>JACKEL010000001.1 GCA_020632975.1 Myxococcales bacterium
GCGATCCGACCGTCTGTTCGACGCGCGCTGTGATCATCCATGTGACGCAAAAAGATCGTGTCCACATGGCCCATCAAACAAAACTCGGGCTTTCCCGAACCAAGCTGCACCAAAAGGTTGTGGTGTCCGCCTTCTACGCTTTGGCGCTTGAAGGACAAACCATGGGTCTCCAAGAGACGTTCCAAGTAGGCAAGGATGTCTGCTTCGTCACCTGGTGGCGAATAGATATCGACCATCTCCACCAAACGCTGTTCTAGCCGTGCCCGATCCACCAAACCCAATGCTTTTTCCAACAAAGATAGCAACTCGCTTACCCTTTCTTTTCCTCACTGCGCTCCCCAACACGCTGTCTTGCACGACGGCGTCTTTTGACAGAGCGTACTCTTGCCTCGGCGTCTCCTTTCAGTGTCTTCCAGAGATACACGTGTTTTTGCATCTGCTCGAAGCCCAACTTTTGGAAAAACCGAATACCACGATGATTGTGGGCGCTTGTGTCCACGATAAACATCCGAACATCTTCGGTCTCAAGCATCCGATCCTCGATGGCGTCCATCAACTGTTGGCCCACACCCGCACGTTGCCATCCAGGTGCGACCCCCAGCCATGTGACGTAACCATACGTCCATGCGGTGCCTTTGTCGATTGTTGTTCCCATTACGAAGCCCAAAAGCTCCTCGTCTGGGCCTTCTGCGACAAGGCAATAATCAGAGTCCGAATGGAAAAGCCCCGTCACTTCGTAAGCATCCCATGTGCGGTACAAGATCGGATAACTTTCCGAAGTAAACAACTTCTCTCCAAGGTGAAAAACCGAAGCAAGATCATCGATTTCCATCTCTCGGACAGTCACCTTTGAGCGATCCGTGTGGTGTGCAGTGGGTGTCTTAGGAGCGCGCTGCGACTCACGCTTCATCAAAGCGCGTTCGCTACCAGTGTCTTTTTCGACCGCTCCCACTTCACCCTCTTCTGCAAGCCCGGGTGCAAGGACGGTTTGCCTTGCACTCTCAGAGAGCCTTCCTTCCAGCCGATGTTCTGGAATCAGGAGAGGTCCTTCACCCTTCCAAGCCGAGTCTTCCTCTTCAAGACCCTGTTCTTCTTCAACAAATGCCTCATCACCCTGCTCAACTTCTCCAACCAACCCCTTGGGAAGACGCTTTTTCTTTCGCGACTCAGCTTTCTTCCCAGGGGCCTTTTTGGGGTCCGCCTTTTTGGAAGATGCTTTCTTCGTCGTTTTCTTGCGCTTTTTGGGTGTGCTGTTCGCGTTGCGTGTTGTACGCTTGCGACCTGCCATGGACTCTCCTCCTCGTCATCGAGACGGGATATCTTGCTGCTCTTGATCTACCAACCACAAGATGTTTGTGCTCGATACCAAACACACGAATGGATCGCTTCGTTAAGTGTATCGTCCAGCCCCCGCTGTCAAGACCGAATACATAAACTTTTCCCCTAGCCTACAGGCGCCTGTTTGGGTATCGGCCTCCAAAGATAAGCAACATACGACAAAGCCACCATATCGACGATCAACTTGATCTCGAAGATCCAGTCCAACCACAGCGCCGACGCAAAAAACCCCAGCAAAAACACCAAGGCAGCCCACAACAAACGACGATCCAACATCCCCGCAAAACCGCCAAGCGTCAGCGCGTAAAACAACGAGGTGATTGCAAACCCCTTCCTCGAAGAGATCTCCAAAAAAGCACAGCCCCAAGGCAACGAAGCCAAAGCGATACTCAGCCCCCACATCGACACCAAGATCGCCCGATTGATCGAGCTTTTCCACATCACGTGGCGCGCCCCAAAAGTCGCGATCCCCGACCAAGCGAAAAACAACATCCCAAAGACCACAAAAGCTGTCATGTGGAACGTAAACAAAGGACCACCATGCCCCAAAAGGCGGCCAATACTCTCACTAAACATCACCAAAAAAGGTAGATAGATCGCGCTCAAAAGCAGCGTCAAAAAGCCTCGGGTGCCTTGTCCAAAGTCCGCATCATGATCCGACGCAAAACGCTCCAAAGCTTCGATTCTTTCGGCTTCTTCGGCTTTTTCTTTGCGCAACGCCGCGAGCTTCCGCGGCAAAGCAGACCCTGGGCTTTCCAACTGCGAGATCAACACCGCAGCCGCTTTTTCGTGGCCTTGTGACAGCTCGTAATGCGCCATCACTTCGCGCAACTCAGCAAGCCCAGAACGAGCTTGGATATTCTGTTCCCATGCCCGCAAAGCTTGTTGGAACCCAAACTGCGCTTCCAAAAAAACACCATGCACACTTTGGTAAGTGGGCTGCTCTTCGATCGGCCGCCCCACAAGCTGCTCAAGCGCCTCCAAGCCCGTTTGCGCCTCGTGGCACAAAGACAAGGAGTGACGATGTTGTAGAAAGTGGGCGAGATCTTTGCGAAAAGCCTCCACACTCTCGTAACGATCGGCAGGATCACGCTTGGTCGCTTTCTTGCAGATCTGCACCAATTCTTGCGGTAGGCCCGCAGGAAAGACGAAAGGATCGCACGCATACGCACTGATCAAGGACTCTTCCATCGATTCGCGCTTGTGGGGCGCTTGCCCTGTCATGATCTCGAATAAGATCGCCCCCAAGAGAAATGAATCTGTGCGCTCGCTGAGTTCTTCCACGCTCCCCATCACCATCTCAGGTGCCATATACGATGGGGTTCCGACGATATCATCATCGCCGTCTTCGCCGTCGGGTAGGCGATTTTCCCCATCCAGTCGCTCCACAGCAAGTCCCCAGTCCACGAGGTACACTTCGCCAAAAGGACCGACCATCACATTTGCAGGCTTTAGGTCACGGTGCAAGATGCCCTTGCTATGGGCAAAAGCAACGGCATTGCACAACTGCATCAAGATATCGAGGTTCCACTCAAGATGATCTCGTTCATCGTCTTTGCGCAGATCATGTTGTGAATCGTGCATCAAAAGGCCCCAAGGTACGCCTTCGATGCGCTTCATCACGAAAAGCGGATCTTTGACTTGATCGCAGCCCAAGACATGCACGGGGACGATATTGGGATGTTCCAAACGCCCAGTTATCCGTGCTTCTCGCAACAAAGCCATGCGATGCCTTGCGCTTCGACGATCCTCTCGAATCCTTTTAACGGCAACTTCCCGCTGCAAGGGGATTTGTACAGCCAACTGCACAATGCCCATCCCACCAAGGCCCAACTGTTGGCCCATTTGCAGCTCAGACAGCTCTGAGAAACCTTGTTCTTGCTCTCCTTCAGCAGTCAACAAACAAGGCAAACTATCCATCGAGAGAGAAGCAGACACCTCCAAAGAAGGCTCGCGCTCCAAAGCCCCCCTTGCGTTGACGCGCGCCGTCGCTGCATCAAAACCGATATCTTGCCAGTGTTCCCGCAACAAACGCACGGTATCGTCATCTTTTGCTTCGCTGTATGGGTCTCTTGGTTCGCCCACGACGGTGCTCCTTTGTTGCTAACCCCCTTTGAGAGACATTATTTGCAAAGCTCATAACAACGCTGCATGCAAGCGTATTGCAAATTGCGCCAGTCGCCCTGTCCAAGCTGTTGTTGCGCTTGGCACTGATCTACACAGCGATTCACTTGCGCCCGACATGTATTGCTTCTCTGGGTTCGCGTCGAGATACAACCCCACATCCCCAACATCATGATCCCTAACAACACAACACTCCAACGCTTCATCTGTAAGCCTCCTATCCACCGAAAGTCCTGTTCCATCACAATGCGCTGGTTATCATACGCACGCCCCCCTTCATGAGCAAACCCCCCATGGGCCTTTTGCTTCGATGTCACAAACGTTTGTGGATCGGACTTTTCTTAGGCAGGCCAGATCTACTTGGGATTCAAGCTGCGTACAAGGATTGAAGCTCTGTTTGGAGTTGGGCAAGCAAGTATTGACTTTGCGCAACCGTCGGAACACCCGCGATCTCCACAAGCGCTGGATGGGGCTCCTCGAGAAGTTCTTCTTGCAATCTCTCCAAAGAAGCTTTCTGAAGCTGTTTGTAGGTGGCTTGTTCCTCAGCAGAAAGCTGGGGCAAGATCCAAGCTTCAATCGCCCAAGAAAGTGAACTGTGACGGCTTTCTTCGTGAGCAATTCGCTCCATCACTGCGCGAACTGCGGGATCTTGTGCCGTGGAGGCCTGCCAATAAGCCATCAAAGAGCCGTATGTTTCGCGCACACAGCCTTCTCGCGCATTGTCGTAAGCGATCTCCGCCAAAGAACGCAGCGCAAAAGGCTCGACCTCTACAGACTGAACTTCACAACCATAACGAGAAGCCAAAGCCCCGACCATCTCAGCATGTTCGACTTCTTCTTGAACACCCTCTTCAGCCCACTCGATCATCCAAGCAGGCGCATTGTAGGCCCGAAGCTCCTTCACAAGATACTCAAATGCTGTGACTGCGGCGGCTTCCATATAAGCAATCTCTGCAAAGAATCGCCCAGCTTGTCCTTGATCAGAGTCGTCGCAGATCGTCTCCAAGGTACGCGTTGTAAGGCCCGCAGGAAGGCGCCCCACAGCAGCACAGATCTTGTCGAGGTTGTACTCACAAACGATGTTGCGCTCGCTGCCAGAACCCTCTTCACAAGCTGTCACGCTGGTGCGGATCTCGTAGTTTTCGGTTCCAAAGTTCCTGGGGTACCCGCAGGTGCTATAAACGTTTTCTTGGCAAAGCTCCATACAGCGGGCTTTTGGCAAAGGGCTGGGTTCGTTGGCGCCGATCGCAGCTTTCATACGACCTGTTTTGGTTGCGCCACAGTCATCCCAACCAGAAGAGTAGGGAGGACAAGCCTGCAACGATGCGTCCACCACGATCTCCCCACCGTCTTCAGCGATCACTTCGGGCGAGAAAGACTCGTCGGCGATCACTTCGGTCGATGTAGGCTCTTCGCTCACACGTCGTTCTTCAGAGACGCCTTCACGCGAGATCTCCACCCCTCGCTCAAGTACGGTTCCATCTTGTCCAAGGATCACCACAGTTCCACAGCTTACACTGAGCGCTGTCGCAGCCACCAAAGGCAAAGCCCCTGCCACGATACCTCGCAAAGACCGTCGCAACCACATCGCATCTTGGCGCGACTTGGGGATAAGTTCTTCTCTACGCTTTACAACCATCACAACACCTCCATGCCAAAAGCCCGAAAAGAAGGGCTATGCATACATATAAATCCATCAAACCCACGATGTATTGGGGATCAACGTAAGGATATTTCTGGTTTGTTCTCAAAGATGGGATATTGGACTATGACCCGCAACATCGGGCCTTGGTCTCAGTCCATGCAACAAGAAAACCTACCAAATCCTTGACTTGTCAAATCATCATCCTGACAATGATGGGGTTCTTGCTTTTCAAGAATCAAACCCCAGATCATCTTTTTCTTAAAAAGAATCCCAACCCAAGACATGAGATGACACACACCTTTGACATATTTCGCCCGCAATCAACTCTGTTGTTGCCGAGGCAAAAAAGAAAGGAAATCCCATGACACTATCAGCACTTATGCTCTCTTGGACGCTTATCGCCCCCCAAGCAGCGCTCCCTGCCAATCACCTGCGATTGGAGAACCCCTCTTCCACTGCGCACGTCCAACAAGCCAAGCAAGTTCGCGTTGCTGGCCGTCGTTATCGTCGCCCTAGCCGTCGCGCTGTCCGTCGTGCGGTTCGCCGCGCCAACCGTCGCGCGGTCCGCCGTGCGGTTCGTCGTTCAAACTATCGCCGCGCTGTTCGTCGTGCCAACCGCCGTGCGGCTCGCCGTGCTGTTCGCTACAACGTCCGTGCAGGTCGTCGTTATGACAGCCGTGGCCGCTACGCAGGTCGCGTCGATCGCAGTGGCCGCACTTATGACAGTCGTGGTCGTTACCGTGGTCGTTTTGATCGCCGCTCAGGTCGCAGCTACGACAGCCGCGGTCGCTACACAGGTCGCGTCGATCGCCGCTCGGGTCGTCGTTATGACAGCCGTGGCCGCTACATGGGACGTACAGACCGCAATGGTCGTCGTTATGACAGCCGTGGTCGTTACATGGGCCGCACAGACCGCAACGGCCGCATGTATGACAGCCGTGGTCGCTACATCGGCCGCTCCCGCTAATCCAAACGTATGCACCCACACCTCCCCCCCCAACACATGAGCCTTCCTCGCCTCGCAACGCTTACATGGTTGCTTTCCTTCTGTTTTGTCTCCCTTGCACAAGCGATCCCGCCCCCACCGCCGCCCGCTGCACAAACACGCGCAGCCTACGCACGGTGGAAACGCCTGTTGCAACGAGACTTACAACAAGGGCAAGGCTCCCCCTTACAACGAACGCAAGCCAGTCTCGCAGATCGCCAAGCCGCGATCGCGATCCTCGCACAAGATATCTACACACCGCCGCTTTGGTGGCTTGCGATCTTCCGTGACCCTGCTTTTTCGATCCGCCACATCGCGCGCCAAAAACTCGAAAAAGCCGAGGACTACGCACTCCCTTCTTTGATCATCGCGCTGCGGGACAAACACCCTCGGGTGCGTCTTCAAGCAGCGCAACTCCTTGGACGGCTTGGAAAACAAGCAACATCTGCCATCTCTAGCCTTTCCATCCACAAAGAACGTGAACCAGGTGTCCGTGTCGCAATCCTCCAAGCCATCGGCAAGATCGCACCACAAGAAGCCGTCCCCATGCTCGCAAAGGGTCTATCCGATCCTTACTATCGCGCCAAAGTCGCGGCGGCTGTAGCATTTGGAACGATCCGCCCACCACAACAAGCAGAAGCCTACTTGCCCAAGTTGTTTCTCGCTTGTCGTGACGCTCACCCTGATGTCCGCTTTGCGGCCGCCCAAAGCCTCGGTCAACTCAAGATCCTCGCAGCACCAAGCGTCATCGCTTTGCAGGCCCTCTTGCGCGACAAAGTGTGGAGAGTCCAAGCCCAATCAGCCGAATCCATCGGGCGTTTCGGCCCCAAGGCTGCCCCTGCCGTGCCTGCCCTATTGCAACGACTGCGCGATACCAACAGCCCTTTGCGTTCCCGTGTAGCCCTTGCACTCGCCCAGATAGGCAAGCGCTCCAAACAAGCCCTGCCCATCCTCCTACAAGAACTTAGCCAAGACACCAGCCTTGATGTCGTGGTGCAGCACTTGTTAAATCCAGTCATGCGGCCTTTGCTCGTCTTTCGCATCGGTGGCCTCGAAAAACCCTTGTTGCTGATGTTTGCTTTTTCCCGTGCTGTCGCGACTTACGAACACGTCGCGATCTCTCCCCTGCGAAAAAAACTCCGCAAGACCTCTGTCCCTCCCTTGTGGTTGCTCTTTTCGATGGGGCGCTTGGGACCCCATGCCAAGCCCTTTTTCACAAAGATCTTGCGACTCAAGTCCACCGCGCCTCTTGCACAACGTTACTTGCGCAATCTAGTGCTTGCGCGTATCGCCCCCAACCACCCAAAGACACGGCGCTTTTTGTTGCAACAGTGCAAAGCCAAGGAACAACCACTTCGTATCGCTGCGGCTGTAGCACTCCAATCCATCGGCCAGTCAACACCCCAGATCCAACAAATCCTCCAAGAGGACGATACGATCCGCCGCGCCACAGAACGAACGTTTCGCATGATGCGCGATCTCAACACCACCCCTTACCTCTGGCGCAATCCTTGAGCCATAGCCTCCTCGATCCTCCCCAAAAGCAACGCATCCCCCAAACGCCGCGCGATACGCCTCGCTCTGTCTAAAAGCTCGAAGGCTTCGTCGCCTTGGAGTTCCAATATATAAGCCCAAAGTTGCAGAGCCATACAACGAAGGCGTAAAAATCCCCCATCTCCCGCGACATCACATGCCACACGGATAGAAAGCAACGCTTCTTCTTTGCGCGCAAGACGCCACAAACACCACGCCCGCCCATGCTCTCGGCGAAATCGCGCGAAAGGTGGCGCATCCTCACAAGGAATCGAATCATAACGCGCTAACACCCGAAGCAATCGATCTGGTTCTTTCTTCCATCCCCATTTTTCCACAAAAGCAAATTGATCCTGAAGGCGCGCGTAGTAACAAGCGTACTCTTCCGAAGACAACGCAGCATCCGCCAACAACGACTCCACCCGCCGCAGTTCTGCCAAAGCCGTCTGCTCATCGCCTGCGTCTGCAGCCAACCGCGCTTCAAACAAGAAGACCTCCAACTTTGCCGCAGGTTCGGCATGATGGAGGACTTGCTTTGCCAGTTTCAAACGATGCGCCAACTGCTCAAAGTCGCGTGCTCGATGTGCCAAAGACGCCAGCCCAAGTTGTACCCAGATCGCATGTTTGGACTCGCTCACTGGCGGACGATCCCACAAACGAAGCTGATCAGCCCGCAGATGCACGGGAAGATCAGACGATCGACTATGATACTGCCCCATCTCCCGCGCCCACGACACCAACGAAGAAGGCAAGCCAAAACAACGCAGCAACAACCAACCATATTTGTTCGCGGGTGCATTCTCGTGATGTCGTAAACGCCGCAGCCCGCGCTCTACCGTCATGGGATCTTCTGAAAGGCGCGCAGAGGGCGGCGCGATATCCTGAAGATGTCTTGCCAAAGCAGCGAGTCCGCCGTGTTCTGTCGCAAGTTGATCGAGAAAGTCTCCCCAAGAGTAAGAAAGTGGCGGACTTTGGCCTAGCGCTCCTTGCATGTCCGTAATCTTGTCATGGTGGATATCCCCTTCCTGCGGCACATTAAGAACCAACCTCGACGCAAGATGCATCCGCTCTTTTTCCAACGAGGTATGTTTGTTGTCTTGATTCTTTTTCAAAGGAGACCCCATGTCTTTTCGCATCGTTACTTACAACATCCTTGCAGATGCCTATATCAAACCCAGTCGTTACCCCAACAGCTTGCCCCTAGCCCTCGACCCCACGGCGCGGAGAGCGTTGTTGCTCGATCGCTTACGTGCCTTTCAAGCGGATATCTACTGCCTCCAAGAAGTCGAACCACAAGCCTTTGAAGATATCCAAGCCGCGTTCCAACCCCATGGACTGATCGGCCATTACGAACAAAAGCACGGTCGTCCCGATGGTTCCGCGATCTTCGTCAAGACATCGTGTTTCCAAGTACAAAGCGTCCAAGCCCTCCATTACAAAACACACAAAGCCAAAGATGATCAAGTCGCCCTCATCGTCGAACTTCTCTACAAAGAACGAAGGATTGCCGTCGTAAGCACCCATCTACCGTGGCAACCAGACAAGACCACAGAAGACCAACACATCGGGCTTTTGCAACTTCAAGAATTAATCGAAGTGCGCGCCCAACTGCTCCCACAAGCACAAGCTTGGTTCATCGCAGGCGACTTCAACGCGATCAGCGAAAGCTATGTGTTGCGTTATGCCCAGAGACAGGGATTCCGCATCAGTTGCCGAAAGCAACGCCCTTGGGACACCGTGAATATCAACGGAAAGCGCAGAAAACTCGACTACATCCTCTTCGAGTCTGACCTTTTCGACCCCACCCCAGGAAGACTCCCATCCCTCCAGCGCGATACGCCCATGCCTTCGCTCGAAGAACCTTCAGACCACCTCCCCCTCGAAGTCAGCTTTTCTCTGTTCGCCAATCACACGGATACACCGTGATTACAGCGCGGAGGGCAGCCACACCACAAAAGATTCCTCCAACAAAAAGGACAAGACGCGCCCTCTCTCCTCATCCAACCACGACGCCAAAGGCGCCCCCGTTTCGACCGCGGCCAATACCTCTTCCATCATCTCTTCGAGCGGTAGCACCTTCATGGCCCCGCCGTGGTAGATCACTGCGATGGACTCCGCATCTTGTGCCTCGTCAGCCTTGGATGCTGCGGCTTGGAAACGCGCGCACAACAAAGCGTCCATCTCTTCTTGGGTTTCGGCTTCAGGACGCTCACCCAAGACTTCTTCGACCAACCAGCCCGACCACGTCGCACGACGCAAGGTTTGATGCACTCGCAAACAACCCGACGCATCGAGAAGTTCGTCCGCTTCCTCGGGCAAAGCACCAAAGTCCTCTGCCTCCGCATCTTTGCGAGGCTCCTCTTGCGACCAACCCATGAAGCGTACCATCTCACGCAATGTCGCGGGAGCTTGCTCTTGTTCTTGCAACCATCGAGACCATCGCGTCATCAAACGCCCGTGTTCCCCAAAGGCATCAGACAAAGCAAACTGCTTCAGTCCTTCTTCGCCCAAGAGTCCGCCTTTTTCTGTGAGCTGAGGCAACAGAAACAGCCATGAGCCTACGCTTTCTAGGCCCTCTCGAACATGCTGGATCGAATTCTCCGACCAAGCCTCCTGCGAAGAACCTGTGATCGCTTCTGTACGTGGCCACAAGATCCCTGTCGCCCCAAGAGTAAGCGCACGCTCACCAAGGCCCGAGAGCTTCGCGGGGATCGCAGCCTGAACCGCTTCTTTCCAAGCCGCAAACAAAGGAACACCCGCAGCAAGATCGCTTGTCCCATCCAACAAAGCCCGGCAGTGCGAGCCCATCGACTCTAGCACGGGCCACAAGATCCGCTCTGCACGCTGGGCTTGGACAGATCCCTCTTTAAACCACTCCAACGCCAACAACGTTCGATAGCCGAGATCCTGCAACAAACGACGTTGCTTCATCTCCTCACAACGCGAGGTCTCGACCTCCAAGTCTCCACGCAAAAGCTCGGATGCAACGAAGAGATGGTGCTCCATCAAAGAAGAAACTGTCGAAAAGAAGTCCGCACCATCCACCAAAAACAGTTCCACCCAAGAGCCAAAACTCCACGCCGTCAAACGCGGCCAGTGCCCGTACACATACCCCAAAGCATCGCTCGAAGCATCCAAATAACCACGCGGCGACTCGATACGACGGCCACTTTCCAACTCGCGCAAACACACCGCCCACTCCGCAAAAAAGTGCTCACGTGCTGCTTCTGCCCAACGTACCGCATCTTCGCGCCATCCTTGGCTCTCCCAACCCGCCTCGCGTTCCCAATAGGGATGTCCTGCTTGTTCACAAGCCGCGCAGTATCCGCGCAGAGGACCCTGATGGCGATGCACCTCACAACGCGGACGAAAGGCTTCGTCCCAACCATACCAATGCACGACAGGCAAAAGCTCGTTCAAACGCGCAGACAGATACAAACCAAAGCGGCTCATCTGCGGATTCCAATAGAAGCGCAAAAGACCATGCAACAGTTCGTGAGAACGCCACTTTCTTCGATAATTCGGGTTATAGGGCGCCAAAGGCGCTTCTTGAAAAAAGGAAAAATACTTGGGTTCACCGCGTACACCCGCATCCCAGACAGGCACCGTACCTTCTTCCCAAACGGATCGCTCAGGCTCCAAGCCTTCGGGCATCCCAATCGCTCCGCGTAACTCGTGATGGAAAAATCCACGACCTTCCCCCGCAGACCATAACCCAATCCGCGCACTCATCGGCGTGACCAAAAGATCCAAAGCAGGGACTCCCAGTCCTGAAAAGATCGGGTGTAAGCCTTCAATCTCCCCCGCGTTGATCATCGACACCATGCTCTCTACCCACGAAGCAGAAGAAGGCCACCAGTCCGAAAAAGACTGATCCAGTGTAAGCCTTTTGTATGACGCCTCTTTTGCTAGTGTAGATGACAACTTGACCTGACTCATTCTTTGAACCCTTTGTTCTTCGTAACTTACTGAAATAGAAAGGATTGACACAACAAGACAATCCAACCATATAATCTTCCACGCACTCTCAATAGAAGAATCCGTCCCAAAAGACAACAAGACCTTGGGACAACTTAGCCAATCGCCCGAAACCTTTGGCATGTTTCCTTGACCTTGGTTTGCCCCCGCAACAAACCACAACCCAAAAGGATGACCTCATGCGGCATCGTATCAGGCCGAATCACCTCTATTCTTTCTTTTGTTTTCTCTCTTTGTGCCTCTTCTTGACCCAATGTGGTCCCGCCAAACGCCCCTGCACGGACGTTTCTGCTTGTCTCGCAGATGAGGTATGTTCACAAGGCTTCTGCCAAAACCCCTGCAAAGACAACGGAGACTGTCTCGGCGATCAACAATGCCAACAAGGCGTCTGTTTAGAAACACAAGGTGACGGAGGCACCCCCGACGGCCAACAAAATCCCGACGGTTCCTGCCAACCGACTACATGCGTCAAAGAAGGCAAAAACTGCGGACAGATCCCCAACGGATGCGGCGGCACTTTGCAGTGTGGCGATTGTCCACAGGGAGAAAGCTGCGGTGCAGGCGGACAGTCCAATGTTTGCGGCGCTGGAACGTGTACACCCAAGACTTGCGAAGAACAAGGTCTGACATGTGGACAAGGAAGCGATGGGTGCGGAAAAACCTTAGACTGCGGTTCTTGTGAAGTCTGCGCGCCCAGTTGCCCTGAAAGCTACACTTGCAAACAAGGCGTCTGTGCAGAAGGCAACCCCCAAGCACTCACCCTTGAGGGCAAGACCTACCAAGTCAGCGGAACCGTGCTCTTGAACGGCGCAGCCCCCCGTGTAATCGGGCCTGCTTGCACGCCCACTTCAGAGTACGAGATGATCCGTGTCCGTTTCGTCGAGCCCACCTACAACTACAACATCTACACCGATATCTTGTGCAAAGACTTTTTCGCGCAAAAGGCCGCAAAGTTCTCGATTTCCCTCTACCCAGGGATCTACAAAGTCAGTGTCAGCGGCCTCAACGACCAAAGCAATTTCCCCAACGCTGCACAAGTCATCCTCGAAAAGTACGAAGCCAAGGCACAAAATGACCTCACACTCGATGGCAAGACCTACCAAGTCAGTGGAACCGTGCTCTTGAATGGCGCAGCCCCCCGTGTGATCGGTCCTGCTTGCACGCCCACTTCAGAGTACGAGATGATCCGTGTTCGTTTTGTCGAACCCACCTACAATTACAACATCTACACTGACATCTTGTGCAAAGACTTTTTCGCGCAAAAGGCCGCAAAGTTCGCCATCACCCTCTATCCGGGTACTTACAAAGTCAGCGTCAGCGGCCTCAACGACCAAAGCAACTTCCCCAACACTGCACAAGTTATCCTCGAAAAGTACGTTGCCAAGGCGCAAAACGACCTCACTCTTGAGGGCAAGACCTACCAAGTTAGCGGAACTGTGCTCTTGAATGGCGCAGCCCCCCGTGTGATCGGGCCTGCTTGCACGCCCACTTCAGAGTACGAGATGATTCGCGTTCGTTTTGTCGAGCCCACCTATGGATACAACATCTACACCGATATCTTGTGCAAAGACTTTTTCGCACAAAAGGCCGCAAAGTTCGCCATATCCCTCTACCCAGGGATCTACAAGGTCAGTGTCAGCGGCCTCAATGACCAAAGTAGCTTTCCCAACGAAGCGCAAGTTATCCTTGAAAAGTACGAAGCCAAGGCGCAAAACGACCTCACCCTTGATGGAAAGACCTACCAAGTCAGTGGCACGGTCTTGCTAAACAACGCAGCGCCTCGCGTGATCGGCCCCGCTTGCACGCCCACTTCAGAGTACGAGATGATCCGTGTTCGTTTTGTCGAACCCACCTACAATTACAACATCTACACTGACATCTTGTGCAAAGACTTTTTTGCGCAAAAGGCCGCAAAGTTCGCCATTACCCTCTATCCTGGCACTTACAAAGTCAGCGTCAGCGGCCTCAACGACCAAAGCAACTTTCCCAACACTGCACAAGTTATCCTCGAAAAGTACGTTGCCAAGGCGCAAAACGACCTCACTCTTGAGGGCAAGACCTACCAAGTCAGCGGAACTGTGCTCTTGAATGGCGCAGCCCCCCGTGTGATCGGGCCTGCTTGCACGCCCACTTCAGAGTACGAGATGATTCGCGTTCGTTTTGTCGAGCCCACCTATGGATACAACATCTACACCGATATCTTGTGCAAAGACTTTTTCGCACAAAAGGCCGCAAAGTTCGCGATTTCTCTCTACCCAGGGATCTACAAAGTCAGTGTCAGCGGCCTCAACGACCAAAGCAATTTCCCCAACGCTGCACAAGTCATCCTCGAAAAGTACGAAGCCAAGGCACAAAATGACCTCACACTCGATGGCAAGACCTACCAAGTCAGCGGAACCGTGCTCTTGAATGGCGCAGCCCCCCGTGTGATCGGTCCTGCTTGCACGCCCACTTCAGAGTACGAGATGATCCGTGTTCGTTTTGTCGAACCCACCTACAATTACAACATCTACACTGACATCTTGTGCAAAGACTTTTTCGCGCAAAAGGCCGCAAAGTTCGCCATCACCCTCTATCCGGGTACTTACAAAGTCAGCGTCAGCGGCCTCAACGACCAAAGCAACTTCCCCAACACTGCACAAGTTATCCTCGAAAAGTACGTTGCCAAGGCGCAAAACGACCTCACTCTTGAGGGCAAGACCTACCAAGTCAGTGGAACTGTCCTGTTGAATGGCGAAGCCCCCCGTGTGATCGGGCCTGCCTGCACACCCACTTCAGAGTACGAGATGATCCGCGTCCGTTTCGTCGAGCCCACCTACAACTACAACATCTACACCGATATCTTGTGCAAAGACTTTTTCGCACAAAAGGCCGCAAAGTTCGCGATTTCTCTCTACCCAGGGATCTACAAAGTCAGTGTCAGCGGCCTCAACGACCAAAGCAATTTCCCCAACGCTGCACAAGTCATCGTCTCTAAACTACGTATCCCTTGACCCCCACTCCCTTCCTCTCCAAGTAACGTCCTATTCTTCCCGATGCACGAGCAAGACAGCTTCCCAAGGATACAAGACATTGGGCCGCTCGATACGTTGCGCCTCTCCATCCAACCAAGGAAGCTCCTCACCACGATCAAGCCAAGCGATCTCCATCTCGCTGGCCTCTCGTGAAGAAAAACACGCGAGAGGTTCCGCACTTTTTGGCAAAGCTTGGACCTTTTTACTGAAATTGAGCCAGATCTCCACGTTGTAACGCTCTCCCTCCAAGACCCGTCGATAACCCAGCAACGACCGCTCTGCTGTCCCTGCGGACAACAGTTCCAAACGTCCATGCCCCAAGCACGGCAAGATCCGTCGAAGGTGCAACAAACGGCGATAGACCCACAGCAAAGAGGTGGTATCTTTTCGTTGTTGCACGACATTCACGGACGAAAAGCGCGGGTGGACGGGGAGCCAAGTGTCTCCTTTGGTCTTGGAAAAACCAGCATGAAGATCTGCGGACCATTGCATGGGACCACGACAAACATCGCGATGGATAAAGAGCCCCATCCGCTTCATCCAAGGCCACAAAAAGTCAGGAACCCAACGATAATGGTGCGCCAACGGGTCCAAAGAGGCATGAAAAGGTAGATCCAAAGAAGCCATCCCGATCTCTTCGCCGTAATAAAGAAAAGGCACACCTCGCGCAGTCAGTTGCAAAAAGGCCAACAGCGCGGCTTTTTTGGGATCTTCACCAAGTCGGTCGATGGAACGAGCGCGGTCATGGTTACCAAAAACCCACGTAGGAACGAAAGGATCGGCAAAGAAATGTTCGTACTCTTCGATCAACTCTCGAAACGCTGACGCCCGAAACGCCGTTCGCATCGAGCGAAACAAAAAGACAAGATGCAGACCATCAGCCTTTTCACCACAATAGCGCAACAAGGAAGCGGGCGATCCAAAGACCTCCCCCACCAAAAACCGCGAAGGATCGTCGTACGTGTCCAAGACAGCGCGAAGCTCTTTTGCAAAGGCCAGTGTATCGGGATGATCGATGGTATTCTCTGTGCGTTGAAAGAACCCGTCGGGGCTATCTTCGCTCGGAAAAGGTCTCAAAGAGAACGGATTATCCGCAAAGCTCGCATCTTTGAAGATGGCATTGAAGATATCCAAGCGAAACCCATCCACCCCTTGATCAAGCCAAAAGCGTACATGGTCCAACATCGCTTTTTTCACGTCAGGATGGCGATAATTGAGATCAGGTTGAAAAGGCAAAAAGGTGGCCCAGTACCACTGTTTGGTGTCTTCATCGTAGTGCCAACCGCTGCCCCCGATCATCGCTTTCCAGTTGTTGGGCGGCAGCTTCCCCCCCAACCCACTGCCATCTCGCCAGATGTACCAGTCGCGCTTGGGATCGTCGCGGCTGCTTTTGGATGCCTGAAACCAAGCACTTTCCGAGGAAGTATGGTTCATGACCATATCCATGACCAAGCGCATCCCTTGACCATGCAAAGACTCGATCAGCTCTTTCATCGAGTCCATCGTCCCATACTCGGGCGCGATGGCGCGGTAATCGCTGATGTCATAACCAAAGTCACGTTGCGGGCTTGCATACACAGGAGACAGCCAGATCGTCTCGACCCCAAGCCACTTGAGGTATTCAACACGTTGCAAGATACCCTCGATATCCCCGATGCCATCGCCATCTGCATCCATAAAAGAGCGTGGATAAATCTGATAGACCGTCGTACCTTGCCACCAATCTTGCGCGACCATACAAACTCCTCTTCAACCCAGTTCGCTATTCACTTGAACAAACAAAAGCGCTGAGAACTCCGTTATAACGTGCTTTTCAATCGTAAGCTACGCCCCCACTTTTTGCATCTGACAAAGTGGGTAGGCTGCTTCTTTGCTCTTTTTCGTGCCATAATCGGAAAAAATCGTGTATCGTTCGTGTTCATTAAAGGAGGGAGAGATACCAGATGGCCCAGACATACTTTGCGACGACTTTGCCAGATCTCGAAGAACCCTTACAAGCAGAGCTTCGCGCGATGCGATGCAAGCGAACACGCATCTTACCAGGCGGCGTCGAGTTTGAGGCAACACGCAGAGGACTCTATCAAGCCCTTTATACGTGCCGTTTCGCGCATCGTATCTTGTTGCGACTAGACGACTTTCGCGCAGGGGATTTGTTTACGCTCCATCGAAAGACCGAACGCATCGAATGGTCGCGTTATATCCCACCCGATGCATCCATTCGACTGCATATCGCGAGCCACCGTTCACGTGTCCATAGCCGCGATGCCATCGAAAAGACCGTCGTCGCTGCGATCCAAGATGCGCTCCATCCCCATCCCCCAAAGCATCTCTACACAGAAAGCGAAGACCCTTCCACAGAAGAGCAACCCTTCGGGCTTTGGGTGCGTTTAGAAGAAGACCGTTGTACACTAAGTCTCGATGCCACGGGCCCTTTGCTCTACCAACGTGGTTGGCGACAAGAAACAGGCGAAGCCCCCATCCGCGAGTCCATCGCTTGTTCCTTGTTGTGGTTGCTTGGTTGGTCACCTTCGCAACCACTGGTCGATCCTGTTTGTGGCTCAGGCACTTTTTTGATCGAGGCCGCACGCATCCAAAAAGCTCAGCCTCCGCGTTTTTCAAGGGAGTATCTCGCCCAAAGATGGGCGGACTTTGACGAAACCCTGTGGAAAGATGTCACCCAACAACCGATCTCTTTGCCTTCGCTGTGGAGCCCGCAAACCCCAGAGGAACCCGCTGCTTTGTGGGGTTTCGACCACAATGCAGAAGTGCTATCGTGCGCCCAGCGAAATGCCCACATCGCCGAGACCACCGAGCCTATCCAGTGGAAAGAACAAGCTGTCGAACAACTCCTTCCCCCTACGCAAACCCCAGGCTTTGTGATCGCAAATCCCCCTTATGGCAAGCGGATATCTCGAAAACAACGCTCTGCCCAAGGTGTTGAACAACAGCTTCTGTCTCGCTTTGCCCAACATTTTTCAGGCTGGCAGATGGGCTTGCTCTTACCGCGTTCCATCCTTCCCCAACACAAAGACCTCCAAATCACTGAGATCGCGCGCTTTCGCAATGGCGGATTCCCCGTGACCTTCTGGAAGATCCAACACAACGCCTGATCCAGCCCATCCAACAGCATCTTTGCACCTCTCGAAACAAGCTTTCTCGCTGAACTCCATCTCTTGCGACGACGTCCTCTGCTTGAAGGGTCCAAGCGCGCAAACCTTTGAGCAGAGGAGGAGAAATCAACATGCGCATAGAGATATCCCCTTATTCCATGCGTTCTTATCGAGAAGGCGATGCAGCGTCACTCGCGCAACACGCCAACAACCCACGCATCGCCGCCAATCTACGCGACGCTTTCCCCAACCCCTACACGCTCGAAGACGCCGAACGTTGGCTGGGAATCGCCAAGACCATGGACCCAATCACGGTCTTGGCCATCACCAACGAAACAGACCTTGTCATCGGCGGAATCGGCCTTGTCTTGGGCCAAGACGTGCACCGTTTTTGTGCGGAACTAGGCTATTGGTTGAGCGAGTCTTATTGGGGCCAAGGTATCATGCCACGCGCTGTACAGGCCTTTACAGCTTGGGGATTTGAGACCTTCCAACTCAAACGCATCTTTGCTGAACCCTACGCACACAGCCCCGCTTCTTGCCGTGTCCTCGAAAAGTCGGGCTTTCAACGCGAAGGCACGATGCGAGCCAATGTCTTCAAAAACCAGCGATTTGTGGACCAACACCTCTACGCCTTGATCGCCCCCTAAAATCGTGCCATGCTCCCACAAGACTTTTGCGGACACTGATGTGGGAAAGCACCCCCACACATCACCCCATCCCCACGAAAATGCGACCAATCCGATCCTCTCGTCTTCAACGGCGGACACGAAGCCCCTCGATCAAAGGAGCAACCTTTTGATGACCCATATCCCATCTTTTCTTATCCTTGGCTTTGGCTTATTGCTCTCTGCCCCAACCCACGCAAAGTCCACCTTGGATAAATGTATCCAAGCTTGCGCGCGTCGCCAAAAACAAGCCTACCAAAAATGCCTTCAGATCTACGCGACAAGCCCAGCCCAAAAAGCCTCCTGCCCTGCTCCCCAAGAACAACCATGCCAAGTAAGTTGCCAACGCTACGTCGCACGTGTCCGCGAACACAAACGCAACCTTTGTGCTCGCGCCTACCTCCAACGGATGCATCACTGCCAAGATCTCCGCACCGAGGAGCGTACCGCGTGCCAACAAGCCGCCCTTCAACAAAAAAAGCGATGCCTTCACACTTGCCGTCCCGCACCACCTTCGCAAAAAACCATGCACTGCCTCAAAAGTTGCAGCCAGTACTGGTCCAAGCAAAGAACCCGCTGCGCTCGCTTTCGACTGACCCCGCGTGTCCGCCTTTTGTGTCTTCAGCGCAATCGCGAAGAACATGATCGCTGCGTTCACCTCTGCGAAAATCCCCGGTTTTCCCCCTTTTATAGCGACCCAACCACCCAACCTTCGACAAAACCCACGGGGGCACCATGAGATCCCACACATGGAAACCCTTCTTTCTAAGCCTTCTTTTGCTCACAAGCACCCTGCGATGCGCCCCTTCCATCCCCACCTGTCGCTCATCTTCAGACTGCCGCAAAGGTTACATCTGCGCTGAGGCCCAACACACGGGCTCGTCTCTCTGTGTTCGACTCTTTGCAACCTCCACCCCACCACCGCGCCGCAAACCCAACATCACCCACCACCAAAGCATCGTTCTACCCACACCAAAGAGGACGCCTGTTTCTTCTTGCATCCCAGCACCTTACGACCCACAAAAAGATCCAGGAAACGGAGGCCAACAGGTCACACTCACCCCCGAAGATCAAGCACTGTTCGAAAGTTTGCGCACCCTTTACCATGCCAACCAACGTTGCCGCAACGAGATATGGGACGAAAGCTTCCGCCTTGATCGCATCCCCAGCTACTTCGTCAATGTGGGGGCCGCAGACCAAGGCAGCCAACGCGGCATCCGCGGCTTTTTGCTCAATCACCCCAATCCACCCGCAGAAGCCGTCTTGATCGACTCTCGACAGACCCAAGGACTGATGCAGGTGTATCTCTACGACAAACAAAAGAACCAAATCCCCCCACCAGGATTCACTTTTCAATTAAAAATCAATGAGATCTCTAGCTACGCCATGACCTATGGGACCAAGAAAAAGTCTCACCCCAAAGGAAAGTCTTTTCTTCGTCTTTTTGTCCATGAGATCTTTCACCGCGCCCAAGATGTTGAGGAAACTTGGAAAGCCGCGCACGGCAACCAAGCCCGCGAAGGGTACAAACTCGACACCCACAGCATGGCCTTGGCGATGTTGGAAAACCGCTTGTTGGCCCGCGCCCTACAAGAGCAAGCCCCCAAAAAACTGCTCCGTCTCTTCTACGTGGTGCGACTCCACCGCATCTTACGCAATCCTGACCGACGAAATATGATCAATGACTACGACAATTTCCAAGAGTGGCTCGAAGGCACCGCGATGTTCGTGGAGAACAACTTTTCAAAAGTCGCGGGATTCCCCTTTCTCGACGAAGATATCAACAATATTCCCAACCGCTTAATCGTCCTCGAAAAATACACAAAAGAACTCGACGCAGAGTTTGTTCGAGAAGTCTTTTTCGCGCGGTTTTACGCAACAGGCGCAGCCATCGGGATCTTGCTCGATCGCCTAGGAGACAACACTTGGCGACAGTCTTGTCGAGAAGGCCAGACCCTCTACCAACACCTTCAAGGCTACTTTGGGGCGCTTTCCACCAAGCAAAGACAAAAGCTGCTTCGAGAAGCTTACAAGCAACACGACTACGCGGAGCTTGTTCAAAAGAGCAAAGAGTTTGTCCAAATGTTGCGAAGAAAATGAGCCCCACAAAAACCAGACATCCCTCCGAAAACAACACGATACCGCTGTGTTGCTAGCCGACGCCCTGCCTCTCCGCATCTTCACAAGGAAAGTCGATTGATTAAAGTTGCGAGAGAAGCCGTCTGTTCGACAAGAATCTTGAAAGGAACCTTTTTTGACGGATTTTTTGATATCTCACCTTTCCAAGAAGACTTCTTTAGATATCCAGTGGAAAGGATCTTTTGTACACGATGTTCGTGAACGAGGAGTATGGAATGCATCAATGGCGACAAATTGGCCTACTCGGGCCTTTCTTGGTGTGGTTGTGGCTCGCCGCATGTGGAACCCCAACAGGGACCTGCGAACAAGATAGTCAATGCAAAAATGGGCAACGCTGTATCGAAAAGCTTTGTCAGTGTCCTGAAGGAACCACCCGATGCAACGACGCTTGCGTGGATGTCCTTACAGACAAAGCCAACTGCGGGAGCTGTGGGAAGACTTGCCCAACAGGTTCGACTTGCCAAGGTGGTCAGTGTCTTTGCCCTGATGATCAGGTGCTCTGCGGTGGAGCTTGTGTGGACCTCGAAGCCAACACAAGCCACTGCGGAAACTGCGGTGTCACCTGCAAAACAGGAGAAAAGTGCGCCCAAGGTCGTTGCCTCGCCAACTGCCCAAGCCTCACCCCTGATGCCTGTGGAAATGCCTGCGTGAGTTTTCAAACAGATGCCCGACACTGCGGAACCTGCGGCAATGCTTGTGCGAGCGGACAGATCTGCCAAAACGCCCAATGCGCCTGCCCTAGCGGTCAACGTGCTTGCGACAAGACCTGCGCAGATATCGAACGAGACCCCGCAAACTGCGGTGCTTGCGGAAATGCCTGTCCCAGCGGACAAAGTTGCGCCATTGGTGAGTGCGTCCAAGCCTGCCCCGCTTCCCGTCCCACCCTATGCTTGGGCAGTTGCGTCGATCTCTCGCGAGATGTCGAACACTGCGGAAAGTGCGGAGAGTCCTGCCCAGAAGGTCAACGTTGCCAAGACAGCCGTTGTAGCTGCCCTAGCGGAAGCACGCTTTGCGGAGGACGTTGCATCGACCTGCAAAACAATGCCCAACACTGCGGCGCTTGCGACAATCCCTGTGCGAGCGGCACCGTCTGTGCGGGCGGATTCTGCATTCCGAGTTGCCCCGCTGCCACCTCCACGACTTGTCTTGGTGGTTGTGTGGATACGCAAACCAACCCCGACCACTGCGGCGGCTGCGGAAAAGCCTGTAAAACAGGCGAAGTCTGCCAAGCAGGTACTTGCACGTGCCCCACAGGATTCAAGCTCTGCGACGGCGTCTGCATCGACGTTTCCATCAATCGCTTGCACTGTGGTGCCTGCGGTCAACTTTGCAAAGCTGGGGAAGTCTGCTCCGAAGGAAACTGCGTGACCACCTGCCCCGCCAAGACAAGCACCCCCTGCGATGGAGGTTGCTTTGATGTGAAACAAGATGCCCGTCACTGCGGCGCTTGCGGCGACACTTGCAAAGCTGGGTTTATCTGCATTGAGGGCGCCTGCTCGTGCCCCAATGAACAAACATCTTGCCAAGGCCGATGCGTCGATACCAAGACCGATCCCCGTCACTGCGGAAAGTGCGGAATCATCTGTGGTTCCACGGAGTACTGTAATGCAGGGGTTTGTACCCTTCAGTGTACAGGCACCACCACAGCGTGCACGGGTGGTTGTGTGGATACGCAAACCAATGCCCAACACTGCGGAACCTGCGGGAACGTATGTGATAGCACCCAACAGTGCAAAGGTGGCAAATGTGTTTGTGGCGAAGGACGCGCAGACTGCGGAAACAACCGCTGTATCGACACTTACTACAACGTAGAACACTGCGGCGCATGCAACAATGCTTGTGAGATCGGCAAACTTTGCGAGCAAGCACAGTGCGTATGCCACCCAGATGGTTGCCCTCTTGTGTTGCAAGGAAAAGGCACTTCCCAAGGCGACGAAGGACGCTTTACGCACTTGTTGGTCGGCAAAAACCAAGAACTTATCTATGTGATGGAGTTTCAAGGAAAGATCACCTTTGCAGGGAAGACCTTTACAGGACCCCTTGGTACGAGGTCACTCGCCATCTTTGCCCTCAAAGCAGACGCAAGCGGATTGCTTTGGAGCGTGACAGAAATCCTGGGTACCCAAAACACGGATGGTGTCAAAGTCAAATCGGTCAAACAAGACAACGACGGAAATCTTTATTTTGTTGGGACATTTACGAACACAGCCACCTTTGGAAACATCGTGCTCAGCCCACCCCAAGGGCAGATCCCAGCCATCCACGGGTTTCTCGCCAAGTTGGACACACAACAACAGTGGGCCGCCGCCAAAGAGTTCCGCGCAGAAGAGATCCCCAGTGTCAACACGATCCAAGTCTTCCCTTACTCGCTACAAGTCTCTTCCCAAGGCGACATCTTCGTTGCAGGGGCTTACGCAGGCCGTATCACCTTGGAAAACAACACCGTGGAAAGCAGCACCCCACAGCTTTTCGTGCTCCACCTCGACAAAAACCTGACAGCGCAAAAATTGGTTTCAAGCACAGATGCAACGGTGATCCAGCGGACAAACCTCTTGTTTGACAACAAGGGTCACCTTTTCCTCACAAGCTCCTTCGAGGGTTCGATCAAGTTGGGTAACACCACCCTCACCCCTCCAAAAGGACAAAGTAATTACAACGCCATCAGTTACATCGACTTTTCCAAAGCATCCATCTGGCAGTGGTCGATCCTCGCTCCGCGCGGCAATGACGATGATGTGAACGCAACATCCGATGCCAACGAAGGCGTCATCATCAACGGACATTACTATGGAGCAGGACAGATCGGCTCCACGGCGCTTCCTACAAGCTCTGATCAAAAAGCCTACATCGCTTCCATCGATCTTCTTGGACAAGTGCGTTGGTACAAAACGCCCATCAGCAACGGAAGAAGCACAGGAGTCTTCGTCAACCGCACCAGCAGCGGGCGCCTTCTCTGGGTTTACACTGCCTACCAAGAAAGCGAGCTAGATGGGCTCAAGACCCCCGCCCCCAACTTGGGAGAGCCTTTCGCGGTGGTCGTGGCTGCGATGGACGACAATGGAAAAGCCTTATCGCTTCGCCTTTTTCCAGACACCAGCATCCTAAGTGGTGGTTTTGAAACCGCAGGAACAACATTCCTCCTCAAGGAACAAACGATACTCTTGGGCGGTCGGATTCGTGGCCAAGTCACGTTCAATGGAAAAACTTACACCTCAACAGGCGCAGAAGAACCCTTTATCTTCCGTGCTTTCTTACGCTAAAACCACCCAACAAAGCTTTAGGAGAGATGTTCATGTATCGATGGAGACACACAGGACTTTTTGGGTCCTTGATGCTTTGGTGGTGGTTTGCGGCGTGCGTAACCCCCGCAGGGACCTGCCAAGAAGATAGTCAGTGCAAAAACGGACAGCGCTGTGTCCAAAATGTCTGCGCTTGCCCAGATGGCAACGCGCGTTGTGGAGAAACTTGTGTTGATCTACTGACAGACAAAGCCAACTGCGGAGCCTGCGGCACCGCTTGTGCGGCTGGCCAATACTGCGAAAACAGCAAGTGTTCCTGCCTTGGGGAACAAGTGGTTTGCGGTGGGGCTTGCGTCGATCTGCAAGCCAATGCCAAACACTGCGGAAACTGCGGAGCCGCCTGCAAAACAGGAGAAAAGTGCGCCCAAGGTCGTTGCCTCGCCAACTGCCCAAGCCTCACCCCTGATGCCTGCGAAGATGCCTGCGCCAACCTACAAACAGATGCCCAAAACTGCGGAACCTGCGGCAATGCTTGTGCGAGCGGACAGATCTGCCAAAACGCCCAATGCGCCTGCCCTGGAGGGAAACGCGCTTGTGACAAGACCTGCGCAGATATCGAACGAGACCCCGCAAACTGCGGCGCTTGTGGAAATGCCTGTCCCAGCGGGCAAAGCTGCGCTGTAGGTGAGTGCGTCCAAGCCTGCCCCGCTTCCCGTCCCACCCTATGCTTGGGCAGTTGCGTCGATCTCTCGCGAGATGTCGAACACTGCGGAAAGTGCGGAGAGTCCTGCCCAGAAGGTCAACGTTGCCAAGACAGCCGTTGTAGCTGCCCTAGCGGAAGCACGCTTTGCGGAGGACGTTGCATCGACCTGCAAAACAATGCCCAACACTGCGGCGCTTGCGACAATCCCTGTGCGAGCGGCACCGTCTGTGCGGGCGGATTCTGCATTCCGAGCTGCCCCGCCGCCACCTCCACGACTTGTCTTGGTGGCTGCGTGGATACACAAACCAACCCCGACCACTGCGGCGCTTGCGGAAAAGCTTGCCCAGAAGGATCAGCTTGTCAGGCAGGAGCTTGCGCATGCCCCAATGGACAAGAACTCTGCGATAATCAGTGCATCGATAACAAGATCAATCGTTTGCACTGCGGTGGTTGTGGAAAAGCTTGTAAGGCTGGGGAAGTTTGCTCTGGAGGAAGCTGTGTTGCGTCTTGCCCAGCAAACACCAGCACAATCTGTGATGGAGGCTGCTTTGATATCCAGCAAGATGCCCGTCACTGCGGAAAATGTGGTCTAACTTGTCGCGCTGGATTGATCTGCAAAAGCGGCGCGTGCTCTTGTCCTGAAGGACAAACCCTATGCTTGGGCACTTGCGTCGATCTGAAAAACAATGATCAACACTGCGGGAAATGCGGTCAAAGATGCGCATCGAGCGAGTCTTGCGAACAAAGCACGTGTACCTTGCGTTGCGCCCCCCCCACACAACTGTGTGACGGGAGCTGCGTCGATACCAAGACAGACTCCAAGCACTGTGGGGCTTGTGGGATGGTCTGTGGGCTTGGCCTAACCTGCAAAGACAGCACCTGCGTTTGTAGCGCAGGACGCGCAGACTGCGGCGATAAGCGCTGTGTTGACATCCTTTTTAACAAACAAAACTGCGGAGCCTGCGGGAATGTTTGTCCGCTCAATCAACTCTGTGTCAACAGCGCGTGCGTCTGTCCCCCTGAAGGATGTCAATTTGTGCTCCAAGCCAAAAGCGACGATCCCATGGGAAGCACCAATTATCAACAAGTCATCCGAGGCCCCAACGACACCACCATCCACAGCATCCTCTACCGCGGCGGCTCATTTAGCTTCCAAGGAAAAACGCCCACAAGCTCGCCAAGTGCTTACTCCACGTTTATCTTTGCCCTCGACAAAGACAACAAACTCCTATGGAGCCAAGAAATCCTAGGAAAAGGACAACATGGGGTTAGCACCTCAGAGATCAAACTCGATAGCCACGGCGATCTTTTTATCTTGGGTCGCTTCAGCCAAGAGATCACCCTTGGCAACGAAGTCCTCAATGCAACACAGACAAGCAGCGAAACCCAAGGATTTATCGCAAAGATCAACCCACAAGGACAGTGGGTTGCCTCCAAGTTGCTTGAGATCGCGGCCGCCCCTCCGCTCAACCAAGGGAGCCTTGCGTTACAAGCCATCGACTTCCATCCCACCACTGGCGAGATCCTTGTGGGTGGCACCTTTGCAGGCAAGTTGACTGTCGCAAATGGCTCTGGTGCGGGGATCAGCGCAACATCAAGCAACGAACAATTCTTTGTGCTCAAACTGGACGCATCTTTTCAAACGCCCGATATCGCGACAACACAGACGACGGCCTCAGGGACAGCCCACAAACTTGATGTTGTGTTCGACAGCGCAGGCAATGCTTTCGTCGTGGGCGTCCTCAGCGGCGCACTCAGCTTTGGCACAAACCTTCTCCAACCCCCTGCGGGAGAAAACAGCATCGGCTTTGTCGTCCCCGTCACGTTCAGCACCCGACAAAAATGGCCCACCGCACCCATCCCACTGCCTGCTTGGGATACTTACAAGGACTTTACGCGCCTCGTCGTCCCTGCCACCGGCGGTGGAGTCGTCATCGCTGGCCAATATGAAAAGGGCTTTTCGATCGGCAATATCACGCGCCAAGCCCCCAACAAGGCTGTCTCTTATGTCCTCTCCATCGACGCTAGCGGTGCCCCACGTTGGATCAAGGAAGCAAAGGGCCCTGAGAATGTAGGTAGCATCTTCTTGCGACGACTTCCTTCTGGCGAGCTCTTGTGGAGCGTCGAGGCCAACGGCGAGATCCAATTTGGCACCTACGTGCTCCCCTACACAAACAACTCTGGCGGGGATATCAGCATCCATGCATTCTACTTCCTCAATGATAACGGAGACGTCCAAGTCGCAAAGACGTCAAACATCGGTGAGATCTTCTTATCTGGCTTCCAAGCCGGCCAACGTTCTGCCATCTTTGACAAAGACGGGGTCTTGATTGGCGGCTCCCTGTACTACACCCTGAAGCTCTATGGAAAGTCCTACTCACCGTCGGGCACAGAAGACGCACTGTTCTTGCGCTTCCTGTTTCAACCCTTCCCAACAACCACCCCCTAATCTTCCTACCTGCCCTTTCTTTTTTTCCTCTGAGAAAATCTCTTTCAAGACTCGACAACTCAAAACGGGGTTGCCCGCAATTTGCATTAAAGATAAGATGCGCGGCTACCGTATAAAGCCAACAACACCCCATTGACAGCCTGAGGAGCATTGTATTGCTTTCAAGAGACTTTTTCTCCCTCGTTTTTCTATCATCTCCTCGATGGCTGAGACGCTCTTGCCTTCTGGTGCTGCTTTGCTTGGTTTTTCTTCCACATAGCTCACAAGCCACCCCCACCAAAGACGCTCCGATCTTACAACTTCTCTCCACAACAACCCAAAAGGCCTTAGGGCTCCACCTCTCACTTTTTGCCGAGCCCTCCAAAAAAATCCCCTTCGAACAGATCCAACAACCTTCCAACCAAGCACGGTTTGTGCCCTCCAAACAAAGCATCCCCAGCTATGGGCAAACACAGACGAGTTACTGGGTGCGCTTGCGCATCAAAAGAGAACCCAACGCCCCCACGAAATGGTGGTTGATTACGCCGCGCTGGTGGCTCTCGATGAAGGTATTCCTCCCCAAACCAGGGGGTGGCTACGATGCCCTCTTTCGGCATCCTGCCCAACCCCATCGCATGGGCCCTTTGCCTTATCGAGGCTTTATCTTTCCCATCCAACTCCCACAAAATGCCCAAAAAACAACAACGATCTATATCCACGTTTATTCGAGTTATGGCTCGCTCAGTATGCCGTTTTCCCTATGGAACCCAACCGCTTTCCAACGCTACGTCCTTGGAGAAAGCGTCCTTTTTGGGCTTTTTTATGGCATATTTCTCGCGATGTTTCTCTACAACCTCTTCCTTTACTTTTCGATCCAAGAGCGCAGCTACCTCGATTATGTCGCTTATACCGCAGGTGTCGGGATTTATATCGCCTCTTATCACGGTATCGCCAACCAATACTTGTGGCCTGACTTTCCTTGGTGGAATCGCCGAGCCCCGCTCTTTTTCGTTGGGATCGCCCTTTTTGGAGCGATGCGATTTATCGCGTATTTTTTGCAAACCAAGAAATACACCCCCATCCACCACAAACTCTTACTCCTCGCAAGCAATGCTGCTTTCTTCTTGATCGTGCTTTCTTTGTGGAACGAACGACTCGCCAATGCCTTTTCGCTTTGGCTTGCTCTTTTGGCCGTGCCTACGGGCTTTAGTGCCATCCTACAATGCGTCTTCCTCAAACAGCGCAGCGCCTACTTTGTACTGATAGGGTGGGGGTTGCTCTTGCTAGGGAGCCTTTGTCAGTCCCTCTCTTTGCTAGGTTATATCCCCCTCAATATGGTGACCCAGTTCGCTCTGATCATCGGGGCGATCCTCGAAGCGATCCTGCTCTCCTTTGCTCTCGCGGACCGCGTCAACGCGATGAACCTTGTCCTAGAAAAACAATCTGCCCAACTCTCAGAACAAAACCTCGCGCTTTCGAGGCTTGATCAACTCAAAGATCAACTGATCGCCAACACATCTCACGAGCTTCGCACCCCACTCAACGGGATGATCGGGCTGACGGAGTCCCTTCTCGAAGGCTCAGCGGGCCCCCTCCCAGAAGAAGCCGTCGAGGACCTTACACTCATCGCGCGTTCTAGCCGACGACTCGCTGTCTTGCTCAACGATCTACTCGACTTTTCACGACTTCGACAACAACGCTTCAAACTCGAAGCCAAACCAACCTCCGTCATCGAAACCGTTGAACTGGTCCTTGCACTCTCACTCCCACAAGCACACAACAAACACATCCAACTTCTTAGCGATATCCCTGAAGATCTGCCCGCAGTCCTCGCAGACGAAAACCGACTCCAGCAGATCCTCCATAACCTGATCGGTAACGCGATCAAGTTCACAAACAACGGACACATCAAGGTCTCCGCTCAACCAAAAGACGGCTATGTCTCGATCTCCATCACAGACTCTGGTCTAGGAATCAAGTCTGAAGACCAAGAACGTATCTTCCGATCGTTCGAACAAGTCGATGGCTCTAGCAAACGCGCGCATGATGGCCTGGGGCTAGGACTCGCAATCACCAAACAACTCGTCGAGTTGCAAGGCGGCACCATCTCTGTTAGCTCCACACTTGGCCAAGGTTCTAGCTTTACTTTTACCCTCCCCATCTCAGAAGAACCCGCAGCCTCCTCTGTCCACGGCAGCCTCCACCTTAGCCGACTCCACACGCGCATCACACAAGACGAGATCGAACTTCCCCTCCACGTGGCAACCCCTGACCCCAAACATGCACACGACTCCCTCGAACTGGCCACAGAAGAAACCGTACGACCGATCAAACTGCTCGTCGTCGATGATGACCCCGTGAACCTTCGCGTGCTTCAACGACAACTGGATACCCCTCGATATCAACTGAGCCTCGCCAGCAGCGGCGAACAAGCCTTGCAAAAGATCGAAGACAACGGTCCCTTCGACCTTATCCTCCTCGATATCATGATGCCCAATATGACGGGCTATGAAGTCACACAAAAGCTGCGCGAACAACACAATCCCAGCGAACTCCCCATCATTATGTTGACCGCCAAAAACCAAGTGAACGACCTGATCACGGCCTTCCAGTCAGGCGCCAACGACTACATCAGCAAACCCTACGCAAAAGGCGAACTCATCGCGCGCATCCAACACCAACTCAGCTCGGAAAAATAGCCCCATCTCACCCTCCCCAAAGAATCCCCCCAAAAACAAAACACAGTCCACTTGTATGCAAATCCATACAATGCCTTTTTCAGATATTTGAGGCTTTTCTCTCTGTCCTCGTTTCGATACACCCCATGCAATATCAAACAATTATTTGATTTCTATCATGAAAACCACATAACAAAGTGTGGTACACTTTTTGGAAAAAGAACCTCACAACACAACAAATCACTTACCCCACAAGTGGGAAACGCTTCATAAAACGAAAGGACAGATATCATGAACATCAAATGGTTTGCACTCGGCCTCGCGGTACTCCTCTTCAACCCAGCATGTGGCCCTGACAACCGCATCCAAACAACCGCCCTTCAACAAAGTGCGTGCTTGTCCAACCAAGCCCCCGAACCCAACAAAGAGCCACCCAACCCTTACACCACCCAGCCCGAGGTCACCCTTAGCAAAGGCACCGTGACCCTCAACGTCAGCTACAAAAATGTGCGCTTTCGTTGTGGACAAGACGCAACCATCGAGGCTTTCTTGGATGAAGGTGGTATCGTCCGCGTCGTCGCTCACCCCAAAGACATGAACCCCAGCATCGTCGCGGGTTGCGATTGTCTCTATGATCTTGGCGCACAAGTCGGCCCTTTGCCCGCAGGAAAGTACAAGGTCAAGATCCAGCGGCAAACCGATAACTACGGTGGTTCTAGCGAAACGGATGATCTTCGCACAGAAGAAGTCGAACTCACAGGCGCCCAATAAGGCACGAAAGGGAGGATCGATGAAGACCTTACAAAGATTTCTCAGTGTATCTCTGCTGTTCACGGTGTTTGCTTGCGTAGCCCCCAGCGATCCAAACAATGGCACCGTGTTGCAGGCCAGTTCGATCCAACAAAGCACATGCAATGCGAGCGATATCAACCAGACCCCAGGCGATCCCGAAGGGAAAGAGTCTTACACGCTAACCCCCAAGGGCAATCAGATCGAGATCAGCTACAAAAATGCGCCTTTTCGCTGTGATCAAAAGGTCACTTGGGAAGCCGCCCTCAGTGGTCAAGTGGTGACCGCGACTGTACGCCCAGAAGACATGGACCCCACCACCGTGGCGCGTTGCGGCTGTCGCTACGATGTCAGCGCGATGATCGGGACTTTGAGCCAAGGCAAATACACCATCAAGATCGTCCACAAAACGGACAATTATGGTAGCCCAAGCACTTCCCAAGAAGTCCACAGCGAAGACGTACAGATCCCCTAACCCCTCGTCCAACCCGCCCCATTCATCGCGGCCTTACTTCTTGGCAGGCCAATATCCAGAGATACCATCAATGGCTTTGTGAAGCGCTTCAGCCGCTTTCAAAGACGCTTTCTGCTTGGTTTTCATGGCAGCGCGCATCACCGCGTGGTGGCGTGCCAGTTTGGTCAGATAAGCCGCGTAATTTTTGTGGCCTTCTTTCACGGGCGCGATCTTTTGCGTCAGGAAATACTCAGAGATCACCTTGATAATCTTCGAAGCATGGGCTTCTTTGGTGATAATCCAACGCACAAGTTGGTTCTTGCTTTGTGCATCGTTTTTCGCGCTCAATGCTTTGATATTCTTGATGGCCTTGGTGATCGTCATCGTATCTTCGTACATCGCATGAACGCGAGCATGATCATCGTAGATCCCGCAAGGGACTTGGCAGTGAGCTTCCGCTTGACGCGCACCCACCATCCACAGCCCCGCCATCAAAAAGACCATCAAACTCCATCGTTTCATCGCATTCTCCTTTTGTATCTGGACACTTCCATAGCACCGTGTACCGTATGAGATGCCGTTGATACGAGCCTCATGACTCTCCCAAACGACGGCGCAGATCGTAGAAGCCTGTACACAGCCTGTCAAGGACAGCCCCACCTTTGACATGCCACACAAGCAGCGCTACAAAAGCCAAACAAGCACATCCAATCCTTTGCAAACAAAGCCTTTCTCTTGCCAGCCCAAGGAGTGCCCGATGTTGTCTCTTTTTCGCCCGCTTCCCAAGTTTTTCTGCACGTCTCTTTTTGCCTCAACTCTCGCTCTCGCAACATCTTTTTCTTTTGCAGGCCCTCCCACATCGCGCCCAACCAAGCACCACCATGGCATGCACACCAAACAACAGCCCATCCCCGCCCCCCCCAAGGGCTACACACCTCCCAAAGCGCGCCAACTCACTTTCGCGGGCGTCAATGGCGAGTCGTACTTTTCCCCTGATGGAAAAAAGCTGATCTTCCAATCCTACGGCCGCAAAGAACACGCTCACAGCCAGATTTACATCCTCGATCTACAAACAGGCAAAGAGACCCGTATCAACCACCACGACGGCGACGACACCTGCTCCTACTTCCATCCCAACGGAAAAAGCATCCTTTACGCTTCCACTGTCGATGAGGTGAAAGAGTCGCACCGCTTTCGTTTCTTTGCACCTTCATGGGTCGCAAAACACCGAGCCATGCGCAACCCAACCGCCCAAAAACAACGATGGGGCAAAAAGACCCGCAGCAAACACCGCCGCAAATACAAATGGACCTACAAACCCTATGAGATCTACATCGCCGATCTTGATGGGAAAAATCGCCACCGCTTGACCCATGCCAATGGTTATGATGCAGAAGGTACCTACGGCCCCAAAGGTCGCTTCGTGATCTTCAGTTCCCACCGCGACAAAGACCAAGAACTCTACCTGATGAACGCGGATGGCACCCACCAACGCCGTCTGACATGGCGCAAAGGCAACGATGGTGGCCCCTTCCTTTCTCCAAGCGGAAAAGCCGTAACATGGCGCTCTTTCGACAAACGCGGAAACGCCCAGATCTTTGTGGCGCAACTCCAAGACGGCCAACTCACCGCGATCCGCCAACTCACCTTTCGCCCAGGTATCCATTGGGCACCTTTTTGGCATCCCTCTGAAAAATGGATCTTGTTTAGCGCCAACAGCGATGACCGCAAAAACTTCGAGTTGTACCTCGTCAACACAGAAGGCACCTGCCTCAAGCGGCTCACTTACAGCCCCGCACAAGACGTCTTGCCCGTCTTTTCTCCCGATGGCAAACACATCGCTTTCACTTCGAGAAAAGGCCGCTTCAGCCAGCTTTACCTGATGCCTTTCGTCATGCCCTCAACCTGCCAAGATCCACGTACCTACCGCACCCCAGAAAGCGTCTTGCACTTTCCCGCTCCCCCCAAAAAACGCCACTAAGCTCTTCGAGGAGGTCGAAGTGCCCACCCCCGCGCCCAAACAACCTTCCATCGAATCACTTACACGCCGCCAATTCTTTGGGATCTACGCCCTCATCTACGTGGTGTACGGCATCGTGGCCTTGCGCGTGGTGCTCTCTGCTTTCGAAAGCCACTTGTCCCACCGCTACCTACTCCTTGTGGGGGTCAGCCTTCTCACCCTGTCTTTTGTCCTCACGCACCTTCCTTCTTTGCTTTCTTCAAAGAGGATGGCCTTGCTCTTGGCCTTCCAGTCCATCTTGATCCTCGCTTGCAGCATCGTTGACGAATCTGTCTTTATGACACTTCTTTTTTTCTTACCCTCAATCGCCAGCCTTATGCTCTATTTCCCCGGACGCACGGGAATATTCGTGATCTTGCTTTTTATGGTGGGCGCACTTGGATTGCGTTTGGTCTTTTTTGGGCTCCAACGCGAGTTAGTTCCTCTTCTTCTTGTTTTCTCGGGATTTTTTCTGATCGGCTCGTACATCGACATGTTTTTGCGCGCCAAAGAAGCCTTCCACGAAAGCCAAGATCTCCTACTCGAAGTCCAAGACTCTCACAAACTCCTACAACTCCAAGCCGCACAGATCGAAGAACTCGCCACCACACGCGAACGCAACCGACTCGCACGTGAACTCCACGACTCCGTTTCACAGATGCTCTTTAGTATCTCTTTTCTCGCACAGTCGGCCCTTTTGCGCCTCGACCAAGATCCAGAAAAAGCCAAGACCCCCCTCACACAACTGCAAAATACCTCCCAAAATGCCCTCAAAGAGATGCGTGCCCTGATCTCGCAACTCCGCCCCCCCAGTGAAGAACTCAACTTCTTACAGATGCTTCGTGACTATCTGGACGAACTCACACAACAGTTTTCACTGCGCTATTCACTCGATGCACCCGAAGAAATCGAACTTCCGCCTCATCTCACATTCCACCTGTTCCGCATCGTCCAAGAGGCCCTACACAACGTCGTCAAGCACACCCCCACCAAACATGCCACCCTTACCATCGAACAAGACCACGAGTCCTTGCGGCTGACGTTGCAAGACAAAGGGCCTGGCTTTGATATCAACACCAAACGCCTCGACCCTAGCCATTATGGCCTAAACACCATGCAAGAACGTGCGGGGCTGATCGACGCCATCCTCACCATCCAAACCCAAGCTGGACAAGGAACCACCCTCTCTCTTATCCTTCCACTTCAGCCACCCCACCCCAGTGTCCAAGAAAGCTAGGTGTCAGATGTCTCCCATCCGTGTGCTTATCTGTGACGATCACCCCATGGTGCGACAAGGTCTAAGGAGCTTCCTCGAACTCCACGAACAAATCGAAGTCATCGGGGAAGCCGCAAACGGCAAAGAAGCCCTCGAAGCCATCGCAACAACCAACCCTGACGTCGTGCTCCTTGATCTCGTGATGCCTCAGATGGACGGTCTCGACGTGCTCAAACAACTCCCGCAACCTCCTGCACGACCCAAGATCCTCGTCCTGAGCAGCTTTATCGACGATGAACGCGTCTTTGCCGCCATCGAGATCGGTGCAGATGGCTACTTGCTCAAAGAGATCTCCCCAAGCGAACTCCTCCAAGCCATCCAACTCGTGATGCAAGGGCAGTCCCCCCTACACCCCGCGATCTCACAAAAGCTCATGAAAAGGCTCTCACAGCCACACAAGTCCGCATCCATCGAAGACTTGACCCTCAGAGAACAAGAGATCCTTCAACTCGTCGCACAAGGCATGAAAAATCGCGCCATCGCCCAAGAACTCCATATCAGCGAAAAAACCGTTAAAACCCACGTCAGCAATATCCTGTTTAAACTCGCACTACCCGACCGCGTACAGCTTGTCGTCTGGGCCCACAAACATCACTTGTTCCAACCACCCAACCTCTAAGACTTTTTCCTAGGCCAACAGTCCTAGGACCTTCGATGTACCCCACTCCTCCCCATGACTGAGACAAAATCCCCACCTTGACGGATAGAGTGTAAACGCCCGTCCTTGTAAGATCATCCCCAGTTTTCCAAGTACATACAAACACACTACACCTCCAGGGCTCCTGATGAAGCACAAGACCTCTCGATCGGCCAACCCATCGAACCTACCACGTGACACCCATTGGATGTTTTGTTTGGGCCTGTTGTGCTTGGCGCTTTTTGCCCTGCTGGTGGGAGCCTTTTAACACTATTCATCAACCTTACTCCATCCAATACCCCACGGAGGAAAGTATGCAGGGCATCTCAAAGACACAATGTTACGGAATCTTGGGGCTATGCCTCCTCTTTCTAGGCGCGTCTGGACTCACAAGTTGCAGCACACCCACCGACCCAAACAATAACAAAACCCCCGACGTGATCGACCTTCGCGTCCAGATCCCCGAAGCCCCCAAAGAAGACGAAGGCAGACAGTTTATCATGCCCGAAACCATCATCCCCGCAGGCTCGGAAAAGATGATGTGTTGGATCCCCAACTGGGTTCCTGACAAAGATTATCTCGTCACGCAGTTTGAGGGTGTCCAAGGCCGCATGGGACACCACGTGGTGGCGCTTCGTTCGGGTGTTCCGCGCAAAGCAGGCGAAGTCTTTGACTGTACTGAAACCGCAAAGATGACAAGCCTCCAACCCCTTGTGCTTCCCGATCCAGAAGGAGAAAAGCTCCTAAAGCCCGGATACGCGGTCGTCATGCCCAAAGACAGCAAGATCGTGATCCAATCCCACTACGTCAACACAGAAACCCGCGACATCAAAGTCGCCGATGTTGCTCGGCTTCACTTCGCCCCCAAAGATATCTCCCACAAGATCGTTAGCTACTATCTGATCAACCACGGTGCCGTAAACGTCGCCCCTGGCGAAAGCAAGGCCACCCTCAGTTGCCAGATCAAACGCGCCAAGAAGTTCATGTTGCTCTTTGGTCACATGCACGACTACGGCCGCGAGATCCGCATCGAACTCGAACGCGATGGCCAGCGCACTGAAATTTACAAGATCGATAAGTGGAACGTGGACTTCCGCGATCGCCCCCCCATCACTTTCTTCAATACACCAGACGAACTCTCCCTACAGCCGGGCGATAAATTACATGTCGAGTGTGGCTACAAAAACGCCACCTCTGATCCCATCCGCTTTCCCTCTGAGATGTGTACCGCTGTGGCTTACTATTACGCCGAAGACCACAACGATATCATCAACTGCGACGGAGAATGATCACCTTGTCCACCTCATCCCACACACCGCAAAGATCCTCATGGTTCGTCTCTCTCAGTTCGTTGGCTCTCTTGCTGTTCGCTCTTGGCGGCGCACCGTGGGCTTGCACTGCCCCCGCATCGACCGAAGAAACCACCGCTGATGCCGCAAGCACCACAGAAAAAGAACCCGAGAAACCCAAAAATTGCACAGCCTCTCCATCCAAACCTTGTCTCACAGGTTGCGGAAATGCCTTCGGCGTAGGAATGCCGTGTTCCAAAGGCAACGGTGAGTGCAACGACAACAAAAAAGCCATCCTCTGCACCATCGACTTCAGCGAAACAGACCTACACTTCTGCACATTCCCCTGCGTTGTGGACGAAGACTGCGGCGAAGGCGCCATCTGCCAAGGTGACCCCGAAAAACCTAAAAGTGGCCGCGGTTGTTTCCCCCTCACCTGTGGTGGACATCCCGAACCTACCGCTGAAAACACCGCAAGCGAAACCAACCAAGAAGCCTCCACAGACGCTGGAGAAGCAACACCCGTGGATTAAGCCTCGTAACTTGAGCCTCTAACCCTTCGCAAAACTCTTCCCCTTCCCAACCTTCGTATGAGACGGCCTTTGTCTTCGAGGACACGCATGAAACGACCGACCCAACGCAACTTCCGCGACTCTTGTGGCCTCCTCTTGTTCTGCACCCTTTTCGCATCTTCCGCATGTACTCCCAGCGGACTCGAACCCAAGCTCTCTGTCATCCAAGCGGAGATCTTCACCAAACACAGTTGCACCCTTTCCAGTTGCCATGGTGCAGGCGCAGCGGGCGGACTCAACTTGGCAGACAATCCCTATGATGCCCTCGTCAACAAAGACAGCGCCACAGAAACCAGCAAAAAACGCGTCGTTCCCAACAAACCCGACGAAAGTGTCTTCTACCAAGTCCTCCTTGGTAGCGTGGGAAGTATCCGACAAATGCCTGTCGGAAGTACCCTTCCCACCGAAAAGATCGAACTCGTCAAACAATGGATCGAGATGGGAGCCCCCAACAATTAACCCACAAACCCACATGATGAAGATGAACACAAAATCCCCCACACCCCTCACATTCTTCTTACATAGCGTCTTTCTCGGATGCGCGCTGTTTTTGTGTTCGCTCACACTCCCCGCTTGTCCTTCCCCTTCACAAGGTGACGCTTCCCCCCAAGAAAGCGGCTCCCTCGATCACGCTCCCCTCATCGACGCCAAAGCATGGACCCTCACGCCAACTTCTGAAGACCCCTATACATCGAGGCGTCCAGACAAAGCCACCTGCCCCCCAGAAGTTGGATATGGCTTCGAACTCTTCAACGAAGAACCCAGTTTTCAAGTCATCACAGGCGAGTGCAACTACATCACCGTACAACAAACCCTACGACGCTCGCTTCGCAAAGATGACCAACTCCATCTTCGACTCTGGTACTTCTCCCTCTCTTCCTTCGATGCAACCGAGGCTTTCGCCTCGATCCGCATCGGCGAACATGAGATATGGTCCAAGACCCTACCCCTCCCCGCACGAAGCAACCTCGAATACCCAACCCTCCCCATCCCCCAAGATATCCCCGCATCAACCCAGATCTTCTTTCACGTCGACAACCACGGCGCCAATTCTTGGCACCTCCTCGAACTTTCGATATCCCGCCCATAATCCGGACGGCCACGATATCCAATCATCGGGCGGCCATGGTATCCAATCATCGGGCGGCCACAGTGGGCCGCCCCTGGCCCCATCATTCATCATATATTTCGGGCGGCCACGATATCCAACGATTGGATGGCCATGATATCCGACGATTGGCCCCATCATTGGATGGCCCCATCATTGGATGGCCATGATATCCAACGGGCGGCCCTCTGTGGCCGCCCCAAACCACATCATTGGATGGCCACGATATCCGACGGCCGCCCCTGGCCCCATCATTCATCATATATTTCGGGCGGCCCTCTGTGGCCACCCCTGGCCCCATCATCCTCCCATCTTGCCTCTTGCTCTCATTTCATCATTTGATTAATCTAACACCCTTAACTCACATACTTTTTTGTGCATCCTCGATTCATCTTGACAAGGGAGGGACCTATGCCCACCACGACGCGCACCAACCCGCAGCGAACGAATCCTTTGCCCCCTCCTGCAACTTCCGCGACTTCCGCAGCCTCCGCGACTTCCGCTACCACGTCTGTGGATCGTTCCACAGCGAACCGCTTTGAAGGCTCATCTGCGTCGTCTTCTCGTGGAGCAAGCGGTGCAGGGCAAGCGCCAGCAACGCCAGCCGAACGTTATATGCAGCCCTTGGATCATGGATTTTGGACAGAGACCAACGAAGCGGGTGGTTTGTCAGAGGTCAGGGGGTACATCGACTTTGCGGTCCAAAACTACGAGTACCACAAGAAGATGGCGGTCGAGGTACAAGTTGAGCGGGAAGATGGAAGTGTGGAGCGTTACCTGCATCGTCCGCGCTACAAAGGCAAGTTGCCTGATGGAAGGGAAAAATGGGGCGTTGAACCACTATCGATCTTTCCAGAGGTTCTAGGGAAGGCGCCGATCAAAGAGGTACGTTTTTCTTACAAAGTCCAAGCGGATGTGGATCATGACGGACAGAGGGATCTTTGTGTCTCACATCAGTTTTACAAGATCGCCGATGCATCGACGTTATCATCGCCCCAAAGCAACTTGGGGAGCCCAACAGCCCTCCAGAAAAACCCCGAAGCTTTCGCTCCTCCCGCCGATCCTGCACGCGTTCGAGATGCAAGTGCATCACTCAAAGACACAGTCCCTCCCGTGGAAGTGTACTTTGCGCCTTACGATCACCCAGAACGAGCGTTGTTGGCGGAGATGGACAAGGTCATCCAAGCCCAACGAAACGATCCACAAGGCACCCATAGCATCCATGCATCGGTCTTTAACATCAACGATCGTGAGATCGCGGACAAGCTGATCGAAGCGCACCAAGCAGGCGTCGATGTAAAGTTGCTCACAGCAGCCCACCAGATGGACCCCAACAAAACATACCAAACCGAGTACAAACGTCTCCAAGCAGCGGGCGTTCCAGTCGTTGGTGTGGTGCGCGACGAGATGTTTGGCTCCAACCACACAAAGTTCGCGATCTTCGATGGGCACACTGTGTCGATGGGTTCTTACAATTGGGAAAGCCGCTCCAACGACGAAAACAACGAAAATATGATGGTGTTGCGCTCTCCAGAGATCGCGACGCTCTATGAAGATATGTTTCGCGGCGTGGCAGGAGAGGTCCAAGTGGACCGTCCCATCGACTTAAACAACAAGGTCAATGTGCTCTACTCGCAACAACACGATGTCCCCAAGGCGATTTACGAAGAACTCGAAAAAGCCAAAGAAAGCATCACAGTGTCGATGTTTACGCTGCGCAGTCTGCGTTTTGAGGATGGTGGTCAACAAAAAGACATCCTTGATGCTCTCGTTCGTGCCCAAGAGCGCGGCGTAAAGGTCACGGTATTGCTTGAGAAAAACATCGCAGACGCGGGAGAGTATTACGGTCGCCTCACAGAAAACGACCTTACAGACGAGATGTTGGCCGAACATGGTATCGAAACCGTCAAGATCAAGACCAATTACAACAACAACCCTTATGCAGCGATGCACCATAAGTTCGCAGTCATCGACGGAAACACGACCCTGACAGGTGCTTACAATTGGTACTCTGGTAGCCAAGTCTCAGACGACGACTTGATCATGGTACGAGATAAAAGCATCGCCAATCGCTATCTTGGGGAAGTCACAAACCTCCGTCGCCACTACGATCCAGACTTTGATCCACAAAGCGTCCCCCAAACCTCGGTGGCCTTTTCAGTCAACCATCCCAACACGCGCCCAGGAGACCAAGTCTATCTCGTTGGAAATATTCCAGAACTCGGCTCATGGGATATGGACAAAGCTTTGCGATTCAACGCGGATGACTGGCCTGATTGGAAGCTGGATGTGGATATCCCCGCGGGTACGCACTTTGAATACAAGTTCGTGGTAAAGAATCCTTGGAGCGGGCGGATCTGGGAAGCAGGTGCAAACCGCGAACACACCGCCGATCCCAACCAAGAAACCGATCCCCTGTTCGAGCATTTCCGCGGCTAATCCCCCAACCCCTCAAAACACCGAGGCTTGTCCTTCACACAAGCTCCACGGCTCCGCCACCCCCGCCCTTTATGTACAAAGTCCAGCCACACACAAACCTAGCCCACCAGAGCATTTTTTTCCGCAACTACCGCAGTGATCAGCATTTGTCGCAGTGTTGACACACTGCCCTCCACACAACGTAGGACGAAGCAAGGGGCAACAGTTCCCCAAGGTGCAAAGTTGGTCGCTTGCGCACTTCTTCCCGCACCCACCACAGTTGTTTTTGTCGAGTAACGTATCCACGCATCTTCCCGAACAATCCGTCTGTGTAACGAGCAAACAGACGCAATTCCCCAAGGTACAAAGGTCTTGGCACACACGACCGCAGGAACCGCAGTTGTTTTTGTCGCTGAGTTTGTTGGTACAGACGCCTCCACAAGCATCAGGAGTGAGGACAGGGCAGGTACAACCGCCGTTTCGACAAACGTATGTGGCTCCGCATGCCGCCCCACAAGCACCACAGTTGGAGAGATCGGTCTGGAGATTTGTGCACTTGCCTGCGCAGTCTTGTTCACCATTGGGACATCCGCACACACCGTTACGGCAAGCTTGATCTGTACGACAAGCATTCCCACAGGTCCCGCAATGATTTTTGTCGCTCTGGGTATTTACGCACGTCCCACCGCAACGAACGCCCCCCAAAGGACAACCACAAATCCCCGCTTGGCAAGTATCCAAGGCACCGCACTTTTTGCCACACGCACCACAGTTGTCTTTGTCACTGAGGATGTCTTGGCAACCCGCGCCGCAATCGAGCTTACCAGAAGTACACTCGCACTTCCCTGCGACACAAGCGGGCTTTTCTGTTGGGCAAGCGCTATCACAAGCACCACAATGGGCCACGTCCGTTTGGATATCGACGCATCGCTTGACGCTTGCGCAATAAGTCTTTCCGCTTGGACAAACACAAGTTCCCTGATCGCAGAACTGTCCTCCTTCACATGCAGTACCGCATGCACCGCAGTGTTTGTTATCTTTCTGGATATCGACACAATCACCACCGCAATAAGTACCGCTGTTCGGGCATACACACTTGCTATTTTCACAAAGCGACCCTGACGAACAAGCGTTGTCGCAAGTCCCACAGTGAGACGTATTGGTCTTGACCTCGACACAAACACCGCTACAACGGACCCATCCTATAGCGCAGTCGCAAACGCCATCTTTGCAAAGCTCGCCGCTACCGCACGCTTTGTTGCAGGCCCCACAGTGCGCGGTGTCCAGTTTAGGGTCCACACAGTCCTCTCCACACAAAAAGAGGCCATCCTTGCAAACACACGCCCCTGCTCGACAGAGCTTGTTCTCTGGGCAGCTTTTTCCACAACTACCGCAGTGTTGCTCACTGCTTTGCAGATCCACACAGCTTCCATTGCAAGATGATGTCCCCTCCCCACAAGAGGCCACACAGTTTCCGCCTTGGCAACTTTCGTTTGCAGCACAAGAGGTTGCACAATCTCCGCAGTGCTGCGGGTTGTTTTGAAGGTCAACGCATAAACTCCCACACAACACACGATCCCCGAGACAACGACACTTGCTTGGACAAATCCCCCCCGAACAACTCGGATCTTCGGAGGCGCACTCTTGACCCTCTCCACAAAAGTTTCCACAAGAACCGCAGTATGTATTGCTCCAAGCCGACAAGCATTTCCCGCCACAAACGACTTTGGATGGACAGTCACAATCTTCGTCTGTCTTGCCATCGCAGTCGTCATCTTGCCCATTGCAAGCCTCGTTTGCAGCAGGCAAAACATCGCCTTCACAGCTCACAGACCAACGACTGTTTTCCAAACATCGCTGTGTGCCTTTTCGACAATTCCCTGTGCCCGCAAACCGCGGATCTCCCGAATAACAAGCACGAACATCTCCAGGTGCACACTCGCAAGCACCTTCAAGCAAATTATCGATCTTCCCATCACAGTCGGTATCTAGGCCATCACAACGCTCTGGTGCGGGCAAGACTTGGCCACGACAAGGCCCCCAACGATTTGCGCCCCCTTCTGCGATTTCGCAGATCTGCACACCTCTTCGACACGTCCCCGCGGGTTCAGTTCGACCGTCGAGCAAAGGCCCCGCATAACACGGACGTTGGGCCCCCAAGGCCAAGCAGGTACAGACACCTTCGCCGAGGTTATCGATCTGACCATCGCAATCGTTATCCAAAAGGTCGCATATCTCGGGAATGGGGGTCACTTCTCCCTTACAAACAGACCAACGCCCCGACACATCGCAAAAGCGCTCTCCCACCTGACAAGGAGGAAACAACGTCGTTTGGTCCACACTGCTGCACGTCTCGACTGTCCCTGGTATGCACTCTTGGGTCTCACAAGTCTTGACGGTCGCGTTGGGCATCAACACGCAAAACACCGCAGGTGCGCTGTTTTTGCAATCATCTGCAACTTCACAAGCCCGTTTTGCTTTGGGGATACAACTCCACCCCAACCAAGGTAGACACAACAAGAAACACAAGAGCCACCGAAACATCAGGCTTTCCATCCAAGGCACTCCTCTGTACACAACTTATGCGCTTTCCACTATGCCTTCTTTCCATGTATATACAAATACCTTGTAATTTACTATGTTTTACACTTGCACTTGCAAAATGCTTCCACAAAAGAAAAAGAGCTTTCATTCTATAAACTTACTGTCGAAAAGTTTTCTTATGTTCTCAGGATATTTGGTCTTCCCCTTGGGGGAGTGGCATTGAAAAGCCTTCACAAACGCAATCAAAAAGACCATACTCCGCCCCTACAAGATCGCGCAGCCAAAGCGATCTCCCTGACCCCACAAAAGCGATGATCGCTGCGAGAGATTCAAGCGCGATCCCCTAGAAAGACGAGAAAAGAAGATGGTGACTACAGCCAGAACACGGTCTCTTATGGACTGGCTCCCCACGACCCAAAAAGAAGCCCAACTGCGCGGCTGGGATGAACTTGATGTGATCTTGGTCTCAGGCGACGCTTACGTTGATCACCCAGCCTTTGGGACGGCTGTGATCGGCCGTATCATCGAAAGCACGGGCCTTCGCATCGCCCTCGTTTGCCAACCCAACTGGCAAGACGACCTTCGAGACTTCAAAAAGTTCGGGAAACCTCGTCTTTTCTTTGGTGTGACTGCTGGTTGTATGGACTCGATGGTCAACAAGTACACCGCAGGAAAACGCCTTCGCTCCAACGATGCTTATACGCCCAACGGTGAGGCGGGCTTTCGCCCAGACTACGCAACCGTCTCCTATACACGCATCCTCAAACAGCTCTACCCTAATGTCCCCGTTGTCATCGGCGGAATCGAAGCTTCACTGCGCCGCGTTACTCATTACGATTACTGGTCAGATCAACTCAAGCCCTCGATCCTTTCGGAGAGTGGGGCCGATCTGCTTGTGTATGGCATGGGCGAACAACCCTTGCGCGAGTTGGTGCGCCTGCTCGAAAAAGGCGTGCCTTTCGAAAGCCTCAAGACCATCCCACAGACGGGCTTTTTGCAACCGCGCGACCAAGCTTTGCCCAAGCACAAACAGTGGCAAAGCCTTGCTTTGGCAAGCCACGAAGACTGTCTCAACAACAAGAAAGTTTATGCGCGCAACTTCAAGTTCATTGAGCAAGAGTCCAACAAACAGTTTGCGCGTCGTTTGAGCCAAGACATCGGGGAACAAACGCTCGTCATCAACCCCCCCTACCAAACCATGAACGAGCAAGAGATCGACGCATCGTTTGATCTGCCTTATACGCGCTTGCCGCACCCCAAATACAGCAAACGCGGTCCCATCCCAGCTTACGAGATGATCAAGTTCTCCATCAACATGCACCGCGGTTGTTTTGGGGGTTGTAGCTTTTGTACGATCTCTGCCCACCAAGGAAAGATGATCGCCAGTCGCTCCAAAGAGTCGATTATGCGGGAAGTTGAGACCGTCACCCAGATGGATGACTTTCGCGGATACATTAGCGATATCGGCGGTCCTTCGGCCAATATGTACAAGATGAAAGGAAAGGTCCAAGAGATCTGCGATCGTTGCGTAAGCCCCTCGTGTATCTTTCCTGTGGTCTGTCACAACCTCGACACCAACCACAAACCCATGTTGGAGATCTACCAAGAAGTCTCCGAACATCCGCAGGTCAAAAAGGCCATCGTTTCGAGCGGTATCCGTTACGACCTCTTTGTGGACAAAGAACCCGAAGAAGACAAGCAAAACGGCTATTCTGCTTACCTAGAACAGCTCGTTACGCACCATGTCTCTGGGCGTTTGAAGGTTGCTCCAGAACATACATCAGACGATGTCTTAAAAATGATGAGAAAACCTTCCTTCAAACTCTTCTACAAGTTCAAAGAAAAGTTTGATGCGATCTGTGAAAAGGCAGCGATCAAGCAACAGTTGATCCCCTACTTTATCTCCAGCCACCCAGGTTGCGACGCAAAAGACATGGCGCACCTCGCTGCAGAGACCAAAGATCTGGGATTCCAATTGGAACAAGTGCAGGACTTTACCCCAACGCCCATGACGGTCGCGACAGTCATCTACTATTCGGGTTACCATCCCTACACCCTCAAAGAGATCGACACAGCACGCACCCAACAACAAAAGACACTTCAGCGCCGCTTCTTCTTTTGGTACCAAAAAGAAAACCAAGCTTGGATTCGCCAGACACTCCAAGAGATGAAGATGGAAAAACTCGCGAAAAAGCTCCTAGGCGACGAAGATACCGAAGCCCCCCATGCTTCGCGCGGCGTCCCTTATCGTGCCCCTCACCCCAAAGCCAAGACTCAACATCGAAAAAAACGCGATGCTGCCGTGCAAAAAGCAACCCGCACGACCTCTCATCCTTCCACAAACAAGCCCGCACATACCTCGCGTCCCAACACGCAGAAACCCCGTTCCTCTCGAAGCAAATAACAAAGAGAAGCGGCCCCCCAAACACAAAGCTCCCTATGATACAGTGCTTAAGACCCTGAGAGGTACAAGTACAACAAAGACGCGATCGCAGCCACCACAGCGAAGAAGCCCAAAGCAAGGACGCTTCCGCTGACGCCCCCAGAGGATGGGCTGGGTGGTTTGTAATTGGGACGTGTCGACTTCCCAGCGGCCCGTTCTTTTGTGGTGGGGTAGCCACTCGCAGCGGGTCGTACGGCCGAAGATGCTCCAGGCGATGTGGGAGGTTTTACACCAGGAGATGTGCTAGGACGTGCCCCAGGCGCTGTTTGGCCGCTTGTTTGAGCTTGTGCCACTTTTTGCATCTCTTGGGTCAATGCACCTGGCGGCATGGGTTGGAACAGTGGGACTTTTTGGATCACTTCTACAGGTGCCAATAAGATCTCATCAGGCGGCAAGATGCCCCCAGAGACGGGTGGAGACTTGGGAGTGCTGTAGGTATGCAGAGAAAGTGTGGCCGCAATCTGCCGAATGACGGGACTATCGTCTGCTGACAACTTTTGCATCATCGTGCGACGCCAAGCCCCATGCGCCCTTCCCCACAAAGCAAACATCAACTGAAAACGCAAGCGTTCTCCAAGAACAGGCGCCATCGGTGAAAAAAGCAACTCTTCGAAAAGTGCGCGACTTTCTTCTGGACGCAAACAACCAAGCATCCAAACAGCGTGATGTCGTTGAGCAGAAGTGCGATTGGGATTAAGGATCTCATCGCGCAAGAAGTTCGAACCATCGACATAACCAGCCTGAAGCCAAGCTGAAAAGATCATCTCCTCAAGATGAGGCAAGTGACTCAAAGCACGTTGGCGCAAACACTGGTCCAACCACCACTGAAGCCGAGGAGACGGATGCAAGAGCGCTTGCGTCATCCAAAGATGGAAACTGCGTGGAGACTGTTCACGTTGGATATGATCCAAGATCACCGACTCAAGGACATCTTGCGCACAAGATCGCGCGATCTCACAAAAGATCTGCCACATCTCCAAAGAAGGCGGATGGTGGTCGAAAAACTCAAAGATGATATGGAAAGCAGAGTCCGCACGTTCGGAGTCGGCTCTGCGGGCCACCTCCGCAAAGATCTCCGCTTGTTGTTCTCGCAGCGGTCCTGCGGGGCTTTTGATCAAAAACCGAGCACACAAAGGCAACGATTCAGGCGCCAGTTCCGAGAGAAGAGAGCGCGCTTCTTCGGCTTGAGGGTGCATCCCTTCACGAAGGATGTGCGTCATTCGATGCTGTGTTTTGAGATGGCCTAGCAACTCTCGCAAGCTGTAGAGCAGGCGTCTGGAGGGATTCTTCTGTGAACGCTCCTCCAACAAAGACACCATATTCCGCACGTCTTTCCAGTTGGACGTTTGGAGCTGTGCGTCCATGATGTCCTTGGAAAGAGAAAGCGCGCTCTCCAACAACTCGCGGTTGGGGCTGTACTGGATCTTTGTGATCAGTTCGCGCTGTACACCTTGAATCGACGCAGATGGCAACGCTTGCAACAACCCCCTTCGCAAAGCCTTCCCGAAGCTGTCTTCGGGAGAAGCTTGGAGCCAATACTGCGCAATGATCGGCTCATCGAGCGATGCAACCTGTTGCAAGACCCCGAGCATAAAGGTTCTTCGCAAGAAGTCATCTTGAAGCTGCGATATCGCCCTTCCAAAACGCTCAAGGTCTTGTTGGATGGTCTTTTGGGTCAACGGAGACACCAAAGACACAACATCCTCTGGAGACTTCACACGATGCTGTGCACCTTGGAGAGAGGCGCGCAAATACTTCGGGAAGTCGGACTGTTGGATAAACTGCGGAAACTGCTCTAGTTGCACAAACTCCTCAAGGCGAAGCTGTTGGGGCCATCGCTCTTGAGGGATCTCTGCCGCTTTGGACCAATCAATCGCGTCAAAAGAAGGCAGAGGCGGAGAAGAGGTGTGCGCCTGAGAAAAGGAGATACTTGTATCAAAAGCTTCGGAAGGACCGCGCTCTTCGATCACCTGACGAGCATCGCTCGCATCCAAGTTATCCAAAGAGACTGTCAGATCGACGAATCCGCCCACATCTGCTTGAGCACTACTAACCTCTGCTCCCGCAAGAGCCGCAGCTTCTTCAGCTTGGCGAGTCACATCGAACATCTCCAAAGAGTTTGTGGAGACATCCAAAGGATGCGTCGCGATCCCCAAAGACCCTTGAGGAGGGACGTTGTGATGAAGCTTTTCTTGCGAAAAATGAGAGGTATGTTGGAGTTGTTCTTGCCACGTTAGAAGTTGGGCAAGCGCGCTCGCAACCTCTGTGGTCATCTCTTCTTCTTCTTGTGCGGCCCGCATATCACGATCCGCCGCAGCCAAAAGCTCTGCAAGAGAAGGTAGTTGCAAGCGATCTTCAGGAGGAAGCTGGGTTTCTTCGATTTGTTGTTCGGGAAACAGATCTTGCCGCTGAGAAAGCGCATTGGACAGCGCATCCAACAGAGGATCAGCTTGAGAGAAAGCATCCCCATCAGGCCCAAATCCCGCTTCTTCCGCAGCAGGCGCATCATAGAAAAGATCGGCAGGCAAAAACATCGAAGGGTCGAGCGGATTGGGGACACTCGTCACGCCTTGCGTGTGCAACGCCCCACCACCGCGAGCGGGCAAGTCTCCCACCCACGGCAAAGCCCCCGCTTGCGGCCCCAAAGGAGCCGTCTGTGCGAGCCCAATGGGGCTTTCTGGTGGCTCACCCAAGAAAGACTCAATAGGCGCAGGGCCCACAACACTTGCCTGCATCGTGGGGTTGGGAGAACGACCTTGGATTCCTTCTGACAGGACCTCCAACAATCCTCGCGACCCCTTGCTCGGAGAAGGCATATCATCCACCACAGGCATCCCTTGGAGAACCTGAGGCACTTGAGGAGGCAAACCAACGCCAGTGGGGATCTGTCCAGTGAGTGCCCCCAAGTTTCCTTGGGTGGGCGGACGAGAAGGCAACGCTCCAACAGGAGGGCCTTCGCGCTCCATCGAGCCCGTCACTGTAGGGAGAGAGGAACCGACCAAGTGGGACAAGGAACGAGACGGTTCTGGCATCGGCGCAGAAGAGAGATACTGGCCCGAAACAGTGGGCAGATAGCCCTGCGAAGGACTTTCCCTTCGGGCATCAACTGTTGAGAGCAAGGGGGAAGTCCCAGCCTTGGGCTTGGATAAGCCCGCCCGTGTCTGACGCAAGTTTCGCTCGCGTTGCAGCCGTGTTTCTCGCTTGATCAACGTGAAAACAAAACGCCCAGAACGCAACAGCAAGTCCAACTGTCGTTCCGCCCGTTGTCCCACGTCTTTGGGCTCAAGCCCTTGCATCACCCCAGATCCAGCTTCAGGAAAGCTCGGAGCATGCGGCTGTTCCAACGCTTCCAAAAACTCAGGCGCAAGCTGTTCGTCGTCCAGCCCCAACTCTTTGAGCAAAGAGTCCCGATCCATCGAGGCAACGATCTCTCGAACAGAGAGTTTATCGCGCATCTGATCGCTGGTATGGCGCGTGACGACTTGGCGATTCAACTTGAGATGTGGAAAGCTTGTTTGTTGCCGATCAATTCGAAAAGAAGCGTCTTCATCTTCGACATCTTGGCGGCTGATAAACGCCAACCACTCCGCAAACTCTTGTACTTGGGTGTTGTTATCGAAGATGACGGTGTTTACGCCGCGCGCCATGAAGATCTTTGCAAGCTCGCTAGCAAGGCGCGACTCTGCGACGGTGCGAGGAACGGGCTCGCCGTTGAGTTCGATGGTATCGGACACAAAACTCAAGACCAACTGGCCCAAAGAGTCGCAAAGTGTCTTCATCCCGCGGGCAAAGCGATCCACGCTTCGCTGGATCATCTGGTTGCCAGGCGGATACATCCGAAAAGCGTTGATGACAGCGCGCAACAAACGCACCAGTTCCACCAACTCTGCAACCCGTGGCTTCGAGAGATCTTGAAGGTGGATGGCCTGACTATCCATCGAAGTGAGGCTGTGCTGCGTGTTCATGACCCCCCCCGACGCTTCTTGTTTTTGCGACGTCGAAGACGTTTGCGTCTGCTTCGAGACCGTTTGCGCTTTTTGCTTTTGCGACGTCGCTTCTTCGAGACCCGACGACGCCTTGTTTTCTTGCGCTTCTTCACGCGCTTACGCTTCGCTGGAGGAGGACTTTCGGGCGTGACATCTTCTTTTTTCGTCTCTTTGGGTGTCTCAACAGGGGTGTCTTTCTTAAAAGACGGGGGTTTGGTTTCGTCTTTGCGCGGCTTCGTCTTTTTCTCTGAAGGAAGAACCTCTCTGGGTTCTCCTGCGGCACCAAACTTCGTAGAATCCGCAGGAAGAGGAGTCTTGCCTCGCAGATACCAAGCAATCAATCCAACCAACGCAATCAAAAACACAAGAAAAACCAGGGCAGCCCGCCAGTTACGACGAACATCTTCGGGATCATCCTCTTCCACTGCGCCCGCTCCTTGGGCCTCCACAGAGGCCACAGGAGCACGCAGTGTCTGCTCTTTTGGTGGAGAGAGTTTGGCGGGCAATCCATCTTCGCTTTGCTGCATCCGCGCAAGTCCAGGCAGTCGGGCTTCCAACTCAGAGAGCGACAAGATCTCTTCTGCTGCGATGGCTTGGACGCTTTGGCTTTTTTTGTTGGTGGTGAGTTCAGACAACTCTTGTGTCACCGCAGAGCGACCGCGCGGCGCGGAGACACGACGCAACACCCCTGTATCTTGGAGGTTTCGTTGCTGCATCGAGAGCATCTGCTCCATCCACTGCGAAGCCTGCGACGCCTCGGGGATCTGTTCAGTCAAGACACGCGCAAGTCCCGCAGGAACCCCCCGCTGCAAGTGGAACCCCAACAAATCGACCCAAGCCCCATCTGTCTGAAGTTTTTGTAAGACAGGTTCTGACAAGCTAACCCCGCCATCCCCCGACAAGGCGCTATGGTCCAACCAACTTTCCATCACAGTGCGTAGATTCGTGGGGATCAAAGACAACACATGTTGCCATGCCTCCACGCGATCAGAGACGCTTTCCAAGCCAAGATTCCCCAATCGAGGAACGCGCGTGCCTTCGGGCGGAAGCTCGCGTGGGATCTCCGTTGGGACGTCATGTACGGCGGTCGGAACCCACTGCGCAATCGCTTCTTGCCAAAAGTCCAAGACCTCTTGCATCGACTGGGGACGAAGCGTGGGATCTTTCTGAAGCATCGAAAACAAGAGGGTTTCCAACGCTTCAGGAAAGCTGATGTTTGGGGCCACCTGCGAAAGACGGGGAGGCGTCATCAACAAGTGACGCTCACGCCAATCGAGCATCGGTGTCCACTCACGTTCGCGCTGCCCCCAACGCCAGATCTCGAAAGGATGTTGGCCCGTCAAAAGCTCAAACAACAACAAACCCGAAGTATAGATGTCGCTGCGGTGATCGACTTGTTCAAAGCTTCGACACTGCTCAGGAGACCGATACTTCAAGGAGTACGCGCTGCTACTTGGCGCGATCATGTTTGTGGTTTGCGTCCCCATCAAACGCGGCGAACCAAACCAAGACAGCCGCACATCCGACCAAGGCTGGCCAGAAGACCACCAAAGATGAGATGGACTCAAATAACCATGCGAGATGCCCTTGCGATGGGCAAAGTGCAAAGCATCACAATAATGCGGCCACATCTTTGCGATGTGTTCTCGTGGAAGAGAGCCCCAACTCCCCAACAAAGCGCGCAGGTTGTGTCCCAAACATGCTTCAGACACCACAAAGAGACCAAAGCCTTCTTCGCGATGCGTATGCAAGATAGAGAGGATATTTTTGTGCTGCAAAGACGCTAATATCCGAAGATCTCGCTCTAGTCGCTCCTCAACGTGTTTGTCTGTGCTCACCTGATGAGGACACAAACGCACCCAGACGCGTTGGTGACGCGCCCGATCCACCGCGCCGTACACCAACCCTAAAGCATCTTCAACAAGGCGTTTTTCTAAATAAAATCGACTATCTAGCAATCGACCAGCATGAACCCCCCGATGCTCTTCATCGTTGCTCGCACTCTGGCCTTCTTGCGAAAGATTTTCTAACAGGAGAGCGTTTTGTTGTGTTGCACTCATGACGTGAGACCCGTAAACAGTGGGCGAAGACTTGCTCTCAAAAAGGTACCACCCACCCATCTTCTAGACAGTACGTGTGGATCGCACCCAACCAAACCTCTCAATAAGGCCTCTAGAAAAACACAGTTCCCACTGCAAAGCAAGATCAACACGCTCCCAGACCCCTCAGCCCCCTTGCCCCCCAACCATCAACAAGTTACCATCCCTTTCGTTCTCGGCACTTTCCGACAACCACGACATGGGCCTAGCTATGCAACCTTCAAACATCGAATCTGCACCCATCTCCCTCGTTGACACCATGCAAGCTGTCGCCAAAGACCCATCCTCTCTCGAAGATCGCACGGCCCTCGCTGTCGCGCTCCAAGAACGCGAACACCCCCAAGCCCAAGCCGCTTGGGAAGCTGTTGCTTTTCTCGCAGCAGCCAAAGGTGACTTTTTCCACAGCCTGCTGATCCTTCGCCTCCATCTCGACGACGAACAACAACGCCAAGTCCTCCAAACGATCATGCGTTACTTCTTGGCCGATCCGTCCGAACAAACCTCGCCTTGGGACCCCAAACTGCCCGCCAGACAACTCCAGATCCCAAACAATCCCTCCGCGCAAGTCGCCCTCGCTCTCCAACTGGTCCGCGACCTCAAAGGCGTCAAACTCACCGCCGCGATCCCCAAGCCCTCGCTCGCTCTCTTTAGCGATCTGCCCGAAAAACTCTTGATCCACCTCCTTCGCAAGATGGAACCCATCCCACTGCTCGAAGGTGATCCTCTCGTCCAACAAGGACAAAATGATCAAGCCTGTTATCTCCTTACACACGGTCGGGTCCGCATCTTCCAACGACGCAACAATGGACAAGATATCCCCCTCGCACGCTTGCGCGCCCCTGCTGTCCTTGGTGCCACATCCCTCCTCACCACCGCGCCCCATCGACTCTCTCTTACAGCCGACGAACCCAGCATGGCGTGGCGTATCGACCTTGGGCTCTTTACCTCTATCGCCCAACGACACCAGCTTCTCGTCCACAAACTCCGCAGCTTTGTCCGCGAACATCTCCAGATGCTGCTACTGCGCTTCTATCCGCAGTTGATGTCCCTTACAGAGCCTGAACGACAAATCCTCTTACAAACCTTTCTCCTCCAATCCATCGAACCCAACGGTGTCTTGATACAACAAGATGCCCCATCTCCCGGTCTTTTTATCCCTGCCTATGGAGAAGCCCTCGTCTTCTCCTCCCAAGGTGGCTCCATGCAAGTCTTCGTTGCAGAACTCCCCGAAGGCGATATCTGCGGCGCACGCGCCTTTTGGCAACAAATGCCCTCTCCCTACACCATCCTCATGCCCGAAGGCGGATTTGTCTTTCACCTTGGTCCACGCGAACTCCAAATCCTCCAACAACAAGCCCCCACGCTCTATCGCAAACTCACAGAACTGCGCCAACTCCCTTACTGAGACACTTGTCTCTGGACGCTAAGACAAAAACTTCTTTCTTTTCGAATCCATCCGCGCTATCCTTACAAAAAAGCATCCTCCCTCCTTTTTTCCGTAAGGAGACCACGATGGCCGTACAACGTACCTCACAAGTTCAAAAGACTCTTTCTCCACCCACAAGCGAAAAACTCTTTCCGTCCACCCGTCCTTCGACAAGTTCGTCCCTTCAACCACTCGCGCCTCAAAGCCCACAATCACAGGCTTTGCTCCAAACCCCAAACTCGCCTCACGCATCGCCTTTGGTCACAAGCCAACCAAGCCAGTCACTCCAGACGCTCACATCCCTGACCAACCTCCAACGACCCATCATCTCCCCACCAACAAGCCAAACTGCAACGCCAAACGCCTCACCAGCCTCGACGCCAAGCAGCACAAAGCTCCATCGGCCCGACTTTTCCGCGATGCCCTCTGTCCAAAGTGCCCTAGACAAGGCCCTCGAAAATACACCCGCCCATCCTATCCTCTCTCCGCCGAAGAAACCCTCTCTTCTACAAAAAGCCACACAGGGCCTCAAAGACCTAGGACAAGACATCCAACAGACCGCACGCCGCATCCAACGCGGCACAGACTCTCTCTTGGATCGCCTCGCACACCCAAGTGACTCCTCCCCAAAAACCGCCGCTGCGGACACAACGGGCGGTAGCCTCGTCGATCGACTGGTTGGAAAAGACGCTGACAAGACCGTTTACCAAACCTACTGGGACAGCCTCAGCACAAAAGGCACAGACTTCCAAACAGAACGTGCCCACACCCTCGCTGTGGCCGCTGACTACGCCTATCTTTCACCCAAAGAAGTCGATCAGCGCATGAACGCGCAAGGCTATAAAGTCGAACACTTCGATCAGAATGGTACCCAAGCTTTTCTCGCCACCAAAGGCGACCATGCCATCCTTTCTTTTCGAGGCACCGAAAGCAACGAAGTCCAAGACATCGTCGCAGATGCAAGGGTCAACCAAAAGCCCGAAGCAACAGGGAAAGTTCACGCCGGCTTTCAACATGCCCTTGACCAAGTTTGGCCGCAAATCCAAGACTCTCTCAAAGAAAAAGGACTCGACCAAACCCCCCTCTACGTGACAGGACACAGCCTCGGCGCAGCCGTTGCGACGCTCGCTGCCAACCGGCTCCAAGACCAAGGCAACAATGTCCAAGGACTCTACACCTACGGTTCACCACGCGTCGGCAACAGCGACTTTGCCCAACATGTCAAAGAAAATGGCCTCAGCGAAAAATCTTGGCGCGTCGAAAACCACAACGACATCGTCGCCAAAGTCCCTCCCCCTTGGCTCGCAGGTGGCTACCAACACGTCGGAGAACACATCTACCTCGACAAAGATGGCGCACCACACCATAACCCCGACGCTGAACTCATCCGCGATAGCCAACGCAGCCTGTTTAGCCTCAATACCCTGCGCAACGATCCTTTCGAAAACAACGGCGCTCTCGACCCCATGGTCGACCACAGACGCAGCGAATACATCCAACATCTCCAAGACAATATCAACTTCATCGCCTAAATCTAGGCCGAAATCCCCTTTTATCGGGCGCCCCAGATATCCCCTTTTTATCGGGCGCCCACGGAGGGGCGCCCCTATCCGTCCCGGATATCCCTTCTATCGGGCGCCCACGGAGGGGCGCCCAGATCTGCCCTGGATATCCTTCTATCGGCGCCCACGGAGGCGCCCGAATCTGCCCTGATATCCTTCTATCAGGCGCCCACGGAGGAGCGCCTATCTATCCTGCGTATCCCTTTTATCAGGCGGGCCTCGTGCCCCCCAGAATATGCTGGATATCCCTTTATCGGGCGGGCCTCCGTGCCATCTGTACCAATAATTATCAACTATATGAAAAGATAGGTTATTTTCGAACATAAAACTTCGTCACATCAGACGATTTTTTTCGCAAACTCCTTGGTTCGGGAAGTCACTTTACAAATCTCGTGATTTTCCAAAGAAGGCTAGTTTGATTTTTAGCCTCCGTGCCCGCCCCTATTCATCCCGCATTTCCCTTTTATCGGGCGGGCCTCCGTGCCCGCCCCTATCCATCCCGCATTTCCCTTTCTTGATCTCCATCAACCAAGTCGATGATCTCCCACAAATGATTTTGCCGTGAAGGCTCTATGATTTTGTTATCTAAGGCAAAGATCACACCCAAAAGACGTCTAGACGCAAGAAGAGGGAAGGAGCGAACAGGATGTATTACAGCCGAGGTAAAGTAACGCGCCAAGCGCACGTGGATATCCCCGAAGGAACGGTCGAAGAGGAGTATGCACGGAAGGGATTTTTTGGCCGCACCTCTCACCTGTATCGCTCGCAGCCTCCTGTGGCGTGGACCCAGATCGAAGGCGACCTGCGTCCAGAGGCGTTTTGTACAGAAAAGCTGCCAGGCTTGGACCAAAGCGACTACTTAGCAGCTCGTGTACCTTTTCTGACAAATGAGGACGTGACCATCTCGATGTCGCGCCTCCAAGGTTCGATGCCTTACTACTTCCGCAATGCGGACAACGATGAGATCTTGTTCGTCCACCGCGGCGAAGGAACGATGGAGACAGACTTTGGGCCGCTCTCTTACGAGAAAGGCGATTACTTGGTGATCCCACGGGGCACGGTTTATCGGCTTCATGCGACACAAGTGACCTCCGCTTTGGTGATCGAGTCGCGGGATGAAGTGGAGTTGCCTGAGCGCGGAATCATCGGCCGTCACGCGTTGTTTGATCCTGAGGTGATTAATGTCCCAACGCCAAGCCAAGAGGCTTTCCTCCAAGAAGAAGGTCCATGGCATCTCAAGATCCAGCGCCAAGGCAAGATCAGTACAGTGACCTACCCTTTTAACCCGATCAATACGGTGGGATGGCGCGGCGATCTTACAGTCTGGCAGCTGAATGTTCGAGATATCCGACCGATCGCGTCTGAGCGCTACCACTTGCCACCTTCCGCGCACGCCACATTCATGATGCCCCAAGTGATGATCTGCACCTTTTTGCCGCGCCCATTGGAAACAGGCGATCCTGGCGCGCTCAAGGTTCCTTTCTTCCACTCCAACATCGACTTTGACGAGGTCCTGTTCTACCACGACGGCGACTTTTTCAGCCGCGCAGGGATCGAACCTGGGATGATCACCTTCCACCCACAAGGCATCCATCACGGCCCTCATCCCGCAGCCACCGAAAATATCAAAGACAAGCTGCGCACAGAAGAACAAGCGGTGATGATCGATACAAGACGTCCGTTGTCGATGACAGCGCAAGCCAAACAAATCGCTCTGCCCAACTACTGGAAAACGTGGATGGACTACGTCAAGTAAGCCAGAGCCTGACAAAGCGATCGTCCCCACCATCCATACGTTGGATAAGACTTTTGAGAAAAAGAGGAGAGAAGGATGTTTAGCCCTGAGAATCCATGCGGACTTCGCGGAATTGCCTTTGTGGAGTGGAGCAGCCCGGAACCTGAGAAGATGCACGAAAGCTTCTTAGGCTTTGGCTTTTCCCATCTGCGCAGACACCACGAACGCGCCGTGGACTTGTACCAACAAAATCGAATCTTTTTCCTCCTCAACCATGCACCTGGCTCTTTTGCAGATCACTTTCAACAAGAGCACGGCCCCTCGATCTGCGGTTTGGGCCTCATGACCGAAGATCCAGAAGATGCGTTTGCAACAGCTGTGGAGCGCGGAGCACGCCCCTTTGAAGGTCCAGAAAACCAAAAAGCCCTCCAAGCTCCCGCAGTGTACGGGATTGGCGATAGCTTGATCTATTTCGTGAGTGCAACCTCGCCTTGGTACGAAGCCGAGTATCCCAAACTCGATCAGACCGACTTGATCCATGAGAAGGGCTTTTTGGCGATCGATCACCTCACCAACAACGTGTACAAGGGCACGATGGAAGAGTGGTCCAACTTCTACAAAGATATCTTTGGCTTCACAGAAGTGCGGACCTTCGACATCCGCGGCCGTAAGACAGGTCTTCAGTCTTACGCGCTCCAATCGCCTTGTAAGACTTTCTGCATCCCCATCAACGAAGGAACAGAGAGCCGTTCACAGATCGAAGAGTACCTGCGCGAGTACAAAGGTCCGGGCGTGCAGCACCTTGCGTTTCTGACAAGCGACCTGCTCCAATCGCTTGATCAGCTGGAAGGTTCGGGTATTGAGACCTTGGACATCCACGAAAACTACTACACAGAAGCCTTCCAACGTGTCCCACAAGTCACCGAAGATCGGGAACATATCAAACGTCACCAAGTGTTGGTGGACGGAGATGAGGATGGCTACCTCCTCCAGATCTTTACGAAAAACCTCTATGGTCCGATCTTTATCGAATTGATCCAGCGCAAAAATCATAGATCTTTTGGGGAAGGTAACTTTCAAGCGCTCTTCGAGTCCATCGAACGCGACCAAGAACGCCGCGGCGTGATCTGATCTCGGCGCTCCCCACCCCTCCAAGATACCTAAACGATCCGTAAGCCTTCCAAGCTATCGTAGCTGCGAAGGCTAGCCAGTTCTCTCCAGATCATCGGGTCTTGGAATCCCACGACCCACCACAATCCATCCTTGTTGCCGATCCGATGGGCATCTCCATCACGAATCGCTTGGGCGCGCGCTTCACACCAACGAAGATAATGTTCCTTGCGCGCCAAACGCACGGATGCATCGAGAGAATATGCAAAGCGAAAGTTGACGCCCCCGCCGCGAATCTCGTCCGCTCGACTGTGAAACAAGACCCGATCAAGAGAAGCTCCTGCGCCCAAGTGCAGTCGCAAGATCGGCAAGGCTGGCATCCCATCCCCCCGACAAACGGAGTGGATCACGTAAGGAACCATGCTGACAAACCCTGGTTCCATCGCAGACATCGAAGCCCCCGCAGCACTTCCTTCCCAAAACACTTGGATCTGTTCGACCAGTCCAGGCAAACCATCTGCGGGAGAAAGTGTGAAGGCTCGTGCGTCAGAAGAAAGCTGTTTGATCCAGTCGAGCGCTGCACCCACAAGGCGTCGTCCGAGGTCCATCCCTTGGGCTTTTGGGCTGACCGTGGCAGCGATCAGATGCCAAGCACCTCCCTTGGGTCGTGCGGCCCCCATCAAACCAGAACGCATCTCCAAGAGGTCATCAAAGCGGTCGATCGGGCGAGAGGACCATACCCCCACGATACTCCCCAACCACGGGCCGTTTGGACGCCCTTCTTCTTTTGCGGCCAAGACAAAGATCGGCCAGTCTCCATCTGCACGCAGCAAAGAAAACCACCGCGTCACCCCCGCAACCGCCCAACTCCGATGAATCTCCAGAAACGCTTGATAACTCGTCTCGTCCTTGTCGAAATCTTGGAGAGGCACCTCACAGATCCGAATCTCCTTCGACACATCTTCGCGGTGCCCAAGTCTCAACAGTTCTGTCATCACAGCCTCCTTATTTCTTTTGCTGTGCGCGATGCACAGCATAAGAAATCTAGGATTGCCAACAGTTTACGGCAAGAGCATCCCGAAAAGAGTGATTTTGTGTTACAACAAGACCCAACTCCATTCGTCTTACAAAAGAACATCTTTTACGCATCAAAAGACCCTAGATATCGGCCCGAAAGGATAGATACGATGTCGAAGCTCGCAGAAGGCTCTGTCCAAAAAGCCAAACGCATCTTTGGTTACAAAAAGATGCCTCCCAAAAACCAAGATCCCGACTATATCCGTTCAAAACAACATAACTTTTGGCACTGGATCAGCGTGATCGGTTATGCCGCGATGCTCTCCACAAGCATCCTTGCATCCGATGGAGTCTCGCCGATCTTGTTGTTGATGTTCTTTATGCTTTTCACGTCCATCCCCATGCTGCTGAAAAACTGGAAGTTTCTCTTGGTTCTCGCAGCGATCCTTGGATGTTCAGCAGCTTTTCCCCCGCTCGCACCGCTTTTTGTGATCGTCTTCCTGCTGTTTTATCTACGTCGTCTCTTGATGGTGCTTACACACTGGAAGCCCGTGTTTGCGGGCTGTCTTCTCTACACTTCTGTGATCTTCGCCCAAGTCTTCATGATCATCGGAACAGAAAGCTTCAAAAAGACCGCAACAGCCGAAGAACTCTTACAAGTGCGCTTTCTGGTGGCAGTGATCGCCGTCCCCATCGGCATCATGTGTTTTCACTTCGTCTTGCGTTGGCTCTACATGAACCACTACGACACAAAGATCGCTTTGGGGATCATGGGCGTCTTTCCTCTGCTTTTGCTTGCGTTGATTATGCCGATCCTCAAACTCGACTTTGGCGTCGAAGTCCCAGAGGTCCCCACAGAGATCCCACCAGGCGGACTTATTGCAGAAGGAAGCATCCTTGGTGCCCAAGCCACAGCAGGAGAAGCCGCAGCAGAACAGATCGCTTCAGCAAGCGCCCATGCAAGCGGAGCATCGGGTTTACACGCATCTTTGGAGGGGGCAGAGATCGCAGCGGCCCATCACTCAGCGCTCACAGCGCAAGAAACAGCCGTGGCAGCGAGCCTTGGGAACGCCAAGACCGCCTCACTCCCACCCAACGCTTCCTTGATGGACGCACATGCAACAGAACAAGTGGTGTTCTCCTCGAAGGCGATGGCTGCTTCACGTTCGGCGTCTCTGCCGCCTGAGCACGAGCTTCCACAGCAAGGACCATCCGCCTCTATGGACGACAGCGTATCAGAGACTGTAGGGGATCTTTTTGAAGAGATTGTAGAAGAGATCGTAGACAACAGTTTCCGCAAACCAAGCGAATCCCCCGCTTGATCAGCCTCTCCCCCATAGAAGATCTTCGGTTGTCCAACGAATCCCCACCAAAGTAAGCTCGTGATCGAGACCTATTTTCGGCGATAATGAGACTCAAGGTAACTTTCCACAGCACCCAGTGGATTGTATTCATCGATGGGTTGTTTTTGTACTTGGTCGCGATAGACTTGGTACACGTCGTTGTTGACGGAGACACGTGTTTGCGTGGTCCCAACGTCCCGCCATGCCCCTTCAAAGCGCTGTACAAGCTCTTGTAGAGCCTCTTCTCCCACCAAAGCACGCCGAGCGTTGATCTCAGTTTGCTCGGTCAGCGAGCGACTGTAATTCCCCGGCCCTTCGGCATCAGTGCGCGCATAAGAGGGAGGAGGAACCCGCCAAGCTTCGAGAAAGGGATTCATCCGCGCCCATGTATTCCACCAGCGGGTCATGGGGTTGGCTTCGCTGTTGGGCGAAAAGGGATTGACGCCATTTGCGAATCGCGCGGAGCGAAGACGCAGTTGGCTGCCTTCCACAAATGCCTTGATCAGTTCACGTCCATAGACGCTGCCCATCGGGGCGACCTGATCCAAGCCTTTTAGTAAAGCAAGCTCCGCCGATTCTTCGACACGACCGTCTGCAGACACACGATGCATCAGCTCGCGCGCTGTGGCGGCATTCAATTCGCGCCGTCCAGTGCGAATCTCTTGAATCAGACGATGTAGATTTGGCTGAATATTTGGCATTATCCATCCACCTTTGGGAACACACCCCAAAATCCGTAACAAAACACCTAAGGAATTGAAGGCATTGCGTTGGGCTTGAGGGCCTGCAGCAACCAACGAACCGTAATTTGAAAAGGTGACATCTCTTTGAGGGTCAACAAACTCACCTCTTCAAACCAATAAGCCAATTCCCTACTCAATGTCCAAAAAGCCTCAGGTGACTTTCCATCACAGGGTGGATCGAGGCTCGAAAGAACACTTGCTAACAGACGAGGTGCATCACTTGGAAGATCCAAAGGCGGACGCAACAACGACCACCGCTGCATGAAAAGATACTGCATCAAATCGACGGCTGTACGCCCATTTCCATTTTCAAATGGGTGGATCGCCATGATACCGTATGCCGCAAACGCACCAACCCACAAGTCGTCCTCGGGGGTCTTACACGAAGACCACATCGAAGACAATTTTTGGAAAAAGAAGATCAGCAGCGCTGGAATGTCTTCAGGGTGCGGAAAAAAGTGCTGTCCCGCACATACCGTTACCGTCCTTAATGGCATATGGCTGTCTCTAGCGGCCGCGTGAAGGGCAGCTAGACGACTGAGCACCTCGGGCAAAGGTGGTTGCAAACGCGACAACTCCACCAAAAGAGCTTCTCTGGGGTCACCCATCATGATGGCGTTGAGTTGATGAATCATCTCACCTCCCAAAGGAATCTTCGGCAACGCAAAAGAGAAGTTTCGGGTAATCCAAAAAGCTCTTATGAATGAAGAAGATAGAAAGAGAAACCAAACACTCGGCTCGAGATATAGATCAATACCGCGTTCGTATCCTAGGACGGATTTCTCCTTGCTGTCAAAGGGGGTTGAAAAAAAACCGCTTTTCTTTTCAAGGGCCCTCCTCCCTCAAGATGCCCACACTCCGAAACTTCAGAAGGTGCTCAAGAAAAAGAAGAAAGTTCGATCTGATGGGCTTCCAAAAATGGCCGCATCTTCTGTTCGAGCAGGGACTCCGCCAACCCAAGATCCACTTGTTCTGCGCTGTCGAGATGTTCGCACAACTCGCGCAAGATCGCTTGTTGGATCAAGCCAGCCTCAAAAGCCCGTCGATAGGGGATCAAGCTGTGTGTCACCATCGAATAACGCGAGAGGTACAGCGTAGGAAAGCGACGCCCCAAGATCCCTTCGACCTCTTTTTGCAGCAAGAACTGCGCGTCGCCCACGCTATCGCGCATCTCCACAAAGTTTTCCAACGCCATCGCAGCGATCGCATCACCATTGGGCTTTCGCTCTTTGGTGTAGGCTTCGAAAAGTGCCGACCGTGGGGCATCTTGCATGGCATTCATCAGATCATCCAAGACCAAGCAATCTTCGAATCCACAGTTCATCCCTTGGCCAAAGAACGGCACCACACCGTGAGCAGCGTCTCCCAACAGCAAGACGCGATCTCCTACATGCCAAGGCTCGCAGTAGACGGTCCCCAAAAGACCGACAGGATGGGCCTGGAACTCTTCAAGAAGATGCGGCATCAGTGGGATGGCATCAGCATAGTAGCTTTGAAAATACGCCATGATCGACGCAGGATCTTGAAGCTGCTCAAAGCTGCGTTCACCTGCGTTGGCGAGGTACAACGTCACCGTCATGCTCCCATCGAGGTTGGGCAAGGCCATCAGCATGTGCTCACCACGTGGCCAGATGTGCAAAGCCCGCTTCTCGATCAAGTAGCTCCCACTAGGGCCAGCAGGAATCAACAGTTCTTTGTAGCTATGCGACAAAAAGTCCACACGATCGGTCAAATGCCCCTGTTCCACAAGCGAACGACGAACCGCAGAGCCCGCACCATCCGTTGCAAAGATCTGCTCGGCTTCGACCTCTGCGCCTGAAAAGACAAGACGCCCAGTCTCCACGTCCACAGACCGAAGCTCCTGATCAAAGTGCAGCACAGCCCCCGCTTGCTCGGCATAATCCATCAAAGCACAGTTGAGTTGCGCCCGTGAGACCGAGTAATTGCAGTCTGTATCGTCCTTGCTATAGGACTGGTAGGTAAGCTCCCCCTGAAGATCGTGTATCATCCGACCAAAAACGGGCACCGTGATATCCAACACGGCTTCTCTCAGTCCCACGCGTTCCAACGCCGCGAGACCACGAGAGGTCACGATCAAGTTGATGGAACGCCCCCCATCCAAGGACATCTTGCGCATATCAGGTCGCTTTTCAAAGACATGCACTGCAAGACCACGGCGCCGCAAAAAGATCGCCAACAACGACCCCACAAGCCCCGCTCCAACTATCACCGCTTCGTGCCGCTCCAAATGCATTCAGCCTCCATCCATGCGCAAGATCGCGCTTTATTCCATACTTGTGAGCAGATGACGAAAGATATCCAGATAGCTCACAACACCCAACAATTGCCGTTCATCGTTGACCACAGGCAAAGAACTCAACTTGTTCTCGACCATCACTTGCATCACTTCTTTCATCGAGCTATCGGGCGAGATCGTCACGGTTTGACCGCGCATCACATCGCTGATCCACTCATCAAGCTTGGCCTCCAAAGCCTCGCCGTCATCGTGGAGATCGCGATCGCTGACAAAAGCCACCAACGAACCTTCATGCACCACGGGGACATGGCGAATCCCTGCTGAAAACATCCAGTCGCGCACTTCACGCAAACTGTTATTGACTTGTGCTGTCACAGGCGCAGTGCTCATCAGATCTCGTGCAAACATGGGGTTTCTCCTTTGTTTCGGGATAAGCTTGGTAAGCTCGTGTGTGTACACACGCATACCATCATACAAATCCGCACCAATACGACGAAACCTCATGATCAAGATGCAGGTTGATCCATATCAAGCACCCCCACCCCTTGCCAAGTCTCTCTCCAAAGTCTCAGCCTCAAAGACCCGAAATCTCTCTTGCAAGAAGTCCAAAAACACCCGTATCCTTGGCACCTTATTGCCCGCAGGCAAACACAAAGCCTGCACTGTCGGCCCTGACACTGCATAGTCCCTCAACAACTCCACCAAGCTTCCGTCGCGCAACTCCTCGACCACAAGGTACCGAAAGACTTGTGCGATCCCTCCTCCCACCCGTGCCATCTCGATCAACAACTCACCATGATCCACCTCAAAAGAACACGGCGTTTCCACACTGTACGTCTTTCCATCTGCACGCCGAAAAGCCCACTCTGTCGGGCGCCCACGAAAAGAGTGATACTTCAGACACTGATAGCGCACCAAAGACTCGGGTGTATCGGGCATTCCCGAGCGTGCCACATAACTTGGCGAAGCCACCACCGCCCACTGCGTCTCCATCAGATGACGACGCAAAAGCGAAGAGTCCGCCAACTCCCCCACACGGATCGCAACATCGATCCCCTCTTCTAACAGATGGCTAAAGCGATCAGACACATGCAGATGCAACGAAACCTGCGGATACATCGCCTGAAAAGAAGGAAGCATCTGTGTAAGTGCCCGCCCCAAGATATACGGCAAAGAGACGTGTAATGCCCCATGCACCGCATCTTGTGCACGCAAGACATCATCGCGCCCCTCTTGGAGTTGTTCCAAGGCATCCCGACAACGCAACAAAAAACGCTCTCCCGCTTCAGTCAAACTCAGATGACGCGTCGTTCGATGAAAAAGCACGCTGCCCAAAGCCCCTTCTAGCCGCTGGATCGCCTTGCTCATCGCAGCAGGCGTCAGCCCCAACTGTTCGGCTGCTTTGCGAAAACTCCCAGCCTCGGCCACAGCCACAAAGGGAATCACCCCACCCATCAACTCACGTAAGGAACGTTGCTCCATCGTCTTCGCCTTTCCATTGTTAACTTTTTTTCAATAAACTAACAAACAAAATGGCCTAGACAACCCCCCAAAAAAACAACTATACTTCCAATAACTTCGGCATCTAACACAAGTAAATGTGCCCTTCGAATCTTTCTTACAAAGAAACAATCCAGAGACAAAGGAGCCTCGCCATGAAGATCGGGATATTGGGAACAGGTATGGTTGGTCAAGCAATCGGTGGAAAGCTCGTAGAACTCGGTCACGAGGTCAAGATGGGCAGCCGCAGCGCTGGAAATGAAAAAGCTGTGGCATGGGTACAACAAGCAGGGTCGGGCGCTTCAGAAGGTAGCTTTGCAGATGCTGCAACCTTTGGAGAGATGGTCTTTCATTGTGCCCTAGGCACCGCAGCTTTGGAGATCCTTGAGGCCGCTGGTCACGACAATCTCAAAGGCAAGATCCTTGTGGATCTCACCAACCCACTCGACTTTTCCAAAGGGATGCCCCCCTCGTTGTTTGTCTTTGGCACAGACTCTCTTGGCGAACGCATCCAAGCCGCAATCCCCGAAACCAAGGTGGTCAAGACCCTCAACACCATCGCCAACCCCATCATGATCAATCCCCAAAGCCTCGGCCAAGATCACGATGTGTTCGTCAGCGGCAATGATCCTGAAGCCAAGGCCCAAGTCACCAACTTGCTGAAAGAGGGCTTTGGTTGGTCCAACGTCGTGGATCTCGGAGATATCTCCACTTCGCGCGGCACAGAGGCTTACTTGTTGATGTGGCTTCGCTTGTGGCAAGCCTTCGGGGACACCAACTTCAATATCAAGATCGTCCGCCAATAGCCCCTCAAAGCACCCCACACGCAAAACTCGATACAAAGGCTAGGCCCAATATGACCCAACGCATCGCCATCGTCACAGGAGCCCGACAAGGGCTTGGATACGCCGCAACACGTGAACTCGCCAAGGCTGGTTACAAAGTGATCCTCACCGCACGTTCGTTGGAACGCGCCCAACAAGCCGCAGAAAGCCTGCAAAAAGAAGGACTTGATGTAGAAGCAGCGGCCCTTGATGTCGCAGAGGATCAGAGTGTAGATGATTTCTTCCAAGCATATCAGAAAAAGTACAATCGATTAGACGTGTTGATCAACAACGCAGGAAAGATCTTCGAGGAGTCGACAGGTCACCCCTTGCATCTTTCTTCGGAGATCATGGCCCAAGCCTTCAACAACAACACCCTGAGCGCTTTTCGCATGTGCCAAAAAGCACTTCCGATCATGAATGCCCAAGGCTACGGGCGGATCGTCAATGTCTCTTCAGGGATGGGGGCGCTCAATGACATGGGCGGCGGTTATCCCGCATATCGCACTTCCAAAGCCGCTCTCAACGCAGTGACGCGGATCATGCACCACGAAGCGCGCGGAGATGTCAAAGTCAACGCAGTCTGTCCAGGTTGGGTGCGCACAGACATGGGCGGAAACAGCGCCCCCCGCAGCATCGCAGAAGGGATCGTTGGGATGTTGTACTTGGCACAACTCCCGAAAGATGGGCCTTCTGGTTTGTTTTTCCGCGACAAGGAAAGCATCGACTGGTAGCGTCTGCATCCCTCCCCCCCGTTCAAATCCCCTGACTATCCGCCCAAAAGAGCCTACACACTCCCAATCTCAGTGGAAGCTTGTGGACCCCAACCAAACTGCTCTGTGTCCTCAAAAGCAAAAGCGGCTTTCGCACCATCTTCGGGTGATGCGAAGAGATGTGAAGGATCGTGTTCTTCGAGTCCTTCGGCGATCTCTTGGCCGTGTGCTTCTTTGAGTCGTCGCAAAAGGCTTGCGCTTCCAAGGTGCAAGAAGAGTTCTTCCGCTTCTTCAAAAAACCGCAAGCTTGCAACCTTATCTTCTTGCTCGACCAAGCTTCCCAAAGACCACAAACTATGGGCCTCAAGGTAGCGTTGTCCCATGCTACGCGATGCAGCGAGGGCCTTGCGCAACGACGCTTCCGCCCGACCACGCTGACCCATCAAAAGCTCCGCTTGTGCTTGGTTCCACCACAAAGAGGGCTCATTGTTCGGCAACATCCGCATAAACTTGCGCTGCGCTTTCAAAAACTTTTGGCAGAGTTGTTCCCACGCTTGGGTCGGCTCTTTCTTGGCTTGCGCGTGCTTCCACAACGAAAAGATCGCTTCAAGACCATAGTGAAAACACAACAAAGACGACCAGATCGGCGCAGCCATCTTTAAGATGATCTTTGAGCCTTCTTCGAGGAGTGCCTTGGCTTCTTCCAAACGCGCTTCATCTCGCGAGTAAAGTCCCGCACGCATCGTCAAGATAAAGCCTTTTGAATACTCTTCTTGTGTCTGCTCAAGTGCTTCCCAACTGCGGTCCAAGGCATCCAACGCCAAAGAGCGATGCCCCAACCAATCGAGCGCTGTCGCTTGAACGTAGTTGCCCCAACAGAGGTGTTGTGCGTTGTTTCGACGCCCAGCTGAAGCAAGCAACAACTGCGTTTTCTGTACGCAATCGATCAACTCTCCTTGAAACAAGGCCCCACCCGAGCTAACAACCCAGCAGATCTCGCGCTCTTGGACGTTGTTGAGCTGAACACTCAGCGAAAGCCCTTTGCGGACATCACGGGAAAAAGTCTCCCAATCCGCGCTCGTCCCCAACAAGTAGATGGCTCGGCCATAATGGAAGAACAACAGACCTTCCACATCATTGGAAGCACGCGCCACGGACTCACCGCGATTGAGGAAGTAGTGTGCAGGTCGCTTGAAGCCAAAAAAGCCCATCACAAGGCCCGTACTGACGATCCCTTTACAAGCCTGAGAGAAAGGAGCGGACAAGATCGCAAGATGTCCAGACAAGATGTTGGCGGTCAAGTTGAGCAGCGGATTCTGCACGACATACGAAGCGATCGCGACACGGTGTGCAGCGAGGGTCGCTTCGATCCAACGGGGTCTTTCTTCGTCGCGTGGCTTGAACATCTTGGGCCAAAAGACCGAGCCCACCAGCCCGCCAAAGTGACGCAACAAGGTGCGAACTTGGGACAGTGGCTTTTCTTGGATGGGAAACTGAAGAAGTTGAAGGGCTTGGCGCCCTGCTTCGATCGACTTTGACGCCTCGCCTTGGGCGTACATGGTATCGCTAAGTTGTCGATGCCATCGAGCAAATCGCAAGGTTTCCTCTGTGTTCATGGCGCGACCACCAAGCATCTCGCGGAAACGCTGGATCATCTTTTGTAAGAAACCTTCCGCTTCCAAAAAGACACCTTCGCGGATCGCTTGCTCGGCTGCCATCTCCATGTAATCCAAGGCTTTTGCGACATCATCGGTCTCGCTATAGTGGAAAGCCAAAAGCGATGCCACCAAAGCCACACGACCGCGATTCTCTGCTTCCAACCATCGCGCCACGCGCAAGTGCAGCATCTCTCGTTGTTCACGCAAGAGTGTTCCATAAGCAGCTTCTTGGGTGATGCGATGTCGAAAGACGTAAGCGAGGCTTGCTGCCCGACCTTCGGGCAAGATCATCCCTGCTTGGACCAGCGTCTCCAAGATGGCAGACAGTCGAGGGCGTTCTTCTTCGAGAGGAAAGATCTCTTCGAGCGCAGCCGCCGAAAAGACGGGGCCGATCACGCTCGCTGTCTTCAAAGCAAGCTGTGTCGAAGCTTCCAAGCGATCGATACGACTGTTGACCAAGCCCTCGATACTCCCCGACAGTGGGAGGCTTTGAAGTTCGCGCGGCGAGAGCGACTTGTGGCTTTCCAACAGTTTGGACTCGCGCAAGGTGTACACAAGCTCTTGACTCACAAAGGGATTGCCTTGGCTCTTTTCGTAGATCCAAGTCGATATCACCCCAAGGTCCGAGCGTTCAGGGATCTTTTGTGCGACAAACTCTTTTAACAGTTCAGGACTCAAGCCGCCGAGAGAGAACAGTGTGGGTCGATGTTCTTCGAGATAAGTCGCCCATTCTTCGGGGGGTTTGCTCATCGGCCGCGTCAACAAGACGAGCATCACACCATCGACTTGTTTGAGCACTTCCCCCAACAGTCGCCAACTCGCCGAGTCGAACCAATGCGCATCGTCGAGCAAAAGCAGCAAAGGCGCGGTCCTTACGGCATCTTGTAGGATCTGACAAAGCAGCCATCGGGTCTTGTCCGCCCGCGCAGGACCTTCCAAAAGACTGCTCTCTTCGCTCTCTTCGAGTTCGACTTGCAAGACAGGATTCAGCAAAGCCAGCCAAGGTTGCAGATGCTCTCGTTTTTGAAAGGTCTTTTCGATGTGTGCTTCACGGTCAGAGGCGGCCCACCCTTCTTGAATCCCCAAGAGATGGTGAAAGACAGGTTGCCAAGCGTGCCAAGGCGTCGATTGACGGATCGCTTGGCCCGCCCCTTCGACATAAGCGATCATCATGGATTGCGCGATGGAAAGCAGCTCAAATGCCAAACGCGACTTGCCGATCCCTGCTTCCCCTTCGATCACCAACCAAGAGCGCTTGCCTTCTTGGATATCACGAAGTCGCTCGCGGATCGCCGCAAGCTCTTCTTTTCGCCCGACCAAGGAGCTTTCGTCGTGTCCTTGCCAGTTGCGTTTCATCCGCAGCCCACGCAAGCGGAAAGGCGCAACAAGATCGCGGAAACCCTTGAGACGTGTAGGAGAAAGCGTTTCTCCTTCCACATACTCTTGGACACTGCGCAAGGTCGCTTCGTCACACAAGATCTCGTCTTGCGCAAGTTGCATCAAACGCGCTGCGAGGTTCACGGCTTGGCCCATCATCGTGTACTCACGACGAGACGCATTCCCCACAGGGCCGCAAAAAACGCGACCTGAGGCGATCCCGATATCACACGGAAGCTCTAAGGCTTTCAGTTGACGATGAATCGACTCCGCAGCCGCCAAAGCGCGTAGTTCCCGTCGATCCGTGGCGGTGGGAGGCAAACCAAAAGCCACGATCACAGAGGTGCCTTTTTCGTCCACAAGCACCTTATCGAGCGAGCCACCAAGGTTGTACAACTCGTTTTGTACGACACGAACAGCCTCGTGCAAACGCTCGACAAATCCGGCCTTTTGATCGTCTAACCCGACAAAGTGGAAAAAGCCAACCGTGACCGAACGAAGCTCTGCAAGCCAGTCCGCCATCCCCGCATCCAAGCGATACAACACGGCATAAGGCGTGTACTGACGCAAGAGATCTTCTGTGAGAGCGAGGGTTGTAAGGGGTTGCGCGGTGGGCAAAGACGCAGGAGGCTCCTCCAACAAGAAGAAGTCATCTGACCCTTTTTCCATCTTGAGTTGGTTTGCGTTCAACTTGTAAAAAGCCGAGGAACAACCGATCTGACCGCTTTGGATGCGAGGCATGATCTCAGCAAGCTGTGTCAGCGCAGCACCCGCGCTCAACAACTCCCAACGATCACGCATCCCGCCCACACGAACCGCAAAAGCCTCCCCTGCACCCAACGCCAACTTGAGGCCCAGTCGGATCCCCAAGCTAACTTCTTGGTCGTGCAAAAACTCCCGCAAAGAAGCCGCACACGACGCAGCTAACAAAGAAGCCTCTTCTAAACTTCTCGCATAGTCGGGGTTCTCAGCCACCCAGCTTGCGATCAAAGCATCCCCCGCAAACTTGAGGACTTCGCCCCCTGTTACTTTGACTTGCTCGACCATCTGCCCAAAGTAACCATTGAGCAAACGCATCAACTGCTCGGCACCTTGGGCACCTTGCGAAGCAAGTTGATCTGCGAGCGAACTAAACCCCGATATATCGGCAAAAAGCATCACTGCGTGGTGACGCCTTGCTAAAGCACCTGCTTTTGGATCACCTAACCCCAAAGCCGCTCCAAAGGCGCATGGAACAAAGCTACGGATCTCGTCCATCTTGGTCATGTTGCGACACCCTCTCGTTGAAAAACAGTCCAGTCAGGTCTTTGATGAAAAGAGAGATCACGTGGGCAGTTCGGGAGCAGCGCCTTGTTACGTCCTTGAGGCACCCAACCAAACTAGCTAACAACCCATTGGCGGTCCGCATTTTCGACCGTCATATCCATCTTGACCCATGTAGCCAGCAAGACATCCATCTTAGCTTTCAATCCAAAAGTCTTCAAGAGATCAGCACTTCCAGTAGGTTGAATCTGAAACTGAAAACGACCAGGCATGACACCGCCACCAGAAAATCTCTGAATGCTTGTGAGACCTTCTAGGATAGATTGATAACAGGCATGTTCAGGTGCAACAGCATCGCGGAATTGTTTGAGAAACACCATCCGCATCCCCAACATGGGCCAAAGGTCCTTGCTGAGTGCAGTAAGCATCGAAAGCCCCGCATCACGGGCTACTTGGCCAAACAAAAACTCCCACAAAAAGCCCAGCGCATCTGTCGCATCTTCCCAGAGTGATTCGATCGGTCCATCGCCATTGCGATGAATCGACCATAGCTCTAGGTTTCTCGTCTGTTCTGAGTGCAAAGGCTCCATCTGGGTCCACAGTGTGAAAGGCCCTGGATCTCCCGGCCACATGGGGACTTGCATCTGCCCTGCGCCTTTGGGATAACCAAAACTCTCTCGACCACTCACCAAGGTGTAAGGGATGTCCACAAACATCGAGACTGGGTAGATCAAGATCCGTTCGATCTTTTTGCTACCAGGGCGCGATGCTCCCACCGCGATCCAAAAACCGACGTCTGTCTCAGGCGTCCAGCCCGCCTCAATCCCCCACGTCTTCGAATACACTTGTTGCATAGGGGAGATGTACACGATCACGTTATCGAAGAGGACACGATACTCGACTTGCCCTTGGGCTGGGCGATTCAGCGTCATATCCACGTATGCCTGCAACGCACCTGGACGCGAAGACTCCAAAAGGAAGGTGTAGAGCGAAACATTTTTGATCACAAAGGGAGGTGGAAGGCTCTCAGGAGGCTGAACCTCCACAAACTTCGGCAAACTCGAACCACCCACGCCGGGCGACCAGACCCGTGGCGCACCATCCGTTTCGCCAGGGATCTCTCGCGGGAAACCTGTCATCGAACGCGACACCTGCAAGCCCGAGATCACGGCCGCTTCGACGCAACCATAGTTGAGCCCGTTGAGCGTACCATCCCCCACTAGAAAGAGGTTCAAATAGCCCGTTTGATCTCCGCGCAGCCGTGTCTTGAGCAACCCAGGAGGCGACAACAAATAACGCTCGCTTGGGTCCACATTCACCCGAACGTACTGGCTTTTGAGTCGTTCCTCGCCTTGCTCGTTGCGTCTATCGTAAAGATGTTGCCACGAAAGCCCTGAACTCGCCGTCCCATCGCCACCATCGGGCCAGATCCGACCACTCCATCCTTCAAGCATCCCCGCAGCGCTTTGGAACAGCGTCGCAAGTTTGCGTTGGGGATAGTGAGGATCGTCCAAAGGCGACTGCGCAGGGCACACAGGCACCCCACAAAAATAAGAGATGCTTTGCGGGACTTCGGGACCATGCCAGCTTTCGTGGGGCAAAAGATGCGACATATCCGCAAACGTATCAAAAGGCATACGCTCACCTGTCAAGACAGCCTCTGGAAACGGCCATCCCAAGGACTCTTGTGTGGGATACATCCACAGTTGCAAACAAGATGTCTCAACAGTCTGATCGCCCGAAAGCATACGCGCCAACGCGGGCTTTTGGTCCACAAGTCGCGTCCCCATCAACCGCCATGATGCAGGTGGAAGACCCATGATCACGGTGTCAAAGTCTTGCCCTCGTTTCAGTCGGATATCAGGGCCGACTTGCTCGTTGCACCAAGCAGACTCCAGCGTCAGCCCTTCTTGCTTCAAGCGCTTACGCAACGCCGCTCCGCCCTCGATCTGTGACCAAAAAGGCTCAGAAGGCCAACAAGGTAGAGAGTGCACAAGGTAAAGTGGACGATACGTTTCCCCAGGTAACACGGGCGGATAGACCACATCCCCATCAAGGGCCAAGATCTCCGCCTCGTCTTCCGCAGGTGCTGCTTCTTTGGCATCTTTATCAGACTTTTTCCCGGTCTTTTTCTTGGACTTGGATTTGGTCTTGCTTGGAGCCTCTTCTTCGGGGACTTCTCCACGCAGTCGCACTTGTTGGCCGATCACGATCTCATCGACGTATAGGCCATCTTCGGAGGGTAAAAGATCTTTGACTTTGGAAAAGAAACGAAACTTCACACCGCGTTTTGCCAAAAGCTCGTAGAGAGGGGCAAAAACGGCGTCGCCCATCCCTGCTTGCATCTTGTAGAAGATCGAACCGCGGTAAGCAAACCACATCCGCGTCAAGATCCGCATCATCACGGCAGCAGAAGATGACGGACGTTGGCTGTCCCCAAGAGGATACGCAAAAGAAAAGTGATACATCGCCCTGACAGGAAGGGCATCTTTGATGCTTGGTGGGGCACCATGACGAACGAGCCACGAAGACCACTCTTGATCGTCAATCACATCCCAACCATACAACAAGACACCATCCACCAAGACGCCAATCATCGAAGCGATGGCGAGTTCCGCCACTTCGAGCATCACACGAACAAAGTCATGACGCACAAGGTACGTCTGCGCCCACTGACGGATATCATCGCGGATCGAAGCAAGTCGCCGTGTCGTCGGCTCCCACTGATCACGAGACAGCTCGATATCTGTGGGCCAACGTTTCATCTCTGTGCGCAAAGAACCCAACTCTTCGCCCAAACGCACAAAGCCCAACCAACCCCCACGACCGATCTCTTCTGGCCACCAAGAAGGCATCTTGCCATGTCCAGCAGAAGTCGATGGCCCCCCGTCTGCAGGTGTCCCTACAAATCCTTCACCTTGCGGATAATGCGCATCTGCCGCGACTTCGGGACCAAAAGCAGGCTTGCGGATTACCTGCAAAGGGATCTTCCCTAAGAAGATCTCTTCCATCCAAGCCAAACCCGTTTCAAACACATCTCGAATCGTAGGAGGTGTCCAACCTGGATCGCCAGGTTCCCCGTCCCTTGGGGGAAAGAGCAAGTAAAGATAGGTCCAGTGGCGCTCATCTCCCGTTCCAACCACCTCTGCATTCAACACGTCAGGCGATGGGTGGAAAGCATCTTGCCACGTCGCAAGAGGCATATCGATCGGGCGCTTCAAGGCCCCATACACCTCACGGATCATCCGAAAAGCATTCTCGTAAAAGCCGCCCCAGACGTGCAAACCGTGTTCTTCGATACGCTGCCCCAACGTGCGATCTCGACCGCTCGCGCCCTTTCCACCCAGACGCCAACCAAGCTGATACAGCGTGATATCATAACGTTCTGACCAACCTGGCTCGCTGCTTAAAGCCCATGCTGCCGCCATCGAACCAACACCACCACCCAAGATCGCGATCTTCCTGCGCTGCTCCATACTCTTCTCCGTCCCATCATCGCTTGATTCTTATGCTCTCTATGAAGAGAGCGGGTCTTTTTGGAAAGAAGTGCTTACTTGGCCAAGATCTCATCCATGATGATCTCTTCGGGCCAACCACAAAGCGACTGACTCGCCAAAAGCCCTGAGATCACAGCACACTCTACACAGCCCGAGTTAAAGGGCGTCCACGTCCAGTCCCCCGCAAGATACAAGTTGCTAAAGCCCGAACGACCAGGGTGTAAGCGAAACTTGTTGGTGCCAGGGATCGTCAAAACATAGCGTTCACTGGGGTCTACGTTCGCGCGGAAAAACTGCGCATCCAAACGCGCTTCGCCCTCTTCGCCTTTGGGGGCCACCAAGTGTTCCCAACGCAGATGCGGCGTACCCGTTGTTGCGACAGCATCAGGCCAAAAGTGTTGGATATCTTTTTCCAGATATTGTCGCGTCAATGCTTTGACCAAAGCTTTCTTTTTGGCCGGATAATCGGGGTCATCCAAAGGAGGCTGTGGAGGACAGGTCAATGGTCCACAAAGATAAGTCAGTTGTTGGGGGATCTCTTGTCCTGACCAGTCCTCGTAAGCCAACAGCTCGCTCATGTCAGCAAAAGTATCCATGGGCTCAACATAAGCTCCCACGATCGGCGAGGTCTCTGTCCAACCAAGATTGCGCAGTGTCGGGCGAAGCCAGAGCTGGACCCCAATGGTCTCTACCGTCTGCAACGCATCAACCATGCGACGAAAAGGCTCGCTTTTGGCACTCAAAGACGTCGCAATCGTGCGCAAAGGCTCGACGGAGGTCCCCAAGATCACAAGGTCAAAGTCATCCCCTTTTTTCAGGGTGTGGGTCGCAACAGGCGGTGTCTTGTTCCAAGCCGACTCAAAGTTCACGCCCTCTTTTTTCAAGCGCGCCCCATCTTTCAACTGTTCCCACTTCGGTTGGTTGGGCCAAGCATCGAGGTTACGAACCCTGAGAAAAGGCTCATACTCTTTCACGCCTTTTTTCAACGCTGCTTGTTCTTCGATCACGATCTCCGAAACATAAGGGTCCAAAGCCCCCGCTGCACGGATCTCTTTGACCTTGTGGAAGAACTTAAACTTCACCCCGCGTTGTTTAAGGACCTGATACAGCGGCGTGAAGATCGTGTCTCCCATCCCACCAAGCATCTTCCACATCACCGAACCTTTGTAACCAAGCGCCAACAACAACAACCCATACAAGCCCGACCCTGCGGCAAAACGAGGGTTGCTGGTATCTCCAAGAGGATAACCAAAGGTCAAGTCATAAGCAGCACGCAGTGGCGCAGAGTCCGTGCTGTACTCTGTGAGACCGTTTTTAACGAGCCAGTCGATAAAGTCCATATCGTCGATGACCTCGAATCCATGGAGAAAAACATTATCGACCACCATCCCCAAAAGCGCGCTCGTGCTGATATCCAACAAGATCCACAAACGACGAAGCTCTGTATCCTTCGACAGTCGGGGCTCTACGATCTGGAAAGCCAACGCTTTGATCGTGCGCAAAAGCCACTCCAAGATCTTATACATGTAATTTTCATGGGTCCTTGGGTTGGTGCCCATGATATCAACCAACCACAACGCCAAACGCAAAAGCCCCAAGATCGCACTCGAAGCGATGTCTTCGAGGATATGCGCCACCCCTTCAAATCCCTTCAACAACTCCTGCAACCATGCAGGCATCACCAAGGCCCCAGGCTGCGGACTTTGCGAAAAGATCTGATGCTGCATAAACCCCGCAAGAGTCAGCTCTAACGCACGACGAAAAAGCTCAAACAGATTCTGCATCCCCGGATCTCCCGGGACTTGGCTATTCTCAGGAAAAGGCAGAGGCCAGTTGACCCACTCCCCCTCCACATTTTCTTCTAACACCACGTAGTTGTGACGTGCAAAAGCTTGATCCCACGTCGCCAAAGCCTCGTCAGGCGAGCGATTGAGCTCTCCATACACATCACGAATCATTTGGAAAGCATTGTTGTAAAACCCCAACCAGATGTGGAAACCGTGCTCTTCGATCCGCGCACCGTTCTCCATATCGCGACCAGCAGCCCCTTTCCCGCCGATCCGCCACCCCATCTGATACACCGTGACATCGAACTCATCTTGCCAGCCTGGCTTGCTCGTTAAAGCCCACGTCGCAGCCATCGCCCCACAACCACTCCCTAGAACAGCTACTTTCTTACGCTTTTTCGTATCCGCCATCACGTACCTCCACGACAGAAACAAGCTCAACTTTGCTTCGGGGTTTTTCTCGGATACCCATCTTGCGCAAAACGACAACGCATCGCAAGACGCCCAAAGATTTCGTGCGACCGCGGAGGGTCGCCCCGGATACAGCGATATCCCAGATAAATCGATATTCAATCATTCCACGGGCGGGCACGGAGGCCCGCCCCAGATATAGGGATATCCACTTTCATTCCACGGGCGGGCCTCCGTGCCATCTGTACCAACTAATTATCAACTATATGAAAAGATAGGTTATTTTCGAACGTAAAACTTCGCCAGACGATCCCTTGTTCGGGAAACTTTACAAACCTCTGTGATTTTTCCAAAGAAATCTATTTGATTTTCTCTTTTATTATCAATGATAGGAATTAGTTGGTACAGGTGGCCTCCGTGCCCGCCCCGGATATAGGGATATCCAATCATTCCACGGGCGCCCCTCTGTGGGCGCCCCGGATATAGGGATATCCATTCCTTCTTGCCTTCGCCATGGCTGCTCAAAACAGCCGCTGGCCTTTTTCAAAGATCCAACTTATGTTGTGAAAGCGTGGATATTTTTTCTTCCCGCCATCGAAGCTTTGCGGAGTCATCCCATGGAAGACTTTCTCACTCCCCAACGCCTAAGTTACCTAGACTTTCATAAGAATTGGTTCGACAACCTTGCGCCTTATCCCCATAGCAGCGCGTTGTTGCAGTCTCTTCGCGAGAGCCAACGTGCTTGGGTACTTCAACAGCAAAGCCTTGGGCAACGCTACACAGGCGAACAATTCACAGCGATGCAAAAACTTGCGGGGACACTGTTGCACGGCATCGCTTGCGAATGTACAGAACAACTGATCCAACATGCCCATGAGACCGCAGGGACAGCGCTCTTTACATTGCCTGGGTTTCTTCATACCAAGCGCCTATGGATCGCAGAACAAGCCACCAATGAAGCCCTTGCCACCGCCAAAAAAGAAGCCTTCTCTTTGCAACAACGGCTGTGGAGACAAAACACGCCTCCTCTGTTGCGAGAGATCGTGGAGTCGATGTATGCAGCGCTCCATCTCGACGGATTTTCCGCGGCTTACGGCACTCGCTTTTGTTTTTCTCGCGCGACTCGCTTCCAACTTCCCGAGGATCAAAAACTGACCAAACACCTACAAGACTGGTTAAAACAAGCCATTCAGCAACTCGATGCTTCGTGGGGTGCGTATCGAGAAGCCACCCAGCGCGTTCTAGAACAACAAAGCACACACCTCGAAGACGCTTTGTTTTCCTGACACGAAAAGTCCTCTATTGAGCCCCATAGAGGCTTGTTTTTATCGATCTTTCCCAACATAGACACGTCGCCTTGTACTTCTTCGCGAGATGCTTTCTTTCACCGTTCGCCAAAAACGCGCTACTATCCTACCTTCTCCCAAAGCCCTTTCACGCGCCTTGCATTTGCAAAGAGGAAAGCGATGTCCATACAAGCCCAGCCTTTCGACGTGATCCAGCCCAAAGTGGCGGCACTTCCGATCCTAGTGAGTGTGCCGCACTGTGGCAGCCTTTTTCCAGAAGAACTCCGCTCTCTTTTTCTCCCAGAACATCTGCAACACCCTGATGATACGGACTGGTTTGTCGATCAGCTTTACGACTTTGCTCCAGCGATGGGCATCACGATGCTCGTGGCGCGATACAGCCGCTATGTCATCGACCTCAACCGCGACCCACATGGAAAGCCCCTATATAACGATGGCCGCGTGATCACAGAGCTTGCCCCAACGCGCACTTTTGCAGACCAGCCCTTGTACCAAGGCACCCCACCAAGCGAAGCCGAGGTAGAGCAGCGTAAAGAACGTTACTTTGCTCCTTATCATCAGCAGATCCAGTCGATCCTTGCGCAACTTCAGCAACAACACCCTCATGTACTTTTGTGGGACGCTCACTCCATCCGTAAACATGTCCCCACGATCCGCACACAGCCTTTCCCTGATCTGATCCTTGGCAACCAAGATGGAAACACCGCATCATCCGTATTGATCGAGACAACGATCAAACACCTGAGCCAAGACAGCACCTATCAGTTTTCGCACAATGATCCTTTTAAGGGCGGTTATATCACTCGACACTTTGGACGCCCAACACAGGGCGTTCATGCCTTGCAGTTGGAGATGGCAAAGACTCTTTATATGGACGAAGGCACCACGACTTACCAACCCCAACATGCCAACAAGATCCGAGATATCCTCAAACGCACCTTGGAAGCCCTTGCGCGGGATCTCGAACATCTCGATGCCTAAGAGATCCCCAAGCCTCCATCTCGTGATGACACGTAAGAAAAAGAGAGATCATGTTAAAGAATATATCTTTTCACAAGCTGCTGCGTTTTGATGGATTATGGGATACCCAGCGTTGGTTTGAGCCTGCTTTTGTGGCGCTGGATGCCCAAGGGCGCGTCCTTTCCGTGACAGAGACAGCCCCAGATCATACCCCAGCGGAAAACATCAAAGGCTATGTTCTGCCTGGACACCACAATGCCCACTCCCACGCGTTCCAATACGCGATGGCTGGCCTTGCAGAACGTCTTCCACCGCACAGCGCAAGCGACGACTTTTGGAGTTGGCGAGAGACGATGTACAACCTCGCAGGAGCTGTATCTCCCGAGCAGATGGAAGATATCGCAGCGATGTTGTATGCAGAGATGATACGACACGGATACACGGCTGTTGCGGAGTTTCACTACCTCCACCACGACAAAGACGGCCAACCCTACGCAGAAAAAGCAACCATGGGACAAGCTCTCTTGCGCGCCGCTCAAAAGACGGGCATCAAACTGACCTTGATCCCGATCTTCTACCAACGTGGGGGCTTTGATCGCCCAGCCAGCCCGTTACAACAGCGCTTTCTCTCGCAAGACCCTGACGACTATCTCGATCTCCTCGAACAAAGCCACGCGCTCATCGCGACTTCGCCACACGCCAAACTGGGCGTGGGCATCCACTCACTCCGCGCGGCCAGCCCAGAACATCTCCAAGCGATCTTGCGACAGGCCCCACCGCATCTTCCGCGCCATATCCATGTCGCAGAACAACAAAAAGAAATCCAAGAAGTCCTCCAACATCTTGGGCAAAGACCTGTGGCTTGGATGCTTCAACATCTCCCGATAGACGAGCGTTTCCATCTCGTCCATGCAACCCACATGGATCACGAAGAGGCTCAGATGCTCGCAAAGACAGGTGCTCACGTTGTGCTTTGTCCATCGACAGAAGGTAACCTAGGCGACGGTTTCTTTGCCCTGCGAGAGTTCATGCAAGCGGGAGGGCGCTGGAGTATCGGGACAGATAGCCACATTGGGCTCCAACCCTGCGAAGAGTTGCGTTGGCTTGATTATGGGCAACGTCTTCGCCACGAAAAACGCAATATGTACTGCTTCCAAAGTGGCGATGAGAGCGGCGAGATCGCACTGCGACAGGCGATCCTCCACGGACGCGCCGCAACAGGACACCACGAGACACCACTTAGTGTCGGTCAGCCCTTCGATGCCGTGATCTACAACGCAAGGATGCCCCTCTTTGCGATGGCCCCGCCCACACAACGTCTCTCTGCGATCGTCTATACTGCCGATGTATCGTCGATCTTGGGTACCATGATCAACGGTCGTTGGTGCGCCAAAGACCAACAACACCTCCATCAAGATGCTTTGTACGAGGCTTTTTCTCGAACGCTCCAAGCCCTGCGAGATACACCATAAAAGCTCATCTCAACCCCTCGTATTCTCGGTCATGACATCATCCTTGATGGACGGATCTTATCCTTGTTACGTGGAAGAAAAGTCTTCCGAAAGAGAAAGGAGAGTGTCTGTGTCATCCTCATCTCTCCCCACACAACGGGCTTATCGAGCTTTTGTCGTCTTTGGCTTGTTGATGCTTGCTTGGACAGGTGCTTGGCTTCTAAAACTCCATATCGACCATGCCTACGGGAAGTTAGAGAGCGCCCAGACCTTTCTCTTTTGGACAAGCGCAAAGCTTTTGGTGTGGCTCGTTCCCGCTTGGTGGCTGTTTCGTCGCTCTGGTCGCAATCTCAAACAGATGCTCGGCCTCCAACGCATCAGATCTTGGCTCGCATGGGGTGGCGGAATCGGCCTTCTCATCGCAAGCACAGCACTCGTCCCCAAGTGGCTCAGTGGAAAGCCGCTTCTCCCCCAACATCTGAGTTATGCTCTACTCAATGCGCTACTCATCGCCCCTCTCTTCGAAGAGTTCCTTTGTCGTGGTGTGCTTTTAGAAGAAATGCAGCAAAGATATACCTTCTGGATAGCAAATATACTGACTGCAATCTTCTTTTTAATCTTACATATCCCAGGTTGGTACTTTATGGGGAGGCTTTACAAGATGTTCTCGATCCCCTTGGGAGGGGCCTTTTCAATCTTCCTGCTTGGGCTGTGTTTTGGTTATGCGACACATCGCAGTCGTTCTCTGATGGGTGGCATCTTGGCACACTTCCTCAACAATCTCGCGGTCTAATCCCCCGCGACATCCAACTTGCTCCCCCTCCGCAAGTCCGCCAAGCCTTTCTTTTATGGGCGCGTGGCACGTCGAAAAGGCTCGATCCACGGGCGCGCACGCAAGGTGATCCACGGCTCTTTCACAAGGTCGACTTTGGGATCGATCAGACGCTGCATCGGGCGCCCATTCAACGATGCAAAAGCATTGACGCGGACCTCCACAGGGCCGATGCCACGGCGCGCAAAGTCTTTCGCCAACCAATGTGCAAAGTACAAGATCATATCAGGCTGCGTGGACATCATCTTGAACTGAAGTGCTGTGAGATAGGCCCTTGGAGTCACCAACCAACGTCGCTTGGTGGGAGGGTGAGATACCCAAAAGTCCACAGTTCCGTTCTTTTCCATCAACATGACTTTCCAAGAGAAGCGAAAGCCCTGTTCTGTCCAACAAACTTCGCCTGGATAAAACCAGTGACGCAAAGGCAAGAACACCTGCAACACGATGTAGAGCCCAACGACCGCATACGCCAAACGCCTACGCCAGCTCCAAGTCACCGTACCATCCGAAGGAATAGAGGCCGAAGCCGCGCCCTCTTTCGAAGAAGGCACGACATCCGCTTGAGAGGCAAGCTCCGTCGAAGACGATTCCTCCGCATTATCCGCATCTTTCGCGCTTTTTACAGAGGCCTCTTTGAGAGGCGTTTGAGGAGAAGCCTTGCCCCACCAAGCCTTCCAAGCCTTCCACCAAAGACGCGGTGTATCGGGCGGAAAGAACAACGTCGCATTGAGGATCATCACCCAAGGAAAGATCCCGATAAAGAAGAGTTTCCATGTCAACAAGTGAAAGGCCAAGACCGCAGCGTATGCCAACCAACGCGTCCGTGACCACAACAACCAAGCCACGATCGTCAGGTCAAAGAGCGCCCCAGCCCAACTCATCGCCATGGGAACCCACGGCTGAACAAACCAAGGCCCCAGGATCGGCAGATCCGTATGCGAGGCCAACCAGATCCGCAAAGGTTGTCCGTAAAACAACCAATCGATCTTGAGCTTCGCAACACCCGCGAAAAAGTACACCACGCCCACTTGAAAACGCAGCAACCACAAGCACCAACGAGGGAAGTGCTCACTTCGTAAAGAAGGATCTCGCCAAGCATCGACCGAAAGAGACCGTTGCAAGGGGATAAACAACATCAAGAAGCAAACGAGACTAACGAAATAGTAGTGGTTGAGATAGGTCGTCTTGTCGATCAGTTCGACGTATGTAAAGAGTAGCCAAAATCCGAAAACGGACAAGCGATACCAAGCACCTAGCGCGATCCCAAGCGCGAAAAGGCCCATCAGAACGAAGTGGATCGTCATCCAAGAACCAGGCCAAGGACGAACCCACTCAAAGCCTTCGTAGGGAAAAAACAAACGCGGTTGTTGGTATAACTGATAGATCCAATCGTAGAGGAAAAAGCGCAGGACACTGACAAACAACAGCAAGCCAAAGAGGACCCGCCACACAGCAGCAAGTGCGATATCGACGGGCTCTTCGAGGTGAGCGCAAAAACGATTCCACATTCTTTTTATCCCATCCCAACCCTTCTCAAAAAGGACGTCCCCACGGCTTTTTGGAGGGATCAATCACCATCGTTGTCCGTAAAGTTCAACACGGTTCCCAAAGCGCTGCTCGCTTCGGTGGCAAGGACTTTTTTGAGTTCAGTCACAGCATTGTAAGCAGCTTCGACCTTGTCTTTCTCAGAAACAAGAGCCTCTTGGAGGGGCTTGCTGATGGCTTTGATCGCATCTTGGGCGTCTGTGATGTGCTTTTTGAGCTTTTCGACCAAGGTGGTGTAACCGCGAGAGTTCAACAAATCATAGATCGAAGTCCCCGTCTTTCCGCCAAAAGTGCACGACAACAAAGCAGAAACGGCCTCGATATTCGCCGCCATCGCTTCGTTCGAGACCTTGGCCCACAGAGACTCCACTTGGGTGGGCTGTACTTGTGTATCTCCGCTCTTTTTGCCAAGCGGTGCAGCAAGCTTCATCTGTTCGACGTTTTCGACCCAGTAGACGACATCGTTGATGATCTGATCGATGGGAGACTGCAAGGTTGGGAAAGCCTTGGAGTTGATGCCCGCTTGGGTCACTTCGCTCACATAGTTTCCGCCATCTGCCTTCCATGCTTGTTCGTAGGCAAGCGCGCGGGTCTCGATGCTTGAGAGGGCAGCTTGCAAAAACATGCACTGACGGCCTGTTGTGTCTTCTTGCAGTCTTTGCAAAGCAGGTTTGTCTCGATCAAAGATCAGATACTCAACTGCCACAAGTCCCCGTCGATTCGAGCCCAAGGTATCTTCGATGTATTTGACATCCAAGGTATCTGTGCCCGCCAAAGCTTGATCGATACCGTCAGCTTGGAGCGGCCACCAGTCCACAAAAGAGCGAACACGCAGATCCATCGAAGGACCCATCCGCACAACTTCGAGCTTCTTCCAAGAGATCTTGGCTTCTTTCCATGCGTCTTGAACAGCCTTCAGGCCCGCTTCATCGGGACTTTTGCACAGGGCCTCCGCAGAGACCTTGAGCGCTTGGGCTTTTTCCACAAAGCCTCGAAGCATCGGCATGATCACGATGTCCGCAGTGTCTTGCAGGACCTTACGTCGATCAAAAGCCTCTGTTTGCAGACAACTTGCTCCCAAGACCACAAGTCCGATCATCCCAAAAGCACCCAAGATACGCATGATTCTTCTCATCAAACAGATCTCCACTTTACACAGAGAGTCAGCCCAAGTCTCTCGATCTTGGGTCGCTTACAAAGAATTGATAAAAGCCACCAAAGCATCGCGATCTTCTTTGCTCATCTTGACGAAAGCATCGCGTGAAGCGGTGCCTTCGCCACCATGCCACAAGATCGCCTCTTGCACATCGCGCGCCCTACCATCGTGCATGTACATGGTGTGGTCGTTCACGATCTTGGTCAGGCCCATCCCCCACAAAGGTGGGGTTCGCCACTCTTGCCCGCTGGCCTCATAGTCAGGTCGGTTGTCCGCGAGTTCTTTACCCATATCGTGCAAAAGCAAGTCGGTATAGGGCCAGATCGTCTGCTTTGACAAGAAGCTTGCATCGCTGACTTCGCCAGTCGTCCACTTGGGCGTGTGACAAGAACCGCACTTGGCCTCGGCAAACAGAGCTTTTCCACGCAAGACCTGTGGGTCCTCCAACTTGCGTCGCATGGGAACTGCCAAAGCGCGTGTGTAAAAGGTGACTTGGTCCAAACGGCGCTGTGTGAGTTCGGGATCGTTTGGAGTGGGCTCGCCGCCCTGTATCGCAGAAAGGCAAGCTTTTTGTGCATCAGGGCAGTTTTGGGATGGGAAAAGCGGCGAAGTGATGCCGATATCGCCCAAAAAAGCACCCGCATTTTGTTGCATCAAACTCGGTTGGTTGGCTTTCCAACCAAAGCGACCAAGAGACTTTTTCTTATGCACAACATCCCACACCCAGTTGGGTCGCCCAGAGATCCCATCGCCATCTTTGTCGTCGGGATCAGCTTGGGCCAAGATCGCTTCTTCGGGGATCGCTTCGAGCAGTCCAAGCCCGTACACAGGGGGCGCAACGCGCGGTGAAAGCATGATGTCCTTGGAAAGAGGCCCATAAGCGAGGTCTTTGATCACGATCTTGGGTTTGCGCAGTGTGTAAGGCGTACCATCCGCAAACTGACCTTTGATCTCCTCGTACTCGACGGTTGCGAAACCTTCCGCGGGGACATCTTGGATCGATGCGGTGTTCAGTTGGCCACCATAGTTGGGATCAGGCTTGGGTCCGCCGTGTTCATCGACCCCAGGGACACTCAAACGCACCAACATCGAAGTCATCAACTTGCCGGGCTCTGGGGGACGACCACGTCCATCTTTGAAGTGACATCCCGAACAAGAACGCGCATTAAAGGTCGGCCCCAAGCCATCACGCGCAGAAGCAGAGGCAGGAGCCGTCGTCCAGTTGGTATTGAAAAACGAGTTCCCCAAAGTGAAATCACCAATGAGATCAGCAGACATATTGCGGGCGCTGCGAGAGTAAGCATCGCGGCTTTCTTCCAACACACTGGTCCCGCCGCCTGCAAGCTCCTCACCTTCTTCGATGGTCACCCCACAAGACCACACACCCCACAGCAAACCAAATGCTGTACCACAAGACAAAACAACACGAGAAATCCACTTTCGCCCAGTCATCTTTTCGCTCCCAAGGCATCCTTGTTAAAACGCCAAAAGCCACAACGTATCGAGACGTTGCGGCTTTTGGTGTGAAGAATTACTTATATGGACTTTCAGACTGATATCAGCCCAAAGTCTTTTTCGTCCTCTCTTCAGCTCCCAAAGAAGCGACACTGTGGGGTGGATTCACTCTTCGATGGGGAGAGGAAAACTCCACCCAAACAGCAAACCCGTGTATCACCTCTTCCTTACGGGAAGATCCGACCTCGACGATCAATTTCCATCGAGGTTGATCGTGATACCCAACGCAGCAGCCGCCTCTGCGGTGCTTTTTGTCTGAAGACGCAAAGCATCGATCACAGCCTTGATACGAACGCGGCCAGGCTCTGTGTCAGCGCCCACAAGAAGCTGATCAAAGCTCTTGTTGTCAGCACCAGGCATCGCTTTGACCGCAGTCATCGTATCTTCCATCTCTTTTTTCAACTTGTCTGCGAGTTCTTGTTTCCCCGCAGCAACGAGGAGATCGTAGATCCCCTTTCCTTGCACTGAACCATAACGGCCCAAGAACACATTTTGGATGCCCGTCGCGTTATTCAGGATGTCTGCGTAGGTATTGTCGCTAAAACAAGAGTGTTCATCTTCTTGATCTTTGGACTCAAACGCGACATTCATACGCTCACCCGAAAGCTCACCACCGCTCAAAGATCCCATCCCCAAAAGCATCTTTTGGACAGCATCTTTGCCTTTGGCTGCATCAATAAAGGTCGCTGCATAATTTCCAGCAGTATCGGGCTTCCATGCTTCTTTTACAGCCGAAAGGTCTTCGATCAACATCTCTGCGACCACTTGGAGGTACTTGCGACGACGATCTTGGTTGGAAGCTGTACCACCATCGACAAAGTCCGTGTGAGGGCGGCTGCCAGGGCCGCTGGTGTTGAGGTCTTGGCCCCAAAGCAAGAACTCGATCGCGTGATAGCCCACTGCGATGTTGGTCTCACCGTCTTTTTCGTTGAGCGAACGCAAAAGATCCTTGGTGATCTCTGGATAATCGGCCTTTTTGTTGACGATACCGCTATCTGCGTTGCCTTCGACATAATCGATATAGCTTTCATCCAAAGGCCAAGCATTGATGCGGCCTTCGCGTTCTTCTTGTTCGATTGGCCCGTTGTAAAAGCGATAGACCTCTGTTTGACCGTAGGGATCGCGTGCTTCCAACCAAGCCTTCTTGCACTTGTCCAAACCATCTTGGGTGGGGTTGCCCACAAAAGCGTCGATCGCTTCTTTGAGTGCTTTGGTCTTGGTCTCAACGTCCGTGTAATTCGCGTACACCATGGCTGCGTAATTTTTCGCAACATCAGCCATGACTTTTTCAAGTTCGCCATCTTTGTTTTCAGGCGTACCACAAGCTACCAAACACAACACAAAACCAAGACATATCCATGAAGAAATGCGACGTAACAACTTCCTACCTCCTAGTGAAACAAAGCATCCAAAAACATCAGTGTGCAGTTCTTTTGAGGATGCCTGTGTGTGGTTTCTTTGGTGGTATATTCCCCTACCCCTGCAATGTCAAATCTCAAAAAAACCTTTTATATCAAATACTTTCCAAATAAAACAGGTCATCTTTTCAAGTCGATTCAGCACAGCATGAAAATCCAGAACTCCCCGAAGGCTGGGGAGATTCATTCGTTCTTGTGGTTTTGTTGTACAAAAAGGAAATGAAACAACGTCTAGGCCAAGAAAGTGCAATTATTTTCCCGCCACCTCTGGACAACAGGGGGACATCTTTGGCAAAGAGGAACATCGCTTTGGCTATAAAGAGCCAAACAACACACGTTGCGGGGCAACGCAACCAAGGAGGTTGAGGACCATCTTTAAGGAGTCCGTTGTCTGCGTTGTACCGTGTAGGAGAATTTTTTGATGACCAAGTTACGCACCACCAATATCCGTAAACTTTCTGAGCGCGTCTTTGACGTTTTGATCCTTGGCGCTGGGATCAATGGTGCGGTATCAGCTTCTGCGTTGTCAGGACAAGGTGCCTCCGTTGCCTTGATCGACAAAGGTGACTTTGCGAGTTTTACCAGCCAAGAGTCCTCCAACCTCGTTTGGGGCGGCATCAAATACCTCGAAGGGTTGGAGTTTGGCTTGGTGCGCAAACTCTGCAAATCCCGCAACCACCTGATGCGTCACTACCCCTCTTCTGTCCAAGAGATCCGCTTTTTTACCACCCTCGACAAAGACTTCCGCCACAGCCGTTCTTTCTTGTTCGCAGGGGGCCTATTCTACTGGATGATGGGCAGTTTCTTCACAGAAGCACCGCGCTTGCTTTCGACCAACAAGATCCGCGAAGAAGAACCCTCGATCAATGTCGGGCATAGCCAAGGTGGGTTCGAGTATTCAGACGCTTACCTTGCGGACAATGACGCCCGATTTGTCTTTGGTTTTGTTCGAGAAGCGCTCGATCATGGCGCAACCGTCGCCAATTACGTCGAAGCCATCGACTCAAAACGCGTGGATGGTCTTTGGCACACACGCATCAAAGACCACATGACAGGGAAAGAACAGACCATCCGTTCCAAGGTCTTGCTCAACGCTTGTGGTCCTTTTGCAGATCGATACAACGAAAAGTCTCACCAAAAAACCCAACACAAACATCTGTTTTCCAAAGGCATCCACCTGATCGTCAACCGCATCACTCCCTCGCGCAAAGTGCTTGCTTTTTTTGCCAACGACGGTCGCCTGTTCTTCATGATCCCGATGGGACCGAAGACTTGCATTGGTACTACAGACACACGTGTCGAAGAACTTCCCCCCCACGTCACAGACGAAGATCGCGACTTTGTCTTGGACAACATCAACCAATTGCTGCAACTCGAAACCCCACTCTCACGCGCTGATATCATTGCGGAACGCTGTGGCGTCCGTCCCCTCGTCGTCGAGCCTCGCAAAGAAGGACAAGATCAAGGCGACTGGGCCTCCCTCTCTCGAAAACACGTGATCGAAGTCGATCACAACCAACATCACATCAGCATCTTTGGTGGGAAACTTACGGACTGCCTCAATGTTGGCGAAGAGATCAGCGCTGAGGTCCGTCGTTTGGGCGTGCGCCTCCCCTATGCTGGCAACAAATGGTATGGCGAACCCGAAGCGCTGCGCCAAGAGTTCTTCCATCAAGCCCGATTGATGGGCCTCGATCAGATGGCATCCCCAGGACTCTCTGAACCACTGAGCCAACGTTTGTGGCGACGTTATACAGCACGCTCTCTCTATCTCCTTGAAGAGATCCGCCAAGATCCCACGATGGCCGAGGTCTTGATCGAAGGCACAGAGTACACACGCTGCGAACTTTACCACGTCGCTCGCCATGAGATGATCGTAAAACTCGATGACTTCTTGCGCAGGCGTTCCAAGATCGCTTTGATTACGCGACCCGAAGCCATCAAGCGAACCACTGGGATGCGTGAGGCTTGTCGTATCCTCTTTGGCGAAGAAGCTGACATGCGCTTTGAAGAATATTTCTTACAATTTCAAAAGCACGACAGCGCCGAACACGACGTGATGTTGCCTTCCCAAGAAGACCTGCCAGCTTCTGCTCCACCTTCTTTTGCCTCACAAAGCCATCACGCTTAAGCCCAGCCAAGGAGAAGATCAGCATGTCTTTTCTCAAGATGCAGCGGAAGTTTACAGAAAGCAGCGACGGTTGCAGGATCGCTTATTGGACCCATGGCGATGGACCACACACCATGGTGCTCGTCCCTGGTTTGGGCACCCCGCCAGAGGCTTATCACTTCCTTGTGCAGCACTTCTCACCGCGTTTTCGCTGCATCACATGGAACCTTCGTGGCACCTTCGACTCAGAAAAACCACCCGAAGGGCACCTCGACATCCCTTTCCATGTCGCTGATCTCGAAGCCATTACCCTTGCAGAAGACCTCGGACACTTCGTGCTAGGAGGCTGGTCGCTGGGCGTCCAAATCGCCCTTGAGTACGCCTTGCATCACCAAGCCCACATCCAAGCCATGCTGTTGATCAACGGGACTTTTGGGCACCCGATGCGCTTCCATGACCCACTGCGCAAAACGCTCCTTTCGGTCACACCACCCGTCTTGCGCGCCATCGACCGCCCCCTCCAACGCCTGATCCAAGGTAGCTTTCGACTTCCTTGGCTCTGGCAGCAAAGCCTCCGTCTCACGGGCTTTGTCGCAGCCAACCACGACACCTTTATCGATCTCGCAACCATCTATACCACCCAGTCTTTTCGCACGTTGCTTGATATCGTCGAGGCTGCGGACGAACACACCATCGAGCCTTTTCTCCATCAAATCGACGTTCCTGCCCTTGTCACCGCAGGAACACACGACTGGATGACCCCACCCGAACGCGCCAAACGACTCGTCGAACTCCTCCCCCAAGCAACCTACTTGGAGATCCAAGGCGGAACCCATTACACACCCCTTGAGTTTCCCGAGCCCATCAACGTCGCCGCAGAAAAACTCTTCCAACAAGTCGGCCTTTCCTAAACCCACCCAACGACCACAACCCTCCCCGCCATGCAATCCCCCGAAAGTAGGTCTTTCTTGTTTCAGATCGCGCCTCGACTCATTCCACTCGCAACAACGTAGAACCCGAAGAAGACCGACCCAGACCAGACCTTCCAAAAGTCTGAACGGGCCCACCCAAAGCCGCCTTCGCCTTGAAACCTTGTGGCTCGGGTGGGGGCTTCACCAAAAAGAACCCCACAAAACAAGCCCCTCCAAGCAACCCCACGATTGCGATCCCTGCCCCCAAAAACGCTGTATTTTTGTCTTTGTCCTCGGGCTTTGCACCCGAATCAGCAAGGCCCGATGCCCCTATTGCAATAAAGATCCCTCCCATCAACACAGACGCAAGGCCACCAAGCAAGAGGTTCCGCTGCAACTCACCAAAAGCACGTTTCTTTTTGGCATACATCAACAACTGTTCTTCTTGGGCAAGCGAAAGAGGCTCGGATGTACCCCCCCGACGATTCGGAGGTTCCGCGGCTTTTGGATCACGAGGTGCAGCTTGAGAAGAGGACAGCCTTTCCAATGTGTCCTTGCGTTCAAAGCGCTGGTTTGGCTTGAGCGTCATCGAATAACGCAAGGAACGATACCCCTCTTTGGAGATCACAACTTCGTAATCGCCCACAGAAAGGCTTTGACGCACGAGATTGAGCCCTTCATGCACTTGCGCACCTTGTTTGAGAACGATGATACGGGCCCCTTCTGGCTGTGCAAAAAGCGCGATCGATGACATCCCCGAAACCAACGGGATCGCAAGCTCCAAACGCCCCTTTGCTTTCAAAGATATCTTGCGCTCCACCGTGCCAAATCCAGCCTTTTTCACGCTTAGCTGATAATCGCCCGCAAAGATCTTCTTTTGAAACGGCGTTTTACCTTCGATAATCTCTCCCCACGTATCCACAAGACGAAGCTCCGCACCGCTTGGCGTACTTGATAATACGATCTCTCCCTCAAAATGGGCCTCTAACGCCGAAAGACCCTTTTGTGCGACCTGCCGACTTTGCTGCAACCGCGCTTTCCACGCCTCGACGCGTTTGGGCCAAGCATCTTTCTCCGCAGCAGAGAGACGCGATGGCGCAGCCGAAGAGGCCGAAAGCTTCGCCATCTCCAAACGTGACTCTTTGTCGCAAAGCTTGTAAAAATGCAGCGACTGAGGCCACTGCTTCAAAGAACGATACGCATCACCCACCACACACGACATCCCACTTCGCGTCACGCGCATCTCGATCAGCTCAGACACTTTTGTCAAAGACGTCTCCGCTTGTTTCAACACCCCCAAGGCCGCTTTGTATTTGATCAAAGCATCCCAAGGCTTCGATCTCCCCATCAAAGTGCGACCTTCCAAAAACAAACGGCGCGCTTCGTCCCAATAGCCCGAAGCTTTCGCATCTGTGCGTTTGCCCAAAAAACAAACAACACAGCACAACAAACAACATAGCCGCATCACCAATGGTCCGCTCCCTCTTCTTCCCACAAAACGAAGAAACAACTCTCCGCGAAGGGGATCAATGGTCGTGTCTTGGTTCTCCGCTTGATCGCAAACGCCCGATACCTTATGACGATCTCTCCATGCTCCCAAAGGCTCTCCAACTTCCCCTCCACAAGAAAGGATTCCCCATGAAAACCCACATCCTTCAACCTGGCCCACAAAGCCTTCATGGATATTACGCCCCAGACCTCACGCCTGCACTCACGGTTCAACTAGGCGATCGCATCGAAGTCAAAACACTCGATATCGCTTGGGGTATGGGACAACACGACCGTATCAACAAAACCCGCCTCAAGTACACGCCCCGCCCTGAAGGACACGAGCAAGGCCCCGCATTATGCGGCCCTATCGCAATCGAAGGGATCTCCGCAGGAGAAACCCTCGCTGTCCATATCGAGTCCATCCAAACTGCGACATGGGGGTGGTCTTGGGGAGGCGGAGAAGGTTACCTCAATAAGCCATGGAATCAAGCCCTTGGCGTCACAGAAGAAGAAGTCTTGTTGCTGTGGGAACTCGATCCCACCACACAAACAGGCATCAGCGAAGAAGGACACCGCATCAAGATGCGCCCGTTTTTGGGCATGTTGGGTCTATCGCCTGGAGGACCCGGACAACACAACGCTTGGCACCCTAGCCGCGTTGGAGGAAACACCGATTGCCGCCGATTGATCGAAGGAACCACCCTCCACCTTCCTGTTGAAGCTCCCCTAGGGATGTTGTCTCTTGGCGATGGACATGCTTACCAAAGTGACGGAGAGCTGGGAGGAACAGCCATTGAGTGCCCCATGGAACGCGTCGTCCTTCGTGTCGAGCGCAGCACACGCCAAGTCCAAGGACCATTCGCCGAAACACCCGAAGGATGGGCGGCCTTGGGCTTCGGCGAAACCCTCGAAGTCGCCTCGCACCAAGCCATCAACTTGATGCTCGATCAACTCTGCATCGACCTACCCATCTCTCGCGCACGTGCCCTCACCCTCGCCAGCATCTACGTGGACCTACACATCACGCAGGTCGCAAACGGTGTCCTAGGCGTGCATACCTTCCTATCCAACGAACACAAACAATCGCTGTTCGCACCTTACCTATAATATCTATCCGCGGGCGGGCACGGATTTGACGGGTGGGCACGGATTTGACGGGTGGGCACGGATTTGACGGGTGGGCACGGATTTGACGGGTGGGCACGGATTTGACGGGCGGGCACGGAGGCCATCTGTACCAACTAATTATCAACCATATGAAAAGATAGGTTATTTTCGAACGTAAAACTTCGTCACATCAGACGATTTTTTTCGCAAACTCCCTTGGTTCGGGAAGTCACTTTACAAACTCTCGTGATTTTCCAAAGAAAACTACTTGATTTTCTCTTTTATTATCAATGAGGTAGGAATTAGTTGGTACAGATGGCACGGAGGCCCGCCCTTGTTGTATATCACGGACATCTTCATTTTATGGGCGGGCACGGGGGCCTGCCCTTGTTGTATATCGCGGATATACCTGGCTGCGCAGGCCCATGCGTATCGCAAGCAAATTTATTTTTCCTGATTTTTTCTTTTTTGGGTGTGCAGAACCCGCCTTCCACTCGACACTCCTAACAAACCAGAACAAAAACAAATAGAGGCACACTCTATTGATCTCTCCGTGTATCGGTCAAAAAGAACCGAAACAAAATAGCTTCACCTAAAAAAATAGGAGACTTCTATGAAATATTCTCTACGCAAAAATCTTGTCTATATCCTGTTTTTTTCTTTTCTTTTTGCTTCCACCCAAACAGGTTGTTCTTTTGGTAAGCTTTTTGCGCGGAAGAAAAGCGCCAGTACATTGAGGAAAGAGAAGAGAGCACAAGAGTCAGCCAAAGGCGCAGAGGCTCTAGCCAAATTGAAAGCAGGAGCACCCTGTGCGCAATTTGAGGAACTGGCCAAGCTAGCCATGAAAGCCCCCATATCCCGCGAGATGCGAAAGAGCAACACATGGGCATCTGTCGACGAAAAGTACCTTCCCATCGCAGAAGTCGCGGCCAAATGCGGTAAGTGGGATTACGTCTTCGTTCATACAGCGCGCATCAATGGCAAGCCTTTCAAGCGCGTGATGAAAGGGCTTCAAGCCAAAGGACACGATGCCCACGCAGCTTACGACACTTGGCTCAACAACCAGCCCCATCCTTACTTCAATGTAGGATACGGAAACTACTCGCTGCGTTCGATCCGCGACTGGTTGCAAAATAGCGAAGAAAGCGCCCAAAAGTCGCATTGTCCTGCCTTTGCAAAAGCGGCCAAACGTACCTATGACAAAGCCGCAGGAGAAGGAAAACTCAGTTACGTCGCCAACGAGTACAACCGTAAATGGAGCCGCTTTTTCCGTTCTGGTTTCATGGGTTACCTCTACGTTGCAGACTGTCAACAACACATCGCCCTTGCTCGCGGGATGTTGACCAGCGACGTCTGGCAAGATCGCAGCCAAGGTTGTGATATCCTCGCCAAATGGGGCAAAAACAAAGACCTCAAAAAGCTCCGTATCTTGGCCTCCACAGACGACTATTCCTACAGAAAAGGAATCCATCGCATCTGGCCAGTACGAGATATCTGCCGAAAAGCCGCAGGACGCGTCAGCATGCGCAACTAACCCCACACACTCCCCTCTCTCCCAAACCTCATCGACATAAAGCATCGACGCCCCTTCTTTGATGCGAATCCCCCCCCACCACGCTCTTCATCCTCTCGCTTTGCCATGGACTTGGCGACCTCTACACACAAGCTTACCCAAGGCGGATATCCTGCATTCTCCAAACTTCATGCAGTTCTCTTTGTCCTCTTCCCACCGCATGTTTGTTCATGGCTCTATCACATCTCAAGGCCGCCAAACCAGTCCAATCCCGCTACGCAGCCAAGCTCCCGTGCGAACAGCACCTTGGTAGAACACCAAATGGGCTCCGCCACTGACATTCAATCTCACCGACCATTCGGGCGAGATCGCGACCTCTGTAGAAAAGCAAGGTCCCAAAAAGGCACCCAAGTTCAATTGGGCGCCAACATCCGAGGCTTTGTAGAGACGCAGATGCAAAGAAGGTTCGACCCCCACCCCCAAGAAAAACCGCAAGCGCTTCCAATAAATGGGGTAGCCGATCTGAAAAGAAGCCCCCAAGGAATGGGCTTGATAGAAGTATCCTTCTTCTCCCTGCGTCCAACCAGCTTGGTAGCTCTGCAAGCCATAACGATAACGAGCCGACATCCGAAACCAAGGTGTGATCTCCGTCCCCAGAGAAAACCCGATGTTGTGCAAGGCGAGTTGGTTGAGTGGTTCATAGTCCAAAGAAAACAACAGAGGGCGTCCAAGATTCCTGTGTTCCCCTTTTTCTCGTGAGAATGGATGAAAAGAAGGTGGAATCATCTCAAGTTTTTGGGGCGTCAGTACCACGCGTTGTTTGCGGAGGATTTGGACACGACTTTTTGCTTTCCAACCTTTTCGATACAACACAACATCGTAGGTTCCGGGCTTTACGGCAACGATTCGCCTCACGCCAGAAGGCTTGTGAAACTCATCGACCAAGCGCTGTTGTTTGCTCAACAAGACGTGGCCACGCAAAGACTTGGGAAACTCAAGACGCGAGCTAGCACGGCGGATATGCGTCAAAAACAGGGGGGCTTCGCTATGGAAGTTCAACAAAAAGGTGGGTCGCTGGATCTGCGGGCCATGTTGCAAAGAAAGAGAGATCGTCTGCTGACGGGCATAATAAAATGCCTCTTGCAAAGAGACACGCAGATCCTCGTTGCTATCAGCGGCTCCCCGTAACCCTGTAAGAAGATTGGATGTAAAGAACGACCCCCGCAATTGATTGGACTCAAAAGAACGCTCGCGCGCTCCAGAAGACGCCATCACAGCGAGCCCTTTGACACGCAAAGCAAAGTCCTCATGAGACCACTCGATAGACCGATCGCGCACAGCTCCCTTGGCTCGCGTCCCTTTGGCATGCAAGATCTCACCGCTGTAACAACTATCCACCACCACCAAACGAAAACGCACAGGCAACTTCCGAACAAACCGATACACCGTAGAAAACGGCAATCGCTCTTTCCCCAACTGAAACGAAGCGACGCGCAACTTCTTTTTCGAGCGTGCATGACCCGAATAATAAAAGAAAAACATCGCATTTTTTGAGGAGGCGACCGCACGACGAAGCTTGGTCATCGCGGCCTTGGTTTGGGCAAGCGTGGGAGAGCGCAACAAAAAGACATCTTGTGGCCGAAAGCCCCCTAGTTCGGAGAGAACCTGCGAGACACGCAAAGCATCTCGCTCTGCATACAACAAGGGTTCGAGTTCATCACCACCGTGGTTGTGGCCGATCACAAGGGCAAAACGGCGTGTTTCGACACTCCAAGCTTGTGTGGAAAACAACATCGCAAAAAGAAAAAAAAGCAGGCCCCCGCCCTTCGCCTTTCGCTCCACCCCAAATATCGGGGAGAAGAAACGGTACATCAAGCTTTTCCAAGCCATGGGATTAAGGCGAGGCCTCACGCAAAGACCAAGCCTTTTGCCACACACAGCGATAAGGCAATCGACTGATATCATCCAACTTCTTCTTCTTTAAGGTATCCAAGAAAAACTCTTGTACGCGTTGATGTGAAAGATTATTTTTGCTCACACAAACAAACAATTTTTCTTGATCTTGAATCGATGTCAACACTGCGCCGCCAGGAAGATAATCGTCTAAAGTTTGTGGGAGTCGATATTCTCCTTCTTCTTTCGATGGATAAAGCGTGCTTAATTTTCCTTGTGTATCCACCAAAAAGACGAAGACAAAAAGCTTTTCTGGAGAAGTATTGGAAAAGCGAAACCGCAGCTCATCTCCTGGACGGATCGTCATTTGCGAAGGTGCCAGTGATATCTTTTTTTGTTGGCGCAACCACACCTGAAAACGCAAACTCTCTTTTTGGGGCTCGACGGCCTTTCGACCGCTTCCTTTCGGGCGGACCTGCAAAAAAGGCCGCGTAAAATCGGAGCGCGACTCCACCATCTTGGTAGAGTAACGTTTCAAAGAAGGAAGTCGTACCGCCACCAAAAGGAAAACACCCACACCAACCACCAAAGCACCACCCCACCAAGACGAAAGCGATTTGGTCTGCTTCCCTTCTCCCCAAAAAGATGGCTCTTTTGAAACAGCAGGCTCTGAAAGACTTATCTCTAGGCTCTCGCCCCCCTCCGTCGTTTGCTCCCCGTGGGTCTCTGCTTCGTTGACTGTTTTCGCTTCATGGCTCTCGAAAGCCTCAAACACGGAGGCTAGAGACTCTTTCTGCTCCATGCTCTCCGTTGCATCAGCAAGGTTCTCTCGAAAAGATGTAGGAAGCGGTTCCCAAGAGGACGAAGCCAGCAGCTTCCTTCCTCGAAGCAAAAGCTCTTGGAGTTCGGATGCTGGAGGATCACTCTCCATTTCTGCCTGAAATTCACTCCATCGTCCCGCCACCTCTGCATGTTCTTGTTCGAGGGCAGACCAATGCCGCCGTTCATCGGCACTTTCGAGCTCTAAGGTAACCCCCGTCATCAGATGCGTGCTTGGCCCTTGAGGACGTTGACGCTCTAACTGATCGAACCAAGCATCGAAAGACACCTTTGCAGGAGAGACTTGGGTTTCACCGACAGAATGCAAGCTCATGGCAGTTGGAGGTTCCCCTAGTGAGATGGATGGCTTGGCCATATTCTTTTTCTTCTTGCTCATGTTCTTTGCTCCAAAAGGGAGTGTCCTTCCATCTCGTGACGTAGCCGCTGCAAAGAAGACTTTACGCGTTTTAAGAGTGTGTTGCGGTGTAATTCATGACGTACCGAGAGCTCTTCCCACGCCATCCCCTCAATAAAACGCCCAAACAAGATCTGTCGATCTTCCAGGTCCTCTCGTTGCAAAGCGTGTTTCAACGCGAGTTTCGTCTCCACAGAACAAGAGAGGGCTTGGCTCTCCACCAAAAAGCGCGCAAGCGAAGCATCTTCGAGATCTTCAGGGCTTTCGTGGGCAGCCAAACGATAGTGCTGCCGATACAGATCACGCGCCCTCCACGATACCAGTTGGTACAACAGGCGCCTGGGATCTCCATGACAAAACCGCTCGAAAAGATCGTACACTTCAACCCACACAACGGACTCTAGATCCTTTGCGTGCTCTTCGTTAGAAAAGCGTTTCCTGCACAGATCGCGAACATACAACCGATAGGACTTGTAAAACGACTCAAACACGAGTAATTACCTAGTGACGAAGTAAAGGCCGAAAAAAACATGTTTCCTTCTTGTGCATGGAGTCGAAACAAAACGACACTTTGCACACAAGAGAAAAATAAACTTTCTCTTTCGATCACGCTCATCGCCCCAGAAACCTAACCTCAAGCCAGCCACACAGGTTTTTTAGAACAAAAAGATTTTGAAGTATCGCTTTTTTGCGTCGTCTCTTTCCACGCAACAAAAGATCGAAGGCTTTGTGATGTCCCAATCTAGTACGCTTCCCAAAATCCACACACTTCTCGGGTGTTTTCTCTGGCTTGCTTTGATGAGCTGCACACCCCCTCCTTGCGCCCAAGATCTCGATTGCGATTCGCCCCAGGTCTGCCAACAAGGAAAGTGCGTCTCCATCCCCCAAGAACCCTTACAAGAGCCGACAAACGAACCCCAAGCCGAACCCTTGCCCGAAGCATCCTTGGAGCTCCAGCACGAGCCCTCTCCTCAAGAAAAGCACATGGAGACCACGCCAGAAGACGCAGGCAATCTCCCAGAACCCCAACCCGAGCCGACCAAGCCCATCGATCCGCCCAAAACAGGCCCCTGCCAAGCAGGAGAAAGCTTCATCTGTTATTCAGGCGATCCCAGCCATGTACAACATCTCCCCTGTATCACGGGCGTTCAGCACTGTCTTGCAACAGGGGTATGGTCCACCTGTCGAGGCGAAGTCCTTCCCACCCAAGAAGTATGCGATGGGATCGACAACGACTGCGACGGGAAAACCGATGAACAACTGATCGGGATCCTGTGCCCCAAGCAAGAAGGCCCATGCCAAGGGGCCCGCCAGATCTGTGGCGGAAAACGAGGCTGGCTCCTTTGCGACGAAGCCACCTACCTTGCATACACTTCACGTTATGAGCCTGCTGAGATCTCTTGCGATGGACTCGACAACGATTGCGACGGATACATCGACCGCATCAGCGCGACAGAAACGTGTCCAGCGGGCTCCCAAAAAGGTCTTTGCCAGAAAGCCTACCCCCATTGTTCCCAAGGGACCCGAACCTGCTCTCCTGTCTACAACACCCCATCTATCGAGGTCTGCGACGATCAGCTAGACAATGACTGCGATGGAAAGACCGATGAAGCGGCGGACTGCCCTTCTTTTTCTGCGGGAGAGTACATCAACCAAACAACACTTGGACCCCAAGGGGTGTTCTTTTCCGTCCCCACCGCGAGCACGGATATTTGGGGGCGTTGCGAACGCATTGATGGGAGCGTTGTGCGACAACGCTTTAAGATCGCAACCATCCCACAAGGACAAACACTCTCAAAATTCTCCGTCTTTGCGCAAAAAACAGGCTTCCTCGCGATCTGGGCCTATTACACGATCCAATCAGGCGTAGGATATTTATACTCATATACCTACCAATTGTATGATGCCACTTGTCAGCCACAAGGAAACACGGGAACCATCCCCATCAAAAGCGCGGATCTCTTTGACTTGCTGGAGATCAAGTCGAGTTCTTCAGGCTACTTGGCTTTGCTACTTCGACGTTCTCTCTCAGAGGATCGCCGTTGGTTTGCGCGCTACCACGTCCCAACACAGTCCTTGAACGGCCCAACCTTGGTCCTTGATGAACAACGCACCTTTTGCAAAAGCAACCAGTTTGTCACCGCACACATCGGGATATCCGACGATGGCAGCGGGATCTTTACGTGCCATGGACAGTACCCAACCCCCATCTACTTCCAACGATGGGATACACAAGGCACCTTGCAAGGTACGCAACCGAGCCCGATATCCTCATCAACACAGGCTTATCCAGGCGAACATGTTCTTCTCGTCAATGGGAAGGGCGACTTCCTTGTGGGTTGGAACAGCAATGATCAAGCCCGAGCCACCGTCTTCTCTGCACAAGGCACTCTCCAAAAGTCCCTATCCTTCGGCAACATACAATATCGCCAATATCTTAAATATGCCCATCCCATGCTCGCTGGCGATGACTTTGCCTTCTTTGACAACCAAACGTACTACCGCATCAGCCCACAAGGACAAATCAAAGCACTTTCTCGTTCCTTCTTTGATTCCTACACACACTCCTTGCAGTTCAACGATCAAGGCGAGAGCTTCGGGCTTCTCCAAGACACGCAAACCAAGGTCACCCAACTGGCCAAGCTCTCGATCCACCTGCCCCAAGGAAGGCTCCTTTGCCAAGGGAAACCTTGTGTTTGTGTCCCCAATGAAACACGAGACTGCAACGAAGGCGGAGAGCTGCGACCTGCCCCTTGCCATGGAGGAAAACAACGTTGCCAGCCTGACGGTCTAAGTTGGGGCCCCTGTGAAGGGCAAGTCCTCCCCATCGCAGAGCTTTGTCAAAACCAAGAAGACGACGACTGTGACGGCAAGATCGATGAGTCCTGCACAGAACTCAATGTGATCAAACCTCCGCCAGCCGCCTACCAACGAACCTTTGCAGTCTCTGCGGAGGGTCATCTCACCTTTGTTGGATGGAATGGAAACGCGATCTTTGGCGCCTGCTACCGCCCTGATCGCACTGTCTTGCGCGGCGCCTTTATCGTTAGAGATCTCGGCAACAATCCACAAGAAAGCCCCAAAGCACTTTCTGTGCGCGTCGCAGCCAAAAGTCGTTCTTTCATCGTCACCTGGGCCCAACAACGCAACGGCTCCAAAGAACTGTGGGGCAGACTCTACGACCAAGACTGCCGCCCACGTACCCAAGCCTTTCGCTGGGCGGGCGCCTTGGAACCCGGTTTCTCCATCTGGGAACGAGCCTACGATATCGACATCGATCGAGACGGATACTTCGCCCTTCTCTATCGAAACCACCAAGATCTCACCATGCGTCTCTGGCTCTTTGATCCAGCAGGCCAAGCGCTCCAAAGCGACGTTGTTGTGGACAAAGATGGAAGTGTCTGTTCAGGAGCCGTCCTCGAAGCCAGCAAAGTGATGCGCATCGCGCTCCACCCTACGCAAAGATATGGTGCGATCTTGTGCCAAGGAAAAGATGCCCCCTACCGCATCGACTTTGCTTATTCTTCTACTTTTTCTTTATCGAATCCTCAAAAAGTCCCAAATGCAAGCCAGCAAACACTTTCTATGCTTGGGACCTTGTTTGCGATCCACGAAAAAGGACAACAACTCATCGCCAAGCTGGAGAGCAACAAACTCCATGGTTATTGGTATGATAGCCAAGGAAACTTGATCGCTGAACGCATCTTGGCGAACGTAAAAAGCGGATACAGCTACCAATCCAACACACGCCTTTTACAAAAAACAGCCTCCGACTTTATCTTCCCCGCAACAACGAGCCTTGGGAAGGTTGTATGGTTTCGACTCAACGCACAAGGCGGCGATATCCGTCACGCAGTCGCCCCATCTTCCACAGTGACCCCCACTCTACAAATGGCCGAAGAACTCGACTACATTGGGAGCTTTGTGCAATCACAACTCATTATCCGCAACAAACAACTCACTTGGCAAACAGGCTCCCCTTAGAACATCCACCCCAGCCACCACGCAAAGCAACAAAAAGCAGAGACCGCGAACAAAGAGCGACCTCAACTCATATCTCCCAAGATGCGAAGAAAATGCTCTCTTGTAGGACAAGGACGCAAAGGGTCCCACATCACGGAAACACCCGACTCGATAAACGGCTGGACGGGCAAGCCCACAACGTCTGAGGGAGCAAGCTGCGCAACAGATCGAGGAGCAAGCGAAACACCATAACCTGCCCGAACAAAAGCCAACATCACCTCTACATGATCCGTCTCCAACACAATGTTGGGATGACAATGATGCTCTTCACAAATTGCATAAAAGGCCGAATGCATCTCGGGTTCCGCTTTTTTCGACATCAAGATAAAGGGATCTGAAAAGATCTCCCCAACAGAGACAGACGCACACCCCGCCAAAGGATGATCGCGATGTAAGTAGGCGTAAAGAGGCTCTGAAGTCAGGCGTTGCAAGCGCAAATCCCCAACTTTTTCGACGAGTATCGAAAATCCCACATCGACTTTTCCTGCTGCGACCGCCACCAACTGCTCCGCAGTCCCCATCTGTTCAAGCACGAGCTTGACCTTCGGGTATCTCTTCGAAAACGCAATCACAGCTTGAGGAAAAAGACTCAGCGTACACACCGAAGTAAAAGAGATGCGTAAAGAGCCGATCTCACCGCTAGATGCTTGAGAAGCAAGCCCTATCGTGTGCTCCAATTTTTCTAATATCGAATAAGAACCCGCAAGAAAGACCTTCCCTGCCTCTGTTAAAGAAACGCTGCGTTTCGTGCGAAAAAACAGTTGTGTCCCAAGCTCTTGCTCAAGAGCCGCAATCGTCTGACTGATCGCAGGTTGCGCGATGCGCAGCCGTTTGGCTGCCTTCCCAAAGTGCAACTCTTCTGCAACTGCAATAAAAGTATGTAGATATCTCAACTTCATCATGCACCACGCCATGTAAACAGGGACACAAACCATAAGCAAATACTTATCAATAAAGCCTTTATATAATATTGGATCTTATGAAAGATAGCGCCTAAGATGAAGAAGTCTCTTAAACACGATTCGAAAATACTTTTCCATCCCATAAAAAATGCAGGCAAATCCATGAAAAATCATCCAACCGTTGGCGTCCTCGGTGCCACCAGTCCCACAGGAGAAGCCCTTCTTCAAAAGTTGAGCGCCCAAGGCAGAGAGTCGATAGCCATCGCGAGGCAGAAAGAAAAGATCAAAGATCTCGAACATATCACCCGAAGAAGCGGAGATGTCCGCGATCGAGACTCGCTCAAAAAAGCCCTTGAAGGGGTCGATATCGTGGTGGGGATCTTTGGTGTTTCTGGCTTAAAAAATGCCTTTCGCGCCACGGACCTGTACAGTGAAGGAATCAAAAATGTCCTCGCTGTGATGGGAGAGTTGGACATCAAAAGGCTGATCATGGTCTCATCAAGTGGTGTTCTCAACGCACCCAGCGGAAACTTTGTCTGGACTTACATCATCCGTCCCTACTGTTGGAGGATGTATGCTGATTTCTCTCAAATGGAATTGTTGATCACAGAAGCCCCACTCGACTGGACGATCGTTCGCCCTCCTCAACTCGTGGGCGGTGAAGATGAGTCTTACGCATGGAAAGTGGATGCTTTGCCCGATGGACCGAATAAAATCACACGAAAAGCTCTTGCACAGTCTCTTGTAGAGATCATACAAGGTGATACTTTTTCAAGAAAAAGGCTGACGATAGACTCCTATTTCTATGAGAAAAAAGGTTCGTGACCTTCCGCAACATCACCGACCTTCCACAAAGTCACCGACCTTCCGCAAAGTCACCGGCCTTCCGCAAAGTCACCGACCCTCCACAAAGTCACCGGCATTCCACAAAGTCACCGGCATTCCGCAAAGTCACGGAGGTCAAGATCCCCGATCTCTCAGGGAGCGTCATCGAATTCCGCGATCTCACCGCTCCTCCGCTATCTCGTCCAGCCTCCGCGATCTCAGGGTCGTAGCGTCCACACAAATCCCTTCCAAAGACCGTCCATTGTCTCCGTGTGAAGGACACTTCCGTTCCCCAAGCGCAGTGCCCCTCCTTGAAAACGACCCGAAACCGCGACACCATCGGGCCCAACAAACAGTCCCAGTCCAACCTCATCACCTTCCCCACCAAGATGCACGACCGACAAGACCTCACCACGTAAGCTGATCCGCGCCAAAAAGAGGTCTTTTCCACCATAACTCGTCAGCGTGTGCCACCCCAACCGCGTGGTGCCTGTAAAGCTACCCAAAACGTACACACCCCCCACAGGATCACGCTTTATCGCGATGATCTCTTCGTTGGTGCCTTGCGCGCCCAACTGTAGCGACCAACTTGGCTTTCCTACCGCGTTCAAAGCCACCAAGAAGATATCTCGATCCAAAAAGGTTTCCAAACGCTGTTTTCCAACCTCAAACGCCCCTTCAAAGGACCCCGCCAAGATCGAGAACCCACCCTCCAAAAGAACCGCATAACGGGCTTCATCCTTCGCCGCGCCACCCAAGACCTGCTGCCACAACAACTGCCCGTCAGGAGACCATCGAAGCACAAAGATGTCGCGATCTCCCTTGGCTTGAAGCTTCCCCAAGCTCGTCTCAAAAGTCCCTTGAAAGCTGCCAAAAGCCAAAGAACCCCCATCATCGGCCACTTCCCACGACGCGAGACTCGGCAAAGTGGAACGACCCAACAAAGCCCCTCGAAGACATCGACGCTCTTTGGCATCGACCCACAAAAAGGCCAGTTGCTTTCCAACTTCGGTCCCTGAATCCTCTAAGGCTTGAAGAGACTGACCATTGCAAGAAAAACTCCCCATCCCACCGACGACTTCCGCCCCCAACAACACTTGCGTTCCAAGACCAGGCACCACCTGCAACGACCGCAAAGTCACATCCTGCCCAGCCTCGATGGACAAAACGGCCGTTGCTTCGAGCTTTTCATCCAAAGTCACGAACAAGAGGCCGCGATTGCTCTCTGGGTCGGCAGGGGCACGCGAGACAAGGATGGGCGAAGGGTTCTCTCGAAAGACCGAAAAGTCCTTCCCTTGGACCACTCCACTCCAATACAACAAAGCAGGCGAAGCAGACGCCAAGAGAGGCGTCTTCTCTGTCCGCTCACCTCCCACACTCACAAGCCCAGAGGTTGCTCCGCCAGACCAAGCCGCCAAAAAGAGGTCGTCTCCCTTAGCCTGCGAAAGACTTTTCGAGCCCACGCCGACAGTGCCACGGTACATCCCTGTAAAGACGAGCTTTTGGGCATCCCACACCACCGACTGAACGTCCGCATAACTCGATGAAGAGACCACCCAAAAGGCATCACAAGACGCATCACTTGGGCACGCGATACACTTTCCTTGGCGACAGACTTGGTCTGGGGCGCAGTCCAAAGCTCGACGACACGCCACACAGCTTTTCCCTCCGCACCAAGGGGTTCCTCCACAAGAGCCACAAGCTCCCTTAGAACAACTTCCACCACAACCACCACAAGTCTCTTGGGCAGAAACCGAGACACAACGGCCCTGACAACATTGTTCCCCCACCAAACAAGCGTTTCCACACGCACCACAGTGCTTTGGATCGTTCTTGGTATCCACGCAAGATCCGCAACAACGCATCCCCTCCATGCAGCGCACACCACAACCACCACAGTGATCTTCTTTGTCGAGAGGGGTACAGGATCCATCGCAGCAGCCTTCACCCGTCACACAAGTGCTTTCTGCGCAAGCCAAACACGTAGAGGGAGCAAGCAGCCAAGACACACACTGTCCCGCACAACAAGTCTTTGTTGCTTCACAGATTTTGCCACACGCACCACAATGTGAAGGTTCTTTCGAGGTATCCACACACGAACCATCACATAAAGTCGTTCCTTCCGCACATCCCACGACAATACTTTGACTATCCCAAGAACCTTCGCAGTACGTTCGCCAAGTACCATCGACTTTTTGCGCCGCTACCCCACTCAAAGAGATCCGAAAAGGCTCCACCCCCAACGAAGGAACAAGGCGAACCACTAAGATCTGTGGGCGCTGTTTCTCCCACACAACCTGCTGAATCGTCCATCGCCCCGCAATGATCTTCACTTCAGGAACCACATCCCACGCAAAACGCTCGTTGCCTTCTGGCCAAGCCACCTCCAAAGACCACCCCTCCGAGACTTTTTGTGGTGTCACACGCAAGCCAAGAAAGGTGTCTTCACCGCATCGTCGAAGTTCGCACGATTCATCGGCCTTTCCATCGCAGTCTTCATCCACGCCCCAAGGCTCACAGCGCTCCAAAGAAGGCGTAATCTCGCCTTGGCAAGTCCCCCAATGGCCCGTCGCATCGCAACGTTGGCTTCCTGCTCGACAAACGCCCTGCCCGATCTGCGCCACACTCCCCGAAAAACACGACCGCGTGTCACCTTCCTTACACAACGAAAGGCGACACAAACGCAACGCGGGATCACAATACCACCCAGCCAAGCAGTCACCATCGATCAAACAAGGCGGTGCCCCACAAGCAAAGCCCGTCGCAAAAAGGATCAAAAACCCACAACACGCCAAACGAAACAACACCAAGCCCCTTACAACGTTTCTATCCAGTTTTGAGTGCACCACCTCACACGAAGACCCATAAGCCTTACCACAAGGCGCAGTTTTCCCAAACAAACGACACTTCTATCATATCGTTGCAACAAGGAGATTTGCCCTACAAAATACAAAACAGAGAGATCACGAAGAAAGGAAGACCAAGCTCACCCAAGCTCAGACTGGATCACACTGCGAAAATACTTCGCCAAACTTCGCATCGCGTCCCCTTGGGGATAAGTCGGTCTCCACACCAATCCCAGCGTGCGACCTGGACGCGGCTCTTGAAAAGAACGAAAGCACAAAGAAGCATGCGACTTTTTCTCGGCCCGCAAAGCCAAGTGCGGTAGCAAGGTCACGCCCAAACCACAGCCCACCATCTGCAACAGCGTTGCGAGGCTTGTGGCGCGCAGCTCACCGCTTTCTGTTTGATGACGTGTGCAGACTTCCAAGACTTGATCGCGCAAGCAGTGTCCGTCATCCAAGACGAGGACTGTGTGGCCCTTGAGAGCGGCTTCTGTGAGGGGTTCTTCTTGGCGTGCAAGTGGGTGATCTGGATGCGCCACCAACACAAAAGCATCCCACCCAAGTTCCTCCGCAGCGACTTCGCCCAACTCAGCTTCCAAAGCCACCAAAGCTGCGTCGAGTTCGCCCGTGTGCAAGGCTTCCATCAGTGTAGAGGTTTGCTGTTCGACCCAATGGACCGAGAGATGAGGATACTCTTTGCGCAACAAAGGCACCAACAAAGGCAACAAATAAGGCGCCAAGGTGGGGATCACGCCAAGGTAAAGATCGCCCGAAAAAGGCTCGGCCAAAGCTCTCGCTTGTTCAACGACTTCATGCGCTGCCCGCAACGCAACACGTATCCGCGTCAACAAAAGCTCGCCCGCTGCGGTCACATGCACGCCTCGGCCTTGTCGCTCAAAGAAGATCACCCCCAAAGCTTCTTCGACTTGCGCAACTTGCGTACTAAGCGCAGGTTGCGAGACGTGGCAAACTTCGGCGGCGCGACGAAAACCTCCATGCTCTGCAACAGCCAACAGATACTGCATCTGACGCAAGGTCACAGGCAAAGAAGACCAATCCATCACCAAATACTCCCTCCCCTCCGTGATTTTCTTCAAGTATCCCTAGAGATCTTTTCACATGAAAGCTTGGGGCTTGTTGTTCCCCCCCAGACCCTCCCTTGGCAGGGAAAGCCCAAACCCCAAGCATCGCAAAGAAGATCAATCGTTTCGTAGATAAGGTGCACCTTCGAGGATGGCCTCAAGCAAAGCCTCTTCCTCGATCGCACCGTCTTCATCGAGAAAGTCGGGCAAGAAATACTCTTCGCAATCATCTGCGGGTGCATCGACTTTACAGCCTTGGATCAAATCAGGGCTGCCGATCACCATCGCATTGACGTCGTCTTCAAAGTCCATCGAAAAGTACAGCAAAGAGACGATCAGCTCTGCTTTGGTGGAACCTTCCACACGCAAAACACCGCCGTCATCACCTTGTGTTCCAAAGATCGCCCCGCGAACTCGCAAAGAGCCGCAGATATGGATATTGGGACATCCACGCAAAGTCACATTTTCCGCGACCACGTTGCCCGTCACAAACAAAAAGCAACCACTCCCCCAGTCTTGCCAGTCGATGTTGCCACGAACTGTAAGATCGCCATCCACGATCACATTGAAAGGGTTCCAATCTTGTGTCGCATCGCTCGTAAAGTCCGAGGTCAACACAAGATCCCCATCGTACAAGCGGATCTCTTGCTCGTCCTCAAAGTCCTGATAAGGATAATCAATCTTTTCTGATATCCCAAAGCTTTCTTCCGCATCTTCCGCTGAGATCAGCGTATACCTCGCCATCGATTCTGCTCCTTTTGTTGAGGGGGTACACTCCACCCACCCATACGAAACATCCCACGGTGATTGACTTGTTCTCTTTCCATACTCGATATGTCACAGCTTCGCATCAAAAAGTTCCCTCCCGATGGCAAAATCAACGACAACCCCTACCAACAAAAGAACAAGTTCCCCTACTCTTTCAGGGAATACCTATCTTGCAACTGCCACCAGAACACTTCTCAAAAACTTCACATTTTTTCCCACAGCGCCCGCAATGATCTTCATCTTCCTTGACTTTGCGGCAAGCCCCTGAGCAACACTGTTCATCCGTGCCGCAAGTTCGGCCACTATCGCACAAGCCACACACGCAGACCCCCTGACAACAACGACCATCCAAGCCACACTGCTGGCCACATGCGCCACAGTTGTTGACGTCCGTCTTCAAGTCGAAACACTTGTCTCCACAGGCTTCTTGGCCCACAGGACACGAAAGGACGCACTTTCCATCCACACAACGTTGACCTTGGATACAGATATCTCCGCACTTTCCGCAGTTGTTGTTGTCTGTCTTGAGGTCAGCACACTGTCCATCACAGGTCGTATAAGTCTCAGGACAGATACACTTCCCGGCCACGCACAACCGGCTGTTTTGACAGAGCAATCCGCACGAACCGCAGTGACGGATATCGGATTTTAGATCCACGCACTCGTTGTTGCAAAAGATCCGTCCATCCGTACAAGAACACTTTCCAGCCACACAAGTCTGCGAAGACGGACAGATCTGACCGCATCCTCCGCAGTGTTGTCCATCGCTCTGGATATTCACACAACCACCCAAACAAACATCGGGTGTTTGGGCAGGACATGACGCGACACATTGACCTGCCGCACAAAGTTGGCCTGCTGCACAAGACTCACCACACCGCCCACAGTGTCGCGTGTCATTTTGCAAGTCCACGCAAACACCACCGCAGTCAGTAAGTCCGTCACGACACGCGCACTGGCCGCCCACACAAGACTTCCCACCTTGGCAGGCATTCCCGCACGTCCCGCAGTGCCGCGCGTTGGTTTGCAGATCCACACATCCTCCCAAGCAGACAAAAGGCGTCGCATTTGGACATGCCAATCGACACTGCCCCAAGGCGCAAAACTGCCCATCAGGACACACTTGCCCACATGCACCACAATGTCGCCGATCCACCAAGAGATCCACACAGAGACTGTCACAGATCGTCGTCCCGCCAGGGCAGATACAGTTCCCGCTTTGGCACAATTGCCCTTCCAAACAAGCTTTGTCGCAGGCTCCGCAGTGTGCGGTGTTTTCTCGGATGTTTACGCACTTTCCACCACACGCAACGGGCTGGGCTTCAGGACATCCAGGTTTTTGACACAAGCCACCCACGCAAAGCGTGTCACCCGTGCAAGCACGGCCACATCCGCCACAGTGTGCTTGTTCGCGGCGGATATCCACGCACTTTCCATCACAACGCACTGTCCCACTTGGGCAAAGTTCTGGAGTCGCTTCGCAGCCCCCCATCCCCAAGCACCAAACCAACCACAAAGCACACAAGACGCAACGAACCATCAGCAAGCTCCTTCTCCAAAAAAGACCTAACTTTCTTAACATAGCGAGAGCCTAGCAGACAATTCCGCAGAGGTAGGAGAATCCAAGAAAAAGAGGCGAGGAAGTGAGCCACGCTTGTGTGAAAGGCTCTCTACGCGGCGGATACACCAAGAGATCCAAGCATGGACTCCCATGTTGCTTTGCCAAGAAGAACTTTTCTTAATGTTTCTCGGCCTTTTTGAAGCGCCTGTCGCAGATGAGCAAAGGTCTCCGCAGTGACCTGCCGCGCACTGTTACGTTGCGGAACGACGGGCGTATAGATGGGCATCAAACTTCCTGATGGGTCTTCTTCGTAAGAACGATCGACCCAGACCACACCAATCGGTTGCATCCAAGAAGACTGAGAGAATGTGGAGAAAAAAGCCTCCAACAAGACCAAACGATCCGTTTCTCCCCATGCAGCGGGGTGAGAGCACAGCCAGCCCACCAAGATCGCCCAGCTGATCCCGCCAAGATAACCCTTGGCTTGCTCAGCGATCTGCTCTTGCGCAGTCCAACACTTGATGGTCCGCAACAGATCCACAAAGCTCTCTTGGCAAGCATAACGCGCCATCATCCCACGCAGGTACAAACCGTCCAACAACCCCAACAAAGACCGTTGGCTGGCGATATCCCACGCCTCCAAGGACAACTCGCGCGCAAGATTCGGCAAGTCACCACCTTGCACGCGCTCAAGTATCCCATCCAGTGTTTCTTGGACAGCCAAAGGCTCCAACTCTTCGGGGATTCGCGCGTACAACAAGTCCGCAGACCATCCCGCGCATCCGACCTTTAACAGTGGAACGCGTGCATCCCAGATCACACGGAGATCATCGATGCCCTCGATCTTTTCGAGCCTTTCGACAAGCTGTGCCTGAAAAGCCTCACGAGGCAACGTGCCCAAACACAAGATATCCACATCACTATGAAGCGTTTGCGCCCCAAAGGCCAACGAGCCCAGAGGCCACCAAGCCTGCCATGATGGAGGCTCTTTCAAACCCTCCCAACAAATCGCTTCACATGCTGCCCGCATCGCCGAAAGGATGGGCGCATAGCGTTGTTGCTCAGACGCGACGCCCTGCTCCAAGCGCCGCAGATAGGCAGTGTACTCTGTATGCGCCTTCTCAGAAAAAGTCTTTACTTGGACATCTTTTTTCTCCGAGACGCCATGAGATCGCGACGCACCTTGCTCATGTTCGCTTGTCTTGTGTCCCAAAGAGGCGGATGCTCCGACCAAAGAGACGTCCTTCTTGAAAGAAGCAGCCTGTTCAGTCGAAGAGACGGCTTGTTGCGTCTCAGGGGTACCAAGCAAAGCCTGCTCCCCTTTGGGTAGGACATCCTCTGTAGTGACCGATGGTTCGGGGGGTTCGCTCTGGCCTTTCCCTTGGGGGCCTTGTGGAGGACGCGCACCGCCAAACAACACACGCTCTTGAATACGAAAAGGTTGTTCATCGCTACGACTGATCAAAGCGACATGATCGACCGTAAACTGGATCGGCTGCCAGTCTTGTTGCCAAGCCTGAACGAGATGCGACAGCTTGCTGCGGGCCTCTCCACGCACTTGGCCAAGCGTCAAGTGTGGCGTAAACCCAGCTTCAGACTTGCGGATCTGCTCGTCACAAGAGGGAAACAACGCTTGCAAGCGCGCTTGCAGGCGTTGCAGTGCAGGGGCAGGATTGACCCCAGGTTCGAGCCAGATCGTATCGCTCTTGCCGTGGCGAAAGTGACGGATCTTCGAGAAAGTCACCGTAAAAGGCTCAACATCTGCCAAGGCATCTTGAATCAGTGCAGCAGCATCCGAGAAAAGAGCTGCATCCACAAAGCCGTAAACAAGGTTGATGTGCGGCATCCAACGATGAAAGCTCTTGTCGTACTCTTTGCGAATCGCTTGGATCGCGTCCCACAACTCAGGCGGGGGCATCACGATCAAAGCACTGTGGTAGGTTGGCGGGGCCTCAGCCATCCGCTGCATACACTCTTCTTGTTTGTCTTTTTCATTCTTTGTCATCGTCAACACCTCTCCCAAGATCTCGATGCGTTCGGCACTTTGCATCAGACCTTCGGAAGAATCTTCTTTACGAGAAACCTGCGAAAGTTCGCTCAAAAGAGCGTCATCTTCGCCCTCTGATGAGACGGAAAATACGAGGTCCAACCCAAAGTGATCAGAGGGATAATCCTTTGAAAGCAGACCCTCTTCTGCACGCAACGAAGGATAACCAAACAGGCGCGCATCTTCGGGCATCAATGTGGCACTTGGATCAGACAACCAAACCGCATCCAAACGCCTTCGTCGCCCTGTCGCGCTAAACGTCGAAGCCAACGGATTATGCTGTGGATCAAAGGTCTCTCCAGGTGCTCCAAGCTTCAACATGGGCCAAGTATCCACAAAGCCCGCTCGCTCCAAAGCTTCCCAGATGTTCGGAAAATCCGAGAGATCCACACCATGAAGCTCTTCGGGGATCTCTTTTCGAGCGTACCATGCGCGATCTTGCGGATCTTCGTTGAGATCCCCCAACAAGATCCCGCGTTGTTGCACCAACTCCCATCCTTGCGCACAGATCGACAAGATCTCCTCGCGATCCAACGCTTGCAGTCTTGTCTGCGCAGGCTGCGTGCTTTGCCACGCCAAAAGATGACACAAGATCTGGACCTGAATCGCGCGGATAAAGTGTCCCAACTTCGAGAGATCGCTGCTGAGATGAAGACACGCCGCGAAACTCAGCTTGCCGCCCAAAGCAAAGTGCGCCAACAAGACATGTTTTTCTCCCGAAAGACGGAGGTCTTGCAACACAAAGGGCCGTTTCATCAAGATCAACTGTCCCATGCGCTCGGCAAAAGCCTGTCCAGTCTCGTCCTCAGACACCCAATAATTCTTTCGCACCCAAGGTTCGCGCAGCAACTCTTGCACCAAGCCTGACTCGACTTCTTGCAAACCAATCACGTCCGCATCGCGCTTTTGAAGCTCCGCGAGCAAGTATCCCATCCGCTTGTTTGGCTGCACAAATCCTGCGGCATAGCGTTCTGACAACACATTCCAAGTCACCACCCGCAAGGCGTTTTCTGTCGCGGATGTGTCGATCGTCTCTGCCTCTGCGCGCTGGCTTGCGTCAGCGGAGATCTCCACAGGTCCGACAGGTTCGACATCTGCATCGATGGTTTGCTGCGTGTTTTCTTTGGAGGCTTCGGCATTGGGGGCCTTCTCTTCAAAAAGTCCGCCCTCCCAAGGAAGCCAGCGTCCAAGCGCGGTGTCAAAGCGATAGCAACGTCGCGCATGAAGCGCCAAGGAACGAAGTTGCCGCCGCGACCACCTGATCCAGTCGGCTTCTTCGGTCTCTACGCGCTCTACCGTAAAGGTCGCAACAGCGGGTCCTTCTTGGCCAGCGACATCCGCCAGCCGATCAATGCGTTCCGCTCGATCCCAAATCACCTCGCCGCTGTAGGTGAAGCGCTCGATTCGATGCCAAGGAACCTCATTCGGATCAAAGCCATCGAAGGGTACTTTTTTGGTTCCAGAAAAACGCTCTTGCATCTCGATCCAGCAAGCGGCTGTATCAAAACGGCGATCCCATCGCAGTTGATCGTACACCTGACGACCTGTGCGAAAAGGCCCGCGCGCGGGTTCTTCTGCTTTTTTTCGTTTCTCTGCTGCTTTTCCCATGACGGCTCCCTCCAAATGGATTTGGGCAACAAACGAAGAACAAGCCTCCCAAGTTCACCCGAAGAACCTTCCCCCTTGCGCTGGCGGGTTGTCAGAGGACCAAAAGTTACTTATCTTGAGCAAACTTCACACACCAACCACAAGAGGGTGATCTCTTTCGTCCAACTGGACGCATCCACCAAAACCCTATCTCAAGGAGGGACCTTTGCGTCGAGAATTTGTCATCACATCCATCGCCCTAATCGCCGCGATCTTATTGTTATCCCTTTGGAACCGCTCGTTCTTACATGCTTTTTGGGTTGTCGGACCCTTGATCCTCCTCGGTTACCAAAACCTCTTGCAAACCAAACATGCAGTCCTACGAAACTTCCCGCTGCTCGGATACGGACGTTACCTTTTGGAGATGATCCGCCCAGAGATCAACCAATACTTCGTCGAGTCCAACACAGATGGGACCCCCTTCAGCCGCGAACAACGCAGCGTGGTGTACCAACGCGCCAAACGCGAACTCGACACCGTTCCTTTTGGAACACAGCACGACGTGTACGCTCCTGGCTACGAGTGGATCAATCATTCGATGGTGCCAAAGCCCGTCCCCAAGGAGCTTCCGCGCATCTTGATCGGAGAAGAAACCTGCAAACAACCCTATCGTGCTTCTGTCTTCAACATCAGCGCGATGAGCTTTGGTTCGCTCAGCAAAAACGCTGTGATGGCCCTCAATCTAGGCGCCAAACAAGGCCACTTTGCCCACAACACAGGCGAAGGTGGCGTGAGTCCTCACCACCTCCAAGGCGGCGACTTGATCTGGCAGATAGGCACAGGCTACTTCGGGGCTTGTTCACAGGCGGGCATCTTTGATCTCGGACGCTTCAAGGACAATGCAGCACGTCCAGAAGTCAAGATGATCGAGATCAAGCTCTCGCAAGGCGCCAAACCCGGCCACGGTGGTATCCTGCCCGCAGAAAAACTCACCCCAGAGATCGCCAAGATCCGCGGTGTTCCTCTTGGCCAAGATGTACTTTCTCCCCCATGGCACTCCGCTTTCTCTACACCCACCGAGCTTTGCACATTCATCGCCCAACTTCGCGAAGAAAGCGGCGGAAAGCCCGTTGGGATCAAGCTATGCCTAGGAAAACGCCGAGAGTTCCTTGCTCTTTGCAAAGCGATGCTCGAAACAGGCATCCACCCTGATTACATCGTGGTAGACGGTGGAGAAGGTGGTACAGGTGCGGCACCGTTGGAGTTTTCCAATAGCATCGGTTGTCCCCTTACAGATGCTTTGATCTTCGTCCACAACAGCCTCGTAGGTATCGCACTGCGCGACAAGATCCGTGTGATCGCTTCAGGAAAAGTTGTATCAGGCTTCGATCTTGCCCGTGTGATCGCCCTTGGCGCAGATGCTGCAAACTCAGCACGCGCGATGATGCTCTCGCTGGGGTGCATCCAAGCCCGTCGCTGTAACTCCAACCACTGCCCTGTGGGTGTCGCCACGCAAAATCCCAACCTCGTTGCGGGCCTCGTGATCGATGACAAAGCGATCCGCGTCGCCAACTACCACCACAACACTGTTCACTCCATGATGGAGATGCTTTCCGCAACAGGTATGACGTCACCCGATCAGCTCCGCCCTTGGCACATCATGCGCCGCGTTTCCCTCAATGAGATCAGCAACTATAGCGATCTCTACGAGTACATCGCCAAAGGCTCTCTCCTCCAAACCAATCTCCCCGAAAACTTCGCCCGTGCTTGGCAACACGCCTCTGCACACACCTTCGAAAGCCTCGCCGAACGCACCGTAAAAGCCGCGTAAGCCCCACCCCCTTCGCATTTTTCGGCGACTCACCTTTTCAAGACTCACACGACGCGGTCTTCGTCACCACAACGGCAGTCATTCTCCCCCCATCCACGGGGCATACACTCCACCACGCGCCCCCGACTATCAAATGCAAGTGCACAACAAGCCTCAAAGCTCTCTCGCAACAAGCGTCGTCCTCGCTGTACCCGAGACTTTGCGCCCGAAAGAGAAAGCCCCAAACGCGTGGCTGCTTCTTGTTGGGTCAGCCCTTCGATCTCGGTCAGCTTTAGGATCTCTCGATACGTTTCGGGCAAAGCCTCGATAAACTCAGGAACAGACAAAGCCAGCAGATCCTGCGGCGACCAACCTGTCTCTTCGATATCGACCTCCACACGGTCTTCTTGGAGGCTTTGCATCTCTCGCCCAAAGCTCTCTTCATGACCTCGACGCCGCGCATCACGGCGCCATCGATCCATCATGACACTCCGCGCCACCTTGTAGATCCAAGCGTCAAGGCGTTCTTCCTCACGTAACTGGCTGATCCCCTTCCAGATACGGAGAAGCGTCTCTTGTAAGATATCGTCGATCTCAGCATCCGCCACTTTCCCCACAAGAAAACGTCTTAAACGTTCCCGCCACGCCTGCCAAGCAAGCTCCATCTGCCCACGGCGTTCGACCACTTGGCGCATCTGCTTTCCTCCCATCCTCTGCAAGATCACCCAACACACGACAAAAAGGCCATGTGATGCACCTGCCTCACAAAGCCCCTTTAGAACCTAAACATCAAAGAACATGAATCAAACCAATGCTTTTCGAGCTTCGATCACAGCGGAAGAAACGTACTCTTCAGCACCGCTTTCGGGAAACCAATGCTGGATAAACGCGCGACTTTCGGGCTTCGTCTTCACTTGGATATCCACAAATCCCGCCTCTCGCAGCCAACCTTCGATCTCTTGCACTTCAGCAGACTGGCCCACACAGCCCGCGATCAAGCCGATGGCTTCTCGCATCTCTGTGGGGAGCGGTTGAAGCGCCACCACATCTGAGATCGCGAGACGTCCGCCTGCTCGCAACACCCGGTAGGCCTCGCGAAACACTTGGGGCTTCTCTGGGGACAAGTTGATCACACAGTTCGAGATCACCACATCCACGGTGTCATCTTCCACAGGCAAAGCCTCGATCAAACCTTCGCGAAACTCGACCTGTGGAAAGTCGCCCGCCTCTGCGTTGGCTCGCGCTCGTTTCACCATCTCAGGAGTCATATCCACGCCGATCACGCGACCTTTTTGGCCCACTTGCTTCGCAGCCAAAAAACTATCGAATCCTGCACCGCTCCCAAGATCCAAGACGGTCTCTCCTTCCTTGAGCGCCGCGATCGCTTGTGGGTTTCCGCACCCCAGTCCCATGTTTGCACCTTGGGGCACTTGGGCGATCTCTTCACTTCGATAACCCAAAGCCGTTGAGATCGCTTCTGGTCCCACCACCTCCTCACCACTGCAACAAGTGGGTGCGCAACAGCTCGAAGACTGCTGCTTTTTGGGGGCCGTCAAAGCGGAGGCATCGCCTTTTGCAATCGCACCATAGTGTGTCTGAACTTCTTTGCGGATCTGTTCTTGTGTTGCCATCTTTTTCACTCCTTCATGGGTGGTCACTGTTACACAAACCAAACCTCGCCCCGCGCTCTATCACTTCCCAACAGAGGGGAAAAGCCCATCGTGGCGAGGTTCAAAGGTTTCTGTACACAAGACGCCAGCCCTTTCAAAAGGACGCAAAAGCCCACCACAAAAAGAATGTCACACCACAAATCTCATTATGATTGTCACACTATGAGACTCCGTCTTTTTCTCAAATGTGCTTACGTGACTTTGTGAGGGTTGCAAGTCCAACCAAAAGGCGAGCCCGCTTTTCCCCGCTCTCTTCAAACACTTCCGAAGATGCACCTTGCCCAAGCATGGCATGATCCGTGTATGCTATCCCCACCTCTTCTTGAAAGATTGGTATCTCTGCGTCTGTGCAGGGCTTCGTTTTGTGGTTTTGTGTGATCAAAGCAAGGGCACCAAGATGTTTCGTTTTGGCATGTATCAAAAAACGCTCCCCCCCGAACACCCCTTGAGTCGGGCTTGGGCAGGCATCAAAGAACACTGGCATAGCTATGGTTGGTGGACTTTATTGGTGTTTGCCTTGGTCACAGCTTTGTCCACGGGGGCTTTTTTGTGGTTAGGGCTCCCACTCTCGGCCTGTTGGGGCTTTGGGATCTTTTTTGGATTCCAAGTGTGGGGGGCTTTTTGGTTTGTGATCTGGAGTCACCTCTTTGCGCGCGGTCGCATGGCGGAGATGCGTTGGCAAGGGAGTCGATTTTTCTGGCGGGGCTTGTTCAAGGCAGCGCTTGGTGGCGGGCTTGTCTGGGCCTTTTTGATATGGCGGCCCAACCTCTTCCAGTCGCTTTTTTGGAACACCTCGTTGCTCATTGGGGCGAGTGCGATTGGGATCTCAGGTGCTTTCTCGCTTTTGACTTCGTTGATACTGCGCATCCAAGTGTACGGAAATGTGAATGTTGACTTCGCAGAGAACGCGATATCCAGCGTGGATACTTGGCGGCAGATCGCGCTGTTGTTTCCCTTTTTGTTTTTTGCCAACTTCGTGATCTTGATGCACGTCTGGCACCAACGCTACGTAACCCCCGAACTACGGCAGCAAGTGAACCAACGCCACCTTCAGTTGCGTGCGCTCCGCCTCAAGAGCCTTTTCGATCGCAACAACAAACCCCTCGGTCTCTACGAGCGAACAGAGAGCGACTGGCACGAAGAGTACAACGATCCCGCCCTTCTTCAGTGGCCGATCAGCCAAGCCATCGCACTTTCTGAGGGAGAGGTCCAACAGCCCACATGGTGGTGGCGCTATCTCCCTGATGGACAACAGCTTTTGTCCGAACCCTTTTCGCTCGAAGCCTTCTTACGTGTCCCTTACTACTTTTTGAAGCAGCGACGCAAAGTGGGTGGTAGTACCCCCGCACTACAGGCCGCAAAGAACTTCATCGACTTTGGAGAAGCGCGTCACCGCCGCGGCATCCTCAAGACCATCCAGATCAAGCTTTTTGAAGAGATCCCGCGCTCTTATGTCATGTCACAGCACCTCACACCACGTGAGATGATGGCGACCTACATGGCAACTCTTTGGAGCGGATACAGCAACCACTACGGCCTGCATCGTATGTCGCTGTATTACTTTGGACAGAGCAAGCCTTCCGCGCTGACTTGGAACCAAGCCGTTGTCTTGGCCGCCTCACTACCCAATCCAGGGCACCTCAACCCTTGGTTTTTGTCGAGTTGTCGCCAACACAAGTGTTCTACACGTGGCAGGAAACGAGCTTGGAAAACCTGGAACAAACGCATCGACGCCCTCAAAGAAAAGCTCCGCGCCCAAGGCATCAAAGTCCCTGACGACCTTCCAAAATTTGTCAACAAGATGAACAAGTTGCGCGTCCTATCCAAAAAAAACTTGATCCAAGACAGTCATATCCGTCGTTGGGTCCGCCAAGAACGAAAAGAGTACAAAGAGTGGCCCAAAGCTTCAGTGGCGCAGCTGAGCTTTGATTACGCGCTAACGCACACGCTTCAAAAGCCCGCCCCACCGCCTCCAAAGGCCAAGAGATATCGCAGCAAAGTCTCCCTTCCTCAAAAACACCCCATCCTTGCGACCAAAGGAGCCAAAGCGTCCAGTCGTCCAGCATTCACCGCAGTCGCCCCGCAACCCCAAGCCCCAACATGGCTCCCTGCAAACTTTGTAGGGCTGATGATGCCTAGCCTAGAGACCTACCGCAAAGAGCTACCCACTTTGCAACTTGCCTTCACACTGGTAGATGCACGCGATGGGATGATCCTTTCGCAGTATGGGGGCGATCAGCAGGTCGATATGGCAAGCGCGGGAAAGCCCGTTGTGGGCTCAACCTTCAAGGTGCTGACGCTGCTCACTGCTGGGCGTTTTTGGCCCGACGCTTTGCCTCTTCTCAACGCAGGAGAAGGCAAGACTTACAAACAACGCAAGACCAAACGCTTCTTTTATCATCAGCCCCCCAAAGGACGGGGACATGCGATTCAAAACAGCCACTCGATGGCCAAATACCTTACAAAGCGCGCGGCCTTGCGGGTGTCAGCCAACATCGGATTTGTGTTCTTTTCCTTGCGTTGGTCGTGGTTTACCCCCTCGTCGATGGACCAAGAGATCTTGCGCATTGGCCTGTCCCAGATGTACCAAGAAAAGTACAAGACGACGCCCGAAAAAGTCGCAAAGATCGTCGAAAAGCGGATCAAAGACCCCACCCTTTTGCTCATTGACTTGCGCGATCTCTTTGGATATCGCCCTTACTTCCGCGAACTTCGTCAAGGCTCTCTCTTTGAGGCCGCCAAAGCCCAGGCCATCTTGTCTTTGCTCAAACGACGCGCCATCGCCCCAAAAAGACTCACCCGTTTTCTCGATAGTGATAGCCTCCAAGGTTTTTCTCGCAGACTTCAAGGCGAGTATTACCAGCACCGCGCGACCCTCCAAAAAGCTTGGGGCCCAGGGGTCTCGCTGCCTTTGCTCATGTGGAACAAGGACTTCCGCATGGAGTTGGGCCTCCGCTACATCATCCACATCGCAAAACAAGTGACAGGTCTCGACCCACAAAAACGCCACCTTGCCCCTGTGATGACGATGACACTGGGGACACACAATGCTTCCAACAGCGAGTTGGCAGCCGTCGCAGCGACAGTTGCAGCCCAACAGGTCCGCCGTCCACACATCATTCAAAGGCTTTATCGCGGTAAAAAGGTGCTTTACGATGCAGCGGTACAGCGCATCCAACCCAAGCTCGCTCTGTCTTTCCAAGAGACCTACCAAGCGATGCAAAGTGTGTTGCGTGCAGGAACGGCCGCAAGATCGGGGGCGATGCTCGCCAAGAAACACGGCTACCGCATCCTTAAAGAGTCTGGCGCCAAGACAGGGACCGTCCAAAACTCCAAGGGCGTGAGCTGCATCGGGTTTGTAGGCCATCGCGCAGGCTCGCTCTCGCTGTCGACCCCTGAGTATCGACGACTCCGTACTTTGCGACTGCGCAGTTCTTATACAACGCGCCTCGCTTCTTACGAAAAGGCCGTCAAACGGGAACAACGGCGTCTCGAAAAAGCCTCCACTCCCAAAGCCAAGGCGCGCATCGAAAAAGTCTTACAAGGTGCCAAAAAACGCCTCGAAGCGTACCAAAAGCTACTCCAACGATACGACGAGGCAGCACAGCGTTATCTGCGAACAGGGCGGATCTGGCGAGAAACGGAGCAACAAGCAGAGCGCGCTTGGTTATCCGCCGAGGTCCACAAAAAACGTGCGAGCCTTCACCAACGACAAGCCCACATCTATCGAGAGTATGCAGCAGGAAACGAACGCATGTTGCAGCTCTTCGTGAAATGGTTCGAGCGCTATCACAAAGAACGACAAGATCACCTACAAAAACGCACAGAAGAAGCTGAACAAGCCAAGCAGTCGTTCCAACGCGCTTCCCAAGCTCGCAAGGAAGCCCTCGAACAATATGAGAAAAAGGTCCAAGAGATCGGCTTTCCTCGTCAACAAAAGCAACACTTTGCGCTTTACAAAAGCACCCAACAACAGCGCAAACAATGGCATCAGTCTCTCAGCGCAAAGTGCCGTGGCATCCGTGATGTTCGCGGATGTCAGTTGCGCTTGCTGATCGCCCAACGCGCCCCCAAAAGACAACTGGCCAAGCAGCTCCATGAAAGCCTGCGCCGCCTCCAACGCGCCAAGCTCGCTCTCCAACGCGCCAAGCTCGCGACGCGAAGAAGCCAAGCCCAAAAGAAACTGGCCCAAAAACGCCTCCAAGCTGCCCAAAAACGCCTTGAGGCCGCCCAAAAGCGACTCGTCGAAAAGACCCCGCGCTTTTTGCACTACGTCCAACAACGACAAATCAACCGCGAACGCAAAACCAAGTGGCTTCAACGCGCCAAAGTGGAAGAGCAAGCAGGGATCGATCGTTTGAAGATCCGAGAACAAAGCCTCGAAAAACAAAAGCAGTTGTTGGTCCTCGCCAAGCAACAAAAAGACACTTACAAGCGCACAGAAGCCCAAGTGTACACGACCCACAAAGCATGGTCGCTCAGCTCCTCCAAGGCCTGTTATCTGCTTTTTACGTTGCTTGCTCGTTGGAAAGAGTACGACGATCAAACCTCCGCTCCTGCCGCCACCAAACACGCCTCACTCATGAAAAAGTGATCTTCCCCAAAAACATCTTGCGACCTCCCCCATGTCTTCTCGTCTCCCCCAACAAGCCGCTCTCTGAAACCACGCTTTGGACCTCGTTTGTAAGTTTCTCTCAAAGCATGGTACGAAGGAAAAGGGGAATCCCCCACTCGGCTCCTTCACAGGAAACAGAATGCTCAGACAAAAGGAGGCTCACGATGGCCCTTCGACGGATCTTTTTTGTTCTCTCCCTCGCCCTCGCAGCATCTTGGTTTGCACCAAGCAACGCAGAAGCCCAAACCATCTACGGTTTGTGGCGCTCCACCAGCGGAAATACTTTTGAGATCCCTTTCTCTCGCGGCAATCGCTTTGACATCGTGTTGACACGCCCCAACGGACAACGCGTGGTCCTCCCTGGCGCTTGGGTTCGCGGAATGCGCGGCATCCAGTTCAACTATATGTACGGAAGAAGCCGATACATCGGCACATTTAGCGCTCGTCGCTCCAACTTGGTTCGCGTCCTCGCTCCCAATGGCAAAGTGAGTTGGTGGAAGCGCTCAAGCTCCCGTCGTAGCCGTGGAATCGCGTGGGCTGGCCGTTGGCGCTCGACCTCTGGCAACATCTTCACGGTCCCCCATAGCCGTGGGCCCTTCAATATCATCGTGACTTACCGTAATGGCCGCAAAGGTGTGCTTCGAGCCCACTGGGTTCGCGGTCTTGTGGGCATCCAATTCCGTTATGGTCGCCCAGCCAACACCGTGACCTACAACCCCCGCAGACCCGGTCGTCTCCGCGTTGTAGATGCACGTGGCCGCATCTTCTGGTGGATTCGCGTGGATTGATCGCCTCTTCCTCTCTCCCACCAACTCTCCCCAAGACCCAAGACCTTTCGGTCACAACCTCCCCGAGCCCCGAGACCTTTCAGTCACAAACCTCCCCCACAACAAGACGCCCTACCAACGAAAACCTCGTTTCTTTCGTTGTTTCTTGCGTTCTTCTCGACGTTTCTTTCTTTTGTCTCGCCACTTTGCAAACCATCCTTTGGGCTTTTGGTCTTGCGCTCCAGACACTCTCTTTTCGATGGTTTTGCGAAAAGGTCGAAGGATAGGATGCTTTTCGATGATCGCATCAAGGAAGCCGCGCATAAAACGCCGCGACAAGGTCTGCATCAGTTTGGGATTCATATCTTCGAGCAGATAAGTCTTGATCGAAAAGCCCGTGGTCAGGGAGTAACCTTCAGGGATCTTGCGAAAGTGTTTGTTCACGATGCCAGACAAGATCCCGATCATGGCTTTTTTCAACAGCTTTTTGTTTTCTTTGACGACTCCTATCTCCAGTTGATGAACGCGAAAGGTCGCTTGAACCCACGTCCTTTCGTCATCTTTGGGGCGCAAGTCCAACAGTGCATGGATCTGCCCTTTTTTGATCTGAAGCGGCATCTTTTCACGATCGATAAAGCGGTTGATCAGGGTCGAAGGGATGTGGCGCAAACTGAGGCGATGGCCTCCATTCGCTTGTTTGGAGGCCACAAATCGCATGTTACCGTGCCCCAAAGCCCATGCTTTCCCCTCCCCAGAAAAAGGACGCGCCAAAAGGTAACGGATATCGAGATCTTGCAGTTTCGCAAACACGCGGTTGAAGACCAATTTGACCTTGCGCGGCGGTTCTTGCGGGGCTTTGCGATTGCGCATCTTGAAATGCAATGTCACTTCGCCTTCGTGAAGTTCCAAGTTCTTCATCTTGAGCCACGGAGGTTTACGTCGGAGACGGCGTTTCTTCGCTCTCTTTTTCAGAAAATGCAGCACAAACAAAGGCTTCTGCGCCTTGACTTGATCCAAAGAGATCATGCCGTACAACAACGGCCAAAGATCAATCGAGACGGTTGCTTGGGGGATACGCAACTCCATCTTTTGGTGGGGCTCTTGGCTTTGTAAGACAAAGTCTTTTATCGTGACGCCACCTTTTAGCTCACGAAGATCTGCGCGCAACGACTTGATCTGTAAGTGTCTTTCGCGACCAACCCCAAGGCGATGTTGCATCGAAAAACGTCCTTGCTCAAGCTCGACGTGCAAGACACGTGGGGACAGCAACTGTAGTGTTTCTCGTAGCTTTTTGGGATCGCGCGGTGGGTTTGGCGGACCTTCGCGCATCAAGCGAACATGTGGACCCACCAAACGCAGACGCTCCAACTTTGGAGAGGGCGACAGCAGTTCATCAAGGCTCAAAGCAAGCTCACCTTGGGGTACTTGGATCTGAAGCGTCTGTTTCTTCATCTTCACCGATATATCGGCCTTTTGAATGCGCAAAGCCCCACGCATCGCAAGCAAACTTGCATGGACAGACTCGACACGCACGAGGATCTTTTGTGGCCGATGTTGCGCAAAAAACAGCTTACCATCTTCGATCTTGAGGGAGTCGATCTGCAACAAACGCTGACGAAAACGCTTCATGTTGAGGCGTAGTTTGGCGATCCTCGCCTTGAGTCCTTTTTGCGGCGCGTGCTCCTTGGCGGTGGCCTTCTTTTGTGCCGTTTGGGGTGCAGGCTGACTTGTGGGGAGCCCCTTGAGCGCTCCCCATCGACGCCAAAGCGCCTTGGCATCGCGAATCTTGTCAAGTTGCTCGGCATCTTGAACATCCATCCCACGCAACACCCGAATCTTTGGACGATGCACAGAGATCCCAGCAACCCGACGCCCCCCCAACAAGACCCGCCAGATCCACAGGTTGACGATCCCTTCGGAAGCATGGAGAGAAAGCGACGTTCCCCTCTGCACTCGAACAAGCTGCAACGAGCGAACCCGCAACACCCCTGAAAAGATATTGGCCTCCACCACTTCCCCAGAAAGGCCGTGCTTTTTCAGGCGATTCAGTGCGATCTGCGCAAGCTCCTTGGGGAAGAACAGCGCCAACACCAAAGACGCCACAAGCCCAAGTGCTGCAAGACCCAACAGCCATCGCAGCCATCGCCCTCGTTTCTTTGTCTCCGTCATGAATCCCCTCTCAAACGGTATATCTTTGCTAAAACAGCGATCTCCCATAATACTTGCGTAGCGTGTCGCAACCACATCCCAGAGTATCCGTGATTTTCCCAATGTCGAAGAGGATACTCCAACGTGCGTTGCCCAGAGATCGGGCTTTTGGCTTGCTTCATCTTACGCCGCAACAAAAACTCAGCTTGCCACAACAGCGCGCACGAAAAGGGACGAGAAAGCGTCTCGATAACACTATGTGATGGAAGATAAACCTGCGAAAAACATAAGGTGTCATACACAGAAAGATCAATCGCAAGGCTGATCCCTGTCGCAAAGATCCGCTCGTAATAAAGTCGAACCAACGAGCGTTCGATCTCTCTACCCAAGAGCCGCAGCCTCGCGGCCATCACGTGATCCACCCCTTCGCTTTTGTGCAACAAAGCGAACATGCCTTCCACATCTTCTGGGTACACTTCTCCTTCAGCTTCCCATGTGCACGCAGCTTGCGCCCCTTCCGCAAAGCCCCACAAGATCCCTTGGCGCACAGCCTCATTCATCTCTACAGAACGCACACGAAAAGGCTTTTCCTCTCGCAGCATGCCATGTACCCGAGGAAAACATGCTTCTCCCAAGCGATGCTGGATCTTCTCAAAGGCTTCTTTGTTCAGCCCCACCAACACCAACGACCACGTAGGATACAATGAGAGCGCCTTCTCCATCCATCGCAACTTGCGATCCCACCGCTCTCTCCCCGCAAAAGGAATCACGATAGCGTGTTGACCTGCCAACAAAGTCATCGACTTGCCCTTCTCCTTCCCGTCCATCCAAGGATTTTCTTGCCCACACCCCAAGTCCTAAGAGATCTTCTTACAAAGAGCCCATACACTTAGACCCGGCGGTCGAAGTCCCCATCGCTCCATCTGCAACAACAGCCGATTTTCCGTCTCCAAGACACCCGCGATGCCTTCTGTTGCGACTTGGCCTCCCTTCCATTGACCGATCCCCTCTTCGGTCACTTCAGAGCGCCCAGCCCGCAAACGCTCCCAAGCCACGGACAACAACCGTACAGGCAACAAAGATGAAAACAGATACCCCCAACGCAAGGGCTTCACCCCACCAGCTTCCAACACAGGGCGCAGGGTGTCCCAACGATAACGCCGATAGTGCGCCAAAAACGTATCATGCGAAGAGAAAAGAGACTGAAAAGCAGGCACAGTCACGAGGACATAGCCATCGTCGCGCAAAGCCCGCCCCACATAATCTCGCAAAAGCCCCACATCATCGGGCACGTGCTCTAAGACATCGAGCAACAAGAGAAGAGAAAACGAGTGTTGCTCTAACTCCCCAAGGTCCCGAACAAAGGAGGCTTGCGCATAACGCCCTGAAAGCTGCTCGATCTCCTCTTCCGTCAAGGCGGGATCAACCCCCACCCACGACAGGTCCTCTCCACCACCACAGACTTCCGCAGCCGTGAAACCATCGCCACATCCGACATCCAAGACCCGTCGAGGAGAAAGCGAGAGACCATCCACGATCCGCGCCAATGTCCGCGCCCGTGCGATCTCCCATGGATGTCGTCTCGCCCCTTCCATTCGCGCTTCTTTCAAGTCCATCGATCTTCCTCTCCGATCCTTGGTGTGTACACTACGGAAAACACGCCACGATGCGCTGTTCCATCCAATGATGCCGTCCTCTTCGATACAACAAAAACCATCGAAACCCAAGCCCCCTCCAAGACAAAGCACCCGCTCCGACTCGACCTTTCCTCCAAGAAACCACCCCTGTTCCTCTTTGCCTTGACAAATCAACCACCAAACATCCATCCTCCTCCAACTTTCCCTATCCCCCAAACACAAACAAGGACAGACCAAGATGCCAAGCACCTCTCCCCAAGTTCAAACCAAAGTCCTCTTGCGCCTGATGATGACAGGTGTCCTCCAAGCGGCCCTTCTGCTCGGCATCTCAGGTGATCCGCGTTGGATGATGGCTTGGCTGGCGATCGGCTTGATCCTGCTGGGCATCCTCACAAACCTCGGCGTGATGCTCTTTTTGCATCCAGACCTGCTCGAAGAGCGCATGCATTGGAAAGAACACAAAAATGCCAAGCCTTGGGACCTCAAGATCATGCCGACCATCGCACTGTTGGCCCCTGTCGTGACCCTCTCGCTCGCCGCACTCGATCACCGCTATTCGTGGTCCCCACCCACTCACATCCTACTTTCCCTCGCGGGCATCGCACTGATGTTTTTGGGACAGCTCCTTGGGGCCTGGGCCATCGCAGCCAACCGCTTTTTCTCTTCTGTGGTACGGATACAAACGGACCGCGGACATCAAGTCGTGGATCACGGCCCTTACGCCATCGTCCGACACCCCGGATACACGGGCGTTGTGTTATTCTATCTTGGACTTCCATTGCTTTTAGGGGCTTACTGGGCCTATATCCCGAGCGCTCTGCTGATTGTCCTACTCTTTTACCGCACAGCCCTCGAAGACAAGACCCTTCAACAAGAACTCGACGGTTACACAGCCTACACACAACGCGTTCGTTCGCGCCTCATCCCTGGTATCTGGTAGGCCCCCACGCCCTCTTGCACGACGCCCCTTGATGCCCCCAACCTCCTGCTCCACCCACCCCAAAGCCTTTATTTTTTCGTACCCTGCAAGCGCTTCATCTGCTTTTGCATCGCAGCAAGCTGCTTACGCAAAAGCTTGATCTCTTCGGACTGTTGACGCAAGAGACGACTTTGCACCTGCATCGAAGCCACCACCATGCTCGTATATTGGTACAGATCCACCATGCTGCGCTTGCGATCGACAGCAGGGCTCTTTGGCTGATCTTCGATGATAAAGCCCAACCGACGGCGGGATTTGTCTTTGTCAAAACGATAGTGATAGGTCGCCAGCCGAAAGGCCATCAAAGCTTTGTGGAAAGCTTGTTGCTGTTGTGCATCAAGGTAGCGGATATCCCGTTTGAGACGACGTGTGGAGATGGGGCAACCACCCGTCTGTTGCTTGGGGTCGCTCTTTGTGCACAACAAGAGGCTGTTGCAATCGTTGTTTGGGTCGCACTTCTCGCCATCTGTGGAACAGGTCTCGCCTTCTTTTTGGCTTGCGCAAGTCGTCACCCCCTGTTGTGCTGTATGGCCGCGGCAAACAGGGTCACCACACGTCGTGTACCACTTGAGTCCTGCATCGCCGCCATCAGCCGCAGACTTCTCTGGGTCGCTCGGCGCGGTGCACCCCCAAGACTGGCCCAGACCCCACAAGACCAACCCCATCAAGACCAACTCCAATGCTCTTGTCCATCTCTTCATGAAAAAATCCCCTACTTTTCAAGTGTTTGACAACAAGGAAAAAGCCCCATCATCTTCAAACAACATCTCACACGCCCACAAGATAAGAAAGTATCGACAAAGGAACAGACATGATGTAAGAAAGATTGAAGCAAACATATAGATTTTATTCTCTTCAAAAGAGACATTCTTGAGACCCAAAAAAAGAAAACATTTATTTCACCTAGTGAAAAGCTTTCTCGACACACATTCAACACGCTTACACAAAAGCGCTCAAACTCTTCTTGATCGAGAACCAAAGGAGCCTTGTTGTGGGCAAAGAACAAACCTCACCACAAATTCAAACCCAACTCCCTCTCCACCAAGCAGGGACCGTAATTGAAGGCTACCTCTACAAACACTACGGGGAAAGCCTCGCAGAAGAAGCCGTCCATCTTTGGGACATCTATCAAAATCAGTTTCATCCTCAGTTCCGCAAAGCAACAACACACGCGGCCGCTTTCCTCTATGCTTTCTTACGCTTGCGACTCAACAATCCCCCAAGCCAACAACAAATCGCGAACCATCTTCACGCACCAGTGGGCTCTTTAGGGCTCCTTGGCAAACGCTACCGTGAGGATCTTCGCAAACTTCATATCGAAAGTGCCTGCCAACCCCACGAAGCCGAAGAGTTACCGCAGCTTCTTTCTCCTTGCACAGCCGCACTTCGCGATCCTGGCCCACATTGGAACGCCCTTCATCTTCTTGCTTCGGAACAAAACGAAGCTTTCTTGCATACGCTCCGCCAACAACACCCACTTTCCTTGTACTTGAAGTCACCACGCACCCCAGCGCCCAACCTCACCCTCAATGCAGAACAGTACAACCTACTGTTGCGATTGCCTTTTTCTGAAGAGAGTTGGACCGTGGGGACATTGCAACTCCCAGCCTTTACAAAAAGCACGCGGGGCATCGACCTTTTGGCGCTATGGTTCGATGCAGAGACCGAAAAACTCTTGCATATCGACCCTTTCCGTTTGGAGGATGCAGGTCATCTGCTTTGTGCGAGCTTTGTCGATACAGCCACTGCTCCAAAGGATGGTTATCCACGCCTCCCCAAACGCGTGTTTGTCTCACAAAAACATTGGCTTGAGCCGTTTCGCTCTTTTCTTGCGCCGCTCAACATCGAAGTGCTCTTCGATCAAACAGACGACTTTTCACAGGCCGCCAAAGCCTTTCTCCTACCCACCACACACCTCTCGCTACTGCAACGCCCTCATCTTGCGGCCCACAGCCGCCTACAAGCGGACGCGTTGGCGGGCTTCCAAAAAGAAGCGACAGCCCTCTACGAGATCTTACAAAAAAAGCCGCGCCCCCCTTACCAGCCTCTCGGGTTTTATGTTGGCCGCAAACCAGAACAGGCGGAAGTCCTCTACATCCATCAAGATCTCCAAGGATACCAAGTCCTTCTGTTCCAACGCTTTGAGGATTGGCGCCTTTTTGCAACCCGCTGCTTTCATCCCAAGAGCCTGCTTTCTTTAGACTTTCCCCCACTTCGCGTCCTTGCGATGTACTTTCCGCTCTACGGCACCCTTCCTTATTCAACGAGGAAACTCGCCACATCCCACAACAGCCCCAAGCGTCTTCCCTTGGTCTGCGAGTGGTTGGTGGATCAACAGATCGCGCACCACGCCACCCAAAGACAGTACGAAAAGATGCACGCAGCCTGCAAAGTCCTTCAACACGCTCTCCAAGTACACGAAGAACTTTTGTGGTCCAAGCACCCACCACAACGCGACCTCGCTCTTTCTTTCAACGAGACACAAACCGCCTATCTCCAAATCCCTCACCCCAGATATTTTGCACTCTGAGACGCAAATCCCCCAAAGGCCCGACATCTCAAAGCTCCTTGCCACTTCTGTGTTGCCTTGAAGCGTGAAAAGAGACGAAAATTTTCCTTTTGCCTCTCGCTCATGCACACTCGGCGCACTATATCCTAGATCACTAGTGATGCTCTTCTGCAAGGAGTGCCCCATGGCCAAACCGACACCTCCCGCGTCTCCATCAAAGGCGCCTACACCTCAACCGCATGAGACGCACGAACAAGAGCGTTCCCTAGAGGATATCGTACTCGACAAACTCTCTCCCCAAGCGCTCGAAGCCATGGAACGCGAAGGACTTTTTGCCCCTGGAGCCCAAGATCTTTGGGAAGAACACCAAAGCCTCTACCAAGACGACGACGATGAAGAAGAGGAAGATGTCGACCTCTCCCAAGTGTGGGGTATCCTTGACTTTTACGACGAAGAAGACACGCGCACGCTGATCCAGTCCCTTGAGCAGTCGCGCCAACCCCCCACCTACATCAAAAGTCTCCTTGCGCCCATTGATTATGCAGACTTCACAAGCGAACAAGGAAGACAACTCAGCGCACTTCCACGCTCTGAGGAAACATGGATCGTAGGCGCCCTGCCGACCTCAGAGTCCACTTTAGCCTCTCTCCACCCTGCGCCTGGCGCAGTGATTTGGATGGGTGAAGAAGACGAAGCTTTGATTGGCGCGGTCCCCTTCGACCCCGACACCCAAGCCATGTTGGTCCTCGAAAGCTTGTTCATGGTGGCCTTGTCCCCCACGGACAACAACCCCCGTCTCCCCGCACAAATCAACGTTAGCCAACGACGCTGGGTGGGTCCTTTCCGCAACCTCCTACAAGGCTTTGATATCCCTGTCTTTTATGGAGGAAGACGACATCTTGAACGCGTCGCAAGCCACTTCTTGCGCCCCCAAGATGTCGCAGAAACCATCTCTCCCTTGCGTTCCTTGCAAAGCATCTCCACAGACATCGGGAAACACTTTTTCTCTTCTGCTTCAAGTCTTTATAAGTCAGACTTTTGGTACCAAGTCGTCGAAGACCAAGTCTTTCTTGTGGATCTTGGTGCGTGGGGATACGGCACTTACACGCTCAGCCTTTGCGGGAAAAGCCACACAACCCCTGGTCTTCGGGCTTTTGCGAACCTCCAAGACTACCGTGTTTACTCACTCTTTGGCGTCGATCTCGATCTTCAAGCCCGCCTTGGAGAGCCTGGCATCCGCTTTATCGCCCTAGACTACGAGAACAAAGACGACATCCCACCTGAAGCACAACGCCATCAGCACCAACGCAAGTGGCCTTTGGCCTCCTACGAAGCTTTTCCCGTGCTGTCTATCGTAGGACCCAATGCAGCCGTCCACCCGCCAAGCGAGGAAGACTACCGCATCGCGACCCTTCTTTGCCAAGCCGCGGGTTCCCTTGTGCAACGACATGGCTACCTTTTCGCCGAAGAAGGTCCGCCCGCAACCCAGTCGTTTCATATCCCCATCCAGCAGCGACAACGCAAACTTCACGCGACGGTCCACATCCCACACCCTGATCTTCCCCGCGATGAAGACGAACAAGGCCCCACCTTGCTTCACCCACGTGCAGCCCCCGTCGGTCGCTCCTAATCTTCGAGAAAAGTCATGGAAGTCCTTGGTATCGTTGTCATCGCAAGCGTCTTGATCGTGGGCTACCGCGCTTGGAACAAACGCAGAGCTTACCAAGGCTACCTCGCCAAACGCGAAGACCTCGAAGGACACTCCCCCAAAGAACCATGGACCATCCTCCAACACAAAGACATGGAGATCTACGTCAAACGCGAACGCTGTCACTGTGGCGGAAAGGTGTACTCACGTGCTGAGTATCCTTTGGAGGACTACCCACACGTCCGTGTGCTTGTTTGCGAGTGTGTACGATGTGAAGAGGTGATTCGTCTCTATTTTCAAAGAGAATATCTACAATAAATATACTACTTTTTCCCAATGCTTTTTCCATCCATCACAAAGCCCCTATATCTCGTGCATCAACGACTTTCTTTGCAGAAGACCACTTGCTCCTCCGAAGAAAGTGCTCGCCATCTCTTGCTTTCATGACGCCTTGATCCTTCAACGAGATCTTTCTGGGGATTTTTTGTGAACGGCATCTTGTAAGCGACCATAAATCCATCATATCACTATGCATTTCAGCAACAACTTGTCTTTGCGGCGTCTTTTCCCTTGCAAAAAGTTACATTCTGGTCCAGAACACCCCCCAACTGGATTCGAGGCACCCTATCAACGTACCGCGCCCTCACGCGGCGCATTGTGCAAGGAGGCTACTTTGCAGAAGAATTCGCCTATTCATCCGATCCCCACGCAGGTTCCGCATGACGGCTCGATCTTCTGGGTCGCTGGCCCCCCCGCGCTCTCTGACTTTCGCAGGCTTCGCTTGCTTGAAGAACTCCGCCAGTCCCACCCAGCACTGCACGATCTTCAAAGCGAAACAGTGTACCTCGTCCAAACCAACGCCCCTCTCCAAGAAGCCGAACAACACCAACTTTTGCAACTCCTCGAAGATGGACAGCATCGTCCAGCCCAACTGACCAAAGGCTACCTTTTCCTTGTGGTGCCGCGCCTTGGGACGATCTCTTCTTGGTCGTCGAAAGCTACGGATATCGCCCAAATATCCGGACTCACAAAAGTACAACGCTTGGAGCAGGGCGTCGCCTACTGGCTTCACAGCTACCAACCTCTTGAAGACTTGGAACAATCGAAGATCGCAGAACAGCTTCACGACAAGATGACGCAAAGCATCTTGCGCGATTTTTCCGATCTTTCGCAGCTCTTGACCAAGGCAGAACCTCGTCCGCTTCGACATATCCCCTTGTTATCGCAAGGTATCGCAGCCCTCGAACAAGCCAACCAAGACCTTGGACTCGCCCTCGCAGAAGATGAGATCACTTACCTCGTGGAACGTTACCAAGCACTTCAGCGCGACCCCACAGACGTCGAGTTGATGATGTTCGCGCAAGCCAACTCTGAACACTGTCGACACAAGATCTTTCGGGGATCTTGGCGCATTGATGGGGAAGAACAGCCACACTCTCTCTTTTCAATGATCCAACACACAGCCCAAGCTACCCCCCAAGGTATTCTCTCTGCTTACCACGATAACGCCGCCATCATCGAAGGTTGGGAAGGCCAACGCTTCTTTGCAGACCCAACGGACCAGCATTATCGCGCAAAGACCGAGCCCATCCACATCTTGATGAAGGTGGAAACCCACAATCACCCCACCGCGATCGCACCACACCCAGGCGCAGCCACAGGCTCGGGCGGAGAGATCCGCGACGAAGGTGCCACAGGACGGGGAGGAAAGCCCAAGGCAGGGCTCACAGGCTTCAGCGTCTCCAACCTGCGAATCCCGCACCACCTAGAGCCTTGGGAAGAACAAGATCCAGGCAAACCCGCACGTATCGCCTCTCCTCTTCAGATTATGCTCGAAGGTCCCATCGGTGCGGCAGCTTTCAACAATGAGTTTGGTCGCCCCAACCTCCTCGGATACTTTCGCTCCTTTGAGCTTCCAGCGACCCGAAAAGCTTCTGCCCAACAACCTGCCCAAGCCCCCGACTGGCGGGGATATCACAAACCGATCATGTTGGCGGGAGGTCTGGGAAATATCCGCGCGGATCACTTGCACAAGCTCCCGCTCCAAGAAGGCGCACAGATCGTCGTGTTGGGCGGTCCTGCGATGTTAATCGGCCTTGGGGGTGGCGCAGCGTCATCCATGAGTACAGGACAAAGCCGCGAAAGCCTCGACTTTGCTTCTGTGCAACGCGCCAACCCAGAGATCCAACGCAGATGCCAAGAAGTGATCGACCGTTGTTGGGGCTTGGGAACAGAAAACCCGATCCTTTCAGTCCATGACGTCGGCGCGGGCGGACTTTCCAACGCAGTCCCCGAGATCATCCATGATGCGGGCTTTGGGGGAGAATTTCAGCTACGCGCCATCCCCAACGCGGACCTTGGTATGAACCCCCTTGCGATCTGGTGCAACGAAGCACAAGAGCGATACGTCCTTGCCATCGCCCCCAACGCACTCGATGCTTTTGAAAAGATCGCCCAGCGCGAGCGCTGTCCTTTCGCAGTGATCGGCCAAGCCACCACCCAACAACATCTCACCTTGCAAGATCAACACTTCCAAGACCATCCCATCGACATCCCCATGGATCTGCTCTTTGGCAAAGCCCCTCGGATGCACCGCGACGTTGAACACCTTCCACCTTACGGAGATGACTTTGACGCCCAAAACATCGACCTTTACGATGCAGCGATGCGCGTCCTCTCCCATCCCACCGTGGCAAGCAAGCAGTTCCTGATCACCATCGGGGATCGCAGTATCACGGGACTTGTGGCCCGCGACCAGATGATCGGCCCCTGGCAAACGCCTGTAAGCGACGTCGCGCTAACGACATCATGCTTTGAAGGCTACACGGGCGAAGCGATGAGTATGGGAGAAAGAACGCCACTTGCGCTCCTTGATGCCCCAGCATCGGGAAGGATGGCCATCGGCGAAGCGCTCACCAACCTCGCATCCACTTATGTCCGCGATCTACGAGATATCAAACTCTCTGCCAACTGGATGGTCGCAGCGGGGAGCCCTGGCGAAGATGCCGCCCTCTACGACACAGTGAAAGCTGTTGGCCTCGAACTTTGCCCAGCCCTTGGACTTGCGATCCCTGTGGGCAAAGACTCCATGTCGATGCGTACCACTTGGGCGGATACAACAGGACAAAAGCACAGCGTGACTTCACCGCTGTCTTTGATCATGAGCGCTTTTGCCCCCATCCCTGACGTGCGCAAGACCGCAACGCCTCTGCTTCAACAAACACAATCCCCTGAAGAGACCGTGCTTTTGTTGGTGGACCTTGGACAAGGAAAACATCGCTTAGGTGGTTCGATCTTGGCCCAATGTTACGAAAAGCTCGGCAAACAAGCACCCGATCTTGAGAACGCGGAAACCTTCAAAGGCTTCTTCCAAGCGATGCAAACCCTCCATCAACAGGAGCTTTTGCTTGCCTACCATGATCGCAGTGATGGTGGCCTTTGGGCAACACTTTGCGAGATGGCCTTTGCTTCGCGTTGTGGACTTCAGATCGATCTTGCTCCGCTTGGCCCACAGTCCACCAAAGCCCTCTTTTGCGAGGAGCTTGGAGCAGTCTTACAGGTCGAAAGAAAAGCTCTTAAAACAGTGCAAGAGATCTTCTCTAAGCAAGGGATCGGGGAGCTTTTGCATGTCTTGGGCTCGCCTTCTCCTGAGCCAAAGATCGAGATCTTCTATCACCACGAACACCTGCTCCAAGTGGATCTCCACAAAGCACTACAACGCTGGTCCCATGTGAGCCACCAGGTCCAAACCCTCCGCGACAATCCTGCTTGTGCCCGCGAAGAACACGAAGCACTCAACGAAACGCACCCTTCTCTCTTTGCAAAAGTCGATGACGCGGTGTGGAAAGACGTCACGGCTCCTTATCTCCAAAAAGGAGAGCGACCCAAGATCGCGATCCTGCGGGAGCAAGGCGTCAATGGACAGATCGAGATGGCGGCGGCCTTTGATCGTGCGGGCTTTCAGGCTGTGGATGTCCACATGACCGACTTGTTGCAAGGACGAACGCAGATCAACGACTTTCGCATCTTTGTGGCTTGTGGGGGTTTTAGTTATGGCGATGTCTTGGGAGCGGGTGGAGGTTGGGCGCGTTCGATCTTGTTTCATCACAAGATCCGCGACGACTTCCAACGTTTCTTTGAACGCCAAGACACCCTTAGTCTGGGGGTTTGCAATGGTTGCCAGATGCTTTCGACCTTGGCTCCGCTGATCCCAGGTGCCACACACTGGCCTCGTTTTGTACGCAATACCTCTGAACAGTTCGAGGCGCGCCTAAGCATGGTCCACATCGAAGAGACCACCTCTGTCTTCCTCCAAGGCATGCAAGGGGCCCAACTGCCCATCGCAGTGGCTCACGGTGAAGGCCGCGCCTACTTCCAACACGAGACCCAACAAGATCTCGCCCAACCTCACGTCGCTTTGCGCTACCTCGATCCAACAGGGCATCCCACACAACGCTACCCATTCAATCCAAATGGCTCTCCACAAGGTATCGCGGGACTCACAAGCGCTGATGGACGGGCCACGATCATGATGCCCCACCCAGAACGGGTATTTCGCACGATCCAGCTTTCTTGGCATCCTTCAACATGGGGCGAAGATAGCCCATGGCTCCGCATGTTCCGCAACGCAAGAGCTTGGATCGACTAAACCTCCCGACCACATACTTCTTCCTCGGTCCTTTTCATATCCAGCAGCGTACATAGAATCAGAACCTTCCCTTGTGATCTGCATCCAATCAAAGACGACACCAAACAAGGAGCATGGAACGAGACATGGGACGCCCCGCTGGACGCACCAACCAAGGACACGAAGAAGAAAAACGCAGACTGGCTGCCAAGCTTGCGGAAAGGCTTGTCCAACCCGACGGTCCCAAGACAAGTTTCCAAAGCCTCGCTGAAGCCTGCGAAGTCAGCCGCGCCACCTTGCGCCATTACTTTGGCGATCACCAAGGCGCGATCCACGCCGCCATCGAATGCCTCGCCGCCCAAGGCGAACCTCACGTCGCAAGCGTCGCCCACGCAGAGTTCGGACACGTCCGTGATGCCCTGTCCACCTTGCTGCGTTTGTTGGCTGTGGCTTGGCAACGCTATGGTGTCGGCGCAATTCATCGGATGGGCCTAGAGATCGGTCTCGGCGATGCGCAACTTGGGCCGCTCTACGTCCAACAACTTCTTGAACCCACCATCCAAGCCTTTGAAAAAAGGCTCATGATCCATATCCAACGTGGCGAACTTCGCCCCATGGACCCGCGCACAGGCTCTCTCTTGCTGCTTTCCCCCCTATTGATCGCCCTTTTGCACCAAGAAGAACTTGGCGGACGCAAGTGTCGCCCCCTCGATCTAGACGAGTTTCTGACGTCCCATCTCGACGCATTCCTCCGCGCTTGGGCTCCCTTGCCCGAATAAAGAGAGCTCGCTGGCCTACAAAGCGCGCGGATCGACTGGAAAAACAGCGCCTTGCACGATGGCATCCCACACCACGGCGATACGAGGAACATCACGTAAGGCCCGATGTCCCACCAACCACAGCTCCCCAAGGGGCAACACATCAAGTTCTTTTTGCAGCGGGGGTGGCAAGGTCAGCGCTTGTAGCGCCGTCGCTTGTTGCATCGTAGAGTGAAGCAAGACCACGCCGATCCCTGCTTCAGCAGCGCGGATCTGTACTTCGATGGAGTCCGTTCGCAAGATCACGGAGGAAGGCGGGACACGTTCCATCAGCCAAGTAATGTCCGTAAGATGCGCCATCCTCGGTCCCCAAGTGATCCAACGAAGTTGCGACCAAGACGTCACTTTGCCCACGCTCTCGAAGTAAGCGGGAGAACCGCAAACACGAAGAACATCCTGTCCCAACCGCACAGAGATCAGATCCCCACTCTGCGGACGGTGCCCTCGCAACGCGATATCCGTCTCTCTCCGCGAAAGATCCGCATAGCCTGTTTCTGCATCGATCTGTAGCTGTAACTTCGGATAAAGCGACAACAGCGGGCCCAGCCGCGTTCCAAGAAAGTAGCTCGCGACTCCAGGCGGCGCACTGAGCCGCACCAGCCCCTCCACCTCGCGATCAAACCCCTCCGCCACACGCAAAAACCCTGCTGCCGCGAGTTCTGCGGACTCCGCAAAGGGGATCATCTGCTCCGCAACGGCGGTCATCAAGACGCCTTGCCGCGTGCGATCAAAGATCCTTACCCCCAAAAGATCTTCGACAGCATCCAAACGCCGCCCCACCGTCGAAGCATTGACCCCCAACACCTTGGCGGCTCCCAACAACGAACCTTCCCTTGCTAGCGCCAAGATCAAACGCAACTCATCCCAAGACATCGACTCCATCGCAACCTCCAAACCATCCCTCGGGCCTATCCCTCATGACACTCAACCTATAACAGCTCCCTCCTATTGATCTTATATGCATATACGCAAAACAACAATGCGATAAAGGTGATTGTTTTGCAAAAATACAAAGCTATTCTTGTTTTCAGAGACAACGATTCAACACTCGATGCCCTACAAGCGAGGGAAAAAACAAGAGAAGGAGCCCATCATGAGCAACGCACGCCAACAACTTCATGTCATCCTTGGTGCTGGACAAATTGGTCCCAAACTTGCGCAAGAACTTTTGCAACGCGGCCATCAAGTACGTATGGTTCGTCGCGGTCCTTCGGGCGCAACACAGCCTGGCCTCACTTGGATGCGAGGCGACATGACAGATGCAGCCTTTGCCAAGGAAGCCCTTCAAGGCGCAGACGTCGTGTACAACTGCACCAATCCCCCTGACTACCACAAATGGGATGGGATTCTCCAACCACTTTTTCGCGGTATCATCGAGGCGACAGCGCGTTCGGGCGCTCGACTGGTCACCCTTGATAACCTCTATATGTACGGAAAACCCGATACATCTCCCTTTAACGAGCAAACCCCCATGCGCCCTTGTAGCACCAAAGGCACATTGCGCGCCCAGATGGTCGAAGAGTTGTTTGCAGCCCACAAACGCGGCGATGTCCGCGTCACAAGTGGCCGAGCTTCAGACTTTTTTGGCCCCGAAACACCACTAAGTATGATCTCTTCACCGCGTTTCTTTGAGCGACTGGCAAAAGGCAAAAGCCTAGAAGTCTTTGGGAACCCTGATCTTCCACGCTCTTATAGCTACTCACCTGATGTCGCCCGTGGGCTCGCGATCTTGGGCGAGCACCCCGAAGCGGACGGACGGGCTTGGCACCTCCCCGTGATCCATGGGATGACGTCGCGTAAACTTGTCGAAGCTTTCGCCAAAGCAGCCAATAAACCTGCAAAGCTCCAAGTCCTTCCTCCTTTTCTTTTCCAGGTCATTGGTTTGTTTAGCCCGATGTTGCGAGCGGTACGTGAGATGATGTACCAATGGGAGATCCCCTACGCCTTGGATGATAGCGACTTTCGCAAGACCTTTGGTGTAGAAGCAACCCCCCTTGAAGTCGCAGTGACCGAGACCCTCCGCACTGAAGCCCCTACACTTTTGAAGAAGTGATGTGTACCCTATGGCATCTTTTGCAAAGGGAGCATATTGCTCTCTTTTTCGCCATAGGGACAAAAATCGATGAGAAGGATCAGTATCTTTTGTTTTTTGACGAGTCTTTTCTTGATCAGCAGCCTTTGGAATTGCACTCCTCCCACCACCAACAGTGAACAAACCACATCAGACGCAAGCCCCGACGAAAACAAACCACAGTGCGTCGCAGCCCGCGACTGTTCGGGGAGTGAAGACTGTGTGGAAGGCAAGTGCGTAAAGACCACATCGTGCAAAACCTTCGCAGACTGCCAAGAAACCCATACCTGCTACAAAAGTCGCTGTGTAACCCGCTGCGATGTTGACACGGACTGTCCTGCACAACACGTCTGCACCTACGGGCAGTGTCACAAGCCTGTTTGGAAGACCGCCGATCCCCCCAACAAAGACAGCACGACCCCCAAAGCCATCCAAGCAGGCTTGGGTCTAGCCCATCTCGACGTTCCTTTGGGCATCTCGATGGCAGGTTATGGTCTGCGGGTCGGTCCTACGAGCCCTTACGCTGAGTCACTTGGTGCGACAACAGGCCAGTACGATCGCTTTTACATCAAAGCCCTAGCACTCGATGATGGGGTCAAGCGTGTGATCCTCGTGCGCAGCCCGATGTGTTGGGTCTCTGACTTCCTTCATCAACACATCACCCAATACATCATCGACAAGATCGGGGTGGATCTCTCAAACAGCCTGATCATCACAGCCACACACACGCACTCTGGCCCCGGTCGTTTCTGGAACTTGCTTCCTGGCAAAAGCCTGGGATTCCTTGGCTATGGTGAGTTTTTGCCCGAAGGGTTCCGCCGCATCGTGGCTTCTTTTGGTGATGCAATCATCGCTGCCAACAAAGACCTCAAGCCCGCGCGTTTCGGTTATGCCGTGGACCCCAACTTTGATCAGGCTGGCGAGATCTTCTCTGATCGACGCGGTGCTTCTCCTAGCGAAAAACACCCGATCCTTACGGTCATGCGTATCGACCGCGAAGATGGAACCCCGCTCGCAGTGTTGTTTAGCTTCCCGATGCACGGGATTATCCACGAGTTTAACAACTTCTCTTTGACGCAAGATGCCGCAGGTGGCGCAGAGATGGGCGTCCAAGACTTCTTTGAACAACGCACCCAAAAGCGGATCGAAGCCTTCTTTATGCAAGGACCTGCGGGCGATGTGTCCCCTCGTGGCGACAAAAAACGCCACAAAGACATCCGCAGGATGCAGATGATTGGCGCGCTTACAGCCCCCAGCATCTGGAAGATGTACGATCAGATCCAACCCAAAACCGATATCCGCCTTGATATCGTCAACAAACGCATTGGGATCTCTCGCAAGTTGATCGGCTACAAAGATGACGAGTTCTACGAAGACAAAGACGGCAAAAAGATGCCCTACCGTTTTGGCGGACTCAAGTGCGTGGACCAAGCCTTCGATTACAACAAAGAGCCCGACAAAAAACACGAAGACGGCCATCTTGGTTGCGTCCTCAATATCGAGATGATCAACGATGGAACGCCCGTCCCACAGTTTGCCAAAACACGTCTGACTGCGGCCAAGATCGGCGATCTTGTGGTCGCGACGTTCCCTGGCGAAGCGACCTCTTTCTTGGCGCGACGCTTGCGCAGAGATCTCGATACACTCAGCGGTGGCAAACTCAAAGATCTCCTTGTGCTCGGTTACTCCCAAGATCACCACTTCTACCTACTTGAAGAACAAGACTGGTGGCGCGGTGGTTATGAAGCATCCATGAATATCTGGGGCCCTCGCTTTGGGGAATATCTCGAAAAGAACCTCTCTGAACTGGCCAACCAGCTTTGGATGGACAAAAAGCCTGATAATGCGACAGGAATCCTCCCACAAGACTTCTTTGAACTCGATCTATCCCCCACTGTGGCGCGCGAAAAGACCCCCACTGCGGGCCAGATCGTCCAGCAGCCTCCCAAGACCTACATGCGCCTCGAGAACCCCCTAACCTTCGTGCTTTCGGGCGGATTCCTTGGCGTGGACAACCCCTATGTCGTCCTCCAAAAACAAGATGGCGGAAGCTTCAAAGATGTCGAACGCATCGCAGGACGCATCTACGACGACAGCACCCACCGCATCATCATGTCTTTCACCAAGAAAGACAGCGCATGGCACTACACTTTTTCTTTCGAAGAACTGCAAGACTTTCCTACAGGAACCTACCGTTTCCGCGTCGAAGGAAAGCAATGGGATGGCGAAAAGATCGTCCCTTACACCGCAGAAACCGATGCCTTTGAGATCAAAGAAACCGACAAGATCCAGCTTTGGAATCCGCAAGTCAAAGACAAGAAGTTGGAGATCTTCGTGGGTTATCCCGCAGGTACCAACGACGATGGCACCACCGCCTTTGAAAAGCTGATCGCAGTGGGACACCGCTTGCGTTCGTCCCTGACCCACTGGGCCGCGCCCAAACCCATCGACCAGCCCGACAAAGCCTCCGCCCAGATCGTCATCACCCAAGGCGGAACCCAAGTGCTTTCTCAGTCAGCACAGCTCAAAGAGGCCGAAGAAAGGGAACTCACTGTCGTGACCTCGCGCGACAAAGAAGGAAAGACCACCACAGAAAACCAGACGGGCCTTGTCTCCGTGCTTTCCTTCGATATCACAAGCCTCGCAACAGGCACCTACCAAGTTGAGATCAGTTTTACAGATGCCCACGGAAACAAGGGTACTTGGAAAAAAGACCTCGACGTCCCCTGAGCCCCACGACCACCTCTCTTTTCTCCATCCCTCCCAAGACTTCGCCTTTTTTCACGGCTCTGCTTTTCCCACGACTCTGCTTTCTCCACAAAACAGCCTATTTTCGCGCTGTGTTCATCCCCACAGATCTCCCCCCTCACAACGCTGCTTTCCCCCTATACGACCGCCTTTTTCGCGCCTTCACCATCCTCACTCCCTATCCCTTTTCCCCATAGCACGGCCTTTTCCGCGCCATCAGTGCCTATGTTCATGCAGAGAGCAAGTGCCCACCAAACTTTTTCTGAAGCCTTTTGTGGCGATGAGCAAAGACGCCCCGCGCAAACCACCGAACCATCGGCCCTGCAAAGGGTAGCCGAGGCTCGATCTCCAACGTATCGGTCACGATGCACTGTTGCTCACCATCCTCGACGATATCCCGTCGATGCCACCAACGCTTTTGCAAGAGAGAAGAAGACCTCTCATCAAAAAAGCTCTCGGGATCAGCATCATAGAGAAAGAGTTTGTGAAGATCGAAAGGAAGCAAACCAAACAGCAACAAGATGCTCGAAAACAACGCTTGTCCTGGGGATTTGATCCCTTCAAGCGGCAAACGCAGCGTATCGTCGCCTGACATGCGGATCCAAGGGCTTAACTCTTCGTTGACGCCTTTCCACGAAAAGGCGTGCGCAGCGACTTGTTCACGAGGGGCTTGGAGCCGAGAAGAGAAGGAAAAGGTTATACTTTTTGCCATGTCTCACCTAGAGAAAAGAGGGGGATACATACACGCAGCATACCCCATCACCTCCATCCCATCGCAAGTTTCGGTGGGAAGCGGTTCCCAACCTCTTTGAAGGCGGGCCTCCAAAAGCTCTTGCGCAGACGGGCGATGGTCCCACACAGCGACCGCTGTGAGCGCGCCAAGTCAGGTTGTATCAAACACCAAGTGGATCGTCTCTCCCCACGAAAACACCACATCATGGGTGTATTCGTCTTGTACGATGACTTCCACAAGTTGACATGCGGGCTGACATCCCAAGGCCCAACGCAAGACCTCTTCCAAGGTTTGTTGGCCACACAAAGATCTTTCTAAAAACGTACGCTGCTCACTCGACAACAGCTCCATTCCTTCCGTTGGTACGGCATCTTGAGACATCTCGCCGACTCCTTCTGGGTTGCTTTTTTCCAAACACTCTGACACGCTACCAAAACAAAAAAGAGACACTTCACTTGAGGTTATGGACGAAAACCTAAGCATTGTGTTGCTTGTGATCCTCCATTTCTTCCTTTCATCTTGAGGTGCTTATGCAAGCACAGAAAAACTCGACATCCAACATCGCTTTTTTTGGCATCCTTTGCTTGCTCGTGTTGCTTTCGAGCTTTGCGACGCCCCTCTTTTCTGCTTGCCAGCCTCCCCCAAGCCAAGAGCTGACGGATGCCAACGAAGCCACCTCCCCAGATCAAAACACCAGCAATGCCTGTGTAGGAAGCCCAAACTTCTGTTCTTTGCGCTATGATCAGATGCTTTTCCCGATGGCCCACAATGCTATGTCCACAGCAGAAGAAAAATGGGAACTTCCTCTTCAGAATTGGTCTCTCTCAAAACAGATGCAACAGGGTGTGCGCGGCCTGATGCTCGACACCTACGAAAAAGACGGGCAACTCTGGCTCTGCCATGGTTATTGCGAGTTGGGAAAAAAGCTTCTCAAAGACGGTCTTTCCGAGATCAAAGACTTCTTAGAAAAAAATCCTCGCGAGATCATCACCATCGAGTTTGAAGATCACGCTCCCGCAGACAAGACCGTGCAGATCTTTCGAGATATCGGCCTTGATGCGTTGACCCACACCCAAAGCAAAGATGCAACGTGGCCCACACTCCTTGCGATGATCCAATCAAACAAGCGGCTTGTGGTCCTCGCAGATAACGAGGGTGGCACCATCCAAGACGCTCCTTGGTACCACAAGACTTGGCAACTGGCTTGGGACAATCCTTATGCTGCCAAAAAAGTCGAAGACTTCGACTGTACACGAGGGCGCGGCGACCAAGCCAACCGCATCTTCATCATGAATCACTTCATCACAGCACCCTTGGGACTTCCTGAACACGCGATGAAAGCCAACACCCGCGACGCTTTGACCCAGCACGTCGAACAATGCCAAAAAGAACTCCAACGTTTACCCAACTTTATCGCAGTGGACTTTGTCGATATCGGCGACCTCTTCGAGGTAATCGCATCCTTTCATCCGCAGCTTACCCCTTGATCTTCGAACCCCCCTTCACCATGCTACTGAAACGCTTTGTTGCGCAAGAATGACATGTCTGTATCGAATGCATCTTATCTTACTGTTCTTTCATTCTTTTTTACTTATGGGCTCCTGTCCCCGCAAACAGGATACAAGAGAAAAGCCAAAGGAAACGATCGATGTCCAGCTCATAAAGGATGACAGCATGGTAAAAGGCCTCCTCTTTCTCTCTCAAACCAACACCAGTAGCTTCTTCTCCATCGACAATCTCCGCTTCTTGCTTATCGTATTCTGTGCATTCGTCGTACTTTCTCTCGCCGCAAAACAAATTGGCGATATCTTTGCAAAGATCGGGCTCCCCCTCATCACAGGATTTCTTTTTACGGGGATGCTCGTTGGCCCCTTTGTGTTGGGGCTCATGACCCAACCCGCCGTCAGCAAATTGAAATTTATTGATGACCTTTCTCTCGCAGTCATCGCACTCGCAGCAGGAAGCGAACTCTATTTACGAGAACTCAAACAACAATTCAAAAGTATCGCCTGGATCACAAGCGCCCAATTTATCTCTATTTTTGGGCTTGGAACTGTCGCACTCGTCTTTCTTGCAGACTGGATTCCCTTTATGTCTCGGATGCAAACAGGTGGAAAGATCGCTGTTGCGATGATGGCAGCCTCGATCTTGGTGGCGCGCTCTCCTTCGTCGGCCATCGCGATCATCAACGAACTACGGGCCAAAGGACCTTTTACCCGAACGCTACTTGGCGTCACGATACTCACAGATGTAGGCGTGATCGTCCTGTTTGCCATCAGCTTTTCTGTGGCCAAGACGCTCCTTGAAGGCCGCAGCTTCAACAGCATCGCGCTCTTGATCTTGGCGGGAGAACTGCTACTTGCTTTTGGTCTGGGTTATCTCTTCAGCCGCCTGTTCCAAAGGCTCTTTGCGCTACGCCTGCACCGCTATATCACGCGTGTAGGGATCGTCCTGCTGGGTTATGGTGTCTTCGCTTTGGACCATCAAATCAGCCGCATGAGTCACATCTATCTCCCCTTTGAGATCCACCTCGAACCCCTACTCATCTGCATGATCGCAGGCTTCTTTATCACAAACTACAGCCGCTATCGCCTAGACTTTGTCGAAAAGCTGCACAAGATCGCTCCCCCCATCTACGTGGCCTTTTTTACCCTGACAGGCGCCTCTTTGGGCCTCGATGTCCTCCTCAAGACGTGGAGCATCGCACTGATCCTTGTGCTTGTTCGCCTTGTGACGATCTTCCTCGGCTCATGGGCAGGAGGGACCTTGGCAGGAGACCCACCCAAACACAATCGCCTCAGTTGGATGGTCTATCTCACCCAAGCAGGCGTAGGGCTCGGGCTCGCCAAGCAAGTAAGCTCTGCATTCCCCACGTGGGGAACGGCTTTTGCGACCATGATCATCTCTGTCATCGTCGTGGACCAGATCGCAGGTCCCCCACTTTTCAAATGGGCCATCCACAAGATCGGCGAAGCGCATACACGCGCTGAAACCCCCACTTTCGATGGTATCCGCGATGCCGTGATCTTTGGGCTGGATGGACGAACCCGCGCACTTGGCCGCTCCCTCCAAAGACACGGATGGAAGGTCAAGATCGCGACCCTCAAAGCACAGTCTCACGACGAAGAACCCAACGACAACATCGAGGTTTGCTACATCCCCGACCTATCCCTTCGATCATTCCAGCCTCTCGAACTCGAAAAGGCCGAGGCTGTCGTGATGATGCTCTCTGACGACCAAAACTACCAAGCTGCCGAACTTGTCTACGAGCACTTTGGTATCAAGACCGTCGTGGTTCTCCTCCACGACCGCAAAAACTTCGAGCGTTTCCACAAGATCGGCACGCTGATTGTGGACCCAGATACCGCGATGATCAGCCTCTTCGACCACTTTGTGCGCTCTCCCCTTGGAACCTCTTTCCTCCTCGGACTCGACGAACGCCAAGATGTTCTTGACCTTGAGGTCCGCGATCCCGCTCTCAACGGTGTTTTCTTGCGCGAACTCACGCTTCCTTCGGATGTCCTGATCCTCTCTGTGACACACAAAGGAAAACAATTGGTTTCGCATGGTTACACACAGCTCGAAGTCGGCGATCAAGTCTCTGTCATTGGCTCGCCCGAGAGTATCGAAAAAGTCTCTCTCTTGTTCGAAAAAGTCTAATCTCAAAGACCAACACCCAAACAAGCTCATACATCACGGAGCCCACCATGGAGAAGCGCTATAACCTCGTACTCACGGGTCTTCAGACCCCGACGCTCGATCCCGAAGACTTGATCCAAGCCCTTCGCTCACAGCTGCATTTTGAATCCATGACCGCTCGCCTTGCAGTGACTCGCACGCCTTTCACGCTGCTGCGCGATGTCAGCCACGAAGAAGGTTGGCGGCTCAAAGAACTCCTTGAAGAACAAGGTGCCTTGGTCGAACTCCAAGACCCAAACGCTCCAAGCCCCCTCAGCAACGACCCTTTTGGCGCAAACAACCAAGCCCCTGCTCCGCTGCTTGGGAACTTCGATGCCAAGTGGGAGACTGCCCCTGCGCCCACAGCGTTTGAGATGCCCTTCACAACGCATCTAGACGACCATCCCTACGCTCCCTCTTCTCCAAGACAAGACGTGCCCCCCATGGCCGAGTTTATGGCTCCTTCTGGGCCTGAAGTGGACTTTTTTGGTGGCCTCAAGCACGCTTTTTTGATGCCTCTCCATGGGCGCGGCATGACGTGGATGATGCTGATCGGCATCCTGACCTTGGTTTCACTCTTCGCATTCATCGGGGTGACCATCGCCACGATCCTCTTGCCTCCTGTGGGTTGGTTGGTCAACCTCTTGATCTTTGGGGCTTTGCTGACACTCAATGCTCGCTACTTTTTTGCGACGTTTTCCGCGGCGATCAACAACGAAGATGAGCCCGAGTCTTTCCCCGATCTTTCCGAACGCCGCGGCGAATTGTTGATGGGCGGCTTGGTCTTGTTGGGTTGGATCGTTACCTCCATGTTGCCCCTCTACTTCTGGTTGAGAAGCCTTGGAGGTCGGCCCCAAGGCTTCTCTTACGCGGTGTCTCTCTTCTTGATCTTGCTGCCCTTCTTTTTCTGGCCGATCTCCCTTGTGCAGATGGCCTCGGGCTCGATCTCGCGGATGTGGAACTTCCCCGCAAGCCTCAAAGCCATCAGCCAAACTCCCCTCAAATACTCGCTTGTGGTGCTCCTCGGTTTCTTGGCGGGTTTGGCCCCCATGTTGTTGTCCTTTGTGGTTCGTCAGTCCATTGGGGGAGGCTTTATGATCGGGATCTTCGTGATGTTTTTGGGATGTTTGCCCATGGCCTATTCTCACGGAACGATGGGCGCGATGATGGGCTATCTTGCCCTCGAAACCCCTGAGATCTTGCCAGATGGTGTCCACAACGAAGAATAACCACCCAGAAAAACACCAACCCCTCGGGTTGCTCGGAGGCTTGCTTGGAGACGAAACCTACCCTTCATGACCTCACCATCCTTCCTCAACCAAGCCCTCCCACAGAGGAAGAGGTGATCGATATCCTCCGAGCCACCCTAGGGATCGAGACTTTCACAGCAAGACTGGCCGTCAAACATCGTCCTTACAAGCTCCTTCGCGGGCTTTCCTCCAACGATGCTGCACGCGTCCAAGACAAGCTCTTGCGCCGCGGCCTTCGTATCGCTTGCGAACCTCCTCTCTCATCTGAAGCCAAAGAAAACCTCCCTCTGCCCACGCCACCTCCCGCGACGCTCCCTTCGCCTTCCCAAAAAGACCCCCAAGAGAACAACGCACCCCACCCAACCGAAAGCTCCGCCTCACAGCGCCCCAAAAAGCGAGTCTCTACCTACCAAGAAAAAATCTTACGCTCACCTCATCCAAGCACAGCACACGCCTACCTGCATCCCCCTTATCTAAGACGCGGTCATACCTTTGCTCACACTTTCACGCCCATGGAAGGGAGCTTTCATGCCCTCAAGACAGCTTTTCGCCTGCCGTTGCTTGGGAGTGGGCTTGGGTGGCATCTTTTCTTGGGTGGCACCATCGCTGTAACGCTCGTCTTCTTGGCCCTTTTGCGTCCGATGCTCTTTCTCTTTTTTATGATCCACCCTCTCATCGTGACGATCGCCCTTGCCCTGTCCTCTCAGTTCTTCCTCAATGGCCTTCACACGGCCCTTCTTGACGAGCCAAGGCTTGGGCCTTTCCCAAGCCTCCTTGCCCTAGAGATCTGGCTTTCAGGCGTCATCCTTTACATCTGGTGCGTGACTTGTTTGTTGCCACTGCTCTTTTGGATGCAGTACATCGATCCGCTCCTCCCCAAAGGATGGCTCTCTTACCTGCCGATCTTTGCATTGGCTTCGCTTCCACTCTTTCTTTGGCCCGCTGCGTTGCTTTCGATCACTTCGGGCAATCTCTCTGCGCTCTGGGATATCCGCTCTTACAAGCCTCTTCTTACAAAGCTCTGGCCCCATTACCTCCCTCTTTTTGGGGTGGGGTTGCTTTCGCTTGTGGTGGCTTTTCCTGTCGTGCTGCATATCTATTTGGGCGGTCCAGACGTGGTGTACTGGTCGATCCAAGTCATCTTTGTCAAAAGCCTTCTCTCTCTTTTTGTGGGCCTTGTCGTCGCCTATACCCAAGGATTTATGGGCGTCTACCTTGGCTCGATGGCCTTGCTTGACCCATCGATCTTGCCCAAAGCTCCCTTGCCCTCTCTAAGAGAAGATGACGAAGACGACGCTCCCTCCGTCACGATCGATCCCAATGCACCTTGGCGACGTGAAGCATCTGCGCCTTGGCCTACAAATCTTGAGGAAAGAAACCCCGCCAAAGACAATATTTCTGATCCACACACCCCAGCATCAACACCACCAAGCAAACCTCCCAAGACGCCTAAGAGATAACGCGATGACCACCCCATATGTGCACACGTACTCTCCTAGAGAAGAAAAACGACGCCAAGAACAGTGCTACTACTTTCCTCTGGAGGCTCACAAAGGACCCTTCTGGCATATCGAATACACGGGCTTTACAGACATCGGCTCTCTTCGGCAAATCAACGAAGATGGCGCGATATCCGATCCCCGAGAAGGGATCTTCGTTGTTGCCGATGGCTTCGGGGGAAGCGCTTCCTATGATCCTTCGTACTTCCTAAATAGCTTCTTCCAAAGTTACTTTGAACTCCACCCACAGCCCCCAGCACTCCCTCTTCCCTCCCAAGATCGTGCGCTCACTCCCCAACAAATCGAGTCCACCCGCGCTGCCCTCAACGAAGCCCTCCGTACTTCCAATCAGCACTGCATCGAACTCGCACGTGAGAATCTGATGTACAAAGGGGCAGGCGTAACGATGGCCGCCCTCGCGATTCGCCCGTATCATGCACATTGGGCACATGTCGGAGATTGCCGCGTCTATCGTTGGTCAAACAATCGCCTGCAACGCCTCACCCAAGATCATACACTGACCAATGAGCTGTTTAAGTATTATTCCTCCATATTCAAGAATAATTCTTCCCCCTCATCAGAAAATGAACCATTTTGGAAAGACAGTCATAACTCAGTGCTGAAGTATCGAAATGTTATCGTGCAAGGCGTTGGGATCAAAGAAGATCTAGAGCCAGACTTTGGATATGCAGCTCTTCAAAGCGGCGATCTTTATATCCTCTGCTCAGATGGCTTTTTTGATAGCATCCCCGACGCTCATCTGGCCCTATCTCTCGCAGAAAACAAACCACTCGATCAAACTTGTCGCGAGCTCAAACAACGCGCCCTAGAACTACAATCGAGAGGAAAAACGGACAACATCACCCTTTTGATGGTGCATGTCCTCTCCACCTGCGCTTCTGAACAAACCTTGCAAGGATTCAAAAAAGACCAAGAAGACTCCCTCTTCTAGTTCCCCATCATCACAGAAGAGACATCCCCAAACACCCCATCCCATCGAAAAAATCGATTATTCTTTGCGTTCTTTTTTGTCGACCACAGGGATCGCAGCACGACGCCGCGACATCAACAGTCCACTCAACAACACCAGGCCCAAAAACCACATCCAAAGCCCTTGTTTTGGCGCGTTATCTTGGCTGTTACAGCCCGCACATCCGATCTTTGAGACGCAAAGCTTTGCCGTCTCGCAGGTACCTTCGCTACAAGTTCCGTTGTTGCAGGGTCCTAGCACATTCTTCAACGTGAAAGGGCCGCCATTGCTTGTTCCGTTGATCTCCTTCACGCAAACGGATGTTTGCTCACAAGTTTTTCCGTCTGAACACTCGGTCGTTGCGGTGCAATAGCTTGGTGCACAGTACGCCCCTGCATGACTCGTCGAAGGTGTCGCACCTTGCGGACAACTCGCTGGTGGAGGATTCACAACATCCGCTTGCACCGCACCGCTCATCCAAAAGAAACTCACCACAAAACAACACACCCAAGTCCATCTCATCCCATCGACTCCTTTACACATGACGTCCACCTAAACATTGCGTCCATCTCGCCAAAAAGACCACAGCGACAGGGACAAACTCGCAATACCTGTCCACAAAAGCCACCACTCCACCCCGATCCCTCCTAGTGCCGCACTGTTCGGGCGAGTCGCAAGGAGCCAACCCGCCACAAGCAACAAGGTGGTCCCTCCAAAACACCCAAACAACCGCAACAACAGCCGATTGATCATAGAAAAAGTCTGCGGTGTGACAGAGAGCGCATTGTGGACTTCGAGATGTCCAGCCTCTGCACGACGCAGCAAACGACGCATCAAGATCGGCAACTCAACCAAAGCGTCCATGTCCTGAAGCAAACGAAAGCCGAGGGCTTTAAGCGCTTCGTCCATGCTTTTGACATCAAAGGTCAGCTCTTTGGTAAAGTCAGACATCACAGCGTGATAACTAAAGTTGGGAGAGAGCAAACGCACCGTCCCATCGAGCGTTCCAAAGGTCTTGTCGAGAAAGAAGAGATCCGCAGGAAAGCGCAGTTTGTGTCGCAAGATAAACTTTTGTAGCATCTCGCTCGCTTGGGCCATCGACTGCGAACTGATATCGCGGAACATCTTGCGGATATCCTGTCGAAGTTCGCGCATATCTGCGTCATATCCGACAAGATCGTGATCCAAGAGATGGATCGCCATCGAGACATGATCTTGCTGCACGATATCAAAGGTCAGCTCCCGCAACATCCGCAACGTATAGCGATCGAATCGCCCAACCATCCCAAAGTCGATGATCCCCAAGACGCTGCCCTCTAGAACCATCAAGTTGCCAGGGTGCGGATCAGCATGAAACAACCCGTCCACAAAGATCTGGCGCATCGTGAGAGTCACGATCTTCCTCGCCATCTTTTCGAGATCAACGCCCTTTTTGCGCAGCGTCTCAAGGTCGCTGATATTCGTCCCCTTCAAAAACTCCATCGCCAACAGATGCCGTGTCGAATAATCCCAATAGATCGACGCGATCTTCACTTCGGGATCTTCTGTGTAATGTTGAGCAAACTCTTCGGTCAGGTGTCCTTCTGAAGTGAAGTCCAACTCCCGCAAGATCACACGCTCAAACTCCTGCACCACCCGTATCAAATCGATCGCTTCAGAGAGACTACTCAAGTTCCCGATCCGCGCCATCGCATACAAGATCGAAAGGTCCATCTTGATGGTGTCTTCGATGCCTGGACGCTGGACCTTTAGCACAGCTTCCCGACCATCCGACAAGATACAACGATGCACCTGACCAATCGAAGCAGCCGCCAAAGGCTCCTCTGAAAATGACTGAAAGCGGTCTTCCAAAGAGGACCCCAGTTCCTTTTCCACCACTTCTTTGATGTCTTGGAAAGGGATCGCTCCAACATTGTCTTGTAACTTGCGGAACTCGTCGATGTAGGGGCGCGGTAACATATCAGGGCGCGTGCTAAGGATCTGGCCCATCTTTACAAAGGTCGGCCCCAACTCTTCGAAAGCCAAACGCAGCCGTTGTGGGATCGTGAGTGGTTCTGGAACCTTCGAAAGCTCTAAGGACTTCCCTTCTTGGCGTGCAACCTCCGCAGCAAGAGCCTCCCCCTCGTCCGCTTCTTCTTTGCCACCACCAAACAACTTGTTGAGACCTGCATGCTCGAATACGTAGCCAAAATCATGCTTTGCAAAGACTGACATGATCTGCGCGTACCGTTTGTACCGCTTCACAAACTCTGCCACATCGCACCTCGCTCGTTGCACTAAAAATGGTTTGGAACCTCTACACTTTGGCCCGAATCTCTCTCCCAATGCAACCCCACCACGCGATCCCGCACACTTCCCACCGTCGAAGCATGCAGCAACATTGACAGAGATGTCCCACGCATAGCACCCTAGGCATCGCTGAGAAAACTTCCTTCATCCCAAGGAGATCACCATGGACACGACACTTGCTTGGCCCCTGATCTACCAAAAGGCCCTCGATGCCTTCCAAGGAAACCAACTCAACTTCAACCACGGCGTCTCTCTGTTTATGAGTTTCGCCCTTTTTGTGCTCGTTTCGCACCATGCTACCGTTGATTTGGAGAAATTGCGGTCCTTTGCCCTTCAAGAAGAAGGGCACACAGAAGACATCTCGTTCGACAAAAACAGCAAGCTCATGGGTCTTTTTTGGAAACCTCTCTTCGTGGCGCTCGGCTTTGCCCTTGGTCTCTTGTTTCTCGAAAGCCTCTTAGATACATGGTTGTTGCTCTACGCCCCCGAAACCATCGACACGATCCTCTCTGTGGGCTTGTTTCTCGCCTTTGGAGCTTTTTTCTTTTTTCGTTTTTCGCGCATCGCCCAAGAACAGAAAAAACATCCCAAAGTCCTCGAAGCCTTTCGCAAAGATCGAACCCAACTCCCCACCAAGATCCCTGGTCTGATCCGCCTGAAACATCCGTTGCTTTTGCTCCTAAGTTTCTTCCCTTTTGTGATCATCAACGCTGGTGCTTTCGCTGCGGCGCTAACCTTTGGAACGACTTCATGGAATCTCCCCGTCGTGATCCATGGCACTGTGATCAAAAAGACCATTGGTTCGCGTGGTACCAACAACCTGACCATCCAACTTGGCGAAGCACGCAGACTCCAACCCGAAGGACTCCAACCCCCCTTGTCATGGAAGGGAACGGTATCTAAAAAGATCCGCAGCGAGCTCTACAACAAGATCCCGCTCCACAAAAAGATCACTGTCTTGTGTTATCGAGATTACGTCTATGCAGTCGTTGGGTTCGGATCTTTGGCCTCTTTTGGAAAGCCCAGTCTCCTCAAAAAACGACCCCTTCCCACCTCCCCCAAAACCTCCCCCAAAACCTCCCCCAAAACCTCTCCCAAAACCTCTCCCAAAAACACGTTGCCCCAAAAGAAAAAGGCGCCTTCCGCGCCTTCTCCTCAACCTTCCAAGTAGCTGCCCCCCTGTTTCAAGCAACTGCCGTCCTTAGAGATGTATCTCATCACCTTGAGAGATCAGTCTTGTGGCTCTTGTGTCGCTTTCCCTGCGCGAGCTTCTTCTTTGTCCTTTCTCTCTGCAACGATCTCTTTCTGGGTGCCTGCCGCGCCTTCTTCAAAGCCAGTCTTGGCCGCCGAAACGCCCTTGTAATCGTCTCCAACGCTTTTTTGGTTCGAAGCAGAAGGCTTGCTTGGAACTTGCTTTTTTCCTTGGGGCAACACAGCACCTTTTTGACCCGCTGCGCTTTTTTGACCCGCTGCATCCTTTTGGCCCGCTGCGCCTGTCTGACCCGCTGCATCCTTTTGGCCCGCTGCATCCGAGCGATGGCTCACATCTGTTTTGGGCTGCGCTTTTTTCTCAGCCTTTTTCTTAGAAGGATTCGCTCCTCGCCAAATGTTCCAGTCACCGTGTCTTTTGCCGCCTTTGTACTCGCCTTCCATGGACCAAGTACCACTTTCGTTCCAGCATTTAAACTTACCATTTAGGTTTCCATTTTCGTACCGAACTTGGCGTTTTTTCTGGCCATTGGAAAACCACTCGACTGAAACACCATGTCGTTTTCCTTTGACTTCTTCATAAGCTCTTTTCTTGTTTCCGTTTGGGTAAAAAGCCACCCACTTACTCATCTCTTTCTCAAGGTCTTTTTCCAACATTACGTCTTTAAGACCTTTCTTATAGATGACAGTTGTTTGGCGTTTTCTCTTACCCATCACATAGAAGATCTCTGTTTCACGATCTTTGTAGATGCGCTTTGAGGGTCCGTGGAGCTTGCCTTTTTCGTAGGTTCGGGTCCACAAAAGCTCGCCTTTTTTGTTCCAAGCCATCCACGCACCATGGCGTTTCCCTTCTTGGAAAGACCGTTGCAACCGCTTTTTTCCATCGCGGAAGAAGGAGAGAAGCGCACCATGCAAACGACCTGCTTTGTAGTGGCGGACAAGACGGGGCTTTCCATTGCTATAGAAGCTCACCCACTCACCATCGCGTTTTCCATCTCGAAAGCGATAAGTTTGGCGCTTTCCACCATGGCGGAAACGCAGAACCCCTTCTCGGTTGGGGCGACGCTTGGGAGAGCGCGCCTTCTTCCATGCCAGAATCTTCGCTTTTCCAGCTTTTGCGAGAGGCTTCCGTGCGACTTTTTCTGACTTCGCTGTCCCCTTGCTTGTGGTGGCGTCGGGGAATGTGGGCTTGTCTTTGCTTTCGAGTGCCGCTTCTTTGGGCTTTGTGGGCACCACTTTGGGGGTAAGGCTGTTTTCTTTTGCGTCAGCATTCTTTTTGGGCGAAACGGTTGAGACATCCTTGGTAGCGGCCGAGATCACCGAGGGTTCGGTGGTTTGGGCCGCGACGCTTATCGGAGTCATCTTGCGCGTCTTGCAGCCTTGAAGGGCAAGCCCGTAGCTTCCCAACAACCCCACAAGCCCCAGCGTCATCCACCGATGAAGTGTTTCCTTGGATTGCATCTCTTTTCTCCTTCTTTACCATCTCTGGTCTTGCGGCTCGTTGGCGTGATGGCTCCCTGCGTCTCGTAAAAAGAAGCGATCACACACACTCGAAAGCTCTGTGGTCCTCGATGAACTCGAAGAACCAACACGCTCTCTAAAGCGCCGAGCCCGTTGAGCAGGCTTCTTGGCCTGACGACTACCAAGAAACACCCTCTCTGCGAAACCGTAACGCACAAAACATGAATAGATACCGAATGCTCGATGAAGTCGCCCCCTCGAACTTTCCGCATATTCTTGCCGAAAGATTCACAGGAACTTCATGCAGAAGCACCCCACCGCGACATATCATCTGCCCGATTCATCGAAGCGTGCGCCATGTCACAAACGTGATTTGCGCTGACTCACATCCCTCGCTCCCCGTGAGAAAGACACCGCCCACCCTAACGAATGAATAAAACAAGGGAAATCATGTGTACTTCACAAGACATCCTCGCATCCCACACATCCCCAGCCCCAACGACGAGGGTCCAAGAGATGTTCGATTATCTCGAACGCTCTAAGCGTTCCCCCTCGCGGCGAAGATGTGGACAGCGTTGGAGCAGAGCCTGCAAGAAAGCTTCGCGTTCTTTGGGGGAGATCAGGACCCCAAAGCCATCTTCGACGTGGACATGTAAGCGATCCAAAGACAGTGCAGGACTCGACAAAGGATTGTTGCTAGGCTCCACCTTGGTGATCTTGGCGTAGGGAACGCGCGTTCGCAGCCAGCCACTACGCACCAACAACACATCTTGCTCGAGGTCGTAGTATATGGGGATGACCAAGCCAAAGGTCAGCAGCAAGACCAGCCCCAAACTCCCCATCATGATCCATCGCTGCGCTGGGGGCGCGACAAACCAAAACAAGATCGTGGAGCCAACAAGCAACAACAACGAGCCAATCAAGACAACAGCCAACCATGTATCGACTTTTGAAACGAAACGAGTACCCGATTCCATGGCTTCTCCTTTGCAGCGAAACCTCTCTTAAAGCCTCTAGGCTCTAAGAAGAAGCACTTTGTTCTTTGACCAAAGCGACTTGATACCACGCATAATCCAAGATCGCCCACACAGAGGCGGGATACAGCAGCAAGAACGGCAGATGTAGCCAATGCATCACCTCATGCGTTTGCAGCCACGTTGCACGCGGCGTAAGCACAAACGAAACGACGCACAGAAACTGAATGGAGGTAACAATCTTTCCCGCAAGTCGGGCCTTAAAGCGCGTGCGGATCTTCTCCATATCCACACGCCCTCGAAACAGCCACAAAAAGAGCGGGATCGCGACCGCCACAAAAGCATCGCGCAAGACCAAGGCCACAATCATCCAAGGCCAGAGCATCCCGCGCCACAGTGCCGCAATCAAAAAGAACAAGACAAACATCTTGTCTGCGATGGGGTCGAGTGCGACACCGATCCCCGTGCTTTGGTGGAGGCTGCGAGCGATCAAACCGTCTAAAAAGTCGGTCACAGCGGCAAAGATCCCCAACGCCAGTAAAAAAGGCAGAGAGTCAAAAGCCACCAACACCAGCGGGCTCACCAAGATCCTAGATAAAGTCAGTAGATTTGGGACTTGCATGAGTTCTCGAAACAAAGCACGGCCTCCCTTGGCACGGCACGCAGCCACTTCGGATATCTCTTCTTTGTGGGGAAGCCCGATATTGGCATCCCACGCTCTCCAAAGCAAGGATACCCCTCTTGCATAGAGGCGTCCTTTCACGATCCCTCCAACCCCGCGAGGTGCTTGCTAGGATAGACAAAACGCAATATCTTTTGGCGCGACTTTCCCAACCAACAGGAGCTTTCAGATGTTCAAGCGGACACGGCAAATCTTTTTCTTGCTCTTGCCAGCGATCTTTTTGTTTTCGTCGATGACCCAAGCTTTTCATGATCACAAGCATTTCTTGGCCCCCTTCGCCCCCAAAGGCACAAAGCCCCGTTATGCCCGTGACCTCCCCTACCAGATCCAACACCTTCACCTTGAACTCACCATCGAACCGCAAAAAAAGCATATCAAAGGGCAAGTCACGTTGACGATGCGCCCCAATGCTCGGCCTCTTCGAGAGTTCACGTTGGATGCCGCAGAACTTCAGATCCAAGGCGTCTTTCTCAATGGCAAAAAGACGACATGGCAAGGCGAAGGACACAAGCTCCATATCCAAACAGGCGCTCCCATCGCCCCTACGCAAACCTTTCAGGTACGCATCGCCTACCAAGCCACGCCGCGCGTGGGCTTACACTTCATCCTTCCTGACAAGGACTACCCCAACAAGCCTGTGACGGTCTTTTCGCAAGGAGAGAGCGAGAACAATCGCTTTTGGTATCCTTCTTTTGATACTACCAACATGCGTTTCACCAGCGAGACACACTTCACCGTCCCTTCGGGCTTTCAGGTCGTCACCAATGGTCGTTTGATCAGCAAGACCCCCAACAAGACATGGGTGACCTACCATCACAAGATGGAACAGACACACGTCAATTACCTGCTCTCTGTGGTGGTCGGGAAGTTTGCGACCTACACCCAAACATGGGACGGCATCACCATCCGAAGCCTCGTTCCTCCCGCAGATATCGAAAAAGCCAAACGCTCGTTTCAGTACACCCCAGACATGATGAAGTTCTTCTCTGAAAAGATCGGTTTTCGCTATCCTTACGCCAAATACGACCAAGTCACCGTGCACGACTTTATCGCAGGCGGCATGGAAAATATCAGCGCGACCACACTGGCCCACAGAACACTCCATGATGCTCGCGCCCATCTGGACCGTCGCAGCGACGACTTGGTCGCTCATGAGTTGGCGCACCAGTGGTTTGGCGACCTTTTGACCTGCAAAGACTGGAGCCACATCTGGCTCAACGAGAGCTTTGCGAGCTACTTCAATCAACTGTTCACAGAGCACAAGTTTGGCCAAGACGACTTTGACAGCCAGCGTTACCGCTCGCGAGATTACTATATGCACCATTCCACCTACAAACGCGCCATCGTCACCAAACGCTACTTTCATCCAGGCGATGTCTTCGATAGCCACAGTTATCCCAAAGGTGCCGCAGTCTTGCACATGATCCGACGTCGCCTTGGCGATGAACTTTGGTGGAAAGCCATCAACCACTACGTAAAGACCCATGCCTTCGGCCTTGTAGAGACCGTGGATCTTCGTCGTTCGCTCGAAGCTGTCAGTGGACTCAACTGGGAACCCTTCTTTGATCAGTGGATCTACCGTGCGGGTCACCCAAGCCTCGATGTTTCTTGGAAGTACGACGCCAAAAACAAACTTGTGACCGCCACCATCCAACAAAAAACCAAACAGCCTTATCACCTCGAAACAACACTTACGATATCTGAAGATGCCAAAGTTCGCCGAACCATCGCGATCTCCATCCATAAAAAACGCGAGGTCTTTTCCTTCCCTGCAACCAAACGACCCAAGATGCTTGAATTTGACGCAGCCTATGACCTCCTCGCAGAGATTCGCCCCAAGAAGAGTTGGCAAGAGTGGCTTTTCCAGCTTCAACATGGAAGCAGCTTTTCCAGCCGTCTGCGCGCAGCCAAGGCCCTTCGCAAGTTCCCGAACCAACCCAGCATCCCCAAAGCCCTTCTCAACGTCCTACGCGACGAAACCCTCCACTGGTATCTTCGGGAGACCGCTGTGGGCTCCCTCGCGCATCTGCGAAAAGACGAAAACTGTCGCGCCTTGCGCGATGCGCTGACCGTCAAAGAAGCCCGAACCCGCGCAGCCATCGCACGTTCCCTCGGACAGTGCGGCAGCATCCATCCCCTCCCCCAACTGACCCAACTGCTACGCAAAGACATCAGCTACGCCGTCCGCATCGCGGCCACCAGCGCCATCGCCAAGTTGCGTTTCAAAGCTTCCTTCCCCCTCCTCGAAGAAGCCTACAAACAAGAACTCGACAACGGCAGCATCCGAACCGCCGCACTCCAAGGGATGATCTCTCTCGAAGATCCTGGCGCTATCACCTATCTGAGAAAAGCCATCAAACGCGGTCAGCCTCGATTCGTCCGCCTCAACGCCATCTCAGGCTTCGCAAGGATCGCCAAGCTGCTTCGCCGATCTCCCCAAATCGGCGACCTCAACGCACTGTTGCCCCATCTACAAGATCCCGACTCGTTTATTCGAAACACCACCGTGTATTCCCTCGGAATCCTCGGGGATACACGCGCGATCCCTCACTTGCGTCGCTATGCAGAGCAAGCCCCCACGCCCAACCGCACCCGCGATGCACAACGCGCCATCGAAACCATCACCAAACAAGATGCCCTCAAACGCCGCTTGCAAAGCCTTGGAACCAGCCTAGAGTCCATCCGCAAAGAACAACGCAAACTCCTACAACGACTCGAAAAAATGGAACGTATTCGTCGCCATAAATAAGCCCAAGGAGCCACCATGCCCAAGGACTACACTTATTGTCCACAATGCAGCAAAGCATTGATCCAAGCCGAACGCGGCGGCCGCCAACGTGCGATCTGTCCTGATGAAACGTGTGGTTTTGTCCATTGGAACAACCCAACCCCCGTGGTAGCCGCCATCGTCGAACACGAAGAAGGTATCATCCTTGTGCGAAACCAAGGATGGCCCGCTTCTTGGTTTGGTCTCGTCTCTGGCTTCCTTGAAGCTGACGAAACCCCAGAAGAAGGCATCTTACGCGAGATCAAAGAGGAACTTGCGATCGACGCACAGCTTGTCTCTTTTATCGGTGCATACGCCTTTTCCATGCGCAATGAACTGATCCTCGCCTACCATGTCAAAGCGCAAGGAGAGATCACCCTCAGCGAAGAGATCGCAGCCTACAAAGCCGTCCCCGCACAAAAGCTCAGACCTTGGCCTTTTGGGACAGGCGAGGCTGTTCGCGACTGGCTCACCCAACAAGGATTTTCTCATCATCTCGCTGAATAAAGCAAAAACCTCCCACCTGTTCCACCCCTCCCCTCAAAGCCTCAAACAATTTTTTCCCTCAAAGAAATATCTTGACACACTGCTTCGATTTCAGTTAGCAATAGCACAGCCCGCACCAGAAGTATCCTTCGAGAAGAGAGCCACTTAGCTCGATCCTTGGGGAATTATGACGCTTATTTTTTATGGAGTATGTTCTTATGATCTCAAGCGCACGTCATCCTCTTGTTTCTATTGTAAAAATCGTTGCCATGCTTAGCGTTGTTTTGGTGTTGGCTTATGCATGTGGCGTAGATGCTGTTTGTACGGGTGGTGGTTGTACCCAGACCTGCTCGGGTTCTTCTTGTCCTTACACATGCGCGGGCGGAAACTGCACCCAAACTTGTGCAAGTGGCGCAAACTGCAACTTCACTTGCGAAGGCGGCGGTTGCACCCAAACTTGCGCAAGCGGCGGAAACTGCAACTTCTCCTGTACAGGCGCAAACTGCGTGCAAAAATGTACCGCTGATAGCACGACCTGTAACCTCGCTTGTTCGGGCACCAACTGTTCGCAAGACTGCGCAGGCAACGCCGTTTGCACTGCTGGCTGAGTCCCCCTCTCCCCATGTATCCGTTCGCATCGCTCACTTGGGAAGCCTAGCTTCTCTTTCCCCACCCCCTTCCATCTCCCTCACCCAAGAAATATTCTTACTTTTTCTTTTGCTCTTTTTCCAAAGCCACAACGCGTAAAAATCTTTCTAGAGCATAAAGATACATCTGCCCTGAGGGACCAAACAAATTGGCTTCGCAGCCATGGCTTGCCCAAGGGATCTCCAACAAGAAGTGCTTTACACCGTGTTCTTGGAGCTTTTTCGCGAGACGGCGGCTCTGCTTGTAAGACACCAACTCATCTCGAAACCCGTGAATCATCAGCGTTGGAGGGACATTTTTCTGCACAAGATACAGCGGAGAAGCCGCGTCGTAAGCCGCTTTCTTCTTCTTGGGCGTTCCTCCCAAAAACTCACCCAAGGTCCCAGGCGTGCTGATCACCCAAGGATTGGAGGGATGTCCCCAACTCCAGTTCATGTCCGTGGGTCCGTACAAATCCACAACGCCACGAACACCCTTGATCGCACCGCGATACCCCACCAACAAAGCAAGGTGCGCACCTGCGCTTCTTCCCAACAAGACGAGCTTTTGCGGATCGAACTGGAACTCTTTTGCCTTGCTTTGCAGCCAACGAATCGTGTGTTCTACATCATCGCGTTGTGCGGGGAACTGGTACTTGGGCGCCAAACGATACGTGATAGAAGCCACCGTAAAACCACGCGCCGCAAGATAATGATTGACTGCGGGGAGTTGGTGGATATCGCCTCGTTTCCAAGCACCGCCGTGGATCACCACCACCAAAGGTTGCACACCCGTCACATCCACACGACGGTAGATCTCCAAAGGTAGCTTTTTTCCATCTCCAACGGTCACTTCTTCGCGGCGCACCCGCACTTTGGGGCTTCCCACCCCCCACAAACGACCCAACATCAAAGGACGTTCTTGGCCGAAAGCCCCTTGAACATGCAAGGGAGGCTGCTTTCCCCAAGCCTTCTCAAAAGCTTTTGGTAGCTCTCGACCCAACACACTCGCTCGCATCCATGGACTCAAGAGCAGCAGCCCTGTGACGATCCCGATCCCCCACAAGCCATGTGAAAAAGTCGCACCACGCGCCAAGAAACAGCCCACACCCACCACCAAAACCAACCAATGCCCCCACTCGATCACCCCGACAGATAGCAACCACAAGATATTGGTAGGCGCCCGAAAGATCGACAACAACGACATCAAAGCCAATGGTAATAACAAGATCCACGCAGCCCATGCTTGCCATCCCATGCCTTTTGCTCCCTTTTTTTCCATCCTGCACAACCTCCTTGTTTTTGATGCGACACCCTACCATACCTCCCACAGCTCCCGAAATATCCCGACCCCACAAAGAAGCGACCTCTCGCGCACCACATGGCCTCTCGCCTTCCACTCTGTTATGCTCTGCCCAAAATCAAGGAGGTTGCATATGTTTTCTTTTTCTTCTCGTCGTCGGACACCCTTGTCGTGGTTTTCTCTCTACGTTTACTTGTGGGCCATCTCGACTTTGTTTGTTGGCTGCCCGCAGTCCCCATCGACCCAAGAGCCCTCATCCACCCAAGAATCCACAGCCGAAAAAGCAAAAGAACCAACGTTAGAACATCCACAAGAACCCATACAAACAGAACCTTTTGCCAAAGAAGAAGACATCTGGGATGCCTCGGCAGAACAGAGTCCAGAACGATCACCCGAAAAAGGCCCTGAACCTCGTCCAGAGCCAAGCCCAGCAGAAGAGGCACCACCAGAACAACCTGCACAAGAAGCCGCTCCACCCGAGTCGACGTGCGGCAACAAGCTGTGCGATCCTGGAGAGACAACAACCTCTTGTCCCCAAGACTGCCCACCGACGATCTGGAAACCCACCCCTGGCACCACGTGGCACTGGCAACTCACAGGGACGTTGGACACAAGCGTTAAAGCACAGATGTATGACATCGATCTCTTCGATCACACGGCCCAAACCATCGCTTCCCTCAAAGCGCAGCAAAAAGTGGTCATCTGTTATTTTAGTGCAGGATCTTACGAAGACTGGCGCCCAGACAAATCCGCCTTTACAGCTGCTGTCAAAGGCCAAAAGATGGATGGTTGGGATGAACTTTGGCTGGATATCCGCGCAACCAATGTCCGCGACATCATGAAAACACGCCTCGATCTCGCGAAACAAAAAGGCTGTGATGGCGTAGAGCCCGACAATGTCGATGGATACCAAAACAAAACGGGGTTCCCGCTCACCGCCCAAGATCAACTCGACTTCAATCGCTTCTTGGCATCCGAAGCCCATAAGCGCGGTCTATCCATAGGATTGAAGAACGACCTTGATCAGATCAAACAACTTGTAGGTGACTTCGACTGGGCCTTAAACGAAGAGTGCCTTTCCTACAACGAATGCTCTATGCTCCAACCTTTCCTAGATGCAGGAAAAGCCGTCTTCCACGTTGAGTACGACAAGACCAAAAGCCAAGTCTGCCCCAAAGTCCCCCAAGGCTTCAGCAGCATGATCAAACACTGGGATCTTGATGCTTGGGCCATCACCTGCTGGTAACCCACCTCACAAAGACAGAAGCTTCTCAAAAGATTTGGGGAGCCACAAAGCCCCATCCATCAGGCGGACACAGAGAAACCCTATCTATCGGGCAAACGCAGATCCCCATCTATCAGACAAACGCAGTTCCCCATCGAGTGAATAATCCCGTATATCGGAAAAAAACGAAGGACCGCCTATCGAGCAAGTGGTCAAACGCAGACCTATTGGACGGGCACAGAGCCCCATCTATCAGGCAAACGAAGATCCCCATCGAGTGAAGAGGCCCCATCCATCGGGCGGACGCAGAGGTTCACCAGACAGACACGAAGACCCGCCCTTGCACTAGCCCTAGTATCGGGCAATCTCTCACCCATCCTTGATTATGAGCGCTCGCTGTCGAGCATGTTCATTTGCCAAGCATCGTAGCGCGTCCCAGCAACGGCATCTTTGGGTACAGCCGCTTCGATGCGCGTGAGATCATCAGCATCCAGCACAAGCTCCAAAGCCGCCAAAGCATCGGCAAGATGGCTACGTTTGCGTGCCCCAATCAAAGGGATGACATCTTCGCCTCGCGAAATCACCCAAGCTGTAGCGATTTGTGCAACATTGGCCCCTTTCTCTTCAGCGATGCCGCGCAGGGCTTCGACCAACGCGAGATTCTTCTCAAGATTCTCTCCCTGAAAACGCGGCAGATGACCCCGAAACTCTCGTCCTGCCTGCGACGAGCGTTCGGGGGTCCAGTGCCCACTCAACAAACCACGAGACAACACACCATACGCAGAGATCGCGATCCCAAGTTCCCTTGCGGTAGGCAAGATCTCTTCTTCGATATGGCGGCTCACCAAAGAATATTCGATCTGCAACTGCGCGATCGGATGGACTTTTGAGGCTCTGCGCAAGGTGTCTGCACCTGCCTCCGAAAGTCCGATATGTCGGACATAACCAGCATCCACCATCTCTTTAATCGCCCCGACTGTATCTTCGATCGGCACCTGTGGATCGACACGTGCGGGTTGGTACAAGTCCACATAGTCCGTGCCAAGGCGTTGTAAAGTGTAGGCTAGCGCATTTTTGACCGCAGCGGGCCGTGTATCGACGCCCAAGAAGCTGCGGTCGGGTGCGCGCAGTGCCCCAAACTTCACAGCGATAAACAGTTTTTCTCGTGGGATCGTCGCCAAAGCTTCGCGGATCAACAGTTCGTTGTGTCCCATCCCATAAAAATCGCCTGTATCCAAAAGCTGAATCCCCGCATCAACCGCAGCTTGGATCGTAGCCAGACTCTCATTGCGATCTGCGGGACCATAAAAGTCTGACATCCCCATGCAGCCCAAGCCCAATGCAGAAACCATCGGTCCATTCGTGCCCAATTGCTTTTGTTTCATCTGATTTCTCCCATCTGGTTTGTTTTTCATCTTCGTGCAACGGTACATAAATGAATGACGTCTGCCTTGATTTGAAGAGATCTTTCTGTAGAGGGGATATGCAAAAATGAATAACAAGCCCGCCTCGCCGCATGGCACGCCTGCTTCCTGGGATGATCTGCGTATCTTTGCGCAGGTAGTCCAAAGCGGTAGCCTTTCCAAAGCAGCAGAGCACCTCAAGATGAGCCAACCCACGATCAGCCGTCATATCCGCTCTTTGGAGCAAAGTCTTGGGGGCCCGATCTTGCAGCGTAATGCCACAGGTTGCCAAGCTACCGCGCGCGGCAAAGCCTTGCAACCTCTCATCGAACAGATGTCGCTTGCAGCCTCACACATCCAACGCATCGCCCACTTCCGTTCAAGCCATCTATCGGGCGTTGTGCGCATCGCTTGCGGGGAACTGATCGGCCGCAGCATCGCCCGAAAAACACCTCTTCTGATCGCAGGTGCACCCGATATCCACATCGAGATCCTTGCAGGGATGAAGGACGTCAACTTGGAGCGCGGCGATGCACATATCGCGCTGCGCAACCGCAGACCCGAAACAGGAAACCTGTACTGTCGGCGTCTAGGCGAGACGCCCTTTGCGGTGTATGCCTCCGTTTCCTTTGCGGAGACCTACCCAGAAGCATGGACAGAAGAACGTTATCAACGCTGTCGTTGGGCGGCTTTTGTGCCCACCCTCGACCACCTACCAAGCATGCGTTGGTTGCTCCCGCGACTCAAAAAGAACCCACCCGTCTTACGCCTCAGTACATCCATGCTTATACTCGAAACCATCGCATCTGGCGCCGCTTTGGGTCTCTTACCTTTGTTTGTGGGCGACGATGATACGCGCCTTGTCCGCTTGACAGACCCCCTCCAAGAACTCTCTCTCGATGCTTGGATGTTGATCCACCAAGATGCACGCGATCTCGAAACCGTGCGGTTGATCGCAGACCGCTTGGCAGAAACCCTCTACGCGTGAGGCATCCCGCGATGAAAGTCACCTCTCCTCAACACCCCATCTTGCGGATCTTTTGGAAAGCGTGTCGAACGTTTTCCCTCTTCCTTTTCTCACTTGCGATCTTCAAGCTATCTTGGGTACTTTGGGCCTCGACGGATGCCAAAGCCCTGCTCAGAAAACAAGCCAGAAAAGACCTCTTTTCTCGAAAGAAGTATCTTCATCAGCGCCTCATCCAAAACCAACTGACGCCAGCCGACCTCCCAAGCTTTCTTCCACCTCGTTTTCGTGGAGAGTGGGCCTTGGTAGCTCATTCGATGACGGTCGCTGCCATCACCAACTTGGCGTTTCTTTATCCAGACACCCAACCCACCGCCCAAAAAGAAGTCTCGCTCCTGATCAAAAGGATGTTCCACCCAAATATCCGCGCTTTTGACACAAGGGCGTGGAGAGAAGACCCCCTTCGTTCTTTGCAGAGCCAACATGGACACATCGGCTATCTGGGCCATCTCAACTGGGCGCTAGCAGCACACCATCTTCTCGGCAGCAAGGAACATTCCAAGCTTTTTGAGCAGATCAGCCAAGCCTTGCTCAGAAGATTGAAGAACACCACAACTTCCCATCTCGAAACCTACCCAAGAGAGACCTATATCCCCGACAATTCGGTCATCATGGCATCTCTAGCACTCTATGCGCGCATCCACAAACAGCCACTCCCAACCGAAGTTCAACGTTGGCTGCGGACTCTCAACAAGCTACGCCACCCCAAGCTCAAACTTTTCCCTTTTTCGCTGAATGTACAAGGAAAAGTCTCGCAGGGACCGCGTGGAAGCGGCGCAACATGGGATGCGTTCTTTCTGTGCTTCATCGATCCAGCGCTCGCCAAAGCGCACTACCAACACATCAAGTCATACTTTTTCGACCAACTTTGGTGGGGGATCGCAGGCATCCGCGAGTGGCCTCGTGGCATCCAAGGATACGGCGATGTTGACTCAGGTCCTGTCCTCTTTGGCCTAAGCCCCTCTGCCACGGGGTTTGCGATCGGAAGCGCGCACTTTCACAAAGATCAAAAAGTCTTACAAAAGCTCCTTCGCACGGCAGAGATGGCAGGATTTACTTTTCAGTGGGGCGGCCAAAGATACTATCTAACCGCTCCCATCGTAGGAGACGCGATCTTGCTTGCGATGCAGAGTCATACACCATGGGATCGGCGTTTCCTTCACGAGACAAAAGCCTCCCCCACAGATTCGTCGCTCTCGCCAACCACCTCGCGCCCGATATCTTCCCCACTGCAACCTTGAGAAGACTTCAAACGTCAGACCCCATACCCCAAAACAGGAGCAAGGTATGCCCTTTGTCGAAGCCCCCGCACTCCCCCACTGGATCGAAGAGATGATGCCCTTTCAACGCAAGGCTTTTTCTTTGCGTTATGACGGACGCATCGAAGGAACCATGCACTTTGTCGATCACGGATCGCCCCAAGCCCAACCGCTGCTGCTCGTCCATGGAAACCCTGCTTGGAGCTTTCTGTGGCGCAAGATCATTCAAGCACTCGATCCACAACGCTTTCGTTGTATCGCCCCAGATCTACTGGGCTTTGGAGCTTCCACAAAGCTCCCGAAGCTTGGGGACCATAGCCTCAAAGCCCATGTCGATGCAGTCACCCAACTCGTCGAAGCCCTCGATCTGAAGCAAGTCATCCTTGTCGGGCAAGACTGGGGAGGGCCGATCGCCACAGGTGTAGGAGCCCGCTGTCCCGAACGAATCGCAGGCATCGTCCTTGGTAACACATCTGTCCTTGCTCCCAAAAGACCCAAAGGCACGCTCTTTCATCGCTTTGCGCAGCTCCCCATCCTCAGTAATTTGGTGTTTTACGGATTCAACTTTCCCCAAAGCATCCTGCAGCGCGTCCAAGGCGATCCCACATCGATCCAAAGAGAAGTCAAAAAAGCCTATCTCTGGCCTTTTCGCAGCTTTTCGTCTCGTTCCGCACCATTGGCTCTCGCACGCATGGTCCCCAATCATCCAGAACATCCGACCATGCAACCTCTCCAACAAATCGAAGCTTGGTTGCGCAGTTTTACGGGACCGATGGCGCTGGTCTGGGGAGAACGTGACCCCGTCCTTGGAAAGGCCCTCAAACGACACACCCAAGCCTTTCCCCAAGCCACCGTCACGATCACACAAGCTGGGCACTTCCTCCAAGAAGAAGTCCCACAAGAGTTTGTCCTTGCCATCGAGCAGATCGCCAAGTCCTCCCTTTAACCCGCAAAGAACATAACCATGCACGCACAACCCAAACGCTCGCAAGTCTCCCCTTGCACACAACGTTTTCTCCCACAGAAAGCTCAGATCCTTTTCAAAACATCTCTCGTTGCCCCTGCACGCTTGCGTACAATCAACACTGCGAGTAGCGTTCACTGACGTGACTCTTCTTTTCAAGAAGCCCTTACCCTCTGGAGAAAAACATGAAACGACTCAAAACATGGTTGTTTTGGATCGCCGCCCTCGCTCTCATCGGCGTCCTGATATGGCAATGGCGAAAGCCCGATCCCAAGAAAGCAAAACGCGGACGCCGTGGTGGCGCAGTCGTCGTTGAAGTCACCAATGTTAAACGCGGCGAGATCGTCGATGAAGGCCAATACATCGGCTCTTTGCTACCTCGTTATCAATACACGGTCTCCCCCCAAATTGGTGGACGCCTCAACCTGCTCAAAGTCCGTGTAGGCGACAAAGTCAAACCCAACGATCTCCTCGCAACCATCGAAAACAACGAAGTGGTTCAGCAGGTTGAACAAGCGCTCGCAGAAGTACGCGTCGCCAATGCCCAATTGGAAGAACAAAAAAGCCGACTGTCTAAGGCTTACAAAGATTATCAACGCACACGTACACTCAGCCAACGCAAACTCGTCTCACAAACCGACCGTGAAGCCGCTGAGTCCGCCTACAAGATCGAAGCAGCCAAGCTTAAAGTCGCACAAGCTTCTTTGTCGCAAAAACGCTCCCTCTTGCGCTCTGCACGTGTAAGACTTTCTTACACACGCATCACCGCACAGTGGGTCCGCAGACCACTCAGCCAAGCACGTCGCCGCGAACTCATGGAAGCAGGCGAAACCATCGAAGCGCAAGAAGAGTCAAACGACAAAGCCAAAAATGGCAAAGCCAAAAATACCAAAAAGAATGGTAAAAATGGCAAAAAGACCAAAGCCAAGAAAACCAAAGCCAAAAAGAACGGTAAAAACGGAAAAACCAAAAATGGCAAAGCCAAAAATACCAAAAAGAATGGTAAAAATGGCAAAGCCAAAAATGGCAAGGCAGCCCCAGCCAAAGAAGCAGAGCAAGAGACCTTTCGCATGGTGGGCGAGCGCTTGGTGGACGAAGGCTCGTTGGTTCAACCCAACGCCCCGATGTTGACGCTGCTGGATATCCGCTCGGTCATCGCCGTGATTTATGTAACCGAGAAAGACTATATCCGACTTCGTGTAGGACAACCTGCTTACGCTACAACGTATGTTTACAAAAACCGTACTTTTGCAGGAAAAGTCGTTCGCATCGCCCCCATGCTCAAAGAAAGCTCACGCCTTGCGCGCGTTGAGATCGAGATCCACAACGAAGATCTCGCACTCAAACCGGGGATGTTTGTGCGCCTCCGCGTAGAGTACGCACGTTATCCCAAGGCTACGTTGATTCCACGTATCGCCCTCGTCCAACGTGACGACAAGTCGGGCGTTTTCCACGTCGACCCCAAGAAAAAAGTCGCCTCTTTTCTCCCCCTCAAACTGGGTGTCCAAACCGTCAGCACAGTGCAGGTCCTCACGCCTCTCGCTGGCCAAGTCGTCACACTGGGCTATCACCTCTTGCGCAACGGTTCGAAGATCCAAATCGGTTCCAAGGACGCGAAAAAAGGCAAAAAAGGCAAGGGTGGAAAAAAGGGTAAAAAAGGCAAGGGCAAACGCAAGAACGGCAAAGATCGCCGCAAACAAGGAGGCTGAGCATGTCCATTGCAGGTCTCTCCGTACGCCGTCCAGTCCTTGTCTCGATGGCGACACTCATCGCGGTGTTGCTTGGGGCGGTTGCATTTTTCCGCCTCCCCGTGGACTTGATGCCTGACGTTAGTTACCCGACTCTTTCTGTGTCTTCGACCTACGAGAACGCAAGCCCCGAAGAGATCGAGCAGTTGTTGACGCGACCTCTCGAAGAAGCCCTCAACGCGGTCCCTGGCGTGCAAGAAGTCTCGTCTGTTTCAGTCGAAGGTAGCAGCCAGATCCGCGTCACCTTCGCTTGGGGCGTCGATCTTGAAGCCGCTGCCAACGATATCCGCGACCGTATGGACCGCGTTATCGGGAAACTTCCCGAACAAGCGACACGACCGACGTTGCGCAAGTTTGACCCCGCGAGCCAACCGATCTTGATCCTTGGTGTATCGAGCGAGATCCCGATGATGCAAGCCAAACGCATCATTGAAGATCAAGTCAAACAGCGCATCGAACGTGTTCCAGGCGTTGCATCACTCGATATCCTCGGTGGCGACGAGCGCGAGATCCACGTCGACATCTACACAGGCAAGATGCGCTCTTTGGGTTTGTCGTTGGATCAGCTTCTACAACGACTCAAGGCAGAGAACTTCAACTCTCCCGCAGGCCCCGTAGAACGCGGAAACATCGAAGTCAACATCCGCACGGTTGGGCAGTTCCAAAAGATCGAAGAACTCAGGAATACCGTAGTCTTCGTGCGTGATGGTGCCCCAATCTACCTCAAAACCATCGCTCGCGTCTCAGACACCCGCAAAAAGCGCGCACAAATCGTCCGCGTCAACGGCAAGCCAGGTATCCGCCTTGCCATCCAAAAACAAGCGGGAACCAACACGGTCGAAGTCGCCAAACGCGTCCTCAAAGAACTTGAGCTGATCAACCGCGATGTAACGGCCCTGACCATCGTCCCGATCATCGACAACTCCAAGTACATCCAGCGCTCCATCGACAACATCGGTGAGTCCGTTATCTTGGGTGGTGTGCTGGCGATCCTCGTGATCTTATTCTTCCTCCGAAACTTTGGTAGTACCGTCGTTATCGCGCTCTCCATTCCGATCTCGATCGTGTGTACGTTTGCCCTCGTTTATTTTGCAGGCTTTACACTCAACTTGATGACCTTGGGCGGTCTTGCGCTCGGGGTCGGGATGCTCGTGGACAACTCGATTGTTGTCTTGGAAAACATCTATCGACACCGAGAGGACGGGCTTACCCCACGTGAAGCAGCGATCCGCGGAGGTGACGAACTCACAGCAGCGATCATCGCTTCGACTTTGACGACCTTGGTTGTCTTCCTCCCTTTGATCTTTGCACGCGGTGTATCGGGTGCTTTGTTCAAGCAGCTTGCTTATGTTGTGGCCTTCGCACTCGTCTGCTCGCTGGTTGTGGCGCTCACGCTGGTCCCGATGTTTGCAGCGAGACTGCTTTCGCACGACCTCAATGCCCCCCAAGATCCGAACAGTTGGAGCGTAAGACTCTTTGCACTCAGTGAAAAGCTTTTTACAGGGCTCGAATCCTTTTATGGATGGGCTCTTCGAAAAACCCTGAATTCACCGAGTACATTGATGGGTTTGATCATCTTGGCACTCTTGGCTTCGTTGCTTTGTATGCGCGGTATCGGCTTCGAGTTGATGCCCTCCGCAGACGAAGGTGAACTACGCCTGAGCCTCAAGATGGAACCAGGGATCCGCCTTGGCATCATGGAAACCAAGATCAAACAAATCGAAGCTGTCGTGCGAAAAGAAATCCCCGAACTCGTCAACATGGAAACCCGCGTAGGTGGGGGAGGATGGCGGGGTGGTGGCAACAACTCAGGCGAGATCCGCATCACCCTGAGTTCTCGAACAAAACGCAAGCGCTCCTCTGATCAAGTCGCCGCTGCGCTGTTTCGTAAAGTCCGCAACATCCCTGGGATGACGGTGCGTGTACGCGTCAGCAAAGGTATGTTTATGTTGAAACGTGCCATGAGCGGCGGAGATGAAAAGATCCAATTGGAGATCCAAGGCTTCGATCTCAAGCAGAGTGCGGCCCTTGCGCGCAAGATCCAAGATGTAGCCGAAGAGATCCCTGGCGTCACAGATGCCCAACTCAGCCAAAGCGCAGAAGCCACCAACCCAGAACAATTCTTACAAATTGATCGCCAACGCGCGGGAGAGATGAATCTGAGCGTCACTCAGATCGCAAACCTCCTTCAGACGGTCTTTACGGGTAGCATCGTCGGTTATTATCGAGAGGGCGGAAAAGAATACCCCATCCGTGTTCAATTCCGTAATGCCACCAAACTTTCCCAAGACGAGATCGAAACCCTTACACTCACCAACAGCGCGAACCAAGTGATCCAGCTAGGAAGCATCCTGCGAACAGAAAGTCGCCGTGGGCCCGGACGGATCGAACGCCGCGCACAACAACGTATCGTTACCCTTGCGGTCAACGTCGTTGGGCGCGACATCAGTTCTGTCGTCGAAGACCTTCGTCTCGCAATCAACAACATCCCCAAACCAACAGGCGTTTACGTTGCCTTCACGGGAGACCTTGAAGAACAACGAGCAGCCTTCCTTGAGTTGGTGTTTAGCATCCTGCTCTCTCTCTTGTTGGTGTATATGGTGATGGCGAGCTTGTACGAAAACTTCGCAGACCCCTTCATCGTCATGGGCTCCGTTCCTCTCGCTGCCATCGGTGTTTTGGTAACACTTTACTTCACGGGCACCACGCTGAACATGCAGTCGATGATCGGTTGCATGATGCTTGGCGGGATCGTCGTCAATAACGCGATCTTGCTCGTCGATACAAACAACCAACTGCGTATCGAACAACCCTTGCTCCCCTTGAGCGATGTGGTCCGCGAGTCTGCAACACGACGCCTCCGCCCCATCTTGATGACCTCGCTCACCACCATCCTTGGCCTTCTTCCGATGGCCATTGGTGCTGGTGAAGGTGGCGAAGCACAAGCACCACTCGCAAGAGCTGTGATCGGGGGCCTTCTCAGCTCCACGATGATCACGTTGTTCTTTATCCCTTCGTTCTATCAGATCTACTACCGCAACCGCCCTGCCCCCGAACCCATCGACGCAGGCACCCCACCCACAACCTCACCCACGGCCTCACCCACGGCCTAACCCCCAGCCTTCTCGCCTTCTTCGTACCGCAAGCAACAAGAACAATCCAAACAAACCACCCAACCATGCGGTGCCTTCGACCGATTGGCAGCCCATCCGCATCAAAGGTGCGCAGTTCGGGCCTTCACAAGCCGCTTGCGAGACCTGACAGATCTCCTTCGAACTATCGCACAAATAAGAGCTTGTGCTTTTGGACTCTTCCAACCAAGAGATCGGTGCCCCTTCTTGGCAGACCCCTTGGTAACAAGATGCGCCATCTGCACAACCGCAGTCCGCAGCGCAACCAGAGCAGTCCTCACCAAAGCTACAGACACCATCGCCGCAACGCGGTGCTTGCTCGTTTTCGTTGCAGTATCCGAGACCTCCAGCCAAACTCACCTGACAAAATCGACCACTTGGACATCCATGGACCGCAGAGCATCCACAAAACCCTTCATTCGGCTTGTTTCCAGGGATCACACATGCGCCACCAGTGACCGAACAACCACCAGCTTCGCCAGGAACACAAGGTTCCAAACAGACCGAACCTTCACTGAGGTTCGCGCAAACCAAACCTGTTGCACACGCATCCAAGGCCGAACAACGCTCACCCACGCCACGCGCTCGGCGACAAACACACGCCGCGCTATTGACATGACAAGCCACATCTTTGCTTGCATCGCGGCAGGTGGTGCCCGCCATACAACCGACTTCACCTAGCGTAGGAGGAGGAGGCGCACATGCCCCGATATCTTTGCGGAAGATCTGTTGAAACAAACCCTTCTCACAACGACCCGTTTTGCACTGGCTATCTTGTGAACACACGCAAGACTTCCCTACACCCGTGATGTTCATGCAGCTACCACCATTGGAACAGTCTGCGTCAACCTCACAACGCTGTGCAAAACAAACAGGCGAGGGATAACCGATATCCGCGCAAAATCCGCCCAAGCCACACGCACCATCTCGACAAAAAGATCCAGGTGTTCCCAAAGAACGCTCCAACGCTCGTTGGGCAGGAGCTCCACAAAGGCGCTGACAAACACGTTTGTTCTCGTGGTTGTAGGCACACTGCAATCCAGGGGCACAGGGATGTGCATCATCGCATGACTGCTCAAGAGCCCGACCTTTGGGCATTTGACACTGGCCCCCACGACAAACTTGGGAACCCGAACAGTCGCGATCACTTTGGCAACCACACATCCCGCTGACAGGTACGCAAGAACGACCGCCGCCGATCTCTTGGCAAGCATAACCCGAAGGACAAAAGACCCCAGCTTCACACGCTTGCAAACAACGAGAGGTCTCAGCACCCAACTTCACGCATCGCTGACCCACTGCACAAGTACCACTTTGACAAGCTCCACATGCCCCCGCAGCCACCGCCACATCAGGAACAGAACACTTCCCAGAGCGACAGATCTCACCAGCACCGCAGTCATCATTTTTCTTACAAGTGGTTTCAGAACACGAGCCCGCCAAAGGCAAGCATTGTTTGACACCTTGGATCGTTCCGCAAGCATAGCCCGCAGGACAAGCATCATCGCGTCCACAAGTCTGCAAACAACGATATCCTTCCGCCAAACGAGCACAAAAATTCCCGTTTCCACCGCACTCTTGCGAGACAGAACAAGGACGACAAAGACGCCCATGACTCGCGGCTTCAGTCGGCACACAAACACCATCTCGACACTGTGCCCCCACACCACACGAGCTATCTCCTTGGCACGCGGGGAACTCTTGCTGCTCGACTTGTTCCATCCAACTTCGATAGACATCCACGCGGAAAGCAACCGAACTACCGTCACAACGAGACTGTCCAGTATCGTCTTTGGTGCCCATCCCATAAGAGATCACACCTGCAACAACCAAACCTCCCGACTCTTGGAGCAAAACAGGACCGCCTGAGTCACCACTACAAGCACTGCGTCCCATCGCATAACCTTCGAGGCGATCCGCTTGCATCTTCAACAAAGGCAAGATCGCTTGAAAACGACGCTTCGCACCCACCACAAAAGGAGTCGTCTGCAACAGACCGTAGCCTGTCCACACCATCTCTGTACCAATCGCCAAAGAGTCCATCGGACGGGAAACAACAGGCAAAGGCTGCGCGTGATGAACCACACGATCCAAAAACAAAAGCCCCAGATCATTTTGCGGGACCTGTCCAAGCTCCGCTGACGAAGCGGGATGCTCGATGGCTTTTGTGACTGTGTAATAGGCACTTGAGATCTCGCCATGGATGGGAAGATCCAAACGAAACTCCACGGGAGTCCCTGCTTTCATCAGGCGATGGATCTCTTGGATACAGTGGGCTGCCGTCAAAACGGTACGCCCTTGAATCAAAGCACCCGAACAAAAAGGAATGCCTCGTCGCGCAACCAAAGCCCCGACCCCTTGCATCCGCTCTGCGGGAACGCCCCCGATGATCTTTTTCTCCTGGACCCCGATCTCTTCGGGGCTATATTCGTTTGCACATCCCATCGCTAGGAGCGCCAAACCTACCAAACAAAACAAGCCTACCCAACGAAAAAGCCCGCTTCCGTGCCGCTTCATCGCACTTCTCCCGTCCCGCATCCCTTGCAGGAATTATTCAGAAAAATTCTTAGATGAGATATGCCATCAAGGAGAGATTAGGAGGCGATTTCCAAAGCCACGATCTCGTCCGAAAGATGGCGATGAAGGGAAGACTTTTGCTCAGAAAAAGCTGTATTTTTTCGTTGAGAGAGCACCAATGAGGTCGCATCTTCTTCGTACAACGGCCGCGAAAAATAATATCCTTGGCCCATACGACATCCGTCTTCCCAAAGAAGCCGATGTTGGCGCGCTGTCTCGATGCCTTCCGCGATCACACCCAACTTGAGATGGCTCGCAAGAGACAAGATCATGTGGATGATAGACCGCCCACCTTCTCGTTCTTCCATGTTCCTAACAAATGAACGGTCGATCTTGATCGCATCTATAGGGAATTGATGAAGATAACTCAAAGAAGAGTATCCTGTCCCAAAGTCATCCATGCAGATCTCAACCCCTAAACCCCTGAATTGATGAAGTAAATCAATCGCAACTTTGGTATCTTCCATCAAGATACTTTCTGTGATCTCGATCTTCAACCAAGAGGCATCGATCCCTGTTTCTCGAATCAAGTCCGACAAACGCTCGACCAAAGCTGGCGTCGCAAACTGCTTGCTCGAAAAGTTCACATGCAAAGAGAGGATATCCTCCCGACTTCTCATGCGATTCCACTCTGCAATCTGCTTGCAGGACTGCTCCAAAACCCACCAACCGATCTTGACGATCGCTCCTGTCGCCTCCGCCAACGGAATAAACTCAACAGGTGAGATCATCCCTCGTTCTGGATGGTGCCAGCGCAACAGAACCTCAAATCCCTTCAAATCGCCCTTGTCTAGGGAAACAAGCGGTTGGTACATCAACACCAGCTCACCTCGATCACTGGCTCCCCAAAGATCTTGCTCAAGTTGAAGGCGCGAACGAAAGCGTTGTTGTGCTTCTGCATCGAAAACTCGATAAGTTCCAGGGCTTTCGTCTTTGACCTGACGCAACGCCAAGTGCGCAGCAGCCAGCAACTCATCCGCAGTGGAACACTGCTCGTGAAGATAAGAGATCCCACAACTGATGCTCGGATGATACTCGAACCCACCCAGATCCACAGGATCGTTGAGATGGCCCAAACAGTCTTGCGCAGCCAAACAACTCTCTCCTACAGAGCCTGTACCACGAAAGACCACCGCAAACTCATCGCTGCCCAAACGACCGAGGAAAAGACTGCGCGGTGTACACTTCAACAGCCTTTGCGCAAGCGTTCGCAACAAACGATCGCCCGTCGAAATCCCCCAAGTATCGTTGACTTTAGAAAAGCGATCCACGTCAAACAAAAACAATGTACAGCCATTTTCAGGTTGTATACCCTGCTGACACTCCCGTCGCAGCGACTCCATAAACGCTTCTCGATGCAACAAACACGTCAGCAGATCATGTTGGGCACGCAAACTCACATGTTGATCTGTTTTCATTCGGCGTTTGATCGCTGACATCGTGCCAATCACACGCAAAGGACGACGAGCGGGGCCATACACACAAAGACCGCGAAGTTGTACCCACAAACGCTTCCCATCCTTCGAAAGAAAACGCAGCTCGTGGAAGAAAGATTGCTCACCGCGCTCCAACATCCGGGAGATCAAACGTTGAAGCTCAGTTCTTTCCTCTGGATGAGAAAGCCGCAACCACTCCTGAAAAGACATCACGCCCGTATCCCCAGGAAGATAGCCCAACAAACGCTCGCAACCCGAATACATCTTGACCTGGTGAGTCTCGCAGTCCCACTCCCACAAGTGATCTCCCGAACTCTGCGCCAACAAAGCACGCACACGCTGGATACGATGTTGCCTGTCTGCACCATCGCGCTCCTGTTGCGCAGCACGCAAAAACAAACGCAGCGTCTCGCTTGTTAACCACTTGAGCGGGATCCCCAAAGAGATCTCAGACCACATCTCTTGGGGGATGTTCTCAACGTTCAACCCTCCCAACAAAACAATGCTAAAGGACTGATATTGTTGGAGACACAAACGATACAGCTTCGCATAATCATAAAAGTCATGCGTCGAAAGAAACAACACAGTAAACTCTGATCGCCCCAGTGCTTCCATCTCCTTCAAATCTGAAACAAAATGAAGAACACTTTGGATGGCTGGGTCTTCTGGCCAACGCTGACGCAAGGCTTCAAACTCCCCAACGTCTTTCCCAAGAAAAACAGAAAGAAAAATAGAAGGTTCATAGTTTACATTTTCTGGCATGGTAATTCCCTTTCTGCTTACAAGGATGCAACTGTTTTTCTGAAACAAAAAGAGAGGACAATGTTGCATATTTTCCCGAAAGCCCGAACTCGACAGAACAAGATGTGTGAGAAAGATAAAGAATGAAATATCATTTATCTTTCAAGAGATAAGCGCAAATATCACTTCTTTCTGGTACGAACAAACAAGAAAGAAGCTGCGATCTTCTGTTTGCGTATGGGATAGAACGTCTACCGTGATAAAACCTTTAGACCCTTTCCATACATATCCCCAAAGACAACGATATCCAGGATAGATTCGGGCGGACATGGAGGTCCGCCACAGATACGGGATATCCAGGATAGGTTTGGGCGGGCCTCCGTGCCCGCCTCTATCTGCCCCCGCGTAGGCCTGAGATCATCTATCCCGATCAAGGGCGAGCCTCCGTGCCCGCCTCTATCTGCCCCTGCGTAGGCCTGAGATCATCTATCCCGATCAAGGGCGGGCCTCCGTGCCCGCCTCTATCTGTCCCCCGCGTAGGCCAAACCAAAAATATTTCAAAAAAGCCTTAAGGAGCATCCCTCTTCGTCGTATTGTTTTTTACAGAAACGAAAAGCCATCAAGTCCTCAAGACGAGGGCGATATTTTCAACAATATTTTCATGGAAGAAAAACAATGTTGGATCATCACAAAGAACCTACCCAAGACGTACAGTTAGTCCACCAATCCAAAAGTGCTTACAAAGCAGCGAACTACAATCACATGCTTGATCGAGCAAGCGAGGTAAAACAACCCGAAAAAGAATTACAACGTTTGACCACACAACGTAGAAAACTTTACGATCACTACCGAACTTTCGAAGCTCATCGCCAAGTAGATCCTGAAAGCATCCAAGAGATGCACAATATGTTGTTGCGTATCTTTGCCAAACCTCACGATCTTCCATCGCTTTATACGCAACTTGAAGAAGAGTGCGAAAAAGAACTCGCACAAATAGAAGAATTATTTACAAAGTGCCAAAAAACCCTAGCGATGTGGACAAAAGTAAGCGACGAGATTCGCCATCGCTTGCGGCTTTTGGACTCTTTAGAGATCCGCCTAACTCTTTTTGCACAGAAAAAAGAGGCAGCGGAAAAAAATCAAAAAAAAGCGACTGAAAAAAACCAACAGAAAAAAGAACGACTGGATATTGGGAATTGGCAAGCAAACCCCACAGACACAATTCCTGATCTCCCAGCAGCGACCGAAAGTTCGAGAACGCAAATGAAAACGCACCAAACCATAAACCTAGGCAGCCCAGTCACACATACGGCTGAATACGCAGCGGCTGCGGCCCCAGCTCCACAGTTGTACCAGTTCCAACAACCACTGGTACCTCCAAAGTTGCCTGAGGCTCCCCCAAAAACGGTTCAAGCCAAAGCGCCGTCACCCATGCAAACCTCAACACCAAGCGAGCAAGCAGGCGCAGAACGCAGACGCGCTCCTCGGTTGCGCCTTGCTTCGGATATCACCATCGGAAGAGAGGAACACTGCTTCTTTACAGGATTTTCCGAGAACATCAGTTCAGGTGGAGTCTTCATCGCAACCTATGAAGCTCTTCCCAAAAAAGGCTCGATTTATGAGCTTTGTTTCTCCCTTCCTACGGGTGAGATCATCCAAAGCGAAGTCGAAGTGATGTGGTCACGTGACTTCAACGAACAAACGCCCGAGATCTCCCCAGGATTTGGCTGTCGCTTTCGACAGCTCAAAAAAGCCGATCAAGAACGCATCGATCAATACATCGCCAAGGAAGGCTCTCTCTTCATGCTTGAAGAAGAAGAGTTGGCGGCTTGACACTCCAAGAAAGGACCGCAACCATGAACAGCATCACTGAATTTCCCGAAGAGCGTTTGTCAGATCATATCACCCCTTCTCAGGAGATCTTCATGAGCGAAACTTCCGAGAATTTGGATCGCAGCTATCACCCTGACTTTGTCCGAAAACAATCTGTGCGTGTTCGTGTCCTCTTGACCAACGGCAAAAACTGCATCGGAAACTGCCATGTCCTTTGGCCCGATGGCCGTGTCAGCGATGTCGTCAACGACGATCGCAGCTTCTTGATCATCACAGATGCGTCCGTTGAAGGCGAAGCCCAATCCTACAGCGTGCTCACCCTCAACAAAACCCAAATCGCGATGCTTTTTGAGATCCACAACGCCGCCAACATCCAAGAAGAGTCGGCATAAACCTCAGAAAAAGTCTTACAAACAAGCGATCCCAACCTATCGGCTTTTGCGCAGAGGAAACACCTTGGGATCTCCAGCTGACCAAGCCCACATCGAGCCCGCATAATTCTTCACTTCTTTTGCCCCCAAAACATGCAAGACAGCCACCATCCAAGCTGATCGCACACCTCCTGTACAATAAGCGACGATCGGTTGGCGAAGAGAGAGCCCATGTCCCTGCATGATCCGCAAAAGCTCTTTCCGAGAACGCAAGCGACCATCCTTCCGTAAAAATCGCCGATAATACAATGAAACAGCCTTGGGGAGATGCCCCCCTCGTGACTCTCCATAAGGCGTTTCCCCTCGAAACTCACGTGGTTCCCGAACATCCACGATCTGCAACTTCTCTTTTCCTGCCAAGCGTGCCACCAGTCGCTCGCGCAAAACTTTCGTAGAGATCGACCAACGCTTCACTGTCTGCCACGATGTTCGCTCAGATCTTTTCGTGGGTAAGGGCTTTGCGCGTTGGGGTCTTTTGTGTGTAGGTTTCCCGCCTTCCCATGCCTCTTTTCCCAGAGAAGCCCGCAAAAAAGGCATCCCACCATCCACAAAAGCTACGCGTCGATGACCAAGCGACCGCAGCATCCAAACGATCCGCCCTTCTTCCCCCCAGCCTCGTAATGGATCACCGACGACGATCACCACGCGCTGTTTCGAGATCCCGATCTGCTCAAAAGACCGAACCAACCGTCGAACAGAGGCCAGTTCACCACGCCAAGGCTTGCGCTTTCGAGAAAAGTCCAACCACTCCACACACACAGAACCACGCACATGTAGACGAAGCCATGCGGACTTACCACGAACATCAAGGACCAAAGCCCCTCGACGAATCCACAAAGCCCCCTCTTTTGCTGAGACCACCCAAGGAATCTCAGCAACCGCGATGGCCCACTTCATCCCGCCCAGCCACACAAAACTTGCCAAACCGCACAACAAGATCGCTCGTTTCAATGGGATACTCCTCTCACAAACACCAAAGCATCGGGCAAAAACGACACACGCCATCTCCATCCAACAAAAAAAGCCAATACGACCACCGCTTCATGCCCACTGTAGGCCTGCTCTCTCCCCAAAGGAAGAGCAACGCATCCTCCTCTCCCTCCAACGCAACACAAAACGACGCAGGACTCGTTCGTTCGTCCAAGAAACCCCGCCAACAAACGCTGAACCAACGAGAAGTCGCTTCACACCCGCAAGGTTTCGTGCCAAGATAGCCAAAACGATCATCCACGGGGACAAAAGAACTATAGATATCAGCTACTTTTATCCCCCCAAAAGAAAAGAATGCGCACAGCGCGCCAAAAGCATAAAGGAGCGAGCCTTGTTGGGGTCATGGAGACAAGCAGGAAAGTTTTGGGGCCTGTTGTTTGGATTATGTTTTTTGGGGGCTTGTTTTTCGAACGCGCCAGCTCCCGAACAACTCAAACACAAACAACAAGCCATCATCGGAGGCCAACCCGATCTGCGCTATCCAGGCGTAGGTGCGCTGACCGTCAACCGCTCCTCTTTTTGCACGGGAACCTTGATCGCCAAACGCGTTGTATTGACGGCGGCTCACTGCGTGGACGCGGCCAACAGTTATCGCGGAGCATCTGTGGAGTTTCGCATCGATACGCCCGATGCCAACGCATCTTCGGGTTACCAAACCAATTACTTTGTCTTTGATCCCGACCTCTTCAAAACACATCCCATCTGGAACACCAATCTCTCCAATGGCGGTGATCTTGGGATCGGGATCTTAAAACAAAGCGTCACGGTTGCCCAAACCATCCCCGTGAACTTCAACACCAATGCTGGTCTTTGGTCCAACAAAAGCCCGCTTTTCCTAGGTTATGGACTCTTACAAAGTACACCCACACGGATCTCCGCAGATCGTAAATATGGGGTAGAGATCCCGATCGTGCAGGTCAATACGGATCGCTTTACGCACCAAGCCAACGGAAAAAGCGTTTGTCACGGAGACTCAGGTGGTCCTGCTTTGGTCCTCGTCGATGGAAAAGTCCGCGTGATCGGCGTCAACTCCTATGTATCCGCAGCATCCGTCCCTGGCGCCAACCCACCTCGCTCAAGTTGCACGGGCTCGGGAACCTCTATGCGGACGGATACTTACAGCACTTTCGTTCAATCGGTACTCTCTAGCTATGGTGATGGTCCTGAACCTTGCACACAAGACGAAAACTGCGGTGTTTGCCGTCGCTGCGGTGCCAACAAGTTTTGCGAAGGGGTACCCATCCAAGTCTCCCCCAGCATCTGTGGGGCTTGCTTGGCAGACAAAGACTGCCCTGGGGGTGGCTGTTATCGCTTCCCTGAAGGCAACCGCTGCTTGCTTCAGTGTGACACCCAAAACTGCTGTCCTGACGGTCATTATTGCACGACTGTACAAACCTCCTCAGGGCTCAATAAAGTCTGTATGCCTTTTGAAGGTGCCTGTCCTCCCCTTCAATGTAAGACATCTTCTGACTGTGGCGCAGGAGAGTTTTGCGAAAATCAAAAGTGCCAACCCAAGCCTGTCGCCCGAGCAGCCGACCTTTGCAAACCTTGCCAAACCCAAGCAGACTGCCAAACCACAGGAGGGTACTGTCTTGGCTTGGAAGGACATCGCTATTGCACACAACCCTGTAACGCTGGGGATTTCTGCCCTGCAGGATACGCATGCCAAGAAGCCTACCCAGGCATCCCCAGACAGTGCTTGCCAGAAAATGGCGCTTGCCAAGTGCCTTGTATGTTCGACATCCACTGCCCAACAGGACAAACTTGTGTAGGTGGCGTTTGTGCAGAGCCACAAGGCGGAGATGCCGGGGCATCTTGCGACCCTGTCCCATGCAAAGAACCCCTTTCTTGTGTCTCCACCCTAAGCGGAAAACGCTGCCTTTCGACTTGCGGCGCCCCCCCCTCCAAACCCGGAAGCGCTTGCGCTGATGGGACGCGATGTGATGCGCCCATGTCTTGCTACAGTATCTCTTCCACCCAACAGATCTGTCTCCACCCCTGCAACGCTGACGAAGACTGCAACAAAGTGGGGGGTGGCTTTTGTTACCAAAGCGTCTGCGCTTGCCAAAAAAGCCAAGACTGTGGACAAGACTTTATCTGCAACACAAGCTCAGGTGTGATCGGGGCTTGCGTCTCCAACAAAGACATCCAATCCTGCGAAAACAGCGACGCTTGCGACGCCTTCCAAGGTCAAAGTTACTGCATCCAACCCAACCCCGGTACACGCGCCTTGGGGCAGTCTTGTGACCCTCTCAACCGCTGCAAAGAAGGGCTTGTCTGCACCAAAAGCAACGATGGATATTTCTGCGCAGAAGACTGTAGCCAAACCCAAGCCTGCAAGTTTGGCGGATACTGCGGAAAACCCAACACACAAGTTGACATCTGTTATTGTGCGGAAGACAAAGACTGCGGCCCAGATTACACTTGTAGCCGCGTATTTCGGCCTTTTGGTATCTGTGTAGGAAAGCTCCTCAACAATCCCTGCCAAAGTGACGGTGCCTGTCCCCCTGGATTTGCTTGCCGTGAAGGTCGATGCCTATCCCCCACAGAACTCGAACAGTGGAAACCCGAACCTGCTCCACCCGATGCAGGCCCCGAATCCCCCACAGAGTCCGCGCTCGAAGCAGTGCAAGAGTCCCCCAAAGAAGCGACCCCCGAACCCCAAGTGGAGCCTACCCCCGAAAGACAAGCCGAGGCACCCGCAGAGATCGCACCCGAACAAACCAAACCAGGATGCGGTTGTCAGTCTTCTCCTACACCATCCACACCCTTTTCATGGGGACTTTTGATGCTCTTCGCCTTGCTCTGGCTCCCTCGCCCCAAAAAACGCGAGATCCGCCTAAAAGAAATACTCCCTACTCTGGCTTTCTTTTTTCTTACAGGCTGCCCCAATCCTTCGGTCCCTTGTAGCCAAGACACAGAGTGCCCAACCAACCAGCGCTGCCAAAGCGGGACTTGCCAAGCTGGCTCCTCGGAAACCACCACCCCAGAAAAAACCACAGAGCCCCAAACAGAGTTGACCCCCGAACGCACGCCCGAACCGACCTCCGAGCCTCAAGCAGAGCCGAGACCAGAACCTCAAGTGGAGCCTGCCCAAGAAGCGTCCCCAGAACCTCAACCCGAGGCAGGACCCGAACCTCAACCCGAGCCTTTACCCGAACAACTCACAGATATCGCCCCAGGCCAACGCCCCAACCCCTGCGCCCACACCAACGATCCGACATGTTGTTCTCCCACCATTTTACAAAGACGTTGGGAAGCTTTTAACGACAACAACAGTCGTTTGGGCATCATCCGCATCGCGCTCAGTCCAGACGGAAAATGGATGGCGTCCGTCAACGATGAAGGCCGCATCGTCCGCATCTGGGATATCGACAAAGGGCAACTCAAGTACACTTTTGTCGAGCCCAGCAGCACCATGCAAGCGGTCTCTTTTAGTCCTGATAGCCAAGTCGTCGCAGCAGTCGGTAGTGATCGCGTCGTGCGGCGATGGAGCCTCAGCGATGGAACGACACTGCCCTTACTCCAAGGACACACAAGCACCGTCTATGCGGTGGCTTTTAGCCCAGACGGTCAGTGGATCGCGAGTGCAGGCGCAGATCGCGTGATTCGCTTATGGAAAGTAAGCGACGCAAGCCTTACCTTCGAGATGAAGGGACACACCAGCACGATCTGGACCTTGGTTTTTGCCCCCGACAACAAGACGCTATACTCCGCATCCAGCGACCAAACCATCCGTTACTGGGACGTCAGCACAGGAAAAGAAACCCAACAATACAAGCTACATACCGCAGCAATCCGCGGTTTAGCGATCAGTCCAGATGGAAAAACACTCGCTTCTGTCGCTCTATCTCCCGATCGCACCGCAAAGTTGATCGAGGTCGCCACAGGAAAAGAACTCCGCTCATGGCAAGCCCACGGAAGCAGTTCATTGTACGGCGTCGCTTTCAACCACGATGGAACGCGTCTCGCGACCGTCGCAACCGATCGCTATGTTCGTGTGTGGAATGCCAATACAGGGCAGATGCTCTACCAACATCGTGCAGACGCAACGCCCTACAGTGTCTCTTTTCACCCGGATAAAACGAGGATTTTTGTCGCCTCATCCGATCAACATGTACGCATCTTCAATGATACCAGCGGACAAGTGACACAAACGCTCCACACAAACTTCGACCGTGTTTCAAGCGTTGCGATCTCACCTGACGGAAAAGTCGTTGCTTTTGCCAACGCTCGCATCAACAACATCCAGCTTTGGGATCGCCAAACCAAACAGCTTCTGCGCACACTTCAAGGACATACGCATGGGGTTCGCGCCCTCTCCTTTAGCGCCAACGGACAATATCTCGCCTCCGCCTCGACAGATCGCAGCGCACGGATCTGGAATCTTTCGGATGGAAGCCTCGTTCGCGCGCTAGACGCCCATCCCATGGTCGTAAGCAGCGTCGTACTCAGCGCCAATGGAGAAACCGCCGCAACAGGTTCATGGGACGGCAAGATCCGCATCTGGAAGATCGCTGACGGCTCTCTCTTGCGCACACTCGAAGGACACACCAGAGAGATCGTCCATCTCGCCCTATCTTCGGATGAAAGTGTATTGGTCTCTTCTTCGATCGATCAAACAGCGCGTTTGTGGCAGTGGTCAGATGGCGCCCCCCTGCAAACCGTACAAGCCAACGCACCAGTCTACGGTTGTGCGATCTCTCCAGACAAAAACACCCTTGCTGTCGGCGATTGGGAGGGGCGTATCCTCCTTTGGCAAGCTAGCACGGGCATGTTGCAAAGCACACTCCAAACCCACAGCGCCAATGTCCGCAGCCTCGCCTTCGACGAACAAGGTGCGTGGCTGGCCTCTGCTTCTTATGATCGTACCGTTCGGATATCGCGGGTCAGTGATGGAGCGCTCCTCCAAACCTTGCGACCACGCAACCAATACGTCACAAGCGTTGTCATCCAAAAAGAGACACTGGCAACCGCAGGAGCGGACGGAAACGCCGACATCTGGGACTTTCAACCCGTCCCGCCGGTCACGAGTCTGGCAGAACAAAAGAGCCCCATCCTCGCTCTCTCTCTCAGTGCGGACGGCAACCTGATCGCAACAGGGACAGCCGACCATCAGGTCCGTGTATGGGACCGAACCCAAAAGACGTGGCTTCACACCCTGTCAGGCCCACAAGATGCGATCAATGCACTCGCAATAAGCCCTGACCAACGCTTTTTGGCCGTTGCATCGGCCGATCGTTCGATCTACGTCTGGAGCCTCGCAGATGGCAAGCTTTTGCGCGCCTTCCAAGGACAACAAGATCAACCATCCTCTGTCTCGTGGAGTCCAGACAGCAACGTCTTGGCTGTGGGTGCTTGGGACGGTAGTGTCCGAACTTGGGCTTGGCGCTCAGGACTCAACCAAAGAACCTTTCTTACAAACAACAGCCGAACCTTGAGCGTGGCCTTTAGCCCTGACGGAAACAACCTAGCAGCGGGACTTTTCAATCAAGAGATCATGATCTTTGAAGTCGCTTCAGGCAAACATCTCCGCACGCTCCAAGGACATACAGGCGGCGTAACGCATCTGCTGTTTTCAAGAGATGGAAAAAGCCTTTATTCGGCCTCTTACGATCAAACCATACGCATCTGGGACAGCAGCGCAGGAAACCTCCGCAACACACTCCAAGGACACAGCAACACGGTCCAACAAGTCAGCCTGAGCCTCGACGAAAGTCTCCTTCTATCAGTATCTTGGGATGGGACACTACAGATCTGGGATCTTGCCAATCTTCAAATGCTTCAAAGAATCCATCTTGACCAAGGCGCCCTCTACAGCGCAGCTTTGAGCGCAGACAGTCGCTTTTTGGTTGCAGGTGGCGCAGATGGCGAGCTACGCAGCTGGGACCTTTTGCGCGATCCTCGACAACAGATCCTCGAACGTAATCCCCTCAGCGTCCGCGCATTGGCCTTCAGCATAGACGGAAACTACTTGATCTCAGGCAACGACAACGGTCTCGGACGCATCGATCGTCGTAGTGACTGGCGCTGGCTTCACTCGATCTACAGCCACAGCGCAGACCTTCGCGCCATCGCGATGAGCCCCGACAGTTCGCGCTTTGCGACAGTGGGTGCAGACAAGCGCGTCCGCGTCGCAAGCACCAGCGACAACAAAGAACAATTCAACGACAACAAACAACACACAGCCCCCCTCCACGCCGCAACCTTCAGCCCAAATGGTCAAACTTTGGCCACCGCAGGCGAAGACAAGCAGATCCTCCTTTGGTCGATGAGCACCAATCAAGTGACCCAAACCCTCACCGGACACACCCAAACCATCACGGCTCTGGCCTACCACCCCAAAACAAACTGGCTCGCATCTTCTTCGCTCGACCAAAGCATCCGACTTTGGGACCCCACCAACGCCACGATCCTCCGAACCCTTTCAGGACACACCCAAGGCGTCATCAGCTTGGATGTCCACCCCCAAGGAAACGTGCTCGCATCTGCCGATCAAGGCGGAGAGATCCGCATCTGGGATACACAACAAGGCACCACCCTACAGACTCTCACCTCCAACGTCGCCCCCACCCAACTGCGTTTCAGCCCCAACGGACACTGGCTTGCCATCGCTTACATCGACGGGCACGTTGAACTTCGAGAGACGATCTCTTACAAAGTCTCCCACACCTTGCAACTCCAACGCATCCCAACCTACGCCCTTGCGTGGTCCGCGGATGCCCAAACAATCGCCCTTGGCGACCAAGCCGCAGGGATCTCGCTGTTCACTTGCAGCCCCTAACACCACAAAAATCCTCCTGCAACCGCACATTTGAAGGAAGAAGGCCCCATGCCATCCATCTTAGCCAACCAAATCCACCTCGAATACGAAACCTTTGGCGACCCAGCACACCCCAGTGTGCTCTTGATCATGGGCTTGTATATGCAGATGCTCGGATGGCCCGAGGCATTCTGCCAACAGCTCGCGGATCAAGGCTTCCATGTCATCCGATTTGATAACCGAGATACTGGGCTTTCTGACAAGTTTCACGGTATGCAAACCCAACCCATCTGGCGCATGTGGCTCCTTCAACGCCTTGGATTGCAGCTATCCTCTCCCTACACACTGCACGACATGGCACTCGACGCAGTGGGGCTTTTGGATGCACTCGATATCTCAACAGCTCACGTCGTTGGCGCCTCCATGGGCGGCGCCATCGGCCAGATCCTCGCAGCACAACACGCAAATCGCGTTCGCAGCTTCACATCCATCATGTCTTTTTCGGGAGATCCAAGGATACGCATCGGAGACCCCCGGATACTGCTGTCTTTTATGAATCGCCCTCGCACCCCTGAAGCTGTCCTTCAAAATGCTGTCCGCTTTTGGCAGATGATCGATAGCCCCAACAACCGCATCCCCGACGAGGAGCTACGCCAACGCGTGCAGAGTGCTTTCGAACGCTCTTTTTATCCCCAAGGCTTCCGCAGGCATCTCGCTGCGATCCTCGCCTCAGGAGATCGTTCTGCATTGCTGCGACAGATCCGCGTCCCCACGCTGGTCCTGCATGGCAAGGATGATCGCCTTGTGTACCCAGATGGAGGACGCGACACTGCAAGCAAGATCCCCGACGCACGCTTCCATCTCATCGAAGGCATGGGGCATCTTCTTCCCCCCAATCGCTACACTGCTATCTCTCGTATGATCGCGCAGCACGCGCAAGAAGCAGATGCTCGTTACCAAGAGCGCCGCCTCCAACACCATATCCGCTACCCCTTTTGAACGAGCCCCCCCTCAAAGTCTCAAAATGATTCAAAATCATCTTTCGTGTCTCGTACAGAGAACCAAGCACGCCCAATCTGCGACCGATCATCCATCATCAATATCAAGGCAGTATCTCGATGTGAAACGATTTCGAGAAAGCAGTAAGCCCCGCCCACAGACAAAAAGTACTCTTCGACATCATTTTTGCCTTGCGCTTCCTCTTGCAAAAACGGTCGCAAGGGATTGTCCAAACAAATCCGTAAGATATCTGACGCAAAGTTCGCAACACTTTTGGGTGTGGCTTCTTCTTCTTTGATATCTTGCAGGTAGATCCCCCGCAGCTTTCGTGTAGAGATGCTAAAGACCGCAGCAGCGGCCGAACCATCCATCTCTGTCGCCATCCTTTTGCAAAGACGGCTGATCAACTGCATCTCTTGGAGAGAGCGACGCTGTTCCGAAGACGCCTCATTCGATGGAGAGGATGAGATCTGGAGCTTTTCTTCCTCGAAAGGTGCGTAAAGCAACAACCCTCTAGGAGACGAAACGGGCGCGGCAGACAACTCGTCGCTGCTCTCCCTTCGTACAGGCTCCGCGATCTCTTCGTTCCCAAACAACAAAGACGCAGGTGGCACAATCTTGCCGAAAGTCCCAATCTCCGTATTGGTCTCTCGACCCTCGCCTTCAAACAAAACCTTTAAACTTGCTCGGAGGATATCGTTCACTGTCATTTTAGCCCCCAGCTCTGATGTCGTTCTCATCTGCGCACCATCCATAGTAAGCATAGACGGATGTTGTGCGTTTACATCCATCTATACCTGTCTTTTTTCGGCAAAAAAATCTTCAAGAGATCTTGTCTCTTGTAAAAAATCACGTTCTTGGAAAGCTATACGGACGCTAGTCAGCAAACTCCACACAAAAAGTGCAAAATGTTGCAGATGTATATCTATCCATAAATAGAATTCATACAGTAGAGAAAGGACATCATGAGCAAAAACAACCAGCGATAAACCATTCCCAAACTGTTCGACCCACGCTGTTGGATTTGTTCCTGACAGTGTGAGACATGTCAGGCATATCAAAGATCATGCCACCCCCTGTAAGATCCCCTAGAGCTTCACGTCGCAGTGTCCCTCACCATCGATGTGCCCCAAGGTGCGACTAAGGTGCTCAACAAAGGCTCGCAGATCTTTCACTTCTGCAAATCTCCCCACACCATAATGCGCCAAGCCCGCAAAATCCGCCCCATTGACGGCCGCAAGCTCCTCCAAGGTGATCTTACCATCGTTGTCTTTGTCTGCGTCTGCGATCGTTTGGAAACGTACCTTGGCATCGGGATCTTCGAGATCATCATAGAAGAAGTGGTCTGCATGGATGGTGAGCTGCGTCTTGGCGGTCGCGCCCACTTGCACAACAGCCCGCTCTGACTTGCATCCTGTGTATTGTGTGTTTGTCTTGAACCCCCAAGCAAAAGTCTTGCTTTGACCGTCTTTCCGCGCGGTACCTTCCAAGTAGATCGAATAGCCCGCATCCTTCATCATCTTTGCATCTTCAGCGCTCGCGTTACCAACTTGTGTTTCTGCGTTGGCGGGCGAAACAGAGTACGCCAAACGATCCCATGTCCCCGAAGGAATCACGAACTCGCTTAAAAGCTGCTCACCTTTTTCTCGGAGATTGAAGACCTTAAACCCCGCAACACTCGGTCCTGTAGCCCCTGCCGCAGAGCCTGTCTCAATGCCTCCAACCACCACAAGAAACTTCGTAAACTCGATCTCCCAACCATCCACAACCTCTGTCGCAGGGATCTTTTCCTCGATAAAGGCCTCTCCCCACACGGATACAGCGAGTTTTCCATCGCCACCACATCCCACAACACCCAAGAAGAACAATGTCCCCAGAAGCATGATCTTACGCATACAAATGCCCTTTCTCCATCAAGAGAATTCCTAAAAAATCTCAATAAAAAAGCGAATAAGAGGTGCTTTGAAGCACCGCTTTTCGCAGGATATTGGTTTGTGTCTCATCAGGACGCTTACGAGAAGGAACTTTCTCATCTTGAGAAAATGCCGAAAAGTCCGTCAACTCGAACCAATGCGCGAGCTGCACAGAAAACGTGACTGGCTTTTCCCCAGAGCTGATCGCATGTTCAAACGCAAGCCCTGACAGAGAACGTTTCTCCAAAGCGATCTCGCAGGCAAACTTGACCTCCACACCATCTTTTGAAGCGGTGCCACGGAGGGTTGCGAGATCGGTCGCCTCAAAGGTAAACTCCGCCGCGCCGTAATCGCCCGTAAAAGCATCCATCTTTCCGACTTCTTGATCGCCTGTTCCTAGAAGATCGAGCGGTTTGGCCGCGATCCACTCTGCTTTCACAGAGCCACCTTCAAAGTGCCCAGGATGCGCCCAAGCGGTCCCCACAAGACTGTCCGCAAGATGGCGCAATCCCCAACGCGGCAACGTCCGCAAGCTGTAGGCGGGCGTCCCTTCGTACAGACGAAAAGCTTGGAAACTGACTTGGGCTTGTTCCAAATCGATCTTCCACCCCGAAGCCGCCACAAAAGACGACGCTGTCGGGCGATATTGTAAGGTCAGTGTGATCGGCGAAACCTTGGGTGCCCCACAAGCCACTCCAAACAGCCACAGCCCCACCACCATCAGCCCCATCCCTGTAAGGAAACGAATACGCATCACTTCACCTCGTCTCAAAAAAAGCGCACCCCCAAAGTGCCGTAGATCCGAAAAGGTTCTCCCGCAGTAAAATGCAACTGCGGGAGTTTTTGGGGGGCCTGTCCCTTTTCAAAAGCAGAACTATAAACAAACTGCCCATCTTTCCATTCCTGGTTGAGCAGATTGTTTGCATCCAAACGCACGAATACAGGGCCGATATGGACTTGCGCGACTGCGTGTAACAGGAAGATCGGGTCTCCTTCAAAGCCAAAAGGCAAGAAGCGCGGCCCCAAAAATGACGCTCGCAACGCCACCATCACTTTCCAAAAGCGCGAAGCCGAACGCCAGCGGTACACGATCCCATGGCGCGTCAACAAACGCGGCGCATAAGGAACAGGCTCCCACGTCGTCGCAAAACGCCCTTCTGTGTAGGAGATCGACGTGTCCAGCCACAACCCCCGCAGCCCCAAACGCACACGCAGATCCAACTCCGCCCCAAAGCGCCAACTCGGACCCGCATAAAGATTCGTTGCTGTCGCATGATCGAAGATCAGCTCTTGCGCAAGATATGTCCCAAACACCGCCAAAGACGCTTCCATCCAGCCACGCAGAGCATATCGCGTCCCAACCTCCGCACTATGGGCTTCTTGGAAAGGAATCCGCTCTCCATCGCGCAGACTTCGCGCTTGTGGAGAGCGATACCCCATCCCATACGACAAAAACAACTGCCATCCCTTGGGCAACAAAAACTGTAGCGTGCTGCGCGGCGAAAGCTGCACACCCACACCATCGCGAGAAGGCGGACGTGGCAGCGTAACCACCTGATCGTCAACCGCCATCCCCAACAACGTCGTGCGCAAAGCCACACGCCACCGCAACCAAGGCAAGAAACGCAGCGACCAAGTCCCCCAAGCCGCCACTTGGTAGGCTTGGACTTGCGCATCAATCTCTGTTTTGTAACGAATATCCGCGTCCGTCAGGCGATGTTGCGACTGTTCGATCCGATCAAAACGCAACTCCGCACCCATCTGAAGACGTTGCAAACGCTCCCACCAGATCCATCGATGTTCCCAAGTCGCCTTGCCACCCGCCTGAACAAAGCCATGAAGCTGCTCAAACGTGTCTCCCTGCGCATCATTGAGATACCCTGTAAAGTTCTCTTTCAACCGCAGATCCCGCCCCATCACATACAACATCACCTCGCGGGCTTGTCCCTCATCGCGCCAAGACAACGCTGCCTGCGCCAAAAATCGACCCGAGTGTCCACCAAGGCCCGCACGTTGCGCATCGTACAAGCCCACCGCCCCACTCACCACATCGCGCTCGCGCAAGACTCCCGCACTCTCAAATCGCCCATAATGCGCCGCAACCAACAAGCGCAACTTGTATCGCTCGATAGGCAACTCGACCTGCGCCATCGCCCGACCTTCGAGCCATCCGCGATTTTGGCCGTAGCCATCTCCCTGCGAAAACTGTGCAGCCACAAAACTCTTTTCCCCCAAGTCCCGAGGCCCCCAAGACAACGCAAGTTCACGCTGCCAAAAAGACCCCAAGCCCCCTTCTACCGTCAAACCACGCTGCGCAAGCCCCAAGCCAATGTTCAATGTTCCCGTCGTCGCAAAGTCCCCTTGTTCGCCCAAGAAAGGACCCTTTGCATAACGCAACCGCTGCATCACAGACGGCATCAAAAAGTTGATATCCGCGTAGCCTTGGCCATGGATGTTCGCGATCTCATTGATGGGAATCCCCTCCACCCGAATCTCAAGATCCGAACCATGCACCGCATCAAACCCACGCAAGAAAAACTGGTGCGCTTTCCCGCGCCCTGTGTGTTGCGACATATACAAACCAGGCGTTGCCTGTAGAAGATCCGCTGCTTGGCTGCGCGCATACGTTTGGAGCTGCGGCGCTTTGACTTCTCCCGCAGCAGCCGTGGGCGCCCGAAAAGCACGCCCCCGCGTCTCTGAAGAAAACTCAGGTGGCTCTGGGCGCTTCCTCTTGGATGGAGGCTCTGGCACTGCCCTTTTGGGCGCAGGTCGAGAGGTCGGTGGATGCGCAAAAACAGCTCGGGGCATCACAACCCCAAACCACCACACCATGCACAAAAACCACACCATTCGGAAAAACATCCGTAACCTCATTGGACTTCTTCTATAAATAGTATTCAAGATATCACATCCATCGCACTTCCCTCCCCACATTCCTCCCGCATCTCTAACCTAAAAGGACAAGCGCGACAACCCCCCCATCGGCTACGGGCCTCCGTGCCCGCCCCAGATATATTGATTTCCAATCATCCCACGGGCGGGCCTCCGTGCCCGCCCATATCCCCTGCCCGCCCCAGATATATGATATTCAATTGCTCCACGGGCGACCACGGAGGGTCGCCCCAAATGGATATCCAATCATCCCCCATCCCCGAAAAAAGATTTGATGCAGATCAACACAACGGGAAAAAAACGCCCTATTATCTGACTCGATGGCGTATCTCTCAACCAACCAAAGGGCGAAACAATATGGTCCCGAAAGAACCTCAGTCCTCATGTGGAAAAGTCGTGGGCGTCCAAGGCGGCGTGGTGGATGCAACGTTTTCTGGATCATTGCCGCCTCTTCAGCACCTTCTCAAAGCGGGCGAACAAGGCGAAGTCACGTTTGAGGTGACGGCCCATCTCGACGACCACACCGTGCGCGGTATCGCTCTCACCCCAACATGGGGGCTTGCGCGGGGAGATAAGGTCGAAGACACGGGTGGGCCTTTGCGTGTACCTGTTGGGCCACAACTTCTCGGGCGCGCCTTCGATCTCTTTGGAGAACCCATCGACAACAAAAGCCCTATCCCTGCGGAGGTACCGAAAAGATCGATCCATCAACCTCCCAAGCCGCTTCATCAACGCATGACGCAGACAGAGATCTTCCGCACAGGCATCAAGATCATCGATCTACTTTCACCGCTTGAAAAAGGCGGGAACACGGGTCTTTTCGGTGGTGCAGGCGTAGGAAAGACTGTATTGATCACAGAACTCATCCACAATGTCGTGGGGCGTTACCAAGGCGTGAGTTTGTTTTGTGGTGTGGGTGAGCGTTGTCGAGAAGCGGAAGAGCTTTATCGCGAGCTTGATGAGGCCGATGTGTTGAAAGACACCATCATGATCTTTGGCCAGATGCATGAGCCCCCAGGTGTACGGTTTCGCGTAGGACACGCAGCCCTCACCATGGCCGAGTACTTCCGCGATGATGCGCACCAAGATGTCTTGTTACTGATCGACAATATCTTTCGTTTTGTGCAGTCAGGCGCGGAGGTTTCTGGCTTGATGGGAGAGTTGCCTTCTCGTGTGGGTTACCAACCATCACTCGCAACCGATATCGCCCAACTGGAGGAGCGGATCTGCAACACGGCGTCAGGCTCGATGACTTCTGTGCAAGCGGTGTATGTACCTGCGGACGACTTTACCGATCCTTCGGCGGTTCATACATTTTCGCACCTCTCCACCTCCATCGTGCTCTCTCGGAAACGCTCAAGTGAAGGGCTTTATCCAGCGGTCGATCCTTTGCAGTCAGGTTCCAAGATGCTTACCGCAACGGTTGTAGGAGAGAGACACTACCGTGTCGCCCAAGAGGTACGCCGCACCCTTGCGATCTACGAAGAACTCAAAGATATCATCGCGATGTTGGGGATGGTCGAGCTTTCACGAGAAGAACGCCAGACGGTGTACCGCGCACGTCGCCTCGAACGCTTTTTGACCCAACCTTTCGCAACCACCGAGGCTTTCACAGGTCAGCAAGGCCGTGCTGTTGAACTTGAGGATACCCTCGAAGGCTGCGAGCGCATCCTTGCGGATGCGTTCAATGATATCCCAGAACAGGCCCTTTATATGATCGGCAGCATCGCGGAGGCTCAGCAAAAAAGATGACCTCTCCATCTGCCAAGGCAAGCCCAACGAACCAAGCAACTTCTCCTACAACAAACGCGTCTGTGATGCGCTTTAAGCTGCTTTTGCCCACAGAGATCCTTATCGAGCAACCCATCCAAAAGATCGTGGCAGAGTCCGCCCAAGGTTCCTTTTGCTTACTTCCACGCCATCGGGACTGGACAACAGCTTTGATCCCAGGTCTGCTCTCCTTTGTGGACCAAAAAGGCCAAGAAAGCTTTGTAGCAGTCGATGAGGGCATCCTTGTGAAGTGTGGCGATGAGGTCTTGGTCTCCACCCAACGCGCAACCACAGGCTTGGACCTTGGACAACTTCGCATGACAGTAGAAGAACAATTCTTACTCCGCGATGCCCACGAAGAACGCGCACGCAGTGTCCTGATGCGACTGGAAGCCCTTTTTATGCAACGCTTTGCCAAGAAGTGAGAGGCCCATGGAAGATCCGAAAACAAAGCCGAGCTCTGTGCCTTCCTCTCCTTCGAAGCCTTGGCCCGAACATGTGGGACACCGCGAACAAAGAAAGCTGCGCGCACGCCAAGAGGGGCGACCTCATGTCTGGTTTGGCTTGGGGATGTTCGGGCTGATCGGTTGGTCGATTGCGCTTCCAACCGTGTTGGGCGCTCTGTTGGGGGTTTGGATCGACCACAGATGGCCGAGTCGTTTTTCTTGGACGCTGACTCTGATCTTTTTGGGCCTTCTGTGGGGCTGCAACCAAGCTTGGTACTGGATCACCAAAGAAAGCCACCAACAACAAACCCAAAAACCACCCAACGAGGACAACTAATCCCATGTTACCGCTTACTTTTTGGGGTTTAACCTTTTCTTTTGTTGCAGGGCTGTTCATCGGCGGCATCTACTTTTGGGGCCTGTGGTGGACCACCCAACGACTGCCTCATCTACGCAGCCCGGGCGTTTGGCTGCTTGGGAGCTTTGCGCTTCGCATGGGGCTTGCATTGGTGGGCTTTTATCTGGTGATGCAAGGGCGCCCAGAGCGGTTGTTGTTGTGTATGGTTGGCTTTTGGATCGCCCGCCTTGCATCTGTTCGTATGGTCCCAGCCTCTCCACCTCGATCCCCCTCGAAGCCCCCTGAAACCTCGGAGGAATCGGTATGAACACGACTCCAGACGTGCTTGTCCTTTGGCAGTGGGGACCGATCACCCTCAATGCCACGCTGCTTTGGACTTGGTTGGTCATGGCTTTGTTGGTGACTGTCGCGTGGTGGTTGGGGCGTAACCTCTCTAGTGGCGTCCAAATCTCCCGAGGGCAGGCTTTTTTAGAGAGCTTGCTGGTTCTCTTGCTGCGTCAAATCGAAGACGTAAGCCAGCAAAAGCCCCGTCCCTTCTTGCCTTTCGTTGGAACGCTTTTTCTTTTTGTCGCCACATCCAACCTCTTGTCGATCATCCCAGGTTATATCCCTCCCACAGCTTCGCTTTCCACGACGACAGCGCTTGCTTTGTGCGTCTTTGTAGCTGTGCCCATGTATGGCATCCAACGACAAGGTGTCGCACAATACTTTCGCCAATATCTCCGTCCTTCGGTCTTTATGCTCCCATTCAACATCATTGGAGAGTTTTCTCGCACGCTGGCCCTCGCGGTGCGCCTCTTTGGGAATGTGATGAGCGGGCGCATGATCATTGGGAGTTTGTTGGTGGTTGTGCCCTTCTTTTTTCCGATCATTATGGACCTATTTGGCTTACTTACAGGGATGATTCAAGCTTATATCTTTGCGGTCCTTGCGATGGTTTACATCGCTTCTGCAACGCAAGCCCAACCCCCATCCCCACCATCACCGCCCACGTCTCCCACGACGTGACCACAAAAAAGGAGTTCCTCTCATGACAACACTGGGACTTATCGCGAGCGTTTCGATCTTTACAGCAGGACTCACCATCGGCCTCGGTTCCATCGGCCCCGCACTTGGGGAAGGCCGTGCTTTGGCCCAAGCCCTTCAGTCCATCGCCCAGCAGCCTGACGAAGCCAACACCATCACACGCACGCTCTTTGTGGGCCTTGCAATGGTCGAATCCACCGCAATCTACTGCTTTGTGGTCTCGATGATCTTGTTGTTTGCCAATCCCTTTTGGAACTATGTCCTGACCCAAGCCGCCAAAACGGTTGGAAAGTAAGCAGAACATCCGAAACAACCGCACATTGCGCAAAGGAGCCGTTCGTGAATATCGACTGGTTTACTGTTGGGGCGCAGATCGTCAACTTCTTGATCCTCATCGCCTTACTCAAACGCTTTCTCTATCAGCCTCTTTTGACCGCGATGGACAAACGAGAACAAACCATCGCTGCGCGGTGGGAAGAAGCCGAACATACCAAAAACGAAGCGCAGAGTTTGCTTGAGGAAAATGAGCGGCAGCGCAAAGAGTTACGCGATACCAAAGAAAGCTCGCTCACCAAGATCCGCGAAGAAGCCGAGACCCAAAAACAGCACCTCCTCCAAGAGGTCCGTACAGACATCCAACAACGCAAAGAACAGTGGCGTAAGTCCCTTGAACGAGAACAAGAAGACTTTCTCCGCGACCTACAACGCCGCGTTGGACAAGAAACACTTGCGATCGCACGACGCGCTCTCCAAGATCTCGCAGACACCGAGCTTGAGCAGGCTGTGGCACGTACCTTTCTGCAAAAACTTCAGTCCCTCACCGCCGAAGAAAAGAAGACTCTTTCTGAAGCCATCCAAGACTCTGACTTACACATCACGCTTCAAAGCAGCTTCCCGCTTGCTGAAGAACAAAAGCAGCAGATCGCAGAAGAACTCCACCAACTCGCCCAAGCCCAAGTGCAAGTCGAAACCCAAGAAGATCCCGATCTGTTGTGCGGTATCTTGCTCAAAGCCGAGCAATACCAGTTGTCTTGGCATCTTCGACAATATCTCGAAACCCTCTCCCAACGCTTTCTCGAAACCCTTTCGGATAGCAATCGTGAGGCCCAAGCGTCATGACAGAACCCCTCACTCCTCCAGCAACCAACGAAACAGCCCAAGAGACGGACTTTTTGCGCCAACGCGTCTTGGACCCAGCACTCGCGATCTTACAAAGTTCACGTGAGGGCGTCGCACTGCGTCCGCAGCTCCGCGAAGTCGGGCGCATCAGAGAAGTACAACGCGGCGTTGTGCGGATCACAGGACTCCCAGGCGCACGCATGGGAGAAGAGATCCACTTTGCGGATGGTTCACGGGGGATGGTGCTTCGTCTCACGCCTGAAGATATCGGGGTCGCGCTGATCGAAGAAACGGGCCAACTCCACGCAGGATTAGAAGCCTATCGAAGTGGCGAACTCGTCGATGTTCCCGTAGGAGACGGCATATTGGGTCGCGTGGTCGATGCAACAGGCGTTCCTCTCGATGAGATGGGGCCTATCCGCGCAAGCCAACGCTATCCTCTCGAACGCCTCGCGCCTCCGATTATGCACCGCGCCCCCGTGCATCAGCCCCTACAAACGGGCATCAAAGTCATTGATGCGATGTTTCCCATCGGCCGAGGCCAACGAGAGCTGATCCTAGGAGACCGTCAGACGGGTAAAACCGCCATCGCGATCGACACCATCCTCAACCAACGCGACCAAGACGTCATCTGCATCTATTGCGCGATCGGACAACGCAGCACTGCCGTGGCACGCGTCATCGAAACCCTCCGTCAATCGGGAGCGATGGGGTATAGCGTCGTGGTGGTAGCAAGCGGTGATGCCCCCGCAGGACTCCAATACATCACCCCTTATGCCGCCACGAGCATGGCCGAATACTTTATGGAACATGGCCGCGATGTCCTGATTATCTATGATGATCTCACCCGACACGCTCGATCTTACCGCGAACTCTCTCTGCTTTTGCGCCGCCCTCCCGCGCGCGAAGCCTTCCCTGGCGACATCTTCTACATCCACTCGCGACTGCTCGAACGTTCGACCCACTTGCGCAAAGAGTACGGTGGAGGTTCGCTCACAGCCCTTCCCATCGTCGAAACCGAAGCACAAAACCTCTCCGCTTACATCCCAACCAACCTCATCTCTATCGCGGACGGCCAGATCTATCTCTCGCCCGACCTCTTTCAAAAAGGGATGTTGCCCGCCGTCGAGATCGGACGCTCAGTGTCTCGGGTGGGTGGAAAGACCCAACTACCCGCATATCGTGCTGTCGTGGGGATGTTGCGCTTGACCTATACCCAGTTTGAAGAACTCGAATCCTTCTCGCGTTTTGGTGCGCGCCTCGATGAAACCAATCGACAAGTCCTTACACGTGGTCGCAGGATCCGCGAAGTCCTCAAGCAAAAACAATACGAAACACTCGCAGCAGCCGACCAGATCGCGATCTTGCTTGCGCTGACCCAAGGACTGTTCGATACCCTTTCGCTCCCTCGCTTAGAAGAAGCCCAACGCGAAGTCAGAACCCATACAAGAAAACAACTTCCCCTTCTCGTCGAAAAGATCGAGCGTGGCGAAAAGCTCACACAAGATGAGATCGAGCGATTTGTTGAGGTCCTTCAAAAGGTCCTACAGCTCGAACAACAAGAGGATGGCGATGTCCACGCTCGAAGAGATTAAAAAGAAGCTCAACAACACCCAAGCCCTTCATACCATCGTCAAGACCATGAAGTCGCTTGCGGCTGTGAGCATCCGTCAATACGAACGCGCGGTCTCCTCGCTCCAAGACTACCACCGCACCTTGGAATTGAGCTTTCGCATCGTCTTGCGGCAACATGGGATCGAAGCACTCACCCACCGCGACAAGCCCATCCACCTCATCGCTGTGGTCTTTGGCTCTGATCAAGGACTTTGTGGAACACTCAATGAAGTGATCGCCAACCACGTCGAAAGCACCGTGCTCACGCAAGATGCGTCTCCCTTGCAACGACTTGCAGCCCAACAACCCAAACAGGATCTAAGCCAAGATCCCGATGGCGTCGAAGCCATCGAAAAGATCGTCAACTACGGTCCTTATCAAAGCCGCACCCTCTTTGGCGTAGGAGAACGCGCTGCGGTACAACTCGAAGACCGCGGGTGGAACCTGCAACAAGTCTTTCCAGTTCCTGTTTCCATCGCGGGCGTCACGCCTGTCATGCAAGAATTGCTTTTTGCCCTCGAAGAAAAACGCCAGTCCCTTGAGCCCGTCCAGATCTTGCTTTTTCACAATCGCCCCGTTGATACCGCGAGTTTTACACCCGTCTGCACCCCTCTTTGGCCTGTTGATCAAGCATGGTTGGGAACCCTCGAAAAGAAGCCTTGGCCCACTCGCCAGCTTCCGGGCTTCGATCTCCCATGGCGCACGCTCTTTGCGAGCTTGCTCCAACAGCATCTGTTTGTTTCGTTGTATCGATCTTGCGTAGAGTCCCTTGCGAGCGAGTTTGCAAGCCGCCTTGCTTCCATGCAGTCCGCAGAAAAAAACATCGAGCGATTACTCGACGACCTTGGGCTATCGTTTCAACAACAACGCCAAGACGCCATCACCTCAGAACTCCTCGATATCGTCGCAGGTGCGGAAGCACTGCGCTAATCACCCCCAAAGAGAAGACACATTAAGCGTTTGCTTGCTGCTCCTTAAATCGACGCTTTTTCACAGCAAAAGCAAGCCCTTGTGCGTTGAGCATGATGTCGATTTCACAAAGCTTTCTGCGTTCATCTTCTAACGAAAACCCCAAAGATGTCATCCTTTGCGCAAACTCCCCTCGGACTTTTTCTACAAAAAAGGCATCCAAAGCATCTTCAGCGAGCCCAGCACTGTAGGCTTCTTCGAGCCATGCTTGGTAGAGCGAAAGTTGTTCGCGCAAAGACGCGGCAGTTTCGGCAAGTTCGCGGACTTCTCCATAGTGGGTAGGGAACACCCTTTTTGCGCCCACAGCCAAGATCTTGTCGATGCTTTGCAAAGCGGCATCCGCGTCAAAGTCCGTTGGAGGGCTCGAAGGGAACACAAATCGACCATACTCTTGGAGGGCTGGATACGTGATGCCAAAGTTATCGCCCGCAAAGACGGCGTCGAGCGCATCATCATGGATGCAAAAGTGGTGGTTGGCGTGGCCACGGGTATAAAAAAACCGCAGACGCCGCGCTCCAAAAACCAAGACCTCGCCATCCTCCATGATCCGCACACGCTCCGCAGGGACGGGAAGAAGCGTGCCATACAGTGCGGCAAATTGTTCTTCTCCGTAGATCTGCGTGGCGCTCGCGATCAATTTATCAGGCTGGATCATGTGTGGCGCACCGCGAGGATGCACAAGCAGCGTTGCATGAGGACAAGCCTGCATCAAAGCCCCCGCACCACCAGCATGATCCAAGTGGATATGCGTCAGGATGATGTAGCGCACTTGCTCTGGATTCAGGCCCTCTTCTTCTAGGCCCTTCAACAAGTGAGGCAAAGCCAAGTTGGTGTTGGTCTCGATAAATGCGGCCTCATCGCCTTCACGCAACAGATACGCCGCAGCGACTCCCTGATGTCCTGTGTAATCGCAATCAATGACCTTTGGACCCAAACTCGACATGCTTTTCTCCTTCGTGCTGTGTCGCAAGATACCCGAACCATGCGCACCATGAAACAACTCTCTTAGGACGCAAGACCTTCCTTCAGTTTTCGTTCAAAACGAAGCTCGCCATCCACTTCCGCAACCCGTGTAAAGCCCATCTTTTGCAGATAGCGGGCGTGTGCATCGCTTCGTGCTTCTGCAAGGAGTCTATAAACCCCCATCTCTCGGAAGATAGCAACACTTTCCTCGAAGAGAAAGTGCCCAGCTTTGTAGTCACGGTAGGCCGGCGGAACATAATCCAAAAGGATATGAAAGTCTTTTTCATCTTCTACACGACCAAGCAAAACCCCTGCGATTTGTAGATCGCGCAACACGTAATAGCCCGTCAGTCCGTCCACTTCTGTAGAACGAAAGACTGGAAAATACTGACGAATATCTTCTTCATAATGCTGCAAAAAATATTGTAAATAAGGGCTATGTGTGGACATCGGCAACAAGCAAAACTTGGCTTTGTTGCGGAAAAGTCGCGTCAAGAAGATCACATTCAAGGTCATCGTCAAAGAGTTTAATAAAACAACAGGATACGCCCCAATCAACAAACCATAGGTCGCAAAAAGGCAAGCACCACACAAATTGATCAAACGCAGACGCACGATGGAAGTCATCGTTAAAGACAACGCAATCACCGCACTCGCAAGATAACCTAACCAGACCACAGACATCGAAGATCACCTAATTTCTCGCCCACCAAGGGCTTGGCTCATAAACAATCCCCCAAAGCGCAGAAGAGATAACACCAAAACACACAAAGGCAAGCCTTTTCAGCCCCACCACCACAGGACCCACCTGCCAAAGCGCCGCCCTCACTTTGCCAAAGCCTCGCCTGTAGAAAAAGATGCACCCCCCCCCAAATTACCGAAAAAAAGAAGAGATGACATCGACAAAAAAAGACGACAACGCAAAAGGAAGGGAGTGAGCGACTTATGTGCGTGTCAGCATCACTTCGTCGATGGCATCGAGCGCATCAGCAGCCCCCATCGTGATGGCGATCGGCTCATCGTAATGTTCGTGCGTGCTCGGATCGGGATTGATGCTGATGACTTGTGGTTTATGTTGCATCTCTTCGGGCCAAGAAAACCATAGCGTGGTGCCGATCACCACGTAGGCATCGACATCTCCGCGTCCAAGGAAGTTTTGATAAAACTGCCATGCGGGCTCTCGCTCGATAAAGTCAGGGTCATGCTCCATCTGCATCCGAGGTCGTGCCAAGTCCCCGCAGAAAGGGCAACGTGGAAAGTTATGTGCTTCCATTGTCTCAAGATCCAAGTCGCAAAGCTCGACCCGTTTTTCAGGCCACCAATGACCCGTGCAACGCGAAAGGCACTGGAGTTCCCAGATGTTTCCATAGCGCTCCCACATCAAACTGTCAGGAACGCCCGCACGACGGTGCAAATCATCAACATTGGTCGTCAGCAAAAAAGCATCCGGGATCACATCCAAAAGCCAACGTGTGATCACAGGATATCCCTTGTGCAAGGGCGCTTTTCCCATCTGGCGTCTCATATATTCCGCAAAAGCCCAAGCATACTGCGGTCTCTCTCGATAACCGGGAGGATTCGAAAAGTCTGCGGGGCGTAATCCCAGACGCGTAAAAGGCTGAAAGTCCCGCCAACGGCCTTCTTTGTCGCGATAGGTTGGGATGCCCGAGTCCGCGGACATCCCAGCCCCCGTACTCACGAGCACCCGCTTGGCTCCCAACAAAGCATCTGCGGCCTGTTCAATCGATGTGTCGCTCACCCGAACCCCCTCGCTTTGGTGGATGTTTTATGGAGTGCTCTTCATCTTTTCAAGGAGACGCCGAGCTTGTGCTAACAAGCGATCACGCATGGGACTTTTGGGAAAATGCAACAACTTTTCAACACGCATCTCCAAGGTCTTCAGCAATTGTTTTCGCTGCGCTTCCTGCTTTCGTTGCGCTTCCTGCTTTTGCTGCGCTTCCTGCTTTTGCTGGGCCTCCTGCTTTCGCGGCCTTTCCTCCTGGAGCCTCACTTCGTTTGCCACGGTGCCTCTAAAAGAGAGCGACTTCCCCTTGCGAAGAGAACCATTGTGGCGAGAAAACCGCCGCTCCGCCAAAAGCTTGATATCTGGCTTGCGTGGCTGAGCTTTCTTTTCTGTAGGGCCCTTTGCCTTGGGCTTTGCTCTTCCTCCCCAGTCTGCTGCTGCCCCAGGCTGGTTACTTTGTTGAGGGACGTTTTCTTGCTCAGGCATCGGTGGCTTTTGGATAGCCTTTTGATCGTCGACAGGGGCATCTTGTTTGGCAAGCCCAAGTTCACGAGGAAGAGGTGGAGGCGAAGCACTTTCTTGTTTACGAGGCTCTACAACTTCCGTAGGGACGGGTGTTTGCATCGCAACCATCGAAACTTCAAGCAGCGCAGCATGAGCATCAAAGAAGTCAGACTTTTTCTGAATCGAAGAAGACAGCAGCTTCTCTGCCAAGCGCAGCTTTTGAAGGCGTAGCTCTGGCTGATCTTGTAGCTTCTTGGCGGCCAAAAGCATCGTTCGACCTGCCACATACAACGCCCAAGGTGCGCGAGACTGCGTATCAGAGATCTGTTTCATCAGTTCGGCGATTTGTTGGCTTTGAAAGACGGCATCTTGGGAGCCTGTCTTTTTCGACCACTCCACCAAACCCATCCACATATACCCGATCGCCAACTGTCCAAGACCATCAGGAAGCACCTGATGAACAGGTTTGAGTTGCTTGAGACCCAACTGAAACCACTTCACAGGTGAGCGTCCTTGTTGGCTTTCCTGTTGTCCCCGCAGATAGGAGAAAAGTCCTTCAAAAGCTTGTATGTACTTTTGCGGAAAGCGACCCAGCGGACTCTTTGGATCTTTGAGCCTTTGCAGCAGTTTGTCTCCGCGTTGTAGGAACAGACGAGGCTCTGCGCGGTAGCGGATCTGGTGATAAGCACACAACCATGTCCCATAAAGATACGGAAGTGCCGTTCCCATCGGCTCTAGGTGAAAAGCTCGCTCGTACAAATCCAACGATTGACGACAGTTTTGTCCAGGCGCTTCCCCCTGCCACATCGACTGTTCAGCCAAAGTAGAATGAACCATCGCACTTTCCAAAAGCAAAGCGCTATCTTGTGGATAAAGCGCCAAAGCCTTTTCGCTGTGTTGAATCGAGGTCTTGAGATAAGACGCGCTCTCTTTTTGGTGAAGCTCAAAGGCACGACGCCCACGAAACCCTTGCAAAAGCGTCAACAAAAGATGGGCACGCTGGGTATCAGGTCGCACGACCAAGGCTTTCTCGCAAGAAGCGATACCTTTCTCGACCACACCGCCCGAATACATCTGAAGACTTTCCGCCACCCGCGCATACACAGCATAAGCAAAGCAAAGTGACTCGTACAAAGCCGCATCACTGGGAGCGATCTTCAAAGCCCGACGAAGCTGGCCAACAGCCTTGTCGTAGTGGACTTTTGCTTGATCCAGGTGTTCTTTGCGACGACTTTTGTCGGCCTTTTGGTAAAGACGAAGATGCAGCGCCACACGGCTCCAATGGATGTGCGCTTGCAAACGCAAAAGCTCATACATCCAAGGATGCTCCGCAAAGTTCTTTTGCAACACCTCCAAAGCACGTGCCCAAGCACCATCAGCAACAAGTCGCATCGCCTGTAACACCGCAACATCCGCAGGATCGCGGCCTGCCTGAGAAAGCTTTCCTCCACCTTGAAAACTGCTCAACTGTCGACGCAAACGCTCGGCCTTTGGCTTTTTGAGCATGTGGCGCTGACCCGCATGAATCCAATAATCTTCCCATCCCATATAGGCCAACATCGGCCCCGCTGCTCGTTCACCCAACGACCAAGCCCGTCGCAGATGCTCCTTGGCTTCGCCCCGCTGTCCCAAGCGCAGATAAACCATCCCTACGCTGTATTGGGCAAAACCACGCAAGATCTCATCGACTTTTTCTGCATCACGACGCAAGCTATCGAGGATCGACTTGGCTTTGCCTCGTTCAGGACTCGTGTCATGCAATGGAAGCATCGAAGATAGCCGCATCAACGACGTCACTTTTTGAGAGCGCTCTTGCAACGACAACGTCCAAAAACGCACTTTGTGTGCCTGTGCCAAGGCCGCTTGTTGCTGCTTTTGCTTCTCCAAAAGCGCACGCTCACGCTCTTGATGGCGTTTCCATGCTTGAAACCCCAAGCCTCCCAACGCCACGCTCAACAACAACACCGTCCCCATGATCCAGCGATGTTGGTACAAACGCTTGCGAAAACGATATGCCCATCCCGTCCTCGCTTCGACGGGCTCTCCCTCCAAAAAGCGTGTAAGATCCGCCACCAACGCTGCTGCTGACAAGTAACGCTGCGCGGGGACTTTGGCCAAGCATTTGCGCACGATGGCATCCAGATCGCGAGGAACACCAAAACGACGAAGAGATGGCGGTTTTTCTCGCAAGATCTGTGTAAACAACTCCACGCCTTGGTATTGAAAAGGAGGCGTCCCCGCAAGGCACTCATAAAAAGTCACACCGAGCCCGTAAACGTCGGTAGGACGGTCAAGATGTGTAGGGTCTCCTAAGATTTGTTCAGGCGACATATAAAGCGGAGTCCCAACAAGGGACTTTCCGCTGCTTACGTGGTTTTGCGTGAGCTCGTGTGCGATCCCAAAGTCCAAGATATAAGGATGCCAAGCCCCTTCTTCATCTCGTTGGACCAAGATATTGGAAGGTTTGATATCGCGGTGGAGCAACCCTTGGCGATGCGCGGCGTGAATTGCGTCTGCAAGCTTTCGAAAGACCTCGACTTTTTGCTGCAAGGTCATCTTGAGAGAGGCCTTGTCTAAGGTCTCTCCTTTGATGTGTTGCATCGAGATATAAGGGAACCCCTCATAGGTCCCCACTTCATAAACCTTACAGATATTCGGATGATCCGCCCTCGCTTGCGCTTGCGCTTCCCACAACAAACGCTCCAAACGCTTTGCATCACACCGCTGGATAAACTTGAGGGCCGTGACACGGCGCAGTGTCTCGTCGAACACCCGAAACACCAAGCCCGCGCCCCCCTTGCCCAAGGTCCCATGGAAAGAATAACGCGGCCAATCATCGAACAATGCCTCGCCGATCTCCATAGGTGCTTCAGGAGACGCCACCCACTCACCAGTAGGGGGCAAAGCCACCTCATTCACGGTCTCGGTTTCATCGAGGGTTCCTTCGCGGAACAACAACGTCTCTTTGGTATGAAAAGACAACTCGCTCAAAGCTCGATCCTTTCTTGCACAGCGATTTTGGCTACAGGTCCATCATGATAGAAACAACCTGCGACACAAGCAAGCACAACATAGAGATACGGCTGTTCCGTCCCCGAGATCTGGACGTCAGGTGATCTCTCGCCAAAAAAAATCAAACGCGAGACTAAAGCCTTCCCACGACCCGTCGTTCTAGATACATGTCGGCAAGAAACAGCATCAAGGACGAAGCTGGCCACCCAAAAGAAAACCGCACGGATGCGGTTGATTCTTTTGAACTTCTTTGCCTCTCCTCGCATCAACACGATGCCATTTTTTAAACATTATTTCATTTGATCCTGCTCCACGGATGGAGCAGATCTTCAAGAAAGAAGAGGATCACCCCATGTCTATCTTCTCTACACAACAACAAGAACGCGTATTTTTCCGTGATGTTACCCGTGATGACTTACTCTCCGCACAACACATTAATATCTCACAGCTTCCAACGCTGATCTTGCCCGCTGCACGGAAAAAACGCAAAATCGAAACCATTTACCTCGGACAAAAACCTACGCAAGAAGAAAATATCTCCACACGTATCGACCTTCCACAAGCACAGATGACACAAGAGTTTGGGGCATCTTGGCCGATTATCGAAGAAGATCATCATAAATAAGATCGATCTCTCGTCGTACATCCCTTCCAAGACGATAGCATCAAGGATGATGCACTTTCCGCCCAAAAAGGGAGATGCAAGGATGCTCTCCCTTTTTGGATATTTCCCGTCTACAAAAAGAAGGAGTCTGTAAAAGAAAAAGCAAAATTCTCACTTTTCCACTTTTTTCTCAATGACAAACAGCTCGACTTCACAGCAAGAACGCATCATGGATGATGCAAGCTCCTAGGAAAAGGAGGGTTCGATTATGCCCAGAACCAAAAAAAAACGAGAAAAAGTCGTATTTGTTGACGTCACAGACGAATACCCCAAGATCAAATCACCCACAGCATCACCCGAGCCCCCAAAACAAATGGCCACAACACCAGCCTTCCCACATGCCAACTTTCCGCCCCTCCCCAAGTTTCCTCCTTTGCTCAGGGAGTCGCAACCACCGCCTTTTCAGGCCAAGCCACTTCCCACGCCACCACCTTTTCAACCGCTCCCCCATTTCCCACCCCTGCTCCAGCAAGCTACCCCTGCTTTGTCAGGTACTTTCGCGCAAGCCTTATCAGGTACTTTCGCACAAGCCCTGTCGGGCACTTTCGCACAAGCTCTGTCGGGCACTTACAGCCAAGTGTTACTTGCTGCCCAGTCCTTCTTGCTCCATTCAACAGAAAAACTCCACCGCACCTCCCGTTTCTGGATTCGCGCTGCTGATATCTTTTTTTCACTCGCCGCGATCATTGTCTTTGGACCCGTTCTTTTGGGGATCGCCTTGATGATCAAACTGACCTCCAAAGGACCTGTATTCTTTAAACAAAAACGAGCTGGCGCACGCGGGAAACCTTTTTGGATCTTTAAGTTTCGAACCATGCACACACAAGCTGAACAGCAAAAACAACAACTTCTCGAACAAAACGAACAAAAAGGCGGCGTGATCTTCAAAATGAAAAAAGACCCTCGCGTTACATGGTTTGGGCAGTTTCTGCGCCGCTGGTCCTTGGATGAACTTCCACAGATCCTCAACATCTTGCGCGGTGAGATGTCCATCGTTGGGCCTCGCCCTCACCCCCTCGAAGAAGTAAGAAAATATCCTATACAAGCCTTCGAGCGACTTGCGATCAAGCCCGGTCTTACAGGGCTTTCCCAAGTCAATGGCCGCTCTGACCTCTCCTTTGAACAAACGGTTCGCTTTGATGTCGATTACATCCACGACTACAGCCTCAAGTCCTATATTTGGTTGATCATCCGCACACCCCTCGTCGTCCTGACAGGCCGCGGTGCCTACTAAGCCAATCCTCCCAACACACCAAGCCTTGTAGCCCACACACAACACGCCAGACCACTTCTTGCCCCGTTCATCCCGACATCCTCTTCCCAAAAGAAACATCCTATTCATCGTTTTTTCTCGTATTATCCGAAGAGATTCCCCTTCCTTTCCCACGCCACCTCCAATCCCCAACCTCGGCATCCATGGCTATCCCACAACAACGCTAGGCACACCATCCCACACGATACAAACCTCCGAAGAGCTCACACCCCCCTCGCAAATGCCGAGATCTCCAGCAATACCACGTCGTCCAAAACATAAAGGACTCCATCTCCTTGCAGCGTGGAGCAAACAAAGACAGAGAAGACCACCTAGAAGAAAGCGAAGAAGAAGAGGCAGTTGAGAAACACGTCGGGAAACAAAAAGGTAGATCGTTGGAGGCATAAAGATGGAAAGATGAAGGTGACTGGGTGGAAGAAGAAAGACCAAGGAAGAGGAACGCACGCGAAGAGGAGGGTTTAGGGCTGACACCACTCTGACGTTAGCATCGCAGTGGCCGAACGCGGCTGCCTTTGAAGCAAGTCGTTGGAAGGAGACCAACCCGTCCCCATCAGAGCCCCTGTAACAATCGCCGCATCGCTCATGGTTTCCCAAACAACAGGCTCCATCACAGCAGGCGAAGCATCTTCAAGAAGAACAAGTCTTCTCCATACGGGAACTTTTTCGTACAATTTATCACGCACCTGTTGTTCGGTCATACCTGGTTGAATCCAAGCAGGCGGAAGCTGGGGGGTTTGTGCACCAGGATAACCATAAGAAGGATCAGCATTTTCAAACTGACCATAGACCCAGTTGGCGGCCTGCCAAGGGATGAGGCTGGACCAACCAGGCATCACCAAACCAGGGACAGCCTCTTGGATGTTGTCTGCAGAAGACCAAAGGTGCAAGATCGCAGAGACCGTGTTTTGACCGAGGCCCGAGCTATGCAAGCGACCTTGCGGGTTGGTTCCCATCAGCCAATCGACGCCCAACAAAGCACCCGTACGATACGAAGAATTCTGTGTAAGACGCCATGCTGTGATCAAAAACTTGATCGGGCGGTACTGACTGTTCCCGTAGCCACTCAAGAGAAAGTAACCATGCGTCTCGGGGTACCAGACATGACGATAGGGATTTTGCTCTTGCCAAACCAACCGTTCATCGGCCAGCGCAAGGATGCGGGTTTGCGCACTTGAGGCCCATCCAGCGGGAAAGGACGAAGGTTGTTGGGCGATCTCCAAATAGTCAAATGGAGTGCCTTGGTAATGCAAACGATTCAATTGATCTTGGAAGACACTTGCCATCTCCGCATCATCAAGGGCATCGCGATAAGACTGCTGACCCGTCGCCAACCACAATTGCACCAAGGCATCGAATCTTCTGCTCGCAGAAGGTTGCGCGGCCTCTGTCCAAGTGTAGTTTTGCCCTTCGTATGAAAAGCTGATCGAGATGGGTGTGCCACCATTTGTCGCAAAGTTGTAGGCTTGTTGTGCGCTTTGTAAAAAGAGACTGGCACGTGTGGTATCACCCGCTTGGGAAAGCGCCCGACTCAACAAGGCCGCAGCTGCGGCATAATGCAAACTCGAATTGCGTGTCGCGAGCGCCAGATAATAGGGTTGGTAATCTTGGACACTGTGATGGCTGGTGGACTCGATGGCTGTAGGAACACGACCATCTACCCCTTGTGCACGACGCAGCACATCAAGACCCCAGACAGCTTCGTCGAGCATGTCAGGAACACTGTTCCCACTTTCGGGGAGTTTTAGCTGGCTATCCGAAAAGTTACCTGAAAATTGTAAGAAAAGATGTGAAAGGTCTTTTACGATACCGAGGTGAAAAGGTCTTTGATCGAAGTCAGCCGCATCAAACCACCCTCCAGAGACATTGTTTGCGATCTGGTTGGTCTTTGTGATCTCTACCATTTGGAATCGACTGAAAGAAACATATTGTCCTTGGCTATCGCGGATCCCCCATCCAGCGCTTGCATGATCAGCGTAGTCATCCTCATCAGGCGGGAAGGCCGCGACATAGACTTGTGTATGACCTGCGGGGCGCTCCCAAGGCGTATAGGTCGAAGTCATCGCCATCCCTGCACGCTGGTGAAAAAGTCCTCGCATGTAAGTGTAAAAAGACTTACCCAGCCAATCTTTTCCTACCTCAAAAGACCACGAACGCCCCATCCCTGGGATTCTTAGATAATATCGCCCAGGTTCTGTCACAGCAGAAAAGTCCAGTTGGTAGATGCTCTCCCCATAAACAGGTTGCTGGCTTGTGGTCAGACGATCATTGCTGCGAAAAGTAATTTGACCTTGAAAAGCAACGCTTTGGTCGCTTTCTTTTACGACTTGGAAAGACTGCCCAGAAAAAGAAGCTAGATCCAACGTCGCACCCGACCCCAACCAACTGCCAAGATAAGCGTACTTTTTCCCAGCATCATCGAGATAACCTTCTTGGTTGGTTTTGATCGCCCAGGAGATCGTATTGTTTTCGTCGTACACAAAGCTTTGCTGGTTTCCCCAGCGATCGCGCAAAGTGTAAGTCGCTCCAGGCACGAGCGGAGAAGAAAGTTTTATATACGAAAAATACACGAGATTGGCTGCTTCCATCCGCAGGGTGGGAGGATTGACAGCCGTGAGTGTCTTCCACTTCATCTCACGTGTTGCTTGAGGCCAGACACCCAAAAGAGCCGTTGTAGAAGTCGACTGATCGGGCGCAACCAACGTAAGATGTGTGGATTCTGATAGAGCTTGTAAGAGCTGTGGGCGGTAATGAAACGTACCTTCTTTTGCAGAGTATTTGTAATAACGCTCATAGAGCCAGTCTTGCACACTTGCGCGATTTTGTTCCAAAGCTTGTAAGAAAGCACCGCAATCGGGTCCCAAGACCCTCGACTTCAACCAATCATTGGCATCTGTCACAACCGCCAAGGTGTCTTGTGTTAACACACGCACACCCAGTTGAAGCTGTGGGGAAGGCAACCCACCCACAAACTGACAGCGTTGTCCAGGTGCCCAACTTGGCACGACTTCTAGATTGCATCGCTGCCCAGAACCTTGGTGTTGATGAAGGCTTCCCACTTCTTGCGCAGACAAAGCACGAGACCAGACACGCACCTCATCGACGCGCATCTTGCTCGCGCTGCTGTAAGAAAACTCACCAATACGAAAAGGCTGACCAAAGACCGTTTGGTTGACGATGGAAGGACCACCCGTCGCAGAACGCAAGATCCGCTCGTAAGCGATCTCTTCACCATCCACGTAAAACTTCCATTCACCACCTGATTGGAAGTTTGCGGGTAAAACAACAGCAACATGATGCCAGCATTTATCTCCTACTCTTTTATATAAAAGTGCTGTTTGTTGGTTACCAATGCTGAACATTAGATATCCCCAAGAGGCAAAGACCCCCATGTGCGGGACACCCCAACGCGACTCTCCAAAAGAAAAGAGATTCCCGCCCGTGCTGTTGTCAGGCATCCATACCCAACCTTCAAGCGTGATCCCTGTATGATTTTGGATCGTCGTAAAAGAAGCGGCTTGTGCCCCATTTTGCGAGCCTTCGCCTGTGGGACCATAAGCGTAATTTTCGCCCGCCCGCGTAAAAAGATCAGCCTGAAAACCACCCGCTCGCTGCGGAACCATCGTGTGTTGACCAGTGGCATCATCCCATGTTTGGTCAAGCGTCCAGTAAGCCTCCAAACCCTGCGCAGAGATCGGCAAACCATAATCATCCGCCGCACTCAAAGCTTGCTTGCTTTTGCCGAGGCTGGTTGGGTTGGGTGAATCTGTGGTACTGGGCGCACACCCCATTAGATACAAACACGCTAAAAAGAGTGCTCCCCACCAAATCACCTGCTGTTCCCAGTCTTTTGTCATCCGAATAACGTGTGCTCTGTGTACCCTTCTCATCGTAACATCCTTGTTTTGCAGTAAAAAGGCCACCAGTCCGTGGTAGCCTTCAAGTGAAAGAATCTCTCTTTTTTCTTAGAGGATTGCGCCTTCTTTTCTTAGATAATTCTCGAAGTTCTTATCCACTTTTGCCCCCCGAAAGTCAGCCCCTTTGACTTGTGTTTGTGTGGTCCACTTTGCACCGCGCAAGTCAGCATCCGCAAAGTTTGCACCCGACAAGTTGGCATGGCGCAAATCCGCACCTTGAAGATTCGAACGGACCACCATCGCCCCAGAAAGATCCGCCCCATACAAAGTAGCGCCTGCCAAGCGTGCATCGTGCATCACCACATCGCGAAGGTCCAACTTGGTCAAGTCTGTTCCTCGCAAGTCCACATAGCGAAGTTGCGCGTATCGCAACTGCGCACCCGACAAGTTGGCACCGCGCAAAACACAGCGATTCAACACCGCGTGACGAAGATCCACCGAACGAAGATCCGCATCTTGCAAGCTCGCTCGCGAAAGATTCGCTTTTCTCAACTGCGCAGCCCAACGCGCATCAAAGGCCCCCAACACTGCCCCTCGCAAGTTTGCGCTTCGCAAGTCTGCTTCTTCAAGTACCGCAGCACGAAGATCCGCATTATAAAGATCTGCATCGCGAAGTTTGGCACGTACCAACGAAGCCCGAATCATCCGCGCATGACGAAGTTTGGATGCATGCAACTTCGCACCTTCAAGGCTTTTATCAGAGAGATCTGCTTGTGAAAGATCACAACGAACACAGTGCTTTTCGTTCTCTGCTTTTGCTTTATGTGTTGCATCAAAAGCCGAAGCGTTCGAGGAAACCAGAACCAAACAAGCAACCAAAGCGCGACGAACAAACGTTTTCATAAGGAGACTCCCTCTGTCACCGACAGGAATATTTTTATATTTTTTGCGATTTGATATGGAGAAAAAACGCCGCAGATAGATATCCTATTTTTCCCTTTTTAGGATGATGTTTTGTTGTCCAAGAAAGTGTTGTTTGGTCACATCATCACAAGGTTTTTTGGAGCGTTTTTGCCAGTCGTGAGTTTTTGAAGAAAACTTTGAAGAGAAGCTTTTCTCACCAACACAAAAAACAAACGACCCCAAAAAGAATGCCTTTAGCTTTTTCTCAAAAAGAGACGAAAAATCTTCAGGATACAAGAGCCTTTCAACGATTGCAGTCTCAAAAAGAGACACAAATCGTGTTGTGATTTATGGGAACCGTAGCGTAAGCACCCACTTTTCCCAGTCCGCTTGGAAAGCTTTCATATCTTTGGTTTGTAGGAGCTGTTGAAGGGTCTTGTAGCCTGTGGGATCTTGGGCTTGTTGTTGGAAAAAGGATTGATAATAGCGCACAAGCAAGCCTTTTTCTTGAAGGAAGTAACACAAATACCGAGCTTGCGCGTAATTTGTACCAGGATCTTTATCGTAGAAGTCGTTGTTCTTCGTGCCCATCATCTTCGCAAAGGGCGGAAGTGTCTTCTTTTGGATGGCTTCTTGAAGCCCAGCAAGTCGCCAGTTGGTCAGCCCAACGATCTGACCACCGCGCTCGGCAGACTGCTCGTACAAAGAGCCCAACCCTTCGTTGAACCAATCGGGTACATGAGGAAAGTTCGACTCCATAAAAGGGTGAACGATCTCATGTACGAGGGTGCCACCACCTGTTGCGATATTCATGACCAAGGCCCGTTTATCCGAAGAATAATAACCATAGGGCGTATCAGGACGATGACCAAAGAGCGCGTAAGTGTGTTTTTGGTAGCTCGCGCGATCTTTGAACAGCCAAACCTCCAAAACCTGGTTTGGATCTTTTTGAAAATACAATTTTTTCAGATGCTGAACAGCCCAACGTACCGTGCCTTTCGCATAAGCCCGTACGCGTTCAGGTGTATCGTCTCCCAACACCACAAAAGGCGGCTCGATCACATAAGTGAAGCCTTGGGGCCAAGAGGCTTTCTTGGCTTCGATATGTTGTTGGATGCTCGTCGTACTCAACGTATGTCCTCCCCTCATCACTCCCTCCCGACGGCGCTTTGGTGTCACGGCATCTCGCTTTGGCGGTGCCCTCTTCAAAGCTTGTGTATCCCGCGAAGGATGCCGAACCGCCGAGTCTTGGCATCCTACCAACAAGAGACCCGCCAACAAACCAAATCCGATCTTTTGTGCGTGCTTCTCCATCGATAGAAACCTCCTATACATGGACTGTTGCGTCACTTTGGAGAAAGCAACACAAGTCCAGCCAAACGAAAGCCTATCTAACCAGACGAGAAAGACACACTGAGGTCTCAGCCTAGAAGAAACAACACCCTCAGAGCCAAGGAGAGAGGATTACTTTTTGCCACCAAAGAGAGAAAACATACTCCCTGCAAGACCACGTGCGCGCAGTGTCAACGACGGCCCACCTTGTTCAAGTTCAGACAAGATCTGCTCCAAACGCTCTGCGATCGCCTCGACCTCTTGGGGTCGTTTGTCAGGGTCCAGCGACATACACTCAAGCGTCAGATTCGCCAAAGAGCTTGGCGTATCGGGCCGCAAGGTTCGTGGATCAGGGGGAGGAGACTTGAGCCGTGAGATCAACAGGTCCATCAAGTTTTCTTCGTTGGCAGCGGGCTGTCCTGTAAGCATCTCATAAAGGATGGCCCCCAAAGCAAAGATATCCGCGCGATGATCGACCTTTCCGTTCAAGGTGATCTGTTCAGGAGCCATGTAAGCAGGAGTCCCCAAAACACTCCCATCCATCGTCTTGAAGGCTTCTTTGTCAGCTTCCCTTCTTGCGATTCCAAAGTCCGAGATCACGACGCGGCCATTTTGATCCATCAACAGGTTTTCAGGCTTGAGATCGCGGTGCACCACGCCCACTTCGTGGGCCACTTGCAGTCCCAAACAGACCGCACGAAGCATCCGACAAACCTGCTCAAAAGGCAAAGGTCCTTTTTCGATCAGCGCATCCAAAGAGCGCCCTTCGATAAACTCCATCGTGAGAAAATAACGCTTGCCGATCCGCCCCATATCGAAGATGCGCGCGATATTTTTGTGCGTCACTTGACGAGAAAGCCGCACTTCCCGACGAAACCGCTCAAGGTTATCCTTTTTCTGGCTGTGTTTTTCAGAGAGCAACTTCAGTGCGATCACATCGCCCACTTCGAGATCGCGGACACGAAAAACTTCTCCTGAAGCACCTTCACCCACCTTCTCTAAAACCGCGTATCGATCGGCAAGAACGCGATGTCCTTGTTGTGCTTTTTGCACTCTTTCTGCACGCCACATCGAAGGAGAAGGCACAGCCCCCAAGTCACCCGAAGACTCGTCTCGCGTCTTGAAAAGCGACTGCGCGTCCAAGTCACCCGAAGACTCCATGCGCAAAAGCTCTTTGACCTGTTCATCCATGGTGTAAGCAGAAGTGTTGATCCCCCATGGATCGGCCACATCTTCCACAACCTTCGAGGAGATCGATGGACTCGGCTCACCCTTTTCTTGCGCCTTTGCGAGAAAGCTCGACATCTCAATCGTCGCGCCCTCTTCTGGATCTTCGGAAAAGTCAGGAAGGACGGCATCTTGCACTGATGGAGGAGCTTGTTGGGTTTGGGTGTCTTGTTGTTCTTGGGGGGTCTCGGGCTGCGCAAAAGGACTGACGACAGCATGATCTTCGGACAAAGTACCATCCAAAGAAAGCACGGTCTCGTCTCCAGAAAGCACTGGAAGGATCGGTTGGTTGCTTTCGTTAAACGTCTGCAACAGATGTTCCCCTGATGTGTAAAGAGACCGCGTACCGCTCTCTTTTTTTTGTTTTGCGTCTGTCATCGATGGGGGCTCCTTGCGTGAAACGTCGTTAAAGCAGAAGCGTCTTTTATACACAAAATGAAACCGCTCCACTACCCCCTACAACCCCCTAACTTTCCTGTGTATGCGTTGAAACCAAGGGACGCTTGACGCACTGCTACCCAACAAACAACCTCATCCGTCCACCCTGCCCGCTTTTCTCTGGGCGACTGCACCGTTTTTCCCTCGAATGGTCTCTCCACCCAAGAGACAGCGACGCACGCCCAAAAAGTGCATGGCTTTCTCCTTTAAAGCCCGTGACCAAGGAGGTTTTACGAAGATGGATCAATGGGGCATCTTTATTTTTATTGGGATCTATTTGGCTTTGCAGCTATGGATCCTCCCCAAGATGGGGGTCTCGACCTGAATGCGCGGTGCATGTTCTCCGTCGGAGAACAAAAAAACGCCCCCCAAAAAAGGCGAAGATCCCCCATCATCGAAGAAAACCGACACACCCTAAACACAAAGAGCCTCCTCGCACCTTTGTTGAGAGGAGGCTCTTTTTCCATAGAGGAAGCACCCATGTCAAAAGCCTTTTTCCCCTTTGCATTGGGAGTTTTTTCTCTCTTGCATCCACATCTTTGGCAAAAACTTCAGATGCTGCGAGATTATCTCACGCACAGCCATTACCAGTTTTGGACCACCTTTCAACCCATGGACGTCTTTGATCTCTTGATGCACGCGGCCTTCCCCATCGTCTTCTTTACGTGGGGCGTCCTCCAACTCCGTTCTCCAGAGCCTTCCACTCACGCGTAACCTTCCCCAACACAGCCCAATGCCATAGAATCGACCTCTTTGCTCTAAACTTCTTGTTCATCAAGACTTTTTCTAAAAGGAAAGACTTCTCATGGCCCAAAGCCCTTCTCTCCCTTTGCTCTCCGAAGAACAACGAGGCGAGCGGATCAACATCCGAGGCATTGTGCAAGGCGTGGGTTTTCGCCCAACCGTCGCTCGTCTAGCATCCATCCAAGGTCTGCGAGGTTGGGTAAAAAATGGGCCTTCTGGGGTCACGATCCTTTTGGCAGCCAACAAAGAAGCTTGTGATCGCTTTCTATCCTCCTTGCAAGACGCCTTGCCTCCCCTCGCCCGCATCGCATCACTCGAACGTATCGAGGTAACCACCACAGAAGAAGAACGCCAACACTTCACGATCCACAAAAGCCAACCAGGTCCCCTCCAAACCATGGTCCCCCCCGATGCTGCGGTATGTTCCGCGTGTATAGCAGAGATCCATGACCCACAGGCCCGACGCTATCGCTATGCTTTCACCTGTTGTACGCACTGTGGCCCGCGTTATTCAATCATCCAAAAGATGCCTTACGACCGCCCTTACACGACAATGCAAGCTTTTTCGATGTGCCAAGCTTGTAAAGAAGAGTACGAAGACCCGCAAGATCGGCGGTATCATGCACAACCCATCGCTTGTCCCGCGTGTGGTCCGCAACTTTCGCTCGAATCCATGCCGCTTTGCCTCGAAAGTGAAGAGCTTTCTCACCTTGTCTTCTCCTCAAAAGAAACCATCCCAAAAGCCCAAGACCTCCTTGCTGCGGGTGCTATCCTCGCCATCAAGGGACTTGGCGGATATCAACTTTGCTGTGATGCAACGCAGCCAGAAACAGTCGCGAAACTGCGAAAGCGAAAACAACGCTCGTTCAAGCCTTTCGCGATCATGGTCCATTCCGTCGAGACGATCGAGTCGTATGCCCATCTCAACACGACAGCCCAACAACAACTCACAAGCCCAGCTGCTCCCATCGTGCTCTTAGAGAAAAAGTCTCATGCGGACTCCTCAGAGTATGTCATCCCGCTCGCCTTGGACGTGGCTCCTTGGCAAAACAAGCTTGGGGTGATGCTTCCCACGACACCACTTCATCATCTTTTGTTGCGTGATTATCCCCGTCCCATCGTCTGTACGAGCGGAAACCTCACAGGAGAGCCACAGTGCACCAAAGCAGAAGAAGCACGTAACCGGCTTGGGCGCATCGCGGACATCTTGCTCACACATGATCGCCCTATCTCCCACCGCATCGACGATGCAGTGATCTGGGTCGATGAAGACACACCAAGGATGATCCGCCGCGCACGAGGTTACGCCCCCACGCCCATCTCTTTGCCCCCAGGATTCACAAAAGCCCCTACGCTCCTTGCTCTTGGAGGACAAGACAAGTCAGCCTTTTGTCTTTTGCACGATGGATACGCTTTCCTTTCGCCTCATCTCGGTCATCTCGACAACTACGCGACCCAACAAGCATGGGAAAAAGACTTACATGAGCTGTTAGAGGTCTTCCAAGCAGAGCCTCAGTGCCTCGCGGTCGATGGACACCCTTCTTACAGCGCCACCCGATACGGACAAGAGCTTGCTGAGCGGTTGGGGGTCCCCCTTGCGACGATCCAGCATCACCACGCCCATATCGCCGCTTGCTTGGCAGAACACAACTATCCAGTGACAGGTCCCGCTGTTTTGGGGATCGCACTGGATGGCTTGGGGCTGGGTCCAGAGGGAGAACTTTGGGGCGGCGAGTTTTTGCTCGCAGGGTATCAAAGTGCTCGGAAGATCGGGGGTCTACAACGCCTTCCTCTTTTTGGGGGCGATCTTGCAGCCCGTGAGCCATGGCGCAACCTTTACGCCCATCTCTACGACGCGATCCCTTTTGAAACATGGCCCCAACAGCTTGAAGGACTCCCCTTTTGGAAAGACCTGAAAGATCGGCCCCATGAGCTACTTCACCAAGTCATGCAACGAGAGCAGCTTACCCCCAAGACATCATCTTGCGGACGCTGGTTTGATGCGGTTGCTGCTGCACTTGGGCTCTTTCCTCATGCTACTGAAGAAGAAGGACAAGCTGCCATCGCGCTCTCTTCTCTGGTCACTTCCGTATGGATCGACAAGTTGGAACAAGAGCCCCGCTATCCGCTCGATATCATCGAACAGATGGGATGTCCCACCCTCTCCCCCCAAAAGATGTGGTGGGCGCTGTGCGATGACCTCCGCCAAGGACATCCCAAAGAGGCGATCGCTACGCGTTTTCATCTAAGCCTTGCAGATGCGATCAGCCGCATGGCGCAACGCCTCTGCAAGAACAACGCGTGCCAAACAGTTGCACTAGGAGGCGGAGTCTGGCAAAACCATGTCTTGCTTCAGCGCGTACGCAGCACACTTCAGTCACAAGGTCTCGAAGTCCTCGTCCCTCAAGAGATCCCTACCCATGATGGGGGTTTGGCCTTTGGGCAAGCCGTGATTGCTGCGGCCCAGATGCTCGCAACACCATCCAATCATTGACTTTTCTCTCTACTCTCAAAGGAGGATCGATGTGTTTGGGGATTCCCGGGCAGGTCATCGAGATCCAAGATCCCGTCCGAAAGCTCGGACTTGTCGACATCGGCGGCGTTCGACGTATCACAAATCTGATGTGCGTCGTGGATGAAGACCATCCCATCGAAAGTTGCGTTGGGGCATGGGTCCTTGTCCATGTGGGCTTTGCCATGAGCCGCATCGATCCAGACGAAGCACAGCGCACCCTTGACCTATTGCGTGAGATGGGAGATCTGCAAAGCGAGCTGCAAACCATCGAAGGGAAGGGAACTTCATGAGATTTGTCAGCGAGTTTCGCGACCCCGCCACGGGAAAAAAAGTCCTACAACAAATCGAGCAACAGCTTCGTCAACTTGGGCATGATGCAAGCCATCCCCTGAAGATCATGGAGGTTTGTGGTGGACACACACACACCATCTTCAAGTTTGGCCTTGAAGGGATGCTTCCTCCGAGCATCGAGCTTGTGCATGGGCCAGGATGTCCTGTATGTGTCCTTCCTGTCGGTCGTTTGGATGATGCGATCGCCATCGCCTCGCAGCCAGACGTGATCTTTACGACCTTTGGCGATACCTTGCGGGTCCCAGGCTCCCAAAAAAGCCTGCTTCAGTGCAAAGCAGAAGGCGCTGATATCCGAACGGTTTACTCGCCAACCGACGCGCTTTCGTTGGCACGCCAGCACCCACAAAAGAAAGTCGTCTTTTTTGGGATAGGCTTTGAGACCACCGCTCCTGCCACAGCCCTCACCCTGCTCCAAGCCCGCGAAGAAGCTGTCTCCAACTTCTCGGTCTTTTGCAACCACATCACCATCATCCCAACCCTTGAAGCGATCTTGGCAGACCCATCTCTGCGGATAGACGGCTTTCTTGGCCCTGGACATGTGACCATGGTGATCGGCCTCGAACCTTACACATTTGTCTGTGATGTCCACAAAAAGCCTTTTGTGATCAGCGGCTTTGAACCTCTTGATGTCTTGCAGTCCTTGGTGATGTTGCTCGAACAGTTTCGTCAAGGCCGATGCTTCGTAGAAAATCAATACAAGCGACTGGTCCAACCCCAAGGAAACCGAGTCGCCCAACAAGCGATGCAGACGGTGTTTGAGGCAAGAGAACACTTTGAATGGCGCGGTCTTGGTTCGATCCCCCACTCAGGGCTAAGACTTCGTGAAGCCTTCTCTGCATTTGATGCCGAAAAGCACTTTGCGATCCCTGCGCAACAAGTCGCCGATCCCAAGGCTTGTCAGTGTGGCGACGTGCTCAAAGGTGCGATCAAACCTTGGCAGTGCAAGGTCTTTGGGACAGCCTGTACCCCCGAAACCCCAATTGGTGCTTGCATGGTCTCTTCGGAAGGCGCATGTGCGGCCTATTACAACTATGGTCGCCTCTCCACCTCCCGCAAACTGGAGGCCACACGATGACCTCGAGCAAAGACACGGAACATCCGCTCTTTCAGCGCATCGAAGGAGTACGCCAACGTACAGGACGCGTCAGAGATCCCATCGTCACACAAGCCCATGGTGGCGGCGGAAAGGCGATGCGCGACCTCATCGACGACGTGATCTGCGGAGCATTGGGGATGTCCGCCCAACAGATCCAAGAAGACCAAGCGCGATTTTCGCTCGCAGCCCTCGCCCAATACGGCGACCGTCTGGCGTTTACGACGGACGCCTACGTGGTCAGCCCCTTGTTTTTTCCTGGGGGCGACATCGGAAAGCTCGCTGTCAACGGGACAATCAACGACCTAGCGGTATCTGGAGCCATCCCGCTCTATCTATCGTGTAGCCTGATTATCGAAGAGGGCCTTCCCATGGAGACCTTGCGCGCAGTCTTACAAAGTATGGGTGAGGCAGCCCGCGCAGCATCCGTCCACTTCGTCACAGGCGATACAAAGGTCGTCCCACGCGGTGCAGCCGACCAGCTTTTCGTCACCACCACAGGGATCGGCGTCATCCCACAAGGATTGGAGATCGCAGCCCATCAGCTTCAACCAAACGACGCTATCCTCATCAACGGATACTTGGGCGATCACGGCGCAGCAATCTTGGTTGCACGCGGTGAGCTTCAATTGGAAACCACCATCGAAAGCGACTGCGCAGCTTTGCATGGCCTCATCGCTGCACTACACGATGCAGGCATCACGATCCGCGCGATGCGAGATATCACAAGAGGCGGACTCTCCGCGGTCCTCAACGAACTTGCCCAAGCCTCACAGGTCCATATCGCTGTCGATGGCACCAAGCTCCCGATCCGCCCAGAGGTACAGGGTTTCTGCGAGATCCTAGGATTCGACCCCATCCACCTTGCCAACGAAGGAAAGCTCGCACTGGCCGTACCCTCCGAGCAAATCGAACAAGCCCTCAAGGTGATGCACGCGCACCCCTTGGGACAACAAGCCGCCCACATCGCCACATGCCGCCCAACCCCCGCAGGGCTCGTCACTCTTGACACAGGCTTCGGTGGAGAGCGCATCTTGGAGATGTTGGTGGGCGAACAGTTACCGCGGATCTGCTAATGCACGAACTTTCCCTGACACGCGACATCTTAGAAGTTGTCCTTCAACATGCGCAAGGACGAATCATCCGAAAAGTACGGCTTCATGTGGGAAAGCTTGCGGGTGTAGAGATCCAAGCGCTGCGTTTTTGCTTCGACGTTTGTGCAGCAGGCACCTACGCAGAAGGCGCGACACTCGTGATCGAGGAGATCCCTGGGCGCGCTGTCTGCGAAGGATGTGACAAGATCATCGAGTTATCGTCCCTCGCCGCGCGATGCCCTTGTGAACGAAAAGCCCGACTCCGCATCGAAAGCGGCGAGGAGCTACTGATCAAAGAAATGGAGACTGAGTCATGTGCATAACGTGCGGCTGTTCTGAAGATGGACAAGCAACCCTCTCCAATGAAAAAGGAGAACACACGCATATCCTCCCCGATGGCTCGGTCTTACACCATACCCACGAACATGAACACGAACATCATCACGAACACAACGCAACTTCCGCAGAAACAACACCTACATTATCCTCTGAAACCCCACCACCATCGCCATCTCAGCAACCCCACCATCACGAACATACACACCATGAACACACACATCACGAACACACCCACAGCCACCACCACGAGCATACGCATGTGCACCATGCATCGCCCCACGCGAGTGCTTCTCCACAAAGTCAGCCCTTGGAGTTGCATCTCTTAGAACGACGCGTCCTCGACAAGAACGACCGTATCGCAGAACGCAATCGCGGTTGGTTTGCGGGTCGTCGCGTGTTGGCGCTCAACTTGATGAGTTCGCCAGGTGCAGGAAAGACGTGCTTGTTGGAGCGGACCTTGCGCGAGATCAGCGGTCCAACCGCCGTGATCGAAGGTGACCAAGAGACCACCATGGACGCAGAGCGCATCCGTGCCACGGGTGCTCCCGCGATCCAAGTCAACACAGGGAAAGGCTGCCACCTTGAAGCGGAGATGATCTGGCAAAGCCTCCAGCAACTTCCGCTCAAAGAGCAGACCACCCTTTTTATCGAAAATGTTGGAAACCTCGTCTGTCCGTCACTTTTCGATCTTGGAGAACACGCACGCGTCGTCCTGATGTCCATCACAGAAGGCGAAGACAAACCCCTCAAATACCCCCACATGTTTCGCTCCGCAGACTTGGTCCTACTCACCAAGATCGACCTGCTTCCCTACCTCGACTACGACCTACCACGCGCCCTACAAGCCATCCAAGAGGTGCAGCCTGATGCACAGATCCTCCAAGTCTCCGCTCGTTCGGGCGAAGGCATGGAGGCATGGTATACATGGGTCCAACAACAATGGACCTCACATCACCAAGCATAGGGCTTTTTCGCAAAAGGTTTGGGAAAGAGAAGACGCTGAGAAAAGCTCGCAGCATGTGGAGGGAAGCTATGGGAGCCCAGCCAAGGGCCATCGATTAGTCTTCGAGGTAGGTGTAACTGGTGAGACCTTCGTCCATCGCTTCCATGGCGATCGCGAGGATATCTGGGGGAAGCTCGGATCGTTCGAGCTTTTTGTACAAGGCTTCTCGCAGCTTGGTGGTTTCGTATCCAACTTCGCGCAAGAGCTTGTCTGTGGTGTCGCCTTTGGTCACAGAAGAGATCCGCCAGCCACCTTCGTAAAGCTCGATGTTGGCGGCGTCTGTGCTTCCAAACAGGTTGTGGATATCGCCCAAGGTTTCTTGGTAGGCTCCCACCAAAAAGATCCCAAGCAGATAATCTCGACCAGGCAAAGGCAAGTGCACAGGTAGCGTCGTCGTGATCCCGTCTTGCTCGATGTAGTGATCGATGCGACCGTCAGAGTCACAAGTCAGGTCCTCCAAACGCGCACGGCGAACAGGAGGCTCATTCAAACGCTCCAAAGGAACGATGGGAAAGACTTGCTCAATCGCCCAGATATCGGGCGTTGAACGAAAGACGGAGAAGTTGCAAAAGTATTTATCAGCGAGGATATCGCCCAACTCATCGAGGAGTTCGCGATGTCCACGGTTTTTCGGTTCAAGCGAACGATAGACTTTGCGACACACCGCAAAGAACAACTCATCCAACCAAGCACGCTCTTCCAAAGACAACATGCCGTGGCCAAAAAGCGAGCGGCCTTCACTCAAAAAGTGCTGTGCCTCGTAGTAAGCCTCGATCGGCGGGCGCTCATCGTCTTCTTCAGCGAGGACGTGCATCGTTTGAACAACATAATGCGCATCTTTGGGAGGAGGATCGCCCATCCACTCAGGCGCAGTCTCAAGCTCTGTCACGTGGGTCACCAACACTGCGTGGTGTGCAGTCAACGCACGACCCGACTCCGTGATGATGTTGGGATGGGGCAGATCATGTTCTGTACAAACCCGCTCCAACGCTTCCACGATGTTTTCAGCGTACTGTTCAGCACCATAGTTCATCGAAAAGAAGCTACGACCACGACAGCCTTCGTAATCCACTGCAAGACCACCACCCACATCCATGGTGTCGATGGGTACGCCTTGTTGACGAAGCTCCACATAGTAACGTGCTGCTTCACTGATACCTTGCTGGATATTGCGAACATTCGAGATCTGCGAACCCATGTGAAAGTGCAACAGACGCAAGCTCGACAACATCCCCGCACGACGGGCATCATTGGTCAGTTCCAAAAGTTGGCGTGCAGACAAACCAAACTTGGCCTTTTCGCCGCCCGTGCTTTGCCACTTGCCTACGCCCAAAGACGACAGACGCAAGCGCACACCCAACAAAGGCTCGATCCCAAGGAGCTTGGACTCTTCCACCACCAACTGAAACTCAGCAGCCTTTTCGATCACCAAGTAGACATTGAGGCCCATCGCGCGGCCCAACAACGCCAAACGCACGTACTCACGGTCTTTATAACCATTGCAGATAATCGTACAACCAGGGCGCGCGGCAAGCGCCAAGATCGCGATAAGCTCGGGCTTACTGCCTGCTTCCAAACCGATCTGATCCCCACCGCGCTGCACCAATTCGTTCACAACAGTCGCACGTTGGTTCACTTTGACAGGGTACACACAGGTGTATCGACCTTGATAATTCACATTTTTCATCATCTTGGAGAAAGCCGCTGTCAATGTCGAAACACGCTCACCCAAGATATCCGCAAAACGCATCAAGATCGGAAGCTTCAGGCCCATACGCTGCGATTCTTCCACAACCTCTGCCAGCGGAACACGCGAGTGTTTGTGGGCTGTCGGCAAAGCGCACACGCGACCCTGCACATCCACATCAAAGAATCCCTCGCTCCACTGACGCACATTGTACAAACGCCGCGCTGACTCGATATCCCAATGACTCAATCTTGACATCTATGTTTTTTCCACCTTCTACCGCAACATTCAGGAATAATATCCCAAATCAAAAAGGAAAAATCCCCTAAGTCTCTAAATGCTTACCCGACCCCCTCCACCAAAGGCATACACTCTTAACGAAACCCCCACAAAGAGTCAACAATCATCTGCAAACCACTTCAACAAGCCCACCCTCCCTGTCACAGAACTGTCTTTTGTGACAAACTTCTCGCCATCCGACACAAAAATAAAAAATTAATAAAAACAAATCATTACAAAATAAAACTTGACAAACAACTACCCCCCAAAGCATCTTACTCATTTGACTCTAGAGAATTCATGACACCTAAAAGACATATTTTAGCTTAGGCTAAAATCATTACCAGAGATCGTCAGGAGCCCAAAGAAGAACGTATCAAAGTAAAAAATACACACACCTTCTTCTGCACGTGCCCGCAGGCAACGATCCCCCCCCACGGAAAGGAGGCAATGTCCCCATGTCTCACTCTGCCGCTATCCACTCCCAAATCTCCCCACAGAACCAGCTTAATCAATTGCGTCTTGTCACTTGGAGCTACTGGTTATCGACCTTTTCTGAGGGCGCGACCCGTATCTTGATACCTCTTTATTTTCATAGCCTTGGCATGAAGATCACCAAGATTGCTTTCATGTTTTTGTGCTACGAGTTGTGTGGCCTTTTGGCCAACATGATCGCAGGATTTTGGCTCAATCGTAACGGCTACCGCAAAGCTTTTTTGTGTGCCTTGGGCTTACACACTGTCGCGAGTGCAGGTTATTTGTTCTTAGGACCGATGGGCTCGGGCTGGCTGTTGCTCGCTTGGGTCAGTAGTTTGCGTGCGACACGGGGCGTCGCCAAAGAGGTCCTGAAGACCACCAGTTCATCTTATGTAAAACACTTGCAAACCCACCACATGCAAACGCACTTCCTTTTGGGCGGTAAAGATAGCGCCAAAGGGATCGGCCTTTTGCTCGGTGGCTTGTTGTTGACCTTCTTTGGTTTCACAGGTTCTTTCTTGTTGTTGGGGCTCTCCACAGCGCTATGTATGCTGTGGGCTTGGTTCACCCTTGAGGACTTCCGCGAAACCAAGTCGATCTCTTTCCGCAGCTTCGGGCAAGTAGAGTCCCGCATGACACTTCTCGCCACAGGACGCGCGCTACTCTACGCAGGTCGGGATCTTTGGTTGGTGTTGGCGCTGCCGATCTACCTCAGTACAGCGGGCGTTTCGAAGATCTCTGTCGGTGCGATCCTTGCTCTTGGGTTGGTGACCTTTGGTTTGGTCCAACCCGTCTCGGGTTGGTGGATCAAGCGTCGTTTTGTATGGCGTCAACGCACCCTGAAAGCGCCTTGGCTCTATGAGCGCGTGTTGGGCCTCTCCTCACTTTGTTTGGCCCTGATCCCCTTGATGATGGTCTTTTTGGGGCAACAGATCGCCGTCGCTGTTGCTTTGATCATCCTCTACAACATCCTTTCGGGGATCGCGACTGCTCCGCACAATGACCTTCAACTGCGTTTTGCCCGCAAAGAACGTGCGTCTGTCGATATCGCGTATTACAAAACCATCTCGCAGATCGGCAAGATCTGTGCGGTGTTTTTCTCGGGTCTGCTCTTTGCGAAGTGGGGTCTTTCAGGCTGCCTTTGGGCCTCTTTTGGCTGCTTGGTCTTGTCGTCGTTGCTTGGTCTTTGGATCACCTCGCTTTCCCAAAAGACACCCCAAGCACAAAAGTTCCTTCAAAAGTACGTACAACTCGACACCTAACCTTCACTCACCAAAGTCTCGCGCAGGTCCGTTGATGCACTCACTCAGACTTCTCTTTGCACTGCTGCTCTTTTGGTTTTTCCCCTCACTCGCTCAAGCCCAGCCCACTTCTCGACCGACCTCACAAAAACAAACAACTTCCCAACCCACCGCTGCCCCAAGCTCGTCCCCCACCCAAGTAACGAGCGCGATCATCCCTCCTTCCAAAGAAGAAAACTTTGGCTACCAAGAAGGATTTTTCCTCAAAGCCCCCAAAGGCATCTTCTCTTTGTTTTTTCGCGGTGTGTTGCAGACACGCCTGACTTGGTTGCGAGACCCCCGACCTTCCCAACAAAATGATACCTTGGGGGTCTTTATCCGCAGAGCCCGTCTAAACTTCCATGGCACGGCCTTTACCAAAGCCCTACGCTACCGCATCCAAGTCTCTTTCGACCGAGGACTCAGCGGACTCAAAGATCTCTATCTCGACTACACATTTGTGGAACCTTGGCTTCGTGTTCGTGTGGGTCAGTTCAAACGCCCATTCTCCCGCCAGTTCCTCACCTCTGGGCGGCGTCTTGAGCTGGTTGGACGCTCGATCTTGCACGACTTTTTCTGGATTGATCGAGATATCGGGGCCATGCTCCATGGCCGAGGACGCTACTTTGACTGGTCCATCGGCGTTTTCAACGGAACCACCAGCGACACCCGTTTTCTTTGTGAGGTCGAGATCGCGAACCCCCAAAGCAGCGGAAAAGTTACGGACTGTGAGATCACACATCGACCCGACTTTTTGAAGCCTGCACTCGTGGCGCGTGTAAACCTTCATACTGCGGGCTTTCGGGGGTATCGAGAAGGAGATATCGAAGGTGGAGGACTGCGTTTTGCGGCAGGTGCGGGGACCTACATCGAATGGGATGCGGATCGCGATGGACAAGCAGGCATCCAAGCAGAGATCGACTACAGCCTAAAAGCCCATGGATTCGCAAGTACAGGCAGCTTTAAGCTCGCAACACGTCAACAAAGTAGCTTCCTCGAACAAAAGCTCCACTCGCTAGGCGTGATGTTCCAAGCAAGCTACATCTTCCAAAAAACTTACCAACTCGCCGCTCGCTACGCCTTTACAAGCACACCCAACACGAGCAATACTCTCCCCCAACACGAGTTTTCGATGGCTTTTGGTATCCTTTTGTATGGCCACCATCTCAAATGGCAAAACGAGTTTTCCGTGTTGCTCTTGGATGAACAAGGCCAACAAAGCACGTACTATCGCTTGCGCTCACAAATCCAACTCGCCATCTAATCCCACGCTCACGAGGCCCACGATGACCCTTAGTGCGACGGCGAAACGCTACATCCTCGCGATCCACATTATCTTTGCGAGCGTCTGGGTGGGCGCCATCGCAGTGCTTTTTTTGCTCGCCCTCAAAGGGACGTGGACCACGCACCCAGCCCAACGTGAACTGCTCCACGCCACCTTCCTACACATCGAATACATCTTGATTATCCCGCCCGCTTTTGGCTCGCTGATCACGGGAGGTATCCTCTCCTGGAAAACCAATTGGGGTTTCTTTGTGTACCGTTGGGTCGTGGCCAAGTGGATCGCCACCATCGCTTTGATCTTGTTTGGTGCCTTTTTCCTCAACACCTGGCTTGAAGGGATGTATGCAATCGTCCTCAAACAAGGCGGACAAGCCACCCTCAACAAACTTTACCAACGTTACGCCCAAAACAACCTGATCTTTGTCCCCATCCAGTGGGTCGTCTTGCTGTTTCTGGTCGTGATCTCTTCAGTCAAACCATGGGGCAAAAGAAAAACCGCTTAGCCTCCCAACCCAATCAGCCCAAAAACCCCAGCCTAGGCAGCCCAAAAAGCCCCCCTCCCCACAAGTCCAGCACAAAGCGCCACCACCTAGGGATGATGCCTCACAGGTGGCACTCTTTTTTCACCAGAAAGCATCTTTGCACGCGAGGAAACCCCCGAGGCGTCGGGCTGATGGCTTGCTGCACAAGAAGCACACAGTTTCAATTCGCGCGCGATCTCCCAACCTTCGGGGTCAGGGAGATCTTTGAGGGCGGACTTTGGCAAAGAAGAAAACTCACTCGTCCGAAGGATCGGATAGAGGCAACGGCGCATCGCGATCACGACGCGGTTTTGGGGGACTCCAGGGGCGGTCATTTGCTGACAGTCTTCGCATCGAAACATCGGCAATAAGGGGGCGTCCGAGACGCTGCATGAGAAAAAGACAAGAGACAAAGCTCTCACCCTTTCTGCGCAATGACACCCACCTCTCTTTTCAAAAAAGCCCCCGACCCCACCCAGTCCATATCCTCTCACCCCATTCGCGAAGCTCAGCGACTCAATCGATGGAAAGAGAGCGAAGGCGCGCAGCGGCCTGTTCTGCTGTGAGATCACGTTGGGACTCCGCAAGCATCTCGTAGCCCACCATGAACTTTTTGACGGTCGCGGAACGCAAAAGCGGCGGATAAAAGTGCGCATGCAACGTCCAGTGTTCGGCCTCTTTTTCAGAAGAAGGCGCACCATGCCAGCCCATCGAATAGGGAAAAGACACCTCAAAAAGCCGATCATATCGCGTCAAGGAGCGTTTAAGGATCTGTGCAAGCGTACGATGCTCTTCAAGGCGCAGATGATGAAGATGTCGGATACCAGGTCTTTTTGGCAAAAGCAGCGTTTCAAACGGCCAGACCGCCCAAAAAGGCACGATCACCAACCAATCATCATTCTCCTCCACGATGCGCTCTTGCGCCTCCATCTCTCGCCGCACCACTTCTTCAAGCAAGTTCTTTCCGTGCTTTTGGAAGAAAAGCCGTTGTTGAGTCTCTTCTGCTTGCACTTCGTTGGGTAAAAAGTCGCTGGCCCAGATCTGACCGTGCAGATGGGGATTGGAGCAACCCATCACCTCGCCTTTGTTCTCGAAGATCTGCACCCACGCATAACGCGCGGAAAGCTCGTTGTACTGGTCCTGCCACAAAGCCACGACCTTTTCGATCGCCTCAACCTCCATCTCAGGAAGCGTAAGGTCATGCCTTGGCGAAAAACAAATCACACGACACTCACCACGCACAGGGGCGATCCGAAACAACGAATCCACCGAGGTCTCCGAGGATGCAGTGGGTGTGTCTGAGAGCAACGCGGAAAAGTCGTTGGTAAAGACAAAAGTGTCCTTGTAGGGGGGATTTTGTTGCCCTCCCGCACGCACATTATCAGGACACAGATAACAGTGGGGATCATGAGCGGGCCGCTTTTGTGTGGAAAGCGACTCTTTGGCCCCCTGCCAAGGGCGTTTGTTGCGATGGGGAGACACCAAGACCCACTCACCACGCAAAGGATTGTAACGGCGGTGTGGATGATCTTCGACGCGAAACGTTGGGCTCATGGGGATTCCTTTCTTGAGCAAAGTCCAAAGCTCACACAACAAAGAGCGCTATCCTCTCGTAGTAGGAACGATCTCCAACGCTCCAGGGCCGATCCGCGCACGCAAAAAAGTCGGAGACCAACCAAAATGCGCCCGATACGCCGCACCAACCGTCGAAGTGTAAGACGATATCTTTTCCCGTTCGACCACAGCGATCATGCACCCACCCGAACCATCTCCCCCCGTCATCCGCGCACCAACGCACCCAGAAAAGGACTGACTGGCCTTGACCAAAAAGTCGATCTGCGGTCCTGAGATCTCGTAATCTTCGGCCAAAGAAGCATGGCCAGCGTCCAAGATCTTGCCAAAGGTCTCGATATCACCGCGTCTAAGGGCATCCTCTGCGGCTTTTACACGTTGGGGCTCAGACAAAAGATGGCGCGCACGTTTTTGTAAGACTGGCTCATCAAACAAGGCCAAGGCCCGTTCGACTTCTTCCACAGGCAACTTACACAAGACCTCGCAGCCAAGGTGCTCTTTGACGCGGCGCGCGATCTCGTCAGCCTCTGCGCGTCGTTCGTTGTACACCGAAGAGGCGAGCGTACGGGACTTTTGCGAGTCCACGATCATCAAGACATACGCATCGAAAGGCAACGGTACATACGAGACATCCAGCGTTTCACAGTCCATCAAGATCCCATGACCTTCGCGCCCCAAGGCCACAGAAGCTTGGTCCATCACGCCACAGTTCACGCCATTGAACGTATTTTCCGCATGTTGGGTAAGCCATGCCATCTGTTTGCGCGCATCCATCGGATCTTCAGCAAGCGAATAACCAGAAAAAGCCTCGATGATCAGGGCTGTGCAAACCTCCAAAGAAGCCGAACTCGAAAGCCCTCCTCCTGGGATATCGCCATGATAAAAGATCTCCAACGGCGGTATATTCGCCCCCCGCGCAAGATACTCCGCAAACACCCCTTTGGGATAATTGGCCCACCCGTCTTCTTCGCGAAACGCCAAGCCTTCGTCCAAGGGAAAGCGCACCACCCGATCGAAGCGCGTGGAACGCACCGCCACACCCGCTTGGGTGCCCACGCGCGCAGCCGCAAAGGTGCCCACATGCAAAGTCGCTGGAAAGACCAATCCACCGCAATAATCGATATGCTCACCAATCAGATTGACCCGCCCTGGTGAAAAGAAATACCGCATCTCCTCGAAAGATGGACCAAACAACGCTTCAAGTTTTTCGCCAAGCAACGAACAGATATCCTGAAAGTCTTGATATAACGCAGTCATACACCCTCACTTTGCGCCAAAAGATCCCCCACTCTATAACACCACGCACAACCAAAAGAAAGCAGCCACACGCCCCCTCACAACACTTCCGCGCCTTCGTGCTACTTGCCGAATACCCACGCTTTGCGCCAAGATACATCCCTGACTTCACGTGTGAAAAGAGAGTTCGCCCAAGCCCACAACCTTGGCCTGATGAATCCAAAGAAGGAACGCTGATGCAGCCTTTGACTCATGGAATCCTGCGCATTCTCCTTGATGGCTCTACAGAAGATATCCCCTTTGTTGTAGGAACTCCGCTTCAACGCGAAGACTTTGCGATCACGTGGACCCAGTCCCCTCATGCCCACGGGATCTCCTTGGAGATGGACATCCACTTTCATCTCGCCCGAACCATCGAAGACTTGTGGCTCGAAGGCAAACAAACTTACACACCCCAACAACACATCTTGATCAATGCCTTTCAGTCTTGGTCGAGCGCAAGCGAACACACGATCCAAGAGGTCCGTCTTCCCCTTCAATCGGGCGAAGACACAACGGGCTGGATCGAGATCCTGAAAAACTTTGGGGACTACAGCTTTGCGCATTACGACGAGCGCCCGGGCCACTTCCACAGCTATACCTACCTCATGTTTCGAGAAGCACAAAAGGAAACCCTGTTGTTTGGCTCGACCCACGAGGCCGAAGGTTATACGATCTGGCGGACCTCCCCATCAGACGGGACCTTACGCGTCCAAAAAGACTGGCAAGGTGTCACCCTCGAAGGCTCCCACAAGCCATTCTCGCTGTGGTTTGGAAAAGGCCAAGAGTCCGACGTCTTTGCATCCTACGCAGCCTCTTGGACACAAAAAACACCGAACTATCCGCCGCTTTCAGGTTGGACAAGTTGGTATCACTATTACACAGACATCAGCGAAGAGGTCATCCTCCAAAATCTACAATCCTTCCAAGAACTTGAGATCCCCGCAGACATCTTTCAAATCGACGATGGCTACCAACTTGCGATCGGCGAATGGCTCCAGACTCTCCCTGATCGCTTTCCTCATGGCATGAAGCCCATCGCAGACAATATCCACGCTGCGGGGTACAAGGCTGGCTTGTGGCTCGCGCCTTTCATCTGCGAAGAAAAGTCCTCTCTGCCCAAGGAACACCCTGACTGGTTCCTTCGCGATGACGCTGGGGCCCTTCGTGTGGTCGGGAACAATCCTTTCTATTGGAGTGGCGAGTTTTACGCGCTCGACATCTATCATCCTGAAGTCCAAGCCTACCTCGAAAAAGTCTTTGCGACAGTCCTCGAAGACTGGGGCTTTGACATGGTCAAGCTCGACTTTCTCTATGGTGCAGCCCTATGGCCTCCCGCCCATAAAAGCCGTGGGATGGTCATGTACGACGGGATGGCGATGCTGCGACGTTGGTGCAAAGATCGGATGATCCTAGGTTGCGGTGTCCCGCTGGGCTCCGCCTGGGGACACGTGGACTTTTGCCGCATAGGAAGCGATGTGGGGCTGGCTTGGGAAGACGAGTTCCTGAGCCAAATCCAGTACCAAGAACGCATCTCGACGATCAATTCACTCAATAGCACCCTTGCACGAAGACACCTGAATCATCGGGCCTTTGTCAACGATCCTGACGTTTATTTTTTGCGTGACCAAAATATCTCCATGACAGAAGATCAGAAATATTCTCTCTACCTCGGCAACCAGATCTTTGGTAGCCTGCTCTTTACCTCTGATCCCATCGGAGAATACGAAGATATCCAGCGTGAGCTTTACCTTGCACAGTTCCCTGTCCTCCCGAAAGAGATCGAAAGCTTTGTTTGGGAAAAACACCTACGTCGCGCAACCTTTTCGATCCAACAAGCCCGCTACACGGTCGTGATGAATCTCCAAGATCAGACAGAAGATGTCGAACTCAAAGCAGGGCTTTATTACGAACATCGCGCGGGTTGGATCGACTTACGCAAAGAACAGCGACTCACACTGGCCCCTTACCAAAGTCGCTGTCTTTACCATGTACCCGAGGATATCGAGACCCTTGCAGGTGGAGATGTGCATCTCTTTCCTTGTAGTGAGATCCATCTCCACAAGGAAAACCAAGAAGCCACCCTGCTTCAACGCCACCCACACACCCGAAGAGATGGGTACATCTATCTGCGAATCCCAGAAGGAAACAGCACCTACCTCTTTCAAGGCAAAAGCTACGCAGCCCAACAATGGAGCGACCTTCATTACATCGCCATCCCCAGCGCTGATTTAACCCATGGCTCTAAGCCCAACAAGCATCTTTAAATATCCATATTTGGGTCATCAAACACATCAAACACAACCCCCAAGGAAACCCAACACAACAAACCACGCGCAAGGCCCTCGGCCATCGAATGTCCCCCCAAGAGAGCCATCCTGTAAAAAGAGCCATCTCTTCCACTCCATCCAAGTCAAAGATAGTTCACAAGGAAAACCATCTTTCACAAAAAGGAAGAGGATGTCTAGCGCTCGATCTCAGCGAAGAGAAGAAGACTTGATGGCGTAGCGCTTCCAAACAGGGGCATAGGCCGCTTGTTCAAGCGCAAGGCGTGCAAGATGAAGTTGCATCATCTGCTCGATTTGTTGTTGTTTGAGCAAAAGTACTTGTTCACGAACCTTCCAGATCTGCTCGGGTCTTACGCCTATTTGCGTTCGCACACGTGCAATCGACTTCAGACTTTTTCTAATCTGTTGTTCTATTGTTCGTTGATGTCGAGCCGCTTGTTTTTGCGCAAGTTCCCACCGTTGGTATGTGCCGCGCAGCTTGGAGACGATACGCGCGATCTGGATCTGCGCTTGTTGTTGGAGGGCTTGGATCTGGACTTCTTGGTGACGGATCTTCCCTGTATTAAAATCAAAGATCGGTATCTGAAGGCCCGCCCCTGCGACAAAACCATTCATCCAAGGTGCGCTGCCAAACTCATACGAAACCTGCAAGAAAGAAAACCAAGGAATCCTCTTCGATTTTTCGAGCCAAAGCTGAGCATGATGCGCACGAAAACGAAACTTGGTCATCGCCAGATCAGGCGATCGCTGTAGGGCTTGCAAAAGTAGATCTCGCTGCGAAAAAGCGCGTGTCTGTGTACGAAAAAAAGTTTCAGGTGGAGGTGACTGACAAGGCCCTTGGATGCCCAACATCTCGACCAAAAGAGCCTTCATTTGGGCATGCTGCCCCTCCAACAAACGCAGTGAAGACAGCGCTTGAAGATAACCGAGATGTCGAGAAGTTTCTTGAACAGACGAAGAGATATCCGCCTGTTTACGTTTTTTTTCCCACAACCAAAACTCTTTTTTTTGGGCAACTTGTTGCTTCTTTTGTTCGATGCGTAGGGCCGTTGCAACCCAACGAAGATACAAAAGCTGTGCTTGGGACAAAAGCTGATACGTTTCTTGCCAGAGTTTTTGTTCGCTGACTTGGGCCATGGCAAGCGCATAATCCTTTTTGGCTTCGTACACAGTAGGCAACGGAGGTGTCCAACGCAGGCGCACACCAAAGTTGTTGAGGTTCCCTTCCCCCAAAGCCGCAGACAAACCCATCACACGAACCTCGGGATTTTCGACCTGCGAAAAAGCGTGTACGGCGGCCTGATCGACCTTTAATTGTTGGCGCATCCAAAGCAAACGCGGATTAGAGTGTAAGAGATGAAACACTACATCTTTGGGTTGCAAGACCTCAACATAGGGTGATTTATTTTGCGACTTTGTTCCAAATCCTTTCAAGGGATTTTCTATCCAAGGTTGATACAAAGGCTGTAAGTTCATCCTTGTGGCTTGGTAACATCCCCCATGACCGAGTCCAAGCAAAAGTACCCAAAACAAACAAAAAGCAGGATATCTCATTTTTTGGCTCCTGCTTTTTTCGACTCGGTGGATGGGCACTTTCCAGGAGCAAACTCGACAAACATCAGCTCTCCTGGAATCAATGGTGTCTCCTTTACAAATTGAAGCATCACAGGGCGCACATAGATCGGTTTTTGCGGGATACTGCGAAAGCGCAGCGGGATCGGTTCAATGGCTCCTGTGGTCGTGACTTTGGCACAATATGTCGGCGTCGAGGAAAACCACCATCCCTTGGGGGTTTCTGCATATCGAGGTTTGACTTGCACCAACGCCCCAACTTTGATGCGTCGCGCGAGACCTTCTTCCACATACGCTTGCACGACACCGCGATTCTCTCGGGCTACCCGAATGATTGGGGCCCCTTGTGTAAGTTGTGTTCCTTCATAATGAAGGATCTCCAAGACCACCCCATCGGAGGGAGAACGCAAAGAGGTTTGCTCGATTTGATGCTGCAATTTTTTGATGCGCACGACCTGCATCGCCCATTGGCTCTGAAGGGGCTTGAGGATCTGCTCGATCTGCTCTTTGTTTTGCTTGGTCGAGATCTTCGCGTCTCGCACAAAACGTCGCGCCAAAAGGCGTCTTTTCTGATACATCCGAAGCAAAGAAGGCATCGCTTCAACCAAAGCAGACAGAGACTTTTGCCGTGCCTCCAACGTGCCAAAATTGTTGGTACGCCCGAGTTGTTGATTGCGGACCTTGCGCATCCACTGGAGTTCTTGGCGCAAAGCCCCAAGTTCTGCTTGTGAAGTCTTCCATCGCATCTGCTCAGAAAACCAAGAAGCATTCGCGCTGTTCATCAACGAAACGAGCCGCGACTGCAAAGAAACCTGCGAAAGCTGAAACTGAAGCGCTGTACTGATCAACGATTGCTCCAAACGCTTCTTTTCCAAGGTAGCGATATCAAGCTCCATCAGCAAAAGTCTGGCATCCATTTTCGCTAAAAGCTGTCCTTTTTTAACCATCGCTCCTTTTTCGACATGAACAGAGGCCAGCTTCCCTAAAAAGGGGGCGCCTAGCGTGTGGATATCTTGTCGAGCATACGCAGGGAAACGCGTATGAACTTTGACTTGCATCCACAACCACCACGCAAGCCCACAAAGTAAGAGCAACAAAACGACTTGGCGCGCTTGCAAGAAGAGCAACCAAAGACGTTCTCCAAACGTCGTGTGCTCCCAAGGCGGCACAAAAGTTTCCAAAGGTGTGTGTTCGTAATTCGTGCTCAACGCTCGATCCAACTTTATTTATGCTTGTCTCGTTTCTCCTTGCGCAAGAGCCCACAGCATCGGCCACTCACAAGAAGAAAAAGCTCTTTTGTGATTCAACATCCAAGAAAAAGGACTACAACTCAACTGTGGTTTCCTGCATCATCAAGCTCACCCCACGAATGTCAGGAATATTCTTGATCATAAAAACCACAGCATCCGAATAAGAAGCACTCTTGAGCTTGACTTGATAAGCGAACTCAACGCGTTCACCTTGGGACACTTCACGCATCGTCACCAAGGCATAACGCTGACAACTCCCCTTCAACAGCGTCTCAACCCGCTCACTGATCGCGGGCAACGATGGGGCCGAAAAGCGCAAAAGCCCATCGAAGTGTTGTCGACTCCCCAAAGGGACATAACGCAAAAAGAGCGCCGCAGTACAAAACAACAGCGTTCCTGATATCGCCAAAGAAAATGCTTGAATCCCCGACGCGATCCCCACAGACAGCGACGCAAAGATAAACACGATATCACGCGGATCACGGACGTTTGTGCGGAATCGAATGATGGCAAAAACCCCAGCGATCCCGAGTCCTCTTGCAAGACTATTTCCTACAGCAAACATCAACATCGAAGACAAGATGCTAATCAACGAAAGCGACTGAAACAACGAGCGCGAATAAGACATCCCTTGGTAAGTATGCTCATAAGTCATCGCAACGATCTGTGCGAGCAAAAAAGCCAACAAACAAGACAGAAGCACCAGTTGCCAAGGGATCTGCCGCGTAATATCTGAATTGAGGGATAAGAACTCCATGATCTCACCACCAAGTCGCACACGAAATGCTCAAAAGCCCCTTACATGGAGCAAACCTAGAAAAATCAAAATAGAGACAAATAGAAACGCCTAGACCCAACGCGGGACGCGCAGATCGACGTCAGGATAATAAAAGTTGAGTCCCAAATTGACAGCGGTAGAATACTTCGAGAAACCGCGCATTTGTAACCCAAACCTTTGCACGAGATCTTTCATCCACATGGGGGCGCGGTTCGCAAACTTCAGTTCCAACACTGTACCAGTGGAGATGCCCATCGATACGGGATCATCGAGCGCAAACCAAGTCGAGGGATCGACATCGAGTTGATACCCTTCGGGAAAGTGCGAAAGCAGCTTGCGATCAAATGTGACACGACCATAACTGTCGATATCGCTCTCATAGGCCTCTCGTGTGTAACGTACCACCATCGAAGGCCCCATATTGTACTGCTCACAAAGCGCCATAAACTCTGACATCACATCGACATTGCGATGATTGGGCTTTGTCAAAAGCTCTGAACTATCGGGCTCAAAGGATGTCCAAGAAGAAAGATTGGTTTGCACACGACGCTTGAAAATGACGCCTTTGATCTTGCGTTTGATCTCGAAAAAGATCGGTCCATCCGACCTTTCACCATAGGTTCGGATGCGCAATTTAAAACGATTGAGAGCCTTGTGCTCTTTGGCGTGATGACACGTCAACTGCGGTGAGTCGAGATACAAACTCGTAATCACATAACGCCGATCAGGACTGGACTCGGTGTACTCGTCTGGATGCGAATAACAAGAAACAAAGTCCACGATCTGATCATGAAGGTGCTCGGGGATAATGTATTTGCACTCGTATCTTTGAAAGTCCAACTGCATCACGATGCTCCTTTTCTTCTGATAAAAAACAAGAAGATCTCTTGCTTTTTATTCGTTGGCCTTTCCAGGAGTGGGCGTGGTCGTGACCTTCCAAGTCTCGCCACCATCGGGGCTTCGCCCCCAGCTCGTGTCCTCCGTTTGTGCAGGATAAGTCACCGCATCGATCTCTTGGCCTTCTGCGGTCTGCAAGACGATCGTTTCTCCTTTGGAAGTCAGCTTAAAATTGGTTTTCATGTCTTCGCCGCTGTCATCGCAGATCACTTGCAGATAACCTTTTGCAGCGATCTTGCTGCCTGCAGGAAAGCTCCAAACCACCCCAGACGCGACATCTTTGAGCTGTAATCCTTCCAAAGCAATCTCTTGCTCCGTAGGGTTGTAGATCTCCAACCAATCCTCTGTGCTTCCATCGCTACTCGCTGTAAAAAACTCATTCAGCTTCAGCGATGTCACCGAACTACCGCTGTTTTGAGGTGCAACGCCGCAACCTGTCACCATCCAGCCTGAGAGGAGCCCAACCATCACCCAACGCAACAAGCACTTTTTCTTTTTCATCGCCGCTCACCTCTCCCCAAAACCACAGGGGATCTGTCATCTTTTGCTTCAAACAATGCCTATTTTTGAAAAATCAAACCTCCCGACTTACGGAGTTTTTAGATACTCCGCTGCGGCAGTTTGGCGGCTTTCGATATGAGCCTTGAGAGCATCGACCGAAGACTCAAAAGCACTTGCATTGCTGAGTTGTGTGTAATTGGTTTGTTCGCCCTCTGCCCCTACAACATAGGGGGCAATCAACGCGTGGAGTTCATTTAACCGCGATACGACTTTTTCTGTGGCGAAGAGACCTTGTGCAAACTCCGCAACGTACGCGTCGTAAGTCTTGCGGTACGTAGGATCTGCGATCAAAAATCCCAGTAAAGGCCACTTTGTAGCATCGACATTGGTCAGACCCAACGCTGCTGCACGACTTCCCATCCCTTCAGACATCACCATATTGTGGTCCCAAGAGATCCAGTGCAAACGCCCGTTGTCACTGGGATCTGCATACAACAGATAGTTGTGTGCCATCGCCCCATAGGTATCCCAGTGTTGCATCAGCGTCGCCATCGCGATCCAACGCAAGAAACTATCCACATGAAAGACTTCTTCTAACTTGGTTCTCCACGCCGCAGCATCCGAACGATCGCTGTGCAAGATCTCCACGGCTTTCTTGACATCGCTCCAGTCTGCTTCGTCTTCGTTTGTTTTCTTTACAAAGCCATCTTGGTTAAACTGGGTCCAGTCTGCGCCCGTTCCTTCGGGCTTATACAAATTACCACCCGACTTTTTAAATTGTGTCTTTAACATCGGTCCATCGGGATCTTCCACCATGGTATAAAGACCAAAATATTTGGGACCTTCCCCATAATCAACGTAAAGTCGATAAAAAGCAGCCTTCGCAACAGGCGCACCAGCCGAGCGAAACAACTCGCCAGCGATCACTTCGCGCACAAGAGAGTCGTCACTAAAATTATTGCCCAAGGCCAGCTTTTTAAATCCATAAAATCGCTGGTTCTTGATCGCAGGATAATCCTTCTCAAACTCATCCATATTCAAGCGAAAAGGAAGTTTGTAGCTACCTTTCTGCCAAGAAGAAGAAAGCGAAGAATTGCCCTTAAAACGAATCCCTACGTAATTCCAAGTCTTGCCTTCATATTGCAGCGTACAAGGAACATACATAGGCTCCTCACCAATCAAATCGACTCCGCCGCCTCCACCACCTGGCTGTTGACCGCCAGGTTGTTGTCCACCAGGTTGTTGCCCAGCAGGAGAACAGATCAATGCGCCAGCCCGCGGATCATCCGCACAAGTACTCTGTATGGTTTGCCCATTGATCGTCGCCTCACAAGCATCGCCCGACTTTTTCCCATTGCATGCTTCTGCAAGTTCAGTAGGAGCCCCCCCAGGCTGTCCCCCCGGTTGCCCCCCAGGTTGTCCTCCAGGCTGTCCTTGCCCTCCGCCCTGACCAAAAGTACCAATGGCTGTGGTCATCTGATCCATCATCTTTTTCCAGTTCTCCGCGGAGATCTTCAAATCAAAACGATGGACCTTCTCTAAAGAAAAGACTTTGTCATAAGCTGCATCAGCTTCGTTACTATGGCTCTCTACACCCCATCCTTCGGGGCGTTCTATCTGCTGATTCGTGGTTGTAGGCGTAGGCGTTGTGTTATTGACGGTAGAAGGAACCTCGCCACAAGAGGTCGCAAGGATAGAACACAGCCCCAAGCACAAAAAAGAACGAGATGTCCATCGACGCACAGATTTCATCTTTTCTCACCAATCATCAGCTTTGGTCTTACACCGAAAGAAGATAAAATCTTAAGAATAAAAGCTTTCCTAAAAAATGCTTTTACTGGATCATCATCTCGTAAGCCAAATGTCACAGAATCGTCACCTTTCAAAAAGATGAGGTGGATGTGCACTGACTTTTTTTCCCACTTTTTTCGCAAAGGGAGCTTTTTACGAGATGCCCTCCTGTGCCCCTCGCCCAAGTCCCCCGACGCATCGGACACATAGAAGCTCTACCATCTCCCAGATGTCAGGGGATGTATTTCTCTTGTTTTGGGAAAGCTCTATGGAGACATAAAAGCAAGCTCCATCAGGACCCAAGAGGTAGGACGCGACAGCAAGGTGAGACGAGGATATCAGGGATGAAGGCTCAGGAAAGGGAAGGAAAGCCGAAGTAGAACGCAAAAGCAAGGTGCGACGAAGATGCTAGGGACGGCCCCCAGAACGGACGTTTACAGAGGTTACGATGCTTGAGATCGTAAAGGTCGCATCCAGCGTACCAGGCGTGTAAACACCGCCATCGTAGAAACCATCTTTGGGCGTCCCTGTCGAACTACCGCCGTAGTAGACTTTGTAGGTCTTACCGTTTTGGAGCTTGGGCGAGGAAAAGGCAACCGTTTGGTAAGTCTTGGAAGGCGCGAAGGTCACGATCGGATTGCCATCGCTGTCTTGGATATGAAAGATCGTACCTGCTTGTTGGCTTGCGGTAAGGCCGATCAAAAGAGCGTATTGCGTGGATGTAGCCCCCGCAGTTTGCGGCATCCCAGCACTACCCGCCGCGATCAACGTACCACCTGTCATCTTGAAGGAAACATCGTAATCCACGGCACCGTTATTGTTCGCGGTAGGCCCGTTCACGATTGCCGTTCCGCCTGTCATGGTGATGCTACCATTGGCATCCAAACCATCTCCCGCCGCGTTGACAACGATGGTTCCACCGCTGATATTGAGCGCACATGTGGCACAAGAAGAAGCACCACCAGGACCACCAGGGCCACCAAGGAATCCAGAACCGTCGTTTCCACCCGCAACGTTGAGCCCATCGTCGCTCGAAACGATATGGATGGTTCCGCCGCTGATATTGAGAGCGCTGCGGCTTTCGATGCCTTCGTAAGACTTTTTCACATCGATGGTTCCATTCGTGATATCCATCTGACCATCAGAGTGAATCCCGTCATCTCCAGACGAAACAGTGATCGTCCCACCATTGATCTTGAGCGTACCATTGGAATGAAGGCCATCATCCGCGGAGTCCACGACATACGTCCCACCATCGATCACGATGCTGGTGACGGCTTTGATGCCTTTTTTCGAGACATCTTCGCTTGCTTGGTTGCTGCTTCCTCCGCCTGCAACGAGGGTAAAGTCCCCATCTTTCAGCATAAGATCTGTGGCGGCCGTGATCGCGTCTCCACCCGAGGTAATCTTGAATGTCCCCGACTCTACGAGGATATAGCCTTTACCTGCATCTTCTTCATTGTCTGATTTGAGTCCATCTCCGCCGGACTGCACAGTGATATTCGCAGACTTGATCGCCAAAAAGTCCTTCCCGCGGATACCATCGTCCACCGCAGTGACTTGGATCGTCCCACCAAAGATCGAAAGACCATCTTTGCCCGTGATACCGTCATTCAGTGCCGCTTGGACCGTCAATGCGCCATCACCGCAGATCACCATATCTGCTTTGCTGTAGATCGCCGCGTTGGGATCGTCTTCTCCGCCAGCCGTGGTCTTCCCACCATTCACGGCATTTTGTGTCTGCTCGATCAAGATCAACTCGACAAGCTCGGCTTTCTGCACATGGATCGCCGCAACTTGGGAACTCGTCAGTTGAACGCCATTCAACAAGAGCTTCACAGTCCCCTTGTCTTCGGTATTTACGATGACTTGCCCATCACTCAAGCTCCCTTTGAGATTGTAGGTCCCAGCAGCCGAGATCGTGACCTTGCTTCCTTCGACAGTGATCCCCATCGCTGTCGCATCAATCGAAGTACCATTGAGCGTAATCACTGTTGCGGTGGCGAGGTCCCAAGCACAAGATCCTAGTTCCACTGGGCGTTCTGTAGAAGTTTCTTTGGGGGTGGTTTCAGTGGTGGTTTCAGCGGTGTTTTCGGGAAGTTGGGTATTTTCTGTGGAAGCTCCGCCATCAGGAAGCGTACCACCATCTTGTGTGGTGCTTTCGTTGTTTGCGATCTTGTTATCACAGGCAAAAAAAGACAGAGAGAAAAAAAGAGCATACAATACAGGCAGTTTTCTCATGGAAGAGACCTCTTCTTTCTGAAAGAGAGAAGGCATAAAAGGGAAGCTTTTTCGGCGTGAAGTCTTCAAAAGAAAGAAGCTAAAAAAATGGCAGGGCGCTTCTTTCAAACAAACATCATCCGCCGATCTGCAGGGCTGACAAAACCATGGGTACGCAAGGCCCACTTTTTTTCCCAAAAGTTGCTCTTTCGTTTTTCTTTTGTTGCAAGCCTGTCACCAAAAAAGGAAAGTGACGGAATCCACGCGCTTTAGAAGCGCATCCCCAGTCCCAAAGAAGCATTGAGATCCCAACGCGCGGTCCAAGTCCCCCCAAGATTCAAGAAACGCGCGCCCGCAAGCAGGTCCATCTGCACAAACCACGACACAGCAAATCCAAGTTGAATGCTCAAGATCCCCGCAGGACCGAAGCTTCCAGAAAGAAAGACCTGTTCGCCTTGTTGTTCTCGCGGCGAGACCACTTGCGACAACAAAGCCCCACGCAGCAATGCCCCCGCTCCAATCCACCAGTGAGGCCGTGCAAAAAGCGTCCACTGTACGCCCAAATCCAACTGAAAGGTGTGAAGTCGGAAGTGTAGTCCATTGTCTAGCGTGGTCCCACCGTGCTGTGTTCCAAACTGAAAAAACAGAGACATCCTCCCCGAACCAACGCCATCGAGAGGTATCCGTACATGCAGACTCGGCCCTTGATGCCAGATGCCACGGTCGATTCCGCTGAAACCTCCTGTATAAGAAAGCCCCACACTGGGCCCTAGCAACTGACCCTCAAAGCTGTGCCAAGCTCCTTGGCTTCGACCTCCACGAACCTCTCCTTGGACCCAATAGGCGAGCTTTTGTCCAAGGTGGCGCAAACGAAAACGCTCACCTTTTTTCAGAAGGATTGATTGATGATAGATCCCATGCTTCCGACGCCATTGGAGGACATAGCGTCCAGGAGGTAACGCGACCAACACTTCGCGCCCTTTGTTTTTGACCACCTCCGCCAACAAAGAGTCGCGTTGAGGACCCCACACAAAAAACTCCCCCACAAGTTCTTTGTGCAAGGACAACCACGCCCGTTGTTGCGAGAGCGTCGTCAAGATCAACGAGCCATAACCCGAAAGCCTTTTGGAAAAACGTGCGCGCTGCGGACCCCGCTGAGAAAAAATCGTACGAGCAAGTGCTCGATTATATGAATACGTATAGACTTCTTCGAGTGTCACATGTCCATCGTTGTTGCGATCCGCCGCACCACGCAAGCCTGACAAGAGATAATGTGTAAAGATCCCACCGCGTAAGACAAGGTCTTCGTGTGCACTTTCTTTTTGTCCTGTCGCTGTAATGATCACTTCGCCAGTCGCGGAAGGTGCGAGTCGCACAAAAGGAAATCGAAAAGCCTCCGTGCGACGTTTGAGTCCTTTTCCTTGGAGTATCCGCCCACTTTCGCAGGCATCCAAGATCACCAAACGCAAAGAGGCCAACGTCGCTCGCATAAATTGTTTGACGCGATCAAACGACAGTGTGCTTTCTCCAAGCAACAGCCGACCATTTTGGGCATGACCCGAATAATAAATAAAAAGCAATATCCTTTTCTTGCGACCAAAGCGTTTTCTTTGTTGTAAGACATAGTCTTGGATAGACTGCATCGCCCGCTCGACGACAGGTGCAGACTGCCCCAACAACAGCCAGATATCTCGGGCTTTGTAGCCTGCAAGTTGGATCAGCAAATCATGGACTTTGCGCGCGTCTGTCTCTGCATAACGCAGTGCTGCGGCCCGCTCTCCTGCACGATTGTGCCCGATAATCAAGGCAAGACGCAAAGCATCGCCCTCTTCGTCACAGCCACCTTGCGTCGAAGCACAGAGCACATGCCGCTTTTTGCCTTGGCTTGGGGGATTCGCTTGCACACGCTGGCAAGGCGCCAAAGCGACACCAAAAAGCACACACCAAAAACACAAAAAGCCCCACATGGGGCGAAGAGATGCAAACATACACAAGCGTTTCATGGTCTTGACCGCCGAAACTGGTAGAGGAAAAGCATGGAACAAGGTCCATAAGGCCGAGGCTCCCAATGGATACGCTCAGACGTCTTGGGCAAGATCTTCGTCAGATCCTTGAGGAACAGCGGGCGTCGAGAAAAACAAGCCCAGATCTCTTCGTGTCCTTGGGCGGCCTGATCAAACTCCAGACTTCCAGGCAAAGCCACCTCACGAAAAGTCTCGATCCTCAAACTCTTCTCCTCAGAAGAAGACGGATACAAGGAAGAGATCTTGCTTGCTTGGTCGCGGTGGACCACATACAAAAAAGCCGCTTTTTTTGTACGCCAATGGTAAGCAAGACGGATGTGATCGCCTGGTTGGACAAACTCACCTGAGTGCATCTGTCGAATCTCTGAACCTCGCTTGAGTCCGACCAAAAACACGGGTTCATCGGCACTTCGATAGGTGGTGTACCTTGTTGGAAACAACTGCTTCCAAGAAAGCGACGCAAACAAAAACAACGAACAAGCCGCAAGTACCCGCCAAGACCACAACAGACCCCACATGGGCTGCTCTTTTGGTCTTTTGGCAGTGACCTCTTGGTCCTCCTCAGAGCGACACTGTGCCTGGAGGGTATGTTCGAGCGCTTGGGGAAGTTCTTGTGCTTGTTGTTGAAAAGCCGCGCGTTCTTGTTCCAACCATGCGAACTCTTCTCGACAGCGGGAGCACTGTTGTAAGTGTTTTTCTGATGCAGCACGCTCAGAGGCATCTTCGAGTTGCAAGAGCCTGCGATCCATCCTGTACTCAGACAAACATGCAGAAGAAAGTTGTTCCCATCTCATCGGATATTCTCGCGTAAAACGATGCGTCCACGTTGTTGAAAGTGTTGAAGCCAGCGACGAACTTGATCGCGTGAAACATCCATCACTTCGGCGATTTCTTCTTGTGTCATCCCGCTCACATAACGATACAAAACCACAGCACGTTGGTCTTCTGGCAAAGTCTCAAGGAAGTCGGTCAAAGCGAGCTGTTCTTCTTTTGTCCACTCAGAGATCGGCGCCGCGTGTTCCACAAGGGAGTCCTCTTGGTGAAGCGTCAAACCACGCAGGCCACGTTTGTCTTTGTCCAACAAGCGCAGACAGTGGGTGGTGGTCACACGATACAACCAAGGCAAGATCTGGTCGGGCTTTCCCTCGTATTGGTCGAGGCTTCGACAAAGTGTCAGGAAGATCTCTTGCATCACATCCTCGACTTTCTCAGGATCTCGCAGTATCCGACGACATCGCCGCTTTAAAAGGTGCCCGTAGGTTCGATACAAAGAGGAAACCCGCTCCTGTAGGTCTGTAGGAGGCGCTGTTCGCTTCTGCGAGGACCAAGTCTTGAGAAAGGCAACCAACACACCAAAAAACATGAAGCGTCAATCTAGATTCAAAAAGGATAGAGGAGAACAGCCATCTGTCCTCCCCTATCCTTGGGGTTGTTAGGGTTTCCAGCGCAAGATCACGCCTTGGCCGAGTACATAAAGCGTCTTTCGATCAGGAGAGAGGCGCAAAGCATAGAGCGAAGGGATCTTTCCTGTGTCAATGCTTTTTCCTTTCAACTGGCTGACAGCAATAGAAGAAAAAGTCTTTCCGCCATCCACACTTTCGAGCAACAACCCTTCACTCTCAAACCCTCCGCCTTGGCTACTTTTTGGACCACCAGCCACCGCAACGATGTGTTGGGAGCTGATGACGATCATGTCTTGGTTGTACAAAGAGACCGAGGATGTAAGCTCATACACTTTTGTCCAAGAAGCGCCGCGATTCTCTGTGCGCCAGATCGCCACACCTGTAGGGTTTTGTTGTGCGTCTGTGGGATTGCCCATCACCAAGAAGCTTTGGGGCCCAAGGACGCGCACATTTCTGAGAATACAAGACGTGCAGGGAGGAGTCGCAGACGTCCAATACTTCGAGACATCAGCGAGTGAGGTCCCATTCGGAAGCACTGCATTGGTGGTGTTGTACACAAGGAACGGGGTGATCTGCGTGCTTCTGCCAAAAGAGCGTCTAAATCCAACGAGCGCTGCTGTATTCTGCGCGACATCGAAGCTTTGGGCATAGGCTCGTGTGTTTCCTTGGGGTTCCTCGTAGTAGCTCAATGTTTGGGTCTTCATGGCGCCGTTGGCATCGGGGACGACGCCGCGAAGAAAGCTTCCTGAATCCAACAAAAACCATCGACCATCCGCCACAAAGAGATTCGCAGGCGATCCAGAGGAATTGTTCAGGCTGTTGTTTCGGTCGTTGTCAGGCTTCCAATTGTCTTGTGCGGTGCGTGTGTAAAGCGTGGAGTGGAAGGTATTGGGGTCAGCGTCAAAGAAGCTTCCATAAACATAACCGCGTCCATTGAGGCACGAGAGGCCACTGAGGGTCATATCCACGATCTCGTAGAAAGCCGTTCGTGGGAAGCCTTGGCCTTGCACACAATTCACGCAATTCCACGAGTTGCCGCCGTCTTTGGTGAGACGAAGGTTTCCATAGCTCGCATTGATCCCTCCCTCACGAAAGACCCTTTCTGCGGCGACTTCAAAGGTTTGGTCATCCCAAAAACATCCTCCAATGTAATCACCACCATCGAAGGAGGATTCGTAGAAGACAGTGCCCCAACCGCTACCAGGAAGCGTCGTGTCACCTTTTACGAAAGAATAAAACTTCACTGATTTCAGAAGATTTGCACCCGAAAAGATCTCCAATGTCGCATTGTGGCTACCTGCTGCAATCGCTTCAAACTTGACATCGATCTTCAAAGAGCCACCAGCAGCGAGGCTTTGCGCAGTTGGCGGTGTGGGCAAAGAAAAGATCCCCGAAGTACCTTGGGCATCTTGCAAAGTGATCTGACCCAACTGACAAGCGCCATCGCCTTGGTTGCTCAAAGTAAGGCTTTGGGTCTTGGACTCACCAAGTTTCAAATCATAAAACTCCAACGACGAAGGCGACACACCCAAGCGACAAACGCCCTGTTGGTTGGGGGTACACTGACCATTGCTACAAATCTCATTGCTTTTGCAATCACTGTTGCTTTGACATGTATTGGGTTTGTTGGGGTCAGGAACGCATGTCTGTTGTGAACAGATCTCACCCGTTTTGCAATCGCTGTTGCTTTGACATGTATTGGGCTTGTTGGGATCGGGGATACACTTTTGTTGTGAGCATATCTCACCGTTTTTGCAATCGTTATTGCTTTGACATGTGTTTGAGATGGTGGTCTTGCAGGCACCAGAGACGCATTGTTCTCCAGATGCGCAGTCCTGATCGACCCGACAGGCCTCGGTTTTGGGATCGACGCAGCGATTTTTGATACAGCTTCGAGGCGCATTGCAGTCGCTATCAGACTGACAATGATCGAGTAGCTGACAGCTATAGCTACGACATCGATGATCGGCTGGACAGTCCGACTGGATCGAACAATTTTGCAGGGTGGGACCACAAGAGAATCCAGAAAACATCACCCATCCACATAGCCCCAACACAGCAAGGCTCATTATGCTTCTCATCAAGACATCTCCTTTTCTTTCTACCATTTGGCGGATAGTACGGTCACATTGGGAAAGAAGCGAGGGGTGAATGCGCGCTACACCATCTCCTCGTGTGGCACTCCCGTCCGTGGTGCGTGCTTTGGGGGGTATGGATCAAAGCGAAGGGTATTTTTGGGCGACTTTTTTCAGAAAAATCATAACCCAATGAAAAGAAGAGGGATTCTTTGATGAGATATCAAGCAGGAGAGGAAAGAGCACCATGGATCGCAGCGACGATGCGCTCTGCAGCGCGGCCATCCCAAAGCGGCGGCACTTGGGGCGCGCGCAGCGTACCTTGGTGAACATGCTGATACGCCTCCAAGATCCGCTCTGTTTGTGTACCAACAAGCTGGTTGCTGCCGATCTCGCAGGTGATGGGGCGCTCGGTATTTTCTCGGATCGTGATGCAAGGAACTTTGAGATACGTGGTTTCTTCTTGGATACCACCCGAGTCTGTCAGGACGACTTTGGATGCAGACATTAGATGCAAAAAGCCCAGGTAATCGAGCGGATCGAGCAAGCGAAGATTCGTCATCTTTTGGATGCGCTCACCAAAACGCCCAGCTTGCATGTTGTTGCGTGTGCGCGGATGCATCGGGAACAACAGCGGTAGATCCTGTTGAATGACCTCCAAAGCATCAAGGATACGAGCAAAGACCTCGGGATCATCGACATTGGAGGGACGGTGCAATGTAAGGAGACCATACCCACCAGCCTGAACGCCTAGATCTTCGAGGGTTGTCAGTCCGCCAAGCTTCTTCTGTTGTTTGACAAGCGTGTCGATCATCACGTTGCCTGTAAAGAAGATCTTTTCGTCGGGGACCCCTTCTTTGCGTAGGTTGTCCACGCCCGACTCTTCTGTGCAAAACAACATCGAGGAGATCGCGTCTGTGACGATACGATTGACCTCTTCGGGCATACCGCGATCATGGGACCGCAGCCCTGCTTCGACATGGATCACAGGCACATGCAACTTGGTCGCCACAAGACTACAAGCCACCGTGCTGTTTACATCGCCCACCACCAACAGCGCATCAGGTTTGTGCTCAAGCACGATCGGCTCAAAGGCCACCATAATCGCCGCTGTTTGTGCAGCATGGCTACCTGAACCAATCCCGAGATGCACATCAGGGTCGGGGATGCCGAGCGTTTCAAAGAAAGAATCGCTCATCTTTTTGTCGTAGTGTTGGCCTGTGTGCACCAAGATGGGCTCGATATCTGGATAGGCTTTGTAAGCTTCCATAATCGGGGCGATCTTCACAAAGTTGGGGCGCGCCCCCACGATATTCAGGATCTTCACGGCGTAACCTTCCCCTCTTTTACGAGTGTTTGGAGCAATGAAAGATAGGTCTCTGCGAGTTTTTTACGATCAAAGTGTTCTTGGATGTACTGCCGTCCATTTTGCCCAAACTGACGACATAACGCAGGATCATCCGCCAGTTTGAGGACAGCTGCGGTCAGTTCCTCTGCATTTTCGGGTTCGATGCAGATCCCCGCCTGCGCATCGCGGATCAGCTCTGCACTAAAGCCCTCAACACCTAGAAGGATCGGACGTTCCATCGACGCAGCTTCAAAGATCTTGGAAGGCAAAACTGTCTTGAATAGATCCGTCTTTTTCAGGTGAACCAACGTGACATCCGAAAAAGACAAGACTTCAGGCATCAAGCTTTTTTCCAAAAGTCCCGTAAAGACGATGTTATCGAGTTGCTTCTTCTCAGCCTCTTCTTGCAGCCCTGCACGCAGCGCCCCATCCCCTACCAAGACAAAGCCGATGTCATCGCGCCCCATCTGCTTGAGTTTTTCAGCGCTTTGCAAGACCACCTGTAAGCCGCAAGCCATCCCAATGGTCCCGACATAGCTACAAACAAAAGGCTGTTTGATGCCCAAGGCTTGCTTACGTTCGAGGGCGGGTGGACGGGGAAGATATTGATCAGGGTCCACGCCATTGGTGATCACAGAGATCTTTTCGGGTGCCACGCCTTTTTGGATGAGTTCTTGTTGGTAACCAGCCCCCACTGTAACGATGTGCGAGGCGGCTTTGTACATCCAGTCTTCGAGCTGGTAAAGCGCACTCAACAGAGTCTTCTGTTGCATCGCTCCCACCGCAGCAATCGAGTCTGGCCACAAGTCACGGATCTCCAAGATAAAGGGGATACCTCGCCAGAGACTCGACAAAACCCCCGACCATCCGCAAAAAAACTGCGGAGATGTCGCGATGATCACATCAGGTCGTTTCAAGCCCAAGGACGCGATCGTCGAACTGAGCATGTACGAAACATAGTTGGCGATGCGTTTGACGGTCCCTTCGTTGGCGGCGATGTAAGTCCAGATGCGCACAACGTCGATCCCATCGACCTCCTCGCGTTGGTACAGCTTGTTTTGGTACCCATCAAAGACGACGCCAGCAGGACAGTTGGGCGCCCCTGTAATCACGGTCACTTCGTGCCCCATATCGACCCAACGCTTGCAATTCTCGTAGGTTCGGGTCGCAGGAGCATTCACTTCAGGCGGAAAGTAATGGGAAAAAAATAAGATACGCACGGCTTACTCGACAATGCAGTAAAAAGAAGAAGAAGCACCAAACGAACGAAAACACAGTACAGGGTTGGGCAAAGCCACACCAAAATGCGGTGAGTACCAACTTTCCTCGGACTCTGGAGGAAGCAACTCACCTTCACCAAAAAAGCGAATGGAGACCCGTCCTGCGGGCGTATCCAACGATGCACTTGTGGCATCTTGCGCAAGGATCGAACAATCTGGATGCAGATGCAACCGAGCGACCGCAGACACGGGCTTTTGGGCAGTGATCCGATCATAGATGATCAAGCGCCCTTGGTGTGACCAATCAAAACGCCTCTCGTGACGGGCCTCTTGGGGCAAACGCAGATAGCCATCATGCCAAGCTTGTAGCGAAAAGTCCTCTCCATCAGACTTCCAAAGCAAGTCATGAATCGACGCACGACGCGCCACCCGAAAGGCTCCCCAAAACTCCGACTGATCGACTCCTTCGATCTCAACAGTGTTGTGAGCACGGGTAGAACGCCCATAACGACGCATCTCACTGCGAAGATAATCGTGGACCCCAGCATCCACGATGATGCGGTGCCCTCGCAAAGACAACTCAAAAGAAAACAAATCCCCGTGCGCATGCCCAGGAAGATAGTCAGGACCAATGGGCCCCGCATCGCAAACCAAGTAGCTACCGTCTTCCGTGCGCGAACCATAATAGCCCGCACTTGGCAAACGCCAACACCCCACAGAAGAGACTTTTTCTTCAAGCAAACGAGAAGAAGTCGCCACAGGATTGCTAGATGGCGATGTTTCGAGAGGAGGCCCCTTCTCTTGCAACAAGGCGGAGGGCTCGTGATAGATCCCAAAGGCACTGTCGTTCAACAAAGCGATCTGCCCGTCAGGATGGCAAAGATGGCGTAGGGCATCTTTCATCTTTGGAAGGTAGTCAGCCACCCACATGGCGGTCTCTTCCTCAGCAAGCAAACGAAGCAACATCATCACGTATAAGATACGCGTGTGGTACATGGGCGATCGCTCAAAGTGCATCCCATCAGCCAAGATCTGCTCAGGGATCTCACGCGCAAGCAAAAGCCCGCCGAGCTCGCGCCATCGCCGCGCATGTCCCCCATAAAAGAGACCGCCCAAGGAGGCCAAGGCTGCGGCATTTTCAAACAGATGATTGCCTAAAAGATGATATTCGAGCCGTTGAACCAAGCGCTCCGCTTGTTCGCAGAGACTGCGCCACAGCTTCGCACGAAAGCCTGGCAAGGCATCCACTTGCGCCCGATATCGCACAAAAAAGTAGCCACACCAGTTCATCAAGCGCAAAGATGTCGGATAAGGCTCAAACGCCACATGTTCGGGGATCTTGCGGATCGAAGCGATCCAATCTTCCACGATGGGCCTTGCGGACTCAAAGTCCAAAGCCCACAGCCATTCAAAGTAATGGAGGTTGTATTGCCAAAGTTTGGAAGCGGAAGAAGCAGACCAGTCAGGCATCCAGCCGATGACACGGGACTCTTGGAGAAAGACCCACTCACCCGCGAGGATCTTCTCTTGCGTATTTTCGCCGATGGGCGGGGCAAGCCACGCCTCTTCGTCCACAAGACGAGCCCCTGGGTAAGCTTCGGGCTCCAAGCGCTGAAGACGCTCGAACCATCGACGGATCGGCTTCATCCGAACCCAGACTTGCCCCACGATCTGTTCGTGACGCAGATGCGACAAGGTATCCCAATACAAACGCAGTGTGTCCAACATCGCCACGCCTTAATGAACATTCAGGTCGTGCGAAGCCATCAAAGCAGCAGCGACTTCTTGGGAGGTCACTTCATCGAGTGAGGCAGGCGCTTCCATCGCAGAAGCGACGGGAAGTTCGAGGGTTTGGGGGATCTGGATCACCTTTCCTTCTTGGGCAGCTTCCACCGCCGCAAAGCTCGCACGCGTCACATTCACCAACTCAAAGAAGGGGATGGGAGACGAGCCACCTTTTTGCAGGACTTCGACAAAGGCGGTAAGTTCGGCTTGATGCCCTTTGTCTTGGCGCAAAGTCCGCAAAGGTTTGAAAGACTTGAGTCCGTAACCTTCGGTTGCACGAAAGTTATCCATACGAATGACCTGCTGATCAAAGAAGACTTCGAGGCTTTCCTTGGGGAAGCTCTTGGAACCGTTTGCAAAGTAATGCACGGTTCCAATCGAACCATCGGCCATTTGGAGCATAATCGACATCTTGTCTTCGCGGATCTCTGTGTGTTCACCAACCATCATGGCCGATACTGCGACGATGGGACTTCCCGCAAGGAAAGACAACAGATCAATAAAGTGACATCCTTCCCCGATAATCCGCCCGCCACCAAGCGCAGGATCTTGTACCCAATGATTGCCAGGGATGTAGCCAGCATTGACGGTCATCTGCATACAAAGCGGTCCACTGCGTGCACGCAGCGCTTGTTTGATATGCTGGATATGAGGACTAAATCGACGATTGAATCCCACCATCAAGAGTTGATTGGGGGACTTGCGCATCTGCGCGATCACACGAGAAAGCTCGGATTCATTGAGCGCAAGGGGCTTTTCGACAAAGACATGCTTGCCCGCGGCCAAAGCATCGCAGACTTGGTTGGCGTGGACATGGTGACCAGTGACCAAAAAGACGGCCTGTACGCGCGGATCGTCGAGCACATCCTTGTAACTCGTTAAAGCGCGCAACGCCCCCGCCTTTTTCGCCGCGTGACGCGACGCAAAAGGCTTGTTGTCCACAACCGAATCGATCACCGCAGATGTCTTCGCCAACGCTGGAAGCAGCGTACTCACCGCAAAGTTACCAGCCCCCACCACACTTACACAGACTTCGTCTTGCCCCACGGTGACGCCAGGAGAAAGCACCATCTGTTGGCTGCGCAAAGGCTGTTCTTGCGGATAGGTCAGGACCACACCAAGCGCTTCGCTGTCATGGCGTACAACTTCGTAAGCTTGGGGCGCATCCGCGATCGGAAAACGTCGCGAGATCATCTCATCGACTTTGACCCGCCCCCGTGCCATCGCTTGCACAAACGCCTCAAAGTTGCGCTGCTCAGTCCAACGCACGAAACCATAGGGATAATCGTTTCCTTGTTTTTCGTAGCTTGAATCGTAGCGTCCAGGCCCATAGGAACAGGACACTTGGAAGGTGAGTTCTTTTTCGTAAAAGTCGCTGCGTTGTAGATTGAGGCCCACCACCCCCACAAGGATGATCCGCCCGCGTTGTCGGCTCATTTGCGCAGCTTGGTGCATGATCTCATCTGTTTGGGCGGAAGCTGTGACCAAGACACCATCGACGCCGCGCCCTTGGGTCCAAGACATCGCGTGTGCGATTGGGTCGTCACCTTGGGAAACATGGACGGTCTCAGCACCATAAGAAGCCGCCAACTTCAGACGTTCTTCATTTAGATCGATGGCGAGGACTTCGCAGCCATTGGCTTGCAAAAGTTGGATACTCAAAAGCCCCAACAGACCGACACCAAAGACCGCAAATCGCTCACCAAGTGTGGGAACTGCCAAACGAATCCCTTGCAGTGCGATGCTTCCAAGCGTTGTAAAAGCCCCTTGCTCGCTGCTGACTTCATCGGGCAGTTTAACACAGAGATTGCGTGGGACCACCACCAACTCAGCGTGGTGACCGTTGCTTGCAACGCGATCACCAGGTTGGAGATCCGTGACCCCTGCGCCGACTTCCAAGACAACACCTGCGTTGGAATAACCCAAAGGAAGGGGCTGATCGAGCTTTCGCACAACAGCATCCATCGTGCTCAAAACACCATCTGTTCGCACTTTTGCCAGGACCTGTTTGACTCTCTCTGGTTGTGATCGCGCTTTCTGCAAAAGATTCGCTTTGCCAAACTCCACCAACATCCGCTCTGTCCCCGCAGAGATCAGCGTGGCTTGCGTCTGAATCAACACACCTCCACGCGAGAGTTGTGGAGCGGGTAGCTCGGCCACTTCTAGCAAACCTGTTCGTAGATGCTGCAACACCTGTTTCATCAATTTCTCCGATCACATCCTCCCCAAACGCCGAGAAACGCTAGGGGAACAACGATCCTTCGCTATGGTTTCAACTTCCATCCATCCAAGGCACGCTCGTTATACACAAAAACCCCTAGACTGTCACACTGATCTTGGCAGGCCCTCTCCGCCCTCTTTGTCTTTCGCAAGATCAAACTGCTGATCACACCTGACTTTTTGCTAGAACGCGTTTCATTTTGTTTCATTTTTTCTGTAGAACCTGTTCTAGAGAGGACATCTAGCTCCTTTTGACGCAAGGCGTTTTCACATAACCCTTGAAAAAGACTGCAAAATAAAGAAAAATGCCGCTATAACTATTGAAGAAGCTTGGAACTCAAACCCCACCTCACACTTTTTCGGAGAGATCACATGAAAGTAAACTCGAATCCACCGACTCCCCGCCCCGTTAATCGGAAACTTGGAGCCCCAACCCCCGCAAACATCACCCCACCAGCCGCCGCCCCCAGCACCTTTGCTGCGGATGGACAGATCAACAACCCTGCCACCACGAATCTCTCCCCCCAAACACCCGCATCCATCGCTCCATCCATCCAACGGGATCTCACAGGTGGAGGCCAAGTGACAGGGGGTCTCGCACAAACCCCAACCACAGGTGCTCCCCGCGCACGTAGCGCAGCCTCGACAGGCGCAAGCCGCTTTACGGCTCCCAACACGGTCCTGCGTTCGGGTGCCAAAGGCGCCAACGTCACCAAGCTCCAACAACGCCTGAAAGAACTCGGCTATGACCCTGGTCCCATCGACGGAAGCTTCGGCCCCAAAACAGATGCAGCGGTCAAAGCCTTCCAACGCAAGTCGGGCTTGTCCCAAGATGGCGTCGTTGGACCCAAGACTTGGTCTGCCCTCGAAAAAGCAGGGGCTCCTGCACCCGCAGCACCCGCAGCACCCGCAGCACCCGGATTTAAAGCACCCAATGTTACGCTCAAACAAGGCGCAAGTGGTCAACATGTCAAGACCTTACAAAGTCGCCTCAAAGATCTTGGATTCAATCCTGGTTCAGCAGATGGTAGCTTTGGCCCCAAAACGTCGGGCGCGGTGAAGTCCTTCCAAAAAGCAGCAGGACTCGGACAAGACGGCGTCGTCGGCCCCAAAACGTGGAAGGCCCTCGAAAAAGGCAGCGCGCGTCCTTCTGCACCTGCTCCCGCTCCTGCGGCACCCAAGTTCAACGCGCCCAACGTGACACTCAAGCAAGGCGCCAGCGGCCAACACGTCAAGACCCTGCAAAATCGCCTCAAAGATCTTGGATTTAACCCTGGTGGTGTGGACGGAAAGTTCGGCCCTGGAACCGCCAAAGCAGTGCGCAACTTCCAATGGGCCGCAGGACTCGGACAAGATGGTGTGGTAGGACCCAAGACTTGGTCCGCCCTCGAAAAAGGCAAAAGCGCCATCAAAAACCATGGAACTCCGCCCTCCAACGCCAATGTCCCAGGTCTTGGTGCTACCCAAAACACAACAGGCTATGTCAACGGTCGCGCACGAAACATCCAAGTGGCCAAAGTGGAAGGCAAGTTGGCAGAGGTCGATACCGCAAAGGCTTACCTTCGTATGAAGCAAGCCGCCGCCAGAGATGGTGTCCATCTCCAGATCAACTCTGGTTTCCGCACCATGGAGCAACAACGCTACCTCTACAACGGTTGGATCAACCGCAAACCAGGCTTCAACCCTGCAGCCAAGCCTGGCTACTCCAACCACCAAAGCGGCGTAGCACTCGACCTCAACACCCAAGGCGTCAGCCGCAGCCAAGGCACCGGGAAAGTGTACAACTGGCTCGCCAAGAACGCCCACAAATACGGCTTCAAGCGTATCCCCATCGAACACTGGCACTGGGAGTACCAACCTGGCCTCGCCAAGTATCGATGATCCCTCTCCTCTTTTCTTTTTCTTCCATCTACGCCCTTTTTCTTCTCCCACAGAACCGATAGCATCCGAAGGTCGTCCAAAGTGATTGGAGGCAAAGAAAGATGCGCTATCACATCATTGGTGATCTTCACGGTCACTGCGCGGCTTTGTGGTCCCTGCTGCGCAAACTAGACTATCACCAACCCTACCCAGACACCGATCCTTACCTGTGGCTCGCCCCACCAGGCTACCAGCTTATCTCTGTGGGCGACCTCGTCGATCGCGGACCTGATAGCCTCGGTTGTGTCCGAACCATCAAGCGAATGCAAGAAGAAGGGCAAGCCCAGTGGGTCCTCGGTAACCACGATCTGCGATACCTTCAGATGTTGTCCTATCTTCTAGGTACATGCGACGCACCGCGGCTCTCCAACTACGGGCACTACGCAAGTTTTGTCCAACTCCTTGGTCTGCCCCAAGCACAGCTACAAGAGCTTTACACTTGGCTCAACGCCACCCCCTGCTTTTTGGAACTGGATGACGATCGCGTCATCATCGTACATGCCCGTTGGGAAGACCGTTTTCGCTCTTGGAAAAAAGAACCCCAGCGGCGCGCTTGTGCTTATGGACATGTCGAGCGAGAAGAAGTCTCCACCCAAAAGCCCCCACCGCGTCCTGTGGAACTCGCTTCTGGACTCTACCCTCTCGACATCTCTTACGCTGCGGGAGAAAGAAGATGGGTCAAACGCTATAAAGGCCATGCAACGGTCTTTTGGGGGCACGACATCCTTTTACCTGGCGCCGTGGTGCAGATCGGAAAAACCATCAATGTGGAGTCTGGATGCATGGTTGGACATGCACTGTCAGCCTACAGCTACCCAGATGGAGAAGTGACACAAGTCCGTGAGACCGAGTCTTGGCGCGTCTTGCTCAAGCCCTATATCGATGTCCATTCGATTTTTTTCCCCACGAGACTAGAGGATGTTTGCGAGCTTCTAAAACGCGAAAAGCTCCTTGATGCCGAAGAATATCTCAGCTATCTCCAAATCTACCTTGAAGAGTTCTCCAATACTTCGATGTATCCAGCCCTCCAAGAAGCCCACCGCGCGATCTTTGCCCGCTGCCAAGAGCTGTAACGCATCCCACCCAACCAAGGACTTTAGCGAACCCCACCCCTGCTCGCCCCCAAATCAGCTGCTTAACGCCAGATCACTTCGCTAGACCAAGCGCTTGGCCAAGCTTGCCCTTTGTTTCCAGGGATCTCGCTTCCATCAGGCGCACACACAAAGTTCTCGAGATCTGCAAATCCTCGCTCTTCACTGACTTTCCCATCGCGTTGTCGCATGGGTTGGATCTTCCCACCCAAATGCAGAAAAGCCACGTCGTGCGGTCCAGGCCGCAGATCCACCAGATCGCCTTTTTGTTTGGCGTTCATCAACTGTTCCTCGTTGCCGATGGGATCAGCGACGGTCTTCGCCTTGAGCGTCCAAACCAACACAGTACTGGGGTCTTGATCAGGATACAGCTTCTTCAAAAGGTCCTGATGACCGTAGAATTGCTTCCCTGTATCATTTTGGTTGACGGGACCTGCCATCATGCAGATACCAGCGAGAAGATCGCAGCCTTCAGGGATACCCGTGACCCCCATGATCTCGCAATAAAGGGCGCTACGCGCAGAAGATGCTCCAACAGCCCGCAACGCACGCTTCCAAGCGATGCCTTCTTTGGCGATGGCTTGTGGCGAAAGACCTCCCAAGTAGATCCGCTGACCAGCCAAAGCAAACGCTTTTCTTCCGCGCGCAACAGCACGGCTCAGTGCTTTACCAGTGGGAAGATCCAGCCAAAGTGGGATGTCATGCATCGCAAGATCCGTCACTTCTTCGAGCATCTTCCGTACTTCGCGGATCCGCTCTTTTCCGCCGGGCGTCAACACGTCGATGCGTTCGAGCAAAAGGAGAGACTTGGTTTTCTCGCGATCCACCCCCGCCCAGTGACCAAAAGCGTTGTAGGCTGCGCGCCCTGCCATCGCCGTAAAGTCATCAGAGACATCCATATCTTGGCGTTTCTGGTAGGGAGCGGGAGCTTTTTCTTCTTGGTTCACACCAGGTTGGATGCGCTCGCTGCGAAAAGACAAGAGGTTGGCCCCCAGCTTACGAAACAAAGCACGCGGCATCTGGACTTGTTCTTCTGTGGGAACCTCCCCCACCTGCGCCACCAAAGCAATCCGCCATCCCTGCGCGCGATCTTGCACACTCAATCCACACAATGCATTGATTTGACGAAGGATCTTGATCTGCTCCGCCGTCTGTTTGTCTTCACAAAAAGGCGCCATAAAGACTTGTGCCTTGCGTTTTCCCTCCGACGCAACCACCGCAGCCCGCTCCATCGCATCTGCCAAGATCCCCAAGTGAAGCTGTTGTAGGTAACCGATCGATGGGATGTCATCTGCATGAAGCAGCTTCTTTCGCAGCGCACGCAGCGGGATCGTCAAAAAGTTTAACAAAGGCTTGTGCCCCAAGATCGTCAAAAGCATCGTAAATGCCGTACGATAGGGACGAGAGAACACCACATGCGTGTAAGAAGCATCGTCCAAAACAGGCGCATCCAAAGGTCGAAGTTGGCGAAGCAAACCAGCCAACTCCACGGACTCTTTGGGCCCCAAAGTCACTTGGCGATGGCCGCGAAAGTTTGTGGACTGTCGTGCGCTCAAAACCCCCAAAGCGGACTCTTCAAACAAAGCCTGCTCTGTGACTTCCCCAACCCCAACAAAACGCGATGGACGCTCCAAAGACAACAACGCCATCGCTTCTTGCGCTTCTTCTTTTTCCAAACGAACCCGTGTGCGATACCCCACAGGCGACGAAGACTCCAAAGCATCGGGCAAAGAGTAACGTGTGCGTCGCTCTCCTTTGGCGGCAAAGTTCGCATCCCGCTGAACCCACTGTTCTTGCGCAGGAGGCTCAATCAACACCACATCCAAAGGTTTCTGTTGATAAGGTAAAGGAGAACGACCTTGCATGATTTTTTCCCTCTTTTTGCCACGTTAGAAGAACCCCTCGTTCTTGCTCTTGCCGTGGGGCTGCGAAAGTGGCGCCATACTACCCAGGGAACATGCAGTGTCAAGCCAAACCTACCAGCGTGCCATCAAGCCTGTATTCAAGCCCACATCGTACACCATCGTGTCTGCGATATAGACCGCGCTTCCGTGCACTTCCAACACAAAACCCCAGTGCTTGTCGAACCAGATGTCAGCCCCAGCGATCGCTGTAGCCCCCGCTCCTACGTAAGTTCCAGCAGCAGGAGTAGAAGTATGGACAACTTCGCCTTCTGTGACTTCGTGCTCTGTCGTGCTTGGGTTGACCGTCTCAACTTCCAAAGTGGCGCCGATCCCCACAAAAAAGACGACCGTTGAGTTGAGATAGAAAGGAAACTTCAAGATCAAGTCGATGGGCATGGTCATGCCATGATGAGACTCGAAAAAGTGAAACTCCAATTCCAACTCCAAACGGTGCGGGATCAACGCGTACTCAAAGGAAAGCGAGCCGCCCAACAAAGTCCCCAAAAGCCCGTCATTCCCTGTAAAAGCCGCTGCGCTACCAAACTTGGCGCTCAAAAAGAAACGAGGAACATAACCATGCGGATCGTGTGTGCCGTGGTTGCTCTCTGCTGAACTTTTCGTGATTTGGGCTTCCCCACCATGCTCAGAAGCCTCTGCTTGAGAAAACATCCCCATCCATCCGAGGAAAAACAAGATGCCGATCGCTTTCATCGCTTGGCTACGCATGGCAGAACCTCCAGAACTCTTACCGTTTCTTGATTGAGTGTGTTGTGTGAGAACATCTTGGCCCTTACGCATCAAACAGGCCAAAACCCTTTGATTTTATTTTCTGTTTAAAATCAAAACACTTACCCCAACCCAAACGCCCCATCCCCCCAGAAACAACAAAGAGCAACGCAAACCGTACAACAAAATGATGCAAGACGTTTCGCGCCTTTGCGCATCATCTTGAAACGGGCCTCAACAAAAATGTTTAGAAAAAACGGACAAAACCCAAATCGCGCTGCGTCATAAAAAACGCCTCGTTGAATAAGCATTTTTTGTAGCATCGACAAAGGATTGGTTATGCAGAAGAATTTGAAGTTATTTTTGTTTTTTGTTTTTTGTTTTCTATCCGTAGGCGTGGGTTGTGGTCCCAGCCTTTTGTGCGGGGAAGGCACACAGCCGCAAGATGGCAAGTGCATCCCTGCCTATTCCAAGCTCCAATGTGGCGCAGACACCGTTGAAAAAGATGGCATCTGCGTACCCTCTTTTGAAAAGCGCGAGTGTGGCGAGGGTACGGTCTTCCAAGACGGCCGATGCGTGCCCGCCTACGAAAAACGCGAGTGTGGTACAGGCACGACCTTGCAAGACGGCATCTGCGTGCCCGCTTACACCAAACTTGAGTGCGGTGTAGGTACTGTCGAAAAAGAAGGTCAGTGCTTCCCCGAAAAAAGCCTTGAATGTGGTGCTGGAACCACCGAAAAAGACGAGCGTTGCCTCCCCGAAGATCCCTCAGAACACTGCGGCCCAGGCAAGGTCCTCATCGGCGACAAGTGCGTTGCCCCCAAAGGCCAGTGGCTCTATCTCCCCTTTGCCAATGGAAAAACCGTCAACGTCTCCCAAGGCCACCATGGAACCCTGTCTCACAGTGGTAACTCCATGTACGCACTTGACTTTCCAACCCCTGAAGGAACCCCGATCCTCGCAGCGCGCGGTGGTGTCGTGGTGGGCGTCAAAGGTGACTCCCAAACAGGTTGCGGCAATGGTAGCTGCGGAAACCTCGCAAACTACGTCTACATCGACCATGGCGATGGCACGGTTGCACGTTATCTGCACCTTCAGTACCAAGGCCCCCAAGTCGCAGTCGGCGATGTCGTCTGTCGCGGTCAGCTGATCGGTCTATCAGGCAACACGGGCTTTTCAACAGGTCCCCACCTTCACCTTGAGATCATGGATATGTTTGATCGCTCTTTGCCCATCTATTTCGAGGAGTTACGAGAAAGCAACGCTGGCGTGATCTATCCCAACTCCCGCGTCACTTCCCAAAATGTCGCCCCTGAAAACTGTGGTGGAGCAGCACGTTATACACAGTGCGCAGAAGACTCGTTTTCTTACCGCGCTGTGATCTTCGATCAGCCCCTTCCCTGCTCAGGGATCAAACGTGGCCAACTGTACCAAGTCTCAGGCACAGTCCCCACAGATCGAAGCGGCCTGCAAGTCTCTTTCCGCGATAATAGCGGCGCTTGGCAAAGTCGTTGTGTGAAAGCTGAAGAAGGCAAGTTTACCGTCGATCTTTACTGGCCAGAGAACGCACCCACTGGATACGAATATCTATTCTTTTCAGCTGCTTATTATATCGACGATACAAACTGTGGCAGTGTCCCAGGCTGGACCTCTTCGATGCGGATCTGGATCGGCCCCTGATCAGGGCTTTTCCTTCGTTGAGGTCAAGCGAGTTCTTCCCCAAGGATCTTGCGCACAGCAACGCTCGCACAGGCCAAGCCAAAGGCCCCTGTCACGAAGCTTGCGGTACCATAAATCAGTGCGCGGTTCTCGCAGGAGTGGTAGTCATTTTTCCCACCTGGACACACACAGCGAAAGCCCTGTCCACCGTCATAATGCAGTTCTTGGGGGTCTCGCACGGCCTCTGAAGAGTAAACGGCGGTCACACCGTAAGAACCCTTCATAGGAAAGTCATACTTTTGTCGTAGGATCTTGCGAATGGCCGCAGCCAGCGGGTCCACGCGCGTTTCAGAAAGATCATTGATCTGGATGCGTGTGGGGTCCATCCTTCCTGACGCTCCTGTTGAGGTCACGAGAGGAAGCCCTCGTTCGACGCACTGCGCGATCAGATGGCACTTTGCGGTGATGTTATCGATGGCATCCACCACAAATTCAACGGGGTACGCCAACAACTCATCCGCATTGCTAGCCATGTAAAACTTTTCAATGGGGATCACTTCCGCTTGGGGATTGATCAGCTGCAAACGTTCAGCAAGCACGCTCGCCTTGTAACGACCGATGGTTCCCTTCATGGATTGAAGCTGACGGTTGGTGTTTGTGATGCAGATACGGTCAAAATCCACGAGGTATATCCGCCCCACACCACTGCGCACCAAAGACTCCGCAGCAAATGAGCCAACGCCCCCAAGCCCGATCACCATCACAGATGCATCAAGCAAACGACGCATCCCACCATCCCCAACCAACCGACCCATTCGGTCAAAGCGGCGATGCAAACGATATTCATCTTCGATCTCTTGGGCGTCAGCTTGCGCCAAGAGAGCTTCTTCTTTGATCACAACAGAAGACATCTCAGCAGTCCTATCTCTTACGATTTCCGAGAAAAAACAGACGCTTTGTATTTTGTGCGGTGAGCGTCTTCACGTGTTGTAGCGTCACACCGCGCAAAAACGCAAGCTCCTCCAACACGATCTCCAAAAAAGCAGGCTCATTTTGTTCCACGAGACCTCGCTTGGAAAAAGGCAACATATCGGGTGCATCTGTCTCACACAGCAACCATGCCTCATCGATCAACTGTGCCGCCCGCCGTTGCTTTTTGGCTTGGGGTGATGTCACCCCACCGCCAAAAGAAAGAAAAAGTCCGAGTCCAGCATAAGCCTTTGCAACCTCAAGGCTCCCTGAAAAGGCGTGCACCATCCCTCCACGAGCAGGGACGCCATCTTTACGCAACCAAGAGAGGGCTTGTTCATGCGCCTGCACCACGTGCAAGACGACAGGCAACGAAGCCTCCCGCGCCATCGCAAGTTGCGCACGAAAGGCATCTTCTTGTTGCGCGAAGCTTTCAGGGGCTACGCGCCGCGAACGATCGAGGCCGATCTCACCAAGACCCACCAACCAGTCAGCCTCTCTTTGCGAAGCGAGCGTCTGTTCAAGTTGGGCCAACATCTCTTGCAGCGCCTCTTTTTCTGCCGCCGCTGCAATCCACGGGTGCACCCCATACGTCACAAAGAGACGTCCTGGATAACGAGCCGCAAGCTCTGCTTGGCGCGACCATCCTTGTGGGTCCACGCCTGCCAAGATCATCCCTTCAAGGCCAGCATCCCAAGCGCGTTGTAGGATCTGCTCTCGCGACGTATCCAAGCGTGGATCGTCCAGATGGCAGTGCGCATCAAACATTTTGCTCCTCCTCAACAAGCGCCCCAAAAACGCTTGTTGACCGAATTCTTCGCGGTGTTATAGTGGGACTTGGTTTTGCTTGAGGGGTTTGCACACGTAAAGAGCCATTTTATGCCGTCTGACAAGCCTTTGCCATCACCGCGCCCAGAAGAAGAAGAGACCTTCCAACACGCTTCTCTGAAAGAAGGCTCCGAGGAAGAAATATCTGACGCTTCATCATCGGTCGTGCCTGTTCCAGATCGGCATCCTCCTCGGGGGACGCCAGTGGGTCGCTACATCCTCTTGGAGCCGATCTCCAGTGGGGCTGTGGGGACAGTGTATACCGCCTACGATCCCGATTTGGATCGCAAACTCGCCGTCAAACTTCTACGGCTGGATCTCCATCATTACCAAGACCCTGTCGAAGCAGAGGCCCGTATCCAACGTGAAGCCCGCTCGATGGCGCGCCTTTCACATCCCAATGTCGTTCAGGTCTATGACACGGGCCGCTTTGGTACCCAACACTTTATCGCAATGGAGTTTGTGGCAGGCAACACCCTGAAACGATGGATGCAAGCTCCACGCTCTCTTAAATCGATCATTCGGGCTTTTCTGCAAGCTGGGCGCGGACTACAAGCCGCCCACGAAGCCAACCTCATCCACCGCGACTTCAAACCTGCAAACGTACTTCAACGGGAAGACGGTAGCTTTTGCGTTGTGGACTTTGGCCTTGCCCGCGGAAACTTCCGTCAATCGGACAATCATCATGTCATCACCCCAAGCGGTAGCTACGATGAGATCCCCGAAGATTACAAGCTGTTGGATCTCGACATCTCCCTGACAGAGCCCGGTCAAGTCATGGGAACCCCAGCTTATATGGCTCCCGAACAGCTCAATGGACAAGAAAGCGACGAACGAACCGATCAGTTCGCCTTTTGCGTAAGCTTGTACGAAGCTATCTATGGCGAACGTCCCTTTTTTGGGCACTCTCTCGAAGCGCGCACCCAAGCCCATCTCCAAGTCAACCAATCGCGCAGCAAACGCGGTTTCTCTGTCCCCAAATGGTTGCGCTGGATCCTCCAACGTGGCCTATCCCCTGAACGTAGTTCACGTTTTCCCAACATACGCTTCCTGCTGGATGAGATCGAAGACGGTTTGCGGCGTGAGCGCGAGCAAAGTCGGTGGATCCGCATGGGCATCCTTTGGGTGATCTTGGCGGCGAGTTTTGCGGCTTGGTATCTCTTTTTCCCTTCTCCCAAGCCCTGCACAAACATCCAATCCTTCACGCTTCCTTTGTGGAACCCCACCGTCAAACAAGAACTCCAACAAGCCTTTCAACAAACCAAGCTGCCTTTCGCCACCCAAGCTTGGGAACGGGCTGTACACGCCATCGAAAAGTACGATAAAGACTGGCAAAAACAGTACACAGAAGCTTGTCGAGCAACACACGTCTACAAAGAACAACCTTACGAGATCCTTGCGTTGCGCACACAGTGCTTGCGCGAACACCTCCACCAGTTTTCCTCTCTGCTCAAGATCTTCCGCAAAGCAGACACCAAACTCGTCGAAAGCGCAGTACGCAGTATCTACCAGCTCGACCCCATCGAAAACTGCAAAGACATCAATACCTTACGACGCACCAAGACTGTACTCTTGAACAAAGAGCAAAGACAACAGATCCAAAAGCTCTACAAGCAACTCGCTCTTGCCAAAGCCCTCCATGACACGGGCAAGATGCGCGAAGGCTTCGAAGCCATCAAAGAACTCTTACAACAAGAAAAAAAGCTCTCCTACCTCCCCATCGAAGCGGATGCGCTACGTTGGAAAGCGATCTTTCTCCACTTCCAAGGGCAAGGCCGCAAAGCATACGACACAGCCCTCCAAGCGCTATGGAAAGCCGTGCGCTTGAATGACATCCGCTTGCAAGCCCTGATCTACCTTGAGTTGCACCAACTCGCCCAAGATCTCGCACGCTACGATGAAGCCGAACAGTTCGCACGTTACGTCGAAGCCTTGCTTCCCCTACTCAAAGATCCATCCGTGATCCGTATCCGTTTGGCCCGTAGCCGCGGCGTGATGGCTTATTATCGCGGCCAATATCCCCAAGCCCTCAAGATGTTTTTGCAAGCCTACGAAGACTCAAACAAATACCTCAACCCCGCTCACCCCCAACGCGGCCATATCCTCAATGCTTTGGGGGCCGCGCACCGCAAAAACAACCGACCTGACCTTGCCATCGACTTTTACCAACGCGCGATCAAACTCACGATCGATGCCCAAGGCCCCGGCCATCCGTTCATCTCTAGCATCGAAAACAACCTCGCCAACATCTACATGGAAAATCAACAATATGGCACCGCACTGCGACTCCAAAGAAGCGCCCTCCGCCGCATCGAAGGTACAGTGCAAACCACCAACTCTCTGTTGCTCTATCTCCTCGGCAACATGGGCGTGACCTACACACACTTGCACAAGTGGAAACAAGCTCGAAAGTTCCTATTCCGCTCCAGGCGCCTGATCCTCAAGCTCTATGGCAAACAACACCCCCGCTTGGCCTCTAGCTATAGCCAAATCGGTTACTTCTACGCGGCCCAACGCAAGTACAAACCCGCCTTCAACAACTACACAAAGGCGGAGCTGATCTATCGAAAAAAGTTTAAAAAGCAAGGACATCCGATCCTTGCAGAAGTCCTTACAGGCAAAGCAGAAGCTCTGTTTTTCTTGCGCCAATTTGCCGACTCTCTCGCGGCTGCCCTTGAAGCAAACGACCTTTTCACTCGCTTTCAGCGTAAAGGGCAGTATTGCACGCGCAATCTTTTTATCCTTGCACAGCTCTACCACCGCCAAAGAAAACAGCGCCCTCGTGCAAGAAAGTTTGCGAAACAAGCACGGAGGTTTGCTAGACAAGCACAAGAATATTTCTCGCGCCTCGTCCAAAAAGATGCAATTCCACAATATATTCGGAAACTTCCCCCCTGAGTTCTCGTATAAATGGCCTCTATCGAGCCAAGGAGAAAGCTGTGACGGACATCCCCAATCCCCAAGACTTCTTCCCTGCCCTGCGACAATTGCTCAGTCAACCTCCCTCTGCCAAGATCTGGCGCTTGCTGCGTCGTCTCTTTGATGCTTGGCCAGGCGGAGACGAAAAGCTCATGGGCCTCGAATACGCCGAACAACACTTGCGATCTTGGGACCCTCACCTCTGCATCGTGTACGTCCCTTATGCCACCTCGGATATGTGGTCTCTCGCCCGAACACTCGACATCAGCAACAAGAGGGACCCCAAGTACGTCGTTGAATCTCTCACAGAACTCAATACACTCGCACAGTTCGATGGTTTGAAGTTGCGTTTCGATGACTGGCGCGCGTTGGACCTTGAACATCGAAGAAAGTTCCGTTCCTTACGCAGTCTGACCCTCACCCACTGCAACCAACACACCCACCTCGATATCCCCACAGCAGAACTCCCTCATCTCGAAAGTCTGGCCTTAGAAAAGTGTGACCGCGTTCAAAGCATCGTAGGCATCGCACAATACAAACACATCCATTCTTTCCGCGCAGCGCGTTTGATGTCGCTCCGAGAAGCCAGCTTCCTGCAACATCTTCCCAACTTGCGCAAACTAACACTCAAAACACTCTCTGATCTCCGCAACCTCAACGCGCTGTCGTCGTTGACTTCGCTTGAAGATCTCCATCTCAACGATCTTCAACGCATCCGCGGTATCGAGCCTTTGCAGACCCTCGTCAACCTCAAAGCTCTCTTTCTCAGCGACGGAAAATACTTTCCAGATCTCGACGCCTTGGGAGCACTCAAACAACTCGAAGAGTTGGAGATCCGCGGCGGCCAAAGCCTCGCCTCATTCGACTTCGAGCGACAACTCCCCAAACTCCAAAAGCTGATCGTGCGCTGCTGTCCTCGCCTCAAAGAAAAAACCCTACAGCATAAAACACTTACACAGTTTTACATCAGCCACTTGGATGCATTGTACAAGGTCCGCCTCGAAGAACTCCCCACGCTCGAAAGGCTCTCCATCAGAGGGGCGCTCCAACTCGATCCAGATGATATCTACCTCCAAGAGATCCCTCCGTCGTTGGCGCACCTCTACCTTCGCGCCAAAGGAACCACAGTCGATCTAAACCGCCACAGCGAGGTGCAAAGCTACCTCCAGACCTTCCAAAGTACCCAAACCGCCAAAAGTCGCACCCCATGACCAACGAGCTCGACCTTTCTTTCCTTTATGAAACAAAGCCTTTGCTCAAAGAACGCGAGTTGATCGATTGTCTCAGGATCTTGCAAACCCTTGCGAAAGACCCTAGCCCCTACCAAGAAACCGTCCGCTACCGCGCGCTTTTGCAAGCAGCCCAACATCTTTTGCAGGTCCACGAACGGCACCAAGACCCGAAAGAGTCCGAGGAAACAACCTCTGAAGAAACACAGGAAGCACCCGAAGAGACCCTTTCGCGAGAGGCATCTTTTGGCCTTCGCCTTGCCCAACGTCGCCGTTGTTACTCGTGCAAACGAGTGATGCAAGAGCGTCACCCCGCCTACGACGCCTTTTGCGTCCCTTGCGGCGACCTCAATCTCGAAAAGCGACACCAAACCACGGATCTCACAGGAAGAAATGCGCTGATTACAGGTGGAAGAAGCAAGATCGGTTACGCCACGAGCCTCAAGATGTTGCGGGCCGGCGCGCGTGTCCTTGTGACCACACGTTTCCCTAAACACGCCGCAGAGCGCTTCGCCAAAGAAGCCGACTTTGCCCAGTGGCGCGAGCGTTTGATCATCCACGGACTAGATCTGCGTTCCTTTCCAGCCATCGAAGCTTTTACCCAAGAAGTCAAACAGCTCTTTGGACATCTCGATATCCTCATCAACAACGCCGCTCAAACGATCCGCCGCCCACCGCTTTATTATCAACCTTTGATCGAAGCAGAAGCCCACGACTTTTCTTCCCCAGATCTGGCCCAACTTTTCAGCCCCAGCACCCAACGGCAGTACGAAGCTTGTCGGGTCGCGCCACCTCCTTTTCTCCATGCCTCCGCAGCTTTTGAGACATCTCCAACCACAACAGAGACCCGGCATCCCGAACAGTCGATCGCCCCATGGTCTCCCCCCATGGGGATCACCTCTCTTGCAGATATCCCCAAGGCTTGGCGACAACACGCTTCCTTTCTTTCGGGTGTTCCTTTTCTCCCCGAAGACTGGGAAGCACGCCCCCAAGACTTTCCCGCAGAGACTTACAATCGCTATGGTGAGTACGCTGATATGCGTGACCTGACGAGTTGGGAAATGGAGATCGAACAAGTCCATCCCTTCGAGCTTTTTGAGGTCCACATGATCAACACCATGGCCCCTTTCCTCTTGATGCGCGACCTCCGCCCCCTGATGCTGCGTTCTCCTCACTCCCAACGCTTTCTTGTCAATGTGACTTCCACAGAAGGCCAGTTTAGCGACCTCAAAGACCCCTCTCGCAGCACCAACAAAAGCTCTCGTCATCCACACACCAACATGACCAAAGCTGCGCTCAATATGCTGACCCTCTCGGGTGCTGCGACAGATGCGAAACGTGGGATCTATCGAACAGCCGTCGATCCTGGTTGGGCCTCCATCGAAAATGCTTTGCCCATCCGAGAACGTTGGTTTGCCATGGGGATCGACGCCCCACTCACGCTCGAAGACGCCGCCGCTCGGGTTTGCGACCCCATCTTTTCCCCGCTGCTCCACCAAACGGAACCGCCCTATGGTGTGTTGCTCAAGGACTACCGCGTCACACAATGGTGAAACACCATCTTTTCTCTACCCCACACAAAAAAAGTTTTCTCCCCGCGCGATAAAATCCAAACACACAACAGACTCATCCTTCACTTGGTACCAAGGCCATATCCTCCGTGACAATGAAGAAAAGAGAAGTCTCTGAATCAGTAAAAAGAGATCTTCGGAAATCTATATTCATTTTTTCTTCGCAAGATAAGGATGTTTTTCTTATGCGATTTTTTATGTTGGTCTTGGTTTTGTTCTCCGTCAGCGTCTCTACATTCGCGTGTACACTCACAACTCCTCCACAGGAAACAGCCTTAGAGTCCCAAGCAGAAAAAGGACTAGAAAAAGTCATCGATGCGTCTCAAGATGCTAGCGAATCCACCCCAGAAGCCCCACCACAAGAACCCATCCCAGAAGGCCCAACACCCCTTGCTTGGGAAAGCACCAAAGTCCAAAAGACCCTCTCTGCAGGTCGACACGAGGTCTTGGATCTTCCCGCATTATCGGGCGGTACGGCACCCTACCAAGTACAGCTTGAAACCGCACAAGATGGGATCTCCTTAGAAAACAACCAACTCAAAGTACGCCTCTCTTACCAAGCAACATCGCCCATCGTCGTGAGCATCTTGGCCAAAGATAGCAAACAACAAGAAGCCAAGTTGGAGATCGAACTCACGGTCCACTCTGTGACTTGGGCACCTGTCGCAAACACAGATGGACCTTCAGGTCGCGCCAACCCTGCGATGGCCCTTGCAGGAAATTATCTATTGGTGTTGGGAGGTTATCTACCGAGCGGCGCAGGAAGCAACGACGTATGGAGTTGGGATCGCACCCAAAAAACGTGGCAGTCCACTACCGCATCCGGCGATATCCCCCCAATAGCGGGCGTTTTCCGTTGGGCAGTTACCCATGTCGAAGAGAAAAAGGCCGAAGGCGTTGTTGTCCAGTCGATGGATAGCCAAAATGCCCCAAACTCCGAGGTTTATAAGTTTACTTGGGAGCCGGGCAAGATCGTATGGCAAAAACTGACACAAGAAGGGCAAACCCCCGATGGTTTCGTCATCAGCGCGGTAGGCTACGATCCTCAAAACAAAAAACTCTTCCTCTTTGGAGGTCTTTTTGTGCGATTCTCCGCCCCATCTGCGGATCTCTACTCCCTCCAAATCAATGGTGACAAAGCTGTTTGGACAAAGCACCAACCCGACACCAACCCGCCTGGACGTTATGGGGCGCAGTTTGCCATGGACGAGGTGAACGGCAGATTTTTCGTGGTGAGTGGGACGGGAAAAAATGGGACGCTCCGCGATGCTTGGTGGCTCGATACACGCGGTGCCAACGGTCCTGTGTGGCACGAGATCACAGCAGAAACACAGCTCACAGGACGCCAAAATGGGGCCTTACTTTTGGATGTCAAAGGAAACCGATTGTTTGTGTGGGGTGGTGCTGCTGGAGGAGTGGCCCCCGTCTCGATGAGTGTGTTGTGCCTCGACGATCCCAAGCCCACTTGGGAAGAGATCCCCACCGTCAACGCCCCAGGAGGACGCACTTCGATCTACAGTGCTTTCGATCCCCAAACGGGCGAAGGATTCATTGGATTCGGGCGTGCTCCCAACTTTCTCCGCGATGTTTGGAGCCTCCAGCCTGTCCCTCTGACCGCACAATAAATCCATCGAAAAACCAAAAAAAAGCCCCATCGAGACCGATGAGGCTTTTTTATGTGACGGTAAGTCGTGTGGCAACGGGGGGAATCGAACCCACCCAGAAAGTGCTTATGAGGCACCTCGAAGAACCCAGCTTCACGCTGCCATGTTTGCCCTCTGGTGGAATCGAACCACCTTCTCTGGTATCGCGAACCAGTATCCTATCCGTTGAACGAAGAAGGCATAGAAAAAGTCTGATATTTTTACTCTCTGATGGAATCGAACCACCTTCTCTGGCTCCGCATGCCAGTATCCTATCCAGTGAACGAAGAGAGTATTGAATAAAAAAGGATTTTCACGTTAGGCGATGAGGGAATCGAACCCCCGCAGATAGATTGTGATCCTATCGTGCTCCCATTACACCAATCGCCCGTAAGGCACTGTCGAGAATCGAACTCGACAAAAGCAGGTTTGCAATCTGCGTGACTCACCAGAGTCTCAGTGCCAAAAAGAAAAAATGTTCAAGAATTAAAAAAGAAAAAGTCTTACATTTTTGCGCTAGAGCCCAGACTCGAACTGGGAACGAGCGGTTAACAGCCGCCTGTGATAACCTTTTCACCACTCTAGCAGATGCCCTCAGAGGGATTTGAACCCCCAACTCACCGGTTAAAAGCCGGGTATGATAGACCGTTTCACTATGAAGGCAGAATGAAGGGTGCAAAAACGAAAAAAGCCGTCCGAGTTTTCACCCAGACGGCTTTCATCCACCCTTGTGGAAGACAGCGTTTGAGTGAGGGATCGGGATCTGGGGGATTTTGTTTGCGACACATATTACGACGTACGATCTTCGTACAGAGCATAAAACGTTTGTGTTGAGAAACAAGCTGACGACAAGCCATAGCATTCACAACGCCTACCGCGGGGAGCATTTGTGTATGGTTGTGTTGGCGTGTCATGGTTCAGGGTTCCTCTAACGGTTTTTCTAAAGAGATAAAAAACAGAAGATCACTTGGCAAAGGATGCGTGGTGATCTTTCGTCGTTGTTTGATTCGTGTGTTGTTACGGAGGGGATCAGGGGAGGTTCGAAAAAAGATTTTTTTCTTTGCAACAAAGATCGAAAAAACAAAAAAATCCTTTTCCAAAGAGGCGGTAGTCCGGGAAGGATCACACATCTCTTGAGATGATTTTTAGAATAGATCCTCGATCATCTTGGCGCGATGCGTCCCGTCTTTGGTGGCTTTCCAGCGAAACTGCTTGGAAACAAAGCCTTTCTTTTTGAGATGAATCAGGACGCGTTTGCCTTTTTGGAGATCCAAGCGCAGTGGGGTTTTTCCGCGAAGTTTCTTGCCAACATACACAGACACCCCCGCAGGTTGGGTAGAGATATCGAGTGTCACCGTCGATAGCTCTGCAGGCTGTGGTGGTGTGACCTCTCTACGTGCGACAGGGGTCTCCGTACGCTTGGGAGCATCTGTGCGCGTGGATGGTTCTTCAGGCTCTTCTTTCACGGCGGCCTTTCGCGCAGGGGTACGTCGCTTGCGCCGCCGCTTGGCACGACGTCGAGGGCGCGTGCGTTTGGGTGGATCGTCTTCATCGACTTCGCGGGCAGCGGGCTCTCTCGTTTCGGGGGCAGGAGGTTCCTCGCGAGTCCTCTCAACAGGCGGCGTATCGGGCTTTTTCGTCGAGGGCACCGGCGCCTTTGCCTTTTGAAGCAGGGGTCTTTTGGCTGGCGGTGTATCAGGTTGTGCTGTGGGATCTTTGGGGCCAGGAGGTGCAGGGGGCGCGCTCCATTGTGAGAACTTCCCAAGCAAGCTTTCGCCGCGATAAGCGAGCCAAAGTTGCAGCAAAAGCACCGTGACCACGACTCCAGAAAGGAAGATCATCACGACCCCTCCCACAGAAACGCCCTTTTGGGCTTTTTGTGGGGAGGTTGAAGACACCTCAGGCACAGAGTCCATCGAAGAAGAAGATCCAGCAAGATGGCGAACAGGAACAGCTTTTCCTTCGAGAAGCCCATCCCCTGTTCCCATCGGGGAGTGTAGAGGCTTGGAACGACTGCGGATCTCTTCTTTCCAAGCATCTTGATCCGCTTCAAGATCGACGTGTGCCACAAGAACATCACTCGAAGCCGCGCGTCGTTCGGACTCTTCTTGAAGATAAGCGGGGATGGCCAGCGGCTCCATCACATAGGTGGGTACTTCTTCTTCATCAAGAAACGCATCGATAGGGGCTTCCAGCGAAGTAAGGAGCTGTTGAAGCGCGGGATCTTTTTGTAAGCGGATCTTGCTGCGTTCGGAGGAGATCGCGGCAGCCAACTCAGCCGAAGAAGGAAGCGGGGCTTGCTCTGCGGCTGAGGCAGGAGGGAACAAGATAATGTCATTGGAGTTGGGTGCTTTTAGCGAATCATCCGACTCTCCCGTGCTTTTAGAACCATAACGTTCTTGAAGATCGGTTGCAGTTCCTTGTGTTCTAGCGTTCTCACTCGCGGGGATTGGGGTAAACAAGGCATCATCCTCCCTAGCATTTGATTCTGCATGAGGTAGAGCCAAGACATCCTCGGAGAGACTGTTGGTGTCGCGCTTGAGGGAAGCAGATGCCTCCCATGATGATTCGATGGCCGCAAGATTCCCCGAAGAAGGCTTTTTGGCTTCAACGTTTGAGGTATAGAGGTGGGCTTGCGGACTGTTGTGAGAAGCAAAGGCAGAGGGAGCGACCTGCGAGCCAAAAACAGAAGAACCAGTAGAGCTGATATCAGAACGGAGATCAAGCATCACGCCCCCAGGGGCTTGGGCTTCGATGAAAGACTGATCTCCAGCAAAAGAGCTATCCTCACCCCACCCAACGGTCTCTTGATGACCTGCGGGGTGGAATGCTGCGCTGTGGGCGGTTCCTTCAATCGCGCGTTTGACAGCATCCACGAACTCTCCAATGGTCCCATGACGATCTTCTGGGCGCTTCTCAATCGCCGTCATCACGGCAGCTTCAAGCGCAGGAGGAAAGGGATGATCGGGCCAGATATCGGCCAAGGGTGGAGGCATCGCGGAGATATGACGGCGAATCAACTCGGGCATCGTGGGTGGATCGGCGGGATCAAGAAAAGGGGTCTGCCCCACAAGCAACTCATACAAGATGATGCCCAAAGAGTAGAGATCAGCGCGTCCGTCCACGTCTTTGTTGCGGCACTGTTCAGGGGACATGTAGGCAGGCGTACCCACGGGTGAGCGGGTAAGCTGAAGAGACTGATCCCAGTCCACGGGCTTTGCGACGCCAAAGTCAAAGATCTTTACAAAGTAAGGATCATCTTTGCGTTGAATCAAAAAGATATTGGAGGGTTTGAGATCGCGGTGGATGATGCCTTTTTTGTGGGCCGCTTCCATCGCCTCGCAGATCTGGGCAAAGATATGCAGCGCCAGATCCACCCCAGGCACATCGTCGAGTTCCAACAAAAAGTCTTCGAGTGTGATCCCTTGAAGATACTCCATCACGTAGAAGTGACCGAGCTTTTTCTCCTCTCCAAAGTCATCATACACACGAACGATGTGTTCATTTTCGCGAGAAACACTCGCAGTGGTTTGAACTTCACGACGAAAACGCTTTTCCATTCCAGGTTGTTTCAAGACTTCAGACTTGATCACCTTGATGACGCGTTCTCGATCCACATCCAACCAAACATGCTCGGCAAGATAAACCTTTCCAAATCCCCCCTCTCCAAGAAGGCGCAACAAGCGGTACTTTTGCGCCACCAAAGAGAGAGGAAACTGACACCGAGGACAAAAAGTAAACTCTCCCGACTCTAAGAGTGAACGAACCTGGGAGATATCAGATCCACAACTGGGACAATTGGAATGGTATAATTCGCGAGACATCGCCTTCCCAAGCGCAATGAAAACATGATGTTTTCCGAAACGTTACAGGGCGCAGAAGCCGTCAAGGTCGATGTCCAGTCTAGGAGAGCCTCCCCACAGCGTCAAGTGGAGAAGACAAAGCAAGGGCGCTCTCTTGTTTAGAAGCCTTCCCACAGCGTCTCATATTCTTTTTGCTGCATCTTTGCAACATACCGTTGTGCCTCATCTTTTTGAGAAAAGGCTCGCCACGAAAAAGCATGAAACTTGCGGCCAGGCGCCATCCAGTGTTGGCGAAGGCTACGAAAAAGGTTGGGGGTCAAAGCGACGTGCTTGCGTTGATCGGGAAAAAACAGCACATAAACCCCAGAAAAGTCTGGGACTTGCAGGAGATCCACGACGGGGTCCCAGTGCAAGCCAAAACGCCCATCAACCTCTTCGGGAGAGAGGCCTTGGTTGGGTTTTCCTTGTGCGTCGAGGACTTGCTCTTGGGTTTTTTGGGCGACTCTTTGCATGATCTCTCCTTTTCTTGCCTCTTTTGATGAAGCTGAACAAAAGGATAGAGACCATCTTCGCCACATCGCGACACAAGACTAGTTCTTGGTGTGCTCAGCCTGTCGCTCGCCTGTCTGCACGCGCCAAAGACGCGCATAGCCCCCGTCGAGCGCGAGCAGGTCTTCGTGGGTCCCCTGTTCTGCGATCCGCCCATCTTCCATCAAGAGGCTCTTGTCTGCATGACGGATGGTACTGAGTCGATGCGCAATTACCAAAGTGGTGCGCTCCACAGTAATCTTCTCAAGAGACCGCTGGATCGCGGCTTCTGTTTCGTTGTCGATCGCCGAAGTCGCTTCATCGAGGATCAAGATCGGCGGATCTTTGAGCAAAGCCCGCGCAATCGAAAGCCGCTGTCGTTGTCCACCCGATAGCTTTTGACCTCGATCTCCAATCAGCGTGTCATAACCTTGCGGCAAACGCTCGATAAAGGGATGAGCTTCCGCGAGTTTTGCGGCACGTTCGATTGCTTCATGGGTGGCGTGGGGACTTCCATAAGCGATATTTTCGCGGACACTGCCATGAAAAAGAAAGACATGTTGGCTCACAAGGCCGATCGCACCGCGCAAAGAAGCGAGTTGCAAAGAGCGGATATCCTCTCCATCAAGTAGGATATCCCCTTGTTGCGGCTCATAAAAGCGCAGCAGCAAGCGCACCAATGTGCTTTTCCCAGATCCCGTGGTCCCCACCAAGGCCCACGTCTCTCCCGCAGGTACACGCAACGAAAGATCCTGAAACAATGGGGGCATCCCATCGTAAGCAAAAGTCACGTGCTCAAAGCCAAGCTCTCCGCGGACCTTGGTAAGGTCGAGCTGCTTTTCTCCGCCAGAGACTTGGACAGGTCGCCCCAAAAGCCCCAAGACCCGTTGCGTGGAAGCCATCGCTCTTTGGTACAAATCAAATGTATTTCCTAGGCGCGTTAAAGGCCAAAGCAGCCGCTGTGTCAGGAAGATCAATACACTGTAAGCACCAACAGCCATCGTTCCACGTAGCGTATACCATCCTCCCAACAACAACGTCGCAGAGAACCCGACAACGATCACCATGCGAATCAATGGCACGAAAAGCGCGCTCAGTTGGATCGCTGCGCGGTTGCGCTCGCGGTACAGTTGGCTTTGTTCTTCGAGCCGTCCGCGCTCAAAGTCTTCTGTGGTGAAGCTTTTGATCACTTCGATCCCAGAGAGGTGGTTGGAAAGCAAGCTATTCAAGGCCCCAGCTTGTTCGCGAACACTCGCATAACGCGGCGCGATCCTCGCCTGAAACCAAAACGATCCCCAAAGCACCAGAGGCATGGGCGCAATCGCCCACAAGGCGATCTGTGGCGACATCCAAAAGAACACCGCCCCTGTCACCACCACCGTCGTCGCGACCTGCAACAGATCGTTGGCCCCGCTGTCCAAAAAGCGCTCCAACTGGTTGATGTCATCGTTGAGGATCGACATCAACTCCCCTGTACGCTGCTCGTCAAAGTAGCTCATCTCTAGGGTCTGGATATGAGAGTAGGCATCAAGGCGCAGCTCATGTTGAATGGTCTGCGCAAGCTCGCGCCATGCCACCGCGTAAGCATACTCAAACACCGACTCCAAGGCCCAGATCACAACTGTCAGCCCGCCCAAGATCCACAACTGCGTGAAGGGATCAGTCGCTCCAAAGACCCCTAACAACGAGTCTTGCTTCCTTACGACGACATCCACAGCAGCCCCAATCAAGATAGGTGGGGCAAGATCAAAGATCTTGTTTAAAATCGAATACCATGTCGCCAACCACATCTGACGTCGGTGACGTCGGCCATAGCGCAGTAAACTCCGCAAAGGTTGACGGATCTCTTGTGTCTCCAAGTCTTCGCTCCTTTCTTGCGTTTCCCCCGTGTAGCCCTCCACCCTGCCCATACGCGAAAACTTGCCCCAAGCCAAGCCTTCAGGAAAACAAAAGCTCCTCCAACTGCGAACGAAACCCTTCAAAAGACGATGGTTCTAGCGTTTGCAACAGATGATAGAGCTTTTCTCGAAGCGGTCCCTCTTCGGAAGAAAGAGCCGAACGCATCGACTCTATCGCAGGTTTCGCCAAGCTCCCCAGCTTGGTCAACGCTTCCAAAGCACTCAGCCTCACCCACTCAGAAGGATCACGCAGCGCTGTCAGCAAAAATGCCAAACCTTTCACAGATCCGATCTCACCGACGGCTTGGACCACCAATTGACGACAGTTTTCGTGCGGATTGTGATACGCCCTTTGCAGGCTCGGCAAACAAGCTTCGCCCTGCTCTTTGGCCAAGCGCGGGATGAGATCGCTCAGACTGGACGCGACCGTCCAATCCTCCCAACCAAGGAGCCAATACGCCGAGGTTGCTTTGTGAAGATTCCAAGACTCTTCGTGCAACGACAGGACCCCCACAAGACAAGCAGGTGTATCCTCGGACGGTTCCGCAGTAAACATGTCAACAATCGACCCCAAAGGAGACTCCTTTGGGCCTTGAAAGTGTTCGTTCAAAAACCACACAGCTTTCTCTGGAAATTCCCCTTCACTCGACGGCAAAGTGGACCAAACCTCAAGAAAACTTGTGCGTTCCGCCTCCCAAGGAGCACAGCTCATAAACAGCCCTCTCAACAACCAACGCACCACGGTGAGGCTTTCCCGCTCAAGCAAACCATCCAAAAGCCCCCTTGAAAAATAAGAGAACTCGCGTTCTGTGTCTTCAAAAAGGCAGCCCAAAAGATAAGCGACCCCATCAAACTCTGTCCATCGATTCTCGAGTGCTCGCCCCCAACCCACCCAAGGCAACGGCCCGACAAAACTTACCTCTGAACCCCAGTAGGCCCCGCGCAAGACAGAGAAGAAATAAAGCTCAAAATAACCCCATGGTGATCCTATCGATCGCGGATAATGCCGAGCATAGGGACATTGAGGGTCCACCAACCCATGAAAGAGAAAATAAGGAACCCCCAAAGGATCACAAGAGATCGAATAAGGCGAGTATCTTGCGAGTTCTTGGTGGACCTGTCGAAAAACAGAAACATAGCGCGGAAATCGTTCGGGAGACATCTGCCTTCCTCCATCTAGCGGATCTTCTTCTCCAAACGTAGGCACCTCAACAGATGTTCAAAAGACACCCACGATGGACAGTAGCGCTCCTCTTCAAGATGCGTTACAAAGACTGCCCCAACCCGACGTTACAAAGATCGTCAGGCTGGAACGTTTTTTTTAATACCCAACCTCCAAAGGAGCCCTGTGTTGTCCAGTACAACGCCTGAATCTACCTGCCGCAGCCGTGTCGAAGCCAACTTTGCCTTACAACAAGTCATGCACACCTTTGGAGCCCGCCTCGGCCATGTCGAAGAGGGTCTTGTGGAGATCGAAGCTCCTTACCAAGAGCATCTCACCCAACAAGACGGCTTTTTGCACGCAGGCATCGTCACCGCTTTGATCGATAGCGCCTGTGGATACGCAGCTTATACGATGATGCCCCCCGGACATCGCGTTCTGAGTGTCGAGTTCAAAGTCAACCTGTTGCTGCCGAGCAAAGGCGAGCGCTTTTTGGCGCGTGGAAAAGTCGTGAAATCTGGGCGCACGCTCACGATATGCACGGGAGAGTTGATCGCGTACCAAGGCCAAACGGCCCAAACTGTCGCGATCATGCAAGCCACGATGATGAGCCTCGCCCCCACAAAGACCCCATAGCACCCCCCTTTGAGCATAAGATAAGGAAAGCATCATGACCCAATCTCAAAAGAAACGCGTTTGTGTTACAGGAGCCTCTGGTTTTCTAGGAACCCACGTGATCCGCGTGCTTTTGGAACGCGGTTACGCGGTTCGCGGGACTGTTCGAGACGCCAAGAATCCCAAAAAAGTAGAACATCTCCAAACCCTTGCCAAAGAGCTTGGCGGCGACTTGGAGTTCGTCAGCGCGGACCTTACGGTCCCAGGGAGCCTAGATGATGCTGTCAAAGGTTGTGAGTGGGTTTGCCACGTTGCTTCCGCGGTCAAACTGACGGCCAAAGATCCACAAAAAGAGATCGTCGATGTCGCAGTACACGGGACCGAGCAGATCATGGAAGCATGCCGCAAAGCCAAAGAAGTCAAACGACTCGTGATCACTTCGTCTGTCGCGGCCATCTACAACGAAACACCGCGTCCCACCCATACCTACACAGAAGCTGACTGGAACGAGTCTGCCACGCTCAAAAACAACCCCTACGCTCTGTCCAAGACCCTCGCAGAAAAAGCCGCTTGGGATCTCTGGAAAAAACAGCCCGAAGATGAGCGCGTGGATCTGATCACCATCTGTCCTGCCCTTGTATGGGGCCCTGTCTACACAGAAGCTCACCTCCATACCAGCCCTGCCGTGCTTTATGATGTGTTGCTTGGCAAGTTCCCCGCGATCCCCAACTTTTCTTGGGGAATCGTTGATGTGCGCGATGTTGCAGAAGCTCACGTCCTTGCACTCGAAAAGCCCCATGCATCGGGCCGTTATCTCTGTAGCAACCAAGCCCTCTGGCTCCACGAAGCAGTCCAATCCCTTAGCAAAAACTTCCCCAACATCAAACTCCCCAAACGCCGTCTCCCCGACTGGACTATGTATATAGTGGCGCTTTTTGACAAACGCCTCTCCTTTGGCTTTCTCCGCAGAAACCTCAGCACCCAAACGCGCTTCGAAAACAAACACATCCGCGAAGACCTCGGACTCTCCTTCCGCCCCCTCGAACAAACCATCGTGGATATGTGCCAGTCTTTTGTCGATCGCGGCTTCTTGAAAAAGTAAACCCTTCAACAATCATTTGTTTGTATAAACCCTTCAACAAACAATCATTTGTTTGTATGTGTGAACTCTTCGTTAAATGATCACTTACATGTGTAAATCTTCGTTAAACGATCGCTTACATATGTAAATTATTTATTACAACACCGACCTCCGCTCCTCCACCAAAGACGCGTAGACCTATCTATAGATAATTATTCGGCTATTTTTCTAAATCCCATTGTCTATAGATTTTTATGGCACTGTGTACCGTAAATCCCATCTTTTCCAAATATTCTTTCGATATCAACGCAGAACATCTTCTTGATTGACAAGAAAACCTCACTTTGTGTACGGTGAAAACACCAAACACAAGTTATATTTGCGCGGGTGGGTCCAATGTTAGGGAAAAGCCCAAGCCCCCAAAGTATCATTTTCTCGATACTTTGGGGCGTGGCTACAAAAAACAGAAACGTTTCCTTCACGCAAACCCCACCAGCTATCCGAGCATAAGGCAAAAAGATTCTTTTCTTTTCCTATTTTCTTTGAGAAAGGGTCTTTTTGCTTTGGACTATTGAAGAGAGATCCCCCTCAACGATCACGACGTCGTCTTCTCTACTTTTTGGAGTTTGCAGCATGAGCTTTCTACAACATGCGCTTCGTGTGTTCTCCCGTCAGATGATCCTTGGACTCTTGGCTTGGATAATGGCCTATTCACCGTCCGTTTGGGCGCAACCCAAAAAAGACAATGAGACAAACAAGCTCAAAGTCATCCACACTCCCCCCGTTGCAACCCAAATTGGACGCAGCTTGACCCTGCGTTTTCAGGTGCCAGACAACGAAGATCTGGACGAAGTCTTCTTGCACTTTCGCCGCCAAGGTGAAAAGAGCTACCGTTCGATGCGCATGGCGCTACGCGGGGGAGACACCTACAATGCCACGCTGCGAAAGTTCCAAATCATCCAACCCGCCCTTGAATACTATGTCTCTGCGCTCGACGTAAACAAAAAGACCCGTTATCTCTTTGCAAATCCTCAGAAACCCCATAGCGTGCGGGTCGTCGCCAAACTCACCGCAGAAGATCGCGCCCAAACCCAAAAGAGCGAAGTCGAAAAGCCCTCTCTCGACGATGGCAGCGACAGTTCCGCAACGGTCTTCTCGGCAGCACGTCGCGAACAGCGTATCCAAAACGCCCCTGGTATCATCACCGTTATCACAGAACAGGAGATCCGCTCGGGAGGTTGGAAGAGCTTGCGCGAATTGCTCCGCTACTCCGTGGGTATCGACATCAACGATGATGGACATAGCCCTGATATCGGGGTGCGGGGGATCAACCCAAACCAAGCCTTCGGCGACAAGATGATCATGCTTGTCGATGGCCACAACATGGCTTGGCGACAGTTCAACCGCAACATCATGAACCCTTCTTGGGTAAGCATCGATAACATCAAGCGAATCGAGATCATCCGTGGTCCAGGATCAGCGCTATGGGGAGCGAACGCACTCAGCGGCGTGATCAACATCATCACCAAAACCAACACGGATCTCAAAGGATACACCGCGACCACAGGGATCAGTCCGCTGAACCAGAGCTACTTTCTTCGACTTCAAGGTGGGCAAGAGTTGTTTGGTGGGATCACGTTTCGTGCGGCCTTTTCGCTCGATCAAAGCCGTAACAACGGCCTGACCCTCGCCCCCATCTATGAGTTCCAACAGCGCGGAAACCTCAAATACGTCCCTTCGGGCATGGAGTCCTACTCGCAAAACTTTTACGGCCAGCTTTCATGGCGCGGTTTCAACCTTCGCTTTATGCAAAGCCGCTTTGCTCCCAACGCCGTGATCTCAGGACAAAACTTGCTCGCAGGCTCCAGTGTCGTGGGTGGGAATGATACATTACTCTCCACAGATCGCTACATCGTCCGCCTCTCTTGGACAGGACTTCTCGGATCTTGGGGTACCTTCTCGATTTGGGGCGCTTACGATAACTACGGATACAACAGCGATGCGCGCCAAGGTGTAAACTCGCTCAGCAAGTTTGATAGTAGCGCGCGACTGCGTGGGACCTCCCAAAACTACGCGATCTACGGCATCGAACAAGGCGGGCAAGATCTGCGCTTCCAACGCTATTATCCCGCTTGTACGGAGTTGGATCGCGAAAGTGACACCCCTTGCATCAAGCTCACCACGGGAAATCGCGGCGAGCAGGTCTGTCGTCTTGTCACCAACCCCCGCCAAGATCCCAGCCAAGGACAAGAGTTTCCCTTCTCCCAATTTTTGCCCAAAGAGTGTCGATACGTCTACAACAACGGTCGTTATAGCACTCCTATTCGCGCAGTCGACAACCGCGTCGAAGCAGGCGCCCTACTCAACGCCCAGATCCTCAACAACCTCTCTCTCACCGCAGGCGCTGAGTTTGAATACCTTTATATGCTTGGCTACCACTTTCCTGAGTTCCAGTCCTACGACAACGATCCCTACTACGTAAACGTCCACTTTAGCGGCTATTTGCAGCTTCAATACAACTTGCTCAACTACGTGGAATTCACCGTGGGCGGGCGATTTGACTACGACACACAGTACAACTTCGTCGCAACCCCTCGTGCCAGTATCGTTATCACGCCAGGACAAGGCACTTACATCAAGTTACTGTATGGTAACGCGTTTAAGGCGCCCTCTATCCAAGACCGCTTCCTCTTTATCGACCAAAACGCCGTACTCTTCGGCAACCCGATCTTGCGTCCTGAGTCTGTCCATACCTTCGAGTTACAGGTTGGTTGGTATCGACGGGGTTTGATGGCGATCAGCTTGAACGGTTATGTCTCTTTGTTCAACGACCTGATCCAGCCGACCCTGCGCGCCACCAACGACAACTTCCTCGGCGAAGACGAGTGGAAAAAGCAAACACAGCTTCCCAAAGAAGGCTCCCTCCCCAAACGCTTGACGGACTTTGTACAAAAAGACAATGCCGAGCAGATCACCACATACGGCGGTGAGTTTGAGCTGCGCCTCTTCCCCACACGGGGCCTCAATATCCTCGCAAGCTTCGGGGTTTTCCTCGGCCAAGATAGCCAAGGAAACTCTTTGCAATACGCTTCGACTTGGAAAGGTGCTCTCCAAGCCTCTTACTTGATTCGTCTTGGGGGCGATGTTGGGCTCTTGCTCTCCGCAGGAACCGTTGTCACCAGCGGAAAGCGTGTCCCCGCACAAGCCTTCTCTTTGGCCGAGTCCCAGCTCCCCGCCAAAGACACAGGCGGCACACAACCCGTCGCTGTACCAGGTTGGACCGCACAAGACGACCCAAGCACAGAAACACCTCTATATATCAATACTTATGCAACTATTCAGTTCTTGCGGCTGCTCAAAAACCTCGACCTTGGTCTGCGGGTCAGCAACTTGATCAACCGCGAGCAGTACGATGCGGGCGCTATCCTCTTCTACCCGCAGCAAAAACTCGACTTCTACCTCTGGCTGCGCGTCCGCATCTAGTGTGCGTGGCGTCCCTTGAGGTGGAAAATACGAAAGAGATTCGTTTTTTTTATGAAAAATCGTTTTGAGGGTGCAGAAAAAGTGATATAAGTCACAATGGTGATCGACTAGACTCACAGTACAAGAGCAAAGAGCTTTTGCTTTTGTTCGGCCTAAGGGGAGGAATCCTCCCTTTTCGCAACGGATTGCAAGGCCTCTAAAAACATGCGTCCCAAAAACTTTCCAATCCACCGCGAAAGAAAGGTCCTCTACAACATGTCGAAAGCAACTTTGTATTCTTTCTTTGCCATCCTTGGTATCCTCCTCACAGCGAGCCTAACAGCTTGCACGACACCCATTGATAAACCCAAACCCCAAGACAAGTTCATCTATGTCAAAGGTCTCTTCGACCTGACGGGAGCCACCTCAGACGTCGGCGTCTCTTACAGCCGAGGCGTTTTGGACTCCATCGAAGAAACCAATGCGAATGGCGGGATCGAGGGTTACAAGATCGATATCGACTGGAAAGATTATGGCTACGTCGCCAACAAAGCCGTCGAGATCTACGATGCTTGGAAAAAAGACACAGACAAACCACTCAGTGGCGCAGTCACCATCTTTGGTTGGGGAACGGGAGACTCCGTGATCTTGAGCCCCAAGGTTGCAGAAGACAAGATCCCTTATGTTTCAGCATCTTACGCAGGAAGCTTGGCCTCACCCCAAGCCGTGAACAAAGAAGTCGATCTGCCCGATGGTTCGAAGCATGTCGTGGAGACCAAAGGCGCACCTTACAACTTCTTCGCAGGCACCGACTATTCCACCTCGATCCGCTTGGCGATGCAATTCATCAAAGACAGCGGTGGCAAGAAAGTCGCCTTCATCTACTGCAACGCAGGTTACTGCAAAGAACCAATCCCCGCAGGAAAGACCTTCGCCAAAGAAATCGGTTTGGAGATCGCAGGCGATATCGAAGTCAACCTCGACTTTACAAGAGAACAAGCCAGCGACGCGATCAAAGCGGGCCTCGAAAAACTCCAAGTATCCGAAGCAGACAATCTCTGGGCTTGGTTGGGGAACACCGCAAAGACTGCTGTTTACAGCGCCCAAGGCTTTGCGAAACACGCTCCCACCAACGCACGCATGATCTCCAATGTTTGGGGATTTGATGAAAGCGTTCCTGGACGCTGCAAAGACGGCTGGGATGGTTCGGGCGATGCTTGCGTGGACAAGCTGTTTGGCGTCATGCCCTTCGCAGCTTTCGGCGATTTGAACTACCCTGAGATGAAGTCTGTTGTGGTCCAACACAAGAAATACCGTGACCAAGCCAAAGAAGACGCGACACTCTATGCAGATGTACGCTACATCCAAGGCTACGCAAGCTTTTTGATCTGGCGCCGCGTCGTTGAAAAGTTGTTGAAAGACGGAAAAGAAGTCACAGGTCCCAACATCAAAGAAGCCTTCGAGTCTTTTGGCACCCTTTCGACAGGCGGACTGACGTTGAACCTCGGCTTTACAGCAGACAACCACCGCCCAAGTTCAGGGGCACTTATCTATGCGGTGGGTGGGGATGGAAAGCTCTCTTACAAAAAAGAGGTTAGTGTTTCTTTGAAGCCCGAATGGAAGGGTTGGTAAGGAAAACCCCATAAAATCATTATCTTTAGAAGATTTAACACAAAAAGGTGTTGTCTTGCCCCAGAGGATACAACAAGATAGGGCAAATAAAAGACTCTAAGGTATCCAGTGGGGCCGACCTCTGAAACAGCATAAGTGCGGTGGGGAAGTCCTTTACAACGACGGTCGCGGAGATTTTTCGAATGAACAACCCAACCAAAGAGGATCAAACCTCTGGCGTTTTGTTTGGTAACTACCAAGTCATTGCCAAGCTTGCGACAGGTGGGATGGCAGAGCTCTTCCTCGCCAAGCAGCGGGGTCTCGCTGGCATAAGTAAGACTGTCGTTATCAAGTGCGTGTTACCCCACCTTGCTTCAAGTGATGACTTCGTCCAGATGTTCCTCGACGAAGCGCGCGTTGCAACCCACTTACAACACCCCAACATTGTTCAGATCTTCGAGGTCGGCCAAGTCCGCAATGTGTACTACATCGCCATGGAGTACATTCGCGGACTCGACCTCAAACGCATCCGCAAGCAAGTGTATGGCCTCAAGGAGTTCCAAGAAGCCCCACCCTTTAACTTGTTTGCGGGCATCATCTCCCAAGCCGCAGCGGGCCTACATTACGCCCACTGCGCAACAGACGAGATGGGCAACCCACTGGGGATCATCCACCGCGACGTCAGCCCCAACAACCTCTTGATCTCCTTCAATGGTGTGGTGAAGATCGTAGACTTTGGTGTGGCCAAAGCCGCAACCCAAGAGCACCGCACCCGCGCGGGGATGCTCAAGGGACGCCTCAGTTACATGTCTCCCGAGCAGATCTCGGGTCAGCCCGTCAAACCCTCCTCTGACGTATTCTCCCTTGGCATCGTACTTTACGAGCTTTGTACCAACCGTCGCCTCTTCAAGCGCGCCAACGAAGCCGAAACAGTACAAGCCGTGTTGAAACATCCGATCACACCGCCTGAAAAGATCTTCCCAAGCATCCACCCAGAACTCAGCCGCATCATCATGAAGTGCATGGAGCGCGAAGAAAACAAGCGTTACAACAACGCTGAAGAGCTTCGCGTGGATCTCGAAAACTACATGCACTCCACAGAGCATTACAGCCCCCACAAGATCTCTGAGTTCTTGGAAAAACACTTCAGCGAAGACAAAAAACAATCTTCCACAGGTGTGCTTTCGAATCCCTTCAACCAAGCGGATCTCCAATACCTTGCCTATCGTACAGGTCAGTTTGGGGCACCTCCCTCGACAGGGAGCCATCCCATCCCACCTCCCGGCATCTTGGACCGCAACAACACCTCTGCAAGCTTCTCCGACATCAACAACCAAAGCAACTCTTTTGGGTACTTTACCCGCGATGAATCGGGCGTTCGTGGCGTTGTCTTTGATCCACCCAAGCAAAGCCGAACCATCGTTTGGGTCCTTTTGCTCTTGCTCGTGGGGCTCAGCGCTGGACTCGCTGTCGCACAGTGGGACCAAATCAATCGCTGGTTGGGCAATGCGCCTCCTCCTCAACCCGTGGCACCGCGCGTCGATCTTGCCAAACGCAAGAAGTTGATGGCCCTCCACCAAAACAAGATCAACGAATTCCTTGTGAATCGTTCTTTTCAAAAAGCCCGTACCTACCTACGTGAACTCGCGTTGTCTCCTGACGCAACGCACCTTGGTTCTTGGATCGCAGATACCAAGCAAACCGTGGAACTTGAGTCTAGCCTCGCAAGCGTCGAGCTTTTCTACAACCAGAAGAATTATGACGAAGCGAAGATGCTGATCAAAAACCTCATGATGAAACACTCCAACAGCGACCAAGTCCGCGAGTGGTATCAAAAGGTACAAAAAGCCAAAGCAACCGCGTCTGCTCCTCCCAAAAGAGAAGAAGACGATAAACCCGAAACGCGCGAAGCCCCTACGCCTCGTCGTTCCAATCGACGCAAACGACGACGACGTAAAAAACCCACCAAGCGCCGCAAAGTTGCGATGGTCGCTCCAAAAGAAACGGCTGAGCCCAAACGCCCTGCTCCACCCGCCGTCACAGAAGAGGGCACGTTGTTTGTCAACTCGACCCCCAACGGTCGTGTGGAACTGAATGGCCGCTTGATCGGTTACACGCCCATCAATGGCAAAAAGATCAAGGTGGGCGAGTACAAACTCACCCTTCGACGACCTGGGTATGTGACCCACAACCAACAGATCACCATCAGCACCTCTTCCCCTGTGGACCTCAATATCCGAATGGAGTCGATCGCACCTCGCCCCGCCCCCATTCGTGTGGCCCCCACACCTCCGCCCCCACGTGTAGAAGAACGTCCTGCCCCCCGCACCAGCGACGAGCCAAAAGCCAAGATGGCCTTCTCAAAGATCCAACTCCCCAAACGCTCGCGCGTACGCTTGTTAATCACGGACTCTCGCGGCCTCGTCGCCAACCAGTACACCGACGAACATGCGAATCTTTGCCAACGCATCGAAGAAGAAGTCGGACGCGTCCTTGGTAGCGACTTCTCTGTCAAAGGTGTCACCCGCGAGTGGCAAAAGTTCGTTCGCAAACAAGCCACCGCGCGCACGACACAGCGCATGAACTTCTACCCCCGCGCTGCCGCTTATGTCATCTACAACAACCTTCTGCGCGGGCGCAGCAAAAGCCGTGTCTCCCAACTCCTCGTGCTTTATCAGCGCAAAAATCGCTTCCGCCGCTACGCCAACAAGTGATCCTCTCCCTGCGATCTATCCCATCCTCTAAGGCATAGACAGCATCAAGAAAAACAACACCCCAGGCGTCACAACCAGCCCCAACAACAAGCTAAAAGAGACCAAGCGTGCCATCCACGTAGCGTCAAGACGCTCATGGACCGCATACGCCATCACAGTAAAGCCCACAGGGGCCGTTGCTGCGAGCAAGATCACACGGCGATGCATGGGCGGACAAGGAAACAACACCAACCAAAGCAGCGCCGCCAACAAACCAATCCCAAAACGCACCCCCATCACCCCAAAAAGTTGGGTGGCTTCGACTTTCCCTTTCCAGATGCCCCCTTGCCACTCCAACAGCCCGCCCATCGCCAGCAAACTCAGCGGGATCGTCAAGCCACTCAACCAACCCAACGACTCCCAAAGCCCACCTGGAACACGTAGCCCCAAGACACGCACGCCCAAAGCCAACAGAAGCACCCAAAACAACGGGAACTTTGCGAGCTTTCCACCCATCTCCCGAGCAGACAATCGTCGCGCGCTCCCATACCACGCCGCCAGCAAGTACACCAAAGAGGCCGAAAGAAGGATGTTTGCGAAGTCCAAAAACACCAAGGCGGACAAGGTCTCTTCTCCATAAGTCGCCAAGACAAATGGATACACGAATGTCCCAAGGTTCATCACCATGGGCGCCAAGATCAAAACGCCCCGTCGTTCCGCAGGTTTGACGCGCCGCCACAACAACCAAGAGATCCCCCAAGTCCACAAGATGATCCATACCGCAGCCATCGGGAGTACCCAAAGCGACCATTGGAGGCGGACTCCCTGCAAAGCCCGAAAGATCGTCGCTGGCAACGCCACGTAGATCACCAACTGCAACAAAAAGTGACATCGCTCTTGCGTCAAAGTCCCCACACGACGAAGCAAGATCCCCAACCCCACCAACAACCACAAAGGCACAAGCTTGTTCAAAAGGATCGGCAACATACATCACCCCAAGACATCAAAAGCGCCATCAAAAAGCCCATCAATCGGACTTTTTCGCCACATCAACCCAAATACCTATCCATTGACCTTTTTCGCCGTAGCCGTCAGAAAGCCCATCAATCGTCCTGTTTCGCCGCAGCCAACAACATACATCGCACAGCTTCAGCGCCTGCCATCCCTTCTGATATCCCCATCCGTCTAGCCTTTGCGGAGACTTTTACGATCTTCGCGTCCAAAAGATCCTCGGGTTGGATCAGTGGCTTACCTGGGGTTCCCTTTGCAAGCGCAAAGGCCATCCCAAACTCATCTGCAACGCTAACGTCGTAGATTCCGCACCCTACGATGCCCACAGGTGTCGTAATCGAGCAATACTGGCCCCCTTCCCAACGGTGAGAGTGCCCTAACACTTCACCTTCCGCAAAAGTTAACACACGACGCTCAGAGATCGGAAAACGCTCTTGTTCCATCTTGCCCATCCTTTCGCACGAATCCACATAAGACTCTTTCTTTTTTGTGCCTCAAACCAAAAACATCATCTTTTTCCCTTCAAAGATCGCCCTGTTCCCACCAACAATACAACGAACTCTGTCTTTGCTTGCGTTAGACCATTGTTGATTATCCCCGATTATCCGCAAAGAAAGACACCCGTTCAAAGATTGCCCTTGAAGGATCACCAAAGCTTGATGTAGAACACCATCCCATCACAACGCCCACCCTTTTTCAACACAAACCCGCCAGCCTTCTCAAATGAGCGGAAAATACAAGGAGATTGTGATGAGCCACGGAAATAATGCCCGCTTGCAAGCCATCGCGACAGTCGCACAACAAGCCCCCACCAACACCCCCATCAACACCAAAACCCAACACCCTGAAACACTTTTTAACGCGCATGTCTTCCATCAAAAAGAGATGGAAAAGTTTCTCCCCAAAGAGATCTACCGCTCTCTCAAGCGCACCATCGAACGCGGCGAAAAGCTCGATGCTTCGACTGCAGACGCAGTCGCTGCGGCCATGAAAGGTTGGGCACTCGCTCACGGCGCCACACACTACACACACGTTTTTTACCCACTGACGGGCCTTAGCGCAGAAAAGCATGATAGCTTTCTCTCGCCAGACTACGAAGGTGGCGCCATTACGGAGTTTAGCGGCGCGCAGCTGATCCAAGGAGAGCCCGACGGTTCGAGCTTCCCCACAGGCGGAATCCGCCAAACCTTCGAGGCACGCGGCTACACAGCTTGGGACGTCACCAGCCCCGCATACATCCTCGAAACCCCCAATGGTTCGACACTTTGCATCCCTACCGCTTTCGTCTCTTGGACAGGTGAAGCCCTCGACGGCAAGACCCCGTTGTTGCGCTCGATGCAAGCCCTCAACCAACAAGCACAGCGTATCCTCCGACTCTTTGGCGACGAAACCCCCAAGATGGTGGTCTCTACCGCAGGCGCTGAACAAGAATATTTCTTACTCGATAGCCACTTTTATCACCAACGCCCTGACCTGTTTACTGCGGGACGCACGATCTTTGGTGCCAAACCCCCCAAAGGTCAGGAGATGGAAGACCACTACTTTGGCGCGATCAGCGAACGCGTCATGCACTACATGTTGGAAGCTGAGCAAGAACTGCTCAAGCTCGGTGTACCCGTCAAAACACGCCATAACGAAGTCGCTCCCGGCCAGTACGAGATCGCTCCTGTGTACGAAAATGCCAACGTCGCAGCAGACCACCAACAGATCATCATGACGACCCTCAAACGCGTCGCACTTCGCCATGGTCTCGCTTGTTTGACCCACGAAAAACCCTTCGCTGGCGTCAATGGTTCTGGAAAGCACGTCAACTTCTCGTTGGGTAACGCACAAGTCGGAAACCTCCTTGAGCCTGGCGACAACCCACACAAAAACGTCCGATTTCTCGTCTTCTGTAGCGCTGTGATCCGCGCAGTGAGCCGTCACTCTCGACTTCTCCGCGCAGTCGTTGCCTCCGCAGGAAACGACCACCGCTTGGGCGCAAACGAAGCACCTCCCGCGATTATCTCGATCTTTCTAGGCGATCAACTCACAGACATCTTCGAGCAAATCAAAAGCGGCAAAGCCACCAGCAGCAAACATGGCGGCACGCTCGCTCTTGGCGCAGATACGCTTCCTCCCTTGCCCAAACACTCAGGCGACCGCAACCGCACCAGTCCCTTCGCGTTTACGGGCAACAAGTTCGAGTTCCGCGCTGTGGGCTCCAACCAGTCCATCGCCATGCCTTTGACTGTGCTCAACACCATCCTTGCCGAATCCCTCGATGAGATCGCCACACGACTCGAAGAAGCCCAAGGCAATCTCGAAGAAAACATCACCAAGATCATCCGCGAGATCTACACTGAGCATGCCAAGATCGTCTTCAATGGCGACGGATACTCCGACGCTTGGCACCAAGAAGCTGTCGAAAAACGCGGCCTGCCCAACCTCAAGACCAGCGCAGATGCCCTTCCTGCCTTTATGGACGACAGCACGGTCTCGCTGTTTGAAAAGTACAGCGTCCTCTCCAAGCGCGAACTCGAAAGCCGAACAAGCGTATTCATCGAGCAATACAACCGCACCATCCTCGTGGAAGCCCGCTTGATGCTTGAGATGGGCCGCACCCAGATCCTCCCCGCAGCCTATCGTTACCAAGGACAACTCGCACACACCTGCAACCAGTTGCAAACCCTCAACAAGCCCGCCCCCACCCTCTTCCTTGATGAGATCATCGAACACACAGACAAGTTCTATGCGGGCCTCGAACACCTCAACAAGCAACTGCAACATCACCACGAAGACCCACAGCAAGAAGCGCGTTTCCTCTGCGATACTGTCATCCCCCAGATGGCAGTGATCCGCCAACATGCCGATGCTCTCGAAGATCTCATCGCGGACGATCTCTGGCCCCTCCCCACCTACCAAGAGATGCTTTTCCTTAAATAAGGAAAATCCCCCGTCCTCCCGCAAAGCTCTCCCCACAAGATGCTTTCTCACCATGCTTCGCGCACGTATCCCTTTCTGAGATAAAAAGACAGATTCTTTCGAAGAGTGATCTAAGAAAAAGTCGCCCCCTCCCCCGAGGAAGCTGCGTTTACTTTTTGGTGGGCTGGGAAGTTGCGGGGGTTGGAGTCGTGGGCTTTGAGGTAGGAGCTTCTTGCTTTTTCATCTCAGCGCCCCGTGCAGCGGGATCTTCCACTGTGCCTTGGGGTGCGCTTCCCGTGGGGGTAGCCTTGTTGGATTTGAATTGCAGATAGCTATAGAAGAAGCTGATATCGTTGACAGGACGCATCCGCGTCCAAGCCCAAGCGTGGCTCAAAGGACCCATCACCGTGAAGAAGACCTGAAGTGCAGGAACAGGGGGCGCATAACGACGAACCTTGGCCGCAAGCAGATCCATATCCATGAACATCACACCGTTGTTGGGGGGCGTTTGTTGGAGAGCCTTGGCAAACGTAGGAGATTGCAACAGCGAAGGCGCTTTTCCACGCAAGGTATCCAAGATCTGACGCATCGTTCGCAGCGCAACCCCCGCTGTGGGCTCCGCAGTCACCACGAAGAAAGAGCCAAAACGCGCAAAAGCGATGTCGATCGAGATCCTTGCAGAAGCACGAATCGTCGCGCGGTACACCACAGCGCCAGGAAGCTGAACCTTCGACAGTTGGGTCATTTTGTTCTTCGCGACTTCGGCTTCAAGTTTTCCAAGCAAAGGCATCAACTTGGCGTCAAAAGCTTTTGGATCTTTCAATTCGAGGTACAGCGCACCTTGGGCAAGTTTTTGTCCGCTCGCCCCCAGAGAAAATCCGACCTCTTGGCCCAACGTCGCAAACCACGCTTTGATCGAGGACTTCGCAGGCACAGGCCCAAGGGATTTCAGAAGATCGTCTCCAAGCGCGCTGGCGATCTCCTCCGCAAACTCACCATACATCTGCACAAAGTTCGCGCTACCCGCCATCACCACATCGCGGGGGATCATCTTGTACACCTGCATCGCCGAAACCAACGGGAGTTTGTGCATCGCTTGGATCAAAGGAAGATCTTTTCCACGCAGCTCTATCGAGATGTCGAACTTGTAACGGTCGCCATCGACAAGTCCCAACATCCAGGTATCACCGTAGGCTTTGATGTATTTTTTCGAAGCATCCTGCAATTTTTTGAAGAAGTCGATGAAAGGCATACCTTGAAGTTGGCGCATCTGCTCTTGCTGTTGCTTGAGCGAGTCCTTCATCATAACCTGGTAGTCCATCAAGAATTGAAAGCGCGTCTTGCTGTCTTGTTGCTTTGCAAAAGCGTCTTGTTTCGGGTGTTTGGCTTGTGCATCAAAGCGATCCAGCGCCGCTTTCAGGCTCTGTGGACGCGTCGCAATCAAAGCAAATCCCGCCTTGTGCAGCGCGAGCCCGACTTTTCCCATACGAACGACTTGTGCGTCTTTGTACACGGACATTGGGGGGATCTCACGCGCTTGTTGCATCCAAACACGGGGATTGCCCAAGCCACCACAAGACACTGCTCCGCCTTGGAGCGTAAAGTTGGGAACCTCACGACAAGCCTTGTGACTGCGAAGCATACCGCTACCACGAAGCTCATCCAAGCTTTTGGGCGCGCGACCATAACGCACTTGATAAAGCTGCGCGGCTTGTCGATAACTGCGGCAGATACGACGACAAGTGCGATACTCTTGCATCGCAAAATAATTGGGGAGGGTGTTTTTCAAAAGCTTCAGCACCACCCCTGTGTCTTTGAGTGGGATCACCGCGAGGAAATCGGGCATCGTGTTCGAGTACATATCGCCAAGATAGATCGTGGCACTTGGATGCGTGGGAAGACCGACTGCAGAAAAAGTCTCGCTCCAGTCTTTGGGGATGGAGGACAGACGCAACATCTGCATCATCTGCATCCGTCCCATCTGCAAAAGACCATTTGCAGTCACGTCCATCCCATAACGACCAGCCAACGCCATGAGATCGTCCGCAGTCGCTTGAAGATCGTTCACATGGACGATCATCGACGATTTGTTATCAAAAAAACGCAACGCAGTATAAGGGTTATTTGCCCTTGCTACGGGCACATTCAACCACAGCAACATCCCCAACAGACTTGCAAGTCCCAGACTCCATCGCTTCCATCGACTTTGCATCATCGCTCCTTTTCGCGTTCAACAGTTCTACAGCTCTGCGGCCAATAGGGTTCCTTGCTTGATCGCACGTTTCGCGTCCAATTCGGCAGCAACATCCGCCCCACCAATCAAACGCACTTCTTTCCCTGCGGCTTCAAGAGGCGCAAACATCTGGCGTTGTGGTTCCTGACCCGCGCAGATAATCACGTGATCGACATCCAAGACCTGCGCTTTACCTTTGACTGTCAGGTGCAAGCCCTGATCATCGATCTTTTGGTAAGCACAGTCCGAAAGCATCGTGACTTGTTTGTTGCGAAGGCTGGTTCGATGAATCCAGCCTGTTGTCTTGCCCAAACGATCGCCGAGTTTACCCGCCGAACGCTGACACAAGAAAACTTCGCGCGCAGGAGGAGAAACCTTCGTATCCTTCAAAGCCCCTGGTCGAGAGTGTGTCATATCCACACCCCACTCTTCCATGTAAGCCTCGATGTCTTGGGAGGTTGGCGTCTCGCCTTCGCCATGCGTGAGATATTCCGCAACGTCAAAGCCGATGCCGCCCGCACCAATGATCGCCACACGTTTGCCCACAGGTTTGTGATCTTGCAAGACATCAATGTATGAAAGCACCTTGGAATGATCAATCCCATCGATGCGAACTTGTCGCGGAACCACGCCTGTCGCCAAAATAATCGCTTCAAAGTCGCTGCTCTTTAACTCATCCACACTCACACGATGACCCAGACGAACCTCAACCCCCGTCAAACGAAGCTGTGTTTCAAAGTAGCGCAGGGTCTCGGAAAACTCTTCTTTTCCAGGGACCTGACGCGCCATCAAAAACTGACCGCCGATCTTGTCGGATGCTTCGAACAGTGTGACCTTGTGACCGCGTTGGGCGGCAGTGGTCGCACAAGCCAAACCAGCAGGACCTGCCCCTACGACAGCTACCTTTCGCGCCCGTGTGGTGGGCTTGATCGAGATCTCTGTTTCATAACAAGCCAAGGGGTTCACAAGGCAGCTACATCGGATGTTTTGGAAGATATGGTCCAAACACGCTTGGTTGCAACCGATGCAAGTGTTGATCTCTTCAACGCGTTCTTCAGCTGCCTTTTTGACCCAATTCGGGTCCGCCAAAAAGGGCCGTGCCATCGAGATCAGATCCGCATCGCCAGCAGCCAACACAGACTCCGCAACACCCGGCATATTGATACGGTTGGAAGTCACAAGAGGAAGCGAAACCTCCCCACGCAGCTTGCGCGTCACCCACGTAAAGGCCGCACGCGGAACCATCGTTGCAATCGTAGGAACCCGCGCTTCGTGCCAACCGATCCCTGTGTTGATGATCGAAGCCCCCGCTTCTTCGATGGCTTTCCCCAACTGCACAACCTCTTGCCATGTGCTTCCATCAGGAACCAGATCCAACATCGACAAGCGATAGATGATCAAAAACTCCGGCCCCACCGCAGCTCGGATCTGCTTCACGATCTCCACAGGAAAACGCATACGTTTCTCGTACTCGCCACCCCATTCATCGTTGCGCTTGTTTGTGTGCTTCGCGATAAACTGGTTGATTAGATACCCTTCGGAACCCATCACCTCGACGCCATCGTAACCCGCAGCCTTCGCCTTTACCGCACAGTTCACAAAGTCCGCGATGGTACGACGCACACCACTGTTCGACAAAGCACGCGGTTTAAACGGACTGATCGGCGCTTTGATCGCACTTGGCGCCACAGCCAAAGGCGAGTAGCTATAACGACCCGCATGGAGGATCTGCATACAGATCACCCCTCCCTCACGATGCACCGCGTCTGTGACATAACGGTGCTTTCGAACCTCCCAACTGTTCGAGAGTTTCGCAGCAAAAGGCTTGACCCACCCAGCACGGTTGGGGGCCACACCACCCGTCACGATCAGTCCCACATCACCCGCCGCACGCGCCGCAAAATACTCCCCTAGTTTCTTCAGACCAAACCACTCTTCTTCCAAACCAACGTGCATCGATCCCATCATCGCACGGTTCTTCAAAGTCAGGTGCCCTACTTCCAAAGGCGACAACAAATGCGGATACTTCGTATTCTCTCCAGACATGGCTCTCTCCTCTCCCTTATGAATCACGATTCACCGTTGTAACCAAAGAGCTTCCTCACAACAAGCCCCACCCCCATTTCTCCTTAGAAAGGGGATATCCCACTTCCCTTGGTCAAGTCCTTTTGATACAAAGGAAACCTCACTCACAAGACCAAGGAGTCGGCGATGGCCATCTCAAAAACCACAACCCCCTCTCTACCTGCTTCGATGCTCCAACCCCCTGTTCCCCAAGAGCCACCCACTCCTCCCACGAGTACGGCACCTCGTGCAGAGACAACGCCTAGCGCAAACAACGCGCCACCGACCAAACAAGCGACCTCCCCAACTCCCGCAGCCATCGATCAATTCGATGCGACGCCAGGGACCAGCTTTACCAACCAACTCTTGGGACTCGACCGCAATGCTGATGGACAGATCAGCCGCCAAGAGTTCGCCGCAGGACAAGAAGCCCTTCAACGGCTTAGCCAAGATGGTCGAGAAGCGGATCGCGCAGAGCAAAGCGTCTTACGCACCATGATGTCGGCCTATCGCAATATACCCTCAACGCAAAGCGCGGATGCTTCGGCCCTTCAAAGCCCCTCCAACGACATCGTACTTTCTTACACGCTTCAAGATGGACAGCTTGTCGCAAACACCCAACAGTCCGCACAGACCAACGCCCCAGTGTTTTCTGCACAGCATATCGCCACAGCCCAAGCAGGACTCCCTACGATGCTGCTCGAAACCCCCGAAGCACGGGTTACACACGGCGATGATCCTGGCGACTTTTATTGTGAGCACATGTTCTTTAGCGCGCAGATGGCAGCGTCTGCCCCCGAAAGTAGCGTCCTTACAAACCAACAAGGCGAAAAGATGGTGGGTTTCCTCCATGTACCTTCGGATACTTGGATGAGACAGTCCGAACCGATGGGCTACACCCAAGCCGAACGACACGCAGGAACACGACAGGTTATCGGTGCTGCTTTGCGCGGATACGCCAGCGAGATCGAAGCACAGCATACGGAAGGCCCGATGCGTATGATGATCACGGGCTACGACCAGTTTATGTATGTAAGAAATAATCCCACGGGCGACTTTGTCTCTCACCCCGAAAATCTCGATGCTAGCATGCAGATCGCCTTTGGCGATCGATTGCTGACCCCACAAGGCGAGCCACTTCCCCGCGAAGAAGCCACGGGCGACGCACACGCCTATCGTTACCAGATCCGTACAGAAGATGGCGGAACACGCGATGTGATCTTGAGTACCGTGCGTTTTCCTGTCGATGACACAGCGATCAACCCGCAAGATCCTCGCTCTGTCCATCATCACGTCGAGCGCGAAACGCCCCAAGCTGTGATCTCCATGGGCGTTGCAGGGGCTGGAGCCTACCGCGCTGAACACCGCGCAGACAATGGCGGACTGATCCGCACGGAAGATGGGGCACAACATCACGACGATGCATCCCCTGACACCCTTCGCCTCCGTGATAATTACTCTCTCGCACGCGCCATCCAGTCCTAGAAATACAAAAAGGCCTCGTGGTGCCTGCAATTCCACGAAGCCTTTTCGTTACCCTGACGGATCCAAATGTCATGTATCGTCGCTCGTCAAAGACCTCCTCGTCGTTTTGCCCGCTGTGCGGACGTCAAAGTAAAGGGGCCGAAGAGAGCAACACACACCACTAAACCACGCCTCCCTATGCTACCTGCCTGCTTTTCCCAAAGAAGCGCAGCCTAGCGTGTGCATTGCTCTTTTCGACGTTCCGCATCGCCCCTAACGCAAGCCGCATACCAGCCCCACGAAAAGCAAGCCAACTCTCGAACTTCTCTCAATGTCTTTTGAAAAACGCACGTCCCCCAAGTCCTATCCCGCCCCATTATCCGCCCGATTCAAGGGATCACAATCAAGGATCAACGACAACAATCAAGGATCGTAGAAAAGAGATGTCCCCTCGTACGCCTCTGGTTCCCTTCTGTTCACTTCCAAGAGAAGGAAAGCAAGAGGGCCGATACCCCTACAGTTCCGCGCGCACCTTGTCCAAAACACCCACCGCACCATCAAGCAGCCCGTGCAAGCGTTCGTGCTCATCCACAGGACAGTTGAGTTTTTTGCGGACGATCTGTTTGCTCACCTTCGCCAATTTTTCGAGGGTTGCGATCAAAAGCTCGTACTCTTTGGGCATGGGTTCTTCCGCGGCAACTTTTTCGACCACCGCGTCCACACCGAGCGTTTGTGCTTCAGACACCATCTTACGGATCGCTTTGGTGGGTCGGTCTTTGATCAAAGGCAACAGTTTGTCCTGCTCTTCGGGCTCCAACTTGACCAGCTCATTGGCTTGTCCAGTCCCCAACTCACCGTGTAATCGGGCGGCTTTGACCTGCTCAGAGGCGCGCGTCTGACGGATAATCGCACTGCGGATCGCGCCTTCAGAAAGGCCCGTCTTTTGCGCTGTGACTTCAACATACGAAGACTTCCCATCTTCGACTTCTTCGGGCTCTTGGACTTCCTCGACGGGCTCTGCTTCGCGTTTGGGTCGAGGTGGCTTGCGCTCAAGAGCCTCAGGCGAGAGATCGACCTTCTTTGCGGAAGGATAAAGCTCTTCGTAGATCTCACGTCCACGGTTCAGCGCTTCTTCCATCTGCACAGAGTTCAGGGGCAACCGCATCAAGTTTTCGTCGATCGAGATAAGTTCTTGGATCAGATGATCGTGTTCGACCACCACCACAGGAACTTGCTCAATGCCCAAAGCGCGCAACGCCGAATAACGCCGTCCGCCCGCCAACAACAAGCCTTCTCCGTTTACAATCAATGGGTGGATCAGACCCACTGCGCGGATGCTCTTCTTCAATTCTTCGATGGCGGTATCCAAACGAAGGTAAGGATTGGTTACGACGATATCATCAATGGGTATGTAGCGGATCTGGTTCATTAATCATCCTCCAAGGTCGTCCTCAAGCAAAGTACAAGGGAGACCCCCACATACCCCAATTCTTTTTCTGAATCTACTGAACAAAGACCCCACCCTTTTCTACCAAGGGCAAATCCCCACAAGCCCTCACTCCCCTCCATGCTTCACTGCAAACTGCACGATCTGCTCAACCCACTGTGGCGACGTGGGGACCAAGTGCGCCAATCCCTCGATATGATGGACCTCTGCGTGCTCAAACGCCTCAGCAAGCCCTTGGATCGACGCAGTACCAGGGAAAAGCGCGTCCTCTTGCCCCACAGCAAACCAGCCTTTGACATCCTGAACAGGCCAAGGTGACGCAGCAAAGGTCGGCAAGTCAAAAGCGGGCTTAAATCCCGAAAGATACACGCCAAAACGCAACGAATCCCCAAAAGGCAACACACCTTGTTTTGCAAGACCAGTGGCCAGTCCAGCCATCGCGCAGCCTTGGCTAAAGCCCAAGATGCCCACCACCCGTTGGTTTTGAGTCACCTCACGAATCCTCTCAAGACTTTTAAGAAGTCCTGTATAATCTTTTTTCTTGGTCTCAGGGTCCGTCTCCGCCGCAAACCAATCACAACGCGGCCCTGCCCAAAAAACCTCTTCACTGAAAGCATCTTGCGCCACTTGACCACGCGCCGCGTATTGTTTCGAAACCCACCGCAAGAGACTTTCGACCGCCTCTTCGGACATCTCGTTTGGAGCATCGGGTGCGATCAACGCAAATCCCGCATCTTCAAGCTTTTGCGCGATCGGCCCAAGCAGCCGCAAGATCGAAGCACCTGACATCGTAATCCCATGAAAAACCAAGATCGCTGGTCGTTCCATCTTCTCTCTCCAACAAACACAAGACCTACCAACAAAGCGCTCCCATCAGAAGATACGAGCGATCGACTGTCAAGCACGAAAGAGGCAAGATATATCCTTGTCGCGCTCTCCAGAACACGTTATGCTACGCCTCGTCTTCGCAGCAACTTTGACGGAATCACCCAACACAGCGGAGTGATCCATGCAGACTCCCTCTCCAAACCTCCCCCAACGACTCCCTGCCGCACTCGCTGATGGTGTCGTCTTCTTTATGTTCGAACATGTCGGCGATCTCCTTGTCCACAGCGTAATCGACTTTAGCGAACCTCTCGACCTTGCCCAAATGCAACGTGCTGTACGATGTTCCCTTGCCATCGAACCCATCCTCAATTATCGCTTTGTCATGCGTTGGTGGCGTGCTCACTGGGAACTCCGCGACGATCTCGACAAACTCGATCTTTGCGATCTTGTCGAAACCACCGACCTCGAAGCGGATGTCGATGCTTATCTTTGCCATCCCACGGACCCTCGCGTCGATCCGCTGGTCCACGTCCGCATCTTCCGCCATGCCCAAGGTGACACCCTTTGCGTCAAGCTCCACCACATCACCGCAGACGGCGGAGCCATCAAGCAATACACCGCGCTGCTTGCCTCTCTTTACACACAACTCGCAAAAGAACCTGACTTTTCTCCCCCGATATCTCCGCAAAAACAACGCGATATCGACCCCATCTTTGCGCACATCAAACTTCGCCATATCCCCGCACTGATGCGCCAAGCTTGGCGCGATGTGACAGGGCGCTTTTGGCCTCCACGCAATCTCCAATACCCCAAACGAGACCGCACCCCCACCACGCAAAGAACCTACGTCCTGCGCCATCTCACCCAAGAAGAAGTTAGCAAACTCCAACGCTTTGGACGCGCCCATCAAGCCACCCTCAATGATGTGCTGATGACAGCTTACCTTCGCGCTTGGTATCGCTGGGTTGGCCCTGTCAACGAGCGCGTTCCCCTCCGTGTGATGGCCACTGTCGATCTTCGACGGTATCTGCCCACACGCCAAGCTGAGACGCTGTGCAACTTGTCCAACTTCTTTAGCGCGCGCCTTCCAAGTCACGCCCATGCCACGGGTGACTTCGCCGAAACCCTCCAACTTGTCCAAGAACAAACAACTGCTCAAAAGCGCGGATACATCGGCATTGGAGATCTCTATCTGCTCAGACCCATGTTGCGTATCCTCCCCTTCGCTTGGAACCGCAAAGTCTTCGCTTGGGTCGCCCATCAACTCGAACGCCTCTTGCCTCCCAGCATGACCAATATGGGAGAACTCAGTCAGCAACACGTCCATTTCGACGGGATACCCGTCAAAAACGCTTTTCTCACCGCAGATGTGATCTACCCCCCTCACGTCTTGTTGGCCGCGAGCGGTTACAACCAACAACTCACGCTCAGCATCGGTTACTGCCAAACCTTTCTAGAACGCGCAGAGATCCAAGCTTTTTTGGACGATATCTTTTCCGAAGTCTTGTAATCTCACCAAGCAAAGATCACCAACATTCGGTCGATATCACCAGCCCTGCACCTCTTCTTCTCATCCCAAGGAGGCATCGACGTGTCTTGGCAACCCTATACCGCAAACGCTTATCTCGATTACCCCGCGCTCGAAACGTGGTGCAAACAACTCGTTGAACATTTCCCCGCATGGGTCAGCCTCGAAGAAGTCGGGAAGACCCGACATGACCGATCGATCTGGCTCCTACAGATCGGCGGCCAAGCCTCCCAAGAACACGAAGGCTCGGCCCTGTGGATCGATGCAGGAACCCACGCCTCCGAATGGACGGGAGTAAGCGCACTCCTTTATACGATCTCTCGATGGTTCGAGCGCATCCAAGCAGGCGATGAAGCCTTTATGCAATGGCTCCGTCATCACCGCATCATCGCGATGCCTTGCGTCAGTCCTGACGGATACCAGGCCCTCCACGAAGGCTGGCCCTATCTTCGCTCCTCGCTGCGACCTCCCAAAGAAGGCGAAAGCCGCGTTGGGTTCGAGGCTACGGACCTCGATGGAGATGGCGTTGTTCGATGGATGCGATGGAAACACCCCACAGGACCTTTCGTTATCGACCCCGAAAGACCCATGTGGATGCGTCACCGTACCCTCGACGATGATCCCGAAGACGCTTTTTTCTTCTGCAGCGAAGGACTTTTTCTGAATTGGGATGGTGTTCACTGGACCTCCGCCACAACACGCCATGGCCTCGACCTCAACCGCAACTTCCCTGGACACTGGAAACCCAGTTCGATGTTTGGCATGGACGCTGGCCTCTACGCCCTCAGCGAACAAGAAAGCCGCTCTGTGGTCGATACCTTCTCGCGTTTCCCAACGATCAGCGCGGGGCTGACATTCCACACCTACACAGGCTGCATCCTGACCCAACCCTACCGCCAAGATACACCGCTCCAAGAGCCTGATATCCGCCTGATGGAAGAACTCGCAAACGACGCCGTTCAAGGAACAAACTACCGCGTGATCCGCGTGCACCCAGACTTTATGTACGACCCTGCACACCCCACCACAGGCGTTTGGTCAGACACCATGGCCGTGATCTTTGGGGTCCCTGGATACACTGTGGAGTTTTGGGACCCCTTCGCAGAAGCTGGCATCCACCTCGAACAACCCGCCGCTTTCTTCCGCCAACCTGATGCTGAGAAGCTGCGACCTGTCGTTGAACACTTTAGCCAAATCCCCCATGCTGTCGAACCTTGGAAGACCTTTGAACACCCTCAACTTGGCCCTGTCGAGATCGGCGGCATCGACTACCTGCGCACTGTTCGCAATCCCCCAGAAGCACTCCTTCAAAGAGAGTGCGAACGCGGCTACACCATCGCTGAACGATTCAGAAAAGCCCTTCCCAGCGTCTCCTTGGAAACACGCATCCACCCAGAAGGCTCTTTAACGCACCTGCAAGTCGTCCTCGAAAATCGCGGGTTCCTCCCCACTTCTGCGCTGTATCGAGGAGAAGAGATTGGTGCAAGCCCAGGCGTAAGCGTCCGCCTCGAACTGCCCGAAAAGATTCGCTGTGTGCGCTCCCCCCATGAACAAGGACTTCATCATCTCGATGGATGGGGACAGATCCGTGTTCGGGAAGGGAACCACCAACTGTACTCCAACCTCCCCAAACGCGGTCAACGCGACCTTGCAGAGTGGTGGCTCGAAGGGAAAGGCGAGATCATCATCCATTGGAGCGCTGGACGCGCTGGACGCGGAAAAACCAAGCTGTCGCTCTGATGGATTTCCCCAGAGAAAAAATATGCTCGATAGGTCTAGGCAGAGACGAAGCGCTGTCTAGAAAAGAAGTCTCTTGGCGGGTTTTATCGCAGAGGTAACTCGATGATCTTCCAACGATAAGGCTTCGTATAGTGATGACCATCTTTGGTTTCGATGCGTAGATAATGCGGCCCCTCGCCTGTAAAAAGGAACTGTTGGAACTCGGGTCCTGCGGGGACACCCTTTTTCGGGCGCTTTTTCTTGTACTTTTTGGGGAGACCTTGAAACTGCTGATCAAGCATCATAATCGGCTGGATCTTGGCATTGAGAAGACTGATGTTCGCCTGCACTTTGGGGACCGTGTACACGCGCAAAAGGTAGATGGGAGCGTCCTTGAACACCGTTCGGTAATACGACCAACGCCGCGAACGTTTGGGGCAGTCTTTGCAATCTTTCCATCTCTTCGCGACTTCCGCATAAGAAGGCAAAGAGAAGGAGAAAAAGTCGAGGTCACGAGGATGATCGTGCAATCCCGTAAATGTTTTATGCAGGCCGCCAACGCTTGCTTTTGCGACAGTGTCGTTGGGTTCAAGTTCGTGTTGGGGCTTGGGCTTCTTGATCTCTACAATCAAACGATAAGGCCCAAGATTCGGTTGAGGCTTCTCACCAATCACGGTCAACTCACGCACCAAAAGGAAGTATTCACCCGCATAAAGGCGCGTTGCAGGGATAGACTCTTCTTCTCCACGTTGCCCGTTGTTGCTCTTCAAGACTTCGATGTGATGCACTTCTGTTCGCAGTCGTCCAGGTTTGCCTTTGACAAGCTGATACACCCCCAACTCGATATCCAATAACTTCGGTGGGATCAGGCGAATCGAGACCAACTGCTCTTTTTCGGTCAAACGGAAAGAGTACCAGTCGTGGTCAGAACGCATATCAGCTTGGGGCTTACCAAGCTCGCCTTGTACCCAAGTGTTGAGGCCGATCTTCGTGGCTTGTAGAGCATTGTTGTTGGGTTCTCGCTCTTGAGTGTAGATCTGTTTGGCCAAGACTGCTTCGCGTTTTTGCTGTTTGGCGGTTTGGTTTGAACGATAGGTAAACCATCCGATCCCACCCAGCACCAAGAGGAAAAGCGCGATCCATCGGCTTCTTGCGCGCCACTTCCACAAGCGCTCCACACGTTCCCACTCCTTACGCGACATGACCTCCCGCGGCGACGGTAGCTCCTTGGGAGGTGTTGGCATCTCGAAGGCTTTGGGTGGCTCGTCTTCTGCCGCTCCCTGCGTTTCTTGCGAGAGGATCGCTTCTTGAGCAGCAAGGAGTTTTTGTAAGAACTCTTCTGCCGAGGAAGGTCGCTTTTTCGTATCTTCATCCAAGGCCGCACGCAAGACATCCAAAAGAGGCTTGAGAAGTTGGGCATCCACGCCAGGCATCGCAAAGGTCTTGCCTTCTTCGAGATCCTTCCAATAAGGCCGTCGCACGGTCATCTCGTACAAGATCGCCGCCAAGCTATAGATATCTGCGGACGCATCTGGGCGGCGCATCCCACTGCGATGTTCGGGGGCTGTGTAATGGAGATCCCCAAAAAATGTACGCTCTTCACCTTGGTGTTGCGCCGCTTCAATCGAAGTCGTCAACCCAAAGTCCAGTAGCTTAACGAAGTCCTCTTCGCCCTGGTAGTGCAAAAGCATGACATTCGCAGGCTTGAGGTTACGATGAAAAAGTCCCATCGCATGGGCATGTTGGAGCGCTCCACAAGCTTGCTCTCCAATCTTCAACACCATGGTCCAAGGGAGATGCACTTGTGTCTGCAAGAGCTTTTCGAGATCAAGCCCAGGCAGGTACTCCATCACCAGATACAACTCTCCTTCCAAGGTCCCACAGTCGAAAAGCTCCATCGCATGGGGATGTGAGAGCCTAGCGAGCTGATGGATCTCTTGTCGAAACGTTTGTGCTGCCGCGTTCCGACCACGCAAAAGGTGATTGTGAAGCATCTTGAGCGCCATCACTTTGCCTGTGAGAACATGCTCCACCTGATAAACGACGCCGATCCCACCTTCTCCGAGGACCTTCGCCACGCGATAACGACCATCAATCACTTGACCCTTACGAAAAGGGCCATCACGACGAACAGATGACGACGAAGAACCCGCCTCTGTAGTATGAACCTGACTCATAATCATCCTCCTCATTGGAGGCGGGAACACCTGCGCGTCCCCCACCACAAACAACAAATCGACTCTTTACAACTATCTCGATCCGTTTTCTTCTAGATTGATCTTTTCCTTTTTGAAGTTTGATGTAGATCAACCCACGGATGCATCAGGGCTTACAATAAAGAGAAGACCATTCGTCACGACCCAACCAAGCCTCTTCACCCACAAAGGCAATGGAATGGAAAGCAAAACGATCCCGTACTTCCACAGTTTGGAGATGACCCATCCGATCTGGGAGCGCTTTTTTCAGGTGTTCCCACTCACACTGATCGGCAGCAAAGAACCCGATGGGAACTACGATTTGGCTCCCAAACACATGGCGATGCCCATGAGCTGGCAACATTACTTTGGATTCGTATGCGCCCCAACCCACGGCACTTACCAAAACATCCAGCGCGAAGGGTATTTTACGGTAAGCTACCCACGCCCCCAACAAGTCGTGATGACCAGTCTCAGCGCAAGCCCCCGTCAATGCGACGATAGCAAGCCCACAGTCACAGCCCTTCCCACCATCCCCTCTTTGCATGGCGACGGGATCTTCCTCAAAGATGCGTATCTCTACCTTGAATGCACCTTGGATCGATTCGTCGATCATCTCGGTCCCAACAGCCTGATCATCGGCAAAGTCATCGCCGCACACGTCCACGAAGAGATGTTGCTCCAAGAAGAAAACAGCGAAGAACAGATCCACAATCACCCGTTGTTGGCCTACCTTCACCCGCGACGCTTTGCGACCATCCAAGATAGCCTCGCTTTCCCCATGCCCGCAGGCTTTAAACGATGACACAGACTTACCCACACCAAGAGACCGCCACGCAGATCTTGTCGTTCCTCAAAGAACACCAACAAGACCTCTTCGCACTTCTTACCCGACTTGTGCAAGCGGAGTCCCCCACAGGAAGTCCCGACGATCACCAAGACACCCTCACCTGTATCCAAGAAGCATTCTCTTCGATCGGATACCAAACGGAACTACTCGATGGACCGGGCTTTGGGAAACATCTGTATGCCCATCCACAAGGCTTTCAACAAGGCCAACCCGCCCAACTTTTGTTGGGACACTACGATACCGTGTGGCCCAAAGGGACGCTCTCTTCGATGCCCATCGAAGAACATGACGGAAAGCTCACAGGACCCGGCATCTTCGATATGAAGGCAGGCATCGTCCAATCCATCTTTGCGATCCGCGCCCTACAACACCTCCACATCGCACCAAGCCTCGATCCCATCGCACTTTTCAATTCGGATGAAGAACGTGGGAGCCGCACATCAACTCCCTTTATTCAACAACTCGCCCAACAAGTCGATCGCACCTTTGTACTCGAACCCGCCTTTGGACCCGAAGGGAAGCTGAAAACCGCACGCAAAGGGATCGGTCGTTTTACCATCTCCGTCAAAGGACGCGCAGCACACGCAGGTTTGGCACCCCAAGAAGGACATAGCGCCATCCTAGAACTCTCGTTTGTGATCCAGAAACTCTTTGCACTCAACGACTTTGAACGCGGCATCACTGTAAACGTCGGGATGATCGACGGAGGCGTCAACACCAATGTCATCGCCCCCGAAAGCAAGGCCGTCGTCGATGTCCGCGTCCTCACCAACCAAGACGCCGCTTGGATCGAAGAACAAATCCACAGCATCACCCCACAAAATCCCCACGTCACATTGGAAATCGATGGCCGTATCGGGCGTCCTCCCATGGAGAAAACCCCCGCCAATCGAAAGCTTTGGACACTCGCCAAGCTTCATGGATCGCAGCTTGGTTTGGATCTTGAAGAAGTCACCGCGGGCGGAGGTTCTGATGGCAACACCACCAGCCAGTACACCGCAACACTCGATGGGCTGGGCGCTGTGGGCGATGGGGCTCATGCTCCCCATGAATACATCGAAAAAGAACGCTTACTCGAACGTTGCGCCTTACTCGCTCTTTTGCTGCTCGCACCACCCTTGGCTCAAATCGAAGAGTGAACTTCACCTACTTTTCTTTAGAGAGGGGGCCTCATGGCAAAATACTTTTTTACTTCCTTGACCCGAATATCCGACCTCTCCGACCATCCTTTTCAAATCGACCCGATCGATCGCAGCCACTGGGAAGACGGAGATTACATCGTAGGCCGCGTCGCACACCGCCCCAACCCAAGTCGGCAAATCGAACTCACCAACGGACGCATGGTCGAAGTCCTCGAAGAAGACTTGATCGTGGGGGCCTTGGGACGCCGCTTCGCCACCCTCGAAGCTGTCGGAGATTGGCGCGCCGTGGGCGAAGATCTCGTCCTTGACGTGATGACAGGCGCCGGACTCCTCGGCAAGATCACCTCCATCTCGCCTTTCCTTGGTGATGTCCTCCACATCCATTACGTCGGACACGCCACACGCAACGGCACAAAACTCTCCATGGATGACTTTCGACTCCATCCCAAGTCTGCTCTCTCTTTTTCCACACCTTCTATCCTCCTTGTTGGAACTTCAATGTCCGCAGGAAAGACAACTGCTGGAAGACAAACAATCCATTTACTTAAAGAAGAAGGCTTAAAAGTCATCGGAGCCAAACTGACAGGCGCTGGACGCTATCGAGATATCAAAGTCATGCAAGACGCTGGAGCTGACGCGATCTTCGACTTTGTTGATGTGGGCCTTCCCTCTAGCATCCACCCTGAAGAAGACTTTCGACAACGTACACGTACCCTGCTCTCTCGCATCCAACAAGAACAAGCTGATGTCCTCGTCGTCGAAGCAGGCGCCTCCCCCCTCGAACCTTACAATGGTGCCGCTGCCATCGAAGAACTTGGCAACAACATCAAATGCACTGTCCTCTGTGCATCCGATCCCTACGCAGTACTTGGCGTGATGAAAGCTTTTGGACGCACACCCGACATCGTTGCAGGTGTCTGCACCAACACCACCGCAGGCATCCAATTGATCGAAAAACTCACGCAACTTCGCGCACTCAACTTCCTTGACCCTACACACCTGCCCCCCATCAAAAAAATCCTCCTCGATAAACTTTTTCCTGGGGCTTAGGGGTGCCCATGCATTTTCTGGGGTGCCCATGCATTTTCTGGGGTGCCCGCGCATTTTCTGGGGTGCCCGCGCATTTTCTGGGGTGCCCACGCATTTTCTGGGGTGCCCACGCATTTTCTGGGGTGCCCACAGAGGGGCACCCCTGAATTTTCTGGGGTGCCCACAGAGGGCACCCTGAATGAATTTTCCCATATCGATTGAATTTCCCCATATCGATTGAATTTCCTCATATCATATCGATTGACCTTTCCCCATACCTCATTGATAATAAAAGAGAAAATTAGATTTCTTTGGAATTGCGTCCCTCCGTGGGCGCCCATGCGCTGAAGGCCTGACATATCTTTTCAATTGATAATTTCTCCTTCCGTGGGCGCCCATGTGCGAAGGCTTGCATCCATGCGGTGCGACATCTTTCTGCTCCTTATCTTGCATCAGAGGCGACCACACATTATCTAAGTGGCACAACTGTTTCTATTTCTACAGCGAACTTAAAACATCCCTTTCAAAAGAGAAAAGGCTTTTTCCTTTTGGTCGCGCACCTTAAAAGTTGCCTTGCATCGAAAGCCCACTCTTTTCCCCAAACACCACAAAGGAGTCCTTTGACGATGGGTTGGACAGCCGCACAAACTCCAGACCAACATGGTCGAACTTTTCTGATTACAGGCGGAAACAGTGGTATCGGTTTTGAAGCCGCCCGCGTTCTTGCCGAACACAGCGCAGAAGTCATCCTCGCATGTCGCAGCGCTGACAAAGCTCAACAAGCCCTCGAAACGCTGCGAAAGTACGCTCCCGCCGCAAGAACCAGCTTTCTCCAACTCGATCTTGCGGATCTGTCGTCGATCAAACGAGCCGCGCAAGAAGCCAAAGAACGCTTCAAAAGATCGATGTCCTCATCAATAATGCGGGTGTGATGGCCCTTCCCTACACCAAGACCCGCGATGGCTTTGAGATGCAGATCGGAACCAACCACTTTGGGCACTTTGCTTTTTACAGGGCAGATGCTCCCCCTCGTCAAAGATCGTATCGTCAACGTCAGCAGCGCGGTCCATCTACGCGGCAAGATGAACTTCGATGACCTCATGCGAGAAAAGTCCTACAACAAATGGGAAGCCTACTTCCAAAGCAAACTCGCCAATATGCTGTTTACTTTTGAGTTGGATCGACGCCTCAAAGCCGCCAACAAGAGCCTCAAAGTCCTTGCTTGCCACCCTGGGTATGCTGCAACAAATCTCCAAACCGTCGGCCCCATCATGGAAAAAAGCCGATTTTCCAAAGGACTGATGGAGTTTGGTAACTCGATCTTGGCCCAAGATGCCGTCCAAGGCGCATGGCCCACGCTTTACGCAGCCGTCGGCGACCTACCAAGCGGCACCTACACAGGACCCAGCAAGATGCTTGAGTTGCGCGGCCCCGCACATATCTCCCCCAAAGTCGCGAAAGCCGCACGCAGCGAAGAAGATGCGGCCCGTCTTTGGCAAGTCAGCGAAGAACTCACAGGCATCACATACAAGTTTGATTAAAATTGAAGCAGAGATGTTCTCTTGGGGGGAGGAAGACTATTTCTTTGGGCGACCCGCTGTGGCATCTGTACCAACTAATTCCTACCTCATTGATAATAAAAGAGAAAATCAAATAGCTTTCTTTGGAAAATCACGAGAGTTTGTAAAGTGACTTCCCGAACCAAGGGAGTTTGCGAAAAAAATCGTCTGATGTGACGAAGTTTTACGTTCGAAAATAACCTATCTTTTCATATAGTTGATAATTAGTTGGTACAGATGCCCGCTGTGGTCGCCCCAGATGCCATATAAGCAGTCTCAGAAGGTCGCCCCATACACCATATAAGCAGTCCCATATCAGCATCCCCATATCAGCATCCCCATATCAGCAGTCCTGTATCAGCAGTCCTGTATCAGTAGCCCTGTATCAGCAGCCTCATATCAGCAGTTTCAAATCAGCAGTTTCAGCTCGCCCACAGGTAGAAAGATACGCAGTTGGGCCTTTGCAGACGAAAATGCATTTTTCTCTTTTTTTATATTCTTGCTTCAGAGCTTTTTGGGGGCGCCGTTTATTCATTGCATCAAGGAAGATTCCCCTTTGTCACGGATGACAAAAAAGACGCTTGTTACTGCGATCCAATCTTCCCTCCTCATGCATAAAAAGATTTGGATTTCTTTTTATGCGGATATCCTCGCACAATTATTTTAGGGAAAGGCTCTGCCATGAACGAGTCCATGGATAGGTTCGCATATCGCCCAAACGCAACAAAAACCCTTACAAAACATATCATTGCATATCTATCAATTCTTTTTATGGGAGAAATATGTCTCTCCCCAAGCCTAGTGCAAGCGCAGACCTTCGAGTCTGAGATGAAGCGATATGCCCAAGACAGCAAGAGCATGAGACGCTTACTCCACACAGGGAGCGGCGCTTGGCACATGTACCTCGAAGCCAATTATAATTTCCCTTTTGAAGTAGGAGCGAGGCTTGCGATACAGATGCCAGGAGGTATCCGTTTGGCCGCATCTTACGGCATGATGCAACAAGCCATCCTTCAAGAAGCCAACAAAGCGCTCCTTGGTGCGGATACATACGGTGCCCACGTTGGGCGCGTGATCGACAAATTCTTACAAACATCTTCTGTGTGGCGTGCTCATTTGGAATGGAGACCTTTCGAGCGACACGGATTCTATATGGGCCTAAGCTACGTCCAGATGAGCTTTCGCGGGCAAGTGAATGCAGCCGATCTTGCGGATATCTCGCTTGGTTTCCAAGGAGCCCGCGATATCTTGCAAGCCACAAGTTACCAAGTCGAAACAAAACTTTCCTTGGCGGTCGCGGAGCTGGGATGGGAGTGGACGATCCTTTACATCTTCAATCTGCGCCTAGGACTGGGCGTGGCCAAACTCATCGGGCACGAGGTCAACATCTCCGCCCAATTCGACAAAGCCGTCTCCAATGAATACAAACAACAGATCCTCGAAAAAGCCGGTCGTGGCGCTGAGATCATCAACCTGACCTTGCAACAATACAACATCTATCCCTCCCTTTCTGTCGGGCTGGGCGTTCGCTTCTTCTAAGAGATATGCAAGGAAAACTTGAGGGATGATGGAGAAGAAGGTGGGAGAGAGGACAGGGGGATGTGGGAGACGGTCAAGACTTAGAGCCCCGCGGCAGTCGCTGCCATACGCTCACGAAAGTTTTTGCGCACAGTGATCAGACTTTTTAACTTCACGCGGCGACGACCTTGAAGCAGCATCATCACGGGCTTTTCGACGTTTCCTCGTAGCGTAGAGCCCGTAAAGTCGAGCTTGGTGACCTTGCGATAACGAAGAAGGTCCTGTCCTTTTTTGACCACCACAGTGGTTTTGTTGGTTTTGTCGCCAGCTTGGGCAGGAGTAGAAAGCAAAAGTCCCGCAGCCATCGCAGCCATCGCAATTGTGTTTTGCATCTTCATCGTCTTTATCCCTTCAAATGCAGCAAAAGGCTTGCTTGCATTTTGTTTTTTTTGAGGTTTCCTTTTTTCCATCGGGAAGAAACGCTGCGAACGCGATGCAACAGGCGCAACAAACAACGAAGTGTCCGAAGACTTTGGGTCCACATTGTTCAAAGCAAGGGTTGTTCCTTTCGAAGAGATCGAAAGTTTGCGCGACAACCCTTCAGAGACATCAGGCCGCGGCCCCAAAGCCACCATACCTGCAAGAGATGCAATCCCCGCAGTTCCCGTCCACAAGACTGTACTATTTTTGACCAAGACCCCTGCTTGTGCGGTGGTTTTGATCCAGCCAACAGACTGTGCCAACAACTGTTTTGAGCGGGTACAAAGCATCCAAAGGACCGTTCCCACCGCGCTGAGCATCGACCAAGCCTCTCGCATCAGAGAACTCCGTTTTAAGCTCTCTCTTGCGCTTGACTCTGTTGCGTACACGGTCTTTTCGGCCATGGACAACAACGTTGCCGTGTGGTGGACATCTTCTTCTTCAAAAGCACGCAAATCGATCACAGCTTGTTGCCGTGGTGGGAGGGCCGCCACCGCATCGTGTACCAAAGCAAGGCCCTGACGATGCGTAAGCTCGCCTTCTGGCGAGCGTTGGGAAGCAGCGAAAGACTCCGTCGCCTCCAAGGGTTCGCAAGGAACAGAGCGACCCTCTCGACGCAACCAATCGATGGCTTTACGTCGAGCGATCGACATCAGCCAAGGCCCCATCTTCTCGATGTGTGGGAGCGTATGTGCATGCCTCCATGCTGCCATCAGCGACTCCTGAACGATGTCTTCGCTCGCTTCTACAGGGACCAAACGTGCAACTTGACGACGCAAAGCACCCAGATGGGGCTGAACCTCCGCGCGAAAGGTCAGCTCTTTTGAAGCCTCGCGTCGTCCTGTTCTTGTTTGTCCTTGGTCAGCTTTTTCATTCATCGTTTTGTCCTCGCTGTTTCGCGTTCTATGTTCTAAGACGACGACGATCCAGAAAGTTCCTAGTCATAAAGGAAATTATTTTCCTTCTTCTCTGACCACCAGTGAAAAGCTCCCATTCTTCGAGGTTTGTGGTGGAAGCACAAACACCCCTGTTCCCTCCATCCCTTCTGCAAACAGCCGAAAGCCATCGTTGGCGTTCGACTGGGGCTCCAAAGCAAAGAAGGGCTCGCCCACAGGCGCATACAACAAAAGATGCGCAAAGATCGGATCTGCAAACATCTCGATGGTAGGTCCATGGTCTCCAAAGACCATCAGAGCAGGCTTTTGGAGGTCTCGCTGTGTAAAGAGATCATCCAAGGCCGTCTCATCAAGCGGTCGAAGCTCTCGAAAGTCCGAAGGATGAGGGATATCTGAGGGAGGTCCGAGCGGCAAGCCACGTTCTAGCGGAAAGCGCGCAACACAGGGGATCTCGACACGAGGAGGCGTCTGTGGATCGCGGACAAAGTACGGATGAAACCCGAATCCTGCGGGGTAAGCGACATCATCGACATTTTTGAGCGAAGCTGTGGAACGAAAAGATGCCCCATCGAGGGAAAAGCTGAGTTCAGCCTCAAAAGCAAAGGGAAAGTTGAGTTCGGGAAACTGTCTTGAAGAAAAATGAAGGGAGCAAGAGACCTCATCGCGAGAAACCACGGTCCATGGGCGTTGTCGAACATCACCATGGCGTGCGGTTCCATCGTCTGCGACCGTCTTCAACGAAAACACCCGTCCATCGGCATGATACAGCCCATCTTTCATACGATTGGCCCATGGCATCATCAAAAACGAAGAACAAGCTCCCGCCCGTTCGTAGTCTTTGCTCTGTGTAGGGCGCATGATGTCCATCCATCCGCCATCTTGGAACACTCGACCATACGCCACCGAACCACCCGTTTCGGGCAAGATACCCACTTGCCATCGCGCATTCTCTAAATGGATCAACTGCGTCACGCTTGTCGCCTCCTTGTTCTTCGACATCCTCCACGACGTCTTCCAAAAGCAAAACACTTCCTCAAAGAGCTTTGATCTATAACGCAAAAGCCCCTTTGGGTCTAGGTTTCCTGCCCCCTCTCTCCATGTGATTGACTCAGCGCTTGGGCCTTGCTACGCTGCGCCCTTTCCTTTGTTGTGGCCCCCATCCTTTATCACTTTTTTCGCAGACGGAGCGAAGCGTATGGCGCTAAAACAGCTAACCGAAGAACAAATCCGAGACTGGACGGTCGAACAAAAAGACCGCTGGTGGCTTGAAAATGTGTACCGTGGCGATATGCCCCAACTAACGATCCGCTCGGCCCTCTCGGGCATGTTGATCGGTGGTGCCTTGTCTTTGACCAACCTTTACGTTGGGATGAAGACGGGTTGGACCCTTGGTGTCGGGATTACCTCCGTTATCATCGCTTTCGCGATGTTTAAGGTTCTCTCTTCTCTCGGACTTGCCGACGAGTTCACAGTCCTAGAAAACAACTGTATGCAGTCCATCGCGACAGCCGCGGGTTATATGACCTCTCCGCTGATCGCGAGCCTCGCTGCCTACATGATCATCACCAACACCGTTGTCCCGATGGGAACCACGATGCTTTGGATGATATCGCTCTCTCTCTTGGGGGTCTTGTTTGCTTTCCCCCTCAAGCGGCGCTTTATCAACGATGAGCAACACCCTTTCCCCGAAGGGCGCGCAGCAGGCGTTGTCATGGACGCTTTACACACAAGTGACGCCAGCGAAGGGATCTTTAAAGCCAAGATCTTGATCATTGGTGGCGGTCTATCGGCCCTTTTGGAACTCTTGAAACAAGGTCATATCTTGGCCAAGATCAAGCTTGCTTTCCTTACACTGCCCCACAGCTTGGAAGGTTGGTTTTACCACGTCACAGGTTGGACCCCCAAACTTGGCGGTGTCTCCGTCGAAAAACTCACCATCTCGATTGAGCCCGATCACGTCATGGTCGCAGCGGGCGGTCTGATGGGCATCCGCACAGGTGCTTCGTTGCTTCTTGGCGCGGTGATCAACTACTTTGTCCTCGCGCCTTGGGTGATTAACCAAGGTGACATCCTTGGAAGTGTTAACGCAGCAGGCGCACTGAGCTTTGGTTTCCGCCCGATCACGACTTGGGCTTTGTGGTGCGGTGTCGCCATGATGACCACAGCAAGCCTTTTCGCGTTCCTTAGCAAACCTGGCATGTTGTTGTCTTCTTTCAGCGGACTCTTCAGCAAAAAAGAAGAAAGCCAAGATGTGCTCAAAGACATCGAACTCCCCATGTCAGTGTTCCTTTTGGGCATCCCGCTTGTGGGAAGCGTCGTAGTCTTGTTGGGTTGGTATTTCTTTGGTGTCCCCGTCTGGTTGGGCGCTATCGCGATCCCCATGGTCTTCGTCTTCACCATCATCGCTGCCCACTCAACCGCGCTCACCGCGATTACCCCCACTGGCGCGCTTGGAAAGCTGACCCAGCTCACTTATGCAGCGCTGACCCCCAGCATCACCACCAACATCATGACCGCCAGCATCACTGGCGAAGTCGCAGGCAACGCATCCAACTTGTTGATGGACATCAAACCTGGTTACATGCTTGGCGGAAAGCCCCGTCAACAGGCGATGGGACACGTCCTTGGTATCTTTGCAGGTGCGATCGTTTGCGTGCCCGTCTTCTACATCGCCTTCCTCCAAGGCAACCCCTCGGGCTTGATCAGCGCCCAATATCCGATGCCTGGCGCAACCATCTGGAAAGCTGTCGCAGAAATCCTCACCCGCGGTATCTCTGAACTCCCCTTGACCGCTGTCTATGCAGCCTTGATCGGTGCCATCGTTGGCGTTTTCCTCGAAGGTATCAAAGTCGCAACCAAAGGCCGCTTCCCGATCTCCGCTGTGGGCTTGGGACTCGCTTTTGTCATCCCCTTCACCACTTGCTTTGCAATGTTTATGGGCTCTTTCCTTTTCTGGTTGGCAGAGAAATTGGCGAAACGTGAAGACTCCTTTGTCCACCGTGTCTTTGTCAAAAACCTCGAACCTGTCGCGGCTGGCGTCATCGCGGGTGGTGCTTTGATGGGCATCCTCATCGCCGTTCTCACCGCTGCTTTCTAATCTCGGTTGAAAAGGATTCGCTCATCATGCACAAGAGAAATATTCTGACTTCGCTTTTCCTCATGGCTGCGATAACAACGCTCGGTTGCCGCCCAAATGTCCCGACAGATGACAAAGATCTCCTCGACTACGTCCGCTACGGTACCCAAGGCGGAAAGGTCCGAAAGCTCGACGACACAGCACAACACTACGCTGATCAAATCCTCGCGACGTTTTATCAGTTCAAAAGAACCCAAAAAACCATGGCCGCTTTCGACAGCAAAGGCGCTCTCTGGCCACTCGATAGCAAAAAATGGGATGACAAAAAAGCTGTCAAAGCCCAAGTCAAAACCATCCAAACATGGCTCGCAGATAAACCTGCGAAGGGCACAAAAGCCCCAACACGCGCTGCATTGCTCAAGAAGCTCTATAAACAACTCAGCGCTCCCCCCAAACTCCACAAGGGCAACCCCAACGCTCTCTCTGCGGGACTCAAAGCGATCCTCAACCCCGCTGCGATAGAGTCAAAAAACACCATGCTTGCAAGGCTCTACCTTTCTCTCTTTGAGAATGCGAGCAAACACACCACCAAAGGCGAACAGACGAAAGCCGCTTGGTCCGCACTCGAACGACTCTTCACCAACGAAGAACAAGCCGCCCTATCTTCCGCAACCACCATGCTCCCCAAAAACAAAGCACGTCGCGATGGCTTGCTCAAAAGCAAAAAAGAACTGCGAGGCAAGGGACTCACAGACGAAGCATCTTGGCGCTCCTACCGTCGTATGGAACTGGAGATCCACTACTACGACGTAAAGATCAAATCCCAAGAAGCCCTCCTCAAAAAGCATAGCAAGCCCAAAGGCAAAAAAGCACCCGCCGCTCGTCCTGCCGCTCGCCCTGCCGCTCGCCCCACTGCTCGTCCCACGACCCGCACCGCTGCTCCTTCTTCTGCCCCCACGTCGCGCTAAGCCCCCTAGTCTGCGGGCGCCCCGAACAAAGGGAAGATTCCCAGCTCACGGGCGCCCACAGAGGGGCGCCCCGGATAAGGGGATGATTCCCAGCCTACGCCCCGGATAAGGGGATGATTCCCGGCCTACGCCCCGGATAAAGGGAAGGTTCCCGGCCTGCGCACCGGATAAAGGGAAAAGGGCCTTTTGGCCTCCGCTATCCCTGCATCCAAACAGGTAGTGCGCTCAAAAGTAGACGTAGAGCTTAAGAAACACCAGTTTCTCCCTTGGTACGTCCAGAAGTCCTAGGTTTTTTTTATTGTTTCAAAAGTTATTTGGAAAAGAACCGTTTCTTCAAGAACCAAGCAGCAAGGCAAGATCTTCATCTTAGGCGGGAAAGAAAAAACAATGCAACAATGGCAGATCACCCCCTATTTTTGGCTTTATTTTGGTGCGCTCTTGCTGTGCTTTTATGTCTCTCTAGAAGCATGGCGTTTTCCTTCTGGGTACGGTCGAAACTGGTTTCGTTGGATGATCGCTTCGATCGATCTGTGGTTGCTGAGCTATATCCTTGGATTTTTCCACAAAGATCCGCAGTGGAAAAGCATCATCTTGCGCGCGGAGTACCTGGGAATCATCGGTGCCGCGACGTTTTGGTGCCTCTTTTCACTCTCCTATACACACACGGGTGGACGCTGGCTGACGCCCAAAAAAACAGCGATGATCTTCATCATCCCAGTAGTAAGCTATCTGCTTGTTTTATCTTATCCTCTTCACACGCTCTTTTACAAAAAGGTAGAGTTTGTCCAAGAAGATGGACTCGTCTTACTCAAAAAACACTACAGTTTCGGCTTTTATATTTGGACATCCTACGCTTATGTCATGCTATCCGTAGGCTTGCTTGCGCTCATCTCTAGCTTTTCCAAGATGAGTCGTTCTTTTCGCTGGCAGTTTATGCCTTTGATCTTCGCGATCTCGTTGATCGTAAGTTCCAATCTTTCTTACATCTTGGGGAGCAATCCGCTTGCTCCTTACGACATCACCTCGCTTAGCTTTGCTGTCGTGAGCGGCATCATCCTGTATGTGATGAAGCGTTTTCGCTTCCTCGATCTGATCCCCGTTGCCCACGAGCATATCTTCCATTCCATCCAAAGCGGCGTCATCATCCTCGATGCCCAAGAGCGCATCATCGAGATCAACCCCGCAGCGCTCGAACTCACCTCGTTGCCCCACGACAAGCTCCTTGGACAGTCCATCCATACAGCCTTCCCTGACCAAGCTTGTTTCATTGAGCCTCACCTACAAAAACAGCACCACAAGTTCGAACTCAACTTCCACGATCGGATCTTTGAAGCGCAGATCATCCCCCTCCAACATGCCTCAAACAACCCTCTTGGAAAACTGATCACGCTGTACGATATCACGCTGCTCAAGACCGCCCTCGCGGAGATCCAACGCATCGCCCGCATCGATCCTTTGACGCAAGTCGCCAACCGACTCGCGATGCAAGAACGACTCGACACAGAAGCCGAACGCAGCAGGCGTTACGACGGAACATTCAGCGTAGTCATCGGCGACATCGACAAGTTCAAGATGATCAACGACACATACGGCCATCAATGCGGCGATTATGTCCTCTCCACATTGGCTCAGCTGCTCCAAGAAACCGCAAGAAAATCCGATCTCGTCGCACGATGGGGCGGAGAAGAGTTCTGTATCTTGCTCCCTCAAACTTCGGTCACCCAAGCCAAGATCATGCTTGAGCGCATCCGCTCTCGTCTCGCCAAACACGTCTTTACATGGAACCAACAAACCATCCGTGTTACCGCGACATTTGGTGTGGCCGAACACAAAAAAGAACTCCCTATCGAACACACCATCCAAAAAGCCGATCAAGCCCTCTATCAAGGCAAACACGACGGCAGAAACCGCATCTCTTTGCATATCTCTTCGACGGGCATCCCACTTCCCGACTTTTCCGAGATATCCGACAAAGAAACAGGCACCGAGATCCAATCCCTCTCCTACCAAAATCATCTGCGCTCCCTTAAATAATTTTTCTCTCCCCCGCAAATAATTTTGAACCTATTTTTTATCCCCCCGTAAGACTTACCAACAAAGCAAGTAAATCCAACAACCCAACACAAGAGAAAAGTCATGTACACACAAACAAAGCCCCCAACACTACAACGTCAAACTCCCCAAGCCTGTGTGCAACAAACTTTTCCCTTTCCTACCTTTTTTCGCTGGTGTGCTTAATCGCTAAGCAAGCCGCGGCAACGCTCGATACACCCACTGTATCCGAGTAGATCGCAGCCTTACACCAGCGATGCCTGAACGTCCTGTTCAACATCGCTTCCCCCAACATGGTTTCTCTCGAAAAGGCCTTCCTTCGTGCCTTTTCACACATATCGTTCTTCGCTTGATGGCGAGATCGCCTAACGGTAAGGCACTTGATTGAAGATCAAGGTATTGCGGGTTCGACTCCCGCTCTCGTCACTTCAAGGGGCATAGTGTTAACGGCTAGCACGGCGGACACCAAATCCGTTAGTGGGGGTTCGAATCCCTCTGCCCTTGTAAAAAGACAAGAATATTTCTTATCTTTTCTGGTGAGGTAGTTCAATTGGTAGAGCACTGGATTGAAGATCCAGGTGTTGTGGGTTCGAGTCCCACCCCCACCACAAAAGCAAGACAAAGTCTTACTTTTTTAGGTAAGGTAGCTCAACTGGTAGAGCCCTGGATTGAAGATCCAGCTGTTGCAGGTTCGACTCCTGTCCTTGCCGCTGTATAGGCGCGTGGTGTAAAGGTAGCATGGTGGTTTCCAAGTCCACGGGTAGGGGTTCGAATCCTCTCGCGCTTGCAATCCGTTCTTCCCATAGGTAGGTCATTATCGAGGCTTAGTAGGTCGCTATCAAGGCTTGTTAGGACGATGTGCGTTCTTGGATAGAGCGCACGAGTTCTTCTGCAGTCGGCCAACGTCCTTCTTTGTGTTTTGAAAAGATCAACTCACCATCGAGATGAACGTCCAAAACACCGCGGACACCGCGATGCAACACAGGTTCAACACCAAAGTTTTGTTGTAGTACTGCGGCCAAACTGGACGCACGGGGGAGGTAGTTTCAAGATACGCAGTAGTAGATATCGATCTTCATCAGAAGGTCTCCTTCGTAAAAGAAAGCGCTCATCGCAGAGCGCCATGCGAGAGCGACAAGCTCTTTAGCATAAACAAAAGATGCTTGTCTCTCCAAGAAAGTTTCGAGATAGAAAATCCTCTCCACAAATCCTCATCCGACCGATCTTTACATACCATCTTCTCCATCTCTCACTTCGATGGTGACAGGTGTTCGCTCATCATCATGTAGGCTTGCTCCAAGACATCGCGCCTTTTTTGTCGGTTGGCCTCGATCTGATGGCCCAATGCAGCATAATCTCCTTCCAAAAAATCCTGTAACATCGTTCGATAGGCGTGTTCCACTTCCTCGAGTGACGCCTCTTCGGACACCCCAAGAAGGTGTGCGGCACGTTCGAGATCCATCTCTTTGATGTGCGTCTGCATCTGGCGCAACAACAGCTCGATCTGTTCTGGAGGGTGACCCAGCAAGTCCCCGATCTCCCGCAGCATCCGAACTTCTTCGGGGGCAATCACACCATCTGCTTCCACCACAGCCATCACCGCCGCCAAAAGAGCTTGGTTGGCGCGCAAGCCAGGGATGCCCTCTGCTGCTTGGAGATAGCCCTTGACCAGCTCTGCGATCGGGTACTCTTCTTCTCGCTGCGCTTGGTAGGTGAGGTAGTCGTGTTCGTACATCGAAACATCCACGGGTGCGCAAAGTTCCTGTATGCGGAGATGTTCGCGCTGATCGATGTCAGCATCCGACACCATCACGCGCACCAAGATCGGAACAAGATGATGGTGAAGCTCTAGGGTCGGGTCTTTGGGAGACTTTTCTTCGACGCGCTCTGTCACGCGCCCCAAAGCTACGTCAGCGATCCAAGCCAACAAGCAGCCCAACCCGCCCATCGCCACAAACCACCAACGCCCCCAAGAGATCGAAAGAAGCGTCATCACAAACAGGACTTGCAATCCCATACGCATCCTCTTTTGGTCCGCCTGAAAAGCCCCATACGCCGACCAAAACAACCACAAAGCTCCAAAGATGCTCGCCCCACCAAGAAATCCTCCCAACGCAGCCCCAAGTCCAGACCATCCTCCCAGCGCGATCGCTCCCATCCCAAGGTGACCAAGTCCCAACAAGATCAGAGACCAAGCACCATACTTGACCTGCGTTTGATCTTGTTGAATCGCCTCAATCGAGGCCGCACGCGCTTTATCGAGGGCTGACTCTTCTTCGACCAAACTTTGCTTTGTGTCCTCTGACTTGGGTGACATCCTCAACACTCCCATGCCCACACAGGGCGCAAAAGAAGCCTCGCGTTCTCCTAGACCACTGAAGATCCTTCTGTCCAACCAAAGATGCAACGTATCCCCATCGCCAAGACCACCAGACAGCAAACACGTGCTCCGCACCCAACCTACACAAAACGAATCCACTTCGATAGAGGCCGATCCCAGAGCTTTATGCCAGCCCCTTCAATTTTTCCGAGGTCAAAGTTACAACTCTTGCGCGATCCTTCCACAAACCCAGAACCTAGAAAGGATGATCACGATGCGGCTTTCTCGCTCCTTGCGTCCCACTTCGTCTTGGCTGTTTGGCGTCTTTGCCTTAGCAGCCACGCTATCCTATGCCCCATCAGCCCAAGCTGACATACTCCCAGGCAAGCTGCTCCCCAAGCCCCAAAAGCCTGCGCCTCGAACCAAAAAACCCGTCCCACAAGCCAAAAAGATCGCCATCCCTGCGCCGATCGCGACACGTCGCCAAGACGTCACGGACGTTTACCACGGCATCAAGGTGACAGATCCCTATCGTTGGCTTGAGGCTGGAAACTCCAAAGAAGTCGCAGCTTGGAATGCGGCGAATCACAAGCGCACCATGGGCGTTTTGCGACAAGTCTCCGCGCGCACCAAGATCCTCCAAGAGTTGAAAAAGCTCTACAACAACCAATCGAGCACAAGCCCCCGTCGTCACGGACAATACTATTTCTTTTTTCGACGCGAAGGGCTCAAAAACCAACCCATCCTCTACGTCAGTGAAGGCAGCTATCGCGCCCGTCCTCGCGCGCTTTTGGACCCCAACACTTTGAGCAAAGACGGAACCGTCTCTGTCCAACAGATCTCCCCTTCACCCAGCGGCCGCTTTTTGGCTTACGCCCTCTCTGCCAAGGGAAGCGACTGGTCTTACATCCGCGTCCTCAATGTCGCGACAGGCAAACACCTGACAGATCGCATCGATCATACGCGATGGCCTTCTGTGATCTGGGATCGTCATGGCTTGGGATTCTACTATGTGAGCTATCCCCCCAAAGGCACCGTCCCTGCCCGCGACAAGAACTACTATCGACGCATCTTTTACCACCACCTCGGGACTTCCGCTGACACAGACGCCTTGGTCTTTGGCGAAGGTCGCAAAAAAGAGACATGGCTCGATCCCGCGATCTCTTCGGACCGCAGTACACTTTACGTCTCTGCAAGTGTGGACTGGTCTTACAACGACCTATACTACCGACCGATCAACTCGCGTGGTCCGTTCCTTGCGCTTGCTCGTGGACTCAAAGGCCAGTTCAGTGCAGACGTCATGGATGGCCAGATGATGATCGTCACCACCTACAAAGCCCCTCGTGGTCGCGTGTTGTTGGCCCCCTTGAAAGATCCCGTCCGCAAAAACTGGAAGACCCTTATCCCCCAACAAAAGGGCGTGATCCAAGGTGTTTTCCTCGTCAAAGGCCATCTCTTGATCCATTACATGGAAGACGTGGTTTCTCGCCTCGCTCTTTACACCCGCAAAGGCCAGTTTGTCCGAGATATCCGCCTTCCTAGCAAGGGAAGCGTCAGCGATATCAGCACGCGTTCCAACAGCAACGAGATCTTCTACCGCTTTACTTCATGGATCTATCCTTCTGCGGGGTACCGCTACGATCTTGGAACCCACAAACGCACGCGCCTTGAAGCCCTCAAGATCCCTGTCAACTTGAGCCTTTACGAGACCAAGCAAGTCTTTTACCCCTCCAAAGACGGCACCCGTGTCCCCATGTTTTTGGTGTATCGCAAAGGCACCAAACTGGATGGCAACAACCCCACCGAACTCTACGGTTATGGCGGCTTTGAAGTCTCCTTGAAACCGCGCTTTATGCCAGGTTTGTTCCCTTGGTTGGATCGCGGTGGCGTCTTCGCTTTGGCCAACTTGCGTGGTGGTGGAGAGTATGGCTCGGCTTGGCACATGGCAGGACGACGCGCTCACAAGCAAAATGTCTACGACGATTTCATCGCAGCAGCCGAGTGGTTGATCAAACATCGTTACACCCAACCCAAACGACTTGCGATCCGTGGCGGCAGCAACGGCGGTCTCCTTGTGTCTGCCACCATGACCCAACGCCCTGATCTCTTTGGTGCGGTGATCTGCCAAGTCCCCCTGACCGACATGATCCGCTACCCGATCTCGACTGTGGCGCGCTTGTGGATCCCTGAGTATGGCAATCCACAAAAAGCAAATGAATTCAAATGGCTGTGGGGCTACTCTCCCTACCACCGTTTGAAAAAAGGCACCCGCTACCCGATCACGCTCGTGATGACAGCCGATCACGATGATCGCGTCGATCCTTTCCATGCACGCAAGTTTGCTGCACGCCTCCAAGCCAACACCACAGCCGATCGCCCTGTGCTCCTACGCATCGAGTCCAAAGCAGGACACGGCGCAGGCACCCCCTTGAGCAAAGCCCTCGCTTCGATTGCAGATCGCTATGCCTTCTTGATGATCGCTCTTGGCATGGATACCAAACGTTAAAAGGCCCGACAATGCGCTATCTTGAATACCTGAAAAAACACAAAGATCTGATCGCGATGATCCATCTTCCTGCCCTGCCAGGAACACCACAACATGCCCTTCCGCCCTCTGTGATCGTGCATCAAGCAGTCAAACAAGCCCAGATCTACAAAGATGCGGGCGTGCGAACTGTGATGATCGAAAACATGCACGACATCCCGTACACCCGCAGCGTTGGGCCTGAGATCACCGCGCTGATGGCCGTGATCGGGCACGCGATCAAGCAGCTTGGTCTCTACTGTGGCATCCAGATCCTCGCGGCTTGCAACAAAGAAGCTCTTGCTGCTGCACATGCCGCAGGGATGGACTTTATTCGCGCTGAAGGATTTGTGTTTGGGCATGTAGCCGATGAAGGATACATCGACTCTTGTGCGGGTGATCTTTTGCGATATCGCCGCAATATCGGCGCAGAAAATATCGCGATCTTCACAGACATCAAAAAGAAACACTCTTCCCATGCGATCACTGCGGATGTTTCGCTCAAAGAAACGGAACATGCCGCAGAGTTTTTCTTGAGTGATGGTGTGATTATTACAGGAAACACCACAGGGGACCCTGTGGATGTTGAGGAACTTCGTCAGCTTGGTCCAAGCCCGACCCTGCGCCTTCTTGGTTCAGGTGTCACCCCCGACAATCTCCCTGAGACGCTTCCTTACGCACAAGGATTTATCGTGGGTTCTTGGCTAAAGTACGACGGACACTGGACCAATGATCCTGATCCCGAACGCATCAAAGTAATGCTTTCCGCCTTCCAAAACTAATCTTCCCAAAAGAGCCTTCCCACCGAGCTTTCCAAACGAGCCTTTCAAACGACCCGATCAAGCAGCGCGCAACACTTCGTACTCTGCGGAAGGTGTCGTTTCCGTATTTTCCGCACCCGAAGAGGCCAGCGCAGAGATCTTCTCGCGTTGAGACTCCAACACCACGCGCAACAAAAGTTGTGCGGCTTGTTGGCTGTCTTGAACGCCTTCTTCCATCATGACCTTCACAAACTTCTCTTTGTTTTCAGGCTTTTCGAGCCATGCCACCAAGTGACCGTGCGACTGCTCTACTTTTTCAAGAAGGGTCGCAAGCCGCTCACGCAACCAAAAACGCTCGTTTTGTGCGCAAGACACATCGCTTGGTGCATCTTCCCAAGGCAAGGATGTCCAGCCCGAAACTTCCCGAAGGATCGCTAAGATCGACTCTTTAGGACAAGAAAAGGTGCCCGCCCAAGCCAGACGCGTACAAGGATGAACATGATGAGAAGCGATCTTTTGACCCAAGATGGCGTGAAGCTGATGCAACTCACGTGGGCTATCTTGGCCTTGCAACATCGACTGACGCAAAGCAATGGTCTTACGAAGCGCATACATGGGGGCTTGCGCATCTTTGGCCAGACGAAGCTTGATCACGCAGCGAAACATGTAGTCATACACAAGCTTGTTCAACAACTTGTCCGAAACTTTGGAAAGAGAGATCATCTCCTCGATGGAAGCGTCTTCTCGACGCAAGCGTCCAGTCAAGCTCATGGTCAACATCGCTCTACCTCATCAGATTTTTTCATATATTAAAAAAGATGTAGTCTTCTTACATGCAGGTCCTAGTCACCACCCTAACGCCCCGTCCCCCCACAATCAAAAAATCTACATCACTTCCCCACTGAAACCATGAAAAGAAAAGGGATTTCTATTTCTCCACAAAGAGATCAATCGCAGCGCCCACCACATCGAAGTTGGCCATTGCAATTCTGGACGCGCTTGGAGCAGGACATCGAAACACAAGAGTATTTCATCCAACTGCCAGCCCCACGACAACGACAGCACATCTGTCCTTTTTGTTGAGAACAATGATGACAAGTTGTGCGATACGTCCCTCTCAATTGCCACGCATTCGTCGGGCTGCCCGCGCACTTTGCAGAACAAGTCAACTGACCATCGCAATTGCTCACGGGCTCGCTGCAAGAACTGCTAAGGCAACTTGTCTTCCACTTTCCTCGTCGCGTTCGACAACGACAACACATCGAACGTCGATAGAACAAACACTTGTTGCAGCTCCGTTCGTAAGGTCCCGATAGAAGGGTCAGTTGGTCACAGCGACCGCTGCACAAAAGCTTCCCATCGCAGTTGGACACGGGATTTAAGCACCCCACAGAAACGCACGATCGCTTCAGCTGTCCCGCTTTGTTGGGGCATGAACAACACATCTCTTTACCGCGTACGACACACTTTCGGCAGCTCTCTCGATACGAGCCACCCAACATGATCTCTTTGCGAGGGCGCGGATAACACGTTCGATAGACAGTGCTACATCGCGCATAAGAGAGTTTCCCTTTGCGATAGCAAAGCTGTCCCCAAGAGCCCGATAGTCCACAACGTTGCACACAAAACTCGATATTTTGGCAGATTCGTGTCATCCCGCTGCATCGGGCTTTACAATCATTCGCTTGCGCGATGTTACACCAACCAAGAAGCACGCCCCAAACAACCAATGCTCGTAACATCCGTGATCCCTTTCGCTTCAGACTCTTCACACCATGCGCCCCAAAGCTTTCAGGGCGCGACACGTCTCCGCAAGCATAGCAACAAACCAAGTAAACAAAGCAAGCCCCCGATCTCTTCGGAGGGATCGTTTGTTTCGCAACCTGCGCATCCTCGCCCGCTTTGTGCTCCATCCAAGACCAACACACCACCATCTTGTGGGGTATCTTTTTCCACGGTGGTTCCGTGCTCAAGAGAGGGTTCGGTGGAGACTGTGGGCTCCGCAGCAGGCTCCACGCTCCCACCATCGCCTGCGGTCTCTCGTCGTGGTTCGGGGGGAGGTTCTGCGCTGCTTTCGAGACGTGGCTCGACAGAAGGCTCGGAGACAACAGGCTCAGGGACAGGCTCTTGGGGAGGCGGAAGAGACAAGATCCCCTCCAAGGAAAGATCGAAAGAGATATCCGAAGAAGTGGCACTGCGCTGCTTGATCATCACTGCGATGACATTCTGGCCCACCCGAAAAGCTTGTAACGCTGTTGCATCCAAGGTGGCCGAGCTTTCTTCGTTGTCTTGCGAACTGGAAGACGCCCAAGACGCATAATCATCCCCATTATCCGCGTATTTGGAAAAGACTTTTTGGCCATTCACCCAGACGATCACACCATCGTCATGCAAGACTCGCAGAAGTGCAGACTTGAGTGGTGCAGATAGAGAAAAAGTCTTACGAAAATAATACGAAGGCGGGGTCGGCGAAGGAGCTTGAATCACCGTGGCTTCGTCTCCATCTCCATAACCAAGCTGCGCTTTACCTTCCAACCAACCGCTGTGATCGTAGCCGACATCCAACCAAGCACGTCCAAGGTCTTGGCCACTTGCATGATAACGCCATGTCCCACGACGTTTGATCACTTGGATCTCGCTAGACATCTTGCAGTAGCCTTTGGTTTCATCGAATACAGCAGGATTTGAGGCATCTTCGATGCGCAAGAGCACACGATTGCTCTCTTGGTTTGGGAGCTTCCAATCATATGTCCCAGTATTTGGGAGCGAACGAGCGATGTCCATCCACGAGAGCCCACCATCCAAGGAATAGCGCAAGTGGACCTGCGCAATCGCCCTTCCAACCGTCCTCCAACGCAGCTTTAACATCTGGAGAGGCGCCCATGTCTCATCACCAAAAGGAGAGACCCACAACAGCCCCTCGCGCTTCACCAACGTGAAACGATCAGACAGCACACCATCACGGCGGATATTGGTCAATGTCAGTGCATTTCCCGTGATATCCAACAAGCAGGAGCCATTTTGCTTTTCTGTAAAATACATCACAGGGTGAGGCTTGGGTCCTTGGCTTGGCGACGCTCCACCGTGCCCCGCAACGACGTACACAGTCCCTTTGTCGCTGCTTTGAAGCTTGAGGTAAGGCCCCATCCCATCGACTTTTCCATCGCCTGCATCCACGATCTTTCCAGCTGCCGTGGTGGGTGTGTTGTAGGCCCCGTACAGCAAAAACGAGCGTTCGTAGATGTGAGAGTGACCCCCAAGGATCAGATCCACCCCACCTGCCTCCAAGATCGGCAAGGCCCGTTCGCGCATCTCGCGCAGTTGGCTTTCTGTATCCGAGTCATGGCTCCCCTTGGTGTAGGGAGGGTGGTGCCAGTACGCGATCAACCAAGGCTGCTTGGTCGCTGCAAGATCAGCCCGAAGCCACGTAAGCATCGGACCATTCACAGCACGCGAAGAGTCGTGCGAGTCCAAGACGATAAAGTGCACATGCCCATAATCAAAAGAATAATAAGCTTCGGTCCCAGAGGGCACGCCTCCAACTTCGGCAGCCTTGGGAAGCACATAAGCATCGTAGTAAGGGCCACTTTGCGAGCCAGAGTCTGAGCTTTGCCCCTCGTGGTTCCCCATGGTCGGCCAACAAGGAACCGTGCGCAAGATATCTCTGTAAGCATCGAAGAAATTGGTCTGAAACTCGCTGTCTGTCCCTGTGTTGTAAGCCATATCCCCCATGTGTAGGAAAAGATCAGGCAGTCGCCCTCCCACGTAACGCGTCATCGCATCCCGAACTTCGCGCTGTGCGGTCCCCCCAGTGCCAGAGTCGCCCACCACCCACAAACGCATCTTTGTGACTTGCCCATGGGGTGGGGAGGTTCGAAAAGTATGCTGTGCATCTCCTCCCACAAGGATCGTATCTGCCGTCCCTACCGCGTAATAATACAAGGTATTGGGCTTGAGTCCTGTGAGCTTGATCTCGTGTTGTGTCTGCGAAAGATTCGACGTCACCACAGAGCCCAAGGTCTGCGGAGAAAGACCGTAACGCACTTGCGCTGTCGTCGCTTGCGAGGTCCGCCACACCACGACCACGCTATCAGGCGCGCCCTGCTGGAGATAAGGCCCCCGTCGAATGCTCTGTGCATGCGCGACGGGCACACCCAACACAAGAAGAAAAACAAACACACACGCAGAAAGCCCCTGTGTTCGTTGCAAAGAGACACTGAAAGAAAGTAGCCATCGCATCAAGATCTTCCCCTCGAAGTGACGCAAAAAAGCCAAAGAATCCTTTTCGATACAAACCCATCCCTCAGGCAAAGACAAGACGATCTACTGAGGAGCAGCCTTGGAAGGGCCATGCCGACGCCATAATCGCAAGGCAGTACGCTCTTTTGGCGTGCTCCGCAACCAAAGCCTCAAACGCCGCAAGGCTTCGTCCTTGTGTCCCAAAACCAGCAAAGCCCGCACTTCTCGTTCGCGATTGAGCGAAGAGTCCCGAAGCCGCAACAGTTCGCGAACTTCTTGTAACGCCCGCCGACGATCACGCAAAGCTGCTTGCTTTTTTCCAAGACGCTCCAAGATCTCCGCACGACGCATCCACCACTCAAATCGAACAGGAAGCCCCTTCATCGCTTGCTCGATCACGACAATCGCTTCTCGATATCGCCCCATCTTCCGCAAGACACGCAACAAAGCCATCCGCAAAGTCACAGCGCCCCCCAACGACCGAACGCCCGCACGGTAAAGCTTGGCTGCTTTTTCAAGCTCCTGTTGCTCCTCCCAAAAGCCCCCAAGCTCTAAGTAGATCCCAGGTCGCTGACGAAGTCGCAAAGCCGCTTGGTATTGTTCGATGGCTTCCTTCTTTCGAGAGAAACGGCGATGGAGCCGCGCCATATACCAAAAAGACTGCCACGAAGGGACACGCTCTTTTTGTGCGCAAAGCAACGATTGTTCGGCCTTTGTCCAACGCTGCATCGCAAACCAAAGCTTGCCCCAAGCCAAACAAAGTCTCGGAGAATGCGGTGATATCTGTCCAACCTTCAAGAGATCTTGTTGGGCAAGCTTCATCTCTCCATGACGTCGATAGAGCGCACTTCGACGCATCAACAAACCAACATGCGTCGGATTTTTGCGTAGCATCCGACTCAATGACGCGATCTCATCATGCAAACCAAGATGCGAAAAAGCCCAACAAGGCCACACACAAAGCCCAACAAGAACCCAAAACCACCGAAAGACCGAGCACATCCTTGACTCCTATCTGCAAGGAGAAAACATCGATTTCATTTTTCAACACAAAAAAATAAAAATCACCCAAAAAAGATGTGAACCTTTTCCAAGAAGCCTCGTTCTACCCAACACTTCAACAAGAAATCATGTGAAACCAAAAACATCACAAGATGAGATAGATGTCATGAACACAAAACGACACCTGACAAAAGTAGCCAAAACACCACATCACAACACCTTCAACACAGTTCCCGCACACATTTATTGTCCCTCCTCTTATTAAGGCGCATCTCTCGCGCCTCATCGAGTGACTTGTTCCAAACGTCCCTTGTGACGGTATCTTTCTGACGAACAAGGCCCCTCACTTGATGATATCCCCCAAAAACAAAAAGAACGCGATACGACATCTTTGCTCTCGACGTCTCTACACGCGAGATGAAGCGTCTATCTAGACCGATTGAACTTGGCTTTCGTGCATCTCGCTCGAACCAAGAACATCTGGGAGTGCGGCAACGTTGGAGAGTTGCAGTTGGCTGTAACCCAACTACCCTCGCGGGCTCAGGGGGTTCGAATCCCTCCACTCTCACAAACACAAGTGTGTTTTTCCGCGACCACTTGTGTGCAAACTAGCGGATACTCTGGGAGTGCGGCAACGTTGGAGAGTTGCAGTTGGCTGTAGACCAACTGCCCTTGCGGGCTTAGGGGGTTCGAATCCCTCCACTTTCACGCTTCGAGCAGGCAAGTATCTTGTAAGTATTTTTCTTCCATTTAACCCTTTTACCAGACAAGTATCGTGTAAGCATTTTTCTTCTATTTATTTGTGATCATTTATCCTTTTTGGACGGGTATCCAAGTGGCCAAAGGTGATAAAAAGAAAGGCACCACTCCATTGACTCGTTCGCAAGGACGAGAACTTGTGGTGACTTCAGAAAAATCGACTGTAAATCGATCGGCTGATAGCCTTCGCTGGTTCGAATCCAGCCCCGTCCACAAATACATCTCGGGCTTAAAACGCCCGTCATCCGGGAGTGCGGCAACGTTGGAGAGTTGCAACTGGCTGTAGACCAGTTACCCTTACGGGCTCAGGGGGTTCGAATCCCTCCACTTTCATTTTCCCTCACAAGTCCCCTTTCATTCGCTCCATCCGTTCTTTTCCTCACCTTTCGAAGAAAAAGAGACCAAAAGAAAGCGCGCACAGTCTTGTCTTTTCTGGCGTCATCCAAAAAACGATGTCCCAAGATCATTTTTTTGCAAAGACAGCGCGACAAAGCAAATCGCGGCTCGTCTCTGAAAGATCGTCTCCCAACGAAAGGCCCCAACATCCGACACCGCAGCTTCAAGCCCGATGCTTGAAGTGAAGATCCGCGCACCTTGAGGTGTTCCAGCCTTTCGTCTCGCACCAAGTAACAGCAGAAGTTGAAAAAAGGTTGCTAAATCCCTCTATTGAACAAGGATGCGTGCCCATGAAAAGAACCCCACACTGGTTTTTGTTATTTTCTTGTCTAGTGCTTTTGTTCCACCTGTCTTTCTTTAGTTGTGGTGTCCCCAGTAACCCAGAAGGACAACAAAACGAAACCTCCAAAGAACCCACCGTAGAGACCTCCACAGAGCCCAAAGCCGAGCCACAAAGCGAACCCCAAGCGGAGCCCACCCCCGAGCCACAAGTGGAGCTTACGCCCGAACCAACGGCTGAACCGCAACCCGAACCCACCCCAGAACCCCAAGCTGAACCCGTCTTAGACGCGGAACCTACACCCGAACCCCAAGCGGAACCTACGCCCGAGCCCCAAGCTGAGCCGCAACCCGAACCCACCCCAGAACCCCAAGCCGAGCCCACGCCTGAGATGCCCACTTGTTCAAGCGGACAAACCCTCTGCAACGGGACTTGCGTGGACCTGATGGCCAACAACCAAAACTGCGGAAGCTGCGGAACTTCGTGCACAGGTGGTCAAACCTGTCAGTCTGGCGCATGTGCGTGCCCTACAGGACAATTGATGTGTAGCGGAACTTGCGTCAACCCTGCAACCAACAACCAACACTGCGGTGCTTGCACCTCAGCTTGTGGTGGCGGACAAACCTGTCAGTCTGGCACATGTGCATGCCCCACAGGACAGACCCTTTGCAACGGGGCTTGTGTAAACTTGATGACAAGCAACCAGCACTGTGGTGCTTGTGGGACGACTTGTAGCAGCGGACAAACCTGTCAGTCTGGTGCGTGTGCGTGTCCCACAGGTCAGACGCTTTGCAACGGGACTTGTGTCGATCTCAACGCAGACAACAACCACTGCGGAACATGCGGCACAAGTTGTGCGGCTGGTCAGACCTGTCAGTCGGGCACTTGTGCGGCCCCCAACTGCGGCGCCACCGTCAGTTTCGTCACGGACGTCCAACCCATCTTCAATAGAAAGTGTACGGGTTGCCACGGCGGAAGCGGCGGTCTCTTCTTGGGTAGCAGCGTTTCTTATAACAACCTGTTCAATGTGGTATCGAGATGTAACGGCCTTGTCTTGGTGAAACCAGGCGATGCAGCCAACAGCTACCTTTATCGAAAGGTCAGCGGAAACGGTACGATCTGCAACAGCACCATGCCCCAAGGCTCAACGCTCCCCGCCAACGAGCAAGACATCATCCGCCGTTGGATCTGCCAAGGCGCCCCCAACAACTAAGCCCATCCTCTTCCCTCCCCTTTCTCTTTCGCGGTTCCCACACCATCCCACAGCCTCTCTTGGGATATTGCACTTGCCCTTGAGACGACCTATGATGCCCAAAACTAGGGTCTCTTGAGAGAGTGATATCTTCTCAAAGACCTCACCCAAACGTGGCCTAGAAGCCCGCCAAGAAAGGTCTTTGCATGAGTTCTTCCGCTTGGGGAGATGTAGAAACCCAATATTTTTATTCACTTACTCCAGATCGAATCCTTGATGCCGTCGAGGCTTCGGGTCTTCAGTGCACAGGTCGATGCTTGCAACTCAACAGCATGGAAAACCGTGTGTATGAGATCGAGATCGTCTTGGACGATGACGCCGTGGTCGCCAGCCCATCCGATCGTTTTCGCGTTGTGAAGTTCTATCGCCCAGGTCGATGGAGCAAAGAACAAATCCTTGATGAGCATCAGTTTTTGCTCGACCTCCAAGAAAATGACATCCCCGTCGCAGCCCCCGAGCGATTCCCCGATGGCGAAACCCTCCATTGTCTCGGCGATCTCTCGATTTACTACTGTGTCTTTCCCAAGTTTGGGGGACGCAACCCTGACGAACTCAGTGTGGATCAGCTCGAACAGTTGGGACGTTTGCTTGCAAGGATGCACAACGTAGGCGCGATACGCCCTGCCCCTCACCGCATCCAGATCAATCCCACCACCTACGGGATCGACAACCTACGCTACATCCTCGACGAAAAACTCTTACCCACCGAACAAGAAAAACCCTATCGAGAGCTTGTCGAAAAGATTTGCGAGACAACGGCACCATGGTTTGCAGAAGCCACCTACCAACGCGTACACGGCGATGCGCACATGGGCAACCTGCTTTGGCACCCTGATCGTGGCCCTCGCTTGGTGGACTTCGACGATATGGTGATGGGTCCTCCTGTCCAAGATATCTGGCTCGCAACGCCCGGTCGCGATGTTTGGTCCATCCAAGAGCGCGAGATCCTGCTCGAAGGATACGAGCAGATGCGTGACTTTGAGAGAAAAAGTCTCCGTCTGATCGAACCTTTGCGAGCTTTACGCTTTGTCCACTTCCACGCTTGGATCGGAAAACGCTGGACAGATCAAGCCTTCCCACGGGCCTTTCCGCACTATGGTTCCTCCAACTATTGGGCTGAAGCTGTCAGCGACCTTCGCGAACAGCTCCGCCTGATCGAAGAAGAAGCCCAAAAGTACACGCTCCACTAACCAACGCTCCCCTTCACTTTCCCCAGAACGCACCATCCTTCAAGACCTTGTCTCACCTTGTCACGACTTTCCCTTCATGGCATGATCCCCCGTCACTGCGATCCCTGTAAGCACTACGATGGCCCGTGCCCAAAGCACGAACCAAGACCCCACAAAGATGAGAGGCTTTCATGTCTTTACCCAAGCTTTATCACTTTCACTTGTCCTACGCTGCCCAAATCGCCCGCCTCGGACTCGCAGAAAAAGGCGTCGCGTACGACGGGTTTTCGATCGATCTTCTTGGCGGCGAAAACTACGAACCTTGGTACATGGAGATCAACCCCAAAGGCGTTGTCCCAACCTTCGTAAGTGACCAAGACACGGTGGTTGGCAGCCTCAACATCGTCCGCTTTGCGGACGCGCACTTTCCTGGCCCCCAACTCACCCCCACAGACCAAGCCAAACGCGATGTGATGGAAGCTTGGATCGCACGTCATCAAGCAGTCCCTGAGAGAGAACTGACCTATGCGTTGTTACCGGGCTTTGAAGGGAAGATGGCGCGCAAAGGGTTCCCTGACCGTATCAAGATCCTCCAAAAGAACAAAGACAAACAACCCCATCTTGCCGAGATGTACGACCAAAAGATCGCCGATCTCAAACGATGGGAACATGATTGCAATGATCCCGAGACCGTTCAAAAGATGGAAGCCGAACTAGACGCCCTTTTCGACGACTTCTCCCAACACATCGCGGATCGTACTTGGGTTACAGGCGATGAATACAGCGTCGCAGATGTCCTTTGGACCGTCCTTGTCGCAAGGATGCACATGATGGGCATCGGACACAAAGTCACACAACGCCCCAACCTTGCGGCTTATCTTGAGCGCGCCAAAGCCCGCCCCAGCTTCAAACAAGCCCCCGTGCATCTCAAGGTCCTCAAAAGCATCGCCCTTCCCCTGATCTTGCGCGCCAAGATCCCTTTCTTGCGCCCGCTAATCGGCGTAAAACGCTAACTCCCACAGCCTCACCTCCCCACACAAGGACCATTCGGACAAGCCCATCCACCCCAACCATGGGAGATCCCAAGATGTCTTTTCATTTTCGGATGTCACCTTACCTTCCAAAGTACGCTCGGGCGCTCACAGTATCCGTGTCTATGTTTCTCACAGGACTCTTACCGACCTTCGCATGGGCCCATCCCTGTAAGCGGATATCGATCGGAGACAGCTTCCTCAACAAGAATACCTCCGCGCGTCTAGGCCCGCGTCGCCTGACTTTTGCAAGCCTCCAAGGCACACTCATCGGGATCACCCATCGCCGTTGGAATACCTACATCCCTTATGATCTAGACCAAGCTCAACTCATCCTCCAAAAACGCGGTGGGAAGGGAAAAGTCGAGGTCACTGTGTGCAAGCATCGCCAAGAAAGTGACCCAGGAACCCCGATCCTTCGCTTTACGATCCCATCGAGCCAAAAGAAAGATCGCACCACCCACATCAAAAGCCTGAGAGGTGTAAAGCACGCATTCATCAGTGTGTACCTCCAAGGCAAGAGTCCTCTGCGCAAGCTAGCCTATCGCATCCGTCTCAAACGACCGAACCAAGGCAAGATCCACCCTCCACAACGCAACAAGCTCGGACCCGTCAAAGGATTCGCCGATCTCCACAACCACCAGGTCGCTGATCTCGCACATGGTGGGGGTTATATATTTGGCCATCATGCCCGTCCCTTGAAGGCTTGCGATGGAAAAAGTCATGGCACACTTTTGTGGACAGATGCCGGCGGGATGTTTCGCGGCAAGCACCCCAAACAAACCCAACCCTACGTCTGGTGGCCTCACTACGCAGATGGCAGCCACCAACAAGTTGGGATCAAAGAACTCAAACAAGCATGGCGCGCAGGACTTCGTCTCCTCGTAGCTACCGCCGTCAACAACCAAGCGCTTTGCACCCTCACACTGATCCACAAAAAGAAGCACCTCCGCTGTGACGACATGGACTCTGCACGACTTCAGATCCAAGCCATCCATGAATTTGCACGAAAAAACCCGTGGTACCGCATCGCCCGCGATCCGTGGGAAGCCAGAAAGATCATCCATCAAGGTCATCTTGCCGTCATCATCGCCGTCGAGATCAGCAACCTCTTTCCCAGATCCCATGGTGACTGGCGCGAACAACTCGATGAACTCTACGATATGGGCGTCCGCAGCTTTGAGTTGGCCCACGAAACCGACTCGCGCTTTGCAGGCTCTGCCCAACAACACGGTAGTTTCTTTACCATCCTCAACGCACTCAAGCGCTTTGACAATCTGCGCTCCATTCGAGACTTTTTCGGACTCAGCCAAAAACTCCGCAAGCCCGAATACTGCGAAAAAAAGGGCGCAAACTACGCTTGTAACAAACTTGGTCTGCGCCAAGAACAAGGTGTCGCGATAGGTGCCCAACTTTTGCTTGAGGCCGCCAAACGCAAGATGTTGATCCCTCTCGACCACATCAGTCGTCGCGCACGCAAACAAGTCTTTGAGATCATCCGTTCAAAGCTCGCCTATTATCCGCTCTTTGCATCGCACTCTCGTTTCGATGCGATCATGCACCCACAAGAACGCAAACATGGCGGGACCGAGGAGTACATGCTCAGCGACAAAGAAGTGAAGATGATCCAACAAACAGGCGGTGTCTTTGGCCTACGCACGGGGATCAACGTCATGCGCGAGATCCCTGGATGCCTCAAGAAAAAACTCACATGTTGGGGGTCTTCAGAGTCGCTTGCACAAAATGTCTGTTGGGCTGCACGTACAGGTCTCGCGATCTCCCTTGGGACCGACCTCAACACAGGTCCCGTTCAGATGACAGCACCGCGTTTTGCAAGCAACGCCACAGAGACGCACAGACACGACGGACTCCCCACTGCCTGTCCGCAAAATGTGACGTTGGGGATCGTGGGTCCGAAAGGATACGACGCAGCCCACAAACTCTATACACCCGTATCCAAGGGAAAAAAGCCGTGGGGATTCGATGTGCGTGGACTTGCACATATCGGTTATGCGGGAGATTTGATCCAAGACATGCAAAAGCTCGGTGCACCCGTGCGTGAAACCGCGATGGACCGTTCAGCAGAAACATTCTTACGTATGTGGGAAAGAGCCTATCTCCCAAGAAGTGCCTCTCCTCTTTCTGCGCAACAATACCAACGCTACATGGGCACCCAAAGCCGCCATTATCCGAACCCACTGCCTCCTGTTCGCTACAACAAGACCTACCGCAAAGCCCTCAAAAAAGCGCTCGCACAACCCCAAAAAGCACAACAAGTATGGGAAAAACAGCGCAAAAAGATCCAATAATCTCACGGCGTTTTCAATACACCCCTAAGATCTGACGCCCTTTCTTTCTCCCTGTCTGTCCGCCTTTTTTGGACATCCAACGCCGAGGATACATATTTTGATTCTCGCGTTCTTTCCATTTTTTGAGCGCTTGTTTCTCGATATCTCGATTGTAGGCTTTGATCGCAAAAAACGTTTTTTCTTGTGCGCGAATATTCAAAATCATCGCGCTATAGAGGATCACCAGCCCGCCAAAAAGTAGCGTCACATTCAAGGCCGCTTTTCCAGGTCGATGCTCAGGGAAAAATCCATTTGGATCGAGCACAAAGATCGTCGTCCCCGCAATCGTCGAAGCCATCCCCACGATCGTCAAAACCATCGAACAAATCGCCAAAGTATGCGCTTCGCTGGCTGCCTTTTGTGCCATCTCTGAACCACGAAACAAACTGTGATATCCCGAACCAAAGGCCCCAAGGTGAGCCTCTTTCTCGCCCTTCAACAAGACCACTTTTCCTTGTTTATTAAAACCATAATGCAATTTTCCGTGGTACATCTTCTCTGCAAACTCCCGAGCATCCGACGCAAAGGACACTTCCATCCCTGCCAAAAATGCTGTACAGAACACAAGATACACCCCTGCCTTAGCGATCTTTCCCCACATGATCCACTCCTTTGGCATACAGAGCCTTAAAATGTAGATTTTTTCTTACAAATAGCGTCCATCCGACAGGGAGAAACCCAACGCACTCTCCTCCAAAAAGCCGATTAGAACCGCAGTTCAAGCCCCAAGGAGAAGGTCAAGCTTGCTCTCCATCGCGCCCGTCTACGCTCGTCTTCGAGCGCTTGCAACTGACGATAATCAAAGAGACCAATCAAACGAAGATGACGCGCAATCGAAAGATGAAGTTGCGCCGTGGCTCCAAGGCCCCAAGACAAGCCGCTCAACATGCCCAAAACACCGCTGTTGCGCAGTTCATACAGAAAAGTGTAAGCCCCTGTTTTCAACTGAATGCGGCCTGAAGACGCCAAAGCCACATCCATCAACGTCAGCAAGACACCAGCTTGTCCTTCGATACCACCCAAAGGAACCGAAGAAGCAAGCCACGAAGCCTCAGGAGCCATGGTTGCTCGAAGCCGCAAGAAGCCCGCCAAAGGCCCCCAAGCAAGGGGACGTGGACTCCACAAGATCCCTTCCTGTTCCAACCACGCAAGCGCACTCCCCCACATCGGGGCTTGTTCAGCGGGCGGTCGCCACGCGTGGTCGTAAAGATCGGTCAAAAAGCCATTCGACTCTTTCCCTAAAAAGTCGCGCGCACCCGACACCGTTTCGCGCCCAAACTCGACAGGCGCAGACAGCACTTCCAAAGGAAGAGACTGATCTTGTGAGGGCGCCCAATCTTTGGGGACGACAAAAGACTGTCCCATCGATAGTTTCAACGGATACTGGCGAGTTTCACCGCCACGAACAGCGCGTGCCTCGATCCAATAAGAGCCCGCAGGAAGTTCCAAGACCACCGCGTGCCCCAACCGTTTGGCCACCCTCGTCGAGGGCCGTCTACGGGCCTTATCCCAGATCACAAAGTCACCTTGTACCTCTTTGGGAAAACGCACCAAAGACGCGACTTTTTCTTCTTGCGGAGAACGCCAAGACAAACGTGCTGCCAAGCGATTGGTTAAGAGAAGATGCTGTTTTTTCTTCAGAGAAAAAGGAAGTTGGCTCCAACGCTCACGGCGTTTCCAATCCAAAAGATAACGTCCTGGCGACAAAGCCATCGACAAAGCGCGCTCTTTGGCTTGGTGCGACCACTCAGCAAGCAAGCGCTCGTGTGAGGCATCCCACAAAAAGAAGCGACCTGTGACGCCAGCGCCCACAGAGATCTTCGCAGGGGCATGGCTAAGTCGAGACAAAACGAGATCGCCGTAGCCCGAAAGTCGCTTGGAAAAGCGAGCACGCTGAGGCCCATAGACCGAAAACATCGAGTGTTGTAGGGCTCGCTGATACACATAAGGATATAACTCAGCCAAAGTCACGCGCTGATCGCGATCTTTGTCTGCGGCACCACGCAGACCAGACAACAAAAAGTGTGTAAAGATACCGCCCTTGAGTCGGGGATCTTCGTGGGCTCGCTCCGTGCGTCCAGTCGCCGTGAGGATCACCTCTCCACGCGCAGTTTGGGGGGCCTGTAGAAAAGGCACCTCAAAACCCTCGCGGCGGTAAGTTAGACCTTTTTGCACCATAGCCCCAGACTCACAAGCATCGACCACCACAAAACGCAAGCTCGCTCCTGCGAGGCGGACCCGCTGCAACAACCGCGTAAACCCCAAGGATGAGCGGCCGAGCAACAAATGTCCACGCTTGACGTGGCCAGAGTAATAAAGAAACAACCAGACATCTGTCTTTTTCTCGATACGACGGACTCTTTCGATGCGTTTTCGCAGATGCTGCAACGCCGCCAAAAGCTTGTCTGCCCGTGTATTTTGAAGCATGACGATATCGCGAGAAGCATAACCAGAGACAGACATCAAAAGTTCGCGCATCTTTTCGGCATCTCTCACCGCGTAACGCAGTCGAGGCGCTGCTCGCCCCGCATCATTCTGCCCTACAATCAACGCAAATCGCCGAACAACCGAAACCTTCGTGGCGGCCAATGCTTCCTGCTTGCAAAGATACAACCCACCGCTCCCAACACCCCAGAGGATCAGGCAGTATCTCCACCACGCAGGCCACGCGCGCCACGATGTCATCACTCTCTCCGAATCAAAAATCTCACAACATGAGAACACTCTCGCAAAGGATGAACATCAACTTTTTTGTGAAAAGAAACAAGACCCTGTTGGAAGCGATTCCACGAAAGAGGCCGCGTGGAAAAACAAGCCACCAACCATTCTTCGCTGGCGCTATCCCCTGAAACTTCGAGAGAACCAGGCAATAACACAAGACCATCATCTTCGATTCGACGACTCTCTGAGGCGAGCTTTCGCGGAAACAAAGGGGTGACCTTTTCTCCTTCTTGGTGGGCCAAAAAAACATACTCCCCCTGCCGCCAACGATAAGCCAAACGCAAGCGATCTCCAGAGACAAAGCGTTGCCCAGAACGCGCTTGGACGGTCTTTTCTCCACGACGCAAAGCCACCACCAAGGCAGGCTCGACGTTCTTTGTGGGCGAAGCATGAGGGTTTGCGCCCTTGGGCTGCATCGCAACCTTGGGCAAAGCCCCCAAAGGTTCGGCTTTTTTAAGTTCATGGGGCTTTTTGCGTTTGGGGACAACGCGATGTTCTGCCGAGCCACCATCCACAAAGGGGTGGACGCGACGTTGGGTTCCCAATGGGCCACCCCACCATGTCGAGCCCGTCCACAACAACAGGCCAAAGGCCGCGAAACCCATGCCCCAACGAGCAAAACGCAACGAACGTCTAAGAAGATCGTGTTCTTGGCTCTCTGGCGGAAACACCACGCGCTGATGCAAACGATCAAATCGATCTTCCTCCCACATCTCTCGAAAGCGCGCAAACTGTGCACGCGCCACCTCATCCCATGCGAGGCGAGACTCAAAGGCAGTTTGCTCTTCGAGGCTCATCACCCCCAACATATATCGATCCATCTGATACTCCGACATCTGCCTTTTGTCGCCCATCTCTTGTCCTCGCCGAACATCCGGAGGTTCCGTCATTCCCTTCATCCGTCAACCTCCTCCAGCCCCATCCATACCTTCGCTTTCTGCGAAAAAGACGACAGCCACTGCCGTACTTGATGACGCGTCGTCCCCATCACCTCGGCGATCTCTTCTTGGGTCATCCCATTCAACAACCAGTACAACACGGCTTCTTGCTGAAGGGGCGGCAACTTTGACAAAACCTCTTGTACCACCAATTGCGACTCCACCGAGCCCCCTGAGACCGTCATGGTGCCTTCATCAAAGACGGCCTCAACCACCCGATCCCAACGTCTTTCTCGTTCCAATAATTTCAGACAGTGCGTCGTCGTCACCCGATACAACCAAGATATCAACTGTGCATCGTTTCCTTGAAAGCGATGAAGTCCCCGACACAACGCCCAAAAGCTTTCTTGCATCGCATCATCCACCAAGACCTCATCCCGCAAGATACGACGACATCGACGACGCATCATCGGATGATACTTGCGATACAGTGCTTCCGCCTCCGCATAGGGACTCGGTTCTTTAGAAAACCAACGCGATATCAACTTGATCCTCAATACATCACAAAAATCACTAGCCGCTGTTGGAAAGACTCAACACCTACGATTCGCGACAAAAAGACTCTCTAATCACGCCAAAAGCCCGCACTTCTTGTACAAACTGTGGGTTGAGCCCTCCCAGCAACGGCCTCGCTACTGCTTTCATCTTGTATAGATCCCCCTCGGTTCTTTCTCGGCGACTTTTTTCTTAAAAAGACTTCAATCCCCTTCCCTGCTAAATACAATTAGCCCCAAACACCTCCCCCGCGATCTCACTTTCCTGTCCTCCCCCACTTGACCTCGCGAATCTTTTCGATTTTCCTCAAAGATATACGCAACATTTGTAAAGCAACGCACAAAAAATCTGTTTGAAGGTGTGATGCTTGGGTTTCAGAGGTGTATTCTCTCTTGGACTTTGTACGGTTCCAATTCCCCCCACGATAAGAAAAACCGATCGGGCCCTACACAACTGGACGAACCACTGCTCTCTTGCCCACGCAAACCCAAGACCAAATCAAGAGAAGGTTCTGCTGTTCATGCACAACAACTCACAACACCAAGCCATCCTTGAAGCGTCCTTACCACAAATTGAAAATCGTCTAGCATTTCTCGACCTTACGCCACGCAACCGAGAAACATTAAAGAATTTTTACAAAACCCTCCCCCCCAACTACTTCGAAGACTTCACAGAACGTCTTTACTCTCTTTTCCGCCAACAACGCCCACTTGCCTCTTTGATGGGAAGCGCGGAACAGGTCGAACGTCTCAAACAACTCCAGCAAAACTACCTTCACAGTTTGCTCTCTGATCCCTTTGATCTCGCTTACATCGAAAAGCGCATCCATATCGGGATCACACACCAACGCATCAAACTCACGCCACAGTGGTACATCGCGACCTATGCACACTTCCTCATCGATCTGCTCGATGTCATCTGGCAGGACCCGACACGCTCACCCCATGAGCTTTACACCCTCGTCAGCGTACTTTTCAAAAGCATCCTTTTCGATGCTTCGCTCACGCTCGACGCTTATGGCATGTCCTATGAGTTGTCTGTCATCCCTTCCAGCACATCCTCCCCCAACCTTACAGCGACGCTCTCCCCCACATTTTCGCACTCCGCCGCAAGTCCTCGCCCCCGAACCCCCGATCATGCGGCTCCTTTGGTCACGAGGCTTCGCCTCTCTTCTGACAACTTGAACCAACGCACCTCATTCCTCAATATCACCCCACAAACCAAACAAGAACTCCTGCGTTGGTATCCCAAGCTCCAAACACACATCCCCGAACTCCTCGACCACTTCTACGAGTTCATCGCCCAACAGAAAGACCTCTCCCGTTTTCTTGAGCATGAGACACTTTCTCGCCTCAAAGTACAGGTCTCTTCTTACTGGGATGACTTCTTCTGTTCTCCGCTGGATCGAAGCTATGCCGCGTCTCGCGTCCGCATTGGGCTGATCCACGAGCGCATCGGCCTCTCTCTTCAGTGGTACTTTGCGGGCCTTGCGCGCCAAATCGATATCTTGTTGTGGACCTTTCTCCAAGAGTCCGCAACATCCCCAGACTTTGCCAAGACCTTCTTTCGCATGATCTTTTTCGATCTGACCTTCATCCTCGATGCCTACCTAGAGGCTCGCGCTGAAAACCTCCTGCGAACAGAGGGATATGCCGCACAGCTTATCGCAGGGCTCAACGCAGGGATCGCCATCATTGATGAGCACCAACGCATCATCTCCGTCAACCAGATCTTGCTTCATCTGCTACATATCGAACCCTCTGTCCTTCCCTTTATGCCGCTCAATCACGCTCTTCCCATCAAAGGGCTCGAAGAACTCGTCTCTGAAACATGGAAACGGCGCCTTCCTCGAAGTTCTATGCAAGGGACCCTGCTGCATCAGAAGTTCCGCATCTCTGTCTTGCCCCTCCAACAACCCGCAGAGGAAGAAAGCGCCAAGCGCACTGCGATCCTTTTGGATGAGATCGACCCCATCCTTCAAGCCACAGAAGAACTCAAGTCCACAGAGCAAGGCTTCGAACACCTCGTTCAATCAGTGGGTGGTGTCGTTTGGGAAGCGGACGCCAAGACTTGGACGATCGAGATGATGTCTCGCCCTGTCCTCAAACTCACTGGATTCCGTGATATCTTCTTCCTCGGAAAAGCGCGCGCTTGGTTGGAACAGATCCCCAACCCTGACCGCACTGTCCTCGAAGACCTCTGTCGAGAACTGAAGCCTTGCCAACAAACCCAACTCGAACATCGCTTCCTTCGTGATGATGGACGTGTCGTCTGGCTTCATAGCCATATCCGCGTTTTCCAAAGAGAACGAGATACCAGTCTTCGCTTTGCGGGCCTTACCATCGACGTATCCGAAAGAGTACGCAACCGCAAACACCTTGATGAACGACTCGCAGACAAAGAGATCATCGCGCAATTCACCCGCTCCGCCGCACAAAACCACCCACCCCAACACCTCTTTCAAACGCTTGTCGAAACCTGCACACAACTCAGCGGTGTGTCTTGCGCCTTTATCATCACACGCGATCTTCAACACCAATACCATCTCGCCGCGCAAGCTGGTGACAACACAACCTTGTCCCAACAAACGCTCCAGACGCGCTTCGCAGAACTTTTCCTCAATACGCCTTTTATGTTGGGACTCGATCAACCTCCGCCTTGGCTCCCCCCTCTCCAAACACACCCCAAAGGCATCATCATCAGCGCACCCCTGATCTGGCGAGGCAACAAAGAAGGCGTGCTGATCGTCCTTTCCCAAGCGGAACACACGTGGACGCCCGAACGAGCCAATGTGCTCGAAACCCTCGCAAACATCGTGGGTCTAGCCTACCAACGCCACCTCCAAGAGAGCGAACATCACCACCAACAGCGTCTCGAACTGCTTGGACTCCTCGCAAGTGGCATCGCCCACGACCTCAACAACCTCTTGTCTAGCATCTCTATCTCCACAGACCTCCTCCAAGAAAAGATCGACCCCAACGCAGAGACTGCCGAAAGTTTCCGATTGATCGAAGATGTTGTCGCCCGAGGTAAAGAACTCGCACAAGATGTCCTACACTTTTCTAAGCCTCAACAAGAAAAACAAAACACCTGTCTCCTTGAGCCAGCGATCGAGTCCGCACGGCGCTTTACACGCGCGCTCCTGTCCAACAAGATCGAACTCGTGACCCAGTTGGAGACCCAAGCCAAGGTCCCCATCGCAGCCCGCCATCTCCAACAAGTGATCCTCAACCTTGCGCTGAATGCCGCACAAGCCATCGCAGAACAAGGCAAGATCACCATCTCTGGCAAAGAGACTTCTTTCTTGTCCACTCAACAGTTTCACTCAGGCCCCCTCCCACCAGGGCATTACGTCGAAGTATCCGTTGAAGACAACGGTGCAGGTATCCCTCCACAGATCATCCCACGGCTTTTTGAGCCCTTCTTTACAACAAAGTCGCACCAACAGGGTACAGGGATGGGCTTGTCCGTGCTCCTACACCTGATCGAAGACGCAAAAGGTGCCATCGATCTCTCCACACAACTCGGCCGAGGTACCCGCTTTACGATCTACTTGCCACTCCTCGAAGAGCCCGCCACCAACGAACGCACCACACAAACCGCGATCGCTGTGCTCGGTGCCTCCCCCCCCACAGAAGACTCACCCAAACACATCCTGCTCGTGGATGACGAACCCATCTTGCAACAAGCTGTAGGGACACTCCTTCAACGACACGGATTTACCGTATCCTTGGCCTCAAGCGTCCAGCAAGCCCTTGATATTATGAGAGAAAAAGAGAGCAACATCCACGCGATCTTGACCGATCAAAATATGCCTCACCTCACAGGGATCGAACTCATCGAGATCGTCCACCAAGAGTTCGGCCAAATCCCCACCTTGCTCTTCTCAGGTCTCCCCCTCCAACTCCCCTCACAACTCAAAAACAAAGGCGTCTCCTTCCTACAAAAACCCTTTCAAATTCAAAAACTTCTACAAATCATCCACAACATCACCTCGTCCCCCAAACGCACCCAAACCCCATAACCTACCCCACAAAAAAATCCCTCTTTTGACTTGATTTTTATCTATAGCTATACCTACTTTTAGCCAAGGCTAAACAATCAACCCTCAACCTTTTCGGTGTGGACGTATTATCCAGAAAAGAAAGAAGAAAAACGCATCGATAGGTTGAGAGTCCCCTTCAAGTACAAAAGAAAGGAACGTGAGACTCCACGGGATAAATCCCGTGGCTTCTTGGGTTAGGCGGCCTCAAAAGAGAGACAACTGCTCCCAAGCAACGTGACTCCGCTCACAGGGAGCGCTACTGGCACAAACGCCAGATACTTTTGTGTTTGTCGTTTTTGTTTTTCGACAGTCGAAGGGGTGAAGCACGCGAACAGACGGAGGGTACATCCCGCCGACTTGGTTATGGCTATGCTTTGACCAGATGTTCGAGGCTCCCACCACATCCCGATGTCCCACAAATCCGCACGCTTCGTTTGTACAACGGTACACTCGCCCCTTGGGTTTGTGTTTCTGCCCACACTTCGGGCAAGTTTGACTGGTGTACGCTTCGCTTACCAACACCACTGCGATACCATAGCGTGCCGCTTTGTACGTGATGTACGACCGCATCCGTCCGTGTGACCATTGGCTGACCTTTTGTTGGCTTTTCGCGTTCAGTCGCTTGCCGTCTCCGATGTTTCTTACATCGCCGAGCGCAATCACCTTCACGCCTTGCCTGACCGCCTCCAAAACCACGGCGCGGCTGATCTTGTGTTCGAGATCGTGGACTTTCGATTCCCACCTCGCTCTTCGTTTGACTTTCGCTCTCCTCAACGTGTGCCATCTTGCCGAATGTCTCTTGCACTTGGACATCTTGGATTGGAGTTCGGCCAGACATTTGTTTCTGTGTTGGACGGTGCTTCTCAGTTCGCGGCAACTGATGAGCGCGGCGCTGTGAGGTGTGGCACAAACGGCGGGATGAATCTCCCCCAAGTCCACGCCCATCACACCGCCTTCTGCGAGAACGGGTGCTTCGAGGCCATCCTCCACCACAAGATTCCATTCATACGAACAAGACTGACGATTGTACACCAAGCGCGCTTCTTTGACCTCTACCTTCTCTTGCTGTGCAAGCGGTGTGGGCAAGGTGACAAACAGGTATTGTCTGTTGGCGAGGGCGAGGCGGACTTGGTGAGATTCGCGCTTGATTTGGCTGGATTTGAAGAGGGTGCTGCGAAAATGCTTGCGCTTGTAGGGGAAACGGGCGTCGGGGTCTTGTTTGCGAAGTTCGCGTGCGGTTTTGATGGCCTTGTAGAAACCTTGTTGAGCGGCGTCGATACTGTGGGAATGAAGGATGGAATCCGTCTCGGCGAGAGCATCATCGACGCGCTCGGCCTTCGAGGTGGACATCCACACGCCGTGTTTGCGATAAAAGCGCCAATGACGAACGAGGACACGGTTGTAAATCTCCGCGCTAGCGCGATTGAGAGCATCGAGAACGTCTCTGTCTTGGGTGGCGGGTGTTGTCCATGTGAGGATCATCTTTGCGCCTCAATGTAACGTTGGATCGTTTCCTTGGAGACGTTGCCAGCAGTGCTTGCAAAATACGAGCGCGTCCAAAGAGAAGGTAACTTTTTAAGCAGAGCGGGATAACGTTCGCGCAGGGTTCTTGAGGTGACACCTTTACATAGGCGGACAACGTCCGCCGCTGAATCTGTCGGCCACACACGCACAAAGAAATGAATGTGGTCGGGTTGAATGGCCAATTCTAAGACCTCCCATCCCTTTTGAATACACAATTCCCGCAATAACGACTCACAGTGAGTTTTCACGTCCCCACAAAGGACTTTCTTCCGTCGTTTTGGACACCAAATCAGATGATAAACGACCAAATGCACCCGATGTTCGTCTCGTTGGTATTCCATGTCGAAAAACCTCATCTAACAACATCAAAATCAACAAAACGAAAGATAAGCAGACACGTACCGAAAGGCAACTGTTTTTTCAAAAAAACAAAGGAACAAAAGAACCAACGGCTTACCACTGGGGTTGAAACCCCGTGGCTTGCGCCGTTATCTGCTTCTGTCATGATCTTTCTGCGCTTGTTTGGCGGGATGTTGTGGCTTTCAGTGTTGCTTTACTTGCTCTATCCAAGGGCGCTTTCGTGGTCGCACTTGCCTTTGCCTTGGGCGGTAAGATGGGCAGCTTGCGGAACCGCCCTCTTGATGGGCCCTTGTTTTCTCTGGGTCTTTCGCCACATCGGAAAAAACATCACGCAAACGGTCGCGATCCGCCAACAACATCAGCTCGTCAAGACAGGGCCTTACCGCTGGATACGCCATCCCCTTTACAGCTTTGGCATCTTCTACTTTCTGTCTTTCTCGGTCGCTGCGGCAAGTTGGTGGATGCTTTTGTTGGCGGGCTTCGCTTTGATCATGCTTTTGGTGCGTTTGCCTAAAGAAGAAGAGAAGCTGATCGAAGCCTTTGGGCAAGATTACATCGACTACAAAGGCCAAACGGGTGCCTTTTTCCCGAGGCTTTTCCCAAGCAAACCAAACGAAAGCTAAGCACCAAAAGAAACGACCGCGACAGAGATCGTCTGTGTATTCGAAGACTTAGTTCAAGAGAGCGGGTAAATGGGGGCTCTCCCCCCCCGAGATGCCCCACCATTCGAGAAGATCGATCCCTACACCAGAAAGAAAAAGAGATCCTAGTCCAAAAAGATATAAGCGATGTTGGTTTTTGCGTCCCAAGCGACTTCGTATGACTTGAGGGACCTTGGGGCAGGCCCATCGATCACCGTACCATCTTGGGTAAATCGCGCGGTATGACAAGGACAAATAAAACGACGCTCTGTAGAACGCCAGCCCACAAAACAACCGTTGTGCGTGCATGTCCCTGACACAGAGGAAAGCTGCGTCGCACTTCGTCGAAACAAGTACACCAGATCATCGTTGGGCAGCAACACGTTGATATACCAACCGATCTTGCTCATGTCGGGCTCTTGATTGAGGTTCACTTCTTTGTAAGTGCGACCACTCAAGTCGATGGGGGGTGTCTCGATCACGGGCTCTGGTTCAGGGCTGGCTTCGGGTACAGGCTCTGCGTTGGGCTCAGCAGTCCCATCAGGTGCTGTCTCTGCCCTCTTCTCGGCTTTGACTTCAGCGGTGCCATCTTGCACAAGCGTGCGCTCTTCAGGACGGAGTTCTGCCGCGGCTTCTCGTGCCATCTCACCGTCAGGCTGCAAGCCATCGGGTAGGCTGGGCTTATCGCAACCGTCCAAGACACCGATCAATGCAACCGAACAACCAATACAAGCCCCACCCACCAAACGAGTAAAGTCACGACGAGACAACTTCTCTTGTTTCACGAGCAACCTCCCAACAACAAACCATCACACGCACATCTCGTTGTTTCTTAGCACAGTCAAAGACGTTGTGTAGAGAGGTGGTCAGGAAAAAAGAGAAAAGATCCAACGCGCAAGCAAACAAAGTCATCCCCGCAGAAGCCTTCAGGAAAAAGTCTTACACTGTTTTCCCCTTCCTCCAAGCGGCGCATACTACAAGTCTGTCGAAGGATCTCGGGGATCGACCCCTGCTTCTCTCAACAAGCGATCAACTTCTGTTTGTAGTCGTTGTGGATCGATTGGTCGATTCGATGCTCCTCTTAGGTTCTTCTCCGCTTGTGCGATGGCATCCGCACGAACAGTTCCAAAAGAGCCCCCCTCTTTGGGATCAGGGCCTGTCGCAATCCCTGCTCCATGTTTTTGCGTCATCATCGGCGTACTGCTACCAAAGTGAGTGGGATTGTTTTGCTGGTAACCCTTCAGACTTTGGATGACGTCTTGCGTGGACTTTCCACCTTCTGTGTAAACCACGATCCCATCATTCCTTTTGGTGATCTCACCATAGTTCCACACTTTGGCTGCCGTGACCCCTTCGTTTTGCCCGTTCATTTGCTCACTTAAAAGATGTTGCATCACATCTGGCGCGTGATCGGACTTCGCATGGACGTACACCCGCTCTTGTGTGCGTTGTTGCATATCGGTTCCCGCCAACGTGTATTGAATGAAATTCTCTCCCGTTCGGTAGCCTTTTATCGAAGGAGCAGGAGCAACAGGAGACTTCAACCCATCGATCCTTTGTTTGTAGCCCTCGGGAGTCAGGGTCTGAAACCCATTGTCCGCGGTGCTGTACTGGTTGTAGATCGCGTCGTAGCCGCTTAACTTCCCTGACGCCACGTCTCCCACCAAACTCTGTAGTTCTTGGCGTGGGGTGGCGTTGGGTCTGGACACAGGAGACGACAAAGAAGCCGCTTGTACATTCGACGGCTGCTGCGTTAATGGCGAATGGTTCGCAGACCCTTGTAAGCTTTGCGTACCAAGCTGCGAAGGCATGGGTGTGGGACTCGCAGAGGGTTGCGAAGAAAACGCGTTACTCTGTGGATTCCTTGGCGGAACTGTGGGACGACCATTCGGTGGCGTCGGACGATCATTCGGTGGCGTCGGACGAAGATGGGGCGGAAGAGGCCGATTTGACACAGGCTGTGATGGAGCTTGGGGAGAAGGCTCTGAACTTGATGTCGTCTGATGTTGCATGAGATGAGGAGGTTTTTGCGGTACAGGCGGACGATCGGAGGTCGTCGCAGCAGGCGATGCATTGGTATTGGGAGGAACGGGGCGTTCTTGGCGCTTTTCATCAAGAAAAGACGACAACTGAGAAGGGTTTCCACCAAGCGACTGTTGCTCTTTCATGCTCGTGAGGATCCCAGGCGTCGGATATTGCGTAGAAGTAGAAGGTGTCTCAGGTGAGGTTGGACGACCAACGACTTTCGCAGCCTCAGGATTGAACTGGACAGGCTTGGGGGTGTTGGGGGTTTGTTGTGCCTGTACAAAAGGAGATGGCGCAAACCCAGGTCTCTGGTTCAAAGGGGTCTGTGGTGCTGTGTTGGGGGCGGGTGTTTGGGAATCTTTTACTGGTTGAGAAGAGCTTGCATTGGGTGGTTGAGCAGGGTTTGTTTTGGATGATTGAGAAGCAGGCTTGCCAGAGGTTTTCCCTTTTAATCGATTCAACATCACAGCGCTCCTTTACGAAGGATAAATCCACATGAAGAGAAGCTCTGCGAGCTGGCTCATTTGTTTGTCGTGCTTCCCATGATGAATTACATTTTCGATCTTTTCAAAAATAAGTTTCTATTTATTTTCAAATACTTACATGTGATGCAATTCATATTTTTTTCGTGAGACACAACACAACAATGGTGTGGAATGGCTCACAAAATAATTGTGAGCTAGAAAGTATTCTTGGATATCCCAAAGAGAAGAATCTTTTCAAAAACAGGGACATCGTCAGATAGAAAAAGAAGAAAAAGGGAAGTGAGATGGGTAGAAAAGATGTAGAAAGTATCCGAAGATCGCGGTTGGGGGCTCGTTTTGGCTTACGGAAAGATGGTCTCCCCAATCAAATTCATGCAGGGGTGGTAGGCGAAGCACTCACTTTGTTTGCGATGAAGACCCCCATCCCCCCCATAATAAAAAAGCTGAGCGCCCAAAGGCCCATGATGCGAAGCACATCGACATTTTTGTAGCCATAACCCGCGATGCCCGTGAAGATCACGCCCATCACAAGGTGGTAGATCCCCAAGCCTTTGCACCACTTGACCACTCGTGCGCTTGCAGTTCCTCGAAAACACTTGACCATCCACACCAATTGCAAGATCTCAAGCACGACCCCCAAAAGGGACAACACCCCGACCGCAACCAAGATCATAAAAAGACCTTCGTATCCTCCATGAGCCAAGGCTGGCGCAGGCATCCACAACAACCCCAAAGCCAAAACCAAGAAACCACTGTACACCTTTCGCATCTTGCGCCTCCTCTGTGTCAACTTGAATTCCCTCAATGATCTCAGCTGCTTAAAATATCGAATAAACGTTTACAACGATGCGGCTCAAGTTTGTGTCCCCATGTTTGGGTCCACACACTCAAAAGAATCTACCCCATCCCCAAGGTTCTCAACAAGATTTAATCTTCGCTGCTGTCGCCCGCCCCATCATCCATAAAGCCATCATCCGAGCTATTGTCGGTCCCATCGTCGGTTCCGTCGTCCAGAAAGCCATCGTCCGAGTTGTTGTCGGTGCCATCATCGGTTCCATCGTCAGAACCGTCGTCCCATCCATCATCCCACCCAGAGTCGTCGCCTGTGTCGTCCCATGCAGCGTCGAGATTAAGGATCGGCGCGGAAGGCAAACGCACCCAGCAAGTTCCTTGGCGGCACGCATAACGCTCGCCCACAGTATTGCGGCAATCGCGGTGGGTTCGACAACGAACCGCGCAAACCCCTTCAAGACATTGGTGATAAGGACCCAACTTGCGTTGGCATTGTTTGGTACTAGAACAGGCCATCTGACCTCTGCGGAGTCCACAGCCCCCACTCAAAAGAGCAAGAAAGATCATGGCGATAGAGAGACGACTCAGCCAATTAAGTGTAGATTTTGTGTGATGTGCCATGACTTTGGACTCCTTTTTTAGAGGATGTGTTGCGTCCCAAAGATGATTAAGTCAGCCAAAAGGATTACGCAAGACGCACAAGCAAGTCGCAGCAGATTTGTTTTTGCCGCTCTTTGAAAAAGCTCAATCCATCGCCAAAAGGACTTCACCAACAAACCGTTGTTTTGGGGAAGACACAAGACGAGAAAGGGTCTTTAGGCGCTTTTGAGTTGCAGAAGATGGTGGGTTTTGTAGCCCCAAAGCTCGTTGAAACAATGACTGGTTGTACAAAGCCAACGTCCGCTGGTAGGTGTTTTGTGCGTTCACTTCCAAGGCAAGGCCCAAACCAAAAAAGATCAGCCCCCCAGCCCACAAACCATACGACAACAAAGGTGGGATCAAGATGCGTCCCCCAGGCGAAAAAACTGCCAAAGGATCCAAAGCGAAAGTGGCTATCCCGCCAAGCATCGCCAACCCTCCAGCACTCAACAGAGAAATCCCTGCGATACGCGTCCTCCAAGCCACACGCAAGCTTTCACGATGTTTTGGATGTTCTTTGAAGAAGTCCTCGTGCCAAGCTGAGTTTGCGGGAAGCCTTTGTTTTCCTTTGCGTATCCAGCCTTGCTCGTCCGTGTAAATGCGTTGTTCCCCCAAGCTCGACCAAGCCTCTCGTTGCGAGGCGGTAAGACTTGGCGCAGAAAGAGCCTTCTCAAAGATGCCTTGGTTGTAGCGCTCCACAGTTTCGTGGGTGCTTTGCCCCAAAGGACTCGCAAACAACAGTGCCAATGGAAAGGTTACAAGACCAATCCCCAACAAGACCCCAAAAAGTACGCTGTCCAAGGTGACGCCACCAAGGACGTTGGGCGACAAGAAAAAGATCCCAATCGCCCCACCAAAGGACAAGATCGAAACAGACAAGCTCCCCGCCATCAAGCCCAACCACAGCTTGCTCCGCCCCAAAGGTTGAAGAGACGATGGAACTTCGCCCAACATCTTCCCTCCTTCTTCAGAAAACAGGTTCAGCGCTTCTTTCTTTTGGTATCGCAAAAACTTCCCGTCTTTTTGTAAAAACCATTGTTTTTGGAAGGTCTCAAGAAAGACTTTTCCTTTGACGGTACGACTTTTTTTCTTTGCCAAGACCTCGCCTGCTCCCCCCAAGAAGAACAAGCTCCATAGCCCCCATACCAAGGGGCACATCCACTTTCCCACGCTCCTTTTCACACATCTTCCCTTTCTGCTCATCAAGACAGACCGAGCACATGTCTCGTCCGACGTTCCAAAAGACACCTCACCACATGTTTAGATCCCGCGAGGAGGATCTTGGGCGACAAAAAAACCCTCGCGTTTGCAGTGTTGGTTCTCGACAACAAAGCTCACAAACGGCCTCTTCCTTCCTCCAAAAAGAGAATGTGTAAAAAAACAAAGCTCACCTCCACAAAGATCCGCTCGGACAATCGGGGCTGTGGCGCAATAGTGAGGGACTTGGGTTTCATCTTGGGTACAAGTGTTTGAATCTTGCGTGTCATAGATCACGCAGCGACAAACGTATTTCATACTCTATGATCAGATTTTGATAGTTCCCCTTACAAAGCGACACGAGCATCGTAGGCGCTGATCGAGGCGTACCCATCACTTCAAAAAAGACCACACTCTTACAAGCCAAAGGAGGACAGCCACATGCCCAAAATGATCTTGTTCTCGTCACTGTTGTTCTTGTTGTTTCCTAGCCCATCCCAAGCAGAGCAAAAACCTTTCGATGCCTTTGCAGGGGTTTTTCCCATCCAAGCAGAAAACAACGCACTCCTATCTCTTCATTGTGTGGGCGAAAAAGAAAAGACAAAGCACCCCCAAAAACAGCCACACCAGAAGAGTGAAAGAGAGCAAGAAATTGAGAAGATTCGGGCCGAAAATACCAGAGGTGCCCTATTGTTGACGCTCCCTCCTGCGTTGTCTCTCGCGACAGCCGCAGGGAACTTCGCGGTGTGGGGACTCTCTTCTGCGGCGGAGATGCGACAGGGCTGGGCCATTGCAGGATTGATCGTTGGAGGCATTGTTGGGGCTTGGGGTTTGAGTGCCTTGTCTTTCATGCTGACGTTGGGAGGGTCAAAGATCCAAGGTCTTTTCAGTATAGGGAAAAACGACTGGCAACAGCTCTTGTCTTTCGGGCTCTGGTTGCTTGCGGCGGCACTTTCCATCGTCCCCAGCGTGATCAACCTCGTCCACGTGATCAATACAACCACGCCAGTCCAAAGCTCGTTGCAGGCGAGCCCTTCCGTCTCGATGTCTCTTTTCGGTGGCACTTTTTAATCTTTGCGATCCTAGCCAGAGAGAAACAAAGTCATGAAATACTTTCTGCTTTTCGCCCTCTTGATATCGTTCCCAGCCAACACCCACGCACAAACACTCACGTTGGATGGTCTTGATCGCATCCAACAAGGCTTTTCTTGGGAAACGGAGCGCAACATCTATGCATCATGCAACCAAGGAAAAGGAAAAAAGCTCGATTTGCAACTGAAACAGGAGGAAGAATGGAATCGCATCTGGACTTCTTCTTCTAACCTGTTGAAGTTTGGTCCTTTGCTTGGCCTCTTACCTGTGGTCTCTCTCTTGATGGGTGCTGGCAATACAGCTCTTTTGTTCCTTCCATCCGACCACCAAACAAAATTTGATTGGGCGCTGGGCGGTATCATCATGGGAGGTCTCACTGCGTTGATTGGCATTGGCGCTTTTATCTTTGGTTGGGCCATCTCAGGCAACGGAGGTTGGGACGGTGTTTGGTGGGGAATGATCTGGAGATCTTTCCTTTTTTGGCTCCCAGCGGCGATCTTCGCACTTGTTCCCAGCATCCTTAGCATGAACAAGTTGTCGAACCCTACAGGCTCTCAAAACAATCCATTGCATCACAGCACAACCTCGATATCCCTCGTGAGCGGGGTGTTTTGAGAGTGGTTCAACATGCAACGCACCTCACACCCATCATCAGATTTCCCTTTCACCTCAAGAAAAGAGGGAAGATCAATGTTCAAATATCTGTTTTTTCCCTTGTGTCTGCTTGTATTCTCCACAACACAAGCCCACGCCCAAAAACGAAGCCTGCGTTTCACAAGCTCTATCCGCCTTTTCCCGTCTTGGACATCCTCTTCCCTCCAAACAAACCCCTTTGACCCCACACAAGAGAGAAACTGCGCCCCCAAATCCTCATCAGACGGGTTTCTCACCGCCTACCACGCCATCCGCATCACTTGGTTTTCCCTGCTCTTTATACCAACGACCATCACGATGATTGGAAACTTTGTGGTGAGGGGACAACAAGCAAGTCGAGACACACTGCGCGATTGGGGCATCGCGGGTGTGGTCTCCGCAAGTTTTGGCATACTCGCCCCCATCTTGGCGGTTGTCTTGTTTACAGCATTGGGCAACAACGACCTGATCAAACTGGGCATCATGGTGCAACTCATCATCTCAGGTCTTCTATCGATTGTGTTGGCCGCCGTAACGTTGATTCCTAGTGTGGGAAACCTGACGACGGGCACTGCACTTTCCACCCCGTCCACGCTGACGTATCAACCCACTCCTACCCCTTCCATCAACCTCGTAAAGTTCTCTTTCATGTGACCCCTACCCTTTGCGCGAAGGAAGCGCCAAAAGAGACTTGGGCGGTCAAAGAGAACCCCTTGCGTTTGCGGTGTTGGTTCTCTACAACGATGCTCGAAAACGGCCTCTTTCGTCCTTCTGAACAGGGAAAACACGATGACAACAGAACAAAGTTCACCTCCACAAAGCTTTTCGCGGGTGATTGGTTTTTGGGGCGCAGTGTGGATGGGCTTGGGTTCCATCTTGGGCACAGGGGTGTTCGTCAGCCTCGGTCTTTCGGCAGGGATCGTCGGCAACGGTGTTCTTCTGGCGGTGGTCTTTGCGGCTGTCGTCGCGTCTGCCAACGGACTTTCGAGCGCCCAACTTGCCGCGGCCCATCCTGTAAGTGGTGGCACATACGCTTATGGCCGTGCTTATCTTCATCCCGCCGCAGGTTTCGCCGCAGGATGGATGTTTTTGGCCGCAAAGAGCGCTTCCGCAGCGACCGCAGCACTGGGCTTTGCGGGCTACCTGATGAATCTGCTCAACCTCCCATCCCATCGCCATATCCGTACAGCGATCGCGTTAGCCTTGGTCTTGACGCTGACCGCGCTGGTTTCTTCGGGGCTCAAACGCTCCAATCTTGCGAACATCTGGATCGTCAGCTTTACACTTTTTGCGCTTGGTAGTTTTGTGGTGGTAGGACTGTTCAGTACATCGCTCGCTCAAATCAACAAAAACATCCTATCCTCCGACCTCTTCAATAGCCTATCTCATCCGTTTTCGATGCTTGAAGCCACAGCACTGATGTTTGTGGCGTACACAGGTTACGGCCGCATCGCGACGCTTGGCGAAGAAGTCCGTGAGCCCGCCAAAGTCATCCCACGCGCGATCCTTGGGACCTTGCTGCTTTCGATGGTACTTTATGTCAGTGTCTCTTTTGTGGCGGTCGCGACGGTTGGTGCCCAACACTTCGGACAGTACGCTAAGACCGCAGCCCCCCTCGAACAAGTCGCACGAACCTTTCGCCTTCCCCAAGTCGCGTTCGTGGTCGCGATGGGTGCGATCACTGCGATGGCAGGGGTCTTATTGAATCTTCTTTTGGGGCTGTCTCGTGTGCTTTTTGCGATGGCCCGCGATGGTGAGATGCCCGCTTTGTTCGCTCACATCGACGCCAAGACCGAAAGTCCTCATCGTGCGGTCTGGGGCATCGGGCTCTTTATCGCGGCGCTTGTGATGTTAGGAGATGTCCGCACCACGTGGTCTTTTAGTGCATTTACAGTGTTGATTTATTACGGACTCACCAATCTTAGTGCACTACGACTTCCTCCCAAAGACCAACGATATCCCCGCATCATCTCGCTGTTTGGGCTGCTCTCTTGTGGAACACTCGCCTTTTTCGTCCCTCTCCATATCTGGCTCGCAGGACTGCTTCTCTTGGGGCTGGGGTTTGTTTTGCGCATCTTCCTTCCTCAAAAGCCACAAACCGAAAAAGTATGAGCCTCTATCACGAAAAAGTATGAGTTATCGACAAATCCCATTCTGGCAATACTTACCGAGCGAACACTGACGCCCACAAGACCCACAGTTGCTATTGCTTGTGCTGGTGTTGACACAAGCGCTTCCGCAAACCTTCATCCCATCGGGACATCCGCACGTTCCGCTTTTACAGATCTGATAAGCGTACTGTGTGCACTGACGCCCACAAGTCCCACAGTTGTAGCGATCTGTGCTGGTGTCCACACAAGCGCTTCCACAAACCCTCGTACCTGTCGGGCATCCACACGTTCCATTGTTGCAGATCTGCCCAACATACTGTGTGCATTGTCTCCCACAAGTCCCGCAGTTGTAGCGATCCGTTTTCTTATCGACACAACGACCACTGCATAAAGAATAACCTGTCGCACACGTACAACGTCGGGAGATACAGACTTGGTTGACATACTGTGTGCATCGGTTGCCGCAACTTCCGCAGTTGCTCACGTTTGTATTCAAGTCCACACAATAGCCATTGCATTCGCTAAAGCCCGTGGGACAACGACAAGAGCCATTGTTGCAGAGATACGTGGTGCGACAAATGCTGCCACATCCCCCACAGTTGCTGGTGTCTGTAAGGCGGTTGACACAAGTCCCCGAACATTCGATGGTTCCGCTTGGGCAACGACAAGTTCGAGACTGACAAGTCTTTCCACCCGTGCAGGCTTTCCCGCAACTTCCGCAGTGTTGGGCGTCAGAAGACAAGTTTGCGCAAGTCCCGCTACAGTCGGTCGTTCCGCTTGGGCAACGACAAGAACGAGACTGACAGATCTTTCCACCTGTGCAGGCTTTTCCGCATCCTCCGCAGTGTTGGGCATCGTTGGAAAGATCTGCACAAGTCCCCGAACAGTCGGATGTTCCTGTGGGACACTTGCAACTTGAACTACTACAGATCTGTCCACCCGTACAAGCTTTTCCGCAGCCCCCACAATGATTGGGATTCACATGCAGATCGACGCAGTTTCCGCTACAATCGGTCGTTCCGCTAGGGCACTGACACTTTCCAGAGACACAGATAAACCCCGAAGAACAGGGTTTATTGCAGCCCCCACAGTGACGAACATCGCTTTGCTGGTTGACACACGAACCACCACAAAGGGCCGTCCCTGCAGGGCAAACGCACGCCCCTTGTAGGCAAACAAATCCTTGCACGCAAGGCTTGTCGCAGCCTCCGCAGTGTTGGGCATTGTTTTGCGTATCCACACAAGATGAGCCGCAGATCGTGGGAGAACCCGCAGGGCAGTCCACAACACAGCGGCCTTCCGCGCAACGTTCTCCAGAAGAACAGATATTTCCGCATCCTCCGCAATGTCTGGCGTCCGTTTGGATATCGACACACTGACCCGTGCACAGCTTTTGTGTGGGCAAACACTCTGCTTGGCAGTTTCCTTCGCGACATCGTTCTCCAACTTGGCAAGCTTTCCCGCAGCTTCCGCAGTGTAAACCATCCGTGGCGAGATAAACACAACGACCATTGCACAATGCCTGCCCCGCAGGACAACGACAAAGGCCCGACTCGCAGATCTGACCGAGCGAACAGGGCTTTCCACATGCACCACAGTGGTTGGGATTGGTCAGCGGATCGACACATCCACCCAAGCACAAAAGTGGCGTAGACACGGGGCACTCAGACTGACACTGCCCACCCACACAAACAGAAGCCAAAGGACAGATGTTGTTGCAACCCCCGCAGTGTTCACGGTTGTTTGCGATATCGACACAAGCCCCCGCACAAGCCTGTTGACCAGGGGGACACTGACAACGCCCTGCGACACAAAGATGACCCGCACGACATGCAAAACCACAAGAGCCACAATGCTTGGTGTCTGTTTGAAGATCGACACAAGAGCCCAAACACACGATGGGTGTGGCGTTTGGGCAACTCTCAACACACTGGCCCTCCACACAAAATTGCCCATTTGGACAGGAACGCCCGCAAGCTCCGCAATGTTTGCTCTCGCTGCGAAGGTCGACACACTCTTCGCCACATTTGTCCAAGCCCGCCAAACACACGCAAGCCCCATCTTGGCAAAGCTGACGCAGGCCACAACCGCGACCACACATGCCGCAGTGCACCCCATCCGACTGAAGATCCACACAAACCCCGTCGCAAAGAGCTGGGGCAGAGCTTGGACAAGACTGGCAGCTTCCCCCTTGGCACGCAGCGTCAGGAGTACATGCTGCCCCACAAGCCCCACAGTGCAGCGCATCTGACTGAAGATCCACACATACACCATCGCAACGCGTCGCTTTTTCCGCAGGGCACGAAGAAGGCTGACAGCTCCCCTCCGCACAAGACTCCCCATCCTTGCAGCTTTGTTTGCATCCTCCGCAATGTTGCGCATCTTTCGCGGTATCTACACAAATCCCATCGCACAACGCCAGACCTTGGGAACAAACACAGCTCCCCTTTTCACAAGAGAGCCCCGCAGCACAAGCCTGATCACAAGCCCCGCAGTGTTGCGTGTCTTTTTGGATGTCTGTGCAAGCCCCACGGCAATCCTGCATCCCTTCTGGACATGTACAGACGCCATCGACGCACGCTCGACCCCCTTGGCACTCAGAAAAATACTTACAAGGCTGTTGGGTCACTCCATTGCAAGCGCCCCACAACAACAAGGATGCGAGTAAAAACCACAAACGCCACATAACAAGCACCCCTAACCACAAAACAAGCGGAGGTTCGGAAAGCTTTGAAGAACGCCGCTTGGATAATGCTTTTTCTTTGCAGACTTCATACGTTAGAACGCCCCAAGCTGCATCGTCAAGCGCCCCCTCTCAAGCCCCACACCCCTTCTCCCCAACAAAGCGAGGTACAACAGCCTAGAAACACTCAACCATCGAAAGCGGCGAGCCCTGTAATCTCTTTTCCAAGGATCAGCTTGTGGATATTTTCGGTTCCTTCGTAGGTCAACACGCTTTCGAGGTTCAGCATGTGTCGCATAATCGGATACTCCGCCGTGATCCCACTCGCTCCCAAAAGTTCTCGTGCCATACGCGCAATCTCGATGGCGATGCGAACATTGTTCATCTTGCCCATGGATACGTGAGAATGGTGCCCAAAGCCCTGATCGCGCAAGCGACCAATGTGCAAAGACAAAAGCTGGCCTTTGCTGATCTCTGTCAGCATCCAAACCAACTTGTCTTGTACAAGCTGATAGCCCGCGATAGGTCGAGAGAATTGCACGCGCTCCTTGGTGTAATCCAAGGCCACTTCATAACAAGCCATCGCCGCGCCCAAAGCCCCCCAGCCGATCCCATAACGCGCAGAGTCCAAGCATTGCAACGCCGCCTTGAGGCCGTGCGCATCAGGCAGACGATTGGAGGCTGGGATACGGCAGTCCTCCATGATCAACTCCCCTGTATGAGACGCACGCAACGAGTACTTGCGCTTAATCTCGACTTGCTCAAGGCCAGGTGTACCCTTCTCGATCAAGAAAGCACCGACTTTTCCCTGATCATCTTTTGCCCAAACCAAGCAAACATCGGCGATATCAGCATTTGTAATCCAACGCTTGGTACCGTTCAGGATGTAGCTCTCTCCATCTTTTTTCGCACGAGAGAGCATCCCGTTGGGGTTGGAACCAAAGTCCGGTTCGGTCAAGCCGAAACATCCGATCTTTTGGCCTTGGGCCATCGCTGGCAACCATCGCTGGCGTTGTTCTTCAGACCCAAACTTCCAAATAGGAAGCATCACCAAGCTAGACTGCACAGAACAAAAACTGCGGATCCCAGAGTCTCCACGTTCGAGTTCTTGGCACACCAAGCCATAAGCAACATACGAAGCCCCCGAACCACCGTACTCTTCGGGCAAGAAAGACCCCAGATAACCTTGCTCTCCCAACACCTTCATCAAGTCATCAGGAAAGGTGTGGGCTTCAAAGTGTCCTTCGATCAAAGGCACGATCTCTCGATCCACAAAGGCCCGCGTTTCATCTCGGATCATACGCTCTTCTTCGCTCAACATCCGATCGATCTGCAAAAAGTCCAAACCTCGAAACGCCATCACCGCCTCCTCTACAGCTCAAAGAGCTGCGTTTGTGTACCAAAAGCCGCACGATACGGCTTTTTCCCCATTCCGCCGCCCTATACCACAGCCCTTTGGATGCCGCAATGCTCAAAGGCCAAACAGCCGATCCTGCGACCTCTCCCCCACACAAAGACCGAGATGTATACAAATCACGTGAGCAAATGAGAGGAAAAAGACGGAGACTAGGACTCTTGCGCGATGTGCAGGCCACACTCGCGTTGCGTTTCTTCTTCCCACCACCAACGCCCCGCGCGTTCGTGTTCTCCTGGGCGGGGCGGTCGCGTGCATGGCTCACAGCCGATCGAGACAAAGCCCCGATCATGAAGAGGATTGTAAGGAACTTCTTGGGTGCGAAGATAACCCCAGACCTTGGAGAGTCCCCAACCCGCCAAAGGATTGATCTTGACCAAGGGACCGTCTTTTCCGGCGAAAGCTTCATCTTGATGGATCACCAACAACTCACCACGGGTGCTTGGGCTTTGGTCGCGGCGTTGTCCTGTTATCCATGCGCGATATCCTCGTAAAGCCCGCTTTAATGGCTCGACCTTGCGGACGCCACAACACTCCTTGTGACCATCTTCGAAAAAGCTAAACAGACCTTTTTTCTGAACAAAGTTCTGTAATGCCGTGGTATCGGGAGACATCATCGAAATCTCGATCCCATAATGCGTCCGCACGCGCTCCAAAAACTGATAGGTCTCTGGATGCAACCGCCCTGTATCCAAACAAAACACCGAAAAAGGCAGACCCGTCCGCACAGCCATATCGATCAAGACGACATCTTCTGCGCCACTAAAAGCAATCGCGCAGTCTTTTCCGTACTGCTGCAACGCCCATGTGATGATCTCCTTGGGAGGACGGGAGGCATACTGCTGTTCAAAGCTGTGAAGATCTTCCATCGAAAAGCTCTTTCCATCCGTTTCATTCGATGTCTTGGGCGCATCAGAAAGCTGCTCTCGCAAAAACAACAACGCACTCTTGTAGATCTTCTCGCTGCCATCGTCTTCTTCGACGATAAAAAACGGAGCCACAGAAACACCATGACGCGCAGCAAGTACCATCCCTGGGGAGTTTGCATCGCCTTCTTCGGCCCAGACCACTTCGTCGATCTGTTCCCACACCCCTCTTTGCCGCAGCAACTCTTCAGCTTGTATACATTTTTCACAAGCACGGCCATCCAACAGCCGCTTCTTGACCATGATCCGCTTCATAAAGAGGTCTCCTCTTAAACGATTCACACGCATCTTTCGCATCGAAAAAGACGTGCGACGCACACAAAGAACGAAAAGATAGATGTCTCGGGCAACACAGAAGATCTCACATCGGCCCCGAGCCTATCTCAAAAGCGTCTCGCAATGTAGTGCGCGAAGAACACGTTGTCATGGGCAAATCAAGCCAGAGACGTGTCTGGGTCTTGGCGTTTCTATGGATGCTCACCACAATTTTTTCCATCACCGCACCTCACGACTTCGGCGACCACACCTCCCCCCAAACCAAGCTTGCCAAAACGAGACGCGTCTGCTTATAAACGACACGCCACGCAATGCTCAAACAACCTTCTTTGGCTTCATTGTTTCCAAAACACAAAGAAACCTTTTCAAGTGCGTGCAAGACAAAGGAGACGTTATATGACAACCCATCTGCTCGAAGTACGGGACCTTGGCCGCCAAAGCGAAGGGACTTGGTTGCTTCGAGAGATATCCTTTTCTCTGCAAACGGGGAAACTCATGGTCGTGATGGGCCCGAGTGGTTCGGGAAAATCGACGCTTTTGCGTATGCTCAACCGCTTGGATGAACCAAGCAGCGGAAGCATCCTTCTTGATGGCGTCGATATCACAACGCTCCCGCCCCAGTCTCTTCGACGCCGTGTGGGGATGGTGATGCAATCACCCCATCTTTTTCCAGAAACAGTCGCAGACAACATTCGTTTTGGCCCCCTCCAACGAGGCAAACAGCTCAGCGACGAAGATGTCGAACGTCTGTTGTCACAAGTTGGACTTGCGGGCTTTGGGGAGCGCTCGATCAAAAAGTTATCCGGTGGAGAGGCCGCACGCGTCTCCCTTGCAAGAACCCTCGCCAATGAACCAGAGCTGCTCTTGCTCGACGAACCCACCGCAGCGCTCGACGAAGCGATGAGCCGAGAGATCGAGGCTCTTATCGCTGGACTGCTGCAAGAAAACGGATACACGGCGATCTGGATCACGCACCACGTCGAACAAGCCAAACGCCTCGCTGAGCAAGTCTTGCTTTTGGACCAAGGCCGCTGTAAAGCCCTTGGCGGCGTAGAACTCCTTCAACAAGACTCCTCTATCCACGGGAAAATGGGATGATTCACTACATCACACAAGATCCCCTATGGGTCCGCATCTTCCAAGCTTCAGGCACTATGCTGCTTGTGTTTTTGGCCTTGTTTGTCGCGCATCGTTTTGGCATCAAGCTCTTACGAGAAGGTGGACTCGCTCTGTTGCGCGGCCTCCTTCAAGTCGTGGGCGTGGGGCTTTTGCTTGTCGCGGTGTTTCGGGGCCCCTCGTGGCTCGCTCCCATCGTCCTCCTTTGTATGATGGGGATTGGAACACAGATCGCCTCCTCAAGAGTCCACAAACTCCCACGTACCCGCACGATCATCTTTTCTAGCATCTTGCTCTCTGTTGGCGTTTCGCTTGTCTTGACCCTTGCGCTCGGCATCATAGAGACCCGATCGACCGCCATGATCCCGATCGGCAGCATGATGATCGCCAACGCCATGAACACCATATCCCTTGCTCTCGAACGCCTCCAAGGTGAGATCAAGTCGCACACAGGGCAGATCGAAGCAGCTTTGTCTCTTGGTGCCTCACCCGCCCAAGCCATCGCCCCCATGATACAAACGGCCGTGCAAGCCAGCTTGATCCCCCGCATCGATACCATGCGTTCCTTGGGGATCGTTTGGATCCCGGGTCTAATGACAGGGATGTTGCTCGGTGGCGAAGATCCCCTTCGTTCGGCCCTTTATCAATTTGTCATCGTCGCCTTGATCTTGGGTGTGGGCGCATTTGCCTCCCTATCCGCGGTCTTGATGCTGCGCCCTGCCTTGTTTAACCAAGCTGAACAACTCCTCGAAAACTAACCCACCTCACCCACCTATCTCTTCGACAAATCCGATGCCCGCTAACTCCTAAGAACTGCGATCTTTTTTTCGCTTGCTTGCCAAGTGCTTTCTTCAAAAAAAGAAGATGAAAAACTTTCATTGTCATGTTATGACACCCCACCTGCGCATCTTCAGGCGCGCAGAAGTCACGTATGCTTTCTCGCTCATGGTGCGCGGGAAACCCACGTCCAAACACAGAGGATTCGTAGAAATGAAAAAATTGGCTCTTTGGATCGCAGTTGTTGGCCTTTCCTTCTCTCTCTGGGGTTGTAAAAAAGGTTCCGTAGAAGGAACTTACACACTCGATAAAGCTGCGATGAAAGCTGAGATCGAAGCTAAGATCGCAAAAATGCCCAAAGAAAAACAAGGCTTCGCTAAGTTCGGCCTCGCGATCATCGACATGATGAACGTTAGCCTCTCCCTCGAAGCTGGCGGCAAAGCCACCATGAACAGCACGACCCCCAATCCCTTCAAAAAAGGCGAAGTTCGTAAAAAATCTGAAGTTGGTACTTGGAAGATGGATGGTGGCAAAATTGCTATCACCACCACCAACGCAAAAACCAAAAAAGAACAAACTGTACGTTGTGACTTCAGCGGCAAAAAACTTACCTGCACTGGTAAAGGTCGCCGCGGCAAAGATCGCACCATGTCTTTCATCAAAGGCTAATTGCGACTCTTCTCTCCCCTCCCCACCGAGCTTTTCTTCATCCCTTTTCCCTCCCATGACACCCTTCGACAATCAGGCATGTTATCTTCTCGTGCAAAGACTTTTCTATTCACTTTGAAGAGGATTTGCATGAGTATCTATCGAAAAAAACTACGAACCCCACCCAAAGATGGCGCTGAAGAGACCGAACGTTCGGAGTTTTCACCATCTCCACCAGAACTGTCTCTGCCCACCGCAGAACGCATCATCACTGCGATGGAACCGCAAAAGAAGAACCCAGACAGGCTTTCCATCTACCTCGATGGCAAATACGCCTTCGGTCTCCCACGCGATCTTGTGGTGCAGCACATGCTGTGCAAAGGCTGCCGTATCGACGAGGAAAAGGAACGCGCCCTCCTCAAAGAAGCCCAGATCCTACGCGCCAAAGAGATCACCCTCAACTTCCTGTCTTACCAAGCACGCACAGAACAAGAAGTCGAGAAAAAGCTGAAAGATCGAGGTATTGCACCAGACATCGCAGAACAGGTTATCCAGCGTTTTCGCGATCTCGGCTACCTCAACGACCCCAACTTTGCGCGCTCTTTTGCCCAAAGCCGACTCGAAGCCCGCGGACAAGGCCCACGACGCATCCAAATGGAACTCAAAAAACGCGGGATATCCGCCAACCACATCCAAGAAGCCATCCAACAGCTCGAAGAAAAAAACGATCTCGTCGAAACCATCACGCCCCATGCCCAAAAACGTTGGCAACGCCTCAAAAAAGAACCCAATGCCCAAAAACGCCGCCAAAAGTTGCTCGACTTCCTCTTGCGCCAAGGTTTGGGATTTGATCTCGCACAACGCGTCTTTCAACAAATCGAAAAAGACGATCCCATCGACGATATCGAGATCGAAGAAGCCATGTATATCGAACCTGAAGACCTTGTTGAAGAGCCCGCCGAAGAACGCGATGTCCTCGAAGAGATCCGCCCCCTCGCACAAAAACGCTGGGAACGCCTAGGAAAAAGCGAAACCAATCTCTACAAACGCAGAAAAAAACTCAGCGACTACCTCCGTCGCCAAGGTTTCTCCTTTGACGCGATCTCCTCTGTCCTCGAAGAACTGGCCTGACCCCAACACAGGTATCCTACCGCGACTCATACTTTTTCTGGCCGTCCCTCCCTAAACAACCCCTCTCCCACACAGAAGGATGGCCCATGAGATACCCAGCCTCTCTTTTTTCCATATTGTTCAGTCTTTTTCTTACATCGACAGCCCAAGCAACCCCAACAACCAAACCACACCCCACCTCACAACCCACAACATCACCCAAGTCCTTCGTCTGTCCGCTCTCGTGGAAACAGGAAAACAAATATCACCCTTTTCAGATCCGTTGTGCGCCTGACCCTTCCCTCAAAGGAGGCGTTATCTTGCATGTCCATAGCCCCACAGGGATGGGACAACTCTTCCTTTCTAGGAAAAAGCAACACTGGCCCCGCCACATCGCGCTACACTTTCGCCTTGGTTCGCTTGAAGGATTCCATATCTTTGGCGAAAAGATACATCTCCGCGGCATCATCGGTGTTGAGATGGAATCGATCACCGTGACTTTGCGCAAAAGGTCCTATTTTGCGCAGAAGTTGAAGCTCTCAGCACCACAAATCAGGACGATCGCCGACGATGGGACCGTGCTAAAAGGCTCCCCACACAACCACCCCAAACGCTCTTGCTACATCCGCGTGCTCTTCCCAAAAGAGCTAAGCAACATCCCCTACAAGGGCTTCCATATCTCGTGGATTGACTACTACCGACACTAAGGGCCCACCAAAGAAAAAGGCCCGCATCTAGCGAGCCTCGTGTGCTTTCTGCTCCCCTCAAAGCGAGAAAGCGTCTTCTTTTTCAAAAGCGTCTGGGGTCGAGGATCAGGGGAAGGGCAACTCGAACTCAGAGAAGCGTGCACGTACTTCTTCCCAGCGCTCCAAGTCCACTTTGGGCGTCATACCCACAACGGACGCTTGGCCATCCACTGCAACCCACTCTTCGCCCTCTTGCAAACGGGTCATAAAGCCCGAAAAGTTCAATTCGACTTCTTGGCGCGTGATCATGTGTTCGTTCATCTTTCCCTCTCTTTTACGGATGTAAGGAATCTATCAGCTGTTTGTTTCTTGTGATGTTGTGATGGCGTAACAATGCAATCCCAAAGCCGCAAAACTTCCTCCAAAGATATTTCCCTTTTATTTCAATGATCTATTTTTTGAAGCATTCTTCAACACGCGCTGAAGCTTCGCTCAATACGGATGAATCGCAGTTCACATGGAACCTAGAGGTCCCAACTGCGAACCAAAGTTCCCGATTTTGTTAAGATCTCGGTCACAACAGGGATATCGTCGGGGGAGGAAAGAAAAGGAAAGAACATCTCGACGCAAGAAGCGGATGCTCTAGGAGAGAGGCGAGACGGCAGAAAAGGGGCAGGCTTATTGGTTGTAGTTAAACAACAGTGGGTAATTCACGCGGACCACACGGCCGCCTGGAGGCGCGGGAAAGCGCAAGCCCTTGAAGTGTGAGAGGATACAGGCTTCGACCACAGGGTGACGCAAGGTTGAGCTTTTCGTGTTGGCACCCGCCACTCGGCCATCGCCTTGAATCGAAAAAGACACGACGATACGGCCTTGTAGCTTGGGTTGTTTGGCAAGCGCACGCTCATAGCAGACCTTGAAGAACTTGCGGTTTTCTCGGATAACACGAGAGATCGCTCGTCTGCCCCATCCACGTCCCACAGTATTCCGCTTCTTGGGGACATGGACCTTGGGAGCTGGGGTCGTGATCGAAGGCTCCTTCGGACGGCTCCACACAACGGGCGAATCACCTTCTTGGATGCGTTGGATCTTCATCAAAGCCAAGACTTGTTCACGCTGTTTCCCCGAACGTTTGAGGGGTGTATGACCCACAAGAGCAAAGACGCCAGGGCGCACAAAGAGATTTGTGCTCAGATGAACGGACGAGATAAACTGTGTATTGGTGCCCCGCGTTCCTGTCGATTGAAAGGATTCGTGTTGTCGAATCAAAAACTCCACAAGGATCCCAGAGTTGGGGCTGGGGGCTTGGTGAAGGGTGATCTGCACCGAAGGATCGGAAACTCTCGCAAGATTGGCGATCTTGAGTTGTGCGCGTTGATGGTTGATTGCGTGAACGTACAGCCGTTCGACCAGCGAAAATCCCGTAGATGTAGGAAGGACACGTCGCAGATAGGCATCCATCTTACGAGGGATCGGATTTTCCGCGCTTTCACCAGGTTGGAGCGTCTTGACGAAAAACACCTGCACACCAAACTGTGCTTGCGGTACATCCATCTGTTCGCTTGCGCGCTTGAGGATCTGCAAGACCTCAGGACGCGCACGCACCAAGATCTTGTGCAAGGCTGGACTGTAACGGATCTCAGTGTAGCGCTCTTCCGAAGGCACAAACAAACGCATCATGTTCGCAAGTCGATGACCATCCACATAACGCAGAGGCAGGATCATCGTCTCTCTTTTGTCTTTTTCGAGCGGAGCGCTTTGCTTTTTTTCGAGCGGGACACTTCGTTTTTTTTCCTTGGCTTTGGGGGGTGTGGCTTGAGCCCCAAGCGAGAGGCCGAAAAAGCCCAAACAAGCGCAAAAAACAGACACCACAGGCATACTTCGCCATACACTACGCATCGTGAAGATCTCCTTTGTTTCGAGTGATCAAACAAAAACACTAAAGGGAAAGAAAAGAACCTCGACCCAGTCGTGCTTTTGAACGAGAGACATGCGTTCTTCGCACCAAATGGATCGTTGAAGAAGGAGCGTGCGACATCGCCAAAAGAGTTGTGTCTTCGGGCATCATGGCAGCACTACGTTTTACAGAAAAAACAGAGGTATCAAGATCATCTTCATCTGTCACAGGGCCTTTTGCCCGTTCTTTCGGATGATTTGCAACTTGTTGTGAGGGAGAGTCCTGCGAGGACTTTTGTTTTTTCTCTGAAGCCAAAGTCAAAAAGGCCGCAGGATCGTCCTCTACGCGGATCTCGATCTCATCCCCAGGGGAGATCGACTCACCAGCAAAAGACAAGGTATCGCGCGGGGCCTCAACACGCGGATCATGCGCCTTTTTCGCACCAGATGACCGCAAAGCAAGCCCCTCTGCAAAGGCCATCACCTCGACTCGACCGCGTTTTGCCACCGCACGTTGAGGCACAGAAGCCGTTTTCGGGACATGCCTTCTCTCGACCTGCCGCAGTGCAGGACGAGGAGGAGACATCGACGCGAATCCTCGGTCTCTAGGGGAAGTAAGATGTGTAGGACCTTGAAAAAACGCCTCACGCAACCCTTCAAATCCACCCAAAGAAACCCACAACAAACACACACTCGCAGCAACAACGCCGCCCCAAGTCCATCGACTCCCCCAAAGCCCTTCAAGCCCTGAGATGCCAAGACTTTTTCGCACCCTTCCAAGAAGTGAAAGTCCCTTGAAAGACAGATCTTGCCCAACAGGTTGGGCGCCCTGCGCCCGATGAGATGGAGATGTTGTGACCGACGTCTCAGAAGCCCGATGTTCTGGCTCCTTTGAGATAGCCAATCCTCCCCACACCCCCTCCAACAAGTGATGATGTTCCATCGCGGAGATCGCTGCGGGTTCTTCTTGTGGGGGAGCCATCACGCGCGAAAAAGCCCGATGTTCTGCAACTTTCGTTTGGCAAGCAGTACACGAACGCATGTGCTCTTCAAAAGAAGCTTCCTCTTCCGCGTCCATCCACCCAAAGAGATAGTCTTCGCGTTGTGCATCGCACGATATCGCGGATGATTCGAGATGTTTGCTCATCGTTGCGCCTCCCCTTGCCCCAAGAGAGACAACCATTCGGGCGCATACCGCTCGATATACGCTGCGAGTTTTTTGCGGGCAGAAAAGTAATAACCACGAACGGTTGTGCCTTGGCAATCCATCAACACTGCGATCTCTTTTCCTGGTCGTTGCTCAATATCGCGCAGCAAAAAGGCGAGCCGCTCTTGTTCGGTCAAACACTCCAACGCTTTTGCCAAAAACGACTGAAACTGTAACGTCCGTAGATGGGCCTCTTGCGGTGTCCTTGCTCCTGTGTGAGCGTGGCTTTCTACAAGCTCCACCTCGACAAAAGCGGGCTGGCTGCGCAACCAACGATAACAAGCGTGCACCATCACGCGATACAACCAACCTTCCACATTCTTTTGTTGGTCCAAGTCTTCCCAACGCTGAAACAACGTCAAAGCCACCTCTTGCAAGACATCCAAAGCCGCTTCGCGATCACGCAAGATACGATAAGCCATCCCCAACAAGCGATCTTGGCGCTCCATCAAAAATGTCGCAAAGGCCGTCTTTTTCGCCTCAACGTTTGAGAAAGACTCACGTGCTGTCGTGCCTCCAAGCCCAGGCTTGAACGCCGCTTGCTGCTCGCGCACTTGGACTTCATCACCACGTAACGATGCCATCAACAACCAACCTTGTATCGAGCGCGGAAACGCCAATGAGATATCAACTTCTTGCATGGATCTATCGCCTCTTCTCGCACGACAAACGAGACGTAACCGTCCGTTCGCTTTCTTCATGAGGCTATAGCCAAAACTCGCGAAAAGTGTTGGGAAGAAAAGAAAGAAATCTTATAAGAGATTGTATTGAGGCAAGAAAGAGGCACTTGATCCATGCTGGCTCTTCGTAACTTGTTCCCCGCACCCGCCAGACACGATGCAGATCTTCTTCTTTTTATTGCAGAAGAACCCATAAGATGGGCAAGATCCGCTATCAACGACAAAGATAGCCAACGAAAGAACCGTGGGAAGACGCTCAGCCCACGCCCAGCAAAGCGTCAATCATCCCATCTGAAAGCAAGCCTGAGTCATCCAGATCAAGCTCAAGCGCGTCTTCTGTGAACTCCATCGACAGGCTCGATGAAAAGCGCACGCGAAAACGGACCTCGCCCCCATCGTGGCGAGGAGGAAACACACAAACCACCAGTCCCTTGCAGCCAGCCATGGGTTGATTGGACTCTGGCAGTACACGAACAAAGTCACCTGTAAAGAAGGGAAATCCGTTGAAGTTTTGTTGAGAGATGGGCTCGCTGACAAGCGTGGGCAACGAACTGCTTGTATCTCTCAGAGACTGGGCTTGTTGGGGTTGGTTCAAGTAGCCGAAAAAGGCTTCTTTTTGTGTGGGGGTTCTTCGACGCATGTTCTTACCCCTTTCTTGATGTTTCTCATATACACCCCACGCACACGAGCCGTTTTCCATGGCACGACGCAGATGGATATGATGAGGAGTTGGCGGCGATGAACATGCATTGATGAAGAAATTGACTCAGTGCCTTTCCTGCACCCATCCTTTGGCACAACAAGATGAGGTACGGCTTCTTTTTCAAAAAGTTAAGTGGTTTTGTGATTTTTTTTGAAAAAAAATCATATTCAGACGACGCAAGATCTGAACAGGCGTAAAAAACCTCAAAGATCACGGGATGATAGAACCAGGAAAGGTTTTGGGAGGGAGATCGTCACTGGTACTGGATGACCAGTTGGGGTGCTTTGTCTGTCTGGGTGGGGTCAAAACCTGTAATTGTGCGGCTTCCCTTGTACTTGTCACCATCTTGATCTGTGGCTGCGTTGATCAAGAAGATACTGATTGCATGACCAGATTTCCAGCTTGTTTGGGAAAAGACTTCTTGCAAGATATCTTTCAGATCTTTGGGCACTTGGTAGCGCGTTTGGCGATTCCAACAGTCTCTGTTGCGTTGTGGACAGTCGTATTCATACTTGGGTGAGGTCACATCGTCCGAACAATCGGCATTACAGCGAACGATCCAGCGATCGATCTTTGCAGTGGTTTTACTGCGTTGGTCAGGTCGCCCTTGTGTGTAGTTCATTGGGTCATAAGCACTTGAGTCTGCGACCTTTTCTGCGTAGACATTGAGCATCAAACGATTGCTGCTATCCACTTCATTCTGCGGAACAAACGAAAGATAGGCAGAGGTAATCGTGGCGCCTTGGGGGATACGAACATTGGTGAATCGAAAGGCTGCGTGGTAAGAGGGATTCCCTGTTCCAAAGTGCCGTCCCAAGGGGACTGTCGCGCCTCCGAAGTAATTCCAAGCAGAACCACTCAACAGATAAGAAGCCACCACATCTTTGGCATCCGAGACCGCCAATGTCAGGGGGCTACCCGCCTCGGGCACCACCTCAGGAGCAAGCTCGGCGGTGGGTTCGACAGTGGGCTCTGGGGTAGGTTCCTTTTCGACGCTGGCATCAGCGACAGCATCAGCAACCAACTCAGCAACAGGCTCCACAGCAGGTTCGACGGTGGGCTCTGTAACAGGCTCGGCCACGGGCTCAACAGCGGGTTCGCTGCCTACCGTTTCTTCTTTGACGCTCTCTGTGGAGACTTCTTGTCCCACAGGCTCAGCAGCCACTTCTTCTTGATTTGCAGGGGTTTGCGGGCAAGCCATCAAACCAAGCATCATCCACGAAAACAACATAAACCATCCAAGAAACCGAAAACGACGCATCCTCTAAACCTCACAAACAGTTTCATATCCATCGCGCTCCGTGCGCTCCTTAGAGATCCTTAGAAGCTCATGGAACATCTTCGTCTCGAAGCAAAGTATGTTTTCCTTTTCGAACAGCGAGATCCAAAGCACGTGGGATCCGAATCCCTGCGACATCTCCTTTTTCAGAAAACAGGGACATCTCCAACTCTTCCAGATCAGAGTAGAGAACTTGGAGATCCGCACGAAATGTCGGATCTTTTCGTATGTTGCCATCGATAAGATGCACAGCAGCCAAAACATCCTTCAAGTCCGCCAAACTGCTCCAAATCCTGTAGATGGAACCCATGCGTGCATCAGAACTATACTCCAAAGCAAGCTGCAACTGTTCAGCTTGTAACATAAGTGTTCTGACGTCACGATCCAGTCCATCCGTTCGCAAAGATGAAGAAAAAGCACGTAGCATCCGCACAAAGTCGTCTATCTTCGTAGGCATCCCCAAGTAGCCTTCTTTGTAGCGACTCCACAACGTGTAAAGAAAAAGCCCCAACAACAAAAACGACCACGGCCAACGCCAGAGAACCGCGATGGCCTCTGTCCACGACTCCCCTTCGTCGGGTCGCGTGAACTGTACGATGCTCGCGCCGATCGAAAGGTAGACCAACATGGCCCAACGAGCCGCAGAAGAGACCCAAGCAAATCCACGATCCCAAAGGAAAAAAAGTGTCACCAACACAAATAGACAGATGCTCATGTGCCACAAAACAGCTTGGCTTCCCATCTCCCACCGAAAAAGAGGGTGAACCCAAGTCGTGCAAAGAAAAAGCCCTAGCCCGCAACCGATCACCCCCGAAGTAACAGGGATATAAGAGAATCGACCAAACATGCTGACCAAAGACAGCGTTAGCCCTCCCCACCAAAACCATGATTGAAAAGACCAAGGCACCGCCCAAGACAACGACAAGGCACTTGCAAGTGCAAAGCCCAAGAACAGAAAGAGCAAACCAAAGTCGAGCCAACGCGACCACGGAGGCAAAGAAACCCGCTTGAAAGACTCCCGTTGTCGCGAAAAAGCCGAAACACTTTTCGAGTCGAGGACACGCTCACGTGAGAAGAACAGATCGCTCCCATAGTACAACACCTCACCGATCCACATGACATAAGAAGCGCCAACAAAAGGCCCATCCATCGGCTCTTGGCTCTCTCTAGGATCAATGGTTCCATGAAGGATCTCTACATCTTGCCCGATCTCTGCGCCAGGAATGCTTTGTTCTGAGAGACCATGCGTATCGAAAAGCGGCTTCCAGTCGATCTCTTGGGGCGTATATGAATGCTTTGCCTCTCGATACAGCACAAGATCATTCACTCGATCAAAGTCCCCTTCCAAAAAGACGACCGCACCGCTCTCTCGATGGCGCAAACGTTCGACATCCAAGGAAGTATAATTCGCCTCTGCGTCATCGCACCAACGCGTGAAAAGCACGCTTCCTTCATGAAGATAAGATTCACCATCAATGATCACTTCCACGGCTTTTGACATGGGTCCACCTCTGCACCTCTACAAACCACTGTTTCCTTATGACGAGATATCGTAGATGTACAGAAAAGCCTCGTAAGACAAGGGCAATCGGCGATTTAAATTTCTCGACACGCAAAAAAGTCCCCAACAGTGCCAAGTACCGTCCACCCCTCATCCAAAAAGAACTTGTGGCTCGTTTGACCACAAGCACGAACCTGAAAAAAATCCCCACGATCTTTCCCCCAAAAGATCAAGGTAGAAGAAATCAAACGCGCGCTTGTCCAACCAAGAAGTCGCGTGTCCCTTTTTGGAGTCCAATCACATGCCTCGACGTCTCTCTCGTTTTTTTCGCTCTTTTCTTTTTACGCTAACGATACTCTTCGCCCTATCCATCGGCTTCTGGGGATGCCAACTCCCCAGCAACCCACAAGAACAAACCACCACAGAGACAACAACGGACGCATCCCCCGCAGAGTCCGCACAAGAAAACACCGCAGAGTCCGCACAAGAAAACACCGCAGACGCAGGCCCCTCAGATGCCTCGCCCGTCGAACGCCCCACCGTGGACGAGGACTCTCGTTGTCCCACATGTATCGCAGACGGACGATGCACCTTCCAAAATGGCCAATGCATCGCAGCTTCCAACGCAGAGTGCCTTCAGTCTTATCTGTGTTTGTCGCAGGGCAAGTGCAGCACCCAAGCCGGATCTTGCGTCGTTCTTTCTGACAAAGACTGCCAAAGCAGCCAGACTTGCGCACAGATCGGCTCTTGTTCTGCGGTCATGGGTCGATGTGTCCCTGCCAATGATGCGGACTGTTCGCGTTCATCGCACTGCAAGCAGCAAGGCTTTTGTACTTATTCGTCTGGATCTTGTGTGATTGGAAAAGACGAAGACTGCGCACAGTCCGACTTTTGCAAGCAACGTGGGACTTGTGCACTACTTGGCCAAGTCTGTATCGCCAAAACCAACGAACACTGCGCACAGTCCGAGATTTGTAAGACCAAAGGTGCCTGTACAGTCTCCAGCTCAGTGCGATATTGCACAGTGGGTAGCGATGCAGACTGCAAAAATGCAGAGGTGTGTCTAAAACAAGGATACTGCGGGGTGTATGAGGGTGAGTGCCGCCCACTCGGCCAAGCAGACACAGACTGTCAAAAACTCCCAGCGTGCCAAGAAAAAGGCTGGTGTACGGCCAAAGAAGGCAAGTGCATCATTGGCGGAGATGCGGACTGTACGCGTTCAAATGAGTGTCAAAAACGCGCGCACTGCTACCTTTCCCCCTACAGCAACAGTTGCTATGCCCGCAACGCCACAGACTGCGAACAGTCCCCTCCCTGCCTCAAAAGCAAAGACTGTTGCATCATGGGGCATGGCGTTTGCTTTTGTTCGGGTGCGCCCTAAACAGCGAAGGTTCTAAGGGGAAGTAAGATAAGGGCAAGAGAAAGGATGATTAGATCGAGAGGGAGCCTTCGCGGAAGTCGCTGCTTGCGAGGTGTACATTGATACAGACGGGCACGCCTTCTGCAGAAAGTCGCTTGGCTTCGTCGAGAGCGCTGTCGATCTGACTGCTATCGGTCACCAAGATCCCCTTCCCACCGTATCCTTCAGCAACGATGTGATAGTCTGTACGACGAAGCTCTGTCCCCACCGCATCACCAAGGATCTTGATCTGATCACGAGCGATTTGTTGCCAGCTTGCATCCGTACCAATCACCGCGATGGGCGCGAAACCACTGCGAACAAACGTATCAAACTCCGCGATACTGTAAGCGCATGAACCATCCCCATAAAAGAGCCAAACTTCAGCGCTTGGTCGAACGCTTGATGCGCCTACTGCAAACCCACCGCCTACACCCAACGTACCAAACACCCCAGGGTCCAGCCAACTCAGCGGGCCACGCGGTCTCACGATATAAGAGCCTGTCGCCACAAAGTCCCCACCATCAACGATCAAGACGCTGTCTTCGGCGAGTTTGTCTTCGATGCGCAAGAACAAGTGGATCGGGTCGATCAGTGTTGAATCCGGGCGAGCGCTGGCCAAGATCTCCGCATCACGGGATTCTTCGCGACCTTGCAACGTACGAAACCAACCATCCCAACGCTGCGGTGTTCCCGAGCGTTCCGCAAGCTGCACCAAGAATCGCCCAGGGTGGGCTTGGATCGCGATGGTGGGCTTGCGATTTTTCTTCAGCGCCACAGGATCGAGGTTGATGCTCACCAAGTTCGCATTTTTGTTGATCTTGAGCCCATAGCCAAGGCGGAAGTCGAATGGAAAGCCCGCCACGATCACCACGTCAGCTTCTTTCAAAGCAGCGCTACGTTGGTGACGGAACTGGATATCGCTAAAACGCCCCAACAAACCACGCGATGCACCGCCCAAAAAGGTAGGAACCCCAAGTTTGCGCACCGCCGAAGCCAACTCTTCAGCGCGATCAGGTGTAAGGTTCACCATCGCTTGGTTCCCGATCACCAACACGGGTTTCTCGGCTTTTTCAAGGGCAGACTTCACTTGATCCAGTTGGCGCCCAACCCCCAAATCAAAAGGCAACTCAAACTGTGGCCAGCCTAGGATCGGCAAGTGCGGCATGTGAAACTGATGTTGGAGATAGCCTTTCATCGCGAGCTGTGCGGCCTTTCCGACGATCCCTTTCATCTTTCCAACGCCTGACTCTTTGATGTACCACTCTTCGACGATCTCTTTGGGATAGAGCACATCCACGGGGATCTCCAAAAAGACAGGACCTGGAACGCCTTCTGTCGCAACGGCAAACGCTTTTTCAAGCATGGGGACCAAGTCGCCGACTTTGTTGCAGCGCGCGGCCCACTTGGTGATCGGTTTCATCAAAGAGAGCTGATCGATATCTTGCAGTGAACCTCTACCGCGCAAGACTGTCGCAGTGGCCCCACCCAAGATGATGATCGGTTGTTGTGCTTCTTGGGCATTTTTCACAGCCGTCACGGTGTTGGTGACCCCTGGCCCTGCTGTCACAGCGCAAACCCCCGGTATCCCGGTCATTCGACTCGCGGCATCCGCTGCAAAAGCCGCCGTGGCTTCGTCTCGAACGTCCACCACTTTCAAGCCATGCATCTTGGCGCCATGCAAGATCGGCGAGATATGCCCACCGCAAAGGTTATACAAACAAGAAACACCGTGCGCGGCCAAGACCTCGCCTACAATCGAACCACCATGAATATGTTCAGCCATGACAACCTCGGATCTTTCTATCGTTTCAAGTGTTATCCTGCTTGTGTATGCAGGTCGTGGCTCCAACCCTGTGCCAACGCCGCTTCCACCACAGGCATCGCGATCTCTCGTATCAATCGACCTATATCTTGCTTGGGCAGACGCCCTGACCAGATCTCTACACCCAACCCATGCATCGCGATCGATGCACGCCCCACCAACGCAAATCGCGTTGTCAACGGGAGTTCCGCATACAAAGGGTGCTCTCCCATCTTTTCCGCAAGCCGCTTGCGTACCAATCCCCACTTTTTATGCCAGCCGTGGGGACGCAAAAACAACGCCTCATACAAACGAGGCTCCTCTGCCGCAAAGTGCAACCAACCCACACCAGACTCCACCAACGGGTCTTCAGAACCCGACCAAACCGCTTCCATCACGCCCGTCGATGACACAAAGATCTCCATCATCCGATCCATCAACTGCTCTGTGAAATCATCCATCGACGAAAAATGCGTAAAGATCGGCCCTGTGGACGCCCCCAGTCGTGAAGCAACACTCCTCGCACTCAACGCCCCCACGCCCTCCTCACGGATCACTTCCAACCCTACTTCCAACAGCTTTTCCACTGTGTATCGCGCCCGTGGTGGCATCTCTTTTCCTTCCAAACAGATGTTAGATAACACCCGTTAGATAACACCCGTCCTATCCCCTGTCAAGCGTTCTTTCATCAGGCGTTGCACCTTCTGTCTCAACCAACGATGGGTGTTGTCTTTGTCAAAGCGGGGGTGCCACGCGAGGGATATCTGCGTCTTGGGTAGAGCGATGGGAAGCTCAAAGGCTCTGACCTCAAGGAAAGAGGTCGCGTAGTTGGCGATCATCAAAGGCAAAGCGCAGACCAAAGACGACGATGCCACCGCAAAGAGCGCGGAAAGAAAGTCGGGGACCACAGCTTGGATCGAGCGCTCCAAAGAAAGTTCGGCGAGTGCCTGATCAAGAGGCCCTTGGAAACGGCCTTTTCGTGAGATACTGAGATGCTGTTGAAGCGCGAGGCGCATGGGTGAGACAGGTTCTTGAAAAAGAGGATGGTCTTTTCTCGCAAGGCCCACAAAAGACTCTTCAAACAGCTTCATCACGCGGATCTCTGGTTCAAGAAAGTCGATCACACCAATGTCCAGTTCTACCCGCCCTTCTCGCAAAGCAAAGACATCCTCGTCACCTTCAGGAAGAAAGCGCAGTCGCAGCTTTGGGGCTTCTTCTTCGATCCATTGCAACAAGGGTCCCAACAAGGCCGCAGCGACGGCATCATTGCAACGGATCGCCAAGACGCGTTCGACATCGACGAGTGGCGTCGCTTCGTCAGGAGACAGCAGCCCACAGGCCTCTTGAACGGTTTCGTGCACTCGCTCTCGCAACGACACAGCAAAAGGCGTCAGCACCATCCCTCTCCCCGCTCGCACCAACAACATATCCCCCAAGACCAAACGCAAACGACCCAAGGCGCGACTCATCGCAGGTGTCGTCATATTCGCCCGTCCTGCGGCCTTTGTCACGCTTTCTTCCTGCAACAGCGCGTCCAAAGCGTACAACAAGTTTAGATCCTGGATTGCTCTCATCGACAATGTATCCTTCCCAATCTTGCACTAGAGATATCTTCTTTTTGCCTCCATGCTCTTTGTTGTGTCCAGCAGAGATCGCAAAAGACCAAGAAAACATGTTTTGTCATCCAGCCTTTGAGCCTTGAGCGACAAAGGGATTTGGCTTGTACGCCCCCTTGCGTCAAACAAGCCGAGGACACATCCAAGAAAAAATCTTACAAAAAAAGGAGCATCCCCAGATGTCACATCCCCAACAAAAACAAAGCTTTTTCATGCTCGTCAAAGCCACGCGCGCATGGTTGTCCCTCACGCCCAAAGAGCGCTTTGCATATCTCCAAGAAAAAGTCGTCCCTATCCTACAAGCCCATCCGCAGGTCACCATGCGCTTTTTCGATGCAGAGGCTTTTTGTGCGAGGTACAGCGATATCATCTTGTGGGAAACGCAGGATACGCGCTCTTATCAGTCTCTTATCGAGGGGTTACGCGAAACGACTTTTTGGGATCATTACTTTGCGGTCCTAGAGATCATCCCCGCCATCGAAGACGCTTATGCCCTTCACTACGAGGTTTCCCCACTGCAAGCGTCCACCTCGCCTACCCCTTAAATCAAATCACCTGCCCACGACAACGACCTCCATCTTCCCCATGTTCCGCTCTTTTCACGCCTCACCCAAAAGAGAACGTGCCATGCTCGGATTATTTTGTGGTGGGCAAGATACCCGTGGAACAGAGCAACTTTTCCACAGCAAGACAGCCTTCGCTGTAGAAGATTGGATTTTTGGAGGCATCGAGCTTGGATGAAAATTCACAGGATCACAAAGAGAGAGCAAACAAAGAATCAAAAGCGCGTGAGATGGCCCGTAGAACAAAGTCGCGAGCCTCCAGTAGATCCCCCAACTCCATGATAAAATGAGCATTTAGAGAAAAATACTCAGATAAAATCCCGTTCACGCCATGTCAGCGAGCCCGCATCATCCGCTGTGCAAGCATGGGGGAGATCCGCGCAACGGTTCGCAGTAGCTTGGCTTTTCCCACGTAGACCTCTGACTTTCCTTTTTTGAGCGCGGCCAAGATATCCTTTGCGACCACCTCGGGCGCGACTTTGCCCACCCCATATCCTTCTGTCATCTGGGTCGCGACGACAGGAGGCAAGATCTCGACAACCTTGATTCCATGGCTTTCCAACTGCCAACGCAACGCGATCGAAAAAGAGCGCAGTCCCGCTTTTGTCGCACAGTAAACAGGCGCGCTTTGTTTGGGGACCAAAGCCAAGCCGCTCGTGACATTGACCACCATCGCTGACGGACGCGACAACAGATGCGGAAGCAGCGCTTCTGTAAGCAAGATAGGTGCAGTCAGGTTGAGCGTGATCTCTTGCTCTATCGGCCTTTTGTGATCCTGTTGAACAAAGTCCATACGCGTTTGGCTCCCTGCGTTGTTGACCAAGATATCGAGCCCTTCTTTGGTCACATCTTGGACCAATCGTTCGAGGTCCGCAGGCTTCGTAAGATCCGCACAGATCACACGAAGCGAAGGGCCAAGTTCGCCCTCAAGCGCGGAAAGACGAGCATGATCGCGCCCGCAGATCGTCACGCGGGCCCCTTCTTGGAGCAAGCTCCTTGTCAAAGCAAGCCCGATCCCTGCACTCCCACCCGTGACCAAGATATGTTTTCCTTGCATCTCCATGACTGACTCCTATCTCTTTTCAGCCCACAAAGCCTCGCGATAAGCAGAAGGCGGCACCTCCGCAAACCTTCGGAATATCCGAGAGAAATGTGCGCTATCACTAAATCCACAACAAAAAGCGATCTCTGTTAGGCTCATCTCTTTGGTTTCCAACAACCGACAAGCCCCTTCTATCCGCACGCGATGAAGCTCTTCTGTCAGCGAGGTTCCCACATCCGCAAGACGTCGTTGAAGCGTTCGAGAAGAGACCGCCAAAAGCCGCCCAAGCTCCGCAAGTGTCCATCGATACAGCAGATCGCGCTGTAGGATCTTGCGCAGACGATGCCGCCAGTGCGTCTCCTCCAACTCTTGCGGCGCTTCCAAAACAAGCGCTTTACCTTGCCCAGCCTCTTTCCATTGCCATCTCCAACAAGAAGTATCCCCTTCTACCTCCGCAAACTCTTGGCGTTGGCCCTCCAACACGACGGCGGTCTCTCCCACCCAGAGAGAGAGCTTTTGGCAGCCTTGCGCTTCCAACAAGCTATAGAGCACACCCGCGACAAAGAGATTGTCTAATACACCTGGAGAAGAAGTCGCAGAGCCTTGATGGAGTAGGATCATCCCCGTAGCCTCGGCCTCGGTGCAGTGCGTTCGGTGGCTTGCGTGACCAAAGTGCTCAAGACGTTGCCACCGCGCAAACAAGTGATGAGGGTGAGGCGCAGCCGCAAAGACCCGAACCACGGGATGTTCCAGATGTTGACGAATCTCACTTCCAGCCTCAAACGCGGCTTGGAGACCGTGACGCGAGACAATCTGCGCAAGCAACTCCAACTTGCCCCATGCTTCTAGGGGTTCTTCGCCCCAAGCACGTAGGTAAGCCCCACGCAACAGAAGCAACAACGACATCATCGTGATATCCGTGCTCATCTCGTTCTCCTCTCTGCGATTCTTTTCACAACATATCCTACAGGTTCCCCCTTCGCTTGTATGATCGCGCCAATCTCACACACCCCCTGCTTGCTCCTTTGGGCGCTCTCCGTTATGATGCGTCGCCACAGAAGCCAACGTGCAATAAGTAACGAATCTACGAGACAATTATCCCACAGAGCTGAAGAGAGAACACGATGGACATCAAAACAATCGAAGACTTCCAAACCTACGTCCAAACGATCGAAGCTGACGAGACTTACCAACGCCCTCTGGCCTACGGCCTTGGCGTTCGACGCAGCAAATATGGCAAGACCTTGGATGTCTTTTTTCCCCAGATCAACTACCAAACCAACTTTGGTGGCGCTGCGATCTGTACCAAAGAAGCGGGAAAAAGTGGCGCGCAAAATGGTTTTGCAGTGATGAGCCAAACCCAACTCAAAGCCCTGTACGAAAAGTTCCTGCCCTACAAAGACGACAAGACCAAGCCCCACCCGAACTTGCGCACCCTTGAGGCGATCTTGGAAGCTTACCAAGCTCCCCAAGGCTACGCAGACATCGACGTGATCGTGTACTTTCTCTACGATGCAGATCAAGCCGTAGAAACCCCCGAAGAAGCTTACTTTAAGCTTCAATGCCTCTCTCAGCGCTGTGTGAAGCCCCATGGCATCAACGTGCAAGGCGTCTTTGGTGCACTCAACAACGTCGCTTGGACCAACTATGGCCCCATCTTCCCCGAAGATATCGCGACACAACGCATCAAATATCTCTTCACCAACCAACCCCTCCAAGTGAGCCACGTCGATAAGTTCCCGTATCTTGTGGACTATCATCTCCCCAGTGGTTGTCGCATCACCTCGAACTCGCAAGTCCGCTTGGGCGCTTACCTAGGCGAAGGAACCACCGTGATGCCCGCAGGTTACATCAACTTCAATGCGGGAACAGAAGGTCACGCCATGGTCGAAGGGCGTATCTCAGGCGGTGTATTCGTGGGCAATCACTCTGATATCGGCGGTGGTGCCTCGATCATGGGCACCCTTTCAGGCGGCAACAAAAATGTGATCTCGCTAGGAGAGAAGTGTTTGCTTGGCGCCAATGCGGGAACAGGCATCTCCTTGGGCTTTGGCTGCACCATCCAAGCGGGCTTGTACATCACCGCAGGGATGAAGGTTTCTCTCTACAACCAAAAAGACCAACCCGTCGATCTCAACGGAGAGATCGTCGAAGAGGGCCAAAATATCGTCAAAGCGATGGAACTCAACGGGCGCGACAAGATGCTCTTTATCCAAGACTCTCGCGATGGTCGCGTCATCTGCAAGCCCAACCCCAAGACCATCGAACTCAACCCAGCATTGCACAAAAACTAACAACCCCTTATCAAGACCGCATCATCCGCGTGGCTGCACCATCCAAACGCGGCAAGTACGGTACTTGTCGCCCCATGGCTTGGCCTCGGTCGGATCACGAAAAAGGAGCTTTTGTATGTATGGCATAACCCTTTGGCTGCACTCTCTCTTGCGCTGGGCGCTTTTGCTTGTGCTGCTTTTCCAAATTGGGCAGACCTTCACAGGATGGTTTCAAAAGAAAGAGTGGACCCCCCTTCACAAGCGCGGAAACCTCTTGGTTTTGATCTTTTCGCACTTGCAACTTGTCCTTGGCTTGGCGCTCTATTTTGGTTTGAGCCCGCTCGGGAGTTCTTCTTTCAAAAGTGGTATGAAAGTCGTCATGAAAAACCGACTTCTTCGCTTTTGGGCCGTCGAACACATCACTTTGATGTTGTTGGCCTTGGTTTTCGTGCAAGTGGGCTTCTCCATCTCCAAACGCAAAGAAGATAGCCTCACCAAACACAAAACAAGCGCGATCTGGTTTACGGTTGCACTGATCGCGATCTTCCTCGCGATTCCCTGGCCTTTCCTCTCAACAGGGATGGGCCGCCCTTGGTTGCGGATCATGCCCTAATCCCCATCTTCTCCCCTTGGCCTTTCTCCCCCATCATCCCCAAGTATCCAAGCTCAAGCCTTTGCTTCTTGACCCTTTTCGGTCTTGGCGGCTTTCTTGGTTTCTTTTTTCTTCTCTTCGATATCGCGTTGATGCGAGATGTACTGCGCGATATTGAAAGCGTGGTCACCAATACGCTCGAAGCTCGTCAACATATCGATGAAGATCAACCCAGCGTTTGCGTCACAACGGCCTTCCACGATACGTGTGATGTGCGAGTCACGCAGCTCACCGCGCATCTTGTCGATTTGCCCTTCCAAACGAGAAGCCTCGTCCATGAAGTTGGCTTCGTAGTCTGTGACGTGCTTTTCAAGCAAGCTCAAAGCACGGCGAACCAACGCAGCGATCTCACGGATTTGCTCTTTTCCATCCTCAGAAAAGGTGATTTTATTATCATACTTTTTCTGAAGGAATCGCAGAAGTGCTTCGCAGTGATCGCCCACCTTTTCAAAGTTGTGCGCCATGTTCATGCAGTCACCGACTTCAGCACTGGTGCCTGCGGCGAGAGGCATACGAATAATCTCAGAGAGGTACTGGGTGAGTTCCTGTTCCAAGCCATCGATCTCGTCTTCGTGCTGGGCAACTTCTCTCGACAAAGCGCCTGCTTTGACATCTTCTTGCTCGAACAGCTTCATCACGGCATCAAACATCTCGACGGACTTTTGGGCCATGCGTTGAAGTTCTTTGCGAGCCGCGACCAAGGCGAGTTCTGGTGTGGCCATGAGGCTTGTTTCGAGATACACGAGGTGGCGCTCATCTGCACGCTCTTCTCCAGGGATCATCCGAACCACAAAGGCCGAAAGATAGGAGATCAACGGCAAGAACAACAGCGTGTTGATCACGTTGAAAGTCGTGTGGAAGGCAGCCATCTGCGTGGCGACCCCTTTGGGCGCAAGCCACGCCACAAACGAAACAAACGGACCAAACAGAGCCACCGCCCAAAGCACCCCAACGACGTTGAAGGTCATGTGCGCGCGGGCAGCCCTCCGTGCAGAAACGCTCATCCCAAGGGAAGCGAGGTAAGCGGTGATCGTGGTCCCGATGTTCTCACCCAAGATCAAGGCCGAAGCTGTAGGGAAGTCGATCAGCCCTTGGTATGCGAAGTTGATGGTCAAAGCCATCGTCGCACTCGAAGACTGTAAGACGACGGTCATGACCGTCCCAATCGCGACACACAACAACAACGCGATGACCCCTGTTTGGGCAGAGTAGGTATGCAACAAGTTGGTGATGGTGGGCGAAGCAGCGATCACGCTTTTCATGCCCTTCACGGAGTCTTGCATAAACATCAAACCCAAGAACAACAAACCAAAGCCCACAAGGATCTCACCCCAAAGTGCGCGGCGCTTTCCTGCTCCCAAGAAGATCAAGACAACCCCAACGCCCACAGCAGGACCCGCAAAGGTTGAGATGCTGAACTTGAAGCCCAAGATCGCGACGATCCAACCCGTCATCGTGGTGCCGATGTTGGCCCCCAAGATCACACCAATCGCTTGTGGCAAGGACAAAAACCCTGCGTGGGTGAGTCCGACCACCATCACGGTCGTTGCACTCGAAGACTGGATCATGCAAGTCACCAACAACCCTGTCAAAACACCTGCGATGGGGTTGCTGGTCATGCTTTGGAGCATTTGGCGCATCTTGGGACCCCCAGCGGAGTCCAAACCTTGGCTCATCAAGCGCATCCCGTAAAGGAATACCCCCAAGCCTCCAAAAACCCCCATCGCGACTTGTAACCAATTTGTTTGCATAAGAACCGATCCTTTGTTCTTTTAGGAATGCTTCACGCGCCCGCAAAGTTACGAACAACTTCGCTATCCACCCGAAGAGGCGCGAAAAGAACATAGCGGGAAACTACCCAAGGACATCGGCAGAATAGACACCGCGATGCGTAGTTGTATCGCAGGCTTTGTAAATTGTTTGAAACTTTTCTGCAACACTTTCATGGGGGATGCTGTTTCGCCCTTATGTACCCTTCTTCACAACACAAAATGCTAAAGCGAAACCAAAACGGTGGGTTCTTTGGAAGCTGGCATCTCTGCAAGCTCTTCAGATGTCAAACGCGCGTAAACTTCCACCAAGTTTCCACTTGGATCACGAAGCCACAACTCATGCAAAGGGGTCCCACGCCAAGTCGTGCGAGGCACCTTGAAGACTTCCCAGCCCGCATCCACGGACCTGTTGTACACTTGAACCACTTCTTCACGCGTCTTTACGTCGATCCCTAGGTGATAAAGTGTGTCTTGGTGAAGCGTCATCCCATCATCCACCAACAACACAAAGTTGAGTCGAAGAGGCTCACTCACAAAAACCACATAGCGATGCGTCCACTCTTTGGGCTCCACACCCAGCAACCAAGAATAGAAGCGAGCCGCGCGCCCCAAGTCCTTGACGCGGATGCTGAGATGAAACTCGCTTGGTGTGTTGACCACAAGATCTCCCCGAAGCTCCCGCAACACAGACAACCGTCCTCGGATCTGCTCGCGAGCGATGCGAAAATGCTCAAGGCGTTGTTCTTCTGTGAGATCTTCTCCTTTGCGATCAGGATCTTGCAAAGGCCAGTGCAAGCGTTTCGCTTGCCCCAAAAAAACAGGACAAACCTCTTCCGCACACAATGTCACCACCAAATCAACCTCGTCAGGGTCGATCGTCTCGACGGACTTGGAGTGTTGCCCACGGATATCGATGCCCACCTCGTCCATCGCTTGAATGGCGTAAGGATTGACCCGCGAAGGACTTGAGCCCGCAGACATTACCTTGACTTGCTCACCAAACATCGATCGCGCTAGACCTTCGGCCATCTGCGAACGCGCTGAGTTCGCGACACACAAAAACAAGATACTCTCGTAACGCATCACACACCCTCTCTCTTGCTAGGGTCAAACCAGCTTTTCGTTCGATTTGCAAAAGCGACCAAGGAAAGCATCACAGGCACTTCGATCAAGACACCCACCACTGTGGCGAGAGCCGCCCCCGAAGACAGACCAAACAAGCTAATCGCCACTGCAACAGCCAACTCAAAAAAGTTTGATGTCCCGATCATCGCGGCAGGTGCGGCCACTTCAAAAGGAAGTTTTAGCGCGCGAGCAAGACCGTAGGCGATAGCAAAGATCCCATAGCTTTGAATCAACAATGGCACCGCGATCAACAAAACCTTGGTGGGTTGGGACAACAGCGTCTTCGCTTGAAAGCCAAACAACAACACAACCGTCAACAACAAACCAATCATAGAGGTCGGTTTCAACAACCCCGCGAATCTCTCAAGACCTTGCTCTCCTTGCGATCGCATCAAGCGATGACGTGTCCATAAGCCCGCCAACAACGGCACCACCACGAAGATCACAACCGAAGCGAAAAGTGTCTCCCATGGCACTTTCAGATTTGTGACCCCCAAAAGCAGCCCAGCAATCGGAGCAAAAGCGAAGACCAAGATGATATCGTTTACGGAGACTTGAACAAGCGTATAGTTTGCATCGCCATCCGTAAGATGGCTCCAAACAAAGACCATCGCTGTGCAAGGCGCAACCCCCAACAAGATCATCCCAGCGATGTATTCTTGCGCCTCAGTGGGTGTTACCCAACCTGTAAAAACGTATTTAAAGAAAAAGACACCCAACGCTGCCATCGTAAAAGGCTTGATCAACCAGTTGACAACAAGCGTAAGCAAAAGACCTTTTGGCTTTCTACCCACGTCTTTCAAACAACTGGGATCGACCTTCAACATCATCGGGTAAATCATCAACCAGATCAGCAAAGCCACCACGAGGTTGACCCCAGCCCACTCCAGACGAGAAACCCACGTAAAAACAAAGGGGAAAAAGTTACCGAGCCCAACACCCACAAGGATAGATAAACCAACCCAGATCGATAAAAATCGCTCAAAAAGACCCATCGAAAAAACTCCTCTGTTTATGAGTAAGCATTTGTCCCATCACTCTAAGCTTTGTAGCAAAGCCTTAAAGAGCACCAAAGCGTTGGGTTCTACGCAATAACAAACCCTAGGCCCCGCGATCTCGCCCCGTATCCACCCCGCGTCCTTTAGAATCTTCAGATGCTGAGAGACCGTCGATTGCGCCAAAGGCAATTCCTCGACGATCTCCCCACAAACACAAGCACGACGACGCACCAACAAACGCAGTATCGCTATCCTTGCAGGATGACCAAGCGCTTTCGCCAAACGCGAAAACACTTCATTTGCGGCATCCTCCCCTTCTGGGAACGCGAACTCTGCCGCAGGTGGACAACAATTCTCTTTTTCCATCCGATGTACCTCCCTTCATCGTCCATCGTCGATATACGATAAAAGAAAGCGATGTCAACATGCAGAGAAATCTTCTCAAAGCAAAAGCCCCAAACGCACAAAGGCACGATGCGAAGAGAGGCATGCTCTCATCATCACCGTGCCATCGAGAAGATCGCGAGTTGTCGTGGAAGGATCAAGGGTGTTCTGTAGGAGGCAAAGCATCGTCTTTGGGGGCGGTAGGCTCTGTCGCTTTCGAGAAGGTCGAGCGAGGAAGAAAAGGATACAGCATCTGCACAAAGTAATTTTGGGGGATGGACTCTTCGATCCCGTAGGCTTCGGGTTCGCGGTGAGGCTCGTAATACGTCCCAAAGATCAGGTCCATCAGCGGCATGAGGTTGGCAAAGTTGTAATGGGCGTTGCGATCTCTGTCATGGTGCCAGTGATGAAGCTCTGGTGAACCAAGCAGATACTTGATCGGCCCCACCTCTAGGCGCACATTGGAATGAATGAAGATCCCCCAAAGACCGCGAAGAACGATCAACCCCGCGATGGTGTGCAACGAAAATCCAAAGACGATGGCAGGAAGGTTGACGATCAAGCGCGTATAAACCCCATCCAAAGGGTGTTCTCGAAAGGCCGCCAACCAATCAAGGTGTTCTGCGGTGTGATGGATCTTATGAAAACGCCACAAGATCTCGTAACGATGGGCCATACGATGTCCCCAGTAGATCAGCAAGTCACCCAACAACACGACTTCGAGCGCTTGTAACCACCAAGGCTGCTTGGCAACGGCTTCGCGAAAACCCGCAGGAACGACAAGATCGGCCCCTTGCGAAAACAAAGTCAGGCAAAAAACCGTCAGGCTTCCCCAAAGCAACGACTGTCCCAAGAAAAAAGCCAAGTCCGTCAGCCAATTTTCCCTGAATATCGGCTGTTTTCGCGCCGTAAACAAAGACTCCAAAGGCAACATCACCAGCCAAACCGCAAAAAACGTCGTAACCAAAGAGAAGATCTCTTGCATCGAAAACATCGAACTGCTCCTACCCACCGTCAGAATGGAACACTACTCGAAAAACAAAGAAAGATTCTTACTATTTTTTCTTTTGTGGCTGACACTCCATGGATGCCTTGGTCAACATGAAGTACAGATGATTGAGTTCCTTTTCGCTGAGAATGACGGTGCTGACTCGCCTTTTCAGACGAATTCCCGACTTGGTGGAGCCCATATAGATGGTGCTAAACTTTGCGTGAAGGATCTTGCGTGCGGTATCCACCTTGTTCATCGCAGCGAGACAACCCGCGACAGGCATCACCACTTTTTGGGACTTTTGCGAATGGATTTTGTTGGCGGGGATGCTGGGGGTTCCCTTGGTTTGGACTTTGGGGTTGTTTGTGTTTTGCGCGCTAACGACAGAAACAATCAGAGCAGAGATCGCAAACAAAAGTGCGAGAGGACGGGCAACACGGGACATACCAGAAACAGCCATCTTTTTGTTCTCCTCAGTGTCTATGGGTTGTCTGTTCTGGAGAAAAAGATAGCTGGGCGTCCTCGCCGATATGTCAGAAAAATGTGAGTATTTCTTCTTTTTTGTGTGAGCTAGAGAGAGAAAACGACCTTGCAAAAAGAGGCATTGCATAAAGATTTGCAGTTCTCGCACTTCTTACAAAACCTTCTTGGATCAACTGCCGAGAATAAGGCCGTTGATGGTGTCTGTGCGTCCTGCATAACACATCCAACCCATCCTTTTTGGGATGCTTTGAAAGCGCTGCGCCTTGAAGGTGCCCTAACATTCGAGCGGATCGATGTCGAACAAGATCAACAAGTCCAATTTTCAAGAACAATTTCGCAACAAAGAACTCCGCCTTAGCGATCTTCAGCAGTCTTCTGCGCTTACCTCTTCGATGAAAGAGGCCGTCAAAGGCGCAGATATCAACCACGATGGAAAGATCAGTGGCACCAAAGAAGGTGAGCGACTTTTCAAGGCCATGGATCGCTTTGACCGCGATGGCAGCCAATATTCGATGACCCGCACGCCTGCTGTGGAAGCTTTGTTGGGTGCGGTACAGTCTCCCCAAGCCCAGCCCACGCAGCCTGCCGATCCCGCCCAGCCCGCGCCTCCCACCACAACCATCACGCGCGCAGCTTTCCAAGCCGCGCTTGAAGACAAGCAGATCCAACTCTCTGATCTGCAAGGCAATAGCGCCATCCCACGAGATGTCCAGTCTGCCGTGCGCAAAGCTGACCTCAACCACGATGGCAAGATCAACAATGACCGCGAAGCCAGCGAGCTTTTCAAAGTCATGGATCGCTTTGATCGCGATGGCAACGCGCAAACGATGACCCGCACCACAGTGCTAGATGCATTGCTGGGTGCAGCAAATCCCAAACCACCGCCACCCACCGCAGACCCCAACCGCGCAGTACGTGGTGAGTTTGGTTTCCAACCCAACGCCAAGACCCTCGCCAATGCCCGCAAAACGGACATGGGCCAAAAGATCCCTGAAAAAATGGAACAGTACAGAGAGACTTATCTCAAAGCCTCTGCACTGACGGGCGTTCCCGCAGAGATCATCGCAGCGCTTCACGCCAACGAATCCAACTTTGGCGATTATCGGGCCTCAACTCACGGTCCCGAGTCGGGCTTTGGTTTGGACGATCGCTATGTCTCGACATCTTGGGGCAACAGCAAACTTGAAGAGTACGGTCTGGGCCGTTGGGAGCGAGGAACAGGCTCTGCGAAGAGCGTGTTCCAAAGCGCGGTGATTGCGGCTGAACACCTGAAGAGAAACGCGGCTTATGCGGATATCTCGATTGATGGACAGATGAGCGCAGGCGATCTTGCAGGGGCAGCGATGTCTTATATGCAAGGAACCAGCGCAGCAGAAAAAGCCCATGACCGCGGAACCAGTTGGATGTTCAAGCCTGACGACAACAACCCCCATCCCCTTCACCCAGGTGGCACCAGCCGTACACGTGGTGGTCGCACCGTCCGCGTCCAACCTTCTCGCAAGGAAGGGCTTTTACGTTGGGATACCCTGCTTCCTTTGATCAAAGAGAGCCTACGCTAATCCCCTCCTTACACAAATCCCCCTCCCCATTCCAATCTCCCCGACTCAAGGCTTGATACGTGGATCTTGCATCTGACGTACACTTTCCTTCATCTGTTCCTCAGCGACACCACGCTCACATTGGGGCTTTCCCTCTCATTACGCACAGAAAAGCCCTTCCAACACGCCACTAGCAGCTCCACTCATACAGCATAGAGCGTTTCAAAGTTCAGCAACGCCTCTCCCCCTACGGGTCGAAAAACAGAGTCACCACGTTGCAGCGAGACGCCCGAATATCCGACGAAAAGAATGGGTTAAGTAGCATACTGGCGCGGCGCCCCTGCGGTAAGCGGCTCAACAAGCGAACCTTTTGGCGAGGAGATCACAGAAGACAAGCCACCACCGTAGAAATAGAAATATATCTTTGAAGGATTTTGTTGAGTGATTGAAAAACCCCCGTGTTTTCCGCCCAAACGTACAGATTAAAAGAAGATCGCGAAAAACAAAAACACCTCAAAAAAGAGAATCATCCATCTTTTATCCCAAGACCTCCTCGATTCGGCCTGCTCACCCAGCGCAAACATAACAGAAATCCGCGCAAACCCGATATAAAATTCCATTTGACGAGAAAGCTTACAAAAGTTAAGATGGCCTTGCTACATGCCCAAACAAATAAAGGATTGATCTTCATAAGATTTTCAACAAAAGCAAAGCCTTCTTCGCCATGACGCCTTGTGTCGTCTCATGGAGTCTTTTTGACCCACTGCGCTCGCTGTGCGTGCAAGAAGTCACTCTATGAACAGATAGATGTAAGTTCATGTCTGGGAAGAATTTTCCTAGGCCCAAGGTCACTCGATCCCCAACGATTTGGGGTGCGGGTCGGTAGCTATGGGGCTTTGCTTCAGGAGGATGTCATGCAGGGCATGGAGTCAACGATCCTTGAGACCACTTCAGGCCCTCCTCAAGTCCATCCTGTAAATGACCGTATTTGCAAAACAACAAAAGAAAATTCAAATCAATGGAATGATCTTTGAAGAAGAATACAACGGTTTTTGACGATCCAAAAAGATGACGCACAAGACGTGTTGCGATTGGATGCGAAGACCTTTCAAGATTCAAACAATCGATGCTTTCGATGCTTTCGCGGACACAAGATGGAGAGCCCCATGTTTTCAAACGCAAGCAAAAATGCTCTGTTCTTTCTTTCCTTCCTCTCTTTGCTCCTTTTTGCCCCAGGTTGCCCCAATACCACCAACCAAGAAGGAAACACCCAGAACGACGGAGGGACCACAGAAAAAACGGTCCAGCCACTCAATTGCGAGAAAGGCACTGCGTGTTTCGTCGTAGGGAACCAAGATGTCCGCGCTTGCGACATCCTCCTCAAAAACAGCGCGGCTGTTCAAAATCCCCGCGTAGAGTTTGATGTAGAAGCCATCGGTCAATTCAAGCACCGCGATACAAGATTGGCACTTTCTTTCATCCAACAAAAAGACAATGGGTTTGCGGCTGGAAAGTACGCAGCACTCGTTCGTATGGATGGAGATCTTGCAGGGCTTGAGATCAGCCAAGCCACTTGTTACGACCGCAAAGGTGCCAAGATCGACGCTCCCGATGTACGGATGGAACGTCCCTAAGCTTCCACCCAAGACACCGACACATTCGACAGAAAAGAGATCAGAGGAGCGCTCGAAGCTTATCGAGCGATGCCCAGCGCCAAAACGCCGCGTCCCAGATCTCCAACGAATTGTTTGGGAAAGGTTTTTCTACATGAAAGCTTCAATGCGAGGGGTCACCCTTCTATTCTTTGGGATATGCGCTAGCTTGGCACTCACCTTTTCTGCTTGTACGCCTCCTTCCCCCAATGACGGCGGCAATCCCGACTCACAAACCTGTAAGACCGCTGGATGTACATGCCAAGCTAACCAAGACTGCGGTGATGGCCTAGAATGCACACAAGGCACCTGCCAAAGTGCAAGCGAAGCCACACCCGACGCTGGCGAGGTTGTGCCCGAAAAAAGCGACTGCGTTCCTGGAACCGCGGCTTGTCGATGCACTCCAACAGGGGCCTGCAATAGCGGACTGCGCTGCGAAAACAACCTCTGCCAGTCCTGTCCAGAAGGAACAGCAGGATGCGCTTGTAAGAGCGACAGCACCTGCAACACTGGACTCAAGTGCGAAAGTGGCGTCTGTGCGGGCTGTACAGGTCAAGCAGGATGTCCTTGTTATGGCAACGGAAACTGTGATGCTGGCAGCAAGTGTACCTTTTCCAGCAATGGCGCAAGTCAGTGTTTGGCCTGTAAAACGGGCGAAGAAGACTGCAACTGTGAGAAAGACACCGAGTGCGGAGGCAGCCTGATCTGCGTCAACAAACGCTGCATGGACGCCACCAAAGCCAATGCCATCCCCAAGTCTCCCAAGTGTTATTCCGCGTGCGAAGGCGATGTAAAGACCAAAGATGGTCAACTCAAAGTCTGTCATCCCCAATACAAGCTCGTCGATGACTGTCCCGCGGGTCAGACTTGTAGCGAAGGAAGCTGCCTTAGCAGCGAACAGATCAAGCAAAACGACAGCAAGGCCTATCCCTACTGCAACGACGACAGCAACTGTCCTTCGTGGCAAGCCTGCGTTCAAGGCCGATGTTACTCGACTTGCCGCTCCACCTCTGAGTGTCCCAACGGCTTTCAGTGTTTTTCTTACGTCTGTCGTCGTGAGTGTAACGTCCGCACCAACGCCTGTGACAACCAATCCACCTGCCACACCCAAGGCAGCGATAGCGGCGTTTGCACCCCCAAATCCAACAACTACCAGCCCAACACACCCGCCAAGACTGTCGCTGGAAACTTCACCATCACGTATCGCAGTCTTTCGCTCACGCGCATCAACGCAGCCCAAAACATCGTCCTAACGAACAATAGCGCCAACGAAGTGGACTTCTCAATCAGCCGCTCCAGTGACACCTTGAGTTCTGCCAAACCCCTGTCATGGCTCAAGTTTGATCTGTGCAAGACTTACGGCGACGATGGAAAAAGCTGCACCGCTTTTGAAGGTCGCCCCACCGCACAAGACCCTTTCACTGTCCCCAAAGTCGCGGCAGGCAAACTCGCCATCGTTCGCGTTTCGGGTGGCGACGGAAAGCCCCAAGACAGCAAGGCTTACGACGGCATCCTCAAAGTCCAGACCACCCAACTCGGCACCCAAGAGTTCAATGTGAGCTACCGCGAAAGCCTCGATGGTCAATGGAAAGGCACGATGGTGGCGTTTGGAAACTTTGAAGACACCAACATCGACAAGTTTCCAGCATCCGATACGCTCGATCTACGAACGTTGAAAAACTCCTTCTTGCGTCGTTGGCTTAACTTCAAACGCCGTGAGATCGACCGTGACCAGTTCTTTGCGATGTTGCGCTCTGTTCGCGAAGGCACTTGGCAACTCAAAAAAGTCGCAGACGACTGCCGCAACGCTTACAGCACCCAGGCTTCTGAAGATGTCCTCTGCTATCCTTACTCTTCGGCCAAAGGTTATGAGATTCTTTCTTACAGCCAACGCGAAGCTCCCCCTCCTTCGGGCGCTTCTGAACTGAACTTTGCAATCAACCTCAAGCAAAAGACCGATACTTCACTTGAAGGCCGCATCGAAACCAGCCAAACCCTCCAGTATGCGGGCAATCCACAGATCCAGCTGACACTGGGTTCGGCCATGGGAACCAAAACCCTCGTGCCTTTGAGCGCGATGTCCGCCACGATCGACATCGGCGGTCGCTTCTATGTGGGCAAAGATGACGGTTGCCCTGACACCACCAACTTCGACAAAGTCACCTTGCCTTGGTTGGTTCCGGGCTTTGAGTTGATGTCTGAGCCTCGCACGGGCAGCTTGTTCCGCGATCGTTTTGCTTGCCGCTCCAAAACCCAGCCACGCTCTATTCCCTCGGGTGCTACGAGCGAACAGATCCAAGCCATCCAGGACTACAACAAGAGCCTCAGCGCCGCAAACCCCGTCCCCAACGGCTGGAAGCTACGCCGTAAACTCGAACTCGTCGATGGGGCCGTGATCGAAGGCAACTATCTCTTCCTGATCTACAAAGAAACCTTCGTCAGCTTCTTCCAAAACACCACGACGACCACCAACCCCCTTGGCAACAACTTCGCAAACTACGGCTACATGCTGCTTCGACGCGCGACCGCAGATCTCAAAGACGAAGATTATGTAGGAAGTGTCGCCGCCCAAGAGACCGCTTGTACGGGCAACTCAGGTTGCAGCGGTGGAAAAGTCTGTATCGATAGCGCTTGCCGCGAACCCAACCGTCTCCAGCAAGTCACCTGTTCCCCTACGATCGTCAGAGCGGCGGTCAATCGGGCGATTACACAGACAAGTGCACTCGCTTCATGGACAGGCGACGATCTCTCTGACCTTGTGGCTGCGCTGCTTGGCAAGCAAACCAGCGCAGTGATGGGCAACACCGCTCTTCAGATCACCCGCAGCGAAAACAACGGTGACGTCGAATACAGCTACACCCGCGACGGCCTCAAGCGTTACATCCACTACTACTGCGAAGACACCAAGCAATTCGATGGTGGCCCCAAAGACAATCCCCAAGCTTGCCCTGCGGATAGCAAGGTGACCTTCTTTGAACACACCACGTCTGAGTCCGAACTTCGCGCTCATAACTGTCAGTCCACAAGCTGCTTGGGGGCATTCCAACAATTCTCGAATAACACAAGCACCTACCGCGAAAACGTACCTTACCGCTGTGTGGATGCGAATGCGGTACTCTGCGACACCAACCGCTTGGATGTCCGCGAAGGTAAGATCTTCTTCCAAGTGCCCGTACAAAGCACGGTGTTTGTGTCGAAGCTCACGCCGCTCAGCAACGCGCTGTTCGAGGCTTTCCGCTATCGTTTGAAGTTCCAAAGCCGTAGCGGTGGCAGTCTTGGCTTTACCCCTGAGATGTGCAGTCAGATCGCAGCTTCGCAAACGCCCTATTGCTATGACCCCGCTGTGATCGAAGAGATCGAACAGCGGGTCAACTGCCTCGAAGCCATCTTTACAGACGATCAGATCCACCAACGTCTCCCCACGGCCGCCCAAATCGAGCTGAAAAGCTTCCTTACGCAGACTTTTTCTTACAGCAACCAAAGCGTGAATGGTGTGATCACCACGCAGTTTGGGTTCGAAACGCTGAATGCTGAACTCAAGGTCATGCTGGGCGATGAGTCCTTCACACGGTCGTTTGCGAGCCGCTACGACTTGGCCAACACCAACCTTGTCTCTTTCCAAGGCTCTCTCTTGGAACCCAATGGACCCGATCTTTCGGGCTCGCTGGGCTATGAGATGTACAATCTTTATCTCTCTGCCCAGTATTATCAGATGGTGCTCGACCGCTTCTTCTCCCAATCCAACACGCTCTATCAGTCCTTTGGTTCCCAGAGCAAGGCCTTTTTGGGGGCGGGTGCGGTCACGAGCTACATGCAAAAGCTGTTGTTGGCCTCGACCCGAAAAGCCCGTTCTTACAGCGAGATCGCCAAACGCTATCATGCGATTGATCGTGCAGATCTCGCCAAGCATGTGATTGAACGTTCGTACTCTTCGACATTTATGGAGATGACAATTCTCACACGGATGTTGCGTCAGATGATCCTCATCCTCGATTCACGGGAAGAACCGCAGATCACCTCGGAGATCGAAAAAGTCGCACGCATCTACAAGTCCGCCCTTCTCGACATGGAAGAGACTTACAAGAAACTCAGCCTTGAGATGGATAGCTTTGGCATCACCAAAGGCTACGTCCCCTTCCCCGCGCTGGGTCGGCTCCCTGCACTCTTACAGTACTCAACAGGTTTCGAAGAAGCCCTGACCTACGCCAAAACCAAGATGTCCGACGCCCAAGATAAAGAAGAAGCCGCGCTCCAAACCAAGCGTAGCTTCGACACCAGCGCGGCGAGCTTTCAAAGTGAGTTGGTTCAGATCGAACAAAACTATGAGAACCAAATCGCCGAGATCTGCGGAAGTATCGAGGTGACAGATGCGACAGGTCAAAAACGACTTTATCCGATGATCGCCCGTTATGCCCACCTGTCCGACCAAACCAAGCATCTCCAAGAGCCTTGTGGTTTGTTGCCAGGTGGCACGCTGTACAACGCCCTCGCAGAGTTGGAAAAGTATCGCATCAACATCATGGGGATCAAAAAGTCCAAGGAAGTGCTCAAGGAGCAGATCACCCTCGAAGAAGAAACGCATCAAAAAGTACTGCGACATGCCAAGTTCAAACTGGCGGATATCGTTTGGAATTACGCGCCAAGAGAGCAACAACCTTCAAATTGGAGATCGAAAGCATCCAACGCAACATCGAGCGTGTGGTGCGTATCGGACAAACCCTCAGCCAAGTCGCTGAGATGGTCAAGTGTGCAGCGTTGTTGTCGGCACCTCGGCGCGGTTCTTTGGGGAACAGACTGTATTGGAGCCGCCATCGCGGCAGGTTTGATCGCAAGGATTGGCGCCATCACAAGAGACCGCGATTGGGATACAACAATCGACGCTCGCCAAAAACGCGAAGACCAGGAAGCTTTGGAAGCACAACTCGAAAAAACGCAGCTTCAGTTTGAGTGCAAAGCTTGCGATGTACGCGACACGACCTGCAACGAAGAAGGCACCGCACAGCTCGAAAGCAAGATCCAAATCAAAGAATACACCGCATCCATCGCCAGTTTGAACTACGACGCGCTCAAAGCCCAGTACGACGTGAAGATCGCTTCTTCTGACATCGTTCGTCTGCGCGTCAACAAGCCCAACGCCTTGCCTCGCAGCTCGACGACACCACGCAGTTGGCGATCAATGTGCAGGCCGCGCAAAATGACCCGAACGTGCGTATCTACAAAAACGACGCGATCATCACGGCAGAACGGACGTTTGAGGAAGCGATGCGCGAGGCTTATCGCGCCACGTTGGTCTACGAGTACTACACTGGCACGTCTTATGCACGAAAAGGCGATCTCTATTTAATTCGTTTGATCTCCTACGGCGACAAGAAACTTGGAAGCTTACCTCAGCCAACTTGAACAAGCCTTTCCGCGACTTTGAAGAGGAAGCTCCGGGAAGCCCGATCAGCGCGTCCTTGTCCTGTCTTTGCGCGATGACATCTTGCAGATCCCGCGTGTCGATGAGAACAAGACTGCACGCAACCTCAACGATCGTGTCTCTGACTTCCAAAAGCCCCTCACAGACCCCAATCGTCTCAACGAAGAAGGCTACATCGCGATTCCCTTCGACATCTCGGTCGTGCCCGGACAATCGAACCTTTCGCCCGCCACGTACAACCACAAGATCTTGTATGTAGAAGCTGAGATCAACAGCACATCCAAAGGCGATGATGTTGTCGCGCGTGTACCTCCAACAAAGCGGGACATCGATGTTGCGACTCAAAGATGATGGCGACATACGATACATCTCACTTCCCCAACGTACCGCGGTCATCAACACCTTCTTCAATGGTTCCAAACCACTGGCTTCGGATATCTACCAAAACTTCCGACTTCTTGACCGTCCCATCGGCAATACACGTTGGGAGCTGATCTTCAACCAAGTATCCGAGAAAGCCAACCAAGACATCGACCTAAACAGCATAAGCGACATCACGCTTTACATCTATTACACCGACTTCACCAAGGAAAACTGATGTTTACGAGAAGCTTTTTCTTCAGTCTGCTCCTTCTCCTTGGTGCCGCGCTCCAATACGGCTGCACTGGACCCGAATGTCCGGGAAAACAAGGATGTACTTGCGACACAAACACGCCTTGTAACAGCGGATTCACCTGTCAGAGCGGCACTTGCCAAACCGCAACGAGCGAGGAGACCCAAAAAGAACAACCGACTCCCACTGAGTCCACGCCCGAAGATGCCGGTCCCACCGAGCGTTGCGATGCAGGAAGCGCGGGATGTCGTTGTATGGAGTCCCAACAGTGCAAAACGGGCCTTCGATGTGAGTCTGGCATCTGCCAAGCTTGCCCAGAAGGAACGGCAGGATGCGCTTGTAAGAGCGATAGCACCTGCAACACAGGCCTGAAATGCGAAAGTAACGTCTGTGCGGGCTGCACAGGTCAAGCAGGATGTCCTTGTTATGGCAATGGAAACTGTGATGCGGGCAGCAAATGTACCTTTTCTAACAACGGTGCAAGCCAGTGTCTGGCTTGTAAAACAGGTGAAGAAGGCTGCAACTGCGAGAAAGACACAGAGTGTGGAGGAAGCCTGATCTGCGTCAACAAACGTTGCATGGACGCCGCCAAAGCCAACAGCATCCCCAAAATCCCAAGTGTTATTCGCCTTGTGAAGGGGATATCAAGACCAAAGATGGTCACGCTCAAAGTCTGTCATCCCCAATACAAGCTCGTGGATGACTGCCCCGCAGGACAAACCTGTAGCGAAGGAAGCTGCCTAAGCAGCTGAGCAGATCAAGCAAAACGACAGCAAAGCTTATCCTTACTGCGACAACGACAGCAACTGTCCTTCGTGGCAAGCCTGCGTTCAAGGCCGATGTTACTCGACTTGCCGCTCCACCTCTGAGTGTCCCAACGGCTTTCAGTGTTTTTCTTACGTCTGTCGTCGTGAGTGTAACGTTCGCACCAACGCCTGTGACAACCAATCCACCTGTCATACCCAAGGCAACGATGATGGCGTCTGTACCCCCAAGGCCAATAACTATCAGCCCAATACACCCGCCAAGACCGTCGCTGGAAACTTCTCTTTGCCTTTCCACAGTATCGAACTCAACAGCGTGACCCCAACAAGCGAGTTTCGTATCGAAAACAAAGGCGAGTTCCCCACAGACTTCACGATCTCCCGACTAAACGATAACCTCGGTTCGACCAAGCCTTTGTCGTGGATTAAGTTTGATCTGTGCAAGACCTACAGCGACGACGGAAAAAGCTGTACCGCTTTTGAAGGCCGCCCCACCGCCCTAGAACCCCTTATCATCAAAGACGTTCCCGCAGGAAAAACCATCATCCTCCAAGTTTCTGGAGGAGATGGAAAGCCCCTAACAACACGCAATCTACAATGGCAGCATCCAAATCCAGTCCCCGAACTATGGAAAACAAGAAGCAGGTATTGAGTACCGCGATCGTATCGAAGGCCAGTGGAAAGGCACGATGGTGGCGTTTGGGAACTTTGAAGACACCAACATCGACAAGTTTCCAGCATCCAATACGCTCGATCTACGAACGTTGAAAACTCCTTCTTGCGTCGTTGGCTCAACTTCAAACGCCGCGAGATCACCCGCGACCAATTCTTTGCGATGTTGCGCTCTGTTCGCGAAGGCACTTGGCAACTCAAAAAGTCGCTGACGACTGCCGCAACGCTTACAGCACCCAAGCTTCTGAAGATGTCTCTCTGCTATCCTTACTCTTCAGCCAAAGGCTACGAGATTCTTTCTTATAGCCAACGCGAAGCGCCCCCTCCTTCTTCGGCGCTTCGAACTGAACTTTGCGATCAACCTCAAGCAAAAAACAGACACTTCACTTCGAAGGGCGCATCGAAACCAGCCAAACCCTTCAGTATGCGGGCAATCCACAGATCCAGCTCACACTGGGTTCGGCCATGGGAGCCAAAACCCTCTCGTGCCTTTGAGCGCGATGACCGCCACGATCGACATCGGCGGTCGCTTCTATGTGGGCAAAGACGATGGTTGCCCAGACAGCACCAACTTTGACAAAGTCACCTTGCCTTGGTTGGTTCCAGGCTTTGAGTTGATGTCTGAGCCGCAGTGGCAGCTTGTTTCGTGATCGTTTTGCTTGCCGCTCAAGACCCAGCCACGCTCCATTCCTGGCAGGTGCCTACGAGCGAACAAATCCAAGCCATCCAAGACTACAACAAGAGCCTCAGCGCCGCAAACCCCGTCCCCAACGGCTGGAAGCTACGCCGCAAGCTCGAACTCGTCGATGGTGCCGTGATCGAAGGCAACTATCTCTTCTTGATCTACAAAGAACGCTTTGTCAGCTTCTTCCAAAACACCACACGAACCACCAATCCCCTCGGCAACAACTTCGCAAACTACGGCTACATGCTGCTTCAACGCACGCCCTGCAGAACTGAAAGACGAAGATTATGTGGGAAGTGTCGCCAGCCCAAGAGACCGCTTGTACGGGCAACTCAGGTTTGCACAGGCGGCTGAAGTCTGCATCGACAGCGCTTGTCGCGAACCCAATCGTCTCCAACAAGTCACCTGTTCCCCCACGATCGTCAAAGCTGCGGTCAATCGTTCGATTACACAGACAAGCGCACTCGCTTCGTGGACAGGCGACGATCTTCTGGACCTTGTGGCTGCCTTGATGGGCAAGCAAACCAGCGCAGTGATGGGCGATACACCGCCTTCAGATCACCCGCAGCGAAAACAACGGTGACGTCGAATACAGCTACACCCGCGACGGCCTCAAGCGCTACATCCACTATTACTGCGAAGACACCAAGCAATTCGATGGTGGCCCCAAAGACAATCCCCAAGCTTGTCCTGCAGATAGCAAGGTGACTTTCTTTGAACACACCACCTCAGAGTCCGAGCTTCGCGCCCACAACTGCCAAGTCCACAAGCTGTCTCCTGTGTTTCAGCAATTCTCAAACAACGCAAGCACCTATCGAGCGAAATGTACCTTACCGCTGTACAGATGCCAACGCGGTACTCTGCGATAACAATCGCTTGGATGTCCGTGAGGGCAAGATCTTCTTCCAAGTGCCCGTACAAAGCACGGTGTTTGTGTCGAAGCTCACGCCCATCAGCAACGCGCTGTTTCGAAGCTTTCCGTTATCGTTTGAAGTTCCAAAGCCGCAGCGGGCAAAAGCCTAGGCTTTACCCCAGAGATGTGCAGCAAGGTCGCGGCTTCGCAAACTCCCTACTGCTATGATCCCGCTGTGATCGAAGAGATCGAACAGCGCGTCAACTGCCTAGAAGCCATCTTTACAGACGATCAGATCCACCAACGCCCTCCCACGGCCAGCCAAGTTGAACTCAAAAGCTTCCTTTGACGCAGACATTTTCTTACAGCAACCAAAGCGTGAAATGGTGTGATCACCACGCAGTTTGGATTTGAAACGCTGAATGCAGAACTCAAAGTCATGTTGGGTGATGAGTCCTTCACACGGTCGTTTGCGAGCCGCTACGACCTTGCCAACACCAACCTTGTTTCTTTCCAAGGCTCTCTGCTCGAACCCAATGGACCTGATCTTTCGGCTCGCTTTGGGCTATGAGATGTACAATCTTTATCTGTCTGCCCAGTACTATCAGATGGTGCTCGACCGCTTCTTCTCCCAATCCAACACGCTCTATCAGTCCTTTGGATTCCCCAAAGCAAGGCCTTTTTGGGCGCGGGCGCGGTCACGAGCTACATGCAAAGCTGTTGTTGGCCTCGACCCGAAAAGCCCGTTCTTACAGCGAGATCGCGGCCAAACGCTATCATGCGATTGATCGTGCAGATCTCGCCAAGCATGTGTTGAACGTTCCTACTCAGCGACATTTATGGAGATGACGATCCTGACACGGATGTTGCGTCAGATGATCCTGATCCTCGATTCACGGAAAGAACCGCAGATCACCTCGGAGATCGAAAAGGTCGCACGTACCTACAAAGTCCGCTCTTCTCGACATGGAAGAGACCTACAAAAACTCAGCCTTGAGGTGGACAGCTTTGGTATCCCCAAAGGCTACATCCCTTCCTGCGCTGGATGCTTTCTCTGCAAGCAGCCAAGGCAACAACGCTTTTACAGAGACCCTAAACTACGCAAAGAGCAAGATGTACATCGCGCAAAGCAAAGAAGAGATCGCGCTGCAAACCAAGCGAAACTTCGACACCAGCGCCGCGAGTTTCCAAAGCGAGCTTGGTCCAGATCGAACAAAACTACGAGAATCAACTCTCTGACATCTGCGGAAGCGTCGAAGTCACGGACGCTTCAGGAACCAAAGCGTCTCTACCCAGCCATCCCTCGTTACAGCCACTTCACAGACGAAGGCAAGCAGTATGGCGATCTTGCGGTCTTTGCCAGGTGGCGCGATCTACAATGCATTGATCGAGACCGAAAAAGATCCGCGTCCACATCTTGAGCCTTCAACAATCATTGAGCGACCACTTCGAGAGAAGATCAAACTTGAAGAAGCGCGCATCCAAAATACTGTGAGCAAAAAGTTCAAAGTTGGCGGATATTACTTGGGATTACAACACAAAGACCAACAACCTCAGTTGAGATCGAAGAAGTCCAACGCAATATCCAACGAACAGTGCGTATCGCCCAAGTGATGACCCAAGCCGCAACCATGGTGAAGTGCGAAGTCATCTCAGGCACCATCGCAGGAAACGAGTGTAAGCCCCAAGATAGCTCGTTTAAACAACGCTTGTTGTTCGCCTTGCCACGGGTCCTTCCGTTCATTATGGGCGGTGTGACAGAGGGTGTCTTGGCGAGTTTGGAAAATACCATCAAGGAAAAACGAAAAGAAATCCTTGAGTTGCAAGCCCAGTTGCGCAAGACCCAGCTTCAGTTTGAGTGCAAGGCTTGCGATATCACGGACAAGACTTGCAACGACGAAGGTAGCGCACAGTTCGAAAGCAAGAACCGCATCAAGGAATACACCAACGCGATCATCAACTTGAACTTCGATGCGCTCAAGGCTGAATACGACCTACAGAGCGCCCTTTCCAACGTCAAACGGCTGCAACAGCAGTCTCGTCGATTGATGACCCAACTCGATGAGGCCACACAGTTGGCGATCAATGTGCAGGCTGCGCAAAATGACCCGAACGTGCGCATCTACAAAAACGACGCGATTATCACGGCAGAACGGACGTTTGAGGAAGCGATGCGCGAGGCTTATCGCGCCACGCTGGTCTACGAGTACTACACTGGCACGTCTTATGCACGAAAAGGCGATCTCTATTTAATTCGTTTGATCTCCTACGGAGACAAGAACTTGGAAGCTTACCTTAGCCAACTTGAACAAGCCTTTCGTGACTTTGAAGAGACTGTTGGGAAGCCCGATCAGCGTGTCCTTGTCCTGTCTTTGCGCGACGACATCTTGCAGATCCCGCGCGTTGATGAGAACAAGACCGCGCGCAACCTCAATGATCGTGTAAACGACCTTCGCGCGGCGCTTTCCAACCCTGCACGGATCAACGAAGATGGCTATCTTGCGTTTCCTTTCGAGATCTCCGTTGCTTTGGGGCAATCCGCGGTGTCGCCCACCACGTACAACCACAAGATCTTGTATGTCGAAGCTGAGATCAACAGCACCGCAAAAGGCGATGATGTGGCGCGGATCTACCTCCGCCAAGCAGGAACCAGTGTGGTTCGCCTCAAAGACACGGACAGCTACCAGTACTACGCGCTGCCCAAGGTGACCGCCGTGATCAACCCCTTCTTCAATGGTGCCAAGGTGTTTTCTGCGGACGTGTATCGAGACTTTCGCTTGCGTGATCGGCCCCTTGGCAACACAAGCTGGGAGCTGATCTTCAACCAAGTGTCCGAGAAAGCCAACCAAGACATCGACTTAAACAGCATAAGCGACATCACGCTTTACATCTATTACACCGACTTCACCAAGGAAAACTGATGTTTACGAGAAGCTTTTTCTTCAGTCTGCTCCTTCTCCTTGGTGCCGCGCTCCAATACGGCTGCACTGGACCCGAATGTCCGGGAAAACAAGGATGCACCTGCGACACAAACACACCTTGCAACAGTGGACTCACTTGTCAGGGTGGCACTTGTGCGGCAGCAGGCGAAACCACCCAAGAGAGCGGCCCAGCAGAAGTAGCCCCCGAAGATGCCGGTCCCACCGAGCGTTGTGAACCTGGAACCGCAGGATGTCGCTGTATGGCCCAAGAGTCCTGCCAAACGGGACTGCGTTGCGAAAAAAGCGTTTGTGTCGCGTGCACAGAGGGAAGCGCAGGATGTCCTTGCAAAAGCGGTGGCGCCTGCGACAACGGACTCACCTGCGAAAACAACCTATGCAGCCGATGCGAAGGCAAAGCTTATTGCGCTTGTTACAAGAACAACAGTTGCGATGTTGGCCAGCGTTGCGAGTCCAACACCAATGGTAACAACACCTGCAAGCCCTGCTCTGCCCAAGGAGAACAAGGCTGTAACTGCGAGAAAGACGGCGACTGTTCTTCTGCTTTGTTGTGCGTCAACAAACGCTGTCAGCCTGAAAGCGCGCTCGCACAGATCCCCAAAGAACCCAAGTGTTATACCCCTTGCACGGGGAATATCCGCGACAGAGACGGCACCATCCGCATCTGTCACCCCAACCTAGGTTTGATGGAAGGCTGTCAAGTCGGCCAAACCTGCCAAAATGGTAGTTGTGTGGGCGGCGAGAAAAAAGGCGAAGACCTCAAAGCCTCGGCCTATCCGTACTGTATGAGCGACGAAAACTGCCCAAGTTGGCAAAGATGTATCCAAGGGCGCTGCTATTCCAATTGCAAGGTCAACTCAGAGTGCCCCAATGGGATGGGATGTTACGCTTACGTCTGTCGTCAAAAGTGCGACCTGCGGAAAACCGAATGTTCTCCTGATGAGACCTGCCAAAATGTAGGCTCAACCCAAGAAGAAGGCTTTTGTTTGCCTTCGCCCGCCCCTCAGACTTCTTCGGACACTTTGACAAACACGGTCAAGGAAGTCTTTCTCGTATCTAGCAAAGAGTTGAGCTTCACAAACCGCGAAAAACGTCCAGAGATCGCTCTCACCAACCAAAGCGAGTATCCGCTCCAAGTCAAGATCACCCGAGAGTCCGATACTACAGGCGAAAGCAAGCCTTTGTCTTGGTTGACCGTAGATGTCTGCCAAACCTACACAGACACCGCGCGCAGCCAGTGCCAAACTTACACCAACAAGCCCACAGCCCAAGAGCCTTTTTCTGTGGAAGTCCCCGCCAAAGGCCGCGTCATCCTCAAGATCCTTGGTGCTGAGCAAGTGCCCCAGCAAAAGCTGATCTATTCGGGCGTTTTGCGCATCCAAAGCGGCGAAACCAAACAACGCCTCGATGTTCGCTACAGACGCAGCACCAACGGGCGCTGGCAAGGCAAGATTCATTCATTTGGTAACTTCGACGACACCCAGATCAGCCAGTTTCCTGGCTTCAGACAGCCTTGAGATCCGTTCCTTGAAAAACGCGTTTCTGCGACGTTGATCAACTTCAAACGCCGTGAACTGACCTTTGACCAGTGGAAAGCCATCCTAGAGTCCCTTCGCACGGAGAGTTGGCAACTGACGCGCGTTCTCAATGACTGCAAGAGACTCTACAGCACACAAGCTTCCGAAGACGTCGCGTGCTATCCTTCTGCATCTTCAGAAAAGGTTACGAGATCCTCTCTATAGCCAACGCGAAGCTCCTGTCCCTTCGGGGGTAACGTCGCTGGATCTGGCGCTTGATGTCAAAGAGGCAGGCTCTGGATGGGAAGGACGCATCGTTTCAAGCGAAACCTTACATTATCCGGGCGATCCTCAAATCAAGATCGGCTTTAGCGAAGCCCCTGGAACCAGCACGATGTCCGCCCTTACCTCTCTGTCAGCAGTGGTCGATCTTGGAGGTCGCTATCATGTCGATAGCAGCGCTGCTTGTGACAATGCCACAGACTTTCAAAAGTCCACCTATCCTTGGTTTATCCCTGGTTTTACAGAGGAACATCCGCACGCACAGGAAGTCTCTTCCGCGAACGTTCGGAGTGTCGGTCACAAACGACCCCCAAGAAGATCCCCAGCGGTGCAAGTGCTGAACAAAAAGCCCTGATCTTCTCCTACAACCAAAGCTCTTAGCGCTGCCAATCCCATCCCCAACGGTCGAACTTTCCGCCGAACCTTGAGCTTGTGGATGGTGTCTTGTACGAAAACCAAGTCTTCTTTCGCCATCGTGCGCGAACGCTTTACCAGCCCCTTGCATCTAGCAACAACGCGGATCTGGCGAAAGATTGGGTGCGTTACGGTTATATGTTGCTGCGTTACGTGGAAAGCGACTTCAAAGAAGAACAAGCCCAAGGCAACGCCCCTCAAGCTGTACAGACAACGGAGGCTGCGCAAGCAACGAGACTTGCGAAGCAAGGTCTTTGCCAAGGCTCCCAGCCAACTCAAGCAAGTGGTATGCAGCCCAGAGATCGTCAAATCCGCGGTGAATCGGTCACTTACAAAGATCAGTGATCTTCAATCATTGGAGTGCTGACGAGCTTACAAGCCTCGTTGATACATTGATGGGTGAGCAAAGCACAAGCGTCACAAACAACACCAACCTGCAAATCAAACGCAGCGAAAACAACGGAAAAGTCGAATACACCTACGGAGAGATGGTAAGGCGCGCTACATCCACTATCTTTGCGAGGATACACGACAGTTTGACGGCGGTCCCATCGACAATCCCCAAGACTGTCCATCAGGAAGCCGTGTCATCTACTTTGAATACGACCCCTGATGAGATCCTGCGCGCCAATCCTTGTCAAAGCAGGACCTCCCAGCTCCCCATCAATGCGACACCACGTTGCAACAACTTCGTTGCAAGCAGCGACTTCCGCGAAGATGTACCTTTTCCGCTGCGAAGATACCAACGCCGTGATCTGCAACAACAACCGCAAAGACATGCGCGAAGGAAAGATCTTCTTCAAACCTTCCAACCAAAGCAACTTTGTGTCGTCGCTCGCTCCCCATCGAGAAGCCTTTGTTGCAAGGCTTTTCGTTACCGCATCAAGTTCCAGTCGCGTTCAGGTCAGTCCTCGCTTTTGCCCCTGAGATCTGCAACAAGAACTTTGGTTCACAGATCCCTATTGCTATGACCCCGTTGTGATCGAAGAGATCGAACAACGCGTCAACTGCCTTGAAGCCATCTTTAGCGACAGCACGATCAGCCAAAAGCTTGGCGCGGACAGCCGCGCCAAGATCAAGTCCTTCCTCGAACATGCTTTTCTTACAGCAACCGCCTCGAAAATGGGCAGATCGTCACGGACCAAGGTTTTCGAAACGCTGAACGCTGAACTCAAAGTCATGATGGGCGACGAAGCTTTTACACGATCGTTGAAGAGTCGTTATGAACTCGCCAACAGCGCGCTGATCTCTTTGAAGGCGATCAGCCTTGAACCCAATGGCGTCCGTCTTTCGGGAGTTTTGGGCTATGAGATGTACAACCTCTATCTCTCTGTTCATTACTACCAAAGTGTGCTCGACCGCTTTTTATTCGCAGACAGACACCTTTGTACAATCGTTTCGTCAGACGCAAACGGCCTTCCTTACGGCAGCATCGATCAATAGCTACGTGCGAAAAACTCTTGCTTGCTGCGAGTCGAAAAAGCCCGTTCTTGGGCGCCATCGCCAAAAAGTACCATCAAATCAACCGCAGCGATCTCGCCCAACAGGTCCTTGAACGCGCTTACATCTCGTCTTATATCGAGCAGATCGTCTTGACTCAGCTCCTCAACAACCTGATGACGACGCTCGATAGCAAGCAACTTCCGCAGCTTCAGAAGATATCCAGCTCATCACAAACACCTACAACGCTGCGTTGATCGACATGCAAGAGTCTTATCAGAAGGTCTTGCGCAAACTCGATTACTTCGGATTCCCCGAAGGTTACGTCCCCTTCCCCGCGCTCTCTCGTTCGGCCACGGCGTCCACTCCTTTGAATGCGTTTAATACGTCGCTACAAACCGCCAAAGAAAAGATGTATATCGCCCGTGACAAGGAGCAGATCGCACTCCAAGACAATCGTAAGTTTGAAACAGATGCCGCCAGCTTTCAAAGCGAACTTGTGAAGCTCGAACAAAGCTACGACGAACAATTGATCCAGATCTGTGGCGAGCTGAAAGATGGCTCTCGTTCGGTCCCCGCGATCGATACGCCCACCTCTACCGCAATGGAGAGATCAGCGATCCCTGCGGTATGGTCCCAGGAGGCGCACTTTACCAAGCCTACGCGACATTGGAGCGCGTTGCGCAAGATCTCCCGCAACTTGAGCAACAACGCAACTCCCTCTATGAGCGCATCGACAACGAAAAACTGCGTATCCAAAAGTTCTGCTCAGATCGATTCTCTCTCGCGGATATCACTTGGACCACCAAAACAAACAAAAAGACCTCCAACTCAGCCGCGATACCAATGACCCTGATCTGGCAAGGTGCGATGCGCGCGATGGCTGGGCTCGCCCAAGTCACCGCAAGCGCACAGTGTGTCTATATCGGCGGAACAGCGGTCAACACAGAGTGCCAACTCTCCAAGGTTTCCACGGCGGCCAAGCTCGCGATCTTGATCGCCCAAGAAGCCACAACCATCACCCTTGGCATCCAAGTCAACGATGCACGAAAAGAGATGGCCGCCCTTCAACGCGACTTTCCAAAGTCAACGTCCAAACGTCTCCTGCAACGTATGTCCCACAGACAACCCCAGTTGCAATGATGCTGGCGTCGCCGTGATCTCCAGTCAAAACTATATCGCCCAACTGGCCTTAGAACTCGAAGCCTTCCGCCTTGCACATCTTCACCGCGCAATACAACGCCAGCTTGCTTGTCTCGCAGTTGATTGGCCTGCAACAAAAGGCCCAAAGACTGATGCGCGAACAATCCGACTCCATCAACAAACTCTGGATGTGCAAGCCGCGCAAAATGACCCCAACGTCCGCATCTACAAAGAACGATGCGGTGCTCAATGCTGAACGCGCTTTTGAAGAAGCCCTCCAAGAAGCTTCTACAGCCTCACGCTGATTTACGAGTACTACACAAACTCGACTTACCTGAACAAAGATGACTTGTATCTGGTGCGCATGATCTCTTCAGGAGATAAGAACCTCGAAAGCTACCTTAGCCAACTCGAACAAGCCTATCGCGACTTTGAAGAACAGTACGGACGTCCTTCGTTGCGGGTGATGGTGCTTTCTTTGCGCGATGACATCTTGAAGATCCCTAGCATCGATGCAGAGGGAAATCCCACCAGTCTCCAGGATCGAATTCAAGCTTTCCAAAAAGAACTCAACGATCCTAAAAACTACTTCCCTGAAGGTTATCTCCAGTTTACTTTTTCCGATTTCTGTGGACCTAAAACTTCTTCTGTATCTCCAATCACTTACGGCCACAAACTGGTTTATGTGGAAGCAGAAAATCAAAGCAACTGAGAAAGGAGATGATGTTGGGAGGGTCTATCTACGACAAAATGGTACAAGCGTGATTCGTGAAGCGAGTGATAACTTTAAATATTACGCGCTTCCCTCACGAACAGCCAGTGATCAACACCTTTTCAACGGTCATAAAATCTTCGATGCTTCGGTTTACCAAAACTATCGACTCAAAGATCGACCCTTTGGAAACAACCAATGGCAACTGCTATTCAACCAAAACAGCGAGAAATCAAATCAAGATATCGTTTTGAATTCCATCAACGATATTGTACTTTACCTCTACTATCAGGACTTTTCGAAACTATAAAGAAAGCACACCAACCAAACGATAAAACCAAAAAGAGAGATTGATTAACAAATCGATCTTCTTTGGGCTTTTGGCACGATGTGTGCTTTTGGTTTTATAAAAAGCGTAAATGTTTGTTTAGAGGACCCCAGACACAGAAAGGCATCATCGTGAAAAAAGCTACATTTTGGTTGGCTGATCGCAATCCTGTTTATTCTTCCTTCTTGTGGCCCAGCAGCCGTCTGTAAGCCTGGCGATAGTCAAGCCTGCAGCTGTTTCGAGTTGAAGGGCACCCAAAGTTGTAAAGACGATGGTTCGGGATTTGCGGCTTGTCGCTGTGAAAATACAAACGGCGAGACCGTCAAAGAAGGCGTGCGTTGGTGACGGTGGCGAGTTGGTTTCCCAACCCGAAGAAGCCACAACGCTGAAGAACCCGCTGCTCCTGAAGAACCTGCTGCTCCTGAAGAGCCCGCTGCTCCTGAAGAGCCCGCAAGCCCTGAAGAGCCCGCAACACCCGAGCCACCACTTGTGCATCAGATGAGTTCAAATACAAAGACCAGTGCTACAAAGTCGCGGATTACTGCCAAGGAACACCTCAAACAACGACTTTACCAAGTTTTCCACCAAGATCAGGCCGCGATGGTTGAGCCTTTCGAGATCGAGTTTGACCTGATCACCAACAAACCCCTCTTCTGCAAAACCAAAGACGGCTACTACTACTTGTTTGGGACAGGATACGGCGAGTGTGACAAAGACAAGGACGGTTGGATCAACATCGAAGCCTACCGCGCTGTCACCTCGACCGATCCGCAAATCCGAAACAACGCACGTTGTAGCCTCAAAAGTTCCAACACATCGTGTATCACGCAGAAGGCGGACAAGTTCAAGTCCAAAAGCTCGATAACGAAGCTGCGATGGTCGAAACCTTCCGCAACGACGGTGGTGAGCAGTTGATGAACCTCCCCTCTACACCAAAGATCAAGCCCCTTGCCCAAAGGAACCAGCAGCCTTTGTACGTGTCGATGCGGACTGTAATGGTTTGCTTTTTGTTACCAAGGACAGTGCGTAGAAGGTCGTCGTTTTGAACCCGCAGAGATCAACACCCCTGACCAAAGGATGTATCGCAGGTCTCGACCTCAACCACAACGGTCTCGACGACGCCACCGAAGGCCCCAACGATACACCAACCCTACAACAGAGTTTAAGCCCCTACTCAACGCGGGTTACTTTATCGAACTTCATTACGGAAACTACCAAGAAGACTACGACAACGGCGGAACCAAGATCGCGGCTTACCACGTCTATGAGCGTTCCCGTGGCAAAACGCCCGCACTACAGGGCCTTGCACTGAACTGCCAAGAAAACAAAGATGCCTTCCAACCCGATTATTGGAAGACTTGTACGCTCAAAGACAACCAAAAGTGCCAAGATCCCAACGATCCCACCAAGTTGAAAGCTGGTTTGACCCATTGTTGGTTGAAAGATACCCAGCGTTTGATCCCCAGCTTGTTCAAGTGCGCAGTCTTCGACACCAACACGAACAAAGATATCCCCGAAGGCTACTTTAACCCCGACAACTACGGCTTTTCGAAGAAGTACAACCGCAGCGTGTGTAACATCAAAGCCAAGATCAACGAAAACGATCCCACCCAACGCGACTTTGAGTTTGAATGTTCGGTCGATGATGGAACCCATGCACCCGACCCCACCAAACAAGAAGTCGGCTGGGCTTGTGTAGGCTTCCAAACCTACGCGGCTCCCACGGATTACCTTGGCGGTTGTATCGACGAAAAAGCCGAACAAGTCTGTGGAACCACCAAAGACAACGAGACTGTCACCTACATTAAACACGAAACAGACAGCTACGGTTTGGTCCGTGCCTACGCACCTTGCGGTACCTCCAACGGAAAAGGCGAGTGCGACAAAGCACGACGTGTCTGTACAGGCGGAAACTGGCTGGCTTGTGACAAGTGCGACCACTGCCCCCAAACAACCACTGGCCAACAAACGATTTGTCCTGGCGGTGTCTGGCCCTCAGACTCTTGTAAAGCTCCTCAAAGGCCCTACCAACGAGACTTGCGATGGTCTCGACAACGACTGTGATGGCAAGATCGATGAAGGTATCGCCACCACCACTTACTACAAAGATGGCGACAACGACACATACGGCGATCCCTTTACCAAAGAAGACAAGTGCCCCGCACAAGCTCCCCAGCGGTTACGTGACGCGAGCAGGTGACTGCGACGACGCCAAAAGCGCCATCAAACCGAGTGCCACGGATGTTTGCGATGGTGTGGACAACGACTGTGATGGTCGCGTCGATGAAGGCAACACCACAGCCAAATACTACAAAGACGATGATGGCGATGGCTACGGCGAAAAAGACCACAACACCAGAGTACACAGGTTGCACCATGAGCGGCAACAGCGGCAAGATCTGCGCAACCGACAAAAACGGCAACTACGCTTGTGTGTCGAAGACTTACACCAACAGCAACGGTCAGTCGCGCACTTACAAGACCAGCAACACAGACTGTTGCGATAGCGATGCTAACGCCAAGCCCGGTCAAACCACTTACTTCTCCAGTCAAAACGCCTGCGGTAGCTGGGATTACAACTGCGATGGTTCGACCTCCAAAGGTGAAGCAGGAAAGACCACCACCACGCTCAACTTCTGTAACTGCGAAACCAAAGTCCCCTACACTGAAAAAGCCCATGCTTGGTGCTATACAGATAACGAAAGAAGCAGTGACTGCGGCGAAAACGACCCCAATGCCCTCAGCAGCAGCGACGACTGGAACTGGGATCGCAGCCTGATCTCGAAGTGTGATACTTTTTGGTGATAACTGCAAAACCACCCCAACCAACGGGAACTTTGCTTGCATCATCGAAGACAAACACGAATACAACATCACTGGAAACTTCAGTAAGACCTGCACAAAGAGCTGCTCGATTGCAGGAAACGGAAGCATGGGTGTGTCGTGCGGCGCTTCTGATCTCAATGACAAAAGCAAGAGCTACCAAGCAGGGATGGATAGCAGCTTCAACCTCACGGACAAACTGTTTCGCCATCCAAACCTCACAGTTTGGAAGCAACACCACCTGTCACTTTATGAAAGATGGTTCTGTCCCCAACCTGCGGTGATGTCACATTACACCATCAACAAGCGCCGCCGCAAAGCACACCTGGCTACGACTCTGGTTATGTCACGGCCTGTAGCGGAAGCAGTGGTGAATGCACTGTAACATGGCGAAAATACTGCAAGTTCTATCACAAAGTCGATTACAGTTCCGAGCTACACCTACTTCAAAGAAAACCCCTCTACAGGTGTCCAAGTCGGCTGCCGCTAATCGACATCTCCCCCCCTCTATAGGATTTCTAGCCCCAAAGAAACAACACATTCAAAACGAGGTTTGCTGATGAACATCAGCAAACCTCGTTTATGTTTTTCCCTACCTAAAAGAACAAAAATCGGGACAAACTTGCTGAGGTCTCCAAAGTGTTGATTTGCCTCCTCCTCCCGCCATGAAAAAACATCCACTTCCCAAGACCTCGTTCATTCGTTGCATAACTATCTTATGAGGTGACCAGCACATCCCCTGAACCAAATCATCAAAGGATTTGATGATGATTTTCCACCAAAGCTATTCTCCCAAAAGTCCTCCGCTCTCGTCGTTTTCGATGCTCGTTGCCTTTCTTTTTGCCGTTGCTCTTTGTTTACAACTCGGATGCGACGGGACCACAACCCCGATGGTGGAAGTGGCGATTGTGGCGGGGTTTGCCAAGCTGAAACGAAGAGTGCGTCCAAGGCCAGTTTTGTCTCGCCAAATGTGCCGCCAGTGAGATTCGCTGTGGGTGCCAAGTGCATCGACGCCAAGACCAGTACCACTCACTGCGGAAAGTGCGACAACGCCTGCAAAACGGGTGAGTCCTGCCAAGAGGGAACCTGCAAAACAGGCGCATCCTGTGGGACTGATGAGACCGATTGCAGCGGCACTTGCGCCAACCTCAAAACAGACGCAACAAACTGCGGAACCTGCGGAACCACTTGTGCCACGGGCGAATCCTGCCAAGAAGGTGTTTGCAAAACAGGTTCCGCATGCGCCACGGGGAGAAACCGACTGTAACGGTACTTGCGTCAACCTCAAGACCAACAAAGCGAACTGTGGAACTTGCGGAAACGCCTGTGGGACCGACCTTGTGTGCGAAGACGGCGCCTGTAAGTGCCAAGGTTCCGCCACTGACTGCAACGGAACTTGTGTCGATACCCAAAGCAGCGATGCCAACTGCGGGGCTTGTGGAAACGCTTGCGCATCCACCCCAATACTGCGACGTGGGCAAGTGCGTCTGTCCCACGGGGCAAACCGCTTGTGGAAGCGAATGCGTTGATATCAAATCAGACGACAAAAACTGCGGGGCTTGCGAGACGATTTGCGCTTCAGGTGAAAGTTGTTTTGAAGGAACTTGCAAGTCCAAGTGCCCCACAGGACAAACAGAGTGCGACAGAACTGCACAGATACCCAGACCGACGACAAAAACTGCGGCTCCTGCGGGACCATCTGTCAAACGGGTGAGACCTGCCAAAGTGGGACCTGTGGTGTTCCTTGTACCAATGGGCAGACCTCTTGTGGTGGCGCTTGCGTTGACCCCCAAACGGACACCCAAAACTGCGGTGTTTGCGGAACCACCTGCCAAACAGGCGAGATCTGCGAGGCAGGCACTTGTAGAAACAAGGCTGCCCCATAGGACAAACCTCTTGTAGCGGCGCTTGTGTAAGCCTCCAAAACGACAAAGCCAACTGTGGTAACTTGGAACGCGCCAACTGTTCGAGTGGTGAGTTTTGTTCCAAAGGTATCTGCGGGAAACGCATGTGCAAGCGATGAAACCGAATGCAACGGCGTTTGTATCCGTACCCAAGTCGATCCCCAAAACTGCGGCGCTTGCGGTACCACCTGCGCAACAGGCGAGGTTTGTAGCCAAAGGTGTTTGCGGTTCGGCGCCTGTGCATCGGGCGAAACAGACTGCGGCGGCGCTTGTGTCACCCTCAAACGGACCCTGCAAACTGCGGAGCCTGCGGAACGGTCTGTTCGGGTGGGAAAGAGTGCAGCAGCGGTTCTTGCGTGTGTCCCAGTGGAACCTCCGAATGCAACGGCGCTTGCGTGGACTTGCAGACAGACTTGACCAACTGTGGCACATGCGGCACCGCTTGTACGAACGGTGACGTCTGTAAATCGGGCTCTTGCCAACCCCCCTGTCCCACTGGGCAAACCTCTTGCAGCGGGACTTGCGTGAACACCAACACCAGTAAAGCCAACTGCGGCACCTGCGGAAACGCTTGCACAGGTACCCAAGTCTGCACCAATGGGATGTGTGGCATTAGTTGTAGCAGCGGAGAGACCGCATGTAGCGGTCTTTGCGTCGACCTCAAGATCGATACGTCCAACTGTGGAACTTGCGGAACAACTTGCACCGCAAGTCAGGTTTGCTCCAATGGCTCTTGTGCTTGTCCCAGCGGGACATCCACTTGTTCGGGCGCTTGTGTCGATCTGCAAAACGACCGAAACAACTGCGGGACTTGCGGCACAGCCTGCACGGGAGCCCAAGTCTGTATTGTAGGGGTCTGCCAAGGAATATGGACCTCCGTTCAATCGGGCGACACCAGCACGGACATCTCTTCCATCGCCGCAAACAACAAAGGCAATGTTTACGTCACAGGAACATCCCCTCGCAGTGACGGACAGCCCAACCTCATGCTCAAAAAGATCGACAGTTCGGGAAATACAACGGACCTCTCTATCTTGGGAGTGGGGGTTGTTGGGTTCCAAGCTGATCTATCCGCCCACCAAAGCATCACCAACAAAAACTGGAACGACATCACAGGGTGGCGAACGAGCGGCGTAGCGGGCCTGTTCAACGCTGGTGGGCACTTCAATACCAACGGGCAGTTTACTGCGCCACACACGGGCTATTACTTCTTTAGCGCCCGCGTTCGCGTAGACAACCTCACATCTGGCACCGTTGAAGTTCTTTTCCGAATCAACGGACAAACGCAACGCAACAACGGCACCATCGCACAAAAGTCAGGAACAGAAAGCTTTGAAACCTTCAACCCAGAAGGCATCCTGTACCTCACCGCAGGGCAAAAAGTCACGTTGAGCATACAGTCGTCCTCTGATAACAACTACAGTATCCAAGAAGAATCGGGCTTTTCAGGGTTTTTCCTCGGAACAAAGTTGGACACAGGATTCCAAGCCAAGCTCAACGTCCCCCAAAACATCAACGGAAACTGGACAACCGCCAGAACATGGATAACCTCCAACAGCTCCTCGCTTTTCTCGAACGGAAGCAGCTTTAACGCCAGCACAGGTGAGTTTACAGCTCCCCAAGATGGTGTGTACTACTTCAGCGCGCGCCCCGCCTTTGTTGGAGCCATGGTTCGTATCTCTGGGATCCCACCCCAGATCAAAAGCAACGCAAACATTGAAGCCGCCCTCTCCATCAATGGAAGTACCTCCGTGCAACATTACGCTGCACTGGACAACCAGACCTCTTTTCTAGTGACCCTGAATGTCGGTGGTTTCATGCGATTGAAAAAGGGCGACAAGGTCTCTCTTCGCGTGAAAACAAATGCTACACAATCACCCAAGATCGACGATAAAACGGGTTTTTCAGGCTACCTTGTCGGAAACTTGGGAAGCAACACCAACAACTACACCACAGGATTTAGTTCGGCTCTCAGCGCAAACCAAACAATCACCGCAACAGGATGGCAGGAAGTAAAAGGTTATAGTAATGCTTACACTACAGATACTTTCTTTCTTACATCCCTCAACAGCACAAGCGACTTCAACGCCACAACGGGAGAGTACACAGCCCCCCAAGAAGGCTATTACCACCTCCAAGCCAACCTCGTCTTCAACAATGCGCAAACAACGGGCGGATACATCCGTGGCATCTTTGCGATCAATGGACAGAATAGCTTACAACAAGGTGCCAACTCCCTGATCAATGGCCCCTTCAAATCGAGACATACGCTCTATCTGAGTTCCATGCTGTATCTCGCGGCAGGAGACAAAGTCAAAGTGCGAGTGTACAGCCATAAAGACAACAACTATTACCTTGGAACCTCCACACGTTTCTCGGGCTACCTGATGTCTCCCAAGACCGCGTCGATCCAAGGTGCAGCGGTTGCAACAGATAGCAGCGACAATCTCTACGTCGCAGGTACGGTCCAAGGAAAACTTGAGCTTGCAGAGTCCATCAACACCGCAGTCCCCTACACTTTCCTCGCCAAACGCAAGACCGATGGAACGTGGGAGTGGCAGAAGGTGCTCTCTCGCGAAGCCCCCAACTCGTTGACCCTCGATAGCAACGGAAACGTCATCCTTTGCGGAAACATCGACAAAGCGTCTGCCACCTCGTTCGTGTCAGGTACGACTTTCGGCGACAAAGAAGCCTATGCGATCAAGCACAGCGCCGCTGGCGCCCAACAGTGGGTGCGTATCCTCTACTCCCAAGATGCTGTCTCCAAATCCCCCAAGTGCGCCGTCACCAACACAGGCGAACTCTATGTCATGGGGAACTTTACGAAAAAGCTCAATATCACAAGCTCGACCACTGGATTGACGAATACCTCTGGAAACTACCGTTTCCTTGCAAAACTCGCATCCAGCAACGGCAACCTTTCTTGGCTGAAACAGTTCAACAACAGCACAGATCTCTTCGACATCGCCGCCAACCAAGATGGAGGAAAACAAGCTTATATCCTCGGAACCTTCAGCACCATCGGCACATTCGACACCAGCCGAATGACCTCCTCTACCAAAGAAATCTTTGTCGCCTCGATCAAAGATGACGGAACCATCGAGTGGACCCAGCAATCCAAAGTCAACTCCAACAACATCCGTCCTGGTAAGATCGGCTTCTACAAAGATCGCATCTACGTCACAGGCGATTTCAACGGCAATGTCGAGTTTGGCAGCAAAGCCTACACAACTTTTGGTGGCTACGACATCTTTATCGCGAACCTCAACACCTCGGGTAGATGGATGTGGGCGCGCACTGCAACAGGAAGCCTCGATGAGTTCAGTTCTGGCATCGCCTTCGATAACGCCGGGAACTACTACCTTAGCGGCTCTTTCAAAAGCTCGGCCCTCACCTTTAGTCTACTTGTCGCCAACAAAAAAGCTGGAGGCGCCAACTATGACGGCGCCGTCGCCAAAAATCTCCCCTAAACTTTCCCTTCCACCATCCTAGAATTCCTTTGGCGACCCCTCCTCTACCATCCTAGAATCCCTCGACACACCAACACTTCCATCGTTCCACAATTCACCCACGCAATCGATCTATATGGGGAAATTTATCTTTCTTGGCATGGCACTCTCATTGCAAAAGTTCCTTGTCTATTGTTCTGTCTATTTCTACCCTACAGAAAAACAAAGGAACGAACGATGAACACAACCCAAAGTTGTTCTCAAAGCAGTCCAACCCGCCGCAACACAGGTCCTCTCTCGTGGCTGTCATTCCTTTTTGTCGCTTTGCTCTTCTTTGCAAACCTCGGATGTGATGGAGCCCCTACCAATCCTGATGGTGGAAGTGGCGACTGTGGGGGCGTTTGCCAAGCCAATGAAGAGTGCGTTCAAGGCCAGTTCTGTCTCGCCAAGTGCGCCGCAAGTGAGATTCGCTGTGGTTCCAAGTGCATCGACGCCAAGACCAGTACCGATCACTGCGGAAAGTGCGACAACGCCTGCAAAACGGGTGAGTCCTGTCAAGAAGGCACCTGCAAAACAGGCGCTTCTTGCGGGACCGATGAGACCGATTGCAGCGGCACTTGCGCCAATCTCAAAACAGACACTGCCAACTGCGGCACTTGCGGAACCGCTTGTGCAACGGGCGAGTCCTGCCAAGAGGGGGTCTGCAAAACAGGTGCGGCGTGTGCGACTGGAGAGACCGATTGCAATGGTACTTGCGTCAACTTGAAGACCAGCGCTTCCAACTGCGGGACCTGCGGGAATGCCTGTGGAACCGACCTTGTTTGTGAGGATGGCGCGTGTAAGTGCCAAGGTACCGCCACCAATTGCAATGGAACCTGTGTCGATACCCAAAGCAGCGATACCAACTGTGGGGCCTGTGGAAACGCTTGCGCATCACCCCAATACTGCGACGTGGGCAAGTGCGTCTGTCCCACGGGGCAAACCGCTTGTGGAAGCGAATGCGTTGATATCAAATCAGACGACAAAAACTGCGGGGCTTGCGAGACGATTTGCGCTTCAGGTGAAAGTTGTTTTGAAGGGGCTTGCAAGTCCAAGTGCCCCACAGGACAAACAGAGTGCGAGGGGACCTGCACAGATACCCAGACCGACGACAAAAACTGCGGGGCTTGCGGCACAGCCTGTCAAACAGGTGAGTCTTGCCAAAGCGGAACCTGCGGTGTCCCCTGCACCAGCGGACAAACCTCTTGCGGTGGAAGCTGTGTCGATACCCAAACAGACACCCAAAACTGCGGTGCTTGCGGCACCGCCTGCCAGACAGGTGAAGTCTGCGAAGTAGGCGTCTGCAAACAAGGATGTCCTGCTGGACAAACCTCCTGTAGCGGGACTTGCACCAATCTCCAAAATGACAAAGCCAACTGTGGAGCTTGTGGCACCGCTTGTTCAAGCGGTGAGTTCTGTTCCAAGGGCGCGTGTGGAAACGCTTGTGCAAGCGATGAGACCGAATGTAACGGCACTTGTATCCGCATCCAAGTCGATCCCCAAAACTGTGGTGCTTGCGGTACCACCTGCGCAACGGGCGAGTTCTGTAGCCAAGGTGTTTGTGGTTCTGCTTGCGCAAGCGGTGAAACAGACTGTGGCGGCGCTTGTGTCAACACCCAAACCGACACCGCAAACTGCGGGACCTGCGGGACATCCTGTTCGGGTGGAAAAGAGTGTAACAGCGGTTCTTGTGCGTGTCCCAGCGGAACCTCCGAATGCAACGGGGCTTGCCTCGATCTTCAAAGCGACATCGCAAACTGCGGGACTTGTGGAACCGCTTGCACCAATGGCCAGATCTGTAAGTCTGGCGCTTGTGAAGCCCCCTGCCCCACTGGACAAACCCAATGTTCGGGCGTTTGCGTCGACACCAATAGCAGCGCAACCCACTGCGGAGCGTGCGGAACCGCTTGTACAGGCACCCAAGTCTGTACCAATGGAGTTTGTGGCGTCTCTTGTAGTAGCGGGCAAACCGCATGCAGCGGGGCTTGTGTGGACCTCAAAACCAACACCGCAAACTGTGGAGCTTGCGGAACAAGTTGCCGAGCAGATCAAAACTGTAGCAACAGTGCTTGCAGTTGCCCCAGCGGAATGACCGAGTGTTCGGGCTCTTGCGTTGATCTTCAACGTAGCCGAAACAACTGTGGAGTGTGCGGAACCGCTTGTACGGGCACCCAAGTCTGTATCGCTGGAGTCTGCCAAGGCACCTGGACCTCCGTGTTAAACGGCGATGCAAGTACACAAGTCACGTCTATCGCAGCCAACAACAAAGGATATGTTTACGCCACAGGAACATCCCCTCGCAGTGACGGACAGCCCCACCTCTCGCTCAAAAAGGTTGATAATCTAGGCACAAACACTGATATCTCTGTCATCTCTGCAAGCGCTGTTGCTTTCCATGCGGACCTCAACGCAGAGAAAAGCATCACCAACACCAACTGGAATACGCTCACAAACTGGCGAACAAGCGGCCTTTCAGGGCTTTTCAACAAAGGCTCCGCGTTCAACAACTCAACCGGCGAGTTTACCGCCCCCTTTGATGGTTACTACCACTTCAGCGCAGGCATCCGTTTCGATGATGCCAACGCAGCAGGCACAACAACCCAAGCTATGTTCGCGCTCAATGGAACCGACGAAACAAGAAACGGAACCATCGCTCAAAAGCTCGGCGTCGAAAGCTTTGAAACGCTCCACCCAGAGGGCATCCTCTACCTCAAATCTGGCCAAAAAATAACGCTTCGTGTGCGTTCAGACAAAGACAGCAGCTACAAGGTCCAAACAGAATCGGGCTTCTCTGGTGTGTACCTTGGCCCCACGCTCTCTCACGGTTTCCATGCCCACGTTGCAGCTGCCCAAAGCATGGCCTCTGGCCAAAACACGACAGTCAAAGGTTGGGAGTCTTCCAACGCCACAGGGATGTTCTCTAACGGCGGAGGATTCAACGCATCTACGGGCGAATTCAAAGCCCCCTTGGATGGAGTCTACTACTTCAGTGCCCGCCCAACCTTCAGCAAAGCCAACAAACGCGTCGACTCTCCCATCCCTTTCCCCATCAATAACGCAACGATCACCACGATGATCTCCATCAATGGCAGCACAAACAGCACCGGTCCTTACGCATCGATCTCCTCACAAAGTTCAGAACTCTTGACCCTCGGTGTGGGCGGATTTGTGCGGCTCAAGAAAAATGATGTTGTGACACTCAAAGCATATTCCAACGCAAACGCAGGTTGGCAAATTGGCGTAGCAACGGGGATGTCTGGATACTTTGTGAGTGAGGTAGGTAACAGCCAAAACAACCACAGCACAGGATTCAACAGCAGACTGAGCCAAAGAATCTCGATCACCTCGACAGGTTGGACCAAGCTGCAAGGCTTTAATAGCAGCTACACATCCGAAAGCAACTACCGTGTATCTCTCGACAGCCAAGACGACTTTAACCATACCACGGGCGAATTCACGGCTCCGATCACGGGCTACTACCAATTTAACGCAAACGTCAAACTGAACTCAGCCGTCGCAACAGACGGATACATCCGCGCTGTCTTCGTCATCAATGGAAGCACAAACGTCAACCTTGGAACCCAATCTATGACCAAAGGTCCCGCAACATCGGCGCATACGCTTTATGTAAGCTCCTTGTTGTATGTATCCAAAGGACAAAAAGTTTCTCTGTATGCGTACAGCCACAAAGACAATGCCTACGTCATCGACGAGAACAGCCGATTCTCGGGCTATTTGGTCGCACCAACCGCCGCATCTTTCTCGGGTGTAGCAGTCGCCACAGACAACAGCGACAACCTCTACGTCACAGGCACCATCCAAGGTCGATTCGAGCTTGCACAAGCCGCGACAGTCGCCACCCCTTACACCTTCCTCGCAAAACGCAAAACCGATGGAACGTGGGAGTGGCAAAAACTCATCTCCCGCGAAAGCCCAACCTCGCTTGCCATCGATAGCAGCGGAAACACCATCCTCTGCGGAAACATCGATGGAAACCTCGCGACCAAGTTCGTGTCAGGAACAACCTTTGGTAGCAAAGAAGCCTACGCCATCAAGTACAACAGCAGCGGAGCCCAACAATGGGTACGCATCCTCTACTCCCAAGACACCGCCTCCAAATCACCCAAATGTGCGATCAGTGACACAGGAGAGCTCTACATCGTGGGTAGCTTTACGAAAAAGCTCAACATCACAGGCACCACCACCGCACTAACGAATACCTCTGGAAACTACCGCTTCCTCGCAAAGCTCGCATCTAGCAACGGAAACACCTCTTGGATCAAGCAGTACAACACCACCACAACCATCCTCGATATCGCAGCCAACCAAGATGGTGGCAAGCAAGCCTATCTGCTCGGTACCTTCGATAAAAACGGTGCACTCGGCACCACAACCCTAACCTCCACCAACAAAGAACTCTTTGTCGCCTCCATCAAAAGTGACGGTAGCGTCGAGTGGACACAACAATCGAAGATCAATTCCAATGTCATCCGCCCTGGAAAGATCGGCTTTTACAAAGCGCGGATCTACGTCACTGGCGACTTCAACGGAAGCGTCGAGTTTGGCAGCAAAGCCCTTACGACTTCGGGAGGATACGACTTCTTCCTCGCAGGGCTCGACACAACAGGAAACTGGTTGTGGGCCAACGCTGTGGATGGCTCGCTGGATGAGTCTGGAGCCAGCATCGCCTTCGATAACGCTGGAAACTACTACCTCGGCGGCACCTTCAAAAGTTCGTCCCTCACCTTTGGGCTGCTTGTCTCCAACAAAAAGGCCTCAGGCACCAACACCGACGGTATCATCACGAAAACCTCCCCTAACCCCCTCCACGCGCCTTCTCACGCTTCCCTGCGAAACTCCCCCACCAAGACATCTTTCATGCCCTATTTCTTTGATCCAAGACCCCATTCTTCGATCCAAGAAACCTTTAGAAACAAACCTTTCGCAAACCTCAAAGACCGCTTGTCTTCTTTCAAAAACCACCAAGCACAAAGATTCTTAATGCTGGCTCTCTCCACGCCTTTCCTGTACACTTTCCAACTCATACACATCCACACACAATCACTGTTTATGCAAAGAGGTCGCGCTTAAAGAGATCAGGCATGCTCCTTGCTTCTACCAAAGTAAGAATGCATGGGCTCCCTGCTGGGTCCCACAAAGGCTCCGTCAACGTCGCAATGGACTCGACTCCCACACAAGACCTCCCAACAACGACGCAAACGCGCCCCAAAACAAACCGCTCCAAAACACGGAAAGTATCATGACACAAAACAAAAGACGGTTACTTTTCCTGCTGTCCATCCTGTTTTACCTCGGGATACCGAGCCTTTACGCCAACGCAGACAAATCTGGCGTCGGCCCCACCGTACTCTCACTCCCCCAAGGCCCTGGTTCTCTCGGTGGCATCGGGGAAAATGTGCAAGCCAACCTCAACATGGGCTTGATGTCTTACGAGATAAAGCTCAATGTCCCCAAAGGACGAGGGTCGGCAACGCCCAACCCCAGCATCACGTACAGTTCGAGCGGTGGCTCTAGCATCGTAGGGATCGGCTGGAACTTCTCAGCAGGTAGCAGCATCGAACGTGCCACCGTGCGGGGCCTTCCCACCTACACCAACGACGATCTGTTTTATGCAGGTGGCGAGATCGTCAAGATCCCTAACAGCTCGGTGTATCGGTCTCGGTACGAAGGTGGCTTTATGCGTTATCGTTGGGTGCAAAAAGATGCCAATGATCAACGCGGCTACTGGATCGCGGAATCCCCCGATGGCTCGAAGATGTACTATGGCGCCAACTCCAAAGGTGAACTCAACCTTGACGCCCAAGTGTACGGGCTCAAGGGTACTTTTCGTTGGGAACTTGTCACCTACATCGATCACAACGGCAACCGCGTCGAGTACAGCTACTCCAAAGAAGGCTCGCAAACCTATCCTGACCAAATCGCATGGGTCTTCGATAGCAACGATAAACCCCTTTACCACTTGAAGTTCGGCTATGAAGATCGCGTAGACTACATCTCGGACGGCAAACCTGGATTCGACCTCAAGATCACCAAGCGCCTGAAAGAAGTCCAGATCACCTCCAACGGCCAACGCTTCCGCAGTTACCACATGGAGTTCGACGAAAGCAGCGGACTCTCTAGGCTGATCAAGGTCACACAGTATGGCCGCGATACCCAACAAGCCTATCCTGTCCAATTCTCCATGAAATATTCTGCGTCCACCTTTTCTGCCGAAAATAGCCGTATGGTCACGATGCCTACAGCCCTTGGCGTGGACTTTAATACCAACAACATCGACTTCATCGACATCAATGGTGACGGTCTTCCCGATGTCGTCGATACTTCCAAATCCAAACATGTCTTCTTCATCAATCAATTAACGTTGACACCCGATCTCAAGCAAGACCAACACGATTACCCCCGTAGTTTGATGATCCAGAACCCCACAGAGACCAGCGCCCGCTGTCGAATCCCTCTGTGCAGATGCTCGATTACAATGGTGACGGATTTACCGACCTTGTGGACGCGGTGAACAAACGCATCTATGTCAACAAAGGCAACTCCAAATGGGAAGATGCCAGCGAGACCTTGCAGTCTTTCCCCGTGACAGGGGCCGATCCCAACATGCGTTTCTTTGATTACAACGGTGACAAGGCCATCGACGTGATCTCCAGCGACGGAAACACCACAAATTACTGGGTTTCCGATGGCAAAGGCAATTGGAAGGTCGTCCCTGGACAAACCAATATCGGCCTTGGTTTCGCAAATGACCGCCTCCGCCTGATCGACATCAACGGTGATGGCCTCCAAGATATCGTACACATCACCAAAAACAGTATGCGCTATCGCAAGTACCTCGGTTATGGCGAATGGACCGACTGGATCGATGTCACCGTCCCTGGACTTGATAAATATGAATTGAATATTAATGCACAGTTTAGCGACATCAATGGCGATGGCATGGCCGATATGGTCGCTTTCTTGGGCAATAAAATTGTTTATTTTGTGAATAAAAATGGCACCGAGTTTTTGGCAGGCCAAGAGCTGCAAGCCTTCAAAGGCGTGGATATCCCCGACTCTACGAAGGCTACGGTCCGCATCGCGGACATCAATGGAAACGGTTCGCGCGATATCGTCTGGATCGATTCTAGCGGAAAACTCACGTACTTGGAGCTTTTCAGCAAGCGCCCCAACCTGATGACCGAGATCTCCAATGGCATCGGGCAGCGCATCAACGTCGAGTATGGCTCCAGCGTCAACTTCTTCTTGCGCGATGCCTCTTGCGACAAGACCAAAGATGCTGCTTGTGCGGGGCCTTGGCAGAATAAGATGCCCATGGCTTTTACAGTCGTGACCAAGATCTCCACCTGGGCCAGCCGCTCAGACAAACCCGCCGACCAAACTGCCCCCACAGACGAAGAACGCCCCATGATCCAAGCCATCTACTACCATGACGGATTCTATGATGGCGTTGAGAAAAAGTTCCGTGGCTTCCGCAAAGTCGAGAGCATCCAAGTCGGTGATGATTCCATCGAAGACCTACACCAAGCGATTACCTTCGATGTCGGCGACAAAGATCCCTACTTCCACGGCAAGATGTTGCACAATATCTCTAGCAACAACAAAGGCCACATCTACAACGAAACAACGATGACTTGGAAGGAATGTGATCTTGCAGGCATCCCCAAAAGCCTCGATCCACCCGTGCGTTTCATCTGTCAGTCTAGCCAAGAACAAACCATCAAGGAAGGTTCTTCAGACACAGCAACTTGGAAAACACTCGCAAGTGAGATGGTGTACGATGGCTTTGGGAACGTCACAGAGTCCACAAAGCTCGGTGTCAAGGACGCCCAAGGCGATGAGCAAGTCGTCAAACGCACGTACATCACGCCTTCAGATCCCAATGCAACAGAGAGCCTTTGGAACATACGTCTTGTCCAAAAGGTTGAGTTCTGCAACAAAGTCGATCCAAACTGCGCAGAAACCCGCTATTACTACGATGGCGAGGCTTTTAAGGGGCTCGCTCTTGGGGAGCTTCGCAAAGGCAATCTCAGTCGCACAGAGACCCGCAAGGTTGCAGGACAAGATCAGTTCATCGACATCATTCGCCAAAAGTTCGATAGCTACGGAAATATCATCGAGTTCAAGACACCTCGTGGGCTCTTGCGTGTGGTGGAATGGGACGATGTCTATCACCTCTTTGCGGTCAAAGAAACCGTCCACGTCAACGAAAATGTACAGCTCGCAGCGACCGTAAAATGGGATTATGCCTTGAGTGCGGTCACCCAAAGCACAGACTACAACGGTTACACGACCTCTTACACCTACGACTCTTTTGGCCGCATCACTTCCAAGTCTCAGCCAGGCGACGCAGATGGAAAGCCCACGACATTCTACACTTACGAACTTCAGGCACCTTTGAGCCGCATCATCACGCAAGAACGCACCAAAAGCGGTGCAGATTACGACATGAAGTCCGTTCAATGCTTCGATGGGATGGGGCGTAAGATCGCGGTCCTTCATGAGCGCCAAGCGGGTGTGTACTCAGGAACCGAACACACGAACTTCAACAGCCGTGGTCTTCAGTACCGCAACATCTATCCTTACCAATCCGACGGCAAATGCAGCTTTGATCCTCCCAGCAACGCAAAGCAAACCCTCACTTACTTCGATGGGATGGGGCGTGTCGTCAAACGCGTTCACCCTGATGGAAACTTTACCAAAGCCATCTTCGAGCCTTTGAAGATCACGCGCTTCGACGAAGAAGACCACAAGTCCGATTCTGCGCACTACAACACCCCCAAGATCTCGTTGATGGATGGCCTCGGTCGCGTCTTGGAGATGCGTTTGATGCCCAAAGCGGGCAGCACCATCACCACCAAGTTCGTCTACACAAACATCCACCGCACAGGGAACAACCTGATTCAAAAAGTCATTTTTGAAGGTGGCAAAGAAAAGGTCCATACGTTCGACTTGTTGGGTCGCGTGATCAAGCTGACAGACCCCCGACCGTTCAACCATCGAGTACACTTTTTGACGATGAAGACAACATGACGGCTCGCAAAAGATGCCGATGGTACCGTCACTTTGATGACTTACCGACTTACTTGGTCGTATGTTGAGCAAACAACAAGAAGGCAAAGATGATACCCGCATCACCTACAGCCACGACCTTCCCGCGATCTGATCAAAGACGCGGACCAACCTCAAAGGCAACTTGGTGCAAGTCGATTACCCCACAGGTACACTCGCTTACTCTTACGACTCGCGCGGAAACAACACCAAGATCAACTATCGCCTCAATGGAAAAGAGTTCGCTTTCACCCGTGTGTACGACAACGCCAACCGCTTGATCGAAGAAGTGTTCCCTGACGGCCGCAAACTCACCTTCCAATGGGATATGGCAGGTAACTTGATCTCTATCCCCGGAAAAGTCGAGAAGATCGAGTACAGCGAAGATGGCTTGATGAAGTATTGGCAAGCCGCCAATGGCGTGAAGACCGCTTACACCTTCGACCAAAGACAACGCCCCTTGAGCATCGACGTTGGCGAAGGAAAGATCCTACGTCTCGACTATACCTACGATGCCAACAGCAATATCCTGACCTTCACCAAGACCCAAGGTACCACCAAGACCATGGACTCTTACGGCTATGACTCGCTTTACCGCTTGACCCAAGCCAACCTCGATGACGGCCAAGAAACCATCACTTATGGCTATGACGTGCTACACAACCTCACAAGCAAAAGCTCTAGCTTGGGTAGCAAAAGTCCCGTCCACATGGCCAAGTTTGACTACGACCCCAACAAACTTCACGCACTCAAACAAGTCGACGGAAGAAGCCTTTCTTACGACAAGATCGGAAGAACCACCCAAGATGGCACCAAAAAATACACTTGGGACTACCAACATCGCCGCACAGAGGTCAAAGACGGCGATAACCTGATCGGGCGTGACTGGTATGGTCCTGATCCACGCCGCTTGATCAAAGAAGAAAACAACCTCCATACCTTCTATGTGTCCGATCACTACGAGATCCGCGAAGGCAAAGCGATCATCTATGTCAGCCTTGGCAAAAACCGCGTCGCGGCTTGGAGTGCTCCTGTAGGTGCAACCCAGATCATCCCCGATCTTGCCCCAGCCACAGGCGATAACAAACTCACGCCCCAACCTGACAAGCAACTCACTGCCGCTGATGCTTGGCTCTACCACGCAGGCAAAAACAAGGTCGTCGATATCGAAGTCGCAAAAGACCCACTATCGCTTGACTTGACCCAAGATGCGCTCCAAGCCAGCCTCTCTCGCATGTTGGACGGCGACCAAGAAAGCACGGTCTACTACCACTCGGACCACCTTGGTTCGATCCGCGCGGTCACCAACGAAAAAGGCGAAGTGCTCGCACGAAAAGATTACTATCCCTATGGATACCTCAAAAAGAACGAAGGCAGCGTCTATTCTCCAGGCTTCATGGGCACAGAACGCGACGTCCTGACCAACACAAACCGCTTTTTCAACCGTGCGCTCGACCCCAAACTCGCACGATGGCAAAGTCCTGACCCTGCCTTTGAACGCATCACCGCCCAAGACGATGAGTTCAATAGCTATGGAGTCGTCCGCGCCAACCCTATCCGCTACCGTGACCTCGATGGAACCGATAGCAAGGACACCATGGATGCCTTGTTGTGGATTGGGACGAGCATAACGCTCGCAATCGCCTTCTACAGCGCCATCAAAACAGCATCCACTACTTCAGTCACGAACGCATGGCAGGTACGACACCGCAGTTTTGGCGTGGTGTTGCCTCCGTCAACAAGTTCTTGATCTCCGCAGGGGTCACGACGCTGGCTGCCTTAAGTGGCTCTGATGCCACCCCCAAGACCATGGAAGTCACGACGCTCGTCCTTGCGAGTGCAACGACCGTGACAGGAATCGCAGCAAGCCTGATGAAGCGCGATTACCACATCAAGCAAGGAACCTACGTCTCCGAAAAACGCGGTCGTGAGTTCGTCGCCCGTTCGATCTCCAGCGCCCTCAAGATCGTAGGGATCGCTGTCGGTAGCTACGCAGTCGCAGAAGACGACAAAACCGCCAAAGCTGCCGCGCTCTTTATCGGTGTAGCGGCGAGTATGGCCTCTAGCGCGAAGTTCCTCTACTCTGTCCCTCGAAGGATCACAAAAGCCAAAGCGGCCATCGAACCTCCACGGTGGGGGTTTTGAGGCGCATTCAAAAGCACTGGCTACAAGATCAAAAAATGGGTCTCGTCAAAGCGATTCAAAAGCTTCAAGGCCAAAAGTTCAAAGTCAAACTGATCCAACTAATCCCTTTCTCTTCAAAACCTTTCCACGATCCTTTATACTCCCCTCATATCTTTCCGATTTCTCTACCAAGAGTTCGTGAACGTCACCCTCATGTGATGCAAAGGCGCCAGATATATCCGCATCTCTCCTAGAGACATCCAGAATGGAATGACACTTCGCACCTTCTTTACACGAAGACCCATTCCTTGGCACAGAACTTGATTCCATAAAGAGACCTCATCAAAGAGGAAAGACTTTGCCTTGGAGCCTCATCATGAAACAACGATATCTTTGTTCCTTCTGGATCGCATCTTTGCTTTTTGCTTCTTTTTGTTTCGCCTGCACGCCCACGCAGACAAGTCTGGCGTCGGCCCCACCGTGCTCTCACTTCCCCCAAGGCCCCAGTTCTCTCGGTGGCATCGGGGAAAATGTGCAAGCCAACCTCAACATGGGGCTCATGTCTTACGAGATGAAGATCGTTGTCCCCAGAGGACGGGGATCTGCGACGCCCAACCCCAGCATCACGTACAGTTCGAGCGGTGGCTCTAGCATCGTAGGGATCGGCTGGAACTTCTCAGCAGGTAGCAGCGTCGAACGTGCCACCGTGCGGGGCCTTCCCACCTACACCAACGACGACCTGTTTTATGCAGGTGGCGAGCTGATCAAGATCCCCAATAGCTCGGTGTATCGGTCTCGGTACGAAGGTGGCTTTATGCGTTATCGTTGGGTGCAAAAAGATGCCAATGATCAACGCGGCTACTGGATCGCGGAATCCCCCGATGGCTCGAAGATGTACTACGGCGCCAACTCCAAAGGCGAACTCAACCTTGATGCCCAAGTGTACGGGCTCAAGGGCACTTTTCGTTGGGAACTTGTCACCTATGTCGATCGTAACGGAAACCGCGTCGAGTACAGCTACTTCAAAGAAGGCTCGCAGAACTATCCTGACCAAATCGCATGGGTCTTTGATGACAACGATAAACCCCTCTATCAACTGAAGTTTGGCTATGAAGACCGACCAGACTACATCTCGGACGGCAAGCCCGGATTTGACCTCAAGATCACCAAGCGCCTGAAAGAAGTCCAGATCACCTCCAACGGCCAGCGTTTCCGCAGTTACCACATGGAGTTTGACGAAAGCAACGGACTCTCTAGGCTGATCAAGGTTATCCAGTATGGCCGCGATGCCCAACAAGCCTATCCTGTCCAATTCTCCATGAAATATTCTGCGTCCACTTTTTCTGCCGAAAATAGCCGTATGGTCACGATGCCCACCGCCCTTGGGGTGGACTTTAACACCAACAACATCGACTTTATCGACATCAACGGAGACGGACTTCCCGATGTCGTCGATACTTCCAAAGCCAAACATGTCTTCTTCATCAACAAACTTGGCCTCACACCCGACCTCAAGCAAGACACCCACGACTATCCCCGCACCTTGATGGTACAGAATCCCCACAGAGACCAGCGCGCCGCTGTCGAATCCCTCCGTGCAGATGCTCGATTACAATGGTGACGGATTCACCGACCTTGTGGACGCTGTGAACAAACGCATCTACGTCAACAAAGGCAACACCAAGTGGGAAGACGCCAGCGAGAACTTGCAGTCTTTCCCCGTGACCGGGACGGATCCCAACATGCGTTTCTTCGATTACAACGGTGACAAGGCCATCGACGTGATCTCTAGCGACGGAAACACCACAAATTACTGGGTTTCGGATGGCAAAGGCAATTGGAAGGTCGTCCCTGGACAGACCAATATCGGCCTTGGTTTCGCAAATGACCGCCTCCGTCTGATCGACATCAACGGTGATGGACTCCAAGATATCGTACATATCACCAAAAACAGTATGCGCTATCGCAAGTACCTCGGTTATGGCGAATGGACCGACTGGATCGACGTCACCGTCCCTGGACTTGATAAATATGAACTGAATATCAATGCACAGTTTAGCGACATCAATGGCGATGGCATGGCCGATATGGTCGCTTTCTTGGGCAATAAAATTGTTTATTTCGTGAATAAAAATGGCACCGAGTTTTTGGCGGGCCAAGAACTGCAAGCTTTCAAAGGCGTGGATATCCCCGACTCCACGAAGGCTACGGTCCGCATCGCGGACATCAATGGAAACGGTTCGCGCGATATCGTCTGGATCGATTCTAGCGGAAAACTCACGTACTTGGAGCTTTTCAGCAAGCGCCCCAACCTGATGACCGAGATCTCCAATGGCATCGGGCAGCGCATCAACGTCGAGTATGGCTCCAGCGTCAACTTCTTCTTGCGCGATGCCTCTTGCGACAAGACCAAAGATGCCGCTTGTGCGGGGCCTTGGCAGAATAAGATGCCCATGGCTTTTACAGTCGTGACCAAGATCTCCACATGGGCCAGCCGCTCAGACAAGCCCGCCGACCAAGCCGCCCCCACAGACGAAGAACGACCGATGATCCAAGCCATCTACTACCATGACGGATTTTATGATGGCGTTGAGAAAAAGTTCCGAGGATTCCGTCATGTTGAAACGATCTATGATGGAGATGACTCTGTTCAAACGCGCAAAGACGAGATCAAATATGATGTAGGCGACACAGATCCCTACAGACATGGGAGACTTTTAGAGAGTCTTTCTTCAGACAAAGACGGACATACTTATCGACGCACCCAAAATGAGTGGGGAGACTGCCCCGTAGAACTCGGTGGTATCGATGGTTCAAAGCTTTCTCCCCCGCTTCGCTATATCTGCTTAAAGTCCCAAGATATCACCCATATCGAAGGAGAGACAGATCAAAGCAAATGGCGAACAACCCGCACAACGATGACTTACGATGGTTATGGAAACGTGTCTTTGTTGACCAAGCTTGGCGACAAAGACAAGCAAGGTGACGAGCAGTACGTCAAAAAAGTCTTTATCACCCTAAAAGACCCAAACGAAACGCAGGCTCCTTGGGTGCCTCGCGCAGTCCAACAAGTGTTCCGCTGTGATGCGCCTCCAGACGGCAACGATGCTTGCGCAGAGACCCGCTATTACTACGATGGTGAGGCTTTTAAGGGGCTCGCTCTTGGGGAGATCCGCAAGGGCAATCTCTCACGCCTCGAAGTCCGTCGCAGCAAAGAGGGCGATTGGATCAACGTAGCTCGCCGACAATACGACACTTACGGCAATGTGATCGCCTACAAAGGCCTTACAGAGTCCCTACGAACCGTCGAGTGGGACAGCGTGTACCACCGTTTTTCGGTCAAAGAGACTGCCCAACTCGAAAAAGTCAAGCTTGAAGCTTCGACCCAGTGGGACTATGCGCTAAGCAAGGTTGTCCAAAGCACGGATTACAACGGGCATGTCACAACGTACACCTACGACACGTTTGGTCGAATCAGCACAACAGGTCTCCCCTCGGACCCAACGGGAGATCCGTCGATTCGTTATACTTATGAAGTGAAGTCCCCGATCAGCCGCATCGTCCACGAACGAAAAAGCAAAGCAGGCGGCACCTTCGATCGAAAGCAGATCATGTGCTTTGATGGGCTTGGTCGCCAACTCCAAATGCGCCATCAGATCAGCGGGGATCGTTATCTTGTTTACACCCATACAGAGCACAACCGACTGGGTCAAAAAGCCCGTCTCTGGCGGGTGTACGAGTCTGATGAGGCTTGCAGTTTCGCGGCCCCAAGCGATGTCCCTGTGGGCAACATGTACTACGATGGGATGGGCAGGATCGTCCGTCGCGTCAACGAAGACAAAACGGAAAGCCGCACAGTCTACCAACCTTTCCGCGAAGTTTATTATGACGAAGAAGACAACAACAGTGCTTCAATCTACGCGGATACACCGAAGACAAAAGAGTTTGATGGTCTTGGTCGACTGATCAAAGAGATCGAGATCCCCGAAAAAGGGAAAAGTATTACAACACAGTTTGCTTATACAAGCGCAAATGCCGAAGGCAAGGACAAGATCACCACAGTCACCTTTGACAATGGCGGCCAGAAAAAACACCAGTTTGATCTGTACGGAAATATCGTCAAAGTCATCGATCCTGACCGAGCAGAGACGACCTATACCTTCGATAGCGCCAACCTCTTGAGCAAGCGTGTGGATGGTCGAGGTATCGAGATCCTTTATACCTACGATGAACTCGGAAGGATGTTGAGCCTTCAAGAAAAGGATCAACCCGACACCAAGATCACCTACGCTTACGACCTGCCCCAAGAAGGATTTGTTGAGGCGACCAACACCAAAGGACAGATCAGCAAAATCAATTATCCAGGGGGCGCTTACCTTTTTTCTTACAACAAAAACTCGCTCGCTTCTCTCGAACGCCACGTCGTCTTGGGCGTCAGCTTCGACTTCAAACAAGAGTATGACAACACCAACAAACTGATCAAACAAACGATGCCCGATGGTCGGGCCCTTTCGTTCCAAAGAGACGGTTCTGGACGCCTTCTCTCTGTAGAAGGGCTGATCCCCACCATCGACTATCATCTGTATGGTTCGCTCAAGTCGTGGACAGGGGCTCATGGCGTCAAAACCACCTATTCAACGGACGCAAGAGATCGCATCACCAAGCTCGAAGTAAACGGCAAAGACAAGGTGTTCTCTTTGGATTACACACTCGATGCTGTCGGGAATATCAAAGAGATGCGCTACACGGACCCATCCCAAGAGCTGATCGACAAGTACGAATATGATGCGATCTATCGTCTGACAAAAGCTGATCTTTCTAGCGGAAAAGAAACGATTCTTTACCAACAAGACAACCTTCACAATGTGCTTTCCAAGACTTCTTCCTTACAAGAAAAAAGCCCGATACACCTAGGAGATTACAGCTACGATCCCCAACGCATCCACCAAGCCACCAAAGTCGGAAACCGCGAACTCAAGTACGATGACGCGGGCTACCTCACGACATTGGGCGCACAAACGATGCGCTGGGATCATCTCGGACGCAATGTCGAAGTACAACAAGACGGAACCACCGTGCAGCGCGCGTGGTACAACAACGGCCCCAAACGCACCATCAAAGAAGAAGGCGGACTACATACCTTTTCTATCCACGACGACTTCGAGATCCGCGATGGCATGGGCGTGTCCTCTGTACGGATCGGCAAAGATCGCGCAGTGATGGTACGAAGCACAAAGATCGCAGCCCAGTTTTTCGATGATATCGGCGGTGACAAAGCTGATGGCGAGATCAACGCTGGCGACGCTTGGCGCTACCACGCAAGCAAAACGGGCTTAGAAAAAGCGACGCTCAAGCCCCGTCCCATCGACCTTGATTTGACCCGCGACATGTTGCAATCAAGCGTTTCTCGCATGCTCAACGAAGACAAAGAAAGCATACATTATTTGCACGCGGATCACGTCGGGAATATCCGCGCTGTCACAGATGATCAAGGAAAAGTCTTAGAGCGAAAGCACTATTATCCTTATGGAAAGATCAGACAACAAGAAGGTGATGCCACAGTTTATGCTTATATGGGTTCCGAATGGGATCGTGCCACCCAGACCTACCGCTTTAAGCTGCGAAGCCTCGAACCCACGATCGGACGGTGGCTAAGTCCTGACCCAGCCTTCGCCCAGATCAGCGACCACAACGACGAATGGAACAGTTATGGCCTCGTCTCCAACAACCCGATCCGCTTCCGTGAGATCGGCGGGGCCAACCTTTCAGACACCGTCAGCAATCTACTCCCAGACGACCCCACCGCACAGGGCGTGATATTGGGCGTCGCGGGCCTAGGCATGGCCCTTTACAGCGCTTATGGGGTCAACAGCACCCAACAATTCGTCAATACCTCACGCGGCGCAGGTGTGACGGGGTATCGCAACACCAACCATCTGCTGAATGCTGCATCACTCGCATCTACGGCCTTGTTGGGCGCCAGCATGACCATGAGTTACATGTACGAAAATGAAGGGGCTGGGAATGTCTTGGGGACACTCAGTTCGGCCTTTGCGGTGGTCTATGAAGGTGGAAGTCTTTTGATGTTGCGCTCGCAACAAAAGGAACTTGCACAAAGCAAGCGCAGTAGCCGCTCTTTGGAACGTGCATCAGCCCTACGTGCTGTCACAACTGTCGGATACATCGGCATGGCCATCGCCAAAAACACAGAACTGATGGAAAGCACAGCAGGGATGAGCGTTGGGCTTGGGATCTCTGCCGCGCTGTTTGGCCTCTCGATGTACGCGAGTCACCTGACAAAAACAGGGATGAAAGAGATGAGCCTTGGCGGTAACGGAAGCTCCAGCGGCGGCAAGATCTCCGTTGAATCCTTTGATGCAGGGGTAAAACTGCCTGACGCAGCCAAGCGCCGCATGAGCCGTTCGAAATCCAAAACCAAAATGAAAAAAGGCAACTGAGCGTCTTCTAGCCCCTCTGCACCTCCCCAATCGCCTTTCTCCCTACGCTGACAAACTTGACCCATCCCACGGGCTTTGCTACTTTGAGCACCCCTCTGGATAAATTACATCCTTAGAGGAAAACATCTGTAAGGCATAGACTTCTTTGTTTTTTGTGCAGAAGGATCTTCATCATGTCCGAGGGTAACAAGGCCCAAAAGAAAAAAGCGCAGTTGCGAGAAGCTGCGTACAGATGCTTCCAAAAGTCGGGTTATTACGAAACCACAGTGGATGATATCTGTAACAAGGCCCAATGTTCCAAGGGTAGCTTTTACTATCATTATGCCTCGAAACAAGAGGTCTTTATCGATATCCTCCAAGTCTGGGCGCGCGAAGTCATCTCTGAGATGCTCAAGCGCTTCGAAGACGCCCTCGCCAACGAAACCCCCATGTCAGCCGTGACCCAAGCCATCCAAGACGAAGTTCGACGTGGACGCGCTTTGGTACCACTTTGGCTTGAGTTTACTGTCCACGCACACCGCGATGAGCTGGTGCGCAACGCCCTTTCCAAGTTCTTTCGACGCGCACGCAATGCGATCTCTGAGATGCTTGAACCCCTCACCCGCGAGCGTTTTAGCGAAGAAGAAAGCGAAGGCATCGCTACGGGGATCTTTGGTATCTACACAGGTCTGTTGATGCAAGAACTCGCAGATCCTGGAAGCGTCGATGCAAGCGAGGCTGTCGCGCAGATCATGAGCGTGATGGGACGTCTCCTTGGCCCTATGGCTTAGGACATCCGAGAGACCTTCCCAACCAAGACCTCACACTCAAACCCATCCCCACACTCCACCCCAAAGACGGCCTCCAAGTGCGCTTTTTCCGAAGGGACTGACTCACCAGTCTAACATCTGTAAAGAAACACTTTTCCCCCCACCACAAAGATTTCATAGACACGCCTTCCCCTCGATAGCCTCCCGTCCTTCATAAAGATTTCATACATACACCTGTTGTCGTAACAATCCATCCTTTGTTTTCCTATTGACTTCTTTTTCAATCTCAAGTAACGCCGAATCCTCAGTTTTTGTTTTTAGACCGACGAGTCGGTTTTATTCTTATGTCAAGAAGAAGAGGAAAGCGATGCGAAGAGTTGAAGAGCGCAAAAACGGCACAAGCAAAGCTGCTTTGATGTCCTCGGTCGAGGTTCATGGAGAAGACCAAGTCTCCCGCAATGGAGGAGACTTAGCGATGTTGGATGGCAGGGGCTCTCAACAAGAACTCCACTACGCAAGCGGCCAACTTCCAGCGATGCGTTCGCTGCTTTCGCGCTTGGTTTGCGGAGAAACACAAGCAGCGCTTTCTTTTGCAGGGCAAGGCTACTACGACCTTGATCATGTGGCGTCTTTGATGGGTGACTTTCGGGTGGTGCGAGAGCTTTTGGAGGCGGCTTCATCGCACCTTCAGGGCTTGGTCTGTACTCCAGAGGCCCGTTGGAGCGGCTGTTATGCAGATGGTTTCGACCTGATCTCTTGGCTCCAAGACAAATCGACTCGTCCGTCTGCGCATATCTTGCGCGGGGGTTGTTACTCGCAGCCTTTGATCTTGATCCAACAAGTCGTGTTGTACTGTGCTTTGTATGAAGAAGGTCTGCGCGAAGCCTTTTCCAACGATGCGATCCCCGTGATCTTTGGTCACTCGCAAGGTTTGCAGACAGCTTTGTTGATCGCGGAAAGTCCCGAAGGAGAGGTCCAAACCGAGCGTTTTCTTCAGTATGTGGAGTACGCTTTTTGGCAAGGCTTGGCGATGGAACAGGGCTACACGATCACACCCGAGATGTCCGCAGAAGGCGCCTCTCCCATGGCTGCGATCTCGGGTCCATCTTTGGCAGCCCTCGAACAAGTGTTGAAGCAATTTAACAAGGCTTTGCCAGAACAAGCCCAAGTGGACATCTCGCTTTACAACACACGCAACCGCCATGTTGTCAGCGGACACCCCGCTGTGTTGGCGACTTTGCGTAAAGCGATGGATGGCCAAGCTGAGAAAGAAGCGGCACGCAAAAAGGCGGGACGTTTTGGCGGCCAGCCCCTTCAGTTTACGTGGGAGTACTTGGAAGTCAGTGGGCCTTTCCACTCGCGTTATATGCGTCGTGGCTACGAGCGCATGTGCGAAAAAGTCCAAGAGATGGGCTTCGACTTCTCACAAAGCCAGTTCCACATGGACGTCTTGTGCGGACACACAGGGAAAGTCTTCACCCAACAAGAAGATCTCTTGGGTGAGCTTTTGAAGAACCAGTTTTTGCGTTCTGTGCGATGGTCCCGCATGTTGCGCAGTCTTTCCGCCTATCCTTCGATCGAAGAAGTCCTTGATCTTGGTCCTGGCGAAGGCGTGATGCGACTGACCTTCTCAGCCCTTCGAGGTACAGGACTTCAAGTGCGTTCGCTTTATACCCAAAGCGGGCAAGATGCCTTCTTCCTCGAAGCACCTGACACACCCAAACCTGTCGATTATCGGTCTTTTGCACCTCGCCTCGTCAAAGATACAAAAGGCGACTTGCGCGTCGAAAACCGTTACACCCGCGCCACAGGCCACGCTCCAGTGATCCTCCCTGGTATGACCCCCACGACTGTCGATGTTGGGATCGTCGCAGCCGCCGCAAACAAGGGCTTTACAGCCGAGCTTGCGGGGGGTGGTCAAGTCAACGAGTCGATCTTCTGGTTGCGCATGGAAGAGCTTCAACAAGCCCTTGAGCCCGGCCGCGAAGTCGTCTTCAACGGTCTGTACCTTGACCCTTACCTTTGGGATCTGCACGTCCGCAAAGCAGGCTTGGTGCAAAAAGCCCGCAAAGCTGGCTACCCACTTTGTGGTGTCACGATCAGCGCAGGGATGCCCGATGTCCAAGAAGCTGCCGCCCTTTTGGATGAGTTCGCAGGTCTAGGACTTTGGCTGAACGCCTTTAAACCTGGCACGTTGGCGCAGATCAAACATGTCGTAAAGATCGCCGAAGCAGCGCCCCATCACACGATCTTTGTCCATCTCGAAGGCGGAAAAGCTGGTGGACACCACTCTTGGGAAGATCTCGAACAACTGTTGTTGGAAGGCTACCACCTGTTGCGCGCTCAGCCCAACCTTGTGCTCTGTGTGGGCGGTGGCATCGGGACCGAAGCACAAGCCAATGCTTTGTTGAGCGGTCGTTGGTCTGAGATCCACGATCTTCCTATCATGCCCGTCGATGCGGTCCTTTTGGGGACCTTGACCATGGCTTGTAAAGAAGCCACGACCTCTCCCCAAGTCAAGCAAGCACTTGTTGATGCGCGCGGTTGCGATGCATGGGTCTTTGCAGGGCAAGTGGAAGGCGCGATGACATCGGGCAAAAGCGCCCTCAATGCAGACATCCACTATGTCGATAACGCTGCCTCGCGCTGCGGTCGCTTGCTCGACCAAGTCGCAGGAAACGCAGAGGCCGTAGAAGCCCGTCGCGACGAGATCATCCAAGCCCTCAACGCCACCGCGAAACCTTACTTTGGCGACCTCGCTGAGATGACATACCAGCAAGTCGTCCAGCGTATGATCGACTTGATGGCACGCGGTCGCTTCGGTCGTTACGAAGACGGACCTTGGTTGGATGTCACACATCGCACCCGTTTTGCTGACTTTTTGTGCCTCGCAGAAGCGCGCTTGTGCGACAAAGAGGAAGGCTCATTCCCTTGTTTCTTTGGCGAGCTAAAAGCTCTCGATAACCCCCAAGCCTGTGCAGAACAATTGCTTGCGCGTTATCCCCAAGCCGCGACCCAACGCTTGCATCCCGCAGACATCCGACGATTTATCCACAGCATCTGCGCACGCCCAGGAAAACCCGTGCCTTTCATCCCTGTGGTCGATGCAGATGTCCGTCGTTGGTACAAAGCAGACTCGCTGTGGCAAGCACATGACGAACGCTACAGCGCAGAGCAAGTCCTGATCATCCCGGGTCCTGCGGCACTTCAAGGACTCACAAGCGCAGATGAGCCCGTGGCATCCATGTTGGGGCGTTTTGTGCAGTCGCTCGCAGACGAACTCAAAGAAGCGCCCAAGCCACAAATCATCGAGACAGCCGCCCTTTCACTCTCTCAGTGGCCCGAGGGTTGTACAGGAAGCGTCGAACTTCTCAACACCTCCAACGAAAGCCCACGACAGCACAAAGTCACGCTGACCGTGACCGAACCCCTCACCTCTGATCGCCTCGGATGGTTCGGCTTTTTGCACGACGCTTTCACAGGTCCCGTGATCGAGGCCATCTCTTCTTTGCGCCTCTACACCCACGAAGGTTCCCAACCCAACCCGATCCGCGACCTGTGTCACTTCGAGCAAGGCGCAGAGATGCAACTTATCCTCACAGAAGGACGCCGCGTTCAGTCGCTGACCTATCGCCCCCATGCACCCATGCGCGAAGAGTCCGTCCAGCTTCGTTGGCAACAAGGCGAAGAGTACGACGCAACGCTGCAATTGGAAGTCGAGATCGCCGCGCCTTTCGAGCAAGAAAGCCCCCACACCTACAGCCTGCCCTTGCAAGTCAAAGATGGCATCCTCTTGGTGGATGCGCGCGTTCAAAGCGATGCCCTGCGGGACTTTTACCAACACGTCCTCTTTGGTCGCTTGCTCGAAGCTGTCGAGCCTTTCGCACCTGCCCAACAAACCATCACGGTGGATGCCCAAAAGCTCCGTGGCTACGCAGTTTCGACAGGATCCCATGGCTCCCCCAGCCACCTTCCTTTGAACATGACCTTCTCGATGGTGTGGGAACCACTCTTCCGCTTGCTCTCCGCAGACGGGCTTTGCGAAGGACTTCTCCGCCTTGTCCATCTCTCACACCAAGTCGAACTTGGCGAAGGATGGCCGATCTCCGCCCAAGAGCCCATCCAAGTCGAAGCCCAACTGACGCGCCTTGAAGACAGCGACAATGGCCGCAGCGTCCACACGCTTTGCACACTTTCCCGCGGTGAAAAGGTCTGTGCACGCGTTCATTCCGCCTTTTTCATCCGAGGCTACTTTGGCCGCACATCGCTCGTCCTCCAAGCCAAGGAGCCTTTCGAGGCCACTTTCGAGATCCAAGATGCTCCCAGCCTTGACTTCCTCCTTGGACACGCGTGGATCACTTTCCAAGAAACCCCTGCTGTGGGCGAAAAGCTCACGCTGCGCGCGAACCTCGAAGAACAACGCCCACGACAAGGCACCCCCTCCTTTTCTGCCAAGGGCGGGGTCTTCCGCGATGGCCAAAAGATCGCAGAGATCGCTCTGCAAGCCACCCATGCTTGGAAGCTTCACCCTGTCCGTGCACTCCTCCAAACGCTCGAACAAAAGGCGGAGATCAAGCGCAAAGCAGTGACTCCCAAGACGCTCGCCAAGACCACAGCACAAGCCCCACAGTCGATGGAGACTTTTGCGGAAGTCAGTGGCGACTTAAATCCGATCCACCGAAGCGTCCTTTTCGCACGCATGGGCCAGCTTGATCAGCCCATCGTTCATGGGATGTGGACCGCCGCTCGCCTGCATAGCTTCCTCGTGGCAACCGTCGCAGAAGGCGAAGAAAGCCGTATCTCTGCATACAAAGCTTCCTTCCTTGCGCCGCTTCTCCTTGGAGAGACGCTACAGCTCGAAGCCACCCGCACAGCCGTCGAAGAAGGTGTCTTGCACATCGACCTCAAAGCCTCCGCATTGCGCGAAGAACAAGCTGTCGCAGTCGTCCAAGCATCCGCCAAAGTCAAGATGCCCCGCACCGTGTACATGTTCCCAGGCCAAGGCATCCAACAAAAAGGCATGGGGATGGAAGGCTACAGCCGTTCCAAAGCTGCACGCGGCGTTTGGGATATGGCAGACAGCTACACCCGCGAAAAACTAGGCTTTTCTATCCTAGAGATCGTCCGCAACAACCCCAAAGAACTGCTTGTCCAAGGCCATACACACATCCATCCCCAAGGCGTCTTGCACCTCACGCAGTTCACCCAAGTCGCGATGGCTGTCTTGGCCCAAGCCCAAGTCGCCGAACTTCGAGAAGCTGGGCTGTTGCTGCCTGATGCCATCATCTGCGGCCATAGCGTCGGTGAGTACAACGCGATTGGCGTGACAGGCATCCTTCCGCTGACCGATGTGGTGGAGATCGTCTATCATCGGGGCCTTGTGATGCACTCCCTCGTTCCTCGCGATGAGGCGGGCGAAAGCGGCTACCGCATGGGTGTGCTTCGCCCCCACTACGCAGGGATGAGCCACGCACAAGCCGAAGCCCTCGTCCAAGAGATCACCAAAGAAACGGGCCTCTTCCTACAAATCGTCAACTACAACGTCCGTGGCCGTCAGTACTCTGTGACCGGACAGATCGGCGCTTTGGAACGGCTGCAACAGCGACTTCAAGAGCGCAGCGCTGGGAAAAAAGCACCTTACTTGGAAGTCCCAGGGATCGACGTTCCCTTCCACTCATCCGTGCTTTTCAATGGCGTTGATGACTTCCGCGAAACACTCAACAAGCGTTTTCCCCAGTCCTTCGATGTACAGCAGCTTTTGGGACGTTACATCCCCAACCTCGTTCCCAAACCATTCTCGCTCGAACATGCTTACATCGAAGAAGTCTATCAAACCACCAACTCCCCAATCCTTCGGGATGTTTTGGCAGACTTTGACAGCTTTGCAGCACAGCCCCAACGCCTCGCGCGGCTGCTCTTGATCGAACTGCTCGCGTGGCAGTTTGCCAGCCCTGTTCGCTGGATTGAAACCCAAGAGTTGCTTTTCCAACGCCGCGCCCTTGGTGGCCTCGAAGCCAAACGCGTTGTCGAGATCGGCGTCGGCTACCAACCCACTCTCGCGAATATGGCGCGCTACTCGCATCAATTGCTTGGTCCTGGCGCACCTCCCATCGAGATCTTGAACGTCGAAGCAGAGGCCGACCGTGTCTTCTTGCGCGACGAAGATCAACCTGTCGCAGTCGAAACGGAAGCCCCCAAAGCTGCACAAGCCACACAAGCTGCCCCTGCTGCTCAAGCTCCCGTGGCTGCGGCTCCTGTGGCATCCGTGGGCGCTCCGCCTCCAACCGACCAACCGATCAGCGTCGAAGAAGGCGTGATCTTTGTCCTCGCAGCCCAAGCCCGCGTACGACCCGAACAACTCTCGATGCAAGAAACCCTTGACGATCTGTTCGATGGGGTGTCTTCGCGCCGCAACCAAGTCCTGTTGGACCTTGGTGCAGAGTTCCAAATGGGCCCGATTGACGGGGCACACGAAAAGCCTTTGCGCGATCTGATCGTGGAAGTCAGCCGTCGTTGTCCCTCCTACAAAGCCCCAGGGAAGTACATGCGCGCCACCCAAGACGACGCGATCAAACGTGTCCTTGGACGCGCAGGGATGGGACGCAAAGATGTGGAGTCCTACTTCGAGCAAAGCTTTGGTTTGGGTGCAGGACTCCGTGAGGCCGCGCTTTGTGCCCTTGCCCTCGAAAGCCGCGAAGGAACCTCCGCACGTGGCGGTGTACTCGGCGCTTTGGGAACCCAAGCCCCCGCAGATCGCAATGCTGCCAAGACCTTCCTTGACGAAGTCACCGCAAAGATGGGCCAAGCCAAAGGTTTGACCCTGAGCAAACAAGGACAAGGTGGCCAAGCTGGTGGCGCTGCTGTCGATGCAGCGGTGGTCCGCGAACTTGAAGACCGTATCCTCGGTGCCAAGGGCGTCTTGATGCAAAGCGCGCGTTCGCTTGCAACACAGCTTGGACAACCCCTTGCGGTAGAAGGCCAAGAACTCTCGACCCCACAAACCACAGAGCAAGACAAACTCGCGATCTACGAAGCAGAGCACGACAGCGAGTTTTCTGAGTGGATTCAACCTCGCTTTGAAGCCAAAAAACACGTCGCCTTCTCTTCACCTTGGGCCACCGCACGACGCGACCTCGCTGCGTTGTTCTTTGATCTCCGTAATGGCCGTTGCAACGAAGAAGAAGCCCTCCAAGAAGTCGCTCGTCTGGCTTGCTTCCACGAAGATATCACCATCGCCCAAACCGCTTCTTGGTACGCGAAACTCTCTGAAGAACAAGGCGATCATCGACTCGCCGGTTGGTTCTCGCAAATCGCAGCGGGTGATCCACCCAAACTCCCGATGCTCCAGCCTTCTCGACCCCATCTTGCGTTGCAAAAGGACGGAAACTGGAGCTACACAGAACAAACCGTTGAGTCGGCTCATGCACTCGATGAGTTCATCCAGTCGCTTTGGCCCGCGGGACAGCCTCCTTTCGTACAGATCGGCGACGCAGGCGCATGGAACCAAGACTTTGCGAAGCTTCTGCAAAAACACACACAGCAAGCCTTTGCGGTGCGTGGATGCACAGCGCTCGTCACAGGCGCCAGCCCAGGCTCGATCGCGTTGGCTTGTGTACGTTACCTTTTGCGAGGCGGCGCGCGTGTCATCGTCACCACCAGCACCTACAACAGCAAACGCATCCAAGAGTACCGCGATCTCTACGAAAAGAACGCGATCCCAGGGGCAGAACTCCATGTCGTGCCCTTCAACCAAGCTTCTTTCCAAGATATCGAATCGCTGATCCAGTGGCTCTTTTCCTCAGTCACCGAGCAAGATGGCGCCAAAGTCCGCGTGGTCAAACGTCCCTTTGCGCCCGATCTGGTCCTTCCCTTCGCAGCGATCAAAGATCTGGCAACTCTCGATAGTTTGACCGCTCGCTCCAACGCTGTGATGCGCGCGATGCTCCTTAGCGTTGAGCGCCTTGTGACGGGCATCGCAGGCCACTACAAGCGCCAAGGTCTTCCCGCGATGCCATGCCATGTCGTGCTTCCACTCTCCCCCAACCACGGTGGGTTTGGAGGTGATGGTGTGTACGCTGAAACCAAGGCCGCGCTCGAAGCCATGCTCGCCAAGTGGGAAAGCGAGTTCGATGCATGGGGGAAAGCCACCACGCTTTGCGCAGCACGCATCGGATGGGTCCGTGGTACGGGCCTGATGGACGCCAACAACTTGGTCGCCTCCCACCTCGAAGAACGCACAGGCATGCGCACCTTCTCTAGCGATGAGATGGGCTGGTTGCTGACCGCACTTTGCACCACAGAAGCGCGCAAACAAGCCTTGCAGATGCCCCTTGAGGCCGACTTGACGGGCGGATTCCGTCGCGTCAAAGCACTGCGCCAAACCGTCAGCGATATCCGTGCAGAACTCGAACAACAAGCAACACGCGCCAAACAGCACATCACTCTCCAAGACACAGAGTCCGAACTGCTTGGAAAGCCCAAAGGTGCGGCATTGCAGGTCCATGCTCTTCCCACATGGCCCGCAGGACTCACTCGCGAAGACCAAGACCACCAAGTCCAGTGGCCCAAACGTGACATCCCCTTGCAAGAGATGGTTGTCCTCGTAGGGATGGGCGAGATCGGCCCCTGTGGTTCTTCGAGAACACGCTATGAGCTTGAAGTTGGGCAAGAACTCTCCGCAGCCGCAGTGCTCGAACTCGCGTGGATGACGGGTCTGCTCCGCTACGAAGAAGACGGAAAAGCTGGCGTTTGGAAAGACACAGAGTCCAACGAAACCGTCGAAGAACACGCCATCGCTCGCCGCTACCGCGACAAAGTCCGAGAGCGCGTGGGTCTGCGTTGGGTGGAACAAGAAACCGTGGGCATCGACCCCAATGCTTTGCCCATCTATACATCTATTTTCTTAGAGCAAGACTTCACTTTTTCTGTAGCCTCTGAAGAAGAAGCCCGAACCTTTGTGGCGATGGCTCCTGAAAAAACCCGTGCACACTTCGACGCGCAAGAAGGACAGTGGCGGATCACGCGGATGGCAGGAACCGAAGTAAAGATCCCACGACAAGTCCGCCTCCAGCGACAAGTCATGGGCCAAGTCCCCCAAGGTTTCGACTTTGCACGCATGGGCCTTTCGAGCGATATGGTCGAGCGCATCGACCGCGTCGCCTTGTTCAACCTCATCGCAACCGTCGATGCTTTCTTGTCCGCAGGGATCGAGCCCGAAGAGTTGATGCGTTGGCTGCACCCCGCACGCGTCGCCAACACCCAAGGCTCGGGGATCGGTGGGATGCGTAGCCTCGCGAGACTCTACCGCGACCATGTCCTCGATCTTGAGCGACAGCCCGACATCCTCCAAGAGACCTTGATCAACGTTGCCGCAGCCTATGTGGTCCAAAGCTACGTAGGAAGCTACGGTCCCATGTCCCACCCTGTCGCAGCTTGCGCAACCGCCGCCGTTTCGCTTGAAGAAGGTCTCGACAAGATCTTCGCAGGCAAAGCTGACTTTGTGGTGGCTGGTGGCTACGACGATGTTGGCCGCGAAAGCCTCGTTGGGTTCGGCGATATGAACGCCACCGCCAACACCGATGAGATGACCGCGATGGGACTCGAACCCGCCCAGATGTCGAGAGCCAATGACACCCGACGTCGCGGCTTTGTTGAGGCCCAAGGTGGCGGTACCTTCTTGCTTGCCCGTGCAGATGTCGCCCTTCAGATGGGACTTCCTATCTATGGTGTCGTCGGATACAGCGGCTCCTTTGGTGATGGCATCCACAAGTCGATCCCCGCTCCAGGGATGGGCGCCCTCGCTTGTGCAATGGGTGGCTCTGCTTCCCCACTCGCACAGTCGCTCCAAAGATTCGGTCTCACCGCAGACGACATCGGTGTGGTGTACAAACACGACACCTCCACCGCTGCCAACGACCCCAACGAAAACGAACTTCACCACCGTATCCAACGCGCACTCGGTCGCAGCGAAGGAAACCCACTCTTCGTTGTCTCGCAAAAAGCGCTGACTGGGCACTCCAAAGGCGGCGCGGCTGCATGGCAGTTGATCGGCCTTTGTCAGACCCTCCAAGAAGGACGCATCGCAGGAAACCCCAACCTCGACAACGTGGACCCCGCGATGCGAAGCTTCGCGCACATGGCCTTTACCAACAAAACGCTCCAAGTAGGCCCCGCGAACGCACTGCGTGCGGGTCTCCTCACCAGCCTTGGTTTCGGACATGTCAGCGGGATCGCACTGATCCTTCACCCTGATGCTTTCTTGGCGCAACTCACCAAAGAACAACAACTCGACTACACCGAACGTTGCAAACAACGCATCGAACAAAGCCAACAGCGTTGGGCCGCGATCTTGATGGGCCAAGAAGCCCTCTTCACACGCCGCAGCCAGCGACGTTTTGAAGCAAACGACGGCTCACACGAACAAGCCTGCCAAGAAGCTGCGATGCTCCTCAACCCCCAAGCACGCCTCGATCCCAACCGTGGCATCTTCACCAAAGAACGACGCGCGTGAGCTTCCAGCTCTCTTTCCTTCCCCAAGGCCGTGTGCTGGGCGTAGGTCTGGACGTCGTTCATGTCCCTTCTTTTGAACAACAACTCCAAGATCCTGCCTCTTGCTTCGTTGAAGAGACCTTTACGCCCACAGAACGACGCATCGCCCGCTCACGTCCTGGCCACGCCCCAGCCCGCCATCTTGCCGCACGCTTCGCTGCCAAAGAAGCCTTGATCAAAGCTTGGTCTTCCGCCCTCTTTGGCAGCCCACCACCGCTCTCTCATGTCTCCTTCAGAGAAATAGAGGTTATCCACGATACTTTTTCTCGTCCCGCCCTTCGCCTCCATGGAAAAGTTGCCTTGGCTTTGGAAGCTTTGTCCCCTTACCATCTGCATCTATCGTTGAGCCATGACGGTGATACCGCCGCAGCCATCGTTATCCTCGAACAAGCCCCCACGGTCTCAGCCTCCCCTTAGCGAACAACCCCTTCGCGCGGCTGCCAAATCGACTTGTGTTCTTCCACATAGGTTCGCAGTGGCCGTCCTTGCCGCCCCAAAAGCCGCAGTGTTGGACACGCAAAGAAGAAACCTTCACCTATAACAAAACTTGGAGAGGTGAAAAAGGTTGGAAGGGAAAAACACGAAAGGAAGGGAAAGACAGGAGAGAAAGTGGGAGAGATGTCGTGGGGTTGGCAGCTTCTTGTTAGGGGCCTTCGATTTGGCCGCGAAGCTCGCCGTTTGCGTTGGTGACAGTGTGGATGTTGATGTAGCCTTGTTTGCTAATCAACGCTTCAATCGCTTCACGGATACCAAACACCGCGGGGGGACTTACGATCGTGGGGTTGATATCAGCGGCGGTCAGTTCTTTCAAGAAAGGCGAACCAAACGAAGCCATCGCGATGCCCATCATGACAGGGCCATTCTGACCGCGTGGTGCAAGGTGGATATGCGCTGCGGTGATGTTGTTGGGGGCTGACGAGAAGATGATGTTCATCAACACAGATGTCTGCCAAGCGTCAGCGATCACGTTTGCAACACCACCCGCAACCGTGATGACGGGCGGGACTTCTTGCAGACCTTGGAGGCTCGCGACCAAACGCACAGCACCCACTTGACCACGAAGCTCACCACCAGGATTGGCCGTGGTGTGGATGTTGACATAGGTACGACCGCTAATCAACGCATCCACCGCATCATCCAGCGTCGAGATACCTTGGCCAGCAACAGCGCTAAAGTCTTGTGCAGTCAAGGTCTTGTTCAAGGGGCTGGTGAAAGTTGCGCTTGCGAGCGGGAACAACACACCACCGTTGTTACCGACGTCAGCAACGTGGATATGCGAAGCCGTGATGCCCGTAAGGTTTTGGTAAGTCACGGTTGCATTGATGATATCTTGGTGGCTGCTGATGTGGAACTCTGCATCACCCGTAGCAGTGGTGGTCACCGCAGGGTTTTCTTGTCGTCCGCTCAACACAGAACGCATGCTGATACGGCCCACTTGACCACGAAGCTCGCCATTGGGATTGGCTGTGGTGTGGATGTTGATGTAGGTGTGACCGCTGATCAAAGCGTTCAAAGCATCGCGATAGGTGTTGATGCCTTGGGCCGCGATGGGGTTGAAGTCCGCTTCTTTGAGGATCGTGTTCAACGAAGAAAAGTTGGTGCCAGGAAGCGGGAAGGCCACGCCACCGTTACGACCGGGCATACCCACGTGGATATGCGAAGCCGTCCCAGCCGTGACGCTTGAGTTCACCACGACGCCAATCTGCTTGTGAGAAGCATCGATCGAGACCCAAGCCGTCCCTTTTCCAGTGCTAGAACCAGAGGGGACTTCTTGGTTTCCAGACAAGACCACTTTCATCTGCACAACCCCCACTTGGCCACGGAGTTCGCCGCCAGCATTGGCTGTGGTGTGGATGTTCAAGTAGGTATGACCCGAGAAGAGTGCGTTGATCGCGTCAGCGTAGGTGTTGATGCCTTGCGCAGCTGCGGGGTTCAAGTCCGCTTCCAAGAAGGTCTTGTTCAAAGGACTGGTGAACGCAGCAGAAGACAACACAAAGAGCGGAGGACCGTTGAGTCCAGCCCAACCAAGGTGGATGTGCGCCGCTGTAATGCCTGTGAGACCTTGGAAAGTAAGATCTGTATGGATAGCAGTATGTTGGCCATTCACTTGAACAGAAGCATCACCCGTTGCGGTGGTGTTCACAGAGGGGACTTCTTGGCTACCAGAAAGGAGGACCTTAAAGTAACCAGGACCAACCTGACCGCGGATCTCACCGGGAGCGTTGGCGGTGGTGTGGATGTTCAAGTAGGTATGACCGCCAATGATAGCGCTGATGGCATCCGCAAATGAACTCACGCCCAATGCAGGCTGCGCGGTCAACGTGGAGGCGTTCAAGTTGGTGTTGTGGGGGCTTGGGAGCGTGCCAGTGAAGGGCAAGGGGAACAACACAGGTCCAACAAGACCAGCAGGTGCAAGGTGGATGTGTGCTGCTGTAGCGCCCGTGACGCCTTGGTTTTCAATCGAAACACTGATCTTGTCATGTTGTGCGGGGATCATCACCCACGCGTTACCCGATGCAGCACTTTTGATCGGTGGTGCTTCTTGTTGACCCGAAAGGACCGAACGAAGCGCGACGTAACCGACTTGACCGCGAAGCTCACCACCCGCATTGGCCGTGGTGTGGATGTTGACGTAGGTGTGACCACCAAGCAACGCACCGACCGCTTCGGACATCTTCGTGATGCCTTGTCCCGCAGCGGGCTGTAGATCCGCAGGAACAAAGGACTTCTCCAAAGGACTATTGAAGGTGGCGCTTGCGAGGACAAACAATGGCGGGCCATTTTCGCCAGGCAACCCAGCATGGATGTGCGCCGCAGTGATACCTGTAAGCGTCTGATAATTCAAAGAAACATGAATACCATTTTGCTCACCGTTCACGTGAACAATCGCAGAACCCGAAGCTTGCGAAGTCACAGATGGGACTTCTTGCATACCCGACAAATCAACGTAAAGGTCCGCACGACCGACTTGGCCGCGGATCTCGCCGTTTGCGTTCTTTTGGGTATGAACATTTACATAGGTATGACCGCTCAAAAGAGCACTGATCGCATCAGCAAAGGTGTTGATACCCAAGCCAGCCTGCGCATTAAAGTCCGCTTCAACCAACGTCTTGTTCAAAGGCGTTGTGAATGTTGCACTTGCAAGACCGAAGAGCACGGGACCTGTTTCACCAACTTTTGCAGCATGGATATGTGCAGCCGTGGAATCGACGAGGCCCGTTGCATCGAAAGAAACATTGATCTTCGAATGGTTACTGTTGATCGCGACGTAACCGTTCCCTTTGGCTTGGGTGGCCGTGGGAGGCACTTCTTGCGCGCCAGACAACACGATACCCAAAACAGATGCACCAATCTGACCACGGATCTCACCCGCAGCGTTGGCGCGTGAGTGGACATTGACGTAACCGCGTCCTGAAAGCAGCGCGTTGACGGCATCTGCAAAACTAGAAACACCCACATTGGCGGCCGCTTGGAGCTTGCTACTGTCAGACTCAACCACCAAGGGATTGCCAAAAGACTGGTTCGCAAGAGGGAAGATCACAGGACCATTGACGCCAGGCAGACCCACGTGGATATGCGCTGCGGTCACTTCAGCGATGTTGTTGACATTCAAAGAGGTTTGGATATTGGAGTGATCGCTGTTGATGAAAACCCACGCATCACCCGATGCTGTCGAGCTGATGCTTGGTACTTCTTGGCTTCCAGAAAGCACCACTTTCAACTGCGCTTGGCCGATATGACCACGGATCTCACCGCCAGGATTGGGCTGCGTATGAAGGTTGATATAGGTATGTCCCGCAAGAAGGGCATTGATAGCATCTGCAAAGTTGTTGATGCCCAAGTTGGGAGCCGTTTGCAGATCTGTGAGTTTCAAGGTTTTCGAAAATGGACTGGGCAGTGTGCTTGTCGAAAGAACGAAGATCGCGGGGCCATTCTCACCAGGCAAACCAAGGTGGATATGCGCGCCAGTGATGTTGTTCAAGCCTGAGAAGTTCAAGCCTACTTCGATCTGGTCTTGTGCACGGTTGATCTTGATCAGTGCGTCTCCCCTTGCGGCCGTCTCCACGCGGGGCACTTCTTGATGACCAGAAAGGTACACTTTCAAATCAGCCTGACCCACTTGGCCGCGGACTTCACCGTTGGGATTCGCAGTGGAGTGGACATTGATATAGCAACGTCCATCAAGCAAAGCCTGCACTGCATCAGCAAAGTTGTTGATCCCAACCGCCGCAGCAGCCTGAAGATCCGCTGCTTTCAATTGCAAAGTTAGGGGACTCGTAAAAGTTGTCGACGACAAGACAAAAATCGGGGGACCTGTTTGGCCAGCTTTTCCGTAATGGATGTGCGCTGCAGTGATGTTGTTTGATGCAAGGCCCTGAACATCCAAAGTCACGTCGATGGTGGTGCGTGCTTTGTCGATCTTTACGGTCGCAGTTCCTTTTGCAACGCTATCTACAGAAGGAACTTGTTGTGCTCCAGAAAGCACCACTTGCAACGTCTCGTCTTGGGGCGTTGCTTCAGGCGTGGTTTCAACCACGGTCTCTGGATTATTTTCTGGGGATGTCCCATCGGGTACACCGTCGGGTACACCGTCGGGTATACCGTCGGGTACACCATCAGGAACACCGTCAGGCACACCATCTGGCGTACCGTCTGGGGTGCCGTCTGGCGTACCATCTGGTTGCGTCCCCTCGGTCGAACCGTCTGTGGTCTTTTCTATGGCTGTTTCAGTTGTTTTTTCATTAGAGGGTGCCTCTGGACACCCCACCGTGACAAAGAGGCTTACCGCCAAAAAACACATAATCGTCCATAAACGAAAGGTCTTCGCCTGCATAAAAAATGCCCTCCAAATGTTTGCTAAAGAACTTCTAACGACAAATATGCCCTCTTAACAAATCGTACGCGGCCTATCTATCGCGCACGACAAGCTGAAAAAAGAATCCATTCAACGAAAACTTCTAAAGAACCTATAGCTCTGCCATGACTGATCTTTTCGCTCCAAAGTCTCAGACTGTACAGTCTAAAATTTTAAGTGACCTTGGTCACACCTGTTTGGGCCGCGCCCCCCTAAGAATAGTTTTATGCAAAAAAATCGCGTCCCCCGTTCCTTGTTCCGAGCAGACCATCTCAACCCCATCCCACCCCAAAGTGGACAACCCTCTAACCAACCTTTCCTCCCCAAACACAAACCACAAAACGCCTGTCCCCAACAAAGAGTCTTCCACATCCAAGCCACCACTTCCCTTGCGTAGCTGGTTACGCTTGTCGAAAAGACAAATCCGTGCTGAGTTCTCCCCATACCAAACAGGGAGGACAGCATGGTTCGCATACTACGCAAGGCGGGGGATACAGAAAAACAGTTCACGAGCGGACCTGTGTCGCTCAACTATGCGGTCGCGTCCTCCCAAAGAACATGCGCTTTCCTTATCCCCAAACAAACGATGCCTCGGCAAAGCTACACGCAAGCCCTACCCACCTTAACAAGGTCCTTCCAAGTGTATGCCCTTGATCTACATGGGCACGGCCAGCCAAGCGATTGTCCACAAGGTTATTCTTTTGCATAAACAAGATAAAATCTTACGTATTTCATAAAAAAGTCATATAAAGATCCGCCTATGTTTCGGAAAACTTCTCTGGGTCTGTTTGTAGCGTGGTTAGCAGCCTATGCATCACAGGGGGTTTGTGGTGTCATCGCTGAAGATCCTCCCTTTTTCAACAGCGAATATCCCCGCCTCAAGGAGCGCCTTGATTTGTCGAAAACTCTCCCGAGCCCTTTCCATGTTCAAGAAACCTGTGTCACCCCTTCAGACGTTCCCTTTTGGTCGTTATCAAACGATGGGGCTGTACCATCTGTTTGCAATCGTTTATTGGCTTTCGATTCCAATTGTTCATTGGCTTTCATTTCCAACGCACGTTCTTTTCGATCTTCATGACCTATCACGAGACCCAACGGCCCACCTAAATAAATGGGCAAATAAAACATCCACTCCGACGGGCCTGCTCCCGTGAGTGTTCTTTTGCCGATCATCGTTTCTATGGCGAAAAAAAAGACATACATACCAAAGGCACCCAAGAGAAAATCTCCAAATCTTCCCAATAGTTTGGGGAGAAAAAAAACGGCGCCAATACAGGCACCCGCACAAAGACCTGCTCCACAAGAAACCCCAAAGACCGCCATCATTTCCCGCCAAGTCATCTTTCCCACCCACAAAGCATGCACTATAAGAGGAAGTCGAAAGCAGGTCAGCAGGAACATGACACCGCCAAGGACCACCCCCCCGACAAATACGTACAAGAACCATTCAGCGATAAACGATTTTAATTTCTTCACCCGACGCTCCTACTGTTTCGTTCTGATGGATAGCCCGCTTCCTGTAGGCAAGCAACGTACCAATCCCGAAAGTTAAAAATATTTTAACTTCATAACCTTACATTTTACGGGGGTTCATATTGTTGTCATTTGATCAAGTGAATCCGCGTGCTTTGTTCAAAGTGTCAACAAAGCTCTTGCCATGTATAAAATTTGTAGAGAAATCCCCCTCCACAACCCCAGGCATGTTCAAGGGACCTGTATCACCTCTTCGCACGTTCCCTTTTGGTCATAGCAAAATGAGTTAACGCAAAAGCCCAAACAGTCCGTACTTTTCTGACATCCTTGGCGCTCGCATTGACGATTGTTATTACAAACAAAGTTTTTGGGGCAGCTCATCCCATCAATACACTCTGTTGGCTTACAGTGTCCGCTAGCATAGCAAGACTCCCCCACCAAACAATCCGAATCACCCGTACAGCCCGCTGCGCAAGCACGGCCACCGCAGTTCCCTGCTCCATCTTTGCAGATGATCTTGGGATCGTTCTTTTGGCAGTCTGCATCTTGCTCACACTCGTTCATGGGCGGGATACCACACACCTTGGGTCGCGGCCCCGGATTGACGCACTCTTTGGGCTTTGCACAGACATCTTCCGTGCTGCAATTTCCAGCAGCAGCAACGTCCGTGCCACCCTCTACCACAGACTCCCCACCATCGGGGTTTACCGTCGTCGACCCCTGACACGCGAATGCACCAAACAACACACCCAAACACACAAGCCATAACAGCCGCATCACTTCACCTCGGTTGCTCCAATTGGCGGAGCTTTTCGTCCTGTAAACACCTCGTTAACAAACGATCCAAAGCGTTCGCAAAGTTGCGTTTGTCCGCCTCTCCAAAAGGAGCAGGGCCACCCGTTTGCACGCCAGAGTCCCGCAGATCCTGCATAAAGTCTCGAACAGACAGGCGTTCTCTCACATTTTCTTCTGTGTAGAGCGCCCCACGATGACTCATCGCCACACCACCCGCATCGATGACCAACGCAGCCAGCGGGATATCCGACGTAATCACCAAATCGCCGAGTTCGACGCGTTGCGCGATGTAATGGTCCGCGACATCGAAACCTTTCTCCACCACAACCTGCGAAAGATACGGTGACTGCGGGAGGTACATCCCACGGTTGGCAACAAAACATGTCGTGATCTTTTTCCGATCCACCGCACGAAACAAGATCTCTTTTACAGCTTTTGGCGTAGCATCTGCATCAACCCAGATCCGCAAGACTTCCTCCTCAACGGGGCATCACCCCTGATCTTTGATAAAACACGCGACTCTCCCAACTTAGACAAGGATCACCTCCTTGGTCAATCTCTGGCCACGCTTGCTCCACAAACTCTCTTCGTGCTAGCGTTTTCTCGCTCAACCTCCTAAAAAGGTCGCTCGGTTTTGGTAAGCCCCGAGCATCCAACTGTTTGGACTCATGTTTAGCGCGAGATGGTCTCACGCAAGAACCCCTGGAAGGCAGCGTGATGCTTTTGTGCATCCCAACCTTTTGGAGTCCATCACCATGACCCCTACCATCCATCACGTCGGTCTTGTTTCATTCAATCTTGCCCACACCACCGCCTTTTACTGCGCCCTCTTTGATGCCCAGCCCCTTCATCAAAATGGACACACCCTCGTCCCTATCGGCCCTTGTATGCTCGCGATCTCCCCCAAAAAGCCCGAAGATCCCGAGAACTACGCTTGGGGTCACCACCTCGCGCTCTCTTGGCCCGCCTCCCCAAAAGACGCTCTCCTTCAAAAGCTCCAAGATCTCCAAGCCCCTTGCCAAGAGGTTCAAGGCCGTCTCTATGTCAAAGATCCAGATGGATTTACCCTTGAGTTTCTTTGGAATCTCTTAGAAAACTAAGAACTTTTCTTGTCGCCTTCCAAGACCTTCAATGCCCCATCCCACAAAAGCCGCGTCGTCAACTCTGCCATCTCTTCGGGCGTTTCGACCATCCCTCCCTGCAACCAACGGCGCACCAAACCATACAAAACGCCACCCACGCACCAACCCACCCATTCACCTGCCTGTGGGACATTCCCTCCAAAGTCTGCATCCAACTTTTGCAATGTAAAGCGCGATGTCACCGAGAGAAAAAAGCTAGAGACATGGGGAAGTTCGTGCTCGCTCAACAAGCTTTGGTAGAGCTTGCCCTTGCGTAAGATATGGCGGTAGGTCAAAAGCGCCGCGTCTGTGCTGCGCATAAAAGAAAGACCCTTCTCGCTTGTAACAATCTCTTCTGCAAGCTCCTCAAACAACATCTCCAAGCCCGCCAAAAGCAACTCTTCTTTGGTCTGGAAGTGCGCGTAAAAGGTCGCGCGATGCACCCCCGCCCGTTCCGCGATCTCTTGGATCGTTAAAGGCTCGTAGCCTCGCTCCTCCACCAAAGCAAACAAAGCGTCCACCAACAAACGACGCGTCCGCAACACTCGACGATCCATCTTCCTACACCTCCAAGATTTCAAAACCACACCCTACCCCTCCCGCAAGAGAAAAGCAACACCGTGTCGTTTTTCTCTTGACGCAAAACGACACGGTGTATAATAAACAACATAGTGTCGCCTTTCTCTCTTAACCCCACAAAAAAGAAGATATCTCTTCTCAAGGAGCGCACCATGACACAGACGGCCCTCATTACAGGCGGAAACAGTGGATTAGGCTTTTACTGTGCAGCAGAGATAGCGAAAGATCCTTCATGGCACGTCGTGATCGCATCGCGGGATGAACAGCGAAACAACGAAGCTGTCGAGACATTGAAACGAAAGACCAAGAACCCCAACATCCACGCTCTTTCGCTCGATCTAGGCTCGCTTCAGTCCGTGCGAGACTTCGCCAAAGAGTTTGCCCAAAAAGGCTATCCACCCTTGCGTGCATTGGTTTGTAATGCAGGGCTTCAAGTCGTATCAGAAAAGCGCACCCAAGAAGGATTCGAATTAACGTTTGGTGTCAACCACTTGGGCCACTTCCTATTGAGTAACTTGCTCTATCCCCAGCTCCAAGCCCCCGCCCGCATCGTCTTTGTAAGCAGTGGCACCCATAACGCAGAACTCAGCACGGGCATGCCCAAGCCAGCCTTTACAGACGCCGAGCAGATGGCCCACCCAAGCCCCATCCCCCCCGAAAAGATCGGCGAAGAAGGCCGACGACGCTACAGCACTTCCAAACTTTGCAATGTCTTTTGTACCTATGAATTCGACCGCAGGCTCAAAGCAGCAGGTCACAAAGATATCTTGGTCACCGCTTTCGATCCTGGTTTGATGCCTGGAACGGGCCTTGCGCGCGACTATTCCGCTTTCTTGCAACTGTTTTGGAAACTCTTGATCCCCATCATCACGCCCTTTATGCCTTTTTCGAGCACCCCAAAGCGTTCGGGACGCCATCTTGCCCGCCTCGCTGTAGGCCAAGAGTGGGCCGATCGCAGCGGGATCTACGTCGATCGAGGAAAAGAGATCCCTTCCTCCAAAGAGTCGTATGACAAAGAAAAAGCGAAAAAACTTTGGGAAGATAGCGCACGCCTTGTTGGCTTGGATCCCCTACCCCTTTAAGCCCCAACCCCTCGAAGCTCAGTCGTCGTCGGGCTCGTCAGGTTCATCTTCAGAAGGCTTTGAACTGGGTGTCTCAGGATTTGTCTTCTCTTCCACTTTTGGTGCAGGCTTAGACTTTTTCTTAGAAGTACATGTGCAACGTCCAGGGTCGCCTTTCGGCCCTTTTGGTCCTTTCTCTCCTTTGACACCACGAGGCCCTTTGGGTCCTTGAAGACCACGTTCTCCTTGCGGGCCCACTTCTCCACGAGGCCCGACAGGACCAGGAAGTCCCGTCTCTCCTCGTGGTCCTGTCGCTCCTTTGGGTCCTTTCTCTCCCTTGGGGCCTTGGTCTCCCTTTTCACCCTTGGGTCCTTGGGGACCTGTGGGGCCTTGTGAACCTTGCGGACCTTTGGGGCCTTGCGGACCTTGGATACCTTTTTCGCCGCGATCCCCTTTGGGACCTTTTGGTCCAGCGATCCCTTGGGGTCCTTGCGGTCCCTGCGGGCCTTTCGGTCCAGCGATCCCTTTCTCGCCCTTGTCTCCTTTTGGACCTTGTGGGCCTTTCTCTCCTTTGACACCACGAGGCCCAGCGATCCCTTGGGGACCAGAGGGTCCTTGCGGTCCTTGTGGGCCTTGGAGACCTTTGGGGAGCACAACGGTTTGGACCTGCGAGCCACAGCGAAAACGAATGACCGTGCCGCGGGCGTCTTGCGTCAAACCATCGATCTTGCAGCTTACGCCATCCTTGCCTTTTTCTCCTTGCAAGACCATCACTTGCGCCAGAGCCAGTTTTTCCGACCCAACAAATCCCATCAAAACAAACAAACCCGCGCGCAAGACGCTAGGCAGACGTACTTCTCGTTTCATGGCACTTCCTCCCGCAAGGAGCTGAAAACCTTGTTTTTCACCATAGACTTGTGTTGCGTCACTCGTCGAAACCAAAGAAACAGAGGTCAACAAGTGAAGCGAGTTTCCAAACAACCCCCAACGATCACGAAAACGTCGCGTTGCGAGCCTCGCGTGTCTAGGTCGTTTCAGCCCAGGACCAAAGGTGACGGGCGCGACATCCCCGTTCCCTTCGATGTATGACAGCTTGACCTGCTTGGCCAACTGTTTCTTGCTATCGCCGCAGATCCCCCCCGAGCAAACCAGTGGAGGTTGACAATCAGACTTTTTCGCACAAGGCTGACCACGCCCTCCATCTTGGCAAGAGGTCGCCAAGATCGGGAAAAACCACAGAAAAATGCCGCGTCGAAAAAAGAAGCTGCCCCCCCGCCAAAGAAATTGGAGTCCACGAAGCAACATCTCTTCCACCCTTCTCTCCATGCAAGAAGCTTTTGGATCTTCCGCCGAATATGTCTCTTGATGTGCCTCGGTTGTACAACGCCCTACAATACAACACAAATTTTTCTCTTCCGCGACTCACTCGACCGCTCCACGTCTTTTTCGCGAGTCATCCAAGACGCTTCAAACCAAGAACTTCCACCCAAAAAAGAGGAGACCCTGCCATGTTGTCCGATCCAAAAAACAAAGAAAATATCTTACAAGGCACGCCATCTCTTCGTCCAACATCGTCTTTTTGGGCCGGCCTTTTTACAACAGCTTGTTTGTTGTCTCCTTCCGCGATTGTCCATGCACAGCCCAATACCACCGCGCCACAAGCGACCGTTGCGACGAGCCGCCCGACCTCCAAACCACATTCACGGCCGAGTACAAAAGCCCCGCCACGACACACTTTTACCAACCACCATCGCGGGGGTTATCCTTTTCTCCAAAGTGTCGCCTTTTCAAGTGATGGCCGCAGGATCTTGGCGGGTGCTGCGGGCCGTTATGGTGGTATCCGTATGTGGGATTGGTGGTCTGGCATCGAATACGACATGGTCAAAACGTATGGCGATATCGTTCGGGTGAGTTTCCTGCAAAAAGATCGAAAGATCGGTTTCTTTCGCGTGTACACCCCAGGCGACTCCGTGAATGGAGATGGGTTTTTTATCCACGATCTAGGGAGCCCCAAGGCCAGCATTTGGTCCACATGGCTCGACTATGCGGTCTTTTCGCCAAGCACAAGCCAAGGCACGATCTTTCAAAAAAGCGGAAAGCTTCTCTTTTACAACGAAAAGATGCTCCCCACTCCACTCTCCAAAGAGATCAAAAAACAAGGACTCACAGGGATCGCACTCGCTCCCAAAAGCCGCTACGCAGCGCTGGTTCGCAACCTCTACGAAAAGAAAAACAAAGGAGCAACGGCCTCCCAAATCACTTTGGTGGACCTCCACAAAAACAAAGCCATCAAGACCTTACGACGACAAGCCACCCATACCGCCCGTCGCATGGCGCTTACAAGCGATGGAGAACGCCTTGTCATTGGAAGATATGGAAAGGTCGAGATCTGGGCCCCCAAACAACAAAAACATATACGAGACTTCGACTTCCCCAACGATACGGAGATCTTGCCGCTGTTTTCCCCTGATGAAAAAACGTTGATCATGGTGACCCAGCCGAGTATCGGGCGTTCTTGGAGCTATGCAAAGACGCGTTCAGGCTTCCGCTTTCGCAACAAACACAACAGCCTCGATACAAAGGTCTTTTTCTACGATGCCCGCACCCTCAAACAACAAAAGTCTTGGACCCTCAAAAAATGCTTTTTCCGCACGACTTACTATCGCTTTGGCTCAATGCGAGGCGCAGAACACAACCCCGAACGCGCCGCTTTCTCACCAAGCGGACACATCCTTGCCATCGCGTGTAGCGGCGGGCTACAGATCCTCAACATCCGCACCAACAAACGTATCAAGACCATCCCATGGCTTGTTCGTGGGATCTCTCTGAAGAAAAAATAAGCTCGAAAGGTTTTTAGGAAAGGCGCGGGAGAGAGGAAAGCTCGAAGGGAAGGGATATTGAGAGCATGAAGGCAGGGAATTATCTGCAAGCACCAGAAGACATCGCAGAAGTCCCAGCCATCGCAGCTTCGCAGTAGTTTGCATAGGTCTTGCCGTCACAACCGCACACAGGGTTGTATTCACGACCACATCCTTGGGGCTTTACAGCGCAAACACCAGGCATATCCGCGGCACCACACATCGCAGTGACAGAGAAGTGACAGTATTGGCCCGCAGGACAGGAGTTATCGACGCCTGGAGGCACCAAGCCACCACAACGCTTCATCGCACAGTCCGTTTCTGTACAAGACACGCGACCACCTGAACAGACACAAGTGTTGCAACCATCGGTGGCAGGGAACTTTTCGCCATCTTTGTAGCGCATCCCATCGTACTTACACATGGAGGGTTCGCTTTCGCACTCACCTTCTTTGGCAATAGAAGCCCCGTTGCGAGCGGCTTCACAAGCGTTTCCATAAGTCTTGCCATCGCAACCACATACAGGTTGGTACACGAGGTTGCAACCGCTGGGCTTGGCAACACAAATCCCCATCCCATCGTCAAATCCGCAACCTTGCTCTATCTTGCAATACATCCCATCCGCACAAGCAAGGTTTGTGAGACCACCGCAGGACTTGGGAGGACAAGCGCGATCTGTACAAGCCACCTGACCACCCGAGCAAACACAAGCGTTACAACCATTGGCATCTGTAAAGGTTTCACCTTCTTTGTACACTTTTCCATTGTAGGAGCAGGTCGTCGGCTTTGCGCACTCGCCGATCTTCATCGCGGAAGTCCCCGCAGCATTTGCAGCACACTCGTTGGTATAAGTCTTTCCATTACAAGCACAAACAGGAGCATGGTACTCAGGGCAAGCTGTCGGCAACACACGACAAACCCCAGTGGCATCGGTCGCGCCACACATAAGTTCGATATCGTAGTGACAGTATTGACCAGAAGGACAGGAGTTATCGACACCAGGAGGCACCAAACCACCGCAAGACTTTTCCTTACAAGTCTTCTCTGTGCAAGAAACCCCGCCAGCACTACAAGAACATGTGTTGCAACCGTCTTCTGCGGCAAAGGTTGTCCCATCTTTGTAAGTCTTGCCTTTGTAGAGACAGTCCTTGGGGCAAACAGCCAAAGTGCACATCACTTGGCCATTTCGACACATACAGGAGTTGCAGCCATCTGAGGCTGGGAACTGATCGCCATCCTTGTAAGACTTGCCATTGTAAGAACAAGCCGAAACACAGGCCTTTTCTGTACAAGAGACACTGCCCCCACTACAAGTGCAGGTGTTGCAACCATCCGTATCAGGGAAACTTGCGCCATCTGCATAACTTTTTCCTTCGTAGGTACAGACAGAACCAGGAGCCACCCCACACCCCGAAGTCACCCCTGCCAAAAACCAAAGTCCACACAACAACAAACCAAACTTCCAAAAACGCATGATAAAGCCTTCCTTTCTAAAACAAACCCTGGGGTCGATTCCCCAAAACATGCTTTTTGTCTTCTACAAATTGCGTTCCACCCTCTCGAACAAGAGCCAAAAATCATTATCAAAGCAGCAAGATAAGCCCGAACCATTCGTTTCTTGCCCCCTTTCCCAAGCACCAGATTTTTGCAAGAGCCTCAGAAAACTGATGCCCCCCTCCGCTTTTTGCTGTTTATGGAACAATGTCTTTCAAGCATCGCTTTTGTGGTCTCAAGCAACTAAGCTTCAAGCGTTGCACCACCCATCCGCCCCACAAGGAGAAGAAGATGAGCCAGTCCCCTGTATTACGCGTGTACCCCTTGGGATTCCCTTGGAAGACGATGGACCCTTTTCTTTTTTGCGTCTATCACAAAGACGATTATCCCGAAGGCAACGAAGAGATGGGTCCCAATGCCAGCCTCAGAGGAAGAGACATCGGTGCAGACTTTGCGGGGAAAGACGGTTGGAGTATGTACCACGGAGACACCATCCCTGGATTCCCGCAGCATCCGCACTATGGCTTTGAGACCATCACGATCGGCCGAGCTGGTTTTGTCGATCACTCCGACTCTTTAGGAGCGACAGCTCGCTTTGGAGAAGGCGATGTACAGTGGATGACCGCAGGAAAAGGCGTCGTACACTCTGAGATGTTCCCGCTCGTCCATCAAGACAAGCCCAATCCAACAGAGCTGTTTCAGATCTGGCTCAACCTGCCGCGTGAAGACAAAAGCAAAGACCCCTACTTCACGATGTTTTGGCGCGATCAGGTCCCAGAAGTCCAATATGTCGATGATGCAGGACATCGCACTGTTGTCCGCGTCATCGCGGGGTCTCTCGATGGCGCCAAACCCCCCTCACCTCCGCCAAGTTCTTGGGCTTCGCGTGAGGCTTCAGGGATCGCCATCTGGACCCTCAAGATGGAACCTCACGCCACATGGACCCTGCCACCCGCAGCAGCCGAGGTGCATCGTAACTTGTATTTCTTTGCGGGAGAAAGTCTGATGCTCGACGACAAAAAAGTCGCAAAAGGTGGCATCGAAGTGCGCCCAGAAGCTTCGATCAAGCTCACCAATGGCGACAAAGCTGCGGAGATCTTGATGCTCCAAGGCAAACCCATCGGCGAGCCCGTGTTCCAACACGGTCCTTTTGTGGTGAATGAGCCCGAAGAGATCAGACGCGTCGTGGTGGACTTCCAACGCACGGGCTTTGGTGGTTGGCCTTGGGATAGCAACGGTCCCGCTCACGCCCGAGAAAAAGGACGCTTTGCGATCCACGCTGACAAACGAGAAGAACACCCCAACGAATGACCCACCAAGAGACCCCTCCAGCAGAACTTAGCATCCCGAAAAGACGGTCATCTCGAAGTTTCTAGTTGACAGGTGGAAGATCGATCCACACGATGTCATGGCTTTTTGGCGAGATATCGTCCACAAAAGAAAAGCATACCCCTCACAACAAGGAGAGTTTCGTGAGATTGGACGCAAAACTTCGAGAGCAGTGGCATCAAACCCCCGAAGGATGGACATTTGAGTTCCCAACAGGTTGGATGCAAGGCCGCTCCATCTTTGGCGGTTTTACGGCGGCATCGCTGGCCTCTTTGGGATATCGCCACGTGGACAATGACCGAACCCTCCGCACGCTCAGCATCCAACTACTAAGCCCTACCGTACCCGGCAAAGCCCAAGGTTTTCTCGATATCGTGCGGGAGGGAAAAAACATCACCTTTGCCCAAGCACGGCTAGAACAACAAGGCAAAGTGACCGCCACAGCAAGCTTGATCTTCTCCAAATCACGGGAAGGATCGGTCTCTGCCCCCACCAACCCAAGGTGGCTACCCAAGCAAGGCCCTGCCCCTGAAGGCTTGGTCGATATGCCCTATATCCCCGAAGTCATCCCCGAGTTCATACAAAAGTTCTCGATGCGATGGGCTGATGGTTCGCCTCCCTTCTCAGAAGCATCACAAGCGGCCTTCTCTGGATACTGCCGTCTTCGCGAGCCTTCGGGAGATGTCGAAGCCTTGCTTGGTTTGTTGGATGCTTGGCCTTGCCCAAGCTTGTCACTGGTGGATCGCCCTGTGGCCGCAAGCACCGTGACTTGGACAGCACACATCCTTGAAATCCCCCAAAACTTCGAGGATTGGTTTTCTTTTTCTTACGAAACCGTCGCAGGAGAGGGAGGTTTCCATACAGCTGTAGGAGTCCTTCACTCATCCACAGGCCAACTTCTCGGATGGACCGAGCAATTGGTCGCACTCTTCGACTAGGTCTACGTGCCTAGTGACCTTGGCCCCGAAGGAGAGTTTTATGATCGTCGCCCCTATCCCCAAAAACGAAGACCTTCGTCTTGAAGCTCTCAAATCCTACGACATCCTTGATACACAGCCAGAAAAAAGCTTCGATGACATCGCCAAGATCGCATCGTACATCTGCCAAACTCCCATCGCACTCGTCGTCTTGTTGGATGCGCAAAGACAGTGGTTTAAAGCAAAGGTCGGACTCGATGCGTCCGAGACATCGAGAGATTCGGCCTTTTGCTCCCACGCGATCCTTCAAGACGAACTCTTCATCATCGAAGATGCCCTCCAAGACGAGCGCTTCTTCGACAACCCCCTCGTTACCAAGGATCCCCACGTGCGTTTTTATGCGGGGGCCCCACTTATCGACACACAGGGCCTCCCACTGGGGACACTGTGTGTCATCGATCGCACCACCAAAACACTCTCCGCAGAACAACGTGATAGCCTCAAAGCCCTTGCGAGACAAGTCGTTACCTTATTGGAGCTTAGGAGAGTCGCAAAACAGCTCGCAGATGCCTTGAAAGAAGTCGAAACTTTGCAGGGTCTCTTGCCTATTTGCGCTTGGTGCAAGAATATCCATACGGGTGATGGTTACTGGCAACGCATGGAAGACTACCTCTCCACCCACACCAATATCAAACTGACCCACGGGATCTGCCCATCTTGTGCTGGCCAATACTTTTCAGACTCCGTCTCGTAGCGTAAACCTCTCCCATGGAGCGCACCATGCACCAAACTCCACAAAAGCCGACCTCCCGACCCAAGCAAAGCATCCACTTCCCCCTGTCCATCTCTTTGCTCACACTCACACTTTTTCTCGGACTTTTTCTGATACACTGCGACCCCAGTCAACCCGCCAAACAAGAAACCACCCAAGAACAAACCACCTCAGAGACCACAACATCCGAAAAGATCGCAGACGATGCAAACGAAAACACCACCTCGACCGAATCACTCGACGCTGCAGAACCTTCCTTGCCAGAGCCTCATCTCGAAAACAGCGTAGAGACCGAGCTTACCGAACCTGCTCCAGAAGCGACTCCCGAGCCCCAAGTCGAGGCAGCCCCCGAACCACAGGCTGAACCCACCCCTGAGCCTATGCCCGAACCCATGCCCGAGCCCACGCCCCCGGGATGCCAAACCAAGTATCCTCCTGCTTCTACAGGCAAAACCATTACGATGAAGCCAGGACAAAAGCTCGCAGATCTACTCAAACAAGCCCAAGGTGGCGACCGCATCGAAGTCAGCGCAGGAGACTACCCCCAAGAAGATATCAAAAATGTCCAGTTCCAAGACTACGTTCATATCGTCGCAGCCCCTGGCGCCAAGCCGATATTCCAAGGGCTTCGCTGGACAAACTGTAGCTATCTTCTTTTCCAAGGTATCTCTTTCAAAAGCACACTATACTTCCGCAATAGCTCTTACGTCTGGCTCGAACAAATCGACCTAGACATGGGCGCAAACGACATCAGCGGACTTCATATCAACAGTGACTCTAGCACTTCATCACATCACTTTGAGATCCGCCGAAGCCGCCTTGCTGGGGGCGGACGCACCATCTTTATGAACTCCAACTTTACCCCTGATCCACTGTGGAACAACAATCTGAACTTTGTGAAAAACACTGTGGAGTGTGGAACCCGTGTTTGCTTCCAACTCTCGGGTGTGCGGGACTCTTTGATCGAAGACAACGACATCAAAAGCGCTACGGGCGGCGGGATCTTGCTTGCAGGTGCCACACGCATCCAGATCTTGCGCAACCGTTTGGATGGCCAAAAGACCGCAGGAACGGGCATGAACATCGCAACCCCAGGTGTCGAGTGGGACAACTTTAATGGCGTCGAAAACATGATCACAAGCAAGGTCCGCATCGCAAACAACCTTGTCTTTGATTGGAAAAGCAATGGGATCTGGCTCGCAGGTAGCGTCGAGATCGACATCGTCAACAACACGATCCTTGGCCCCACTGCGATCTCCACAGCCCGCCGCACTCCCCACGACAAACAAGGAAACGTCATCCTCACAGGCAACGAAAAGATCCGCTTGTGGAACAACATCCTCAGTGTTTTTCGCATCGCAAGCGGCGATCCACGCCCCACCCTTGAATCCAACAACCTCGTCAAACAAGGTGGCGCAGGTACGGGCCTGCTCCAACAAGATCCGCTCCCTGAGTTTATCGACACCACCTCTTATCAGCTCAAAGCCACCAGCGTCGCCGTAGACAAAGGTCTCCAAAACAACGAGACCCCCACGGACGATCTCTACGGACGCTTGCGCACAACCCCCGTCGATCTAGGCGCCATCGAACAAGGAAGCACGCCCCTTCAGTGCCCCTAACCCACCATGCAATCCATACAAGATATTTTCCAAAAACACACCTCACGATTTCTTACAAAAGAAGCGCAAGAACATCTTTTTGACCAAGCATGTTCGATGTTGCAAGCGCATGAGCCTCATGTTCAACAAGAAGGTCTCGCAAGCTTCGCAAGCTTCTTACAACACCAGCCCTACAACAAGGCTGCGCACTTGGCCCTTGCGCGTTACCACGCCCAACAAGGCGATGCCAAAGCCTGTGAGCACCATCTCTCCGTTTGTTACGATCTCGAAGAAGACCTGCTCAAGATGTGGGAAGTGGAGCCAAGCCTCCAAGGAAGCCTCACTGACGAACAATTCCTTGCGGTGCTTGAGGAGATCGAGCGCGAAAGACACAGACGTTGGTGGGCTATCCTGACCTTTACGCAAGTGCAGCCTGACGACCACCCTTGCAACACAGAACTCACGTGGAAAGACGGACTCCCCGAAGAAGCCGATGCTTTCCATCAAGCTCTCCCCGACAGAGTGGATCATTGGCTGCGCTTTGAACTCGATGATATGGGGTTCTTTGTTGTAGGACCCAAGATCGTACTCAAGCACAATGCAGATCGATCCTATTGTTTTTATGGGAAGATCCATCATTCGCTCTGCAAACTGGCCCGTCATGTCGAAGACGCGCGTTTTTTTATGTACGGTGAGTCCGAAGACTTCCTCGATGAGTTTTGGTTCTTGCAAGGTGAGTGTTACTTCTTTCGTCACCTTGATGTGGGCGACGAACACAAACAGAAACTGCTTTTCTGGGAACAACTTCTCGAAAAAGTCCCTTCAGATGAGCCACTTCGACAACTCCTCCTCCAAGAGTGGTCCTCTCGCGCAACAGTGTACTTCGGCCTTTTCAAACGCAACCCTTCGCTTCACCCTTTTGAAGAAGTCGAAGAAGCACGCCAAAAAGCCCGACAGTACGACCCAGACAACATCGAGATGCTTTATCTTGATGCGCTGATCCACCTGGAACAGGGCGACAAAGAACAAGCTCGCGAAAAACTCCAACAGACCTGTGCCCGCGCGCCAGAACACTTTGATGCACAGTACCGCCTTGGAAAGCTGTACTGTGAAGAAGAAGATGATGCCCGAGCACTCGCCACTTTCGACGCTGCCGCCAAACAAAAGCCTCATTATGTAGAGTTGCAATACTACCGTGGCTTGTGCCTTTCCGCTTTGGGACGCAACGAAGAAGCCGAAGTAGCGCACCTTTTGGAGATCGAGCATACCGCCCATTACAACGCTTTTTACTGCAACATCGCAGGCAACAAGCTCTATCACAGAAAAGAGTACCAAGTCGCATTGCTGTACTTTGCAGCAACCCTCACAAAAGGCCAGCAATACGAAGCGATCTTGCGCGAAAAACAAGCCAAAGAGACAAGCTCGTCCTCAAGCAACTTTTATGTGCAACGCCACAAAGAGCTTGCCTCGCAAGCACACAAGGCTTGGTTGGGCAGCGTGTCTTGTTATGAAGCATTGGGAGATGGCGAAAAAGCGTGGGAGATCTGCCAGAGTTGGCGAGATCATGAGCCAGACGATCCCCAAGCAACATCATGGCACGATTACCTTTTGGCCAAGTACGGCCCTTTGAAAAAAACCTAGCCCCATCAAGAGGTTTCCGCTACGATGTCTCGATAGGTTTCGAAACCAACTATCGAGCAACAAGGGCAAACCTATGGAAAAGCCACCCCACTTCCATCTTTGGCGCTCCTATTGGCGCCTTTCGCTGTGTCTGCTAGGTCTCCTCGCACTGTTTTCTTTCCCATCTTGCGGCATCGTGGAACACGAACATGAACATGACCACGAGAATTGCGGGGCTCCTATCCAAGACACATCGGGCAGTCGCCAAGCCACACTTTCGCCAGGACTGGGCGTTCACATCGCAGCCCAAACATGCGGTTCAGGGATGAAGCCTCCTTCTTATAGCGGATTCACCCGTGGCGTCGATGGATACGCATCTTATGTAGGACAAACCACCTGCAACCCTTCCGCCAAACCTGGCGCCACCGCGTTCAAAGACCTTCTCTTGGCAACCTATCCTTGCACCGCAAGCCTCGGCATCGTAAGAGCCTGTAATGTCGGTGGAACCAGCGAACACAAAGAAGGTCGCGCTTTTGACTGGGGTGTCTCAGCTTTCACCCAAAAGAGCGTTGCAGAGTCCATGATCCAGTGGTTGCTCGCCACAGATGCCCAAGGCAAGAAACACGCAATGGCCCGTCGCTTGGGCATTATGTACATGATCTGGAACAAAAAGATCTGGCGAGCCTACCGCAGTCCTGATTCATGGTCCACTTACACAGGCTCCAACCCCCACACAGACCACGTCCACATCAGCTTTAGTTGGGACGGCGCCAACAAAAAGACCAGCTTTTGGACAGGAAGCGCCTCAAAGGTCTGTTCCTCTACCCAAACCCAAAACTGCGCAAAAGTCGGCTGCCAGTGCGTTGAAGGAAGTTGCGAAGGTGGCTTTTGCCCAGGCGATGGCTGCACAGAAAAAGAGAAAAACGATTGCAAACAAAAGGGTTGCGGCTGTGTCGACCACAAGTGTTCGGGCGGTTCGTGTGCAGGCAAAGGTTGCACCGCAAAAGAAGAAACAGACTGCGGAAAGTTCGGATGTAGCTGCGCAGATCACAAGTGTTCGGGCGGTGCGTGCGCAGGTTCGGGCTGTACCGCAAAAGAAGAGAGTGATTGCAAACAAAAGGGTTGTGGTTGCGTCGATCACAAGTGTTCGGGTGGCTCGTGCTCAGGCTCAGGTTGCACCGCAAAAGTTCAAACAGACTGCTCGAACAAAGGCTGCACTTGCAAAGACATGAAGTGTGTTTGTTGCACCCCCAGCAAAGAAGTCTGCGATAACAAAGACAACGACTGCGACGGCAAGATCGACGAGTCTGTCACCCGTGTCTGCCGAACAGACTGTGGAGAAGGCACCGAGACCTGTAGAGCCGGGAAATGGGGGGCTTGCAACGCTCCCAAACCTCAAGTGGAGATCTGCGACGGCAAAGACAACGACTGCAACGGCCAAGTCGATGAGGGATGCGACTGCCAAGTTGGAGCAACACGCCCATGCAGCCAAGATGTTGGAGAGTGCAAAGCAGGACAACAAAGCTGCGAAAGCGGAACGTGGGGCAAGTGTTCTGGCGTCGAAGCCGCAAGAGAGATCTGCGACAACAAAGACAACGACTGCGACGGCCAAGTCGATGAAGGCCCCCTAGGTGGAGGAGCGTGCGACCTTGGTGGCGGCGCGGGACAAGGGAGCCTCGTCTGCTTCAAAGGACAGTTTCTTTGTCAGGCAGGCTCTGTCGAAACCCCACCCAGCGAAGGAGACAGCGAGCCCACGCCCGATCCAACAGCCTCTGACGCTGGCCCACCCGAACAAGAGGCTTGCGCAGAAGGGCTCGTTTGCCTAGAACCCACCGCAGATACCGCCAAAACCAAGATGGGCGAGCCATGCCAGGATATGTCAGACTGCGAAAGCAACCTTTGTGTCACCTTCGATGACAAAAGCCTCTGTTCGCGTCCTTGCACCACGGACCGAGAGTGTCCGGGGGATCTGACCTGCAAAGACAACAAAGCTTGCTGGCCCGATAGCAGCGTCCTCAAGCTCGATAGCGGCGAACAAACCTGCAAAAAAACAGAGGACTGCGCCACAGGAGAAGCCTGCGACCAAGGCTTTTGCATCCCCACACAAGAACTCCGCCCCGCAGGATCAGGATGCGCTTGCCAAGCCAGCAACGATCCTTCCCTTCCTATCGGATTTTTTGGATGGTGCTTCCTTTTACTGATGCTTCTCTACAAACGAAAAAGACACACAGCGCGCCCCTCCCTCTGAGACTCCCCCCACGATGATCCCCGCATGACCGCCGTGATAACGCCTAGACGACGCTCTTTGTAAGCAGCGTCGTCCACTCACACCCTGACAAATCGACGGCGCCCAAAGACCACGAACAGCAACAAGAAGAAAAACACCACCTCACCTGACGATGGCGCAGAGGAGCAACCACAACCTCCCGTCGTTCCGGGGTCTTGGATGTTCTCTTTTTGGCCGCTGGCGTCGAGGTTCGTCTCCTTTTGTGTTTCAGGAGAACCTTGCTCGGTTCCTCCTGCATCTTGGGGGCTTTTTTCGCTGGCAAGTGGTTCGTTGCTTGCCTTTTCTACGCTTTGTTCGGGCGAAGAGGACTCAGAAGGAAGGGTCGATTCTTCTGGGCCACTCGGCTCTTTGGTCATCTCCACAGCATCAGGCGGGGTCTTTTCTGGGGAGGGTTCGACGATCACCTCCGCGGGCGTAGAAAGACGGAACTCAAAGGCCCCAACATCGGTCTTTGCACCATTCACACGAGGCTGATCATCATAGTCAGTGGTGATCCCCAAACTCGCGACATCGACTCCCGCATCGACAGCCATGGCGGTTTGCTTCAAGTGATAGTCGTCTTTGGCGGCTGCGAGAAAGCCTGCCGTCGAGACTTTTTCTACATAAAGATTTCCAGAAAGCTGATAATTTGCGGTCGCACTCAAAAAAGAGATAAACGACTTTTGCCCAGACGTCGCGAACTCACCGGGTTCTACGACAAGATTGTTGTAGATCTTGTTGCCTTTGATATTGGCCGAAGCAAGGCCAATTCCGTAACGCCCAGGCAAAACGATGGTGTTGTTTGCGAGGACGTAAGAGGCCGTAGACTGGGCGGTCTTGTCGTTGAGATAGATCGCGTCTTCCCCAGAACGAACGATCACATTGTTGTAAACCTTGTTCCCACCGTATCCAAAGACAGCGATCCCGATCCCTGTCCCCTTGTTGATCAGGTTATTGTAAACATCCGCTGCGGCCCCTGCGTTCAGCTGGATACCAGACTTTTGATTGGTTTCGTTGGCTGTGCCGTAGTTTTCGACGATATTGTGATGAATCGAAGCGCGCAAAGGAGCGCTCCCAAGCTGTATGCCATCCCATCCATTGTCGCGCAAGATATTGTGATGAATCGAGACATCTTCGATGGGATGGGGATACAAGGTCGTGTCTTTTCCACTGCACTGAACCACACGCGTGGGAAACGCAAAGTAACCAATATAAAATCCTTCCCCGCCTGTCTTGTAGATAAGATTGTGATGGAAGTGGACATTCTTCATCACAAAGCTCCGCATATCGGGATTATCGCAAGAAGGATCGGTTTTTCCGATAATGCCCGCAAAGCCCGTGCGCGTGATCTCGATATGGTCCACTTCAAAGTCCGTACTTTTTCCACTGAGCGTCAAACCGCTCGCGCCTTGAGGAGTTCCGTCGATCTTGATGCCATAATCCAGTCCTGTGTGGCCTGTCCCTGTCAGACGAAAATAACTCGACCCATCGATCGCAAAGCCATATCCTCTCGTGCTGTTGAGGATATGCACCAATCCACCGCAATTTTTCAACAGAAGGGGCTTTGCAGCGCTGCCTCGAAAGTTGCTGAGGCGCATAAAGTTCTTTTGTCCCGCCATCAAACAGATGGTTTGCCCTGGCATCACGGGCTTGCTTAGCTTCGTTGCATCGACAAACTCTGTGGCCGCGTCGATCACATGGTCACAACCGCAGTTTTGCGCATACCCGACTTGCGCGACACCAAGCCACAACCAGACAAAAAACAAGGTGACACCGAACTTTTGACAGATCTTTCGCACGAGAATCGCCTCCTTCCTTTCCACGAAAAACCAGTTCACAGCGTCTTTCCAAGAAAAAGTGAACTCGGTTTTGTAACGAAAGCACCACACACAAAAGAGGGACGTGCTGAGGCGAAGATATCAGCTTTGCGCGGCGTGGCTTTTGAGCCTTTGTATTGACCCATCTCCCAAAAAAGCTATCCTAGCCTTGGAGGTTCAACCATGTACAGGATTTATTTTTGTCTTTTTGTCTTTCTCCTACTCAGCGGCTGCCAAGCCTTCGTTCCAGACTGGTCTGAACAGGCCAAACTCCCCGCATCGGGTGAGCGCGCCAATCTCTACCAAGCATCACCAGATGACTGGAAAGCCTCGATAGAACGAGGAAAGATGCACATGTTGGTGTATCCAGTCACCACCACAGGCTTGCTCGTCCCCTTTGGTCCACTCCAGCGCATCATCGAAGATTCCCAATATGACGGCATCGAAAGCTTTATCTTTGGCCGTAGCTTTAGCACCATCCCCGAACTTTACGAATGGCTTGGGCTCAGTCTATTTCCAACGGATGCTCAAAACGCCCTCTCTGTCGTGCCTTTCCCCTCTGGTCAGCCCCAAGATATCCGCATGGGGGCAGGGCTTCTTGCACGAAGCGGCACCAAAGGACTCACCTTTAGTTGCGCTGCTTGCCATGCGGGCACTTTTTTTGGCGTCCCCATCCTTGGACTCAACGCTCGTCGCCCCCGTGCCAACGAGATCTTTGTCCTTGGAAAACAACTAGAGTCCGTTGGTTACCAAGGACTCACCGACTTTATTGGCAAGCTGGACGCAGGAGAAGACGCTGAACTGAAAAAGTTCCTTGAAAATCTCAAGTCTGTGGGCGTCCAAAAGCCCCTAGTGTTGGGGCTAGATACCAGCCTTGCCCAAGTGGCGCGCTCTCTCGCAAGACGAAAAGACGATCCTTATGCGACAAAAGATGATGCGCTCGCCAAGACCCCCCGCCAGATGTGGCCCGAAGACTTCGTCGCAGACAGCAAACCCATGGTTTGGTGGACCATGAAATACAAGACGCGATGGCTCGCAGATGGCTCTGTGGTCAGCGGCAATCCTGTCTTTACCAACTTTCTATGGAATGAGATCGGACGTGGGGCCGATCTTCACGAGCTTGAGACATGGTTAGACGAAAATGCTGATGTCGTGAAAGACCTCACAGCCGCAGTTTTTGCCACCCAAGCCCCACGCTATGGGGACTTTTTTGGATGGGAGAGCATCGATCTTGCGCAAGCCAAAGCAGGCCAAAAGATCTTTCAAGAGCGATGTAGCCGATGCCACGGGACGTATGAAAAAGGTTGGGATGACCCAACCCTTTCCCAAGGTAGTCTCTCTGAACAAATGCAGACCACAAAAGTCCGATACCCCGAGCAAACCCCTGTCCATGATGTAGGGACCGACCCCCAACGTGCCCAAGGGATGGCCCACTTTGCAGACGCACTCAACAATCTCGCCATCTCCAAAAAGATGAATACCCTCGTGGTTCCGCAAAAAGGCTACGTCCCACCGCCCCTTTCGGGCATCTTTGCACGTTATCCCTACCTCCACAACAACTCGATCCCCAATCTCTGCGCCCTCCTCACGCCCGCCGCCCAACGCCCAACAAGCTTTTACCAAGGACCCGCAGAAAACAAACAAACGGATATCGACCTAGAGTGCATGGGATACCCCACTGGAGACGCCATCCCCGAAGCATGGAAACAAGAAAAGTACGCCCTCTTCGATGCCACCAAGCCTGGCCTCTCCAACAAAGGACACGATGTCGGGATCTTTGCAGACGATCAAGGACGCTCCCTCCTCTCCCCAGAACAACAAAAACAACTGATCGTTTTTCTAAAAACCCTTTAAGATCAAAACACCACGATCTTTTTTTCATAAATCACTTGAATAAAACGACCGGTCGTTCTATATTCCATTCTATTGAAGCACCACGAAGGTGCATCGACGAAAAGGTTCGCCAAACGATGAGCAAAAGCGAAGAGACACGCAGTTCAATCCTCCATCAAGCGCTCGATATCTCCAGTGAAGTGGGGCTCGAAGGCTTGAGCCTGGGCATCCTCGCCAAGCGCGTGGAGATGTCAAAAAGCGGCCTCTATGCGCACTTTTCCTCAAAAGAAAATCTCCAATGTGCTGTGCTCGACACAGCAGCTGAGCGCTTTATTGATATCGTCTTGTCACCAGCCCTCAAACAACCACGGGGTATCCCCCGACTCAAAGCCCTCTTTGAACGATGGCTCCAATGGGAAGATGACGAGTTCAGCGGTGGCTGCTTGTTTATCACAGCCGCAACAGAGTTCGACGACCGCCCAGGCCCTGTTCGCGATCGTCTGGTCGACCACCTCCGCGATGTCCTCGATGCTATCGCACGCGCCGCCGATATCTGTAAGAAAGAAGGGCACTTTCGCTCAGACCTCGACACAGAACAGTTTCGCTACGACTTTTGGGGAGTCCTCCTGTCCTATCAGCACTTTCGACGACTTCTACAACATCCCCAAGCCCGTGATTACGCTCACCGCGCTTTCGAGCGCTTGGTCTCATCCGCCACACCACACTGATCAAACCCCTCCCACGGTTTGATCGCGTTATGCCTCGAAGGAGGATTTTTTTATGACCACAAAAAGCACGACCGTTCGTTTTATAAAGACCATCTCTCCCCTGCTGTCCTCTGTGAGTCCGGGTTTGGGGGCCAATCTTCTCGAACGCCTGTTCTTGCGCACAACTCGCCGCCCAGTCCCAGAGCGAGAGCAAGAGTGGATGAAGGGTGCGGATGTTAAGGTGTTTGTGAGCAAACGAGGAGACTCTTTTCCTGTGTATGCATGGGGAACAGGACCAACGATCTTGTTGGTGCATGGCTGGTCAGGCCGAGGAAGCCAGTTGGCGGTGTACGTGAAACCTTTGTTGGAGCGGGGTTATCGCGTGGTGACATTTGATGCGCCAGGACACGGCAAAGCAGAAGGAACGCAGTCTGCCCTACCTGAATTGGCCGAAGCCTTGGAGTTGGTGGCGCGCCAAGAACGGGATATCCATGGTGTGATCGCCCACTCGTTGGGGACAGCAGCGGTGACTTTTGCTCTTTCGCGTGGGCTTTCCATCCAGCGCGCGGTGTACATCGCTCCCCCCGATAATCCGGGTACTTACTTGTATCGTGCAGGGCGCTTTTTGGGTTTTCATGACAAAGTGATTGAGCGCGCCCGCCTACGTATCGAGCAGCGCTTTCAGATCGCATTTGAAGCGCTCCACAGTGCGCGCCTCGCGCGATCTTTGGAGCTCCCTTTGTTGATCTTCCATGACCCCGAAGATCGGGATGTTTCTTACAAAGAAGGTCAGCAACTCGCTGCATCTTGGCCCAATGCTCACCTGCAAACCGTGGAAGGTTTGGGACATCATCGAATCGTCCGTGCCCCCGAAGTCATGGGGCAAGCCTTGCGTTTTATCCATGAAGGTGTCCTCGCATCTCCTACATCTTCCGAGGATATCTCCACACAAACGCAGCCACACGAACAACACCCACACGCACCCGAAAAAGAATCCATCTCTTCCGCATCAGCGCGCAACCAGCGGTCAGAACAGGGATTCCAAGGCACGGGGCTTGACGCCGGACACACAGTCGCTTAGGTAGAGAGGCCGAAGTTCACCAACCTAGTCCTTCGCCTTGTTTTGGAGGGAGGACCCAAGCGATGCAAGGAGCGGCCATCCATGAGCGAATTCCGAATTGAGCGAGACAGTATGGGAGAGTTGAAAGTCCCTGTTGATGCGCTTTACGGTGCACAGACCCAACGTGCGGTCGACAACTTCCCGATCAGTGGCCTTCCCATCCCCCGCGCGATGATCAAGGCCCTGGGCCTGATTAAAGCAACCGCAGCCCAAGTCAACCTCGATCTTGGCCTTCTTTCCGCAGAGTTGGCGTCAGTGATCGTAGAGTCTTCCAAAGAAGTCGCTGAAGGAAAACACGACAAACACTTCCCCATCGACATCTTCCAAACAGGCTCAGGCACCAGCAGCAACATGAACGCCAACGAGGTGATCGCTCACATCGCCAGTAGCAAAAGCGGCCAAAAGGTCCATCCCAACGACCATGTCAACATGGGACAAAGCAGCAACGACGTTATCCCCACAGCGATCCACGTCAGCGCAGCCCTCGAAACCACCGAGCTTTTGCTTCCTTCGCTCAAGTACCTCTTGGACGCACTCGAAAGCAAAGCCGCGACCCTCACCAGCGTCGTGAAAACGGGCCGAACGCACCTGATGGACGCGATGCCTGTGACCCTCGCCCAAGAACTCGGCGGTTGGGCCTCGCAGATCAAACACGGTATCGAGCGCCTTCAATCGTCCCTTCCTCGCGTGCAAGAACTCGCACAAGGCGGAACTGCGGTAGGAACAGGCATCAATGCCCACCCTGAGTTTAGCGCGCGCTTTGCTGCAAAACTCGCGGAGAACACAGGCGTTGCTTTTGTTCCCAGCCCCAACTTTTTCGAAAGCCTCAGCGCACAAGACGCAGCCGTCGAACTTAGCGGACAACTTCGCGTCGTTGCTGTCAGCTTGATGAAGATCGCCAATGACTTGCGCTGGATGAACAGTGGTCCTCTTACAGGTCTTGCAGAGATTATCTTACCCGCACTTCAGCCTGGTTCTTCGATCATGCCTGGGAAGATCAACCCTGTGATCCCCGAAGCCACCGCGATGGTTTGCGCCCAAGTCATTGGGAATGACACCACCATCACCATCGCTGGCCAGTCTGGAAACTTCCAGCTCAACGTGATGCTCCCCGTGATCGCTCACAACTTGCTCCAAAGCATCGAACTGTTGAGCAACACCGCACGCGTCCTTGCAGACAAAGCCATCAACGGCTTCACGGTCAACGAAGATGTCCTCAAAAGCCAGCTCTCGCGCAATCCTATCCTTGTGACCGCACTCAATGCAGTGATCGGCTACGAGCAAGGTGCCAAGATCGCGAAGGCTGCTTATGCCCAAGGTCGCTCGATCAAAGAAGTCGCTCTTGAGATGACCGACCTCACGAGCGAAGACCTCGACCGTCTCCTCGATCCCCTCGCCCTCACCAAAGGCGGTATCCAAGAATAATCCCCCCTTTTCTCCCCCATCTTTACTCGGCTCAGACATCTCCATCTCTCCCAACTCTCCGTCCTTTTCTCTGCCAATATCGACAAAAAGACCGCATACACAAATAGGCAAAAAAACGAGAGGAACGGACTAACACTGCGACCCCTCAAAGCTATAGATTTTCTCAAAGAAAGCGAAAGGTAGCGAATACCTGCCGCGAATCCGAAGAAAGCGAGAAGTTCTATGGCAAAAGATCCGAAGCCAAGCAAAGAAACCACACAACCAAGCTCCCAAGTTCGCGGAGATGGCCAGCCCCAAGCGCACCGCGTGACCTCCCCCCTGGCAAGTCAAAGCCTCGATCCCATCGAGAAAAATATCCATACAACAACACAAGATACACTCATTCTTTTCCTTGTGTCCGCAGCAACAATGCTTGTTATGGTGGTCTTTACTGTGCCTCTAACGACACTTGAGTCCACCGCAAAGGCCCTTGATGCGGGGCTTGGAGCGAGGGCATGGCTTTTGAGTGCAATGCCCTTAGGCGCAGCGAGCGGCCTGTTGGGTTCCAGTACCCTAGGAGATCGCTGGGGACGGCGCATGATTTTTCTTTGGGGCCTTGTGATCTTGACGGTTTCTTCGGCCATTGCAGCGATATCACCATCAAGCCTTGTCTTCATTTTTGCAAGGATAGCGCAAGGTTTGGGGGGAGCTGCTGTCTTTTCGTGTGGCCTAGGACTTCTTGCCCAGACATTTTCTGAGGGCCGCGCACGAACCAAAGCTACAGCAGTTTGGGCAGCAGCCCTTGGAGCAGGCGTGGCGGTGGGACCGATCTTCGCTGCGATCGCGACGAAGCTGGGTGGCTGGGCATGGGCTCACGGAGGATGCGCGCTTGTTGCTGTCGCCCTCTTTTTGGGCTCGCGCTTGACGCTGACGAAGGAAGAAACCGTAAGAGGCGGGCGTGTGGACTGGTTGGGCGCGGTATTTTTTATGGTGAGCCTCGCGTTGATGATGTCAGGCTTAGCAGAACTCCGCCTTGGTTGGGATCGTCCCTCCGTAGTGCTCCTTCTTGGCGGTGGCGCCGCATTGTTGGGCGTATTCTTCTCTGTCGAGTCACGACAACGCGAGCCTATGTTGGAACTTTCCTTGTTTCGAAACGCCGAGTTTACAGGAGCGACCATCGCAGCCTTCACTTCGGGCGCAGGGATCTTAGCTTTGATGACATTGGTCCCGATGTTTCTTTCCCAAGCGATGGGCATACAAGCACTTTCAGCAGCCTTTGTTCTTTGTTTTTGGTCTGCAACGAGTATCCCAGCAGCGCTAGCAGCGCGTTGGTTGCCAGACGAGCTATCACCGCGAGTGCTGCTTGTGGGTGGGCTGGTGTCTTGTGCGGGAGCGCAGTTGTTGCTGCTTGGCCCAAGTGCAGACAGTACCCCCTTGCGCTTTGTACCCGGGCTTTTGGTGGCGGGGATCGCAAATGGGTTGTTGAATGCGGCTCTTGGGCGTCAGGCTGTGGCAACGGTGCCGCAAGAACACGCAGCCTTGGGAAGCGGTGTCAACAACACCGCTCGCTACTTTGGCTCGGCCATAGGCATTACGCTTGGGGTGATCTTGCTCGCCCATGGGAAAGAAACAGGCGGACAAGACGGCCTGTTTCTCGCATGGGGTCAGGTCGTGATGATTACTACGGGATTTTCGATCTTGGGGGCCCTGGGTGTGGCTGCCGCAAAGCATCCTCAAAGGGAAACCGCCCACCCCAACAACCCCAGCGAAGCCCAAAGCGCATTGTAGAGCAAGACCTCCCCAACGCCTCTCCTCGCTCTCCTCACCCTTCCAAAGATAGAATCCCAAAAGAATCCAACCTTTGCAGGTGCTCCGCCCCTTCTATGACAGAAGGATATAACAGCGCAAGACGACCAAAAGAAGTCTCACGCTTCATAAGCCACGGGGTTTTAACTCCAGTGGTAAGCCGTTGCTGCTTCTGCTTCTTCTGAAAAAAGCGGTTGCATTTTGCTAAACTTTTGTGTAGTCTTGGAGAGATTTTTTCGATCGTCTTGGTTTGTTCAGGACGACCCCTTCCAAAAACGACTTTGTTTGCGACGAGGCGCAGAGATGATCCTCACATGGACAACCCCTGCCACACAAGACAGAGACGTACTCGATGCCCTCAATCGCGCCAGTGCCGAAGTGTACAACCGTGTCCTCGTCCGTCATTGGCGCTTTTATCGCAAACACGGCGTCTGGATGTCCACCTCCAAAGCCGAGCGCGTCGATGATGCGCTCGGCTCCGTTGATTCCATCCTTCACTCCCACAGTATCGACGCCGCCCAACAAGGTTTCTACAAGGCCATCAAAACCGCACGAGAACTTCGCAAACAAGACCCTGACGCTCGTTTCCCTCACAAGCGCAAGCGTTTTCGCAGCACCCTCTTCAAATCCAGCCAAATCAAACGCGATGCCCACCAAGTCCGCCTTGCCCTCGCCAACAGACAATACCTGTTTGTCACCTTGCCCACAATGCTTGCACGGCAAGAGAAGGCAGAGATCAAAGAAGCACGCTTAGTGTACAATCGTCAGTCTTGTTCGTATGAATGGAATCTTGTGGTCGAGGATGGCCTCGAAGCACCCGTTATCGAAGAAGGTGGTGTCATGGGTGTGGACTTGGGGGAGATTCATCCCGCCGTTTGTGCCACACCTCACAGCGCCGCGATCATCAGTTGCCGCGAACTCCGAAGCACCGTCCAACACAGAAACAAATGCCTCGCCGAGATCCAATCCAAGATGTCCAAGTGCAAGAGGCATTCGGCAAAATGGCACAAGTATAGGAGAGCCAAAGTCAAACACAGAGCACGGTGGGAATCCAAAGTCCGCGATCTCGAACACAAGATCAGCCGCGATGTGGTGAAAGAGGCGGTCAGGCAAGGTGTCAGTACGATTGTGCTTGGCGATGTAAGAAACATCGGAGACGGCAAGCGACTGAACGCGAAAAGCCAGCAAAAAGTCAGCCAATGGTCACACGGACGGATACGGTCGTACATCACGTACAAAGCAGCACGATATGGTATCGTGCTGGTGTTGGTGAGTGAAGCCTACACCAGCCAAACTTGCCCGAAGTGTGGGCAGAAACATAAACCCAAGGGGCGGGTGTACCGTTGTACAAACGAAGCCTGCGGGTTTGTGGGACATCGGGATGTGGTGGGAGCCTCGAACATCTGGTCAAAGCACAGCCACAACCAAGTCGGCGGGATGTACCCGCCATCTGTTCGTGTCCTTCACCCCTTCGATTGTCGAAAAACAAAATCGACAAACACAAAAGTATCTGGCGTTTGTGCCAGTAGTACTCCCTGTGAGCGGAGTCACGTTGCTTGGAAGCAATTGCCTCTCTTTTGAGGCTCCCTAACCCAAGAAGCCATGGGATTCATCCCGTGGAGTCTCACAAGTTATGACAAAGGCTTCGCCTAAAGTTGCCCATCAAATGAGCCAAGCCGCAGAAGCGGCAAAGACAAACAACAAAGGGCAACAACCAACAAACAGAGATGTTTTGTGGACTTTTGGTGAAAAAGTAGCGTTATCCCCCCCTCACCTCGCAAGAAAATCTCTTTGTCAAGCCAACCAATGGGCACACAACTGCCCAAGTATACGCCCAAGACCTCTATCAGAGGGGCCTCTATTGACCTTTCACCTTGCTCCTGTTAGAGAGCACGGTTCAATTATTTTAAGCTTTTGTGGGGAATTTTTCCCCGCACACAAGCAAGGAGATGGAAACTATGGGATTGATTACTAGTTTGTGGCTCGCCCTGTTGGGTGTTCTCGGTGCCTCTCAGTTGATTATCGCCAAAAAACCCGATGCCAAGGAACTTATCGCCAAGATGGCTCCTTACCAAGGTTGGTTTGGCGCATCTTCCGCCATCTGGGGCGCTTGGATTATCGTCAGCGCGATCCTCAACATCAACTGGCTGTCTTTGGGCCTCAAAGTCACGATTTGGTGGGCAACTTACTTGGGTATGGGCGTTGTGTTGCTCGGCCTTGGCTTGTTGTTTGGTGTTGGCGTCCTCAAGACCTTCACAACCAACGAAGAAGCACACGCACGACTCGATCAAACCGTCGCAAAACTCGCTCCCAAACAAGGAATCCTCGGGATTATCTCGATTGGTTTGGGTGTGTGGGGCTTGATCGCGAACTTTATCCTTCGCTAAGTTCCTCCAACCTCCCCTGCTCCTCCCCCGTGACCACCTCCCCCAAACAAAAACGCCCTCTTCTTCGGCAAGATGAAACACCCATAGCACCATAACATCCCAACAAAGATCGCAACAAACCTGTGAGAGATGCGTTCCTCCTCCATACGCGCTTGCTCACCCAAAAACCGTGGGGAATGCCCGCATCCCCAAAACGACTCCCCACTCACTCCCAAGAAACGACCGCAGCCCCCCATGTATAGCCCAAACCTGCGGCTGCAAGGATGGCTGTCTGGCCTTTTTGATACATCCCCTGTTCTCGGGCGAGTTTGAGGGAAAGGATCTGATCCAGCTGCCCGATGTGTCCGTACTCTTTGAGGTAGATGCTCTTGGAGGTATCGACGCCGATCCCTTCCATCACCGCTTCGTGGGCAGACAGCTTCATATGCAAAAGAGCTACATAATCAATCTCTTCGGACGTTTTCGCTGCAAGCGACATCGCTTCTTGGATCGCTCTCACAAAGTTGGGTGCGCTGACCTTGCTCAACCGCCCCTTCATCTCTTCTTCATTGGGCACACGCAAGAAAAAGTCTGAGCGATTGGCGTCCGTGAGGAAAGTTTTGGTCCCTCCAACAGGAACAACCACAGCTTCGGCAAGTTGGCTGTCTGTGATCATCTTGGTCGATAGAACTTTCAGGCCCTCACCTTGGCGACGGATGACAGCAGCTCCCCCTCCCGCCGCAAGATCGTACATGAAACGCACGTTGGGATCGGTAAAGTCGATCAAGTCCCCATTGCGATAACCGCCCGCAACCAAGATAACATCGACTTCAGGGCGCGTCATGAAGATGCCTCGCGCTAACTCCAAGGCCAAGATAAAGGTGCAGCACTTCTGGTTGATATCGAATGCCCAAGCCCGATCAGCCTGAACCCCCGCAGCCAACGCAGAACCCGTCGTCCACACAGGATACTCTTTCCACTCTTCGTTGATCGATATCACGACATCCACATCAGCCCCCGAAAGACCCGCGTCTGCGAGAGCTTTTTGGGCTGCCCAGATCGCCATCGCATTGGTGTGATCGTCAGGACCTGGGAGCGTCTTGCGTTCCAACCCCATCTTGTCGCGAACGACCCACACAGGCAAACCCGAAGCTTCTGCGATCTCCTCCGCGCTCATTGAACGTTCAGGAAGGTACATCCCCAATCCACAGATTACCGCCATCTCTTGATCCTCCTAGTTTTTCTTGCGTATCCCACACCTTCTATCGACAGAAAAGTTTTGCCTACTCTCCGCGAAAAAACAACACAAAAACGCGACCCAAAACAACACCTGTCCAAACACTCAAAGGTCTCTTTTTTAGAAGAGTTGTGCGCTCCCCAACCCCCTAGAGACAAAGAGAAGGACGGGACATCCGTGTGTTCTGACAAAACAACACTCTCTTAGAAAAGTGTGCAGCGTGCGTCTGTCGGGCTTCACCAAAGAAGCAAATCGCTTCGTGACAGACAAAAAAGAAGCATTATTTTTGTTTTTGTCTTATTTGGTGGAGGCGCGTGTCGATGAGCGGTCGCTCTCCTCGGCCCAAAAGAACGGAAAGAACGAACACATGTATATCTCGTGGTTACCCGAACATTACCTCAAAGGCTCCGCCAAGCTCGGCCTTACACATATCCCAGGGATGCCTCCAGGAAACCGAGACGAAGACCTCGATGCGCTCGAAGCCATCGGCGTGACACACATCTTTTGTTTTGTCGAAGGAGAAGAACTCGGTTGGCTTGAGCCCGAAGAAACGATTGCAGAACGAACACACGCCGTTTCTCAACGCGGCATCCGCTTTTTCCACCGTCCCATCGTCGATTACGAAGCCCCAGCCCTCGAACAAGCCCGCAACATCGTCCAAGAGATCCAAGAGGCCCTAACACAAGGAGGGACGGTCATCTTGCACTGTTGGGCGGGCTTAGGGCGCGCAGGAACACTCACGGCCTGTCTTCTCACAGCTCTTGGTGAAGAACCTGATCAAGCGATCGAAAGTGTCCGTGCTTTCCGTGAATACGCGATCCAATCAGAAGAACAAGAGGACTTTATCTTCACCTACGCACAAACGTAACCGAACAAGATTCCCATCGTATCGAAGAAAACATCTCCCCTCTTGGCATATCCTGCATTGCTTTCTAGGGTGTACCTACAAACTCGTCCTTAACTTTGCGGCCCACACCCAAAGATGTCCCTCAAAGATATCATACAAAAACAATCCTCTACCCCCTCTCACCGCGGGAGTCCTCCGATGCGAAACCTTTGCTTTCTGTTTTTTGTTTTGGTTTGTCTTGGTTTTACAGGTTCTTTTTTCTCTTGTACCCCACCCAACACCGCTGCGGATGGTCAACAAACGGCTGACGCCAGTCCAGATATCCCCGCAGATCAAGACCTTCAGATGACCGCAGAAGACTTTGGATGCATCCTCACATGGGACAAAGTCAACCATTACCGTATCACCAACAAACTAGGCTATCTCTCGCAAACCCTAGAAGTTGCGCGCTCTGCGAATGGCGGGACCTTTCCTGTGGGTACGATTATCCAGTTGGTTCCTCAAGAAGCCATGGTCAAACGACGCAAAGGCTGGAACCCCACGACCAACGATTGGGAGTTTTTCTTTCTCAACGTCAGCAAACAAGGGACAGAGATCGCCACGCGCGGCAAAGAAGAAGTCAAAAACGCCTTTGGAGGGCAGTGTTTTTCTTGTCACAACAAAGCAGCGCCACAATGGGACTTGATCTGTGGCGCAGATCATGGCTGTGATCCTCTACCCTTCGATGAAAAAGCCATCGAAGCCCTACAAAAAGACGATCCCCGCTGCCCCTAGTGTCCCGCCACCTGTCCATTCACAAAACAAATGCCCGCCCAAACCGTCCACATCCTGCACAGACAAGAAACCCGCCGACATCCTCCGAAGACAACGAGTTGAAAAATAAATACTATTTCTAAGATCTATGGGTGGCACACCGATTGCCTAGCGCGCTCACGTCCCTTCATTTCAGTTGCCATATCACAAAAGGAGTGCCCCATGAGCCGCCCTATCACGAACCAAGACAGTCCTTCTATCCAGAATCGTTACCCAGCATCATCTACATCGACGTCACCTTCTAATCCACCAACATCCACCTCCAAAGCCACGCAAACATCGACATCTTCGCACTTTGAACACTCCAGCCAGAACTGGTCTCAGTTCAAAAAAAGCCATCAAGAAAGCCATCAACTCGGCCCTTCGGGAGCCTCTAGCGGCTACCGTAACAAAGGAGGCGACCTTCTCGATCAGGCCTCTGGCATGGCACAGAAAGCAGGATTTAACCCCAAGATCCAAGGGCAGGCTTCTGGTCGTGTCGCAGCTTCAGACAATCAGTTCCAAGGCAGCGTCGGTGGCGACTGGGGACACGCGAACTTCCAAGGGGAGGCACACTTCTTAGAAGCGCAAGGCCAAGTGAAAGGCGAAGCAGGGATCCGCGGCGCAAATGTTTATGCCCATGGAGAAGCATCTTTTAGCGCAAACCTCGCGCGCATCGAAGGAAAAGGGCAAGTCAAGATCAATGGTGTGGGGGAACTCAATGTTCAAGGAAACGTCACGATCGGCGCCAATGGCCGAGCTTATGGTAGCGTACAGATTGGTAAAGATGGTGTTTATGCAGAAGTTGGGGGAAAGGCTTTCGTGGGGGTAGAAGCCTCTGTCTCGGGGACTTGGAAGTCTGACAATGGCGCAACAGTAAGTGCATCAGCGGCATTCAAAGCAGGGATAGGCATAGAAGGTAGCGCAAAAGTCGGATTCAAGGACGGAAAGCTCAACTTAAAGATCGACTTTGGAATCGCCTTGGGCGTCGGTTTCCGCATAAGTCTAGACATCTCGATCGACTTCAACAAACTAGGCAAGTCGATTACAGACTTCTTCTCGAAACTCTTTGGTGGAGGCGGAGACAAAAACGTCGACCTCAGCAAGATGTTGAAGAAGATGTCTGAGAGCAATCCCGATATGTTCAAGGAGCTGATGAAGGTCATGGATGGAGCCACCAAACAGCTCTCCAACTTCAACACTGACAACTCAAATAAAGCAAACAACCCAAACAAGCCAACGAGCGACACAAAAACAGAGCCCCCCCCCCCACAAACTTCCGCTCACATCGCAACAACAAGCACTGAGGACAACAGCACCGACACGTAAGAAGCCTCCCTCTCGCCTCCTTCCCCGCCATAAAAAAGCCTACCGTGGTACCTTCCTCTCCCAACGTAAATCACTGCTTTTCCAGGCCCCCAAAAGCTCCTCGCCTTTCTCTATACACGCCCTTTTCATTCAACTCATGGCCGTATATGTTCCCAAAGCACCCAAAAGAGAGGTGCGCAAAGAAAGGGTGTATAACAGATGGAATCTACGGATGTAGTGGGCCGTTTGGATGAAGATCTGGCGATGTTGCAGATGTCGCCATTGTATGAGCAACTGAAGTCTTTGGGTCTCCCCTTGTTTCGGCGATTATCCTTGCACGATCGGATGATCCACTACACCATCGCAGGGCGCTTGTGGAAGGTGGCTTTACCGATCACCTTCACACCTTTTGCCTCGACACAACCGTGTTCAGCGCGTTGTGTGTTTTGTTCAGAGACCTTGGTCCACAAAGAAGCTTCGACGCTCTCTGCAACCCTCCGCCCGGATAGCGCTTACTTTGAAGGACTGCAACGCGCACTGCTTGCTTTACGCGACCTTCCTTTGTGCTACTCACTCTCTGGTCTCGAAGCCACCGATCAAGCCGCTTGGTTGGAGGATTTGTTAGATGTCCTTCAGACACACCAAGACGATGGGGGAAAAGTGGAAGAAAAGGTGTTGTACAGCAACGCCGCAGGACTGGCCCGCGAAACAACAGGCGAACGATTGTTACCGCGTCTGCGGGCTTTCGATTTGACGCGCTTAGAGATCTCCCGCCACCACAACCGCCAAGAAAACAACGACGCGATCATGCGTTTTCGCCGAGGACAGCCGATTCAAGAACAAGCCATCTTTGAACGAACATTACGGGATCTGCTGGATATCGAGATCCCTGTACGCCTCGTTTGTGTGTTGCAAGTAGGTGGCGTGGACTCCATCAAGGGCGTGTGGGATTACCTTGCGTGGGCAGCGTCTTTTGGCGTGAAGGATGTGGTTTTTCGCGAGTATTCTCGCCTCCATCACCTCTACCAAGAAAACCAGACTTATCGGCATATCGAGTCCCATCGCGTGGTCTTGGAAGACCTATTGGCCGAGCTTTTTTCGCAGCCCTTACCGCAAGGATGTACTTGGAGCGGTCTCACGGTGGGCTACTACTTTTGGAACATCGAGATGCGTACAGCAGAAGGAGTGCGTGTAACATTCGAAACATCCGACTACCAAGCGATGAAGGCGCGCCACCGCTCTGATACACTTTATAAGCTGGTTTACCACGCCAACGGGCATCTCTGTGGGGACTGGGACCCTTCCAAAAGCATCGTCTGGTCGGCATCTTCAACACACGAGTGAAGCATCTTGGCGATGCTCTCACGGCGATGCTTTCTAGGCTGTAGGACACCCCACCCAAGAAAGCGAGCACGACAGCCCCACAAAAGCCCCCCTTTTTCTCTCAACCAAAGAAAGAAGAAAGCCCTACAGCCTTCAGACTTTCTTCCCAAAGCATCTCCTCAGAAGTCTGATCCCGCTCGGCGGGGAGCAGCACCGCAGGACCCGCTTTTCCACGTCCAGCGGGACCAAAGAAATCGCGATCTTGGGCCTTGGGATCGCAAGCAGCCATCAAGATACCGTGTGTCCCGTCTTCTGTAGAGTGTGCGTTGCGCAGGGTGCTCCACAAGATATAGCGATCCAACAGTCTCGTCCCCCCCGCGGTGCTGGTCTTTCCCTGTAAGCCAGAGTCTGTGGGTCCTGGGTGAGCGCACAAACACTTGATCTTACTCGCAGAATCTGGCCGTTCCGCCGCGATATGATCTGCGAGCGCGTAAGTAAACAGCAGATTGGCAAGTTTGCTTTGTTGGTAGCGTCTCCAACGCCCGATCCCTGGGAACCCGTCACCACCGAGCTTTCCACCGTTGGCGCGAAGATAGGCCGCATCCAATGCAGGACCACGACGCGCACCACTCGAATGGTTGACAACGCGCGCTTCTCCCCGATCTTGCGCGGCTTTTTCCAACAAAGGCCAAAGCCCACTCGTCAACAAAAAGTGCGAAAGATGGTTGGTCTGCATCTGAACATCAAAGCCATCTCCTGTCGCAAGATCCGATATCCCCATCACGCCCGCGTTGTTGCACAAGACATCAATTCCCTCTGGGCAGCGCTCTTTGAGCATCGCGGACGCTCGCCGAACGCTCGCATACTCCTGCAGATCACAGGGAACCAGTTCGGCACGGAGACCCAAGGAGAGGAGTTCGTCTTTGGCCTTCTCTGCTCGCTGTGAAGGACGGTTTAACATGATCACCCGCGCCCCTAACTCGCCGCAGGTCTGGGCAAGAACCTTCCCTGTCCCGCTCGTACAACCCGTGATCGCGATGGTCTTGCCCTCTTGCTTCGGAAGACTCGCAACATACGCAGGATAATGTTGGGTAGATGGGGTGATTGGTTTCCAAAACGACATCTCTCACTCCTTGTTGGAGGCTTGGCCTCGCATGAAACGGCTTGTTTTCGTTCTATCGTGCGGCTCTACCAAACAAAAGAAGCTATCCTCTAAACGACGACCCGCTCTCCACCACGCGCATCTTCGAGGCGTCAGTCCACCTCCTTTTGTCTGATAAAGGACGTTAACAAGATCTTCTTTGCTGTTGAAGTGTTGATCGATGGAACTCGCAACACATCTGCACGACACATGTCCTCTGGAAAGAACCCGCAACACAACGCACAACACAACAAACCGTCATAATCCTAGCATCCCCCCTTTTCCCCGGACGCTACATCCTGTTTTCTGCCACAAAAGTATCCGAGCCAGTATTTTCAAATTGATTTGCTCTGGTCACCAGCTGGTCGTTATCTCGTGGTGTCGATGTACGCGGGAGCAAAACGCGACGACGTAAAGAAACCCACTTTGTTGTCTTGGGATCTCCACAACCACAACAAAGCAAAAAAATCGAGGTAGACAAAAAAGGTAAACTCTTTGGAAAACTCAGTTGGGATGAAGAAGGTCGGTTGGTTTGTGGCAAGAAAAAATGGACCATTGGATAAAGATTTATTGCAAATCCCTACAAGATATTTAAGAGGTTTTTTCACGACCTCCAGCAAGCCAGTTTGCAATCCCCTCCCGGCCAAAGATCCAAACACTCGAAGCACCTAAAAAGCCGAGAGAAAAGGCACGAAACTTTGAGACTTCGGGCCAAAGGAGTCGCAAAAGCACCGCGATTCCCAGCCCCAAACCAACAAAAAAGATCGTCATCATCAAACCAGATGGTGGCTTTTCTTGGACTTCGAGTGTGACAGAAAGTTCAACATCCTTTCCCAAAGCCTCCGATAACTCGCGTATATCTTCTTGTGTCGCGTTCTTCAAAAGCTCCAAAGATACAATTTTTGCTTTGGGGAGTCTCACAAGCATCTCGCGCAGCGAAGGTGAGTAAACCCCCCAGCAAAGCGTAAAAGACGCCAATTTTTTCAGTTCGGAGAGAGGCGACCAATCCAAGGCTGCACTCAACGCAACCAACTGGGCATCGACTTGTTTTGATGTGGAAACCTTCTCAAAACTCAGGTCAACCAGAAGACTCTCAACGAAACCAAGCTCTTGCAGGTGCACAAACTCTCCCACAATCTTCAGTGTTTCAGAGGGCAATCTACAACCTTCAAAACGAAGGGATTCCAGAGCCCGAAACACACGAAGACCCGCCATGACCTGCGAAGAAAACATCCAACCTGAGAGAACCAGCGTCCGAGCAGAACAAAAGACTTCCCAAGAAACAAACCCCAACACTTCTTCTGATTCGCTTGCAGGAGCTCCGCTAAAAAACAAAGAAAAAGCCTCCAAACCGCGCAGATCTCCCATCGACAAAAAAGCCGCACCATCCGTATCTTTGCTTACTTCCATGGACAGCTCTTTCAAGGAAGACATTTTTGAGAGAAACCCCAAACAAGAGCCAGGAAGCGAAGAGAACCCCAAAGAGAGGCGTTCCACTTGTTGCCACGTAGCCAAGCTGCTCAAGAAATCTTCTCGCGCTTTGATAGACTCCAACACAACTTCTTTTAGAGCCGAAAGACCCGCAACTTCCTCTAGGATCTTCGACGTTAATTTCCCCATCTCTCCAAAAGTCACCTTTTCCAACTGAGGCAGCTTGCGAAAAACACGCATCGCTTCAGCAGAAAAAGCATTTTTTACGCAAAAGATCACCTCTCTGAGATGTGGTAAAGCCTCGCAAAGAACCAATGCACCCGATTCATCAAGGACATCCACAGTCAAAAGTAAGATGCGTACATCTTGGCGCGCTTCTTCATCCTCGCCAAGCCAAACATCACCAAGCTCGGGCTCTTCGCAGTCTTTGACAGAGAGAAAGTCACCACCCTCTTGGTAGTCCCACTCCCACCCTCGCACGTGCTTTGTCACCTTTCCCTCCTGTGATAAAAGATTTGAGAGCGTAGGATCGCAACCTAGCACAGTTTTTTCGTTCCAACAATTTAGGCCAAGGTCTTCACTCCAAAGAAAGACGGCTTAGAACGACTCACGCACCAGAAATGCTTTACGTTGGCGCTCCAACAAAAGCTGCCCTATGAGGAACAAAGCTGGGCCGAGCCCACTCCCCCTAGCTCCTCAACGAGACGCCTCACAACACAACTTCCCTTGGTGACGCCTCGCAACACAGCGCCTCTCGAGAAGAGCGATACCACCGCACATTTGAGCTGCACTCCTCTCTCAAAGTCCCCAACACAAGCAGAGAGCGCCCCCCCGCGCTTGCCTTCGCGCTTGACGGCAGGGTTGGGTTGTCCTTAAATGGGCCAAAGCCACTTGGCAACCATCTGGGCGACAAGCCCTTTTGAGGAGAATTTTTCTGATGAAGACACGTTTTTCCATCCTTCTTTTGTTTTTCTTGTTTGTTTCCACATTTTCCGTTCAATACTGCACCCCAACCCCGACCAATGAACCCACCCAAGAGCTCCAACAAGAAAAGCTCGCAGAGCGTTCCCCTGAGCCACAAGCGGAGCCCCAAGCCGAAGCCAAGGCCGAGCCTCAAGCAGAGCCTCAAGCGGAGCCCCAAGCAGAGCCTAGCCTGCCAGACGCCGAGCCTACGCTTGAGCCCCCCATGCCCGATATCTTGTCTGAGATGATGCCAGAGATGGTGGCAGAACAAACCCTGCCCCGACCAGGCTTTGGTGCGATCACAGGGGCTTGTGGCGAGTTGGATGATACAGAGTGGAACTCTTCGAACTCCTTCTTTTTTCGCAATACCATCGATCTTGGGACCATGGACTTTGACGAAAACAAGCTGACACCAGGCGGCCAGAAACTTTGGAAAGACGGCAACCTCGGCGGAAGTTCCGTACACTCCGAGATCTTCGCTTATGAAGTATTACAACGTTGCGAGCTCGCCAAGCTGCTCAAAAGCGAAGCAGAGATCACATACACGGACAACGGTGGGAAAAAGACGGATATCCTCGTCGAGATCGACAACCGCAAAGTGGGTGTCAGCGTGACCCGCGCCTTCAACTATCCCCCTACCGAACCCTACACACTGGCAAAAGCCACCACCTTGCTCCAAAAGAAACTTGGCGATATCCCTTTGAGCGCCACCAACGCAACTCCCCAAGATGCTTGGGTACGCTCGATCCTTTCGGTCATTGCGTACAATCAACAGCATGCAGATGTGGTAGAACAAGCTTACAACCAACTCGACGCCACCACCAAAGCCAACATCATCTTGATCGTGACCATCACAGACGGCAAAGACGATTACATCTATTAAATCAAAGACTTCCCCCACCTCTCCTTCCTAGATCGTAACCTTTCTTCGCCTTCTGCGTCCTAACCAACCAAAAGATCCCACACCCCACCAAGGAGAGATCCATGTCGTTGCACGCAGTACAAGAACGATGGCCCGCAAAACACCCTGACCGCATCCAACTTTACACCTTCCCTACTCCCAACGGGGTCAAGGTCTCGATAGCGCTAGAAGAGATGGAACTTCCCTACGAAGCGCACTCCATCCACATTGGAAAAGGCGATCAGCACACGCCCGAATACCTTGCGATCAGCCCCAATGGAAAGATCCCGACCTTGTTCGATCCTGATGGCCCTAACCACGAACCGATCGCACTGATGGAGTCGGGTGCCATCTTGTATTATCTTGCGGAAAAAACGGGCAAGTTTATGCCATCTGATCCACTCGGAAAAAGCGAGACCTTACAATGGCTATTCTTCCAAGTCGGTCACATTGGACCGATGTTTGGGCAGTTTGGTCACTTTCATAAGTTTGCAAAAGACAACTGTGACCATCCTTATCCTTTGGAACGCTATAAAAACGAAACACGCCGTCTTTTGGGCGTCTTGGAGAGAAGGTTGACCAACCATCCCTTCCTCCTCCCATTTGGCTACAGCGTCGCAGATATCGCGACATTCCCTTGGGTAGAGGGCCTTGTGGGCTTTTACGCGGCTGGACAGCTCTTGGGCTTCCAAGAGTTCCCCCACGTAAAAAAATGGTTGGAAACCTGCATGGAACGCCCAGCCTACAAACGCGCTCATCGCGTTGGTTCCCCCGAATAAACGAGCCTGTAGACTGGAAACGCAAAAGAAAGGGTCAAGACATGTCCGAAACATTCCGAGGCTGCCAAACCCCACAAGACTGGACTCCCAAAGATGGGGAATATCCTGTGATGGGCGACGAATCGATCATGTCTCCCAAAGCACATGGGACTTCAGAGATCCCTGTTCAACTCGACCTACGCTACGGCTGTAACACAAAGTTGGCGGACAAGATCTGCAACTTCAATCGCCATTACGCTGAGCACGCAGGTTATTTCCAAGAGACCCAGTGGCTCGCCCAAATCGACAAAAGCGGTGCCCCCACGACCTACTATGACTCCAATACAGGAAAACCTCTATTCCAAGCCCCCGTAGGACGGACCTTTGAGGAGTTCTTGGCAGAGTCTCGCGCACACGGATGGCCGAGTTTCCGCGATCAAGAGGTTAACTGGAGTTATGTGCGCGTGTTGCCTGACGGTGAATGCGTCTCCGTGGATGGCACCCATCTAGGACACAACATCCCAGACCGCAAAGGGAATCGCTACTGCATCAACCTCGTCTCCGTCGCAGGGAACCCCACAGAATAACCCTTGCCACAACAATAGATTTTTTCTATGCTTTTTTCACAAGTGCCTTGTTTTCGAAGACAAGGCACGTTCTTTTGTGAAGGAGGCATGGATGTTTTCTCTGCGCGTTTCGCACACCCGCGTACTCGTTTGGTTTCTCAGCCTATCTCTGCTACTTATCTTTCAAAATCAGTGCATTCCAGGCGAATCTCCTACAGAAAAGAGTCGTTCTGAGGGGATCTCTATCTTGGATGGCTCGATCTCCAAAGAAGGTATCCAAGACGCCGATCCTTCGGAAAAAACAGAAGTAGCCTCCCCTGAAACCACAGAGGGTCAAAGCGAAACGCTCCCAGAGCCCAACGAATCTTCACCCGAACTCATCGATCCCCCCCTTGAATCCGCAGAACGCAATCCAGACGCTGAAGGAAACTGCAACCAAGAAGACTGCATCTCCCCTCCCTTGGCGATCTGTCTCGATAGCAACACGCAGCGACTCTACGACGCCCAAGGCACATGCCACCCCACCGAAGATCGATGCGTCTATACCTACACAGACAAGACCTGTAGCGGGGTCTGCAAAAACGGCCAATGCTTCGATCAGACCGACCTTTGCAACAATACGACATGCGACACCCCCTCTGCGCCAAAGTGCCTTAGCGGTACTGTGCTTCGCACCTATAAAGCCCCTGGCACTTGCAAAGATGGCGTCTGCGCTTACACACAAACAGACACAACATGCAACTTTGGCTGCAAAGATGGAAAGTGTCTGACAGATCCTTGCGCAAATGTCTCATGCAAGACCCCGACAGCCTCCAAGTGCATCAGCGCAACGACGATCCGCAACTACTACAACCCTGGCACCTGCAACAAAGGGACTTGCACCTATCCCCACGCTGATCAAACCTGCCCCCACGGTTGCCAAGGCGATCAATGCAAGCTGGGACCGGGCTTTACACCGCTGACCCCTTTCCGTTTTCTCGATACACGCGGCAGTGCGACACCTGCCAGCGACTCGACCACTTGCGTCCAGATCACAGGAAAAGGTGGCGTCCCCAGCACCGCCAAAGCCGTTTATGTGAACCTCGTCGCGGTTGGGCCCACAGGTGCGGGCTTTTTGACAGCTTATCCCAAAGGCATCGCCCAACCAACCGTATCAAGCCTCAACTACACCACAGGACAAACCGTGGCCAATGGCGCGATCGTTGCGGTAGGAACGGGCGGACAGATCTGTATCTTTGTAAAAACAGCGACCCATACGATCATCGATGTCTCGGGTTACTTTGAATCGACCTCAGACTTTTTCCCGAAAGGCCCGTATCGCCGCCTTGATACACGTAGCGGAACCAAACCAGGTGATCAATCGACCCAGTGTTACAAGGTCGCAGGACAAGACGGTATCCCCAGCGATGCCAAAGCCGTGTTTGTCAACCTCGTTGCGGTCGAAGCTACTGCTGCTGGGTTTCTTTCGCTTTATCCCAAGGGCATCGCTCGCCCAACAGCCTCAACGCTCAACTACACCACGGATGGCGCGACCGCAAACGGTGCCCTCGTGCGCTTGGGGACGGGCGGAGAGATCTGTGTGTATGCTTATGCTTCAACGCACATCATCCTCGATGTCACGGGCTATTTTGGCGCTCTCTCTAGTCTTAGCGCGATCGACCCGATACGTCGGCTGGATACGCGAACCACATCACTTCCCGCAGACCAGTCTACGCAGTGCCACCAAGTCACAGGACGCGACGGTATCCCCGCCACAGCCAAAGCCCTCGCGATCAACGTGACAGCAGCAGGTCCCTCAAAAGATGGCTTCATCACGGTCTATACAGATGGCAGCCCGCGACCCAACACCTCCACGCTCAACTACCAACAAGGCATCAGCCGCGCAAACAATGCGCTCGTTCAGCCCAGTTCCAACGGCAAGATCTGCATCTACACAACTGCTTCAACGCACATCATCCTCGATATCACAGGCTATTGGGAAAAGACCACCACAGGCGACCCTTGTTCGGGAATTACCTGCAACACGCCCCCTCCAACCACCTGCGTGGGGGGAAAGGTCCTCGCATCTTACGCAAAGACGGGCACTTGCCAAAATGGTACATGCCTTTACCAAGAAACCAGCACAAGCTGTTCTTGGCAGTGTGTAGGCGCCCAGTGCATCCCCGCACCACCGCCTCCTCCCACGCAAAACACCTACCACCCTGTAACCTCGTGGCAAACGGCTTCGCAGCCTGTGACCAGCGGATCACGGATGAACATCCTTGATTTGCGTTACATCACGCTCCACTATAACGGCGGAAACCTCGACCTTGACGGCTCGGACAATGTGTACCAAGATGCCGACTTCGTGCAGATCTTGCGAAATATGCAGAATAGCTACCTTGTGTCTCGTGGTTATTCGCTCGGATACAACAGCGCGATCGCACCAGATGGCGACGAATGGGAGATCCGTGGACTTACTTATCGCTCCGCTGCCAACGGTTGTACTTCGGTCAACCGCCCTGGCTACACCATCATCATCCCCGTCTCAACGGTCACGACGCCACTCAATGCTGCGCAGATCCAAGGCGTCAAAGCTGCGATCGCTCGGGTCCGCGCCGCCGCCAAAGCCGCAGGAAACAACAACACCCTCACCATCAACGGACACCGCGATGTCCGACCACTCTGCGGGAACGGTGGAACGGCCTGCCCTGGCAACTCGATCTATGGTCTCATTCAAAATGGGACCTTCAAATAAGACAAGACCTCCCGTAGACTCGGTCCTCTCTGATTCGCAAACACAACAAGTATCTCCCTCACCCTACAACCAAGAGCGAGCCTCATGGAAACAACAAAGCTCGGACGTTATCGTCACTACAAAGGCCAAGAGTACGAAGTGATCGGTGTCGCCAAGCACTCTGAAACGGAAGAATATGTCGTCGTGTACAAAGCCTTGTATGGGGAGTTTGGCCTTTGGGTCCGCCCCTACGAGATGTTCTTTGAACAAGTCCAACAAGGCGATCAACGTGTGCCTCGTTTTGCCTATGTGGGTCCTCCCACCACCTAGGCACCCCATCGCCCCGATCCATCGGCTTCATCTTCATCACCTTACACTGAAAGAGGGCTCACATGACGAGGACATCGTCTTTGGAGGGACTCTTAGCCACCAAGCTGCATCCACCTCCGCTCCAAACCACGTTTATTCCTAGGCCACGCTTGCTCTCACGCTTCCTCGAAGGGCAGCACAAAAAACTCACGTTGATCTCGGCCCCTGCGGGCTTTGGCAAGACCACCCTTGTGAGTGAGTGGCTTCACCAAACACAACTTCCCACAGCTTGGCTCTCTCTCGACGAAAATGATAACGATCTCACACGCTTTCTGTCCTACATCATCGCGGCTTTGCAAAAGTCCGCACCTGGGTTTGCAGAAGACATCCTTCAACAGCTGCGCTCTCCACAACACCCAACGACCGATATCTTGCTCACAGATCTCCTCAATGCGATCTCTGAACTCTCTCAACAACATGCCCTTGTACTCGATGATTATCACACACTCGATCACCCAGACATCGATCGCACCGTCGCTTTCTTGCTCGACTACCTCCCGCAACAGCTTCGCTTGGTGATCGCCACCCGCGAAGATCCGCAGTTTCCGCTGTCGAGGTTGCGGGTTCAAGGACAACTCACAGAGTTACGTGTCGCAGATCTGCGTTTTCAACCCAAAGAAGCCGCCAATTTTCTCCAAGAGATCACAGGACTCCAACTCTCCGAAGAAGAGATATCCGCGCTGGATGCCCGAACAGAAGGCTGGATCGCGGGCCTGCAACTCGCTGCCCTCTCCATGCAAGGAAGAGACGACATCAACGGATTTATCCGTGCTTTTGCAGGAAACAATCGCTACATCGTGGACTATCTCCTAGAAGAAGTCTTACAAAGACAGCCCGAAGAGATACGACACTTCTTGATGCAAACCTCGATCTTGGATCGACTCTGCCCCCCCCTTTGCAGCGCAGTCTCAGAGCAACCACAAAGCACCAAACTGCTCGAAGCCCTCGAACGCGGCAATCTTTTCCTCATCCCCCTCGACGACCGGCGTTATTGGTTCCGCTACCACCACCTCTTTGCAGACGTGCTGCAAGCCCATGCACTCAAAGAACAACCCAAACAGATCCCACAATGGCACCAACGCGCCTCACAGTGGTACGCAGAACAAGGGATGCACGAGCAAGCCATTCGCCATGCTTTCGCAGCCAAAGACTTCGAGCTTGCGGCTGTGTTGCTCGAAAAAGCTTGGCCTGATATGGACGGCGAGTTCCAATCTAATCCGTGGCAAGATCTCGCAGAAAAGCTCCCTCCACGCTTCTTTCGTCGTCGCCCTGTCCTCACCACAAACTACGCTTGGGCCTTGCTCAACCGTGGAGAGATGGAAAAAGGGGGCGCTATCTTGCAAGACGTCGAAGCGATGTTGGAACAAGGCCCACAAGACCCCAAAGAAGCAGAGAAGTTTTTTCTCATCGCAGATCAAGAACAATTCTTACATCTATATAGTTCGATCTACACGGCACGCGCCTATCTTGCCCAAGCCAACGGCGATTTGGAAAATGGGGCTTACTACACCAAAAAGGTCCTCGCGCTCTTACCCGAAGAGGATGGGCTTCGACGCGGCCCTGCAGCCGCGCTTTTGGGCCTGATCTACTGGACGACAGGCGATATCGAGAGTGCTCACAAACAACTGGACCTTGGGATGCAGGCCTTTTTGCAAGTGAAGCAGCTCCACTTCGCCATCAGCGGAACCTACGGACTGGCCGACCTGCGTATGCTTCAAGGACGTCTGCATGATGCCATCCAACACTACGAAGAATCCCTCCAACTCGTCGAAGAAGCCCAAAGCGAGACCATGCTCCACGGGACCTCAGAGATTTATATGGGCTTGGGAGAGCTTTATCGAGAGATGGGCGACCTTTCGCGCGCTCAAGAACTCTCAGAACAAAGCGAAGCTCTTGGCGCTCAAGGCGGACTCCCCAACTGGCGCAGCCGCTTTTGCATCTTGAAAGCCCATCTCAAATCCAGCCAAGGAGCCTACGAAGAAGCCCTTGCACTTCTTGAACAAGCAGAACAATACACCTATCCCAACCCCTTGCCTGATATGCAGCCCATCACCGCGCAAAAAGCGCGGCTCTGGCTGCTGCAAAAAGACCTCGAAAAAGCCGAGCGATGGGCGCAAGCAACAGGCCTCTCTAAAGACGATCAACCAAGCTTTTTGCGTGAGTTTGAATACATCACCCTTGCACGTTGGATGCTCGCCAAAGGCGAGACCAAGGACCTTGACGACGCAAGCGACCTATTATCCCGCCTCGCCACAAATGCCAAAGAAGGCGGAAGGATGGGAAACTTGCTAGAGATCTTGCTCTTACAAGCCCGCGTCCAACAACAACGAGGGCAGCTTACAGAAGCGCTCTCTTTTTTCGCACAAGCCTTGGATCTCGCTGTTCCACAAGACTATTTTCAGATCTTTGTCGATGAAGGGGCTTGCCTCCTCCCGCTTCTCAGCGCGCTGCAAGCCACCTCTCCATACAAAGTTTACATCCAGCGACTTTTGGACAGGCTGCACGCATCTTCTCGCAACGAAGGGGAAGACGCACAACAAGAAGCCAGCCCCTCATCCACACCACCTCCTCACTCTCCGCCCCAAGATGCCCAACCCACCGAAGAAACCGCGCCTTCCACACCGCAAGCCGCAGAGCCGCCTGTCACCTCGCAGATGAACCCCAGCGATCTTGCACTTGTGGAGGCCCTGACCCCTAGAGAGTTGGAGATCTTGCGCTTGATCGCCCAAGGCCTTTCCAACCAAGACATTGGGAAAAAGCTGTTTTTGTCCCTGAGTACGGTCAAAGGACACAACCAAAATATCTTTGGCAAACTTGGTGCCCGCCGCCGCACAGAAGCTGTGGCCAAAGCACAACAGCTCAAGATCCTCTAATCTTCCCAAGAAGATACCTCACCAACCTCCCTCCTTTGGATTGGCGTCTTTGGACATCAACTTGGCGCTTTTCGCCAATGACAAAGCGCCGTTGAACCTCTACATATTCACCCATCCACAAACCCCGCACTTGCGGATGGAAAAGAGGAACAGCGCGAAAAAGTCGCAGAAGCAAAGGAGACACAGCCATGAGCAAAAAACTCGGTCATGCCAAAACAGTCCTTATCACGGGCGCTTCTTCGGGGATGGGCAAAGACTTTGCCTTACGCCTGCTCAAAGAAGGCTACATCGTTTACGGAGCGGCCCGTCGTGTCGAGAGGATGAGCGATATCGTGGCTGCTGGAGGACATGCCCTTCAGATGGATGTCACCTCTGACGAGTCCGTCCAACAAGGCGTCCAAAAGATGGTCCAAGAACAGGGGCGCATCGACGCCTTAATCAACAACGCAGGGTACGGATCTTACGGTGCCATCGAAGATATCCCCATAGACGAAGCCCGAAGACAGTTTGAAGTCAATCTCTTTGGCCTCGCACGCATCACCCAGCTGGTCCTCCCACACATGCGAAAACAACATGCAGGCAAGATCATCAACATCTCTTCGATGGGTGGAAAGCTTTATACCCCACTAGGTGGCTGGTATAATGCCACAAAGCACGCATTAGAGGGCTTTTCAGACTGCCTACGTTTTGAAACAGAACAGTTTGGAATCGACGTCGTGGTGATCGAGCCTGGAAGCATTGAGTCTGAGTGGGGTGGGATCGCTGTAGACTCCGCCATGAAATACTCAGGGCAGACCGCTTATGCGCCACTTGCACAAAGCTTTAAATCCCTAAGCGAAGGCGGGAGCGTCCGCCCCTCCCCACCCAAAGTCATCACAGACCTCGTGGTCAAAGCCTTGCGTGCGAAAAAACCCAAGACCCGTTATGTCGCGGGTGCCGCTGCCAAACCCTTTATGTTCTTGCGTCGTTGGGTCTCTGACCGCGCCTTTGACAAGATCCTTCATCGCATGATGAAGTCATCATCCTAGAACTATCGTCTCTTTCGACATCCTCCCATGCCCCCCCTTCAAGTCGTCCCACGCCCCATCAAACATCAGTCCTACAGCAGCCCCATCACAGTTCCAAATGCCCCATCCACCGCTCATCTCAACGCTTAATCAGGTTGTTGATAGGAAGCCCTCACACGTTCGGGGCTTTGGCCTGTCCAAGCATGAAACGCCCGAAAAAAAGAACTGGTCTCGTTGAAACCTAGCAAGATCGAGATCTCTGCGCTCGAAAGTGCGGAGTGTTGGAGATAATGACGCGCAAGCTGTTCACGGCTTTCGTTGAGGACGGCTTGGAAACTTGTGTCCTCTTCCTTCAAGCGACGTTGCAAAGTGCGCGTGCTCAAAGCCAGCGCCTTCGCGACTTGGCCCATGGATGCACGGCCGCTTGGCAACATCTCCAAAAGCACGCTTTTGACGCGCTCAATCGTCGTTGCATCACTCGTCAACTCAGACAACCTTCGACGCATCTCTGGTTGAAAAAACTCCCACATCTTCTGATTTGACGTAAGAAAAGGTCGCCTCGCATCCTGCGCAGAAAATACGACAGTGTGCGTTTCTCCCCATCGGATGGGGGCACCAAAAAAGGCCTCATAAGCCTCAGAACAAGGAAAACGATAGCTTGAGATCACCTCAAGAGGACAAATGTCTTCGCGTGTGGCGATCCTTGCCAGCCGCACAATAAAAAGCAGCTCGATCAGCACCAGAGCCAGTGGAGGATCAGGAGCAAGCGCAGGGTATTCATACGTGATGTGCGTGGTATCTTCCCCCTGCTCGACATGGAGTTCCATAGGCGCGATCAGCTTTTTGTAATGACTTAGCCGCTCCGCAGCGCGATTTAGATCAGGACTACAAAGCGCCGCAAAGATCGTGGGATTGAAGTGTTCCACAGAAAGCCGTTCGCCGATCTTGAGCGGCAACATGGGATCACCTGACATCTCACCCAAGCTCTCTAACAGCCGATAATACGAGAGGATATCCAAGCGTACCCCCTCCCTCGAAAAAAGATCCTCAGGAAGCGAGGCCCGCCGCAAAAGCTCGCCAGGATCGAACCCCAGCTCCTTGAGTACCAAACGCCAAGTATTGTCGATCGCAAAGGTTTGTTGTTTCGACATCGCGCTTACATCCTCCGTCTTTCCTCAACGAATCACATCTCTACGCTTCCAACATACCCGCTTTTTCGAGACGCCATGATATCAAAGGACGCCAACCTGCTCTCTTTTTGCGCCAAATCGAGCCGCCCAAAAAAAGTGCTTGACCCTGTAATCAACTCCAAGGTTATACCCATCATCACAAGAGAGAAGGATGGGAGATGCACAGTTCAAAACAGAAAAAAGAAGATAATCACTTACTCAGAAAAGAGGTTTCTCGTCTATCGGGTGTGGGCAGCGAAACCTTGCTCTACTACGAAAAGATTGGAATCATCCCTCGCCCACCCCGTTCTCGTTCTGGTTATCGACATTATCCACCAGAGATCTTAGGACGGCTGCGATTTGTTCTTGCAGCAAAGTCGTTGGGATTTTCACTCGACGAGATCCGAGAGTTGTTGTCATGGCGCGACGAAAAAGAGCGACCCTGCAAGGAGGTACAAGAACGTGCGCTCCAAAAAATGCAAGAAATCGAGCAGAAAATAAACGATTTATTCACGATTCGCCAAGAACTCTCTCGTTTGATTGAGCTCTGTTCTGGCGATGGAATCACAGAGGGCTGCGTGATCTTGCGCTCTCTTGCGCAGGAGACAAGCCCCCACGAAGAAAAGGAACAGCATTGCTGTTCTTCTCATCCCAAACCCTCGTCGTGAGGGCCATCAAGAAGGAGAAATCGATGAAAGTTATTTACTCTATCTTCTTTGCTATGCTTCTCTTTTTCCCCGGCTGGTCGGAAAGCCAAGCCGAAGCTGCCCCATGTGCTTGCAAAGCCTGCAAAGCTGGAAAATGCTCAAAAGAAAAATGCGCATCGGGAAAATGTGCCTGTAAAGCCTGTAAAGCTGGAACTTGTCAATGCAAAAAATGCCAAAAAAAGGCAGCCTCCAAATGCACTTGTGCATCTTGTAAAGCTGGCAAGTGTTCGAAAAAAGCTTGTGCATCAGGAAAATGTGCTTGTAAAGCTTGTAAAGCTGGCACTTGTCAATGCAAAAAATGCGGCGCAGGTGCCAAAAAGCCCTGAACTCTCTCCAAGCCCCCGAATCAATCTCACCCCGAAAAAACCACATAGATCTCACACATCTTTAAGGAAGCACATCCGACGGACATCTCTGACATTTGTCCTCCAATGGCTGTGCAGCAATGACCACACCTCCCAAAGCCCCACAGAAGGACGCCTACGGCTCTAGACCTCCCACACAAACTTTGCCAAGCTCAACCGTGCGACATCCACGCGCTCTCACGAAAGGAGCCCCACTTGCGTCCCAAACAGGCCCCGCTCTATGACCCTGAATACTTCAGAAGCCTAGGACACGAGATCATCGACATCTTGGCGGACCATCTCAAGGATAGCTTGGAGACCAAACGCCCGCAGGTCCTGCCTTGGCGTCCTCCTGATCAGCAGATGCAACATTGGAAAGAGATCGATCACACAGACATGGAGCCCAAAGCACTTTTCCAAGAGATCTTGTCTCATTCGATCTCCATCCATGATCCCCGATACATCGGCCACCAAGTGGGGATGCCTGCACCAACCAGCCTGTTGTTTGACTTGCTCAGTAGCTATCTCAACAATGGAATGGCTGTCTATGAGATGGGCATGGCCGCCAACTGTATGGAAAGATTGATCATCGAGACCTTGTGTTCGCGCTTTGGTCTCCCCACAGAAACAGCAGGGGGCGTGCTGACCTCTGGAGGTACCTTGGCCAATCTCACGGCCATGCTCTCTGCACGCAAAGCGATGGCTTCGCGTTGGCAAGGCAAACGGCCCGCAGTGATGGTGTCTGAAGAAGCCCACTACTGCATCGAACGCGCGGCGATGACGATGGGATGGGCACAAGAAGATGTGATCAAAGTCCCCACAGACGAGCGTTTCAGCATGCAAACACAGCAGCTCGAACCGCTCTACCAAGAAGCCCTCGGACGCGGTCAACAGGTAATCGCAGTGATTGGTTGCGCTTGTTCAACCTCCACAGGAAGCTACGATGATCTTGCAACCATCGGGGAGTTTTGCAACAAGCACAAGATTTGGTTTCATGTGGATGGTGCCCACGGTGCCGCTGCGATCTTCTCTCCCACATACGCCCATCTGCTCGAAGGGATCGCGAAAGCTGACTCTATCGTGCTCGACTTTCATAAACTCCTGATGGCTCCCGCGCTCGCAACAGCCCTTCTCTACAGGAAAAACGACACCTCTTTCCAAACCTTCCAACAACAGTCCGCTTATCTGCTCGATCTACAACAAGACTGGTACAACTCAGGAAAACGTACCTTTGAGTGCACCAAGTACATGATGTGTGCTGGGATCTATGGGTTCGTAAAAGCCCATGGATGGGAGTCCTTCGGCGAAAATGTCACAACCCTCTTCCAACACGCAAAAGCCTTCGCCACACAGATCACACAACACCCACACATGAAGTTGGCCACCCCCGTGCAATCCAACATCATCTGCTTTCGCTATGAAGAAGAAGGCCTATCGACCGAGGAAACCAACCAACAAAATGCTTTTATCCGCCAAGCCATCCTCGAAAACGGTGTGTCTTATATCGTGCAAACCACCCTTCGCAACAAGCTTTTCCTTCGCCTTGCGGTGATGAACCCTTTCACCAACGAAACGCACATCGAAGCCTTGTGCAAAGATATCGAAGCATACGCCTTGCAGTGGTCTTCAACACACGCATCTCACGCAGAAACGTCCGCCTCTTGAGCCAAAGAAGAGACCTCTGCAAGTGACGAAAAAGCCGAGATGAAGGCTTCTTGTACGGACATTGGGCTCTCATCAAGTTGTGCCCACCAAAGGATCGCCGCAAAAGCCACGGAAGCGATACTCCCCGCCAAAAGCTCTGGGGGCGCCTTTTGCGGTGAGACACGCGAGCGGATCAGGTCCGCAAGAAAAAGTCTCATCTCATGCAACGCCGCGTGGTCCAACAAAGCAGGCGACGCCATAATCAGCCGCAGTCGTCGACGCGCCAGCGACGCCAACCAAGGCTCATCCAGCCTCCCAAGTGCTGGCATCAACAAGTCATACACAAACTCTTTTAACGTCATCTTCCCCGAAGGAAGCGCTTTCACGCGCTCTTTGACGACATCCAAGATCTCTTCTGCGCCTCCCCACAAAAGATCGACCTTTGATGGAAACAACCGAAACAAGGTCCTGCGACTGACAGACGCCTTCTCCGCGATCTGTTCCATCGTCACCCCTTCGTATCCTTCTTGCTCGAAAAGCTGCAAAGCCACGACTGCGACTTCTTGCGGCTCAATCGAACGAGGACGACCTCGCTTGCTTTTAGACACCTTCTCTCTTCCAGACATCCGTCTTTCTGTGACCTTTCTTTTCTGAACTCCCAAACCTAAACAAAGTTCGCGTATAGGGTTTTTAAAGCGAAACCACCAAAGAAACAAGAAGAACACAAAAGAAGCCCGCCCTCCTTTTCCCTTACACCACAAACCTGATCCACCATTACGATCCTTTTTCTTTTCATGCCTTACACAATCGATTCCTTTACTTTTCGACACCACGTGCTATATACACTTTTGACACTTGGTGCCAAAAATATCAAGCAAAGTCTTGTAGAGAGAAGACACAACGCGATTCCAAGGAAGCGATGTGTGTAACAGACTGAGGCCAAAGATGAAACTGAAAGAGAAAACGCTTGTCGTGACAGGAGGAGGCAACGGCATCGGCCGTGAACTCGTCCTACAACTGTTGCAACGAGGTGCGCGCGTGGCGGCATTGGATATGCGCCAAGAGAGCCTTGAAGAATTGAAACAAGCGGCCAACGCAGGCGAACGGCTCTCGACTCACGTCGCCAACATCACAGATCGCGAACGTGTCTTTGCTTTGGTGGAAGAGGTCATCGCGCATCATGGCGCGGTGGACGGTGTGATCAACAACGCAGGGATCATCCAACCCTTTGTGGACATCCGTGATCTGGATGAAGCCACCATTCGACGTGTCATAGATGTGAACTTGTACGGGACCATCCACATGACACAAGCCTTCCTCCCGCGCCTTTTGGAGCGCCCAGTCGCTCACATCCTCAACGTCTCAAGTATGGGGGGCTTTTTGCCAGTTCCAGGGCAAGCGATCTATGGGGCCGCCAAAGCCGCTGTGAAGTTGATGACAGAAGGACTCTATGCGGAGTTGATGGACACAAAAGTCCATGTATCGGTCGCGATGCCAGGAGCGATCGCAACCAACATCATCAAAAACTCGGGTGCCAAAGAACCCACCCAAGACACCAGCGCGCAGCAAGCCAAGATCACTTCTCCCCAAAAGGCCGCTCGGATCATGCTTGATGGGATAGAAAAGAATCGCCTGCATATCCATGTAGGCCCTGACTCTCGCCTACTTCATTGGGCTGTTCGCATCGCTCCCAAGGCCGCGATACGTTTCATCCAAAAGCAAATGAAAAAGATGTTGAAGCGCTAAACAAGAAGATCTCTTACAAAAAAGGAGCATTTTCCGTGAAACTGCATACACCCAAGACTTTGCCTTATATCCCCGTGGCTCCAGGAGCGTTGCCCATCCTTGGCCATTTTGCAAAGATGAAAAACAACCAAGTGGCCTTTTTGGAAGAAACCCAAAAAAAACTGGGCCCCTTGTTCTGGCTCAATGCAGGTTTTGGACAATGGACTGTCGTGGTCACGGGTGAAGCTGCCCACACTGTGATGAAAAACAAGGAAACCCGCTCGGATGTCATGGGTGGAGAAGGTGATCGCATCACAGGGCACATCACAACAGACACCGTCAGTATCAAAGATGGCGCACCACACAGACGGATACGTGGGGCGATCCAGTCTCCGTTTACGCCAAAAGGTCTCACGGTATCTGAGATTGGGGCACTCCTTGAAGAAACTGCGGAAAAGCGCACTTCTGGTTGGAAAGAAAACACCAAGCTAGAGATCCTTCACGAAACAAGTGTTTATGCGCTCGATATCATCTTTCGTATGCTTGGTGTCGCTGACCTCGACCTCCCCCTTTGGCGCAAGACCTACAATGACTTTGTGGGACCTTGGACCATGATCCCATTCAACTTCCCGGGCTCTCCGCGTTGGCGCTCGCTGAAAGCACGCGACTGGATGGACAAAGAGTTCCAAAAGATGATCGATCAAGCCCGTGCCACGGGCGATACCAAGACCATGCTTGGCGCGATCGTTCACGGAACCGACGAAGAAGGCCAAGGACTCGAACCCAAAGAACTTTTTGCCAACCTACGAATCTTGGGACTCGCAGGACACGAAACCACCGCAGCAACTGTCGCTTGGATGTTTATCCACATGGGCGCAACCCCCGAACTGTGGGAAGAGATTCGCGAAGAAGCCGTCGCCGCAGACAGTCCGCCAACCTCCCCCAAAGACATGGAGCGTTTCCCCAAAATAGAAGCGCTTTTCCGCGAAGTCCTTCGACTCTACCCTGTGATCAACGTCCTCACCCCTCGTCGTGTTGAAGAACCCATCGAGATCTACGGCGTCAAGATCCCCAAAGATACGTCCGTTTCGGCATCTTTGCTTTCGCTTTCTCGCGATGCCAACCTCTACCCCAACCCAGAGACCCTTTCTCTCGAGCGTTGGACCAAACAAGCCCATCGCCCCAAACCTTCGGAGGCTGTGCAGTTTGGTGGCGGACCTCACTTCTGCCTTGGATACCATTTGGCTGTGTTTGAAGGTGTTGTGTACACCACCATCGCCGCGCGACGTCTTGCGTCCCTTGGACTCCAACCTGTCCTCCAAGGCGAGATCCCCAAGCCTACTTACATGCCCCTCACACGTCCTCCCGCAGAGGCCAAGATCCTCCTCAAGCCCAACTACAAAGCCTAAACCCTCACTCCACCGCCCTCTCCCAACACGACAACCACACCTCTTGTATCATCCACCTTCCCAAGTTGGCCGCGTCATCCCCACGAACGCATCTTTCACGACATCACCTTCTTTGTTAAAAACCAGAAGACACGTCGCGAAAGATCGCCAAACCAGAGCGTCTTTCCATTTTTTCTCTTCGAGACATGCGATTTTTTCTCAACAATCTTTATGAGAGAGAAAAGCCTTGTGCTCGCGTTAACCCATGGGATGACTTTCAATGCCGATATATGGACCTTTTAAGAAAACAAAGCGCTTGTTCCACAGTTCTTTCTTTGTCTTGTTTTTGGCTTGTATGGGAAGCGGCCTTTCCTTGATCGCCTGTGATACCCCGGCCACAGAAAAGATCACAGAGACCGCAGCGGAAGCCAAAACAGAAACCACGACAGAAACCACCCCAGACGCTTCCCCCCAAGAAAAGGCGCTCGAGACCTCCCTCCCCGATGAGCCGACCTCGCCAGAAACCACGCTCGAGCCAGCCAACGAAACCACTCCGCAAGAGATGACCCCAGAGCCCACAAGCGAACCAACTCCAGAGGCGACACCAGAACCCACACCCGAAACCCCCGCAGATGTAGAACTTACAAAAGGTGCTTGTCAAAGCAGTTCTCCACGATGTCCCCCTGGTTACGGTTGTCGTGACGATGTGGATCCTGCGGTCTGCCATCTGTCTTGTGATCCAGAGACCCCTGCATGCCCCGCAGGACGGCTTTGTTTGGTCCTAAGCACGGGCGCAGGCATCTGTGTAGAAGGCACCGTCGCACAAAAAGGCCAAGCCTGCGACCTACAAAAGATCTGTGATAAGGGGCTTGTTTGCGTGCTTTCAAGCCCTCCCAATGGCACTTGTTATCAACGATGCACCCTGCAAAACCAGCAGTGTCCTTCTGGAGAAGTCTGCTTCCTCGCGCACAGCAAAAATGGCGCTTGCATCACAGGCACCGCAGGACAAAAGGCGATTGGAGCGCAGTGTTCAAACACTTTGGAGTGCGCCCCTGGCTCGATCTGCTTCTTGCCCTTCCAACAAACAGACAAGATTTGTGCGGCTCTTTGCGATACAGACAGCCCTTGTTCGATGGGCCAGATCTGTGTCCCCGTCGACGGCGCCCCTACAGATTCGGGCGTTTGCAAGCAATAGTCTCCAACCCTGCTTCCCCCCCCAAAGCCCACCTTTCTACCTCCCAACCTCATCCTTGGTTCTTTTGACATCCATTTTTATAGCAAGGGTCGATTGAAAGTGTGACAAGAAGTGTAAAGGAAACCTCGTTCTATCCGATGTTTTTGATAGCCATTTGTCCACCGTTCTTTTCGATACCCACTCTTAGCCCATATTTTCTTGGGATTTTGTGCTTTTGTAGATTTTTTTTCACAATCGAGTGAAGGTATTTTTAGGGCCTCCGTATCTCTATGAATGTAGAGAGATTCACGAGCAGATATTCATCTTCTCGGTTAAAAAATCTTCTTACAATCCATCAAAAAGAACAGTCATCAAGGATGTTGACAGCAAGAGGTGATGCCATGAAAAGCACGATGTTTTTCATCTTACCATGGGCGTTTCTTATGAGCGGATGCGCCGGATTTTCCCACAATATTTATTATCAAGGAAAACAAAAAAGACTCACGGTGGAAGGAAAATACCGAGGTATCTTCCACGGAAAATACCAGATGTGGTACGAGTCCGGTCAGTTGATGAAACAAGGTGAGTTTTTTAATGGGAACCTCGAAGGCGCCCACACAGTTTGGCACCCCAACGGCAAAAAATGGGAACAAGCCACCTACCAAGCAGGCCATTATCATGGGCCAGTGACGCGTTGGTACCAGTCAGGTCAGCTTTTCCAAAAAGCAAGCTATGTCAAAGGCAAAAAACACGGCCTTTTCCAATGGTGGGATCGTTACGGAAATCCCCTTGCGAGGGAGATCTACAAAAATGGAAAACTGATCCGTAGCAAGATCCCTTTTATGGCCAACAGTATCCTCGAAACCTTTCGCCCCCTCACCAGCGGAGGTCTCAACCGCGAGCAAGTCTCAAGTACCCTCGAACGTTCTTGGGCCCCTGTGAGGACATGCTACCAAGATCAGATGCTCCAAAACCACCGTGTCCACGGCACCATCGAGTACTCGTGGCGAGTGACCGCCGCTGGAGATGTCCTCTTCGCCAAAGTCAGCGAAAAAGACGGTTGGACTTGGAGTGACAGTCAGGTCGATAGCTGCATCCTTCGGGTATTGCTCGAACTCAAGTTCCCCCGCTCTCACAATGCCCTCGCCACCACAGTCAATTACCCCTTCACCTTTACCTACCGCTAATCCCCACACAAACCCCCAGCACTTTTTCTCTCCTTCACTCCTCCAAGATCTGCAACTGACGGGCCTGTTGAATGGCCTGCGTGCGGTTTTTCACCCCAAGTTTACTGTAGATCCGTCGGATATGCGTCTTGGCCGTAGAGAGGGAGATATGCAGGACCTGCGCGATCTCTTTGTTGGAGCCTCCTTGCGCGAGAGAGGCAAGCACTTCGAGTTCTCGTTCACTCAGCGGATCGAGTTGGTACATCGCAGGCGAAAGAGTCGTGCTCACCGTCGCTTCCAAGGATGGCGAGGATGAAACTGTGGAAGCTGTCAGGGCAGCTTCCACATCGGGCAACCGAAAAGCCTCAAGCAACTGACGGATGTATCCACCGAGTGCATCGCGATCTTGCCGTGTCATCGTGTGCAAAAGTTTGGAGAGCAACGAGGCGACTTGGGGGCCTTCGTCAGCATACAAACGCAGCACATGTTCGAGTTGGGCCTCTCGCAACAACACAAGCAAAAGCTGAAGACTTTCAGACAGTTGCCCTTGCGCTTGGAGTAGCAAAGCCCGCAACAACGTCCCTTTCCAACGTAGCCCGTTGCAAGCGAAAAGCTCACTGGTTTCGAGTGCTTTTTGGATCTGTTGCTCAGCTTTGCTCCATTGTTCTTGCGCAAGAAAGATCCGCGCCAAGACAGGAGGCGTCGAAAGCTCCGTCAGTGTCGAGATCTGTGCATCTTGAAGTGCAACCTGTTGGCACCATGCTTCCGCCCGTTGACGTTGGCCAAACTGCCAAGAGAGCTGGATGCTTCGCACAAAGTCCCAAATGCTCCGCACTGCGGCATGTTGCGACACGCGCTCCACTTGTTCCAAAAGCTGCTTGGCACGAGGAACCTCGCCTTTTGCATAAAACGCACGCGACAACTGCACCCTCGCAGCGAGGGCAGCCCGCAAAAGTCCCCCTTGTTCGGCAAGTTCGAGCGCCAAGGAAAGATCCTCGATCGCTTGTTCCAACCGATCTTGTTGATAAGCCACCTCTCCCCGCGCGATATAAAGCGAAGCCATCACAGGGAGCGGCAAGATCTCAGGGGACAACAGACCTTGCACAGCATCAAGGGCTTGCTCGCAACAACGATACGAGCGCAAAGGCTTGCCCTTCAACAACCACAGCTTTGCGATCACTTCGTTGAGTGCGAGCACATGGGGAAGATCACCTGCTTGGATCGCTTGTTGAAACAACGCCAAAAGCGCGTCGAGTACGACATCTTGCGCACCTTCGAGATGACATCGAACACGCAGCGCTAAAAACGCCGCCTCTACCCGCAAAAAGTCATGCTCCAAAGGCAGGAGCGCAGCCGCTTGAAGCGCGGGTTGCAAGCATCCTTTGTAATCCCCTTGGGCCCGCATCTTGATGGCTTGCAACAAGAGCCTTCCGCCCTTTTGCGCTGGGTCGTCTTGTGCAGGTTCAGCAAGGGTGTGTGTTTGTGAATCCGACGATCGAGACAGCCTCTCCAAAGCGTGTAAGAAACGTTTCACAGCATGGAGATCGCTGTGCGTGAGGGTCACAAGGCACACACGATAGGCCCTCAAAATCACGATGGCATCGACCCCAAAGGAGGCCACCATGTTGTTTGGAAAAAGTAAAATTGACCTCTTCCCCGTCCTTTAGGCCGGGGATTCCCCTTCTCACGAAGGTTGTTTTCCTGCTTCCTCGAAGCCACTTTGGAAGAGAGACAGTTGTCTTTCTGCCAAGAGGTGGCTTTCTCCACAGGCTTGAACCGCCAGCCCGGCGGCACATTTGATGTTGAGCGCGGCGTTGATGTCTCGATCGTGTTTCGCACCGCATCTCGGGCAATTCCACATTCTGACATCTAAGGGAAGAGTTTCAAGGACATGCCCACAACAGCTGCAAGTTTTCGACGATGGGAACCAACGGTCTATCTTCACAAGTTCTCTGCCATACCATTCTGCTTTGTACTCCAACATCCCTACAAAACCGCTCCATCCCACATCGCTGATACCACGGGCAAGTTTTCGATTTTTCACCATGTTCCCCACGGCAAGGGTTTCGATGCCTATCGCTTGGTTTTCGCGTATCAGGCGTGTCGAAAGCTGATGCAAGAAATCTCTTCTCTTGTCGGCAATCTGGGCATGGATGCGGGCCACTTTTCTCCGTGCTTTTTCTCGGTTCTTCGAGCCTTTCTGCTTTTTGGCAAGTTGGCGTTGGGCTTTGGCTAGCCTTTCTAGGTCACGTTCAAGATAGCGGGGATTCTCGACTTTTTCACCGTCACTCGCGGTCAAAAAGTGGGTGAGACCGAGGTCGATTCCGATGCTTTTGTTTTGAGGAGGAAAAGGTTGAGGGTCCAACTCAACCGTGAAACTCACAAAGTACCGTCCAGTGGTATCTTTGAGAATCGTGGCTGTTTTGGGAGCAGAAGGAAGGGGTCGACTGAAGCGAACATCGAAAGGCTGCTTCATCTTGGCGAAGAAGAGTTCTCCCTCAAAGATGCGGAAAGCATGGGTGGTGTAGGAGATGGATTGGTCGCCGCGTCTTTTTTTGAAGCGTGGTCGTTTGTTTCGCTTGGAGAAACAGTGGTTCCAAGCCTTGTCAAGGTGTCGTAAGGTTTGTTGAAGTGGATCGGAAGAGACGTCTTTGAGCCAAGAGTAGTCTTGTTGTTTTTTGAGTGTGGTGAGTTGTTTGGAGAGAGCGACCATGTTAGGGCGTTTGTCATCGGCAGAGATGGCATCCAGTTGTTTTTTGAGTCCCCAGTTGTAAACAAAGCGAACGCAGCCGAACTCTTTGGCGAGATGGGCTTTTTGTTCAAGATTCGGGTAGATGCGGTATTTGTAGCGAACTTTTTTCATGGGGAACCCACAGAAGTCAGTTTGTTTTTTTGTAGGTCTTACTTACAAACTCTGTCATATCATGTCACACGTTGACGAAAAAGCAGAACGGCGTTTCCTCCCCTGCCTGAACGCAGGGGTCTCCGCGCCTAAAAAAAGGATGAAACACCTGATCCTTGCGATATGTTTGGCTTTGACCCCCAGCGTCGCTTATGCCCACACAGGTCACAGCACACGAGAAGAAGCACTCGCCAATCTCATCTCGATTGCGATCGTTTCGCTCTCTGTGATCCTGTTTTCTTTGTTTGGCAGACGTTCAAAGAAAAAGACAGAGATGATACTTCCACAAAGTCCTAAATCCTCTCAGAAAACGCCCCCTCAATAAACCATACGGCCCATCCCACCGCGTCCATAGGATACGCATCAATCATCTGCTTCGACAACCTTGCTGAAACTTATCCCCTTTCTCTTGCCTCCATACCTTCCCCACGATTGTTTTGCTCAAATGACACTGTCATGAGACATCCCCAGCCTACTTGTTTTTCGATCCCAAGAGCGCCATGGTTAAAACCTCTCAACGTTTTGATCGCTGTGTGGTCTTGAAACAAGCCAAAGTCCCTTCGTTCTAGGTCCAACAACAAAGGGGAGCTCATGAGCACGACCTATACATTGTATTATTGGCCCGGATTACCGGGTCGTGGCGAGTTCGTTCGTTTGATATTAGAACAAGCAGGAGCAGAGTACGTCGATGTGGTGCGATTACCACAAGAGCAAGGTGGCGGAATCCCCGCCTTGATGAGCGTGTTGCGCGGTGAGCACGCAGGGATGTTGCCTTTGGCCCCTCCGATCTTGCAAGCAGATGACCTTTACATCGCCCAAGTCGCCAACATCTGCCTCTTTTTGGGTAGGCGTCATGGGCTGGTCGCAGAGGATGAGGCATCGTGGACCCGCGCCAACCAGTTGCAACTCACGATCGCCGATCTGGTGGCAGAAGCACACGACACACACCATCCACTTTGGACGATGAAGTACTACGAAGATCAAAAAGAAGAAGCCAAAAAGCGCGCTGATGGCTTTGTCCGTGTGCGTATGCCCAAGTTTTTGAACTACTTTGAGCGGGTGCTTCAATCGAATACAACAGGGCAAGGACGCCACCTTGTAGGCGATGCTCTTTCTTACGTCGATCTCTCGATGTTTCAAGTACTTGAGGGACTGTCCTATGCCTTCCCACAGGCTTTTGCCCACGTGCGTCCAGATATCCCAGGGCTCTTGGCTCTGCGCGATCATGTAACATCTTTGCCGAGGATCGCGTCTTACCTTCAATCCTCGCGTCGTTTGCCATTTTGTGAAGATGGAATCTTTCGCCATTACCCCGAGTTAGATCTTTCCCCAGACGAAACCTCCAAATAAACACGCACGCTCCGACGCTTACACCCAAGCAACAACCGCGACAGACGACGCATCAAAAGACACAAGAGTCCCACTGACGATCCATACGCAAAGGAAACGAGATATGCTCGAACGCTCATCTGAGGCCCTTCTACAGCGCTATCAACAAGTGCGAAAAGCATCAGAAGAACTCGCTCGCCCCCTGACTGTCGAAGATCAAGTGATCCAAACCATGCCCGATGTCAGCCCTACCAAGTGGCATCTCGCGCATACCACTTGGTTTTTTGAAACCTTTGTCTTGGCAGAACAACTCCCCGATTACAAAGACTTTCACCCACAGTATCGCTACCTTTTCAATTCCTATTACAACGCTGTAGGACCACAGTTTACACGCGCCCATCGAGGCCAACTCTCTCGCCCAACGGTGACAAATATCCTAGAGTATCGGTCGTATGTGGATCGCTTCATGGTGAAGTTCTTATCGGGTTCTTTCTCAAAGCCCCTCCCACCCGCTGTTGTCGATACGATCTTGTTGGGAACCCATCACGAACAACAACACCAAGAGCTGATCCTTACGGATATCAAGCATGTCTTGGGTTCCAACCCACTGCTCCCCACGTACAAAGAAGGCCTTGTCTCCGACGAGATCGAGACATCTCCTCTTCAGTGGCGCACTTATGATGGGGGTGTATTTTGGTTTGGTGCACAAGAAGGCGCGTTTCTCTTCGACAATGAAAGCCCACGCCACCAAGACTTCTTACAACCTTTTCAACTTGCGCATCGCCCTGTCACAGCGGGCGAGTTTCTATCCTTCATGGAGGATGGAGGCTACCAACAACCCTCCCACTGGTTGTCGGATGGTTGGAGCACTGTTCAACGTGAACAGTGGGAATGCCCCTTGTATTGGTACAAACAAGACGACCAATGGTACATCTTCACGCTGGCAGGGGCACGTCCGCTTTCTTTGAGTGAGCCCGTTTGCCATGTCAGTTACTTTGAGGCCGATGCTTACGCGCGGTGGGCAGGCGCTCGTCTCCCCACAGAACAAGAGTGGGAGTTCGTCGCACGAGAACATGCACCCCAAGGAAACTTCGTAGAGCAGCAACTGTTTCACCCTGCCAACGAACAAACCTACCTCAAGATGAAAGAAGCCTCTCCATCCTCTGAGGCATCGCCTTTTCATCGACTGTACGGGGATGTTTGGGAATGGACATCCAGTCCTTACACAAGCTACCCAGGTTTTCGACCAGCCCAAGGCGCGATCGGCGAGTACAATGGCAAGTTCATGTGCAACCAGATGGTCTTGCGTGGGGGTTCTTGCGCCACACCCCAAGACCATATCCGCCCAACCTACCGCAATTTCTTCCCACCTCACGCACGGTGGCAATTCTCGGGACTTCGTCTCGCCAAATAGACCCACAACCCAAGTCCCTTCCTTGACAAAGACTTCGCCACCAAGCCGTACCACAAAGGGAAAAAGAATGAGCCAAAACACAGCCCCCTCCCAAGAAGCCCGCCCACAAGACAACAACTTACCCGAAAAAGAAGAGTTCCTTCGCGATGTCTTTGCAGGGCTGCAAGAAACACCCAAGAGCTTGCCCTGTAAGTACTTTTACGATGCAAAAGGCTCCCAACTCTTCGATCAAATCACCACTTTGGAGGCTTATTATCCAACCCGCACAGAACTAGGCATCTTGCAGCAACATCTACCTCAAATCGCGGATATCATCGGTCCCAACGCGATCATCGTTGAGCCAGGAAGTGGCAGTAGCCTCAAGACGCACTTGTTGTTGAAAGCCCTCTACCAACCCACCGCTTACATCCCTGTCGATATCTCTGAAGAACATCTACACATCGCTGCCCAGTCGCTTCGCCAACAATTCCCCCATATCGCGATATCTCCCATCGCTGCGGATTATACGAAGCCTTTTTCCCTCCCTCCTTTCCCCAACACAACGCAACGCATTATCGCCTACTATCCTGGCTCGACCCTTGGCAACTTCCCTCCGACACAAGCCATCCACTTTCTCTCGCGTTTGCGGGAAGTTGTGGGTGCATCAGGGGGTTTGTTGTTGGGGGTGGATCGCAAAAAAGACAAGGCTGTCCTAGAACACGCTTACAACGATCCTGAAGGCGTCACCGCAGCTTTCAACCTGAATCTCTTGGTGCGCATCAACCAAGAACTTGGCGCAGACTTCAAGCTTGAACAGTTTGCGCACGATGCTTTCTACAACGAACAAGAAGGCCGCATCGAGATGCATCTGCGGAGCAAACAAGAACAAATCGTCCACGTGCAAGACCATCGCTTTGCTTTTGCCAAAGACGAGACGATTTGTACGGAATATTCTTACAAATACAGTCCAGAGGAAGTCCAACAGCTCGGTCAACAGGCTGGGTTCCAACAAAAGTGTCTGTGGTCCGACCCACAAGATTATTTTTCGTTGTATTTCTTCTCTGCTGTGACAGCATAAAGACCATCGCGCTTTATCAGGACAGTCATACCCCTCGGATGTTTCGAACATTACGATTGATCAAATGGCGAAACAAAAAGCGGAAGAAAAACTTTTTCACGCCCGAAAGATTTGCCCCTTTTTCCAGAAAGAATGCATCAGGATCATCAAAGACCCCAAAGTCGTCGTGAATCCCTTCTTTTTGGATGTATGTATCCGACCCCTCCCAATCGATCGGAGGTTTCGCAAGGCACGTCGTGGCAACCCCATAGCCGCAAAAGTCTTGTGAGATCTCAGAAAATCTCTTTTGAATCGACATCAGGTAGGCTTTATCCAAGATAAATCCTTCCAGACAAACCCACCGCTCGCGAAACCACACTTCCACCCAACTGTGCAGGATATAACGAGGCGCCAAAGGCATCAGAAAAGGTGGAATAGCTCCTTTTTGCAAGGCATTGTTGATCGTAAACCCATGAAAACGACAAGCGATCCCTGACGCCCGAAGCAAGGCCATCAACAAGCTTCCTTTGGTGTTGCATTGACCGTATCCATCCGCAAGCACTTGGCTCGCAGGGATATCATCGCTCGCATTGTAACCAAATAAGATCTCATCGCGCACAAACAAATAGATCGCCCCAATCCGCTCGAAGGTATCGAGCTTTTTCCATCCTCTTTGCTCAACCAATTGGGCTATCGTAGGGGACGTATAATCGAGGATCGCGGTCTCTTTTTGAAATCTTTGGGTGTCCATCATCGCTCCTTCTTTTTGGTGAGTGTTTCATCTTCCAAGAAGAAACATACCCAGTCCCCTCCATGAAAACTTGGACAAACTGGCTATCTTGGCCCATCCCCAAAAAAGGCCCCTATTTTTCAAGATATCCAAGAAAGACACGCGGATTGATCCCAAACATCTCCCGAAAAACCCGTGTGAGATGCGAAGAGTCCGCAAATCCCGCATGATGCGCGCTCTCTGTAAAAGATGCTCCCTTCAACGACCATTGCACCGCGCCAATCAATCGACGCCATCGCAGATATCGCCGCCAAGGAACCCCCACTTGCTCAGAAAACAAATGCAAAAAACGACTCTCTGAAAGATAGGTTTGTTTATGTGCAGCTTCTAATGTTGCAGAAGCCAAGTCCTCCGTCTCTTCGAGATGATCGAGCCACGAAAGCACCTTTTGAACGCGTTCATCAAGATGTCGCTGCCAACAAATCCCCTCGTGCAACGCTTGCAAAAACCAAGCGATGTGTTCCCATCGCAGCCCTTCTTCTTGGGTGCCGCTCTCTCGCTCCTCGCGAAACCTGCGTTGACACGCCTCAAGGATCGCCTCAGGCAGCCGAGCAAGACCATCCTCCCGAAGATATCGCTCACGCAGTTGGACTGCGAGATGACTCTCAGGCTCCAAAAGTAGGATCAAACAGTCCTCCCCCTCCACTTGATGAGGAAGATCCGCCGCCAACAAGACGCCCGACTCCAAAGAAGCGCTCCCTTGGCAAGTCAGCGTAAACGGCCCAGACAAAGCCACCGTGAGTTGAAGCGCATGGTGTCGATGCATGTCCACTTGAATAGAAGGACCTAAGATCGCGATCACACCCGACGCTTGCAAAAGAAAGAAACCCATCTCACTCTCTCCATCACAACACAAAGACCATCCGCTCCCCCACAAAAGACAAGGCAAACAAGCCCACCCTTGCAGAAAAGCGCTGGAGAACTAAGATAAGAACGATATACCCAACCCATCCTACGACCTACAAAAAACGTGAGGAGAAGATGGTTTTACGTGTCCCTCCCAACACACAAACGCCCCTCAACGCCGCCCAGCCAGCCAAAGACACCGCTCTTTTTACATCCATGCCATGGCTTGCCATCGTTACATCTTTTTTCTTATTTGGCTGCGAGAAAAAAGCTTATATCATCACCTCAAAGCCCCAGATGCCACCCCCCACGACCGTCGCCAAGACTTCTATCCCCAAGAAAAAAAACATCTCACAAAAGAAAAGTCTTGCTCACAAAAAAAGTCCTCGCCAAAAGAAACCCGCTTGGTTGCTTCCCGCCCAAATGAAAGCGATCCCAGGACTTTTGCCCACCACGTATTTTATTGCAGATGAAACCAAGGTTTCCTGTCGTGGACGTTATCGAAAACGCCGCTACCGTGGGCATGAGCGCGCCCGTGTTCGAGACAAAAGAGGAAGGACTCTCGCGGTGGTTTGCAAGCGTTTTTATCAAGTCCTCAAGATGGAAGGAACAGGACTTTTGCGCGCTCGTCGTGGTGTCCGCCGCCTCGTCAACTGGGACGCCTCAGGACGCTTTCGCATCGTGCGTCGATGCCGTTATGGAGTGGGCGTCAAACGACGATGCCTTCTACCTTTCCACACGATTGCAGCCGATCTACGAACCTATCGAGAAGGTGATGTGCTCTACATCCCGCGCTTGCGGGGCTTGTCGCTGCCTGATGGTTCAAAACACAGTGGGCTTTTTGTGGTGCAAGATACTGGAGGGGCGTTTCATGGACGTGGCCCCCGTCGCATCGACCTTTTCGTGGGAACCCAAACATCGCGTGACAATATCTTTTTGCGTGCAGGCGTCCACCATCGACGCCCAGAAAAAGCCTTTAAACTGAAAGGAATTGCACGAACGCATGCCCTCTCCTACCTCAAAAAAAGATTCCCTCAGCTTTTTTCTCACTCTTAAACATCAACGGTAAGGAGGTGGATGCAGCAGATAGCCCCGTTGAATCGGCATTTTGCGATCATATTCTTTGGGGGCATGGCAACCACTGACGCATCCTCCGCCCTGCGTTTTTTTCTGAAACTTGATTGGCAGCTTCCATCCCTTTTCGCCGTAGGGAAGGGAGGAACGGATCAGTCCATGTTGTTGGGTACCATGTGACGCATGACAAGTAATGCAACTGCGTCCCCGCTGTGCCTTGTTTACATGAAGAAAGTGTAGATTCAACGAGCCATTGCGGAATCTGGTTTCGTCCAAGCGAGCCCACTGACGCTCTGCAAGGTCGCTTTTATGACAGGCAAAACAAAGTTTATATTGTTTTTTTGCATAAGGAACATAGACAGACGTAGGCAAACGAGCACGCAAAAGCCAAGCATGAAGAGACTGATGGGGCTGATGGCAGTCCAAACAAAGGCCCTTTTGAAAGGGAGGATGAAGACTTTTTCCTATATTTTGTTGTATCCCTTGAATCACCCGTCCAGAAGCGGCTTTAACATCCTCTCGATGGCATGAAAGACACAGCCCTTTTTGTGCGAGGGTTTGGAGATGTGGATGTTTTGAGCTATGAGGCTGATGACACCCCAAACATCCGCGCTTTTGTGTGCTGAGAGCGTGGGCAGAGCGCGCTTTTTCACTGCGATGATAGACTTTTTGGTGACATGAGCGACAAAGCTCGACCTGTGGGGACTTGAGCAGTCCTTTGTTTGCGCTGCCGTGGGGTGAGTGACACTGCAAACAGTCCTGTTTTGCGGGCTGATGGACACTTTTATCAGAAGCGAGGTGTTTCTTCACTTGGCTATGGCACTGCAAACACATCGCACTACCCGTTTGGCGCAAAAGTTTGGGATGAGGCGATGCATGGGGCTGATGACAACGATTGCACTGAGAAGCGAGCTTGGGATGAAGCTGTGTCCAGCCTTTGTGCTTCTTGGACAAGACTTGTTTGCGGTGGCATCCAATGCAACTTTTGTTGACATTCGCCCGCATCAGCCGAGGTCTTGGAGAAGGCGTGTGTGGACGATGACAGTTCAAGCACGCCCCCTGTCGTACAGGTGGGTGAGAGGAACCTTGTGGATGCGTCGCTGCATGGGCCGCTTTTGGAGGAAGATGCGTTCCTTGGTGGCAGGTCTGGCAAAGCTGTGTGGGTGCTTTGCGCAAGAGCGCAGGGCGCGGGCTTTGGTGGGGGTTGTGACAAGACAAACAGTCCCACTTGGCGAGTTGTTTGACGCGCGAGGGACTGCGCGGGCGGCGCTTGGTATGAAGTTGTTTATAACGACGATGACATGTAAGACAAAGTCTTGGGCTGCGATCAAGCTTAAAGCGATGTTTTCGGGGTTGTGGTTGTTTGTGACAAACCGCGCAGTGACCGAACTTTGCGGGTCGATGGATCGTGCGACCACTGCGACCGACTTGGCTATGGCACTGACCACTCACACATCCTTTCCCGATTTTGTCGGGAGGACGGGCTTCTGCGGAGTCACTGTGGCTCCCTCCCAACCATACGCTCAAAAAGAGAAGCGCCGCAGCAAGCCGTTTAAGCATCATCTTGTCCCGCAGCGCTTTTTTGGCCCCCAAGGGCTTGTTGTAATTCAGGATCTTGCATCGGGAGTTCTGTAACCTTGAGGCAGTGCTTCAACTGCAATTCGCCTTGCATCACAGGGATCGCCACTTTGACCATCAAGGTGAACAACAAAAATCCCAGCGCAAAAACACCCGCAGAGACCGACCACTCCACCCACGAAGGTTGATACTCGTAGATGATCCCCAGGGCTGACGGTGTATAGGCAGGCACCACCAAGATGATCCCTTTTTCGAGATAGACACCAAAGTAGATAAGCAACGCACCTAGGTTCATCGCCCACGTTTTCTTTCGCAGTTTGGGCGAAAGGTACAACGCGAAGGCAATGACTTGCATCAAAAGAGAGCCCCACGCAAACTTCACAAGGGCGGTCTTTCCGTGCAAACCAAAGAACAGGTACTTCATGTGGATGGCGTGTTTGGTATCAGAGTACATCTCCTTAAAGACCTCCGCTCCAAACAACAAAAGGGTCGCGGCCATGGCATACGTCATCCACTCCGCGATCTTCTCAAAGACCCGCTGCTCTAGCTTGAGAGCATGCGTCTTTTGAAGGACCTGCAAGATCAACAACAACAACGCAGGCCCCGCGCACAGCGCAGAAGCAATAAACTTGGGAACCAAGATCGCCGCATTCCAATAGGGACGCCCAGGCAAACCAACATAAAGAAAAGCGGCGATGGTCTGAACGCCTAGAGCCAAGGGAACATAGAGAGCGATCAGAAAGAACAAGATCTTGCGGTTGTACTCTTTCCCCAAAAAAGCCCGATACAAGGCATAAAAAGCCAGCAAAACATTCAGCGCCATAAAAGAAACCAAGACGCTGATGTCCCACGCCAGAATCGAGCGTGGGAAGTTCAGCACCCCCAACCAAGGGATCAGGTGCCAACTTCGATCAGGTCGCCCGATATCGACAGTGACAAAAAGCATCGCCATCACGACACAACAGACCGCCAACAACTGACCGAGCACGACTGGCGTATGCAAAGAACGCCAGTCGTAGAAATAGGCAGGGACGACCAAAAGCACCGTGGTCACGGCAAGACCATCCATAAAGGTAAAATTACCAATATAAAAAGCCCATGACAGTGGGTCACGCATGCCTGTGACGATCAGCCCTTGGGTAAATTGATGCCAGTACGCAAGGCAACCTACACCAAGCAAGCCCAGCAAAAAAGCCAACCAAAGGTAATACCACTTTCCTCCCCGTAGCATGGTGAGGATGCTGGCCTTGAAAAATCGAAAAAACCACATAGGTCACCTAACCTCATCCAATGATGCAACACATCAGTAGTAATAGAAAAACTGAGGTTTTGTATTGAGTTCTTCTTTCAATACAAGGACTTTTTTCTTTTTCAAGATGTACTGAAGCTCGCCATTTGGATCATTGAGATCGCCAAACTTGCGCGCGCCCACAGGACAAGACTCCACGCACGCAGGAAGGCGATTTTCTCTTACGCGCTGAATGCAAAAAGTACACTTATCCACAACCCCTTTCATCCGCGGACGATTGCCGAGGTAGTGCATATCTGTGTTGAGTTGGTTCGCAGGGATCGAAGGTTCCGCCCAGTTGAATGCACGCGCATCATAGGGACAGGCCGCCATGCAATAACGGCAACCGATACACCAGTTGTAATCGATCACAGTGATACCGTCAGGCTCACGCCAAGTCGCTCCCACGGGGCAGATCTTCGTGCATGGGGGATCTGCACACTGTTGACAAGCGACAGGTACATAGGTCTTGCCAGCTTCGGGCACCTTCTCTGGGTTGTAAAATGGCGTGCCATGGTGCAGATCGAGCCCATGTCCCGCGTCCATCTGCAACACCTTGATCCAGTGGATCTGTGGATCACGCGAAAGGTTGTTCTCTTCCGCACAAGCGTACACACACTTTCGACAACCAATGCACAAACTCAGATCCAAGGCATAGCCAAAAAGCACGCCTTTTTTTGCTGGCTTCATCGAGATCTTGGCGTTTTTGCGATACTTCGACCAGTACTCTCGTTCTAGGCGCGCAATCACTTCTTTGCGATCTTTGGGGGAAAGTCGATAGTAGTGTTGCTGCACCATCTCAGCCCGTTGATCGGGCTTACAGGCGATATTTTGTGCAAGACCAATCCCTGCAATACCGCCAATCAAAAGTTGACGCAAAAACTCCCGACGTGCGAGCTTTTGCAAACTTGCGGCGGGTGCATGAGGAGGTGGCGCGATCCACTGTGTAAGGTCGCCAAGATAGGTATCATCGGTCACGTAAGACTCAAGCGCTTCGTTCACAGAAGCCGGCTCTTTCGCTTCTCCGCCGCCACATCCGCAACTTCCGCTGCCACATCCTCCGCCTTGGGGCTTTCCTTGTTCTGCCCAAGGTGCCATCTGTGCGACTTGGGCTTCCGATGGCATCGGTCCCAAGGCTTTTTCGAGTGCTGTATGCGACAAAGCCGCCACCGCTGCCACCGAAGGAGCAGGCGCAAGATCCAAAGTGCTCCCTCCAAAAGCTGCGGTAGGAAGAGGCGCTCTGGGATCGACATTGCTTTTGGGCAAGCGCGGATCGAAAGAGACGTTACTTCCGCCTCCACAACCGCCACAAGACGAAGGCTGACAGCCTCCGCAACCGCCCGAAGAACCTTGGGAAGGGGTCGCTTTGAATGTACCCAAAGAAACACGCGCAGAGGAAAAAGATGGGGATCTGCTTTTGGTTTCTGAACCCTCCGCAGCACGGGCTTGTTGAGCCTTTGCTGCGGGGGTCATCACGGACTGGGTCTGTTTGGATAAGCCGCTCATGGTACCCTCCTATGGGGAGTTTGGATTCGATGAGGTGGGATCGGCATCGGCATCGGTCGAATCTTTTTCGGCTTTGGATCGTGCGGATCATGGCAATGCGTACAGAGGAGGTATCGTTTGGGGCCTCTCCAGTACCCAACGGTGCGTCCATGAACCCCAGCAACCCACTCCCTTGTTTTGTCCCCGTGGCACTGGAAACAAAGCAAGTGAGAGCTTTCAAAAGAGATGTTTGTGTCGTCTGCAAGGCGCAGTTGATCGACACGGTTGGGGGCATGACAGTGAAAACACCACATATGCTCGCCCCCATGGAGCATCTTGTGGTCTTCGTGTGCTTTGGTGAGCTTTCTTTTTTTGCGGTTGGGCTCCCCCGTATGACAAGCACTACACGGAAAAAGCTTGGGATCGCGGAACGACGGTGGCGCCACAACAAGCAATTGTTTTTTGCGCAAAGACAAACGTAGCTCTCTTGTCGAACGTTGTGGCAGCGGCAACAACGGGTTGTCTTTGACATTGGCTGGCGCCACGAGACGCTTTTGAGAAGGCTTGTCTTCGATGGTCGGGAGCTTTTCGGGCAGTTGTCGGCATCCAAACATCCCCAACACACACAACATCCCAAACAACCAAGAACGCCCATCTCTCCGCAAAGACCGAGGGGTCTGTACCTTGTCACACTGCACCAGCATCTCAGAGGTCCCATCTCCAAGGATCTTTTGCATGTGGCCTTGGGGACTTGGGCATGACTGTTTCATCGCATCACCTCGTCTTTGCGTACCATCCGCAGATTTCGCCAAGTCACGGTTTCTCTCAAATGTGCCCACATGCCTGCTCATCACGGAGATGTCCTTTGTTTGCGCTTGGGTGTAAGAATATTTCTTTGCAAAGAGGCAGGTGCCTTTAGCCAATCTTTGTAGCGCTCATATCCCTGTTCTATCGGCTTTTCTCGACGATACGTTCGAGACTGATGGCACGAAGCAGCGCACTTGCCGCCTTCTTTCGAGGCTTGGAACCCGATGGGAAGCTTCCATTGTCCGAAAGTCACGCGTTTTCGTATGAGATGAGGCTGTTGGGTAGCGTGTGCATCATGACAAAAGCGGCAGCTCCTGCCCTTTTTGCGATTGACATGCAACCAATGAAGATTGAAGGCGCCATTGCGAAAGTTCGTCGATGTGAGGGTTTGCTTGGAAGAAACCAACCCTTCTTGATGGCAAGAAAAGCAAAGATCATACTTTTTCTTTTGATAGTCAGCATAAAGTCCCGCGGGATGTGCTTTGGTCAACAGCTTGGGAAACGACGCACCATGGGCGGTATGACAGTCTTGGCAACGCCCTTTTTGCAGGGGTTGGTGGCGATACTTGCTTTGTAAGGCTTTGTGGATATCTGTGAGTTTGCGCTGACCAAAGCGGGGGATCTCACGACTGTGACAGCTCAAACACAACGATGCTGAGGGCATCCGCAACAAAGAACCATGCGTAGAGGCATGACCTTGATGACAGTTCAGGCACTTTCTTCCTTTCATCAAGGCCCCATGATGGGCGTTTTGCGAAGAAAGTTGCTTTTTGACCGTGGTATGACAAGAGAGACAAACCTCTGCGACATCCGAACGCATCAGAGATTGTTGCTTTGAACCATGTGGACTATGACAGTTCAAGCAAAGCTGCTTTTTCCACGGTGGATGCTGGCTTTTCTGCGAGGGAACTGCGCGGCTGACGTCTCGATGGCAGTTGAGACATAGCGCATTCCCCTCTTTCTTTAAGAGATGCTTGTGTTGGCTTTGATGCGGATCATGGCAAGTCCCGCAAGCCGCGGCTGCAACGGGGCCATGCACAAATCCCCATGCCTTCGACATCGTTTGTTGATGAAAAGAAGCATGACAGCTCGCACAAGATGCCGTTGACTGCGAAGAAAACTGATGCAGTTTGGGATCATCTTGTTTATGACACCCCGTACAAAGGGGCTTTTGTGAGGTGCCATGTGTAAACTTCCCTTGCACCTGGGCTTGGTGACAGCTTCCACTGACGCAGCTTTGGCCAGCCGTGAGCGTCTTGGGACCTTTGGAAGCAGCCCACGCAGGGATGCGAAAAAGTCCGACAACCACAAACAACAAACCAAGAAAAAGCCCAAAAGACCCCAAGGACGGTCTTCGACGTGACATCGCCCTTTTCGTTGAGCGTACAGGACGATGCGATGTCGCCGTGTCTTGCTGCGCATCCAAGGATTCGATGGTGCGGTGGTGATGGAGGCCGATACGTTCTTTCAACGACCACCTCCGTGACATACACGGCACATACCATTTTGTGTGGCTTGGAAACGCGAATTGTTGATCCGCCATCCTGGGGGGTGTGGGGTTCCACCGATCCCACCGACCTTATGACAGTTGACGCAGTTTGATTTGGCGCCTTGGTCGTGGCAGCTTTGACACTGACTGGGGTCTCGTCGCGCATCGCGGCCATGAAAAGCCTGCCCCCCACGACGCACATAACCTGCGGGGTGTGGGGAGGTTCGACCACCTTGCAAGACACTACGACGTGAGTTCTGATGGCACGTCACACAACGCGACTCCCCATGACAGCGGTTGCATAGACTGGGCTGCAAGCGCGCTTCACGACCATGACGGCTGATGTAATCTCCTCGATGGATGAAGCCTTGGATCACATCTGTAGGGAAACGCAAGCTCGGTTTCCCCGGTAGATTGGGATCGTGGCAACGCGCACAAAAAGGCTGATCATGACAAGTCACGCAGAGATCCACCCGCCCCACAGCAAAGCGCTTGTGATTCCTCGCAAAGTCGGGCCCATGGTGATAATCGCTCAGCGGTTTAAGCGGATACTGGCGGAGATCCTGATGGCAGCGCTTGCAATTCATCTCGTCATAGTCTTTTTGGTGGTTATGGCAAGACAAACAAGTCGCCATCGTTGGCGTGCGTACCCCGCCTTTGCGTGAGGTCACATCGCCATGACACGTCCCACAACCTTGGGCCGTTCCGTATCCTTTGATCCTCGCTGCGTGCGTGGTATGCGAAAAAAAGATCGGACGCGGAGAAGCAGAACCTCCCGATGGACCGTTGATTTGAGAAACGAAGGCCAGCCAAGCAGGTTGGTGAGGCGGGGCTTCTGTATGACAAAAGCGACACTGTTTGACCGTCACAGTGAGTTTCATCTGCCCCTGTGCATCGGCCGTATGACATGTATTGCAAGCAAGTAAGGGGTGATGTGCATGGGGAAAAGGCTTGCGCTTGGCCTCTTTGATGTAGTCACGGCACGCGGATATCCCGAACCATCCGACAAAAATGAGCGCAAGAGCGATGCCATGACGCCATGTTGACTTTTGCCATCCTCCAAGCATCTGCATCATCGCAGCCTCCCTTGTTGTGGGGCCGCAGACATCGCACTCGGTGGCGCAGAAGGCAGCGCAAAGAAAAAGGTATAACGCAACTTCAACAGACCCATCCAAGATTGCACAACAAACGGATTGGAGGTAAAGGTGGCGCTTCCCACCAACTCCCAACCAGGCGCAAACTGCCATTTACCCGACAAAGCCGCAAAGATCCCATGAGGCATCCCGCCCAAAAACTGCGAGTAATGGTAGTATTGCAAGTCCAAAGCAAGCCAAAAAACCCAAAACTGTTGTTGCCAAAACAGACGCACGCCTAAGTGCCCATCGTCGGTTTCTCTCGCTCTCTCCAAGGTCAGCCCCAACCAGCCCGTGGGTTCTTGAAGATACATCCAACGGATGTGGATGCGATCTTGCTCTCCTGACGGGAACTTGATGTCTCTAGCCTCCGTTTCATCCGATGGGATCGTGGCATCAGGCAGATGAAGAAAGCGCAGATCCGCCCCAATCGCCAGCCTCCGCCCAAACAAATACACCCACGCTTGCGCATAGGCTTCGTGATAGGCTTGCGTCGAAAACACCGAGAAGATCGAGTTTTTGCTAATAAATGCGGAGGGCGTTGCGTACTCATACCCAAGAGAAAGTCTGAGCCACTTCCAAGGCACAAGGTCCACACGTCCACCCGCTTGGCGCAAGGTCAACAGGTGCAGATCAGCAGATGCGCTCCCTGAAAGCTCCAACCAAGAAAAAGGCACAACCAACGCATCCAACCCCAAGATCTCGTGGGCGGGACGGCCTTCTTCGAGCGTTTCCAAAAAGGTAACGCCCACTTCGCTGATGTGCCCGACACGATGGCTTAAACGCACGCCTGTTAGAAAGTAATCTGCACTGGGCGCAAACTGCGGTCGAACCGCAAAGCCCCCGAACACCCGCACGCCAAACCCATAAGGCAAACGCGCTTCAAAACGCGCTCCATCAAAGTGTAGGACTTTTTGATCTTGATAAAGATACTGTCTCCCAACAGAAAGCCAGATCTTCTGTTTGGGATCGCGATAAGAGATGTAAGCCGTGTTCAAATCGCCCGTAGCTTGGAGTTCATCGAGGAAAGACACCTGCCCCCAACCAAAAAGATGAAAGGACAATGTGGGAAGCTGAGGGAGATTTGCAGAGATCGCTAAGATCTCGATGGGACCGAGGATATTCTTGATGCGATCCACTTCTTCTTGTTGGTAATACCGCAACAAAGTCTCAGAAAAGCCCGAAAAAGCCGCAGATGGAGGCGCGGCATATACAACAGAGCGCCCCCCCAAGACCAACCACGCCACACAAACAACAGCAAGCGGATACTTTCGCCAAAAATGCCCAGCCACAGGGATGGATCTCACAGCTCGACCCTCCCATTGATATGCAACGATGGGTCCACAAAAGACAAGTCAGGACGCACGTTTGTATGACATGAGGAACACGCTGTCGAAGCTGTGTGGCTATCTCCATTGCGGAGTTTTCGCGGCGGCATCCCATGGCAAGATCCACAGCTTCCTTGCCCCGTTCCCACTTGGTTCCAAATGGGCGTGGTCTGCTTTCCACCATCCAACGTCGCGCCATGACAGTACACTTGGCCGCAAGTGCCCTTTGTACGGTCCCATTGAGGCGACAGACCGCCAGACAAGGCTAGCCCTTGGAAGGTGACTTCAGCGGGTCCTGCGGTGTCGATATGGCCTTTTGAAAAGACATCACCAGGGACCTTGTGACAAGAAGCGCAAGGGATCACGAGATGCCGTTTGTTTCCATCTTGGGCGAGGTGCACACGGTGTGCCCCAACCCCCATCGCGGAAGTCTCGGTATTTCCAGAAAGATCGCGCGGTGGTGCAGAACTCTCCGCATCACCATGACAAGTCTTACAATCGCCTTGGAAAGAGACTTCGACTTGGCCATTGAGATGCAGGGCGGGCTCTTTGATCGTCTTATTGTCTTGATGAGCAGAGGGGTGACACGTCGAACATCGCGTATCCACGGGGTGCATCGCTCCACTGCGAAGCTGTTTGGGCGGCATCCCATGACAGCTTTGACAAGGGGTGTTGGTGTCTTGTGGAGGCTCCCACGTTGGGACCTTGGCTCCTTCGAGCCCCGCACCATGACAGTAAGTATCCGAGCAGGTCTTGGCAGCGGTGTCCCAAACAGGTTGCTTGCCTTGGTAAGCAGCCGCGCGGGAAAGTTGCACTTGAACCTTCCCATCAAGATGCACACCATCGATAAGCCCCGTGGGTACGGGGTGACAGGTCTGGCAAAGGGCACCATTGGCAAGAGCATCGCGCACATGGCGTTGATGCAACACCGCAGAGCGCGAGCCTACCGTCGATGGACTGCGAAAGGTGGTGGTTGCTTTTGTGCTGTGGCAGCTTGCACATCCGTCGTCTGTGCGCGTGTCATGGCATTGAATGCAACTGACCCCGCTCGACCCTCCTCCCAGATCTTCCCCATGGCATCGCGTACATGCTGCCCAGTTCCATTTTTCTTTTTGAATCAAGGCACCATGAAATCCCGTGGTTCCAGGAAGATGGATATCTGAAGAGTGGATCGAACTACGAAAGTAAGCCATGCGATAGTCCACAACCCAACGACGCAAAAGCACGATAAAGCCGCCCTCTTGGGCATCTTCTGTTGTGGGTCGATGGGCAGGCTCTGTTGCATCTTCTCGCAAGATTGAGAGGATCAGGCTTTTGCTATCCCCTGCGATGGCATTTGGGATATGATCACGCCCAACACCCCGAATCCCCGTATAAGACGACATCTCATAGTCGCCTTCTTTTCGCTGCGCCCCATGACAAGAGACACAACGCGCGTCGATGGTTTGCTTGAGAGATTGATAGGTCACGGCAGGTTCATACAAGATATCATTTTGACTCATAGGCGACGTCGGAAAGTCCCGTAGGACCGTGCAACTCACCATCCCAAAGGCGATGGTCAAAAGCCACAGCCCTCCCCAATACCAAGGTGTGTTTCGAGGGTGCGTTTGGGGGGGCATCTCACAAGGAGAAGACCGTTTAACGAGCATGGAACTTCACCGCAGCAGCGGCAGCCCACTTCTCGTCGCGGCCCGCTTGCCCTCCATGGCATGCTCCATTCAAGCAAGCCGTTTTTAGCGTAAGGTAGGGCATCACCTTTGTACCATCAGCACTAAACTGCGCAGCATCGGGCGAGGTATTGATCGCAAACAGGTGGACCCGCATATCTCCCCGCAACAAAGAACCGTCGCCTTGGGCACTTTTGCCAAAGCGTGGCATGTGGCAGTCCACACAAGAGAGCTGTTGCATCCCCGATGTCTGGCGATAAGCGTCCCACGAGTTCGTTTCTTTGATATGACAAGACGTGCACTTGCCCGTCAGAGCTTGTTGTGCATCGTGTCGTGTGCTGGCATGGGCATCATGACAGTTGGTACAACGCATGTTGGCTTTTTTGCTTGAAAAAAGCGCGTTGTACTGTTGTTGCGAAAGCATCAGTCCATCTTCTGCTTGGATCTCGTGATGTGGCTGGCGTTGATGACACTTTCCACAAGCTTCCATGCTGCGATCGACGACCATCTTTACGCGGACGGGGCTTTTGACATGGTTGGACCCTGGACCATGACAAGCCTCGCACTGTACGCCAAGATGCGCCCAATCTCCCTTGAGACCAGGAAGTTTGTTGACGGCATTGGGATCATAGCCCGTGGTATGGCACTTTGCGCAGTCGCCCAAAGGCACAGTACCAGGCTGACTGCTGGCTTGGTAAGGCACCCAAGCGTTGGGGATCACGTTGAATTGGGCTTGTTGACCTGTATAGAGATAACCTTGCGGATCAACGAAAAGCGTGCGCAAGCCCGATCCTCCGAGGACATACAAGAAGTCGCTCAACTGTTTCCCAGGCGGAGGGGCTTGCGCGGTCCCATGGGGATAAAAGCTGTTCCCTTGGGCCGCGACATCAGAAGCCAAGTTCAAAGTAAGGTGGTGTCCAGAGCGCGAAAACGACGTATGTTCGGCCTGATGGCAGACCTTACAAGGGTCATTTCCAACAAACGTGGCCCCCGCGCTCCCAGGCTCTCCTTGCGGCCCTGCGGGACCTTGGACACCAGGATCTCCTGTGTCGCCTTTGTCGCCCTTGGGACCGGTCTCTCCTTGATCCCCTTTTGCTCCTGCGGGACCTTGGGTTCCTTGGGTACCTTGATCACCTTTTGGGCCCACAGGTCCTTCACAAGCGAAGAGTCCATACGCTGTCCCTGCTAGCAGGAGATAAAAGATCAACTCCAAACGATTCATTGAAAGCCTCTTGTGGTCGCAGGGATGGGAAGGAAAGAGCGCGGGAGAGTCGGAGATTACGGGTGTGAGCGGCCGACTGCAAACTGTCGGTTCTCACCGTGACACACCACACAAGTCTCGATCTTGGCCGTGGAAGTGTGAAGATCCGCGTGGACTTGGCTTTCGATGCTTGTGTGACAGCTGCTACAAGCAGACTTCACGGGAGGAAGTTCGCTTACCACAAGTCCAGCTTGTTCCACTTTGGTGGCTGGACGTGTGTCCGCGATCGGCAAGGTGTAAGTCCCGGGTTTATGGCAGCTTTCGCACTTGGTCAAGCTCATCGGATACTTGATGGTTGAGTAATCATGGGCAGTACCGCCATAACCATACGCAACATAGGGGTTGGAAGCATTGGCAGCGCCACTATGGATGCGGTGGATCATGTATTTGAAGTGAACGGACGCAGGAGGCATCTTGTCTGAGGGACGACGCGCAGCATCCGTCTGATTTGCATCGTGGCACATCACGCAGTACTGGGGATTTTGACGGAATCCACCGTGTGCTTGGACTTGTTGGTGACATGTGTTGCACTTGGCTTCGTCGATCACTTCTTTGGGAGCCACAGGTGTCGTATCAGTTACAGCAATGAGCTTAATCTCGTTGTATCCGACATCTCGAACCACAAGAGGATTTCCATCTGCACCCTGAACGAACTTGCCATTGGGCTTTTTCACATTCTCATTCTTGTAGCCTTCCACACCAATCGCGTAAGTGCCCTTTGCATCCGCAGGGATCGCATTGGTGAAGGTGTAAGAATATTTCCCACCACCAAGATCTACGGCTTTGGAAGCGGAACCTGTACGCGCAACACTTTCTGTCCAGTGGTGGAGATAGCCTGTGGTGGGCCCCGCCAAGGTCAAAGAGAGTGTCGAAAGATTCGCGGGATCGATGGAATTGCCTTGTTTGTCTGTCACGGAAAACTCAACGACGGGCTTCTCACCAGGCTTGGTGTTGGTCACGTTGATCAAGGTGAACTTGACGCCGGGTAGTTGGGCAGCTTTGGTGGGGAGAACGTGTGCACCCACGACTGAAGCATCAAACTCGTTTCCTGTGGGTACGTGGCAAGTCTTGCACTCGCTGTCCGTTTTGGCGCCTACAAGGTGCCCATCGCCTGTTTGAAAGTTCACATCATTGTGGCAAGAACCGCAGGACTGGGAGCTTGGGATCTCTTTCCAAGCTTTGTGTTTGTCTTCGTGACAAGTCGTACAGTTGCGCAGATCCTGTGGCCATCGATCTTTTGAAAAGTCGTGAACACTTTGACGATACCCCACAAAGTAGTAAGGCGTGCCTTTTTGCACGGAAGGAAGGTCTGCGCCCGCGTGGAGCTTGTGGATCATCTCGAAAAAGTCGAGCGAGTTACCCGACTCAGGATCCGTTGATTGCGCGGTATGGCAAAGCACACAAAGCTTGATATCGTTGCGTTGACCGCCGTGTGCGGACATCGAACTGTGACACTTGTTACAAGAGTCACCACTCAACAACTCAGGCATATCAGGTGTTCCACCCGCAGGGACAAAAGCAAAGACGGTGTTTGCGACTTGGGCGCGACTCTCACGCGTCGCTTGCATCCCCACGATATGAGATGCGTTTTTGTCAAAGTCTGTAGGCAAAGCACGCTCAAACACGTAAGAGTAACCATCTTCTGTCGCAGTGAGCGTCCCCATATAATCCATCGTGCTCGGAACTTGCGTAGCTTGCGCCATCTTGGGTTGCATGGTTTGGCCATTGAGCGTGAAAGGCTGTCCAGTAACTTGCTCCACATGGTAGTTTTCATAACGCTTGCGACCGCTGGCTTTGTCCACCAAGATCTTTGCGATCGTAAAGCGCAAGCTGCTGCTGTCGAGGTCGGTGGGACGGAGTCTTACACCATTGGTATCTGTCATCGTAAAGCTGACAACAGGCTTTTGATCGTTGTTGATCTCGACTTTGGTGATCGCAAGCTTGATGCCCGCTCCCGCCGCAGGAAGACCATCTTTCCCTGTGGTTCCTGTCGTTCCTGTATCGCCTTTATCGCCCTTGTCACCTTGGGTTCCGTTGGTTCCGTTGGTTCCAGGCGTTCCTGTATCGCCTTTATCGCCCTTGTCACCTTGGGTTCCTTGCGTACCGGGCTGTCCTTGTGCACCTGTATCGCCCTTGGGACCTTGCGGACCAGCACATCCCTGCATCCACAGCAACCCTAGAAAGACGCACAATGCCCCAACCAAAGCACCTTGCAAGCGTCTTTTTTCTTGTTTTCTTGATGATGTACGTTTTGTTGTAAGATGATGCAACACGCGTCCTTGATCCGTTGCCGACATGCTTGCCCTCCAAGTTTCAAGCGGTAAACCCAACTCTTCACGCCCACATCGACAGTCTTGGTCTCTCAACAACAAGCCACCGCATCTTCGGCGTTTTTTCCATCCGCTTTAGTACATGATCTTGCAACTTCGGATATTGATGTCTGCGGTCCCTCCATTTGATCTAGATCAAAAATGTTGCAACGAATGTTGCAACGAGGAACAAAGAACCCAACAAAAAAGCGCTTTTACGTCCCAAATAGACTGCCCCCGTCTGCTCGCTCTATCACAAGAAATCTGAAAAAAAGAAAGAGCCCCCCTCCCTAATACAAAGGAAGGGTCTTTACATCTCGGTCTCTTCGCGTTTGTCGACGAGATCTTGCGTCCCTTCTTGAAACCAAGTCTGCACGATGTCCCGCATCCGAAACTTCTGAATCTTCCCCGTCACGGTCATGGGGTAAGACTCCACGAACCAAAAGTACCGAGGGACCTTGAAATGCGCGATCTTGTCCTTCGCAAAGTCCCGAAGCCAAGAAGGGTCAGGCACTGCACCTTCCTTCAAACGCACCCACGCCCCCACCTCTTCTCCCATCTTTGGATCGGGCACCCCAAACACCGCGACATCCGAGACATCAGGGTGCTTATGGAAGAAAGCTTCGATCTCCGCAGGATAGATATTCTCTCCTCCTCGGATAATCATGTCTTTGAGTCGCCCAGTGATACGCAGATACCCGTCCTGATCGAGCGTCCCAAGATCCCCAGAGTGCAACCATCCCTTTTCGTCGATGGTCTTGGCTGTGGCTTCGGGCTGATCAAAGTATTCTCGCATCACCTGATAACCGCGAAAACAGATCTCACCCGTCTCTCCAACAGGCAAGATCTCCCCTGTTTGCGACGAGACCACCTTCACTTCTGTATGTGGCATGTTGATCCCCACAGTCTCAACACGCCGATGCACGGTGTCTTCGGGATGCGTGATATGCGTAACAGGCGAAGCTTCGGTCTGTCCATAAGCAATCAAGATCTCTCGACATCCCATCTCCTCCATCACGCGGCGAACGATGGCTTCAGGGCAAGGCGCCCCTGCCATAATGCCCGTCCGTAGGCTCGATAGGTCATACGACTTTTTCTCAAGCTCCTCCAACTCCGCAATAAACATCGTGGGCACACCATGTACAGCCGTGCAACGTTCCACTTCGATCGCATGAAGCGTTGCCCCCGCCTCGAAGTGGTCCGCAGGCACGACGATCGCCGCCCCATGGGTCAAACAAGCAAGGTTGGACACCACCATCCCAAAACAATGATAAAAAGGCACAGGCACACACAACCGATCTTTGGCGGAAAAGCCCATCGCTTGGCCAATAAAGTAACCATTGTTCAAGATGTTATGATGCGTCAGCACCACAGCCTTGGGAAAACCTGTCGTCCCTGAAGTAAATTGGATATTGATCGGATCATCCATATCCACGGAACAACCGCGCGCTGCGACATCTTCAGAAGAGATACCCTTGCCTTGTGCAAGAAAGTCCTGCCACAACCAAAACCCTGTATAGTTACACTGCGTTTGCAGCGGATGCTCGGGCTGATACACGATAAGGTGCTTTAAAGAAGGAAAGCGCTTGCTCTGAAGATGTTGTGGCGTACACTCCGCAACTTCGGGACAGATCGCATGCACCATCTCGACATACTGCGAAGAGCGAAAGGCAGGAATCAAAAAAAGCGCTTGTACCTGTGCCAACTCTAGCGCATAGCCCAGCTCTTCCGTGCGATAAGAGGGGTTGATATTCACCAAGATCACCCCAACCCGCGCAGTTGCGAGTTGTAACAACAACCACTCCGCATTGTCTGTGGCCCAGATCCCCACCCGATCTCCACACGAGATCCCCAACCCAACGAGCGCTTTTGCGACCTCTTCAACCGCCTGATCGAGCGTTGCATACGTCAGCCGCTTTTGTTGGGGGATGGAAACAAAAGCATCATGGTCGGGATACGTCGCCGCAACCTCCCGAAACATCGCATCGATGGTCTTTCCCATCAAAGGTTCTTGTCCGCCAACATGTCGATAGGAAAGATTGGAAGGTTGCTGCATCGTCTGGATCTCCTATGGTGGATGGAGAAAACAAGCATCCTAACCTTTCGTGCACACTCCTTTTTGATGCGGATCAACTACATGGTTGACGTCGCTTGGATTCATCCTCTACACATCACGAAAAAGACCAACCCATCGAGCAGATGAATCGACCTTGCAAAGTAGACCTCGCTCTTTTTTCACTTTTTTTGAAACAAATCTCTCCCCAAGCATCCTCACTCACAAAAGGCCAAAGAAACGAGACATGCCCGAATAGAAAAAGGCGTGGATTTGTTCTTCGACCATCGCATATCGATATCCCCAAAGCGAGAGAGCTTTTGATGTTGTCTTCTGATGATCTCTTTCATATAAGATGGTTAGACTTTTCTCCTCAGAGATATTCTGATCGTCATCATGCACTTGATGTGTCTGGCCCCATGGCACAAGGCATCTCGACGCCCGCTCCTCACGCAAAACAGCAAGAAAAGCCCTTGGAGACACAACAAGGCTCCAACGAAGAGGAACAAGAAAAGGCCCTTGTCCAAAAGGCGCAAGCTGGCGACAAAGCAGCATTCCAACATTTGTTACGCTTGTACACACCGCGCTTGTTTCGCCGCCTCCTCCGCATGACAAGAGATCTCGATCAAGCAGAAGACTGTCTGCAACAAGGACTCTTGCGCGCCATCGAACAACTCGGGACCTACCGCAAAGAAGGTTGTTTCTACGCATGGCTCGCAAGCATCGTCACCAACGAAGTCCTCCAATTGTTTCGGAAGCATGGGAGAGAGCGTGCTTTCCTTGCAGACTTTTCTGTCTTTTTCCATCGCAGCAAAGAAGCGTCTAACCAACCATTACCCGAGCAACTTTTCCTACAAGAAGAAAGGCGCGAGATCGTCCACCACGCACTCGAACGCCTCGACGCGCAAAAAAGAATCGTCATCCTTCTGTGTGACCTCGAAGGTGAAAGATTAGAAGATGTCGCTCTGCAACTTGGTATCCCCAAAGGCACCGTCGCATCGAGACTTCACCATGCTAGACGAGAGCTACACGGGTATATCACTTTTGAATTAAAACGATGCGGGATCTCCGCGGAGGAATGGTTTCATGCCTAATTCCGACCATCACTCCAAACTTCACTTTGATCGTGAAGTGCAAGCCTTTCTTTCGGGCAAGCCCGATCCATCGTGGGAAGATGCCCCACAGCAGATCGAGCAAGCACTCCAAAGGATCGAACAACGCAGCCTTGCTTACTTTGAGCAGCGCACCCTTGAGCACACCCAAGTCAAAAGAGAGATGCCCACAGCATCCTCCCTATCGTCGGGCTTTTTCTCTGTTCGCTCGCTGCATCATGTCGGGATGTGGCGCCCTGTGGGACTCGCAGCGCTTTTGCTTTTGTGTGTGATCGCGTGGAAAACCAAGATGCCTCCGCGTCTTTCTGAAACAACGCAGCCCTCCCCCAAGCGTGCACATCTTCTCAACCACTCGACCCAAAAGCTGGTCGCCGCTCGAAAGCACGGTATCTTTCGCCCATTGTGCCAAGATCATACGCTCGATATCCTTGCGCCCAACCGCGTCGATCAAGCTTGGTATATCGAGGATGCTGGCGTCTCTTCTGTCCAAGTTCGATGCGAAAAAGAAGATCCTTTTTGCGAAGCTTTTGTGCCCACCAAACAGATGACCATCATCCACCAATCGGGTGAAAAGAAAGCACTGATCTTGTGCAGACTTGGCGTATCGATTACATCGAAAGACGCCGCATTTTCCATTCGGCGAGAGGGCGACCAATACCGACTGTCCGTGAAACAAGGCACCTTTATGCTGTACCACCAAGGAAAAAAATACATCCTCCCAAACAGCAAAAGCCTCCGCCTTTCTCATCGCGCAGCAGGGTGGAAACTTTCTGTCCAAGAGGCACAACAAGAAGGAATCGCCGAACCATCCGAATCTTTGGCGGATCTCAAAGAAGCACAAAAAGAGGATGACTTTCTTCCAACCACAACACTTGCTTGCACGCAAAACACGACGCTGGTCTCACAAGAAACTTTCATGTCCACAAGTTATATCGAAAGTCCGATGACACCGAGACATCCGAAAGAAACAACCTCTCACCTAGAACAAACATCTTCACCCGTGATTGTTTTGCGAACCCCCATCTAAGAGGGGTTTGACAACCAAAGCCCTCAACAAGAACACGTAATCTGCTGACCCAAAAGAAAAAGACTACCTAGGCAAAGACCCGATGTTCGGGCTTTTTCTGACCACCACACCCTTATCTTTTTTCAAAAAGGAGTACGCTATGCTTTCGTCTGAAAACTGGAAAACCAATTTTTTTATTTTGCTTTCATGCTTTTTCGCAGTTCTTGTGGTGCTTTCTCACACGACCCTTGCCACCCCCAACATCCCCAAACAAAGCGTGCCTCAACAGCTCCATGCACTCCAACAACGCCAAGGTATGCTTCAACAAAAAGTACGATTCCTTGCACAAAAAATGGAATTGCTCGAAAAAGAAAATCGCCTGCTGCGTTGGGAACTCTCGCTGATCAAACGAACGCCTTCTAAGCCCGCGGTCCCTACGCTGAAAAGAATCCCCTCCCCCTCACCAAAACCCAACCTCTCTGGACTAAAAGGCCCGACTTGGGGCGCCAAGCATGCTCCTGTTACCATCGTAACTTTTTCTGACTTCCAATGTGGCTTCTGTGCACGTGGAGCCCGTGTCGTCGATCAATTGAAGAAACGTTTTGGAAACAAGATCCGCATTATCTTCAAACACATGCCGCTTTCCTTCCACTCGCAAGCCCATCTCGCTGCGCAAGCCTCGATGGAAGCGAATGCACAAGGAAAGTTTTGGCCCTACCACGACAAATTGTTTGCCAATATGCGAAACATCAATAGAAAAAATCTGATCGCATGGGGCAAAGAACTGGGCATGAACACGGAGTCCTTGGAACGCTCCCTTGCTCAACGAAAATACAAAGCGGCTGTGGATGCAGATCTCACCCTCGCCCAAAAGCTCCAAGTCAGCGGAACCCCCACTTTTTTCATCAATGGAGAAAAGATCGTCGGTGCGAGACCCCTTGAATTCTTTGCCGACAAGATCCAGCAAGCCTTGCGCACAAAGTAATCCCTCTCAAAAGAAAAGCCCCCACTCTCCGCTCGCCAAGAACTCCCGTCTATTCGTGCTTTCGAGTCATCTCCCCTCCTTCTTTTTACACCAAAAACGAACCCAAAGTGATGTTTTCTCGAAGAGGACATCCAACCTTGCACATCTTGCAAAAGATCGCCCCATTCTTTTTGGACCCTCCCGCAAACCTCACTGGATGGTGTAACAAGCGGACCAGACGACGAAAGAAACCTCCCATGAAGTCATCCTCCATCACCCAACAATACGCCCACGAGTTCCAACAAAACCAACAGGCTTGGGATCAACTTGCACAAGTGAATGTGAAGACCGCTTTTTACGATGTTGCGGGATTCAAAGAAGGAAAGACATCCTTACAAGAGCCCGAACTTGCGATGTTACCCGATGTCAAAGGAAAAGACCTGCTCCATCTCCAATGTCACTTTGGCCTCGACACCCTATCTTGGGCAAGGATGGGTGCCCGCGCCACAGGTGTTGACTTCTCCCCCGCCGCCATCGACTTGGCCCGCTCGCTCGCTGACGAACTTTCTATCCCCGCAAGTTTCATCTGCTCCAATATCTACGAACTCCCTGAAACACTCGAAGGCTCATTTGACATCGTGTTCGTCTCGTATGGTGCGCTGTGTTGGTTGCCAGACCTCAAGATATGGGGCTCTTTGGTACGACGGATGTTGCGGCCTGGAGGACAGTTGGTCGTCGTCGAGTTCCACCCTGTCTCACAGATGATCGACGAAAAAACGGGAGACCGTTTTGCTTACCCGTACTTCTACGATGAGTCTCCGCTCCTCTTTGAATCAGAGGGCTCCTACGCTGACCCCACGGCCCCGATCAAACGCGTCATGAATGAGTGGTGCCACCCTGTCAGCGAGATCATCACGGCCCTCCTCACAGCAGGGCTTTCGCTCGATGAGATCAACGAATATCCCTACTCTCCCTACGGCTGCTGGCCCATGTTGGAAGAAACCACCAAAGGTCGCTGGGAAGTCAAAGAACAACATGGACGCATCCCCCTGCTTTTGTCTCTTCGTGCAACAGCCCCTTCACTCTAAGGGAATCAGAGCCCGCAAGAGTTCATCTTTCCAAGTCCCTTGTGTTTGATCGTACACACCAAATCCCGCAGCAAGCTCCCAATACGCCCAAGACATCCCGAATCGTTCGGCTTCACGCGCCACAAAAGAAGTCCAACGTACACGAGAAGCCAGATCCGCCTTTTCGTATGCCCCAAACTCTCCAAGATAGATCGGGCGACCTTGTTCACGCCCCCACGCAGAGGCTTGCGAAAAGACCGAAGAGATCGCCGTTTTTTCATCTTCGCGCGCGTCCCACGTCTGCCCCAACCAAGCATCGCTACCTTCGTTCCAAGGCGTCCCTTGGTGGGTAAAGTGGAAAGGCTCGTAGTGATGGATCGTAACGATCAGCCGCTGGTCTGTGTCAGGCAAACGCAACGCCTGAAGCTGCGAGACATGGTTGTACTCCCCAGGGCCAAGGATAACAAAACGCTTCGTATCGACCGAGCGAATCACCTCCAAGACACGCGGGATCATCTGATTCCAACGCTCACCTTGTAGGTTGCCGTGAGGCTCGTTAAGCGGCTCAAAATACAGCATCAACGGCTTGTCTCGATAACGAGTCGCGATCTGCTTCCAAGTCGCGAGATAGCGTTCTTGGTGCTTCTCAGGCTCCTCATAAAGTGCATCATCGTGATGATCATTGATCACCACAGCAAGGCCATTTTCGAGCGCTTGTTGGATGACTTGATCCATACGCAAGAAAAAGTCTGAGGATATCGTATAGGGCGGGCTCATCGAAACATGCGCGGACCAACGAACGGGGATGCGTACACTTTGAAACTTCGCCTCGCGAAGATGCTGAAACATCGTGGATTGGATCGTCACACCCCACTCGCCTTCCACGGGTGCTTCGAGCGCGTTTCCAAGATTCATCCCTCGACCCAAAAGAGCCGCAGCACGCGCTGTCTCCTCAGGGATGGGCTTTTCAGGTACAGGCCCACCACAACCCGTCAGCCAAAGGAAGAGGCACATCCCGCAAGCTCCAAATATCATGGGAGAAAAAAGCGATTTGCTTGTATTGTCGTGGATCTTGTGGCTCTCCATCGTCACATCCTTGGTACTTTTGAACAAAATGCCCGCATCTTGTAAGGCTTCAGTCGCCCCATGCAAACAAACATGGCTCCCAAAAGATGAGAGTCTAGGATCGTAGAAAGCAAGCTCCAAAAAAATCAGGATCATTGATTTTTCTTATAACGCAAAACATATCCAAACATCTATTCATATTACTTTCAACATGTTACAACATCCACCTAATTCGGCATTGTTATTGCGAAGGGATACCAACAACTCATTTGCACAACAGAAACAGGGCTCTCAAAAACAAGAGTCCTTTCCTAAAACCAAGACCTCGCCCAACGAAAACAACATCGCTGTGTACAAAATACAGTTCGTGCTTGTTTTCCCCAACCCTCTAAGGAGAAATCGATGAAACGAACGTCTCTTGCTACGCTCTTCCTTCTTGTGACACTCTGGCTTGTTCCTGCTCCTCAACACGCACACGCAGAAGGTGTTCTTCAGAGTTACTGCAAATACGAAGGTGCGACCAAAAAGACCCAGAAACGCATCATCAGGCTCGTCTCGGCTCTCACGGCCCTCAAAGGCACCATCAACATGGTCGTGACCGCACGGCTGCTCCTTGTTAAAGTGAACCATGATCTCGAAAACGTCAGCAAAGCAACAGAGAAGGTCAAAATTATAGCTGAGATCATCCTCCCCACAACGAGGAGCTTTTTCAAAGCTTTCTTACCCACCATCCAAGGGCTCGAAAAGGTGACAGAAAGCCGCTTTTCAGCAGCAAAAGCGAAGCCATGGGAGCGCTTCTTGGCCAAGACAAAACTTTTTACAGGCACGATGCTTGATGTTGTTGACAACGGACTGGCAGCCGACAACAACCTCCTCTCAGACCCTGTTATTAAAGTAGGAAGATTTCTGATTAAGTTCATGGATAAATTTAAGTGGGTCATGGGTGCAGGGCTCGCGTATGCAGGACTGAACTATGGACTCTGCCAAGTTGCACGCGCTGTCAGCCCTCATTGCAAAGCAAGCTCCCAAAGCAACAAATGCCATGCACAAGACACATCTTACGACGATCTCGACGAAGACAACCCCCGTTGTGGTAACGCCCAACTCGACAAGCTGTCGGCACAGTACATCGCACGCATGGAAAAGTTTCGCCCCATCCTTGCGAAAGGAAACGCCATCATCGCCAAGCTCGACAAGATCATGGACAAGATCGAGGCTCCCTTTACAAAAGCAGAAAGTATCATGAAACCGCTCAATCCTCTGATCAATGGAGCGGAAAAAGCGCTGAATGGCCTCAACAAAGCGATGATTCCCGTGCGTTTTGTCACGAAAGAGTTTGAGGCCCTACTGGAGAAAAAGATCTGCGTCACATTGAAGATGAAGATCGGCAACACCACCAAGCGCACCAAAAAATGTTCCCGCTTGAAAAACATGGTGAAAGACATCAAAAAACTGAGCAAACCCTTTGAAGCAGCCATGAAAAAAGCCACTGAAAAGATCATCGATCCGCTCATCAAAAAGCTCACCAACAAACTCCCCACCCCTGGACTCAGTCAGTTGAAAAAAGCGGTTGAGAAGATGTCCGAATCTCTAGAGTTTGTGACGGATCTCAAAAACACGTTGGAAGAGCTTTCTTCGATCATCCCCACGGATGTCTTGAACGAAACCAAGCAACTCATCGACGATCTCAAAAAGATTGAGGCACAGATGGCCGCAGCCAACCGCTAATCCTCCCCCTCCCCACCAAGATCCCCGAGAGAAGGCCCTAGAAACAAACCACAGAAAAGAGATTAGGGGCGGGTAAAGGACACAAAATAGAAGTTGAGACACATCTCATCTTCTGTTCTATCTCCCCAAGTGATGGGCTTGTCCGTGGGATTATCAAAATAACAATCCATTTTTACATCATCGCCAAGATCGAGTAACACAGGGCTTTTGTAGAAAAAGGTTTGTTGCCAACTGTAATCCCATGTTGGAATATTGATCAAACAAGCATTTTTCCCATCACTTTTGGAGATGGTGGTTTTGAAGGCTTTTCCGTACTTGTGCATGTGCGGCATAATCCCCCACAACGCACCAGGGATCGTCAGTTTTCCTGTATTGTCCGAGATTAGATAATTTTTCTCTCCAGCAGGAACATTCATCTTGGTTTGAGCGTGCGCCAACAACACAAGGTTGTGTTTGACCGGCTTTCGCGCAAATTGGAGGCGGATGTTGGTGGTATCAGCCTTGGGCTTATCAAGTGCGTTGAGGTTGTAGTGGATCTCCATCATCACGTGATCGCCAGCCTTCATGCTGATCCCCGTATCTTGGGGAAAACGAATGACATCTGTCCCAGGAACCCACACGCCCAACAGACCCGCTTTGTCTTTGTATTTTCCATCAAACAAAGCACCTGTATAACAATCCCAATTTTTTTCGGGATATTGTGTTCCAAGCTCTTTCGCAAACTCCCCACTGACGCGGTAGATCAACACATGGTGAACCATCTCACGCACACCAGGAATCAATTGAAAACCAGTTAATTCTTTGTCCCCAGCTTCAGGAGCGATCGCTTGCTTGGTCAAAAAGCAGTGGTAATCGTCAGGCGTCTTTCCATCGGGTGTATGCGCACTTTGCGCACCAAGATCAGCATCCACAGACTCCAACTGATCTTGCTTGGGCGCAAACTCTTGCTTTTTGCTCACATCACCCATGGGCGTGCCGCCATCCACCCAAGCCGTGATGTCCTTGATTTGATCGTCTGAAAGCGCGAGCGAGTGCTGAAGTTCCAAACAATTTTCTTCTTGTTTGCTGTCGTTGGTGTACGTCTTCGAGGGCATCCAAGGGGGCATCCGTCGATTTTCTACAGACCATTTGACGAGGCTCGCCTTCGCTTTGACTTCCTCATAATTCGTAAGAGGAAAGGGACCAATACCGCCCTGCTGGTGGCAGTTTTGGCAATTTTGCTGAATAATGGGCTGGATTTTTCCATACCAAAGAGGCGTCGTATCAGTGCTCGGATTGGGCCCCGTGGCAGGGGTACAACCACCGATCATAAAAAACAAAAGAGAACACAAAAAAGGTGTCATTAGAAGATAGCGAAACCAACGAATCGAACTCATCACTTTCCTTTACTGTCCCAAACAGTGGGACGTGGGGTGTCGTTGCAGCGAAGCAAAACAGAAAGAACGTAGCTATAGCACAGCCACTCTACAAGAAGCTAGGTTTTGCGGCGGAAGACCTCAAGAAAAAATACCTATAAAATCAGCCTTATCCCCTCACTTTTCAAAGATCTATTCCAAGGGGTCAAATTTATCCAAGACCCTTCAACAGATCACAACTAGACTGAAAAACACTCCCCACAAAGGAGATCTCGAACTTCCTCAAGAGCCAAAAAAGCAGGAGAAATCATATGTTGCAACCCCACTACAAGCCCAAAGGATTCAACACCATCACAGCCTACCTCCGCATCAAAGGCGCATCGGAGGCCATCGAGTTCTACAAAAAAGTATTCGATGCCCAAGAGATCATGCGTCTATCCAATCCTGATGGGACGTTGGGACACGCCCAGATCCAAATCGACGACACGATCGTCATGCTCGCAGACGAATACCCTGAGATGAATATCGTTGGGCCACAAAGCCTCGGTGGAACGAGCGTTGCGATGGCCTTTTACACAGAAGACGCAGACAAGGTCTTCGCAAAAGCACTGGCAGCGGGCGCACAAGAGGTCTTCCCACTCAAAGACCAATTTTATGGCGAGCGCGCGGGACGAATCCGCGATCCTTTCGGCCATGAGTGGATGATCGCCACAGTCAAAGAAGAAGTCTCCACAGAAGAGATGCAGCGACGTTATGTTGAGATGATGCGCCAAGGAGAATAAAGCCCAAGAATCAAGATCCCAGCAAGATCACATGGTTGGGATGATCCCGATGGCGTTCGACATAAAGCGAAGGCGTCATCCCTGAAAAAAGACGGAAGTCCCGATTGAAGTGTGACTGATCGCAATACCCGCACAGCAGCGCGATCTCCGCCCACTCTTTTTGCTCACCATCAGGAGAAAAAAGAAAAGACAGCGATTGTTGGAATCGACAAAGTCTCGCAAATCTTTTGGGGGTCATCCCAACTTCTCGGCGAAAAAGCTCAATAAACCGACGTGCACTCAGTCCTTTGCTCTCTTCGATCTCGCGAATCGTTGGGGACACATCGCACTGCAAGACACGCAAAGCATAGCGCACCGCAGGGTGAGGAGACATCGCTTCAAAACGCTGGTACATCCGCAAAAGAAACTCTTCCAAAAGCCAAAAGCGACGCGATAAACTGGGGGCTAGGACCAAGCGCTCGTAAAGTTCTGTTGCGCTTTGTCCCAAGACATCGCTCAACGACACACACTGATTATGAAGGACTTCAAGGGGCACGCCCAAAAGAGCGTAGGCACCGCCTGGATGGAAGTGAACCCCCAAGATCGCATCTTGATCCGCTGTATCAATCACCATGGGTTGCGACTGTGGCCCCAAAAGAAGACTTCCCCCGTAGCGCTGGGCATCTTGGGATGCTTTGTGATCGTAGATGTGGATCTCATCTTTGCGAAGATTGATCACCCATTCCATCGAACCATCGGGAAGGATCTGCTCTTTTTCGTGCGCAAATCCTTTTGCGTCGTCATGCCAAAACATCGCAACAAACTTCGACAACGGTGGAACTGGCACATACGAATAAGCCGTCATGATCTAGTCCATAACCTCCAAGCCTAGGCGACTTGAGAAAGTTCCTTCCATCTCAAAAGAAGGGACCCAAACGAAAGACCCCACGAAAAAAACACCCTCTCACCACAAAAGAAATAACAAACACCACAGAAAAGAACACAGGCCAACGACACATGATAACACTCAAGCGGCCCATCGTCTGGTCCTATCATCAAGGTGGCCTATTGCCAAGGACACGCAGAGTTGGTTTGATGGCCCCATCTAAAAGGCGATATCCCATCAAAAGAAAAGGATCTTTCAAAGGGGACCACATGATGCCATCCTACCGTTTTGCGATGTTCTTTGTTGTGTTCTTTTTGTTCTTGACCCACGGATGCACAGACGTACTTGGCCCAAACAACCGTGACGCCGC
>JACKEL010000010.1 GCA_020632975.1 Myxococcales bacterium
GATCGTATTCGTTGATGGGCTGATCTTTGACTTGTTGGAGGTACACGTCGTAGACATCGTCTTTGGGGATATCACGGACAGAGAGATCGTAGCCAAACTGCGTTGTATAGGCGCCTTCGTACTGCTCAACGAGTTTGCGCAGAGCATCTTCGCCCACGAGTGCGCGCTCAGTGTTGATCTCGCTTTGTTCAGAAAGGGTACGCGTGAAACTGTCTTTGGCTTCGGTCGTTGCGTATGTAGGGGAAGGAACGCGATAAGAAGACAGGTAAGGATTGAACTGTGCCCAAGTGTTCCACATGCGGGTCATGGGATTGGTTTCGCTGCGAGGCGAGAAATAATCCGAGCGGGAACGTTGGTCAGCAGCATGAAGACGATGCTCTGCCCCATCGATAAAGTTTTTCAAAAGCTCGCGTCCATGGACACTTCCAGAGGGTGCCATCTGATCGAGGCCTTGAAGCAGCTCGAGTTCTTCGGACTTTGAGACTTTGCCATCTGCGGTAACATTGTCGATCAGGTTACGCGCCGTTTGTACATCGAGTTCCTGTTGACCAGAGCGGACTTGTTGAATCATGGACTGGAGGTTCTTATCGATTCTCGGCATCTCTTCTATCCTTTTCTACGCTTCGCGGGGGGTGGATGGCATCGCTTCAGGGTGCAGCGCCTCAGACATCCACTGCGTCATAATTTGGAAAGGTTTGGACTGTTTCAGTCTTTGGAGCGTGGTTTGTTCAAAAAAGGCCGATAGTTCCGTTCTTGCGCGGTAATAGGACGCAGGAGAGTCACCATCACAAGGCGGCAGCAACGAGACCCAAACCCCCATCGCCATCCGCCCAGCATCAGCGGGAAGATCCATCGGGAGTTGTAGGAGTTGCCAACGGCGCATCAACAGGAACTGCGAAAAATCCACAGCAACGCGGCCATTTCCAGCTTCAAAGGGATGAATCGCAGTGATCCCAAAAAAGCCGAAAGCCGCGACAAACAGGTCGTCTTGTGGACTTTGACAGGAGGCCCACAAACGATGTAACTGCTCACCAAAAAACAAAACAAGTGCAGGAACATCCTTGGCATGAGGGAAATGGTGCTCAGGAGAAGACAACAGCTTTTCGCGCAGAGGCAAGAACTTCTCTTTGTGTCCAACGTGAAAAGCGGCAAGGCGACTGAGGGCTTCGGGGATGGGGGCTTCGGCTTTTGCGAGTTCGGCCAGCAAAGCCTCCCGGGGATCGCCCATCATGATCGCATGGAGTTCGTGCAGCATCTCATACCTTCTTGCTTGTAGGATCTTCACTCCAAGGCTTTCGCCTCTTCTTGATCTTCGAGACTTTTGGGAAGAGGTTGCGCCTCGTTCTTTGTCGAAAGTATCTAACATCTCCCTCAAAGAGAGTACAAGTATTTGTTTTTGATGTGGGAAAGCCACAAGTGTTTCAACAAGGAATGACAAGACATCAAGCCCCCCAAACCACCTCGCCTTTGCGTGAAGATATCGATCTTAAAAGCTTTTAAAGACCGAAGTCCCTACAAAAGCAAAGAGAGAAGGAAAGGCGCGAAAGCCCCCAAAGATACGGAAGATCGGAAATGATAGAAAGATGGAAGATCGGAAATGATAGAAAGATGGGAGATGAAGAGACGGGAGAGGCGAGAAAAAAAGAGGAAGCTAGGAAAGAGCCGTATTCGCGGGATTATGCGTCTTCAAACTCGACACGGATGGTCGTAATCAAGCGACGCAGCGCTTCTTTGACGACTTCAGTGCTGGGGTGACGGACGACAACATAACCTTCCCCTTCGTAGCTGGGGGACGCATGTTGCCCGATCTGCGGGAGTTTGGCTTCGACGACAAGTGAGCCCACTTCGCGTTGTGCTTGTTCGATACCGTGGATGGCTTTGACTTTTCCTTTGCCCATACCACGGAGGAATGCGGCGCCTGCGGCATATTTTTGTTGGGGGAAAGGGAAGGTACCAAGGATCATGAGTTGTGCCCAAGCCTTGTGGAAGTCGAAGTCATAACCAAGCGAGGTCAAGGTCATGATCTGCGCACCAGGCGGACGGGCGGCCACTTCGGAGATCGCGATGCTTTGATCGTCGCGAAGGAACCATTCCATATGGCTAAGGCCCGTTTCCATACCAAGCGCTTGCAACGCTTGTTTGTTGGCATCAACGATCTTTTGGTAGTGCGGCGCATCTTGTTCGCGGGGCAACAAGACACACCACTGAATCCACGGATTCTTCAGGACTTCCAACGGCGTGGGGTAGTAGCGTGTGGAAGAGTACCACACAAGTTTGCCATCGACGCTGACGCCTTCAAACGAGAACTCTTGTCCTTTGACAAACTCTTCGAACAGCGTGGGGTTCTCGGCTGAGAACTGCGAAACAGAGAGGTAGTCTTTCAGTTGTTGTTCGTCGTTGATTTGGAAAGTATTGCGTGCACCTGCACCTGCGGGGGGCTTGATCACCAAGGGATACCCGACGGTTTTCACAAACTCCCACACTTGATCAACTTGCGTTGCGAGCAAGTGACGAGCGCAAGGAAGTCCGTTGGAGCGCAAGACGTCCTTCATTTGGGCTTTTTCGCGGAAGTTGCGAGCAACAGCTTCGCTCATCCCGTAGATGCCGAGGTGATCGCGCACGATGCCCAAAGTGATCTGAAGATCTTCGAGAAAGCCGATCAGACGGTGGACTTCGCCATTTTTCTGCATCAGAAAACGACAAGCCATGACCAACTGTCCCGCATCAAGGGCATTGTTGACACGGTAGTGACCAACGATCTTATCGCGGTATTCTTGGGGGAAGCGCTCGATTGGTTCGTGCGTTACGACACTGACGCCCACACCTGGGATCTCCAGCATCGGTTTGAAAAAGCGGTAGGTAGTCTGACCAAGGTAAGGAACAACAAACACGACGTGTTTCATGGAACGACCTCTCTGTGTGGTCTCAAAGCCAGCATGCGACGCACTACGCCCGCATGAATGGGGATATCGGTCTTAGGGGACCATCTTATCAAGATATTTGGGAAGCATATCGCGCCAAGTGATCCAGTCGTGATCCCAGTCGTGCCAGATATCGACACGGTGGGGGATCTGCTTGGCTGCGAGGACATGGGCGACACGGTGGCTTTGTTCGGGTTCTTCCCAACGTCCATCCCCCGTTGCAAGGAGGATAAAGCGTTCACGAAGCTTGTTCAGTTGCTCGCCTTCGGGGAGGTTGGGGAGAAAGTGCAGCGGCGAAGAAAAGTAGAGGTCGAGGCTGTGTTGACCCTTGGACCAACGTTGGATATCGAAAGTACCGCTCATGCAGATCGCATGAGAAAAGATCTCAGGAGCACGCGTAATCGCAGCGAGTGCGTTGTAAGCCCCAAGTGACGCACCAGCGGTCATGATGGGGATCTCAGGCGAACGACAGTCTTGTCGAATCGCGGGCACAACTTCGTTCACGACGAAGTGATGATAAGCATTTTGCATCGCAGCGCGCTCAAGGCCCGATGCGTTGGGGTCGAGCCATGTGCGACCAGCGACACTGTCACAAGAATAGACCTTGATCCGTCCCCCTTCAATCAAAGGACGCAGCGCACGCATCATCAAGAAACGTTCGCTTTCTTCGGCATCTCCACCAGCCGTTGGAAAAAGTAGCAGGGGCTGTCCGTAATAACCAAAACGCGCAACCAAAACTTCCTGACGAAGCCGTGTCGAGTACCAACGAGAGGCCAGTTTGTAGGGGAACATGCGAAGCTCCTTTGGGGTCTATGTACACATGGGTGCGTGAGCCATGGGGCCTTTGATCGCGCCAAAAGCCCGAAGATCCGAGATCACTCGTAGATCATCCACAAGGGTCCAGGGAAAAGCCAAGAAAGCGCATCTCGCAAGTGATCGCGCCAGTTGATCCAGTTGTGTCCATCGCGCGACTCACGGAAGCGAACTTCCATCCCTGTCTTCTGAAGAAGCGGAACAATCGAGCGATTTTCGTAGATCAGCGACTCATACATCCCACAAGAGAGGAAGATCTTGTCGCTAGGCTTGCCAGGTCTTTTGCGGAAGCGGTTCATAAAGTCCACGACAGGATCAAACAAAGGACCGCGCTTGTTGTCGCCGATGTCGGTAAATGCGAAGGAACCAGACTGCAACAACAGGCGTCCAAAGACCCCTGGATTGCGCCAAGCCGTCGAAAGTGTCGCAACGCCGCCAAACGACGCGCCCATCAAGCCGCGCATCGCAGGGATATCGTGGACAGGGTAGTTCTCTTGGAGAAAAGGCAAGACCTCTTCCACTGTAAAACGCGCTTGTTGCGGATGATCGGGATATTCGTTCAAGCGCTGGACAGGATGCTGCAACGCCACGATCAAAGGGGCCACTTCATTGCGATGGATCAAGTTATCAAGCACTGTCTTAAAGGACGAATAACGCTTGTAATCAGGCCCATCGTGGACAATCAACAAAGGATAGCGACGACGTGGGCGAAAGCGTGCAGGCAAATACACCGTGAGATGGCGCTTTTCACCATAAGCCTTGCTAAAGATCTCGATGTCTTCGAGTGTTCCAGGCCGACTCTCTGAGTCTTCTTCTATCCATTCAGGCGTGATGTAACCTGCCCCTTGGCAAACCGAGTTGGCACCGAAGGGATCGTAAGCCAAGTGACGATTCAAGGGATCGCGGATCCAACGACCTTGGCCACCTTGGACCACCTCAAACTTGTACTCGATACGCGATTCTCTCGGGATATCCGCTTGCAACACCCAAAGATTGGTCTTGGGGATACGGAAAAAGTCTTGCGACGAGGGCAAACCAAAGATCCAGTGACGCAAGCGGACTTGCTCGGCATCTCCACGATACAGAAACAACACACTGGTCTCTTCGACCCAAGGGAAAGAGTGTTCTTGAAGAAACTCGTCGATCTCTGCATCCGAAACGGGGATGCGCTGTTGTAGGCGGTGGATGAGTGAACTCAACGATGCTCTCCTTGGGGTTGTATGTCAGCAGAGGAAGCAGCCTGCGGGTCCAACACTACCGAGGGTAGCTCGATCTCTTTGGGATGCAGGAAGTTGTGCACTTGTCCTTCGGCCGTCAGAAGGCGCGTTCGGGGATGCAACTTCCATCCTTTGTCTGTCGCTTGGATGTGTGAACCTTCGTCAAGCGCAAAGCACAGAGAAGGAGCAAAACGCTGCGCAAGCAAGGCAACACGGGCAGGATCGTTCAGGTTCAAACGTCGCCGCGCATGTGGCAAAGGCAACAGCCCTTTGAAGTAACCGAGGCCCAGATCCAAGATCTCGGGTGCACCCGCACCTTGGGGCGGCTTGTCGTGAAAAAGAACCACCTTTTCACTCAGCGCCATCGCCCCAGCTGACCAAGCGACAAGATGATGATCCTTGAAAAAGCTCTCGATCCCGAGCATACGGATGCGGTTCAACAACACCGCAACGTGGCCCCCTGCGATGGCGATGGTGCCGCAGTATCCAAGGATCGACTGGATCTCTTCGCGCTGCTTCTGAACTGCCGTTCGCTCTAGGCTGTTCCACTTGCTTTCAAAGTCGTCATGGATCTCTTGAAGACGTCGAACATGATGCTGATCCAACCGTCGCAAGGCGTCGATCGCATCTTCGCGTTCGGGTTGAAGCAATGTCTCTTCGCCTTGCTGCGCAAACAGGTAACGCGCAGCATCCAGCGAAAGATCGAGACGATAGCGGTAAAGACTCTGAAGCTCACGAAGCTGATCTTGGCGCGCACGATGCGCCTCAAAAAACTCGGTATCTTCGTGATAAACTTCTTCGCAACGTCCATGTACACGAAGGTTATGTACACGACATCGCGTCCCCAAGACCTCGCGAAGTTCTTCGTCTTCTTCCTCGCGCTCTTGCCATCCAGCAGAGATCAGCGCGATATCACCGTCCACACCGAGCCCTTGAAGGACATTGTGAACGATGGGTTCGAGTCGTTGGGGTCCAAGCACGATGAGATGTGGCATATCGTTTGGGTTCCTTGTGCGTGGTAACGAGGTCGTGCGCCTAGGGCGCGTCAGCGGCTAGCGAACATCTGGATGTCCGTCGCAGCGGCATCGGCCATCATCAAGGCGTCTTCCCAACGAGGATGACGAACAATCAAAAAGCCGTCGCTTACGAGCGTTTGTTTCCAGTTGCGTCGATGCGCTCCCACAGGAAGGAGTTGTTCTGCGCAGAGCCATTGCCCAAAGCGTCGTTTGTAAGCTTCGAGCCCATGGACCTGTCGGATGTAACCTTCACCTTGGGCGCGCTTAAAGATAATGGCGGTGTTATAGACCCTTCGTTGGGATGCTGCAAAATGTCTCCAACACACAACACGCGCCCACTCGCGGAACAGGTCGATATCGTTGGTATAATTCATCTGATCCACGAGATGCGCCCCACCCGGACGGCAACCGATCTCACCAAAGACCACCTCGCCATTGGACTTGAGATACCACTCCATGTGCGTAAAGCCCGTTCCCATGCCAAGAGCCTTGAGCACACCTTTCCCAAGCTCGATACCTTTGCGGATCTTGGGTTGGTTGAGATCCGAGACCGTCACGATCACTGGGCTGATCCACTCGTTGGTTCGGGCGATAAGGGGGCGCGGGAGATACTGTGCAACGTTCATATAGACGGGCTCACCGTCGATACAGATGGTGTCAAAAGTAAACTCTTCACCATCCACAAACTCTTCGACGCTGACTTCGGGGACGTGACGCAAGGCAGGCAAGATCCGTTCAAGTTCTTCGTTGTTTTGGATGCGATACGTATCCGCGCTACCAGCCCCAGCGATCGGTTTGAGGATCACGGGAAAGCCGATGGTATGGGCTGCATCTCGCACATCTTTTTCTGTACGAGCGCGAAAAGCATAAGGGACACGCAAACCCGCCTTGGCGACGCGCTCTTTCATCAGTTGCTTGTCGCGAAAACCCAACACGGTATCGTAGGACATCCCCGATACACCAAGGACTTCGCGCAATCGCGCCGCTGCCAAAACAAGGATCTCCCACTGCGCTTCGACGCGATCGACCTTTCGATGACCCAGCCACTGTTTGACACGCGCCACCAAGTCCCCTTCGTTCATGATGCTGGGAACTTGGAGATAGTCGCTAAGGTAAGGCTTGACTCGTTCGGGAAGTGCATGGGCTGGCGTGTCGCCTACGCCTAACACTTTGGCGCCAACTTCGGCCAAACCACGGGTATATTCGATCATCTCGGGGGGATACGCAGGACTCAAAAAGAGGACTTGCATCAGACTCTATCTCCTTGGGCGAGCGACTTTGTCGCAAACACCCCAGCCTTAAAACGACGCGAGAGAGAAGAAGCGCACAAAAGATGCCCAAACAACCAATAGATAGAGCGATCCGTTCGATGGTCTCGTCTATTTGGGTCAAGGCATCTTCAAAGCACGCATGGACCGAATATTCCAAAGGTAAACAGGATCAGCGCGCCCACATCTTCACGGTCTGGCCGATATCGTCGAGCATCGCACGGCAACCATCGTAATCGGGATAACGAACCCATACCCATGCGTGCGCAAGGTATCCCGCTCCAACAGGCGAAGTTCTCGTGCCTTCGGGTGGGAAGTGCGCTGCAAGGATCCATTGGTGATACTTGGCAAACATCTCTTCGCGTCCGCTGTATCCAGAGACATGACCATCTTGGCTAGGACGCAAGGAGATCAAACCCGCAGAGAATCGACGACTGGGCTGAGGCGATGCCTCGCCAAACATCAAGGCTTTGGCCCACTCTGTGTAGAGGTCGAAGTCATTGGCGTAGTTGTACAAGTCCCACAAACGACAGCCGGGAGGACGAGCCCCGATCTCGCTGAAGGTGAGGCCTTTATCGCCCACAAACCACTCCATATGCGTGGCGGTGGTCCCAAGTTGGAACAAGTCGATCACGCGCTCGCCAAACTGACGAAGAGGTTGGTAGCCAGGGGAATCCAAACGGTTGGTGATCACGATCTGCGGGCTGATCCAACGTGTGCGCATCGCTTCGAGTACGTTGGGGTAGTAATGGCAGATCCCATCAAAGATAACTTGGCCGTTGCAAGTCAGCGTATCGTAGAAGCCTTCGTGTCCTTCGATAAACTCTTCCATCGTAAAGAAGGCATTTTGGCTGCGATCAAGGCCCGTCTCTGCGAGGGCTTGCTTGAGTTCAGCAGCATTGTCGATGCGATACGTCGCATGTGCCCCTGCCCCATCGCGAGGTTTCAAGATCACGGGGTATCCGACTTCTTGAACAAATCCCCATGCTTTTTCTGCATTGTTGACCGCAGCATTGCGCGCACAAGGAACCCCTTGCGCGAGCAAAAACTGTTTCATGCGAAACTTGTCTCGGCAAAGTGTGATGGTTTCGGAGGAGATGCCGGGGATCTTGGCACGTTCACGCACGCGCGCAGCCAACAACATGTGGCTTTCGATGGTCGCCTCAAAACGATCGACCCAAGGACCGCGCTCTTGGATGCGACGAACCGCTTGGAACACAGCCTCTTCGTTCCCCACAGAAGAGATCTGTTCGTACCCGTACAGCCAGCCTTTTAGTTCATGATCGAGATGCGCAACAGGAGTCTCGCCGATCCCTGAGACTCTTGCGCCGATCCCTGCGAGCGCGCGTACAAATTGTCGTTGGTTGGAGGGAAAGTTGGGCGCCAAAAAAATGATGTGCATGATGCACCTCGCTTCCTTGCTAGATCGCGATCAAAAGAGGGTCGCGGCAAAACCTCGTGTGAGCACTGCAGAACACGTGGAAAATTGAAGGCTTCTCTAAAGGAGATTGGGGGGAAAGTCAAGCAAAGTTTGAAGGGAAAAAAGGATATCTTTGGATCACCATCTTCATCGACTTTTCAGGGTTTTGGTTGATCTTTTTTGAACCAACACAAACCCACGCAGCATTTTGCAGAAAAAGTCCGTGCCTTCGACTTTGTGGTCCTCTTTCTTTGGCACAAGTCCCCCTCCAAGGGTCCTGCCCAAAGCCACAAACCCATTTTACATCTGGTCATCTTGCGACCTTTTGTAGTAGGGTGAAGTGTTTGAAGTTTTACTCATGGGAGGCCAAAGGTCTTGCTTCATGGGGTATTGTCGTATGTTTTTGTGGAAGAGATCGGTCATGCAAAAAGAGCCTTTGTGGCGACGTCGTCCTCGGATCTTCGGAAAGAGGCTGGCTCTCTGGTGTCTTTGGGGATTTGTGCTCTTGGGACAAGGAGCTTGTTTCCTCGGAGAGTTTTCGATGGTGGGCTTTCCTTGCGCAGAGACTGCGGAAGGAAAGCCACGATGCGGAACCAACGAGCGATGCGCGGAGGGGATCTGTACCCCCATCGACGCACCGGGTCCTCCCTGCCAAAAAGCTGCGGATTGCCGCACGCGTCTGTGTAATGCCGACGGCTTCTGTACCTCCTGTAGTGCCGCCAAAGACTGTGCATCGGGCTTTTGTGAACAAGGCGTTTGTAAACCTTGCGACAGCGACAGCCAGTGCCCTGGTTTTTGCGACAAACAAGATCAAACCTGCAAGCCTTGTAGCCAAGATCAACAGTGCCCGGGCTTTTGCGACAGCAACACAGGACTTTGCAAACCCTGCGAACAAAGCGCAGACTGCAAAGACACCCTCTTTTGCAAGCGCACAGAAGGACGCTGCGCTCCATGCGAACGCGATGGAGACTGCCCTGGTTTCTGCGATCCATCCGGTCGTTGCGTCCCTTGCACAAAAGCAGATGATTGCATCACCACCTTTTTCTGCGATAGCAGCGGTAGCTGTGCCAAGTGTGTACGCGGAACAGACTGTAGCTCTGGAGTCTGCGACAACAATGGTGTCTGCCAAAAAAGCTGTGCCAACGACGCACAGTGTTCTTCGGGCCTTTGCAAAAATGGTCGCTGTGAAAGCTGCGAAAAAGCCGAAGACTGCGCCTCTTATCGTTGCTCAGATGGCCGTTGCCTCGGTCCCTGCAAAGGAGACAATGAGTGCCCCAACGGTCGTCTCTGCAAAAGCGGTCGCTGCGAACTCCCACAAGAAAATGATCCTTGCTCCCCTATCTCTGGCTCGGGTTGCCAAGGCGCCCTTGTATGCGTCTCCATAGAAGGTCAAAATCGCTGTCGCCGTGCATGCGACCCCCTCCAAACCTCACCTTGCCCTAGCGGACAAGGATGTTCTTTCTTGCAAAACATCGGCTCTGAAGTCATCGGCGTCTGCTTGGATACCCGCCCCCAAGGAAAACAAGTCGGCGAACCCTGCGACGCAGCCAACAACCAGTGCGCAGTAGAACTCATCTGTCGAAGCGATGGCCTCCAAAGCCTTTGTCGTAAAGTCTGTGACCCCAATGTCCAAGGACTTTGCGCACAAGGAGAAGAATGCATCGAAGTGGATCAACCCCGCTCAAGAGTCGGACTTTGCTTACCACCGACATGTGAAAATATCCCAGGCAAATGTACGAACGGAACCTACTGCTACCAACGCGAGTGCCGCAAGACCTGTGATCCCGCCCAACCCACGGGGGCTCCATGCCTTAGCACACAGTTTTGTGAAGCTGTGAGTGGTGGTGGCAGCGTCAAAGGCGTATGTTCTGAGCGCACTTGCGGTATCCAAGGCAAGATCTGCTCACTTTCGCAAGTCTGCAAAAATACCTTTTCTTGCCAATCCATCGCGTCTCCCAAAAATTGCACAACAGACAGTGAGTGCGGTTCAGGCGCGATCTGCGTGGACTGGCCAGATCGCGGTTACAAAGGATGCTACCCCGCTTGCAAGATCCCCAATAGCAAAGTGGAATGTGCCCCTGATTATCTTTGCGTCGCTTTTCCCGTGACCTCCGCAGAGTCCCCACGTTCGGCTTGTATGCCCTCACGTGGGGGCGGACTTGAAGGCGCAGCTTGCGGGACCATCAACACCTCTTGCGAGCGATCTCACACTTGCGTAGCTTTTGGTGATGATGCCCTATGCTTGGCGACTTGCGAGCCTCGCCGCGCCGCAGGACAACAAGGATGTCCATCAAGCTATCGCTGTTTGGAACTACAATCATCAACCTTGGGCGTATGCATCCGCGACACAGTACAACAAACCAACGAAGAGTGCGGTCCTTTGGTCGGTTTCTGCGATAGCACCAACGTTTGTGTTTCAGAAGCAGGACAATCCAAGTCTTACTGCCGCAAAAGCTGCACAAGCAGCGCAGACTGTAGCAATGGAGAACAATGCTTCTCGATTGGCGGAGGCACACGCAACGTCTGTCTCCAACCCTGATCCCCACCATCTTCCCCACCGCTCACAACACAAACCATCTCATCGAAAAACAGGAGTGTTTGCATGACCGATCCATATCAAAAAAATCCCTCAAGCCAAGAATCCCTTCCCATGGCTCCTTTTGGCTCGGTCAAAACGAACGAATCGCAACATGGACAGGGCAAAGAAAGAAGAGCACGCGAGTTTGGCAGCAAGCAGTCCTTGGTGTTCCACTCGCGTTTGTGGACCCCCATCTTTATGGCCTCTTCGGTCATGTTGGTGTTCATGGCGTTGGGTCTTTTTGCCTCTCCCAAAGCCAACAAAAGCCACCCACTTGGGTTGTTGTTCTTTGTGTTTCTCTTCGCAATGATGACCGCATCCGCAGTGTTCTCCTTGCGCCTATACTCGGTCAAGATCGAAGATGGAAAACTCCTTTTAAAGAATTTCCTTGGACACCGCGAGAGCATCCCCCTCCAACAAGTCCTTGTGGTCGAACGCGTGTATTGGTTCTTTGTCGCGATCCCCACCACAGCAAACTACAGGATCTTCGGTAGAATCGAGCTAAAAGAGCCGACCCGCGATGGAAAGAAATGGTTCTTTTTTCTTCCCAAGGGTCTCTTTTTGCCGGGGCGGGCGATCGATCAATTACAAGAAGAGATCGCTCGTCACCAAACAAGCAACGCGCTTCGCACGCACTTTGGTCCTTTTTGAGGGGTCGGGACTTGGTTTGGCAAGATTGGGTAGGATTTGATCTTGGGTAGGGATTTGAGAGTAAGCTCCCCCTCCCCAGAGGTCGCTCTCATCTCAAGCTTTGTTCTTAGAGGCCGGGTTCTTCGGCTTCTTGGCCAGGATGAAACTCCGTGTAGACATAGATGGGGATCTCAAGATCACTGAGGTGTTGTTGGATGAGGGGGTAAACCTCTTCCCAAGTCAAACCACCCACACCTGTTGCAAGGCGGGGGATCGCGATGCTTGTGAAACCTTCATCAAGGATCGCTTTGTGGAGTGCGCGAAGTGCGTGGTTGACGTGCTTCACTTCGGCTTTTCCAGGGCGCGAGCCGTGATCGTAGGCGCCTTCTTGGGTCATCAAGTTGATGATTCGCGTACCGCCAACACCGCCCCAAAGCCAGATGTCACCGGGGTTTGGGTGCGATTGGTGACAGAAGTGACGAAAGTCTTTGTACATCGCGGGCCATTGTTGGCGCAACGCCATCGCAAGACCTTGGTTGAAGGGATCGTTGGGTGCGATACCATGAGCGATGGCTTGTGCTTTGGTCTTGAGGATGTCACCGCTAACTTCATAAATCATCTGTATTTCCTTTCATCTCTCGGGGTCGCAAAGCAGATGTTTGCGTGTGGGGATTGATGCACTTAAGCGTTTGATTTTTCAGCTTCTTCAGCACAACTCAAACAAAGCGTGGTGTAAGGAATCGCTGTGAGTCTCTTGAGCGCGATATCATCTCCACAAGAGTTGCAAACGCCGTAGTTTCCGTTTTCTATGCGTTCGATGGTATGTTCGATTTGCTTCAATTTACGATGCGTTTGATCTTCGAGCGCAGAAAGAACTTCGCTATTTTCCAACTCGACGGCTTGCTCTTCAAAGTCCGCGCTGAGTGCGCCATCTTCTTGTCGCAGGTCGCCAGTGATCTTCTGTAATCGGCTACGCAAGGTTTGGGCTTCAAGCTCCAATTGCGCGCGTATCTCTGGATAATTTGTCATCTCGCCGTCTCCAATACGCCGTGTTTGTCGTGGGGAAACAAAGGAACATCCTTGGCAGGGCAGAAAGCTTCGATGTTGTGTCTGGACGACAACGGAAGGGTCTCGCCTTGGCGGTGGGGTTCCTTGGCTTTGGGGCTTTTCTTTGCACGCTTTCTTGTATAGCTTGGAGGAACGCAAAAAGAGGTGCGCAGATCAACGAGCAAGTTGATGCAGATCAATCGAAGGACGGACCCTCCTTCTTTCGAGAGCGAAGCAGGACAAGCGATGGAGGGGTTACCCATGCGATCTTTTGAAAGCGATAAACACCTGAAAAATAAAAGAATCCCCTATCCCCACCCGATATCCCCACAACAAAAAAAGACACGCGCAAGATCGTCTCGCGTGGACTGGCGTTTGACAACCAAAGCGAGCCCACCGTAGCCACGGACATCGACACCCAAGAAACCCGCGTGGAACTCCACTCGATCAATGTATTGTTGCGCAGAACGGAACCTTTTCATCTGCATGAGGTCCCAAAAAGCGCGTAGACTCACCCCCCAAACCAAGGAGGACAGATGAAGCGAAGTTACGCCATCATCTGGCTTGGCTTAAGTGCACTCTTTTTTGGAGTCATGCCCCAAGCCCAAGCACAAGAACTCGGGTTCTTAGAGCGTTTTGCAACCGCTCCAGATCGCAAGATCCCTCTCAAGCAGCTCATCCCTGGAACGCGCGATGCTTACTACTACACCAGTCTCCACTTACAACACCAAGGCAAACTCCAAGAAGTCGATGCCCTCTTGGTTCGGTGGCGCAAGCGTTTTCCTTACGACTCTCGCAAGGTTGAGATCGAGCATCGTCAAGCCTTGCTGCGTTATGCCACACAGCCCCAAAAAGCCCTCAAGTACCTTCGTCGTCACTTGGGTGTGAGCTTTTACCATCGCCGCCGCGTGCGTGGGGAAAAGCCCAAACTCCCCACAACACTCGACGCCAACAAACTCAGCCGTGAAACGCTGTATCAAAAAGCGATGCAGCGATACAACCCGCTCTCGCAATTTAGCGGCGACGCGCTCGAATGGTTGCTTCAGATGCCGATCTCACATTCGCTCCAAAGCGAAGTGATCTCGCGCCTAGAACGCCCCGATGTCCCGGGACTTCCCGCGATGATCGTTCGAGACATCAAAGACAACGAAAGCATCTCTTTTGGCAGCCGCACCATCCACAGCAAGTTGTTGCTTGAACAACTGCAAGCCTGCCTCAAACTGATGCCCAGCCTGCGCAACGACGGCTCTTTTGTACGTGTCTATCTCGAACGCCTCCAGCCTGCTGCTGGCGTCGATCTCGAAAATGACTTGAGTGCTCGCGAAGCACACTTCAAGCGTCTGTGGGCTTTTGTGAGCAAACTTGGCAGCGTCCATCGTTCGCTCAAAGTCCACATCCTCTACCATTGGCTTGCACTCGACGAACAACGCGGGATGTACAGCCGTTCACGCTTTATGCGTTACCTGCGTTATCCCCGCCAAGTCTTCTACACCCCCCGCTCTTTCCGCAAACGCTACAATTACGCGTCGCGCGCCTCACTGAGCGAAGACTTCAGCAGCATCTCAGGACGCCGAACCATCGGAAGCGACTGGGCTTTGGTCCAACGTTATCTGCGCCACTTCTTTTTGGCAGACAAGTCCTACAAAAGCTTCTCTTCTCTCGTCAACAAAAGCTACCTCAAGCGACTCTTTGCAGAAACCAAACTTCTCGCAGGGATCGGCTCCGCAGAAAAATGGGTCGCGATGATCCCCGCCTCGCGTTATCAAAACCTTCGCGAACGTGTGGAACTCACTTTTGCGCGCACCAACCCCAACTACTTTGGGATCGCACAAGACGTAAAACTCGATCTGTTCATCAAAAACGTCAAAAAGCTCATCGTCAAAGTGTATCGCATCAACGCTGAGAGCTACTATCGCCAGCACAAACGCGAAGTCACCACGGCCCTAAACCTCGATGGTCTCGTCGCAAACAGCGAAAAGATCTACACTTATGATCACGCTCCCATCCGTCGCGTTCGCCACACCTTTAACTTCCCCCATCTCAAAGCGCGCGGCGTGTACATCATCGACTTTATCGGGAATGGCAAAAGCAGCCGTGCTTTGGTGCGCAAAGGCAAGTTGTTCTTCCTTGAGCGCCTGAGCATCGCAGGACACATCTTTACGATCCTCGATGAGCAAGGTAAGCCCGCTCCTTCGCCGAGCATCTGGATGGACGGACGCGAGTTTACAGCCGACAAACACGGCAAGATCACCATCCCCTACACCAACAAACGAGGAAAAAGCAAGGTCTTGTTGGTGAGCGGTGACTTTGTGTCTTTGGCTTCTTTCTCCCATCGTTCGGAGTCTTACAAGCTCAAGGTAGGCTTTACACTGGATCGCGAGTCGTTGCTCGCAGGGAAAAAAGCCACTTTGTTGATGCGCCCAAGCCTCTCTATCCACGGGCAACGCGCACCTCTCAAGCTGCTCAAAGAAGTCACTTTGGAGATCACCTCGACAGATCGCTTTGGTGTCTCTTCGTCCCGTAAAGTCGAAGATCTCAAGCTGAAAGAAGGCAGAGAGTTTGTCTACACTTTCCGTACACCCGAGCAATTGAGCAGCCTTCTCTTTAAACTGACAGCCAAAGTCACGAATGTCTCGCAAGGCAAAGACAATTCGCTTCAAGAAACCCACACCGTTTATGTCAATGGCATCGACAAAAGCAGCCAGCTCCACGCGATGCACTTGATCCACGCGGGCAACCAATACGCAGTGGCCCTACTTGATCGCACAGGTCGCGCGATCCCCGACCACGTGATCCGCTTGACCATGAAACACCGCATGTTCTCCTCGAGCATCACTGAACGCCTCCGCACAGACAACAAAGGTCGCGTAAACCTCGGTGAACTCAAAGAGATCGAGACGCTGTCTGTCCACTCGCGCGGTGCCTCAAGACGCCGTTGGACCCTCAAAAAAGACACAACCTCTCTCCCCCAAACCATCCACGCACGTGCGGGAGAAACCATCTCTATCCCCGTAAATCCTGGCGTTTCGCTCTCTCGTGAGCATATCTCTTTCATCGAGACCGTGCATGGTGCAAACCTCCACGATCACTTTGAAAAACTGCGCTTGGAAAAAGGCTTTTTGGTGATGGAAGATCTCAAAGATGGCGAGTACAAACTCCATCTGAAAGATACCGACCAAACCATCTACATCACCTTGGCCAAAGGTACCCTTCGTGAAGGTTACCTTGTGAGCGAACAACGCTTCCTCCAACACAACTACATCCAACCCGTCCAAGTCACCGCCCAAACGGATGCAAAGAACCTCACTCTCCAGTTGAGCAACGTCGGCCCCAACACACGCTTGCACCTCTTTGCTACGCACTTCTGGCCTGACTTCAACAACTTTGTACAGCTCTACCAAGCGCGCCCTGATGGTGTGCGTTCGATGACTTTGGCACAACCGAAGTCAGACTACGCAACAGGCCGAAACATCGGCGATGAGTACCGCTACATCTTGGATCGCAAGTACGCCAAAAAATACCCTGGCAACATGCTTCGACGACCTGGCCTCCTACTCAATCCTTGGGCTGTCCGCAAGACCAGCACGGAGATCCAACTTGGCGCCACAGGCGAAGGCTTCGGTGGTTTTGGCAGAGGTGGCGGTGGCTGGGGCCATGGAGCAGGTCGCGGTGATCTGCGTGGTCGTGGCTACGCTGGCATCTCTCCCAACCTCGACTTTTTGGCCCATCCCTCGGTCCTTTTGGCCAACTTGCGGCCCAACAAACAAGGGCAGATCGTGATCCCCCGCAGCAAGCTCAAACACCACCATTTGTTGCGTGTGCTTGTCTTTGACGGAAACCAAGGGCTCCAACGTATGTTGTCTTTGCCCGAAGCTGCGACCAAATACCGCGACTTGCGCTTGATCGTGAGCTTGCCTGCCAAAGCACATTACACCCAACAAAAACAAGTGGCAGCCGTCCAAAAAGGCGGTAAGTTCAAGCTTGCGGACATCACTTCGTCAGAGATGGAACGCCTCGATAGCCTTGAGCGCGTCTTCCTTTTGCTTCAGACTTTGTGTAGCGATGCGTTGCTCAAAGACTTCGCTGGTTTGATGGGTTGGCCCAAGATGAATGAGAAGCAAAAGCTCGCATTCTACGGCAAACACGCATCCCACGAACTCAACTTCTTCTTGTATCGACACGACAACGCTTTCTTTAACAAAGTGATCAAGCCCTATATCGCGAACAAATACGAAAAGACCTTCCTTGATCGCTGGCTGCTTGGCCAAGATGTCACTAGCTACATCAAGCCTTGGGCCTACGCACAACTCAACGTCTTTGAGCGCATCCTGCTCGCACAAAACATCAAAGGCGAACTCCCCCTCACAGCACAACACCTCGCTGACAAACTCGCACTGCGCCCGATGGACCCACAGACTTGGAGCCGTTTGTTCGATGCGGTCCTGCGTCTGCGCGCACTCGATCAGTCCGATGACACGGGGCTTCGCGATGCAAAAGACAAACTGTTAGAGGATGGCAAACGACTAGCCCTCAAAGAGTCGTCGATCCGACCCCTAGAAGATGCTCCCTCCCCTTCAGCAGCTCCCGCTCCTCCCGCAGCAAAGTCTTACGATGGCTTATTTGCACGAAGACGACGTCCCTCACGAGGCCGCCGCTACTTCAAATTACGTGCAAAGCGCAAGAAAAATGGCCATGCAGAAGAAAAGAAAGCAGAAAAAGACGAGGATAGCCGTGACTTTGAACGCCGCGCGCAAAGCCGAAGCTTCTTCCGCCAAAAAGAAAAGACCCAAGAGTGGGCCGAAAACAACTACTACAAACGTACTTTGGCAGCACAAAATGCTTCGCTGATCCAAGGCAACCGTTTCTGGTTGGATCTTGCACGCCATAGCCAAGGTCCCTTCTTGTCCCGCCATATCGTCGAAGCCACCAACAACGCCACAGAAGTCCTCTTGGCGCTCGCTTTCCTCGATCTCCCTTGGAAAGCTGGCAAACCCAAGATCGCCTACCAAGGCACTTCTTTGACCCTCACTGCCGCAGAAGCCATGTTGATCTTCCACAAGCAACTCCGCGCAGTGCAGGCCCCCAAAAACAAAAGCCCCTTGTTGGTAAGCCAAGGCTACTTCGATGCAGCCCGTCGTTACCGCTATGTTGGTGGACAACGTGTTGAGCGCTATGTCACCGAAGAGTTCCTGCCTCAAAAGATCTACGGAACACAGGTGATCATCACCAACCCCACCGCGGCACGCATGAAACTCGAAGTCCTCTTGCAGATCCCCCAAGGCGCGATGGCTGTAAGCAATGGTCGTGTCACACACACCAAGCTCATCAACATCGGCGCTTACCAAACGCGTCGCATGGCCTACTACTTCTACTTCCCCGCCAAAGGGCGCTTTGCTCACTTCCCCGTTCACGTTTCGAGCAATGGAAAGTTGATGTCCTTTGCAGCACCAGGCTCGCTCAAAGTCGTCGAAAAACTCTCCAAGCTTGACGGCGAAAGCTGGGAGTACATCTCCCAAGAAGCCCCTGCCAAGGCTGTGTTGGCTTACATAGCTCGTGAAAACCTCGCACGCGTCAACCTCACGGACCTCGCTTGGCGCATGAAAGACAAGTCGTTCTTTGCTCAAGCCATCGCAGCATTGAGCAAGCGACACTACTACGACAACACGCTGTGGTCCTACAGCATCCGTCACAATGACAAGTCTACCCTTTCAGAATACCTCAAACACCAAGACGGCTTGTTGTCTTCTTCTGGGATGTTCTTGCGCTCTGCTTTGCTCGATATCGATCCCACAGAACGCAAACTCTACGAACACCTTGAATACCGTCCGTTGGTCAACGCACGCGCCCATGCCTTCGGCAAAAAGCGCAAGATCCTCAACAACCGCTTCCGCCAACAGTACAACACCCTGCTTCGCTTGTTGACCTACAAACCCAGCCTGGATGCGCATGATCACATCGCACTCAGCTACTACCTCTTGCTTCAAGATCGCATCGAAGAAGCCATCCAACGTTTTGCTTTGGTCCAACCTCAGCAACTCGCTTCCAAGCTCCAATACGACTACTTCCACGCTTATTTGAGCTTCTTCTCAGCCTCGACCAAGACCGCTCGCACCGTCGCGACCAAATACAAAGATCATCCTGTACCGCGATGGCGTAAGCGTTTCCGCGAGGTCCTTGCTCAACTCGATGAGATCGAAGGCAAAACTGCAGCGACCACCAACACCCCCAAGACCGTCCAAAAAGACCGAAGCCCCAGCCTTGCGATGAAACTCGAAGGTCGCAAACTCGCCCTGCGCTTTGCAAACCTCGACAAGTTGCAGATCCGCTACTACCCAATGGATGTGGAACTACTCTTCTCACGTAGCCCCTTCCTTCGACAACTTTCGGGACGCTTCACTGTTGTAAAACCCGCAGCAACCGAGCAACGCGCTCTCACTGTCGGCCAACGCGTGCTGATGTTGGAACTCCCCCAAAAGTTCCGCAACAGCAACGTGATGATCGAAGTGGCTTCTCGTGGTCTGAGCCGCACAGTGGTGTCTTACGCCAATGCGCTTGATGTCCAGATCTTCGAGCAAGAAGGACACCTCCAAGTCACCCACGAGATCGCACAGAAACCCCTCGCTCGCGTGTACGTCAAAGTGTACGCTCGCCTCAAAGGTGGCAAAACCCAGTTCTATAAAGACGGATACACGGACCTTCGTGGCCGTTTTGACTATGCGTCCCTCAGTACAGACACCCTCGATCGCGTCGAACGCTTCTCGGTCTTGATCCTCTCCGAAAAAGATGGCGCAAGCGTCCGCGAGATCGCTCCTCCCCGCCAATAAGCCCCACAAGCCCCGCCTCCCTCTTTGCCCGCTGACTCTCCTATCACAACCCTTCCCCGAAAAGCCCCAAGCAACCTTTGTTTTGGGCCCACCTTCCTTGCACGTGATATCTCAACGAGAAAAATGCTGACTCCAGCGTTCCATAAACTCTTGTACGCGAGGATGGATCTCATTGGGCTTCCACAAAAAGGCCGCTTGCGCCAAGCCAAGTCCCAATGACAAAGCAATCCACTCAAACACCCAAGACGGCCAAAAGCCCGCCCCCAAAAAGCACAAGCATCCAACCAAAAAGCTCCACAACAAAGCGAGTTCAGTAAGCAGCGCCAACATCCCAAAGACCGAGCTTTGGAGGAGGATATGCACAGTCAAGACTTGTTCCAAAGGGATCTTGTGCCACCACACATACAAAAGCCACGACCATGTCATCAAGTTCATCATGCCGATCGACACCAAAACACGCCGATTGATGGCATTTTTCATCATGGTCTCTCGCGCCCAGATCCCAAAAGCAATGAAAAAGATCGTCTCCCCGATCGACTGTTTCACATAGATGGAAAAGCTGTACGTAAAGTACGAACACAACTTCCCAAAAGACAAAAAGTAAGGGATCAAAAACAGCATCATCAAGGTCACAGAAAAACGCCGTGTCCTCCGCCCGATGGTGCGATCCATATCCATCTCAAGTCGCTGACGTCGTTTTTGTTCGAGCGACTTACGAGCACGCAGATCCTCTAGCGCCAGACGCAGTTCCTCAGGCGGCGAGTCGATCTCCTGAAACATCCGCTCGGCAGATTCGAGATATTCGTCAGCGATCATCACCTTGCAAGTCAACACCAAACACTGACGCAGACCTGCTTGTGCGGCCTGATTTTCCGACCACAACAACAAAGCCTGATGAAAGCCCACACGCAACTCGCCCAAACGATAGAAAAGATCGCGTAAGTCGGTCTGCCCCGCATCTTGTCCCACACTTGCCTGCAACTCTTCGAGTTCATGCTGTGAGCGCTCTGTAAGTTCGATCGAGTCTCGTTGTAAGAGAAAGTCTGAGATCGCACGACGAAACGCTTCCGCACTCTCGAAACGTTCCTTGGGATCTGCGTACATCGCTTTGCGACAAAGCACGACAAGCGCTTCAGGCACATGTTCGGGGTAGGTTTGCGGCGAAGAAAGCAAAGCATCCGCCAAGACCGCCAACAAGCTCGTCCCTGAGTGTGGGGGACCTCCTGTAAGGATCTCATGCAGCAAAGCCCCCAAGAGGTACACATCCGTCCGCACCCCAATGTGGGACGACACCACCGCAGCCATCTCAGGCGCCATGTAAGCGGGCGTTCCTTCAAGCTTTACTACATCCACAGCTGTAGGCAGCGGCAACGAAGCATGCGGCTCCAACGCCAACGCGATGCCCCAGTCCACCACGTAAACCTCGCCATATTCGCCAACCATCACATTGGAAGGCTTGAGGTCTCTGTGCATGATGCCCTTGTTATGGGCAAAGTGGACCGCACGACAAACCTGCATCAAGACATCCAAGTTCCACAACAGCGAAGAACGCCCATCCTGTTTGCGCAAGGGATGTTCAGCATCAAACATCACGTCTTGCCATGGCACCCCACTGATCCGCTTCATCACAAAGACCGGCTTTTCCGCAGGATCACGCCCCAACGTATAGACCGGCACGATGTTGGGATGCTCCAACATCCCCGTCACCCAAGCCTCACGCAGCAAAGACAGGGTCTCAGAACGTCCTTTTTTCTCTTTACGCAATCGCTTGATCGCAACCTGCCGATGCAAGGGGACTTGCAGCGCCATCTGGACGATACCCATCCCCCCTTCGCCCAAGGTATCCCCCACCACAAGGTCCGCATCGCTTGGTTTGAGTGGAACATCTTCTTCGTCTTCGGACAAAGACAAAGCTGGAAGCGCTTCAACCCAGTGCATATCCGTCGAGATCGGCGGGGAAAACAACGTCCCCTTTTCGTTTGCATGGACACCGTCGAGCGTGACTCCCAAGCCCTGCCAACGTTCTTCCAAGGTTTGCATCGCCTCTGCGGTCCCCAACGTCGTCAGCACCGACATATCCGCCAAAGAAGACACCTTCTCCAAGGACGACCTCCAATCTTCAGATGCCTAAAGCATCACTGCAGCTCCAAGATAGGCGCTTGCCACAAGCTGCTTTTGTCGAACAACAACTCCACCTCATACGAGGACAAAGGTGCACCAAAAAAGAAACCTTGCCCTGTATCACACTGAAGTTGAAACAAAAATCGCGCTTGTTCTTCGTACTCGATCCCCTCGGCGATCACGGACAGCCCCAAACTGCGGGAGATCTCGATGATGGCCTTGATGATCGCGACGTCTTGGGGTGCTTGAAGTGGTGTTCGGCCCAGATCTTTCACAAAAGAACGATCGATCTTGAGATGGTCAACAGGCAAGCGTTTGAGATAATTCAAGGAAGAATAGGCCGTCCCAAAGTCATCGATCGACAGCGCAATACCCGAGTCTTTCAATTGTTTTAGAGTGAGAGCTGTCTCATCGATGTTCAACATCGCCGCAGACTCCGTGATCTCCAACTCCAAAGCTTGGCCATCCACGCCATACTGCTTCATCGTCTCGTTGATCCGCCCCACCAAACCAACATCTTGAAGCTGTCGCGCAGACAAGTTCACAGCCACACGCATCTGGTAACCAGCCAAAGACCAATGCTTCAACTGTTCACAAGCCAGTTCAAAGATCTGATCGCCCAAAGCATGGATCAGGCCCGTCTCTTCGGCCAAAGGGATAAAGATGTTGGGAGCAAGGATGCCTTTTGTGGGGTGCTGCCAACGCACCAACGCTTCCAAACTGTGAAGTCGTCCCGTCTTGAGATCCACACGTGGCTGATAATGCAGGATAAACTCGCGACGTTCGATGGCTTGTTGCAACTCGACTTCCATCAAGATCCGCGCATTCAGTTGGCGGCGGATTTCGCTCGAAAAGAACTGGTATCCGCGCTGATGCTTCTTCGCTTCCAACATCGCTTGGTCGATATACAACAACAACTGTTCAGGACGGCGCCCATCATCGGGCGACAGGGCGATCCCGATGCTCGCTGTAATACGCACATGGTTGTTTTGCAAAGCAAAGGGTTCGCTCAACCCCGCCAAGATCCGTTGCACCAAGGCCGTGATCTCTTCGCGTTGCCATGTCCCTTGCAGCATCAAAACAAACTCATCTCCGCTTAGACGAGAAAGCATGGCACCGTCGCCCGCCATACTCCGCAAACGACGCGCCACTTCCTGCAACAAGATATCCCCACAACGCGGACCATACGTCTCATTGATGGCCTTGAAGCGATCAAGATCCACCAACAACAGCGCCAAACACTCGCCTTCTGCTTGAGCATGATCCAACGCCTCGCCAAGATGATGCAGAAACGTCTGACGGTTGGGCAACGACGTCAATACATCGTGACGCGACAGGTATTCCGCACGCGTTTCCTGTTGTTTGCGTCGCGTCACATCACGCGTATTGACCAGCATCCCTCGAATCTTGGGATCCGCAAACAGGTTCTCCGCGACGCACTCCATCTCCACCCAATGACCTTTGCAGTGTCGAAAACGCGCTTCCTCTACAGCCACATGGCCAGGACGCGCCAACAACGCACGATACACCGCACGAATCCTTTCGCGATCGTCAGGATGGAGCTCATCGAGCATATTGTGGTGAATCCGACTCTCCACAGGGTAACCCAAGATCTTGCTGACCGCCGGACTCTCGTAGAGAACGCCGCCCTCTTCATCCAAGATGCTCACAAGATCCGAAGAGTACTGTAACAACGTACGGTACTGATGCTCACGAACGCCGATCATCTCCTGCAAGCGAAAAGACAAGCGTGAGATAAAAAAGAACAACAACAACAAAGGTGTGAAGCCCAACAACATCGACACACCAAGCATCTGGTAAGTCACGGGGCCCAACACTGCGTTGCGCGAGATCACCACAGCCATCCCTACACAGATCGCAAGAAAGACAAGACTGTTGCGCAACGCTCGCTTGTGTTGTGAAGAAAGAAAAAATAACCCAAAGACCGATGGGATCGCTGTCATCGTTGACAAGACGGAAAGGATCGAACGCGGAGCGTGTCGATTTCCCTCCCATATCATCCCTCCCCAGCTCAGCCCCAACACAACACCAAAGACATAGGGCATCGCACCCATCAATTTATCGCGCAGTGGGCCCGAAAAAACGATCACACAAGACATGTAACCCATCGCAAAGATCGTAAACAAGCTTTGCCACCAAGCCCCACCGCCATACTGCCAGCGCGTCCACTCACCCACAAACAAAAAGCACAAGATGAGCCATGCCAGCTTACTGAAAAACTGACCGTACATCTTGGAACGTTCGCGTCTGTAACGCTCCACCAATGCGTCTCGTAATGTGTTCTCTTCGACTCGGGCTCGTCGCCTCGCCTCTTCGCTCATCCTTGGTTGCTCCTGCTCGGCACGATACTGTTGACCATACCTTGTACGCGATCCATCGAACCCCCGCAACATCCGTTTTGCAAAAATTCAACAGAAGCACTTGCTTCTCACAAACATCAACACTACACTCGATAGATTCATACGTACACAAAAATACAGTACCTCCCACAAAGTAAAGTACGCGATCCAAGCGAACACTTTACCGACCAAGGCACCCGATAAGCCGTCTGCATGGAAGACACCCACAAAAAGGAAACATGACCATGCCCACCACACGCCTCTTTTGTGTGTTGCTTTTCTTCTCTGTCCCACTCTTCCTTGTGGGGGCCTGTCTACCCTCTGTCCCTCCCACACAAACAGGACTCTTCTGCGCAAGCAACACGGACTGTCCCTCAGATACGCGTTGTATCCGCTCTGTTTGTCAACCTGATTCCGCCTACAAACCTTACTGTAGCGATGACATCGACGAAGGGATCCCTTGCATCCCCGCCCCAGAAGATCCCATCCAACTCACGGACGGCCCAAGGCGCATGGGCGAAGACGACGATCTCGATGCAAGTCCCTCCGCCGAACCTCCCCCAGAAGTCGAATCCGCTGACAGCTACTCCCTCGGCCGCGAACAAGGCGCAGAACCCAACTTCGACGTAGCTCCCCGTGAACCTGCGGTCGTCAGCCAAATGGATGAACGCAGACACGTCGAACGCCTCGTCGAGCCATCCTCCGAACCCGTGGTCCTCCCAGACAGCAGCAAAGACCCCAACGAAGTTTGCTCGAATGGTGCAACCCAGCCTTGTTACCCACCCCGCGTCGCGGGCTGTACTCTCCACAGCGGACGCTGCTTTGGTCGCTGTAAACTAGGCAAGCAAACCTGCAAACAAGGCCAGTGGAGCACCTGCGAAGGAGCCATCACACCCGAAAAAGAAAAGTGTGATGAGTTCGACTGGGACTGCGATGGCTCAGTTGGCACGGACGGACGCTTCTGCAATACCCCCTGATCCCACAACCCACAAACCTACCAGAGATCATGACACGCATCGGACTCCTTTCTGATACCCACGGCTTTCTCGATCCCCAACTCCTCGACGCTTTTTCTTCCTGTGATGAGATCTGGCACGCAGGCGATATCGGCGACCTCTCCGTTTGCCAACAGCTCGCAGAAGTCAAGCCTTTGCGCGCTGTCTATGGAAACATCGATGGCAACGACATCCGCGCCGCATACCCCAAAGACCTCCATTTTTCTTGTGGGGGACTCTCCGTTTGGATCACGCATATCGGTGGACACCCACAACGGTATGCCCCTGGTATCCGCAAAAAACTCCTCCAAGACAAACCCGATTTGTTCGTCTGTGGTCACTCACACATCTTGCGCGTGATGCGCGATCCCAAACTCCCCCCTCTCTTCCACCTCAACCCAGGCGCCGCAGGATACTTTGGACACCATATCGTCCGAACCGCGCTCAGATTCTCCTTGACCCAAGGACAGATCCGTGACATGGAAGCGCTCGAACTCTCACCCCGCTGGCCAAACAAAGACCACCACGGTGACATCCCTTCGGATTATTCGGAGGAATAGGAGCTTCCATGACCGCAGATGCCCAACTTCTCGCCCTCTCCCCCATCGATGGACGTTACGCCAACAAAACCAACCCTCTCCGCACGATCCTTAGCGAGTTCGGACTCATACGCCACCGCGTTCTTATCGAGATCCGATGGTTCCAATACCTCGCACAACACCCCGACATCCCCGAACTCCCCAACCTCTCCCAACAAGAAGAACTCTTCCTAGAAAAAATCTTACAAGACTTCTCCCCCCAAGATGCACAGCGGATCAAAGACATCGAAAAGACCACCAACCACGATGTCAAAGCTGTTGAGTACTTCCTCAAAGAACGCTTTGCAGCATCCCCCAACCTCCTCAAGCATCAAGAGTTTCTGCACTTTGCCTGCACCTCTGAAGATATCAACAACCTCTCTTACGCCTTGATGTTACGCGATGCACGCGATCTCGTTTGGTTGCCCCTCTGCCAACAACTCACCCAGCAGATCCAAGAAGCCGCGACCCAGTACGCCACACTCTCGATGCTTTCGCGAACGCACGGACAAACCGCTTCCCCCACCACCCTCGGGAAAGAGTTCGCAAACTTTGTCGCGCGACTCCAACACGCCATCCAACGCACCCAAGAAGTCCGTATCCTCGGCAAGATGAACGGCGCAGTCGGCAATTACAACGCTCACATCGCAGCTTATCCACATCTCGACTGGCCCCAAATCACCAAACAATTCGTGGAGTCCCTTGGACTCTCTTGGAACCCATACACCACGCAAATCGAACCCCACGACTGGATCGCTGAACTCTTCCACGCCATGTCGCGCACACACACCATCCTCACCGACCTTGCACGCGACATCTGGGGCTATATCTCCCTCGGTTATCTCAAACAACGCGTCGTACAAGGCGAAGTCGGCTCCTCCACCATGCCGCACAAAGTCAATCCCATCGACTTTGAAAACGCAGAAGGTAACCTCGGCATCGCCAACGCACTGCTTGAACACCTCGCACAAAAACTCCCGATCTCTCGATGGCAACGCGACCTCACAGACTCCACAGCGCTGCGCAACTGCGGCGTCTGCTTTGGCCATAGCTTGATCGCCCTCGCCTCCCTCCAAAAAGGTTTCGGCAAGATCGCACCCAACCCACAACGACTTGACGAAGATCTCAACCAAGCATGGGAAGTCCTCTCTGAAGCCATCCAGACCGTCATGCGACGCTTCCATCTCGAAGCTCCCTACGAACAACTCAAATCCCTCACCCGCGGACAGTCCCTCACACCACAGATACTCCACACCTTCATCGACGGACTCCCCCTCCCCGAGCACGAAAAACAAACCCTCAAACAACTTACCCCACAACAATACATCGGGGCCGCTATCCAACTCGCCTCCCCATAGCTGCCTCTTTTCTTCGGGCGGCCACGGAGGGCCGCCCCCTATCTATCCCATATCTCTCTTTTCTTTGGGCGGCCACAGCTGCCTCTTTTTCTTTGGGCGGCCACGGCTGCCTCTTTTTCTTTGGGCGGCCACGGCTGCCTCTTTTCTTTGGGCGGCCACGGAGGGCCCCCTATCTTCGGGCGGCCCATATCTCTCTTTATCACGGGCGGCCACGGCAGCCTCTTTTTTCTTCAGGCGGCCACGGAGGGCCGCCCCCTATCTTTTTTTTCTCTGCCATAAGGGCCGCCCCATGGCTGCTTTTCTTCGGGCCGCCCCTATCTGCCCCCTAGCTTCTTTATCGATTCTGCTGCCGCCCCTATCTGCCCCATATCTCTCTCTTTATCACGGGCGGCCCTCCGCGGCCGCCCCCGTATCAGCCCCCTATCTGCCCCCTAGCTTCTTTATCAATTCTTCCTGAAATGAAAAAATTAAAAATAAATGAACTTTTATTTTCCCATCTCGTAATACATTACCCATTTTTATAAGCTATCATTCTATAAAGGCTTTTCAAGAATATCACTCGTCTTTTATTTTTTCTTTTCCTTCAAGACATTAGCAAAAAAAATAAAAATAATACTTGCGCATCTCAAAATCACACGCTATCTCAAAAACCCATGAGGCGGCCACAACACAAAACGCCTCGCTCCCCTTGCTGACACGGCATCGGCAAGGGCCCTGCGACCGGGAATCGCGTTCCCAGTCAGTGCCGATTTGAAAGGAGGTGATCCAGTGGACAATCATCAATATTCTCCGACTGGTACATGGGGGTTCCAAGACTGACCGTCTTTTTGCAAGGTGCGTTCTTGACTCGAAGAGTTCTGTGAAAACAGAAGCGTGCCCCAAGAAAAGCGAATATGGTTTTGGTTTCCCAACCCCAAGTAACACAAAAGCCCTGCTGCACGATGCCGACGTCGGACGGTTCCGAGTCATCGTGCAGTTTTTTTTATTTCAATTCCTCTATTGGAATTTTTCTTATAGACATTCCCACCCAAGTCCCCATCTCTCATCCCCTATTTTCTTATGTTTATCCCCTAAAAGAATTTTTCTTTGCCAGTCTCTCTACCTTTGTTGGCCTCAAAAGGTCGATCAGGAGGGGACTTGTGAGAGGAAACGCGTTGCGTAGAGAAATCCTAGACGAAACTGTTCCAAAGAGAAGGACTCGTTGGGGCTATGGATACGATCTTCTTCGAGACCAAATCCCACCAAAACAGGCTTGCCATTGGACAACTCAGCAAGCGCTCCAACGATAGGGATTGAGCCTCCTTCCCAAGCAAAAGCAACGTCTTGTTTGGCAAGCGGCGCGAGGATCTTGCGTGTATGTTGAATCCAAGGCTCGTGCGCGCTCAATTGAAGGGCACGACCACCGATGCCTTGCGCTTCGACATTGAGCCGCATGGAAGAAGGAGCATGTTTGTGCAAGTGCGCAAGCAAGCTACGCAAAGCTCGCTCGGGATCTTGTCCAGCAGCCAGCCGCGAAGTGATCTTTGCGGTTGCATAAGCAGGGATAATCGTCTTGACCCCAACGCCATTGTAGCCGGACTGCATGCCATTCACTTCGATGGTTGGGCGAAACCCGACACGATGCGCAGGAGGCAGACCATACTCTCCACCATCAAGCGCCACGCCCAAGCGCACACTCATATCGTCCCAAGCATAGGGGGCTTGGCGAGCGAGTTCTTTGTCTTCATCAGAGGGAATCGCCACATCATCGAGAAAACCATCGACAACGATGCGGCCTTTGGCATCGTGGAGCGTCGCAAGAAGACGCGCCATCTCGATCGCGGGATTGCGGATCAAGCCCCCAAACGAACCTGAGTGAACATCGTAGCTGGGCCCTTCAAGGCGTATCCCCACAAACAAGCTGCCTCGGAGCCCCATCGTGATGGTTGGCGAAGCCAAGGAAAGGCTGCTTGTATCGCAGACCATCAAGACATCTGCTTGGAGGTCATCTTTCCATTGGGGCAAGGCTTCTGCGAAAGCACGCGAGCTTGTTTCTTCTTCCCCCTCGATCAACAAACGCACGTTGTAGCGCAAAGCACCTTGTTCGATAAGTGCTTCCAATGCCTTGAGAAAATAAAAGGTTTGACCTTTGTTGTCTTGGGCACCGCGTGCATACAAACGCCCATCGCGCAAAGTCGCCTCGAAAGGTGGACTTTCCCAATCTTCGAGAGGATCGGGGGGTTGGACATCATAGTGACCATAGTACAAGACTGTAGGGGCACCTTCTTCTTTGCAGTCGTAGCTCGCAAACACCACAGGCTTGGTTGCGGTATCGCGCGTCTCTGCGGAGAATCCGATCTTTTGTAGATGTTCAACCAACCACGTTGCACATCGCACGCACTCCCCAAGGTAAGCGGGATCTGCGCTGATGCTGGGGATGGCAAGAAACTCTTTCCACTCTTGCATCCAACGATCCTGATGGGTATCCAACCATGCCTCAAAATGGCTTTGTTCCATAACCGCTCCGCCACGCTTGTGTAAGGTAGCTTTTCCAAACAGAAAGCTACGAGGTGCTTTTCAAGAGAGAGTCCGCAACCTCAAAACAAGGACCGCCCGCGAAAGAAAAGGGGGTTCTTTGTCGTGAGGTTGACGCTTCCCAAGGAGACGAAACAAGGTACCCGAGGATATCCCCCCAGCCAACCCCCTACCTCAAAATCCCATGGCAAATAGGGCATCTTCGGACTCTTTTTGCCAGAGAGACAAGATCTCCGCGTGCTCGTGAAGCTCTTGGATTCCTTGAGCGAGTTGACGCATCAAGAGCCTTGCCTGCCATCGTCGTTCGTCCCCACGCGCGGCAAGGGTCTGACGATCCAAACTCCATGCATGGTCCCATTTTGCCCGAAGGTCGGAGTATGCCATCCAACCGATCCCCCAAGATACACGAGGAAGGACGCGTGCCGCCTTTTCTTTTCCTTCCAAAAACTCATCTGCGTAAGGAAGTTTGACTGCATCCCCTGCATAATCTTGCGCAGCCAAAGAGATATCCATCGCCATCTTTTCCTCGTTGTCTTCGAGCAAACACGCCAAACACTGCGCAACATATCCATGCATACGTTGAACATAATACGCAGCGCTCTCAAAACGCTCTCGTCTTTGATGTTGTTCACGAAGGTAGTTTTTGAGGAACTTTTGGAGAGGGGCCTTTTCGCGGGGTCCCACCTGCCCCACAAGAAAACGCTTTTTCCAATCAAGTACTTGGAGAAGATGAGAAGAAAGCGGACGCCCGCTCTCTTCCTCTTGGAAACACAGCAACTCAGTACACTCCAAGGAAAAAGCATGGAGAAAAGGGCTGGGAAGCTCCACTTCTTGAAGGGCGCTTCGTTCCCAACCTCGGTAGGCCTCCAGCTTTTGGATGAGCTTTCGCAATGTTTCGATATGGGAGGGGATATCTTCTGGTTTGGGGGGATGACTGAAAGAGCCAGAGATGCGCACGTTTCACCTCCTGCGTATGTTGTTTATGCATCACGCAAAAGGAACGAAAAACCCGCGCAAAGGTTCGCTATTCTTGGCTTCCTTCTCCTGAAGATTCGCCAGAACCCGAGGTTTCGGACTTTTGGGGAGAAGCCATCTCGATCTCGCGGAAGAGTGCAGCGTCATCGTTGAGCGAGCGATAGAGTTTGTAGCGAAACTTGTTCTTTTGGGTAATCATGGTGATCGCCATCTTGTCGATCGCGATGGTGGCCAAGACCCCTTGGATGAAGGCTTCGATCATATCGTCAAGTCCGACACCAAGCTGGTTAAAGTCACGGCGATCCATAATCAACAACCGCTCTGTCTCAGAGTCCCAACCACCTTCATTGGTCTTCACAGAGAGGTTGGTCCCCAACATCTCCCACGACGTCACATCAGGGCTCAGTTCATCCAAAAGCGGAGAACGCGCCTTGCGTGCGTATGTTGCGAGAGGACGGAAGCCTTGGGGCGTGTGGTGGACCATCATACGGATATCAGCGACGTAGATCTCTTGCTTCTTGGTGGGCACGGTCCCGACATGGAAGAACTGCCCGCCCGCAACACGAGAACTCCACTTGTAGTTTCCGATCAAAGACTGAACGATAAACTGGTCATAAGGATAGTCTTTTGCCATAAACTGTTGGAGTTCTTCTTCGCTCGTGATCGTAAAGACGCCCTGCCCAGCGTTGCTATAAGGGATCTTGACCACACCAAATCCGCCCATACTCTTGATCCACATCGGGATCTCGACTTTGCGCACGTCGCGGATGGTGTGCGGCACACGGATGGTCAGGCCGCTTCCTGCAAGCTCAGAATTGAACACATCGTAGGCTTTGGCCGCGACAAGTTTGTTTCGTCCACCAGAAAGACAAGCAAGTACAGGGTTGAAGATAAAAGTCTTTGTAATGATGGGGATACGCGTCCAAGGTTTTTGGGTCACGTAGCGAAAAGCAGCGCGGATCGGATGCCATGTCCCTTCAGCATCGCGAACCTCAAGCACACCATCGTTGAAACGTGCGGAAGAGTCGGGATCTTTGTCATAATACTCAACAGCGTGGACAGGCTCGTTAAACACGTCTGCCATCACGGAGGCATAACCCATCGTTTCCATAGGGTTTTTATCGTAGATCACAGCAAGGCCACCCGTAGGAAGACGCCGCGACTCCACCATGGGCTTGAAGGTGTTTTCCAAAAGCAAGCGATATCCGCCTTGTTCGAGGCGTTCATCCAAGAGAGGAAGAGACTTTTGGCCCGAAGGTGAGGAGTTGGTTTCCAAAAGTGCCATACGACGGACGCCTTGCGCTGTCGTAACGTTGAACAAGTCAGAGCCCGACCAAGCAAAATACTTGGGTTGGTAATTCAGCCAAGACTCCAAGATATGGGAAGGCACTTGGGGATTGAGGTGACAATAACGACTGACCATCTGCTCTGGAGACATCGCCAAAAAATACGCAACCATGGGATGGATCTGCGCATTCAAAACGCGAGTATAAAAATGATTGGTGTACTGAAAAGAACTCGGCTGCACCAAAACAGCGGGCTTACCAAACTTTGGATTGTGGACGGCCATGTCTTCTCCTATGAAAATCTAGGCTTTTTTGGAGAAAAAAGAATAAAAACACAAAAGGGCATGATTGGACCAGTCACCCGTATGACTCCAAAACACCCTGTTTCGTGGGGATTCGTGCGCCAAGGATAGTCCTGCATCCAAAAGGCGTCAAGCACCCCACCATCTCCTTCCCAGAACCTCGCGGGCAGTAAGTCATCTCAAGCAAAGAGAACGCTCTTTACAGGATATCGAGCATTGTGCAACATCATGCGACGTAGATGTGGCAATCCCTTCACAAAAAAGAAAATTTGATGAAACCGAGCGAAAAAGAAAAATCTCCTCCTCCATCTGATACACAGATCAAGACGCTTTCGAGATCCGTGGCCCCAAGTCGCCCTGCCCAGCTCATAGAACCCATCCTCGTCGAAGATTATCCTCTCCGTGCAAGAAGCGAATTTTTCCACAACCTCACCGAAAATGTCTTGGGTCAACCTTACCAAACCCCGATCATCATCGCGCGCGGTCGCCACGCAGGTCCAACCTTGGGCATTACGGCAGCCCTTCACGGAAACGAACTGAACGGCATCCGCATCATCCATCATCTGCTTGCATCCATCGACCTCGAAAAGCTCCATGGTTCCTTGCTTTGCGCCCCCATCGTCAATGCGCCAGCCTTCGCTTTGGGGCAACGCGAGTTTGCAGATGGTGTGGATCTCAACCATGTCTTTCCTGGCCGCCAAGATGGAACCCCATCGCAGCAGTATGCCTACGCTTTCCGCAAGTCGTTTCTTCCAGACTGTCAGTACCTGATCGACATCCACACAGCCAGCGAAGGCCGCATCAACACGATGTATGTTCGCGCAGATCTCCAGTCCGAAGAAGCCCGAAGGATGGCGATGTTGATGAATCCCGAGATCATCTTGCACGGTCGCAGTGGAGATGGCACCTTGCGCACCGCAGCCCGAAACAAAGGGATCGTCGCGATCACCGTCGAAGCAGGAAATCCCAGTGTTTTTCAAGGACATATCTTGTACGAAGGTGAGCAAGGCATCCGCAATGTCTTACACGCCTTGGGGATGTTGGAAGGAGACACCCAGATCCATCGCACCCCTGTGATCTGCAAGTCTTCCAAGTGGCTGCGAACCACGTGTGGCGGGCTGCTCGAAACGCACTGTTCACTCGCACAACACATCCCCAAAAAGGGCTCTGTGGCAACCGCCCTCGATCCTTTTGGCAACATCAAACACGTCTACCAAGCTCCATTTGAGGGTATCGTGATTGGCATGGCCGCAAACCCCGTAGCCACCGCAGGAACACGTTTTTGCCACTTGGGGCAAGTGGGCGAACCTTCCGTGCGGGCTTCTTCAGCAGATCTTCCTGTTGTGGTGTCCTAGGCGCTTGAAAAAAGCGAGAGCAAGCCCGTGATATCTTGCAACGAAAGGGGTAGATCATGTCCCTTGACGCGGTGAGGTCTTTTCGTTATGCACCCAACATAACCCACCACAAACGAAAGGAGCGGAGGGTTTGTCTCACAGCACCAAGAGCACAAAAACCCCTCCTCAACCAGCATGAGACTTTGGCTACTTTCCCACCTCAAAGATTCTCCAGGCAATCGCTTGATGCTTGAGGCCGCCAAAAAACGCGGCCATGACATCCAGCTTGTCCACCCAAGTCACCTTCATGTCGTGGTCACGAGTCCTTCGCAAGAAAGCATGGTGATCGGCCCCCAAGGTCCAATGGCTCTCCCTGATATGATCTACACCCGCGTGGGTAGCTCTGGCCCCCCCGAAGCCATCGACGTGCTGCGTTACCTTTTTGGCCAAGGCATCCCTTGCGTCAACACCTCCAAAGGGCTTCTCCGTAGCCGCGACAAGCTTCGAAGCTTTCAGATCTTGGCCCACCATGGGCTTCCTCTGCCCCAAACAGCTTTGTTGTCAAGCCAAACCCCCATCGCTTCTTTGCTCAACAACTTCCCTGGCCCGCCTTGGATCATCAAGTTACCCCTGAGTACACAAGGACAAGGCGTGATGCTGTTGGAGTCCCAACGCTCGCTGCTTTCGGCGGTGGGGACCTTGCAGAGCTTAGGCCAACGCCTTTTGCTACAAGAGTTTATCCAAGAAGCCGCAGGCGCAGATCTACGTGTCTTGGTGGTTGGTGGAAAGGCCCTCGCTGCGATGCGGCGCCGCTCCAAAGGCGATGACTTCCGCTCCAATCTCCACCAAGGTGGTAGCGCGCAGTCTGTGGCCCTGACCCCTGACCTCTGCGATATCGCCGAACGTGCGGCCTCTTCGTTGGGGTTAGAGGTTGCGGGCGTGGATCTTTTGGAAAGCAACCGTGGCCCCCTCATTATCGAAGTCAATGGTTCTCCTGGATTGGAGGGACTTTCCGCAGCGACAGGGCGCGATCTTGCCGATGAGATCGTGACTTACCTTGAACAGCGAAAAAATGCCCCCCTCCCCCCAGAAGAGGTCGAACAATACCTGTGAGATCGCTTCAGCCAAGTCCGCCTCAAAGAAGTCTTTCAGCGTTTGGCCATCTCTGCTCTCTAGGTCATGCGAAAAAGGATATCCCATGCGCTTTTTTCTGTTTTACCTGACGTTTGCTTGTGTCGCGCTATCGAGCACATCTGCGTCAGCCAACCCCCTGCTCAACTTCTTCATCCAACGAGCGGGCAAACCAAATGCGCAACAAGGCGCGCTCAACGCGGAAGAACAACGACTCGAAAACCGACGCCGTGAGATGGTCTCACGAGTTGAAAATGCCAAGCAACGCGAGACGCTGCGCAAAGAAAGTTGGCTGCGAGAGATCACTTGGTTTCGCAAAGTGATCACGGACCACAGGCACCCCAAAAATACGTGGTTGTGGCGCGAGACAGCAAGGACCATCAGCTTGCGTTTGGAGATCGTGCAGCTTTCCGACGATAGCATCAGCATCATCGACAAGTTGCCCTCTGCGCTGGCCTCTCGCGATCAAAGCATGACCTTGCTGCTACAAGTCCTTGAAACACATCTCAATTTTCTCCACAGGCAGCGCAACCCCCAAGCTGAACTTGAGACACCACAAAACTTCCTCTCGCTCAAAAAGATGCGCAAACGCCTGCGCCGTCGCCTGACCAAGACCCTCCAAACCCTTCAACGCAATGGCGAAGAACTGCGCGAGATCCAAGCCGCCAGTGAGATCAACCAAAATGCTTTGGACCTCGCCAAGCGCGCACTGTTAACGCTCCCAACCCAAGTCCCCAAACCCCCCGTTACACAGCCCGCGACCAACCCCACCTCACAGCTTGGAAACATCGCCTACCAACGCAATCGCTTGCGCCGCCGACTCCAAAACATCAACCGACGCTTGCGCTTTGAAAAGCTGCGCCTCCAAGCAGAACTGTTCGAGCTGCGCCTCGAAGACGAAACGCTCGAAAGAGAGGCCTTGCGACTGCGTATCAACACGTATCGCCAGATGCTCAAGCTCCTCGATACATCGATCAAGCGGCTCTCACGGGTGGTAGAAGGAGGACTCTTCTACGTCCGTAAGATCTCTGTCCTCCCAGAACAGCTCGCCACCACACAGCAAAAACTCTACACTTTATGGCGACAAGTGCCCGCTCTCCCGAGTATTTTGTGGGGCAGCCTTTCCAAACAGTGGAATTACCAATACACGCGTTGGGGTGCAGGGCTCCCGAGCTTGATCTTTTTCGCGGTGTTGGTGTGGTTACTCTTGTTGTGGTTGGGCAGTATACAGACCCAACGTCAGCTTGAACGCCTCCAAGGTCTGACGGATCTCAGCGAAACACTCGAACGTTGGCGTCATGCGGGGCTCCTTCTGTTGACCCTGCTGCTGCGGTTTCGATGGTTGCTGTTTTGTTGGGGACTTGCGCTTTTTATCTTTTGGACCCTCGAAACCGCGAAAGATTGGTTTGATACAACGCTTTTGATCGGTCTCGCGCTGTTTTTGGTGCGAGGCATCTGGCTGATTACAGGACTCTTTTTCGCACGAGACCCCAACATCCGATGGGCTCGACACATCAGCAAAAAGTCTGCGGATCGCTTTCGTCGTCGCTTTCGACTTTTGGTTTTGGTGACAGCAATCTACATCGTTATCAACCACTTCCTCAAAAAGTCAGGACTCCCCATCATCTGGGAAGAAGTCTTGTTTTTGCTGTATCTGTGCTTCAACCAGACGATCCTCTTGACGCTGCTCAGCTACCGCGAAGCCGTGATCAACACGATCCCTCGTGAGCGTTTCCTTGATCGCGTCGCCATCATCGTGCTTTATCATCTTTATCCCCTCTTATACCTCGGTGCCATCGGGCTTTTCATCTCTTATATTTGGGGATACCGCAACCTCGTCTACTTCCTCACGTGGGGCGTCGTTGGAACGGCCTTGCTCTTTGTCATCCACCACAGCGCGTTTTGGCTGCTTGGTGAACTTGTATGGTTCGCCTTGCGCGTGAATCCACAAGAAGAAGCCAACACACCCGAAAAACGACAAAAACTCCGACTGGCCCGCCTGTTGCGCATCCTTTTAGGAAGTCTGCTCTCTTTGAGCTTCCTTAGTCTTGCGCTTGCTTCTTGGTCCATCCCTGGCGGTCTCCTCGCAGTCCCCAACATCCTGTCGTTCCCCTTGATCGAGTACCAAGGACGCTCTGTTACCATCCTATCCATCGGTTATTTCGCGATCACTTTGAGCATCGGGATCTGGCTTTCGCGCGTGGTGCCGCGACAACTCCAAGACTATCTCTACCCTGTGTTGTCTCTTTCAGAGGGCGCGCAGTTTGCGTTCAATGCGATGACTTCCTACGTCATCATCTTCTTGAGCATCTTGGTGGGTCTTCAGTTCCTTGGCGCGGGGATTGGCGGAGCGTTGTTGCTCTTTGCGATCCTCGGGATCGGTGTGGGCTTTGGGCTCCAAAGCATCGCAAGCAACTTTATCTCAGGGCTGATCATCCTCTTTGGACGGCCCTTTTCTGTGGGTGATCACATCGAGATAGGCTCGCACTTTGGTCGAGTCACCAAGATCTCTGCACGCAGCACAACCATCGAACTCCCCAACAGACGGCTTCTTTTGTTACCAAACGCCAATCTTTTGAACAGTCAGGTCATCAACTGGTCCGCAGCATCGGCCTATCGCGACAAGCTAACGATCGAAGTCACCCATGGCACCGATCCCAAAGTGGTCCAAGACCTCCTGATCAAGATCGCCAAAGAACACAAAGAAGTGGGTGCACAGCCCGCCCCTGTGGTGCGTCTGACAGAACTCGCGTCCAATGCGATGTTTTTCTCTCTCAGTATCACCCTGCCCGCTCCCAAGGCCCGCTATCGCATCCGCAGTGAACTCCGCATGGAGATCTCTCGCCGTTTCCAAGAGGCTGGGATATCGCTCGCCCTACCCAAGCGCGAGATCTCGATCGAACAAAAACTCAAGCAAGAGTTTTTCGAGCAGTTCCACGCCAACGAAGCGACCCCCACAGAGCAAGCGTCCCAACTCCCCAAAGATTCGAACGATCCAGCCCCACAAAAATAACCTCCCTCGCAAGGCACCCTCCCTCCGCGTTCTTGCACCACGCGACTTTCTCAACACCCCCCGTCTTTTCCTTCCAAAGACTTTTGTCTCCCCTTTCTGCCCCTCTGCATCTTGGGTTATACTCGGCGCGTTTCCCAACCGAATACGACGCCACTCTCTCCCAAATGCCCATCAAAGGAGAAAAGACAAGCTGCACCATCTGTCCACTCTTTCTATGTCCTCCAACACCAAGGAGAGTCCTTTATGAGTGCTTTACTCTTTACTTACTTGTTCTCATTCCTGCTGCCGACCAAGCCAGGGGTCCCCACCCCCCCCGCCAAAGTCCTTTACCGCCATACCCTTGCAGACGCAAATCTTATCTTCTCCGCCCATCTCCGCCCCATCAGCGCAGGCTTTTTTGATCGGGTCGATGAGTTGGGGCAAGAGGACTTTGTGAAGAACAACCCGGGCTTTTCCAGAGCCTTCCAAAACGGCGTCCAACAACTCAAAGACTCCTTCGATAAATTCTCTAAATCTACGGGAATTGATCCGATCAAAGATATCCACTTTGTAACGGTTTCTTTGCGCCTCAAAAAACGCAACCCTCACTTTCTCGTATCCCTTGGCGGAAAGTTCAACGAAAAGCAATCGATGCGACTCGCCAAATGGATGCGTTTGCGCGGAAAGATCGAGCAGATCCAAGGGTACACACTCTACAAAAGCCAGCGTTCTTGGAGAAAAGAACTCCTCGCTTACACACCCGACGGACAGCTGCTTTTTGGCAACGAAGAAACCATCCAAAAACATATCGCACGCGGTAACGACGGAACGGGCTTGGTTTCCTACATGACCCGTGAACTCCAACCCCAAAGCATGATCACCGCAGGAACAGACCCCAACGTGGGTGAGATGAACAAGCTGATGCGAGAAGTACCAGGAACGCTCCGCGTGCTCCTTTCGAGCTGGAAGGCGATGTACTTTGGGTCACAAGCGCTCACGACACAGGTGAAGATCTGGACGAAAGATGAGCAATCTTTGCGACGAACCACCGCGATGATGCGAGGATTAGAGTCCTTCTCCAAAGCAAGCGATCACACAATCCACGGATTCCTCAAGATCCTTGATGCTGTCCTCGAAGACGATGCATCCAAACTCCCCCCCTCTCCCGTCGCTGGCATGGTGCTTCAACACAAAAAAGCCATCTTGCGCCTCATCTACAAAAGCATTGGAAACAAGATGCTCCAAACCCAAGTAAGCCAAACAGAAAAAGGCAGCGTCACCCTCCACCTAAAAGGACGCATGAGCAGCAAACTCGCCTTTTTCATGACCTTTGGGAGCCTTCCTAGCTTCTTCTTGTTCAATATGGCCACTGCGCGCCGCAAACGCGGCTACGCCAAGCCCCCAAGCGTCGCTCCTGCTCGCCCTATCAGACACTATCGTTCCCATCCCGTCCCCAAAAAAACAGCGCCTAGCCAAACCCCCCCCGTACAACCCTAAGAGAGGAGAAACCTTATGGCGATCATGACACCCCAAGCGTCCTTATTGATGTGGTTAATCTTCTCTCTCTTGGTCCCTGAAAAGACGAACCATCCTTCCCCACCTGCGGCCCAGATGTACAAGTACGTCTCCGCCCAAAGCCAGTTTTGCGCCAATGTCCACGTTGGGGCCTTCTCCAAAGATATCGACAAGCGCTTGCTCGAGCTTCGAAAACACCCGTTGGTCCAAGCGCTTCCAGGACATCGCCGCTTCCTACACCGTTTTCTTCGTCAAATCCAACGGATCCGCAAAGCCTCCCAAAAAGAAATCAAACGCGATGTCTTTACAGATCTCCATTTCGTCACGGCTTGCTTTTATGTGCAACGAAACCGCCCGCGTATCGGCACGATCAACACAGGCCTCCAATTTACAGAAGCAGAGTTTCGCGGCCTTGCTTCGATAAAGCGCAACGCTGAGCTCCAAAGCGCACATGGATTCACTGTTCAGATCCGCAAATACTCCCGAGAAAGCTTGGCTCTTTCCCCTGAAGGCTCCCTTCTCGTCTTGGACAGAAACACCGCAAAAGACCTGATCAAACAAGGCCCCAGCGTGCTCCAAAACCAAGCATTGCAGTCGCTGATGATCCAGAATCACCAAAGCGATCAGCTCGTCTCGGTGGGCGCAGTGATGAACAATGAACTCCAACAAGCGCTCCAAGACTCCGTAGGCACCGTGACGCAGCTTTTTGCAGGCTGGCGAACCTTCTACGCGACCACCAGTCTCACCCAAGCGAAGGCCAAGATCGAAACCTCTGACGCAGATATCGCCCGTCGTTCAAAGCTTTTCCTCGAAGGAATCCGCCACATGGGCCTTGCGACCGCCTTTTACGGACAAGGACTTTTTCATGGACTCCAAGGGCTACTCGACATGCCCAACCCCGAACGACGCTCCCCCACTGTCCGCAAACTTGTGCGCAACAAAGCACAGATCTTCGCATTGCTGCGCACCTACCTCGGCGAAGCCAAAAGCATCGACGTGAAGATCGCAAGTGGAGACAAAAGCGTCGCCCTTCAGTCCACGGGTCCCCTCAACCGCGTCTGGGGCTTCGTTGCTGTCGCCATCTTTGGACAAATCATGCGTTAGATATCTAGGTGAGAGCCTTGAGGCCGAAGCCTCGGGCTTTACAGACTACTGAGCGTGTCCCAGCCCCTTCAGGGCCTTGCGCAACCAAGGCTTGCCTTCTTCCCCACGAGGCATCTGATCTTCCTCAACCAAGCGCATATACCAATGCTCAAGCTTCGGATCCTCGGGGGCGATCTCTTCCCAAATCTCCAACCACTCTCGCACCGCTTCCCATCGCCCAAGCAGCGCATCCAGCGAGCAATACACGAACAAAAACATCGACATCTCTGAGATATGCAGATCTTTTTGTTCCCACAAAGGCTCCAACCAACGCTCAGCGTCTTCGTGGTCTCGTCGCTCGATCGCTTCCAAAGCGCGGCGGCATCGACCAAAGAAGTAGTCGGGCTGGTCTGCCATCAAACGGTCAAAGATCGCGACCGCTTCTTCTTTGTGTTCCAAAACGTCGAGAACAGTCGAAAGGTTGCCCGCGATCGAAGGGTTATTGGGCTCTAGTTCGTACGCTTGTCGTAAGACTTCTTCTGCTTTTTTATATTTCTGCGCGTTGGTCAACTCGATCCCGCGCAGCAAAAGCTTGTGGGCTTGCGGAGAGATATCTTGTGGCTTGGCGTCCGCAGAAACGGAGAAACCAACACAGCGGCGCTCGACCTGCTTGCCATCTTTCCACATCATCACGCGCGCCCCATTGGGGAGGTAGCCATTGAGCGACAAGCGATGGAACAAGAAATGCCGTGTGCGATCCGTCCCTTTGGAGCTTTTCGCAAACTCAAACACGCTGTCCAACCAGTCTCTACGCTCGAAAAAGTCGCCCCAAATGAACGCGATCACGCTGCCTTCTTCGCCCAACTCTTTCGTCAAGCTAGGGAACAAGATCTCAAAAGACGGATTTTCCGCAAGATACGCATCAAGATCTTCGACATCTTCGCGCATCGCAGCCAAACCATCCAAACGCATCGACCACGGCAGCCACTCTTCGGCAGCAAAATAGCTCAGAGGCATACGCTGAGAAGGCGGAAGGTCGAGGGTTTTAAGCGCAACCTCAGCCTTCATCCCAGAGGGGGTATCATAGTAGCTTGCGGCTTTTTCCAAGAAGATGCGTGCGGCCTTTTCATCCCCAAGATGCGCATACGCAACACCCATAAAGTACGTACCTACAGGGTCTTCCGCGAGTTCTTCCCCAAAAGTCCCAAAGCAAGTCTCGATCTCTTTGTCTGCTTGCAAGCAAGCGAGACCCCAAAGCAGCTTGTGAGCGTGAAGTTCCTTTCGCCCCTGGAGAGGCGCAGCCACCAAGCGAGGAAGCAAAGCACGAGCATCTTCGTCTTTGCCCAAGAGTCGCCAAATCCATGCTTGAAGAAACAACGCGTGCACATCGTCAGGCGCTTGTTGCAGGCTTTTTTCCAACAAGTCTTGTGCTTGGGCAAAGTGACCGCGCATCAAAGAGACTTGTGCCAAGTGATTTCGCAAACGCAGGAAGGACGGCACTTTGGACGAGGCTTTCTCCAAAAAAGCTTGCGCTTCTTCGTAGAGTTCGAGCGAAAGACACAGCTCCGCTTCGTCGTTGAGAAGAAGGACTTCATCACGCACAGACTCGTCGATCGAAAAGTCCCCAAGTTCCTCCCAAGCCGCTTGATGCAGGACCCGCAAAGGCTCCAACATCTCGAACACATGGCCTTCAAGGGTAATCCCCTTCTCAAGGCTCTGTTGGAAGAGTTGATAGGCCAAAAGCGCCGAACCACGTTCCAAACAGCACATCATGTACGCTTGGATGAGGTTGGCATCGGGTTTGGGGGTAAGGTGCCAAAGGCGATACAAAAACTTGGAGAATCGAAGATAATTGTCTGTAGCGTGCGCGATCTCCACGATGCATTGGACGACTTCGCGTGACTGCGGAAACTGCTCAAACAGCGCCCGTGCCATCTCGTCCGCTTCGCCCCAAGCCTCTTCTGCACACAAAGCCTGAAGCCGCTTGATCTTTTGTGAAAGCCCCAAAGATCGGCCTTGTAGCAAGGTCCCCTTACGTTTCTTTAATTTTTTCGACACGACCAACTCTTATTTCTGTTTGTCTAGGCCAAGGACGCGGAGGTTTTGTTGACGGATCTCACGGAAAAGCTCGGGATGTTCGTTGAGATCTTTCCCATAGCAAGGGATCATCTCACGCAAACGCTCGGGCCACTCGCTCTGTTCCATCTGTGTGGGGAAGCAACGTTCCAAGACATCCAACATGATCTGCACAGAAGTCGAGGCACCAGGAGAAGCGCCCAACAATGCTGCAAGCGTCCCATCTGCCGAGGAAACCACCTCTGTCCCAAACTCCAAAGAGCCTCCTTTGGTGGGGTGCTTTTTGATGATTTGAACGCGCTTTCCTGCATGCGCCAACTCCCAGTCGCCATCGGCTGCTTCGGGAAAATAACGACGCAACGAATCGACGCGCGCTTTTTGCGATTGCAAGACTTCAGAGACCAAGTACATCGTGAGATCGAGCTGGTTGATCCCCACAGAGATCATCGGGATCAAGTTCTCAAGCGCTAGACTCTTGGGCAGATCCAACAACGAACCATGGATCAAGTAACGTGTGGTAAAGCCCGCAAACGGCCCAAACAGCAACATGCGTTGGCCATCGATCACCCGTGTATCAAGGTGAGGAACCGACATGGGAGGCGCACCAAGCGCGGCTTTACCGTACACTTTGGCGGTGTGTTGTTCGACAACTTCGGGCTTTTTGCAGATCAACCACTGACCCCCCACAGGGAAGCCACCATAACCAGCAGCTTCGGGGATACCAGACTGTTGAAGCAAAGGCAGCGCTCCACCACCCGCTCCCAAAAACACGAAGCCTGCGTTGATCACTTCGATGGTGTCGGTCTTTGTGTTCTTGAGTTTCACGATCCAGCGGCGATCCGACTGTTGTGTCAGATCTTCCACAGCGCGGTGCAAACGCAAGTCAAAGTTTCCTTGTTGCGCCATGTGTTCGGTCATCGTACGCGCCAAGGCCCCAAAGTCCACATCCGCCCCATAACGCACGCGCGTTGCAGCGATCTTTGTGCTGGAGGTTCGGCCATTCATGATCAAAGGCACCCACTCACGAAGCTTCGCAGGATCATCGCTAAACTCCATATCCCCGAAGGCTACGGAGTCTTTCAATGCCTCATAACGATTGCGCAAGAAACGCACGTCGTCTTCGCCCCAAACAAAGCTGAGATGGGGGACTTGGCGAATAAATGCGTCTGGGTCGGGCAAGATACCTTTTTCGACGAGGTGCGACCAAAAGGCCAAGCTGACTTCAAAAGCAGCGTTGATCTTAAAGGCTTTGGAAGCATTGATCTTTCCATCCGCCCCTTGTGGTGTGTAGTTTAGCTCGCAATACCCTGCGTGACCCGTCCCTGCGTTGTTGAGGGCATCTGTGCTCTCAACAGCGATCTCATCGAGCTTTTCCACCATGCAGATGCGCAAGTTGGGATCAAGCTGCTGCAAGATCATCCCCAAAGTGGTGCTCATGGCACCCGCTCCCACAAGCACGATATCGAATTCTTCTGTAGGAACCGTCACGTCTTCAGGTTGGAGCACTGGGCGCAAGCGCTTTCTCTGAAAGCGGCTCAAATACCACAGTTTTGCGATCCCCACCAACACAACAACGCCGAGAATCCACTTCAGAAGCAGTGGCCAAATCTCTATCATACCGCAACGTCTCCACTATCAAGAAGGTCTTACGACCTCAAAGAGTTTTCGCATGGTGTCTATCGCCTCTCTCTCTACGCCCAAACATCGGATTTGCCAAGGGACTCAACGCACCAACCAAGCGGAAGACGCCTTGCTCTGGTCCAAATCGATTTGTAGGAAGCCTACACCTGACGACGTCCAAGGCGTATGAGTGCTTGGCAAGACGGCCTTCCATTCGTTGCCAGAGACCGCATACACAAGATGCCCAACAAGGCGTATCCATCGCGTACCACCCAACGCAGAACGACGGATACGAAAAGACATCGTATGACGGTCACTTGCGCTCCACACATCGCGCCCTTCTTTGAAGCGTTGTTGTTGAACCCAACCACCCGCCTCTCGACGCCACACACCACTCCACGGACCCAAGCCGTCTTGGTTGTCCGTCTTGTAGCGCACACCAATCAGATGCGTCGCCGTGATAGGAAGTTGCGATGTTTGCTGGAGATAGGTCATCCCCGTGCTTTGTGCTGTGGGAGCACTCGCCGTCTGAGCAGGTTCGACGTACAGCATAAAAGCGCGCAAGTCATCTTCAAAGCCCTTGCTCACCACCGCGACATACAACCAATCATCGTCCCACGTCAATGCAAAACGCTCCCACGTCTCCAAAGTGGCTCCTGGCGTCAGACTTTGTGTGCTTGGGAACTTGTTGTAGTCGTTGTTTCCATCCATGGCGATCAACTTGCCTGTGGTGGGGGTTTGATCTTGGCCTTTCTTCGGGAACATCCGCACCCCAACGATCTCCACACGGTTCCATGGTTGCGCACCACCACCTTTTCCGCTGAAGATCGAGAAGTGTTCCAAAAAGCTCATATTGTGCAGTGTATTGGGAGCTTCGTCGATCTCGATACGATAGCTTTTGCTTGCATCCAGATCCACCCAAAAGCCCGTAGAAGAAGAGACATCGGTTGTTTCGTTATGTGGCATCGCGACCCAGTGTGTACTAATCGGTGTCGTGCCCGAAGCTTCCGCAAAGATCTGTACGCGCTTCACCGCACAAGTGATCCCCGTACTTCGCGGTCCATTGGGGTTTCGATACATCAGTTCGAGATGATAACGCCCTGTCCAGTTCACATGGATATCCCGCGCCAACAGACGGTGACTGCGATCTCCCCAGTCTGAAAGGGCCGCTCCACCCGCATGATCTTTCCATGTCCCACCACTGTGCTCAAAGTGCCATGCGTCGACAATCTGTTCTCGCTTGTCGCTCTCTCCCTTCCAACAACGCGGCAAAGCACGATGTGACCGATGTTTGCTGCTCGTAAACACAAGCTCTGCACTGTAGCAATAACTCGTGTCACCATCAGGCGTTGCCGTGGTATCGACCCAACGCCCCGCAGCTACGCCGCTTGCGACAGACTGACCATCGCGGTAGATATCCACGGTCACGCCCGTCTCTCCGCCCGCATCGATGTCCAAAGCAAGACCACCCGCGACTTTTTGAATCGAGGAGATCGTGGGCTCTTTTGGACTCCACAAGGTGCGATAATCCCCCGTGTCTTGGACGATCTTGATCGGCTTTGCAGCAACATTGTCATCGCGCAGCCACACAGCGATCTTGGAACGGCTTGTGAGGCGACTTGCAGCGATCGTCGCTTGCAGATCCGTGAGAGCCTGACCATCCACCTCAATGCGATCGATGGCATAAGCCCCTGTACTTCCCGCTTGGGTGGGCAGATGCACTTCGATATCGATCTTGCCCCCTCGATAAGGCAGACCTTCCAAACGCACCACCCCCGCGAGGCCAGCCGCTTGTTGCAGACTTGCAGGAAGGAAGGGGCGCACACGCACACCATCAGGCAAGATCTCCCATCCCATCAGGACTTCCGCAAAGGCCCCCAAGTAGCCCGCAACCGACCAGAGCTGACGCCGCGAGTTCACAACAGGCCCAGAGTAAGCGCCATCTGAGACATAGTTTTTGCCTGTCATCCACTCTAGGTTTTCCATGTTCGAGAGATTCAAGGCAGAGCCACGCACCAAAGACATCAAGCTGTGCGCAAAACTCTCCGCATGACCGACCTTTCGAGCAGCACGTGCCCAATACGCCGTGACAAAAGGCCACAAAGCACGGTTGTGATAGATCGCTGTCAAAGGCTGTTGCGGCCAATACACGGGAGGTCCCACAGGAGAAACAGGGTAAGACTCTACAGCCTTCGCAGCTTCCGCAGCAGGTGCCACACCTTCGAGAATCGCCAGTGCTTGTCCCAAAAGGTCGAACTTGGCGACAGGTGCGTCTTCTAAGAGCGTTGTCTTCATCGTGCTATGCATCCCCCACGTTGGGAGATAAAACGACGAGTGGATCGAGCTTTTGAGGCTTGTCGCCCAAGTCATATAACGCGTTGCATCTGTGGGCTTTTGCAAGATCCCTGCGGCCCATGCGGTCCAATCCAACAAGATCGCGTGCGCGACGTTGGTGGAAAGCGTCTTGGACATCGCGATGTGTTCGAGCTTTTCTTTGACCCAAGCAGGGTAGGTTTGTTCGCGCCAGTCCAAGAAGGACTGCTCTCCTCGATAAAGCCCGTCTGTTGGGTCGTAGATCATCTGACGATCTTGTGCGATGGTCCCTTCAAGCGCGGGATATACGGCCTGCAAGAATGCACTGCGCTTTGTTGGGTCCATTACCCATGACAGTTTACGCGCAGCCAAAGCCCAGATCACACGATCGCTTGACACAGGCCAAGCTCCGCCCGTCCCTGTGTCCTGCACGATCTGAGAACCCGCACTGGACCCACCCAAAGCCGTCTTCCATGTCGAAAGCTTGAAACGAAGGGTATTTTCAGCCCTCGTTGGATCGAGCCAAGCCAAGCCAAGATCCACCGCATACGATGTGTCGCGTGTCCAAGCCCATGTCCACTTCGCTCCTGTTTGAAAACAAGCGCAAGACACGGGATTGCCTTGGTTAAAGCCCCCTTCGTACACAGCTTGGACGCTGTTTTGCCGCACTTCCTCGATCGACATCGCAAACAGAGCATCCCATAGCAGATTCCCCGAGCGAAAGCGCGGATCATCGGCCTTTTCTGTAAAGGTCACTTGTTTGCTCGCAGGGTCGTTGTCTCGAAGAGCATGTGTGGTCGAAAGCGTGTACTGACGGGTTCCATCAGCTTGCGTGGTGCACTGAACAGTGACCGTATCCGTCCCAAAGGTCGTGCTTTTGGGGCCTTGCGCACATAGATCACTGGGATTCGTTTCGGGTGTCCCTTCGGGCACAACCTCTGTCTTTTCGGGCACGATCTCTACTTTCTCGGGCGATTTCTCTGCCCCTCCATCCTCGACAACAACCTGCTCTTCAGGTTGAGAAACCGACTCCTCTGGAGAAACTTCTGGAGAAACTTCTGGTGAGGCTTCTGGCGAGGTCGTCTCTGGTGAAGCTTCTGGTGAGATCTCGAGCCCCGTCTCTTTTGAGGGTTCCAAAGAAGCCTCGATTGCGGCTTCTTGGGCATCTTGGCTCACAGGTTCTTGAGAGGTCTCGGTGATCGCCTCTTGGACTTTTTCGGACACGGCCTCTTTTGGGGGAACAGGGTCACAACTCCAAAAGGAAAGGACCACCAAACCAAAGAAGAGACCGAGCCAACGCCCTCGCCAAGACGACGGTTTGCGTCTTTCTTTGAGAAGGAGATCACCTCGTTTCGTTTGTTTCTCCACAGCTATCTCCCTCCATTGACCGAGTGAATCGCGGCGTGCTTTGGCCGTTTGTTTGCCCAACATGCTCCACACTCCAAGGTTATTGCAATCACGCATCCCTTCGCTATCATACACCTTCATCTACCCAACAAAAGCCCAGAAAAAACAACCTTCGTTGAAGTCCATTCTTCACAGCATCGACGACATCAACCCTCAAGCCAAGGAACCAAGCCGATATGTGTGTAATCTCCGTTCTGTCCGAACAAGACGAGATGATCCCTTTTATCTCATGGGGTGCTCGTTTGGCCGCCAGCCTTGAGATGCCGCTGGTCCTGCTTTGTCACCTTCCCGCCAAAGAAGATCAAGAACCCAAGGAGATCAAGCTCGAAGAAACCCAAGAACATCCCTTGCTCGAAGCCACTCGCCAAGAGATCCTGCGACAAAAGCTCGAAGACTGCACGCTATGGTCTTTGCGATGCGTGGGTTTTCTCCCAACCATCGCGAAGATCACGGCAGAACGCAAAGCGCGTCTTTTGATCCTTGGGCAGTCGGGACTACGCGAAGAAGAGGCCCACGAACGCAGCCTTGAGACACACTTGCTCAAACAAGTAAGCTGCGATGTGATGTTGATGCGCCCCATCCATGCGCCAGAAGACACGTTTAATCGCATCTTGGTGCCCACAGCAGGGGGTCCTCATGCACGTGCGGCTTTGCGTTTGGTCGCAGGGCTCGCCAAAAAAGAAGAAGACCTCAAATGGAAGTCTTTGTACATCTCTTCTGACGAAGGGCTCGAAGCCCAAGCCGTCGGCCAACAGATCCTCGAAGAAAATCTGCGCAAAGCAGGCGTCGATCAAGCCCCACGCGTCGAGCGTTCCGTGATCCTAGGCAATGATGTTTCCAACGGCATCATCGAAGAGGCCCAACGCGGCTATGACCTCCTTCTGGTGGGCGCTTCCAACATGGGCGTGGTCAGGCGTACGCTTTTCGGCAACATCCAAAAACGCCTGCTCCAAGAAAAAGAAACCGTCGATGTTGCAGTCCTCCACGCAGCACCACCCCTCTTGGCTGTGGCAAGAAACCGCGTGGTGCGTTGGTTGAGTCAGATCATCCCGCAGATGGATCGACAAGCCCGCGTGGATCTGTTTACGCACCTCCAAGAAGGCTCGCGTGCCACGTTCAACTTTTTGGCCTTGATCTGTCTCTCTACAGCCATCGCAGCTTTGGGACTTTTACAAAACTCACCAGCCGTCGTGATTGGTGCGATGCTCGTCGCCCCCTTGATGACCCCGATGCTTGGCGCGGGTCTCGCCCTTGTCCAAGGGAATCTCAAACTCGCCAAAGACTCGACAAATGCCATCTTAACGGGCTTTCTTTGCAGTCTTGCGATAGGGACCTTGATTGGACTTATCGCGATCCGCCTCGATATCACGGCAGAGATCCTTGCCCGCGGCGCCCCCAACCTCCTTGACCTGTTGATCGCGCTCCTCTCAGGGACAGCGGCGGCGTATGCCCTCGCACGGCCGGGCTTGATGGCTGCGCTTCCTGGCGTTGCGATCGCTGCGGCCTTGGTCCCTCCCATCGCCTCGGTCGGGATCTCGCTTTCGCATGGACAGTTTAGTGTGGCTGCGGGCGCTGCCTTCCTGTTTTTTACCAACTTAACAGCCATTATCTTAGCTTCTTCACTGACTTTTTACCTTGTGGGTGTCCGCCCAGACCTACGCTCTGATCAGCCTCGTCGTTGGGCGCGGCGGCTCCTGCTGACGCTCTCAACCACCGCGATGTTGATCGCGTTTCCCTTGGGTGTGCCCCTTCTGCGTACCGCTCCTACCGCCAAAAACCAACTCCACGCCAGCCTGCAATCTTACATCCAAAAGAAGGCTCCCCAACTGCTCTTGCACAGACTCTCTCTTCTGAAAGAACAAGGCGTATCCATCGCCCAGATCGAGATCAGCAGCCCTACGCCGTTGTCTCAACCCCTCGCCCAAGAGATCACCACGCTCACCAAAAAAACCCTTTCTGCGCATGTGCGTGTGCGCATCCTCACCTCCTTGCTTTGGCACTCAGAGCTTCCCCCTGTACGTGCTATCCCCACACAACCTTCTTCTCGCCCTGCCGCTCCAGCGTCGTCTCCATCTCCAACCTCGTCTCCATCCGCGACATCGTCTCCATCTTCTCGCCCTCGCTAACGCCCCAAAACAACGACCTCACAAGGCATCTCTCGAAAAAAAATACCGCCCCACGCCATTTTTTTATTGCTTCCCCAACATCCATGGCTACGATCCTCCTTATCTCTTGTGCACAATCCAAAGTAAGACATCTCAGAGGATGCCGCAGATAGCGTGTGCAAAGAGAGCCAAGTCCTTCTGTTGTGGGAAGTTTCCCCAACAGGATCATCCACAGGCAGTAATGCCGTACCCAGACCCCGTGCGAAAAGTGCGGTGTGTCCTGACTTATGTGAGGTGCTCCCATGTCCGAATTTGAGAGCTATGTCTTGGCAGAATATCTCCTTGATGAGTTCCCCCCCGAAGAGGGCTGGGAGATCATAGAACGCCCCACCCTGGAAGATGGCTCGCGCCCCAGCTTCCTCATCGAAACACGCAACGAAAGTGTCGTGGTCTTCGCAAAAGACAAAGATGAGATCAACTTTCGCGATGTCGACAAACTTCTCGCAGCTGCCGAAGAAGTCGATGCTGACGAAGCTTATTTGATCGTCGCATCCAACACTCATATCCCCGATGATGTCGGCGATTACATCGAGCAACATGAGATCGAAGTCGTCGAGATGAGCGACTGGGAAGGCTAACCCTTCAACCCACGCGCACTCCCCACCCACTTGCTTCCCCTATTCTCTTCCCACTCCCCCAAACAAACCACTATCCGCCTTCTGCCCCTTGTTTCCAACACAAGAACACACCATCATACGTCGCACCGTACCAACGCAAAGACAAGGGATCGTGGGGTGGCCTCTTGTCTGTAAAAGAGGGAGCAAGCCATTGATCAAAACGACCATCAACGGAACAGCGTACGAGTTTGACGAAACCCAACATGAAACAGCCGTCGAAACCATCCGCCAACAGTGTGGTCTAACGGGCACCAAGAAGGTTTGTGGGACAGGTGCTTGTGGGGCTTGCACCGTCCTTGTCGATGGGGTCCCCATGACAAGCTGTGTCCTGCCCAACACCTCGCTCGAAGCCCGAGACGTCACCACCATCGAACAATACCGAGGCGACAAACTTCACCCGATGCAACAGGCTTTTATGGTCCATGATGGCCTACAATGCGGCTTTTGTACGCCTGGCTTTATCGTCGAATCCATCGCCTTTTTTGACCAATGGCGCAAAGAGCATGGCACCCAACGCCCTTCCAAAGAACAAGTCGCCGAGGCCCTTGCAGGCCACCTTTGTCGATGCGGCGCTTACCTTGGGATCTACGAAGCTGTCCAGTCCGCTTGCGCAGGAGACTTCGACGAGGTCCAAGAGGTCATTCCTGCCCGCGTTGATGCCCTCGAAAAAGTCACGGGAGAAGCCCGATACACCGTCGACATCCAACTTAAAGGCCAACGCGTGGGCAAGATCTTGCGGTCCCCTCATGCCCACGCCCATGTCAAACACCTCGATCTTGCGCCCGCTCGCGCCATCGAAGGCGTCACCGCAGTGATCGACCTTCTCGACGCTTCGAGAAAAGTGCGCTTCCATGGGCATGAGATCGCAGCCGTCGCAGCCATCGACGAACGCACTGCCCAAAAAGCCCTTCAAGCCATCCAAGTGGCATACGAAGTCCTCCCCGCGATCACGAGCCTCGAAGCGGCCCGTGATCCCCATCATCCCGCGCAGGTCTGGCCCGAAAAGAAAAAGAAACAAGTCCCCAACGCAGCCGAAGGACTCTATTTCCCTGGAACATGGGACAAAAACCTTCGCAACCCCAAGCTCCCGATCGCGAGCAAGGCCCCCAAAAATGCACGACATCTCGTAGAACGCGCCGCAAATACCGCCCACCCTCACCTTGAGATGACCCTCAAAAATGCGGCACAAAGTCATACCTGCTTGGAACCACACTGTGCGGTGGCCCGTTGGAACAAAAACAAAGACCACGTCACAGTGTACGCTTCCACCCAAGCCTGCGATCATCTGGCCCACTCTATCGCTGAACACTTCCATCTCCCTGTCGAGCATGTCACCGTTCACAGCGCTTACGTGGGAGGCGGCTTTGGCTCCAAGCTCACCCTCAAGATGGAAACCATCGCAGCTGTCGCCCTCGCCAAAGAAAGCGGCGCGCCTGTCTCCGTCGTCCTTGATCGACACGAAGAGATGATGGTTGGCGGTTATCGCCCCGCAGTTCTCGGCGAGTTGGCGATGTCCACTTCTCCTCAAGGCGACCTTGAAGCCCTACAAGTCCACGCTTACGCAGACTCAGGCATCGCAGTCAACTCGATGGTGGGATTCTTGATCGGCAGTTCCTACAATCGCCCAGGAAACCCCCGCGACATCCTCGATATCGACACCCTCACAAATACCGCGCCAGGTAGCCCTTTCCGCGGACCAGGCGGTCCTTCGGCGGCTTGGATCCTCGAACAAGGTGTGGATCAACTCGCCCACGATCTCCAAGTCGATCCCATCGCCCTTCGCCGCAAGTGGGACCACAACCCCAACAGCGAACCACTTTACAAGTGGCTTGAGTCGCTTCCTGTTTGGCAAGAACGCAGTACACTTCCTTCTGAAGAACGCTATACACGCGGACTTGGCCTTGCGATGGGCTTTTGGGGATACTTCTACGACCCCAAAGCAGAGATACGCCTCCAAGCGAGCGCAGAAGGCTTCACGATTCGCACAGCCAGCCAAGACATGGGCAACGGGACCCGAACCGTCCTTGCCAAGGCCGTTGCGGAAGTGTTTCAACTCCAACCGCATGAGGTCCATGTCATCCTTGGAGACTCCCGCGAAGTCCACGGCCCCACCTCTGGCGGCAGTCGCACCACAAGCTCGATCTGGGCCCCTGCGTACCAAGCTGCACAGCAAATCAAGGCACAGATCCTCCAAGACGCCAAGCGCAAACGCAAGCTCAATCTCCATGCACTGACTTACATCGAAGGCGGTGTCCGCGATCATCACAACAGCTACACATGGCTTGAGTTGATGGGCCAACTCAATGAACGATACGAAGCACACACTCGACGCGGCTATGATCGCGCAATCACCGAGCGAATCGCTTACACAGTCACCCAAAAGCTTGGACTCGACATCGTGATCGGCCAAGGCAACGCAGCAGCGGCTTGTTTGGCCGAAGTCGAAGTCGACAAACTTCTTGGCAAGATCCGCATCCCTCGCGTATGGATGGGCTTTAACATCGGACGCGTCTTTGTCCCTGCCCTTGCTGCGAGCCAGATCTACGGCGGTGTGATCCAAGGCATCGGCTACGCACTTCACGAAGAAAAACGCTTAGACCCCACCACAGGCCGCCTTCTCACCACGGGCCTCGAAGACTACCGCATCCCTGGTATCGCAGAGATGCCCGAGATCGACATCTACTATGCCCCTGACGGGTTCCCACATGCCCCAGGACAGGGCGTGGGTCTCGCTGAAGTCTGCACGATGCCGATCGCGGCTTCCATCGCCAACGCCGTCTTCCATGCAACAGGATGGCGACCCCTCGAAAGCCCGATCCGCCCAGAACGCCTTGTGAAAGGAGTCCAAAACGCATGATCACGATCATCAAACACACAGACGAACTCCAACAAGCCCAAGGCGAGATCCGCGCGGGAGGAACAGACATCCAAGCCCGCCGTCGTATCGGGATATCCCAAGGCCCCGTCGTGGATATCAGCCGACTCCCCGACCTCAACAAGATCGCATGGGATGACCAACAAGCCGCAACCGTTGGCGCTCACGTCACGATCGACGCGATCTCCCGAGACAAGGAGATGATCGACAAGTACCCAGGTCTTGCGATGGCCGCGGGTGCACTTGCCACCCCACAGATCCGCGTGATGGCTTCGATGGGTGGCGCGCTCCTACAACGAACGCGTTGCAACTACTTCCGTAATGCAGACTTTTCATGCTTCAAAAAAGGCGGCGACCACTGCCCTGCACGCGAAGGAGACCATCGTTACGGGGTTTTCTTTGACTTGGGGCCTTGCGTCTTTCCACACCCATCGACCCTTGGCATGGTGTTGATGGCTTACGAAGCAACCGTCTCGATCCACGGCCAAGACAAGCGCAAGATCGATGCGATCTATGGCGATGGCAGCGACCCCTCTCGCGACCACACACTCCAACCCAACGAGTTGCTGACCCATATCCATCTGCCAGCCCCTCTCCCAGAAGAACGAGCTTCTTACTTCCGCAGCATCGGGCGCGCTCGTGCAGAGTGGCCCTTGGTCGAAGCTGTTGTGCGCTTGCAACTCGACGACAAAGAGACGATCCGTGCGGCGTTTGTGGCCGTGGGTGGCGTCGCCAACGTCCCCTTGCGACTCCCCCATGTGGAAAAGGCTCTCCTCGATAAGCCCGCAACCACCGAGACTTTCGAGGAGGCCGCACGCAAAGCCCCCGAGGGCGCATCCCCCCTGCCCATGACCCATTACAAACATCAGCTTCTTTATGGAACTGTCTTGGAAACCCTGCAACGCGCTTACAATCGCGTTTGGGGTGGAGAAGGATAACCCCCAAACCACCGAGGACATCAACGCCTCTGCGCCCCCAAAGAAAGGACATGGATGCACGAGCTTCTTTCTCACACCAAACAAGCCCTCCAATGGCAACAAGAAGGTCAACGTGTCGCTGTCGCTACCGTCGTTTCCACGTGGGGGTCTTCACCGCGAAGACCCGGAGCACAGATGTTGATCACCCACGACCTTCTGCTCGCAGGCTCTGTCAGTGCGGGCTGTGTAGAGTCTGCGGTGATCCAAGCAGCCCTTGAAGTCCTCGAAACCCAAACCCCACAGCTCCTCCACTTTGGGGTCGCTGACGACGACGCGCTCCAAGTCGGGCTCGCTTGCGGAGGAGAGATCGCGATCTTCGTGCAACCTTGGGAAGAACGCGTCTTTCTCCCCATCCAAGGACGACTCCAAGAAGAAGAAAGCTGCACGCTCCTGACCATCCTTGATGGTCCTTCTCAGATCGTGGGCGCACAGCACCTTCTCCATTACGGAGAAGTCCTCTACTCGGACCTTTCCGATGACCTTCAGATGGACATCTTGCCTCTGCTTCTGCAACCTCTCGATGCGCCCAAACGAGGTCGCGCCACCCTTTCTTCTTCTGGGGAAGAGGTGGATTATTTCTTACAACGCATCCAGCCTGCGCCTTTGTTGGTTATCTTGGGTGGCAACCATATCGCCCTTGCCTTGGCGAAGTTAGCCAACATCATGGGCTATCGCATCGCCGTGATCGATCCTCGCGATATCTTCGCAACACCCGAGCGTTTCCCAGAAGTCGATCACCTCTTCCCCTCTTGGCCACAAGAAGCCCTCCCCCAACTCCGCATCAACGAGCAAACCGCCTTCGTCTTGCTCACGCACGACCCCAAGATCGACGATATCGCCCTCGACTTTGCCTTGCGCTCAAGAGCTGGATACATCGGGGCTTTGGGAAGTCGGCGCACACACGCTAAACGCCTCGAACGACTCCAAGAACGCGGCTTTTCCGCAGAAGACCTCGACCGCGTGTATGGCCCTGTGGGACTTGCGATCCATGCTGAAACCCCCGAACAGATCGCCCTTTCCATCTTGAGCGAGATCGTACTCTGCCAAAAACGCCCCGCTCTCTCACCAAGAATCGCCCTTCCTCCCTCACTCAAAGATGCGAAGTAAGCCCGATGGAACACCACTTTTCTCTTCATGCCATCTTGCTTGCGGCAGGATCTTCCCGTCGCATGGGCACCAACAAACTCTTGTTGCCATGGCCTGACGCCGAAAATGTCCTCACCGCCACACTCGCAGCATTGCTTCCTCTCTACCCCTCCCCCCTCCAGTCCATCCACGTTGTCACGGGCCATGAATCCGAAAAGATCGAGCCTTTCCTTCAAGGTCCCCCCATCCAGATCGTCCATAACCCGCATCACCTCGATGGTATGCTATCTTCTCTCCAAACAGGTCTTCAGCAAGTCCCCGCCCAAGCGGATGTTGCGATGATCCTCCCCGCAGATCTTCCGTTGCTCCAAACACACACCTTGCGTCATCTACTGACCTTTCTCCCCATCCATCAAGCCCTTGCTCCCGCCTTCCAAGGACAACGCGGGCACCCTGTGTTCTTACCGCGACATCTCTTTGAGGCGATGCTTGCCCTTCCAAAAGGCGCCCAACCACGAGATATCTTTCGACAAGATCCAAGTCGCCTCTTGGAGATCCCGCTCGATTCCCCCGAGATATTGGCCGACATCGATACACCAGAGGCCTACCAACGCGCCCTTCACAGCGCAAGATAACGCAAAAAGGTTCCAGACCAACGCAAGACACGCTATGTTCTTGGGAAACCAATCAGCGCATGAGGCCCACATCTTCGCGATGTAACGAGCTTTTTGTGCAAACCGCGAAGCCAAAGGGAAAGGAACACGACCTTGTGTAACGACCCAAAATACATCAAGTTTTGCACATGCGAGCTGGACCCCACACAAGAGCCTGACTGGATCTTGCAACGCCGCGACACCACGCTGCCCCAAAGACACGTCGTGGGGAAAGTGGCCCGCCCCCAACGCAACATCGAGAAAGAACGTTGGCAAGAGGCGATGCTCGAAGCACTCAATTCTTCCGCATGTTTCGACTTCCCCTACGAGCCACAAGAAAACGATATCTTGCAAGTCCGCCATCCCATCGAGCAAGAGATACACGCGTTTCGCTTTCTTTTTTCGCAAAAAAAGTGGACCCACGACACAAGCACCCGTCTAGCACCTTGGAGGGTGCAGATGGTCGAGGTCGCACAAGGTCCATCCAAGATCTCACTCGACCTCCCCACGCTTCGAACGTGTTTGGCCAAAGGAGAGTTTCTATTGGTTTGGCAGGCCATCCCATGGCTACCTGAAGAGATGCAGTCTTACGCGCGCAGCCATATCCCCGAGGATCTTCAAAAGGTTTACGCCAAGACGATGCCCAACCCAAAACCTGTGAAACCAAACACCAACAGAGAAAGTTCTTAACCCAAAAGACCCGAATACAGGAGTGCAAGATGTCCACCAAAGGTTTACTATGGGGCTTGTTTGCTGCGGCTTTGGTCACCTTCTCCCCTTTTCTCTTGGTTTTCTTGAGTTGGGCCAAAGCAGGCTTTACAGGAAATATCTGGAGCGAAGGACCAGGCGGGCATGGTACAGCGATATGGCTGATGTTTTTTACCCTACCTGCGGGCTTTTTGATATCAGGAACCGTTGTCGTCCTTTGGCTGATCAAGTATTTCAAAAGTTAAACCCAACACAAGGAACCCCACGATGCGAACGATGGTGATCATGCGCGGTGCGCCTGGCGCAGGAAAGAGCACTTTCTTACGAGCCCAAAAGCTCGAACCTTTTACAGTCTGCCCTGATGAATATCGACTTCGCCTTGCAGGTCTTGAGATGACCCCAGAAGGCGATCTCGGAATCTCCCAAAAGAAGGATGCTTTGGTCTGGCCTTCCATCTGGCAAGATGTCGAAACCAAGATGCGTCGAGGAGAATTGATCGTCCTTGATGCGACTTTCCAACGCGGACGCGACTTCAAAGAAGCCCTTCAGCTCGCAGAACAATACGACTATACACTCCATGGCATCGACTTTACGGATGTCCCCCTCGAAGTCGCACGCACCCGCAATCGCCAACGTGAGACCTACAAGATCGTCCCTGACCGCGTACTTGATCGCGCCTACGAAAACTTTGCGAACAACCCCAATCCACCGCAGATTACATGGCACAAACCTTCCGCCTTTGAACAAGTGCCCTTTCTCAAAGCGATGGATATCCAACCTGTCGATCTATCCACTTACAAAGCCGTCGTCCACGTGGGCGATATCCACAGTTGTTGGGACCCGCTGCAAAGCTACTTCCAAGAGGGCCTGCGTGACGACTTTTTCTATATCTTTATTGGAGACTTTCTTGATCGAGGGCTTCAAACCAAAGAAGTGATTCATTGGATGATGGAAACCCTCTTGGATCGGGAAAATGTGGTGCTTCTCTATGGCAACCACGAACTCTACCTGCGAGATATGCTGCTCGGCCAGATGGTCCATAACACCGAGTTTTCGCACATTACGCAGCCCGCTCTCCACCAAGCAGGCTACGGCAACGAAGAGATCGGGCGGTTGGTGTCCCAACTCCAAGACATGCTCATGTACACGTATGGCGAGCGGCGGGTGCTGGCTACCCATGCGGGCATCGCGCGCATCCCAGAGAACCTGCTTCAGCTTCCTTCAGAGACATATTGGAAAGGTTCGGGACCTTACGACCACCCTGTGGACCAAGTCTTCCACGACAACATGACCAGCCAAGGCTGGCTCCAAGTCCATGGGCACCGCAATCCCCACAAACGACCCTTTGAGGCGTCCCCAAGCTCCTACAACCTCGAAGGACAGGTCGAGTTTGGTGGACACCTGCGGATCTTGGAGTTCCATCAAGACGGTCGCGCGGTCTGTGTCGAGATCAAAAACGAGACCTTCCGCGATCCACGCGTCGAAGCCCTAGGCACAACGCAACAGACGGACCCAAGCGGCTTTATGGACCCTGCACTGTTGTCGCAACTTGAAGCACACGATCTCGTTCGAACCAAGCGCTTTGAAAGTGTCCCTCATATCCGCAGCTTTAACTTTACTTCCAAGGCGTTTTATACCCGTCAATGGGACGATATCAACACCATCGCCCGCGGTCTCTTCGTGGGAGACGACGGTCGCATCGTGGCGCGCTCATACGAAAAGTTCTTCAACCTCCACGAACGGCCCGAAACCCAACTGGCAGCCTTGGAAAAGAGCTTGATCTTTCCTGTAACCTTGTGGGTCAAAGAAAACGGATACCTCGGGATCATGGGGTACAACCATTACGAGGACAGCCTTTTCTTCGCATCCAAAAGTACACCCGATGGCGAATACGCCGAGGTCTTCCGCAAGCTATTCCAAAGCAAAGTCTCTTCAGACGCCCAAGAACTCTGCAAAGAGATCACCCGCAAGCAAGGACTCAGCCTTGTGTTCGAGGTGATCGAGCCACACTGGGACCCTCATCCCATCGCCTACGACGAGCCACAACTCATCTTGCTCGATGGTATCTATCGAGAAGACAAGTTTCGCAGACTGGATCACGAAAAGCTCGTATACATCGGAAAGATGTTGGGTCTCCCCATCAAAGAACGCGGGCCCACCTTGCGCGACTGGCAACAGTTCATGGGGTGGTACGATGCAACCCAAGAGCAAGGGCGCAACTACCAATGGCGCGGGCGACAGATCGAAGGATTTGTGGTCGAGGATGCGGAGGGTTTTCAGTTCAAGATCAAGCTTCCTTACTACAGCTTTTGGAAGCGGATGCGCGGGCTCGCAGGAAAGATCCGCAGCTTCCGCGTCAAGAGCAAAGACATCAACGATCTCGACGATTATACAGGCGGAGATCCCGAAGCAGAGGCATTTTTCGCTTGGGCCCGCGAACAAACAGACGAGATCCTTTCAGAAGATATCGTTCGACTACGTGAACGCTTCTACCTAGCGATGCGCAACAACACGCTGCCACAGTCTTAAAAGAGACCATCGCGGCATCTTCTTTTTGGTCGGATATTCGGGGGATGGAGAGAGAAGAGAGATTAGTGCTTGGTCGCTTGGGAGGAGGAGACGACAGCAGCGGCATCTGCGGAGGTCTTGGAGGGATGGAAGACTTGTGCAACGTGGCCGCGGCGGTCGAAGGTGTAACGAATCCCCGCCCAACGCAGGTCTCTTGCGTACACACTGCGAACAAGGCACACCGCAGCAATCAAATCGCCCACCATACAACCTTTGATCCAAGTCCAGTTGAAAAAGTCCGAACTACGGCGGATCAGAGCTTGTGCGATGTTGGTCAACACCACGTACAAGTAGAAGAACACACAGATCCAACCTGCACGCAGAGCCACTTCGCTTGAACCAAAAAGCAGCAACATCGGGCCCATGACGATCAGCGTCGCTTGGATCAGGTTACCCAACACAGCGACCTGCCACACCAAACGGCGGTGGTAACGCATAAACAAGATCTGACGCGTAAACCAGTTGACCAAGTTGGAGATAGAAGGCATCCGCGTGGGGATATCTGCGGGAAGATCGGGCATCGGGTACACCAAAAGCTGATCTTGCGAAGACGCCTTTTGGTTGAAGATCTCGATGCGTTCGTAAAGTGCGATGTCATCGACCACAGTGGAAGACCAAGTGGAGGTGCCATCGATCTTTTCGAGCGTTTCACGCCAGATCGCAAAGGTTCCGCCCCAAAGCGCAGTGATCGCCATCACGTAACGCGCTTGGAAGGTCGTGTAAGCCGCTTCGATGCCTTGCGCATAGGTGTTGTCAGAGATGCGTCCGCTAGGAAGCCCAGTGGTCACGTAGCGCGGTCCAAGGGTGAGAGGCTGGAGCAAAGAACGCAACCAGTTGGACTCGGTCAAGACATCTGCATCAGCAAAAGCGAAGACTTCGCTTTCGTGATCGTCATCCATCGCCACAAGCAAGTTGTGGTTCTTTTGCCCACAAGTCTTCGCAAGGCCCGCCACTCTGTGTCGAAGGTGCGAATAGCGCTGCGCTGCTTCTCGCAACAAAGGCACCGCACCATCTTCGTCAGACTCAGTCACAAAGGTCACGCGATAAGAAGATGGGTAATCTTGCGTAGCAAAGGCTTCAATCACCTGCTCCAAACGCTCACTTCGCCCTTTGCAAGGGACAAAAAGATGCACTGTTGGGAATGTTGTGCCTTGAAGAAAACGGGGTTTGTAAAGAAAGGGGTACAGAAAACGCGCATATAGGATCGCTTTAAACAACGTGACGATCTGGACGGTACCCATGATCAGCACACAGGCGACAATGATATGGAAATACACGGCTCATTTCCTTTTTTCTTGGCGCTCCCCTTGGGCAGCGACGATACAACCACCGCGACTTCAGCACAACGAAGCAACAGGTATCTTCTTTTCACCTAGAGCCTTCACGTTGTTTGACACCGCAAATACACCATTCACAAAGCGCCCTTGCTGTCGCAAAGAACGCGCTCACCAAATAAAACTTCTCGCTAACCGTTTAACGAATCAGCTGTTTTTGCCCCTGGGGGCTCAGAGTCAACATCGGTTGAACTCGAAGCATTGTTGCTTTCTTGGGGGACGTGAGCGTGCTGGTACTTTCGTGCAGAGGCCCGCGAGTACAAGGCCATCACCACACCAATCAACGAGGGAGTAATCAACAATGCCGTCACCACGCCACTGAAGATCCCCAAGATCGTCAGGATACCAAGTTGACGAAGCCCCGGGTGCATCAAGGGAATCAACGCACCAAAGCCAATGATCGATGTCAGGGCCGCCAACGAGATCGCGGCCATCACGCTACGCAAGCTGTCGATCACAGAGCCTCGGCCATCTTCATCCCAACGATGGAAGATATAGACACTATGGTCGATACCAAGCCCCAAGGTGACAGGCAAAGCCATGACGTTGTAGGCATTCAGACGCAAACCAAAGGCCCACATCAACCCCAACAACATGAAAAGCCCAGCACTCAAGGGAACCAAAACCAGCGGGACAGCGATCATCTGCCGTCGGAATCCAAACAGCAACACGATCAAGATAACCAAGCAAGCAAGCCCCACAGCACGGGGCCCATCGCGCCCTAGCAAGACGAACATATCGGCCAAGACCATATTCGAATCGCCCAAGATCACCTTTTTATCCTCGAAGGATTGTTTGATCTTCAGCATGTCTTGGCTCAGACGGATCGCATTGTTGACTTGCGTAGGGTTCAGGGCAGGGATGATAAACATCAAAGGCTTGTCGCCCCCAAGACTGTCCCGCACGCTTTTGGGAAGCTCTTTCAACGTGTAAGGCTTCGCATGCGTCAACGTGCGAAAGCGCTTCAACAAGGCGATCTCTTTGGCATGATCTTCTTGATCCAAAGAGCGAAAAGCTTTGTCATTCAACAACGTATCGATCTGTGCAAGGATCGGCTTCTTCTCTTCAGCGTGGTCAGGCACCACAGAAAGCTGCGACAACACCGAACGGATCGAAGGCCAGCGTTTTTCACGCAGTTCTTTGTCCAAACGACGCTGTGCTTTGTGCAGTGACTCCCACGAAGAAAACAGCATCACTGCAGGCTCTGCTTCTCCAAAGAAAACATCTTTCTTCAGACGATCGTACACACGAACAGCTTCGCCGCGGGTCACCAAGTTCCAAACGTCATCATCAAATTGAATCCGCCCAGAAAACAAGACAAACAGCCCCCACGAAGAAAGCCCAATGCATAGCACCATACCAAAGGCCCAAAATCTCGTGCGAACGGGCAGGACCTCTTTGTGTTCGCGTGCACGCGCTTCTTGTTTCACGATGGGAGAACGACGCGCCATGATGATCGCAAGCGACGGGAAAACCACGAGAAACGCGATGAGGTTGAGCATCAACCCCAGTCCTGCCACCATGCCAAACTGATTCAGACCTTTAAAGTCCGTCAACATGATCACAAGAAACGCACCCGATGAAGTAAAAACAGCGATACTTCCGGCTTTTCCAGTGCTTAACAATGTACCTTTTAGGGCGTCTGTCAGGGCCAGACCACTTTGGCGTATCTGCAAGAAATGCATAAAAAAGTGGATGCCCATATCGATCCCAAGACCGAACAGGATCGCCACAATAAACGCAGTGATCGAGTTGATCTCACCGCCAGTCAGCAGATAAGCCAGTCCAGCCGTCCAGACCACACCCAACAAAAGCGGCGTCCCAATCAACAAGATCGAGCGTTTTTTGCGCGTGTACAAAAGCAACAGCAACAAGATCCCTGAGAGGGAAAGTCCTGACGCCATACCGATCTGCTGATTTAACGCATTGTTCTCATCCAAAAGCACCATGTATCGGCCGCTATAGTGGACCTTGAGCGCCGCAGAAAACGGCAGCGCTTTACGCGTTCGTTGTTCTGCAACCCGCATACGCTCCACAAGGCGCGTAATAAATGGCATATCGTTTTCCAAGCCACTGGGCTGGATCAACAAAACCGCCAATGTACCCGCCTTGTTGGAGATCAGCCCATCGCTTTCGAGCAGTTCTCGCGACAAACCATAACGCGCCAACAAATCGTCGACTTCTAGCTTGGGAAACTTCTTTTTTGCGGCATCATCGCTGATATCGACAAGCATGGGATTCTGGCGACGAACTTCACGACGAACTTCATCGCGCAGCTTTTCCACACGCTTGCGCAACGTCACCAAGTCCCCTTTTTGCATCAGGTACAAGGCGCGTTTTTGTACAAAAGGGTCCACCTTGTACATGCGGACACTTCGTACTACTTTCTTTTCTTTTTCAACTTCTTGCGCGAGACGCTTGACCATCTGGGAGACTTGTTTTTTGTCTTTCCCCTCGACGGCCAAGATCAAAAAGCCCAAACCACCGACTCGTTTGGTGATCTCATCAAAACCACGAACGGACTCGAAGTGATCGGGTAGAAAAGCTGCAAAGTCGGTACGGACACGCAATCCCGTCGCAAGATATCCCGCGACAACCGTGATTACCAGTGTTACCGCAAGAATGGACCAAGGACGCGGCTCGATAAAATCAACCCATGCCTCAATCCACCGCCTTTGTTTCGTCATCCATGCCTCCAGCAACGCCTAGATTCGGGCTTCCGTGCCCGAACAATGCGTGAGCTTTGCTTCGTATGATGCGACATCGTCAACATACAAACGCCACAAAAATACGATGTTTCCCCCCCCTTCTTACACGCCTCGATTGATTAGAAGCCCATCAATCCGCAACAACGGCGGCAAACAGGCATGGGTCCATCTTGGGAGATCGAGGAGCGGAACTTGCGGGCTTTCTCGTTGTTCCAAAGCTCTTTGACGGAGGATTCTTTGATGTTACCGATGATGTAGTCGTGGTAGTCACGACAGAAGCTCGCATCACCGTTGCTGTCCAACTCAAGCGTCATAAAGATACTGACGCATTGGTTGTAGCCGAAAGTGGACTTGTGATCGGAGTAATAGCGCTTGATATCTTCGCGGCTATTCAACTCGGGCATGATCATCGGGGGGCACTTCCCACCGTTGCTTTCGGAGATCTGGATCAACTCTTGGTACTTGTCGAAGATCATACCTTGATCGAAGTCTTTCCAAGAACCAATCCAACCGTAATGGGTTTGGGGCTCGAAACCAAAGCGGCGTTTGAAGTCTTCGGTGTGCTCGTTTGCGGACTCTGCATCGATCCACCAAGTCAGGTAGAACATGTGTGCGTCTGCGTACTGTGCAACGAACTTGTAGAGATCCGCGACAACGTCGATGTTGTAGCAGGTGATACAGCTGATGGGCACGATGTAAGGGTAGAACAGATCGCGTTCTTTTTTCTTCGCGCTCAACACTTCAAGTGCTTCTTGAACGGACTTGAAGTTGTTGTGGGTCTTCGCAACACCGGGGCGTTGGGTGTTGTGGATCTCTTCGTTGGGACCGTCCACGCTGATGTGGAGGATCTTGCAAGTCTCGATGATATCATCTGCGTATTTTGCGATGTTGGTACCGTTGCTCACCAAAGAGATCGCCATGCCGCGATCTTTGATGTAGTGCAAAAGCTCGATGATCCCGGGGTACAACATCGGCTCGCCGCCCCAGAAGTACCAGATGGGGCTCCAACCCGCTTCCACCACTTCGTCGACCATGCGCTTGTACACGTCGAGGGGCACTTCGCGGGATTTGAGTTCCTTGAGAGACTTGCCCACGAGGTATCCGTTGTCACCCCATTGACCGCATGTATGGCAACGCAGGTTACACATATCCGTGATGCGAATACCAATCAACTGAAGCTCATCGCCCATGCCGTTCTTGGGCTTGAAAAAGTGGCGAACGTTAAAGGTCTCTTTCGCAAACTGGTAGCGCGCGAGAGAGTAAGACGTGCGAAAATCTTTCCGCGCCGCTTGGATCAATTGCTTCATAAAAAAACGGCTTGAGACTCGGCTTCGTTGTGGCATAGGAGTTCCTCTTTGACAAAATGGCATACAGAAAAACACAACCGATACAACGCTCTACCCTCTAGGGGACTTTCACCTACGCGGCTGTCATCTAGTTGTGTGTGTGCTTTTGTATCGTTTGCATCGGCTTTGACACGCCAAACCGCCCAAAGCATATAGAGGCTTGGCTGACAAAGTCCAAATATTTGATCGCCTGTCTATCTATTCGATCAACTTCAGAAAGGCAAGAACCCTTTCTTCTATCGACCTTTCTTCTCAAAAGCCTTCTCAAATGCAGATATCATGCCTCCCCCTTTCTGCCTCACCCACGCACCCCAAAAACGCTACCATCTCGCGAGGTGTTCTTCTCTTTCACACCCTCCTGTGTTGAAAAAGAAAGACACTTCTCCCCCCAAGCCGTGTCATCTTGGCACCTCAGATGGGCTTTTCACGCGCACCTCTGCGAATGAAAGTTCGCACTTCCCCCCCATCAACCTGTCTTTTGCGCCCCCAGTGCCCCACGCAGGTATGTCTCCAACGAACGCTGCAAGGCAAAAGTACCCTTTCCATAAGGGATATCTGCAAACAAAGTCTCCCACACCATCGCTTGCACTTGGCCTGGCGTACAAGCTTCCTGTGGCAAAGCTTGGATCTTTGTCTCCAACAAAGCCACCAATGCATCATGCGCTGCATAAAAGCGCTGCTCGATCGAGTCCAAAAAGTTTTCCAAACGCCCTCGGACATCGCTTTGAGGCGCGATTTGTGAGGCAAATGTCCCCGCTGTAGCCCCTGCATAAGCCATCAGTTGCTCTTGATCTTTGTCTCGCGCATCGTATGTGCTACGTGCCCACAACATGTTCCCCAACAAGGCGATCAAAGCCGCAAACTGATCCCGTTGTGTGTCAGGCCACTCTCGCACCACGTCTCCTATCGCTCGAAAAAAATGCTCCTGATGTTGCAACATCATCAAACTGATCTGCCAACGCGAAGGTCTCCCACTCTCCAACATCGCCTCTGTACTCCCTTTTTTCGCAAAAGAACAAGATACAACGCACTTGATCAACGTTTGATCAAATGCCCCTACACACGCTCCCGAAAAACGATTGAACGCACTTCGAGCAAAGGATGGGTTTCCAAATCTACAAAGAAGCTATTCCTTACTAAAGAAACAAGAAAATACACTCAAGGTTTTTCTGAAGATACCGTTTCGTAAAAACACAAAAGTATACATTCGGCCTGTTTGCCTAGATCCACACCTTTTGCTTTTACACCAAACCCCAGTGCTTCGTGAGGCAAACCAGTTCAAGCGACCTATACCGCCTCAACAAAATAGCAAAGGCCCGTCATCATGGACAAAAGCGTTGACGAAAAACAACAACAGCCGATGACGAAAGCATACCTGAGAGATCAACGGGTGTTGCTGGGCATCTTAGATGCCCATCCCATCGGCATCATGGAACTCCAACGACTGTCCGACATGGATGGCGAGATCATTGATCTCCTTTACGTTTCCCACAACGAACGACTCTTCCACCTCTTTCCCACCATAAAAAAAACACCCCTCTTCCACCAAAGCGCTCATGAGATCCTACCCTTTCTCCATATCCCTGCCATCTGGAGTACGCTTGTCGATGTCGCCCAACATCATCACTCTGTCTCTCTCACGGTCCCTTCGCAATTCTCAGAACTCCCTCTGATCATGCACATCCATCCCACCAACGAAGGTATCCTGTTGTCTTTTTCCCTCTCTCCCAACGGCTCAACAGAGTCCCATAGCCAAGAACTTCTCTTGCCTCCCAACAGCGGAGCCGAACTCGCAAGTTTTCGCGATCTGCCAACCCACTTTTTTCAAACACAAGGCTCCATCGATGTGTCTCGTTTTCTTGAAGATATCCCTGGACATGACACATCACTTCTCAAACCACCCACCGCAGCCCAACTCAACAATATGTCATCTGCACAAGAAAACAATGAAAAGACGATCCAAGAGCTTCGCGAAAATGAGCAAATCTTTCGAACACTTACAGAAACATCAACGGACTTAATCGCTCGCCACGACCTCTCTGGTTTGTTTCTGTATTGCTCGCCTGCTTGCCAAACCATCTTGGGTTACTCACCCCAAGAGATGTTACATCGTGATCCTCGCATGTTGATCCACCAAGAAGATCTCCCCGCTTGACAAGAAGCCCACGCTGCTGCTTGCAAGGGGCTACGATCCGCGTCTCGGCCTTACCGTTTGCGCCACAAACTTGGATCTTGGGTTTGGGTAGAGTCCAGTTGTACGCCTGTTTTTCGCTCGGAAAAAGGCACCATCGAGTCCATCGTCACGGTCACCCGCGACATCACAGAGCGAAAACAAACAGAGGCCAAACTCCAACAAGCCCTCAAGATGGAAAGCATCGGCCAACTCACAGGTGGGATCGCACACGACTTTAACAACCTCCTCACTGTGGTGATCAGCAACCTCGATCTCCTTGAAGAGATGAGCGAAGAACAGCTCCACAAAAAGATGATCGACCAAGCCCGCGAAGCTGCTTTGCGAGGCGCAGAACTCACGTCTCGCTTGCTCTCTTTTGCAAGAAAACAGTCGCTCCGCCCTGAATACACAGACATCTCTTCGCTGATCAACAACCTCTCTGAGATGCTGAAACGCACACTTGGTGAAAGCATCCGCATCCAAACGAGCTGCCAAACTAGCCTATGGAACGCCAAGATCGACCGCACGCAGTTTGAGACAGCCCTCCTCAACCTCGCACTCAACTCGCGTGATGCGATGCCCCACGGCGGAAACCTCACGATCTCCGCCACCAACTGCCAATTCCCCGAAGGCTCTCCACGTTCGCCACAACTCACACCAGGCCACTACATCCGAATCGTCGTGCAAGACACGGGCTCGGGTATGCCCCCCAAAGTCCAAGAACGCGCTTTCGATCCTTTCTTTACCACCAAAGAAGTCGGCAAAGGCAGCGGTCTTGGCTTGAGCATGGTGTACGGATTCATCAAACAATCTGGCGGAGATATCGAACTCGATAGCGTCCAAGGCCAAGGCACCACCATCCGCCTTTACCTCCCCAAAGGTTCGGGCGCGACCTCCACAAACAACCGTTCCATCTCCAGTTCGCAAGCCTATTACCAAGGCCAAGGCGAACTGATCCTCGTGGTCGAAGATCAAGAAAATGTCCGCAACGTCGTGGTTGAAGCGATCCAAAGGCTCGGATACAACGTGCTTTCCGCACCATGCGGCGAAGACGCCCTCAAGCTCCTCCAACAACGCGATGATGTCTCCCTGCTTTTCTCAGACATCATCCTCCCTGGCGGGATGAACGGCATCGAACTCTCCCACCATGCCCTTGCCCTCCAACCCCACCTTCGCGTACTCTTTACCTCTGGTTTCGCGGAAAAAGCTTTCGCTCGCGAACTTTGGCCCCTCGAACATGTGCAACTGCTCAAAAAACCTTATAGGCGCTCTGAGCTTGGACGAAGCCTTTATCATGCGCTCCATCAAACCAAAACGGCCTCCTAAACACCTCGCGACCCCCTCTCCCTCCTTGCGTCCTCCCTACCATACCGCTGTCAACGTGCTCTTCGCCTTGCATGACACGGCTCCATACCACCCAGCCCACCGAATACAACGGACTTCTTAACCTTTGGGAGTGCCCACCATGCGCCTGATCTCTTTGCCTCGACTCACCTTATGGACACTGGGATGCTTGTTGCTCTTCCCTGCTTGCCAAGCCCCCGCCCCTTCGCACCCTCTCGACTCCACCCTGCGACTCAATCACATCCAGATCAAAGGGACCCACAACAGCTACCACGTCTCCTCCAACAACGGCGTAAAAGTCTGGGACTACACCCACGCCCCTCTGACCGAACAACTCGACAAACAAGGGGTGCGCAAGTTTGAACTCGATATCTACTGGTCCAAGGAAACACAGCAGCTCGATGTCCTCCATGTACCGGGCTTTGACCCTGGATCTCGTTGTCCTCTCTTCAAAAACTGCCTCTCTGAGATCAAAGCTTGGTCGGAAAAACACCCAGCCCACTTGCCCATCTTTATCTTCATGGAAGCCAAAGAGTCCGCCCCCGACGGAGGCCTCGAAAAACTCTTCCAACGCATCGAAACCGCGATCCTCGATGTCTTCCCACGCACCTCCATCTTCTCCCCTGACGACTTGCGCAAAGATCACCCCTCGCTCCAAACCGCCATCCAACAAGATGGTTGGCCCACACTCGATAAGGTCCGTGGGAAGGTGATCTTCGTCTTTTTGATCGGAGACGAAGCACGCGATGCTTACACCCAAAAAGACCCCAAACAACAAGGTAAACTCTGCTTTGTCACCGCAGAAGTCGACGATCCTTTCGCGGCCATCGTCAAGATCGATACCCCCCAAGGGAATGAAGATAAGATTAAAGATGCCGTCAAAAAGGGTCTGATCGTCCGAACACGCTCGGACTCTCCCGAAGATGAGCATGATCCCAAGCGACTCGAAGCGGCCCTCACAAGTGGCGCACACATCATCAGCACGGATGTCCCCGTCCCACAGGCAGGTACCAGCTACGTTGCAGAGATCCCCAACGGAAACCCCGCTCGCTGTAACCCAATCAACGCACCAGACGTCTGCACGCCACAAGCCCTCGAAGATCTAGCCAACGAGCCACCTGTCCCCTAACCCTTCTCACATTGAGAGAGCCATCATGCACCTAGCGTATCGTTTCCTCTTTTTGTTTTTCTTGTGCGGAGTCGTCGTGAACCTCCCCCAAACAGCCCTCGCCCAAACACAACAAAAACTCCTTTTTGTCGGGAACAGCTACACCTTTGGAAATGATCCGCTCGCCATCAACCAACAAACCACCGCGATGTTTCAAGAAGCTTTCCCCGCAAGCGAGCCCCATCATCAGATCCGCGTCGCAGCAGGCGGAAAGCTCTGGGAACAACACCTCGCAGACCTCGAAGATACCACCAAGGATCTTCCTCTGCGACAGTACCTCGTGACCAGCCAAGATCCCCTTCACAAGTGGACTTGGGTCATCTTCCAAGAACAAAGCCAGATCCCTGGCATCGAGCAGACGGACGGTTACTGGCAACGTAGCGCTGCTGCCATCGAAAAACTCACCGCAGCCGCCCACCAACGCGGCGCACAGTCCATCCTCCTGATGACGTGGGGACGACGAGAAGGTGACGCCCAAAATCAACATATCTTTCCAGACTTTAAGACCATGCAAGATCGTCTGCGCGATGGTTACTTGCTCTATCGCAGCCGCTCCACCACGCCACAAAACACCGTATACATCGCCCCCGCAGGCATCGCATGGGCCTACCTCTACGACACGATCAAAGCCAGCGGACAAGATCCCCTCCAATCCGACTCTCTTTGGTATCGCCTCTACGTCAGCGATGGCAGCCATCCCTCGATCCTCGGAACCTACCTTGCGTCAGCGACGATCTTTGCCGCGATCACAGGGCGCGATCCGCGCACCTTGCGCTACAACCCCAACCAGCAAATCGAAGAAAAAGATCGCACGGCACTCCTCGAAGCAGCCTACCAAGCTGTCCTCCAAAACAAGATCCCCAATCTTCCCTTCCCTACGCCCTTTGCGTCTCCTGAGCCTGTTCAAGAGGCCACCCCCGAACCCACACAAGAGCCTGCGGCCAACGAACCCATCGCCAACGAACCCATCGCTGAGAAAGCCACAGAGCCCACAAAGGAAGCTTCCCCTGAAGCCACAACACCCGACGCCACGACACCAGAGGCCCAAACCTCTTCCCCCAAACAAGGCTGTTGCCATGCGACCCCCGCCCCTTTTGATGGATGGGGTGCCTTGATCCTCCTTGGTCTTGGACTCATCTTGCTTGTTCGCCGCTCTCACCGCAACCAAGGAGCCTAGACGATGTTTTTCTTCTCGAACAAAAAGAGCCAGCTTCCCGACCCCAAAGATGCTCTCCCAGGACGACAAGAGATCATGCCTGTCCCTGAGAAACACTTTGTCCTCCAAACCCCCCTCAAACCCCCTTTTCCCGAGCATACCCAACAAGCGATCTTTGGGATGGGCTGTTTTTGGGGCGCAGAACGCAAGTTTTGGAAGCTACAAGGCGCTTACACCACGGCTGTAGGCTACGCCGCAGGGTACACCCCCAACCCCACGTACCGCGAAGTTTGCACAGGGCAAACAGGGCACAACGAAGTCGTCCTCGTGGTCTTCGACCCCTCCCAGATCTCTTACGCCCAACTCCTGCAAACCTTCTGGGAAAGCCACGATCCCACCCAAGGTATGCGACAAGGCAACGACGCAGGAACCCAATATCGCTCAGGGATCTACACCTTTGGCGACGAACAACAACAGATCGCGTTGGCTTCAAAAGAGGCCTTCCAACCCAAGCTTCACCAAGCAGGCTTCGGCAATATCACCACAGAGATCCTGCCCGCCCCAACCTTCTACTACGCTGAAGAGTACCACCAGCAGTACCTCGCAAAAGTTCCCGATGGTTACTGTGGACTCGGTGGGACAGGCGTGTCTTGCCCAGTAGGACTCTTCTAGGACCCACGATCACCCAAACCACCCTTGCATCTCTCGTCTGCTCGACCTACCCTCACCACGTCGTCTCACTCAACTTCCATAGCACTCTTCGCTTTCGCACACGTCGAAAGGAGCCTGTCTCATGTTGATCGCAACAGCTTTTGCGACTTTCCTCGACTTTCTCCTCAAACTCTTTGGGCCAATCTTGGGGGTCTTGGCGGGTTGGTACTGGGGCCAGTGGCAAGCCAGCTCCGCCTGGAAAAAGAAAGAGTTTAAAACCGTCCTTCTGCTCGGCCTCAACCAAGTCGAGATCCTTGACCCTGAGACCAACGAAGATGGATTCGCGGCCTCCCTTACCCTCCGCACCCTCTTTGAACGCAAGATCGACACCATCTTCGCCAACAAAGCCATGCTTGATCTTGTCCATGATGGCGTTGAAAAAACGACCGAAAAAGATCCCATCGTCCGTTTCCCCGCGGAAGATGGCTGGTTTATCCTCAACCGTATCCTCAATGAAATCGCCGAAAGCTTCGCGGTAGGCACCCTAAAAAGAGACCTAAAACTCCCGACCAACGCCAAAAACTACGTCTTTTGCATCACCTTTGAACGCGATGGAAAGATGCCACAATTCAAGCCACGCGTCCTTATCATTGGGAAAGACGAACTGCTCAACTTCCCAGAACAAGGCGCTGTTCGACTCGAAAGCTCCAAACACGAGATCCGCGTCCAAACCATTCGACAAATGAAACAAGAATACAAGAAAAATCCCCATCTTTTCATGGAGATGGAGATCTGTCTCTAAGTCTTATGTGGAGCCATCCCCACTATGTCCACGTCCCTGACCAAACCCACCAAACAAGTTCGTGTGATCCACTACCCCAATCACCCGACAAAACGCACGGTTCATACCTTCCTAGATGCCATCCGCGCCCACGAATCCACCCCCACCCAAAAAGCTGCCCCTCCACCGCAGCTTTCAGAACAACAGAAAAGCGAACTCCTCGCCCAAGCGCTACAAGACCAGTTTTCTTTTGCAACCAAGCTACTTCTCGATGGCCATTTTCACCTAAGCATCGAGGCTTTCGAGATCATCCAAACACAACACCCTGAAACACTTGCCAACTGCCAAGCCCAAATAGGTGCGGCTTGCTTCTTCCTTCAACGCTACCATGACGCTGTCCAACACTATCTCCGCGCCCAAAAACACGGAGCCAACAAGGAACTCATGCAAGCCAACATCGAAGAAGCCCTCGAAGCCATCCGAAAAAGCGAGAGAAACCCCTAACCCTCTCTCCAACAACAAGATCCCACTCGCCTCTTGGTTCCTTCCAGTCTCCCTGCTACACTTTCCAACATCCCTATCAACAAAAAATACGAGAGACACAAATCTCGTAAACGACTGTAAGAAACGAGTTTGATGCTTCGTTTCGCCTCACCACAGAAACCGCAACGAGACACATTGGAGGCTTTCGATGAAACGATTTCTCTTCTTTTTTCTGAGCTTATCCTTTACAGCACTTTGGCCTCCCAACGCTGGTTTTGCAGATCCTTGTGGGATGGTCCCCCCCGCTTATATTGGCCCAGGCCAACCCATCACGCGCGTGGGCGCCCAAAAAACCTACGTCTTCTACAAAAATGGAATGGAAAGCATCGTACTTCGACCCGGTTTTTCGGGAAAAGTCGATAACTTTGGCATGTTGATCCCTTTTCCCTCTCCCCCCGCGCTGCGAAAGATGCCTGACAACATCTTTCACCATATCCAAGCAGCCGTCGAACCACCCGAAGTCGTGGTCCACCTTTGGCGGTATCGCAGATATCGAAGAAGCGGAAGATACCCTATGCCATCCGCCCCATCCGCCGCCAAGGGAAGCCTTTCTGTGTCTTCAGTCCGCGTAATCCGCCAAGAAGCGATGGGGATGTACCAAGTCGCAGTGCTCGAAGCAGGAAGCGCGGCCGCCCTCAAACGCTGGATGGATCGCCATGGATACCGATATCCCAAGGGCATGGACAAGGTGTGCGAAGATTACATCCGCTTGCGTTGGTGCTTTGTCGCCGTAAAGACCCGTGTCACCGCAACCCGCGGCCTCCAAGCTAGACCAGGCATACGCCATCCCAAGACTAGCTTCCCTTCAGGCGGCAGTTTCAACGGAAAAGTCCAAGCCATGGGCTTTCGCTTCTACACAAAGAAACTCGTCGTCCCCATGCGCCTTTCCGCATACAACGCGGGACGCCTCCACAACATCGTCTACATCCTCACCACAGGCCCCCGCCGCATCAACTCCATCCCCAAAGAGTTCGTCTTGCGACAACTCAGCGGTGACGAACTCTATCGCAATGTCACCCAACCCCTGCCTTTGCGCATCTATGGTGGCCAACTCAAAGATATCCCCGCCTACCGCTGGCCCTCCATCCAGCAACAACGCAACCCCGTGCCCAAAAATGGCCTAGCACGCGACCTTTTCGCATCTGACCTAGAAGCTGTCTCCCAAAAACAACTCGCCCTTGATCATGAAGAAGAAAAAAAGGTCCTACTCAACATCTCTGAACGCCTTCGTATGCGCGGCGATGCCATCGACAAACTTCATCGCGATGCAGTCCAAGAAAAAGCCAACGAGTCTGTAAGAAGATACCTGAGAAAACTCAAAAACATGACGCTCACCGTCGTCAACGGCGACTTCCCCCGCGAAGTCCTCGCACGAGAAAATCTCACCTTTACTTATTTCAGGACCACGAAAAAGCCAAGCCACCCACAAAGCGGCGTTTTCACCCGCTCGTTGGGCCCCGCATCTGCCCGCAAATACCTCGCTGCAACGCTTCCTCCCAAGCCCCGCAAAACAAAACGTTCAACAGTCGTAACCAACCGCGAACTGATCAAGATGTTGCAAAAGCTCGACAAGCCCAAGCACACAGAAGATATCCTTCGACGTCTGATCGCCCTTGGACAACGCGCAGTGCCTTTCCTTTTTGGCGAAGCCATCGAGTCCACCAGCCTCCCTCAACGTGGTTGGTCCATCGTGGCCCTGTCCGAGATCGGCGGCAACAAGGTGAGCAAACAACTCCCCAAGATCTACAGCGACCAAAACCAAGCTCTACTTGTTCGCGCTTGGGCCGCTGCGGGCATGATCCCGCTGCTCCAAGGATACAAAGAGCTACAATCCATGATCCAGACGTGGTATTCGCGACTCCCCATGCTCGAAAGACCCCTACGTCTCGAACTTTTGGAGATGACCAAGCAAAACAAAGTCAGCTTCGATCAGCTCACCCAACTCGGGCAAAGCTGGTACTATCAAAAAATTGCTAAACCTTCGCTGCTCTATCTACTTCAGAAAAAGTCGCTCTCTCCACGAAAGATCCTACTCCTCACCAAAAACTACAGTATGCAAAGCCTCGTGGCCCCCATGATCCTCAAGCTATCGACCCATGAGATGCTGACAATGATGGTGTCCGATCCTGACAACCACGTTCGACGCATGGCCGCAGCCTACCTTGGCACCTTCTTCAACCAAGGACGAAAAGATGTGCCCCAGCGCGTCGTGCAAGCTTACCGCTTCCGCCCCAATGCCAACCAAGTTCCTTGGCATGGCGGTGCCCTCTTTGTCCCAGCGGTCAACTGGAGTCGAGAAGATGCCCGTGAACTTGTGGGCAACTTGATCCGCTGGTTGTTGTGGGCGGATATCCACAAACAAACGCCGTTGTTGCGCCAGATCCACAACAACATCCGTAGCCTCTCACTCGCTTACAAAGCGGGCTATCGCTCACCAGGATGGCGGCAGATCGGGACACTCCAATGGCTACAGATCTGGCGACGCGCGACATCCTGCGATGAACTCAGATCGATCTTACGGCAACAAAGCGTGCTTCATACCCCACACTACGACCAAGCACTCCACGGCTGCCAATGATCACCTTTCTCAACCTTACGAAGGGAAACCACATCATGCCCAAATATCCGCCTTGGAGACTCCTTGCGGGCCTCACGATGTTGGGAGGCGTCTTTTTTCTCCTCCCTCCTGAGTGGCTAGGTGTCTCCCGTGCAGAAACGCCGAACTTTACGCCCGCTTCGCGTCCTAGTTCACGCACAAGCAAGGCCACCTCGCGCCCGCACCAAGCCAAACAAGACAAAAACTTCCCCAAAGAGTCAGCAGTCTGTCAAACAGGCTGCGCTGCTTCAGGTCACGGTGGACATCAGAGCGATTTTTCTCATAAGAAATATCTTCATTTCTTACAAGAGTATGCACAACAACCTCCCACCGCAGAACATATCGCCTTGGAAACCTTGCTCTTTTATGGCCCTCAAACACGGACTTGGCTCAAAAAAGAAAAGGGCTCTCTCCCACTCGCTCATCACCTCTTTTTGCGTAGCCAACTCCAACAACGCCATGCGTACGTCTCTCTGCGCATCGTGGACCGCAAAGGGGTCCGACGCGTGTGGATGGCACCGAAACGCATTGTCCTTGGCGAACACTTCCACCTTCACGCTGATGAAACCACGCGCATCCAAGCGCCTTCTTTTGGCGGTCGAGTCGAACGCGTCGGGCTTTACCACCTGTGGACCCGTATATGAAGTGAGGGCGTCCACTTTGTGGCAGGACCGTGGTTCACGGTCCATCGAACCCGTGAAGGATGGAAACGCATGGACACCATCCATATCAGTGACGGAAGCTCTGAAGAACTCGCAGATATCGAGCTCAACGTTGACTTCACCCCCTAAAACCCCTGCATATCTCCCGACTCTCCACCCAAAAAGACCTACGACAGACACAAACCATCACTTTGGCGCCTAAACATCTAAAAGCAAAGGCGTATCGCAACCTATCCTAGCATCTTTCAAGCAAACCAGTTATGCTCACCTCCCAACGGGCCTATCCCCCCCACAGTGCCCTTCATAGACCACGTTTGGGAGAGTTTTTTTCATGAGATCTCAACGAATCTTGCGTTATCTGCCGCATCTTTTCTTTCTCTTTTGCGCGATGTTGGCGATCAGCCCCCTTCAACTTGGCTGCGATAAACCCGCAACCACCGAACCCACCCCAGAAGTCACACAAGAAAAAACCGTTGAACCTGCCGCAGAACCCGCCCAAGAAACCACACCCGAAGCAGGAAACGAGCTATCTTCAGAACCCGTCCAAGAAGCTACACCCGAGGCCAGCGCAGAGCCAACTCCCGAACCTACCCCAGAGATCCCAACGGGACCACACACCATCCCTGTGTTTGACAAGGTGATCATCCACAGCACAGGCGATGTAAATGTCCGCAAAGCACTCGCTGACTTCCGCTTTTTCCATACCTCCTTCCAACGTGTCTTCCTCCACGTTCAACTCGATACCTCGTGCTATCCCTTTGAAAAATGGCAGCAAGATCCCCCTCCCGCAGGTCAAAACTGGCCCCCCAAGTGCGATGCCTTCGATCGCAACTTCGACTTCCATATCGAACCTCCCGCAGGTTCACCCGAAGGAACCCCTGCCATCGAATTGGTCCGCGCCATCACCCCCTTTGGCGGTCCACTGAAGTTCCAAGTCGATCTCACAGATATCGCAAACGGTCTCCAAGGTGGCGCACACACCATGCGCGTCAATATCCAAACGTACTCTGATGGAAAAGGCCAAGTATCGGGCTCAAACGGACAATGGACCGTCTCTGCTTACCTCGAAGTCACCCCCAGCGACACACCCAGTCGCATCCTCTCCATGAAATCCCTCTCCAATCACAACTATAACAACAAAAGCACCCGTCAATCGTTGAGTTTCGATGTCCCCGCAGGCGCCAAAACAGGCTACATCCTCTACCGCGTGACAGGACACGGAGGTGGCGCGGTTGGTGCCTCTTGTATCGGGCCCGCAGACGAGTTTTGCCGACGTACCCACAAACTTTACCTCGACGATCAACTCGCCAAAGAGTGGGTTCCTTGGCGTTCAGACTGCGATAAACTCTGCACCATCCAAAAGCGCGGAAACATGGATTATTGCGCAGAAAACCCTTGCGGAAGCATCCAAAGCGTTCGTGCTCCCCGCGCCAACTGGTGCCCAGGAAGCATCACCCCCCCGCAAGTCATACTCTTGCCGAGCGAACTCATCCAAAAGCCTGGCCCCCACAAATTCGACTACGAGATCCTAAACATCGGTGAGGGCGGGACTTGGAAAGTCTCTTCAACCCTCGTCATCATCGGCCCCTAATCTCCCTCCACCTCCCCTAAAACGCCAAGCCCCCTAGAGTTTCGAATACTTCTCGCTACGACCCTTGGCTTTTTCCACGGGATATTTTTTCTTATTTTTCTCCAGCTTTTCCAACACAATCTCAGGGACATCCAACCCATAATGCGCTGCCAGCAAAAGCGCACCATAGACAACATCCGCTAATTCGTCCTTCAATGCGGGCAGATCGACGTCATCACCCTTTTTCCACAAAAACAATTCCAACAATTCCCCAGCTTCCACATTCAGACTCATCGCCAGATCTTTGCCTGTATGGTACTGGGCCCAGTCCCGCTCATCGCGAAAAGCCAAGATCGCTTTCGTTAGCACTTCGATATCGCTCATCTTCTCCTCAAATATATGCTCAATTGATCTAGATCATCCCTAGGCTTGATCAAGCCTCCCATGCTCCGCACTCTCTCTTCGTAGTGTGGATATCACAAAGGTTGGTAAACATCACAAGAGTTGGTGTGATTCTAGACACCAACCCACGTATTTGCGATAACCGCACTCGCGCGATGCGGCGCAATCTTCTTTCGATGTGGGCGACCACAAGGCAAAAGGAACAAACAGTGAAAGAACGGATCAGCCCCGAAGAAGGCCTTCCTTTTTACACCCTGAGTCACGGGATTTACAACGATATCTATCGACACTATGGGTGCCTTCTGATCTTTGAACGCCCGCTGAACCCCGAAGAACAAAGCCTGATCGCAGAAGGTATCCCTTGGCCCCTGCGAGAACGCCTGTGGTCCGACTCCCTCCTCTACCTTGGCTCAGAAGACTGGATCGACGCAGACCTACGCATCGCCTACCACCCCGAAAGCGCCGAAGAACTCGCAAGCCTTGGCTATACCCTCGATGACTTCGCAGGACCCGAACGCTACAACATCTTGGTCCAACTCTCTGAGATCGAAGCCACACACGAAGACAAACAAGCCTTCTCCACAGAGTTCCAAAACTGGCTCTTGCGCGCCAACAGCATCGCCCCCCTGCTCCTGATGTACGCCACAGATCCCCTTCCTACCGAGCGATTTAAAGCCAACCAAAAGCGATGCTTGCGCGACTTTGTCACCCGAATCTTACCCAGACTCCAACAGATCTGGGGCGCAAGAGAACTCGATCGCGTCCCCAACAAACACATCCTCGCCTCCATCTTTGATAACACTTGCGCCGCTCTCATCGGCAGTTTTCTCCAAGCACACCCCAAACATGCTACAACCTTCCAAGAACCCCTGATCCAACTCCTCGAAACCATCGTCGTGGCAAGCCCCAAACTCCCACAACAACGCTGGATCGCACAACTCCACGGTAACCTCCTGCAAAATCAACCTGTCTCTTTTCAACCTCCCCCCTTGATCTCCGCCTGATTCAGCCTTCTTTTCGGGCGGGCACGGAGGCCCGCCCCGGATAGGGGATATTCGGGTTATATAGGGATATCCAGCTAGCCTCCGTCCATCTCTTCCCTGAAATTTTTCTTGAAGCAGAGATATCCAGCCAGCTTCGCATCATTGCTGCGTGGGCCGCATCTTCTCGCGCATTTTTTGACCCGCCAAGGCTCCCCCGCTACTCTCGCAGGGTGCGTCCCCCTCTAAGAAGAAGCATTTATCCTCAAAAAGACGCACAAAAAAGCAAGAATATTTCTTTTTATCATGGAGAGATAACAATGTTTCACAAGACGCGCTTTTTTCGTTCGCAACGATGTTTGTGGGTATTTCTTTTCTGTGCAAGCCTTTACAGCGGGATGCTCGGGCTTTCTTCGACCGCACATGCAGATCCATTTGCCAGCAATCTTCCCGCCAAAACGGGAATTGGTGTGGGGTACGACGTCGATCTCAACGGATTCACGGTGCGTTTTGGCGAGCTAAAAAACATCCGTTTCGACCTCAACTTGGGTTTTGGCTTGAATCTCCAAACAGGCAACAACTCCTCAACAACCGTGGATATCACCCCAGGATTTCGCGTGCTGTTTCCCCTTGGCTCAGTGCGCGTGGTGCAGCTTCACGCGGTGATCGGGGCTTATCTTTTGATGAAGCCCACCGACGCAAACTTTCGTATGGATCTCTCGATCTTTGGGGGCTTTCTGCCCGAGATCTTCCTATTTGAACGACTCAGCATCGAGATCATGATTGGATTTGCCTTCAACATCAACAATATCGGTGGCGATGTCCTCTTGAACATTGGAACCATCGGCAAAGGCATCTCCTTCTTGAGTGGTGCGGCTTTTCACTGGTACTTCTAGTGGTTATACTGTCACGAACCTTTCGCCACAGGAGACCAAAGATGCCATCTCCCTACAACCACCAACGATATCCTCGTCTGCGCTGGATGCTTTGGGCTTTACCCTTGCTGTTGTTCGCGTGTGACGGCAATACGTCAGGTTCCCAAAGCCCCAGCAATCCGCTGAATCACACAAGCCGCTCAACGCCGTTCAATCACAACGGACAAGAGAGCCCAAACAACAGCGACAGCGCATCGAACAACAACAACCACCAAAGCGACCGTGTAAGCCCCACCAACCACGGTGTGTATGGCAACAAAGGCGGAAGCACCGCAGGAGGACTGCGCTTGCACTTGTGCAATTGCTTGGTCCTCCCCACCAACGACTTGATCATCCCACGCAGATACTACAGTGTCTGTGCCACGGACCCGATCAATGCGGAGACTTATTCTTACGCCAAATGTCGGCCTTTGATCTTGTCTACGCAGCGTTGCTCAAGCTGCGTTTGCACCCCCACCATCGCTTGTTCCAACCCAGGCGCATCTCTCTAAAAAATCCCAATCCCCAAAGAACCCACCCCAACCATCGACCCCACTTAGAAACCGTGACTTGGCTTTCAATGGCCGCCAGGCCAAGATGTCTCGTCTTGTGGTTCGTCGCTGTCTTCGCCTTCTGTGGAGGTGTGATCGCGATGGATGCCGTACTTGTTCATGCGGTTGTAGAGCCACGAGCGATTCAGTTCGAGTACACGGGCGGCCTCTGAAACATTCCATTGACACTCTTCGACAGTCTGTCGAATCAAACGCGCCTCTGTCTGCTCCATCGCGGCTTTGAGGCTCAAACGCTGCCCATGCTCATCCAGCGGAAAGGCGGGTGGTTCAGGCTCTTTTGCAACGGGCGTGGCTTGCACACTCGAAGGGACAGACTCTTCAACAGGTTTGTCTCCAACAGAGGGTTCAGCGGGCGGTTCAAGAACCGCGTGCATCTCGCGATCATTACGTGGCAGCTCGACATCAGGAGCATCCAACAAAGAGCGCTCATTGAGGACGCAAGCCCGTTCCAAAGTATTGCGCAATTGTCGGATGTTTCCAGGCCAATAATAGCTTGCGAGTTTTTCGTAAGCGGCTTCTGTCAGCGAGGGTCGATTGGCTTGGTTCATACGGCTGAGCAAAAGTTCCACGAGCAAGGGCATGTCTTCGATGCGCTCCCGCAAAGGTGGGACTTCGATCTCGACCACAGCAAGGCGATAAAAGAGATCTTCTCGAAACTTCTTTTCCGCGACTTGTTTTCGCAAGTTGTGGTTGGTGGCGGCGATCAAACGAAAGTCCACTTGGATCTCTTGCAGACCTCCAAGACGTCGGATACATCGGCGTTCAATCGCATCCAGTAACTTGACTTGGAGTTCAAAAGGCAAGTCCCCGATCTCATCGAGAAACAGCGTCCCTCCGTGGGCTTGCTCAAAGTACCCTTTGTGTTGCTTGCGTGTAGCCCCCGTAAAAGCGCCTTGTTCGTAGCCGAAAAACTCCGCTTCGATCAAGGTGGCGGGGATAGCCGCACAGTTGACGGTCACCAAAGGGCTATGTTTGCGCAAACTCTGCTCATGGAGGGCTTGTGCGATACTTGTCTTGCCTGTTCCTGTTTCGCCCGTCAGCAACACGGGCATCTCGCGTTGTCCAAGGCGCGCCAAAAGTGAAAAGATCCGTCTCATCTTTTCACTTTTTCCGACAAGCTGGGCACTATCATCAAAGAAGTTGACTTGGATCTTGGTCGGGCTCTCGTAGGCTTTGAGTACCAAGACAGAACGACCGACTTGCAGGCGTGTGTTGGGTCTCCAGTACGCATCCAAGATGCGATGGCCTTCGAGAAACATCCCATTGCGGCTCTCTAAATCACGCACACGAACGCCATGTTCATCGAGCAAGATCTCGCAGTGTAGGCTACTTACGCGTTTGTCTTCAGCAAGCGGGATATGACGAATCTCAGAGCGCCCGACCTCTGTAATCTCTTGATTGAGCGGCAAAGTCAGCCCTTCGTGGGGTCCTTCGACGACGTCGACAGTATAACCCCGAACGACCATACTCGACGAGCGAAGGGGACTCCAGTCATCCATACGCAGCGTCGTGAGGGCTTCTTTTGCTTCTTTTGGGCGCGGTGTAAGCTTATCCATAGTAATACCCAAAACTTATGATCCTTGTGAAAGAAAGCACGATGCTTCAAAGTGAAGACGCTACGCTAACACAAGGGCAGATCCACCGCAACGCACACTAGAAAGCACCACGCGGGAAAGAGAGGGCATTCGATGATACCCATGCGGACTTACATACTTTATGCGACAGGCGGCTTTGCGATGCACGCCTCCAACTTTTTGCTCTCGACTTGGCTCATCAAGTTCTACACCCCTGGCCCTGGTAAGCACCTCGTAGATCCTATCTTTTTTGGTTATATCCTACTTTTTGGGCGCCTGATCGATGCGGTCACGGACCCACTCGTGGGGGCTTGGTCTGATCACCACAAAGGACCGCGTGGTCGGCGGGTTCCGTTCCTTTTGTGGGGTGGTCCTCTTTTGGCACTTAGTTTGTGGTGGAGCTTTACGCCGCCTGTTGCGAGTCTTTCGATCTGGAACGGGCTCTACCTGATCGCCTTGATGGCAGCTTTCTTCGTGTTTTATACCATCGTGGTCACACCTTATCTTGCGATCCTTCCTGAACTTTCTTCGGATGCCAAAGTTCGGGTAAATCTTACAACATGGCAAGCAGGATTCGTATTGGTTGCGACCATCTATGTTGCTGCGCTATCTGGCCCGATGATCCAGGGTCTTGGCTATGGAACAACCATGGCGATATCAGCAGCCTTGATCCTCCTGACGTCTTGGTTGCCGATCCTTGTGGCCCCAAAGCAAGACACTGTAGAGTCCGCTCATACTGAAAAAGCTTCGCTTCCCGTGATGTGGGCACGTTCGTGGGGGACCCTCCAAGACAAGGCTTTCCGCCACATCCTCTTCTCAACGTCGGCTTTTTGGTTTTCTCTTAACCTGCTGATGGCTTCGATTGCTTTGTGGGTGGTCAACGTGCTCAAAGGCAAAGAGGCAGATGTCGCGCAAATTATGATGCCCTTCATCGTCGCCAACCTCTTGGGCTTCTTCATCTTTAACCGTTTGGCCCATCGCATCGGCAAATACAAAGTCTTCATCATTATGTTTGTGATGATGGCGTTCGTCTCGCCTTTTTGGTACTTCATTGAGCGACAAAGTGGAAGCATGCCTTATAGTCATGCAATGATACTTTGCTTTGGCTTGGGTTTCCCCTTGGCCGCGTTCCAAGTGGTGCCTTTCGCCCTACTTGCGGACGTCATCGACCAAGACGAAAAGAAACATGGTGCTCGCAGAGAAGCGATCTTCTTTGGGATGCAAGCGATCTTCCAAAAAACCAGTATCGGCCTATCCATCGTGATTATGCAGTACATGAGAACCAACCTTGGTGAAGTGAAAGCCCTACGGCTTCTTGGCCCGCTTGCTGGCATCTTTTGCGTGATCGGCTTGTTTGCATGGTTGGGCTATCCTCTGCGTGAAGCGCCCCAAGACAATGACGAATCCAATGCACAAGCGAACGCTGCCTAAAAGAAGGAGACACCATGCAATCGAAACCCGTCCGCATAGGCCTTGTTGGCTGTGGACGCATCACAGATCTGCATGTTCGAGCTTACGCCAAGGATGATCGCGCGATCCTCGCCGCCCTCTGCGATACTGATCCAGAGATGCTTGCGAAACGCTCCCAAGAGTGGGGCGTTTCCAAGACTTACACAGACTACCAAAGCCTTCTCGACGATCCAGAGATCGATGCCGTGGAGATCTGCACCCCAACGCGCCTCCACTTTGATATGGTGCAAAAAGCTGCGAAGGCCAAAAAACACATAAGCGTCCAAAAGCCCGTAACACTCGCCATCGACGAAGCCTTCAAACTTCGAGACGTCTGCAAAAAGGCTGGTGTGGTCTTCAAGATCTGCGAAAACTACGTCTTTCACCCAACCATCCAGCTTGCGCGCCAAATGATCGAGGCAGGTGAGATCGGCACCCCCTTGAACCTGAGTTGCCGCGTGGTCGCAGGGAGTGGAGGGTGGCATATCGCGTCAGATGCGTGGAAATGGCGGCTCGAAGACGCCAAAGTCGCGGGTGGTACGCAAACTTTCGATCATGGGCATCATATCTTTTCGACAGCATGGTATCTGCTCGGTGAGATCGAGAAGATCCACGGTTGGATTCACTCTGTCGATGGGGTGGTGGATGCTCCTTCTTCTTTCCATTGGACCTACGCCAACGGACTGACCCAAGGCTCCGCGATCTTCACGGTGTCGACGGATATGCCCGTCGATGCGCCCTATTACAGCAACGACGAGTGGTTCGAGATTACGGGAACACGCGGCATCTTGTGGATCAATCGCTGCACATCAAACATCCGCACAGATCTCGCGCCCATGACACTCTTCCGCGATGGAAAAGTCCAACAAATCGACGGGATGCCTACAGACTGGCAAGAAGGTTTTACGGGCGCCCTACGAAACTTTGTCGATGCGATCTTGGGAAAAGCAGCCCCAACGCTCGATGGCAACGAGGGCATCGAGATCTTGGCTTATGCACTTGCAGCCCAACGCTCCGCCAAGTTGGAAAGGCCCGTATTGATCGAAGAGATCCGCCAGAAGAAAGGCGAGGTCCACTACCAGTCCAAGCGACTGCGTTCGCTGTTATCGCGGCTCCAGCCTCCTGACTGGCTCACCCGACTCTGGACACCACCCGTCGATGCTTCCGCTTGTCGTGACCTCACAGACGCTATGCCCCAACGTTTTCAGGCAGACGCTGTCAAAGGATGGGATGCGACGATCCTTCTCGATATCCAAGGACCTCACGGTGGGCAATGGACGGCCACCATCCAAAACGATACCTTGGACTTTAAGCAAGGAAAACACGGACAGCCCGGGGTCACCTTGCATTGTAGCGATGTATACTGGACCGCGATCCTCCAAGGAAAAAAGAGCGTAGAAGCTGCATTTTTCCAAGGGCAACTCAAGCTTGAAGGCAAGTCTGAGTGGGCATTGTCCCTCAAAAAAGCCTTCCAACTCTGAGATCTAAAGCAAGATGACAAAAGAACTCCAAGCCGCCCAACGGTGGCTCGATAATGGACGCTATGAACTCCTCAAACGCCTCGGTGAAGGCGGTTTTGGTGTGGTGTATCGTGCATTTGACCACAAAGCAGGCATGGAGGTCGCCCTCAAGCAACTCAAAAACACGGACGCAGAGACCCACTACCGCTTCAAAAAAGAGTTTCGTGCCCTCGCAGATATCGCCCACAACAACCTCGTCAATCTTCATGAGCTTGTCGCGGACGACCATCAATGCTTCTTTACAATGGAACTTGTCGAAGGCGTCGAATTTCTCGAATATGTCCGATCTCAAGAGTACATCTCCTCCCAACCCGACCTGCCAGCCGTCCCATCACCTCCCGAAAAACAAGTGACCCCTCAACCTGTTTTTCGCACAGAGTCTGCGTCCGTGTCAGACCCTTTCCTCGAAGACAAGACCGTCCGCCCAGCGCAACCGCTCGATCTTCAAGCAGCCCAACATGCGGGCACACTTTCTCACGCTCCTTTGACCTACCATCCCCCCAAGGGTGCAACAACGCCCCCTGCACGCATCTCCCCTCCCAAACCCACCAAAGCGCACTTGCAGCGCTTGTTACATGCCCTTCGACAACTTGCCCAAGGTGTCGCAGCGCTCCATCGCACGGGTCTTTTGCATCGCGACCTCAAACCTTCCAATGTCCTCGTCACCCCTGAAGGTCGCGTGGTCATCCTCGACTTTGGACTTGTCGCTGAACTGCGCAAAGATGTCGCAGAACAAAGTATGCAGATCGCGGGAACACCCGCCTATATGTCACCAGAGCAAGCGCTTCATCAGCCGCTGACCGAGGCTTGCGACTGGTACAGCGTAGGCGTCATGTTGTATCAATCTTTGACAGGGCGCCTTCCTTTCGAGGGGAGCGCCATCGAGATCCTTGGCCAAAAACACACATCCAGCCCTGTCCCCCCACAGTCCGTCTCTTCGGGCATCCCTGACTGGCTGAACAAACTTTGCATCGACCTCCTCGAACGCGATCCATCCAAGCGCCCACAAGCCTCTGATATCCTTGACCTACTCGGTGCCCAAGCCCTCGCAACCACCCATCATCTACGCTCCACCAACACCCATCGACAACTCCCGCTAATCGGGCGAACACGAGAGCTGCAACGACTCCGTCGCGCCTACCACCAAACCTTGCCCAACCACGCAACCTCTTTTCTCCTTGAAGGCGCCAGCGGCATCGGGAAAACCCACCTTGCGCGGCTCTCGCTCTCGATCCTCCAAAACGAAGCTCCCGCGATGCTTTTGCACGCTCGATGCTACAAACAAGAGTCCATCCCCTACAAAGCCGTGGACGGGATCATCGGCCAGCTCAGCCACTACTTGCGGATGCTCCCACCAAGTGAACTCAAGCCGCTGATCCCACCAGGCATCGAAGAACTTACACAAGTCTTTCCTGTCTTTCGACGTATCCGCTCGCTTCAACTGAACCTCCAACCCAAACCCCCGCTCGACCCCAGCGAACAAAGGCGGCAAGCCTTTACAGCCCTGCGTGAACTGTTGCGCAGACTCTCCCAAAGGCGCAAACTGATCTTTTGGATCGACGACCTTCAGTGGGGTGATGTGGACAGCGCCGCCCTATTGATCGAGCTTTTGCGTCCTCCTGAAGCCCCTGCATTGATGTTTCTTGGATGCTTTCGCAGCGAAGATCTCGACAGCAGCCCCTTTTTGCAAAAGTTCTTCGCACAACACAAGCTGTTTAATGCTTCTTTCCCCCTCGAACACCTTGTGCTCGAAGGCCTCACAACGTCCGAGACATCCGAACTTGCAGCGATCCTGTTGGGTCCGCCTGCCCAACCTCGCTCTCCCTTCCTTCTGTCCCTCGCCAAACAAGCGGGCGGAAACCCTTCTTTTCTTGAAGAATTACTGCGCTACGTCCAACAACAAACCACCCCCGAACAGCTCGAAACACTCCTACTTTACGCTCCCCAAACCCCAACCCCTGACCATGAGCCGAGCCTTACCGAGCAACCCGCGTCCCTTTGGACTGAGCAAGTCGAACCCATGCTCGCCAACTTTACGCTCGAAGACGTGTTCAAAGAGCGCTATAACCGCCTCTCTCCCGCCCAAAAAGTCTTCTTGGAGTACCTTGCGATCGCGGGCCAACCCACCTCTCGTCAACTGCTTTTGCGCACCTTGGAGGTGCCCCCTTCTGCTTCAGAGATCAGCCAGTTACGCCACCAACACCTGATCCGACTCCGCGAAGCCAACAACGACGAAGAGATCGACTTTTACCACGAACGTCTCCGCGAGACGCTTTTAGGACTTCTGTCTCAACAACCAGAAGAAAACATCCAAGAGATCCACCAGAAGATTGCTCATGAGTTGGCTACAGAAGACACGCCCGATGTCAAACGCCTCGCCATCCATCTTGCCAAAGCACTCGACTTTACAAGCGCGCTTGGCTACACCCTCCAAGCTGCAAAAGACGCTGAAGAGGCCCTTGCTTTCGGGCAAGCCGCAAGATGGTATAGACACGCACTATCCCTTCAACCGCTCGATCTGGCCCTAGAACGCGACATCCTTCGCGATCTTGCCCATGCGCTCGCTAACCAAGGTCTAGGAGAAGCCTCCGCAGAAGCCTATCTGCAAGCTGCTGAACACACCCAAAAGCTCGCACAACAACAAAGCGCCAACGATGAGTCCTTGCTCTTTCAACAAGAGCTGCGCCTCCAAGCCGCGACACAGCTCATCCGCTGCGGCCAACTCACACGCGGGCTCAACACACTTTCCCTGCTACTCAAAGAGTTCAAGCTGCGTTGGAGTCATTCTGCGACAGAAGCCCTTTGGACGTGGCTGCTCTGTCGATTCAAGCTGTTATTTCGCAAGCTTCCAGACGCCTCCATTGTCCGCCTTTTTTACCGTTCAGACGCCTTTGTCCATCTCAAACTCAACAAAAATATCCCAGCCCTGCTCCAAGAGATCTCCAAGACCCCCTACACAGAACTCAATCAAGAGAACTCCCCTCACCTCGATCACGCCCAAGCTCTAAGGCTTCGCGCTTGTCGTTTGGTTTCGATGGAAGTTGGACTCGCTGATCCGCTCCAAGGGATGGCCTTTCAAGCCCAGTACCTACTCGAAGCTTTGCGTGCAAGAGACCCTTATCAGCTCGCTCTTGCCTACTCTCTCGAAGCCGCTTACAGCTCCTTCCGTGGCCCTGACAAACAACGCAGAACAGAACACCTGACCGACCAAGCCCTCACCCTTGGCAAGCAACTCCATCATCCCCATATCATCGGGACTTGCTACCTCACAGCAGGCTTCGCAGCCTTTACCCAAGGACTGTGGAGGCGCGCCCACGACCGTTGCCAACAAGCAGAACGCATCCTTCGCCAACATTGCACGGGTGTCACTTGGGAACTCTCCAACTGTCATATCTATCAGATGAATGCGCTGCTTTTTATGGGAGCCTTCCAAGATATCGAACGTACCCTTCCCATCGTATTGCGCGAAGCTGAAGAACGCGGCGATCTCTACACCCAAACCAACCTTCGCCTTGGTGTGGCTCCTCGCTTGTTGCTCGCCAAAGATCAACCCGAACAAGCCCTCCAAGATATCGAACGTACCATCCAACCCAAAGAAGAACGGGCCTTTCATCTCCAACACTATATCGAACTCATCAACCGCGGTGAGATCGCGCTTTACATGGAACAACCCTTCCAATATTGGGAAGAACTCTTACAACAATGGCCAGGGCTTCGCCGCTCTCTCTTCTTGCGTATCCAGTTCAATCGCATCGAACTTCACCATCTACGCGGTCGTTTGGCCCTCGCTTGCGCTTCTCAACAACCTGTTTCAAAACGCCCCCCCTACATCAAAGAAGCCCAACACTGCGCCAAAGTCATCCTCCGCGAACGCACGCGCTGGGCTTCGCCGTGGGCCCTTCATCTGCTCGCAGGTGCTTCTTTTCTTCAAGATCTCCCCGCACAAGGACTCCAACACCTTACAGCAGCCGAGGTTTTGCTCGAAGATACAGACGCCCACCTCTACACACACGCCACAATGCTTGCACGCTCCCTTTGGCTGCCCCAACACCAAAGCAACGATCTCGCCCAAACAGCCCTCCGCTGGATGCAGTCTCAGCCGATCCAAGCCCCGCTACGCCTCGTCCAAGGCCTTCTACCAGGCTGTCTCCCACTTCCCTAGCCACCATGCGAAACCATGACGCGCGAACCATTTCTAGCTTTTTGCGTCTATGCAGCGCGCTCTTTCGCGCATCTATCCCATTACCAAGGAGGCCCCCGACATGATCGTCGCTATGCAAGTGAAAGAAGTTCAAGCCCACCCAAACGCAGATGCCTTGCGCATCTATACCTTTACAGCACCCGACCAAACCGACACGCAGATCGTCGCAAACCGCGAAAACGTCTACGAAGTGGGAGACGTCGCAGCCGTCGCTTTGATCGGCTCTGTGTTGAAGGACGGTACCAAGATCCGTAAAGCACGTTTGCGTGGTGTGGACTCCTACGGCATGGCGATGGGACACACAGAACACCCCGTGGGTACGGACCTTACCGAAGAGATGGGTCAGATCATCGAAGAAGCTCCCCCTACACAAGATGGCTCGCCCTTCCCAGCAGGCATCGAACACATCAAATGGCCGAGTATCGAGCATCTCCACCATCTGATCGCCAACATGCAAAGAGAGTCTGAGACGATGGGCTCCGACTTTGTTCCCCCAAAAGTCCCATACCGCGCCAAGATCAAACTCGATGGCACCAACGCCGCGATACAGATGCACCCCCAAGGACAAAACTTTGCGCAATCTCGTTCAAGACTGATCCACACAGGAGAAGACAACATCGGTTTTGCGGCTTGGGTCGAACAACACAAAGACTACTTCCGCGACCTCAATGAACGACTGCACCAAGATGCCCCACTACCCGGGCCGATCTTGGTGTTTGGAGAGTGGTGCGGCCAAGGGATCCAAAAACGCACGGCCATCTCAAAGATCGGTCAACGCATCTTTGCGATCTTCGCCGTCCTTTGGGGCGATCCCGATCAAGGTGCTGCTCACCTAGAGATCGAACCCGAGCGTTTACGCGAACTCATCCCCGAACACGATGAGATCCACATCTTGCCATGGCATCACGAACAACTTGAGATCGACTTCTCCTCACAAAAGTCACTCCAAGATGCCGCAGATACCATCAATGAGTGGGTCCTCTCTGTCGAAGAACGCGACCCTTGGGTCGGCGAGATCTTCGGTCAAGACGGACTTGGCGAAGGACTCGTCATGTACCCCGTCCTCAACAAACTCGACATCTCTTGGCGCACACGTTGGTCCAATCTGCTCTTCAAAGCCAAAGGCGAAAAACACCAAGTCGTCCGCCAAAAAAGCCCTGTACAGCTTTCTCCTGAACATGTCGCGTCGGTCAAAGCTTTCGTCGATCTTGTCCTGACCCCCGCGCGCCTTGAACAAGGTCTTCAAGAGGCTTGCCAAGGCTCCGCAATGCCCGAAAAAACAGGCGACTTCTTGCGTTGGATCGCCCAAGATATCCAAAAAGAAAATCACCTCGAAGCCGAAGCCAGCGGACTGGAATGGAAAGAGATCAGCAAACCTCTCTCCCAAGCCGCCCTGCAATGGTACAAACAACAACTCCCAACCCTCTAGAGATTTCAACAGGGCGCCCACGGAGGGGCGCCCCAGATAGAAAGATAGATATTCTTCTGGCGGGCGCCCCTCCGTGGGCGCCCCGAATAAACATATTTAGCCTTCTGGCCTACGCCACGGATAAAGCGGGCGCCCCAGATAGGGAGATAGATATTCTTCTGGCCGATATCCCGCCCTTTCAGGCTCCCTTCTGCAATCGAATGGCCCGCACCATCTCCTCTGTAAACGCCGCATAATCATGGATCACCATGTCCGCCCCAAAGTCATCGAACTCGCGCTCACCTCTCGCATAATAGGCCGTTTGGACCCCAGCTCGGCGACCGCACTCGATATCAAAGCGAAAGTCTCCCACAAACAAAAGCTGATCTGGCTCCAATCCCCAACGAGACAAGAAGCGTAAAAGCCCGTCAGGATGGGGTTTTGGTAGAGCATCTTCTCTTGTAAGCACAAGATCCGCAGGGAGGGCGTACATGGAGAGAACGCGTTCCGTAGCGGCCCGACAGTTGCGGGTAAAGATCCCCAAGCGCACACCTGCGGCTTTGAGAGATTCGAACATCCTTGAGACAGACGGCATCAAGGTCGCCCCACCCGCAAACTCCACTTCCATCTCTTCGAGCAACTGTTCTTTGCGCGCTCGCTCTTGGGCAGGAAGACCTTCTAGATGTTCTAAGATCGGCGCACCATCGGGGATCTCGAGTTTTTCTCGTAGCGTGCGAAAACAAAGCGGCGAATCGATCAGCGTGCCGTCCATATCAAAGACCACACCCTTCCACATCTCCCAACCTCCACATCGATTTGCGCGCCGTGTCGTCGAAACATCCGCACGCTATCACATCTCCCCCAAAGAGACATCAAATGCTCGAGATAGCCATCCCTTAGGCTTTTGGAATCACCAAGCGATCCACTTCTTTGTTGCCTTCGAACTCGTGGTGCGTCAACGTCAGCGTTCCTTTGGGATCAAAGTCCAGCAACGAACAGCCAAATCCGCGGTCAACGGCCCTTCTTGCGGCCACTTCGTCAGGGGCATTCGCCTTAAACTCTTCGAGGTACTCATCAGGATTGTACCCGATGGCCCCACCGCATCCATCGACGACGTACGCGATCCCATCGATATCAAATCGCTCGTAGCTGTGGTTGTGTCCAGACATCACCAAAGGAACTTTGTATTGCTTGAACAAGGGGTGCAACAAAGCACGCATACCCAAAGGAGGCTTGGATCGTCCAAAAGTGTAGTAGGGACGGTGAAATCCAACGACGGCGTACATCAGATCAGGGGACTGTTCAACCTTCATCAACTCATCTTTGAGCCACTTCATCTGGGGCGTGTCGTCTTTGTCCACACCTTCCTCGCTGTTCAATGCAAGGAATCGCACGCCACCATAAGTAAACGCGTGGTAGTCGTTGGCGGCACCTTGATCTCCATGTCCACCAAGCAACCGAGTGTAGAAGATCTCGAACTCGTCCAAGCCCTCGTATTCGTGGTTTCCAACGCAAAAGTGCATGGGTGCCTTGCGCAACAAAGGTTCAAAGACTTGGAAGACCCCTTCCCACGTGTCCAAAAAGTTCGTTTGGTACTGGATATCTCCACCATGCCACACGATATCGGGCTTTTTCCCTGCGAGCAATTGCACGGACTTTTCGTGTTGGGGGTACATCGTGTCTGAGATCCAACCCACGCGAAAAGGCTGCCCTTTGGCAGCAGGCGCGCGGAAACTTCCCTCTTCAACAGCCCCACCGCGTCGAGAAAGACGCCACTCGTAATGTTCGCCAGCCTTCAGCGAAGCAAAGCGCACTTCATGGACAGCATAATCTCCAGGTCGGTCACGACGCTCAAGAGACGGATCATCCGCAGGAAACGCTGCTTCGATCTTTTGCAGCTTTCCTTGAGACATCTGTTTGGCCACTTCTTTCGCGGCTTGATGCAACGTGACTTCGAGGCCATCCTCGCTTTGTGTTTCAAAGCGCAAGCGCACCTCATTCAAGCCCATCAATTGGAGATAAGGACCCTTGGTCAACGCGATCGGTGGGCGCGTATCGACTTCTTTCCCACCACCATCTCCAACTTGCTCACTCCCCATAGGAGGCGTGCAACCACCAACGCCCCAGAGCCCCAACGCAGCGGCCCCCAGAGCACTCTGGGCCAAAAAAGCACGCCGTGTCCAAGGAGTTGCAACACTCATATCCGCAGCTTGCTCGATGTTGCTTTGGTTGTTTTTTGCATCGCCATCAGTTTTACTTGTCATTGATAACCCCACAAAACATCTCAAAAACAGGCGACAACGCATGAGTCGCCGAGACGCATATTGACCTGTTTGTAATCTTATCTTCAAATTGTTTCGTCTATGAGATCGCAAGAGGGACAAAAACGCAACCCTCTTCACAAAAGCGCACGAAACAACCGTGCGCGACAACGCAGAGTTCTCAAGGTATCACCTAGCGACTCTGCCCACGATAGGAGCACTACAAATGAAATGGCGAATTCTCTTTCTTGGCCTCGCGCTCTTCGCATTACAAACCACGACAACCAAAGCCCACGCACAAAACGTGGTACTTGATCTAAACGCACCCGTCGACAACGTCGCTCCAGACTCCGTCGTTCACCCTTACATTATGGTGGAAGGCATTCAAGTCTTTTACTACTATGACGAGGCTGGCGTGACACGTTACTACTACCTCACCCCCGGCGGTCAACGTGTCTTTTATGCTCATGGCTGGCGCCCCTACCGCATCAGCGGTGGTGCTCGTTTCTTCTATGATCCCGTACCCTACATCTGGATCAGCGGTCGCCCCGTTTATTACTACCACCAAGGAAGCTCTATCCGTTACTACACCTACAACGGTAGCAGCCTTGTCTATTACCCCACAACATGGCGCCCTTTCTACAACTACGGTGGACGACGTACCTACGTATTGCCCCGTCATCGCTACAACTACAATACTTGGCGAACCTACAGAACATACAATCGCCCCGCATACCGCCCGACTTACGTGCGACGTCACTACCGTTACAACCCTGTTCGACGTACCCGCACCTATCGTCCCTCGCGCGTCATTCGTCGTCCCGCCCGCAATTACCGTCAACCATCGCGGAACTACCGACGCCCCACACGTACCCATCGTCAACCCACACGTACTCATCGTCGTGGACGACGCAAGTAATCTCCTCGCCTGAGACATCTCGCCAAGTCCAACCCCCCTGACTCCCCAAATCCCCCCAACGACCCATCTTTCAAGCAGCGAGCCGCCCGATCTTTTCGAGGTAGCTTCGTGCAAGTTCGTAGTTGTCTTCGTCGTCAGGATGGAAGTTCAAGCGCAGATAATCCAACCCATCAAAGACGATGCGTGGGGCTTCGCGAAAGAAGAAGTTCAGATATTCAGCCCGTGATCCTTTGCGGGTGGTGGCGTCTTCTTGACGTAGCAGATGCAAGGTCCCCGCGCTCCAGAAGAAAAACAACCCCACAGTCGCCACCAAGAAACCAGCCAAACGCACGTGATAGCGGGGATCGACGGCTTGCAAGACATCGAAAGTCACCGACTTGTGTTCGATCTCTTCGGCTGCGTGCCACAACAGCAACTCCCGCATCATGGGGTGCGCTGTGTCCAAAAAGTCCGAACTCAACACAAAGTCCCCAAAGATCGCGGTAAAGTGTTCAAGTGCCGCGGTGATCGACAAACGCATCAAAGGGGAAAGCCGTGGTTCGAGTCGCTTGTAAGCGAGATTCTGATACCAAACCAAGAAAGACTTGATCTCAAACCCTTGTTTTTCCAAGGCTTCAAAAGCATGTAGGTGCTCAACTTGGTGTTGCGACTCTTGGCCAAAAAAGGCACGCACGCGAGCACGCAGTTCCTCATCGTGCAGTTGTCCCTCAAACTCACGCACGCTGCGGATGAAAAACCGCTCCCCTGCGGGAAAAACGAAGTTCAGACCATTCAAAAGATGCGTTAAAAAAGCGCTTTCCCCAAACCACCACCTCGGAAATCCCTGCTTAAATGGAAACCCCATCCGCCGCACCACGATCGGACGTTCACCAGGCGCCACCTCCAAAGGCGTGATGGCTGGTGCTTCTCGGCGGCGGTTTCCCCGTCCACGCCAAACTTCTTGTACTTGCGCTGCCAAACCAACCATCTCACCCTCCTTTTGTTGCATCTTACAAGCTCTTCCTGTGGCGAGACATAACATCACGACACCTCCCCAATATGGTTTAAGATTCCTCTCGACACAACCACTCCCTCCTCGGTTCTTGCTCGCGCCTCACCCTTTCCCCAACCCAGCCCTTCTCTTTCCCCCTCCTCCCTAGACAGCACCCGAGAAACGATGCATCTTTCCCACCAAAGCTCGCCTCATCTGCCGTCATCCTTTTGTCTCTTGGCGAGCCCTCAACACACGCAAAGACGGCTTCTTTCGGACTTGTACGAGGAAAAAACAGATGATATCGATCTCACAACCCAAAACATCTCTTTCTCATCTTTTGCTTTTTGGGCTGCTGTTGTTGCCCTTTTCCCCCCAAAGCGCCCACGCGTTTCTCCCTGGACGCACTGTCCTCGCGAGCAAAGTCGCCGCGTCATTGCCCGCCCGACAACGCGTAACCCGCACTTTTGTTCTCGATCGTGACGCTTTCGCCACCATCAAGATCACCGAAGCCAACGGACGCAAGATCTCCCTACGCGCCACAAACAACGGTATCCAAGTCTTTCGCGATGAGTCCAAAGGTACCTTGCGCGCTCGCCTTTCCCTCAAAAAAGGCAAGTTCACCATGCACATCATCAATCGACATCTCCTCCGCGAAAAAAGCATCCTCTACAGCGTCACACTTTGGCCATCCATCGACTTTTTCAACAAATACCGTGCGGATATCCAACTGGCCAAAAACGAAGCTTTGGTCCTCCCCAAACGCGGAAGACTGGCCAAGACCTACAACCTCTCTCGTGGAGGAGCCCTGACCGTCGAAGCCATGGAAAGCAGCGGTCGCAAGATCGGCTTTGAGATCTTGAGCAATGGCCGCGTCGTCTTCAAGTCAGGAGCCCGCGCAGGTCGCGTCACAGGGCGCGCCAAAGTCAAGTCGGGCGTATTGAGTGTGCACTTCATCAACAAGCACCTCTGGAAAGAAAAGCGCATCACCTTCTCGATCCGCCTCGATTGACCCTCGCACATCTCTCCAAACGACTGTCTCTCCCCTGTCCCTTCTTCTTCTCGCTCTTGACACCCACCCTACCAAACACCATACACTGATCGCTACCTCACCCATCGCACGAACAGCCCACACCCTACGACGCCATCACACCGAAAGGAAAAGAGATGTTGCCCTCTCGTTGCGCTTCATATCTTCGCCCTTGGTCTCTCTTGCTTGTACTTTTCTCGCTCTTTGCGGTCTCTCCCCGCGCTGCTTCTGCGCAGCTACCCTGTCCTGCCCAACAGAACGAAGTTTGCGGGCTTTGGAACAAATGCCAACAAAACGATGGCGCTTCTTGTTATACAGTCGCCCTTCTTCGTCTTTATGGCGAGCGAAGTATGCCACGCGATACGACCGATGCCATCGCACTTTTGAGCCGCGCTTGCCAAAACAAAAGCGCATCCGCTTGTTTTGACCTTGGTGTCTTCGCCTACACAGGACGATATCTCCCGAAAGATCAAGCACGTGCCTCCAAGCTTTGGGAACTCGCTTGTCAACTCGACCACGGCGCAGCCTGCCACCGCGTTGGACAAACATGGGAGCGCCAAAAAGACACAGAGAAAGCCCTCCAAGCCTACCAAAGATCCTGCAACCTTCAGTTTCCTGCGGGATGTTCGCAGCTTGGGCTACTCTACCTCCAACAACCCAACAAACTCAAAGACGCCCAAGAACAGCTCGAAAAAGCCTGCGCCCTTCAGGAAAAGACGGGCTGTGCAGCGCTTGGGAGCCTCCACGAACAGGGCAAAGGCTATCCATCCGTACATCGCGTGGCTTTGCTGTTTTACACCAAGTCCTGTCGCCTTGGTGATGCCCAAGGTTGTTTTCGCGCTGCACAGCTTCATCGCAAAAGCAAGCAGATCCCGAGCTCTCCCATCGCAGCCAAACGATTGCTCACCCGCGCTTGTATCCTTGGTCATCGTCTCGCTTGTCGCCAAGCCGCCGAAGCCAGCGGGACAAACCACCCCAAAGAAACCATCGAACTCTATCAAACAGCCTGCAAACGAGGTGATGGACCCAGCTGTTTTCTCTCTGGGACCTTTTTGTTGCAGGGCAAGACCATCCCCTCGCTCCCCAAGCCTCCCGCTTTCTTACAACAAGCCTGCGAACTTTTCTCACGAGCCTGTAAGTTCAAAAGTGCCGAAGGCTGCTACAACACCGCTCTCTGTCACGAGCGCGGTTGGTCCAACCAACCCAAAGATCTTTCCAAGACAAGACAACTGTATCAAGTCGCTTGTCAGCACGGAAGCAACGAGGCTTGCACACAACTGGCGACCTTCTTCGAAAAAGGACGCGGTGGGGAGCGTTCTGCCAAACAAGCCCGACGCCTGTATCGACGCGCTTGTAAACAAAGATACGCTCGCGCCTGTTGGTTGCTTGGACAGCACCTCGAACAAAAACAACGCGATGCCCGAGCCCTTGAGGCTTATCGACAAGCCTGTGAACTCCAAGAGTACGCAGCTTGCGAAGGTGCAGCCATGTTGTACCTTCATGGGAAAGGCGTGGATGTCCAAGAAGCCCGTGCCCGCAAGCTCTTTCAAAGGGCGTGTTCCCCTACACGTCCTCTAAGCTGCTATCAACTGGGTTGGATGTGGCATCATCAAGTCGGTGGCTCTAAGGACATCGACAAAGCCAAACACTTCTACGATATCGCTTGCCAAGCGAACGAAAAACACGCGTGCCACAACCTAGGACTCTTGCTCTCCCCCAAAACACTTTCTCCTCGCGCCAAGATGCTGTTCCAAAAGTCCTGTAAGCTCGGCTACGCCAACGCTTGCCACCACATCGCTCAACTCCACGCCACCCAAGACAAGATGACCCCCAAACAACGCATCGAAGCCTACAAAAAGGCCTGTGATGCGGGCTCTCACGTCTCATGTGCTTCGCTCGCGGCACTCTACGACAACAAAAAACGCCCCAAAGATGCCCCCAAGATCCGCGCCCTCTACACCCAAGCATGTCAAGGCAACCTTGCTTACGCCTGTAACAACCTTGGTTTGATGCTTGAACAAGGGCGCGGTGGTCCCACAGACCCCATCAAAGCAAGACAGCTCTACGAAAAAGCCTGTCAGTCCGAGCTTAGCGCAGGGTGCCACAACCTTGCACGTGCACTGTCCCAAGGCATCGGCGGAAACAAAGACAGCGTCCACGCCCTCCAACATTACCAACAAAGCTGCCGTTGGCTCTACGCACCTGCTTGCTACATGGCAGGAGATCTCCTGCAAAAAAGCGCACAAACCACCAAAGCACAACGTTATTTTCGCCGTGGATGTGAACTGCACAGCGCTGCTTCTTGCAACGAACTGGGCCTGCTTCTCGAAAAGTCCGCCCCTGTGGAGGCGCGACTTTTCTTTACCAAGTCATGCCAAGGTCACGATGCTGCGGGCTGTAACAACCTTGCCATGATGTCTCAACAAGGTCGCGGTGGTCCCAAAGATCTCAAGGCTGCAAGAAGGCACTACACAAAGTCTTGCAAGATGAAAGACTTTATCGCATGTACAAATCTCGGAGCCCTCCATCAGCGCGGACTTGGAACGAAAAAGAACCTCAAACAAGCGCGCAAACTTTACCAAAAGGCTTGCCATCATGGGAAACTTGCCCCAGCTTGCTTTCGTCTAGGGCATCTGCTCTACCACCAAAAGAAAAGTGCTCGTAAAAAAGCCCGCGCACTTTACCAAAAAGCTTGCAAACTCGGCTACCAACGCGCTTGCAAGTTCCCTTAATCTCGCCCACCTCCCCCCAAGGAGCCTCCATGAACGACCCAAACAACACCGCAGACACCCCACCAAAGGCATCGATCCAACCCGCCCAGATCATCAGCGTGATCTTTCGCATGGCGATGCTACCCGTTTGCTTTCTTTTGCCAGCAGGAAAGCTCTGGTGGCCCGAAGCATGGGGCATCACCGCACTTTACTATGCTTGGGCAGGGAGCCTAGTTTGGTGGCTCGGTCGAAACAACCTCGAACTCCTCAAAGAGCGGATGCGTGGGCCGATCCAACGAGAGCAAAAAACATGGGACAAGGTGATCATGGGCCTCATGCTCATCACCAGCCTCCCCATGATCGTGCTTCCTGGCCTTGAAGTCGTGCGTTGGAAGCTGACGCAGATGCCTCTGTACATCAAGATCATTGGATTTGTGCTACATCTTCCGGGCTTTTGGATGGTCTTCCTCACCATGAAAGAAAACACTTTCCTCGCTCGCGTCGTGCGCATCCAAGACGAAAAAGCGCAAACCGTCGTGACGACGGGACCTTACGCATGGGTCAGACACCCTATGTACTCAGGCGTGATCTTCATCTATCTAGGACTTCCTATGGCACTAGGGTCCTATTATGCGCTCCTTTGCGGCGTCCTCTCGATCCTCGTGCTTGCTGTGCGAACACACTTTGAAGACCAAACCCTCCAACGCGAACTCGATGGCTACAAAGACTACACCACCAAGACGCGTTATCGCCTCCTTCCCTACATCTGGTAGGGTTTATCAACAGTCCCTTCCCCTCTCCATCTCCCCCATCAGTCCGCCGTCATCGCGACAAACACTTTTCGAGACAGCGTTCCATCTTCGGGCTGATGAGCGTGCATCACCAACAGGTTATCGACGAGCACGATATCCCCATCTTGCCATCGCAAGGTGAACGTCCAAGGCTCCGCCATCCCCGCGATCTTTGCAAAGATATCCGAAGGGATCGAAGAGTCATCCCCAAAAGAGACTGTTTGTAAGACTTCTTCTTGCGCGCCTTTTTGTTGGAGAGCCACAGCCAACAAGTCATTGAAAAACACCTTGTTTTCGTCATCTAGGATCTTCAAAGCAGGAAGGACAGGAGACGAGGTGCAAAGCGCCCCATCCTCTCGCCATGTCCAAGTGTAACCCAAAGATGCGAGCTTTTGCTCGGCCTCTGCGCGTTCTGTCACAGCCCATGCGACTTGCCAAGTCTGTTTCTCCCCCACCACCCCCTCTGCTTTTTCAGGAAAGATCTCTTTGTAGCGTAGGCCTTTTTTGGCAAGCTCTTGCACAAAGGCAGGCTCCGCCTCTTCGAGCGATGCGTACAGCATATCCGAACGACAAAGCCCCATCGCACCGCCTTTTTCTGGCGCGTGCTCACAATAGAAAAACAACTTGCTCGGATAGCTCGATGCTTTTGCTCGTTCATGATGCAAGTATCCTGCATCCTTCGCAGGTATCTCCTCAACAGCCAGAACACCCGCTTTCGCAGCATCCGTGGCATCCGTTTGTTCGACAAACAAAGAAGCCCCAAAAGCCCCATAGAATCGCTTGAAAGCTGCCACAGCATCCACAGGAAAGCCGCGAAACAACAGCACACCAGACGCTTGGAGATCATGCTCAAGCGTCTCTTGGTTGGCCTGTAACCAAAGTACCAACTGGTCCATGCTTCCGATGAAATCGTCATTTACAAGTGCACATGGAAAAGGCTTTCCTTTGCACTCCAGTTGATAAGGAACTTTTTTATACGGTAGATCCGTCATCGTTGAATCCTCAGTCGTTGACCCAAAAAACGCACGATCTCTACAAGACCTCGTTCCACCCGTCAATCCCCTCCGCAGCTTGGTTTTTTTCAGCTTTTAGATACCCCATTCTCCTTCACAAGAGCTGCGCAACATCTCGCATCTCACGCTTCTTTCATGCAAAGGGACAAAGCTTTTGCCTTGCCACAGAAAAGCCAAGACAAACCCCGCTTTCCTGTGGTCTAAAGAGAGATGGCCTGCTACATTGTGTCCTTCCTACGGCCCACAAACAAAGGAGAGATCTGATGCATCGACTTGGGTGGTTCTCTTTGTTCTTTGCTGTCCTCTTTTTCGTCCACTGCGGTGGCGAGGCCCCCTCTGAAAAACCCGCCTCTGAAACCACACAACAAGAAACCTCTCGCGATGACGCATCCACCGCTGAGTCCACCCACCAAGAGCAAAGCATCCCTGATTCCACCGTCCAAGAAACGCCAGCGCAAGAGCAAGCTCCCATCGAGAAGACCCCACAACCTGAAAAGCAGCCTGAACCCACACCACAAGAGTCCATCCCCACGGAAAAGACGAGCCCTCCCGAACCCACCGCAGAGATCACGCCTGAGCCACCTCCCGCCGAGCAAGTCCCCGAGCGTTCGATCCTACCCCCAGGCGATCCAGGGCAAGGCGATATCCAGATCACCATCCATAGCCAGCAAGAAAGAAAAGCGATATCCCCCTACATCTACGGGACAAATCAACCAGACTGGCAAGGCAAAGCGCGCAACCTCACACTCATGCGTTTGGGGGGCAACCGTTGGACCGCTTACAACTGGGAAAACAACGCATCCAACGCGGGTTCAGACTACTCTCACCAGAACGATAGTTACCTCGGTGGCGGAGACACCCCTGGCGAGGCTGTACGGATGCACGTCGTGAAAGCCCATCAAGCGGGGGCTTCCGCCATCGTTACGGTCCCCATCGTAGGCTATGTCTCCGCAGACAAAAGCCCCCAAGGGGACGTCCAAAACACACCCAACTATCTCCAACAGCGCTTCCATACATCTCACCCCCAAAAAGGGTCCGCCTTTACCCTTCCACCCGACAAAAATGACAAAAAAGTTTACCAAGATGAGTTCGTCCACTGGATCAACCAAACTTTCCCCAATGCCATCCAAGATCCCCAACGCACCATCTTCTACTCGCTCGACAATGAGCCCGATCTATGGTCCCACACGCACGAACGCATCCACCCCAACAAAGTGACCTACGCAGAGATCGTTCAGAAAGCCATCGACTACGCCAAAGGTATCAAAGCTGTCGCCCCCAAAGGACTCGTCTTTGGCCCCGTCAACTACGGTTGGCAAGGCTACGTCACACTTCAGGATGCGACAGACGCCCAACAACACGGCGACTTTTTGGAATACTACCTTAAAGAACTCCAAAAAGCCGATCAACAGGCCGGAAAGCGCCTACTTGATGTCTTAGATGTTCACTGGTACCCAGAGGCCCGAGGAAACCAACGCATCACAGAGGACGCAACAGACAATGCAACCGTCGACGCGCGCATCCAAGCACCTCGCTCCTTGTGGGACCCCACCTACCAAGAACAAAGCTGGATCATCCAAGTCATCCAAAAGCCGATCCGCCTGATCCCCCGTCTCATGGACAAGATCAATCAGTTTTATCCAGGAACCAAACTCGCCATCACAGAGTATTATTACGGCGGCGGAAACCATATCTCGGGTGCGCTCGCACAAGCCGATGTGTTGGGCATCTTCGGCAAGTACGGTGTCTTTGCAGCGACCTTGTGGGAGCTTGGACAAACCGATCACCGCTCCATCTACGCGGCCTTCGCTTCTTACCGCAACTTTGATGGTCAAGATGGCAGCTTTGGCGACACCTCGATATCTGCCCAAACCTCGAAGACTGCGGACTCTTCTATCTATGCCAGCGTGGATACAAAAGATCCCGATCGCATGGTATTGATCGCCATCAACAAGACCAACGCCGCGATCACTGCAAGCGTAAAGATCTCTCATACCGCAGCGTTCAAGAAAGCCCTTGTTTACAAACTAGAAGGAACGATGGCAGCCCCCGCAGCCGCCCAAACCATCAACCTTTCCGCTACCAATGCTTTTCTTTTGCCGATGCCAGCGCGCAGTGTCCTCACTGTCCTCATGCAAAAATAGCCACCCCAGAAAGCTCTTAAAAGCCTCCCAGATAGCGCATCTTTGATAGCTTCGAGGAAAGAGTCTCCCCCCCAATGGCTTCCCAAAAAGGTCAGCCTTCGCTTCCTGTGATCGAGAGTCCTTCTACCCATGTATCTGCCGCAGCACCCGAAGGGATCACCACTTCTTCATCTGAGATATACACGATCTGTTTGAGCAGATCGAGGATATCACCCGCCACTGTAGCAGCTTCGATACTAGAGCGTTTGCCACCTTGGTAACGCCAACCATCGAAAGGCAGAGAGAATGAGCCTTGTAGCGCCTGTACACCCGCATGGAGCGCAGTGACCTTGTCCACATAGACGATGTCTTCGGCATCTTCGAGGCGACGGGGTGCACACTCTGCACCTTCCGCGCGTTGCAGATGCAAAAAGTGCGAAGACACCCCAACACGCGCGCCCATCACCGCATGACCCGTCAAAGGCTGTTGCATCGCTTGTGCGGTGTTGGCGCACTGAAGGAAAGAAACGAGCTTTCCAGCTTGCAGGATCGGCGTATGTCGCGTGGGAGTACCTTCTCCATCGAAGAGAGGCATCAGCGTATTCTTCGGATGATGGGGATGATCCGAGAGAGAAAGCAGCGGCGAAGCAATCGAAGCCCCAAGATCTTCCGCTTTGGAAAGGCTCTTTTTGTCCAAGATGCTTCGTGCGTTCCAAAGGTTAGAAAATGCCCCAAGCAACGACAAGATCGCGTGCGGAGAAAACACTGTCGTGTATTTACCCGAGGGGATCTTTTCATAAGCGAGGTGGGACAAGACGCGATTCACGGACTCTTCGATGCATCCGTCGATATCAAGCTTTCCAAAAGAGGTGGAGAGTTTGGTCGAATGACCCATCCTTGGAGCGCGCCCCTCTTCCTCGGCTTTGGGATAGAGATACACATAACAATGCGCCCCATCCTTTCGACGGGCGGCTCCTTCAGAGTGACAATAAAAGGAGGTCACCGCTTGTTGAACAAGGCCATTGTAGGGAATCGCCTTGATCGCAGGGTGGGCGGACATCACACGATCTTCAATCGACAAGATCGCATCCACCAAAACGCCGGGAGAGACAGGTTCAGAAGGTTCAGGTGTCGCGACATCTGCCAAATCGGCCATCGCTTCAGGACTAAAGATCGGAGCATCTTCTTTGGGGGCTTGTGCGCTGACATCGCGTGCCATCGCAAAAGCCGCTTCCAAGCCATTTTCCGAGATATCCGAAGTCACCGTTACGCCCACAGCACCCGAAGGATGCCATACCCGCACCAACACATTGGTGCTATCGCTTGCGGAGATCTGATCCACGCTACCTTTTTCAGCCGAGACCGAGACATCCCGCGAGACCTTCCCTGAGATGTCGTACTTTTTGAGTTCCAAGCGCCCAGCGAGTTGATGCGCGGTCGCCAACAAAGCATCTACTTGATCCATCTTCTTTTGCTCCTTGCTGTCGAGACTTAACGACCGCCAACAGTAATACGATCCACGCGGATATGTGGCTGTCCAACCGTGACATACACTCGACCGCTCACAGAGCCACAAAAACCGGGCGATGTGCCGCTATCGTTCGCGCACATCGAGATCCGTCGCATGATCTCTGAGGCACTTCCAATCAAGATCGCTCCTTTGACAGGACGTGTGATCTTGCCGCCTTCGATCATCCAACCTTCCGCGACACCAAAGTTGAATTGGCCCGTCGCATCGACCGATCCACCGCCGAGCTTCTTGCAATACAAACCATGATCCACGGAAGCGATCACATCGTCAGGCGTGTGGGAACCCGGGGCGATGTAAGTGTTGCGCATACGACTCGCTGCAGAATAGCTGTGATTTTGACGACGCCCGCTCCCTGTTCGCGGATGTCCCGTCTTTTGAGACCCCAGACGATCCGCCAAAAAGTTCCGCAAGATGCCATCTTCGATCAACAAAGTGCGTTGCCCAGGCATCCCTTCATCGTCCATATCGATCGAGCCAAACAGCCCTTCAGAAAGCCCTTCATCCCAAGCGGTCAGCGCTTCGTGCGCGATCATCTCGCCTTTTTTGTCCCAGAAAGGTGTGGACTTTTTCTCGACCTGCGTCGTCTCCAACAAGTGACCGCAAGCTTCGTGGAAGATCACGCCACCAAACGCATTGGCCATCACTACGGGAAGTTCGCCAGCTTGCACAAAGTCCGCACGCAACAAATGGCCCGCACGTTCGGCCAAAGCCACTGCGATCTTGTCTTGATCCAACGCTGCCAAAAAGTTCGGATGTCCGAAGTTGCCGTCACGTTCGGCCACTTGGATACGATGTTCGCCATCGACACAGAGCGCATTCGCGGCAGCCGTTTGATGGAGTCGGATATCGCGCGCAAAGACGCCATCGCTCGACGCCACCAAGACTTCTTGCCAGTCTTGAATCGCATCCACGCCCGAAAACTGGCGAAACTGGACTTCGCGCGCAACCGCAGCGTCGATATCCAACAAAGACGCACAAACCTCCGCGATCTTGGGCATCTCTGCACGCCAGCCTTCTTTGTTGCGGAAGACTGCATAATCACGCAAAGGCTCCAACACCACATCAGGCACAAGTCGCGGTCCTGTGGGCAAAGACAGCCCCAACATCGAAAGCGCCTGTTCCAAGCAGCGTCGCAGTCCATTCCATGAGACATCATTGCTGCTCACAAATCCGTCCTGTACACCGCGAAAGACCCGTACCCCCACCCCAATCGAAAGACGAGGAGAGATGCTTCGCAACTTACCATTTTCTACGGAGACATTCAGCTCAGAACGTCGCTCCAAGAAAAACTCGATGAAGTCCGCGCCTGCTGCACGACCCCACCCCAACAACTTCGACAAGGGTTGACGAAGATCCTCGCCAAATCCACCAAAAAGCTGACTTGCTTGCTCTGCGGCAAGCTGCTCAGCGCGTTGCATATCGACTTGCAAACCCATCCAACTCTCCCTCTGTACAACTTCTTCAGCTACACTGTATCCCCCAACTATCGGGAGAAACAACGCCATCTCAAAAGATCCGAGGCATCGCTCTTGCTGACATCCCGCGACCCATTTAACATGACGCTTTCGTGCTCAAGCTACGACATACGCGCAACAAGACCACGGCACGCATCCTGTATAAGGAACAGCGACCCTGTGCGTCAAGGATGCCTCTTTGCTCTTTTTCCTTGTGTTGATGCGACCTTTTCTTTGGAGAAACCCCATGATCTCATCACAAGACCGTACCCAGTCGGTCTCTCTTCGATCCTCTCGTCCGTCTCATCTTGCGATCCATCTCCTCGCTTTCGGTCTCTTGTTTTTGTTCTTTGCTATCCCTTTCGATGCCTTCGCCCAAAACCCCCTCGACCGCATCTTGGGGCGTTCTGGTGGACAAGACAACAACGAAGTCTCTGAGTACCAAGAGACCTTGCAACTCAAGCAACGTCTCGAAGAATTGGACAAAGAGATCAAACAGATCAAACAAAACAACACGATCCAACGCGAACGCCTCGAAAAAGAAGCCCAGCGCTACCAAGCTCTACAAAACCGTTATCGCGAACTTCCCAAGCAACAACGATGGCGCCGCGAAGATAAGATCCTCAAACTACGCAGCCAAATCGCCGAGAACAGCGAGAAAAACGAGACCTTGCTGCTCAAGCTCCAATCGCTCTTGTTGTCTCGCGAACAAAGCGCAACCAATCTCAAAGAACTGATCGAACGCTACCTCAAGTTCCGCGAAGATGCTGGTAAATGGCTTCAAGAACGCTACCCCAAAGGCAAGAAAAAACAGGTCCTTGGACGCGATCTCAAACGTCTTCACGATCTGATCGAGGCAGAGAAGAAACGTCTCAAACAAGCCCAAGACCGACTGACACAAAGCAACCAAGATACTGAAAGCAGCCAAGCGTTGTTCGAACAAGCTCGAAAAACGGCTGAAGAAAATGCGAGAAAAGCCCTCGATTACGAAAAGAAACAAGCGGAGCTCGCCGCAAAAGCCGAAAAAGAGGCCGCTGCACGCGAAGCTGAAGAAGCCCAGAAAAAGGCTGAAGAAGAAAACAACCCCCGCCGCAGACGCCCCAACCGTGCAGAACGACTGCGTGCCGCCCGCGAAGCCGCAACACGCGCTCGCCGCGAACAAGTCGAAAAGAAACAGCAGGAAAAACAACGCATCGAACAAGAACGCCAACGCGTCCTTTTCCAACTCCAGACCCTGCTCAATCGCACCACCCTTGAGATGCATCGACGCAACCAGCGCTACCTCCAACTTCGACACAACGAACTCAGCCTCAACCAAGAGTTCTACCAAACCCAACTGCGCTTCTACCAATTCACCGTCGATCAGATGCAGACCCTCAAACGCAGCCTCGCCGCAAAAGCCAAAGGTGGCTTGCTTTATCGACTTCCCCTCGCCTTCAAAAGCAAACTCTTTCGCGAAGTCTCTGACCGCACCTTTGACCTCGCAGACTTCAAAAAGAGTCCCCTTCTCGCCCAACTCAAGGGACTTTCCGCAGACTTTGAAAAGACGTGGAATCAACTCCATCTCACCAACCGCATCCTGCTAGGCCTCTACATCTTCTTGTTTCTTATCATCCTTTTTCTGATTCGACGCCTTCTCAAAAGAACCATCCAAAAACTCCAACCCACCGAGGCCAACAATACCGCAGCATCGCCTGCCAAAGAAAGCCCCGTATCGACCGAAAAGACCGCTGCATCCTCTGAAGCAAGCACCGCTGAAGAACAAGAAACCTCCCCCAGCAAGGCAACCCAAGAAGCCGAAGAGACCGAAGATCCGCTTGAGGCTCCTCTCTCTATCGACGCACCCAACGCGGATGTCCCCGCAGGATCAGCGATCTCACAACCCGCTGCCTCAACGCCTGGTTCAGAGATCGCCCTCGCAAACACCGCATCTTCGGGCTTGCGCAGCGGCATCGGTCTGCTACTTCGTGCCGCCAACCGCATCTTGGGCGCAGGTTTGCTTTTTGCGGGCTTGCTCTTTGCTGGATGGCTTTTTGCACCCCCTCAACGCGTCAAGCTGCTCTTGTGGACATTGGGTGGGATGATCTTTGGCTTGCGTCTTTTGTGGGTCAGCGCGGAACTCCTTTTCGCCAAAAATGCCGACCAGCGGCTTCTTTCAACCCTCAATGAAGATGATGCGCGAACCTTCCGCCGCTTGTTCAAAGGTCTTGCGCTGTTCGCCTTCCTCAACTACCCACTGTTGCAGGTCGCACCGCTCGCACACTACCCTGTCACCTTTACTCACATCCTCGAAAGCCTCTTCGTTGCGGGCATTTTGCTTGGTGTCCTCTATCTCTTCCTCAAAAAAGAACCCATCCTCGCCTTGATCCCCACAGACACCAAACTGGGCTCGCAAGTCGCTCTCTTTGTTCGTCGGGTGTATCCTCTCTTTTATGTCCTTGCCATCGGGATCTTCGGCATCTTCATCGCAGGTTATCGCAGCCTCGCGATCTTCCTCACCGTCCGCAGCATCATCAGCATCGTCCTGTTGTTGAGCGCTTACAGCATCCAACTTGTGATCTGGTCGCTCGCCTTGGCCATCGTCTCGCGCTTTCAGAAGAAACGAGAAACCAAACAGAGCCAAAACAACGTCATGCGCCTGCTGCGCCTCGTTGTCACCGTGCTCACTTCGTTGATCACCCTGTCGCTTTTGCTCGAAGCTTGGGGCGTCGCGGGCGGATACAAGGCCGTCATCAACATCCTCAACACCCCCTTCTTTCAAATCGAAAAGACCCAGATATCCGTCCTTTCGATCGTCAAGCTTCTCACCGCGGTCTTTGGATCGCTATGGCTCTCTGGTTGGTTGCGAAAGAAACTCCACGACATGATCTACCCAATCGTGCGACTCTCTCTCTCCAACCGTCACGCCGCCGATACCGTCCTACACTACGGCATGATCATCTTGGGCGTGCTCGCAGGACTCCAGTGGATGGGCGTTGGCATCGGCGTCTTGGCCGTATTTGCAGGGGTCATCGGGATCGGGATCGGTTTTGGAACCCAAGATATCGCCAACAACTTTATCTCTGGTCTCATCCTAACCTTCGGACAGTCGGTCAAAGTAGGCGATGTGATCGAAGTCAACGAGGTCATTGGTACCGTCCGCGAGATCTCAGCGCGCTCGACCACCCTCGAAGCACCCGACGGGCGCATCATCCTCCTTCCCAACGCTGAGTTACTGACCTCGCAAGTCATCAACTGGAGCATGGGACCGAGCCATATCATCGCAACACTCGCCGTCAGCGTCGCCGCCGAGAATACCCCACGCATCGTGAAAGAAGCCCTGTTGCGCATCGCCTCAGAGCACCCAGATGTCCTCACTTCGCCCAAACCCTTCGTTCAGCTCGAAGGTTTCGACGAAGAAAATCTCGAATTCACACTCCAAGTCGCTGTGCCCGACCCACTCCAACGCTTTCTTCTGCTCAGCGACTTGCGCTTTACCGTCAACGAAACCTTCCCAGAACTCGGCATCAAACTCGCCCGCAAACCCAGAGAAGACGAAGACAAAGACTGATCCCTCTCACGCCCCCGCATCCAAGCCCCCCACCTTTCATCCAAACAAGATAGTTGCCAAATCCCGCCAAGGCATCGCAATATCAAGACCCCTTTGATGTAAGGCGCACCACCACGAGGTATCTATGACTGAGACACATCATACTTTTTGCCGGATATGCGAGGCTTTGTGTGGCCTCAAAGTCACTGTAGAAGATCAAACCGTTGTGCAGATCGAGCCAGACGCCGAACACGTCGCAACCCAAGGTTACAGCTGTCTCAAAGGTCTCAAACAGCACAAGCTTTACGACTCACCTGATCGCCTGCTTTATCCGATCAAACGAGAAGGCGACGAGTTTTCCCGCGTGTCATGGGATGATGCCCTCCAAGGGATCGGTCAAAAGGTCCGCCAGATCCGCAAAGAGCACGGCCCCAATAGCGTCGCCATGTATGTTGGAACGGCCGCAGGATTCGGCGTCTTGCACCCTGTCTTTGCCCAAGGTTTTATGACGGGTCTTGGTTCAACCAACATGTACGCCTCTGCCACACAAGATTGCAGCAACAAGTTTGCGGTCGCACGGCAGGTCTACGGCTTCCCTTTTACCCAACCTTTCCCAGACATCGATAACACCGACTGTTTGATCATCGTTGGAGCCAACCCTGCGATCTCCAAATGGAGCTTTCTCCAAGTCTCCAACCCCATCCAACGACTCAAAGCCATCACCAAACGCGGTGCCAAGCTGTTTTTCATCGACCCACGCCGCACAGAGTCCGCCAAAGTCGCGGGAGAACATCTCTTTATCTACCCCAATTCGGACGTCTTTTTCTATCTCTCTTTTCTTCATACTCTGATCAAAGAAGGCTACGCCAACCCCCAACGCATCGAACAATACATGACAGGATACCCTGAGATATCCGCCCTTGTGGAGTCTTGGTCGCCCGAACGCACCGCAGAGATCACAGGGATATCCCCCCAAGATCTCCGCCGCCTTGTCCAAGCGTATGGAGAGGCCAAAGGCGCGGCCTTGTACTGTTCAACAGGCGTCAATATGGGCAAGCACGGTGCCTTGGCCTTCTGGCTCCAAGAGTGCATCAACGCTGTCTCAGGGAACCTCGACAAGCGTGGAGGAACCCTCGTCGGACGCGGCGTGATGGACTTCCCTCGCTTTGGTAAAAAGCACGGCGTCCTGATGCGCGATGCCCGTTCGCGCGTGGGTGACTTCCCCTCTGTAAACGACGCTTTCCCTGGTGGCCTACTCGCAGACGAGATCCTTACCCCAGGCAAAGGGCAGATCCGCGCCCTCTTCGTCACAGGCGGAAACCCCCTTCTCACCATGGCCAACGCAGGCCGACTTCGCGAAGCCTTCCAAGATCTTGAACTACTCGTCACGCTCGACATCTTGCCCACAGAAACAGGACATCTCGCCCATTATCAGCTCCCTTGCACTTCCCCGCTACAACGGCCTGATCTGCCCTTTATCTTTCCACTGATGCTTGGGCTACAGTCGCGTCCTTATCTTCAGGCCACCCGTGCGGTCCTCCCTGCCCAAGGCGAACAACGCGATGAGGCCAGCATCTACATGGATCTTGCGCGTGCTTGCGGCGTATCGCTCTTTGGTTCACGCATCGCTCAAAAGCTCCTCGAATGGAGCATGAAGGTCCATGGCCCCGATCAACCCGGCCTTCCCAATGCCGTCCCACAAGAAAAACTGCTGAATCTTCTTTTGCGACTCACGCGACAAGGAAGTTTTCGAAAACTCTTACAATCACCCCATGGACGCCCCCGCCCAGACCACCAAGAAGAAAACTTTCTTGGGAAACGCGTCCTTACAGAAGATGGCAAACTCCACCTTGCACCACCAACCCTGCTTCAACATGCCCAAGAACACCTAGAGTCCGCCTTTTCCGCCGCGCTACAAGACAAGCATCGTTTCAAGCTGATTACTCGCCGCGCGATCACCACGCACAACTCTTGGACCCACAACATCGAAGACTTTGTGGGAGAGCGACGACGCACCAACTACCTTTACATGAATCCCCAAGATGCCGAAGCCTTGGGCCTGCAAGACGACGAACTTGCGGATGTCACATCCCACACGGCAACGGTTCGCGTCCCCATCAAACGTCTCGATGAATTGATGCAAGGTGTTGTGGCACTTCCCCATGGTTGGGGACATCAGCACGCCAAGGGCCTACGTGTCGCCAGCCAAACCCAAGGCGTGAACGTCAATCTCCTCGCCGCGGATGGCCCCGAACAATTGGATCGCCTATCTGGAATGGCCCATCTCACGGGCATCTCTGTCGATATCAAACCAGCCCAAGGTCCCCAAGCACACACTTGGTCAGGACTCCCCGAATCCCCCGAAACCTCGAAGACACCGTCTTCTCCTTCCACTCCTTAAACGCGTCTGCGCACAAACAACCCCAACAACAGCAACATCGCCCACCAAGGTACCGAAGGCGCTTCCATCGCAGAACATCCCAAACGACTCGCAGAAGCCCCTTCCTGTGGGTTGCTTGGAACCGCTGGTCCCACAGGCCCCGCAGGAGTGGTCTCTGTGTTCGCAACCAAAGGGCGAACCACACCATCGATCACACCTTGATGCTTCGCGCCACCCCACGTAAGCGCCCCTTTATGATCGCGCTTCCCCTAAGCGCTTCCGCCCCTTAACGCTGAAGATCGCGCAAAGCCTTTTGAGCTTCTTGCGCAACATCGAGATCCATATCTGTAGAGGCATCCTTCAATGCGCGAGGCACCCCCAAAAACAACGCATACAACTTCGCAAGCGCACGCACAGCTTCGCGTCGCACCTCAGCTTCTGGATCACCACGCAACAACCACATCAAGCGCGGAACTGCCCCAGCAGCGGGCAAACCGATCTGACCGAGCAAGCGCACAGAAAGCAGACGGATATCCGCTTCTTTGTGCACAAGCATCTGCAAAACAACCCGCACGATCTTGCTCGTGTAACGGGGCAGATACATCATCGCCCCCAACAAAGACCGCTGTGTGGGAAGATCGCCCACCAACAGAAGTTTGAGCCAGAGGATCAAAAACTCCCCTTGCAGCAAGGACTCACGAAGTTGAACGCACTTCTCTTTCTTGATGGCGGAACAACGAAGCTCCAAAGACTGCGCAATCAACAGGAGGGTCTTGGCTGCATAACGACGCGTCACAACATCTGTGGACTTTAGAGCCTCCTGTAGCTCCGAGACATCCGCAGCTTCCAACAAAAGGTGGCGTCCCAAGGCGCGAAAGATCACAGGTCGAATCAAAGCATCTTCAGACTTTCGACGTTGTGCCAAGATGGACAGTGTTTTCTTAGAAAGAGGATAGAGTCGAGCGAGCGCACGCGCCGCAGCGAGGCGTTTTTCGGAAGAGGTGTGTGCCAAAAAGCGCCGCAACAAAGCTTCTGCCTGCGCGGATCGCACATGCAGTCGACAAAGTGCGAAAGCCGCGGATATCTGGACATCTTGTTGCTGATCGCGCAAGGCCATCAAGAACTCTTGTTTCGCAGAGCGCGCGGGTTCGCCGATCTCTGAGAGCGCATAGACCGCATACATCCGTTCTTGCGCATTCCCCTCACGCAGTTTTTCTCGCAAGCTAGGGACTGCCCCCGCGCCCATCTTCAACAACAAAGCGATCGCAAACTCTGTCCCTGCCCACTGAGGCCGCCGAAGGACCGAAACCAAGGCAGGGATCGCTTTATCTCTTTGGCGCAGCAGTGCAGACACGATCCAACGCCTTGCTTCGACATCTTCTTCGACAAGGCGCTCCACCAAGCGAACAACATCCAAAGCCCCGATCTGCGGCCAATACAAATAAGCACGCGCCGCAACACGACGAATATCCACATCTAGCGAGCCTGCAAGCTTCTGCAAAATACCGCGAAGTTTGGGGTCCACATCGCCTTGGCCTTCCCCACGCCACAAGGCTTCGTCTTTCAGATAAGCGAGCCACTGGGCCTTTTCTTTGGGAGCTTCAGCCAACTTTCGCAGTGCCATCGACAAGATCCCGCCTCCCTGTTGCGCCAAAGCTTCTCGCAAAAGAACACGGCGAGCCCCAACACTCCGCCCCAACGCCCCCAAAAGCAGCGAGGAAGAAGACACCTTGCCCAAACGACGCGCACAAGACCATCTCAACGACGCTTCGCCATGATCCACACACGACCACCAAGCAGCAGGGATGCCCTTGTCTTTGGACGCCAACATTGCCCGAAAACGCAACGACAAAACGGCCTGTTTCTGTTTTTTGACCACACCATGTTGGAGTTTCTTGGGCAACCAAAAGGGCGCCATCTCTGGCAAAGAAGCCCCTGCGCTCTCCAAGGTCTCAACCCACGAGGCAGACTGTTTTCCCCACAGTCCCATCCCTGCGGGTCGCGCAAACCAAAGACGCCGCAAACCAACGCTACCCCAAAGTCCAAAAGAGCGCCACACCCGCCAACTCAGCATACGCACCGCTTCATCTTGATCTTGCAACAAAGGCTCCATCGCCTCGATCACAGGTAACGCCCGCCACCCACCGCGCTCCAAACAACGCAAGACCACTTGGCGTCGTTGGGGCTCCTGATGACGCAACCAAGGCTCCCAAACCTGCCGAGGCATCAAGATGCGCGAACAGGTCTGCAACAAGACTTCTCGTGCGATACGCCGCTTCACAGAGGGCTTGCCTGACCCCCAAGACAACAAAGAACGCACCAAAGAAGCTGGTGGCTCATCAATGGCTCCCACCGCACGCAAGGCCCGCAACTGCAAAGGGCGATGGTGGCTCCTCACCAAAGCAGCCAACTCTGGCCACACCAAACGCCCGATATCCCCCATACGACGCAACACGCGAAGAAGACCTTGACGCTCTCCCATGCTCCCTCGACGTAATCCACGGCGAACAAACCCGACCACCCGCCTTTTTTCGCTGCGTGAGGCTCCTGTGCTGAGCGCATGCCATGAACGCAAAGCCTCCAATCCAAGACCTTTTTCACCACGACGCTCCATCCATCCAAGCAACAACCGTCGTTTTTGCTTCGGGGCCCCCGCCAAGGTCACAAGAGCCCGCATCGCAGCGCGTTTGACATCTCGATCTTCATCGCGAAGCAAGCGCTTAATCTTTGGTGTATCCGAAGAAACCAATGCCCCCAACTTTGCCATCGCTTCCACAGCAGCACGACGCACCGCCCACGACTGATCCCGCAAGAGCACCAACAACAACGGACGAACCTCTTTCACTTGCGCTGACAAGTTCCCCAAAGCGCGGGCAGCCGCTTGTCGAGTACGCCAAGAACGGCTCTGGCTCGCCTCTTTGAGAAAGGACAAAGGACTCAGAGGAGAGTCTGCCAAAGCCTGCGACGAAGCCAAACGCACCTCTTCTGAAACGTCCCCCAACATCCCCACCAACCAGCGCAAAGCATCGGCCTGCCCAAGACAAACCTTGCTCAAAGCACGCACCGCTTCCACCCGTACAGACCAATGACGAACACGCATCTTCCCATGAATCGTCTCACAAAAAGAAGAAGCCGCGCTCCCCTGCACCGCCAAACTTTGAAGACCCAAACGCACCAAGCCATCGCGTTGTTCGCGCAACAACGCCCGCACTTTTTCCCAACCTTTTTTGCCTTGTGCTTTCAATCCTTCCATCACACCTTGATGCAAAGCCCGATCGCCTCGGGCAAGACGCGTCAACAACTCTCTCCAAGCGGACCACTTCTCTTCCACCAAGACAGAGCCCGCCAAGCGCCTGATCTTGTCGTTGGGGTCCTGCATCGCCCGCAAAAAGGCTTCGCGCACGCCCCCCACCCCCTCCGCTCGTTGTAAGACCTCCAAGACCGCCAAACGCGCGGAAGCATCCGCAGAAAGCGTCCAACTCAACAGGAGAGTGGACGTCTTTTCCCAAGGCACGCGCCCCTTCTGCCAAAAACGAGAGGCCCAACGAACACTTGAGAGATCAGGTCCACGCAAAGCACGAAGCATCTCACGTTCGATGCGGCGCCCTCGACGCCCAGAACGCACAAGCCCCCGCAACACAGCCCCACGTGCCCCCGCAGCCACAGCATCCTTCCAAACAGACCACATCTGCTTTTCGAGCGCTTGCCCCTTGCCTTCCAATGCTCCCCAAGCCTTCCACGCAGCCGCGCGTTCCCGAGGCCAAGCGCTTTTACACAGTGCCAAGACGCGATCCCGCGCTTTCGTGGGCAGCCCCAACACAGACAACGACAACAAAGCAGCCTCTCTGACCTCAGGAAACGTATCTCCCAAAAGGCCCACCAACGCATCGCGAAAAGGTCGTCCTCCAGGCCCCATCACGCCCAAAGCCAAGGCCCCCTCTCTGCGTAACAAAGGATGCTTCTCTCGCAAAAACGCAGCCCAACGCCCTGCCGCTTGGGTTGGCGACATCAAACGACTTTCCCTACGCAGGCGCAAAAGCTTCCCCGCCACAGTGCGTAAGGCCCCTTCACTTCGAAGTGATGCCCTGCTCTTTGCGGCCTCCAGAAAGGACAACCACATCTGTCTTTCCTGCACCACCATCGTGTATGTCTCACTCGTATCAACTTGAGACTTTCGAGGAGGCGGATTCTTTCCCATTTTGAGAACAACGGTCGGCTTTGAACGCTTTGCGCTGCCCAACGCTTGCTCCCCTGACAAGGCGAATAATTCCAGGCGCGAAAGCAACATCAAGTTGCTGCGTAGTACTGTTTCTTCCTTGGCAGAAAGGCGCTTTCTGTCCTTGCCACCCTGTTGTTTCTCGCCCTTCAAGATATCCCATACCAACTCGCGCAGTCCCCGAAGCCCCTTGGCATCGACCCCTTCTAGCCATTTTTCTTGCAAGCGGGCTTTTTTTACATGGACACGTAGACTTGCCAGCGTAGCCTTTCCATCACGCCATAAAGACAGCCAGTTCGGCGTGTTTGCCCACGCCCCAGACACACAGCACGACCACACCAAGCACACAACAAGCAAAGTTCGGTATCCCGCACAGCGCGATCCCCACTTCATCTTTTCTCCTCCACAAGCCTGCCTGTGCAAAAGCCCCGCAAGACAAGCTCCTACGCAAATCAGCCTCAAGAGCACACCGCAACACGCGTTCTGTTTATCTTAAGAAAAAGGTGATTTCTATCACACTTCATGTGGTATAGTTTTTGATAGTCATGCATAAAGACTCCGTGGCGCCCAAAGATAAGTGCAAACCAACGAAAACAGAAGCGCCAGACACCCCCGAGCTTCAAAAGTGAGGTTGCATTATGGATCTTTACACATCAACTGAGATACAAAACAGTCCAAGCTACTTTGGAGCCCATGGTCACCGCTCCTCAAAGGGAGCCATTTCAACAAACAAGAATCCCGAGATGAACGACGAAACAACAGGTTGTGTTCTGATTGTAGATGACGACGAAGATATCCACGCCATGTTGCGCTATACCCTCGAACATGCAGGGATCAGTGTTCTTTGTGCTCAAGATGCTTACGAAGCCATCGCCCTTCTCCACCAAAACAAAGTGGACGTGATCTTACTCGACGTCTTGATGCCTGGAGAAGACGGCTTTCACTTCCACCAACGCCTACTCAAAAGCGACCGTTGGAAAGAACTTCCCATCCTCTTTTTGACCTCCGTAGGCAACGAAGAACGCATCCTCGAAGCCTACGCCAAGGGCGCCGAGGATTACATCACCAAACCTTTCGTGCCACAAGTGGTCGCTGCCAAGGTCAAAAAGATCATCTCTCGCCAAAGGAAGTTGCAGTCTCTCAATCAAGACAACTTGCTTCCTGGCTATCAAATTGGCGGAAAATACGTGATCTTGCGTGAGATTGGCCGTGGTGGGATGGGCTTTGTGTACTTGGCCCGCCACACCCAAACGAGCCAACTCTACGCGATCAAAGTCTTCTACACACGGGGCTCTTCGGCCGAACACCGCCAACGTTTCCAAGAAGAGATCCAAACCTTGTCCTCGCTGTCTCACCCCAACTTGATCCGCCTCTACGACGCAGGACAACAGGACCACTTCATCTTCTACGCGATGGACTACCTCACAGGCGGTTCGTTGTACGACCGCATCACCAAACGCGGCGCACTCCGTGAAGAAGAAGCTCTCTCCTTGTGCGGAGACATCGCTAGCGCGCTTCAACACGCCCATGACCGAGGCATCTACCACCGCGATCTCAAGAGTGAAAACATCCTCTTCAACAACTTTGGAGAGCCCGTACTCACGGACTTTGGTGTCGCGCTCAACTTGTTTAGCCACAATGAGCGGCTTACCAAAACGGGCTTTGTTGTGGGAACCGTGCCTTACCTTTCGCCCGAACAAGTCTTGGGCGTCGATGAAGCCGATCACCGCGCAGATATCTTCAGCTTGGGGATCATCTTTTACGAGATGCTCACGGGCCAGCACCCCTTTCCAGGTGAGGCTCCCCACGACATCATGACGCGGATCTTGCGTTCTCCCCACACCCCCGTGCGGAAACTCAATCCACGGCTATCCGAAGAAACCCAGCGGATCTGTGATATGGCGCTCACCAAAGACCGCGAACAACGCTACCAACAAGCCAGCGAACTGAGCCTCGCCTGCAAACAAACGTTGGACTACATCCGATACCAAAAAAACAACGTTCTCTGATCCCCTTCCCCAAGTCACCTCCCAATCAAAAGCCTTCGAATCCCCCCATAATCCGCAGAAAGCGATGACCGCTGGGGTCAACCCTTTCGTAATCTCCCTCCACACTCTGAAAAACAGCAGAAACTGACAAGCGAAAGTACCTGATCTTCAAACTGATTCCAAACTCTCCCTCGACCACAATCGGCACCTTGGGAACCGAGTGACTGTCTTGGAAGAGCGTGCCGTCCAAAAACATATTCCGCGCAACAAACCGAACGACGGGGCGAATAAAGACATAGAACTCCCAGTCCTGTAGCCCGCGCCCGCCCATCCCATGCGGTCCCACCGTAGGGTTGCCGATGATCGGCTTCCCTGTAAGGGGATGATGCGAACCTTCGCGCAACAACCATGGAAGATCTTCTGAGCTGGGGATCATGTTGATGATATAGCCGAAACGAAGGGTCAAACCGATCATCCCACGCACCCACACATTCCCTAGATCCCCCCCTGTAAACAGCGAAAGATCGAGGTGACGTGTGTTTCGAGAAACGATCTGTGCGATCTCTTTGGACCAACGGACCCCCAACTGAAACGTCGGTTCATTGGGCAGTTGGTTATGCCATCCTTGCGGAACAGGCGGATCTGTGGACTGGATCAACTGACGCGCCAACCAATGCCAGTTGGTTTGGAACTCATCGCCAAAGGCCCACGGCCCCACGATCCCCAAACTAGCTTGCACTTTGAGATTCCAGTCCGCCCCTTGGACCTCGTACTTGACTCCCCCAAACAACCAAGCCGCAAAAGGCCGATCCCCCTCAATAAAGCGGCGAATCGTAATGTTGTTGGGCGTGTACATGTGGTGCCCAACAAACACACTCAGCGACGAGAGAGCCATCACGCGATCCGAAAAAAAGAAACGGCTCATGGCTTGCGCGGCATCTCCAAGCTTTCCGAGATTCGCGACCTCCAAGAGTAGACCGCTCGAATACATTCGATCGGTCCCAAAATACACGTCGTTATCGTGTAATAAGAAAACATGTTCGGGCAGGCGACCTTGAAGGGACCAAGGATTACCCGCGTGTGCAAAGTGGTTGTTGCTACTCCACCCCAAGCAACAGAGAAGGGCGAAAAGCCCTAGCCACCAACCTTTTCGATTGCTTTTCCTCGAAGTACATCTCATCCCAATAACCTGTCGCAAAAAGATCGTGGGGAACCGCTGTTACAGGTTGCGGCATAGCGGGGCTCACAAGGCCCTTTCAGCTTTGGCCGTGCTCCTGGACACTGAGCAAGGCTCGGACAAGCAAAAACAAAAGCCTAGGATGCCATAGCTCACCAAAGTGTTACAAGCAGTGGACAAAAATGCACACGACAAAAAAGCTTTCTTGGGGGGAGATCAAACACAAAAGAAGGGAAGAATAGAAAGATCGCAGAGGAGAAACCTGGAAGATTAGAAGGAAGGATTACAGCTCGTCTGCTCCAAAGTCCATAAGGGCATCTTTGCCAGCAGAGATGAACTGAACGATCGCATCCACTTCAGGAAGGATGTTGCGGAAGAAGAAACGAGCGGTCTTGATCTTGGTTTGGCTGAACTTATCGCCGCGCTGGATCGCGTGGGTGAGTTGCAAACACCACATGTAAGCCATCGCGGTGTACCCAAAGAGGTTGAGATAGTTCGATGCCACCGCACCAACCAACTCAGGGTCAGCCATCGCAGTCTCGCCAAGGCTCATGGTGACTTGGTTGAGCTTCTTCGAAGTCTCTTTCAAGGGCCCGATGAACTCGGCCATGACTTCATTTTCTTTGTTTTCACGGATGAAGTCTGTGATCAAGCTGGTGAACTTCATGAACGAACGCCCCATGTTGCGGGGGAGTTTGCGTCCAACCAAGTCGAGTGCTTGGATGTGGTTGGTCCCTTCGTAAAGCATCGCGATACGCAAGTCACGAAGGTACTGTTCCACGGACCAGTCTTGGGTGTAACCAGCGCCACCCATCAACTGCAATGCGTCCGAAACGTTCAAGAAACCGCGCTCAGTGAAGAAGCTCTTGATGATCGGGGTCAACAAAGCCACCAAGTCATCGGACTCTTCGCGAACTTGCTCATCTTTGTGGTACAAGCTCAAGTCGTGGTGCTTGCCCACAAAGTAACCCAAAGCACGCATCGCTTCGTTGGTTGCGCGCACATTCAAGAGCATACGGCGAACATCGGGGTGAACCAAGATGTTGTCCGCAGAGGCGTTGGGATCTTGACGCTCAGGGTTCAGCGAACGGCTTTGACGGCGATCTTTTGCGAAAGCCAACGCGGTTTGGTAAGAGATCTCAGAAAGAGCAACCCCTTCCATCCCCACGCCAAGACGAGCCATGTTCATCATGGTGAACATCCCACGCATACCTTTGTGGGGCTCGCCAACCAACCAACCACGCGCATCTTCCAAGTTCATCACACAAGTAGGCGATGCATGGATCCCCATCTTGTGCTCCAAACCACCACAGAAGATCGGGTTGCGCTGGCCATCCAAAGTGAACTTGGGAACCACGAACAAGCTGATGCCCTTGATTCCTTCGGGTGCATCGGGCAAACGAGCCAAGACCAAGTGAACGATGTTCTCGGCCATATCGTGCTCACCAAAGGTGATCCAGATCTTGGTTCCTGTCAGAAGGTATCCGTCACCATCAGGCGCAACCACAGCTTTGGTTTTGATCAAACCAAGGTCCGTTCCGCACTGTGGCTCGGTCAAACACATGGTTCCCGTCCACTTCCCAGAGATCAAGTTGGGCAAGTAGGCTTGTTTTTGTTCATCAGAACCATGGTGCAACAAAGCGTCGATCAAGCCGTGGGTCAGTCCAGGACACATGGTGAAGCTCTTGTTGGTGGCTGTCGCCATCTCAGAAATCACCATCCCTACCAAGTAAGGTGCACCACCACCGCCGTACTCTGGGTCTTGCGAGAGGCTCAACATCCCCGCTTCAGAAAACTTTTCGTACAGCTCTTTGAAACCACGAGGGGTCGTTACGCTGTGATCTTCGGGGTTGTACTTCACACCTTCTACATCACCCGAACGGTTCAATGGCAACATCTCGTTGGTGCAGAACTTTCCGTTCTCTTCCAAGATCGCCATCACCGTCTCAAGGTCGTAGTCCTCGTACCTTTCGAGACTGGCCACTTCGTCGTAGCCCAGTGCTTCCAAAAGGAATCTCATGTCTTCGAGTGGTGCTTTGTAAATCTGCATCTCTTTTTGCCTCGTTTTGTTGGCTGTCATCCCTGACCCACCCAACTTTATACAAAACAAATCACTTTGGTGGGTATTGTGAATGATGATTCAGTCCCAGGGTAAAAGGCTCACAGTATGTCGCCCACGACATCTATGTTACTTCTGAATCTTCGTTCAAAGAATCTCTACAAAATGACTGAAGATGTCAAGTAGAGATTGACAAAAAATGTAAAACGTCAAGAATACATGCCCAAACAGAGAGTCCACCGAGCAGCACCACGACGGATTTGTGATGCAGGAGAAGAAGATACAGATGCGAAAACAAACGCAAGAGCAAACAGGAACAAGCGAGGGCAGCCGTGAGCGCATCTTGGATGCGGTGGAGGCTTCTTTGCAAACAAGCGGCGTGGGTCGCTTGACCGTTTCGCAAGTCTCTCGTCAAGCGGGCCTCTCGCGCCAAGCCATCTACAGCTACTTTCCTACCAAGGACGAGTTGATCAGCGCCTTTTTGATTCGCTCAGGAGAAAGGCTTGCGCGTCATGTAGAACGCGTCTTTGAACAGCTCGAAGACGCCCACGAAGCGCTCCACCTTGCGATCTTGCAGACCCTCACTTTTGTGCAGACCAGCCCGATCTTCCAAGAAACCAGCGAGCGCGACGAGTTGGCCCCTTTTCTCTCAAGCCGTGGCGAGCTCCTGATCGGGTTGGGGCGCGAGATGATGGCGACCCTGCTTGCGCGTTATTTTGCGATCACCGAACGCGCAGCGCGTCTTCCTGCGGATAGCGTTGTGCGGCTCTTCATCTCCCACATCCTCACACCCGATCCAGACGCCAGTCGAGAAGACGTCGCACGCCAACTCACGGACTTCCTTCTTAAAGTCGTATCGCCCCCCAAAGCTGACTGATTCGTCATGACTTTCTTCATTTTTTTTTGATAAAAAAACTTGCAAAATCGACGCGCCTATGAGTAACTGACAACACGGCTGGGACGCCGCATCTAAAGAGATAACATAATTGAGCTTAATCATTCAAAAAACAAGAGAGCTCGTCATCACTTCCCCGCCTAGTTTGTAATAAACAACTCCCAAAAAAACGACTTGAGATGTAGGTCATGCCCAAACAAAAAAACAGGGTCCCCCTTCGACCAAGTCACCCAAAAAGTCGCTACGCCTCCGCGTAGGAGAACTAAATCCCATGGAACCAATTCACTCAGCAGTGCTGCCCAATGTTCACACGGGTCATACAAAGTTCCCAATGGGTCCCCGCCAACCAAAACTTCGCGAGATCGATCTCCTTAACCAAGAACGCCGAGAAACAACGCACCCCAGCGAGTCCCTGCTTCCATCAAAACATCCAACCCACACACGCCCCCTTCGAGACACGTCAGAAAGCAAACCCCCCCCACAAGGACAAACCCCTGACCTTGGTCGCTTGTCTGACCAACAACCTTTTCATGTATTGTTGGCTGAAGATGATGAGACAGTACGGTTGTTGACGGGTCGTTACTTGGAACTTCACGGGATCAAAGTCACAGCAGGGAGCAATGGTCTAGAAGCTTACCAAAGGTTTCTATCGACCCCAGAACACTTCGATGTCTTGTTGACGGACTTGCAGATGCCCGAACTTAGCGGTCAACAACTGGCCCACTTGGTCCGACAACAACGACCTGAACTCCCGATCCTTTTTGTTTCAGGTTTTAGTGCCGAACCTATCCAACTCGAAGATTATCTCAGTGGCCCTACCACCTTCCTCCCCAAGCCCTACGCACTAGCGCACTTACTTAACGCGCTGCGAAACTTGGTACACCTCTCCGCCCAAGCCACCCCCCACGCAAACGCCTAAAGCCCCCATCACTCGCCTTGTTCCGCTTGCTCTTCGTTCGTTTTTTTTGCGACAAAAGCACCGCACTGACGGATGGGTTGCGAGAAATAACGTTCTTCTCGAAGCATACACATCATGTAAATCGTTTGTTTTTTCGTATAGATCAGCTTGAGGCCTTCGCACTGATGGCAAAGACTATAAGGAAAAGGAAGTGATATTTCGGGTACTTGCTTTGACATCCGCACGACAACCTGTGTGGTTTGGGGCGCTTAACGACGCCTTTTACGACGACGCTTTGCCCTTTTCCTTCGGGGAGGTGGAGCTTCGGTGCTAGGCTTCTTTCCAAGCACCCACACGCGCTTTTTTTGCCACACCATCTTTGGGCGCTGATCCAACTTTCCCCACACCCATACAGGACGTTCGCGTTCATCCCAGTAACCTTCTCCTTGGGGAGTCGGGTCAGGCTGTTTTTTGGGCGCAACAAAAGGCGGCTCTTCGATGGAGACTTCTCGTTCGCCTGACATCGCCCACAAAGCCGCTCCAAAGAACAACAAGATCACACAAAAACCCACCACCACCCACCACAAGAGATGGGGACCAGCGGGTCCTTCGAGATCGCGTCGAGCCTTCTTTTTTGGGGAAGAAGGCGGAGAAGATAGCCTCGGAGATGACGCTCTATCCGAAGTCGTGGAGATCGGTGGGATCTCGATACGATGCGGCTTGGCTGGAGGCAAGTTCGGCGTATCGAGAAAAGGCGCTGGACGAGGGCTTTTTGGGGCGTTGGGCAGTTCCTCAGACTGTGCTTGAAACAACGAACGGCGCTCGGGCTTGCGGAAAAGAGAAGATGTATCTTGCTGTTGGGTGGAGTCGTCAAAGAGTGGCGGAGAACTAGGCGCAAGAAGTGGAGACTTTTCAGGGTGTTGCTGTTCTAGCTCTGTAAGGTGCGCCCCCAACAAAGAGGGACTTTGGGACTGTGGAGAAGAAAGTAAAGACGCCTGTCCACTGACCTCCCAACTGGCTTCTGCGGGTCCTCCCTTGGACAAAGAAGCCAGTTCAGGAGGCAAAGAAGCTGTGTTCATCCCACCCAAGGTCGTTGCATAAGCAAGCGCGCTGTGGCTGGCTTGCGTTTTTTCCACAGCGACATGTGGTTCTTGGGGCCAGATCTCGGCATCTTCTTGAGGAGCATCTGCAAAGGGGGACTGAAATCCTTGCGCAAAGGTCCTTCCATCTTCCACCACAGCGTTTTTGTTCTGAAAAGAAGAGTCCAACAAAGACTGCGGATCGATGGGCAGTTGGAAAGCCACCATCGCTGCCTGCGTTGGTTGCGAAGACTGCGGGGGCATCGCGTGGTGTTGGAGATCTTCTGGGGGAAACTCCGTGGTTTCCAAAGGTTCTCCCCCCGTGATCCGAGGGAGCGAAGAGAGGCCGCGTAAAGACACATTGGCTTGGTGGAAAGCAACTTGCGGCACATCCAAGCCTTGCGGGGAAAGCAAAGAAGCATCCGAAGAAGAGTCCTGCAAGGAAGAGAGCGCACCGCCTGAGACATCGTGTGCTTGTGGGAGGCCGTCAGGACTTTCCTTTTCTTTGGGCCGCTCGATAAAGGACTGGTAAAGCATCGTCCCCACGGCGAATCCCTGCATATCACCAACGGCCGTCGCATCGCCAAGCTCTAGCAGGTACTCGCGTATAATCTCCCGTAGTTCGGCAAGATTGTGTCCTTCGTAGTCAGGGATCGACATCCCAAACTCACCGATCATCGCGAGAGAAAGCACGCGAGACAGTTCGTCGCAGCTAGCGTAGCGTTGGTCAGGTGAAGTCGCCAAGCATCGCAAGAGGATCTGTTCTAAGAACTCGGAGATCTCGGGATTGAGGGAGCGCGGAGATGGTGGCCCTTCGTGCATCTGTTTGTACAAGACGACTTGGCTATCCCCTCGAAAGGGCAAACGCCCCGTCAACAGGAGAAAAAGCAAGACTCCCAAACTGTAGATGTCTGCGCGCTGATCGACGTGTTTGCTATCCAAAAATTGTTCGGGTGCCATGTACTTCAGCGTACCAAGCGAAGCACCCGTTCGCGTTAAACCTTCTTCTTGTTCGTCGATCGCTTTGGCGATCCCAAAGTCCGCGACTTTGGGGATCATCCTTGTATTTTCTTCGTGTAATAAGATGTTTGATGGCTTTAAATCGCGGTGAATCAAGGAACGAGAGTGAGCATGAGACATCGCATCTAAGATCGCTGACATCAGATGCCAGATCTCTGTCAATGGGATGCTTTGACGCAAACGCTTCAGGAGATCGCGCAGATCTTCTCCTGCGATCCACTCCATCACGATGGCGCAGACCGTCCCCTCCGAAAACACATCGTAAACCTGAACGATATTCATGTGTTGGAGGCGAGATTGATAGCGACCTTCATCTTCGAACCGCGCACGAACACGCGCTTCCTCGACGAGGTGAGGCAAGAGAACCTTGACTGCTACAGGGATCTGAGAGTGAAGATCAAGCCCTCGAAAAACCCAAGACATCCCCCCCTTGCCCACAAAGGCATCGAGGCGATAACGACCCTGCAATGTCTTACCAACCAGAGCCCGACCCGATAGGATCTCCATACCCACTCTCCAAAAACCGAATCTCTCATCAAGTTGTCTGTCGCAGAACAACCAGATGCCCTACCCCACGTCGGATACCAAAGATTCACGGTTTGGACAAGATGCTACCCCCAACCCAAAAGAGCAATAGCACGCTCTTTAGGAAAACAGGGCAGGAAGTTCTGGATCGGAAGTCCCCGTTAAATCGTAATCTCCAGAAAGAACACGCTGCATCACGGACTCGTGTTGCAGTTCCATAAAGATGCGTCCCCGGGAAGAAAGCTCATCCCCAGCTTCTTCCAAAGAAGAAGGCAGGCTTTGGAGAAAGGACGCTAAAACCTTTTCGCCCGCAGAGATCATAGTGATACAGCAAACCCCCTCAAGCGAGGTGCAGATCTCCAAGACTCTCGACTGGTAAGACACTTTTGCAAACAACTTGAAACGCTCTGAACCAACAACATGATCCTGCGAATCCATAGAAACTTCGTACTCTTTGGTCATTGTTTTTACTCTCATCCCGCGATGCCTTCCGATAGCAAAGCCGCTTACGCGTCCATGGGAATACTCCCTCTCATCGAGAGCTTTTTCAAAAGTTATGCCATTCAACTTTTGCGCGCAAAATAAACGCGAAGTGTGTCTTTCCTGTCAATAGGAAGGAACACCTATGTAAACAAAAGTAAGCGCATGATATAAATTACAACTAAATATCAGCGACTTAGCTTAAAAACTTTTTCAGCCCTCCTTCCACGAAGATCATAACGGACGATGCCACTACATTTTTCAGCGTGACAAGATCTTCGGATTTATCAGGTGTTGGGTCTATGGTTTTGGCGTACAAGCCCAAAGAGACGGAAGGAGCAGATGTGGAAGAGATCAGGGATCAAAAACGTCAGGAGCGAGATAGATGAGCTTTTCTTCGGAACGATCGGCTTTCCAAAAGATCTTGCGGGTGATGTGTCCCTTGAGCACCAACTTGATCTGAACCGCTTGTCCTTCGGGCAACATGATCGGGTGTGGGGTCACCCCCAAAAGCTTTTCATCGAGGTACACAGAAGCGCCCGCGGGCTTGCTTTGCAAAGAAAGTTGAAAGAGTTTACGCAACGATACAGTTTTGGCTTCAGGGCGGGTGATCGTCCAAACAAACTCTCGATCGGCAAATCCTTTGTGCTGAAGCAAGAAAGAGAGTTCATCTCCTTTTTTGGCTTTCAGTTGGAGAGGCGTTTTCCCTTGGAAGTTACCTTGCATATACACTTTTGCTCCTTGGGGGAGGCTATTGAGTGTAAGGACAAGGGACTGTTCCACGGGAGGTTTCACGACCGTTGGTTTTTGGGGCCAGAGAAACCACGTAGCCCCCAACAACACCGCAACGATCACCACAACGATCCAAGCCTTGCTTTTGGCTTTTGGTTTGGCGGGGCCTTCGGAAAGCTCTGCATCGAAAAGTGCGTCAAAGTCATCTCTTGAAGCACGTGGAGCGTGAGGGACATCGGGAGAAGAAAGCGCCAAAAAGGGCGATGGTGTCGGCTGATCCGCAGAGGAAAAGTCGGGCATTCTTTGTGGAGGCATCCCAACAGCGGGGGGAGAAAGATCGCCAGAAGAAGGCGATGTATTGTTTTGGGGTGGCGCGGGACTTTGCTTCCACAGAGGCAACGGTGTGTTGGAAGCATCCTCCCCAGACAAAGCCAAGCCTGTGGGACCTCCCAAACTGGGGAAGATACCGCTTCCCAAACTCAAAGGAGACTGGGGAGAGGAGAGAGAAGGAAAAGGCGGTAAAGGGCCCGTAGCATGGGCGGAAGCACTAGAGATCGGAGGAGAGTTCAACCCCACGCTTGGACCCAGCGACAGGCTCGGGCTCGGCGGTGCGCTTCCACCAGGGGAAGCCGTCACATGCGAGGGCGCACTTTGGGATGCAGGCTTTCCCTTTGGTGCGCTGCTGTCTTCGGCTTTTTGCGCGGGTTCTGCGATGGAGTCCGCGAGATCGGCGAGATCTCCCAAAGACAATGTACTTTGTGAAGACGTCGAAGGATGACGTGCCTCAGCCGAGAGATCCGGCTCTTTGGGAGAAGAAGACGGGGTATGAAGGGTGCTGTTTTGGCTGCCCGTGATCGAAGGGGCACGTTCGTGCATCCCAGCGGCTTCTTGAAGGGCTTCCAAAAAGCTCCTGCCGTCGGGATAACGGTCATTGCGATCTTTTGCAAGGGCCTTTTCCAAGACAGGTTGGAAGCGCATATCCGCACCAGGGCAGACGATATCGATGCGCGGCAGTCGTTCTTCGAGATGCGCCATCGCCGTAGCCATGGGGGTTTCTTTTTTGAAGGGAGCTGCCCCTGTAATCATCTGAAACAGGATCACGGCAAGCGAGTAAAGATCCGAGCGACTGTCGATCTCTTTGCTGCTGCGGATCTGTTCTGGAGACATGTAGGTGGGTGTCCCCAACGAGTGGCCTGTAACAGTATGCCCATCGTTGACATTGTCCATGACCTTGGCGATCCCAAAGTCCACGATCTTGGGGACCACACCGCGCTCTGTTTCCGCCAACAAGAGGTTGCCAGGCTTGAGATCGCGGTGGATAACCCGCTGGGTGTGGGCGTAATGCATCCCTTCGAGGATGGGACCGATCACAGGCAAAAAGATATCAGGTGTGGTGGGAAAGGTTTGTTGGCGCAACCACTGCGAAAGTGTGAGCCCTTCCACCCAGTCCATCACAAAGCCCAAAAGACCTTGTTCTTCAACAAAGTCGATCACGCGTACGATATTGGGATGTTGGAGACTGAACTGGATCTGCGCTTCTGTACGGAAGCGGTATTGCATCACCTCTTCTTTGACGAGGTGGCGGAAGATAAGCTTGATGGCGACAGGTCGGTGAAATTGAACGTGTTTTGCACGATAGACGTACGCCATCCCCCCCTTTCCCACAGGGTATTCAAGTTGATACTTCCCACAAAGCAGGATGCCGTGGAGCTGTTCATCATCGAGATGCGCCAGGGGCGAATCTCCTAAAGCGACAGGCCGACCACAGTGGGGGCAGGCTTTCGCTGCATCAGAGTGTTCATTGCCGCAATCAGGGCAGCGAATCAGCGCCATTCTTGCTCCTCAAAACTTCTCTCCACGCAAAGGAGGTCTCTTCTGCTTTGGCACGCTATCTTTCGGCCTTCCAAATCAACTCCAACCCCAAGGCGCAAGCAAACAACCCGTCAAGATCCGTGTAACAAGAGGGCACCCCCTTGTCAAGCGACGAGCACTCCCTCTAGGATACATCATCTTGACTCTTTCTCAAGGAAAGATCTCCATCTCTTGAAAAACTTCCCTACACTTCGCAATGATGAGAAGACCCGCATGTCAAAAACCCCTTCTTTTCTTCTCCGTTTGTTTCTTGCGCTGTTTTTGGGTGGTATGTCGTCTTTGTCCCCCAAAGTAGCCAAGGCCGAAACACAACAAGTCCAAGAGATGAAGTTCGCCTACAGCGAAGGTTACGCCGCCTACAAACAAGGTGCTTACAAAAAGGCCATCGCGTACTTTACCCAAGCGTATCGACTCGCCCCGCAAAATGAGCGCTACCAAAAGTTTCGTGCGACCATGGCCTTTTTCTTGGCAAGTTCTTATGCCCAGCTCAAAGAACGACGCGTGACGCGCCGCTGGCTTCGGCTGTATCGAGAAAGCAAACACGCGGACCCACGTTTCCGCAAAGAAGCAGACGCACTTTGGAAACGCGTACGACCACGATTTGTGTCGCGCCCTGTCGGACCCACGCCCCCTCCCAAACGCGTCGATCCTCCAACCCTCGAAGAGATCGGAAAAGAACGTCTCTTCACACTTCCACCACCCCGCCCTGTGGACAAAAGCCCAAGCATCGAAGAACTCCAACGTCGACTCAAAGATCCCAATCGCTACAAGTCTTCGTCGAGTATGCCTCCCATGCAACTGGCCGCCGTGATCCTCATGAGCGTTGGGGGCGTGGCTCTTTTGGTGGGTGCTTCCACGCATATCGCTGCCGCAAGCCAAGATGGTGAAGCGCGTTCGCTCTTCTCACAAGGCCCCCAAGCTTCCGTACCTGCCAAAGATATCTCCTCTCGACTGGAAAGCGCGCGCGGGCTCGAAACGGCAAGCCTTATCGTGTATGGCGTAGCGATACTCCTCGCGGGATCGGGCGTTGCTTTGTTCTTCTTGGCTCCCAAGCCCACCCCCAAACCCGCTCCCAACTCCACTCTACCAGCACCTCCAAGAAAGACTCCTGCACCAAGCAAGACAAATTCCCTTCTCTTTTCAGTCGGTCTCTAGTCCTGCTTCCTTCAAGTCCTCCACTTCCCCTCAAAACGATCCCCAAATCCCCCTCCTTTCGATTGGTGTAAGCCTACACCAATTCATAGAGAAAGCTTTTATCTACCTTTTCAATCCACCAAGAGAAACAAGAGCTTGCCCTGCATCTGCATTTTCGGCACGCATCCTGTAAACAAGAGAAAACATCACAGCGTCCAAACCTCACACGCCCCCGCTTGGGACGCTAGCCCGCTCGTTACAAAACGGCTTCCAGCCGCGGAAAGCATAGAAGAAAGGCCATTACCATGTTTAGCAAACGACTCCTTCTCGCCCTCTCCTTGCTTTGTTTGTTCGCCAGCGCGCCCCTTTCTGCTTGGGCACAAGAGAATGGCGGGCGTCAGTTTCGCGATGATGATCCCCCAGGACAACCGCCCCCACCTCCAGGGCAACAGCCTCCTCCACCCCCTCCAGGCCAGCAACCTCCTCCTAACGAGGTTCCGCCGCCTGATACACAACAGCCTCCTCCCCAAAACTTCGGGAGATTTTACCGACGTGCGCAACGCATCAGCCTGCCGCGACCAGTCTTAACGCTTCGTCTTGCGGGTTACACAGGTCTCGACGAAAGCGACTTCATGAGCATGTACAGTATCTCAGCGGAGCTTCGCGCCCTTCACCCTTTCGTGGCAGAAGTCGGCTTTGAGGCCAATCCGTTCGTCCTCTCAGGCTTTGCTCGCGCAGGGGCCAGCTTTTACCTCTCACGTATGCGTTCGCTTCGCACTGGAGCAGGACAAGAGATCACGTTGAGTGTGTATGGTGGTTATCGTTTTATGCAAATCGACACAGGTGTGATCGACACGTACCACGGCGCCTCTCTCTATGTGGGCGGTGACTACTACTTCTGGCTCTCGCGCCACTTTGGATTCAACTTCCATATCGGCGGTGGGATCGGCGCTTGGCTTGCCACGACCAACCCCAACAGCCCGATCTTCTTCCCAGAAGTCCGCGCCGCCTTTGGTATCGCTTTCTAAACCGCAAGAGAATCCTCCGCGCCCCGCAGACTTGGGACTCCTTTCCTCCCTCAACGTCCTCCAGATCCCCGACCATCGTCCACCTCGCTCCTTTCCACCGCTCCCTTGACATCCAACACAACACGACCTCTGATCACAAAGCTGCAAAAACTCGAGTTGTCGGGAAAGATAGAGGAGAAGCGCATGGATTGGAGTCGAGACTTTGTCTTGATTGTGATGTTCTCACTGGGATTACAGATACTTATTTGGATTCGTCATATCCGTCATGCTGCGATGCGGCCTTGGCTTGCCAAGGGCATCCTCTTGATGAGCACGCTTGGGTTGTGTCTGTGGAAAGCACCGCGTTTGGCGCCTTGGATCGCGGGGATAGGATGGGGACTTTTGGTGCTGTTGCCCATCCTCGTCTTTCGTTGGGTTCAAGCCACAGGAGCCGCCAATCCCCAACGTGCCCAACGCGTGACCTCTATCGTGCGATGGCTCCATCCTTTTGCGCCTTGGTGGACGATGCCTTTGATTTGGAAGGCTTATGCGCTCCAAGGACAAGGCCGCGTAGAAGAAGCCATCGAGATCTGGTCACAAGTCCCTGAGATGAAAGAAGAAGCAGAGACCTTTGGTGAGATGCTTCGGATGCGCCAAGCGATGCAATGGGACGAACTTGCAGAGACGTTGTGGGAAGAAGCCAAACAGTCCGAAGACATGACGTTTTCTGTCAAACTGGCTTACTTGCTGCGTTCTCTCGGAGAAAGCGGACGTTTTGCGGAGATGGAAGAAGCGGCCCTACGTTATGAGTCTGCGCTTCCAGCCTTGGGTGAACAGGTCATCCTCTTCTTGTTGGCTTTTTTTGGGCAACGCGAAGCCCTCGAAGAGACGTTACAAGGCGTTCGTTCGTTGTCCCCTGCGACACAGGCTTATTGGCGTGCGGTCTCGATGGCTACGCAAGGACAGTATGACGAAGCCAGAGCAATTCTAGAAAAAGCCTTGGCCTACAAAGACGTAGAGCCTTTGGTCAAAAATCAGATCCAGTGGCGACTCGAACACTTAGAGGCTCTGGTCCCTTATGAGATCTCCCCCGCACTTCGGCGACTTTTGTTGACGCAGCATCGTGCGTACAGCGAACGCCACAAACTGAATATCTTTGCATCCCCTGAAAAACAAAAGCGTCCTTGGGTCACTTATGCTGTGGCTTCGGGATTGATCGTGGTGTATTTGATGCAAGCGGGGATCTTGCCCTCTCCGCTGCGTGGGATGGCGATGTTACGTTGGGGCGCATTTTCTCCGCCGCTTTTTTGGGGCGGCGAGTACTGGCGACTTTTCACTTCCAACGTGCTTCACGCAGATGCAGTCCACCTCTCCGTTAACCTGTTTTCTCTGCTGTTGTTTGGGCCTTTTGCGGAGGGATGGTTGGGGCGTATACGCTTCTTTGTGTTGGTGTTTTTCGCGGGAATCATCGCCAACTGTCTTTTGTTGGCAGGAACAGCGCTTGGCTGGATGCCGCGCTATTACCTCTTGGTGGGTGCAAGCAGCGCGATTATGGGGATCTTGGGGGCTGCGGCCGCGATCCTTTGGCGCGTGCATAGCAGAATTGGCTCATCGCTTGCGCGGCGTAACTTCTTTTTCTTGTTGTCACTTTTGCTTTTGCAAGCTGTGTTCGATTACTTTTCTCCCCACACAAGTGGCGCCGCCCATATCACGGGGGCTTTCGCAGGACTTTGCTTGTCTCTGTTGTTGTTCCCCAAGTCTCGCCTCCAAAGCCTACCAGCGGTCCCAGAGACGCCAATAACGGAGACCGCTGCATCTTCTGAGGATATCCCTACAAGCGAAAGCACAACCCCCACAGAAGGCGTCCTTGCAAGCGAGAGCAACCCAACAGAAGCCGCCACAGAAGACGCAACAAGAACGGAAGAGAGCAGAACTACTGAAGAAAAGCCGTCCACCCCACCAGAAGGGTCCCCACCCTCTTCTTAAACACGACGTCGTCGCAAAAAGAGCAGCAAAAGCAAAAGGAAACCAAGGCTAGGTTGGTGGGACGTGGGGACTTGTGAACAACCACCCGTCGAAGGAGGCGGCTCTTCGGTCTTTTTGGGTGGAGGCGGAGGCTCGGGCTTTCCAAAACAGTAGCTATCTCCGCCACCAAACTCCTTACACGTCGATCCTTTGGGACAGTCATCAGCGCCTTGGCAAGCAAAGCCACAAGCGCGTTGGGTTTGTCCGTCGATGCTCCAAGGGATACAAGAGGAACCTGTATCGCAGTCGCGCTCGCCTTGGCAGGTCACGCCAAGGGTTCCAGGATTCACACAAAGCGCATCTTTGCACATCGTTCCTTGCGGACAGTCCGCATGTTTGGTGCAGGGACCGCGCTCAATGCACTTGCCTTCTTTGCAAGTGTGGTAGGCGGCGCACTCTTGGTCGTTTGTGCAATCCGTGCGTGGCGTGCACACCCCTTGCGTACCATCAAGCGAACAAGCGAAGCCTTGGGGACAGGGAGCATACTTTTGGCAAGGGATGCTACAGCGATTCTCTGATCCAGCTTTCATGCAAGAGAGAGGCGACTTGCACGAGTTTCCCGCGCCACACTCGTCCCACATCTTTGCGTCAGGTTGGCAGTGCTGCTCCCGACATGAAGTCCCTGTGGGACAGTCCGCATTCCCCTGACAACGGCGGGTATCCACGCATTTGCTTTCTTTGCACTCTTGATGCGAAGCACAGTCCGTGTCCTTAGAGCAGCCTGTGTCGCACTGCGCTTCTTTTTGGTTGGCGACGTAGAGCTTGTCACAGCTCGCCCCCACACCGACTTGGTAAGAACCACGCGTGGGGAAAAGTTCGAGGTTCCCGTCAGGACCCCGAAAACGGAAGTAATAACTCATACATCCTTCGGAAAGCTGCGCTTTGACCGCGTAGTTTCCGTTTCCTGCCGTGCCATACTCAACACGCATATCGTAGCAACGCCCGTTGACAACGACCTTTGCGTCTTGGGGAGCATCACCATTTTTATGGTAGTAGTTGGCATAAAAGCTCACTTCTTCGTTGGATGCGACCTTTTCGGGAAAGTGGATGCCCGCATGGACCAGAGGGCGAGTGAGACTGGTCTTGATGAAGTTTTGGGTCCAATAGTCGCGGTTGATCTTGCTGTAGCCAACGCCAAGATGCGTCCACGAACAGTTGAACATATTTTCGCGGTGGCCATCGCTATTGAGCCAACCGACCGTCACCTTCTCGGGTGTTCCATACCCCACCGCGATATTTTCGCCCGTCGCCACGGGCGCTCCAAGCTGGCGTGCGACGCGCTCACCAGGGGAAGAGCCGTCCTTTGCGGTGTGATCGAAGTAGTTTTGTATGTCCATGTCTTTGCTATGCAGACGTGCGGCTTTGGCGACGATATTGTGGAAGACAACAGGCGGACAAGGCGGATAATCCTTGGTGGCCCACGTCTTATTTTTGGGAGCGCTGGGATCGCTATAGTCTTTTTTGGCTTGCGCGGTGTCTTGGCGGACGCGATTGGTCAAAACCAATTGCATCACTTCCAACCAGATGGGAAACCCATCTTCTTCGATCTCTCCCCAAGCATGGGCAGTTCGGGTCATAGAAAAAGTACTACAAGAAATACACAACATCAAAAACACAAAGAAAACAAATCTTCGTTGGATATGCTTTTTCTCAAACATGGATACTCCAAGCCTCCCTGCTGTTGCGAGCTGTGCATGTGTGGAACACAGCCCCAAAAGCTTAGACAACACAGACCTATGCACGTTGCAGACTTGCATAAGAGACACGACAAAACAAGCCCCACAGCCGCCACACCTTGCTCTTGGAGTGGCTTGCTTCCATACTCGCAAACACTCCGCATCATCGAAGGACGACAGTCCCTTCTCCCTCCCTAGCAACCGAAAGAAAAGAGGAATCCCAGTGTTTCAATTTGCCTTGGGGAGAGCCTTTCGCATCGTAGGAAGGCCCATGGCGTCTCCAGAATTTAAGCTCTACACAACCGATGCTCACGCGACAGAGACTTCTTTACAAAAGCCCCGTAGCTGGGAGATCGACAAGATCTTTTTGTGTCATGGTGCGCTGATTGAAGAAGATGCAAAAGAGATCTTTGAGCAGGTCTGCCAAGAATTGTTGCGGAAAGTACGGGGACGTTGGAGCATGACAAAAAGCTTGGTGGGATGGGCCTCTAAAAAACAATAGCAAAGTATGGTGGGGAAAACCTCGTAGGCTAGAGGATTTCTAGACACTTTTGTGCACGCGCTTTGACTTGTTCATGCAAAGCCACAAAAGCGGGGTAAGACCACAAAGGTTTCAATAGAGGACAGCCGTAAAACCAGTTGAGATCGGCAAGACCGTTTTCGACAGACAAGTTTAGGTAAGTAAGAGCCTCTTCGTAGCGTTGGACATAACAGAAGAGTTCAGTCATTTGTTGGGCGAGTAACCTCCGAAGGCGCGGGCTTTTCGTTCGCTGGAGCCCTTCTCTGTAGCGTGTAACGTCCGCTTCTGCAAAGACGCCTTGGCGTCGCACGCGCCGAAACAGCATCGAGCTTTCCACGTTGACCTCCTCCCCGCCCTTCAGGGTGGGGATTCCCCCTCTCACGAAGGTTGTTTTCCTGCTTCCTCGAAGCCACTTTGGAAGAGAGACAGTTGTCTTTCTGCCAAGAGGTGGCTTTCTCCACAGGCTTGAACCGCCAGCCCGGCGGCACATTTGATGTTGAGCGCGGCGTTGATGTCTCGATCGTGTTTCGCACCGCATCTCGGGCAATTCCACATCCTGACACTTAAGGGAAGAGTTTCAAGGACATGCCCACAACAGTTGCAAGTTTTCGACGATGGGAACCAACGGTCTATCTTCACAAGTTCTCTGCCATACCATTCTGCTTTGTACTCCAACATCCCTACAAAACCGCTCCATCCCACATCGCTGATACCACGAGCCAACTTGCGATTTTTCACCATGTTCCCCACGGCAAGGGTTTCGATGCCTATCGCTTGGTTTTCGCGTATCAGGCGTGTCGAAAGCTGATGCAAGAAATCTCTTCTCTTGTCGGCGATCTGGGCATGGATGCGGGCTACTTTTCTCCGTGCTTTCTCTCGATTCTTTGAGCCTTTCTGCTTTTTGGCAAGTTGGCGTTGGGCTTTGGCCAGCCTTTCTAGGTCACGTTCAAGATAGCGGGGATTCTCGACTTTTTCACCGTCACTCGCACTCAAAAAGTGGGTGAGACCAAGATCGATTCCGATGCTTTTGTTTTGGGGAGGAAAAGGTTGAGGGTCCAGCTCAACCGTAAAGCTCACAAAGTACCGTTCAGCGGTATCTTTGAGAATCGTGGCCGTTTTGGGAGCAGAAGGAAGGGGCCGACTGAAGCGGACATCGAAAGGCTGCTTCATCTTGGCGAAGAAGAGTTCTCCCTCAAAGATGCGGAAAGCATGGGTGGTGTAGGAGATGGATTGGTCGCCGCGTCTTTTTTTGAAACGTGGTCGTTTGTTTCGCTTGGAGAAACAGTGGTTCCAAGCCTTGTCAAGGTGTCGTAAGGCCTGTTGAAGCGGATCGGAAGAGACGTCTTTGAGCCAAGAGTAGTCTTGTTGTTTTTTGAGTGTGGTGAGTTGTTTGGAGAGGGCGACCATATTGGGACGTTTGTCGGCCACAGAGACGGCATCCAGTTGTTTTTTGAGTCCCCAGTTGTAAACAAAGCGAACGCAGCCGAACTCTTTGGCGAGATGGGCTTTTTGTTCAAGATTCGGATAGATGCGGTATTTGTAGCGAACTTTTTTCATGGGGAACCCACAGAATTAGGTTTGTTTTTTTGTAAGTCTTACTTACAAACTCTGTCATATCATGTCACACGTTGACGAAAAAGCAGAACGGCGTTTCCTCCCCTGCCAGAACGCAGGGGGCTCTACCCCTAAAAAAGGATGAGCAAGGAAAAACGCACGCTCGGACAACCGTTCGTCAACTCTTAATTGGCAACAGCGAGTCGGGAAACACGAGAGCAGCTAGAGAAACGGCCAACAACAATGCTGATGAAATCAATGGGAATGTTGGTATCACCCCTGGGCATGGGCTTTTTACAAAGAGAATGGGTAAGTCACCTGTTGGCGAAAGCCCATACCACGCCTCGTTCGTTTCTGCAAAGGATGGAAAATCGTTCGTAACATCCGAAACATCGGCAACAGACGTGGATGCGTCTTCGCGCTCCACCAACCCACGATTTTATCTCCACAAAAATGCTGAGACGTATCACGAGAATCTTCGCGGCGAGTATGGACACACGGCAAGAAAACAAGGGAACAACGAGATCCTTGTGGACAAAGATCACGTCACCCTTGAGATCGAGCCACACGAGCAACAACCCAAACCCTCTGCAAAACGCAAGCGCGCCCCCGAGACCTTCACACCAAGAAAACAAAGACCACCTTCCTCCCGCGTATGATAAGCCTTCCCTCTCCGAAACATCCCCCAAGCCCCTCCCTCAAAGAAGACTTCCAGACTACTGAAAACGATATGCAAGGCTCACAGAAAACGAGCGATTGCGGTAGAAAAGCCGCGTGGTTTGGTCGCCAAGCGTGAAGACCTTGGGCAAGTTGATCAGATTTTGTGCTTTGAGGGTCAACAGCCAACGCTTTGCAAAACGCTGACGGACCACCAAGTCAAGCTGATGAAAAGGCTCTTCATACGTGTCAGGGATACCGTCAGCCCCAACTTCAGCGATGCGTGGGCCAAAGACATTGTAAAGCAAAGCCACGGATGTTCCCGTGTCTGCGTTATCGTAGCCCAAGGTAAAGTTGATCACGTAAGGAGACTGCCCTTGCAAAGGACGGATCTTGTTGGTCTCGATGCTATCCGCAGGAAGCTGGATTTGTGACCAGACCAAGGTGAGGTTTCCCGCCACGTAAAAGTCCCGCAGATACTTGTGAAGAAAGCCCAAGCGTTTGCGAAAGTCGAGTTCTGCACCAACGTTATGCGCCCCACCATCGGCATTTGCGAAGGTGATCGACTGGTTGGCGCTCACGATCAACTTGGTTTCGATCGGGCGATAGAAGTATTTATAAAAAGCCCCTACAGAAAAAGCCTCACCGCTGTCGGGGTACCACTCCCAACGCAGGTCTGCATGGGAGATCAAAGCGCGTTCAAGATTGGGATTACCAAACAGTTGGCGTCCCCCCGCCACCGCATCAAAGGTCGCAGGCGAAAGCTCCCGAAAGTCGGGACGCGAGACCGTCATAGCACCCGCAGCGCGAAGAACCATCTTGTCTGCAACATCCCAAGACAGCGAGAGTGCGGGCAAGATGTCGGGTGTATCGAGCTTGGCCATGACAGGCGTCTTGCTAGGACGGAAAAGCTCGAAGGTCTCGACTTCTTGGAGGCTATATTCAAAACGAGCCCCCCCTTCGAGCCGCAGTTTCGAGGTCAATGGCAAACGCACCATCGCATACACAGCCCCAATCCACTGATGCGCTCGGTAGTTGTCCGTTTGACGCGTGATCTCCTCAAACTGGTAGCCGTTGGCGCCGATATTTTCGGGCGTAAAGATCGACTCTGGCTCTTGCGAGATCATCTCTGGGGACCGATAGATGGTGGGATCACCGCGCATCTGGAACTTGTAACGCCGCGTATCCACAACGCGACTTTTGTGCGCAAAGAGCCCTCCCATGCGGGCTTCGGCTTTTAGGCCAGACCACTGTTTGAAAGGCAGCGTAAGATCCACTGCAAGGTCATGGTTGTGATCCGTCAGGTCAGAGAAAAAGCGCAAGTTTCCTTCGGGTAGATCGGAGAGTTGGAAGTGTCCATCCGTGCTTTGATCGTAGCGCGTTTCGCGGCGGTCGGGCTCTGCGCGCAAAGCCAACGAATATGTGTAACGCCAGTTGAGTCGTAGGCCCGTAGCTTTCGAGAGGATGTGTTCTCCTCGAAGTTGCGTAGAACTCAACGTGCGTTCAATCCAACGAAAACGGGTCAAGCGGATATCGCTCAGCACGTTGGCATTGTAACCTTCGACGATACGGGTTTCATTGGAAACGATGCGATTGATCAGCGACGTGACGCGGATCTTGTGTGCATCGCCGATCTCAAGACCCCAGACAAACATCCCGCCAAGATTGATGCCATTTTCGAGTTGTTGAAACTTGTAATCATTATTTAATTCGAGTTTTTTTCCTTGTCCCAAAAAATACAAACGCAAAAGATTCTGCCGCTCAAATCCGCCTTCTTCGTGTGCACGAGATTGCCAATTGTTGTCGTAATTTACATAAAGAAAATAGCCCGTGCGCACTTGGCCTGGGAGTGAAAAAGAGTCGCCAAGGGTGAAAGAAAGTTTGATTTGGGGGGGCACCAACATCTTTTGGGTATTCCAGACATTGGGCAACAACTCACCCAAACGCTCCAACTCTTCGCGGGGATAGCCGACACCAGGGTTGAGGCGACTCTCTGGCAAAAGCAAGGTTTTTTCTGATGCTTTGCGGATATCAGGATGGAGGCCGCGAGAAGGTAGCCCAAAGGTCAAAAAGTCGCTCCATCCGCCCTGATAGTGACTGGCTTGTGTAAAAGTCGCTCCATGGATGTAACCAAGTTGCAGAGAAAGTGTGGACTGGAACTTTTTCGGAAAGGAGCGCGTGTACAGTTGGACAGAGCCTCCACCAAACTCGGCTGGAAGATACGGTAGATAGGTCTTTTCCAACACCATGCGCTCCAAGATGCCAGAAGGAAACAAATCCAGCGGAACGACGCGCTTTTCGGGCTCAGGACTGGGCAACGTCGCGCCATTGAACAAGGTACTCGAGTAGCGATCTCCAAGACCTCGAACATACACAAAACGCCCACCAACGATGGTCACGCCAGAAACACGTCGAAGCGCAGATGCTGCGTTGGCATCTCCAGACTTGGCCATCTGCTCGGCCCCAATCATCTCGGATACTCCGCCCGCTTGCTTGCGTTGTTTCATCAGCTCGTCCGTACTTCCAACGATCCTTGGAGCGGTCACGGTAAAGGCCTGAAGTTGGATGGATGCAGGAGCCATCGCAAAGATCAACGAGGTCATCTTGGGATTTGGGATCTTGAGTTTTTTGCGTGCGGTCGAATAAGAAGGATGGATCACAGTAAGTTCGTAATACCCCTTGGGAAGGCGCAATTGGAACCTTCCTTGGGGATCGGCTTGGGCTTCGACAGCTTGGCCCTTCACGAAGATCTGCGCGCTTGCAACGGGCTTTTTGTCGCGTTGGCTCAAGACCCTCCCACGCACAAGCAAAAGTGGTCCGCGCGCTTTGCTGACTTGGCGCAGGGCATATCGACGAATCGCCGCTTCAACAAGTGCTTCAGCCCCAGCGCCTTTAGGCGGAATGGTCAACAAAGCCTCAGTCACTTCACCCGAAACCACGGGAATCTTTGGAGAGATGCGCTGCGAAAAAGCATCTCCCCAGATGCGTACACGATACTGACCCGCGCGCAGAAAAAACGAAAAGGCTCCATCGCGATCTGTGCGTTGGGGGGCCATCCCTGCAACTTTGACCCAAAGTCCCGCAAGTGGCCGTCCTGACGCCTTTTCAAAAAGAATCCCTCGCAACCGCCCCTGCCCTTCCGCAGCATCCAGCGGCGCTCCTGCCCCCCACGACAGAAAGATACACAAACAAAGAAAAACACACCGCTTGCTCATCCTCTTCCTTCCCAAGCTCTCCCGTCTGTTCGAGAGTTCCATCCTTCACTCAGGGACACCACCAAGCATCCTGCTGCGCAAGACACGTCTGCATCGCCTTGCGAAGAGCAATCGACTTCTGAAATAGCGTTCTATCCGTAATCTTGGAGAGCCAGACCCGTGCTTTTTGATAGCGCCCTACCTCAAAAGCCGCGAACCCGAGGGCATACATGATGCGTTGATCTTCGAGGAGTTCGAGGCGAGAAAGCCGTGGTCCCATCGCTGCGGCCTCTTCAAAGCGTTCCATCTCGATCAGCAAGCCCAGTCGCTGCTTGATCTTGGCCTTTTGATCGAGCACTTGCGCATTGAGATACAAAGCCTTCCAACGCTGTCCCGCCCGTCGATAAAGCTCCGCCGCTTCCACGATAAGCTTGCGTTCATGACGTGAGGCTTGTTCCAAAAGCACTGCTGCTGCGTAAGTTTTGCGCCCTTCGAGATAGCACCGTGCCAACATCAACAAGACACGTTGTTCCGCAGGGAAACGCAGCCGCGCTTGTTCGAGCCACAACGCCGCCCGCAGAGGTTGGCGACGACGGCGCATCATCTCGCCAAGCGCGAGGTAATCTTCGACTTTTCTCTTTGGATCTTGCAGGTATCGCCAACCAAGACGTTGTCCTTGCTCAAAGATATCGAGTTTCAGCAACCACATCACCTGAAGGCGCACAAACCCTTCGTTTGTGGGAAATCGCTTTGCACCGAGCGCCACCCAGCGATAAGCCTCTTGCTTTTTGCCAAGGCGCCACAAACACTGCGCACGTAACAACAAAGTCCCCGGTAGTTCGAGGGCTTGGGCAGGGACCTCTTTGAGCGCTTGGAGAGCTTCTGCGTAACGCGATAAACGAAACCGAGCTTGGGCCAAAAAAAGCCCCACCATGGGATCGACCCCCTTTTGCAAAAGGGCTTTTTGTAAGAATAAAGATGCTTTAACATAAGACTTTGTGCGAAGACCGATTACCCCTCGCAAAGTGTAGTAGCGTCCGAGATCGAGACCCTTTTGTTTGGTATCGACTTCTGCGAGGACGGCATCTGCGCGATCAAGGTGACCATCTTTGATCAACAAGGCCGCGAGTGCGATGCGATCGACCTTCTCTTTGTTTTTGGCAGCAAGCTCCAAAGGAGCCATCAGCCAGAGAAGTCCGCAAACTAGGAAGAACACGTTTCTCATGGCTGATCACTCCAATGTAAATTGAATCATCTGTGTGGCGCGGAGCTTCACGGCTTTTCCCTTGTACATCGCAGGCGAAAAACGCCACTGACGCACAGCTTGGAGCGCTGCTTGTTCAAAGACCCCCGTCGGTTGGGCCTCAACAACATCCGCTTCCAACACGCTCCCATCTGCACCAATCAGAAGGCGAAGTTTGACATATCCTGTAACGTTTCTGGCCCGAGCACGGGCAGGATAAGCCGCAGCAACGCGATGAACGGCCCGTGGTGGCGTGTCCACGGAGTCTTCGGTCATCACGAGTTTTGAGGCATCTGCTGCTTGTCCAACGAGACGATCTGAGGCTCCTTCAAGGCCCGTGGCAGCGAGTCCAGGGATACCAAAGCTAAATCCCGAAAGCGCCGCAGAGAGTTGAGGCATGGGAGCGCGCGGCGTGCGCTGTGCAGGACGTGGACGAGGCCTGGGTCGTGGAGTCCTTCGCTTTGGGGGTTTGCGTCGTGGAGGTTGAATCGTTAAGCGTTGTGCTTGTGTTGTAACCTTCTTCTTTTGGGGGGCTTCGTCTTTGTTCATGTGAACAAGCATCCCCATGATCAAGAGCCCACCACAAGACATCGAAAGCAGCGCACCTATCTGACGAAGCCAAGGAAAGAGTTTTTCCCACATCAAGACATCCCCTTCTCTTACTTTTCGACACGATGCGTTGCGATGCCGATATCTTTTGCCCCAGCGATGCGGCACTTATCGACGACATCCAAGAGTTTTTCTGCTTGCACAAGGCGATCTGCCATCACAAGGATCGGGCGAAGGGCGCTTTCTCGAAGAAGCTGGCGAACGCGCCCTTCGACAGAGAGAAGCGGCGTGGCAGCACCTTCGACATAGATCGCGCCACCTCGGGCGATATGAACGCGCAAAGCTTTGGTGGACGAACGCACCGCGCTGACAGCGGAGGGGCGTTCGAGTTCGACTTTCATCTCTTTGACAAATGTGGTGGAAACCATGAAAAAGATCAGCAAGATAAACACCATATCAATCAAGGGAGAGATATCGATTTGAACCTCTTCGACGCGGCGCAAGCGACGACGTGCCATGCTCTTCTCCTCTTGCGGTCAGCCCGCTTCGCTTGGTTTGGCGACGCCCACGTCCTTGACCCCTGCTAGGCGACACTGATCGATGACTTCAACAAGCCGCTCAGTCCGCACCAAACGATGCGTGACCACCAACACAGGACGTTCGGCATCTTCTTTAAGTAAATCGCGAACACGACTTTGCAGCATCCACACCTTAACGCCGCTACCATCGAGAGAAAGCGCTCCATTTTGTTCGATCATAATGCGGATGGCTTTGGTAGAAGAACGCGATGCACTGCTTTGTGCGGGGCGACTCAAAGACACCTGCATATCCTTGATAAATGTGGTGGAAACCATGAAAAAGATCAGCAAGATAAACACCATATCAATCAAAGGAGAGATATCGATGGCAGCCATGTTTGCGCTGCGATCGCGTCTGCGCAGACCGCGCCCAGTCTCTTCGGGCGGTGCTTCGGGCAACAAAGCCGCACAACGCAAAGCCACGGTATCTTGCAAAGAGATGGGACAGGGTTCTTGTTGATGAAGATCAATGAGCAGATCTTTCAAAAGCTCGATCTCATGGGTCAGATGCGTCTGTTTTTGGCGCAAAAGCTGTCCCGCGATCAGGCCAGGGATAGCAACAGCAAGACCCATCTGGGTGGTCAAAAGTGCCTGCGAGATGCCCCCAGCGATCCCACCCGACTGACTATAGAGAGACATATCCCCCAAAGCATCGAAGGTTTCGATCATCCCTGTTACAGTGCCCAAAAGCCCCGCAAGAGGTGCAACGACCACGATCACCTGTACCAAAAGTGCGTATCGACCGACCTCTTGGTTATAGGGAAGGAATGCCTGTTCCAAACGCTCTCGAAGAGGCGCAAGAGAAGGTGTCCTGACCACCTCAAGCCCTGCTTTCACGGCAGCATCCACAATCCCCCAAGTAGGCGCCTTTGGGTGCCGTTGGAAGTGGGGCAGCATCTTCTCCAAAGAACGCCGTGATCCACGACGAAGCGTAAGAAAACGATAGCCAAGCGCATACCAAAGAAGCAATGTCCCTACAGCCAGCGGCCACATCACGAAGCCGCCCTGCTTGAGATAGGTTCCAATCGAATCAAAAAGTCCCATCATCTTTTGTTCTCCTCACCAAAACCACGGATGATTCAAGAGGAAGCAAAAGCTTTGGAGGGATAAGACTCGATCTCACCCGGCGTATCATAGGGTCGTTGCATCGTCTCTTGGTGTGCAGTAGCTTCTGTGGGGGCCGTTCCTGCGTGCGTTTGGATCGTATTGAGGAGGTGAAGACTGGCCCACTCCGTTTGGCTCAACAAACGCGCGGCGTGTCCAGCAAGGAGTGTCCCCAACAAAAGCGTTGGGATCGCGACGATCAGCCCCAGCTCTGTGGTGATCAATGCTTCAGAGATCCCACCTGCAAGCGCTTTGGGATCGCCCGCGCCTTGTTCTGTCAACACATTGAAGGTGGCGATCATCCCTGTCACTGTCCCCAAAAGCCCCAACAGCGGCGCAACTGCCGCAGTCACACCAATCGCTGTCCCAAAACGCTCGACTTTGGGGGCTTCGCGAAGCAAACACTCATCGAGTTGTTCTTCGATCTGCGCGCGTGGCTTTCCAAGATGCGTGAGCGCTGCCTCCAAACCCCGCGCCACAGGGCCACGCCAACGCCGCGCCATGGCCAAAGCTCCCGCGGCATCGCCATGGAGCACGCGTTCTTCGACTTGATGAAGTAGGCTCGCTGCACGCGTGGTCGCCCACCCCAGGATCATCAAACGAAGCAGCAACAACAAAGCCCCCGCACATCCGAGCCAAACGATCACCCAAGCGATGCTCCCACCACTGTTCAACCAAGCGTAGAGGCTTTGCTGCTCTTTCCACATGGCTTCTTTGTCGCGGTTTTCATACAAAAACAAAGAAAGTACCGCGGGCATCTTTTGGGCATGCAAAGCCTCGGCTGTGGCCACAGCATCTTGGGGCCAGACCTTCAAACGTCCTGTTCCTGCGGGAGCCAGTGCGCCGCGAAAGCGCGGACTATGCGCCCACGTCGCGATGCGACCGAGATGGATCAACTCGCCTTGGGTTTGTGTGCCATCTTTCAAAAAAAACGCGGCCTTTTCGCGGCGGACCTGTCCTTGTTGCTCCATCAATCGCCCAGTGCGGCGAAAGATCTCTTGCAACAGCTCTTCTTTGCTCATCTTTTTTTGTTGTGCAGAAGCAAGAGGCAGACCGCCTTCTTGGAGGGCCAACGCCCCGCGTTCCACGATCTTGTCGAGCTGTTCTTTTTGTTCGTCTAGTTTTTGGTTGGATTGTTCGGTCGATTGGAGGGCTTGTTGCAGCTTCCCAGCTTGATCTTGTGCCCGTAGGATCTGGCCTTGGAGCTGTAGGACGCGGGCTTTGGCTTGGCGTAAACGCTGTTGCGACTTTTTCTCAAGATGCTGTAAGCGCTGTTGAAGGGCCTTTTTTTGTGCTTGCAAAAAGGCAAACTCTTTTTTGTAAGCATCCAAAAGAGCCTGATCTGCCCACGCTGTGGAGCAGATCAGAGATCCGAGCAGGGCACCCAAGAGGCCCCAAAAAGCAGTCATTCGGGTCTTTTTCATCTTTTTCTCCAAGCGATATTTGAGATTATCGCGGCAAGGCATTGGGGATCGTCCAATACCCCATGCGGATCTGCTTTTTGAGTCCATCAAAGAGCGTTTCGACCTGCTTGATCTTTTCGGGCTGACGGAAGATTACAAAGCTCCACTGTCCCCCCTGTTTTTGTGCAGCCCCCACACGTGCATCGCGCGTTCGGAAAAACAACATCACCATACCCAAACGCGCCACTTGTACCAAACGGGGCTTGCCATCCAACAAGATGATTTGATTGTACAAACCATTCTCGCGGCCCAAACGCAGCTCATCTTCGGCGGCCTGCCAAAGCCGCGCGAGGGCTTGTCGTGGCGTCATCACTTTGAGGTGCAATTTTTGTACGATTTCTGAGATCACTTTGATGCGTTCTTTTAACCGAAAAGGTAAGCTTTTTTCGATTTGTGCTTTGAGTAAGGACGCGACTTTGAGCGCAAGAGGCGCAAGTTGGGAGCCTTCCTCAGAAGCAGACTTGACCCGCGCTTGTTGCTCGCGGATCTGCTTTTGTAGCGCCCGCAAACGCAGTCTTTCTTTTTCTAGGCTGAGTGCCATCGCAGAGCGCTGCATCGACAAAGCCCGTAGCTGCGAACGCAAGCTATCTTTTTTCTCTTCAACCTGACTTGCAAGCGTCTCAACTTCGCTACGAAGCCGCGCAAGCTCCGTTGCCAAGGAGCTTTCCGCCAGTGACAGACGTGGCCACAAACAGAAAGCCAACCCCAAACAAGCCATGCCCCACGATATCCATCTTTGCTCAAAGCCTTGTCGCATCATTTTTCTCCCAAGAGGCCCCAAGATACAACAAAAGGAGCTTCGGGTTCCCCAAGTGCTCTGAGGATGTCCTTTTCCTCGGAACACTCGAAGGGATCGAAGCTCCTATGCGTCTAACTCGAATAAAGGATTAGTTTTCTTCGCTTGTTGTCCAACCTTGGGTCCAGTCGTCCGCATCGCGGCCAGCGCCACCAACGAAAGATACTTGCTTGAAGAAGCTATCGCTGGGCACTTTGGCGCCCGAAAGAAGGGGCGATCCGTCTTTCGGAACCCATCCAGGAGCTTTGTCATTTGCGGGATCGTAGCTCAACATCGGATCTTCCATCTTGTTGTCGAGGTTGAGGGTCTTGATAAAGTCTTCGACCTTGAACTCAGGAGAAGGAACTTTGTCGGGCTTGGGCTCGCTGGCCAACGTTGCGCAAGAGAAGTAGGAGTTGGTCACGGCCAGTTCGCCGTTCAACTTGTCTGTGCTCCAAGCATTTTTGAAGGTTTCGCTGCTGTCGATGGCTGCACAAGAAGTCTTCCATCCCAAGACAACGGCGTTGGAGATGTTGGCTCCCGTGCCACGGCGCAAAAGCATCCCCGAACCGTCTTCGGCTGACTCAGGATGACCGATCAACGTGAGGTTGGAGAGTGTGGGCTTGGAACGGGGCGTTGCAGTGTTGTCGTCTTCGAGGTTGTCTGCTTCGATGCCGTTGTTTCCGGCATTTTTGTAGAATTGAGAGATAAAAAACTGACCTTTGCCGCGCCATCCGTGGGTCCAGTCGAGTCCGTCATCTTGCGAACCAGTGCAAAGGATATATTTGAAGTTGACGGTCCCACCGAAGAACTCGATACAATCGTCTTTTGCCATGTGGATCTGGAGATATTCGAGTGTGGTGCCACTGCCTACGCCTTGGAGCGCGATGCCGTTCAGTTCGTTGGTTCCGGTGATCTGCTTGCCGCCGTATTCGATACGGATGTAACGGAGTGTTCCGCTATTGTCAGCGTCGTCTTCGCCACCATAGTAACCCGCACCACCTTCGCCTTCGGCTTCTTTACCCGCGTTGATCTTGGCTTTTCCGTTGATAATCAAACCACCCCAGTCACCAGGAGCGCGCTTGCCAACATCTGCAGCGGAGGTAAAGATGATGGGCTTATCCTTCGTACCTTCCGCCATGATCATCGATCCGCGGGAGATCGCAAGAAAGGTCTTGGTCGAGGTGTCAGCGTAGATCTTGGTGCCAGCTTCGATCTCGATCTTGGCTTTGATCTCGCTGCCATCTTTGATATCTTGGCCAACAAAAACACCGCCTTTTAGAAGGTATTCTTTGTCAGCGGTGAGCTTGATATCGTTGGTATATTTTCCTTCAAGCGTGCAGATATTCCCATTGCAATCATCGTGTGCGCTGCGTGCGCCTGATCCATCAGGGTTGGTGCCGCCATCGCCCGTTTTTTCGGCCGAAGACTCGGTGTTTGTGCCCGCAGGACATCCGATCAAGACAGAAGTTTGAAAAAGAGTGAATAAGACAAGAAAAAACGACCATTTTACCAAAGAAAAATTCTTCATCTTGCTTGCTCCTTATGCAAAGCAGAGTCCGTTTCCCCCGTTTTCTCGATATCATTCGGTGCGGATTTGCCGAGAATGGCTTTTATTTTTGGGGGGCCATCTCATTGCGGCGCCAAATTAAAGCCCATATTTGACAATTGTGTGACGAGGTTGTGCGATGTTGGAAACAGTTCTTGTTGCGAAAATGTCAACTTCTATCAATATTTAAGACACACAAAATGAGCATGATATAAAATTCCCTCTTTGTATCGCCTCCCTCCGCGAAAAAGGCCCTCCCTACGAAGTCATGTTCTTTTGGCGGCCCAAAATAGAACATGTTCAATTTTCATCTATCATCTTGTTGTTTTTAGATATTATTTAATTTTCCTGCATAAAAACTGCGAAACAAAGCGATCCCCAGTGACGAAGATCACATCGAACGAAAACTAGAGGGCATGTCAGTCGGCCCTTTCCAACAGTTTGCGAAAACAAGGAGACCCGTTTATGAAGGTCGATCAAAGTCGCAATTCGAATGTCCAGCGCCCCCAAGAAAAGCCCACAGTAGAAGCTCCCAAACCCCAAGTGGCTCTTGATCCTGCGGCAGCCCCCGCAGCAAAGCCCGCAGCCCCCGCCACCACGGAAGGTCTAGCTGACGCAAGCGCCAACCTACAACGGGGAACAGAGACAGGTCCTCTTTCAACCATGACCCGCGATGTACAAGGCTTGGCCAACGCAGGCGTGGCGGGCTCTGCCAACACAAGCAGCGCACGAAGTATCCCACGCAGCACAGCGCTGGCGCTCGACAACACAGGCGCAGCACCGCCCGACTTTGCAGGCGACGACACCACGGTTCCTCCTGACTTTACAGGTGACTCTAGCGTTCCCGCAGGTTACACAGCAGCTCCAAGCATGGGCGAAGTCGCTCAAGGCGCGTTGATCGAACGCGGCCAAGGTGGAAAAAATGTTGAGCAGCTTCAAGAGCGCCTGACCCAAGTGGGCATCAATGTTCAACCTGACGGAAAGTTCGGCCCTGGCACAGAACGCAAGATCAAAGAATTCCAGAAACAACATGGTGTGCAACAGACTGGCAAGTTTGGCCCCACCACCTTGCAAGCACTGAAACAAGCAGAAGCAGCGGAACGACCGAACTTTAGCGCACTTCGCGAAGTCATCGGTCGCGACAAAGTCTTGGCCCAAGGTGACGCAGGCGCCGCAGTCTACGACATGCAGCGCGCACTCACCAAAGCAGGCTTTGGTGTGGAAGCGACAGGTCAGTTTGGCCCCACCACAGAAGAAAGCGTGAAGAAGTTTCAAGCTGCCAATGGCATCCAAGAGACCGGAAAGATGGGACCTACCACCTTTGCGGCCCTTGAAAAGAAACTCAACTTCTCCACGGACGGCGCCCAAGGCATCAAGAGCGACCTGACATTCAAGACCAACGCCGAAGCGCTACGCCGCGCCAAAGCTTCTTCCCTCGGCAAACTCGCAGAAAAACAGATCCCCAAATACGCAGACACCTACCGCAAAGCCTCTGAGTTGACGGGCGTTCCCGCAGAGATGATTGCAGCAATCCACGGAAACGAAGGCCAATTTGGAACCTACCGCGCTTCGACACATGGACCCGAGTCTGGCTTTGGTTTGGACCCCCGCTCTGTCACCACCCAGTGGGGCAACGAACAACTCGCCAAACATGGCCTTGGCACGTGGGAACGCGGCACTGGGACAGACAAATCTGTTCTTCAAAGCGCAGTGATCGCAGCCGAACACCTCAAGCGAAATGCCCGATACGCGGGAATATCCGTCGATCAAAAGATGAACCAAGGCGAGATCGCAGGCTCTGTCCTTTCTTATATGGCAGGCCCCGGCGCAGGACGCAAAGCCAACGAACGCGGCAGTGGCTGGATGCTCAACCCCTCAGACTCCAACCCACATCCCCTCCACCCCGGTGGCACCAGCGTTGGACCCGGTGGACGCATCATCAATGTTCCTGCTTCTCGTAAAGATGGCTTGTTGCGTTGGGATACCCTTCTCCCCATCGCGCAAGAACAACTCGCGAAAAGCGCCCCCACCAGCTCTGTTCCTTCGCAGCCTACGCAACCGACACAACCCACGCCTCCCGCAGAGCCCACACCGCCCGTCAATACGCAGCCGACACAGCCCACGCAGCCCACTCCCCCTTCGCAACCCACGCAGCCCACAGAGCCTGCGCCTCCCACCAACACCCAACCGACCCAACCGACCCAACCAACGGCTCCAACGCAGCCGACACAGCCCGCTCAACCAAGCAACTCGCCACTCGATCAGTTCTTGGCCCAAAATCCTGGGGTCAAAACCAACCAAGATATGATCAACGCGGCTTACAAGCACTCGAACAATACCTTCGATGGCGCGACCCGTTTTGTCGAATCCTTGGGCCTCAAGATGAACGACCTTGCGCGTGATCGCAAAGCACCTTTGCAAAGCAACAGTGCTGCGCCCACGCAACCCACGCAACCCAATCCACCCGTGAATTCGGACATGGAAACCTTGACCAACTTTATCAAGGGCGGTGGTGTGCTTGAGCAAGGCGCCAAAGGCCCCGAAGTCGAAGCCATGCAGCGCGAGTTGACAGCACGCGGCTTTGGCGTCCAAGCAACGGGCGAGTTCGGCCCCACCACAGCCGAAGCACTCAAAAAGTTCCAAGGTGCCAACAATATCGAGCAGACAGGAAAGCTTGGAGCCACCACGTTTGAGGCATTCCAAAAGCCCCAAGTCCAAGCAAACACCGCGATCCGTGACTTGAATCGCCTGACAACAGAGGCACAGCGCTTCGATTACCTCAAAGCCCTCGCAGAAGCCAATGGTGGCAAGATCAACAACTCACCCAACAAACGCAACATCATCTCTTTGCGTCGCCAAACAGACACAGATGTCAACGGCGGACGCGGTCGCTACGACGACAAGACGTTTGTGATGTGGACAGACTCTAGCGGCAAAAAACATGTGAAAGAGTACGACTCCAACACTGAGCCCAGCGCACAATATCGCGGAAGCATCGGCGTTGACGCGAACCGCGATGGTCGCCTTGACCAAGGTCGCCTCCCTGCGGGCTATTACGAGTTCACCAAAGGTTACTCCTCAAAACTGGGGAACGTCTTGCGTCCCACCCGCGCCACCAACGCAGAGCGCGACACCAACCAAGATGGCCTCTTCAATGACAATGCTTACGCAAGCGCGGGAGAAAGCATCCTCTTCCACAAAGGTAGCACCAACGACACGGACAGCGCGGGTTGCCAAACCTTCGCTCCCAACGAGTGGAACCGCTTTTGGAGCGACATCAACGCTGCTGGAAACCCCGGAACCGTCGGCTATACTCTGATCAACGTCAGCTAATCGAGCCGCCCATAGACCCCTCTTCTGCGCGTCAAGGAGCAACCTTCTTTGCGCAACTGATCCCCACAGCATCCACAACATCCCCAACATATCCGCGAAATCCAACCGCCACCTGTCCTTGCGGGCAAAACTGCTCGAACCACTTTCCTTGCACTTCCCCCACAGGAGGTCTCCGCAAGATCTGTTGCCATGCACGCAAAGGCCGGTCTTTCGGCAAAGATGAAGGCCGAGAGCTAGCATGCGAATGAGGGACGCCACAGTACACCCCCCAACCACGCACCAAATGATCTGCATAACCGTAAAGCCCGACAACATACTGATTGGGAGCGCAAAGTTGTCGAAAGCTCTCCCCCTTTTTGGGCTTGCGTCCAAAAGGAGGTCCAGAAAACCGCTCGCGTTGTCCCTTTTCTTTGCGACATTGAGGGAGGATGCGAGCAAGAGAGTGCCCCATCTCGCCTGAGAATCCGCGAAGAACAAAGCCTTTTGGACAGTCCCACGCGCTCCAAATCCCCCCAGAGCCACCCGCCCCTCGAACGATGACATCTTCTCGCTCAGAACGAAGAACACGATAGATCCACCAGTAACGCAGACGAAAGATATGCTGCAAGGCAGGATGTCGCTGCGCCTCAAGAGGTTCTTTTGGAGAGCGGATCACCAAATAATCCCAAAGGAACAAGCTGCCCCCGCTCAACGAACGCCCTGGAGCACGCGGAGGGAACATCCCTCGACGATAGCCCACAGCATTGTAAGGCGTTCGAGCAAAGTTTACATCCGTCAAACCACCCGTATAGACGGCGTTTAGAGACTTGACCACATACCACAAGGCACGAGAAGAAAAGACGCGATTATAAGGGCGTAAATCCACAACATGCACCTTGCTTTTGGGTGGCATCTTGGCAAAGACAGTGATCAAAGGCCCGACATGTTCGCGCATATACGTCGACGTGCGATGAGAAACGAAGAGCGGATACGCGATAGAGACAGCAACCACAGGCACAAGCAAAGATGCCACGGCCCCAACAAAAACAACCCTTTGTGACGCAAAGAGCAACAGCAACAAAAGGATGGGCAGTCGCTCAGCAATCAAATACATGTCGTGCATGTGCGAGGGCAGAAAGAGATAAGCCAACAACACAAATCCAACCAAGACACCCAACAGATGCTTGTCGAGCCACGCCCGTAGATCTCCCCACCACCCCAACGTCTCGGGCACCTGCAAGGCCAAAAAGTCTTGTCTTTTTCCTATCAAAAACAACAAGAGACACAAGCCCAAAAGATAGAAAAACAGAGCATCATCCGCCTTGGAATCAAGGAACATGTGCGTGCTGTCATGGAAGAGACGATCCACACGCCACCCGATGCTGCGATACACAAAGCCAAAACGCCCCTTGGCGTTGAGAAAAGCCGCTCCATGCGCAGTTTTCTCTTGTAAGACCAGCTTTCTCATGATCCAAAATGCAAAGGGCATACTCGCAGGAAGAAAGACCCACATGCGCAAAAGCCCGCGCCATCGACGTATCGAAGCAAGTAAGACCACACAACACAGTCCTGCCCCCACCAAAAAGCCGAACAGATGGGCATGGAACAGCAGCGTCAGGCACAAAGCCAACGCCAGCCCTTTCAAAGCTCCCCCACGCAAAGCATAAAGGCGCGCCAAAGCCAGCGCCCCCAAAAGAAAAGGGATGCTGATCAAGTAGTTGAGTAATCCGACGGTGTACATCGCCCCAAAGACCAAGGGCGAAGAAGCAAGCGCCAGCCACGGGGAGCGCTGAAAAGCCCGACAGAGCGCCAAGATTGCAAGAGGCGTCCCGACCACATAAAAACTCAACCACCCACGAACCAAGTGGACAGAAGAGATATTTCCTCCCAACCACCAAGCACTTGAAAGAGCAAGCGAGTTGGGCTCCATAAACAAGTGTAGATGGTAGGTTTTTTGATAGATGGTCGAGGGGTCATGGTAACGCCCTGCGATATCCAACATCTCGATCCAAGCAACGCTATCTTGGCCAAAAGGCCAGACAGGTGCCCACACAACCGAAAGATGGCACAAAAGGACGATGCCAAACCAAAGAAGGAATGTTGTAGAGGATGGCGCAAAAACTTCGGTGGATTCGGGACTTCGCGACACAGAGGATCTTGGACTCTTGTGCATGAAACACAACTCGCGAATTTTTGGGGGGGGAATTAGCGCGTGATCGGAATTGAAACCAGCAACAAGCGGCCTTTTTTATCGATCTTGAAGCGGCCAAGGTTGCGATAAGGCATACGCCCATCCGCACGCGACCACATCCCAAGATAGATATTGACGCGACTCCCCATCCACTGATCCGCAGGGACATGGATCTCTTGTTCATCGATGATGTACGTCCCTGGCTTCCATTTATCGGGCGTGAGCACACCACCGCCAGGGTTGTGGTCTCCGTTCACAAAGTGAAAAGGTCGCGTGGGTTCGATATGAAAGAACAGATTCCACTTACGAGGGATCGGCCGCAAAGCCTCGAAGATGTAAGTGATACGAATGGTCCCACCACGTGAGGCAGAGGGGCTTTCCAGCGAGTAGCCCACCACGCGGGCGTAATCTCCAAAGGTGACACCCACCGTTTTTTGGAAGCGAGGCATCGTCGAAGAAACCGCTTTGGCCACACGTGCCTCGTCTGCTTTTCGATAGACGTGATTCACTTCCGCTTTCCAACGCAACAGACGCTTCTCGATCACATCGAGGTTGGGGCGCTTGAATCCCTTCGCAAAGTACAAGTTTTTGGTCTCAAGGGGATCTTTGACCAGATCGTAGATCTCCCAAGGACGGTGCTTGTAGTGATAGATGTACTTGTAGTTTCCTTCACGCAAAGCCATACACTGGTTTTCATACCAACAACTATGGTGCGTGGGTCTGTTGGGCGAGACAGGCTGAAGCAGACTTTTTCCAGGAAGTGTCCCACCTTCCAAACGCAGGCCAAGCAGCTCAAGGACCGAAGGCAACAAGTCCACTTGAAGGCGAGGGCCTTTGATATCTTGGCGGCCCTTGTTGAAGCTAGGTGCGTAGATAAAGGCCGGGATATGCAGACCTTCTTCCCACATGATGTTGTCGTGCTGACGCCGTCCGTGCTCGCTAAATGCCTCGCCGTGATCGCCCACAAACACAAAGATGGTGTCCTTCATCATGCCCCGTTTTTCGAAGCCTTTGAACAGGTCACGCAGAAAATCATCAACGTAGTACAGCGAGTTGTAGTAGGAGTTCAGCTCGGGATCACGGCTCTTGGTGTAGAGGCGTTTGCGGAAACGCATGGGGGTCGTGTAGGTGTGGTGAGAAACCAAGAAAAGATAGCTCATAAAGAACGGACGATCGCGGTGTTTGTCGATCCAGTGAAGGCTGGGTTTTAGCAAGATGCGATCTTCATAACCGAAGTAGTTGGTTTTATCGAAGCCACGGGTACTTAGATCTTCGTGACCGCGCAACATATCAAAGCCCATGTTGGCGACCATCTGCGAACGTCCTTCAAAGTGGTTGGTCGCTGACTGGAAGAAGACACTGCGATAACCCACTTGTTTCAGCAGAGAAGGCAAGCAACGTGTAGGGATACCATTCTTTTCGCCTTCGTCCGAATCAACCGTTACTTTGGGAAAGATCCCACAAAGCATGGTGACCAGCGCTTTGGAAGTGTGCGGGATCACGGTGGACATGTGCTCGACAAAAAAGCTTTTTTTCGCGATCTCGTTGAGAAACGGCGTCGTGTCCATCTTGGGCGCATGAGGATGTTTGCCCACAAGCTTTTTGTAAGGTGTCAGAGAACGCGCTCGCTGCGACTCCAACAAGATAAACACAACATTCTTTTTCTTCATCCGAGAGGTCGGCACCGCACGCAAGCGATGTCCCTGAAACAGCATCCCCTTGGAACCAACCGTCCCGATATCGGGGTCTTGGCGGAACAGATACTCAAACATCCCCCCAACGATCCGCACGTAGAGGTTGTGCGAGAGGGTTTGTAAGTCACCGCGCATCTGATGTTCTGGGGCCATCGTCGTGATCAAAGCAACGACAAGACCAACGTGAAAGAACCAACCTGGCGTTTGTTTCTCACGTTGCGGGGAAGCGTCCAACCAAGCAGCGATCTTGGGGCGACGCATCCACCAAACAGGCAAGAACATAAACAACGGTGGCAAAAGCAAAAGTAAGATGCGCGGTCCTTTGGCTTGGTTGATAAAGACTTGCAACGTCGCAGGGTCCGCAAGGCTACGCAGACCATATTGCAAGAGGAACCAATCGCCCGAAGTCCCCGTGATCATAAAAAAGCCGTGCTCGACCCCAGCCAAAAGCATGAGAAACTGCGAAGACAACGCGAGCAACAACAGCCACTGAAAGCGCCATCTAGACATATGCTCCAAGAGCATCATAAAAAGGACGGCAAAGCCCAAGAAAAAAAAGATGTCCCAACGCAACCCCTCAAACAACACGAGGGATTGAAAAGAGCCTGCCACTTTCCGCAGCTTCCAGATCTTGAGACCACAAGCAAACGCCAATACAGGCCCCAACCAGAGCAATACAGGCAACCAAGTACGACGAGAAAATAGCATCCTTGCCTCTCCAACACAGAAACAGACAACACCAAAGAGCAAAGCCTTGGGTTATGAACCAAAAGACCGCGTCTTGACAAGAGGATGCGCGAAAAAAACAAAGCTATCCCAGAAAGATCCCAAAGTCTTTCAACCACCCCCAAGTCGCCACCAAGACTAGAGATTCTTAGAACAGCACCTGCTCAAACTCTTGTTTTGCACGGGCGATCGGGTCTTCGACGCGACTGAGCTCTTGGCGAAAACGCCTTATCATCCGCGTAAGCCTCGAAACAGCCGTCTTTCCAAGATCGAGGTCGCTGGCTCGATAGCCCCCAAAAGCGTCCATCGCCCCCAGCCCTTCAAGAGAAACCCCTTGAAGCATCGCCTCGATCGCTGTGCAACCTTCCAAGGCTGGCCGATTTTTGGCATAAGCCCACGCCAAAAGGTGCTCTGTTGCCGCCAACAACACGGGTCCAACGAGCTTGGCAAAGATCTGCGAGATGCGTGCTTGCGCCTTTCCATCGTGGTGCAACAGAAGCGGAACGAAACACTCAGCGTCGCCCAAAGCAGGATTCAAGCTCCAAAGCGACAGATAGGCCAAAAGCTCCTCATCACTTTTGGCAGAAACGTCTTGCAACCACGCTTGGAAGTGCTTGCGAAACTCCAAAGAGCGCACCCCTCCTTTCCCTTCAAGAGCTTGTGCCGCGATGCGCCAGCTCTCAGGAAATGGCCCCAAAAAAGGAAAGATCTGCGCCAAAGCCCCCTGCTCATTTGGCCAAATATCGGCATTTTCACCCGCATTGCACAGTGCCAAAGCGATCCGCTTTTTGGTGGCCTCTTCTCGCACGACATCCAACAAAGAGAGAAGAAAAGGCCCACAGCTCGGATCTTTCCAACGAGGAAGCTGGTCGATCGCAAAACGCATCGCGCCTTCGTCGCCTCCCCAAGGACGCATCATCCAAGAAGCACACACTTTCCCAAAAGAGTCAGGGTGCCGCAACGTCGCCAGAGCATAGACCGCTCGCTGCCAAAGCGTGTGATCGCCATCCTCTAAAAAGCTTTCAAGTTCCGCGCGAAAATGCTCCACCAAAGGCACAAACCCATCGACGGCCTGACACCAAAGCTGCTTGTTCGCAAGGCATCTTCCATGCGCGGTACGTTGAGAAAGCTGTGGGATCAACTTGTTGCAAAACTCTTGCACACGACGGTTTGCATCTTGATACAAGTCGGGTTGCGTTTCAGCCCATCGTTCGGAGAGTTCGCGCCATTGATCACCAAGGATGCGCAGCAGATCCAAAGAGACCTGCCCTTTGTGGGCACCTGTTTTGTTGTCCAAAAAGGGATAAGAAACCTTGTCGATCAGGAGCTCAACTTGCGGAAGGAACAAGGCATCCCATTTTTCTTTTACGACCAGTTTTGAGAGTTCTGCGAGCGCATAATCATTTGTCTTATTTTTATGTAAGTAAGCCACTGCAACCGCGAAAGCTCTCGTAGAATCGAGTGTATAAAGCACCCCAAAAGCGCGTTGCAGATAATGAGAAGAGATACTGTCGTCGAGCAAACAACCTTCCAATTTCTCGGCAACTTCGCTCCCTGCGTCAGCGGGAAGCATGTCCATCAGCGTATAAAAATGCTGGTAGCGAGGCGACTTGCTCAAAAAGATCTTGCCCAAAAGCGCGCGTTGTCGTGGGGCATTCGAACACCTCATCTCCCAAAAAAGAAAGTAGGGATTCTCATTCAACTTCTCGAATGTCTCGAGCAACAAAGCCTCCACACACGCCACAGCACGCGCGTGTTTTGATTTGGTTCGCTCGCCCCAATGCAAAAAGTACCTGAGGAATTCTCGAAAGATCCTTGTACGTGTCGGGCTTTTCAACTCGCTTTCCAAGAGCATATACGCAAGAAGGTTTGCAGCAACCTCCGTCTCATCCTCGTGAACCCAGCCTTTTGTCACGTCTTCCAGAATAGAGAAAATATTCTTCGACAGATCCGTCTCTGTTTCAAGGATGGCCGCTTCAAGCGATGCAAAGCTCTCGGACTCGATAGTACGTTCAGGATAGGGAAGAAGAGAAAAATCAAAGACTTTTTCTGACATCGATTCTTAGCTCCCTTCAAAGAGGGCTTCTTCAAAGACTTGTTGGGTCACGCGCAACGGTGGGGCTCCCTCCAGACGCAAACGGCGGATGAGTCGAGCGAGTCGCAAGAGACTTTGACGATCGAAAGACAGCATCGCGATGGCCTCCTCGCTAGGGGGCAGATATCGCTGCTCGATGCCTTCTTCCAAGGTCAAGATCCGCGAAACCACCTCCGTTATCCCTTCTTCTGCATGTGTAAGTGCCCATGCCAAGAAGGATTCCAACATCTCACAAAGCGAACCAATCCGCCACTGCGCCAAAAGTCCACAGACAACGCGCTGAAGCGTTGGCGAAGTATGCAGAGACCACGTCACCAGAGAAGAAGGCTCGCACAACAAAGGCTCTGCCTTGCACAAGGCCAAAGCCGCCCACAGCTCGTCCTCGCTTTCGGGCTCGCGCAAGATTCGACGAACATCGTTTGTCAACGAAAGCGTTGTAAGCCCGCCATGTTGTTGCAACAATTGCCAAAAGTAGATCCAAGTCTTGAGAGAAGCCGAACGCAACGTATCGCGGCATCGATACATCCCATGCGCGAGCCCTTGCCACAAGCTTTCGTCCTCAAAAAATCCCTGAAGATCCCGCATGATCAGACGCAAGGAAGGAATAGGATGAGGCCGCAAGAGATGCGCCAACAAAGCATCCGTCAAAGCGGGGCCTTTTTGTGTGGAGAGCAGCGACAACAAGATAACTTGTTGGTCCACAGTAAAGCGCTCCCAAGAATCCATCAAAACGGGGATCTCCGCATCTTCTCGAATCAACCAAAGCGTTCGATAAGCCAAAAAGCTGGATTGACCGCGTTCCATCGAAGCCACTTTTTCCAAAGCAGGTCGCATCGAAGACGCAAACAACGGATTTGTGAGCAAGTGTCGATGGATCAGAGAAAATCCAAAGGCCTTTCTCTTGTGGCCCCACCGCGAGAGGGTTTCCACCATGATCTCAGACATCTTCTCTAGGCACTTTTGCCAAGTCGCTCCCACACTCGCCAAAAGCTCCTCGCGAACGACGTCTTCCAAAAGCGCCAAAGCATCGTGCAAACAAACAAAGGTCTCTGAGACATCAAGAGAAAGCAGACGTCGCTGTCGTATCCACGCCCAAAACCATCGGATACCTCGATCGATCAGGTCGGTGTATTGGCGATTTACGAAGATATGCGAAAGAAAGAGCCCGAGTAATCCGTAGATATCGCCAGACAGCCTTTGCAACGTGTAGAACAACACTTCCTTTTCTTCGGGAGATCGGAGTTCACAGAATTTAATCAACAGGTTGTGAAACTCTGGACTACCACATGGAAACTCTCCACTGAGGAGCTCATCGCGCCAATAGGGAGCGGTTTGGACCAAGTGACAGCGCGCAGAAAAGTTACTCAACCATGGTATCCGTTGTTTGGAGGGCTTGCTCTCAAGGGTCATGCAGAGAACAGGCGCAAGCCAAGAAGGAAGGCTGATGGAGACCCTTCGCCACAGAGCCGCAGAGATCGAATCCTCTCGACCCGCCCACGAAGAGGCCAGCGCCATCAGTTTCTCAGGCTTTGCACGCTTCCCATCTTCGAACTGCATCCAGTGGTAGTCCAGCAAAGAAATCACAAGAAACCCCAAGCCTTTTTCGTTGACGGCTCCGTTCAAATGGCGCTTGATGTTCCTGTCCACCTCTTTGGCGGCGGGTCCGCCAAGATAGAGTTCCAATCGACGGTCTAGCTTCTGACGCAAAGGGGATTCGCGGAAGTCCTCGAAAAGCATCGCTTGTAAGGCTTCAATCCATTCGACTTCTTTCTGCTCATCTTGCTCAAGCCTGTTCATACCCCTGTTCCTTCCGTCTCTTCAGAGCTTTGGCGCACAACACAAAAGAAAATGATTTGGTGCCCCAACACAACGAACCACCCTTGCCCGAAGTTCGCTTCCTAGAAAAAGCCTTGCCTTGGGATCTTGTGAAACATTTCCCAGACCACCCAACAAAAAACGTCCTTGTTCCCGCAGCTACAAGTCACCACATTGAAGCCTTGCAGAGAGACTTTAATGCGCGTAACCTCTCGCTCCACAAATCCGCGCAACAAGCGTCCACTTCGCGACTAGATGTTGGCTATGGAGAATTTTTCTATGCATCGATCCCTTTCTTTCTTGTTTTATCCCACCAAGATGGACCTCTCTTCAAGAGGATGGTTTTATCTCTCGTCTTTGTTTGTATTAAGCGGCTCTCTTTTGCTTTGGGATGCCGCCCCAAGCCTCGCAGCGCCCCCAACCTCGCGTCCCACCACGGCCACATCGCAACCGACACCTCCCCCCAAGCCTCAACCCACCTCGCAACCTGCGCCTCGCGCCGCATTTACACCTGTCCCACCTCCCCCCAAACCTGCTCACATCGTCAAACGCAACCAAGCCACCCAACGACTGATCTTTCGCGTATCGCAGCTTTTGGGCTTGCACATCCAAGACTTTGCGTTAGACCCCAAAAATCCTTGGTTGTTGGCGCACGCCCTGCTTGCGATGGGCCCTCAACAGCGACTCAGCGATGGACGCCTTGTGATGGACGTTTTGGTGGGCGAAAATCTCCAATACAAAAAGTTTGGAAAACTCAGCTTGCTTGGTTTCCCCAAAGGCCCGAAAAAACAGTACATCGAAGCTCACCCCCACCTGTTTCTACAAATCCTTAGCCAACTCAAAACGCCCTTGGATCGTAAGTTTTCGTTCAAAGGAAAGCAGATCACCTTACGCGACATCTTCAACAGTGCGCTGTATCAGTTCCCCTACCAAGCCAAAGGCCCAGCCCTGAGTCAGATGTCTTGGTTGTTGCTTGCGATGCGTGGAAACATGCCTTCCAACTTGTGGCATTGGCGCAACGCAGAAGGAAAACAGATCAACCTTTTCCGCACAATGTGGCGCTTGTTCATCTACTTGGACCGTCTGACAGTCTTTTTGCGCACTCTACAGATGCGTGATGTCAAAGAGATCCCCAAAAACAAACTGCGCAACCAATACATCTACAAAGAGATCTACGGTGGCTTCTATCTCTTGCGCGCGAGCCTCGCATGGTTGGACCACCCTTTGCTGCGCCAAAGCAAGAAACTCAAGCTCCTCTCAAACGCCCAGATCGAACTTCTCTTCTATCGTTATCTTGGCGAAAGCAAGCTCTATCAACGGATCTTCCAAGCTTCTCAGAAAAACTTAGGACAACGCTTCTTGATCTTGATGCAACAGATCCGCTTCACATCCCACTGGTTGAAGACCATCGTCGAAGCCCACAAACGCAAGCAATTCGAACTCACGAAAGCCTACAAACGCGATGTCCGCAGTGCCATTCAATTGCTCTGCGTGAGCGTATTGATCTTGGATCGCTTGGGATTCTTCCAAAAGAAACGCCTCGAACGAATGCGCGCTCTCAACGCACAAGGACGACGCTTTGTGATCGATCTCATCGCAGATGCCGCCCACGCACGCCACGCTCTCGTCATGCTCCAAACAGCACCCGATCTCTACCTCGACTAAATAGCCCCTGCTTTCTCTGCCTCAACGCCCCTACTCGCCCCCCTCTCGACTCCTCCCCAAAGCCTCGAAAAGCTCCCAACACCGTGAACATCCCCGTATCTTGGGCTTTTCCCACTTTTGTGGACTCAATGCGAGATCTCGCGATGTTCAAGAACCCCTAGCAATCGCACCAACAACACGCGCAGATGTTGCCAGTCCTCTTCCCCCAAAGCCTCGGCAAGCTCTCCCTCAACCTCACCCAAGACCTGCAAGCCTTCCATCAAAGCTTGTGCGCCCCCCACAAAATGGATCTTTCGTGCGCGTCGATCTTCTGGGTCCACCACCCGCTCCAAAACCCCCCAAGAAACAAGCTCCTCGACAAGCTGGCCCACCGCTTGTTTGCTCACGCCCATACGCTCCGCAAGCGTTGTTAAACGGGTGCCTTCCAAATCAATGTGCGGAAACAAAGCTGTGTGGGCAGGACGCAACCGAACCCCGACCTTCTTGCTTACACGCTCCAACCCTTCTTCGTTGACCAGCCGCGCACAACGCATCAAGACTTGCCCCACGCTTCCTCGCTTGGCATGCTCCAACTGCTCACGGGCTCCTGTTTCTTCTTTGGCCAACTTTGTCTTCTCTTGCTTCTCCATGCAGCTTTTCCTTTTCTTCAGCTCTCTCTTGACAATTAGTCAAGTACACTTTACTAATCATCAAGTCAAGTCGTTCGTGAAAGAAGAAAGGGAAAAAGATGAGCCAGTTACGTGCTTGGGTTCCAGGGATATGGTTTGCGGAGGGTGAGGTCCAGTTGATGCCGGGTGCTTATTTGAGCACACGGATGACAGTGATTCGTTTGTCCGATGGGGGTTTGTGGTTGCACTCTCCGATCGAGATCGATGATGAGCTTGCTGGCGAGCTAAAGGAACTGGGTCAAGTGCGTTACTTGGTATCTCCCAACCTCTTCCACCACCTCTACTTGGGGACAGCCCAAAAGCGCTATCCACAAGCCAAGCTATACGCGCCTGTGGGCTTGGCAGCCAAGCGTCCAGATCTGACGATCCACGGGACTTGGAGCGATAGCTTTGCGGGGCCTTGGGGAGACGAGATCGAGCATTTGTGTTTGGGTGGGATGCCCAAACTTCAAGAGACGATCTTTTATCATCCCAAGACAGAAACCCTTCTCACAACGGACTTGGTATTCAACCTTCAAGACAACATCCATGGGTGGATGAGCCACATCCTCTACCGCGTGTTGGGGACCTACAAACAGTTCAAAGTGAGCCCGATCTTCACTTCTCAAATCAAAGACAAGCAGGCCTTTTCTGAGGGATGCAAAGGGCTGTTTGGGTGGGCATTTTCGCGCATCATCATGGCACATGGCCGTCCCATCGATCAACGTGCAGAAGAATATCTCCGAGTAGCTTTGGCGCGTTGGCTCTAAGAAACCCTCCTTTTTTCTTCCCCCCGATCTTCATCTCCCCCGCAAACGACCGTATCAAAACAAATTGAGAGCATCTTTCCCTAAGAAAGACATAAGGCATTACCAAGCATTTTGAACAAGAGTTCTATACAAACTCTATTCAAACCACCTTTGCGGGCCTAGAGCTTAACCACAAAGCAAGAGACAGGCTTGCAAGGGATCTATAGAACGTATAGGATGAATGGCTCCTCAAGGATTTGATCAACATTGGCACCTTGGACTCCACAAATACAACCCTACAACTTCGCCAACGGGTACGACTCTTGAGCAGATCAACGCGAGAACTACAAATCGACGCCTACATCAATCAAGCGCGTCTTCATGCGAGCCGCGGAGAGCAAGAAAAGGCTCTCTACTACTGGGGTCTTGTCATACAAGTTGATCCAGAGAATCCACAAGCACGTGCGTACTTCCAACAGCTTGGGACATCAAGTCGTTTGGACGCCGTGAGAACATCAGCACCCAATGAACGCTGGAATACATCTGCCCCACCTCCTTGGCATGAAGATTACCGAGGGGGCGCCCCTCGTTCGCCCTACCCTCACTCTCAAACGCCTCCGCCTCTCCTTCCGCTCGAAGAAGCTCGACTCAAAGGGCTACAAGATGTGGAAAACTCTTGGCAGGCTTCTGAGCTTGAGTTGCCCATGGAATACGAGGACTCTCCCAACAACCAAGCAGACTTCCTGAGTCCTTACTCACGTCCCTCACCACTCTCTCGCTCTGCGGCGGAGTGGCTGGCCACGGTTTCTGATGCAGAGGAAGAAGGCCAAACCATCATCGCCCCTGCGCGTTCGGCCCTCAATGAAGTCTTGCGCAGTTCGATGGAGGCATTGCCACCATTGGAACCTAGCGCGCTTTATCACGAGTTGCCCCCAGCCTTTGCGGAACCTGAGATCACGACCGCTCGACCAGTCGCGCCTCCTCAAGTCAACGAGCGCCCGATCACACGCCCTCCGACCATGCCTCCGCTCTCGCAGCCCCCTTCCCAACCTCCTCCCTCCAGAACGCCGTCCAAGCCGCCACCTTCGCGCCCTTTGACGCAACCACCCGCCCCAGGAACACCCACGGGGCAATCGCGTTCTTCGATCAATCTTCCTCGTGCATCTCGGACATCTGCGCCCCAACAGGCAGACGAGATGTTGGCCCGTGCCTTGGCGATGGCACTGTCCAAAGAACAAAAGACCTCGACAGGTGGCTCCAAAGCCAACCTACCCACCACACGCGAAACGCGCTCTTCTGCTCATTGGTCGCGCACACAGTCTTCCCCACAGCAACGAACCAAGCCCCCAACCCCAAGCCCTTCGGCAACACCTTCTCAAAACCGCTTGGCTGCTGCGATGTCGTCCCAACAACGACTGTCTTCCGCAAGAGCCACAGCCCCCAACACAGGCTCGGCTTCCAATTGGAAAGCAAGCCGTTCGCAAAACAAACTTGTCTCCGCGACTCCAGCTCCCGCCCAACTGACCGACGAAAACCAAAAGAAGTTGGAAGCACTTGTGCGGGCCCTTGATAGCGCGCTGCGAACAGAAGCCTCAGAACCCGCCGCGCCAAAAGAACCCGAACTCATGAATGCGGATTCTTCCAAAGGCACGTCGTCTTTGGAAGATGACTTCGCAGCAGAAGCGCTCACAGGCCAATTCCCTGTCCTCAAGGTCGCGCCTCCTTCTGAAGAAGAGCCTGCCTACATCCCTCCCAACCCATCTCCAGCGAAAAGCACCGAGGGAGACTCCGCAGAGCAGGCCAAGATCTCGGGCAAAGCGATCAACCAAGCCGCAGAACGACTCACCGCTGAACTACGCGCAAGTCTTGCTTTTTTTAGCACGGATGAGTTGGAAAAAGGCCAAGAAGATCCTGAGTCGATGATCAACGAGATCCTTGATATCATCGCAGGGCACGAGCAAAAAAGTCTCTCCCAAGAAACCTTGACCGCGATCCTTGATCAAACGCTGCAAAATCTCCAAGGCCCCCAGTACGACTACGCTTCCGTGGATAGCAACTTCACGCCTGCGGGCCTTGAGTCGATGTCGGCTTCTCAAGTCCAGCTCCATGCAGTCACACCGCCCTTGCCTGCGAAACCCGAAGAAAAAGAACTCGCCCCTCGCGCTCCCCAAGCCGCACCTGTGAGTGCTGCTCCTTCGGCAAGCAACGAGGATGAAGAAGCCTTTGAAGAACTGTTTAAACAAGCCATGACCACGTATCTACGGCGACAATACAAACAGGCGCTCTCGCTCTTTGAGGAGTGCTTGCGCCTGCGTCCGGACGATCAACGAACACTCTACAATGTCGAGCGCTTACGAAAACGCGTCACCTGATCTCTCGGCTCGTTCACGTCGTATCCTGATCTAGTCCTTCAACTTCGTTACCTACAGAGGAAAGAACATTGAGAGCGCTGGTAGTAGCAAGCCCCAAAGGTGGAGATGGCAAAACAACCTTGTCCCTCAACCTTGCTTTTGCACTCGCACGAAGAGGCTGGCGTATCCTTTTGATCGAAGTCGATTCCCAAGGATCTCTGGGCTCCTCCCTCTCTGCCAAGCTACAACGTGCCCCTGGACTTGTGGGGATGACTCTCCACAACCATCCACTCGAACGCGCGCGCATCGTCACGCGTCAAGTGGGCCTCCACCTTTTGCCTGTAGGCGCTTTGCCCCGCCAAAACAGCGCACTTTGGCGTAGCGTCATGGTCCAACAACAAGGTCTGCTCCAAGTCCTTGAACAAGCCCGCGCAGAGTACGACCTCTGTATCCTCGATACCCCCGCAGGACTGGGCGAACTCAGCCTCGCAGCGATGCGCGCAGCCAATGCCCTCTTGAGCCCGATCCAAGCGGAGCCTTTGGCCTTGCGCTGTTTTCCCCAACTTCTTGAACAGCTCCATTGGTTGCGTTCAGAAGACTATGCCATCGAACTTACGGGCATGATCGTCACAATGTGGCAAGCTGAAAGCGCGATCTCTTCAGCGTCTCTTCACGAGATACGACAGCGTTTCCCCTCACATGTGCTGTTTCGCACCCATATCCCACGCGACCAAGCTTTCCTTGAGGCCAGCGCTGTCGGTTCACCTCTCGGGCTCATGCCCTCCAATTTCCAGCCATTGGCCTTGCTCTTTGAACAACTCGCCATCGAGTTGGAAGACCGACTCTCCTTGGTAGAACAGCCTGTTCTAGGAGAACGGATGCCCCTCGTGGATTAATTCTGACACAAAGAGAAGACCTTCTCTATTCTCTAGGGCTTGTCCACTGCCCTTTTGTTGCTTGCTGTGAACCTGTTGTATCCGACTGCATCGGAGCTTTTTATGAACAAGCCTTCTCTCCTGTGGATCGAACAAACACGTCTTGACGCCCTCTTTGAGCAGGTAAGTCCTTCTCATGCGCGTGCAAACAATTCGATGCTCCATCTCCCTTACCAAGAAGCGCTTTTGTTTGACCAAGAACCTCCCCCCAACAAACCTGTTTCTCCGCCAGCACTTAGCTATGCCCCCTCTTTGCCCCCACCTCCGTTCAAGACATCGACGTCGATTCGACAACCGACCTTCAACGACGCGACCTCTGAGCCATCCTTGGAGTTTGAGCTTCCTTCAAGTACACACCAGCTTTCTTTGTCGCCCCAAACTCCGCCAGCTCCGCTCTCTCTGCGCTCGGATGACCCGATGCTGATCCAACGTGCGGAAGAGATCGCCGCGCGCTTCATGCCTTTTAGAAGCCTCAAGGCCCCACCGCCAAGCTACCACCCGCTCCACGCCACAACGCGTCTGTCTTCGTTGGAAGCCCTGAGCCCACGTGAGCCTGTGCCTGTGGGATACCTCACCGATCTTATCGATCCTGTCGAGAACTTGATCGACGAAGAGATCCTTTGGAACCTTCCCGAAGAGAGCAATTTCACGGCTCCTGCGCGCTTGCCGCTTGCGCCCATCGCGCCTCTTTGGATGCCCCCTCCTGCTCCTGAAAGAACGCCACCCATCTTTTTGGAAGCGGATCGTCTCGACAAAGCTTTCGAGCGTTTTGTCGAGTGGTTGTTGCCTTCTACGGGCGCTTACCTGGCTTTTCTTTGTGACGAAGACGGACTCCCCCTCGCAAGCGCTGATGCCTCAGAAGAAGCGATGTCATGGGGACCCATGCTGTACCAACAGATCATGGCTATCCGTTCGGCCTTTCCTGAACAAAATCAAAAGCATCTCGCCGCGCGCGCTGTGTGTTTGCAGCTCGATTCTCAATATGCGCTTAGCCTCTTTTGGATCCAAACCCCGCTAGGCCCAATGACTTTAGGTCTTGTTCGTCCCGATCCCATCGAAGATATCACGCTTTGCCCGTTTTTGGGTGCTTTGCAAGAGACCATTGCCCGTTTCGCCTAATTAGAAGGAGAGTGTACGGATGCAGATCCTCAACCTTCCCGCAGCAGCCGAAGGCGTCCCCGCGCTCCAAGGCATCTTCGTGATCACGATGCCTGACTGCCTGCTGTTCGACTCTTATGTCCTCCCCGTTCTCCAAGAAGCCTCAGAAGAGCTTTCTGCTCTCTTTGGAGAACTCATCCGCAACAATCGAGAAGTTCTTCGCCTGATGGGTTCTTGGTCTTCAGAACTCCAAATCACCGTGGAATCGAGCGATCGACTCCTTCACCTTCGTGAACTACGCGAAGACTTCTTGCTTGTCTTTGCTTTCGAAGCAAGCCTTCCCATCGGGATGGCGAGACTTTTTGGCCGACGCATCAGCGAAACCCTTCAATTCCAACTCGAAGGCTTCCAAGAAGGTTCTCTCGAAGAAGAAGCCGAAGAAAGCCCGCGTGCTGCAAGGATCCTTGAGTTCTTGCAACGTTACGCACCAGACCCACACGCCTCTATGATGCGACTCGCGCTACGTACAGGGATCCCAATGGAACACCTTGAAGCACCCGCATCACTCAGTCCGCAAGCTCTCGCCAAAGTTGAAGAGGCGGTCTGTGACATCCTTGGTATCGACCAACTCAACGTTTAATCCCACAAGATGCCCAGACTGGCTCAACAAGGTAAGCCCATGACTATACAAATTAAGAAAGAAGAACTTTTCTCTTTCCTTCCCGAACACGCGTTCTCGTTCTTTGCGGATACACCCGTGGTGTACCACTGTCACCACTACAACCTTTGGCTTGATCAAACCATCGACGACGCACTTGGCTCCCGAGAAAGCGTTGCCTTGCGAACACGCTGTGCTCACGAGGCTTTTTACCATTACCTCGCCCAACTTATACCACGCACAGGCGCGGAAACCCCCGCTGAAAAGCTCAAAGTGGCTGAGTTGATCTTTGGGGCGATGGGACACGGCACCTTGCGTTTGCATACCCAAGCCCAAGGTGGACTCGCGACAGGCGACTTTCTCCACTACGGTTTCACTTGGAAAGAAAAGTATGGTGAAAAAGTCCGTCGACGCCACACCGCAGATGCGGTCGCTGCAGGTTGTGCGGTCGCTGCCACAGAGATCGCTTACGATCTCCCCATGGGAACCCTCGACGTTGCGGAAGAAACCTGTGTGGCGCTTGGTGCCCCCCAGTGTCGCTTTCAGATCGAAGGTGCCAAACAACCCATGCCACCTTCCCGACCTGTCGGGAAAAAAGAAACCCAACGCCTGCTTGGAGACAGCTTCACTGGAAAGTACGAAGACCAGATCCACGCCATCGCAACAGGGCTTCGAAACTTCCTTGGCACCATCAACAGCGATGAACGCGGTCTTGTCCAAGGCTTTGGCGTCTTTGTCACACTGCACTTGGCCTCGTACTACAACAGCATCTCCTACAACGCCCTTTACAACATCGAGCGCACCGCGCCCCAGTCCTTCCGCGTGATGGAAGAGTTGTTGATCGAAGCAGGCCATCAATGCGGCTTCAACACCTTTGGCGGCATCATCGGCTCCCCTGAGTGGGAAGGTTTGGCGGGGGCGCCGACAGGCGATCCTCTTGAGATCTTGATCGGGTGTTGTGCCATCGGACGCGCCCTTGGCTTCGGTCAATGGACCATCCAAGACTATACGCCTGAGAAATACTTTGTGCTTCGTAGCCCTGGGACTTACGAAAGCACCTATCACGTGACGCGCCATGGTCTCGCATCTTCGGGACGTTGCTACCTCCACCAAGGTGGTACGCTCGCGATGGTTCAGCTTGCCCACCGCGTCAACTGGCGTGATAAGCCACAGTTTACCCCCGAACTCTACAGCAGCCTCTTCCGTGGCCAAGCTCAGTGGCGCACAGAAGAAACCCACTGTGTTTCCAAAGGCGATGATTACTGCGAGATCGTGGTAGAGCGCACAGGTAACTAATCCCCAAAGCCCCAGTGTACGGAGGGATGCCATGCATATCCGACGCGATCCGAGCTGCGTTCAATTTTTGCTGTGGCGTTGTACTCCTGACCTCCCCTTGGAGCCCGAAGAACTCTGCCAAAAGATTGGACAAAGCCTGATCAACAACGGATTTGTGGACAAGAGCCGCGAGACGTGGCTCCTTGTGTACGAAGAAACCAAGCAACACCATCAGATCGTGCTCGTGCCAAAGACAGGTCGCATCCAAGTACGCGTGCACTATCTGATCCCCGTTCCCCAACGACCGTTGGTTGCTTTTTCGCTGGCTTGTCAACTTGCAGACTTCCTAGGAGACACCCACCCCAAAGCTGAGCAGCTTCGCTAGACGCTCACTCCCCCAACCCCAAAATGACGCAAGATCTCCCCAAAGATGAGGGCTTTGGTTCACTTCTCTTTGCGACCTTCCCACGTAGGCCACTCCAACTGGGCCTTTTTCCCGTCTTTTCCGCTAAATCGAGACCACTCAGGCCACTCAGAGTCCAAATACTGTGCGTTTTGCGTGCCAAAGGTTTCTTCAAAAGCAGCAGGCGCTTGGGTATCCTGAACGCGTTCAGGCCAGACGTCAGCCCCTACGCGAACGCTCTCCACTGCGGCTTCTTGTTGGGCGGAGATCGAACGCACACCATCAGACTCCTTTTTCAAGGAGCGAGCGACCAACATGGCGGCATTATCGAGCCCTTCGCTCTTTGTCTCAGGGAGCGTGGGGGCAACGGGCTCTTTCTTTGGTGGGATGGGGGCCAACGCAGAAGGAGAAAAACTCTTTTCTGACGTAAACATCGAACGCAACTCGCTCCCCACATCCTTTTGTTTCAGCAAGTCTTTGGCGGCTTCTTGCGAAGAAGGCTGGCCTGCAATCTTGATTAAGTTACCAACCACCCGCCCTCTCGAAGATTCGGGCTTTCCACGATGACGAGCCTCGCCCTTCGAGAGATCTTCTTTATCCTTTCGGGTGGGCTCATCTTTACCAGTATGCGGCCACTCTTTCGCACGATGGCGCTCTTTGCGCGGCGCAGCCTCACCGACATGTTGCGCCACAGAGTAAGGCTCATCTGCGGAAACGACGGGCGCAGCGAACTCTTGAGGCTTGCTATCAAACCACGAGTCTTGCCCTCCCTCCAACGCCACGGACTGCTCGCTCTGCTCGCTTGCCGAGGGCTCCAAAGACACCGACTCTCCGCCCGACATCCCCATCAGGGTGGACATCACCCAGCCCGCGTCTTCGACAGTGGGGATACTTTTGGCAGCACCCTCCAACGAAAGATCTTCGCGCAACACACTCAGCGAAATCTTTTTGTGGGCTCGGTTGTGGACATTGATATAAGGAAGCCCAAGAAGCGATCCCAAAAGCCCACTCAATTGGACAAGATCGTTTTCTCTACGGATGCCTACGAGATGGCAATACACCGTCACAGGGCCATCTCCAAACCCAGGAGCAAGCCCAAAGCTCAGCTCAAAAGGAAGGTCTTGACTAGGTACCATCTCAGTGGTCAAACCCTCGACAAGATCGAGTGTTCGGATGCTAAGACCGCGAATCGAAGACAAAGGAAGATCCCAAAACTTCGCGTCATCGCCGCTTTGTGCTTCGATGCTCAAGAGATCTTCTGTGGTATCCAAAGTAAACTTTTCAAGGATGGGAAGCGACTTACTCGGATCTTCTTTCGTAAGATACCGAAAAGCAAGGTAAAGAAGCCCGCCGTACACCACAAACCACAAGACCGGAGGCAAGCGAAACACGGGCGGAACGAGCCAAAGCGCACTCCACACGGCGCAGCCGCCGCCAAGATTCCCTGTGGCTTTGCCGATGCTTAACGCATTGACGCCTGAAAAAGAAACACTTTTCCCTTGTCGATAGACTTGCAGCTTCATGCGCCGCGCTCTCCTTTGCGTTGAAAGTTCTAGCTGTGTGATTTCGTATAGCCATGTTTAGGCATCCTCGAGAACCGTGCAACCCCCCCAAAGAAAAACTTTGTCCAAACATCCGATGCCCTGCTTGACACTCCCCCGCTTCACGCATACCCTACAACCACTCCGATTTGTTGATATCTTTTATGGGTTTTGGACGGAAAACCCAAGAAAAATGGCTCATCGCAAGAGACTTCTTGCCATATCTCGCGACCAAAGTGCTTTGTCCTCGTGTCACTTTATGTACGATTTCTATGTACAACAAAAAGGAAGTTTCATGGACTCTCAAGTACTTCTCGACGTGGCTATTATTGGCGCTGGTGTTTCAGGACTCTATGCAGGTTGGCGACTCCTCCAAGATCCTCCCTCCAAACTTTCTTCCTCCACACCCAAAGGGCTCCCTCCCAACATCCAAGTCTTTGAGATGAGTCAACGCATCGGTGGGCGCTTGCTTTCCGTTGTTCCTCCAGGGATGCCTCATGTCGTTTGTGAACTTGGTGGGATGCGCTACATCTCCACACAAACCCTTGTACGCGGGCTTGTGGAAGATGTACTCAAACTCAATACCCACCCCTTCCCTGTTGCTGAGTCGAACAACTTGGCCTATCTGCGGGGGAAACGACTACGCCTCCAAGAACTCAGCGATCCCAACAAAGTCCCTTATGTGCTCGACTACCCAGAGCGCGATGTGCCTGTGAGCAGTCTGATCTCCTACGCGATCAATCAGTTGATTCCGGGGTTTTCGTCGCTAACGCCCTACCAGATGCGCAAGACCCTGCAAAACTTTGTGTTTGATGGAAAGCCCTTCTACAAACAAGGTTTTTGGAATGTCTTGTTGCGCGTACTCAGCGACGAAGCTTTCTCTTATACCCGAGATGCTGGGGGTTATGAGTCTGTCGTACACAACTTCAATGCTGTGGACATGACACTGCTCAATCTCGCGGACTTTACGGGGGATGTGACCTTTCATGGCGTGACCGATGGCTTTGAGAGCGTACCCTTGGCCCTTTCAGAGCGTTTTCTTCAACTCGGTGGGCAGCTTCACATGGGGCACCGCTTGCAGTGCATGAAAGCCACGACGCTAGAGGATCAGTCCCAAGGGGTCGCGCTGCACTTTGAAGGTCGCGAGAGCCCTGTTTATGCGCGCCACGTGATCCTTGCGATGCCACGGCGCTCTTTGGAATTGATCGACCCTTCAAGTGTGGGTTTGAGCCTTCCTCGTACAAAAAGTCTGATCCAAAGCGTCCAGGGCTTCCCTTTCTTCAAGATGTTCTTGTGTTATCCGACGCCTTGGTGGAATACCCTCGGCATCCAACAAGGACAGTCCGTGACGGATCTCCCGCTGCGACAGTGTTATTACTGGGGGGTGGAAGGACAGCAGTGGGGTGCAGATCCCAAAAATACGAACGCTGCGCTCCTTGCGAGCTATGACGATGGAAACAACGTGGACTTTTGGGCGGGTCTCCAAGAAGATCCCACGGAACCGCGCTTTTTGACGCGCAACAACCCTCACGCCCAAGACACCTCGCTTCCTGATTGGGATAATTACAGCGCACCTGCGGGCATGGTGGACGAGTTGCATCGGCAGCTTCAAGCGATGCACGGTGTTCGCTATGTCCCTGAGCCCTATGCTGCGGCCTACATGGATTGGGCTATCGATCCCTACGGAGGCGCCGTCAATTTCTGGCAACGTGGCGCCAAAAGTTGGGAAGTGATCCCCGCCATCACCAAGCCTGCCTCCGATCTCCCCGTTTATATCTGCGGTTCGGCCTACTCCAACCACCAAGGCTGGGTCGAAGGCGCCCTAGAGACCGCCGAGTACATGCTCGAACATCACTTTGGACTCTCCAAGCCCTCTTGGGCTGACTAAGACATCTCCCCACGACCACAGACCTTTCAACTCACGCAGGAGCTTTGCATGACATCTTCCTCCGTTCTTGATGTAGCAATTGTAGGCGGCGGTGTATCGGGCGTGTACAGCGGGTGGCGCCTCTTAACCGACGGGATCGCTGAAGCTGATTCGCTGCGGGCGCTCGCAGCCCAAAAAGGCGGCAAGCTCGACATCACAGTCTTTGAAGGTAGCCATCGTATTGGTGGACGCTTGCTTTCCGTCACGCCTCCAGGGATGCCTCATATCCGTTGTGAACTGGGCGGGATGCGCTTTACTTCTGCGCAAACGCTGGTCTATTCGCTTGTCATGAACAAGATGCAGCTTGCGACGCATGACTTCCCAGTGAGTGAGCCCGAAAATATCGCCTATGTGCGGGGAAAACACCTCAGAACCCAAGAACTCAATGACAGTAGCAAGATCCCTTACAATGTCCTTTGGAGCGAGAAAGACCGCGATCCAAGTACGCTCGTGGCTTATGCGGTCAACCAGATCATCCCGGGTTATACGAACTTATCACGCCAACAAGCCCGCCAAGTCCTACGAGAAACCGTCTTTGAAGGACGCCCCCTGTATCAATGGGGCTTTTGGAATCTTTTGCTCAAAGTACTTGGACAAGAAGCCTTTTCTTTGGCGGAGCAAGCGAGCGGTTACAACCTCTTGCTCAACAACTGGAATGCTGCTGACGCGATCCCCTTTAACTTGGATGACTTTGGGAAACAGATCCAATATTACGCTGTATCCGATGGTTACGAGACCGTTCCTCTGACCCTCGCAGAGTGGTTTGAAGAGGCAGGCGGCGCGATTCGTTTTGGTCAATGGCTCCAATCTTTCGACACCACGCAACTCCCAGACGGCACCCAAGGGGTTTCACTCAAGTTTCGCGATGATGAAGGAAGAGAAGCCACGATCCTAGCGCGTCACTTGATCCTTGCGATGCCAAGGCACTCGATCGAACGCCTCGATCAAACGGGCGTCGTCCTCGACAAACAGAACCACCACGTCCACTACCTCCTTGGCGCGGTCAAACCCATCCCGATGTTCAAGATCTTTATGTGTTATCCCTATCCATGGTGGGAAGCGGTGGGTGTCACCAAAGGTCAGTCTGTCACAGACATGCCGATCAGACAAAGTTACTATTGGGGCGTAGAAGGCCGACAGCCTGGGGCAGATCGCAACAATACCAACGCCGTGCTCATGGCCACCTATGACGACGGTAACAACGTGGACTTTTGGGCGGGTCTTCGCACCAACCCCCAAGCCAAGGCGCTTTTCGAGCCTCTGGTCAACCGCTTTGTGGACCCTGAAGCGCTTCCTTACCCAGAGTGGCGGACGTATCGAGCGCCGCGCGCGATGGTGCAAGAGATCCACCGCCAACTCAAAGTCATGCACGGACTTCCCTATGCACCCGAGCCTTACGACGCGGCTTATCGCGATTGGGCAGACGAGCCTTTTGGTGGCGCGATCAACCTTTGGAACATCCACTACAAAAGCTGGGAAGTCATCCCCGCCATCACACAGCCCGAGGCAAGCGCGCCTGTTTATATCTGCGGAGAAGCCTACTCTGACGAGCAAGGTTGGGTCGAAGGTGCCCTGAGCACCGCAGAGATCATGTTGAGCCAACACTTTGGACTCCCCCAACCTGACTGGCTCAGCGACACTTGATCCTTTTCCTACCTATGAGTGTGCCTCTTTTTGCTCATCCGTTGCCCGTGGCCAGACGAGCAAGCCCCCAAGTATCGGGGGTTCTCTTTGCACCTTTCTTGAGATGAAGGAACATTGCCGATGCAGAAACCCCATCCCATCGCGATCATCGGGACTGGTTATTGTGTTCCCGAAGAGATCCGCACCAATGATGACCCCGTCTTTGATTGGTTAAATCAACATCAGCCCCCAGGTTCCAACCTTTTCTATGGCTACGATCAACGGCGCGTGCTGCCCAATCCTGGCTCCATGGCTCCTCCTCCCAACAACATCTTGGACTTGATGGTCACGGCTGCCCAAGCTGCTCTCGATGACGCCGATCTCAAAAGCACGGACATCGACCTTTTGTTGGGTTATGGCTCTGTGAGTGAGTTTGTTTCTCCCAACGTACTCGCCCATGTCCACGCTCGTTTGGGGATGTCCTCAAGCGCTGTGGTCCTGCCCCTCCACGATGAGTTTACGAACTTTAATACGGGTGTGGTGGTCGCTCAGTCCTTAATTCAAACAGGCCAAGCCAAGCGGGCTTTGATCGTGTGTGCTGCCAACTGGTCCCAGTATGTGGACTATTACACTTCTCCAGCGATCAGTGTGGCCGATGGTGCGGGGGCTGCGGTCGTTGCGCACACAAACGATACCACCCGCTTTAGCTTTGTGGACTTTGAAAATTACACAGAGTCCGCAGACTACGGGCAGATGTTTATCGCTGGCGACCCTGTACGCAACAGCAATGGCGACTGCACCAACACCTTTAGCCGCCCTTATTTTCATCTGACAGAAGCGGGACAAGTGTCTTTTTCCACCTTTGGAGAACAAGCTCCACCCGCTGTCACCAACCGACTTCTTGCGCGAAATAATCTGACAGGTGCGGACATCTCGTTGATCAGCCACCAAAGCTCACAGTCTTTGCTCCAAGCTTGGAATGAAGCGATCCAACCCGCGCAGTATCTCCAAACCCTCAAGACATTTGCCAATGTCGAGCTTGCCACAATCCCCCTCAACTTGGCGTATCTCTACGATCAAATCGAAAAAGACTACCTCGTCCTCCTTGGAATCGGCATCCACTTCCACACCAACGCGGTCTTGTTGCGACGCAACCCCACACAAAAGGGATAACCACATGCGTATCGAACACACCCCCTATTACACCACCCTCCAAAATGAAACCGTCAACCAACTGTTGATGCGTTTCTTTAAGCTCGAAGGCATCGACAAAGCCTTCGGGATCCCTGGTGGCGCGCTCAAATACTTACTCAATGTCATGAAAAACGAGCGTGAGTGGTTTGACTACATCATCTGTCGCCAAGAAACAGGTGCCGCTTACATGGCCACGGGTTATGCGATGGTTTCGGGCAAACCAGGCGTCGTGATGGTCACCGCAGGTCCAGGCGCAACAAACGCACTGACGGGCGTAATGAACGCCAATGCTGCTTTTTTCCCCGTCCTTGCGATCACTGGGGAGGTTCCCGAGGCAGACTTTGGCAAAGGCTATCTCCAAGAAGGCATCGACGCAGAACTCGATGTCAACAATGTCTATCGCAATGCCATCCATTATAGCGCGATGATCAGTAGCAGTAGCCACTTTCAAACGCTTTTCACGCAAGCCATGCGCGAGATCATGAATGTCCCCCACCGCGCAGCCCACATCAGTCTGCCCGAAGATGTGTCCAACCAAACCGTCCCTGAGACACCTTTTCCACAAAGCGTCGAAAACTACCGAACCACGCCGCAAACCGCAGACCCACAACGTACAGCACAGGCTTTCGAGCAACTGATGCAGGCCCAACGACCGATCTTTTTCCTTGGGAATGGAAGCCGCACCGCCCTACGTGACCCTGCACGACTCAAGCGATTCGTCGAGTTTACCGAGAAGTTCGCAATCCCCGTGATGACCACCCCCAATGGAAAAGGTGTCTATCCTGAGAGCGCCCCCATGTCTTTGCGGCATTATGGCCTTGCCAACTGCGCTTGGCCCCCGTACTACCTGCAAGATCCACTCTACGATGTGTTGATGGTGATGGGCTCTACCCTCGGCGAGTGGGCTACCAACAGTTGGGACCCCATGCTGATCCCCTGTAAGTCCTTTATCCAAGTGGACATGAATCAGCCGAATATCGGGCGAAACTTCCCTGTTTCGATGGGCATCGTGGCCATGATCGAACAAGCCATCGACCAACTTTGTGACCTAGGTGAACAAACCCCCGTCGATCCCGATCTTGTTGAGCCGCGTCGCAAGTTTATCGAAGCGCTCAAACACGAGCACTCCCCTTACCTCCCGTACTCTGATCCTGGCAAACGAGACAGCGATGAAAGCCCGATCTATCCGCAAGCACTGATGAAGTGCCTTGAAGAGATGTTGCCCAAAGATGCCCATCTCTTCGTCGATAACGGCAACTGTATCGGGTGGACCTTGCACTTTGTGACCATGAATCCACCCGCCCAAGCTCATTACACCCTTGCGATGGGCCCGATGGGAACCGCGATGGGAACCGTAGTGGGTGGAAAGATCGCCGCCCCTGACAAGACCTGCGTCTCCGTGGTGGGAGATGGCGCCTTTTTGATGCAAAGCGGGCCGATCTCCACAGCCTCACAATACAATGTGGGCGCGATCTGGATCGTCCTCAACGACAACGCCCTAGCCATGGTCAACCAAGGGATGGAAGCCTTTTTCCCTGATCCGATCTGGTCGGACTACTACCCTGTAGGAAATCCTGACCTTGCCAAGATCGCCGAAGGGATGGGCGCAGACGCATACAACATCCACAATCCCGAACAGATGCGCCACGCTTTTGCACAAGCCATGGAACGCGCAAACACCCTTCACAAACCGCAAGTGATCGTCGCTCACATCAACCGAAGTGCAGAGCCCCCCTACTACGCACCAAAGTCCTAAGCTTTGCTTCTGCTCTCTCCTTCCACCTTGTAAAACAGCCTTCCTCTCGAGATCAGAGTCAGGGCGATCTTTCGTTCACAAAGACATGAGATCCTTTCTAGAATCTTGTCTTACTGCTCTAGTCTGCGTTATCTTCTGAGCTTCGACAGCACAACAGAGATCCACCGCCTGCCTGCACCCGAAGGTGCCTCTAGCTGCACTGGAGAGCTTCTTGATGAGTCCATACCAAGTCCTCGAAACCATCTACGAAGGCCCGTACACCACGGTATTTCGTGCGATGCGCAAGGAAGAAACAACCCCCGTCATCCTAAAGACCCTAACACCTGACTCTCCAAATGTGGGACGACAACGCGATCTCCAAAGAGAGTTCGAACTCGTCAAACCCCTTAAACACCCGAACTTGATCCATTTTGACGAACTGATCGACTTTAACGGGCTTCCCGCCATCGTGATGCCCGATACACAAAGTCATTCCTTGCTGCGACTCATCGAACACCGTCCCCTCCCCCTCAAAGAGTTTTTTACGATCGCCGTCCCGCTGACACGGGCGCTTGAGGTCTTGCACAAACATCACCTCGTCCACAAAGACCTCAACCCCCAAAATGTGATCATCACGCCCGACCTCGATCTGGTCCAACTCATCGACTTTGGCACCACCCAACGCCTTGGGCGCGACGGCCAAGAACTCGTTTCTCTTGGATACATCCAAGGAACGCTGCGTTACATATCGCCCGAACAAACGGGGCGGATGAACCGCGCCGTTGATTATCGGACAGACTTTTACGCGCTGGGTGCGACTTTTTATCACATGCTCGCAGGACATCCCCCCTTCGTCACCGACGAAACCAGCGAACTGATCTATGCCCACCTCGCCCGTGATCCCAAACCACTCGATATCCCCGCAACCCTCAACAAACTCATCTTCAAGTTGATGGCCAAACAAGCGGAAGATCGCTACCAAAGCGCGACAGGGCTCCTTCACGACTTGCAGAAAGCACAGCAATACTTCCAAGAGACCGAGGAGATCCCCGACTTTCCGCTCGCACTCCACGATGAAGCTGGATACTTCCGCATCCCCCAAAAACTCTACGGACGCGATGAACAGATCCACACGCTGATCGATACTTTCCAACACGCCCAACGTGGCGAACACGCCTTGCTTTTTATCAATGGTGCTCCAGGTATTGGAAAGTCCTCGCTCGCACGTGAACTGTACAAACTTCTGCCCGAATCCTCGGCCTACTTTGTCGCAGGAAAGTACGAAGAGTTCACGCGCTCGACGCCCTACAGCGCGCTGCTTCAGGCTTTACGAGCTCTTTTTCGACAGCTTCTCACAGAGCCCGAACACAAGATCGCAGCACGCAAACAAGTGCTTCAAGAAGCGCTTTCTCCTAATGGTGCGGTGCTTACAGAGGTTCTACCCGATCTCACATTGTTGATTGGTCCACAGCCCGAAGTCCCGCCACTCCCGCCCGCGGACGCTCAAAACCGCTTCAATGAAGCGATGTACAGCCTGATCTCAAACCTCGCTGCCGCAGAACACCCGATCGTACTTTTCCTAGACGATCTTCAGTGGGCAGATCGCGCAAGCCTCGGTCTTCTCAGCATCTTGATGCGTCCCTCCTCGCAAGGTGGACTGCTGATCCTTGGTGGCTACCGCGACAACGAAGTGGACGAAACGCACCCACTTTCTCTGACCCTCGAAGACATGAAAAAAGTGGGCCGTCGTTGGGAGACCTTGACTCTTTCGCCCCTAACGACCGAGGATACCAACCAACTCCTTAGTGAAACCCTGCTTCAGCCCGCCAGCCAAACCCTCCCCTTGGCGCAAGTCCTCCAACACAAAACGCTGGGGAATCCGTTCTTTCTCAACCAGCTTCTTCAGCGACTGGTGGACGACAAACTGATCCACTACGAAAAAGGCTGGACTTGGGAGACCAAAGCCATCCAAGACGTCGCAGTGACCGAGAATGTCGTTGCTTTTATGGCGGAACGCATCTCGCATATCCACGCAGAAAGCCAAGCCCTCCTCAAACATGCCGCATGCATCGGGGCCATCTTTGATATCGATCTCCTCGCCTCGTTGATGCAGCGAACTCCCCGACATATCGAGGAACTTTGCCAAGAGCCCATCGAAGAAGGCATGTTGGTGATCCGCGAAGATGTCCCGATGTTCGTCCATGACCGCGTACAAGAAGCGGCCTACTCGCTCCTTGAAGCCAACGAAGCCCAAGAGATCCACACACGCATCGCCTCGCATCTGCTCAAACACGCACCAGAGAGCCTTTCCACAGAGCAGTTGTTCCAACTGGTGAACCACCTCAACGACGCTGGCAATCTGCAACAAGACCCCATCCTGTCCCAAGCCAAACTCATGCGTAACCTCGAAGCCGCACAACGTGCCCTTCATGCCTCGGCTTTTGAACAAGCCCTGCGATATGCAGAACAAGGCATCGCGCTCCTCACCCCCGGCTCTTGGGACACACAGTACGATATCGCATCCCAACTCCATATCCTTCAAATCGAAGGATACTATCTGATCCAAGACCTAGAAAAATTCCATAGCCTTTTTGAAACACTGATCGATCGCGTCCAAACCACCGAGCAACGCTCCAAACTCTACAACCTCAAGTTTGACTCCTACCTCAACGCAAGCCAGTTCAACGAGGCCATCACACTCGGTCTTCAAATCGCCAAGGAGCTGGGTGTCGATCTTCCTCAAGAACCCAAGGCAGTGGAAGCCAAGATCGGCGAGGAACTTGGCCGAACAACCGAACTGATGGGCCACCGACAACCCGAAGATCTGATCGACTTGCCCGCGATGGAAGATCCCAAGATCGCAGCGGTCACCTTGATGCTTTTCCAGTTGGGGCCAGCATCTTATGTGAGCGGACGCGGCGATCTCTACGCTCTTTTCGCCATCAAGAACCTCAACTTGACCCTCGAATACGGCAACGGCCCGATGGCGCCCGCGATCTACGGAATCTACTCAAGCATCGAAAACAACATGATGGGCAACAGCCCACGCGCCTATGCTTTCAGCCAGTTGGGTATCCGCACAGACGAAAAGCAAGGTGGCCGTCTCAAGACCATCGCGCTGTATATGGACTGTTGGTTTATCAACCACTGGGTCGGGCTCCCTCACAAAAATATCGCGCTGCATTACGAAGGCGCCCAAGCAGGTTTCGACGTAGGCAACATCACCTTCGGTTGTTATCACCTCGCGTCTCCGTCTGTCTTTACCGTCATGATCGGGATGCCGCTCAAAGAAGCCCTCAACGAGATCAACCGTTGCATCAAGTGGATCGACCAACGCGTTTACACGGCTTACTCACAGTCTCTGATCTATCGACAGTTGGTCAAAGCCCTGATGGGCCAAACCATCGATCCCTTCTCGATGACCGACGAGACCTACGACGAACAACGCGACCTTGCCTGTGTCCTCGACAGTGAAAATGTCACCCAAGTGGCTTACTACTACGCTGCCAAAACCACCCTTTACTTTTGGCACGAAGACTTTGAAAAAGCCGTAGAGTTCGGCAAAAAAGGTATGCAGTATGCGGCTGCCTTTGGTGCGCAACCAGGCGAACCTGAACTCACACTTTATTATGGACTCTCGCTCATCGCCCAAGCCCACGCGACCTCCAACGAGGAGACGCGCAAAGAACTGTTTGAAGAAGCCCAGCAGATCAAAGAAAAGGTCACGAAGTGGGCCTCGGTCAACCCTGACCACTATGCCCACAAAGCCGCACTGTTGCAGGCAGGGGTGGCGCACCTCCAAGGCGAAACACTCCAAGCTTTGCAACTTTACCGCGAAGCGATCCACGGCGCCAAAGAACACAACTTCCCGCACCACGTGGCTTTGGGACACGAACTTGCAGCACAACTGCATGTCTCGCTTCAAGATCAGCTTGCCGCCCGCAGTTATCTTCAAGAAGCGTTGATTGGCTACGAAAGCTGGGGCAGCAAACACAAGCTCAAGCTCCTTTTGCAACGAAGCTCCAAGCTCCAACTGCGGACCCGCCCTCACCGCCACAAAGACTCCAGCCTTGATACCACCCGAGATCTCGCGCTTGAGATGCTTGATATGGATGCCGTTTTTCGCGCAGCACAGTCGATCTCTAGCGAGATCCATTTGGAAAATGCGCTTGATCAAGTCATGCGAACGCTGTTGGAAAACACAGGGGCCCAACGCGGTGACTTGATGCTTTTGCGCGATGGTGCCTTGATGATCTTTGCATCGCGTCTTGGCGAGAACCCGCAAACACAGCTCCAGATCCGCCCCCTCGATCAACAAAGCAACCTACCCACCTCGATGATCGCTTATGTACGGCGAACCAAAGACAGCGTCGTACTTGGAGATGCCGCAAAGTCCGAGCAGTTTGGGCACGACGCCTACATCGCCACCCAACAAGTTCGCTCGATCTTGTGTGTACCTCTGCTCAAACAAGGCCAACTGAATGGCGTGATCTACCTCGAAAACAACCTAACCACGGACGCTTTCACGCCTGACCGTATCGAGTTGGTGCGACTGATCGCAGCACAAGCCGCCGTCTCTATCGAAAATGCCCGACTCTACGAACACCAAGTCGAGTTGACACGATCTTATAGCCGTTTTGTTCCGCCCGAATACTTGGACTTTTTGAACAAATCAAGCATCACCCAAGTTCAACTGGGTGACCACGTGAGTAAAGAGATGTCTGTGATGTTTTCGGATATTCGTGGTTTTACAACGATGTCAGAACAACTCACAGCACAGCAAAACTTCGACTTTATCAACGCCTACCTCCAACAAGTCACCCCTTGTATTCGCGAACAAGCAGGCATCGTGATCAAGTACCTTGGAGATGGTGTCATGGCGGTGTTCCCGCGTCATCCTGACGATGCCATCGAAGCAAGCGTACAAAAACTGCGCAGACTCTCAGACTTCAACGCACGTATGACCCGCGATGGTTGGCCACGACTGCGCATCGGAATCGGCCTTCACATCGGCCACATGATGGTCGGTGTCATGGGTGAAGAAAGCCGTATGCAAACAGACGCCCTCTCAGACAACGTCAACCTCACAGCCCGCCTCGAAGGGCTCACCAAATACTACGGTGCCGCCTTGGTGATCAGCGAAGAGATGCGCTCGCGTCTCTCTCACCCAGAACGCTATCCCATGCGCTATCTCGACCAAGTCATCGTCAAAGGGCGCCTTAGTCCCATCAAGATCTACGAAGTCCTTGAAGGACTCCCCACCGAAGAAAGCACGCAAAAACAGGCCACGATCCATCTTTTTGAAGAAGCGATCCAACACTACCAAGCCGCAGACTTCGAGAAAGCGCAAAAGGCCTTTGAAGCCGTCCTCCAAGCTCATCCCAAAGATCGCGCGCCTGCCATCTATCTCGAACGTATGCAGTCTCTCCAGATGCAAGGACTCCCTGACAACTGGAAAGGCATCTGGTCCATGACGGAAAAGTAATCCCTCCTCCACGCTGTCTTCCGTTCTTCCTTTCCTTTGTCCGTCACATTGTAAAAAACCCTAAAAATATACCGAGATATGCCACTTCGTCCAAATCTCCCAGATGCGCGCCATATCCTTGTCATCTTGGTTTTCATGGTGTAGAACTGTCGAAGGGTCCGCTTTTTGAGAAGTTCTTCCAAAAGTAGGGGTTGGAAAAACAACTCAAAAACTTTTGTTTCCGTTGAGGGGAAAACGATGAAGATCGCAACATCATGGGCTTCGGCCTCAGATCAAACTTCCATTGAGAAAGCTTACAGCGCGCTCGAACAACAATTGGGAGGCACACCAAACTATCTTTACCTCTCTTGTTCTGTCGAAGACTCCATCGAAGAGATCTCGCGCGCACTCAAAAAGCTAGCACCGCACATACCTTTGCATGGAAGCACTTCTTGCTTGGGTTCGATGACAGAACAAGGCGTTCATAACCAAGATGGCCGTGGGATCGCCATCTTCGGGATCTTGGACCCTGTGGGCGGATATGGCGTGGGAGCCGCTCAGATCCAACACGATGCAAAGACAGCTGCAAAAGAAGCCGTTGAAGCAGCCCTTGCGATGGCCGACTGCCCTGGTGAGGTCCCTTCGATGGTGTGGATGACCTCGGCCCCAGGCCATGAAGAAGCTGCGATCGCAGGGATCGCTGAGATCTTGGGCGACGATGTCCCCGTCACAGGCGGAAGTTCCGCAGACAACACCGTCAGCGGTTTGTGGAAACAGTGCGTCCAAGACCGGATCTACACCAACGCAGTGGTCCTCACAGTGCTGTTCCCTTCCACAGAAGTGATCTTTGCCTTCCACAGCGGTTACGAACCCACAGAACAAAAAGGCGTCGTGACCAAGATGGGCACCCTCGACAACGAAGGAAACCTCGATGAATCGGCCTTGGAAGGACGTATGGTCTTGGAGATCGATCACCGCCCTGCCATGGAAGTGTACAACGAGTGGTGTGGGGGCATCCTCGACGATGTGGTGTCCACAGGAGGCAACATCCTCACACGCACGACACTTTATCCACTTGGACGAGTGGCTGGGCACGTCGGCAAGATCCCTTACTTCCAACTCTCTCATCCTGACTCTGCGACCGAGCGCGGTGCTTTTACCGCCTTTTCGAACATTTGTGTGGGCGACGAACTTGTCTTGATGCACGGCACTGTGGAAAGCCTCATCACACGGGCAGGACGGGTCGCCGCCTCGACCCTCGATACCCACGGAATCGACCACAAAGATATCGCAGGGGCTTTGGTTGTCTATTGCGCTGGTTGTATGTTGACTGTGCGCGAACGCCTTGGCGAGGTGGTCGATGGTTTGAAACAAGCCCTCCCTCAAACACCTTTTCTTGGCATCTATACCTTCGGAGAACAGGGTTGTTTTCTTGGAGGCGAAAATCGTCATGGTAATCTGATGATTTCTGTTTTACTTTTCCGCAAAAGCGAGACGACTTTCTAAATCAACGACGGGCCCCTTTCCAAAGAAGATCTGATGACAACACGTTCTGAACAACTCCTTGAAACTCTTCTGGATCTCGAACGCTCTCGACAGCGCGAGCGAGAACTTCGCATCGAGTCTGAAGCGCTGCTTGAGAGACTTCACCAACTCAACCAAGCCAAAGACAACAATGTGTTGTTTTTCGCGCTCATCGATATGTTGCGTGTCGTCATCGACTTCCAAGAAGCTTTCATTCTTCAAAAACAAGAGGATCAGATCTTCAGAACGATCGCTTCGAGCAGCCCGATCTTTCATGAAACGATATGGCACAACCACTCACTGTTCCAACGCGTCCTAAAAGGCCGTCCTGCCGCATCTTTCGACGTCGCCTTGATCCCTGAGTGGCAAGAGCAATCCCCCTTGGTTCATCGTTGCGTCAAGTCCGCGCTTCATATCCCCCTAGAGACGGGCTTACACGATACGATCCTTGTGATCACACACTCGCAACCACGGCACTTTAGCGCAGGGCACGTCCAACAAGCGCGGCGCTTTTCCCCTCTCGCGTCCCAAGCCCTGCAAACCCTCAATCTCCAACGTTCTCTCACACAACGCGACCGCTTCTTTCAACTTTCCTTCGACTTGATGGGCATCATCAACTTCTTTGGTTCATTTCGACAGTTCAATGCCGCATGGTCCCGCGTCCTCGGCTACACGGACGAAGAACTCAAAAACAAGCGCCTGCTCGACCTCGCGCACCCTCTCGATAGCCCCCAACTCAATCGCTCCTTCGCCCAACTTTCGCAAAATCGAGATGCCCAGATCGAGTGTCGATTTGTCTGCAAAGACGGTAGCTACCGTTGGCTTTCGTGTAGCTTGGCACCTTACATCGACGAAGGACTTTGTTACATCGTAGCGCGCGATGTCACCGACCGCGTCCAAGCTGAACAACAGCTTTTGCTCCACGCACGCAGAGAAACAGACAGCGCCTTCTCTTTCCTCGACGCAGTCCTCGACAACCTTGCTGATGGCTTGTTGGTGACAGACGCCCAAGGCACCGTGCTACGGGCCAATCCAACCTTTTTCAATATGCTCGATCTCAATGCACAAGACGCCAACCTTGGCCCCACCCTCGAAGGACCGCTACGCGAACTCATCCGCAAGTGCCAAAACAACCCGCACGAGATCTTCGAAACCGAACTCGAACTCCCAAGACGCCGCATTGGACAAGCCACAGGGACGGGGATCCTTCATCGAAGAGAAGCAAACTTTGCCCGAGAAAATGGACTACACCCCAAAAGCACGCCCTCCCAAGAAGAGTTGGACGCGTTTCCCTCTTCTTTTCAATATTCCAAACATATCGAGACATCCGAGCACAACATATTTCAGACAGATGACTTCCTCGGTGTCACCGTTCTTTTGAGAGACATCACCACAGAAAAAGAAGTGGACAAGATGAAAACCGAGTTCATCTCCACGGTCTCTCACGAACTGCGCACACCACTCACCTCGATCCTCGGCTTCGCCAAGTTGATTCACAAACGCCTCAATGAGACGATCTTCCCCAATGTTCAGGCCCAAGCGCAAGACCGCAAACTTCTGCGCGCTGTCGAACAAGTCCGCTCCAACATGGAGATCATCGTCTCAGAAGGCGAACGCTTGACCAGCCTGATCAATGACGTCCTAGACATCGCCAAGATGGAGTCAGGCAAGCTCGAATGGCACATGCGCCCCATCGATCTCCAAGAGGCCATCCAACGCGCCATCGCCGCCACACAAAGCTTGCTCGAAGAAAGCGGACTCACCCTAGAAATCGACATCGAAAACGACCTTCCACCCGTGGCAGGCGACCTTGATCGTCTGCTTCAAGTCCTGATCAACTTGATATCCAATGCCATCAAGTTTACCGAACGAGGCTCCATCATCTGCCGTGTTCGCAAAGTGGCCCGCGAGATCGTCGTAAGCATCACAGACACAGGCATCGGCATCCCCAAAGAAGACCTCCACAAAGTCTTCGAAAAGTTCCGTCAGGTGGGAGATACCCTCACAGACAAACCCAAAGGCACGGGCCTTGGACTCCCCATCTGCAAAGAGATCATCGAGCATCATGACGGACGCATCGGGGTCGAAAGTGAGCTTGGCAAAGGCTCGACCTTCTTCTTTGCGCTCCCCATCAATCTCCAACAGAGTCTCGAAACCCCGATAATTGGACTTGATGAGCTACTTCAACAGATCGATACTTACAGAGACATCCGCCTCGAACAAAGTCAACGCGATCACAAACGCATCTTGCTTGTCGATGACGAGACCACCATCCGCCAGCTCCTTGCACAAGAACTTCAGGTCGAAGATGCCCAGATCATCGAAGCATCCGACGGCCCCACAGCGCTCATGCACGCAGAACAAGCAAAGCCCGATCTGATCTTGCTCGATGTGCTTATGCCCAAGATGAGCGGCCTCGAAGTCGCAAGCCAACTCAAACAACGTGGCCCCTTCTTCCACACCCCCTTGCTTGTCTTGTCGATCATGGAAACCCGCGAAGATGCCTTCGGTTTGGGCGTCGCCAACTACTTTACCAAACCCCTTGGCAACCAACTCCTCCAAGAAGCCATCACAGAGTCACTTCAGCACGCACTCGCCCCGCTATCGATCCTGCTTTACGATGAAGCCCCAGATGCCGCCCAAAGCATCATGCAGCACTTCCAAAAGGCAGGAGACCATGTGGTGTGGTGCTCTACTTTCCAAGACTGTCTCCAGCATATTCAACAACACAAGATCGACATCTTGTTGCTCCATGAACAAAGCGCCAAAAAGTCCGGATTTCTCCGACAACTTCGCGCCCTATCCCTACCCCCCTCTGTACTTTTGAAGGTCTACCAAACCCCCCTCGATCCCAAGCCGCAAGACTAACGCGTCCAACGACGCTTCAACCACGCCAAACGACCTTGTTGCGTCAGTTGTGAAAGGGCGAGATCCAACTCGCGTTGCAAAAAGGTGTGCTTTTTGTGCACGCCAATCGCGTAAGACTCGGTCTGTTCGAGTTCTCGCTCCCAACGATACACCTTGCCTGCCATGCGCAACATGTAACGAGCCATGGGCGCATCTGCAACCACATAATCCAACATCGACCGCTTCATTGCATAAACGATGTCGCTGTAACTGTAAAAATACGCAAAGCTCGCGCCTTTGAAAGCTGTCTGAGGCGCCGTCGCACCACGAACGAGGCCGATAATCGGGGCATCTCCAGCTTTTGAGCGAGCCAATACAGCTTTGTGCGTGCGAAAGTATACAGAAGAAAAAGCGATCTGCTTGGCGCGTGCGGCATTTTTCGAAAAGCTCGCCACTACCACATCGCACAGAGACCGTTGCAGGTAAGGGATACGATCTGCTGCACGGATCACAACCCATTGTGCCCGAATATGCGTCTTGTAGCGGATGCTAAACCAAGCCACCAGTTCCCGCGCCAACTCGATATCCAAGCCCACAAGCTGCGTGTCACGAAAGTACCCAAAAGGCGGGATATCCGAGCGCGTACAGATCCGCAAAGTCTTGCTCGACAAGATATCGTGCACGACGGATTCTTCAGGCACCACAAGCACTTGCGAAGTGGCTTGAGGTGCCGCAGAAACAGGGCGCGATGTCGCTTTGGCGCTCACAGAGACATTGATTCTTTTGACGTTGGGGTCGGCATGTTTGTCAGGCGTGGGTGTCTTTGCTTGCGCCATCGACACCATCCCAAGCGCCCAGCTACAAAGCAAAAACAGCGGAAACAGCAACCGAGAGATCTTGTGCATATCCATTATCTCCATACAGAAAAGAGAAGAAACAAAAGCGGTGTCTTTTTCACGAGAACGCATCACGCCCTAACGACCACACTTGGCCTTGGCATCGGCTTTACAGACCTGATAAGCCTCGCTATTTTCTCGCGAACAATCACGAAAGCCATCGCTTGCTTTGTGCACGCAGTCTCGTTCTTGATCATAAGCTTTGTACTGACAGCGCAGATCCGCACGCAAACGTCGAGAAAGACAAAGGTAATAGCGATCCCAAGCACGCAACGTAAACTGACGTTGGCAGATACGTCGCTCTCGCGCAGCCTTTCTTTTGCAGATCCGCCCGAGATCTTGAGATGCCCGAGAACAAACACGTTGACTCGACTTACAACGCCCAACACAGCGCGAGATCGAACGCATCGTACAAGTCGTGCAACCTTTGATGCACTGGCGCTGACACTGCGTAAAGGCCGAACGACAGGCCCCCAACTCACCGCCACTGTTTTTGCAGCGTTCACGTACAGCTTCCACACGACGAGAACATCGGGCTTGTTCGGTTTCACTCATCTTCTTCTGCCGCGTACACTCCCACTCGCGCTTGGCTGTCGAACAAGTGGAGATCGCTTTGACACGTTGCGGGCGGCACAACGGAGAAGCCGTATCATAGGACGCTTTGCAAGCTGTTTTGCGCTGTTGAAAAGCCTGCAAACATCCCTCCAAAGCTTCTTTGTAACAGCTCGCTTGGACATGGGTCGCCCCAAGTCCCCACACCATCACAGCCATTGAGAGGATCACAAAGCCTCGAAGAAAAAGCCGCAGAGACCGACATCTTCCGACATCTTTGCACAACATGAATGCTCCTTTCTTTGAAGACGAAAAGATGCCCCTTCTGCAAACACCCCATCGCTCGTACCTAGCGGAGACATCGCAAAAAAGACATCCATGGAAGGGAAATCGTGGCAGAAGAGAAAGAGCTTACGCCCCTTCTTTAGAAGAGATCCGAGCCCAAGTATCGCGAAGCCCGATAATGCGATTGAAGACAGGCTTTTCGGAAGTCATATCGATCTTGTCCGCCACAAAATAGCCAATGCGTTCGAATTGTACGCGATCTTCAGGAGCAGCGGAAGCCAAGGAAGGTTCGAGGTAAGCTTCAATCACATTGAGCGAGTCAGGATTCAAAAAGGTCGTAAAGTCTTTTTCTTTATCGCCTTCGGGAGCAGGCGTCGTAAACAAACGGTCGTAGAGACGGACTTCTGCGCGGATCGCATGTTTCGCAGACACCCAGTGCAACGTCGCTTTCACTTTGCGACCATCCGCTGTTCCACCACGAGACTCGGGATCATAGGTGCAGATCAACTCTACGATATTGCCTGCTTCGTCTTTGACCACTTCTTTGCAAGTGATGTAATAAGCGTATCGCAGGCGCACTTCGCGACCAGGCGAAAGACGGAAGAACTTTTTCGGCGGATTCTCCATAAAGTCATCACGCTCGATATAAAGCTCCCGCGAAAAAGGAAGCGTGCGCGAACCCATCGACTCATCTTCAGGGTGGAATGGCGCATCCAACTCTTCGACAGCGTCTTCAGGATAGTTTTCAATCACGACCTTGATCGGGTCCAACACGCCCATCACACGGCGCGTTGTAGCGTTCAGATCTTCACGAAGCGCGTGCTCCAACATCGCAACATCAACAGTACTGTTGCGCTTCGCCACACCAATGCGCTCGCTGAAGTTCCGCAACGCCGCAGGTGTAAAGCCACGTCTGCGCATCCCCGCAATCGTCGGCATACGCGGATCATCCCAGCCTGAAACCAAGCCGTCTTCCACCAAACGCAGCAACTTGCGCTTGCTCATCACGGTGTACGTCAGCTCCAAACGGGCGAACTCAATTTGACGGGGATGGGAAGGAACGTCGAGTTGATTGATAAACCACTCGTACAAAGGACGGTTGTTTTCAAACTCCAAGGTACACAACGAATGCGTGATCCCCTCGAGCGCATCCGAGAGACAATGCGCAAAGTCGTACATCGGATAGATACACCACGTGTCCCCTGTGCGGTGGTGATGCGCCCGACGAATCCGATAGATCGTCGGATCACGTAGGGTGATGTTGGGAGAAGACATATCGATCTTGGCCCGTACAACCATCTTCCCGTCTTCAAACTCCCCTGCACGCATACGACGAAACAGGTCCAAACTCTCTTCAGTCGGGCGGTTGCGGTAAGGACTCTCTTTACCAGGCTCTGTCAAAGTCCCACGAAACGCACGGATCTCCTCCGCACTCAACTCACAAACATACGCTTTGTCCATGCGGATCAACTCTTCCGCATAGTTGTAAAGCTTCTCGAAATAGTCGGAGGCAAAAAACAGACGATCGCCCCAGTCAAAGCCCAACCAACGTACGTCGCCTTTGATCGACTCGACGTACTCTGTATTTTCTTTGGTGGGGTTGGTGTCATCCAAGCGAAGATTGCATGTCCCCGAAAACTCTTTCGCCATCCCAAAGTTCAAACAGATGGACTTGGCATGACCAATGTGAAGATACCCATTCGGCTCGGGGGGAAAGCGCGTCGCGATACTTTTGTGCTTTCCTGTCGCGAGATCTTCCTTGATGATGTCTCGAATAAAATGGGAAACCTCGGTGTCATGGGACTCATGATGACTCATTCTTACTTTCCTCCAGTTTGCTTATAAAGCAGCACGCACCCAAAGATCCCCATCTATGGGTGTGTAATAAAGCTGCATTGTCTAGCACAAGTCGATATGATCCTGCAACGATATACCGCCGAGAAAGTTCACCTAGGGACAAGGGGTATCCAAGACGGATTCGGGCGGCCACGGAGGGCCGCATCGGATATCCACGGAGGATTCGGGCGGGCACGGATATATTGATATCCAATCCATCCCAGATATATCGGATATTCACGGCGGATTCGGGCGGGCCTCCGTGCCCGCCCCGGATATATTGATATCCAATCAATTCCAGGGGCGCCCCTCCGTGGTCGCCCCAAAACGGCCGCCCCGGATATATTCGGATATCCAATCGATCCACGGGCGACCCTCCGTGGTCGCCCCATAAATCGGATATCCCCCATTCCTGCAAAAAGACGCACCTATTTTTCAAAATATATTGGAGCAAATATCCATCTCATCGATCTTCTTGAACATCTGTTAATTTTCTCTCCACGAAAAACATTCGTTATTCTTCCTAATCCCGATTGGACGAAGGAATTAAAATGCTTCACAAAACAACACCATATCATCTTTGTGTATTTTTTTGTGATCTTGGGGTGTGCAAAGTTTTCATTTGAAAAGTATGCATAGAACGCGAAAAAAGATTTTGCGATACGTGAAAACATCCCCCAAGGCTCGACCAAGCTTTGGGGCTTTAGAGGTAGCCCGCACCGCACCACCTCGCCCTGACTGTAAGGTCGCTCACCTCCTTACAAAAGCTCGATTTACACTCACCCGTGAATCGAAAAGGCCTTCGTGTACCTCGTTGCGGGTTACATTACATCCACCCTAATACCACGAGGTCTGTCGCCATGTACCCCACATCGACAACACACCACAGATCTATCTTTTTTTTGCGATGGGTCGCCGTTTTTTGTAGCATGATGTTTCTTATAGGCTGCCCCGCTCCCCCCTCACAAAACGAAGAACCGAAAAGCGATGGTTCTTCGAACATAGAAAAAACCACAGAAACCACACAAGAAACAACATCAGAAACTGCGGTAGAACCTGTCACAGAAAGTACGACAGAAACCACCCTTGAAGGTGGCGTAGAAACCTCCCCTGAAGGAACAGCAGAAACCACCTCTGAAGGTGGCGTAGAGACAACCCCCGAAGGAACGACAGAAACCACCCCTGAAGGTGGAAACGAATCTGTCACAGAAACCACCCCTGAAGGCGGTTGTAATCCTGGCGATAGCCGCGCTTGTTATACAGGCCCCACAGGGACCGAAGGTGTGGGAGCTTGCAAAGGCGGCTTCCAACTGTGCCTCGCAGGTGGTGCATGGTCTGCTTGTCAGAGCGAAGTCTTGCCGGGTACTGCGGAGATCTGCGGCAACAAGATCGACGATAACTGCGATGGCAAGACAGACGCAGAAGACGGTGCAGCTTGTGCTTGCAACCCAGGAGAAACCCGCGACTGTTATACAGGCCCCACAGGGACCGAAGGTGTGGGCGTTTGCAAAAAAGGAACGCAAACCTGCGACGCAAACAGCACATGGCAAGCCTGCCAAAATGAAGTGCTTCCAGGCACCGCAGAGATCTGCGGAAACAAACTGGATGATAACTGCGATGGCAAGACAGACACCGAAGACACAGCATCTTGTGAGTGCGATCCCCAAGCCACACGCGAATGCTACGCAGGACCCGCAAACACCAAAGGCGTAGGGGCTTGTAAAGCAGGAACAGAAACGTGTGGAGCGGACGGAAAATGGGGGAATTGCCAAGGCGATGTGAGTCCCCAACAAGAGATCTGCGATGGCATCGACAACAATTGCAACGGAACCGTTGACGAAGAAACTGCGGCCACTCCTCTCTGTGGCGTCGGACAACGCTGCGTTTTGGGCAAATGTGCGTGTGATGCAACGTCTTGCCCCACAGGTTGTTGTAATGGCGATCAGTGCATCGCGGTAACCTCGGATGGTCAGTGTGGAACAGCAGGTGCGGCCTGCGCAGCTTGTGCGCAAGGAAACACCTGTAACAACGGTGTCTGCGTGTGTAACGCGGTTTCATGTCCCAACGGATGTTGCGATAGCCAAGGCAAGTGCCAAGTTGGGACAGCAAACAACAGCTGCGGGAAAAACGGTGTAGCTTGTGCGAATTGCCCAAGCGGACAAGCCTGTGACCCCCAATCACAAGTCTGTGGCTGCGGACCCAACACATGTGCGACAGGATGTTGCAGCCCCAACGGTCAGTGCACTGCCGCAAGCGTCACAAGCTGCGGTGTTGGCGGAAACGCTTGTGTGGCTTGTGATGCACAGCGCGCCAATGTCTGCGACAGCGGCACCTGTAAGTGCGGAACCAATGCTGCTTGCGCCGTTGGACAACGCTGCTCCAACAGTCAATGTGTCTGCGATGCAACCTCCTGCCCCAATGGATGTTGCGATGGGAACAAATGCATCACCAACACCACGACACAGCTTTGTGCAGATGGCGGCGCCGCCTGTAAAACGTGTGATACCAACGTTGCAGACAACTGTACCAGTCGCTCTTGTAGCTGTGGCAGCACACCCGCTTGTACGGGCGAAGCAAGCTGTAAAAATGGGCGCTGTGTTTGCGAAGACTACCAAGTCAGCAACGTTTCCGTCGATGGGAAAGTTTACATGAGCGCAGACATCAATGTCGTCTCAGGCGGAAACTTTAACGTCAAAATGGACTACAAACTCACCCAAGTCCCCGGATGTCCGACATGTACGAGCCAGCTTGTGGTAGGTATCTACACGAAGGGGTATGGGGCCGCATCCGCTGCAACATGCGTGTACAACGGACAACCTGAACAATGTCCCAAAGCCACGGGCGGAAACAGCACGGTTTCAATCGCAACCCCGCTGACCCCTGGGACCTACGAAGTTCGCATCATCCGCACCACGCAATTCAACTGCGCGGACGCTTTGGCCCAATTCAATCGCTCCACGGACTTGAGCACTGCAAAAGTGATCGCCACCGTAAAAGTCACGCCACCCGCGACTTGCCGACCTTTTGAGGCGCTTCTCTCCAGTGTTAGCCTCAACAACCAAGGCAACGAGATCACCGTGGCCCCTGGTGTGGGCGTAACGCTTCGCGCAGGCTACCAATTCAGCCGCTTGAATGGCTGTCTCTTCTGTAACTCACAGATCGTTGGAGGCTTCTTGCCTGCCATTGGTGGCGGCGGTGGTGCCGTCAAGATGGGATGTTTCTACAATGGAACGCCTGGTTCTTGTCCCAACCCCACAACCGCAACGAACGGACAGATCGCCTTTACAGCCCCCAGCACCCCAGGGATCTATCACATCCGTTACAACCCAGACAGCAGTTCAAGTTGTAACAATGCCTCGTTCAGTGCAGGACGAACAGCTACGATCGGGGTCTTGCGGGTCCAATAAACCTGCGAGAAAAAAAGGAAGAGCTTACTTGGTGGTGGGGGCCACTTGGTAGCCACCTGTTTTGACGGGTGTTTTCACGGTGGGAGGGACGATCTTTGCGCGGTAAGTGATGCGCGCTTCGACGTAAGTCTTGGGAACTGTGCTTGCGCGAAACTTCATCATGGTATCGCGGAGACGAATCGCCGCTTCAAGCGCACCATCCGTATTCTTCTCGATTTGTGGGAGCTTCAAGATCTTGCCTTCTTGTTGGATCTCGACCCGCAAAAGCACCTCGACCTCTTGATCTTTCATCTTTTCTTCAGTGGTTTTAAGCTCCATCACGCCCACCTGACCGAAGAAAGTGGTCAACTCTTCCTTCAACTTTTTGCGGTATTCAGGATCTGCGTTGATCAAGATCTCCACTTCAGCGATGCTCACTTGCGCCAAATGAAACAGTGGACGAGGCAAAGTCCCCGGCACTTCTTCTGCGACCTTCCCAGTTTGTGTGTTGGTGTTTTGCGTATTGGTCGCTTCTTGGCCAGGAAAGTAACCCACCATACAAGCACGCCCCACCAACACCAACGCCAATACACCCGACAAGATCAATATCTTTGGCAACCATGTTTTCATCTGATTCTTCGGCGCGGAAACCCCTGCCTTTAGGCGGGGGAGGAAGCGCCGTCCTTTCTTTGGTGATAAGCGTATCCATCGGTTTTTTGAAGGATACGGCAATGTTTGTGTGAGATCCCTTGGATGGTGTCTTCGCTTGTCTTGATGTTAAAATTTCCTGTACTTCTGACCGCCACTCTTCCTACATAGCGTCCTGCCTTCTTTCCACGCGTTACCACTGCCTCTACCATGTCTCCCGTCTGAAAACCAAACACCTGCTTTGACCGTACTTTCGGCTTTGTTCGTGGAAAGCCAAACCTGTCCATCTTGCACATCTGCCGACTTCCACGTCCCATTGCACGGATCTCCAACACTTCTTGTTGAGGAGAGACCCACACTTCTTCGCCAGATTTGCCTACGCATACCGCATCCAACCAATGTGTTTTGGCGTAGCCTTGTCGTACACGGTTCCATTTGGTTTGACCACCGCTTCCCACTTCGATAGGGAGTTCGAAGTCTTTTCGTTTCTCCAGCAAAGCAAGCCGTGTGCTGTTGACCGCAGCCGCATCTTTCAAGGGAGCCTTGGCTTTCGCCAACAATGCCTTGTATTTCTCGGGCTGTTCGGCAAGAAAGTCCTTCACGTCTTGGTTGTCTTTCTTTTGGTTGCACTTCGCACAAGCCAAGGTCAGGTTGCTGATACGATCTGTTCCGCCTTTTGAGCGCGGAGTGATGTGTTCCACTTGCAAAGGTACACCTACCACCTCGCAGTAAAAACACTTTCTGCCCCATTTTTCGAGCAGGTACTCACGGGCTTCGTACCCAAACAGCGTGCCCTGTTGGTATTCGATGCCTGCAATCTCTGGATTCTCTAGGCGTTGCGTATCAAAACGCACGGACTCTACAGACCAATCTGTCAACGGTGTCCATCTTTGAAGGCGTTTCGCCCACTGCAACACATTTTGCACACGGCTTTCGAGGCTGGGAGCCAACCAACCTTTCTTTCTTGTGCGGTTTTGAAAGCGAGGTTTTCGGTAGCGTGTGTGGCGGCTCCTCCTCGAACGTCGGACGCCTCGGCGTTTTTGCAAGGCTTCTTTGACTCGAAGCCCACGATGTTGAAGTTCAGCGGCAAAAACACAGACTTGTCCGCGATTGTAGGTCGCGACGATGGCGATACCTGTGGTGCGACTGCCAGGATCGACTTTGAGGCGCAAAGGTTGTTTGTGCGAAGTCGTGGGTTGTAGAAGAATCAGGGTAAAGGGAAACCTCCGCCATACGGCGGCTTTGCGTTGTTTGAGTAGTTGTCTTGCTCTTGCAGGACGGCAAGGCATCAGGGGTTGTTTGTTGTGGTCGAGTATGAAGACTCTGTTTTGTGACACGAATGAGTTACCTTTCCCAGTGAAGGGATTCTCCCAAGTTGGCTTGGGGTAAAGTTCTCCTAGCCCTTGTTATGGAGAGGTTTTGGATGGTGCACTGTCTTTACCCTAAAACTGTTTAACAACATCCCGCAGAGCGTCGAACTGGAGAAGCATTCGACGGTGCCTATGGATTCTCTCCTAACGGCTCCTTTCCAAAGAAAGGGGGCGGGTCAATCAGGCTTGCCCAAACAAGCCTCCGCCTTCAGGCGGGGGTTATTGACGAACATTCTCCTCTTTTATCGAAAGCAACGAACTTTCGTAGCCTTCCAGCTTTGTGTGGATGCACATCATCTTGCACAACACAAAGCCAAACTTTTTTCACCAAGCATCTTCCTTATGCTGTTTGGCCTTTTATTTTCCTATCAAAAACAACCTAACCAAGGGACGAAAAATAGCAAATAGCCGATTGCGCTAGATCAAGCTACCCCCAAACCCACATCAGCCTTTTTCTTGCCCTGTATCAAGTGGAATCTTTCTCCAACCCCCCGCACACCAAACCAAATCCCCCGCTCTTCCTTGACACCAAAGGAAGGACGATGCAGCCTAGCAAAAATCAACCATGCGCCAAAAGATCTCGTGAAAAACCGCCACCAAACCAAACAAGACCAGCCCCAAGGAGCCATCCTGTGAAAACAAGTCAGCTTTCTCTGTCGCGCCACCTAGGTGCACTTGCTTTTGTTGCCCTGTGGACCCTTTCTCCCAACGCACAAGCTGCCCCTCCAACCTACTTGTTGAAGTCTTACGTCCCCAAAAAAGGCGAAACCTACAAGGTCCACCTCAAACAGCAACAGTCTATGCTTACCACCACCAAGAAAGGCCAGGTGCTTCAGCGTCGCGAGATGAACAACGAATCGTTCTTTGAAGAAACTGTCCTTGCAGTCAAAGATGGCCAGATCAGCGAACGACTCCGCGTGTACAAACGCTGCATCGCCTACTACCTGATCGTCCGCGGTAATCGCAAACGCTCGCTCCCTTGGACATGTGGACTTGTGGGGCGTCAGATCGTACTCAAAGGTGTCCGTGGCTTACAGGTCCAAATCATCGCCAAAGACAAAAAGCCGATCAGCCCCAGAGATCGAGTCTTTCTTCGTCGCAGCCTGGCCCAACAACAGCAAAAGAGACTTTTTCCCCAAACCCCCCTCCCTGTCGGCGGGATCTGGAAGATCAACATGGAGTCCTTGCTGCGACAACTTCCTTTTCCTCGCAATACCATCGATTTGAAGAAGGTCCGCGCGGAAGGCAAACTGATCAAGATCCACCCCGGAACCCCCTTGCAAGCGACCTTGTACATGGATCTTGTGGTCCCACTCACAGCTTTCCCCCGCTACAAGGAAGTCAAAGGTCAAATCATCCTTCATAGCGAAGGAAAAGGCGCCATCGACGGACAATCCCCCATCCTCGATAACCTCGCCACCACCACCATCCAGTTGGAAGGTATCGCCCAGTACAAGCGCGGAAACCTTGCGACCAAGACCGTCATCCGCAGCCGCAACCACCGCAAAGTCACGAGATAACCCAGAGCCAAACCCATGCCCAAGTTAGTCCACACCCCATCCCCCACCCCACTTTGGTCGTCTCTTCCGAGTCATCCGATTGCGCTAGAAGCACTCAATCAGGCCATCCAGGACTTTTTGGAGGCACCAGAACACCAAGACCTCTCTTCTCATGAGATCGCGGCCTGTGTGCGATGTATGGCCTCCTCTGTCAAGGACCTCCTTGCCACACCTCTGCCTGGCCTTGATGACCTCGAAGGACGCACCCTCCCGAACGATCTGCCGCCTGTCGTGGATGGGCACATCCACTTGTTTCCAGATCGCATCTTTGAAGCACTTTGGCGTTGGTTTGAGCAGTATGGTTGGCCGATCCGCTATCCCCTTCACAGTCCGCAAGTCATCGAGTTCTTGTTGTCGCGCGGTGTACAGCACCTTGTAGCTTTGCATTATTCTCATAAGCCCGGTCTTGCCGTCATGATGAATCGCTACATGGCAGCACTGTCTGAAGCCGAACCGCGCCTAACATGCGTAGCAACCGTCCTTCCAGGAGAACCAGATGCAGCCCAGATCCTTGCGCAAGGCTTTGCGATGGGTTTGCGCGGCGTCAAGCTACACTGCCATGTCCAGTGCTTTTCTCCCGATGATCCGTCACTACAGGAGATCTACGAGGTCTGCGTCCAACACGATCAACCCTTGGTGATGCACGCAGGTCGCGAACCCAAGAGCCCCGCCTATGCTTGCGATCCACACGAGATCTGCGGTGTCGAACGCATCGAGCGGGTATTGCAAGATCATCCAAAGCTTCGTCTGTGTGTCCCCCACCTTGGCGTGGATGAGTTCGCAGAGTACACAACGCTCCTCGAAAAGTACGATGGTCTCTGGCTCGACACCACGATGGTGCTTGCCGACTACTTCCCTGTGATGCCGCCCCTCGACGTCCTTTTCCAACGTCCTGACCGCATCATCTATGGAACGGACTTTCCAAATATCCCCTATGCATGGGACAGAGAGATCCGAAACATCCTCACGATGAAGTTCCCGCCCGAGATGTTGGAAGCTTTGCTTCACAAAAATGCCACGCACTTCTACCAACTGCCCACCTTTTGAGCCCCACGCCAACCAACCTGCATCTTCCATCACCCCACAAAAAAACAACCAAACACCATAACCCCCGCTCCACTTGCGCTTTTTTTGATGATCCGTACACTTGTCTCTTCACGCATGACAAACCATCCTGCAGGATATCTCGTACGCATGGGAACGACCCCTAACCCTTGACGGATTGCATCATGGACCACCGACTTTTTGTAGGATCTGCCCTCTGTTTTTCTCGGCATCTTGTGACACCTTTGCTTGGGTGGGCGCTTCTCTTGGGGATGTTCCCCTCACCTGTATTCGCCGCCCAAACAGAACCCAACTGCCAACAGCACTATCGCAAAAAAGAATACCTCCCTGCAGGTGACTGTTATCAAGAAATCCTCAAACAAGCCCGCAGCCAAAAGCGCAATGACTTCCGCGACTTGCTCGAAGACCGCTATCTTCGCAATGCCGCCATCTGCTACGCCAAAGCTGCTGACCTCCCCCAACACAAAGAAAAACAAGCTGTTTTTCGCAATCGTGCCGCCAACTTGCTGATGGAGTCCTTTCGTTCGGGCTCTTGTAAAGCCTCTGGACGTTGCGAGAGCAACCGCAACCTTGCGGAACGACTGTTTCGGCAGATCAAAGCCGCTCCACTCGTCGTCCTCACAGGCAATGAAGATGCCCGCATCAGCATCAAAGGCCCCGAGTACACCCGCCAAGCACTTGGAAAGTTCAGCGACTCCGTTCTTCCTGGAACATACCAAGTAGAAGTCAATTTTCCATCCAACAAAAAACGCACCGAAACCGTGACCATCCTCCCCGATATCGGGCGTACTTTGAACGTCAGCCCTGACAAGATCCGCGTCCTCGAAAAACGCGTCGTCATCGCAAACAAGGTCCCCCCGTTGATCATTGGTGGCTACATCGCTGGCGGTGTTCTTCTGGCCGCAAGCATCGCCATGATGGTGTATGGTCCTGTCGAACAAACCCGCCTCAATGCGTTGCTTTCAGACCCAGCAACCGCTCGCACCATCTCAGACGAAGAGTTTAACAACGGATTCAACACCGCAAGCACAGTCTTGACCGTAGGGATCATCACTGCCGCAGTGGGGGCCGTCGTGATTGGGGCCTCTGCCATCGGGCATGTCTTTTCGCAAAGTTACCAAAAAGAGTCTGTCCGCGAACTTCCTGGCCTCAGCGCCCTTCCACCCCAAGCTCATCCAACCACTTTTGGAAAGTCTTCTTACACAAAGTCCACACAGTTGCTCCCAACCCTCTCTATGCCCTAAAGGACCCACCCGCAAGGCAAACCATGCAATCCCCCAACATCAGGGCATATCCATGATCGACCAGCAAAAACTTCTTTCCCCCCACAAACCCCAGCGCGCAAGCATCTCTCGTTTGTGCGCTCAACTCGCCTTCTGTGGGGTGCTTGCTCTTTCGTTGGTGCGTTGTTTTCCCGAACAACAGCGCATCTGTGACGAAAGCCAGTCCGTCTTTGACGCCACGAAGGGCTACATCACCAACCCCAGTTGCGAAAGAAGCTTGATCGATTCCTCCAAAGCATTTTGTACAAGCTTGGAAAACTGCAACACCGCAGAACAAAGAAAAGCCAATCACGACAAAGAGGCGATGTATACGTGTTTTGTGAAGCGTTGTGTGCAACTTCCGCCCATATCCAAGAGCGATCCTTCCAAACCCATCCACTTGATCACACCCACCGCTTGCGATCCTTCCAACCCTTCCACGGCTACCCCCATCGCTGGGACGCTTTGCCGCAAGGGACAACAAAGCGCCATCCTCGGCGGGACCGCACAAAGCGAGTGCAAGGGCGCAATCGGCGTCGCCAGCCCAGGGAAAAACTGTGCGCGCCTAGATGAAGACTGTGACGGGAAGCTCGACCAAGAAGCAAAAGACTGTGAGTGCGGTCCTGTAGGGAGTCTTCGCCACTGTTACCCAGACTCTCGCTCGCAAGAAACCATCAATCTCGACGGCTCTTCGGATAGCCACTGCCGCAAAGGTGTTCAACGCTGCCTCCCCAAAGAAGGCTCAAACACCAATGCCGTCGGCGTCTGGGGCTCTTGTCAGTTCTACGAACTCCCCTCGACGTTGGCTTGTTCGGGTCAAGACGGGACCTGTACAGGGTCCAAAAAGGCGGGGGATACGGATACAACAAGTGGCCTCGCAAAGTTTTGTTTTCTTCATGGCCCAGACCTCTCTATCCAAAAAACCGAAGTGACGGGCGATACAGACACTTGCACCCCACAAGGTGGCTTGTTGGCGATCGTGTCAGAGTGCACCTGCCCACAAGCCATCCAGATCCGCGAAACCGAAACCGAGTGCCAAGCCCTGCGCAGCAAGGGACAAGACTGCTGTGTTGCAGGCCAACCATGCGCATGTACTCCAGACATGATGAGCAAAGGGATCTGCCGCCTTTGTGGGATGTCGCTCCACAACAACGAGACCAAGTGCACAAAGACCTTTCAATTTTGCCTACCTAGCGATGATGCCACCACACAAAATGTCTGGTCTGCGTGTATCTATGCAGAAAATGGCAAAGATCTCGCCCACTTTTCAGAGGTCTACAATGGAGATCCCCAAAATGGTGGAACCCTCGTAGGCAAAAAAGACATCTACCTCAATCGTTCAGAAAAAAAGGACTTTCCCCAAGTCCCCGCCGCCTCGCTCAAAGAACTGAACCAACCCGCACCCTTTTTGCGCCCCCACCCTGAAGGTGACAAAGACTGCGATGGCATCGACAACGACTGCGATGGTGCCATCGACAACGCCGCAGATAGCACAGACTCGACCCTCAACAAGAAAGATTACTCCCAAAAGATCGGCTGTTTCCGTGGCGAAGCATTGAGTGTGCCTTTTGGTAACCTGACGCGAAGGACCTGCGGCTACAAGAGCTGTTTGGACCCCGCCACATCGAAAGACAAGACCAGTCTGTGTATCGTCACAAAAGAGATCTGCAACGGTATCGACGATGACTGCGATGGTTTGATCGACAACGTCCCGCACAGCACGACAGGAGCACAGTTTTGTGACGTCGATCAAAAAGGCACTCTTGGTACCTACGCTTGCTCTCCTGATGGAAAAACCGTCGATCAATGCGTTGCTGCGGAGATCTGCGGCAATGGCAAAGATGACGACAACGACGGAAAAGTCGATGAGAGTAGCTGTTTCCAAGCCCAAGAGCTTTGTGGAGATAGCATAGACAACGACGGGGATGGGAAAACCGACGAGTCTGTGTGTCTCCAACCCGAATAAGCCGATCCCACGGCTGTTCAAATCCTGAACACCCACTGTCCAGATCCTGGACATCGCGCTGCCTCTTCAAAAACCCCTACAAACAATCCCCTTTCTTTTCAGTCCATTACAGACACCATCTCTCTTGGCCTGCGCTTTGCTCAGGGCGGCCTACCTGAAACCAAGACAAAGTCGCATCCCCACTGGAACAAAAGGGGCAAGCAGTGTATGGTCCAAAAGATCCCATCCCCTACACCGCAGCATCCCCACCTCTGATCCAAAGACGTTGGGCCTCGACTTTCCAACAAAGAGGAGCCTTTGTGATGTCTGTTCGATCCAAAACACGGACGTTTTCTTTGCACCACCCCCAAAACACCCCATCTCCCACCAAAACCATCCTTGTATGTTTGCTTTTTGGCACCTTGCTTTTTTCTAACTTGGGCATCGTCGCTTGCGGCCCGCCCCCCACAGGAGAGAGCGTAACAGAAACAACGACGCCTGATGGCTCGACCACGTCTGATGATACCAACACCGACGGCACCACAACGCCCGATGGTTCGACCACACCTGACGGTTCAACCACCCCTGATGGCTCGACGACGCCCGATGGCTCGACGCCCACTGAAAAACTGCCCGAGACCACGCCCGAAACACCAGCTTCCATCACCCCGCTTGCGGCCACGAGCTTTGTCTTTGTCCGTTACAGCGAGCGTCTGATTGGAAAGCTCTACATCTACGACACCCAAACACAACAAGAAAAGCCATTGATGGCGCTCGAAGGCAGCGGTGCGGAAAACCCGCAACTGGCCCTTTCTCCCGACCGCAAGTGGATCGCGATGATTGCCTTTTACAAGCCACAAGCAGAAGAGATCGCGCAAGGCGTGAAGATTCCGAGCGTTTGGAAGATCAGTGTCGATGGCAAACAAGTGAAACGCTTGAGCCTACCGATCCCCATCCGCAACGAAGGTGGTCCTTGTAACACCAACAAAGACTGCGTTCTTCCTAGAGCCTGCAACATCGCCATCAATCAATGCCAACTCGATGGGCTGCGTTTCCAACTCACCCAGCCCCAATGGTCGGGCGATGGCAAGACGATCTGGACCAGCTTTGGTCAATTCTTTACCAACCAAGGGCAAGTTGGTGGCGGGATGCGACCCGCAAGCGTCTCTGCGGATGGTGGGGCTTTGGAGATCCACACAACCAGCGCAGCCTGCCAGATCGTCGGCTACACAAGCATCCATCCCGTCTCCAATCGCGTTGTTGCGGTGCATAGCGTCTGTCAAGCAGGTAGCACGGGGCTTTATGGCTACAATATCCCACCCCAAGGCGGTGGCGATGCCATCGTCACAGACGAAACGAGCTTTACAGTATCTCTGGGGACACCCCTCTTTGCGGTCGATGGTTCGGCGATTATGTTCAAAGCCACCACGGACTGGGATACCAACAACGACGGCCAGCCCGACACACGCGCAGAAGGTATCGTAGGGGTCACCCTTCAAGATGCAAAGGTCTTGGGTCTCCTTCCACCGCCAGGACAAGGACTCAGTTACGACAGTTTCGCGCTCTCTCCCGATGGAAAACGCATGGCTGCATGTGTCGCCAACAGCCAAGGAGGATACAATCTGATCCTCGCGGACTTTACGGCCCAAACACAACAAGACGCCCTCAAAGTCCTCTCCCAAGATGGCAAGACCTGTATGCCCGCTTGGTAATCCCATCCCCACTTGGTCATCCCATCCCACTCGGTCATCCCATCCTACTCAGTTCAGACTGCACTCAACAGATCGTCTCCTCCCTCCTCAACGCACCATCCCCCCAAGATGTCGGGGATTTTCTGAGGCCTCTTCCGTACAAAGAAACTCCCCTGTTGCCGAATCTATGCGGCTTGGTTATGCTCCTCTGCGCTTTATCACTCGTTTTAAAGAGGAGTTTTCATGTTCCACGATGTTACCTTGCGACCCACCCAACGCGCCCTAGGTGTGCTTGGCTGCACGCTCACCTTGCTCGCTTCATCTTTTGTCCAAGCGGCTCCACCCGCGTCCAAGCCCGCAAAGCCCGCAGCTGCAAAACCTGCGGCTGCCAAACCCACAACCTCTCCTGCACAAATCGCAAAGGCCCCAGCCACCACCCCTGCGAAGGTCCCTTACCCTGCGGTCTCTTACGAGCAAACACCGCAACAAATCACCCAGACCTGCAAACAGTCCCTTGGCGCGACCCAAGCCGCGATGGAGCGACTTGCAGCACACGGCCTGCGCAAAACCGAAGGAAACTTCCACACCACCTTTTTGGTGTTTGAAGAAGCCCTCGCACAGATGGAAGACGTGATCGGCCCCGTCTATCTGCTGAAATCGACTTCCCCCAACAAAGATGTGCGCAAAGCTTGCCAAAGCTGCCTTCAGCAATATTTCGCATTCCAATCGCGACTTTTTGCACGCGCAGATCTCTACAAAGTCCTAAAACGCGCAGCAGACAAAGTCCTTGCTCACCCTGCGCTGCTTTCCCAAGCGGACAAACAACTGATCAACAAGCATCTTCGCGCTTTTATCCGCAATGGAGCGGCCCTGCCCAAAGAAAAAAGCCAGCAAGCCGCCCAACTCAACGCCGAGCTTTCGCGCCTAAGCATGCGTTTTCTCTCGCATCTTAGCGAAGACAAGACCACCGTTCGTTTCACCCGCGATGAACTCAAAGGGATGCCTGATGCCCTCATCGCGACGATGAAACGAGACAAAGAAGGTCGTTACTTGATGTCGATGCGTGTCACCGCGCACTACCTCGCCTTGATGCGCAATGGTCAAGTTGCAGCCGCACGCGAACGCGCAATCAAAGCCCGTTTCAACCTGCAAGCAGAAGCCAACACCAAGGTGCTTGAGCAGATGATCGCTGTGCGACAAAAGTTCGCAAAGCTCCTTGGTTACGAGACCTTCGCACACTACGTCCTCGCGGATCGTATGGCCAAGTCGCCCAAGCAAGTCTTTGACTTCCTCAACAAGATCCGCCCACAGCTCCGCAAAAAGATGGACGCTGAACTTCAGCTTCTCCTCGAACTGAAGAAAAAAGACGATCCCAAGGCCACACGCGTCGAAGCTTGGGACTGGCGCTACTACGGAAACCAACTCAAAAAGACCCGATATGCCGTGGACAACGAAGCGATTCGTCGTTACTTCCCCATGAATCACGTGATCAAAACAGTGTTCACGATCTACCAAACCCTCCTTGGTGTGCGCTTTACAGAGATAAAGCCTGCTCGCGCATGGCACCCAGATGTCCGCCTCTTCGCGGTCCACGACAACGAAAGCGGCGAGCTGGTCTCCCACTTCTATCTCGATCTCTTCCCTCGCTCGGGCAAGTACACGCACTTTGCTGCCTTTGGTTTCATTGGTGGCCGTCGTCTCCCCAATGGTGCGTACCAAACCCCCGTCTCTGCGGTCGTTGGGAACTGGCAAAAGCCCCTCCCTGGAAAACAATCGCTGCTTAGCCACGATGAAGTCGAGACCTTCTTCCACGAGTTTGGTCACATCATGCACCAAACCTTAACCCGCGCTCCCTACGGCTCCATCGCTGGCACCAGCGTCAAACGCGACTTTGTCGAAGCACCTTCCCAGATGCTTGAGAACTGGACGTGGGAACCTGCGATCCTCAAGATGCTGTCCAAGCATGTTGAAACAGGAAAGCCCCTTCCTGACGCAACCATCCAACGTATGATCCGTTCCAAACGCGCGATTAGCGGCCTTTTCTGGACCCGCCAACTCTTCTTTGCCACCATCGACATGCTCTACCACACCCGCAAAGGTCACGTCGATACTGCCGCGCTTTGGCACAAGACCATGCAAGAAGTCATGCCCGTCACGTACATCCCTGGCGTCCGCCCTGCCGCTGGCTTCGGCCACCTCACGGGCTATGCAGCCGGATACTACGGTTATTTGTGGTCCAAGGTTTATGCACAAGATATGTACACGGTCTTCGAAAAAGCTGGAAACCTCGATCCTGTCGCGGGCCGTCGTTATCGCACTTGGATCCTTGAGCCCGGCAGCACCTACGATCCTCTTACCTTGATCACCAACTTCCTCGGTCGTCCGCCCAAGTTCGACGCTTTCTACCGTGAGCTTGGCCTCAAATAATCCCCCGCCCAAGTCCCCAATATCCCCTACCTATCGAAACTTCACTTCCTTCCCACGAATAAACAGCTTGCGCAGTCCGCTGTCGCCATTTTCGGCCACAGCGACTTCCACATGGACATTGCTCATCTCTTTTTCGATCGCTTTGCCCTGAAACTGCGGAACGAAGTAGCTTTCAAGACCATAACGGATGCTCAGCGCCCAAGGACTCACGATCGTACCGCGAATCACCAAGGGATAAAGCTTTTTCAAGCGCGCAAAGTCCCCCGAGACCGCGACGGCTTCGTGAAAGCGCGCCCCTGCTTTTCGCATCAGTGCAACATAGACTTTTTGATTGCGCACAAACTTCTCTTGGAAAAGGTTGAACTTGTTGCCATTCAAGCCACCAAGATCCGAGATCTTGTAGCGCAAGATCACGTAGTCACCGCTCAACAAACTGCGCGGATCAATGGGAACACACTGCAACATCACAGGATGCCCTGTCTTCAAAAGCAACATACGTTGCCCGATGATCCCGCCCAAGACGACAAGCTGCAACGCCACAAGCAACCAAAAACTTTTGATGGGAAAGTCTTTCATTGCACACCTCCTCGACCCGCTTGTCCTTGTTGACGTGAAGCCTCGATCACTTCAAGCAATAACCGCCGTTGACGATTGAGGAGATAGCCGCCCACCATCACCAAAAGACCCGTGACGATGAACAACAAAGAACCTGATATCAGCTCCCACAACACATCGAAATACCGCGTGATCACCTGCAAGATCAGCCCACCCAACGCAAAGTACACAAGGCGCACAGAGTTGATCTTGACACTGTAGAAAAGAAGCAAAGCAACCATCAGAAAAAGGATGATATTAAAATAAAGCGAATACGCGACCCAACTCCACCGAGGACCGCTTGCAAAAAGACCGATACACGTGGCCAAAAAGATCGCTCCACACAGCGCGACAGGCAGTTTTTGCGCAGACTGAAAGATCAAATAAAGAAACAGAGCGCTCGCCAACACCACAAAAAACACCAACAACACGACCACAAAGTAACTCGCCTGAAAGATATTGGTTTGGGTGTCCACCAGCTTAAAAGACAAGATATAAAAGGTCGCATAAGACAACAAAACGCCCAGCCCTTGGAGATAAGACACAGGGAAAGAACGTTTTTGTTGTCGCAAGACGTGCTCCACCAACAAATTGCAGAGAAAAAAGACCACGCCAAACATCACAAACCCTAGAACATAGGCCACATAGTAATAGCGACTCTCGATGCCCAAACCAATAAAAGCAAACATCTTGATGAATAGCGTAGCGATCGCAAGCATCCATGCCACCGAGCGTTCAACTCGACTGACAGACAAAGAAAGAAAGGAATCGCCAAGGCCCATAAAGACCGTCAAGAGCAAACCAAGATGTGTGGTGATCAACAAGACGCGTTTATCGCCCAAGGGAAGGACAAAAAGTGCAATCGCCGCCAAAGACATCCACGAGAAAAGCGGCGAAGCTTTTTTCCCAGTGGACTGTTCTGTGTAAGAAGACAACAACTGCGCGATCGCCAAAAAGGCGATGTATTGGAAGATGAGAAAAGCTGCAAAGCCCGTGAGATGGGGATAAAGCACAGAAAAGTTGAGTGGCCAAGAAACGCCAATCAAAGGCCCCCACAACAACAACAACCCCACAGAACCAAAGAAGACCTTGGCCCAGGCTGCGAGTGGCCAACGCTCCAAAAAGCGACCCAAAGCGAGACACAACAACCCCAAAGGAAGACATGCCAAAGCCCCCGCAAACAGGGCCATATCGAGAGAGTATCCAGCGTTGTCTCGGATGCGCCACAAAGCATGGAAGTTGAGTTGGAAAAACAAGACAAGAGAAAAGGCCGCTGTAAAGACCAACCCAAGACGCGATGCGCAGCGCACAAACAAAGCCACAAGCCCTACAATCGCGAGCGCAAACCACGCGTTGGGCTGAAGATAGACGCTAACTTCCCACAGGTTCCAGACCAAGAGCAAAGCCGCGGAAAGATAGGCACTTGCGACATCTCGCAACAGCCAAGACATCGAAGCTGCGACGATCGCCCACAACAACACACCATTGGAAGGATGCGCGCTAATGTGGAAGATCTGCGCGATCAAACCAATCGCCGCCCCAAATGCCACGAGCCCCAAAAACAAAAAAGCCCTTCCAAACAACTGCGAACCACGCACAGCCAAACCGTAAAAGGCCGCTCCATACAAGCCCGTCAGCAACAAAAAGATCTGCGAAAGCTTGAGCGTCGTGGACATAAAACGCCAATTGGCCGCATAAAAAAGCAAGATCCCCACGCCCACCAGCAACGTCGCGATCCCCACCATCACAGTGGGTAACCAACCAACGACGTCACGTTCGGGTGCACCCGCTTGTGTCGTCTTTGCAGCTTTTCGCGGTGCAGTGGCCGCTTGGCGTGATGCAGGCTCGACTTGCGGTGGCGTATCGACACCTTCCGCAAAAGCCCGTGACTCCGACAATATCTTGACCCGTTGTTCTTCTTCGATGAGTCCTTTTGCGACCCATCGCCGCGCATCTTTCTCAAGACTGCGAAAATATGCATCTTGCCTTTTTGCCATGACTCTCCCTCTTGTGATGTGACGAGATGTTGTGCGCAGACTCCCTACACACAAGCGTGACAGCTTGCCCTGCCCCCCGAGAAAGAACAAGTAGCAACACCGCGCACTTGAGAAACACGTCCACAAAAAGAACAGCGAAAAGACAACGAAACCACCGCACCTCTTGAAAGTCGCATAGACCTTGACTACGTTGGAGGTCTTGGAAAGATCCCCAAGCACACAAAAGCCCATCGACCAAGAAACATCCATCCACTGGGTGTTCTTGCCTCTTTGACGGCGATCCTTGACGCACTTCGGCAGGAGACTTTTTCTGATGACAGACGTGATCTCTTCTTCGAGCCCATCGACCGTAAATATCGAGTCCCCCAAGCGCCCTAAACGTTGTAGCATCTGTGGAAAGTCCTTCGAAGAAGGTGCACCCACAAGTACAGACAAAAGCTCCCTTCCTTGCGCACCTGGCAACTGTCTTGCTTTCACGATCGAAGCCGAAAGCGGCGAACAACCCTTCCAATTGAACAACCACTACAGCATGTGCGTGTTTCCGTTTACCTTCCATGAAGACGATGGCAACAGCTTTATGCGCTTGCGCACCTCCTCGCGTTGGCACAAAAGAACCTTCTCTGAAGATGATCCTGAAGATGTGGATCGCACAGAATATTTCTTACCTTATGTCAAAAAGTTTCTCTTCCCTTCGCTCTATGAGCAAAAAGGCCACTACGACCCACACGCTGACTTTGCCGTGCCTACGGTGCAACACTATCGCCTCGACCTTCAAAGCCTCGGGCCTACGGCAGAAGATGGCTCCCTGCCCTTTTTCCTTTCTGGCGAAGACGACCGCGACAAACGTCATTACCAACATGAGATGTCGTTGAATGAAGTCCAGTTGCTCGTCACCAACATGCGTGTGGGATTCTTGATCTTCCGCTTGCGTCGCAGTGGAGATCGCCCAACGTACATGGACCAGATGCACGCGACGTTGTTCTTTCGCCTTCTTGCGCCGCTGTATCGGGGATTTGCGATGCCTGAGATGCAGATCGAAGACAAAAGCTTTCAGATCAGCCAGCTTCTTGGACACCTACTTGCTGAGTTTGAAGGTGACGGGAAAGCCCGATCACCCGAACGTTACTCTCGGCGCTTGGATCTCCCCGTCCGCCCAAGCTACGACGACCGCATGATGGTGTACACCTTTAGCTGTATCGACCATCAGACCTGCCTTTCAGACCGTGAGCGTGCGCGTCGGCAACTCGAACGCTTCGCCTTTTCGCGCTTTGACGATGACCTCAGTAGCCGCATCCCTAACGATGGTGGCGACGATGAAGCCCACCGTTGGCTCACCCAGCGTTGGCAAAGCATCTCCAAAGAAGGCAGCAGCCTCGTTGTCTTCGACATCGACAGCTTCAACCGCGAGTTTTTGGGCCAATACCACGCAAGCTATTACTTCGACATCTTCTTGTTGGCCGCCCTCCAACGCACCGCGCTGTTGCTGCTTTTTGAACGACTCTCAGATATCCGCTCGCTGACTTCGCTGAGTTGGGAAAGCCAAAAGTCCCTACGTCGCTTGCGAAAAGCTGTCTTGCTCTTTAAGAACCAAAGTTGGTTTAGTCAGATCACCCACCGCGAACGAGGCTTGATCCTATGGCGCCGATGGCAAGGCGTCTTTGAGGTGGACAAGCTGATGCGCGAAGTCAACGATCAATCAACCGAACTCAGCGCGTACCTCCAGGATCGAACACGCCAACAAGTCGAATGGGGCGTGCGGATCGGCGGTTTCTTGGCGACCTCACTCCCTGCGATCTTTGGTTTGCGGGTGATCCTCGGAAAAGCCCCATGGGTGGACTCTTTGCGATGGTTCTTGGTTTTGATGGTACTTTTGGGGGCGGGGATCTTCGGCTGGTTTGTACTCTTCCGCGAAGAAGAATAAGAGCAAGCATCCTTGCATCCGAGTCTTCGGACTATTCCACGCGACAAACAAGACCCTTTAGATACGTCCCTTCGGGAAAAGCGAGACGTGTGGGGTGATCCACATCTTGTTCGAGGCGCAACAAGATCTGTCCATCGCGGCGCGCATCCAGCGCAGCATCCGCAACGATCTTTTGGAAAAGTGGGGTGGTCATCTGCCCAGAACAAGAGAAGGTCAAGAGCAAACCACCCGGACGCAACAGCTTGAAGGCTTGAAGGTTGATATCTTTGTAGCCTCGACTTGCGCGCTCAAGTTGGGACTTGGACTCCGCAAACTTCGGTGGATCGAGGACGATCACATCAAAGCTTCTTTGCTCTTTTTGCAAACGACGCAACTCCGCAAAGACGTCCCCTTCTGTCAACGTCGAGCGCGAAGCATCAAATCCGTTGAGTTCAACGTGTTTGCGTGCGACTTCAAGCGCTTTTCCCGAGGCTTCGATCTGGGTCACATGCTTGGCCCCACCCGAGAGCGCCGCCAAACCAAACCCCCCCGTATAAGCAAAACAGTTCAGCACTTCAGCATCTTTTGCAAAAGACCGCAGCTGCGCGCGATTGGCTCGCTGATCGAGGTAAAATCCCGTCTTGTGGCCTTCGTAGATATCCACAAGATAACGCATACCATTCTCTTCGATCTCAAGCGCTTCTGGGGGCTTTTCGCCTGCGAGAAGTCCCATGGTGGGCTCAAGTCCTTCTTTTTTTCGGACATCGCTATCAGAACGCTCGTAGATGCCCTTCAAAGGCAGCAACTCTTGCAGGATCTCACACCATATCGGCTTCCAATACTCAGCTCCAGCCGAAAGGCACTGCATCACGAGGTAATCGCCATAACGATCCACGATCAGCCCAGGAAACCCGTCAGACTCTCCATACACCAAACGACAAGCGCGCTGTGCAACAGGAGAAAGTCGTTGCTCTCTCATCGCGATAGCTGCGCGAAAACGCTCTGTAAAGAACACCCGATCAACCGTTTGTTGCGGCGAAAAACTCCACATCCGCACAGCGATCTGTGACTGTGGCGAATACGCCCCCCACCCAAGCATCTTGCCGCTGCTATCCTTGACGGCGATCGTCTCGCCCTTTCCAGGCTTTCCTTCGACCTTCGCCAAAGCCCCCGAAAAAAGCCAAGGATGGCGGCGCTCGATAGAGCGTTCACCTGCTGTCTTTACACGAACCGCTGCTGTCATCCGTCTCTCTCCCAACAAAAAAGGTGCCTCTCTACCAAGGCACGATATCACTGCGCGGCATGTTTAGCGGGAGATGGGCTTTTTTGGCAAGGGTTCTTTTTTCGGCCGCGCCCACATCTCTTCGCGCGCTCTCATCAAACGCAAGACATTTTCTCCCCAAAATCCCCGCCACAAGGCCCGTTCCTGAGAGGTGCGATGCAAAGCACGCTTGAGTCTCAGCAAACGCCCCACATGCTCAAGCCCGCGCGGTGCCGTGATACCGCCATCATAATCGCTACCAAGCGCAAGATGCGCGGACCCCATCGTCTTTGCAAAGTAGCGAAGATGCTCGATGATCCGCCCCATTCGGACTTTTTCAGGGGGGACACCCGACTCAAGATAGCGCGTAAAAAAGTTGATCCCCACCAAGCCACCGTTCTTTTTGATCGCCACAAGCTGACGCTTTGTAAGGTTTCGATAGTGCGAACACAAAGCGAACGCGTTGCTATGAGAAGCGATCACAGGACGCCGCGCAATCCGCATCACATCCCAAAAAGTCTGACGCCCTGCATGCGAAAGATCCACCCAAATGCCCGCATCTTCGAGGATCTGCACAAGCTGCTTTCCCAAGAAAGTCAGACCATCGCCACAACGTCGAAAGTGCCTTGCTTTGCGACGCCAAGGTCCGCGCGCCCCCTCTCGAAAAAAACGGGGCCATAGCTTGGGGCATCGACGACTTTCGTCACGCGCAGAGGTCGCAAAAACATTGGAGTTGTCCCATGTAAGCCCCACATACAAAGGTCGCCATCGCAAAAAGTCCCGTACATGGGCGAGTTTCCCACCAAAAGCGTGTGCCCCTTCGACAGCCAACATCGTCCCGATCTTCCCTTGTCTGCGGGCTTCCTCAAGCTCATACACGGTCTGAACATGAGAAAAAGTATCTGGATATGTCCGAAGCATCCGTTGATACGTCGCGAGCATCTTTTGCAGATAACGCCAAGCCGACTCCCCGCGCAGCCCTGACCGCACAAACAACACGAACACCACACCATGCACCCCGCTACGACGCAGTTTGGGGATATCCACCGAGCGATATCGCTGGCTCTGCCGCAGATCGTACCATCGCTTGGTGAGATGCATCAGCGTATCGACGTGCAGATCCACGATCCAAGGCTCCTTCGAAGGGCTCCCCTTGGGCGACGCCATACACACAGACACGCCCAAACACATCATCACTGCACCCATCCCAAAGAACCGTAGCCACCGAGGCCGCGACAACTGCATCCCAACGCCGTCCTTTCTCATGAAACAAAGTAGCCCCTTGCAAGGCCAAAATACTCTGATTATCCTTCCCAAGACCCGTAACAAGGAGCTTTCCAACAAAGAAACAAACGCTCCATCTCTCTTTTCACCCTCTATCCAAGGAGTATAACAACGATGGTTTGGCAAAAAACCATGAAACATATCTTGTTTTTTCTCGGCATCTGTCTGCTCACGACCTTGCCCGCAAAAGCCTTCGCTTTTTTGGGAGAAAAACCAACCCAAGTCTTGCGGATCGGCCCCAAACGCACGTGCCATCGCTTCCAACGCTACACCATCGTCGAAGCCAAAGGCTGGTTTATGGTCAAACGCGGCAACAGTCCTCGACTTTGCCACAAAGGCAAGGCCAAACTTTATATCAAAGCCACAGAAAGCACCAGCCTACGAGGATTTGCAGCGCCTTATGTCTTTATTGCAAAAGAGATCGGTAGCGATTACTTCGACCTGATGATCTATTCGCTCCAAACCAAGGGTGTGATCTGGCAACGCGAAGCCATGGCGCCCAACGCATCGCTCGCTTACAACCCCAGCCTACGCGCGCTTCGCTTCATGGCAGAAGTCAAACCCCCTGCGGCTTGTGCAAAGCCTTTTGGCTACAGCAAGTTCAACGCGATGATGCGCGCTTGTTGGAAACAAACCCAGCGTAAATACCCATCCCTTCGCGGAGTCCCCGCTCCCCGTTGCGACTGTAAAGGACTCGTCCCCTACGTCAGCATGCAACACACC
>JACKEL010000011.1 GCA_020632975.1 Myxococcales bacterium
ACCATGCAGCATGAGCAAGAACAACTCGCAAGCAACCTCTCTTCTTTTCTCACGTGGTCGTTTCGTACAGGCGCCCACTACCAGATCATGGTGATCCCCAGCGATGCAACCGCCACCTCCAGCTATATCCCAGGCTGTGCGTACCTTGGAGCAGGAGCAACAGATCGACTCATCACCCCAAACACCATCAATCCACCGAATGCATTCAAAGCGAACGCAAAAGTCGGAACCAACGGCTCATCCAACCAAAGAGGCTTTGAAGTCGCCCACAAAGCCCTTACAGCACCCAACTCCCTCGACCCAAACTGCAACTTGGGCTTTCTCCGAAAAGATGCCCGACTTTCGGTCATCTTTGTCTCTGATAGAACAGAAGCATCGCCCCTTCCCGTTGATTTCTATCAAAGCTTCTTTCAAAACCTAAAAGTGTCAAAGTATAGAGAAAAAGTCCTTGTGTCCGCCATTACAGGTCTCGCTCCAAGTGGCTGCCAAGATCCGACCATGGGCAACGCGCCACATGCTCCCCGTTATCTCGAACTTTCCCAAGCGCTCGAAGGCAAGCAAGCTTCGATCTGCGAAAACAATTGGTCCACCCTCCTCCGCGAGCTAGGAGCGCTCTCCTTCGAAGACCGACAAGAGTTCCCACTGAGCCGCATCCCCGACCCCAACACCATCTTTGTCAGGATGGGAGGAAGAACCATTCCTCAATCTTCCTCGAATGGCTGGTCCTATAGCGCATCGAAAAATGCCATCATCTTTGCGATCACGGCAGCCCCGCCTTACAACTCACACGTCGAGATCGACTACCAAACAAAGTGTCTCCCCTAAACATCGCCCCCCTTAAACATCGCCTCCTCTTCGCGCGACAGCCCCCCTCACAACGACGAATCCATCTTGCGGACAACGCAAACGCAAGATACAAGGGCATGTGGAATAACGCGGACAAAGAAAGTGTCGCATCTCAATCCTACGAAGGAGAGAAAAGATGGTCCCCCTGCAAACCAAAGGAATATGCAGACTTTGCCAAAAAGAATTGGCCAAAAGTGGCGTTTCACGGCATCTTTCGAAGTGCTTGCCAACTCACGCTCCCCCTCAGGCACCGAATACACCGACCCAAACGCTCTACCTATTGAAAGTTGAAGGTGCTGACGCTCCTCATTACTGGATGTATTTGGAAGTAAGCGCGGCCGCAACCTTCCGTGTGCTAGACTCCTTCTTCCGTGCGCTTTGGCTCGAATGTTGCGGACATCTCAGTAGCTTCCGATTCCCCAAACAACAAGCTCTTTCCTTTCTCCACGACGATTTTTCTTACTTCGAAGAAAGCAAGATCATGGAGATGACTTTGGGACAAGTCCTTCAACCAAAGATGACTTTTTCTTATGATTACGACTTTGGTTCGACAACCGAACTCAAACTCCAAGTGGTCGATGTTCGGCAGGGAATACCATTGCGAACCCCCTTAAGCTTGCTTGCCCGAAATGAGGCTCCCAAGATCCTTTGCGAAGAATGCCAAAAGAAACCTGCGACCAAGATTTGTCCGGTATGTAGCTGGTCAGGCGAAGGTTGGGTCTGTGCGGGTTGCCAAAAAAAGCACTCATGTGGAGAGGATATCTGGTTACCCGTCGTAAACTCGCCGAGAGCAGGCGTTTGTGGTTACGACGGCGGAAAAACGGAAGAACAAGCGCTCGCTTTCGTCGAAAAGAAATTTTCATCCGAGACATCCCCCAAAAAATCTCGCCCCAAGAAAACCGAAAAGAAATCTCCATCCAAGGCATCCCAAAAACACGCTCAGTCCAAAACAAAAGAGCCAAACCGCTTTTCTTTACGAGAGCGAGTCCCCTACGGGCCAATGGGCTCGCTTCCCGTCTCTATGGAAGAACTCCCTCGCCACTTCCAAGCGCTACTACAAGCGTATTTTGGAGAAGACGAAGAGCCCCTGGCGCTTACAAACGAACAAAAAGAGATCCTTACAAAGCTCCCCCTCTTGAACGAAACGTGGATCGGAGGGACATACACCGCGCCTTTTCTGGTCTCCGAACCCTACCCAACCCAACCTGAAGTGTGTCTATGGACCACCCAAACAGCCTATCCTGTGTTGGGAACAGACCTTGTTCTTCCAGAAGAGGCTCCCCAAGCATTGTTGGACCTTTTGGTCAAAGTGATGGAATCTCCTGGCTTCGTAGAAGCAGGACGACGCTCGAAGATCCTTTTGGCGCAGAAGCAATATATAGCTCCTTTTCGCGAGCTACTCGAACCTTACGACATCACAGTCAAGCACGGCGGACAAAAAGTCATCCGAAGCATTGGCGAAGCTTTGGATGACTTCGCAGAAAAGACACAACACTTTCCTTCTTATTCGGAAGCTGGACTAGACAAAGATCTTGTCAAAGCGATGTTTCAGGCCGCCGCGACGATGTATCGAAAAGCCCCGTGGACCGGAATGGTTGAAACACAGCCCTTTTACGTGGATCTCAGTTCTTGGTCTTTGGGCCGCTACAGTATCTGCGTCATCGGCCAAGCTGGCATCAGCCAGGGATTGTTGATCTTTCAATCACTCGAAGATCACGACAGGTTCTACCATCTCGCTCTCATCGCAGAAAGATCAGGCCAGACACCGGACTTTACGGAACTTCGGCTTCTTTCGCTGGACTTTGAAGATGTAGAGACATTGCCCGCCACACATCGCCAAGAACTCACCGAACAAAACTGGGAGATCGCGGGCCCCCAAGCTTACCCCGACATCAAACGCACTGAAAAACGCGGGGAACTCGCCGAGCTGCGAGACGAAGATGTATTGATCGTCCTTGCATGTGCGTGGGGCATCGCAGCCTACACGCACATGTATCGTCAACACGTGGATCGAGTAAACAAAAAGATGGCCGATCTACAAGAAGGCGTATGGATCGAGCCTTTGGAGGCTGAAGTCACCATCCCCATGCTTCCAGATCGACCCCCTTTCCTCATCTCATTTCCGCACCCTGAGCGTAAACCTTAACCACCTCCGCCCATCCCCCCGAGACTACGGCCCTTTGACGCGACGAGGCCAGCCCTCCACGATGCGAAATCTCCTGATAGCAACATCCTTCCAAAAAGGCTGCATCTTCCCTGAAACCCGAAGAAACAATCCCATTCCCTCACGTACATCTATCGGGTAGCGCTGATCGCTCACAGCATTCCCAAGCCCCCACGCCCACGGGACGCCACGCCACACCAAAAAGTCTCTCGTCACATGCGGATGATGCGCCACGACAGCACGTGCCCCACCTTTCCAAGCTGCCCGTAGATAGGACGCATCCCACGAGATCGGTTGCCTGCGATATTCAACCCCCACATGCACGCTTGCCACCACGACAGCGCGAGAAGATAGACGCTTTACACAGCGCTCCACCTCCGCAGGTGTCGGCAAAGTAGGAAATCCCTTTGGAGGAAAACGCGGACGTACCGCGTTGATCGCAAGGACCCAGATCTTCTTCCCGCGCACACACAAACGCAGAAGCTGTAGTCCTTCTTGTGAACCACAAAGCGGCGTGGGCTCGCTGACCAAGATCCCCATCTGTCGGAGCGTTTGGCGTGTCCTTTTGAGCCCAGCAACCCCTGCATCCATCATATGATTGTTCGCAAGTGTCACCGCATGAACCCCAACATCTCGCAGAGCCCGAAGCCTTGATAGATCCGTACACAAACGCGGGTAACGAGCGGTACTTTTTCCAAGACACGGCCCCATGGGGGTTTCAAGGTTCCCGATCACCCATCCGACATCACCCCAAAGTCCACGGATAGCCTTACGTTGCGAGGACTTTGGCAAGGCAACACGCCGCGCCAACATCAAATCGCCCACAAACAACAAAGAGTCGCGAAAAGGCCCCGAGAATGGGGCCTTTTCGTATCCGCGGGAAGAAGGAAGACTCGCAGGAGCAACACGAGAAAGATTCTTACAAGAAGGTGACGTGGTGGGAGACGTGGAAGGCTTGATGCGATGGGGACGCAGAGAAGAAGTGGAGCGAGAAGAAGTGGAGCGAGAAGAAGTGGAGCGAGAGGAAGGCCCTGCATACGCTTGTATGCCAAGAAGCCAAACACCAAGCCCTCCCCATCCCCGCAACCACCGCATCAAGAGATGAACAGAGATGCCGCCCATCATAGGTTGATGGAACCACCGCTGTACTGGCATGAATCGCGGGTCTTGCCAGGTTTGGGAAGCGAAGTCTTGGCGCCAACCAAGATCTCATTCAACCAGAAAGGTCTAGTGGGAGCTTTTCCTTCTTTGAGGATCTTGCGCCAAGCTTCATCCGTCAAACGATTCGAGGCAGGGCGGAAAAACTCGTAATAAGACATCGTCGCACCACGCATCAACTGCCACTGCCCTTTGACTTTTGCGATCATGTAGAGTGCATCGGGCTTTCCAACGGCAACGTGAAAAGCCTGTCCATTAACCACACCAATGTCCGCAACCACGGGCATCTGCTTGTCGCGATCCATCAACACGCCCTTGTCAGAAAAACTCAAGATCGCGCTCTCGATGGCCCCACCAATGGTCGCGATCTGCTCGTCTTCATCGCGGGTAAAGGCTTGCCCTGCTTGTTGCTTCTTGGCCAACTTCTCGAAAAGTTGCAACAAACGTCGAAGATACTTGATCTTTTCGCCCACCGCAGAACTCGAATAGTCGTTGGGATTGGCTTTTTTGCTGATATCGATCCCACTCGCTTTTAATTGTTGACCAAGTCGATCCACCATCGCATCAAGACGCGCATACAACGCAGGATAGGGCTCGACAGCCCCCGCAGGTGGAGGAGGTTGATCTTCCAAACCACACTCTGCGCCCACAGGTGCGCCGTACAAGATCGTGTCGTGACGCAGCTCAGCCCATCCCGCAAGCGCAGTCTGGATCATGCGCAATGACCAAGAAGGACGCTGAATCGACGGAAACATCGGCATCTTTGGCGTTTGAAACAGTGATTGAAGAGCAAACAGCGTCCCATGATAAGCATCTGTTTCTTTTTGCTTTTTCATCTTTTGTGCGAAGAGACGGCGCCCCTTTGCAAAGCCCGCATCAAATCCCGCCCAGCCTTTGACCGAAGCATCGTGATGTTTCAAAAGCTGCAAAGCCCGCAAAGATCCCATCGCAGAAGCGACATCCAGTCCAGAAAATGCAAGTCTTTGTCCTGGTAAAAGTGCGACTTTTTGAAGATGAAGCGAGTCTGCAAATGCACGTTGTCCCATCACCCGCATCTGCGGCGTAATCGGCATCTGGCCCTGTCCGCTTTTGACTTGAATCTCAGGTGGCGCAAGTTGTTTCATCAAGGTTGCGAAGCGTTCGAACTTTACAGAAACCGCAAGTCCGTCCACGTCGGCCCCTGCGCCATAAGCAAGCAAGTAATATTTCATCGCACGACTAGGAGAGGCTGCATCAGACGCCCCAACAAAGGCATTGATCACGCGCTCCATCGCTTGAAACTCAGCAAAAGCCGTGCTCCCGCCAACCTTTGTTTGTTCGAGTGCCTGTAACAACAAAGCCGCTTCCAAAGACACGACTTTGTTGGCAGCCCTCCCAAAAGGCCATGCCACCTTGCCAAGCCAACTCATCGCCCGAAAGTACTGGCCCAAAGAGGGGCTGCGTGTGTAGTGGCCGCGCACTTGAAAAGAGCTAATATCCAGTTTATGAGGCGCGCCAGCAACTTGTTCTTTGCCGCCTTTGGCTTTCACAAGCTTCGCAACCGTCGCATCGACGGAGCTTTGCAACGCCCCAAGCGACGGAAGTTTTCCGCCTGCCAGCTTCACGACGACGCCCCAATAGATCACGTGTTCGGTCGCAGCTTTTCGCACATCATCGTCTTTGGTGGTCGCGAGTTGCTTTTGGGCTGTCGCAAGCAAAGCCGCGCTCCATGCACGAAGACGCGGAAGCAACGCGCTTTCCTCGACATTTCTCAACGCATTATCAAAAAAGGTATGCGTGATATCGATCGCCATATCCGTGGTGACGTAGCTTGGAACACGCAAGTAATCGTTTTTCTCGTAGATCTCGAAAGCATGAGCAGCTTTGGTAGGAGACAAAAAGAAACCGTGCTTTTCGAGCGCTGCGCGCTGTGCAGACGTAAAGCTCCCAAACTGCGAGAAGTTTGCGAGTCGTTCCAAGCGAAAACGTCCACCTTCCCAGATCGGCCCCTTTGCAACAGCCCGAGGCATCGGCATTTTCGAGGGCAAAGGTTTCAAACGCCCCTTGCGCAAACCGCGCTCCACTTTGGAAAGCAGTTGTACTTTTTCGAGGTCGCGCGCACTCAACAAGCCACTCGCCGCAGAGCGAACCCCGCGATACCAAGACTGCTTGGAAAAGACGTCTCGCAGATCCTTGGAACGAAAACGCACGCCCGCTACAGCAAAGTAAGCATTACGAAAGATCCGAAGCGATTGCGCAGAACGAAAGCTACGCAACAGATCTTCCTTGGTAAAGTTTTGCGCAAGGGCAGCTTTGACGGTCCCCAAAGCAACAGGATTTCCTGCGCTCAGATCACGTACAACGCCCTGGTATCCGCCATCTCCTGCGATCCCAGAAAAAGGAAACGACGCCAAGAATAAAACGAATATACCCACACACAAAAACAGCTGTTTTTTGCGCTTTTGCAACACGAACCTCCTTTGTAAAAAGACGAACCCTCGGCCGATTTCACACGCTTTAAGGTAGTTGTGAAAACAAAGCCAGCAAACGCTCCTGTTGCAAGGTGTGCTTTTGCAACCACAACGAGCGATGCAAAGAGCGTTTGCGTAAAACACGAATACCAGTCCAACTTCCTTCCAACCAAGCCACCTTTCGCCCAACAAAACCAAAAGAAACCCAACGGTAAAGCATCACACGTTGTTTGCCTCGCACATCGTGTTCCAAAACAGCCAGATACACAGGGGCTTTTGGAGTCTTGGAAGGTATCTTTTTCGAGGCGGCCTTTCGTTTTGTGCCCTGAAAAGGCGAAGAAGACGGTTGAGAGGTGGCTCCCTTCTCTTGAGGAGAAGGGTGATGACGTTGTGGAAGAGTTTCTTTCCACGGCGTCTTTCCTTGGGCAGGATAAAGGGAAGGCTTTCGTTCCGCAAGCGGCACCGCATCCAGCCAAGGCAAGGAAAACCGCGAACCACGCCACTTTGGGAAGAAAGCGCCTCTCCGCGGCAGGTAGCTATAAATCCAAAGCCTCCTTCGCACCACGCGATCAAAGTAAGAAGGCCGAAACATCCCAATCATCAAGTCATCTTTCCCATCACCATCCACATCTGCGCTTTCGATCATCCACGGACGACGCAGTCGCTCGATGGAAAGTCGCATCCAACGGCCATCTTGTGCATTGACACCGACCAAACGCCCGTCACCATCGATTTTTTTGATCAAGACCACGATACCTTGCACACCATCCCCATCCATATCTGTCCACACAACATCCACGATCGCTTCCCCATGCAAAGCCACACATCGCTTTCCACGCTGCCAATGCCCCCACCGCCACAAACATCGTTTGCCATACGCCACCATCCCAACACGCCCTGCTGCAAGCCCCAAAAGAGGCTCGTGCAGCACGCGTTTGTGTGTGCGCCATGAAGCATCCTCGCGCCAAGCCTCCTGCAAGATGCGGCCTTTTTCGGAGAGCCACGCGACGCGCCAAGCCCCCTTTTCTTGGAACGCGACCTCACGATAACCCCTCGCTTCTGCGAAAGAAATCAAGCCCAGCCAGCACAAACAACAAGATACCCAACGCATCATCTCTACCTATCTCTCGCCAAAACCAAAAAGGCAGTAGCCGATCTTGCCCTGCCAAAGAACGCCTCATATCACTCGTTCTTTTCACTCTTGCCCACTAAGACGAACTGCCTCGAAAACAATTGCCCCGCGCACAAAAAACTCACAGTATTTTCACATTTCGCAAGGTCCATTCTCTTTGCATACACACAACACGCTCCCCCCGTCTTTTCCGTTGTGACAGAACTTTGACACGGGCACAAAAGGACTTGGCTATCTTGAGGACAGACCCCAACACAAAAGGAGTGTGTGGTATGTCCGTGAAGAAACAAAGCCTAGCTTTATCACCTGGTTTGGTGATGTTTGTATTGGTCCATATCGCGTGTTTTGCGGCCATTTGGACAGGTGTCCATGCCCGTGACCTGATGCTCTGTGCCTTTTTTTATATTGTAAGAATGTTTGGCGTAACAGCAGGTTATCACCGATATTTTTCCCATCGGACTTATAAGACAAGTCGTGTCATGCAATTTCTGATGGCTCTCTTGGCCTCTTCTTCTGCACAAAAAGGGGTTTTGTGGTGGGCAGGTCATCACCGCGTCCATCACAAACATTCAGATACAGACGAAGACATGCACTCCCCCGTAAAAGGCGGATTTTGGTGGTCTCATGTGTTGTGGATGTTCTATCACGAGGATGCTGATCGAGAAGATCCGAAGATCTACAAAGAGTTTAGCAAGTACCCTGAGATCTTATGGCTCGAAAAAATCTCCTACGCTTGGCCCATCCTGCTAGGAGCAGGTGTTTGGTACTTCTTTGGCTGGAGTGGCGTGGTCGTGGGCTTTTTGTGGAGTACGGTGTTGCTTTGGCACGGAACCTTCACCATCAACTCGCTTTGTCACGTGTTTGGTTCGCGCCGCTACGCCACGACAGACGATAGCCGCAACAACTTTTGGTTGGCGATGGTGACCCTCGGCGAAGGTTGGCACAACAACCATCACCACTATCAATCAAGCACCCGCCAAGGATTTTTCTGGTGGGAGATCGACATCACTTACTATATCTTGAAGATGATGAGTTGGGTTGGGTTGGTCTGGGAGCTACGTGAGCCACCACGTTACATCCTTGAGAATCGCTCTAAACACGCTCCTGTTGCCATTGAAGCAACAAACCTGCCCCACCCCTCAACATCTCTGCTTCCGCCCGTAGGACTCATGGAAGATGCCTCGCATCGCCAAACAGAAGCCTCACGCTGATGCGTGCGCGACCATGGGGGGCGGGACAAGACTGGATGGTGGTCCCTCACGCACAAACAAAGGAGGATCACCCCACCAAAAGACAGCCGAGCACGGCTGTTTCCATGGGAGAAAGGATGCAACGCAGTCATCATCTATGGGTTCCGATCTCATTGGGGGTCTTAGCGATCTTATTTACGCTAGCGATCCTCGTGGGTTGGAGCATCTTGTTTACGCACTACTACACGCTCAATGCCCGAATCCAACGGGTCCCCGACCTAGGCGTGGGATTTTGGTTTTTGTTGGCCGTGGGATGTCTCTTTTTGGTGGCCGTGGTGGTCGCGCTGATCGTCTTGTTGGTAGGAAACGTCCGTCGAACCTTGGATATCCGCCGACAAAATGTCTTTATTGATGGCGTCACCCATGAGTTTAAATCACCTCTGGCGAGCATCCGTTTGTGCCTTGAAACCATGGAGATGCGCAGCCTTTCGCCAGAGATGCAGCAGCGCTTTATCCAGATGATGATGAAAGATGTAGAAAGGCTCAGCGCCTTTATCGAACACATCTTGGAAGCCAGCCGCATCGAACACGACGGACGAGCCTTGCGCCAAGAAGACGTCTCCCTCTCAGAGATCGCCCTGCGTAGCGCACAGTTGGTACGTTCGCGCTACGAACGCAGCAAACCACAGATCGAACTCATCGATCACCTGCCTGATCCCTCTCCCGCGCTCAACACGGACCCTGTGGCCTTGGAGACGGTCTTGATCAATCTCCTCGACAATGCGATCAAATACTCCCCTGAACCCGCACAAGTCATCCTGGCACTCGAACAAGACGACGATACCTTACGGATCAGTGTCACCGATCAAGGTATCGGGATCCCCAAAAGGCTGTTAAAACGGGTCTTTCAACGATTCTATCGCATCAATCGAGAACAAACCCCGATCCCTCGCGGGACAGGTTTGGGTCTGTACGTCGTCGCCTCTCTTGTCAAACGTTTGGGAGGACACATCCGCGCCAAAAGCGAAGGAGAAGGCAAAGGCTCTTGCTTTGTCGTAGAGTTTCCTTACCGTCCACAGAAAAAGACGGTTGATGCAAACAAGCCCGCACGAACAGCTTCCACCAAAAGTGAGAAACATCTCTCCGTGTGACCTACCGTCCACAACCCGCCCACAGCACAGGAGGATGGGATGCCAGAAACAAAGTTATTGTTGGTCGAAGACGAAGAACATCTCGCCTTTACCTTGGGCTTCAACCTTCAAGCCGAGGGCTACGACACTGTCACAGTGGGCAGCTTGCGCGAAGCACGACAGGCGCTCGAAAACCAAAGCTTCCACCTGATCATCTTGGACGTGATGTTGCCCGATGGCGAGGGTTATACGCTCTGTCAAGAACTACGCGGCCAACAAAAGCGCCTTCCCATCTTGCTTTTGACGGCCAAAGGCACCCCCGAAGATATCGTCAAAGGTTTGGAAGCTGGCGCGGATGACTATGTCACAAAACCCTTTATTCTCAAAGAATTACTGGCTCGCCTCAAAGCGCTTTTGAGGCGCCATACATGGCAAACGCCCACACCCGTCGACAGCGACACGCTTTACCGTTTTGCTGGACACGAGATCAACTTCGAGACCTACGAAGCCAAAGCCAACGGGGAGTCCATCGAACTAACACCGCTGGAGGTTCGACTGCTGCGGTACTTTGCGGAACATGAAGATCAGGTGATCTCAAGAGAGGTCTTGCTAGAAGAAGTCTGGGGAGTTTCGGGACAAAATCACACAAGGACAGTGGACAACTTCATGATGCGCTTGCGTCGAGCCTTTGAGCAGGACCCGACACAGCCCAAACACTTTCTCACAGTAAGGGGCGTGGGTTACCGTTTCTTGTCCGCGCCTTGAACGCTTCGAGAGGTCGGGCGAGACGCAGGCTGTACGGCTCTGGGGGCAGAGGTGGTGGGGAGTGCATCAGGGGCAAAGCCTCGTATTACCCGATGCAAAGATACACGCAGAGAAGTCCTTTTGGCGCCTTTGTACATAGCAAGGAAAAGCGCGCGATGAGGCTTGAGCAGTTGGGGCCGAAACTGTTCCAACACCAACAAAAGCCGCAGTTTGACGCTGAGCGACTGGCTTTTTTGTTGTAGAGCCTCAAGCAACGCAGGCAAGGCGGCTTCGGCGGCATGTCCCATGCGCTCAAGCACCAAACACGCCGCGCTACGGACACCTTCATGGGGATCACGAAGTCCCTGGACTGCCAAAGCCCGCCCTTCATCCGAAGAAAGCGAAAGCTCCGCCAACAAAGAAAAAGCTTGCCAACGCAAGATCGCCTCGGGAGCTTTGGTCATCGAACGCAAAGCCACCACCGCAGGTTTTCCAACTTGGCGTAGTGCATCGGCAGCAAAAGGACGCCATCTTCGTTGTCGTAGCGCCCAAGAGAGCGAAGGCACCGCGTCTTTCCCCAACTTGCGAAAGGCTTGCTTGGCGGCGACTTTAGCCACCGCGGACTTCCCAGCAAGAGCCATCAGCAAGGGCAACACGGCCTTTTCTTTTTTCAAAACAAAGGCATCGACGGCATGCTGGCGCATCACTGCATCAGGGTGTTGAAGTTGAAGCCGCAACGCTGGGTAGGTCGGTTGTGTGGGTTGGCACGCACTGCTCAAAAAGAAAACAGCGCCTACCAAGAAAGCTCTAAGCGAAGTTGCGAGGATGGTTGGATTGTAAGTTCTTTGCATTGTCGTTTGGTAACATCTTGTTTTTGAAGGAAACAGAAGTTTTGTTTGCCAGCGCGAACAATGAGGGCTTTTTGAGAGGGTCCCAAGCGAGCGGAAACTTGATGTTGGACAGCATAAACCCACACGGGAGGTTGACTGGAGATAAACAGCCTTCCTACGGGAACTTTCTTGCTATACACGGTTTGCTTTTGTGCTTCGATCTGCACAGAAAACAACAACCGACCGTGCACGACAGAAGAACAAAGAAAGCGATGACTTCCAGGCGCAAGTTTCATCTCGCCCACCTGATCGGTGTAACCGATACGCTCTTTGTTCAACGAAAGCAGACACGGCGGAGAGATATCCAAACGCAAGGTTCCATGAGGGCCTTGTGGGACAGCGGGCAAACGCACGGGAACAGCAGGTCTTTCCACCTTGGCATCTGTAGGAGGGGTATGATTGGTGGAGTTTTCAGGAGGTGTCATGCGTAGGACTTGTGGTTCGCCGTTGTCGATCTCAGTGTTTTTTGGCTTCGACAAGAAAAACCAAACCGCCAAAAAGGTCCCAGCCAAGACCAAAAACAAGACAAGCAGCGTCCCCCACAACCGCAAGCGATTGGGTCGGACTTGTTGGAGTGCGACTTGGCTAGAAGTCGCAGGATGCGCCATCGAAAGCGCCTCAGAAGAGGCAGAAGACGGCCCCAATGAGGGTGGTAAAGATGCCAAAGCGCCGTTGGATGGGACACTTGGAGAAGCTTCTTTGGCGAGCTTGTCCGCCTGCTGGATCGCCCGCAGTTCTTCGCTTGGCTCGACCACCTGCGTCCTTGAGGAAGCAACAGGCACATGTCGAGAACCCGTTTGGGAAGAAGCCCACAAGACATCACCATCATGAGACGCACCGTTTGTAACGACAGGAGGAGGCTCTGACGCTTCTTTTCGGGCTTGGCTTCGCGCTTTGTTTGCGAGCGTAGGCTCGACATCATCGAGGAAATCCACCAAAGAGATATCTTCGCTCAGCGAAGTCGCGTCTCCATGAACCCCTTCGGCCATCAAGATCCCAGCCGCGGCCAGCAAGGGCTCCGCACGGATCACAGCGACAGTCTTGTCCTCAGGAGCATCGTCAGGGAGGAGCCCCGCGATATCGGGCAACAAGTCAGGACTTGGCGATGGTGGTGCAGGAGGCGGCGAAGACACTTTTGCAGCTCCACCGTCAGGGAGCGCACTATTCTCTGTCGTGGTGGAGTGATCTGCCCCACGAGGATCTGTGTCCAAAGCCCCCTGCTCTCTCTGTGCAGCAAGGCTTTCGACCAAAGCCCCCAAATCATCGTCGTCTTCTACTGTTGCGGACTTGTAAAAGCCCGCCAGATCTTCTTGATCCACAAACTGATCGTACTTGCGCAGGATCTTATCCAAGGCACGCTGAACTTCACGAGCGTTTTGCAGACGTTCATTGGGATCTTTGGCAAGCAGCCGAAAGATAAGTTCTTCTAGTTCGGGGGGAAGCTCGGGAACCCAACGCCCCAAAGGTTCGGGCTGACCTTGGGAAACCAACATCATGATCGAAAAGACATCTTCGCTATCAAACGCACGATAGCCGCAACAAAGCTCGTACAAGATCGACCCAAGCGCAAAAAGGTCAGAGCGCGCATCCAAAGGCCGCGACAAGACCTGCTCAGGCGACATATACGCAGGCGTCCCTTTGATCCGCCCCGCACTTGTCTCATCCCCGCTACTTGGTACGTTGGTCGCTTTGGCGATCCCAAAGTCGATCACTTTGACATAACCAACGCTCGTTAACAGGATGTTGCTTGGCTTGAGATCGCGGTGGACAAGGTGCAATGGCGTGCCATCGCGATCTGTGTGACTGTGCGCATAATGGAGGCCTTTGCAAACCTCAAGCATCACTGTCGCTGCAACGTACCAAGGAAACGCTGTTTTGCCTTTGTGTTGGCATTGTTGCAAAAGCATTTCGAGATCAAGACCTTGGATACGCTCCATCGCGATATAAACAAGGTCTTGTTCTTCACCGATATCATAGATTTCAACAATGTTCGGATGTTGTAGTCGCGCAGCAAGACGAGCCTCTCGCAACAAAGCCTGTTGCATATCGATCTCGTTGTCCCCTTCCACGCGGACGCACTTTAAAACGACATCTTTCGAAAAGTCGGCCATCCCCATCTGGTGGGCTTCCCATACCTCCGCCTGCCCACCCTCGCGTAAGCGACCGGTCAGTTGGTACTTTCCGTTACCGATTGTAATGCCCGGCTTTAGCTCCATCCCGGCTCTCCGTTGCCAGCGAACATGTCTGTATGGGGATCCCCTCATCTGGTTGCGGCTCGCATTGTAGCCTATCCAAATGCGCTTGGCTACCTCCACAAACATCTATCTTCTCGTGAACCTGCACATCATGGTTTTAATAAGGGTATTGAGTCTTTGCAAAAAAACTCGTACCCTATGCAAGCGTGTGTCGATGATGTTCCTTTCAACGTAAGCATCGCGCGATCTTTGTGATCGTAAGGGCTTCAGTTTTGCGAAGTCTCACCGTATCCTCTTTGCTTGGACGTCAACTTCGATTCTGCACCTACAAGAGATGAGACCTGTAACACCGCTGGCAAAGGCGTCTAGATGAAGCAACTGATCGAACTCATCCACGAATATCAACACCTCAGTCGTAAACGAAAGCGTTCTCTTCAACCACTCAGTGATGAAGAACAAATTCGCCTGCAAGAGCTGCGTCTATACCTCGATAAGCACCTTCGAGACGACAGCAACCAGCGCCACAGACAAAGCAGGCCGCGTCTCCAGCCCATCAGCTTGGAAGAAACGCACCGCGATATGGATGCGCTCTCGCTTTCTCTCGACAAAGCGCCCAACTCGGAAACAGCCGTGCCCCACTCAGGGACAGCCACATCGAACATCCGTCCATCCCAAACGGGGCCCAGCAACGCTTACTTTTCGCAAATGTCTCTTCCACAGGCTTCGTTTCACCCTGAGGATGAACCCAATACTTACGTTCCTTCGGGGCCTTCTTTCCCTGCGGCTTCTTTGCAAGCTTTTGAACTGCGCGAGCTCACGGCCCAAACGGAAAAGCCCAGCACAGCGAGCGCACATGCTGTTCGACACACCTCAGAGCCAGGACCCACTTCCCTCGATCATCTGCCAGAAGTCGCACCACCAAAACAAACTTTGCCCAATGTACCTTACAAAACGGTGCCGCCCCCATCCGCGCAAAGAAAGACTGTTCCGCCACCTTCGAAGGCGCCCAAGACCGCTCCTCCCCCATCGATGGGACACAAGGCCCCACAAGCGCCTCCTCCCAATACAACTTCCCAGGATCGATGGCACTTTTTGCCGCGACCTGCGACCCATGCAAGCGCAGATGCCCTCCCCATCCGCTCCAAAGAACCCACTTCGGGCATCATGGAACTCGATCTCACCAACATCGCGCTTGAGTTGGCCCTTCCCCAAGAAGAAAACCAACCTGTGGGACCTTCTCCATACTCTAAGACGATGCCTGCGGCACCTGCCCAAAGCCCCCTATCTGTGCCGCTTTTGATCGAGCTGAGACGCATCGAATACAAACGCAGAAGAGTCCCCCTCGCTGCACACGAAGAAACACGTTTTCGTGAACTTTTGGATCAGATCTTCCTAACCATCGAATAACCCCATCCCCTTCTGGCCCCCCAATCCCCCAGCCTCATCAAGCCTCAAACTCACCAGACTGTGAAGCGATCTGCATCGCGAGATTCGTTGCTTCTGAGCGATTGATCTTACCGTGGTTTCCACGGGGAAGTTCATGGACCACAAAGACCTGTCGGGGCCTGCGATACCCCGCAACGCGATCCGCCGCCCAAGCCAAAAAAGCCTCTGTATCAAAGCGTTCAGGGGAAGCCTTGGGGACCACCAAAGCGACAGGACGCTCACCTAAGCGACTGTCAGGAAGCCCCACCAACGTAACATCTGTGATCTCTGGATGCAGGCGCAAGATCTCTTCGACTTCTGCGGGAAACACCGAGAATCCGCCGACTTTGAGGCGATCGCGGTTGCGCCCAACAAAAGAAAACAAGCCACCTGGCCAAACGCGAGCGATATCGCCCGTTGCAAACCACCCCTCTGCGTCAGGCCCAGCACTGGCCGCACCTTCGTACATCTTGAGCACGCCAGGCCCTCGCACTTGGAGGCTCCCCGTCTGTCCCCAGCCCACAGCTTGGCCTTTTTCATCCACCGCGCGCACTTCAAAGCCCGGCAGAACAAAAGAAAGTGCAGGCAACTCGACTTGGCGACTTGGTGAGGAGGGATACAAACGCAAAGCCATCGGCCCTGAAAGCTCCACCATCCCATAGATATCCGCAAAGACAGCCGATCCCAACGGACGACCGAAGATCTGTGCGATGGCACCAAACTTTTGGAAACGACGTGCTCGGTCAGGCGGCATCACATCCGCGCCACTCACCCATAACTGCACACTCGACAGGTCTCGTTCTGCGGCGCCTCCACGCTCAAGATCCGCATACATCGTAGGAACACCCACGATCACATTGGGCCGCTCGCTTTCGATATGACTCAAAAAGTCGTCTGCATCGAACTTTTCGAGGTGCAACAAACGAATGCCCGCACACAGCGCCGCAAGATGCGCACTGAGCCCCATCACATGCGTCAAAGGTAGCGCACACATCAGGACATCCCGCCCTTTGCGCAAGCCTGCTTGAAAGCCCACAGGAGCCGCCAACAAACGCCCCAAAGTACCGAGCATCCCAACGCTCGTCAAAGCCGCTGCTTTGGGCTTTCCTGTCGTCCCTGAAGTACACAACAACAACGAGACCTTGTTGGGGTCGGCCAGTTGGTCTTCGTCAGCTTCCAAACACTCTGTAGGGTGCGCATCCAACCACGTCACAAGGTGATGACAACCATCCACTTGAGGCATCATGCCAACACCGCTCCAACACAGCGAGATCTCTGGTGTGAGGATGCCCCCTTTTTGCATGCGCTCCAAAACATCGCTATCCGCGATCACCGCCCGTGCTTGCGTGACTTCCAAGATGGCCGCAAGCTCGTCTGCTTTGAGTCGCGCGTTGACAGGAACAGGGATGCCACCCGCACGAGCCACCGCAAACAGATGAAAAAGCACATCAATTCGGTTTTGCAACAGGATCAGGACACGGCAGCCCGCACCATGCCCCAAGGCTTGGTGTGCCGCAGCCAACCGCGAGACGTCATGTTCCAACGCTGCGTAAGTCCACCCATCTCGCTCTTCCAAGCCAAGCGGCGAACTCGCTGAGACGATCGCTGGTCGCTCAGCGTAGCTCTCCCCCAAAACTGCGGTAAGACGGCCAAGATGAACCCCTTCCCCTAAAAGGAGTTTGCCAATATTCTTCCAACTATCGGGGATTTGTAAGAATTTATCAAACATCTCTTACCATCGCCTCCCTTGCGTAGAGATCTCTATCCAGATGGAGGCGCGTTGTACCCTAAATCCCCCGAAACAGCAAGGCCATAAAGCCGCAAGATCTTCCTCCCCCTAAGGGCTCGCAATAGCTTGTTGGAGCTTCTTCTCCATGGTGTGCGTGTTGTAAGCCCCCACCTGATACAGTGCCACCTTCCCTTGCTGGAGGAGCACAAATGTTGGTGTGGCACGGATCTGAAACTGCGAAGAAAACATGCCATTTGGATCTGAGACATGCACAAAAGGCATACGTTGCGGTTGCAACTTTAACCAATCCTCTAGCGTTTGCAGGCTTTCGGCACTCACCGCAACCACCTTTAGCCCCTTGGGTCCGTACTTGGTCTGCCACTTGCGCAACAAAGGCAACACACGCTTGCAGGGTCCACACCACGTCGCCCAAAAGAAAAACATCACGGTGTCTTTGGAAAGCGTCGGCAAAGGACCCCTTGTATAGGGGGCTTGTGGATTTGCACGAAAAGTTCGCACGGTCATCCAAGAGTGAATCGTCCGCCCCAACACAGGCGGCGTTTTGAGTTGTGGCTCTGTGGTCATGCGTTGAAGCTGGACAGAAAGCACAAGACTTTTTCCTTCACGCAAGATCGTCATCTTGACGGGCTGTTCGGCCCCAGCGAGCATCACTCGCTCACGGATCTCGTAAGGCTCTTGAAGCGCGCTCCCCCCTACCTCGATCACTGTATCTCCAACGCGCAATCCGCCTTTTTCCGCAGGACTCCCCATCCCCACAAGTCGAATCAGCACAGCACCAGGCGGCAAGCCCAAAGACGCGCCATCCAAAGGACGGAATTGGACACCCAACCAAGATGGCAAAGGAGGAGACTTCATCGCTTTTTGCGTGGGCAAAGACTTTTTCTTCGCAGCCACCGCACTTGGCGCCAACGGACTTTGTTCGCACGCCATTAAGCGTTGGAGTCCTTCGCGGTAAGCCTCCGCAGAAGAATGTTTGGCGTGCTCAAGCCACAAACGACCCGCAACACGGTAAAGTTGATGCTCGATACGACGAAGCGCAGCGCTTTGGATCTTCAACCAAAAAACGTAGCGGTGCATCTCGCTTTCTTTTTTCAACATCGTCTTGAGACGGCTTTCCAGGCCAGCGACGCCTTTGACGTATTGTGCAAATCCCACACGAAGCCGCTCCACAACCTTCGCTTCTCCCGGGACATTCGGGGCTCGGTAAGGCTCACGAATACAAGCGATGCGTTCAGAGGACCAAGGAGCCATCGCAGACGACGAGACCACCGCAGGAACAGACGATGTCTTTTGTGTTGAGACAAGCGCCGCCAGTGTGGGGGTCGCTTGTTGCAAAGACGCCATCCGTCGGAGTTCGCGCTGTACAAGTTGCCGAAGTCCCGGATTTTGCTTGTACCATCGACGAAGATGCAGATTGCGTGCAGTCCGAAACAGACTTTTCCACTGATCTTCGACATTTCGCCACCACAGATGCCGCTTCCTTAAGACTTTGCGCATCTCTTTGGAGGCAGCGATTGTCACAGGACGAGAGACATCAAAACGCCGCGCTATCGAAGAGATCACAGCTTGATCTTGTTGTATCCCCGCATAGCTTTTGTCTCCATACTGACGCAAAAGCTCATCCACCAAGGAGGGCAAAGAGCGTCTTTGGCGCGCGGCTTCTTTCTCAAGGATCGCGCGAAGATAGCTGTCTGAGGTGCGCAAGGGAACATCAGGGGTACGATCCGTCAAAAGAACCTTGCGATGGGCTTCTTCAAAGGTCGAAGAAGTCTGCATCGCACGAATAAAACGATATGCGTGTCCCACAGACTCCCCAAGTCTTGTGTCTGCAAAACACCCGTAGGCTGGGCGATCTGGTGTCGTTGCAAAAAATCCACAGCGATCTCCCGCAGGCGGCGTCAGTCTGCTTGGGTCTGCATAAGCACTCCACGCAAAAGACCCCGAAAAACACTGCGACATCACAGAGATCACGCGACGTTGTCCAAAACTCTGTAACATCCGATGATATGTACGCACATCCATCTCATCTCGCCACAACGAGATGTGGTTGTTGCGGCCGTCTTTGGACCAGCGATTACGGGTGCCGTGATCTGTGACAAAAACCATCACAGGGCGCGGATCTTCGGAGGATATCTGGCGGGCCACCTCCCCCACACGGCGAGACATCACGCCACGGGTCGCTGAGAAAAGCCGGGTCCCCTTGATTTGTGTGTTCACCAGATCAGGCTGCTCAGAAAAAAATCGTGACTCGGGGCTGTGCTCAAACAGCTGAGCCCCTGGGACATCGCGGGCTTTCAACACAAGAAGATCTTCGCTGTGGTCTTCGCCGTCAGAAGAAAAGACAGTCACTGCATCTTGCGAAAGCCCCTGCCCTTGGAGGGTTTTTAGCATCATCCGCAAATACAAAACATGCGAGTAAAAGTTAAGTTGTGGTTGCGCCCCACCATTCAGAAGAAAAGCATGCGCCAAGGGAGCCCCTTTCCATCGCGGATCTGCCGAGCGGACCGCAGGCTTGGCGATCTTCGTCGCACTGTGAGCCACTTTCTTTGGGTGGGATGCAACACGCGTTGGAGGTGGAGAAAGAGAGGGTTGTTTTTTTAGGCCCTTGTCACTTTGCAGCTGTGTTTGTGTGGTGGTGCAGGCCGCCAACAACCACCATGGCCCCAACAAGATCCCCAAAGTCGCCCACAATCGGAGATTTTTAGGCGACTGAACATGCTGAAAACTCTTCATCTTTTTATCCTCAAGACATAAGGAGACGCCTTAGAAAGATTTGTTGCCCAAGTCCCCCTGTCAATGCTTGGGCGCGAAACGTTCTTCCATCTCTAGGACGAAGAGATGTTCGAGATTTAAGGCGCGGGGGCTTGGGAGGATGAAGCCTCAACACAACGAAATCCCACCGAGAGACTTTGCAACTGCGGCAAAGCGGGCTTTCGCGCGGTGACCCGCAGATCCCAAGGTGCGCTTGCCCAGTCTCCCCCTCGGATTACGCGCATCTCGCACTTTTCGGGCTCATGGGATGGATCTTTTTCTGCTGCGACACGAAAAAAAGACGCGTGGTAACAATCCGCAACCCACTCCGCCACATTCCCCACCAAATCCCGCACCCCAAAGACCGAACGATCATGAGGAAAAGAGCCGACTTTCGCCGCAAACAGGGCCCCATCGCCCTCCCAAGGCCCTGTGGTCTTGCGACCTGCCAAGAAGATCCCGTGATTGGCCCAAGCCTTTTTCCAAGCCTTCCCCCACACAAAGAGCCGTCCATCCTTGCCCCGCGCGGCATACTCCCACTCAGCTTCTGTAGGCAGGCGTCCTCCCGCATAGCGACAGTACGTTTTTGCTTGCTGCCAAGAAACGCCAAAAGCAGGGAGGTTCGGGTCTTTTCGTACAAAGCGCAAGGGTGTACAGCGACCAGCCTTGACGCAAACAGCGTAGCGATCACGACTGACCTCGAGATGATCGATCCAAAAGCCGCTCATCTCAATCAAACGCTCGGGTTGTTCTGCACTCCACCACTCTTTGCGGCAGTCTTTACGAAAAAGGCTGCAAAGATCATAGACTTTTTGCATGGCCTTTTCCGAAAGCCCCCGAGAAAACACGCCTTTCGACACCCATCGTCGTTCGCCGCCGTCCACCGCACGTTTTCGAGCCCCCCCCAAGGGAAAGCTCCATGCCTGGGGCTTTTTGGGACGAGCCACCACAAGGATATCTTGTTCGACCGCTCCCAACGGGTCTTTGGTGAGGCGCAGATGATAGGCACGTGGCTTGAGTTGCAGATGAAGCGGCGTCTTCCCTTGGAGACGGCCATTGAGGAAGACCTGCGCCCCAGATGGCAGCGAAGTGATCGACACAGGGACAGGAAAAGGATCCAAGACAACGCGCACCAAAGTAGCATCTTCAGCATGAACACGCACTTGTCTCGTGTGAGGATGGTGCCCGATAGCCCGAACTTCCAAACGATAGTTCCCAGGCAACAAAGAGATCCCGCCCGCCCGCCAAGACCAAGGCTTTCCATCCACCCACGCCTTTGCAAAAGAAGGCTCCATACGCGCCATCAGATAGCCAGGGATGGGCTTTTCAGGCTCTGCCTTGAGCGGCATCTGCAACGTCGAAGGAAGCTGCCCCCAAAGCAGCCACAACACGCCACCCCAGACCCCCACAAAGGTCAGCCAAAGGATCGCAAGCATCGTGGGTTGTCGAAGGGGGTCTTTTTGAGAGAGAGGTCGATCGTGAGGAGGATGTATCTTCGCCAAGGTCAGCCAACCATCAGGTACACAACCAACAAACCACCACCAAAAGCCACTGCACCAATCAAGATCCACAACCACAAGAGGTTCTTCTTGGGTTTGCTTGGGTAGGCCCCGATCATGGTTTGTTGCGAGGCAACAAACTCCATGGGGTTGATCTTGCCGTAAGGCGCAGGTGGAGGTGTGTTCACGGACGTTTGGCTGGGTGCCATCCCCGAAAGGTCGTTGGTGGGCTCGTTGCCAAAAGAAGTAATCGCCGAGGACGGAAGTCCCGAAGGTGTGGGAGGAACCATCGAAGCAACAGCTTGCAAGACATCCGAACTAGGGACCTGCAACACCACAGTGGCTTCGTTGACTTCGTTCAGTTGGTCTGTATCCAAAACAACCGTGGCTTCGCCCCCACCCATGTTGGAAGGAAGACCCGCGATCGGTTGATAGGACGGCTCCATCTGCGCGAAAGGACTCCCTCCCCCATAAGAAGAGGATGGTGCAGGAGCAGACATGATCATCGGCTGTTGGGAGATCGGCGGCGCTTGAGGCGGACGCTGGTTCTTCATGGGATTGCCCATGGGACGACCCATCGAACGACTGTCAAAGGTATGTCCACCTTCGCTACGACTGTCGAAAGTGTGCCCACCTCCAACGGACGAATTCGCCGCAGGACCGAGCGCTTGGCGGATGCGATGCATCTCAGGATCATCTTCATCGCTAGCACTTGGAGGTTGGGCGCTGATGGTGTGGCTGGGACCTTGGGAGCCCATCATCGCGGGCCCCACAGCTCGCGGAGACTGCGTTGCAGGAGAACGCATCGTCGAATCGCCGCTGGTCAAAGAATCGGTCTCGCCATAGCTGATAGAGCGCCCTGTCTGGAAGACTTGCGCCAAATACCCCGCAATATCCGACTCTGTGACGGCGATACCTTGTTGAATCAGATGCGTTTCGAGCGAACGCTGCATGTCTTGGGCGCTTTGAAAACGATCTGCTTTCTTCTGTGCCAAAGACTTTTTCACACACTCGACGATATCAGGTGGGCAATCGCCTCGTTTCCCTGCCACATCGGGCATCGGCTCGTTGAGCGCTTCGTAGAAGATCTCAAGCAGGTTGGTTCCACGAAACCTCGGCTCCAAGGTCAAAAGCTCAAAAAGTACGAGCCCCAACGAGAAAACGTCTGAACGCGCATCCAACTCTTCTGAAGAAAGTTGTTCAGGCGACATGTACTGTAACTTGCCGACGATCACGCCTGTACGGGTACGAGAGCTTTTCTCTTTGGCCTTGACGACACCAAAGTCGATGATCTTGATCACGCCACTGGCCGCCACCACGAGGTTTTGCGGCGAGATATCGCGGTGGACCAACTCGACAGGCTGCCCTCGATCATCGCGCAAGGCGTGAATCACTTGTAGGCCCTTTGCAGAGTCCGCCATCAAACGGCAAATAAAGGGAATTGGGATCTTTGAACCAGTTTCTTTACACTTCTCGACGAGCGCTTCCAAGTCATAACCTTGGATGTACTCCATCACGAGATAAAAGATCCCGTTTTCTTCACCAAAATCATAGATCTCGACCACATTGGGGTGTCGGATCTTGGAGGCAAAGCGCGCCTCGTCGAAGAAACGGGTTCTCGCTTCGTGTTGCTCGCTGAGGTCTGGGTGGATCATCTTGACGATCACACTCTTGGAAAAACCGTGCATACCGCGTTGCTCGGCGACCCAGACTTCTGCCATCCCCGTTCGTTTTAGGCGTTCCCGTAGGATATAACGCCCGTCTGCTAACTCTGTGCCGACCTGCATCCGCATCGTCTCTGCACCCTCTCGACCCTTCTTGCGGCTTTCTCTAAGGAGAAAACATCGCAGCTTCGCATCCCAAATACATCAAACTTCGTTTTAGCGTACTTGGCGCATTAACGTCAGTAACTCTTTGGGAGATTTAAAGCCTATGATCAAAGGTTTTTGCAAGATATTTCCCTTGCCATCGACGAAGCGAACCCACGGAAGACCTTGAATACTATACTTTTTCTCTAAGCGCTCGCCCTCTGCGCTTCCCGCCGTTTGTTCCAACTTCAACATCACAAAACGACGACTTTCTTTCACCACAGTGGGATCAGCAAAGCTAATGCTCTCAAGGCGTTTACAAGCAGTGCACCACTCAGCCCAAAAATCAAGGATCACAGGGCGATTGAGGCGTTTTGCACACTCCATCCCCTTGGCCTCATCCGTCAACCAGAAAGGCTTGTTTGCAGGGTAATTTGCAGGGGGAAGACAAGCAGCCACCGCAGGATCTACGGGTTCCTTGTTTTGTGTACCTTGTACAGAAGATATCTGACCTTGCGCAGACTTTTTGCCTTGCGCAAAAGTCTGATGTTGTCCGACTGCGCCCACAACATGATGCGCGGGGGCTTTGGGCAAGAGGTAGCCTTTGTGCAACCAGATCTGCACAAACAGCACACCGCCCGCCAACAAACTCAAGACACCAAAGACCTGCTTGAGGCGTACCCAAGTGCTGTCAGCCTCTTGGTAACTACGCAAAGCCCCTGCAAAGATCCCCAGAGCCACCAACACGATCCCCACAACCATCGAATACAGCGTAGGGTCCGCCGCAAAAAGACCTTTTCCATAGAGGAAGGCGGCCCCCAAAAAGACCACACCAAAGACCTTTTTCACTTCTGTCATCCACACGCCACTGCGCGGCAAGGCTGCAACAAATCCCGTCCCCAGCAACAAAAAGGGAACGCCGATCCCAAAAGCCATCACAGTAGGCAGGACGATCCCCCAAAAGACGCTTCCTGTTTGGGCCACAAAAGCCAACAGGCCGATCATCGCGGGGCCAGAGCAAGGTGTGGACAAAACGATCCCAATCATCCCAAGGACAAAAACGCCCAAGTATCCGCGTCCCTGGATCATCGACAAGCGCGTTTGCAGGCTGGAAGGCAACGCGAGATCAAACATCCCAAACATGCTGAAGGCCATCAGCAAAAACAGAAGCGTTAAAAAGACAACAAAAAAGGTACTTTGCATGAGAGCGCCCATCATAAAAGGCTGCTTCCCAATCAAAGCAACGACGGCCCCCAAGATCGCGGCAGGGACCGCCATACCGAGGACGTACATCAACGAGAGGAAGAAAGCGTGTGCGCGCTCGCCTTCTTTCTTGGCACTGTTGGCGCCGATCACTGCGATGGTGATCGGGATCATCGGGTACACACAAGGCGTCAAACTCACCAAAAATCCTGCGCCAAAGATCAACAACAAGGCCAACAAAGGCCCTTTGTTCCAAAACTCATCGCGGAATTGTTGTGCGATCATCCCTGCGATCGCATTCTTTTTCTTGTCTTTTTGCGAGGTTGTGGATGCAACGACAGTGTTCTTTGCTTTTTCGCTCGCGACTTGACGAGGCGCCACACGGCGGAGCACAGCTTTGTTTGTTTGCTGCGATGTCGGACGAGAAGCGGCTTGGCGGGACGCTGGGGGCTGCCCACCCGCAAGAGGGACAGGGCGAGACGTTGGAGGAGCCGCAGACACCCATGTCCCCAGACTCCCAAGGATCCCCAACAAACAAGCCACCCACAAACCCTTGCGTATGGCACCTCGAATCTGCCCTATCATGGATATCTCTCCTTGCGCTCCAATGTTTCCCAGCGACACCAATGTCGCTATAACCACTTTGGTTGGGATTTATGCCCCCATCCCCCCACAAAGGCTACCCCACCCCCACACGAATCAAACAAAAGCACTTACACTACAAAGACTTAAAAGACTCCCCCAGAACCATCCAAAGAAAGCAAGCGCGTTGGTTGCCCCTTGAAAGGCGAGCATCCCGCGCGTGACGAACCTCGGCATGTCTTGGGCGCGCGTTTTCTCGTTGCCATCGCATCTTTCGAGGGTCGAGCTCTTTGGGTGATGGGTGCATAACGATCGCCTCGCGTGCTACGACTCGCGCTGTTTCGAGACTTGAGGATCCCAGAGTACATGAGTCCCGCGACCGCAAGCGCTGCCCCACCCGCGATCAGCAAAGAAAAAGCTGTAGTGCGGTGAGACTGTGCGTTCAAAAACTCGCTATAGGCGTCCACTTGCGTCCTTGTGACATCTTTGGATGCATCCAAGCTCGTCTGCGAAAGCCCAAAAAAGACCCCTCCAGCGATCCCACACGCTGCCGCAATCGCCAAAGGAACCCACGGGATCGGTCGAGCTTTTTTGGGGGTCTCCTTTTTTCGTTGCGTGATGGTGACTTGCGCCCCACCGACTTTACGGGCCGCGACGGGTGGGGGCATCTCTCGATCAGGAGGGACATTGGGACTGAGATCCTTGGACTTTTTCGTACCCTCAGACGGCGGGGGCTCGCCTTGAGAGGGTTGAGTGGTCGCAGGAAGGCTTGTGGGCTCTTTGATGCGCTGTGCGGGAGCAGCCGAATGACCGACCTTTTGGCTAGGCGAAGAGGTTGGTGCAACTTGTTGTGGTGGCGCAGTGCCACGACCAACGGGAGCTTTTTTCTCTTCGCCTGCTTTTTTGGGGGAGATCGCCAACAGCTCGATATCCAAAAAGACGGGTTTTCCTGCCTCCACACGCAGCGTCCGCGCTTCTTCGTGGTACCCATCCATCGAAACAATCAACCGATACACACCCGCCTCAAGCTTGCTCACAAAAGGGGTGGTCCCTTCGATCACAGCGGCCCCTTGGCTATTCAAGAGACGAAACTTGGCTTTGGTAGGCTTGGTCCCCAAAGCAAATGGAATCGAAGCTTCTGCCCATGCCACCGCAGAGATCCCACCTAGACACCACAAGAAACACCCCAAAGCCCCCAACCAACGAAACATCACAGACACTCCTTTTTCGCGCAACCACATCGAACGACTCTCCTCTAGGTCCTAAGGACCCTCTTTTGCCTGTTCTGTCCGACTTTCAGAAGGAGGCTCACCGCCATCCACCGTCTTTTCGGGTGTTTTTTCAGGGAGAGGTTCAGCCTTGGGTTCGCTTTTGGGTTCGGGGGAAGCTTCAGGTGCTTTTTCAGGACTCTTTTCAAGCTGTTGTTCGGGGGAGGTCTCTGTGGTTTCGGGCTTGGGCTCAGCGCCTTCGACAGGCTCGCTAGCATCGGAAGACTCGGGGTTTTCGGTAGAATCAGGGCTACCCTCTACCGTGACCGCAAGCTCGCATACCTTGTTTTGGCAGACATAACCCTGCAAACAATCGAGATCTGTTCCACAACGGAATCCACGCGGATCAAAAGGCGGGAGATCGCAAGCCAGCGAAAGACACCCACCCCCCACAAACAAAAAAACAAAGATCGAGATCTTTCTCCACATCGGCGCGCAACATTCTTTCTCACAAGGCCCGCGCCGCAGACGGCATCTTTAGTTGCTCCAAGCAACCAAGACCCACCGTTCAACAAGTCATCAACGACACTCTTGCGGCTTCGGGATCGTCAAAGCAGAGCACTTTCCTATATCAAAGCGACAGGCGTCAACCCAGTCACCATTTTTCCCGCAATCTGGGATGCCATTGACAAAGCCTTGGTCGAAGATCGGTGTCGTACATCCTTTGCAAGAACCCACTTGGGTATAACGCTTTTGTTGTACGTTGTCACAGTTGTAATCAAAACTACCATCACCGCGATGCACAGAGAAAAATCCTGTTTGGCCAGGAAAGACGTCTTTGTTTTTGTCATAGCAGTCTTGGTTGTTGGTCACATAACCCGCAGGCTTGGAGCAAGCTTTGATCGTCTTGGCAGGATCGCCATAACCGTCGCCGTCTGTGTCAGCATAGTACGTAAAGGCTGCTGCACCTTCGTCGATCTTTCCGTCGCAATCGTCGTCTGTACCGTTACAGAACTCTTGTGTGCGCGGTTGTTCGAGGGGTTCGCAAGTCTCCACACCGTTCTTGCAGATATAAGCACCGCGGCTGCAAATCCCCGGTTTTGTCGTCGTGCAAAAACGCCCCATGTTGGGGAAGGTCTCGTCTTTGAGTCCGTCGCAATCATTGTCTTTGCCATCACAGACTTCTGTCTGCGGAAGAACCTGACCTGCGCAAGCGCCCCATGTTCCGTTACTTTGGCAAGTGCTGACCCCTGCTTTACAAGGGGCAACCTTGTCTGTTCCTGGAGGACCCCCATAACAAGGCTGTGTCGCTCCTGGCTTGCAAGCAGAACAGTTCTCATCGACCAAACCATTGCAGTTGTTGTCTTTTCCGTCACAGCCCAACTCTGTTCCTGTTTGGTAATCGACAGAGTGGCGAACGTAGGTCGCATCATCGCAAGGCAACCAACCTTTGGTGCCCCCACAAGGCTGTCCAGAACCTGCGCACACGCCGCTTTGTTTGGGACATGCGGGACCAGAGATGCCGTTGTCCACCTGACCATCGCAGTTATCATCGAGACCGTTACAAAGCTCTAAGCCAGGCTTGATAAAGCCCGAACACTCGCCCCAACGACCATTGGCTTGGCAAAACTGCGTGCCTACCTTGCAAGTACCTTTGCACGAATAGGCGTTGCCACCGATCTTTTCGCAGCCAGAGGTGTTGCTGGGATAACAATTTTGCTGTTCACCTTGTCGACACTCAAAACAGCTATCGTCGATCTGCCCGTTGCAGTCGTTGTCTTCGCCATCACAGCGTTCTTCTTTGGGCAGGACTTCACCAACGCAGTTCCCCCACGTTTTATCCGAACGACAAGTCTGGACACCATCTTTGCAAGTGCCCTTGTATCGGGTTCCTTGGGGACCATTGTAACAAGCTCTTGTTTCACCAGCTTTGCAAACACCGCATCCATCGTCAACAAGGCCGTTGCAGTCGTCATCATAGCCGTTTCCGCAGATCTCTTGGCCGGGTAGGATCTGACCTACGCATTCTCCCCACACACCGCGCAAACAAAGCTGTTCACCCATCAAGCAGACGCCCACACCACGGTTTTCTGAGGGGCCTGTGTAACAAGCACGACGCTGACCTGTCTCGCAAGCCCCCGTCCCACCGTCACTTCCACCTTCAACGGTGCCTTTTTCGACGCTACCGCCCTCTTTTCCAGTGCGAAGGATGCATCGACCGCTTGCGCACATATAATCCGCGCTAAAACAGTCCGCATCATTTACGCAGTCAGGCTTTTGAAACAAACCACAACCCGCTCCCAAGAGCCACGCCCATCCCCCAAATACACACAAAAACACAACACTCTTGATCCGCATCCTTGTCTCCTACCATCTCCATCCAGCGATGCTAAGTTGTAGTCGCTTCGCTCAAATTTGCCAAGCTCCTCACGTAAGACTCCACCCAAGGAAGAGACGTCTCGCCCACCCAACAAAGGGAAAAAGGATTTCTATACTTTCACAAAACGCAGGGAGAAAGTGTCCCACCTTCCCTCAAAAAATAGCGCACTTGTGCGAGCTGAGTCCTAACGCGCCCAAAAGATCGAGCGCCTTCGAGGAACCATCGGCAACAGCAGAAGTATCACAAGCCAAGCTTGGCCCCCGCCTTGGACTCCACAGCCCAAAGCAAGAAAGTGGATAGACGGATGGCTTCTTTGGAAAAACAGGGCACGTGCGTTGATTATGAGGGGAAAGTGGGGATGTGGATGAGATTTGGAAGAGGCAGAAGAGAGATGGAGGATTAGTCGCGGAGGACGCGGAAGCTGTAGGTCTTTTCAGCGGAAGGCTTGTCTAAGAGGACATCGCGGGGTTCGACAACGATGTTGCTGTCAGAGTCATCGACGCGGATGTAGTAGTGGATGACTTGTCCCGCGGTTTGGCCAGGGATGCCACCTTGATAGACTTGCGCGCTGATCTGCGTCATCTCGACAGAGTTGGAGGTCTTCCAACCATCTGTTGAGTACACGAGATTGATCTTAAACGGACGAAGATCGCCGATGATCACAGCTTTGACTTCGTAGGGTCCTTTTTGATCACTGGTATTCAGCACCGTTGAGGACTCTAAGATCTCCGTTGGAACTTGACCACAACCAACAAGAGCAACAGCCAGTAACAATCCTGCAAGCCAGGTTCCCCAGCGCGACGTCATGGGAAAGCCTCCCTTCTTAAGAAACAACCCCCACACTTCGGAGGTTTATACAAATGAGCCAAGTTTTTGGAGGGGTGGCCCAAAAAAGACACACCCACTCAACAAAGTACTTCGGTCTTTCCAAGCAAAAGTTGACACTCGAATTGAAAAAAGAACGGAACGCACTGTTTTTTCTATTCTTTTGAACACGACAGTGTTTCCGAAAGAGAAGAGATGTCTGTTGGACAAAATACGCTTCTCTTTGTCTCAAGTCAAACGAGAAACTTGGCCATAGCGATCTATCTATAGAGCAAGAAAGGTTTTCTTTGCTCAAGGAAGACGCTCTGCTCTTCCTGCCAAAGTTTCTCGATCTCACGCAAAGTAGCCCCACTCTCTAGTGCCTCGCGGGTTTCAGCGCCACCAAAGAGCAGATCGATCGCCAGACGATCAGAGACAAACTCGTAGGTCTCTGTCCGCCAAGCAAAGTCATCAGGCGAAACTTTCTTCGCGGCCTTCAAGATCGCCACCCCTGTCAAAAGAGGCAAAAAGCTTTCTCGATCGGTGACATGGATCTGCACACCACCATTGGACTGGCGACCCCACTTATGAAAAGTGGGCATAAAACGCAAGGGTCGGAAAAAGACACCTGGCAACTCTTCTTGTTCCAAAGCCGCCGCAAACGCGAAAGGATCGAGGTAAGCAGCGCCCACCAACTCAAAGGGGCGTGTGGTACCACGTGCCTCAGAAAGATTCGTTCCTTCAAAGAGACAACCGCCAGGGTAAACTGTCGCAGTATCAAGCGTGGGCATGTTGGGAGAGGGCATGACCCAAGGAAGACCCGTTTGATCGAACCACATATCGCGGGTCCAGCCTTCCATCTTGATGATCTCAAGCTGACAGGAAACCCCGCAGATATCGCGAAAATAGAGTGCAAGCTCCCCTGCTGTCATCCCATGTCGATTGGGGAGGGGGTGGTGTCCCACAAAAGAGCGAAACGCATCTTGAACGGATGGACCTTCTACACCGAGGCCATTGATGGGGTTGGGTCGATCCAAGACCCAGACTTCCACGCCCACCTTGCCCGCCACTTCCATGAGATAACTCATGGTGTAAACATATGTATAATAACGACTTCCAACATCTTGAATGTCGAACAACACGACATCAAGGCCATCAAGCCACTCAGGTTTGGGACGCAAAGAAGCTTCTGTGTCGCCATACAAACTATAGATGGGAACGCCCGTTTCAGGATCGGTCACGCCACCTTCGACGCTGATCATGTCCTGTGCCTCGCCACGAATCCCATGTTCGGGTCCAAAAAGCGCGACAAGTTCAACATCAGGGACCGCTTTCATCAACGAAACGATGTGGCGCAGCTTTGCATCGACCGCAGTAGGGTTACAACAAATCCCGACACGCCGACCTTTTAGGCGTTCGACCTCTGTTTCCATCAACCGATCTAGACCTGTTTTCACCTTTGCACGCAATGCTTTGCTCCTTTCCAAGATGTCCCATTCAGGGGTCCGATATCTTCGACCAAAACGTCCTCTCTGCTTGTGAGATACCCCTTGATTCAACGAGAAGAAGCCCCAAAAGGCAGCGCTATCCGAAGAATACAAGCGACATCACAGAAACGCGTTTTGGCCCACAGTGAGTCCATCTTTTATGTAGCAGAGGGTGAGCCAATTCCGTATTTTTCTGCATACGGTTGGATCACAGCCAGCATCGACGCATGCAAGGCTTGCCCTGAAGCGATGACATGGCCCTCAGAAAAAACACAAGGGCAACCATCGTATCCAGTGATCTTCCCGCCTGCTTCTTTGACCAACAACCACCCAGCTGCCATGTCCCAAGGTTGGAGCTTTTCTTCCCAGTAACCATCCAGACGACCGCAAGCTACGTAAGCAAGATCCACTGCCGCAGCGCCCATCCTGCGGATACCACGCACTTTTTTGATCATGCGCGCAGCATTCTCGATGTTGTCGCGTTCTGAAAGATGCTTGTCGTATGCAAACCCAGTCGCAACCACCGCCTCTCCAAGCGCTTCACACGAAGAGACATGGACCTCTACACCGTTGCGGGTCGTTCCTTTGCCTTGCCCCGAACAAAAAAGCTCATCCAAGACAGGAAGATACACGACACCCACAACAGGGACACCATCTCGCAACAACGCAATCGACACGGCAAAGATCGGTAGCTGGTGTGCGTAATTGACCGTACCATCGAGAGGATCGATCACCCACAACATCCCATCTTTGTGAAGATCGTTGATGTCGCCTGTTCCTTCTTCGCCAAGGATACGATGTTCTGGATAACGCTGGCGAATCTCTTTGACCAACCAAGCCTCGCTTGCGCGATCTGCGTCCGTCACAAGGTCGCTTTGTGTACTCTTGCGATCGATGGTCCGCATCGAATCCATGCTTTTCATCAACAACGTGCCGCTGCCTTTGGCGAGGTGGCACGCAAAGTCCATCCATTCTTGCACCATGATACTTCCTCTCTCGGGTGTTTGGGGGATATCGCCATGTGGAGGCGCAACATACACAACGCCCCAAGACCCGTCAACTCAACGTATGATGCTGCGGTGTTCTTGCGCCAATTGTATCTGTGGTGCCACACCTCTCCTCTTTTTTCCCATCTCCAAAGATGCCGTTATGGCTGCTTGGCTAAAACAAGATCGCTACTTTGGAAGGTGCGGCTTGGTTTTTGCTGAACCTTTGGCAAAAGCTCGCTCGCGTCATCTCAAGCCAGCAAACAACCCCCCAGAAGATCGCTCTCCCGAGATGGCCGAACTTCCGTCTTCTCCATCCATCGAGATGGGAACACAAAGCAAGGAATCGCCATGCCGCCTTACGAAACCCCCGTCGTTTCAAGTCATCCCCAGTCTCCATCTTCTCCTGGAACATCTTTTTCTTTAGAAGGACCATCACTTGAAGCGCTTCAACAAGCGTTTGTTCAAGGAACAAACTTCTTTGCATCCATCCAAGAAGACGATGGAAGTTGGTGCGGCGACTACGGCGGCCCGATGTTCCTTTTGCCCATGTACGTGGCAGCGACCTACATCTGCAAACGCCCGCCCAGCGACGAAGAACGCGAAGGGATGGTGCGTTATACCCTGAGCACACAAAATCCCGATGGAGGCATCGGAATCCACGCAGAAGCCGAAGAAAGCATGATGTTTACCACGACGCTTTCTTACATCGCGTTGCGTCTGTTGGAAGTCCCCGCAGAGCAGCCTGAGATGATCAAAATGCGACGCTGGATCCAAGATCATGGAAGCGCCCTTGCTGCGGCGAGTTGGGCCAAGTGGATTATGTGTGTCCTCAATCTCTACGATTACGATGGACTCCACCCGATCTTGCCAGAACTCTACTTGCTCCCTGCGGAAGTGCCGATCCATCCGGGACATCTGTGGTGCCATGCTCGCCAAGTGTACCTGCCCATGGCCTATCTTTACGGAAAGAAGACGCGTATCGAAGCTGATCCTTTGATTCAAGCGATCCGCCAAGAGATCTACGCCAAACCCTACGAAAAGATCCGATTCAGCGCGCACCGCGACACACTGTGTCCCGCTGACAAGTCCTACTCCCTATCGTTCCTTTCACAGATCGCCAACTTCGCGATGGGTGCGTTTGAGTCTTTCCATCGAGAAGGACTCCGCCAACGCGCACTCGAAGAAGTGAAACGCCACATCGATCACGAAGATCAAGCCACAAACTTTATCCGCATCGGCCCCGTCAATGCGGTCCTCAACACCTTGGTCCACTACTTTGAAGATCCAGAAGGCGAAGCCCACCAAAAAAGTTGGGAAACGCTACCTACCTACCTTTGGAATGGGCACGATGGCATCAAGATGAATGGCTACAACTCTTGCAAGCTGTGGGATACGGCCTTTGCAGTACAAGCCTTGCGCGCGACACCAACCTCCGTGGCGGACTCTCCTGTCGTCCAAAAAGCCCTATCCAACGCCTATCGTTACATCCAAGACAACCAAGTCCTTGAGGATGTCCCCGAAAAAGATCGTTACTTCCGCCATGCAAGTCTTGGTGGATGGCCTTTTAGTGATCGCCTCCATGGATGGCCGATCACAGACTGTACCTCTGAAGGATTTAAAGCAGCGATCGAACTGGAAGAAACCGTTGAACAACCGATCGCTGAAGGACTTTTGCGTGAAAGCGTCCGATTGATCCTCTCCTTCCAAAATGACGACGGGGGTTGGGCTTCTTATGAGCGACAACGCGCGGGGACTTGGCTGGAACTGTTCAATCCCTCGCAGGCTTTCCGCGACATCATGATCGATTACTCTTACACAGAGTGTAGTTCAGCTTGCTTGCAAGCCCTGCAAACAGCCCAAAAAAGATTTCCTGGGTTTTTGACACAGCCGATCCAACGCGCCATCCAAAACGGAGAAAACTTCTTGCGCCGCAAGCAGCGCGAAGATGGAAGCTGGGAAGGCTCTTGGGCCGTTTGCTTCACGTATGGTACGTGGTTTGGCGTGTGGGGACTTTTGGCAGCGGGTGTATCTCCACAAGATCAAGCGATCCAAAAAGCTTGCGACTTTTTGCGACGTCACCAAAAGGCCGATGGAAGCTGGGGAGAACATTACAGAAGTTGCCAGACCCGCAAGTACGAAGAACACCCAGAAGGCCAAGCAGCGCAAACCGCTTGGGCTTTGATGACGCTTTGCAAAGCAGGTCATGCGCAAAGCTCCGCAGCACACCGGGCCGCACGCTTCCTTGTGGATCGCCAACAAGAAGATGGTGACTGGCCACGCGAAGCCATGGTAGGCGTCTTCAACAAGACCACACTGATCAATTACGAAAACTACCGTCGTTACTTCTGTTTGTGGGCACTTGGCTTGTATCACAAAGCCAACGCTTGATCCCCAAAGACCACCCCCACCTTAGCCCCTCGCCTCCAACAAGCATCCCTACACTCAAAGCCCAAACATCCCCATAGCAAAAAACGAACAATGAGCGTTTTTAGGAGCCTTGCATCAAAGCCTTCAACGTTGGCGGCCAAAGATGATGTAGGCAGCCATGGAACAGATCCCGAGGAAGACCATCGCGCCGTAGGAAAAGTTGGGATGGTTCCCAAAGGCGAGATCGCGTTGGCTGGCAAAAAGGCGAATCCACAACAAGATCCCAGCGGGCAACAGCGACAAAAAGTTACCCCAAAAGAGCCCAGCCGAACGGCACATCACACGAGAGAGCGGCCAAAACAACACCATCCCCACCATTGGTTCAAGGACAAAGTAGCGATAACCAGGATCGACCGCGCGAATCCCGACGAAGGGGCGCAAAGCGAAGGCCAACGCCACCAAAAGACCAGCGATCACAAGCCGCACACGAAAAGCTTTGACTTCGGGATCAAGAAAAGGACGATTGGCCGCCTCTTTGGAAGGACGTGGTGAAGAAGCTTCTTCGTTGGCGTGGTGTCCATTGGTGTGGGGCGAGGCAGAAGGCTCAACGCGGGTGGGCTGAGAAGATTGGGTCATAAAAAGTCTCCGAAGTCTTAGCAGGCAACGTTCATATGCTGCGCGCGTTTTGGGGTCATACTTGACACTCGAAAAGAGGTTCGTTAACGTGTCTCGACTGAATGAATGCTAGATGGCGTACCAAGCAAAAGCCATGTGTGTCTTTGCAAAACGGGATCAAAAACGCCACGCTAGCCGCAAAAGCACCCGCCATGTTAGAGCAGCGATACGCTCTTGCAAAGGGCTTACTTTCCGTGTGACGCCTGTCCTTTCGAGAGGCTTAGTGGGATTCTCATAGGATGCGACTTACCTGCTTCAGTTGCCACTACCTCTTTGAGGTAGACCCTGCTCAATGCCCCGAAGGCGTTGTTTATTGTCCACAGTGTTATGCGGCCAATCCGCTGACCCAAGCCTACCTCACGATGACCCTTGAGGATGGCACGGTAAAGCAGTATCGGCTAGGCCCAAACAACACAGTGGGGCGCCATCCCAACAACACCATCCAGATCCTAGACCGCATGATCTCCAAAGATCACGCGCGCATCTTTCTCGACAATGGTCATTACAAAGTCCTCGATTTACAAAGTCGAAACGGTACCTTTGTCAACGATCAACAGATCGCAGATGCGTCTTTGTCGGATGGTGCGGAAGTTCGTTTTGGGACTGTCGCGCTGCGTTTTTATCAACAACCGCTCGACACCTCTGACGCAACGCACTTTGGTCAGTCTGACCCCATGAGCACCATGGCGGAAAGTGGTTTCTACTTCCGCGAACGCGAAGACTCTGGGCGACGACAAGTAACCATCATCGCGGACATGAACGAGTTGCAGTCAAGCATCTCCAAGATCTCCCGCGACGTAAACAAAGACTTCCTTCCTGAAAAAGAGATCACGGACGCTGAGCAGCTACGAAAAGACTACGAAAAACTTCGTATCGCCCACTTGCTCAACCGCAAGATCGGGATGGAACTCCAACTCGATAAGCTGCTCGACCTGATCTTGGAAGAGACCTTTAGTGTGGTCCCCGCAGATCGTGGGGTCATCTTCCTTTTCAATGCACAAGGCGAAGCGATCCCCAAATGTGTAAAAGGTCGGGGAGCCCGCGAAAATAACATCGAAGACGGTGACTTTAGCATCTCAAGCACCCTGCTCAACACCGTCGTTCGAGAACGCGCGGGCGTGATCTCGTCCGATGCCAAGCTCGATGAGCGTTTCGCTCGTGCGGAAAGTATCATCCTCCAAGGTATCCGCTCTGCGATGTGCGTTCCCTTCATCTCACGCTCTAGCAACACCATCCTCGGGGTGATGCACCTCGATACGCAAAGCGCGGTAGGCGTCTTTACAGAAAAAGACCTTCAGATCGTGAGCGTGGTCTCTTCTCAGGCCGCGATCGCCATCGAAAACGCCCAACTTACCCGCAAGATCGAAGAAGAAACCATCATCCGTGCCCACCTTCAACGCTTCCTCTCTCCTGCTGTCATGGATCGTCTCAACAAAGACCATCTCACGATCCGCATGGGTGGAGAACTCGCAGACACCACGATCATGTTCACGGATATTCGTGGATTTACGTCGATGAGCGAGCGGTTGGACGCAGAAGACCTCGTTGCGGATCTCAACGAATACTTCGAGCTTTTGGTGGATATCATCTTTGCTCATGAAGGAACCCTCGATAAGTTTATCGGCGATGCGATCATGGCAGTGTGGGGGACACCGCAAAGCCATCCTGAAGATCCGCGTCGTGCAGTCCTAGCGGCCCATGAGATCCAGATGAAGCTGAAAGAGTTTAACGAGCAACGCCAAGCCAAAGGGCGCCCTCCTCTGCTTACAGGGATCGGCATCAACAGCGGACACGTCGTTGCGGGGAACATGGGCTCCCAAAAACGCCTAGAGTTCACTGTCATTGGTGACAACGTCAACATCGCTTCTCGTCTCTGTAGCCAAGCCGCGGGTGGAGAGGTGATCATCTCTCAATCGACCTACGAAGCTGTTCGTGAACACTTTCTCTGTGATGAGCTTCCCGCAGCAGAGGTCAAAGGCAAGTCAGAAGCACTTCAGATCTACCGCGTTGAGGGAGTCCGTATCCCAGGCACATAACCCCAAATCGCTCCTTTTGCTCTCCCCAAGCCCCCAAAAAGGACGCGATACGCATCGCCCTCAACACCAACCCATTGTCCATCTCCAATCACAAACATGCCATCTCACATGGCCTTTACATAACCTTCAACAACCCCAAGAAAAGGCGTGTTGTGCACACTATCCCCTCACAATCATGATGCTCGAAAGGAGAGCATAGCTTGAGCAATCTTCCAAACCAATATGGTGCGAACGTCCAAGAAGCCGAAGGGAGCGAGATCTCTGGCAGCATCTTGGAACATGTGCAGATCGGTCGAGGGTGCAAGATCTTTCAAACGGAGATCCGAGGATGTCCTGATGCACCCATCATCATCGAAGATGGCGTCGAACTGTCTCAGTGTTATGTCGCCTCTAGCGGAGAGAAAAGCTCCTATGCTTGGGGACCATGGAGCTTTTCGACCCAAGGCACACGCATCGGCACAGGAAGTCGCTTTGTTCAAAGCAGCCTCACAGACGCAGAGATCGGGAAAGACTGCCATGGGCAGCGTTGTTCAGTGCAACGAAGCATCGTAGGGGATGGCTCACAGCTCCGCGTTCATGCGCACATCACGCTGAGTTTTCTCGCAGCTGGAACCCACACAGGGTCCGAGGTTTCCAAGTGCATCCTTGAAGGGACGGGCTTTGTATCTGAGCACACAGCCTCCTACCTTTCTTTGGTGGCTCCAGGTGCCTTTCCTATCGTGGATGCCCAAGGACGCGAGCGTTTTCTTGAGGGCCTGCCCAACCCCACCAACATAGGTGCTGGGACGGTCTTTGCGAACTACAGCGGAGAGCCCCTACCTGCCGAGTCTCTGGATGCATCGCCAGGCAGCCAAAAAGGGACAGCCCTCGTCTATGGTGCTTTTACAGCTGTAAACAGTGTGATCGTCAATCGTTATGGCATCCCTGATCCAACATCCGATCCCTTTGCGCTTTTGCGCAGAGAGGATCTTACGATCTTGGGCTTTGGCAGCTTTGCGGAAAAGAAAGTGACAGGCCGTGTCCCCGCCTTTTCTTATGCAGGACATCCCCATGCCTCGACCCTGCGTATCGGTTGGGTGCTCGACAAACATCCAGGCATCCTCCTGAATCTTCTCAAGAAGATGAAGAAGACCTTGAAAAAGGATGCAGGAAGACTCCACGATCTTGTCGAAGGAACCTTGCGATTGGAGATCCGCTTGTTGGAAGAAGCCTCTCGCTCACCTCGTCCAAAGTCTTTCTCTCAAGAACAAATTGATGCTGGGCTTCGTTGTTTCCACAAACATCTCGATGGGCGATGGCATATCAATGAACAAGGGGAACTCACAACCCCTTGGATCTTTGATGAACAGGCCCAGTGTTGGCGCCCTCAAAACCAAGCATAACAAAGGAAGACACCTTGAAAAGCCCTTCCCCCGCCCCTCTCTATAGCATGACAGGATTTGGTCGCGCGGAACGCCGCATTGATGGCCTCCCTCTCATCGTCGAACTCAAAGGCGTGAACCATCGCTACAACGATATCAAGATCCGCCTTCCATCCTTTCTCAATGACAGCGAACACCTCTTGCGCCAACATCTGCAAAAAGTCATCTCTCGTGGCCGTACAGAGGTCAACATCCGTTTTGGTGACAACGCAGAGATGCTGGCCCAACCGCGTCTTAATCTCGATCTGGTCAAGCATTATCAGAATCTTTACGAACAGCTCCAGGAACAACTCGCTTACGACGAAAGCAGTCCCCTAAGTGCGGAAAAGATGTTCCATCTTCCAGGGGTCTTGTTGACGACGCTTGCCCCTGAAGACTCGGATGCTCTAAGAGAACAACTGATCGAAACCCTCGAAGCTGCGCTCGCTCCTTTCCTTGAGATGCGCGAAAGAGAAGGTGCGAACTTGCGATCAGACATGCAACAACGACTTCACAACATCGAAGAAGAGTTGCAAAAGATCGCCGCCCGCGCCCCACAACTTCCCGCAGAACAGTTTCAAAAGCTCCAACAGCGCTTACAAGAACTGCCACTCTCCCAGCCTGTAGACCCCCAAAGACTCCATCAAGAGATCGCCGTTTGGGCCGATAAGTCGGACATTTCAGAAGAGATCACGCGACTGAGAAGCCACATTGAACAATTCCTGAAGTTGCTTGATGCGGGTGGCGTGATTGGAAGAAGGCTGGACTTTCTCTGCCAAGAGATGCATAGAGAAGCCACCACGATGGGCGTCAAAGCACAGGACAGCAGCATCATCCACTGGCTTTTGCCTATAAAAGCAGAGATCGAGAAGATCCGCGAGCAAGTCCAAAACATCGAATAATCGGGACACATCAGGCGCCCACACAAGCCATATTTGTATGTGTCTCCAAGCGCAAGGAGCTAGAGAGTTCATGTCAACGCAATACAAAGGAGAAGGCCTGTTGCTGGTCATCGCCGCAAGTTCGGGCACAGGCAAGTCAACCGTCTGCCAAGAATTGCTTACCCAGTCTTCGCGTTGTCAACTCTCGGTCTCTTACACCACGCGTCCGCCTCGAAACAACGAGAAAGACGGCGAACATTATCACTTTGTGTCCAAAGAAACCTTTGAAGGGATGATCGAACGCCAAGAGTTTTTGGAGTGGGCCAAAGTCCACGACAACTACTACGGGACTTCGCGCCTCGCGACAGAACAAGCGATGGCCCAAGGACGCGATATCTTGTTGGACATCGATGTCCAAGGTGCCCGACAAATCCGCGAACTCCACGGAAAAAACTCGATCTTGATCTTCTTGCTTCCCCCCTCGTGGGATGTGATGGTTCAACGCCTCAGAGGACGCGGGACAGAGTCTGAAGAGCGCATCCAAAGACGCCTAAAGACCGCGCGAGAAGAGATCCCCACAGCCACAGACTTTGATTACATCGTAGAAAACGATGATCTGACAGAGACTGTCAAAACGATCCAAGCGATCTGCCGCAGCGAGCGACACAGCGCCTCCCGCATGGGCTCGCAGCTTCAGTCTTTCTTGACCCAGATCCCACCCTTGTCTTGATCTGCCTCGGTAGAGAGCAAACCCAACCCCAGAGAAGGAGCCTTGTTGATGTCCGAGTACGCAAACTTGTTGATAGAAGATCGCGAAGGCGCACGAATTATCACCATCAATCGACCCAAAGCGCTCAATGCTCTCAACCCTGAAGTCTTGAACGAACTGGATCAGGCCCTTCACAGCGCGGCGGCGGATACAAGCGTTGGTGTCGTCATCATCACAGGCTCGGGTGATCGGGCATTTGTGGCGGGCGCGGACATCAAGCACATGCAAGATATCAATGCGGCAGATGCTTACGCTTTCGCAAGCATCGGGCATCGCGTCTTCCAATACATCGAGTCTATGCCCAAGCCCGTGATCGCTGCCGTGAATGGCGTTGCTTTTGGTGGCGGAAGTGAGCTTGCTTTGGCGTGCGACTTTATCTACGCCTCCAACAAAGCTCGTTTTGGGCTTCCTGAAGTCAAGTTGGGCTTGATGCCGGGATTTGGTGGAACCCAACGTTTGATGCGCAAGATCCCCCAAGGCATGGCGCGCGAACTGGTGTACACAGGCGAGCCCATCCTCGCTGATGAAGCCCATCGTTTGGGACTTGTCAACAAAGTCACCGAACCCGAAGCGCTCTTGGATGCTTGCCTTGAAAGCGCCAAAAAGATCCTTGCACGCAGCCATATCGCTGTTGCTTCCGCCAAAAAAGTGATGGTCGATGGCGCAGACATGACCCTGCCCCAAGCTTGTTCGGTGGAGATCAACACTTTCGCACTGCTTTTTGCAAGCGATCATCCCAAAGAAGGGGTCAGCGCTTTCCTCGAAAAACGCGAACCCAAGTTCTCCAAATAATCCCAACCCCTTCAACGTAACAAAGGAATCCCTATGCCCACCGCGACGCCGGACACGCCACCAAAAACCCTCATTATTATCCCGACCTACAATGAGAGCGAAAACTTGCCTCGCTTGCTCGATGCCATCCATCAGGCGATCCCCCACGCGCATATCCTTGTCGTGGACGACAACTCTCCTGATGGAACGGGCGAACTCGCTGAAGAACGTGCGCAACGCGATGAGCGGATCTTTGTTCTCCGACGTCCTGGCAAACTTGGCCTTGGGACCGCTTACTTGGATGGTTTTCGCTATGGGTTAGAACGCGATTACCAACTCTTTCAACAGATGGACTGCGACTTTTCGCACGATCCCAAAGATCTTCCGCGCTTCCAAGAAGCGATCAAAGAAGCTGACTTGGTGCTTGGCTCACGTTACGTCCACGGCGGAGGAACGAAAAACTGGCCCATCCGACGAAAGATCCTTAGCCGTGGTGGAAGTCTGTATGCACGCACGATCCTCGGCATCCATGTCCGCGATCTCACGGGAGGATTCAAGTGCTTTCGTCGTGAAGTCCTCGAAAGCATCGACCTCGACGCAGTGCGATCTGAAGGCTACTCCTTCCAGATCGAGACGACATGGCGCACCCTACAAAAAGGATTTCGCCTCAAAGAGATCCCGATCTTGTTTGTGGATCGCGAGTTTGGACAATCCAAGATGAACCCCAAGATCTTCCGCGAAGCCGTGATCATGTGCTGGAAACTTCGCCTTGGCCTCGTAAAATAACCCACCTGTCTCCTCCTTCCCTCAAGATCACACACCCTCCACGCGATCAAAGACACCCTCTCCACAAAACATTTTGAGAGAAGAAGTCCTGTCCCACAAAGGCGATGCAGCCCTTTTTCGATTTTTTTCGCTTTAAATTGGACAATAAAACCGAATTGTCCCCACAAAAAAGTGTGATCCAAGCAACATGCTCTTTTGCGCAGCAAATCTGGTACAAACGCTCTATGTCGGGCTTTTCGAACCGAGGATGCAGTGAGCAACCCCACAAAAAACAACACAATTTTCCTTCATCACAGATTTTTTCAAAAAAAATAAAATATCCGCGAAAAGCTTTACGTCAAATCGCACATGGCAGCAAGGCAAAGAGCCTAACGCCGAAAAGTTCCATGGATCGGTTCTTTTCAACAAAACAGTGCTCGGCATCACATCACTTGGAATATGCCAGCCATGATATGGAGTACAAAAACAATGAAACATTTTCTTAAAGTTTGTTCCGTCGTTTTCTTGAGCTTGGGTTTTGTTGTTGTTGGTACGCAAAGTGCCGACGCTGGAAATAGCCGACACAAACGCGCAATGTCCTCTAGAGCACGTGCTCGCATCGCAAGAAATAAAGCAAAACGCGCTCGTATCAATTCACGTATCCGCGCCAAAAACGCAGCACGCCGTGCTCGTTCCCGCGCTCGCTCCAATGCTCGCCGCGCCAACAAACGCGCTGTTCGCCGCGCAGTCAAACGCGCCAACAGCCGTGCTCGCTTGAACGCTCGCCGCGCTCGTATGCGTGCTGCTTCCCGCGCAAAAACCCGCTCGCGCATCCGTAAATCCCGCGCTCGCGTTCTTCGTCACCGTGCAAAAGTTCGCGCTCGTCGTCGTCGCTAATCCCCGCTTTTTCCTCCCCCCACTCCCCTCGCTTCTTTCTTAATCTTCCCCTTCATTTTCTTCTTTTTTTTCCGAATCCCCTGATGCTTCGGTCTTTTTTTCCCACTCCGCAGGTTCGCCATAGAGGATGCGATTGTGGGGCGAGATCTCTGCGTCAATGGTACGCAGAAACGTCCGATAGCCCGCAGCTTGCGCTCGACCCAGTCGCGTAAGATCCATCGCGGTTCCAAGATCAGGAAGAGAAGAAAGATCGGCTTCGACAGGACGAGACAGATCACGCGGCCATGTCCCTTTCCATCGACGGTTGGGACAACAAGGCATCACCAAAAAAGGCTCTCGTCGCGCAATCGCGATCGCCATGATCGCGTCACTCAGTTCGCCACACGCATGACAACCCATCCAAAAAAAGCGACGTTCGGTAAGATCAGGCTCATCTTGCACACGATCGATCCAAGCCCCCAAACGCATGGGGATACGCTTGACCCGCGCCGCTGAATGAGGCGACATCTCCGCAAAGATCTCTTCCAACTCTCCAGAACGCTCGGGCACAAAAGGATCGATCAACCAGACTTCACCCAGTCGATCAGCTCGCACATAGGCGGCCAACAACATCCCGATCAAGCCGTGACCACACGCGATATCCAAAGCCACCCAAGGTTGCTCTTTGTCCAGCCGTTTGAGCCGCCGCTGTGCATAACGCGAAAAATACAGCGCTTCAAAAAACTCTTTCTTTGGGAAATAGTGCCGATCACACAGACGCAAAGCCAAGCGATCAGAAAAACTCTCACTTCCTTCAAAGAAGCGTCTTTGTCCATCCCCCAAAGGTTGACGCGTCACACGGACGTCATAACCTCGATAAAGCATCTCTTTTCTCCTGCCCCACCACGTCGATCAGTCGCCACTTCCAGCATCGGGTGTGGTTGTTGTCCCTTGAACACAAGCATTGCCTTCGCTGTTGCAAACGTAACCATCGAGGCAAGCCGAAGTCTCGCCAGGAAAGCAACGAGACAAACACGCACCACCTGGACCGCAACGCAAACTTCCTTGACAGTCTTTGTCAGAAGCGCACCCACAACCCTCTAGGCTGAGTCCCAAACCAAACAGACAAAACAACCCTAGGCAGATCAAGCACAAGCGACCTCGCCATCTATGTAGTTTCAACGCGCCTCCTTCTGACACATCGCCTTTTTTGCAAGAGGTTTATCTCCTCGACATGGAGGGGCAAACCATTGAAAAAGAGCCTAAAAGAACCAACACGCCCCTTTGAAAAACGAGAAGCCTCCTCGCCTCCAAGAGGTTCTTTTTGCTATCGTGCCCTCTGTCTCTCGTCAAGCTGCTTCTCTCTGTGGGATGGTGCCCAGTCACAAGGAAAGAACATGTTTCAAGGAAAGTCACGACGACATCTCTTGGCGGCTTTTGTGGTGTTTTGTTGCATCCTTTTGCTTTGGTGGGGGCGCCAACCTCCTTCTGCGCCTTCGCCTCCCAACAAGCAACGTCTTCGCATCATCCGCGCATCAACCCCTTCCTCTTCTTCTTCGCACACCCCGCATGAGGATCATCCCCCTCATCGCCACGCGCCAAAGGCCCCAAACGCCCGATGGCAGGCCCAACTCCGCAAAGGGATTCGCGCCCTCAACAAAGAACTGCTCAAAGGTTCTCAAGTCTGGGGAAAGTTCCCCAATGGCAACTACCTAATGGCCTTGCGCCAGCCCACCCCACAAGGGCAAGCAGAGCACCCAGAGCGCCCACAAGGATTTCGCCTTTGGCAAGTCACGCCGCGAGGCGCGATGACGCCGTTGTCTTTGGAGCTTGAGGTAGGAAGCGCACAGATCGATCCCAAAAATGGGCGCGTTGCAGCGATCACGCCCGACCAAGAACTTCACCTTTCAGGCCCCCAAGGACAAGGGCCTTTTGCCCCCATCGCCAAAGAAGCAGGCTACTTTCCATCATGGGACGCCAAGGGACAGCGACTGGCATTTAGCCAAAAGATCGACATGATCAGCCAAAAACTCCAAATCTACGATCTACAGACCCGACAATTCAAAACGCTTCTCGCGCAAGAGCAAGGCTTGGCACAGCCCATCTGGTCGCCGCAAGGAGACGAGGTGATCTACATCTCCACACGAACAGGGCTTGCATCTCTGTGGAAAGTGTCTATCTCTCAAGCGCAACCTCAACAACTCACCAACCGTGGCCTCACCCTAGGCCAAGGATTGCCCCCCAGCTACGTCCCTCCGCCCCATCTGGGTCGGCAAAGCTGGGAAGGTCGTTGGCTTGTTTATGACAGCAGCGACAGCTTTTGGGCTGTTCAAACGGACGGGAAAGGCCAGAAAAAGCTTGCAGATACTTCTCCAATACGCTTCCAATGGCTCCAACCCGGCCGTGTGGTGGAATGGACTCTCTCGCAATCTCGAAAGAACCAAGCCACACTCCCCATCTTTCCCTAAACGTATCCACTTGAATCCTACGCAGAAAAGCCGAAATCTTGACCCTTGCGGGGCGGTATGCTACGACCAAAGGCCAGCTTTTAGCTTTTTCATCGCTTTACACACAAACCGAAGGATCATGCGCTCATGATCTGTCCCCGATGTGGTCATCCAAATCTACCAGATCGCCGAACTTGCAGCCTGTGCAACACACCCCTGCAAGGTGTTGTTTCCTCGCATGCATCGAGCGGAGCGATAGCGACGCTCGCTCCCATAAGCGATCCATTCGTCCCAGTCTCCCGCCCCAAAGCGGACACGCTGGTGGAGTCCCACAATCCCATTGGGATGGACGAAGAAGACGAACGGACTTTTGCTGGCGATCTCCGAGAAAAATCCTTTCCTAATCAAAGAGATGACCTTGAGTGGGAGATGGAAGAACTCGATACTGTTTCCAACAAAACGGGCGCTTCCTCCCATCATTCGAGCCCGCATCTCGGTCCAGCAGAGCCTAGCCAAACCGAAAAGCACACAGCACCCGGCATGTTACCCTTTTCGAGCGAGCCTCCTCCTCGTCCACGAGACTCCCAAGAGATGACTGTCTCGCTCAAGGGCAGCAGTCCTTCCTCTGCGGACGAAGAAGACTTTGAGATCGAGCAGACGCTCAATCACCGCGCTTCTCCCTTGCCCAAAAGCTCACTGCGCGACACCACACCACGTTCCCCCAAAAGTGCAGAGCACACCTTTGCGCAGGCTTCCCCTCTGACCGAAGAGATCGAGGCCCGAAAAGAAGAGGTGCGCTTGTATGGGCCAACAGAAGAGATCCAAAAAGAAGTATTGATGCAGGGTTTGACGGTTCCTTCGGTGCCTTCTGCGGCTCCAACATTAGAAGAAAAACTTCCGCCGATACCGCCCTTTCACAATGCATCCTTGCCCCAAGAAGTTACACAAGAAGAGACCATGCATTCGTTACACTCGTCCCCTCTACAAGATCCCATCCTCACGAAAACGGAAAAGCAGGATGTTTCGATATTCCAACAAGATATGGCCGTTGGAAGCGCTCGTCCTGAACAAGAAACCTTTCGAGATGAGCCTATGACCGCACATGCAATCGCGAGAAAACCACTCCCCAAACCCCGACTGAAACCAGGGTTTGTTTTTGCTGAACAACTGACCCTTCCGGGCTTATGGCGCCGTGGTCTTGCAGCATTCTTGGACCTTTCTTTGTTGTTGGGGGTGAGCTTTCTCTGTGTTCGCCTCTTGGGACCTGCCCTAACCAAGTCCCCACCTGCAGACTTGCACCCCCTCGATCTCCTTGTCTTTGCACTCGAACATTACAGTCAGCACGTTAGCTTTGGCATCGCTGCCTTTTCTCTCTTGTATATTTTGTATAGTATGGTTGGTTTGCTGCTATGGCGCGGCTCACTAGGTAAGTCCCTCTTGGGACTCGAAGTCGTGGATCGCAGTGGTAAAAAACTCGGATTCTTTGGCGCTTTGGTGCGCTCTGTTGCGTTTATTCCGTCTTTTTTCCTTGGATTGGTTGGTGTCTTTTGGATCCTGATGGACAGTGAATACCGTGGCCTTTACGATCGCGTCGCGGGTTCCGTGGTCGTCCGCAGACAGTCCTAACTCCACCCAAACCAACACTCTCCCCCAAGCAGAAGATACACGAGGAAATTATGTCGTCTCGCAAGCTGGCAAAGCTCCTGACCGAAGCAGGCCTCCTCCCCGAAGATGCCGCGAACGAACTCCTTCAAAAAGAGAAAGACTCCGCAGAACTCACGATCGACTCTTTGATCTGTCAAGCTGGACACGCAGAACCCGCACAAATCGACCATTTCCTCTCCGAAGCGTTCCGACTGACCAAAGTGGATCTCCCCGAAGTTCTTTCCCCTCAACAAGCCGCGCTCGACCTTGTCGATGCCGAAAACGTCCTAAAATATCAAGCCATTCCCTATGCAGTGGACGAAGAAAACCTCTGGTTGGTGGCTTGTCTCCCTCTGCGTATGAGCCGCCTCCAAGCACTCGGCGAAAGCACAGAACGCACACTCAAGATCTCCGCACTCAACCAGATCTACTTCGCTCTGCTTCTCGAACAATTCTATGAGATCGCCCCACCCGAGGCGTTGCTCCCTCTGATCGATGAATGGCCTCTCCCTACCCCCGAAGAGGCCGCAGATATGGTGTATACGCCTCCACCAAAAGAGGTCAAAAAGAAGACCAAACCTGCTGAAAAAGCAGATGAGACGTCTGAAAATACGGACGAAGCAGCCGAAGAGACCGAAACGTCCGAAGAAACAGAAAGTCCCGTTACAGAGTCGGCAGCTGCCGCAGAAACAGAGGCTAGCCCTGTTGCAGAAACTCCCGTAGCTGCCGAAGAAACCGCGCCTGTCGCCGAAGAAACCGCGCCTGTCGCCGAAGAAGCTCCCCAAGCTGCGACCCCAGTCGCCGACGCATCTGCGGGCCTTTCGCTGGCTGACATGACCAGCTCCGCGGGCTTCGAGATGACAGAAGATCTCGCAGGTAGCGCACAAGCCGCTGTGCAACTCAACGAGACTTCGTCTCCTGCACAACCCACCGAAGAAGCAGCCACAGAAGCACCCGCCGCTGAAGAAGCACCCGCCGCTGAAGAAGCACCCGCAGCCGTCGAAGCAGCCACAGAAGCAGCCACAGAAGAAGCTGCACCCGTGGTTGAAGCGGCAGAGTCTCCCCAAGAAAGTGCCGAACCTGTCGCAGTCCTTCCTTTGGGCGTTTACGAAGCAGAATACCTCCTTCGTAACGCACAAACGCGCGATGGCGTCTTGGAGTTGGGCCTCCACTTCTTCTCAACCAAGCTTCAAAACGCAGGTCTCTTCTTGGTACGCAAGCAAGCCGTGAAAGGCTTGCGTATGATCGGAACCCCCGATCAAGACAAAAGCTTCCAATCTCTTGAGATCTCGCTTGATACAAGCGCTTTCTTCTCTGCGATGCTTGATGCGTTGGTCCCTTACAACGGTGCGCCCTCTGAAGAGCCCGTTGATCGGCCTCTTTTCTCTCTCTTCAAGCCACCCCCCAAGCATGTGTACCTACTTCCGATTCGGGTCCGTGGAAGAACCGTTGCCCTCCTTTATGGGCACCTCTTCGAAGGCATCCTCTCCAACGAAGACTTCGAGCAACTGGTGCGTTGTACTTACCAGATGGCCCAGTCTTTGGAGCAAGTCATCTTGGCGGTGAAGAAAGGCGTGACAGAAGAGTCAAGCGCCGTATCTTCGGCCCTCCGCGCGATGCGCAAAGGCGATGCATCTCTTCTCCAAGAAGTCCTTGATGGAGGACAAGAGAGCATCCAGTCTATCGCAGCCGAAGCCACCGCAGCCATCGAGCGCGTGCAAGAAGAAGAAAGACGCATCGCCCAAGAGCGCGCTGACAAACTCGCACGCGCCGCAGATCTCGCACGAACCGCACGCGAACAAGCCGCACGACAAGCAGCACAAGCCCCTGTCTCTCAAACGACAGACTTCCTTGATGCAACGGCAGATGCTCCCGTGCCTTCGGTGACCCAGACGGGTGACTTCGCCGCGGTAGAAACATCATCAGTCGCAGCGCCCGTCACCCAAACGGGCGACTTTGCCGATGCCACGGCGCCCGTCACCCAAACAGGCGACTTTGTCGAAACGCCCAAACCCATCAAAGAAACGGCCGCGTATCTCGACGCTTTCCAAGTCGATCCAGAAACCTTCAAGCGACTTTCTTCGCGAGAAAATCTCCAGTCTGTGCCAGCTTCAGAGTTCAACGAAGAAGAACCTGCCGCTGAAGAAAGCGTGACCAGCGAGCCTGCCGCAGAAACCGCAGTCGAAGAACCCGTAGCAACCGAAGCAACTGACGCTCCTGCGGAAGCCGTTGAAGCAGCCGTTGAAGCAGCCGTTGAAGCAGCAGTTGAAGCAGCTGAAGAAAGCACAACCGCCGAAGCAACCGAAGATTACGATGCTTCAGCAGAAGAAACCATCGCAAGTATCGCACCGCCTCTAGATGCAACGTCTTCTTTGGACAGCGTGCTTTCGAGCGCGGGCATCGACGATGCTTTCCCTGATCTGATGTCAGCTTTTGAAGAAGAAGCTCTGCTCCCCACCAAACCCGAAGAAGAGAAAAGCTCGGATGTGATCGGCGCGGAGATCTCTAGTACTGGAAACGGTGAAGGCGCGGAGATCGCAAGCAACGCCGCCAACCCACTCCCCGAACAAACCAAAAAGGCACTGACTACAACGTCTTTGCTTGCAACCATCGTCCCTACAGACGATCTGCTTCAGGCTCTTGGTGGTGGTTTGGATAGCTTGGGCACTCCCACAGCTTCCCAGATGGATCTCCCAGCGCTTGGAACCCCCACAGAAAGCAGCGTCGCGCTTGCTGAAGTCGCTCCCTCGGCTGTTGCAGAAACTCCCGTAGCAACCGAAGAAACAGCGCAGGAAGGCGCTGAGCAAGATTACTCTTATCTGCTGATAGACGCGCCCCACATCCCCAATCCTTATCCTCCTGCAAGCGAAGAGATCACAGTGTTGTTGCCGATGCTTCAGGATGAAAGCGAGCGGATGCGTGAGGTCGCTCTCCAATCCTTCCGCGATCTTCCCGCTGACAAGGCTGTTTCTGCGCTGATGTATGAGTTGTTGAAGCAACTCCAAGCAGACGATATCCAAGACGATGGGACGTTGTCTGAAGACAAAAAGAATAGCCCACTACAAACCTTGTTTGAGTTGTTTGTGGAGCACAAACAAGACGCATCTGCCGCACTTTGCGTCCAGTTGCATCACAACACCCCAGAACAAAATGCTTTGATCTTGAAGCTTCTCCCCCATCTTCCTCTAGGGAAGGGAGTTTGGCCTCATCTGATCTACTTTGTTTTGCGCCTTGACGAACACCTCGCCAAGCCATCGCTTTCTTTGTTGGAACAGTACAAAGATGAGCCCTCTCTCCAAGAGCTTGCGCTTTACCTGCGAGACTCCGTCACTGCGGATGCTCCCGAGTATGGTGCTCGCGTGCTTCGTTTGCTCCAAAAGCTCCAAACCCCCGATCTTGTCCAAGCGACACGCCGCTTCCTTCACGCAAAAGATCCCGCAGTCGCTGAGATGGCAGCGCGTTTGACTTTGTTGTCTCTACGTGAACAAGCCCAACAAGAGCAAGATTTCTCGGCCCCTTCGACGCCTCCCCCCCTCTCGGTGGATCACATCTTTAGCAGCGACCTCGAAGATCCCCCCGCATTACCCGTAGCGGACCCCGTGATCCAAGAGATCTTGAACTTCTTCGATCTTCCTGGAGAAACGCTCCACAAAGAGACGCTTTTGGTGCTTCGAGACATGTCAGCCAAACGTCTCACGCACACTTTGTTGCATGGATTCCCAAGCAACCTCACAGAAGACGACTTCACCGAAGAAGGCGAGTTGGTTCCAGGCAAACTCAAGACCCGAGAAGGCTTTATCTGGCAGCTCCTCTGCCAAACCCCCGAAGAAACCGTGGGACATCTCTTGCCTTTGCTTGCACACAAGCAACCCCGCGTGCGTTTGGTGACTTTGCAACTCCTGCGTCATGTCCCCTTGGCGCCTGTACTTCCGTATCTTTTCCGTTATCTCCTCGACTTCAATACGCAGATCGTGGAGACCTGCCGCAAGCTGCTCTTGCAACATCGCAATGATATGCAATTCCAAAAGATCCTCGAATGGATGCGCGAACAGCTTGAGTTCTCCGATCCAACCCAAGCGATCCGCGCAGTCAAAGTTCTCTCTGTCTTGCGCGACACCGTTGCGGTCCCCAACTTGGTAGAACTTGTGCAGCATGAAGATCGCGAACTCGCAGAAGCCGCAACCACCGCGCTCCAAGCGATTACCAAGCAAGTCCTTCCCTCGCAACACAAAAAGTGGGTGAAGTGGTGGAACAAAGTGGGCTCACGTTCTGAACGAGCAGACTGGTTGATCGAAGCCATTCAACTCAAAGATGAAGCTATCGTTCAAGCTGCCAACCAAGAACTTATTGAACTGACAGGTCAAGACTTTGGCCTCTCGACAGAGGCAGGACGCCGAGAACGCAACAATGCCATCCAACAATGGAAAACCTGGCGAAAACAACATCCTATCTTCTAAGCACCTCCCTTCTTCTCTTCCCCGCAAGTCTCTGCGCACCTTTCTAAGCGCTCTCGTCCAACTCGCAGGAGCATGTACGCATGGAACGTATTGACGTTTTTTCCTTCACCAAGTCCGTACAACAACGCTTTGAAGAGGCCCGCAGTATCCTCTCTTTTGGCGAGTATCTCGAAGAAGTCGCCAAAGATCCTGCGCGCCATTGTCGCAACTCCACCCAGTACATCCAAGACGCTTTTCGTTTCTACGGAACCCGCACAGTAGAAACCCCGCAAGGAAAAGAACAACGTTTTCGCATCTTTGACCAAGGGATCGGCGAAGAAGGCCCCCTCGCCCCCAAAGCTTCGTGGGTGGCTGGCCAAGAACAAGCCCAACAAACCCTCCACCGCATGCTTGGAAACTTCGTGCGACAAGGGCGCAATACACGACTCCTGTTGCTGCATGGCCCCAATGGTTCGGGCAAGTCCTCTATCGTCCAAAGCATCCTTGATGCCCTCGAACGCTACGCTTACACCCCTGAAGGGGTTCTCTACCGCTTCAACTGGATCTTCCCCTCTGAGCGCAAAGTAAAGCGCGGTGGGATCGGGTTTTCCAACGAAGAACACTCCCCCATCGATCTGTCCTCTTACGCACATCTTGAAAGCGACCAGATCGACGCGCGTCTGTCTTCGCCCATGAAAGACCACCCCCTCTTGCTCTTGCCGCGCCCTGAACGGCACCAATTCCTCGATCAACTCAAGCAAGAAGGCAAGTTCCCCAAAGAGTTCCAACTCTCTGAGTACCTTCGCGAAGGTGATCTCAGCGCGCGCAATCGCATGATTTTTGACGTCCTTCTCGCCCATTATGGCGGTGACTTCGAGGAAGTCCTACGTCACATCCAAGTCGAACGCTTCTATGCTTCCCAGCGTTACCGCCACGCGGTCGTGCAGGTCGAACCCCAGATGCACGTCGATGCAGGTATCCGCCAAGTGACCGCAGATCACTCGCTAGGTGCCCTTCCCAAGGCCCTTTCGACACTCAACCTCTTTGAGCCACTGGGCGCACTTGTCGATGCAAACCGCGGTGTCATCGAATACACGGACCTCCTCAAACGACCCGTCGAAGCGTTTAAGTATCTCCTTGGTACATGCGAAACAGGCCGTGCAACGGTCGATCGCGTCATCCTCTTCCTTGATCTATTGATGGTGGGGACCGCAAACGAACAAAACCTCGATCGCTTCAAAGAGATCGCAGAGTTTACCTCGTTTAAGAGCCGTATCGAGTTGATCCGCGTACCTTACTTGCTCCGCTATTCCGAAGAGCAGGCGATTTACGACCAACAACTCACCGAAAGCAATCTTCCCAAGCCCATCACCCCGCACGTGACCGAACTTGCGGCGATGTGGGCCGTGATGACGCGACTTCGCCGCCCCAATCCCAAACGACTCCCCGAAGAAGTCGGCGACCTCGCTGCTTCGCTCGCCCCCATCGAAAAGACCCTTCTCTACGATCACGGAGAGATCCCCCGTCGTTTCAACTCAAAGCAAGCCAAGCTCTTGCGTCAACACGTAAAAGTCTTGCTCGAAGAAACGCGCAATGACCTTCATTATGAAGGGCGCATTGGTGCATCTCCCCGTGAGATCCGCATCCTTTTGCTCAATGCCGCACAAAATGACGCTTATCCTTCCGTGTCTCCCCTCGCGCTCTTTGAAGAGATGGAAAATCTCATCCAAGAACGCTCTGTCTACGAGTTCTTGCAGCTCGAAGCCAAGGAAGGTTACTACGATCCAGAAGCCTTTATCCAAGTCCTGCGCAGCGTCCATCTCGACATCATCGACAGCGAGTTCCGCCGTGCTTCGGGTCTTGTCCAAGCTGATCAATTCAAACGACAGCTTGAACGCTACATCGAGCACGTCAAAGCGTACTTGCGCAAAGAAAAGATCAACAACTCTGTTACCCAAAAGCCCGAAGATCCCGATCAAAAGTTCATGCAAGAAGTCGAAGTGATCTTGATGTCCAAAGACGAAGCACACGACGACTTCCGCAACTCTTTGATCTCCAAAGTCGCTGCCTCATCGCTCGAAAACCCCGGTCAAAAGATCGATCTGGCCCAACTCTTCTCAGACTTTGTCCGCACCCTTGAGCGCGACTTCTTTGCCAAACACAAGAAACGCCTCGAACGCATCGCGCGTCACGTCCTGATCCTACTCGTCGATACAAAGCATGGCCTCGCTGATAGCGAAGCCAAAGAAGCCCAAGAAACCATCCAGAAACTCACCGAAGATTTCGGCTACAGCAAACCCTGTGTCCGCGAGATGGTCGGGCTCCTCGTCCGCAAACGCTACGCAGAGTCCAACTAAGTGCTCTTTTATTTTTTGTGGTAATTGAGCGCCGTGATCGCCGCAAGTGTCGGATGGATCGCCTCATACGCATCCCCCTTCCAGTCCTCCTCTTTGCCCCACGCTCCCCTCGGATCTTGCTGAAACAAGAGATAACGCGTCGCTTCTTTCACTGCGGGTAATCCCTCCGCTCCATAGCATTTGAAGGAATAGATAAACTCCGCCAAAAGGTCGATGTCATCGACCTTATGGCGGACAGTCCACAACTCGCGTTTGAGATAGCGCAACATCCTCCGCAACAACGGAGTATCGGGCAAAGGCGTTTCGCTGTAATGATTGAGCGAAAGGATCACGTGCGTCACAAAATAATTTTGGTCGTGATAACCATCCGCATTGGCCGAGGTGTGCAACAAAGGAAGCTTCTCTAAAGCCCGAACATAGTAGGCAAGACGATTCTTGGGCAAACGAAAAGGAGAGGATTTGTACTTCCGCAAAAACAAATCCAGAAAAGAAGAGTCGATAATAAAATCCCCCAATCGATCGTAATCCCGCTGCTGTAGGGCTTTTTCAAAGCTTTTGCCTTTTGTGATATCGCCTTTTACAAAAAACTGATGGTAAAAGCCCACATAAGGATCTCGCGGGATATCGTGCTGGTACAACAAATAAATCAAACTAATAAAGTCCCATTTCCCCGCTGCATCGCGAGAAAAGATCCGTTCTCTTGAACGCCATGCTCGCGCAAAAGACCGTCGAATCACTGAGCGCACGATCTCGACCCAAGGACGGTGCTTTCCAAACAAAGTTAACTCATGTAACGCAAGCACATAATCACTAAAAACCGAGATAAACCTCTTCTCGACCTCAACATAACGCGCCATCCAATGAAGCCCCGCCAAGATCGCGCGTTCTTGGTGTCCCGCCGTCTGGGAAAAGATCGTGCGCAGTTGGTCCAGCTCCGCTTGGATGTAACTCGAACGAAAAGCGGGAATCTCCAAGTCAGGTAGCTTGTCTCGCCGTATACGAGGCTTTTTAGGACGCTTATACAAAAAAGACGATGTCCGTTTTGGGCGAGAAAACAACACCTTGGGAAAAGGACTTTCTTCTTTGAGGCTCAGCGAAGCACTCTTGAGTTTCATGGGGAGACCAAGCGCCTTGTCCATTTGATCGGCCTGACGCACCCGCTCCATCCCCACCCAAAACAACGCCATCAACCCAAACATCGCTCCTGCCGAGCAAATAACGATCACCCAACGCCCAAAAAGAGAGACATCTCCGTTGGAGACTTTGGGTTCGGCCTCCCCTGAAGGTCGCTTTGCAAGAGAAGAGGTGGCTTTTTTTGTGTCGGCAGGACGATCTGAGATCTTTGCTTGAAGTTTTTCGCGCATGACGGCTCCTCGCTTCCAAGAATCGCGGAAAAAACGCCGCCCAGAGAGCTTATTTCCCAGGAGAAGTGTCTGTCAATGGATGACAGACTCTCAAGAAAAAGAAACCCCGCTCAAACAACGCCCCGTCATATCGCAAAGATGAACGGCTCTTGCGCCCCCTTGCCAACCTCTCATCCCGCCCTTTTGGAGAGGTCCACGAATCCTTTATCCCTGCCAGAGCCTATCAAGGAACAGAAACACAAGCGTGCGGAGGTGTCGGATCTTCGGGGAGAGTGGCCAAAGCACAACGCGGATCATTCTTACACGCAGAAACGTCGAGCGCCTTACAATCGACGGCCTTGGTACAGATATCGGGCAAAGGACGATTTAGCGAAGAGCAAGACATCAAACTATCAATGCAAACGTTCGAGCTTTCCGCACAACATTGGTAGCGATTCATGCAAAACAGCGCGCAGTCCGCCTCACCCTTGCAAAGTTCGGAGGCCAAACGGCACATAGGAGGAGGGCCACCACCACAAACGCAGTCCATCAAAGGATCGGGCGGACAAAAACATTGTCCAGGATCGTATCCGCAACCACTGGACGCCTCACAACTCTTCATATCGAGCTGTTTTTCGCAGTCGTTGCGAGGTGCGCGGCAAGCGTATTTGTTTTCGCTTACATACTCCACAACACACAAAGGACGGGATTTCCAGCAATCAGAAACGCTCAACTTGGAACAGTCGACGGACCCTGTGCATCGCTTCCCTTCGCTTGTCGAGGTGCAACGCTGTCCTGCAGAACAGTCCTTGTCCTCTTGGCACAGATCTTTGGGGCAAACCGAGCCCGTTCCTTCCACGCAAGCTTTTTTGGGAGGATCTGTAGGTTCCGTGGGATTCGAAGGATTGGCCCTTCCAGAAGGCCCGCAGGATCCTGAACTTTGACAGTCTGAGCCACTAGGAGGCAAGGTCACAGAGAGTTGGCATCCTGTCAAAAGACCCAATAGACCGACAAAACAAAAGACCTCAACAAGCAGACGACGCTGATACAACATAAGATACGCTCCTTTCAAAACTCATTCATCGAGTATGGGAGCGCGCCCTATTCAGAAAGTGTACCAACCCCAAATCTACCCACCACAAGACAAAACAAACAACAAAGAAAACAGAAAGATACGAGCCTTACGGCGGTGTAGAGTAGACATCCACACAAAAGAAAAAGCTGTTGGGTGCCCTCAGTTTTTTGAGCAAGGAACATATTTCTGAGCGTCCCCACCAGGTTCTTCCTTCTCTTTGTAAGGCGCCCCCCACAAAGCCCCTGAAAAGGCGAGGCAATCGGTCACAAAGAGCCTTGACACTTTGGACAAAAATGCGTCCCTCGCCCGGCTGTTCGGGTCTTTTCGAGTACAGTACCGCAGACTTTGCAGGGCATCCCATCGCGGCCATACACATACAACTGCTCTTGCATCCGACCCCGCAACCCTTCAGCATTGACGTAGTCACGTGCTGAAACGCCGCCATATTCGATACCACGCTCCAACACTTCGCGAATCTTCCCGATTAACGGCTTGATCTGCTTTTTCGCGATCTGTCCTGCGGGTGTCGCGGGATGGATCTTTGTAAGAAACAAAGATTCATCTGCATAGATATTGCCGATCCCTGCGACCACTTCCTGATCCAAGAGGATGGACTTGATCGACGAGCGCGATCGTCGTTGGCAAGCGCAGTACAAAGCATCGACCGAAAACTCGGGCGACCATGGCTCGGGTCCCAGCTTCGAAAGAAACGAATCAAGCGCAAGATGCGCCTCATCCAACAACTTGATCGAACCAAAGGTGCGCTGATCGTTAAAGAAAAGCTGATCTCCACTCTCCAAAGACAGGATCACCCGCGTGTGTTTGCTGGGCAACTTGTGGACCAAAGCATCGCTCGGATGCCCGCCACCTTCTCGTGGTCCCCCATCTTTGGGCAGAAAGATCAACTGACCTGTCATACGCAGGTGAACGAGCGCAGTCAGTCCCTGATCCATCTCGATCAACAAAGCCTTACCGCGTCGCCCGATATCTTGGACTTCTCGACCTTTTAGCCACTTTGGGTCTCCTTCCAAAGCCCGCTCAAGCAAGACTTTGGTTTTGGAGACACGCTGCCCCACCAACACGCGTTGCAAACCGCGACGAACCGTTTCTACTTCGGGTAATTCGGGCATCTTCATCCTCTCTATCTACCATCAAAAGCACTTTCTGTTTGCGGACGACAGGCTTCTGTGGCATCTCTATGACCTTTTCCGCATCTTGGTCGTACCTCTCACGTCACCACAAAAGATGCAAGAACGGCTCGAAAAGATACAACCCAACGGACAGACGATGCGCACAGGCAAGAACCGAACGTTTACGATTGATCACGAAAAAACCAATAACTCGCTCGAAGATCTCAAAAAAGGCAAAGGTCTTTATGGCGGAGATATCACCCGTATGCCCACGCGACGTGGTATCGCGCCTTACGTGGACTTTTCTCCCGTGCCTGAAGTGCGACGTTTGCACGAAGATCCAACCGAAGAAGCCGAAAAGACCGTCTTTTTGAGTAAGCTCCCCGTGGAAGTCGAGATCGGATTTGGGCGTGGAGGATTTTTGCGTCACCGTGCGGCGCGCTTCCCTGACAAACACTTCCTTGGCTTCGAGATCCACAAGCATCTTTGCGTTGACATGGTCACAAAGATCCACCAGATGGGTCTCGAAAATCTGCGGATCTGCTTTGAAGACTGCCGCTCATCGCTGCCCGCTCTCCTTCCACAAGGCAGCATCGACCGCGCTTTTGTCTTCTTCCCTGATCCTTGGTGGAAACGCAAACACGTCCCACGTCGCTTGCTTTCCCCTGCTTTTCTCGACATCCTCTACCCTCTCCTGACAGAAGATGGCGTACTCAGCATCAAAACAGACGTCCTTCCTTATGCAGATGTCGTGGAAGCGATGTTTGCGGAAGATCCGCGTTTTGAACTGCGTCCCGAACTCGAAGCCCAGATCTTCGATGACTTCTCCCCCACAGAGCGCGAAGCTTTTTGCTCAAGAGAAGGTTTGCCTTTCCGCACTTTCTGCTACGCCAAAAAGCCCCAGCCCTAGGACATCTTCGCTCTCACGCCTTCTTGCCCTCCCCATACCGAACCAAACGCTGTGCGATCTCCCATAAAAAGCCCAAATCCCATAAAAAAAGGCCAACCTTTGGGGGGTTGGCCTTCTTTGAGGAGCACAGTGTCAGATGGATTATTTCTTCTCGGGGGCACCTTTATCTTCGGGAGCACCGGGGCCAGGACCAGGGCCGGGTTCAGCTTGATCGCGACCCATGTGACGTTCCATCATGCGACGGCGCCACATCATACGACGTTTCCAACCGCGACGACCGCCCCAACGAGCACGACGTTGACGACGAAGTTCAGCCGCTTTGGCCGCTTGTTCGGGAGTCAAGAGAGCTTTCATCTTGAGCATCATCAAGATGCGGGATTTCTTCAATTTGAGTTCCAAAGCACCGACTTTATCGATGGCAGCGGAAACTTTGGCCAAGTTGGGACGATGTTTTTCGGTCAGTTGGCGCAGATCCAAGCGAGCGAGCTGAAGTTCAGCGCGAGCTCGAATCATCTCGCGTTTGCTATCATAACGGATCTTGCGAATGGCTTCGCGTTGTTGAGGGGTAAGGTTCAACATCTCAGCGACGCGTGAAAATCCACCGCCACCGCCATGACCGCGCCAATGACGTGGACGTGCTTGTGCTGAAGGAGCAGCCATCAACAAGGTCAAAGCAGCGACGCTCAACCATCCAAATACTCGTTTCATCGTATTCTCCCTTTCGTGTAGGAATAAAGAAAAGACACAGTCTTTTTCTGTATGCTTTTCGGACAGAAAGCTCCCTTTACGCTAAAACCCATCTTTTGCGCATGGTGTAAGACAAAGACTTACAAGAAAAAGGAAGCTAAAGATGATCACTCGTTTTCAGGCGAAAGCACAGACAAATCCTCGAGTGATCCGGGCAACTCTTGTGAGATAGGGGCGATATCATCGCCATCCGCATTCACAAAAGTGTCCAAAGAATACTGTGCTGTTGTATCTCGTTCTTCGTTGTCGTCCATCACGGAGCCACCGAGCCTTTGGAGCCACAAGTCCGTGTTGTCTTTTTTGGCACTGGCCATCGCTTGTTGAGGGCGATGTTTTTGATTGAGTTGCGCAGTGGTCTTCAGATCCAGTTCGACCTTGTTTGGGACCCACCAAAGCACCGCCACAGAGGCCGCCACAGCGACACCCGACCAAGTGATTTGGCTCAGACGTCGCCACCATGCCTTGCGTTTTTGCTCTTCTTTTCGCAGAGCGAGCCGCGATTCAAGGCGATTCAAGTAACCTTGCGAACTCAGTGCAGAGGCAGGCATGTCACCACGTGCCTCTCGAACAGAATCACCCAATTGAAGGGCTTTTTGGTGGAGCGACCACATCTCTTGAAGCGGCTCTTTTTGGATGGAGGCACGCATCTCGGGAGGAAGGTCGCTTTCCTTACGGACGTCTAGAAGCTCGGTGTCTTGGTTTCTTTTATTTTGCTTCATCTTCTTGTCCTTCCTCGGAGACCCCTAGAGCTTCGAGGTGTGAACGCATGGCACGAAGGGCGCGAAACAAATGCGACTTGATCGTTCCTTCGGCACTTCCTGTAGCTTCGGCGATCTCTTGTATCGACATATCATGTAAATAACGCAGAGCAAAGGCCGTTCGTTGTCCTTCAGGCAGTTGCGCCATCGCTTCGCGAATCGCAACAGAGACCGACTGGTCAATGGCGCGTTGTTCTGCGTTGGTGTGGTGATGACTTCCGCCCATCAATTGGACTTCAGGGCTTTCTTGTCGCAGCCAATCCGAGATCCTTGTCCAAAGTCCACGTCGTCTTCGGTGGCTAAGACACAAGTTGATCAAGATACGCAGCATCCATGTATCGCGGCTGGACTCGCCACGAAAGTCATCCCACTTTTCATAAGCACGGAGAAACGCCTCTTGGCTATAATCTTCGGCTTCTGCGGAGTTTTGTAAGATATCGTAAGCCATCCAATAAGCACGCTGGCGATTGCGTGTAACAAGCTCACCAAACAACCGCTCTTTCTCTTTCGCGTCCGACACCTGCGATTGCTGTGTCGTTTCTTCGCTCAAGGCATCCAGCTCTTTTGGAGGGAGTTGGAGGTTCTCTGTCGCGATCATCATCTCTCACCTTTCACGCTCGTGAGCGGCATCAAACATCATCACTTACAACCGCTCAGACAGCCAACTTCTCAAAGCGGTTTACGCATCTCAAAAAAACAGCCTCAACATACGCCCTATCCCCATGAAATCAAGCCACTTTATTTTTTTTGGCGTCTTTTCAACCGCAAAACGACAAGAAAAGAAAGCGGACACCACCAAAGAAATCCGACAAGATGCCGTATCTCTCCAAGGAGGCTTGATCTAAGAGCTAGATCGGCGTACCATGCGAGGTTTCTGTAGGGATTGATCGTTGCAAAAGCGCGTTGGGCGCCCTCGTTGGAGTTGCCCCTCGCAAGGTACGAAGGAGTTTTTTTGATGAAGCATCGTTCTTTTTGGTGGCTCCCTTTATCAGCTTTGTTGATGTTATGGACCTTTTCGTCCACCCTCACAGGGTGTCCACAGTCTTCAGGCACGGAAGAAATCGCTCAAGATAGCGGTCCCGTCGAAACCAAACCCGAACCCCAACCTGAGCCACAAGTCGAACAAGCAGGCAAGCCCCCAAAAGGTGTTGGTGCAGACTGTGTGCAAGGCCCCCGCGGTAACAACTGCGATACATCCGAAAGCCCGATGCTTTGTCTTGCTGTAAACAGCACCAAGTCGGTCTGCTATGAAAACTGTACCGCCACAGGAAAGTGCATGGACCCCAACGAGAAATGCATCACCGCAACCAGCGATGGACTTCGCGGCTGTTATATCCTCGCCTCAAAAGGCGAAACTTGCGGTGTTGCGATTCGCACACGATGTGACGAAGACCTCGTTGATCCGCCTGTGTTCTGCATCGAAGGCAAATGTACAGAGCGTCCCCAAGAAGGCTGGGATCTTGGACAAGCTTGTCTCCCCCCACGTGGAAACGAGCAAAGCGACTGCAAAACCGGCCTTATTTGTACAGAACTCGCCAAAAATGACTACCGTTGCTTCAAAAAGTGCGAAGCGGACACAGACTGCCCCAATGGAGAAGTCTGTTGGGATGAACCCCTCAACAAAAAAGTCTGTTTGATTGGTTCCAAAGAAGGCGGTCCCTGCGACCGCAACAAGCGCCAGTTCTGCAAAAGCGACGACCCTGCCAACTATCCCTTGAGCTGCCGCAACGACAAGTGTGAGTCAACTGTTTCGTACGTCAAACTCGGCGAAAAATGTAGAAAAGACATCGACCCCTCGAAAAAGCAAGGAGACTGTGAACCCGGTCTTTACTGCTTGGGCGTGAGTGAGTTCGAGGCTCGTTGCCACAAACCCTGCCAAGCCTCCACAGAGTGCCCCAGCGGAGAAGTTTGTGTGACGCACCCCAACTACCCCAATGATCCTGAGAAAGCCTGCGTCATCCCCGTCAAGTTGGGCGAGACCTGCAACCTCTTGGATCGCAAATACTGTCACAGTGGTACAGATCAGATCTTGCGTTGCAAACTCCCTGAAAACCAAAACGCAGGAACATGCATTGAAGTGAAAGTAGGCGATGCTTGTGTCAACGCCTCAGAGTGCGGTCCCATGATCTGCGTTCCTTTCAGCGCCACCAACCTGTACTGCCTCTTCCCTTGTAACCCCAACAACCCAACATGCCCAGGCAACGGGACTTGTGCGGCCTTTGGTGATATGGGTATGCCACCCTTCGCATGTATCCCCAATGGTCCCAAAAAGCTCGATCAACCTTGCAAAGCGCTGAAAGCTGAAGGTGCCAACATCGACACTTCGGAACTTTGCGAAGGTTCCTTGCTCTGTGCAGTTCCCCAAGGCGCAGCAGGCGGTGTTTGTTACGAAACCGTTCCTGGCTGCACTGCGACAGCGTGCCAAGGTGCCGTCCAACGCGTGTGTATCCCCATCCAAAATGGCGGTCTCTGCGCGAAAGATTGCTCCGCAGGATCAGGACAAACCTGTGATGGTGGCACCACCTGTACAGACTTCCAACAAGCAAAGATCTGCTTGTAAGAACCGAAGAACCAGGCCCAAGAGAACTTGGCCCAAGCCCCGAATGATAACGCGCCTCGGAGGTCCAACGTGCAAGAACAGAGCTTTTCACAAGATCCAGATCGCTGGATTGCTCAGTTACTTCAGCAGCAGAATCTCTCGACTCCTCAGCTTTTTGAAACAGCATTCGAGACAGCTATGCAGGTCACACGCCTGCCTTTCGCGCGCGTCGCACGGTTACGCCACGAAACTCACCTACGCATGGAAGCCCTCGTCGATAGCATCGGACTCAAGTACCAAGCGGGACATGAGTTCCCTGTGGATCAGCTACTCGATGGAGAGGTGATCCGCAGACAAGATGCTCTCGCGATCCCCGACCTGATGGCTTCTCCCTTTGCGCGACACCCCGAAGTCCTCGCTTCGGGTGTGCGTAGCTACGTGGGAATCCCTTTGTGGCAACGCAACCAACAGATCTATGGCGTCCTCTCTTTGGTCGATCAAAAGCCCCATCAATGGGGGGCCGAAGCCTTGCTTCGTGCTTCAATGATTGGACGTTGGCTGGGTCATGAGATCGAGCTTCGCCAGCTCTCACGGGAACTTACCACCAAGAGCCATCGCCTTGCTTCGATGGCCCAAGAACTTCAGCGGCTCCAAAACCAAGTGGAACAAGGCTCGATCCGCGATACGGTGACAGACTTGCTCAACAACCGCTACTTCAACAAACTGTTGCAAACCGAAGCTGCACGGGCCCAACGCCACGCTTATCCGCTCAGTTTGTTGCTGTTGTTCCCAGACTCTTACCCACGTCATAGCCAACAGTGGGGCATGGACTTTGGTGCAACGATGCTTCGTTCTATCGGCGTTTTGCTGCGACGACACTTGCGCACCATCGACAATGCTGCCCGATACACGGAAGAGATGTTCGCGATCCTTCTTCCACAAACGGATATCTCAGGCTCTGCAATCGTGGCCAACCGTATCCGCACAACCATCGGGGGACATCGTTTCAATACCCCCAGTGGAGAGACCATCCAAACAACAGGAAGTCTCGGGATTTCAGGGCTCAATGTCCAAGATGATGATCCCGCCGCAGGGATGATCTCACGTGCCCGACGTGCCCTCGAACAAGCCCGAAAAGCCGGTGGTAACCGCGTTATCGTAGCATCCTCCACCCCACAAGCCTGATCTCCTTTCCCCCCACCCCTTTTCACCCACAACAAGATCAGCTATACCCCTCTCGCCAAAGACTTCTCTGGACCCACCAAAAGGAGCCCATCCGTGACCTCTTCGACCAAACCACAAAAACAAACCGTCTCTCAAGAAGATGAGTTTGATTTCCCTTCCAATGCCGCAACAGAACCGCCACGCTCCCCCAAACTTTGGCTACAGGTCCTGCTGTTTTTGGTGATCCTTGGGTTTGCCATCTTCCCTTATCTTGTGCGCAATGTCCCTTGGTTGGAACGTTGGTTTTCGCCCGGTGTCTCCACCGAACGAAAAGGCGATGCGGCCCTGCAACAAGGCAACTGCGCAGAAGCCATCCAAGCCTACCAAAAGGCGCGCGAAGCCATCCAAAGCACCAACCAAGCCAAGCACCACACACGACGCCTTGCCTTGCTCCATTACAAAAGTGCCTTTTGCTTGTTGCGACAAGAAAAACTCGCAGAAGCCACAGAGCAAGGTGAGTCCGCAGTCCAGCAAGATCCGCCTTGGGCGCTTCCTTATGAGTTGGTGCTTCGTTTGTATCTCCGCCAAGAAAAAGCAACGAAACTTCCGATGATCCGCAAAAATGTAGAGTCTTACTTTGCTGATCAATGGAAGATGTGGCTTTTGCTGGGGGATGTGTACACGCACACACGCGATTATGCCCAAGCACTCGACATGTACGAAAAAGGACTCAAACTGGCTCCCCAACAGCCCGAATTACTCGACCATACCGCGCGTGCTTTGTTGCTCAAGCCCAAGACCTCTGCCCAAGAAGCCCAACGCGCGGAAGAACTTGCACAACAATCCCTCAAGTACATCAAGTCTTATCAAGTCAAAGATGCCCGTATCCTGGGGATGTTGCAGCCTTATATGCTCGAAACCCTCGCGCTTGCCCAAGAAGAGCGCGGAAAACTCAAAGAAGCCCTACAACACGCACAAAAAGCCCTTGGGATGGCCCAAGACCGCACAGCAAGACAGCGATTTAATCGGCTGATCGAGCGTTTACAACAACGCTTGGCTCCCCCTCCCGTGAGCCGCCCAAGCGTCGCCCCTGCCACACGATACGATCTTCCCCCAACCACGCGGATGGCGCTTCCTTTTTCACACCCAAGCATCGCGCTTCCCCCAAGCTCGCAGCCTTCAACCCTGCGTTTGCTCCCTCCTCCACCATTGCCCCACCAAGATCCACACAAGCCTTCCAAACGTCTTCTCACACCATTCGAGTGAACATCGCACGTCTCTAGGCTTGACAAGTCCACGCCGCAGGATTAGGGTACACTCTCTTTTCGCAGCCCCATGCCCCACAAGGCTGGAGCATCACAACTGTAAACCCGTATTCCTTATACGTTTCTCTGCGTACGAGGCACGCTTCGAATGCTCAATTTAATCGTTTCCCTCATCGCGGGCATCCTTTTGTATGTCCCGTTCTCTATGTATCTCCCCAAAATCTGGCAGGCCATCCCGCCTGCTCTTATTGGTCTTGTGGGTGTTTACTTTTACCTCTCACGTCGAACATGGAAGCAAACCGAAGCGCTCTTTCGCGACTCGATGCAGCTGCTCGAACCGCTCCAACAACGACCTGACATCGCAAACAACCCCGATCGTCGCAATGCCGTCATTGAGCAGTGCATCGAAAAACTAAAGGGTGGTTATGCACTTGCGCGATGGCAGTTCTTCCTAAGTTCCCAAATTGACGCACAGATCGGCATTATCCTCTACAGCGTCAAACAAGACTTCAAAGATGCCTTGCCCTATCTCGAAAAGTCGTTCAAACGCAACTGGCTCGCACAAGCGATGCTTGCTGTGTCCTACATGAAAAAGCACAAGCCCGAACGGATGGAAGAGATCTTCGAGATCGCTGTGCGCCTCAATAAGAAACAAGATCTGCTTTGGAACTTGTACGCTTACTGTCTGCACAAGATCAAAAAGACCGACCGCGCCATCGAAGTGCTTGGACGTGCGCAAAAGGCCCTTCCTTCGAACAATGTGATCGTGGACAACTTGGTCGCCCTTCAGAACAACAAAAAGATGAAGATGAAGAACTACGGCGAACAATGGTATCAATTCCACTTGGAAAAGCCCCCCACGCCCAAGATCGCAAACCCCCGCTTTTCTCGCCGCTAATCTTTCAAAGATCCCCCAGTCCCCTGCCCCACTCTCTCTATCTCTTCGTATTATTCGGTGAGTTCTTGATTTCGTAGGATGTAGCGCATCCACTCGGGCTCAAAACACAACGAAGCCATCGAGGTCATACGATCCAAAAAGATGATCCCTTCCAAGTGATCGAACTCATGTTGGATCACACGTGCGTGAAAGCCCGTAGCTTCGAAGGAAAGAGGATTTCCATCGACGTCCAAGGCTTCGACGTGGATCTTGTGAGCGCGAGGTACCCGCCCTCTCATCTCGGGGATCGACAAACAACCTTCCCAGTCATCGGCGATCTCATCTTCCAGATGCAAGACAGGATTGACCAAAACGGTGGGAGGAACGACGTAATCTTCTCCCTCGTCCCAAGAAGGCACGTAGTAAGCAAAGCAACGCAAGCCTTCTGCGACCTGCGGTGACGCCAAGCCCACACCATCCGAATCAAACATCGTATTCAAAAGAGAGCCCGCAAAAGAGCGGAACGTCGGCGTCCCCAGCACCCCAGACGGGACATCTTGCGCGATATCCCGCAAAGTCGGGTGCCCCAAACGAACGATCTCCAAAAGAGCGGGTATATCATTGACAGCGAGACCTTCTGCAAGCCTCACAGCATTCGAAAAAGCTTGACTTTTGGCGCTTTTGCGCTCTTTTTCCAACTTCGCTTCAAGGCGCGCAAGCACTTGTTCTGCCGAAACCCCTGTGGAGGGTTCTGTTGTCTTTTTGCTCATGATGGCCCCCTCGCATTAACCGCGTTTTTCTTTAAGCATCTTCTTGCGAAACTTACGAATATCCGAATCCACGAAGTACCGCACCACCCCAGGGATCGTAGAAGCCGCAAAGTGGATGAACTTGAGGTCCATCTTCCCTGGCAAGATGTGGTAGCGGCCCGCAGCGACGCCACGTAATGTCATCTCGGCCACTTCTTCTGCGGACATCAACTTGGCATTTCCAGCCAAAGCCTTGGTTTCGGGGGGCTTGGTCTTGTTTTCTTCTTCGTACTGTGGGGTGTCTGTGTCGGGTGGCATGACCAACGACAAGCGGATCGGTGTATCCGCCAACTCATTGCGCAATGTCTCGGAAAATCCGTGCAAAGCGTACTTTGAAGCTGCATACGCTGTGTAGCCAACGATCGACATCACGCCCAAGATCGAAGTCACATTCACGATGTGACCTGCCCCTTGTGTGCGCATCACAGGAAGCACCGCCCGTGTCATCCACACGGTCCCAAAATAGTTGATGTTCATCATCTTTTCGAAGACATCGGGCGAGGTCTCTTCAAAGTAATGACAGTACGCAACACCCGCATTGTTGAACAGATAATCGATCTTCCCCAAGGTAGCGAGGAGTTCGGTCACACCAGCCTCGACAGCTTCGCGATCACTGATATCCAAAGCCCGCATCAACAGCTTTTGTTCGGGTCGTTGACGCAATGTCTCAAGTTCAGCCAGTGTTTCTTCCAACAAAGACGCACGCCGCGCGACGATCACCACATCGCAACCAAGCTTCGTCAGTTGCGACGCCAATGCTTTTCCGATCCCACTCGAACCGCCCGTCACGATGGCGGACTTGCCCGTAAACTTCTTCTGCCACATGAAAAACTTCTCCTCAACAAACAGCAGGCAACCACTTCACAAATAAGCCAAACAAATGCTTTGCTTCGCGGGAAGATAAACCTTGTATGCCGTGTTCTGACACACATCTACGCTAATGCAAAGGGCAGAGCATAGGGCATCCATCGCCCTCCAAGCAAGCCACCCATAGGAAACCAACCAACAAAGCCCATTTGCGGGGACTTCAACAAACCTGCACTGAGGCTTGACGCACTTTTTGTGATCTTCTATACCAGAAGCCTTGCCCAAGAAACGACTCGGATATCTCGCCTTTAAAAAAGGCATGCTCCCTTGTCATCAATAAGGAAGATTCCATGGCACCAAAAAGCCCGAATTATGAACGTTTTCTAGACATTTGGATCACGCTAGGTCTGGTCCTGCTCGCTGCCGTTTTGTATGTCCCTTATATTGGAACCTCCCCCCTCTGGGACCCATGGGAAGCTCATTACAGCCAAGTCGCCATGGAGATGATCTGGAAAGATAGCTGGTGGATGCCTTGGTATCGTGAGTCCAGCCGTAGTTTCTGGTCCAAACCCATCTTCACTTTCTGGCTGATGGTCTCTTCTCTCAAGACCTTCCGCATCCAACAACTTGGCGATATCACGCAGGCTGAGTTCTATCTCCGCCTTCCCATCGCCTTGATGGGTGCCACAGGCATCGGCTTCTTCTACTTCTTTATCCGCAAACTTTGGGATCGACGTGTTGGTCTTCTTGCCGCGCTGATCCTCGCGACGTGCCCCCAATACTTCTTGCTTTCCCGCCAAGTCATGGTGGATATCCCCTTTATGGTCCTCGCGCTTTGCGCTTTGGGCTTCCTTGCTCTCGGGATCTTCGGCCAAGGAGAAGAGGAAGATCAAGCAGCACGCACACGCGGCGCTTTCGCAATGCTCGGTGTTGCGGGCGCTTTCATCGCGTTCCAACTACTCGAAGTCCTTTATTGGAACTCGACTCTCAACCAAACCATGCTCGAAACTTGGAAACAAAGTAGCTACCATTGGAGCGCCATCGCTGCTTTCTTCCTCGTATGGTCTGTTGTTCGCTACTTTGTAGGCAACCCCCAAACTCGCGCATTCTACCTTTTCTACTTCTTCAGTGGATTGGTGTACCTCGCGAAAGGACTTCTTTCGATCGTCCTTCCTGGTGGGATCCTCTTCTTCTACATCGTTCTTGCGGGTGACTGGGATCTTCTTCGCCGTATGCGCCTTGTGTATGTTTCTGAGCGCATCTCTCTTCGCGCATCCATCTGGATCGCTGTGTTGAGCGGCTCTTTCGCGATCTTTATCATCGCCTACCCCATGTTCCAAAACACAAGCCTTGTCGCATTGTTCAATAGCTTGTGGACCCAAAAGATCCAATTCGCCCGTGGTGGCGAGAGTTTCGTGTACTATCCCTTTGCTTGGCTCAAGGCCCTCTTTGGATACCTCGACGCCTATATCCTCGTCCCCTTCGCAAAGTTGGCTCCCGCAGGAAGCAAGTCACTCAATCCCACATACCAAGTGCGCTTCTTGATCGTGATCGGCCTTTTGTTGTTGGTGTGGATCCTCGGTCTTTCGGGCAAAAACAAACGTACTCGTTTCTTCATCCCCTTGGGTTTGACCCTTCTGTTTTGGGAACTCGTGACCCACGCAGGCACTTATCGCTTTGGTCTTCGTATCCCCCTCGGTAAATACATCTTCAAAGCTCCCGCGATCTCCATCAACGTCGCATTGCTTACAGCAATTATTCTTCTCGCTATCCCCTTGATCAAACGAGTGAATCTCGGATTCCGCTTGGGTACAACCCTCGGTGGCGGTATCGTCGTTTACTACGTGCTCGCCAAAGTCCAACTCAGCGCGGGCCTCAAAAGCACCCTGAGCAACCTCTTCTACCAAAACAGCAATGTGTGGACCGTCTTTGTTCTCGCTTTGCTCGCGGCGATCTACGCTCTGCTCACCGCAGAAGATCCAGAAAACCCCAGCGCAACGCCTTTGCAAAGCGCACAAGGCGAATACCTGAAGGCTTTCTTCTTCCCTGGTGTCCTTCTTTTCCTCGTGATCGCGGGTACTTGGACCTATTACATGAACCTCCACCACGGACTTCCCTTTATGCGTGAGTGGTTTGTGTACCACCACTTCTCCCGTGTGGCTGGCGTCATCGAAAAACCCAACGATAGCTTCGACCTTTACATCAAACAAATCGGTTTCGGTCTCTTCCCCTGGACCGCACTCGTTCCCATCGCACTTTTCCGCTTTATGCAGTGGTCTTGGCGCGACTTTACCAACCGTTTGGGTCTTCGTAACTACTTCTTCTTCTGCTGTTTCTTTTTCCCGTACTTCTTCTTTACGTTCTCTTCAACCAAGTTCCACCACTACATCTTCCCCGTAGTTCCGTTCCTTGCGTTGATCGTAGCGGTATGGGTTTCTCGACTCTTCCTCGAAAATGGCGTCACCAAAGAGCGTATCGGTCTTGCGATCTCGTTGCTTTTCTTTGTGCTTCTCGCCAAAGACTTGATGACCAACTACAAGCCCCTTCACCAGCTCTTTACCTACTACTACACCCGCGAAACGCCCCCTGACGTGTACCCACGCAACTTCTTTAGCGTGGTGTTCGCCCTGATCGGTTTGGGCTTGTTCGTTTCGTTGTTGAGCCGCAGAATGCGCGCTGCTCACTTTGCCCTGATCTACGTCCCTGTGACGATCTTTGTGCTCTTCGTCAACGTGCGCATCATGCCCGCTGTTGGGGAAAACTACTCCTTCAAGAGCGTGTTTGACCGATATCGACAACTCGACAAACACAAAGAAAAAGAAGCTCGCAACAAAAAGTCTATCCGCAAAGGTATGACCGTTCGTCAGCAGCTTTCGATCCTTCACCGTGGCAAAACCCCCTTCGGTGAGTACAGCAACTGGGATGAGCGCTCGACTTCGTTCTACACCAAAAACTTCAGCACCTATCTCGGACGCGCAGGAACCGCCAAAGACTTCATCCGACGTCATCGTCGCGTGTACATCATGGTGAAACGCAACGAGATCCCGATGTTGCGACGTTTGGCAGCGACCGTAGGCAAAAAGATCTACATCGTGGCTCGCCCGCACTTCGAGATGTGGTTGGTTTCGACCCAACCCGCAGCAGGCGCACGCAGCAAACGCGACATCACCTTGACTGCGCGCCCCAACCTGAAGGGAAGCCACTGGACCCGTATCAACGTCAACTTCAACAACAAGATCCGCTTGATCGGCGTTTGGCAAAACAAACCCAAAGGTTACAAGCGCGGCGACAAAGTCGAACTCCGCTTCTTGTACGAAGTCAACGCACGTATGCGTCGCAACTGGCGCGTCTTCATCCACGCAGATCCCGTACAATGGACCCGTAACCGACTCAACTGGGACCACGAGATGGCAGAAGGCCTCTACCCCACGACCGAGTGGAAACGTGGCGAGTACGTACAAGACATCGTGATCCGCAAGATCCCGCGTAACTTCCCCGAGAACTACCACTCGCTCTCGATCTACACGGGCCTTTGGTTGGGAAGCGATCGCCTCCCCGTCCTCTCTTCGCAGGGCGCTTACCACGACGGTCAAAACCGTATCCGTGCTCTCGTCCTCAAGCTTCTCCCCAACTGATCCCCCTCTACACTTTCCTCCACTCCCCAAAAGCTCCCCCACATAAAAGATCCCAATCCCAACCCAGCTTCTTGAGCTTCAAGGCAGCCCCGCCCCAAGAAAGTTAACCTAGCAAAACACCACACTTGCCAAGGAATCCCCTTTTTTGCTAGGCTGGCCAAACGAAAAACCTGCAAGCACAGAGACAACTCAACGATTTGCGGGGTCGAGAATAAAGATACGTGTGCGCTGCGCTTTCTCTACTCTTCCTATCGTTTCGCGCATCTCCATTCAGAAAACAATCGAATACACGGGCTTTTTGGCCCGTTCCTCTAGATTCGCTCTATAACGAAGGCATATCATCTCGAAGAGGCTGATCATGAAACAAAGCAAGTTTTTAGTATGGATAGCTTGTTGTTGGATCGCCCTCGCGTTGAGTCCAGTCACAGGCTGCGACGATCGCGGGGTCGGCAACGGAAATTGTAGCAAAGACTCAGACTGTACAGTCGGATTCTGCCGTGACAACGTTTGCACGGGTGGTTGTAAGAACGACGCAGAGTGTCAAGGCGGAACCTGTCTCAATGGTGTCTGCCAAGGCTCAGGCTGCAAAAACAATGATGACTGTCAAAATGGAGCAACCTGCTCAGACGGTCGTTGTCTTCCCTGCCAAGCAGACCAACAGTGCGACTCAGGGTTTATTTGTGTGGGTGGGACCTGTAAACAAGGCGACTGCCACGGCCCTGACAGCCCCTGTCCTGACGGCCAAGTGTGTAAAGACAACAAATGTGCGGCTTGTTCGGACGATCTAGAGTGCGGAACAGGCCGCATCTGCAAAGAAGGCAAGTGCGTCGAAGGTTGTCGTGCAGACAAAGACTGCGCAGACGGAAAAGTCTGTAACCCCACAACCAACACTTGTGTGGCTTGCTTCAAAAATGAACAGTGCCCCGCTGGTGTCTGTGATACCGCTGCCAACACCTGCCGCGACTGTGTCGAAGACAAAGACTGTGCGGATGGAAAAGTTTGCGATGGCAACCGCTGTGTGGCCTGTCGCGAAGATGCCCGATGTGGCGCAGGAAAAGTCTGTGCAGCAGGCGCTTGTAAAGACGGCGATTGTAAAGAAGACAAAGACTGTAAAGACGGAAAAGTCTGCAAAGATAACACCTGCAAAGGCTGCGACAACGACCGCGATTGTCCCCAAGGCTCGCTTTGTATCAGTGGCGTTTGTAAAAACGGAAACTGCCGCGAAAACAAAGACTGTGCGGGTGGCCTCGTATGTGTGGACAACAACTGTGGTGCTTGTACTGACGACGCACAGTGCGGCGCTGGCCAGATCTGTGAAAGTGGAAAGTGTCGTGCGGGTTGCCGCAAAGACGCTGACTGCGCAAATGCCCAAAAATGCGACACTGCCGCCAATACCTGCAAAGGTTGTCTCAAAGATACCGACTGCTCAAATGGCCAAATCTGCCGCCAAAATACTTGTACGAGCTGTGTCAACAACAACGACTGCCCCGCAGGATTCATCTGTCTTCAAGGCTCTTGTACCCAAGGCGAGTGTCGCAACAACACGGAATGTACAGACGGAAAAGTCTGCGTAAACAACAAGTGCGAGTCCTGCACCACAGACACACAGTGCGACAACGGTAAGATCTGTGACACAGGAAAATGTCGCGATGGTTGCCGCCAAAATGGCGACTGCCCCGCAGGAAAAGTCTGTGATCCCCAAAAGCTCACTTGTGAACAGTGCGCCACCAACCAACACTGCCCCAACGGTCAAGTTTGTAAAAACAACACCTGCCAAGACTGCGCCACGGACACAGATTGTTCAGGCGGCCAGATCTGCGACGCTAGCTCCAAACGCTGTCGTGATGGTTGTCGTAAAAATGCTGACTGTGCAAACGGCCAAGTCTGCGACACTTCCGCAAACATCTGCCGCGAGTGTCTTACCAACAGCGACTGTCCCAACGGTCGTATCTGTAAACAATTCCGCTGCATCGCTTGTACAGATGACGTGGACTGCCAAGACCCCAGCAAGATCTGCGATACCACAGGAACTTGTGTGGCTGGTTGCCGCCGCGATAGCCAGTGTAGCGCGGGCGAGATCTGCTTTAACAACAAGTGCCGCCCTGGTTGCCGCAATGATGCAGACTGCACCAACCAGATCTGCGATCCCACAGACCTGACCTGTAAAGACTGTACCATCAACCAACACTGTAAAAACGGCCAAGTCTGCCAACAAAACAAGTGTGTAGCTTGTACCGCTGATGCACAGTGTGGAACAGGCGAGATCTGTGACAGTGGTGCATGTCGCCCTGGCTGCCGCAAAGATGCAGATTGCTCCAACAATCAAAAATGTGACCTCGTCGCCAATCGCTGCGAAAACTGTGTATCCAACGCAGACTGTCCTGGCGGTCAGATCTGTAAAAACAACAAGTGTCTCCCCTGTGCCACAGACGCAGAGTGTGGCTCTGGCAAACTTTGTATCAACCAGATCTGTTTGCCTGGAAACTGCCGCACAGATAGCGAGTGTTCTGGTGGACAGATCTGCTTGAGCCGCTTCTGCTCGCCCTGTTCGCTCGATAGCCAGTGTGGAACAGGTAAGATCTGTCTCAGCGGAACCTGTACACCCGGTAACTGTAAGGACAACAACGACTGTCCTGGAACCGTCTGCAAAAGCAACTTCTGTGCTCCTTGTACGACGGACAACGAATGTAAAAACAACCCCACCGCAGATCGCCTTTGTAATACACAAAATGGCCTCTGCTTCCCTGGGAACTGTCGCAACAACAACGACTGCTCTGGAACCGATATCTGTATCGCGTTCAATTGCACGACCTGTCCGCAGCTTCAGTTCTTTAGCACGGGTCTTCGTGAGACCTACGTGGGACAAAACTACGCCATCAAGGTCTCTTACCTCCCCACCAATGCTTTGCCCAGCCCCACAGCTTGGCGCATCGTCAACGGTCCCTCATGGATGACCTTGAAAAAACTCAGCGAGTTTGAAGTCGAGCTTTCGGGTGTACCCACACAAGCCATCACCACCAACGTGGCCGTCGAAGTAGCCGTCGGAAACTGCAAGAACTCTTCGCAGTTCTCGCTGCAAGTCTTCCCCAAACTCGAATCCAAAGTGCCGACCTACGTCACAGGAACCTCCACAACACGCGTTGCTTCCGTGGGTAGCACCATCGACGGCGGGAAAGGCCCCTATAGCTGTCGTTTCTACACGGGTGCAGGACGCGGTATCCTTCCGTCCTTCATGTATACTGGCGGAACCTTCGGGATCTTTGGTGTGACATTGGATGCCAATGACCCCACCAACTGTACGCTCCTTGGTCAACCCAGCCAAACCACCAATGATCCCGGGACCTACGGCTTTATCATGATCGTCCAAGATGCTTTGGGCCAAGAAGTCGAGATCCCCATCGTTTACAAAAACGGAAACTGTAACACTGCGACCCGAAACAACGGGAAGTTGGCCATCCAGCCCAGCGCGGATGTGATCAACGTCCCCACCAAAACAGCAGGAAGCAGCTACAGCTACAACCTCAAGTACTCGGGTGGTGTCGTCCACGCAACCAAATTGCTCGGCCGAACCCCCAGCACCAGCGGAACCCCCGCATGTTTCTACTCTGTTGAGTTGGGCTTGTTTACGTCGCCCCTCACAGGAAAAGACATCGGTGGCGGACAGTACGACCTTGTCTGTTCGACCAACACGCCTGCTCCTGTGTGCCTCGACTGTCCTGCCGGATGTACCGACTGTTCCGACGGTTTCTGTCGCGGTGGCTTTACAGCTTCTCTCCCAAGCTGTACCTCGCCTGATGCAGAAGTCACCCAAGACATGAAGGTGCGCTCGCACACACCCATTCGTAACAACGCGCCAGCCTTCCAGTTCTTCATGATCCAGTACCAGTCCAGCGTGTACGACACCAGCGGAAACCCCTTCCCCATCCGCACAGAAAACGTCGCAAGTTGTACTGTGACCGTCCTCGAAAAATAAGCCCCTTCTCCCTCCATCTCCCCCGCCCCTACGGACTTTTCATCCCCCAGCCCCATCACGCTTCAATAAGCCCAACAAGCCCCGCCACGACAAGACCAAGTCCTTTGTGGCTTGTTGTGTACGTTTAGTTGTCGAACCCAGTGACTTTCCAACGCTTCCCAATCCAACTGAGGCGGGTCACGGTGGGCACAAGCTCTTTCTTGACAACGATGTACAACGTCACAAAAGCCTCGCGGTAACGCATCAGCGCCTTTTGGTGTGCTGCTGAACGCGCATCGCTGCAAAGTCGAGGCTGGTACAAACGACGGATTCCACGAAGGAATCGACTCTTTTTCGAGATCTTGGAGGGATCGATCAGGGCGTATTGCGCAAACGTCAGTCCTGGAGGCGTGGGAGGTCCTGTCGCGATCTTGTGTCTGACTTGTGCAAACGTCTCGAAAAACCGACATCGCGAGTCCCAAGTGAAAGGAGTTCCAACGACCTCTTCCATCTTCGCGAAGTCATGGGCCTTTACAGACTCCCAAAAGACGTGTGCCACCGCAACGGGATTATCCTTTGGAGAGGACGCGGTCTTGTTTTTGTGAGTGGGCGGAGGAGCCACATCAGCTTGTGCTTGCACAACCACCCACGAAGAGAGCGCAAGGATCAGACAAAAGCGAAGAAGATTCATCAAAGCCACCTTTCTAAAATCAAGCATCATCGGCCTTTACGCAAAGGTCGACGACAAAGGAGCAAGATGCTCCACTCCAAAAGAAAGCAACATCCGAGAGAGACGTTGCAGCGCGGAGGAGATGCTATCGAGAAAGGTTATCTTAGAAGTCGATGTTTTGTCCAACGCGGACAGCGACGGTGGTGGGCGGGGTGGTGAGGGTTTGACCGTAGAGGTAGTTGTAAACCACGAATGTACGGAAGACACGCTTCACGTAGTTACGGGTTTCTTGGAAAGGGATCTCTTCTACAAACTCATCCACAGAGACGTTGTGGTGATCTTTGAGCCAGACCGCGACGCGGTGAGGCCCTGCGTTGTAGGCGGCCGCAGCAAGCATCACATGGGACTGGAACTTTTCGAGAAGCTGACCGAGATACCAACAACCCATCTTGATATTCGTGGAGGGATGGTAAAGATCGCGCAAACGAAAGTCATCAAGCTTAATACGGTTTGCGATCTTGTACGCAGTATCGGGGATGATCTGCATCAGGCCAAAAGCATCCGCCCAGGAACGGATACGGATGCGAAACAAGCTTTCTTCGCGTGTAATGGCCCAGGCAAAAGCAAAAGGAACCCCCGAACGACGGCTCTCTTCGAGCAATGCCTCGTGATAAGCCAGAGGATAACGGATCTTAAAGCTCTGTTCGGGCGTAAGACGTGGGGCTTTGTGGATCTTGCGTTGCAGGTAGAACGACAACACAACCCCTGGATGGTAGGCTTTTTTCGAATAGAACCAACGAATGGCCTCCAAGATGCGAGGCTTCGAGCGTTGGATCGCCCAACGCGCTTGGCTCAACTCCGTCACCGCATCAGCATCCAACCCAAGTCGATCAAACAACTCAGCTCGACGGAAAGCCTTGCAGCTTCGGCTCGTTGCACCACGACAAAATCCTGGGATGCTTGGAAACTTGGCTTCCGCGGGGAGTTGTTCTTGTGCCATCCGAGCCAAGTTGCGGAACAACGTGTTCTGATCGGCATTATCGTTGTTGGTATTCAGCGATGTGGTGTAACCCACTTGCTTGCGATCGAGCATGGCCCCTTGGGGCTTTCGATGTGCACGACGTGCAGCCTCGCGCTTCGTCAGCAAAGGCCGACGCTTTGCAAGCGGAGGGGTCTTAAACGCACAAACGTAGGACTCATGGTGTTGTTGGATCTGATCTTCCAATACATAGAGACGATGCTGAGAAAGCACCCCATAATACGTCAGCGGCGCAACCTTGGCGACGCGGCTGTAGTACCCTTTGGCCATGTCCCAACGTCCCAAACGCTCGTAGCTTCGGCCAAGCCAGTAGTTGACTTGGCGTCCAGCAACTCCACCACGATTTTTGCGCCCCCACTTTTTAAACTCTGTGATGGCCTTTTTGTAGTCACCTTCGCGAAAAAGCGTCCACAAACGAAACCATTGCAGTGCGGGAAGAAACTTTTTCTCTTCGGGATAGATCTGCATGTACTCTTCGATGAACTGGCGCGCTTGAGCATATCGTTGCAAGCGCATCGCCATCCAAATCGACCGATAAGCGGCCTCTTTTGCAGTCTCAGACTCGGGTTCACGTTCTGCAAAAGCATGAAGCTGCTCAACACCCCGCTCAAAAGCGCCAATCTCTGTGTAAGCGCGTCCAAGAAGCTTGTAAGCTTCACGTCGCAAAGACACGTTGTAGGTGCGCTTGGCCAAGTCTTCCAAGATGGGGATCGCTTTTTTGTGTTGGCGATCGCGCATCAAAGCGTGAGCGTGCCACTTTTTCATGTATTCGATCTGCATCACGTCGGGCTTTGGGGCTTTTTGGAGCTTTTTCAACGAACGCAAGATCAAAGGAAGCGCACGTTTAGGACGAAAGCGCGCAAGGCGATACAAACGAAACGATTGCTCCGTCTCATTCCATTGATGAGCAGGCAACTTTCCAGCTTTCCCCCAAGCGGTGAGTAATTGCTCAGCTTTCTTTGTCTCGCTACGATGGGGATAATCGAGCGCATACTGTCGCATGTACTTCGCGGACTCTTTGATGTCGCCGAGTTTGTGATAGCCATCAGCCAGCCACCACATCATGCGACGTCTCCCCCCATAAGGCCCAGGATAGGGCAACAACGAACGCACAAGCTCTGTATAAGCCTTCCAATCTTTGGCTTTCCGCAACGAGATCAACAAAGCATTACGAACCTTACGCTTGACCTTGACGCGGCGATATTCTTTGAGCATCGCTTGGTACGTCGCTGCAGCTTGCGCGTGCAAACCCGCCTTGGTTTGGGCCTTTGCGAGATACCAAAAACTATAATCTTTGTACAAATTGTTGTCGCGCAGCGAACGCCCAAACCATTTGGAGGCTTCAAGAGGACGATGACGACGAAAGGCGAGATGACCAGCAAAATAAGCGAGTCGAGTTTGTTCTTCTTGCCAACGCGCACGCGACTCACGACGCCCTTTTCGACGCCCACTCGCAAGCTCGGCGTACCAAGCCGCCTGATCAAGACGGCCTTCCCGAGCGGCTTTGTACGCAGCTGGTTCAAGAGGTTCAGTCCCAACCCATTGCAACAACCACAAAAAAAGAATGCTTGTACCCATCTGTTCGCTCCCGGTACCCACGCCGCAAGATGCGTCATCTTTTCGTATCTACCTGGAAACGCTGCATATACGAAAAAGTTGCAAGGGACGTGTCCGTGGCTTTTGGCCGACCTGAAAAAAGGGCAGACATCTCAAAGATGGACCACAACATACGACAAAGCAAGATTTCCGATGGATTTGAAGAGAATACCTAGATGGACGAGCGACTCAAGAAGATGATGGGAGAGAGGTCCAAGGCCGTTGCGAAACAGGGTGTGGAGCAAGCCAGTTGAGCGAGCACGGGTGTTGTGGAGAAAGAAACCGCGCGAGTTCACAAAGTGATGAAAACAAAACAGGATTCGAACCTGTAAGATTCAGTTCTTCGGACTGATGCCTGTACCATTCGGCTATTTGTACACTTTGTTTGTAAGAGCACGGTATCTCTTTATGGATACACAGCAAAACCGATCCGTGCAAGCTCTTTTTTCTTGCCTAGCACCTTGACTTGCGCCCACAAAACATTCCTTTGATGGTGAGCCTAGACTGATACCAGCACGAACAGGAGTCCTCGATGACCAGCTCCAAAGCATCCGAATCCACAAACAACCCCACATCCCAGCCCGCGCTGCGCGAGAGCCTTGAGCAACTTCATGCTCAATTCATTTCGCATTTTCCTGAGACCCTACGAGGCCCCCGAACCATCGGACGAGAAGCAGAGTACCCCATCGTTCAAGCCAACGGAGAAGCAGCGGATATCCGCGCTTTGTGGCCTCATCTGATGGAAGCTGGCGATCTCAAAGCATCCTTTGAAAAAGACGAACTGATCGTGTCTTTGGAAGGCAAAGATTACAGTTACGCCATGGAAGTGGGTTGGGGCACCATCGAAGTGATTACAGGCCCTTGCCCAGATCTAAACGCCCTCAAACAGCTCCATGAAGCCGCGATGACACGACTGACACAAGCCGCAGATCGCTGTGGCTACCTGCTCCTTGGTTATGGTGTGCAACCACTCACGCCACCAAGCGGCGAGTTGATGTCCCCCAAGCAGCGCTATCATGTGTTGCACGATGTGATTGGACCAACCTGGCAGTGGTTTACAGCGACCGCAAGCGACCAAGTCCAGATCGATATCTCCCGAGAAGAACTCGTCCCCTTGCTCAACCTCACCAACCTTCTCTCTCCTGTCGTGGTCGCCCTTTGCGCAAACTCCCCGATCTGCGCAGGTGAAGAAAGCGGCTGGTTGAGCGCACGTGAAGGGATGATGGGACAGATCCACGCAAGCAGTTTCCGCCACGGGATGCCCGAACGACCCATGCGCGACGCCCTCGACTGGATCGAAACACTCGCACGGCAACAGTTCCTCGTGCGCCGAGAAGATGGCACCTATCACCCTGAAACTGGAACATTTCTCGACTACCTAGAGAAAAAAGGTCCTAGCTTCGAAGACTTTTTGATGCATGAACATTACATCTGGAACAGCGGACGCCCACGCTGCGCCCACGCAACCATCGAGTTGCGCGCCGCTTGTCAGCAGCCTTGGAAAGAACACATGGCGACTTCTGCCCTAGGACTCGGTATCATCGAGGCTTGGCGCACGATCCAAGACTGGTTGCAAGAGCAGGTCAAAGAACCCCTTTGGCCCCTCTTCCACGAATATCACAAACGCGTCCAACTCGAAGGACTCCAAGCCCAAGAGCCTTTCGATGGGATGATCGCAGGTGTGCTTCAGTGCGCCAAAGACGCCCTCGAAGCACGAGGATTTGGAGAAGCCGCATACCTCGCGCCTCTCTTCCGCAGGCTCCACGAACGACGCAGCCCTGGCCATGATGCCATCGAAGCGTACAAAAAAGGACGCTGGGAAACCTTGCGCGATGTCCTAACTTGTTCGCTCGAACGCTAGAGTATCCGGGGATTTGAAAGAGATTTGGGGCGGGATCGCTTAGCGGAGGCAGTAATCAGGGGGAAGATCGTCGATACCTTCGGACTTTTTGAGACGGGCAAAGCGTCGTTGGCGAAAGCTCTTGAGAAAGAGAGAACAAGGCACAAGCCCTTCCCCCGCAAGGATGATCGTCTTACGAAGCCCATCAGGATGCTTCACACAAACATAACGCGAACCACCCACCACATAACGCGAACCTTGCGTGATCTGAAACTCTCCACCTGAGACATCCACTTGCATCCAAGTGTTCCCATCCACGGGGCAACGCGACCACACCGCGCGAACAGGCGGAGGCGCAACCGTGCGTTTGACCACAAGAGCTACCTTGCGACGGCGGACAACGCGGCGTTTGCGTGGGCGACGGACGCGGGGCCTTGACTTGATCTCGCGAACTTCAGGCGTCTTTGTGGGCGGCGCAGGACGAGGATCTTGTGGTAATGGACGAGGCTCTTCCACGCGCTTTGGCACGAGAGGGACGCGGTTTACAGGAACAGCACGATGTTCTCCTCGAACACTTGGCGGAACCACTGCAGGAGCAAGCAGCTTCATCCCCCCAAAAACGCCAACCCCCACAACAAGCAAAGAGACGATCGCCATCAGCGCGATAGGAAGAGGCTTTCGAGGTGGTTCCTCTTCTTGCTCAAAGAGCAAAGCAGGCTCAAGAGAAACAGGGGAAGCCACAGTGTGTTGGAGAGAGGGTGGCGCTGGCTTGGCTTGCGCGGGCAGAAACAGCTCTTGCTGAAGAGAAGGACCGCTCTGCGCCAAAGATGCCCCACTCCCCGCAGACACCGCAGGCGAAGAGAGTGTTGCAGGAGCAGACATCGCTGGCGAGGAGAGTGTCGAAGGCGACAAGGCAGCAGTCGAAGACATCGCGGCCGAGGAGACAGGCGCAGCGTGCGACTCAAACTGCCCTGTTTCCAAAGGCGAGAGTTCTCCAGTAGGAAGAGGGCCTGAGGCAGAGGCCCCCACAGATGCGGGTCCTAGCGAGATGGGGGCTTGGAAGGGAGCGGCATCTGAGGCAGTACGAGGCACATAAGAAAGCGCCCGACCATCCGCAAAAAAAGTACGACCCCGCTCTAACACAGCCAAAGCATCCAGCATCTCTTGGACAGACTGAAAACGTTCAGCGGGATTTTTGTGCATCGCTTTGAGCAACAAAGCATCGAAGGCATCGGAGATTCCGAGATCTGGGCGATGCTGAATCAAAGAGTAAGGCTCACCCGAGAGTTTGATCACCAAGATATGCATCGCACTGCGAGGCTCGGTCTCATGCGGCAACCGAAAAGGCGTATGGCCCGCAATCATCTCATACAAGATCACACCCATCGAATAGATATCCGCGCGATAATCGACATCTGCTGTCGCGCACTGTTCAGGGGGCATGTATTCGGGCGTTCCCAAGGCACCTTTCGTCAAGTTCTGACCATCGCCATCGACAGGCTTGGCGATCCCAAAGTCGATCACCTTCACAAAGTGATCGATGCCATTGCGCGGGATCAAAAAGATATTTTCGGGTTTGAGGTCGCGGTGAACGACCTGTGTTTGGTGTGCTGCGATCATCGCCAAAGAAAGCTGTCGAAAGATCGCTAGTGCCTCAGAGAGTGGCAGATTTCCCCTATTTTCTAAGCGCTCGGCAAGCGTATCCCCTTCGAGATGTTCCATCACATAGTAGTGACCGATCTTTGGGACTTCTCCAAAGTCATCAAAGATCCGCACGATATGTTCGTTGCGTTGCGAAAGATACGAAGTGATCTGCACTTCACGTGCAAAACGTTCTGCGACAGAAGCACGCTGGAAGATCTCTTGGCGGATGAACTTGATGACGCGTTTGGAATCCATCTGAAGGCGGACGTGACGGGCCTTGAAGATATTCCCGAATCCCCCTTCTGCGATCTGTGCTTCGAGCAGATATTTTCCTGCCACCAACAACAAAGGATGCTGACAGCTCGAACAAAAACGCACTTCGCTTTCTGTTCTTGGCTCACTGATGGTTTCGCTAAGCGCCGAACCACAATTCGGACAAGCTTCTAGATGGATCTGACTCATAACGCGCACACCCCAAGGTCTCAAAAAGACCGATCACTCCGAAAAAGAAACGAAACGTCAAACAATACCTCTCTGTGTGAAAAACGCAGCAAGATTCTCAAAAAGACCGCCACAACACGGAACTTTTAGACACTCCGCCCAAAGACTTTCGACCCATCCAAGAAGCCCCCTCTCGGATCTGCCCTTGGTTGGGGGACTTTGCACCTGCATTGGAAGGCGGAGACTTTCGAGAAGACAAGCTGCTTTGTGCGATAGCACCACCGACGATCACAGCAATCCCTAGACCCACCGCACTCATCCCAACAACCGTCAACACACGAGCGCTCCCAATCTCCGAAGCATAAGCACTATCAGAGTACGTTCGATTTTCGTTGGGATCTCCAATCTTCGCATTTGCCGCCGTTTGGCTAAAGAGACCGTAGCCTCCCATCGCTCCGCCGCCCAAGATCAACACGCCTCCAACGATGTAACTCGCCAAGATCAAAGGAGGAACACGACGACTTGTATAAAGGCGCTTGACCTGCATCTTTTGCGTCACAGGAGAAACATCCAACAACACCTGCTCACCTGGACCGACCTGCACAGTGCTTTGTTTTTCCGCCTGTTTCGGAAACTTCACCGTCACCGTGTAAGTCCCTGGACGTACCTGCTTGGTAAAGTCTTTCTGTTGCACTTGCAGGTATTGAAATCCTTTTACGGTAATGCTCGCTTTTGGATCTTTCGAAGAGATCACCAAAGTCCCATAACGGATCTGGGCTTTGAGTTTGTCCGCCAACAACTGGTTTTGACGACAACGACGCGCCGCACGGCAGTATCGTTCGCGAATGGTGATGCCCAATTGCTCAACAGAGCGCTCCAAATAGTAGGCTTTCTCTGCCTTTTGGGTGGCCTCTGCCGCACGTTGAAACGCCAAAGCGCTGTAGCGAAAGTAACGTTCCTTCAACAACACTGCGAAGGACTTTTGCGCGGGGTCTTGGTCAACTTGTTGTGCCGCCTGTTCGTAGCAACTCGCGGCCTTGAGGTATTCTTTGGCTTTGATCATCTTGGAACACGCGGCAGCACTCGCCCAAACCGCCCCAGAAGACAAAGCCAAAACACCCACCATCACGCACAAACCAACACAAAAAACCCCAACGCTCCGCTTCATGGTGTTTTCCCTTTACTCGGCAAAGATGCTGCTGGCAAAGATGTCGCTCGAACAGGCAAAGACGTCGCCGCTTTCGCCCGTGGGACCGAGGGAGTAGACGTCGCTTTGGGAGCAGACGCAGAAGAAGGAACAGACGTAGGCACAGGTACAACGCGCGGCACCACAGGAACAGGCACAACGCGCGGTGCCACTGGAACGGGCGTTGGCGACACTTCGCGCAAAGGCACAGGACGAGCAACCACGACAGGACGAGAAACCACGACAGGACGAGAAACCACGGGTTGTTGCAAAGAAGTGGAATGAGAAGCAGGCTGCTTTCTCTCCACAGGACGGGGCATCAAAGGAGGTTTCGCCGCAGCACGAGGGGCATGAGGCGACCGCGCAAGCAAGCGCTTACGAAGCGCTTCCCAACGCTGCTTTTCAATACGAACCCCTTGCTGTTTCCGCTGCTTTTCAATCCACGCTTGGTAAAAAGACGCAAAACTCTGCTTTGCAGATCCTTTGGCCTTTTTCGCTTCTTTCTTCCAAGTCTCCCGCAGTTGCTTTGAAAACAGCAAAAGCGTAGCCCGTCGTTCCACACGTTTCACAGAGACGTCTTGCTGAAGCCCCAAACGCTGCGCCTCTTGCACCAAAAGCCTTTTGATCATCATCTCTTGCAACAGCGCGCGCTTTTGCGGAAGCGTCTGAAAAAGCCGTTGAAACGAAGCACTTTGCTCTTTCATCGCATCGTAAAAAGCATCTTGCGTGATGACTTCTTGGCCTATCGCGGCCAAAACGCTTGCGCTACTGGCTGCAGGCGTTTGCTCCGCCTCAGGGCGACAGCCCCCCAAAAAAAGAACGGCAGCCAAGCCCCAACACGACACCACAAAAAAAGAACGGCCTCTTTTGTTCATAGAAGGCGCTTTACCCGTTGAAAGATCCCATTGTTTCTTTTGGTATTTTGGGCGCAAGATCGGCACCAACATGCTCTTTCTTCCTTTTGATAAACAACAACTTGCTTTGCATCACCAAGATGATGGAAAAATGACGCGCAACAGGACATGAATCAAGAACCTTACCCCGAAAAGGGATATCCTGCTAGCCTTCGCGAACTTTCCTTTTTTCGGGCGGCCACGGAGGGCCGCCCCAGAGAGAGGATATTCTAGCCTTCGCAGACCTTCTTTCCTTTCGGGCGGCCGCGGAGGGCCGCCCCGGATAGAGGGTATTCCTCTGGCCTTCGCCGTTCCAAGGCCATATTCCCCCTTCATTAGCTCTCCTCTGTTGGCTCAGGTCGCCGCAGCACCAGTTCGGGAAGATCCCGCAGGAACGAGCGAATCGACGAAAAGACGTTGCCTTTTTTGTCGATGGGTTGGACAGACTCGATCGCTCCTTGCGGAAGGAGCCGAAACAGCGGTTCTTTCTTCTGAACAGACTGCAAGATCCGCTCGTGATCCAACGGCGCTTGGGGATGGAAAAACACGCGAAACTTTTCGCCAGAAAGCTCGCCCGACGTCGCAAACAAACGTTTCAACATCAAGCGGATCTCCATCATCTGGAACAAGATCTTGCTCTCTGTAGGCAGCGGCCCAAAACGATCCTCAAACTCTTCAGAGAGTTGATCCAACTCGTCCGTCTCTACGGCGGTGGAGAGGCGGCGATAACACTGCAAACGCAGTTGGATATCAGGTACATAATAATCAGGCAGATACGCATCCACCCCAAGCTTCACTTCAGGATCGAGATGCACATCCACGGGCCGCCCTTGAAGTTCGGCCACAGCCTCTTGCAACATCTCCATATAAAGTTCCAAACCGATGGCATGGATATGTCCTGATTGCTCCTTCCCAAGGAGGTTTCCAGCACCGCGCATCTCCAAGTCATGCCGCGCAATCTCAAAGCCCGCACCCAACTCCGTGAAACGCTGCAAGGTTGCGAGTCGCTGTTTGGCCTCTGGATTGATCCGCGCATCCGAAGGAACCAACAACACAGCATACGCACGTTCTTTCCCACGCCCGACACGACCGCGGATCTGGTACAACTGTGCCAGTCCAAATGTATCTGCGCGGTTGACCAAGATCGTGTTGGCACGGGGGATATCGAGCCCGGACTCAATGATCGAAGTACACAACAAGATGTTGTACTTGCCTTGTACAAAGTCGAGCATCACGCGCTCTAACTCGCCTTCAGGCATCTGCCCATGTCCCACAACCACCCTTGCTTCGGGGACGATGCTATGCAACCAGTTTTGCATCTTCCCGATATCTTCGATGCGGTTGTGCACAAAAAAGACCTGTCCACCGCGATGAAGCTCGCGCATCACAGCTTCGCGGACGATCTCATCGCCCAAAGGCGCGACCGTCGTACGGATCGCCAAACGATCCACAGGAGGCGTCGTGATCAAAGAAAGGTCTCTCGCCCCCACCATCGACATCTCAAGCGTCCGTGGGATCGGCGTTGCGGTCAAGGTAAGTACATCGATCTCGGCGCGATATTGCTTGATGCGCTCTTTATGCTTCACACCAAAGCGCTGTTCTTCATCAATGATCAACAGACCCAAGTTCTTGAAGTGCACATCGCGAGACAACAAACGATGCGTCCCGATCACGATATCGATCTTGCCTTCACCAAGAAGCTTGATCGTATCTTTGAGTTCTTTTGCTGACTGAAACCGCGACAGGACGGCGATTTTGATGGGATAGCCATCAAATCGCTCCATAAAGTTAAGACCATGTTGTTGTGCAAGAACCGTCGTGGGGACCAGCACCGCGACTTGGCGACCGCTAAAGGCCGCCACAAAAGCCGCACGGATCGCGACTTCCGTCTTTCCATACCCCACGTCACCGCAGACCAAACGATCCATGCAACGACCTGCGCGCATATCACCCAGAACATCGTGGATGGCTTGCGCTTGATCGGGCGTTTCCTCAAAAGGAAAACGTGCTTCAAACTCCGCATACAACTCAGGGGATATCTCGATGGGATCGCCTGTATGGAGTTGCCGCGAAGCATAGAGTTTCAACAAGTCCCCAGCAATCGCCTGAATCGCTGCACGCGCCTTGCTTTTCTTCTTCTCAAAAGTGTTGCTCTTGAGCCGATCAAGCGAAGGATCTCCGCCCCCTGTAAAACGCTCGATCAAGTTCAGCTTGGTCACGGGCAGGTAGAGTCGATCGTTTCCGTGGTACTCCAGCAACAAAAAGTCACCACGCACGCCACCGATATCCACGGAATGAAGGCCACCATAGCGCGCCATCCCGTGCTCTCTGTGGATCACCAAGTCCCCTGTCTGAAGACTTTGTAACTCCGTCTCCAACAAAGGCCCTTTCTTCTTGGCCTTGCTGCGACGGGCTTTTGGACCAAAGATCTCTTCTTCAGAGATCAACACCAAACGAGCACGAGGAAACACAAATCCCTCAGAGATCCGCCCCAAAAAGATATGAACCCGTTCACGCGGGACATCTTTGCGCAGGATCGAAGACATGGAAAATCCATCTTCCAAAAGCTGCGCGTCCACATCGTAAAGCTCTAGCAACTCTCGTAGCCGCAGCGACTGCCCCTTGGTCCCGCAAGCAATCGCAACAACGAGACCTTCGGACTGCCACAAACGAATCCGCTCAACCAACGGCTGCAAACGATGTTCTTGAGAAGCTGGGATAGAACGCAAAAGCTGTTTCAGTCCCTGCTGAGACAACGAAACATAGGGCAAGATCAACTCGCCAGCGTCTCCCCAACGCACGCCGCCCACATCCAGTTTGCGTCCTACGTCGCCCTTTTCTGCGCTCTCTTTTGATGCAAAGGTATCCGTCCCATCTTGCCCATCAGATCGGGACTTCGACTCATCCGCTGTTGTTTCAGCGCGTTCTTCTGGGCGCTCCTCCGCATGAGAGGTCTCACCTTGCTCGAAAGTCCCGCTCTCTTCGTCAGCTCCGAGATCGACGACACTTGTCCCATCGCCATCAAGCACCAACACAGACTGATGTTCGACGCGACAGACCGAGCGAAACAACCGCTCTGTTTCCTCTTCAGACAACAGAAACTCTTCGGGCGGAAAAGCAAAACGCCCTTCTTCACACAAGGACGCGTAGCTCTCTTGCATACGTTGGGTGTAGCTACGGATCTCCATCATCACATCGCGCGGTTCGTCGATGATCGCGATTGCATCTTTGGGAAGATACGCCGCAAGACTTTCCAAACGCTCGTAAAATCCAGGGATCATCGCTTGGACCCCAAAGGGTCGTACGTCCTCGCGCAAGTCATCCAAAAGCTGACGCCACTCTCTTGTCGGATAATGCAGGATATCCGCTTGCGCTGCAAAGCGACGATTGGCCCAAGAGAGGTTTTCAGGATTGCGCAAGATCTCATCGACAGGACCCACCAAAAGATCGTCCGACTCCGCGACTTTGCGTTGCGTGGTGGGCTCAAAAAATCGAATCGACATCACAAGTTGATCGTCGAGTTCGATCCGCGCGGGAAAGCTATAAAGCGGCGAGAAGATATCCAACACTGCGCCGCGCACAGAAAAGGTCCCGCGATCCTCGACGACAGGGACACGTTGGTATCCCGCTCCCACAAGGTGATGCAACAGCGTCTCGCGATCGACCTCCTCGGCCACTTCGATGAGATCCGAAGACTTGCTCAACACCCCTTTGGGCAAGACCCGACGAACCAACGCGGCAGCGGGCATCACCATCACAGGATGATACTGATGTTGGATCTGTAAAAGCCCGCACAGTCGGCTTTGAATGGCGCCACGGTCAGGCAACATCTCGCTGTAAGGCAAGATCTCGTCCGCTCCATAAAAGCTCAGCCGCGACAAAGGCGCGTGAGGATCTTCCCCACAGAAAAATTGTAGGTCCTCGTAAAGTTGGTAAGCCCGTTGATGTTCGGGTGTCACCACCACGATGGTGCGTTCAGGAAACGCACGCACCAACTGCGCAGCCAACCAAGCCAACGAGCCACCCACCAGCCCTGACAAAGCCAGACGACTCGCTCCCCCACGAACACGCCCCAACAACTCTTCGACACTACAACCGCCCCATGGCAGCTCTTCCCCCAACGCATGATAGATTTGTCCCGTCATCGTTCCAACCGTTCTCCTTGGCACACCATCGACCCTGCACCCCACATCCAGCACAAGGCTTTTTCTTTGGTATTACAGAGACTTTCGCGTCTCATCTCCGCAAAAGAAATATGGGCAAGCGGTCACTTGCGCGCCTCTCATCTACCAAAAACTGTATCCATAAGCAACCGCACCCACCCCGCCTCTAGCCCCCAAGGACGACACAACAAAGCCTCCGTTGCCAATCCCAAGAGTTGCTGTTATAGTACCGCGGTATTTCGGCATACTCGTGCCCATCGCTCATGTTGGCTTTGTTCGACGACCCTTTGAAGGAGGTTCTGAATGCCCTCAGAACAAGCAGATATGGCCGCTGCACAGGCTCCCCAAGACGGCTACGGAAACCCCGACCCAGCCATGCAGCAAGGCGTGGACCTGTCGTCCCTGTCCCCAGAACAACAACAGGCCTACCAAACGGCTTTCCAACAAGCCATGGAGGCCCAACAACTCTACGCCCAAGCGCAAGAAGCCTACCTCCAAGCCCAACAGTCCGGCAACGAGCAACAAGCGCAAGAAGCTTACCAACAAGCCATTGACGCACAACAACTTTACGGGCAAGCACACCAAATCTACCTCTCTATCCTCGAACAAGCCCAAGGCGCCCCTGAAGCAGCTCCCCCACAAGCTGTTCCTATGGAAGCCCCTGTGCAACAACAAGGATACCCACCGCAAGATCCTATGCAACAGCAAGGATATCCACCGCAAGACCCTATGCAACAAGGATATCCGCCCCAAGATCCCATGCAACAGCAAGGATACCCGCCCCAAGACCCCATGCAACAGGGTTATGCACAACAACCGATGCAACAGGGTTATCCGCAAGGCTATCCGCCCCAAGATCCTATGCAACAACAAGGATATCCACCAGGTTATGCTCCACAGCCTGGCAGCCAAGGCAACATGGCCCAAGTCCAAGTACCGCCTGGCTACGCGCCACAACCTGGCTATCCTCCCCAGGGTTATCCGCAAGGCTATCCGCCCCAAGACCCCATGCAACAGGGCTATCCACAGCAGGGTTACCCGCAAGGCTACGCCCCGCAAGGTTACCCCCCAGGGTACGCTCCACAACCAGGAATGTACCCCAACCAAGGCAGCATGGATCAGATGCAGGGCTATGGGTACGCTCAACAACAAAGCTACCCTCCCCAGTCGATGCCTCCCCAAGACCCACTTGCGGCTCCCCAAGCTGCTGCGGACTGGGAAGAAGACTCGGACATCGTGGGCAGTAACCCCGAAAATAGCGGCAGCCCGTGGTTTTGGGTCTTTGTCATTATCGCCCTAGCCGTCGGTGGATACGCTGTTTACGCCCTCACCAAAGATGATCGCCCCAAAGTCGATCTCAGCAAGTTCGACAAGCCCGCTCCCAGACGCGCCACCAAAGAAGATCTTGAAAAGATCCGACGTTCCTTTTTGGGGCTCGACAAAGAACAACCTTCTCCACACTTGCGCTCCCTGAAGTTTGCCAAGAAAGATGGCAAATGGAAAAAGCTCACGCTTGCAGGAAAAGGCGACTGCATGACGCTCTTTATGAGCGACGGAAAAGACCTCTACTCCGGCGAAGGCGGCACAGATCCAAAAGAGAAAAAACTCTTGCGTCGCCCCTTCCCTGAAGAAGACTTTCCCATGAACCTCGCTTCGTTCAATAGCGTGATCCTCGACTGGAACTTTTCGCATGGTATGACGGGAACTTATCTCTTGATTCGCCATCGCATCGAAGGACGCATCTGGCTTGCGCTTTACACGTTGCTTGGCAACCCCCTCGACGACAAAGCCGCGAAAAAGAAAGATCTTACCTGCGGATCTTCAAATCTCCCCCACGTAAAACGTGAAAATGTCGTGCTCTTGGGTTCGGGGAACTGCAAGAAAGCCGCAAGCGCGCTGGGCGTAAAAAGCCACATCTGCAAAGGCGATGTTGACATCCCTGAGAAAGAAGCCGTTTCTTTCTGGCAAACAGGAAAGTCCTATCCCCCTGAAGGTGCTCTCTTTTATGGCTCGACACGTCTCGACATTGGAAGCAAACGCGCAGGAAAAGAACGCAGCGAGCGCTCCTTTGCATCGCGCCTGACAAGCTCCACCCAGCCCGTCCCCGACCGAAAAGGCAAACGTTGGGTCGCTTTGGATCAAAGTTCGGGTCGTCTGTGGTCTTTTGGAAAAAAACTCCGTATCAAAGATCTAGCGACTGTAAGTGAGTCCCCAAGCAAAGCACTTGGCGCACAAATCAAAAAAAATATTGTGCGCGTGGTCTACCCAAACAAGTTGATCCGCTTTACTTTGAAGGGCAAAAAACTGACAGAAGACAAGACCTTTGATTTTGGTAAAAAGCTCAAAGTGCAACACGCAAGTTGGGGCAATGAGGGTCTCATCCTTCTCTTTATCACGGAAAAACACAGCATCTTCCAGTTCGATGAGTCTCCCTAACCTGCTCTTTTCCTCCCGCTGACATCTCGCGCCCACGCTCTTTTACAGCCCCGCACGGTAGCCATACATCAAAGTCACTTGCTTGTATCACATCCCAAGGATTCTAAAGGGCCTTCGATGACAACTCGGCTTTCCACCCCACAAGTAACAACATTAGAGCAATACGCACGCCTTAGCGCACGTCTGTCGCGCTTTCCGCTCCTTTTACAAAAGCTGCATCACCACGGACCACAGGCTCCTGAGGTATGGAACGATACGCTCCAACAGATCCTTCCTCACCAAGCCATGATCATGCTTTACCATGAGGCTCCCGCCCTTTTGTGGAAGACAGCCCCTGTACCTTCGTTCCAAAGCGTCGTCTTGCATCGTCAAGAGCTTGTGGCCCTCCAAGCTTCCCCGCCGCTGACCTTGGGTGCGCTCCCCTCGCCTTTGAAAAAGCATCTCGCGTCTGAGCTGAACGATACTCCCCTTGTTTGCGCAGAGGTTACTTTCCTGCAAAAGCCGCTGGGATTGCTTGTGTGGCTTCCCCCCAGAGGCAGTTCACCCCACGCCCAAGACTACCAGTTGGCAGAACTCCTTGCCGAACAAGTCTCGGCTCTTTTCATGGCTTGGTCTCTTCTGCCCACAGACCACTCTGCCACGGATCTTGTGGCCTCTCTTTCACCACAAGACGCGGAAGCTCCGCATCTACCCGAAGATCTGGAATCCATCTCCGATGAGGGGCTGACTGCCCCCCACTCAACCTCTTCGATCCAGCGGCTCCAACAACGCACGACCCACGCGATCCCTTCAAGAGAAAGTTTGCTGCCAAGGCAAGATACAACCCCTGAAAACCCGCTCCCACCGCAGCCTTCTCCCTCCAAAGAGTGGCTTTCTCTCCAAGATGCCACCTCCACAGACCAAAAACCGGCGCCCCCCATCGCGGTGGATTGGCAAGAACAGCTTGAGCAGCTTCAACAAGAAAACAAAAAGCTGACCCTCTCGCTTCAACAGAGGACCCAAGCCCTCGAATCCAATGAGTTGGCCCAACAAACGCAGCAAAAGACCCTTCAATATGCACTACATCTGGGCGAACAGCTGCGCCAAAAACTCTTTGAGTACGCACAGTACGCCAAGGAGTCCAACCTCCAACTGATCGAGTTCAAAAACCAAGAACGTTTCCAAAGCAGCGAGCCTTACGAACAACTCAACCAAACCATCTCTCGGATCTTGCCAAAGCTCCAGCGCTCCCTTGGCAAACTCGAAGAGCACACAAGCGCTTTGGAACAAGCAGACCCACAGATCCAGCGCATTAGCTACCAATTCACAAGCGCAAGCCGCTCTCTTCTCAATTATCTTGCGCAGTGGTCCGACTACAACCGCTGTATCCTTGGACAAATTACCCCTGAAAGCTCGACTTTTTCTATGGTCCAGCTCCTCGAACAACTCAAACGAGACTTTCGCCCTCAATTGGAGCACAAGTCTCTTCACTGGCGCTGGGAACTTCAGGAACTAAAACAAACAGAACTCGAAGGCGATGAAGAGATCGTGCGCTCTCTGCTAGCTTTGATCGTGGGTTACGCCATCGATCAGAGCCAAAACAACGGACGCATCCTGCTGACCCTACGGCACGATCCCAACAGCCCCCTTCTGCATCTGCACTTTGAACACAGCCATCCTGAGATCGAACCCCACGAGCTTCGGGCGCTTTTGGACCCTTTTCAAGAAGAAGAAACCCCGATCATCCCGCGCCTGTCGCTTGCACTTGCGAAACAGCTCAGCCTTGTCCACCAAGGAAAACTCGAACTTCGCGCCTTGGAAGGGCGTCTGTCCGTCCACTTGGAGCTACCTGTCAAGCTTGCACAGGCTCCAAAAACGCTGCAACCACGGAATGTTCGACCCCATACGCCGCCACCTCTGCCCAATCTCCCCGAAGCTTGGAAACAGTCTTTTGTCCAACAACTGCGGCAACAACGGAAGGGCACTCCCCAAGCTCCATCCATGTCTTCTCCTGGGCTCTCGACGCCCTCCAAGGCCAATATCAGCCCCCCTCCGCACTCGCCTTACACCTCTGCTAGCCAACAGCGTATGGGAAGCGCCAGCCAACAACACATGGCTTCGCCCAGTCAACAGCGCATGGGAACACCAAGTCAGCAGCGCATGGGGCCTCCTAGCCAACAACGCATGGCTTCGCCCAGTCAGCAGCGCATGAGTCAACAACGGCTTCCCGCTCCAAAAGAAGAACCCATCGTTGAATTCATCGAGTTGGCCCCCAACCAAGATCCACCTGCGATCATCGACCTGTTGAGAAAAAGTCCTTCTCCGCCGCCCACCCCGCCCAACCGAGCGCCCTATGGTGTGGGCAAAAGCTCAACCTATGGACAGCTCGATGTCTTGGCCAAGCAGTTCCCGCTTTATCCGCTGGCTGCATCACAACCCGAAGCAAAGTCCACCTCTCTTTTCCAACAGCCTGCCGTGGTCTCGCAGCCCCCTCCCAACCAAAAAGCGACGTCTCTGATCTATTGCACTCCAAGCGCGTTGGGAGAAGATCTCGAATTATCCGAGGGTTTGCGTTTTCTCCAATACGAGAATCACCCCTTCCAAGACCTCGAAGAACTCGCTTTACTTGCCCAACAAAACAAACCACGCATGATCTGGTTTGGGCCAGAAGATCTTGAATCTCCGATCATCAATGAGTTGCGCACACGTGTCGAAGGGAACGTTCGATTCGATGTCCCCCTGCTCGAAAGACAAGCAAACATCGACTTTTATCGTTTTCATTGGGGTGCTTACCGCAGCCTACCTTTCAGCGCCTCGCACTTGATCCAGTGGCTCCAATCCGTACGGATCGCACGACCACGCCAAGAAAAACAGCTACTCGTCACAGGACCCAGCACCCTCTGGGGAGAAACAGCCCCGCTGCTGCAATTCTTTTGCGGGCAACGCTATCGCATCCATGTCGAAGCAAATCCCCAAACTTGCGCGAGAAACCTGCATCGCAATCCACCCGACCTCCTTCTCGTTCAGATCGATCGAGACGAAGCGGCGTGGAAAGACTTTTTCTATGAGCTTCACCACGCAGCGCATCTGCCCTCTCCGCCCCTTTTGATCTTCGCACTTGCCCCGCTATCTCAAGAGCTTAGCCTCTTACTACAACCTCTTCAACAACTTCTCTTTTTGCCCGCAGAGCGAAGATAAAACACCCACCAAGACGCATAAAACCTCAACCAAAGAGCCCTCCAACCATCCCCTTTCTCTCGCTGCTTCTTCCACTTTAGAGACTTTTGTGGTACCGCATACCGCCAGAGAAGACGTGCATGAAACGAAAAGCAACTTGCACCAGCACGCAGGCTCTCCTTGGAGGATAGAGTGGAAACGCTTGGTAAATATCGCCTAATCCGCCGCGTTGCGGTCGGTGGGATGGCAGAGATCTTTCTCGCCGAACAGCCCGGCCCAGCGGGCTTTTCTCGCCGCGTTGCGATCAAACGCATCCTGCCTCATCGCGCTGATGATGCCGAGTTCGTGGAGATGTTTCTCAACGAAGCGAAGCTCGCTGCGATGCTCAACCACCCCAACATCGTCCAGATCTACGATCTCGGCCAAATCAACCAGACTTACTACATCGCCATGGAGTTCGTCGAAGGGTACGATCTCGGCCAGATCCTCGATCAAGTGGAAAGCAAAGGTGAACAAACCCCACCTCTCTATGCTGCCCACATCATCGGACAAGCCGCTGCTGGACTCCATTATGCCCACCAGTATCTCGACCCCCAAACCCAAGCACCTTTGGGCTTGATCCACCGAGATATCAGTCTGCCCAATGTCATGGTCTCCACAGAGGGGATCGCCAAGATCTTGGACTTCGGCATCGCCAAAGCCCGTATATCGGGCGAAGAAGCCCGTAAGCAAACGCAAACAGGCGTACTCAAGGGCAAGATCTCTTACATGTCGCCCGAATACTTGATGGGCGATCCCATCGACTGGCGCCACGATCTTTTTGCGCTAGGGGTCGTCCTTTACGAGTTGATCACGGGGCAAAAACCCTTTAAGGCTCGCGGCGATGTCCAGATGTTGCAAGCGATCCTCACCCAAGAACCCACTGATCCACGCGAGTACCACTCTTCGCTTCCCGATCCTTTGATCTCCATCATGATGAAGATGCTCGCCAAAGAACCCAATGAGCGCTTCCAACATGGTGCAGAGATCGAACACGCCGTCGAGCAGTGCATCATCACATGCACAGGCGGGGAGATCTCCCAGTTCTACCTCTCAGAGTTTTTGCGGACTCTTTTCTCAGAAACACCGACACACGCTCCAGAACCCACGCGTACAGTGCACGCGTCCTCCCTCTCCAACGCAACAACCGACGCGACCCCGATCCGTCCGCCTGTTGCAGCCACGAGCAACGCGCCTGCTTTCCAAAACGCGTCCCCTACAGGAAACAACCTGACTTTCCAAAGCGCATCCCCTACAGGTGATGTCCCAGCCTTCCAACCAACCGATGCCACGGGCGAGTTTGTCCCTCTCCCTGATCCCAATGACCCCATGCTAGCCAATGGTCCGCAAGAACCGCAAAATACAGAGATCCCTGGCTTGCAACCCATCACCAAAAACCAGAATCCTTGGATGGAAGAGACGCGCTCGATCAGCCTCGACCAGATCAAGAACCCCGCGGCGCTTCTACCCCACTTCCCCGAGCCGACGCCTACAGCAGCCCTCGTCCTTCGACCAGAACAAAACCTGAAATCCATGTCCATCGACGAGATCGCCGCACTCCAACCAGGCGTCGAGGAACCTCCACCAGCCGCGCCTCCATCTGATCCTTCTGTGCCTTCGATGCCGATCCCGCTCGCTCCCATCGAGCAAACTCCAAACAAAGAGCTACCGACGTGGATCTACATCGTCCTGCCCTTCTTGATCGTGCTTTTGTTGGGCCTTGTGATGATCTTGTGGCGCATCCGTAGCCAAAAACAGACCCGCCCCACCCCGCCCATCACGGCGGACGCAGGGCCCTCAAAGCGAACTGTTGAGGCAAACACGAAACAAGCGATTCCGCCCGCAAACCGACCAGACGCAGGCCCCGTCGATCCTGTAAAGCGCCCACAGCCTCGTGATCCCCAAATCGAGATCGGCGAAGCACGCCCCATCCCAGATCTCGACCCAAGCAAACAGCCCGATGATGCGCTACCACCAGGCGATGCAACACTGTTGATCACGGCCTCACGACCTTGTCCATGTACGCTTTACCTCCGTGGACGCTCTTTCCGCGTCAGTGGAAAAATACTGAAACTTCCCTTGGAAGAAGGCCAACACAACATGGTCTTGCGGCGAAAAAATCCCTATATCCACCTACCCATCCGCGTCAACATCAAAAAAGGCGAAACCCAACGGAAACACATCTCTATCCGAGAAGGCTACCTCGCCATCGTTGTAACCCCCTGGAGTTCAAAGGTTTATATCGACTCAAACTACATTGGGACAACACCTTTGCGCCCCTTGCGACTGTACCAAGGCTATCACCAACTCCGCATCGACAACCTTGAACACCTCAACCGCCCAATCAAAAAGATGATCTACATCCGCCCCAACACCCAACTCCCCATTAAGATCCGCATCCGCTAACCCTTCCCTGCACCACGAGAAAAGTCCCCATCAAAGATAGCCTTCTCCCAAGACTGCCCCCCCAAAGCCCCAAGAGAAGGTACCTTTGGACGGCGACCAAATGCGTGGTGCCTGCGTCAAAGCTCAAAACAGCGATGGATGTAAGAGAAACAGCGATGGCTCTGGGGAAACAGCGATGGATGTAGGAGAAACAGCGATGGCTCTGGGGAAAGGAAGATATGGAAAGGAAGATCACAGAAGGAATCAGCGTTGGGGAACGAGCTTGCCTTTTTTGGCGTCCCAATACCACAGACCATCCGAAGAATCCGTTCGCTTCTTTGGTTTTGAGGCGCCATTTTTCTTCGAATTGACGGGCAAGGACTCTCGTTTCGATGGAGGATTGGTCTTTGCGTCCTCTTTGGGCTTTGCTGCGGGGGTCGTCTGCTTTTGGCTGCGTGGGGCTTGTTCTTCAGGGAAAGAACTGGTGGCTTGCTTCTCACGCAAAAGGAAGAACCACAAACTAAAGCTCAACGCGACAACGAGCAAAAGGCCCAACAAGACGCGCGAAACGAGATGAGGGGGTTCGCTCTTTTTCTTCGCATGTGTTTGCGAAGAACGAGCTTGGGAGAGGCTTGCTTCCTCGCTCTTTCTTGCGCGAGGCGCATCCAAACGAGGAAGATCCGCTGGAGAAAGATCTCCGCGAGGCTCTTTGGGTGTCAAACGACCCCGCGAAGGCAGCTTGGCTTTGGAAGGGCTCTCCTCTTGAACAGGACTCCGCTCGAAAAGCGCAAAACTGGGTTCTTCTTGTTCCAAGTCAGCAAGCAACGAGGGAACAACCCCCACAGGGACAGTGCGATAGTCTCGCCCTCTTCTCATCAAGGGAACGGGATCAGCCAATGTGTCCCGCGCAGCCTCTGTTGGGTCTTCTTCCTCACTGGGCGTTCTTGAGACCGCAGGGAAAGCCTTCATCTCACCTGTACGAAGCGTGGCAGGGAAGTTTTTCTGGGACCCTGAGCCCGACGGAGGAGCAGGAGCGACCGTCTCTACAGAGATGGAAGGCGAGGAGCGCCTTTTTTCCTCTTCAGCGGCTTCGACCATCTTTTCTAGGATGGCCTTGGAAAGTAGTGCTTCATCCTCGATGTTGGTGGGTTCGTCTTCCACAAACATCTCTGGAGCGTTCCTGACCTTTTCTTCGAGCGAAGGTTCAGCGGTCTTGGAGACCTCCGCGCTGTCGTTCCCATCACCACTGACAGGAGGAACAGCATCCAAAGAGTCGAGAGATTCGGGTGTATTCGAGATGCCCCACCCGCTCAAGTTTCCGCTTGAGCCGATCACATCGAGCGCATCTGAAGAGGACGCAACTTGTTCTGCACGCATCCACGCTTGTGCTTGGCCACGTCCATCAAAAGGCTCGACGGGCGCGGTCACTCCGCGAGGCAGCAAAGCTGAGGGATCAACCACAACAGAAGAGACAGATGCCAAGGAAGCCGACATATCCGTGCGTTTGGGATCTTTACCGATCACCAAAGCACCGCCAGACTTTTGCTTTTCTTCTTGCGATGTCGGGGCTTGGGCGATGGCTCCACCGCTTTTTTCGGCGACTTTCTTTTGCGAGGAAGGCTTCTCTCGTCCTTCTTCCAAAAAGTCCGTTGGGTTCAAGGGTGTGCCACGTCTTGCGATGGTATCGAGAGACATCGTTGCAAGAGAAGCCTGCTCTTGCGCGGGGATAGGTTGGCTCACCAAAAGGTTGAGTTCTTCGAGCGGAGAAACAACAACAGCGGAAGGAGGCGGCTTGGTGGCCTTTTCAGCATGGCGAGGGATCGGCGATGCGCTTCGCGAAAGTGCAACAGAGTCGCCAGCCGCAAAATCTGCTTCTTGTCGCAAGGAGCGATGGCTTTCAGAAGACGGGCTGCGTAGAGAAACCTCCGATCGCGGCGGAGTGAGCGATGGATCAGATGGTTTTGAATTGGGCAGATCATCGCCACTCAAGACTTCAGGCGATCCAACAAGCTCTTCAAAGCTTGATGAAGAGTGACCTTCAGGTTTGGGACTGAGGGCATCTTGGTCGATAAAATCGAGCAAAGAAGCTCGTTGGGAAGGCAACAGGTCGTCTGAGGAGATCGGTTGTAGGGTGGGTACAGCTTGGGTTGAGCGAGGTGTAAAAGGTGCGGAAGAGAGTCCCGCAGAGCCGATCTGCAACATCGAGGGAACGCGCGACGAAGAAGGTGGCGGCACCAACGCATCAAGTTCCCCAGAGGTCATCGAGAGTTCTTCTTTTCCGGGCTCAAGGCGCTCAAGAACGGACTTGATCACAGTCGAAGAGACCAACACATATTCGAGATGAGCGCACTTTGCGGCTTGGCACAAGCGCGTTTGAGACGTTTCAGAGAGGGGGCGCCACACCAAGGTAGAGAGGGTTCCTTGGGAAAGTTGTAGAGGAACAAAAGAGTCTTGTTTCATCCAAGAAAGAGGGATATCGCGGGGGGGCGAGATCGCTCCTTCTTCCCACATCAACATCACCTGTTCATCGGAAAGAAAACGGCATTCCCATTCTTCAGAAAGCGCATGTTGCAGAGACTCGCTAGACACCACCCCCATGCGCTCCAAGATCAAGCCAAGGTCTTCACCATTGACTTCTTGTATGGTGCGCGCTGCAAGGAATGCGCTTTCTTCTAGTAAGCCTCGTTGTATCAAGCGTTCACACGCCCTCAACAACCCTTTCTCAATCTCCCACACAACAGGCTCCTTTTCCTGCCTATCAACTTATCCTTTAGTTTTCCCATGCCGTCTTTCTTTATGATGTAACAAAACGAAGACAAGTCTCTTAAACTCAATATAAATCTTCACTGAAGCACGAAGCATCTCGCAAAATCCGCCCTCCACAAGGAAGGACACACGAGAATCTGGGCCCTCTTCTACACCCAACTTCTCAGGAAAACAACAAGATCTTGAGAGTTGTTTGGAGGGCGACTTGAAGAGCCAACACCTTCTTACAACGTTGCATAGTTTGATGCGTCGCAAGAATCTTTCTATCCCTGTTTATCTTTTTGGCGGACAAGAAAGTTTTTTATCTTACACATGTTACTAAAACAACGCAAGAATTTTACACAACGGGGGCTTAGTTGAGTAGAAGAACAGATAAACGACTCAACCAAGACACCCAAAAACATGACATCGTCTAACAGAATGCAAAGGCTTTCTGTAAAACGTGTTCTACATCTTATAGTGGTCGGTTTCAGATTTTTTGGTGAACTACTCGGCTCTAAAGAGCCGAGCTTCGAGCAGGATGAGCTGCTCTGTTTTTTGACGCTTCACGGCGACCTGCACCCTTGGCGTTTGCCGCAGGTGTCTGATGTGTCGCTCCACGTCCTTTGTCTGGCAGAAGAACTCCCCGCACAGACAACTCCGTTCCAGAGTCCAAGATCCGTTCGATTGCTCTTTTCTTTAACACGCGCGCGGCATTTCTGTCCGCATTGTCCTTGTGACCGCACTGTTGACAGACAAAACTTGCTTGACTCGCACGATTTTCTGGGTGAGTGTGGCCGCAATCTGCACACTCTTGCGAGCTATAACAAGCACTTACTTTGTACGTCACTTTTCCTGCCCGGTACGCTTTGTACTTCACGAAGCTGTATAACTGATGCCATCCCACGTTCAGGATCGCACGATTCAGCCCCGCCTTCGCTTTCACTCCCTTCCGTTCGGTCTTTCCCGTCTCTTCGTTATACTTCGCTTTCGGTCGCTTCGTCATTTGTTTGATTCGCAAGTCCTCAAACACCAACACCTCTGCGCTTTCCACCAACGCTTTACTCGTTTTGTGATGGAAGTCTTTGCGGATATTCGCGCTTTTCTCACACGAACGGGCGATCCTCCACTTTTTCTTTTCCCGCCTCCTTGAACCTTTTTTTCCCCTTGCGAGCGCTCTTTGCAGCCTCTTTTTCTTCTTCTCTTCTCGCTTCACCGAGCGTTTTTGTTCGGCGGTGAAATCATAACCTTGGCGCGTTGTCTGGGCGGGGATATGGATACCACAATCCACCGCTTCCACAAGAGATTCCAGTTCCGCCGCTGTTTTCGCGCGCAAATGTCGGAGGTATTGCTCTTGATCGAGTAACTTGGAGTCATCAAGACCATCTTCATAGCAAAAAGACAACCAATAACGGGCATTTTTCTTTTTGATGCGTATGGACTTGGGCAAGCGAAAGTGAGGAACATGTTGGTTGAACGCCAACACGCCGATGTGGTTGGTTTTGGTTCCGACAAAGAGCTTCAACTGACGATTGTCAGGGCAGACCTCAAAGAAGAAGAGTTCGCTGGTGAGGTGGAGGCTCAGATTGTCATGTTTTTTCTTGAGTTTGGGTTTTCCGCAAAGACCTTTGAGATGGTGTTGAAAGGTGTTGTACCAGTTGACAGCAGAATTGCGCAAAAGTTGGCTAGGACAATCGGCAAGCCAAGGGGTGAGTTCTTTGTTTTTGAAGTGAGAATAGGTTTGGTCGATGGGAGGGAAAAGGCCGGTGTGAGAGAGTTTGCGTGCGAGAGTTTGATGGTATTGATATTCTTGACATTTCGCGTTCCAGATCATCCGAACACAACCAAGCCATTGGCTGAGGGTGTGTTTTTGTTGCGGGGTGGGGAAGGCTTGAAAGCGAAGGCCCATCAACATGGTTTGGAGCTCCTGTGGTCGAGGTGCAAGAGTAAGGGGCACGATGAAAGGAGTCAAGTCGATGCAGTAGGTGTTTGAGCGGAGTCTAGTGTGGTCTCTTCGGGTGGCGCTCCGCTCGAAGTGGTGAAAGATGACGTCGAGCAACAACAAACGCCTCCCTCTCCAAAAACCATCCAACGCTCCGCACAAGCACAACAGCAACACCCCACAAAAAAGCAAGGGGGGGCGCTAACCCGCCCCTCAAGGAGCGGGACTGCGCGCCTTATGAATCAGTTCAATTTCTGAAAAGACCCCCGCCCCACGCAAAGTGTCCCCAGAAGATCGCTACGCTACTTAGATGGTACCTTGCCAACGCTCTCCAACCCAGCCACCAAAGTAGGAAGAGAAGAATGCGGTGATGGCAAAACCAAAGAATGCGAAGATCACGAACATAAACGCGGTTCCTTCAGCTTCGCGGCACATATCTTGGGGATACCAGTTTTCGTAAGGTGCGGCAGCAGGTGTGATGTCGCGACGTGGGATCGTGGGGCTATCAGACACCAAGCACACAAGCTCGCCCAAGGTCTTGCCAGGGCGGGGGATACGTGTGCGGTGGATACAAGACTGGTTTGCGCCAGAAACGTCCGCACAAAGGGGCAAGTAGCCTACGAATTGGTTTTGAACACCATCTTTGCGCCAAACTTTGTACACGCGAGCGTACAAAGCACGGCAGTAACGGGGTGCAGGGAACCAGTCTTTGAACTTCTCGCCTTTTCCAACCTTCGCGAGATCAGCGGTTCGGTTGGGCATCACACGGCAGTATGTATTCTTGCGCTCTTTTACGGCACCAACGCGGATACAAGGCTGCGTCGCATCGTCCGTCTCGCTGCACAAGGGGTAGTAACCTTTGGACAAGACACGTTCGGGGCGTGGGCTGACTTGGTAGAGGTCTTTGGACTGTGCGTCTTTTTTGCAGTCGTCTGCGGGGAACCAATCGCGGAAACGGCGACCCAAACGCTCTTTCTTGGAATCTGCTTGATGATCTTTCATCAAACGACAGATCTTTTTGCCTTTGTTGTCTTCCATGCGGATACAACGCTGACCCGTCACTTTGGTGGCCGAGCAGAGGGGGAAAAGCAAAGGATCGGGTTCAACGACGTTATAACCAGCGTACTTTTTGGAAGTCGCGCCAAGGAAAAAGACACCAATCAAAGATGCTGCGATGATCGCTGCGGCGGTACCGAGGACACCTTCGCGCGCGGTGTTTCCAGCGCTCAAACGAGCGGTCACCATGCTGCCCAAGAAAAAGCCGACTTGGGGAAGGATCAACGCACCAATCAAGAAGACAAAGTTGTGGCCTTCGCTGACAACGAAGTCAGCGTACCATTTAGAGAGACCGAAAAAGACGCCCGCAGTGATCAACGAAGCCACGACCGCGTTGATACCAACCCACTTGCCGCTCACTTGTGTGGGAGCCCACTCAAGCTCTTTGGGATCGAGTTCATGGCGCATCTTTTCGAGGAGTTTTTCGAGGGCTTTCTCATCGCCCACCCCAAGCAGCTCTGCGATCTGTCCCATCGCTTTGCGTTCTTCGCCACTTACGCGACCAACGCCAGCCAAACCACCTGCGGAGTCAGCGACGACTTCGCACAGATGCAACAAGTTACCTTTGTGCTCAGGACGGATATGCTTGAGAACAGCCGCCACCAAGCGCAAACCGCTTACGAAGAACTCATCCGAAGGTCGGTGGTTGCGATCCAACCAAACCTTCAAGATCCCCGCGCCATCGGCATTCATGAGGCCGTTCTCTTCGACGATCTCAAGGATCTTTTCCATCTCTTCTTCTTGGAAGGAGCCATCCGCCCAAGCGACGTAGATCAAAGGAAAAATAGGAAGAAAGCGGAAGCTCTTTTCGTTGAGTTGGAGCGTATCCATCGCTTGCTTGAGCTTTGGATCTTTCTGGATCTTTTTGAGCACATCTTGCATCGACATCGCGCGAACCTCGTGCCTTTCTAACGTTAACAGACCATCCCTAGGGTTTGTCTTTGCGTCGTATCTGTACGGAAATACACGGCCATTTCGACAACCGCAGAATAGGAAACTCAATTAGGGTGGGGCAATCTTTGAAAAAACAAGCGGGATATTGCGACAGGCGCTCGGCCCTGTCAAGCAGAGTTGCACTTAGCGTCGTGCAACTGTCTTTCGAGGCAGGCGTTCACAGCGGGGGTGTCGGGTGTACATACGCACATAACGAGGCATACGTTTCGCGAGATAACGTTGGAAAAGCGCTTTGTTTCCAACGAAGAGATCCAAACGGGAGCCTTTGATCCGCCCTCCCCGATCATCTGCGATAAAACAACCATGGTGCGGGACCCCTGCTTTGCGAAGCAAGCGACGCAAAGCGGGGATGTACAAACGCGTTCCAAGAGGGATGCGGCGTGTATCCACAGCGACCGAACGGAAGGGAGACAGAGGCATCCCCGACGCCCCGACACCCATCGGAAAGAGACGTCGGTCGATTTGACGCACCACCAAGCAGCGATCACTTGCAGGCTGACAAGAGCCCGCATACTGAACCAATCGTCCATCACGCAGACGTCCAGAGCCTTGGAGTCGAAGAGCCTTGGCAAAACGACGGGAAACCCAGGCCAGTCGGCGATTTTTGCGATATAGCGCCACATGACGACGGCGCTTCCCTTCGCGCGCCAACCAATACACCGTGAGACGGTGACTTCCAAGGTCAAAGCCTTCTTGGGCGGGACGAACTGGCGTACTCGCACACCCAGACAAAACACAGGCCATCAGGAAAAACACAGAACCCATCGCCACACTCCTGTACGTGTGCGGGGGCTTCAAGTGCGCCATATCAATCATCACGATTCCTCCGTATTCATCGGCCTTCGCGGCATATCCACGATATCGATCCTCTGGAAGCTTTCGTGACCAAGACGCCGTCTTAGCCCACCGCGCGGATGACCTCAACGATCAACCGCAGCCTAAAACAAAAGCGCTTGTTGGGCGGAAAGCACACTGTCTTTTTCGAGGTGCGCCATCCCGCCACGTGTCACCACGCGTCCACGAGGAGTACGTTGCAAAAGTCCCTGTTGGATCAGGTAAGGCTCGTAAACATCTTCAATGGTTCCAGCCTCTTCACCAACAGCAGCAGCTAAACTCTCTACGCCTACAGGCCCACCGTCAAATTTCTCGACGATGGTCAACAACAAACGCCTATCCATATGATCAAGTCCCAGGGCATCAATTCCCAAGCGCCACAGGGCATGATCCGCGATCTCTTGATTGATATCTCCTTGGTTTTTCACTTGTGCAAAGTCGCGCACACGTCGCAACAAACGGTTGGCGATCCGCGGTGTTCCACGTGCCCGCTTCCCGATCTCCATCGCGCCTGTGTCACTGATCTCGATCGACAACAAAGACGCACTTCGCTGCACGATCTGTTTCAGGGCTTCCACGCTGTAATACTGCAAACGGCTGATAATCCCGAAGCGATCGCGCATAGGCGAGGTCAACAAGCCCGTTCGCGTCGTCGCACCAATCAGTGTAAAAGGCGCCAAGGGCAGCTTGAGGTTTCGAGCGTGTGGACCTTCACCCACCACGTAGTCGAACTCAAAGTCCTCCATCGCGGGGTAAAGGTTCTCTTCCACCACAGCGTTTAAGCGGTGGATCTCGTCGATGAAGAGGATATCGCGGGCTTGAAGGTTTGTCAGGAGTCCAGCGAGGTCGCCTTTGCGCTCAAGTGCTGGTCCACTCGTGATCTGGATGCTGACACCCAACTCTTCAGCGATCAGACGCGCCATCGAGGTCTTTCCGAGACCTGGAGGACCACACAACAACAAGTGATCCAAAGGCTCTCCCCGTTGGCTGGCTGCGGTGACAAAGATCCGCAAGTTCTCTTTCAGCTCGTCTTGACCGATGTAATCGTCAAACGAGCGTGGTCGCAACGTTCGATCCAAGACGCGTTCATCCCGTGTTGCCGTTGGTTGCAACGCTGTGCGGCCTCCCTCGGGAAAACCCACTTGATCGGTTTCTTGTGCCTTTGCCATCGCTCTCTCCTTTGGTGACTTTCGTCACACGCTCTACTTATAAGATTAGGCGCGTGTCAGTTTTTGCAAGGCGACTCGTACAAGCTCGCCTAGCGAGACACCGTCCTCGATCTCTGGGCGCAACAGGCCAGAGATCTGCTCGACCTGCGCGGCTTTGTAGCCCATATTCAACAAGGCAGACTTCAAATCCTCCGTGATTTCTTTGATCTTGTCTGCTTGGTTGGCTTCCGCAGAAGACCAACCAAGATCCAAATCGATCACTTTGTCTCGAAGATCCACGACCATACGCTCGGCCTTTTTCTTGCCGACGCCTGGAATCGCCGTCAATCGGACATGAAGACCTCGTTTCAAAGCATCAACAAGCTCTGTCGGTGCGATGCCGCTGAGGATATTCAATGCCATGCGCGGGCCGATCCCCGAAACCAACAGCAACAACCGAAAGATCTCGCGCTCTTCTGTGGTCGAAAAGCCCATCAGAGAAAACTGATCTTCCCGGATATGCGAATGGATATGCAAAGTGGCTTCCTTCCCTTCTTCGGGAAGATCGTTGTAGGTCGTCAACGAGATCTGCACGTCGTATCCCACACCACCCACATCAACAAGCACGCTATCTACTCTTTTTTGAAAAACTTTTCCACGTAAACGACCGATCATCGGTGTTTGCCTCCTTGCTTTGCACGAATGTCCTATCTTTATCACAAACTCTTGTCACAACAGAACACGAACCGTCTCGCCACATAGAACATTGCCTAACCCTTCTCACTGCGATACACCAATGACGTACTTTTGATCACTAGACACACGAACACCCCTTTTGGGGCGCCGTGGAAAAAGACGGAGATCTGCTCGATGACCACATATACACAAGAAGAAGCTGCCCAAAAGATCGCAGCCCTCACAGAAGACCTGAATCAACATGCCTACCGCTATTATGTGCTTGATGACGCTATCATCTCAGATGCCGAGTACGACCGCAGACTTCGTGAACTAGAGGCCCTTGAAAAAGACTTCCCAGCTTTTCGCTTGCCAGACTCCCCCACCCAGCGCGTAGGTGGACCTGCGCTCGAGCACTTCGACAAGGTCACGCACCGCATCCCCATGCTGTCGCTCGCCAACGCCATGAACAAAGAAGAACTTGTCGAGTTCGATCAGCGCGTGAAAAAGCAGCTTGGACTCTCCGCCTCCCAACATGTCGAATACATCGCAGAACCCAAGATCGATGGCATCGCGATCTCCCTGCTCTACGAAGACAACCAATTTTCTGTAGGCGCAACCCGTGGTGACGGCGTCACAGGCGAAGATATCACCGCAAACCTCAAGACCATCAGTGCGATTCCTTTGCGCCTCTTCGATGGCAAAAAGACAGTCCCCCCTGTCGTCGAAGTTCGAGGCGAAGCTTATATGCCACGTGATGGATTCGACGCTTTCAACGAAGAGCAGCGCAAGATCGGCGAAAAAGCCTTTGCCAACCCACGCAATGCCACGGCAGGTTCTCTCAAGCAACTCGATCCCAGCACCACCGCAAAACGCCCACTATCGGCCTTTATCTACGCACCTGGCTACATGGAAGAAGTCGAGATCAACTCGCAGTGGGACTTCCTCGACACCATCGAGTCTTGGGGCTTTCCACGCAACCCGCTATCCCGTCGCTGCCAAGGGGTTGAAGAAGTCATCCAATGTTATGAAGACCTCATGGAACAACGCCCCCGCCTCAACTACGACATCGATGGGATGGTCGTCAAAGTCAACGACTACGCGCTTCAAAAGCAACTGGGCTTTATCTCCAAAAGTCCGCGTTGGGCGATCGCTTTCAAGTTCCCACCCCAACAGGAGATCACCAAGGTCCTCGATATCCAGATCCAAGTGGGACGTACAGGAAAGCTCACACCTGTTGCACACCTCGAACCCATCCAAGTCGCAGGCGTCATGGTGTCCCGCGCGACGCTCCATAACCAAGATGAGATCGACAAAAAAGACATCCGTGTCGGCGATTATGTGGTGATTCAGCGCGCGGGCGATGTCATCCCCGAGGTCGTCACCGTGATCACGGATCGCCGCGTTCCAGATGCGCAGCCTTACAAGATCCCTCCACGCTGTCCTTGCGGGATGTCCGAGTCCGAACGCGCCCCAGGAGAAGCCGCACATTACTGCACAGGGCTCGCTTGTCCCTCCCGACTCAAGAGCGGTTTCGAACACTTCGTTTCGCGCAAAGCCATGAACGTCGAAGGACTTGGCCCCAAGATCATCGATCAAGCTGTCGATGATGGACTTCTTCAAGCGATCCCCGATCTTTACCGACTCACCGAGCAAGACTGGCGCTCTCTCGAACGTACAGGCGAACGCTCCGTGCAGAATCTCTTACAAAGCCTCGAAAAGAGCAAAGACACCACACTTGCGCGGTTCCTTTTTGCCCTAGGGATTCGCCATGTTGGAGAGACCACAGCGCGCACACTCTCCGATCACTTTGAGACACTGCATGGACTTTACCAAGCCAGCCTCGAAGATCTCAAAGATGTCCCAGATGTCGGTCCCATCGTCGCTTTCTCGGTGTACCACTTCTTCCAACAAGAGGAAAACCGCGACACCATCCAAGCTTTGTTGGACCTTGGGATCGAGATCGCCCCTCCCACCAAAGTGATCGCTGACCTCCCAGGAAAAGAGTTCTTCGAAGACAAGACCTTTGTGATCACGGGAAGCCTCGCCCAGATGTCACGCGATGATGCCAAAGAGCAGATCCAAGCGCGTGGCGGCAAGGTCAGTGGTAGCATCTCCAAAAAGACAGACTACCTTGTCGCGGGTGCTGCCGCAGGTTCCAAACTGCAAAAGGCCCAAAGCCTCGGTGTATCCGTCCTCGACGAAGAAGCATTCCTCGCCAGACTCCAAGGCGAATAATCCCCTCTATCCCTTTTCCCCAAATCGCTCCATTCTTTTTAATCTAAGACTTTTTCTACTCTCGATAGTGACAGCCCATGCTGCGGCGGTTGGTCCATGCAGCTTGCGCGACGATCAGAGCGGTCCTTACGGCGTTACGCAAGCCAATCAAGCTATCGTGGATACGCGCGGCACGATAAAACTCCTCGATCTCTGTTTCCAGATTACGCAACTCACGGATAGCCCGTTCCAAGCGCCGCGTCGTGCGAACAAGTCCTACATAATTCCACATGATATGTTTGATCGAAGACATATCTTGGCTTACCAACGCAGGGTCGGGAAGTTCCGAGCCAATGTACGTCCAAGGCGGGATCTCCAAACGCGGTGAAAACGTCGTTTCTGGCAACACCGCACAGATATCTTCCGCCGCCCTCGCTCCCCATACCAACGCCTCCAACAACGAAGCACTCGCCAAACGATTGGCGCCATGCACCCCAGTGCAAGAGACTTCACCGATCGCATAGAGATGTTGCAACGTGGTACGCCCCGCACCATCGGCCCAAACGCCACCGCACGCATAATGCGCAGCAGGAACGACAGGAACCAGATCTTTGGTGATGTCCACCCCGTACTGAAGGCACTTTTGATGGATATTTGGGAAGTGCTGAAGGATTCGATCGCGTTCGATATAAGAACGAAGATCGAGGTACACGTGCGAAACAGCATGTTGAAGCATCTCACGGTGGATGCTACGCGCCACGACATCACGCGGCGCAAGATCCTTCCACTCCGCATCGTACCTTTGCATAAAAGGCGTACCAGCCGCGTCCACAAGCCGCGCACCTTCCCCACGCACCGCCTCAGAGATCAGGAATCGTGCAGCGTCCTGCATGTAAAAGGCCGTGGGATGGAACTGTACAAACTCTGCATTGATCACACGCGCCCCAGCACGATACGCCATCGCAAGACCATCACCACGCGCCCCTTGCGGGTTGGTGGTGCGCAAAAAGATCTGTCCTAACCCACCTGTCGCAAGAACTGTCTTTTTCGCAAGGCAACACAAGACCTCACCGCTTGTTTGGTCGAGGACATACGCCCCAACGCAAGCATGAGGTTCGTACACAGCAAGGCGGTTCTGCGAGTGGTGCGAAGGCGTCAACAAGTCGATGGCGGTATGTCCACTAAGGATCGTAACGTGTGGATGCTGCTTCAACTTGCGCAACAATGCGATCTCGATGGCTTTTCCCGTGGCATCGGCCGCATGAATGATGCGTGATGCAGCATGGCTGCCTTCTCGCACCAACGAAAGATCGCCGTCACGTGTGTGATCAAAGTCCACACCTACTTTTTCTAGCAAGATCTCGCGCACAAGGCGCGGGCCTTCAGAAGCCAAAAGCGCGACAGCTTCGGGATTACAGTGACCAGCTCCTGCGCGTTCGAGATCTTCGATCAGCAGTGCCTTGGAGTCACCTTTTCCTTCATAGATGATGCCGCCTTGGGCATAGTAGGTGTTTGACTCTTCTGGTTCACGAGCGCGCGTCACCATCAAGACATCCACGCCAGCATCTGCAAGTTGCAAAGCAGCCGTGGCACCAGCGATTCCGCTGCCGATCACCAATACATCTGTTTGAAGATGATTCCCTTGCATGGCTTATCGGATCTCAAGCATCCGTTGGACCGAACGTTCCGCACGCACGCGGATATCTTCGGGGACTTCGATCACATATTGATTGTATTTGAGCGCATCGCGCGTATTTTCGAGGGTGATCATCCCCATGTAAGGACAGCGGATGCTGCAAAGACGCAACATCTCTTTATCAGGCAGCGCACCCGCGACGTTGTCGCCCATCGAGCACTCCGTCAGCAGGAGAAAACGCGGCGCCTTGGTGTCTTCGACGTATTTGACCATCGCAGTCGTGCTTCCCGAAAAGTCGGATGCTGCGACAACTTCGGGGCTACACTCGGGGTGCGCCAAAACCACGACATCTGGGAATTGTGCACGAATGGACTCGATATCTTCCACGGTAAACTGCTCGTGAACCTCGCATTTACCGTTCCACCCGATGATCTGAACATCGACCAAAGAGTCTTTGGTGTTCATGCGCGGATCGCGGGAAGGGATGATGATGTGTTTCCCTGTTTCGGCCGCGACGTTGCGGGCAAGGTACTCATCAGGCAAAAAGATGATGGTTTGGTCTTGGAAAGAATTGACCACTGCGGCCGCATTGCCCGAAGTACAGCACACATCACACTCAGCTTTCACATCTGCGTAAGTGTTGATGTAAGTGACCACAGGGACACCAGGATAGCGCGCTTTGAGCTGACGAACATCCTCTGCGGTGATGCTCGCTGCAAGCGAACAGCCCGCACGTTCGGCAGGTACCAACACGGTCTTGTTGGGATTGAGGATCTTTGCGGTCTCTGCCATGAACTCCACACCACAAAAAACGATGACATCTTTGTCGGTCTCTGCGGCGCGGCGGCTCAGCCCCAACGAATCTCCAACAAAGTCTGGGATCGAGTGGAACAACGCAGGTTCCATATAATTGTGTCCCAAGATCACGGCATTGCGCTCTTCTTTGAGGCGAAGAACCTCGATAGCCACTTCAGCTTTGATCGCAAGTTCGGCATCGGGAACGATATCACCCAGCTTTTGCTTGAGTGTTTGGTACATCTGATCAACGTTCATTTGCGGATTCTCCATCAAGTCCAAGAACTTGCACAAAAAGCAAGCACCTTATGGTCTTTGTCTCGCAGGACAACTTGCCCCCACGCTACATCTCGAAGATGCAGAAGTTCCATCCTCGATGCGCTATCCTTGGTTGATGGCAAAGGAAAGATGAGGGCCAAAACGACCCCTTATAGGACCACCCCAAAAGAAAAGCAATGCTTTCCCGCGACGCCTCTCCTCCACAAATCACGAAGCTCTCTCCAACCCCACCGATACTCGGCCACAAACGCCAAAGAGATTAAGGATCAACGCAAGCATTTGCGGCACAATGTTGCCCTGTGGGACAGACATGACCGCACGAGCCACAGTTCTTGTCATCCTTCTCCAAATCGACGCAAGAACCATTACAGAGATCTTCAGAGGGCGCACACTTCGAGCCACTGTCCGCTTCTCCGCTACCTTCTAAAGCACTTCGACTGACACAAGCGACACCAGCCCAACATGTCTCATCGCTTGGGCAATCATCATCTGACTCACACAAACGTGCGTAGGGCTCATCAACACAAGCCACGAGATGCAAAGACGTTCCCATCAAAGCCAACAGCAAGATCAGCCACACATGACGCATACCAAAACGCTGAAACATCAATTCTCTCCTACTTGCTGGGTCATGCTGCTCCATAGCAAAGTGGCGCGCGCACGGTGAGGAAAAGACGGACCAGCCGACACTTTGGGAGGTGCCTTCGGCAAGGTCGCCAGCATCCAAATCAAGCCGCCCACAAAAACAGCGCCACCTGCGCCAAGGACCACCCAACCAGAGACATTCAAAGTGTCGAGCAGATCGAGTTCGTCGACGAGGTCGCGTGCTTTGTCTTGGTTTTCTTTTGTGTTGAAGCCTTTGGGATCTTCTTTGAGTCGAGAGATCGTATTGTCGATCTCATCGGCCACAGAGCCACTTTTGACATAGGTACCGATCCCCATCCCTGCCCCAATCAAGATCAATCCACCACCAATGCCCATCAAGATATATGAGCCAAGGGCAGGCCCTTTGGCGGGCGATTTCACAAAGACCTTGCGAATCAAGACGGGTGCTGTTCCTACCCGTAGGAGCTTGGTTTGCGAAGGTGCAAGGACCACGCTGTCTTGTTTGCTCGCCCCGCCTTCTTCTTGAATCACCAAGGTATAAGGACCAGGGCGCAGCTTTTGGCTCAACTGGCCATTGACGGTGATGGTCTTGTCAAACTGAAAGCCCGCGACCTTCACAGTGACAGGCTTTGTTCCTGCCGCAAAAACCAAGGTAGCGTAGCCGATCTTAGACTCGTACTCTTGCAAAAGTCCCCGTGTATTGCGGCATTGATAGACTTTATCGCACAGCTTTTCGTCGAGGTATCTGCGCAGTTGAGCGGCAGCAAGCTCATAATAGTAAGCGCGTTGTGAGGCCCCTTCTTGGGCCTTGGCGTAGTTGCCATAACACTGGGCCGTGTACTTGAGATAAAGGGCTTTTTGTTTTTTTGAAAAGAGGTCCTTGGTGTCTTTGGGGATAGCATCCACCAGCGCCAAAAAACACGAAGCTGCGTCTTTCCATTGACCGCGCTTCATTTTTTCTGAGCAAGCACTCGAAGGACTCGACTGTGCCCATCCCAAAGAAGCCCCCCACCCGAAAAAACAACCAAAACACCAGAATCCTATCCAAGAAAGGACGGCTGCTTTGACCCTGCGCTGACACCTTGATGCATTCCTCACGTTCTTTCTCCTTCGGCTTCGCTTTGTGTAGTTCACGTGGAGAACAGCACAATTTCTCGCTCAAGCTGCGTTGTTGTACCACACGCTTCCGCTGGATGCGAATACCGCACAGAAAAACTCTCTCTGAAAACATCCACCTGAACTGATCGTTCGTAGAAGCCAAAGAGATCCTTTGAAAGAACGGACGCTACCTTGACAGCACCGTCGCAATAGAAATAGCCTACCGAAGACATGTCATGTGAATGTCTTTGTCGACTCCGTTACCATGCCAAGCAAATACGAGGCCCGCGACCTCCATGACGACTGCGTTACCCGATACTTGCCCACACTGCGAGATGAACCTCGTCCCCTACCACGATGAAGCGCGTCCTTTGCGCTTTTGCGTTCATTGCCATTTTCCACTGCTAGAAATCGCTGGAAAATATCGCCTGATGGACGTACTCGGAAAAGGCGGATTTGGCACAGTGTATCGCGCCAAACATACGCAGATCAAACGAGATCCTGACCGCGTCATCAAGGTCCTCAAAGCCGATCTCATCGACAAACCTGGCATGAAACCTCGCTTCTTTCGAGAGGTCCAACTCACCTCTACGTTATCGCAGCACAATCCGCATATCGTTCGCGTGTATGACGACTTTGGTGAGATCCCAGATCTCGGATACTTCTACGTGATGGAGTTTTTGCGAGGCCTTCCTCTCACCCATTATCTCCATCCTCCCAGCCCCGCCCCTCCCTTTGATTGGTGTCTTGAGGTCTTCGCCCAACTCTGCGATGCCATGCACGCTGCCCACAACGAAGGCATCATCCACCGCGATATCAAACCCGATAACGTGATCTTGATATCGTACCGCGGGCGCGACAACTTCGTGAAAGTCCTCGACTTTGGTATCGCCAAGCCACTGATCGGAGAAACCCTTCAATCGGGCTCTTTGGAAGTCGCCACCAAAGGGATCTTAGGCACCCCTTTCTACATCGCCCCAGAACAAGCCATGAATCGCCACATCGGTCCTCACACGGATATCTATTCGATGGCGATCATCTTGCACGAGATGTTGACAGGCGAGTTGCCACTCATCACCCCCAAACAACGCAAAGAGATGACGTTGGTACAGATCCTTCGGATGCGCCTTGAGATCGAACAGATCCCGCCGCCTTCGCAAGTGTATCCTCACAAACAACTTCCTCTTGCATTTGACGCCATCTTCCAAAAAGCCCTTCACCGCGACCCAAACCAACGCTACCAGTCCGCTGAAGAGTTCTGGAATGCTGTCGCTCCTTTCTACAATGGACACGCGCCTGCACCTGCTTTTTCTCCCAACCCCATCGGCGAGCCCGATGCTCCGCCCTTTGCACTGACCAAACCCCAAGAACACGCCATCGAAGGCAAACCGACCGTCGTGTCCGCGCCCTCTTTTTCCGCCTCCACCTTCGATCCTTATGCCACGGTTCTTGAATCCAATACCGCCCATATCCCAGAACAAGAGATGCTTGCCCCACAAGACAGCGACGCTCTCTTAGCACACGCATCCACCGTCGATGCGGGCAACATCGACCCAGAAGAGTTCCAAAAGACCACACCTGCCGCTGTGCCAACACCGATCCGAGAACATACCTTTTTAGGTGAAGCGAGACCTCTCCCAAAACGCCGACACTCAAAGTGGATCGCGCCCTTTTCCTTTTTTTGCTTGATGCTTCTAGGCGCTGCCTTGGCCTACTACCTCAAGACCAAAGAGCTAGACACCGCAGGTTCCCCACCACCGCCGCCAACCCAACCCAAACAACCGATCTACAACAGAGTGGTCCACCCACCTGCGGAGCTTCCCGACAACGCGCCACGAAAACGCCCTCACAAAAGGCGCTACTTGCGACGCCATCGCCCCAAACCACGCCCCGTAAAAAGATCCTCCCACAGAGGAAGTGCACAACTCCCAAAACGAACCCCACCTGTGAAACGCGTCGTGGCTCCATTGAGAAGACACGTCATCACCCCACCCAAAACACCCGTGACAGCGCCTCCGCCACGCCCTCCCAAGGCTTGCAAGAGCAACCAGCGTTTTCTCCAGATCGCCAACTTCCAAACGGACAGCATCAACATCAATCTTTATCCCAGCGCGCCCCATACACTCCGCGAAGATGGCGTTTGTATCCCCATCAAAACGCACCAGATCATTATCGAGCAAAGTGGTTATGATACCTGCCAAATCACGCTCCAACCGAGCCGCAAGTCCATCAAGCTCTATCTCAGAGAGTACAGCGATCCGAACGATTTGATGTATTGCTTGCGTCGTCGCTAACCCCCGCCCAGAACAAGATCTCCATGGTTAGGACAAGATCGAACAGCGCGGCGCCGCAATCGAAAAACGTTGCCGCGCATCTTCGCTAATCGGCGTCCCCAACAAAGCGAGTTCAGACAACAAAGGCATCGCGATAAGGCCGACCAATCCGTCTTCTGTGAGCTGTGTGTCTTCCATCTCCAAAAAACGCAGCGATGGCAGCCGCAACAACCAAGGCACCACGCGATCATCGACTTGGGTTTGCCCCAACCGCAAAGCCTCAAGTCGATCCATCAAACTCAGATGACGCAGTCCCCCAGAGGTGATCTTCGTCCCCTGCAAAAAGAGGTGCGTCAAACCACGCTGCCCGCTCAAAAGCCACAGCGCATGATCGTTGATCTCTGTTTCCGAGAGGCCCAACTCACGCAGACGAGGCAACAAAGCGATCACACGAACCCCTTCTGTTGTCACCCGTGTATCCGCAAGATAAAGTTTCTCCAGCCTCGAAAGACCCCGTAGCCAGCCGATCTCGCGATCACCGACATTGAGATTTTGCCAGTTGAGTTCGCGCAACATCGAGCAGTGCATGATCCAAGAAAGCACTTTGCCATCCAAGCGCAGATGATCCATCCGCAAGATCTCTAGCTTGGGCCAAGGCTCGACACGCGACCACCCCAACGTCCCGATCTCTGTGGAGTACACACTCAGCGACATCAGCCCCCGCAGTTTCGACAACACAGAGATCGCATCATCGCGCAAAGGGTTTGAAGACACATCTAGATCTTGAAGCTCCAAAAGACCCGATAATGGGACCAGTCCATACCCTGTTAGTTTGTTTCCACAAAGCCCCAAGCGACGCAGACCCCGCAGAGACTCTATCCCCAACAAACCACCATCTCGCATCTCCACCCATGCAAGTTCGAGATCTTGGATTGAGGTCTGCTCCAAAAAGCGCATATCCCCGTACCATCGAGACTGCGAAAGGTCCAAAGCCCGAAGGTTTCGCAAACGAGAGAGACAACGCTGCATCTTCTGATCCACGCGCCACCCACGCAAACGCAAGCAACGAAGATGTGACCAAACAGGATCACACAGCCGTTCTAGAATCGACGGATCTCCCCGATACCACGAGAGATCCAATCCATATCCCCCACCGTGCTCCCCCAAGAAACACAATCCCTTCTCCACACCAAATCCACCAGAGAGATCCCAAAAACCTTCGGGGTCCGCTCTTTCCTCCTCTCGCGCTGAAGCCCAACGCTTCCATGGATACATCTGCTCCCATCGATCCATCTTCGCGCTCCTCCTCACTCGATGCCCCGCAACACCCGTGCTCTCATCCCGTCCACTGCGTGCATATCCAACGATGTGCCTCGTCTCGACAAGAGACTTGCACTAGAACAACCCTCACACCTACTTTAGAATCCGCAGAAGCCCAAAAACACCTCGACCTCTATAAAGGAGACTGATCGATCATGCGTACTTTTGGACCTGTATGTTTTGCGTTCATCCTTGGACTCTTTTCTTTTCCAAACCATACAAACGCATCTTGCTACACGGACGCGATACGCTCCTGCAAAACGCAATACACCTCCGCACGAAAGACCTGCAAAGATCACTTTAGCGCTGCCAAGCCCATCTGTAAGGCCCAACGCAAGGAAGAGATCAAACGCTGTGGAGAACAAAAAAAACAAACGGCATGCGAACGCAAAAAGATGACCCCTCAAGACACCGCAGCCTGTCAGCAGACCAAGACCACCGCACTCAAAACCTGCATCAAACCCCACGAAGACACCCGATGCCCCACAAAACTAAAAACGTGTAAACAAAACTGTATGCGTACTTGCCGCGTTTGCACGATGGAAGGCATTCGCCCATGCGTTGAACACTGCGAAGAGGCCGACAAGACCTGCAAACAAACCACAGAAGACCGATTCATTCAGTGCCAACGCGCCGCTTCCCAAAAAGAACGCTCCTGCAAAGACCGCTTTAGCCTCACCTCTTACAAAGACTACTACAATTGCACACGCGACCGCTTCTTGCGCTCCCTGCGCTGTCAGCAAAAAGCGTGGGGCAACGCAACACACTGCTACCACAAATCCTCTGACGATTATCGTCACTGCGCCCGAAAAAGCAGCAACCTCTACCACCAATGCACCAAAGCCGCAAAGACCAAGTGCGCCAAATAGAGCCCACCCACGTCATCGCCCTCAAAAAACAAAAGACGCCTTCCCCAAACGCCTTCTCTCAATCGTCTGCTCCACTTGAAACAGAAGACGACCGCTTTCTCTCGTCCACAAGAGATGCCATCTCGAAACGCTCGTCTCGTTCGCGTGTTCGAAGACCTTCCACCACGCCATCTTGGTTCTTTCGCGGCTGGTTTTGGCTGACTTTCCATTTCCCTTCCAGACGCGTGACCTCGATCTCGATCCCCACGATCGAAGCAAGCAAGCCCTCCACAAAAGACGCGGGGGCGTCTTCGATCGCCCAAGGCGCAGAAAAAGAAGACTCTTGTTGTTTTGTCAGCAAGGCCAGTTGCTCTCGTAACCAAGAAGGATCTCTCACCAAAGAAGCCCGCCCATGCGCGTGCACCACCGCATAATTCCACGTTGGAACGACCTTCCCACCTTCTTGTTTTGTTGCGTACCAAGATGGGCTGATATAAGCCTGCGGACCTTGGAAGATCACAAGGGCTTCTCGACTTTCAGCAAGCATCTCCACGAGCTCATTGGACCTCGCGATATGACCAACCAAGATGCCCGTCCCATCGTCCTTTTCGCGCCATAAAAGCGGGAGATGATTCGCGCTCAACCCTTTCTCGTCTTGCACAACCACAGCCGCAAGTGGATGCGTGCTCATCAATTGAAGCAACACATCCTTCCTTTTTTCTTCAAACATCTTCGGAACATACATCGATCACGAAACTCCTTCGTCAACAAGAACCTTGCCTACAGCCCATCCGCATCCTTCTAGTCGCGAGAGCATAGAGATACAGCCCTCCCAAAAACACCCCTCAAAATGTAAATTCCCCCCGAGCTTGCCGCCGATACAATATCGTTTCGCTAGACAATACTTGCGAGAGACTTCGTCAATCTCTATAGTAAGATCCGTCTACCCAAAGAGCTTCTTTTTTAATTTAAGGAAGTTAGAAAAGTAAGCCACAGTCTCTGAAAACCAATGATCACATCTGAGACGAATCCAGCACCTTTGAGAAGCATATTCTTCTATTACTTTTGATGAGGGAGTTTACGATGGCAGAGAACTTACCCCACAGACCTCCGACCGTCCCTCCAAGCGCCGCACGTTCCGCATTTTCAGCATCGCCCGCATCGACCCCGTGGGACACGCCACAAGGTCATCATCACGACGAAGAGGCGCCCTTTGGTGGAGACGAGACAGTGATGGGCATGGACTCTCCTTGGTTCCCCTCTGCACAAGGGGGCTCGCCACACACAGCCGCCCCCCCTTCCGTAACAAAGTCACCTCCCTCCCAGATGCCACAAGCATGGAAGATGACGAGTAATGCGACGCTTTCGCGCAACCAAACCGTGTTGCCGCGCCTGAGTGCGGGTGCAGACGGAAAGATGGAACTCGTGCACCTCGATGCCCAGCGTTACCAGCCACTCAAAAAGCTAGGCGAAGGTGGCGCGGGCGAAGTCGTGTTGGTGAAGGATAACGATATCCGCCGTATGGTCGCGATGAAGCGGATCAAAGAAGACAAGCGCAATGCCGCACAGATCATCCGTTTCCTCGAAGAAGTCCAAACGGTCGGACAGTTGGAACATCCCAACATCGTCCCGATCCATGATGTCGGCATCGACAACGAAGACAACTACTACTTCACGATGAAGTTCGTCCAAGGCGAGACGCTGTCGGAGATCATCGACAAGCTCCGCGCAGGCGACGAGAGCTACCACAAACGCTACAGTTTTGAACGACGCGTCCACATCTTTATAGAGATCCTTCAAGCGATCAACTTTGCCCACCAACACGGCTACATCCACCGCGATATCAAGCCCGAAAACATCATGATCGGCGAGTATGGAGAGATCCAAGTGATGGACTGGGGCATCGCCAAAAAGATCCGAGAAGTCGAGCAGTTCCCGACCCCACAAGTCTCTCAGAGCACACAACAAGTCATTGATCGCATCAAAAACGAACTGGGTGACTCTTGGGGTGAGCGCGTTTTTCAAACACAACAAGGCCAGCTCATCGGGACGCCCGCTTATATGTCCCCCGAACAAGCGATGGGTTACCCTCTCGACGAACACAGCGATATCTACAGCCTTACCGCGCTTTTCTACGAGTTTGTGAATCTTCGCCACTACCTCGAACACAAGACCACCCTCACAGACCTTTTGATGGGCATCGTGCGAGAAACCCCGCTCGACTCAGAACAACTCTCCAACCCACACCAAGGCCCTGTCCCACGCGAGATCTGCTTCTTTTTGCGCAAGGGCCTACAAAAAGACCCAGAACATCGCTTCCAAAGTGTCCGTGAGATGCTTGATGAGATGCAAGCCAACCTCGAAGGACGCATCTGTGTGCACTGTCCTTCCACGCTCTTAAAACGAGGCGCACACGAGTATGGACGCTACCTCGACAATCACCGCATCTTGGGTGTGGTGTTCTTTTGTCTGCTGACGATCGTGTTGGGGATCGGCCTCTTTCAAACGGTTCGTTGGTTGGCTGCGCTTGCCTCCTGAGTCAACAACTCTTGGCTGAACGCAAAGACTCGCAGCTCCACGAACTTCTGGATCGTGATTCTTTGTCCCTTTACTTAGAAAAGGACCCATCCATCAAATCTCCCGTTTATCCGCCACCTTGGAGAGAGAATATCTCCATCTCGACCCGCTTTTTGGTGTACCCATCTCCTTTTTCCCTTCTGGGCAGTGCAAACCATTCCACAAAGAAACCGTATCCTATGCAAACAAGACGCACCTTGACGCTTTCGAGGAAAGCGTAGAAGTTTTCTTATCCAAACTGGCACCATTTCGTGCCGCCAACATAAGAAGAAGGGCGCCCCCAAGACAAGAGCGCGCTCTTCTCAATGATCAAAGGGCGTGGTTTACGCCAGTAACGAAGGACACTTTGTAAAGGAATGGCTTGCCAAGACCCAACAAAGTGAAGACAGCAAGCTTGACCAAACAAAGAGATCGTCTTGTATCTCGTCGTTGTCGTGTTATACTGCCAGCCTAAGAAAGCAGCGCCACCCCCAAACGAGCAAAGCAGCGATGCAGCAATCTTCTCGAAGACAACAAAAAACCACCCATCATTCCTCCAATAAGCGAGAGAAGCACAGCCCTACGCGCTCCTTCTCCCCGCGTAAACCAAAGACCAAGATCCTCACCCAAGAAGAGCATCCTTTGGACGAGTCTTTGATTGATCCCAAGGCCATCTGGGTTCTTGAACGGCTCAACAGCTTCGGTCACCTTGCCTACCTTGTGGGCGGTAGTGTCCGCGATTTGTTGTTGGGACGGACCCCCAAAGACTTCGACATCTCGACAGATGCGACCCCCAACGACATCAGAAAACTTTTCGCCAACAGTCGTACCATCGGGCGTCGTTTTTTGATCACACACATCTACTTCCGCGATGGAGATGTGATCGAAGTCAGCACCTTTCGCAGTCTTCCCACCCCTGGCCAAAGAACCTATGGCCCACGCGCTGAAGACAATGACTTTGGCAGCCCAGAGGAAGACGCTTTGCGCCGCGACCTCACCATCAATGGTCTCTTTTATGACCATCGTTCGGGGAGGATCATCGATCACGTTCATGGTCTTGTCGATCTTCAAAACAGCACCATCCGAACCATCGGCGAACCCAGAGTGCGGTTCCAAGAAGATCCCGTGCGGATGTTGCGTACCATTCGTCACGCAGCGCGCAACCAGTTTGAGATCGAACCCAACACACGTGGCGAACTCAAAAAGCAAGCACGTCTGCTTCACAACTGTTCCACCGCCCGCGTCCTCGAAGAGTTTTTGCGAGAGTTGCGCGGAGGTAGCACAGAACAATCGATTCGTTTGATGTGGGAAACCGGGCTTTTGCGCGGCTGGCTCCACGAGCTTGATCTTTGGTTGCAAAGACCCGAAAGCACCGCAGGAAGCGAACTCACATGGCAGCTCGGTCCCGCGATCTCGACCCAGTGGGGAACCCAAGACGCTTTTTGGCGTCACCTGCGGCTCCTCGATCAACGTGCAGCCCAAGAAGACATCTTCCCCGATGATGCGCTCTTATGCGCATTCTTCCTGCCACTCTGGTGGCGCGAGATGTTCAATCTCTACGCACAAAAACCACGGAATCTCCAACGCCTTTGGCGAGATGCTTTTTGGAATAGCGTGGACCCCTTGCTTGCGACATTTGGGCTGGGCGCACAGCGTCGCGAAAGCTTCTACCTCTCGATGTACGAGTACTGGCGTCTTCCAGGTCTCGCGGGTCTGCCCGTGCTTCCTCGCTCTCTTTGCGAAAAGCCCCACTTCCCTTTTATGGTCGAACTCTTTCGCTTCGAACTCGAAGCTCACGAGCTGCCTATCCCTCGTTGGGTAGAACAACGCAAACCCGATGCGTTGGGACAAGTAGCGTCCTTTCGCTGGGTGATGTGAGGGAGAGAAAAAGAAGAAGTGGGGGAGATGAGGAGATCTGGGGGATGTAGGGGAGAGGTCGTCGATTAACGACGTCCTTGGTTTGAGGGGCGGTAACGGGGGGTGGTTCCTGCAGGAGAGAGGATCAAACGACGGAAGATCCCTTCACCATCAGAAAAAGTACGCACCTGATTGTTTTGTGCATTCGCGATGTTCGTGTGGATTTGTCGACGTTCATGCGAGTTCAACATGTCCACAAGGACGGACTTTCCGAGGGATTGAACGCGCTCAGACAACAAAGCTGACACGCGTGCAAAACGCATCTCTTCAGAGTCTGGATCAAGCGCGCTTTCTGGTTGTGCAGCTTCCTCAGCACCCACCTCAACGACGGTTTCGTCATCGTCCACTTCTTCAACATACGCATTGGTGGAGACGAGTTCATCCGAAGCATCCTCGTACAACGCAGGGCTGTCGGGGATGGTGGTTTCGGCTTGTTGAACCGCAGCCGCTGCTTGTTCAGAAGCAGGAGAGATATCGATCTCATTGAGTGCAGTAAAGAGGAAACGCAGCGAAGCACGCGCGCGGAAACGATACGTCAAGGACTTACCGAGCAGATAGCTTGTCTGACGATAAAGTTCTTTGACCACAGCGCTGTCTTTTCCGTTGAGCCATTGGACAAGCTCATTGGAGTAAAGCAAGAACTCTTGACCGCTGGGGCGTCGTTCACCAAGCGCGACACGAACGGGAAAGCCCGAGAAAGTGAAGCAGCGCGTGATGTAATCGACAGCAAAACGCAGCATCGCTTGTTCTTTGTTGCCTTCCTCAGAAACAGCGGGAACTTCGACAACTTCCGCAACCTGTTCTTCTTCAGCAGCAGCAACTTCCTCGACTTCTGCGGGCTCTTCGACTTCGACGACTTCTTCGACAACCTCTTCCACGACAGGAGCGGCTGCTTTTTTGGTGCGCCCTCTTGTTTTGGAAGGAGGAGCTTGTTCCACTTCTTCGATGACAGGTGCTTCTTCGACAACGGCTTCAGCTTTTTTGCCCTTGCGACCGCCTTTTTTGGCAGGAGCTTTCTCAGCGACAGGCTCTTCCTCAACGACAGGAGCAGGAGCTTTTGCGGCTTTGCCTTTGGCTTTTTTGGGAGCGTGCGCATCTTGCCAAGACTTGGCGATCGCTTCTGCTTCGTCGGAATCAACGGTCTTTTGAACGCTTTGGACTTTCTCGTAGCCATGCGTCTGGATGAACTCAAGGAGATCTTTGCTGGGGATCCCTAGGTCTTTTGCGATCTGGTAGATCCGAACACGTTCACTCATGAAAAACTCCTAGAAAACCCGCACAGCAGAGAAAGGGCCGCGAAGATGGCGGCCCTGAAAAAGTCTCAACATCGAGCGGGAAAACGATGAGGAAGACGAGCGCTTAGCGCGAGCGTTTGGGCTTATTTGCGGAACCCGGCTTCTTTTGATTTTCGACCTTCTGGTATTCTTCGACATAATCATTCATGCGAGTCAACCAGTTGGGCTTGGACTTTTTGGGGTCCACGGGTGCGTCGGGTTGGTTATACACGATCCACTGATGAAGTGCACTGACCCCAGTGTTGATCAAGATATACAACGTCAGACCCGACGGAAGGAAGAGCATAATCGCAGTAAAGAAGATGGGCATAAAATATTTCATAATCTTTGCTTGCGTTTCATCCATCCCAGTGGTGGGGGACATTCTCTGTTGCAAGAACATCGAAGCACCCAAGACGACGGGGAGGATATAGAAAGGATCTTTTTGCGACAAGTCGCTGATCCAACCAGGGATAAAAGGTGCTTGGTACAGTTCGACCGCATAAAACAGCGTGTTGTACAAAGCGATCCAGATCGGCATCTGGATCAACATGGGCAAACAACCACCAAATGGGTTGATGCCTTCACGCGTGTATAAGGCCATCATCTCGCGCTGGAAGCTCTCCTTGTCATCGCCGTACTTTTGCTTGAGGCGTTGCAGCTCGGGGCCAAGCTTGGACATCTTCTTCATCGATTGCATCTGACGTGTGGTAGGAATCCACAGCAAGATCTTGACGAAAAGCGTCAACAAGATGATCGCGATACCCCAGTTGCCGAATCTTCCGAAGCTGTTGTAGATGAACTGCATGAACAACAACATGGGCTTGGAGATAAATGCGAAGAGTCCAAAGTCGATCGAAGCGTCGAGGCGATGGCCGACTTTGGCGAGACGTTGGTAAAACTTCGGACCCAAGAAGCCTTTGAGCGACACGAGCGCGGTTTTGTTGGGTGCAAGATCGGTCCCTTGGTTGTTCAGGGTGGTCAAGATCCCGCCGCTGGTGGTTTCACGCAGCATACAACCTTGCTTTTTGCCAGCTTCGTTCCAGGTAGGGATCAACGCCATCATAAAGTAACGACGGTCGATCGCGACGAAGTCCACGGGTCCTTTGAGCACTTGCGACTTTTTCTTCAGTGCATCTACGTTGGAACGGGTGGGGGACTTTTCGCTGCGCAACAAGCACAAAGCTTCGAAAGTGTCGGCAGGGCCGCTAAAGAAGCCACCAGCCTTCATCTTCTTGGGGTCCACATGATCGGTCAAAACAAACTTCATCCCCGTGTTGAGGGTGTGAGAAGAATTGTTTTTCAACATGTAGGTCACGCGGAAGCCATAAGAACCTTTTTGGAAGATGATACGCTTCTCAAGGCCGAGTGTTCCGCCATCTTTGAGAGGAAGCTCGCGGAACAACACCACTGCATTTTTCTCGATCTTTGCAGAGGAGTAGATCACCAAGCCTTCAGAGGTCAGGGCGCCAGGCATCAAGCGATCTTTGATCGATGCGTGCGCAAAACTTTCGCTAAAGGGCGGGATATTCGCGAGTTCTTTTTGGATGATTTGAAGGGGGAGCTTTTTCTTGGCCGTGCTTTTCTGATCGGGATCATGAAAAGCATGGATCGCCATACCCACCACACCACCGCCATAATTGGAGATGCGCGCGGTAAAAAGATCGTGTTTGTAGGTGATCTCTTTGCGTGGGAGGCTGGGGAGAGCTTTGACAACAGTACGTGTTACGGGCTTGGAGGTGCTTGCAGCCAAGGTGCTGGGCTTTGAAGCAGCAGCCAAAGAACTTGGTTGCGACGTTGCGACGCGCGAAGTCGGACGCGATGTCGCTTTCCCCGCCAAGACTTTCTTGTTGGGCTTGGGGGGTGGGAAAAGGTTTGACCAAAGAAAGAGGAGACCAATACTGAGCACCAAAAAGGAGATCAGTCGTTTGCTGCTGTCCATTCCATCCATAGAAGCACCTTTTTTGCGCCATCCCACACGGAGGTATGGGAGAAAACTCTGCACATGTTAGAAGAAAAAGTCTTAAAGTCCATTGCGTCGTCGTTTAGGGAACAGGATCGATCCCACCTGGATGCAAAGGATGACAACGACCCAGACGACAGCATGTGAGCCACACACCTTTGTGCCACCCATACCGCAAGATCGCTTGGCGCGAGTACTCAGAGCATGTGGGTTGAAAACGGCACGAGGGTGGTGTTTTTGGCGAGATATGTGTTTGGTAAAACTTTATCGCCCGCAACATCAAACGCTCGGTTGGCCCTTGGGGGTTCTCACCTTGGGTCTGCGTGTCCATAGGGTCCGATGTTTCGGCCTTTTCGGACATGACTTGTGCATCCTGCTCAGAGGAGCGATGCGAAGGGTTCGTCATCACACGACCCTCTCAGCAAAAGCAACACACCACTTCTGTGGTGCTTTGCGGTGTCTCGTTCCAGTTCCTTGCGCGCCCTCCATACCTTGAACATCTCGAAAGATCAAGGCACGCATAGACTTTCGGGCTATTTTTTTTCCGTCGGGGAAAGCGTAACAGCGGATGTTCCGTGGGTAGCGTCAGGCTCTTTGGGCCCTGCATCCTCCACTTTCTTCGGTTTTTCCTTGTTTGCACTTTTTCGACCCCTGAAACTTTGCAATCGTTTTTGAAGTGTCAATAAGGCTTGATCGATTTCTTGTTGGGAGATGTCCAACGCAAGGCCTTTTTTGGCAACAAAAACAATATCAAAGTGCAAGAGTTCTGCTCCAGGAAGAAGGAGCCGTCTTGCAGCATCACGGATCAGACGACGCAAACGATTGCGGAAAACCGCCTTGCCAACTTTTCGGCTGGTGGTGATACCCATGCGCAATGGGAGGAGATCGCGAGGATGCACAAAAACAAGTAGAGGCCCAACATCCATCCGTTGACCACGCTGTTGAACCTGCAAAAACTCATGCCTTTTCAACAAACGAACGGTCTTGGGAAAGACAAAGGACCCTGAGGAAGGAGGCGGGGGCGGGGAAGCGGTGTTCACGCAGAAATTACTTCTTGTAGTTGCTCACAGCGAGGCGCTTGCGGCCTTTTAGGCGGCGACGACGGAGAACATCACGACCACTACGAGTTTTCATGCGTTCACGGAAACCGTGCGTGCGAGCACGCTTGATATTACTGGGTTGGTATGTACGCTTCATGATCTTCCTCTTGTGCTCTTTTCATCGAGCCTTGCCAAAACAACAAGGACACGAGACTTGGTATCTTTGACGATACAATGGATTTTTTTAGGAAATAAAGTGGAGATTCAACTGCGATTTCGACGAAGGCTCTAGGCTTTTCGTCAAAGGAGCATCAGGTCTCCTTTTCTCAAACAGTCGGCCACCTCAAATGGGCTAACATCTATAAGGAACTTTCTTCAGGCTGTCAACTGATTTGTAAAGACTTCCCTCTCCCATCTCTTCGATCCCCCGTCCTCTCTGCGCTCCCCCTTCTCTGCCAAAGAACAGCGAAGCCGATCACTCACGCATCAAAGGTTCCCATGTGGAACAATCGGCAGCTTCGGCCTCTGCGGACTGACAACGGCCTTCAGTACAAGCAAAGCCTTCGCCACAAAGCACTTTGACAGAACAAGGTCGACAAGTGGTATCGACGGGCACCACAAAACAAGCGCCCATCCCACTGGATGCAAGCAGCGCGAAAAAAACAAACAGCCAAAGAGCTTTTCTAGAACGCGCCATGCATCACCACGCGCCCTGCTTCGGTTTTGGGAGAGATCTTGGCAGAAGAAGGCGAAGCTTGGTGTTCTTGAATCCACTTGGACACATGGAGCGCAAACCCTGTAAACAACAGCGCGCCCGCAACACCAAAAAAGACATTGGCTGTAAGAGCCCGATCTGTGGCTTGTTGTGCAAGACGAAGGTACTCTTTTGTCCCTTCCAACGTGTAGGGGGTTTGTTGACGCTGCACATCATCCCAAAGCGCCAACCCACCGAAGGTACAGGCCGCAGCCAAAGTAGCAGCCCCTACCCCCGTCACGATCCACGCGGAAAGATGCATCGCTTTGGAAGGACGCATCACAGGGTCCAACAAAGCGCGTCCCCCTGGAGGGAGCTTGCGCAACAAAGCCATCTTTCGCTGCTGCAAAAGCAACTCACGCAGACGTTTTTCTTCGATACGTTGGCGATCACATGCAGGAACAAAGCCCGCTTGGACCTTTCGAAAGTCTGCGCGGATCTGCGGGGCGATCGAACGCAAAGCAGGCAAACGCGCGCAAGGATCGAGCAAAAGCGCCTTTTCAAAAGCACTGCGACTCTGAAGCGGCTGCAACAAGTTTGCGTAGATCAAGCCCAAGAATGCAAACAACCGCACCCGATCAGGCAAAGAAAGCTCTAACAAAGCCTGTGTCTTCTGCCCTTGAAAGAAACCCAAAGCGCGCTCCCACTCGGACTCTCGGCAAAGTTGGATACCTATCGCAAAAGGCTCAAGCTTCTTTTTGACAGAGGCGCGCGTCGCAGGTTGGGAGACAGAAACAGGTTTGGAGGCAGGAGCAGGCTTGGGGGTCGCAGCAGAGACAGGGCGCGAAAGCACGATCCCACCGAGACAAACACACAAGACAAACAACGACACACGCAAGCAGATCTGCTGTGTCATCGCAAAAACATGTGTGAAAGTCAGCGGTTCTCGTAGCAAAAGAGCGTACTCCTTCGAGGTGATAACGGCGACGCCACAAGGTCCAAAAGATCGCCCCCAACAACCGCTAAGAAACTGCACTCAAAGACAGTTTAAGCTTGCGCGGCTTTGGCTTGTCGTTCACGTACGAGGTGTTGGATAAACAGTTCACCCGCACGATAAGAACTTCGCACCATGGGTCCAGCCGCCACAAAAGCGAATCCTCTTTTGCGACCTTCCTCAGCAAAAGCATCGAACTTCTCGGGCGTTACAAAAGACTCCACCGCGATATGTTTCTTGGTGGGCTGGAGATACTGACCCAAGGTAAGGATCTCTACCCCAACAGCCAAGAGATCGTCCATCGCTTGAAAGACTTCATCATCTTGTTCGCCCAAGCCCAACATCAAAGCGGACTTTGTGACGATCTGGGGTTGGACTTTTTTCGCGTGTTCCAACACACGCAGCGATTGATCGTACTGGCTTCGAGGATCACGAACGCCTTTGGTCAGGCGACGAACGGTCTCAAGATTGTGTGCAAAGACCGTGGGTTTGGCGTAAGCAATCGTCTCCACCGCAGTCAGATCACCCTGAAAGTCGGGCGTCAACACTTCCACCATAATGCGATCTTGCGACTGGACGTACACTTCGCGAATGACTTCAGCAAAGTGGGCGGCTCCACCATCTGGCAGATCATCCCGATCCACAGAGGTGATCACAACATAATCCAGTTTCATCGCCGTGGCCGACTCCGCGACTTTGCGCGGCTCATCGACATCCAGTGTGATCCCTTGCTTGGCTGTCTTGACTGCACAAAAACGACAACCCCGCGTACACACATCGCCCATCACCATAAATGTTGCAGTGCCACCACTCCAACACTCGCCAAGGTTGGGACAACGGGCTTCTTCACAAACGGTATAGAGACCCCGTGAACGCAAGATATCTTTCAGTTCAGAAAAGTTTTCTCCCGCAGGGATCTGGCTACGAAGCCACGAAGGCTTACGCAAGATCTCTTTGCGACGAGAGCGTTCTGTGCGGATATCAATGGTTTTTTTCTCGATTTGTGTCATAAAAAGCTCCATAACCCGACGATTCTGTCGGCAGCTTCTATCTAGGGCAGCGATACAGGTTTTGTATCGTGCAAAAAAGAATGATCGTTCGACATCCACCTCAAGATGAAGCAAACATCGCGTCAACGCAAACGCCGTGATGGTTAACACCGTTCCACAGCACAAGCAAGGACAAAGGCAAGCCTTTTGCTTTGAACACAACATTCGGCGCTTTGCAATCGACAAGACATTGAGTACAACGGTACACAATGTTCCGTTCTATGAATGATGTCGCGGGCCCTCAATCGATGCAGCGCGTCTCTCCCCAACCATAGAAAATCATCACGTATGTGACCCTCATCTGGTCTTGTGGCTCCCACTGCTCTAGACGTTGTGCTTTACTTGTTTCGGAGACTTGTTTGATGAATGCCAAAGGATTCCAACCGCGTGATCTGCTTTCCCGAGTGACCTTGTTCGAGGGTATCTCTTCAGAAGATCTCGAACCGATGATCCCTCTTTTGCGCCCCAAAAAATGCGTCCGTGGACAACAAGTCGTCGAAGTCAACACACCAGGACAAACCCTTTATCTCATCGCTGAAGGACGCGTTAAAGTCGCGATCTCAGATAGCCAAGGACGCGAAGTGATCCTCTCGATCCTTCACGAAGGAGACTTCTTTGGAGAACTCTCCCTCCTCGATCAAAACCCCCGTTCTGCGAGCGTGATCGCACTCAAATCGACGCTGCTTTATGCACTCGAACGCGAAGACTTCATGCGTTGCGTCGATGACAACCCACGCATCTTGCACAATGTCATGCAAAAGCTTTGTGAACGACTGCGAAAAGCAGATGCCGTGATCAGCGACCTCGTCTTGCTCGATGTGTACGGACGCGTCGCACGTTACCTTCTCGACCTCTCCAAAGAACAAGGACAAGAGACCGAAGAAGGCATCATGATCCCCAAACTACCGTCCCAACAAGAGATCGCGTCGATGCTCGGCACCAGCCGCGAAACCATCAACCGCGTCCTCTCTGAACTCGAAAAACGCGGCATCTTAGAACGTGACGGACGCACACTCCGCATCATCTCCCACGCTTCCCTCGACCTTGAACTTGAAAACAAACTTGGTCTCGCCTAACCCCGCGTCCTATCCCCCGCAAAGATGTCATCTTCCCCATCTATCCGTGAAAAGATAGCACCTACCTCGCAGAGACGTCATCTTTCCCATCTATCCGTGAAAAAATAGCGCTCCTGTCTATCCTTACAAAGACGACAGCGCTCACCTCACAAAGACAACAGACACTCCCCTGCCCCCAAGACACACACGATGCGGATCAGCCCAGTTGTTTCTGGATGGTCTCTGAAGAGATCAGGTTTTCGGCTTTCTCTTCGCGCAAGCCCAACAAAGAAGCCACGCTTTGGCCGCCCTTCATCTCACCAAAGTTGAGGCACTGCACAGGGCAAACATACACACAAGCCGAGCAACGAACGCACTCATAGTTGTCCATGGGGACGCCTTTGTTGGCGTAGTTCATCACGTCGATACCCATGTGACAAGCGCGGGTACACTCGCCGCATGAGATACATTTTTTCTTGTCAGAGAAGATGCGATAACGGCTAAAGCGCGTGTAGATGTGCATCAACGCAGAAAGAGGACACAAGAAACGACACCAGAAACGACCGCTAAGGAAGAAGTATACGCCCACGCCCAACACGCCCGCAAAGAGCACATCGACGATCAGCATGTAGCCACCTTGAAGATGAGCTAGCAGTGCATGCGTCCCGATGTATGGGGCCGCAAAGTGCCATCCTGTGAGGCCGATCGCCACAAACAACACGACCTGTCCAACGTGCTCAAAAGACCGAGACAGCGGTCCATGCCAAGCTGTTGTGCGATATTCGTCCCCAAGCGTTTCGGCCAAAGCACCACAAGAACAGATCCAGCCGCAGTATGCGCCCTTTCCCCACTTCCACACCAACAGCGGGATGATCACAAAGCTCTGCAAAAACATGATCACAAGCCAAGTGGTTGTAAAAGTCCCTGTGATCGTGATCCCCCAAGGCATCAAGGGCCACGCCAAGATAAAGCCATACGCCCGCCAGTAAGAACCACCCGGGAAAAGCTCGCTTTTGACAGCCGCAGGCATCCAACCTGCTTGATCCATCCAAGGCAAGATAAACTCAGGCAACAAAAACAGCGGAAACACTTGGATCAAGATCAACGAAGTGGTTTGAAGCGTGATATAGCGCGAACGCCGCGCCAAGATCCGCCGAATCCCGAATGTCGTGATCGTCACGGAGTACCAGAAGGTGTACCAAAAGCCCATCGATTTCCCGAGGAACTTTTGCTTGAGATAGTACTCACTGAGGTACACCCCCACGAAAAAGAGCCCCACGCCCAGAAAGTAAAGGCTTTTCGCCATCTTCCATCGTGTGGCAAAGTACTGCGAAAGTTTGCGACCAAAGATCACGAGTGACCAGATCCCCGTCACCGCAAACCCTAACAAAGAAGCCCAAGCCAATAAACTGAGGCTTGCCTTGGGCCACTGATACGGCCCCAGCGTCCCCAACATCTTTGTAAAATAGGCGGGTGCACCTGTGAGGCTATCCCACAGCGAACCCTTCGCAAAGACATCTGCTTTTTTCCCGAAGTACACGATGCCCGAGAAAAACAACAACGCCCACAACATCACCCAACGCTCAAGTGTCCATGTGTTTTCGATGTCGATCTTTGAGCGCGAAAAGAAAGCGATGGGTAACTCTTTCCCGATCTGTACCAAGACAGCGTCGTTTTCGAGGGTCTGGCTCTTGTCGCCACTTTGTAGCTGTACTTGTTTTTCTTGAACTTCTTGGACCTTGGAGCCCAACAACAGATCGACTTTCCCCGAAGATGCGGCTTGTTTGATCGCTGCAACGTTATCGGGTTTGGGTCGCGAAAGCTCTGCACCACGATACGACAATGTGACCGAAGTATCGGGCTGTTCAGCCAAGAGTAATGCGGCTTCAACAGCGCTATCACCACCGCCAACCACCAAGACGCGTTGTCCTGCAAAGTCTTTTGGATCGATCAAGCGATTGTAAACTTTGGGCAGATCTTCGCCCTTTACATCGAGCTTTCGGGCGTTTCCGCTTTTTCCTATCGCCACAAGAACACGCAGCGCTTTGTAAGACTTATTCTCTACCTCAACAGAGAAAGCCCCTTTCCGCCCCGAGATGCCCTTGACGTAGGCGGTTTCTATCGGAAGATCGAGCCCTTCGAGTTGGCCCTCAAGGTGCTCTAACAAGTTTTCTTTGGTGTTACCGATCGTCTTGAGTTGCGCTTTTTGCTCAAGCTCTTCAGGATACGTGTAGATCGGCTTTCCTGCAGGGAAGTTATGGATGGTCGAGAAAGCGCGATCTGCTTCAAGCACCACAAAACGCAACCCCAAAGCTTGCGCTTCGATCGCGGCAGAACACCCCGCGAGACCCGCCCCAATGATCACGACGTCGTATGTCTCGTCATCTCGGTTTTTTCGCTCTGTTTGGAAAGAAGCATCGCGGTCGAGTTCACGGATCAGATCCGCGCCACCTTCCGCAGCAAACTTGAGCAATGGGACCCCTGTCAGATCGCCCGCGATGTAGATACCAGGGACACTACTTTCTCCATGATCCCCCAAGATCGGGTAGCGTTCGACCAACCCATTTGGCGCGTCTCCTTCCAACCAACGAAAGTAGGACCCCACCACAGGGATCTTGAACCACAAAGACGAACGACTCATCCAACCTCCTACAAAGGCGACACTTGTTTGGGAATCTCTTCAGGTGCTCGCCACTCAAAAGACCTAAAGTCAAGAGATATCCCACGTTCTATGTGTATCTAGGCACAAATTGAAACTTTCCGCAAAAGATATAGCCTTGTCGTTTGGTCTCTCCCATACGTTTCAAGGATCGCCTATTTTCTTTCGCAACTTGCCCGAACCTCTCCGCGTAGGGGCTTGCATTGTTTGCACAAAACACCTATCCATCGCTTTTTTGTTCACCCTATAGCAGTACAAGGAGCCTTGCCTTGATTCCTTTTCGACACACCCCAGCAACAACCGTTGCGATCATCCCCGTGCTGAACGAAGCCAAAAGTATCGGCAAGGTCCTCGACGATATCCCGAGAGACTGGGTGGATCGCGTGATCGTCGTGGACAATGGCAGCACAGACAACTCGCCCGAGATCGCCCGTGCACATGGCGCAGAAGTGTACGTTGAACCTGAACGCGGTTATGGCGCGGCTTGTTTGCGTGGACTGGCAGCCCTGCCCGAAGAGACCGAATACATCGTCTTTTTGGATGGCGACTACAGCGATTATCCCGAAGAGTGCGCAGCGCTTCTCACTCCCCTCAAAAACAATGAGGCGGATATGACCCTTGGTTCGCGAGAACAAGGCACACGAGAAAAAGGCGCCCTTACCCCACAAGCTCGCTTTGGTAACTGGCTCGCCACCAGTCTGATATCTTTGCGTTGGGGACACAGCTTTACAGATCTAGGTCCCTTTCGAGCCATCCGCCGCGATGCGCTGGATCAATTAAAGATGAAAGACCGAAACTACGGATGGACGGTCGAGATGCAGATCAAAGCTGTGATTGAGTCGCTGCGCATCCAAGAGATCCCCGTGCGTTATCGCATCCGCATCGGCCAATCCAAGGTCTCGGGTACAATCAAAGGTGTGATCGGTGCAGGCACCAAGATCCTTTGGACCATCGGGCGTTTTGCCGCAACCCTTCCTTCAAACCCCCGCTGATCCCTCCCCCTCCCAAGCGACTTTGCTCGCAAACAAACGTCACTGATCCCCAAAGAGTGACAAAGGGCCTTGTTCTATAAATCTCAACCCACCAAGCATGATGGCTCCATAAGAAGACCGAGGCTCGATTGACAATCCCCCCCTCTCTCTGCTAGCGTCCATGGGGAAAAGCCCCACCCGGAAAGTGCTTGTTTTCTACGGAGGTCTGCGAGATGCAGTTTGAAGTTCAAGTCCCTCAACCCAACAACCCCAGCGAGTTCCAGAAGCTTATCATTGAAGCTCCAAACTGGCTTTTGGCCCTACGTAACGGACTCAAGCAAGTCGGCGACGAAAACAATGTCCGCAATATCATGTGTGACATTATGGAAGATGAAAATGTCCGCATCACGGACACCAAAACAGGGAAGACCTACGAGGTTCGGCCTGCCCCCCCTGTTCAAGAAGCGCCCGCTCCCATCGCTGCGCCCGAGCCTGTGGCTGCCGCAGCCCTTGGAGGCCAAACCATCGCCTTCGACGCGCCTTCTTTTGACTTTCCTCCCCCCAGCGTCTCTGTGTCCAGCCCCGCGAATGTGACAGAAGAAGTCGCATCTCCCCCAGCAGCGGACGCAAACGACCATTTTAAAACATTGACAGATGATGGCTCTCTCCAAGAAGCCCTCAAAGCTCATATCGCTCAAAAGGCCGAAAGCAAACCCGCCGAGCCTGAGATCCCGACCTTCTCAGCGCCGCTTCCGCCTCTTGAACCACCCATGTCATCGCCCATGATGCCACCTCCCTCAACGCCCATGATGCCGCCACCTTCGGCGACAAAGGCTCCCGCAGAGATGGCCGCGGTGTCGATGTCTGACCTTTCAGCCAAAAGCCCGGCCCCTGCGCCAGTTCCTGCTGCACCTCCACCACCCGCAGCAGCACCACCCGCTCCCGCGCCTGCTCCCGTGGCCGTGGCTTCACCGCCCGCAGCGCCCCCCGTGGCCCCCAAACCACAACCTGTTGCACCACCCGCGCCTGCGCCCGTTGCACCACCTGCACCCGCTCCTGCGCCCCCCGTGGCCGTCGCGCCTCCCGCTCCTGCACCAGCTCCCGCTGCGCCTCCTGTAGCGCCCAAAGCAGCGGCTCCTGCACCCGCTCCCGCGCCTGCAAAACAAAACGCGCAACCCCTTTCGCTCTCTGACAGCGATGGCAAATACAAGCCTGGTATGACCACAGAGATCCTTGCAGACGCCTTTATGCGCGCCATGGAGATCTACGATCATGGCGAAGATCGCCACGCAGCGATGCAATTCGTCCTTGATCTGTCAATGAACAATGTCAATGCCGCGGGTGGAGCGGTCCTTTTGACCGACATCAACAGCCCTCACCAAGAACTTTGGTTTGAGGTCAGTTCTGGCCAACGTGCTGATGAACTCCTCAACTTCCGTATCCCCATGGGACAAGGCATCGCGGGTTTCTGTGCGAAAGAAGGCATCAACCAAGTGATCGCCAATGCCCAGCAAGATCCGCGTTTCCAAAATGACATCCTGAACAACATCGGCCTGATCCCGGGCTCGATGCTTTGTGCTGCGATCCAACACCAAAAACGCGTCCTAGGGGCAATCCAACTCTACAACAACCCCGGTGATCGGCCTTTTACGCAAGGCGAACTTAGCATCGTCGCTTACCTTGCCCACGTCGCAGGCGAATATCTGATCAGCCTCGTGTGATCCTCCCCCATCCACCGACCTCACAGGACCCCTACATTGAAACGACAAGATCGCCTACTTGGCGGACTCATGGGCATGAGCATGGGTTATTCGATCGGCCAAGCTCTCCACGAAGGAAGCTTGAAGCTCGACGAAGTCAAAGACCCAGGCTCCCATCTTCGTCTGCCACCCATGAGCCCAGATCTACGCTATCTTCTTGACCTATCAAAAGAATATCTCCAAGGACAGATCCCCTCACCTGCCAAAAGACAAACGCTTTTGCTCGATCACTACCTCGATCAAACGCTTTTGGTAGGACCCCAAACAGAACGCGTCGTGGATCGACTCGAAGAAGCCGTCGAAGCCGCCAAAGCCGCGGCCTCTCAGCCCAACGACGAAGACGAAACCGCCCTAGAACCCGAAACACCCGAGGTAGAACAACTCGCACGCCAAGTCTGGGAAGAGTCTCGTCGCCAAGCTGCGGGAAGTGGCGGGCTCAAACGCTCTTTGTTGGTGCCTTTCTTTTGTCACGAAGATCTGTCGCGGCTCGAAAAAGAAACTGCCATCCTCTGCAAGCAGACACACCCCGATCAGCGTTGTGTAGATGCCTCTTTGGTCGCCTCTCGACTCTTACGGATGTTGATTGCTGACCAATGGCATGGACATCGCCATACCGCCCTATGTCTCGTAGGGATCGGGCCTACCGTCACACAGTCCCTTCAGTCTGCACCTTTGTTACCACTCCAAGCCTTGTCCCCCAATGGCTATGTCGTGACATCGCTACAAGCCTCTTATCGCGCCCTATTGCTCGAAGATCCGCCACCACAACGCATGATCGCTTTGTGGCAATGTGGCGGTCCTTCCGCCACGTTGGGGATGCTCGCGGGCGCTTTCTTGGGCGCTCGTTATGGTCTTGATGTCTTCCCTCAAGCGTGGTTTGCCTTGCTACCAGCGGCCTCTACGTGGCGTGCTATCGCCAGCACCATCCCCCTTTCTCCTGCCCAAACCACCCTCCAAGCTTAAACATCCTTTCTTTTTTCTCAGAAAAAACAGGCTCCTATATTTTTTTTGCGATTGGAATTTGTGTCTCTCCACAAAACAAAGCATAGTGAATAAAAATTAAGCTTAATTAAAGCATAACAACGCGACGTAAGGCATTTGAATGAATGAGAAAAACCATTTAAAGAAGGTGCGCGAGGAGCAGATGATGAGCAAAGCTGAACTCGCCCGCAAAGCGGGTGTTTCAGTTCTCACCATCGACCGCATCGAGCGAGGGGAGAACTGTCGTTACTCCACCAAGCGGAAGATCCTCAAAGCCCTCGATATCGATATAAAGGACAGGCACTTGGTCTTCCCTGCTGATCAGGAAGAACAGAACAGCAAGGAGGAGGAAGACGACTAAGTCTGATGCTCTTGCTGCCTAAAGTGGCCTTTGGTTTCTAAGAATGATGATGTTGTATGTGTATGATAGCTTCTTTTTTCTGTGCTTCTTTGTTGTGAAAAGTATGTTTTTGTTTTGATGTATCTTTTTGTGTGTCTTTTCTTGTAAGTATCTCTTTTTGAAAGTCTGTTTGTTTTTTGTTTCCTTTTTGTAAAGTATGTTTTTGTTTCTTTTTTTGTGTGTTTTTTTTTCTGTTCGTATGACCTTCATAGACCACACAAACGGAGCGCCTGTAGCGCAAAGAACCGAATGTATGTGTTGTTGGCCCATGAAGATCATCGAACCCAAGAGCAAGGATACCCATCAGGGAGATAGACCTGTTGGCTTGACGCCATACCAAGGACATCCCAAGCCTTCGAGCGAAGGTACACAAAGTATCCAGCATCCAAAGAGAGCGCGCCGTGTGGGAGTATCTTACACGGCGCGTTGTCATTTCGGAGGAAGGCCCTAGAAGAACATTTCCTTTTCAATGAGAATTATCAACACGCCTCGCGACAACCAAGGAGACCCTTGGCTCACAAAAAGGCAGCATTTCATCTTGCCAGCCTCCGACATTCTACATAAGATGGTGCAAATTCAAGATCTTGATGAGTAAGGTCTCATCTTCTTTCCACGGTCGATCGTATAAGCTTTGGACGGCGAAGCTCACCGAGAATCACATCAACGACCGGATCTTGCGTCTACATTACGTTTTCTATGATGCCTTACGGCACGCCATCCTTCGCAAGGAGCAACCAAAGAGCCATGGCCAATCCACCCAAGAGAGACGGTTTTGAGAAACTTTGGCAGAGCATCTCTCTCTCAGAGAACCCCAGCAGCTCACCAACCATCGCCTTTCGCACAACCTTGATGCCAGGCTCCCACCTGAGCAGTCACTCCATCCCCTTGGACTCTTTACCTCTTCTTATTGAAAACGAAGAACACAATCCCGAAGGGATCAACTTCGTTTTGCGCGAGCCAATCGGTCGTGGTGGGATGGGTGAGGTGTGGTCCGCGAGCCAAGCAGCCCTCTCACGCGAAGTCGCGATCAAGATGTTGCCGCCCAAAAATCGTACACGGGAAGCCGTACAACGACTCCTCCAAGAAGCCCGTGTCACGGGATTCTTGGAGCATCCCAACATCATCCCTGTTTACGCACTAGGTCGCACGAGCGAAGACACTCCCGCGTTGGTTATGAAAAAAGTCAAAGGCCAAGCGTGGAGCGAGATGTTGCTCGATGAGATCAAGATCCCTGAATACAAAGATGAAGGTTTCGACGCGTTAGAATGGCACATACGGCTCTTGATGCAAGTATGCAACGCGATCCATTTTGCCCATAGCAAGGGGATCTTGCACCGCGACCTCAAGCCCGACAACATCATGGTGGGTGAGTTTGGTGAGGTATATATAGTGGACTGGGGGGTTGCTGTGAGTTGGCATGGCAACATCGAAGGGGTTCCTTCGACCTCAGAGATCAATGGACTGGCAGGGACCCCTGCTTATATGCCGCCCGAGATGGTGGACTGGCAAAATGCCAAATGGAATCCCACGACAGACGTGTACCTCTTGGGTGCGATCCTACATGAGATCATCACCAAAGAAGCGCCCCACTCAGGAGACACCATCGCTGAGATCCTTGGGAAAGCTTACGACTCAGTGTCCAAAGACTACGATGAGACCGTCCCTGGCGATCTCGCCGCGATCTGTAGAAAAGCAATGAAACTCAACCAAGCCGAGCGATACCGCTCCGCCCTAGAGTTTCGACAAGCCTTGGCGTTGTTCCTCAAACATCGAAGCTCTCGACAACTCAGTAACAATGCGAGAGAGAGTCTTGGCGAGCTTGAACAACTCCTTGAAAGTACAAACAGTTTCCAAGACAGCCTCCACGATGATCCACACGTACAGATCTACAGTCTCTTTTCAGAGTGCCGCTTCGGTTTCCAACAAGCCCTACGCGAATGGCCCGAAAACCCCGACGGACACAAAGGTCTCGAAAAAGCGTTGCACCTGATGGTCAACTACGAGATCCGACAACGCAATCCACGCGCAGCCCAACGCCTCTTGCACGATCTCAACAACCTTCAGGCTCTCCCCCACGATGAATTGAAACGCTTGGATGGCGATATCAACGAGCTTTTCGACAAAGAGTTCCAACGAGCAGACGAATACAACAAACTCAAGCAGATGGAACAAGACGCAAATATTACTGTAGGTGCGCGCGGTCGCAGTTACTTTGCGTTACTCTTGGGCTTTACTTGGGGGATGTCGCCTCTGATCACGCGCTATCTTGAGAAATCAGGAAACAGCAGTGGAGGTCTCTGGGATCGCGTACAATCGGATATCATCGCAACCATCGTGATCGCGATCATCTTCTTCTTGATGCGCAAACGCCTTCTGCAAAATGCCATCAACCGCAAGATCTCCTACACGATCATGCTCCTAGCATTTACCTTTATCTTCCATGGCCTTGCAGGGATTCAGTCACAAGCCAATACGCATCAGATGCTGATCTTGGAGATGCCACTGGTCTTTGCGGTGGTGGCGAGTATGGCGATCGCCTTGGAGCGGAGGATGTGGGTGTTCAACGGCCTGTATTTCTTATGCATGTTGCTCGCGATATCTTTCCCATCATGGGTTTACATCTTGCTGAGCGCCGCCAACCTGTCCGTCTTCTCAGGTGTCTTCTGGATCTGGAACCACGATACCCGCGCCGCTGAACAGACTGCGACTTGATCCCCTCCCCACGACTGAGCCCCCTCCGTAAGCCCCAACCCAACGATCACTTTCCTCCCCAACGATAAGCCAAGGCCACCAAAAAGACCTCTGCCCCTGCGCGATACGTACCATTCCCGACAACGGGTGGTGGGTTCTTGGCGCGATCTTCTTCGGTTTGCGAGATATTGAGTACGCGCTCTTGGCTGTTTGTGATCAAGACTTCGCGTTCCAAGACGTGCGTGAAAGAGGCCGAAAGACGGAAGTGATGCTGCCCAAAGTGCATTTGTCCTTCCAACCCAATCCCCAAACCATGGCGCTCGCCGTGAACAGAAGACACGTTAAAGTTAGCGTTTGGGATCGCACCGCTTTCGTAGAAATACCCTGCGCGAACAAAAAAGTGTTGTGGGATGATCGCAAACTGCGCCCCCGCACGAACGGACCACGAGTCTTGCCAGTTACGTTGGATCTTCACGACAGGAACAGGACCCGCAAAGGTGGGGATCGGCGAATCGATGGTGATCTCAGAAGGATCAAGGGTGATATCCTTGAGCGAACTCCAAGCTTCGTACACAAAAGCAACCTCGACTTTCAAGCGAGAGAAGCCGCTTGGTTGATAAGCGATCCCCGCACGCGCCATCCAAGGAAGTTCGAGGCTCACTTTCACTTTGTCCCCTTTCAGGGTTGCAAGTGCCTGAAAGTCTTTGGGGATATCCGCTTTAAGCGTCCCTTCCATACGAACACTCAGGGGGAACTGAAACGAGCCACCCACCGACAAACCAAAAGGAAATGCGATCGTCAGTCCCACATTTCCAGAAGGTTGAAAGGCCGATCCTGCATTGACTTCGATCGGTGTATCGTCCGTTGTATCCGCTGTGTTTGCGCTAACAAGCTTGACCGTAAGACTTTGATAGATATCCGTTTTGACGAGTTGAAAGCCGCCGCCCACGTAGATGCTCATAAAAGGCAGTTCAAGCCCGTACGACAGCGCCATACCGATGTAGACCTGCAACGGATCATAACGATGCAAGGAGTAACGTTGGGGACCATTGGTTTGACAGAGAAAGTCCGCTTTCTTATCGCCCGCACAATCGGGCTGGGCGATGTTTCCTGCCCCATCTTTGTCCCAATAATAGTTGCCATTGTAGGGTGCCCACGCCGCCACTGCAAAAGCAAGCTTGTGCATCTTGGGGAGTTTGAGGGCCGCAAAGTCGTAACTGATCCCAAAGAAAGGCACAGGCTGAACATCCCCGACGTTGTGAGTTGTGGGGAAAGGCTTTTGCCCGTCAAGCGTGGTACGCGTAAAAGAGAAAGGGACCCAAACAAACGCACCATCCGCGAGGATGCGCAAGCCACCCAAGCGCGCAAGGTTTGCAGGGTTATGCCAAATCGCCGTCACATCGTCCGCTCCAGCGATAAAGGCCCCTCCCATACCACTCGCGCGGCTCCCAATCGAAGGAACCAAAAATCCCGCAGCAAGGGAGGAACTTGCGAAGCCGCAAACCCCTAACCACAAACAGCACATCACGAGCCATCGTTTGATTCGACCATGTGGAAGCCGCTGATCTCTTTTGTCTTTTTGCTCACCCTGCATCGCTGTCACTCCGCTATTCGTGTTCTGGGGGAACTGCACCCTCTTTTCGCAACCACATCAAGATCTCGATATTGCCCTTGGGACCGTGAATTGGGCAGTCCATCCGTGACAGTTCGCGTAAACCATAACGCGCTGCAACAGCGCTCATCTCGTCAGCACAGCGATGCCGTACTTCGTCCTCGCGTACAACACCACCGCGCCCAACTTGCTCGCGGCCTACTTCAAACTGTGGCTTGATCAACCACACATACTCCCCACCCTCTGCCACCAACGCCACCATCGCTTCGATCACCAACTCCAGTGAGATAAACGAAAGATCAGCAACCAATAAATCGATCTGTTCGTCTTCCTGAAGCGGGACATCAGCCCGTGTGAGGTAGCGCGCATTCGTGCGCTCCATATTGATCACACGCTCATCGTTGCGCAGCTTGGGATGGAGTTGTCCATATCCAACATCGATGGCTATGACTTTACGACAGCCCCGTTGTAAAAGGCAATCTGTAAAGCCTCCCGTCGAAGCCCCCAGATCCACGGCAACGTCCACATCCACACGCACAGACCAAGCTTCCAACGCAGCTTCGAGCTTGAGTCCCCCACGTGAGACATAAGGCAACACATCGCCTTTGATGCGGATCTCTGCTTCGACAGGGATCATCGCCCCTGCTTTGTCCACACGTTGATCATTGACGACGATCTGTCCTGCCATGATCAAAGCCTGGGCTTTGGCACGGCTCTCACACAGACCACGTTCCACAACGAGCTTATCCAAACGCTCTTTTTTCTTCTCGCCCATCCACCTCTCCAAGAATAAACGAACCAATGTTGATCCGATCTCGTAACACAGCAAAACGAACGGATGCCCCTTTGGGCATACGGCGCATACTCGTCGGATATACCCGACAAACCACAACAACACCAAGAGGAAGATTCGGTAAACCAAGGAACAAGATCATGAAAGTCACCTTCGAACATACAAAACAACGCGCGCATCAGCCCTCATCTTTGGGCTTTGAAGGTGTCCTCCCCTCCTCGTTCCTTCTTTCTTCCTCCCCCATGCGCTTGACGATCCCCTCACATGACTCTATGCTTCATCACTTTATGACTGGTTGTTGGACAATGAACCACAACCAAAGCAAACCGCAGGCGGCTTTGGGCAAACAACCCTCGCCTGGCGACGCGGTTCGATGTCTTCGTAGCCACCGCATGGTACGTAGACAAACCGTGCGAGGGTTTCGTCGCGTAAGCAACCGCTTGCACACTTCCCTGCTCGCCCTTTCCGCCTTCGACTTCCAAAGCATAGATCACGCAGCCCCAATGACGCCTTGGGCTTTCGTTCTGCCGATGGGATCGTGGATACCGATGACCAACTATGCGAGCATGACCGACCTCGACCTCGTAGAAGCCGCACGGCAAGATAACGACCGCCGTGCTTTTGCTGAGCTTCTTCAACGTTACCAGCGCCCCCTCTACAACTACATCTTGCGCATGGTCCGCCAACCCGCAGAAGCTGAAGAGCTTTTTCAAGAAACCTTCTTGCGGATCTATCAAAATCTCGAAAACTTTCGCGGTGGTGCCTCTTTTTCTCCTTGGGCCTACCGCATCGCACACAATATCTGTATTGATGCCTTGCGCAGCCCGCGCAATCGCATGAATGTCCCCCTCGATGCCGAGCATGGCGAAACCAACCAAAGCCTCGCCGATCGACTCGAAGGACGTTCACCCAACCCCGAAGATGAGCTTTACCGTCAACAAGTAGGTGTTCGCATCCAGGAGGCGGTCGAAAAGTTGCCCCCCGCCATCCGCGCAGTCTTTGTCTTGTACCAGTACCAACATCTCCCCTACGAACAAATTGCTGAATCCCTTGATATCCCCCTTGGTACTGTCAAATCCAGAATGCACACCGCCCTCCGTAAGCTCAGTCACTATCTCCGACAACTCAGCCCTACTGGCGAAGATCCCAGAGATTCTAAAGATTCTAACGATTCAAACCCATAAACATCGATTTACCGATGGAGGACCACGGACATGACTTCTTCCAAAAACAACATGAAATTCCTCGCAAACCTCGAACAATCCGCTCTGCAATCTGCAATGCAAAGTCTCAATGACATGCAGGCACGTGATCTTGAAGAGGCAAGTCCAGAGGATGAGATGACAGCTTACCTTTATGGTTTGTTATCGGAAGAGGAAAGTCATCGGATAGAGTCGGAGATCGCAAGTTCACCACAAAGTCAGCTCCTTCTTCAGGATTCCAAACAGAAGCAAAGTCTCTTCGGTTGTTGGCAGGACCAAGACGTACCAAGCCACCTTTTTGCGAAGACCCTTGCGAGGATCGGGATTGAGGATGACGCCGCCGATGCGAATACGGACGGTACCGTCAACCCCGGTACCACGGCGTGCTAGGTTAGCACGCGAGACGACCCCGACGCTCCCGCCCACAAGCGCAAACGCAAGCGAGCGAGCCAAAGCAAGATGCAAAGACCCCCCTAGACTAGGGACGTGGTCTTTTTTTTTGCCTTCAGCGTGGGATGAGATGGCCTTCGTTCGGGGGTGATGCGTTACTTGGTGGGGAGAGAGTGTGTTTTTTGGCGGGGATTAGGCGTTTTCGATCTTGGGGACTTGGAGGCGTTCGTAGGTGGGGAGCTTACCGATCAGGGGACGAGCATACTCGATAAAGGCGGGTGTTACGTCGTTATGGGCTTCGTTGATCCAGATATCGGGCATGTGCTGGACTTTGCCACCGATCTTGGAGATATCCGTTTCGAGGAAGTACTCGATCACATAATCTCCCACGCGGCGCATACAAACCGATCCGCTTTTGCCGAGGCTGCAAGCGAACTGTACGGCTTTTTGTCCAACTTCGCGTGCTTCGCGCTGATCGACATCCGAGACACATCCAACAAAAGAGCGTTGGAGATAACCAAAAGTATCGCCACGAACGCGTTTGATCTGGAGTTTTTCTGTGATCAAAGAAACCAAAGTATCTGCAAGCGCCCCTCCTCCAAGGCGAGGGTGACCAAAGGAGTCGCGGGGGACTTCTTGGCCTTGTTGCTCAAAGATCGATACGATCATGGGCTTGGGCTTGCCCTTTTCGTCCATCTCGCTCCAGATCCCTTCACTCAAAGCCACGATACATCGGCCATGTTGGTCATAGATACGACGAACATCATCGAGAAACTTGTCCACCACAAACTGTTTTTCAGGGACATAAATCAAGTGGGGACCATCATCAGGGTAACGGCGCGCCAACGCAGAAGATGCAGTCAAAAAGCCCGCACTACGGCCCATAATGACGGCAAGGTACACACCTGGCAACGCACGGTTGTCGAGGTTGACCCCCGCAAAAGCTTGGGCCACAAAACGCGCCGCCGAACCAAATCCGGGCGTATGGTCGGTCACAGTGAGATCGTTATCGATGGTCTTGGGGATGTGGACCGCACGCATCTCGTACTTGGCTTGCTCTGCGTACTCTGAAACGATCTTGACGGTCTCAGAGGAGTCATTGCCACCAATGTAGAAAAAGTAGCGGATATCGTGGGCTTTCATCTGCTCAAAAAGCTTCTGACAATAAGCAGCATCGGGCTTATCGCGCGTAGAAAGCAGGGCAGCAGAGGGGGTTTGTGCGATGGCTTCGAGGTTGGCGTGTGTGGTTTGTCGGAGATCCACAAACATCCCATCGCGAACACCGCGTACCCCGTGAAGAGCGCCATAAATATTCTTGATTTGTGGATAGCGAACCGCTTCCAAGACAGCACCCACAAGGCTTTGGTTGATGACAGCCGTGGGTCCGCCCCCTTGTGCAATCACCATATTCCCTTCAAGGATAGACAAGTCGCACCTCCTTAGGTTGAAAGAAGCTGTCGGTTTATTCGACAGCATAGATTGAGGGCTTGTATAACGAGTCCTATGTGTGCATCATCACAAAGACGCAAAACGAGACGCAAGTCAGCAAACCAGCGTCATGAGTGGATGCTTAGTCATCATGGAGGAAACCGGCAGAACAGATAGCAGGGCAGACACGAAAAGACAAGCCTCCCCTGCCTGCACACGGCATCTCTGGCTCGTCTCTCGCAGAAAAGCCCAGCCAAGCGACATTGCGTCCTGTGCATGTAGAGTTTCCGCCGCTACCTTCAAAGAGAACCCGAGCGATGCGACCCGCATTCGAGTGAACCGAGGTGTGAGATGCAAGGTCAGCCCACAAGTCGAAAGACGGGAGCTGTGTGGCGGTCCCCCGAAACGTTACGCACGTTGACTGGCGGACAGTTTTCAGAAGAACGCAACCAACGCATCGAGATCGATGGGATCCTCCCAGAAGATCAGCTTGTTGTGCAAGCCGCGACAGAGTTATTACGTCTACTCTTTCCCCAAGAAGAATGGGCCTCTTGGAGCCTTGAGATCGTAGAAGGCCACGATCATCTAGCAGAGGTCCTTCTCGAAGAACAAACCTTGATCGTTGATCGCCTCGCGATCCACAATCTCCCGCTCCTCAGTTGGGAACTCTTTGGAGCATGGCTTCAGTACCAACTGAGCGAAGAGTTCGGATGGCTCAAGCCTGAAGAGATCCCGCTCTTTTCGATGTGGGCCCAACTTCGATGGTTCAGCCAAGAAGGGATACAGTGGCAAGAACAACTCTTCACATCCCTTCGTGAGCTTCCCATCCAGACGGGCCTTTTGGAACACCTTCTCTGGTCCCTGCTTTCAGAAACCCGCAGCGCTCGACTGCGTATGCGCCTGCAAGGCCCGTGGCCTGACGTCGATCCTTTCTCTCCTTACCGCAGCCTCGAAGATCGCCTATGGCAAGCCGCAGCCCACGAACTCAGCAACCGCTTGGGTCATGCTCCGCTTTCCCCCGAACAATGGGCAGAACGACGCGAACGTCTGCGCAAACTTCGACAACAGTGGGATGTTCGTATGCCCATGTCCTGGGATGCGATCACAAGCCCCCTTTGCAGCACGCTAGCACGCTTTGTGTACGATGTGCCCTCCTCTTCGAGCAGCACAGATCGACGCCTCAACCTCTTTCGCCTTTGCGTCGAAAAGAGCTTGGATCACGAAGAGTTGGACCTCTCACCACAAGACTGGCCGCGTCTTTCGCTTTCGGTCCTCGATCCCCAAAGACACCCGCGTATCCACCTTGCGCTCTCTCACTTTTTGGAGATCCACCCGCAAGGAGACAACGCAGCACTTTGGCCGATCCGCAAAGATGAAAGTCTCCTCGCGCAACTCGCGATCCAAAATCAGCTTAGCGATCAAGACGATCGCTTCTTCCGCCAAGCGACGCACCTTCAAGCGATCTGGCGCGATATCCTCCATCGCAGCGCGTCCCAAGAGTGGGCAGCGCACTTGTTATTCGATGCACTCGAAAAACACATCGCAACCATCCAACAAGATCAGGATCTCTTCTTTGAGGTCGTTCTTTTCCACGGCCCCGATCCCGATCAAGGTCCTGTCCCTCAAGCCAGCAGCACCCAAACGCTTTGTGAGTTGTTGTGGATTCTTTCGCAATCACCACTTGCCGTTCTGCGGCGTTTGTATCCCAAACAACGCGAGCAACAAAGCACAGTCCACATGCGTTGGCCGCTGCTACGCCAGCATCTACGGCGCTTTGTGCACCTAGCTCCCCCGATCTTGCTGCGTCTCCTCGAACAACTCGAAGAAGAGCGCCAGCAACGCGAACAAGACAGCGCACTTCCCGCACACTTGCACATCGATGCTGATCCCGAGATCCCCCAGCAAGATCTGCACGGCCGGGTACTTCCGCTCTTTTCACGCCCTGAACTTCAGCAATATCGTTGGATCGACCTTGAGCGCACCACCAACCTGCGCATCGTGTACTTGGATCGTTATCTTCACCAAAGCAGCGGCCAGTTGCGCGAACAACGCTTCTTTAGTTCCTTTTTGCTGTTCTTTAAGCAAGCCGAAGATGCCCAAGAAGGCCAATGGAACGAGCTTGCCTTGTGGATCGACAAAGATCTCGACCTCAACAAAGTCAGCCAAAAGAAAAGCCTGTCCCCGACCATCCGTGGGCTTTTGCTCGAAGATGGTTTGTGGGAACGCACCTACCGCTACCAGTTCCTTTCGATGGAGCAGCTTCTACAAAAGCTCCAACCCAACAACCAAGAGTGGCGTCTGCTGTTGGAGATGCTTGCCAGCGAATACCGCCCACTCCTCGAAGAACGCGTCCAAGAGGTGCTTGCGCTGCAATACTACCTTGGGCGTGAGCGCTACCTTGGCAACCAAACCCTGACAGCCAACCTCGTTGAAGAACACGCTCACCCCTTGTTGCGTCTTTCGGTCGATGAGTTCGAGGGAATCAAACAACAGCTTTCTTCCAACATCGTAGAGATCGGCATCCAACACTTCTTGCATACCCAGTTGCAAGACACGCGTTCTTGGTCGAGCGCTCACCAAGCCATCGCGCAACAGGTGAGCCAGTACACTTTGCTTCTTCATCTCGCAAGCAACGCACTTTTTGTCACGCCGCTTCCTTCGCAAAGCGCGCAAAAGTGGTGTTGGGAGGCCCTTCAACAATGGGCAGAACACCAGGAAGACTGGGAGCCCACGCCCCTCGACCCACAACACTGGATTCAAGACAACGCCAACTTGATCAAACGCCTCGAACGCGTCCACCCCACGCGTGCTGTTGAGTTTGTAGGCTTTTTCTTACAACAGATCCACCACAACCACCGCATCATCCAAAGAATCGTGCAGCAACCCCTCGAAGAACAAGGGGAACAAGCGATCTTTAAACCCATCCCGACCTCCCAAGATCATCCATCGCGACGTCGGGAGATGGTGCCTTACCTATGCGATCCAGACGGTCATCTCTTCCCTTTGATGCTGATCCAACTGTTTGGACATATCCCCAAATCACTGTTGCATAAGACCCTTGATTCCGACGAAAAGTTACAAGTCTCTCTCAGCAAAGCAAGTCAGCTTTTGGCCCAAAGCCAAGACGAAGAAGACAATACGTACCAAACCCTCGTCGATGTGCTTGAGGAGCGCCAAGCGCGTCAAGCGACGCACCAAGCCGAAGGCAGCACCGCGCAAGACGGCATCGACGCACAAGGCAACCCACCCGCAGAAGAACGCCCCACCAAAGAAGGGGTCCACGCACACAGCGAAGTCCAAGAAAGCAGCCAATCCTCTTGACTTGTTCCCCTCACAGCAAGGCGTTCTTTGCCATGAGCCAACCTGTCTTGTGAAAACCATAGGTTTTCTTTCTGCCCAGCATCCCCTAAAGGAGTTCTTTTTATGGTTGCATTTGAGACCCCAAGTGTAAATGCCGCTGGCCGCTCAGCGTTGCGCGACTGGAAGAACAACGAGTCCACCAACTTTTTCCAAGATGACATGTTTCTCCCCCTCTTGCTTCGGTCATTGTGGGGCGACGAGCTTTTGGAAAAGAACCTTCCGCGCTTGCGCAAAGCAGGCGAAAGCTTCGCATCCATCGATGAAGCCGTGCAAAGCGCAGATCACCGCGACAACCTACCTCGCTTGGAACGCTTTTCGAGCATCGGGGATCGCATCGAGCAAGTGATCTTTCACCCCGCCTATCGGGAAGTTGGGCGTTCGATCTATGGCTCTGGGATGATGTCTGTGTACGAAGAGCCAAGCCAAAACCTCTTGGCTTTGACGCTGTTCTATCTTTCCGCACAAAATGGCGAAGCAGGCCACAACTGCCCTGTGGCTTGCACCGCAGGCATCGTCAAAGTGCTTCAAAAAGTCGCAACAGGCGAACTCGCAGAGCGCTATCTCCCCCGACTCTTGGACCCCAATTACGATCAGTGTTTTACAGGCGCGCAGTTTTTGACAGAGATCCAAGGTGGCTCAGACGTCGGTGCCAACGGGACCACCGCCACTCCCCACGAAAGCCGCGAAGGTCTGTGGTGGATCAATGGCGAAAAGTGGTTCTGTTCCAACGTCAATGCTGAGTTGATCTTGATGACCGCTCGCGTCCCCGATCAAGGCGATGGCACCAAAGGTTTGGGACTCTTCCTTGTCCCACGAAACCTCGAAGATGGCCAACTCAACGGCATCTACGTTCGACGCCTCAAAGAAAAACTTGGAACGCGTGCGATGGCTTCGGGTGAGTGCGACTTCCGCCAAGCACTCGCTTATCAGATCGGGCCGACCCAAGAAGGCTTTCACAATGTGATGCGCCATGTGATCAACACATCACGTTTGTACAATGCGATGGGCGTCGCAGGAAATGCCCGTCGTGCCTTCGGGATCGCTTGGAACTATGCACAACATCGCCAAGCCTTTGGACAGCCGATCCAACGCTTTCCTTTGGTGCAAGATCTCCTGGCCCGCATGAAGACCGATATCTGGGCGATGATGGCAGGTAGCGCGCACCTGATCAACTTGCAAGACAAAGCTGAGTCGGGCAGCCTCGATCAAGAAGAGACCGCCTTTTTGCGCATGGGTCTCAACCTCAACAAGTTCCGTTCTGCGGTGCTCGCCCATGAAGTGATCTTGCAATCCATCGAACTCCTCGGTGGCAACGGTGCCATCGAGTCCTTCTCAGCGCTTCCCCGATTGCTGCGCGACAATGTGGTGTATGAAAACTGGGAAGGCACCCACAATGTGTTGATCGCCCAAGTCCAACGCGATATCAGCCGTTTTCAGGTGCATACACCCTTCTTTGCGTGGATCGACAAGCAGTGGGATCGCCTGCCCCAAGAGCATCCCTTGCGTGCAGCAGGACACCAAGCCACAAAAGAACTCCAAACACACATCCAACAATTGCTCGATCTTGACCCCATGGAATCGAGTCTCTACTTCCGCCCAGCTTTGGAACGAACGACCGATCTCTATTATGCTGCGGCTTTGTGCCAACCGCTCATTGACGCACAAGAAAGACAAGACAACAATAGCGCTTTGGTGGATGATGCGATGCAACTTTTCTTTGCGCGTCGTATACAGCGTCTTGATGCTTTTGCGATCCCACAATACAACAAACTTGTACAGCGGCTCGCTGGCCATCTTTGATCCACACAACTCAAGCATCTTTTTTTTCGGCTCGCTTTCGTTTCGCGAACGCTACAGGAAAACATCATGGCTGAATTGATCCTCACGCTCAAAGGTCAGATCCTTAAGCGACATACGCTCTCCAAAGAAGAAACCACCATCGGTCGCGATGTCGTCAACGACTTTTGCATCGACAACCCCGGGGTCTCGCGTTTTCAAGCCCGCGTCGTCAAACACGAAGGACACTTCTTCCTTCTTGATGAAGGCAGCAGCAACGGCACCTTCGTCAATGGAAAACGCATCACGCAGCTCCAACTCAACGATGCCGACGAGATCCAACTCGCCAAGTACAAAATCATCTTTTCCCAACACACCTCAAGCGACGAAGATGGCAACAATGCTGCGATGCCCAACTTTCTCGCATCTACCGAAAGCACGATGCTTTACAGCGACAACGATCTCAAAAAGATGATCGACGATGAAAGCAGCCAACGCGCAGCAACCCGCGATCTCCCCATGGCGGGCTTTTCCCACGAACAACAGATGGCGATGATGCAAGCTCAAGCTGCTGCACCACGCAAACCCTCCAACAAAAAGAACAATTCGATGGCACTGATGATCATCATCGCTATCGTGTGCTTTGGCCTGGGCTTTGCGCTGATCCTGTTGCTTCTGTAATCCCCGTCTATCCGCCTTTACAGATACACACTCGCGTATCTATCCTCTCCCAGAAAACGATGTTTCCCAGAAACGGACATCCCCCTCCCCCACTGCATATATCCCCTTAGTTCGGGATCTTTGTCCCGTCAGGGATCACGGCTTTCCGTGGCAAGATCACCAAACCATCGCGGATATAATACGTCCCATTTGGATCATCGCGGTTGGGAAGCCCCAAGGCTCCTTCGATCACGACGTTCTTTCCGATGCGCACATCTTTGTCGATGATGCAGTTGCGCAAGACGCTATTTTCGCCGACACCAAGGGCTGGTTTGTCTGAGGGCGCGCTGTTCTTGTCCTCGTAACGTGTGGCCCCAAAGAGGATCGCATGATCCAAGACCGCACCACTACGCACCACCAAGCGTTGCCCGAGCACAGACCGCGTGATCCGACAGCCTGGATCGAGTTGCACACCGTCTGCCAACAAAGCCCGTTCAAGACGAGCACCTTGGATCTTGGCAGGAGGAATCGAACGAACCCTTGTGAAAAAGGGCGAGTCTTCGGGGAAAAAGTCAAAGCCTGGAACGAGATCGCACATCTCCAAGTTGGCTTGGTAATAAGAACGAATCGTCCCGATATCACGCCAGTATCCCTCAAAAGGATACGCCAACATGCTGTACTGGCCCAATGCTTCGGGCAAGATCTCTTTCCCAAAGTCATTGTGTGGTTTGATATTGAGCAGTTTTTCCAAGACAGAAAGCTCGAAAACATAGATACCCATCGACGCAAGAAAGGGGCGTTCGGGTGGGATATGGATCGAGCCAAAGTTGCCAGAGACACGCAAAGAGTCGATCAGTGCGGGTTCTTTGGGCTTTTCCACAAAGCGCACGATGTTCAATTGCTCATCGACCTGCAAGACCCCAAATCCCGTGACATCTTCTTCTCCCACAGGCAACACAGAGACCGTGATATCGGCCTTGCGGTCCATATGGAACTGGATCATCTGACGATAATCCATGCGATACAGGTGGTCCCCACTCAAGATCACCACACGCTCTGCTTTTTCGCGCTGCGCCACTTGGTAGATGTACCAAAAGTTTTGGCGCACAGCGTCCGCCGTGCCTTGGTACCAATAAGGGTTGGTAGGCGTCAGCGTCGCCGCTAGAACCTCGACGACACCGCGCAAAAAGTGCGGCATCGAGTAGGTACGCGAGATGTGTTGGTTGAGTGAACCCGAATTAAACTGTGTAAGAATAAAGATATGATAAAGATCAGAGTTTAGGCAGTTCGAGATCGGAATATCGATAAGACGAAACTTTCCCCCAATGGGGACCGCGGGCTTAGAGCGCTCGCCCGTGAGTGGAAAAAGTCGCGTGCCAGCCCCACCACCCAAGATCACAGCAACCGAACGCTGAGAGGACATCATCCCTCCTCAAAATGCACAAGGAACCAAACCAAAAGAAGCCAACATCATTAGAGAGCGGGCATGATCATAGCTTGCGTCCCTTGATGTGGCAAGTTGCCTTCTTTTGTGTTGTGGAGAAACATGCAGCAAAGGGCACACAGACGCTGTTGCAAGACAGGTCGGTTAATGATAAGGTGCCCCACACCAAGTCGCAAAGGTCATCGAGGGGTCGGGCCCGAGAAGCCTATTTCCCTCTTTTTGCAGAGATGGTTGAGATGTTTTTCTCCTTCCACGGAAGATTCTCTATATCTTCTTCTTTTGGAGGTTTATTGGATGAGCGAATCAAACAAGCCTAACGAGCAGCTAATCGATTACAGCACCTACGAAGGCTCCTACCAAGAAGGCGAACTACTCGGCGAAGACGGGCAAGCCATCGATCTCGACGAACTCAAACAAGCAGAACAACCGCCACGCACACCTCTCCTGATCCAAGGAGCATTTGTGATCTTCTTCGTTGCGTTGGGCGGTTTGATGTACTTCGCCTTTCAAAAGACGCCCCCCCAAGCCAAGCCCAAACCTGCGCCACGCGTGGACAAGTTCTACGACAATGTCCTCTCAAGGCTTGTTGATACAAGACAAAAAGAGTTCCGCCCCGCACGTGACTGCTGGTCCACGGTCTCTCGCGCACAAGCTGGACGCAAAAAGCTCGACAACGCCGCGTTGTTGAAAGAGTGTCCTCCCCTTAAAGGCGAAAAGATCGCTTACCAAGGGGCTTGCAAAGATGAGGCTTGCAAAGAGATCAAGCTTCAAAAGTGCGAAGGCGCCAACTGCCAAGACATCGAAGGCGTGAGCTATTCGGACTTTTTGTATGCTTTGATGCAGCGCTATGCAGAGGGCTACAACATCTTCTACGCCTACCAAAAGCTGTATGATCCCGTTCATGAAAAACTCAAAGAACTCCAAAACAGCATGGACGACACCAAAGGCAAAGAAGAACCCCCCGTCCTCAAGGAACTGAAAGAAAAAAGCCAGAAAAAGCGCAAAGAACTGCGCGGCTTTTTGGATGGAAGCGGCTTCGACAAAAGCAGCCTGACCACCCCTTACTTCTCGCTCCCTGCGGACATCCTGTACGCGCAGATCATCGCCCAAGTCAAAGAAAATGGCGCTGGTGCTGAAGTCAAAAAAGAAGAAGAACCCAAGCCCAAAAAACGTCGCCGCCGTCGTCGTCGCGCTGCTAAAAAGACCAAAGCCTCCGCAGCTGCCCAGATGGGCGGAACGCTTTACTTGCGACGTAGCTTCCCAATCAAGGCCGATATCTCGGGCTACAAGACACTTACACAATACTTCCGCCTTGAAGACCATGCAGACTCGATTGGTGTGTTGGATTACACCCCCACAGCTTTCCGCTTCTGGCTCCATGACTCGATGCAGTACGATCTCAACCTATGCGCCGCACGATACGCAAAAGCGACGGATCAAAAGTTTACTGTTAACATCACGATCTTGAACAAGACGGGCTACCCCAAAGCCGAAGAGCCCGTCAAAATCGAGCCCGCTGCTTCTGCTGAGATGGGTTCCTGCCTGCAAGAAACCATCCGCAAACGCCTCGTCTTCCGTGGTCTTCCACAAAAAGATGCAAGCGGACAAGAAAAAACGGAAACTGCTCTTCAATTCAAACTTCAGGTTATCAACTAACCCATACCTCGATCCGCCCCACCATACGGCCTTTCAAAGACCTTTCCCCTTCTCCTCTCTCACAACACAGACACTTCGCTTAGCGCAACCACTGTGCGATCTGGCGTGCAAAGTCCGTCATCTCCAACGAAGGAGACTGTTGCGGTCCTGCCGCACAAAGATACAAACGCTGTCCACCCATCGAAAAGCTCGTGACTTGGAGAGAGAAGCCTTTATCGCGGGCTCCTTGGAGAACACCGTCTCGATCATCCCCAGAGACCTTTTGGACAAGCGGACTCACCGCGGCCAACCACTCGGGGTCGAGTTCTTGGCCACAAGACGCTAACAACAGACCATCTTCGTTGGCCAACGTTGCGACACGCACACCACACAAACCAGCGACTTCATTCATCTTTTCTTGAACACGTTGCCATACAGTAGAAAGAACCATCACACACCTCCAAGAAGATACGTTCACGCAGTGCGCTCATGACAAATCACAACACACCCAACAACCTCTAGCGTTAACAGCCCTTTCTCCGCCCGTCAAAAAAAGCCCCGCCCCCTCTCCCTTCTCCCAAAAGATACGCGTTGCTTTCGTGTGCTATGTGTCTTACCTTTGGGCTTGTGCGTTTCAAAGGCAGGAGGATATCAGGTTCTCTTTGCGAAACACACCAAACTTGGATCACCAAAAACGCCGAAAGGCGCCTTGTTTTTAGATGGAGAAGCCGATGAAAGGGACACTGCTGACACAACGTCATTTGGAAACCCTCGATATCATGAAAGATGTCTTACAAGAGAACTATCTCCATGTAGGACTCGAAAACTTTCGCGTCGAAGAACGCGGTCCCGACGACCAAAGCCAAGTCCTTGCGCAGATCCGTCTCTCGGACAGAGAAGACTTGGTGACGCTAGAAGGCCAAGGCTCGGGGGCTTTGCACGCATTTTTCGTTTCGCTGCGCGATCGATTGAGCGAAGAGTTCCCTTCCGTTGGGGCGATCCACTTTACCTCCACACGTGCTGAAAGCGTCCCCAACTCCAACCGAAATCACCCCACAGATGCAGAAGCAGAAGTCTATTTGACGATCCGTAACAGTTATGGCGACGAGCTTGAGTTTCGCAACCGCTCGCGAAGTTTGATGCGCGCCACCCTCGACTGCATCATGGATGCTGTGGAATACTTCGCCAATAGCGAGAAAGCCTACATCCAGATCTACCGCGCTTTGGAACACTACCGTGAACAAGGCCGTAGCGACTTGATGGACAAGTACACCTCGCTGCTCAGCGCTGTTGTGCGAAACACCTCGTATGCAGAAGTGATCGAGCGCATCAAAAAAGGCAAAGCCTAACGACCTTTGGTGGGCCAAGCACTCACAAGCCTCCTTCAGACAAGACAAAAACGACCGATTCATCGAATATTTGCACACATATCCTGAAACGATACATCTCCAAAGACCACGCAGGCTCGCCAGCGGACGACTTATTGCGAACCGCTCTCGTTCACAAGAAGGACTTGACGATTGAAAGAGGTCTCTTTCCAAGAAACGTTTTTTTCCGCCCATGATCAGTTGCGCCTCTACACGCGCACTTGGGGAGAAGCACGCAAAGGCGTGATCCTGTTTCTACACGGTTTGGGGGATCACCAAGGTACCGCACGTTACCTCATCCATACCCTCGTTCAACGCGGCTACTTGGTGACAGGCTACGACGCAAGAGGCCATGGACAAAGCCCAGGAAAACGCGGACACGTGATGGACTTTGAGGAGTATTGCCAAGATCTGCTCTTGTTCATCCAAGACGTTCAAAAGCGTTACCCAGATGTCCAATCGAGCGCATTGATGGGCTATGATCTGGGAGCCTTGGTGGGCCTGCGAACGCTCCAACAACACGGAAACCTCGGGCTGCAAACCTTTGTCGGCTTGAGCCCTTTGTTGCATCCCTCGATCACACGGCGCTCTCTCAAAAGCAACCTTTACCGCTTGGGCGGAAAAGTCGCTCCCACGTGGCGCATCGACTTGCCCTACGATGCAAGCGCACTATCCCATGACCTCGACATTATCGATGATTTGAAACGCGATCCCTTGTGCTTTCGAGAGGTGACGACGCGGGCCCTTCGCGCGATCCAAGAGGCCGCTGCCCAAGCTCTGCTGCAAGCTCACCAACTTCGCCTCCCCACACTCTTTCTCCAAGCTGGAGAAGACCGTGTGACCGACACCACAACACTTCAACGCTTTGCAGAGCGCACTTTGCCTCATATCCTTCGCGTCGCGGTGTATCCGGGTTATTACCATGCACTTCACAACGAAACCCCCGATCGCCGTGGCCCTGTGTTTGAAGATCTAATGAACTGGCTTGATGAGTCGCTTTTCCTCCCCTGAGGACGGGCGAGATGACCCTAACCTTGTATACTTTTTGTATGGAGATCTGCGATGTGTTTGTCTTCTTTACGTGCTTGGCTCCACATCGGCCTTTTTCTGGGTATCCTGTCCCAACAGACCCTTGTTTCGGCAGAAACCACAAAGCGTCGAACCTACAAACCTCCCACAGAAGACAAACGGCAACCTGAGATCATCAAGGACGTCACGATCTCCACACCTGCCGTCCTCGAACTCAAGCAGTGGCTCAAAGGTTGGAGTCCTTCTTCTGAGCCTGCTTCGGGCATCTACGCCATGAGCGAAGTGATCCGCACATACGTCGCCTTTCGCTATGCGAGAAAGTACGAGCGCGCTGCAAGCGAGCGACTTTGGAAGATGTACCTCGCTTTTGGAGCTTGGAACCCAAAAGAGCTTTACCAAAAGTTACGGCAAAAGAAGATCAACCCTCATCTCTCCATGAAGGTTGAAGAAGAACATGTCCAGATATCTGCCCCCAAAGGCTCTTGGCAAAGAGGCTTGGGAAAAGGTGGGATGACACTTGATGTCCAACCACTCCCCAATATCCGCGGAAATCCACATCGACCCTTTCGCGTCAAAGCAACTGGCGCACTTGGCATCGCTCCTGTCCGCATCGCAGAGATCGATCGGCTCCTCCACGACTTTATGAAACGCGCACTTTCCCCAGACCTCTCTGTCGAACCCAGCGCACGCGGCCCAAGACGCTACTTTCCCTCCATCAAAGAAACCCAGTCCCGCAAGATCGCTGACTGGCTCACCTCGCGTCTTCCCCGAACCACCGTCTTGATGGATCGCTACTTTGATATCCGCAGCGTCGTGACACCCATGTCCGAAGGTCGCTATAAACTCGACCTCAAGCTGTTCTGGCGCAACGAAAATATCAAAACCGATTACCCCTCTTGGTACAAAGCCCAGAAAAAGAATCGTGTGCGCGTCTTCTTTCAAGTTGAGTTCCTTGACTCCCTGTATCGACGGTGGTTTACGCTGACATACAGCAACAAAAAGAATTACTACCGCGTCGAAGCTGTCGTCCACGCAGACGGTTTCCTCATGTGCGATGACTCTTGGAAACCGACCGTCGCCTCTGAACCTTGGCGCCCCACACACAAACTACAAAGCGAGTTCCTTACACGCACCCAACTCTTCTTCTCCTCCAACAATATCAACTTCGGCGTCAGCGATATCCTCTTCCGCTGGAAAGTCCGCCCACACAAAGATGGCGCTTCTCTTAACTTTGCTTTCAATCGCCCACCCCGCTTGCAGATCCAAGGCGGCCGTTTCTTGCGTTCACTCGCTCGCGTTGTCATCCCAGGCGGCGTCAGCGCCCTCTTTCAACGCCTGCTCACAGACATGACCAAAGGAGACGGCGGAAAAGGTATGCGCTTCCAACTCCGCTTGGTCGAAGGACCCAAATACGCAGACGTCCGCTATGACCTCCAATTCCCCGTCGTCCCCAACTCCGTTCTCAGTGCGGTTCTCTTGATGATCCCGGGGATGCTGACACGCACACCCCGCCGCGGCCGCAAACCACGACCACGACGCAAGGCCGCCCCCCGCAAACCCGCCAAACCTAACCCCGTCCGCGCTCGATACCGACTGCGCCGCGTCTTGCCCGCCTTCTGGCAACGCGTCCTCTCCGCCATCGGCTACGACCTCCAAGACGCTCACCAAAAAGCACTTGACGAAAAACTCTGACATCTAGATTCGAATCGGGATATCCGCGGAATGTTCGGGCGGGCACGGAGGCCCGCCCCGGATACAGGGATATCCACGGCATGTTCGGGCGGCCGCAGAGGGCCGCCCCGGATATATCGATATCCAATTTCATTCCAGGGGCGACCCTCCGTGCCCGCCCAAATCCTCCCCAAGCGCAGGCACCTTGACTTTTCATCAAAAAGAGAACACGTTCGCATACCCATAGAGAACACGTTCACTTTCAAAGAAAGGAGCCCATCATGCGGGAGCGAACTTCCAAAGGGCACCGCAGCGCATTGCGGATGTGGGAAGCGGCGATGGAGCTTTTCGGGGAGCGGGGATACGAAGCCACAACGATGAGGGAGATCTCGAAGCGTTCGGGATTTTCGTTGGGAGCGCTGTATCGACACTATCCAACCAAAGAAGCCTTTGCTTTGACGCTCTATGAACGGCTGACCACGGATCTTGAAGATGCGTTGTCTTCTTTGCCACAAGAGACGATCGCCTTGCGGTTTGAGGCACTGGTCCAAGCCAAGATGTCCTTGTTGGAGCCTCACCGCACAGCGCTCAAATCGTTGTTTGTGCACAGTTTTGACATGGGTGAGAGAGAGGGTCTGTCTTCGTGGACAGTGCGGATAAGAGCGCGTATGTTGGCGATCTTTCGCGTGGTTTTGCGAGGCGCCAAAGACAAGCCCAAAGAAGAGGACGTGGGGATCTGGAGTCGTTTTTTGTATGGTTTGCACTTGGGTTTGATCTTTGTGTGGGTCCAAGATCTCGATGAAGGCAAGACACTGGATCAGTCTGTTTCCTTGGCGGCTCAGATGGTCAAGATGACGCCTTTGGTCACGATCTTTCCGCAGGGGATGTCATTTTTTAAGGGGTTGGATCATCTCTTTGGTCGCTTGCTCCATACCACGAGCATCAAAGAGCCTGAAGATGCAGCCAAGCAAGTGCTTTCTTGCATCTTACGGCGTGGATGTATCCTTCCGTCACACGATGGCAAAGAGTCTCACATCGCCCCCATCGACCTACATCTATCGAAGATACAGCAGTTTATCGACGAGCAACAACCCATCGAGTTGGCCTTGCAAGCTTTCCCTGCAAAGATCGCCAACGCGCAAAAAGTCCTTGGTAAACAACCAGATCGAGGAGAGTGGCTTTCGCTGCAAGCGTTGGATGCTTTGTGCGAAGAGATCGCGACGTATTACCCGCAAGGAGCGCGGATCATCCTTTGTCCAGACGGTCATGTCATCGGTGACTTGGTGCATCTCGACGATGAGGATGTGGACGATTACCTCTCTTCTTTGGTGGAGATGTTACAGAGACTAGAAACCTCTTTTGAGATCTTCCAAATGCGCGATGCCTTCGGAGACATCGCCCTCAAAGAAGCACGACAAAAACTGCTTCAAACCTACGCACGGACGCTTGAAGAGATCGAAGAAGAGGCCCAAGACTCAGCAACCTTTGCAGCGCAAGTAGATGGGATCTATCGGCTTTTATGCGAAGACGAGTGGGCGCGTTGCCCCAAAGAGAGCCACCCCCAACTCCTCAAACGCGTGCGCCCTTTGGCGTATCAAGTGGCCCAACACACGGAAGCATGGGGGCGTTTGGTCTCGATGTGTTTTCCCCAAGCCTTGCGCCTAAGTCCCCAACCACAACCCAAACATGCGCCCAAGTTAGGGATCAGCCTTTTGGAAGCAGAAGATCTCTGGTCCACGGCTTGGAACAGTGTGGTCGTTGAGCGAGGCGGGAAACCGCGCTTGATGAAGCGAGCAGAAGCGGAGATCTTGGGGGGCGTGCTTGTCAAAGAGGATGGGCGTCCTTGGTGGATAGAGTTGCCGAGTGAGGCTTGAGCGACAAGAGAAAACAAAAACGATTTCAGCACCGCGATCTTGCGTTGACACAAGCAAGTTCGGATGTTAGCTTCCCTCCCTTGTCTCACGACGCACACCCAAGAGGCTCTTGGCCCAAGCGCCCCTCTGGTTTTGAAAGCCAAAGGTCAGGGCATAAAAAGTCCTCGAACCTTGTTTGGCCCGTTGCGTCTTCCCCGAAGCATGTTCTGAGCGATCTATCCTTGTAGAATGGAGATCTTTTGCCATGAGCTTGACCGTTTACAATAGTAAAACCCGCCAAAAGGAGCAGTTCGAACCTCTTCAACCCGGCAAAGTGTTGATGTACGTTTGTGGGATCACTCCCTATGACTACTCACACATCGGTCACGCTCGATGTTACGTCGCTTTTGATGTGATCTATCGCTATCTCATGTATGCGGGTTTTGATGTGACTTATACCCGAAACTACACGGATATCGATGACAAGATCATCAAACGCGCGAATGAACGGGGTGTTGGAGCAGTCGAACTTGCGGCCGAGTTTATCGAAGCCTACAAAAAAGACATGAAAGCCCTCCATGTCCTCCCCGCCAACCACGAGCCCAAAGTCTCCGAAACCATCAAAGAGATCATCGAGATGGTCCAAACCATCGTCGAACGCGAGATGGCCTACGTTGTGGATGGCGACGTGTACTTCCGCATTGATAGCATGCACGACTACGGCAAGCTTTCAGGGCGCAACATCGAAGATCTGCGTTCGGGTGCTCGTGTCGAAGTGGATAGCCGCAAAGAAAATCCCCTCGACTTTGCCCTGTGGAAGTCTGCCAAACCAGGAGAGCCATCTTGGGACTCGCCTTGGGGCCAAGGGCGTCCAGGTTGGCACATCGAGTGTTCTGCGATGAGCCAAAAGTTTCTCGGCGACCTCTTCGATATCCACGGCGGCGGAAAAGACCTACTCTTCCCCCACCACGAAAACGAAGTGGCCCAGTCTGAGGCTTGCACGGGTGGCAAAACCCACGTTCGTTACTGGCTCCACAATGGTTTCGTCAACATCGACAACGAGAAGATGTCCAAGTCGCTGGATAACTTCTTCACCATCCGAGAAGTGCTCAAGCTTTACCATCCAGAAACTCTGCGATTGTTCCTGTTGAACACACACTACCGCGGTCCAATCAACTACTCAGACAGCAATCTCAATGAAGCACGAAAGCGCCTCGACTACTTCTACGAGACACTGCGAAAAAGTCTGAAGACACTGGATCTGACTTGGGAAGCAGTGGAAGGCAAAGCGGAAGGCGACTTTGACAAGCACTTCTATTCAGAAAGCCCGCTGCGTTCGCGTTTTGTGGAAGCTTTGGACGACGACTTCAACGCGCCCAAAGCGATGGGCGAGATGAGCGATTTGTTTAGCCAACTCAACCAACTTGCAGACCGTGGTTTGGGCTTGGAACAAGATCTCAACGACCGTTTGTTGTTGGATGGTCTTCGTTATGTGAAAGAGTTTGCGCAAGTCTTTGGTGTTTGGCTCGAATCACCCGAAGCTTACTTGGCCACTCCCCAAGGCCAAAGCGCAGAAAATGCGTTGACGCCCGACAAGATCGAGGCTCTGCTTGTGGAGCGTCGAGAAGCGCGTGCAGCTCGTAATTTCCAACGCGCTGATGAGATCCGCAAGTTGCTTGCAGACAACAACATCGAGATCAAGGACGCTCCAGACGGAACGACTTGGAAATACGCAAGCTAATCCAACGCCTCCCCCTCCCTTTCGTCTTCAGGCGTCCCCTTCGATCACTTCCCCTACGGCTTTGTTTCGTGCTATGTAGTAAGCGCTTGTAAGAAACTCGCAAAAGAAACGTGAACCCTTTGTCTAGGTCTTTTGCATTTTTTGCTGTAGGCGGATCCATGTTCCGAGTGCCCCTCGTCTTGCTCGTTATCTTCTTGGTGTGGTGCGGTCTTTCTCCCAATCAAGCCCATGCTCAAACACAATCTGACTTACGCCAAGCTTTTGTGCGTGTCCAAGAAGCCCTCGTACTGGGGGACCTCAAGCGCTTCGTTCAAAGCCTCAAGAAACTTGAGATCGTTTACCTTTCTATCCAAAACAAGCTTCCACCCGAAGAAAAAGACCAGTTCCAACTTTGGATCTACCGCTTTCAGTTCAAGCGCTACCAACTCCAAGGTGCTCTGCCCAACATCCGGGAGGTCGGGAGTTTTGAAAGTGCGCAAGCTGTCAAAGATTACATCCAACAGTTCCAAACAGCCATGCTTGCGTTGCAAAAGTCGCTGTTGTTTTTGCGTCGATACAACAAGCTCTACAACCTGTTGTCACTCAAGCAAGACACCAACGCACAGATCAACCTGCAAGCTTCGCTGAGCCTTGAACGCGATTTGGATACTTTGATTCGGCAAAGTCAGATCTACGTCGCCTTGCTCAAGTTTGCCCTAAGTCACTGGTCAGATCGCGCCAAGGTCACAGATCGCGCCAAGCAACAGGACGCAGACATCGAGCTTTTACGCAGACAACTGCAACGCGCCACTGTGGAACGCAAAGCGATCAAAAGTAACCAACAACAGCTTGCAAAGCGCGTGATCGCCGCAGACAAGAAGTTTTTAACCATCCAACAAGCGATCAATGGTCAACAAACCGCAGGGATCATCTTGGTGGTGGGCGGCTCTTTGTTTCTCGCGGGAGGTCTAGCGATAACGACGCTTGGTATCCTCGCCAACCCTTCGATCATGGGCCCCTCTCCAGTCTTTTTGCCCAAAGAAAATGAAGATCCGACGGTCCCCGGACGTTTGAATAGCCAAAGAGCCCCTGATCAAAGCAGCCTTTCTTATGGCTTGATTGGCGGCGGTGGTGGTGGTGTTTTGTTGGGAACGGTCCTGATCATCGTGGGCGCCTTGCAGTTGCCTCCCCCCAAAAAGCGCGGTGCAGCCGTGCTCAAGTCGCAAGGGCAGTTCCTCAAAGAGCCATCCCCCACGCAAAGTCGTTTGCAACTCTCTGGACACCAACTTGGGTCGAGACAACATCGGCCCACATTCTTCGGCATTTACGCCAACTAATCTCCTGAAAAGAAGGCTCTCCTTCACCTAGCTTTGCAACACGCCACACGATATGTTTGGCATTCTCGGTCCCAAGGGCAAGATCATGATCTCGGTACATCAGCTTGAAGGGCAAAAGATCAGTAAGTACCAGATCCGTCGCAAGATCGGAGATGGTGGGCAAGCCGTTGTATATGAAGCCTATTACGAAGATCTCGATACAACGGTCGCGATCAAGTTCCTTCAAGATCGCATCGCACAGATGCCTCATATCCGCGAGCGTTTCAAGCGAGAAGCGCGCCTGCAATTCAAACTGCAACACCCGCACATCATCCGTGTCTTGGAGATTATCGAAGAAGGCGAGATCTTGGGCATGGTGATGGACTGGATCGAAGGCCCAGACCTCGAACACTACCTCATCGACAAAGCAGGCCCGCTCTCTGCCCAAGAAGTCGAGATGATCTTTCCTCCTGTCCTTCGGGCACTTAGCTACGCGCATAAAAAAAAGATCGTCCACCGCGATCTCAAGCCCGCCAACATCCTGCTAGAGATCTCAGGCGAGACGTTCATCCCCAAAGTGATGGACTTTGGCATCGCCAAAAGCCTCGAAGACGAAAGCCAACAAACCAAGACCAACACCCTGCTTGGAACCCCCCAATACATCGCACCAGAGCAAGCCAACTCTAGCAAACACGTGGATCACCGCGCTGACATCTATGGTTTGGGCATCATCCTCTACCGTATGCTTGCAGGCCGACTTCCCTTTGAAGGACGCGACCTCTTGCAACTCATCACGGCCCACATGCTTGAAGATCCGCCTCCCATCGAGTCTTGGGGCGTCGTCGTCCCCCCAGAAGTCGAGGCTGTTGCAAGAAAAGCCCTTGCCAAGCGACCCGAAGAACGATTCGACTCGTGTGAGTCCTTTGCCTTCGTCTTGCAAAAAGTCTTGCAAGGTCGCTATCACGAAGTTCGACACCTGTTGGCCCCACCTTCACGGGCACTTTTTAACAGCATGAGCGGCACGGCCAGCCTCAACCCTTTTGCGGATGCCCCCACAGATCAATCTCTGTTGCAAGCTCCCACAAGTTCACCGCAAAACCCTTTTACTGCACCGCCTTCGTCCATCGTCCAAACCCCTTTGTCTGTGGCAGGACGACCACATGACACACCCCTTCCCATTACGCCGCCTAGCGACCCTTTCCACGCGGCCCCTGGCGCATCCTTAAACTTTCAATTCTACCAAGCCCCCACACTTGCGGCTTCTCCAGAAGAACTCCTGCGTTTGGGGCCTGCGGCTTCTCCTGTCCCTTTTTCCTCTCCAATATCGCCCATCCCTACACCTGTTCCGCTGATCCATTCACTAGAGGCCATCCCCAAAGAAGAGGCTTCTCCAAGGATCCCCACGCAGTTTCCCTTGGATGCTCCGCCCTCAGGACCACAACACACCTCTCCGCCTTCAGTGACCCAACAGCCCTCCGCTGACTTTATGCCGCTCCCCTCAGGAGAAGTCGCCACTTATTCGTCCAATCCTCCGCCATCCCACAACTCTCGTCCTCCCATGCGTCAGCACATGAGCGCACCGCCCCAAGATGCGAGTCAGTGGATCTCCATCGCAACGGGCGTTTTGGGACTTGCGGCTTTGGTCTTGGTGCTGTTGTGGGGGCGTCCAGGCAACAAACAAACACAAGAGCCGCCCAAACCCATCGCCACCCAACGCATCACACCGCCCCCTTCACGCAAACCAGAGCTACGCAAGCAACCAGAACAACGCCAGATTCCTGCACAACCAGCGCATCCTCCTCGACGCTTGGAACCTATCGCCAAGCGCGTCATCCCACCCAATCCACCGAGGGTTCGTGAGCCGATCAAGTCGCCCACTCCCCCAAGGACAGGCCCTGTCGTAAGAAAAACGCAGCTCGCTGGGCAAGCTTGTTCAAGTTGTCTTCGTCGAGTGTTGGCCCTCCAACAAGGCGCATCACCCGGTCTTTCAGTCGATGCCGTGCATCCTTGTTCACACAATGCCATCCAACGAGCGATCCGAAGATGTTATAAAAAGTGCGCACAACAAGCTGTGCTCTTTTGCAAAGTCTTTGGGCAGCAAAAGGCTCCCATGGCGCTCTTTTCTAAGCCTAAACGACTCTCTAAGCACGGCTCCTTGTGTCGTCCCCAACTCCTCGCTAAGTTGGTCACCAAAGCAAAGAGTCGATTCACCCAGCAAGTTTCCCGTCAAAACTGCATCCGCGCTTTTTACGGGAAGTCCTCTCCCTAAGATCTCCTCTGCGCCTTTGTTCTTTGCCCTCGAACCCCAAGCAGGCAAGGTGACAAACCCATGACAACACAGCATTTTTCCGAAGGCCACGTCCTCGGAAAGTATCGTATCGAAAAAGTCGTTGGTGGCGGTGGACAAGCCACCGTGTACAAAGCGTTGCACCTCGATTTTCAAAATCCCGTCGCGCTCAAAGTCGTCAACTCGAAACTCACCGAATCCTCGGCGATTCGAGAGAGATTCAAACGCGAGGCGCGCCTCCAGTTTCAACTCCAACACCCTCACATCGTCCGTGTCTTCGACATCCTCGAAGAAGAAGAGACCTTGATCATGGTCATGGACTGGGTCGAAGGAGACGATCTAGAGCACTTTCTTCAGAAACGCCAAGGTCCCCTTCGTACCGAAGAGATCGAACGTTTCTTTTTGCCTGTGCTCCAGGCCCTTAGCTATGCGCACCAAAAAAAGATCATCCACCGCGACCTCAAACCTTCAAATATCCTTCTTGAAGGTCCTTCTGGGCACGAGACCCCCAAAGTAATGGACTTTGGGATCGCCAAAAGCCTCGAAGATGACAACCAACACACCAAGACCAATGCCCTGCTTGGAACTCCCCATTACATCGCCCCAGAGCACGCATCTTCGAGCAAGTACGTCGATCATCGCGTTGATATCTATGCGCTTGGCGTCACACTTTACCAACTTTTGAGCGGGCACCTCCCCTTTGCAGGCGGCGACCTTGTCCAGATCATCACAGCGCACTTGACCCAAGATCCCCCACCCATCGCAGACTGGGGTGTACAAGTCGCACCCGAACTCGAACAAATCGCACGCAAAGCCATGCAAAAACGCCCGCAAGATCGCTTTCAATCTTGTGAAGACTTTGCTCATGCCCTTCGTGCGGCCATCCAAGGCGATCCAGAGACGCTTCAAAAGTACCTTGGGCCTGCTGACCAAGCCCCCTTCCATGCGGTTCCCTCCCAGAGCAAAGAGCCCCTTCCTACGGGAGAGATGGACGCCTACCCTGACATACAACACAAGCACACAACCCTCACTCCCGCAACCTCTACCCCGAACAGAGAAGAGACAACACCCCAAACCGAGAAAGAACGGCCTCTTTCGCCTCCACAAGCGCAACCCAAACGCTCTCCTATCTGGATCGCTTTGGGACTTTGGTGCTTGTCGGTGCGGGTTTTGCGGGATCTCGTTGGTTTCCTTCCACCAAATCATCTGCGCAAGACCCGTCCTCTCGAAGAAAGCGGACACTTCCAAGACAGGCGCAACGGCTCCCACCACAAACACACCTGACGGCCCCACACCACGCGCCAAAGAAGCATCGCGCGCTCCCATTCCTTCGCCTGTGAAACCCGATCCCAAGTTGGAAGAGACCCAAAAGACGCTTCACGAGACCAAAAAAGCCCTTATCGAGATGAAACGTGCGTTGCTTGAAACCAAAAAAGCCCTCGAAGAACAAAAGAAACTAGCAGCACAACGCGCCGCACAAAGACCAAAGCCCAGACGCTACCGCGGTCCCAACCCTTACCGTTTTTTGCCTTCTGTTCCTGCCAAACAATTCAAGAGTTGCAACGATTGCCTGTATGCCTTTTGGCTTGCTCGAAAACGCTTCAGAGAAAAAGCCTGTGAACTTCGACCATTACGTGTCATGGCTCGTCGTTGCCAAAAGACCTGCGACACAGCGAGAGAGTTTTGTGGGGCTTTTGGAGCGGTGCTTCCTTATCTCGATCCCTTTGCGCTTCGCAACGGTGGTTCGGAAAAGATGACGGATCACATCAATCGATGTGCTCACAACATCTTCCATCAATTCAACAAGATCTTCGATGACAATGGCTATCGCGTCTTGATGAGCCTTGCGCCCTCAAGATGCACCAGTCGCTTTCGCAGGTACGTACAAGGCCGCTTGGGGACACGAGGCCGAAAAACCGCTTTCTTGGTCTCCTTATGATCATTATCCCAAACTCCCTAGCTAATCTTGCCCAAACTTCCTATAGATAGTGTTTCTTCTGTCAACGCAAACGCTCTCCCAAACATCTGTTTGGAGGCCCCACCTTACCCAAGCATTGTTTTTGGGAGAGCGACCTTGATCTCGCAGCCAAGCCGCGTCATCCCAGCATCCAAGTGAGGAGATCCATGCTTCAAGCAGGAACATTACAAGGAAAAACACTCGGAAAGTACCGCATCGACAGCCTTTTGGGAGATGGCGGACAAGCAGTGGTGTACAAAGCTTGGCACAAGGACTTCGAATCGTGGGTCGCCTTGAAGTTCCTCCAAGAACGCATCGCACAAAAAAGCGCCTTGCGCGAACGATTCAAACGAGAAGCCCGCCTACAATTCAAGCTCCAACATCCCCATATCATCCGAGTGATCGAGATTATCGAAGAAGATGATCTCTTGGGGATGGCGATGGACTGGATCGAAGGGCCCGATCTCGAACACTACCTTGCCAAAAGAGGTGGTCCCTTAAGCAACGAAGAACTCGCACGCATCTTCCTACCCGTCCTCAGCGCCGTGGATACGCCCATAAAACAACGTCATCCACCGCGATCTCAAACCCTCCAACATCTTGTTGGGGGTTCTCTAGTGAAGAGATCCCAAAGTGATGGACTTTGGGATCGCCAAAAGCCTCGAAGACGAAAGTCACAACACCAAAACAAACTCTGTGTTGGGGACCCCACACTACATCGCACCCGAACAAGCGACTTCAACCAAACATGTCGATCATCGCGCAGATATCTACGCGCTTGGCATCACGCTGTATCAACTCGTTTCAGGGCACCTCCCTTCGAAGGCCGTGAGATGTTGCAGATCCTGGCGCACACCTGATGGAGTCGCCACCGCCTCTTTCTGCGTGGGGTGTCCAAGTCGATCCAGAACTCGAAGCCATCGTGCAACACGCGCTGCTGAAAGATCCTGCCCAACGCTTCCAAAGCTGCGATGAGTTCGCCGCCTCGCTCCTTGGCTACCTGCAAAAACACATCACCTCCCCGAGTGGCGTCTTTCTTGGTGCGACGTCTCTTTCTCCCGTCCCGTCGTCTTTTTCGTCGCCCGCCCCACCTTCTTTCTCCGCCATCTCTTCCAACCAAAACTCTCCCATGGCATACGCCCAAACAGAAACGCGGCTCCCTACTGGCCAACATACAAATCTTGGTGCATCTGCCCCCACGATCTACCCCGATTCTACGGGCCGTTCCAACAAGCCACTGATCTTCGCCCTACTTTTGCTGGTCCTTCTACCCGCAACGGGACTTGGTCTTTACTACAGTGGCTTTTTCCGTGCGCCCGCACAGTCCTCACAGACACCACAAAAGAACCTAGGCAAGACCCCCTCCCAAACACCACCTCTCGCTCCGACCGCCCAAGGCTTCGCGCTTCAAGTCCGACCAGCCCCCAAACCTCCCGAGATGTCGCAACCAACAGCACCGATACCACCGCGCACAAGTCCCGCTGCTCTAGGACAATTACCCAAGGTCCCACCTATCGTTGAACCGCGCACGCCCGCAACGCCTCCCACCCCACCTCGCAGCGAGCCCCGCAAACGAAAGCTCCGCTCCCACCGCCGCAAAGCACCCGCCATGTCATGCAAGCGATGCATCAAAGATGTGTTTCGGCGACATCCCCCGACCGCCAACGTCTTTTCTCTGCACCATGGTTGCCAAACCAAGATGCTCCAACGCGCCGCTCATGATTGCGTGAAAGCCTGTCAACGTACCCCACGGCGATTTTGCCGAACCTACGGGGGTTATCTCGCGCATCAACACTTGCGCTATACCTACCCCGCAAAAAGCGCGGAGGGGCTTTGGTTGATGGCGACAAGAAACATCCTCGGGCGTTGTATGCGTCGCCTCAAACAGAATGCAAGCCTCATCTTTTCGCACCCTTACCGCTTCCCCAACGAAAGCACCACCAACCAGTGCATCCTGGCTTTCGACAAAGGTCTTCGACGCTCGTTGTATCGCTGGAAACAAAAACAACAAGCGAAAACCAAGTCTCCGCTTTCTCCCCCCGAAACTTGGAAGCAATTCAAAAACAAGATGAAGCAAAGTGCTGATAAGTTTAAGAAAGATGCAGAGAAGTTCAAACGAGGACTGGGATTCGACGACTAGCCCAACACAAACACACCTAACAGCCACGCTCCCCCACGCTGCTCTCTTTGCAAGACATCCCCCAAAAGACCGAATACACAGACCTTATTGACGATCTTCTAGTTCCATCGCCTCCAGTGCGGCTTGATCGTCTTCGGCCATGCGCGTGAAAAACAAGAAGCGCTGCAAACTCATCCCGCAAAGCATCACAAAGACCCCATACAACAACAAGACCCACCACTTCCCGCTGGGCTCCTCGCCATCGAAAAGCACGAGTGTTCTCGCGGGTAAGCTATGCTCAGAGCGTCGATAAAACTCCCGCACAGGTTGGAGACTCGTCACATCCACCAAACGCAAGATCCGCCCTTGAACAGCAAAGGTCTTGATATCTCCTTGTTTTTCCACCATACCTTGCGGGGTGGCGATCATGACTTCCCGTCGCTTCGGCTTTTTACGTGCGCTTGCTTGGGGAGGCGGCCCGCCAAAAAGCTTTTGATAACGTTCCGCAGGGACCGCGATCAGCAAGTCACAACCCATCGCAAAGGTGTAGTTGTACTTGGAGATGCTGACACGTGCTTCTGTCGTGGACTCTACATCAGGCAAGATCTGTTTGATCCTCACAAAGCCGTTGCTTTGGGCTTTTTTGTAAAAGTCCTTTCCACAACCGTCAGTGATATCCCCCAAAGAAACAGGGCCTTTGGCCCAATAATAACGAAGCTCATGTGACAACTGAAACATCAACCAAAGCGTCACAAAAAACACCAACAACGGAAGATAAGGCCGCCAACGTATGGGGATCACAGGATCGGACTCCATCTCCCAATACATCTCATCTGCGCGTGCGTTGTCGATGTATTCGTCCTCTTCTTGGTCTTTGGGAGGAGAGGAGAAAAAGTCTGACTCCGTGGGTGTTGCTTCCGCAGTCTCGCTTACTTCCGCAGTCTCTGCTGTCTTTACAGCATCCGCAGCATCCGTAGTCTCGCTTACTTTCGCAGCATCCGCAGTCTCGCTTACTTTCGCAGCTTCCGTAGCTTCCGCAGGCTTGGTGGGCGCTGTTGCCTCGACAGATGCGTTTGTTTCGTGTGTTGGTGTTGTTTCTGTTGCCTTCGCGGCATCTGCCTTTTCTATCTTTACGGTCTCTGGAGACTTTGTCGTTTCAGCAACATTTGCAGATGCAGGGGGCGCAGAGACATCCGCAGCCTTTGAAGATGCGGCGACTTGGGAAGGGCTCTTTGCTTTACCAGAAGGGCCTTTCTTATTTTTCGAGGACTTCGACTTCTTGGCCATGCATACGACTCCTGCCCGTGCGGGCAATGTATTGGATGAGCAGAAAAAAGATGGAGCCAAAGATGCCGCTTTCCATTGGATTTGGCAAGCACAAGCCACGAAGACAAAGGAACGACCGTCCCCCTCCCGATGGATTATCTTTCGTCCCAACTCCATGTCTGGCCGTCTTGCGGGATAAAGACGCGCTGTGCAAGTCCTTCTTTTTCCATGCGACTTTGTAATGCGTGGCGTTGGGTGGGACAGTGATCAAGCGATTCAAGATGGTTCAAAACAAAGTAGCTTTCGGTCTTTTGGATCAAGGTCACAAGTTCATCCACAGAAAAGAGGATATCCCCGCCCCATCCGAAGTTTGCGGAACCAGCAGGCGCGACGATCACATCTGGCTGAAGACGCTGCACGGTCTGCAAAAGCTCGGGGGTAAGGACCGCATCTGCGGTGAGGTACACCTTGGGCTCACCAGGGCAAGACAGAAAGTAGCTTGAGACAGGACTACACAACCACCCAACAAGCCCACGACCATGGCGAACGGGGATCGTCTCACTATGCATCCCCAAAGCATCCGAAGTGAGGACGCGAGCGTCTAGCTTTTTCTTGCGAAGCTTTGGGGCGTCTTGTGGGTTGGTCCACACGGGTAGATCGCGCTCTCGAATCCACCGCATCGCATCCTCGTCGAGGTGATCAGGGTGACGATGCGTGACAAGGATCCCCGTGGCAGCAGCCAAAGCCTCCTCACTCCCCGAAGGCAGGGACACCAAGGGGTTGGGACGACGGCCCCCGCCAAACAGTTTGAAGCCAGGCATCACACCTGCCTTGCAAAGCATTGGGTCCACAAGCAGACGTTGTTCGCCAAGTGTCAAAAGCATTGTAGCGCTGCGGAGATGATGGATCTTCATAGGAACTCCTCTTTGTTGTTGGGATGGTCAGACAAAGGGAGCTTACATCTTGCAAAATTGAATCACTACAGACAAAAAAGGATCTCTATCATCCATTTTTGAAAGATCATCTCACAAGATGAAAAGGAGGTCAGATGGAGTGGGAGTATCTGAGGAGCTTTGAAGCGGTCGTGCGAGGCGGACAGATGAGTCACGCGGCCAAGCTCTTGGGCGTCAGCCAAGCAACGATCAGCCGTCACATCGCTCGATTAGAAGAGATCGCCAAAGAGCCCTTGTTTCTAAGGGAAGTGCCGCTTGTCCTTACAGCAAGAGGAGAAGCGCTCTTGGAGGCCGTGAAACCCATGGTCGAAGCCGCTTGGATCGCTCAGTCAGCTTTGGAAGCGGACAAAGCTCTGCGGGGTGAAGTCACGTTAACGACCGTGGGAGAGCTTGTGCGGTGGGTCTTGGCGGATCGATTGCCCAGCTTTTTCCGAGACTATCCAGGGCTGACGTTGCGCATCTTGGCAGGAAACAATGTCAACAGCCTCGCCGCAGGAGAAGCCGATGTTGCGCTGCGATGGGCCAAACCCACGCATGGCGACCTGTTTCTTCGCAAGGTCGTCACAGAACACTTCGGATTCTTCGCAGAGAAACAGCTTCGATGTGATCCAGAAACCCCTTGGCTTGGTCTTTCTGGCTCGCTTGGGCAGATCCCCGAACAGCTTCATGCAGAAAAGCTGTTTTCCACACGACCTCTGCGTTTGCTTGTCGAAGACATCGAATCTTTGGGAAAAGCCGTCTCTCTCGGCTTGGGGATCGCGATCTTGCCAAAGCGATTTGCAGAACGCTTGCTGTGCCTGCGAGAGTTGGCGCCTGAAGAATTGGGGCTCACAGCCTCTGCGCAGCCACCTTCAAGGGATCTTTGGCTGGTCGTCCACGCATCAAGGCAGCGGCTGCCCAAAGTAAGGGCCGTGATATCTTGGTTGGAACAGATCTTTGCGGAAGTAGAAGGATGATGGGAGGAGAGGAAGGTTTGCGGATTAGGCTTCGTCTTTGGGATCTTCGTCTGTAGAGGCCGATGCTTCGGCATCTTCGTCGACGTAGAAGTCGTGCTCTTCGTCTTCTTCCTCATCGTGGACAGCCACGATGCTCGCAAGCCGCTGCACAGGTCGAAAGTCCACAGCACCACGCTCGGGGGATGCTCCTGCCACTTGGATACGAAGGCGATCGCCCAGTTGGTAGGTTTCGCCAGAACGCTGATCCACCAAAGCAAGGCGTTTGTCATCGAACTGATAGAAACCATCGAGTTCACGGATATGCACAAGCCCTTCGACAAAGTACGCATCCAACTCCACGAAGAAACCGAAAGGTGCGACACCACAGATCGTACCATCCAACTCTTCACCAAGATGGCGAGACATCAAGCGCGCTCGATAACGCGAAAAGACGTCGCGTTCAGCTTGCATCGCAGCACGTTCACGCTCTGAAGACTGCAATGCGACTTCGTCCAACTCATCTGTGATCAGCTCGCGCTGATGGGGATCTTTGAGTTGTCCTTGCCAATACATCTTGAGCAAGCGGTGCACCCAAAGGTCAGGATAACGACGAATGGGCGACGTAAAGTGGAGGTAGCGCTCCAAGGCCAAACCAAAGTGGCCAAGGTTTTCAGGGAGATACGTCGCTTGCATCATCGAACGCAACAGAGCTTGGTGGATCACACGCTGTGCAGGGTGCCCTTGCGCAGCGTGGAGAAGATCAGCAAGCAAGCGTGGATCGATGCTCCAATGGCTGTCTTGGTCTGCGCCAACGTCCTTTGCGCGGCGTTGTAGGTCGAAGTTCAAAGGCACGCCGAGGTGTTGCATCGTCTCGATGAAGTTTTGGATCTTCTCAAGGTCGGGAGAACCGTGCGTACGGAAGATCCCAGGGATATTGTGCTTGAGGAGGTAGCCCGCGACAGCTTCGTTGGCTTGGAGCATGCACTCTTCGATCAACTTATGAGAGTAGAAGCGCTCAGAGCGGATGATGTCTTTGACTTCACCCTCTTCATCGAAAACGACCTTGGCTTCGGGCAAATCGAAGTCAAGCGAACCACGCGACTTGCGCACAAGGCGCAGTCGCTTGGTCAACATCTCAAGATCTTGCAACATCGGCAAAAAGGCCGCTGCTGGGTTGTCTGTGAGTTCCTTCCCATCGAGAGCATGAGACACTTGGGTGTAGGTCAAACGCGCCTTGCTGCACATCACAGCTTCTGCAAGCTCGGTCTGTACGAGCTTTGCACGCTTTCCGCTACAATCGTATGTCATCATCACCGCCATACAAAGGCGATCTTCGTTGGGTCGCAAACTACAGATGTTGTTGGACAGTGCTTCAGGAAGCATGGGGACGCATGTTGCGGGGAAATAGACACTGGTTCCCCGACGAAAAGCTTCTTGATCGAGCGGTTCGCCATAGCGCACATAGTGCGAAACATCGGCGATCGCGACCGTCAGTTTCCAACGTTGGCCGCCCACTTTTTCCAAGCACACCGCGTCATCGAAGTCACGGGCATCTTCGCCATCGATCGTGACGAGGTTGATCTCGCGCAGGTCCAAACGTCCCTCGCGTTCGGCTTCTCCAGGTGTCACAGCGAGGCGTTCAGCTTCTTCTGCGACATCTTCAGGGAAGGTCTCAAGACCAAGCAAGGCCGCACCACGCTCGATATCGCGGGCTGCACCTTCTTTTGCGACGAGCGCACTAAGAACATCAACCCAGATATGTTCGAGGTCATCTTCAGCGCGTTGAACTTGCACAACTGCGGCATCACCGGGCTTTAGGCCAGCGGTCTGACGCACGGGAATCCAAGGATAGCGCTCATCGTCAGGTTGGAAGTACAAGTTCTTGTCCATCTTGCGCAGCCATCCAGCGAGTCGTCCCACAAAAGGACGTTCGATCCCGATGATCTCGCCCGCAAGCTGGCCCCAAGCATTTTTATCTGTACGCACAAGGACTTGGTCGCCTTGCATCGCCCCACCAAGATCACGAGCAGCGACGCTAACCCGCGAACCATCGGTGGTTTGGACGTAGCCTTGACCACGGATGTTGATCTGCAACATCCCATGGAGGATCTGCCCTGCTTGGCGGCTCTCACCTTCACGCAACACAAAGCGGCCTCCGCGAAACTGCTCTAGCCATCCAGCATTGGCTTGGCCTTTGAGATATTTACGGACTTGGCGTTGTTCAGCGGGATTGAGATCGAGGGCTTCGTTGAGCTCGCGGAGGGAAACCGTTTTTCCTTGTTGGCTCTCAAGATGTGACCAAACACGATCTTCTAAGCTTCCTTCCAGGCGCGGCAACATCTTCATGCGACCCACGCGTTTTTCGCGATCTCCTCCCCGTGGTTCGTGGTTTTTGGGACCACTGCGATGTTCTTTGGGGCCGCGATGATGATGCGTTGGCCCAGAAGAGGATTGTTTTTTATGGGTATTTTTCTTTTTCGTTGTATTTCGACTCATAAGAGTATTTTTTTCCTTTGTTTTAATAACCCACCCCAGCACCCCAAGTCTGTTGCGCGAAACCTTCTCGCGAACAAACACCCCCAGATCACGGGAGATGGGAGGAGCGTTTTACACAAACGCCCTATGTTTCGGACTCACTTACCACGTAGCCCTCTGCACCATACCCAACACCCTTTGATACCGCCACGAAGACGAAAGCGCACAGCAAAAAGTTTGTTCTTTTTTCCAAAAACTTAATGCTCGCTTTCTGTACCCAAAGGCCGACTACGCAGCAAAGCCCCTGGACATGCCATACGAATGCGATCCGTGATCAAGAGCTGATCTGCATCCCATTCTTCTCGAAACTGCCCTTGGAGATCGCGAAAACGAGGGGCATCTTCGAGCATGATCTCCTCTCCTGAAGGCAAGATCATCGAATGAATCATCGACGTAGAAAATGACTGTGTTGCACAAAGCACCACGTAACGGCGCTTTTCGAGCCCGATCACTTCAGCAAGAGTGTGCTCATCGCGATGTGCGTGGTGGCTCGACTTCATCCGCGAAAACTGTGCGGTTGTCTTGTTGCTGCGGAAAAATGGGGCGCGGGTTGGGCGTGGCCAAGCTTTGCGCAAAGCATCCGCGTCTTTATCCATCTGTGCAACAAGCTGATCAAGTTGCGCAAAAGGCTCGTTGCTTCCGCGAAGATGGCGGATATCCAAGCGAACACTTGCAAGACCCGCATCGCGAAGCCCCTCCAAGCGATCCAAGATAAACTGATCCTTGTCCAAGAAAAGAAAGGTGCCATGCGCAGTTTCGAGGACAGGAAGCGGCCGATACGCGGACAACTCCGAAGCTGAGACCGCTTCAATACGTTGCGCATCGATATCTTCGCGACGTTGTCGCAAAGGGTCCGCAGCGTCTGCGTCAGGCTGCCCACTGCCCTTTTCAGAAGAGTGAGCGGCGATAGCATCGGATGTTTCGGCACTTTCGAGAGGTTCATGCAAAAGATGAGAAGCCAACAGCGAACGCGGCGAGTAGAACAACAAGATCCGTCCAACGCCAAGCATCTCGCAAGGCACAGGAAGTTCCCGACAATAGGCGATTAAGCGTTCTTCTGGGAGTTCGATGGAAAGGATCAAACGCTCCAAAGCAGGCGCAAAGATCTCGCACCACGTGCGCAAAGCATCTTCGTTGTGATTGCCCGTCTCAACGCTCAGTTGAATCGGCATCGCAGGATGATGCACTCGCAACCACTGTGCGGCCCCGATATCGCAGACCCGCACCGCTTCAAAACAGCCCCAGTCCCACGCTTCCAACTTGGGCGCCAAAGCGTCCATCACGCGTTGAGGCATCAAGATATCCCACACCAAGACAGGACGCAGCCCACGCGCCTTGGCCTCGCGTGCAAGAGAAAAAGTCTCAGCAGGCGTAAGACTACCTTGGCACGCCAAGAGAGCAGGTTCGAGCAGGACTTCGCGCACACCTTCAGCCCGAGCGCACTGCTCCAACTCTTCGAGGTTTGCGGCATAAGCGACAAAAAAAGTAGAAGGACGCAGTTCTGTCACGACGCCACCTGCAAAGATCGATGGGGCATACGCACGATGTTCAATCGTTCGACATCCGAAAGCTCGGGGGTTCGGGGCAAACAAACGACGCTATCTTGGCGCATACTCTCACGAGACTCCCCAAGCACCGAGTAGATCTGCTCTACACGCCAAGGGATCGCCGCACGAGAAAAAGGCACCCACTCGATGGTATCACCGACAGCAAGGGGAGAAGAGAGCCGCACAACGACTTTTTCGGGCGTGGTATCCACAACCACCCCAACATAACCATAAGCCCCATCGCGCCCCTCGCCCGCTTGGTCATAAACGGACTCTTCGCCTGCGGGTACATCCAAAGAACCCGAGGCATAATCGCGGTGCGGGATGCTTTCGAGTTCTGCGCGCGCCTCAGCAAGCAAAGCCTCACTCCATTCACCCGCAGCATAGGCATCAATCAACCGTCGATAGGTCTTGCAGGTCGTCGCCACATAGAAGGAAGACTTCATCCGCCCTTCGATCTTGAGTGAACAGATCCGATGGGTGAAAAAGGCTTTGATCTGCTCGATCCCAAGGAGATCTTTGGACGACATAAACGACGCAACAGGCAGACCCTCTCGCGAACGCATCTCTTGTGCAGACGAAACTTGCGAAGCAGACGCAGACTCCAGCTTGTAAGGAAAACGACAAGACTGCGAACAACCGCCTCGGTTAGAGTCCCGCCCAGCCGTAAAGTTGGAGATCGTACAGTGGCCAGAGTAGGCCATGCACATCGCGCCATGAACGAACATCTCGACTTCGATCCCTGCATCACGCTGGATCTGCCCGGCTTCTTCGACGCTAAGCTCACGCCCAACCACAAGTCGTTCCACACCAAGATCTTTCCACACACGCGCCCCAAAACTGTTGAGGCAAGAGGCTTGGGTAGAAAGATGGATCTCCAGATCCGAGCACTTTTGGATGCGTCGAACCACCCCGATATCCGAGACGATCACAGCATCTGTCCCAATGGACGACAAAAAGCCACAAAACGCTTCAAAGCCTGCAAAGTCTTCGTCATGCAAAAATGCATTGAGCGTCACATAGACTTTTACACCGTGTTGATGGGCAAAATCGACAGCTTGTGCGAGTTCTGCATCCGTAAAATTATCGGCCCTTGCACGCAGACCATAACGCTGTCCGCCAAGATAGACCGCGTCTGCGCCATAGCGCACCGCGACTTTCAGCCGCTCAAGATTTTTTGCGGGAGCCAACAACTCTGGCTTCCATACACTTACACTCATCGGGATCTCCGTATCCATTCGCCCATCTTTTGCGTGACATCTCCTACCTTTGAGAGACATCACGCCACAATGCCAACAAAGCCTCTATCACCTTTTTGGCAGGTTGGCCAGCCGTGATATCCATATGATTCGTCTTTTGTAAGGGCAAGGTTCGCTGAAGATCTCCAGACAAAGTCTGCACAAAAGGCGCTTGGGTTGCGGGAGGCGCAAGACGATCTTCATCTCCCCATGCACACAACAAAGGCACAGACAAAGCATGAAGCTGCGCGCGTTGATCCATGGGCGGCTCCCCCAACAAGACTTCGTCTTGCAACATCCAACGCGTCATCTGCAACACAACGCTCATGGGTTCGGGATCGGCATAACGCAGAAGAGAGCGAACCGCCGAAGCTTCGGTCATCGTGGGATGCCACAGACGTGAGACCACTTGCGCCTTATCGAAACGCGCAAGCCAAGGAAGCCCCGCCCCCAACACAGGCAACGCCCCATAACTCAGCTGATCCATACCCCAAAAAAACAGATGCATGGGCAACCAAGACCAACGAACGCCCTGTCGCATCGCAAGATCCGCCAAGATCTGCACACTGCGACAAGCCAGACGCACCCGACGACTCGTGCGACCAGGAGAAAGCGGCGCCGCAAGCAACGCCAACATCGCGACATCTTCAGGAGATATCGCAGCATACAACCCTGACAAGACCCCACCCAACGAATGACCACACAAGATCACTTGGGCTTGCGCATGTTGTGACCGCACCCAAGACACCACCGCAGGGATATCATGAGTTAGATAGTCATCGATCTTCCAATGCCCAAAGTCCTCATCCTGTCGAGCTTTTGGTGGTGGGTCTTTTTCAGCAGAGGTAGCATCTCGTAAGGAAGTGTCCTTGTGGGCTGCGTTTGTGGGAAAACGCCCAGAAGATCCGTGCCCTCGAAGATCCACAAGATACACAGGGTGACCTGCTTGGGCCCACGCGAGATCCCACCCTCCGCTCTGCCACGTGCGATGGTTCTGCGCAAATCCATGGATGCACACGATCGGCGGACCAAGGACTTCTTTGGGCATCCTTGCATACACAGCAAGGCGCCAATGATCCGGGGTATCCACCCAATGCAAGGTCATCTTTGCCATGGGTATCCCCTCCCCTCACAGCATCTCGCCCCAACCCAAACGCGTAACACGCGACTATTCCGTTTTCGCCAGTCCTGCGGGCGTAGGCACCGCATCCACGCGCTTTTTCCCTTTGAAGAAAAACTCAAATGCAGGGTGTTCTTCGAGGGCGTTGGGATCTTCGAGGAGTTCGGGGTTTTCGAGGACACGCGTCACGAACGTCGCCGCACGACCCGCGTTAAAACCATCTTCGATCCGCTCATCAAAGGTCCATTTCAACGAAACCACATTGCGAACAACGGGCTTACCATCTTCGGCCAAGACAGCGTCGTAAGGAGCGCCCATCACACCAAACAACGAGATGTTACCTTGGTTGTAGAGATGGTGCCATCCTGAGTTAATGCCCAAGCTACCGAGGTTTGAGACGAACATCCCTGCAAACAATGGATGGTGATCGACAAAGCTGCTGGGCAACAAGTTTTTGGAGTCGAGCCAGTTGATGCCCCACATCGCTGCTTTGAGCGCAAAACGCGGCACAAACTGGACATACATACGCTGCTCTTTTTCTTGTCCGCTCTCTTTGGGATCGCGGTCTTCTCGCACCATACTGTTGAGCCCGCGCACCACTTCTTCCATCGACTCGTCTTCGGGAAACAAACGCTTGAAGACCAACAAGCCCGCGCCAGACGAGAACTCTTTCTTCGCAGAAAAGGAGATGTAGATGCCTTTTCGTTGATAGTAACGATCACCTGCAACGAACTTGTTCATGCGGGGATTGTGTTTGTAAGCGATGGAAGCTGCACGCAACAAGACGTGGTGCAACGAGATCTTCATCTTGGGATCGTCAGCATGTTTTTCATTCCAGCGCGCGATGTACTCAAGCACGGGCTCGACGCGGATAATCTCTTCCCACAACAGCCAAGCATCACCAGCCCCTCCCAACATGAAAGGAAGAAAGCGACGGCTGATCGAAAGTTTCTTATGCAAAGACTCCCCATCTTTTCGGGGGAACAACGCTGGCAACATGCTTCGGGCCCTCCTTATCCATGCGCGGATCTTCGCGCTGTTTCGAACACAGAAAGACGCATTTTCTACCCTAAGTCGCGATGTTCCACAAGGGTTGCCCGGAAAGAGATTTTTCTATCCCCCCTTGCCAGTCCCTCTTGCCGAACCGATGATAAAAGAGAATGACCCACACCTGTCTCAAAAGGTGGAAAGCTCCTTGTTACGTGGAGTTTGCTTGCTTTGTGTTGAGGGTGTGGCTTTTTGAAAGGATAGAACGTTTCGTTCCGTATGTATTTTTTATGATGTGATGCTTGATATGTGTGAGAGACCGTCTGTTTCGCAAAGTGCAAGAAACCCAAGATCCTTACGCGGCCTCCTAGCTCGTTTGATTTATTCTCAAGTGCCGTTATCTCGCGAATGACTCAAGTAACGTCTCCTTCTTTGCACTGAGACGCCCGACCCCACAAGAGCTGAGTGTACTCCACTCAGATGGTCTTTCTCCTTGGTAAGTCGTCAAAGGAGACTTGAGCATGAGCGACTCACTTCAACCCACCACCCCTATCATCTCTCGAACCACGCGGCGAGGGCATCATCTCGCCCCATCCATGCGCGCAGGTCGTCGTCAAACACGACGCCAAGCACGTTATAAAGCCCCCAAATGGGGCTTGTCTCTCACGGGGTTCTGGCTGCTCTGCTCCGCCTGTAGCTTCAACAATAGCTTCCAAGAAGGCTGCATTGGCTCGATCCGCATCCAAGTACCGCCCGATCACAAACAAGCCAAAAAGACCAACCCAAAAAGCAAAGCGCCCTCGCTGGTGATCGCCAAACTCGCTCCATCTGATGAACACCCAGATGAGCATCCACCCGCTCACGTGGACACTTTGCCCGAAACAACGCAAGCCCTTGCACAAGCAGCCCCCTCACAAGGCACCGCTCCCTCGCAAGGTTTTGTTGCGCAAGTCTTGACCGTGGCAGAAGCAACCCCCGAGTCCCCCAAGACATCGGCACCTTCGACGATCAAGGATTTAAAGCCCCTCGCCGCGCTCAAAAAAGGGACACAAGAGATCCCTGCACAACAAGTCAAAGACCTTCATCTTGGTTTGTGGATGTTGCCCGCGCTTGCACCTTCCAAATCCGAAAAACCCGCCGCTGCGCGTAAAAAACAAGTGGCGAAAGAGCTTTGCCCGCCCGCTCAAAAAGTCGCACAAGCCCCCAAGAAGGCCATCCCTTCGGGACTTGCAGCACTGCGCAAACATACGCTTTCAGGCGGCGTCCATTACAGTTGGCAGTTGTTGCGTCGCCTTTTGCGCGCAGAAGCCCAGATGCCCCAGACCAAAAGTTGGTCAGGTCGCGCTCGCACCATGCTGCTTCAAAGCGATGTCCCCGAAGCCATCTGGCAAGAACGACCCGCGCAGATCCACATCTGTTTCGATCAAGCGCACAACAACAAAGGTTGGAACCAGCCCCACCCCGCGCAAAATACGGCAGCACTCAACAAACGCTGCCAAAGCGGACACGCACTTGGCCAAGGAAAACATTGGTTTGTCCTCTCGGATACTTTCGCTGCAAGCGCAACCTCTTGTCGTGTGTTCTTTTCGCCTGGTCGCCTCGCCGTGATCGCAGAGTGCGGAGATACCCTGTATCGCGCTTCGATCCGTTCGTTTGCTTCTTGTTTACAACAACGCAAAAACTGCGAGATCCCCCAGATGGCCTTGCAACGACTCCCCCAACAAAGCCAACAAACCGTCGAGTTGCAGCGTGCCCCCTAACATCCGAAGGGGGATTCCTTCGGATGTTAGGATGATTCCTTCGACGAGAGGCCATCCCTCCACAAAGGAGACACCACGACACCAAAATCCACAGAATCTTCCCAATAAGCCCCACAGAACCTTCCCACCAAGCCCCCACAAAACGCCGCAAAGGATGGCTCCTTGGTGTGTATTGTCCACAAAGTCTGCAAACGTGCGTCTCAGGAGATGCCGTATTTTTCGAGCTTGTAGTAAAGCGCAGACGTCTTGATGCCTAAGATGCGGGCAGTTTCAGCCTTCACCTTCCCAGCTTTTTCGTAAGCTTCCAAGATCAAAGCCTTCTCGATATCATCCAAGATCTGCGGAAGCGGCTGATCTCCCAAAGAAAACGAAACGCCTTCCACTTTGGCGGGGACCGCAGAGGGACGTTGGTGGAGGTGTTGTGGGAGATCGTCTGTCAGAAGTTCCTTGCCTTCCGCAAAAACCAACGACTGCTCCATCACATTTTCGAGTTCCCGCACATTCCCAGGCCACGGATAACGCCGCATGACAGAGAGGACATCTGGCTGGATCTCTTCTACTTCGTGCAGTGTCCGCGTCTTGAGCTTCTTGAGGAAGTGCTTGACGAGCGGTTCAAGGTCGTCAAGGCGCGCTCGCAGAGGCGGCAGAGAGACAGGAAGGATGTGCAAACGATAAAACAAGTCTTCGCGAAAGCGCCCTGCGTCCACTTCTTGTTGGAGATCTTTGTTGGTGGCAGAGATGATCCGCACATCCACCTTGATCGGGTGCTCTCCCCCCAAACGCTCAAACTCTTTTTCCTGCAAGACCCGCAAAAGTTTCACTTGCACAGTGGGCGAGATATCGCCGATCTCGTCCAAAAAGATCGTTCCTTTGTCCGCCAGCTCAAAACGCCCGAGTTTCCGCTTGATCGCGTTGGTAAAAGCCCCCTTTTCGTGACCAAAAAGCTCACTTTCCAAAAGGGTCTCGGGCAACGCACTGCAATTGATCTTGATAAACGGCCCGTCATGTCGAGGACTTTGGTCGTGGATAGCACGTGCCACAAGCTCTTTACCTGTCCCCGACTCTCCAAAGACATGCACTGTGGACTCAGACGCAGCAACCTTGCGAACAAGCTTAAACACCCGCTGCATGGGCTCGCTTTCGCCAATGATCTCTTTGGTGCCGTAGGGTGCGGCGATCTCATCACGAAGCAACTTGTTTTCTTCGTTGAGACGGGCATTTTTCTGCACCCACTCTCTTGCTTCGAGGGCTTTGTTGACTTTGACCCGCAACAACTCCATCGAAAAAGGTTTGGTGATAAAGTCAAAAGCGCCCGCTTTCATCGCATCCACCGCGACTTCGATCGTCCCAAAAGCAGTCACCACCATCACGAGAACATCGGGATCTTTGGCTTTGATGGTCTTGAGTACGCTCAGACCGTCCACATCATCCATCTTGAGATCTGTGATCACAAAGTCCGTCTCTTCGGGTCGAAACAGCGCGATACCCTCTTTTCCTCCAGACGCAACATCCACACGATGCCCCATCTTTCGGATCGTATAAGCCATCCCCTCACGCATCGTATCGTTGTCATCGATCACCAAGATCCGCGCCATACCCAAACCTCCCATCACACCGAAAAAACCGTAACGACCACAGCCGAGCTTCGAAAAGCCGCCTGACTACGTCACACCACAAGATCTTCCAAGAGAATATGCAAACGATAAGACCAGATGCAAAACGGGCGGACCCTCGAAACAAATGTTTGTCTTTCAAACAAACACATGACTCCGCGATTCCGCCCGCTTTAGAGATATCCATGATCTTCTTTGAGGCTCGATCAGCCTGCGGCGATCTCCAAACGCTCGCCTTCTTCGGCAGCTTCTTCGGGGATCTCCTCAGGAGGATAGATGCACACAGTGTAGATCTTGTCTGCGCGGAAGATCCAAGATTGGTTCTTCACATCAACGCAGCTCCACATCGATGGGGCTGATTGCTTCATTGCTGTTTGGATCTCATCCAACAGATCTTCAGCGCTTTTGTCCGATTGGATCTTGATATATGCGGGTTGGGCTTCCGACTCATGACGAATAAAGATGCGGTAGATCTGGCTCACAGACTGCCTCCTCAAGTCTCGGTGGATCAAGTTTGTGTCTTCGGTCTTCAAGAAGCGACGCTTCCATGGAACAGAACAACACACCTTACTACTTTTCTTCCCTTTCCCATTCGATGTTGCAGCCTACTCTGTTTGGTTGCAGAACACAAGACGGACTCTGCGCCTTTTCGATGCCCTCTCCACCCTTTTTGTACAACCAACCAAAAAATACCTTTTCTGTTCGCGTGACCGTCCCATCACGCTCATGGCGACTGGGGTGAAAGCAACAACGGTTGTTCAGGCGATGGATTCACAACCTCGCGCTCCAAGTTTCTCCCCCATGTGATCGACAAACGCCCGATCTGCTTCGCTTCTCCCAAAGGGATGGGCAAAAAAAGATCCGGCTGATCGGGCCCCGTCGCCCCCAACCCGATCTCTCGCAACACACGCAAACCATCCAGTTGCAAACGCATCCGCGCCCCCAATGAAGAGCGATTGCCTTGGATACCACGCAAAGCCACCCGCAAAGACGGATGTTGCGAAGGTGTGGACGATACCTGAATCGCCCCCGAGTCTTGCACACCGTACAAAGACGCGCGACCTGAGACCTTAACATCTCCAAGGCCAAGGCTTTTCATTCCTTTCGGAATATCCGCAACCTTGGAGGCATCCAACCATGTCGCACCACCCAAGTTTTTCCACAAAAGATGCTCGCCATCTTCCATCACAAACAACAAATCCATATACGCATCGCCATCCCCATCAACCCACATCAGCCCTCTCACCGCGCGTTCCGTATGCACCACACGCGACGCAAAACGCCATCCACGCCCAGGGATCTGATGCAATGTCACAAGATGCAAAGTCGCTTCAGGAGAGGCTGGCGGCGCTTGCCCAACCGTCGCATCTTCCGCCGCTTTCCCAACCCCCACCAACACCAAATCAAGATCTCCATCAAGATCCACGTCATAACGCGCTGCATGCACCCAACGCAACCCATCCAAGCCTGGCAAAGCCTTGCTCAACCCTGTACGCTCAAAGTGCCCCGAACCATCTCCCCAAAGCACGTAAGGTTCGCCTTTTTCTGGCAACACAAAGATATCGGCCAGCCCATCACCATCCAAATCACTCGCCAAAGCTTGCGAATCTCCCCCGATTTCCCGCAGATACGGCGATGCTTCGTACACCTTCCCACGTCGCCACAAGATCCGACTCTGCTCAGCGGTCTTGTCCAACAACAACAGATCCAACTGGCTGTCTCCATCGAAGTCACCCGCCAAAACATCTCGAACCCCCAACGTCAACCACTGCGAAAACAACGATAAATCCACCGAGTAGCGATCTCCTCCCAAAGCCCGCCAAAACTCCCATCCCCCCGAGCGACGCAACAAGATATCCGCAAGTCCATCTCCATCCATATCCCATACGCGCAAAAGCTCAGGCGCAAATCCCCCACCTTCCGCGATCACAGTCGGCTTGCTACCGCTCCCCACCTCTCTCCAAATCAACAACCTCGAACGCTCCGCAATGATCCACGCTGGCTGCCCAAACCCCTCAGGATCCATCATCGCGCTCACCAAAGGACGCACCGCTCCCTGGATCTCTTCGCTCTTCCAAGGCTCCATCACCCCATAAAAAACCGTCTCCAAGTCAGACAACAAGTTCTTCAAATCAAAAGCCCGCACTGTCATCACGACATCGCGCTGAATCCCGAACGGGCCAACATAGCGGCTCCAAGGCCCGAAAAGTAAGCTGTATTCGATCCGCCCAGGCTCTGAAGCCTCTAAGCGAACATCCATCGAATTGGGTACAAAAACACCCGAAGGCGGCGATATCTTGAGCTTTGGCGGGAAGTTATACTCCACTTCTTGAACAGGCTCTCGGTTCCCCCAAAGATCCACCGAAAAAAAACGTAACGTCGTATCCACCGAGACTTCGATAGGTCCCAAGTAACGAGCAGAGGTCTCGCTAGGCTCGGTACCATCGACCGTATAGAAGATCGTCGTGGGTTCGTCGCTTTGCAATACGATCTGCTGAGGCTCCCGATAGTTCCCCGCGCCCGGCTCCGCCCACGTTTGCGCAAACAAACTATCCATCTGGTACACCGCTTGTCCAACAATCCCCTCACGCCCCTCCTGATCCACCCCCACAAAACGCAGACGGGTCGGCGTCCAAAGCGCAATCGGCCCTTCATACAAAAGCCCCCGTTCCGCATTCGGCCGACTTCCATCCATCGTGTAATAAATCGCAACCGTGCGGCTTTCCCCTTCGAGCTGCACTTCCGCTCCCGCTCGCAACTGCCCCCCCGCTGGACGAGCTTCCACACGAGGCCCAAGCCCAGGAGGTACCGTCTCCCCGCAACTACACCCCGCGATACAAAAAAGCCACAGTCCTAAGCATACGCGCCACATCCGCGCTATTCTCCCTATCCATCGACATCGCTGCTTCCAACGAAACAGCCACCTACCATACCACACGAACCGTCCCAGAAAAGGGGAGTTCGGGATATCCAATATTCCTTTGGCCTCCGCCGCCAGCGCAGGCCATTTGCCTCTCCCCCTTTCCACAGGCCGCCCAATTCGGCTACAATGACCATCTTTTCCTGCATTCGTGACTTGAGGACACAAACAAGGATAACGGAATGTCTTCACAATCAGACCCGCCAACAAACACACAAACCCACCAAGAGCCCCTTGCAGCCGAGCGAGACGAAGCGCTCCGCGAGCAAGGACGACTCCTTGCCCAAATCGAAGATCTGAACCAACGCTTGCAACAAGCTGAATGGTATCGACAGCACCTGCGGTTGGGGTGGCTTTGGATGTCCCTGTTGCTGCTTTTCGGCGTCACGGGATATTGGCGAGGCTATATGCAACTCGCTCCGCCCCAACCTGCCGCAGCCTACGCTCCTCCCACCATGGCTCAAGGAAACACGAGCCGCGCGACCCCCACGGCCCCCCAACCGACTCCCCCCCAACCAGCGCCAACTCCACGCAACAACATGGCCCCTCCCACTGCGCAAGGCCCCACCCCGCAACCCACGCAGATCACGAAACGACCCGCTCCCACCGCACCAACAGATCCGTCTCACAACTGCCCAGAAGGGATGCGATATCGATGCTTACGCGTTTGCCACAAGCGCGATGCGAGAAAACGCTGCATTGATCGCGCGCTTCAACCAACGTGCCAGTGCTGGAAAGTGCGCAAACAGGGGTTCGTCAAGCTCGTTTCGCTCCAAGGGAACGGGCCCATCTCACAACAGAGATTGCAGCGCGCAACCAAACAACGCCTGCCTTTTCTTCAGCGTTGTTACCGTAGGATGCGCAATATCCGCCCTGCTCCCCCTGAAGGCGAACTGAAACTGCGCTTTAACATCCCTTCTTTCGGACGCCCTCAACACGTCGAGATCGTCTCCTCCGCCCTCAACAACCCCACGCTGCATAACTGTTTGATTCGACAGATCCAACGACTGCGTTTCCGTCCCAATCCAGATCCCACACCAACAAACGTTTCGCTGCTTCTTGCGATGCGTTTTCAGTTTCCCCCAGCGCAAGCCGCGCCACCGCGCCACACGATGCACATGCGCAAACCGCGCCCCACAGGAAAGCAGAGCGTCAACGGCAAGATGCCCGCGCAAGCTTGTCCTACAGGGAAGATTTGGCGTTGTGCCAAGCCATGCTACCAATATGATGAGAAGGGATATTGTTTAGCGCCCGGAACACGTGTGAAATGCCGATGTATGCGCCCTGATCAAAGACCTTGAGTTCGTCCCACCCAAGCCCACGTCCCACCCAATGCCCACTACAAACGACGACGAATCCGCCCATCTTCCGCACCAAGGATACAAGGTAGCGTGCGGTATTGTGTGGGTACAAGCTTCTCTTTTTCTTCGTCTGTGAGTGGGCTGCGCCCTTCTTTCTTGCGTTCTTCGTCCACGGTCAGCAACCATTTGTTGCAGTCGGGAAGCCCTTCGATGTATTCGACGAGCGCATCACGAAGAGAAACACCTGTGTTGCGTTGTGTGGTGTTACGTTGGAGGACGCGGAAGCCCGAACCACCGTTTGCGATGTAATCGTTTGCAGCGAGCTTATAAGAGCTAAATGGCTCAACAGGCTCACCCCACAAACAAGTACGCTTTCCTTCTGTGGCCAGAGGATCATAACAAACGGTATTTGCTGGGGTATCTGCTGTACAACGAGGATTTCGGTTGGCTCCAATGCAGATCAAATCAGCACGAGGGGGATTGGCACCACAGTTCATGACAAAGCTCATCCCAGCGATCTGGGCTTGTGACTGACAGCCCCGTCCTGTCGAACGTTCGGTCACAAAGTCCAACAACTCTTGTACTTCTTTCCCAGAGACAAAGAGTGTGGTGACGGTGTTTTCGAACGGGAAGATCTCGTAAAACTGTTCCAAAGAGACGGGCCCAGGCTGAAGATCCGTACGAATCCCAAGCGAGTTGGTCAAAGCAAAGTCTGCTTCAACACGACGACGAACCTGCATCGATTCTGAAACAAGGTTCCCCAAGGAAGAGTCGCCCGTACCACGGCCAAAGCGAGGAACAAGAAAGGGAGCGAATGCAAAGATCCGCGTGGTATCGATTTGTTGATTGAGCCCGAAGATGTAAGGCTCAAGCATGCGCAACATGTCGGGATCTTCTTTGATCGTGTTGGTCACGCCAATCGCGTTGAAGCGGTGGGAGACGATCTCACCATTGCGAACAACAAGATCCGCGCGTCCAACAAACTTTGCAAAAGCCCCTGAGTGGACCAACAAGACATCGCGATCGTCAGGGTCCAAAAGGTTCTTTGGTGGATTGAGAACGACGTGGTGGTGACCACCCATGATCACATCCAAACCACGAACCCCTTCGATCCACTTGCGTTCGATGATGGTTTCTTGGGATGTTGGATTCACGCCTTTGATCTCGTCGCTGCGGTAGTAACCACCGACAAGATGCTCATCTTCTGTCAAACCGATGTGTGTCAGTGCCATCACCAAATCAACGCGATCTTTGATCAAGTTGATGTAGCGCTGCAAAGTTTCGTTTTGCTCAGAAGCGTTGTAACCAAGGGAGTTTCCGCCTTCTGCAAGGCTGTTCAACGAACTGGTGTTCGCCAAACCAATGACCCCCACACGCAAGCCGCGAACATTAAAGATGGTGTACGGCTGAAGGATGCGGCGAAGCTCCTCAGAAGTCTCACGTCGCGAGTCATTCATCGGGATGTAGTTGGCGGCAAGCACAGGATAAGACGAGAACCACGCCAACTGACGACTCAAGATCAAACCACCGTTGTCGAAGTCGTGGTTCCCCAACACATAAGCATCAATCTGCAAGTTGGAGAGCGCACGCGCTTCAACCTCGCCTTGGAAGACGTTGAAGATCGGTGCTCCTTGGAACAAGTCACCCGAGTCCACATACAAGACACGGTCAGCTTTTGCGCGTTCATCGCGGAGAATGCTCGCGATGCGAGCAATCCCACCAAAAGGACCGTCCCCATCCAACCCCAACTCTCGGTCGGTTCGCGCAGGAACCAAACGATAAGACAACACCCGAGAGTGGATATCGCTGGTATGCAACACAGTTAGATGAACATCTTTGTCAGTCAAGTTGGGCGGCGCATAGCCTTCACGTCCACACGCAACCAACGCCAAGCCCGCTCCCAAAAGTCCGAATAACCCGACAAGTCGAGCCACAACACGAACTGCCTTGGAAGCAGGACTCCCTGACCACCACGAACCCAAAAATAACCCAGTCACTTCCAAACCTCACCGACCAGTCTTGTCCCAAAGACAGGAGCTTGGCCGTTTACACAGCCCAAAGGGAACCTAAGAAAAAGTCCCGTCGCGCTGACATTCAACAAAAACAACGTGAGATGTATCGAGAGGGAGACAAAGCGTCAAGAAGGCACATCAAGAAAAGCAACAAAGAGAGCGGGATGATGCGGGTTAGGGAGCGCAGACCTTGTTACCCAAGGTGTTCTTTTGGCACGTTTCACCCATCGGACATTGGGCATCTTCGTCCGTTTTCCCATCGCAATCATCATCCACACCATTGCAATCTTCAGCAGGTGCGGGCATGCCGCCTTCGCAGGTGCCCCACACAGGGTTGCCGATGCTCGAACCATCCGCACACTCTTGCGAAGCATTCTCTTTGCAAGGCCCAAACACGGGATTGCCAGGTGTAGAAGGATCACAGGTACGACGCAACTTAGCATCGCGACCTTTGACGTTGTCGATACGACCGTCACAATCGTCATCGCGACCGTTACACCAAGTGTCAACGTCGGGCTTACCATCGCCATCTGTATCTTCGTGTTCGCCTTTACCATTGGGGATGGGATCTTCTGCATCACAGTTTTGGAACTTCCCATCTGTACAAGTTTCCATGCCGTTGAAACAAAGCTTAGTACAAGCACGCGTCAGTTTTGTATCCGAGCCTTTGACGTTGTCGATCTTGCCATCGCAGTCGTTGTCGATGCCATCACAGGTTTCTTCTGTGGGGGAAGAAGCAACACATTCCGTCCAATCCGAGCCACCAGCTTTGGTTTGACAGGTTTGGATCCCACCACAACTATTGGAAGCAGTACACTTGCGCGACTCACCGACTTTGCAAGCACAACCTTCGTTGACGGTTCCATCGCAGTTATCGTCGATTTGGTTTGCACAAGACTCACCGATGGGAAGAACCTGATCTTTACACTCGCTCCACTCGGGCTTTCCATCCGATCCCGACTGACAAGAGCGCGTACCCGCTTTGCAGTTCCCTTTACAAGAGTAGACATCGCCTGTTTGCGTACAACCTGTCGCCCCTGTGTAACAGGGCTTTGTGTCGCCAAGCGTACAAATCACGGTGCCACACTCTTCGTCAACTTGACCGTTACAGTTGTTGTCTTTGGCATCGCCGCAAATTTCTTTGCTCTCAGGCGTCACAGAACCTTCGCAAGTGCCCCACTTTCCGTCGTCTCCGCACTTCTGCGTACCTTCTTTACAGATACCTTTGCACAAGAATTGACCGCTATCTTCGACACAACCTGACGCGGCATCGTAACACTTGCGGGTCTCTCCACTAGAACATTCACCGATGGGCGTCCCACTGTCAGGAAGCTCACCACATCCACCTTGCGCATTGCACTTTTTGCCATCCGTGCAATCAGCGTCGGTCTTACAGCTTGTAAAACAAAAACTGCGCAAACAAACATACACAGTGGCATCACCACAGTCTGTCCGCGTGGTACAAGGTTTTGGAGAGTTATCGCAGCCTACGGGAAGCGCAAGCGAACCCAGAAACAGTGTAAACAAAAACACAAACGAAAACTTCGAACGAAACATGAGAAAAGACCTCCAACAACAAAAAAGATCAATCGCCTCAAACGAAAAGGCGTTTCCATCCTGCATACCACGCCCCTACCCACTGAGGCAAGAAGACAAAACGACGTATCTTGCCTGACCACGAAGCAATGTGAGATATCCAAAACCCACTGGCCCACAAACAGGATCGCACCTTTTACAAAAGGATTTCCCCCCATGAAACGCCCACTCTTTCGTCAACTCAGAAGTCCCCTGCTTTTTTTGGGTCTAGCGCTCTTGGCAACCACGCTCCTCTTTTGTGGCCCCCCCACAACCCCCCTAGAGGGCGTTCCTGCTGATCTTGACGCCCAACTCGCATCTTCTCTCTTCCGCGTGGGCTTCGGTTCCTGCAACAAACAAGACGCTGACCAAAGCTATTGGAGCACCATCTCGTCCAAAGGACCGAAGCTTTGGATCTGGGGCGGTGACATCATTTATGCAGACACCCGAGACATGAACGAGTTACAACAAGACTACCAAAAACTAAAGTCTGCCCCAGCCTACAAAAGCTTCGCCGAAAAAGTCCCGATCATCGGGATCTGGGACGATCACGACTATGGCGAAAATGACGCAGGCAAAGAGTACCCCAAAAAGGTGGAAAGCCAACAACACTTCCTTGATTTTATGGGAGAGCCCCAAGACAGCCCTCGCCGCAAACAACAAGGTGTCTACACGGCTTACGAGTATCCCGTTGGCCAGCGAAAGCTCAAAGTCATCTTGCTCGATACAAGGTACGATCGAGAACAAGCGGGAGGCACACTTTTGAGTGAAGCACAGTGGACATGGCTTGAGCAAACACTCAAAGACAGCAAGGCTGATCTGCACTTTTTGGTATCGAGTAGCCAAGTCCTACGCGAAGATACCGACAAAGATACATGGGTCCAGTACCCCAAAAGCCGAGACCGCCTCTTTGGACTGTTGAAGACCTACAAAACCCCTGGTGTGGTCCTTCTTACGGGAGACATCCACGTTGGCGAGATCAGCAAAAGCGAGAAAACAGGGCTAACATACCCCGTTTATGAATTTACTTCGAGCGGTCTGACACACACGCGCGACTTTTTCTATCTCAACAATGCTTTTCGCAAGTATCTCGTGCGGGGCACAAACTTCGGGATGATCGACCTTACCGAGCGCGATCAAAAATTATTTATCCATCTACAATTGTTTGACATCAAAGGTGAGTTGCGCGCCTACCAACAAATCGCACTTGATACTCTCCAACCTACCCCCTAATCACAAATCCCCATCCTCCCAAACAGCCGCCCTTCCTCAAGCCAAGACAGGCAGCACCTCTTGCAAGAGCAAAGAATGCTCTTTGACAGAAGCCCCTTCAGGCCAAGATTCCACGAGATCCAAGACATAGAGCAAAGACGCGCTCGCTCCTTGGCTATAACTCTCTTCATTCGAGAGTGTTTCCAACATCTCTCTTACTTGGTTGCGCAACGCCTCAGGTAAGCGACGCACGACACATTCAACAAAGGCCACACGAAAAGGCAAAGATGTCTCAGACAAAAAGAAACTATCCGCATCGAACAGTTTCAAAAAGACATGTTTCTCTTCTTCCAAAAGCACATATTGTTCGAGAAGTTCGTACACAAGAAAGACGATTTCTTTTGTTGGGAGGTATTGAAAAAAGACATGAAAAAAGAAACACAAATGATGGGGATCTAGATGGTTTATCATCTTTAAGATCCGAAGAGAACGGCGTCTTTCATCCTCGCTTCCGTAAACATAGTCATACGATAAACATCGCATGATCTTGCTTGGTCCAAACTCCCAAATGACGGGGTTGGACTCCCATTGCATCGTGCTCAGCAAAACATGGCGAGACTGTTCGGGAGAAAAGTCGATGCTGAAGCCATCAAGCCATGCAAGAAACAAAGAGAACTCCGAGCTTTTTGCCCAAATATCTCCAACCAGCCGCGTATCGCCAGGTTCATACCACGCAAGGAGCCTGTCTTGCGCCTCTTTGGAAAGCGTCTCTTTCTCCAAAGAAAGCATCCAAAAGAAAGATAAATCCTTTGCTTGATGATACCAGCGCTCCAAAAGCCAGATGCGCTCTTCCCCATCCTTTGGGAGAAGTCCCCGCAACAGTCGATCTGAGAAAAGCGGATCATTGAGCAAAAAACCCTTCAAAGGGAGATCGTTTAATGCCTTTGAAGATTCCTCATAAGCATGAACAAACGCCCAGACATCCGAACCTTCATAAGCCTCATACAATAGCGGGACTTTTTCGCACGAAAAAGTCCAGAGAGATTCAAGCTGCGCAAGGGGGATATATTTCTCCCACTGGGGTTTGAGCGCCAAGGCTTGCCTAAAGATATCCCTTGGCCGATACGGTGCATCCATCCCCAAACTAGCCAAACGCCCCAATTGTTCGTGTAGCTGGGCGATCTCTTTTTGTGAAACGCTTCCCGTTTTTTCCCAAGAAGTTGTGAGATGCAAAATAAAACGCAGGATCTCACGCGAAAAGATCTTTGCAAAACGCTCGCTGCGTAAAAAAGTAAAGTTCCAAAAAGTCTCGTCCGAAAGGACTTCCAAAGAAGAAAGGATCTCTTGGGAAGGTCGATACAACGCCCGAGCCTTCGCTTTTTGCGCATCATCTCCATAACGGACAACAGCCATAGCGATGGAAAGCTCGGAGGGATAGTCTGTTAAGTAATCCAGCACGACATCAACATCTTTGGTCCCCCCAACCTTGGCAAGCGTACACAAAAGCTTTGTGTGATGGGGAAAATCAGCCTTCCCAACTTTTTGGCGCAACCAAGACTTGGCCTCTGTCACTTCGGCGAAATCGATCACATCCAGCGCGAGTTGTTGAACGTACTCAATGGGATGATCCAGTGCTTTGCGCAAGGCCTTGGCATCGGGCTCTCGAAGATAACACACACAGAAAACAAGCCTCCATCCTTGCAAAGAAGCAAGCATGGTTTCTCTCAGGATAAAAGAACTCTTCAAAGCGAGTTGAAAATAGGGATCGCTCTTCCCCACAAACTCCACAAGTTCCCGAAAAGGAGCCAGCGTATAACAAGGACTGATGTTGTAAGCGTAATAATAAGTATCGTGAAATCCTGTTGGGTAATAACGCTTTAGATCCGTAGAAAATCCCTCAAAAAACCGCATCGCTTTGCGGACATCTTGTTTTCGTGGGGGCACACTCCTTACAAAATCTGACATCATACTCGTAAAATCTTCCCGACCATCCATATTTTTCCACGCAGAAGAAATCCAATCGCACTGCATCGAGATCGAAAGTCCGTCCGTAAACCCCGATGAATGAAAGAATAAAAAGCCATGTTCTCGAAGATACTCTCGTTGCTTAGAAAGAGGCAGCGTGCTCTCTCCCTTTAAAATGCGAAGCAACAGGAAAAACGTTGATTCCCCAAGAGAATGAAACTCTTGCCAGATGCTTTGCTCATCCTGCTTCATACATGCCTTCACAAACCCCCACCTTTTTCGATCGTCCTCTGATTCCCCAGAGAACGGATGTGGCCCGTTCGAAAGCGAGGTCTCTGGCGAAGTTTCCCATGGGACGCAACGATCCGTGAACCCTCCAAGCCCATGAAGATCTTCGGACTCCCCAGCACACGACAAGCGCACCCCAACGCGAGCGGCAAACCTCTCAATGCAACGAAAAACCTCCTCCCCAAATCGCAAAGTTGGCTTTGTCAGGTACAAACGATATCCCAACAGCTCTCCCTGTGATGTGCAGGCGATGAGCTTGCGACCCACCACGTAGCCTTTTGCGTTGCGGATATAAATAACGTGTTTGTTGATATCCCAAGCGCAAACCAAGGCTTGTTCTGCGTATCCTCCCCCAGAAAGGCTCAAGCAAGTACCAAAATAAGACCCCATCTTCATGGCTTCAAAAGGGGAACTTTCTGTTTCGCAACGATAGGTTTTCCCTTCCCAAACAAAGGTTTCTGAAAATCCCTTTCGCCACCCATCCGCGTCCATCCCATTTTTTGCAAACGATGCTAACCACGCCTGATTCTTCGGCCAAAGCGCAAGCTCTCTCCCCAAAAGCATATCCAACAAAAGTTTTTTGAAAGGTTCTGCTTCCTTTTCCAAAGAAAAGCTCAAAAAGAACAACTCTTTCAAATCCTTCATCTTTACAAGAGAAGGAATCTCTTTGATACCCAAAAATTGTTTGATTTGTGAAACAAAAGCATCGTCCAAAAGATGCATCAAACTTTCATATTCAAAACGCGCGACAGCACGTTCTAAACGCCGGATGGTACGACGCTTGGCGTTTTCTTCTTGAGAGACTTGATATGCACTCGATGCCAAATGAGATAGCTTTTGATGAAAAAACTCTTTTTCCCTCGCAACAAGATCACCCGAGACAAGCTGCTCTTCGAGATATCGTTGGGTTCTTTGAGCCTTTTCTTCGTACTCGAAAAACTCTATAATTTTCCGAGAAAAAACCTCATCTTTTCCTAACAAACGACGATAATGCAGATAACGACACAAGAGTTGTTCATCCCCCAACCACTCGCACAGTTTGTCAAACTCAGGCGGCGGAGAGAGGACCTTGATATCAGCCCATCGCTGCAACAACCCTTCAAGAAAGGGAGACTTTTCGCGAAAAACCATCGTAAACATCTGGATGTCATCGAAGGTCTTGCGCCCGATTTGTTCGATATGCTGGAGGAGTGTAAAAAGTAGCATCGTGTTTTTCTTGTCGCCATGCACGATCACTTGCACCAAATCGACATCGTCAAACTCGAAGTCCGCAAACTCCTCACGCTCTAAAAGCTCTTTGCAATCCAAATACTGCGAGATCTGCTCAGGAGAAGAAAACATCGCCAAAGTGCTTGGAGAGACAAACTTCCAATATCCGTGCTGTAGAAAGAGCCGATCCAACAACTCAGGGGACAACTGTAAGCCCCAAAAAGACCCATCCGCTTCGAGATCAGGATGTTTGGCAAACCCCTTGACCAAAACGGGCCACAATTCACGACGACGTTCTTTGGTCAGATGGATGGCGACAGTGAGAAGTTCCCGCCAGTTCGCAAGCAACGACTCCACGGGAAAAGGCAGCATCGCTTCAGGGTCCAACAACCACAGCAACAGCGCTGAAGGAAGAGACTCATTCCAAGGCAAAAAGGCATCGAATGCTTTGCGTTGTCTGTCCTGCCAGTCACGCACCAAAAGTTTCGCAGCACTTGGGAAAAAACGTTCGGACTCTTCGAAAAAATCTCGTTCCCATCGATACGTTGAAAGAGGAACTGTATCGATCTTGTGCAACGACAACCAACGTTGAAACAAGACCACCAAACGCTCATTGGCCCGCTTGATGGGGTAAAGTTCCATTTCACTCATCTCTTTGACAAAGGTTGCTTCTTCCTTTGAAATCGGAAAAGCTTGGGGCTTTGTTTCTTGATAAAAAAACAACGAAAGAAACCGCTGCAGGGGCTTTATCGGCAACCAACGACTTTGCAGGCGCAAAAAGCCTCGCGCCGCTTGCTCGACAAGTTTCAACGTAATGTCCGCCCCAAAAAACAGAGACAAACGCTCCGCCACCTGCGAAAGAACCGCTCTAACCTTGGGCGGACACAGCTGCAATTCCGCTGAAAAAGAAAGCCCCGCCTCGAAAAGCTGCGCATGAAAACAAAGCCCCAAGGGTAAGCCCCCCTCAAAAGCCGCCATGTAACAAGCGCGCAACGCTGAAGGAAGCTTCCCAAACCAGCGCTCTTGCAAAGATGGGCTTCCTTGGTGACGTGCCCCCAAACACAGAGCCGCAAGGATACGCGCAGAAGGTTCTTGACTGTGATGGCAGATCTCCAAAAGAACCCCATCCATCGAGGAATCCGCCTCTAAACACAGCATCACAGGAGAAGGAAGCCTCAACCCGTCCCAATCCCCCCAAGACTTCAACTGCAAAGTAAAAAGCGCTTCCCACGCACTCCAATGTTCTTTGGAGATCTCGGGAGGTTGGCCTTCTTGGAGATATTGATGTGCATGAGGAGCCAAAAAGGAAAGTCGCTCGTACAACGCAAAAGATGCAGCAAGCTCTTTTTGTAGATCGACCCCACGAAAACGCCGAAAGGAACGCTCCCCTTTCTCCACCGCCTCTTGGATCTCCGCTTCCGCAGCTTTCACTTTTCCATTTGCATGCACCCACTCTCGAAGCGCCCAAGCATCCAGATGTTTCGCATGCCGCGAAGAGATCGCTTGTAAAAACTCTTGGAGAGAAGGCGCTCTCTTTTGGGTGCTCAGCGTCGCCATCGACTGAAGAAACGAAAGCTCCCCACAGCGTTGTGTGTTCTCAACCAACCACAACTTCCGCTCCAAAACCACGGGGATTCCACGCATCTCCAAAAGTATCTTCACGCAGCGCGAGAGTTCCATGCCTTCTCCATCCTCGATCAAACCGAGCTTTTCGTTACACGTATCATTCTCATTCCAATCTTACACGTGCCCCACTTTCTTCCAAAAGACGCCTTCTCTCCTCTGCGGTCTCGCGATCAAGATCTTCAAAGAGCAAGCACGGCGCACTCTCCACCAGCTCTTTCGCCTCTTTTAACGTCGAGCTTGTCAACGTTCGATAGGTCTTGATCACCAAGATCTTCTTGTCCTCTGGATAACCTTCCAAAAACAATGAGCAAGAGTCATAGGCCATCCCCATCGTAGGCCCGACTCCCATCACAACGCTTTCGCGATACATATTGGGAAGCTCTACCCCCAACTCCTCTTGAAGCTCTTCCATCAACAAGACAAGCTCGCTCACAGGAAGGGACTTGATGTAATCAATGACTTGTTTTCTTGTGAGAGACATCGGATGCTCCTCCTTGTTTGCGCTGCGCAAGCTGTTGCAACAAACCCAAAAATGCCTGATGACGAGTCGTCTTGGAGATGACTTCCCCTTGTTTAGACAGCCGCGCACGAACACACAGACGCTCACCCTCCTTCTCCTGCGCAAAAAGCGAATGGATCTCTTGATCCGTCATCTCCGAAAGATCCGTCACATGGAGATGACAACTCTCACAAAAACGCTTTTGCTGATCACCTTCCATTGACGCCCAGTCCGCAGGACAAGGCAACGGGATATGCAACTTCTTCTTCATCACCAAACCTCCCATCCACCAAAGAAAAACGAACAACTTTACGAAAACAACCATAAGCATGTTCGCTCCCAAAAGGTAAACGAGCGAGATCCTCGATAGATAGGGCGGGCACGGAAGCCCGCCCCGATAGAGAAATTCTTCTAGCCTTCGCAGCCCTCCTTCCTCGATAGATGGCGGGCATCGGAGGCCCGCCCGGATAGAATATCAGCCTTCGCGCCTTCTCTTTCGGGCGGCACGGAGGCCTCGCCCCGGATAGAGGAATCCCTAGCCTCCGCCTTTTCTCCCGCCCGCTGCGAAGGCCGATTCCCATCCCTTCTCAGGCGGGCCTCTGTGCCCGCCCAAGCCCATCCCCAAAGATAGATGGATATCCCCTAGGCTGCGCCTTTTCTCCCCGCCCAAGCCCATCCCCAAAGATAGATATCCCCTAGCCTTCGCAATCCTTCTGCTTTCGGGCGGGCACGGAGGCCCGCCCCGGAGAGAGATCACCAAAAGGATGAATTGCATCATCTTTTATAAAAGAGCGATCACTCATCAAAAATTATTTTTAAAACTGTAATCCCTCAGATCAGCAACACGGTCAAATGTTGCGTTGAGATCGAAGAAAGATCGCGAGGAGAGGTCAACCCAAAAGCTCCTTTATGCGATCAAATAACCACACTCCCATTGTGCGACGTCTGTTTGTGGAAACAAGGGAAGTTATTCGTAGCTCTCTAAGGAGGAGCTTGTCATGGCGCAAATCTGGGCCAAGAAAAACGAGCATTGCTTACAAGTGGGTATCTATGGATTGAGTAGCCAATCAGGAAAAGCGTATTTTGCGGACCTTTTGGAGATGCCCGACGTTCGCGTTTATGGATATGCCCGAGCAAGCGAGAACGGCAAAGCGACCGTAGAAGCCATCCAAGCGCAAGGTGGTTTGGAGCTTCAGCGTCCTCCCAACAACATCGAGCCAACCTCGCGTTTTATCTCCTTGGGAAAAAGCCAAGTGGGGCACAGCCTCGAAAAGCTGTTAACATCGGATGTGATTCTTTTTACGCATCCTTCGGTCTACCACGAAGAAACTGTAAGAATTCTTCGCGATGGACTTATTGCAAAACGTATCCCTTTGATCTTGTCACCTTCGCGAACGTTGGCGGCCCCCTATTTTTGGGAGATCTTGGGACCGCAACACCCAATCATCTCGCTGCAAACGTGCCCTTACGCTTGTAAGTCGTACTCTCCAGGGTCGAGTTATATCAAGCGACGCAAGCGCAACTGGGTTTCTGCGGTGGAAGGCGATGTATCTCCAGAGCTTTTGCAGATCTTGCAAAAACTGTATCCACAGATCGTGTACAGCGATGTGCCTGCGACCACATCCCTTGGGAACATTGGTGCTGTGTTTCACCCTACACCTTATGTAATGAACTACGAGGCGATTCAAGAAGCGGCATCGCGTGGAGAACATTACTCTTTTTACATCCAAGGTATTGCAAACAACCCAAAAGTGGGCGCGTTGGTGGGTGAGATCGATCAGATTCGATTGCGCATCGCAAAAGCCGTTGGATGCGAGGTGTTGGGCCTCGACGAAGATCCCAACGAGCAAGAATTCTTGGCGATCTTGCAACGTGTGGAAAAGCTCGAAAACGAGCAAAAGATGACCTTGCATGGCCGTCGTCGGGCGCGTGCGCACTTGTTGAACCCGATCAACAACAAAGTGATCTCAGCGCAACTTTGGCTTTCTTACACCTATGGGATCTCGCGTATCCCTGGAGAATCGTTGGCAGATGCGATTGGTCGGACCCCAAACTTCCAAGAGCGTTCTTACCCCCAACAACGCTACGCTGACGAAGATATCCCCACGGGACTTGTACCACTCGAAGCGCTCGCGAAGCGCTTGGGCGTCCCTCATCAACCGATCAGCATGGTGATCGACCGTTATCAAGAGATCACAGGCAACGATCTCCGTGCAACAGGCCGTAACCTCGAAGCATTCGATACGCAGTACCTCTTGCGTTACCTTCGCGGCGAAGTCAAAAAAGGAAAGGCTCTCAGATGGCAACGTATTGCGTCCTAAGTACGCTTGGTGACGACCCCCATACCCAGGGATTGTTTCGTATCCGCCGCATGATCGAAAAAGCGGGGATTCAGTGCAATGTGTTGCCGCCTGGGGCTTCGAATGAAGCAATCTTTGACACGATTCACCAGCAAGATCCGTCTTTTTTGGGATTTAGTTATCGTTTGAGCCCTGAAGTGGGCGTCAAACTCTTTCGCGGCTTGCTTGAACAATTGGATCAACGTGGCTTGCTCAAACAACGACAAGGCGAGAGCTTTCGCCGCGTGGCTTTGGCGGGTCTTCCTGAAACGATGAATGCGCTCCAAGACGCCGCATCCACGCTTCCTTGCCCGATCTGGACGATGGCCCAAGACAACGATCGCTTGCGTGGTGCCAGCCGTGTCCTCGACTTTTTCGCTGTGCATGGGGAGCCGCGCGATCTGATCCTTTCGGATCTCAGCGCAGAGTGGTTTCCCCCACGTATCGAGCTTTTGGATGAGCTTGCCAAGCAAGTGGTCAAAGACGACGTCTACCGCGAAGAACCTCCGCTTGCGGTGCCCTCGCAAGGAGCGCGACGCTCTTATGTGCAACGTATCCAAGAGTCACCGTTGCCTGTCTTGCGTGTGCACTTTGGTGTCCCCCATACGGATATCCGCCCGACAGTCGAAGGGATCAAGCGCATCGCAGAAGAACGCGTCATCGACGAGATCTCGATTGGTTCGTCGGATCTTTCGCAGCGTTATTATGGAAAGCCGCATGAGTTTGCGTCTCGCAAAAATGATGGTGGCGTCCCATACAAGGACTTTTCCGATCTTGTCGCCATGGCCGAAGCTGCGCAGTGCGGTAACTTCCCCTCTTTGAAACCTTACGCGCACGTCGTTGATCTTGTGGGCTTTGTCCAAGAATGCCTCAAAGCAGGGATGTTGGTGGGTGCACATCAAGCGGTGCCTTTGTACTGGTTTAATGAGCTCGATGGACGCGGGCCGATGACGGTCCCTGCTTCTATCGAAGAGCATATCGCAGCGATCCGTGAACTCGTCAAACACGGCATCCCAACAGAGATGAATGACCCCAACCAGTGGTCTTCTCGCTGGGTACATGACGCCGTTTTTTGCGCAGACTACGCATTGATCAGCGCAGTCATGAGCGAAGCAGGCTCGCGTGACCTCGTGTTGCAGATGCAGTTCAACAAGCCTCGTGAGACCAGCGACTTTGCAGACTTGGCCAAGATGACAGCGGGCCTCGAACTGGCCAAACGCGTGATCTCGTTCGAGCCGCAACGACCGAAGATTTGGCGAGAAACCCGCACAGGGATCGACTCACTTGACCCTGATCCTGCGATCGCCAAGTGGCAACTTGCCCGCTCAACTTTGTTGCAGATGATGGTGCGCCCCAACATCATCCACCAAGTCAGCTACTGCGAAGCGGATCATATCGCAACAACCGAGGATGTCATCGATAGTTCCAAACTTGTACGTCGGGCGGTTCGTGTCTTTCGTCAACACGAAGCAGAGTTGTTGCCTTACTTACAACATCCGCATGTCGTGGAGCGCAAAAACTTTTTGTTGCAAGAGGCCTCGTATCTTTTGACAGAGATCGCGGCATTGAGTCGCCATGCTCCGCCCTCTTTGAAAACAAACGCACCTGTGGAGAGTTTGACGCCCTATCTTGCGGACCCACACGCGTTGTCTCGTGCGATAGAACGAGGGTACATGGCAGCCCCAGGGATCTTCCATGCTCGCTACCAAGTGCAGCACTTGGTGACAGGTCCCAACCGCCTTGGTGGGATGGACTGCCTCAACCCACAAACCTTTGAGCAGATGTCCGAACGTGAGCGTATCGCCCGATTGAAGGACCATCGCGCAAACAACGAACCACTGCCCTCTGTTGCGGCCTAATGCGACCCTGCCCCACCCTCTCCCTTCTCACGAGACTTTGTCTTACATCAAAAAGATCATGGACCTTCCCGCTTCACATCAGCAAAGAAAGACGCTCATGACCACTCTCTCTTGGCGACAGATCCTCGCGATCCTTTGGATGGTGCAGTTTCTGGTCACGATGGCAACGACCCTTGGCCTCACCTTTATCCCCTTTTACTTGGAAAAAGATCCCTATCTTGCGGTCACGTCCAACACAGAACGCATCTTTTACACAAGTTTGATCCTTGGTGGGCCTTTTTTTACGACCTTGATCGCAACGCCTTTTTGGGGCTGGATGGGCGATCGTACAGGGCGAAAAAAGCAAGTCTTACGGGCAACCATCGGACTTTGTATTACACAACTCTTGATGGGCTTTGCGATCACCCCTATGCAGCTTGTTTTGATCCGCATGTTGCAGGGGATGATCTCGGGTGTTGTGGCAGCCAACCTAGGGCTTTTGAGTGCATCGACGCCAGTCGAGCACCAAGGACGCGCGATCTCGATCCTTCAGTCTTCAAACCCAGTAGGCTTGGTCTTAGGCCCCGTCGTTGGGGGAACCATGGCGTACGCTTTTGGGTTCCGCCAAGTGTATTGGTTGATTGGTGGTGTGATCTTCCTTGCGGCCATCGTGTCGTGGCGTCTTTTGCCTTCGGATGCGCCCAAAGATGCGCCCAAAGAAGAAGCCACCCCCACAGAAAACACCAAAGGATCTGTTCGTAGCACCTCAAATCCTTTTCGTGACTTGTACGAAGCTTTGCAACGAGGATGGCAAAATGCCTCGTTACGTGTGGCTTTTGGCATCTTGATGTTAGGGAACTTTGCGTGGTCTTTGTCGCAAGCGATCTTTGCCATCTATGCGGACAAACTGATCTCGCGGGCTGTGAGCGATGGGCAGGTCGCTTCGACTTGGTGGAGCCAAGACCTCGCTTTTACCTCGATTTGTATGAGTGTCACGGGTGTTGCGAGCTTTGCGATGTCTTTTTGGTGGGGTCGTTCTCACGATGAGGGCGGTCGAAACCTGATGTTTTTGGCCACGACCTTTATCGCGGTGGGTTCATTTTTGTTGGTCTTTTGGCCGCCTTGGTGGGTTGTGTTGGTTGCGCGTTTTGCGATGGGTGGAGGACTCAGTGGGATGTCGAGCCTGCCTTATGCAACGATCTCTGCAAACGTCCCATCTGCCGAGCGTAGCAAATACATGGGTCTTGCAACATCAATGATCCATCTTGGAAACTTGGGTGGATTTCTCTTTGGTGGCGCGCTTGCGCGGGTTTGGGGAGAGTCCACCAACTTTACGATCACTGCGACGCTTTGTTTGTTGATCCTCATCTTCTCTTGGCCACGTCTCAAACCCCTTCCACGTCTCTCGCTCTCCTAAACGCTCCGCCCCAAAAGACGAAACACACGAGTTCAATAAATATAAATTTTACACGACCTTCTCTATGCAAGCGAATATCGCCTTGACATCGAGATTTTCAATACCTTACAACAGAAAAGACTCGAAGGATGAGTGGCACGATACTTCGTACAAAATATTTCGAGAGTCGACGCATAAATACCAAAGAATTTCTGTCTCACACGACAAACGTCTAGGACCATCCACCACACACGAAAGAAAAGGAGAAAAAGAGAACAAAGCATTGTCGGGGAGTTTCGTCCCCAACACACACACACAGGGCACTCGCCCTCCACAATGCAAACTCTCAAAAACACAAAAGGAAACGATATGCCCCATTCAAAAGGAAAGATCCTCAACCATTCCCCACCCAGTCCCCAACTCTTGTGGGACGAAAATGTTTTTTGTTTTCTCGATGCAGAGCATCAGAATATCCACGAATGCATTTATCGCGTCTTGGAACACCACAAAGAACACAACGAACTCACAGACGCATCTTATCGAGCGATCCATCGCGCCCTCAAACACCACGATGACTTGGGCTTGGATCTACTCAAAGCAGGTGTCGCCCTCATCCACGAAAAAGTCGCAGAGACCACCTCACCCATCCAATACTTGATACGTCTGCGAAGCCCACTCGACTTGGTCGATCAACAAGACATCGACACACAATTTGTTTGGATCCTCATCTCCAACCAAGACACCCACCCACTGATGGAACGCGTCGCAGAGTTCGTTCACTTGATGGAAGACGCTGCTTTTCGCGAACAAGCTTTGGCGCTCCAAGAAGTCAGCGAACTCGCAGAACTCTATCAAAAAAGTCTTAACGAAAAGCTCCATTTTTCGCATATCCCGCCAGAGTTACAAGCGACAGGACAATTTCTTGGTGGGGTCAAACAAGATCTCGCACGACGTGCTCCCTTATGGAAAAAAGACTTTTCGGATGGTTTTCATCCAAAAGTCTTAGCCTCGATCTTCTTTATGTTTTTCGCATGTCTTGCAGCAGCGGTAGCCTTTGGTGCGCTCACATCCACGCTCACGGGCGGACAAATAGGTGTCGTCGAAACTATCTTAGCATCTGCGATCGGCGGGATCTTGTGGTCTGTCTTTGCAGGGCAACCTCTCGTCATCGTAGGTGCGACAGGGCCCAATATCATCTTTATTGGCATCTTGTACGCACTCTGCAAACGTTATGGTCTGCCTTTCTTGCCCACCGCGATGTGGGTGGGGCTATGGTCCATGCTTTATATGTGGATCTTGGCAGCAACAGATGCGAGCGCGCTGATACGCTTTTTTACCCGATTTACCGACGAGATCTTCGCAGCATTGATCTCGATGATCTTTATCATCGAAGCCGTGAAAGACATGATGGTAGGCTTTCGAAAGCAGACTGCAAGTCACGACTCAGCCTTGCTTTCTCTCTTCCTCGCACTCTCAACCTTTGTGGTTGCGATGACGCTATCTCGGATGCGACGTACGCCTTTTTTGCGGTTTCATATCAGAGAATTTCTTAGTGACTTTGGTCCTAGTATCGCGCTGATCTTCATCACTTACGTAGCTTACCAATTCAAGGGGATCTCTTTCGAAACGCTGACTGTCCCGCCCAATCTTTCTCCAAGCATCCAAAGAAGTTGGCTCGTCAACCCTTTTGATGCGCCTGTTTGGGTTTGGCTTGCGGCAGCTTTCCCCGCGATATTGCTCACGATCTTGGTATGGGTCAATCAAAACATCACAGCTCGCTTGGTCAACAGTGCAGACCACAAGCTCAAAAAAGGTGCCGCCTACCACTGGGATATCGCTGTCACAGGGACCTTGGTTGGGTTGATGAGCTGCTTTGGGCTGCCTTGGATCGTGGGGGCGGCCGTTCGCTCTCTCAACCATACGCGCAGCTTGCTTGTTATGAACAACAACAAGACAGAAGGAACCATCGAAAACCGCCTCTCGAACTTGGGTGTCCATCTCTTGATTGGTTGTTCGTTGTTGCTTTTGCCTTTGTTAAAGATGATCCCCATGTCCGTGCTTTTTGGGTTGTTTTTGTTCATGGGATTTGGGTCTTTGGGCGGCAATCAATTTATGGAGCGGCTGCGACTTTGGGTCTTGGACCCCAAGCTTTACGAAGTCACCCACCATTTGCGCGTTGTTCCCTTGCGCACGATCCATCTCTTTACTTTTGTTCAACTGCTCTGCTTTGTGTTCCTGTGGTTTATCAAAGAGAGCGCCCTGGGCATCCTTTTTCCGCTGTTTGTGGCTTTGTTGATCCCCATACGCATGTTGCTCGGAAACTTTATGAAGCCCGAACACCTCGCACTTTTGGATATTGAAGAACGAGCCGCAGAAGATATCTATCGAGATATCGGGACATAAAACGCCGAGTATCCGACGCCTCCCCAAGCCTATCGCCCTCTCCCCACATCGCTCACATATCAAGCACTCTTCCCCACACAAGCCCATACTAAGGTCGAGGTCCAACATCCGAAAAGGCTGTATTGCTGAACTGTTTGGTTCCTTTAAACTGCGTATCATCTGAGCTGCTGATATTTGGCGCTGTCCCATCCCAATAATTTCCAGCGACATTCACGTCGATGCTACCGCCGATATCGAGGATGTTGGCCGCGCCTCCAATAAAATGATTGTGCGAAAAAGTCCCTTTGCTTTTTGCGATCATCATCGGATAAGCGGCCTGATCGAAGATCGAGTTGGTCACAGAGACTTGCCCAGTGCTAGAGTTGAAGTGCAAAGGACAGTGACAACGCGTAAAGAGCACGTGATCGATCGAGATGTCTGCATTACGAAAGCCCGTACAGTCGCGGCCTTTGGCGGGTGAGTCTAAGTCGATCACAGAGTCAGAGATCACGAGCTTTCCACCCGAAACATTCAGCGGCCCCAGCAACATTCGCACATAACGCAAGGTCCCACCGTTTGCCAAACGCATACTGTCGCTGCAACGATCCACCAAAGCGCGTTCGATCTCCACCACAGAGTCGAGACCACCTTGGATACCCACCGTCGCATTGTCGATCTCAAGATACTTCGCCTGGATGGTCCCATCAACATAAAGACCCGTCCATCGGGCATCTGCGATCCCTTCAAAGCGAACGACTTGACCCATCGCGCCTTGAACCAAAAGCGTGCCTTCCACCAGCAAGTTCTGATCCGCCGCGACACGAACATGTGTCCCCGCGCACAGTGTAAGTGTCTTGTCTTTGGGGACCTTCGCGCTTTGTTGGATCTCAACATCCCCACACCAAGACCCATCGACATCACCACCTTGGATCACCAGCGGCGCATTCTTTTCCTGCGTAGGCTCAGGCGTCATCTCGGGTTCGGCCTCTTTGGGCTCGGCTTCTGCGATCGCTTCGGGCGAAGGTTCGGGCAAAGCAGGCTCTTCTGCAACAGTCGCGTCAGGAGCCCCTTGTTCTTCGGGCACGCTCTTTTCTGAAAGCACGGCCTCTGCTTGCTTTTCGACCGCAGGCTCGGAAGGCGTTTGTTCTGCGGAGGTCTCAGAGGCTTGTTGAGGAGGGGTGCAGGCCAAAGCGCCATACATCAAAAGCGAGACACCAGACACCAGCAAAAACAACAAATTACGGTATCGTCTCATCACGTGATCTCCGCTGTGGGGTTGGGGATCGAAAAAAGAAAGCATCCATTTTATCGAACGCTTGGGCCTGTAGAGCAAGCTCCGCAAAGAGCAAGCAGCTCTCGCTCCTCATGCTCTCAAGACAAAAAGGGATTGAACTCGCGTTCGCGCCCGATGGTCGTCACAGGGCCATGTCCAGAAAAGACCAAAGCATCATCGGAATAGACAAGCAGCCGTTGTAGAGACTCCATCAAAGTCGGATAATCCCCACCAGGCAGATCTGTTCGACCAATCGAACCTTGGAACAAAGTATCGCCTACAAACAAATGATTTCCAATCTCAAAGGTGATGCCACCTGGTGTGTGGCCAGGTGTAAAGACTACCTTGGCCGTTAACTCACCAAAGGAGATCTCGTCACCCTCTTGGACCCACTGATCGGGCGCAGGCGGCGAAGGGATCTGAGGGAGTCCAAAAAGACGACACTGCATGGGCACAGCTTCGTACAAGGGCATCTCTTCGGGGTGCAAGACGATGGGGGCTTGTGTCCACTCTCTCATCTCTGCGAGTGCTGCGACGTGATCGAGGTGCGCGTGCGTCTGCAACAGATAGCGCAGCTTTACGCCCTCGTGCGACTCGATCATCGCTTTGAGCACTTCAAACTCACCGCAAGAGTCAACCAAGACCGCTTCTTTGGTCTTTGCACAGATCACCAAAAAGCTGTTGGTTTGGAACAGCCCCACCGTGCGCCAGTCGATCACGACATCATCAAAGTTCAGTGGGGGACGGTGCATCTTTCGCATCAAATGGCTCCTTTTATTAGCTCGCTTGCATCAAGCGACGAAATCTTTTAAGACCTATAGACCTATCAAACTCACGATTGAACGCGAGAGAGGGACAAGATGGCAGACAAGAATGTACCTATCAAGCTCGTCATTCAAGAACCTAGCACAGAGATCCGCGAGATGCTCTTTGAAGAGAGCAAGGTGATCAAGATCGGTCGCGGTGCGCGCAAAGGTATCGATGTACCCCTTGAAGATCCCAGCGTAGGTCGCGTCCATGCGGTCATCAATATCCGTAAAGAAACGGATGTCAACGTTGTTGATATGGGTGCCTCAAGTACCCTGATCAATGGAAAAGCCGCAGGTGCCCGAGGCAAGCTCTCCAACGGAGATGAACTCCAAGTCGGGCAAACCATCATCCATATCTACATTGGCGACGCAGCCCTCCAAGAAACCGCAACAGCGCAAGTCGATGAAGTCGCTTTGGCAGGACCTTCGGGCGTCGAAGACGCTCTTGTCGCGCTCAATGCGGATATGTCGGGACTTCCAGGCTTTTCGCTCGATGGTTCACAACTTCTAGGTGGAGATCCAACGGGCTCCCACGATATCCTCGAAGTGGACGACGACCTGATCCTCGACAGCACAGGCGACGATCTACTTTACGCTTCAGATAGCCCAACCAGCGCAAGCCCCGCTTTTTCGGACAGCCCCACCACTGCAAGTCCTACTTTTTCTGATGCGGACGTACAAGCCCACGCTTACCCAAGCTCCCCAGCAGACTCCTCCCCAAATAGCACCCCCGCGATGCCTGATGGGATGCCCTCCAATCCCTTTGGACAGGGCCTTTACCCTGGACACTACGAGTTCAACGAGACATACGGCGTGCTTGGACCTGCCCCCACACCGCTTCCAGAGCGCTTTTCGGGCCCTTCGATGGAGGTGCTTTTGGATGTAGTTCAACGCATCAACCAAGAGGTCTGGGCCGTTTATCCCAACCAGATCTAATCCCCACCTTTTCTGCACCCCCTTTGTTCAAGCTTGACGCCCAACCCCTAACCGCGAGGCAAGACCGCGATGTCCGCCCAAGCCCTCTTTGAACAAGCCCTCCCCATCGACACCAAGATCCACAATGTCCAAATCTACCGTGAGAAGGCCCTGATCACACGCAAAGGCTCTCTCCCTGTAGGCACCAAACCTGCACTGCCCGTCAAACAAGTCTTGCGCCTTGGTCCCCTTCCCTTGGGAATCGACGGTGACTCGATCCGTGTCCAGCTTCAAGATCACCCCGGTCTGTTTGTGCAAGAAGCCCAGCTTCAATGGCAGCTTCCCAACCCCGAAGCCTCCACCCAAGAACGCAACAAACTACGCCAAGAACTTCGTGCCAAACGCGACAAGATCTACAACCAGATCGCTCGGCTTCGACAAGAAAGAAACGCCCTTCAAGCCATGCGTTTGGAGACCCCTACCCCCAAAAGAGAACAACTCGAATCGTGGGCCAAGCTCGAAGCCCCCATCGAAGGAAGTCTCGCACTCATCGAACTCATCGACCAAGAAGCCCAAGATCTCTACAAACAACAAACCCAGCTCGAACAACAAGCCAACGCGCTGGATCAAGAGCTTCGAGAGCTACAAACCAAACAAGATGCCGCAGAACGTCAGGACAGCGAGCGCAACACACCCCAACGCCATCTGTTGATCTTCTTGCATCCCAAACAAGACGAAGAGATGACCTCTTCCAAAAAAACCGAAGATGCGACCTTATGGGTCTCTTATCTCCTTGAAGGTGCGCGCTGGTATCCCACCTATGAACTGCGTCTATCTCAAGCAGGACAACAAGCAGAGATGGTCCTACAAGCCCAAATCGCCCAACAGACGGGCGAAGACTGGAAAGATGTAGAGATCACGCTTTCCACCGCAGACCTCGAACGCAGCAACGAGCTACCCGAACTCGAAACCCTGCGTCTTGGGCGCAAAGAAGCCTCTTCCAAACCTAGTTGGCGGCCACCCCCACCCGAAACAGCCACCCTCTTCGAAAGCTACGAACAAGCCCAACGCAAGTTGCGTTTCGCGCTTGCAGGCACTCCCCCAACGGCCTCACAGAACAGCTTTTCCGCAGACTATCCCCACAACGAACTCCGCTCTGAAGATAGCCCCGTGCTCTTTGGCGCCCTCGCTTCATCCATAAGTACAGGATCCTTTGCACAACAAGCCCAAGAATACGGCGGTTTTGGTGGTGAGGGTGGGGAAAGCTTCGATGATGATTACGACGAATACGACGAATACGACGAATACGACGGGGACACAGCATCAAGCCTCTCCAAAGATGAAGTCCTTGAGATGCATAGAAACGTTTTGGGCGGATACCGCGGGGATGAAGACAAACAAAAAGAGTATTCATCCTCCGAGGTTGAGCGCAAACCGCTGCCACCCAAAAGTCGAGGCGGCTTTTTGGGCGGACTGATCGGGGCTGGCGGCGGAGGAGATACCCCCGCTGCGTCCATGCCCCCTCCACCCATGAAGAAAAAAGCCTACGCTTCCAGTCTCTCCCGCGAACAAGCTCCCCTACGAGATGAAGAAGATCTCGATCGATACGCTGATGCAAGCATCTCGATGGATCAGGGCAAACGACGAAAATCATCCAAGCCCTCAAGCAGCAATGCCCCATACCAAGTCGCGAAACCCAAGCCCGCCCCAAGAAAAGCGGGATGGTTGCGATACGAGTCCCTTCGCCTCGCAGGTCCCAAAAGTAGCGACCGAGGAAGTCTCGTACAGCCCGATGAGATGGAAGCTTTACAAGAGTTCGGATTCAACGAACAGCTTGCCGCTTTTTTGGGATACATCGATCAAGAGACCTCTTCAAAACGCTTGGCTCAATTGCGAGCCTTGGATATCCCCGCAGAAGCTCGTGATGCCACACAACAAGGCGGACAAGACGGGCATTTTGCCCATGCTTATATCGCGCAAGGACGATTTGATATCCCCGCAGATGGAGGCTTTCACAAGATCACACTGCGAAGGATGGAGATCCCCATCCAGATCGTTTACCGCAGCATCCCCTTGATCGAACCGCAGTTTTATCGCGAGGCGCGCCTCTCCAACAAACTAGATATCCCCTTGCTTCCGGGTCCTGCGCAGGTCTTTTGGGATGGAGACTTTTTGCGTACCTCTCCCCTCCATCTTGTGCCTGAGGGCGGCGAGATCCAACTGGGACTGGGTATCGAAGAACGCCTTCGCATCGCCCGAAACACCCAACACAAAGAAGAAAGCCGCGGCCTGATGGGCTCTCAACAACATCTCCATCAAAGCATCAACATCGAACTCCGCTCTCACCTTTCGCAAGCTGTCCAAGTCGAGATCATCGAGCGTTTGCCGCTCTCAAGCGACCCCAAGACCATCTCCATCCTCAATGAACACAGCCATCCCAAGGCATCTCCTTACGATCAAGAAGAGCGCCAACGCCCCATCGAAGGCGGAAGGATCTGGCGTCTCGAACTCCCCGCCCAAGGCGAGCAAGACATCATCTTTCGCTACACTGTGGCGCTCCCCGCAAAGCACCAACTCGATCAAGGTTCGCGTCGTGCCTGATCCCGACAAACATAGACAGAGAAACTTGCAAATGCCCTTCCCTCGGGCGATTTCTCGTATAGATGGAGAACATCCATGTCTTCAGTCCCGACCCTAACCAACCAAGAGGTCCACGCCCTCGAACACCAAGCCACGATCCACCGCGTCTTGGTTATGGAAGACCGCGCACAAGTCACAAGACGCGGCACAATCTCCCTTCCTGCGGGGCTTTGTCGCGTCCGAGTTCATGGCATCAGTCCACTTTGTGTCGAGCGTTCGTTGCGTTTGCGTCGTGAGTCTTCCCAGCCTCTTCAGATCCTTGAGTTGCGGTTGGTGCATGAGATCCTGTCAAAGCGACAGCAAGAAACCGATCTCCAAAAACAAATAGAAGCCACCGAACACGAGATGGCCCAACTCCACGAAGAGACCTTTCGCAAACAACAACATGTCGAGATCCTAGAACAAACCCAAGAAAAACTCTTACAACAAATCCAACGCCAAGCGGGAGCCAACCAAGCAGACACCGCCGCTTGGCACGATGCAATACACAAACTCCGTGAACGAAAAGAAGCCATCCACGAGGCGATCCACGCACTTCAGCAGACCCTCAATGCCAAAAGCGAGCTTCGCATCCAACAAGACGAAAAGCTTCTTCAAGCAGCCCAACCCGCCCCAGAGCTTCGTGTGCATCTTGAAGCACTCCTCGAAGTATCCGAGGCCCACGAAGCCACGCTTGCATGGGATTACCTCGTACCTTGCGCTTTGTGGCGACCTGTCCACCAAGCCCACCTCATCCTCGCTCCCCAAGACGAAGGCAAGGCCAGCCAAGCGCGCGCAGGACACCTCGACTTTGAGACCTCCGCGATGATCTGGCAACGAACAGGGGAAGACTGGAAAGATGTGTTGATCGCTTGTTCAACGGCACGCACGACGCAAGCAGCATCTCCCCCTCTCCTCGACGATGAGGTCCTGACCAGCCGCAAAAAGACCACAGAAGAACAAAAGACCATCGTGGCGAGCTTTCGCAACGAAGCGCGCCAACGCACGGGCCAAGCGGCCCCCAAGGTCACGGTGCCTTGCGTAGACGATGGTGGAGAGGCCCGTTACTTCGAGGCCAAACAGCCTGCGTCGATCCCTTCCAACGGTCAACCTGTGCGCATCTCTCTCTTTTCTTGGCGTGCCAAGACCGAAGCCTCGCTGATCTGCACACCCGAAGTCCAAAGTGCCGTGATGTTGCGCACGGAGCAGATCAACGAAGGTCCCCATCCCATCCTCGCAGGTCCTGTACGACTGATTCGACAAAGCGGATACATCGGCCAAACCTCGATCCTTTACACGGCTCCACAAGAGACATTTGCTTTGGGTTGGGGTTCAGAAGATCGCTTGCGTGTCCAACGCGATGTGGTACTTTTGCGCGATACACAGGGCTTTTCAGGTCGCCAACTCT
>JACKEL010000012.1 GCA_020632975.1 Myxococcales bacterium
CTCCGTGCCCGCCCATATCTTCCGCGGATATCCCGAATTTCCCGAATTTTCCGAGGATTAGACGTTTTTCAGGTCGAGGCGTCGTTGTGCGATGACGACGAGTTTGTCGCCAGTTTTGGTGGTCATGTGGTTGGGGGGATTGACTTTGAGTTGGGGTGTGCCGTGTTCGTCCGTGGTTTCGATGGAGACGAGGATGGCTTCGTGGTCTCGTTTGAGGGTGTCGAAGATATTGCCGATGGTTTTCCCGCTCCACGCGTCGGGTAGGGGAACTTTGTAGAACTGGTTTCCGCGTGTGGGATCAAACAATTCGTTGAGCATAGTGATGATCCCGCGGGTACGTTGTGCGTTGGCGAGGATGGTACCTGCGTATTCATCGGTGACAAGGATCTCTTCGACGCCCATCATGCTGAGGTGTGCGGCGTTATCGCGGTTTAGGAGTTCAACGCAAGTGAAGATCTCGGGGTTTTGTTTTTCGATCAGCATGGCGGCGAGGACGCTACGTGCGTCGCGGTCTTGGTCAGAGCGGTCGCGGATCTGATCAGCGAGGACGATGGCTTCAGAGGCGCGTTGGATGCCAGCGCGTTCAAGGACTTCGAGGCGTGTAAAGTCACCTTTTACGACGTAAAGCGTGGAGGGGACGATCTTGGTTTTGTCGAGGAGATCTTCGGGTTGTCCCTCTCCAAACTCAGCGACAAGTACGATGCCTTTGTCCCAGTATTCCTCACTATTTTGGAGAGCCGCGAGCAAGAGGTTGGCGGATCGGCTCCAGCCACAAATCACGATATGATTTTCTAATTCTTCTAAGTCCATATCTCCGCGCTCCATCTGAGGTTTAAGGCGATTGATCATGATCGCGGCGATGATTCCAGCGATCGACGCGAAGGTCACCACGCCAGCGATGATGATGATGAGCGATATCAGCCGTCCGCTGAAGGTTTGGGCGGGTGCACCTGTGAGGGGTTCTCCGCCAACGAGCGTGAACATGCTCCACCACACAGCATCTTGGAAAGTTTTGACTTGGGGGTTGTTGGGTTCTGCGAGGTGGAAGGTCACAGCGCCAGCGATGACCAACGTAATGACGAGAAAGATCAGCCAAAAGTGTTGGGCCAAACTGAAGGCTAGCCAAGACTGGATGCCTGAGAAACGTCGGTTGAGTAGTTTGCCCAGCCGAAAGATCCGCAACAGCCGAAGTATCCGTAGGATGCGCAAGGATCGAAAGTAAGGTGCAAGGACAGCGATCACATCGATCCAGTATCGTCGGATGAAGCGAGAGGTTTTGCGTTCTGCGAGGTAGCGCAAGACCAACTCGATGGAGAAGAGGATGGTGAGGCCGAGGTTGATGCTTTCGAAGATATAACGCTGGTTGGGGAAAAGGATCTCTGCAATCAGAAGGCTGATGGAGACCAAGATCAAGACGATCACAAAGACGTCTGTGGCGGGGTGGTTCATAAAACGCCGCAGAGAGCGTTTCCACGGAGGCTCTTGTGGTTTGGGGGTCTGTCTGTTCGGGCTATTTGAGGTAAAGAGCATCGTGATTATCCCTCTGGTTCGAGGTTTCAAGCGATGTGAAGGAAGAACAGCCAAAAGATCGCGCTTTCAGTGGCGATCAATGCGAGAAGTTTGCGTTGCTTGGGTTGCAACAAAGCCCATTGCCAAAGGCTGACTGTGATCGCGCAAGAAAAGCAGAGAAAGAAGAAGAGGCTCAAGGCCGAAAGGATGGGGCTTGGTGCGTGTTCGCGTTGTAAAAGGCTGCGTAGATGTTGGTGGAGGGCTTCGCGTTCTGTGGTGGAGGGCATATTGGGGGAGGGTAGCAAAGCAAGCAGGATGGCTTCTTGGTGGCGGCACTGCGCGGTTTCTTGGGGGAAAGGTTGATAGAGTCCGCGTATGGCAGATAGAGCGTTGTAGAGGTGTTGGTAGGCAAAGAGCGCCAACTCCCAGTCGCCTTGTTCAAAAGAGAGTTGTGCAAGGCGGAGTATCCGTTGGATCGAGCGTTCGACATAACGAGAGCCTGGCGTGTACCAACGGATGACGCGTCCATAAGAGCGGATAGCGGGGCGGAGTTGTTTTTTCTTCAATAGGTGTTCAGCGCGGTAGAAGACGTTGCGTGCGCGGAAGTAGGTCTTGAGGTAGAGGGCGCTCATGACAAAACAAGTGAGCAGCGTCAGGAAGATCAGGAATCGTTGTGCAGGACGCAGCTTCATCGAAAAACCTTGTCATGTCGGCGGACTGTTGGGGCGAAAGGAACCTTGTTTTAGATAAAGTCTCTACGCGCAAACAGGACGCTCGAAAAGAAGAGAAAGAGTCCGATGTAGAGGAGCGTATAGGTCGCTGAAGACAAGATGTAATCGGGTGGGATGGGTTCTTGATGCACGACACGTTGGGCAACGTTGAGATAGTTGAGGTTGGGGAGAGCGGTGCTGCCTTTGAGAAGGAGCCATACGATCGGATTGCCCGTGCGTTTGAGCAGGAGTTCGATCTCAGGCATGAGGCGACCGATCAGGAAGATCGAGAAGGTGAAAAGGCCGCTAAAAAACGGTGTCGTAAAAGAAGAGAAAAAGAGCGCGATGCTGGTGATTAGCATGATCTCCATCCAATACAGCAGGATGGCTTGGTAGATCCCAAACTCCACGTACTTTTGTTGGTAGAGCAAGAGGAAAGTAAAGATCACGCCCAGCAAGAGCAGTTGCGCAAACGCGGTGAGGAGCATCCCCAAGTATTTACCGAGCACGAACTGATAGCGGTAGATCGGCTTGGAGAGGAGGGTATAGAGGGTGCGTTTGTCGATCTCTTTGTGAACGAGGCTGACGCCTGTAAAGATCGCGATCAAGATACCAAAGAAGGAGATCGCACTCAGTCCAAGGTCTTTGGTGACTTTGACTTGGTGTCCAAGAGAGAGTTCTCCAAGGGCGATCGACGCGATCAAAAGGAGAAAAGCAAAGAAAAAGATCGAATAAAGGATCTTGTCACGGATGGCTTCGCGGAATGTATTTTGGGCGATCACCAGGAGTTTATGCATCGTGGCGATTCTCCTGTTCTGTGGAGCTTTGGGAAGGGGTTTCTTTTTCGTCTTCGTCGTCTTGGAGATCGGATGGTTCGTCTTCTGTGGCGTGGACTTGTTGGACAAAAAGATCTTCCAACGTACCTTTGAGGGGCACCATAGATTCGAGCTTTCCGCCTTTTTGAAGGATCAGCTTAATGGCTTCTTCTGAACGCTCTGTAGAAAAGACCAGCGTCGTCCTTGGGGGGCCAGGGACGATCACGCGTTCAGCGAGTCGTGTGAGCTGATCAAGATCGAGTGTCGAGAGCCCTGTAAAGGTGATCTCCGTTTTGAGGCCACTGAGATCAGAGAGCAGATCATGCAGGGTTCCAAGTTTGCGGAGTTGCCCTTTGGTGACGATGGCAACGCGATCACAAAGCATCTCGACATCTTGGAGGATGTGCGAGGAAAAGAAGACGGTCTTTCCGCTTTCTCGAAGTCGAAAGATGATATCGCGAACATCCTTTCGACCGATCGGGTCCAGTCCGCTCATGGGCTCATCAAGGATCACGAGATCGGGATCGTTGATCAGGGCTTGCGCGATCCCAATGCGCTGGATCATCCCTTTGGAGTATTTGCGCAGAGGAAGTTTGCGTGCGTGGGAAAGGCCGACCTGTTCGAGCAGTCGTTCTACACGAACGCTGCGGATCGAGCTAGAAAGTCCGAAAAGACGGGCATAAAAGTTGAGGAACTCAAGCCCTGTCAAATAGTCATAGAAGTAGGGGTGTTCGGGGAGAAACCCAAGACGTGCTTTGGCGCGGAGATCGTTGGAGGGGAGGCCAAAGAGCTTGGCTTCCCCTTGCGACGGAAAGATTAAGCCCATCAACATCTTGAGGGTCGTGGTCTTTCCTGCACCGTTGGGTCCAAGAAAGCCAAAGATCTCGCCTTGTTGGACGGTCAGTGACAAGTCGCGTACAGCGCGAACACGTTTACGAAAGAAGCCGACACGAAACTCTTTGTAGAGGTGATTCAGTTCGATAACTGGTGCGTGGTCGTTCACAAAGGCCTCCATTCGATGAGCGCGAGGGGTAGGGCCGTTAAGATTCGGCTCAGCTGCGCAAAGGGTCCCACGGCTCGGTCTCTTCGGTCTCGGGGGCTGTCTGCTTTTTGTGTTCATCAAGCAGGTCAGAAAGAGCGTGGAGCAAAGGTACCACACCTCGTCCTGTTTGGGCAGAGATCAAAAAGAATGGGATCTCACGTTCTGCAAAGTAAGCCCCGACTTCTTCTTCGCAAATCTCTGCGATGGTTTCGTCTTCCACTTTGTTGAGTGCGACGAGTGTTGGGTTTTCTGCGAGCTGTGATCCGTAGGCTTCATCGTAGAGTTCGAGTTCGCGTTGAAGGATCTCGTAGTCGCGGATGGGATCGCGATCAGCATCGTTGGAAAGCTCGATCATGTGGAGGAACACTCTTGTTCGCTCGACATGCCGCAAGAAGCGAATCCCCAAACCTGTGCCTTGGTGAGCGCCTTCGATCAGACCGGGTACATCGGCCATCACGAAAGAACCACGTCCTGGCGCTTGGACCACGCCAAGGTTGGGCACGAGTGTTGTAAAGGGATAGTCGCCGATCTTGGGGCGCGCTTTGGAGACATGGGAGATCAAGGTGGACTTGCCTACGTTGGGGAAGCCCAAGACGCCCACATCTGCGAGGAGTTTGAGTTCCAGGCGGAGAGTACGTTGTTCGCCTAGCTCACCAGGATCTGCGTAGTCAGGAGCTTGGCGCGTCGCAGTAACAAAGCGCATATTGCCGCGCCCACCGCGTCCACCAGAGGCCACACAAAAGGTCTGGTCATGATCCACAAGGTCCACCAAGAGTTCTTCGGTTTCTTCGTCGTAGACGAGTGTTCCTGTGGGGACGCGGATAATGGTGTTGACTCCGCCGCGTCCGTGTTGATCTTTTCCTCGTCCGTGTTCTCCGCGCTCAGCCCGATATCGCGGGATATAACGTAGGTCGAGCAGGGTGGAAAGGTTGTGATCGGCGCGCAAGATCACGTCGCCACCTTTTCCTCCATCTCCACCGCAGGGACCGCCGTTGGGTCGGTATTTTTCGCGTCGAAAGGCGACACAACCACGGCCACCGTCGCCTGCGCTGACCTCAATGATCGCTTCGTCGATAAATTGCATGATTCTTTCTCTGATCTTTCCCTAGGGACCGGGCTTTTGTTCGGTGTGGATCAACCGCACAAAAGCGGTATGGATCATGGGACCGTAGAGCTTGCGGGTCGGGTAGGTGATAAAAAAAAAGCCCAAGGCCCAGGGCCTCGGACTTTACGGTTCGTTTTCGTGCTCGCTTGTTTAGCGATTGTTCACGTGGAGGGTGAACGGTTCAGACTCTGCGAGAAGAAGGCCTCGGATAACGAAGATTTGAGCAGGGAGGCCGAGCTTGTCAAGGCTATCGTGTGATGAAGACGACATCACGAGTTTTCGGGTTCACTTGAGTTCCAGCGGGTCGGGCGCATGCATAAGCGCGGGTCGCGTGAGCAGGGAGCTGGTTGTGAGCGTGAATGTGTTATCCGAGTCTTGGTTCCTTATGAGAAGTTTTTTCAGAAAAGAGCTTGCGTATGAGCGTGAGCTGTCTCAACTTTAGTTTGCTTTGCTGCGAGAGCGATGAGCATCCGAGTTCACAAGAGCATCGAAAAGGTGATTGAAGATGAACAGGGAACGTGTCGTTTTCGTATGAGCAGGAGATCGAACGAGCGTGTGAAGAGGCACAAGAACGGGTCGGGCGTATTCACAAGCGCGGGTCGCATCGAACGGGGTCTCGATCAAGAGCTTCAACTTGAGTGGTGTTACAGCGTGATTCCACTTGAGCATGGGCTAGCGATTGGTTGAGGCCCTTTTTTATGGGCCTTTGGATCAAAAGTCAACCCTTATCTTTCACTTTTATCAACATTCACATGGAGCAAGCGTGCGCGAGAACGTAGGGGGCGTGATCGCTGTACTATGTGGAGTATAGCGCGGACTTTTTGGGGGTCCAAAAAAGTCCCCGATCTTTGTGGATCGGTCCCGACATCTCCGAGTTTTTCGGTGTGGGGCGCTATCTTCCTGATCCCAGATTACTCTTGGGGTGCAGCGATTGCGTCATCTTGGAGGGGATACACGCTTACTTTTTTACGACGACGATCTTTGACTTCAAAAGTCACGATGCCATCGATCAAAGCGAAGAGTGTGTTGTCGCGTCCGATACCGACGTTTTGGCCGGGATGGATCTTGGTGCCGAGTTGGCGAACAATGATGTTCCCTGCGCGAGCGTACTCACCGCCGAACTTCTTGACGCCACGCCGCTGACCAGCGCTATCGCGACCGTTCCTGGTACTACCACCACCTTTTTTAGTAGCCATAAGTCTATGCTCCTACCGAGCGGCCCTTGGGGGACCGTGGGGGGTTGATGCCGAGAGATTTCAGTGATCTTTGCGATCGCGAAGATCACTTTTATGAGATCTCTATATTAGCCTTTGAGGTTGCCGTCGGGAGCGATCTCCAGAACGCGAAGACGCGTGTGGTACTGGCGATGCCCTTGGCGGTTGCGATATTTTTTACGACGCTTGAACTTGTAGACAAGGATCTTTTTCGCGCGGAATTGCTCAACGACTTCGCAAGCTACGCGAGCGCCTTCGAGGATAGGTGTTCCAATTTGCGCGCTGTTGTCGTCGCTAACCATCAAGATACTGTCGAAGACGATCTTTTCGTTTTTTTCCGCTGGCAGTTTTTCGACAAAGAACAAGTCGCCTTCTTTGACACGGTACTGCTTACCGCCGGTTTGAATGACCGCATACATGAGGAAAAATCCTTTTTGACTGAGATTCCATCTCGCGCGTGATCTTCACGTCTTTGTGACGATCGCGTGGTGCGTGAGGTTCTATATGTGATGGGGGAACACTCGTCTTTTCTGGAGCGAGTGGGTGTGGTGGGTGAGGGGAGCGCCTTGGGGACCGACAAACTTGGGGTTTGTCGTGTGGTCTCGAAGGGGCGGAAAAGCCCGAACGATGGCCCAAATGCGCGAGAACGCGCACCTATCCACAAAAAGAGTGGATAGGTTGTAGTCGAAAGGCGATATGATGTCAAGCAAAAGTTTCAATGCTCACACGTGCTTCGGGCCGTATGGGGCTTGGGGGGAGAGCTTTGGAGAGGGTGCGTTGAGGGGCTTAGAGAGAGGTGCGTTTTCTTCGTAGGGCGAGGCCTGCGAGGAGCAACAACAAGAAGAGAGAAAGCGGCGTTGTATCGTAAGCTTGGCACCCTGTTTTGGGCGGTGTGCTCTCGGGGATCGGATCTGGAACACAAGCATACTCTTTACAAGTCGCGCGTGGTCCACAGTCGCTGTCTTGAAGACACTCGGGTGTGGTGATGCAGCGCCCTTTTTGACAGTAGGTCCCAGCGCCACAAGCGGGCGTACAGTTTCCTGTTTGGTTTCCGCCATCTGTGGGAGGAGGTTCCACTGGGGGTTGGCTACAGATGTTGTTTGTACACACGAGGCTGGGGGCGCAGTCGTTGTTGGTTTGGCAGCTATTACGGGGGACGCAGCTTGTATTGCGGCAGATGTCGCTGGCTTGGCAGTCTGTATCTACTGTGCAAGTTCCAGGGTTTGTACTTCCTTTGCAGGCGTATTGTTGGCAGGAACCGCCGCCCGAACAGTCGCTGTCTTGGTTACAGAAGCAGACCCCATCGTTGCGACCTGTGAGGGCTGAACAGGGTTCTCCACCTGCACATGGTTTGGTGCTTTGGGGGACGCAAAGTGGGAAGCAGATCCCCGTGGATGCGCCTTGTTGGAGCACGGTACAGAAAAGTCCCGTGGCGCAGAGGTTTTGGGCATCACAGACGTCGCCGCGTTGTCGAGTCCCAGGCGCATCTGGGATGCAGAAGCCTTGGACTGTTTCGCATTTTTTGTAGAGGCCCGTACACTGCGCTTCGGACTGACAGGGTCTTACACAAACATTGTTGAGGCAGTTAAGTCCTGTTGCGCAGTTGGGATTGCATGCTTCGCCTTCTTGACCGCCTTGGTTTCCACCCCCGATACAACGGAAACTTTGGCAAGACTTGCCGTTGTTACAGTCGCCATCGTTTTGGCAAGCGCAGGCTTTTTCACCATTGCCGAGGTCATAGCACTTTTCGCCCGTGACGCAGGAGCCGCCATTTGTGCAAAGAGAGAGGCAGACCCCCGAAGTGGCACCTTGCGAAGTGGAAACGCAGGTCAAGCCTGACTCGCAAAGGATGTTGTTATCGCAGGGTTCGCCGAGCTTTCTTTTGTCTCCGCTGTTGCTACAGCGCAGTTCTGTTGTGCAGGTCTTGCCGCCACTACAGTCTCCGTCGCTTTGGCAGGCACAAGCGGCGCTTCCGTTGGTGAGGTCTTTGCATGTTTCACCGTTGGGACAAGCGCGTGTCGTGCTGCAATCCTCGAAGCAAACGCCGCTGGTGGAGCCTTGTTGGAGGACGACGCAGGTGAGGCCATTGGCACAAAGATTCTGGCCGTCGCAAGTTTCGCCGAGTTTGCGGTTGCCGCCTGTTGTGGAACCGCCCACGCATTGGTAGTTTTGGCAGGTCTTTCCATTGTTGCAGTCTGTGTCGCTTTGGCAGGCGCAGACCGAACCACCGCTGGTGAGGGCTGTGCACTTTTCCCCAGAGCCGCAAAAGCCGCCTGCATTGGTGCAATTGCTCAAACAAACGCCACTGGTCCCTTGTGAGTTGGTGAGGACACAGGTGAGACCCGAACTACAGTCTGTGGGGGCGCTGCATGTATCGCCGACGTTGCCTGTTCCTGGGTTTCCGTTGCCTGGATAGATGGTACATACACCGCTGATATCGTCTTGTTTGAGTGTTCGACAAGGACAAAGACCAGGCGAGGCTGTCGCAAACATCGTAGCATCCGTCACTGGGGTATGATCCAAGCCCAACAAGTGGCCGATCTCGTGGGTCACGGTGCCCACCACATCGAACTGTTGGCCTGTGGGTTGTGTGGACCATTGGTAGCTTGAATTGAAGATGATGTCTGCGTCGAGGAAGTCGCCTGTTTGTTGATTGATATTGGGGACGGTAAGGGCCAAGGCTGTAGGGAATTGGCTGCTTGGGATGGTGCTATTCCAGACCAAGACGTTGTTGCCATCGAACTGGCTCCACAGACTTTGGCTGGTTCCGCCGTAGTTGGCGCGAAAACTGGTGCAGGTGGGAGCGGCCCACTGTTGAAAAGCCCCTTGCATCACACTGACCACTTGGGACTGGCCGATCTGTGTGAAGCCGTTGGCGTTGTAAAACCATGTGATCGGAAGTGTCGGCCATTTGGCGGTTTTCCCTGTGTTGGTTTTGATCTGGACAAAGGCTTGGGTGGACGTGCCACCAAAAAGCATCGTCAAGCAGAGAAGGGCCACGCTGCATGCGGTGCGAAGTGCACGAGAGATCATCGCGAGCCTCCTTGCTGGGATGTTTGAACGCTCGGTTTCACGGTGCTTTGGGGAGCTGCGAGGCGTTGCAAACGTTGTTGCACGATCGTTCCTTGGAGGGGCTTCACAAAAGAAGGCAAGCGTTGTTTTTGCAAAGCGCCTAGGGGAGCGGGTTTCCATGTGCTGCGATCAGAAACAGCGCGGATTGGAGCACGGATGCTGCGAAAGGTTGGGAGGACGCGTCGCTGGGCAGGTCGCGTGGGGGCTGTGATCGTGGGTTGGAGACGATTGGGAAGCACCTGTGTAGGCGTGGAAAGTCCCATGGGTTTGGGCCTTTCCAAGAAGGAGCGGACACGGACGCGCAATGCATCCAGATCCAACGGGCGTTCGCTCATGATGGGTGTTTGGATGCGATCAACAGGGTTGCTCGTGTGGCGATAAAAGGCCAGCCCTTCGACTTCACGACGCAAGAGTGTGCGTCCTTCGTGGAAAAAGACCGTAAACTTTCCTGCACCAAAGTCTTGGATAAAGAGAAAGCCTGCTTGTTTTTCGGGGGCAAGAAAGACCACGACCTCTTCGCCTGCGGTAAAGCGGGCGGCACCAGCGATCAGTGTGGTGCGTTCCCCGATGGTCCCTCCAAGTTGTCGAACTGTGAGTTCTGTGGGCGCGGAGCCTTTCAGCGTCTCGGTGACTTGGAGTTTTATATCTGTATAGATGTGTCCATTGCCTTTGTAGATAAAGCTTGTTTTTGACAAGACGCGGCCGCGTACGATGCGTGCGGCTTCTTGGATCTGCTGATCCAAGCTGCGATACACCAACAGCGTGGCTTCTGCCGATTGTACGCCAATTCCGAGGCCGAGCAGCCATAGCGCCAATCCCCACCATCCTCGTTTTCTCACGATTGCCTCCTTATTTATGGATCAACCAATCAATATGCATCTTCTATTTTCGTCACCTGTTTGTTTTTGTTCTCTCTTGTGTGTCGTGTCTTACAGGGAAGGCTCGAAGAATGTATCTCCCCACCATAACAGAGATCTTTTTCGTTCTCTACTCTACCCATAGACCTTTGCTTGCGAGGCTTGGTCTTGTGGCTTGTTGGAGTGGGGCCTATAGAAGAGGAACGCGCTGGAGATTTGGGCGAATCGACGGGGATATGAGGCGAATCGACGGGGATATGGGGGGATTTTTTCGAGGCCGCGAGAGTGCGGAGAGATCGTGGATTACTCAAAACCGCGGGTGGTTCGGGCAGGGACTGTGGTGTTGGCGGGGATCGTGGTGTCTTTGAGGTAGCTTCCTGCGCCTACATGTGCGCCTTCACCAAGAGAGGTCTTTCCATAAAAAGCGCAGTGTGGCCCGATCTCTACGTCGCTTTCGACGGATACGTCGTAGTCCATCCAGATGGTGTCAGGAAGGTGCATGGTCACACCTTGTTTCATCAGGTGTTGTTGGCGGCGGTGTAACCACTCTTGTTCGAGGAAGGAGAGTTGTGCACGGTCGTTGACGCCCATCACTTCGATCGCATCTTTAACGATCAAAGCCTCGACATGACGGCCTTGTTGGACGGCCAAAGAGACGATGTCTGTGAGGTAGAACTCGCCTTGAGCATTTTGGTCGTCGATCTTGTCGAGTGCACCAAGCAAAAAGTCCCGTTCGACGAGGTAGATCGCTGCATTACACTCTTTGATCTTGCGTTCTGTGGTGTTGCAGTCTTTGTGTTCTTGGATCTTTTGGACCTTGCCGTGTTCGTCGCGGACGATGCGCCCGTATCCTGTAGGATCTTCAACCTCAAAGGTGATCATCCCGATAGCTGCTTGCGTTTGTTCTTTACGTTGGATCATCTCGCGCAAGGTTTCTTCGCTCAACAAAGGGACATCACCGCACAAAAGCAAGACCTCGCTGGGACCGTCGATTAGGTGCTCTTGGGCGCATTGAACAGCGTGGGCTGTTCCGCGTTGTTCGGCTTGGAGCGCGTAACGCAGCGTGCCTTGGCCAAAACGCGCGTCGAGTTGTTCTTGGACGGCTTCTGCTTGGTGCCCGATGATCAAGACGATTCGCTTGGGGGAGAGGGACTGGGACAAGTGGATCGGGTGTGCTGCGAGTGGGATTCCACCGAGAGGATGAAGCACTTTGGCGAGCTGTGAGCGCATCCGAGTTCCTTTGCCTGCGGCAAGGATCAAGACATTGAGATCATGGGTGGACACGAATATCTCCTTGTATCGGTAGAAAACGATGGTTCGATTGGATATGGATGGTTGAAGAGATTAGCTTTTGAGTTGGTAGGTTCGTGAAAGAGGCGGATCTTCCGAAGGAAGCAGGCGACCGTTGGCTGCGAGGTGTTCTGCGATGTAGAAGATCGCGTCCATCTGTTCGCCACGTTGGAGCGCTTCTGCGAGTGCGGGGACCGAAAAAGTCTCTTGGGGATGCGCACGCAGAAGCGCCATCACTTCTTTTTGCAACGAAAGAAACGCACCAGCCGCCTTTTTCCCAGCCTCGACGCCAGGTTGATGATAGGCGTTGATGTTGATCAAAGAAGCGTACAAACCCACAGCGCGTTCGAAAAGTGCGATCAACATCCCAAGGCTCTTGGCGGAGACTTCGGGGAGCGTGATATGCAAGGAACGACGGCCACTTTCCCACAAGGCTTGGCGCGTTCCATACAAAAAGCCCAACAAATAATCACCTGATGTGATCTCTTCTTCGACTTCCATGGAGTTGCCTTTGCGGTCTTGGAGGACTTCGATAAAGGTCACGAAAAAGTCGTCTGCTCCATCGCGAAGCTGCTGCACAAAAGCGTGCTGGTCAGTCGATCCTTTGTTTCCATATACGCTAAGTCCTTGGTTTACCACACGTTGTTGTCTGTCGAGTTCCTTGCCTAGCGACTCCATTACCAACTGTTGGAGATAACGACTCAAAAGAAGCAAGCGATCTTTGTAAGGCAAGACCACCATATCGCGCTGACCACGGCCATCTCCCGCATAGTGCCAACTCAATGCAAGGCGGGCGGCGGGATTCTCTCGCACGATCTGACGTCGGGTACAAACGTCCATCGCGGCTGCGCCTGCCAACAGTGTTTCGATGTCCACGCCTTGTAGCGCTGCGGGCAAAAGTCCCACAGGAGAGAGCAGCGAAGTACGTCCGCCCACCCAGTCCCAGATCGGAAAGGTGTCCAACATGCCGCTGCGTTGGGCCAGATCATCGAGCTTACTTCCTGCGCCCGTAATCGCTACGGCGTGTCGTTCAAACGGCAGACCCCGTGCCTCAAAAGCCGCTTTGATCTCAAGCATGCCATTGTGGGTTTCTTTGGTCCCACCTGACTTTGAGACGATCAACACCAACGTGGAAGAAAGCTGTTCGCCAAGGTCCATCAAGAGACGATCGATACCGTCAGGGTCGGTGTTATCGAGGAAGTAGCCTTCCATCTCGTCTGTGGAGGTGCGCAAAGCATCGTAGACGAGTTGTGGACCTAGCGCAGAACCCCCGATGCCGATCTGCAAAAAGCGCGTAAAGGCGGGCTGTGTGGTCGGTCGCACTTGGCCGCTGTGGATCGCGTGAGCAAAGTCCTTGATGCGTTTGACGCTGGTTTCGATCTCTTCGCGGATGGCGGCAGTGGGGGCAAGTTTGGCATCACGTAGCCAGTAATGCCCAACCATCCGTTGTTCATCAGCGTTGGCGATGGCACCTTGTTCGAGGCCTTGCATCTCTTCAAAGGCCGCTCCCATCGCGGGAGTCATCTCTTCCCAGAAGCTTTCGGGGATACCCATGCGGCTCAGATCGATCCGCAGAGGAACCTGTTCATCCCACCAATAACTCTCGCAAAAGTGTTCCCATGCTTGGTTTTTATGCATTCGTCATTGACTCCATATGTTTGTTTGGAAGAGCAGAGAAGGTGGAAGGGCAAAGAAAGTGTCATTCGCCGCGGTAGATGGTCAAACCGCTCGCGGGGGAACCGAACCACTTTTCACCTGTGGGGGAAACACTGATCACGGTGATCTCATCGGATACAAGGCCCATCTCGTGATTGAAAGAACGCCAAGAGGTTCCATCATAACAAGCCACACCTTTTTTGGTGCCGATCCAGATCTTATGGCCTTCGGTCGCGACAGCAAGGACATTTTTGTCGGGGAGACCATCGCGTTTGGTGAAGTGCTTGAAAGCACCACCTTTCATACGAAAAAGACCGACCTTGGTGGCGAACCACAAGTTACCTTTGTTGTCGCTTGAGATCCCGTTGACCACACCGCGACCGCCTGCTCCACTCATGTAACCAATGCGCTGCCACCGCCCACGCAACGGGCGTTTGATCACACCACCACCTTTGAAACCAATGTACAACGTAAGATCTTTATCGAGGTGGGTGGCTTGGACAGGATAAGCGGGATCTAGGAGGCCCAGTGTGTTGCGTTCGTTGTAAGTCTTCCAGCTTTCTCCGTTGTAGAGGCTGGCGCCTTTTTGCTCGTGGACAAACCACAGTCCTTCGGGCGTAAGGTGAGCGCCCACGACGTTGTTGCTGGCGATGCCTGCGAGGACGTCAAAGGCTTTCCAGTTTCGGCCTTTGTGGCGGTAGGCACCTGCACCAAAAGTTCCGATCCATGCGGAGTTTGTGGGATCAAAGGTAAAGGAGCGAACGTCAGGGGTCGTCAGTTCGTTTGCGTAGTTGTACCAGTATCCGTTGTGATAACGACTTGCGCCTGAACTGGTCCCGATCCAAGCCGCACCATCGGGGCCATGAGAGATCGCATAGATCTTGTTCCCGACAATACCGATCCCCAGTCGATTCCAACGGCGGTTTTGGTACATCGCGATCCCGTTGAGATAGGTCGCAGCAAGGATGGTCCCACCTGGGCCGCCCATCAGTGCGCGGATATCGGTTCCAGGAAGTCCTTGACGGCGGTTGATCGTGGACCAACGTCGATTACGAAGGTAGCTGATCCCGTTGTCTTTGGTCCCAAACCACACGCCACCGCCCGCATCGACATAGATGGACTGAACGATGGGGCCAGCCATACCATGCGTGGTGTTGTAGCTACGGGTGTTTTCGCTGGTGTAGTGGATCGCGCCTTGTTCGTTGCAAAACCACATCCCGCCCGTTCTGTCGCTCACTGCACAAGTCGAACCTGTGAAGGGGAACTTCTTCAAACGCTTGAAGCGACGGCCATTGTAGTAAAAGGGATTGGAGATGTTGGGGCTAAACCAGACATTCCCTTGGCTATCAAGGCCGACAGCGCGGATGTCACCGTCTGGCAGACCTTGGCGGCGTGTAAACTTTTTCCAACGCTTTCCATTCCATCGAGCAACACCGCGTGGTGTTGCGGCCCAGATGTTTCCGTTGTTATCGCGTACAAGGCCGCGGATGTCGTTGCTTGGGAGGCCATTTTTGTATTGGTACCACTTAAAGCGGCGCGTTCCATCTTTGACCATCCCCACGCCGTAGCCTTTGGTGCCAACCCAGAGGTTGCCTTGGCGATCGAGCGCGAGGCTTGTGATGCGTTGGGCATTGCTGTTTTTGGCTTTGGGGACATAGAAGCGATAACCACGCGAACGGATACTCCAGCGGATCACACCACTGTTGTTGGTTCCTGCCCAGATGTTATCGCTGTCTTGGATCGCACATGTGAGCTGCGAGGTACTGCGAAACGATTGCCACTCTTTGGGAGGGCCATAGATCGGAGAAAGGCCGCGGTATCGGCGTTTTTGGTTGTTTGCGCGCTTGCGTGGCTTGGGTTTGGGCCGTTCGTCGCCGGGCAAGGCGAAGTCGTCTCCACCTGCGGTCGCTGTACGATGCCAAAGGCTCCAACAAAGGCAAAGGCTTGCAAGACTCGTTAAGATGCCAACGCGTTTCCACACGTGTTTCCATCTCTCTTGCTTTTGTCGCATCTTCCGACTCCTCCGTATCATTTTCTCAAGCGGGGAAAGCTGTTATTGAGGCAAAGAGGACTTGGGCTGCTCCCATACAAGTTGACCGCGTTTATAAACGGCCGAAGTATGGGGCACTGCATAATGGTAAAACAGGTAATCTACATCAGGGGCCGCAAAAAACGCGAGGTCGGCTTGGTAGCCTGTCGCGATACGCCCGATGCGATCGGCCCGTTGGACTGCATGGGCCGCGCCCACCGTGACCGCATACAACACTTCTTCAGGAAGCAAGCCCATCTGCAAACAAGCTAGCGTTCCCAAAAAGGGCAGGGACTCGCTGTTGGTGGTACCCGGGTTCAGGTCCGTGGCAAGGGCGATTTGGAGCCCTGCGTCGATCATGGCGCGGGCTGGGGCATAACGCTGCTGGCGCAAACAAAAGGTCGAGCCTGGGATCAAGCAAGCAACAACCCCTGCTTCGGCCATGCGTTGAATACCTGTAGGACTGATCTCTTCGAGGTGATCCGCACTTAATGCACCAAGCTCGGCTGCAAGCTCGGCCCCTCCGCCCGCAGAAAGTTGATCCGCGTGGATTCGTGGCTTGAGCCCCAAGTCAAGCCCTTTTTGGAGCACGCGACGACCTTCCTCAATCGAAAAAGCCCCTTCTTCTACAAAGACATCGCAGGCTTCTGCGAGTCCTTCTTCTGCGACTTGGGGCAACATCTCTTCGCAAACAAGGTCGAGATAAACAGATCGATTGGGCTTGTGCTCTGTGGGGATCGTGTGGGCCCCGAGAAAAGTGGGGCTAAGTTCGATCGGGCCTTCTTGTTGAAGCGCCGCAATCGCCCGAAGTAGCTTGAGTTCCGCTTCCGTCGAAAGCCCATAACCACTTTTGGCCTCGACGGTCGTCACACCAAAGCTCAACATCCGCTGCAAGCGTTGACGGCCCCCATCGATCAGCTCGTCGAGTTGGGCGTTTCGGACTTCGCGCACGGTCGACATGATCCCGCCGCCAGCTTTTGCGATATCGAGGTAGCTCTTGCCTTCAAGACGTGCCCGAAACTCGCCTTGGCGACTTCCTGCCCAAACCAAGTGCGTGTGGGCATCGATCCAACCTGGCGTACAGATCGCACCTTCCATATCGAAAAGTTGTTCCCCTTCTGTCATCGAAGGCGCTTGTTCGCGTGGTCCCGCCCAGATGATCGACTCTCCTTCCAAAATAATCTCTGCGTCCGCGATGGAACGCACCGCATCGATGGTCGTATCCATCGGGTACAAGCGGTGAATGTTGGTGAGTCGTTTCCTCGGAATGGTTTGTGTGATGCGCGACATCAAAAGATCTCCTTTGTTTGCGCGCAAGCATACACAAGATCGGCTACCCTGTCATGCTCCTTTGTGAAAGGAAGAGGGCGCAAGCTTTGTAGGGAAGGGGAGGATGGTGTTTTTTTGTGGGGCTGCTTAGAGGACGCGGGCTGAGACTTGGAAGACGGCATCTGCCCGCACCGTGGTGTCTTGGGTGGGGCGGCGGCCTTTGACTTCTGTTGTGATCGAAAACTTTTCAGCGCGGATATAAGCGCCAATGTCCGCGCCCGTTGGGGTAAAGGTCACGGTCTTCGAGCCTGTGGGGATATCTGCGGTCGCTACTTCTTGTTTGGCAAGCCCGCTGGCTTCGACGAAAAAAGTCACCTTTTGCAAAAAGTCGAAGTTTTGTCCTTCTGGAGACTCGATGGTCAACGTCAGTTTCGTGAGGACGGTCTTGGTGACTCGCTCGCGTGCGACGTTATTGCTTTTAAACTCTTGCGATGTCGAGATATCCATATTCAGGAAGTTACCAAAACCGAAGTTGTCCACAAACTCTTCGAGTAATGTGCCCTTCAGTACAGTGGTGTTTCCGCTTGTAGGGACGTCGAAAGTAACGGTCCCATCACAACCTATCTGCGAAAAGCAAGTCGAAAAAAGCAAAACAAACAATACGAAAAGGCTTTTCTTGCGTGCGTAAAACATGCTTCGTTGCTCCTTGATGCTGGGTGGGGTTGGCCTCTTTGGTGGTTCTACAGACAAAGAGGTTAAAGATTGATACTGAGGGAGGAAGGATCTTGTACAAAATCTATGCGTAAGATCTCTGAGAGCAGCGTGTATGAACTAGCAAACAGCTTTCGTCACAAGCTCGATGATGCGTTTCTCCTCTTTGGGGCCCAGCCCTGCAAGCGCAAAGGCTGTGGGCCACATGCTGCCATCATCCAGTTTGGCCGTATCATTGAAGCCCAACGTGGAGTATCGTGTCCCAAACTTCCCAGAGGATTGGAAAAAACAAACGATCTTTCCATCCATTGCATAAGCGGGCATACCATACCATGTCCTCGGCCACAACGCTGGCGCTGTCTGCGTCACCAACGCATGAAGCTTCCTCGCCATGTTCTTGTCGTTCTCTGCCATGGCTTCAATCACTTCCATCACGTCTTTTTCACCGTCAGCCTTTTTCTTGTTCGCGCGTTGCTCTGCCGCAAGCTCTTTGGCACGGGCTTTCATCGCGTCACGTTCTTCCTTCGAAAATCCTGTTTCCTTGCTACTCTTCTTGGCCATGCTCGTCTCCTTTTCTTATTTGGTTTTTAGCTCTATATTCGAGATACTTTATTTTAAAGCTTTCCTCAAGAGGTTTGTGATGCGTTCAAAGAAAGATTTGGAACTCCATGTTTTGCTTGCCGCGAAGGAGAATGGCATGGGTTCGATCCTGTTTCGCAATGCACTTGCAAAGAAGTTGGGTCTCAACCTCACAGAGTCTTTGTGCTTGACCATCTTGGGTACCAAGGGTCGTTCGACTCCGACCGAACTTTCCCGATACATCGGTCTTTCCACTGGTTCAACCACGACCCTTCTGGATCGCTTAGAGAAACGGAACTTTATTCGCCGTCGGCCAAATCCAGAAGATCGACGCGGCGTGGTGATCGAGATCGACGAAAGCTACACCAAGATCGCGCGCACGCTTGTTGTGGGGGTCCAAGAGGCGCATCGAGCGTTGATTGCGCGTTATTCAGAAGAGCAACTAGAGGTGATTGCAGACTTTTTGCATGGATTTGCCAAGAATCTCGAAGACCACGCACGCAAGATCGAAGAAGAGCCCTTGGGCTAGGGCCGAGGGTAGAAACACTCTTTTGGGGACTCTTCATTTCTTCGGTGGGACGGTGGTTTTCTTGTCTGCCATGTGCAGATCTGCTCGTGCGTTCGACTCTCTTTCAATGTGCTGATCTCTCACGTGTCCTGCAAACGAGCGTGAGGTCAAAAGAAAGGGAGTGTTGATGTCTTCGTTGGATTCGTTTCAGAGGTTGGGTTTCGCAAATCTTTGTAAAGGTTTGTTCTTGTGTTTTCTTCTCGTCATGGGGGGAGGTGTTGTCGGGTGTGTTCCTTCCCAACCAACGCCCGCTGATGGCGCTACGCCAGAAGGAGAGCGGCCCCCTCTCACACCTGAAGAACGAACGCCCGAATCCACAGAGTTAACGCCCGAATCCACAGAGTTAACGCCCGAACCCACAGAGCTGACACCTGAACCCACAGAGCCGACACCCGAGCAAATATCCGAACCAACCGAGCCCGTGATCGAGCGTTCAGAGTGGGTGGCGGATGGGGCGGAAGCGACACCTGAGCCGACGGAGGTAACGCCCGAATCAGCAGAGATAACGCCCGAATCGACGGAGCCTGTGTTGGATGGCTCCATTCCGCCAGATGGTTCGATGCCGCCACCATGGACGCTTTCTCCTCAGGTGGTTTCATCTTCTCAGTCTGCAAAGTCCGCAAAACCGGGAGAAAAAGTCACCTTTCGCATCGAAGCGCTTGCGCCGCAAGGCGGAGCTTTGCAGTTTGCTTGGCGCAACAACCAAGGTTCGATCACGAACAACATCACCAACACGGGGACAGGGCCTTTTGCGAGCCAGTTGGTATGGCCGATGTCCACACAAGGCAACTTGGTTCAGGTGACGATCACAGGTCCTTCCGGGCCGCCCACGGTGTATTCTTTTAGTGTCCAAGCGGCTTCTCTCCCTGAGGCCTTTGCGGGAGGGGGGGGAGGTGGTTCTAGCGAGCAGACTTTGGGGCGCGATGTGGCTGTCGATCCCAACGGAAACAGCTATGTTGTGGGTGACTTTTCTCAACAAGCGACGTTTGGTAGCACAACCCTTCAAGAAACCAGCGACAGTTCGACGCCGCCTTCGCATCGAACGGTCTTTGTCGCCAAGATGGATGCGACAGGAACGTGGCTTTGGGCGACAAAAGCAGGGGGCGTGCTGAATGCTACCGCCTCAGGTGTGGTGCTTGATGGCAACGGAAACATCTACATTACAGGGGGATTCAGTGGTTCGGCAACCTTTGGGGCGACAACGCTGACTTCTGTGGGCGACGAAGATATCTTCATCGCCAAGCTCGATAGTGCAGGCAACTGGTTGTGGGCCAAACAAGCGGGAGGTTCTGCGGCAGATCGGGGGTATTCGATCGCAACAGACGGAAACCATCAGGTGTATGTGTATGGTCTCTTTGGGACCAATAGCCCGAATGCAACAGCGACTTTTGGTAACGTCACATTTAGTTCACCTGCTAGGGGATTTGTCGCCAAGTTGAGTGATAGCGGTGCTTGGCTATGGGTAAAACAAGCCGCAGGCACCTTCTTTAGTACGCTATCAGGGAAGCCTGGAGACCTCTATGTGACGGCCAGTGGAGATGTTTATCTCACAACCTCATTCTCTGGGACTTTTACGATGGGGAGCACCACTGTCAATGCCACAGGGAGAGGGATCTTGGTGGCGAAGATGGATGCCCAAGGCAACTGGTTGTGGGTGAAACAGACCGTAGGGATGGGGGGGAGTTCTGGTACGGGTATCACGGTCGATGCACAAGGGGATGCGTATCTTGTTGGAAACTTTACACAAAGTGTGAGCTTTGGCAGCACCACACTGACAGCATCATCGATGTCAGACTATTTCGTGGCCAAGATCGACGGTAGCGGTCAGTGGCAGTGGGCCATCCAAAGCGGGAATGCGGTGCTCTCTGTCCTAGGTCTCAACGTTGCTGTGGATGCCAACGGGATGCTTTTTATCACGGGGATGGCGCAAGGTTCGCTGACATTCGGGACGCATACGCTCTCTTCTACCTCCTCAACAAGCGTCTTTGTGGCAGAGATGGACCCCAGCGGAAAATGGATCTGTGCTATTCAAACAGGTGGGCAAGGGGCCTATGGTTCCGCTACCATCGATGTAAACGTCCATGGCGACTTTCGAATCACGGGATCTTTTCGAGGGAACACAACCTTCGGTCAGACCCAACTGTCCGCCAATACCGCGACCGAAGCTTTCGTTTGGCATTACACCGCAGGTCGTTGCCCAACGCAGGTCGTCTCTGCAACAAGTGACCATGCTAGTATAGGTAAGGCTGTGGCGACAGATAACCTCGGAAACAAGTGGGTTGTCGGCACCTATACCACCTCGATCTCTTTTGGCAACCACCAGTTGATCGCGCCGCCCATGCCAGCTTTCCCCACTTTGCCCCATCTCTTCATCGCAAAGATGGATGTGAATCGACACTGGCTTTGGGCTTCTCAAGCCAACTCTCCTGCGGGGATCTTGCCTTTCTCGCTCGCGGTGGATAGCCAAGGTCATGCATACGTGACAGGCATCTTTTACAACCAAGCCAGCTTTGGAAACCAAGGACTCCAGTCCTCAGGAAATCGCGCATTTCTCGCCAAGATTGACGGTAGTGGTAACTGGCTTTGGGTGCGATCGATCGATAATGGCGGGGTCGGACGCCCTCCTAGAGTTCAAGTCGATGCCTCTGATCAGGTGGTGATTAGCGGCGCGTATCTTGGGACCATCGTCTTGGGTTCGACGCAACTCACAAACACAGCCTCGCAGCCCAACAGTCAATACAATATGTTCGTGGCCAAGTTGGACGGACTGGGCAACTGGCTTTGGGCCACCAAAGCTGGCGGTCATAACGTTACGCTCAGTGGTGGGGTTGCGTATCCAACAGGCCTTGATATCGACGCCAACGGCACCATCTACACCACGGGGTCTTACGTTGGTCCTGTGCGCTTTGGCACGCACGACTTTAGCCAAGTGGGTGGAACACATTGTTTTGTGGGAGCGCTTTCTTCGAGTGGGACATGGCAGTGGGTCAAAGGCGCCTCTGGTTGCAGCGACGGAAGCGTCACGGTGGATCAGAGCGGTGGCGTGTTGATCACTGGGGTCTTTTATACACAGACTGCTTTCGGAGGCTTTTCGCTCCAAACAAGCCATACTGCGGCCATGTTCGTTGCCAAGATGGATGCTAGCCAAAACTGGCTTTGGGCCGTCAAAGCGGATGGTCCAAGTTCTGGGACAGGGAGTGCGGCGGCTCCCACCAGCATCCATGCTACATCCACGGGGGAGATCTCCATCACGGGTACGCTTGTAGGCACTACTTCCTTTGGAAGTTTCAACTTGTCGTCTGCTCTTCGCGATGCTTTTGTCGTTCGGATGAGTGCCACAGGGAGTTGGGTCTCTGCGGAAAAAGCGGGAGGGACAAAGGATGATCTGGGGGAAGATGGGGCTCTTGAACCACAAGGAAGTGCCGTTGTGACTGGGACTTTTCGTGATACCGCGAGCTTTGGCTCTGCCCAGCTTTCTGCACCACTCAACGCCACGCGTTTCTTTGTATGGTTCCCTTAACTTTTCTGCCGACCTTCTCTTCTTATCTTTCCGTATTATCGGTCGTTTGCGTCTCTGTGAAAGGTTGTTTTTGAAAGACCTCGATCAAGAACTCGACAAAAGCGCGGACCTTGCCTGACATGAGATGACGACGCGCAAACAACGCATACGCCGCCCATTCCAACGCGACTTGTCCCACAAAGAGCTGACGCAGATGTCCTGTTTTTAGATCCTCTTGCACCGCAAAAGACGGACACAGCGCGATCCCCATCCCTCGAAGCGCGAGAGAACGCACCACCGTTGGGCTGTTGACCCTTGCGGGTCCTGTGACATGCACGACTTGCTTCTGCCCATCCACCAAAAAAGGCCATCGTCCTGCGTCTCGAAAGTTGGTGTCGATAAGACACGCATGTTCTCGTAGGTCCGTTGGTTGGGTTGGATAGCCCGCGCGTTCCAAGTAGGAGGGCGACGCGACCGCCAACACGGGGACTGGGCAGAGTTTGCGAGCGATCAAGCTAGAGTCTTGCGGTGTGGTCACGCGCACAGCCACGTGGAATCCCTCTTCCACGAGATCAACATGGCGATGTGTTAGGTGGAGATCCAACAACACATCTGGATAACGCACGGCAAAGTCTTCCCACAGCGCTTGTTCTAACCACGCAAAAGAGCTTGGTGTCATGGTCACGCGGAGGAGTCCTTGCGGGGCGAGATGTGTCCCTTGAACGGACGTTTCCAACTGCTCGATCTCTCCCAACAATTCCACACAGCGTTCGTAGTAGTGCTGGCCTGTTTCTGTGAGGCGGAGAGAGCGGGTCGTTCTTTCCAAAAGCGCGACACCCAAGGAGGTTTCCAAGGCTGCGATGTGTTTGCTGACCAACGCCTTTGAGCGATCCCAACCCTGTGCTGCGGCGCTGAAACTACCGGCATCTACGACACGAATGAACGCTTCCATCTGTGTGAGGCGATCCATCTCTCCTCCATCTGTGCTTCTATCGTTTCCAATTTGGAAACAATCTATTTCTAAGAGAGTGATTGTTTCTCTTTTGTTAGCGAGTACACTCAAGTTGTCAACGAGATGCACAGCGTAAGAGACGAAACACAAGCTATATCGGGCTGATTTGAAAAAGGGAGGTTTGAGCATGACGACAGAAGCCAAGACACAAGGTATCCATCACGTAGGTCTGACGGTTCCTGACATCCACGAGACACGGGCTTTTTTTGTCGATGTCTTAGGATTTAATCAAGTCGGCGAAAAGCCTGACTATCCCGCCGTTTTTGTCTCAGATGGTCATATCATGTTGACCTTGTGGCAGGTCCAAGAACGAGAGGCGATGGTGCCCTTCGATCGGAAGCGTTGTGTGGGCCTTCACCATCTGGCCTTGCGTATCCCCAGCCAAGCGGCCTTAGACGCGTTGCACCAAACGCTTACAACGACCGAGGATGTGGAGATCGAGTTTGCCCCTGAGCCTTTGGGCGCGACAGGTGTGCGTCACATGATGTGCTTGATTCCTGGAGGGGTCCGCATCGAGTTTTTGGCTGTTGGTTAGGCGGTTCATTCGATGGCTACAAGGGTTCGTAGCATCGGGGAAGATGGGGAGAGCCATGAGTGACAAAGGAAGAGCGTACCACAGTGATGTCGCGTTTTCTGCATCCGTGAAACAAGCTCAAAGCGAGCGGGGTTCTCGCGAGGTTTACGAAAAAGCCATGCAGCGACGTGACTGGTCCAACGAAGTGACCGAGGGGCTGGCCGATTTTATTGCAGAGCGCGACAGTTTTTATCTTGGGACGGCTTCTGTGGATGGGCAGCCTTATATCCAACATCGCGGTGGGCCTAAGGGATTTCTCAAAGTGCTTGATAAGCACCGCTTGGCATTCGCCGACTATCGGGGAAATCGACAGTATGTGTCTCTTGGGAATCTCCGCGAAAACGACAAAGCTTTTCTCTTTTTGATGGACTACGCCAATCGACGACGGATCAAGATCTGGGGTCGTGCGGCGTTTGTGGAAGACGATCCTTCGCTTTTCTTACGTGTCAGCGACCCTGATTACGAAGCCATCCCCGAGCGTGTTTTGGTCTTTACCATCGAGGCTTGGGATACAAACTGCCCCCAACATATCCCACAGCGCTACACCGTCGAAGAGTTCCGCCAGATCCGCGAAGGACTGTGATCCCCCTCCACTTGGGGCAACCCATCGTGTCCGCCCGTTACCAGAAGATTTGCGCAGGCCTGTCACCTCTCCCCACTTTTCGGGGTTTGGGCGGTCCGCTATCGAGGATTTGCGCACCTGCCACCTCTCCCCACTTTTCGAGGCGACTCTCCGTTGTTCAGTCGTTGCTCGATATACCGAGGATATCAGCGAAGGAAAAGCAGGACATAGACGGTTGCGAGGGCGATTTGTAGGAGGGCGAAGGGGAGGGCTTTGACCACGAACTCTCCGAAAGACAGCTTGAGTCCGTGTTTATGGATGATGGTAACGGCGACGAGCGTCGAAGCCGAGCCGATGGGGGTGAGGTTTCCGCCAAGGTTGGCGCCAAAGATCACGGACCACCAAAGCCCCGAACTCGAGGGGGTATTCATGTTGCCAAGGATCTTTGCAAGCATGGCAGCGAGGGGGATGTTGTCTGTGACAGAGCTGAAAGCGCTTGCGGAGATCAAGACCAGTCCGCTTCCAAGGGTCGGTCCGAGCTTGACGATGACAGAGAGACCTTTGCCGATCAGGGCGAGGACTTGGGCATGTTCCATCACGTGAATCACCACAAACAGTCCTGCAAAGAAGGCCAAAAGGTCCCAGTCTACGGCTTGATAGAACTTGTCGGCTTCTGACTTGTAGCGGATCAGCATGATCAGTGCGAAGCCAAGGGCAACATAGCCCATCCCAAGATCCTTGATGTAAGGCAGGAAAGAAGCTGTGGCCAGTGTCCCAACGAAAAGTCCTGTCATGGTGGTGGCGAACCAGAAGAAGCCGTTGCTTTCGATACCGTCGTTTTCGTCGAAGCTTTGGACTTTTTCGTTGGCTGCGGCCATCTCTTTTTCGTTGGTGAGTCCTTCGATTTTAAAGAGTTTCGCACCCATCCAGATGGTAAGGGCGGTGGCTACGGCGACATAGGGACATGCGACGATAAAGAACTTTGCGAAAGAGATCTTGGCGGCATTCCCAACGATGATGTTGGGCACGGAACTGATCAGGGTTAGCAGACCCCCGATGTTGGTGAGCAAACCCTCGATCAAAAGGAAGCCAAGGAGCTTTTCTCGACGTTCCAGTTTTTCCAAAGAGACGACGGTTAGGGATCCCACGATGATCATCGCCGTCACGTTGTTGAGGACCGCAGAGAAAAGCACGGTCATCACGCCGTAATAGGTGAGGAGCTTTTTGGGATCGCCATTGGAAGCTTTGGTGAGTTTGATCGCGATCCAAGAGAAGAGGCCCGAGCGCGAGGTCACATCGACGAAGACGCTAGAGCCTAGGATGATTGCGACGACACCCCAGTCGATGGCTGGGATGTAGACGGGCATCTCGATCTTTTCGTGAAGGGGATTTTCGACGAAGAAGCGTCCTGCTTGGCTCAAGGGGAGCAAGCCAAAGATATCCGCGAGCAACAGGCTGACGACAGCGAAGACGCCGACGATCACGGACTTTTTCGCGTGGAGCTTTTCTTCAAGGGCAAGGCTCAAGATCATCAAGATGAGCAGGACAAGAAAAAACAGTGTTACCCCGAGCGATACGGCATGATGAGCGTGTGGCTGGGAAGCCGCAAGAGAAGCGGGGACGCTGGTGGGGCTGCTTGCAAACCAAGTGAACCATGACATGGGTTTTCTTCCTCGTATAAGCGCGGTGGATGGTCGATCTTCAAAGAAGCAGGCTTGTTAAAGCATCAACATGGGGATGTCTTTGAGTTCCACTGCGAGAGGATAAGCAAGGCCGTGCATCGCGAGTTGGTCAGCATCTTTGGTGTTGAGGACCAAGAGATTGATTTGGTGTTCTTCGATCAAGCGCTTGTATTCGTCGAGATGGGTGCCCATCTGCACGACTTCTTCGATCTTGGGGGAGGACTCGTGTTGTGCGAGGACATCGCGACATGACTGGATGTAATCACGAGGTTCTTTCAGCAGTTGTTGGGTGATGGTGGTCTTGGCAACATCTGTGTCGAGCGCGGGGATCTTGCCGATGACTTCGATATAACGGTCGAAGGTGCGCTTGTCTTCGATGTGACTCAAGTACAATGTCCCATCTTTGGGCGTGACGGATATCGCGAAGTTGACGAGGCGATCGTCTCCTGCGAGGTGATCGGTCACAGCCATGACATTCTTGAGTTGTCCGAGCTTTTCGAGCGCTTCTTTCTTTTCGGGGTGGGGGTACACAAGCACGGGAGTGGTGGTGGCTTGTGTGAGGACATCGAGATATTCCCCAAGGCTGTAGGGCCACTGCCAACCTTGGCTCTTGAGATTGCGATAAGTACAAATCAAGTCAGGCCGATACTTTTCGATTCCCTCGAAGAGACCGCCGATATCGTCGAATTCTTCGCCTGTCAGCGTGGCCCAAGTGATGTTTTCGCCATCCAAAGGCAAGTAATCGCGTATACGATCCGTGTAAAGTTTGGCTTCGTGCTCTGGGAGGTCCGTGACCACGAGGATACTGTGTAGTTCTTGTGGGCTATAGTGAAAGCGTTCTTTGCTTGCGGCTTTGAAGACGCTCTCAAACTGGTCCAGTTTGCTCATCGAAAAGCTCCTTGGTCTATGGGTCGCCTGTACATGATAAGGGTGCGTCCTTGTTGTACTGAGGAGGACCAAGCTTGCCAAGGGGATACGATGGTTTTGGGGAGAAACTTGGGAGAAAGTACGAAGGGCAGAAGAGACTTGGTGAGGTGTGTGGATAGATAAAAAAAAGGTTGAGGTCTGTATGAGTTTCCAAAGTGGTCGTACAAAGCGGGGATCGAACCCGCTACATCCTTTTCTGAAAAAAAGCGCTCTACCAATTGAGCTATTTGTACACTTTGGGGGTGAGAATACAGACCTCAACCAATTGGTTGCCATAGACGTGATTGGTTTTTAAAAGTTCAAAAAAATTTTAGGAGAAAAGATGACGGAGCCCACAAATACATCCAACCCTTTGATCTTGCCAGAGATACCACGACCCTTGTTGCTCAATTCGCAGAAGCACCATATCGAGACGTCTTGGGGGCTGATCCAACAAACGGTCGAACGAGGTGAGGAGGGGATGGATGTGCTTGCAAAGGCTTTGATCCCTTTGGGACAAGGATTTATGGACTTTTATCACGGTGCATTGTCGTTGGCGGAGGTCTGTTCTTTGTTGTTGGCGCTCTTGAAACAAGAGCAAGCAGATCGATCTGAGACGTATCGTGCTTGGGTTGCGCAAGAAGGCTCTTACCGAACAGTGACGTTGGAAGCTGACGAGTCGATCTGGGTGTTTTTCCCTTCAGATGGAGAGGAGCGTTTTGCGCATCTGCATCCCGCTCGTTACAGCCCGCATACCATCCGCGTCCGTGCAAATACGCTCAAGACGGTGATCTCTGCCATCGCTTACGCCAAGATTCATTCGTCCCAACCACGCGATATCGATGTGGTCAATGCTGTGCGGACCCGGTGGATGGGCTTGTCTCCGCTACCCAATCTGGAAGCTAGTGCAGCTTTGGAATCAGCGTTTCAAATCTTTGGGGTGTAGCGCGTAGCACACAGGTCTTTGCGAGAGATATTCTTTGTTCTTCGGTGGGGATAGAGTGTCCCTTTGCACAAGATCGTCCTTGAGAGAGAGGGGGCTCCTCTTGCCTGTCTGGGTGTGTTTCGCTATGCTCGGCTGTGTTTGGCGCTTATGCAACAAAGAGATAACCATCTAGGATACGCATCTACTCAAAAAGACACAGAGATCTCACACACTCTGCGGCCTTAGGCCTGATACCTGCAAAACTTTGCAAGGTAAACGTCTTTGTGCTTTGATGCGTCAAGTGGTGCGCGCTTGGCTCTTTTGAATCTATGTTTTCAAAAGACGTCCAAGCACAAACGAATGGATCTTTTAAGGTTCGCATTGTTTCCCATGTAGGGAGACTATAGATTTCCGAAGCCCGCGTCCCCCCATACTTCACCGTGTGCTCACGGAAGGAGGAGCTTCTCATGTTTCGATGGTGTGTCGCTTTTTGTGCTGTTTTTATGTTCACTGTACTTTGCGGTCCTCAGGCACAGGCCGCGCAAGATCAAAAAGATCAAGCTTTCACTTACACAGGAAAGCTTCCCAAACTTACGGATACCGCGCTGGGCTCAGATCAAGCGGATCGCGAATTGGTTCGCGAAGCGCTGAGCCTCCAAAAGAAAAAACAAGATCGTACAGGTTGGTTGCTTTGTGAACAAAGCACCAAAGATGCTTGCGACGTGGTCGTCGTCGGTGGTGGCGGACGTGGTTTGGATCTCGTGTTGGGTCTCTTGCTCAACATCTTCCTTCCTTTCGCGATTGGTAGCTGGGTCGTGGGTGACACGCTTGGTGGGATCGTTGGAGCGATTGGTTGGGGTGGTGGTTTGGCCCTCGTCCTCATTGGTTGGATCATGTACGTTTCGAGTACTGCTCTGTGGACGATAGGCGGGATCATGTACGCGCTAGGTGGTGTCTTGATGGGGATCGGTTACATCGTGCCCATCATCACGGTTGTTTTGCACGTCATCAATCGCCGTCGTGGTGTCCGTATCCACCATCGACGACGTCGTTTCCGCGATGAAGGCATGGCAACTGACACGCAGTCCCGCTCTTTTGCGCGCGGATTCCCCACTGTGGCTTCCACGCCTGTCCTCAAGTTCAGCTTCTAATCTCTCTCCCGCATCCCGTCTTTTTCTCCCCAGCTTTCTCTCTCTTTCCAAAAACCTTTTCTGTCTTTTTTCTTTTTCTCCCAAGAAACGTCGTGCTGTACTCTTCGCGTCGATGCTTGTAGGATAAGTGCGTTTTGTACCTCGACCATGATGCGAAAGCGCCAAAGGAAAGGGCCATCTGATGGAATGGGAGCGTCTGCGTACGCTATTAGCGAGAGAACTAGGAGAGCCTGTTGATCGGCTGTATGCAGAGTTTTGTGAGAAGTACGGACACCGCAGTGTAGAAGACTTTGTTGCGCACTTGTGGCACGCGGGGCGGATCTCTGAACCGACCTTTCGCGATGTCCATGGGACCGACCGTATCGAGGTTCATCTCGACGATGGCGATGACGAAGATCCCTTTGCGGCTGACCAGATGCTGATGGAGTTCACGCGGATACCCGTCCATGATCTACTCGACGACACAGATGATCGCTCTGAGGGAACGCAACGTGTGCTGATGCATGTGGGCAGCGAATCGACAGAGATCGAGATCCCACACCGAGGCGGGTGGGTGGACGAACCTACACCCATCGACGAAGAGACTTTGGATACAAGGAGCAGCAAAGGCTCTCCCTATGGTCCGCGTTTCCATGCAGATCGACTCCTTGCAGCGGTCGAAGCCGAGATTCGCACAGAAGAAGATCTCGAAGCGATCACAGCTTCGCAACAAGAAAGCACGAGCGTCACGCTCAAACCCCAAGAACGCAAGACGACCTATCGAGATACATGGGAGAGCAAGACTGGGGAGCCGATGATTGGGCGTTATCGCGTGCTTGGCCCGATCGGTCGAGGTGGCGTGGGCGTCGTCTCTTTGGCGCGTGACGAAAGTCTACACCGCAAGGTGGCGCTAAAACAGCTTCACGATGTCAGCGAGTCAAAGGATGTGATTCGACATCGCTTTTTGCGTGAAGCCCAAGTGACCGCACAGTTGGATCACCCCAACATCGTGCCTTTGTATAGCCTCGAATATTCCAAAGAAGGCAAGCCTGCTTATGCAATGAAGTTGGTGCAGGGACGGACGTTACAGCAGTTGTTGCGTGAGGTCGTTGAGCACTACGAAGCAGGAAAGCCCTTGCCTCGGGATCTTTCTTTGGAGACCCGACTCGAACACTTTATCAAGGTTTGTGATGCGGTCGCTTATTCCCATAACAAGGACGTGATCCACCGCGACCTCAAACCTGCCAACATCATGATCGGTCGTTACAACCAGGTGTACCTGATGGACTGGGGACTTGCGCGGCTGTTGTATCGAGAAGAACGCGAACACTCGATCATCACGCCCAAAGAAACCAGTGACGCAAGCATGGAAGAGACCTTGTCTGGGCAGATCTTGGGGACGCCACCTTACATGTCGCCCGAACAAGCTGCGGGACTGCACCCGATGCTGGACGGGCGTAGCGACCTTTACGCTTTGGGGCTGATCTTGTTTGAGTTGGTCACGTTGCGCCCTGCCATTACAGGGATCGTGGCCGCGGAGATCTTGGCCAAGGCGATGCGCGGACATCTCGCTCCCATGGAGCATTTGAAAGGCGAGCGTATTCCTAGCGCACTGCGGGCCATCATCGAAAAAGCCACGCGTGTCGAACGCGATGAGCGTTACGCTTCGGTCGATGAGTTGGCGGAGGATCTTCGACGTTATCTTCGTGGAGAGACGTTGCTTGCGCGCCCTGATACGCCCCTGCAAAAGATAGGGCGCTATCTGCTGAAACATCGCCAGCTTTCTTTGATCATCTTGTTGAGTTTTTCGTTGTTTTCGACAGGGTTGATCATCTTGAGCCAGATCCAGCGCTATCGGTCTTTGGAGATCGCGAGGATGCGCGAAGGCCAGATTAGCCGCATTTTGACCGCGACAGCCCTCCAAGCCAACTTGATTGAAAACCGTTTGTTGCGGGTGGAAGAGGGTCAACGCCTCTCTTTTGCGCGTAACAAGATCCCCTTGTCGCAACTCAAGATGCCCGCAGGACTAGGGGTTCAACAGGCTTATCTGTTGGAGTCTTCAGGGAAGATCCTTTTGGAGTACCCCAAAGGCGCAAAGTCGCAGCCTTCCCCAAAACAAGGTTATCTTTCACAACCGAGCGTGATGCGCGCGATCTCTGCGGGAAGTTCGGGCATGTTTGAGGATCGAACGTCTGATGGAACGTACCTTTACGCATTTTATCGCTTGGATGCGTTGGGATGGTACTTTGTGGCGCGTTGTGACTTGGGGGCTTTGTTGCGAGAGGGACGTTAACTTCGCCGTGAGAGAGGAGTTCGCTTCGTCGGGGGACATTCGCTTGATCGCGAGGGGTTGCGAGAGGGGCGCTAGCTTCGTTGTTCTGTGGGGGATGGGGAGAGGCGTTGCAGCCAGTAGACACCTGCAACAAAGATCACGAGTCCCACCGCAAGCAGCCAATAGGCCGGTCTATCCGAGGGGAAAAGCCACTTGGCGATAGGCTTGTTGGTGATCCAAAGGCCGATGGCAAGGCTCAGTCCGTTGTGCAGCGCGTGCGCGTACATCGTCGAAAAGATCGAGCCTGTTCGCCAACACACCCAACCAAACACCACGCCAAGCATCATCGTGGGCAACAAACGATATAGACTGAGGTGGAAGGCCGCAAAGAGGAAGGCGGAGAGCAAGATCGCGCTTTGGGGCTTGAGTCGCGTTTGGAGAGAGCGCAAGACAAATCCTCGAAACACCATCTCTTCGCAGATCCCGGGTGATACGGACAAAAGCAAAAAGAAGACAGGGAGGCTCAGACCAAAAGTCTTCATGGAGAAGGACTTGTCCATCTGACGGGCGACCTCTCCCCACTCAGGAAAAAGCCATGCTGAGATCAGGTGCGTAATCACCAAGACCACGGGCAGTCCGCCCACGACGATCAAAGTGATAGGGAGGAAGTTCTTGAGCGGGAGAGGCTTGAGACGAAAGGTTTCTTTGAGGTCGAAGTGTCGCGCACGTGCCCAACCCACCGCAGGAAGAAAAAAGAGGCCCCACAACGTAATCGTTGTTCCTAGCGCGATATTCTTGGTTTGTAGGCTAATTCCTACATAAAACAACAAGGCAAATTGAAGACTCAAAAGGAAAAAGGTATCGCTGATGCTAGGAATCGTGAGTCTTTTTCCTGCGTTGGCGGAGAAAAGACCTTTCCATGAGATGTCGCCTTCGCGGAAAAGCACTTGCTCATTTTGAAAGATCGTGGCCGAGAGTTTCAAAAAGGCCACTGTCACGACGGACATCGAAAAGAGCGTAAGCAAGGCGTAGTTGAGGCTGAGATCGCCTTTGATCGTGCCTTTGATGGCGAAAGCGACGTTTACAAAAGGGATCATCGCGGTCGTTAGCGTGGCTTTGCTACCAGGGAGAGTCGCAAAGAAGGTGGGCATAAAACACAACAAGTAAGCGGGGGTTGTGTAGTTTTGGCCTTCTTTGAAGGAGCGCGCAAAGCTTGCCATCGACAACATCACAGCCGACGAAAGCGCTGCGATGAGTGCCAAAAAGCCCAACAGTGCGAGATAGTGATAGGCATGTAATGTCATATCGATCGCGAGTTTGCGATTCCCCACCAACATCCTCATGCCTTGGCTAAACGTAAACCAAAGCGAGAGCATATTGAGTAAACCCGTGATCATCGAGATGCAAAAAATTGTAAGATATTTTCCTGTGATGATCTCGATAGAAGTAATGGGTGCTGTAAGAAGTGTTTCGAGGGTACCTCGTTCTTTTTCGCCTGCGGTGAGATCGACTGCGGGATAAAGGGCGCCTACGATGGTCATGATGATCAAAAGCAGCGGAAGCATCGAACTCAAGATGTCGCGTCCGCGGGCTTGGGCGCTCGCGATGTCGTTGTCCTCGATGGTGAAAGCACGCACAAGATTGGGAGAGATACGAAAACGCTGCAAGCGTTGTTGAATCGCAAGTTTATGATATTCCACCAAGATCTCTTGGATGCGGCGTTTGGCGGCCCGTGAAGCATCGGAGGTGGAGAGATAGGAGATACGCAGTTGGTAAGGAGGCGGCAAAGCAAAGTGCAACTTGGAAGGGCGGGACGATGCTTTGGGTTGCGCAGAAGGGCGAGAAGTCTTTGCTGTGAGGGTACTTGGCGAAGAGGTCGGGCGACTCGCGGCATGGTCCTTGGGGCGGCGGATCTCGATGGCGAGACTCAAGTCTTTTTGGGCGATGCGCTTTAACCACGGATCTTTAGAACGTAGATGCTCGATATCATTGTCTTTTAGGAGCTTGCGCATCAGAGGTTCGGGGAGAGATGCATCAATCAAGGCGATACGAAAGCGCGACTTGCGGAGCTTTTGGACACGGGCTGACTGGGCTTGGCTGGTGACCAAGCCGATGATCGGGTACAGAACCAACGGAAGCAAGACCATGATGATGATGGTCCTGCGATCACGTAACATCTCAAGGAGTTCTTTTTTCCAAAGCGTTAAGATGATCGGCCATCTCATGCGACTTCCTCCGTGGCTGCGGGGCTTTGTTCTTTCGAGGGGGCTTGTTCAGTGGGGGCTTGGACGATCTTGAGAAAGGCTTGCGCAAGGCTCGATGTCTGGGTGTTTTGAAGGAGAGTGGCAAGTGTGCCTTCTTGGACGAGCTTACCTTGCAACAAGATGCCGATCCGATCGCACAAAAGCTCGATCTCTGTAAGGATATGCGTGCTCAAGATAACACTACGTCCGTCTTCTCGGGCTTTTTGGATGGTCTTGAGGATAAAGTCTGCGCTGATAATGTCGAGTCCTGCGGTTGGTTCATCGAGGATCAACAGGGTTGGGCTGTGTAGCAGCGCACGCGCGAGATTGACGCGCTGTTTTTGGCCCGTGGAGAGAGTACCTGCTTGTTGCTTGGAAAAGCTCTCTAAGCCCAGGACATCGACAAGTTCGTCGATACGTCGTTGGGCTTCGTGCTTGGGAAGCTCATGAAGCTTGGCGAAAAAGTGCAGTAACTCAAGAGGGGTAAGACGTTGGTAAAGCCCTGTACTACCCGTCACAAAACCGATCTTTTTTCGCGCTTCCAAGGGCTCTGTGTCGCGATCCACGCCAGAAAGTTGCAAGCTGCCTTCGTCGGGTTCGATGAGCCCTGCGATCATCCGCAACGTGGTGGTCTTGCCTGCACCGTTGGGGCCGAGCAGTCCGTACACTTCGCCATGTCGAAGCGTCAACGAAAGATCGCGTACAGCCCAGTGCGTTCCAAAGCACTTTCCCAACCCATGGATACGGAAACTCCAGTCAGCATTGGGGGCTTCTTGTTCGGGGGGGGCTTCAGAAGGAGACGTGTTCTCTGTGAGGTCTGTTTCTTTTTCGTCGGAAGGATGAGGACTTTGAGAGACCATACAAGCTTCTCCGTGGTAAAAGACGACAGGAGCAAGAGGCAGCAAACGGGGATTCGTCTTGGTGTTTTGTGATACAGGCGAAGTCTTTCTAGCGTGGTGACAGCAAAAGTGAAGCGTGGTAATTTGATGCCTTCACAACCAGACATGCACCACAAACGATTCAATCTCTTTGATTCGACGGTCTCTAACATAGAGCAGACCGTTCTTGATGCAAGTGTGCACTTTTGCAAGGACGAGCAAAGGGCGCACTTCAGGGGAAGATGTATGAGTACAAAACATGTCTCGTCAGTGTCTCGTCCTCCACAACCTTCTTTGCAAGCCAACCTTGCGAACACACAGCCTACTTCTGCAAGAGAGGCTTCGCAAACGACCGAAGCAAGGGATGTCAGCGCTGCAACAGATGCGCACGCTCTCCAAGATGCAGGGGCTTCCACTGCAAGTCCCGCGGAGCATCAGTTTGAGGCGGGTGGGCGATCCGCACTTTTGCAGGATGCCGCTGCCCCCACGCTTGCTGCACCCGCTTCGTCACCTGCTTCGCCCGAACTTTCGTCCTCTTTGCGTGGGCAACTCGCCACCGCGCATCTTGTGGGAAGCGGACGGGCGGGTGGGGCGATGGGGGTTCGTTCTGGAGGGATGGTGCGTTCAGGAAGCGGACCCGTCGATGTTGCCCGTTGGCAGAGGCACCCAGAACAAGTCTTGGGGCATCTGACACAACGCGCTGCTTCGGGATCTGGGGCGGCTGCTGCCAATGAAGCGGATCGTTGTGGGGCGGCCAACTTGTTGGGGGTTTCTGTGATGGCTGGCCCTGAAGCGACACGACAGATGTTGTTACAAGCGGCCGAAAATCGCGGGACTTCCTTGACAGAACAAGGCCGCGAACAGCTTCGAACCATCGCAGGACACATCGATCCCGCGCACCCTGAAAGCAGCAGCATCACGTTTGAAGAACTCAGCCAAGCACAGGGGCTTCTCTATCAAGCTGGTAACACAAGAGCCGACGCCTTGGGAGAGATTAACGAGATGCGTCAGATCTTGAATCGTGCTAATCCCAGTCCTTTTGGTGCGCGCCCAAGCGCTGAAGACCGCGCAGCCTCGCGCCCTTACGAAGAAGCCATTGGCACAGGGGATCTTTCTCGTGCGGCTTGGCAACGTTTGCAAAGTTGGGATGGACACGCCCCACTGCAAGCCTACGATCAACAACTTCTCCAACGTTTGATGCAGGTCCATCGCGGGCCAGGCGAATATCCGCTGACATCTGCACCTGATCCACAAGATCCGAGCCGCCGCGAGTGGTTCTTCCAAACGGGCCCAGGGATCGGCGGAACCGACCACTCTCGTTTTGATGATGGCGAGTTGCGCCAACTTGCAGCGCGGACCATGGGGCGCGCGGGGTCCCAAGAAACCGAGCAGCCTCGTCGCTTGGAAGATCTGTTAGGAAGCGGGGCCACTGGACTTCGCTCTGGGCAAGCCGCGACATTTCGTGTCCAAGCCGACGCTCGAACCTCCCAATCTTCGGACCATTACATCACAGTGGGGCGTTCTCCCAATGGGCAGTATTATCTCTATAACCCTGATCCTGGGCCTGGTGACGCCACCTTGGTGACAGGGAGCCGTGCCCAAGTCATGTCCGCGGCGGGCCGTTATGACGGTCGGATGCCAAGTGATGGGGATGGAGACCTACCCAATTTGATCCTCACGCGACCCCATGGCGCATAAATCACTCGATGATGCGGATCTTTGCGCCTTGGCGATCTGAGATGAAGATCCGCCCTTGTTTGTCGAGGGCCAGCCCGTAAGGATCTTTAAAGCCCGTCTGTTCGACAGGACCATTCGCTTCATTCTTCCCACCGTTCCCTGCAAACCGCGTCACATTGCCCGCAGCATCGATTTGTCGAATGACAAGGTTTTGTGTGTCTGCAACAAGGATCTCTCCTGTCGGTAACCACAAGATCCCGCAAGGACCGTTAAATCGGGCTTGTTTCCCTGCTCCATTTCGACTACCAGCTTGTCCATCTCCTGCGATCGTGGTGACATTGCCCGCAGCATCGATCTTTCGGATGCTATGGTTCCCTGTATCAGCAACGTAGATGTTTCCTTGGGTATCAAGCGTGATGGCGTTGGGGCTGTGAAATCGGGCCTTTTTTCCTTGCCCATCTTGTGTCCCAAAGATCCCATCGCCTGCGATGGTGGTGACATTCCCTGACGTGTCGATCTTGCGGATACTGTGGTTGTTTTTGTCTGCAATGTAGAGGTTTCCAGCCTTGTCAAAAGCAAGTGAACTTGGTGCAGAAAATCTTGCTTTGTCGAGGGGACCATCCACAAATCCCGCGGTTGTGGTGCCTGCGTAAGTCGTCGTTGCTTGGTTGGCATCGACTTTACGGATGCAGTTGTTGCCTTCGTCTGCCACAAAAAGATTGTCTTGGGCGTCAAAAGCAAGCGCTGTGGGGGCATTGTAGTTCACATTGGTTGTTCCATCTGTGTGGCCGCTGCCGTTATGTCCCGACCATTCGATAAGATCGCCTTGTGCATTGACGGCAAAGATCCCATGCGTGTCGATATCTGGGATAAAGAGGCGTCCCAAACTATCGAAGGCGATGGACCCTGGCCGTAGAAGTTTTTCGTGCGAGGAGTTGGTAATCTCCCGATATATCGTCGATGTGGTGCCATCTGTGCTGATCTTGCGGATGGCATTGTTCGCACTGTCCGCGACGTAGAGATTTCCACTGCGATCCTGCGTTAACTGCGCTGGATTCGAGAACTGTGCATCACTGCCGATCCCGTCCTTCCAACCGCGTTTTCCGCCCGCCAAGGTTACGGTCCTTCCATCTTGTGCGACTTTGCGGATCGCATGGTTCCCTGTGTCTGAGACGTACAAGTCCCCGTTGCCATCGAGAAGAACATTTTGAGGAGACGAGAAAGAAGCTGCAAAGGCCACACCATCGAGCAATCCTTTGACGCCGCTCCCTGCGAGGGTTGCGACCTTTCCATCTGCAAAAGTGATCTTGCGCAAGATATCGTTGCCGCTGTCTGCGGCGATCAGATACTCCCCATCTTGCGAGAAGGTGATGCCGCGCAAGAACTGGAACTTGGCTTCGTTGAGCGACCCATTTTTGAGGCCCGCTTGGAAAGTGGCGATGGTTTGGACGGTTCCGTCTGTGATGCTGATCTTGCGCAACATGTAAGCGTCGGGTGGGTTGGCGGCGGAGGACTGCGTCAAATAAAGCGATCCATCAGGAGCGCTCGAAAGGAAAAAAGGCTCGTAGAGGTAGGCTTGGGTGCCTTTGCCATCTTTGCTCCCGATGCCCGCGCACCCCGCAAGGAACGTCGCAAAGCCCGCAGATGTGATCTTTCGGATGCAGTGGTTCCCGTACTCTGCGACGTAGAGATTGCCCAATTTGTCTAGCGCGAGGCCCGCAGGAGCGGACAACTTCACATTGGCAAGGCTGCCATTGGTTTTTCCTGAAGTGGTCCCTCCCACAAAAAGCTTCATCCTGCCCGTGAGATCGAGCTTGTAGATGCGGTGTGTGCCAAGACTGGAGACATACAGGACCTTTTCGTCTTCGTTGAAGGCGAGCCCTGACGGGGTTTGGAGAAGTCCCTCTCCACCAATCCATGTCTTGATTTGTCGTGAGGGCTTTTCGTCGGTTTTCCCGTCGCAATCGTTGTCTTTGCTATCTCCTTGGACTTCGGTGACAGGTATAACTTGTCCCACGCAGTCCGACCACACGCCGTTTGTGCAAGTGGAGAATCCTTCTTGGCAAAGACCGAGGCCCTTTGTCTCGGTGGGACCGTCATAACAGACACGACGCGCTCCTTCTTCGCAGATACATCGACCCCCATGACAGGCTTCTTTTTCCAAGCATCCGCGGTTACAAGCGCCACAGTGCGTCTTGTTGATATCCAGATTGATGCATTCTTGGCCGCATAAGGTGGTCTGTGCATCACAGATATTCTTGCAGTATCCGAGCTTACAAAGCTCTGTTTTGGGGCAAGATGTCTCACATGCTCCGCAATTGTTGCGATCGCTTTGTAGGTCAACGCACGCAGACCCACAAAGCGACAGTGTTCCGCAGTCCAAGACGCACTTTCCTTCTTTGCAGGCTTGGCTGAGTCCGCATCTCCCCTTGCAGTGTCCGCAGTTTTCAACGTCCGTGAGTGGATCAACACAGATCCCATCGCAGATGATGGAGTTTTCTGTGCAGCCTTCTGTGCGTGTGCGGCACTGGCTATCCACGCAAATCTCGCCAAAGCCACAGGACTTTCCGCAGCTTCCGCAGTTGTTTGTATCTGTCTTGAGGTTGGTGCAGCGTGGCGCACAGAGGTGAGGGCGGTCTGTCGGGCAACGCAGCACTTTGCAGTAGTATTCCACGCAATAGGTTCCCGCGACGCAGTCTTCTTGTTTGCTGCACGCGTCTTTCTCTCGACAAGCCCCCAAGCCCATCCACAGAAAACAGGCCATCGCCAACAAAAAACCACGCAGAAAAGAATGGTACGTTGCCTTAAAAAAGATCGTCTTGCTTGCCATCCATGCACCACCACGTTGAAGAATGCTTTGTGACGTCCCCAAGTCCACGAAAGCTATCATGTTCTAAAAAAGAAAGCGACCCAGGGTCTGTGGTGATGGGTACGACTTAACCGAGCACGTGGGCTAGATAGGTGTATTCGTCTTGTGTGTTGTAAGCTTGCGCGGAGATGCGGAGGAGGCGTTTGTTTTGTACGGGGCCCGATGTGACGGGGACTTCGATGTCGTGTTGTTGGAAAAGCCGCTCTTGGAGCGGGTCAATCAGCCCGTTGGGAAGGTCTTGGGGATCGCGAGGAGGGAGCGGCAAAGCGGCCATACTTCCCAACAGTGCGTCAGGACAGAGCAAGGGCAGACCCAAGGCATCAGAAAGAATCTTTCTACCCATACAGACTTTTTGATGATTGGCTTGCATGATCGCTTCCCACGAAAGCCCAAGGAGTTGGGGGAGAAAATCGATAGCATGGGGAAGGCAAAGAAAGGGCGTAGGGTCCGTCGTTCCTGTCCAGTCGAAGCGCAAACGAAAGCGCGAATACTCGCTTCTAGGATCATTTTCGCCGTGGCTGATGGAGAGAGGGCGTAGGTCTTCACGCTCGGCTTCACGGACGTAAAGGAAAGCTGCGCCTTTGGGAGCGCACATCCACTTGTGACAGTTCCCCGTGTAAAAGTCGGGGTCGAGATCGCTGAGATGGAGAGGCAACATGCCGGGTGCATGGGCACCATCAATCAAGATCTTGATCCCACGTGAACGCAGTGCAGGAACAAGCGTTTGTACGGGGAGGATTAGGGCCGTCGGGCTGGTGATATGGTCGATGAGAACGAGCTTTGTACGCGTCGTCACATGTTGAAGGATCGCATCGTGGAGTTGTTGTGGATCTTGAACGGGGAAGGGGAGCGGCGCCACAACGACTTCAGCGCCATGTTGTTGAGCGACAAAGCGAGCAGCGTTGTTACAGGCGTTGTATCCGTGATCTGTAATCAGGATCTGATCGCCTTTTTGAAAAGGAAAGCAGCGCAAGACAGTGTTGACACCGTGCGTTGCGTTGGGGACGAATGCGAGCCCTTCAGGATCTGCGCGCAAAAAAGCCGCGAGAGCAAGGCGCGCTTGATCAAGAAGTGGCTCGTACGCACGGATGAAAAAACGAACGGGTTGTCGCTCAAGTTGATTGCGGAGCTCTTGTTGGAGATCGAGGCTCTTGCGCGGACAAGCACCAAAGGAGCCGTGGTTCAGGAAGATCACGTCGGGGTCAAGGAGCCAGTGCTGTTTGAGGGGGGAGGGGGCAGGGCGTTGCATGGCTGGCTCCTTTGTGATGTAGGGGAGATCAGGTCTCGGCGCTTGCCTCAGAAGATGGGGCTTCGATCTCGACGAGCATCTGGCCTTTGTTGACGTTGGCTCCTGCGGAGACAGCGACGGTTTTCACTACGCCATCGTGGGGGGCTTTGACTTCGTTTTCCATCTTCATGGCTTCGAGGATGAGCAACACATCGCCCATCACGACTTTTTGGCCTTCTTCCACCATCACGCGAACGATGGTGCCAGGCATAAAGGCCGTTATGCTACCTTCGCCTTCGGCGGCATTTGCGGCGCTTTGGGTTTGGCGGGTGGCGCGCAGAGGCGTAAAACGAACTTGGTGCAGACGACCATCGATCGCGACACTGGTTTGACGCGAAAGACGCAACTCGTCTTTTTGTTCTTTGGGGACATCGAGGTTGAGCATCGCCTCGCCCACACGGGCTTTAAAGCCTTGTTCTGTTTCTTGAAGTTGGACGAGATATTCTTGTGCGCCAATGTTGACGCGGATCTGCTCGCCGTGCTGGGTGGCTTCGACTTCGAGGCCAAGATCATCGAGTTGTATCTTTCCGCGCATAGACATAAACGTGTTTCCTTTGCGGAGAGGAACCGAACCTTCGATGGTTCGGGGTCAGTTAAGATGGGGTTGGGTATCCCATCGTCTCTCGTTCAAACGAAAGCAGGGGACACCACCAAAAGGGCATCATCACGACGAGATCAAGGGAACAAACGACCTTTCAGGCTCTCCAGTCGTCCAGCCCACTTCCACGGATTGATCGAGGATCTGCCGTTGGGTTGGTTGTCTTGCTCAAAGACGTCTTGACGAAGATTGAAGATCACGGCGCTCAGTGCGGCGGCGAGGACTTCAGGGGCGGGGCCACCACGTTCGCGTTCTTCAAAGAATTGGAGCGCGACTTGTGGAAAAAGTGCGTAAGAAAGGGCGTCATCTTCGAGGATGCCACCGCGATCCTTCACAGCTTCTTTGCTGCTTTCCCACAAAGGTTCGAGTAGATCGGCTGGACGCGCAGTGATCGGGGGTTGCTTGTTGAGTTCTTCTGCGCGCTTGCGGAGTGCTTCGTCTGTTTCAGCGGGGCAACGTCCGTATTTTCCGAGAAGAAGGTTACGTGCTTCGAGGCTGAAGTTTTTGTATCTTTCGCCGCTCAACACGTTGAGGACCGCTTGGGTTCCAACGATCTGACTGGTGGGTGTCACGAGCGGGGGATAGCCCATCTCTGCGCGGACACGGGGGACTTCTTCGAGGACTTCCTCGATGCGGTCGAGTGCGCCTTGTTCACGGAGTTGGTTCGCGAGGTTCGAGATCATCCCGCCTGGGATTTGAAAGCGCAGGACGCGGGGGTCGATGCCTGTAAACTTGCTTTCAAAGTGGTGGTACTTTTCTCTTACATCGCGGAAGTACTCGGCGATCTCAGAGAGCAGGTTCAGATCGAGACCTGTATCGTGTGCGCTGCCTTGAAAGGTCGCAACGATCGACTCTGTGGGAGGCTGTGATGTTCCGCCTGCAAGCGAAGAGATCGAGGTGTCGATGATATCTGCGCCCGCCTCAACAGCTTTAAGATACGAAACTTCGGACATCCCGCTGGTTGCGTGAGAGTGGATGTGGATGGGCAGCGAGAGAGCTTCTTTTAGTGCGCTGACGAGCTTTCCTGCGGTCTGTGGATCAAGAAGGCCCGCCATGTCTTTGATACAGATCTGCTGGCATCCAAGCGCCGCGAGTTCTTTGGCGAAATCGACGTAGCGTTCGACTGTATGGAAGGGGGAGATCGTGTAAGAGATCGCGCCTTCTGCGATCTTGCCCGATTCAAGGACCGCTTCGATTGCGACCTTCATGTTGCGGATATCATTGAGTGCATCAAAGATCCGAAAGACGTCCATCCCATAATGTGCGGTGCGCTGGACAAAAGCCCGAACGATATCATCAGGATAATGCTTGTATCCCACGACATTTTGCCCGCGCATCAGCATCTGAAGGCGCGTGTTGGGCATCGCTTGGCGGATCAAACGCAGGCGTTCCCACGGATCTTCGCGCAAAAAACGCATCGCAGAGTCGAAGGTTGCCCCACCCCACATCTCGACGGACCAATACCCCACACGATCGAGCTTTTCGAGGATCGGCAACATATCTTCTGTGCGCATCCTTGTGGCGAGCAAAGACTGGTGTGCATCGCGCAGGACGGTCTCGGTAATATGGAGTTTTCGCGACTTGTTGGCGCTTTGGTTTTGTTCTTGAGACATTCAAACTTCCCCGATAGATGGGCAAGGTCATCCTTGCGGATGTCCTGCGCGCTCAGAGCGGCATATTGCTATGTTTGCGAGATGGGTGACGCTCACGTTTGTTGGCGCAAGCTTCGAGCGCTTCGATCAAACGTGGTCGCGTTTCTTGCGGCTCGATCACATCGTCGATGTATCCGCGCTCTGCCGCGATATAAGGCGAAGCAAACTTGTCGCGGTACGTCTCCACCAACTCTTGGCGGCGCTTGGTTGGATCTTCGTGCTGGCTGAGTTCGCGGCGGAAGATGATATTGACCGCACCTTCCGCACCCATCACAGCGATCTCCGCTGTGGGCCAAGCCACGTTGAAGTCCGCGCGGATGTGCTTGCTGCACATCACGTCGTATGCACCACCATAAGCTTTTCGTGTAATGACGGTCAGTTTGGGGACGGTAGCTTCGCAGTAAGCGTAGAGGAGCTTCGCGCCATTTCGGATGATCCCTGCGTACTCTTGGGAGGTTCCGGGCAAGAAGCCAGGGACATCCACCATGGTCAACAAAGGGATATTGAAAGCATCGCAAAAACGCACAAAGCGAGCCCCTTTGATCGATGCATCGACGTCCAAACAACCCGCAAGATAAGCAGGTTGGTTGCCGACTACGCCGATTACGCGGCCATTCAAACGCGAAAAGCCGATGATCAAGTTGGCGCCCCACATGGGCTGGACTTCGAAAAAGTCGCCATGATCGACGATCTTGCGGACCACATCACGCATATCGTAGGGACGGTTTGGATCGTCGGGGATCATCGTGTTGAGATCGGCGTCCATGCGCGTGGGGGGATCGTCGCAAGGTTCTGTGGGAGGATCTTCCATGTTGTTGGAAGGGAGGTAGGACATCAACTGACGGATCTGCTCGAAAGCTTCGTCTTCGTTGTTGGCCATGAGGTTCGCCACACCACTTTTGGAATTGTGTGTGATCGCACCACCAAGCTCTTCAAAGGTCACTTCTTCCCGAGTGACGGACTTGATCACCTCGGGGCCTGTGATGAACATGTGGCTTCCCTTGTTCACCATCATAATGAAGTCTGTGAGCGCAGGAGAGTACACCGCGCCACCCGCACAAGGCCCCATGATCGCAGAGATCTGAGGGATCACACCCGAAGACATCACGTTGCGATAGAAGATCTCGGCGTATCCGCCCAAACTGACGACGCCTTCTTGGATACGTGCACCACCTGAGTCATTGATGCCGATCACGGGAGCGCCATTTTGCAGGGCCATGTCCATGATCTTACAGATCTTCTCTGCAAAGACCTCACCCAACGATCCACCAAACACCATAAAGTCTTGGGAGAAAACATACACAAGACGACCGTTGATCTTGCCATAACCTGTGACGACACCATCGCCTTCAGGACGTTGTTTTTCCATCCCAAAGTCATAACAACGATGGCGAGCAAGTGCGTCTGTCTCGCGGAATGTCCCTGGATCAAGAAGTTTCTCGATACGCTCTCGCGCTGTATATTTGCCCTTCTCATGGCGTTTTGCCACTTTGGCGGGGTCTTGGCCTTCGATAAGCTTTTTCTTAAGCGCCCGAAGCGCCTCGATCTTTTCTGCTGTTGTGTTCATCCATGACCTCAAATCTGCAATCCAAAACAAACGAACGTCGGATGGCTGCTTGAGATAGCCGATCTAGGATGCGCTTGGCAATATCCTGTGTGTTGGAAAGAAGAAAACAGAAACAAGAAAGAGAAGCAGCGCGGCTTCGCAGAGAAGTCGAGGTCGAAGGGCAGAAGAAGAGTAAGGCTTTGCGAAGGCATCTATGTTGAGCGGGATTTGTTTGAGGGATGTCGAAGGAAAGAGAGAAGGGTCGGAAGAGAGGAGGGGAGAGGGGGATTAGAAGCAGAAAAGTTTGTCGCCTTCAGTGATCTTTGGATTCTCTTTGCACTTGTGATCGCTCACGATCTTCGTGCAGTCGGGGTGATCTGTACAAGGCGTCATACAAACTTTCACAGGGTTACCAGAGTTGTCTTGCGCGTTGGGGTGGGGAACGCACTTGGCATTTCCAACACACTGCGTTTCACATCCATCCCAACAGGTGCCAAAGCTTCCGTTTTGGCTTCCCAAGAGGCGAACCATACCATCTGCACAGATGCTTCCTTGGTCAAAGCTGTAGCTTGCGCCACTTTGAGCGACCTTCTTCATACAAACATCGTAGCCTTCTGCAAAGTCTTCAGCCTTGACGCAAATCTCGTCAGCATCGCAGCCTTTGCCACAAGCTTTCCAACAGTAGTTTGTGGTTCCACCTTTGTAGGTAAGGCACTCAAGACCCGCTTGGCACTTTCCTAACGGGCACTCTGCATATTTACCTGGAAGGTTCTCGCGTTGTCCAACGATGCATTTGCTGTCTTCGCACTTTTCATCTGCGCGACAGTCTTCGTTTGAGTCGCATGCGGGTACACATGCGCTAGAGCGACATTCCACTTTGGCGCGATCTTTAAACTCATCGAGCTTTTTGCAGTCATCTGCATTGTTGCATCCTGCACGGCATGTAAAGGCTGCGGTATCACAAACCTCGCCAGTTGCGCAGTTTTCGCTCTTTAGACATTGGACGCACTTTTCAGCGTTCTTATCGCAGACTTTGTTTTTGGTTTCATTGGCGCAGTCGGTGTCCGCGGAGCAGCTTCCACTATTGGTGGCAGCGGGACAACCGGGCATAAAAACAACCCCCAACAACAAAGCGCAGGCGGCGCTTGCTCGCATCAGTTGACGTACCCAAAGATGCTTTGTTGACATCGAATCTTCCTCCAAACATATCCATTCTTGCGTGTTTTTCATTTCGCATGCGCAGGCACTAGGAGCGCTGACGGGCGTTTTTTCACGATGACAGGCCGCCTAAGATCTTCGCAAACCACCTCAGACTACCCAAGCGGATGTTGAAAAGTCAACATCTTGATCGACTGTGATCAAAGACATCTGGCCTTCTCTCTTGTGGGGGAGGGGGATCGACCCGAGGCGCGAAGAAAAAGCTTCAAAAAGAAACGAAGCGATTTCCGTGAGTTGTGGCGAGGAGACAAAAAACTTGTTGACAAGGGCGGCAGGCTTGAGGTATAGCCTATCTCGCTTTCGCGGGAGAGTTGAGAAAAAAACTTCCTGTTTCGAACTCGCGCGGCAGTACTTCGTAAGAGGTACTTATAAGGAGAGATGACCGAGTGGCCGAAGGTGCTCGCCTGCTAAGCGGGTGTAGGGCTTAACCCCCTACCGAGGGTTCGAATCCCTCTCTCTCCGAAGAAACCTAGGTTTCTTTATCGAGCACAATCGATACATAATACATGCACCCGTAGCTTAGCTGGATAGAGCGTCGGACTACGAATCCGAAGGTCGGTGGTTCGAATCCTCCCGGGTGCGCAACGAACCCCGCAATAGCGGGGTTTTTTGTGTGATGCACGTACAAGACAGGCAGTGGATGGAGTTGGCGCTTCGCGAAGCTGCTGAAGCTGCCCTCCACAGCGAAGTTCCTGTCGGTTGTGTCATCGTCCTTGATCAACAGATTATTGGGCGTGCACACAATCTTCGAGAAACCCTCGCCGATCCCACTGCACATGCCGAGATCCTCGCGCTGCAACAAGCTGCAAAAAACATCGGACAATGGCGACTTTCTGGAGCAAGCGTTTACGTTACTCTAGAGCCTTGTCCTATGTGCACAGGCGCCTTGATCAACGCGCGGATCGATCGTCTTGTCTTTGGTTGTTCCGATCCCAAAGCCGGTTGTTGTGGAACACTCCACCAACTTGCACAGGATGCTGGTTTCAATCATCAATTTGACATCACCAGCGGTGTTTGTGCCGAAGAGTCTGCAGCGTTGTTACGGTCTTTTTTTCGCGCACGGCGTAAGAAAAAGCCCAAAACATCCTGAAGCTCAAGGAGAGGTGGCCGAGTGGTCGAAGGCGCTTGATTCGAAATCAAGTGTGCGGGTAACCGTACCGTGGGTTCGAATCCCACCCTCTCCGCAACGTGTTTGCACGTTTCCCAGATCGACCACTGCCTGGAGAGGTGACCGAGTGGCCGAAGGTGCACGATTGGAAATCGTGTGTACCCTAACAAGGTACCGAGGGTTCGAATCCCTCTCTCTCCGCAAAATATGGATCTCGCTTATGATAGCCGGGTCCCGCGCAATATGGACGCCCGAACCCCGCCAGGACCGGAAGGTAGCAACGGTAGGGCAATCCCATGTGTGTGCGGGGGTGCCCGGCTATCACCCATTTCAGCCCCTTCTTTTTCACTTTCCTTTCCAAAAATCCCAAACATACTTTCCCCTCCCATGATGTTTTGAGATGCTTTGTGTCTCGATATGACAGGCTGTTGTGGCAAAACAACATCCCACAAACCTACCGCAATCCTCCAACATACCTGCATAAAAAGATTTCTTGAATCAAGCGATTAGGGAGGTGGGGCTTGCGTCGAGGTGCTGGATCGGTATCTATGGGGGCGCAACAAAGAAGCTTTTGAGAAGATAGGTGGAGACGGATGTCGTATCTGGTTCTAGCGCGAAAGTGGCGACCGCAACGTTTTAGTGAAGTGATCGCGCAACCTCACGTTGTGCAAGCACTGCAAAATGCGATCAAGTTGGATCGCTTACCTCATGCGTTGCTTTTGACGGGCTCTCGTGGGGTAGGGAAGACCACGATCGCACGTTTGGTTGCTAAGACAGTGAACTGCCTTAAAGAAGATCGCGAAGAACTCGAACCCTGTAACGTCTGCGAGATGTGCAAAGAGATCACAGAAGGCCGATCGGTCGATGTGATCGAGATCGATGGTGCATCCAACCGCTCCATCGACGATATCCGCGAGCTACGCGACAACGTCCAGTACACACCCACCAAAGGTCAGCGCAAAGTCCACATCATCGACGAAGTCCACATGTTGACGCGCGAAGCTTTTAACGCTTTGCTCAAGACCCTCGAAGAACCACCTCCCCACGTGATGTTTATCTTCGCAACCACCGAACCCCACAAGATCCCCGTGACGATCTTGTCGCGTTGCCAACGGTTCGACTTTAAACGTATCCCCACCACTGTGTTGCGTGATCACTTGCGGCGGATCTCCAGCGCTGAAAAAGTACGACTCAGCGACACTGCGTTGGCGATGGTGGCACGTGCTGCCCAAGGGGGCGCACGTGATGCGATGAGTTTGATGGATCAGGTGATCGCTTTTGGTGGAGAAGCACCCGAAGACGAAGCTGTGGCCCAAGCCATCGGCGTTGTCAACCGACAGATCTTGATGCATATCGGGCGGGCTTTGCTTCAAAAAGATGCCGCAGAGTGTCTGCGGGCCATCGATGAACTTTTTCATTACGCTTACGATCTTCGACAGTTTACACAAGAACTGGCTGCCTTTTTGCGCGATATGATGGTCGTGCGGATCTGTGATGATCCCGATGGCATCGTCGATTTGACCGAAGATGAGTTTATACAGATGCGCGCACTCGTTCATGACGAAGAACCAGAGCGCATCCAACAGATCTTTCGTATCTTGACCCAAGCTGCCGAAGAGATCGCACAGTCCAACCATCCGCGTTTGTTGCTTGAGATGACGCTGATCCGCATGGCTCGCGTTGAACCTGTCCGTCCCTTTGAGGATCTGATCTCGCAACTCTCTTCCATGGAAAGTCGTTTGGTTGGTTTGGCCCAAGACAATCCCGCTTTGATGCAGCTCCATTCGCATCCAGCGAGCGCGTCCTACACCGCTCCACAAGCCGCTGCACCCCAAGCTGGCCCCCCTCTTCATGATGCGATCGCCTCCTTGGGAGCGACCTTTCAGCGTTCTTTGCAGACAGCGACAACGACCCCCCAGCAACCTTCGGCTCCAAGTCCGTCGCAAGCTCCCGCCAAAGAACCCTCTCCTTTTTCGCAAGATCCCGCAGCTTCGACGCCAACGCAAGATGCATCTCCAAATCCACCTGCAAAAGCACCTCCTCCAGAGCGTCATGAGGAGGCCAAGCCCACCTCGGCTTTTGGTGATGACTATCTCGCCGCTACCACCGAACGTAGCGAAAGAGAGGTGCCGCCAAAAAAGGAGATCCCCACGCCCCCTAAACAAGAGGTGGCGCGGTCTTCTTCTCCTTCGCAAGAAAAGCCGTCTGCACCCGTGGCTTCGGCTCCTTCGCCCTCGCAAGGGGCTCCTTTGGCAACGCAAGGGGCTTCTTCGCCAAACAAAAGCTACGTGAATGGCGAAAGCGCACAGAAAAAAGCACCCGTACAAAAAGCGCCCAGACAAGATGGGGGATTCGATCTGAACGATTGGTCCAAGACTGTCGATGCCCTTTCAAAAGAAGAGGGGATGGCCTTTTTGGCGGGGTCGTTGCGTTCGATGCCTTATCGACAAGAAGGGGAGACGCTTTCTCTTGCCTATCCACGGGGATTTGTGCGTGAACTTGATGAGACCAAGCGCCAGATCGTCGAGCGGTGTTTGCGTGGTTTGGGGTGGCCCTATTCAGTGCGCTTTGTCAAAGTCGATGATGAGACACTGGATCAGTTTGAGCCTTGTCTCGAACAAGCGAGAGTTTTGCGTGATCAAGCGCGCCAAGATGCCCTCGAATCAGAGGTGCGTCAGCATGAGGCGATGCGTGCGGTGTTTCGGGCGATTCCGGGGGCAGAGATCGTGCGCGTGACGCCTTTGACTGTAGAAGAGCAAGAGAAAAGCGACGAAGAGGAAAGCGATGCTTAGCTTTGCCTTGCGGTTTGTCCTACCCAGTGTTAAGTTTTGGCGGCTTGGGGCTTGAGGCCCCAGTCTTTTTTGAAAACCCATCGAATCCAACGGATGTTCGCATCCTATTCATAAAGCATGTGAAGGAGAGCCCCATGAAAGGCGGAATGCAACAGTTGATGAAGCAAGCGCAGCAAATGCAAAAAAGAATGGAAAAGCTGCAAGAAGAATTGGAAGAGTTGCAAGTCGAAGCCAGCGCTGGCGGCGGGATGGTGACTGCGCATGTCAACGGAAAGAAACGCCTTGTGAAGCTTGATATCGACAAAGACGTCGTTGATCCCAACGATGTTGAGATGCTTCAAGACTTGATCGTTGCTGCGGTCAACGAAGCGGTTCGTCTCGCTGAAGAAAAACACCAAGAAGAGATGGGCAAGATCGTTCCGACTGGCATGATGGGCGGTTTGGGTGGACTCTTTTAATGAATGATCCAATCCTGCATCTCATTCGTTTGTTGACGCGTTTGCCCGGTGTGGGGGAGCGTTCGGCGACGCGCATCGTCTTTTCTTTGTTGGCAGGTGATCGCGATCTTGCGCGTGAACTTTCCACGGCCATTCACGATGTCGCCGAAAATGTCCACTTGTGTTCTCAGTGTTGCAATCTCACACAAGAAGATCCTTGCGTGATCTGCGCGGATACACGAAGAGAACAGGATGTGATCTGTGTGGTCGAGACGGTACCTGATATGATGGCCGTTGAGCGATCAAAGGCTTATCATGGGCGTTATCATATCTTGCATGGTGCGCTAGCACCGCTCGAAGGTGTGACGCCCGAAAAACTTAAAGTGCGTGAGCTTCTTCAGCGGCTCCAAACCAGCGATGTGCGCGAACTGATCTTGGCGACCAATCCCACTGTAGAAGGGGAGTCCACCGCCTTGTATCTACGCAAGTTGCTTGCTGCTGTTCCTGGTTTGCGGATCACACGGATCGCGACAGGGATCCCCAAAGGTGGCGATCTCGAATTCATTGATCGTGCGACCCTAGCCCAAGCTCTTGAAGCGCGACGTGAGATTTAAACGCCCTACATCCCTTTTAAAAGAGTACTTGTTTCTCGTGGATTCATCTGTTGTTTTGAGATCTGCGCTTGACCCTGTTTGTGTCTTTTGTATAATAGGCATCAATTGTGACTCTGCACACAAGACGATCTTGAAACCATCGGATGTTTGTGGGGTTCACGCCTGATCCACGCAATTTCCCTTCAGATGTGTTGTCTCATTGGGTTCTATTTTGTATGATGACACATCACCTAAAGCGTGGGATGATGCCTTTTGATAAGGCAAGCACAGAAACGAACAACTTTGACAGGTGAGCATTGAAACGCAGGCTGCGACAGAGGATAACCCAAGGCGCGGCACAACGCTGGCGGAGGATGGATTAGATGAGCTTCGTGCTACACGAACAGGCGTACCGCCAGATCAAGGCGATCACCGATCGACTGACCCGCGATGCCAACGCCAAAGTGGTCTTTTTGATCGACAAAAATGGTCTCTTGATCTCTTCCAGCGGTGATGTACAAAATTTGGATACCACCTCGCTAGGCTCTCTTGCTGCGGGGAACATCGCTGCAACCACCGGTCTCGCTCAGTTGCTTGGCGAGCGCGAATTCTCCAACCTCTTTCACGAAGGCGAACGTGACAACATCCACCTCACAATCGTGGATAGCCGCGTGATCCTCGTGCTAATCTTTGACAAGCGCTCTTCGCTTGGTCTTGTGCGACTCCGTGTGAAGCGCACTTGCGAAGAACTTAAGCGCGTCTTTGATGAGATGGAAAAAGACAACCAGAAAGAAGAAGGCTCGATCTTCGACGATATCAGCGAAGACGATATCGACAATCTTTTCGCTGATTGATTCGAGACTTCTTATCCACCAGGAGCGCTCTACGCTGCTTCCATGAGACCCCTATCCACCCGATAGGTGGGCATTGAATGAGCCAGAGAGCCAATCTCTCAACCGCTCAAGGAGACCGCGATGTCCTTCATCAACTATTCCTCTCGCGAGATCAACTGTAAGATCGTTTACTACGGTCCTGGTCTGTGCGGCAAAACGACCAACCTCCAATACATCTACCAAAAAACCAACCCCGATGCGAAAGGGAAGATGATCTCGCTCGCAACGGAAACAGAACGTACCTTGTTCTTTGACTTCCTTCCCCTTTCTCTCGGTCAGATCCGTGGTTTCAAAACACGTTTCCACCTTTATACTGTCCCTGGACAGGTCTTCTACGACGCAAGCCGTAAGTTGATCCTCAAAGGTGTGGATGGCGTTGTCTTTGTTGCGGACTCCCAAATCGAGCGGATGGAAGCGAACCACGAGAGCCTCGACAACCTGCGAACCAACCTCGCAGAACAAGGTTACGATCTCGACAACATCCCCTTCGTGATCCAGTACAACAAACGCGACCTTCCCAACGCGGCCACACCCGAACAACTCCGCGCTGAGTTGAACCCCCGTGGTGTTCCCGACTTCGAAGCTGTCGCTGTAACGGGTAAAGGCGTCTTTGATACGCTCAAAGCTACCGCCAAACTGGTTCTTACGCACCTCAAGCGTGGGACCTGATCCCTCCCTTTCAAAAACGCAACCTCGCTTCACGCTCTCATTGTTCGTTGTCTGCTTTCCCGCGTTTTTGTTTTAGACGGTCTCCAAAAATCCGGGTAATCGGGCTTATTCGTTCGGTCGTGTCGATGCTTTTGTGATCAAAAGATAAAGAGGCGTTGCGTCCATCCCTCGAATCCCCTCCCATCGCTTTTCTTTTGTGCGTACCGCCCATTGTACGCTCCCCCCTCCATCCAAGTTTAAACCTGCATGACATCCAAGCCCCCCTCGGGCTGTGGGTTGGCTCATCAACAAGCCTAGCTCGTAGTAGCTCAGTCCGTTGAGGTAGCCCTCTGTCGCCATCAAGAGCAGATGTCCTTGTTTATCAAGGCATAATGCGCTTCGGCGATCTACTTTCCAGCTGTATTTTTGCAACAGACGTCGCTTGCCTTGGTACACCAAAAGCGGAGAGGACTGGAAGGCTTCATAGCTATCTTTGTGTTGGAAGCCTTTGCCTGGACGTATCGACAAACGCTGCGGCTTTTGGATGAGGAAAACCCCATCAATCGTTCGTTTGTGTAGGTGAGCGTTGACTATTTGTCCCTCTTGTTTGAAGAGTCCAAGTGGGCGGCGTTCTGGATCAAAGAGACCTCCGTTGATCGCGACGAGGGCGTCTGTGTTTTCCATGATCCAGCCGATGCGTTGGGGCTTTCCGTACCAGAGTTTGATCTTGTAGCGTTGTGGGTCCAAACGCACGAGACGCAGATGGATCTTGCTCCAATGATCTTTGCGGCGAAAGCTCATGCGTCGCTTCCACAAGGCAGGCGCGATCTTTTGCCACTTTCCACCTTGGAGCAACAACAGCGGCCCTTTGTCGCCAAGTCGCGCAAAGTGTTTCTTTTCCACCCATCGCAAGGGCTTTAAGACATAGCTAGGTGCCACCACCAACAACACCGCGATCACCAGACCCAAAGCGATCAGGAGCTTGACCAACCACGGAAAAGTACGTGATGACTTGGACTTGCTGGCTTGGCGTTGCATGGTGTGTTTCCTTTTGCGTGTCAGATCTTCTAACGATGCGTGGCTTTTTAGGCGCATCGAATCACACAAAGACGATGGATCACTCGGCGCCTTCGAGGAGATCGCCTTCTGGACGAAAGATCATCTCCGCGGTCCGTTCAGTGGGATGGAGCACCCAGACTTCTGCGTTATGAAAAGGGGGTCGTTGGCCTGACACGCGGTTGACAAGCGCGCCTGTTGCGACGAGATGCGAAACAAACAAAGGGACGATATCTTTGGAAGAGAGGATGGGATCGACGGCTTTCCACAGACGTTGCTCTGTTTCGTAGAGGCTTTCTCCGCCGGGTGGGGCAAAGTGTGGATCGCTGCGAAAGGGATGAGACAGATCAGACCACATGGCTTTGATATCTGCACGTGATCGAGCCGCCCACTCCCCCAGATTACGGGCTGTCAAACCTTCCAAGATCTCGACAGAAAGGCCCAGTTGCTCGGCTACAAGCTCTGCTGTGCGATAAGCGCGTTGCATGGGAGATGCAAAGATCCGTTGGATGCCCAACCCTCGAAGCGCCAAACCTGCTGTATGTGCCTCGTGTTCTCCGCGTGCAGCGAGGGGGACATCTTGGATGCCTTGGACCTTGCCCACGAGGTTGGCCTCGCTTGCACCGTGACGCATCACATAAAAGCGTTGGGTCATGTCTTCTCGCTCCTTTGGGCTTCTTGGATCTCTTGCTTGCTTGCCAAGCGGATCTTGCTTTGTTTTGGATCGAGCGTTACCCAAGCACCAATCGGGACACTATGGTGATCGTCGATGTGTCCGATGGGTAGGTCACAAAGCAGCGCGCATTGTTCGGGAACCCTGAGACGTTCTTGCCACATCTCTTGGAGGGTGTAGCGTTGGTATTGGTCTTGGTAGTTCCCCATGTCGCCAAGCGCGATGCCTACCACTCGATCCAAAAGGCCGCTGTATCGGAGTTGTTGCAACATGCGATCGATGCGGTAGGGTGGCTCGCTCACTTCTTCCAACAACAAGATAAAGCGTTCCTCTTCAAGTTGCCACGGTGTGCCCACGGAGGAAGCGATCAGCGATAAGTTGCCACCGAGTAAACGTCCCGTGACTTGGGGGCCTTGGAGCCATGTTCCTTCCATGGGAGGAAAGATGTCTGCGAGTGTTTCGCCAAAAAGTGTGCGTCGAACGCTTTCTTGGCTGCTGGGGGTTCCCTCAAAAAAGAGCGCGCTCGCTACCATGGGACTGTGAAAGCTGATCATCCCCGTCTCTTGGGCGAGTACATTCAACAAGATCGTGATATCGCTGAATCCCAAAAAGCGTTTGGGTTGTGAGGCGAGTTGTTGAAAGGGAAGCTGTTCTAGGATGCGCATCGAGCCGTAGCCACCGCGAGCACAGAGGATCGCTCGGATGGATGGGTCCTCCCAAGCTTCGAGTAGAAGGCGTTGACGAAGTGCATCGTCTCCTGCGAGATAGCCCCAACGATTGAGGATCGCGGGATCAAAGACAGGTTCCAAAGACCAAGACCGCAGCAAAGCACAGCCTTGAAGGAGGTGTTCTTGGGAAAAAGGCCCTGCTGGCGCCACGATGGCAACGCGATCTCCTGGGCGACAAGATGGTGCAAGGATAGGTTGAGACAAAAGCGCCTCCTTTCCTGGGGCTGCAGCGCAAAGGCACGGTTCTTTAGGGGAGAGGACCAGCAAAAAAGAGGCTTTTTTTGGTGGTTCCTTGTGCTTTGTTTGTTGGGAGCATAACTTTTGAAGACATGATGGGCTAGTTTTCCTCTTTTGTTTGCAAGTAAGCCGCGGTAGGACAAGCCTCTGGGGATAGGAGAAGGATCTTGAAAGTACGTAATGTCTTGCGCATGGTGGGGTGGTTGTCAGGTATGATTTTGGTTTGGGTGAGCGTCACACGCTGCATCATTCCTTCTGTAGATCCAAGTATTTGTTCGCATGGTTATGAGTGTGGGACTGGACGGACTTGTGTGTTTGAGAAGCCCGAGTGCTACGCCAACCTCGGGACATGCGAAGGGAAATGTCAAAGCACACAAGAAACCCCGCCCGATGGGGCCTGTGCCTGTAAAGATGATGCAGATTGTAATTATCCCTACGAAGGTTGCGGAAACTGCCAGTGTTACAAGCGCGATGTCCGCACTTGCCAAGTGGATAGCGATTGTGGGCAGGGCTGGCTTTGCACAGGGACAGGCGCGGTGCGCATCTGCGAACTTCGTAAGACTTGTTCGACAGACAATGATTGTTTGCCTGGGAATGTTTGTCGTGAGCTTTCGTGTTGTAATCCCAACGCTGGAAACTGCCCATCTACGGGCGGTTGCCAGATCGGTGCACCTTGTACAACCCAACAAGATTGCAGCGCTTGCAATCTCTTGTGCGAGCAAGGTAGTTGCCAACAACTCGCAACGGATGCTTGTCAGAAAAAGGCTTGTCAGTCTGACCTAGATTGTTCCTTTTGCAGTGGGTCTTGTTCTTTTGGTACATGCCGTGTGCAAGGGCAACCCTCTGGATGTCAAACGGTTTCTTGTGTTCAAGATGGTGACTGTCAAATCCATGGGTACTCGGGCTGCTTTGCAGGCTGTTGTGGATGATCTGTCCTTGGAAGGAGCGCTCGGTGGTTTCTTTTTGGGCTCGTAAGAAACGCTGCACCAAAATCTTTGCCTTGCGTTGGAAAGATGCTAGTATCGACCGCACGTGGCTTACACTGCGTGATATACGATACAAAACACGGAGAATCCCCCGACTGACGGAGGGAAAGGATCTATTCTCTCCAAGTCTTTGCGCCGTGGGGTGCACGAAAAGTTGCCGCACGACGTTGCATTGGAGAGAACATCATGCATAAACATGGTGATGGGGTCTGGCATGGATGCCTTGAGTTAGGAAAGCCTTTGTCGAGGAAGGAGGAAGGCGATCGTCTGCGCAAGCGCGGTCGCAAACATTCATCATGGCTATGATCTGTTCTGCGTGCGGTCGCCGTTATGCCGATGGCACCTACTATTGCACTGTGGATCATACACAGTTGACACCCACGGATGATCCTTATTTGGGTCATGTTGTTGGCCGTTATCGTTTGCTCAAACAGATCGGCAAGGGTGGCTTTGGTGTGGTGTATCTTGCGAGCCACACAGAGCTCGAAGGCAACTATGCAGCGGTCAAGATCCTCCGAAAAAAGTTTGTATCCGACGAACAGCTGGTGGGGCGCTTTCGTCGGGAAGCCCAAGTTTGTAGTCAGATCAATCACGAAAATGTGGTGCAGATCTACGACTTCGGTTTCGACGATGCTTTGGGCTTTTTCTACATCATGGAATACCTTGATGGGGTGTCTTTGTCAGAGCTGATGCGAGCCTACCCCAACGGGATGCCGATTCCCCGATTGTTGCCGATCTTGCGGCAGATCTGTTCTGCGCTCCAACGTGCACACTCTTTGATGGTCGTTCACCGCGATCTCAAACCCTCCAATATCCTGCTGATCAAACGCTTTGAACAAGAAGATATCGTGAAGATCCTCGACTTTGGGATCGCCAAAGTCTTGCAAGGTGAGGGCGGGGAAAATATGACCGTGACAGGGCAGATCGTCGGATCTCCCCGTTTCATGAGCCCCGAACAAGCGCGTGGACGGCATAGCGAAGTCGATCCTCGATCAGACTTGTATTCGCTTGGTGTGATGGTCTTTTGGTTGTTGACGGGTCGCTTGCCTTTCGAGTCCAAGCAGCTTGCGCGGCTTTTGTATATGCATGTGAAGAAAGATCCTCCCACGCTCTCAAGCATGGGACGGCCTTTCTCTACACAGATGGAAGCTTTGGTACAAAGCTCGCTCGCCAAAGAAAAAGATGCCCGTCCTGCCAATGCTTCGGACTTTTATCATCTGTTTGAAGCTGCCGCACAGTACGAAAAGATGCCTTCAGGGGCGTGGGATGCTGTGGGAGCTTACGATGCCAAGATGACGCCAGCACCCATGTATGCGGCAGCAAGCGCATCTTATAGTTACGACCAATCGAATGACATCACTGACACACCCAGCAGTATGTCTTATCCCCCAACACATCCCCCTGTCGATCAAAGCAATAGTTTCCAGTCGCCTCCAGCGTCTCCTGACTTTGCAGGTGGGGCGTTTGATGATGACGATGAAGTCTCTCATACGGTTGTCGAAACTGCCGATATACCCGAAGATCCAGCAGGTTCAGATAACAACCTCGATACCATGCTGATCAGTCGAGGAGAGTCCGAAAAAGTCCGTAACGCTTGGGCACAACAAAACGAAGCTCAAAACCATTCGGGCCGTCATTCGAGCCTCATCGCACAGTCGAAGATCACGCCTTTACCTCCTTTGCCTCCAAACACAGGTCGTCCTTCTGTGGCGCCAGCACCTGCCCCCGCAGCTGCGCCCCATGTTGCTTCTTCGTGGAAGACGCTGTTGTGGGCTCTGTTGTTGGGCATCCTTCTCGGTGGGATGGGCCTTTTGGGATGGCAGTGGTACCAACGTTCGCAAAAAGCCCCTTCGGGTTCTGGGATGTTGCAGCAACCTCAAGAACCAAGTCGATCCTTTGAGCAACGGCCTGCATGACTCGCGCAAACCTTGCGAAGCGAGGGGGGACACTCTTTCATGATCGAACACGGTGAGGAGATCGCAGGCTTTCAAGTGCTTTCCTTGCTGGCCGAAGGGGGGATGGGGATTGTTTACCAAGCACTGCGTCTCTCTGATGGCCGTGCCACGGCCTTTAAGGTCTTACGCGATGAGATCCGCCAACGACGCCAAGATGTCGGGCGTTTCATTCGTGAAGCTGTGATCTCGCAGCGTCTTCATCATCCCAATCTTGTTGACTTTTTCGACTTTGGCTTTGAGCCTCGTGTGCACTTTTATCTCGCGACCGAGCTTTTACAGGGACAAGAGCTCGAAGCTTATCTGCGAGAGCGCGGCGAGCGTTTGCCTTTGAAGCAAGCGCTTGATATCGGGCTTCAAGTGTGTGCGGGACTGGAGTCTGCCCACCACAGCGGGATCATCCACCGCGATCTCAAACCATCCAACATCTTTTTGGAACGCCAAGCAGACGGCAAAGAGGTCGTCAAGGTGTTTGACTTTGGGATCGGGAAAGTGCTCGACCAAGAGATCGGCGGAAAGCTTACACAGCACGGCATCTCCGTAGGCACACCTCTTTATATGGCACCCGAGCAGATCCGTGGGCCCGTCTCTTCGGTGGGGATCGCTACAGATATCTATGCGCTTGGGATCATTATCTTTCAGTTGGTCACGGGAAAACTGCCTTTCTCGGGCGACAATCCCTACATGATCATGGCTGCGCATCTCAAAGATCCTCCACCCCAATTGCGCAAGCTTCGACGTGAACTTGCTGGGACCGATCTTGAGATGTTGCTTCAAGAGATGATGGCGAAAGAGACCGTCGATCGGCCTGCGACGCTTTCTGATGTACGTGAACGTCTGTGGGAAGCACGTCAGCTTCTTGCCCCAGATGATTACACTTCGACGATGATGGAACTTCCCGATATATCGAAGCTTCTGGAACTTTCGGGACTCCACGAAACAAGCCCTGATGTGCTTGCTGCGGACAGCGATGCGCACACAGATACAGATGTCTCCGCTCCTCAAGAACAGCCCATCGGGGTTTTGTTGTTGCACGAAGGGGAAGGGGCGCGAGAGGTCGCTTGGCTTTTGCCGGGCGAGCGTTTGCAGATTGGGGCCCAAAAAGAACTGTCTTTGTCTTTGTCTGCGGCGGGTGTGATGCCCGTACATGCAGAAGTTTACTGCGCGCCCGACGGATGGATCACCATCTCTAGCCTTGAGGGGGCTGTTGTGCGCGTGAATGGTTCCGCAACCACGAGCAGCCTGCTTCAAGATGGCGACTGGATCACGCTAGGACACGCAGAACTGCGTCTTTCGTGCTTTTTGCGCTGATAATCGGCGAGACTTTGCGCTCGCTTGGTGGTTGTGATACATCACAAGCGTGACTGCAACGTTGAAAGTGGTTGTTTTTGTGCATGGAGGTCGTCATGCAAGAGTTCTTGTGGGAGGTTTGGACTGGAAAGCGGAATATGCACCACCGCATCCAGATGGCTATGAACGAGACGCCAGAGGTTGCGTTTCGTCGCCTTGCGGCTGAGTTACAGGGCACTGAGAAAGAGATCTCTATGCGTGCCTTGGACCCCAATACAGGGAAAGAAGTGGATGTGCAATGGCGCTTTTCATGTCGCAACAAAGGTGAAGAGTCGCCTTTGGGCGGCAAACAAGCCTTTTCTGCACAAGGCGTCCAAGAAGGTGCGTTGATCGTGGTTCGACCCGTCGAACTAAGAGCGCGCACGCTGTATATCGATGGATTCGATGGTTTGGGAGAAGAAGAGATCGCTGTTGCTTCTTCGAAACGCTCGATCATGGGCTTTGTGGTGGCTGCGATCCTTGTGCTCGGTGGGATCGGTGGATACGTCTTTTACTCCTCTGGACAAAAGGGATTTGAGACCTATTCGATCGAGATCAATACAGGACCCAAAGATTCAGACTTTGAGATTATCGCGGATATGACGGGCCTTCCTGGGTTTGGAGACAACAAGATTGTTCGTCTCTCCAACAAGACCCCACGCCGCTTTGCTTTGCGACGCGCTGCCAAGATTATTCGTATCGCGATCTCGCAAAAGGGCTACAAGACGTGGACCAAAGGCATCTCTGAAAATGAGTGGAAAAAGCTGACCCCCGCAAAGCAAAAAGAGATCGCCATCGAACCTCGCCAACTCATGATCAAGGGCTTCTTTCCCAAGATGCTCGAAGTGGCGCCCAAAGAGCCCCCCAAACCACCCGCTGCTGCACCTTCTCGTCCTGAGTCTGTGAAAGTCAACTACCCAGGACGTCGATGGCTTCGCAAGATCCGTAAGTTTCGTCTTGCGCTCGATCCCGATCATGGCGGCGATGACAAAGGAGCCGTTGGGATCACCACGCAAAAAACAGCAAGCCAACTCAACCTTGAGATGGCTTCCGCGATCGCCAAACATCTCGGGCGTCAACGCGCTTTTCGGCGTAAAGTCGGCTTTACCCGAAAAGCAGACAAAGCCATCTCTATGGACGCGCGTATCAAAAATGCTCGCAAGCGCTCCAAGCTGTTGCTCCAAATCGACGTGGCAGACGGCTTGAAGGAACAACCCAAGTGGGCTTCCAAAGAGACCGTGGGCGGCAAAGAGGTCTCTTACAACGATGCGCTCGCAGGTTACAAAGTGGTCTACTCTGACCAAAACAAAGCCGCTGCAGCCTCTGAGAAGTTTGCAAAGTGTCTTGGTGATGCGATGAAACTAGCGGGCTTTTTGCCCAATGCATCGGCCAAAGCGACGCTTGCAGGTAGCTCCAATGGTGTGCACAAGATGTCGATGCCTTTGTTGGATGGTTCGCCTATCCCCGCTGTGCGTCTGGTCGTGGGCTACCTCACGCACCGCGCAGAAGAAAAGGTGTTGACCAACGCAGACAACCACGCGCCCCTTGCTTCTGCAGTGGAACATGCCCTTGTTTGCTACCTAAAGTGAGCTTGGGCGAGGGGGAACTTGGGGGCGGGGTGTTGCCAAAAGGATCGCGATAGTACATCAAGAAGGCCGCTTTTGTCGTTGATGGCGAGGGCTATGATCGAAGACAGAGGTAGGCCACATGAGGGTACGGTTTCCATTTCAGACACATGTCTTGTCTGCGCTGGCGGATACGCTGACTCCAGTGAGTGTGTATCTGCGTTTGCGCGATATCTATCCCCGCAGTTTTTTGTTGGAAAGCACGGAAGATGGGCCGCATGGGAAAAGCATGACCTATCTTTGTTGTGCGCCCATCGCGACGTATCGCGTCCAAGATGAACGCATCACGATGCTTTTCCCCGATGGGACGCGGGAAGAGCGAGCTGTCGAACAGCGAAGCGATGTCTTGACGTCGCTTCAGACCTTTTTGGATGCTTTTTCTTGTACGTCGATCCCTTCGGATGATCCGCAAGCACCAGCCTTGAACAATGGGCTTTTTGGCTATGTAGCTTTCGATTGCATTCGTTACTTCGATGAGTTGGAGGTCCAGCCAGATCCCGACGAAGGGCGCGCGATCCCCGACATGATGTATCAGATCTTTCGTTATGTGATCGCCATCGACCATTATCGAGATCGCCTATACATCCAAGGAAACGGTTGGCCCGAACAACCGATCGAAGAAGGCGAACTCGAACGCCTTTTGTATCTTCTCAATCACAAAGACTTTCCTGTCTATCCTTTTTCGCTCGCGGAAGAGGAGCGCTCAAACTTCACAAATGACGAATACATGGCCCTTGTGGATCGCTGCAAGACGCATATCCAACGCGGTGATGTGTTTCAGATCGTGCCTTCGCGTCGTTTTTCGCAGGGGTTTCAGGGCGACGAGTTCAATGTCTATCGTGCGCTTCGCTCGATCAATCCGTCGCCTTATCTGTTTTATTTCGACTTTGGCAGCTTTCGGATCTTGGGGTCCTCGCCCGAGGCGCAACTCGTCGTGCGCGAAGGAAAAGCTTCGTTGTTTCCTATCGCTGGAACTTACCGAAGGACGGGCGACTTGGATGCTGATCGCGCGGCTGTCGAACGACTGCGCGAAGATCCCAAAGAGAATGCCGAACACGTGATGCTTGTGGATCTCGCGCGCAATGACTTGAGCAAGCACTGTCATCACGTCCATGTCGAGGTGTACAAAGAGGTGCAGTGGTACTCACACGTCATCCACTTGACCTCCAAAGTGACAGGGAGCCTCAAACAAGGCGCGACAGCGATTGGTTTGCTGGCCGATACCTTTCCGATGGGGACCTTGAGTGGGGCGCCCAAGTACCGCGCTTTGGAACTCTTGGATCAATATGAAAAAGGTCGTCGTCGCGCTTATGGCGGTGCCATCGGCTGTTTGGGGTTTGATGGAACTTGCAATCATGCGATCGTGATCCGTTCTTTCTTGAGCAAAGACAGTGTGTTGCATTGCCAAGCAGGAGGGGGCGTCGTGGCAGACTCTCGTCCCGCGGATGAGATGCAAGAAGTCAACAACAAGTTGGGGGCTTTGCGTGCGGCCCTGAAGATGGCCGAAAAACGGGGATAACGGAGTGCGATCATGAAGGTTCTTGTGCTCGATAATTACGACTCCTTCACGTACAACCTCGTGCATCTCCTCGAAGAGTTGGGCGTGACGTCGTTGGATGTGATCCGTAACGACAAGATGAGTGTCGAAGATGCCCGTGCCTACGACAAGATCTTGTTGTCTCCTGGACCAGGTATCCCTTCAGAAGCGGGGATCATGCCTGCCTTGATCGAAGCTTGTGCTCCCACCCACAGCATCTTGGGGGTTTGTTTGGGGCACCAAGCGATCGCGGAGGTCTTTGGGGGAGAGATTTACAATATGCGGCAGATGTATCATGGCCGCGAGACTCCCGTGTATATCTTGCGTTCGGATGAGCCGTTGTTTGCGGGGGTTCCGTCGCCTTTTCAAGCGGGGCGCTATCACTCTTGGGCGGTGCGGCGGGGAAGCCTGCCGACTTGTTTTGATGTCATCGCCGAAGATGCCGAAGGTTGCGTGATGGGCATCGCGCATCGTGCGTACGATGTCAAAGGTATCCAGTTCCATCCTGAGTCGATCATGACTTCGCATGGCAAACAGATCTTGTCGAACTGGCTAGGGGGGACGCGATGAAAGCGACGTTACGTTCGTTGTTTGCGGGACACTCTCTCTCGCGCGAAGAGGCTTGTCGGCTGCTGACGGAGATCGCCCAGCAACGCTACAATTCCAGCGAAGTATCGGCGTTTTTGACAGTTTTCTGTATGCGTTGCGTGACGCTTGATGAACTTTCGGGGTTTCGCGATGCGATGCTTGCGCTCAGTCGCCCGATGTCGCTCGCTGACTTCGATCCCATCGACGTTTGTGGAACAGGTGGAGATGGAAAAGATACTTTCAACATCTCTACACTGTCTGCTTTTGTAATCGCAGGTAGCGGTGTTCCTGTCGCAAAGCACGGAAATGTCGGGGTTTCTTCTGTGTGTGGTTCGTCCAATGTGCTCGAAGCGTTGGGGGTGGTCTTTCACGCAGAAGAGTCGATGTTGCGGCGTTGTCTCGAAGAAGCGGGGATTTGTTACCTTCACGCTCCTTTGTTTCATCCTGCGATGAAGAATCTTGCGCCCATCCGTCGAGAGTTGGGCGTGCGTACCTTCTTCAATATGTTGGGGCCTTTGGTGAATCCGTGCCGCCCACGCCGCCAGATGATTGGTGTGTATGACCTCGAACTTGCGCGGTTGGTGCACTACGTCCTTCAACAAGAAAAGATCGCGTATCGTGTGGTTCATTCTCTCGATGGATACGACGAGATCTCACTGACCGGGGCCTTTAAACTTTATGGCCCACAAGCTGAACAAGTCCTTGAACCCGAAGATCTGGGGATGGCAAGATTGGAGCCTTCGTCGCTTTATGGTGGAGAAGACGTGGCTTCGGCTGCGGCGTTGTTTTTAACGATCCTTCGAGGCGAAGGGACCGTAGCACAACAACAAGCCGTGTGTGCCAACGCTGGACTCGCCTTGCATTGCGCAGAAGCTGCGCCCACCTTGCAAGACGCCATTCAGATGGCCGAAGAGACGCTGCGATCTGGGCGTGCTTATCAGACTTTTCAAACGTTTCTCAAGACCACGCAGGGATGATGCACATGACCATTTTGGAAACGATCCTCGCGCACAAAAAGCAGGAAGTGGCAGAGCGCAAAGAGCTGTATCCACTACCTTTGTTGGAAAAAAGTATCTACATGACGACCCCTGTGGTCTCTCTGAAACGTTATCTTCGTCGTGACGATAAGGTCGGTGTGATCGCAGAGATCAAGCGTCGCTCTCCCTCGAAAGGAGAAATCAACGCGCATATCTCCGTGGAACGCCTGTCGATCGGTTACATGCAAGCGGGGGCTTCCGCGCTTTCTGTGCTGACAGACCACAAGTTTTTTGGGGGGAGTAGCGAAGACCTCAAGATCGCAAGACGTTTTAACTTTTGCCCGATCTTGCGCAAAGACTTCATCCTCGACGAATACCAGATCCTTGAGGCCCGTTCGATTGGGGCAGATGTGATCTTGCTCATCGCTAGGGCACTTCCGCCTGATGAACTCAAGCGGCTCGCAGCTTTTGCCCGTAGCTTGGGCTTGGAAGTCTTGCTCGAAGTGCATGACAAGCAAGAGCTTGAGACGTATTGGAGTCCTGATATCGATATCGTGGGTGTGAACAACCGCGATCTGCGAGACTTTTCGGTCTCTTTGGAGCGCTCGCTGTCTTTGGTCGATCAGATCCCCGCAGAGAGCGTCAAGATCTCTGAAAGCGGACTTCACAGCGCACAAGATCTGTGGATGCTCAAAAAGGCCGGATTTGACGGATTTTTGATTGGTGAGATGTTTATGAAACGCAGCCAACCTGAAGAGAGTTGCGCGCGTTTGATTCGGGAGTATCAAGAGCTTGCCAAACAGCAAGGATGAGGTCACGAGGCCTTTGCAGATCAAGATCTGTGGGATGCGCGATCCTGAGAACATCGAAGCTATCGCGGCGTTGCGTCCTGACTTTCTGGGGTTGATCTTCTTTCCTGCCTCCAAACGCTTTGTTGGCTCGTCCTTTTCTCCTCAAGTCTTGGATGTGATCTCTTCGGATATTCGGCGCGTTGGGGTGTTTGTGGACGAAGACCCTGCGCAGATCGTGGCATGTGTCGAGCGCTTTGGGCTGCATGTGGTGCAGCTTCATGGGCACGAGTCTGTCGAGATGATCGCGGACTTGCGGCCTAGGCTTTCTTCGTCTGTGGTGATTTGGAAAGCGTTTGGCATCGATCAAGACTTCGACTTTGCGCGGTTGTCTACTTACGAAGGCGCCGTGGATCGCTTTCTCTTTGATACAAAAGTCCCAGAACGCGGTGGTTCGGGGATGCGTTTTGATTGGTCGCTTTTGATGCGCAATCCCAGTCATCTACCTTATATGCTCGCGGGAGGACTCGATCTTTCCGCTCTCCCCGCGGCTTTCGCTTTACAGCAACAAGATCCTCGTCTCGTGGGGATCGATCTCAATAGCCGCTTGGAGATCGCGCCAGGGCGCAAGTCTGTTGTGCAAGTCGAACAGGTGATAAGAGAGGTTCGTTATGGTATATCACGTTGATCAACGGGGATTTTTTGGATTCTTTGGTGGTAGTTATATCCCCGAGATGTTGGTCCCCAATATTACAGAGTTGCAGTCTCGTTATCTTGAGATCATCGAAGATGCGAGCTTTCAAGCGGAGTTTCGTCAGCTTTTGCGAGACTATGTGGGACGTCCTACACCGCTTTATCCCGCACGTCGGCTCTCTGAAAAGCTCGGTTATCCGCTGTTTTTGAAACGCGAAGATCTCAATCACACAGGTGCACACAAGATCAACAATGCCATCGGGCAGATCTTGTTGGCCCAGCGCCTCGGAAAACGCCGTATCATCGCAGAAACAGGGGCAGGACAACACGGGGTTGCCACTGCGACGGTCTGTGCTTTGATGGGTGTCGAGTGTTTTGTGTATATGGGCGAGATCGATATGAAGCGACAAGCCCCGAATGTCCGACGGATGCAGATGCTTGGCACCAAAGTGATCCCCGTGACTTCGGGAAGTCGCGTGTTGAAAGATGCTGCCAACGAAGCGATGCGCGACTGGATCGCCCATCCTGAAGACACACACTACATCCTCGGATCTGCGGTGGGACCGCACCCTTTCCCTGATATGGTGATGCGCTTTCAAGCTGTGATCAGCGAAGAGATCAAGACGCAACTCCCCGCCCAAACGCCTTATCAGCTTCCCCATAGCATCATCGCTTGCGTGGGTGGGGGCAGCAATGCCATTGGTGCTTTTGCGCACTTCCTCGATACTCCGTCGGTTGTGTTGATCGGCGTCGAGGCCGCAGGCAAAGGGCTCGATAGTGGCGAGACTGCTGCGACCATCGCACGAGGACGAGAAGGTGTCTTACACGGCAGTAAGACACTCGTGATGCAAACAGAAGATGGACAGATCACAGAGGCGCACTCGATCTCAGCTGGGCTCGATTATCCTGGGGTTGGCCCGCAACATGCGCATCTTGCGCGTACTGGCCGTGCGACATACGTCAGCGTCACAGATGAAGAAGCCCTCGTCGCAGCTCATGAACTCGCCCGTCTCGAAGGGATCATCCCCGCGCTTGAGACGGCCCATGCGCTCGCTTATCTACCACGCCATCAAGCAGGACCCGATCAGCCCGTTGTGTTGTGCCTTTCGGGTCGTGGTGACAAAGACATGGCAACCTACTGTCCCGAAGCATAAGGAGGAAAGGCGTTGAATCGAATCGAAGCCTTGTTTGCGCGAACAGAGCGCAAAGTCTTGTCGATGTTTACCACAGCAGGTTATCCCGCCTTGGACGATACGCTGCGGGTGTGTCGGGCTTTGCAAGATGCTGGCGTAGAGATGATCGAGTTGGGATTCCCTTTTTCTGATCCGCTTGCGGATGGACCCACGATCCAGCGCAGCAACGAACAAGCCTTGGCCAATGGGATGAGCTTGAAGGTGCTGTTTGGACAACTCAAAGCCCTACGCGATAACGTGGATATCCCTGTCTTGTTGATGGGTTATCTCAATCCTGTGTTGCAGTATGGTGTCGAGCGTTTTTGTGCGGCTTGTGCAGAAGTGGGGATCGATGGCTTGATCTTGCCCGATATGCCGGTCGATGAGTACAAAGAGACCTACCAAGCGTTGTTTGCCAAGTACGATCTGCGCAGCGTCTTTTTGGTCACGCCGCAGACATCCCCCGAACGCATCCGCATGTTGGATGAGATCACCACGGGCTTTTTGTACGTCGTGTCCGTGGCTTCGGTGACGGGGAACAAGCTTGCGGTGGATGACACACGCAAACAATACTTTCAACGTATCCATGAGATGAAGCTGAAAAGCCCGACAATGGTCGGTTTTGGTATCCACGACCGCCAAAGCTTTGAAGAGAGCACGGCGATGTTGCGTGGTGGGATCATTGGTAGTGCGTTGTTGAAGGTCTTGGAAACAAGCAAAGATATCGAGGCGGATGTGCGGTCGTTTGTGGCTGATATCCGCCCTGTTGTATGACCGAACGAGCGTCGGGATAGAGGAGGCTGGTGTGATCGTTCAGGTGGACCCAAAGGCGACGGTATCGCAACTGGATGCGATTAAAGACGCGATCAAGGCGATCGATTATAAAGCGACAGAAGTGCGAACCCAGCGCGGTTTTTACTTGGTCGCGATTGGCAAAAAAGACTTTGACATCCGAAGTATCGGTCATCTAGAAGGCGTTCTCGATGTTCACCGTGTATCGGACGCTTACAAACTCGTCTCCAAAAAATGGAAGGTGGGTTACTCCGAGATCGATCTTGGGGATGGTGTCAAAGTGGGCGGAGATGAGCTGGCTTTGATGGCTGGCCCCTGCTCGATTGAAGGCGAAGAACAGATCGTGCAAGTCCTCACGCATCTCAAGTCCCAAGGGGTTCGTGTGATGCGTGGTGGGGTATTTAAGCCGCGAACTTCGCCTTATTCCTTCCAAGGGACGGGGATGGACGGACTCAAGCTCTGGCACCAACATGCCAAAGCCTTGGGGATCAAGATCATCTCTGAGGTGATGTCTGTCCAAGATATCGGTCCCATGTACGATTACATCGATATCTACCAAGTGGGCGCACGCAACTCCCAAAACTTCGATCTGCTCCGAGAACTCGGTCATGTGGACAAAGCTGTGTTGATCAAGCGCGGGATGTCGGGCACCATCGAAGATCTGTTGCAGTCTGCGGAGTATGTATTCTCTGGTGGCAACGAGCGTTTGATGCTTTGTGAGCGCGGTATCCGCACTTACGAACAAGCCTATCGCAACACCTTGGATATCAATGCTGTCCCGCTCCTAAAAGAAAAGTCACACCTTCCTGTGATCGTCGATCCTTCCCATGGGATCGGGATTCGCCGCTTTGTTGAGCAAGTTGCCTTGGCAGGGGTCGCGGCGGGCGGGGATGGCCTGATCTTTGAAGTCCATGCAGTCCCCGAAAAAGCATGGTCAGACGGCCAACAGACCCTCAACTTTGCAGAGTCCAAACGTTTGATCCACAAGGCGCGACGGTTGTTTTCGTTCTGCCGTGCTTTGGAAGGTGAGTTCCCTTTGGATGAGGAGCCTGCGTGATGGTGTCTCCGCGAGCGATGATGTTGCAAATCGAAAGTCCTCCGCCTTCCCGTTATACCCTGACGATGGGGGCGGGGCTGCTTGAAAAGCTCTCTTCTGTTCTTCAGCTGTCGGGCTTTTCCAAGGTCGCTATCCTCACTGAAGAACACGTCGCACCGCACTGGTTGGAGACCGTGCAACGCGGTTTGGGCGAGGAAGTCCCGTACTTTGTGACACGCGCTGGGGAGAACCACAAAACACTCGCCTCTTTGGAAGCGATCTGGTCTTGGATGACAGAGATCGGTTTGGACCGTCGCTCGGTCTTGTTGAACTTGGGTGGTGGACTGCTCGGTGACTTGGGTGGTTTCGCGGCCAGTTGCTTTATGCGCGGTATTGCTTTTGTGCAGTTGCCGACAACGCTACTTTCGCAAGTTGATGCAAGTGTCGGTGGCAAGGTCGGGATCAACTTTCAAGGACTCAAAAATCTCCTTGGTTCTTTTCAGCAGCCTCATGCGGTTGTGATGGATGTGCGGAGCTTTTCGACACTTTCACGACGTGAGTTTTTGTCGGGCTTTGCTGAGATCCTGAAACATGGCTTGATCCGCGAGCGAAGCTACTTTGAAGAGGTCTCTTCTTCGCCCATCCTCTCGACGTTGAAAGGCCCTGCGGATCAACTTCTTGGGGAACTGAGCGAAGAGCAAGAGCGCCATCTCATCGGATGGATCGAGCGTTCTTGTATGATCAAAGCAGATGTCGTGCAGCGTGATGAACGCGAAGGGGGGCTGCGCAAGCTGTTGAACTTTGGGCACACAGTCGGGCACGCTTTTGAGACGACTTCTTATGTCGCGGGCCATCCGCTTTTGCATGGTGAGGCCGTTGGGTTGGGGATGATCGTGGAAGCTGAGATCGCACGCCTCGCGGGATTTCTCGAAGACGACGCGGTTGGACAAATCGAGGCCGCTTTAGAACATGTTGGCCTACCCACCAAGCTTCCTTTTTTCCCAGAGGACGGCATCTTGTGGCCTGCGATGCGCGCAGACAAAAAGAATGTGGGCGGAGCGATGCATTGGACTTTGCTCAAGTCCCTTGGTGAAGGCATCTTTGATCAGCGTGTCGAAGATACTGTGGTGGAAGCGGCGTTGGAGCGTGTTCGCGGCGAGCGTTGAGGGGGTGTCTCGTGTCAAAAGCCTCGAAAGAGCGATTGTTGTTGCTTGCACCCACAAAACCTGTCGAGGGGGCTTGGCGTCTTCGTGGTTCAAAAAGCTACGCAGGACGGGCTTTGTTGATGGCTGCGCTGGCCGAAGGAGAAAGTTTCTTACGCAATCTCTCAGATGGGGATGATACGGTCGCCTTGTTGCGCGCCTTGCGGCAGATCGGGATCCCTTGGCGGCACATCGAAGATGGGGTGTGCGTGACGGGATGTGCAGGAAAACTCCCCGCTTATTCGGGTGTGATCGATGTAGGGGCGGCAGGCACCACGATGCGTTTTTTGATCGCGTTGTGTGCGTTGTTGCCCGCAGGACGGGTCGAACTGCGTGGAACAAAGAGGATGCATCAGCGGCCTGTGGGTGGGTTGGTCGATGCGCTGCGGGCTTTGGGGGCGAAGATCGAATACCTTGGAGATGAGGGTTGCCCGCCTGTCCTGATCGAAGGAGGGGGCTTACAAGGGCCTGGCCCTGTCTCGCTTCCTGGTCATATCAGTAGCCAGTTTCTGACAGCGCTTTTGCAGATCGCGCCGTTGATCCCGGGCGGATTGCAGATCGAGATCGAAGGGGATCTCGTGTCGCAGTCGTATGTCGCGATGACGCTCGAAAATCTGCGACACTTTGGGGTGCGCGCTTCTCATGAAGCGATGCAACGTTTTACCGTAGAGCAGCAGCCTGTCAGGGCTTGTGCTTTGACCATCGAAGGAGATGCTTCGGGGGCCTCGTATCTTTGGGGACTTGCGGCGATCAGCCAAGGAAAAGTGCGCGTCTCTCCGCTTTCTTTGGGGTCCTTGCAAGGCGATGCTCGATTTCCTTTGCTCCTTGAGCAGATGGGTTGTTTGGTGCGGGCAGGGGAAGACACACAAGGCCCTTGGATCGAGGTGGAAGGAACGGAGATCTTGCAAGGCGTCGAGGTCGATATGGAGCAGATGCCCGATACTGCGCAGACGCTGGCTGTGATCGCGGCGTTTGCTTCGGGTGAGACCAAGATGACAGGCTTGCAGACACTGCGCTACAAAGAAACGGATCGGTTGACTGCGATCTGCCAAGAACTCGAAAAGATGGGGATCTCCGCGCACGCAACAGATGATACTTTGGTCGTCTCGCCTCCAAGTTCAGCACATGACGCTGAAGGGCTACCGAAAGCCGCATCCATCGCGACTTACGAAGATCATCGAATGGCGATGGCCTTTGCGATCGCGGCTGCGCGGATATCGGGGATGATCATCGAAGAGCCCCATGTGGTGAGCAAGTCTTTCCCCGACTTTTGGGCATGTATGGAACAGTTGGGGCTACATTCGCTTTGGGGTGTTCCATCGCGCATCGCGTTGATCGGTTTCATGGGGAGCGGGAAAAGCACGGTCTCTCGGTGGTTGGCAAAGCGTCTTGGGTATCGTTGGATCGAGTCTGATCAAGAGGTGCTTTGTTTGTCAGGTCGAGCGTCGATTGCGGAGATTTTTTCTGTGGATGGGGAGCCTACGTTTCGCTTGTTGGAACGGGATTTTTTGGCGTCTCTTGTCAAAGAAGAGAGGGTGATCATCTCGACGGGTGGGGGCGCTGCGATGGAGCCCGACAACATCCGCTCGCTGCGACAGGGTGGGGGCTTGGTTTGTTACCTCAAGACCTCTTTCGCAAGCATCGAACAGCGCCTTGTGGATATCGCGGATAGACCGCTGTTTCAAGACAAAAACAATGCTGTTGCGTTGTATCTCAAGCGACTTCCTGTGTATGAGTCTTCCGCTGATCTCGTCGTAGAGACGGATGAGAAGAGCCCTGAGCAGATCGTTGAGACCATCTTGTCGGCTTTTTCAGAGATGTGGCGCGAAGATGATTAGTGCAAAGACCCAACCATGCGTGATCTTTGGCGATCCTGTCGAACATAGCTTGTCGCCTCGTATGCACAATGCCGCTTACAAGGCGCTCGACTTGGAAGAGGCTTATGTGTACCTCGCCGCCCAAGTGCGAGCTGATGATCTTGCACAAGCGATCCAAGGAGCCCGTGTGATGGGCTTTCGCGGCGTGACTTGCACCATCCCACACAAAACAGCCGTGATCCCTTTGCTTGATGAACTCGATCCCATCGCCCGAGACATCGGGGCCGTCAACACGGTGGTTCATCAAGATGGAAAGATGATCGGCTACAACACAGACTGGATCGGCATCGTGGAGCCTCTACGCAAACGACGTTCGCTTCATGGGGCGCGCGTTGCGATCCTTGGTGCAGGCGGAACTGCACGCGCTGCGGGCTATGGTTTGCGAGAGGCGGGCGCAGAACTCTTCTTTTTGAATCGCACAGTGGGACGCGCTCGCTTGCTTGCAGATGAGATCGGTGGACAGGCCCATCCTCTCGATGAGATCGGGATCTTGCACGACTGCGAGATCATCCTGAACACGACATCTGTGGGGATGTCTCCGCGAGATCAGGTCTCGCCGCTCCCCAAAGACGCTTTTCGCAAAACGCATCTCGTGATGGATGCGATCTACACGCCCTTGTATACGAAGCTTTTGCAAGATGCGCGCGACGTTGGGGCTGAAGTGATCTGCGGTGTGGAGATGTTTTTGTACCAAGGCATCGCGCAATTCAAACTGTACACAGGGCACGACGCCCCCATTGAAGTGATGCAGCAAGTGTTGATCGAGCGCCTTGGGAACTGGTGACGTGTCCGCGATGCGGCCATCCTTAGGGGCAAGACGCATGGGAGAGACAATGGAGATCCGCTATTGCCTATCTTTTACAAAAGGAACGCTCGCACAAGCTGTTGAGGCGATCCGTACACAAATATCGGTGTATCAGTATTTTGAGCTTTGGCTTGATCTGCTTGAAGAGAGCTCTCTCGAAGAGGTTTGCGCCTTGGTGCGGCGATATCCGCATCGCGTGATCGCGTTGTTTCGACGGCCTCTTCTTGCGTCGATCCATACGCCTTTTGAGGAGAGGTGTGCTTGGTATCGCGCCTTGGCACAAGAGCCTTTGCTTTGGGATATGGATTATCCCAGCCAAAAAGACGATGTGACGGCGCTTTTGGGGCTTGATGCACGGCCTTCTTTGATCCTCTCCCATCACGATTACGAAAAGACGCCGTCTGATCAGGACTTGGCAACGCTCTTTGACACGATGAAGCAGCACCAACCCGAGATCCTCAAGCTTGCGGCTTTTTGCCAAGAGCCCGAAGATGCGGTGCGTTTGTTGTCTTGGCAGCTCTCCCTCAAAAAACAAGGACACGACGTTATCGTCCTTGGGATGGGGCCACACGGTGCCGTTACGCGGGTCTTTGGTACGCTTTGGGGGAACGCGATGATCTTTGCGCCGCCGTCTCTTGCAGAGGCTTCTGCACCTGGCCAACTCACACAGGGCCAATTACGTGAGATCTTTGCTTTGTTGGGGGAGCCTCGCTGAAGAGGCGCTATTTTCAAAAAAGAAGGAGTCTTAGATGCCTGGAAGCTCATGGGGCCACATGTTTCGAATCAGCACCTTTGGGGAGTCGCACGGAGGCGCAGTGGGCGTTGTTGTGGACGGATGCCCCGCAGGTTTAGAGCTTTCAGAAGCGGACATCCAGCCCGAACTTGATCGTCGTAAGCCTGGACAAAGCCACATCACCACACCACGCAAAGAAGAAGATCAGATCCACATCTTGTCAGGCGTGTTTGAGGGCCGAACGACGGGGACGCCGATCTTGATGTTGGCGCACAACAAAGACGCGCGCTCCCAAGATTATCACCACTTGCTTTCGTTGTATCGCCCGTCCCATGCGGACTTTACGTACGAGAAAAAGTATGGCGTTCGTGATTGGCGCGGTAGTGGCAGGGCTTCCGCGCGAGAGACTTTGGCGCGCGTGGCTGCGGGCGCGGTGGCCCAAAAGTACCTTCGTGAACGTCACGGCATTACTTTTCTGAGTTACGTTCAACAGGTCGGCTCGATCCTTGCGGATATCCCGTTGGGATCGGTGACGATGGAACAAGTCGAATCCAACATCGTGCGTTGTCCTTCATCAAGTGATGCCCAAAAGATGATCTCCTTGATTGAAGAGGTCAAAGCGGATGGCGATTCGATTGGTGGCGTGGTGCGTGGGGAGATCCGCGGTGTTCCTGTGGGCTTGGGCGATCCTGTCTTTGACAAGCTCCCTGCTGACCTCGCAAAAGCGATGTTAAGCATCAATGCAGTCAAAGGTTTCGAGATCGGTTCGGGCTTTGCGGGGGTGGCTCTGCGAGGCAGTGAACACAACGATCCTTTTGGGGCCGATGAGACGGGCCAGATCCGCCCCATCACAAATCATGCAGGCGGTACATTGGGGGGGATCTCAACAGGAGAGTTGATTCATTTTCGTGTGGCGTTCAAACCTGTTGCGACGATTGGAAAACGCCAACATACCGCAGACAAGGCAGGGGTGATGGTCGAGTTGGAAGCGTCTGGACGACATGATCCTTGTGTGGTGCCGCGCGCGGTTCCTATCGTGGATGCGATGGCGGCCCTTGTGATCATGGACCATCTTTTGCGGCATCAAGCCACCCGATAATCGGGAGGTTATGCTTCTGTGGGTGGGGTGGTGTCTTTGGGGGATGTTGGGGTGGGGCTTGCAAAGAGGAAGAACACCCCAAGGAAAGAAAGCAGCAAAAGCACGGAAAGTCCGAAGAGTTTGTTGCGTTTGTTGGGATCATTTTTCCAATCGCGCAACCACGCCATCAGTCGGCTTTGTGGGACATAAGAAGGATCGACGATGGTGATCACAAGGTCTTGGTTGGCCTTTGTCATCGCGGGAAACTGCACCATCAAGAAGTCACGTTGTTGCCCAGGGTTCCCGAGTTTCACGGGGCTTGTGGCGCGCTTGGGGGTGGACTGAAGCTTGGGTTCATAAAAGACCGCAACGCGCTCACTGGGAAAAGGGATCTTCAGTTCGAGAGGCCCTTTGCCATCTTGAAGAGGCAGCAAGTAGCTGTAAGCAAATCGATTTCTTCCTGGATTCATCTTGGCTTTGAAACGAATGCCGCGAGGAAGCACGGTGGGCTTGAACTGTGCGATCTGCTTGTCGAGTTGGACTTTTCCGTTTTTGGCGGGGAGAGGGAGAAACAAGTCCAGTTGGTTGTTTGCGTCAGTTTGATGGTAGAGCAACGAGATAAAGTGCGTGACGCGCAAAGCTTCTGCATTCAGTCGCTCAACAACGATGCTTACGCCCTCTGCAAGGAGCTTATGGAGTGCCTTGAGATCCAAGCGCACCTCAAAGTTGGCGATTGTTTGTGGCGCTTGTGGTGCGGGCAGAGACTGAAGATGAAGGCGATTTGCGTACAGGATGACGATGTCATACTTTTTCGTACGATCAGGTCGAATCAAGTAGCGAAAGCGGCCTTCTTTGCTTGTGCGTGCGCGCCCGATAGGTTTGTGGCGTCCGCCTTTTTGACGAAGGAGAAGCCCTGTAGGCATATCCCGCGCGGGGGAGCCATCTGCAAGGAGGATGCGTCCGCGTAACTCAAGTCCGCCTGTTTTGGGGGCATCTTCTGCGCGACCAAGAGCCACTTTGCGCCAAGAAGGATCGTTGGGGGCGGAAGCTGCGAGGATCTTGGCAGGCTGGATCTGCGAGAAGCGCTTGGGAGTGATGTGCCCCTTGCCATGGGGATTTGTATTTTTCGTCGCAACAGGTCTTTTGGTGGGCGCGGTTGCTTTGGTTTGGATGGGAAGCTGGACATACAAGATGCCTTGCTTCGCCGTATGAAGGGGAAGGGGAAACTCCAAATAGCCCGCAGGTGCGAGGACTGCGATGCGGAGATGATCTTGAGAGCGCATCTGTAGGGCATAACGAAAGAGGCCCTGTGTGTTGCTGCGTTGTCGTGCAAGGGAGACACGTTTTTGGTTTTCATAACGCACAAGTCCTGTCGCGACCGCTGCTAGGGGCTTTCCTGTGGTGGTCAAGAGTTGTGCGCGGATCTCAAGGTTGGCGTCGCCTTTGAGTTCTTCTTCTTTGGTCAGCTTGACGCTTTGCCAAGGAAGTTTGCTGGGGTCGTCCGCGCTGGGCTGGGCCTTCGGGTGGGGCGCAGGGCGCGGAGTGGACTTGGTTGGACGCGGTGTGGGCTTGGCAGAGACAGCCAAGGTTTCTTCTGTAAAAGCGATGCCTGCGCCACGCAGCACACTTTGGATCGTGCGGATGCTCCCATAGGGGGCGCGAGGATGAATCAACAGATGCACTTGGGTCGAAGAGGCTTGTTGCTTCCAAGAAAAGCTCAGTCGCACAAGCTCCGCAAGTTCGAGCGGTTTGTTCTGGGACTTGAGCACGCCTTGTTCATCAATGTTGAGGACCACACGCGTCTTTTTAGGCAGCTTTTTTGGGGCAACGTGTGGTTTGGTGGCCGCAGAAACCTTGTTAGAAGCGGGCTGAGAGGTCGGAGGTTGTGCCCACGCTGCGCTTCCCAAAGACAAGAACAAGATCACCGCAGCAGACGCTCCTTTGGTCTTTTTCTTCTTAGGCTTGGACGCTTGTTTCTTCGCGGGCTTGCTGTCCTCTTTGCTGCTTGAGCTTTCTTCTGCTTCTTCTTTGGCAGAAGGCTCTGCGGCTTCCTCTGAGGTTTCTTCTTCTTCGTTGGTTTCTTCTTCGCTGGTTTCTTCAGAAGAAGTCTTGCTTTTTTCCTCTGTTTGTTCTGTAGAGGCTTCATCCTTTGCGGAAGGAGCTTCCTCTTTGACAGAGGTGACGCCTGTGGGGAAGCCTTCTTCGTCGTCAGGAGATTCGTAGATCTCTTGCGCGGTAGCATCCCCAAAGACGGTTTCGTCGAAGGAGTAAGGTTGGCGGAAGGGGGAAAGAACAATGTAAAGAAGCGCGATTGTCATCACGCCAATAAGCAACCAAAGCATGCGCGGACCTTTATGGTAATGGCGGGTTGTTGATGTGGGGCGCGGGCCCTCTACAAGAGCGATTGATTAAGCGAGGCCGTTGATTTTTTTCGCGGCAGCGACCGTGTTGACGAGCAACATCGTGATGGTCATGGGGCCGACGCCTCCAGGGACTGGAGAGATGGCCGAAACAACCGACTGTGCGGCTTCAAAGTCAACATCGCCAACAAGACGTCCGTCGTCAAGTCGGTTGGTGCCGACGTCAACGACCACCGCGCCAGGTTTGAGCCAGTCGGCTTTGACAAGATGGGGTTGTCCTACCGCTGCGATCAAGACGTCTGCTTGTCGAACAACCGCAGGGAGATCTTGGGTTCGCGAGTGGCAGATCGTCACGGTCGCGTGGCGTTCGAGGAGCAACAAGGCCACAGGTTTTCCAACGAGGATGCTACGCCCCAAGACGACGGCGTGTTTGCCTTTGAGGTCGTAGGAGATGCTATCCAAGAGGGCGATACAGCCTTGGGGTGTACAAGGACGCAAGCCTGGACGACCCGCTGCGAGGAGACCAAGGTTGTCTGGGTGTAGTCCATCGACATCCTTGGTTGGGTCGATCTTGAGCAACGCAGCGTCTGCGTCGAGTCCCTTGGGAAGAGGAAGTTGGAGCAAGATCCCGTGGACTTGGGGGTCTTGGTTGAGAGACTGAAGCAGGTCTTCCAATTGTTGTTGTGGGGTATCTGCGGGGAGTTTGTGGATACGTGAACGGATCCCCACTTTTTCGCAGGCGAGATGTTTGTTGCGGACGTAGATCTGAGAAGCTGGGTCTTCGCCAACCAAGATCACGTCAAGTCCCGGTGTACAGCCTTTTTCGACCAGCGCATCGACTTCTTGTTTGAGTTGCGACCGCACTTGCTTGGCAAGCGCTTTTCCATCCAATAGCGTGCTCATCGTCTTCCTCCAAGGCTTTTGTTTGGGCCAGACCTCTCCAGCCCGTTCAAAAACAACGGCTCCCGTAGGTGGCCGCGTTTATAAATGACTCGCCTTGGAAAAGGAAGCCCCTTCGTTGAGAAAGATGAGAGGGCCGAGGATGGGCGGAATTAGGACGCGGAACTTGTGGAGCTGCTGGTGGAGCTGCTGGTGGAGCTAGAAGATGTTTCGCTCTTTGCGCTGCTGCTCGAACCACTCTCTGACGAACCCGAGCTAGCCCCTGATGCGCTTCCTGCACTGCTGCTTGAGCCATCTGCCGCGCTGGTAGAAGGTGCGCCTGAGGAACCTTTGCTGTAGCCGTCTTTGTACCAACCGCCGCCCTTCAGAATAAAAGAGGTTCGGGAAAGGAGTTTTTCCATGGGACCTGCACCGCACTTTTCGCAGGCTTCGGGGGCTTTGGCGCTGGATGCGCTTTGCATCAATTCAACAGTGTTTCCGCATTGAGGACATCCATATTCATACAACGGCATGGCAGTGATCCTTTCTGTCTCGCCTAAAAGATGTTGTTTCTTCGGGTCTTGGGAAAAGTCTGATCGCTTCTCGCGTCCCGTGACTCTTTGTGTGCAGAGATATAATCCTTCTATGCAGACTTGACAAATGGCTTGCGAACGCGACAGCTTGCACATCCCAAAGAAAAGCGCGTCTCTTGGTTTGGTGAGAGATGGTTTTGCGTGCGGCGATACGCAGAGGATATTCGGTATGTTGTGGTTGATCTTGCTGTTGATCTTTGTGTTGCACGGCTTGGTGCTGAGCTTTTTTGTTTTGCTAGAACATCGTCACCCCACCTCGACACTGGCTTGGATCTTGGCTTTGATCTTCGTCCCTTTTTTTGGGGCGCTGGCCTACTATCTTTTTGGTCGGATGCGATTCTCTCGCCAAAGACGAAAACGTGCCCGTAGCTTGGGCGTCTTGGGGGAACATCTCGAAGAGTTGGCGCACCCCAAGGGCGATCCAAATCTCTCAAACCTCCCTTGGTGGGAAGCTGAAACCGCCGAACTCCTGCGACTTCAGTCCTTCAGCCAAACAGAACACACCTTTGCCAAAAGCGAAACCAACGATCTCGTCGAGGTGGGCGAAGGGTGGGCTTCTTCCGCTGGTTCCGCACTTGCGACAACACAAGATGAGCGTTTTGCGAATCTGATCGCTTTGGCTCACCGCGTCTCCAACGCCCAAGTCTCCAATGCCAATGCGATCACGTTGCTGCAAGATGGAAAAGATACTTTCGAAGCCTTGGAAAAAGCCATCTTGTCAGCGCGACAACATATCCATGTGTGCTATTACATCATCCGACCCGATGATACAGGACGTTGGCTGCGGGATCTCCTGATCAAAAAAGCCGAAGAGGGCGTAGAGATTCGCTTGTTGTACGATGCCATCGGATCTTACGCGTTGAGTGAGGACTTTTGGTCGCCCTTGCGAGTGTTGGGTGCGAAAATTGGCGTGTTTTTGCCCATCCGCTTTCAGTATCGCCTTGGTGGATCGCACATGAACTTTCGCAACCACCGCAAGATCGTGGTGGTGGATGGTGTCATCGGATTTACGGGCGGATTGAACATCGGGGACGAATACCGCGGAGAACTCTCTGGCCATAGCCACTGGCGAGACACGCATCTGATGCTACATGGCCCTGCTGTCCGCGATTTACAACTCGCCTTTGGAGAAGACTGGTACCACACCACAGAAGAAACCTTGGCCCAAGAACGCTACTTTCCTTCACAGATCCCCAGCGATGGAAACGCACAGATCCAAATCATCCCTTCAGGCCCTGATGAGCCTTGGGACAGCTTGCATCTGATCTTCTTTGTCGCCATCGCAAATGCCCGTGAACGCGTTTGGATCACCACGCCTTACTTTGTCCCCAATGATGCGATCCTCACCGCCCTCAAGACGTCTGCGCTGCGTGGCGTCGATGTGCGTTTGCTTGTGCCCGAACAGAGCGATGAACGCTTGGTTTGGTTTGCGGGACGCTCCTATTATCGGGATCTTTTGCGGGCAGGAGTGCGTATCTACGAATATACAAAAGGGGTGTTGCACGCCAAGTCGATGTGTGTCGATGGGGTCTTTGGGACGGTGGGCTCTGCGAATATGGATATCCGAAGCTTTCAGTTGAACTTCGAACTCAATGCGCTGATCTACAGTTCGCACGTCGCGCAACAGATGGAAGCGACCTTTCTAGAAGATCTTCAATCCTCCCATGAAGTCGATCTCATCGGCTTTTTGCGTCGTCCTTTGTCGCAGCGTTTGATGGAAGCTGGCGCTCGTTTGATGTCGCCGCTTTTATAGCGGGATAGATTCAGGGCGGGCACAGAGGCCATCTGTACCAACTAATTATCAACTATATGAAAAGATATCTCGGATATTTTCGGGCGGCCCTCCGTGGCATCTGTACAGACTAATTCCTTTGATAATAAACTCAAATAGTTTTCTTTGGAAAATCACGAGAGTTTGTAAAGTGACTTCCCGAACCAAGGGATTTTGCGAAAAAATCGTCTGATGTGACGAAGTTTTTGGTCGAAATAACCTCCGTTTCCGCCCGATAGAAGGGATATCTAGGGTATATCTGGGGCGGCCCTCCGTGGCCGCCTGATAGAAAGATTAGATGCGAAGGCCTTCGCCTGGATTGGAGGGGGGAGAGCCGTTGCCGCCGTCGTCATCGTTGTCAGGGGAGGGCGTTTCTAGGGGCAGGCTTTGTGCAGAAAAGTGCGGATCTTCGCCATCTTTGGAGTCATACCATCCCCATCGCGCGACGTCTGAGATCGACTCTGCGCTTTCTTGGGGAGGAAGCGAACCCCAGCCCCAACCTGCTTGGGTGGGAGAGATCTTTGGCAGATCGTCTTGGAGGGCGGGGGATTCCAATGGTTTTTCAGGGATATAGAGTTGTACGCGATTGCGTCCGTTGTGCTTGGCTTTGTAAAGCGCTTCATCAGCAGCTTTGAAGAGTCCGTTGACGTCGGTTGCATGGGCAGGGAAGCTTGCGACGCCGACAGATATCGTGATGCAAAACACTTCAGGGTCGTTGCCATCTGAGCAAAAATCGAGTTCAGCGATCTGTTTGCGGAGGCGATCTGCGAGTTGTAGAGCGCCTTTGACATCCGTTTCTTCAAGCAACACAGCAAACTCTTCGCCACCATAACGCGCGGCAAGGTCGATCTCGCGGACACTTGATTGAAGGACACCCGCGACATGGTGAAGTACGCGATCGCCCACGGGATGTCCGTAGGTATCGTTGAGTTGCTTGAAGTGATCGATATCCATCATCATCACGGACAAGGGGCGCTTGAAGCGGCGTGCCGCCTCGAACATCGTGTGAGAGCGCTCCATCATGGTGCGATGGTTGTAAAGCCCCGTCAGACCGTCTCTTGCGGCGAGGTATTCCATGCGCGCAAAGTTTTGTAGGTGCGAAAGCAGGGGAGCGACATGGTTGGCAAGCGCCCCAAGATTCTTTTCGGTCTCTTCGTTTGCGAAGGTTTGTGGGTCGCGAGCGCCCAAAGCGATCACACCAATCGACTGATCATGGAGGATCAAGGGCAGCATGTACAAAGAGCCGATCTCTGGGAGGTTATCAGGATCAGGCTGTGCCAAGAAGGGACCTTGTGAACGCAGATGACCCCCCTCTGGCAAGGGGCATCCGTGCTTCAAAGCGAGTGCAAGCAGCGATGGACCCAAGTGCAGCTTTTGATCGAGGAGGTGGTGGATCGACTCTGTGGTCGCAAGGACCGTGTGATGGCGTTGATCCGCTTCCACCCGCGAAACAAAGCCCCAATCAAACTGGGCAAAGCACGAAGCAGCTTCTAGGGCCAACGTCGCAAGTGAGCGTTCGGTGTTGGCGCGATTGAGACGCTGTCCCATATCGTGAAGCATGTGCAAGTGTTGGTTGGCTCGATCTGAGCGGCGGTAGGAGCGTTCGCTTTGCAACATCCGTGAGTACAACATCGCCGCGGCTTGGAGCATGGTTTCTTCGCGCGGTGAAAAGGGGACGGGGCGGATGCGATCTGCGCAAAGCGCGCCACGGATCTGATCACCTTGGCGGATAGGGACAGAGAGCATCGCCCGCACCACCGTGTGTCGTGTGTAATAGGGGAGGTGCAAACCATTTTCGCCGCTACGAGAGATGCGGAGGTTGGTTTGGTTCTTAAAGACGTTGGCAAGCATCCCTTGGTGGATGGAAAATGGGCCATCGTCGATATGCGGAGCGTTTGTGTCGATCCCTGCGAGAACATAGGTCTTTTCGTCGTTGCCCAACCACACCAAGGCGCATCCGTGGGCATCTAGACCTTCGCGAAGCATCGACAAAAGACTGGTGCGCTCTTGTTCGAGGGCTTCGAGGGAGATCTCTGTCATCCCAAGGGCCATCGCTTCTTCTGTCGGAAAGGGAGGTGCGCTGTGGTGACGTTGTTCTCGGACTCTACGCAGGTTTGAGCGATGGCGTTGTACACTCCACAACAAACCGTGCAAACACAAGTGATGTGATATCCCAAAAAGTCCCAAGTACACGAGGTGAAGTGCGCCGCGTCCTACATCTGTGGAGTGAGGTACCCCACCCCCAAGCACCGCGGCGATCTCCAAAAGCATCGCATAGCCAAACCACAATCCACCCTGCGAGGATGTCCCAAAACTCGCAAGGAAGGCAATCGACAAGTAGAAGAGTGGATAGAAAGGCGAGTACAAACCACCTGTCAGACGCAGCAAGATCATAATGCCCGCTAGGAGGGCAAATCCCAACCCCTGCCAAGCCTCATAAGATGGTTCTTCGCCGCGCTCCAACCAAAAACGCACGATCCCGCGGTACATTTCCCACGACAACCAGCAAACAAACACACCCATCAAGGGAAGGATGGTTTCGAGGCGCGGAGAAGGCTTATCAAGCGTTCCTGATAGCACAAGCAAGAGAAGCCCTGCCGCCGCCATCAAAGTGAAGATGCGTTGATAAGGTTGGGGACGAAGCGTTGAGGAGTAAGAGCGCATCCTCTCTCCGTGTAAACTCGACTCTGCAGTGTTGAACGCACAGGTGAGAGCGTCGAAGGTTTTGCGTAAGGTCAGACTTCTTCTTTGGGGAGCAAGATCACTTTGGGCAGATCACAACAACTTCGTTGGGCTTGGCCAAAAACAGATGATCGCGTGCGGCTTGTTCGGCTGCGCGTTGATCGTAACGAAGTGCCATAATCTTGCGTCGAAGTACATCGTTTTCCTTGCGTGCTTGGTGATTTTTTTGTTCTTGCTTTGTGATTTGAGCACGCAATTGCTTGTAATGACGCTGTGCACCCATGGGGTGGGTCACCCACCAGCCATAGGCCGCAGTCAGGGCAAGGCAGGATAGCAGAAATAAGGCTCGGACGCCAACCATCATCCTTCGGTCTCCTTGCTTGGGTGTTGATCATCTCGGTGGGAAGGGAGCCTGTGGAGGCTCGTATGCATACACCAGAAGATACAAGGCCAACCAAAGAGCGTCAAGAAATCCGCACACTTTCTTTTTGCATCCTAGTCCCAAGGAGCCCAGTCACTTTGTCAAGGTCGAGTGTTCACTGAGATTTTTCGAGGAGCGTCGTTTGATGAGAAGATCGCAAAGTTGGAAAAAGTCTTCTGTATGGTTGTGGGGTGCGTTGTGTGTGGGGATGCTTTGGGGGTGCCAACGCGCGCACTCGCTTGGCGCACAGATGGATGGCTCAGAGCCTGCGGGGAAGTTTGTAAACTGGCCAACGCAAGCCAAAAGTGGCGGCTCATCGATGTTTTGGAAACACTGGGGTGATGGACGAGCAGAGCTTGCGAGTTATGAAACCACGATCTCGCGTTATGGCGAACTCCGCCCAGCCGAGCTTGTGATGATCTTTGTGACAGAGCCCATGGATCGACGCACATGGATCAAAGACGATGCCGCGCCCGAGTCGCAAAAAGTACAAGTCCTCAAACTCAACCAAAGCCTCAAGTTTCGCACAGGTCTCTACCCTTACTCTGTGTTGACGAGTGTCTTTGCCCCCGTGGGTTCGTGGCGTGGGCCTGCTTTTTCGCCCGCAAAGATCACGCTCAGCGCGCAAGAGTGGTGTGGACACGTGTTTGAAGGGCTTTGGGTAGGGCCGAGCCGCATGCTCACGCAAGTTCGTTCGTACTTTGCCAGCGAAGGCGAGAAAAACCACGTTCAAAAGATCCCCGCCACCACGCTGTTTGAAGATGCTTTGTGGATTCAACTTCGCGAGCTTGATGGGCCTTTTCTGCAAGGAAAATCTTGGCGCGGCAAGCTGGTGCCTTCTCTCTGGAGGATACGCAAACAACATACCCCTACCCAAGTCGTTGATGCGGAGATCTCACGCGAAAAGACCTCACGCGAAAACAAACCGATCCACAGGTTCACGCTTCGTTATGGCGGATACTGGAAACGTATCGATGTTGAGCAAGCATGGCCTCATCAGATCTTGGGATGGGAAGCCTCTGATGGAGAACGCGCCAAACGTCAAGGCATCAAGCGCTTGCCGTATTGGTCGCTCCACAACCGAGGAGACGGGCGCTACCGCAAAGAAATCGGCCTCAAGTAGCCCCTATCATCTCAAGGGCGACCCTCCGTGGCCGCCCGCTCTCCCCAAGCGTAGGCCAATCGCGCTCTCAAGGGCGACCACAGAAGGTCGCCCACTCTATCTGGGCAGATCGGATATCCTCTATCTGGGGCGACCACGGAGGGTCGCTCGCTCTATCCCTAGGCCAAGATCAACGAATCGGGCGGAACAATCGGAGTTTGGGTCGTTTTCCGAAGGGCAAAAGCATCGCAGCGCCTCGGCAAAGATAAGCAGCACAAGTTTGTCGTCCACGGCGGCGCAGTTGAAGGAACCTGAAACCTTTGGGACAACGGCTACGTGCTTTGGTATGTGGGCAGATTTGGGGGACGCACTGCCAACGGAGGCAGTTTCGATTCCCCATGCGCCAAGGGACAACGATGGAGACTTGGTCACGACCGCAACGTCCGCGTGTATTGGGTCTGGGGCAACCTGCGCTAAGGCGAATGACGGTTTCTTCTGAGCGCATACAGCGGTACATGGGACACGCAGCGCCACGGATGATCCCTGCGGTCAATCGGGAAGATTGGCCACGGCTGCAACGACCTTTTTTGGGGCGTGGGCAACGAGGATCGAAGGTTCCTCTTGGTACAAGGGCGGGACCACGAGGAGGTGGGCAGGACCAGCTGAAACAAGTCTTGCCGAGTCGTTTGTAAGGCTTTTTGATGGGCGCGCCTGTTGTGCAGCGTGGTGGAGTGGTGGGCGGACAAACGTCTGTGGGGGCCTTGGCACGTTGACAACGGTAGATGGGGCAAGGCTTTCCAGGTCTGGGGAGTGCTGTGAGCTTTTGTCCTCTGGGACAGCGAAGCTTGGGAGGCGCAGGGCAACGTCTGGAGGAACCTTTGACGCAAACGGTTCTCATGCAGCGCAGTGACCCGATGTTGTAAGCTTGGTTGGAAGGTCGAGAGCCGCGAGGACAACGCACGGATGGGCTAGGTGGGCAAGTTGCTGCGGGGGCGGGGGTACAGTGGGCTCTTTTGCAGGTGGTTCCTTTGTAAGAGAAAGTCTGATAATCGATCTGTTGTCCGCTTGGGCATTGGAGTGCTTGGATCGGGGGGCAACTTGTTTTTCGGCAGCGAGGCCGTTGGCATCGCAAGCCTTTGTAAGCATAAGAACGCATGACGATACCTTGCCCTTTGGGGCACTTCAGCAGAGGCACGGCGGGACATTCGATCTTGTCGCAAGAAAAACGCTTACACGTTTTTCCTTTGATGAGAAAAGTATGTTCAGAGAGTTCGGTACCCTGGGGGCATCGTGTTTTGGGAGCGGGAGGGCACTTGATGGGGACGCATCGACTACGAGAACAGCGCAGACCTTGGTAGTTGTAGAGTTCTGCGACTTCTTCTGTTTGTGCGGGGCATTCGAGCGGTGTGGTTTGTGGGCATCGAAGCTGTTCGCATCGAAAGCGTTTGCAGGTTTGTCCGCCAACTTTGTACGTTTCCAAGCGGGGTTTTTGTCCGCGGGGGCAGCGTGATGGGCGCACGGGTGGGCAGCTTTGGGCGAGGCAACGGAAGCGTTTGCAGGTCTTTCCGAGGAAGACAAATGGCTCAACAAGGAGTCGCTGGCCGCGTTTGCAGCGAGGTTTTGTGGTTCGTGGGCATTGAGGTTTCACACAACGAAAGCGTTGGCAACGCATACCAAAGTAGGTGTAGGTTTCGGGCTTTGGCATCTGGTTGGGTCGGCACTTGGGCGGCGCTGCGGGGCAAGCTTTGATGCGTTGGCAACGTGTCCTGCGGCATCGCTTTCCTTGGAAGACATAGTGCTCGACTTGGGGTTGGGTCCCTGGGCGACAGCGTTTTGGCTTCTCAGTGGGGCAACGAACAGGGACACAGGCGGTTTTTTCGCAACGCATGGAGCCCATGCGATAGGGGGTGCGTTGGAGGCTGAAACCTTCATCGCAGTAAGATGGCCCGATCTGCGGACAAACATTGCGTTGGCACACCCAACGTTTGCAGGTGACACCTTGGTAATCGTATTCTTCTTGGCTGGACTGCAAACCTCGGCGGCATCGTGTTTTTCGAGAGGGTGGGCAAGCAACGCGTTTGCAGGTTGTGCGGTAACAAGTCATGCCTTGGTGACGATAAGGTGCTTTTTGGGCGCGTGTTCCAGGGGGGCAGTTGGGTTCACGTTCTTTTGGGCAGAGGGCTTGTTCGCAGGTCTCGCGTTCGCAAAGATGACCTTGGTAGCGGTACTGTTCCAAGATGACGCGTGCGCCAGGGGGACACTGCATGGGTGGGGCTTGTGGGCAGCTAGGTTCACTGCAACGCTTGACTGTGTAGCGCAAGCCTCTCCAACGGCGTTCTTTGATGACGAGTTGGCGTCCTGGCGGACAATGGATCGTGACGCAACGCAGGCGAACACAGATCTGGCCACGGAACCACTCGCGTTGTTTTTTGAGGGTTTCTTCTTCTCCATCGCACGCTGGGATGGGCCACATGGGGCATTGAACGGGGACGCATCTTGTGCGTTGACAGAGTCTTCCAAAGTGCTGGTAGGTCTCTGTTTTTGGCTCAAATCCGTACTCGCAGCGTCCTACAGGATCGGATGGGCAGGGCATCTCTGTGCATGTTGTTGTGGTGCAAAGGCTCGTGCCAAGGCGGTAGGTCTTTGTGTTGGGCTGGCTACCCGGCGGGCAAGATGCGGGACCTGGATCGGCTGGACAGGTCTTTTCAACGCAGATCCTTTTGGTGCATGTGCGGCCTTTGTAGAGGTAACGCACTGTTTTGACGTCTTCGTCTTCGTCGCATTGGGCCGCGGCTTGTAGCGGGCAAGATGGCATGTCACAGATGTATCGTGCGCACTGTTGTCCATTGTGGTTGTATTCTTGGAGTTTGGTATGCGCTCCTGCGGGGCAGTTCGGCATACGAAGGGCGGGGCATTTTTGTCGGACACACCGCAAGCGGATACAACGCAGACCTTGGAGATAGTAAGGTTCTTTTTTGACCTGATATCCAGGAGAACAGCCGATGGGATCAGGGGTGGGGCAACGCAAAGGCTTGCAGCGATAGCGACGGCAGGTTCGGCCGCTTCTGCGGTAACTTTCGAGCGCTGAGTAATACCCTTGTTTGCAGCGTTTTTCTCGTGGAGCGGGGCAGCGTGTGTTTACGCATCTGTAGCGTTTGCAACGCAGTTTGCCTTCGCGGTAGCTGAAAGCCCGTAGGACCTGGCCTCTTCGACAAGAAGGTTTGGGTTCCTCTGGACAGCGGGGGCGTTCGCAGACTGTGCGGTAACAAACTTGGTTGAGGTAAAGATATGACTGGATCGCAGGCTGTTCACCGCGGGAACATGTGGGCGGAGAGTCGACAGGACAAGGGTCGATCACGGCACCTTGTTGTCCGTTCCCCAACTGTCCGTTGTTTTGCGGGGGCTGTTGTGGAGGTGGGTTGGTATTGTTGGGTTGTTGTGGGGGAAGCGTTTGCGCGGGTTGCCTAGAGCTTGGGGGAGGAGGGGGTTGTTGGCCTGGTCCAAAGCAGCTCGACTTCTCTGCTGCGAAAAAGAAAAAGAAACACGACAAGAGTGTCCATCGCATTGTGAGGGGACCTCCTTCAAAGGTGGATAGGTAGATCGAGCCGCAAGAGCGTTGAGTCGATCAACGAACGATAGTTTGAGGTAGCATCATGTAGAGATGGGGTTGCGGAGCAGGCTAAGGTTTGGACGTTGATAGAAGGCGTGTCTTCAATACGTCGCAATGATTCTTTAGCGCTACTTGCGCAAACGCCGTTTGGATGGTCGTTTGCGTCGTCTACGTTTTTTTCTCTTTTTGTATCTCACACGTCTCTTTTTGAGCCTCTTGCGCTTTTTCTTTTGAGAAGGCGGCACCAACAAAGCGCGGGGCACGACATAACGCGTCCTTGCAGGTGGTTGCAAAGAGCGGACTTGAGGCTCTTTGGGAGGCGTGGGGGGCTGTGTTGCAGTGGTTGGATGCGGGGGGACGGGCCAGAAAAGCAACCCCACCAAAGCCAACAACATGAAAAAAGCACCCCAACCAAACACGCGTTTGGGCTTTGCATAATCGATCAAGATCAGGCTGATATTGTCTTTCCCGCCGCGATCGTTGGCGGTTTCGATCAAACGTTCTGCTGCGAGGGTCGGGTCCCACTGTCGGGCAAGATGTTCTAGGATCTCTTGATCTTCCATCATCCCCGTGAGGCCGTCAGAACACAACAACAGGCGGTCACCTTCTTGGAGGTGGAGCGGCAAAGGTTGGCACTCGACTTCGACTTCTGCTAGGCGGCCAAGGACGCGGGTGATGATATTGGATTTGACCTTTTCTGTGGACTTTCCTTGTTCTTTCATCCGCTCGATCGCTGAGTGATCGCGCGTGATTTGCAACAAAGTCCCTTCCCGCAACAGATACAGACGGCTGTCACCCACGTGAGCGATGTAGGCTTGTTCTTCATGGACCAAAAGCGCCACGATGGTAGAGCCCATCTGACGGAGTTTTTCGTTTTTTTGCGCCTCAAGATGGATCGCGCGATTGGCGCTTTGGATGGCTTCGCGCAAGGCTTGGAAGGGCTGCCAACGCGCCTTGGCGGGTGGATGCTCAAAGTAATACCGCACAGCATCGACAGCGAGTTGACTTGCGATATCGCCCCCTTGGTAACCGCCCATCCCATCGCAGATCACCCCGAGGAAACCATCTTGAAGCGGCAAAAAGAGAAAGGCATCTTGGTTGCTTTTGCGTCGGATACCGATGTCCGTGCGCGCTGCGATGCGATAGAACGGAGGAATAACGTGGTGGATATGTTGATAAAAGCGTGTGGGGTCGAAAGAGGTCGCATCTTTGGCGTGGGGAGGATGGGCGACGGACATTGCTGCGTTAGACTCCACGGGGCACCAATCCATTTCGGGATATTCTTGGTTTGACTGAAGAAGCCACTCTACACGTTCTTTCTGCGCTTGGCTAGCCACGAGCGCGGACAGGCGTTGACAGCACGGGGCTTCCTGAATACAACTGAGGGGCTTTGTCCCGCTATTTTTCGATTCCCACGATATAAAGGAGGATCTCGCTCATGATGAAGCGAACCCACCAAGCTGTGGTTTTCTTTGGTTTTCTTGCTCTCTCTTTTGCATCTATGGGCTGCAACACAGAGTTGAAGCGCGCTCGTGAGTCTGTGAAAAAGAAAGACTTTCAACAAGCCGCTGATCTCTATGAAAACGTTTTGAAAAATGATCCTGAAAACGAAGAAGCTCTTCGTGAAGTGTCCCAGCTTTACTGCGAGACCATGAAGAACAACTTCAAATGTACGACCAAGATCGAGGACTTGTACAAGAAGTTCCCCGCAGATCCCAAGATCAAAGCGTGGTTCAAAGAGGCCAAGTTCGGTCGCGCCAAGAGCTTGTACATGCAGATGCAGTTGAAAGCTGCTGCCAGCGAGCTAAAAGACTATGTCAAGCTCGTAAAAGACGATGGCACCGCTTATTTCATGTACGGAAACATCAAGTTCCGCTTGAACAAAAATCCTCCTTTTAACAGCACCCAAATGGATGAGCTGAAAAAAGCGATGGATTTCTTTGCATTGGCCGTCAAAAACTCCAAGCCTACCGACTCGATGGCAATGTTTGATGAAAAAGTGGAAAGCTTGGTCCAGTGGGAGTCTTATGTCCAAACTGGGATCATCTGCGAAGCATTCATCACAGAAGACTTCAAAAAGTTCATGAAAGAGCAAGAAGGCAAAAAGCCCGCTGCTGCTCCCGCACCCCGCCGCAGAAAACGTCGTCGTCGCAAAAAAGCGGCGGCTCCCGTGGCTGAAGGCCCCAAGTTCAAGCCCAACAAAGAGTACTTTGACAAGGCTATCGCGGCCTTTACTGCGGCTTCCAAGATCACCCAGCCCAACAAGCACAAGGTCTGGTTGCCTTACTTCAAGATCGGTCAATTCCACGCACAGTTCTTGGGCGAACTCGAAAAAGGTGTGGAATGGATGAAAAAAGCGTACGATCTCAACCAGATCAACGCTTCCGTGGTCGGAAACTTGAAGATGATCTACGACCAACTTGCGGAAAAAGCTGAGAAAGCGGAAGAAAAAGACAAGAAAGCTGAGTATGAGAAACTGTCGCAAGAGTTTGCGTCGAAGATGGAATCTCTACAAGGCAAGCGTTAATCGTTCTTCCGAACGAGCGGGGCGAGGGTAAAGGGGTAAGGCGGGGATGCCACTCCATTTTCTGTAATAATCGCAGTCACATAACGAGCTGGCGTTACATCAAAAGCCGCATGTCTTGCGCGGACGCCCGTGGGAGCGATCACGGTGTTACCCACACGCGTCACTTCTTCGGCTGAACGCTCTTCGATGGGGATACCCGAGCCATGTTCGAGGCTAAGGTCGATGCTCGAAGTGGGCGCCGCCACGTAAAAAGGAACGTCATTGGCATGTGCAGCAAGCGCGACCATGTAGGTCCCGATCTTGTTGGCCACATCGCCATTGGCGGCGGTACGGTCGGTCCCTACGATGCATAGATCGACTTCGCCTGCCTTGATAAAGTGCCCCGCCATATTGTCCGTAATTAACTCTACATCGATCCCGTCTTGCATCAGTTCCCATGCAGTCAGTCGTGCACCTTGGAGATAGGGACGTGTCTCATCAGCAAGTACGCGGATCTTTTTGCCTTGTTCTTTGGCGATGCGCATCACAGCCGTAGCCGTACCGTAACCACCCGTGGCAAGGGCGCCTGCGTTGCAGTGGGTCAAGATCGTATCCCCGTCGCGGACGAACTGTGCGCCATATTCGCCGATGCGTCGGTTGATCTCGATGTCTTCTTGTAGGATGCGCTCTGCTTCTTGGACGAGACGTTCTTTGACGCCCGCGACATCGTGCTCTTCGAGCAGTCGTAGGGTGAGGCGTTTCATACGGTCAATCGCCCAAAAGAGATTCACTGCGGTGGGGCGCGTTTGGGCCATCACTGCGTTGATCTCTTCGAGACCTTTGAGAAAGCCCTCGCGTTCGTTGGGAAGCGTAAGAGCGCCTTGGGCGATGCCCATCGCAGCTGCGATCCCGATGGCTGGGGCTCCACGAATGACCATCTTGCGGATCGCTTCGGCCACTTGGCGAAAGTCATCATATAGCTCGTAACGGATCTCTGCGGGCAAGAGGAGCTGGTTGAGCATCTTGACCTTGCCATCTTGCCAAGCAATCGTTTCAAAAGACATGGTGGACTCTTCCTTTTTCTTTTCTTCGGAGGGACGGTCATCTTTGGGCCTCGGAACCCAAAAGGTGACTGAGGATATACCGCAAAGTCGCGAGGCTGTAAAGCAAAACGCAACTTCATCACTGTAGGAGATGTGGCTTGGTAGAAGAACGGAACGGTCTATGCATAGAGCAAGCTTTCGCTGTCTTTTGAAGAAAAAAGACAAATCCTGACCGACAACGAATTTGCATTTGGTAAGGGGGAAACTTAAGATCTCGAAGACTTGGGCCTATAAACAACGGCCCGATGGAGTGTTTGGATGGATGGGAAGGAGCTTGTGTTCGAGGTGGATCGTTCATGGATTTTAGATGGCGCGCTTGGAAGTAGTGTCGCAGCCGTCTCTTTTATGTATGGTTTTGTTCACTTGCCTTGGATGCAGCGCGTGCTGGCTGCGTTCAGCCTAGGAACAGGTCTAACTTTGTTTGCGCATTACTTTCTGCGCCGCTTGATGCGCCGTGCTGCGCCTAGCAAAGAGGAGATGGAACACGATCTGGCCGCTCTTGAAGTACAGATCGTCCAAGGACGCTTTTCGACACCCGAAGAAGAGATGGGCTTGTTGGAACAAGCTGGTGCGTTGGCTTTGGCCCTAGAACACTGGCCAAAAGCGGCCGCGCACTACCAAAGACTTGTCGCTTCTATGGAAAACTGGTGTGCTCAACAACCTCCCGCTGTTCAAGAAGAATTTCGTTCCAAGCGTCTGCATTTTCAGTTGGCGATCTCTTTTGCGCTGACGCAGGGAGGCAAGACCGCCGAAGGGCTTGAAGCGCTGACTTTGCTTCGCGAAGAAAGTCGCGACAGCAAAGAACCCAGCCTGCGTTTGTTGGTGGAACTGTTTTATGTGCGAGCGTTGCTTGCAGAGTCCCCCGAAGATGCGGAGTCTTTGTTGGGAGATATCTTGGAAGACGCGAGGACTTGGGGAAAAGAGATCGAAGGTCTTCGTATGGTGGCGTCTGAATGGAATGAGCTTGGACAACCACAGCGTGCACTCGAACTGCTGCAAGAGGCCGAAAGTTTACTTGGCGAAGATGCCGAGTATGCCACGCGTACAGAACTTTATTGTGAGATGTTGCTCGCCTACAGCGAGGCGGGGAGCCTGAAAGAAGCTGCTCGACTTTATGTGCGCTTGACGCAGTCCTATTTGCACACTAACCTGCCTCACCCTGCTGTCCTTGAACAGCTCCACAAAACGCTCCAACAGCGCTTTGACCGCGCTGCGTTGAGCAATGCCCTACAAGACGCACAACGCTCACGCTGAAAGTTTTCTCATGCCCACCCTCTCGATGCACAAGCTCATCAAAGAATACCCACAAAAGCGTATCTTGCGCGGTGTAGATGGTACCCTCGAAGCTGGAACCTATGTGATGCTCGGCCCCAATGGGGCTGGGAAGTCCACTTTGTTGGGGGTCTTGTCGACACAACTCACCCCCACAGACGGTCACTTTGTGCTTGATGGTCTTGACTCTCGCCAACAGCTTGCGCAGATCCGCTCGAAAATCGGCATGGTTGGACATCGAAGCTTTCTCTACACCTCGATGACACTCACCGAAAACCTCCGATTCTACGCAGAACTTTTCCAAATCGAACACGCAGAAGAAAAGATCCGCTCCTTGGGACAGCGTTTTTCGATGGAAGAGGCGATGGACCTCTCTGTCCGTGCTTTCTCGCGGGGGATGCTGCAACGGGCCGCTTTTATGCGGGCGCTTCTTTGTGATCCCCCCTGTCTCTTGTTGGATGAGCCCTTTACTGGCCTCGATCCACGCGGCGTCGAGATCGTGATGGGACTGCTCTCCCAATGGCAATCAGAAGGGCGCTTGATCCTCCTGACCACACACGATCTGCGGCTCGCTGCGCGATGCGCAACACATCTGCTCTTGTTGGTGCGTGGACGCCTTCAAGCTGCGCTCGAAGGGCCTTTCTCCCTCGAACAACTCGAAGAACTCTACCACCAAAGCTTTCCTGCGCTCTCTTCACCAAGTCTTGTTTGATCGTTGTCTTCGACCTGAACTCGACCCAACCAATGAGGCCAAACGATGGGTGTTTTTTCTGGGAATATCTCTTATCGCCGTTATTTTGTCGAAGGTGAGTTGCCACCTCAGATGCGCGAAACATTCCTTGACCGCGTACAGATGCACACTGTACCTGCCTTGGATATCGAAAGTGAAGAAGAACAGGCCCATGGTTGGGCCACCATGCAAAGTGTCCTTGATACCGAGTTCACGATGGAAAAATTGTTCTTCAACGAATATGTGCTCTTTTCCTTTCGTGTGGACGCATGGAAACTCCCCAATAGCCTCGTGAAAGCCTACGCTATCGAAGAAGAACGCAACCTTCTCGCAGACGAAGGCCGCGAAGCACTCTCGCGTAAAGAGCGTTCGACACTTCGAGAAGAAGTCCGCCTACGCCTAAAACGCCAACTTCTCCCTACCATCGCTACCTACGATATCTGTTGGCACCCTGACCAAGGCATCCTTCGCTTTTGGAATCACTCCAACCGTATCAATGAGATGTTTATTGAGCTCTTTGAAAAGACCTTTGGCCTGAATCTTGTGCTTCAGTCACCCTTTACACTGGCGCAGCACACAGGACTTGAGGAGGAGGCGCTCCAAAAGATGCTCGCGCTCGAACCCCTACTTTTCTCGCACAACGTACACGAATAGGAGCAGACACCATGGATCGCCTCCTTGCTATCGAACAAACCCGTTTCTTGGGCCGCGAGTTCTTGCTTTGGCTGTGGTTTTCTTCCGAAGAACAAAACAGCACCCTCACGCTCAATGATGGAACAGAGATCGAACTGTTTCTCGACGATCGTATCGTCATGGAACCCGTTCACGGCGAAGGCAACCGCCACCAACTCAGTGGACAAGATCCCGCCACTTCGCCCGAAGCTGCTGTCGCACTTCGTATGAACAAGATCCCGACCGAAGTGAAGATGAAGATCGTTCGACAAGCCCAAGCATGGGCCTTTTCGCTGCGTGGCGATGATCTTCAGATCCGTTCTCTGAAGATCCCTGACGTTCTCTCTGATGGTGGAGACGAAAAAGTCGCAGAGCGCATCTTCCTGATGGAAGAAGTCGAAACCATGCTCGGCGCACTGTGGCGCTCCTTTCTCCTCGAAAGAACCGGGGAGGATTGGAGCCAGCGACTCCGAGAGATCCAAGCTTGGATCGACGAAAAGTTCCACGCAACACCCATCTCCTAATCTCCTCCCGTTTCTCCCCCATACCTTTCTTACAAGATACCCCTCTTTTCTTCCCAAACCCTTTCTTTCGGTCTGATCAGCTTCGGGCTTTTTGAGAAAGACGGCGTACTTTTTCTCTCGATTTCTGTTTGAATGTTGATTTTTCAAAAGAAATAGTCTTTTCGTGAGGATATCACGCCTCTCTTCGACGAACTTCTTGTACATTTTTTTTACAAGAGTTTACTCGATGTAACGTAAAGTAAACACCGTGATTACTTTTACGTTACATCGAGTAAACTCTTTGATAAAGAAAGAGAAAACACTCGACAGGGAATTTACATTCTTAGGAGGCTGTAAGAATAGTTCTTTGGTTGTGGAAAAGAAGAAGAGGTACAGATCTCTCTTGAAGATACGTCTTCGTGGAGGAAAAAAGGAAGGAAAAAAGTCTGATAGCACTTTTTTTTTTATCGCTGATCGCCCTCGACTCTTTCTCAAAAAGAGGTTCAGACTTCTCCTTACGAGTGTCAGTCTACTCTCGAAAAGTGAAACAGAGACCTTTTTGATGTGAAGATGCCGTCGCAAATTTGATATTCCCTAGGTTTATCGCTTGACATGGCATGAAACGTGTTATAAAAGTTTTTTTGAGGCTTTCAAGTGTGTAAGCATACTTCTGATCTGATATAAGAAGAAGAGTCTCTTTATAGATTCGTATCCTCTTGTTGGCATAAGAAAGGAGAACAACATGGCGGATAAAGCAGCAAAGAAGAAGTTTCGCGTCGTTCTTGTGGACGACCATACCTTGGTTCGCGAAGCACTGGCGAGCGTTTTGGATAACGAGAAAGATATCCAAGTTGTCGCGTTGGGTGGTTCGGGTGCAGAAGCGCAAGCATTGGTGGAAAAACACAAGCCAGACGTGTTGGTCATGGATATCGAACTTCCCGATCAAAACGGTTTGGTGGTGGGTCGCGATCTTCTTCTCGAAAATCCCAAGCTGAATGTGATCTTTTTGACCATGCATCACCACGAAGAGTATGCGCTCCGCGGTTTGCGTGCAGGTGCGCAGGGTTACTTGCTCAAGAACTCTTCTTCCCAAGAGTTGGTGGATTCGGTTCGCTCGGTTGCTTCGGGCGGTACCTACATCACGCGTGAGATCAGTGACCGTATCGCACGTCACGTCGCGCGTAACGGTGGTCAGCACGCTTTCACGCAGCTTTCTGAGCGTGAGTTCCAAGTCCTTCGCGGTTTGGCCATGGGCAAAAGCTGCAAAGAATTGGCAGAAGAGTTCGCTCTTTCGGTCAAGACCATCTACACCTACCGCACGCGTTTGCTTGAGAAGTTGGATCTGAAAAATGACATCGATCTGCTTCGCTACGTCTTGCGTCACAACTTGCTTGCTGGCGAAGATGAGCCCATGCCCTTGACTTCTGCTGAATAATCAAGCAGGGCATCTTGTCACGCTGAAGAGGCGGCCTTTTTTGGAGGGTCGCCTTTTTTGTTTTGGGGGTGGATACCCAGCGTTTCATCAATGTGTAGTTTGGTTGTCGAGAGGGGGGAAGTGAAACATCGCGAGATGGACGTGTTCTGGAAATGTCTTTCTATATCAAGTTTTTTGTATTTTCTTGGAAAGTTGGCATACTTCGTGATATAAGTGCGAGCAACCTCACGGAATGAGCAACGTGCAAGGAAGCACGAACGACATAGATAGGATATCGCCGTGGCAAGCCCAGGAAGGGCGACAAAACGGCAAGGAACTGAAGAATTAGACCACGGATGGTCAAACAAAAAGGTCATCTCTCAGCTTAGAGAGATGGCCTTTTTGCGTTGTTGGGGGTCTTGTCTGGGGATTTGTCAAAGGCGATGTCGAAAGAAGCGTGGGGGCAGGCGGATTAGGCGTGGCGTCGGCGAAGGAAAAAGAGCAAGGTCAACAGCCAAAACAAAGGCATGGTGGGGGGGATCTGCGAAGACTGGCAAGTACAGCCCGCACCCGTAGGGGTGATCTGAGGCTTGCAAGCGGGGTCTTGTTTGCAGTCAGCATCGTTGCATCGTTGGTTGCATGGTGTTGCAGATGGTTGCGGCCAGCAAGCGCTGTTTTGGACGCATTGGTAACCACTGGGGCAAGCTGTGTTGTTGGTGCAGTTTTGCGAGCAGCGTGACTCACTGCCCACTTGTACGCAAAGGTCGCTTTGGCAGTCGCCGTGGTTTTGGCAGGACTCCCCAAGAGCTTTTTTAGAAGCTGAGCAGGGTAGGTCTTTCCCATCGCAGTCTTCGTCGATGTTGTTGCCGCAGATCTCTGTGGCGCCAGGGTGGACGTTGGGATCGTTGTCGTTGCAGTCCGGGCCCTTGCAACCGCTGCCTACGCCGTATCCATCGCCATCTTTGTCTTCGCAAGTCGCGCTGCAAGGGCGGTCGCCTCCCGCGCAGTCTTCGTCGATGCCATTGCCGCAGATGTCGGGTGCGCCAGGGTAGATGTCTTTGTTGTTGTCGTCACAATCGAATGGCTCGGGACATCCGGCTTTTTGCGCAAAGTATCCGTCTTGGTCTTTGTCTTCGCAAGCGGGGGGGCAAGCAAGATCGCCGTCTTTGCAGTCTTCATCGACACCGTTACCACAGATCTCCCGCGCGCCAGGATGGATCTTGGGGTCGTTATCGTTGCAGTCAGGGCCTTTACAGTCTTTCCCCACACCATACCCATCGCCGTCTTTGTCCACACAGTCGATCTTGGGTTCGACTTTGAGTTCTACGGTCAGTGCGGGACCAAAGCGTGTTCCGCTGACTTCGATCTTCCATGTGCTTTTGTAAGTGCCCGCAGTCGCGGGGGCAGTGAAGCTTCCTTGGAAAGCCTTGGTTTGTCCGGGCTTGATCTGATCTGCGGAACCCAACTCGATGCGAGAAAGGCCGAGGTCATCGCCTCCTGTGCGTACAAGAGCGTAGCCACCCCCGCGAGACCAAGTCGTTGTTCCTGTATTTTCGAGGGTCCAGGTTTTTTTGGCTGTATCGCCTGTTGCCACGGTGATGGGGTTGGCGGTCTCTTGGGTGAGTTTTGCGTCATCGACGGGAGCGGCCGCAAGGTTCGCGATATCCGAACCTGTGTAATAGTGTTTGACGATCTGGATGTAGGTCTTTCCACACTTGCCCATGGCTTGGGCGCCTCGCTGACAAAGACCGACGCGGTGACCATAGACACCCCAACAGGTACTGTTGCTTGGCTGTCCTTTGCAGATTACGCTACACGAATCGACCTTGTTCTCGATGCAATCGACCGATTGGAGATAAGGAAGGGCCGTGGAAGACCAACCCGCGTCTTTGTTGCTGCGGGTGCTTCCTCCGCAACTTGCGGCGAAGTAACCGCCCACCAAAGATGTCCCATACACCGCGACTTGCGAACGTGTTTCATCGACCGCCCGTGTGGTGGATGTGTACTGTGTGGTTCCCCAGACTTGGCACTTGGTGGTGATGCAGATGGATCTTTTTCCGCCTTGGGTGTAGTTGACGGTGTAGCTTCTGGCCGCGATGGCTTGGGCTTTTTGGGCCTCCAAAGGAAAAGAGGAGCCGATCTCTTTGGGCAACACGCCTCTTAGGTACTCTTCGAGCGCAAGCTTCATCTTGCCGTTGGGAGGGAGCGATGTGCCGCCGACTTGGTAGGTCGTGGTCGTGTTGTTTTCGATCTCAATCGTTGCAGGGACGGGGTATGTGGGCGCAAAAGGGATCGGGTCACCTTCGCGGGGGATCTCCATGGGAGGAGGTTGTTCTTGGTGCCGATGCTGGAGGGTTTCAGGCGCCCGAATCAGACGATCCGCTTCCACTAGGCGAGCCATCGGGGGCATCGCGACGAGCACTTGATGGTGATGCTTCGGGGAGAGATAAGCCTGTGTTGTCCCCATATAACCGGGAGCTTCCACGCGGATGGAGTAGCTTGTTCGGTTGGGTGGTGTCAGAAGAAAGCGGCCTGTTTGGTCGGTCAGACCGATGCGGGCGACGCCTTCGATGAAAAGGCGCGCCCCTGCGATGGGTTGGCGCGTAAGGATATCGATGACTTGTACGCTCGTGGCTATGGGAGAAAGCGACGATTGGGGGAGCGTTTCTAAGGGGGGTGAGGGTTGGAACTGTGGCGTCCCAGCGCTCAGGAGGAGCGCAAAACAAGCGCCCGCCAACCAAAGAAGGCGGTTTATCTGACGAGATCTTTTGTGCATCGCGATACTTCCTTTTATCTCGGGAGGTTTGATCCTCACCATCCTATCGAGATGATGCTTCTCTTTGAGGGAGGACATCTAAAGATGCAACCTCCCAAGATTTCTTTCTTTTTTGTGTTATACCACGATCTCCTCCGCGGATGGGTAGCTTTTTCTTGGAAGCACGTTGTTTGAAGAAAGCGACCTTGCGAGGGAACATTTGTTTTGGGAGGGTGACTGTTTCCGCGAAGAAGCCGCTTGGGGGAACGGGTATTTTTTAGAAAAAAAAGAAAAAATAGATCCGAAAAAAACTCTATTCGTTGAAGAAAAAACCTTTCTATTTAAAGAATAGCGTTCCTTGTCCATTGATTTTTTCATAGACAAAAGATTTACGATGGGGTTTTACGATGAAAAAAAGGTCATTGGTTTTTTTGTTTTTGTGGATAGGATTCCTCTTGCCGCATGGGTGGGCAGAAGCTTTCGACCTAGATTCCAAGTGGCCAAAAGATCCGAACCATCGAGTCCTTTCTTTTTCAGATACCGCTGCGATGTCGAGCTGTCCGGGCGAATCGCTTCTTTTTTTGGGGGACGGTCGTGTGCTTGTTTCTGACAATCGGAGTTGGTGCCAGCGCACGAATCACAAAGTAATGTCCGCGACCTACGAGCTTCGGTTTCCTGTGGCTCTATTGAAAAAGCTTGTTCACAAGATCCTGGTTGAAAAAAGTTTTTTCTCTATCACTTCACAGGATATCCGCAAAGCGGTCTCTCATCGCGTCGCAGACGGTCACGCGAGGCGGTTGGCCATCTCTTTGGTTGGTGTGAAACACAATGTCTACACAAACAACCTCTCACCGAGGGCTTATAAGAGGACGCCTAAAGTGTTGGATATGTTGGTGATTTATAAAGTGCTGGAAAGGCTTCATCAGCATGTCGTTCGTGCGTGTCGCCGAGGAGAAAGAGCTTGCCAGCGCTGTCTTTATCGACGAACAAACAAAGATAACGCGTCTCTCTTTGATCGAAAAAGCTGGAAGAAGCGTTGTTCTCGGGTGGGGCGTCAGAGAGACAATGCGAGACGCTATAAAAAGCGAGGTCTCTGAGGATCAGTGATTGCGTAAGAAGAGAGCTTGTTGGTGGTGGGCAGGGCGTTCGAGTTCTTGGAGAAGCCACGTCGCGATGGCATGGCGAGAGATTTGAGAGAGCAATCCCACCCGTATATCGGGCCCTACCGTGATCTGTGAAGGGGACTTGTCTGTGAGTCGTGGGGGCTTTAGCAAGAGCCAGTCGAGGGAGCTTTGTCGGATGCGTTCTTCTTGTTGCAGTCGATCTTGTGCAGCTTCGGGGGCTGAGCGCTTCCACATCTTTTCCATCCACCGCATGGGTAGGGTACGATTGGCGTTGTAGCGGGGTCCTCCAATCATGGCACCAGTCTGACAGTAAAAACGCGAGACGCCTTTTCGTTGTGCTGCGGCGATGATCTGCGCGGTGGCTTGGGCACAAAAGGCTTCTTTGTAGGGTGGGCGAGGTCCAAGAAAGCAGAGGATCGCATCGGTCCCATCGACGACTTGGTCGATGGCTTGGGCATCTTGAAAGTCACCATGGATGACTTTGAGATGGGGATGCGCCATGGAAAAAGAGCTTTGGGGGCGCACAAAAGCGTGGATGGTATGTTGTTGTAAAGCGTGTTGGAGGAAGCACATCCCAGTTGCACCACTTGCGCCGAAAACCGCGAGTTTCATCGAGTTCTCTCCATACGAAGATCGCATCCCACCAAAGAAGATGGAACACGGGTATCTTGGAAAAGGCGTGCGGAAAGACCCCCGTGTATCGGGGATCTTGCGTCTTATGTGTGGGGATGATGTAGAGAAGAGAGATGAGGGGAAAGATTAGGAAGCAGCGTTGGCTTTGCGGAGGATGTTGAGTGCGGAGCCAGCTTTGAACCACTCGATTTGCTCAGCATCCATGGAGTGCTTGAGTTCGACTTCGTCTGTGGAGCCATCGGGATGGGTGATGGTCGCTTTCACAGTGCTGCCGGGAGCGAGTGTATCGAGACCGTGGATGCTCACGCGATCTTTGACATCCGTGATCTTTTCGTAGTCGCTGGAGTTTACGAAGGTCAAGGGAAGAACGCCTTGCTTCTTGAGGTTGGTTTCAGCGATACGAGCGAACGAACGAGCGATCGCTGCGCTGATACCGAGGAAGCGGGGGGAGAGAGCAGCGTGCTCACGGGAAGAACCTTCACCGTAGTTTTCGTCGCCGATCATCACCCAACCTTGGCCGCGTGCTTTGTAGTCACGAGCGATGGTTGCGAGGGTTGCTTCTTCGCCAGTGAAGACGTTGATACCGTGTCCAACTTTCTCAGAGAAGACGTTGGTTGCACCAAGGCAGAAGTTATCGCTGATCTTGTCGAGGTGACCGCGATATTTGAGCCAGGGACCAGCGGGGGAGATGTGGTCGGTGGTGAGTTTGCCTTTGGCTTTGAGGATCACAACTTGATCAACAAAGTCTTTGCCATCCCACTCGTTGAAGGGAGCGAGGAGTTGGAGGCGTTCGCTGGTGGGGGAAACCGCGACAGTGACGGCGCTTCCGTCAGCTGCGGGTGCTTCGTAACCAGCGTCTTCGGTGGTGAAACCTTGTGCGGGAAGTTCTTCACCAACGGGGGGTTGGAATTTGAATTCTGTCCCGGGGATGTTGTCTGTCACAGGGTTGAAGGTCATGGAGCCAGCAAACGCCATCGCGGTGACGAGTTCGGGGCTACCGATGAATGCGTAAGTTTGGGGGTTACCGTCGTTACGCGCGCTGAAGTTACGGTTGAAGGAAGTGATGATCGAGTTGCGATCACCTTTCTTCACATCTTGGCGATCCCACTGGCCGATACAGGGACCACAAGCGTTGGCGAGAACCTTACCACCGACAGCGGTGAGGGTTTCGAGCTGGCCATCGCGCTTGATGGTGTCATGGACTTGGTTGGAGCCGGGGGTGATCAAGAAGAAGCTCTTGACTTGGAGTCCAGCTTCTTGTGCTTGTTTCGCCAAGTGTGCGGAGCGGCTGATGTCTTCGTAAGAAGAGTTGGTGCAGCTACCGATGAGTGCGGCTTTCAAGTCTGTGGGGTAGTCTTCTTTGGCGACGTCTGCAGCCATCTGGGAGATGGGGCGTGCAAGGTCGGGAGTGAAGGGGCCTACCACGTAGGGCTCAAGTTCAGAGAGGTTGATGTCGATGATGCGGTCGAAGTATTTGTCGGGATCTGCTTCGACTTCAGCGTCAGCAACGAGAAGTTCTTGGTACTGATCAGCAAGATCAGCGAGATCAGCACGGCTGGTCGCACGGAGGTAACCAGCACTGCGATCGTCGTAGGGGAAGATCGAGGTGGTTGCGCCAACTTCAGCACCCATGTTGGTGATGGTGGCTTTACCCGTTCCGCTGATGGACTTGGTGCCAGGGCCGAAGTATTCGACGATGTGGTTGGTTCCACCCTTAACGGTGAGGATACCAGCGAGTTTGAGGATGACATCTTTGGGAGATGCCCAGCCATTGAGTTCGCCAGTCAAACGCACGCCGATCAATTTGGGCATACGGACGGTCCAGTCGAGGCCAGACATGACTTCGGATGCATCCGCGCCACCGACACCGATCGCGATCATACCCATACCACCCGCGTTGGGAGTGTGGGAGTCGGTACCGATCATCATACCGCCGGGGAATGCGTAGTTTTCGAGCACAACTTGGTGGATGATCCCTGCGCCGGGTTTCCAGAAGCCCATGCCGTATTTGTTCGAGGTCGAACGAAGGAAGTCATACACTTCTTTGTTGACGTCTTTTGCGCTTGCGAGGTCGAGGTCCACGCCTTCACGAGCACGGATCAAGTGATCGCAGTGAACGGTGGTGGGGACGGCGACTTGGGGGCGTCCTGCGAGCATGAATTGAAGGATAGCCATCTGCGCGGTGGCGTCTTGGAGAGCAACGCGGTCTGGGTTGAGCAGAACGGTAGCTTTTCCGCGGGTCAGGTCTTGGTTTTCGGGGTCCGCCATGTGGCTGAAAAGGATCTTTTCAGCGAGCGTCAAACCACGGCCAAGACGGCGACGACCGATCTCAGTGGTTTGCTTCATTTTGTCATAGAGTTTTTTGACGCTAGCGGCTTGGCTTTCAATCTTCTGGCTCATGCTCTCTCCTTCAAATTCTAGATGCAGTGGCCATATGCTCGCCCATAGTCTAATGAGCGCGTTCCTATTCTTTTTCTCGCCTTGTCGTGGGATAGGCGGGAGAAGTCTCTATTGAGCGCGAAAACTCTTACCGAATATGGGGGCACACGTCAAGGTCTCTTTTCAAGTTGTGCTACCACACAAGCTCTGAAAAGGCATCTTTGGGGCGGATGTTGTGAGGTTATTGGATTTGTTCCATGGGGATCTTGTGTTTCTTGAGATCTTTTTGCAGGACACGCACAACGATCGGATAGCGCTTAGAGTAACGTTGGTAAAGCGAGCGATACACCATGGCTGCGCGAGTGGGCTCGCCCGACTCGGCAAGACGGCGTGCGCGTTCGAGCGATGGATAGATATTGCGGAAGATCTTCATGTGTTTGCGTGCGCGTTCTTGCATGGGGCTGTCTGGGTTGGCTTTGATCCAACCTTTAAGAAGCCACCACTTGCCGCTCAACTCATAGCTTTCATAACGCAACAACAAGATCTTCTGACGCGCATCTGCGACATGTAGTCCTTCTTGAAAACGTCGAACGAAGTTTTCGTAGCCTCGGATGGTGGGGTTCTTTTGCAGACGTGTCCACCAGATATCGCGGTGCTTGTCGATGGCTTGTTGGCGATAACGTCCCTTGGGGAAGTGCTTGAGGTAAGCCTCCAAGCCTCGGACGCTCGCGTAGCGAATCGCCTTACGAAAGAACTGATCTTCCACACGTTCTTTGGCTTCGCGAGCAAATTGCCCCTGTGGGAAACGCTGTAGAAAAGCGCGATAAGACTCCAATGTGTCGCGGTCTCGTGCACGTTGGTAGGCTTTGACCTCGATTTGGGTGCGCGCTTGGCGTCGAAACAGACCTTGAGGAAACTCACGCAGATAATTGCCGTAGCTTTCCTCGCTGTTGTCTTCTGATGCACGGCGGAAGGACAAGGTATCGAGGCGTTCTTCGGCTGCTTTTCGATCAGGGCTTTGGGGATTTTGCCGAATGAAGTCTTTGTAAGCGTCGATGTTGTCTTTGCGTCGGACTTCTGTGAAGGGGGAGGTGCAAGCAAACAAAGTGGTCAGGCTAAACAGCGCCCCCCACAACACACCTCGGCGCAAAAAAGATGACTTGGAGTTGCCAGGGCGGCAGATCTCATCACAATACATGCTCTTGCTCAACCTTTTATGTTCTCAAAGATCCACTCGTCACCGCAAGACCGATGTTCTTACTCTGGGTGCGAAGTTCTCTTCTTCTCTCCAAGGCTTTAACAGATTTTGTGCCCCGACGCAAGCAAAGTGTCTTGTTGTGACACACGACCCTTCTATGAGTGTACGCCGTGGATAGGGAGAGCGTGGGGTTGACCTCAGATCCGCCCTGCGTAAAAACATATCAAAGATGCGCGTTAGGACCTTTTTTGCTGTCCGAATGTTGAGGTGTTCAAACGAGTTGCTGCATATATGCAAATCAAGGAAATGCTTTTTCTTTTTCCTTTGTTAAGTTTGTATTTTATATCTGTGACATAGGAAAAAGACAGAAAGTCCTTGTTAGATGCGGTCAAATTAGTGTTGACACCCTTTACAATCCAGACTATACACCGAGATGTCTTTGACACGGGGCTGGTTTGAGGCTTGTGGCTCTGTGAAAAGCACAAGAAGGTTGGCGAAAAAGTAGTCTGCGATCTTCTGATCTTTGCGTTGTTTTGGTTTGTATTCTCCCATACAACAAGACAGAAGTTTTGATTTGGTCGAGACCATCGCATATCCCGATGGAGGGATACTGCTTGATGGGTCTTTATTCTTATATCGCGAGAGGAGAGAGTCTGATGACGAAAGCTGAGTTGATCGACAAAGTGATCGGTGATGTGGGTTCTGACAAGCTGACCAAAAAACTGACCGAAGAGTTGATCGAAGCAACCTTCGAAGCGATGAAAGATGCACTTCTCAAAGAAGGTCGTTTTTCTTACCCCAGCTTCGGCACCTTCACTGTGAAAGAGCGCGCAACTCGTAAAGGCCGTAACCCCCAAACTGGCCAAGAAATCGAGATCCCTGCATCGAAAACAGTGTCTTTCAAGCCTGCTCCCAAGTTCAAAGAAAGCCTCAAGTAAGCCTTTCTGGAACTCCCTTCTTTTTTCTGCCCTTCCTTCCCTACCAAAAGATCACACAAATCCTCCTCCTTTGTCTTGTTTCGGATGCCTTTTCTCAAAAGGTTTTTTCTTTGAGAGAAAGCCTTGCTTTTCTAGGCGTTTGTCTACCCCAAACACGATAGATGTTCTTTCTTGGGAGATCTCTTCTCCAATATCTATTCCTGATATGCGAAAAATGCCTTTGCTATGGATGATTTATGCCTTTTGTGATGACTCCTGAAAGAGATTTCACACGGATTTCATGGGTTGTTCTGTGGCTGCTCACGGTTTGGTGCGAGATCGTATTGCGGAAACGAGGGAGCGTTGCGCATCAGGAGGAGAAGGCATCGCAGAAAAATAGACGCCCCTTTTTGGCTCTGGCACAACAAGACATGTGAGGCAGGGATGCCTCGGCGGTATGTATGTCGAGAAGGAGGCGGATATGTTTGACGCACGTCTTGGTGGTTGGTTGGTTTTGGGGATCTTGTTGATGGCAGCGCAGGGACCTTGTTCGCCCATCTGTCCAGAGGGAGCGGTGGCAACACAAGCTGGTTTGTGCATGGTGGAGTTGCGTCCTAGTCGTGGATGGCGAATCCTTCAAAATGGCGATGTTTCGGTTCGTTTGGCAGAGAAAGCCAATACAGACAGTCGCGGTTTGTACGGATTTTGGTTGGTGGAGATGCCTGAGGAGCTTCGGGCTGAGTCGGGTGTCCAAGCCCAGTTGGGTGGGTGGAAGCTGGTGATCCGCCGCGATGGGGAGCAAAAACTTTTGGGGCAGATGATGTTGCGTTGGCGACTTCCCTATGGAGCGCGCCGCGTCTCGCGACAAGAAACCGTGGCTGTTGTGGCGCGTTGGATCAGCGGAAACCAGCGTCGTAGCAAGCAAATCTTTGGTCAATATGACCAACAAGCAGGCATTCTTCAAATAAAGTTGGATAAATGGGCACCTGACATGCATCAAGTTGAATTAATCCCAGTACGACGGGATAAAAGAGCGGGCCGCGAGGTGGCAAGCCTTTAAGGTGACAAATTTGACTTGTTTTTCTTGAAATGATGAATAATATCTTGTCGGCACATCGACGGCTGTTCAAAGATTGCACAAGAAGACGTTGTTTTGTGAACGAGATGTAAACCAAAACGTGAAACGTTGAATCAAAAGCGAATAAGGCCGTCCAAGCCCACATATGTTGTCATCCACCCGTATCTGAGCGGGTGAGTCTTGAAAAGCGTGAGAAGGAGAAAAGTAATGAAGAAGCTTGCTATGGTATTTGGTTTGTTGTTTGCTGTTGGTTTCGCTTCGGTTGCAGTGACTGGTTGCCCCGCACCCACCACTACTGAAAAAGCTGCTGAAGCTACTGCTGAACAAGCTGCTGAAACCGTTGCAGATGGTGGCGCAACTGAGTAATCAGTTCGTTCCTCTCGGTTTCTCAAAGGTCCCTTCGGGGGCCTTTTTTTTTGCCTTTTTGCGAGAAAAGCGTGTTTGGGAAGGGGGATGTTGCAGGTTGCTTTGATTTTGTGAGAGCAGCGAGATGTCCCAAATATCGAGCGGGTGGGTCAGCGTTCGAAGCGTCTGGGTTCGAGATGTAGGGCTTCTGCGATGGCGAGAGCGATGGGGGCTGCGGCTTCTTGTGGGGAAGGGGCTTGGGGGAAGGTTTGGTGAAGTGACGCCACGCCTTTTCCTACCAAACCGCAAGGGACGAGCAATTGGAAGAGATCGAGATCGGTTTGCAGATTCAGCGCGAAGCCGTGCATGGTCACATCTCGATGGATGTGGAGGCCAAAGGCTGTGATCTTTTGATCTTTGATCCAGATTCCTGGGTATTTTTCGTCGTAACGTGCGTCAAGATCGAAGCCTTGGAGATAAGAGATGATCGCACCTGCGATCTTCTCAACGAACGGGTACAGCGAGAGTTTCCTGTCTTTTAAGTTGACGATCAGGTAACCCACAAGTTGTCCTGGGGCGTGCAAGGTCGCGTCTCCACCACGATCTGAGCGGATCAGTTCAACACCTTTTTGCTCAAGGAGCTGGGGAGAAAGCAGCAGGCTTTGTTCACCGCGCAGACGCCCAAGCGTGATGGTTGGGGGATGTTCGAGCAAGAGTAGCGTGTCAGGGATTTGTTGTTGGATGCGTTGTTGGCGCAGTTCTTTTTGCCATGCCCACGCCTCTTGGTAAGGGACAAGGCCAGGGGTGGTCCACTGAAGGATGTCTTTTGGGTGTTCCATGAAGACTACCTATGATGCCCGAGTATCGGGGATGATGAGGGGAAGGCAGGATAGGGTGTCGAGGTGTTAGTGCTTGCCTTGGAGGATATTGGCGACTTCGCTTTTGACGACTTCGTTGGGGTCGTTGACGAGGCGCGCAAGAAGCTCGTGAGCTTCGGGTGTATTGATCTTATGGAGTGCTTTGACCGCGCGGAGACGGATGAGCCAGTTTTTGTTTTTGACTTCGCGTTCTAGCAGAGGGATCGCGGCTTCGCCGATGCGTGCGAGTGCTTCGGCTGCGATCTCCCACTCATCACCGCTGCGAAGTCGTTTGATGATGGCCTCGATCGCGTGCTCTGAGCGCATGTTGCCCAAAGCGAGGATGGCGGCAGAGCGTTGATCTGGACGTGGCAGGTGGAGCCACGAAAGCAAAAGGGGCTCTGCTTCTTTGCCAAACTGTGTGAAGGCTTCGGCAAAATCGCGGGCTTCTTGTTCGTCGAGTTGGGGGAAGAAGGACGCGACTTGGTCGATGTATTCGACATTTTCGGGGCGACAAAGCGCGGTCGCTGCTTCCTGCCGATTTTGGGGATTGTTAAGGAGTTGCAACAGATCCGCGGGAGTCATCTCTTGGAAATCTTCGAAGACCTCGAAGTCATCGACTTCTTCGACATCGATCTCTTGTTGGCTTTGCTCTTGTGCGAGACGTTCTGCGTGTGCTGCAAGTTCTTCGATATCGCTGTCGATCTCGATGCTGTAACGGTCACAATCGTCGATCAAGTGTTGCCAGTTTTCGAGGTTGTCGAGTGCTGAGAGGTCGTTGGGCTGGCGGATTTGCAGGTTTGTCTCAGCAAAGTTGCTGAGGAGTTTGCGCAGAAGATCAGGGCGTGAGCTTCCAAATTGGAATTGGATCGCGAGATCAAGCATGTGATCGCGTAGTGCGATACCAAAGTCGATACAAGCGCGGAGTACGCGTTTTTGGATCTCGCGGAAGTAGGTCAGCGCGAAAGACTTGATCGAGATAAGATAGTCAAATTGCTCACGTTCTGACCAGTAAGAGACGATCCCAATCGCGAGGCGCGCCATCGCAGGAGAAGAGATCTCCACAAAAGAGTCTTGTTGGAAGTTGTGACTCATCTTGCCGAGGCGATCGTAGTTTTCTTCTTGGAACTCGTCGATCGAAGCGTCGAAGTCGAGTTGGTTGGCGGGGAGGGCGGACTGCCAACGACGGGCTTCTTCGAGGACGTATTCGACGTTTTGTTCGAGAGGTAGGTACACTTGGAGATCGCGGTAGACAAGGTGTTGTTCATTGCAAAGGTTGATTTGCAACGTGAACTCTTGGCTAAGAAGATCGAAGAACATCACAGCTTGCGTGTCTGCGAGATCCACGGGGCAAGCGAGGATGTGTTGGAGGACACCTTCAGCATCTTCAAAAGCCAAAAGACACATGATTAGCGGGTAAGAACGAACACGATGAAGTTGCAGATAGAAGTGTGCGCGTCCGCCGCGATCGAGGATGCGAGACTGGCTCAGTGGGCAAAGGAAGTGGAGCGAGGCGATCTGTTGGGCAGGATCGATGCTGTACCAAAAAGACTGGCCACTTTGTTGCCATGCTTTTTTGTCCGCAGGGGCTGCTTTGGGCGGATGAACTTCGGCGGATGCGCTGATGCCTTCGCCTACAGTCGTGCGGATGGCCGTGGCGGTGCGTTGTTTGTTTTGTCGCATATCGGCCAAAGATGAAAGTGCAGGGCGCGCAACCGTCGGAACATCGGGGATAAAGTCTTCTCGCGTTTGTGCCACAGGGTTTACACCGCGAAGGGCGGGGCGTGTCATGGCTTCGGAAGGATCTTTGGTGATGGGTGTGTCTTCGCCAAGTCCGAGAAGGGCGGAGAGTCGGTCTTGTTCGCGTTTGGGATCGAACTGGCTCTCTACGTTGGGAAGTGCGCCAATCCCCATCAGTCCATCAAGATTGGTTTCATCGCCTTGGAGGGAGGATAGAAGATTGGTGGCTTCTTCGGATAGACGGGAGATTTGTGTTGCTGGCTCAGACTCGACATCATCCAAGATCGAGACTTCTTCGATATCTCCAGCGTCGACTTCTTGGACATCATCGACCTCAACGCCCAAGACAGCGCGTGCTTTGCGCTGATCTTCCTCAGATACAGGCATCATCAGCGTGGGGGGAGCCTCGTCAAGCTCGTCCTCTTGCGCTGCTTTGTTGGGGTCGAGTTTTCCAAGGGGTGCTCCAGGGAGGCTCGAAAGAGAAGGCGTCGAAGCTGCGGGCGCAGCGATGGCGCTGGGAGGTGCAGGAGCCATCGCTGGTTTGAGCGATGTATTGGTGATCTTGGGCAAAGCTGGCGCAGCGGGGATTCCTGCTCGCGATGGACTTGCAGGGGGTTCCGTTCTTGGCGGTTTGTTCGAGGTTTCCAAGGCTGCCAGCGTGCTTGATGATGCATTTTGGGGCGTCATCGCATCCGAAGAGGGAGTGATGCGTTTTGAAGGAGCCATCGCGCCAAGATCCCCAAGGGATGGAGCTTCTGGGAAGGGAAGTCGCGCATTACTCGGTGAAGTGGGCGCTGGCTTAGACGGCGCAGGGCTCACTGCGGGAAGAGAGGGCGTGCTTGGGATATGGGGCCCTGCTTGTAGCATCTCGCGGCTGGCCTGTTGGACTTGGGGGCCAGGTGCGAACTCGATGTGCGGTTGCATCGCATAAGCGGGGACGATCGTGCGCGGTGTGACGCTCAAGTATTCAAACCACCATCGCATCACCAAGGGAACGCGATTGCGAAAAGCTTCAGGGACGCGAAGGACAACGCGTTTTTTGAACTCATCGTGGATCAACAAGGGACGAACAAGAGGCATCTCTTGGCCTGAAACGGGGCAGATTACCCATTCGGTTTTTTGAAGCGAAGGGTAAGAGCGTTCGTCTTGGACGCGCAAAGAACAATGGACTTGGTGGGTTGAGACCACACCTGCATCGCTGATCATGCGTAACTGAGCTTGTTGTGTTTCAAAGAGGTCGGGGATGGAGCTTGCGGGTTGGGCAAAAAACGTTGGCCCTGGGAGTGCTTGAGGCCCTGTGGTGGGGAGACCGTAGGTCGGACAAAATGTAAGCATCGCTTTTTCCATCATCTCAAGTAGCTTGACGCGCTTCGAGCAGGCACCAAGGTTTCGTTGGCTGTAGGGCTTTCAACTGCACGCTTTGCATTGTGTTGCGGGAAGATAGGCAGAATTGAGCGGGCGAAAGAGTTAACATAGGGAACCCCTGCTGTCAAGCAGGGAAGAGGCTGAAAAGGGCCTTGCTTGTGGCGTGTTTGGTTGGCTGTCATTGGACTTCTGTGGGACCAAACACGATGGAAAGAGGCTGATAGACAAAACCCCGTTTGCATGGGGCACAAGCGGGGTTTGGGGAAAAGGTAGCGTTAACTGATCTCAAAGGGTGTTGGAAAACCTCTCATGGGGGTTCTTTCGCAGTGTGGCCGGCTCGTTTTTACGGCGGAGTGGTTCGTGGGGTTTTGAGGATTCTCTTTTGATAACGGGAGGTTAGGTTTTTGGGCGTGGCCCGATTCGCTGTCGTCCGCCTGTTCTTGGATGATCCAGAGGCGGTGGCGGTGGGCGATTTGTGATCACGGTGGGGTTGGATGTCCTCGGTAGTGCGCAACGTGCTAGATAGCATCGCGCATCGACTATGTGGGGGGGATTACCCTTTTTATCTTCGCGCTTTGTAGCGCTTCCCCACAGTGCGGGATGCGTTCTTACCGCTTTTCTTCCCTGGCTCGTATGACGGCCTGGCCTTCTGCTTCTTAAGGGCTTCCTTAGCACTCTTGAGTAACCTGTCTCCTAGGTGTTCGTATCTCAAACACTTAAGCGGAGAAACCCTTGCGGGAACAACCGCTTACCGAAGTAAGCACACGTTGTCAGGTAGCCTACCTTGTTTTCCTTTTTCAAAGAGCGAGTTTGTTTTATACCATACAAAAAAACAGTTTCAATGTTTTCTTTTGTTTCGTTAGGTAGATGCGGGCAAGCGGAGCATCTTGAGGTGTGAGGGGGGTCGTTTTGAAGAGGGCTGTGGTTTCGTTTGCGCTTGTGGGGTTCAAGTTGTATGCTTGCGCGATGTGAAGAGATCGTGTGGGCGATTTGGCCGTGTATCTCTTCACTTTGGGTGTTTTGTCGTCTCGAAAAAGCAAGACCTTTTGGGTTGCGGTGTGGGTTCTTTGGATTGTTGCGCCAAAAGTTGCGGTCTTGATGGATGTGGGAGGCTTTTGTGAAGGACGCATCGCGGATGATGTCGGATTTCCCTGAAAGTTGGATCGCCGAAGTTCACGAACGGCCCTTGTGCCGCTATCTACAGATACAACTGCGCCATCACAAACAAGGCGCAGCATCCGCTCGGATGCGCTTGGGTCCTCATGTGGCCGAAGACGATGGTGTGGTCTCGGAAGGTGCGTTGACCACATTGGGAGGATGGACTGCGCAACTTGCGATCTTGAGTCTCGTGGGACAAGGGAGGGCGATCGTTCCCCTCGAACATCGGATAAGTTTGCTACAACCTGCGCGTTCTGGCGAAGTGATCGCGAAAGCGCGGGTCGAACACATGCGGGCACGGCTTGCGCATTGTAGTTATCGCATCGTCGATCAAGACGGCGAACTTGTCGCTGTGGGCGGCTTTTTGGCTGATGTGTTGCCAAGAGAGCAAGTCACAAGTCCGCGAGAACAGTTTGCCCGAGATACGGTGTCGCAAACGGAAGATGCTGCTTGGGCGGAAGATGGGGATGCTTCGTCGTTGGATATCTCGTCTGTTGCGGGCGAAAGAGAGCGCAAAGATACCTATGAGATCCCCAAGGTTGTTGCGCGTAAGAGCCCCACACTGGATGGCGACGCGACACTTCATCTTGCGGATGCTTCGATGGTACATGACGAACCCACCCACGCGGATCTTTCTCGCCTTCGCGATCGTGCCCTCAACAAGACGCTTGAGAGAAGTTCTCCGCTGTCTTCTCGTCCAGTCGAAGCAGGACTTCCTGATCTTGAAGAAGACGATGATTCCTTGGATGAAACAGTGCTTTCCTCTGTGGAGGCTTTCACAAAAAGCGCATCCTCTGGGCACAAACTCTCTTCTTCGCGTGTGCCTACGCTTGAGTGGAGCGCACCCAACAATCCCAATGCTTCTCACTCTGCTTCAAGTCTTCGTCAGACTGGGGCTTACGGTGCTCTTGAAGAAGATGACCTTCCTTCGATATCGACGCACGAGGCCGAAGACACAGAGAAGTTCGTACGACCTTTGAGCGTTAGCGAGGATTACAACCCCCTCGATGATCACCAAGACACGGGGGAATTTGACGTTCCTCAACACCAAGATACAGATAAGTTTGTGTTGGGTTTTGTGGCAGAGGATACAGAACAGTTTCCGCGCTCGGGGAGTCCCGATGATACGCAAAAGATGGTCGTTGAAGAAAAGCCTTTGGAGACAGAACGTCAACCACCTCCCGCATGGCTTCAAGGTGAATTGGGGCGTCTACCCAAAAAGTCCATCTCTCGGCCTTTACGCGACCATACGATGATCTCAAGGGTCGAAACCACGCGTCCCAAAGAACCACCTGCCAGTCTTCCCATCGAAGCTGACTTTTTCGATGATGATCCCAAGCTCCCGGGGAAACGGTGATGTTGGAGCGAGAGGACTTGGTTGCGATTGCACGGGAAGCAGGGGCGTTGTTGCGAGGCTTCTTTGGTCGTGTGGTTGCGATTCAAAAAGCGGACAAGACGCTCGTTTCGGAGGCTGATCGCGCCACAGAGGAACTGATCCTCTCTCGTGTTCGAGCGCTTGCTCCTGAACTTCCCATCATGGCTGAAGAGTCTTTTGCAAAAGGCTCTCGTCCCAAACAGACGGACTCTCCTTGGTTGTTTGCGATCGATCCGCTCGATGGAACGAATGCCTTTCTTTCTGGACTGCCGATCTGGGGGATATCACTGGGACTTTTGTTTCATGGTGAGCCGTTTCGCGGTGTGCTGTACTTTCCGATGGTCGACGAACTCTACGAAGCCGATGAGACGGGGGCTTGGTGGCAAGGAAAAGCTTTGTCAGATCAGCCCTTCGTTTCTCCTGGGAGTCTGGCTCATGCTTCGATGTGTATGCCTTCAAGTTTGCATCGTCTCTTTTCTGTGGATTTTGTAGGAAAAAATCGCAACTTTGGTTCGACCGCGTATCACCTTGGTTTGGTGGCGCGTGGTGCTGTGGTGGGGACCTTGTTGGAAGGCGTGCGGCTGTGGGATCTTGTGGGTGGGATGGCCCTTTGCAAACAAACCAAGCGGATCGCTCAAAGCCTCGATGGGAAGGACTTTTCGATGGAGCCCTTGTTGGATGGCTCTGTGCTTTCTGCACCTCTCCTGATCGCAGATGCATCGTCGATGTCTGCGTTGCTCTCGACGATTTCTTCTCGTTCGTGCGACTAGGTTACGTTGAGGTGTGGTTGGGGTGTGTTGAGAAGAGAGACTAAGCTTTGGGAAAAGCGCAGGCTTGGGTCTCTTTGAAGGGATTGGGGAGATTGGAAAGAGAGAGCGGAGCGCTCTTTTGGCCATCTTGTTGGATGGTATGGAGCGTGTAGCCGAAGCCTTCGATGTACGAAAGCAAGTCGTGGGCTGACATCTTCATCGCTTTGAGGTCGTTGGGGGAGATCTCAAAGACGAGGATGGGACGATGTTTGCGCAGTGTGTTCTCTCCGCCCCGTAGGAAGGCTGCTTCCGCACCTTGGATGTCGAGTTTAATAAAGTCCACGCGCGTCAGGTTGTTGGCCTCGACAAAGTGGTCCAGTGTCTCCGCTTCGACCGTGAGTTTTTGGGATAGATGATCGTTGTGATCGTGGATCGAGGCCATCCCTTGGTTGTGGACAGACTCTTGGGCGGCATGGATCGTCAAGGTACCGTTGTAGTCTGAAAAGGCCTTCTCTACGATGGTACAGTTGGATTCGAGTTTGTTTGCTTGGATGTGTCTGCGCAGGCGTTGGATGATGTAAGGCACGGGCTCGATGGCGTACACGTGACCGTTGGGGCCTACGCATTTTCCGAGGTGTACGCTGAAGAATCCGATGTTTGCGCCCGCATCAAAGCAAACCATATCAGGTCCGATGTAACGCTCGATAAAACGGTGAAAGTTTGCTTCATATCCACCAAACGCGATCACCACGAGGTCGAGAAAGTAGTAAGGGTGGAGCAAAAAGTCGTTTCCCCACGTGTCTCGATACCACTGAAAGTCCTCTGGATGAGGGGGCGGACCTTGTTGGTAGATCTTTTGTGCCGCCTAGTAGATCAGGCGTTTGGGATAGACGATCGATGTTTTTCTGTTGACCAAAGCGAGCACATCAAAAGCTGTCTCAAAAAACTTGTGAGCAGGAAGCATCAGTGGGTTCCTTTTCTATAAAACGCGCAAAGCTTTCGTGAGCGCAGACTACGTATCGATGCCAAGTGTGCGCACGACCGCCCAATAAAGAGCGAGCGCCAACACCACCGCATTCAGAAAGCGCTGCCAACGCTTCCCATCTTGGCTCTGTAGCAGGATCTGCAAAAGAGGATAAGCGACCAAAACGATGGCCAGTTGGCCAAGTTCGACGCCAACGTTGAATGAAAAAAGCGCTGGTAACAAACCTGAAGTTTGTGGTGTAACTTTATCGCGCAAGAGATAAGAAAAACCGAATCCATGGACCAAGCCAAAGAAGCCCGCAAGCCCCGCTCGGTATCCCATGAGAGGCTTTTCTTTCCAGATGTTTTCGGATGCGACGATGGCGATGGATAGGGCGATCGCGACCTCGACGGGACGTGGTGGAAGCGTGACGATATCCAAGACGCTCAACATCAACGTCACGGTGTGCCCTAGCGTGAAAGCTGTCACGATCCACAAGAGTTGGCGCAAACTCACGATCGTAAATAACAACACCACCAAAAACAAAACATGATCAAAGCCCGTCCAGATGTGCCAGATCCCTTCCCATAAGAAGGCTACGATCAGTGCCCGACCTTGCGGAAGGATAGGGCGACTCACTGGCTGGCTGGTACTTTTTGTCGCACGCGTTGTCGGACTTTTGAACGTCAATGTGTAAGAAGGAAAAAATTGCGAGATGATCGTGCGGCGTGAAGGCTTGCCATCGACCTCGATTCGCACGTGGTGACGGTGGCTTCCTTCATCTTCCAAGAGGATCTTGTTTTCGATCACAAGCTCGCCGATGGGCTTTCCACAGCGTCGTTTCTGGAAAAGCAGGGCGCGTCGTCCTCCCTGTCCCCACCGCATCTTTTGTTCAAAGGCATGACACAACTTGCCATTGTTGCTGATCAACAATCGACTGGCCATGTAGTCTTCGATGCTCTTTCGTCCCGCATCCAACACAGGGAAGGGTATTTTCTTGTTTTCGTTCCCACCTAACTTGAGGTAGTTGCCCAAGTCTCGGGAGCTTACAGATATCGCGACCCGCAAATCGCCTGTCTTTGTATCGATCTTGACGCGCATCTCCCCCGGTAAAGATGTCATATGCGCCCAAGCAGCCGTTGGTTTCAGGAGCAGCATCCCAAAGAAGATGCCCCAAAACCAACATACCATCCATATCAATGCAGGGGCGGCCACGGAGGGCCGCCCGAAATGGGGGATAAATGCATGGGTGGCCACGGAGGGCCGCCCGAAATTGGGGATATGCAGGGGAGATTTAGGGGCGGCCACGGAGGGTCGCCCGAAATGCGGGAGAGATTTAGGGGCGGCCACGGAGGGCCGCCCGTGATGCGGGGGATGCGGGGTAGATTTAGGGGCGGCCACGGAGGGCCGCCCGAAATGCGGGATATTCGGGATAAATGGGATCATGGGTGCTTTCGTGGTAGATAAGGTCGTGGATTGATGGGATGTTTGTGGAGGAAGAGTCCAAAGTGAAGGTGGGGGCCCGTGGAGCGGCCTGTGGAGCCGATTCGTCCGATGTATTGTCCCGAAGTGACGGCATCATTGGGGCCGATCAAGATCTGTGAAAGATGGCAATAGAGAGTGCGAAATCCGCGTGCATGTTGGATAAGGATCCCAAGTCCGCAAGAGCCCATCCAGCCCGTGTGACGGACTGTTCCATGCGAGGCTGCGTACACGGGACTACCAAAAGGAGCGGCGATGTCGAGACCTTGGTGGAATCTACGCTTTTTTTGGAAGGGGTCTGTGCGTAGTCCAAAGCCGCTGCTGAGCGCTCCGCGTGCGGGCCAACGCAGAAAAGTCGTGGGTTCGCGGAAGCGTTCGATGTCGCGGTCGGTAAAGACCAGTGCGGGGCGTGAATCAGTTTCTGATGCGTCCCCTTTGGCTTGGGCGTTGTTTACGTCGGAGTATAGGACAGGAACGAACTTGGATGTCTTTGCAGACTTGGGTTTTTGCGCCAAGTGTGGGGCTTGTCGTTGCAGGTCGAGTTTGACGATGGCTTGGATGATCTTGTGAGACAGGCCCGTCGGAAAACGCGGGTGGTGGTTGCGATCATGGTCGCTTTTGACTTCGAGAAGATGCCGATAGGCTGAAAGGGCGGTGGGAGAGAGGCAAGAGGAAGCTTCTTTGAGGTGTACGAGTAGGACTTGCCACTGTTGGATGCGATGAGGAAGTTGGGTCGCAGGTTGAAGAAATTGCTGTGTGTGTCGTTGTAGTCGTTGCCATGGGGGTTTACAAGCAAGGTCTGGAGTAGGACATTGCTGACAAAAGTGCGCAGAGTTGGAAGATGCAGGGCGCACGGTCTTTTTGGCGATGGGGGTTGTTTTTGTCAGTTCTTTGCGTTGTAAGTTGGCGTGCTTGCAGCCAGAGGACGCCCACAAAAAGAAAGCGTAGACGAAAAAGGTGATCTGCCAAAGTCCCCGAGAGACGGGCTTCTTTGTGGTGGCTGGATTGCGATGTGAGGGATATGACACAAACATGATGTATCTCATGTGATTTGTAAGATGCGAATTGAGGGCAGTGTAACTTGGGCAGCAAAGGAAGACAAGAGAGGCTTGGATGCAGGAAAAAACAAGGCAGTCAGTATGGAAGCTGCTTTTTGATGGTGGGACAATTGTCTTAGAAGCGCCTCAAGACCTTGGTGGTGCGACACCTCCCCCAGAGCTAAAGTGGGACGAACGGATCGGATTCCATCGTGCGCGGGCCGTGGATTATCGGCGGATTCGGACATGGGTACATCGTCTTGGTGTCGAATATGTCGATGAAGCCGAACTGTACAATCGTTTGGAGCTGCATTCTCACTTTAAGCGAGAGCCACGCCCTTACCAAGAAGAGGGGATCGCGGCTTGGAAGGCTGCTGGCAAGCGTGGTTTGATCTTGTTGCCCACAGGGACGGGGAAATCCTTTGTGGCGGAGTTGGCGATGATGGAGACCCAACGTTCGACTTTGATCGTGGCGCCCACCATCGACTTGATGAACCAGTGGTATGAGATCTTGTCTTCGTCTTTTCAGTGCGCTGTCGGCCTTTTGGGAGGGGGATATCACGAGATCGAAGATCTCACGGTGAGCACATACGACTCGGCTTACTTGCATATGGAGCGGTTGGGCAGTCGTTTTGGTTTGATTATCTTTGACGAGGTGCACCATCTTCCAGGTCCCAGTTATATGTACGCTGCGGAGTGTTGTATCGCGCCTTTTCGTTTGGGTCTGACTGCGACGTTGGAACGTCCAGATGGACGTCATCAACTGCTCGATGATGTGGTGGGTCCTGTCGTGTACCATCGGTCGATTCGGGAGTTGGCGGGGCAATACCTCGCAGAGTATGACGTCGAAAAGATCACCATCGAGTTGGACCCCGAGGAGTTTGCGGAATACACGGAAGCACGGGAGATTTATCGAAGCTTTGTGCGAGAAAAAGGGATTCGATTTGGGGGCCCGCAGGGATGGGGGCAGTTTGTGTCTGTGAGCAGTCGCAGTGCAGCGGGGCGGCGTGCGATGAAAGCTTACCAAGCTGCGCGACGCTTGGCTTTGTCTGCACCCTCCAAACTACGGGACCTTGAGGGCTTGTTGCGTCAACACAAAAAGGATCGCGTGATCATCTTTACGAATGATAATGACTCTGTGTACCGCATCAGTCAGCGTTTTTTGATTCCAGCGATCACGCATCAGACCGATGCCAAGGAGCGAAAAGAGATCCTGAGTCGCTTCAATGAAGGCACCTACCCATGTCTGGTGACGTCGCGCGTACTCAACGAAGGCGTGAACGTGCCCGATGTCAACGTGGGGATCATCCTCAGTGGGACGGGGAGCGTGCGAGAACACGTGCAGCGACTTGGACGGATCTTGCGGAAACAGCCCGAAAAACGAGCGATCTTGTACGAGGTCGTCACAGCCAATACCGTGGAACAGTACGTCAGCGAGCGACGTCGTGAGCACGACGCATATCGTTTGGATGAAGAACCCGAGCCAGAACCCGATATGGAGGACTAAGTCGCATGTTGACGACGGACCTAATCCGAGTGAGTCAAAAGGGAGAATCGATCGAGCCGCGTTATATCAAGCTGGACAAGCCAAAGCTGTTGGCCAAGGCTGAGCGCTTGATCGAGGCGTATCGATCGCATGTGGGGAACCCTCGTGGCGTCTTGGAAGAAGAATTAAAAGACATTATCGGCGATGGGACGGACTTTTTGGTACAGCGAGGGCTTGCGAAGCTGTTGGCGGATCGTTCCAACTTTGTGGTGATATCGCCGCTTTCGCCTGTGGAGCTTCGTCGCAAAGTCTTCGAAGCGACCGCACAAGTTCATCCTGTTGCGCAGATCCCAGATCTGCATCACCAAACAACACGCGAAGATGTTTTGCGGGGGGTCGCGGAGGAGCTTGGTGTCACCTTTGAAGCGGTGGAAGCCTCGTTGTATGCGGACTTACAGGATGCTTACATCTTGGAGACTTTTGAGGAGATCGAGCCCGAAGCTTTGTTGCATCGTTACAATCTCGCGTTGGCCCAAGCCGTGTTGTTTCGGGCCTCTCGGATGCAGGTTTGGTTGCGTAATCCAGATGCCAAGAGACTGAAGCAGTTGATGCGGTACGTGAAGTTTTTCCGCTTGATCGCTGCGGCAGAGTACGAAGGGGACGATGTCTTAATCACCATTGATGGCCCCATGTCGATGTTTCGTTTCGGCCAGAAGTACGGGCTTCAGATGGCGAGCTTTTTGCCGGCGTTGTTGCTTTGTGAGTCGTGGACGATGCGCGCGGAGCTTTTGTGGGATGAGCGGCGCGAGCCACGTGTCTTTTACCTCGATAGCGACTGCGCTTTGAAAAGCCACTACCCAGACAAGGGTGTGTACCTGACAGACGAAGAGGAACATCTCAGAAAGCGTTGGGGGCAACTAAAGCTAGAGTGGGATCTTGTTCCATCCAGTCGGATGTTACGGATGGGAAGTCGCGATGTCGCGGTCGTCGATTATCGTTTGGTACATCCTGACGGCCGCGAGGCGTGGTTGGAGTTGCTAGGATTTTGGCATCGAGAGTCACTGCTTCGACGTATCGAACAGATCCGCGAGTACGGCCCATCGCATCTTATTGTAGCTTTGTCGAGCAAGATGCGGGTTTCTGAGGATGATTTTTCCGATATCTCTGATCAAGTGTATCTCTACAAAGACGTGATGCACCCCAAACGCTTGGCAGAACGAGCAGAGGAGGTTGCCCAAAAATTGTGAGTGGGGTCCTTTCTCAATGGGGGAGGTGTAAATGTGGGCGGGTGGCTTTTTGGCTGCTTTGGACGTGTTTTGGTTCGATAGGTGTTAGGTAGAATGACGCTTGGGTGGATCTCTTGGGGACACGAGATATTGACATTTCTCTGGCTTCGGGGTGTGATACGGCGACAGGTTTAGATGTGCATGCAAAGTGGTTCACGCAGAAAGAAGTTGGCGGCGAGTCTGTCACGAGCATAGCAACGAGGAGCCGAGGTGAGGATGGATCTGCATATCTTGGGTGCAGAAGGTGGAGAACTTTTCGGATACAAACCGGCAAGTTTTCTCTTTCAAGATGATCTTTTGATCGATGCGGGCTCCATATGCTCAACATTAAAGCTCGATGCGCTCTTGCAAATTGAGCATGTTTTTTTGAGTCATACCCATCTCGATCACATCAAAGACTTGGGACTACTCGCGGATCTGTTGACGGGGCTTCACTCCAAGCCCCTCAAGATCTACGGAACCGCAGATGTCTTGCGCACACTGCGCGAACATTACTTCAACAACAAGATTTGGCCAGACTTTACACAAATCCCACCGCCTCCCATGATGCCTGTGTTGGAGTTGGTCGAGCTGACCCCGATGACGCCCGTCTATCTCCCAGGGGAACGCAGTGTCTTGCCGATTCCTGTTCATCACACTGTCCCAACATGCGCTTTTTTGGTGATGTGGCCTGGCCATAGTTTCTTGTACAGCGCAGACACGGGCCCTACAGATATCTTGTGGGATGTGGCGAACCAACGGGACGATCTACGTGGTTTGATCCTCGATGTTGCTTTCCCCATCCGTATGCAGTGGATCGCTGACGCTGCAAAACACCTCACCCCCAAGACTGCACAAAGCGAATTGCTCAAGCTCAAACGCGATATCCCGATCTACTTTTTCCACCTAAAGCCCGCCTTTTACGAAGAGATGGTCGATGAACTCGGAAAGACGTTACCCGATGTGGGGACGATCCTGCGTTCAGGGCAAGAATTGTTGCTGGGTGGTTGAATCTCTTGAGTCAAACACATCTCTGGGATGACGCGGCTTACCAAACACAATTGAATGAACTTTTTCGTCTTCGTCGGGGGGCAGAAGGACGAGGACTCGATGGGATGCGGGCTTTGTGGGACAAGCTCGGTCGTCCTGGCGAAGGGATCCCTTGTATCCAAGTCGCGGGCACCAATGGCAAAGGTTCGGTTTGTGCGTGGTTATCCTCGATGTTGCGGGCTTGTGGTCAACATGTCGGACTTTTTACGAGCCCGCATTTGCTGCACTTTCGAGAACGCTTTCGTGTCGATGAGCAGGATGTCTCAGATGAAGCGATTGCGCGTTGGTTGCCCAAGATCCTCGAAGCCGCCAAACAAACGGGATACCCTCCTTTGTTTTTTGAGATCGTGACGGCGTTGGGACTTTGTCTTTTTGCGGAAGCTGGGGTGGATTGGATGATCTTGGAGGTTGGTCTAGGTGGCCGACTTGATCCTACTACCGTGATTCCTTCGGTGGCTTCGGTTGTTACGTCGATTGGTCTCGACCACTGTGCTTGGTTGGGGAACTCTTTGGCCCAGATCGCCTCGGAAAAAGCGGGCATCTTTCGTTCGGGGGTGCCTGCTTGGGTGGGCTTTGTACCTGAAGAAGCGGAGAAAGTCATCGCAGATGTCGCCGAAGAAAAGGGCGTATCCTCGATGTCTTGGGCTGGACGGGACTTTTTGATCAAGGTTGATGGAGACAAAGCGCGCTTTTTGGGAAGCGATGGGAGCGTGGAAGGTTTGTCTTTGCCTTTGCATGGGGTGCATCAACCCAGCAATCTTGCGTTGGCTTTGGCCGTTCTCATGGGACAAAAGGACCGTGGCGTCTCGTGGGATGAAGATACTTTGCGACGCGGGGTTGCAAGTGTTCGGTGGGACGGTCGTTTGCAGCGCATCGAACAAGCTGGACAGGTCTTTCTCCTGGATGGTGCTCATAATCCCGAAGCAGCCGAGGTCTTGGCTCGCTCTTTGGAGGGAGCGTCTGTCGCAACGCTGATCTTTGGGGCGATGGAAGACAAAGATGTTCGTGGAACGCTGGTGCCTTTGTTGAAGCTGGTGCCCAAGGTTGTTTTTTGTACTGTGCAGTCACCGAGGGCATGTTCGGCCTCTTCGCTTCGTGCGATCGCAACGGAGCTTGCGCCTGATGGAGATTACCAAGTCGCGGACGATCTGACGGACGCAATAGAGATGGCTCGCCAAGATGCCCAAGGTACGGTGTTGATCGCGGGATCTTTGTATCTGGTGGGAGAGGCTTTGGCGGCTTTTCGTGGGAAGGGGACGAACGAAGCTTAAAGGAGTACTTTTGCGGTGGGATGGTGGTTGCAAGAAGGCCGCGGGAGTGGTAGATTCGGGAGCTTATTGGGCGAAAGACTAAGTCGATGAGATATCCTTTGTCCTTCGTGGAGATAGCGATATCTGAAGACGCGGAAGCTGGGTTGGATGACAGAGCGAGATTGGTTAATTGGCAGAGTACTCGGAAAGTACCGTTTGGAGAAGCAGATAGGCGCAGGTGCTTTTGCGAGTATCTATGAAGCTGTGCATATCCATTTGCATGTGCCATTTGCCATCAAGATCTTGCACCCTGCTTTTGCCAACGAAGAAGAGGTGTTACGCCGCTTTTTTCGTGAGGCTCGTGCAGCAAGCCAACTTCAACATGAGAATGTTGTTTTTATCGCAGACTTCGATGTCGAAGAAGGGGTGGGGCCTTATATCGTCATGGAGTATCTCGAAGGAGATACGCTGAAAAAGTTCTTGAGCCAGCGCGTCCAGCCTCCCTTGGAACTTGTGGGAGAGATCGCGCGTCAGATCTGCCTCGCTTTGGGACAAGCCCACCGCAAAAACATCGTCCACCGCGATCTTAAACCCGAAAATATCTTCCTTGTGCAACGAGAGATGGGGCGGGTGTTGGTGAAGATCTTGGACTTTGGGATCGCGCACCTTGGAAAGCTCACAGACTCGATCACAGGGTCGCGATTGATCGGGACGCCCGTGTATATGGCGCCCGAACAGTTTCGCGGTGTGGCGCATTCTCCAAGCATCGATATCTATTCTTTTGGCGTTATCCTTTACGAGATGCTGACAGGACAAACCCCTTTTATCGGGCACAATGTGCAGCAACTTGGCATCGAACACTTGTTGATGCCTGCACCCGAACTGCCCGAGAACTTTCCTGCTGGACTTCGACAGTTGCAGGCTCGCTTGTTGGGAAAAACCCCCGAAGAGCGTCCTTCGAGTATGGAAGAAGTCTGGATGTTGATGGCGCCTGCTTTGGACCCCGAAGGGCGTTTTCCCCATTGGCATCGGCAAGATCAACATATCTTTACAGGCGCGTTGATGCCAGGTGTGTTGTCCGCGGATAGTATCAACTACCCTAGCGTGGATCAAACACCGCGCACTGCGATGCCACCGCCCTCTGTGACCGATACGCATGATCATTCTTCCCGTTCTTCGGTCAATGACACGCACGATGGGCCCGAACAACAGCTGCCCGATGCGATCTCTTTTCACGATGATATCCGTCCCACCGCGATCGGCCCGTTGCCTTCGGGCTCTGCAAGTGATCTGCTCGCTTCGCTGCGTCCTCTCGAAGATGAAGAAGATATCTTTGAAGGGGCCGAGACGATGGTCGGGCCTGTGCGAAATCCCCTTCTTGAGGGGGCCAAGTCGGGCCAAGTGTACCAAACCTTGCGGATGCCCAGCTACAACGACGAAGATGAGTTGGTCCCTGACCATCCTACGGATATCAATCTTCCCGTTTTTGGCGGAGCTGCGGGCGAAGACGATGTCAGCCTAGTCAACGCCCTTGAGAGTCCTTCCAAGGGAGGCTCAGACTTTTTTCAAGGCGATACCAAAGACGAGATGGCTGCCCCTTTGCATGGACGCGGCCCCCAAGAACGGGAACAAGCCCTTTCTGCGGAAGATCTCGTCGAAGAACTCGGTGAACAGGACTCTTTGCTCGGTCAGTCCTCTTTGTTGGATCAAGCGGACTCGTTTTCTTTGGAAGAGGGAGGCTTGGTGATCGATGAGTCTAAGCCTCCGCCAAGCCCGCCGCGTATCGGGGCTTCCCAAGAAGAACAAGAGCTTGACCTTGTGATCCACGACATGGGCGATCAACTGTGGGACGAACACGAAGAGTCCGCAGGACCCGAACTTGCCATTAAACGCGCGCCACAGATGGTCGGCAGCGCGGACGATATCGATCAGGTGACGGAGATCTCCACAGCCCCGAAAAATGGGCCGAGTGAAGTGGACGAAGACAGTTTGCAGATCACGGAGATCTCGATGTCTTCGGATCATGGCTTTGATGGATTTGGTCAACCTGTCGCTGCGGTCGCTCTTTCGGGCGGGATGGGAAGTTCGATGACCTCGCGTGTCTCGTCGGACTTTTCGCAACTCTCGACCGTTCGTACCCGCAATCCCATGACGGTCGCTGGCGATCGCGATACCATGGGCGATCAAGATGTCTTGTCCAAGCCAGGTCGCAATATCCCTCAGCCAAAAACACCCCCCCCGATCCTTGGTGGTGCTGCTGCACTTCGACACGATGGTGGCTGGTCTCGTGAGAGATTTCCTGCCCCCCTTCGGCCGATTTGGGACATGTACCAGCGTATGAGCCCCTTGGAACGGCGTCTTTTGATGATGGTGTGGGTCGGCGCGATCTTGGTGGTCGCGAGTGTTCTATGGTTGTTGTGGCCCGAAGTCTCGACAAAGTCGAAAGTTCCGTCACCTCGTGCAGGGATCGTCAAACAAGGCGAAGAGATCGAGATCCGTTTGCTTTCAGGAAGCATCAATGCGGAGCCGATCAATGTCTACGACGAAGGTGGCCGATACTTGGGGAAAACGCCGATGTCAGTCCGTGGCCGTTCGCAAAAAGTTGTACGTTATCGCCTTGAACCATCAGGGCGCGGACGTGGCCGCTACCGCACGACCTTCCGCGATATCCTCTTCGATCCAAACAAAGCACAGATCACCCTCGAACTCGATCCCCGCTAGTCTTCTCGATCTCTCTTTCTTTAGAATTTGTACGAAAGCTTGGAGCGACTTTTCTACTCGTCTTCTTTGGCGCCTTTGGCGATCACGACTTCGAGTTTTTGAACGCGGATCCCTCGGCTGTGTAGGTGATCTTTGAGGTAGGGAAGTCGTTGTTTTAGGATGTGGCGCACACCTGCGTTGGGGGCGAGCAGTGTCGCAGAGAGGACTTTGTTTTGGAGGGAGATGCGGATCTGAAGTCCGCCAAGGATCTCTTGTTTGAGTTCGATCCAAAACTCGTGTGCATCTTCTGCGCCTTGCCCTACAAGGACCTGTCCACCGAGCTTTTCGAGCATCTCTAGGGTGTTGGGTTGGGGCGAGGGAAGGCTTTGGATCGAGTTCCCTTGGGGGTCCAAGAGATCGACATCTTGGATACCACCTGGAGCATAGGGATCGGAATAGCCCGTAGGAAGGCCATGATGGTGTCGTGAGCCGACTCTTACGAGGGCATTGGGAGGGCGCTGGACTTCTGGGGGTTTGCGCAGTGTTGGATTCCCTGTGACGAACGGGTCGATCGCCTCTTTTTCAGTGTCGAGGGCGCGTTGTTCTTGGTGTTTTTTCTGAAGAGAGCGGGATATCCGCCCACTAGCTTTGCGCGCCATCTTGACCTCGTGGGGAAGGGGATTGAGCAGAGGTTTCTTTTGTCCGATGGGATGGGCGTTTTGTTTGTCCTCCCAAAGAGACTCTGCTGGGAACTTAGGCTCAAGCGCGCATCAAAGAACGTGCGATCACGATGCGTTGGACTTCGCTGGTGCCTTCGTAAATGGTGGTGACTTTGCAGTCGCGCAGCAAGCGTTCGATGGGGTAAAGCTGGGTGCAACCTTCTTCGCCGAGCAAGGTGACGGCTTGTTGGCAGACGCGGTTGGCGGTCTCTGTGGCGTATGCCTTGGCCATCGCAGCTTGCGAAGAGAAGGGCTTTTTGTGATCTTTGAGCCATGCAGCGCGCAAGATCAGTCCGTATGCTGCTTGAAGCTCTGTTTCCATCTGGGCGATCATGGCGCGTTCTTCGCCGATCAGGGAGCCGCGTTGTTCTTGAAGCCCTTGACGCAAAGCCGTCATCGCAGCTTTGGCGATCCCCCAAGCTTGGGAAGAAACGCCGATCCGTCCACCATCAAGGGCCGTCATCGCGATACGAAAGCCACCACCTTGCTGACTGAGACGTCGTTCGTTTACGGGGATACGGCAGTCGCCAAAGTGCAGCGAGACCGTGGATGAAGCGCGAAGACCCATCTTGTCTTCTTTACGGCCGACAGAAAAGCCTGGATCTTCGGGGCTTACAAGCACAGTACTGATCCCACGGCTGCCTTCGCCATTGTCGCGAACCCACACCACAAACACGCCTGCATGGGTTCCTGAGGAGATCCACGTTTTTTCTCCGTTGATGATCCCCGTGTCTCCGTCGATTTGCATACTTGTGCGCAAAGACGCTGCATCAGAGCCCGCCCCAGGCTCAGAAAGCGCGAAGGAGCCCGCGAAGAAGTCTCCTTTGAGAAGCGGAGAAAGAAAACGTTGATGTTGCTCGGGGGTCGCAAAACGCGAGAGGACTTCGGCGACCATGCTGCTGACCGCAACGGTTACCGCGGTAGCACTACAGGCTTGGGCAAGTTCCATGATGCTCAACGCGTAAGCGACAGTGCTTGCTCCTGGCCCGCCGAGTTCTTTGGGGACGGTCAAACCTACGAGACCTTCTTGGGCATAAGCTCGAAGCGTTTCGGCTGGGAAGTGTTCTTCGCGCTCCCACTGCGCGGCGTGTGGGGCGATGTGTTCGCGGGCAAAGCGCCGTGCGCGCGTTTGGATATCTTGTTCTGCAGGGGAGATCCGAAAGTCCATCTTGTCTGCTCCATTCGGCAAATACGGGCTTTTGTGCAGCGCTTTGCCTTGGTCTCGAAAAAAGAATGGAAGTACTATACCTATCGTGTGTTGGGTTGAAAAGATGGGCGTTTAAGACGCGCTTGCACCAAGACGATCCCCAAAAGGATCAGTGCCCCACCCAACAACAAACGTGTGTCGATCAGTTCTTTGAGGAAGATGGCCCCCAGCGTGATGCCCACAGGAGGCATCGCATAAGTCACCAAAGAAGCCCGCGGCCCCCAAGACGCCACCAAACTATAAAAGAGGAAGTACGCGATCACTGTATGGATCACGCTCAAGGTAAGCGTCATGCCCCAAGCAAAAGAGTCCGCGTGGGTGAGTACTTTCCAAGGCGATGCTGCAAGCAACATCACAGGCGTGATCGCGATCGCGCCGATCAATAGGGTCGCTCCAGCGATCACGATCGGTTCGATGTGCTTGAGCGAGCGACGAATCACGATCAAACATGACGCATAACACGCTGAGGCCGCCAAGATCGAAAACTGTCCAAGCAAGGCTTGTCCGCCTGTCTTGACTTGGCCCAAGGCCCGAAAGCTCAGCAAGACCACGCCGCCAAAGCCCAAAAGCAGTCCAAAGATCTTTTGGGCAGTCAGACGTTCGTCTTCCACCAAAAAGTGGGCGAGCAACAAACTAAAAAAAGGTGTTGTGGAAGTGAGGATGGTCCCTAAACTGCTATCGATGTGAGCTTGTCCCCATGACACCAGAAAAAAGGGCAAGGCTGTGTTCATGATACCAACGTAGATCAAGGCACCACGGCCTTTTTCGGGCCAGATGACGCGACCTGTCATGCGCAAGTACACGATGAAAAGGGAAGCTGCGATGGTCAGGCGGATCCATACCAAGGTGAGTGGATCGATCTGGCGGATGACCAGTTTGATCAAAAGATAAGAGGAGCCCCAGATCAGGGCCAAGCCAACGAAACGAAACCATGCTTGCATGTGCTCTTTTATCCATCTTCTTTGCGGGTGGCCGACATGGCCTGGACCCTCTGTGGACACCGTGCGAAAAGGCCATCCACAAGGGCGCATCTGTACCACTGATCTGTTGAAAAGGAAATCATAAAGGCCAACCCCACGAGGCTCGAAGTCGATGACCCACGAAGCGTCACTTTTGCGATCCAATCCTCATCTGTTGATCACTCGAACTCGTTCAAAGTGTGAGGCTTTTTGTTCCACGCTTGAACAAGCTGGCCTCCAAGTGAGCGCCATCCCGATCCAACAAACGCGTGCTACGCTTTCCCAAGAAGAGATGAACTTACACCTCAAAGGTCTCGCTTCGTGGGATGGTTTGTTGTTGACCAGCGCTGCATCCGTTCGATTTTTCTTACAACCGCTCTTGCAGATGCTCGATACATACGATGCTTCCGAGAGATCTGCTGTGTTGGCGTGGCTTTCTTCGCATCTCTTCTGTGTGGGACAAGCCACCGCCCAAGCTTGCGAGGCCTTGGGCTTCTCACCCAGTTTGATCCCCGAAAAGCAAGATGCTTTGGGCCTGATCGCTGCCCTCCAACAACGCGGATCGCAACAAGGCAAGCGTTATCTTTTCCCTTGCTCGACAGAAGCGCGTCCCACCCTGTCGCAAGGACTGGAGGCGCTTGGGGCCACCGTTTTTCGCTTGCATGTCTACACGGTTGTCTCTATGTCTTTGCCTGAGTCTGTTCGGGCGTTGCTCTTGGCGGGCGATATCGATATGGTGGCCGTCAACAGCCCGTCTCAGTTTGCGGCGCTCTGTGCTGCGATGGAGATGGCCCCCTCGACGTGGCGAGCTTCGCTGCGTTGGGCGGCGATTGGCCCGACCACCGCAGAAGCATTGCGGCAGGCAGGCTTAGAGCCTTGGTTGGTCTCCCCCAAGCCTTCGATGCAGGCTTTTGCAGAGGCCATTCGAGAGGCGCTTTATCCTCAGACTTTTTCTAATCAAAAGGAGAATCCATAGATGTCGATCTCTCTCAAACAAAGCCAAGCTTGGATGGAGCGTGCGCGTCACGTGATGCCTGGTGGTGTAAACTCTCCTGTTCGTGCGTTTCGTGCGGTAGGTGGGGACCCGCCGATGATCCGTCGTGCCAAAGGTGCGTATCTTTGGGACGAAGATGGTAACCAGTATATCGACTATGTGGGTTCGTGGGGACCGATGATCCTTGGCCATGCGCATCCTGATGTCGTGGCGGTGATCCAGGCCGCAGCAGAAGAGGGGACCAGCTATGGAGCCCCCACTGTTCGAGAAGTCCTGATGGCCGAGAAGATCCGTGAGTTCTTTCCTGTGATGGAGATGACGCGCCTCGTCAACTCAGGAACAGAAGCGACGATGAGCGCGATTCGTTTGGCGCGTGCTGCGACCCAACGCGATCGTGTGATCAAGTTTTCTGGGTGCTATCATGGCCATGGTGACGCCTTTTTGATCGCCGCAGGTTCTGGGGCGACGACCTTTGGGGTTCCCAATAGCCCGGGTGTGACCGCAGCAACCGCAGCGTATACCCTGCTTGCTGAGTACAACGACCTTGGAGGCGTGGAAAAGCTTTTCCAAGAGTATCCCGACTCTATCGCAGCGATCATTGTCGAGCCTGTCCCTGGAAACATGGGCTTGATCAAGCCCGAAGCAGGATTCCTTGAAGGCCTGCGCTCGCTTTCGACACAACATGGGGCGTTGTTGATCTTTGATGAGGTGATGACAGGCTTTCGCGTCGCTCCTGGCGGAGTGACCGAGCTGATGGGCGTGACCCCCGACTTGGTGACGCTCGGTAAGATCATCGGTGGTGGCCTTCCTGTGGGCGCTTACGGCGGTCGTGCAGATCTGATGAAGATGGTTGCTCCCAGTGGACCCGTGTACCAAGCAGGTACACTCTCAGGGAATCCCTTGGCCACAGCTGCGGGTCTTGCGACACTTGAGCGCCTTACGCCCGCGATGTACGCCAGTCTCGAAGAGTCTTGCAAACAACTCGAAGCAGGGATGCGCGCGGGACTTCAGGAACTTGGCCGCGACCTTTATATGACCCGCTATGGCTCGATGATCTGCATGTTCTTCTCTGACACGCCCGTCAAGAATTACACGGACGCTCGTGCTTGTGATCTCCCCGCATTCAATCGTTACTTCCATGCGATGCTTGAGCGCGGTATCTACCTTCCTGCCGCGCAGTTCGAAGCACTGTTCGTCTCTGCTGCACACAGCCACGACGATATCGAACGCACGATCCAAGCCCACAAAGAGTCCCTTGCGATCGCCCTCCAGCCTGCCTAATCCTCTCGATACGCGCCTTTTTCGCGGCCAAGATCGCCTTCCTTTGTCCTTTCCTCTCTTTTCGCTTTTAACCCCAGAAGATCTCCTTGACAGTCTCTCTTGGCGTCTTTATATCTAAATTTATGTAGTGGGCTACGGAAATCTAGATAGTGAAAGAGATCAGGGAGTTTGCTTGCATGGATGAGAGAGAAGGGCGTTGGAGTCTGGGCGAGGAAGAGGACTTTATTGCGGAGTTGGGGCCTTTGGCTTTGGCCAATCGCCTGAAGCGTCTGAGTGATGTGATGATCACGTCTGGGCGAAAGATGTACAAAAGTCTGGGGATGGATATCGAGCCCAGTTGGTACCTGATCTTTTTGTTGTTAAAGCGCGATGGGGCGTTGGGGATCACAGAGATCGCGCAAAAGCTTCGTTATGCCCATCCATCCGTGGTGACGCTGGTTTCCAAGATGCTAAAGAAGCGATATCTCGAAGCGCACAAAGACGAGCAAGACGGCAGAAAGCAGCTTGTGAGTCTGAGCGACAAAGCCAAAGCAGCTTTGCCCGCTTTCGAGCGTTTGTGGGCAGCGGGGGCCAAGGGGATCGAGGACGTCTTCGATCAAGGCGATGCAGCGCGCTTTATGGCATACTTGGGGCAGTTGGATCAGCGCTTTCAGAGAAAGGACTTTCACCAACGCACGGTGGAGGCTTTGAAAGCGGAGGAGGATGCTCAAACAAGTCTCCCTCGCCTCGCCAAAAAATCCGATGAAGACGCCATCTGGGAGATCTTTTCGCAAGTGATCTCTACAGGTGAAACCTATGCCTTTTCCCCTCGTACCCCAAAGACGGCTCTTTCTGCGCTTTGGCTCGCCGCTTCGATGCGGACTTATGTGTACGAACGCGAGGGCAAGATCGCGGGAACATACATCCTCAAACCCAACCAGCCCGATGCTGGGGGGCATATCGCAAATGCAGCTTACATGGTGCACCCAGCTTTTCAGGGCCAAGGGATCGGTCGTATGCTTTGTGAGCACTCTCTCCAAGAAGCCCGCTCTTGTGGTTACAGGGCCATGCAATTCAATCTTGTGGTAAGCACCAACCTTGCGGCCGTTGCGCTGTGGCAACGTTGCGGCTTTCGCATCATCGGGACCACGCCTGACGGGTTCCAACACCCCACGCTTGGGCTTGTCGATACCTACATCATGCACAGAAAACTATAGCCTTGTCCCTCTGGATATCTTTGTTTCTTCGAGAGGATCGTCGTGGCATCCCTCTTTGTGCTGCAACGATTCGATGGTTTCTCTTTTTTCTATGTAGCTGACTACGTAAATGCAAAGAGAAGGAGTCTTGCGGATGACATCACAGATCGAGATTACGACGTTTCTTCCCGAGTATGCGGACGGATTTGCACATCTGAACTACCAATGGATCGAGAAGCACTTTGAGGTCGAACCCTACGACCGGAAGGTCTTGGATGCGCCCGAGGAGCAGATCCTTGCGAAAGGAGGAGAGATCTTTTTCGCGGTACATGAAGGAAAGCCTGTTGGGACGGTGGCTTTGCTTCCTCTCGACGATGACTCTTTTGAGCTTACCAAGATGGCCGTTGCACCAAGCTTTCGTGGTAAGCAGCTTGGAAAGCGCTTGATGTTACGTGCCATCGAGCACGCCACCAAGGTTGGAAAAAAACACCTGATCATCCTCTCCAACACGCTTCTTGTTCCTGCGATCAACCTGTATATCGACTTTGGGTTTCGACCTGTGGTGATGGAAAATGAAGCTTACAGCAGAGCCAATATCAAGATGGCAAAGAAATTATGATGTAAAATATGATCTTATTTCTGTACTATTGTTAAGATTGAAAAAAATATAAAATAGAAAAAGTATGTAAGAAAAACCTATGGAGAGATTTTTATAATTTTTCTTACATCAAAATGTTTGCATGGGTCGACAGATTCAAGTGGTTGATTTTCTTTGCAAACCCCCGCCTGCGCGATTGAGCCATCTTTCAGTGCACTCGATCTTGCTTCTTTCTTGGAGGATAGCAAGTTATGTTTGGGTGTGTTGCTTGGGTTCTCAGGATGGTTTGGGGTGGAGTAGATGGATCGTTTGGCGTTAGGAATTCAGCTTTTGTCTGCGTGTCAACAAGGAGAGCTTGAGGAGGTCAAAAAGCTTCTTCAAACGGGGGCAGACGTCAACTTCACAGACGTCTTGCATGGTTATCATCCTCTTGATCATGCTATTCGTATCCGCTCTCTGGCGTTGGTGATGTTGCTTGTCGAATCTGGGGCGGACGTCAATCGAGCTTCATCGCGGGTGGGTGGGCTTTTTCCCCTTCAGTTTGCAGTGTATCTTGGCGAAATTAGGATTGTAGACTTTCTCTTACGGAAAGGTGCTACGCTGTGTGATGATCTGTTTTCTTTTGTGGAGGAGGGATTTCGAGATGGGGCTTTCGAAAATCCTGAAGATGTCGAGACAATGGAACAATTGATTCGAAATTTATAACCTGTTCTCCCTCTCTTTTTCCACCATCACCAGCGTCTTTCTGCGAAAGATTGCCTTTCGGAGAGATCTTGAGAAGTGCAAAGGAGTGCATCTCCAGCCCTGAGGCTGATTTTCGTCTACATCGTGCGTGTTGCCTTATCGATAGCCTTGGAAACATGCCGTCTTCTACTGACAGAATTTTTCGAGTTGGCAATCAGGATATGTCAGAAAGCGATCGGAAGTTTCGTTTGTGTTTGGGAAGTCGCAACAAAGATACCCATCTTGATGCCTTTGTTGAGGTTGGCTTGGAATTGCGCTTTCTACCATATTGCAAGCTGGAAATACGATCTTTGGATATTCGTGGAGGTTCTGTATTTCTTGTAAGAGTTTGTCTTTTTAGTGAGATTGTCTTCGCGACTTGGATTTACGCGATGGAGTTTTGCTGCAGCATCTGCCCTTTGGTGTATGGAGATCATCATGAGTCTACACACGGTATTTCAGATCTTGAAGCAATTTGTTCTTTCTGGAGAGGTTGAGCATCAAGGTGTTATTGCGCGAGCGACGAAGGTCATCCTCCAAGAGATCGAGCGTGCAGTTCGTTTTGTTCGAAGAGGGCTCTCTCCTGACGAGATCTCGGAGGCAACATCAGAGATCTTTGTGATCTTGTATAGAAGGTGTGTCTTTTTTGATTTTTCGGAAGACATGGCTGTGAAGTCTTATATTCGTTTGACGGTGCGAGGATTTTTTGCAGATCAAGCACGCAAGGGGTCATTGGTTTATTATGTTGAGTTTCGCTCAGAAGATCATCTTTGGAAAGAGCTTGATTATCCAGATACAGAACAGCTTTCAGCTGAAGAGTTACTTTCGAGAGAAGAGTCTTTAAAGATTTTTGAGAAAAAGAAGAGGGAATTTATCTCTTTGTATCTTCGTTTAAATTCTGTAAAGTCTCCCTTGTTGGTAAAACAAGAGATCAAAGACATGGAGTCTTTGCATCTAACGAAAAAGTTAAATACAGACGATCTGTGCGCTTGTTATGGAGAAGAAAAAAACACACTTCACAAACGTCATAGCCGACGAAGACAATCGTTGCATCGATTTTTAAAAGAGCAAAGAGGGCAGATGTCCGAAGAAGCTTTCTATTTGTTAGATTGTTGGTTATTGGCTTTGTACGGGAAACGCAAGGAGCAATTATCCGCTAAAAAGTGATGTGTCAGCATGTCTACTTTTTTTACGTTTACTATTTCGTGGATGGCGACGGGCAAAGGCGAATACTTTTTCGTTGTCTGTTCGGGACGGGTTTTCATTGCGTTTAAAAAGGATAAAATCATGTTTACAGCTCAAGCTTTTTTTCCCTCTTTGGATCTAGAAGTCATACACGCTCCTGTTCTTTTTCAAACGCTGATTTGTTTGCCCCAATCACAGGTGTTTTTCGAAGATTTACAGGCAGAGGGATGGAGTGATTTTAAGTTGTCTTCATGGCTTGATGTATTGAATCGTTCTGATAAAAAACAAGAATATTTTCGAAACGAAATGGAAAGGATATCTGGCCTCTCACTTTTTGTCGATCGCACAACACAGGGGTGGTTATTTTTCGCGGTTTCGATAAGTCAAAAGCCTATCTTTTTCTCGGCACCAGAGGAGGAAAGAGCTGTTCCTCTTCTGGCTTTACATCATGATAAAAAAGACGCTTTTTTGTTTTTTCTTAAAGAAGGTCAAGCCGTTTATCTTCATGATCAAGATGGTATGGGCCTCGTTTGTTTTGTGGATACTGGTGTCTTTGCTTGTTTTTGTGTTTCGTCAAAAACAAGTTCTTTCGGGGATGTCGAGCCTTTGTTTTGCAATGAGCTTGATGGATATCTCGCAGAACTTCGCGAGGAAGATCCCGACTTGGTGGAGTGGTTAGAAGAAGATCTTTCTGTTGGTGGGGATTGGTCGCTTGTTACTGTTTTGGGAGCCGCGATGCGTTTACGTTTCCCAGAAAAAGGCGGTGCCGCGAAGGCTTTGGTACAAAGACTGTTAAAAGAGACGCCGATCAAGCCGCATCTTTCTGTGTGTTGGGCGAAAACATGGAGTCCTGCGCAACGTAAAAACATCGAAGGACTTTTTCTCGTAAAATTAGGGATTCTTTACAGTGAGTTTAAGGACTATGCCTTGCACATCAGTGAGGACTTCGCAGAGGACAAGTTTTCCGTGCGGGTTGTGTACAAGCTTTTGTTACGGCGTGATGAATTAGATAGCGTTGCATTGTTGTTGCGGGTTCACGGCGATTTAAAGGATGAATTGGTAAAGAAACTTAGGCTCATTGATGAGTTAGGAAAAAGTATGGTGTACGACTTTCCTCAGTCCACGTTTCTTACGAACTCTGCCCGCTTGAAACGAATCCTTTCATCTCATCCGCGTGCTTGGTGGGCTTTTCCAGCAGCAGAACAGATCTTGTGTTCATGAGAGGGAGGGATGAATACGGCCTTCTTTTGTCGGGGCTGTTTGCTTGGGGTCTAGGAGGGCGGTAGGCTTTGTCTTTTTGCTGAACTCTGGGATATCGAGTTCGACGTTCCTTGTGGAGTTCGAGGTTGCTGCTGTGTCGGGTCTCTTTCGCGATGTTTGGGTCTGGATGGATTTTCGCGAATTTTTTGCGGGGAGGCATGGGCTGCGCTAGAGTGCGGGATATCGAGCCGATCTGTTGTTTGCGCCGCATCTTCGGAGTCTAGCTGATTGCGCTGAAGATGTCGCTGAGCGGTGGCGGCGTGTATTTCTACCTACTCTGTGTCTTGGAGGAGAGTCCGATGATTCGCAAGAATCGTTCAATGATGCGTCGTGCAACCCCTAGTCCTATGGTTATTATGGCCGGTGGTGCTTTGTTTATGGCTCTTGTTGCTCTGGTCTTTTGGCCCCGCAACACGCGTCCCAAAGCACTTCAAGGTAGTCTGAACTTACAACGGGCTTCTGTGGCTGCGCCCTCGCAACCTGTTCACGCTCCCTCACAAGCCCAAGAGCCCGCTGCTGCCGAGCCCGTCTCTGCGAATGGTCTGAAGACTTTTCAGACGAAGATCAACGGTCCTTTGTCCCGCAGTTTCCAACGCGGTGGACTTGAGCGAAAGCAAGCGACTTTTCTCAGCGCGTTGGCTGCTCGCTTGTTGATCTGGCGCCTCGATCTTCGCCGTGAACTTCGTCGTGGCGACAAGATCGAGTTGCTTTATCGCCCCGTTGATTCGCAAAGTATGTTTGAGATCATCGCGATGCGCTACACCAGCACCAAACACAACCGCAGCTACGCTTTCTATCGTTACCAAGAGCCCGGTCGTCGCTTTGCTGCTTACTATGACGCAGAAGGCCGTGAGATCGAACAAAAGCTACGCAACTCGCCCCTTCGTGAGTATGAGCAAGTGACCTCGATCCTCAAGATGCGACCCAAGCATAAAGGCGTGGACTTTAAAGCGCCCGTGGGTACGAAGCTTTACCTTCCTTTCCGCGCTCGCGTTCTCCGTACCACTTGGAACTTCCGTTACAATGGTAACTGTCTTGAGGTGGTTCCTCTCCACAAACCCAACGCTCGGATCATGTTCCTTCACTTGCAAAAGTTGTCCTCGAAGGTGAAAGCTGGCCGCGTTCTTCCCGCAGGAACGATCCTCGGTTATGTCGGAAACACCGGACGTTCAACAGCTCCTCACCTGCATTACCAGATCATGACGCGCCGTGGAAAAGTGATCGATCCTTTCCGCTTCCACGAGACTTATATGCGTACCCTTCCTGAAGGGCAGTTGGCTTCTTTCCAACAACATCGCCGTCAACTGGATCTTCAGTTCCCCAATCGCTGATACTCTGCGTAGAGCAAGCATTGTTGTCCTTAGAAGGGCGGGCATTTTTTGTCCGCCCTTTTTCTTTGGATTATGCAGGGGATGGATGGAGGGGGGAGGTCTGATCTACCGAGGATATCCTGTTCTCTGGGGCGATCTTCCGTGGTCGCCCGATCTACCGAGGATATTCTGTCTTTGGGGGCGACCACGGAAGGTCGCCCGATCGATAGGATCAAGCTTGGTCGGGGTAGAGGTTATCGAAGCGTGTGTATTCGTGGAAGAAGCGGACGCGGGCGGTACCGATTGGACCGTTCCGTTGTTTTCCGATGATGATCTCAGCGACGCCGCGATCTTCGGTTTCGGGGTTGTAGACTTCGTCGCGATAGACGAAGACGATCATGTCGGCGTCTTGCTCGATCGCTCCTGATTCACGAAGGTCCGAAGGCATGGGGCGTTTGTCGGGGCGACGTTCGAGCGAGCGGTTGAGCTGGGAGAGGGCAAGGATAGGGACGTGGAGTTCTTTGGCGAGGGCTTTGAGGCCGCGCGAGATGTCAGAGATCTCGCGTTCACGGGAGTCTCCGCCTTTTCCGTCACCTTTCATAAGCTGAAGGTAGTCAATCATGATCATGCCAAGGCCGTGTTCCATCTTGAGCCTTCGGCATTTGGAACGCATCTCGAGGAGGCTGGAGTTGGCGCCATCGTCGATGAAGATCTTGGACTTTGCGAGATCGGTGGCGGCTTGCATGAGGCGTGGGATGTCGCCGTCTTTCATGTTCCCCGTACGAAGGCGCGAAGCGTCGACGCGGCCTTGAGAACAGAGCAGACGCATAACGAGCTGTTCTTTACTCATCTCCAAGGAGAAGACGACGACGGGCACGCCGTGCATGACAGCGGCGTTGGCGACCATGTTCATCGCGAGACTTGTCTTGCCCATGGAGGGGCGTCCCGCGAGGATCACGAGGTCGGATGGTTGGAGTCCTGAAGACATCTTGTCGAACTCTTCGAAGCCCGTGGGGACGCCTGTAACGAGTTCTTTGCGCTCGTAGAGTTTTTCGATGGTCTTGAAGGCGTCTTTCACGATCTCGCTAACGGGCGCCATATCTTTGTTTTTTTCGCCTGTTTCGCGTATCTCGAAGAAACGTTTTTCTGCGCTATCGAGGAATTGCGCGACGTTTTCTTGTTCTTCGTAGGCTTCGCTGGCGATCTCCGTACTGACGCCGATGATCTGGCGAAGGACAGACTTCTCTTTGATGATCTGCCCATAGTGCTCGATGTGTGCGGCGGAAGGGATCATATCGACAAGTTCACCGAGGTAGGCGATACCACCGGCCTTATCGAGTTGTCCTTTGACTTTGAGTTTGTTTGCGACGGAGATGATATCGAGAGGGTTGCTTTCGGCCTCTTGTTCAGTGATGGCTTCAAAGATCCACTGATGTCGTTCGAGGTAGAAGTCCTTGGGTTTGAGGATCCCAACGACACTGTGGATGAGTTCACTAAAGAGCATGATCGAGCCGAGAACAGCGCGTTCTGCTTCGATATTTTGTGGGGGGACTCGGCGTTGCAGTTCGAAGACTGTATTTTCTTTTTCGCGAGAGTCGGTGGCATTGCCGCGTCTTTGCATCAGAAACTCCTCAACAGAAAAGCAGGGGCGAGCACTTGATCATGCGCGCAGCGATCCACGAAGGCAAGCTGTGGCAGAGACCAAAGTGCATCGCGAGCCGATCTGACGGCACGATAGGAGATAACCCCCTAGTCATGGGGGGATGGAAGCAGAGAAATGGGAGAGGTTCATAAGAAAAGGGGGAGAGGCGAGGGGGCGTGTGGACTACTCTTTGACAACCCACACTTTGAGGGGGACGCTGACGTCGCTGTGCAACTTGATGCTGCACTCGTACGTACCGAGGGTACGGACGTTTTCGTCGAAGCGGATTTGACGACGGCTGATCTTAAAGCCGTTTTGTCGAAGTGCTTCAGCGATGTCGCGGGTGGTGACGGAGCCGAAGATACGCTCTTCTTCTTCATCACCCACTTGGCGATAAAGTGTCACAGAGTGATCTTTGAGCTTGTCTGCGAGCGAGTTTGCTTCGCGACGTGCTTTTTCTTGGCGTTGCGCGATCAAGCGACGCTCGTGTTCGAGGCGATGCAAGTTATTTTCAGTTGCAAGCGCAGCGAGGTCGCGGGGCAACAAGTAGTTGCGCGCATAACCAGGGGTAACTTTAACGATCTGACCAGCTTTGCCGAGGCCGCTGAGTTCTTCTTTCAAGATGACTTTCACGGGAGATCCCTCCAAATCAAGCGACTACGCGAGGACGAGAAGGTCCTAGCCTTTATGAGGCGGCGTAGCGTTGTAGTTTTTATTCGTCCATATCATCTTCGCGACCACGACGGCCACGACCACCGCGATCACCACGATCTCCACCGCGATCACCACGATCTCCGCGATCACCACGGTCTCCGCGATCGCCACGGCCACCATCACGATCACCACGACGTCCACGGCCTTGGCCACGTTCGCCTTCGTCACGGTTGGTGGTTTTGAACTCAACGTCTTTGCTCATCTCTTCTTCAGTGATGAGATCAGCAACTTTGACGCTGTGGTATTTCATGACGTCTTCAGAGATACGGCACTGGTGTTCAACTTCACCGACGAGGCCGGGAAGTCCTGCAAAGGTCACATGGAAGAAGAAACCTTTGTGTTGTTTTTGTACGGGATAAGCGGTCTTGCGCAGACCCCAGTTATCAACAACAAGGACTTTGCCTTTGTTGTTGATAAGTTCGAAGAGACGATCGTTGGTTTTTTTGATCACATCTTCGGTGAGGTTGGGGCGCAGCAAATAGATAGTTTCATACTTACGGTATTTCGGCGTTTCCAAAGGAGCCTCCTTCTGGACTGAGCGGCCCGCGCTTCTGTGGGCGGGCAAGGAGTGAGTGCGTGCATCGTGAAAAGCAACGCATGTAATGTTTCGCCTGCGTTGTGCGGGCGAGAAAGCGAAGAGACAAAAAGAAGCCCTGCTAGGAAACATCCCAGCAGGACTTGGGAGATCTCAAAGAGATCAAAAAGGGAGCTTAGCGGCTCGCGGGCTTGCTCGCGGGAGCAGCAGCGGGCTTGCTTACGGGAGCAGCGGGTTTCACTTCACGACGGGGAGCAGGTTTCGCTGCTTCACGGCGAGGCGCGGGCTTGTGGGTGCGCATGGCGGGCTTGGCTGCCTCACGACGGGGCGCGGGAGCAGCGGGGCGCGCAGCAGGCGTTGCAGTACGTGCAGCAGGTGCTTTTGCTTTGGGCTGACCTTTTGCAGAGTAGTGCATTTTTGCGAGCGCGGGAGCCGAAACCAAGGCGATAACGGTGATCAACTTGATCAAGATGTTGAGTGCGGGACCTGCGGTATCTTTGAAGGGGTCACCAACGGTGTCACCAGTGACAGCGGCTTTGTGGGGATCAGAGCCTTTTCCGCCGTGGTGACCTTTTTCGATGTACTTCTTCGCGTTGTCCCAAGCGCCACCAGCGTTGGACATGAAGAGTGCAACGAGAACACCCGAAACGGTGACGCCTGCGAGGAGACCACCAAGAGCTTCCATGCTCCACACACCAACGATAACGGGTGCGAGAACAGCGAGAAGACCAGGAGCAACCATCTTGCGGATAGAAGCTTGGGTGGAGATGTCAACGCACTTTGCGTATTCAGCGACAGCACCGGGCTTACCCTCTTTGAGGCCGGGGATCTCACGGAATTGGCGGCGAACTTCTTCGATCATGGCTTGTGCAGCTTCACCAACAGCGTCCATCGCGAGCGAGGAGAAGAGGAAGGGCAACATACCACCGATCAAGAGACCTGCCATGACGGAGGTGTCTGCGATGTTGAGGTCGAGGGGAGCGCCAGTGATCTTTTGGGTCACGGTACGGAAAGCCGCGAAGAGTGCGAGTGCGGTAAGTGCCGCAGAGCCGATCGCGAAACCTTTACCAATCGCCGCAGTGGTGTTACCGACAGCGTCGAGTTTGTCAGTACGTTCACGGACGTGTGCACCAAGTTCTGCCATCTCAGCAATACCACCAGCGTTGTCAGCGATGGGACCGTAAGCGTCAACCGCAAGTTGGATACCTGTAGTGGAAAGCATACCAAGAGCAGCGATCGCGATACCGTAGAGGCCAGCAGCGTTGTAGGACACGATGATCGCGATAACGATCACGAGGATGGGTGCTGCGGTGGACTGCATACCAACAGAAAGACCAGAGATGATGTTGGTTGCGGGGCCAGTTTCACTTTGCTTTGCGATCTTTTTGACGAAACCGTAGTCAAAAGAGGTGTAAAGCTCAGAGAGGAAGCCGATCGCGGTACCAGCCACAAGACCTGTGATCACGGAGAAGAAGACACCCCAGCGGGTGAAGTCAAAGCCCATGAGGTTGAGTTTTGCGGGGAGGAAGGTACAGAGGACGAGTGTCGCAACACCCGTGCTCACCGCAGCAACCAAGGTTCCGAGGGTCAACGCCCATTGGGGGTTACCATCTTCAGTGGTTTTCACGAAGCGGGTTCCGCCGATCGACATCAAGATGCCGACGCCAGCGATGGCCAAGGGAAGAAGAACGGGGTAGAGCAACACGCGGTCGCTTTTTTGACCGGGGATGGTGATCGACGCAGCGAGAACCATCGCACCGATGATCGAACCAACATAAGATTCGAAGAGGTCCGCACCCATACCAGCAACGTCACCAACGTTGTCACCAACGTTATCAGCGATGGTTGCGGGGTTACGTGGGTCGTCTTCGGGGATGCCAGCTTCGACTTTACCGACGAGGTCAGCACCAACGTCAGCGGCTTTGGTATAGATACCACCACCAACGCGAGCAAACAGAGCGATCGACGATGCACCGAGCGAGAAGCCGGAAACGACGGAAAGAAGGAGTTGCATACCGTTTGCGCTTTGGTAGTCGAAGACGACAGCAAAGAGACCGGTGAGCAAGCTGATTCCGACGAGACCCAAACCAGCCACGGACATACCCATGACGGTTCCACCTGCAAACGCAACTTCGAGTGCGTTGTTGAGGCTGTCGCGAGCGCGGGCAGCGGTACGGACGTTGGCTTTGGTTGCCACGGTCATCCCTGCATAGCCTGCACCAAAGGAGCAGAGTGCGCCAAACAAGAAAGAGACGGAGACCCAAGCGCTGGTATCGCCGCCGCCAAAGTTGGCCCACAAAAGGATCAAGAAGACTGCAAGGACGAACACGAGCAGAACTTGTGCTTCACGGCGGAGGAAGGCTTTCGCACCGTTCGAGATGTGTTCAGCGATCTCTTTCATGCGATCCGTTCCAGCGTCTTGTTGCTCAATCCACTGGCTACGGCCCCATGCAAAATAAAGGGCGGCAAACCCCAGCACAATACAGGCCAATATCAAAATCCAAAACATCGATCACTCCTGTTGATTGTTTGTTTCCATGCTCGTCGCTGGTTTCCCAGGCACGCCCTTCGGTGGGGAAGGGCGTCGTGTGAGTTTGTGACGCTACATTGGTATCTGTTTGGTGGAGAGTCCGGGAGGTTCGGACATCCGCCCAAGGGAAGCGAGATTTGGTCGCTTAGGGGGCTTTTTTTCGGTTCCACAGGTTCATGGCCTTGAGCAAACCTTCTCGCAGACAACTTTCGAGCATCTCGGCGCTTTGTTCGATCAGCGCGGGGAGTTCGGTTTTTTGTTCTGTAGAGAAGGGGCTGAGCACAAAGTCCGCAACGGCGAGATCTTCGTGATCAGGGCGCCCAATGCCAAAGCGCAGGCGAGTGTACTTGGGTGAGCCGAGTTCTGCGCTGATCGAGCGCAACCCACGGTGCCCACCGTCGCCTCCGCCTTGTTTGAGTCGGAGTTGGCCGAAGGGCAAGTCCAGCTCATCGTGGACCACCAGTACATGTTCTGGTGTGACCTGATAAAAAGAACAGATAGCAGCGACCGCTTGACCGCTCAGGTTCATGTAGGTTTGGGGTTGTACGAGCAGGGCGGGTTCGTTGTCAAGCGTTGTTTGTGAAATCAGTGCTTGAAAGCGAGACTTGGCTGCAGGAGCATGCCAACGTTGCCCCAATGCTTCGACCACTTGAAAGCCGATATTGTGGCGATCATTGGCGTAGCGTGTTCCTGGATTGCCCAATCCGACGATCACCCACATGAACGAGAGCCCTCTTTTACGAGCAGGGCGCACAAAGCGCGACTTAGCCTTCGCTAACAGTGACGAGGGCGAGATCGTTTCCACCCACCACAGAAACGCCTTCTGCGAAGCCGAGATCTGCAACGGTGAATTTGGAAGCGAGGCCCAAGCCCGAGATGTCAACGGTGCTGTCTGTGGGGATCAATGCGGGCAAACATTCCACGGTCAGTTTGGTGTGGAGGATCTCAACCACACCACCAAGCGCTGCACCAGCAGGCTTACCTGTGAAGGTTACCTTGATGGTTGCTTGGACGGGTTTGTTTTGATCCACGATCGCAAAGTCTGCGTGGATGGGGCTGCGGTTCAGCGCGTTACGCTGCATCTCACGAAGCATCACGGTTTGCTCATGGAGGGGGCCGTGTTCGCTCTGAAGCGTCAAAAGCGTGTTTTTGCCTTTGTTGCGGAGCTGCTTGAGCAGTTCAACAGGATCGACAGAGAAGTGGATGGGAGCGTTTCCACCTGCATACGCAAGAGCGGGGATCTGCCCTTGCTTGCGGATGTTACGTGCGGCACTTTTGCCAGTTTCGGTACGATGTGTGACGGACAAGATCACCTGTTCCATGACTCGATGGTCTCCTTACAAGATTCGCAACTTACAAGCCTGTGAGACTTTCCGCACCCTAGAGAGGCGTTTGTCGGCGAATCTCGCCGTACCAAGGGAGAGTGTGGAGACCCATACAGGCGGGTTATCTTGGATGATGGCTCACTCAGGCAAGTAACTCGACCGAGGAAGCACAGTGAGAGGGGCGAGAGGATAGTGAATTTTTTATTGGATTGCAAGTATATTTTCGCAAGGTTGGATCTTTTCCAGTGCGGGCTGGGTTTCTGGCTAGATCCGCCAGAAAAAAGGCAAAAAAAAACCTGACAAGGGATTTGTCAGGTTTTTTTGGGGGGGGATTGTTTTTCTGAGGCGCTAGGATTCGAACCTAGGAATACCGGAACCAAAACCCGGTGGCTTACCACTTGCCGACGCCCCAACGCGCCACAACTTGTTCAGTTGCGATCACGGTGTGTGTATATAATCTACAGTTTTCTAGTTGTCAACATCAAGTTGTGATGTATTTGAGTCTGAAGGGATTTTTCCTGCTGCGGCCTCTTTTTCATAGGCATCGAGGATGGTTTGTTCCATCTGTTGACGTGTGTCGCTGTTGAGGGGGTGAGCGATATCTTTGAAGGTGCCGTCTTTGGTCTTTTTGCTCGGCATCGCAACAAACATACCTGTTTTCCCTTGGATGATCTTGAGATCGCGCACAATAAAGCAGTCATCCAATGTGATCGTGACGTATGCTTTGAGCTTGTCTTCTTGGACGGGGAAGATTTTAACTTCAGTGATCTCCATCTGCGTTCCTTTCTACGCTCCGCCAGAGCTGCTTTCCCACGATCACATTCGTGGCCCGAGTTGTGGGCTTCAAGGGAGAGGCTTCAGGGTACGCGCTGGGCGGTATTGACTGTGATACAGTTCAGTTGCAAGCGCAAGGGTCTAGCACAAAGTCAGCGCTTTGGCAACATCTACTTTTTGCGCAATAAGCCAACGTTTTGAAACATAAGATGTCGAGAAAAGGCAAGCACAATTTTTGGTGCTTGAACAGTGGGGGACAAGCACAAGTCACTTATGTCTAGATGCTGTCGTCTTTCTCTTGAGAAGGGGAGGTACGTAAGAGTCCATGTAATTTTTGGATGAGGATCTCTTGTTCATGGTCGTTTTGGAGCGCCTCACGCAAGAGATTTTCTTTCAAGTTGGAGGTGAAACGCGCGAGTTCTTGGGACTGATCGCTGTAGCGAGTGTCTGCATGGATCAGGTTTTGAAACACCCTTGCTTCGAGCGCATCGCGGTCTAGGTGCCCGGACTCATCGCGTGGGTACTCTTCGTCTGGGGTGTACTCAAGGGGCTGTGTGTCATTGGAAAATCGCACATATTCGAGGGACAACATCTCTGAAAGTTGGGACTCTAGATCTGAGATCGAGATGCTTGAAAAAGGAAAGCTCAAGATCCCTGTGAGATACACATGAAGAACGGGGGCGGGCATGTCGATATCGCTCGGCCAGTTCTCTTTTTCGTGACGGATCTTGGCAGCGCCTTCTTGTTGGGCGATCTGAAGCACGCCTTCCAAAAGCATCTCGGGGGTCATGTAGCGTTCGCAGTCGCAAAACAACGTAATGAAGGGACGTTTGAGGTAGTCTTGGTGATGTGTGACATGCAAACTCATGTCTTCCAAATGGATCTCGCCAATGTACGCTCCATGGGGCTCATCGTACTCGCGAGACTTGCTGACTTCGAGGCTGCCTGGGTTAAAGAGCCAGTTTTGCATACTGTACTGTTTGTGGATGTGCCCCAAAGCGAGGTACTGCACGCAAGGCCGCAGGGCCAACATCACTTCGTAATCAACGCCTCCTGAGAGCTCGTTGACATGGGTGCTGAGACCGCCATGGAACATCATGATATTGAATGGCTTGGGGGGGAGGGCTTCGATGGCTTCGCGGAATCGGTCGATCACGACGTGAGAAGATGCACCATACCAATGTGATCCGATCACGCGTACATGTTCGTTGACGTCGTAGTATCCGCCTCTTCGCTCGTCTTCGTCCCAAGGGGATAAATGGATCGCGCGATCTCGAAGATCATCGCGCAAAAAGATCATCATGCCTTCGCCACACAAAAAGTCGTACCAACAAGGGCTTTGATCGCGCTTTCGTGCATCGTGGTTGCCCTCGATGGCAAAGACGGGGATGCCTTCGTCGCGGAGGAGCGCAAGGACCGCTGTAGCACGTGACAAGGTCACAGGTTCGATCTGGCGACTGTCGAAGAGATCACCCGCGATCAAGACAAAGTCCACTTGAGGTGGGTCGCCTTCTTCGAGGGGCAGTGCGTAGCGACAGATCGCATCTTCAAAAGAGAGGAAGAAATCGCGCTCGCGCTGGGTTAGGTTGTATTGGCGGTAACCAAGATGGACGTCGGCGATATGGAGAAAACGGATCGTTTGGCCCGACAAGGATATCCTCCTTTGTGTAAGTGGCTAGGCGAGGGCGGCTCTGGCTTGACGTGTGGTGCAAATCCGTGCATCTTGCCTGCCATCTTTACGGCTTGTACAGCGGTGCTTCTTGTCTTTGAGCGTGTGCCGCGATGCTTTGCTTTCCTCTTTTTTGGATGGAGGTCTTGTTTGATGCGTCTGCGTTGGTTTGTCTTCGTCACCCTATTTATGATGGGTTGTAAAGACCCTTACTCCCTTGAAGGTGCGCCCAAAAGCGCTCCTAGCCAGACTTATGGCTCCCTTCAAGATGTGTACAAAGAGAAGAAGTTTAGTCTCAAGACCAAAGCACCCGAGGTCTGGAAAATACCGCTTGGAAAGGCACCTCGCAAGGGCGATAACAACGCGCTTGTGACCGTCGTCGAGTTTTCGGACTTTGAGTGTCCTTTCTGTTCTCGTGGGGCCAACACCCTTGCCAAGCTTGAAAAGCAGTACAAAGGCAAGGTGCGTTACGTGTTTAAGCACTTCCCCTTGAGCTTCCACCAAAATGCACACCTCGCTTCGCAGGCTTCTATCGAAGCGCAGCGCCAAGGTAAGTTTTGGGAGTACCACGATAAGCTCTTCGCCAACCAACGCAAGCTCAAACGACGCGACCTGCTTCGTTATGCCCGTGAGATCGGCCTGGATATGAAGCGCTTTGAAGCTGCGTTGAAAAAGAAAACGCATGCGGCTGAAGTTGATGAAGACATGAAACTTGGCGCATCCGTTGGGGTTCAAGGAACACCCACCGCGTTCGTCAACGGTCGTCAAGCCAGCGCGCTGACCGAAAATGATGTAAAGACCCTCATCGACGATGAGTTGGAGCGTGTCAAAGAGCAGGTCAAAAAAGGACTTCGCGGTGATGCCCTCTACAACGCCTTGATCGAAAAAGGTAAGCAAAAAGACGCGGCACCCCCACCACGCGCCAAAGAAGCCGAAGAAGAAAAGCCCAAAGTGATCGCCGTTGGCGAGGCACCTACCCTCGGACCCGACGATGCGCCCGTGACCATCGTTGAGTTTTCGGACTTTGAGTGTCCCTACTGTGTGCGTGGTGCCCAAGCTGTGAAGAAAGTCGCACGCGCTTACAAAAACAAAGTGCGCTTGGTGTTTAAACACTATCCTTTGAGCTTCCACTTTGCCGCAAAAGGCGCAGCGATCGCAGCGATGGCTGCCCACCAGCAAGGCAAGTTTTGGGAGTTCCACGACATGCTTTTCGCTGGACAAAAGAACCTTTCTCGTCCTTCTTTGCTCTCGTATGCTCGGGCGCTTGAGTTGGATATGGACAGCTTTACAAGCGCGCTCGACTCCACTTCGCTCAAAGTCTATGTGGACGAGGATATGCGCCAAGGTAACAACGTTGGCGTTCGCGGTACGCCCACCTTCTTTATCAACGGCATCAAGCTCAGCAGTGGCTTGTCTTTCTCTGCGTTCAAAGAAGCGATCGATCCGATCTTGTTGAAGAAGGGCTTCAAACAGTCCGATCTGCCCGACGAGCCCGGCGAAGAGATCGCGATCGAAAGCTCACCCTCAAAAGGTGCAGAGCAACCCCTCGCTACGGTCGTGGAGTACTCGGACTTTGAGTGTCCTTTCTGCTCTCGTGCAGCAAGCACCCTTTCTGCTTTGGCCGCGGACTACAAAAAATATGTGAAGTTTGTGTTCAAGCACTACCCCTTGAGCTTCCACAAAAATGCACACCTTGCTTCGCAAGCGGCCATCGCTGCGCAAGAACAAGGCAAGTTTTGGCCTTACCACGACAAACTCTTTGCCAACCAACGCAATCTCAAACGACCTGATCTCGAACGCTACGCCCAAGAGCTTGGTCTCGATATGGACAAGTTCAAAAAAGCCCTTGATACGGGAATCTACAAAGCTCGCGTCGATCTTGAGATGGCTTCAGGATCGCGCGTGGGTGTAAGCGGTACGCCTACCTTCTTTATCAATGGCAAAAAGGCCGAAGGCGCGGACTACAAAGCACTTTCCAAGTCGCTGAATGCGATCTTGCTCAAAAAAGGCGTTGCAGCGGGCGACTTGCCTTCTTCGACAGAGATCCCCCTCAAAGGAACACCTTGGAAGGGCGCAGCCAAACCCCTTGCGACTGTCGTCGAGTTTTCGGACTTCCAATGTCCTTTCTGTTCGAGAGCTGCCAATACCCTGAAAAAACTCGAAAAGACCTATGGTCGCTACGTGAAGTTTGCGTTTAAGCACTACCCCTTGAGCTTTCACAAAGATGCGCATCTTGCGTCGCAAGCGGCCATGGCTGCACAAGCACAAGGCAAGTTCTGGCCCTACCACGACAAACTCTTCGCGAACCAACGCAATCTCAAACGACCCGATCTCGATCGCTACGCCCAAGAGCTTGGCCTTGATATGGACAAGTTCAAAAAAGCCCTTGATTCGGGCGAATACAAAGACGACGTCGATGTCGATATGAATGTGGGTGGGCGCTTTGGTGTGCGTGGTACACCTTCGTTCTTCGTGAACAACGAATCGACCGATGGTGCGAGCTTTGGTGATATCGCCAAACGCCTCAATGAGATCCTTATCGAAAAAGGCGTCAAAAAGTCCGAGCTTCCCGACTTTTCAGAGATCCCGACCAAAGGCTCTGCTTCCAAAGGAGCCAAGGCCAAAGATGCGCTCGTGACCGTGGTTGAGTTTTCAGACTTTGAGTGTCCTTTCTGCTCGAAAGCTGCAAACACCCTGCAAAAACTCGCGAAAGAATACAAAGACAAAGTTCGCTTTGTGTTCAAGCACTTCCCCTTGAGCTTCCACAAAAACGCACACCTCGCTTCGCAAGCTGCCGTGGCTGCGCAAGAGCAGGGTAAGTTTTGGGAATACCACGACAAACTCTTTGCCAACCAACGCCAACTCAAGCGCGCAGATCTCGAACGCTACGCCCAAGAAGTTGGGATGAATGTCGTGAACCTCCAACAAGCCCTTGATTCGGCGATCTACAAAGATCAAGTCGACAAAGACATGGAAGTTGGTGAGCGTTTTGGTGTGAGCGGTACGCCTTCTTTCTTTGTGGATAACAAACGCGTGAAATCGCCGACCTACGAGGCTTTGAAAGCTGCGATCGAAGCAGCGTTGAAACAACCTCGCAAGAAGGCGAAAGCAGCGCCCGCCAAGAAAAAGGACTCGTTGATCCCTGCTTTGCCAAGCATGGGATTGGAAGCACAGCCCAACAAGGCTGCGAAAAAGTCTGAGCCTGGCAAGAAAAAAGAAGAGTGCGCACCTGGCGCCAACAACAATGGGATGTGCCAACCCCCCAAAGATGCGGCACGTCCTGCTCCCCGCCGCTGATCACCCTCAAGCCTCGAAGTCAACAAAGTGCTTCGAGGCTTGGCTTTTCCCTTCCTTTTGGGGTGTACGATGTCTGAGTCTAACTTGCCCCTTTCTTTCTCCTTTACATGGTGTGGTGCCCTCCAAAGTCCTTGGACCCGGGAACTTTTGCGTTCTTTGTTGGGTTCTGGAGCTTCTGGGACCTTGCAAGTCTTGAGCGTAGAGGCCGAAGGCTTCGCGGCTTCGGGGATTGCTGAGTTTGAAAAGCAGCATCATGTCGAGGCCACAAAGCTCAAACGCGTCGATCCTACGACCCAAGAGGCCGCTCCTGCGGAGCTTTTCTTTTGGGAGATCGCGCCTTCAACCCAAGCAAAGCTCCTCTCTTTTCCAAAAGAGAGCTGGGATGGCTTTTTTGAAAGCATCACACAAACGCTCTCATCGCTGCGGGCTTGGCGAGAAAGGGCTCCCTTGGATGGTCCAGTCGAGCCATGCGTCGTCTTGCTTTGGCCCGAAGGTGGGCGCCCTTTGGAGCGTCCGCTCAGCCCATGGCAAGCTCTCCACGAGACTTGGATGCGAAGTTTGGTGGAGCAACTGATGGCAGAAGTCGAACCCAGCGGTGTGCGCTTTGTGTCCTTGCCATTTGGGGTCTTGCTCGAAGGCTTGTTGGAACGTCTGCCATGCAAGGAACAAAGTCAAGGCGAACAAACATCTAGCCAAGATGTCTCAGAGGCCGACGAAACCAAGCTTTTGCGTTGGAAGATTCATCGTTTGGTGGGGACCTTGCGCGAGGTGGTACGCTTGCTGCGAAGTCTTCAAGCTCATCTCGAACGCTTTGGCTTTTTGCGACGTCAGCGACTGGGGCAGCGTTTTTTCAAGCTGTCCGGGCTGCGCTTGTTGGACTGGGAAACGCAGTTTCATCGCATGATTACGGGCTGGGGACATCTTCTGCAAGTCCACAACATGCGGTTGTTGCCGTCTTTTATGAGAGATCGCTTGCAAGCGGATCACAAAGCGGCTGCACAACTCCAGCAGCTTTGCGCTGCACTCGCGCATTTCCCACAAGAACAGGGGGCTCCGCAAAAAGCTGTGTTGAGTTCCCTGCGTCAAGAACGCGAGATCCTTGTTGCGGCGATCCAGCATTTCCTTCAAGAGTTTGAGGAGATAGAGCGACTTTGGAAAAAGCAAGCAGGTACACTCGCTGCGATGAGTCCAAGCCTGCATGCGTCTTCTGAACAGCTTGTGTCCCCTCAAACTTGAGACAAGGAGACCTCTCCATGGAACGATATCGCAAAAGTCTCGGTATAGTCGCCCTTGTTGGATTTAGCATGGCGCTTTGTGTCCATGTATTGGCGCTTTTGGGAAGCACTTGGCTCCTGAAGATCCCAGGCGTGATGTTCCTTCATGTTGGGATCTTTGTGGTGTTCATCCCCATGGTCCTCTCGATGGGGCCTTACCAAAAGAAGATCAAACAAAGCAAACTTGGGATCTGGTCGATCTTCCCGATCTGGATGCGGGCGATCCTTTTTGGACTCACCCTCTACACTGCTGCAAACTTTATGCTTTTTGCAGGGAAGTCGGGCGGGGGTGGACCCGCTGAAAAAAACGGTGGGTACGTCATACAAAACCATGGGAAGTTGATCCGCAAGATCACAAAGCAAGAGTATGATGCCTTGCGTGTCAACGAAGTCCGCGGATTCTCTGGACATTGGCTTCTTTTTTATGGTGTGCCCATGTTCTTTTTCTTGTTTGTGCCTGCGTTGAAAGACAAAGAAGAGGAAGAAGGGGAGCGTAAAGGAAGGTAGGACGGGGATTTGTGATTAGCGGCCAGAGCCTGACGGGTCGCGATCAGGTGCTTCGTCGCCAACGTTGTGGCTCGAAACGGAGGACACGGGCGGTGCGTCGGGCGACTTGGCACTTGATGGAGCGGGCGGACGAAAGACTTCCATCTCACGGGTCGGGGAGGTGCTACCCAAGTTCTTTGGGGGTGGCGGACCTTGCAAAGCGATCACAGATTGATTTTTGAAGGCCTGGACCAAGACCTCTTCGAGATTTGCGTTGAGGTGGATATCTTGTTGGGGGAAGGCGATCACGATGTCGTGTTCGCGGAAGACATCGTCGATCTCGTAGCGTAATTCACTGAGTACTGCGAAACGTGTGACAGGATCGGCGACCGCGATCCACAAAGCAAAGTCGAGAGAGCTACTGCCAAAACTGTTGAAACGCACCGCCGGTTGGGGATTTGTGAGCACCTTGGGATGGCGTTGGGCGATCTCCAAAAGCAGCTTTTGAACGAGACGCGTGTCGCTGCCATAAGCAACGCCGACTTCTGCTTTGACCCAAACATACGAGGGGCCAAGGCTCCAGTTGATCACCTTGCTTGTAAGGATCTCTGCGTTGGGGATCAAAACCAAGCGCCCATCGAGGGTTTCGATGGTCACGGAGCGCGTGCTGATCTCTTTGACTTCGCCGATCAGACCGCCCACTTCGATGATATCCTTCACTGCGATGGGGCGACCAAAGATGATCAACAAGCCAGAGATGAAGTTGTTGGCGATGTTTTGCAAACCAAATCCCACCCCGATACCGATCACCCCGGCAAATACGGCAAGTCCGCCGATGCCGACGCCCATCCATTGGAGGCCACCGAGGGCACCTATAATAATGATGGTGTAACCCACTACGGTGTTGGCTGCGTATTTGTTGCTTGGGCTCATGCTGAGCAGGGGGTACACGACGTCTTCAAGTCGTCGTTTGAGCGCATTGGACAACCAAATCGAACTCAACAGCGCGATCAAGAACTTGCCCAAAGAGAGGGGGGTTACGTGGTTGTCTTGGACCTTGACGAGTGGGTAGTTGATCAACTGGACGAAGGTTTGAAGGGCTCCTGAAACGCCCCATACTTCGAGCAAAAGCAACAACGCAGACAAGGAAAGGACACTCGCGATAAACACCCGCAAGAAGCGGGTCACATTTCTCGCGGTCTTCTTTTCGATATCGAAGAGTGCTTTTTGACCTTTGGAGAAACCAAACATCCACAAGACGGCTTGCCAAGAGATGTTGTAAAGCCCGTAGAATAGGGCGAGTAGGATGGTGCTAAAGATCAAGCCTTGGGCCAAAAAGACCGAGAAGGCGCGATAGCCCCAGAGGTAGATCCCAAACAGGGAAAGCACCAAAAGAGAAAGATAGCGATAGAGGCGGTAGGTCCACAGCAAGACGAAGCGGCCGATCTTGGTATCGCGCGGGATAATCGAGAGGACCGCATCTTTGTTCCACAAGACAAGTTGGATACAAAGCACTGTGAAACCCGAAAAGACCACATCCACGAGCGAAAGTAAGTCCGCGGGGTATTCGAGTGTGTGCAGGACATTGGTGGATGCCCAAAGCCCGAAGAGAAGGAGGCTTACAGCTTTGAGTGTGCGGCGGAAACTGGTGTTGGTGTCTTCGTCGAGTTCTTTGACAAGGCGTTCTGCGATGTCGCGATGAAACAGCAGATTGACGAATGTCAGGGTCGTGCGATACAGCACCCAGATCAACGCCAACGTGATGACCAGATTTTCCCAGTTTTCGGGGGCATCGACGAGATTGATGATCAGCCACAACGCAGCGTAAGCGATCAGCAAAGGCAAGTGATCATAGAGGATCTTGAGCCCGAGCCAGAGGGTTTGCCAGAGGGTTTGGGTGTTGGTGGAGGAAGAGATGCGTTCGGAGAGTGGCTTGAGGATGCGTCGAACTTGTCGTCGCAACCAGAATGTCAGCCCGATCGTGATCAGCAACCCAAAAAACAGCAAGAACTCCATCCAGTAACCCAAGCTACTTCGGGCATCTCGATAGCCTCGGTGAAGTTCTTTGCGAAAAGACTCCCACACGAGGGGGGCTCTTTTCCACAAGTGTTTGTTATGCTTGTCGATATCCGTGAGCATACTGCTTCTTAGCTGAATTTTTTTGCGAAACCAAAGGCCGCCTTCTGTTTGCGAAGCGAGGGACTGCAAGTGTTCACGGGCATCTTTGCGCAGCAAGGAAAAAAGCTGAAGCCGATGTCGATGGTATTCTTGGTTGTAGCGTTCGTCTTCTTGGCGGATCTGTGTAAGGCGGACCCGAAGACGCGCCACATCAAACTGCACGCGTCGATGTTGTGAATTGAGCGACTGCAAGAAAGCTTGGCGTTGTCTTTCTGCGAGAGGGTCACGTGATTTGGGAGGGGCAAGGAGCAAGCCTGGTACCTCAGGATGAGCGGGCTTGGATGTGCTACTTGCGGGGCGCGATGTGGGCGGAGATGTGGGAGAAGGAAGTGCTTCTGCGGTGGGGGTCAAGAGTTGTTGGCGTGCTTGGTTGAGAGCGTTTTGGCTTTCTTCAAGTGCCTGATTGAGCTTGATAAGCTGTTGGCTGCTTTGTTTGTAGGCCTCTTCGGTTTTGCTGATGCGCAAGTCCATCTTGAGGAGGACTTGTTGGAGCTTGGCCACATCGCCAGGACCAAACTGCTTGGCCAACCACGCTTTGAGTTTTTTGCGGGCCATGAGTTGTGTTCGCATCGTATCGCGAAGGTTGAGCAAGCTCTGAGAGCGCGAAGAGTAGGCCGATTCGAGTGTGCGCAAAAGGGCATGTTGCTCTTCGTAGAGTCGCATCATCTGGGCGCGGAGGACACCTTCGTCGATATCCATCCGCACGATGGCTTGATCGCGTGCTTTGCGATTTTGCTCTGTGTCTGCGCGTAGCTCTCGCAAGTCGCGTGCGATGGACTCAAGGCGCGAGGCTTGTTGCTTTTGGAGATCCAAATAACGTTGGTTGATCTCCTTTTGCCTTGCTTGGATGGCTTCGACTTCGATGTCTTCGGGCGATTGGAGCCTCAGACTTTTTCCATCGCTGCTTTTTCCGCCCGTCAACAAGTCAAGAAGGTTTTGCGCACGCGCGGAGGGGGCTTGCGAAAAGAAGAAAAGGAATCCCATCACAGCGATTTGCCAAGGCAAACATCTGCTTGTGGGAAAAGGAAAGCGTTTCCGTGTGGGGAAGTGGTTTCGCAAAACAAAAACTCCTTGTTGCTGTGCTTGACGCTTCATGGTGGACACGATTAGGATGCGACATCCAACCTCATCCTTGGCTCGCTTTATGCGGTTCTTTTTGGCTATGTATAAGCGATTGTACTTGAGATGTCCAAGCAGGTGGGTTTGTTTCTCGGAGGAAAGCTTTGATGCAAGAATCGATGTCTCCTGGGCAAGCATCTCCCAAAAAAACGAGATGGTTCGCCTATTTAGGATGGGTGTTGTTTTATATGTTTTTGGCGCCCATCGCCAAGTTTTGGCGGTTGTGGATGGTGGGATCGCCCCAACAGCTTTTTATGAACGGTGACGTCTATCATGAATATTGGCCTGATATGCATGTGCATGTGCAAGCACTGCGTGAGGGAAACTGGGCGCTCTATAATCCGTTTATGAACTTTGGTTTTCCCATCGTCTCTGATCCCCAAAATGGCGTGTATTATCCGCTATCTTGGGTGTATCTGGCGGCGGGAGCGATGCTTGATCGCGTCAGTGCTTTTTATGTGTTTGAGTGGGTGACTCTCGCTCCTGTCGGGCTTTTGGGCCTCGGGATGCACCTTTATCTGCGGCATATCGGGTTGTCTCATCGCGCGGCTTTGCTTGGTGGTTTGGTCGCGATGTCCAATGGCTTTATCAACCGCGCGTATTATCTGAAGTTTATCCAGTCTTTTGCTTGGGTGCCTTGGGCGATGTTGACGCTGGAGTGGCTGCTCGAAAAACCGACCTTGCGGCGTGCTGCGATGGTGGGTGGCGTGTGCGGCTTGGCGGTCTTGGCGGGGGGGCCGCCGGGTGTTTTTTATTTGGTGTTTTGGACGACAGCGTATTTCATTTTTCGCGTGGTTCAAGAGTCGCGAAAGCGCGGATGGGGGAAAGTGATCTTGCCCTTGCTTCGGTGGTTACCGCTTAGTGTGGCGGTGGCTGTCGCGTTGGCCGCGGTTGTGATGTTGCCGTTTTTGGAGATCGCTGGGACCACCCGCAGGGTCGGGGTGGGTTACAGCTTTATGGCGGATACATGGGTGAATTACTTCCATGTCTTGGGCTTTGTGATCCCAGGTTACCAGCCGATGTTTTACCACGGTCTTCTTGCGTTGTTTTTGGCAGGGGCCGCGCTTGTGCTTGCACGAAGACTGCGGGCGTTGGTGATCTTTTGTGTGATTGCTTTTGTCTTGGGTTTGTTGTTGTCGATGGGACCGCACGCTTTTGCAATCGATCTCGTTTATCTCGGCGTCCCAGGGGCCGCAACCTTCCGTCGTTCCATACGCTATCGCTTTTTGTTGGGCTTGGCCTTGCCGTTGTTGGTGGCGATAGGTTTTGATGCCTTCTGTTCACGTGTCGCTTCGCATCTCACCAAGCGCTATCTTTGGGGACTTGTGTTCGTTGGGTCGTTGTTTCTTGCGGTGCTTTGGGGACTTGTGTTGATTGGGGATCTGTATCCTCTAAACTTTCACGCTCTCCGCTCGATCTTACATGTCACTTCGGTGACTTTGTTGGGGTGGGCCTTTTTGTATACGCTATCCAAAGAGCCCAACAGCGCTTGGTGGTTTGGGTTCTTTTTGTGTGTATTTGTCTTTGATTTGTATGCGCACCACCCGATGTACGACACCAGCCCCCACGCGCGCTTTGTGAATTGGCGTTCCCCCGTGCTTCGCACGCAACCAAGGGGACCGATGGCGGCTTATCGCACGATGAATGACATCGAAGATGGCTCGCGTAACGCATCCAACCTTTATCTACTGCGCGATGCGATGAATTACGATCACCCGTTGCTTTCTCGTCGTTATTACGAGTTGTTGCCTGTGATCCGCCGCAACCCTGATATCTTGCGCTTCTTTAATATCAAGCGTTATCTCGCTTGCTTGCCTGGAAATGACCACTATCGTTGGTGCTTGGGAAAACATCAGCGTTTTTCTCATCACTGGGTCAACGAAGGACGACAAGGCTTTCTCCAGCTTTATCGTCTGAAAGACCCGATTCCTCGGATCTTGTGGGTGCCTCATGTGGTGCAGGTCGAACGCAAAGACGCGATCTTGCCCGCGATGGAAAAGCTCGATCCTTGGAGGATTGCGGTCGTTGAACGAGATGATATGCCCGATACAAAAGGGCTTTCGATGTTACCTTGGCCTCCGCTGGTCTTCCACTTTGGGGGAAGAGGGCCGACTGCTTTTGCTCCAAAGAAGCGGGCATCCCAAACGCGAGGAGTTCCCGCGCTGATCACAAGTGCAAGCTTTAATGTTTTGGAGGCGAAGGTCGAGGCACCACACGAAAGTCTCGTGGTGATCAACGAAGTCTACTACAAAGGATGGCGCGCAACACTCGACGGAAAGCCCGTTCCTATCGTGCGAGCCAACTTTATGATGATGGGGGTGCGTGTGCCCAAAGGACGCCACACTTTGCGTGTGACCTACCATCCGCGCTCTTTCAAGGTAGGGCTGACCTTGTCCCTGCTTGCGGTGCTCTTCCTTTTCTTGGCGGTCTTCTTGGATCGCCGCATCCCTCTGCGTGTCCCACCACAAGTCCGCGCACCTTGATGGCTTCTCTTCGTTAGCACGCCCTTGGTTTTTTGGCTTGTCATCGCTTCTTTGGCTTTGTATGATGCGGCGCCTTTTGAGAGAAGGCTTCGACTTGAAAAGCAGTTTCCACGGAGAGAGCGATGATCCACATGAGTCAGGTGGGCGTGCGTCATGGAGCGCAGGTCCTTTTTTCCAATGCCAACTTACAGATCCTTCCGCAAAGTCGGATTGGTTTGGTCGGGCCCAACGGTGCAGGCAAAAGTACCATCTTTCGCTTGATTGTGGGCGAAGAGTCCCCTGATTCGGGAGAAGTCGGGATCGCCAAGCAAACAGTGGTCGGTTACTTTTCGCAAAGTGTGGGTGAGATGGCGGGGCGATCTGCCCTTGAAGAAGTGATGGCAGTGGCCGACGATGTCGTCCGTCTTGGCGAAGAGATCCGCGAGATGGAAGGCGCGATGAGCAAGCCCATGGACCCCGATGCGATGGAAAAGTTGCTCGAACGCTATGGCGAAGCGATGGAGCAGTTCGAAAAGCGCGGTGGCTACGACCTTGAGGTGCGTGCCCAGACCATCCTTACAGGGTTGGGGATCGGTCCCGACGATTATGGCCGTCCTGTCGAGTCTTTCAGCGGTGGTTGGAAGATGCGGATCGCACTTGCGCGGGTCCTGCTACAAAACCCCGATGTGTTGTTGTTGGACGAACCGACCAACCACTTGGATGTCGAGTCGATCATCTGGTTGGAAGAGTGGCTTTCTTCGACCTACGAAGGGGCCTTGGTGATGACAAGCCACGACCGCGACTTTATGAATCGCGTGATCAAGACCATCATCGCTATCGAAAATCAGACCGTCACCTCTTATGGCGGAAACTACGACTTTTACGAGCGCGAGCGCGAGATCCGCCGCGAAAACTTGATCGCGAGTTTCAACCGACAGCAAGATATGTTGGCGAAGGAAGAAGCGTTTATTGCGCGGTTTAAGGCGCGTGCTTCACATGCGGCGCAAGTCCAGTCGCGGATCAAAAAGCTCGAAAAGATCGAACGTATCGAGATCCCCGCCGAACAACGCACTGTACGTTTTCAGTTTAACCCACCTCCTCGCAGCGGAGATGAGGTCGTTAAGTTCGATCAACTCGGCAAGATCTGGCCGCTCGATAAGGGCGGAGAGAAGCTGGTGTTTCGCGGTGCGAGCGGGATGGTGCGTCGTGGAGAGAAGATCGCCGTCGTCGGGGTCAACGGGGCAGGAAAGTCCACCTTCCTCAAGATCCTTTGCGGTGATACAGAGCCGACGGACGGGACTTTTACGATTGGGACAGGCGTAAACGTTGGTTACTTTAGCCAGCACACCATGGAAACCCTCAATCCCAACAAGACGATCGCGGACACCCTGCAAGAAGCGATGCCCGAAGTAAACATTGGCGTTGTTCGCAACCTTGCAGCGGCCTTTCTCTTCCAAGGCGACGAAGTGGACAAAAGCGTTTCTGTCTTGTCAGGTGGCGAAAAAAGCCGCGTGGCGCTTGCGATGCTCTTGGCCAAGCCCCTCAACTTCTTGATCCTCGACGAACCGACCAACCACTTGGATATCCAGTCGCGAGAGATCTTGTTGGAGGCGCTAAAAGGCTTCACAGGGACCGTGATCCTCGTGAGCCACGACCGTCACTTCTTGCGGCTGTTGGCTTCGCGCGTCTTTGAGATCGATCGTCACGAACTTCGCGTGTACGAAGGAAATTACGATTACTATCTGTGGAAGACCAAAAGTCCCGAAGCTTGATGTGTAGGGAGATGCACCGTGCGTTGTTTGGGGGATGAGAAAGACAGCGCGCAGTGGGGGATGGGGGTTGCTCGCTGTTTGGGAGATGAAGAGAGCAGCGGGGATTAGAAGAACAATACACGCAAGGTCAAACCCACCGTGGAGCCGATGGCTGCGCCAAGAAAGACATCCAAGGGGTAATGTGCGCCCAGATAGATCCGCGAAGATGCGATCCAAAGGGCACCCATCGTTGCGAGTGAGCCGAGCCATGAGCCTTCGTGCAACAAGATCGCAGCCACTGCAAAAGCAGTTGTGGTATGGCCCGAAGGGAAGGAGTATTGGTCTGGATAGACGACCAAGGCTTCCACGCCAATGTGCTCAAGGGAGGGACGCTCGCGGCGGAAGATGCGTTTGAGAAGGTGCGCGGTGCATGTCGAACCAAGGGTCGCGTAAGTCAGCAACCAGAAGTAGTGGCGCATGCTCTCACCCATAAAGTAGAGCGAGAAGGTGAGGATAATCCAAGTGGAAGCGTCGCCAAGGCGCGTTGCGAGACGCATAAAGGGAGTCACCCAGTCGCGTTCCCAAGTGCGGACGCGTCGAAGGATCGCGCGGTCCAACAATACAACGCGCTTCCAAAGCCCTGTGGTTTCTGTTTGTGGTGTATGAGCCATGAAGCGCTCCTTTTTCCTTAGGTCTGCCGAAAACAGACGCCAATATAACACATCTGCGATCTTGTTACGCAGTTTTCTTCTGCTTAGTACGTTTCCTCACAGATATCGTTACTTCTCGTCGTTAATGATGACGATTTGATGACAATGCAATGATTTCTCTGTTGTTTCTTCTACAATGTTTGTTTCGAGGGGGCGCGTCAGTTTTCATCATCAGGGGGGCCTAGCCCACGCATCCGTCGTTCGAGGTAGCTCGCAACGATCTTTCCCAGCCCAAAAGCGTCTTTTCGCAGTCGTATCTCAAGGTTGCTGACGATCTCTGCGGAGGTCTGGTGCTTGAGTTCGGCTTCTTCGATCAGCTTGCCGCCTTGGTATACCTGAAGATAGATCTTGATCTGGCTAGGCAGAGACAAGCGGATGTGCACACTTCCTGTGCGCAGCGCGACCACCATCGGACGCAGGACAAAGACATCCGATGGATGGGCTTGTTTGGGCTTCAGGAGTTGGATCGGGGTTTGGCTGTGTTGGAGCACAGAACGTTGAAAGTCATAATTCAGCCATCGCACAAGGACTTTCCAACGTCCACGAAGAAAGCGACGTTGTTTTTGGAAAAAGTCTTTGGCAGAGAGATCATCGATGAGTAACTTGGAGCTATAACGAAAAGCATCAAGAGCAAAACGACTCTTGGGGGAGAAAGTGCCCTCTGGAGCGGTGCGACGGAGTTTCCAAGAGGGAAGACAGCCACCAAACAGCAAAAAAACCAGACAAAGTAAGCCACCGATCTTGCGGTATCTTTGGTGGGCGGTGGGTTTCTTTTGCATGGGGTGATGGCCTCGATGAATCGGGTTCGATATGCTATGCATCTTGTTTTGTTCGTTGGGTCTTGGACTTCGTGTTTCGAAAAGTTGATGGCTAGAGGGAATGGATGATTGATCCACAAAATTATTCTTGGTTAAGACAGGTCTTCTTGTTTCGCGGCTCGGCCTTGCAACGGACGTGGAAACGGATCTTGTTTCATCTAGCGTGGTCGATGTTAATCACGATCCTCGTTTTGTTTAAGGCGGGTAAGGTCGCAGACTTTATCCGTTTGGTCGATCTGACCCCCACACCATTTACGTTGTTGGGGGCTTCGATGGGGATCTTCTTGGCTTTGCGCAGCAACGCCAGCTACGATCGTTTTTGGGAAGGCCGCAAACTTTGGGGGGCTTTGGTCAACACCAGTCGCTCGTGGTCCCGTCAGATCTTTGTGTATGTGTCCTTGCCCAAGGAGCTTTCGTCAAGCACCAAGCAGGAAAAAAAGCAGCGTCGTGCTTTGGAAGCGGAGATCGTGACGTTTCGCAAAGAGATGATCTATCGGATGATTGCGTATGTTCATGCTTTGCGGCTGGCTTTGCGCGATCAGCCGATCTTGCCAGAGATCAAACATCTTGTTCCTGATGAAGATATCGAGGCGTGGTCGCGACAAGAGAATGTCCCCAATGCGATGGTGCAACGAATGGGTGAACGTCTCCATGAAAAGTGGCAGGTGGGTTGGATCAATGACTACCACCTTCAAGCCCTAGAGCGTTCATTGGTTGATATCAGCAACATCCAAGGTGGTTGTGAGCGGATCTACAATACGCCGATCCCCTTGTCTTATACAATCTTTACGCATCGCTTGGTGATGTTGTACTGTTTCTTTTTGCCTTTGGGGTTGATCGGCACGGTAGGAACGGCGACCCCGCTCGTGGTGTTGCTGATCGCGTATGTCTTGCACGCACTCGATTTTATTGGCGCAGAGATCGAGATGCCCTTTGGGGTTGATCCCAATGATCTTCCATTGGGTTCGATCTGTCGGACGATCGAGGCCAATCTGCGACAAACCTTGGGCGAAACAGAACTTCCCCCGCGCGTTCAGCCGATCCGTGGCGTGATCTTATAAGTGAGGTAGTAGTGGATGACAGAACAAGTTCGAGGTCTGGTGGGTCATGTGGTGGATATCGATGGTGAGGGGCGTTTGCGCTCACGAGAAGAACACGCTGTGCTTTGGAGCGAGCAAGATGGCCGTATCATCGACGTCTTGGGACATAGCGAAGCACTGAAGCTTCATCCTGATGCGACTTTGCAACGCATCCCCAAGTCCGCGATGATCCTACCTGGCTTGATCGATTGCCATATCCACTATCCCCAAACGCGGATGGTGGGGACTTCTGCATTGGAACTCTTTGCATGGTTAAAGGGGCACATCTGGCCAGAAGAAGCGTTGTTGCGAGAACCACAGTTTGCAGAAGAAGTCGCACGGGCCTTTTTGCGACAGATGCTGCGGCAAGGGACGACAAGCGCCTTTGTTTTTGGATCGCAGTTTGCGCACGCCAACTCGCATCTTTTCGATCTGGCTTTGCAATTGGGGATGTCTTTGTGTTTGGGCGAAACGCTCCAAGATACGGACTCTCCGGAGGGTTTGCTTCAAGAAGAGCATGTGTTGTGGAAAAGCGTCGAAGATCAAATTGCGCAGTGGCACAACCGAGATCGCTTGCGTTATGTGGTGTCCCCACGCTTTGTTCCTTCTTGCTCTCGCAAGATGTTGGATCGCTGTGGGCAGTTGCTTGCGGCCCAACCTGATCTGTTTTTGCAAAGCCATGTCAACGAAACGCGGATGGAAGTTGAACGCACCATGGTCGGCGTGACAGATGCGTCCCATCCTGTTGGTATCTTCGAGCGTTATGGCTTGCTAACACCTCGCACGATCTTGGCGCACTCTGTGTATAGCACAGACGATGAGTTGCGCTGCTTGGCCGATCATGGCGCTGTGATCGCGCACTGTCCGAGTTCCAACGCCTTTTTGGGCAGTGGCCACTTCCCTTACCGTCGTCACTTGGAAGCAGGGGTCCGTGTGGGCCTTGCCACCGACGTTGCGGCAGGTGTGTCTTTTTCGATGTGGAGAGAAGCGGGCTTTGCTTTCCTTACACAGATGCACTTCGATGGGGAAGAGCGATTGCCTCTCGATGGTGAGTCGCTTTTGCGAGCGATGACACGCGATGGTGCGCGCGCCATGGGGATGGAAGGAGAGATGGGATGTCTCGAAGCGAGCGCTTGGGCCGATATCGTGGTCTTGGAGCCTCGTTCGCATACCTATCTTGGTGAGCTAAACAACGATCCCAGCGCATCTTTGGAACAGAGACTGTTTCGTGCGATGACTGTTGCTGAAGACGAGATGGTGGCCGCGACCTATGTGGCTGGCAACCTCGCCTTTCAGCGCGATCCAGCACCACGATGGCCTTGGATTGAAGAGGTGTAAGGACACTTTTCACGAGAGATTCAAGTTTTCTTGGAGAGATCCGTATCGTGTACGGATAAGCTCTATTCGCGAGGCATACCCGTTGTGGTGCGCTCTAACAAAAGGTGAGGACGGATGACGGTGGTCAGGGATACGCTCGCAGAGATCGCGGAGATGGACTACATTTCTCAGGTGTTGATTGTGGATCAGGATGGTCGGTGGTTGGGCGGGAGCCCTGAAGAAGAGCAAGCGACATTGGGGGCATCCTTTGTTTATGGCTTGGGTACCTTCTCGCGTTTGAGCGAAGCAGCCAACATGGGCGACTTCAAACACGCATTGATCGTACTCTCGGATGGGATCATCTTCTTGGCATCTTTGGGAACAGGAAGGGTGTTGGGCATCGTGGCAAAGCCCGAGGTCAATCGTGGCCTTGTGTTGTCGAGGCTGCCTTTTTGGGCAGATCACCTTCGGGAAGCTTTGGGATAGCTTTGTTGCATAGCAAAGGCGCTCGTACAAAAGTCGCTGAAGTTAAAGGTTCGTGTGGTTGCAAACGAGGTGAGAGATGACAGAAAACAAGTCTTGGTGGGAGCGTATGCGAGGGGGTCGAAAAGATGCAGAGTCTCAACTTGAGCTGCAAGAGGCCCAACTCGAACAGCAACAAGAGCGGATCAACTCTTTGGAAGCTGAGCTCCAGAAACTCATCGCAGACCTAAACAGCAGCCACCAAGAAAAAGCAGAGTTGAACGCGGGATTCCAAGACAAAAGTCGAAAGCTCCAAGACGCCTTGGATGCGCAAGAGATGTTGGAACAACTGCGCAAAGAAGAAGATACACAACTCAAACAAGCTTTGCGACGCGCAGAAGAAAGCGAAAAGTCCCTTCAACAGTCGCTTTCTGACGGAAAGCTTGCTCAAGAGAAACTACAAAAAGCGGCCCAAACCTCTGAAAAGCTGGTGCTTGAGCGCGATCAACTGCTCAAGCAACTCAAAAGCCAAGAAGATCTCTCCAAACAACTCGACGCAGCGCGCAAAGCTTTGTCAGAGCGAGAGTTTTTGCTCACCAAACAAAGCAAAGAACAAGAAGCGCTGCAACAATCCCTTCAAAAAGCCCAAGGCGCAGGCCAACGCGTACAAGAACTCGAAAAGCTTCTCAACGACAACACCAACCGTCTGATCCAAGAGACAGAAAAACGGAAAGAGTTGGAGAAGTCTTTGGAGGAGCGAACCCGTGGGCTCGATGGTTTGAAAGATCTTCAAACCCAACTCCAAAAGGCGCAAGCCCAAGCCTCGGAAAAAGAACGCGCTCATCAGGCCGCACAGTCCGAGCTTACAGCGCTTCAGGCAGAACACAAAAAGCTGCAAGCGGAGCACGCACAGCTTCAAAAACAATCGCACGAAGCCCTCGAAAAAAACCGCCAGAGCGAGGCTTCCCTTGCAGAGGCGACCAAAAAAGTTCTGGAAGCCGAAAAGCAAGTCCAGATGGCGAAGAAACAAGCCGAAGAATCCGAAGCATCGCGCACCAAAGATCTCACAGAACTTCAGCGAAAGCTCGATGTGGCTGGCGCAGAAAACCAAGCTTTGTTGGAAAAGTTAGGGGCCGCCTCGCAACAGGGAAGTGTTGGACTTGAAGCCCAAGGCGCAATCTGGCGTGCTTCGTGGCTTTGCGCAACGCAAGCACTCCAAGATATCTGTGGGAAGTCGGCTCCCTTGGCCCTTTGGCGCGCTGTCACCCGCGCCCGCTCCCAAACCCCTGAACTCTTTGAAGGACTCCCCAAAGAGTCCGATGCTTGGCTGGAATTGATGATCCAAGGAGGAGCTTTTGTACGTGCCCAACACGCATCAAAAGAGATCTCTTTGGTGTGGCAGCCAAGCGCTGCAAACACTTCAACCGCGACGGATGCTCTCTTGGAAGCGCCCGTGTTTCTTGCCCTTTCGATGGCGGGTTGTCATACCACCACTGTTCCCCAAGCCACCCCTCAAAAGACGCAAGATGCGCTTTGGGAAGCTCGTTTTTCTCTGTAAAAATGAGATGCCGTGTAAGATGCAAAGCCTTGGCTATGGGACCACAACAAAGGTTTGATTATGGCGGGACAAGTTGAGTCTGTCGAACCGACCGGGCAAAAGTTGTTGAGCCTTCTTCTTGTTGCCTCAGATGGTCGGATTGTACATGCAGAGCAAGATCTGTCGCGACGCTGGGGCTTGCCATTACCCCCGTGGAAAGGGGTACACGTCCAAACCTTTATGTCATGGTGCCTTGCCTCCGCAACCCCCTTTGATACGAACACTTTGACAGAGGCCACACGTGGGGCACGTGAGCTTTCTTGCTCCTTGAAAAACGGTCGCCGTTTGTTGGTGGGGGTGCGATCGCTGTGGCTGAGTCCGCGTGGGGTGAGCGAGCTTGTTGGAAACGATATCTGGGTCGATCCCGCTGGATCTGGACAAGAGAAGAAGTTTTTCCTCTTGTCTTGTTTGTGCATCGACCACGTCGCGCATATGTATCGATCTGCTGCTGAAGTGAAGTTACGTTCCACGATTGGCTCGATTATCGCGGGGTTTGCGCACGAAGTTCGCAATCCCCTCGCTGCGATCGTGAGCCTTACAGAAGGCGTGATGAACCCTGACATGGGCGAAGAAACCCTGCGGGCTTTGAGCCGTATCCCTGTCTTGGTCGAGCGGATCGAAAATCTCCTCAAGGTCGCTCTCTCTTACGGGCGACCACGACCACCACGTGCATCTTGGCATCAACTTGGTGGCGTTCTTACCAAGTCGCTGGAGATCCTAGAGCTTGCGGGCGTAGGGACCTTCTCTGAATTGCTCCCCAAAGAACACATGAATGTCCCTATCTATGTGGATCGCGAGCACGTTATCTCTGTGATCACCAACCTCCTTCAAAACGCCATCGAAGAAGCTGGCGTTGAAAATGTTCGAATCCGCGTTGAGCCCTCGCCTCGTGTGTCAGGAGAGAGCTACCTCTACAGCCATGGTGCTGTCGTTGCCGTGGACTTTATCGACAAAGGACGTGGGGTGTCCCCCGAAAATCGAGAACATATCTTCGAGCCCTTTTTTACCACCAAAAGCAATGGAACAGGCTTGGGACTCGCTTTGGCGCGCGATCTCGCACGTCTCAACGATGGCGACCTCATACTCTTGGAAACTGGCGTGGGAGGCTCTGCCTTTCGGTTGTTGTTGCCCACGCACGCGTCCTAACCTGAGCCCTTGTAGAGAGAACGCTGGGTAGAGAAATTGCCTTTAAGAGCAGAGCAACAGCGAAAACTTTTATTGATCGAGGACGACGAAGACTTTGCCTTGGGTCTCTCGCTTATGTTGAGAAGCCATCGCTTTGATAGTGTGGTCGCTTCAACGCTCAAAGAAGCACTTGCCGTGCTCAGTGAAAAATCTTTTGATGCGATCGTATCCGATCTCTCTTTGCCCGATGCTTCGGGGATTGACGTCGTTTCTGCTGTCCATCAACAACAGCCTCATTACCCCATCTTGGTGCTCACGGGACAAAACGATGCACAACTCGCTGTCCAAGCTTTGCGGCTTGGAGCACGCGACTACCTCACCAAACCCATCCGAAAACAGGAGCTTTTGCAGGCCCTAGAGATGGCTTGCGCACAAACGGAAGCCCAACGCTCCTCTCTTTTTGCGCAGAGAAAATCCCTCAAAAAGTTGGCGATCGGCGAGTCTCGTGCTTGGAAAGAAGCGCTTTCGATGATCCAAGCCGCCGCAAGTGCGCCCAAAACCACCGTCTTGCTGACAGGTGAGCCTGGGGTCGGCAAAGAAGTCGCTGCCTATCTGATCCATCAATGGAGTGCACGCGCTGAGCAGGTGATGATCGCTGTGAATGTGGCAGGACTCCCTGGACCTCTCCTAGAGTCCGAGCTTTTTGGACATGAGGCCGGGGCTTTTACGGGGGCCCAAGGCCTCAAAAAAGGTCTCTTTGAACAGGCCGAAAAAGGTACGTTGTTTCTCGATGAGATCGGCGAACTCCCTCTTGAACTGTAAGCCAAGTTGCTGCGGGTCCTCGAAGGGCAGCCCTTTCGCCGCTTGGGAGGCGACAAAGATATCTTTCCCAATGTCCGTCTGATCTCCGCAACCAATCGCCCTTTGGCCACGCTCGTCGCGCAAGGTCTCTTTCGAGAGGATCTTTACCATCGTCTCAAGGTGTTGGAGATGCGACTACCTTCTTTGCGAGAGCGCTTGGAAGATATCGAAAAGTTGGCGATCCACTTTTTGGCCTACCTCGGTACAGAGATGGGCTACTCGCAAGCCTACTTTGCCCCCGAAGTGCTCCAACTTTTCATGAGTTATGCTTGGCCTGGCAACGTTCGAGAACTGCGAAACGTCGTCGAGCGGGCCTTGGTTCTCTCGCGTGGGGAGATGATCTTGTCTCACCATCTCCCCCGTGAGATCCGAGAAAATAGCGATCCTTTTGAGGTTCCACCCTCCAGCTCGTCCGCTGCCTTTTTTTCCCATATCCCACCCCATCAGCCCGCAAGGCCTTGGTTGGAACGTCCGCTTTCCACGCCTAGCGCGCCTTTGGTCCTTCCCACACACGAGCAGGCGATGGCTGCTTTCCCTGACGTTACACAACCTTCTGTTACACAAGAAGATCTTCTTCAAGGTGAGTCTTTGTTGCTCGAACACGCGATGACGCAACACATCCAACGTGTTCTTTTGCTCTTTGATGGAAATATCTCACGCGCTTCTGAAGCACTTGGTATCACCAGACAAACCTTGCGTAGGAAGCTTCAAAACGCCAATCTACTCGGCAAAGAATAGGATATGTGTTGAGGTGGCTTTTGTTCGTTGTGGTTCTTGAAAAATGTTTCGCTGCTGTTTCTGATATGTCTCTTTTGAGAAAGAGGCCTCTTTTTGGGATGGCATACATCTCGCAAGAAAGTTCTTGTTTCTCAAAGTCGAACTCAACAAAACGTGGTAAGCAAAGAACACACACACTTTGCAGCGCTGGGCGGATGGATCCGAGGAGAGTGTTACGGTCAACGACCCACCCCTTCAGGGGCGGGCTTGCTTGGGTAAGCCCACGTTGACCAGACGACGAACAGAGGAAGTGACGAAAGTCAAAGTGGTTCGTCAACGATAGACAGCATGGAGACACCCTCGGATGCCGCCTCAGTCCGAGGCTCTGTCGTGGCTCTGTAAACATCTGCTTGGGTCAGCGGAAGTCAACCACAATGCGAAGGCTGTTTATCCCGTCGAGAGGATGTCGGATTCTGTACTGGCCTCAACTGTACAGATACGCACCACCTGAAAAGGAAAAACGTCATGTTCGTTTTTGTTCAAAACCAACACGGACTTCCCCTGATGCCTTGTTCTCCTGCCAAGGCTCGCCGTCTGCTTGATGCTGGCAAAGCCAAGGTGCTCCGAAGAACCCCCTTTACACTCAAACTATTGTATGGCTGTTCAGGATACAAACAGCCTGTGGTCGCGGGCATGGATACGGGAAGCCAAACCCTTGGATGCGCGGCGGTCGCCAACGGTCAAGTCGTCTATCAGTCGGAGGTCACACTCCGAACCGATGTGTCCAAAAAGATGCAGCAAAGGGCGGTGTATCGGCGGAATCGGCGAGGGCGCAAAACCCGCTATCGCAAGGCCCGCTGGCGCAATCGCGCATCCATGCGCAAGAAAGGCCGCATCGCACCGTCTGTGCGCTCCAAGGTGGAAAGTCACTTGCGCGAGAAAAAGCAGGTGGAGGCGATACTTCCCGTCACATGGTGGAAAGTCGAGACCGCCAGTTTCGACACGCACAAGCTCACAAACCCCGACGTGTCGTCTGTGGGTTATCAGGAAGGCGCTCAAAAGGGATTTTACAACGTGAAAGCCTATGTACTCGACCGAGACGGGTATCGTTGCCAATCAAGGCAAAAAGTCGAACACGACAAGGTGTTGCAAGTCCATCACAAGGTGTTTCGCTCGCAGGGTGGGACAGAGACGCCCGACAATCTGGTCACGTTGTGTCGAAGATGTCATGAAGACTTACACGCTGGAATGTTTGCGCTCAAAGCCAGAAAAAACAAAACGAAACAGGTGACGGAAGTGGGTATCGTGAAAGCGCAGTTGAAGAAACGCTGGGAGTTTGAAGAGACGTATGGCTACGAAACGAAGTGGAAGCGAGAACAGTGTTTGGGCTTGCCGAAAAGCCATGCCAACGATGCGGTGGCGATTTGCTGTGAGGACGGGGAAAGGGCGAGGTTGGACGATGTGTTGTACTTGAAGCGGCACGTGGCAGCTGGAGACTACCAACAAACCAAAGGGGCACGCTCCGAAAAACGCATACCAACAGGAAAACTGTTTGGGTTACGCAAACACGACTTGGTCAGAACAGAAAAAGGGACAGGGTTTGTGAAAGGCAAGCGCAGCACAGGCTTTTTCGCACTGGAAAGCATCAACGGCGAAACGCTCACGGCTTCCGTCAACGTGAAGAAGGCCACCAAGCGGCTAGCCGCGAGAAGCACCACCCTCATGCAAAGAAAGGACGGCGCTTCCTCCCCCCTCTGAAGAAGGGGGTCTCCGCGCCGAAGAGTCGATGACATCAATTGTTTTGGTGGACGATGAGAAAGATCTTCTGGAGTCCCTTGCGCGTGTCTTGCGCAAGGAGTTCCCCAATGCGAATGTTCGCTGCACGATCCGCCCTGTCGAGGCCAGAGAGTGGCTTTTGGCAGAACGTCCTGCTTTGTTGATTACAGACGTGCGTATGCCAGAGATCTCGGGCCTGGAGTTGTTGTCTTTGGTGAGCGAACGATGGGGATTTGTCCCCACGATCATCATGACCGCGTTTGCTTCTCCTGAGCTGGATGAGGCCCTAAAACTAGGGACTTTCCATTATCTTCCCAAACCTTTCCGCAATCTTGAGTTGGTGCGCTTGGTTCGGCGTCTTCTGGAAGAAGAGAGCGCAAAGAACGAGCCCGAGGGCTTTGCGGGGACTGTCTCGGTCTCGATGCTTGCTGATGTTGTGCAGTTGCACTCTTTGGCCGGTAGCTCGGGGGTCTTGGTGATCGATACGTCTCTTCGTCGTGGCAAGATCTTCTTTCTAAAAGGTCGGATCGTTCACGCTGAAGACGGCAGCATGGAAGGGCGCGAAGCCTTCAACCAGATCGTGAGTTGGAAGAGTGGTCGCTTTTCTTTCTCGCGTCAGCTCGCTGAAAGAGAAACCATCTTTGCCCCTGCATCAGAGCTTTTGATCGATGCGCTGCGGCTCAGTGATGAGTCACAACGCGACGATGATGAGCTTTTGTTTGACGGCTCAAGCGATGATCACAACAGTGCTTTGGATCTCATGTTTGCAGACCCTACAGACAAACCCAGCGAAGAAAGCAGCTTTGAAGCCTTTGGAAAAGCATTGGAAGCTTTTTCGCCCCTGAAAACGGAACCCAAAGGTCCCAAAAAACCTGCCGCTCCTTTGGCTGAAAAAAAGCCCGCTGTTTCTTTGGTCGAAAAAAAGCCCGTTGCTCCTTTGGTCGAAAAAAAGCCGCCTTTGCCAGAACCCACAACACCTCCCGCAAAACTCGCCCAAGTCACCTCGTCAGGATCGCTCCAAATCGTCGCAGCTACGGCACCTATCGAACCACCTATCCACGAAGGAGGGTACATCTCTTCTTCTGCGGTCCCAGTGAACAACTTTTTGGAGAGTTTGTCGCAGTTCAAGGATCTTGGGGGCTTTTTGGGGGCTGCTCTATGCGATGGAGCCAAGAGCCTTCTCCTCGCTTCCTACGGAGGCAACTACGCTTGGCAAGATGCGCTGCCTTTTCAGTATGAGATGCTACAAAAAGAAAACGACTTGGTTGCTGTGGTCTCTTCCGAAAAAAGCGTGCGAGATATCATCTTGACTTCAGAAGACTTTTTTTACGTGATGCGGCCTTGCGATACCAAGGGACATATCTTTCTTGTGCTACTCCTCGAGCGTGCTCAGTCCAACCTCGCCCTCGCTCGGATCACCATGGCAGAGATCCAAGAAGAGCTGGTTTTGCCTGAGTGATTTTCACCCACTTTTTCCTCCACTTGCTAAGAAGTGGGTGAAAATCATCCAATTGGATGATTTTCATCCACATGTAAAAAACTTGCTTTTTCGTTATGGATAATATTGGGGGTTGCACTGCGCGGGAGAGGCGAGACGGCCAAGTCTTTCGCGGATTTTGGGGAGAGAGAGAGACTGGTATGTTTCTTGTTATGAGGCTGTTCGTACACAAGAGTGAAAGAGGCTCGTTTGTGTTTCTCAGATGTAAGAAAACACGGTGAGCCATCCCCATTCACGTGGATGTCCTTGAAACAAAACGTTTCATTACCCCCCGCAAGGGTGTTTTCACCAAAGGAGCGAACAGATGGCAGGTATCCAACAGTCCCTCGAAAAAGCAATGCAAATCTCTGGTGCTGTGGGCGTTGCATTGGTTGATTTCCAATCTGGTATGTGTCTTGGGACGAGCGGTGGTGGCGCCCTCAATATGGAATTGGCTGCCGCAGGAAACACCGAAGTTGTTCGCGCAAAGAAAAGCGTTCGTGACAAACTCGGCCTCAAGGACAAGATCGAAGACATCCTGATCACCCTCGACTCGCAGTACCACTTGATCCGTATGATGCACTCCAACATCAACGTCTTCTTCTACCTCGTGTTGGATCGTACGAAAGCCAACCTCGCGCTTGCACGTATCGAACTCCAACAAATCGATAAAAACCTCGATTTCTAATCATCCCTCTTCCCTTCCCCCCGTAGATACCACCCCTTTATCACCCCTCACTCTTCTCTATCGTTTCGTCCGAAGCGATCTCTTCTGTATGCAATCCATTTAAGATCAAGCTTGTAAGCTGATCAGGGAGACTCAACAAGTCACCCAGATCATCGCCGCTCAACAAAGCAAAGAGCAAGCGTTCTGTCGCACCAAGCACCACATAAGCACTCAGCTTGTGAGGGTAGGGTCGCAACAGGCCGTGTGTATGGGCCGCACGTGTTAGCCGCAGCGCACGTTGGTTGAGCAACGTCGTGAGTTGGTGGATGCTTTCTCGCGCACCCACAGCTGGAGCACGATTTTCTTGGAGATACAACAACACCCGAGAAGCCCGCTCCAACAACAGTGGCGCCAGTTCTGCCGCAAGCGCAACATAGGCTTCTTGCAAAGCCTCCGAAGAAGAAGCCTCCTCCAGTCGTGTCTCGCAACGATCAAAGATCACCTCCATCGAAGAGACAAGCTCCTCAAAGAGACTTTGCACAAGTTCTGCTTTGTCGCGAAAGTACCGATAAAAGCTACCCTTTGCGACGCTTGCGCGTTGGACGATCTCGTCGATGGTGACGCTCTCGATCCCCTTCTCTAAAAAAAGCACCAAACCCGCCTCTTTTAACTCTTCAATGCGACGGCGACGCGTTTGCGCTCTCTTTCCTTCTTCGGGTTGCTTGGCATTCAAGATCTCGTCCTCTTCTTTGTGGGCTCTTTTGCCGAGGTTCCTCTGACAGTTTCGCCTCTTCTATCACAGTCCGACTTCCTTTCCAAGTCACAAAACCCCCATACCACACGCTTCTGCTGGCTTCCGCCTGTCAATCAAGCCTCCTCTCCTTCTGCTTTTTTTGAATTGTGACTAAGAAGTCATCTTTTTCCTTGCTTCCCTGATCTTTTTGTGGCACATCTGAGGAATGTGACTGTTTAGTCATCTTTTAAGGAGGTGTACGATGGGAGAAGGGTTCATTTGGTTGTTGCATGGGTTGAGCTTTCCGTTGGCGTTGTTGTATGCAAACGCGGGAGAGTGGGTGATCCACAAGTACGTGTTGCACGGTTTGGGCCGAAAAAAGGGCACGTATTGGAGTTTTCACTGGCATGAACATCATCGCGAAGTGAGACGCAACGACCATGTTGATCCCATGTACGAGTCGCCCAAGTGGTGGTCGCTTAATGCTTTTACAAAAGAGTGTTTGGGTCTTTCATTGGCGGCGTTGGTGCATATCCCGTTGTTGCCGTGGGCACCGCTTTTTGTGTTGGGGGTGTGGTTTAGCGTGGGGCGATACTTTTATGTGCACCGACGATCACATCTGGATACTGCATGGGCGCGGCGTTCGTTGCCTTGGCACGTGGATCACCACTTGGGCCCCAACCAAGATGCGAACTGGTGTGTTTCCTACCCTTGGTTCGATTGGATCATGGGGACGCGTGAGCATTATCTTGGAACAGAGCGGGAGATCCGCGATCAAGAACGTCGCGTGGAGAAGCAAAAGCGCAAAGACGCCGAAGCATCCGCGGCTTTGGTTCAACCGCAAAGCTCTCATGTTTGATCTGTGTCGTCGAGGGGGAGGCGTGATCTGATAAGGCGCAAGAGAGGGGCTTTTCGCGTAGCGTGGGGGCGCAAAACAAGCGTACTGAGCTAGGTTAGGTAAAAAATCGACGAGACTTGTTGCGTTGTAGGCGGGGCAGCGGGCGTTGTGGTTGCAGGGCTTCGCGTGGCTGATCGGGATTGGGGCGAAGTCTGATTGCTGCGGGTGTTTGGAGGGGATCGCGCAGACTGAGCGGGGTATGTCCTGGTAAAGGAGTGCGCGACCGCAGCGGAGTATGGCCAAAAAAGGATGTGTGGGTTTCGTATCGTTGCATAGGCAAAAGCCTCCTTGGGTCAGGCGAACCGTTCGGTCGCATCGGCCTCATAAGAAGGTTGTGGGGTTGGTGCCTTGCTTGTGGCCTGTCAGGGAGGGGCCTTGAAAGAGCGAGGGGGGCATGTGCGTGTGAGGATGCGGGCGCTCTCTTAAAAGCAAAGAACTTCAACAAGATACAATGCCTTGAAAAGATGGACAAGAGCTTTTTTGGGTTTGTCTTTGATTTTTTTTGGTTTTTGGAGATCAGATCACAGAAGAGAGCGGAAGTCAGGGAGCGTAGGGAAGGGGTGTTCGGGCTGGGGGGCATTGCCTGGGCGCAACATCACTGCGGTCTTCATCCCTGCGTCGTGTGCGGCTTGGGCTTCTTGGTAGATATCCGTCAAAAACAAGACGCGGCTGGGATCACACTGCAACTGCTTGGCGATGTTTTGGTAAGAAGTCACCTCGCGTTTGTGCCCAGAAGTCGTGTCAAAGTTCCCTTGGATGTAAGGCGTAAGATCGCCCGCTGGAGTGTGCGCAAACAACAGTTTTTGTGCTGCGATGCTACCCGAACTGTAGATGGCGACGGTGTGTCCTGCGGCTTTCCAACGGATGAAAGCATCCGATACATCGGGAAATAATTCGCTTTGGAGGGCACCCGAAGCATAGCCTTCTGCCCAGATCTTGCCTTGCAGCGACTTGAGCGCGGTGACTTTGCGATCTCCATCCATCATCTGTTGGATGTAGGCCCAAAGTGCGTCTTTTTGTTCAGCTTGGCTGGTTGCTGCGGAAAAGGCCTTGGCTTGGGGGATATCTTGCTTGGCGTCTTCTTCAGCTTGTTGGCGAAAAAGAGCGAGGTCTTCTTGGATCGCTGGTGTTTCCCAGTGATCGGCGAGGTAGGCTTGGGCATGTGCGCGAGCAAAAGGAAAAAGCACGTTGTACACAAACGAAACAGGGGTGGTGGTCCCTTCGATGTCCAAGAGCAAGACATCGTAACCATCGAGAGATGCGGTCATCTTAAAGCTCCTTTGGCAAAAAGTTGTTTCTCGAAGTAGCTGATATCTCCCCCAAGTGCAAGCGTGCTCTTTGTTGCTTCTTTTGATGCAATATGTTGCCAATGTTGCATCAAGATACATCTTTTGTTGCTTGGGCTACTCGTCGAAAAAAGCGAGGAGTGGCTTGGAGGCAAGAGGTTTGTGGTGTTTTGTTGAATCGAAAAGTGTTGGTATAGGATCTGAAGTGACGTTGGGCGATGTTGCACCCAAGGCATTTTCTGATATCTCACACAATCAGCCTTCGGGCTTTCTTTCAGATAAGGAGATCCCATCATGAAAGTTCTTTATTACGATGAGTTCGCGAAAGTAAAAGACAATTACCGTTTGATCGATGTGCGTGAGCGCGATGAGTTCGAAGAAGTCCACGTGAAGGGCGCGGAGAACCTGCCTTTAACGGATCTTGAGCGAGGCAAGCGCTTTGAAGCAGACGATCGTCCCATCGCTTACATCTGCCGTTCGGGTCGCCGTAGCGCATTGGCGTGTATGCAGCTCGAAGCAGAGGGCTTTCCTGAAGGAACCAACATCGAAGGCGGCACCATGGCTGCGATCCAGATGGGCCAAGATCAGGTAGTCTTTAGCAGCAAGAGATAAACCTTGGTTGGGGCTGTGTAGGGGGTCGTGGTTGGGGAAGGGGACTCTTCAAGGCGACGCAGGCTTGATTCCTGATAGACTTTCGAGTATGTGGAGCGGCGGCATCTTTGCAAAGAGGTGCGGTTCACGTTCTACAGTCGAGAGAGGTCGCAGGATGGTAGCTGAGATGCAGTCAAACCCACTAGAGATCAAGCGGATTGCCTTGTTGAATCGGGGCGAAGCCGCGATGCGTTTTTTGCGTGCATTGCGCGAGTACAATATCGAGCGGCGCACGCAGATCGAGGTCGTGGCCTTGTTTACAGAGCCCGATCAGGAGGCGCCTTTTGTGCGTCTTGCGGATCAGGCCGTGCCCTTGGGCGTTCCTTTGGTATCGGATGGTGCTGGAGGGATGAAAAGTGCTTACTGTGAACATGATCGGATCTTGGGGATCTTGCGTGAGGCTGGCTGTGATGCAGTGTGGCCTGGATGGGGCTTTTTGTCCGAAGATGCGGCATTTGTGGCGCGTCTTGAGCAAGAAGGCATCGTCTTTTTGGGGCCATCCTCTGAAGCGATGGTGCGCCTCGGCGACAAGATCGAAGCCAAGTACCTCGCAGAGTCGTGCGGTGTGCCGCTTGCACCTTGGGGATTGATCGAAGAAGGACAAGACGAAGCCGCGTATCGAGTGATGGCAGAGCGCGTAGGCTTCCCCTTGATGGTCAAAGCATCCGCAGGGGGTGGTGGCCGTGGTATCCGTCGTGTGGAGCGTTTGGAAGATCTTGTTGCAGCCGTGCAAGGCGTCCAACAAGAAGCCGCACGTTCTTTTGGGGCGGGCGGTGTCTTTATGGAAGCTTGCATCCAAGGGGCACGCCACGTCGAGGTGCAGTTGGTGGCCGATGCTGCGGGCGATGTGACGGCTTTGGGCGTCCGTGACTGTAGTATCCAACGACGCCACCAAAAAGTGATCGAAGAAGCGCCTTCGCCGATCTTGCCGCCTGAGATCGAACAACTGCTTTGTGATTCATCTTGTCGTCTTGCGAAGATGGCGGGCTATCAAGGCGTTGGGACCGCGGAGTTTTTGTACGAACCCGCCACGAGAAAGGCCGCTTTTTTGGAGGTCAACTCGCGTCTTCAGGTGGAACACACCGTCACGGAGTTGATCGCGGGATGCGATCTTGTGAAGGCACAGATCGATATCGCCCGTGGGATCGCGTGGGAGCGTCCATCAGGGGACTTGCGCGGCCATGCGATCGAAGTGCGCTTGAATGCAGAAGATCCCGAGCGTGGCTTTATGCCTAGCCCTGGTCGTGTACGTTTGTTTCAGCCTCCTGCGGGGCCTGGTGTGCGCGTGGATAGCGGTATCCGCGAAGGGATGACGATCCCCTCTGCGTTTGATTCGATGATCGCAAAGGTGATGGCGTGGGGGCAGACCCGTGAACAAGCGAGAGCGCGGTTGTTGCGGGCTTTGGCTGAGATGCAGATCGTGGTGGAAGATGGAGCGACCAACAAAGCCTTTTTGTTGGGCCTGCTGCAACACCCCCAAGTGGTCGAGTCTAGCGCAGATACGGGCTGGTTGGATCGCGTGATGGCGAGCGGTGGTTCCATCGTGACACCTGCCCATGCTTTGGAAGCGCTGATCGTTGCCGCGATTATCGAGTCCAAGGTCCAAGAACACGCGCAAGAACAACTCTTCTTTGCCCAAGTCCAGAATGGTATCCCACAAAAACTTCCCGAACCACGCGGACGCAGCTTGGGTTTGCGACTGCGCGGAAGTTCTTACACGCTTGATGTCTTTGCGTTGGGGCAAGGTCGCTACTTGGTGGGGATGAGCCAAGATGCCCTATGGTCGGTCTCGATGGAAGAGACAGGGCCCCATACGTCGATCTTGCATATCGAAGATCGCAGCCATGATGTGTTGTATGCAAGCGGTCGTTCGGGGATGATGGTCGAAGTCGATGGACACATGCACGCGATTGAACGCTTGCAAAGTGGGACCGTCAAAGCGCCTTCGCCAGCTTTGGTGGTGCATGTCGCTGTGGAAGAAGGGCAAGTCGTTCGTGTGGGGGATCTGCTGTGTATCCTCGAAGCGATGAAGATGGAGATGCCCGTCTATGCGCAAGAAGCAGGCGTGGTGCGTTCGATCTTGTGCCGTGCGAATCAACAGGTCCATGCGGGACAGTCGCTGCTTGTGGTCGAACCTTCGCAGGAAGAAACGGAAGACACCAACATGGGGATGAGTGGTGTCGAGATGATCGCCGCACCAAAACAGCGGTGGTCTGTGCTTTTCAATGAAGAGGGTATCCCACAGCCTATTTATCTGGACAAGCTTGGCGATGAAGAAGCCCGCGAAGTGATGGGCTCTTTCGTGCAGTTGCTCGAAGCGATGATGCTGGGATTTGATGTCCCACCTTTGTTTGTTAAACAAGCTGAGCGGTTGTTGCGGGATGATGTGGACTTTGCAGGCTTGCAGCGGCCTGAACGTTGGTTGCCATTGTTGCGGCTACTTGGGGCTTTTGCAGAGAGTGAATCGCTGTTTGATCGCAATCTTCTCCCTGTTGCGCACGAAGCCGCGGCCCTCAGTGCTGAGTTGGACTTCTACGACTTCTGTCGTCGTCATCATGAAGGATCGCAAGGCGCACAAGAAGCGTTCCGTCCCTTGTTGCAGCGAGCTTTGCGATGGTATGGCGTCGTACAGCTCGATCCTTCCGAGGCTTTGCGCGAAGCTCTTTGGCGTCTGGCGATCGGTCACACCCACAATGCTTTGCGCCATCGCTTGTGTTCTTTGTTGCTGCGACTTGCGATGGACCTCTATGCAGCGGGCGCACAGCTCGAAGAGGGGGCAGAGGAGTTTCGCGGGACGCTTGAACAAGTCGCGCGTGTGGCCTCTGATCGTTATGCATTTGTGGCGGATAATGCGCGCCAAGCGTCGTATGTGTTGTTTGAGCGCTCGCAGTATGTCCAGCGACGACAAGAGATCCAAGCGCGTGTCGAGACGATGCTTGAGCATCTTCGCTCTTATGAGCCCGGTAGCGCGGAGTTTGAAGAGGCTTCAAGAGAGCTTCTTGCCTCTCGTTATTCGCTGTTCCCCTCGTTGTTGCAACGGATCTCCAGTCAGGACACTTTGGTGCGTCGTTTGATTCCTACGCTGCTCGGGCGTTTGTACATCGAACAACGCATCGAGGTCCAAGCCTTCTGGCAAAAAGACGATATCGCGCTTGCAAGAGTCGATATCGCCCCACATCACGAACGCTCGCAGCTTGGGGTGATCGTGTGTTCGCCAGCCTCTCTCAAGGACGCACTGCGGACATGGAAAGAGGAGCAAGCTTCTCTTTCTTCCGTGCCTTTGAACATGGTGGAAGTCCTCGTGACTGGGCGCGTGACTTGTGCGGACTTTGGTCAAGAAGTCGAAGCGAGCTTGCGCGAAGCATCTCTCGAATCCACGGGCGTGTTGCAATGGAGCCTGAGTTGGTGCAATGGCCATGATGGCGTATCCCATCGCAGCTATCGGCTTCATGAAGAAGGCTTACTCGAAGATCCTTTGCTGTGCGATATCCACCCAGAAGCAGCGTCCCGCCTTGAGTTGTGGCGACTCCAAGAGTTTTCTTTGGAACGACTCGAAGCCCCCGAAAAGATCTATGCTTTCCGCGCTACCGCCAAAGCCAACCCCCAAGATGTGCGGATCTTTGTGCTTGGTGAGGTGCGTAGTGTGCCTCCAGAGCTTCCCAACGACCCGCATGACGAGCATCTTTGGGAGTTTGAGCAGATCTACTTTGAGGCGCTGCGGGTGATTCGTGAGATCCAGTCGCGTCAAGATGTGCGAAAACGTCTCTTGTGGAACCGCATCTTGTTGTATGTGCGTCCTGTTGTGCGGTTTTCTGCGCGGGATCTTGCGAGACTTTCACATCGTTTTGAAGCTTCCACACGCGGTCTTGGGATCGAAAAAGTGGTGATCCGCACGCGTTGGGCGGATATGGACGGCGAAGCACGCACAAGGGTCTTTGTGATCCACAAGCCAGGACGTCACCGCTTGGAAGTCAAGGAGTATCCGCCTTCTTGGTTGCCGATTCGCGCGATGAAGCCCTACGAGATCAAGGTGGTGCGCGCGAGACGTTTGGGCTATGTGTATCCTTACGAGATCATTCGGATGTTGCAGGGGGAAACGGCGACAGCTTCTGCGCCTCACCCTGAGATGAAAAACGGGCGTTTTGTGGAGTACGATCTCGATGCTTCGCAAGAGCGTTTGTTCCCTGTCCATCGGCCTTATGGAGAGAATCGCTCAGGGGTGATCGTGGGTGTGATGAGCCACGAAACCTCCCGTTATCCCGAGGGGATGCGTCGTGTGTGGATCGCTTCTGACCCAACCATGGCGATGGGGGCGTTGGCCGAGTCGGAGTGTCGTCGTGTGCTCGCAGCGCTCGATCTTGCCGAAGACTTGGGCATCCCCGTGGAGTGGCTGCCGATCTCTGCGGGGGCACGGATCGCCATGGACAGCGGAACGGAAAACCTCGATTGGACCGCTCGTGTCTTGCGGCGTATCGTTCATTTCACCCAAGCAGGCGGACATATCCATGTGATCGTCGCGGGTGTCAACGTTGGGGCACAGTCCTATTGGAATGCGGAAGCCACGATGTTGATGCATACCCGCGGCATCTTGATCATGATGCCCGAGTCTTCGATGGTCCTCACAGGGAAAAAAGCGCTCGAATACTCTGGTGGTGTCGCAGCGGAAGATGAGCGAGGCATCGGTGGATTCGAGCGGATTATGGGTCCCAATGGACAAGCACAGTACTTTGCGAGCGATCTTGGCGAAGCGTATGCGTTGCTCTTTAGCTTCTATCGTTATGGCTATCGTTCGCGTGGTGATGCGCAGATCCGACGCTTTGAGACACAAGATCCCGAGCACCGCTCGATCATGGATGTGCCTTACCAAGGAAACGCAGGGGATGGTTTCGCTACAGTGGGCGAGATCTTTCACGAACAAACCAACCCTGGCCGCAAAAAGCCCTTTGCGATCCGTGCGGTGATGTCCTCTGTGATCGACCAAGATGGTGGCTTTCTTGAGCGTTTTCGCAATATGCGACACGCGGATACTGCGGTGGTTTGGGATGCTTTTGTGGGAGGATTCCCCACCTGTGTGATCGGTTTTGAGTCTCGTCCGCTTCCTCGACGTGGGCGCATCCCCCTCGATGGGCCCGATACTTGGACGGGTGGAACCCTGTTTCCACAAAGCTCGAAAAAGGTGGCTTTTGCGATCAACGCAGCCAGCGGAAATCGCCCTGTGTTGGTGCTCGCAAACCTCAGTGGATTCGACGGCAGCCCCGAGTCTTTGCGCAAGCTCCAGTTGGAGATGGGTGCAGAGATCGGACGCGCGGTTGTGAACTTTGAAGGGCCGATCGTCTTTGTGGTGATCGGTCGCTATCATGGCGGAGCTTACGTGGTTTTCTCGAAGGCCCTCAATCCCAACATGACGGCTCTGGCCCTCGAAGGGACCTATGCTTCAGTGATTGGTGGGGCGCCTGCGGCGGCTGTCGTGTTCCCACACGAAGTCCGCAAACGCTCTGAGTCCGATGAGCGCGTGATCTCCGCACGCAAGCTCTTGCAACAAGCCCCCGAAGAACGCAAGCCCCGACTGCGTGAAGAGTTGGATCGCGTGATCGAAGAAGTCTTGCTCGAAAAACAAGGCGACGTAGCACGCGAGTTCGATCAGATCCACTCGGTCGAACGGGCTGTTCGTGTCGGGTCGTTGGATCAAGTCATCCAACCCGCACAGCTTCGGCCTTCTGTGATCTCGATCCTCTCGCAAGCGCTCACGCAAAAGGATGAAGCGTAGGCTTTCAGGGGCTTTTGTGGGGAAAAGGATGAAGCGTAGGCTTTCAGGGGTTTTGTGGGGGATGGGGATGTTGGGGTGCCTTAACGGGTGGGACGCTTGCAGGCTCCTTTGTGGCGGACCCTGACGCCCGCACAACGCGCACGGCAACTATTTCCGTAAGTCTTTCCATTGACGCCGCACACAGGGGCATATAGCGCGATGCAGGCGCAAGACTTGCGGATAGGGACGCATCCTGCGGGGTAACGGCACCCTTTTTTCATCACCCACTTGTATTTTTGGCCTAGCGGACATGCTTGGAGCTTGAAGACTGGACAGTTGCGATGGCATCCCGCAGGAACGCGGCATCCGTTCTTCATCTTCCACTTGTGTGAGAAACCCGAAGGACAAGCAACACTGTACGAGATGCAACGGGTACCCTTTTTCTTTTGGCATCTTCCAGGATAACGGCACCCGTTTCTCATCACCCACTCTCTTGTGGTTCCTGTTGGGCAAGGCGATACGCGGTGCACTGGACAGCGTTGGCGCTTTCTACATCTTCCAGGGTAGGCCACTTGGATGCCCAAGCACTTGGCTGAGCATGCATTTGAGTAGCTTACGCCATTCTTTCCGCAAACAGGGCTGAAGTTCTTTGGACAGATACATGTGCGGGCGTCCGCTTCATGTGCAAAGAAACCAAAGGCGATCAGAAAAAGGCTGATTCTCCAAAACATCTTCTTGCTCCTTTTGAGTGAGAGGCTACTCGGGTTTTTTGTCTGCTTGGGGTTTCAACGACACAGCAGAACAAAAGTGTTTTACTTTTTTTGGATTGGACGGGAGACAAGGCAAAGGCTTCGATCTTTCTCTTCGAGGAGGCGGGGTTACTCTCTTTTTTGTAAGGGCTTTTCGTGGCTTGGGAGCGCGTGGGGGAGCGTCTGCTTTCGAAAGCATCCTGTGGCGGATGTGTTCTTGCGCATCCACACAACGACACCGTACACGCTGAAGTACACTGCGTGTCCACGAGCTTGGACACTTTGGGGGGAGATGGTGGTGGGAGTGTGTGTTGGAGAAAGTGCTGTTCGATTTTATCTAGTAAAAACAATTGTTTGTAGAATTGTGGGAGCGCGGCACAAACCTTGATTTAGGGGCTCCACGAACACAGCGCGAAAGCGCAAACCAACCAAGGCCGACGTAGAAAAGGCCACACCAAATCTTTAGGAGGCTCCCATGAAACGCCCGTTGCTTCGAGTCTTTGCCCTTCTCTTTGCCCTGTCTGTTTTTACCCCCAACTTAGCTTGGTCGATGCCGCGTTACAACGCAGCGCAGTTAAACGCGATGCTCGCCAAAGCCAAAGCCGATTACGTAGCCAAAGCCGTCGCCCGCGATGGCAAGATTCGCCAACTTAGACAAAAGCTTCAACATAGCGAAGCGATGCTCCAACGGGGCGTTTGTAAGCGAGTCAAAGTGATCAAGCACCACAATGTCTGTGTGCGTTCTCGGGGAAGTAGCGTCGCTGTTTATGTGGATAACAAGTACAAACCGCTGATCTCGAAGCTGGCAGGGGTTCTCAAGAAAGCCATCCAAGAGTTGACGAGAGCCTACCAGCGATTTGAACAAGACAGCCGCGTGCTCAAACGACAAATCGATCAAGTGTCTCAGTCGATCAAACGCAAAGAAAGTTTCAATTTCGAGAAGAAGATCAAGAAGTTAAAAGATGAATCGACCAAGCTTGCGAAGAAGTACCTCAAGACGGAAGAGTGGAAGAAAAAGATCCTCTCAAAAGTCGGTGCCAAGGCCTTGTTGCTTGTCCCCAAAGTGGTTCAGTTGCTTCGTTCGCAGTACTTCAAAGAGCTTCAAAAGTACCTGAAAAAAGGACAAAGCCTCGCAAAGCTCCGCAACTTGGCAAAGACCTACAAAGTCGGCCTCTACTCAGCAAAAGCACACGGCAAAGGTATCGTGATCGCCATCGCTCTCTCTGTTGGTCTGAACGCTGTAAGCCCCGTCATCGCTTGTTGGAAGTACAGTGGCTCCTCAAAACGAAGCTGCTTGCAACGTGAGATCGCTTCTTCTACCGCCAACATGGCCTTCGATATCGCAGCCGCCATGGTCTCTGTCAGCGTGGACATCTTGGTGATTGAACCCCTGTCTCATGCTCTCGCTGCCAAGGCGAGTGCAGCGCTGGCCGCCATCAGCGCAGGAATTGGAGCTGTTGGTTACCCCATCGTGTACGGTTCCTGCTCCTTGGTGCTCAATGGAACCATCATCGTCATCACAGAAGGAGGTCTCCGCCTCCTCTACAACCAAACCCTGAAGCCCAAGATGGCGCCGCTCCTCGAAAATATCACCCGTGCCGCCATCCAAAATATCCCCGACAGCGCGATGCAGTGCTGGGGACCCAAAGCCCTCTGTAACTAAGTCTCGCTGCCAAGCCCTCACAAATCTCCTCACAAATCCTCTCCGCCAAGTCTCATCGCTTCTCTCGACGTGCTCTCTTCTGCACAAACTCCCTTTCTCTTTGGTGTCTGTTTTTCTTGTTCCTCCTAGGCTGTCTTCTTTGTGTCCCTTGCTTGCGTGGAGTGCATTCAACAGAGAGGGGCGCGCGAAAGCCTTCTCATAAGAGCAGGGGGTGGGAAGTCATCACATCTTGTGTTATACTCCGCGCACCTGAAGCAAAACGCCCGATACAGCGAGGCTTTGAGGTGCCAAGAGGATGCTTTTTGGAAAGGTCGCTCTTGTGTTTTGCTGCACGAGGTCTGTTGTCTGTGGACACCGTGGCTGCGGAGACTGGAGAGAGAGATGCATGTAAAGGTCCGCTATAACCCGCTTTTTGGGATCCTTACGTTGGCCCTGTCTGGCTCAAGTCTGCTGATACAACTCTTCTTGACGCTCGATCCCATCCAGCTCTTGTCCTCTTTGTTTTTGATCTCCGTGGGACTGCTCTTGCTGGTCTCTTCGTACTTTGAAGTCGCCGAAGATGCCCTTCATCTCAAGCTCGTCGCGGGCCTCACGGTCAAAAGTTTTCCCATCCCTCGTATCGCGGATCTCGAAGCTGCCGAAGGAAAGCTGTTTATCTTGCGTGGACGCGAGCGAGAGCAGATCCGAGGGATCACCCGCCTCCTTGCACACCCGAGAGACTGGCGACATCTTTGCGCGATCCTCGAAACCGCACGTCAAGTCACATAAAACCTTCATTTTTTCTCCTACATCTCCGCTCGACTGGATGACGTCGCTCACATCTCCTCAAAATGGTGCGGAGTCGAAGCCTTTCCTTGCCTTCCTCTGTTTGTCCAAGAATTGAACATCTTTATGGCTCGTGATCTGTTTCTTTTCTGTTCAAGGGTGTTCAGAATTCGAGACAGAGAATTTGGGGGATTTGTAGGTGTTTGGAATCTATAGACTTATTGGTGTGGGGTTGGCGGCATGATTTGTGTTCTAGGGCTGCGCTGAAACTTGATGGAGCCTTTACAAAGCCACAAAGGAGCACGCACATGAGCACAAGACTGGACCCCTCCCAGAGCAATTATTCTCCCAACGTACCCATGACAAAGAAACCTTCCACAAAAGCCGATTCTTCGGCCTCTTCCGAACAAAGTGTTTCTTCCTCGACATCTGAACAAACACAAGCGACCCCCACCAACGGTACGGAAGTTCATACCTCTCAACAAACCCAGTCCAAAGAGACCCCCACAAATGCCGCCAAAGAAGCGGTAAAGTCTCACACACAAACCAAGGACCAGTTCTCGAAAGCATCGCAGGGCAACGAAAAAAAGGCGGAAACCAAAGCGCCGCCACAACAGGCCACGACCACGATGCGAAACAATAGCAAGGTTGTGTCCCTTCGACCTGGCCAAACGATCACCTCCAAGTTTTTCGAAACAGCGATCAAAACGGCTGTTTGCAAGCGTGGTGATTCCGTGAAGTTGGAGATCTCTGGAGAAGGTACTATCGCGAAAAGCTCGGCTGGTGGGCTGATCAAGAAGTATATCGGAGTGTTTGCGGGGCTGGGACTTTCTTTCTCAAAAGAAGATGCAGGCCACGTCCAGATCCAATTCAATGCCACCGCGGGAGCTCGCGCAGGAATCGATCTCGCGGGTATCTTGAAGCTGGGGGGGCGCGTTTCTTTGGATGGAGAGATCACCTTGCGCTTCAAATCCGCCGAAGATGCATCAGCTTGGTTGACCAACTTTATGCATAAGCTCGGTGAGGTCGCCAGTATGAATCATCCTGTCTTTAAGGTCGTACCTACTCCCAAACAGGGGGAAGCACCAACCGTGATCGTTGGGGCCAGCATCGCTGTGGGAGGGGAGGCGGCGGCCAAGTTTGCGAAGACGCTAGGGGTCGATGCTACCGCTGAGTTTAAACGAACCAATCAGGTGTTTTTGCTTCCGAATGGTAAAAAAGTGATGGGCACGCGGGGGACTTACCATGGTCAGGTCAAAGTTTCCGGCGAGATTGGGGGACACAAGATCGAAGGGCAGCGTGATGTCACAGAGTACACACAAGCCCGTGACCCTATTCATACCAACAATGGGACTTATCGACAGACCCGATACACCGTGAAGATCCCCGCAGCCGCTTTTAAAGGGCCGAAAGAGAAAGTGCTCTCCACAATCAATACACTGATGAGTCAAGCTGGGGCCCCTGCATTGTCTCCGAGCAAGCTCGAAAGTCTCTACCTTTCCCTTGTGAGTGAAGTGGACAAGCTCGGAGTCGCTGGTCATCTTGGTCTCTCTATCGAGTTTAATAGCGTCAAAGAAGGTGGAGGATATCGGCCTCTCAACACCCGTTTGTTTTTCAATATCGGCGTTGGAGGTGGAGCGGAGAAGTCTGCGAATATCCGCGGTATTGGTGCCGTAAAGCTAGCCTATCAATATGATGCGACTGCGTCTAAAGTTCTTCAAGAAAAAGTCTCTGCAAGCTCTGAAGCCTATGTTTCTCAAGTGTATACTGGAGAGATATCCAAAGAAGATTGGGGCAAATTTGAAGCTGCAAATAAGCCTGCTATCGATCTTCTTGTCGAGAAGCATCGAAAAAGTTACCCCCGTGGGAGGGTCCAAGAAGCCTACCAAGAAACTCTCCAAAAAACCAAAAGCAAGGCCAAAGCAGATCAAGCAGCTTTGGAAGCGTTGAAGAAGATTTGGAAAAACACTTATGTCGCAAGCAAAGATGTCACAGCAGATGCGATCACGATCTACAATCACCTTCAGATGGGGATAAATGTTGATGGAAGCGTGAGATGGAGAGTTCTGCCTTTGCCTAAAGCAGAACAAGAAGTCGTCGGAAAACTTATCGAAAAATACAAGGATCAGCCCGGACAGTTGGCTGCTTTGAAACAGCAACTCAAACATTGGTTGGGCGAAGGAACACTCAACATGCTCCAACGTGCCTTGCAACAAAAGTCAGGGGGTTTCTGGGAGGGGTCTGATTATTCTGATAACAAATCCTACAAAATGCTTTCTCCCACAGAGACTTACAAAGGGAACAGCATCAGCCAACTCGACGAAAATTGCAGACAGATCATGGAGCGGTTGCCCTCCAACCCTTCGAAGATCTCTGCCGCAGACAAAGCTGCCATCCTTCGAATCCTTGGATTTCACAAGGACTCACCCGAAACGATGGCCGCTTTGAAAGAACGCTTGATCAAGGCGCTAGGAGACAAAAACATGACCAAACTTCAAAAAGCCCTTGAAGACCAAGTCAAGGGACATCATCCGCTTTATACCGTGTTGTTTTCTGCCCAAAAACCTCGTTACGAAGACACTGTCTCCACAAGATAAGACATCTTTATTGATCGCCTCCATAAGCGACTGAAAGGACACTACAATGCGTATCGGATTTGATATCACCCAAGGCACCGAGCTGATAGAAGCGGCTTTTTATGAGCCTTTTTTGGTCGTGCTTTCTCCTGAACAATGGCTTCGTGTGGAAGATGGCTCTGTTACATGTGCTTTTTCTGAAGAAAAAAGAACGCTAGAATCCATCTCTTTTCGATGTCATCTTCAGGCTGATCAGGCACAAAAGATCATGCTTGCCAAACAGGAAGCAGGGGCCACTCCCTTTGCGTTTGTTCCCAGTCAATCCGTTGAGATGGTGCTCGAAGCATCCAAGGAGAACTTTTCATCTTCGCAGTGTGCTGCCTTGCTTCAGGCGGAGATGCCCGAAGAATTACTGGATGTCCTCAACGAGGAAGGTTTCCCTTTGTTGCTGGATATGCGTCATTATCAGGTCTCAGCGTGTTTTCAACAAACTGTGGACACCCTCTAACCTCCCCACTCCTCCGTCGTTTCTGTGTATCGATGGCGGATGAAGAGGCGGATAGCGTCACGGCGGTGGCAT
>JACKEL010000013.1 GCA_020632975.1 Myxococcales bacterium
AGTCCGTTCCTTGGCCTTCGGGCTTTGGCTATGGCATCACTTGGGACAACAACAAAAATCCCCAACGCTGTAAGCAGTTTTGGGATGAGCCCGACGAGTCTCCCCCCTACAGTATCCGTTCACTTTCGCGACGCTATGGACTCGGCGATGGATGGAATGGCGGCGTGGGCTTTCCCACGATGATGCTTTTTCAATTCGTGGACAACGCAACCCCCCGACCAAGCAGCTTTTGCGGCGTAGCAAGAGGCAGCGGCCACGAAGGAACAACCGAATACAACGCAACGTATGGAGCTTATCTCAAGGGCCTGCAAGATTACCTCGAACAAGCGGGGCTTTTGGACAAGTCCTATTACTACGTGATGAATGAGCCCCAAAACGACGTGGACCACGCCCTTGCAGCGCATCTCTGTCGAGAGATCCGCAAAGCCGCTCCCAAGCTCAAGATCGCGATCAGCGAAGAAGCCAAACCCCAGATCTACGCTGACAGCAAAGGTGCCTGTGGATACGATATCTGGCTCGCTCACCTGCCCACTTACGCCCCTGCTGTCGAAGCCGCTTGGCAACGACATCTCCAACATGGCGAGCGTACCTGGTGGTACAGCCTCCCCCAAGACAGCGCGCCTTTTCTTAACCCCACCAAGCCAGAAGGCGAAGGCATCGAGGTTCGCGTGATCCCTTGGATGGCGTGGCGTTACAGAGCCGAGGGTTGGGCTTACTACGATGTAGGCTCTTTCTTACAAGGCCGCCAACCGACCATCCGATTTGAGCTTTTACGCGAAGGCTTCGAGGATTACGAATACCTTTGGCTCGCTAACCAACAGGCTTACCCCACCCCCAAACAAGGCGCGATCCCAGACGAGAGCGTCAACCGCTTGGTATCGAGCCTTACGAGCTTTCAACGCGACCCAGCCGCGCTCACCAAGCTACGCCTCGAACTTGGGCGTTACCTTGGCAAAGAACGTCAAGATCTGCCCCTGATCAAAAGTGCCGATCCTACGCGCCCAAAGCAGTCTTACTTTATCAATTTCCAAGCTCCCAAGGGCGAGCCCAAAGCAGAACCGCTCCAAGTGGATGGCAAGACCTACATCAAAGTCGGCTGGTCCAAATATGACGAAAAGGCTGGATATGGCTGGTTTGGTCCCTACTTAGACGACCCCAAGATCACCAAAACCCAGTGGCTTGCGGATGCCCCCGTCAACGAACTTCAACGCAGCATCCTTTTCGATGATTATGGCCGCAAAAATACCTTTGAGTTCGATCTTCCCAATGGTGCCTACCGCGTCACAGTAAGCGTGGGATGGCACGGAAAAACCTACCGTTACAACCAAGTTTGGATCGAAGGGAAGGTCCTCATCGACAACGAAGCCACGGACGCGAGCAACAAACATTACATCGTCCGCAGCATCGACATCGATCTTTCGGACGGAAAGTTGACCCTTGAGATGGGAGGTAAGTCACCGCAGTCCAATGACTTTGAGTACACGATGCTCAACTACCTTCAGATCGAACCACGCTAAGCACCATAGAAAAATACCCTCACCCCCTTGCTTCTTGTATGCTAACGCAACAAAAGAGACCCCTCATAAAAGAACCCTTGACGCAATCGTTGTGGAGGTCCTACTCTTTGCAACCTAAGCGACATAAAGCGCTTTTATGCTTTGTAAAAACGAGAAGATGCAGAGGGAACCAGCTCGCGTCCCACATCAACCACCCAAGCCCGACGGCAACAGACGAATCAAACCATGACCAGTGCTGAACCATTAGAAGAGCGTCCCAAGGATCGCTACATCGGCAAACAAATCAACAACCTGCGCATCACATCCTGTATTGGCGTGGGCGGATTTGGCGCCGTGTATCGTGCGGAACACGAGAAACTAGGCACTCCCTTTGCGGTCAAGCTTCTCCACCTCCAACACCTCGATAACCACAAGCTTATCCAGCGATTTGAGCGAGAGGCGCGCACCATCGCCCAACTCTCTCACCCCCACGTGATCCGCGTGTCTGACTTTGGGCAGATGGAAGATGGCAGTTATTACCTTGTGATGGACTATCTCGAAGGTATGCCCCTGAACAAAGCCATCGAAAAAGGCCGTCACTTCAGCATCTCTGAAGTCCAGATGATGTTTGAGCAGATCTGTTCAGCCCTCGATTATGTGCACAAAAAGAACATCGTTCACCGCGACCTCAAACCCGAAAATATCTTCCTTGAGATCGATCCCCACAAAAAACACTTTCAAGTGAAGATCCTCGACTTTGGTATCGCAGGAATCGCGCGCGAACCCACCCTCACAGGGACCGGAACCGTCCTTGGTTCGCCACTTTACATGTCCCCCGAGCAAATCCAAGGCAACACCAAAGACGCAGATGCCCGCTCAGACCTTTACTCTTTGGGCGTCGTCCTTTTCCAAACACTGATTGGAGAGCCCCCCTTTATGGCTGCGGACCTGCTTGGGGTACTGTATAAACACGTGCATGACCCGATCCCCAAGCTACAAAAGCTCCGTCCTGCGGTCATCTGGGTCCCTGCCGTACAAAAGACGATCGAGCGAGTCCTCGCCAAAGAGCCTGAGACGCGGTTCCAAGACGCTGAAAGCTTCGCTGAAGCCTTGGACAAAGCCCTCGAAGAACAAAAAGCGTCGTCCCCTGATCTTTCCTTGCCGCATAAGCAAGGCGCCGCCACCATCGCACAACACGACACCATCGTGCCCATGCAAGCGCCTTCTTCGCAATCGCTTCTGCCTAGCGGACAACTCTCTGAAAGTCTGCAACTCGCGGTGGGTAGCACAAAAGGCCGAATCATCACGCTTTTCTTGGTCGTGCTTCTTCTTGTGGGTGGTTGGTATGTTTATGCCCACCTTCTAAGCGGCCCTGACAAAAAAGAGCCTTCCACCCCCACCAAACTTACTCAAAAACAGCCCACGCCTGAGCGCCCGCGTCTTCCGGCTCTTCCGCAGATGCCAGACCTCAGTCGCCCAACGCCGCAACCACAGTTCCCCACGCCCAAGCCCAAAGGGACCGTGACGATCGATGCGATCCCCAAAGATGCGGAACTATGGCGCGGCGACACGCTGCTTGGGAAGGTTCCTCAAACACAAGAAGGATTCCCCGGAGAAACCTACAGCTTTTCTCTCAAAGCCAAGAACCACAAAAGCCTAGAGGTCCACGGGATCTATCCCTCGCAAGGCCGCTACGTTCGTGTGTTTCGGCTGCCGCGCGTCCATAAAAAACGCTATGTATCCAAACGCAAAAGACGCAAGCGCAGAGTACGGCGGCGTCCCCCGCCAAGGCGCCGTGTGTTCGAGATCGACGTCTTCAAGTGATGCCTCGCTGCTAACTTTTCCGTCTTCCTTCGAGAGTAACCCATGCAAACCAACCCACGAAGCCGCCTCTCTACGAACCTTTTTATCATCGCGACGCGACTGATCTTCTTTGCTGCGTGGGGGGTCTTTGGCGTACCAGCGGTTTATGCCCAAGAACGCGAAGCCTACGAACAAGAGCTACGCCAACTCTACAACCAAGGAAAAGAGTTTGCAGAGAAAAAAGAGTACAAACAAGCTCTTATCAAGTTTAAGGCAGCGTTGGGCCTCTTCGACCAGATGAACACTGTCTCTCGCAACGACGTTGAAAAGCAAAAGCTTTTCCAACGTCGCAAGATGATGCTTTACACCATCGCTCGAACCTACCAGTACGACGCGCAAGAAGAAAATGCCTACAAGTATTACAGAGACTGTCTGAAGGAAGCCCCATCCAAGCGCGTTCGAGAGCTTATCCAAAAGCATCTCAAAGAGATCGTTCCCAAACTCCAAGGCACCATCGAGATCGAGACGGCCCCAAGCCAAGTCCGTGTCCGCTTGATCGACGCTTGGGGCAAGATCTCGACAGGGACGACCCCCTTCAAAAAGACCCTTGTGGCAGGCTCTTTTCGTGTAGAACTCAGCAAAGACGGATACGCCGCCCTTTCCAAAAAGCTGACCCTCAAAAAAAGCGGCACCCTTCAACTGCAATACAACTTGTCTTCTTCGCAAGCTTCGTTTCGACTGCAATCTTCTCCATCGGGTGCCCAGGTCAAGATTACAGGGCTAAATGGGCAGGAGTACACGGGGGTTACACCCTTTCAACAGAATCTGCTTCCAGGGCGTTATGAAGTCCATCTCTTCGCCCCTGAGCACCAAGATCGCAACTTTTTCATCACCTTACGAGCAGGTGGAGAACTCAGTCGCCACGAAACCCTTGCCTCCGTAAAAGCCCCTGTCCGTCCTACAGAAAACCAAGGGATCAGCAAAGCTGAAAAGGACTACTACGAAGTCATCAAAAAACATAAGAAAGAGACCGAAAAGAACAGGATCATCTCGACAGCTTTGGGAAGTACAGGAGGGGTGTTGCTTGCGGGCTCAGCGCTGACTTGGTTGGCAGGAAACGTCATCATCGGTGAAGCCAACGCAAGGTTCGCGGACTACACCTACAACGGACAAAGCCGAGAGATCTACGAGTCTGCGCAAACCTCCGAGCGTTTGCGCGTTGCGACGTATATCTTGTTGGCTTTGTCGGGGGCAGCGGTGATCACATCGATTGTGTTTGGGGCGATGAGTGGCGCCAAGCCACCTCCACCCCCACCTGGCGTTCGTAAAGAACCACCCCCCCGCGAAACCCCCATCCCCACAAAGAACTCCTTGGGCCAATCGATCCAAGGGCGACTCTTGTACAGTCCCTAAAAGCTCGGACTCAAGGGGCTTGGCAAGCACCATCCACGCAATTGGGTTTTCCTGCGTCCATGCACTTCCCGCAGTCTCGATTGTCTGTACAAATCACCTTCTCGCTACAAGCGACCTGCTCAACACATCCCCCACCCACGCAAGCTTGACCACCAAGGCAATCATTTACGTCTCGACATGGCGTGTAAGCTAGCCCACAAAAGCACCGTGTGAGCGAGAACATCAGAAAAAAACAGAAGAACCCTCCCCACAACAAGCGACGTTTTTGTCGAAGATTGAACATCTCAGACCTTTCTTTAGCGAGGAACGGGCGCGATGGTGGGTGGTTTCTTCATCGCAGCAAGCTCAGCCGCGAGACGCTTGAGGTCTTGTTGCAAGGTGTTCAGGCTTTTTTGGAGTTGTTCGCTTTGTTCTTGTCCGCGCGCCAACGACGAAAAGGCCGCTTGGACCTGGCGCATCATAACGTTGATCTGGCTATCCTGTCGCTCAAAGTGCGAGGCTTGCTCAGAAAACTTCTTCTGAAGGGCAGCCAAAGACCGACCAAGGGACTGGTTGTTTTTGGCGAGTTGCGCAAACAAGCCTTGAGTCCGCGCTTGCAAGTCCGCTGTGGCTTTTTGTTGAGCATTGGCTTGTTGTTGGAGCCTTCCCAACGAAGCAACCCACTGCTTTTGAAGAATCTCTCGCCCAGAAGCCGCCTGTTTTTCACCTTGCGCAAGGCGCTTGTTGATCTCACGGCGGGTGTTGGCATGGCTGGCTTGTGCGGCCCGTAGTTGCGCTTGCAACGCACGCTGCGCTTGTTGAGAAGACTGGATGGTCGCTTCCAACCCACTCACTTTTTGCGTGAGTGCCACAAAAGACTGCTGCGCTTCGGAGATACTGCGACGTGCTTTGCGCAAAGACTTGATGCGCTCGTCTTGTTCGTTGACACGCTCACCAAGAGCCTTGAGCAGTTGCATCGCAGAGGGAAGCGTCGAAGAGACGTTGTCAACGGCCATACGGAAGGTCTTGGCATCTTTCTCAAGTTCCTTGAGGCGATTGTCTGCCCCAAAAGACAGCTTTTTCATCTCATCCAAGCCCGCTTGAAGTGGCTTGAGGTCCGCCGCGATGCGCGTAAACATCCAGCTTCGGGCTTCTGACTGAGCCACCAAACGCTCAAGATGCTTTTTGTTGCGAGCATCCTCAAGCGCCAAGACTTTGATCGCTTTGGGGACAGGACGCAGCGTCTTTTCTGCGGATGCAAGGCGAAGATCGTGTTGCTTGGTGCGCGCCAACAGTCCCCGCAAAGTGTTCTGGTCCGCTTTTTGTTGCGCCCCCATCTCCGCCGCTTTTTGATTCAAAGCATCGTGCTTTTTCTCAAGCTGCTGATGGCGCTCTTGGGAAAGCGTTTGTTCTTGTCGAAAAGACTTGTCCAAGGTCGCAAGCAAACCAGACTCGCGCTTCAACCCCGCAGCTTGCGCCGCGCTCTCTTGTTGCAAAGTAGCTTGGGCCTTTTCCAACGCTTGGATTGTCGCTGCTTGCTTGGCCAAACGCGCCAAAAGAGCCTTGTGTCGGTTGTTTTGACTGGTACGTTCTGCGGCAGCTTGGCCTTCTACACGTTGAAGCTGCGCAACCAAGGCACCAAGTTGTTGTTTGAGGCTGGCGATCTCGGTCCCTTGGCTCTTTCTCGCACCTTCCAAAGTGGTAATTTGGGCCGCAACGGGCGTCACCATCGAACGCGCGCCTTTTAACAACATCCCAGGATCAACAGGGGGCCAGACCAAACGCGCCCCGATCAGCCCCACCAAAAAGATCCCAGCCAGTCCACCCACGACCTTCCCCAAAGACAAGCCACCCAATGCTGCTGGCGCAGCCGCTGGGGGCTGCTGAGCTTGCGATGAGGCCGGAGGTGTCGTAGAGGAAGAAGACCCACCAGAAGCCGCAGGAGAAGGCTTCTTGGGCTCCTCCACGGTAGGCTTCGTGGGAGCCGCTGCTGGAGGGGCCGTTGTAACAGCTTGTTTTGGTGCTGCGGGCTTGTTTGTTGAAGCAGGAGAAGGCTCTGCGGCTCCACCAAAGACAGCTCCCTTGGGAGCCTCCGCTGCTTTGGGAGCGGTTGTCGTTTTGGGAGCCTCCGCTGCTTTAGGGGATGTAGAAGAAGTCTTGGGGGCTTCTTTTGGCGGTTCTTCCGCAGCTTTGACAGGCTCTTTGGGCTTGTCTTCTTTTTTGGCTGCATCCGTCGAAGGCTTCGAACCTTCAGCAGCTTTGGGAGACGTCGAAGAGGCTTCAGCAGAGGGGGTTTGGGTGGTTTCGGTATTTTTGGCAGAACTCACAGTTCTTGCGGGCTCCGATTTGGCGGATACTGCGGATTTGTCCGCGTCCGCGGGTTTGGTGGACTCAGTGGGTGTTGAAGAGACATTCGCTTTTGCAGTTGTTGCGGGCGTTTCAGGAGACTTGGAGGGTCCGCTTGCGCTCGATGTCTCTGCGACCTTGCTCGCATCGTCTTTTTTCGCTGTATCTGCGGCCTTTCCTGCATCACGAGTAGAAGGTGGAGCAGGCATGCGAGGAGGCTCTGTTGGCTTGGCATCCTCTTCTTGCTTCTTTTTGCCCGCAGCTTCAGCAATCAAAGCATCAGACATCCTTGGAACTGAAACGGTGGGCCTGTTGTCATCGGCTTTTGCGCGGACTTGTGCAGCGCTCACCGTTCCATCAGGAACCGTTGCTTTGACATCATCGCTCGAAGACAAAGCGGGTGTACTAGAGGGCGTCGTCTTTGTGCCGCTTTTTTTCCCCAACGAGAGAGACAACGAAGGCTTCGGTGTCTCCGCAGGTTTCGCAGCATCCGTCGTAGAAGCGGGTTTTGAGACAGCCCCCAAAGCACCACTGCTCAAGGTCCTCCCCGTACCTGCCGCAGTGGAAGACGTCTCAGAAGAGGGTGTTCCAAAGGCATCCGTTTTTTTGGGAGAAGACGATGTCTTCGAAGAATAAGAAGGCTTGGAAGATGAAGCTCCACTCGATAAGCTCGAAAGTGCGCCGCTAGAACGCGTCCCGGCTCCATCTGAGGACGCTGGCTTTGCCCCCATCGTCGAGCGGACAGGTGGCGCCAACGAAGCACCTGACGATGCAGGCTTCGAAGGTTCAGAAGAGGCTTTGGTTGGTGCAGACGCTTTGGGGGCCGTATCTACCGTGCGCAAACCCGCGTCCAAGAAAGAGTCCAAGTCTGTATCGCCACCAAGGAGAGAGTCCAGATCACCAAGCCCCTCAAACAAGTCATCTGCCCCTCCACTCGCTTTGCCCGAAGACGGTGAAAACGGTGTTGTTCCTTGCGAGCTATCCTTTTTCGATGAAGTCATGAGCACACCCGTATGTGGAATGTTTTCGTAGTACCTCGATAACGTTCTCTCTGGAATCCCGCCAAGCTAACACAATCCTCCTCCAGATGCCAGCACCACACCACGCACTTTCTCTTCACTTGATCCAAATCAAGTTAGTTTTTGGAATACATCAAAGCGCAAAGACAAGCTTTCTTGTAACAAGAGAGAGTCATTTGTAGATGGAGAGGTATGCCTTCGCTCACCCAACAACATGCCATCTATCGCCATTGAGATCACATGATCAACCTAAACAAGCGTGATACGCAGGGGAGGCTCTCTTGAAGAAAAATTTCCTTTTGGTGTTTGCTGCGATGTTGGTAGGCGCACTGTTGGCGCGCAGCCACAGCGGGTGCATCTTTGGTGTTTCTGTTTGTGATTACAACAGCAAACAATACAGCGAAGGGGAAAGATTTGCAGCGACAGACGGCTGCAACACCTGCACCTGTAGCCAAGGCAAAGTCATGTGTACCTTGGTGGCTTGTGGGATCTGCCAATACAACGGAAAGCCTTACAACGATGGAGCAACCTTCGCATCGACCGATGGTTGCAACAACTGCACTTGTACCAAAGGCCAAGTCTCCTGCACCAAGCTGAATTGCAGCAAGGTCTGCACCACCAAAGACAGCAGCAAGTGCGGTACGCCAGAGATGTGTCTCTTTGAGCAAGGCTCTTGTGGGCGTAGCGAAAAAGTCGGTCAGTGCACCACCAAGCCCCAAGCGTGCGATACCTCGTATGATCCCGTATGTGGTTGTGATGGTAAGACCTACAGCAACGCTTGCAATGCCCAAGCAGCAGGCATCTCGCTGGATTACAAAGGGATCTGCTTGGTCGGATCTTGTAATTACCAAGGACATGCTTATGCGGATAATTCTAGCTTCTCAAAAGGCGATGGCTGTAACACTTGCACCTGTAACAATGGGAAAGTGACCTGTACCACGTTGCCTTGCCCTCCCCCCCAAGCTTGCGGTGGCATCCAAGGCATCATCTGTCAGAATAAGTCTGAGATGTGCATCATGCCCAATGGTAGCTGCAAAACGGCCGATGCGATGGGGACTTGCCAAATCCGTCCTCAAACCTGCGCAAAAAGCCTCGATCCCGTGTGTGGTTGCGACGGCAAAACTTACAACAATGCTTGTGAGGCCCACGTCGCCAACGTCCAAGTCGATTACACGGGCAAATGTAGAGAAGTTTACAAGTGCACCTACAACGGGAAACTCTACAACGATGGTGAATCGTTCCCAGCGACCGACGGTTGCAACACTTGCGTCTGCCGCGAAGGTAAGACCATGTGTACTCTCCAAGCCTGCCCGCAAGCGTGCGGTGGTGGCTCGATGAGCGCGTGTCCCACAGGTTATTACTGCAACTATAACGACGGTCAATGCGGCGCAATGAACACCAAAGGTATCTGTGCATCCCAGCCCAAGACCTGTGACAACACCAACGCCCCTGTTTGTGGTTGCAACAACAAGACGTACAAAAATGCTTGTGCAGCCGCAGTGGAGGGCGTCTCCGTGAAGTCCACAGGCGCTTGCGGAAGCTGATTCCTCCTACGCCCTCTGCCCATGCATCGGACAGCTCCCGTCCCCAGCCTTTGTCCTCTCTCCTCTTGCTCTATCTCCCCCAACATCCGTAACATCCGTAGGTTTGGGTCCATCTGTGCGCGGACGCAAGCGCATGGGAAGACATGGGTACGGACGCAGCGTCGCTGTGGGCTTTCGCAATACCTGTGCGTTGGGTGCCAACTCCAAGCGGTAACGCTGTGCCAAAAGCACCATCAAAAGGGTCGCTTCGATCTGTGCAAAGCTGATCCCCATACATACCCGAGGACCACTGCTAAAAGGATAATATGCCCCAAGATGTTGTTTGCGCCGCGTTTCAAAGACAAAGCGTTGCGGCCGAAACTGCTCAGCATCTTCCCAAAATGCCGAGTGACGGTGCGTTAGATAAGGAGAAAGCGTGACAAGTGACCCTTTTGGGATTCGATATCCCGAAGGCAAGATGTCTTCTTCGATAGCTTGTCGCTGAAAGATCCAAGCCACGGGAAACAAGCGCAGCGTCTCTTCAAACACTTGCACTGTATAGTCCAGCCGCAAGATCTCTTCAAAAGTGGGAAAACGCCCCTCCAAGACACTGTCGATCTCTTTGTACATCTTTTGCGCTATCGCCGGATGCAAGGACAAGATGTACCACACCCAAGACAACGCATTGGCGGTTGTCTCTTGGCCCGCAAAAAAGATCGTGATCACCTCATCCATCACCTGTTGATGCGACATCATCTCGCCCGTCTCTTCGTCTTGGCTCTGCAACAACAACGTCAACAGATCATCAAAACGTTCGGGTTCTGCGAGATGCGCGTCGATCAAACCTTGCAGCGCCTCAGAGACCACGTGGATCGCCTTTTTGTAGCGTCGGTTGACAGGAAGAGGCCATCCCTTCGCAAAAGAGGGAAGAAACATCCGCTGTTCAAGACAATGCATCGTGATATCAAGAGCATCACACAACTGCTCTGCTTGCCCTTCAAGGGCATCACCAAACATCGCTTGGGATATCACGTGTTGCGTGGTGCGGTGCATCTCCGCCAACACATCGACCTCATGGCCCGCTTCATAACGCGACCAACGCGACAAAAGCTGCTTTCCCCCCTCCAACATCGCCCCAAAGTGATGGCCCATCTTTTTATGCGAAAACATCGGCTGCATCAAACGACGCTGACGCCGCCATAACGCACCATCCGCCGCAACAAGACCTTCACCCAAAAGATCTTTGAGTGATGCGTAAGGCTTTAGATAATTTCGATGATTCGCCTGTAAGACATACTTTACGTCCTCAGGATGCACCACAAAGTACCATGTATCCGCCCCCAAACGCAGAGAGAAGTGATCCCCATACTCCCGCCAAATCTTTGAAACATACCCCAACAGATCTCCACCCACCGCAGGCAACACCCCCACCAAAGGATATCCCCTCGGCCCTGTGTACTCTCGGATCTCTGGCTCTTTTGGAGGTTGTTTTTGCATACATACACCCTTGAAGAAAGGCATTGTTTATATGTATGGAATCAGATACATGTATTTTATTCCATACAGAATCAATGCTGTGGTTTTTGGAGGTGAACAGCCAACACCCAAAGCCACACCAACAAAGCCATCAACACCAACTTTTGCGAAGTGGGCAAAAAGACCGTCACAGGGACGTTAAACCACTGTGTGCGCAGGTAGGTGATCAGATTGAGCACGCCCAACCCCACGATCCACCACTCCAAAGCTCGCAAACGCCACGTCCCATAACCCGACCAAGGCAGCCACAAGACCAAAAGCCCCATCGCCACAAAGCCCGCACCAGCCGCGATGGCAGAGACCACAGCATGGGAGAAAGGGTGATAGCCCATCCCTTCCCCCAGCATCAGCATCATCCCCAACAAAGAGAGCCCCCCAAACAACCGAAGCGACCAGCGGATCGAAGGGCGCCCACCCCACAATCGCGGCAAAAACCACCAAACAGGAAGCATCCCCATCAGGTACAAGAGCCCAACCCCTGAGCCCGAAAGTATCGAAGCATCCGTGTTGATCTGCCCATTGAGCGCAACAGGCGCCATCACATCACAAAGATAATTGCGCCAAAAATCGTACCCAACATCTTGTTTGGAAAAGACCGTCCCGCCAGGATAAAAGCGCGTGGAAAGACCTTTTAAGACAATAAAACCAACGATGACGCCTTGAAGCCATCGCCCTAAAGACGCGGATAAGGAGGCCAACTCTCTTTCTTCTAAGGTCCATTCTCTCTCTTTTTTCGTCATCTCACAGCACTCCATCTACGCAAAAAGAAAATCATTTCTCTTTCTATTCTGATCACTTTTTCGAAAAATTCGCATGGCACAGCCTTTGCTTAGAGGCAACCAACGAATCACCATTGCGCGAGATTGCAACGCAAAGGGATAACAAGGAGGATAGTATGTTTGCAAGTTGGTACAGTCGTTTTGTGATGTTTATGATGTTGTCAGGATTGGTTGGTTGTTCGATGTCTGGGGGAAACGGAGGCGCTTACTACAATCGTGGGGCAGTTTCTCCAACGGCAAGCACCGATGCCACGAACCCAGAGACAAACCCATCCCAGCCCCAGTCTTCGGAACCACTCTACAATCCTTGGGAAGATCCTGCGACAGACAATCTTTCCACATTTGCTATCGACGTTGATACATCGTCTTACACGTTCGCGCGCGCTACGCTCAAAGGAAACAACAAACCCGAAGTATCCTCTGTGCGCGTGGAAGAGTTTATCAACTTCTTTGACTACAAATATGACGCTCCCACCAACAAACCTTTTCAAGTGTATGTGGATGGCGCGATCTCCCCTTACAACAAAGACAATTACGTCTTGCGCGTTGGTCTCCAAGGCAAAAAACTCACGGAAGAAGAACGTCGCCCGATGCACCTGACCTTTCTCCTCGATACTTCGTGCTCGATGAGCGGAGGAACGCGCATCGACCTCGTGAAAAAGAGCCTTTCGATCTTGGTTGATCAGATGCGAGCAGGAGACACCGTAGCCATCGCGACTTACGCAGGAAGCACAAGCAAACTCCTTGAACCAACCGATGCCACCAACAAAGACAAGATCAAACAGACCATCCAAAACATTGGAACGGGCGGTGGAACCGCGATGGCGAGTGGGATGGAGCTTGCTTATGAGATGGCGTCCAAGAGCTTTATCAAGGGCCACGAGAACCGTGTCATCGTGCTTTCTGATGGTGATGCAAACATTGGAAACATCTCCTTTGAAGAAATCCTCAAAAGCATCGAAAAATACGTAGAACAAGGCATCACGATGACAACGGTGGGCTTTGGGCTTGGCAACTACCAAGACAACCGCATGGAACAGCTCGCCAACAAAGGCAACGGAAACAGCTATTACATCGACAGCGAAGAACAAGCAGCCCGTGTCTTCCGCGACCAATTTATTAGCAGTATGTTGACCTTGGCCCGCGACGTGAAGATCCAAGTCGAGTTCAACAAAGACTACGTTGCGCGTTATCGTCTCATCGGCTACGAAAACCGCGCCATCGCGGACCAAGACTTCCGCAATGACAAGGTGGACGCTGGCGAGATCGGCGCAGGGCACACAGTCACCGCACTTTACGAAGTCCAACTCAAAAAAGAAGAAGTACAACCCCTCCTCCAAAGTCAAAGCGTAACGCCCCTTGTCACCGTGCGTTTGCGTTACAAGTCGCAAGATGCCACCAAAGAAGATCCTGCAACCGAAGAAACGACCCCTGTCACGGGCCTCGCGCTTCACCGCCCTTTCGAAACAAGCCACTGGAGCTTGCGTTGGGCAACCGCAGTGATGGGCTTTGGTGAGATCCTTCGTGCAAACCCCAATGCCTCCACTTGGGAGCTTGCCCAAGTCGAGCAGATCGCCAAACAAGCCGCACAAAGCAGCGACCCCACGCACGCCGAGATGATCCAGTTGGTCCAAAAAGCCATCTCTTTGAACCGCTGACCAAAGCTCCCTCCTCTAATCCCTACCCCTTTTATCCCGCCCGACTGACCGACAAGTTCAACGCGAGTCTTGCCCTTTCCTTCCTTGCACCATGTAACCCACCCCACCGAGCACAAGAACCCCAACAGAGATCAACGCTTCTTTGGGAGCACGCCACGCCATCCATCCCCCCATCGCCAAAGTCATCAGCCAAAAGAGCGCTGGAATCATCGGATACAAGGATGACTTTGGTCGCCACCCTGTTCGATATTGTTCCACAAACAGAGCAGCCACCGTCCCCGCAGAAGACAGGATCAACGTAAGGCCGATCATCCCAAGGATCTCTTTGAGAGAAGACACCCAAAAGACCAACAAAGCCAAAGCCGCCTGCAAAAAGATCGCAAGGGTTGGGGGCGGCTCACCCTTTCCAAAGATGGCGGGGAGATATCCATCGCGCGCCATCTGCCAAGTCACGCGCGGACCTGCCATACTCATCGAAGAGATCGACGTGACCAAGGCCAACACCACGACACCAGACAAAAAGTGCGAAGCCCCCGCACCACCAAGAGCCGAAGCTGCAAAGACCCCGACATCCGGGCGATTGCTCAGTTGCTGAAGCGGCGCTGCGTACAAAAAGACAGCATTGAGGCACAGATACAAAGCCATCACCACAAGAACAGCCCCAAGCGTCGCACGCACGAGGTCTTTTTGGATATCTTTGATCTCATCTGCCACATACACCGCGGCATTCCAACCTGTGTAAGAAAATGTGATCCAAACACAAGTCGAACCAAAATTTTCCCAACGTGCGTTCGCTAAGGACGACATATCGGGGCGAATCGAGATCCCCCAGAGTCCCCATCCCACAAAGAGAAACAACAAGATCATCTTGAGAAAGACCGCAAGGTTCTGGAAGATCACGCCACCTCGCGCAAAGATGCCATGCAACAAAGCACAAGCCACGATCACCGAAGCCCCGAGCCATCGGCTTCCACCGAAGCCTGCATAAGCCTCCAGTCCATGCGCTGCCGCAGCGATGGGAGCCGTAAACCCCGCAAGCAATGAGACCCACCCCGCCACATAGCCCGCTGCTGGGTGCAAAGCGCGCGAAAGCAAAAGGTACTCCCCCCCAGAGTGTGGATAGCGCTGCACCAACCAGATGTAACTCAAAGCCCCTAGTAGCGCGTGAATTCCACCCACACACCACGCCAACAACACAGCCTCTCGGCTTCCCATCGCCCCAACAGAAAATCCAGATGTCGTAAAAACGCCCGTCCCAATGATGTTGGCGATAATCAAAGCTGCCAACGCACGACCACCCAACGACTTTGCGCTTCCTTGCTCCATGGGTTCTTTCCTTGCCTTAACGTCGCTGAAAAACCAGAACGTAATTTTCTTTTAATTGTGAGACTTTTTCTTCTCGAAGCAGTACAAACCCATGGGTTTGTACTTCGCGGATCACATGCTCTTTTCCGTGCTTGACGTGTTCCAGAAGCCAGGGTCTTGTTTTTCCAGGGATGCGCTCAAAGTCTACGACCACAAAGCGCCCGCCAGGTCGCAAAGCCTGATGGATGCTTGCGAGTGTTTCTTTGACATATTCAAAGTGATGGTAGGTATCGCTCGTAAAGACAAGATCGACCGAGGCTTTCGGTAGTTTGGTCACGCGCTCTGTATTTTGAATCACCATCACATCTTTGAGTTTTTCTTTTTGCACACGCGCCCGCAGCATCTTGATAAACGCAGGGGAGATATCCACAAGATACAACTTGCCACCGGGCAAGATCAACTTGCGCAAGACAGGCAAAAAAGCCCCTGTACCCGCCCCAACATCCGCTACAGACATCCCAGGACGCAGGCCCAAACGCTTTACGATCTCATGACGATGGCGAAAAACTTCTCGACCATGGGAAGAAAAAGTCTTCTTCCATCGCTTGACATCCAACTTTTTATTCAAAAAACGCGCATTGATACTTTTCGTTTTTTGAGGCTTGGTTTTTTTGGGCTTTGCACATGACTCATGGCTCGCACCCATCGCCAAAAAAGCCCACCCCAACAAACCCAAAAAAAGTGTTCGACTGATAAACATGGTAAACCTCCTCCTTGGAAGATCGCCTCAGGCGAGGACTCGCCAGTAACTCAAAAACCAAGCAAATGCCAACATACTCACCACAAAAAACGTATAAAACAGACGTCCCAAGATCCCCCAAGAACCTTTCGTCCATGAACGAACAGAAAAATACACCATCCCTAGGCTGAGAAGGATAGGAAGGTACAGCATCAGAAAGGGCCAGCGGCTGGGCATCTCGAAGATAAAGTCCTCAGAGGCCGAAAAGAATCCAGCCACAAAAAAACCGAGATAGCCCAACAACACACCCACCCCCAACAATCCTGCGATGCGCTCCTCCCCTTCAGGCCGCGACTTTGTAAAAAACCATGTAAAAAAGCCGATGGGACGGGCAAACAAACCAAGCAACAAAAAGAAAACAAAGCAAATCAAGATCGCGATCTGTAGGGGCAAAGACTCATACCACGGTGGGCGAACAAAGATCATCACAGGAAGAAGATTGCCAAACACACCATAGACTTTTTTCTTTTTATCCCGCAAAAACACCCAACGTCCCGAACCATCGACTTCTTGAAAGACATCGGGCTCCACTTCGACATGCGGAACCATCTTCCATTTGAAAAAATCGAAGATCTCCAGCTGACCGGGCTTTTCACCCAACTTCACTTCTGTGCGGGTTCCCAATCCTACAAGCTTTGTCATATCCGACTCTGCACGTCGATTGGTGGTAAAACTGCCCGTAAATTGAGAAAGATAAGACGCCGAGGGGACGGACCTTTTCGCTGCCAAAGTCTTGCCTTTGACCTCACGAGTAAAACGAGCAAGAAACTTTTGTAGCAAGGAAAAAGAAGCCTTCATCCCTGTCGATGTATTCGTCGAAAAGAAGAAGCCCAACTGTTGCTGAGGAAAGATCACGCAAACGCTATGAAAATAAATCGTATCACCAAGATGGCCAATAACCCGAGGAGATGCTTGGTTGACCTCGATAAATCCATGTGCAAATCCACGCGCCCGAGGATGCATCCGAAAGTGTGTTTGCTGCATGTTTTTGGCGGTCGCCTCGCTCAAGATACGTTGCCCTCCAAAGCTGCCATATTGGAGATGCGCCAACATAAAATGCGCCATCGCTTCTGCGGAAGCAGCCATCGCTCCCGCAGGAGAAAGCGAGATAAACTCGAATCCTTGCTCTTTCCACATGGGCTTTTTGCTTTTGGGATCTTTGCCTTGATAAGCATATCCCTTCGACATATCCGCCGACTTCGCCGTATCCAATTGTGAGAAAGAAGCCGCCTTCATTTGCAAAGGCCGAAAGATCTTTTCCTCAACATATCGCTCAAAAGGCATCCCGCTGATCTGCGAGACGATGTAACCCGCCAAAGCGGTCCCATAGTTGGAGTAAGCGATCCATTTTCCCGAAGGTCGCACACGCATCGGTATCTTCGACAAGATCGCTTGTTCGAGAGACTTCAGCTCTTTGGGATTTTTTGTAAAAAGCCCCAACAGGATATCCTCAAAGCCCGGTGTGTGCGCCATCAGATGCGCCATGGTGATAGGCGTCGAAAATGTCGAAGGGATCGCAAGTTTGGGCACATACTTTCGAATATCCGCCGAAAGATCGATCTTTCCAGCCTCAACCAACTGCATCACCGCAGTCCACGCAAACAATTTGGAGATCGACCCCACACGGAAAAGCGTCTTTTTGGGATCGACATCTTGTTTCTTGGCTTGGTCTGCAAAGCCATCTCCTCGTAGCAACACGACTTTTCCTTGGTACACCACGGACAAAGTCGAGCCAACGAGATGATGCTCTTTTTGTAAAGCAGGTACCTCTTTCGCAAAAAAGCCAAGTATCTTCGAGAGATTTAGGTCAGCCACCATCCCCTGAGAAGGTTCGGGAAAGAAAACCATCTTGCTTGGAGAAGTGCGCTTTTTCCCTTGGGATGGGGAAGGTTTCGCGGCTCGTACCGCTGGTTTTGTGGTGGGCTTGTGCGGAACAGCATAGGCTTGCGAAACAAAGAGCAAACCAACAAGGATCAAGAAACCACGACGAAGGGACATCAAAAACCCCTGACATTGCGAGAGAGAAAAGGCAGACACACGACGCCACCTAGTTGCAGATCAGGCCGTCAGGCTTGTGCGAAACAATTGGGGAGAAAAGATACACTGCTTTCTCAACGAAGCAAAGGAAGCGCCCCCACGAAGTGTTGAGAACCCCAAGGCTCAGCTTGCTTCCCCTTTTCTTCTCTTCACTTTTTCGTTATGAACAGAGCACAAAGTAACCTATAGATCAGACTCAAGAGGCTTTTATGAGGCTTGGATATATCAAAAACATCCGATACAACGAGATAAATGACAGCATTACAGAAACCAAACAATGCTCTCTTACAAGATCAGCCTTCCCGCAAACATGAGTCTCCGCTTTTCTCAAGCCCGCACCACCCGAAGAGGATTTGACTGCATGCGCCACCTCATCTCTTGCCTTCTTGGGCTCGCTTGCTTTTTCTGGTGTCTCTCCCCCACACAAGCCCAGATCGTCGATGTCCAAGAACTCCAATTCCGCGTCTCCAAAGAAGAGTCTTGGAAACTCGCTTTCAGTGGAAGTGCCGACTGGAGAGTCGGAAACGTCCGATACCTCGAACTAAAAGGAGGTATCTTCACGGGATTCAAACGAGGAAAACACCTCTTTTTCCTGACAGGAGAAGGCACCTACGCCCTCCAAAACAACCAACGCTTCAACAGCAACCTCTTTGGTCACGCCCGTTATCGCTATGAGGTCCTTTCTTGGCTTGGCATCGAAGGATTTGTTCAACACAAATACGATGAATTCCAAAGGCTTTTCGGAAGATTTCTAATCGGCATGGGTCCTCGTTTTCAACTCTACAAAGGCCCTTATGCAAGTATCTTTCTAGGAACGGCCTATCTCTTTGAATACAATAAATTTTCTACGTTAGCAGGCGCAGCGGACTCTGAAGCGGAAAGGCTTTTTCATCGTTGGAGCAACTATCTCACCTTGGAGATCATTGCAGGAAAAGTCTTGCGCATCTTGCATACAACTTACGCACAGCCCGCTTTTGCGGACTTTTCAGACTTCCGCATCGCCATGAATACAACGCTTGCTCTCAAGGTCAACGATTGGCTCACGATCAATCTCAGCCACGAACTGGCCTACCAAAGCCGTCCCCCTGAAACCATCCAACCCCTCGACTCTACGTTGAAAGCCTCCTTTGCTATCGAGTGGACTTTGTGGAAACCCCCCGTTGTCAAACCCGCGAGTCTCCCCACCACCAAAAGCACCAGCAAGCCTGCGAACAAGCCCAAACCACCCACAACACAGCCCACGACGCAGCCCACAGAAAATAACCCACCGATCTTCCCCGCCCCGAGCGAAACCGCCCTGCCCCTTGGACCCACCTCAGATGCGCCCAAGCATCCTCAAACCCCCACGCTCCCCACCAAACGCCGCTAACAAACAAAACCCCTTCACGCCACCAATACAGCAAGTTTATTCAAGACATGCGCTCTCAAACGCGCTACGTTTCTGGGGCACACCACCACAAGGAGGCCCTGATGAAACCCTGGGAATTGTTTAGCCTTTTTTGCATCTTGCTCTTTGTCAAAGGATTTATCGTGGCGGGTATCCAAGGATATTATCGCATCACGACCAAGATCTTCGTGCGGCCTGACGATGCCGCATTTTTTGGAAAGACAGAGCCCGCAACCCAAGAACACCCCGTTGTGGACCGCGCACAAAGCGCCCTACGCAATGACCTCGAAAATATCCCCTTCTTTCTGTTCCTTTTGATCGGCTACATCCAACAAGGCTGTTGGCCCCAAGGTATCGCCATCTATGGAGGGATCTTCGTCTTTTCGCGCGTCGTTCACACCGCCGCTTACATCCGTCCCACCCAGCCCTTGCGCAATCGCGCTTACATCTTGGGCTTGCTCATGAGCTTCTTGCTCTGCATCCATCTTGGTCTATCTCTCTTTTCCAAGTGAGTCCAACCAACCAAACGTCTCTTGCTTCCTAGAAAAATCAAGGATCGTATGCGCTCCATTCAAGGATCGTAGAGAAACAAAGCATCCAATCTCCCCACCCAAAGCCACTCAACGAACCGTGAGCGTCACGGATGAAGTTTGCCCAAGCCGCAAAAGCGTTTTGTAAGCCAGATCCGTTTCGGATATCTCGTCTGGCCGCAGCGCCGCAAGAGCTCGAACCACCGACCGTTCGACATCAACCTCAACCACAGATCCTGACGGTAATGTCTCTTGTGTCGCCCCTGTAAGCTGCGCATCCGCAGAAAGCAAAGGTACCATCGCGCCCGCAGGTAGAGAAACAGAGGCTTGAAAGCTCACCTTTTCCTCTGTGGCGGGCTTTTGGTACCAACCCTTTAACAAAAAGCTCCAACGCTGCAAGAGATACCCGTCAGAAGCGGTCTCGTTGGGGGTCGCCATCAAGAGATGAAGCTGGTTGTAGCGCACATCACGCAGCGTCGACTCACCAAAAAACAACGCATCTTTCGCAAAGATGGACTCCGCAACAGGCGCACTTACGACCGAAGTATCGGTCGATATGGTGTGATCTGCATGAGCGATAGCCAGTCGCGGCAACCAGCGCCACGCCCACCCCCGCGACGCTGCACGACGCGACGTCTCGCTAGGAACGCACTGCAAAGCCGCTGTCCCTACATACCCCGAAGAGATTCCAAAACGGTAGCCTGCATCACTCTGAAAAAGATAGGCTTTTTGTTCATCATCCCAGCTTGCCCCCTCCCACGACCAACGCAAAAGGTAACGTACCTTTGTGCCTTCCTGGGCTTGGAGCATCACCGCTTGCGGGCCAGTCTCTGTGGCCTTCGGGCTTGTATTCCCCGCATCTTTGGCCTCTTCCACAGGGAGAGGAGCACAGCGCAAAAGAAAGACTGCGAGAGACCCCACCAAGACCAGCATCAAGCGCATCATCGAGACCTCCGCAGTCGTTAGAGACAAAACAAAAACGCTTTTCTTTTAGAGCAGATACAAAGGCAGCGATGTATTACTTACAATCAACAGAGCAGTTTTGCGCATTTTCGGGGCCTCCACAGATACCATCTCCACAACATCGCTCTTTCAACGTCGCGTTGCATGTAGGGATGCCACCGTTTGGACCGCCGCCTTGCTGCTGACCGCGTTGAGGCTCTGCTTGATAACGGTGGCATCCCACCATAAAGGGGAAAGATGTCGTGACGTGATAAGCGTAGCCGTTGGGACCTTTGTAACCATTGCAACGATCCATGTAGACAAAGTTGGCTTGCTGGGTGTCCACGCCCGAACGATCGACATAATGGTGTGTACACCAAGAGTAATCCAACAACACACAACGCTTACCCACCACGCTTCCTTCTGGACTGGAAGCATCTTCTGTCACGACGTAAGAACATTTGAAATCGCATTTTTGTGGGTCTGTGCAACAGTCTGACAATGCCGTGCAAGACTTTCCTTCGACACCCAAAGCAGCCTGTTCACGGGAATCTTCGCCCCATGCACCAAGACCGCGATAAACCCACGCACTACGCGCTCTTTTCAGCTTTGAGCAGCTACCATCTGAGCCGCGCTCCAAGCATACACACGGCCCCTTGATAGGCACGCCATCCAAGCCCCAACCGATCACAGGGGACTCTTCTGTACAGCTTCCTTCGAGCGATGCGCGAAAGTTCCAACTGGCCGTAGCATCCGCATAAGAGTGACGTGGTGTGCCATCCGTTTTGCGCAAGAAGCACGCTTCGTTAAGGCCGTGGTAGTGCATCGAAGCCGCAGTATGTCCAAAGCACAGATCCAACGCGGCACTCTTCGTCAAGTCGCCTCCGGCCGAAAAGTCTGCCGCAGTGTCAGGCGTAAAAAAGAAAGGATTTCCCCAAGGATCGGGGATCGTTGCCTCGTTTGGACCGTACAGAGGAACCCCAGAGATCGCAAAGCCAACTGTTCCAAGACAAACAAGCCTTTGATAAGTAACTTCTTTTCCTTGTACGGTTTCTTTCAAATAACCAACCCCGGCTCCTTGTGTGCAAAGCTGCGAAGGCTCCGTTTGCGTGCCTTGGTTGGGGCTTGTAAGGTACTGTTGGTAAGCGGTTTGGCATCCTTTGATATCGCTGATGGCATCGCCCTGTCCGCTCGCAGGCTCTTTCGGCTGCAAGGGGATGCGATAGATCTGCAAGGACTCTTTGAGCACATTGGGCGTCGTTTGCACAAAGTCATAGTGCGGTAGCGCGTTGGATACGATGTAAGCGTGGGTTTCGTCGCACTGGATCTGCACACAAGGCACCATCTCTTTGCCATTGTTGTTGATCTTCAAAGAGACAAATCGCATCAGCGTTTCTGCGATACGCTTTCCTTCCGCAGTGTCGCAAGTCCCGATCGTCCCAACATCGTTGTATTGTGCGAGAAGATCCTTCCAAGCCGCTGTACAAGTCCCGCCTTGCGTTTCTTCGACAGGCCCAGCGTCTCCGCTCTCTACATTACCGCTATCTCTCGCCTCTATCGAGCCACCATCGCCTTGCCCGCTCTCTACGAGGGTTCCGTCTGCTTGCGTAGCCTCCGTCGTGCGGCCATCACAAGCAGACGTCCCTAGCACGACAAGACAAAATCCTCCTAGAAGCACGGCAAAACCTAAGCATTTTCTAAAGTTGATCCCAAACATCGCTTCTGCCTCCTGCAAGCACATCCCCATGGGAAGGGAAGATGCGTCCACGCAAATCAAATCCTTTTGGAACGGGCACGGAAAAGCAAGAGCTGTACCACCCTCAAACGCCCCAAAGCCAAGCGAGCATAAACCACTGTAACCATCGAGATTTGTCTTAAAACTTATCGCAAGGTGTCTTCTCGTTCTGTTTGGGAAGGACCTGATAAACGGAGCGAGGAAGGAAACAACACAAAGAGAAGAAGATTTGAAGAAAGAGGAGAGAGAAAAGACAAAGTTCTTGTCATGATAAAGAAGCTGAACGCATTCGAGAAAAAAGGCATACGAGCATCATCCAGATTCTCTACCATGGAAAGAAAAAAGCATGCCTTGGTCATCACACGATCCCTCTTTGCAGGCGACAAGAAGTGCTTTGCAAAGGCTTTTGGAAGCTTCCCATGAGCTTTGGACGCCGCTGCTCAAGCGAGATGTACTCACTCCCCATGAGATCCATCTTGCTTTGTTGCGATTCACCATGCGCTGTGTTGCTGGACTTTTGGCGGAAAGCCGCTCGTTGCAACCTTCGCCCTCATCCCCACAAACGTTTTGGGAGATACTTGAGCCTCCTCTCCAAACAAGAGAACCCCCGTGGATTCTTTTACGCTCCGCTTTAAAAAGGCTCCAAAGTCCCGCATTTTTCGACGATGAGCCCTTAGGGATCGCGTGTAACCACCTAGAAGACAACATCGATCAACTCGATCCCAAATCCTGTATCGGATTCCTCCAAGAACTCATCCGCGACGACACCCCTACAACACTCGCCCAAACACCACTCAACCATCTAGGCTGGTTGTACGAAACACTCCTAGACTGGCAGCTGATCTTCGAGAAACCACCTCAAGGTGCGGCCCCAAAACAGAGCAACGGCTGGTCTTTGCACCTTGGGAGGGGCACCGCAAAGGGCAAGGAACATTCTACACATCGCCTGAACTGGCCCAGCTCACAGCAAGACGCGCACTCAAGCTGTTTTTAGCAGAGTGGGATCAAGAGCACTGCCCAGCGATCTGCGATCCCTCGATGGGTTCGGGCTCTTTCTTGCTTGCGGCACTCGGAGAGATGGACAACATCTTTTCTCCCAAAAGCCCATCCCAAAGGACCAAGAGTCCCTCTCTCTCTCCGCAAAGATATCGCCCTCCACTGTTTGCATGGCGTAGATGTCGATCCTTTGGGTGTCGAGATCGCCCGTCTCAGTCTGTGGTTGGCGGTGGGAGACCCCACGATCAGCCCGCAGCACTTCAACAAAAACCTAGCTTGCGGAGACGCTTTGCTTGGACTCTGGGACGAAACAGCCCACCAAGTCACGGCATCCCCAAAAACTTCCCACTGAAAGTACCCGCAAAGCCTCTTGGGAGCGAGCAGACAGCGTTTGTGCATTGTGGTTTTGGCCTCCATCCGAAGAAGCCCCTTCATCCGAGATGATCGAACAGCCTCTCAAAAGATGGCCTGCCTCCATGCGCGCATCGCGAGAACAGATCGTGCGAAAGCGACGCTTTTTCCATTGGGACTTGGCTTTCCCAGAGATCTTTGGGGCCCCAAACCAGGTTTCGATCTGGTCTTGGGCAACCCCCCTTGGGAAACCATGCAACCCAACTCCAAAGAGTTCTTCTCGCGTGTGGACCCTTCCTTCCGCAGTTATGGCAAACAACAAGCCCTTGCCCAACAAAAGCTCCTCTTGGAACAAAGCCCCAAACTCGCGCAACAATGGCAAGAATACTTAGAAGATCAAAAGCTCCTCACCCGCTGGATCCTCAAGACCCCGCCCAACGAACAAACCTCCGCATCGTCCAAGCTCCCCTTTCAACACCAAGGACAAGGAAAGTTCTATACTTATAAGCTCTTTATGGAGTTGGCTTTCCATCTTTTGCGAGACCAAGGACGCCTCGCCATGCTCGTCCCTGCGAGTTTTTACAACGACAAAGGCGCCTTGGCCCTGCGGAAACTGTTTTTGAACTCATGTCGCTGGGAGTGGTTGTTTTCCTTTGAAAATCGCGCGGGGATCTTTTCGATCGACAACCGCTTTAAGTTTTGCGCCATCATCGTCCAAAAAGGCGGAAAAACCGACCAGATACAAACTGCTTTTATGCAAAGACATCTGAAAGACTGGGAAGATGCCGAAAAACACGCTGTGCCCTATACCAAAAAACAAATACAGACTTTTTCTCCAAAAGTCTAAGCTTTTTGAGATCCGTGATCCAAACGATTTAAAGATCCTCGATCGCATGATGGAGCACAGCAAACCCCTCAAAGACCTTCAAAAGGCCTTCCCACTGCGCTACCAACAAGGCGAGTTCAATATGACCTCGGACAGTCGGCACTTTGTAACGTCTGCCCAAGCCGCCAAACAAGATTATCACCCTTGTTTCTATGGTCATCGCCTTCGTGGGGCTTGGCGCGACCTTTCGGCATGGAAACTCGACAACCACCCAACAAGCGATCCTGTGGAGCTTTACAAACGCCAACACTTGTTGCCTCCAGAGTACGTCTTGTCGTCGGAGGGTAGCCAAGCCCTATCTGTCGAGGACCTACAAGAAGAAGATATCTACCTACCACTGTTCCAAGGTGCCATGCTTTATGGGTACAGCCACAATGCTGCGCGATACAAGCACGGCTCAGGGCACCGCAGCAGTTGGGAGCGGCACAATCCCTTTGCTCCGCTCCAACCGCAGTTCTTTGTACCCTCCACAACTTATCAAGCCTGGTCGAAGACGTGTGTTGGCCCACGCATCGCTTTTCGAGCCCTGAGCAACGCCACAAACGAACGGACCTTTGTCGTCTCGTGCCTCAATACGCAGCCTTGTGGTAATTCGATCGGCCTCCTTCATGCCTTCGAGTTGGACTGGCCCACACCTGCACTACTCGCACAAACCGCACTGATGGGCTCTTTCGCATACGATTGGTTGTTGCGTCATCGTCTGGTCGGTACCAACCTCAACGCTTTCCTTTTGGAAGAAACACGCCTTCCAGAGATCCCTCCCCATATCGCCGAGATGTTGGGGCTTTTGCTAGGCATGTTATGTTTCGCAGGGTATGCCCAAGCCCCTTTTTGGCTGCGGTGGCGGCAACACGCTCCTGAACAAGCACAGCAGCTCTCTCCACCCTTTTTGTATGCACTCGCCTCCCAAACACGACAAAAGCTTCACTGCGTCCTTGATGCTGCAAGCGCGGTGCTCTTTGGGTTAGACAAACAAGAGCTTCAGTGGATCTTGCGAGATTGCCACCATCCGATCTCCAAAAGCTCGGATGCACGGTTTACAAGAAAGCTTGACCCCAAAGGCTTTTGGCGCGTGCAAAAACATTCTCCTCCCCAAGAACGACAAACCACACAAATCTTCATTATATTTGAGTCCATAAAAGAGAGAGATCTACATTCTTTTTTACAAAATTTCTTCAAAGAAGAATGCTTTTTTTCTTACGATCATTTTCTCGATCGTAGATCGAGAGAGATTGGCCCGACTTTCGCAGAAAACTTTTTTGTACCCCCTGAAACAATTTGGCGACACTGTGAAGAACACGCCTTGCGCTTAAGAAAAATAAACACCAATTGTCCAGTTTAGCGCGCAGATCGTGTAGAAAACAGGCAAGCTAAAGAAAAACGATGTTTCATTGTGTTTCACAATGCTTTTTAGAGTTGCACGAACTGGAACAAGAATGAAACTTTCCCGTTTCAGGTTGAACCTTTAACGAAAAAAAACACACTCAAGTCCTTATCCACCCTGTCGTATTTCAAGGTGGCATACCCCGTCACCATCTTGAAACGTGAGGCTCCAGTGAGACTCACCTCAAGAAAACGCAAAGGGGGTTTCTTGAGAACGGAGAATGTTCGATGAACCCATTACCCCAATTATCCACGCGTTACAACATTAAGAAGCTTCTGGGAGCAGGAGGAATGGGGGTCACATACCTAGCAACACAGGGTGGGAGCGAAGGCTTCGAGAAACGCGTCGTGCTCAAACGTCTGCACCCCAACTTGATGCATGACCCTGCGATGGTAAAGGCGTTGATTGCAGAAGCGCACTTAGCGGTAAAACTGGATCACCCGAACATCGTGAGTATTCACGACCTTTTCTTAGAAAAGAACGAATACACCTTGGTCATGGAGTATATAGATGGGTGCCCCTTGTCCTACTGGATGCAGAGCGTAGAGCGATTGGAACCAGAGATCGTCTTGTGCGTTGTGATGCAGCTTCTTTTAGCGCTTCATTACGCTCATCAGCGCAAAGACGAGCATGGGAACTCACTTCATATCATTCACCGCGATATCAGTCCTGACAACATCTTACTTTCGCACAATGGGACCGCCAAACTCACAGACTTTGGGCTCGCAAAGATCCGTACACACGCAGAACTCACGCAACCTGGCACCATCAAAGGGAAATATGGCTACATGTCCCCCGAACAAGCGCGTGGGATGCGTTTGGATCAACGCACAGACCTCTACAGTGTGGGGATCTTGCTTTACGAAGGTCTCACAGGACAACGCCTGTTTCATGGCCAACACCCGCTCCAAACCTTGCGGCTTACAGCAAGAGGCGAGATCCGCCCAATCAACGAGGCGATGCCCAATCTCTCGCCCTCTCTTGTAGAGATCGTGCACAAGGCCTTGGACCCTGACCCAGACAAACGTTTTCAAAGCGCGGCAGCTTTCTACGATGCTTTGGAGATCTTCGCGCTTCCTTGGAGCTTGGAGAAGATGAGGAGGCTGTTGGAGGAGTCTCTACAGAGATTCCTTGCCACAAAAGCTTCAGAAAAATCAGAAAACACAGAAGATCGTCTCGTTTCTGCGACAGCGGAAGGCTCGGTCTCAAGAGAGACCAGCACGATCAAGCCCTACAAAACCCAATCGCAAAACTCCGTGCTGGCTGCTGCTTACAAAAAGCCCCTTGTCTACGTCATCTGCAACGATTCGATGATCACAGAAGGACTCCAAAACCAACTTACAAGCCCCTGGATTGGCCGAAAACACTTCCAAGTCGAACTCCTTGATAAAAAAGAAGATATCGACAAGGCAACAGAGCTGATCGACAACCTTGAGCGCGTTCCAAACGCGGTGATCTTTGGTGGACTTCACGTCGCGTTACAGCATCCGCTTCTTGCGTCGATTCGCAAACGCTCGAACACGCTCAAGATCATGCTACTTCCGCTGCCACAGCCTGATATCATGGAGCTTGCCGTCGAACTTTGTGGCGTCAGTGCAGCGCATTATGGCGCCTTCCCTATCGAAGAACTCATCAACGATATCAATGACCAACTCAGTTCTCAACAAACCACGGATCGACTTCATCAATTGCAAAAACGCCTAGAAAGCAGCAGCCAGATCGAAATCGAGATGCGCTCGCGGGTGGATGCCTTGGCTTCTGCAAATGTACGCGCAGCCCAGCTTGTAGATGAGGTCAACCAAAAGAACAAACAGCTCGAAGAAAAAGACCACTTTCTCCAAAGGGTCTCACGCACCTTGCTCAATGAAGAAGGCCAAATCGAAGCGTCAGGCTGTTTCCTCCAAGGCGAACTCAACGAGATGCCGCTCACAGACATCTTCCAGTTGCTCAACCTGAGTCGAAAAAGCGCATGTGTCACCTTTCTACGCGACAATGAAAGCCAACACGCGCAACTCTTTTTCCAACAAGGAGAAGTCATCCACGCACGTTATGGGGCTTTGCAAGGCGAGCGTGTGATCGAGCTTTTGCTCAACTGGTCTAACGCACACTTTATGTTGCAAGCCTTGCCTCCCACCGTGGAACGCACCATCACACAACGCACAGATCAACTGCTCCTCGATCTTCTTCGACGCATCGACGAAGAGAGACGCCCCTTTTCTGCTCCCTCCTCAGACTGGGAACTCCCCGAAGGGGACGTGCTCTAAGCACATCGCCACACAAACAGCCTCCCCTCGGCAACGATGCCCCCTCTCGCGTACTCTGCAAACACCTTTCTCCAGTCCTGCATATTCCCATATTGAGAAATATTTCATCTCTCCTCTCTTAAACTGGGATATTTTTCTTGCCCCAATGTATCTACCTTATGTGCTTTTGAAAAACACGAGAACAAGAGCACGAGAGACCGTTGGGTATGTATGCAGAGGGTTGTATTGGTGGAGATTTGTTTCGAGAAAAAACTTTTGAGAGGTTTTTTCCTGCTTTGAGACTAAATACATCAAGAGGCCTGAGGGTGAAAAAAAGGCTTGTTTGTCTCAAACAACAAATCGACAAGAGAACCAAAACAGAAACCCATTCATCTAGAGAGAGTGACGGCTCATCACGAGCAAGAAAGGGTTCCTGACAGAGAGGGAGTGTCTTTTGTTTGAGCAGAGAGCAATCGACAATATACAAAACAAAAACAAGCACTTATCTAAATTCAACTTCTCAAGTGACAAACCACCTCACCTGATGAGCCTGTTCTTTTTCGTGTGTATCAGGCGATTTTTTGCGCCTGTCTCTCCAGATGGTACAGTTTATGCCTCGGGAACAACCTCTGCCGCAAGCCTCGGGATGACGAGGTGACTTGGTGGAAAGATTGAAGGTGAGTGACACGAGATGGACTTCAAGAAAAAAACAAGCCCCTACACCCTAAAAGCCCTTTTGGGCGCGGGTGGCATGGGGGTCACCTACCTGGCTGCTTATGAAGGTGTAGAAGGGTTCCAAAAACAAGTTGTTCTCAAAAAGCTTCCATCCCAATGGACCCAAGCCCCCGAACTCATGCGGGGTTTGGTCAACGAAGCAAGAGTGACAACCTATCTAAGCCACCCGAACATTGTTTCGACGTGGTCCTTTGAACGCCTCGAAGACGAGTACGCCATCGTGATGGAATACGTTGATGGCTGTAACATGTCGGCCTTGGTGCGGGCGTCTTTTGGGCTCCTTCCGGAGATCGTTTTGTACATCGTGATGCAGGTGTTGTTGGCGTTGGATTACGCACACACCCTCAAAGACGAAGAAGGCGATCCGCTCCACATCATCCACCGCGATATCAGCCCAGACAACATCCTTCTTTCCAAAGATGGGCACGTCAAACTAGCAGACTTTGGCCTTGCGCGTTTTCGCGATCAACTCGACCAAACCAAACCTGGGACCATCAAGGGAAAGTTTGGCTATCTCTCTCCAGAACAGGCGAGAGGCGAGGCCATCGACCACCGCTCAGACCTCTACACCCTTGGGATCTTGCTGTATGAAGGGCTTACCAAAAAGCCCCTCTTTGCGCGGGAACACTCGTGGAGAGCGCTTCAAGCAGCGATGTCACCAGAGGTCCAGCCTATCCAACACATCTTGCCGAGCCTTGATCCAACGCTTGCAGACGTGATCCACCGCGCTTTGCAACCCGACCCCGCAAAGCGTTATCCCCATGCACGGGCATTTTTTGATGCATTGGAGGCTTGTCTTCTCCCGCAAACCCAAGAAAAGCTCCGCCGTCTCACCGCCGCGCGTGTAAGACAACACCTCTCCAACCCCATGAGAAGCGCGCAAGAAGCGTCTTCTTCCCCTTCCGCGGAGCAGACTTCTTCGCTGTTGTCGGCACCAAGCTCCTCCATCTTGCAAAATGCACGACGCCCTCTTGTCTATGTCCTTACACAAAATGGTCTTTTTGACGAATCCTTGTTGCAGCGTTGGACAGATCCTTGGTCCTCCTCCAAACAACATCAGTTTCGCGTCTTGAGAAACAATGATGAGACGATGCTTGCTCTCCAAGGGCTTCTTACCCATCAACGTGTTCCCTCTGGCGTGATCTTTGGCGGACTCCACGTGGCTTTGGAGCACCCCTTTCTTCAAGCGATCAAAGAGTTTGGTGAGATCTTCAAAGTGTTGGTCCTCGAAGAAGCCCAACCCGAGCTGATCCGCCTTGCAGTCGAGCTTTGCGGTGTCGATAGCATCCACGTTGGGCGCCCGACAGAAGAGTCGATCCAAGAGCGTCTTGCGAACATGAACCAAGTCTCTTCTCAAGTGCAGCGACTCAAGTTGCTGCAAAGAAACGTCGAAGAAAACAGCATCCAAGAAGCAGAGATGCTTGATCGACTGAATGCTTTGGCAGACGCAAACTTGCGTGCGACACAGATCATCGAAGAGCTTCAACTCAAAAACTCTCAGCTCGAAGAAGAAAATATCCGACTTGAGCGAAGTATCTCTTCCGCAGCAAACCTTTTGGAGATCCCCAACGAAGATATCGTTTTGCAAGGGGAGTTACGAAACATCACCTTGGCCCAGCTTGTTCGCACGCTGAGTATGCAAGAAGGTCGTTTTTGCACACACTTTCTCAAGACCGATGACTCGCTTCAGGCGCTTTTGTATAGTGAAGGCGAGATGTTGCTAGACGTTCGATGTGGTGGATTGTGTGGAGAAGAAGCCCTTGAAGCCCTACTCGGTTGGGACAATGCTCACTTTTTTGTGCGCCATCATGAGGAAAGCCTACAGAAAAGTATCTCTGGTCAAATTGATCTTCAGTTGCTTGCCAAGTTGCAGTCCCTCTACCGTCCTTTGGAAAGATAAGCACCTCATGACCCAAGCCCCAACAACCTGTTTTGTCTTCAAGTTTCTCAAAAAGATGCCGTACCCCTCATGACAAGCACTCTACCTGACTGAAATACCACGCCCCCCAGAAAGGGAAACTGTCGATGCAAGGTTTACCGCAGAGCCGTTGGTCGCTACTTGCGATCCCCCCGACAACAACGGAAGAAATCGCTCTGGTCCCCTGTGATGGATGTGACAAGAATCCTCATCTCGTGAAGTTGGTCCAAGAGCTAGAGCAAAACAAAACACCTCATCTCTCATGCGTCCACACTTTGCCAGCTTTGGTCTTCAACAAGGGTCCAGGCACACAACACCGTTATGAACAAGCCCAAGCACGCATCAGCGTCGCGGGCTGCGCAGAAAACTGCCCCAAGAAACTCCTCACTTCGTTTAAGGCACCTGACCGAGAGGTAATCCTTTCTCCCAACAATCCTTTGGAAAGTCAGCTGCGCACGATTGAGGATGCTATCAACACGTACACAGCGTTGCTTCCACAGTCTCCGCAAACACCTGTTTTTATGATGCCTGCGGCCCAAGCCCCTAGAAGAAAACGCTTTGTCAAACCGCAACCCAAAGAGGCCCAAGCAGCCCCTGCACCCGTAGCCAGAGCGACCTTCGCACCACAAGCATCACAGCCCAAACCCATCGCGATCCAGCCAACGCTCCAAGCCCCTGCAACAGCGAGCTTTTCAGCGCCCGCCCCAGGCGGACTTTTCCAAGCACAGGCCCAACAAGCCAAACGCGGTCCTTGGCTGCCTCTTCTTTTCCTGCTGCTTTTGGCGGGCGGAGGGACATGGTGGTATTTGCAGCCACCTTCGCCTGACAAAACACCTGACAAAGAAAAACAAGGCTCGCTCACACAACAAGCCACGCCGCGCCGCGAAGTCCAGGCCCCCAATCCCGCTCCTGAAAGAGTACCCCCATCACGTGCTCAAGAGCCTCGCCCTATCCCCAAAAAGAGCGAACCCAAGCCCGTCACGCCCCAACCACGGCCTGCGCCAGTGGAGCCTGTACGCCAAGAGCCTCCCAAACCAAGGGCACCCAAGATCGACCAAGCCCATTTGATGCGGAGCAAGATGATCAACCAAGGTTGGATCGGCGGATTCTGCCGAACCCAACAACAATGCGGATACAACAAGCCGATCTGTCTACCTGTGGCCCAAGAGGGCTATTGCACCCGTTATTGCTTGAGTTGGTGCCCACGTCCCAAAAGTCCTTTCCACGCAGCATCTTCCTGTATCCGCGCGGATGCACTGCAATCTCATGTTGAAAACCTACCCTTTAGCAAGGGTGGTCTGTGCATGACGCACTGCGACTTCAAACTCTTTCCAAAACATGGCTGTCGTGTAGGCACGCGCTGTATGGAACTTGCCTTGAGTCGCCGCGCCAAAAAGACCCAAAGTGTCTGTGTACCGACCAAACCGACCCCGCCCGAGGAGACCCCATGAGCGTGATACAACAATCTTCATCCCAACGTCTTGCCTATGCGGGAGGAAACGAAGTCTTTTTTTCCTTTCTGCGTAGCTTGATGGAGAGCGTGGATCAAAAGATCATTACACAAGAGCAGTTTCGTACTTTGGTGCGTCAGTGGGGTGTGTCCTTGGCCCAACAAGCCCTCTTGGAAAAAGACCTTTTGGTTGCCCTCGAACAACTCGCAGAGCTTTTTAGCGTGATGGGTTTGGTACGGGTGTTTGAGCCCGCGCAAACAGATGAAAACGAAACCCCGATGATCTTGGTGATGCGTTGCATGACCAGCCGAATCTTGTTTCCATCTCGTCGCCAAAAGTCCCTTCCCATCGAAAATATCATCCCTTTGTTGCTCGAAGGCGCGCTTGATAGCGTGGGTCATGCTTTTCACGTGATCCAAGACAACAAAGATGCCCTACACGGCGACGAATACATCTTACGTTTGGAGCCTCGATGATGTACCCAGCCAAACAAGTGCACTTGGATGGCTCACCTTATGCCCTCCGATCTCCCAAAGCACGACACTTCTGGGAGATTGGGGTTCGGAGATTTTTTTCATGAAGGCTCATTCTGTACCCGTGACGCTCTCAAAGTGGCTCGGCCTTCCACAAGTGACCCAGGAAGAAGTTGCCGTCGTGCAACATGGGGCAGCCCTTTCGTCCAAGGCATTGCAATCACTTCTTCCCGCATCGACGGTCTTGTTGGACCTTTCGGCTCTCCAAAGAGATCACTGGATCTCCTTACGGCGCTTGGAACTGGCCCATGCTCTCGTGGTGATCACGGATCGTCAAATCCAAGAAACCGAAGCCGCTTTGGTGAGCTTTCGCAAACCCGATTACATCTTACGAATCCAAGATTTTCCTAGCCAAGAAGATCTTCGTGTCGAGTTGGAAGGCGCCATCTCGCACTTTTGTGGACTGGTACTCAACAGCCAACCGACATCGGACTCGGTCGAAGAACTCGATTACATGGGCCTCAAATGCCCCATGCCCATCGTGCGACTCTCTGCCCATGTCCGCAAATACAACCCCACGGACATCCAGATCTTGGCCGATGATCGGGCCTTTCCAGCAGACCTCAAAGCGTGGGCAGAGCGCAGCGATGCGGATATCAAGTGGCTCAGTGGAACAGAGCAACCGCCTTTTCGTGCCAAGCTGAGTTTCCAAGTCAAAAAGCAAGCGATCCCACATATCCCCTCAAGTTCGTTTGTGATCCAGCTTCCTCCTGAGTTGTTACAAGAGGCTGCACAACAACAAACCCCCTCCTCTTCGTTTGAGGTGGATGCGCTGTCTGGTTCGTACACGATGCCCATCTCTGGGTCACACTCACTCTCAGCGCTGTCTTCTGCGTCGTTGGTGCCGCTTTCCCCCAACCAACCGTTGAGTTCGAGTCCCAATAGCCTCCCAATCCTCGAAGAACTCGACTACAACGACAAACGTTCGCCACTCCATCTTGTGGCGTTGCAAAAGGATATCAAGCGTTTTCATGAGCCCGGGATCTTGGTGATTCATACGAAAGATCCGCAGTTTTTGCAGGATCTCCGCCATTGGTGTGAACAAAAAGATGCTCGTATCCTCAAGACCAGTCAACAAGGTGGCCAAGTCACAGCTTGGATCTCCATCCACGACAACAAGTCCGGAACCATCGACAAGATCGAGCTAACAACAAGTGATCACATCGCGACGTTTGGTGGAAGAGAAACCATCAAACAACAGTCGCTCAACATCAATCCCCGCAGCACACACATGAGCAACAACGTCCTGCCCCAAGTGACACCCATTGAGTCACTGTTGGACCTTCCACCGGGCTTTGTCGAACCACACCATGCTTCCAATATCCCCGCTGCACCGCCTCAACAGGCGCTTACGGCGCTCCCAGACAAGCAAGAAAGCGAACCCATCGCCCTCAACTTTTGTGGGCTCAAGTGTCCGATGCCCATCGTACAGTTGAGCAAACAAGTGCGTGAGCATCCCAAAGATACGCTCAAAGTGAGCGCGGATGATCCCGCCTTTCCCGTGGATTTGAAAGCTTGGTGCGATATCCACGGATACTCCGTGCAAAAAGAACAACAAAGCGGAAATGTTTACCATGCTTGGCTGTTTAAAGCCTAGCTTGTGCTGGCCCAAGTAGGCCTTAAAAGGAGGACATCATGTCCATGACATCGGACTCTTTAACCCAACAGCTCGCTCAAGCCATGCAAAGCAAAGCGATGAGCGCTGCGGCCGCAGACAACCAGCAGATGACCATCTTGCTTTCCAGTGACGACTTTGATCGCGTCTTTTTGGCTTTCATGCTTGCGATGTCCGCGCGCTCCATGGGCCTCGAAGTCAACATCTTCTTTGCGCTATGGGGGCTTAACTTGCTGCGTCGCGACAAAGGACAACCCGCCCTTGGACCCAATGGAAGCATCCTGCCTGCTCGCAAAAAGTCCCTTCTCTCTAGGATGATGGGCTGGATGATGCCCAAAGGTCCCTCACGCATTGGCTTGTCCAAGATGAACTTTGGCGGCATGGGCGCCACCATGATGCGTCACTTTATGAAAAAAAGCGGTGCCTCTTCCTTGCCCCAACTCATGGATATGGCCGTAGAGTCGGGCGTCAAGTTCACCATCTGCACTCTGACGATGGAGATCATGGGATTCAGCGAAGAAGACATCATGGGCTTGCCTAACCTTCAATGTGCAGGCGTGACCTCCTGCCTTGGAGACGCGGTGCAATCCAAATTGTTTTTTGTTGTCTAATCCATCTTCCCCGCAGATCGGAGGCTATCCTTGGAACCTCATTTGATTATCATCACGAGAGGCCGCGAAGACGGCGGACAAGCCGCTCTGTTGGGCATCAAACTCGCCCTTGCCTTGCAAGCCATGGGTACCCCCACGAGCATCTTTCTGACTTTGGCGGGCACACGTTGGGCCTTTGAAGGCACCGGCGAAGATGTGCAACTCCCCGATGAACCGAACCTTGCGACGTATGTAAGCACATATCTCGAACAAGAAGGCCCCATGCTTGTGTGTTCTCCTTGCCTTGATGCGTATTGCTTCCTCCCAACCATGGATAGCGATTCGTTTCGTAAGTCGCTGCGAAAAGGCGCGATCTACGCAGGTCTTTCCAGCGTTGCAGAGATCATGATCAAAGGACAAGTAACCGTATTCTAAAGGAAAGTCATGTCAAAAGCACCAAAAGGACATCTCATCGTCTTGACGCATGGACAAGAAGACGGCGGTTCCCGCGCAACCTTGGCCTTTGCCCTTGCGGTTTCTCTTCAAGCCATGGGGGAAGATGTCGTCGTTTTTCTCCACGCCCAGGCTGCCATCTGGGCCTTTGAAAGCGCGATCCAAAGCATCCATATCCCAGGCTTTGATCGACTGGACACATACACCAAGCTCTTCGAAGAAGCAGGCGGTCAAATCTACGTTTGCGCAAGTTGCGCTGAAGAAACCCAAGCCGCTTTGCCACCCAATGCACAGCTCACTTCGAGCGGACTGCGCAACTGCGTAACCCAAGCAGGGCTCACCAAACTCGCATCTCTTTTGATCACACACAAGGCTGTTTCACTCTAAGAGGCCACGCTGTTTTCTCCGAAGTATAGGAGCTTTTTATGAGTCTTTCAGAGGCGCCAGCCTCCATGATCATCGTCCCTTGCAATGGACACTCCTTGCGAGGCCAACTCACCCAACGCGTCGCGCAGCTTTTGCGAGAACAGATCGAAGATATCGACGTCGTGGATCTTGTCCCTCTGATGGCAGGTCTCCCACTGGCCCAACAAAAAGCCCGACAATCCAAGCTTTTGATCGGTCTCGCTGGATGCAACCATCGTTGTGAACGCAGCGGTTGCCAACAATTTCTTCGGCGACCTCTCGACCAAGAGATCACGCTTGATGCGTTTGTCCCCCCCCATCAAAAAGACAAACAAGATATCACACCCGAAGAGTTCGAGCAGCTTGTCCTGCACATCACAAGCAGCGTTCTTGGCCAATTGATGGCCCTTTAAGAAGCTCTCGTCCTCGCCTCGATCCGCTCCAACCATAACAAAGCCCCCAACAACCCCATGTGTTCTTCGTCTCCCAAGATCCAAGCGCGAAGCATCCCTGCATCTTCTCGACGAATCTTCAAACCCGCATGGCTCGCTCGGTTACGCAGTCGCGTGACTTCCTGCAAAGCAAAGATGGCCTCGCCTTGGAGAAAGTCACAAGCCTCCACAAAGCCCTGTGGTGGAGACTTTCGCTTGCATTGTTCGCCCCAAAAACGATTGAGTAGCCCCACCAAAACCTCATTCGCATACGGGTTTTCTAAGACTTCCGCTTGTTGCCCAGAGCCCCTCGTGACCCGCACAAAAAACAATCGCACCACATCGCCAAGGCTCAAGCGGTTGCGCGAGGCCATCAGTCGCCCCCCACATGGCGGAAGTTCCGCAAGCCTTACACCTTCTTCCATCGCAAATCCAATCAGCCGATCCACCCAGTGTCGATTGCAAGCCCACTCGATCACACGCGCATATTGCACGACGATAGGCGCATGATCGTCGTGGGGTGACAACACAAACTGCCACCACAAACGTTCTGCCAAAAGCAAGACCTCACGATAATTTGTAGGGATCTCTTTCAGGATCTCATCATACTTTTTCTTAAATTCAACAAGCTTTCTTTCGTACTCAGGCGTTGCGACTTGTTGTTCGGGTCGTTTTTGATTTGCTGCGTGGTGGCGTTGTTGGAGCAAGGTTTGTTGGAGCGTGCCTTTTTCTCGCCAAAGGCGTTTCATCTCACCTTTCAAGCGTTGTTGTTCTGTCTGAAGCGCGATGAGATCTGCGTCTTGCCGCGACTTTTGCGCGAGCATCGCCGTTTGTTTTTCGAGCAAGCCCTGTTGGGTCGCATACACCTTGATAAACTCGCCAAAAAAGGAGAAAAAGACTTCTTGCAAGATCTCATCTTGTAAGATTTTTTCTTGATAATCTTGAAAGCAGCGCGCCGCCGCTCCCCAGTCTCCGCAGCCCATCTGCGCGCTCACCCACAACAAGATCCCAAGGACCACTTCGCCCTCTTTTTGGAATCGTTCGACGCTCCAAACCTCCATCGTGTCGCGCAGTTCTTCCCAACGTTCGCGGGACAACAGATAACGACACCATAAACTTTCCAACAGAAAAGCTTGTGGTGCATGTTTGCGCGCGGCCTCGAACAATCGCTCAAAGCGCTCGCTAAGCTCGAAGTATTCGGGGTCTTCGTCCGTTTTTTCAGACCATTGCAAAAACAAAGCGCGCCCCAAAAAGAAAGCGGCCTGTTCTTCGAGGGATTTGTTGTAGGCTTCTTGCAACCAAGCGAGACCGATCTCTGCGTTGCCTTCGAGACATTGTGCATGTCCCCACGCCAAAGAAAAACGTATGCCCAGTTCGCTCCCTCGCAAAAAGAGCGCATCGCGCGCAGCTTGCGCTTGTTGTTCGTGAGGATACAAAGCACAAACACGCGCCTCCTCGCCACGATCCACCCAACCCACGGACAAAAGCGTCCCTGCCAAAGCCTGATCTTCGCCTGCAGCCTCCCACAAACGCAGAAGAACAGGTTCGACATCATCAAAACGTCCCATGAATACGAGATTTTCGTAAGCATACTGACGGGCAAGCGGCTGTTCCCCGTAGTCTTGGAGGATACGCTCGATCACTTTGGAGGCTTGCTCGTACTCCTGACGCCGTAAGCTGCAACCGAAGGACAACAACAACGACTCCAAGGAGCCTTCTTCAGCAGTACTTTGTTCGAGAGACTGGAGCTTTTGCCAGATATCTTCGGGTAGATGGGGATCTTGGAACCACCACAGCGCAGCTTCCAAAAGCAAAGGCTTTGGCAGATCCGCAGGCTTGGTCAAGACGATACGAAAGCTTTCTGCCACAAGATCCCGACAGTCCGCATCTTTGCAGAGATGGCCCCGCCAATAATGAAGGCTCACCGCTTGCGGATGAAGGATCAAAAGTTCCCGACAGATCGATAAGATCAGCTTTTCATCGCCTTGTTGGGTGAGCAACCAAAAAAGACCATGAAGCTGTGGCAGTGAGACATTTGGAAGATTTTTCCAGAGATAAGACCCTACGTCCAAACGCAGTTCCCACTGTTCTAGAAACACAGGCCAAGCCACAAGACGCTGCGTGATCTCTACAAGTCCGCCCAGCCACAATGGAAACTGCGGGTGTTGCACCTGCCAACGCTCTATCTCCCATGCTTCCACCAACATGTGGTCGCAACGCATCCCAGCTTCTGTAAGGATATCTTGGGTTTCTTTTTCTGCGAGGAAGCCGCTAATCAAGGCGAGCCGCAAGATCGGGCTGGGGTTGGTCGCGCACTGTTCGTACAAACGTAAACAAGCTTTTCCCCACCACGTCGCCTTCGATGCATCGGACTTTTCGAACTCTTGCATCCAAGCGATCAAACCCATCCCCAGCTCTGCCCAAAACACAGGGTCGGTCTCTTCGCAAAAAGCCTCCAGGATCACTTGATCTCGCTCGTCAGAACGGCCGAGCAAACGGAGCAGATCAAGTTCTGTGGAGAAAAGCATCCGAAAACAACGCCGCTCTTTTGCAGGAATCGCCCTCAAAAGATGCAAAGCTTGCTCCCATGTTTCGGGACGTTGCATCGCCACAAGCAACTCGATAGCGCGCAGATAACGTTGTTGTTCTGTGCGCAAAGCGCGCTGGATGGTCTTGGGATTGTTCTGGCGGCTGGGAAAACGATCAGACAGAGGTTCCCATACCAACGGATGCTGCGAGAGAAGTGTTAGCCACTCTGCTTGCAAAGGATCTTGGGGAAGACCCGTCTCTTCAAGCTTTTGTTTGGGAAGCAACACAGCCGCATGGGTGGGTAAAGCTCGCAGAGAACTTCTTTGCATCGAAGCCGAAGCTCCCGTTCCATCGTGAGAAAGGGATTCTTTTTCGTTGTGCATACAACATTTTTTGTACTTTTTCCCGCTGCCACAGGGGCAGAGATCATTGGGGCCAACTTTGCGCAAGATCATACTCCCTACTTTTCGGCCACTTTTCCAAGCAGCGTACACAGCCCAATCTTCGATGACAAGGCAGCAATTTTTCGAGCGCGAAACTTTTTTGTCGCGATGGGGTTTATGCATGGATATCGCTAGAACAACGCTCCTTGCTTGCAACACTTTTTCACTTTACCCTGAAAAGGTTGTCCCGCATCATCAAGGAACCAAAAGAAATCGTTCAATTTGTCGAAGGTATCGAGGAAATCGAAAAGAACAACCATTCGACACAAAAAGGGCGCACCATGGATCATCTTTTGCGAGTTGCTTGCCAAAGAAGAAGCTTCTTGGCCTTCGGAAAAGGAAGCTTTTTCTTGTGCTTTTTGGGCTTACTTTTCTTTTTTCCTCAACGCGCGCAGGCCATCACAGCTTCTTGGGAGCTCAGTTTTGGTCCGCGATTCAACTGGGATTACCTTTCGCTGGATAGCTCGACCGATCCGCCATCTTTTAGCAGTCATCTCATCGCAGGTTCGTTGCTTGCGGGATTTGAAGCTGATGTAGAATGGAACACCTTTGTCCAAAGCGCGATCAAACTGGACCTTGGCGCACTACAAGGTGGGCAGTACACCAACTCACAATCAAGCATCTTCCGTTGGGAATGGAACAACACAGTACTCAATCCCCTACCCGACGAGATCCCCGCAGATGCATTGGATGTCTTGCTCAAAGAGTCCTTTTTGATTCGCGAGCTTTATACACACTTTTACTTCACAACAGACCAATGGATCGGGATACGCGCAGGGATGATGAACCTAAGCATCGGACGCGCGGCCGTTTACGACAACTTTGCACTGGGCATCCGTTTTTTGATGGATCTTTCAGAACGCGAAAGCGCCGCCCTACCGCTACGATGGAAGCTGGATGTCTTTTTGCCAGACGCAAGCTTTACGAGCGCAGGCAAAAAAAGCCCCGTTGTCCATACGATGTTTGAATATCTCTTCGATGATGACCATAGCATCGGGCTTTCCGCAGCCTATCTCTACGATGGAGACTCACTGGCTTCGCAGCTGCTCTACCCCATCATGCGAGATACCATCCTCACGCAGCTAGAGACCCTATACAACAAAAGAAACCGCGAAGATATCAACTTTAGTTGTCTCCTTGAGCCGCAAGCACCCAGCAACACAGACGCCCCCTATAAAACCGCCAAGACCAACCACCAAAAAGCCTACGAAGAGCTCCAAAAGTGCGAGTCGGGCGAGCTTCAGTGCGATGAAAACAAGCTTGCCAGCTTGCAATCCATCCTCGCAGTTCCCGCAGAGATCGACGGGATGACCGCAGCCGCCAAGTTACAACAACAGCGAGGACGCATCCCCGCGACGGCCCTCCTTCCGCGAGCACACTACCTCAACGCTTGTTCTGGGAACATGGAGTCCCAAGGACATCACTTTTGGGTGGGTGTGGAAGGCAACTTTAAATGGAAAAATCTCCACATTGAAGGAAGCGCGCATCTTTATTACTCTAGGATGCAGTTGGTGCTCTCTCGCGAACCCACCGCGAGGCCCAAAAATTATCTTAGCCGCAGCCTCCCCTCCAACTTGCGCAACAAGTTCAACCTGTATGGGCAACGCAACCAATCCCTCGTTTCTGAACAAGTCAACAACGATCCACCCGAGACCATCACAGACAATACCCCCCTAACAGGTCTGGGATTTGGTGGACAGCTCAAGATCACATACGACTGGCATCCGATGTTTTCGACGGCAGCCTTCTTTGTCTTCCTCACTGGGGACAATGTGCGCGTGTCGGATAATACGACAATTCACGCTTTTATGGGTCTTGCTCCCCAACTACGCTACACCAATATCTTTTTTAATGGTGGTATCAACGCAGAGTCTTCGCAGCGCAATATCAGCATCGCGGGTATTACAGGGCGTGGCGTGATCGCTCCAGGCATGATCTTGCGGTTCCATATTGATAAAAAAGTCAAAGCTTCACGAAAAAAGAAAAAAGCCAACGCACAAAAAGCGAAAAAACTCGCGAAAAAGATCAAAAGTAAAATAAAAAAGAAACCAGAAAAAGACCAAGAAGAAAAAGAAGATAAAGATCAGAAAAAATCTAAAGAGAAGCCAACCACGTCAAAACCTTCTCTCACCAAGCCTCCAACGACACGCGGGGTAAAGAAAGAGGCCAATCCTCCCAAAGCCCGAAAAGACGGGAAAAAGAAAGACGCCAAAAAGAAAAAAGAGGAGGAAGACGAAGAAGATGATGAGGACGACGAGGAAGAGGCTGACGAAGAAGAGACGGAGACCGTGAGTGTGGTGGAAGTCTTGTTAAAAGCGGCCCCGATCTGGTCTCACGAGCTTCCTCTGAGTTCGAGTCGCCAAAGCCCCAAGCCTGGTAACTTTTACGGATTTGAAGTGGATCTCGAAGCAACCTACCGCATCACGCCTTGGATGAGCGCAGCTTTTGAGTTGGACTTTTTCTTTCCAGGAAACTTCTTCCTCGAAAGCCGCCCGCCAACCTTCATTGTGAACATGCTTGTGGGTTTGAACTTCAAGTTTCAGTGAGCGCCCCCGCCCCGATCTCCCGACCTCCCCGTCAACACAGCATCACGATCAATCCATCATCATGTTGGAATCGTAACGTGCGGTACGGTTGTACATCTCTGTACGGCGTTTATCGACGTTGTAAGCACCATCCCAAAGAGGAACGGTGGGGTCATCCCAAGTCTGATCGGAGAGGAAGCGGCTTCCATCTGCAAGCGAAACTTCCGTCCAGATGTGGTAACCACGGAAGTTACCCGAGGAGGTGTTCGCGGCGCCCGAAGCGAGACGAGAGTCGATACCCGCTTGTTGGAGGAGCAGGTGTTCCAAGATGCACTGGTGACGGCAAACACCGCGACCAAGTTTGACCAACTCGCCCAAAGGTACGCGGTAGTTGTCTTCGAGAAGCTTGTGGTAACCTTGGGAGTTTGCGTCTGCGCTGCTTCCTTCGCTGGGGTACTTCACGATGTGCGTGGTGTAATCCATCAACGCGGAGATACAGTCTTTTTGACGCTTTGCAAGTTGCTCTGCGCTGAGTCCCACCAAGCTGCCATCTTGGGGCAGATAACGATCGATGATCGGCTGTGCATCTTGAAGGAACTCTTTCAATGCAGGGTCCGTGTTCACGTTGATCGTAACATCCGAGTAGTACGAAGAGATCGGCTTGAAGTAGTGAGGGTTGTTCGCGCGACGGATATCCGCCAAAGACAGCGTCTTGGTGGTGGAGTCCGTGCCATTGGGGGGCGTGTAACGAACGGTGTAGTTTCCGTTGGCGTCGAAAGAAAGGATCTCTGCTTCCACGACGCGGTGGTTGCTTTGGAAGGGCTTGCCTTCTTCGGCCACGGTGGAGCCTTGTGGATCGTACCACTCCATATCGATCTTATCGCCAACGCCGTAGTTGCTTTGGAGCACATAACGACGACCGTCGATCTTGTCGGGGGTTTTGATGTTCAATTCGCCTTCTTTCCCGATGTTCGCGGAGAACATCACAGGATCGCGGCGACCGTTGTACGATTGGATGCTACCATCCGAACCTTGTGCAAAGTAGCGCGTGCGGCTGCCATCTTGCACTTGGTAGATGAACTGTTGGTGTGCGCCATCTTGTCCGGTGGCCATGATATCGATCTTGGCGTTGGGGAATTGGTTGCGGAGTTCTGCAACGGGGCCTTCGCCGCGCAAGCTTTGTTCAGCCACGACGTCCAAGATCTCGACAGCTTCGCGTGCACGGACGCCGATACGATCCGCTTGCCAGTCATGACGCAAGGAGTCTTTGGTCACCGCGCCACGCACATCCAAACCGACCTTGTTGTAAAACTCGGCAAGACCGATGGGTTTGCCGTTTACGGTGCAGAGAGGAACTTCTTTGCCTTCCACTTTGTAGGAAGCGATACGCTCCAACTTGTTGAAGTCAAAGGTCTGACGATCGGGCCACTCAGACTTGTAATCTTCCACGATGCTGCGGAACTGAGCGAGGCTTTCGCCTTGGATGGGGCCACCGTGGTGCTTGCTCACGACTTCGAGAGCACGACCAATGTTGTCCACAGTCATGCTCGAACGCAGGTTGTCTTGGAGCAATCCTTTGACGTACTGCGCGCTTTCTGCGGAGAGTTGGGTTTCGCCCCATCGTGGGGGGTTTCCGTTCAACTCAGCCATATGGGGTTTGAGTTGGGAATGAAGATCTTTCACTTGTTCAGTGAAGTTCTTTTGGAAGTCGTTGTAATCGAGCTTTCCGGTCTCGGTCCCGCCAGCTTGTTCTTGGTAAGGTGCCACCGCTTCTTTGAACATCTCGAAAGCCGCTTTGGGCATGGGTCCAGAAGGAGGTGTGGGCGTGCCCCAAGACGAGGGAAGTTGGCTAGAGAACAATGCGCCAGCTTGCGCCAACGACTTTTCGAGGCGTTCAGCAGCAGCTTTGTCTTGGATATTGGGGAGCAATGTCTTCACAAAGTCCGCTTGTTCGGCGCTTAGGGGGTACTTGCCAAACTTGGCGGGGTTTTGCTCAAGGCCGCCCGTCAGTTCTTCTTGAACGCGAGCGCTTGTGACGTTGGCGATCTCTTTGGGCGCTTCGTTGGCAAAAGTGCCATACACAAAGGAAGCTTGGGGATATTTTTCAACGTACCCTTCGAGGATACGGTTCATGTGGCCGAGTTCTTCGCTGTCCCAAGGCTTGGAATAATCGTTGTTCAGGTTCTTCCAAGTCTTCATCCCGTTGGTGATGTTCTCGATAGCAGCGCCATCTTTGGCGAAGGTCAGCGCTTTCAAACCAAACTCAGCGGCTTCACCATCCACTTGTTTGTAGTCGATGCGCATGGTTTCCATACGAAGTTGATCGTATGTCTTGATCAATTCGTCGCCATGTTCGGGCTTTTCGATACCAGCAAGGGTTGCTTTTTGTGCATCAGAGAGATGCGCTTTGTCCAAGCCACGGAGCAACAAAGCTTGCATCAAGGGCGTGGGGGCCGTTTTGGCTTGTTCCAACACAGAGTCGATGGTCTTTTCGTTCCAAGACTCTGCGGTATCAGCCAAAGCACCCGCTGCTGCGGTAGCTGCGGTAAAGCGGCTGAACTTTCCAGGAGCATCTTGCTCAACAGAAAGTTGTGTTTTCATGGTGCCGACAAGTTTCTCTTGGAGTGCTTCGAGGCGATCAGCGGGAACACTTTGCATCTGGCCAGACTTGGTCAAACCCCAAAGCGCTTCGTTGAGTTCGGCAGATGCGGGCTGAGAGTTCATCTTCAACAGTGTATTGTCGAGAGCCAAAGAACCATCGTCTTCTACGCCCACAACACCACGGCTATAGGTCTTTTCAGACAAAGGCTCGATCGCGCCAGAGAAGCTATTTTGTTGCACCATCAGGTCCAACCAGCTTACGGAGCCAGCGCGCGCAGACTCGCGGCCTTGGACAGCGAGAGGTTGTTGTGAATCCAGTTGGCCCAAGAGTCGATTGAGTGTTGAACGACGCGAAGACGTGCTGGTATCGAGCTTTACGCCATTGATACCATCACCCAAAGCCTGCTTGAGCGCTTCAACGACGGTGTCGACCTCACCTTGGGTCACACCATCTTGCTCAATGGACTTCAGGATCTTTTTGGACTCGTTGCTGCTTAGGATGCCGTTTTGTAGTGCTTGTTGAAGTTGTTGGCGTACAACACTCGGATCATTCTTGATGGGCATAGGATTCCTCCAAACGCTGGTTAACAAAGTGGCCGTCCACCTTAACAAATCGCCTTATTTGTGCAAAGCAAAATTATCGAAAACCTTCCTTGAAAGTTGCCCATATCACACTTTTGCATGATGCCCCTCTTCCTCTCCTCGCTAAAATCTCCCAATATACGGAGATTTATAAGCCCCCCCCTCTCAAGACACACAAGCTCACCAGAGATCATCCGCCGACACGATCTCCGTTTGGGGCAAGAGCTTTTGTAGGCTCGAACGCTCAGCCCGCGAAAGTGCCCCCGAAAAAGCAAGCCCTTCGAGTCGTGCAAAGTTTCGAAAGATAGAGAGATCTTCGATGCACAAGATCTCTCTATCCAAAAAGAGACTACGCAAAGGTAGATGAGACAAGCCGCGCAGTCCTTGCGACGTGAGCTTCGTTTCGCGCAGATCGAGGTCTCGTAAAGATGGATAACGCGCGAGTGTCGCAAGGCTTTTGTCTGTAAGATCATTTTGCGCGAGAGAAAGTTTCTCAAGCTTCGGCAGGATGGGGGCTTGAGACAAGTCAGCATCCACAAGACCAGTACAGCGAAGAGACAGCATCTCCAACGTTGGATGCGCAGAGAGGTATCGCAGTGTCTGGTAAGACAAAAACAACTCATCAAGGACCAACGCACGCAAAGACTTCATCTTCGCAAGAAAAGAAAGCTCGTCTTCCTCAAAAAAGTTGTTTCCAAGAAGGAGAGTGCGAAGCCCTTGAAACAGCGGAAGGAAGGAAAGATAACGCGCATCGACACTGCTTGAGGTAAGCTCCAATCCTTCGATCGATGGGTGGTCTTTTAAAAAGGCGAAAGATGCACCACTGATCGAAGTATCTCGCAGAGAAAGATGCGCAAGGTGGGGGATCTTCATACAAATGCGCAGATCTTCATCTTGCAGAGAAGAGCCATCCAAACGCAGCATATGGAGGGAAGAAAGATGCGGCAGGACCCGAAAAAAAGAGGACAGTTCTTCCTGCCAAGAAAGATCCAAGCTCCGCAAGGTACTCGCAGAAGAAAGAAAAGCGATCGCATCCTCGGAAACATCCGAATCATCGAGGAGTAAAGAAGTCGTCTCAGGGCGGATTTTGCTACGGAGTAGAGAAAGAGAGACCTGCTGACCGCGAAGATCAAGAGTTTGTTCAGAAAGCATCGTTATGTTCCTTTTGTTTTGGGATGTGTAAAGATTGGAGAACAAAGCCATTTATTGTTTTAATTTTTTGCTGAGTGCATGGAAGTTATATTGGATATCTTCGATCAACAGGCCTGTATCTACGATGGCTGAACCAGCCGTCCCTACGCCAGGAATCAAACCACAAGCTGTACTTCCCAACCCCGCAAGACCTCGCCAAAAACCTCGCCATCCTTGACCTCTCGCAGCTTGGTAAAGACCGTGCAAGGTCGAGCCAGTGTCAGAGAGAGCCATCACAGCGGTCCCAAGCACAGGGAGCTTTCGAGCCCCTGACTTCGCGATAAACTTGGCATATTTTTCTGGAGGCAACATCATCGCGAGCGCGAAAGAAAAATGCATCAAGGTTTTCTTGTCTGCTTGGAAAAGCTTCTTCCCGATGTCTTTGGTTTCCTTTGCAAACTCCGTAGGATTGCCTTCGATCATCGCAGCCACTGCTTTCATCATGTGCGGAACGACTTTGGCTCGATTGAGCGCAGGCAACAGATGCGCGATGTGCTTAAAGCTGCGCAACAGCTTGGTATTCCCGACCTTTCGCATAAAGTCGCTCACCGTTTTGGTGATCTTTCTTTGGCTCGACTCTGGCAAAGTGTTGTAGACCTCTGCGACAGCCCCCAAAAGCTTCGCAAAGGCGACTCTTTTCTCCCCTTTTTGTAGGCTTGCAGCAGCCTGCATCAACAAGGGAGCGATCTTTGCTCCACTCGCGATGCGATCCATCTTGTCAGAAAGAGCCCCCAACTGTTTTGCGTACTCTTTGCTGTGAGGCGTATTTTCCGCCATCCCTTTGGTCAGATCGACCAACTGCTTGAAAAGCTCGATCGTGCTTTTGTGGCCTACATCCGTAATATCGCCTGCTTTTTCAAGCGTTGTCGTCTTTTTGTTCCCTTGGGCTTTGGGTCTTAACTGCGATGCTGTCCCGCGTTTCTGCTGAAGCTTGGAGGACTCGGCCTTTTGAGGGGATGGTTCTTTGGGGATGATCGTCTTGGGAGAGGGAGCTTTGGTATTAGAAGAGGCAGGGACTTCCGCCTTTTCGGTCGTAGGTGAGGCCTCGTGTGGGGTAGGTTTGGCAGCTTCTTTTGGCTCGTAACCAGGGATATAGCATCTTTGGGGAGAGTTTGTTGGGATCTTGTTCGACATGTTCGGCTCCTTAGAAAGAAATGAAGTTCAAGGAGAGACCGAACGTTCCGACGCTTGGCCTCTGTATCGTGGGCCAAACGCTTTCGCAAATCGCATTCCATTTCACAAGATATGATAAGCATCTAATTTTATAGAACTTTTATTTTCACAAAGAGCGCGCAGTACAGATACCAAACACTCATGTCCAGATCACAAACAGACACTGCAGCCAAGATATGGACAGAGATTTTTTCCTACACATCCCCAGAAAGAATACAGAATTTCCAACTGTCCAAGATTTGGACATCTTGGTGTTCAGGATTTGGACATCTTGGTGTCCAAGATTTGGACAAATGTCCACAAAACGCACAGACAGAAACGCCCAAGGGCAGCCAACGAGAGTTTGCCCAAATAAAAAACCGATGCAAATAGAACACTTACCAAAAACATCAAAAGATGTCGCTAGTTGGTGTGCGTTTTGCGAAGCGAAAGGAGGCTTTTCCAAACAGTGATCCCAGGCAGGAGCAGATCATGACATCAAGTCGAGACCACCTTCCGAGCCAAGAGCAAGTCCGCACACTCCTAAAAAACCTTCAAATCCACGCCCCTCGGTTGTTGTACCACTCCGTACAAAAACTCAGACCTTTCATGACCTCGGATCTCGATCCGTTCCAAGTCCAAGACCATGTCGAAGGTCTGATTGCAGCTTTGCGTGAGTCGCTGTCGTCTTCTTGGACGTCTTATGAAGAACTCTTAAAACTCCAAGGGCAGCACCTTCCCAACAACGAAGAAGTACAGCGAATTCAGTCCTTTGCAGAAGAGTTAAACAATCTGCGAAGCCATATCGCTTCTTCTCATGGCGAAGCATCGCTCTTTCTATTGGGGTGGGAGTCGCCTTTCCCTCATTCTTTGGAGGGGATGGAGCAAAGCTTACGAACTGCGCTCGAACATATCCGAACAGCGGGGTTTAGCCTACCTTCTCCGCCTTACGATTACTTGCCGGGTTGGTCGCCTCGGGGATTGGAAAGTCTATGCCTTCGTTTGCAAAAGCGCCTTCGTTCCTTGCGGTCTTCTTGTGAACAACCCCTTCTTGATGGGCAAGAAAAAGCACTCAAGGCCCAAACAGAACCACTCAGCCTCTACAGTGCAGCAGAAAAGCTATTGGATGCGATGGCAAGGCTTGCAGGAGAAGAGTTGACGATGTTTATGCAAAGCTCGAAAGCGTCGAAACATTCGTCTCAAAAAGGCTCTTGTCATGGGGGGAATGAAGGTGAGTTGATGAATAGCGCCAAGCAAGACGCATCAAAAGAGGGGCAGCACGAAGCGTTGATTGAGTCGTCAAGCGCTCATCCAACGCTCGCAAAGCAAGGTTCAGGCGGGGACGTTTTCCGCGGGAATACCACGATAGTGGTGATTAGCTAGGAAGGTTTCGTTTTTCATAATCAAAGAAAGATCCGCAAGACTCGAGCAATCGCCCATCTCTGAAGAGTAAAGCACACAAGACTCACTCCCCACCGAACAATCCGAGCCGATCCGCACTTCGTCGAGTTTCATGACACGATCCTCGAAGAGGTGTGTTTGCAAAAATCCTTCGACACAACTGTAATCACCAATGGTTGTAAGATCTGCTTCCATGACCTGCCCATTGAGGATACAAACAGCGCGTCCGATCTTGGCGCCTTTCATGCGGTACCACCAAGACATCAACGGTGTACCACCCAAAGCCTCGCCAAAGCCCGCCATGATCAAGAGTTCGATCTCATACACGATCTCAGAACGCCACATCCAAGCGGTCCACAAGAAGCGTTCGCCTTTTTCATAGCGTCCCACCAACAACCACTTGGCAGCGACAGGAAGCATCAGCGTGCAGAATGCTGCGACCAACATAATCAACGGAAACACCACGAAGAATGTCGCGAGCGAGATACCAAAGTAAGCCATCACCGCGACTTTCAGCGTGACCCAGAACAGCATCTCTGTGAGGGTGCCAGGTGCAACCATCTTGAGGTAGTTCGAGAACGCGCGGCCGTACACAAGGTGCTTGGGAGGATTCCAAGTCAACTCATCAGGCGGAGTATGGCGGACACGTCGGGGCAAACGCATGGGAGGTGACCCCAACCAGTCGCTGCCTTTTTCCATGGTGTCAGGGGCGATCGACAACACACCGATCAAACAACCATCTTCCACTTTGGGGGTCGTGATGGCGACATGTGCGGCGTTTGCGATAAAGGTGCGATCACCAATGTGAACGTGGCCCAAGGTCATCAAACCACGGTGAATCACAGGTGCGCCAATGTAACAGCTATCGGCCAACATCGAGCCTTCGCCGATGGAAACGAGGTCAGGCTGCCATCCCCGCGCATCGGAGATCTCAGACATCTTCCCAACTTTCATTCCCAACCAACGGCAAACATAGGGCATCAGCATCGTTTCGGTCACACCGCGCGTTCCGCGGGGATCGACCAAAAGGTGCATCAGTTGGGCAGTAAACCAACGACGCACGTACTCTAGGCTATTGAGCGCGTAAGTCCCTGCGATGGCACGACCCGTCAGCAACCACTTGGCCGCGATGATCGAACCAAGCAGCAGGTAGAAACGCAACGTCGCGAACAACAATGCGGCGGGGATCAAGATCCAGAGGTTCAGCTTAAAGACTGCGCCAGTGGTGACTTCCAAGAGGGCAAGCGCACCAAGTTCGAGCAGGAAAGGAACCATACGAATCAAGCCAAAGAAGTAAGCAAACATCGACTGCCAAAAGAACACGTACAGTCGATCCACAAAACGTTCCCAATGTGCCTCAGGACGGGTCTCTTGTTCGTGGCGATTGAGAAGCTGCGTCAAGCTGGTTTCTTCTGTGATGGGGGAAGCAGGCGATCCGCGCCATTCAGAAAATGCGGGACAATGGGTGTTTGCGTTCAAGGAAGACAACGGGTGCAAACGTGCGCCTTGTTCCATGTGGACGCCGCCTTTGAGGACAGCTTGTGCGCCCACAAAAACATCCGCACCCACGTGGATCTTGCGCAGCTTGAGGACTCCGCGATCGATGGCGTGGGTCCGCAGGATCGCACCATCCGAGATGGTCGCGCCATCTTCGATGGTGACGAGATCTGTTTCTGCGAGAGGGATACCGAGATAGACATTCTTTCCGATCTTGGCGCCCAAGAGTCGGAAAAAGAAAGGAGCAAAAGGTGTCCCAACAAACGAACCCACCAAAGCACGTGCGGGCGTCATCAAGACATTGTTGAACCACCAGCGGAAGTAGCCCCAGCTCCAAACGGGATAATCACCTTCTTCGAAGCGGCCCACCAAGACCCACTTCACAAACAAAGACCAAGCCACCACTCCACCCGTCGCAATGAGCGGGAAAAGCAAAAAGCTCGCAGCGATCATCACCCAAAGCAAAGGACCCGCAAGTGAGGTGCGCACCCAAGAATAGCCGTGGTAACCTGCATAGACAGCGCTGTACAACCCACCAAAGAAAAACAACGATCCAGCAAGGAAAGTGATCAACGTCAGAGAGATCTGCGAGGTCGCGACAGCGAGGTAGGTTCCTCGCGAGACGCGTGTGGGTTTTGGGTGTTCTTGGGAAGGCGTTTGTTGGCCTTCTTGCTCAGGGTGAAGGGCGCGTTGTTCTTGTTGTCGCTCGCGAAGACGCGCGACCAACTTATGAACAGTCTCATTTTGGTAGAGATCGCGGATACTTAGAAGCGAAAGTTCGTTATCTTGGCGACAACGCGAGATCACTTGTGCTGCGAGTACGGAGTTTCCGCCCCAAGCAAAGAAAGAGTCATCGCGCCCAATGGGTTGTTGGAGGACGCTTCGCCAGATAAAGTGCAAACGCGTTGTACAACAAGCATCTTCGGGCAATTCATCGAGGACTGCTTCATCAGAGGCACCTTGGCTCAGTGCAACACAATCCGAAAAGATCGGGAGTGCGCGACGATCCACTTTTCCGCTGTTCATGCGGGGGATTGATTGGGGTGCCAAAGAGACGATCTGTGTGGGGATCATATAAGAAGGCATCTTTTCTCGCAGCGGTGCAAGAAGTGCCTGAACATCGAAGGGTCGGGACTGTTCTTGGATCAAAAAGGCCACGATATGGGGAGAACCGTCTTGATCTTTTTGCATCGCGACGATCGCGCCTTCGCACTCGTGTCCAAGTTCGGGGTGTGCTTCCAAAGCGTGGATGATATGCGTCTCGATCTCTTCGAGTTCGACGCGGTAGCCACGGATCTTTACTTGAGAGTCGATGCGTCCCAAGAACAGCAGCTTGGCTTCATCGTTGAGACGAACCAAGTCACCCGTGCGGTAGTAGCGGATACCATTGTGAACAAAGAACTTTTGCTTGTTGAGGTCGGGTCGTTTGAGGTAACCCATCAACGAAACACCAGGACCTCCGACGCAAAGCTCGCCCTCTTGGCCTTCCTCAACTTCTTCGAGCTGATCATTCATGATCGCGATCTCGTAGCGAGGGAGAGGACCGCCGATGGTGACGGTTTCATTTGGCTTGCACCAAGTGTACGTAGAAACCACCGAACACTCGGTGGGACCGTAACCATTCATCAAACGGCGACCTGGGGCCGTCCATTTTTCGATGATATCCGCACGAGCAGCTTCACCACCAAAGATCAACAAACGCAGCGCAGGAAGATCTTCTTTGGGCATCACGCCCAACAACGTGGGAACCGTCGAAAACGCTGTAATGCCCATGGCGCGGAGTTTTTCGGGAAGTTCATCGACCGCACGCATCGTGTCTTGTGTGCCAACGACCAAGGTTCCTCCGGAAGAGAAGGCCATCCAGATCTCTTCAAGAGAAGCGTCGAAGGCTGTCGAAAATCCTTGGATCACGCGATCTTGCTCGGTCATCTCGTAGAGATCGATGATCGCTTGAACGAAGGTCATCACATTCAGGTGAGAGATACAAACCCCTTTGGGGCGCCCTGTCGTTCCTGAAGTGTAGATGATGTAACAAAGATCTTCTGGAGAAACGCGATGTTGTCGGATATTCCAGATGTCTGCTTTGGTGACATGCTCTGCTTGTTCGAGCAAAGCAGAGATATCCAAAGCTTCCGATTTGGATTGCTCAAGGCGCGGTAACAACGACTCATTGGTGAGGGTGATGCGGGCTTCCGCATCTTCGAGCGTAAAGAGTACGCGATCGTCGGGAAACTCGACGTCGATGGGGAGATAAGCCCCACCCGCCTTGAGGATACCCAACATCGCAATATAAAGCTCAATGCTTCGGGGCAAGTACAAACCAACCACTTGGTTGGCCCCGATACCACGAGCGCGCAACAACACAGCAAGGCGATCTGCTTTGTCGTTGAGTTGTCGATAGGTAAGACGCTGTTCCTGCTCAAAAAACTCGACCGCATCGTTTTCTGGAGTCAGTCGAACTTGTTTTTCGAAGACCTCGTGCAACAAGCTCGGGACGGCGAGATTTTTGTGTGTATGCGCAGAGATGGGCAACGGTGTTTCATGAGCATGTGAACTCGTTGCTTCATCAGCATAAAGGGACAAAGCCTGGACGGTATCGCTGGTATGATAATTTCTCATGGCTTACAACACATCAACGCATACTGCGGAAAAAGCACAGAGCTGTGCATGATTTTGAGAAAAATTGAGACAATAAGGAAACACAAAAGCGTGGGAAAAGTTTCGCTGTTTCTGAGTTTTTTGTGGCTGTGGGACCAAGCCTAAAAAGCTCAGTGCTTGTGGGGAAGTAGTTGCCTCCATGGCGATCATATTCCTTTCTTTCCAAGCGCTCATGCACAAGAAAGCTCTCTCTTGTCAAGACGCCACAACAAGAAATCCTCAAAGGCGTCTCAGATACCCACTAGGGACGTATCGACACATCTTCTTATTCTGTTTTTTCTTTTGTGCTTTTTTTCGCAAAGAAGGAGAGAAAGCTCAGATCAGGCGGAATCGGCGGCGCGAAAACAAGAGAAGGCCCAAGAAAAGAAACAGCACAAAGTTTCCATGCGAGGGGGTTTGTTGGCAACCACAGCCCGTCTTGGGCTGAGCACAAACGAAGACGCAGTTGGTTCCTTCGACATCGCACTCTTCGAACTGCTCTTCTGGTGGGCAAGGAAGGCTAGGCTTCTCTGTTTGACAAGCGTTGGCTTGGCAGGTTTGACCAGTTGGGCACTTACAGTCCGCTGCGCAAGACCCGCAGTTCTCGCCCTTGTCTGCTTCGCAAGAGCCATTTCCACAGAAGTCTTGTGGGGTGGAGGTACAGATGTTGTTTTGGCAGGTCTGACCTGCGAGACAGGTACAGTCTGCCGCACAAGTCCCGCAGTTCTCGCCCTTGTCAGCCTCGCAAGAGCCATTTCCACACTCTGCAGAGGCGACACACGCACCATTTTGGCAGGACTGGCCACTCTGACATGCACAGTCTGCTGCACAAGTCCCGCAGTTCTCGCCCTTATCAGCCTCGCAAGAACCGTTTCCACAGTCTACGGGTTTCTTCGCACAGAGGCCTTGTCCAGTAAAACCATTGATATTTTGGCACTCACTGTCTGCAGGGCAAGGGACTTGCGCGCTACATCCGCAATAATAAGAGTTGACTCCCTGCACGATGCAACCGCCTCCTTGGAGACACTGCCCAGCGGCCTGAGGGATACAACGTTCGTAACAAATCCCATCACGAGGAGTGCTGCTACTTGCAACACAATCAGCTGCGGCCGTGCAGTCTTGGATGTATGCATTACAGCTTTGGCCGACAGGACGCGTTTTGACGCCTGGACCAGGGCGACAGATACAAGCTTGGCTGGTCCCTGTACAGCCTTTGTCTGTTTGATAATCCAAACAAAGAAAGTCTTTTTCACATGGATAGTTACTGGGTTTAGGAGCGCAAGCCCCGTACGATCCTCCGAAGATCTGGCTCAAGATCGAGGTGTTGCAGAAGCCTGTTGTACAGTCGCTATCCTTTTGGCAAAGACAGTTGTTCCCCACACGTGGGATCTGGAAACACTGGCCACCGCTAGGACAAGCGCCATTTCCACAGGTTTCGGGGAAACATACGCTGTTGCCACCGCCAAGGGAAAAACACTGCGAGTTTTGGGAACATTGACCATTGTTGCAGGCCGCCCCAGGCGTTCCAGGGGTCCCTGAGTGGGGAGGAGCGTTGGTCCCACAAAGTTGCAAACAAGAGTTTGTATTGTTTTGTAATTCAAGGCAGTTGTAACCAGATGCGCAAGGTTTCTTGTCTGTGCAGACATCCAGGTACTTTCCGCCGCCTGGGATGCGGCAGTTTCCGCCTTCACAAGCTTGGGTCGCTGGACAATCATCATTTTTCGTACAAGGACAAGAGCCTTTTTCTGGCACACAGAATCTGCCCAACGAATTCGCGATCCCGCAAACATAACCGCTTGGACAAAAGTTGTCGGCCACACAAGGCTGCAAGCAACGCTTTTCTCCATCGACATCAAAGCAAGACGTTCCAGTGGGGCAACTTCCTTTTGGGCAGAGCACGCAAGCACCGCTATTCACGGTCACGGTAGGAGGAGCACACGTTCCATTGTTACAGACCTCTCCGGGGCCGCAGTCTGTAGCAGACGAGCACGAAATCGGCGCACAACTACCAGAGTCGGGGATACACTGACGTTGGCCTCCTCCTACATCCGCGCAACGATATCCATCAGGACAACAGCCACTTGCATCACAAGACTGTGCGCAACGGTTTCCTTCGGGTGTACGAACACAAAAGTCTCGCAATCCACCACAATCGTCAGGTTTTGAGCAAGGCTTGCACAAACTCGATGAGCCCGAGATGCTTTTCAAGACACACTTGCCTTCTGAGCCACAAGTGAAGCATCCCCCGCAATCTTCGGGCTTTGAGCAAGTAAGACTTGGATAAGTCGTACAAATCGCAGTCTCATCATCAGCGGGGAGTTTGCTGCCCAAAGCGCTCCACTGCTCGCCGCTACCGCGCGTCGCAAAGTACATCAAAGCGGTGGTGAATTGGCTGTGACCAAGGCCCAAGGCGTGTCCAATCTCATGTGCAGCGACCGCGACAAAGTCGTATTCAGAGCGTTGAACAGGGCTAACTCCCCAATTCACGTTGGGGTTGAAGATCACGTCTCCGTCGTCCAGCCGTCCGTCTGTACCAATGGGTGTAGGGCGCGCAAAGGCAAGCGTAGAGTTACCTGCGCCAAACTGCGCCCACTCCGTTTGTGTTGGAAAGTACATCACGACCGTTTTGTCTGTACGATCACCGACTTTGGTGGTCTTTCCTCCATAACGGTGTTGGAAAGAGGTACAGGTCGGCTGGGTCCAAGCGTCCCAAGATTGCTTCAAAGCGGCTTCGTACTGTGCTTCTGTGCGTGCTTGAAAGCCTGCAGGTCGGTTGTTTGGGTTCCATAACCACACCACGGGTAGATTGAGCCAACGATAAGGCTTTCCACCCGAGCAAGCATTTTGAGAGGCGCATTGTTCCACGCTGCTGTAACCACCCGCCCTAGGATTGGCAGGGTCACAACAAGCATCTTCCCCCCCGGCGTTCCCGACAGTGGAACTGCAAGGTGTCGCTTTTGCGAGGCAGCGACCTTGTAAAACAAGCGGATTCCACGCTTGAACGGTGGTGGTCCCAAAGAACCCGAAAGACAACACGAAAAAAAGAAGCCCCCCAACCCGTGTTTGGGGTCCCCGTGATACACATCCTTGCATGATATCTTGTCGTCCTTGTTGTTGGGCGCATCTCTCTAAGCGCCGTCACTCTCCATGTTTGGCGATTCACACATCAGGTGAATTTTATGGATACTAACGATTTTTGCTTTTGAGAAAAGGGGCTAGACTGGCCGAAGAAAGAAGAAGAAAAAGTCTGAGGAATAGAGGAGAAGAAGAAGAAATTAACGGACACGTCGTCGGAGCAAGAGGCCTACAAAGAGTAGGAGGAAGAGTAGCGAGGGCGAGCCATCTTGGTTGGGGTTCATATTACAACCCGAGCAACCTGTGTTTGCGGGGGGGCAGACACTTTGACAGTTTTGTCCGTTGTCATCGCACTGAACGATCTGATCGGCGGGTGCACAAGCGAGTTGTCCACCTTGATCGGTGGAGCCACCTTTGTCTGCGCTACCACCGTCAGGGGTTGTGGTTTTTTCGGTGGGTTTGGGCTTACACACACCTGCTTCGCAGGTTCCGTCAGGAGGACAACCACAGTCTGCGACGCAGTTTCCGCAGTTTTCGCCTTGGTCAGTGTCGCACTTCCCGTTGCCACAGCTTTGGGGTGTGGGTTCTTTACACACGCCAGCTTCGCAGTTTTGGCCGGCGGGACATCCACAATCAGCGGGACAGTTGGTACAGTTTTCGCCGCTGCCACAAGTACCGTCGCCACAGCTTTTGGGAGGCTCTTGGCAGGTATTGTTGATGCATTGACGTCCGCCAGAACAAGCGCAATCAGCGGCACATGTTCCGCAGTTTTCGCCCAAAGCACCTTCGCAAGTGCCGTTTCCACAATTTTGAGCAGCGCCTCCTGAGCAGATCCCCGCACCAGGGACGAAGGGACGACAAGTTTGGCCAGCAGGGCAGCCAGACTGCGCGTTGCAACCACAGAAGTAAGTTCCACCCTGTGCAGGGATATTACAAGCGCCGCCAGTGGTGCACTGTCCGGGTGTGTTGGGCGTACAAGTTTCCAAGCAGATATTGCTTGCTCCTGTGCCAACGCAGATAAGGCCATCTTTGCAAAGCTCATTTTGCGAGCAAGTTTCGCCAACGCCCTTCGAGCCTTGGGGATAGCAGATACATTGTTGGCTATTGTTTCCGCAGGATTGTGCGGGGTTTTGTGCGTCTTTACAAGCGGTGCCAGCGTCACAGCCGCCCGTGGGGTTTCCGCTGGGGGGTTGTGCACAAGCACCAATGGTTTGGCCAAAGAACTGGCTAAAGAGCGCAGTGTTGCAATATCCTGTTTTGCATTGACTATTTGAATTACAGAGACAGATCTGGATGCCTTGTTGGATTTGGTAGCACTGCCCGCCGTTGGTACAGTCAGATTGTGAGGTACAGCTTTGGGGGAAACAGACGGGCTGTGGTGCACCTACGTTGGCACACTGGCCGCCCAAGGTACATTGGCTGTTGTTGCAGTAGGAACCGGGGTTTCCAGGTGCCGAGCCATTTCCGCCAGGAGCAGAGGGGCCACAAGGTTGGATGCAGATACTGTCACCGCTCTGTGTGGGTGTACACTGATAACCCGAAGCACAGGGCTTTTGTGCACTACAAGAGTCGCCAAACTTTCCACCGCCGGGCTTTTGACAGATCGCGTTGGTGCAAACTTCGCCAGACTCGCAGTCTGCGTTGCTTGCACAAGGGCAGATATCATTGTTGGGCACACAGTAACGACCGCCAGAAACGTCCTTACATGCGTAGTTTGCGGGACAGAAGTTGCCGTCTTTGCAAGCTTGCAAGCAACGCTTGCCACCAATGCCGAGATCCGAACAAGCCTGACCAGCCGCACAAGTGCCGTTGGTACAAGGTTTACAAGCACCAGCCTCCACGTTGACAGGCTCAGGTTTACAGGTCCCAGAAACGCAATCTTCGCCAGGACCACAGTCCGTTTTGGCTGTACAAGAGACAGGAGCGCACTGTCCAGCCTCAGGAACACATTGTTTTTGACCGCCGATATCACCGCAAACATAACCTTGGGGACAACAGCCTTGGACATCGCAGGCTTGCGCACAACGGTTTCCTGTGGCTGTACGAACACAGATATCTTGGGCCCCACCGCAGTCTGCGGGACTGTTGCAAGGTTTACAAAGGTTTTGAACGGGGTTGGGATAACGGCGGGTGCACTTGCCGCTGTTGCAAGAGTAACAGGGACCACAGTCGCTATCGATTTGGCAGCTACCGCCAAATTGGTTCATCAAGGGCTGAAGAAAGCTGAGGAAAGCATCGACACGCATGGATGTAGAAGAGCCATCACAAGCGGGTTGGCGGCCACCAAGCACGTTACCTTGGACGTAGGAGTTGACGCCCATGACCTTTAGGACACCGCCTACGTTGTAAAAGGCGGGACCACCTGAGTCACCGCTACATACGCTGGTGCCTGCTTTGTAGTTTTCGAAGGTGTAGGTGGAGACTTTGGAAACGGGGATATTTGCGCTGTATTTTTGTTGTGCCGAGACCAAGCTGGGTTGGGTTTGGATCAAGCCATAACCCAAAAAGAAAAAGTCTCTTCCAACAAAAGAGTTGGTCATGGGGTCAGTGTTGATTGCCATGGGAGCGGTGCTTGTGACGTTATTGGTGAGGATCAAGACACCCACGTCATTGCTGATCGAGCCGCTACTACCTGTCCAATTGGGGTGATTTTGGGTCGATTGAACAGCTTGGTATTCGCTGCGAAAAGAGGAGCCCGAAGGGGTGTCGATGCGGAACTCAACGCTGGCCCCTTGGCTGCGGTATTGGTTCACTGCATCAACGCAGTGTGCGGCTGTCAAAACCAAACGAGAGGTGATCAAAGTCCCTGTACAAAAACTTTGCTGACGTTGGACCACCAAAGCTCCAACAGCAGGATGGCTGAGGTCTTTTTGTCCATTGATAATGGGTTGCATCGCGCTTCCCAGTTTGGGGATCTCTGGATTCATCTGACAGGCGCCTACGAGGAACAAAAACCCCGCGAGCCACAACCAACGTTTTTTCGTAAACAACATCCTATGTTCCTATTCTTGGCGACTTGTGGAAAGGCTCCACAAACATACAAAAAAAGAGCGCTTACTTGCGCATTACTGTGTGTGAAGAAGCCGGTAGATGTGAGATCTTGTGCAGGGCAACATGATTTGCAGGCGAGAAGATCTGTTGGATCAAGTCCATCAGGAGGCCTCTGCGGTGTGTTTGGCTGCTATAGATGACACGAAAACATCAAGACACGCGTTCAAAATCTGAACTTCAACTTCGCACGCCCCACCAAAAACGGAATCAAAGATGAGCTTGGATCAAGAGGTTACGTGGTGTGATGTGGTGTGGACAGAAGCAACCTACCGTGACTTCGTACCCGTGCTCTAGGAGAAAAGCGGCGCGATCCAAGACCAACCAAAGCTCTAAAGGCCGTCGAAACAAGAGGCGAGGAAGCTCAAATGCCGCGACCTGCGTTTGTCTTTCCGCACCAAGCTGCTCGTAGGGTGAAACATCGAGATCTTGGGGCAAAGAAAGCCCCGTCAGATCGGCCATGTGTTGACAAAACCCAGAAAAGCCCAATCCCAAGATCGTCAGTGGTGTTGAAGGCATAGGAGAATAGACATCTGATCGCAGATCACGCTGTAAACAATCAAAAGCCAAGCGCCAACGATGAAGTTGGCGACGACGACGCACCAAACGCTGTGCTTGCACCACTGTTTCTTGGAGGCAAAGGCGCACATTGTTGCGGGTGAGTTGGAGGGAGCTTTGTTGGGCGAGTTGCGAAAATGGCTGGTATGTCTCTTCGACATCACGCACGTAACAACATGGCGAGAGATGCAGCGCTTGGCATCGTTGTTGTGTCGCCTCTTCAAGCAAACGTCGATGCAGTGGCCCGCAAGCATGCAACGCCACGAGATGTTGATGTCTCTCCAGGAAGGCCGCTGCTTGGGGTTGTAGAACATCCACACAATGGAATGTCATCTCCACGCGATCGCGTTTGGCCAAGCGGCGCCCGTCTTCGCACAAGTCCTCCTGGTATTCGAGACAAATGACAGGACGATCATGCAAAGAGCCCAAGTGACGGCCTAGATGACCTTTTCCAGAACACCAGTCGAGGAAAGGTAAATTGTAATCCTTGAGAGAACGAGAAAAGGCTTGGATCTGCTCGAGTTTTCGCCCTGGGATATCCCACTTGGCATGCGGTGATATCGAGGGTTCGCTGTAGGCGGGCATCTGTTGCGTGAGTTGCGAGAGCGCGGAGACTTCTGCGATATCTTCAAGAAAAGGACGAAGGGCCTCTTCAATTTGCGTGGTGTCCGTCTCCAAGGCGTGCGACTGTTCGAGAGAGAGCGAGCGCAAAAAAGCCGCCATCTCAGGCTTGTCCTCTTCCCAAGGAAGGACTTTGTGCATAAAAGGCTGGTGCGTCCACAACCAACGATAGCGCAAAAGGATCTCATCAATACGTTGAAAAGCATCCTTGATTTGAGAACCTTGAAGCATGGGGTCGATCTATCCCTCACATTGACACGAAAACAAAGGAGCCCGCATGTCCAAGCCAAAAGTGATCCTCACCGAACACCTCGACGACGAAGCCATCGTCTGGTTGGGGGAACGAGTGCAGCTCCAACGCGTTCCTCATAACGATGAAGCCACACTTTGGCAAGCACTCGCAGAAACAGAAGGACTTGTGATCCGAACTTACACACAGGTCAACCAACGTCTCTTGGACGCAGCCCCACGCCTAAAAGTGGTGGGTCGCGCAGGCGTAGGGCTCGACAATGTGGACCTTGCAGCTTGCGAAGCACGCGGTGTCAAGGTCGTTTACACACCTGACGCCAACACCCAAGCTGTTGTGGAATATGTGTGGGCGCTTTTGTTTGATGCGTTGCGTCCAAGAAAAAGTCTTACAGAAACGGATCGTCCTGAAGACTTCCATGGATATCGCAAAAGCTTGTTTGGTCGGCAGCTTGATACGATGACTTTGGGGATCTTGGGGATGGGGCGCATAGGACGTCGCATTGCAGAGGTCGCTCGCGCTTTTGGATTACGCGTCCAGTACAACGACCTCCTCTCCCATGAAGCGCTTGGGCTTTCCCCATCTACCGCCGATGAAGCCGTGGACAAAGCCACGCTCTACCAAACAAGCGACATCCTCACAATTCATACAGACGGTCGTTCTAGCAACCACCATCTACTCGATGCAGCCGCCTTTGCGCAGCTTCCGCTGCACTGCACCTTGGTGAATGCTGCACGTGGGATGTTGGTCGATCACGAAGCCTTGTGTGTGTGGGCGAAAAAAGTCGAGTCACACGGTGGTAGAGCGATCCTAGACGTCCATGATCCAGAGCCACCCCCAGCCGATGCCCCCATGTGGAATCACCCGAATATCCGCATGTTGCCCCACCTTGCATCCAGAACACGAGAAGCACTCGCCGCGATGAGTTGGGTGGTCAAAGATGTGGTGCGTGTGTTGGAAGAAAAAGAGCCCCGCTACCCCGCTGATTCATCGAGCTTTTTCTAGGCTCACTTGGTATCCGCGCAACAACGGAATCCCACGCTTGGCTTGCGGCTCGAAGGCGGCAACCCACCTCGACTCGCACAACGAACATCCCAGTCAGGTCGATTGAAAGAGCCACCACGGATGATCCGCCAACCTTTGCGTCGAAAAGGTGAAGAAGTCCACTCCGCGACGTTTCCGCTCATATCAAAGACCCCAAACGAACTACGGCACCGCGAATAAGAGCCCGTGCGACGCAAGCTGCGATTTTTCCCACCAGCATCACGGGTGTTGCAAGCGCTGGGGTTGAAGCTGTTTCCGTAAGGATAGCGGCGGCCGCTGCTTCCTTTGCAAGCGCGTTCCCACTCAGACTCTGTGCAAAGTCGTTTGCCTTGGGCGCGGCAGCGACGTTTGGCATCCGACCAAGAAACACCGCGAGAAGGCATCTTGCCCTTCCCTGGGGCTTCATAGCGATCAATACAATAAGCGCTTGTGCGTGTGCGGACGAGTTGTTTTTCTCCAAAGAAGTGCATGGGATCGCTCACCGCGCTTCCCATGCGGAAAGAGCCAGCCTCGATCCAGACCATCCCATGGGGACATCGGCCACCACTGGCGGTGAGTGCAGCCACACGAGCGCGCTTTCTTGGGCGGACACGTGCGGGCGCGATGCGCTCTCGCCTTGGCGCAGGAGGCTCGACGACACGCGCGGGCGCAGGCGGCTCAACGCGAACCGCGAGTCTTTTCGCAGGGATCGGCGCTTTTTTCTCAGGGGCCTTTTCAGGAGATGTCGCCAAAGGCGTCACAGAAGCAATTGGAAGTGGTCGGATATCTTCGGGAGGACGGGGGCGCGGGGTCTCTCGAAGCTCAATGGGGCTAGGTGGCGTCGCGCGACCGACGGTGGTGCTGCGAGGAGGCTCAGGGGTGTTTGGTGCTGCGATGGCAGGCTGACGCGAAAGGACTTGTTTGTTGGGGGTGCGGTCATCGCGGAGGAACATCATCAGTGCCAAGAAGATCATCACCACAGAAAGGGAGATCGCCCCACCAAGGATAAAGAAACGCTTGCGTTTGGCCGCTGCTTCCGCCTCAAAGACCGCATTTTCATCCACAAGCAAAGACATGGGAGAAAGTCTGACAGGCCCTTTTTTACCGTTTGTGGGGGCTTCTACATCCGCCACACTCTCAGAGGAAAGAGGCAGCGCATCTTCGGTCAACAACCCCTCCGTCTCGCTCTCTTGGAGAAGTGCAGCTGCGATCCTTGCCTCTTCGGTCATCTTGGGAGCGGGGGTAGCTCGCAAAGACTCCATCTCTTGCGGAGAAACCGCTTCGATGGAAAAAGCTGATCGAACAGAGGGGGGCTTTTGCTCGGCTTCTTCGGCCTCTTTGGTTGCAGAGGAATCAGAAGAGGCTGCGCTTTCTTTTTTGCTTGCGGACTTGTCGGAAGGACCAAAGGTTGCTTCGATAAGAGCCTCTGTTTTATGGGCCTCATCGAGCAACATCGCAAACGCCCCGCGCGCCCCTTGTGACGCAGACGAAGAGCTTGGTGCTTCAAGTGCATCATCCTCTTCATCATCCAACAAAGCAGGTTCATCTGTACTTTCGTGAGCCTCTAGAGCATCCGTGCTTTCGGGGATATGGATCGCCTCGATTTCTTGCGAGTCGCGGATCGTATGGAGGAAAGAGCCTGACGGAGACTCTTGTTCTTCCCCAACAAAGAGGCTTGGGAGATCCGTAGAAGTCGGCGCATCCGAGGTCTTGGAAGATGTTTTTTCAGTGGATGGCGCTTTGGACTCTTTGTCTTTGGTGGCTTGGGCCTCCTCAAAAAGAGCCTGAAAAGTCGACGAAGTCAGCGGCGTGTTGGGCGGCAACGTGCGAAGCAAAGCCTTGCGAATCGTCTCTGCATCAGCCTCTTCGGTGTCTGTAAACTGCGAGATATCGATATCCGAAGCAGGTGGTGGAGGAAGTTCATCATCTTCTTCCTCTGAAGACAGGTCCAGCGGCGCTCCTTTCGAAGCATCGGGTGTACCAAGAAAAGACAACAAAGAAAAAGGCTCTGTCGCAGGGGAAAACGCCGAGGTGGGCGGCTTCGAAGATTCAGAAGGCGTCGCATCTGCGGGTTCTTTTTGCTCGATTTTTCCTTCGAGGGACGCAAGGCTCCATTCGAGCGTGGCTTTTTGATCGAAGACAAGGTCCGTATGAGTCGCGTTGGCCGCGGGATCTGTAACGATGTCGATCTTGTCGGACTCATCGAGGTCTTCTACTTCTTCAAGTGAATCCTCTTCTTGCAGCGCATCCTCTTCGATAAGTTCTGGTGCATCAAGCTCCTCGACTTCTTCGATGGGTTCGAGTTCTTCGACCACATCCTCAACAGCGTCTTTGACTTTGAGGGGAACAAGATGTTCCTCTTCGACCTCGTCATCTTCTCCGATGGGTTCGAGGGTTTCAATCTCTTCAGAAGTGCTTCGAATCTCTTCAGAGAAGGCTTTTTGCTCGCGTGTTTGCTCAAAAAGGCGTACATCGGGGGCCACAGAAGATGCTTCTTCAAGTAGATGTTCTTGCTCCATCTCCGCAAGATCATCTGCGTTGATATCCATGGTAGGTTCGGGGCTTTCAGAGGTGGAATGCAGAAGCTGTGCGATCTTGGCTTGCGAGGCCGCATCCAATTCGCGACTGTCTAACGTATCTTTCCAGTCTTGGGTGGCTTCTTCTGAGAGAGAAAGCGGGACAGAGATCTCGCGGGTAGCGTCGTTAGAAAGCTTTGCGGCATGAGAAGATGGTGCTTTGACTTTGACTGCAACAGGCGGATGTTCGCCCGTTTGCTCAAGGATCAGGTCATCTTGACCAAGAACGATCTCGACGCTGGGTTCTGCGGGTTTGTCCGTAAGTTGGGCCTTTTTCGCTTCGAGGCTTGCGGGCTTTTCAACTGCGGGAGTTTCTTTTTGTGGCGGAGAACCAAGACTATTGAGCAAAAGGTCGAGTTCATTGAGAAAACTGTTGTCTGGTATGTCAGGGGGATTTGCAAAAAGACCTGAAAGTGTCGGCGTTTTGGGAGAAGAAAGCGCAGCGCTCGAAGGATCGGGCGTTCCAGGAGAGAACACCTTGTTCTCTTTTTTGGGGACGAGCGGGTTGGGGATCGCGACCGTCACGGCTTCGTGAGGTGAAGGTGGTGGCGCGTCGAGCAACAGAGGAGGCTCTTCTTCGAGCAAGACAGGGATCTCCTCTATCTGCGGAGTCTTCGGGCTATCCGTAGGAGAGAGCGCTTCTTGTGGGGAAGCATTGAGCGCATCTGCGGATAGCGTGGACTTGGAGCGATGATGTTCTTCCAACACAAAGGGTTCTTCTTCGAGCAGGACGGGCGCCTCATCGTCTTCTTCATGAAACGACGGGGTTTGGATCTCTTCTGTGGAAGGCTGTGCTTTTGGCGCTTGGTCAGAGGCTTCGAGCACGGCTTCTTCGCGCGAAGAAGCGTCAGCATCGAGAAAGACAGGTGCTTTGTCTCGCGGGATCTCCATCGTGGTTTGTGGGACGGGTCCTTGAGCGCGCTGTGGGCTCTCTTCAAGGAAAAGCGGTGGGATCTTGATCGACTCGACAGGCGCTCGAGAAGGTCGAAAGCTCTCTGCGGAAAAAGCCTGGTGCTCGATGGTATGGTCTTCTTTTGAGGGCGGAACGGTTGAAAGCTCTTGTGAGGAAAGAGCTTGCGTGGAGTCATCGATGGAAGGAGCTGCATCATCCACCCACAAAGACGATGCTTTGGGTTTGGGAAGCGGCTGCGTCAAAGAAGATGGGCGCTGGTCTTCTTCGATCCCAAGTTCTAGCGAGCCCTTGAGATTCAGGGTTTCCACCAAACGCCGTGGGTCGGGGGTATCTTCATCCACGAGTTCGACAAGTGAGACCTCGTCTTCGACCAAACCTTCGGGATCATCGAAGAGATCGCCTTCTCCAAGCGCCAAGGTTTGTTGTTCCTTGCGAAGGGTCAAGATCCCGCCAAGGTCTAAGGTCCTTTCAGGCCAAGGTGCAGGCGCGGCAGAAGCGCTTTTGTGCGCCTCTGAGATGGCAGAAGAAGGATAGGCGTATTCGTCCGAAGCTTCCGCAGCTTCCGTTTGTTTCTCAAGTGCGGCAGGTGGCATCCCCCACAATGCCGAAGAAGATGGAACGGGGGTGAGCAAGTCGGGATCTTCGAGAGCATCCACAGATGCCCAAGCATCCGAAGAAAAGACGGTGGTTTGTGCTCCCAACAGTTCGCGGGGAGTGGGCAAAGGCTGTTGGAAGATATCAGAAGAAAGATGTTGGAGAAGGACCTGCCAAAACGCTTCCGCGCTTTCGTAGCGATCGTCCGCATCTTTGGCGAGGGACTTGAGGATCACCTGATCCAGTTCAGGGGAGATCGCCAACCATGGGGCTTGTTCAGAGAGCGGGACAGGCGCTTGTGTCATGTGGGCGATGAGGATGGCCATGGGATCAGGTGAAGTCCCTTGTGCGACGCCTTCGAAAGTAAAGGGGGAACGACCTGACAACATCTCGTACAAGATCACGCCCATCGCATAAAGGTCGGTGCGTTGGTCGATATGTCGATTGCTGCACTGCTCAGGAGCCATATAAGCGGGTGTTCCAAGGGCTCCGCGCGTCCAGTCGGCTGGCTTGGCTTCAGCGAGGGACTTGGCGATCCCAAAGTCAAAGATCTTTACAAAGTAAGGATCGCGCCCACGCGGAATAAGATAGATATTCTGAGGCTTTAGATCGCGATGAATGATATCTTCAGAGTGCGCGAGCGCCACAGCTTCGCAAAGTTGTCGAAAGATGTGCCACACCAAAGGAAGAGGCAACGGGCCACACGCGCGACACACCTCTTTGAGAGAGCGACCGCGCAGATACTCCATCACATAGTAAAAACCGAGTCCCTCTTCTTCTCCAAAGTCATCGTAGACACGGACAACATGTGCATTTTGCTCAGAAAGCGCGGCGGTCAGTTGTACTTCCCGCCAGAAGCGTTCTTCCATCCCATGTTGGCGCAGAACATCTGAGCGCATCACTTTGATCACGCGTTCAGGCTTATGACGAAGGTTCATGTGTCGAGCGAGGTACACGCGCCCAAAAGAGCCTTCACCAAGCAAACGCGTGAGGCGATACTTTCCTGCGACCCGCAGCAAGGGAAAGCTGCATTTGGGACAAAAGGAAAAAGCTTCTTGTTGCCCTTCAACGAAAGGGAACGCACATTGTGGACAAGCTTGGTTCATTGAGAAAAGACCTTTTAGCCAATGTTTCTTCGCCAACACAAACATTGTTTATGTTACAACGCCGAGCAGCTATAGCAAAGCATCGCATAGAAAGCAAAGTGCTGTACTTTATCCTTTTTATGCAAGAAAAAGAACAACCTTTCTAAGGACGACAAAACTCTCATGTTATTTTGGATGAGCCTTTTTGCCCTATTCATCGGCCCCTTTGCCTACCCGCTGCTTCGTCGAGCAACGCGGGGCCTAGCCTTGCTAGATGGCTTCTTGCTGGTTTCGGTGGCGGGCTTGGTTTTGCTTCATTTGTTACCACATAGCCTTCATGTTGCGGGTGGAAGCGCAGCCATCGCAGCTTTGGCGGGCCTGCTTTTGCCACTGATCGCGGATCGTTGGTGGGGTAGCGCCAAATCTTCCCAAAAGAATGGTTTGGGCTGGCTCGCTTTGTTGGCCTTGGCGGGCTTGTGCTGTCATGCACTGATGGATGGCTTGGCTTTGGCGCTGCCATCAACCGACCACTCGCAAAAAGAGAATGGGCTATTGGCCTTGGCCGTCCTGTTGCATCGTTTGCCCTTTGGGTTGGCGTTGGCTTGGCTTTTGATTCCTCGGTGGGGCCAACGTGCAGCTTGGTCTGTGATCGCCTTGGTCGCAGCCATGACCAGCTTGGGTTATATCGCGGGCAATCCGCTCAATCGCATCTTGCCCTTGCACATGATGGCGCTGTTTCAAGCTTTTATCACAGGCAGTTTGTTGCATGTGCTGTTTGAACATCGCTCTAGCGAGCCCGAAGCAGACGAAGCCCCTCCTTATTGGAGTGGATTGGGTGCCCTTTTGGGGATCGGGCTGTTGTGGATGATCTCTTCAGAGCATGGGGGCGTTCACGCCCATCAAGCGGGCGCTTCGATGGGACATGCGTTTATGGAGATCGCTTTGGAGAGTGCGCCTGCCTTGTTGTTGGCTTACTTGGGAGCGAGCTTGATGTTTGCTTTCTTGCGACCAGCCGCGATCTCTTGGTTGGGCCGCGGATCTGCTCTCTCGCAAAGTGCGCGTGGGATGTTGTTTGGCTTGCCTTTGCCGATTTGTTCTTGTGGTGTGGTGCCTCTCTACCAAAGTTTGGTGCGCGCAGGGGCCCCAGCAACCGCAGGGATGGCCTTTTTGATTGCAACTCCTGAGCTTGGATTGGATGCCATCTTGCTGTCTTTTCCGCTACTTGGGGCCAAGATGACATGGCTACGACTCGCAGCAGCGGCCATCGCAGCCGTCGTGGTGTCTTTGTTGGTGGGTCGCATGATGGGTACACAGTCCCAAGAAGTCCCCACCGCGCCCAAAGCTGAAGAAGCTCCTCAACCCCTTTCCCAGCGTCTCAAAAGTGGCTTGGTCTATGGTTTTGGCGAGAATGCGGATCACACGATGCCTTGGATCTTGGCGGGCCTTTTCCTTGCGGCTTTGCTTCAGCCGCTTTTGCCCGCGCAATCCCTCGCCAAGATGCCGATGATGATGCAAGTTCCGCTCGCTGCACTGATTGGTATGCCCATTTATGTGTGTGCGTCGGGTTCTACGCCTTTTGTTGCGATCTTGATCGCCAAAGGGCTCTCTCCAGGCGCAGCCATCGCCTTTTTGCTCACGGGTCCTGCCACGAACATCACGACCTTTGGGATCTTGAGTAGCCTACACAACAAACGCGTTGCGACTGCTTTTGCAGTGTCGATGATCGCTGTTTCATGCTTGCTCGGGTGGAGTGTGGACCTCTTTTTCCAAGTCCCCGTCACGACGGTATTGGGACATCATCACCACAGCCCATCCACTCTCCAGATCTTATCCCTCGGTGCCATCGGTCTTATCACGCTATCCACGCTGTTGCGCAATGGCCCACGATTTTTGTTGGGGCAACTGATCCCTGCCTATGCCCCGCCCGTAAACCACCATGGACACGATCATGGCCATGACCACAATCACCATGATGACCACCATGGACACAAAGAAGAACATGGGCATGAACACGAACACGAGCATAAGCACGAACATGACCATCACGGTCACGAACACGGTCACGAACACGGTCATGGGCATGAACACTCCCATGGACACGACCACAAAGAAGAAGACGCACACGTCGAAGAAGCCCCCATCGCGACCAAAGAAGCCTCTCCTTGTGGGAAAACGAGTTGTGGTTGCAATGACTCGATCTTGCAAAAGATTTGATGTTTCAACTTGCTAACAAAGCAAGACACAGGTCCGCCCCATCCATCCGCCCACATCCCCACCCAGCCCCCCAAAAAAAGATAACCCTTCGCCGTTGACAGTCGCCCACAAGTCAGAGTATCCATAAAGATGTATACCCTCCCCACGATCAAACGTTTGTTTTGGGCCAGAGGCATTTTGTGATTTCGCTTCGAGACTTTGAAAGATCAAGTTCCTGCCACTGGGCCTCAACCCCCACCACATATCATGCGGTAAACCACGCCGCGTCATTACCCGCAACTGCGCATGTTTTCAAAGGCGCGTCGCTAAAGGAAGAAACATGCGTTCCCTAGACTCCTCGAAGGAGATGCTTCCGTGAAAGACTTTATCTGGATTCCGCTTGCCTTGGTTCCCGCGATTATGGTGGCTTGGTTTATGCTGGCCAACTATCTTTCCATCGTCTTGCATCGCTGTGTTGCCCACCGCGCTGTCGAGCTTCCCCGTTGGTGGATCTTCACCTCCACAACCTTGACCAATCTTTTTGTCTTGCACATCAACCCTCGGACTTGGTGCGCGGATCACCGTATGCACCACGCTTATTCAGACACCGAGAAAGATCCTGACAAACAACCCGATGTCTCTTATCTCCAATGGTTGTGGGGATTCTTCAAGCATAGCCCAAAAGCAAGCGACCCCCAGATCCAACGTTTTACCAAAGATGCCATCTTCAAACATCCGATCTTTGCGTTCTTTAGCCACCCAATCGCAGGCCCTTTCTGTGCGGTGACTGCGTGGCTTGCGCCCTTTGCGGTCACAGGCTCTTGGATCTACGCCACTGCGGTGTGGATCATGATTCGCATCACGGGTATGCTCGTCCTTTCGTTCCAAAGCTACTTCGCGCACGGTGGCGACCGTGGTTGGGGCTACCGCAACTACGATATCAAGGATCATTCGGTCAACTTGACGAGTCGCGTTGCTCTGTTTTTGACAGCAGGTGAAGCGCTGCAAAACAACCACCACGCCAAGCCCAGCCGCGCTTCGCACGCACACCTCTCCCATGAATGGGATCCAGGTTTCCAATTGTTGCGTTTTCTTGAGCGCGTCCATGTCGCGCAGATCCCCGAAAAACCGCCGCTTGCTATCGTTGATAGCGAAGCCGCTGACGGCGCCCACCCCTATTAAGGGCTCTCTTCCCAATCCATCTCCCCTACCCTAGCGCACACTCCCCACATTAAGCTTTTTCTGCAATCACAGCCCGTTGTGGTTCATCTGAGCATCCCAATCCACCGATCTTTTCGTGCAAAGCACCCAGAGCATTGCGTGTGCGTTCCATCAACAACTCGCGATCTTCGTAAGAAAGGTCTTTGGTTTCGATGGGTTCACCCAAGGCGACATGGATCTCATAAGCGCGTACTCGAAAGGTATCTTTGGGCATCGAATAGCGCGTACCTTCGATTGCAAGGGGGATAATGGGCACACCCGCTTCAAGGGCGACCACAAAAACACCTTTTTTGAGGGGATGAACTTTTCCATCGCCACTGCGCGTCCCCTCGGGAAAAGCGATGATATCTGCACCGTTGCGGATCAACTCTCCCGCACGCTCCAAACTACGGATGGCTTCTTTGCCTTTTTTGCGGTTCACAAAGATCATCCCAACAGCCCACATGTACCATCCCAAAAATGGAATGTACAAAAGTTCCTTTTTTGCGACAAAACGTAATGGGATGGGTAGCGCAAGAAAAGCCGCAACGATATCTAGCGTGGACTGGTGGTTGGACGCAAAGATATGAGGCTTGCTCCAATCCACTTTTTCCATCCCGTGGATATGGACACGCGAGCCTGTGATGCCCAGCAATACAGGGCTCCACATATAGCGAGCAACCCACAAGGAAGGTCGTGGATCACCTGAAACAAAACGCAGCATAATGGAGATGCTTTGCCATACAAAACTCCAAAAAAAGAAAAATAACACTTGTAAGATATTGATCATAAACCACATGATTCGAACCATACTTTGACTCCGCTTCTCAAAAGTGGCCTCAAAAAACGCCCCTACCTTAAAGCGAGATAATTCTTGACACAAGTGACTCTGTCTTGTAATCAACGCCCCACTCACCCCCCCCTTTGGGATAGGCTCCCCCCGAGAGCCAGCCCAACCCTTTTCCTGTTCTTTTGGATGAACTACTATCGAAAAACTTTGCCGATGGTGCAAGCCTACGAGGATAGGGTTCAAACAACCAACTCTTTCTATTTTTTACTTTTTGCTCAAAAAAAGGCCCCCTCCCCACTTCAGGAAACGCCCTTTGCAGCCGTACCACAAGCCGCAAAGATCCATGGACGGAAAAAGACAAGGCCCACGCTTTTGGAAATTCTTTTTAAGCCAGCGATCTTGTCTAGTTACACGAAGAGATACACATGAACTTGGATCATCACCAAATCTGCCCTCAATGCAAAAAAGCCAACACATCCGAGTACGAGTTTTGTCCCACGTGCTCTTTTCCCCAAAAACTCATCGCGGGGAAATATCGACTCGAGAAAGTAATTAATGAGGGAGGCTTTGGCGTCATCTACGCAGCGCGGCATGTCGGCTTGCAGCACGCGCCCTTGCGCGCGATCAAGTTTCTCAAAACAGCCCAACAACAAAAACAGGACTCCTTGGCTCGCTTTGAGCAAGAAGTCCAAGTCACTTCCGCGCTCTCAGAAAAAAACAATCACATTGTTCGAATCTTCGATGACTTTGGTTATGAAGAAGGACTCGGTTATTACTTTGTGATGGAGCACTTGCAAGGACAAGACCTCTTAAACTGGCTGCACAAACGCCCGTACATCAATGAGCAAGAGGTCTTCCACATCACAGAACAACTGTGCAAAGCCCTGCATGCAGCGCATCAACGCGGGATCATTCATCGGGATCTCAAACCCGAAAATGTGTTCTTGATTCACAATGAAAATGATCCGCTCTATGTCAAACTGCTGGACTTTGGCATCGCGCGCAGCATGGTTGGGAAAAAGCGAACACGCGGCGCTTTGGGGACACCTGAATATATGTCGCCCGAACAGTGCCTAGGAGAGCATGTCACCCATCGTTCGGACATTTACGCTTTGGGCATCTTGCTCTATGAGATGCTCACAGATAAGCATCCCTTCGAAGTACCCCAAGAACGGGATGAAGAGTCTCTTGTGGGTTTGTTGCAGTCTCATATCTCTGCGATGCCCCGCCCGATGCACAAAAGCCGCCCCGAACTCCCCTTGCCCCCGGAGTTTGAGAAAGTACTTTTTCGAGCGCTCGCCAAAGATCCCCAACTCCGCTACGAAAGTATGGAGACCTTTTGGGAAGCCTTGGCTCCCTTTGCTTCGTCGCTCAAAACCCCAAAGAAAAGAAGTACGAAGATGACAAAAGAACACATGTTTGCGATGGAGATCGCACCATCCAGTTATTGGGTCGGTTCGCGTCCAGACAAATCGATCTTTTTTGCAAATCCCTACTTGCGTGTCTTTCGTGGACGCAACAAAGCAGGGCGCGAAGTACAGTTCAACCTGTTGATTGATCCAGGTTCAAGCCAAGACTTCGCGACGGTCCAAGCCAAAGTCTCTTCTCTTTTGGGTGGGATGGATAAGATCTCTGCGGTCTTTATCAATCACCAAGACCCCGATGTTGCGTCCTCTACGACGTTGCTGTTGGGTCGTTACGCACCGCGCGCAAGCATCATCTGTTCTGAAGATACGTGGCGTCTTGTGCAACACTTCAACCTACCGCGCGAACGCTTTATCTCGACAGACAAGTACCCGCGCGGCTTCTCGCTTGAAACGGGACATACACTTTTGCCCGTACCATCGCCCTTTTGTCACTTTGCAGGTGCTGTCATGCTCTACGATCCAGAACACCGCGTCCTTTATTCGGGCGATCTCTTCGGTGGTTTGACGGATCGAGATGCGGAAGGCTTGCTTGCTGACGAAAGCGACTGGACGGGGATGCGAGCTTTCCATCAGCTTTATATGCCCATGAACAAAGCGATTGCGCGCGTGATCGCGCAGATCCGCAAACTCGACCCAGCCCCACGCATCATCGCCCCCCAACACGGTCGCGTGATCCAAGGACAACTGCTTGAGTTCTTTATGCAACGACTCGAAAAACTCCCTGTGGGTCTCGACTTGATGGAAACGGTGGACGAAGAACCCAGCGACGCTTGGAATACTGTACTGGGTCGAGTGATCAAGGTCGCAGAACAGCTTCACGGCAACGATGTACGCCATCTGCTCCGTGAGACCGACGAGTTTGGCGAGGCCATCAAGTGGCAACAAAACAACCCAACGATCCAACGCAATGGCCGTTGGGTTGTTGAGCGCTCAGTGATCTTGTTGACGACGGGCCTTCCGCCTTGGTTGGCAGATCCCATCAAGATGGAAGCAGTCATTGGCGCGGAAGAACTACAGCTTCCCTCTCCCAACATCGACATCTCTGAGGGCGAGCGACAAGGACCTGGGACCATCAGCGTCACCCGCTAACCCACAGCGTTTCTCCTCCATCCTCTGCAACAACATCTTGAGCGTTCTCTTTCTAGACAAATTGCCCCAAAGCCCGTATATCGAGAAACTTACCCCGCGCACAAAAGGAAGATGTCTGGATGGGTACGCCAAATCTCCCGATGGTCGGACGAAGCCAAAAAGAAACACTCCGAAGAATCCGCGTCAGTCTTCTTATCAGTGGCCTCACTTCCATGGGCACACTTTCCTACGGTCTTTGGGCCAAAAATATCCCCATGTTGATCTTGACGGCTGCGCTGTTTGTGCACTTGGCTTGCTTTGTCTATGCGAGAAAAGCCTCGCTACGAGAAGACCAAGAACGCGCAGCTTGGGGCATCGCCACAGCGATCTGGGTGCTTTTGCCTCCGGGTGTGTTGTTGGTGCCTTCCAACTATCCAGTGTATGTGTTGTTGGTGTTGTTGCCTTTTGGCTTGGTCTTGCCGCACATGCGCCCCGAACACTTGCATCGGCTGTTTTGGGTCACGCTTGGCTTGGAGGGCAGCTTGTCTTTGCTGTGGTGGTGCCACAGACGAGGTTTGCTGTTGGATTCCTCCCTCATCCCAGTGCACGTCGCGGATCTTTTTGGCGTGCTCTTTGTCCCGATTATCGCGAGTTTTGTGTATCAACTCTTCAAAGAATACATGCTCCGCGTCCACAACTCTCTCTCTGCGGTGTCTCAGAGCAACAAAGACCTTCAAGACACGCTGCAACAACTACAAAAAGCCCAAGAATCCACAGAAAATGCCTTCACTTTTCTGCGTACAGTGATCGACAGCTTACACGATGGGATGTTGGTGACAGATGCCCAAGGTCGGATCTTGCACGTCAACCCTGCCATCCAAAGGCTCCTTGATGTGGACGCAGAAAGCCTACGTGGGGCCTCTTTTCGAGAGCTTCATCATCATCTCGCCGACCTGATCGAGAAAAGCTTGCAAGCCCCTGAAGAGCTTTGGAAAACAGAGTTTCGCCTTGCCCATCAAAGGATCGGCTTGGCAAGCACGACAGGCATCGTTCGAGATCCCAATTTGGTGGAGTTTACGTTTCCCCTGCTTTCTTCGCCCGATCTCTCCGCAGAGCTCCATGGCGAGGAAGGCTTGGAGGCTCCACGAAGCTCGCCTTATGCTCCCAACAGTCCTTTGCCCCTTCCTGTCGAGCGATTGGGCGTTGTGACGCTGGTTCGCGACATCACACGAGAAAAAGAAGTGGACCAGATGAAGACCGAGTTCATCTCCACAGTTTCTCACGAGTTGCGAACACCGCTGACTTCAGTGTTGGGCTTTGCCAAGCTGATCCAAAAACGCCTAGACGATGTGATCTTCCCACAACTGCCGTCTGAAGAGCGAAAGCTACAACGCGCTGCAAATCAGATCCGCTCCAATGTCGAGATCATCGTGGCCGAAGGAACCCGTCTGACGAGCCTGATCAACGATGTGTTGGACATCGCCAAGATGGAATCGGGCAAGATCGAATGGAATATGCAGCCTTTGCGCGTGCAAGATGTCCTTGAACGCGCATGCGCTCGGATGGAAAATCAGTTCCAACAAAAGTCGCTAAAACTCCATAAACAGATCCAAGAAGATCTTCCCGAAGTGATGGGCGATGCAGACCGTCTGCTTCAAGTCATGTTGAACTTGCTTTCCAACGCCGTGAAGTTTACAGAACAAGGCTCGATCACCTGCAAAGTTCGGCAGATCGACCACGAAGTCCTTGTGAGTATCCAAGACACAGGTGTGGGAATCGCCAAAGAAGACCAAACCGCCATCTTCGAAAAGTTTCGTCAGGCAGGAGACACCCTCACAGAAAAGCCCAAAGGTACGGGGCTTGGGCTACCGATCTGCCGAGAAATCATCGATCATCATGGGGGTCGGATCTGGGTGGAAAGCAAAGACAACAAAGGCTCGACCTTTTCTTTTACGTTGCTCACCAACACAGAAAGGCAACACGAGTGGCCCACCTACTCTGTGGAGGACTTGATCAACCAATTCAAGAGTTACCTTAGTTTGCAGAGACCGCCACATCCGCAACGAGAAGACTCCATCTTGGTGGTCGACGACGAAGCTTCCATCCGTGAACTCCTGTTCCAAGAGTTAAAGACCGCTCGTTTCCGCGTCCTTGAAGCTGCGGATGGCGCTGAAGCTCTCGAAAAAACCAAGCATTACCAACCCGATCTGATCTTGCTTGATATGTTGATGCCCAAACTGGGTGGTCTGGATGTGATGCTGGCCCTGCGCCAAAACCCCGATACCATCGGAATTCCTGTCGCGATCCTTTCGATTGTGGATGATCAAGAACAAGGTTATGGCTTGGGCATCTGTCGCTACCTTCAGAAGCCCATCGTGACCGACCATCTCGTGGAAAACCTCTACCAAATCTTGCAAGAACAAGAAGATCCCCGTGTGGTGTACCTTTTCGAGCAAGACAAAGATGCCATGACAGATCTCTGCGAACTCCTCCAAGGCGCGGGCTATTCTGTGATGCGCTTTGATGACCTCGCCCAACTGTTGCGCACCTCCAAGCAGTCTCCCCCGCACTTTATGCTTGTCAATCGCGATCTATGCGAACCCAGCGCGCTTTTGCGTCAATGCAAACAACACCGCATCCAAGGACGCTTTTTGGTGCAGTTCTTCCGCACAAGTCCACAACAAGACACCCCTCCAGCAGAAGCCCCCTCCACAGACGCCTCTCCTCAAGCTTGAGAGTACCCCACCCCGCATCGTCATCTATTGCAAACTTCAAGAAGCTTTCTCAAAAAGTGAAGAGAAAAAGATGCCTTCCGTCTCTGAAAAGAGAAGGGCATCGTCCCACAAGGAAATAAAAGTGAGGGGTCGAACGTACATTTTGCTTTTCCCAAAAAGAAGATGTATAGAGCAGAAACAAACTTGGCGTTGCGAAGAAACGAGCGCAGCCACGTTGCAAAGACCCGAAAGACAAGGAGTGTCTTCGATGAACAAGATCGAAAAAGTGCGTGCGTTGCTGCGGTTGGCGGAGTGTGAAGGCGATAAGCCAGAAGGTATTGAGGCCAAACGACTTGCGGAGCGGATGATCGAACGTTACGAGATCCGACCTTGGGAACTTGGAGAAGACCGTTCTTTGCTCCAACCACGGGCTCTTCCTGCTTGGCAACCGACCCAACGCTTCAATGAAGAACCTTGGAACCTCGAATTTGAGATGCGTTTTACACCTCCCCCCGAAGCTTGGCGGCGCTTGTTGATGTTTGCGCTCGCACAGCGCATGAGAATGGAGCTCCGCTTGTTTAGCTGTGTTGTGTTGCGCAGCAAAGAAAGCGGGGTCTTTGAAAAGTGGCATCAGCTTTATCGACATATCGAAGGACGTGTACTTGAGGCAGTCAAAGGCATCCGCGAACATGAACGAAATCGCCGTTGTGAACGCCTTATCCGCAACATCGAACAACAACTTCAGTACCTCCCCGAAGATCAACTCCGCAAACTCAAGCTTACTGAAGATCTCGTCAAAGAAACGACCCGCTCAGGTTCATTCCGCGTGCGTTGGGCCTAATCATCCTCTCCCCCCAAAACGCTCACATCGCCTTGTTTGGTTTGTTGGTGGCCTCGTATGGCTCTGCACTTGGATGTGTTTTTGTGGCGCATCCTACGCTTACAAAGGACCGCCTCTTCCTCGTGCGCTCCGCCTCTTGCTTTCCCAACAACCTGCTCCTTACACCTCGCTCAAAGATATCCTGATCAACAACGCACTGCACAGCACATGGGCACCTCGTCTTGATCGTGCGGATACACGGCGTTTGCGCAATGCGATCTTCGCCTTACAAGGGGCTTCTTTTCGCTCGCTTGATCTTCAACAGTTTTTCGCAAAACAGCCATGGTATCGGCCTTATCGAAGCACCCAATCCATCACCCTAGCTGCGATTGCCCGCGAAAATCTTCGACAGCTCGCCGTGGCAGAGCAACAAAGCCTCCTCCCTCGTCCGCTCGATCCACCGCTTTCTTTTGTGTGGGAGACCTCTGTGCAGATCCCCTTTTCACAACGGGCACTTTGTCAGCGCGCCTTGCTTCACCAAGCCCGTCAGTGGCGGTACCATCACCTTGCCTACTTTGCTTTTGAAAAAGTGCGGGTCCTTTCTTACCGCCGCTACCTCTGGGCTGTGATCGACCTTTCAGATCACATGGTTTACCCACTCCCACCCCAGTCTCCCCAAAGCCCGATGCCAAGCTTTCACAAGATCCCCGTCGCTGGAGGAAAAGCGTTGATCTTGGGTCGAAGTTGCACGCGCTGGAAAGTCATCACGTATGGAAAGGGCTCACTCACGCAAGGCCTTCCTCCTGATCTTCGCCCCAAATTAGGTCTCCCCTAAGCACCTATCAAAGCTCAATATTCTTTCTTATCAGCAGAAAAATCTCATGGATGAAGGGTGTGATCCGCAACACATCGACAAGTGGTGTCGATGATGATAAAAACGTGTAATTTCTGTGTAACAACACACGTATCGTTGTAAGGAGAGTCCTAACTCATGACAATTATCCGAAAACAACAACCCCCAACCACAACAGCTCTTCGACCCGCGAGCACCAGCACGCCGATCAGCTCTCCCTCGCAGCCCGCTATCTCCGAGCCGCGTCGTGCAGACTCTTTCGCGCAAGGCGGCACCACGACCCAAGAGAGCCGACGTCCATCACAAGGCTTTTTCTCCCGACTGAAGAGCCTCGCAGAGCGTTTCACGACTTACTCTGAAGTCAAACATAAAAGCAAGACCACTGGTTTCCAAGGTGGTTCCGCAGAAGGTTCTCATACTGGCGATCGCACAAGTGCGAATGGCCGTTTGGATATGGACTCTCGTGGCCGTACATCGGGCCAAGGCAATGTTCAATGGCGCCCGATCAACGGCCTCGACGTTGAAGGTCGTGTCATCGCCACTGAAAATGATCGCGGCGCTGCGGTCAGTGCCAACTACCAACCCAACGATCGCCATAGTTGGCAAGCTGAAGTAGGCCGTCACAACGGCTCGACCCAAGCACAAGTCAACGGTCAAAGCCAAATCAAAGATCACACCCAAGTCCAAGGTCGCGCGAGCTACCAAGACGGACAAGTCGAAGGCGAACTCCACACGCGCACCGCAGTGGACAAACGCGCAAGCCTTCAAACCGACTTCCAACTCAGCGAAGGCAAAGTCGATGGAAAGATCACTGCAGAAGCACAGCCCAAAACGGGAACCAAGCTTCGTGGTGACTTGGAGATCCAAGACAACCAAATCGACAACGGCCGTGTGAAGGCAGAAACCCGCGTTGGCAAAGACAGCAAAGTCAAAGTGGACGTGCAAGCCAACGATGGCCGTGTGTATGGAACACTTGGTGGATCGACCAAAGTCGGTGAGCAAACCAAACTTGGCGGAAGCATCGGCTTCGACAAGCAAGGCGACCTCCGCACAGACGCATCTGTCGCAACCCGCGTTGGCAAAGACACCAAACTCAACGCTAGCTTGGGCCTCGAAAATGATCAGCTTCGCCGTGCAAGCGGTGGCCTCTCCACCAAACTTGGCGAAAACACCACTGTGGGCGGAAAAGCCACCGTGGACAGCCGTGGTCGTTTGACACTCGATGGTGATCTCGCAACCAAGATCGCGGATCACACCAACATCGAAGCAGATGTGACCCTCAAAGAAGGTCGCCTGCACAAAGCAGATATCCAAACCGAAACCAAACTCGGTCAAAATACGCAGATCAACACCGACATCAAACACGAAGATGGCCGATGGTCGGGCGAAGTCACGGGCAAAACCAAAGTCGGCGAACGCACAAACGTCGATGGTCGCGTCAGCGTGGATCCCCAAGGCAAAAGCAATGTTGATCTCAATACCCACACCAAGTTCAATGAGCGCACAAACGTCGACGGCCGCGTCAGTTTCGAAGACGGCCGTATGACAGAACTGGGCGTGGATGCACAGCACAAGTTCAACGAGAACAGCGAGATCCGCGGTGGCGTCTCTGTCGATCGCGACGGTCACTTCAACACCACAGCACAAGGACGCACCAAACTCGGCGAAAATACCGACCTTGGTGGTGGTGTTCGCCTTCAAGATGGCAAAGTCCAAGAAGCCGAAGCCAACGCTCGTACACGCTTTGGAAAAGACGCAACCGCAGAAGGCCAAGTCACCTACCGCGACGGCAAGTTCGAAGGTGGCGCCCAAGTCAACGGACAAGTCACTGACCGCACCGCAGTGGAAGGCGGCATCGCTTACCGTGATGGTCAACTCGCTGGTGGCGGACGCGTAAGCTCCCAAATCAACGACCGTACCACCGCAAACGGACAAATCGACTACCAAGACGGCAAGTGGAACGGTGAAGCTGATGTCACCCGTAAAGTCGGTGACAACACCACACTCGGCGGTCGCGTTGGTTACCAAGATGGCCAATGGAACGGTGGCGTCAACGGCAACACCAAACTCGGCGAAAACACCACCCTTGGCGGACAAGTCAACTACCAAGACGGCAAAGTCAACGGACAAGCTACCGCCAACACCAAACTTGGTGAAAACACCACACTTGGCGGGCAAGTCGGCTACCAAGACGGCAAGTGGGGCGGTGGCGTCAATGGCAACACCAAGCTCGGTGAAAACACCACACTTGGCGGTCAAATCGGTTACCAAGACGGCAAAGTCAACGGACAAGCCAACGCAAACACCAAGCTCGGTGAAAACACTACGCTTGGCGGTCAAGTCGGCTACCGCGATGGACAGTGGAATGGTGGCGTCAACGGCAACACCAAACTTGGCCAAAACACCGAACTCGGCGGACAAATCGGCTACCGTGACGGTCAAATCAACGGACAAGCCAACGCAAACACCAAGCTCGGCCAAAACACCGAACTCGGCGGACAAATCGGTTACCAAGATGGCAAGTGGGGCGGTGGCGTCAATGGCAACACCAAACTCGGTGAAAACACCACACTTGGCGGGCAAATCGGTTACCAAGATGGTAAAGTCAACGGAAACGCCAGCCTCAATAGCAAAATCGACGAAAACACCGAGCTTGGCGGTCAAATCGGCTACCAAGACGGCAAAGTCAATTATGCAGGTCAAGCAGAGCGTCGTCACGAAGGTGGAGCCACTTCGAACTTCTCCTTCGATAATGATAACGCCCGTTATACCTACACCCAACCCACTCGCTCGGCGGATCTGCAATGGGGCTCCAAACACTCCGTGTCCCGCACCATCGCAGAAGGAAAGACCACAACCACTCACACCACCACGCGTTACGACGGTGACCAAAAAGACACCGACCGCACACGTACCACCACCAAAGACCCCAACTACAAAGCACGTGAAGGCAGCCGTTTCGAGATGCCGATCGATGCGGTCCTTGGGAAAGTGGAAGAACGCGTCGATGCTCGCGCTGGAATCAACTACCTCGACGGCAAAGGCACTGTCGAAGGTCGTTACGGCACCGCAACGGCCGATGGTACCGTCAAAAGCGAAGTGGGCGGCTCTGCTCGTGCCCGCGCACAACTGACCACCAAAGGCGTCAACGCCACCGTCAACGCTGAAGCACACGCACACTTGCTCAATGCTGAAGGCGAAGCTTCTGTTCGCAGCCGTGGCGTTCAACTCGGCGATCAAGTCGTGGATCTGAACGCAACCGTCCGTGGACGCGCGATGATCGGTGCTGAAGCTGACGCAAGCTTGCGCATCGACGCAAGCCCATGGCCTCCCAAAGCTGTCATCGAAGGCAAAGCAGGCGCTTTTGCAGGTGCTCGTGCCCAAGGTGAAGTTGAGCTTGGTTTGGGCGATATCGTGAAGTTCCGCGGAACAGGCGAAGGTTGGGCTGGCGCAGGTGCCGAAGCACACTTCAACTTTGGCTATGACGATGGAAAACTCAAGTTTGGTGCGGGTGCAGGTGCTGCTCTCAAACTCGGCGGTAAGTTGGGCTTCCAAGTCGAAGTCGATGTGAAAAAAGCTGCCCAAGCTGCACATGCTCTGGCTGACCGCGATGGAGACGGAAAACTCCGCCTCAACGACGCAGCCACCGCAGCTACCGAAGTCATGGATGGCGGAGCACGCCTCCTTGACCGCGGTGTGGACGGTATCATCCGTGGGCTTGATGCTGACCGCGATGGCAAGTTCAGCGCACAAGACCTCAAGATCCGTGGTGAACAAGCCATCGACGCCCTCAGCGATGGAGCACGCGCTGTCGGTCGTGGCATCTCCAATGCTGCTGAAGCAACAGGCGAAGCCCTCCACAACGCAGCAGATCGCGATGGCGACGGAAAGCTCGGACTCAACGACGTTGCTGTCGGCGCACGCCAAGCAGGAACCGCAATCAAAAACGCTGTGGACTTCAACAACGACGGCAAGTTCAGCGTTCGAGACATCTTGACTGGTGGAAAGCAACTCGCCAACAAAACCCGCGATGCTGCCCAAGCCACGGGACGTTGGATCTCTGATCGTGGCGATGATATCGCTGACGCCGCACAAAGCGCTGGCAAAGCTATCCACAACGCCGCTGACATCAACAACGATGGCAAGGTATCTCTCGCTGATGCAGGACAAGCACTGCGCAATACTGGCGATGCCATCGCCAATACCGCACGCAACATTGGTGATGCTGCCACGCGTCTTGGAGACCTCGACAAAGATGGTCGCCTTGACCTTGGTGATGTCGCAGTGGGTGCACAACGCGCAGGGGAAGCGATCGGACGCACAGCGCGCAATGTTGGCCGAACCATCGGGACTGCGGTCTCTGACGCTGCACAAAACGCTGGCAAAGCCATCCACGACGTCGCTGACATCAACAACGATGGCAAAGTCTCCCTCGCTGACGCAGGCCAAGTGCTTCGCAACACTGGTGAAGCACTCCGCGGTGTTGGAGAGTCTGTTGTGGATGCCGCCAAGACCACTGGTCGCGCCATCGCAACCACCGCAGAAAATGTTCGCGATGGACTGAAGAACGCAGGTCAAACCGTCGCAACAGCCGCACAAAACGCAGGCAAAGCCATCCACAACGCTGCTGATGTGGACAACGATGGACGCATCACCTTCCGTGATGCAGGCGCTGCTGTTCGCAACGCTGGCACCGCTGTTCGCAACGCTGCTGACGCCAACAACGACGGAAAGATCGACTTCCGCGATGCTGGCGCCGCACTCAAAAACACGGGCGAAGCGATCCGCAACACCGCGCAAAACACCAAGCAAGCGATTCAAAACGCTGGCACCGCTGTTCGCAACGCTGCTGACATCAACAATGACGGAAAGATCGGCTTTTCCGACATCCGTGCAGGTGCTGAAGCTGTGGGCGATCGAGTGTCTGACGCAGCACAAGCCACAGGTCGCGCCATCGCGGATGGTGCCAAAACCGTTGGAAGCGCTGTGAAGAATGCTGCGGGTAGCGTGGGCGACGCAGTGGCAGACCTTGGACGCGGTATCGGTCGCGAAGTCAGCGAAGCCACCAGCACCCTAACCTCGGGCGCCTCCAAAGCCTTCAACCGCGCACGCGGTGCAGTTAGCCGTCTTGGCAACTTTTTTGGCTTCTAATCCCCTTCCCCCTCCGCGATCTTCCCACAGACAAAACGTTCACAAATCCCCCCACTTCGTGTATGCATAAAAGACCCAATCTTTCGGCAACTCCCCAAGAGGTATCGACCCATCCTCCTTGTGTACAAATTGCGGCCGAGTATCTTTTTTCACACGCTTGATCCCCTGACGTGAGGAGAACCAAACTTGGATATCGAACAACGTTTACAAAAGGCCCAAGTGGCCTTAGAACGAGACGCACTCGACGAAGCTGCCGAGATCTACGAAGCCATCCTCTACGAAACCCCCGAGCAGGTCGACGCCCTCAAAGGGGTCTCGCGCATCGCTCTCTCCACAGAGCAGTTCTACGAAGCCCAACGCTTCGCAGAACGCGCCCTTCAGTTCGCGCCCAAAGATGCAGAGGCTTTGTTACTTCAGGGCCTCAGCTTCGAGGAAGAAGAGCCCAACCGCGCCATCGAGATGCTCCTCGCTGCCACCAAAAAAGCCAAAGATGAGCCACTTTTGCATTATCACCTCGCACGTATCCTCGCCAAACAGGGATACCCCGAGGATGCTCTTGTGCAAGTCACGATCGCGCGGAAGTTGGTGCCCGAAGATCTCGACATCCTTTTGCTATCAGGTCGCATCTACCGCGACCTTGGAGCAGCCAAAGAAGGACTCGAAGCCTTTCAAACAGCCATCGACCTTGCCCCCCATCAGATCACGGCATACGTCGAACTCGCCGAACTTCTCCTCCAACAAGGAGAAGTCGGCATGGCCCTCGAAACCCTCCAAGTGGGACGAGAGTGCACAGGGCAAGATATCCCCGTGCTTTACCGCGAGATGGGGATCGCCGCAGCCCAAGGCAACTGGCAAGGCGCTCTGCGAAAAGCCGATCTGTTGACACGCCGCCTCCCTGACTCTGCGCAAGCTTGGATCTCTTTTGGCCTTCTCTCGATGATGCAAAAAGACTTCTCTCGTGCAGAAAAAGCCTTCGAAAATGCCCGAGAGGTCGAACCTTCCGCATGGCAACCTGACTTCCATCTCGGGGATCTTTATTACGCAGGTGGTCTCGCAGACAAAGCTGTCCAACACTTCAACGACTCCATTCGCAAAGACCCGCAAGCTTGGTCCCCAAAAAACAACCTTGCGCTGCTTTTGCTCGCAGAAGCCCCCCATCGATTGGGCGAAGCCATCGAACTTCTCAAAGAGACGGTCGCACTCGCCCCCGAAGAACCCGCACCTTTGCTCAACTTGGGACTTGCTTGCTTAAAAGCTGGCGATGTCGAGTCCGCAAACCGCGCTTGCCGCGCGCTTTTGGGTGGTGCATTTGTGTTGGAAGATGACCTACGCCAACAAGGTCTACGCCTCGCAAAAGAACTTGGAATCACCGCATAGCCCCTATTATCCGAAAGGTTCGCGAGTGTTGAGGCATTGCGTTTTCTACAGACGCACCCCAAACATCCGTGTCCGACCAAGGTCTACCACACAAGATCCCCCCTCTTCCTCGATGTAATCCAGCCCCCTAACATTGATGTTCCAAGTGACCCAAACAGAAGGAGCAAGAGATGTCGTTGAGCTTACCCACCGAAGGAATCTATGTGCGCGCAAACGCAAAGGGAGTGCGTTATTGGCAATTGGAGCGCGATGGTGCAAACCTCATCACCGCGACAGGAACGAGCTTACAAAAGCTAAAGTCCAAGACCCAGACGCTACCCAACGAGCATGAGGCCCGCAGATCCGCAATCAAGACGCGACACAAAAAGATGCGTGAAGGCTACGTCTTTTTGCGTCCCTTTGTGGAGGCAGGTGTGGGAGAAGTGTTCTTTCGATGTAGTCTGCCACACTCCCAACAACACGATTATCTCGACGTCTCCCCCTCTGGGCGATATCTCTTGGTGGCCAGCGAACAACGACCCATGAACCACAACGCTTGGCTTCACTTGGTGGACCAAGAAACCGCGACCACAACAGAGCTTTTCCACGACGATGGTTCGTGGACATCATCGAGCCAGACTTTTACGCATCGCGCACAGTTCTTGGGTGAGGATGCAGCGTTGTTCACGGTCAATGGTCGGACGTGGCGGGTGGAGATACCTACAGGGAAAGCCTCGGTGGTGTCGTCCTTTCAGGACAACTCGTATAACGCTCGTTTTAACGATCATCGTGTGTGGCCTTCGCGAGACGCACACTACAAACGAGCCCTAGTGTTTGAACAAGGCGACGTGCTGCGGGTGATAGAAGCGAGCGGTCAGGCTATCTTTGAGCTATCTCTATCGTCCGAGGCGTTGGAATGCTTGGCGGCTTCGCTCTCGCCATCGGGTCGTTATGTGGTGGGGTATCTCGCCAACACGGATCTGCTTTACCAAGAAGAAAGCACGATGTCCGCCCAAACCCATGAAGTGCGCGTTTGGGATGTGGAAAGTGGCAAACAGGTATCTTGTTTTTCGCCGGATTATCCGCTCTCTCGGGTTGGACTGACACCTGACGATCGTCAAGTGATCGCTGTACGTGACTACGCGCAAGGTCCCGTGTTTTTCGACGCAGAGAGCGGCAAGCAGATCAGATTTTTTGATGATCCATACAGCGACGATCGTTGGCAGACATGCCCAGGGTGGAGCTATTCAGCAGATGGGACGCTGTTGGCACTCGCAACCGACCCCCTGCAACTTCTCGATGCCAAGGAGCTCCAAGTGCTGCGACAGCTTCAGGACCCAGAGTCGTTCGATATGAGCGTCCGTTCTCTAACGTTTTCTTCGGATAATAGGTCGCTTTATCTAGGTACGACGTTTGGGGAGATCGTGGGTTGGCGATTGCGTTGAGGGCCCTTACCAAGTGTGGTGTTGTCTTGTTTGATTTGTAGAGCAGCCGCTTTTGATAAGGTTGCCCATCCAATTCAGCAAATGCCCCGCACAAGGCAAGATATTCCCCCCGCACAAGGCGAGTTGCCCCCTGCAACAATCAGATATTTTCTTACAATTAAGGGTTCGCCGTTTTTGCGTCGTCTGCTTTTTGGAACATCATCTTGACGTTGTTGGCGAAGTTTTTCTTGGCTTCTTCAGAGATGGGTTGGCTATCGAGGTATACCGCGAGAAGTGCTTGTGCAAAGTCCGCATTCTCGATGGCTTCTTTCGCAACACCATTCAACGTGGTGAAGACCTTCATGCCATCTTCGCTCCACGCAAAGATCAACTCTTCGCCATCTTTGACGGGCTCTGTGAAATAACCGCGAAACTTGGTCAATGCAGCTTTGCCTTCTTCGGTCTTGAGGCGCGGTTGGATCGACTCTTCGAACGCGCTGGCCATATCATCACCGCTGACATTGAACACCATCGCAAGGCGCATGGTCTTTGCAAACTTCCCGTTCATCAGGGTTGTAAAGTAAGCCTCGTCAGCTTTTACTTTCTCGACATCCATGCCCTTCCAGGTAGCAAGCGCAGTGGCCGCACCAACGGGCTCGATATAAAGTCCCATTGCATAGATGTTGATCAGTCCGAGCTTTTTACGGATGCCCATCCCCATCAAAAATTGCATCTTGTCAGAGTTGTCGGCTTTGAGTTCGGCCTTGAACTTGACCTGTGTTCCTTCCTCGGTGAACTCTTCGGGGATCGTGATCCTTCCGTTGGGATCGGTCTTTTGGGGCTCAGGTGTGGGCGTACAAGCCCCCACAAACAAGATGAGCACACACAACAGCCAAAAACGCCAAGATACTTTTGTCATCGAATCACTCCCTACTTTCCCGAGCACACGGGTCTAATTCCCCTCAGCACAGTCCTCTGCGCATGATGGTACATCAGACAAGCCGCCTTCTTTCGAGAAGACGATTTGTCTCGACGAAAAAACATAAGGTGTATAGGGACTTCGTTAGCAGAGAAAAGAAAAGAGGTCAAGAGAATGACCGCCTACCCCCCAAAGGATGCGGACATTTACTGCATATAGATCTCATCTGCGGGGAAGACTTCAAAGTCAAAAGGCAACAAAGACGAAGCAAAGTCAGGATCGCCGTCACGCAGCAAGTCCAAGAGATCCGTCGAAGTCACCAAACCCGTCAAAGCACCTTGCGTATCGACCACAGCCACCGCGTCGATCTTCAAACCAATCATCATGGAAACCACAGAAGAGATGCTGCTCTCTGGGAAACACGATGCAACAGGTCGCGCCATCACTTGCCTTACAGCGATCTTGGGGACCACAAACTCACCGTCTTGGTCGATCCCATAACGCAGTACATCGCGATCTGAGATCATCCCCACCACCTTGCCATCCTCCACCACGGGCATATGGCGAAAATCCCCTTCTTTCATGATGACGTTCGCCATATTGAGGGTATCTTCGGGCTGGAGGTAGACGACTTTGCGAGTCATCGCGCGTTGGATCTCCATCAGCGCTTCCTTTCTTTTGACAAGTGGTTGTCCGCTCTTACACAAGGCGACACCCAAATGAGGTCCATGGTCACACGTATCCACACTTTTCAAGCTACCATCACAACACCATACAGTGCTGACACAAATGAAGCCAAGTCTTGACACAGATCAAAAGGGAAGCTTCTTCTCGCGTTCTTTCTAACATCTTGTTTGTGTTTGCCTCAGACATTCAAAATGTTTTTGCGTCTATCTCCTAGACAAACAACCCACGCTACGGAGAAGAGCAAATGCCTCAACAAATCTCTCTGTCCATCGAAGAACGCTTACAACAACAAGAAGAAAAGCTACTGCACCAATCGTCCCTCCTTGCAGCACAACAAAGAAAACTACGTTCCATGTGGGGATTTTTTTCTGCAATCTCCCTTACAACCGCTCTCTTGGCAGGAGGCTATCTCTTCAAAGACAACAATGCCCAAGCGGACGGCATTCCCGCTCCCAACACGCTCTACTACGCAGGAACCCTCCAAGAAAACGGTACCCCCGTCAATGGCAACGTCAGCGTGATCGTCACCCTTTATGACGCAGCCACGGGCGGGACCTCGCTTTGTACCACTTCGGCAAACACAAGCGCACGAGACGGAAACTTCCGCATCTCTCTCCATGACTCTTGTGTGGATGCAGTGCGCCAATCCCCCAACGCATACGTGGAAGTCACCTACAAAGGACAAGTCATCCCAGGACGAAACAAGCTCGCGGCTGTGCCTTATGCGGTTGTCGCAGATACGCTTTTGAACAAGACCCTCACCAACCAACTCAAGCTGCTTGCCCCACTCTTTTCGTTCAATGCAAACACACAAGAACTCACCATCAACGCACGCGCCAAAGACAACAGCGGTTTCATTACACCCGTGGGAGGTGTGCTTGGCTTTGTAGGTACATCGTCGCAAATCCCCGCAGGATGGTTCCTTTGCGATGGTAGAGCGGTAAGTCGAACCACTTACAAGGATCTTTTTGCGCTCTTGGGAACAACGCATGGCGCGGGAGACGGAAGCACAACCTTCAATATCCCCGATTATCGGGGGAGATTCTTACGTGGTGTGGACAACCAAACAGGGCGAGATCCCCAGTCAGGCACCCGCACCGCTTCTTTTTCAGGTGGCGCGGTAGGAGATCAGCCAGGGACGCTCCAAGACTGGAGCACTGCGCGTCCCCGTGTCCCCTTCCAAACCAACACCACGGGCAATCACTCCCACTATACGAGCTTCCAAAACGACGACTTTGATGGTTGTTGCACAGGAACCCGCGGACTCGAAGACGATGGTTCGGGCGCCAGAAACCAAAATCTCCCGACCAACGCCACAGGCGATCACAGCCACACGGTGAGCAGCGGTGGAGACACAGAGACGCGCCCTGCGAATATCTACATTAACTTTATGATCAAGTTTTAATCAGGTCGCCCCAACGCCCCGAATATCCGCCCCGTTCCCCAGAACGCCATCAAAAACTAAGCACCCATCAACCACGAAAGCACCATCGCGACAAGGCTTGCACCTGCTGCAGAAGCGAGTGGGATGGAGAGGTTGTCGTCGATACGTTGGCTGAACAACTCCGCCAAAGCACCCGCAAGCGCCGCGCCCAAAGACATCAAAAGTGCTGAGCCAAAGCCGATGGTCGGATGGAAGATCTGCAATGTCACCAAAGCCGCGATCGCGCCGACGACCCAAAAGGTAAAGCTTCCTTCCAAAGAACGACCATTGACCAAACGATGCCGACCAAAACGACGACCGATGATCGCTGCCGCAGGATCTGCAAAGCCCAACACAACGACAGCCATCGCACAGATCGCAGGAGGACATGTCAACGACAAAAGAAACAGCGCGTTGACGTACCAAGTCGCGGAGTTGACATGGACGGCTTCATGCGGGTGAGCGACTTTGTGAAAGACCTTTTCCATCAAAAAGTCATTGAAACGCGGCCAGATCCGACGTGTGATCTCCAATGTCCACACAAAGACACAGAAACCACCCGCCACCCAGATCATCGAACGCGGTGACAAGATGAACTCGATCAGCGCGAGGATCATCAAGCCGTTCCCGACGTGATAGAGGTTACGCATGTAATTGGTGGGACGAAGATGCGGCACGTGGATCGAAAAACGACCCAGTCCACCAATCAGATCTTCATAAGCCCCAAGCATCTGCTTGCGAAAACTCGCCCACTCTTGCTTGATCTCCATATTGGACAAGCCCACACGCGGCATGTGCTCGCGAATCAACTCTTGCAAAGAGTTCCAACGCTGCGACAAAGCCTCAATCTCCGCACGTTGGCCCGCAGCATCTTTCCATTGGGAAAGCTTGGCCTGAAGCTGGGTCATACGCTCGGATAAACGGGCCATACGATCTCGTAAGGTTGCTTCGAGATCGTCTCGCCATTGTGCAGGGTCCATATCGCGAAGAACTTTGTGCAGTTCCAAGGCGACTTGTTCGATTTCCATTGTCATCGCTGGTGTCATCACTCACCTCAAACGCAGGCAGGATGCCCTTTTCTGCCTCTGATCTCCAGACAGAGAGCATCACCGTGTAACATCTTCGTTAGATTAACGCCGAGAACTTCGATGTTTTCGACGCTTTGGGTCATCATGACCCTTTCCCCCACCTCTTTGACGTGTCTCTTTTGTCTTGCACATTGAAGCCGAAATAACCTGACTGTCAAGTCACTTTGTACAATGCACGCCCATTGTGACAGAAAAATGACAGAACTTTTTCTTCTTCCCTCCCTCTTGACAAAGTGTGTGATCCTCCCGACAAAGGCAAGCCATCAACGACACACGAAGCTCTCTAGGTTGTATTCGTGTGCCTCCCCTTTCGGCCTTGGGATCAAAAGAATGAAGCACCCAAAACACGGTTCTTCCGCGCATCAACCACAGACCTCTTCCCACGAACATCACGAAGCCACTGAGACGGCCTCTGCATCGCCCTCCAAAAAGAAGACGAAGCAGAAACAAACACACGAGCATGAAGACGTACGCGGGCAAGAAGAGGCTCACGAACACGAACATCCCCACGAAAATGAAAACGAGCATGAGCACGCGCACGAACACCACCCCAAGCAGCGCACCAAGCACCATCCCGCGCACATGCGAGAGCAACACGATGAAGAGCACCCAAGCAACCTAACCTACACAGCTTGGCCACTTGGGGGACGTGAGATCGCGATGCAGATCGAGGTGTTTCCTCGCTACGTCCCTGAAGGAACAAACGCACTTTACCTACAAGGTGATCATCCACAGCTTGGAAAGGGAAGAGAAAAAGGCTTACGCCTCCACCTCCATGGGGATGGCGCATGGCGTAATACAGTCCGCCTCAAAGCTGGAGAAGGATTGCACTTCAAGGTGCATCGTGGAGACAGCGAAAGCCTCGCCGTGGATAGCGAAGGACGCCCGATCATCTTCCACGCTTCTCTCCAACAGAGCGGGAGTTTTGCGGCAGAAGTGTATGGTTGGCTGGATCGCGACTATCACCCCAAACCAACGATCAAAGGGCGCTTGGAGCTTCATCGCAAGATGACATACCCGGGTATCCGCGAAAGAGACATCTTGGTGTGGCTACCGTCGTCGTATGACAGTGACCCACAGCGGCGTTATCCCGTGCTTTATATGCACGATGGGCAGAATCTTTTTGACCCAGCCACAGCATACGCAGGCGTGGAGTGGGCTGTCGATGAAAACATCGAACAGCTCGAACGTGAGGGGCGGATCGACACGCCGATCGTGGTGGGTCTCAAGAATACGCCCGATCGCTTAGAAGAGTATGTCCCAACAGACCAAGGTTACGCATACATGCGCTTCATCGTCGAAGTGGTGAAACCCATGATCGACCATCGCTATCGAACGCGTCCTGATCGCGAAAACACCGCAGTGATGGGGTCTTCGTTGGGTGGTCTGGCGTCTTTCCTTTTGGTCTGGTGTTATCCTCATCTCTTTTCCAAGGCTGGCTGTCTTTCCCCAGTGTTTCACAATCGCAAAGAACTCAACGTCGATGTGTGTTCATGGGTCGAACAATACGACGGCCCTCCCAAGGATATCCGTCTCTATATCGACAATGGTGGGCAAGGACTGGAGTACCGCTTGATGCCGGGTTGTCGCAGGATGGTCAAACTACTTGAAAAGCGCGGTTACCAACACGGGAAAGATCTCGCTTGGTACCTCGACAAAGACGCACACCACAATGAGAGCGCTTGGGCGGCCCGTTTGTGGCGTCCACTGACTTTTCTTTTTGGTGAATACAAAGAAGCGCCTTGATCCCCAGAACGCCCCACATCCCCATCCCACCAAGACATCCGCTCCTTCAAAAACAACACAGCCATGCTTGTTGTATCCAAAGACGACATCCTTGCGCTCGAAAAGGTGTATCCCCCACCCCCTAGAGGCTTAGGCTTCGCTACCCATCGCTTCTTGATCGTGCGTTGCAGAAACCACTGTTGTGGTCGAGTCTTTTTGACGCAAACGATCGCGCTCACAAGAGAGATAAAACTCGTGGATACCGCGATAGTGTGCGATCTTTTGGGACCATTCGTGTTGGAAAGTGAAGTAGTACTTCACTTCTTTCTCGATGATCTCTGTGAAAGCGTCTGAAGCGAAGAAGTCTTGGGCTTGTTGGTCAAAGTCGGGCATGTGTTCTTCGCAGAAAGACAAGAAGTGTTCGGTATTGAAGAAGTCATGCGCGATCTTGTTGTACTCTTCGAGGCGTTCCATGTACGAAAGATCGTTGCGAGCGCCTGTTGCAAAGTAACGATGCCAGTCCACCGCGTAGCCTGCTGCTTTTTGGCGACGGGTCACCGCACAGTAGATCAGCCACTGCGCCATGTATTTGACGAGTGTGGGGAAGTAGAAGTGCAAGGACACCAAGCTGCTGTCAGGGCAAGCGTTGGCAAAGTCGATGGGATGGACTTTTCCGTCTTTGTCGATCAGCATCTCGCAGGAGTTGTGGTCCCACTTATAAAACGCATTGATCATCCGTGTGATGCGGCTGGTTTCTGCGTAGTGATCGGAAGAGATGAAGTTGAACTCGACAGCTTGTTTGTCGCTGCGCAGATAACGGTCGTGTGAGTACTTCGCGTCAGGATTGAAGTGCATCACCAACATCTGGGGTCCGATGCCTACGACGCGAACAAACTCTTTGAACTCGATGGCTTCTTGAAGGTTGAGCGGTGTATTGCCCGAAGCATCGCAGGCTTTGATCAAGTCGTGTTCATTGTTGACCTTGCTCACGCCCTTCCAACCACCACCCGACTGAGGCTTCAAAAAGGCGGGGTAGCCGACATCACGACCGATCTCACGCAGATCAAAGTTGTCGTGGTCCATGTGCAACAAGTCATGGATGGGCACATCCACAAGACCTTCGTAAGAACGGCTTGGAAGAGCCCATGTCTTGGGGATATTCAGCCCAAGGTGAGACATGTGTCCATAGGTGGTGTTTTTGTTCATGGCCAAGAACGAAGCCACATCGTTGAGCATGTACACGCGTTGCGCAAACATCATGAAGTAGCTTGTTGCGTAGGAGTTCCAATGGATGTTGCGGTTGACGATGACGCGATAAGGACACTCTTCATCTTGTACGCGATAAGGTCGTGTGTGCATCCTTTCGAGGCGCACATCGACTTTTTCTCCATCCCACTCGATTTGCGGCGAAAGGTGTTTCATCAACCCTTGTAGCGCAGCAACAAACGAATAATTGTTAAGGTCGATCATCCCAATAACCGCATCAGACCGCTTCATCCGCATTTTCTCCCTGTGCATCTCCGCCACGTTGTACCCTCCCGCACAACATAGCTTCTCACCGCAAACATTCGCTTTTTTTCGTTTCAGAGCGTGACCATCTGCGCCCCAAAAAACGCACGCGCCAACATCCCACATCGCAAGCAAGTGGCGTCCACTTCGCGTTGGTCTCTCCTCGGCGTGAGGGTATGGATCGTGACTCAAAAGTCAAACGAAATCACGTTGACAATGCAAGATTTTCCATCACTCTTGTTGCATTGCACAAAAAGGTCTTGCCACATCGCAAAGAGATCGCTAAAAAAGGGCGCCAGACAACCCGATGCTTGCGGAGGCTTTTTCCGATGAATTTCGTCTTCTTGTCCCCTCATTTCCCAACCAACTACCGCCTCTTTTGTCGATCACTACGCCGTCGAGGCGCGCAAGTTTTGGGGATCGGTGATACGCCCCCCAACGCGCTTCCCACGGATCTCAAAAATGCGCTGACAGAATATTTTCCTGTCCGCGACATGGATGATTATGATCAGGTGTTGCGTGCGGTCGGTTATCTGACCCATCAGTACGGCAAGATCAGCCGTATCGAATCACACAATGAGCATTGGCTTGGGCTTGAGAGCAGTCTGCGTACAGACTTCAATGTCGAAGGACCGCACACCAAAGACCTGCCCGATATCAAGCTCAAATCGCGCATGAAACAAAAGTTCATTGAGGCAGGTCTCCAAGTCGTCAAAGGAGAGCGCATCCTCGATGAAGCGCACTGCCGCACATTTATCGAGCGTGTGGGTTATCCTGTGGTGATCAAGCCCGACCAAGGCGTCGGTGCCAACGACACCTTCCGCATCGACAACGAAGACCAATTGGAACGCTTTCTCAACGAAGAAGATATCTCCGATTACTTCATCGAAGAGTTTGTGGATGGGAAGATCTGCACCTTTGATGGACTGACCAACGCAGCGGGCGAACCAGTCTTCTTTACAGGCCATGAGTACAGTCACGGTGTGATGGAAGTCGTCAACAACGACGGACACGTGGCGTATTGCTCTTATCGAGAGATCCCCAAAGATCTCGAAGAAGCGGGAAGAAAGCTGCTCAAAGCTTTCAATGTAAAAGAGCGCTTCTTTCACTTCGAGTTTTTCCGCAGACACCACGATCAAGCGTTGATTGTCTTGGAGGTCAACATCCGTCCTCCTGGTGGGATGACGCTCGACATGTTCAACTTTGCCAATGACATCGACATCTACGATGTTTACGCAGAGCTAATCATGACGGGAACCACCAATATCTCGTACAATCGGCCTTATCACTGCGCTTATATTAGCCGCAAAAATCATATCAACTATCGCCATTCACACGAAGAGATCTCCAAAAAGTTGCGTATGGTGATGCGCTATGAAGGACCGATCCATAAGCTCTTTTCTCGGGGCATGGGGCATTATGCGTACATCATCGCGACGCCCTATATGGAAGAAGTCAACGAAGCCATCGACTTTATCCACCAAACCAAGTAATCCCCAAGACCCCGCATCCACCGCACAATACGGTTCGGATGCATCGCATGGAGCGACGTCGACGACGATGTACACCGAAGAACACTTTTGGAGATCACCTCGCCTTGATCAAAAGATGGCGATGCGTGTGTATGGACATTATGGCCGCCCCCTCTTGGTCTTCCCCACTTCGGGAGGACGTTACTTTGAGTACGAAGACTTCGGTATGATCGAGGCGATTCGTCCCTTTATTGAAGAAGGACGCATCAAAGTCTTTGCCGTGGACAGTGTGGATCGACAAAGCTGGCTGGATCGCAAGATCCAACCTGCTGAAAAAGCCCGACGTCACGAGCTTTATGATCAGTACATTGCCAAAGAAGTCATCCCCTTTATCCATGCTCATTGCCACGGTCCCCAGCCCATCCTCACCACAGGTTGTAGTCTTGGGGCCTATCACGCGGCCAACTTCTTCTTCCGCTACCCCAAGCTTTTCAACGGAACCATCGCCCTTTCGGGTGTGTATCGCGCAGCTTTTTCTGTGGGCGACTACATGGATGGGAATGTTTACTTCAACTCCCCCATCGACTACCTCGCGCGCTTAAACGATCCCCAGTACCTCGAAGCCTACCGCCACGCAAAGATCGTGCTTTGTGTGGGGCTTGGCGCTTGGGAAGAGCGGATGATCCGCGACACACGCATCATGCAATCGATCCTTCAACAAAAGCATATCCCCGCTATCATCGATTATTGGGGACATGATGTAGAGCACCACTGGTTCTGGTGGCGTCAACAAATGCCCTACTTCCTTGGTCGAATCCTCCCCTAACATTTCGCTTCGACGTCCCCGTCACTTCTCCCCATCGCCTCATCCCCACACCTCTACCAACCCACTTGAATCAGCCGTTGCCCCATCTCTTGTCTTTGTTGCCATGTCGGTGAGTTGCGGCGCCTTGACATCCAAGCCCCGCTGTTTCGCCTTCTTCGACGCCGCTTCTTTTTTGCGGGCAAAGGCGCAAAGCCCGAAAGATAGCGGGCATGTGTCGCTTGGAGCTTACGGTACAATCCCACATCAGGCAGCGCAAAGATCGCAACCAAAGAAACGATCATGCTCACGCTACCAATCGCCGCAAAGACCGCAAGATTCGCCTCAAAGTAATGACCTTTTAGGTTGTATTGTAGAGACTCCAAGATCGAAACATACAACAACAACGCTGTCGCCGAAGAAAGCGTCAACACAAGGCTGATCGTCGCGACATCCAAGATCGGGCTATGAAGGCGACGTGCTGTCGCACTTTCATGACGAAAGGTATTCATGGTCGTGAGGAACAGTCGTGCTTTTTGGCGCAGCATCTTCTTTTTCTGTTGCGGGGACAAGGAAAGTCCAGCGTACTCAAGTAGGCTTTTCCATGCAGACCATCTCTTTTTTTGTTGTAGAGAAAGTCGTACAGAGGACGAAGAGGCCCACAACAACCGAAACAAGAACTTCTCGTAATCTTGAAGAAGGTACAGTTTGAGCTGCAATCGTTGGATGCGCTGCACTCCCACAAGCGTGTAAGCGTTGCGTTTTTTTCCAGGGGTGAGACAACGATAACCACACAGCTTCTGAAAGTACCGCTGAAACAAGGAGATCGCTTTTTCGAGGCGTTTCAAACATGTTGAGGCCCCTTGATGAAGCGCCCGAACATGCGCACGCGTCGGCTGTTTTTGTTGTGGGACAGGGCAGTCTGCTTGTGCAAGATGAAAGTGGTAGCGCATCAACAACAGCCAAACGTCTCGATCAAAGCTCCACTCTTTGGCGTGGTCCTTCAAGAAAAGTTCTTTGAGGGCTATCGCTTTTTCCAAAGCGTCTTTCCACGCCGCGATATCTCCCTGTTGCATGGCCGAAGCAGCACTACGCAAGCTCTCGAAAAAAGGTGATTGCAAAGGCAGGCGCCTTTTTGCATGGACGTCTCCCGTCCCCTTCCATCCAGAAAAAAGGAACACCAAACACCCAAGAAAGAGAGCCAAACAGGGCCGCATCCACAACCTCAACGCAACAGAAAACCACACCATCCCAAGAAAGCCTCGTTATTGTATTGACCATGCAACAATGTGTGTCTTGCGAGACGGACATGCCACCCCACCCCAAAGTCCCCGACTACCCGAATAAAACGAACCCGACCTCCATCTCCGCGCTCGTTTATCGAACGAGGGTGCTGATCTTTTCTTGTGTAAGGAGGTGTGCGCTGTCGTTGAAGCGGATCAGTTGCCAGCCCCGTGTCGTGTATTTGAGTTGGCAGATCCCAGTGTTATCGAGGATGGCTTTGTAGGTGTGGGCAGGAGAGAACTCTAGGATGCCACGCAACAAGCAACGAATCGCCAAGCCATGCCCAACGATCAACACACGTCGATCTTGGTCTTGCCAGCCAGGGAGCAGCGTCTCTTCCACCCACGACAACATCCGCATCTCGACGTCTCGCTGTGACTCACCACCAGGAGGCGCAAACCCCCATGGGTCCTCTTTGATCTGAGCCAAGATGTGTGGCTGGTAGATCTTTTCGCGAGGCTGTCCTTCCCAAGAACCCATGTGGATCTCACCGAGTGTTGGGATCTGTTGGACATCTTCAAAAGCATATCCCAACTCATGGGTAATCAAACGCGCCGTTTCCACCGCGCGAACAGCCGTCGAGCTAAACACACGATCAAAACTCAAACCTTCGGATACAAGGCGATGACCAACACGGCGTGCTTGTTTTTCGCCGCGTTTGGTCAGAGGAGACTCAGGGGAGCTTCCACCCACGCGATGAGCGATCTCGACGTTGGCTTGGCTTTCCCCGTGGCGTATCAGATACAGATCCAACATCAGTCCAAACGCTCCTTGTTTCTGGAGTGACGGACAGGGACCTCTACACGACGGCGGCGCAAAAAGACCAATGCCAAGAGACACAAGACCAACCACAACGAAGTGGAAGGTCCAACCGCATGACAAGAACACCCAGGCGACTGATAACGACCTTCTTTTGTGTCGTCTTCGGACCCTGTACCCGTGACTTTTTTCTCGGATGTTCCGCCCGTATCGCCGACATTTCCAGGAATATCAGGCGTCACATTGTTTTCTGTGACGGGATTTCCTTCAGGGTCCACCGTCGAATCCACGGATGTTTCGGGGAGTTGGCCTTCAGGGGTGTTTCCACCTTCGCCATTGTTCCCACCGTCAGGGGTGTTTCCACCTTCACCATTGTTAGGTTCACCGTTTCCGTTGCCACCCACACACTGACCCGCCACGCAAGTTTGACCGTTGGGACAAGCGATGTTGAGACAAGGATCATGTTCGCAAAGACCATTCTGACAAGCCCGTCCCTTAGGACAAGAAACAGATGCACAAGGATCACCCTTGCAGGTTCCGCCCACACAGACCTCGCCTTGTGCACAAGTCACACCCGCGCAGGGTCCTTGGGTCGAAGGATCGGCTTTGCATGCACCGTCCACACAGATCTCACCTTGTGCGCAAGTCACACCCGCACATGAGCCAACACACTTCCCATCGCGGCAAAACTCCGTAGCTGCGCAGTTTACACCTTGGCAGGGATCGACTTCGCAGACCCCGCCCACACAACGCGAGCCCGAAGGACAGCCATTGACGTAACAGTCGTTGGGAACGCACTTTCCGTAATTGCAAACATCGCTTCCAGAACATTGCACCAAAGTACATGGGTCCACACAGCGACCACCAAGGCATCGCTGTGCCCCTGCACAAGAAACACCGACGCAAGGATCGGCCCCGATGCATACGCCATCTTTGCAGGTTTGTCCTTTGGCACACTCACCACCACGACAAGCTGCAACACAAGCCCCATCTTTGCATTGGAGACCTTGCGGACACACAGCATTGTTGTCTGCGACACCATCACAGTCATCGTCTCGACCATCGCAGATCTCGGGTTGGGGCGTAGGTGCGCTACAAGCAAGCCAGTTGCCATTGTGACAGGTCTCCAAGCCCGAACCACACTTGCCTTGGCAAGGACGCGTCACGCCATTGTCGATGACACCATCGCAATCGTCATCTTTGCCGTTACAGGTTTCCACTTCGGGGGGAGGTCCAGAACATCCCGTCCACTGGCCACCTTGGCAAGTCGCAGTCCCTTTTCCACAAGCGGCTTGGCACTCGCGAGGCGCAAGACCGTTGTCGATCTGCCCGTCGCAGTCGTCGTCCACGCCGTTACACTCTTCGGGTTTGGGTTGTTTTGCAGAACAAGCGTCCCAACGGCCGTTGACGCAAGTCTCAGTGCCTGCACCACAAGCATTTTGGCAGGGTCGTGTGACACCGTTATCGACTTGACCATCGCAGTCGTCGTCCACGCCGTTACACGTTTCTGTGCTGGGTTCGCGAGCGCTACACTTGCCCCACTGACCCCCAGCGCATGTTTCAACACCCGCACCACAGGCACTTTGGCAAGCACGAACAAGACCATCGTCGATTTGGCCGTTGCAGTCGTTGTCTTTGCCATCGCAAACTTCGGGTGTGGGAGGCTCTGCAGTCACAGGGCACTCGACGCCCGAGCCATCCGCCTTGCAGGTATAGTTTGCAGTCTTTAGACAACCACCCACGCCAACAGAGCAGCTTTGGCCAAGGGTCGAAAAGTCTTCGTCTGTCTTTCCATCGCAGTCGTTGTCGATACCATCGCAACGTTCTGTTTGTGGCGCTCCTGCCTGACCAGAACACGCAACGCCCGAACCATCGGACTTACAATTCCACGTCCCACTGTTTTTGCAGGCCCCGACGCCCACAGAACAAGCTGTTCCTTTGTTTGAAAAGTCTTCGTCGATCTTTCCGTCGCAATCGTTATCGACGCCATCACAACGCTCGGCTTGGGGATTTCCAGCTTGTGCAGAACACACAAGCCCCGAACCATTGGAGTTACAGGTCAACTGTCCTGCTCTCTTACAAGATCCGACCCCTACCTCACAAGCGGTTCCTTTGGTGGGGAAGGTTTCATCGGTCAGGCCATTACAGTCGTTGTCTTTGCCATCGCAGATCTCAGCGCTAGGAGCGCCAGGTTGAACAGAACACTGGGTACCATTCTTGGCAGCATTACAAACGTATGTCCCGCTTCTTGCGCACTCACCCACCCCAACATTGCAAGTCTGTCCTTTGTTGAGAAAGGTCTCATCGATCTTTCCATCGCAGTCGTTGTCGAGTCCATCGCAGATCTCAGCGGTGGGCTGGCAGGTGGGGACACGTTGGCCATTCAGTCGGATGTAACCTTCGCGAAGGTTGGACTCTTGGCAACAGTCATCCACATGCGTCAGGACAACGACGTTGACTTCCCCGATGGCAGCGTAGCTTTTGAGATCTTGTGACAAACTCTGTCCAAGAAAGACGTAACCATTGGTGGGTGTCACGCCGTTCGGATAACGCGAGTTGTAGATGGTGATCCGCGTCCCATCGTCCATCCCGTTCAATTCCACGACAAAGCTTGTGAGATTGAAGTTTTGGGGGATCGTGACCTCATTACGAAAGTACGTAAAGTCCGCACCACAACGACATGCTGTGCCAGCATCGCAAAGCGTGGAACGACGATTCAAATTGATCTTTACAGGGTCAGGTGCGAGGGTCCATCCAGCGCCTGGCCATGGGGGGATCGAGGCAAACTGATACGTGTACACTGCCCCGTGATCACTTTGGCAGGTAAAGTTCACGATCCCGCTACCTTCGTTCATATACCATTGGCCGACGCTTTGGGCCTGGGCTTGTCCAAAGCTTCCTAACCATAAGCCGACAACCAAGCTAACCCACCCAAGAATCCGACATAAACCCAATCCAGCACGATGCATCATAAGACCTCCTGTGGGGTAATCCATCTTGATCCCAACGGTCCCGCCCCACTTTGTGAAGAACATCCATAGAAGACGAGGGGCAAACAGCCTTTGACGAAGAAAAAGAGGGTCCTTGCCCAAAGCCCCATCCATCCAACTGTTATAGCTATACTTTTCGCCATTTGGCAAGGCACCCACCACAAACAAGCCCCACAAACCCCCCACGATGCAGCGTCCTCCCCTTGGACGCTTGCACTTCAAACAAGCTTCTTTTTGAACTTTTTTTCTTAGGGGCGGATATGGCCTTGTCCAAAGACGATCCACTTGTAAGTGGTCAACTCTTCTAGGCCCATGGGACCTCGGGCATGGAGTTTTTGTGTGCTAATCGCGACTTCCGCGCCCAGTCCAAACTGGCTCCCATCTGTAAATCGCGTGCTCGCATTCACATAAACCGCCGCAGAGTTGATGGCTTGTACAAAGCGCGTGGCGTGCTCGAAGTTGTTGGTCAAGATCGAGTCAGAGTGCTCGGAGCTGTGTTGGTGGATATGTTCGATGGCTTCGTCGAGATCTTTGACAAGGCGAACACCAAGCGTCAAAGACAGCCACTCTTGATCAAAGTCATCGGGTCCAGCGATGTCTCGACGAATCGTGGCACCCGAGGCTTGTAGGATCTCTTCTACTTCGGGGGTGACCTTGAGCAAGACATCGCTTTGCTGAAGACGCGATGCCACCGCAGGGATAAAGCCTTTTGCGACAGAATGATGCACCAACAAAGTGTCGAGCGCATTGCAAACGGAAGGACGCTGAACCTTCGCATTTTCCACGATATCCACAGCCCGTTCGAGATCCGCTGTTTGGTCAACGAAGATATGACAGATGCCGATTCCACCCGTAATCACGGGGATCGTGCTTTGCTTGCGACACAGCTCATGTAGCGATGCCCCACCGCGAGGGATGATCATATCGACATACTGATCCAACTGCAAAAGCTCGGCAACGAGGGCCCGATCAGGATCTTCGATGTATTGCACTGCGTCTTTGGGGAGCCCAGCTTCTTCAATCGCCTGTCGAATCACCCGAACCAAGGCGAGGTTGCTATGCAAGGTCTCACTTCCGCCGCGTAAGATCACCGCATTACCCGTCTTGAGAGCCAACACAGCGACATCTATGGTGACGTTGGGACGCGCTTCGTAGATGACCCCCAAGACTCCGATGGGGATACGACGACGCGACAAACGCAAGCCATTGGGCAAGACACGCCCTTCGATCTCAACCCCTACAGGATCGGGCAAAGCCACAACACTACGCGTATCATTGGCCAGACCTGCGATCCGTGCATCGTTCAACAACAAACGGTCCAACAATGCCGAAGAGAGGCCTTTTTCGCGCCCTGCCGCAACATCTTTTTGATTGGCGGCCAACAAAGTGGGGGCATGTTCTTCTAACGCCGAAGCAATCGCGAGCAAAGCTTGATCCTTTGCTGTGGTGGAAAGCATCGCAAGTTGTCGGCTGGCTTGTCGTGCCGCACGTCCAAGGGATTCCAAACGAGACATCGGGCCTTCTCCTCTTCCAAAACACATAACAGAAACGAATTACACCAAGATCAAATCATTGCGGTGAACGAGAGGTCCCCAAGAATACCCCAACGTCTCCACGATGGCCTCTGAGCGCATCCCTGCGATACGTCGAGCCGTCATACTGTCGTAACGAACGATGCCACGGGCAAATGCAGGCGCATCAGGACATCGGATCTGCACAAGATCTCCGCGTCGAAACTCGCCTTCCACCGCAACAAGACCCGAAGCCAAGAGGCTACGCCCTTGAAGACGCAAAGCATCAGCAGCCCCTGCGTCCACCACCAAAGAAACTTGGGGGCGTGGACCTGCCAACAACCATCCCTTGCGCTGTTCGAGTGGGTTTTCTCCCGCCAAAAACCGCGTACCAAGGGACTCTCCACCCACAACCCGCTCGATCACATTGGGGAGATGTCCTGCTGCGATCACGACTTCCGTCCCCATGCGTTGGGCGATTTCAGCGGCTTGTAGCTTCGTTGCCATCCCCCCCGTCCCAAGGCCACTTACGCTTCCGCCAGCCATCTGTTTGATCGACTCATCGATCTCAGCCACTTCAGCGATCAAGCGCGCTTCAGGATTGTGATGGGGATTGGCCGTGTACAAACCATCGATATCCGTCAAAAGAACCAACAGATCCGCCCCACACAAGGTCGCCACCAAAGCAGAGAGATTGTCATTGTCCCCCACTTTAATCTCTTCTGTGGCCACAGCATCATTTTCATTGATAATCGGCAAGATACCTTCACGAAGAAGTGTCATCAGGGTGTCGCGAGCATTGAGAAAGCGATCACGGCTTTCAACATCCGCGCGCGTCAACAAGACTTGACCCACACGAATCCCATAAATCTCAAAAAGATTGTCCCAAACCCGCATCAATCGGCTCTGTCCAACCGCTGCAAGCATCTGCTTGTAGGCCATCGAAGAAGACGGCGTAGGAAACCCCAAGCGCTCTCGCCCTGCGGCGATCGCCCCCGAAGAACAAATCAAAAGCTCATGTCCCGCACGCATCAATGCGGCGCACTGACGGGCGATCTCTACCATACGAGGGAGATCCAGATGCGGAGCTCCACCCGTCAAAACGCTGGTGCCCAACTTGATGACAACCCGACGATGCCCTTCGTTGGGCACCAAACTGCGTTCATCGCTCTGCAATCTCTGTTCTTCCTGCGACATCTCTACATTCCTTGCGCGACAGAACCCCTCTCCCTCCATGGGAGAGTCTTCAAGGGCGGAACCAAACAGGCCCCGAAAACAAAGGGGATAACCTACCACAAGCTTTCTCGAACACAAGCACTCCCTCCCCAAGAGAAAGACACAACAAAAAAACAACTCCGTGATCTCAAACGATTCGCAACAACCCCAACCACAAATCCCGCCTCTCTGCTTGACGTCGATGCGCGTTCTTGATAGCCCTTGATGCGATACATACGCAGTCAAAGGCGACCTCGGGACCTTCGCCTGAAACGCCCCTAGGCATCTCCTCCATCCCCCGAAAATGCAGGAATGGTGGTCATCATGGCAATCTTCACGGGAAAAAAGAACATCGTCCAACAGATCCAAAGCAACGCTTGGCAAAGTCCCCAAGAAAAACAGCAGATCCTGCTCAAGTTGAGAGAGTCTGGACCGCGCTCTGCCGAAGTTGTGCCCTTGCTCTTGCACCGCGACAGCGATGTGCGTCGTTTTAGTGCGGAGATCTTCTTGGCCCGCCCAGATATCGGCGGCGCCAAAGCCCTTTTGGACTCACTCGAAAATGCACCTCCCCAAGCCCGTAGTTTTGGGGGACAACTCCTAAGCAAGATGCCTGCGGAGATGGTCCAACGGGTTCTTGATGGCTTGCTCAAAGATCGCAACGCCTCAAAGCAACGTATGGGTTGGGAGATCGCAGTTGCACTCACAGGGCGTCTTGGTGCGATTTACCTAGAGCGCGCGGTTCTTGAAGGACCCACCGCCCTCCGTCCCATCGCCCTACAAAAACTCTTACAAGAACGTCAGCCCCGCCAAGTCCAACAGCTTTTGGTGGAACTCGCGAACGACAAGGACACACGTATCGCGACAGTCGCTCTTGAAGCACTTTCTCATGTGCAAAGTGGCAGCCCCAAGATCATGGAGATCATGCTCTCCTGCTTGGCTGGCCAAGACGCAGCACGCAGACAGCTCGCAAGCCAATACCTCCAACAAAATGCCCAAAGCGATCCTGCGGGGATGCGGAAGCGGATGTACGATCTGCTCAACCAAGGCGAAGACGCCAGCCGCAGACAAGCCCTTGAGATCATCCTTCGAACAGGTGATACCCGCGAGATCTTGACGGAGTTGTTGCTTTATCTCCAAGAACTCGCAGGATGGTTGCGCGATCGCATCCTCGATATGTTGCGTGGCTTTGGTGAGGAGATCTTGCGTGCGGCTGTTGCGCTGCTTCAGCACCCCCAAGAAGAAGTACGAACCGCAGCGTTGATCCTTGCAGAAAACTTCCAAGACCCCCGTATCCTCGGTCCGATCTGCAATCTCTTGAACGACGAAGACTGGTGGTTGCGCGTCAATGCTTGCGATACCTTGGGCCGTTTGAAAGATGAACGCGCGGTTCCTTACCTTGTCCAAGCCCTCCAAGACGAAGAAGCTCGCTGGGCTGCCATCGATTCGCTCGCTCAGATCGGCTCGCAAAATGCACTCAAGCCCCTCGCGCAGCTTCTCCGTGACAAGCGACAAGAAGTTCGCCTCGAAGTCATCAGCGCTTTCGACCGTTTTACGCACCCGTCTCTTTTGCCTTTGCTACGCTCTGTTCGAGAGCGCGATCCTTCCGTCGAAGTGCGTACACGCGCCACAGAAGTCTCGCGAAACATGGCAGGACGCCTCAAAGTCGAAGAAGACGAAGATATCCAAACACAAACAGAACAAACCTTCGACAAGCCCATCGATCAATTGCTTTCAAAGATCCGCGATCGCGGTGCATCCGACCTCCACATCACGGTAGAAGAACCGCCATTCTCGCGTTATCGCGGTGAACTCAGCCGCCTCGAAGACGAAGACGAGTTCACCGCCGAGACCACGGAAGAAACCTTGATGTCGATCCTTGACGAACGACAAAAGAAGATCTTCCAAGAGGTCGGAGAGATCGACTTTTGCTACTCGATCCCCGAAGTCGGTCGTTATCGTGCAAACGCTTTCGTCCAACGTCGCGGCGTGTGTATGACTTTTCGTACCATCCCCAACATCCCGCCCACTTTTGAGGATCTGCGGATTCCTGCGCACATCACGGAGTTGTTGGACTACCACCAAGGGATCATCGTGGTCTCAGGCCCCAGTAGCTCGGGGAAATCAACAACCCTCGCAGCGATCATCAACCTGATCAACGAATCGAAACCCACCCACGTGATCACACTCGAAGATCCTATCGAGTTCGTGCACCCGCCCAAGATCGCGTTGGTCAACCAACGTGAGGTCGGGAAACACACGGAGTCCTTTGCACGTGCGCTGCGCGGTGCCCTCCGTGAAGACCCCGATGTCATCATGGTCGGCGAGATGCGTGACCCCGAAACCATCCGTATGTCCCTCGAAGCTGCGGAAACAGGCCACCTTGTGATCGCGACACTCCACACCACAAACGCCATCCAGACGGTCGATCGGATCATTGGTGCCTTCCCACCATCCGAGCAAGGACAGATCCGTATGTCCCTCTCTGAATCCCTCAAATACGTCATGTGTCAGTCGTTGCTCCCGCGCAAAGACGGCAATGGACGCGTTGCAGTGTTTGAAATCCTCAAAAACACACTCAACGTCAGCAACTTGATCCGTGAAGACAAGACCTACCAGCTTCCGAGTATGATGCAGATCGGACGAAATGCTGGGATGCAAACGGTTGATCAAGCCTTGATGGCACTCGTTCAAGGTGACTTGATCTCCGCCGAAGATGCGTGGCTGCGTGCCGAAAAATCCGAAACCTTTGAGCCTATGTGTAGCCCTCAGTTCTTACGAGAAAAGTCTCTGACAGAAGGCTAAGACATCTTCGTGATCAGGGGAGACACGCCCCAAAGTCTATCGGTTATGCCACACGACACTACACGCATAGGAGCCCACCATGGCGACCAACAACCGTATTGACCGCTTTCTCCGCTTGATGAGAGAGCGTGGCGCTTCGGACCTTCATATCTCTGTGGGGCGCCCTCCCATCTTGCGTACCAGCGGACGAATCGAGCCCATTCGTTATCGCGTGATCGAAAACCACGACTACGTCGACCTGATGCGTCCGATCGCACCGCCCCATCTGTGGGAAAGGTACATGGAGACAGGCGATACAGACTTCGCTTACGAAGTCCCCGACCTTGCGCGCTTTCGTGTAAACTTGTTCAAACAAGAACGCGGTTATGGCGCAGTGTTTCGTATCATCCCCACCAAGATCATGACCATCGAACAGCTTGGACTCCCCAAAGCCGTGCACAAACTCACGCGGCTGCGTTCTGGGCTGGTCTTGGTCACAGGTCCGACAGGTTCGGGGAAATCGACCACCTTGTCTGCCATCATCAACGAGATGAACGTCTCGCGAAAGATGCACTTCATCACGATCGAAGACCCCATCGAATTCGTGCACGAAAACCAACAAGCTCTCGTGAGCCAACGCGAAGTGGGTCAACACTCTCACAGCTTCTCTAACGCTCTGCGGGCCGCCGTTCGCGAAGACCCTGACTGCATCCTCGTCGGCGAGATGCGCGACCTCGAAACCATCCGCATGGCTCTCAGCGCCGCAGAGACGGGTCTTTTGGTCTTTGGAACCTTGCACACCAACTCGGCCGCCAAGACCATGGACCGTATCATCAACGTTTTCCCAAGCGATCAACAGGACGGTGTGCGTTCTGTTCTCGCAAGCGTCGTCAAGGGTGTTCTTTCCCAACAGCTCCTACGCCGCAAACAAGGCGGACGTGTCGCCGCCATTGAAATCCTCTTTGGTACACCTGCGTTGACATCACAGATCCGAGAAGGCAAAACGCACCAGATCCCAGGTATGATCAAAGCAGGAAAAGCTCAAGGAATGATTTCGATGGATGATAGTCTCAAGGTTCTCGTCGAAAAGGATATCATCGATCCTGAAGCCGCTCTTGAAAAAGCCATCGACAAAGATGAGATGCGAAAGTGGCTCAACGCTGTAGGCTTCAGAGTCTCAGAAGGCGCCTAGACACTACACTCTCCGCCCACTCTCTCGATTTGCTCCCCGCCTTCTCATCACGCTGTCTTGGGCCTTGTTGCGATCCATATCACCTTTTTGACCGATTGACCGCAGGAATCACGACATTATGCAGATCGGAAAAATTCTACACCAGATCTACCGCGTTGACCAATTCCTAGGAGAAGGCGGGCCCTCCATCGTCTACAAAGGGACAGACACCCTCTTGGGGTTACCTGTCGCGATTAAGCAATTAAAACAAGAAGATGGAAACCAACTCCTCAAAGCTGATCGCTTCTTGCGAGAAGCCCGAACCCAAGCAAGGCTCACGCACCCCCATATCGTCTCGATTAAAGCGGTCTTTGAAAACGAAGATGGCTACTTCATCGTGATGGAGTACGTCGATGGCACAGACCTAGAACACCTCATCGCAAACTCTCGCACCACACCGCGTCTTCCTATCGAACAAATCAGCCAGATCTTTGGAGAACTCCTTGACGCCCTCTACTACGCCCACAAAGCAGGCGTAATCCACCGCGACATCAAACCTGCCAACGTCATGTTGACGCGTGAAGGGAAGGTCAAACTTGCAGACTTTGGGATCGCACGCTCTGAGCACGAAGAAAAGCTCACAAAGACGGGCGTTTTGATCGGAACCCCAGCGTACCTCCCCCCAGAACAACTCCACGGGAAAGAACTCGATCAACGCTCAGACATCTACAGCGTGGGCGCCGCGATCTTCGAAAGCATCGCGGGTTTCACGCCCTTTGAAACGCCAGGCGAAGAACGCACCATCCACCAGATCCTCAAGGACCACCTCTTTAGTCCGCCCCCCTCTCTGCGCAAACTTGGCTTCGATATCCCCGAAGCACTCGATGACTTGGTACAGAAGTGCCTCGCCAAAACCCAAGAGGAACGACCCAACAACTGCAAAGAACTCCGCAAGACGTTGTTGACGATCTTGCCCTCTGTGCCTACGGGTTCGAGCGATTACTTGCCTGCGATGCCTCCCTACCAAGCCCCTTTGCCGACATCAGGACACCCCACCTTGCCCAAAGAGGTGCCCTCCAAACCAACAAACGAGACCTACGCTTCCAACACAGAAGCCCCCTCCTCCAATCTGAAGCTTTGGCTTCCCCTTTCGCTGTTGATCGTGTTGCTTGGTGGCGGCGGTCTTTGGTGGTTTCGCCCTCAAACGACACAGCCCAATCCCCCCGTTCGCACAAGGCACACCGCAGAGCAGGTTACAAAGCAAAGAAGCCGCATCGTCATCCCTCCACCCAACAAACGCGTGGAAGAACCCGCCAAACGCGTGGAAGAACCCGCCAAGCGTGTGGCAGAGCCCCCCAAACGCGCGAAAGAGCCCTCTCGACGTACGCCTCCCACCAAGGTGGTCGACCCCGTCCAACGTCGAGAACCTACACCACCTGTCGCAGCCAAGGTCCCAACCCCTCGACCTCCTGCACCTGTGGAAGACCTCTCACCCCCGTCCATCGCCCTTCGACGCGGTGAGATGGTCAAGATCCCAGCAGGCGAGTTCACCCAAGGCAACCCTTTGGATAGCGCAGAACAAAGAAAGCGCCTCAAAGCCAACCCTCACCCCAAGCGCAGCACATACCTCAGCGCTTTTTGGCTCGATCGCTTTGAAGTGACCATCGAAAAATACCGTACATGCGTTGATGCGGGCGCTTGCGAGCGGCTACGTATCGTCAAACGCATCATCCCAGGCTTTCCAGGCCGTTCCATCGACCTTTTGCGCACACGACCACGCAAAGAACCCGTTCGCTGGATCCGCTTCGAAGAAGCCCAAGCCTACTGCAAGTGGGCAGGAAAACGCTTGCCCACAGAAGCGGAGTGGGAAAAAGCTGCGCGCGGCACAGACGGACGCACCTTCCCTTGGGGCAATGTACGTCCCCAATACTGCCGCCTCGCCAAGTTTTATGGATGCGAAAGAGATCCCTATGGCTCCTCCAAACCCGGCGAAGTCGCCACCCACTTACGCCCTGATGGACAAAGTCCTTACCGCGTGTACGACATGGCAGGAAACGTCTTTGAATGGGTTCAAGACTGCTATGACCCTGTCGCTTACAAAAAACTCCCCCAGAAAGACCCTGTCCACCTCGTCCCTGCGTGCAAAGAACGCGTGATCCGCGGTGGTTCTTACCGAACCTTCCACTCCATCCGAACTTATCGACGTTATGGAGAACCCGCGACCAGCCGCCAAGCAGACATCGGGTTCCGCTGCGCTTGGAGCGCGAACAAATCGACCGCAGCCTCCCCTCTCACTCCCACCCCCAAACGCTTCCGCGATGACAAATAAATCCCTTCCCACGACGCTTGCGGAGCTTCAACAACGGCTTCTCACAAGCCCTCCCTCCTCACAGCTTCGCCAAACTTTTCGCCTTTTCCAAGGCATCGCACCTGTCCCTCCAGTCCCTCCCCCTGGGCAAAAGCACATGAAAGAAGCCTCTGTGGCCCTTCTCATCGCACAAACAGCACCTGACGCTCCGTTGGAACTGCTCTGCATCCAACGCGCCACAAGAGCGGGCGATCCTTGGTCTGGTCACATGGGGCTTCCTGGTGGGCGCCGTGACCCACAAGATCCATCAAGTTTGGATGCTGCAATCCGCGAGTCTTACGAAGAGCTCGGACTTTCTCTTCAACACGAGCAAGTCTTGGCCCCCATACCACCGCACTTTGCTTGGGGGAATCTTCGGAAAAAACCCCTTTGGGTCCACCCCTTTCTTTTTGGACTGACAGAAAAACCAACCCTTACCCCCAACGACGAAGTCGCTCACGCGCTTTGGGTTCCTCTCGCACATCTCCTCGACCCCAAACAGCGCTCTTGGATGTTGTACCCTTGGCGTAAGATCGCCCTGCCTTTCCCATGCGTTCGTTACCAAGGATACGTCATTTGGGGTCTCACACTTCGTATCTTGCAAACTCTTGATTTGTACATTCGTAGGTAGCCGCGCGGAGGTCTTATGCGCCCTGTTTCTCGCCCAAAACCATCAAGCCATACAGCCCTTCGCCAGCCTGCTCCTCGATATGGTCTCCGCAGCCTTCTTCTCACTTTTTACGCGCTCATCTCTAGCATCCTGCTTTTCCAACTCTTTCGCGGACACGATCAGGTCGATTGGCTTCCTTTCTTGCTCACAAGCCAAGCCTGGAACCTCTGCTTTTTGGGGCTTTCTCTCTTTTTCTCACAAAGCACGCAGAGAAAGTTACAAGAGCTTGCCATACAAAAAACAGACGCTTCACCCACCCCAAGCTTCTTTTGGCGCTATCCCAAGGAGCTTTTCAACGCATCGATCTACCTGCTTTACGCGCTCGGATGGATCACTTGGGGCCTTCCTTTGGGGGGACTTTCGAGCTTTGCGCTTTTTGTGGGGGGCTCTTTCTTACTTTTTCTTTTTACGCGGGACGTCACGCAGCGCGCACCACGTCTCACTTTGGTGGCTTGGTACATCTCACTGGCTTTGGTGCTCTTGTTGCCGACAGTTTCTTGGTCTTGGTTGGTCTGGCTTTACGCTGGGCTGCTTCTTGCGGCGCTTGTGCCTTTGTTTGCGTTTGGGATCACCACCCACGCACACCCCCGCAGATCCTTTACCTTGGATGGCGACCATGCACCCCGCTTTCACCTTGGTCGAACCATCCTTTCCCTTGGCCTCGGGCTTTTGCTGCTACTTCCACCCTTGCTGGCCCAACCACAACTTCCCAGCATGCGGATCTTTGCGTACGCTCGCAGTCCACAAACCCTCCCCATCTTTCAAAAAGACCGAACCCCTTTGCTCCAAAGCCTCCATCAATGGCCTCCTCAGCTCCATCGTAGCCAAAGTGAAACCTTTCACCGTTTGCACCAAGACGCCCCATCTCTCGACAAAGAGACCGCTTATGCTTTGCTCAAGATCCTAGCTTCTCAGCAACCTTCTCCGCAAAGCACCTCAAGCAGCCGTCTGCTCCTCGCCCCTCTGCTTTCCCTCACAGAGACCGAGTACAAGTACATCCTCGACGCTTGCAAACAGGAGCCACGAGCCGCTTTTCTCGCACAAAAACAAATCTATCGCTCGCTGATCGCTCCTCCTGACGAAGAGTACGCCTCCCCTCCGCGCACAACACCCGCACAAATCACGCTGCTTCGCGGTTTTCAAGAGTGCTTGCCCAAAAAGAAACGCCTCGATCTCTCCGTGCTTTGGGTCCTTTTGTTAGGACATCAAAAAGACCCCGTCGCCAAAGCCGCGCAACATGCGCTCTCTTTGTCGTCTGCCCCATCTCCACAAACAGCCTACCAACAAGCCATCAAAACACTTCCTTATCCACCTTCCCAAGATCAGTTGATCTTCACCTTTCTTTCGATCGCGCAAGCCAAACTTTCTCCGTCTCTTTCTCCTCCCCCTCGACTCAAAGAACTCTTACAACACGCCCTACAAAGTCGCTCACGCCCTGTCAGCTTGGCGGCCCTCCAACTTGTCCGCAAAAGCTGCACCCACGCTTTTGCTTTGCTGCCCCTGCTTCACAAAGCACTCTCGTCCACAAACAGCCATCTTCGCTTGCGTGCTTTGGATGCCCTATACAAGGCAGGAACCACAAGATGCCGTCCTTCGCAAAGCGTTCCAACGGCCTTCCATCCAGCCTTTAGCTATCTCCTCCAACAACAAAAGCCTACGTCCTTTTCTGAAGTCTTGTTCCGCATGGCCTTAGAAGATCCGTCTCCTGCGCTTCGAAAAAAAGCCAGACGTGTCCTGTTGCTCCTCAACACCACAGATCTGCAACCCATCCAAGAGAAGCTTTTCCGCATCCTCGAAGAAAGCAACCAAAGCGAACAAGTCTGGCTTCTGGCCTTTCTCCTTCGTTTCCCAACGCTCCCTCCAACGGCACTTCCCGCCCTTTTCAAGCTCCTGCAACACTCTCTTTTGTTGATCCAACAGACAGCCCTCGAAAGCTTCCGAAAACTCGACATCCCCCAAGCTCGGCTGTTCGAAAGCATCCAAACCCAAGCCAGCCAAACACCGCTCTATCCGCACCTTGTGCGCCTTGTACAGTCTCGCCTATCGCCTCAACAGTGGCTGCTTCAACAAGCTGCCCCCCAAAAAGAGCCGCGTACAAATGCACGGCTCGAACGTGCATTTATCCGGCAGATGCTGCGACTCCGCGCCTTGAAAAAACAAGCCACGAGCAGACCCACCAGTACTTCACGCCCATCTAGCAACTCCGCCACCTCGCGTCCTTTTGAGAAACTTGCAGCATCGCGCCCATCGACGCAGCAAACTGCACAAGATCCGCTACAGCTTTTCCAAGAGCAACTGTACACCATCCTCCAAGAGCACCGCACCATCGAACATTACAAGGCTCGCCTCAAGCTCCTCTCGATCATGGCCACCCAAAAATGGTCGCCTGAAGATATCGTCGAACAAGTCTTTCCCATGCTCTATCCCCCGCTCACCCGCCTCGATCAACAAAGAAAGCGCACCCATCTGTTTCTTTTGCGCTTAATTGGAAAGCTTGGTCCTCACGCAGCCCCCGCGCTACCCGTGTTGCGCCGCCTTCTTGCGACTTCTCAAACGCCCCACCAACGACATATCCGAGAAGTCATCGCACAGCTCCTCTATCCTCTAAGAAAAGAGGCCGCTCCCATGCAAGAATTTCTCTTTCAACACTATCGAAAGACCTACAAGCCAAAACACCGATACATCGACCTTTTGATGATCGCTCGTCTAGGAGATCCCCACACGGCCCTCGAACTCTTACGCCGTGAGTCCACAGTACCACGCGGTGCCCAGCGTCTCTCCACATGGCAGTTTCTCGCCCAACAGACCATCCCCCAAGATGGCTTCTTGCTGCCTCTTCTCTTGGACACCCTCTCTCAACCTGCTTCGAGCTTTCGAGCTTACGCGCTTGAGATCCTTGATCGCATCGACCCCAAAGCCCGCGCACACGCCATCCAGCAGCGCAGCCAAAAGGCTCTCTCCTCTGAACAACGAGCATTTTTCTTACTTTTGCAGCAACGCTACCCATCCCCACCTCAAAAATAACATCTCTCTATAACTAGAGTATCCGCTACTTTAGAAGAAGTTCTTTGAACACAAAGCGTCGTTGTGCTTCTTTTTGCGTTTTGATAGGGAAAGTGCAGACTTGAAAGCGGTCGAGGGGCGTGCGAGGAAAAGAATTGTAAGTATAAAGAGAAAAATAGATCCGTCCTTTTTTACGAACAAAGCGTTTCCGCGCAAAGTTCGCTGCGCGATCATCGACCCACAGATAAAAAGACTTTTCCAACTCTTTTTCAGAAAGTCCCTTCCATGGGGGAAGATCCTCAAGAACCCCTTGGAGCATAAGAAAGCGTTGGGGCTCTGTCGAAGCGACGGGGGCGCTTGTGGTGGGCTTTTTCATGCGATTGAAAAAGATCGTCTGGTCTCCCATCTGAAAACGTCGGACAGTCCGCTTGTTGGGTTCGACACGCAGCTCGATCTGTTTGTCTGCAAAACGCCCAGCACGCAGCAACTTCCATCCTGTGGCTTTGGGAAGAGAGCCTTCTTGGATCTGGTTGATGTCAGGGGACTCTGTACCCACGCACTCTAGGGCATTTTTCCGCGTGATCTTGAGGTGCGTATCAACCATCACGGTCGTGTGCAAAGGTAGCTTTGCAGGACGTTGAAAGTGCTGGGCGATGATCACCTCACCACGCGACCCCAAACGCGTCGTATGCAACCTTTTGAGGTTCGTTGCGGTGATCTCGTGTTCGAGGATCTGTTTGCTTTGGTATGCAAAGACCAGTTTGTATGTTGTGGGCGTTTGGCGCTTGGCGCGCCCGACGGACATCTCCAAACCACCGACTTTTTGGCGAGCGATCACATCAAAAGGCTCTTTCATCGCGCGTTTGATCGCGCGTGCAAGAGCCAAGGCCATCTTAAAGCTCACCATCCGCCCATTTTTGGCAACAGAAACATCCGAGACTTTCCAATGATCACCCATCAAAGAGAGTTCAAGTTGAATGCGACTGGCCCCTTTGTTCGGGCCTTTGCGCATGCCCACACCTTTGATCAGGATGCGCTTTTGTTTTTCATCACCCGTCTTTTTCGTCATCTCAAAAGCATCAGCAGGTTGGAACCCCGCGCCTTTCATCTCTTTCAAAAGCGCGGACAGATCAGGAGAACTCAACCACAGACGCTCTTCAGCAGAGCGCGTCGTGACAAAACGGGTGGCGACATCTTTGGGCGAGAGCGTGGTCTCTTTTTGGCATCCCCAAGCCGCCCAAAACACCCCAACATAACAAACGAACAAACAAAACTCACGAAACCTAGGCAGCACGGGTCCCTCCAAACGAACGAATCTCTTCGAGCGAAGCCTCGCTGGAAGATTGCCAATGAACCAACTCTTCGGGCAGTGCAGGAGAAGAAAGGTTTGGATAACCTGCGAGCGTGAAAAACGCGTCAACAGACATCGCCCCTTTTTTGGTTCGAGGTTGCACCCGAACCAAGCCCCGCGCCGCGATCTTTGCGGTGGGACCGTCACCAAGGATAAAGTCTTGCTGCATAAAAAGCCACTTGGCATCAAATCCAACAAGCCGCGTTTTCATCGAAAATGATGTCATCAAACGGATCTCTCTGCGGAAAAGCATTGAGGTTCCCGCAGCAACAAAGTTCAGTTCTCCCCGAAGGATCGGGCGCATCAGATCCATGCGAGCGATCCACTCCACACGACCATATTCCATCAAACGCAGATATTGCGCGTTGTTGACATGAAGATTGTTATCACAAATCCACGGAAAAGCCCGATAGTCCTGCGAGATTTCTTCAAAAGGTTCTAGTCTTGGTTTCCGTGCATACCAAAGGAAATGGCTCACCAAACGCACGGTATACAACAACATCTTTCTTCCTCCAACGTACTTGGCCTTGCGTCAAACATCCAAAGGATGCTATCTCAGAGCCTTACACCTTAGGCCCGCAACTACCGCACCCTAACACAATCCAACACGGCTTCAAACAAACATGCAGATCTCTAGCCCTTTCCTTTTTCTGACCTGCCAACCTGGCGCAGAGGCCCTTGTCAAAGCGGACGTCCAACAACGCCATCCATCGTTGCGTTTTGCCTTCTCGCGTCCGGGCTACCTCACCTTCAAAAGCGAGTCCGCTCTTTCACTCGACCTGCCAAGACCGAGCGTTTTTGCCCGAAGATGGGGACTTTCCTTTGGTTGGAAGCCAGACCTATCCCAAGCCTGGGACGAAGTGCATACACTGTTCCCCCAAGCTCCCGATCTAGTACATCTTTTCGTTCGAGAAGGAGAAGCATCCGATAACTTCCCAGAAGAGATCGCACGTCGAGAAGACGAACTCTTCGCGCAGATGCAGACCCTGACCCAACTCCCGCTCAACAAGTCCGCGCGCAACAAACAGTGCGTGATCGACCTGATCGAAGTGGACCCAGGACGTATCGCGATAGGTGCCCATCTTCAAAAATCCCCGCAGCGAGCGAGCGTTGCGGGACGACCACCCTTTCGCAGCATCCCCACAGAAGCTCCTTCACGCGTTTGGGGCAAGATCTCCGAAGCGCTTTGGCGCACCAACACCAAGATTACCCCCAACGATGTCATCTTGGATCTTGGTTGTGCTCCTGGCGGTGGAACAAGCGTCCTGCTCGATGCAGGCGCCCGCGTGTTTGGTGTGGACCCAGCGGAGATGCACCCTTCTGTGCTGAAAAGCCCGCGATTTACGCACCTACCTCTCGTGATGGAAAGACTCGAACTCAAGGCACTTTCAGCGGCTCCCACAGGCTTTGTCTATGACATCAATCTCAATCCCAAGATGATGTTGCCCCCACTCAACAAGCTCCTGTTGTCCTTGCCTTCTCTGCGTTGGGGCCTGATCACCTTGAAGCTCAACCAACCCTCGCTATTGCGCGAGTTGGACTGGATGCTCAAAAAGATCCGCACGGCAGGATTTCAACACCTCTTTGTGGAACAGCTTCATTACAATCGACAAGAACTCTTCTGTTTTGCCTCCAAATCTCCTACCCCGCTCACTCAAACAAGATAACCTCTTGCTTCTTGCGTTCGAGGTCTTAGCCTTTCTTGTATCGTGTCCCACCCAGACACATCCTCCACCCCACCCACGGCTGCTCGTTTTGGACGCAGATGCGTCATCTCGCTAGACCTACGGAGCTTCTGATGTCAAACGCTCAAGCCTCATCGCCCTCGATGCGTTCGTTCCTCAAAGAAAAAGTCAAACAGTTCTTCGAGACCTTCCATTACGGACCACGGACTCTCGCCTTGGTGTGGCGTCAGCAACCCACGCTGACTCTGCTTTTTGCCTTTTGTACACTCGTCGCGGGCCTTCTGCCGGGCGGCGTGGCCTATGTTGGAAAATGGATCGTCGATGCTGTCGTTCTCGCAGCACAAAGCAAGCAAGATGCCGCTCGTTGGCAAGCGATCTACTATGTTGGCCTAGAGATCGGCCTTGTCACGCTGTTGCTCGCAGCACAACGCGCGATATCTGTCATCCAATCGCTTTTGCGCGCACAAATCGGACACCACATCAATTTTCTGATCCTCGAAAAAGCCGTCCAACTTGAACTCAAACACTTCGAAGATGCGGACTTTTACGACAAGATGACTCGTGCACGACGCGAGGCATCAAGTCGTCCCTTGGGTCTCTTTCAGCGGGTTTTCGGGCTCTTACAAAATGGTATCTCTTTGTTGGTGTATGGTTGGTTGCTCTTCCAATTTTCAGGGTGGATCGTCTTTGTCTTGGTGCTCGCGGCACTTCCCGCCTTTTTCGCAGAGACCTACTTTTCGAGAGAAGCCTTCAGACTTTTTCGCTGGCGTGTCCCCGAAACCCGCCAACAAAGTTACCTTGAGATGGTCATCGCCCGCGAAGACTACGTAAAAGAAGTACAACTTTTCCAAAGTGGCCCCTTGCTTTTGCAACGCTATGTCGAGATCTTCCGCAAGCTTTTCGCAGAAGATCGCTCCCTCACCTTGCGACGGGGGATTTGGGGATTTTTCCTCAGCCTTTTCAGCAGCATCATCTTTTATGGCGCTTACGGTTGGATCGCTTGGAATGCCGCCAAAGGAAAGATCTCGCTTGGTGAGATGACGATGTATCTACTCGTCTTTAAGCAAGGACAGTCCGCCATCACAGCAAGTCTCAGTTCTGTGGGCGGGATGTACGAAGACAATCTCTACCTCTTCAATCTCTATGAATACCTCGACGCGCCCGTCCAACCACAAAGCGAAGGCGCCTCAGAAGGGCCGATCCCTGGCGATGGTGTGCGCTTTGAAGATGTAGAGTATCGCTACCCAGGCTCCAAACAAGCCGCACTTGCGGGCGTTTCCTTCCATCTCAAACCTGGGCAAAAGTTGGCCTTGGTCGGCGAAAATGGTTCAGGCAAAACGACCCTGATCAAGCTACTCACGCGACTTTATACCCCAACAGGCGGGCGAATCACCTTGGATGGTTTGGATATCCAAAAGTGGGATCTCCACGCGTTGCGCAAACGTGTGGGCGTGATCTTCCAAGACTTCGTGCGCTATCAATTCAAAGTAGGCGAAAACATCGGCATCGGAGACGTCGATGCCTTCGCAGATCGCGAGCTTTGGCAAGAGTCCGCAGAAAAAGGCATGGCCCATCCTTTCATTCAAGAGATGGAAACGGGCTACGACACGCAACTTGGGCGTTGGTTTCAAGATGGGCGCGAACTCTCCCTAGGACAGTGGCAAAAGATCGCTTTGGCGAGAGCCTTTATGCGTAAAAAAGCGGATATCTTGGTACTCGATGAGCCAACCTCCGCGATGGATGCTGCCGCAGAAGCCCGAATATTCGACCACTTCCGCGAAGTCACCGAAGATCAGATGGCGATCTTGATCTCCCACCGCTTCTCCACAGTCCGCATGGCCGATCAGATCGTGGTGCTCGACAAAGGCAAAGTCCTCGAACAAGGCACCCACGAAGAGTTGATGAAACAAGACCAACACTACGCCCAACTCTTCTCTATCCAAGCCGCAGGGTACCAATAAGCCTCGCATCTTCGGACAAAACCCCCCTTGAAAAGCCCTGATCAACGATGGCTACGGCTGGAAAGAAAGTACCAATAAGCCTCGCATCTTCGGACAAAACGCCCCCCATTCTCGATCAGCCAACAGATCATGTATCCCGCTCCATACATCCTGTTGTGTATCCCAAACAAACACACCTTTCGCGTCCCCTTACTTGTTGGCCATCTCCTTACAAAGACATCTGTCCCCCCCGATGATCGGGAAAAACATAACATCACATAAACTGGCACACTTGTTGAGATGCCATCGCAGTGTTCGAAGAAGTCCCGCACAACTTCCAATGACGTAGGTGATATCATGCGATGGCTCATTACATTTTTCTTGGTTTGGCTCACACACACGACCGCACACGCCAGTGTATCCGAACACCAAGACCGCAGAGAGACAACAAACATCTACACTTCTTTTTATAAAGTCCGAGAATTTCCCTCATCCAAATCAGCACAATCCCGCACCACAACAGCACCTAGCACAGCCCCCGCCCCTGAAAAATTCGAAGCGGCTCCATACCAGGGCGTGATGGCGGTCCGTTTTACGGCAAGGTCCCCTTTGCTCCTTGGGTCGGGCGGAACCACCACTTTTCGCTATTTCTATCCGCTCCATCTCGAACTTGGCATGAACGTCTTTGAATCGAGTCCAGGTGTGTTCTCTTTTTCTGGGATATTGAGGATGGGTTATGCATTGCAAATGGACGCTCGAAACATCTTGGGCAGAGGAGTCACATTCGATGTTCCGCTGACGTTGGGTTATCGTCTAAGCAAGCTCAAGGCATTTTTTTCCGAAGAAATGATTTACGTCCATATGCCCGAAGCAAAGGCCGACTTTGTTCTTACATACTGGTTCTTACGGCGTCTTGGCGTCCAATTCTCACTGGGGTTGGCCGCAGAATGGATGCTGCCAGCGAATGTGGTCATCCCACAGTTCTCTTTTTCAACGGGCATCGTTTTTTAGAGGAAAAGCTCGAAGAGATGGGGATAAGGGGGCGTAGATTCGAGAGGGAGAGGAGGCATGTAAGCGAAAGAAAGAAGGCTTACTCGCCTTTTTCTTTGTCAGGGTCGGGGACAGCTTCGTGCTCGTCTGTTGCAGCGCCAGGAAGCTCAGTGGCAGGCGGAGAACTCATCGCAGCAGCCGCTGCCGCCAGCGAATCAGCATCGAAGGCCATCATCTCAACAGTCGCAGGTCCACCCATGGTAGGAAGATCGGTCCCCGTGGAAAGCTCGTGGCTCTCGGGAAGATCGTCGCTTGTTGCAGAGCCTGTATGATAACGGCTGCGGTATTCTTCCCAACCACGCGCACGCAAACGGCTTGCTTCGTTGTCGAGTTTGCCATAACCCCAAGGATGACGCTCACTGCGATCACCATTGTAATCTGTGTGCGTGTGCTCAAGGATGATCTCCAAGATGCCCAAGTCTTCGGCAAGTTTGAAGGTATCCGCTTTGTTGAGATACATCAGAGGCGTGTGGACACGAAAGTCTTGCATGGTCGCCAAAGAGACCGACGTTTCGAAGCTTTCGATAAAGACACGACGACAGTCAGGATAACCCGAGTAATCTGTTTGGCACATCCCACCGACGATATCGAAGATGCCTTGGTTGAATGCGTAACTTGATGCCAAAGAAAGGAAGATCAGGTTGCGCCCAGGAACGAAAGCCCCGGGTAATCCGACCGCTTGAGGATGAGAAGCATTGATGTCCATCCCAGGATTCGTCAACGCGGAGTTTCCAACCAAACCATCCATTTTCAGGACTTCAAAGGGAACCCCTGCCATCTCAGCGATCTTGGCTGCTTGCTCCAACTCCACACGATGCTTTTGCCCATAATCAAAGCCCAAAGCCACCACATCATCGAAGTTTTGCAAAGCCCAGTAAAGACAAGTGGTGCTATCTTGGCCACCAGAAAACAACACGAGCGCTTTTGTCATGAACTCACCTTTTCTCTCGCTGGTCATCGTTATTGCATCGCTCACCTTACCGTTGTTTGCGACAAAGTCAACGCTTTCTTGCATAACCCCACACAGATCGCTAAGCTACACCGCGCAGCCCTATCGCAGGAAAAAGGTGCCCGAACAAAAGCGCGTTGCTTTTTTCCTTATGCTGCGACTTTCATTTATGCGAACAGAAGGAGCGTTCCATGACCCGTCTGACTCCCGTGCTCTTTTCTTGGCTCTCTGTATGTGCCCTTTCTCTATCCTTCTCCACTTACAGCTTGGCCGACACACCCAAACCCGAAAAAGCGCCCGCAACCAACGCACCCGCAAAACCAACCTCCAAAAAAGCAGAGGCAGAACCTCCACCTCCCCCTGGAACACCCGCATCTATGCCCGCAACGTCTCGCCCCGCGAGCAAGCCCGCTGTGGTCCGCTTCTTGACCCCTCAACAAGCAGACAAGTTCCAAGAAACCATCAACCAAAGCAATCCTGGCGACACCATCCTCCTCCGCGCAGGCATCTATCGCTATAAAAAAGGCCTCCAAATCCACAATGTGGATAAACTCAGCATCGAAGGACAAGGCGAAGTCTGGATTATTGTCGAAGATCTCTACGATGATGTCTTCCAAATCAAAGACTCTTCAGATATCACGATCCGCTTTATCAAAGCACGTCACGCCCGTCCCTTGGGCAAATTCAATTGTGAAGGTGCTGTCATCCGCGCGATGAACTCCAAACGCATCTGGATCGACCACTGCGAACTCAATGGCTCTGGCGCCGTCGGCATCCGCGCTTTTGAAGTCCGTGACCTCGTCGCAACCCACAACTTTATCCACCACAATACACTCGCTGCCTTCATGATCATGCAGTCCCGCTGGATCGCGATCCATCACAACACCATCGTCAACAATGGCTCCAGCATCTACAGCCTTGGTAGCGCAAGCATCCGCATGAACCAAAACGTCGTCGCCAACAACAAAGGCAACAACACTTGGTCCAGCCCCTTTACCCGCAAAGTCCTCGGCGAATAATTTTCCCCGATGATTCGGGCGGGCACGGAGGCCACCTGTACCAACTAATTCCTACCTCATTGATAATAAAAGAGAAAATCAAATAGCTTTCTTTGGAAAATCACGAGAGTTTGTAAAGTGACTTCCCGAACCAAGGGAGTTTGCGAAAAAAATCGTCTGATGTGACGAAGTTTTACGTTCGAAAATAACCTATCTTTTCATATAGTTGATAATTAGTTGGTACAGATGGCACGGAGGCCCGCCCATCCATGCTCGCCCGCCCAAATCCCCCACTGCGAAAGCCAACTGAATTCCCCGATGATAGGGGCTCCGTGTCTTAGGAACGGCCGTGTTTTTTGATAGCAGCACGCACGACGTGGAGCGTGTAGTTATCGGGTCCGTAGCGACCGAGGATGACGGGTTGTTTGTGGTCTTCATCTTTGCACAAAAAGAAAGGCCCTTCGATGCCAGCACGCAGCACATAATCACCTGCGGGCTTGTACACATCGAAGCGTTCAGCTTGGGCTTGTCCAAAGAGTCGTTCTTTGACTTGAAGGGTCACGACTTGATAAGGCAAGTCACGTGGGATATCGACGGTGTCGGGTTGTTCGGGCTTTGGGATATAAGCTTGTTCGCCGCGTTCTTTGATCTCCAACACTTCTGCAATCACACCAAACTCAGCTTTTGGCAAAAGCTCATCAATTGGCTCGGGTGGCATCGCCATCTTACACACTCCTCTGGGGGTCAGGGACACAAAGGTCGCAGTCTGGGTTTCAAAAGATACAAAAAAACCGTCACATCTGCACGCTCTTGCGTCTCAGCAAGAGGCTCCAAACGGACGGTTTCAAACGACAAAGTCTTGGGTAAGAGAAACGCTCACCCTATTCCTTGGCATTAACCTTGGGCAATCGTGACGCCGCTATAGTAGTGGACAAAGTCTTTGAGTTCAAGACGGAAGATACCATCGTCTTTGCCGTCGTATCCGGGCTCAGTGGAACCCCAAGGGTTGCGGAGTTGGACGAATTTCTTGCCGTCTTCTTCTTGTACGCCCAACACGGTGTAAGCGTGCCAAGGGTAGATCTTTTGGCCGGAGTAGCGCTCTGCTTCGGGGCCGTCTTTGCCGTAAGTTGCGGCGGTTGCGGGCCAGCCGTTCTCTTGCGCTTTTTTCAGGCTGTCGAAGACGCGATCCGCGTTGTAATCTTCGACACCGCTGTAAGTGGTGTTTGCGCCCAAGATGGATTTCATAACATCAGCGGAGCTACCGCCGTTTCCGATCTTGTCATAGCTGTTGCCTTTGTAGGTGGCGTAAGCTTTTTCGAAGATCGGGAACCACATCTCCATCTGGTCTTTCGACTTGGAGTTCATGCCAGCACCGTATAGAGCCGAACCATCGGGGCGAACGAAGAGATCGCCATCCACAGTCACGCTCTTTTCTGTGACGCGGCCGCGGTAGTCGCGTTCTTTGAAATTGACGGTGTAGGTACCGTTGCCATTGTCTTTGATCATGTTTTTGATGGCGTCGGGATCGGTACCAGCGACAGCAGAAGCTGCTGCGACGAGGTAACAGTTTGCAAGAGAGCCTTGCTTCACATCGTCGGCTCTTACGCCATTTTCGAAGAGAGGACCTGAGAAGCGCTCTGCTTTCACATTGGGGGTGCCATCTTCGTTGACGTGGCGTTTTTTCCAAGGCTCGGGCTCTTGGAGATCGATGGGTTCGGGAGCGCCCATGACTTTGGTGGTGCCAGCGGTTTCTTTGAAGTCAACGTTGTTGGTGCCATCACTGACAGCGATAGAGAAGGTATCACCGGCTTTTCCGCCCACAGTGGTATGGGAGGGAAGGTTACCGTTGGCATCCAAGGTGAAGTCGAAGTTTTCGCCAGTGCGTTGGTTGGTCAAACGAACTTGCGCGCCAGGCTCGGAAACCATGCCGTTTCCGAGGTGAACGAGATCCACAGAGCCGCGACCGTTTGCTTCCAAGCCCATCTCTTCGGGCTTAATCTTGGCGTTGTGGGTATCTTCACCACCCATGCCTTGGGCTTGGAGGTTGATCCAGTTGCTGACGTTGCCGTTTGCACCGCGTGAACGAACGCGAAGATGGTCGCCTTCTTTCACGCCGTCGAGTTGGCCGCTGAAACGTCCCCACTGATCGACTTTGACTTCCATCTTGCTGGCGCCATCGGCACTTTGGGGATTGTCAGAGACGTTGACGATCTCCAAGGTTTCACCGGGCTTTGCAACAGACGAAAGTTTGTCTTTCAACGCTGCGGGAAGCGCCAAAGAGTCGCCTTGTTGGTTTTCTGTAGAGAGTTCAGAACGTCCAACAAGCGCTTCGATAAAGTTACGAGCGTTGGGGGTCCATTGAAGATCATTGCGACCCAAAAGCGAGGTCAGGTCGTCACGTTCTTTGTTGGAAAGGCCCGCTTTGGCTTCTTCAAACTGCTCTTTGCGGCTGATTCCAGGTTGTGTCAAACGTCCCAAAACAGTGGTGGAAGTATCAGCATTGCGATCGCCGACAGAAGCGAGCAATTGCAGGACATTTTCGTCATCAATCTTTTTCGCGGGTTGACGATCGATCTGCGACATCACCTGCGAAAGTTGTTTATCTCGGATTCCAACGGGCATGACTTCACCTCACGACTTCAAAAGACCCATCAATGGGTAATATGGCAAGCAAAACCGAAGTTTTGCAAAAGAGAAAGAGTTGTGTCGATTCTTTTTCGATACAAATCGGGTTGCCATAGTATCAGAGTTTTGCGCAAAATGTTGCGTCTTTCTTTGCGAAGATTGGTGTCCCCACACCACCACAAGATCAAACAGCTTTCACACGTGTTTATGCCTAGCGACAACGTGCGCTACACACCTCACGAACGCCCAAGTCACAAGCCTTTTTGTAGAAAACTTGTGCTTGTTTGCAGCTTTTTTCTGCACCCATGCCTTGTTCGTACATCAAAGCAGCGTTGTTGCAGCCCGAACCATGGCCAAATTGACAGGATTGTTCATAAGCACGCAAGGCACCAGCGTGGTCACGTTGACCGCCTTGGCCGCGACGCATCATCCCACCCAAGCTATTGCAAGAAGCAGCAAACTTCAAGCTGCATCCGCGTTGATAAGCAGAGCGAGCCTGTACATAGTTTGCGGGATTTTCTTTGACGTGCAGCTTGGCTTGGTTGTGACAACCGTTGCCATAGCCGTACTCGCAGGCTTGGGTGTAGTGTTGAAGGGCTTTTTCGAGGCTACGCTGTCCAGCACGACCCGTACGATACAACCAAGCCAAGTTGCTACAGCCAAGGCCATGACGAAGCGAACAAGCTTGCTCATAGTATCTTTTGGCTTGGACAAAGTTCTTCTTCACACCAAGACCGCGCATATAAAGCTCTGCGAGTCGCGAACAAGCCGAACCACGACGCAAACCGCATGACTTTTCGTACAACTGTTTTGCGCGATCCAAGTTGCGCTCGACGCCATCTCCATCGCGATAGAAGTCACCCAATTTTTGGCAAGCATCTGCGCGCCCTTCTTTGCAAGCACGCGAAACACCTTGAACAGCTGCGGGAACATCTGTCGAAACCGTACGAGGAGAGGGAGGTGGAGGAGGTTCACTGCCGCCAGCAGGTGGAGGCGGAGGCTCGCTACCGCCCGCAGGTGGGGGTGGAGGCTCACCTCCCCGCGCGGGTGGGGGTTCGTTTGAGGGCGGTGGATTGGAGGGAGGCGGAGGATTGGAAGGAGCAGCGCCACCTCCGCTGTTCTCGAGTTGCCATCGCAGGTTGCGCGTTTGGTTGGCACGAACACGTACTTTCTCAGAACGACTTTTGTAGCCCTTCATACGAAGTTCGATGGTATGCACACCTGCATCTACTTCAATCGAAAGGGGTTTGTTGCCTGTTTCCCCTTCATTTACGCCATCAATGTAAATCGTGGCCCCAACAGGTGTACTGGAAATCACCAGTTTTCCCCGCTGCGCGGCCCAAACGGGAGAGCTTAGCAAGAAACCAAGCGCTATCCCTAGCACGCACCAGATCGTTCTGCGCATCTTCATCCTCCTCTGTGTCGATATTGAGCGGCTGCGGGCTTCTTCTTTGAGGCTTCAAACGTGCGAGGCTTTCTTGTATCCAACAAGCAAGTCCGTCCCAAACGTTTGTAGCAGGTTAGAAAGATGTGTGGATTGCGTCAAGAGCGCAACACTTCGCCTCTCCTTGAAACGTCTGCTACCAAGCTTTTCTTCCTTACAAAAACCAAGCTTTTTTCTGATCTAGGCAGAACGCAAAGAAGGACGTTTTTCGTGGGGAAGTGTCCAAGCAGAACTTGGAGAAAGGCGCTCTGTCAAAAACTCCAAAAAGACACGGACCTTTGCAGAAAGGTAACGACGACTCGGATACACCGCATAGATCGCATTTGCAGGTGGGCGCCAAGTCGGTAACACTTGCTGCAACAAGCCTTCTTGGAAAGGCTCATAACACAAGAAGGTTGGTAAAAGGCTGATCCCCATCCCCGCGATGGTTGCGTCGCGTAAAAACAGGAGGTCGTTGACCACCAAGCGACCTTGCACAGAAACGTTGACTTGTTCCCGTTTGGCCCCTTCCAAACGCCACTCTGCATGTGGACTACCACTTCCAAGGATCAAACACTCATGTTCTGCGAGATCTTCTGGGCGTTTGGGCAACCCTCGCGCTTCCAAATAGTCTGGGCTTGCGTACAAATGCACAGAGGTCGGGCCCAACTTTCGAGCGACCAACGTCGAGTCTTCCAAGCGACCGACACGGATCGCAAGATCGAAGCCTTCTTCGATTACGTTGACCACGCGAGAAGACAACATTAACTCGACAGTGACGTCTGAAAACTGCGTCATAAACTCCGACAGGATCGGACGCAAGAAAGCAACCGCAAAGATCGAAGGTGCAGTGATACGCAGATGGCCGCGGGGAAACTGCTGTAACTCAGAGACTGTAAGTTCGGCATCTTCGGCTTCGGCGATGATCCGCGCGCATCGTTCGTAAAAAGCGACCCCTACCTCTGTTAAGTTTAGATTGCGTGTTGTTCGATGGATGAGCCGCACCCCCAAGCGCTCTTCCAAACGCGCCAGCCTTCGACTCACTGTGGACTTTGGCAAGCCCATCGCACGGGCAGCCCCCGTGATGCTCATCTCTTCGGCGACTTTGACAAAGACCGCCATCTCATTTAAATCCGCCATATAGCGCTCCTGTGTTCCAGGAAAGACATGCCCATCCACGCCAGCCTATGCTTGATGCCCCGCCCCGTCAATGATGCTTTTTTTCTTTTTTTGAAAAGATATCCTCACTTTTTTTGAAACCAATCGCCCATGGCTGCACGGCTTTGCTCGCGCAAGTACACAGCCAAACGATGTTGTGCCAAAGAAGAAAGGCCCCCCCACGCATCGCCTTGTTCTTCCTGCAACACCTCCATGATGTCTTCCTGCAACAAGGTCTCCAACTGTTCACAACGCATCGTATCTGTGGGGCGGATGTGCCCGATCTTTGAGACTGCGTTGGAGACACGTTGCGTCGTCGCGAGTTCTCGAATACGCCCTTCCCAAGAGGCCAAAGACGCATAATCATCGTGACGTGACCAGACCCGCGCTTGATGATATCGAGCATCTTCCGAAAAAAGCTTGTGTTTTCTCTTCAACAATGGACGGACAGGTCCTTTGGCGGTCTCGACAAGCGTCTCCTCAACAGGTCGCAAAACAAAGCCTTCAGCGTCATTGCTCCAAGCAAGTGCTGGAAGACCCAAAGCTGCGGGGATCTTCGTTGTAAAATGCGTAGAAAGTGCAAGTCCTTCCGCCATCTTGCCGCGAAAAAGTAAAGGCGCAACCGCAAAGCCCGACGAGATGGCCTTTTCTGTCATCTGGTCAAAGCCCAGATAGCGCCGTTCTCCTTTGTCATCCAACCAAGCGATATCAAACACAGAAAATCCGATATCAGGTCGATAAGAAACCCCTGTCTGAACAGCTTGAACGCCCTCAACGGGTGCGACATCTGGATGAGGGTAAGCCCCACCATACAACTCACCATAAACCAAGAGCACACGGGCTTCTGGACACACTTCTTGGAAAGACCACGCCAAAGAAAAGGCCGCATCCGACAACGTCGAAGCGATCAGATCATGCCCAAAGAAGGACTCTTCTTCCTCCAAGAATCCCTTGCGCTTTCCAAAACGGACTTGTTCTCCATCGCACATCACGCAAAAGTTGGCGCCATGGATCTTTTCTGTCGCGACCCACTCCGCTCGCTGAAGTCGCCGCCAGTCCGCAGGTTCAAGCGACCATGCACGGCTCTCTTCGCTGATCTTTTCGTAAGGAAAAAAGCTCTCCATCACAAACCTCTCAAAAGCCAACGCGTGTCGTAAGCCACTTGGCCATCTTCTCCCACAAAGATCTGTTGATGTGCCTCGTGAAACCCCGGCCATTCGAGCGTTTCAAACTGTCGCTTCAACACACCTGGAGGTACTTGGCGCTCGCGTTGGCGATTTCGTCGAAAGATCTCTTTCATGGGTGCGCAAAACAACACAATCGAAGTGTGCGCATGATAATCCCGCGCGATCTGGACCAACATCGAACGACTGTCACGGCGAAGACTTGTGGCATCCCAGATCGCGTGTTGTCCCTTGCGCAAAGCCTCTTTGAGTCGATCCCTGGCTTGGTGCAAGACCCTCGTATTTTCGCTCTGGTTGGCTGCATCACCAGTGATCTCTTCGCGCATCTGATCCATCGATATCACGACAGCATCGCGGGCGTGCTCATTCAACCATGAGCTTTTGCCCGAAGCAGAGGGGCCAAACAAGATCGTGAGCGCACCGCGCGCTGATGCAACGCGCCCATAACTCCGTGCCACCGCTTCTTCAGGACGCGAGATCGTTCCTTCTGCAAGATCCCATAGACTCTCTCGCCACAAGCGCTCCAATTGCATCTCACCCTCTCCACGAAAGGTCGTACCCAACATCTCGTAAAGCTCGCTCGCAGCAAAGCCACCGCGCGCACAAGACCAACCGCTCATGCGTCGATCTCCCAAAAGCCCCGCGCCTGACCAAGTCCCAGACTCCTCAAACAACATCCGAAAAAGCTCCATGATCTCGATCTGTTCGTCTTGATCAGGACAGATTCGCCCCATCATATCGGCTTTTTCTAAAAGGTAGAGCAGTTGGACATCACAAGACTCAGCCAACATCCACTGTTTGGCGGTACCAAACTCTTTTTTCACAAAGCGTTTTGGCTCGTGATGCAACCCAATCAACGCCGCGATATCCAACGCCAAACGCAGTGGAATCCCAAGGTCCAACAGCCGATAAAAGGCATACGAAGCCCCTCGTGGCGCGTGATGCGGCGCGACGATGCGGAGACGCCCGTCAAAGTCTTGTTCGCGCGTGGTCATGGGCTTCCCGATATCGTGCAGCCAAGTCCCAACCCAAAGCGCAAACCAGCGTTCAGGAGAGAGTTTCCAGCCTCCCATCGACAACAACTCAGAAAGGCGATCGAGCACCATCCCTGTATGAATCGCGACATCCCCTTCTGCATGCCACTCTGGATCTTGCGGTGTCTTCGCCATCTCATGCAGCAAAGGAAACTGTTCTCCACAAGCCTCCAACGCATCTTCCCACGCGACCACACCACCTTCAAAGATATCGTTCATGTACGCGTGCATCGCGTTCTCCTTGCACCCAAAAGGATCATCTCACCCCAAAGTCTCGTAGGAACCGAGGCTTCAGAGACTAACGAACCTGGCCAACTTGCATCCTTAACCAGCCAAACCATTGGGGATCACTTCGGCAAACATCCAGTGTTGGTCTGTTTGAACGTGTTCGGATCGAACCCACTTGGCCACAACGCGGCCAAAGTCTTCGTAGGTAAAACTACCAGCTCGACGAACAACATAACCTTCGGATGTTTCAGTAGGAACGCGCAAGCCGCGCAAGAACTTTTCGTCCCACTTGCCTCGATACAAAACAGGTGGTGTAGAAAGCCCCAACATCCCCGCCCATTCGATGGTTTCGTCCCAAGACAGACAACAATTGTCGTGATCCCAAATCGAAAACATCAGAAAGTACGAGGGGAGCGCATCATAGAGGATGGAGTGTCGCGCAAACAAGTTCTCGCCACAGATCCGCCATCCTTCGGGCAACATGTAACCAATTTGTTGTTGAAGTTGTTTGACCCAAGAGCGCGAAGGGTGATGTCCTGAAGACAATGAACGCGCGTGCAAACCATCGCGGTATATCGTGGTATTTTCGCCATCCATCTTCTCGGTCACAATGATTTCTTGATCTTCAAGCCTCGATATATCGGACACTTTCAAGTCATCCGACGAGATACCAGGAGACCACGGCAAGTGGGGTGTCCTTGGATATTTGAATCGCTTTTCCATGATCTTCAAGCCTCCACAAAAGGAAAGATGGCAGCTTTTACGCAATACCTCTAGAGAGGTTCGCTGTTCTTCTTTTCCCTGGGTTCTCTACCATGTAAGAAAAAGATCCCCCGCTTGGGCCTTTGCTCTCTGGGGTTTTGTTTTTTTCCTCTAGGCAAGTAAACCTCGCTAAGTTAAAGTCCATCTTATGGAAAACCTCATCTCTTAGGGGGAAGACACCATGCCGTTTCGTACCGCTTTTCAATATGGCCGTTGTGCCTTGTTTGCCTTTCTTGTGATGGGTGCTTTGGGTTGTTCGCGTCCAGTGTACACGACCTACCATCGCATCACTCCCCAAGTCGATCCTTGGTTTGCTTACAAAGATCTCGCAACCGTCTGCATCTTGCGCGCAGAACAAAATCCATCCTCCCCAACAGTGGCCTACTTCGACAATCGCCGATTTGTGGGGCTGACAGAACATAATGGCATCTATTTCTGTTATCTTGTTCGACCAGGGCAACACCAACTGATGGCCCGAAGCACCCGTGCTTACCCAGTCAAGATCAGTTTTCACGCTCAGCCAGGGCAGTGCTATTATTTCCGACAAATCCACTTTCCTGGCGGTTTTAATCTCAACGATACCTCCACCACCACTGCGCGCAAACTGATGGTGCATCTGTTGTATGCCTATGTGCGCTCAGACCCCGATGCTCCGCCACTTTACCGCATGCCCGTCCCTGCACGCTACGCACCTTCCTCTTGGTAACCTGCCCCTCTCCCCACCAAACGCTCCTTTGACCAACTTCCCCACAAGAAGATCGTCCTTCCAAAAAAAGATGAACCTTCCTCAAAAAACATCCGTTAAGACGCCCATAACCAACGACCTAAAATCAATCCCAGACCTTTTCTGAGATATCTATTCTTTTTTCCCTACATTCTTTTGATTTGATGGAGACGCAACGATGGCGAATCTGCAAAGCCACATCCACGCAAACCTTTTGCAGCCTGGGTTTGAGTTTGAAACGATCTTCCAACCCAACCGCAAGCAAGAGAGTGCATTTCGTTTTCGCGCGCGTCATATCAACGGACGCCGCGCCCCCAAGGTGATCTTATGTGATGATGCCCGCGTGCAGCCAGGCAAGATCTGTGACGTTCGTGTTCGTAATGTTCGCAAACCTGAAAGCCGACAACGCGGTTATATCGAAGTCGAGTTTCTGCGTCAGCGCGGCTTTCAACTCGATGAAAAGATCTATGTCGAACCCTTACAACTACGGAAACTTCAGGCCCTTCTCGAAAGTGGCATGAATATCCTGCTCGATGGCCCCCAAGGTTCGGGAAAGACCGTACTCTCTCGTAAGGTCGCAGAAGCTTTGGGCATGCATTATGTGTTCTTCAACTGTAGCGCAATCTTCGAAGCAACCGACTTTTTGGCGACCCTTCAGATCCGCGCAAGCGAGACTGGGCAAGCTGAAACGGTTTGGATGCCCACAGATATCTTGCGCGCTCTCGAAGCCGCACATGCCCGTCCTAGCGAGCGTTACTTGATCTTCCTTGATGAGTTCAACCGCTGCCGCGAGATGGCACGAAACGGGATCATGCCCGCGCTCGATTCGACCCGAAAACTCTACAACCCCATCACAGGTTCGATGTTGCACATCCCCCCCAATGTGATGTGGATCGCTGCCATCAACAACGGTAGCCAATTCACAGGGACCACGCACGTTGACCCCGCACAGATGGACCGTTTTGCACCGCTCAAGATGGGATATCCCCCAGCCGAAGAAGAGAACCGTCTGTTGGCTGCCAAGTATCCCCGCGCATCGCGCCGTGAGATCGACCGTATCGTCCGCGCCGCCAATGCGATCCGCCAAGACGATGGCCTCCAAGTGGACCTCAGCATGCGCGCAACCGAAGAAGCATGCCTTTTGCTCGAACATCCGAACTTTGCAGATGTGCCCAATGATGTCCTCCCTGATATCCTGAAAAGCAGCTTTTGCGGTCGCTTCTTGGGACGTTGGGATGACGAAACCACGGATGCAGGGATGATCTGGCAGTCGATTGTACGCACGCTAGAAATCTAAGACTTTTTCTCTTGAAGAAAGATCCGCCAATGAACCTGCAACAACGTCTCGATACCCGCGACCAACTGCTCCAAGATGCGCAAAGCACGCAAGCTACGCAGCGAGTCCAAGCCATCCAAGCACTCGGGCATGGCGGTTTTTCTGATCTTTCTGTCTTACAATTCCTACGCGAAGCCCTTGGTGCCTCAGAAAGCAAAGAGGTGCAAGCTTGCGTACAAACCCTCTTTGCCCTCCAAGGCGAACTCTGCCTTCCTTGGGTGATTCAAGCCATCCCACAAATGAACCGCCAAAACGCGCGCCAAACCGCACGTTGGCTGCTTCAACAAGGACATCGCAGCGCCCGCGAACTCTCCCGTTTGCTCGAGGCTGAAGATGAATGTCTTTATGGGATGATCTCTGCATTGCTTTGCGAACGAGCACCCGACATCGTCTTGGATTGGTCCCGTCGTCGATTGCCCCAACAGCACGAAGAACGCGCGTTGCGTGCCTTACGCTTGACCCTCTACTTGCTCGAAGAAGGTTGGGCAAAGCACGAAAAAACACTGCGCCGCCAACGTCGTAATGAAGCGATGACACTGTTGTTGCAACAACAAGATCACAGCAACGCAGCGATCAAAGACGCCATCAAACAAGCATTTAGCCAGATCCAAGACAACGATCCTGTTCACGCTTCCGCGTTCCGTCTCCCCACGCTCGACCGCAGTGACAAACTGAACGTGCTTGATATGCTCGAAAAACGCGGACGTTCGCAACACGCTGACTGTATCGATTCGCTGCTCAACGAGACGGACGAAGAGATCTTTCTAAAAGCCATGAGCGTGCGCCATAAACTCGACCCAAGCCATCGACACGCTTGGTTTGAGCGCTGTATGTTTGGCGTCCACGAAAATCGACTCACGCAAGCCATCGAGATCGCGAAAACAGCGTCCGATCCGTATGTTTGGGAAGACATCATCAGTGCAGGTCGCTATGTCGCAAACCATGTTCGCGCGCTGTCGATTCATGCGCTGTGCGACGTTTACCGGCGACTTGCGAGTCCCAAACGCAAAGAAGAACTCCGCGAAACCCTCAAGTCTTACTTGGAAGACTCTTCTGAGGAAGTTCGAAAGACCGCGTTTCAAGAACTCATACAGTTCGCAACCCAGGAAGATATCGAGTTTTTCCAAAAAGGATTGCTCGATACATCTGCGGGCATTCGACAATATGCACTCAAAGGGATCAAGCAGCTTTCGCCAGCGTCAGCATGGGACTCTGCGCTTTTGATGGTGCGGGATGGAGAGTGGGCACTCCGCGAAGTGGCTTACTCGATCTTGCTCGCTGATCTAGAGCGTTGCCCCAACAAGATCTTTCTCCAAGCTTGCCGTGAACAAGAAGAGTCCCTACAAACACAAGTCGCAGCTTTGGTACCCAAACTTCCCGAAGCAACGTTCAAACGGCTTCTGGTGGCACTGCTAACAACACGACATCAAGTGGTTGGGCGAACCATCAAGCGTATGAAAAAGCTCTTTAAGAAAGACGAACACGCAAACATCTTGCAAAAGAGCCTCCATCAAGCCGATCCCAGCGCAGTGACAGAGCTTTGCACAGAACTCTTGCATAGCACGGATGACGCTTGGGATATCTTGGAACAGGCTTTTGCCAAGATGCGTTCGAGCCTTCGCATCGGGTTGATCGACTTTTTGGTACAACACAACACACAAGAACACGCACTCAGGCTCCTAACGCAAGGACTCAACGACGAAAACACAGAGGTTCGACGTGGAACCTTTGCGACACTTGTACAACAAAACAACGATATCTTCGAGCTTTCCGAGCAGATGCGCCTTGATTCGGATGGCGAGATCCGCAAACTCGCGGTCCAAAAGCTGCGACAAAAGCAAGACGAAACAACCCTTGCGTTGTTGTTGCCCATGGCCCGCGATGAAGAACCCGAAGTTCGCCGCGAAGTCCTCGATGCATTGGCCTCTTACGATGATCCCGAAGTCTTGAGCGAGCTTGTAAGCTCTGTTCACGACGTCGATGAGGGCATCCGAGAACTCGCAAAAGAACTTTTGCAACGACATATCGATGCGGTCCCAGCCCTCAAACACGCCCGTCGCAGCTTCTTTTGGGATGATGATCTTCCCTCAGATGCTCCCATCTGGCAACGCCTCCATCACCAAGTCGATGAAGTGCGGATGTGGGCAAGCCGCGTGGGTCAGCTGTTGCTGGGGGCCCCTGTGATTGTTCACCAATACCGCCAAGGATTGGGACGCACATGGAGACGCAGCAAAGATGGTGTGATCGAGATCGAACTTGCGGATATGCCCATCACACAAGGACATCCGTATGGCGAGGAGATCGTCAAAGGTCTCGCACTCCACGAGATCGGGCACCATCTCTACGACTTTGGTGTGCGAGGATTTAGTACAGTCCGTGGGATCGCCCGTTCAGAAGGACTCGGCGATCTCTATGACGTCCTACTCGACGAGCGTTTGGAACGCCGCCTACGCTCACGTCGCCCGATCTGGGGCATCTACTTTGATCGCCTTGCTTCGTATGCTTTTGCACAGCGTTGGCATCGCGTCCCTTTGCAAGAGCTTGCTCAGTTCCTCGAACGAACGGAAGACGATCTCCGCGAAGCCATCGAGTCTGGAGAACTCCCAGGCTACTTGGTAAGCGCAGGGGAGATCTTGACGGAAGGACGGCTCTTTGGGCGCTTCTTTGGCCAAAGCAAGACACGTCGCTTTGAAGATCAACGCATCGCTGAGACCGATAGCGTCTTGTTGCGAGATAGCGATCTTCTCCGCATCCCAGGTGCTTTGACTGCGCGCACAGCGTTTTTGTGGTGTTTGCGTTGTGGCTTTGATCCCGCGATGTCACCCGATCCTCGTATCGCCCAAGCGATGGACATCGTTCAAGGCGACTTCCGTCACCTCGATCATGCGGGGCTTTTGCAAGTCGCACGAGAGATCTCAGCGATCTTCCAAGAAGAAGATGAAGAAGGCTGCAAACAACAACGCAAGAAAAAACTGAGTGGACTTCGACATCTTCGCAGCATCATGCAACGCGTTCGTGGCCGTATGCGCGATGTAGGCACCATCCCAGGCAGTGGCGTCAAAAGCCGAAGCAGCGGCAATGTTCGTAAACAAGAACGAGAGATCATCTACGAGCGCAAGATCAACGAAAACAGCAAGGGTGAAGGTGGCCAAACGCTCCATCTTGGCGCACAGTTGGACTTCCCCACCCTTGATCGGACCTCCACTTTTGAACGCAGTGTCGCCGATCACCAAGTGTTGATCAAAAAAGTACAGCCCTACGTGCGAACGATGCGTGCCTACTTTGAGCGGCTTGGGCGAAAAACGGTGGACGATTACGCATCACGTCGCGGAAGGCGCCTTGATATGGGGCAGATCCGAAGCGTTTGTTTTCGTCCCAACCTCAATGTGTTGGTCCACAGCGAAGAGATCCAAACAGCGGATCTCTATATCGGCCTATTGATCGACCGTTCGGGCTCGATGTCTGGTCAAAAGCTAGAGACTGCCAAGGCTTTTGGTGCGCTTCTTTGTGAAAGCGCCAAAGGACTGCGCGGTATCCAAGGACATGTCCATGCTTTTGATGACAACACTTGGTATCCGCTCGGTAGCTTCGAGAAAAACACCATCGCCTCGCTTTCTTCGGGAGGCGCAAACAACGACGCTGGTGCTTTGTATCGCGCCGCAAATCTCGCGCTGCAAAGCAAAAAGCGACAAAAGCTGTTGGTGATGATCAGCGATGGTTCTCCCACCGAGTGTTCTGTTCGCTCTTTGAAAAACCTTGTGGAGTCGCTGGGTAAAGAGCACAACATCCTTTGCGCCCAGGCTGCCGTCGAAACACTGCCTGAGATCGCCTTTCCGCATTATGTCGATCTCAGCAAGTATCGACTTGGCGAAGCTGTACAACGCTTTGGAAAGCTCTTGATCCAACTTACGCAAACCGCCGTTCAATAGGCACTTTGAACCCAAAAAGAATGTTCAAAAATAAAGTGAACCTTGCGAAGCAAAAGCGCGTAGTCTCCGCCAACTCAACACAGAAAGGTTTCTTGGCAAAGACCCTTCTGTCACCCCTTTTCGATTTGCTGGGCCCGAGGTGATCCCAGTTCGCTGACGATGGCCCTTATACGCCGTCTGATGCACACAACAAAAATCGCCTCAATAGACGTAAAGCGCGCAACCTCGTGTTGTGCATGTGACAACGGAACCTAGTAAAATCTTTTGTTGTCATCGGATGCAGGAACGGTACAGATCTTCAAGAGCTTGAGAATGTTCTTGTTTCGGCAAGACATCCCAGCGACTTGGCGGTCTGCCTGTATCGTCCCGGCGTTGTGGTTTCGTACCACGATATGCCGACGGGACCCTTTGCTTCGGCAAGTTGGACGCCCAAAAGACAAAGAGCCTCGGCCCTTCGACTTTTGGGTTACCGTCGTCTGCTGTAAGGTTGTTTTTTAGGACACACAAACACGGTTGTTCCCAGTTGAGAGCGTCGAACCTGCCACGGTTCTCGAAACAAGCCTAGCGCTTTGCAACGCTGGACTTGTTTCAACGCACTTTACGCTGTGAACGACCCTTGTTCTTCAGGGTCTCCCCAGATCAACGAACATAGACCTGTGGTATCCGCAAGGATCAATGGAGATGCGTCTCCGCCCAGTGAGTTCAGTGGGCTGCCTTTTGGCGATGAGCTCCTGTCTTGTGTACCTGTGTTCTTTCAACAACCGACTAGGCCCACAGACACTTGTGTCTGTTCAGCGACTGCGCGAAGACCTCGGTTTGTCGTCGAAAAACAGATGGGGTGTGACGGCCTATCTCACGATTACAAAGATCGCACCTTCGGGTGTTTTGTGCCTGTGAGACCTATTCGTCCTCCACTCTGTTAGGGTTTCGTCCTGTGCGCGCAAACCAAGACTTCGCGTCCGTCGTGGGAGACACGAAGGGAGAGAGGGTATCCTCTCTCCCTTCGGAAAACCCCCTTGCTCAATACGCCGTATCCTTCGGCTTATCATATATGACCTTCTTTTCGCTCCTGCCCCACACTAGCACACCACCCCCATTCGCTTGTTTCCAGTCTTCCTTCTCTCAACAAGATCAGATACACTCCACAACCAATCCAAACAAAACCAACATCCTTTGATCCAAAAGAGACCGATTTTCTTGGTTTTCCTTCAACGTATCCCCTTCTCAGCTTCGTGTATGCCCTCCCAAGTGGCCCAAGAGAAGGGCAGAAACCCTTGGAGCTTCTAGATGCACAGGCTCTCCTTTGTAAGATACCCTTTGTTTTTCTTGTTTGTCTTGAGTTGTGTATGGACTTTTTCTTGTGATGGAAGCGTCGCCCCCAAAGCAGAGTCCGCACAAGAACAACAGCCCCAAACAGAAACCACCACAGAGTCTACCGCAGAGTCCACCACGCCCGATGCAGAGCGAGCCCCTGAAAGCAACGAATCCACATCCCCCGAGCCAACAACCCCAGAGACGCCCAACGAGCCCTCTAGCGAACCAACACAGCCCGAAGCTGGGCCTGGCGAGATGACCCTTCCTGAGTCATCCCCAGAACCAACCACGCCCGAAGCCACAGTCGAAGCCTCTCCAGAGCCAACCCCTGAGCAACCACCCACGACCGCAACTTGCGCTCCTTTACCTGCTGCCCAAGGTACCATCGTGCAAGTCAAACCCAGCCAAGCCGCACAACTCCCACAAATCGTTGCGCAAGCCAAATCAGACACCACGATCTTGCTCGCAGATGGGACCTACAAGATGCAAGGCAGCGAGAGCCAACGACGCATCAACTTCCGTCAGCCCCGTGTCACCTTGCGTTCCGCCTCTGGCGACCCCACCAAAGTCATTATCGACGGCGAGTACAACACACAAGAGATGATCTTTATTGGGGCAGACGACGTAACCATCGCAGAGATCACCCTTCGTCGCGCCAAATACCACCACATCCACATCACAGGAAAAAGCGGTGGTGGACACACCCAACGTACCAAACTTTATCGACTGCGCCTGCTCGATGGAGGCCAACAGTTCGTCAAAGTCAACTCCGCCAACAACCAAACGGATTGGTCCGATGATGGGCGCCTTGAGTGCTCTCACCTAGAGATGACAAGCCAAGGCAGACCCAATATCGAGTCGCGTTTTGGCGGCTGTTACACAGGGGGCATCGACGCACATGGGGCTTGGAAGTGGCAAGTTCGCTTCAACACATTCATCGGGATCTACTGTACCAACGGAAGCCTCGCAGAACACGCGATCCACTTTTGGCGCGCAGGACGAGATACCCTCGTCGAACGAAACACCATCATCGATTGCGCCCGTGGAATCGGCTTTGGACTCGGTAAAGATCCATCCACCTCGGATCGAAAGTATCCAGACGATCCTTACCCCGCCATCCCCGCAAAAGGCCACATCGACGGGATCATCCGAAACAATCTGATCCATACAAGCGCCACCGCCCAACCTTATTACGATACAGGCATCGAACTCGAACAAGCCCACGGTGTTCTCGTTGTCCACAATACCGCAGTGTCCAAAGCGACGTTTACGGGCCTAAGCTACCGCTTTCAATACACCAAGGCCACGATCCGCAACAACCTTCTCTACAAACTAAGCCCCCGCGATAATGCCCAAGCGACCGCCGATCACAACATGGTCTCTGTCCCCGCAAGCTACTTTGTCAATCCCACAAAGGTTGACTATCACCTTACATCTTCCGCCACCAACGCCATCGACAAAGGCGTCGTGGTACCACAAGCAGGACTCGACCTTGACGGGAACCCACGAAACAACGGAACACCCGACCTCGGCGCCTACGAATCCAATCCCTGACCCCACGCTTCCTTGAAAATCCCCCAATCCTCCCCAAATCAGCAACATCCAACCTGCTCAACAACACCCGACCTAGCGAAAAGAAGACGCATCCCAGCGCTTTTTGTGATGCAGTTCGATCTCACCTGAGACGGTCGTCTTGCGCAAAGGCGCGCGGACTTGGATGGCTTGACGAAGCAAAGTCCCAGAACGCTGCATCTCTCGCATCTGTAAGCTCCCTTTCACCGCAAAAGAAAGCAGCCTCCCCTGTTTGTCGAACCGCTTGGGGCTCACAAGGACCTGCGTACGACCACTCCAATAACGCACAGCACCCAAACCATGCGACTTATCGTGGGCTTTGGTGTTCTCGAAAAAACTCATCGCGATCAACATCGCTCGAAAAGGCTTGCTACCCACCTTTGAGGGCAAACAAATCAACGCAAACTTCGAAGAGCTCGCAGGGTAGATCGCCTGTGGTTTTGTCCCCCAAGCCACCATCCCCTTGGGACAAGAAGGATGATGCTTGTGCTCCCATAAGCCCGTAAACACGGACTTATGGCCTTTACCATCCTGCAAGACCCAACCCGCGGGTCTCTTTTTCTTAGACTGACTTTGGACTCTCCGCCCACCTAGACTCCCTCCCCACACTTGGCCAAAACACAAACAAGACAACAACGCAAACGCGAGACCTTTTTTCATCGAAACACTCCTTTATCTGGGATGTACAAAAGCAACCACCGAACGCAAACCCAAGATACCGAGCGCCTCAAAAGAGTTGTCAGATGCTTGTCATGGAACTGTTAAAAAAGTGTATTTCTGCACAACTCCAACAAAACGAAACATGTTCTAGAATCCTTTTTTACCGATGCAACGGGTTCTAGAACATGTTTCACTTTCCAAACAGAAAGCATTGAAATTACATCACTTACAAGATAAATGATTGAAATTACGAAACAAAAACGATACAAACGTCGATACTTTACCTTGAAACAAGATCGCTAAACGCGACTTCATTTTTTATCAGCGCGGAAGGAGCCTTTCATGTCCTCAAGAATCGACAAAAACCGATCCAATATCCCATCATCCCAACCCACCAGCCAACCGACTCGCTCGACCAACGTCGATGCACCCGCAGCACCCGCAAGTAATACCCCTGCTGCCCTCCCCACCACAGAAGGCCTCGCAAGCGCAGGCGCTGCCCTTCGCGCTCCTGAAAGTGCTCCTCGCACCGCACTGACCCGCGACATCACAAACTCTCCTGAAGCAGCGCCCACCACCGCAAACGCAACACGCAGCGTTCCCCGCTTCACTGGCGCAGACTTCACTGGCGACGTGACAGGCGATACCACAGCACCCGCTGCTGCTCCTGCCGCTGCCCCCACAAGCAACCTGACCTTCAATACCAACCCTGAAGCACTTCGCCGCGCTGAAGCAAGCTCGCTCGGTCGCTTGGCCGCCACAGAGATCCCCAAAAATGCCGAAGTGTACCGCCAAGCTTCTGAACTGACAGGCGTTCCCGCAGAGATGATCGCCGCGATCCACGGAAACGAAGGCCAATTCGGAACCTACCGTCCTTCGACTTTTGGACCCGAGTCTGGCTTCGGTCTGGACCCCCGTTCTGTCACCACCCAGTGGGGCAACGAACAACTCGCCAAACACGGCCTTGGCACTTGGGAACGCGGCACGGGCACCCAACGCTCCATGCTTCAAAGCGCCGTGATCGCAGCTGAACACCTCAAACGCAACGCAAACTACGCAGGGATCAAAGTCGATAACACCATGAACCAAGGTGAGATCGCTGGCGCAATCCACTCTTACATGGCTGGCCCCGCTTCTGGCCGCCGCGCCAACGAAAATGGCAGCGGTTGGATGCTCAACCCCTCCGATCCCAACCCACACCCCCAACATCCTGGCGGAACCAGCATCGGCCGCAATGGTGAAACCATCCGTGTCCCACCTTCCCGCAAAGAAGGTCTCTTGCGTTGGGATACCCTTCTCCCCATCGCACAAAAACAGTTGGGCCAAACCCCCAGCACACCCGGGACCAACCCCACCAATCCGACCAACCCTTCGGCTTCCCCAAGCGAAGCACTCAACCAAGTGTTGCGTGACAACCCCAACCTCCACACCAACCAGGACATGATCAATCACGCCTACAAACAAGGCGGAAGCACCTGGAATGGCGCATCCAACTACGTTCGTGGTCTCGGCCTCGACATCAACCAATTGGCCGCCAATCGCAGTGGAGCACTCCCCCAACCCACACAGCCTACACCTACGCAGCCCGCGCCCACACAACCTGCGCCTGCGCCCACACAACCTGCTCCTACGCAGCCCCAAAGCCCCTTGGATCAAGTGCTTGCGCAGAACCCCAATCTTCGCACCAACCAAGACATGATCAACCACGCCTACAAACAAGGCGGCGGTTCCTTCAGCGGTGCATCCAACTACGTTCGTGGCCTCGGTCTCGACATGAACAACCTTCTCGCAAACCGCGGAGGTTCACTGCGTTCTGGCTCGACAACCCCCACGCAACCCACGAATCCAACAAACCCCACGAATCCAACAAACCCCACAGGCCCCACCACCGCGCCCGACGGCACGACACCTGTGAATGTTCCCCGTAGCCAAATCGCTCGTTCTATCAACGATGTGAACCCCTGGACCCCCGTCAATGCACCATTGACCAACGCCCCAGGCAACCGTGACGCATCCCAATACTCCCGCGTCATCGACCAATTCGGCGTCGAGAACAACCGTCGTTACGCCAAAAACCGTCAAGGACTCGGCGAAACCTACTGCAACATCTTCGCTTGGGACGTGACCAAAGCCATGGGCGCCGAAGTTCCCCACTGGGTCGATGGCAACGGAAACATCGCGTCCCCCAACACCCGCGGCGCTCGCGAACTCACCGCAAACGCCACCAACGATTGGTTGAACCAACATGGCGCACGCCACGGTTGGCGCCAAGCTACCCCCGCTGAAGCACAACAAGCCGCAAACGGTGGACACCCCGCGGTCGCTGTATGGAAAAACCCCCGTGGCATCGGACACATCGGCGTTATCCGCCCTGGTGAGATGACCGACCGCGGCCCCGCTCTCGCACAAGCTGGCGGTCGCAACCTCAACGATGCTCATATCCGCGATGGCTTCGGTAACGCACAACCCGTTTACTGGGTCCACGATTGATCCGATAGAGCCGACTGGCCTCCGCAAAGCCCCTTATCTTCGGGCGGGCACGGAGGCCCGCCCCAGATGAAAGAGAGCCTACCAGCCTACGCCCTCCCCTATCTACGGGCGACCACAGAGAGTCGCCCCAGAGAAAAGAGATTCTGCCGGCCTGCGCTTCCCCCCAACTCTTCGGGCGATCACAGAGGGTCGCCCCAGAGACAGAAGATCTTATTGGCCTCCGCCCCAGAGAAAAGAGATCCTACCAGCCTACGCCCCCCCTATCTACGGGCGACCACAGAGGGTCGCCCCAGATGAAAGAGATTCTGCCGGCCTCCGCTCCAGATAGAGGGAAGCCTGCCTAGCTTTCGCCCCAGATAGAGGGAGATTCGATAAGCCTCTCCCTCTCAAAGCTCACTCCGAAGCTCCCTCCGAAGCTCTCTCTCAAAGCTCTCTCTCAAAGCTCTCTCTTGAAGCTCCCTCTTGAAGCTCCCTCTCAAAGCTCCCTCTTGAAGCTCCCCCTCAAAGCTCCCCCTGCGAAGGCTAATCATCCATCCCTCATCACGGGCGGGTCTCCGTGCCATCTGTACCAACTAATACAACTACATGAAAAGATAGGTCATTTCGAACGTAAAACTTCGTCACATCAGACGAGTTTTTTGCAAACTCCTTGTCGAAAGTCACTTTACAAACTCGTGATTTTCCAAAAAAGCTACTTGATTTTTTCTCTTTATTATCAATGATGTAGGAATTAGTTGGTACAGATGGTCTCCGTGCCCGCCCATTCCCATCTGCCCGCCCATTCCCATCTGCCCGCCCATCTCCCTCTGCTCGCCCATCTCCCTCTGCCCGCCCATCCCCTTCTCAGCGCAGGCCAATCATCCACCTCATCCTCGCCTCCGCTTAATTTCCTTTGCAGCTACCATCAGGCTGACAGGTGCGATCTCTCCATTCGTAGGCTTCTTCTAAGACGTCTTCCTTACAGCGCCCGCGCAACAAATCGCAGACTCCAGCAACAGGGACCTTACAAACATTCCCGTCTTGGGTGCATTGTGCAGGGACAATATTTTCTTTTTGGACACAAAAGCCACCAACACATTCACGTGAGATATCGCGGCACTCGAAAGATTCAAGGCCCACATTACAAGAGGTCAACGGTGGCAAACGACAATCTCCATTGTTCGTACATGTTTTGGGTTGGCACTTTTTGTCCACACAAACTTCGCCGTTTTTGCAGGCATTATCACAAGATCCACAATGTTTCGCGTCGTTTGCAAAATTCACACAATGCCGTCCACACGGCGAAAACAGAGGCTCGCCCACACAATAAGCGACACAGGAACCATTCTCACATCGCTTTCCAAAACCGCACACGTTTCCGCAAGATCCGCAGTTTAAGGAATCTCGTTTCAGATCCACACACTCTTCACCGCACAACGTCCGATCATTGCGACATGTGCAGACCCCAGACTCACACAAAACCCCTTGGGGACAGACTTTTCCACAGTCTCCACAATGGCGAGGGTCCGAACTCACATCAAAGCATCCTCCCAAACACACCTTTGGCGTGGGTGCAGGGCAAGAGATCTCGCATCTTCCGCCCGCGCAGAACTGCCCGTCATCACAAGTATTTCCACATCCACCGCAGTGTCGCCGTGACCCTTTAAGATCCACACAACGATCGTCACACAATGTGAGACCCGCAGGACAAACACAAAGCCCCCCCAAACAGGTCTTCGTTTCGCCACAAACCTTGCCACATCCGCCACAATGGAAAGGATTTGTTTGCGTGCTAACGCAACCTCCAAAGCACAAAGTCAAGGACGATGGCAGACTTTGGGGGCACTGGGTAACACAAGTCCCTTCAGAACAAGCAGAAGCTTGCGAAGGACATGGACTGTTGCAACTTCCGCAGTGTTCGCCATTGGCGCGCAAGTCCACGCACTCTCCATTGCAAAGTTGCAGTGGAGCAGGACAAGAGCAATTCCCGTTCACGCACACCAAAAGCCCCGAACAAGCGCTACCACAAGAGCCACAGTGTTGACGGTTGGTCTTCAAATCCACACAGGTCCCGTTGCAGTCGGTGGGTTCATCGAGAGGACAACCACTTTTTTGAGGTTGGCACTTTGCGGAGACACAGGTTTCGCCTTCTTTGCAAGATTTGCCGCATCCCCCACAGTTTCCGCGATCTTGTAAGATATCGACGCAAGAAGAACCGCACCGCGTTTGTCCTTCCCCACAACCACAGACACCCTCTCTACAGGCTTCACCACTTGCGCAAACTTTCCCGCAAAGTCCGCAGTGTTGGGGATTGGTTTTGGTATTAACACAAGTCCCCAAACACAGAAGTTCTGTCTGGGGGCAGGAACAGCGGCCTTGTTGGCAGCTCTGACGTGCGATCTGGCAGTCACCATCAATTTGACAAGCATAAGGATCTTTTGGACAGCCCCAAAAAGACAGGGAAAGCAGCAAAGCGATCCCCCACAAAAAACGCACACACCTTGCAAACATCGCAGCCTCTCACGTGCAATCGAAACCCCTGAAAGATCGTATTCTCTTTGGCTTTTCTGCCGAAAACGCGCTCGCTGATTAAACCAGAAAAACAAACTATCAGTCTAGTGCACACTCCCCATATCTCAATAAATCCGCACTCCCCGACTTCCGACGGCTTGGCAATTCCCACAACAAGGTGTATGCAAGAGATCTCTTTTCCATGACGCTGCTTTGCCTTACGCAACGATCCTCCCCACAAAAAAAGGCTTTTCTCATGACAGACCAAAACTTCCAACCCCCCGTATCACAGGCTTCGATCTCCGTTGTAGGACAAGTCAACAGTGCACAGAGCGATGAAAGCGGACGTTTGAAAGAGCCTGCAACCATCGTCATCTTTGGTGCGAGTGGTGACTTGAGCCGCCGAAAATTAATTCCTGCGCTCTATCATCTCCACCGCGCGGGCTTTTTGCCCGACAATATGGCTATCGTCGGATTTTCTCGTACAGAGATATCCGATCATGAGTTTCGCGAGACCATGTGCCAAAGCCTCTGTGACGATGTTGAGTCCCCAGAAACACTCCCACAACACCCGCTTATCCGCTCTTTGTATTACGTCTCAGGCAATAGCAACGATCCCGAATCTTACAAAGCCCTACAAGAACGCCTGTCGCAGATCGAAGCCGAGCGCAATATGCCCGGCCATCGGCTGTATTATCTCTCTGTCGCTCCCGCGCTCTTTCCTTTTATTGTCCAACACCTCACAGAAGCGGGCATGATCTACGACCGCACAGATCCCCGCTGGTCTCGCGTGATCATCGAAAAGCCTTTTGGACACGATCTCCAAAGCGCCCAAGACCTCAACAAAACCATCACGCGCTATCTCGACGAAAGCCAGATCTACCGTATCGACCACTACCTTGGAAAAGAAACGGTCCAAAATATCCTGACGTTCCGCTTTGGTAACTCGATCTTCGAGCCACTGTTCAACCAAAAGCACGTTGAACAGGTCCAGATCACCGTGGCCGAAAGTCTTGGGATGGAAGGAAAACGCGGTCACTACTACGACAAAGCTGGTGCGATGCGCGATATGGTCCAAAACCATATGATGCAACTTCTGACCCTCATCGCGATGGAACCTCCCAGTGCCCTCGAAGCCAACGCCATCCGCGACGAAAAAGTCAAAGTCCTTCGCTCCCTCCTGCCCTTGCGCGAAGACGAAGTCCGCGAACACACCGTACGCGCCCAATACACCAGCGGTATGCACGAAGACATCCAAGTCCCTGGTTTCCTCGAAGAAGAAGGCGTCGACCCCAACAGCCGCACAGAAAGCTATGTGGCGATGCGCATGCAGATCGACAACTGGCGATGGGCAGGCGTCCCATTCTTGTTGCGTACAGGAAAACGCTTGCGAAAACGTGTCAGTGAGATCGCTGTCTTTTTCAAAAAGCCCCCCCTGCAATTCTTCCGCAAAGACAGCAACCCCAACCTCTGTCTGCTCACGGATCGACCCAAGGCCAACCAATTGATCTTCCGCATCCAACCCGACGAAGGTATCTCCCTGACCTTCGCGAGTAAGCGCCCTGGAATGAAACTCGACCTTGAGCAAGTCAACATGAACTTCTTCTACAAACAAGCTTTTGCAGAGCGCTCCCCCGAAGCCTATGAACGCCTACTACTCGACGCTTTGAGAGGTGATGCATCGCTCTTTACCCGCTCTGATGAAGTGGAGTTTGCTTGGCGCTTTATTAGCTCTGTCCACCAAGGATGGGACGCTGATCCCCGTCCACCCGTCCACTACACAGCTTTCTCAGATGGACCCCGCGAAGCACGCCGCCTCACCGAAGGAATCGCGCCTTGGCGTCCCCTCCAAAATATGTAGAACCCAAACTTTTCCCCACCCTTCCTCGCTCCAAGGTTCCTCCACCCATCCTCCTCCAAACGACCATTCCACCTTTTGCAGTGAGACACCCCCTCCGTTATGTCACCTGTCTCTTTCCAAATCTCCCCGTGCGAAACAGTCTACGAGTTTTTCTCATTGCGTTCTTTTCTTGGGCTTGCTACAAATCTGCGCCACAATTGACCAAGCAGTCATCTCGCCTCAAGAAAGCGCATTTTTTGAGAAACGATGCTTGCAAAGTCCCCAACAAAGAACCAAATCATATCTCACTTTGGAGGCCACCCCCCTGTTGGAGGGGTCATGGTGCTTCCTTTGTCTCCTTTGCCCTCAAGATGAAGGGCTTGTGCCTTCTGGAGAACCTTGATGTCACCGATGTTGCTTGTCACCCGAAAGATCCTCCCTGAAACCAACCAACTCTGTAATACGATGGCCCAAGAAATTCAGAGCTTGGTGCGCGAGCATCGTGGTGCGAAACCTTTTTCTATCGCTCTTGCTGGCGGCTCCACCCCAAAACGCTTGTACGAAACCCTTGCACGCCCTCCCTTTCTTCAGCGCATCCCGTGGGAAAAAGTCGCATTCTACTTTGGAGATGAACGCAGCGTTCCTCCCGAGCACCCAGACTCCAACTACCACATGGCCAAAGAAGCGATGTTCGATCGACTCCCAAGCGTCCAAGTGTACCGCATGGAAGCAGAAGCCGAAGATCTCGATGCAAGCGCAGCATCCTACGAAGGTTTGCTGCGTGAACAACTCACCCGCGATGAAGAGCGCGCACCTGTCTTCGATCTGATCCTTCTTGGGATCGGCAACGATGGACACACAGCCTCTCTTTTTCCCGGAACATCGGCCCTTGAAGAAACCCAAAAGCTCGTCGTCGCCAATGACGTCCCCCAGCTTCAAACCAAGCGCATGAGCCTGACCTATCCTCTGCTCAACGCTGCACAACGTGTATGGATCTTGGTCACAGGGATCAACAAACGTCAGATCGTCGCAGACTGTTTGCAGTCCCAAACCCCCGAAGAAGATCGTACAAAGTGGCCCGTTCTTGGCGTACAGCCGACGTCTGGGAACCTGATCTGGTGGCTCGATCGCGACGCCGCTTCCAATCTCTCCCCTTGATCTTCTGAGACCTTTTCTCTTTTTCCCTCACACTCACGCCTTGACTTTCCCCCGCGAAACATAGATATCGACCTCGACTTTTCTTCCCTGCGTCATGCTGCGGAGATATGCCTCAAAGCCTCTCCGTGGACGACCACCGCACATGGCACTACGCTGCCAAAGGAGGCTCCTTGAAAGCACAGATTGGTGTTATTGGCCTCGCCGTGATGGGCGAAAATATCGCACTCAACATCGAACGAAACGGTTTTCCCATCGCAGTTTACAACCGTAGCTACGACAAAACCGAGCGTTTTATGAGCACCCGCGCACAAGGCAAACAAGTGACTGCGGCACGTACACTCGAAGAGTTCGTTGCAGCGCTTGAGAGCCCACGTCGGATCTTGTTGATGGTGCAAGCTGGAAAGCCCGTCGATGCGGTGATCGAAAGCCTCAAGCCTCTCCTCGACAAAGGAGACATCATCATCGACGGTGGAAACAGCCACTACCCCAACACCGAAAGACGCGCTGTAGAGCTCGAAAAAGAAGGTCTGCGCTTTTTTGGCATGGGCGTGAGCGGTGGTGAAGAAGGCGCACTGTGGGGCCCAAGCCTGATGCCCGGTGGTGACAAAGAGACCTACACCCTGTTGGAACCCGTCTTGCGCAAGATCGCAGCAAAAGCTGACGGCGAAGACTGTGTAACCTACGTTGGCGCCCGATCTGCGGGGCACTTCGTCAAGATGGTTCACAATGGTATCGAGTATGGCGATATGCAGCTTATCGCAGAAGCCTACGACTTGATGCGATATGGCCTTCAACTCTCCTCCCAAGAGATCGCTTCCATCTTCACAGAGTGGAACCAAAGCGAGTTGCAGTCCTACTTAATCGAGATCACCTCGCACATCGTAAACTTCCAAGATGATCAAGCCGATGCCACGGGACTTTTGATTGACAAGATCGTGGACAGCGCAGGCCAAAAAGGTACAGGCAAGTGGACCACTGTTGCCGCGCTGAACATGGGCATCCCCATCCCCACGATCACTGCGGCAGTGGACGCACGCATCCTTTCAGCCCAAGCAGCCGTGCGAAAAGCCATCCCCAACCAAGATGTCGTGGCACCCGATCTGACGCCTGATCAAAAACAAGAGCTGATCCAATCGATCAAAGCGGCCCTTTACGCGAGTAAGATCTGCTCTTACGCCCAAGGGTTCCACTTGATCCAAGCAGCCTCGCAAGAGTCTCAATACGGCGTTCGCCTCGACGAAACCGCACGGATCTGGAAAGCAGGCTGTATCATCCGCGCAGGATTCCTCGACAAGATCCGCACGGCTTATGCGCAAAACCCCAACTTGACGCATCTTTTCTTGGACCCCGACTTTGCACGCGATCTCGAAGAGCGCTCCACAGCATGGCGCAAAGTCGTACAGTGGGCCATCGAACATCGTATCCCCATGCCCGCAACAGCCACATCACTCGCTTATTACGACAGCCTCCGTCGCGAACGACTCCCCGCCAACTTGATCCAAGGGCAACGCGACTTTTTTGGCGCACACACCTACAAACGCACGGATCGCGAAGGCACCTTCCACACCCAATGGCCTTCTCTCCAACAAGGCGAATAATCCCCGCTCCCGCCTCGCATCCTCCCTCTCCGTCTAAGCTTAAAGCCCTTTCAATGTCAGATAAGCCCTTGTGTTCAGGCGTCTTCGTCGCTTGCGCTTGGGTTTCATCGTGATCCGCGATGCCTCCACTTTGTACTTCACCAGAAGATCGCGGATCAGCGTCGCTGCTTTCTCACTTCGTCGAAGTACCCAGCTTTTTCGACTGCGGTGTGTCGTCACGACAGTGATCTCGATCGTCGTGTCTGGACGACTGCGCATAATCGAAGCAACATGCCACAAGATCTTCTTAAACTTCGAGTACATCCGAACGCGGCGTCCAAAGTTAAGTTTGCCCTTGGTGCGCAAAGAGCCTCGACGAATCCACGCATACACACGACGAGGACAGCCACGGCGACGACGCGAGCCCCGCAGATCAGGGCAGCGATCTCGTCGGTCAGACGTACCATCTCCATCGCGATCTCCTGGTTTTCCCCATCCTACGGACTTTGGCGCAACAGCAACAGAACGAGGTTCTACAGGCGGCGGTGGGTTTCTCGTTGCAACAGAGGGACCTGTCCGAAACAGCGGAGGATCGGGCTGTTTCTCACGAGGACAACCTTGATTCTCCGCTGGCCCTGGTTGTGTAGGACATCGATCTTTGGGATCGATCACGCCATCGCCATCACCATCAGGCCAAGGACATCCGCGATTTTCGCGTGGTCCTTTGACATTGGGACAGCCATCTTCATGGTCAGGGAGGCCGTCACCATCACGATCACTGGCAGCATCCCCTACGGACCACGGTGCCCATACGATCCCCAAAAAACCACGAAAACGGGGACTTCCATAACCGCCCACGATCCCCACACCAATCCCCAACGAGATCCCCAAGCGATGCCCTTGAATCGGGAAGAATCGAGCCCCCAACAAAGCACCAAGAGGCGAACGATCCGAGGCGACGCCACCCGAAAGACCCAATACACCGTTGAGATCGAAGATCGCTTCAAATCGTTGAGGCAAGACCTCAAAACTCAACGCTGCGTTGTAGAGGACTTCGTGGCCGATCTGCATCCCCAAAAGCTCGGTCTCTGGCTGATAACGATACCCGACCTCCAAAGCCCAGCGCAAAGCGCGCGCTCCCACCTGATGAGAGCGCCCCAATATCGCGGTAAATCCGCCAGAAACGCCACCTTCGCCATTCAGTCGAGCGGCATTCCCTGTAGGTACACCCAAATAAGGCAACAAAGCCAAGTCGATACCAAGTGTTTCTTGTTTGAGGATCTGCGCGCGCAGCCGAATCCGCATGTCGCCCATCGCGAAACCAGAAAGCTCTCTCCCCGAGGCCGTGCCCAAGACATCCAACGCAGGCATCCGCCCAACTTGTGTCAGACTCATAGGCAAAGTGATCCCCACATCCAACCAAGACAACAAGCCCAAGCCGACTTGTAGATCGCCTCCAAGTTGGTGGCTCATCAAAGCTTGTTCTTGCCCAGTCACCGAAGAAACCAAAAAGAGTGGATCGAGTGCGTAGTGCATCCAAAAGCCAACAGAAAGCTTCCATTGACCCAAACTAGACGATGCGTGTGTTTGAAAAAATCCCTTGGGATCGCCATCAGGCCGAAACTGCTGGAGTTGAAAAGCCGTGTGCTTGTTGGCCTCATTTTCTTGTGCATGGGCAGAAGCACCACCCCAAAGCCACCCACACAACAAGGCGATCCCGATCCTTCTTGCCCACGTCGTTTTCCAGCGACCCAACCCAAAGAACAAACCCAACAAAAACAACATCATCCACACCTCAACATCGCCGAAAGAGAACATCGAACAACCAAACCCCTTGGGACGAAACTGCAAGGGATTTGTCTGACCACTATCTACAACAGCTTCAGCAACGGGCTCCTGAGAACCCTCTGGAGGAACAGGGCAACCTTCATCGACCTTGCCATCGCAGTCATTGTCCACGCGATCACCACACCAATCCTCAGTGGCAGGCAGGACCTGATTTAGACAAGGGCCCCACACACCGCCAACGCACTTGCGTTGGCCTCCGACACAGTCACCAAGTCCCAACGTCCCCGAAGGTCCTTGATAACAGCTTTCTTGGGCTCCCTCTTGGCAACTCTGCGCCCATGCCCCCCTTGGAACCCCCAAGAACGCGAAACACATCGTAAAAAACAAAGCACTCACGGGCTTTAAGAAAAAGCTCACCTTCTTTATCCCTCTAGCTCTCAAGGTCTCGTGTTGGAATGTTCCACCGACTCAACATCACCACAACTGCTTCTCCCATCCAAGCAATCTGCCGAGGCACTCTAACATATCCCAAGCACCCTCGCTATCCTCACGGGCGTCCCCTTGTCCTCCGAGCACTTCCATCTCCAGCCCCATCATCAGCCTCTCTCTCCTATCCCCAAGATCTCGTCTTTTCATTGCTTTACGGTTTTTATGCCAACCTCGACGGCGAGATGTAAAGAAATTCCCTTGACAGGATGAAACGGACTTGGCAAGGATAAGCCCCCTCTTCGTCCGTATGGACCTTCGTTTTTCTAAAATCGTGAGGATTTGCAATGACATCAAAGCGTGTACAACTCGCCCAAACTGAAGAAACCTTGGCAGCATGGGGCCTCGAAAGCTTGCAAGCCGTGATTGCCATCGACTCCCAAAGCGACGAACGCAGCGAGACCTTGCCAAGTTCTCAAGGACAACGCGACCTCTCTGCTTTCCTCCAAGACTTTTTCCAAAAACTCGGCTACACCCCCGAGATCGATGAGTTTGCAAATCTCCTCGTCCCCATCCCTTCCAATGTCTCCCACGCGCAGGTCCCCACCATCGCACTGATGGCCCACTTGGACACTTCCCAAGGCACCCAAGCCATCCCCGAACTCCTCAAAACGCCCGCTTGGGACGGCCAAAATATCCATTATCCAGCCAACCCACGTCTCCAAGTCAGCGTCGATGAATACCCACAAACACGCATCTTCCTTGGTGAAGATCTCCTTCATGGCCCTGGCGACGCTCCCATCGGGCTGGACGACAAACTGGGCATGACCCAACTCATGGTGATGGCACGCCTGCTCGCCGAAAATCCCTCCATCGAACACGGCGAGATCTTGTTGGTCTTCCGCCCTGACGAAGAGATCGGCCGCATGGAAGTCATTCAAAGCCTCGCCGAACAGCTCCAAAAGCGCGACGTCAAGTTTGGCTATACTGCCGATGGATTGGACCCTTTCGAAGTCAACGTCGAAAACTTCAACGCTTCTCGCGTTCGTGTGACTTTCCAAGGACAGCCTCTCGCCCTTCAAGGTCAACACCTCCGCCAAATCGATTACGATCTGGAAGGCGTCAAATCCCACGGCGCCACCGCGAAAGCCGAAGGATACCGCAATGCGATCCGCTTGACCTCTGAGATCTTGCGTCAGATCCCCAACCAACAAGTCTTGCCTGTGCGCTTCCAAAGCAACGTAACATCCGAAGTCAACGCCACGCTCTCTTTGTTGCTTCATGCGACCTCCGCCGCAGAACTCGAAACACTCGAACAACAAGTCAGTGGCGCCTTTGAGACGGTCTTTTCTCCGCAGAAAAAACGCGGTGCACAGTGGGCCGTGCTCCAACGCCAAGACGTCCAATCCGCCGAAGCTTACACAGATGAAGTCTCGCGTGCTTTCCAAATGGTTGCACAGTTCCTGCAAAGCGAAGGCGGTCCATCGCCCCTGCTATCCGAAGACAGCGAAGGCTTTGAAGGGTACTCCAACCCTTACTTCATCGATCAAAAAGCCCAACAAGCCACACTCGACTTCCGCATCCGCGACTTCTCTCCAGAACAGCGCAAAGCCCGCGAAGAACACGTGACCACGCTGGCAGCACGTCAAGAGCACGCGGTCGCAGAAGTCGCCCAACAGTACATCAACATGGGTCCTGCGCTCGAACCTTACCCCCAGCTTCTTGCATGGGCCCAAGATGCCGCCCAGACCATCGGGCAAACCGCTGTGCGACAACCCATCCGTGGTGGAACAGGTGTCGATCCCTTCCTTGAACGCGGCATCCCCGTAGCCAACATGGGAACAGGTTACTTTGCCCCCGAAAGCGAAAAAGAGTTCACCTCGCTTCAATCTCTCGTGCGCCACATCCTTTGGCATGTCCAACTGGCCCATCATATCGCCCAACAGTACGTCTAAGACATCCCATCATGTCTCTGCCGATCTTTGCCCTCCAAGATGACTTTGCCCGGAGCATCGCCCAGTCTCCCATCCTTGTCGTCCATGCACCTACAGGTTCGGGCAAATCCACACAACTTCCTCTTTGGCTTCAACAACAAGTCCAAGGCCCCGTCGCGATCGTCGAACCAAGGCGAATCGCTTGCCGCGCACTTGCAAGCTATCTCTCCCAACAGCGCGGCGAAGAAGTCGGCCGCTCCATCGGCTATCGCGTCCGTTTCGAGTCCGCGATTAGCAAAGACACCCAGATCGAGTTTGTGACGCCAGGGGTCGCACTGCGTCTGCTCCAAGATCCCCAGTCCAGTCGCTATCGCGCGTGGATGCTCGACGAGTTCCACGAACGCAGTTGGGAACTCGACTTGTTGTTGGCCTGCCTCCGCCATCGCCACCAACAAACCCCTTACCCCTTGGTCTTGACCTCTGCCACCCTTGAAACAGACGCCCTTTGCGAACAACTTGGCGCACAGCTTTTGCGGGCAGAAGGGCGAAGTTACCCTGTCGATATCCAGTACCTTCAAGACGCCGCCCAACCCACAACACGCGATATCGAACAGCGTGCAACAGAAGCCATTCAAAAGATCTTACAAAAAGAAAAGAAAAAAGAAGGAGACATCCTCTTCTTTCTCCCAGGAAAAGCCGAGATCGAACGATGCCGCCAAGCCCTTCGCCTGCTCGCCCAACAACATCAGCTCCAACTGGTCCCCCTGCACGGGACTTTGCCATCCAAGCAACTCACGCAAGCCCTCGCTCCACAAGCTAACCAAAGACGGCTCTACCTTTCCACCAACGTCGCTGAGACCTCACTCACGCTCCCTCAAGTCACGACGGTCTTGGACAGCGGCCTTGCACGGATGCGCATCCATCGCGGCGGTCAATCGGCCCTTTCCATCGTCCCCATCGCTTTGTCGCAGATGGATCAACGCGCAGGACGGGCAGGACGTACCGCACCCGGCCAGTGTTTCCGCATGTGGGAAGATCGCTACCAACCCGATCCCGCCCTCAAACCCGAGATCGAACGCATCGAAGTCGATGATCTGCTCCTTCAAGCCGCAGCCTTGGACCTCAAGACCCAACACGCCCAAGATGCACCTTGGTTGACGCCTCCCCCTGACTTCGCTCATCAACGCGCCAAACAACGCCTACAGGAAGTGGGAGCCCTCGATCCTTCGGGGCAGATCACCTCACTGGGCCATGAACTTGCACGATGGCCGATCCCAGCCTTTGAAGCTTATTTGCTTTTGGGCGCCCCCAAAGAACTCCTCCCCACCTTGGCGGATCTGATCGCGCTCCTCCAACAAAGCCGCTCGGATCTCTTGTTGCCACTTCATCTTTTCCATGGTGAAAAACGCGACGATCTCCTCCTCGCAAGACGCGAACTCTTCGGCCTTTACAACAACGAAGTCTACACACAACTCGCTTGCTTGCGACACGGACACCCCCAAAAGCACGGCCTCCACGACCAAACACTCCAACAGGCCCGTGCCATCGCTGCCCAACTGCGCGCCCGTCTCCAACTTCCCGCACAAGCACCCGAAAAAGACGATACCTCTTTCCCATCTCCTGAAGCTCTCGCACGTTGGCTGTTACAACGCGCTCCTCAACTCGGTTTTGTCTTGCGAGAACGCGCCCTCAAACCGCAACGCAACACCCGCCATCAACCCACCACACAACCCTGGGCCAACGGGGAGATCGAAGCACAGTGGGAACCTTTTCAGCCTTGGGACGAAGACGCTTACACGCCCCCTCGTGCAGGTGTCATCTTGCAAACCGCATGGATCGCGCAAAAAGACCTACGCATCGCAGCAAAAGCAAGGATGCTTTTACCTTGCTCGCCTCGAACCCTCGCAGCTTGCGGCCTTGGTGAGATCACGACCGCCGCACCCAAGATCGTCCGCTCACCCAAAGGCGATATCGAGATCGTCGCCCAACTCCAACAAGAACTCGCAGGCATCACACTGCGCAGCGAAGAAGCCGCGCTTGAAGGCCACGCCCTCCGCGAAGCTGCCACCATGCTCGCAAGCCAAGATCGCCTATGGAAGGGGCTTTGGGAACAACTGCTCGATCGGCTTTATCTGATCCAACTGGCCCAGGACTTCCCCGACTATGCAGGGCAATCTACGACAACGCTTGAGGAAACAACGCCTGAAGCTTGGTTATCGCGACGCCTAGAAAGCCTTGGACTAGAACAATCTGAAGAACTGTCCCTACTCGACGAACAAGATCTCCTCCCCGACCCCACAAGCCACACAGGGCTCGACCCCTTTACATTACAAGAACTTGCAGACGACTTCCCTCGACGCTGGATCGACCAAGGCAGGACCTATCTTTGTACCGTCAGGGCACGTTCTCGCCGCGTCACCCTCGAACCTTTCGACGCTGCCGCCAAAAAAGCCCCCGATCCACCCGCCCAACGACTCCCGCGTTTTCGCGGCTTTCATGTGGACTTCCGCAAAGCCAGTCGTGTCCTGACCCTTCGCGGCACACCACAGCGTTAATCTTTCCACAAGAGCCACCAAGCCAACAGCGAACACAGCGAATAACCATACACATTGGTCATCCCATGCAACACCGCCATCTGCGGGATATTGATCCAAACCACGTGCTGAAACTCACCCACCGCGTACAAAACGGCTAGAGCCATCGTAAAGATCAACGCCGCTGCTGCAATGCGCAACAACCACGTCGCCAAAAATTGAAACTGCGAAGGAGGTTGCGGGATCAAAGGCACCGCCCCAAAAGCAATCACCGCTGCCATCGTCAACATCCCAAAGGCCAACACAACCGCCATCGTCACTTGCAACACAGAAGAAAACACAAACCCGATCGCCACCAAGATCGGGCACACGATCACCACCGCACCACCCAGATGAAAAGCCAACCAACGCCAACCATCGACCTTTTCATGTGCGCGCAACCAACGACCGCAAAGCCCCGTCGTGACGGACACTGTGAACCCTGCATAGTGAAAGTGGATCGCTGTCAGATAAACAATCAGCAGTGGAAATCCCATCACCTGCCAATGCATCATGTAAGCCAGCCACCACGCCCCAGCTACAGGGAGATACAACAGCCCTACATCCCACGCGACCTCTTCCAAAGGACCGCCACGTTGAGAAGACAGCCGCCACGCGCCCAACAAAGCAAGCATCCCCGTCTGCACCGCCCACGCTGACGCCAACAAGATCCCCAAAAGGCCAGGCCCCACCACCAAAGACGTCACGCCACCCAAAGAGGCCACAGGCTGCCAATACATCGACCACTTCGCCCATACAGGCACCACCCGCGCGTCGCCTTCTCTCTCCTGCAAAAACATCGACATCGCCAAAGGCACCAACACCAAAGGCGCCAACAACAGCGACAGACCGAGACCTTTGACCGCGGCCACCCCTTGCAACGGAGCAAACAACGCAAGCCCCCAGACCACGGCCCCCAAAAATGCCCACCAACGCCACAATGTCCGCCAACGCAACCACGAGATCTCGATTTTTAGACTCATCGCTCCCACCATCTTCTCAAAGTTGTGCATCTTGTTCCGCGGCCACCCGCACACCAACACACCATGAACGCCCAAAACACCAACCAACACCAAAAGCAAAAGAATACCATCTTTCCATCCCAGACGGTGTATACTGCCGACGGATCGCAACCGTCCTCTCTGTGCCTTCAACTTTAGGACGATCTCACTTTTGAATGGCTTTTTCTTTCCCATGCTCTTTTGGAGTCCGTGATGTTGATCTCGATGCGTTCATTCACCCTTTTCGGCCTTGTCTTTGCGCTGTGTTGGTTCAATCAATGTCAGTGTAACAACGAGGGCACCTGCCAAGATGACGCTCAGTGCACAGCCCCCACAAGGTGCATCGAACAACGTTGCCAAACCCCCACCCAAGAACAAGCTACAGAGCCCCCATCAGACGCTGCATCCGAAGATATCGCCTCCGAGCAAACCAACGAGTCCAACGAAACACCACAAGAGACGCTTCCTGAGTCCTCTCCAGAGATCGCCGAAGCATCGCCCGAACAAACCCAAGAGCCCACAAACGAACCATCGACCGAGCCTTCCGCAGAGACCAAAGCAGAGGCGATCCCCGAGACCAACCCCGAGCCTCCCGCCGAACGACCTGCTCCTGTCTGCACTAACGGTACCCAACGACCTTGCTATACAGGTCCTATCCAAACACAACATGTTGGCGCATGTCGCGATGGGATCGAGACTTGCGAAGACGGCCAGTGGAGCGCTTGCACAAACGAACGACAGCCCCAACCCGAAAAATGTGATGGCCAAGACAACGACTGCGACGGGCGCACAGACGAACAAATCCCCCAAGAAGGACAGCTCTGTAACACCTCACTACCGGGCGTTTGCGCAAGCGGAAAACTCAGTTGCGAAAATGGCGCGCTCGACTGCCTCCCCTACAAACAAGCCACCGAGATCTGCGACAAACTCGACAACGACTGCGATGGCAAAGTTGACGAAGGCTGCTGACCGCAAACGCACCCCCAAATCCCACCAGACCACGCAAGCAACCCACTTCTCCTCCTCAATACGTAAAACAACACATCCCCAACGCATCCTCCTGTGAAAATAAAACACACACGCGCAAGCATCGAAAAACAAAGAACTCTCCAAACACAAACAACGGTGACACAACTTTTACAGTTTCCTTTTTGCAACACTGTGCTATAAGAGCCACATTGTCGTATGTAAAGAGAAGGGATGGCTTGAAAAAAAGCCATGAGGGAACAACTCACGGCAAGGATGGCTTGAGTGGTGTCTGTGAAAAAAGACTACACTTGAGGGGAAGCAAGCACTGGAGGCAAGGAAAGCATGGCACAGCGCAAGGAGAACAAGACGTCGTCTTTTGTGGCATTTTGCCAGCGATGGACCAACTCAGAGGGCACATGGGGACATGATCCCGCCCACTTTGACGGCGACTTTGTACAGGGGACCCTAGAAAAAACAAGCAAACTCTTTGGACCAGGGCGCTACTTTGACGTCCAAGTCGATGGCTGGAAGAAGTTCCAAGAACAAGACAGCCATGCCCTGACGATCTCCAACCACTCAGGTGGCTTGCTCACCTTGGATGCTTGGGGCTGGATGACCGCTTGGTATCAAAACCAAACCGTTGAGCGCCCCATGCACGCCCTTGCGCACGAAGCTGTCTTTTCAATCCCTGCCCTCGCCAAACGCCTCGCACGCTTGGGCGCTTTGCGCGCAGACTTCGAGATGGGGCTCCAGATATTGCGCGATACCCAACACGATCTATTGCTCTTCCCTGGCGGAGACGTCGATACCTTCCGCCCCTACAAAGATCGATACAAAGTCAACTTTGCAGGACGTAAAGGCTACGCGCGCCTTGCCCTCGAATCAGGCGCCCCCATCCGTCCCATCGCACACGCGGGTGCTCACGAAACCCTGATCGTCCTTTCCTCTGGAAAACGCATCGCTGAAAAGATGGGACTCCCCAAACTAATCCGCGCGCAGATCTTCCCGATCTACCTTTGTTTCCCTTGGGGACTCTCCGTCGGCCCGCTTCCCCAACTTCCTCCCCCCACCAAACTTCGCTACAAGATCGGCGATCTCATCGAGATGCCACGCAAAACATGGCGAGAGCGCCCCTCTGAGGATCTGATCGAGCGCATAGATCGACATGTCCAACAACAAATGCAAAAACTACTCGCCGAACTCCAAGAAGAAGAAGAACCCCACCTCCTACGTGACATGGCACTCCGCTTTATCGAAAAAGCCACCCAAGTCGCACAAGACCTCTTTCCCCCTACAAAACTCCTCGATCCTCCCTTCCACGCAAGCGAATCCGCTTACTGATCGGGCTATCTCTTCCCATCCTACGGGCGACCCGCTGTGGTCGCCCCAGAAAAGGGAGATCCTTCCAGCCTTCGCATTCCCACGGGCAGGCTCTCCTTTCCTCCACGCAGGCAAGATCTCCAATCATTCCACGGGCGACCCTCCATGGTCGCCCTAGAAAAGAAAAGCGCCGCCCTAAAAAAAGCGCCGCCCTTCCTCCCCAAATCCTTTTTTCACATCTGGATTGAAGAGATTTTTTCTCGCGCCGTCATCTCTTTACAAGGCAAGGAGATCCCTCTCAGACACGGCGCAAGGAAGCGATATCCGTTTTTCAATCTTTTGCCGAAACGTATCTCGACCAAGGACAGGACGAAACGAAGATGGCAACTTTTTCAACCCCACATAATGGCACGTCTTGGCAGTGTACTGAACTGATCTATGACGGCACGATGTCTTCCGTGTTTCGGGGAATCGACCCCCACACGCGACAAGAAGTTGCCATCAAAAGACTCAGCGAAGACAAAAGCCAAGTTTCTCCTTGGGGCGAACGATTCCAAGAAGAAGCCTTTCTGTTGTCGTCCCTTCAGCATCCCAACATCGTGCGCTACATCGGCCAAGGGAACGACGCCCAAGACATCCCCTACATCGTGACAGAGTGGCTTGAGGGCAAGACCCTGCGACAAAAGATGCCCTCAGGCACAGCACTGTCTATCCCCGCGTTGGTGCCGATCTTTAGCGGCTTGGCGGAGGCTTTGTCGTATCTGCACCGCGAAGGCGTCGTCCACCGCGATCTGAAACCTGCCAACATCGTCCTTTGTCCGTCCCAAACAGGTGAAGATATCCCCAAACTTGTGGACTTTGGCATCGCTTTTTCGTTTCGCCAAGGTGAACAACCTACCCAAGATCCTTTCACTTTGGGCACACCTTTGTACATGTCACCAGAACAAGCCCAAGGTCTTTCTGTGGGGCCAAGCGCCGATCTCTATGCTTTTGGTGTGATGCTTTTTGAGGCTCTGACGGGCTACACGCCATTCCAAGGCGAAAACATCTACAGCATCATGGCAGGGCACATCCACATCCCACCGCCCCTCCCACGCGACTTTGCACCGCAATTTGAACAATACCCAGAAATCGAACGGCTTGTGTTGTGGGCCCTCGAAAAATCCCCCGTGCATCGCCCTGCGGATGTCCAATCGTTTTGGGCCTCGATGATGGAAACGTTCGCTTTTTACGGTCTGATCGACAAATTGGAGGTCCCCTCCGCTTTTGCAGAGCACATGCCCTCCAAAACCACGACCACCCCAACGATGCCAGCCGTGCAAGGTATCGCGGCGGACTATTCTTGGCTTGCAGCAGGCCCCACCCTTGTGGAGCCACCACTCCACCCAGAAGCCCCAACGCCCGCGCAAGCTCAGCCCCGTTTTTATTATCAAACCAGTATCCCAACCCACACCTTCAACGAAACACCATCCCACTCCCAAGCAAGCGCGTATTACGAGCAACCTCCAGAACGCGCAAACACGCCCGCAAATCTTGTGATCTTTGCCTCAAAACACACGCTAGGAACGCCCTCTTCGGCCCTTCCACAGCGCTTTTCTTGGGAAGCATTCTTTGAAGAAACACGAAAAAACAACCCTTTGATCGAAGGGTTTGGACTCTACGACTTTCACCAAAGTGACTGGAAAGAAAATCACGGCACAAAGTTCGGATACATGGGCCTGATCCAATGTCGACAGATCATCGCGGCCCTTCAATACGCCCACGACGAAGCTGAAGGCACCTACCAACGTTTTTCTTTTATGGAAGGCAGTCACCGCAACGATCGTTTCTCTTATTATTACGCGCCCCTACAACAAAGCCCCCACCTCTTGTTGCTTTTGGCTTTCTCATCAAAAGTTGGCGCACAACAACTCTTCTTGTCTGGACAAGAACTCCAACAAAGACTGCAAGGAATCCCATCTTTTGTTTTGGTGGAATAGAAACGAACGAAAGTCGCCGATAGATGGGGAGGAAGAGAAAGAGTCAATAGATGGGAGAGAGAGGAAGAGTCGAAACAGAGGAGGTTTAGGGGACAAAAGCGGAAAGGCTGGGTTGCGTTTGTGAGATCCCCAAAGAGGGGCGTTGTGCACGAGGATGCCCGATGTACTCCGCGATCTTTTGGAAGCTATCGCGCGAGAAAAAGAACGTGACGTGTCCATGGGACTCTTTGAACATCATGGGTTGATCCCAAGCCTGCCAAAGTTCCTGTACCTTGTGGGGATACACGACCTGATCGTGCATGGAGTTGATCAACAAGATCCTCTCGCGTTCAAGCAAAGGTTGATATCGCGAGAGGCGGAAGAGTTCAAACAATGGCATGAGTTCTTCTTGCGGAAGATGCGCGATCATGCGTCGTCCAGACTCGATCATGGGCGAGTTGAGCAAGGTATACCCGAGATCGACAAGTGGCGCAGCCAAAGTCAAAGACTCCAGTTCCTGCTCCAATGAAGAAACCAAACCCGCGGTGTATCCGCCCAAACTGATCCCCAACAAACCAAGACGATGAAAACCTTCCGCACGTAGGCCCGCCAGAAGTTTCCGCGTATCCGCAACACCTTGACGCAAAGCATCGAAAAGCACGGAAAGATCCGCATCAATCACGCGCGTTCCGGAAAAGTAACCTCGCGGCGCACGACGCATATGGTAAGGCAACTCGATCATGTGTGTTGAGATGCCATAACGCAGCAGCTCCCGCGCAACCCACATCGACTGTTGGTGGCCTGGTGTAATCCAGCCATGCAACAGGACAACATGTGCACCACGTCGATAATCAGGGTGGAGTAGACTCACACCACGCACACGGTCGTTGGTAAAGTCCCCACTCGGCAAAGCTGAAAGAAAAGAAAACTCGGCTTCTATCCCCTCACCACGACGGCCTTTTTGGACCATCCAACCTTTTTCAGGGGGAGTGATATCGCCTTGGGCAAAGAAGGTCTGCGGAGCCTCAACAGGAAATTCGTCAAAGTAAGCCCGTAATGCTGACAAATCGAGCTGTCGTTCGCTTTGTTTAATCAAAACTCGGTTTACAAACCAAGAGGTAACTTGCTCTACACCTGTAGTAAAAGGACGCCACATGTCTTTCTCCTTCACACCGCTTCTTTCCAACAATACTTCTTCTTCCGCCTGACAGGACGCGGCTGGATCTTTGTTTTGGCATCGTCCTCCGCAAAAGGCTAAAAAGCGGCACGTTCACAAACCGTCCTCGCAAAGCAGCATCCATGCCGCGCCATTCCCCCAGCAGACATATCCCAATAAAAACAAACACATGAAAAAAGAACAATTCCCCGAAGATCATCCCTTTACATCTCTTACAAGGCCCGCTCGATTGATGTGCCTCGCCGAAGGGCCTCTTGAAGCACGAAAACCACGAGTTCACGAAAGAACTTGTGGGCTGGATCTGCATGATATCGTTCATGCCACAACATCACAGACGTTGAAGCAGGCCGCGGGCTTTCCTTGCTGACCCCAAGCGGCAAGCTCCAAACGCTCTTTCGAGATCCACGTGTGATCTGGGCAGACTGCGTACACATCGCAAAAGACGGCAAGATCTACATGATGGATAGCGGCATCCCTTCGTACTTGGATCCGTTGATGCGCCCTCCGACGCAACAAACACTCAAAAAAGCCGCGCCTTTTCGAATCTTTGTGCTCCCCGCTCTCCCTCAGACCTCCCCCAAAACACAGAAACCCTAGCCACCAAGCCTCCCCGCCCAAGACAGCAAACACATCAAATGCCCGATACCTCGGCAAGAGATGAGCAACATACCCTTGGCGAAAAGCCCTCGTGCTGTCTTGCTGTCCCTTCTCGCCATCAATAAGCAGCGGGCGTCCCATGTTTGCGAGGATCAGAGACCGCCACACGGTTTCCAGTGCCATTTACAAACACCGCTTGGACCGCAGTAAAACCTTGTGGCCATACTTTGATGCGATGATGAAGCGAACGCAAAGCGCCGATCACATCTTGCGAAAAGGCACTTTCCATAAAGAGCAGTGGTGGGAACCATTGATGATGAAGGCGCGGTGCAGCCACAGACCAAGCGGGGTCTTTGCCCAACAACAAGATGTCCAACAACACTTGCAAAGTCCCTGTGATGATCGTCGGGCCACCTGAGGCTCCTACGCTCAAAACAGCCTTCCCATCGCGTGAAACGATCGTAGGTGACATGCTCGAAAGCGGTCGTTTAAGAGGCGCGACAGCATTGGAGAAACCCTGCATCAAACCAAAAGCATTGGGTTTGCCAGGATTTGCAGCAAAGTCGTCCATCTGGTTGTTCAAGATGATGCCAGACTTTTCCGCCACCACACGCGAGCCAAAGCTTGTGTTGATGGTGGTCGTCAAAGCCACGGCGTTACCGTCCGCATCGATCACGCTAATATGCGAGGTCCCGCCTCCACGGTGACTTGCATGAGGAGGGATCTTCTTGGTCCCGTATTGATCGAGAGGAAGCACATTGTCTTTCTTGATGCGTGCAGCCAAACGCTTGGCGTATGCGGGATCTTGGAGATAGGCCAGCGGCACTTTGACAAAGTCTGTGTCACCAAGAAAGCGCGCACGATCTGCAAAAGCATGTTTCAAAGCTTCGGTCAGAAGGTGCAGATAGCTTGAGGGACGACGCGCAAGCTGCTTCATCGGGAAGTGATCGAGGATCTGCAAAGTCTGAAGCATCGTGATCCCGCCCGAAGATGGAGGAGGCATCAAAAAGACATCGTAGCCTTTCCATTGTACCTGCAAGGGGGCTCTCTCTTTTGCTTGGTAAGATGCGAGATCTTGCATGGTCAAGATCCCCCCATTGCGTCGAACAGTAGCGACGATATCACGCGCGATCCAGCCTCGGTAAAACACCTTGGGTCCGAACTTTGCGATATCCTGAAGTGCTCTTGCCAACGCTGGTCGTCTCAAGACATCTCCCTTTGCAAGGGGCTCTCCGCCCGCAGCAAAGATCAAGTTGAGTCCAGGCCAGCGACGAAGATGTTGACGCTGAGACTTCAATGTCCGCGCAAGATGCGAGCCCACAGGAAAGCCTTGACGCGCAAGATGAATCGCAGGCATCAACACTTGTTCAAGCGAGAGTTTGCCCCATCGACGCACTGCGGTCGCACAACCTGCGACTTCTCCGGGTACACCAACTGCCAAGCCACCCTCGCGACTTGCGAAACGAGGAAGACCTTGTTGGAGATACATCTTGGCGTGCGCAGAACGAGGTGCTGTCTCACGAAAATCGAGGACTTTTGCTTTTTTGCCCTTCCCTTCGGGCAAATACATCATAAAACCACCGCCACCAATCCCCGATCCAGCGGGATTCACGACCCCCACAGCAAACGCTGCTGCACAAGCCGCGTCAACGGCGTTTCCACCCGCTTTGAGAACAGCCAAACCCGCACGAGAGGCCAAGACGTGATCCGTGGCCACCGCGCCCATCTCCCCTTCAGCTCGGTAGATCTTGTGACCTTTTGCAGAAAAAGCATCCGCGAGTTTTGCGACGGCTTCTGCAACAGCCTTCCCACGCTTGGCTGGAGGCTTCCGAACCACGGGCTTTTCTGCATGTGAAACATCGACTCCAAAGAGCTCCAAAACGACCGCGCTCGCAACGCACCAAAGCGCTCGTCTCCAACCTACATGAATCTTACATGACGTCTTTTGTCCGAAGATGTCTTTCGACATAAGTTCCGCTCCTCTCGCTTGTTGGACATCTTTTTCTAGCGCAAAGCAACGCCCCTAGACAAACGCATCACGCCATTTGGCGCAAGGAGCCTCGCAGATCCCCTCGCCAAGTTCCCCGCCTATTCGCTCTTTCCACACGCAGAAACCTACCGCGTTCAGAAAAGGAGCCCTCTAGGGATCTCCCAAAAGCAAGCTGGACTTGTCCGCTTTGATGCGCAGGACTTCTCCACGCGAAGGCGTCAGCTCTGTGTGATGTGAAGAAAAACAGAAGGGATCGTAGTGTACTTTACGAGAGGAAACGAAGAGAGAAGAGAGGAAAGAGGCGGGATATCGGGGGGGATTAGCGGTGTGTGGTTTTCCAAGTGGTGTGGCACTTTACGTAAGTGCTGGGCACTTTTTCACACTCGCGACGGAACACAGGGCGCTTGCGACACACGGTGCTCCAAGTGGGATGCTTGTGGCAACGGGTGTAGTTGGTGGGTTTACGAGTACACTTGGTGTATTTCGTGGGGACTTTGTAGCAACGTTGGTGCGACTGCCAGTAGGGACGGCAGCTACGCTTGTATTTGCAACGCATCTTGCCATAGCACTTGGTGTATTCTTTTTCGTTGTTGATGTAACGAACACACTTTTGGTAGCAACGCTTGTTCACGCTGCAAGAAGCCCGAAGACGCTTGAAGTTTTTGCACTGGGTTTCCCATTTTGTGTAGTCTTTACACTGGGTGTTCCACTTGGTGTAAGTCTTACACTGGTTTTCCCAATCAAGGCGTTTTTTGCACTGTGTACGCCAAGTGATCTCACGTTTGCACTTGGTTCGCCAAGTTTGGTATTTTTTGCACTTGGTGACTTTGGTTTTGCAGATGGTTTTGCAACGATTTTGGCAGTACGTTTTGGGGGCACGAACACAGCGACGGGTCCACACGGGGCGCTTCACACAACGGGTGTGGTTGGTGGGCTTGCGAGTGCACTTGGTGTATTTCGTGGGGACTTTGTAGCAACGTTGGTGCGACTGCCAGTAGGGACGGCAGCTACGCTTGTATTTGCAACGCATCTTGCCATAGCACTTGGTGTATTCTTTTTCGTTGTTGATGTAACGAACACACTTTTGGTAGCAACGCTTGTTTGCGCTGCAAGAAGCCCGAAGACGCTTGAAGTTTTTGCACTGGGTTTCCCATTTTGTGTAGTCTTTACACTGCGTTTGCCAAGTCGTGTAAGTCTTACATTGGGTGTGCCATTGAAGCTGTTTGCTGCATTTTTTTCCAAAGAATGTTTTGCAGCTTTTACTACAATTTGTAGAACATTTTGTTTGAGATTGGGGTTTGTATTTGAAACCCAGCTCGTCTGCGTTGGCGGAAGCCAACTGAGAAGTAAGCAGCAAAGTACCCGCGAAAAGTGACGCAAGCCATTTTTTCATCGAAAACGCTCCTCTGTTCGATGTGTGCAAAGGAGGTTTGATGCTGGGAGGCACAAGAAGCACGTGCTTAACTTGTGGTACACATTCCTCGCAGGACCAAACCGTAAACTGAGATCTCCTTGCTTTGTCATGTGCAAACAGGAGATCTTTCCCAAAAACGAAAAGAATAGAGAGATAGAGAAAAACTTCTCTAATCGTCCTACCATCAAAGTTTATGATCTTGTTTTGCTCGTCTGAGACGATGTGATTTTGCTTCTATTCAAAAAAATTTCAAGAAGTGTTTTCCCACGGCCAAATCTGCCCGAAAAGGAAAAGAAATAAGATATCCCATCCACAAGAAATCCCTCCAGAACTGTCTTCCCAAGGCAAAAAAGGCGCCGCTTTCTCGCGCATCCCCTTCAAAAGCGCAAAAAACGAGGCATCAACCTGAAACAAAACGAGGTTTTTCCAAGAACCCCCTTGTGAAAGAGAGAGGCTTTGTTACAAAAGAGGGGCAATGTCTCCTTGGTATGTAAGTTTTGTTTAAAAGCATCACATCGACCCCTCCTAGACAAAGGAAGATACATGAGCCAAGCCCTTCATTACCAAAGCAATCTCCGCGACATCCTCTTCAATCTGTTTGAAGTCCTCAAGATCCAGGAAAACTCCCTTGGCAAGGGCAGTTACAGCAACCTCGATCAAGACACCGTCCAAGAGATCCTGAGTACCTTTGAAGAGGTCGCTCGCAAGGAACTCGCGCCAAGCTTTGTGGAGTCAGATCGCGTCCCACTCAAACTAGATAGCGATGGAAACGTCACACTCCCCGAGGGTCTCAAGCAAGCGCTCAAGACGTATTATGATGGAGACTGGCAAAAGCTCGAACTCCCCGAACACTTGGGCGGTTCAGCAGCCCCACCCTCTGTGGTGTGGTCTGCTTTTGAGATGTTGATTGGTGCCAACCCCTGTGTGGCTTTTTATGCATTTGGGACTTTTATGGCCCGAATCATCGACCGCATGGGGACAGATGCACAAAAGAAACGCTTCCTTCATGGCTTGTGTGATCAGCGTTGGGGCGGAACCATGGTGCTGACAGAGCCCGACGCGGGGAGCGACGTGGGTGCAGGAACCACCAAAGCCCGCCACATCGAGGATGATATCTGGGAACTTGAAGGAGTGAAGCGTTTTATCACCAACGGAGACTTCGATGCCACCGACAACATCGTCCACATGGTGTTGGCACGCCCAGAAGGTGGAGCCCCTGGAACCAAAGGTCTGTCTTTGTTCATTGTGCCCAAGTATTGGGTCAATGAGGACGGAAGCTTGGGCGAGAGAAATGGTGTGTACTGCACCAACCTTGAGAAAAAGATGGGACTCAAGGGCTCTTCGACGTGTGAGATGACCTTTGGCGATCGCGGTCCAGCCCGTGGTCTCTTGCTTGGCAATGTCCACAGCGGTATCCGCCAGATGTTCCACATCATCGAACAAGCAAGGATGGCCGTGGGGATGAAGTCGATGTCCACTCTTTCGACGGCCTACCTCAACGCGCTGGCCTACACGAAAGAGCGGGTGCAAGGCCCTGATCTGCAAAATATCATGGACAAGACCTCCCCACGGGTCGCGATCATCAATCACCCTGATGTACGTCGCATGTTGATGAGCCAAAAAGCCCATGCAGAGGGCATGCGCGCACTGTGTTTGTACACAGCATTCTTGCAAGACCAAGTGGAACTCGCTGGTGGGCACGGTGCCCCCGAAGCCAAGGCACTGGATCACCGCAACGACTTGTTGCTCCCTCTGGTCAAAGGCTATGGCTCAGAAAAAGCCTATGAGCAACTGAGTCTATCGCTCCAATGCTTCGGTGGTTCGGGGTATGTCCAAGACTATCCCATCGAGCAATACATCCGAGATCAAAAGATCGATACCCTCTATGAAGGCACCACGCACATCCAAGCACTCGATCTATTTTTCCGCAAAGTCGCGAGAGATGGTGGCGAGACCTTGCGTTCACTGCTAGGAGAGGTCGGCCAAACCCTCGCAGAGATCGAGGGGAAAGAAGCTCTCGCAGACTGTCATCGTTATCTTTCTGCGGCAGTGGGTGACTTTCAGGCGATCATGATGATGATGCTTGAGAAAGTGGGAGAATCCCTTTATCACGTGGGTTTCCAAGGCAATCGTCTGCTCTTTGGCCTTGCAGAGTTGGTGATCGGCTGGTTGCTTGTTCGCCAAGCCAACATCGCAGCAGAGCAACTGGCCCAAGGCTCGACCGAAACGAGCTTCTACCAAGGGAAACTCGCGACAGCCCGCTTCTTCTGTACACAAGTCCTGCCACAACTCAAGCTGACCCGCGAACTGGTCAAAGCGGGCGATCTCCAACTGATGGATCTCGACGAAGCCTGCTTCTAAAAACCAACCTGTCCCCTCTTCAGCATCCCATCAAACCACAACCGAAAGCGAACAAAGCATCCGATGCTCCGTCTTTTTAGAGATTCCATCTTCCAAAGAGAGATACGATCTTCAAGGAATGATGCGCGCTTCCGTCTTCAACAAAACGCATCACCGTCTCTTGACGGGTGTGCTTTTCGTGACGATCCTTCGCTCTGTTCGATGCTTTGATCAAACAAGAAAATTTTATCGTTTCTTGCTTGCCAAGCTTTGCGAAGTGTGATATCCCTCTGCCCTCTTCGAGAACGGAGGCTGACAGTATTCAACTGTGCAGGCATCCAAAAGAAAATGAGTTTGACCTTGAGGAGCGCAAAGAAGCAAGACAACGCGAACCTCTTCACGCTTCTCTTCGTCATGGAAAACGGCTTTTCTTTTCGTTTGTTTTTGCACAGATACAATCGGTAAGACGTGCGCTTTGAAAACAGCAAGAGCACGAAAAGATTGTGGGGACTTCCCCTCTCAGCCGGGACCATCCTTCAGCGAAGGATGTAACAAACACCTTGCTCTTTACCAATCCCACGCATCCACCAAGTCCTCGGGCGCAACACACCCCAGAAACGAAACTGTCGCTGTGTGTTGTCTTGGAAGCTATCGCTTCAAAGAGGCTCCTTGTCAGGTCTGCGTGATGTGATTACAATGCGAGAGTCTTTGTCAGGAGCAAAAAAGCCCATAGGGCTGTTTCTCTTCCTCGCAGGTCTCTCCTGTTTTTTCCTTTGATTTTTCATGGGGTCACAACACACAACGACGCAAAAGTTTGTTGTGAAGCTGTGACCCCAAGTTCGAGACAAGCGAGGAAGGATTCCCCGCTCCCTACAAGGCACCAAGCAAGTTAAGGTAAATACGGAAATGGCCCAATACATCCTCCGCCGCCAAAGCCGCGAATCAACCCCGAAGTCAGCGAGCCCAACGACCATGACCGATGAGCGTCCATCGACCCCGTCGCCACGCGCTGCACAAAAGGAAGCACGCCGCGCGGAGAGAAAGCCCCTACAAAGCAAGCCCGCAGAAAAACGTCGTCAAAGCGTCAAAGAAAGCGCTTCGACCAGATCACGCAAGGCCAAAGAAGAACTCGAAGACTTCTCACCCGAAGAAGATACCGATTTCGATGATCTTGCGCTTTCTGATGACGATGACGAAGAGACCAGCTCGCGCAAAAACGTCGATGACAGCGACGATGACGACGAAGATCAAGAGGCCCCCCTCACGGATGCTTCCATCTTGATGTCTCGCCCAGGCGAAGAGATCGACGAAGACTTTGAGCGCGAACTCGAAGAGGAAAAAAACCTCCCAAGTGACAAGCTGCTCAAAAACGTCGCTGCAACGCGCCAAGACCTTGACATTGTACGGATGTACCTCCGCGATATCAGCAAACACCCCCCGATTACCCGAGAAGATGAGATCTCTCTTGGGAAACGTATCTCTGAGGGCCAAGCTGCTGAGCGCGAGATCATCGAGTGCACGGAAGCGGATCGCAAACGCGTCCTTACCAAAGTCATCGCCATCGGCGAACGCGCCCGCAAACAACTTGTGCGCAGCAACTTGCGCCTCGTCGTCAGTGTGGCCAAACGCTACCTCGGACGCGGACTAAACTTCCTTGACTTGATCCAAGAAGGCAACGTCGGCTTGCTTCGCGCTGTCGAAAAGTTCGATCACGCCTTGGGTTATCGCTTCAGTACTTACGCGATCTGGTGGATTCGCCAAGCGATCAGCCGTGCCCTTGCAGGACAAACGCGCACGATCCGTTTGCCCATGCACATGGTCGAAGTCAGCAAAAAACACCGTCGTATCCGCAATGCTTTGTTCCAACGCCTCGGTCGCGAACCTACCCAAGAAGAACTGGCCATCGAGTTGGCTCTCCTTGATACCGAAGATGCCGAACAGATCCAAGCCCACTGGGAAGAAGGCACAGAACTTCCAAGAGTCTTGAGCGCACGACTCGAACAAGCCGTCCTCAAAGTCTCGGATATCCAACGTCTGAACCAAGAGCCATTGAGCCTAGAAGCCCCGCTCGCGCATGAAGAAAGCACATCACTTGCTGACTTCATCAAAGACGAAAGCGTGCCCGCTCCCATGGAACACGCACGTCAACAATCACTCAAAGAACAAATGCATAAGTTCCTTGAGGAGTTGGATGATCGCGAACGCAAAGTCTTGACCATGCGCTTTGGTTTGGAAGACGGAATCCCCCATACACTCGAAGAGATCGGCAAACAGCTCAACGTGACCCGTGAGCGCGTCCGCCAATTGGAGATGAAAGCTTTGCGTAAACTCCGTCACCCACGGCGTAGCAGCGAGCTTCACAAACACTTGGAGTATTGAGCGCCCTCATGACTTGCTCACCTCCACAACGCCTCACGTCTCTCCCCCAACATCCGTTCTCTTCAATCCAAAGATCATGTCCATCCTCTGCACAAGTCGAAGGCACCACCACACGATCCACTCCGTTTCGACTGTGCATCCAACTTCTTTTTTGGAGCTTTGTTGCATGAAGCCTTTGTACGCTCTCCTCGTCGCCTCTGTTCTTCTCACTGCTTGCGAACGACACGATCACGCAGGACCACGCACGCCCATCCCGATCCCACCGCACGGGATCAGCGATGTCGTGGGACGTCGCCCTGGTCGCGCCACGCCTCCCCCTGCTCCCAAGGTGAACTCCCAAACTACCGCAGATGGCCTTGCTGTCGCAGGAATCAAATGGACCAACCCCAAAGGTTGGCGTCTCCAACGTTCGCGTAGCCCCATGCGACTCGCAACATACTTCTTGCCTGCTCATGCAGATGGCGTCGCGACTTGCGCGCTGTACTACTTTGGACGCGGGCAAGGTGGTTCTGTCCAAGCCAACTTGAATCGCTGGGCTGGGCAGTTTGCGAAAGATCCCAAGACCCAAATGCCCCCAACACCTTCCATCAAAAAATCCCAATACAACGGGCTTTCTGTGCATACCATCGAGATCCTTGGCACCTACACCGCAAGCATGGGTCCTATGGTAAAAGGACGCGCACTCTCTGGACAACGTATGCTTGGCGCCATCGTCGAAGCCCCCGCAGGTCCCGTCTTCTTCAAATGTGTCGGTCCTGACCGCGCCATCCAAGAAGCACGCACCAACTTCCAAAGCCTCCTGAACTCGCTTCAACGCAAGCCATGACCCCCCGCACGCTCCTTCTGCTCACGTTGCCCCCAAGCATCGTCTTTTTGGGGGTCCTCTTTTGCCACCAATGGATCCATTGGCGCCACACAGCCCGCCTCCACACAGACGCAAACAAGCTCCCCAAACGACGCTACGGCCTCGTGTTAGGGACACGCAAGATGCTTCGTCATGGACGCCCCAATCTCTACTTCCAATACCGCATCGACGCGGCCCTTCGACTTTGGCGCGCAGGAAAAGTCGAAGCCTTCATCCTAAGTGGAGCCAACGACAAACGCCTCTATGAAACCGAGATCGACGACATGCAGGCCGCGCTGATCGCAGGGGGTGTCCCTGCCAAAGCGCTTTTGCGCGACCCTCTAGGGACACGCACATGGCTCTCGATCCTCTCCTATCATGCGAAGTTTGCGAAAGTACCTGTCATCCTGATCTCACAGCGCTTTCACAATGCCCGCGCGCTCTTCTTGGCGCGCTCCCTTGGGCTCGATGCCATCGCCTTCAACGCAGAAGCTGTCCCCTTTTCTGTGGATATCCGCACCCCTGTACGAGAGATCTTCTCTCGTATCCGCGCTTTTTACGATGTGTTCTTTTCCTCGCGGCAACTGTAGCTTGCATTTTCTATGAAAAATACATAACTTGGAGTCCAAGTTTTGCGCGCTCCTCCCATCTCGACAGAGCATGCGGAATCGCCCTAGCGACCGCACTTTCCAAAGGATGTCCCACCTTCACCATGAGCGCGCAAGAAACATCAACACCCAAGCTTCTATCCACCGTAAGGTGGCTCTCTGAAAAGATAGGAGATCCATCGCATGCATCGCCTTTTGCTTGTACTCTGTTTCTTCTTGGGACTTGCGCTCAGTCCACGAGATGCGCGAGCTGAGTTTTCTGCCCCCAGCCTTTCGGGTTGGTCCTCAGGGCAACCCCAAACCTCTCGTTGGAAAGCAACGACCCCGCGTTTTACCCTTGCTTACCAACACGCCATCGACCTCAAGCAAGAACCCCTTGCCACCAAACAACAAGCCCAAACGGTCCCACCAGGGCCAACGTCGCCAACCCCCATGCCAGCGTTCGATCAGACCTACCTCTACTTCACGATTGGTATGCTCGCAGGTTCTTTGGTGGTGGGTGTCGGAGAAGCCATCACCCGTCAAGTCGGGGGAGATCCGCTCGGTTGGCAGATCGCAGGGACCTTGCTCAACGGCGCAGCGACCGTATACAACGCAGTGATCATGTCGCAGATGCTTTCGCAGATCCAAGACCCGATGATCCAGATGCTTTTTTGGGTAAGCCTTGCAGCCAGTGGGATCGGCTTTTTGGTTTCCGTCGTTCAGATCATCATCCAGATCCATCGACGTATGAGCAAACCCAAAGAGATCCCCAAACCCATCGCAGTCATGCCTTGGAGCGACATCGACTCACAAGGTAACCCACGCGTTGGACTCGCTCTCGTCGGCCACTTCTGACCCCACCCCTGCGCCCTTAGCGGCGAATCTTGTCCGGGCACACCCGAAATGTCCCATACCCCGCAAACAGCTCACCTGTCGTATGTCGCCATCGTCTAGAGTATCGACGACTTGGACGCCGCAGTTTTTTCACAAGGTACGAATTATAGGTGCGTTGTCGCCCCCCAACTTCTTTCTTATAGAGCGATGGGTCCTGTCGGTACATGAAGATCTCATGGACTCGTGGACGAGGACTGTAACCCGTGTGCAAGATCCTCACACGACCGTCAGGATCGATCTTGTGGACGATCCCAACATGTGTGATCGGATCATCATCAAGGCGGCGGTTTCGGTTGCGATCCACGGTCGCATGCCAAAAGACCACATCTCCTGGTAGCGGCTTGCCGCGATGGATGTACCCGTACTCTTGGAAGAAATGGAACAGCGAAAAGGTCCCACTTCGCCCCCGATACCCCGAAGAAACGAACGTATCGATCCCAAAGCGCGAAAACAAACAACGCAACCAACCAGCACAATCGCTTCGATAGACCGCACTTTGAGCAGCACGTGTGCAACGAACCTTCAGACGACCGCGATCACGCCGTGCCATCCGCACGATACGACGACGACAAGAAGAGATCGGTGGCGAAGTGACCTCAGGCAGTGCCCCTTCCCAAGTCTCCAACGGCATCCACGCCCGCACCTGCGGCGGCAAAAGATGCGCCCAACGACTCTCGTAGATATGCATCTGCAAAGCGGGCGATGCGTTTGGCGTCATCGTAGCCGCCAAAAAAGCCGGGTACTCCTCAAGATCATCGGGCGGTCCCACAGGTTCCACGATCTTGCGCGTGCGTTGGTGTCCATGGGTAGGGTTCTTTCGCACCACGACTCGCTGCGTTGTGCAACCACTCTCAACAGTCAACAACCCCAACATCCAAACCAAAAGCCCGCACACACCCCAAGAAAATCTCCTGCGCCAAGACCGCTCGACAGAGATCACCAGAAAGATTCGTTGTATCCGCTGTTTCCAGCTCACCACCATGCCTCCTTGCTTGATGCTTATGGCCCAGCACTCCCCTCCTTGGGGAGCTTACGCCTCTTGATGCTATCCAACGTGACCTTAGCACAGTTTTTCCCCCACGACCAAAAAGGAACCGCCCCCCTCCAAAGATATCCAAAAAGGCGCTCCAAACGAGAGAATACACTTCGACACAAGGCCAAGGTCGCTTGGGATTTGTTTGAGAAAAAGTGGAGAGAGAGGAAGATGGACGGTAAAGGAAAAGGAAGCTCACCAAGATGAGCAGGAATCCTCCTCCAAGATCTGCTAGGCAAAAGCTACGCAATCGCCCTGCTTTGGAGGGGAAAGATGTCAGTCGCCCAAGATCACTTTGTGAGCGCGCAAACGCAACGAGTTGATTTGGATAAAGCCCGCAGCGTCTTTTTGATCGTAACCGCCTTCGACATCCATCGAAGAAAGTTCTTGGTTGTAAAGCGAGTTGGGAGAGAAACGACCCAAGATCGTGACGTTACCTTTGTAAAGTTCAACGTTCACATATCCATCGATCAAAGCTTCTGCTTGTGCGAAAGCTGCGCGCAAAAAGTCCATCTCAGGACTAAACCAGAAACCGTTGTAGATCAACTCAGCAAATTTCGGAGCCAAACCGTTACGAAGTCGGACAACTTCACGATCCATCGCGATACCTTCGAGGTCGCGCAAGGCGTTGTGAAGGATGGTTCCAGCGGGGGTTTCGTACACACCGCGCGACTTGATCCCAACAAAACGGTTTTCCACGATATCGATACGACCGATCGCGTGTGTTCCACCCAAATCATTGAGGTAGCTAAAGAGTTCGTGTGGATCTTCTTTGCGGGTGCCATCGTCGAGGTTTTCGACCGAGATCGGCAAAGCATCTTTGAACTGGATCTTCAAACGACAGCCTTCTTCGGGCGCAGTGCGGGGCGAATTCGTCAAACGGAAGATCTCAGCAGGAGGCGTCAAAAGAGGATCTTCCAACATGCCTGCTTCGTAGCTTTTGTGCATCAAGTTTTCGTCCGTGCTATAGGGCTTTTCAGCCGTAGCTTCGACGGGGATCGCATGCTCTTTTGCATAACGAATAAGATCTTGACGACCTTTAAATTTCTCCAAAAAGCCAGCTTCTTTCCAAGGTGCGATCACTTTGAGTTCAGGAGCCAACGCTGCATACGCCAATTCAAAGCGAACTTGGTCGTTTCCTTTGCCCGTCGATCCGTGCGAAACGAACTCAGCGCCTTCTTTCAAAGCGATCTCAATTTGACGACGTGCAATCAAAGGACGCGCCAAAGAAGTACCCAACAAATAACGACCTTCGTAGACTGCATTTCCTGCGATGGCGGGGAAGATAAAGTCTGTGACAAATTCGCGCTGGAGATTTTCGACATAAACTTTCGATGCACCAGTCTCCAAAGCGCGCTTTTCAAGGCTCACAAAGTCTTCTTTTTGACCCACATCCGCAATATAAGCGATCACTTCATAGCCGCGTTGTTGCAAAATCTTCAAAATACATGATGTGTCCAAACCGCCGCTATATGCGAGTACAATCTTTCCTAGACTCATCCTCAGGCATCTCCTTTGCGCCTTGTTCTCTACGCCACACGCGTAACGTTATCCAATCTATTTCCAAATAAAGCCCAAAAGCTTTTCACTCTCAACCAAGAGTCTTTTTGGAAAACAACCCTGCGCTTCTCCGCATGCTCGGGTCTCTTGTTTTTGGAAACACAACCACCGAAGACATCGCAATAAATTGCCGCGTGTGCTAACACGAACCTTTATCAACTGTCAACAGCTTTTCCTTTTATGCGATCTTGCAAATCAAAAACATCACACTGTCGCAATTTGACGACTCGAAAAAAAATCAGCAAAAGACAACGCTGTTTTACCCTTGTATACGATGATTTTGAACGAGCAAAACTCGCTTTGCTGTTTTTGTATCGTCAAAAAATAGAAAAATAATGCTTGAAAAAATTTGCATGCCACTTAATATTCAGACAAAGACAATTTGCTATGCTTTTTGTTTGCCTCTCAAAGAAAAGGTATCCTCGGCAAACGGCCCTCCTTTTCCATTGAAATGGTACCGCTGATGGAATGAATCCAAACTCCTGTGAGAGAAAACTTACATGGAGAATGCCTTGCAATGGACATGCACATGGATAAAAAGCCTATTCAAAACGAGAAAAAAAACGATGACAAGGTGATCCTACGACGCCGTCAAGGCAGCGAGGAAGTCGCCAAACTCCCTTCTGAAGAGCCTATTGAGTTTATCCCTGAACCTGAACAAGAGATCATCGAAACAGGCCCTGGTTCGCAGACCAAACAGAAAACCACACGCAGAAGACTAAATAAACGCGCGCGCAAAGTTCATCCCGCCTCGCTCTCCGAAGAAGTGCAAAAAAAGATCGAAGAAGGTGAAAACCCCGATATCGCGCTCGCTAAACCATCCTCGGCAAAGGAACCTAGCATGGCGAACAAAAAAAGCCAGTCGTCTAAATCCAAGTCCTCCAAAAACACTTCCTCCAAATCCAAAGGCCAAGGAAAACGAGGACGCCCACCCAAAGCAGCGAAAGCTGCGTCCATTCCGAGCTTTGAAAGTCCCGAAAAACTCAGCGAAAATCCTGAGGCACTTTTGGCACTTATCCGAAATACAGATCAAGGTACCAATATCGGACCAAGAAGACGCGGACGCCCCCGTAAGACCGCACCTTCTGTCAAAGCTCTTTTGGCTGAACCTTCTGCGCCACGAAAAGCTGGTCGCCCCCGCAAAAATCCTGTAGAGGCTGAATCCACCGATGCAGACGCACTTTTGGCAGCTTCTATCGCTCCCAAAAAACGCGGAAGAAAACCCAAAGCAGAAAACACCGCAGCCACTTCCCAAAAACGTGGCCCTGGTCGTCCCCGTAAAGCCGAAAATACCGAAGCCGAAGCAGCCACCACACAAAAACGTGGCCCTGGTCGTCCTCGTAAAGCTGAAAATGCTGAAGCCGCTCCCAAAAAACGCGGACCTGGCCGCCCCCGCAAAGCCGAAAATACCGAAGCCGCTCCCAAAAACGCGGCCCTGGTCGTCCTCGTAAAGCCGAAAATGCTGAAGCTGCTCCCAAAAAACGTGGACCTGGCCGTCCCCGCAAAAACGAGAGTACCGCTGTCGCGACCACGCCCAAGCGTGGCCCTGGTCGCCCCCGCAAGTCCGAAAGCACCGCTGTCGCGACCACGCCCAAACGCGGCCCCGGTCGTCCCCGTAAAGCTGAAGTGATGCAAGTTCAACGCGAACAAGTTCTCCAAGGCGTCGGTCCCGACGAAGCGATCACATTCCGCGCACTCCAAACGCAACTTCAAGCACTCCAAACTTGGCGTGGAAAAGAAGAGTCCCTGCGTTTGCGTGTACGAAAAGCTCTCGAAGGTAGCGCAAAACGCACCAACGATGACGATTACCGCGAAGTGGTCGAGTCTTTGATCTTTAAATTGCTCTTCCCTGAAGAACCCAACAACGCATAAATCCCATCTCTCCAAGAAAAGGAGCGAGGCGTCTCGCTCCTTTTCTTGGGACCCCTCCCCTCATTCATCTGCTCGTCTTTGGACATTCATCCCCAAACAATCCCCCAAAACAATATCCCCCAACATCCCGAGCTATCCGACGAGATGGATTACATCTGAAGAGACTTTTCAAGGACTCGGATAAACATCTGTAGATCTTCTTTGCCAAAGTAATAGCGCTCTCGGCAAAAGTCACAGAAAGTCTCAGCCTCGCCTTGTTCATTGAGCATATCGTTCAACTCTTCGATGCCCAGACTCAACAACGCACGCTCCACACGAGGACGCGAACAAGTGCAACGGAAACGCAAAGGGCGTTCTTCGAGGATGTTGTAATCGCTTCCAAGCAAGTCGTGCATGATCTCTTCCATCGAGACACCACCTTCCAAACGTCTCACCACAGACTCAAGCTGCTCGATCTGGTGTTCGAGTTTGCTCGCCACCTCATCGCTTGCGTCAGGCATCAATTGGACGAGAAAGCCGCCCGAAGAAGACACAGAGCCATCTTCATGCAGCAGAACGCCGACACCCACGACGGTCGGCGTTTGCTCAGACTGGGCGAAGTAATAGGTCAGGTCGCTGCTGATCTCGCCATTGATCATAGGCACCGTCCCTCGGTACAGCTCCTCTTCTTCTGTATCGCGAAGCACGTGCAAAAATCCGTCGCGTCCCACGATATCGCCCACATTGATCGTCCCAGGCTCACCGTTGGGATGGCCCACATGAGGATTTCCAACGTAGCCACGGGCTGTTCCATCTGCGCGAGCATCCACAACAACACGGCCAATCGGTCCATCTCCGCGAAACTCTAGGGCCAATTGATGTTGTTCTTCCTTCAACATCCCAGCCATCATCACACCCGCCGAAAGCGCGCGTCCCAAAGCAACGCTTGCATTCGGCCAAGTGTCGTGGCGTTTGCACATCTCGCTTACCAACTCGGTCGTTTGGCACACGTAAGCACGCACCTGACCATCGTAAGCAAGCACCTTCATCAATCTATCTTGGCTCATCTCTTCGCTCCTCTGTGCGCCCTTTGCTTGTCTCTCAAGTGAAAGGCCCACTCTTTTTCAGCCATGTCAGAAACACTTCTATTGCAAAGTGATCCCTTTGCTTCAAAAGTCCAATATAAAAGAACAACCCCGCAAAGATTGACGGCACATCGCCTTGTGTCTACAACAAACACAGCTGTCTTTGCGTTGTCGAATGCGTTTGTGTTGGGAGACACGTCATGCTTTCACGCAAACCCAACGTCGCGCAAAGGCCCATACATCCAAGCCCTTCTTTACAAAAGGATCGGACTCACATGCC
>JACKEL010000014.1 GCA_020632975.1 Myxococcales bacterium
CTGAGTTTTCTATGGACCGCCTCCATGTGGGAGAGGCCAGCCCCGAAGAACGGCAGGTTTGGGAAAAACATCTTGCAGGTTGCCCCCGTTGTCAGTCACGTTTGGACGAACGCAACAAACAAATCGAAGAAGTGCGTGAGCTTCCTGTTTTTCGTGCGCTCCTTGAACAAGGAAGCATGGTCGCTGCTCGCTCCATGGACACTCTCTCTTTGTCGGGGTCGGGAAGTTCGGTGGATGCGAAAAGTTCGATGGATTCGGAAGATTTGATGGTTGGTGCAACAGATCTGCAAGCATCGCTGGGCACATCTCGCACAGAAAAGAAGCTCGCTACCTCTGCGCAAGGAGGATGGTCACGACTGGTGCGTCAGTGGCAAAACTGGACATTGGGCGGTTTGGTGTTGGCTGCGGCAGCTTTTGCGATGCTTCATCTTTCGCAAACGAATCGCGTGCTTCTTCAAAACAAGTCCCAGTTCTTTTCGCCTCCCTCTAAACCATCGCATCCAAGCCAAACCTCACAGCGACGTGCCAAAGGAAGCAGCCCTATTTTTCGTGTGTTGTACTTTTCACAAGGAAGCAAGCACAGTGATTGGGCTCGCCACGGTCAAGCATTGGCGCCAGGAGACTTGATCCAGTTTTCAGTGAAGGCGCCCAACACGTTCCATGTCATGATCTTGGGACTCAACGCAAAAGGCGAGCTTTCCGTGGTGATCCCTTACCCTGGGAAGGAAAGCCTAGCCGTACGAAAAGGCGCCTCGCGTCTTCCCGAACACTCTTCCTTAGAACTTGATGATTACCTTGGTTTGGAAGCATACTTGTTTTTATCTTCTCAGAAACCCTTTTCTTTTTCGGATGTAAAAGGCTTTGTCGAAGAGGCTTTTCATCACTCAGGAAAAGATTTGTTACGGCTTTCTTTTCAAGAAAATCGGATCAAAGTACAGGTCTTTTTCATCCATAAACGCTCTCAAACAAAGAGACTCCACCCACCAAAGAGTCCCTTTTTGTTACAAGGGCCAAACCCTCGGAGAACGCCATGAGCCCGAAGAAAAGGTCTCATCCTTTCGAGAGCCCTTGGAAAAAACTCGCTGCACAAAGTGTTCGCGGGTTTCTTTGCGTTTGTTGGTTGGGGATCTTGGTGTTTGTGCATGGGGCCTTGGGAAAAAGCGCTTTGGCACAGTCTCAAGAAAAGAGCGACAAACGCATAAAGAAAGGTCCTGTGCAGACTGAGGGGGCAGAGCAACGTTTGGCTTTGCTTGTGGGGAACCAACAAGGCTGGGATGGCGATCCTCGCCTACGTTACGTGCTTTCGGGCGATCTGCTGCCTTTGGCCAAACGCCTGCGCTCGTTGGGGTTCCAGGTGATCACTTTGGAAAACCAAGATGCTGGAGCGTTACGACGAACCTTGGCCAAAGTCGCTGCAAGGATTCAGCGCGAGTCACAAATTGAGACCTTTCTTTTTTATTATTCAGGTCATGCGGATCAGCACCACTTGCACTTGGGGCCACGTCGCAAACAGCCTTTTACCTACACAGAGTTTTCGCGATTTTTTGGTCGGCTTCCTGTAGCCCGTCGTGTCGCGATCTTTGACTCTTGCTACAGTGGCGAGGTGATCCGAAAGTTTGGGGATCTGCACAAGTATCGGTCATTTTTGCGGGTTGCTCGCTCCAAGGGGATACGAAGAAGAAGGATGATCGATCTTCATCCTTTGATGTTGCCCAAAAAAGGGAACGAGCGCGGTGTGCGGATCTTGGCCTCTAGCTTGGAGCTCTCTTGGGAAGTTCAGCGTTATCGTGCCTCGACCTTTACGCATCATCTCTTACAAGGTTTAGGGGGAAAGGCTGATCTCAATCGGGATGGAAAGATTACACTCGATGAATTGTTTGATTATACCAGCCAAAAAGTTTCCTTCGAAACAGGTCAAAAGCCTCAACAACTTGTGTTATTAGAGCGCCAAGAACCTTATGCGATTGCCCCCGCGTATCGGGCACGTCTGCGCATTGGGGCGGATGTCTTGGGGTATCTCAAGGTTGCGGTCTCCAACTTCGTCTGGGTGCAACAGAAAAAGTCGCGTCGCGCATTGCGTTTGGCTGTGGTCGATGGGATGGGAAGCGTCTTTTTGGAGCGTCGAGGGCGCTGTTTTCGTCAGTCGATCCGCGTGCCAAAAGGGGAAGAAGTGACGCTGGGTTCGCGTTGGGAAGCTGTGCGTTGCCAACGCGATCATCTGCGTCGCAAGGGGCTTTTGGTGCTTCCTGCGCAACCTTATCAAGAACCTACAAACGAGCATGGATTTTCCGTGGCATTGCTTGGGAGCCTTGGTGGATTCAAGTTGGCGAGCTTGCAATTTTTTCAAGGTGGCGGCGGGCTCAATGTGCGGTTTTTCGATTTATTTGGTTTTGGGATCTGGGTGGATTATAGCGCCCCTCAAGATCGCTCTTTTACTTTGACGCATATCCTGTTTCGCCCAGAAATCGGTCTCAATCGCAGTTTTCTGTTCCAAGGATCGCAGATCAAAATCTTTTTTGGAGTGCATGGTATCGCGGGTCTCATCCTGCAACAAGCAAAAGAACAAAGTGAGTCGATCCTCGCGTTGACTTTGGGTGGAGGTGTGCATTTCGACTTGTCTTGGTGGTTTTCACGGCATGTTGGGATGCGAATGGGGGTGCAAGGCCAAGTCCGACACACCCCGATATCACAGGGAAGTCCGCTCACTGCCATGGGAGAGGTATACCTTGGTATCGTCTTTGGTACGTAAGTCTTGCGGATTAAAGTCTGATAGAAAAAGTATTTTTTATGAACATCAATTTTAAAGAAATACTGAAAAAAAGAGAAAGGGAGGTTCGGTTTTGAAAGAGTGTCTTGTCAATGCGTATGAAAGCCCTTGCAAGGACTCTTGGAATCTTTTGAACCTTTCTCATCATGACATCATGGGTGCATACCCTAGGCGATGTCGATAGGAGTTTGTCGTGCGAAGACTTCGACTTTTTACCCTCTTTTTTTTGGGAATACTTTGGACGAGTACGCTTTCCTTTTCTGGTTGTGGGGTGCTGAAAGAGTGTTTTGTGGACAAAGACTGTCCCACCTCAAAGGTCTGCCAGCAAGGAAACTGTGTTGCGGAGACGCAACCTTGCGCAGCGACGGGTGGTACGCAGTGTGGAGCAGATTGCGTGGATCTTCGCACGAGCGACGCTCATTGTGGTGCTTGTGGAAAGACGTGTCCAGCAGGGTCTTCTTGTCGTAGTGGTGCGTGTGCAAACGTGACGAAGCCTTGCACGAACGACGCAGATTGCTCTAGCTCGCAGGTCTGCAAAAATGGCGTATGCAGCGTCAATTGCGCTTCTGGGCTGACCCAGTGCGGCTCGCTTTGTGTAGAGATCAACGCAAATGCTTTCCATTGTGGAGCGTGCAACAACGCTTGTGCTTCGGGTCAGTCTTGTTCGGGTGGTATCTGTCGCCCCACTGCTTGCTCAAACGACGCAGAATGCGGAAGCGGCAAGAAGTGCGTCAATGGTACATGCTCAAGTGCAACGGGCTGCTTGAGTACCGCAGAGTGTCCCCCCAATCGTATCTGCTCGGCTGGCCAATGCTTGGTGGTTTGCACGGATGATACGAACTGTTCGAGTGGCGAGACATGCCAGGGCGGTATGTGTAAGCCTGCTTCTGTATGCACGCCATCACAAGAGTATTGCGATGGTAAAGACAATGACTGCGACGGAAAAGTCGATGAAACGTGCCAAGATCGACCCATCGATATCCTTTTTGTGATCGATAACTCAGGTTCGATGGCCCAAGAACAAAAGAAATTAAAAGATAATGCTGGTTTTTTTGTTCAAAGTCTCGCCAACAAAAATGTGAAAAATTACCATATCGGCGTCGTCACCACGGATATGGACAAGACCTTTAATCCGCAAGGTTGGGGGCGTTTGTTTCAAGCTGATCCCTCCGTGCCAAAGATTATCTCCTCTAGCCTTGGGGCCACGAAGATCGTCGATGCTTTTCAAAAGAATGTACTTGTTGGGACACGTGGCTCGAACTTCGAACGTCACTTTGAGTCTGTCCAAACTGCGCTTTCTCCCAGCTCCCAAGGGGGATTTGAAGAGACTGACAACAAAGGTTTCTTGCGACCTAATTCTTTGTTGGTCGTGATCTTTGTGACAGATGAAGACGATTGCTCTCACAGTGGGCGACTCGATGAACGCAAAACCTCCGAGTCTTGTTATTATCCTTCAACGGAAACCCTGAAAGATGATCAAGGAAATCCGCTTATTGGAGCAGATGGGAATCCTGAAAAAGGTCAGATGGATCGACTCAATCCCGTGTCAGGATTTACGACCTTTCTCAAAGGACTTCGCAAAGATATCCTTGTGATGGGCTTGATCGGAAACCCTTACATCTATCAATCTGGAACCACCACACCCATCGTTGCTTGTACCAATGACGCTTTGTGCGGTGCTGGCGGACATTGCTCTTTTACAGACAACGGCGATCGCAAGTGTTCAGGTTGTTCTTCTGTGGATGCAGGTGCGTATGGGGGACTGCGTGTGTACGACGCCATCCAACAAACTGCTTTTGGTGACCCCAAGAATCTGTGGGCGCCGATATGCGGCGATAATGTGGCTTATTCGGATGCACTCGCGCGCTTTGCGGAGACGATCGCTGTACGTTCAGGGGCTTCTTGCTCGAATGGCAAAGAAAACTGCAACAGTCTCGACGATGACTGTGATGGAAAAGTCGATGAGGCCTGCGTTTGCGCTCCAGGTTTGCTTTTGTGCAATGGCGTCTGCCTCAACGCTCACAAAGATCGCAACAACTGCGGAAGCTGCGGGAAAGTCTGCGCATCGACCGAGACTTGTACCAACGGAACTTGCGTGGGGCCTTGCACGAACGGAGAGATCAGCTGCAACGGGCAGTGCGTGAATGTGCAAACGGACACCTCAAACTGTGGGGCTTGTGGAAATCGTTGCCCAAGCGGGCTGATTTGTGCGTCTGGATCGTGTCTCCGCACTTGTCCCACTGGGCTCGATATCTGCAAAGACCAGTGTGTAAGTCTTTCAAATGATCGCACAAACTGCGGCTCCTGCGGAAATGCTTGTTCTGGAGGTAAAGTTTGCGCGGGTGGGCTTTGCCTTGCGAATTGTCCCCAAGGTGCACCCACGGATTGCGGTAACGCGTGCGCCAATATACAAAATAATACCGATCATTGCGGTGCTTGCGGGATTAAGTGCAATCCCAGCCAGGTTTGTTCGCAAGGCGTTTGTAAGTGTGATGTTGGGCAAATCTTTTGTAATCGAAAGTGCACAGACATACAAACCGATACCGCGAATTGCGGTAGTTGCGGTAATGCTTGTGCTACAGGACAGACTTGCTCCGCTGGTATCTGCCAATAATCCCCAGCCTGTCTTTTTGGATAGAGAGAGCTTTGGGGAAAGGGCCGGATATTCGGTTAAAAAAGAGGGGAGGGGGATTGGACGAGGGAGAAGCCTGCGATCAGTTCGGTGGATTGTTTTTCGATGACAGATGTAGGTGTCATGCGCAACAACAGGTTGCGGAAAGAGGCCGCAAAAGGAGAAGACCACTGGTTGATCTTGCCGAACTGACGGGACTTTTTCATAAATGTTTTGACGCGGGTTTCGCGTACTTTGCGATATTTTTGTAAGACTTCTTCTATAGAGCCGCCTTGGTGCAACAAAGAGCCCAAGATCCCAACATCTTCGAGTGCTTGCGCTGCACCTTGCCCCATATTGGGCGTCATCGCGTGGCAAGCATCTCCTATCAAAACGACGCGCCCACGGTACCAATAAGGCTGATCGATGTCCGCAAGAGGATGCCACAAGATCGGTGTTTCTTCTGTCAAAGACGCCAGTACCGCGGGGACATCGCCTCCAAAGTCTTTGAACAACTCACGCAACAAACCAAGCGGATCTTTGTTGTCTGCCCCATAATCTGCGGGAGCACTCAACGTCGTGAAACAGTAAAGCTTGTTATCTCCAATAGGAACAAGGCCAAAACGACGTCCGCGACCAACCATCTCTGTCATGTGGTTGCGTTGGATCACATTCTCGCAAATGAACCGCCAACACACATAACCCGCATAAGTCGGCTCTTTTGGTGCCTCAGGCCAAATCAATTCTCGCACCTTGGAGTGCAAGCCGTCCGCACCGATCACAAGATCGTATTCTCCCGAACGACCCGATGAAAATGTGACTTGTGCACGCTCTCCCTGCTGTTCGATGCTTGTGACCGTTTCGCCCATGTGGATATCCGCACCCTCGCAAGCCTCCAACAACGACTCATGGAGCAACGCGCGATGGATGCCATAGGAGGGACCAAACTTTTCCGTCATCACACGCAAGGTGAGCTGGCTCAAAGAGCGCCCTGATTGCTCCGCAAAGTCGCCATCCTCCAACAAACGCCCACGCTTTTTGATCGCTCCCTCTACACCCAACAAACGCAACACGGCTGTCGCATTGCATTGCAAGACAATACCCGCTCCCAAAGGACGCCAAGTCTCCGCACGTTCCACCACCTCGACAGATCGGCCTTGTCGCAACATACAGATCGCCATCGCTAGACCCGCGATCCCTCCTCCTACCACCAAGACTCGATCCGCTTCACTTTGACCTTGTTGCTTGCTCACTTGTGCCTCCTTTGGCCTCTTTTTTCTTGGCCTTTCGCTCGTTTCGCGTTACATTCTGTTTTCCATGAACGCGTTCAATGATCTTGTTCAATGAGCGTGGTCAATGAAATGAATCAGGGAGAGAGATTTGTCAAGAGAAAAGGGAAAATCGATGAGCAAGAGGTTGCAACAAAAGGAAGAAACACGTGCGGCGTTGTTGTCTTCCGCCCGAGAGTTGTTTGTGGAGCGTGGTTACGACGACACGACGATGCGGCATCTTGCGAAAAAGGCCGGTGTTGCAGCAGGTACAGTGTTTGCGCACTTTCCCGACAAAGCTTCTTTGTTGGCTGCGATCTTTTACGATTTCATCGAAGAGACGATGGAAGGGGCTTATGCGACGTTGGATACTAAGGCTACGTCAGAGGAGCAGATGGCTCACATGGTGCGTTGTTTGTTTCGACGTTATGCAGAAAACCCCAATCTATCGAGAACTTTGGTGAAGGAGTCTTTCTTTTTGAGTGGAGAGTGGGGCGATCGGATGACAGAGCAAGGTCTGGCATTTTTGCGATGGATGGAAGGCTTGTTGGAGAGAGAACGCGAGCGAGGGGAGTTGCGAGAAGGCGTCGAGTTGAGCATCGCAGCTTTGGGGATCTGGTCGCATTATACAACAGCGTTGATCTTCGGATTGCGCGAAGGGATGGAGGATTTCGAGCGCTATGTCGGGATCTTTTCGATGTTGTTGGGGCAGTCGATGCGGGGGTATCGAAAGTCAACGGAGGGCTGAAAGGGAGGTTTTTGGGGAGGCATCGCGCATCGTTGTGACTCGTGGGGGTTGTGATCTGAAGAGGGGTTGTGCATGTTGCATAGGTTCGATAAAGCGACCAAAAAGAGCAGGCAACTGTGTTTTGTAAGATAAGGAGTCAAAGATGCGATTGCGCGAGTTGTTGTTGTTGTTGTGTTTGGTGCCGTTTGTTTGGAACGGCGCGGACAACAAGGAAGATGCGAAGCCTAAACCTGGTGTGAAAGAAGATCATTACAAGTTGGACCTTCCTCGCTTGATTGAGACCGTCCGTCCGCGCTTTGCGAAGTTGCCCCCCAATGCAAAACCCATGGCCGAAAAGATGATGAAAGCGTTGAAGAAGATGCGGATGCGACTTGTGTTGCGCTCCGCACCAAAGCAACTGGCTTTTCTCTCGTCTCGCGTGATGAATCCCTTCACACAAAAGATGAAACACAAAAAAGATCAACTTGAATGGGTGGTCGAAAAAGATGTTGTCGTGATTTATCCGCCCAAAGGGAAAAAAGGCAAGCAAGCTTTGTTTTGTCGCCGCGATGGTAAAAATCTCGATTGTCGCGATCGCAAGGGCGTTCCACAACTCTACTTTGTGCGCGTGAAATAATGTGCCGCTCGTTTTGGTGGGGTCTGTCGATGAACAAGATGTCGATGGTGCGGCTCTTTTGGGGGCTGCTCTTGGTGCTGGGGATGGGAGCCTGCAAAAGCGCTGAAGTGGAAGGCGTGTACGTCCTCGAACGCAAGCAAATGAAAGAGATCGCGAAAGAGGAAGTGGATGCTTTGTCCAAAAATCCGAATCAATTTGCGCAGTTTCACCGTGTGATGTTGGGGCGGATGGATGTGGTCTTGGAGCTTGGACGCGAAGGAAAAGCCTCCATGACCATGATGATGCCCAACCCCTTTATTAAAGGCCGCGTGGAAAAGCGGATCGATCGGGGAACTTGGCGCTTCTCTCGCGGATATATGGAGCTACGCCTTGCCCCTGAAGGAAAAAGCCAGACAAGCCTCTCCGTTTGCGAGTGGAGCAAAGAAAAGATCGTCTGTTCCTACGATGCAGCGGGGAAAAAAGCCGAGATGGTTTTTTATCGCCAATCCATAAAAAAATAAAAAATATTTCAGGATATTCGGGGGATATGCGGGCGGCCACCGCCGCCGCAATCATGCGGGGATATGCGAGGATATGCAGGCGACCACAGAGGGCCGCCCGTGATATGGGATATGTCGGGGAATATCATCCAGGGGCGGCCACCGCCGCCCAATTATGCGGGAATATATATGTGGGATATATGGAATATATATGTGGAATATATGGGATATCCCAGGGGCGGCCCTCCGTGGCCGCCCAATCATGCGGGGATATGCGGGGGATATCGGGCGCCCGATCATCCGCCCGTGATGTGTGATATGCGGGATATCAATCGTCCGCCCGCAGATTTTGTAGGATATCGTAGGCCTGTTTGCGGGTAATGTGTGGCCATCGTTGTGCGAGTTGTTTGGCGAGTTGGGAGAGAGGTGCATCGAGTTCGAGGAGTCGTTGTGCATCGAGTTGCATGGCGGTTTCGGGATCGAGGGGGGTGAGTGGCGTTTGTGTATCTTGGTTGGGTGTGGGGGGATTGAGTTGGGTATGGAGGATAGCGTGGGCTTGTGCAGCGCGTTCATCGTCTGCGCCATGGATGATCAGCACCATCTCACCGAGTTTATGGGTACGTTGTGCAAGATCTTGATGGATGGAGGAGAGTGTGCCGCGCATATATTCTTCGTGGAACTTGGAGATCTCGCGTGCGAGTGTGGCTTTGCGATCGCCTAGAATCTCTTGAAGGTCTTGCAGTTCCTCAAAGACGCGATGTGGCGAGACGTAGAGGATCAGGGAGAGGGGTTGGTACACAAAAAAAGCGAGGGCTTGTCGTCGTTTGGAGGCGGCGTGCGGTAGAAATCCGAGGAAGAGGAAGCGATCCGAAGGGAGCCCACTTGCAACGAGGGCGGTGAGTGCAGCGGAAGGGCCGGGGAGGGCGATGACGGGGACATTTTCTTGGATGGCATCGCGAACGAGGACATATCCAGGGTCGGATATCCCGGGCATGCCAGCTTCGCTGATGTAGGCGAAGCGTTCACCGCGCTTGCAAGCCGCAAGGATATCTTGGCTTCGTTGGGCTTCGTTGTCGCGGTGGAGGGAAGTCAGAGGTTTGTGTAGACCAAAGTGTCCGAGGAGTATCTTTGCGCTGCGGGTATCTTCGGCGGCGATACGGTCGACGCTAGCGAGGGTTCGGAGTGCGCGTAGGGTAATATCATCGAGATTGCCGATGGGTGTAGGGACGAGGTAGATGCCTGCTTGGAGGTCTTCGAAGGGGGGAAGGGAGAGGTTGAGCATGTTGGTTCCGTGTCTCGAAAGTTTGGCTGTCTTGGCTGGGTGTGGCTTACAGACTTATGCTGGAGAGTGTAGAGGGTTTTTCTTAGAGTGTTTGTTGGTGTGCGCTAGGATCGCGGAGTTTCCGCGAGTCGCCGTGTCGAACGGTGATGCGTTGTTTATCGAAGTACTCAGCAAGGGGGATGGTGAACTTGCGAGAGGTTTGTGTGAGTTGTTTGAAGTCTTGTGGGGAAAGAGTCTGATGTTGGAGTAAGAATTGTACCAAGCGTTCTTGGAGGTCGAGGAGGTGGGTGTGGTGGAAGTAGAGTTCATCAGAGACGCGGACCAAGGTGCCATTGCGAAAGAGTAGCGTGAGGATGGGTTTGAGGGTGCTTGCGGAAGTCTCGACAAGCTGGGGAAGATCCTGCACGCGAGGAGGATTTAAAGCGGCCTCAAGATAGGTTGAGATCAAGCGTTCTTCGAGGTTTGCGTGATCGCCTTCGAGTTGAACGAGGTGTGAATCGAGGCGAAGAAGATCTTGTGGTGGCGCGATGGTTCCTTGCTTTTGCAGTGTTTGCAGGATGAGGTGAAAAAGCCGAGTGGATGGGCTTCTTAGCTGCTCGCGTAGGGCTTCGCGGGGCATCCCTTCGTGAAGTGGGTGTGTTTTGTGGTAGGTCTCGAGGATCTTTTGTGCTTCGAGGCAGAGTTGTTCGAGGGTTTGTGTGTGGAGGTAGTGTGGAGGGTCGCGATCGAGTTGAACGATGACGCTTTTGCTTGTGAGTTTTTGGAGCAATTGTTCGAGGGGTTTCCCAAAGATGCCAAGTCGTTGTGCGAGTTTGGATTTTTCGAGGGTTTGTTGTTGGCTTTCGAGGACGAGCAAAGACGCGCGTTGTTCGTCGTCTTCGAGGAGAAGTGTTTGGAGACGCGCGGAGATCTCGGGTCTTTGGCGCTTTCGTTTGGGGGGGAAGGGGTCAAGTATGACGCCACCTGCCACCGTGGAGCCATGCATGGGAAATCGTTCAAAGCCTCGTAAGATAAAGTGATCTTGTGGTAGGGCGAGGGTTTCTTCTTCGAGTAGGAGGTAAGCGAAGGTGTGTTCGTCGGGGGCGAGATGGCTTTGGGTGGGGAGCCAAAGACGACATGCGATCTGTTGGGTGCCAAGGTGACAGAGAAGTGGTGCGCGATGTTTGATGGGTTTGGGGAGGTGTGCGAGGACGCGAAGGGAGACAGCGATCTCGCGGCTGGGTTGGAGCGTGAGTTCATTGGTGAGGATCTGTCCGCGTTGGAGATCATCGAGGGGTATGCCTTGGAGGTTGACTGCGGTACGCTGGCCGTGATGGGCGGCTTGGACGGGTTGATGGTGGACTTGTAGTCCACGAACGCGCCCTTGGTAGGGGCCGGGTAGGACTTGGATTTGTTCACCTACGCGCAGATCATTTCCATGGAGGGAACCTGTGACCACGGGACCAAGCCCATGTAGCTCAAAGGTTCGGTCGATCGGGAGTCTTGTGGGGAGGGATCTTTGGGGTTGTGGAAGTTGTCTTGCGATGGAGAAGATCGCTTCTTGGAGTTCGGGGATACCTTGTCCAGTCTGCGCAGAAACCTCGAATACAGGGGCATCTTTAAACGGAGTGCCTTGGAGTTCTTGGAGGATATCTGCGCGGATGAGTTCGAGCCATTCAGGATCAACGAGATCGCATTTGGAGAGGACGATGATGCCTTGTCGGATGCCAAGAAAGCGACAAATGGCGAGGTGTTCTCGTGTTTGTGGCATGATGCCTTCGTCTGCGGCGATCACGAGCATTACAAAGTCCATCCCGCTGGCACCTGCGACCATGGTACGGATCAGCCCCTCGTGCCCGGGAACATCGACCAAGCCTACTTGAACATCGTGTGTTTGAAGGGAGGCGAAGCCAAGATCGATGGTAATACCACGGCGTTTCTCTTCGGGGAGTCGGTCTGGATCATGTCCAGAGAGTGCGTAAACAAGACGACTCTTTCCGTGGTCGATATGGCCGGCTGTTCCGAGGATTCGGTGTATCATGAGAAAGCCCTCTGCAAGGTACAGCGTGCAAGTGACTTGCTTAGGTTTTGGGGAAGGCATACAAAAGGGCGTTTATCTATGTGCTTGGTAGGGATGGACTGTCAAGCGGTGAATAGGTTGCAAGAGCAAAGAGAAGGTGGTAGATTCTGAGAACTTTTGGCCCAGTTGCGGATATTTACAGGGCAATTCCCCCGATGCATCTGCTTTGGAGACTTTATTGATGAGCGAAAAACGCGATCTCTTCGAGATCCCCCAGGGTATGAAGGATGATGTTTCAGATGCTGCAAAGCTGCTGCGAGGCTTTGTTTCAAGGGTCGATCATAGTCTTCGGGAGGATCGACACTCTGGACTATTTGATCAAGTGGACCCTGATGCCGCAGCAGATGCAGACGCGACGGATTCTGCCGACGCCATCGCAGAACACAACGACCCGATGCGAATCCTTGAGATGGAGGAGTCTGCTTCTTATCTAAAAGGGACGCAGATCCCGAACGCAGAGATCAATTCATCGCAAGACAACAATATCTTTGGGGTTGCGCAAAAAGAGTATAGAGAAAAAGGCATCTCGTTGCCCAAGCCCAAAACAGAACGACCGATCACCTCGGATGTTCCGTTGTATGAGCCCGAAGATCTCTCGCAAACGATTCCTGATATGCCCCCTCCAGCGCTTGCTGGCCATGACGATCCGCTCCTTATCCGAGGTCCAAGAGAAAATGCGCCGACACTCAAAAATGAGGCTTTCTCTGAGTTCGAGACATCCCCCAATGTCCCGGCCTTTCGGCCTCCTGCTGAGTTTACAGAGCCCGTTCCTCCGCCCGAAGTCACTGGGGCCGATGTAAACGCATCTTCCCAGCCTGAACTCCCCGCACCCCCCGCGCTTTCGGGTCGCCCTCGAAAACATCCTACGCTGAGTACCTACCCAGGCTTACCCACTGTGAAGGATGTTTCTGAGTTGACGGAGACTTCTTTGGGAGCGGCCAAAGATCCAGATGCTTTGGATGCTGAGTTGGCGGACTTGAGTAAGATGCTCGACTCTGCCATCACTTCGCTGTCTCAAGATGTCCTACCTGCCGTGCCTTCGGGCCCCATCAATCCAGCAGAGATGTTGTCTTCGACTTCGACATCTTCTCCTTCTCGACCCGCTTTGCCGGATATTCAGGCATTTGGGACACTTGAAGTCGATGCGGTCCCCAACATGGACGAGCCCGAACTCTCTCATGAGATCTCTGATCCAGAAGAACAAACCGCCCTTGAAGCTTTTCACAAAGCCTCGACTTCAGGGGAGCTTGATCGCTTTTCTGAAGATGGCGATATGACGCAGGCGGACAATCCTTCTCTTGATGACTTTGAAGCTCAACTTGAGGCCTCTGCGCCCAAAAAGACGAGCAGCTTCTCAGAGTTGGATGCTATCTCGATGAATCTGTTGACGGATCTGTTAGAAACCGATCTCAAAAACAGTCTCGAAGAGCAAGTCCGTTCGTTGACGCAAGATGATTTGCAGTCTTACCAAGAGCCCGTCGTGGAGCAGCCTGTCGAAGAGGAAGCTTCTTCCGCTGTGGTCACAGAGCACACTTTGGAAGCTACATCTTTTGTGCCCAAAGACGGTGGCAAGGCGCTTTTTGCAGTGCCTGGGGATGCAGACACAGCTCCCACTTATGCGGCGCTCCCATCCTTCGAAGTCCCCGAAGGGGCCGACGATAGCGATGTGTCCCTCCATGAACAATCGCTTGAAGATGATCTTCTTTCTGTTGCAGAAGAACTCCCTGATAGCATTCGACAAACTCGCTCGATGCACCCGCTCAAAGACCTTGGATTGGAAGCACCCAAGGTTGAGATCGCAGCGATCTCTGTGGATGATGCTGGCTCTTTGGGAGGAGAACTCTCGAATATCTCGGGTGTGGATGATGTTGTCCCCAATGTCCTCGCGCAAGCCGAACAGATCGAGAAAACAGGGAAGTCTCCCAAAGTTGCGAAAAAGAATCCCAGCGCAACGCGCCCGATGACGCCCTTTATGATGGCGCCTCCCTCGACCGCTGCGGAAGAAACACCCGCAACCAAACCCGAGCCCGAGGCTTCTGCCAAAGCATCTGTTGAAAAGCCTGTTGCATCTGCCCCGAACTCAGGCGTTTCTTTCACTTTGGCGTCCGAAAAAGCGGTCGTGGACGAGGCTGCGAGCGTCGAATCACAAGAGATCGCCGTCAAGATGGAGGTTCTTGATCGCAAGCAACCTGTTACCGAGTCAGGTGTCTTTGCTTCTTTCTCCATCAGTGCGGAAAATACGGCGGAAGCCAAGCCCGCTGCACCCACAGCCAAACCTGCTAAACCCGCGAAGACCGAAGCTGCTCCCAAACCCGCAGCGATCAAAGTAGAGTCCGCGCTGAAGCCTGCTCCTGCACAGAAAGCGAAAGCTGCTTCTGTTGCTGAGCCCCATAGCGACTTGGATATCGACTTTGATTCGATGAGTGAGAACTTCTTCTCTTCTCCCGTCAATGAAACCCCTGGGCAGCTTCGTCACGAAGAAGATGACTTCCATAAACTGGTGGCTGAGCAAAAAGCGGAAGCGGATCGCAACCGTAAGTTGCTTCTCTTCGGTGGTGTCGGCGTGATCGTCGTTGCAGTGCTGATGTTGCTGGCGATCAGCAGCATGAAGCCGAAACCAAAGCCCGATCCGAACGAACTGACACCACAACCCATCGTCTCGCGTCGCACACCTCCTGCTCGCCGTGTTGAGACCCCCAGACCTGCCCCGCGTCCCAATGTTTTGGCGCGTAACACGCCCGATGCTGGGACCCCCAATGCTCCCGACGCTGGTGCACCCGATGCGATGGGCTCTGCGCCTCGACCCGTAGAGCGTCCAGTCGAACGACCAGTGGAGCGACCTGTCGAAAGACCCGTAGAGCGGCCAGTGGAGCGTCCCATCGAGCGTCCCATCGAGCGGCCTATCGAGCGTCCAGTCGAACGTCCAGTCGAACGTCGCGCTGTGAAGCGTCGTCCAGTCAAACGCCGCCCAGTCAAACGCCGCCCAGTCAAACGCCGCCCAGTCAAACGTCGTAAACGTAATCCTGCCCTTGCGAAAAAGTACTACGATGAAGGTATGCGTTTGATGTTCTCTGGAAAACTCCCAGCCGCTCGCCAAAAGATGCAAAGCGCAACCAAGGCTGACCCCAGGATGGGCGATGCACACCGTGTGTTGGGCTTGATCTACATGCGCATGGGGAAATCCAAACAAGCGAAGCGTTCTTTTAGACGTTTCTTGCGCGTTGCTCCCCAACTCCCCAACGGCCCCCACAGATCCGCGCTCTCGCAAAACGTCTCTAGTCCCCACGCCCCATCCTTGCTCCCCACATCCCTGTCTTTACTTTCCCATCTTTTCCATCGTGAGCGTCCGAAAGACCCGCAGTTAGAAGCGGAAGGACACTCCTGCGCTGAGGTACGGCGAACCCAAGCGAACGACGACGCTTAGCAGGGGGAGAGATCGAAGTGGAGAGTGACGGCCCCAATAAAAAAGATGGGCAAGAATCCATAGTTGTATGCTTCACCAAACCATCGGGCATGTAGGTAGGGTTGATCCCCAACTCAATGCCCAGCGAGAAAAGTTTGGTGAAGAACAAACGCCATAAGATCGTGAGGGGGATGCCTGCACCCACGCCGAAGATGCCCTTCCATCGGGTCCAATAGAAGTCGGCGCCAGCGCAAAAGTAGATCGCATCATTGAAGTTGGGGAGGATGCCTTGGTGGACGATGGGGATGTGGAAGCGTATGCCTGTGGCGAGACCTTGTTCTGTGACGTCGAAACCACCGTGGACTTCGAGTTCCCAGACGCGCTTGGGGCCATCTTTGAACATAAACCCTTCTCGACGCGGCCCTCCTCCCCCGACATCATCGGGGTGGTCGATGCGGTACGCGTGGGCTGTTTGCGAAAAGAGCGCCACGAAAAGAAATAAACCGAAAAGTACGGATGTATGGATGTTTGCGAGGAGGTTGCGAGGTTGTACGGTCTGTGCTTTGGATGAGAGCATGGGTGAATCTCCTGCTTCAAGTCGTCGGATATCAAAAGGATAGAGTAGCACAGGCCCGCAGTGGAAAATCAACTGAATTGTGACATGGGGAGAGATGCAAGCAGGTGTTTGGGGAGTGGGCTAGAGAGGAAGTTGCGGGAGGATCGGGGGAATGGAGCCATTTTAAGGGAGGAGGTGATGGATGGGGGCCATGATCTTGTCGCAAACAGCCTCAAAGAAGGGCGTGGGGGTCTTGGGGGCGGGGATTGCGCGTAAGAGCGCATCGAGGGACTGTTGGCGAAGCTGTTCCATCTTTTGAAGGGAAGCATCCAAAGCACCGCAACGACGGATAAGATCGATGGCCCACGAGATATCTTGTTCGGTGGTTTCTTCGCGGGACAACGCAAGATGTCGTACAAACGAGCGGACTCTTCGTTGTTTGCGTGTCGAAGAGCATGCAATGCGGGGAAACTTGGCTTACCTTCAGCGATGTCGTCCCAATCGCATCGCGTCCTTTGTTGCCGTAGAGATCGAGGATATCGTCTTGGATCTGAAAGAGGGCGCCGAGTGGACGGGCGACTTCTTCGAGCACAAGGGTCGCATCTTCGGGGATATCAGCAAGAATCGCAGCAGACATCATGGGGAGTGCGAAAAGGGCGGAGGTCTTTTTTTGCACGACTTCGAGATACAAAGCCTCTGTATCGATGGAGCGCAGAACTTCGAGGGGTCGCCACAGTTGTTTTTCGAGGGCTTGGCCAGCGATGATCGCGAGGGTTTGCGAAGCGAGAAGGCGTTGCAATCGCACGATGGAGAGGGGTTGGATCGCGAGGTTGGCGATCTGTTGTAGTGCGTGGAAATACAGCGCACTTCCCGCGTTGATCGCTTGGTAAGCATCAAAGGCCTTCCAAACGGTGGGGATGCCTCGTCGTTGTGTGTCGCCATCTTGGAGGTCGTCATGGACGAGCGTGGCATTGTGCAAAAGCTCGATCGCAAGGGCGGTTTGCGTGACATGTGCAGGCGTTTGTGGTGTCGCAGTGGTTTGTCCATGGACAAGCTGATCAAAGAAAGCCAGTGTCAGTGCAGGGCGAAGAAGCTTACCCGTGCTTTTGAAGTGATGGGCAAGCATGGGAGCAAGTGCTTGATCTTGGGCCAATATACCAGGCTGCAAAGATTCCCAAGCGTGTTGTGCGTGTTCTTGATAAGGGGCGAGCATATCGTTCGCCATGGCGGACTCCTTTTCTTCGTCCACTTTGGACATCGGGGTCGTGGGTCTATTTCACCAAAGGGTCTTTGATCGTTAGGCCCCAGAGGTGCTTGGTGTGGGAGATGCGAGAACATTTGTGGCAAGCACGGAGAGTTGCCCAAAGGAACGGGTTTGTTCGACTTGATGGACACCTTTGCCATGACTTGTACGGGTCGCGCTTGGAGCGTGAAAGGTTGGAGACAAGTCATGATATCAGCGAGACTGATCAGATCTTTACGATAGAAACATCCGATGCTATCGCCTCCTCCAGCCCCAAGGACTTGATCACAAGAGACTGATCTTTTGGAGAGGGCAAAGGCTTGGTCGAGCTGTTGTTGGAGCGGCGTGACGAGCGGGATCTCCATGGCTTGAGACCAACACGTTTCGTAACGGCTGTTTTCTGCGAGGGCTTGTAAGAGTCCCTGTCCTTCGCCTTGTTGGGCCGCGAGGTACACGCGTTCGACAGAGGCAAGCAGATCATCCCGTTCGCACTGGGCTTGTTCTTTGGGGCTTGTCGATAGGTGTGGATCATCTGTCGCGTATCAGCTTTTTTCTCTGAGCGTATCAGCAAAACACCGATCTCTCGGGGCCATACAAAGTGCTGGACAGTGGGGGCTTGGTCGGTGTGTGCGTCTTTGGCGGCGACGAGACCACCAAAGGTACACGCAGCGATGTCGAGCCCGCTGCCTTGTCCATTTTGTGCGATACGATGGGCTTTTCGAGCGAGCGCAAACAGTTTTTGTTGTGTGCAGTCGAGGCCCACAGACAGAGACATGGCGTGGGTGAGCGCAGTGGTAAAAGCCGCGCTGCTGCCGACGCCCCAACCATGAACAGGAAGTTCAAGATGGGTTTCAAAGCCGAGTGTACCAAGGGGAAGGTCGCATCCTTGTACGTTGGCTTCTTGGAGGATGACTTCGCGAACAGCATCTGCAAAAGGGTTGTTTCGCGGCCAAGCATCGACACTTTGCGCGTTGAGTGTGAGTTTCATCTCAGGTTCAACGGCGATGGCAAGGGAAGTATGGCCATCCAAGACGGTGTAGGCGCCTGAGATAAGGAGTTTGTGAGGCGAGCTTACGGTCCATTGTGACATCGTTAGGCTCCTGTTGATCCGATAGAATGGAGGTGATCGGGCCATTGCTCTTCACGTCGCGCAGCTTGATCAGATACGCGATCTTGGAGAAGTCGCAGGACCCCAGGGGTTTTTTGAAGGGCTTCGCTGATCGTCTCGCGGTATGCGGGATCGCAGAGGACCTTGACGTTGGGCCCTGCGTCGATCGTAAAGAAGCAAGGAATACCTTGTGCTCGTAGTTTTCGTACGGTTTCGATGGCTGCATGGGTGCCATCGAGGAAGTAATTCACGGGTGGTTGGGCTTGATGCATGACATCGTGCATAGCGAGACAGTTTTCTTCGCTGACATCGCCAAGAGCGCGGAAGTCATGGGCTGCGACAGCATCCATTGCGCGTTGAAGGTCTTCACCATTGCGTGTGTGAAAAGCCTCGTAGTTGGGGAAGTATCGCGGCATCGCTCCATGGCTTCGGTCGAACTGATCGGTTTGGTGCGGTCGTCGATCACGCAAGCGATCAGGGCGAGGGGCATGTGCGTTGCGGTGAACTTGCTTTGTGCGACGCAGTCTTTTCCTTCGGGTTCGATGCCAGCTTCCCAGAGCACATAACCCGGATACAACGAAGCGAACCGCCGAACCGCTACCCAGTCGGGCCCAGCGTGCGACTTCGTCGCGTGGGGTGGTGCCGTCAGCGAGGGCGAGATCGAGGGCGAAAGCCAACGCCGCCATCGAAGAAGCCGAGCTTGCGAGTCCTGCGCCTGAAGGAAGTCATTTTGGATCGTGATGGAGAGAGGCTGCTGGTTGCCCGTTGCAGCGCGTGCTTCGGGCCAAGACGCGCTGTGCTTTTTGGGATTGCCATACAACTTCCATTGATCTTCGCCCTGATCGAGGGGAGAGATCGCGACCCATGTCCGCATCTTTTCCAAGGTCACGGAAAAGCTAGAGGTGAGGGGCAAATTGTGCTTGGTGTTGCGTTTTCCCCAGTATTTCACGAGCGCGATATTCGAAGGAGCGCTGGTGTAGATGGTCATGAATGGGTCTCCTGCGCCGCAAGCGGCTTGTTGGGATCGTAAAGATGGGTACTCCGCGCACCTTCTTGTTGGAGAGCTTGGGCCAAAGCGGGCAGATCTTCGAGCGGTGCAAGGGCAAACATCCCGCCGCCCATCCCTGCGCCTGTGAGCTTGGCGCCCCACGCTCCTTGTTGGCGGGCACATCGAACGAGTCTTTCCAAGTGTTCGGAAGATACGCCGACTTCGTGCAGCAAAGCGTGGTTGTGGTTTAATGCTTCGCCAAGGCGTTTGCCACAAAGGGCCTGTTGTTCGAGGCTTTGGCTTTCTTGTTCGCAGCACTGTTGGATCTCTTCAACGAGTGCCTTGGCTTCTTGAAGCAAACCCTCGAAACGTGCGGGGATGCTTCTGAGAAGCTTTTACGCGCTTGACGGCGACCGCAGTTTGTCGTTGCTCTTGGCTGACCGCGAGGACGATCCTACACCTTGAAGACGCCATCGCCAGGCTTGTGGTGGCTGCCCCATGTGAAAACGCAAGGGGTTTGACGAACGACCACCGCAGGGTCCAACCCGCTCGAACGACCGTGAAAAAAGTGCTTCCAAGGTCGTTGCTTGCGCGATCAGATCTTGCTCTGTCATCGTCGTGCCTGCTTCGTGTGCGGCGCGCAACAGCGCGACACAAAGTGCGGCACTTGAGCCAAAGCCACATCCTAGCGGGATATCCGATTGTAGAGAAGGGAAATCCTGTTGTCTCGGGGAGTCCGAAGGAGTGACGAGCTTGTTGCCAAGCATCCAATACACCCGGAATGTCGGGCTGGATAGGGGCATCAAGCGGAGTCAGGCGCAAGGTTGCGCTGTACCACGGCAACGCAAGTGCGGGACTCTGATACAAGATAAAATGCTCTCCAGCAAGGATAAATTGCCAGACGCTTGGAAACGCATCAAAAAACCTCGTTGTTTTCGGATCGTTCGAATGGAAGTGTGGGGTGCGCTTTCTGCGGTGAGGACTAACGGCTTCGCTTGGAAAGGCCGAGTAGATCGGGCAGTTGGGCCACACGTAGATGGGATAGAGCGCGCGCACCAAGCGACACAGCATGGTAAGAGTAACGCGAAAACATCTCGACCAGCCCGATCATCGCGGAAGCAAGCTGGCAGATCACCAAGATCTCCTCAAAACGTTCGAGGCGTTCTTGTTCGTGGGTTGGAGATCGGTTTGGATCGCCAACTTCGATTGCAGCGCACGGATGCGCCATTCCAAACGCTCGATGATCTGCTCTTCCGTTGTTTCAGGATGGAAGAGACGATCTTGAGCAAGTTGCCTTCGCAGCGATAAAGGGTCTCTCGTCCCCGTTGTTCGGGTTCGATCCCTACCATGCCAAAACGGGCCAACTCTGCGAGACCTTGTGACACCAGACCCGATGATAATCCCAACATCTGAGAGAGTTCGCGCTGACTCATGGGTTCGCCTTGATAAAAAAGCGTGGCCCAGAGTTTCCCAAGATTTGGCTTGAAGCCAAAGCCATCGAAGAACTCTGCAAAGATCGTGATTGCTTCGTCATGGAGCGTTGACTCTGACGCTTCTTCGATCTCAGGCGCGTTGGAAGGGTCGTGTGTTGTTGAGGATGGTGGGACGGGCTGGGATGAGCGCGACAGCGTCTTCTGCGAAGTTTTGTCTGTAGCATCGCTCATGATCGCGGATCCCCAAGAAAGTAAAGGCCTGTCCTTGGTGTGGCAATGCTGATTGGAAGGAGTTGTTTCGTTCCATCTTGAGTGAGGCGTCATGCAAAAGCTCGTATTGATCGACATCGACTTCAGTGCGGGTGTCTAAAAGGTGTTGGAGGTGTCGATGATAGCGGTGAACCCCTTCGCCAAAACGTCCTGTGAAATATTCACTACAAGAGCCGCTTCCGTACGAAAAGAGTGCGAGGCGGCGGCCAATCAGCCGAGTCCCCTTGCGTTCGCACAGACCAGCGAGCGCAAGATACAGTGAACCCGAATAGACATTACCGACTTTTCGGTTGGCCCACAAGGCAGGCTCGACACGGCTTTCCAAGTCTTCGTAATACAATTCGTCGGAAAGTCCGCGAAGATCGCTCATGCGTCGATGGGCTTTTCGCGCCATCGCAGGGAAGGGGACATGATACAAAAGATAATCAGGGGTGGGCTCATCGCCAGCTTGGCGGCAGTAGTCTTCGTAGGCCCCTTGCAACCCTTCAAGGTAGCAATTCATCGAGTACTTGCCTTTGACAAGTGCCTCGGATTGGTAGGGGGACGCCAAAAGTCATAGACATCGTTGGCAAAAGCACCGCTAATCGGCGAAAGTTGCAACAAAGCGTCGCGTTCGTCTGCTTTGCCAACCAACATCGCGACGGCACCTGCGCCTTGGGTGGGTTCACCCGCAGAACCGCGTTCATAACGAGCGATATCCGAGGCGATCACCAAAGCCAGTCGCTTGGGGTGTTGTTGAACCCAAGAAGAGGCCATCTGAAGGGCGGCTGTGGCACCATAACAAGCGTGCTTGATCTCGAAGGCGCGACAGTTGGCGGGAAGACCCAACAAGCGGTGAACATAGATCGCCACGGGCTTGGCTGCATCTACGCCACTTTCTGTCCCCACGATACAAAGTCCGATGCGCTCGCGTGCTTCGGGATTGTGCTCGAAAAGTCGCCATGCTGCTTCTGCGGCCAGTGTGACCGTGTCTTCACCTGGTCCACAGATGGCCATCTCATCGCAACCAAGGCCCCTATGGTACTTGTCTGCTTCGACGCCTCGCGCTTGAGCAAGCTCTTTGTGGCTTACGTAGTGGTGCGGGATCGCGACCGCCAGATCTAAGATGGCTCCATTCATGATCTTCCCCGTATTTCTCGAACAAATCTCTGCTTTCACGAGATCGTGAAACAAAAGCATACATCTTTGTGATGCGCAAATAACGCGTGCTGAAAAGTTTGTAAAGGTGCGCCACCGTTGGGAACCACTACACCAAGGAGGCGTGTGTCTTTTGTGAGCCTGCCTACAACGTACAAAAACCAGATCACCTAGTTTGGTGTTTTTGGGTGAAGGGGCTGCGCTTGGGCCAGAGGTTTCACCTTGGTTTTTGTGTGTTGCGGAGTGTCTTGCTTACGATGCTGAAGACAAGATGGATGATTCATGCTTTCTTTTGGGCGCATCACTTTTTGAGCGTCGCAGCCTAAGCAAGTTATGCGCCTTGGATGAAAAACGTGAGTTTGTCTTGTGATTCTATCGTGAAAAGCCCGTTCTACGACACTTGTTAGATTGCAAAACATGCAACCGATTGTCGCAGTCGAGATACACTGCTGTTGCGAAGTTTCACGATACAGTGAAAACGTGAAACAGAAGAGGATACTGACAAGACGTTGGGGGATTATTTTTTGGGTTGGGATGTGGCGGCTTGGGAAGCGGGGCGCGAAGTGGGCTTGGGGGCTGTGCTTTTTGTTTTTGGACTGTGCTTTTTGCAGGAGGGGAGGCTGTCCAAAAGAGCGGGTGTAAAACAGCAAGAGTTGTTGGAAACGCTGGTTGGTTCGTTGTTTCCAGTCCGCTTGGTCCATGCCGATGCGTTGGGCAAGTTGGAGGTTGCGGAAGTAGGTGACGAGTGCTTTGTCCAACAGGATCTTAATCTTTTGCGGAGTTCTTGGACGTAGATCGCCTTTTCTTCTTTGTTTAGCTCCGTGGGGATGGGCGCTTTCATCATGGCTTCGTACATCTCTTCGTACATCTTGCCGATCTGATACACCGCAGCGAGGGCCCATTCAGCGTGGCGCAACTTGATGGTTTGAAGATAAAGACGTTGGGCGCGCAGAAGGTTGCGTGCCTTGTCATCGAGGTCTTCTTTCATCTTGTTTTGGGGAGATGGAAGACGCGTTCTGTAAAGCGTGTGTGGTAGATCCGCGCCCAGTAATAATGAGCCATGGCTGCGGCATAGTTGATCTTGCCGAGTGGGAGCTTTTTCGGGGAGTGTAGAGCGACCGCAAGGCGTAGCAGCGGTTGGGCTTGATCAAACTGACGCAAGAAGAAAAGGGCCTCTCCTGCGTAGGCAAGGGCATCGATGCGATCTTCATCAGAGAGATTCCTTGGAGGAGGGCATCGTAGAGTTGGAAAGCCTTTTGCCATTGTTTTTGTTTGCCATAACAAGCCGCGAGTCGAAAGCGCGCATTGAGCGCGAGTTGGGTGTGTTTGGCGTGGTGTTGGACCACTTCGAGGTAAAGCTTGATTGCGGCGTTGTGGTCGCCTTTGTCTTCGTGGGCGAGGGCTTCGTTGTAGAGAGCCGCAAAGATGTAGTTATGCATCGGGTAGTACGTGCGGATCACTTGGTAGAGTTTGATCGCGTCATCGTACTTTTTGAGTTTGTAGGCCTTGGCTGCGGCGAGATAAAGCTCGCGCAAGGTCGAGTTGCTGGATGGTGCGAACTTTTCCATCTTTGGCGCGCAGCAACATGGGATCGATTTCAAGATGCGTCATGGGCGGCTTGGTGGCCGTTGGACGCGAAGTAGGTGGAGCAGCGACGGCTGTAGTCGCAAGGCACAAGGACAAGAAAGTGATCACAAAGAAGTGTCGCATGGGTCCATCCTTATTTGGTGAAGGAGATATCGTGACGTTGCGGTGGGTACTTCTTTTGGAGAAGGTGTCGTTGCGGTGAGATTTGTTCCCGCACGGACGCGAGAAGACCAGTTTTATTTTTCGAAGATCGCGTTGTGACAGCCTCGGGCGTCGATACGCGCTTCTCTACGGTCGGGGTTGTCGGCGGGGGCGAGTTGCAAGAACTTGTTGAAGGCACTGACACAAGAGCGCCATTGTTTGCGGTCTTTGAGGGTGTAGGCCAAGCGTCGATACACGTCGATCATGGTTTTGTCAGCGCGTAGGGCTTGGTTGTAGAAGAAGGTAGCTTTGGCGAGGGTGCCTTTGTCGCGGTACATATCGCCCATCTTGGCGTAGAGTTCTGCGCGAGCGCGTCCGCGGATAAAGCGAAGGGCACGGGTATAAGAGCGCACGGCTGGGTTGAATTGCTTGAGTTGAACATAGCAATCTCCCACAAGGACGTGGGCTTTGACCAAACCGTTATCGATCTTGAGGGTGCGTTGGTAATCTTTGAGGGCGCGTTTCCAGTCACGGACTTCAAAGAACAAGTTTCCGCGAGCCATGAACACTTCGGCCTTTTGGCGTTTGTCTTGGTCTTTGATCTTGAGCAACTTGTTGTAGATCTGGAGTGCTTTGCCGAGTTGTTGCTTGCGGTAGAAGAGGCTCGCAAGGCGATACTGGTAGCTTCGACTGTTGGGATCGAGTTGGATGGCTTGTTCGTAGTTGCGCTGGATCTTGTCTGTATCGCTTCGTTTCAATTCTTCCATGGTTCGGGCGAGATAGTAGTATGCGGGAGCCAACTTTTCGTTGAAGCTGATCGCACGTTCAAGACGTTGTTCAGCTTTCTCATACTTTTTCTGCGCGAAGAAGATGCGGCCTGTGCGGAAGAGGGCTTCTGCGTCCTCACGGCGGACAAGATCGAGGTACTTTTCGTAGCTACTGAGGGCTGCTGCGAGATTACCTTGTTGTTCAAGCGCTTTGCCAAGGCCCATGAGAGAGGGTTTGTCTTGGGGGAAGATCTTGAGTGCTTGTTGGAAGTGGTGTTGTGCTTTTGAGAGGCTCGCGCATCTCAAGAGCGATGCGGCCCGCTTGTTTGTGGAGTAGTTCATCCCCAGGGAGTTCTTTGAGGGCTTTTTGGACGTGCTTGGAAGCCTCTTCAAACTGTTTATTGAGCAAGAGCCAACGCACCAAGGCCATACGGTCATCTACGCTTTTGATCGGATACTGGGGATCTTGGCTTTGAGTGTTTCCACAAGTTCAAGTTGGTTGCGTTTGTAAGCTGTGCGAAGCTGACCAAAGAATGCTGCTGTGTGTTTGGGCGACAACTCCAATGTCTTGGTAAACAGTTGGAAAGCGAGGAGGTCTGACTTGTTGCCTTCTTCGAACTGGCCTGCCCAAAACAGGAGATCGGCGTCTTTGGGATAGAGCTTGATCATGCGTTGTGCGACGCGTTTTCCTTCGAGCCATTCGCGCATGTGGTAAAGCGTACGCATGTAGAAGATGGCCGCTTGTCGGTTGATCCTTTTGACATTGGGAGCCACCATGGGTTCGAGCTTTTGGCGATCTGGTTGTAGCGACGCGTCGAAAAGAGATAAGCGAACTCTTTGGAGGCGTAACGGGGGTTTGGATCGAGTTGGATCGCTTGTGTCAGAAGTGTGTAGGCTTCTTTGAGGTGTTCTTTGCTGCGAGCGCGCTGGGCCCGAAGGAATGTGTAGTGTCCGAGGAGTTGTCGGTTGCGCACTTTGAAAGCTTTTTCGCTTTCTTTCCAAAGGGTTTCATAACGCTTGCTCTCTTCAGGGAAACGATCTTCAAGCTCGAAGAGTTGGAGATAAGAGGGCAAGTGGGGCGCTTGGTCTGAGACCAACGTTGCGTCGTAGAAGGCTTGGAAAGCCAGCTTGTATTTTTGACTTTGAGGTAAGAGAGCCCAAGAACGTAGAGCGCGCGGGCATATTGTTTTGTTTTTCTGCACAAGCGCTTTCATCGTCGCGATGCTTTTGGCGTATTGACGGCGAAGATAGAAGATCTTGCCTTGGAGGTAATGCAGCGCGGAGTTGTTGGGATCGCGTTTTTGAGTTGCGCCAACCATTGAGCAGCGGGGCCAACTTGCTTCCCAGAGATCGCCATCATGGTGTTGAGCCAGAGGCGATCCACAGGTGTGGGGCATCTGGAGCGAGGGGGAGGAGTTTGCTGTGGTTGAGTCGCAGTTGTGCTTGTAAGCCTTTGTCTGGGTGATTTTCCAAGATCATGGCATACGCAAGCGAGTTTAATAGAGGTAGTTCGGGGTGTTTGGGATAACGACGTTGTTCCATGTTGAGCCTTGCGAGCAGGCTTCGTTCGTATTGTCGGTACCCATCGACACTAAAAGGACCATAAAGATCCACTTGGATACTTGAATAGATGGTGTTGTTGCTTTGGGGCAGAAGGAAGATGACCGCCACGGTGACGAGGCCGATCACGCCGAACAGTAGGCCCACAAGCAAAAGCCCTTTGCCGCCTTTTTTCTTTTCGCCGTCTTTCAGGGCAGTGATCACACGGCGGGCATTGGGGCGTTGGAGTCCAGGGTCGGGCAGATCGAGTTCTGGTGCAGGTCGAAAGCTTGGCCCTGCATCTGCACCACTGGGGGAGTAGCTTAGGTCGTCTGACATCGCAGGGCGCGCAAAAGAGGCCGCAGGACGGGGCCCTTGAAGGCCACCATGTTGCTGTGAACCAGGCGTTGCGCTTGCTGAATCAGAGTTGTTCATGTCCCATTGTTCCATCGATGCGGAACCTGGAGATCTTGGAACTCAGGCCAGTCAGGCATGGGGCTCCAAAACTGTCCATCGTTGGACAATTGTTCGCCACCATTGAGTTCGCCACCTGCAAGCATGTTGCGGATCTGCGACACAGGGAAGGGACCAAACACGCGGCCAGAGCCACGGCGCACGTGATAGCGCGTTTCAGGAGCACTAAAAGCATTTTGTTGTTGGTCGAGCTTGTCGAGTTCTCCGTAGAGATCGGCAAGCGGATCATCTTGTGCGGCGCCGTAGTTTTGTGCGGGGGCATTGTTGTAGTTGTTGCCGTAGCTTGGGGGCGGATTGTTGGGAGGAGGCGCGAAGTTCCCAAAGGGATCGTCTAAGGGAGGGGCAGACGAAAAGCCTCCTGGAAGTCCAGAGATGTCGGGTAGTCCTAGGTTATCGAGGTTTCCTAGGGGGTCCATCAACTCTTGATCTGCTGAAAGATCTGCTGCAAAGGGATCTTCTTGGGGGAGTTCCAACTCTAGCCCTGCAAGATCCTGCGAAGGAGGCGGTGTCGAGTGGGCGTTATAGTTGGCGGAGGAGCCACTATGTGTAATGTGCCCATTTTCGTTGAGATGCAGGGAGTTTTGACAATGTCGACACGTCGTGCGCAACCCACCCGGCGGGACGCTGGAGATGGGAAGGTTGTTTTCTCCTTGGCAGACAGGACAGCTGAAAATCATGGAAATCTCCGATGTCTCCGCAAGCAAGGAGGCACTGCCCCCCTTGCGCTCGAATCAATTTAGCAGAGGTTGTTGGATTAGCCGCTTGAGGCGACTTTGAAGACCCGGTGACTAACGACAGCGCGGACCGCTTCCCAAACTTGGTGGTTGGTGGTTTGGGATTGGTCATCTGGGGTAAGGAAGCCTAGCGGCACCGAAGCACCACCGCAACCAAGCTTTCCACCAGAGAATTCTTCGCCGAAGACTTGGTGGCAGAAAGAGTTTACTTCTACACCATCGTTGGTCGTTCGAAGCGAGGCAACGATACGATCTTCGACGATGGCGTAAGCAACGACAGTTTCGACACCTTCCATGCGCAACAACTCATCTGCGATGATAGGGATCGCGTCACGCTGCGAAGGAGGGATGATACCAAGTCCTGCAACCACAACAGAGTGTTGGAGTTCCATCGCGCGGTAGGCCTCTGCTTTCAGCAGGTAAAGGTAGCGCGGGATGGTGTAGTTGATGATTTGGTAAAGCTTTTTGCCGTCTGTGAGTTTGAGCAGATACTCATAACACTGAAAGTCGAGAGGCGTCACGGTGGGAGCGGTGAGCTCTTGTGTGTCGGTCTTGATGCCTACAAGTAGCCCTGTTGCGACGTGGGCCAAGGGGTGAGGGCCGCTGCTTTCTCCGGCCTTTTCTTCCAATCCGTACTCGCGCATGTAAGACGTCACGATGGTGGAAGCCGCACCCACGGGGCGGATGTCTTTCAGGAGGTATTCACCATCGGGATCATCCCGGTGGTGATCGATGATGATGTGGGGCTTTACATTGGTCGATTGGAGGTTTTTGCGTCCTGTTGATGCCACATCGACGAGGATGATGATCTGGTATTCCTCTGGACGAAAGAGCTTCATCTTTCGCATGGGAAGGCCCAAAAGGTTCACCATCGTGCGGTTTTGTGGGTGGGAGACGGTGCCTCCGTAAAAGATATCGGTTCCTTGGATGTCGGGGTTGAGGTAGCGGCAAAGATAGGAGACCGCAAAGGCAGATCCCATCGCATCGGGGTCTGGGTTGTCTTGGGTGAGGACCGCAACCTTGCTTTGCAGCGGGAGATTCTCAATGATCTCGCGAAATTTCTGCGCTGGGTTGGCCATCATCTTGTTCTTTGCTCATGAGTTTGCATGGTGTTTACCTTTAGCCTCGATTCCTTCTGTGGTTTTCAGGGTCTGCTCTAGGGGTGGGAAGGGCTTTGTTGCACCCGTCCCAACGAGGCCCCAAAAGTCTTCGTGACTATAGCATCGCACAACGACCTGTCAAGGTGACGCAAGGAGGAGAAAGCCGCAAGAAAAGTCCGTATATTCCAAAGCTACGGAGGCGGCGGGGGATGCTGCTTTTGTTGGGATGGCGGCGTTGCTGTAGTTGCTTGCGTGTGTGGGAGGACTTTGTTACAACGCTAAAGCGGATGCCTTCAGGCCAAAGACTTGGTGGCAGAAAGAACGCTTTGCTGGAAAGCGATAAACCCAATTCAATGTTGACATCTTCGCCAATGGGTGAGGTCTCTGCCCCACATCTTTTGGGTGACTCCCTTTGTATGGTGTGGGGTGTTTGTGGTGGATGGAAGCCGAGACGGGGCAAAGGAAAACAAACAATGGCGGTATGTCCTGTTTGTGCAAGAACGTATGATCTCGCAAATTACTCCTCTGGTTATGCATTTCAGTGTGCTTGCGGTCAGTTCTTAACACTGCGTGGAACGCAACTTTTGCCGACCGATGCCCACTCGCTGCCCAATGCGGATGCCTTTCAAGAAGAAGCAGACACCGCTGTGGCGCGTCCTGCCCATCTTCCCGTCCAAGAGTCTCCCTACAAGATGCCTCTTGGAAATGCGCACTCCCAAGCTTCTGCGATGGCAAGCGTCGATGAAGAGACGTTTGATGGCCATCACCACGGTTATGGTGGCTACTTTCATCCCGAAGACTCGGATACCCATGCTTTCGAGTCTTCCTCCGAAAGCACCTCGATTACACCTTCCCCCTATCTTGCTGCGGCGATGCAGCCCCAAGAACACGGGCACCCAGATGCCATCCAAGTCCCACAGGCCGCTTACGCTCGTTCTTGGCATGAGCCCCAACATGAGCCCCAGCCCCATGGGATGCCCTCGGGCGGGATGATGCCTGTTTTGGGCGCCTCGGGTGGGTTGATGCCCGCGATGCAAAGCCAACAAAGCCTTCAAGCCTTTGACGAAGCCGTGGGCGCAGCTTCGATCGACCTGAGCGAGATCTCTGATCTGCACGAACCCAGCGATGAACCCGCCGAGTTTACACAGTCCAATATCGAGTTGGGAGAGATCATCCCCGTTGGTACAGATGGACGGGCGATCCTTGCCTTCTTTTGTGTGCTGTTTTTTCTTGGGCCTTTGGCGATTCTTTCGGGCTTTTGGTCGCTTCGACGGATTCGAAGACGTGCAGGTCTGTTGAAAGGGCGCTTTCTCGCTTGGTTCTCGATCGTTGTAGGGTTTGGTCAGACCGCTGCCATCGGGCTTTTGGTCGCTGCTTGGGTGGCGCCTTCTCGCAAGTGGCCAGGGGTGGATATCTTGTTGCGTGCCCTTGGTGAGCCTGTCAAAGCACGACGCACTCCCTACAAAGGCGATGAACCGACCCAGTCCCCCCAATTGGAGAAAGAACTGGCTTTTCGTCTTTTGGCGCACGAGTGGAACTTCCTCAAAGGCCGCCCGATGTCGCGTCTTCCCCAAGACTTTGCCCTCTACCAAGAAGAAAAAGAGCGACATGCTTTCGTTCATTGGCGCGATCCCATCAAAGGGAAAAACCATCGCAGCTTGTTTGTCTTCTCAAGCGATGACCGTTGGTATCTCGCACTGATGGATGTTGGACGTCCTTTTGAAGTGCGTTGTAAACAACCTGGACCTCCCCGACTGACCGCAGAGATCGCCAATCAGCTGATCTCTTGCTTCTGGAAAGTCCGAGGGAGATTTTCTTTTGTTTCTTCACATAGTCTCTATGTCCATCAGCGCAATGCTTCACGCCAAGCCTATGCTTACTGGCTTTTGCGCAAAAAGCCGCCGCAGCGCGATGAGCGTTCGTGGTATGTCAAAAGCCTTTTCCATCGCTCCCTACGCGGCGAATGGTTTCTTTCTCGCTATGCCATCCGTCCTCAACGCGGCTCGATGTACGCTTTTGCCCGAGAGGGTGGGGTCTTGCTCTCTCGTGATGTGGCGCGAGAGCTTGTGCAAGCCTTCCTTCGTGAACAAGACAAAGGCACACAGATCGATGAGTTTTCGCTGTTGAAACAGCTTGGTGAAGAGGCTTCCGTGGTTTGGCGACATGAGCGTCGGGCTTGGTTGGGGCAGTTTCGCCGCGCCAACAGTGGAAAGTGGTATCTCGTCCACGTAAAGCCCCTTCCTCGGGCCATGATCGAACATCCACTGCGTTCTTCGCTCACTCTACAAGAAGAACAAGCGCAGTCGTTGTTGCAGCGTTATTGGCGTGGCAAACCTGTCTCTCCGGTCATTCGCTCCCTACAGGTCCACCAAGAAGCGACGCAAGCCTACGCGCGTGCTTTCTGGTTCTGGCCGTCCATCGAAAAACAAAAGAAGCGCATATCCCGAAAGATCCACGTCTTTTCTAGCTTGTTTGCCCAAAATCAAAAGGGTAATTGGTTGTTGCTCGATGCCTCGATGACTGGCGACGGTGTCATCCCCAAAGCCACCGAGCAGATCGTCCCTGACGTGCGTTTTGCCCAGAGGGGTGGCCCTTTGATGACACAAGAAAATGCTCGCTTTATCTTGCGGCAGTTTTGGAAAGAGGACGAAAACTTTGTGGGGGTACAGATCCACGATCTGTATATTTATCAGGAGCCTCGAAGCCACACTGCGACCGCACACTGGTCCTTTGATCGGGGAGGTAGCGCGCAGAGCATCCGCTCCAGTTTCTTGTGGTCAAACCAAGGGAATTGGTTTTTGTCACGCTATCAGATGGGGGGCTCGGGTTTCTCGGTCGATGTTTCTGCGGAAGGAGGGGTAAAACTTTCCAAGAAGATTGCCGTTGAGATGATCCAAGAGAAACTGAAAAAAGAGCAAGCGGAACAAAAGAAGCGTCGTGTTCTCTCACCTTTTGTCTTCCAAGAAGGAAATCAGGCCCATGCTTGGGTCTTTTGGGTGCTGCGAGAAGACAAAGAAGACAAGATCATGAGTAGCCTGCTTCACCGTTCTAGCCGAGGAAAGTGGTATCTTTCGGCACTTCAGGCTCCTTTCTCTTTGGCAAAAGTTCGCCAAGAGGATCTTCCACTTTGAGCTAAAGGGACTTGTCAAGCGAGCCGTTTCTCTGCATTATACGCACTGGCCCGATCCCGTTCTGTTGTGGTTCTCGTGTGCTTTCCCTGTGGTGGTGGACCGATCATCTTCCGCTTTTAATATGTGTTTCGGTTGGTGGTGTGGGGTGGTTGGTTTGAATGCTTGATGTCGTTGGGGGGCCTATGTATGGTAACAATTTCTTTGTTTTTGTTTGGAAGGTCTTTGTAGACACCAAAACCCCCTAACGCGAGAGAGCACCTACAGATGCGATTTATCTGTGATAACTGCCATGCCAAGTACTCCATTGCAGAACACAAAGTTCGCAACAAAGTCCTCAAGATCCGTTGCAAGCGATGTTCGTATGTCATTGTTGTACGCGACCCCGAGGCCAAAAAAGAGTCGGATCTCCCCGTCGCCGCAGCACCATCTTCTGCAGTTATCCCTTCGATGAGTTCGGCTGGTTTGCAGAGCATGGTTCCTTCTTCCAGCTTCCAGATGCGCAGCGACTTTGCAGCACCTACAGCCCCCAAAAATCCTTCTTCGGTTACTTTCGCTTCCGTTGAACGAACCCAACAAAAACAACCCGTTGCTGCGCCCCAGAATCTTTCGGTGCATGAGCCCGAACAGCGCAGCGAACGCACCATGGTGGCGCGGATCTCCGCCGACTGGTTTCGGCAGATCCGCGAAGAAAAGAACGAACAACCTACTTGGTTCTACGCTGTCCACAATTCCCCCGTTGGCCCCGTGACTTTGAGCGATCTGCAAACCGCCGTGATTCGCTGCGAAGTCTTGGAAGAAAGCCTGATCTGGAACGCTGGATGGCCGAACTGGCGCCCCGCCAAAGAAGCCTCTGAACTTCACAATGTGTTCGTCAAAGCGCGTGGTGGCATCGCTGAACCTGCTCCTATCCCTGAAGATCCCGAGATCAACAACGCTCTTGCTGGGATCTTTGAGCCTTCCTCTCCATACAAAACGATGGATGAGTCGATCACACGGGGCTCTGTGGATGTGGACACAGACCGCGATCTTTACGACGATAGCTCGGACGAAGAAGGGGCCACCTCGATCCAGTCGATCGCAGCGATCTTGCAACAAGGTCGTGAAGCAGGTGAAGATGTCTCCGCACTCTCCGCACAATTGAACGAACCTGAGCCACAGCCCGTGAGCTTTTTGAGTCCCGAACCAGCACGTCCAGAGCCCGCAAAGCCGAGCTTTCCTTCGCCTCTCGCGAGCCTGACACCTGCTGCTCGTCCAGAACCCACACTCGAAGAGCCCGCTCCTCCCAAGCCTTTCGCGCCTTTTTCTCCTTCTTCAGCGCTTACACCGAAAGAAGCTCCCAAAGGGCCATCGCCTTTGGACTGGCTCAATCATGCAGAGCCCGCCGCTGTTGAAGAACCCAAACCCGCCCCCGCTCCCTTTGGTGCTTTCGCAAAAGCTGAGCCCAAGGTCGAAGACAACAATCCCTTTGGCGGACTGATGGGAGGGCGGCCGCGTACAAATGGCGCAAGCAACGGCGCAATGAACACGCAGTCTGTTCAACAAGAGAGCGAGAAGAAGGCTGAGATGCCTTTCCCTGCGCCTGTTGTGGAAAGACCAGCCCCTGCTGCGCCCGCTGCTCCGATCAAAAACCAAGACATCGCGATGGAAAGTCAAGCACTACCCGCAAGTATGGGTGACTTGATTGAATCCTCCGAAGAAGCGATGTTCTTCGATCGTTCGTACAAAGAAAGCGGTACAGGCAACGAGATCTTCGAAGTGGAGTTGCCCCCACTGCCCGTTGTCCTCGAAGAACCCGCCGATGAGATGGAGCTTTCCATCGACGACGATGACATCTTGGAAGAACTCTCTGAGACCATTAAACCCCGCACTGGCCGCAATGTCCTGCTCGCAGGGGCTGGTTTGGTCATCGTGTTGATCTTGCTCTCTTCTGTTATCGTGAACAAACAGATCGAAAAGAACTTTGAAAAACGAGACAAGAACATCCAAAAGCTGATCAACATCCCCAGCAAACAACTCACGGATGCACAAAGAAAACTCCAAGAAGAGCTTTTGCGCGGAAGTGGACGTCGTGAACTGCCGCCAGCCGCTGCGAAAAAGGCCAAAAAGCGCTATCGTCGTGGCCCACGTCGAGCCGTTGCGCGTTTGGAACCCACAGCAACAGCGCGTGTCACCAAAAAAGCAACCATCGATGCGGATATCTTGGGCCGCTTGGCAAGACGAGGCGTGAGCTTCAACCCTGGCAAAGCAAGTGGTTCAGGCGCACCCAAAGTGACGCTTGCTTCGGGGGTTGATACCTCTTTGGCCAAAAAGATCCTCAAAGAGATCGAAGCCAACAAAGGCCAAGTGGCTTTTTGTTATGAACAATATCTCAAAAACCTCACTGTTTCGGGTCGTTTGGGGGTCTCTCTTGAGATCGACTCGTCTGGCTCTGTCTTGAACGCTGATCCCGGCAGTTCCCGACTTGGACGCAGCCAACTTGGACGCTGTATCGTGCGTTCCATGAAGCGTTGGCGTTTTACCCCCTTCACTGGTTCTTCCATCACCATCGAAGTTCCCTACATCCTCAAGGCTCAATACTAGGACTTCTTTCCATGCCACCGCACGGAGCTGGATTTGCACACTCAAGCGCACCTCGCTACCTCTGAGACGCTGCTGACACTCGCTGCTTCTGGGCAAACACTCGTCCTCGCACAAAAACTCGAACAATGGGCCCGCCTCGCGGAAGACCAAGAACGCCAACATCTCTCGTTGTTGTTGGCGGCTGCTTGGACACTTTCTGCACCACAAGTCCCCGATCAACAAAAGACCCTTCGACGTCTCGCAAGTCGGCTACAAGGGGTTTCTCCGTCGCTTTCTGCACAGCTTTTGTTGTCACTACAGGATCAGTGGTTGGTGCACCTGCCCTTGAGCGTCCAACAAAAGGTCGAAGCGGGTCGAATCCCTGGTGGACGGCCTCTTCCTCGACCGTTTTCGTTGTTGACGTGCTACCAAAGTCAGACTTTTTCTGAAGACTCTCTTGAGGTCATGGAAAAGTGTCTTTGTCAGCAATATGGGGAGATGGAAGCCTTTCGTCGGGTGGAGTCTGTCTTGGTGCGCGCGAAAGCTTGGAAGGCTTTGGCACGTGCGGCACTGCGTTGGATGCAGTACACCTCAGACCGCGAGATGTTTGAGGAGCTGTGGAAACTTGCAGTCCAATGTGCGGGGGTTTTGGCGCCAGACGGTTCGTTGATGGGCAAGATCCTGAAGGCTCGTCAGTCGCCTTGGAGCGCCCACGAAGCTGCGTGGATCGCCCACCTTTTGCGACAACAACAGTGGTCTCATCTGACGCACGTCTTGCCTGCTTTTGTGAGTCCTTCTGAGGATTTGGTTTTGCGTGTGCACTTCGCTTCTTTGGCCTCACAAGATGAGCTTGGAAGCACCGTTCCCACAGGGCCTCAGGTCAAACCCACGACGCATACAGAGATCGCGACCCTCGACTCAAACTTTGTCGACGCTGAAGACGACGAACACGTGGGCGGATTGGATGAACCGCTTCGCATCTCAAGTGCGATGTTGCAACGACCCTCCCTCCCGCTGTCTGGGTCTTATCATCCTTATCCACGTCATCAGGTCTCCAATGGCGCGGATGGAGAGGCCGTGCAACCCGGGATGTCGATCGAGCATATCCGTGCGCGGTTGTTTGCCTTGGATGCCTTTGTGGAAGAAGAACAGGCTTGTTTGTTTGCTTCTTCGATGACTCAAAAGGGCGGTATCGAGGTCGAAGCCGTATGGGAGGGCTTGCTCAAGCGTCGCTTGCGCAGTTCGCATGTATGGGAGTCTTTGTTCCATGCGGTCGCAGAAGGCGAAGCGTGGCCTTTGTTGGAGAAGTTACTGCGTCACTTTCCGCAGTCGCGTATCCCCATGTCGAACAATCCTGCGTCGTTTTCACGGTTGTTGGAGACTTATCGCCAAGGCCAGCTCAAAAATGTCGAGATGTTGGACTGGTTGTGGCAGGACTTTTCAAAAGCTTCTACAGATATCGTGCGTTTTGAACGGCTGTTGGCGGCTTTGCGCGAAAAGGGCGATCTACGACGTAGCTTGCGGGCTTGGCGTTTGTTTGGTCTATCACAGCGTTCTGCGGTCCTACGGGCTTTTGTGTGGACGCGGATGGCGGCCTGGTTTGAAGAGACGCCACGCATCCCTTGGCGTGGTCTCACGATGGCTTGGATGGCGTGGGCTTGGTTTCCAAAAGATCCTTTGGTCCTACGGGCGATTTGGCGACGCGTTCGTCTCTTTGGTTTGTCCCATCCCTTGGGGCGTTGGTGCGAAGAGATGGCCCTCCAAGGAGGCGGCGACGTCACATGGCAGATCCAAGTGGTGCGCAAGCTTCTCCTCGAAAAAGACGGGGCGCAACGCGCATGGCGTGTCTTGCAAAAGATGTTGCAACGCGCCGCTCGACACCCTGAGATGTTGCAGTTGGGACGCCAACTTGCCCTAAGCTTGGGGCTTTCCCGTCAAGCTCTCGACTTTTCTTATCGCCTCTTGGCAAAAGCAGACGCACCCTTGTCCCGAGCCCGCCACCTTTTGGGCCTAGGCTCCATGCTCGAAGACGACAAACAAAAGCAGCCCGAAGCACTCGAAGCCTACCGCAAAGCCCATGCGCTTGTGCCCAAAGAGACCGAAGTCTTGTGGCCGATGGTGGATCTACTTTTGCGCATGGGTGACGAAAGCGAAGCCATCGCTCTGATGTGGCTACTTTTCGAGCGCATCCGAGACGTCGAGACACAACGCGCGCTTTTGGTCCGCCTAGCACATATCGCGATCCAACTCCCTGATGGCCTAGATGATGCCTTGCGGGCTTGTCAGCACCTGTTCTCCTTGGAAGGTGGCTTTGAGGATGCTTTGTTTTTGGTGCCCAGCCTGTTGGTGCGTGGGGCGCCTGCGCGTCTTGCAGAGATCTTGTCGCAAGCACAAGTCTACGCCAGCACCGAGCAAGAAAGCATGGAGTTGGTGTACTGGCAGGCGGAACTGGGCTTTCGCTTGAAGGATCATGGCCGCGCCAGCGAGGCTTTGCAGCGTATCGAAGCTCACCCGTACCCTGTCCCGCAGACGATCTTGGCGCGTGCAGCGTCGTTGGCTGCGTGTTTTCAGGCATGGTCGCGCCTCGAAGGTCTCTTGAAAAAGCGCATCACGCAGTACGAAGATGATCCTTTAGAAGCCGATCGTTTGCCTGCTTTGTACCTGCAACTTGGGTGTTTTTATGAGTACACCCTACAACAACCCCAACAAGCCCTCTCTGCTTATCGCTTGGCCTTGACGCTCTCTCCAACATCCACATTTGTCCTCGAACGCGCAGAGGCTCTTTGTGCGCAGGTTGGGCTATTTTCTGAACAGGTTGCTTACCTCATACGACTGTTACCTTTGGCGTCTGATCGAAAAGAGCTTGCACGCTTGTTTATCCGCCTCGCATGCGCTGAGGCCCACAATGAGCGCTGGGGAGCCGTTCTTCACGCCCTATATCAAGCAACGCAGGCGGATGTCGAGCTTGTTTCTGTGCAAGCTTTGATTACCGCTTTGGAAGACCTTTTGGGCCCACTGGATCTCTTGGAGGCTTCGGATATGGCAAAACGCATCTCACAGCACGAAGGTGCCAAGGCGCCCTACAATGCGCTCTTTCCAGAGGCTACGGAGCCACCTCCGCGTTTATCGCCGATCCCCATGTCTGACAAAACGCCTTCTCCTCGAAGCACCAACACGGCGATTCGTCGCCCGAATTTTTCTGCTCCTCCCTCTGAAGCGACCGAAGAGATGGAAGCTTTCTCAGATCGTTCTTTGGCTGAACATGCTTCTCAAACAGGGCAACACTCGCAGACACACACAGATCTTCCCGAGCTTCGCGATCATACAGCACAGATCGAAGACTTCGGAAAAACGGATGTTTTTGTAGCGCTTCCTGACCCTCTGCGCGAGGCGATGAAAGAAGCCAACAAGACAAACACCCATCGTTCCCTGCCCGATCCTTCGCTTGTTGGCGGAGAACGCTCGTCGATGACCCAAGATGATCTCGATAGCTCGAACGGTCGAGGTGTTGGCTGGGTTCCGCCCGAAAGCCTTGTGCCACAACAAGAGCTTCAAGCAGGGGCGATCGTGGGGAGCGGAGAACTCGATGATCCCGACATGTTGCCGCCTCTACTTTCTTCGGATGAGCATCTGATCGTCAGTGGACGCGGAAAATACGAGTCTTCAGGCTCGCTGGCCTCTTATGATGCGTTGCTTTCTTCTCAAGAACCTCCACTTCCGCCTGGAGCAGAAGTCTCTCTCGAACAGATCTTCTCTTTGGCGGAGCGGCTTCATGGTGGCGATGACGAACAGCAAAACTCCGCGGCTGAGCAGATCTTTCAGTTGGTCGAGCGGCTTCGCCAAGTGATCGCCAAAAAAGGACCGAAGGAACAGCCTGTTGCGGCGATTTATAACATCGCACAGCTTTTCCAACACACCCTCCAACAAGCTCCCATGGCCTTGTTGACGTACCATCTGGGACTCCAACTTTGCCCAGGTGAAGATCTGTTTATCCTCCGATGTCGCGAGCTTGCACCAACATGGCAAAGAGAAACGCAGCTTCTGACCGAGCTGTATCTCGATGTTCCTTCTTCAACGCAGCCGTTGCACCGCCTGTTGTGGCTTTGTAAACAACACGGTGAGTCCGACCTCATGGCCCTTTCTTCCGTGCTTTTGCGCTACTACGGCGAAGATTACCTTGGTGAGCTTCCCTACATCGAAGAAAGTGTGTGGAACGAAGAAAAACCCGCCCTCTCAGAAGAAGAACTTCGCCGTTGTGTCGGGGACTTTGTGGATCAAGCAGAAGCTGCATCTTCGCTCTTCTTGCAACTCGCTGAACACGAAGACGAGTGGAAAGGGCTCTTGCCGCCGCTCGCTACACACCTAGCTGTCGAGCCTTTGGAGCCCAATCACGAGCTTTCTCGACTGGCCCGCCGCTTGTCTTTGCAATTTGGCTTGCCTGCCGTGTCTTTGGTGTTGGGCGAGTCTGATACGCTGGCGCCTGCGTTGGTCCGCTACGAACCACCGACCTTTTTGCTCGGCGACGCTTTTGTCTATGAGTCCACCCCAGAGATCCAACGTTTCTTGTTGGCCAAGACGATGACTCAGTTGCTTCCGCCTTTTCGGGCCGCGACACTGCTTGGTCCGCTTGGACACCTTTTGCTACAGTACCTTCCTCGCGAGATCTTTCCGCCTGCTGAGATCCCCATCGAGTTGTGGACCTTGGCTGAGCGTTTTTGTCTTCCCGAAGTTCGCCAAGACCTCCCAGCACCCGTGGTTTGGAACGATACTGTTGAGCGGATCTCTTCTCAGATCGGGTTGTTGACGACACCTTCGTTTTCGCCAGCGCTTCATTCGATGTCGCTTTACGCGGCGGGGCGTCTGGATCGTCCGCTCACCGACTTCCCCATGCTGATCGAAAACTTCCCGCCTTTGCACATGTTCCTCTCGTTTGCCTTTTCTCGACAACATCTGATCTTGCGGAAAAAGCTAGAGATTCCCTTGAATCCAGGCGGTTGAACCGAGACTGCTTCTGCGGCTTGGGAGCTTGTCTGTTTGTCTTTGGGACTGTTTGTTTTGGGTGGGGCTGTTTGTCTTGGGGCAGGGTGCATCGAAAGATGGAGGGGCGGAAAGGACGAGTGCTTCGAGAGGAATGACGTTTTATGCAGAGGGTGGGGGAGATTTTTTCGATGAGATCGCAGAGATCAGCATAAACGGGTAGAACAACGGAAACAACACGAGCAAAAAGATATAGTAAATGGGTGCATAGAAGATCAGGGCGGGGATACGCACGAGGCCCATCTCTGTGGCGCCTTGGTCCTCACCGCGCGCAAACTCGCCAGGGTGGGGCATAAAACCATTGTAAAAGTCGTGGTAACGCAGCCAAGCTTCCTTGAACACACCGTGTTCTGCGGGAACATCGGGTTGTACACGGCGAGGGGCGCTCTTGCGTAGAGGGGCCCGTCTGCGAGGGGTTCTTTCTTCGTTTCTTGGCGTCTCTGCCATGATCGTCCTTCTTCTTTCTTGGGGTGAGAGGGCATTGGCTTCTACGGCCAAGGCGGAATGTGGGGTGTTTGGGCTGCTAGGGCAAGGTCTTGAGCGTGACTTCGACGGGGACGATCTCACCTGTCTTTAAGGTGACGCCCGAAACACATCCTTCTGCGATAGGATTTTTATTGTTTCCCACACTTTCCAAGGCAAGGAAATACAAGACCAAGTTGTTTCCTTCTGGAAGCTTTTCTACGATGCCTCGTTTTTCTGAAGTCTCGATACTGATCGGGTACACCCCAACCAAGTCCCCTGCGTAAGGCCCAGAGGACGAGTAGTTGGTCGAGTTGAGTTTGTCACAACCCACCTTATCGCCCGGATAGATCGCGATATCGAAGTGCTTGGCCTTCTCCAACGTCGCTGCATCGAGGAAGTGCACTTGAATGCCCATGGGTTGCGGTCCTACTGCACATCCCGCACCCAAAGCAAATATCGCAAGAAGGCACGCCAAAGGCGCATACATCCGAGCTTTGGGAAAAAGCGATGCTGTACTGTTGGATGAGAAAAGCTTGTACCACATAGTCTTTTTGCACCTTTGGGTTGAATACAACCTGACACAAAGCCTTTGCTTACTTGATCGTCAGGTTGATACAGCTTCCATTATCGCAGCGGGGTTGAGACAAGAAATACAACGCAAGCGCGACTCCGCCACCGATCAAGATCACACCCGCTGTTACGCCGAGTGCGATTGCTAGGCCGTTTCCGCCCGAAGGTTTGCCTGGTCCGCTGCCCAAGCTGCCTGGTAACCATCCCCCCAAACGCACGGGTGTTCCGCGCAAAAGAGAACGAAGCAACTCTTGCGCAACCTCGGTTCCTTTGGGCCAGTCTGCCCAAGCCCCACCCGCGGCGATTTGTCTTTTGTTTTTGAGGTCATAGGCGGCTGCTTGAATCCACAGGCGCATCTTGATGCGTTTGACTTGTGCCAACAACAAAAAGTTGCTTTGGCTCATCTTTCCAAACGCCCCAACCACCGCAGGAAACTCACCTTGCTCTTTGCTTCCTTCGAGTGCTGCGGCTTTTCCTGCCTTGATCCACGCTGCTTGTTTTGCGTGTGCAGTGAGAGAGGCTGAAAAGGCTTGATCTCCTTTGACGCGAAACACTTTGCCCCATCGTGCATAACCTTGTCGTCGAACGGAGATGATGTGTTCTCCTTCTACAAGCGATACTTGAAGTGGGGTGGTTCCGCGAAATCGACCGTCAATAAATACCGAAGCACCTGTGTTTGCCGTGATCTTGATGTCATGGCGTTGGAGTTTACGCACTTCGGTTTGGGCCAGCCGAAAGATCTGGAGTTTGTCGCTCTCTGTGCTGATCCCTGTCAACGTGCTTTTTGATTGGAAGATCAAGGCATGGCGGAAAGCTTCGACGCCTTGGGCACGTTGGCCGTTGAGCAGGTAGCCAACGCCAATGTAAAGCAAAGCTTGGGCAAGGCGTTGGGCGTCTGGCAGGTAGGCTCCTGCGGCTTTGTAATGCTTGATCGCCTTGGAAAATTGCCGAAAAGATTGCTCGGGGTTGAGTTCTTCGTAGGCCTTTTTTCCTGCTGCGAAGGCTTCTTCCGCTTCTTTCAAGGCGTTGGATGGCTCTTCTGGGATGCCTCCCAAAGAAAGCGTCGCAGAACGGTATCTCTGACTCAAAGAGTCTGCCCACACACCTTCCAACCACGCGGTCCCTGCGGCGTTATCGTCGAGTGTATCAACATAAAAAGATACGTCCTCGGTTCCCTTACTCCATGTCGGAGAGACGAAGAAACCTTGCGCCAAGATGCAGCACAGGACGTAAAAACAGCGCCTTACGAGGCATCGACTTGTCATCCAAAAGCCTCCAACCCAAACCTCTCTCCAACCTCGCCCGTTTGCTTTGGGTGAGGCTGTTCTAAGAAAAGACATACTTTCCGTCTGTTTCGTGCTTATCGAAGAACCCCGAAACTGTCAACTCTCGCTTTCTTCTACTGTCGAGGGGATGTACACGATCTGTTGAGGGAGACCAAACTCTACGCTCGCTGCTTCGAGCTTTTCTTGAAGCAAGAGGTGTCCTTGGGAACGAGCCGTGCTCCAACCATCGCGCTCAAAGTAAGCGTAGATATTGACTTCTAGCCCTTTTTCCGTGGGCGCCCCAAAGGAAACGCTACCATCTTTGCCTTCTTTTTTATTGGTCAGCTCGGCCAAGAATTCTTTTGCGAGGGCTTCCATCTCTTGGGGGGTGTTGCTGGTGGGATCGAAGGTAAAGGAGAAACCAACGCGACGATGCTTGGCCATCGAGTAGTTTGTGAGCTTTTCGCTGAGCATCTTGGTGTTGGGGATGAAGTGAACCACACCATCGTAATCTTCGATCTCACAAGCGGTCATGCCGATGCTTTGGAGGGTTCCGCTTACGCCCATGACTTCGATAGCGTTGCCTTTTTGCACTTGTCCCCGCGCTTGCAACGCAAAACCCGCAAAAAAGTGACCAATAAACTCTTTGTTGGCGAGGGCTGCGATGGTTGCCAAAGCACCCGCTGAAAGCCCCAAGGTTGCGAGCAATGCGTTGAGTTTGAGCACGCTCAAGATCACCATGAAACCAAAGACCCATGTCGCTGAAGAGATCAAGAAAGCGAAGAGTCGTTGATCCACTTCTTTGAGTTCGATCAGCCCGACGCGATCGTCGATCCACTTCACCAAACTTTCAATACGAGAACGGCGCGCCAAAAAAGCCACCACCAAGAACAACAGCAGGGAGATCGCGATCCGCAAACCCCACTCCGCTAAAGCCGTATACTGGGCGGGAAGATGGAAGTAGCTCATCAACTGGCCAATCAGCGTATCGGCGACCTCGCGAGCTTTCTCTTTTGTGGGTTGGCTCACTGGGGCAAGCCATACAAGTTCCGAAAGTCCTTGGGTGAGGATCTCCATCCTGATGCTCCTTTGGGCTAAAAGGTCTTCAACTATTGCGCTTTGTGCTTTGCTCTCTATCACAAAATCGTCCCCGCTTCCACCCCTCAGGCTTTCTCCATAGGTGGGAAGAGGTGCCATTTTTCTCGGAGGATACGATGTCTCAAGCACGCTTTGTGATCGAAGATCTTGTCGAAGTCCACCGCGATCCAGGTGGTCACTACCATCACTTTTCCGTCTTGATTGGACAGCTTCAACAAGGCTCACTTTCTTTTGGACAGATACTGTCCTTCGACACAGAGCTAGGAGGCGTCGTCAGCGCAAAGGTCGGTGGATTCGAGGCTTTTCGAAAGTTTCTACCACAAACCATCCATGCCGAAGATCAGCATGGAACCCTTGGCGTAATGTTGTGGGGTCCTGCGCCGCCCAAAGCATGGAAAGCGAGAGGAGAAGCCTCAGTCGTCTCTCTCGAAGAACACGAACAACACCTGCAAAGGCTCCTCACACAACATCCTGCGATCTTCTTTCACCATCAGGGACAAACACCTTTCTTTTGTCCTGAATGTTTTCGAGCTTTGTGGAGGCTTGAAGGAGCCAAAACGCTTCTTGCGGAAGGCCTAGAGCGATGGACAGATCCAGTGATCTACAACCAAGCACAAGGCTTGTTGGCGCAGATGACCAAAGCCAAGGAAGAAAAAGGGATGTGACGGTGATGGGGCGATGCGAGGAAAGGGCGGAGGGTAGGGACTATTGGAGATCTTGAAGCATCTCGTGGATGCGCTCTAATGCCATCAACGGCGCACGAACATGCAACACAGCTCCTTTTTCGTCGTAGCCAGTATCCATCACATGCGTTTGGGTGTGGATGGCATTGAGCAGATGACTTTTCTTGTAGGGGACATGGAAAAAGTCTTCTGCCATCGCGCCTTCAAAGTGCGTGCGGATGCGTTCTTTGAGTCGCGTTACATCGTCTGGATTTTGAGCGGAGATCAACAAGGCTTCAGGGTAGGCCATCTGCAAAAGCTCGGCAGCTTCGGGGGTAAGCTTGTCGCGTTTGTTGAGTACGATCAGCTTGGGTTGTTGGGCGCCGATCTCACCAAGGACCTGTTGGGTGACAGAAAGCTGCTCTTGGAAGTTGGGGTCCGAAGCATCGACAAGATGCAACAGTAAGCCCGCAAAGCGCGCTTCATCGAGCGTAGAGCGGAAGGAGGCGACAAGATCGTGAGGCAAATGCTTGATAAATCCGACCGTATCCGCCACCAAGATCCGTGGGATGGTCTCTGGTTGCATCACGCGTATGGTCGTATCGAGCGTCGCAAACAACTTGTCCGCGACATACAACTCACTTCCCGTCAGAGCACGCATCAACGATGATTTTCCAGCGTTGGTGTAGCCGACGAGGGCGACAGTTTGGGCATCTTGTCTGCGTTGTCTTCGGTTGGATTCGTCTTGGGCGATGATCTTGAGTTGTCTTTGCAGTTCAGCGATACGGTCACGGATGCGGCGGCGATCCAACTCGTGCGCTGTTTCCCCCGCACCTTTGGCCCCGATCCCTCCGCCTTGTCGATCTGCAAGACCTTTGGTGAGACGGATACGCGGTGCGTTGTAAGCCAAACGCGCGATCTCGACTTGGAGTCTTGCCTCGCGGGTGCGAGCATGACGAGAAAAGATCTCGATGATCACGCCCGTACGATCGAGGACTTCGACGCCCGTTTCTTTGTGAAGATTGCGCATCTGTGTGGGCGTTAGTTCGTTGTTGAAGATCAACACCACCGAGCCATCACTTTCTGGCAACTCTTCTTCGGTTTCTTCTTCTTCTTCGAGGACTTCGGTTTCTTCTTCCTCTTCATCCGCTGCAAACGAGATCTCATCCCAATCACCATCTTCGTCAGGATGCGATCGCAAGTATTGGATGTGTTGTTGAATTTGGGCCAACTTGCCCGCACCAACGATAGTTGCAGCGCAAAGTCGGGCTCGTTTTTGTGAAAGTTGGCCCACAACGTTGAATCCCAATGTATCAACGAGACGCGCAAGCTCGGCCATAGAAGAGGCGTGTTGTAGATCGCTCTCTTGAACTTGTTGTACGCCCACCAATAGGGCGCGTGGGGGACGTTGTGATGTTGGGTGCATAGCGATCTCCTCTTCTCTCTGGACAAAGTTCTGCTTGCCACAAAAGCGCGGCGAAGTCCACGCGTATACGTAGCGTGATACGTGATGGATCACTTCAAATCCCAGAGTCTCAGCATGCAGATCACCACGAATCCTGCGAAAAGCAAGTAGGTCGCGTCAAAGTTGCCGTCACTGCAAGGGAATGTCGTCTTTGGAGTGGGGGATGAACACTTTCTTTTTTGAAGGTCAGGCTTGGGTTTCGCTGGCTTGGAGATCCAAAAGCATCTTTACGATCTCTGTTGCAGAACCGCGGCGCCCAGCGTCTTGGGCATATTGGAAAGCTTTTTCTTTGTTGCCGAGTTTCCAATGAGCTTCAGCGATATTGGAGAGGATGGCGTGTGACATCGTGGTGTCTTGGGGGAGACCAGTCGAAAGGGAGATCGTGGCCTCGTTCGTTGTGTAAGCTTTCTCAAAGAGCGGTAGCGCCTCATCTACACGACCCAATGCATCCAAGGCCGCCCCATGCAGATTGAACAGACGCGCTCTACCCACACCGTCTTCTGCCACTTTCAGAGCTTCCATGATGCGTGGGATCGCAACAGAAGGATCGCCTGCTTCAAGCCACGTGAGTCGCGCTTCAAAGAAACGCACTTGACCGTCGGTTGGGGCTTCGGCCATCATCGTATCCGCGATCTGTCGTGCTTCGCTCCAGCGCTCTGCTTTCAACAAAGCCCAACCACACTTCAACCGAGAAAGCCGAGCCAGGCGGAAGATGTCTTTTCGCGCTTTCTCTTCCCAAGGCACCAACTCCAACGCTTCTCCCAATGCTGTCGCTTCTGGTGCACCACGTAACAGCGCTTCATACAACGCATGGAAGGCCAGTTGTTTATCTGGATGAGGATTGGAATCCTCCGACGTTGCGGCCTCTTGAGCATAGCGCGGGAGGGCTTCAAGGATACGAGACAACACACCCTGTCTTGTCCAAAGCGGCCATGCTGAGGCGAAAAATCGCCTCCAACCTGTACGGTTCTTTTCGGCTGGGATCTTTTCGGGCCAGAGTTGTCCCTCTTTTCCGAGGTTTGTGGTGATGCACAGCGCTGCCCAAATACGCACCGCTTGGGCTTCTGCTTCTTCGTTGTCTTCCCCCAGTATATCGGCGAGGAAGTCGTCTTCTACGCTTCGTTTTTGATTTCCTTGGGAGAGGGTCTCTTCATCAGGAACCCAACCCCCCCGCACCAGCAAGGGAAGAAGCTTGGCCGCCAACCAAGAGTTCGCGTCTTTCCATGCGTTGTAGCTGTCCCGCAACAGCGGAAGCAGTTGTGTGAGTCGTGCTTCGCTCAACGCACTGAGGATCGGAAGCGTAAGATCTTCAGCGGCGGCGCTCTGCGGAAGGTATCGCTTTAACCTCTCCACAGTTGATTCTTCATCAACGCGCTTCAAGGAAAGTCGAGCAGCCAACGCCACCCTGTCGCTTGGTGCATCAAGCAAAGAAAGCAGCCTCTCATGGCAAGCCTTGTTGCCTGCCTCTGCACACTCGCACAAGCCATCCACCGCAAACTCCGCGTCCTCTTCAGCGACTGCAAGAAAAACCTGGGACACTTCTTGGAGATGAGTGCTGATCAATTCCAGGGCTACACGCTTTGCTGCTCGGTAGGATCTTTCCTTCAACAATTGGAAGATCTCAGCACGAAATCCATCGTTGTATCGGGCGCGTGCAGCCCAGACGTCGACGTGCTTGTACCAAGAGTTGTCAGACATCATCTCTTCGAGGGGCTTTTGTTTGACTTCCTCGATCTTTGCGCGCTTTGGAAGGATCTCTCCACCTCCCACAACAACATCCACCACGCGTAGGTTGTCCTTTCTTTGGTACAAAAGCGAAAAGTCCCGTGTTTTCAGACGATGGGTCCACGCCAAGGCCACTTTTTGCAACAGCGCTTTTGCGGCTTTTGCTTGGAGTCCTTCTTTTGCTTGTTCTTGCAAGTATCGAAGCTGCTCTTGTTGTGTTTTGGCTTCTTGGCTTAGGTTGGTTTCTTGGTCGGGTTCTTCTTGTTTTGGTGCTCTCTCTAACTTCAGAGTCCAACAATCACAGTCTTCCATGCAAACAATGCTTGAGGGGGTACAGGGTCGAAGCAAAGCCTCACTTTCGTACCAAGAAAGTATGATCCCACCAAGTGCTTGTTGTGTCCCATCTCGGGCGGTGATGCCCTCCTCAACCCAGCCTTCTAACTGGGCCTCCACCCACCGTGCAATCTCCGCTTCGACACCTGTAAGCGATGTTTTCATGGCCTCAAGTTCCAAGGGAAGCTCGGTCGCGGTTGAACACGTCTCGCTTGTAACGGCTTGCGCCATCCCATCACACAACACCATCGCGATCGGTTCGAGAGCATTGCCATCCGCGCCCAACATGGCCATGCTCTCGACTTCCTGACCGTTGATCCGTACCACATGCCCGCGCCAAGCGATGCAGTCTTTTCCTTGTTCTTCATCGACGGCTTTGATCGGTGAGTAGCCGAGTTTTAGGCGCTTTTCGCAAACAAATCCTTTTCCTGTCCAACGTGTGAAGAGTGCGGTCCCATCGTTATTGAGGAGCGCGGTGTTGTTTTGTGTGGAAAGTATTTCAACAGAAAACTTCGTTTGCCAAAGTAGTTTTGGAGCAGAGGGGTTGCTCAGATCTGCAACCAACAACACCCCTTCTGTGGAGTACAGAAGTTGCGTTTTGTTGAGAAAACCTACGCTCCTTACGTACCTTTTCTCGGGTGTTCCCAAAGCGCACAACCATTCGAGACGTTGTGGACCCACTTCGTAGAGATGCAAGACCTCGCCCGTGGTGACGGCCAAAAGACCGTCTTGGTAAGCGACTGGTCCGTCCCCTCGCCACGGCAGCAAGGTTGACGTGAGAAGCTGACCGTCTTCGTCATGCAAGGAAAGCACCCCCCCACAAGACACCACGATACCATGCGGCGTTTCCAACAAGGCCGAGGGGCGGCTCTCAAAGCTGGCGATCTTCTTTGACTCTCCATCACGTGAGAAAGCGAAGAGATGCCCATCCCTGTCGGCTATCAAAAATCCCTTGTCTCGCGGTGTTGCGAGCCAATAAGAGGTGCTTTCTCTTTCCTCTTCACTTGCTGGAGGAACCGCCAAGACCTTTGTGAGCGGTGAGAGCGTGAGTGTGATGCCTCCCTCGAAGTCTGATGGGGCAAAGGGAAGCGCCAAGGCGTCTTGGACGCTTGCTAAGATCTTGGCCTTGGTTTCTTTGTGAGCCTGAATGATCCCAGCAAAAGCAGCCTCTGCTTCGAGGTGAAGTAACAGATGCTCACCGGGGACGAGGATCAAAGCTTGTGCTGCGAGATATTTGGCTTTGTCTGGGTCATGTTCAAGCAGGATCATGGCTTTGACGAGCAGGTGATTGGCTTCGCTCTTTCCTTCCAACAAAGCGAGAGCTTCTTCTGAACGACCGAGTTGATGAAGTGCGAGGGCATGTTCTGACAAACACTTTTTGTCAGCAAACTCTAAGATCTCCTCCCAACGACCCAGCGCAGCAAGGACACGGGCTTTCATCCAAAGGATGCGAGTTTGATCTTGGATTTGCTTGAAGTGTTCCCACGAGAGCTGCCAGTCTTGCTGTTTGGATGCCTCGGAAACAATAGAACGGTGGAACATTTGCAGAGAGGATTCAGGAAACGAGAGTCCCTGCAAAAGAGGACTGAGTTGGCGCGCACCATACTTTTGCGCGAGTTGTCCGAGCGTGTTTACTTGTTCTTGCTCTCCGCCTGCCGTCTTTTCAAGGATAGTTTGCAGTTCTTGCGTAGAGGTTGGAAGCGGTGGGAGGAGTTCTTCTTTGGAGGCAAGCACGTTTCCTGTTTTGCGGCACCACGCAACAAAAGCTTCCAACACCTGATCTTGGTTGGGGCCGCCACGTTTTGTGTGTCCGCCGCTAAAACGCACATCGAAGTCCTCATCCCGCCAACGCACATGGACTTCTCCATCATCTACTTGCGCAAATCTCACATCGCTGAGGGAAAAACTGCGGATGCTTGAAGCGCTATTCTCACCTTCGCCTTCACCTTTGGGATAAAAGATCACGAGTTGTTCGTCGGATAGACTCGCAAAGGGATAACAACTGCCGTAACCGTGTTCTCTGCGATGCTCTTGTATCGGCCATAAAGGGCCGCCTTGTGGATGGCAAAAAGCCACCAAACTCGCTTCTTCTCCTGTCATCGAGACGAACACACCCACCGTTTGTTTGAAGTGCTTGCTCAAGTGCTGTGTCGCGAGCTTGATGGCGGATGCTACGAGCGCATCGAAAAGCGTTCCCCACCAAGCATGAAAAGACGCTTGGCGCTCAGGGTCTTCAAATTGGATCTCCTGCCGTGGTGTGAATCCTTGGCGCGGTGGGACGGTATGTGTTCCCAGAGCGATGGCATCCAACGTATCCAACCAAGGTGCCAAGGAGATGAAGCCCACTGCTTCGTCCTCTCGGCCTGCGTAAGGATAGTTCTCCCATTCTACGCCCAGCCATAAACCTGCACGCAGGCCATCGTGCGTGCGGGAAAAGACGATGGTCCGGAGTTCGTGAGAGGGGATGTTACTTTCGAGTTGGGCCTCTACCAAAGCAGCCAACTGAGCTGGCCATCCTTGGGCAAAAGAGGGAAGGTCTGTTGTATGCAGCGCAAAGGTCTTCATTCGATTTTCCTGAAGGGATGGGGAGATGTTGAAGTGCGGGGTACTGTCTCCGCCTGTATATACAACGACGAATCACCCTATAGCAAGAGTGTGGTGAAAAAGTAGGGTGCGTAGGCCAAAGCCCACACCCTCCCGATGAGGGCGGCCCACCGTGATCGTGTCCACGCACGCGACCGTGTTTGCCCATGTGACCGGGCCGACTTGTGTGAGCGTGTTTTCGGAGGAAGAAAAATGGGGGAGGTTTAGGATTGGGGCGGGACGATGCCCCGCCCGTTTATGCGTGGGATCAGAGGGGGGGGATGGTCGCTTTGGTGAGGTTGACTTGGTAGATACCGAAGTGACCCGAAGCGATGAAGGCGTAGTCTCCGCTGAGTTCGACGTTTTGCGCCCAACCAAGCGTGCGTTCAAAGTGAAGTCCTTTGGGGGCGGAGGCGTTGGTCACGTCGGTGATAAGGAGTCCTTCGCCAGGGAGTTGGATAAAGAGTCGGTTATTTTGGACACCCGAGAGCTGCATGTTGCTGGTACGGGTGGCTTGGGAGAACTTGCTATCGAAAGTATTTTTCGAGAGGTCGAAGATCATCAAGCTATCGCTGCGGTCGTACCATTCAAGTTGGTTTTCTTGGAGGTAGTACCAGTCGCGGGTAGCGTTGAGGTAGAGGCGGCTACCATCGACGATCATGTCTTTCAACTGCCAGCTCAAGAAGCTTTGAGAAGCTTGCAGAACGGCCCACTTGGCATCTTTGCTTTGCTCAAGCAAGTGGAGGCGGAAGATCTGTTGGTAACGATCATAGGTGTTGGTTCCGCTTTTGGCTTTACGCAAGATGTAGGACTGGTCGTAGCTGAGAAGCTTCACTTTGCCATTGTTGACCCAAGCTTTGCTCAAGCGTCCGGGGAGGTTGACGTTGCCCGAAGCGGTCCAGCCGTTGCTGCCGTGGATCCAACGCTCTGCGAAGTAGCGATACACCGTGAAGCTTTGGTTGTTGCTTGTACGTGTGGTGAGCTTTTCGCGGTAGGAGACATAGAAGGTGTTGTTGTCCATCGAGACAAGGCTCATGTACTGGCGATCGTTGGTATTGGGCAGCTTGACTTCTTTGTAGGAGGGGCTCGAAGGGTTGCTAAAGTCGAGCATCAACAAAGCTTGGTAGCTGGTTTTTGAGGCGTAGTCGTATTGATAGAAGAGTGTGGTGATCCCAGAGGCGGTGCTGATAAAGCCGCGTGTACCGTTGTAGTAGGGGTACCAGTAGTAATCGAAGCCAAAGCGCGCATCAAACCAACCGCAGTAGAAGTAGTAGTAGGGATAGAAGGCGCGGGGGATGATCGCGGAGCCTTTTTGCACGGGCTGACGGGGGTTACTAAGGTCATAGAGGACCATCTCAGACTTGTTGTAGTCGTATTGGGGGTAACCTTGGGAGTCTTTTTTGTTGGGGTCGAGGTAGTAGCGGAAGAGCACCAAATGGTCTTTCCAACGGATGACGCTTTGGACTTTTCCTGCTTTGAAGGAGGCAACCACGGGAGCATCATTGACGTTGGTTGTACCGATTTCTTTGACACGGAACTCGTTGTAATCGTCGTAGTATTGGCCAAGATTGACTTGTTCAACGAGGTATTTTCCAAAGCGATACACAGTGCGGATGTAGGGAGCCAACTCAAAGGTTGAGATCAAGCTGGGGCTGTTGAGGTTGCCGAGGTCCACCATCGAGATGTGTGTATCTGAGAGGTTGAGGACCATGCGACGGTTGAGGGTTTGGTGGTTGAAGATGATCGTGCGTTTGACGCTACCTTTGGGGTGTTCCATGGTTGCGATGTTTTCGAGGACATTTTGTTGGGTTTCGTCCTTGGTGTCATCGTATTTGGAGAGGTCCCAACGCATGATGCCGATCGCGCTTTTGTATTCAGAGTACCACCAACCGTTGGTGGTGTTGCGTGTGTAGTAGTTCACGGGGAGGGTGATCAAGTTGACACTCTGATCGGAGTACATGCCGATCATCTTGTGTGCTTGGTCGAGGTTCCAGTTGAGTTCAGAGTTGACCCATTGTGCGCCTTGGATCGCAACACACTTACGTTGGATCAGGCGGACTTTGCTAAGGTCACGGACATCCATCAAGCTGACAGCGATGTTGGTGCTGCGCGCGTTGCTGCCGAAGCCTGTACAAGCCGCAGAGGTGTCGCGACCGATCCCCATGAGGTATTTGCGGCTGCTATCCGTGAAACGGAACACGTTCATATCGCCGCTAAGTCCGTCGATGGCGGACAGTACTTTGAGGTCAGAGGGATTGGCAAAGCTCATGGTGTAGAGGGGGTCAGTATTGACTGCTGTGATCGCGTAAACGACGCGGCGTTCGGGATCATAGAGGCTACCACGGACAGTTTCGTTGGGCTTACCAAAGTCGAGGGTATCGAGAACGACGGGGTTTTTGCCGTCAGAGATGTCCACAGAAACGAGGGTATTGCGAACAACGCGATCAGACTGACAGTTGTTGCTATCGCGTTTCCACTCCATGCGTTGGAAGATACCGTAGTAGGTGCCTTTTTTGGTGGTCTCGTCGTACACGTAGGTTTGTTTGAATTGGTCGCCCATGTGACCGCGATATTCAAAGCGCGTGTGGAGCTTGATGCTCCCTTGGGGATCGCTGATATCGACGATGTTGATCTTCATGGACTGCCAGTTTTCATATTGGCTGCGCGAACACCACGAACCGCCCGATCTGCTGGGGTTGTAGCTTGATTTGTAGTGATACCATTGTTCGCCAACAAGGAGGGTGTTGGAGGTGGCGGAGAGGGTGATATCGCTAAAGTTGGAAGACTCGCTGTGGGTGGTGCCGTTGTCTTCCCAATTTTTGTTGGTCGAGGTTTCTTTCAGGAGGTCGAGCTGTTGGACTTGTTGGATGTTGCTGGGGTTTGCAACGTTGAACGAGTACACAGTGACTTGTTCTTGTTTTTGTTTTTGCTCGTAGGACCAGCCCCACCAATACCAACGCGGTGTGTAAGAGACGACATATACAGTGTCTTCGATCTTGCGAGAGACGCCTTCGCGGAGTTGACCTTTGATATCGAAGCGTTGGAGGACGACAGGAGCTTGGGGATTGCTGATGTCGATGGTGACGAGTTGGGAGACGTGGCGGCGATGGAACTCAAACTTCCCGTTGACGCTCAACATGTAGAGGGCATCGCGAACGAGGGCGTACACGATGTTCTTGTTGACGAACATCTCGATGGGATAGCCAAACACGGGAAGGTTAGAAACCTTTTTTGGTTGTTTGGGATCCGCAACATCGAAGACTGTCAAGCCTTTGTAGGTGTTGAGGTAGAACAGCAAGTTGCCGCTCATGCGGTAAAGATCGGCTTCTTCGACTTCACCTGTACGACCAGAGGGAGCGCCTTGTTTGCTTGCATCTGTGGAGTTGGAGTTTGCTTCGCCAGCAGCGTTGGGGGCCATGCTACCGTCTTCGACGCCACCGCGGAAAGAGTTGCCATCGCCCATCTCTTCCGTGGTGAATTCTTTTTGCCCAGTGGGGATCTCATTGGGATCGGTGATCTCGCCACCACAAGCGCTGAGCCAAAGGCCAAGCAGCGCGGCGCTGAACAACAGCGCCCATCTTTGTCCGACATGCTTCCGTTTCATACTTCTGTCTCCTCTTTACGATAGAAGAAAATCCCATTTGTCTAAGTTGTAGAAGATCTTTGGGGGTTCGGAAAACAGAAAATGCAATGGCTGTGCCTTGGTTGTAGAGAAATTTGGATAACCTTTATGTCATAGTTATTTAGGTTAGAGTGGTAGGTCCATTCCTAGGGTTTTTGAGGGAGAGAACCCTCAGATTTTTGAGGGTATGCAGTGATATCTGAGAGGCTTCTTCAAAAAACAAATGGGGATTTGTGTGTGGGCGTGAAGAGAAGGTGCGGGGGAGTTTGGAGAGAAGGGGAGGCTCACTTGATGTTGAAGTTGATGGTTTGTCGAACGCCTTTGCGCACCAAGTTGACGGAGAGATTTTTGGCGAAGGGAAGCTGAGACATCAGCCCAAGCGCGGTGCCTACAGAGAGTTTCTTGCCGTTGATTTGTTGGAGGACGTCGCCGCTTTGGAGGCCCAGTTTAGAATAGAGAGAGTCTTTTTTGATCCAGACCATACGAAAACCACCGTTGGGTCCGCTTTCTGGCATGACACGGGCGCTCATGGCGTGTTGCATGGGATTTGCCAGCCAGTCATCAAGGAGGCCGCGTTTGATGCTGCGACTGTCCACACGGTCTGCTTTGAACTCTTCTTCCTCTTCTCCTGCGCCAACGTTGCCAAAAAGTTTGGCAACGGCTTTGCGTTTCTTGTCTTTGGGATCGAGGGAGATCTGTTCGAGTGTGCCTTTGTGGATGAGCACGATGCGTCGTCGTCCTACATGGCAAAGCTTGGCGTGCGTGGTGGCAAGCACATCACCTACGCGGTAAACCTCGGTGGTTCGGATGGTTTTTTTCCAAGGGGCTTTTTTGTCGTACTCAGGTTTGGGGTTCGCGATGTCGAGGTAGAGGACTGCTAGACTGTAACGAGGATCTTCTTCGGACAAGCTGGTGCCTTTGAGCCAAAGGTTGCGGATCTTGGACTCAGGGTATTCCTTTTTTTCGTCGATGGTGGGGCATCCGTACTCATCGATCTTTTTGGGTTCTTCTTTTTTCTCGACCACCTTGGGTTGTTCTTTCGCAACGACGGGGTTTGCGTTGGGATCGAACATATTGGTGCCATTCAAGATCACACGAGCGTCTTTGCGGTTTTTGGCGAGAGTGAGGCCGTCGTCGTCTGGGGGAAGGAGGGGAGCATTTACCTTGGGGACGATCGAGAGGCGCAAGAGATGATTGACGCTCAGTGCGCTAAGGTAGCTCGCGCTTGTGATGAAAAAGGCGATAAAGATCCAGAAGTGCTGTCCAAAGAAAAACTTCATCATGATAGGTCGCTCCCTCAAAGGGATGAAAAGTTCTCATACTCCACAAAGTGGAGAGTCGTTTCAGGGAAAAGTTTTTGGGGAGAACACCAAGATCCGTGCCGTTTTTTGGGATCGCGATTTCTGGCCTTGATGTGACATGCCCCTGTTGTTGAATTGCCGCCAATGTAGGGCCTTTGTACTTGTGAGGCAAATCTTTCACGAAGAAGAAAACCACTGCACAGAGAGATGACAAGATGACAAAATGTCTTGAGCTTGGTGACATATGTGTCGCTTTGGCGTGGAGTGGCTGTTTTCCAAAGAGGTCTTGTGAGATGGAGAGGGCGCGTCTTTGTCGGATGCCAAACGCACGTCTGGGCGGGGGTTATACTTCTTGTGGGGTGGATGTTTCTTGGACTTGTTGGATAAAGAACGCGTCGCGACCCCAAGTGGTCCATCCGTAGAGCACTTGGACAGTTTGGAGCTGGGGGTGAGGCAGCGGGGATGAAAGTGACACCACACGCAGACCAAGGCCACAGTCCACGATACGTTGGGCCGTTTTTCGGCGAAGTTCTTCACTCCAACAAGTCCCTGTTGCCCAAAAGACGGTGGCTTTGGATAGATCGGCCTCAAGGATATCAGCTTGCTCGAATGTTGCGAGTGGCAAGTAAGCTGCGGCGTGTTTGGCGCAGCGCAGATGCAAAGGGACAAGTTCGATGCCGTGGGCGGGGATGCCTCGTGCTGCGGCCAACATCACCAAGTGACCGCGCCCACAACCCAGATCGATCAAGAGATCATTGGGGCCAAGTCGAAGGGCCTGTAATACCCGATATGCCGCAGGGATCGTGACCTCACCGTACACAAGATCGTTGGGGTGCCGTCCTTCTCGCAACGTTTTGGGCATGCGGGCTTTTGCGGTGTAGGGGTTGCGTCCCCACGAAAAGCTCCAAATCCGCCAAAGTGGAGGGAGCATTTCAGGGCATCGCCACAACAGATACGCGACTTCGTAGATCGGGAAAGTCAGCGAATATGTGAGCGTCGTGATGCGCAAAAAGATGGTTTCCATCAGGCGCCGCAACCAAGAAGCAGAGGGATCATGTCGAAGTAACATCGCAAAAGTCTTTCTAGGCAGGCAAAGACGGGGTGTTGGGTTGGAAGACGCGTTGGTAATAGTAGAGGATGTGTCCTTCGATCTCGCGGAAGGTCCAACGATGTTTGTCAGGGCCCAAGATCAACTCTTTCATGTAGCGCTTGTGATCTTCTGGATCGGGACCTTGGGGGGAAGGGTCTTTGGGTTGTTGTTTGATCTTTTCAGCGCGTTGAGGATCGGGATGCCCTTCAAAGCCCATGAACCGGACAAGTTGTTCTCTGCGAAATTGATCGAGCTCATCGAGGATCGTGTCTTGGTGATCGAGGATGTACTGGTAGCAGTGTTGGTAAAAGGCTTTGGGTTCGTCGAGTGAGTCCCAAAGTTGTTGGTGAAGTTGGGGGTCCATTTGTTGTCCGTTGGGCCAAGCCGTTTCGTCGTCAGGGAAGGCCCCCCACGCATCGCGGAAATTCTCGGATACAAGGCCACATTGGAGAGCGAGGTATTGGGAGGCACAAACGGAGATCAAAGCAAGCAATGTGGAAAGGCTGTTCCAAAACGCGTAAAGCTCGGGTGGGTCGGGGAAAAAGCAGTGATAGCCCATGCACACATAAGGTCGATGCGCGTAGATGCTGCACCCACCATCTTGGTACATGGGGCAGACGGGCCACTCTTTGAAGGAGTGGAGCCCTGATTCTTCTTGGCGGCGCTGTGGTGGGACAAGTGCGTAGAGAGGATCGGTTCTTCGATCGGAGATCCAATCGATCACGACTTGCTTTCCATGGGTTTCGGGTCCATTGACGAGGAGCGAGCCGATCAAAAAGTTGGGAAGATCGGGCATGCGGCTACAGCACTTCACATGGGGAGGGAACAGATGTGCGTTGACCATGCGGCAGTTGTTGCAATCGACTTGTGGGACGGGGGGAAAGGACAGGCTGCGGATCGCAGGATGGATCATAGGTTCCCAACATGACGCGAGGTTGATTGCTCCCAACCGAAAAAAGTTTTGTTGCATTCGATCGCTCCGTATTATCGGGATGGATGAGATGGCTTACTTCATTTGGAATCGTAGTGTACAAGAGGCCTTGTTTGGGGGAAAGGTGGTGTTCGGGCTTTTGTGGTGGGGACGAAATGCAAAAAAGCCTCCGCATGGGAGGCTTTTTAAGAGATCTCAGGAAACAATTACCGCATTAGATGTTGCGGAGGATCGACATGGTGATGTCGTGCATTTTCTTGGAGATCTTGGACAAGGTTTCGAACATTTGCTGCATTTTTTGCATGTTCTCTTGGAGTTGCAACATGCCAGCGGGGTTTTTGTTCAAACCAGCAACGTCGGTGTTTGCGATGTTGTTTTGGAGGTTTGCAAGTTGGTTCATCGCGCCTTGTTGGGGACCACCAAGCGCAGAGTTGAAAGCACCAGTGGGGTTCACAGGATTCGACATCTGGGGGAACATGGTGTTCATGCTGCTAAGAGCGCCACCCACGTTACCAGGATTCATTCCACCCATGAGGCCTTGAAAGGCTTGCATCGCTTGGTTGAGGATACCAAATCCGCCATTGCCCGCACCAGAGATACCGCCTGCGATGCTGCCAACGAGGCTTTGTGCCATTTGACCAGCGATTCCACCAAGAGAGCCGAATCCACCGAGAGCACCTTGAATCGCTTGATTTGTGATATTTCCGAGATTTCCGAGCATGTTTGATCTCCTTCAGACGAGTTTTTGGGTGGCTAGCCACCGTGTTGTTCGTTTCATTCAAGGAAAGTATCGTCGGTTGTTTTGATCGGTTGCCTGTTTTTTCACGATCACATGATCGCGATCCTTCCGCCTTGTTGCTGGAGATTCGTTTTCTTTGTTGAAAGAGTGAGTTGCGCTTGTTTCGAGTTCTTCGGAAAAGCAAGAGAAGCTTTCAAAGAAGAAACAGGAGAAAGGATATGACACAAAGCCTCCGAAGGAAGGAGACTTTGTGTTGGGGGGCGTCGTTTGTGGGGCTGAAATGCAAAAAAGCCTCCGTATGGGAGGCTTTTTAAGAGATACCAGGAAACAATTACCGCATTAGATGTTGCGGAGGATCGACATGGTGATGTCGTGGAGTTTCTTGGAGATCTTGGACATGGTTTCGAACATTTGTTGCATCTTTTGCATTTTCTCTTGGAGTTGCAACATACCAGCGGGGTTTTTGTTCAAACCAGCGACGTTGGTGTTCGCGATGTCATTTTGGAGGCCAGCGAGTTGGTTCATCGCGCCTTGTTGGGGACCCATGATGCCGCCACCGAGGTTACCCGTGGGGTTTACGGGGTTGGGCATTTGGGGGAACATGCCTTGGTTCGCAGCGCCACCGAGACCACCAAGAGCGTTTTGTCCGCCACCCATGAGGCCTTGGAAGGCTTGCATGGCTTGGTTGATCATGCCGAAGGGATTTGCGCCACCAAGCATTTTCATGAGGCCGCCCATGAGACCTTGACCGCCACCGCCGAGGAGGCCACCGAGGAGACCGCCACCGCCACCACCACCACCGAGGAGACCGCCGAGGAGACCGCCGCCGCCACCACCACCGAGGAGACCACCGAGGATTTGGGGAGCGACTTTAGCTGCGATTGCTGCGATTGGAAGCATGGTTATTCTCCTTATTTGGGATGCCTCTCAATTGAGGCAATCTGTTCTTTATCCTAGCTCAAGACCTTCTTGAGTTGTCATCTTTTTGTGAGGTGTTTCCCTCAACTTTCAATTCAAGTATCGCCATCCTGAAAACGGTGTTGCTAGCTATGTTGCGTTGTTGATGTCTTTTTTTTAAGTGTATGTTTTACATTGATTTTGTGTGCCTTTTAAAGGTGCAGTTCAGCGATGATGGCGAGCCGTCCGAGGGCTGTCTTCAGTCTTTCATTTTCTTTCTCTCGATCCCTTTGCTACATAGGTCTTTTTGAATCGTTTGAGATGCTTCGATGGGTCCCAAAAAGAGGCCATCTTTCGATCGCGATCTCGTGATCTTGTGATGGATCACAAGATCACGGTGTCCTGTGACGGGGGGGTGGTTTGTTTATGGTTGTTGCTGGAAAGTTCAGTTTGGTTCTTTAATTATTTGATTTAATTGTCTTTTTTTGTTTGTCCCGTCGGGGATGATCTTTGTGATCATGATCTCCTCGATCATGTTTCTGTGATCAATCGACGATCGTGATCTTTGTGATCGCGGATCTACGACATCCTGAACATAAAGGGAGGTTGTTCTTCGCGGTACTTGGAGGGGTTCGAGAGCGCGAAGCTCTGCGCTTTTGGGTGAGAGAAGTTTCTTGTCTTGGGTGTTTCGCTTTATGTCGCCAGCGGAGTTTCTTTGTTGGGGGAGTCTTTGTCGTGGTGCGTCGCGGGCTTTTTCTGGATATCGAAGGATAGACATCAAGGCACTGAACAGATCTATTCGTATTTTTGGTGGGGTGTGTTGTCAGGGAAAGAGAATAGGGAAAGAAACGCACAAAGCCTCCGAAGGAAGGAAGCTTTGTGGGGGGGCGTTTTGTGGGGCCGAAGTTTGTGTTGGGGGGTCGTTTGTGTTGGGGGGTCGTTTGTGTTGGGGGGTCGTTTGTGTTGGGGAGGGCGTTTGTGGGGCTGAAATGCAAAAAAGCCTCCACGTGGGAGGCTTTTTAAGAGATACCAGGAAACGATTACCGCATTAGATGTTGCGGAGGATCGACATGGTGATGTCGTGGAGTTTCTTGGAGATCTTGGACATGGTTTCGAACATTTGTTGCATTTTTTGCATGTTCTCTTGGAGTTGCAACATGCCAGCGGGGTTTTTGTTCAAACCAGCAACATCGGTGTTCGCGATGTTGTTTTGGAGGTTTGCAAGTTGGTTCATCGCACCTTGTTGGGGGCCCATGATGCCAGTGTTGAGGTTACCCGTGGTGTTTACGGGGCTGGGCATTTGGGGGAAAGAGCCCATGTTGGTGCCTTGTGCGCCGCCACCCATGAGGCTGCTCAAAGGATTTTGACCGCCCATGAGACCTTGGAATGCTTGCATCGCCATGTTCATGGGGTTGAAGCCGCCAGCTGCGAACTTCGCGATACCACCGAGGATACCACCGAGGCCGCCACCCTGACCACCGAGGAGTTGGCCAGCCATACCACCAAGAAGACCTGCGGGATTGAGTGCTTTAGTGATTCCACCGACGAGTTTACCGAGCATGATGAACCTCCGAATTTGTTTGGTTTATAACCATTTTTGATTGTTACGCCTTTCGGCGTTGACGTTCGTTTGAGGGAAGCTTGCCTCCCTTTGATTTGTATAGAGTATCGTCCCCCGCCAAAATGTGTTTCCTTTATTTTGCTCTTTTTTGTAAGCTTTTGAAAATATAGATTCTTTTGGATTTTCTTACGGGGCGATGAGGGAGGCGATGATCGCGTTTCTGTGATCACGCTCAGATGGAAAGCGCATCCTCGCTGGATGCGGATACTGGTTGTTGCTGTTGTGATCGAGTCTTTGTGATCACCCAACCAGCACAGAGGCGGAGGTTCGAGGGATTTCTTTCCCTATAGAAGTTGCGCAGCTGAACGGATAAGTTCAATAATTTCAGCATGTTGGCCATGAATCTCATTCACTTGATCCTCTTTCAAATCAACAGGTTATGTTCCCAACTTCGTAACTTCTATCTCTCGTGGGGTCTTTTTGGGGTGAGGTTACGTGGTTGCTTGCAAAGAGAACGGGTGTATGGGTCAAGAGGATGTTCCCTTCCGTCGGCTCTTTTGGGGAGGTGATCTGTCTGGGTGATCATGGGGCAGATCTGTTCTGTGATCACCCGTCAGAGATCTTCAGGGTGGTGTGTTGCTTCTTAGAGAGACAGGATTTTAGAAGTTCATGGGGGCATCTGTAAGATGCTCGTGGAGGTAGAGTGTTGGGGAGGGCGTTTGCGTGGGGCTGAAATGCAAAAAAAGCCTCCGGATGGGAGGCTTTTAAGAGATACCAGGAAACGATTACCGCATTAGATGTTGCGGAGGATCGACATGGTGATGTCGTGAAGTTTCTTGGAGATCTTGGACATGGTTTCGAACATTTGTTGCATCTTTTGCATTTTCTCTTGGAGTTGCAACATACCAGCGGGGTTTTTGTTCAAACCAGCGACGTTGGTGTTCGCGATGTCATTTTGGAGGCCAGCGAGTTGGTTCATCGCGCCTTGTTGGGGACCCATGATGCCGCCACCGAGGTTACCAGTGGGGTTTACGGGGTTGGGCATTTGGGGGAAAGAGCCCATGTTGGTGCCTTGTGCGCCGCCACCCATGAGGCTGCTCAAAGGATTTTGACCGCCCATGAGGCCTTGGAATGCTTGCATCGCCATGTTCATGGGGTTGAAGCCGCCAGCTGCGAACTTCGCGATACCACCGAGGATACCACCGAGACCGCCACCGCCCTGACCACCAAGAAGTTGGCCAGCCATACCACCAAGAAGACCTGCGGGATTGAGTGCTTTAGTGATTCCACCGACGAGTTTACCGAGCATGATGAACCTCCGAATTGTTTTGGTTTATAACCATTTTTGCTTGTTACGCCTTTCGGCGTTGACGTTTGTTTTGAGGGAAGTTGCTTCCCTTTGATTTGATTAGAGTATCGTGCCCTCGTTCAAATGTGTTTCCTATTTTTTATGATTTTTTTGTATCGCTTTGAAATGTAAGTGCTTTTTATCTTTGAAATCTCATAGAAAGAGGATTTTTTACCTTCGTGAAGGCATCTCTCAAGGCGGATGATGGGCTGTGATGAGAGCGTGGAGAATCCATGTATATCGAGGGAAATTGGAACGGTGATCCCATCTCAGATGATCCTCCTAGAGCAGCGAGCTCGTTGGATGCTTTGGAAAAATCAATTCGTATGGATTTTTTGTCGATAAATCGGTGGTTTCTTGGGGTCTCTGTAAAGAGAGGTCTGGAGAGGAACTGGAGGGTCTTTGGTTTGGGGTGATCTCCAGCTCGCAAAGGGTAAGGGGGAGGCCAACTGGATGTCCCCTTCCTTAAGGCTCTTTTGGGGAGGTTGTTTGGTGAAGCGTGGTGTGACCGCAGAGGGGCTACTTGTAAGAGAACTCGAGGGGGTGTTGCTTCTTAGAGATACGGGATTTTTTGGAAGCTCATGGGGCCCTCTGTAAGAGCTTGTCGGGGCGGAGTGTTGTGGAGGGCGTTTGTGGGGGCTGAAATGCAAAAAAGCCTCCACATGGGAGGCTTTTAAGAGATCTCAGGAAACAATTACCGCATTAGATGTTGCGGAGGATCGACATGGTGATGTCGTGCATTTTCTTGGAGATCTTGGACATGGTTTCGAACATTTGTTGCATCTTTTGCATTTTTTCTTGGAGTTGCAACATGCCAGCGGGGTTTTTGTTCAAACCAGCGACGTTGGTGTTCGCGATGTCGTTTTGAAGGCCAGCGAGTTGGTTCATCGCGCCTTGTTGGGGGCCCATGATGCCACCACCGAGGTTACCAGTGGGGTTAACGGGGTTGGGCATTTGGGGGAACATGCCTTGGTTAGCAGCGCCACCGAGACCACCAAGAGCGTTTTGTCCGCCACCCATGAGGCCTTGGAAGGCTTGCATGGCTTGGTTGATCATGCCGAAGGGATTTGCGCCACCGAGCATTTTCATGAGGCCGCCCATGAGACCTTGACCGCCACCACCGAGGAGACCGCCGAGGAGACCGCCACCGCCGCCTCCACCACCAAGAAGACCACCGAGAAGTTTGGGAGCGACTTTAGCTGCGATTGCTGCGATTGGAAGCATGGTTATTCTCCTTAAATATTGGCCTCTTTATCGAGGCGATTCTTTTATACCTTTTCCCAAATTAATTTGGGAGATAATTGTTTGTGAGATTTTGTTCTCAACTTTCAATTCAAGTATCGATTGCAGGCCGAGAATGGTTTCCGATTATTTACGAAAAAATCATAAACAATTGATTTTATTTGGTTTCTCCGCGCTCTTCCGCGAGCTGATAGACAAATTGAAGGATCTCCGCGACAGCATCGTAGAGCTCTTCGGGGATCTCTTGTCCAAGGTCAAGCTTGTTGAGGGCAGCAGCGAGGGGGACGTTTCGTAGGATGGGGATGCCCTTTTCTTTGGCGATTTCTTTGATCTTTTGGGCCCAAAGTCGCTCGCCTTTGGCGACGACTTTTGGTGCGGTCTCGCCTTCTTTGTCGTACTTGATGGCGACAGCGATGTGTTCGGGGTTGACGATGACGGCATCCGCGTTTCCGGTTTCGTTGACGGCGTCGTTCATGGACATCTCCTGATGCATTTGTCGGCGCATCCCTTTGATGTAGGGATCGCCTTCTTGGTTCTTGTATTCATCTTTGATGTCTTTTTTGGACATCATCATGTCCTTTTTGTACTGCCACTTTTGGTAGTACCAGTCGGCCGCGGCGATGACACCGAAGACTACGCCGATCTTGACGGATAGCTCGAAGAGTAGATCCCAGACGAGTGCGATCGAGTCAAAGACAGGCATACGGATGCTCATGACGATCATCCCCACCCGATCTTTGACGATCGTGTAGGCCATAAACGACACGATGGTGAGCTTGAGCGTCGATTTCACCAACTCCACGATCTTGCGGAGTTTGAACATGTTTTTGATGCCATCGATGGGGTTGAGCTTTTTCAGTTCGGGCTTGAGGGGTTCAAAGGTGATCAACACGCCCACTTGTATGTAGTTTGCGAGAAAAGCGACGGCAAAGGCGACAAAGCAAAGGGGCAAGACAGCGTTGAGCATCACAGAGATGGCCTCTTGGGAGAGGCTTATGATGATGCCGATATCCGGGTGCTTGCGTGTTGCCGTATAGAAGCAAACTTGGATAAAGCTCATTAACTTGTCGGATATACCGCGGCCTTGGAAATAGACGACGAGAAAGCCGATCAAAAAGATGGCGGCAGCGGTGATATCCTGGCTCTTCGCGATCTGTCCCTTTTTTCGGGCTTCGCGGAGCTTATGTTCGGTGGGTTCTTCTGTTTTATCTCCAGACATCCCTTCACCTATTTACGCAAGCGATGTGTACCTTCTGGCTCCCAGATCGACGCATGGCTTGGAGGGTTTGTGGTTAAGAGGAAAGACGCAGGGCTGAATATAACGAATCGCGGTACAAAAGGGTAGTGGGCGTGCGGGGTCAAAAGGGCCTGAGATATTGGATGATGGTCCAAAGTTGTTGAAGCGTTTTTGCCATGATGATCTCGCTTTGTTGGACCAGCAAAAACAAGCTAAGCATCGCAAAGAGGACACCAAGCATCGCTTTGAAGGGCATCATCAAGAACATGACGTTGAGCTGTGGTGCGACTTTGTTGAAGAGACCCATGCACATGTCTGTGATGAAGATCGCGATCATGATGGGGGCAGAGAGCGTAAGGGCCGAGTAGAACAGGTGAGACGTCATGCGCCCGATGAGTTCAAACAGGGGCCAAAGACCTGTATCAAAGCGAGGGAAGTCGGCAAAGGGGATGATCAGGTAGCTACGCATAAAGTATTCGATGAAGAGGAGATGTCCGTCGACAGCGAAGAAGACGATGATCAGGAGCTGGTAGTAGAGTGTACCAAGCTGAGAGACGGAGGCTTGCATCTGAGGGACAAGGCTGCTTCCCATCGCCGAACCACGGGCGGTATCGACGAAGCGTCCCACCATCTCGGCGATATGCCAGATGGTAAGGATGATGAAACCAAGGATGAAGCCTACAAAGGTTTCTTTGACGACGTAGCCAATGAAGCGAAGGGCGAACGGAAAGCTCGGTCCTGTGGGGCGAAAGATCGGGTCCACCGTGCTAGCTTCGACAAGCACAGGGTACATCAAGACGCCCAAGGCAAAGCCGACACCGATCTTGACTTGGGCAGGGACAAGCTTTCCACCGAGGAAGGGAGCAAGCCAGATCATGCCAAGGATACGGGCCATCATCAAGCCAACGATGATCAGTGGCTCAGAGAGATTGAGGCCAGAAACGATGCGAGAAAGTTCTTCCATGGTCTTGCAGCTTCGATCTTTGGGGTCGTTTCAGCAGTGATGGTTTGATTTGAGGCTGTGTCGTGCTTGTTGCTGTGTGGGCCGTCGTTTGTCGCCGTCAGTGGACGATATTGGGAAACTCCGTGAGGATACGCTCTGTGTATCGGATGAGGATGTTGCCGATCCATCCGCCAAAGAAGATCAAAGAGCCGAAGACAGCGACGATCTTGGGAACAAAGGTCAAGGTTTGCTCTTGGATCTGTGTGACCGCTTGGAAGATCGCGATAACAAGGCCGATACCCATGCTGATAAGGATGGGGGGACCTGAGACGATCATGACCAAGAGAAAGCCTTGGTTGGTGATTTGGATCGCGTATTGTTGGAGCATGGTATCGTTCTCCTAAAGAACGGCTTAGAGATAGCCGAGGATCAAGCCTTTGATAATCAGGTACCAGCCATCCACAAGGACAAAGAGCAGGAGTTTAAACGGTAGTGATATGGTCGTAGGGGAGAGCATGTGCATCCCTAGGGCGAGAAGGATGTTGGCAACGACCATATCGACGACAATGAAGGGCAAAAAGAGCAAGAATCCTATCTGAAAAGCTTCTTTGAGTTCGGAGATGACGAAGGATGGCACGACCACTGTAAAGTCTGTAGGGGTCAGAGATGCGCGGTGTTTTTCTTTTCGCAGTTGGAGTGCGAGGTTGTAAAACATATTGCGATCTTTGAGGTGGCTGTGCTTGAGCAAGAAGCGTCGGATGGGTCCTTGGGCCTTGTCTGCGGCTTTGAGGATCGTGCTGACTGTGGCCGTCGATAGGACATTTTGTTGTCCTTTCGGGGCTTGTTGGATCATGTCTTGGAGTTCGTCGCGGATCTCCAGTCCTACGGGGACCATGACATACACGGTCAAGATGATCGAGAGGCCCGTGATCACCTGTGTCGGCGGGTTCTGCTGGGTTCCGAGGGCACTTCGGACGATAGAGAGAACGACTGCGATCTTGACGAAGGATGTGATCATAATGAGGAGGAATGGCACAAGTGCCAAAGTCCCCATGACAACGACAAGAACGAGGGGGTTTCCTGCCACAGAGTCGCTGAAGTCGATGGTTGCGCCACCAGCGATATTGCGTTTTCGTTTCGCGAGAGCATCCGAAGCAAAGAGAATAAAAGGAAGCGAAGCACACAGCGCGAAGATCAGGGGACGTAGGATACGCTGCAGGCGCAGATTAGGATTTCGTTTGGTCTTGGGATTGTTTACGACCATCGCTCACGACCTCAAAGTGCGTGGGTATGGGATCAGCTGCTTGCGGCGAGTCAGCATCCTTTTGGGTCTCGGGGGCTTTGCGGAGAAGGCTCCAGAAACTCCCGGACTGTGGGGGCTTTTCAGCGAGTGCAGCCTGCGTCTGTTTGGGATCAAGGTTGGCCAAGAAGGTTACGCCTTGTTCGTGCGAGGCGATCAAAAAGTACTGTTGTGCGGTGCCAACCAACCAGAGTGCTTTCTTGGGTTCAAGGGTCATACGGGCATGAACCTGCAAGAGTTGTTGTCCTGATTGGAGGGGGATGCCTGCTCGGGCAGAAGCCCATCGCAACACGAGAAAGATGAACACTATGATCGCGCCGAGGATGAACAGTACACTGAAGGCTTGCATCCAGTAAAGAGTCTGTCCTTGGACGAGTCCTGCAGTGCGACTTGGATCAAAGATCGGTGGAGGTTTGCTTTGTGGGCCAGAGAGCCGAAGGCGCGCGATCAGGCCGGGGGCACGGGGAGAACGGGAGGCCACGGTGGAGGTAGATGCAGGCTGAGAGGTGGCCTTTTTGTGGTGCGCGGCATGGGTTGATGTGGAGGCTGGTTGTGTCGTGCTTGGTTGTGCGGCACGTGAGGTGGGAGGAGACGCGAAAGCAAGGGGAGATGCGAGCAACAAGCACAACACCAAAAGAGAGAAAGAAAAAGAGAAAAAAGAAGGTCTCAAGACTTCGATGTCTCCTGTATCTTTTGTCGTTGGTAGAGAGAGAGAAGGGCTTGTTGGGGGAGGAATTTGTATGATCATGGGTGAGGTGGGTTACTTGCGGAGTTCGATGATACGAACACCCAACTGTCCGTCGATCTCGACAAGTTCGCCTTTTCCAAGGATCTGTCCGTTGACGACGAGGTCAAGCGGCTCGTAAGGGGAACGTCGCAGTTCGAGGACTTGGCCAAGGCGGAGGTAAGCCAGATCGCGGGCTTTGGCTTCGACCCGCCCGAGTTCCACGATCAAGGGAACAGGGACGTCACTGAGGACAGGGGCCATCTCTTCGTAATTGGCGTCATCGCCGTATCCACCGGGCATATCTCCCTCCTGATATTCACTTTGTGCAGATGGTTGGTTATCGTCTTCGTACTCGCTACGGTCAAGGATCCCTGGGATGCCGGGTGCATCTGTGCGGATCAATTGTTCAATGATCACGCGGCGGTTGGATGAGGGATCTTCGTCGATGCGGCATCGCAGGGCATAAGCAGAGCGCTGTCCAAAGTGAAGCATGGCCTCACCTTGGAGGATGCCTTCTTCTGTGGGGGATGCGCTACACTCGCGGAGGAGTACGATATCTTCGGCTTCAAGTCCCGCAAGATCGGCTTCGCTCAACATCACAGTGCCCACACGAAGGTGGCCTGTGAGGGGTTGATCCGCGATGAGATGGAAGTTGCTTTGGAGCATCATCATCTCTTGTGCGGAGTCTTGGGGAGAAAGGCTGCTTGCGAGTTCTTGGATCAAGCGGATCGGGGTGTAGAGACGGGCAAATCCCTGGTTTTGAAGGAGACCCAGGTAGAGTTCTTTGCGATGGTAGAGGGCATCGGGGGGGATATGCTGTCGCAAGGGGGTGGGGTCTTGGTGAAGCCCTGCAAGACGCAGTTCCATAGAGGCTGCGGGTTGCCACGTCTGTTGGACGTGTTGGAGGACTTTGAGCAAGAGGAAGGTAAAGACACCCCGCTCGACTTCATTGAGGGCACGCCCTGTTTCGAGACCTTCGCCCGTTCCGCCGAGTGCGCGATCGATCATGATCGCAGCGAGGCGGGGGTCCAACTCCAGCAGAAAGCGTGAGTCTGCGGGCAACAAGGCGATCTCGATCAGCAGTGTGGGAGGCAGACACAAGCGTTCGATCTGCGAGAAGTCGAGGTACTGTTCTTTGTCGATCCACTGATAGCCGAGTTGCCCTTGGATATAAGGTTCAAGGGCTTGGCTGATCTCGGGGATCAGGGCTTGTTGAAAGAGATGAGTCGGGAAGATCCGCGCAAGTGTGTCAAAGAAATAGATCTCAGACTTACGGATCTTCGGGAGATTCTGATAATGGAACGGACGGATCTCGGCGGCGCCATGCATCTCGTTTTTCTCTTGTTTGGTTGGGAAAACGGGCTACTGCACACGCTTTTGTGCGCTCTTGACCGAAGGACCTGCACATGATAGGCAGATCAAGTCCAAAGGACAACTCTTTTTTCACCTAACCCATAAAGCGAGGTCGATCGTGTCCAGACGTTTTTTGCTGGCTTGTGTGCAGTTGCATGGGAGTGATGATCTGCAAGGTAATCTGGAGCGTTGTCGGCGTTGGATCAAGGAAGCTGCGGAACGCGGAGCGGAACTTGTTCTTTTGCCAGAGGACTTTGCTTTTTTGGCGCGTGGCGAAGAAGAGAAACGCAAGCTGACACAAGCACAACTCCAAAGCATCGTGGAAGCTGTGCGCGAAGAAGCCTTGCGGCACAGTATTTACATCCTTGCGGGTGGTTACCCTGTGCGCGCTGGGGATGACAAACTCTACAACCGAGCGACGTTGTTTTCTCCGCAGGGCGTAGAACTTGCGCATTATGAAAAGCTCCATCTCTTCGATGCTGATCCGCCAGGAGCCCCTCCTCTTCGTGAGTCCAACCACATCCAACGCGGTGATCGTGTTGTTGTAGTGGATACGCCTCTTTGCAAGATCGGCCTTTCTATTTGTTATGACTTGCGTTTTCCTGAACTTTATCGAGCGCTGGCTTTGCAGGGAGCCGAGCTTTTGACCGTCCCTGCGGCCTTTACGCTGACCACAGGAAAAGATCATTGGCGTGTTTTGTTGCAAGCACGGGCGATTGAAAACCAGTGTTATCTTGCAGCGCCCGCGCAGTGGGGACGCCACTCCGATACGCGATTTTCCTTTGGTTCTTCTTTGATCTGCGATCCTTGGGGAACTGTCTTGGCCTGCGCCCCTGAAGGGGAAGGGCTTGCCATCGCAGAGTTTCAACCCGCTTATATGGAGTCTGTGCGACAACGGGTTCCTTGTCGTACCCATCTGAGAAAAGATATCTTTTCCTTTGATGTACAAAGCAAATCTTCGGACTGATCGGTGTTATGAGAGAAACGAAAACATCCATTTGGATGATGTTGTTATGTAGTTTGTGGGGGATAGGGCTCGCGGGATGCCAGCGGGACTTGATGCCTTTTAACTCGACGATTGCGGGTTTGTCGCGTCCCTCCGTTGCATTGGATACATCAAACTTGGACGGGATCTTGGATCGCGTGCGTTGGCTCGAAGAAGCCCGTTATTGGTCCCAAAGTTTGATCCAAGCACACGGTTTGAGCCGTAGTTTGGGGCCTTCCACGACGATCCCCTTGGCGCCTGCCTGTCATTCTTCCGTTGGAGGAAGCGGATGCAACGCATGTTTGTCGGTTGGGTCGGTTCCTGTTTTTGGGGTGGATGAGCGCCAAGGTGCGATTGGGATGAAGTGTTGGACAGGTGAATACCTCCAAGGAGAGATCACGATGGAGGTTCCCTCGCTTGCCACCGAAGAAGGCGAAGGCTACGAGGATTGGCAGGAAGTCGGACGCGGTGATGATGAAAAGGCACCCTTTATCACATCGCAGGTCTTTATGCGCGGCTCTTTGGGCTTTCGAGCCACTTTACGGCGACGAAACTTTGAAGCCACCCACTCTGACTTGCTGTGGGTGGCGGGGCTTTGGATCCGTGAAGGTGACTCGGGGCAGCCTGAACGTCGGCTGGATGGGGCGATGGGCTTCGTTTATCAGGCGCGGACCGAGCCTCCCAAAGTAAGCCGCTCTGCGATTTTTTTGGATGAACGCAGCGTGCTTTACCAAAATCCCTCGCGCAATGCAGATACCTATAGTGTCGAAGTGCTCGGAAGTAACGGGCATTTCTTTTGTCGCTTCATCCCAAAGACCAGTGGCTGCTGTCAAAAAGCAAGCTACCCCGCCAATGCTGAACCCTGCGATGAAGTCCCCGATCAACGTATCCCTCTCTCGTGGCCAGGCTGATCTCTTCCTCTTCGAACAAATCCCCTGCTGACGAATCCTCTTCGAGCGAATCCCCTCACATCGCCATTCTTCCGCATCTTCGGCTTGTTGTGCCCGTTGGTTTGGTTTGTAAGGAGATGGAGTGAGGCAGCGTGTTGTCTTGCAGAGGGAAGGAGTGGTTTGTGTGTTTGGTGGGGGAGAAGGCGAAGGGGAGGATCAACGGAAGAAGAAAGGTGTTTGATAACGAATCGGTTTTTCGAGGTCGTGGGGGGGGAACTTCCACTTGGCGACGTGTCCAAGGACGCACTGTTGGACGTCTTTGACTTTGATCTCGCTGCGGAAAACGCGGGGTTTGGTGATCGTTCCATCTTTTTCGATGAAGAACTCCACGGTGATCACGCCACCACGAGGAGAGAGCTTTTCAGGGCCTTTGTAGCCGAAGTAGCAAGTCTTGAGCGGGGTTTGGTGTTTGTTGATGTAGGAAAAGACGTGCTTTTCGATGTAACGGTGTTGGTCTGTGCCTTTGTAGGGGCGCCAGTCGCGGCGATCGATGGGATCGCCCATCGGGACGGCGAACTTGGACAGGGCTTTGGTGTTGGTCTTGGGTTCGGGCTTGCTGAGGTAATAGCTGATGCTCGCGCTGGCCACGGAGAGAACGACCAAAGCAAGGATGATCGGGAGAGTAAAGAGGGATTTCTTCTCTGGTTTTGTTGAGGATGCCGCTTTCGAGGCCATGTTCTTGCTCCTTAATCGTGACGTGCTCTGCGGTGAGGTTTCCAAACACCAGCCGTCTGATAGATCCAAAGATGGGATGGATGAGCTTTAGAGTCCTTTTTGGAGAGGCTTTTTATCGGTTTTGTTCGGGCGGGGTGCTTGGCTGCTTACGGTTTGCGAGGCGCGACCGAAGAAGCGGGCTTGGAAGTGGCGGCAGGGCGGGTCGATGGAACAGGCGTGCGACGGAGGACGGGGGAGCGTGGGAGTGCTTTGATCGAGCCGCCTTGTAGGGCTGCTTGAAGCTCCTTGGGCGGGATCATGCTTGTGTAAAGTTTGCCATTCATGCGGAAGGCTGGGGTCCCACGGAGTTTATAGCGTTGTCCTGCTTCGATGTCGCTTTGGATGTGGGCGTTGGTGGCATTTTGATCAAGACAAGCTTGGAAAGCCTTGCGATCCAGACCCATGTAGAAAGACCAGTCGATGATGCGCTGCTTGTCGAGTTTTTTGTGCGTTTGGTAAAGCAGGTCGTTCATGGGCCAGAATTGCTTTTGTTTTCCAGCGCACTCGGCGGCTTGCGCAAGGAGGCAAGCTTTTTGGTGGAAGGGTCTTTTGACCATGGAGTTGCAGGATTGATCCAGCGGGAAGTGGCGGTGGATCAAGCGGACCTTGCCTTTGTTCTGGCGCACCAACTCGCGAAGTTTTTCGTGTGCGAGGCGGCAGAAGGGGCACTCGTAGTCAGCGAACTCCTCAATGGTGACGACGGGTTTCTCTGCGCCAATCCAAGCGCTACCTTCGGGGGTTGTGCCTTGGGGCAGGTCGTCGTCTTGACCTTTGAGGAAGAAGCTCGGCGTACCTTGGACCATTCGTTTGGTGCCATCTTTGAGGTCTTGGGCAACGTATTCTTTTGCGGCTTCGCTGGTGACGCACTGCGAAAAGGTGCTTACGTCGAGGCCCATCTCTTTGGCCTTGTCCGCGAGTCCATCTTTGCTGAGACGCTTGCCTTGGAGGTAAAGCATGTCGTTGAAAGACCAGAACTTTCCTTGTTGGGCTGCACAGTAGGCCGCGTAAGCCATGGTACAGGCTTTTGCGTGGAAAGGCTGTTGAATCGTGGGATTACAGGCTTGGTCGAGGGGGTAGTGACGGTGGATCACCCGAACGGTGTCCGTGGCATCAGCGATGAGTTGGCGAAGTTGGAAGTTCGCGCGCTGACAAAAAGGACATTCGTAGTCAGAGAATGTCGTGATCGTAAAGGCCGGAAGCGTCGAGCCGATCCAAGGGTGGCCTTTTTCGTCAGCTCCGTTGGGGAGCTGCGCAAGGTTCACTGTGCTGGGTTGTTTGACTTGGGGGCCCGCATTTTTCTCCCAGTATTTGGGATAAGCGAGCGGGATCAACACAGCCACAAAGCCGACAAGCAAGGTGTACTGAAGCTTACTTGTGGACCACTCGATCCCTGCGGCAAGGGCCGTCCCTAGGGAGTGTTCTTGCTGCTTGATCATCACCCACGTCATCGCGAGAAGTATCGGGTTGATCACGTAGGTGGTGAGGCAAAGGATACAAAGGGCATCCACATGCTTAAAAGAGAGGTAGCCCATCCAAGCGCTTGTCAGGGTGCTTACGCCTGTGAAGAAGAACAAGATCCCCAACAGTGCTGGGCTTCTTGCTGCGCGGAGACGCCCAAGTAGAGCGGTCAACAGGATCAAGAGATAACCAAAGAGACCCCAAACGGAGACAGGCGCATCAAGAAAACGCGAGTAAGTGCTTCGTGCGACATTGTCGCAGTTGAAGCGAGCGTTGGGAGAGCAAAAGCTTTGGTGGGTGGGGTCGAGGTTGGCTTTGACGTGGATGTACGTAAGATCGACAGATAGAGCGATACCGATCAAAGTCAAAAGCAACAACACCACCCATGGGGCGTTGGAAGGGCTGGTCTTTTTCACCATGGTTCTGATGCTCGATAGCTGCGAGAGGTTTGTGTGGAAGGAGACGCCGAGACCCAAGAGGCAAGGTCTGGTGATGCGTTGTGGCGTCCCTTGACTACGGGGAGAGCGGCTTGATCAGTAAGCGCGTGCAAAGATCGCGATCTGCCGCGTCTCTTTTCCTGTGTAGAAGCAACGTCCCACAGGTCCATCTTGTTCCCCGAGGGGATAACAACGATGAGTGAACTTGAGATCTTCTTTGATCTTGTCTTCGTCTTCGTTGCTGCCAGCCCAGTAAACTTTGAGGAATCCGCCTTTTTCTTCAGCGACACGCTTGAATGTCTCAAGGTCAGGGATATCCGAGTGCGTGTTGGCATTACGGAAATCAAGGGCTTGTTGGTAGAGACCTTGTTGTACTTCGTCGAGGAATCCTTCGATGTGCCCGACAATACCTTCCATCGAGACGCCAAAGACTTTGCCTTCTTTGCCAGGAAGGTGGCGTCGTGCGACGACAACGCACTGTTTTTCCACGTCTTTGGGGCCGATCTCGATACGAAGGGGAACACCACGCATCTCCCAGTCATTGAACTTGAAGCCAGGCGTGAGGTGATCGCGTGTGTCGAGTTTGACGCGGATACCCGCTTGTTTGAGCTGGGCAAAGACATCGTCTGCTTGTTTCATCACAACGTCGCGCTCTGCATCTTTGCGCCAGATGGGGACGATCGCGACTTGGATGGGAGCCATCTTGGGAGGGATACGCAGACCTTTGTCATCGCCGTGGGCCATGATGATCGCGCCCACAAAACGGGTGCTTACGCCCCAAGATGTGGTGTGTGCGAGTTGTTGGACGTTGTTTTCATCGAGGAACTGGATCCCAAAGGCGCGAGAGAAGTTTTGGCCGAGATAGTGGGAGGTTCCTGATTGCAAGGCCCAAGCGTTGCCCATCATCGCTTCGATGGTAAAGGTGCTTAGGGCGCCCGCAAAACGCTCGTTTTCGCTCTTTTCGCCGGGGATGACGGGGATGGCTGCGTAGTCTCGTGCGAGTTCTACATAGACATCGAGCATCTTGAGGGTTTCTTCCATGGCTTCTTCTTGGGTGGCGTGGGCGGTGTGCCCTTCTTGCCACAAAAACTCCATGGTGCGGAGGAAAGGACGTGTACGCATCTCCCAACGAACGACGTTGGCCCATTGGTTGATGAGCAAAGGAAGATCGCGGTAGCTATTGACCCAACGCGCGAAGGTATGGCCGATGATGGTCTCGGAGGTGGGACGAATGACCAAGGGTTCTTCGAGAGGAGAAGCGGGTTTGAGGCCGCCTTCTCCGTCTGCTTCGAGGCGCGAGTGGGTGACGACAGCGCACTCTTTGGCGAAGCCTTCGACGTGTTCAGCTTCTTTTTCGAGGTAGCTTTTGGGGATAAAGAGAGGGAAGTAGGCGTTTTGGTGGCCTGTTTCTTTGAAACGGCGGTCCAAGATGTCGCGAATGGCTTCCCATAGGGCATATCCGTAAGGTCGGATCACCATACATCCCCGAACAGGCGAGTTTTCGGCCAGCTCAGCTTCACGCAAAACATCCAAATACCAGCGGCTAAAGTCGTCAGAGCGAGGGGTGATCGCTGTCTCTGCCATCCTTGATCTCCATTTTATCGGTTGGATGAGGCAATCCATCCTAGTCTTGGCTCCCCTGTTTTATGGGAGCTTGAGGGAAAAGAAGTTGCCTCTGTTAACATTGTTCTTTTGAAAGATCAATGATGCAACGAGCAACCACCTTGCTTGGTGCGGCATCCTATAACCGAATTGGATATGTTTTTGTTTTTGATCGTCTGTAGGTTGGATTCTTTTCGTGAAGGGTCGCGGAAAGAGATGGACGTGATCTGTGTTCGTTGGGCCGAGGGGCTTTCGACACTTGAACTTTATGTAAGGAGGAAAAAGGAGATGTTGAGGATGATTTTTGCGAAGCATCGGGGGCTTTGAGCATGTTTTCGCATGTGAAGGCTTTTCGTGAAGAGCCACCGTTGATGGCGACGGAACGGCTTGCTTTGTTTACCCTGTCCGACCAGTGGGGGGAGGTCAGGTGCGCGATGTTACAAAGATTTTTTTATGCAATGGATCTGGGGGAATGGGAACAAGCTGAAAGTTTGCTCCCAAGTTTGGAGTCTGTAGGTGGAGAAAATACGCTGTGGAGCCGCGTTTTAGAGGCTTCGCGGGGGTTGGCTTGCCGCGAAGAAGCACTCAAGCTTGTTCGCCATGTGATGTGCAAAGCACCTCGCTGTGTTGGGCTGTATCACGCGGTGAGTCGGCTCTTTCTCCAGTTGCGAAACATTGAACAAGCTGAATATTGGTGGTCGATTGGTACCAAGATCGACCCGCACAACGGCCTTTTGTGGTTGTTGGGTGCACGGATCGCCTTGGCCCAAGATCATACAGAGATTGCAAACTTTCGTATCCAAAGTGCTACGCGATTTTTAGGGGAAGAGGATCGCTTGTTACAACGAGCCCTTGGGCGTTTGGATATGGCCAAAGCATGTCATCTCTGGGGTGAAGGCCAACACGAACAAGCCCTGTTTTGGATGCGTCGGGCTTTGCGCTACGATCCGACTTGGGCTGAACCTTGGGAAGCTTTGTCAGGCTACCTCGATTCTCTCGGTTGCAAAGAGCGCGCAGCTTGGTACGCAACAGAGGCCCGTTTGCGGCGCAAAGAAGTGCTGGCTTGATATAGCCCTATCATGGGGAGAGATGGACAGATAGATGGGGCGGAGGCCAAAGGAATCTCCCTCTATCCGAGGCGGAGGCCAAAGGAATCTCCCTCTATCCGAGGCGGAGGCCAAAGGAATCTCCCTCTATCCGAGGCGGGCCTCCGTGCCCGCCCGAAATGCTGTGGATATCATTCTATCTGGGGCGGGCCTCCGTGCCCGCCTGAATCTAATTGGGGATAAGGAGCGAGGTTGACCTCCTCCCCGCCCTGAAGGGTGGGGATTCCCCCTCTCACGAAGGTTGTTTTCCTGCTTCATCGAAGCCACTTTGGAAGAGAGACAGTTGTCTTTCTGCCAAGAGGTGGCTTTCTCCACAGGCTTGAACCGCCAGCCCGGCGGCACATTTGATGTTGAGCGCGGCGTTGATGTCTCGATCGTGTTTCGCACCACACCTCGGGCAATTCCACATTCTGACATCTAAGGGAAGAGCTTCAAGGACATGGCCACAACAGCTGCAAGTTTTCGACGATGGGAACCAACGGTCTACCTTTACCAGTTGTCTGCCATACCACTCTGCTTTGTACTCCAACATCCCCACAAAACGGCTCCATCCCACATCGCTGATACCACGAGACAACTTGCGATTTTTCACCATGTTCCCCACGGCAAGGGTTTCGATGCCTATCGCTTGGTTTTCGCGGAGCAGGCGCGTCGAAAGCTGATGCAGGAAATCTCTTCTCTTGTCGGCGATCTGGGCATGGATGCGGGCGACTTTTATCCGTGCTTTTTCTCGATTCTTCGAGCCTTTCTGCTTTTTGGCAAGTTGACGTTGGGCTTTGGCCAGCCTTTGAAGGTCATGTTCAAGATAGCGGGGATTTTCGACTTTTTCACCGTCACTCGCGGTCAAAAAGTGGGTGAGACCGAGGTCGATTCCGATGCTTTTGTTTTGGGCGGGAAAAGGTTGAGGGTCCAGCTCAACCGTAAAACTTACAAAGTACCGTCCAGCGGTATCTTTGAGAATCGTGGCTGTTTTGGGAGCAGAAGGAAGGGGTCGACTGAAGCGAACATCGAAAGGCTGCTTGATCTTGGCGAAGAAGAGTTCTCCCTCAAAGATGCGGAAAGCGTGGGTGGTGTAAGAGATAGATTGGTCGCCGCGTCTTTTTTTGAAGCGTGGTCGTTTGTTTCGCTTGGAGAAACAGTGGTTCCAAGCCTTGTCAAGGTGTCGTAAGGTTTGTTGAAGTGGATCGGAAGAGACGTCTTTGAGCCAAGAGTAGTCTTGTTGTTTCTTGAGTGTGGTGAGTTGTTTGGAGAGAGCGACCATGTTAGGGCGTTTGTCAGCCGCAGAGATGGCATCCAGTTGTTTTTTGAGTCCCCAGTTGTAAACAAAGCGAACACAGCCGAACTCTTTTGCGAGATGGGCTTTTTGTTCGAGAGTCGGATAGATGCGATATTTATAGCGAACTTTTTTCATGGGGAACCAACAGAAGTAGGTTTGTTTTTTTGTAAGCCTTACCTACAAACTCTGTCATATCATGTCACACGTTTACACAAAAGGAGAACGGCGTTTCCTCCCCTGCCTGAACGCAGGGGGCTCCGCGCCTAAAAAAAGGATGAGATATCGTTATTTTTTTCGGCAGGATCGCGGATGGTGTGGGAGATGGTGGGCGGTACTGGTTGGGTTGTGGATGATATCTTGTTCCTCGCAGGTTTGGGCAGAGGGTTCAGGGCCCGTGATTACGGGGTTTGTGGACTCGGGGTTTGTGCTGACAGCGAGGCCAAACCAAGCTTTGTCGATGGGTTGGTCTCTCAATGAGATCGAGTTTCAGATCTCGCACAAATGGTCGCAACACGTTCGGGCGCGTGTGGCAGTCAACTACCTTCCAAGTACGACAGATCAGGTCGATGCGTTGTGGTTGATGGACCAGCTTCTTCAAGAGGCTTGGGTCGAACTCAAGACGGGATTTGGTGGAGGCTGGGAAGGATATGCGGTTGCGGGGCGGTACTTTGCGACGATGGGTTGGGACGCTGTGAACACGGTGGATCGTTTGCAAGCGACGGGAAGCTTTGGGCAGCAGATCACGCCAAATACGTTTGTGGGTCTCAAGGCAGGGGTGCGAAGTTCGTTTTTCGATGTCCATCTGCAAGTCGTCAATGGTTGGGATACATTGGCGCAGCCAGGAGATACGCTAGGGTTTGGTGGATCGGTGGGGCTGAACTTCGCATTTTTTCGGGCGAGCCTGTCTTATACAAGTGCCCGTGGTTCGGGGATCTTGCCGCGTTTTACAGCGGAGCGGCTGCACTTGATGGACTTTCACTTTACGATACCTTTGTGGGGAGAGCGGATCTTGCTTGGGGCAGAGTTCTTTCTTGGGCTCTCCGAGGCGGTTTCTCCTGAAGATGCGATGATTTATGGTGCGGTAGCGTGTTTCCACATCATGCCTGTTCCATGGTTTGGCTTTACAGCGCGCTATAGTCGTTACAGTGATCGAGGTTTTGCGATTCCTACGGCGGAGCTTTTGCGGGAAGAGATCAGTTTTGCGCTGATCTCTTCGGTGACGCAGGGATTTCGTTTGATCACAGAGTATCGTTTGGATCTGGTGAATGCTCAGATCGCAAGTCATCTTTGGATGTTGAAAGGTATCTACTCTTTCTGATCTGTCGGAATTATGGGGATTTCGGGGGATTGTTTTGGGTGGGTTTGGGCTTGGCTTCTTCTTCGACGAGGCGTTCTTGGGCAACGATGCGAAAAGCGAGGTGTGGGGAGAAGCCCCCTGTTTCGTAGCGGGCTCCCACACCTAATTGAAGCGCGACGATCTTTCCAAAACGAAACTGAAATTGTGGCATGAGCAAGGCGGAGAACTCACCGTGTGTTCCATAAGCGAGGTTGGTCTCGAATCCCAAAGCGAGGTGTGGGGTGACCTCGAAAAAGATCGTTGGGTTGAGGATGCCTTGGACATGGTGGGTTTCTGTTGCAAAAGCGTGGCTGGTCTTGAGGCCAACCATACAAAAGATTGAAAAGGCGCGGTGGAAGCGGTATCCGAAGAGATAGAGGGCTGTGAGTTCGAGTTCGGTGTCTTCGAGCACGTATTCGACGATGCCTTGGATACCATGGATAAATCGGCCTTTTGCGGCGACGCCAAAAGTGCCTTGCGCTGCGAACTTGAGTGCTTTCACGGTGGTGTTGAGGATCGGGATCTCAAGCTCGATGGCGAAGTTGTCTGTGGGGGCGTACTCGATCTCAGGTGCCCATGCGAGGCCAAGTTCTTGTTTGTGAAGTTGGATTTGGCCGAGTGCGTTGACCTCGATCTCGCCTCTTTTGGCACCTAGGCCACGAACCAGATCAAAGACCATGGGTTCGGGAATATCGGGCCCGCTCGCGTGTGCATGTCCCGCCAAAACGCAGATGATGGCTACACCATAAAAGTTCCAAGACAAAAGTGTCCGAAAGAATGGGGTGGTTTGTTGCATGGTGATCCTCCAGATGATCGACGATGCGATGTGTGTGGGGTATGGCTGCTGCGCTGTTTGCGGTGTGAGCGCGTACAACACGCGATTTGATGTGCCCTCCATCATGTTTGGATGGATGGATGCTCCCGTTGTGTGAAGACGACGGCATCGGAACTTACCGAAACACGGGGATTTGTGCTGTGTGAGGCATCGCTTTGAAAAGGCGGGGGTGGTGTGGCTCTCGTGTGTGGCGAGTACGTCGACGTTTGGGGGAAAGGTTGGCTCGGGATGAGCTTGTTGTGCATGAAAGAAACGAAATGGAGAGATAGATGCCTTGTGCTATCGCGTTGATGACACGAGGGCGCAAGAATTTATTCCCACGAAGAATGGATTGGATGGAGAGAAGATCTCTTTGGGAGGGAAGAGGGGGGATTAGTCGTTTTGTTCGGGTGCGCGGAAGAGGTTGGGATCGATCAAAAGGATCAAGAAGAGCACAGGGATCATCCAAAGGGCGCGTTCAAAGCCGATGGTGGGGATCAAAAGCAACATGACCATACCAACAGCACCGACCATCAGGGTGCGAACATCCATCTCCATGCGTCCGAGGAGGCCCATGGCTTGTTCGCGGGTTTCGTGGTTGCTGTGGTTTTCGGCGAGGTCCACGAGGACTTCGCGGGCTTGGGGATAGTTGCCTTCCTCAAAAGAAAGGGTCGCTTGTTCGAGGAGTTTTTGTCCTTGTGCGATACGCTTGCGTGCTGCTTCGCCTGCTGTTTCTTTGGGAGCCTCGATAGCTTCGACCTCGGTGATCTCGATCGTTTCTTTCTTGACGATGGTCACATTGCCTTCTTCGATCACCTCAGTGGACTCGATGATGATCTCTTCTTTGATGGCAGGTTTTTTCTTGGCCGCAACAGGAGCTGCCTTTTTGGGGGTAGCGGTTTTTTTGGGCGAAACGTTTTTCTTCTTGCTCATGGGACTCCTCATCTATGGCTTGCAGCGAACTCAAGTCTTGTCGAAAGCACAGGAACATATATCTTGTTGCGATGATTTTCAAAGGGTTATATGTCCTTTGTTTGTGTAGTGCTTTGAAAAAAAAGGAAAAAGAGAATTATGTCAGATCAAGTGCAACAAGACCATAACACCACAGAGGGCTGGCATCTTCCCGTTTTGTTGGAAGAGACGATCTCCTGTTGGGTGCGCGAGGGGGCACGTTACGTTGTCGATGGGACAGTGGGGGGCGGTGGTCACTCAGAAGCTGCTTTGTCGCGTTTTCCAGATCTTCAGCTCTTGGGGCTTGATCGGGATGTCGATGCTTTGGCAGAAGCGGGGCGCAAACTTGCGCGTTTTGGTGATCGCGCGCGTTTGCACCAAGGGAGCTATGCAGAACTCGACAAACACCTTGCAGAAGTGGGATGGCCCTCGCAAGTCGATGGGATCTTGTTGGATCTGGGAGTGAGTAGCTACCAACTCGATACAGCAGGGCGTGGATTTAGCTTTCGGATGGACGGGCCTTTGGATATGCGCTTTGCACAAGAAGGCGAAGACACCCAAACTGCCGCAGAGTTGGTCAATTATGTAGAAGAGGGAGAACTGGCCCGCTTGTTTCGAGACTGGGGGGAAGAACGTCACGCCAAACGCGCCGCAAGAGCGATCGTTCGGGCTCGTGAGAAAGAACCCTTTGAAACCACAACGCAATTGCGTTTGTGTTTAGAGAGTGTGTTGGGGAGCCATGCCCCCAAAGGGCGGGTCCACCCAGCGACGCGTTGTTTTCAGGCGTTGCGGATCGCCGTCAATCAAGAGTTTTCGCACATCGATAAGTTCTTGGCGAACTTTCCCTCTTGGCTTGCGACAGAAGGACGGATCGCGATCATCTCTTTTCATTCACTCGAAGATCGCCGCGTCAAACAACGTCTGCGGGCGCTTGCGACAGGGACGGATGATCCGAATGTTCCGCTGATGGATCGCGATGAGCCAACTTTTTCTTTGCTGACGCGAAAACCGATCACAGGACAGGAGCAAGAGATCGCAGAAAATCCTCGTGCGCGCAGTGCCTTGTTGCGTGCTGCACAAAAACGCGAGATGGGGATCTGAAAAGCGGATTTTTTGTGATCTTGCGAGGGAGGGGATACAAAGGACTACACAAGGGAAAGAGGCTTCGATGTGTGAGCCTCGTTGGTTAAAAGCCCTACTGTGGGTTCTTTTTGTAAGGATTAGTGTGAATCATGAAGGGATTGACTGGACTCTTTCGCCGAGCACCGTCGGATCGGGAGTTGTTGAAAAGCCATCTTACACATCAAAGCGTGTGGATGACGGCCTTTCCAGAAGAACACCGAGGCCAGTGGTTGTATTGGCTCACTGTTGGTTTGTGTGTGTGTGTTTTTACTGGATTTGCTTTGTTTCATATCCGCATTCATGGGGAGACGATGCGTTTGCGTTTTGCTTTGGGGCAAGCCCAAGAGCAAGCCCAAGCGACCCAAGCAGAACGACGACACCTCGAAAAAGAGTGGGCGGTTTTGGTGGCTCCCGAACGTTTGATGCCCTTGGCATCGCGCAAACTCGGCCTCGTTACACCCAAACGCAACTTCATCGTGCGCCTTCCTGACAAGGATATGCACGCGAAAGGTGGCGTTCACTTGGCACAACGCTCCCCTTCGCGCCAAGTACAGATTCGTTAATCTCTCCGATCTCTCGTAGGTTTCGCGGTCAAGGCTGCTGCGAGACCTTCTAAGAACCCCCATCTTACAAAATATCGAGAAACATCATGTCATCCAAACATCCCCCACGTCATGTTTCGCGTCCGTCTTCAAAACCTTTTCCCGTGCCTACGCGCGAGTTTGGTTCGGGCAAGAGGATCGTTTGGGTGATGTACCTGTTGTGCGTGTTGTTCACGAGCTTGGGTTATCGGGCATATCAACTCCAAGTGAGACAACGAGAGACCTTGTTGTCGATGGTTCATGCCACCCAGTACATTCAGATCCGCCAACAAGCCCAACGTGGAACGATCTACGATCGCAACATGGCGCCGCTGGCTTTGAGCGTAAAGGTGGATTCGCTGGTCGCAAACCCTCGGAAAGTCGGGAAAGAACTCGATGCTGCACGCAAGCTTTCTCGTATCCTCGATCTTCCTTCTCGCGAGATCTATTGGAAACTCACACGAGATAGTTCTTTTGTGTGGCTCAAGCGTCGTTTGACCAAGCGGGAAGTACAAGCGGTGCGCCGTTTGCCTTTCTTTAGCAAGTTGCGTTTGGAGTCCGAAAGCCAACGGGTGTATCCCAATGGCAAGTTGGGGGCGCACCTTTTGGGTGGCGTTGGCAACGATGGAAAAGGTCTTGGGGCGGCGGAACTTGCGATGGATCCGCTGCTTCGTGGAAAGGCTCTGTCCATTCGTCGGATGCGCGATCCCAAGGGACGCAAGCTTTTGCGGATGCGTGACTTGGAGATGGCTTCGAAACGCGGTGCAGACTTGGTCTTGACCATCGACAAAAACATCCAGTTCATCGCGGAACGCGCGATGGAACGAGCGATGGAGAAGACGCGCGCAAAACGTGGGATCGCGGTCGTGATGGAGCCCAATACTGGCGATATCTTGGCGCTGGTGATCAAGCCTGACTTCGATCCCAACGCATTTACCAAGACCAAAGCGGTGGTTCGCAACAACGCAGCGCTCTCCAATCCTTACGAGCCTGGCTCCACGATGAAACCGATCACCATGGCGATTGCCATGAATCTTGGACTCGTCAAACCAGGTGAGCGCATCAATGATGAAGGCGGACGGATGCGCATCGGACGCCGCACGATCCGCGATGATCACCCCAAACGACGCCCGATCTCTCCTTTGGAGATCATCAAATACTCAAGCAACATCTGTTCGGCCAAGATCGGATTTCGTCTTGGAAAAGAACGATTCCACAAGCACTTGAAAGAGTTTGGCTTTGGACAACGCACTGATCTTGGACTCCCTGGTGAGTCCCGCGGGATCTTGCGATCTCCCCATCGTTGGTCGCAGATCGCACTTGCCAACATCGCTTTTGGACAAGGGATCGCGGTGACACCGATCCAGTTGACCGCTGCGATCAACGCGATCGCAAGCGATGGTCTTTACTACAAACCCCGCTTGTTCAAGCAGATCATCGACCCACAAGGCAAGATCACACGCAAGTTTGATACGCCTCCGCGCCGTGTGTTGTCCGCAAGTGTCGCGCGCCGCGTGGCTTTGATGATGGAGTCTGTCGTTGGACATCCCGATGGTACGGGGAAATCCGCTCGCGTTGAAGGCATCCGTGCAGGTGGTAAGACTGGAACCGCGCAAAAGCCGATCCCCGGTGGGCGAGGTTATGGAAAAGAACGTATCGGATCTTTTGTGGGGTTTGCACCTGTTGATCAACCACGCCTCAGTGTCTTGGTCGTAATCGATGAGCCCAAAAGCGCTTGTAAATATGGTGGTTGTACCGCAGCGCCCGCATGGAGCGAGATCGTGCGTGACTCCCTCCGTTATATGGGCGTGATCGCAGGTGAGCCTGTTCGTTTCGCGCCCATCCAACACGTGATGAAAGTCGCTGACCAAGACAAACTCCACGTCGCGAAAAAAGTGACCCCAAATAAGAAAAAGAAGGGCGAGAAAAAAAGCAAAGCCCCCAAAAAAGACGCAAGGAAAAAGGTCGCCCGCGCAAACGCTAAGAAATCCAAGAAATCCAAGAAAGCTAAGTCCAAAGAGCGAAGCCAACACGCACGCAAACAAAAGCAAGCCAAGGCCCAAAGACAACGCCGCAAAAAGCACGCGCGCAAGCAACGCAAGAACAAACGAAAACCACGACGAAGAAAGCCCAGCAGACAGTCGTTTGATGCATGGTAGATCCCGTCCCGATATCCCCGCTGCTCCGCCTGATCCACTGCCCCATCTCCCCCCCAAAAAAATCCACAACACAATCCATCCAGATCAAGGGCGGTGCCTCCGTGTCCGCCTGTGGATAGGGATGGGATATCATCTGTGCCCGCCTGCGGGATGCTTGGGGATATCAGCTGATCAAGGGCGGCGCCTCCGTGCCCGCCCGTGGATAGGGGCTGATGCGGGCCTCCGTGCCCGCCCGTGGGCTGGTGGGGCGGGCCTCTGTACTCGCCCGTGGATAGAGGAGGATGGTATGGGGCGGGCCTCTGTACTCGCCCGTGGATAGGGGGGATTAGCGTCGTCGTCGGATGACAGCGTTGTTGTAGTCGGTGAAGAGGAGTTCGCCAGTGGGGGAGAAGATGAGGTGGAAAGGGTAGTTGAGGAAGGCTTCGACGCCGACACCATCTCGGAATCCAGCACGAGAGTCGCCACCTACGGAGGTGACATTGCCGTTGGTATCGAGCATGCGGAGTCTGTTGTTGCCGCGTTCCCCGACGAAGAGGTTTCCATTGGTATCGAAGGCAAGGCCCATGGGGTAGGAGAATCTTGCGGTGGCAGCGGGTCCATCCAAGAGGCCCGAGCTGCTACCTGCTGCGGTGCTGACCATCCCAAAGTCAGCACTTTGGAGGCTGACCATGCGGATACGATGGTTGTATTCATCAGCGACATAGAGGTTGCCATCAGGGCCGATGGCGATTTCTCGGGGGTAATAGAAGCGTGCGGCTGTTCCCAGTGCGTTGGTAAAGCCGTTGCTGCTTCCTGCCACGGTCGATACGATACCATTGGATGTGTCGATCTTGCGGATACGGTGGTTGTTGCGATCTGAGAGATAGAGGTTTCCTGCGTTATCGCGAATGAGATCCGAGATATTGGAACCAAAGCGAGCATCTGTGAGGGAACCATCTGCGGTCCCTGTGGAGGTTCCGCCAGCGTAAGTCGTGACATCTCCGTTGGTATCGACCTTTCGGATACGATAGTTTCCAGAGTCCGCCACGTACAAGTTGCCTTGGGTATCGAAGACAAGGGCTGTGGGGTTGTTGAATCTTGCTTGGAGGCGGGGGCCTTCAAAGAGTCCAGCGGTGCCCGTTCCTGCGAAGGTTGTGACGTTACCGTTGGCGTCCACCATGCGGATGCGATGATTTCCAGCGTCAGCAATATAGAGATTACCTTGGCTGTCGTAGGCCATGCCAGCGGGGTTGTTAAAACGAGCGAGGAGGCTGCTTCCGTTGTTGGAGCCGCGGAAGAATCCGCGTCCTGCGAAGGTGGTGACATTGGCTTGGAGATCGATCTTGCGGATGCGATGGTTGCCGTAGTCTGCGATGTAGAGGAAGCCATTGCTATCAGCTTTGATGCTCATAGGGCTGGTGAATCGTGCGACAAGTCCGTTGGCATCGACAAAGTCAGACGTCGACGAGCCATTTCCAGCGTAGCGTGTGACGTCGTAGGTGGAACTGTTGAGATCGATCTTACGGATCGAGTTGTATGTTTCGTCCGCAACGTAGAGATGTCCAGCGTAGGTCCAAGCCACATCATAGGGGTTATAAAAGCGGGCGACGTTTCCTGCGCCGTTGGTTCCGCCTGTTGTGCCTGTACCTGCGATGGTGGTGACGTTGCTGCTTGTGTCGATCATGCGGATGCGGTGGTTTCCGGTGTCTGCGACGTAGATATTGCCCGAGCTATCGAGGACAAGGCCCCGCGGGTAAGTAAAACGCGCTGTTGCAGCAGGGCCATCCAAGAAGCCCGATACGCCTGCACCTGCGACCGTTGTGACATTTCCAACGGTATCGATCTTTCTGATCACATGGTTACCGTATTCAGCGACATAGACGTTTCCGAGGCTATCGACAGCGAGGCCGTGCGGGTTGCGAAGGCGCGCAGAAGCAGCGGGGCCATCGACATATCCCGCTGTGCCGCTACCCGCATAAGTGGAGACGACACCTTGTGGGGTGATCTTGCGGATGCGGTTGTTTGCGTAGTCAGCGACGTAGACATTGCCGAAACTATCGACGGCGATCCCTGTGGGTTGATTAAAGGACGATGCATGGGCGGGTCCATCGAGGAAACCAGCGACACCGTTCCCTGCGATGGTGGAGACGACGCCTTGTGAGGTGATCTTGCGGATGCGGTTGTTTGCGTAGTCAGCGACATAAACATTGCCGAAGAGATCGGTTGCGACAGCACGGGGGTTGTAGAAGTTTGCGATGGTTGCGTCGCCATCTCGAAGGGGAGGCGTACCCACGATGGTGTCGATGATATCGCCACTGACGCACTGTCCTTGGAAGCACCGCAGCGCGCCCGAACAAGAAGTCCCGCAGGTTCCGCAGTTGGAGTTGTCATTTTGCAGGTTGGCGCAGGAAGAACCACAAACGCTTTTCCCTGTTGGGCACTCGCATGTACCATTTTCGCAGGTTTGTGAGGCCAAGCAGGTGGTCCCACAAGCGCCGCAGTTGTTTTTGTCCACGGTTGTGTTAACGCAAACGCCGTTGCACAGGCTGGTTCCTGTGGGGCAGGTACACTGACCAGCTTGGCAGAATTGTCCACCTGAGCAGATGTTTCCGCAGGAACCGCAGTTGGCGGGGTTGGTTTTGGTATCGACGCAGACGGAGCCGCAAGCGGTCAGGGGTGCGTTGCAGCTACATTGGCCAGTGATACAAACTTGGTTGTTGGGGCATACATTTCCACAGGCGCCACAGTTGCTGTTGTTGGTTTGGGCGTCAATGCAGGTGGCACCGCAGTAGAGAAGGTTGTTGGGGCAGGTGCACTGTCCAGCTTGGCATGTTCGGCCATTTGTACAGATAAACCCGCAAGATCCGCAGTTGTTGTCATCTGTTTGGTAGTCACGACACTGGCTGTTGCAGAAGTTTTGTCCTGTGGGACAGGTACATGCACCAGCTTGGCAGACTCGGCCGCCAGAACAAGCATTTCCGCAACCTCCACAGTGATCTTTGTCTGTTTGGAAGTTGCGGCACTGACTGAGGCAGAAGTTTTGACCTGTGGGACACTGACAAACGCGGGTTTGGCAGGACTGTCCACCCGAGCAGACGGTTCCGCAAGTCCCGCAGTTATTGTTGTTTTGTGTGACGTCAACGCACTGACCACCGCAGAAGTCTTCTCCTTGGGGACAGACACATTGTCCATTTTGGCAGGACTGTCCTGTCCCGCAAGCGTTGTTGCAAGCTCCGCAGTGGCTTACGTTGGTTTGTAGATCGAGGCACTGACCTGCACAGAAGCTTTGTCCTTGGGGACATCGACAAGCACCATTTTGGCAGAACTGTCCGCCTGAACAGACGGTGCCACAAGCGCCGCAGTTGTTGACGTCTGATTGACCATCAACGCAACGCCCACCACAGAAAAGCAGACCATCTGGGCATTTGCAGACACCTTGCTCACAGCCTTGACCAGCGGGACAAGCATTGTTGCAGGCACCACAGTGAAGACGGGTGTTTTGGAGATCCGTACAACGCCCGTCGCATCGGATGAGTGGGTTGGGGCAGACACATACAGAAGCTTGGCAGGATTCACCAGGGTCGCAAGCGAAGCCGCATTTTCCGCAATGAAGCTCGTTGTTTTTGAGGTCCATACAGCCACCAAAACAAGAGTCTGGTGTGCTTGCGGGGCAAGCATTGATGCACGCACCCTGTGAGCAATATTGTCCTTTGGCACAGAGAGTTCCGCAGGCTCCACAGTTGGTTGCATCGCTTTGGGGGTCGATACATCGGCCATTACACTCTTGTTGTCCACTTGGACACTTGCAGGTTCCGCTATCACAGAGTTGTCCATTGGGACACGCTGTCCCGCAAGCTCCGCAGTGGATTCGGCTTTCGTTGAGGTTAAAACATCCACCAAGACAAGTTTCGGGAGTTCGGGCAGGACAGGAAAGCGCGCACACGCCATCTGTACAGCGTTGACCAGCGGGGCAGGCTTGGCCGCAACCACCGCAGTGCGCGCCATTGGTTTGGATATCGACGCAAGCACCATTGCAATCGACGAGTCCTGGTGCGCATTGACACTTTCCAATGCGGCAGAGAGCGCCAACGCCACAAGCGTTTCCGCAAGCACCGCAGTGTTGCGAGTCATTGTCGAGGAGTGCGCAGTAACTATCGCAGAAGCCATAACCTTGGGGGCAAGGATTGATACAAGCTCCCGAACGACAAGTCTCACCGCTGGGGCAAGTGGTTCCGCAGGTTCCGCAGTTTTTGTTGTCTGTTTGCAGATTGACGCAAGCTCCCGAACATGCGGACTCACCGTTGGGACAACTGGTTTCGCATTTTCCGACACTACAGACTTCGCCATTGGTGCAGGCTTTGTCGCATCCACCACAGTGGCTTGCATTGGTGTTGGTATCGACACAAGCACCGCCACATCGGTTCTCTCCGCTTTTGCAAGGTTGCACACAAGCACCTGCTTGGCACTCGTCACCTTGTGGACAGATCTTTCCGCATCCACCGCAGTGCGCGGTGTTGGATTGCGTATCTACACAGCTTCCATCGCATAGTGTTTCCGTGGTGGCACAACCGCTTTGGCAGGTGCCAGCTTGGCAGCTTTCTGTGCCAGAACAAGCATTGTTGCATCCGCCGCAGTGCGAACGGTTGGTTTGTGTATCAACACAGGTCCCGCCACAATCGGTTTCTCCTGTTGGGCAGGTTGTTTGTTTTTTTGTGCATGTGCCAGACTCGCAGGTTTCATCGGCATTACAGGCCTTGTCGCATACCCCACAATGGCTTGTGTTGGTTTGTGTGTTGGCGCAAGTCCCGTTACAATTGGTTTCTCCAGAAGCGCAAGAGACTTGTTTTTTGTTGCATGTGCCAGACTCGCAGGTCTCATCAGCACCACAGGCTTTATCACATGCGCCACAGTGACTGGCGCTGGTCTTTGTATCGACGCAAGACCCCGAACATTTGGTGAGATCGCTAGCGCAAGCGCAGGTCCCTGTTTGGCAGGTTTGTCCGCTTGGACAGGGTTTGCTGTCATCACATTCCACGGTCGTTGCGGGAGGTCCACAGGCGATCAGAGCGGACCAAAAAGAGAAGGACACAACCAAAAAGCTCATCCTCAACATGCGACTCATCATGTGCTCCATATTTGTAGAGGTTCGATCTCGTGTTGTGTCCAGAGCCAAATCGCGCCGTAGGTAGGACCTGTTTGCGCGCCGCGAGAAAGCTCAGAAACAACAAGCCTAAGGGTTTGTCTGCAAAGTGAGAGAAGGTCTCAATTTGTTTGTGTTTTTTGGAGGCGGAGGATGTCTTGCGGAAGAGTCGAAAGAAAACGAGGGCTTTTCTGTGAGATGGGCAAAAAAGTCTTAGAAAAATCTCTTGTATTTGTGTTGGGCTTCGCTATCTTTGCGTGTGTTTGGGGTCTTGGCACGGTTCAAGGAGGCGAACTGTGCGTCTCTGACGTCGCAGTTTTCAGATGGGAGACTAGGCATGGCAGATGAATCTTTGTCGTCTTTGGTAGGTGTGAAAGAGTCGGGTATCTCTTTGGCTGACGATCCGAACGCCATGATGGACAACGCGACAGGAGAGATCCAAGGGATTCAAGAGGAGGTCAAAGCGCAACAAGCGATCTCCACAAACCTTCGTAAACCCTTGGATGAACGCCTCGAAGCTTTCGAGGATATCCTTGATTCGCAAGTTGGGGATTCGACGTTTGTTCGCGCAAGAAACATCGAGCGGATGTACGGGATTCGTCAGCTCTTTTTGAAGTTTGAAGGGAGCAATCCCACAGGAACACAAAAAGATCGCATCGCTTTTGCCCAAGCTATGGATGCGATGCGACGAGGGTTTGATGCCATCGCTGTCGCAACCTGCGGAAACTACGGCGTCGCGATGTCTTTGGCGGCTTCACTCGCGGGGATTCGGTGCCTCGTGTATATCCCCGAACGCTACCACACCAAGCGGATCAAAGAGATGCAGGATCTTCAAGCGGAGATCGTGCGCGTCCCTGGTGACTACGAAAATGCTGTGTTGGTATCGAGCAAAGAAGCCGAACTTCACGGCTATTACGATGCCAATCCTGGCGGGATCAATACGCCTCTTCAACTGAAAGCGTATGGTGAGATCGCCTATGAGATCTACGACGAACTTCGCGATGCACCCGTACTTATCGCGGGCCCTGTCTCCAATGGAACGACGCTTGCGGGCGTCTATCGAGGGTTTTTGAGCTTGTATCGACGCGGAAAGACCTCACGGATGCCCAAGTTTGTGGCGGGGTCTTCCTTTCGCAAGAACCCGATTGTGCAAGCTTTTTTGAAAAACAAAGAGCGTTGCGAAGACTTGAATCCGCAAAGTATCCGTGAGACCCTTGTCAACGAGCCTTTGATCAACTGGCACTCTAGTGATGGCGATCATGCCCTTCAATCCGTGCGTTTGACACATGGGTGGGCAGGAAATGCCAGCGACAAACAGATGCGTGAACTCTCGAAGCAACTTCGCGAGAAAGAAGGCTTGCATGTCTTGCCCGCAGCAACCGCAGGGCTCGTCGCTTTGTTGGAGGCGCACCGCAAAGAGCCTCTGATCGGCGATCGTTATGTTGCGATCCTCACGGGAAAAAGAGCCTAAATCGACAGAGTTTTGTTTCTAAAGAGATGACTTCTTCCTCTCTCCCCGAATATCGGGGAAAGAGTGCACCATACGAAAGAGAATACGAGATGGCGGATCTGAAAACTGAACAGCGAGCGATTGTGTACTGTGAAGGTGCTTTCAACACTCCCACTGGCAAAACAGCCCATGGTTTGGTGCGTTTCACCAACCGTTATGAGGTGCTTGCAGTGTTGGATACGCGCTATGTGGGTGGGGACGCTGGCGAGATCCTTGATCGAAAACACAAAGATATCCCCGTGTTGGGAAGTCTCAAAGATGCCCTTGCTTTGGCCCAAGAACGCGGCAAGTCGCCGACGCACTTCGTGATTGGTTTGGCGCCAGATGGTGGTCGTTTGCCCGAAGAAGCGCGCGAAGTGGTGGCAGAGGCGATCCAAGCGGGTCTGCATGTGAACTCGGGTCTGCACGACTTTCTTTCGGATGATCCGCGCCTTGTGGCCCTCGCCCAAGAACACGGCGTCAAGATCCACGATGTACGAAAGCCCCCCACGCGCGACAAACTTCACTTTTTCAGCGGCAAGATCGAAGAAGTCAAAGCACTGAAAGTCGCCGTCCTTGGGACAGACTCTGCGGTTGGAAAGCGCACCACCGCTTGGTTGTTGCAACAAGGTCTTGCAAAGGCCGGATACAAGGCCGAGATGATCGGTACTGGACAGACAGCTTGGATGCAAGGTGCCCAATACAGCTTGATCCTCGACTCTTTGATCAACGACTTTGTGGCAGGTGAGATCGAGCATGCTGTGTGGAGCGCTTGGAATGAGCGCAAGCCTGATGTGATCTTGATCGAAGGCCAAGGCAGCTTGATGAATCCCGCTTATCCCGGTGGATTCGAGATCTTGGCAGCAGGTCGCCCTGATGTCGTCGTGATGCAACACGCCCCCGCACGCAAAGAATACGACGGATTCCCTGGATACAAGCTCCACCCCCTCGGACAACAGATCCAAACCCTTGAGATGCTTTCGGGCCGTCCTGTGGTCGCTGTGACCGTGAACCACGAAGATCTCAAGCACGATGAGATCCCCTTAATCTGCCAAGCCATCGAGCAGATCGTCGGCTTGCCCACCGCTGACGTCCTTGTCCAAGGTGCCGATCGCATCGTCTCTGTGTTGATTGAACATCTGCAAGCCCGCAACAACGAAGCCGCCTAAAGCGCGGAGTGGACCCCCTCGATGAAGATCCAACGTCTCGTCTTTTGGCCCCTGTCTCTCAAACTCCGTGAGCCTTACACGATCTCTTACGAAACGATCGACACTGCGCCCCAAGTCTTCTTGCAGATCCACACAGACACGGGTCTTGTGGGCTGGGGAGCTTGTAACCCTGATCTCCAAGTGACTGGAGAAACCCAAGAGACGGTCCTTACGTCACTGCGGGATCTCGTAGAGCCTGCGCTGATCGGGGAAGACCCTCTTCGGATATCTTGGGTGCTCAACAAGATCCGTCCATTGATGAACGAGCAACCCTCTGCGAAGGCGCTCGTGGATATGGCGCTCTATGATCTGCTCGGAAAACGCGCAGGGTTGCCGATCTATCGCTTGCTGGGTGGGTATCGCACCTCTATCTCAACAAGCATCACCATCGGGATCATGCCCATCGTCGAAGCTGTCGAACATGCCGTGCGTTTTACGCAACAGGGCTTTCATTGCATCAAGGTGAAAGGCGGTAGCCATCTCGACGAAGATATCGAACGGGTCCGCAAGATCCGCGAAGCCATCGGGAAAGGTGTTGCGCTGCGTTTTGATGCCAACCAAGGCTATACTGTCGAAGAGTCCGTGCGTTTCGTACATGAGACGCTTGATGTTGGAATCGAACTGCTCGAACAACCGACTCCTCGCGAAAAACGCGAGTGGTTGGGGCAAGTCTCCCAACGCACGACGATCCCGATCATGGCGGACGAAAGCTTGGTGAGCCTACGCGATGCGTTTCGTTTGGCCCAAGAAGAACTCACGGACATGGTCAATATCAAGCTGATGAAAGTGGGAGGGCTTGAACGAGCCAGCCAAGTGAATGCTGTGGCCTATGCTGCGGGACTTGAAGCGATGGTCGGTTGTATGGACGAAACAGCCCTTGGGATCGCCGCGGGACTCCACTTTGCTCTTGCTCGACCCAATGTGCATTATGCCGATCTCGACGGTCACTTCGACTTGTTGGACGATCCTTCTTCTGGAACTGTGATCTTGCGCGATGGTGTTCTTTTTCCCCGAGAGGAAGCGGGACTCGGACTTTGTTGGTCTGAGTGATAAAGGATAAGCTTGTGACAAAAAAACAAAAACAAACCCCACAGATGGACCCCAAAACCGAAGAGGTCGAGCTTTCCGCTGACGTGGTGGTCGAAGAGTCCTTTGATGAAGGGGATGATCCACTCGCAGCACTCGAAGTGATCGATCGTTTGGAGGTGGGCCCTGTCCAACTCGAACCGCAACGCTTGGTGATGCCTTACCGCGTCTTTCGTGGCGGAGTCGTCGAAGAGACCGAGCTGATCTATCGCTACGAACAGCGTGTCTTTGATCCTGCTTCTCTCGTTGATCAGAACCTCGCAAGCGTGATTGGTGCCCAAGTTGCCCTCAACTACGGTCTCTTTTGCAAAGAGATCGTGTTCTTTGGGCCTTTTGATGCAGACGATCAACGCTTTCTGACAGACATGATGGAAAATACCTCGCGAGAGATCTACATCGTGAAGATCGTGGGGGAAAATCCCTTTTTGTTGGAGCCTGTACGCTCTCTTCCTCACTCTGTGCGCAAGCTGTATACGCGGGCCCAACTGGTCTTTGACCAAACGTGGCGTCCTACGCCTGAAGAAGCACCCGCTTGGCAGGCCGCTTCGCATCGTATCTGTGTGTTGTCGAGCGGCGGCAAAGATAGCTTGCTCAGCTATGGTTTGCTCAATGAGATCGGCCTCGAAACACACGCCATCTTTGGCAATGAGGCAGGGCGTCACTGGTTTACTGCCTTGAATGCCTATCGCAAGTTTCAGCAGGAGTTCGCGCATACTGGGCGCGTTTGGATGAACAGTGACCGCGTGTTTACGTTTATGTTGCGGCAACTGTCTTTTGTTCGCCCCGATTTTGCGAGACTTCGCGCAGATATCTATCCTGTTCGTTTGTGGACGGTGGCTGTGTTTCTCTTTGGGGTTCTTCCTGAGATGAAACGCCGTGGTATCGGCCATCTTGTGATCGGTAATGAGTTTGACTCGACCATGCGCGAGCGTTGGAAGGGACTGACGCATTATAGCGGTGGCTACGACCAAAGCCGCTTTTTCGATCATGCGATGTCGCGTTTCTTTACGCGCAAAGGATGGCAGATCCGCCAATACTCGATCGTTCGTCCTTTGTCTGAGTTGTTGATCGAAAAGATCTTGTTTGAGCGTTATCCGCATCTTTTGGCCGAGCAGGTCTCTTGTCACGCTGCACACAAAGAAGAAGAACGCATCCGTCCTTGTGGTCGTTGCGAAAAGTGCCGTCGTATCCAAGCGATGTTGACGGCTCTTGGGGCAGATCCTGCGATCTGTGGCTATACCCCTGAGATGACTGCGGCGGCTTTGAAGGAACTGCCCAATCGACCGCTCAAACAAGAAGATGATGCTTACGATCACTTGCTCTATATGCTCGATCAGAAGGGAGCTTTGGAGCTTCCTGATGAGCGCCGTCGTGCGCTGCGATCTTGTGAACACATCGGCCAAGTTCGCTTTGATCGCGAACACTCACAAGTACAAGATATCCCACAAGGTTTGCGCGGTCCGCTGTACAAGATCTTCCTTGAACATGCAGATGGCGCCGTGGAACGACATGGAAGGATGTGGCAACCGCTCGATATCCTCGACTCTCCGACGATACAGCTTCCTTTTCCCCATGAACGCAGCCATGACAGCCATTTGATCACACCACCTCGAAAAGGTGATGAATCTCCACAATCGTCCTCTCCTGCGAAGGAAACACAGGCCGTGACCACACCAAAAGCTGAAAAGACCGAGCCCTCGAATGCATCGGCGCCTCCCCAAGAAGAGGCTGTTGCTGATACTTCTGTCCAGGCAGAAAACACAGAACCCACCGCGCCTTACGAAAGCGCGGGGACGTCTTCTTATGATGAGATCCCTGCGGTTGGGGCGGAGTATCCCGCCTCTGTGTTGGGTGCGCTCCCCGCTGAAGGTGCAGCACCGCTGCAAGCTTCTCGTGAAAATGTCGATGATGGTCATCCTTTCCCTTTGCCGCCTCGTCCGCGTCGTGACTACTTGTTGCGCGAGCTGACTTGGCCTGAAGCGGAGCAGCGTTTTCGTGAGACAGATGTGGCTTTGCTACCCGTGGGGGCTATCGAACAGCACGGTCCTCACTTGCCTTTGGATGTCGATGCCTTTGATGCGGACACGCTCGCAAGGGCGGTGGCTGCGCGTTGTCCTGCACCGCGTCCTCTGGTCTTGCCCTTGATCCCGTATGGTGTGTCGTATCACCACAATGACTTTGGCGGGACGTTATCTGTTTCCAACGAAACGATGTCGCGCATGGTCTATGAGATCGGTCTTTCTGCCGCACGCAACGGGATTACGAAGCTCGTGATCATCAATGGACACGGTGGAAACGGACCTTCGCTCGACTTTGCAGCGCAGATGATCAACCGCGATGCACGGATCTTTGTCGCGGTGGACTCTGGAGAAACCAGCGATGTCGATATCTACGAGATGACCGAGACCGCACATAACGACGTTCATGCGGGAGAGATCGAAACCTCGACCACGCTCGCTGTGCGTCCTCACCTTGTGCACATGGACAAGCTAGAGCCCGCTGTCCCGCAGTTTTCGAGCCGCTATCTCAACTTCACGTCCAATCGTGGGATCCCTTGGTATGCTTACACCAAGAAGATCTCTGAAAATGGTGTGATGGGTGATCCCACCAAGGCCAGCGCTGAAAAAGGCCGAAAGATCTGGGAAGTGATGATCCACCACTTGTCGATCTTCGTACAAGAACTCCAGTCCATGACCCTCGATGAATTGCATCAACGCCGCTACTAAGTCTTAGACTTTTCAAGGAATCTTTGCGGGACTCCCCAACACACTGCATAAGAGATCTTTTCTTTGGGTGTGTTGCGAGTCACTTTTTAATTGTGAAATAAATCACAATTAAATCAAGTGTAAGTCTTTGAAAAGGAAAGAAAATATTTCTTGAAAAAGAAGATAGTGTGCTGTAAGGTTCATACCTCTTCACCAACAACAAAGCGGACGGGTTTTGTTGTTGGAGGTTTCTGCTTTGATAGCGATCCCCTCGCGCCATTCTAGCATCTTGGAACTTCAACATTTTTTAAGGATGGCTCCTTCTTGGGTTGCGTTTCTCCAACACAAAAGGACAAAAAAGATGATGAAGATTTTTTCAAGGAAAAAAACACCCTCTGTCAAGACGAGTGAACCTGCGCCCAAGCCCTCGAAGTCCTCGAAGGCAAAGAAAAAAGAAGCGGTGGGTGGTGCGTCAGGAAACTCTTTTTCTGCTGGAAAAAAAGAGCCTGCGATCAACCTTTCCTCACCGTCTCCGTCTTCGCCCTCTCCGGCAGGGATGCCCGCTGGTTCTGTCAAAGGACACTCCTTTGCGCACCAAGGATCGGGGGTGAAGGATCTGCGACCTGTTGAAAATCTTCAAAGTGCGGGACATGCGGAATTTCTGGGAGAGACGCCGCATCTTTTGTCGCCTCCCTCTCACCGCGAAAAGATCGCTTATGATCAAGAAGGTGCGGACAAAGCGGCGGAGATGAAAGCAAAACAAAAGCCTGGAACAGGGGTAGAGGTCCCAATCCCACACAAGCCCGATTATCCGCTCGAAGTGACTTCTCACAAACCCGATGATATGTTTGAGAAACCTTTGTTGGTGTATAAGAAAAATGACGAGGCCAACTCATTCCTTGATGTCAAAAGTAGCGCGCCCTCGGGGGCCCTTTTTGGCACACAAGGCGCGGCGATGGGGATCTCTACATCACCTGCTGATAAGGGCGTGATGTACTTGCCTGACCGAGAAAACCATATCTCTGCGATGACGCTCAATCCTCAAAAGCACTCGGGTGGAGAACCATTGTTCCTTACAGGTCCTTTCAATGGATGCGACTTTGCGGCAGTGAAAGGACCCAACGAAGGGGATGTGACGGTTTTTCATTCACATTTTAAAAATGATTTTAAAAGTCGCGTGCCCGATCCCGGGGGGGATCGTGGGTACAATGACTTCAAACAAGAGGCTTTTGAGGAAGCAAAGATGCGTATGGGTATCCCCAAAGATGCTGAGGGGTTCTATATGCCCTCTAAGAAATATCTGTCGGATAGCGACGGCAACGGCAACAATGCAGAGGCTTTTGTGTATGGCCGCAAAAATGAGGAAGGGAAGATGGAGTTTTTTCTTCACGCCACAAAAGTAGAGAAGAAAGATGGCGTGACCCAGACGGTTCCTCATATCCCTTCGGAGTCTTTGGGGGCTTTGTAAGACAGTTTTATGCGATGGGAGGGGCTTCTGCGGGGAGAGGATAGCTGGCGATCTCAAACACAAGATCCATCCAAGAAGGACGCGCCAGCAATGAGACGAGGTTGGGGATAGAGAAGTAGTCTGCTTTGCGCGCGTCTAGCTCGGTCACTTGGCCTTTGATGCAAGGTGTACCAAGACGCCACCACGACATCGTGCGTTTGTCTGTGGTGCCCACTTGGACCCAATAGAGGTCCACTTCTCCATAGCGAGCTTCGTACTTTTTGTACTCATCGAAGAAAGAAGGCTTTGTATTTTCTTCCGCATCCGAGATCAACACGATCTGTTCCACTTGGGTATCTTGTTTGTTTAGCCAAGCGATGGCTGAACCCAAGGAAGTGATCCCACCTGCTTTGATGCGACGAAAAGCGTGTTGCCATGCGCCGATATCGCCTGTCATGGGGGCGGCGATGGGGTAGGGGATTCCATCGAATGCCACGACATGAAGGGACTGTTTGCAAAGCGGAGCCAGCGTCGCGCCGATATCACGAGCCAATTGGATGGCTTTCTCCATGGAGGAGCTTTTGTCAACGAGCATCGCTGTGCTGCGTGTAATCGTGCCTTTCTTTTCGAGGCGCGCTTGAGTCAACTCGTTGAGCGCGGTTTCCCACTCATCAGCGATCCCAAGCTCTCCAAGTTTGCGCAGTGCTTCGATGGCGCGTTGTGCTTTGAGGCTTGCGACACGTTTGTCGTTGCGGGCTTGGTGCATCTTCTTGCGCAAGATCTCGATCGATTCGTCATCTTGGAGCTTGCCGCGCGCTGCAAGCATCGACAAGTGATTGAGCACTTGCATCGGCGTCATGATCTGCAAAAGGCCACGCGCGACTTCTGGATAACCCCAAAGCTCCTTGGGGATCAGCGAGTTGATCACTGTAAAAGGGAGCTTTCCTGTTGCGAGGAGTTCCAACAAAAGATCTCGTTTTGTCTCGTTGGAACGGGCTTTTGCAAGCTCCTTGAGTTTTCCTGCAAGCGTTCCCTCTGTGGCTTGCTCGAACAGCAAAGACTGCGCAAGGGCGGAGGGTTTGATGTGCAGCGCCGCATACAGTCGTTTGAGTTCATTGCGGGCAAAAAGAACCAACCGTTCGAATCCTTCGGGGTCTTGCTCGCGCTTTCGTAGGTAGTTGGTGATGGCGATGGCCATCGAGCGCGGGATATTGCGATGCAAGACTTCTTTGACGAGAGACACACAGCGATTCACCTCAAAAGGCGCAAACTGCATAAGCAGCAAACAACCGATGCTTCGAGACTCTAGCTCTGCTGAGAGGCATAGCGTGGTTGCAAAGAGGTGTTTGTGGTCGCGAACTTCGCCATTGTCGAGGTACCAAGCCGCCAAGCGCTCGTAAAAATAAGGGTCGGCGTCTTGCCAAACTTGATGTTGTTTCGCGAGTTCTTCGAGTTTACCGTGTGATGACGTCAACAACGAAGAGAGGATGTCGATGCGGTAGTCTTTTTCTTGTGCCATGTAGAGACCTCCAAGCCCAAGTGTTTGCTTGGATAGAGGGGCTTCATTGGTTTTGTGGCCCCAAAGGTTTTTGGTTTCGCGCGGATAGGATTGTATCATGCGCGGTCTTACGCAAGAGACGCAAGTTGGGTTCGTTTCGCATCAGAACTTCCTTGAGCGATAGAAACGCCCAAGTGGACAAGGCACGCTGTCTCAAGCATGGGCTCGGCGTGTCGAGTGAGAAGGCCAAGGGATGGGCCTTTTCGTTCGCATCTCTACCTTTTTTGTCTTTTTTTGAAAAGAAAAAGCAGTTCTCCGTCAGGCAAGCGTGAACAGGTCAGAAGAGAAGTTGTGCACACTTCCTTTTGCGTACTCGCGCAAATCCATGAAACGAAACTGGGGAAGATCCCCAGTGCTTCGGCAAAGGAGAACCCTCGATGAAACGCTTGATTGCAAGTTTTGCACTGCTTCTTATGACAGGTTGCGGGATCGCTGAGGTGCAAAAGCCCTTGAATGGGACGAACCAAGGCGCCAACATCTGTGTAGCCTCTGAAACGTACCAACCCACCTTTCCTACAGCGGACTCTGGCATCAAAGAGTGCTACCAAAAATGCATGGCTTGGAGCGGAAACGACGCTCTTTGTAAGCCCAAGTGCGACAAGACACCCCCGCTTCGTTTTGAAGCAGAGGTTTGCTTTGGTGAATGTATCCTTGTTGGATGCGAAAATAACTTAACGTGTGGGGAGAAATGCTTTCAATCGCCCCATAAATACGCACCGCGGGATACATGCGTAAATGACTGTGTGCTTGGTGGCCTTGGTGCGGGTCTCTGCGAAAACAAGTGTTACCAAATCGACCCTAGCTCGTATGTAGGGAGTGGCATGACTTGTGTGGAAAGATGTTTGGGTGACGCAGGAAAACAAGAACCCTGTGAAAGAGCTTGTGCCCAGATGTCTCCCTAGTCTCGGGGATCTTGTGGCTCGCTTTTGTTTGTGAGCGACATCTCTCGTCTGCGTATGGCACCTGCATACGCGGACTTTTCTACGTAAGGCGAAGGAGTTTTTGGGATGTTTCGATGGTGGGCGCTTTGCCTTGGTCTTTGGGGTTTGTGCTGCGATGCTGTGTGGGCAGCTCCTCGCCACATCACCATCCAAAGCTATCGCGCTGATCTTCCAGAGGTCCCATGGCTTCGACGATTTCTGCGGATGCGAGGCTATACACTTCTCGAAAAGCCAAGTCATCGTGGGCAACTTGTTCTGCACATCCAATCCTCGCGCTTGGTATCGCTGCGCAGAGGCCGATTTTTGAAGAGATATCGTATCCCGCCCAAGATGGATGCAGCGATGGTGCGAGCAAGGATGTTGTTGATGTGTGTCGATCTCTTTCTCGATGCATTGCACCATAAGCCCGCATCATCGGATGCTTCTGTCGTGCCCGTCGAGCTGGCCCCACAAAAAGAACATCCCCTCTCCAAACGACAGCGCGCCCACAAAAAGCCGCGGAGATGCTGCGTTCGTAAGCCTCCCTCGCGCAAAAAGAAGAGGCTGTCTCGAACTCTCAAAAGCCCCAATACCAAGAAGAAAAAACGCGCGTCCCAACACGCTACTTTGGGCACCCATCTAGCCAAGCCACATGTGCTTGTTCTTCGCTCCACCACTGCACTTCGCTCCACCACTGCACCTCACAAACCTCTTCTACGTCCCATCTTTCCCAAACGACGGTCCTCTTCGCGGAAGGCCCTCAAGAAAATGCACCTTGTCTTTGCGATGGATCTTTTGGGAGCTTCCGCTCTCCCTACACCCAAGCTCCAAGCCTCCGAAGTAAAGCAACTGGCATCCCCCTATATGTGGGGAGATGACCTCAGTTTGGAGCTTTCCATCGCTGGAGAGGGTCGTTGGGCAAGTGCAGATCATTGGTTTTGGGGAGGGCGTTTGGGCGTGGGCTTGAACATCAGACGCTTTAGTTTGCACGCAGAACTTTCCATACACTCTTACGCCTTGCAAACACGTGAAGAGCCGCTGCCTGCGTACATCCCGTTGGTGACGCCTTCTTTTTATGTGGGTTACAGGCTTCCTCTGGGCGATATCGAGCGTTGGCTTTCCCTTTCTGTGAGGCTTGGAACTGAAACAGAAGCCTTTGTCTTAGAGTCCACTTACACCGTAGATCCAGGAAAGACCGAAGGCCCAGCCAAGTCTTCCACCACCATCACAGCCCCGTTGTATTGGGGAATCATGCTTGGTCTTCAGTTGAATTGGCAGTTTGCGCGTGCTTGGTCTGTGTTTTTGCGCCCGAGTGCTGTGTTTTATCCGGGAGGTCTTTTCAAAAAACAAAGTACAGATCTCATTGAAAAAACATCACTTTCTACCTTTCAAGTCTCAGCCTTGGTTGGGATTCAAGTGCGATTATAGGGATCTTTGAGAGACGTTTTTGTGGACGCTCAAAGACTCTAGGAGAGGTTTTGCCAACTCTCACCCAACATGATCGTGCGCGTAGGAGATCACCTTGAAAGATTCCCCTCGAAGCATGGAGTTTCGGGCGCTTGGCGCGGAGCAGGAGTGGCCTGACAGGCCCATGCCTGCGGAGTGTGTTCCGCGGCGTCAGATGCAGCGCTCAGAACAGCAGAGAACGCCCGTACCAACGGGATCTTATGATGTCGATCAAGCCCTCGTAAAACAGATCAGAGAAGGGAATCGAGAGGCTGTCGTGACGATGTATCGGCTGTATGCGCCTTCCTTGCTCAAAAGGTTGATGCGTCTGCTTGGAGGGAATGCGGATCAAGCACAAGACTGCCTCCAACAAGTCTTTGTCAAAGCGCTTCAAACCATCGAACACTACAGGGGAGACGGTGTTTTGCTTGCGTGGCTCAATCGCATCACGACGCATGTGGTGATGGATCTCTTTCGTGCAGAACAAGGATGGAGCGAGATCCTTCAGAGGCTCAAAGCCCCGCGGATCATGGGTTGGGGCTCAGACAACAGCCAAGCCATCCCTGAAAAAATGTTTCTCCAAGAAGAATTGAAAAGCTTGGTACATCGGGGATTAAAGACCATCCACGAGCGAAAGCGGATGCCGCTTTTGCTCTGCGATCTCGAAGGTTACTCGATCCAAGAAGCAGCAGACGAATTGCACGTACCTGTGGGAACGATCGCATCTCGTTTACATCATGGCAGGCGCGAGTTGCGGGTCTGGCTGGAAAAAGCGTTGCAGCAACGTGGATTGTCTGCAGAGGAGTGGCTTCATGATTAAATCATTGTTTCCAAAGAAACCAACGATGCCACAGGGCAGCGGTGTGCTCCCACCTGCGGTCTCTTGGGACGAAGTCTCTTCGCAAGAAGAAGCGCTCTTGTTGAAGGTTGAAGCCGACGTCCTTCATTTCTATGATGAAACCCAAGAACAGGCCAAAGCGCCCTCTACCTCGGCATCTTCGCTTTCTTCGTCATCTTCGCATGTCCTTTCCAAAGAGGATGTGTCGAGAGGCCCACAAAAACGTTCGTTTCCTTTGGGGTGGATGTGGGCAACGTGCGGAGCATTGGGCTTGTTGGCTTTGTTGACGTGGAGGAACGCATCGACAAAGCAAGCTTTCTTTCCATCCTTGCGGATAAAAGGCAGTTTGGAGCTACAAGATCTCACATCTCCACAAGAAGCCCAACATCTCCGCGTGTTGTTTGCCCCAAAAGGCGAACTTGCGGACCCCCAAGGTTGGTCTTTGAAAGCACAGTCTCAAGCGACGCTGCATCTTCGTCGTGCCCGAAAGAAGGCGACATTACGACTTGATCATGGAGCCGTGACCTTTTGGGTGACACCTGGATCGATGAAACAGTTTGAAGTTTCCTGCAAAAACAAGCTGCGTGTCGTGGTCAAAGGCACGATCTTTTCTGTGTGGCAACAACATGCGTCTCTTCGTGTCGAAGTGTATCGAGGTCATGTTGTGCTAAAACAAGGCAACCATGGGCTTTTGCATCTGTACAAAGAACAAGGTGTGCGCATCGACAAAGCATCGCCTTCTCGATGGAAGACCTATCGCGTTGCGCCAAAGCCCCAAGGATGGCTCTCTAAGATCGAGTGGATGGCGCTTCATCAACCCGCTCATTTGTTTGACTACGCACAAGATATCGAACGGGACTCATCCATCCCCCTAGAGCAACGGCTTCAATCGCTAGAGCTTGCTTCTCACGCTTTGACAGGGGCCAAGCGATGGAAAGAGGCTTTTCTTTTGTGGTTTCGCTTGGCCAATGCCCAAAAACAAGGATACAACGCCCAAACAGCGTGGTTTCAAGCGGCCCAAAGCTGTCGTTTGTCTCAAACCCAACGTGCCACGTGTATTCGTTTGTATCGTTTGTTTCTCAAGCGCTTTCCTCGTGCCATCGACCCTTTGCGAGATACCAGCATGGCTTGGTTGGGTCGTTTGCTTTACGAAGATCCCAAACAGAAACAACAAGCACGCGCGCTTTTTCGACGTTATCTCATCCTTTTTCCCAAAGGCTCCCAAGCTGCGCTGATTCGGCGATATCTCAAGCGATAATTCCGCGATATCTCAAGCGCTGATGCAAGTGGATATCTTGTGTTTTGGGTCTTTGGGGCTGCAAGTGTGTTGGGTCGATGACTTGGTGGGGGATGACAGAGGGAGTCTTTTCTTTCGCAGACAAGGGGACTTTTTCTTTTTTCTGACCTGTGGATGATCTCTCAAAAACACAGTTCCTGTGGCTTGGACTCGAAGCAAGAACACGCTATGGTCAAACCGCCCTCATCTTGGTAAGCGTTTATGCAAGAAAAGGAGATGGTGATGCGTGTTGTTTTTTCCTGTCTTTTCTCGTTGATCTTGGCTTCTTTGTTGGCGTTGGGATTGCACATGGGGTTGCATATTCGGATCGTGGACAAGCCCGCGTTTCCTGACCTCACGAAGACAAAGCTCGATGTAAAAGGTTACAACCCCTTGATTATCGGGGATATCGGGAGTGCTGGTTATCCGCGAGATCGTTCTTTGTGGTTCAGTGATTATTCGCATCACGGTCGGCAATTTTCGACCTTGTTTCAAAAGGATGCGCCTTTTTTTCATGCCAAGGCTTTTGCGCAGTTTAAGCGCGAACTCAAGATGCACCTCGCACAAAGCAAGCGTTATGGTTTCAATGCCATCGAGATCCCTGGATTTATCGAGCTTGTGGACTTTCGTTCGTTGAAAGATCCCGTGTACCCAAAAGGAAGCGTGTATCGAAAGCGCCACAAGGCTTTTCGAGAACGCTTTCGCGAGATCTTCCAAATCGCCCAAGAGATGGGGCTTCAAGTCATCCTCAAAACGGACATGGTGACGCTGAGTAAGCCGCTTGAAAGATATCTTGAGAAAAAAGGCATCGGGAAAAATGTCGATGACCCGCGTTTCTGGGCGATCTACGAAGCTGGGATGGATGAGCTTTTTGCATCTTTTCCCCAAGTCAAAGGCGTGATCATCCGAATTGGTGAGGCTGGTGCGATTTATAGCCAAGCGGGTTGGGATTATTGGAGCGAACTTTTGGTGCTCTCAAAGAAGAGTGTCGAGCGGATGTTGCAGACGTTTCTCAAGGTCGCTGAAAAACATCATCGCAAACTGATCTTTCGCTCGTGGGCTGTGGGGATTGGCGAAGTGGGCAAGATCCATACAGTGCCTTCTGCTTATCAAGCAGTACTCGATAAGATCGATAGCAAGGCCTTTTATGTTTCTACCAAGTACAGCCGTGGGGACTTTTGGAGTTATTTGCCTTTGAACCCCACGCTGTTTCAGGGGCGACACCAACGCATCGTTGAGTTTCAATCTCGCCGAGAGTTCGAGGCTTTTAACGCCTTTGTGAACTATGCTGCACCCACTTACCAAAATGCTTACAAAGCTTTTTACCAAAAGAACCCCAAGGTCGCGGGTGCTTGGATCTGGACACAGTCGGGTGGTCCGATGTTTCAGGCTCCTTTCACGTTTTATCTCCAAGAGGGCTCGTGGGTGTGGATCGATGCGAATCTTTATGCAACGGCACGTGTGATTCGTGAGCCCAATGTCGATATCCGCCGTGTGACGGATGATTGGGTCCGCGAGACCTTTGGCGAAGATGCTGAGGTTCGTCGCGAGATGGCGCATATCCTTTTCGCTTCGCACGAAGCCACACGGGCCGCTGTGACCTTCAAGCCATTTGCGGGGAAACAGGTCTTCGCGCTTGGTCAAGAAGTCCCGACCGTGGCCTTTAGTTATTGGAATATCGTGGGCGGAAACTCAGGGATCTTTAGTTCTTTGTATGTGGTGGCGCGAGAACAACTCGACAAAGTGCTTCAAGAGGATGAAAAAAACTGTGAAGTGATCGCGGATCTTGGGCGTCGATTCTCTCGGATAAAAGGGCGCATCACAAAGCATCGTGCATGGATTCCGCATATCGAAAAGAGTTTTGCTTATATGCACGATCTTGCGCTGACCTTGAGCGCGTATCGACGCTTTTTCTTGCGCTATTTTCAATGGCTTGATGGCAGGGGCGAAGCCAAGGCTTATCAAGAAGCGCTTGCGTTGTTTCAAAAGCGATATACCGCCCATCAGAAGGCTTACAAAGGCAATATCCATTTCCCCGCCTACCTTTTTACAGAAGCGATGCGCCTTGTGGATTACGCGCAAAAGACGGGGCGCAGCATGTGGTTGGCGCGCTTGCTTTTGTTGTTGGGACTGGGGCTGCTTTTTTGGTTGTGGAAAAACAAAACACAGCTTTCTCAAACATCGCTTTCTTTTCCGCGATTTGCTTTGCTCAGCGTTGGTCTTCTTGGTTATATCCTCTTGACATGTCTGGCTTTTAGCAGCTTTCGCGGGATCTTTTTTGCGAGTTGTTTTGTGGGACTGGCTGTGATCTTCCTTGCAGCGTCTTGGTTCTTTTTTGCGGTCTCTCCTCGTGGTTTTGGTTTTCTCTCTGTGCCCATCTTTGCGCTCGGGAGCCTCTTGCTTGCGATGCCTGCGATGCGTGGACCCATGTCCTTCTGGTTGATGTTTTGGACAGCACCTTTGGGGCGTGCGCTTTTTGTGGTGGGCTTTTTTGGTGTGGTGATCTTGTCGTATTCGATTGTGCTGTGGGGACAATCCCCCGCAGAGACCGCAGGAAAGACGTCGGGTGGGCTGCCTCGCGCTCAGGGAGCGACACAACTGCGTTTGCGCTTGGCTTGCTTGGTGGGGCTTCAGTTCCTAGCCACGGGGCTTTTGATGCTTGGGATGGGGCTCGATCCCTTTCTTACAACACTCAACAATGAGTTGGCGGTGCTTCCTTATTTTCTGACCTTGATCCATGGCCTCGTGGTGCACCTCAATATCCCGACAGTGCTGCCTTTTGTGTTTGTTGCGCCTGGGGTGCTTTTGCTTTTGGTGGGCGGATTAGGTTTTCGCAAACGCACGGCTGGATAAAAACAAAGTCGAAAAGATCAGTCTTTGGAGAAGTTCGATGTCAGATGGAGTCTCTTTGGGTCGCGGTGCTTTGCTTGGGCATGACGAGCGCAAGACCTCTGCCGTGATCAATCTTCTTTGGTTGCGTCGTTTGCGTTGGGCGGTCTTGTTGGGACAAGTGCTGTTGATCGTGGTGACGCATGGTTGGTTGCAGATCAAACTGCCTTTGGTGTGCTTGTTGGTGGTGTTGTGGGGGAGTTTCTGCACAAACGCTGCGCTTCAGTTTTGGAAGGAACCACCGCAGGCTTGGCTCACGCCGCTGATGGGCGCTACGGTCATCTTCGATTTGTTTTCTTTTACGTTGTTGCTTGCGTGGACGGGTGGACCCACCAATCCATTTAGCTTCTTTTATCTTGTGTATGTGGCCTTGGCGATCTTGATCTTGCCGCAGCGATGGGGCTGGTCGTTGTCAGGGATCGCTGTGTTGGGGTATGCCTCGTTGTTTTGGGGCTGGGAAGGGTCGCGCGCCCACCACAGCATCCACAGCCCCCACCACATGAAGCTGCACCTCGAAGGGATGTGGCTGGCGTATGCGATGACCACGGTGTGTATCGTGTGGTTTGTTTCGCGGACCAAACTGGCTTTAAGTGCGCAAGCTGCGAAGATTCGTTCGCTTCAGTCTCTTCAGGCGCGCAACGAAAAGCTCGCAGCGATCGCAGCCTTGGCGGGTGGTGCGATGCATGAGATGGCGACGCCACTTGCGACGATCGCGTTGGTGGCCAAAGAGTTACAGCACGCTCTCGCCAAAAAGCAAGAGAAGCTGTCTTTACACGAAGGTCCCGAACAGATCGAGAAGATGAGCCACGATCAAGGTGAGATGCAGGTCTTGATCGAGGATACGCTGTTGATTCGAGAGCAAGTGGATCTGTGCCATCGTATCTTGCGTGAGCTTGTTCATCAGGCAGGCGATAGTCTTGGAGAAGCCCGACAATCGGTCTCTTTGGAAGCTCTGCTACAACAAGCGACGACAGAGATCGCAGAGTCTTCGAGGATTATTCGCGAAGCCAAAGAAGAAGTCTTACAACAAGAGATCAAGGTCCCGATCCAGGCGATGGCAAGGGTCTTACGGGGCCTGATGCGCAATAGCTTGGAGGCGACTTCTTCTACGCAACCCATCAATGTCCGCGCCCACAAGAAAGCGGGATGGCTCGTACTTTCCGTGGTGGACGAGGGCTGTGGTATGCGCCCTGAGATCCTGAAACAAGTGGGCGAGCCTTTTTTTACCACCAAGCCTGCGGGCCAAGGTCACGGACTGGGGCTCTTTTTGGCGCGTACAGTGGCAGAACATCTTGGTGGGACGTTGCATATCGAAAGCGCAGTGGACCAAGGAACGACCGTGACTTTGGAGCTACCTTTGTTTTCTGAAGCGAAAGCTTCCCAAGAAAGCTTGGGCGGGGTATAAGTCTTTGCGTTGGGCGAATCAACGCTTGCTAGACTCGGGTGTTTGGGATGAATGACGAAAAGATCTTAGAGACTTCTTTTTTGGTGGTGGATGATCACGACTTGTTTCGAGAGCGTTTGGCGCGGGCTTTGAGGGAACGCGGCTTGGATGTTCGTGTGGCTGCAAGCGTGGCTGAAGCAAGAGTCCAACTGCACGAAGATCCGCCTGAAAAGGTGGTGTTGGATCTGCGTATCCCTGATGGATCGGGCCTTTCTTTTTTGCAAGAGATCAAAGAAGTCGAACCCACCGTCGAAGTTGTGGTCCTCACGGGTTATGGAAGCATCGCCACTGCGGTCGATGCGATACGTTTGGGGGCGACCAATTATCTGACCAAACCTGCGGATGCAGACGAGATCTTGGCTGCTTTTGAAAGGGGCCACGCACCGCCTCTTGAGCCCGCAGAACCAAGCTACCAGATGTCTTCTTTGGCGCGTGCAGAGTGGGAACACATTCATCGGGTGTTGTCGGACTGTGGCGGAAATATCTCGAAAGCAGCAAGGATCTTGGGTGTCCATCGCCGCTCTCTCCAAAGAAAACTCCAAAAATATCCTCCGCTTGAACACGAAATCGACGAGAATTTTTAAAGCATATCTACTTAGAGAACAGGGGGTTATCGAGGTGCGACAATATGTCGCATTCTTTTCTGGGGTCATCTTTTGTATCTCCCTCGCGCGGCACGACGGTTTCTGCTGATCGTGTTTTGTAAGAAGGAGAAGAAGATGTCTCGTCAAAAAAGTATGGTATGCCTCCTTGTGATGAGTGTGTTGTTTGTCGCTGCGTGCGGCACGCCCTCCACAGGAAACAACACAGAGGGGACCCTCCAAGTCTCAGCGGCTTTTGCTGATGCGACCGTCAGCGTGGGGGAAAATAAGTTGCATATCCAAGTCAACGATGCGCAAGGACAAGCGCTTTCGGGGTGTACGCTGACCGTTCAACCGCAGATGTCGATACACGGCCACGGTTCTTCCCAAGCACCCGTGATATCGGAAGAAGCGACAGGACACTTTCATGTCAAAGTCTTTTTCCAGATGAAAGGTCCGTGGGAGATCAAGGTTCGCGCTGAACATGGCGAGCTTTTTGGTGAAAAGATCATGCAAGTGGATGTTCAATAGCGAGTAGGTTTGGGTGATGCGCAGGCTTTTGTGGCTCAGTTGTTTGCTTTGTCTCTGGTCTCGTCCTTGGTCTCCATCTCGTGCGGATGCTGCGGCGTGTTGTGTCTCAGCGACGGTCTCAGGTGTGGGGCGGTTGAGGAACTGGGAACACTTTGCGGTGGGGCTTCGCACCTCGCTGTTGGCGGGGACAGGGCAGTGGGATACCAAAGCCCTGTGGCATGGTTACGGAGACGACTACCAAGAACACGAGTGGCGTTCTGAGTTGTGGGGCTTGGTGGGGGTTCATCGCCGCGTTTCTTTGTTTGCGCGGGTGCCTTGGAGCGTAAATTACCGCAAAGTGGGCACACAAGACGCATGGGACGGCTGGTTTGGGGATCTTCAAGCGGGAGCGCGCTTTGAGTTGATCTCGATTGGGCAGTTTTTGCACGTCCCTGCGGTGGCTTTGATTGTCGGGGTCACGGCACCCACTGGGCGCGCAACAGGTCAAGCCCAAAATCCCCTTGCTGCGGATGTGACAGGGCGCGGCGCGTGGATGTTGAGCGCTGGCGTCACGATCGAAAAAACCTTTTATCCTGGGTTTGTCCAGCTCAATGCAGGCGTGCAGGTCCCGTTGCCTTCTGAACGCGAAGATCTTGGCGTGTGGCAACGATTTGGGCCAGGCATCCCTGTGACACTCAGTGGCGGCGTTGAACTCGGTGATACGGTGGTTTTGGCGCTGGTCGCACGTTTCTTTTGGGAAGATCAGTTGGTGCTTGGAGATCGCACGATTGCAGGAAGCTCTCGTATTGACGCAGGGATCGGCCTTTCCGCATCGTGGTCTTTCGATCCGCATTGGACAGTACAAGCTATGTTCGATGCAGGGATCCTCGCGGATGGTTGGGGTTTGAATCAACCTGGGCGGCTCTTTGTTTCTTTGGGGCTGCGCTATGGGTACTTTTGAGATCGGGCTTGGTTCGGTCTTGTCGGATGGATGGAAAGAAAGGGAAGTCAGATGCGTACTTTTGGGCATGGTGGGATCTTGTTGTCGTTGCTCTTTTTGATCGGATGTTCTCATGCTGCGCCAAAAAAAGCACTACCGTTAAAGTCCTCGGATATCACGGCTTCTTTGCGTCGCTTGGATGGCTCAGCCTACCCACTTGCGCAAGTGGTGCGCTCCCATCGTGCAACGTTGTTGGTGTGGTGGTCGCGAACGTGTCCTTGTGTCAAACGCTACCAAACGAGGATGGACGGGCTTTATAAGGTCTATGCTTCGCGTGATGTTGCGGTGGTTGCGGTCGATAGCAACGCAGACGACTCTTTGGAAGACTTGCGCGCTGTTCATCAAAAACGCCGTATATCCGTGCCTTTTGTGCAAGATCAAGGGGCTTTGCTTGCGGATTACTTTGGTGTGGAGACGACGCCGTCCGTTGTTTTGCTCGACTCGATGGGCAAAGTCCGCTTTTTTGGTTGGATCGATAATGAGCGAAAGGTCGGCGTCGCGGGGCGAGAGCCTTATGTGGAAGATGCTTTGGAACAGCTACTCGCGAAACATCCGATCAAAAGAGCGCGTACAGCTTACTATGGTTGCTCGATTACGCGGGAATGGGGAGGCTTTGCAAAAAAGCGGCCTGCTGTGAGCGCCCCCGCAAGTACGGCCTCTTCCAAAGCGACTCCTGCGAAGAAACCTTGTGGTTGCCAAAAAAACAAGCGCACCTCTCTGTAAGGGCTTCTTTTGGGGGCTTGTCTGAGCGCTTTGGCGCAGTTTGGGGCGAGGACTGTTTTCTTTTCGATGGATGGGGTGGGGTTGACAGGATGGACGGTTTGATGCACGAGACAGAGCGCAATAGAGCGTCCAGGTCGGTCTTATATCGCGAAAGGAAGGCAAGATGCCAGAGATCATTCATCCAGCGGGCGAGATCTTTTATACAAGAGACTCTTTGGGGGTTCCTTCGATCCAAGCGAAGGATCAGTTGCAATCAGCGTATGCTCGTGGATACCTGCATGCTTGCGATCGTTTGGTACAGATCGAGTTGAACCGCATGGCCAGTGAAGGCCGATTGATGGAGATCTTGGGGGATCTTCCCTTTGCTCGCTTGGTGGATCGATGTGTGCGCGCGCTCGATTTCTCGGCCAATCTAGAACAACAGTGGGAATCCTTGGACGAATGGACCCAGTCGTTGTTTGAGAGCTACTGCGAGGGTTTTGCGGTGGGTGCGAGAGAACGCGGCCGACCGATGATCTTGCGCCTCTTGGGAGTGAAACCCCGCGCTTATAAGCCTCTCGATATCATCCGAATGTACCGTTTCACGGGCTATATGGCGCTTGGTTCGATTCAGCATTTGGCGGAAGCGCTTGTGTTGGAGTTGGTGGGCGAAGGCGCGCCGCGTTCGTTGCTCGACATGATGTTGGGCGACAGCGTGGGAGATCTGGACGAAGAGATGTTGCGCCAAGTCCGCGTGATGGAACTGGACAAACTTTTGATCCCACTGGGTCTTGGTGGATCGAATGCTTTTGCGGTCTCTGCGGAACGTTCGGCCTCTGGGCACGCTCTGTTGATGGGCGAGTTTCACATGGAAACGGGCCAGCTTCCGCCTTTGTTGTATGCTTTGCACGCGGAAACCAAGAAAGATGGGCGCTTTTATCAAGGGATGGGCATCCCTGGGCTGCCTTTCTTGAGTGGTGGTCGCAATGATCAGGTGGGGTGGAGTTATACAAACGCGCATGGCGACAACATCGACATGCTGATCGAACGCTGTAAAGACGGGCGTTATCTCGCAGATGGTGAGTGGCGCGACTTTACGTTGCGTCGAGAAGAAGTCGTGAAGATCCGTGGGAAAAAGACCGAAACATGGGTGTTTTACGAAAATCCTTATGGGACCTTGTTGGGTGATCCACACCAAGAAGGCGACTACCCTTGCTTGCGTTGGACGGGGATGCGCGATGGAACCGTGGGTGATATCTACGTCATCACGAATATGTTGCAGTGTCACAGCGTAAAAGAAGGGATGGAGATCCATCGAAAAGGCCAGATGTTGGGGGTTTGGTGTGTGCTTGCGGATCGTCAAGGCAACATCGGCGTGATCAAGTCTGGAGCTGTGGACAAGCGACCTGACGGATGGACGGGGACTTACCCGCGCCAAGCGTGGGATCTTGCGACACGAGACTTCGAACATCTCTCCAAAGACGTGACGCCACAGTCTTACAACCCCGAAGAAGGGGTGATCGTGTCTGCCAATGAGCGTCGTGATGGTTTGGATGGCTCGCGTTGGATCAATCTTCCCGAGCCTCACTATCGTTTCGAGCGCTTGGGAGAGATCTTGGCGCGTCGTGACAAACATACGCTGCGTTCCTTGGCGGAAGCTTCTTATGACGAGATCGATCGCTGTGCTTCCCGAATGATGAAGGTTTGGGCGCCTTTGTTGCCTGAAGATGAGGCTTTCCAAGAGCTTGGGCGTTGGGCATTGGAACAAGAGCCCATCCGTGATCGCGCGTTGCATCGTCAGCAGATGGCTTTGTTTCATGCTGTGCACCATGAGTTGTTGCATGAGGTGTTGCTTTCTTCCTTGAATGCGAAGAAAGCACACCATCTTTTGCACGACGTGACATTTGGTTTGTGTTTTCAGTATCACTTTGACCAAGCGTTTGCTCTTGAGAAACCCGAGCTTTTGGATGCTGAACGTCTTACCAAGTGGCTCAAGGTCGCTTGGAAAAAAGCACAAACCTGTGTGGCTGAAGGGCGTTGGACTTTGCCACCGCGCTTCGGGTTTTCCAACCAGATCACACAAGGAAGCACGCCCTCTTGGTTGGGATGGGACACCAAGCCTTACGATATCCCGGGAGGACCGACGGTTCCGTTTCAGTCGCGTGTGATGCGCCTACTTGAACACCCGATGTTGGGCGGTCCTTCGTTCCACATGGTGATGGATATGAGCCACGATGGTAGTTGGTACAACATGCCTGGCGGGGCTTCTGAGCGACGTCTTGGACCAGGTTATGGGAAAGGTATCGAAGAGTGGATCGAAGGGCGCTTTTTGCCGTTCGGACAGCCCAAAGGGGAAGCCCCCAACCTTTCTTGATCCTTCGTTTGGACGAGAGCTGTTGGGGAATCGCTTGACAAAAGGGTGAGGGGTGTGTTTTTTGGGTGGGGTGGTTTCATCTTGAAACATCATTGAAACATCTTGAATCGCTCTCTGAACGTTTTTTATACAAAAAGAAACAGGGAGAAGGTTTCAATAAAGGGCTAGTCATTTGGCAGAAAAGACACGAGTGATAGAGAGGCACAAAAGTGCCAAGGATGGTCGATCTTTGGCGCAGAGCCAGTCAAAAGGGGCCAAGCGCGTCCCCGAGAAAGTGGACCTTTTGGGGCGCGAGAGGCTGGAGGCTTGGTTATCTGAGCGGGGGGCTTTGGATACGATCGTAGCCTTGGGCGAGCTTTTTACGACGTCTGCGATCTTCTTCGTCGATGCGGAGCGTTCCATCGTCTATTGGAACAAAGTCGCAGAGGATATCTTGGGCTTTGATGCAAAAGAAGCGGTAGGACATCACTGTTTGAAGTCTGTGCGCTGCCCCAACTGCATGACAGGCTGTGGGATCGCGGAGTATGGGCTGGTTCGGGATGTTCCGCTGGTGATGTACCGCGTGGATGGAAAGGCTGTGCATGTTCGCAAGACAGCGCGGGCTTTTTTCGACGAAGCGGGCCGATTTACGGGGGGCGTCGAGGTCTTTCGTTTGGACCAAGAGAAGGAAGCACCCGACTCGCTCGAAGCTTCGCACTTACCCACGGGTGATTCCTCTGATGCTGTGGACTTTCACGGGATTCAAAGTCGTGATCCTGCGATGCATCAGGTGTTTTCGACGATTCAACAAGTCGCTGAGATGGGCGTTAGCGTGTTGATTCGCGGGGAGTCAGGGACAGGAAAAGAGCTTGTTGCGCGCGCGTTGCACCTAGAGAGTTCGCGGCGTGAGAAGCCTTTCGTCGCGGTCAACTGTGCGACACTGACACCCACCTTGATGGAGAGTCAGCTTTTTGGCCATGTGAAGGGCGCTTTCACAGGTGCGGTCAAAGAAGGGATCGGTTTCTTTCGTCAAGCAGACGGTGGGACCTTGTTTTTGGACGAGATCGCTGAGTTGCCTTTGGACCTGCAAGCCAAGTTGCTGCGGGTCTTGGAAGAGCGCAAGGTGATGCCCGTTGGTGGAACGCGACCGATGGCCGTGGATGTTCGCATCGTTGCGGCCACGCATCGTTCTTTGCGGGAAGAAGTCGCACGAGGCCGCTTTCGCGAAGATCTGATGTATCGTCTGCGGGTGGTTCCGTTGTTTTTGCCAGCGTTGCACGCTCGCCGTGGTGACGTCGAACTGCTGTTGTGGCGGTTTATCGCGGAGTACAATCGACGCGGACCGCGCAAGATCGAATCGATCTCCCCTGAAGTGATGCGCTTGTTGTTGGATCATACATGGCCAGGAAATGTGCGCGAGCTACAAAATGTCGTGGCTTATGCTTTCGCAGTAGGACGGGCGCCAGAGCTTGTTTTGGAGGATCTTCCCCCAGAGTTTCGCGACGCTCCAAAAGCGCTTTCTACCTTGCCTGTGTCGCTCTCCTCGATCCAAGAGATGGAACCTCATCGCATCCGCACAGCGTTGATCGCGACCAAAGGAAACGTCGGAAAAGCCGCAGACATGCTCGGGATCAGTCGCGCGACCCTGTGGCGAAAACGCAAACGCTACAACATCTAATTGGATCTTCTCGGGACATACGAGCGTTTGGATACATGGGGACTTGGAACGCACAGACGCTTGATCGTGTGAAACGATGGTCATGGGAGCCGTGGGGGAACCTGAATTATCCGAACCATCGGGGTTACGGAAGGTCAAGCTGTCTCTCTTTCTATCATTCCATGCTAGAAAGGAAGCGACTCTTCAGAACATGCGGATGCTTGGGAAGATGCGCGGGCTTGGAAGGGGACCAAGCGATGGTCTTGTTGCGGTTTCTCCCAAGCGGGGGGACTTTTGTTGTGTGAGGTTTGGTGGCGATGGGGGCGAGGGCTTGAGCGATGTCTCTCGTGTGTGTGAGGGCCGTTTGGTTGCTGTGTGGTGCGTGTGAGGGCTTTTGTCTTGGGGTGTGTGTTTAGGCGCGTCCTTTGAGCATACCGTGCCAGTAGAGTTGGGGCAGGGCGTAGCGTTTGAGTGCGTACATGCTGAAGCGTTCGCGGTCTTGTTCGAAGGGGAAGGTCTCCATGATCTTGCCGTCATATCCGAACTCAGCGAGGATAACGCTGTTGTAGCCTGTGACCAAGGGGCAAGAGGCGTAGCCATCGTAGCTTGCGGGGAGCGCTTTGTCTTCGAAGAACGCGAGGATATTTTGTTCGAGGACGGGGGCTTGTTTGCGGACCGCGGCACCCGTTTTGGAACAAGGCAAGCTGCTGGCATCACCCAAGCTGAAGACGTTGGGGAACTTCTTGTGTTGCATGGTGTTTTTGTCCACATCGACCCATCCGTCTTTGTCTGCAAGGACGCTTTTGCGTACAAAGTCGGGTGCGCTTTGGGGGGGCGTCACGTGGATCATGCTGTAGCTGAGGGTTTCGGTTTCGCCCGTGGGGACTTTGTCTTTCAACACCTCGAAGACAGCTTCTTTTTTGTCAGCGCGGATCTCGATCAGGTTGCGGTTGTAATGGCCGTCGATGTTGCGTTCTTTGGCGAGCTTGTTGAGGGCTCTTGCGTAGCGAGGGACACCAAAGATGCCAGCACCCGAAGGCGCGTAGATCACATTGATCTGGTCGCGTTTGCCCATCTTGCGGAAGGATTCTTCTGCGAGCCACATGATCTTTTGGGGGGCACCTGCGCATTTGATCGCGGTATTGGGAAAGGTAAAGATCGCGTTCCCTGACTGGACTTCTTGGATAAACTGCCACGTTTTTTCCACGATGTCGTAGCTGTAATTGCTGGTAACGCCGTTCTTTCCGAGACTTTCTTTGAGACCTTTGATGTCACCCCAATTGAGTTGGATACCAGGAGCAACGATCAGTGCGTCGTATCCGATGGTATCGCCTTTTTTGGTGGTGAGGGTGTTGTTCTCGGGTTGGAAAGCTTCAACGGCATCTTGGATCCAGTTGACGCCGTCGGGGATCAGGCCTTCCATCTCGCGCTCACTTTCTTCGCGTGAGCAGATACCGCCACCCACCAGGGTCCACAAAGGTTGGTAATAATGTTTTGTGGCGGGATCGATCAGAGCAATCTGACCTTCGGAGAGGTGCTTGCGCAGCCTTGCAGCCATGCTGATCCCTGCGGTTCCTGCACCAATAATCAAGACTTTGTAGTGTCCTGTTTCTGCCATGGCTTGGTCTCCTTTATCTTGTGTGATTCTGTGATCAAACAATTTTATGCTGCGTGAGCGTTTGTTGGCGTGTAAATTCGGGGTCTTTGGAACATACCAAATACACTTTACATTTGCCATACCATGTTATGATGTCGAATCGAACATGCTGTTTTTTCAGGGGAAATGTTTTTCTTGCCAAAAGAAAGATATCCACCAAGCATCTTTTTGTGACGGGCTTTGAAACAATTTGAAACAGTGATGCAACGAAACAGTGATAAGGAAAAATTATCACGGGGTTCCAAAAAATGCATTGGAAAGATGTTTGGGGAGCGGTTACCTTAGTTGAGTCGGAAGAAACCACTTTTTGGTTATACAAGGTTGCATGACATGTGCGGCCGTATGACGCGCAAAGAAAGGAGGCTCTTATGAGCCAAGATAAAGTTCTCGAAGGGTTGCTCGGTTTGATGGCGAACTCTAGCGTCTTTTACCAAAAACTCCGAAACTACCACTGGAATGTGCGTGGCGAGAAGTTTTTCGAATTGCACCTCAAGTTTGAAGAGCTTTACAACGAGTGGGCCGCTGTCGTGGACGAACTTGCCGAGCGCATCTTGATGTTGGGTGGTTCGCCTTTGGGCACACTTACCTCGATCTTAGAGCGAGCGACGTTGAAAGAAGAAAGCGGACGTCCTGCATCGCGTGAGATGGTCCAACGCTTGAGCGACGATTTAGACGCTCTGCTCAAGCAGATGGAGTCTGTGATCGAGTTGAGCGAAGAAGTCAAAGACCGTAAGACCACCAACGTCCTTGATGGTATCGGCGATCAACAACGCGTTCATTTGTGGATGTTGCGTTCTTGGCTTGCCAACTAATCCTGCACCTACTTTTTCTATCCTACCTTTTTCTATCCCTACCTTTCTGCCTCTGTTTTCCTACCGTTTCTCTTTTGTTTTCGATGTTCCTCAATCAACAAAGATATCGAGCGGTTGTATTTTCAATGTGCCCGCTCTTTTGTTGTTTTTTTCGGGTGCTATGGCCTTTGGGGAAGAGGTTGAGGGATTTTTTTTGTGCGGGTTCTTGTCTTTTCTATAGAAGACGCCACCTTTAATCGCGCGATGCTACCCAAGTACAAACAACCTAAAGAGCAGTGAAGTTGCCCCTTTCTTTTGGGTCCAAGAAAAAGTTCTTGGCCACGGAGAGAAGGGTGTTTGGCGCGTAGCATGTTTGGTTCAAGACAAACAAGATCCACAACATAAAGAGGTCCGTGTTGTTGAGGATACGGACAGGAGGCAAAGATGGCACGTTATCGTGACTATGATCCAGATGAGAATGGTGGTCGAGGTCGTGGCCGAGGTCGTGGCCGAGGTCGCGTGTACTACGATGATGCAGAGACCGAAGAAAGATCTGGCCGTGGTCGTTACGAAGTCGTCCATTACGAAGAAGATCTCCCAGCACCCTACGGCTACGATCCTGACTCGGGCCTGCCTTATTCTGATCGCAGCCGCGTTGTCGCGGGTCTTTTGCAGATCTTCTTAGGAAGCTTTGGAGTAGGCCGATTCTACTTGGGTTACAATGGTCTCGGTGTGCTGATGATCTTGGCCACGATCTTTACCTTTGGGATCGCGGGTGGGATCTGGGCCTTGATTGATGGCGTGCGGATCTTGATGGGCGAAGTCTACGACGCAGATGGGCTCCCTCTGCGTCCTTAGTGGGCGGGATCAGCGCTGTAGTAGGCGTGCGATATCTTTGGCAAAGTAAGTCAAGATGATGTCCGCGCCTGCACGTCGAATCGCGAGGGTGGTTTCCATCATCGCAGCCTCTTCATTGAGCCAGCCGCGTTCTGCGGCGGCTTTAATCATCGCAAACTCACCACTCACATGATACGCCGCAACGGGCAGATCGACGATCTGTCGGATGGCGGAGATGATATCGAGGTAAGCCGCAGCGGGTTTCACCATAACCATATCTGCGCCTTCTTCGACGTCGAGCATCACTTCGCGCAAGGCTTCGCGTTGGTTGGCGGGGTCCATCTGGTAGGTCTTTTTGTCTCCTGCGCGGGGGGCAGAGTCGAGGGCATCGCGGAAGGGACCGTAAAAGGCGGAGGCGTACTTGGCAGAGTAAGCCAAGATCCCGCAGTCGCTGAACCCTTCCGTATCAAGCGCAGCGCGCATCGCACCTACGCGACCGTCCATCATGTCGGATGGTGCGACGATATCTGCGCCTGCTTTGGCTTGGGCCACGGCCATCTGTGCAAGGATTTCGAGGGTTGGGTCGTTGAGGATGAAACCATTTTCAACGTATCCATCGTGACCATCGCTAGAATAAGGATCCATCGCAACATCCGTGATGATCGCGAGGTCGGGGACAGCGTCTTTGAGGGCTTTGACACAGCGCAGAAGCAGGCCATCAGGATTCAGCGACTCTGTGGCGCGCTTGTCTTTTTTCTGATCTTCGATCAAAGGAAACAGTGCGATCGCTGGGATGCCGAGTGCTTGGGCTTCTTTGGCCTCTTTGAGCAATAGATCGATGCTGAATCGAAAACAACCTGGCATGGAGGAGATCGGCTCTTGAACACCATCCCCATCGCGTACAAACAAAGGCAGCACAAGCTGATCTGTACTCAAGCGATTCTCGCGTACCATCCTGCGGATCGCGGGGCTACGTCGATTGCGTCGAGGGCGTTGGATTAGATCGAAAAAGGCGAGGTTTTCCGTGTTCATATCGTTCTTTTCTCCGAGGTTGAGAGGCGTCTTCGCGAGAGCCTTGGGATGCAAAAGATGGGCTTTGGTACATCTTTTTGTGGACTCTTGTCCAGACTCAACCAGACCACACAAGGGGGAGGGCTCTTTGCTGTGTGAGCGCTCCTTGACCGTGTGAAAACCTAGGGGCAGGATGGGTGCGTTTTTGTTCTGTGTCTGTTCTGGCGAACTCAACGATTTTTTCGGATACATCAGGGGGTTTTATTTCTGGGGTTTGGGCATTCAATTGTTGAGGCCAAGGTTTGCTGTGGAAGAGAGGAGCGCGACGATGCACGCACTGCGTAACCAAAGACGAGGCGGACGAATTGAAGTGATCTGTGGTCCCATGTTTTCAGGGAAAACAGAAGAGATGCTGCGGCGATTGCATCGAGAGCAGATCGCAGGAAGACGGCCGATGGTGATGATCCCACCGCGCGGTCGCTACCAAGACAAGATCGAGTCTCGACAAGGCGAACACATGTCAGCGATCGCTGCTTCCAATGCGAGTGCTGCTCTCCAGTTGATCAAAGAGCACGAATGGGGCGGCCCTTACGCTGTGATCGCTTTTGATGAAGCGCAATGGTTTGAGGATCTTCTCGAAGCATCCGTGGCTTTGGCCAATGCTGGACACCGCGTGATCGTCGCTGGACTGGATATGGACTACGCAGGACGTCCTTTTCTTCCGATGGCGCTGACGATGTGCGCTGCAGAACAAGTCACCAAGCTCACGGCTGTAGGACGATGTGACTGCGAAGCTACGCATACTGCTCGTCTTGGAGACGGTGAAGATGAGGGTGGGACGTGGGAACCGATGTGTCGTCTTTGTTGGAAAGATGCTGCAAAAGAAAGCAACCCGAGCCGCGTGTTTGATATGGAAACGTAACGAATATCGGGGGTTAGGGGGCGGTGGCTGAAGTTGACAGGGTGGGGAGGGCGTGTTAGCGTGCCAAGGCAAGATCCGCAGCCTTGGTGGATGTCTTGTTCCCCTTTGTGCTGCTAAGTTGAGGTTGCAAGCGATGTCGAAACGCGATGATACACGGACACAGCAAAGTAATCCTTTTGCTGATAACCAAAAACAACCCCAAGAGTCCCAGCCACCACCCCTCGCTGTGGGCGCTGACTTGTTGCGCCGAGTGGACAATCTTTTGGGGCGAAAGCAGTACGAAGACGACGATGATGATGCAACCTCACGACCCTTCCATGTTCATGTCGGCGACGACGGAACCGTCGATGTCATCGGCTCTGCGCAAGATGACGAAGCCACTGTGTATCGCGGACGTCTCCAAGACGTCACACGTCCTCGTGTTGACCTGAAACAAATCCGCCAACAAGCCAGTGTCCCCCAGATCCCGATAGACGCAGATTATACCCGCCCCCGTGCGGTGTACCCTCGCAATCCGCTCGATACCTCTGAGGGAGCGGATACAGCGGCTTTTTCGAGCTTGGATGATGAGGTCGATGCCACGTATTACGGCGGTTATCAGGAAGATATCGAGGATCGCACACAACATATCTCTCCCAAAGAGATCGCTAGCTTTAACCTGCCTTCAAAGCCCACAGAGCCAACCGAATCGCCCGAACCACCGCTTTTTTACGAAGAAGAAGACTCCAGCGAAACACAACAGGTTTCTGTGATCAAACCTGTCCCAAACAAGCCCAGTCGTGAAGACCTCACGCAGACGCTTTTGGAGGATTCGTTTCTGCAGGATGAAAAGGCGCGTGGAAATGCCTTGGCGTTGTCGCTTCCATCGCTTTCTCGGGAAAGCGGCGAGCAACCTCAAACCTTTGAAGTGGAGAAAACCTCGTCCACTCAAGCGGGGGCCGCACGGCATCTCGAAGAAAATGTAAACACCACCATCCCCAAGCTGCAACCGCTCACTGTGGAAGAATCATTTGATCCTTCTTTTGTCAGAGGTCGGGACTCGCTCAAAGCAACTTTGCTGGATGAACCCAAACCTGTCCTCCATGCGCCCCATACGGCGATCCGCCCCGAACAGCACGGGCACTCTGGGCAGATGCCAAAGCTCCCTCAGATCAAAGCTGTTCCTTCCGTAGTGAAGGGAGGTTTGGACACAGACGAGAAAGATGTCGATTGGAGCGAAACGGTGATCCGAGCGTCTTCGCTCAAGCCCCACGACTACGAAAGTCATTCTGGGATCCCTTCTCCACTTCGACCCGCGGCTGCGACCATTACGGATACACCGCGTTCTTCGATCATGGATGGGCCTTTGGCTTTTCCCTCGCCGCCATCTTCCACAGCACTTCCGTTGCCTGTTCTTCCCACACCGCCGAAAAGCTCGCCACCACCGCCGAAAAGCTCGCCACCACCGTTGAAAAGCTCGCCACCACCGCCTCCTCCCAAAAAAGAAGCGTTGGAAGCACCGCCTTCTTCATCGTTGGGACAGTCCCTTCCTTTCGCAGCGATGGGGCAAGTGGCTCCGCAGATGTCCGTGACACGGACTTTTGTAAAAGGTGCGATCCTCCCTCGCAAAAAAGAAGATGGCACGCTTGTTCCTGTTGCACCCGAAGAAAAAGATCGTTACGAGCCATTGCAGATCTTAGGAGAGGGTGGTGTTGGCCAAGTCTTGTTGGTGCGCGACCATGATATCTTGCGCCTCGCCGCGATGAAGTGCATCAAAGGCTCCAAAAGCGATACGACGCTGATGCGCTTTATCGAAGAGATCCGACACACGGGCCAACTTGAGCACCCCAATATCGTCCCGATCCACGACGTCGGGGTGAACGAAGATGGCCAGTATTACTTCATTATGAAGTATGTCCAAGGCGAAGATCTCAGCATGGTGATCCAAAAACTGCGTGAAGGTGATCCCGAATATCACAAGCGTTACACGTTTGAACGCAGAGCCCGTATCTTCTTGGAGATCGTCGAAGCGATCCGTTTTGCACACAACAAAGGGATCATCCATCGCGATCTAAAACCCGGTAACATCCGCATCGGAGAGTTTGGTGAGGTCGCGGTGATGGACTGGGGCTTGAGCAAGGTGTTGAAACACAAAGAGGGCGGCACCATCAGCATGAATGTGAATGTCCTCAGTTCGCTCGATCTCGCGGACCAACGGCTTTTTGAAACACGCCAAGGTATCCTTGTGGGGACACCCGCTTATATGTCGCCTGAACAAGCCTATGGTCGGCATGATTCGATGGATCAGCGCAGCGATATCTATAGCTTGGGCGTGCTGTTTTATGAGTTCGTCACGCTGATGCATCCTTTCGAGCGGTACAGCAGTTTGGAGTCGCTTCTTCAGGCAATCACACAAACAGATCCTCCCCCTGCTTGGTCTTTGACACATCCCGCCCAAGGCCGTGTCCCCCGTGAGTTGGGCTTTATGATCTCCAAGGCGATGGCGCGTGAAGTCGAAGATCGCTACCAAAGTTTAGAGCCTTGGGCGAAAGAGCTGGAGGCATACCTCGACGCACGCAGTGGTGTGTACTGCACATCGACCTTCATCAAACGCGGGGTCCAAGGCTACACCCACTTGCTCGATAGCCACCGTGTGATCGGCGTAACGCTGATCTGTCTTGTTGTTTTGTCGAGCGTGTTTGGAAGCGTGCAGTTTGTGCGCTGGCTGGTTTCTTTGATGGCTTCATAGGAAGCGAACTTTGTCTTGGTGCCCTAGGCTCTAGGCTTTGGGGTGGGATGTACTTGGGGTCTTTGGCACTGTTGCTTCTTTTGGGCTCTCTTAGGCTGCGACGGCTTGAGTGGGTGGGGTATGGCGTAACATGTAGAAGGCTTGCGGGATCACCAACCAAAATCCAGAGATCGGCATCAGGAAAGCGCCCACACAACCGAGTGCAAGCAAACTGTATGCAAACCCCCTTGGTGTCGCACGCATCGACAACACCAGTTGTCCCCACATCATCATCGCAAAGCCCGCAAACAAAAACCAAAAGATCGCCCTGCGATCCATGTGTGGGTCCACAGCATGGAAAAAGCCTGCTTTGGCGATGGCTGCGAGCGGAGCAAAGCCCATCACAAGGCCCAAAGCATTGTGGATCAGTCCCGTTGCAATCAAGAGATAGGCACTCAATCGCGTTTGTTTTGTCATGTTCTTGGTTTCCTTCTTTTTTTGGGGGCGCTTGATCCTGCCCCATCTATCGAAGAAGAGGGTGACATCAACAACAAAAGAAGATCCTCTCCCAGCCGCTGAAACTTCGGTAGGGTGGCACTTTCCCCTCGATAAACGTATCCGAGAAAAGCCATATAACTGATCTCCGCACGACGCCTCGACTCTTCTTCCACAAAACCTGCTTGCTGAAACAGTTCACATAGATAAGCCAGTCGTTTTTGCTCTACCGCGTGGACTCTCGCCTCAACCTCTTCGTCTTGCTTGGCCCAAGAGAAGATCCCTGACTCGCCCGTGACACCGATCTTTTCGAGTTCTTCGAACAGGCGTCGCAAACAATCCTGTGGCGTGCTCTCTTCGCTCGACAACCTGATAAGCTCGTCTGTTCCTCGTTCCCAGTACGACAACAACTGCCACAAAAGGTCTGTGCGATCCTTAAAGTGCCAGTAAAAGCTACCTTTGCTGACACCAAGATCCCGCGCCAAGGCTTCGATCTTGATCGCGGATGGACCCCCTACTTCAAGTTGTTTGCGAGCTGCTGTGAGCCAGTCCAACGGGCTAAGACGCATCTTTTGATCCTTTCCATACGGTTGCGTATGGAGAGAGAAATAGACGCAGCTTTGCCATTTGTCAATACGGTTGCGTATGGTTTTTAGAAGGGGGCAGATCTGGGGTCGATTCCATGGAGGATTCAGTCAGGCTTCACGGTTTTTTCACTTTTGGGGCGTAGTCTGCAAAAAAGGAATGGGAGAGCAGAGAGACACTTTGCTTATCTTTTTTTGCTTGAGGAGTGCGTGATGAGCCAGCAAAAGCCCTTACAACAAACGAATCTTTGGAAGCCTTTGCATCTCTTGGTGTGTGGGGTGGCGTGTTTGGGATGGTTGGGGTTGTCTGTTGGAGAAGCCCAAGCGCACCGTGCCCCCAGCAAGCAACCAAGAACAACACACAGCACCAAAGCAGCGCAAAAAACAGAGCGTCCCTCAGATCTCTTTTTCACGGGAGCCGCTGAAGATACGGATAAACGGGGCGGTGCGCTGTGTGCGGGAACGCAGCATGTGGCTTGGGTTCCGCGCGTCAAGCATGATGGTGCGTTTCGCGCAGAGGTCCGTTGGATCGGCCTACGTGGAGCAAAACAACCGATCTTGCGGCGTCGTCTGCGTTTGGCCAAGCGTCCTCGGATGGTGCGTTGTCTTGCGGATGGGATCGCGCTTCGCGTGGGGCGACGTTGGATGCGGGTCTCTTTGCAAAGCCAGCAACGATCAAGTCTTCGTGTGGATACCCTTTTGGGAAAAGTACAAGGAAAGCGACCCAAGGCTTTGTTGCAGCGTGTCGAAAGTGGGCTTTTGTCGCAAGAGTTGCGGTTCTTTCAGAGTGTGCAGCAGGGATGGCGCCTTTTGATTCAACGTCGAAGTGTTCGTGTTGCGCGTGGTGAAGGCGAGATCCAACACTTTACCAAAGTGCTTTTGGTCAACGATGCGTCCAAACCACACGCGCGCGTGCTTGTATACCAAGGTGTCTTGGTGGAGTCGCTGGACAGTCTTGCATCCCTCTAAGAGAGGATATGTCGAATAGGGCGTATCCTTGGGGAGAATGGATGCGCTGGACGGGGAGATTAGGGGTTGGGTTGGACTGTAAAAGCGTGCGTAATCTCCGCGCTTTTTACGAGAGTTCCGTGAACACCACAGTATTTTTCTGTACTCAGTGCGATCGCGCGTTCGAGCTTGTCGTTGTCGAGGCCCGTGCCTGTGAAGCTGAACTGCATGTGGATACGGACCCAAGGGCGTGGATACTCTTCTCCACGTTCGCCACTTACAGAGACTTCGACAGCGCCAAGGGGCTGTCGTTGCTTTTGCAAGATGTTGACGACGTCGTACATGGAGCAAGCACCAAGACCAAGCAAAAGCATCTGCATCGCGCTCACGCCAGGTTCATCGTCAGCGCTAGAGATCATCACGCCATGTCCGCGCGAGTCCGTGCCTAGAAAGGTGGTTTTTTCCACCCACTTTACGCGGGTGGTGATGGGATTGTTGAGCGTGGTCATGCGGTTTCCTTTCTTTGTGGGGTCGCAAAAGCGTTGAAAAAGATCGCCCAAAGATAGCGACCCTTGGAAAAGATGCCAACTCCAAGGCGTGGTGTTTTTCGCGGGACGCAGATGGAAAGCTGGGGAGGCAGGTATTTAAAAAGGGGTTTCTTGTTCTTTTTGGGGGAAGGACTGTGGGGCGCGTCGAAACGTGTTCTATTTTTTCGTCTATCTCGCGAAGGGGCAGGGGGTTTCTCTACAGACGTAAGAAAAACCACAACTTTGACAGTTCTTGTGCCGAATATCACAGTGGGCGCGCAAGAAGGCCGCGCAAAAAAATCATCTCTGTTTGGTGTGGGCGATGACCCACAAACAAACTTTAAAAGATAGCTAGGAGGTTCCCATGGGCGTTGGTGGTGCAGGTGGTAGCAGTGGTGCAGGTCGTGGTGGTGCAAGCAGCGCAGGTCGCAGCGGTGGCGTTGGTGGCGTTGGCAAAAGTAGCAGCGTCGGCAAAAGCAGTAGCGTTGGCAAAAGTGTAAGCAAAGGTCTTGGCAGCGCCGCAAGTTCCTTTGGCAAAGGCTTGAGCAACGCGATCGGCGGCATTGGCAAAGGCATCAGCAGCGCACTCGGTGGCATCTCTGGCTCTGCAAAGTCTGCGTCCAAAGGGATCGGTGGTTTGGGCGGACTGTTCGGCGGAATCGGCAAAGCGCTTGGTGGTTTGACCCAAGGCAAAGGCTTGGGCGGCGTTTTGGGCGGCATCGGTAAAGCTGTTAGCGGCTTGATGGGTGGCAAACTTGGCGATGTGTTGGGTGGTTTGACCCAAGGCAAAGGCTTGGGTGGTTTGCTCGGCGGTTTGATGGGCAAAAACCCCGCGCAAGGCTTGTTGGGTGGTTTGCTTGGCAACTCCCCCATCGGCAAAGCACTCGGTGGTTTGCTTGGTAACTCCCCCATTGGCGGTCTTTTGGGAGGTGCTTTGGGCGGTCCGCTTGGAGGTATGTTGGGCGGTTTGCTTGGCGGTCAACAAAGTCCCGCAGGTGGTGCGCTGGGTGGCTTGCTTGGCAACTCCCCCATCGGCAAAGCACTCGGCGGCTTGCTTGGCAACTCCCCCATCGGTCAAGCACTTGGTGGCTTGCTTGGTGGCGGTCAACAAAGTCCTTCGGGCGGCGCGCTCGGCGGTTTGCTTGGCAACTCCCCCATCGGCAAAGCGATCGGTGGTTTGCTTGGCAACTCCCCCATCGGCGGTATGCTCGGTAAGTTCGGCGGTATCGCAGATGCTTTCCGCGGCTTGGCCAGCGCGTTCAATGGCGGCACCAGCCAACAACGAATGGGCGCAGTCTCCAACGCACTCCAAGCAGCTGCGCCTTTCGCACCTGGTTTGGGCCTCGCAGGATCGCTCTTGGGCAACTTTGGTCAATTGACCCAGTAACCCTTTCCTGCTACCACACACTTTGTAATTGATTGGTTGCCAAGATGTCCGACGAACGGGTGTCTTGGCTTTTTCTTTGAACCCCTCTCTTTTCAACTTGAGGTTCTTTATGACAAGACACGGGAAAAAGGGGACCCCTGAAGAAGTTAGCAAAGCCCCCGCTCCTTCGGAATCTGCGGCAGCTCCTGCAAAGCTTCCTACCTTTCGCGGTGAGGTTGCGAATCTTCGGCGAAATGCGCTCGAAGCCAACGCGGTTCTTTCCGAACATCGGCTTGATCCGTCGATGTTCCCCGAAGTCAAGATCCCCGATCTCTCAGGGATCGTCATCGAGGTGCCTGAGCCTCCTCCCATCGAGGAAGAGGAAGTTCAAGAAGCCTTTGAACGCTTGGCCTTTGAAGCTGCGATTCGTCATCCCAAAGGTCCTGGAAAAGCCGTTGAGATGGGAGATGAGGTGATCGTCGATCTCGTGGGGTACATGGGCGGTTATCTCTTGCCCATGACCGCACACGAAGGAATGCGTTTGATCTTGGAACCCAACGTCTTTATGCCAACCTTTGGCGAGCAGTTGTTGGGGACCCCCGTGGGCCAAGCCAAGATCGTCGAAGTCGCTTTGCCTGATGACTTTGCGATCGAAGAAGCCCGTGGTATGGGCGCTGTCTTTGCAGTTGAAGTTCGAGAGGCATCAAAGGTGATCCCTCCCGATCCTGCGGATGCTACGTTGTTTCAGCGGATGGGACTTGGGGAAACCTTAGAAAAGTCTTTGGAAAGTGTGTTGGTTTTGTTGTTGGACCAACGTGCGCGCAAGATGGCCCAAGATGGTATGCGGATCTTGATGGAGACATTGTTGACCCGCACGTCGTTTGATCTGCCTCCAGAACTGATCGAAGCAGAAGTGCAAAACTGGTGGCGCAGGACAGAAGGGCGATTCTTGGCAGACAAAGGCTTGTCACAAGAAGATCTCGAAACCTCGTTGGGTGGGTGGATGGCAGACGATAGCTTGCGCTTGGACGCGATCTTTCGTTTGAAAAGCGCGCTGTTGCTTTTTGCGATCGCCAAACAAGAACGCCTTGTCGAAGATCGCAAAGAACTCAAAGGGTTCATTGGTGAAGCTGCCCAGACCTTGGGGATCTCTTTGGATGCACGCGAAAAAAGCCTTGCGCGGGACTTCAAAGAACGCGAGGTCTTGATCGATCAATTTGTGTATGCCAAGGCCCTAGCCTACATCAACGATCATGTGACCATCCATTATGAAGGTACACCCGCCCCCGAAGCCCCCCCAGCATCCGCTTAATCATTCTTTCGACTTTTGTTCTTGTCCCAAGCTCGTATAGTATGGCCTCTTTCTTTTTTGTAAGGTGCGACACCATCTTGCAGGAAGAAACGGAAGACCGTAGGATCGCGCAGCCCTTTGTAAAAAGGTAAGCGAGCATTGGTATGGCCATCGAGGAGGAGCAAAGCCAAGATGTTGGCGGAGGAATACGCAGGCCGCGTACTCAAAGATATCTATCGCATCGACCGAATGTTAGGGGAAGGTGGACCTTCCATTGTGTTTCGGGGGTGGGATCTTTTGATGGAGATCCCTATCGCGATCAAGCGCTTAAAGAAAGAAGCCACTGGACGCTTGATCGATCCACAACGATTTTTGCGCGAGGCACGAACCCAAGCGCGACTGGTCCACCAAAATATCGTAAGCATTCGTGCGATTATCGAGGACCAAGATGAGTTCTTCATCATCATGGAGTACATCGAAGGTCGCGACCTACAGAGCTTGATCCAACGCTCGCAAAGTTTCCCGCGCTTCAGCTTTCCTGACACGTTGCGGATCTTTGAACAAGTCCTCTCTGCGCTCGGATATGCCCATCGCGAGGGCGTGATCCACCGCGATATCAAACCCGCAAATATCCTGATCGCTGAACAGCTCAATGTAAAACTCGCGGACTTTGGTCTCGCGCGCGCCATGCAAGACAAACGACTCACAGAAGCGGGCGTGGTCTTAGGAACCCCCGCTTACATGGCACCCGAACAAGTCCGAAGCCACAAGGTCGATCATCGCGCTGATATCTACGCAGTGGGTGCTTCTCTGTATGAAACCCTCTCTGGGACAACACCTTTTGCAAACCCCAAAAGGCCGATGCCACCGTTCGAGATGATGCGCAAGCAACTCTACGACGATCCTCCTTCTTTGCGAGAAAAAGGACTTGCGATCGGCGATGCGTTGGATGCCGTCTTGCGCAAGAGCATCGCCAAAGATCCTGAGAATCGTTACGGATCTTGCGATGAGTTGCGCGAGGCGTTGCTCCAAACCATGAAAGAAGACCCCTTGTGGTCTCCCCAATCCGCCGCAGCTGATGAGTCCGTATCTTCGGGGACTTTGGTGTACCTCTCGACGCCACCCGAAGCCAACGCAGCACAACCCGCAAAAAAGCGTCCGCTCGTGGTGAAAGTCGCGATGGAAGGCGGCGTCAAAGCTGCGGATGATCCTCTTCATAGCGCGGAAACAGCATCTCCCATCGAAGGCATCCCCGCGCATATCTCCCAAGACAAAGCTGTGTCCCAAGCGCGCGCCTTGGCTTCGCAAGAACAGGTTGCTTCTCGCGCTGCATCCGATAGTTCCGCATCTGCACTTTCGTCGAGCCAAGACGCAAAACAAGAAGGCTCCTCCGCGGAACGAACATCCCAAGCCAAAAGCAAAGCGTCGGATGCTTCTTCACAAGGGAGCGCGGAAAGCGGCGGACGCAGTGCGGACAACAAGGCGCTCGAAGATGACCAAAAAGAAAAGCCTGCGAAGGGTACGGAGCCCCTTGGTAAAGCCGCCGCGATCATCCAACCCGAAGAAAAAAGCGCTTCGCGTCCAGCCCTTTTACCCACGGGACTTGCTGTGGCAGCAGGCGCTCAAACACCCATCCCTGCGGGACAAGCAGAGATAGATGAGCCTCCTGCTGAGGCCACGGTTTTTGATCTGCCAAGCAGTCCACCTGTCTCCCATCCTGCCGAGATGATCGCGATTCCCCCTGAGCCCACAGAACCACAAGTGGGCGCATCTTCTGAAGGCTCGATGCCTTCGGGCAGTTCGGCATCTTCTCCTCTCCCGCAAAAGCTGTCTGTGCCCACAGATGAGCGACCTTCCCATCTTGGGCGACGCTCTCGTCGTCGTCGCTCCAATGTGCCTTGGGGGATGATCCTTTTGGCGCTTTGTTTGATTGGTGCGGGTGGTGCGGCGCTTGGATGGACGCGGATCAAGTCTGCGTGGGTTCGCCTTTCCTCCAAGGTGCAACAAACCATCGAGATCAAAAAAGATGGAAGCCCGTCGAACAAAAAGACCGAATACCCACAAAAGATGGGCGATGTGATCATGGTCAAGATCGAAAAAGGACCTTTCTGGCGGGGCTTTGGATCTCGAAACGATGTGTTTTCTTACGCACCCCGCGAACGTATCCATCTCCAAGATTTTTGGATCGACCGTACTGAGGTCTCGATTGCACAGTATCTTCGTTGTATGAAGGATGGTGGTTGTCGCCGCATCTCTCGGTTGCTCAAAGAAGATGCGTCTTTGCCTGTCACCAAGGTCTCTTGGGAAGATGCGCGGCGTTTCTGTGCTTGGGCTGGAAAACGCTTGCCTACAGAGGCTGAGTGGGAAAAAGCTGCACGTGGGATCGATGGTCGCAGCTTTCCATGGGGTGACAGCACTTTAGACTGCCAGCGCCTCAATTATCGACGCTGTCGACTCGACCTTCAGCCTGTCTCCCGCTCGCAACAGAGAGAAGGGCAAAGTCCTTACAAGGTCTACGATATGGCAGGGAATGTCCGTGAGTGGGTGGCTGACTGTTATGAGAAAGATGCTTATCGCTACCTGCCCTTGCGCGATCCTTTTAAGAATCACCCAAAGTGCCGTGAACGTGTTGTTCGTGGTGGGTCTTGGCTCTCTCCTTCACGTGAGGAGTGGAAGCTGCGCACTTACACACGAGACAACGAACCCATCTGGAAACGCGCGCGTGACCTCGGTTTTCGCTGTGCTTGGTCTCCTTCCGCAAAGTAACACGTCTTTCGGTTTGTACGTTTTTTTCTCGTAAACTTGTAGGAGAGAGTGGATGACTTCCACCAAGAGCCATCTTTATGATTGATATGATGAGTTGAAAAATTGGTCGAAAAGCTCGGGGAGTCCAGCGATTCCGCAACAAGTCGCAGATTATTACGCGTTGGAGATGAAACGAGTCCCTTTTGGAAAAGGCACGCGGGTGCTTGAACTGGGATTTGGTGAGGGGACTTTTTTGGACTGGGCAGCGCAACAAGGGGCCGAAGTTGCGGGGGTTGAGATGATCCCTGCGCTATGCGAACGCGTCGCGGCACGACACGAAGCCATCTTTTGCGGTGCGTTGCCGACCCTGTTGGAAGAGGGAAAGCTCACCGGTCCTTTCGATGTGATCGTGGCTTTCGATGTCTTTGAGCACCTGACTTACGACGAGCTTGTGCTTTATTTTAAGACTTTTTCTTCCTTGCTCTCAGAGAGTGGGAAGGTCCTTGCGCGTTTTCCCAATGGTCAAAGCCCATTTGGTCGCGTCCATCAGCATGGGGATATCACACACCAACACTCTTTGACTCCCTTTAGCATCAAGCAGCTTGGCCTGATGTCTGGCTTGGTGTTGGAGCAAGCGTACAATGCCGCACGTACCGTCGAAGGCTCTCTTGTCAAAAAGCTTCGGTGGAAGACGATTTATGGCCTTCGAGATGTGGTGGAGCGCATGGTGGGGTATCTGTATTTTTCCGCGCATCTACCGCTTGATCCCAACCTGACGATCGTGATGGCAAAAGATCCAAGCCACACATCTTAATCGCGTGGAACGATAGAACGAGAAACAAGATCATCTTCTAAAATCACGATGAATAGGGATGTTTAAGTTTGCTCAATGGTTCCCATTTTTAACGCACCACGCTATCAAGAGCTTCCCTCGTCGGAACCTTCCCTGATATCCGAGCGAAACGCCTCGCACGATCCGTTGGATGGGACATCTTCTTTGTATGGAAAAGGCGGAGCTATGGGGCTGCTTTGTTTAGAGAGATGTCTTTGTTTAGAGAGATGGCTTGGGTGGGTGCTTTAAGGGGGTGATTTGCTTAGAGCGATGGTCTTTTTAGCTGTGCAGGGTAGGGGATGAAGAGGTGGGGATGGTCTTGAGATCGCTGGGGGTGGGATTGTCGATTTGAGAAGCGGTGATCTTTTGTAATCGTTGACCGAAAAGCACGATGATCTCGCGCCATGCAAGGCGAAGATCGCAGCTTGTGGGGTCGGTATTTTGGGTGGGGATCTCCCAATAAAAGGTATCGCCGCTGAGCAGTACATAGGTCTCGTTGTAGGGAGGGCGCTCACCTTCGGAGGGACGGGGGTTTTTGTAGAAGTAGAGAGGGTTCTTTTTCGCGTCCGAAAAACTCATTTGAAAAGGGCGAAGCGCATGACAAACCCAGTTGAGTTCTTGGAGGACTTCTTCTTGTGTTTTCAGGGGGGCGAGGACTTCTGGTAGATACGCAAGGACCGAGAACAGGAACTTTACTTCGCGGCGTGTTTCGAGGACACCACGCAAGCGATCCACACGGAAATAGCCCAAGACGAAGACAAAGAAGAAAAGCACGACGGTCGCAACGAGTAGCAACAACCAAAAGATCGAGGGATTTTGGAGGAAGTACTGTGTCCCAATGGAGACAAATGTCATCAACATCGAGAAGAGACCGACAACAACGAGTACTCTTCTTGGGTTGCGGAAACGGCGCATCAAACGGTGGTGGATGTGCCCAAGGTCTGAGGACATGATGGGCTTGCCACGGATGAAACGCCGAACCACGGAGAGGAAGACATCAAGAAGCGAGAAGGCGAGCAGCAAAAGCGGAGCGAAGATCATCAACGCAGCTTCGCGTTTTTGCATGTTGCCACCAGCCACAACGACCGCGAGCAGGAAGCCCAAGAGCATGCTTCCTGTGTCGCCGAGGAAGATCTTGGCGGGTGGGAAGTTGTGGAAGAGAAAGCCAAGCAAGCTGCCAGCGATCATAAAAGAGAAGAAAGCGATGAATGTGTTTCCAAGCGAAAGCGCGATAATGCCGTTGCCAAGGGAGGCAAAGAAGCAGACCGTGGAAGCGAGGCCATCCATGCCATCGATCAAGTTGACAGCGTTTGTGATGGCGACGACCCAGAAAACGAAGGCCAGTCCGCCAAAAGCGTCAAGTTGGATCGTGAAGAGGTAAGGGAAATTGATTGCGGGGATACCAAAGCCAAAAGCCATGCAGACGAGTGCTGCGGTGAATTGTCCGAGGAGTTTGGTACGGGCTCGCAAGACCACGATGTCGTCGATGATACCGACGATAAGGATGGTGGTTGCGCCCAAAAGGGCTCCCAAGATCTTCCATTTGGATTGCCAGAGTTCTTGGACGACAGGACCTTTTGAAGCAAAAAGTGCGACTGCGCTGATGGCCACCAACGCGACGTAAATTGCGAGTCCTCCAAGCAAAGGAGTGGGATCACGGTGGATCGAGCGTCCACCCGGATGAGAGATCGCCCCCACACGAATCGCGATCTTTTGCACAACGAAAACCAAAAGGAGTGTTAGAAAAAGTCCCACGATTGAGGTGACTACATAGATCATAAATTCCACCACCTTATTTTTGGGCGACCAGATGGGGGTGTTAATTCTTGCTTAGATGAAACTTGTCCTTGTGGAGGACGTTTGGTCCACTCAAGGTCCCAGTCCACGCCATTCTTCTACCGAGCTATACTGAAACACGACAGAAAACATTACAGTTACAGTTTTTGCTGTGCGGGCAAGGCGTTCTGGTGGGGACCTTGCGGCAAGTGAGATCCGTCGTCAAGGGAGAGGGGGTCAGAGGAAGCGCAAGACCACGGCTTCAAAGGTGAAGATCAGTAGCAACGCTAAAAGGATGAAGGGCCAAAGCCGTTCAGACTGAGAGGAAAATCCAGCGAGTGTGGTTTGGTTGATCTCTCCACTTTTCTGAAGATCGCGATCAGGAAGCGGTCGGATATCAGACTCTGCGGGATCGATGTTGACAGAGAGGGGCAGGATCGCGAGTGGCTTTCCTTGTTGTTCAAACTTGTAGGTGCCTGGCTTGGGAGCACCCTCAAAGGGGAATCCACCTTCTTCTGGGCGCAATAGAACAGAAGGAAGCCCTTTGGGTGGAACGATGCGGATCGGTTGTTGTCCAGGGAGCTGGAGGCGGGTCTTTTGGGCGACGCGCAAGGCTGTCCCACGATGAAAACGCGAACCGCCTGCGAGGTAAGTAAAGACTCGTTGCAACCAAGGCTGAAAGAATGGTCGAATGGGCAGATCGGTCCAATCGCGGTCGATGCTTGTGGTCAGGAGGAGCACGCGACCTTTTCCTACTTTACGTTCCAAAAGGGCGGGAGGTCCGTGACTAAAGCGCCACAAGATCTCGCCACTTTCTTGGGCGCGTCGTGTTTCTACAAGCATCAGCTTGGAGGCGCGCGCAGATTGAAAGACGATGCCATCGCGATACATCTTTTGGAAGATCGGGTGGTTGGCTTGTACTTCGCCAAAGTGTCGTTGTAGTGCGATCCCCGTTCCATCGGGTCGTTGGGCTGCGAGCGCCACACCGCGAAGCTGTCTCGGCAAAAGGCCCGAAAATGCGAGGTTGAAAGCTTCTGGACGGACTTGGTTGCCCATCGTAAAGAGCAGACCGCCACCTTGTTCGACGTAGGCTTTGAGTTGTTCTTGCCAAGCGGTTGGAAGTTGTTCGATGTTGGCGAGTGCGATCACATCGAACTTTTGGGGCGGTGGTAGATCAGCGGTGGCTTGTTTGATGGTGATCTGAAAGGGCAGTTGTTCATCGCGCAACGCATTGGTGATGTAGAACAATTCGTCGAGGTAGGGGATCGGTCGAGAATCGCCGTTGACAAGCAGGATGGACGGGCGTTTTCGCGTCTTGAGCGAAAAGAAAAAGCGGTCATCTGCGGGGAGACCATCTGCGGCGATCTGGACGTATCCTGCGTAGTTTCCAGCTTGGGGAAGCTGGATGACGAAGCGTTTTTGTGTGGTTCCCCAAGCGGGGATCTGCGCAAATCCCCGAGCGCGCGGCATCTCGTTGAGTACCAACGTGACAGCGAGGTCGTTGATGGCTTGGGCAGAGAAGTTACGTAGCGTCACATCGAACTGGTAGGCATCTTGGCCGACATAAGGGGCGGGAGCGACTTGGACAGAAAGAATCGATCGATTGGATGGGGCTTTCAGCGGTCGGACAGGAAAAAAGCGTACAGTGATATCTTGGTCGGGGAGACGGGGATACACGATCTGGCTATTTTGCGTAAAGTCCGAAAAGACGATGACTTGGGCGCGAACGCCTTTTTGTTTGAGCAAAAGCGTTTGGGCGCGCATGATCGCTGCGGCAAGATCGCTGCTTTGGTAGGTGACTTGCCATGCCTTGACTTTGTCGATGACGGTCTTTTTGTCGAAGGTGAGTTCTGTTTGTTCGCCACGTTGGGAACGATTGGCGGTGGTTCCGCGCAAAAGGGCGAGTCGATCTTCGCCGCGGGTCTTGGTCTGAATCCACTTTTGCATCGCTTCACGGGCGCGATCAAAAAGCATCGGGCCTTTGGGGGCTTCCCGATACTGCATGCTCATCGAGTCATCAAGGATCAGGACGTAAGCCCCAGGCTGTGCTGGGGATGATCCTTGGGCACGTTTGAAAAAGGGCTTGGCAAAAGCAAAAGCCAGCCCCGCGATCAACAGACAACGCAAAAGCAAGAGCAAGAGTTGTTTTAGGCGGAGTCTGCGTGCGACGCGGCGATGCGAGCGCAAAAGGAACTCCATCGCAGCAAAGGGCCAACGCACAGCGCGGCGACGACTGAGCAAGTGGATGATGATGGGGACCGCGATGGCAAGGAGCCCGTAGAGAAAAGCGGGTTGAAGAAAAGAGATAGCGTTCACGCGAGACTCCAAAATCTGGAGGAGAAAGGTCGGATATGGCGAGCCTGCCGCCTCATGGGGGCTATCTTGTGCATCATGAGCGTTTGCGAGCACGCGCACGGCGCAAAATGAAGTTCGTAATCACCTGTAGCATGGGTGTATCCGTGCGTACTTGGCGATAGGTGATGCCACTGCGTTTCGCGATCTTTTCGACCTTTTCGAGATATTGCTGAAGCTCTTGGAGGTAATAAGGTCGGATCGCTTGGGCATCAATTTGCAGCCGCGACTGCGCGTCTTCAAGGTCTTCAAAGAGGGTTTGATCACGGAAAGGAAAGTCCAACTCATCAGGATCGAGGACATGAAACATCACGACATCGTGTCCTCGGTGGCTGAGTTGTTTGAGCAAACTCTCCAACGTCTCGGTATCTGTAAAGAGATCGGAGATCAAGATAATCAGGCTTCGTCGCCGCGCGATCTCCGCAAGACGCCGCAAGGTCTGTGGCAAAGCCGTGTCGCCAGCGGGGGCCTGTTGTTCGACTGCTTGGGCGATCGGCAACAGATACGAGGGCTGGCTTTTGGGAGGAAGGTACGTTTGTAGCTTTTCGTTGAAGGTCAACAAGCCCGCAGAGTCGCGCTGTCGCAACAAAAGATAGGCCAGCGCCAACGACAAAGACGCCGCATACTGGTACTTGGTCGGGCGCTTTTCGAGATCTGCAGGGTGTTGTGGGTAGTTCATCGAGGCGGAAGCATCGAGCAAGATGTATGTGCGCAGGTTGGTTTCGTCTTCAAACTGCTTCACATAATAGCGGTCGCTTTTGGCGTAGAGTTTCCAGTCCACGTGGCGGATCTCGTCGCCGGGCGAGTACTCTTTGTGCTCGGTAAACTCGATGCTTTGGCCATGATGAGGGCTTTGGTGGAGTCCTGTCAGTGCCCCTTCGACGTCGCGCAAGGCTTTCAGCGCCACAGGAGGGAGCTTGGCGAGGAGTTGGGGATCGATGAAGCTGGTACGACGCATCTATTTTTGGGCCTTTAGCAAGGTGTCGATGATGTCTTCGGGTCGGATGTTCTCGGACTCAGCTTCGTAGTTGGTCAGGATACGGTGTGAGAGGACTTCTTTTGCGAGTGCATGCACATCTTCTACTTCTACGCTGTAGCGGCCTTGTAGGATGGCGCGGGCCTTGGCCCCGAGGATCAAGTTTTGCGAAGCACGCGGTCCTGCGCCCCAAGTCAGGTATTGTTTGGCGATGGGGTGGGACTCCTCGGCGTCTGGACGCGTCGAGCGAACCAGTTTGACAGCTGCACGCACCGCATGATCGGGGACAGGTACACGACGAACAAGCTCTTGGAGGGAGCGGATCTTCTCGGCATCAAGGAGCTTTTTGACATCGGGTTTGTAGTTGCTCGTGGTCGAACGAACGATCTCTTCTTCTTCGAGCGCGGTGGGATAGCCGATACGGATCTGCAACATAAAGCGGTCGAGTTGTGCTTCAGGCAGTGGGTAGGTTCCTTCTTGTTCGATCGGGTTTTGGGTGGCCATGACCAAGAAGGGCAGATCCAAAGGATAGGTCGAACCGCCCGCTGTGACGCGATATTCTTGCATCGATTGGAGCAAGGCTGCTTGGGTCTTGGGGGGGGTACGGTTGATCTCGTCGGCAAGAAGGAGGTTACAGAAGATCGGTCCATGCACAAAGCGGAAGACGCGTTTTCCTGTGGCGTGGTCTTCTTCGAGGATGTCGGTTCCCGTGATATCCGAAGGCATCAAGTCGGGCGTGAATTGGATACGATTGAAAGCGAGATCAAGGATCTCTGCGAGTGTGGCGATCAAGAGGGTCTTTGCGAGACCTGGAACACCTACGAGCAAAGTATGCCCTCGGGAGAAGAGGGCCACAAGCAAAGACTCGATGACATGGTCCTGACCGACGATGCGTTTGTGCAGTTCGGTGTGGATCTGTTGGTAGATCTTGTGTAGCTCTTCGACGGCTTGGAGATCTTTTTGGGGATCTAGCGCAACGTGAGCACTTTGGGGCAGGACATTTTCTTTCTCCATCGGGGATGGTCTTCCTTTCTCTCTCAGGCTAATTCACGCATGCTTTGGGGATAATGGGATGCGTTTATACATCGATTGACGGGTCGAATCAACGGATGTAGCTATTCGGATCGTAGTAAGGTCGCCATGATCTGGCGCTCGCGTTTTTGTAGGGATACTTGGCCAAGGCTTTGGTAGATGCGCGCAAGATACTTGTGGATGGTTGGGTGAAAAGGATTGATCTGGTTGGCTTCTTCGAAGGCTTTGCGCGCTTCCTTGAGGTGTTGCATGTGGTAGTAAGCTCGCCCAAGATGCACGAAGGTCGTGACGTTGCTAGGATAAAGCCGCAGACTCGGCTTGAGCGTGGTGATCACTTCTTCGTATTTGCGTAGAGCCATCAAGGAAAGCGCCATCTTGTTTTGGAGCCCTGGGTCGCGATCCTTGAGGTAATGCTGGGCTTTTCGATACTCAAACAACGCGGCTTGGTAACGACCGAAACGCCGCATCATCTCGCCCAACCGCAGATAACGCTTGCCCAACTCTTTGGAAGTGGTGGGCTTGTACCACAAGTTGCGTTCGCGCTTTTTTTGCTCTTTGGACTTTTTGGGTTCGTGCCCTTTGATGATGTGCTTTTTGGGCATCAATCCTGCGATGTATTGGAGCTTTTGCTCACGCATATAGCCTTCCCATGCAACCAAGAACTTCTCGAAAGGCATTCCTGCTGTCTCGCCTACAGCCACGGGGACTTTTGTATCTTTGCTGATCTTTTGAAGTGCTTGCTTGATCGCGGACTGGCCCTTGAGATGGACCAGATAGAGGATCACAGTGTACACTTGTGCGTAGGCTTGGGCGGCCATCTCTTGGCTTGGAAGCTTGGCCATCGAGGGGTGCATCTTCTCGAAAGGCACGAGCTTGTTTTCTTTCAATGCAAGCGCAAGAAGGCTCTCAGAGTAAGGGGATAATTTCGAGGGGATATCTTGTCTCCACAAAGTCTCGCCATATCGGGCAAGTCCTTCGTGAAGCCAGATGGGAACGCCGTCTGTTACGCGATTGATCAACAAGTGCGTGAATTCGTGGACCGCTGTATCAAGCCAGCGGTAGCCTTTGACGAGCGAACGCGGGGAAGTCAGCATGATACGGTTGTATTTGCAGAGTGCGATGGTGCCCGTGCGGATGATGTCTGCTTGTGTAAGAGGCGACATATCCGCCAGCTCGAGGGCTTCGCTCAACAGATCGACACGCACTTTGTCAGGGGGATGGTAGCCAAAGATCTTGCCCAAACGCGTGTAAGCAAGCTCAAGCGCATCGCCAAGATAGTGAGCGATGGCGGCCTCTTGGCTGCCCTGGGGATAGCCAATGCGAAAGTGCTTGGTTTCTAGGTATTTGTAGGTCTTGGTAATCTTGATGGTCGAGACCAAGGATTGGTAGGTGCTGTCCCCTCCGAGTCGTTCTTTGGTATCGGAAGCTTCGTAGAGCTTTTTCGCGTCCTGGTAGCGACCTTGGAGATAACGCAGACGCGCCATGGTCCGCAACAAGACTTGGTCTTTGGGATATCGCGCAAGGATGGGCTTGAGCAAAGGCTCGGCTGCATCGGGCTGCCAGCGTGCGAGGAAGCGAAAAGCTTTATTGAGATTTTCTTGTTCATAGCTGTTCACAGCGTGGACTTGGGCCGCCAAAAACAGCGACAAACCAAGGACAGAAAAAACGCCGAACAAGCGGACAAAACGAACAGAAAAGATACGAGATGGCATCGAAAGTCTCCGGGATTGCGAGCCTTGTGTTACTTCACGAGTTTTTCGTAATAACGTTGGACAGGTTCGCGATAGGGCTTAGGGACTTTTTCTTTCATGGCATCGATGATGTCTTGTCGCAGCGCTTTGGGGGCTTTGTGTTTCGACGCGTCGGGGATCTCGACTTTTTCCTGTTTTTGTTTGCTCGCGCGACCTTGTTGTTGCATCATCTTTTGCATCTGTTTGCGCAGGTCTTTGAGTTTGAAAGCTGCGCGTTCTTGGGCGTGATGAGCGTTTCGCGGTTCACGTTGACCAAGTTTTTCTTTGGCTTCGCCCATCTGTTCGCCAGCTTCGCGCATCTTCTGTTGCATCTTTGGGGAAAACATGGGGATGCGACGTCCCATGCGCTCCATCTTTTGTTGGAGTTGTTGGGCGATCTTTCGAAGTTGTTCCTGAGAACGCTGGTTTTGTTGGAGTTGTTTTTGGTCTTTCTTCGAGACATAGGGCTTTTCCGAGGGGAAAAAGTTCTCTAGGTCTTTGCGGATCTGCTCGGCGATTTGTCCCGCGCGTTGGAGCTGTGAGACGGCCTGTTTCACGCCTTTTGAGCGCTCTTGCAGTTGCTTCACCCGTTTTTGCAGGCTTTGTTGGTGATCGATATCATTGCGCCAACTTTGTCGGATATTGCGGAGATTTTCTTGCAACATCCGACTGTACCGCTCTTGCATCTCAAAGTTGGATTCAAGGCGCTGGTTTTTGCTCTCAAGGCTGCGTGCGCTGCGTTGGGACTCAAAGAGGTCCTTGGCTTTGAGCAATCGCTCAAGTTGCTGGGTCTCGTCTTTGAGTGCTTTGTAAGCGCGATTGTAGCCGTAGTTTCGGTTGAGTGGAGTGGTTGCCTTTTCAGCTTTCTCGACGTGTTTGCGCAACTGCTCAAGGCGTTTGAGTTGTTTGTTCACAGCTTGCTGTACTTTTTTCTCTAGCGCAGCTTGCATACGCTTTGAGATGTTTTGTCGGATCTTCTCGGTACGACGGGCCAAACGGCTCTGTTGTTTTTCGAGTTGGTGGATATCTTCCAACATCTTCTTCATGGCTTCGTTCATCTTGGAGGACGAGCCACCCGCTTCTTTGGACATCTCATCGAGTTGCGAAGCCATGCGTTCGATATCTTGCGCGAGTTTGGACAGCTCCTCTGCGGCTTTCTCAAGGTTGTTTTCCTTGACGTGCTTTTTCATGCGCTTGAGCGCGTTGAGTGCGCCTTTGTGCTTGAATGCTTTGGAGTTGAGGTATTCGTCAGGCAAGTAGCGATTGAGCTGCGACATCCGTTGTCGGATCTGCTCGATCAGCCGCTCGATCCGCCGCATCTCTTGGAGCAGAGCGGCTTTGGTCTTGGGATCTTTGTCTTTGCGGTATTTGTCGAGAAGTTCGCGCAGTCGGTTTTGTGCTTCGCTGAGTTGTTGGCTGAGTTGTGCGATCAGGTCGAGCCGTTGGCGTTGCAACAACAAGGCAAGTGCGTGGACATCGTCTTCTTGGGGTTCGACTTCGTCGCGCTGAAGTTCTTCGTAGCCGCTGCGAAACATCCCTGGTTCCATCTGGCTCACGGTCAGGCGCTGCGAAAAGGAGGCGCGTTCGTCTTGTCGTTGGGAGAAGCGTTGTTGAAGAGTATCCATCGCGATCATCGCGAAAGGTTTGGTCATGGAGTCGTCGCGCATCATGCTACGTAGCGTTCTGAATTGGTTGAGGATCTTGTCTCCAGAACTTTCAAGGTGCCGCAGTTGTCGTTTGAGCTTGTGTTCTTCGGACTTTTGCGCATCAGGTCGCTCGATCAAGTCCGCAAGAAAGAGGGTCATGTGTTTGAGTAGTGCCTCTTGTTGGGTGAGGAGTTTTTCGTGGGCCTCACTTGGCGAAAAGATCTTGAGATGGCGGATCGCAGAGCGCGTACGTTTGGGGCCGCTGATGGTGTCGTTGTCGAGGACTTCAAGCTGGTAAGAGATGCGATCCCCTGGTGTGAAGGGCATCGTAGCGAGATCCCAAGTGAGTTCTCCGCGATCTTGCTTGATGTTCTCTTTCCACTCTTTGAGCGGGAGGACCATCTCTTTTTTGAGGCGCTTGCTCGAAAGGTTTTTGTAGATGATCGACATCTTGTTCAGGCCGAAGTCATCGCTTGCATCGAAGACGATCTGCACTTTTTCTCGCTCACGTACCTCGATATCTGCCTTGGGTGCGATGAGTTCGAGCTTGGGGTATGTGTCCAGTTCTAGCTTGATATTGTGAAGGGGGCCAAAACGCAGATTCCCTTTGTGATCGTAGTGTTTGATACGGTAGTTTCCGCCATGAAGCAGCGTAAACTCGGCTGTGAGGGTGCGTTTGTCTTTGCCCACTTTGAAGGCGATGCTTTGCTCGGTCTTTCCGAAGATATTGATCTCCGCTTTGCTTGTTTCGTAAAGGGCACGGCCATGAAGACGGATGGTGGTACCTTTGAGCGCGGAGAGGGTGCCATCGCTGTTGGGGATGGTCTTGGGAGGGAGCTGGGTATAAGCAGGGTACTCGTAACGAACTTCGAGATCCCCAAGCAACAACTCACCGCGGATATCCATCGAAAGCTGTTTGCCGATGGCTTGCTGGGGAAAGAACATGCGTCGCAAGATCTCGGATGAACGCGTTGTATCGAGCGCAAAGAATGCGAAAAGTGCGGATGCTAGGCCAAAAAAGGCGTAGGCTTGGGGGCGCAGGGTCTCGATGGGCACAAGGCGACTTGTGTTGAGGTTGCGCAAACGACGATACACTTGTTGGACGCGGGCTTCTGCGAGAGGCTGCGAAAAGTGCTTGGGTTGTTTGGGGTCTTGGAGGGTACGCGCCAACTCAAGGGCAGTGAGAAGCCCGTCGGTCTCAGGAGCCCACTGCGCGAGGGCTTTGGAGAGTGCTTCATCTTGGAGCTTTTTGGCGTAGCGCCAAGCAAAGAAGATCGCAAGCACAGAGGAAACCAACAGTGCCGTCGCCCAGATCGACTCCACACGAAACGGCGGAGGGGACAACCAGAGCCACAGGCCCGTGATAAAAAACAAGACGCAGATGCCCGTCCCTAGGAGTGTTAGGCCGCGGATCAGGCCAAGCGTCCAACAACGTCGTCGTACACGTCGTAAGAAACGCTCAAGGACTTGTTTTTCTGTGGTAATCGTTGCAGAAGCCATCTGTGCCTCATTTTATCTTGGTCGCAAAGAATAACGCGTTTGGCGTACCTTGGAGAAACGAAGGAACGCACAAGAATATTTCCATGGCGCGTGTTTGTGTTGTGAGGAAGGGGGCAAACCTCTTCCTTTGGGCGCTCATGGATGATGCCCATCCATCTCTTTGGATGCAAGGGGGGATTGGAGGAGGCGCAGGAGGCACGAAAGAAGGAAGAGAAAGGGTCAACGTGCGAGGTCTGCCGCCATTTGAACAGCTTTTTGGGGATCGACAGCGCCCGCACCATCGCGTGTTGTGGTGGGATCGTTTGTTGTGACGCGAGGATCTTTGAGGATACCTTCGATTTGATCAGGTGTGATGGAAGGATTGGCTTTGATCATCAGGGCCGCAATACCAGCAACGTAGGGAGCCGAAAAAGACGTACCATTGACGGTTCCTGGTTGGGGCAGCCCTGTCGAAGCTTCGACAGGTCCTTGTGCGCCTGGCATCACACCTCGCATGGTCTCGGGATCGGCGATGGGCATGACGCCAGGAGCGGTCACTTCCGCCCCTTCAGAGGACATACCCAGCGTGCTTGTATAGTTCCAAGCGGGTTTTTGGTTGGGTTGGACACTGGCACGGTTGTAAGGTTCGGTGGCACCGACTGTTAGCAAGCCTTCGGTCCCTGTCGAGTAGTTTCGCGAGAGTTCTGGGCGGCCGATCTCGCTTGCGATGGCGTGTTCGTTTCCTGCTGAGTTGATAAAAAGGATGCCCTCTTTGCGTGCTTCTTGAAGCTCTGATGCGAGTTTTGCTCTCGTAGCATCCGACTGTTTTTGGGAGGCGGGTGACTTCATGGCTGAGTCGATACGATTGGCGATGAGCCCGCGTACTGCGACAAGATCGTCGGGTTTACCATCTTGGTTTTTGTCTTCAAGGGAGGGAGGATGGCCCAAAGCAGCGGTCAGTTCTTGGTGGAGCTTGCTTCCTTTGGGAGCTTGCAAGGCTTGTGCAGCGATGTTGTCAGCATATTTCGCGGTCGACATACCCCACGACATATTGACGACAGAAGGCTTGCCATCGTTGGGGATCAAGTCGCGTGCATGGGCGACTTCAGCACGGCGCATATTGAGGAACGTATTTTCAGCTTTGGCGCCAATTTGTCCTATTTGATCGAGGCTTAGATCTTGGAAGTTGGCGCTGCTGGTATTGCCTTTGGCATCGACCGTTTGGCCGACGGCCAGTGACATCACTTGCGTCATATCTTTTTGGTATTGTTGATGTTCTTGGGGAGTCATCAAGCCATTGGGAGGAGGTTGGTCCTTTTGAAGAAGCGAATGGAGCTGGACATCTGCACCTTGTGCAAGGGCACCTTTTCCTGCCGCAGCGCGAACGACTTCATCGCCGTGTTGGGGGTTGTCCATCACCAACAAGCGCACACCATCAGCTCGGTTGGGCAGCCCCGCTGCTTGGAGCCCTTGGAGGATGCCTTCTTGACGCTTCATGTAAGGATGATCTGAGGCGGAGCCTGTCTCGTTGATGGCTTGTTGCGCACTTTGGCGTGCATTTGTGATGCTCTGCTCTTTGCTTGGAGGCTGGGAGAGCTGATTGATGCTTGGAAAAGATGCGCCTGGGATCCCTTGGGAGGGCTGTTGTGTTGTTGGCTGTGTGCTCGGATTGGCGGGGATTTGCGGGAAAGGAGACTGAGCAGTGGGGGCACCTGGGATCGTTGGGAAGCCTTCTTGTTGGGTGGGGGCGGACTTTCCAAGCTTTTTGCTAAGCGGAGAGGCTTGTTGTTTTTTGAGAGCTTTCTCCACAGCCTTTTGCATGATCCCCAGTTTCTCAAAGGGGCTTTGGGGCGCATTGGGGTTGGCTTCTTGGAGCTGGGCGAGTTGACCTAGGGCGCCTTGCGGGGGGCCTGCTTGATCCTGGGTGTTTTGTTGGAGTTGAGCCAGTTGCTGCATGGGATTTGGCGCGTTGTTTTGCGCGCCGCCTTGTTGCGGGGAGGCATTGGCGGGGACAGCGTCTCCTTGGAGCAAAGTCTGCCCTTGGCTGGTTTTCCCGGCTTTTCCGAGCGTCTTTTCACGTTCGCTGTTGGTGTCAGCGTGCTCAAAGAGGTTTTGTTGTAGTTGTTGTAAGAGTTGAAGGGCTGCTTGCCCTGCGCTGGCCTCCGCACCGCGATTTTCTTTTTGGCCGACTTCTTTTTGTTGGCTTTGGGTGCCTATCTCATTTTGTAATTGTTCTAAAGCGCGCAACGGGTTGGCGAGGGTTTGGGGGAGTGTTGTGAGGCTAGGAAGGGGGGAGCCTACTTTTGTCATGGGGCGCTCCTGTAAGAATATATCTGTAGGCTACTACAGATATATTCAGTGAAGGGTGTGATAATTTGTTGCGGGCGGCTTTTCTTTGTGTATCGTCTGCGTGGGAAAAAGGTTGTTCAGCGGTTTTCTAGGGTATCGAAAAGAAAGCACTCTTTTTTGTGCGCGAGATGCTAAAGCGTTTTTCTCTTGAGCAAGCCGTGATCTACCTCACACCCAAGGCTTTGAGGGGCTCTCTCGCGTGCTTGGAACAACTGATGGATACCAAGGCCGATGGCGACAGCGCCCAGTGGCGCGCTGATATGCCCCACCGTCGTCCAAAGATTGGCAGCTTGTGCGTGAGAGGCATAAGCCTCGATGTGTTGGTCAAAGTTGGTGCGGGTGCTGTAGTAAAGCGCGCGTTGTTGGAGGGCGTCGCGGTAAGAGATGTTTCCTGCGATGTAGCTTCCTGTCGCGAGTCCCGCAAGAAACAATCCCCCCACGATGGCCGACCATCCGAGGATTCGCTTTTGCGGGAGGCTGGTTTGGTACCGTTTCCATGTGTTGTATTTGTCTTCTGCGGTGAGTTGGAGATGCAACTTGTACGAAGACTTGGGCAGGACGGTGACTTTCTTTTGTAAGGTCTTGTGACAAAAGCTGCGCACATGCAAGAGAAAGTCGCCTTCTGGGACAAGCAAGGTGAGAGGCGTTTGGCCGCTGTAGAGTTCTTCGATAAAGACTTGGGCTTGGGAGGGAGACGATGTGATGATGATCTTGGCGGTAGGACGGGGATAACGAAGCACCAACTTTTCTGCAAGGCTGACTTGGAAAGTGCGTTGAAAGGGGAGGGCTTTGGGGTAACGGATCTCCACAGTGTAAGGGCCTGGAGGCAGCTTGACGCGCCAGAGCTTTCCTTTGCCGCGAAGAGGCTCCAACAACGCCGCACCGCGCAAGAGCAGTTGGGTTGCATTGTCATCTGTGGAGAACTCGACAAAGCTTTCGTGAAAGGGCGGGGAGAATCCATGGTTGTAAGTCTCGGTGGCTTCGAGCTTTACGGTGCGATAGATCGGTGCTGAGTCTGGATAAGTGAGCGCGATCTTGTAGGCCCCCTCGGGTAGATAAAAGTCCCAAAGGTACGAGGTTTGGCAGCGCTTGATTTGTTTGGCGCCTTGCACGCAGATCTGGGCTTTGGGGTGATAGGCGTAGACGCGCAGTTTGGCAAAGAGGTGTTTTTTTAAGAGGCGGCCGCGCTCGCTAAGGATAGAACGACGGCGAACTTGGGTCTCAAAGAGCTTTTCTTGGAGATAGCGATCAAAGAGTTTTAGAGAGCGCTCAAAAAGAAGGAGCTTTTCGTCTGAAGTCGCGGACTTTTTGGACGCACGGTTGAAGAGCCGCGCGGCGTTGAGTAGCAATCGACCCTTTTTGAAGCGCTCGATGGGTTTGATCTTGCCCGACTCCCCGAGAAGATCCGCCATCTGTAGAAAGCACTCTGCTGCGGGAACCAGCAACCTCTGCCGAAAGAGTGCGGCGCATCTCTTGAGGTCTTGTGCTTTGGCTTGCGAAGGAAAAACATAGCTCAAGCATAGCAAACCCGCAAAAAAGAAAAGGGTTTGCCTGAAGGGAGCACGCCACAGAAAAGAGGAAGACGTGGACGTTTGGTGCAAAGACGTAAGCATCTCGCGTTCCTCCAAGAGAAAAGATGGGACCAAAGAGGATATGTTGTTGGGGTCTTCTTAATAACGACAGTAGTCAGGATTTTCTTCAAGGAAAGACTTCTTCTTCATCTTGAGTCGGATCTTTCCTCGAAGTTTTCGGACGGGCAGAACACAAAGCGCGTAGCCTGGGGCGTAGAGGGTCAAGTTTCCGCGGCGGACCTTGAGGGGAAAGCAAGTGTGTTTTTTGGTTTCGATGGTGTGGTAGCGCTTGTGTTGGAGCTTGAAGCTGACATCAGCGGGTTCGATGTGGATCGCCACGGTACGTTTGTTACGTTGTTTGGAAGATGTTTTGCAAAGTATGGTGCCTTGCTCTGAACAAGCCCATGTCCCGAAGTCTTTGCAGTTTTCGAGATCTCCATAACACTCTTGGCCTTTTTGGGCGAAGTCTTCGTCGATCTTCCCGTCGCAGTCGTCATCTCGGTCGTTGCAAAGTTCTTTTGAGGGAATCATCTCACCTTTGCAAGGCTGCCACTTTCCATCCACACATGTTTGTAATCCCCCTTTGCAAGGGCCTTTTCCACGTGTGCCAGAGGAGCCTGAATAGCAAGGTTGTGTGTCTTTGTCCGTGCATTCGGCCAAAGGGGGCGCGTGATTTCTTGGCAGTTGGGGGAGAGTACCAAGAGGGTTGTTGGGGCCCGATGGACGGGAGAAATAGATCCCTGCAAACAGTCCCATGCCGATCAAAAGGGCGCTTCCAAGGAAGATCAAGACCCACGGAGGAGAAGACTTGGTTAGGGGGACAGAAGCCGTGTCATCTGGGTGGATGGCACCTTGTCGAGCAAAGTCTTGGTAAGTGTTTCTGCTTCCATGGGATGCGTCGTCTGCGAGTTGTTGGGAGGCGAAGATGGGGGCGTGAGGAAGCGGTGTCATGGGCGCAAAGGGGGCTGCCTTTTTTTCCACGAGGTCTTCGCTTGCGTACTCAACGCTGCTGCTGGAGTCGAAGTCTTTGAGGGTCACGATATCTTCAGCGGAGAGTTGAACCGTGAGATCGTTGTCCGTCTGAAGCGTTTTTTTGGCGAGTCGAAGTTCGTTGCGTTTTTCTACGGTGTAGAGTTTTCCGCCCGCAGGAAGGGCTTCTGCGATGTCTTCTTGAAGCTCACGGCAGTTGCTGTAGCGCTCACTCGGGTCTTTGGCGAGACAACGCATCACGATATCCCCGAAGGATTGGGGGAGTCGTTTGTTGATCTCGCAGGGATGTTGAGGAACTTCGTGCATGTGTTGGTAGAGGATCGTTTGTAATCCTCCACGAAAGGGGACATGGCCCACGCTGAGTTGGTACATCATGACACCCATGGCGTAGATATCCACGCGGTGATCGATGTTTTTGCTATCTTTGATTTGCTCAGGGGCGGTGTACTTAAAGGTTCCTAGTATCGAGCCTGTCGTCGTTTTTTCGTCCATATCATCCAAGAACTTTGCGATCCCAAAGTCGCTCAGTTTAGGGGTATAGACGTGCGTGTCCCCGCGCGGGGCGAGCATGACGTTTCCAGGCTTGAGATCGCGGTGGATGATGCCTTCTCCGTGCGCATAAGCGAGCGCATCAAGGAGAGGAAGCAAAAGGGAGCGGAGTTCTTCAGAGGAGAGAAGGTGGCGGCCTTGGATGAGATATTGTTTGAGGTCGGGTCCGCTAATCCACTCTTGGACCATCCCCAAAAGCTCGCCATCATCGAGAAGTTCGACGACCCGAACGATCCCGTCGTGTTGCATGCGGAATTGGATCTCAGCTTCGCCAATAAATCGCCCCCGCACCACGTGATCCACAGAAAGATGGGGAAAGAGCAACTTGAGCGCCATCGTGCGTTTGAGCGCGCGGTGATACACTTGGTAGATCCACGCCATCCCACCTTGGGCGACGAACCTTTGGACGTCATAGCGCTCGGCGATGGTTTGCCCGACGAGAGAGGTCGGGTCTTTGGTGAGATCCTGTATGGTGATTGTCATCCAAACATCCGATGATTGCGTACGTTGCTGCTTCGGCTGATTCTCCGGGAGCGGAGCGTGCCTTCCGTCATATGGCTCAAAGCCAAGCACATCTGTTTGTAGCAGCAAAAGAAAAAATCCTCAATTCCTTGTTATACAAGATGCGGGCTTGATCGCCAAGGATAGGTCTTTTCGTTCTTTGTCGAGATGTCAGGGAACCATGCTGAAAAGGGAGGATGGTGCGTTGAAAACAAGAGGCAGGAAAGAAAGAAGCGGGTTTAGTTGGGATCGTAGTTGGTCCAACCTGTGGTCCAGTCGGCTTTGGGGTCCACGCCACCAATAAAGCCCACTTTGTCGAAAAAGGCGTTGCCTTGGAGTTGGAACGCCCCCGAAGCTGCTGGGGAACCATCTTTGGGGCGGAAGTCAGGTGTTTTGTAATTGGTGGGGGCTGTCAACATAGGGTCGCCGATCAGATTGCCCGGATTCAGGGCATTGAAGAAGTCCTCGATGGTAAAGTTGATGCCTTCACCTGTAGCCCCTTTAAAGTTGGTGGGGCATTGGATGATAGAGTTGGAAACCACCAAATCACCGTTGAGTTTGCTTCCTGCGGTATCCCAACCATTTTTGTAGGTGTCGGCATCGTCGATGCGCAAACAAGCACCTTTGTAGTTCATAAAGATGGCATTGTAGATCTTGGCGCCCGTACCACGGCGAAGACGCGCGCCAGCGCCCGTGCCTGCTTCGTTTCCACCTACAAAAGTCAGGTTGGAAAGGGTCGGTCCAGAGCGTGGTGTCGCGTCAAAGTTGGTCTCTTGGTTGTCTGCCTCGATGCCGCAGTCTCCGCCATCTGTGTACTGTTGGGCGATGAAAAATTGCCCATTCCCGCGCCAACCGTCCGTCCAGTCGAGGCTATCGTCCTCTGCGCCGGTGACCAAGATATACTTGAAACTGACGGTCCCACCAAAGAACTCGACGCCATCGTCCGCGTTCATGTGGACTTGGACGTACTCGACGGTGGTTCCTGAGCCCACAGCTTGGAAGGCGATGCCGTTGAGTTCGTTGTCAGGGCTGAAGAGACGACCCGCAAACTCTACGCGGACATAACGCAAGACACCGCTGCTATCGTTGTCATTGGTGCCACCGTACCAACCTGTACCACCTTCCCCAAAGCCTTCGCAGATCCCGAGAGGACTTCCACCTACGCAGTTGTTGAGGCGGGCATTTCCGTTGATAACGAGACCACCCCAGTCACCGCGTTGGCGTTGGCCTTTGGGTTGGGAGGAAGTAAAGACGATAGGTTTTTCTCTCGTTCCTTCCGCAAAGATCTTCCCATTTCGACGGACAATCAAAACGCCCGTCGATTGTTTCTCTCCAACGATGGTGGTGCCAGGTTCGATGCGTAGGGCTACGGACTTGACGTCATCGCCAATAAAGACCGCTCCACGAAGGATCCACTTGATATCTGCGGTAAGCTTGAGTTCATCTGTGTAAGTTCCTGTAAGAATACAGGTTCCAGCCTCTTCTGATTCGCAAGGACTGCATGTTCCATCGCGACAGACTTGCCCAGCCCCTCCACAGTCCGCACTGACCTTACAGGCCGAGCACTTGCCTTCCAAACAGGCTAGGCCACCCCCACAGTCTTTTGCGGTTTGGCAGGTCTGACAGACCCCTTGAACACAGGCTTTTTGATCTGCACAGTCGTTGCTGTCTTTGCATTGGGCACACTTTCCTTGCACGCAAAAGCCGACGCGTGCGCAGTCTGTGTCTGCACGACAGTTGATGGTTGCATCGAATTGGTCGTCGTATGGGTTGCTTCGTTGCAGTTTTTCTTCAAGGTAACAGGCTTGCAAGGACAAGAGGAGTCCTGCCAAAAGAATGAGTTTGCGCATGGCGTGCCCTCACAGTTGCTTGCGTTTGAGGTCTGATTCAGTGATCTCACACTCGAGGCTTCGTAGAGAAGGAAGCCCGCTGCGTGCGAGTTGGGTGATGCCAAAGATCATCGCGGCGCCACCCACACCAAACCCAACAAATCCAACAGTTCGCCAAGTGTTTCCACGTTGGGCTTCGGCCTCGTAAGCGGTGACATACTGTTGAACATTGGTTCGATTGGTGAGGTAGAGTTCGCGTTGTTTTTCGGCCTCGGCGTGGGCACCATTGCTGATGAATTGCGCGGCACCACCGAAGCCTGCGACCAACACGCCGCTCACAAGGGCCACCCATCCAGAGATCTGAAGGGTAGGTTGTTCAGCTTTTTTCTTTTGCCAGTCTTGGTAGCGAGACTCGATCTCCATCATCACACTGACATTGTTGCGCGTTTGCGGCTGTATATCGAGCTTCTTGGTGGCGGGGCGGTGGCAGAGGCTTTTGAATACGATGCTGGTCTCTCCGTCAGGTACGAGGATTTGTGCGGGGGTGACTCCGCGATACACACCATTGACGAAGATCTGCGCGCCTGCAGGAACGGTCGAAAGTTCGAGGGTTGCGGAAGGTGGACGATAACGCTTGGTCACACCCGAGCCAACGCTCACGTGGATGGTGCGCTCATAAGGAGGAACACCCGGGTAAGCCAGCGTGACCTTGTAGCTTCCTGGCGCCAACTTCAACTTCCACTCTTTGCCTTCGTGGGTGATCTTTTTTTCTAGCGCTGCGCCTTGGAGGGTGATCTTGGCATGCGGGTGGTTGGTGTAAAGTTCCACGGGGATCTCGACTTTGGGCGGGGTAAAGCCTTGGGTCGAGTTTTCGTTGGGCGTTACTGTTAAAGGACGGGTTTGCTCGGCTAGATCGGGGTATTTCACGGACATGGTGTACTGTCCAGGGGGAAGGTAGGCACGCCAAACGGAGCCTTTCTTACAGCGCTTTCGGCCACTTGAGTAGGTCAAACAGATATTGGCGCGCGGGTCGTAAGAAAAGATGTTGATGCGACCATAGCCGATCTTGTTGCGCAAGCGTCGAAGTTCGGTGAGTGCGGAGTTTTTGCGCTCGTCATCTTCGTAAAGGTTTTCTTTGGTGTAGCGTTCCAAAAGCTGAAGGGAACGCTCATAAAGGCGGATCTTGTTTTCGTTTTTGGAGCGCTTGGCTGCAAGTGAAAAGAGCCGCGCAGCGTTGAGGAAAAGACGCCCTTTTTTGATGCGCTGAAGTCGAGGGAGTCCCTTTGAAGCGCCCATCGCATCGGCTTCTTTGGCGAAACATTCGCCTGATTCTTCGATTTGACCGCGACGATAAAGCGAGGCGCAGTCTTTGGCCAGCGCGGAAGTCGCAGGAAAACCCACGACCAAAAGAAGCGCTAGGCACCCAAGCCAAGAAGATTGGGCGCGTGTATGTCGATGCGCCGAAAGGTTTGGCATGGCTTCTTCTCCATGTTTGTAAGATGTCAAAGTTGAGAAAACCCTAATAGGTGGGGAAGATGGGAAGATTTGCTTTAACGAATGCAGTAGTCTGGACTCTCTTCGAGGAAGGACTTTTTCTTCATCTCGATACGCATCGAACTTTTGAGCTTTCGCGCAGAGAAGGTGCAGATCTGGTAGCCTGAGGCTTTGAAGGTGACGCTACCACTGCGACGAACTTCGAGGCAGTAACGGCCTTTGATGCTGTGACCACGCCCTTTGTAACGCAGTGACACGGGGACATTGGAGCGAAGCTGGATCGCGCGGTATCCACTGCTGGTCACAAGGCGCTTTCCTGAACAGACAAGGGCCCCTTCAGCGTTGCACTTCCATGTCCCTGCATAACGACATGCATACTTTTTCGTACTGCAACGCTGACCTTTTCGGTCAAATGTTTCATCCACTTTCCCATCGCAGTTGTCGTCTTTTTCGTTGCACAACTCTTCTTGGGGGATGACTTGGCCTTCGCAAGCTCCAAACTGGCCACCCTTGCAGGTCTGGGTACCTGCTTTGCAGGGGCCTTTTCCTTGGGTCTCTGCGGGGCCTGTGTAGCAAGGTCGGGTTTCACCCTCTTTGCAAGCCGCGCTCGGTTGGGCGGGATTGGCGCCGAGGCGTTGTTGGGGTGTTGCAGGGCGGCCCGTTGTGTTTGGTGTATGAGGCGTTGGGTGCGTGGGGTGGGCAGGGGCGGGCCTTGTCAAAAGGTAAGCCAAGCCGCCACCAATCAACGCGAGCATCAAGAAGATCCCTCCAACGGTATTGCGAATGAAGTTTCGAGAAACCGTCAGGTTGAGGGAGATGGAGTTGTCTGGATCGCGCCCACTAATGGCGAGTTGTGCGGCTTTGAGGCGTCCATCGATTTGGGAAGAGTTGGGGTGTGGATCTTCGTCGAAAACGCTGCGGATGCGCGCTCCTGCGGTTCCGCCCGTACTCATGCTGGGGGCGTCATTTCCTATCAAGTCTTCGCGCGAATAAGCCATGCTGTTGGTGTGCGAAGTGTTCAGAGAGATGTTTCCATTCTCTCCGCGTTCTCGGGCTTTTTTGCGCTCATCTCGCAGTCGAAGACGCTCTTCCACAGGGAGGAGGCGACCCCACTTGGGCATGATCTCCCCAAGCGCATCCTTGAGCGAGCGGCAGTCGGGGAAACGATCGTTGGGATCTTTGGCAAGGCAACGCATCACAACCTCACCAAACTCGGGTGGCAGGTGGTTGTTGAGGTTGCAAGGATTCGTGGGCATCTCATGGAGGTGCTTGTAGAGGACGTGTTGTACCGCGCCACGGAAAGGAACGGTACCTGTGGCGACTTGGTACATGATGATCCCGATCGAATAGATATCCGCGCGGTGATCGATGTTTTTGCTGTCTTGGATTTGTTCAGGTGAAGTGTATTTGAAGGTCCCTAGTATCGTAGCCTGTTGAGGTCTTGTCCTCGACGTCGTTGAGGAACTTGGCAATCCCAAAGTCGCTGATCTTGGGCTGCATCTCTTCGCCATGACGAGCAAGCAAGATGTTGCCAGGCTTGAGGTCACGGTGGACAACGCCCGCATCATGCGCATAAGCGAGGCCGTCAAGGATAGGCCCAAACAGACACCACATCTCCGCCAAGGAGAGCAGTTCTTTTCCTTTGATCAGGTATTGCTTGAGATCAGGCCCGTTGATCCACTCTTGAAACATCCCCAACATCTTTCCATCGTTCAAGATCTCCGTAACCTGAACGATGTTGGGGTGTTTCAAACGAAACTGGATCTTGGCTTCGCTCACAAAACGCGCGGACGATCTGGTCCTCTGCCAAGTGGGTAAAGAGTAGTTTCAGTGCAAGAGGTTGATTCAACAAAGAGTGTCGAACGCGGTAGATCCAGGCCATACCGCCTTTTGCGACTTGTTCTTCGATAATATAGCTCCCCAATATGGTCTGACCGATCAGAGCCTTGGGGTCTTGTAATTCCGTTGTCATGTGCTCCATCCGTGGTTCTCCTTGAGATGATCTGGGAGCTTCTGCTTTGTCGCGGGCTGTCGGCTTTTCGGTTGAGCAGGCTTATCTACGGAGCCACACAGACGATCACAGCGTTATCCTTTTCGCTTGTGATTTGCCCGTCTCGACACAAAGATGTCTTCTCTATGTTTCCCTATCTTCAATTTTTGGTCTAGAAATGACCAAAAGAAAATAACATATTCAGTTTCTTGTAGGTGTCTGAAGGTGGTTGTTTTATATGGCTTTTTCTCTCTTCGGAAATTTCTCGCGCGATGATTCTACGGAGCTCTTTTTTTCAAAGTTTTTATCCAATACGTAACGAAATGTTACAGATTGCGACTTTTTATGTCTCATGATGAAACAAGTGAGGCGCAAAACATCACTTTATTTTACAGTTGTAAAGAGGTGCGGCGCGAAGGCCAAAGGAATGTCCTGGTATATGGGCGGGCGAAATAGATCGGATATCATTCTATCCGGGGCGTGCAAGATAAAACGAATGCCGTGATATTC
>JACKEL010000015.1 GCA_020632975.1 Myxococcales bacterium
CGGCGTTTGAAGATGCGCTTCGCGCTTACCTCTGGATTTACGAACACGCCCAAGAACTCTCTATCCAGCCCGACAAGATCGGCGTGGGTGGAGACAGTGCAGGAGGAAACCTCGCTGCTGCTGTGGCCAACCAATGCAAAAACCAAGGTCTCCCCGCCCCCAAAGTCCAGATGTTGATCTACCCTGCGACCGACCTCTCGCAAGAAGCCCCATCTTACGAGCTTTTTGGAGAGGGTTACTTTTTATCTCGCAAGCGGATGCGTTGGTTTATCGAGCACTACGCACCCAGCGCAGAACAACGCCAAGACCCCCGTGCAAGCGTCCTTTTGGAACCTGACCTAGAAAAGACTTCCCCTGCGATCGTGATGACAGCGGAGTTTGATGTCTTGCGCGATGAAGGGCTCGCCTATGTCCAACGACTCCAAGATGCCCAAGTCCCCGTCGTCCACTTGCACTTTCCTCATCTCACACATGGAAGCTTCAACTTCGCAGGATACCTCCCCACAGCCGCCGAAGCCTTCGAGCAGATCGCGAAAAAGTTACAAAAAGCCTTGGAATCTTGAGACAAAGCGACTCGTGATGCGACGTAATATTCGACACATCCGAAACACACATCTTTGCGATCCACACACCCCACGCTCTCAAACTGCAACAAGGAGAACGACATGCAAACGCTCGATACCTTCAGCCTCGCAGTAAATATGTCAGCATTTGGGCTTGATGTCCTCAAAGAAGTCTTGGGATGGTTGATCGGTCTTTCCATCTCTGCGGGGGTTTTGTGGTTTTTAGCCCATCGCGAGCTTTTGGGACGCACCTTCTTTGGACGCATCACTTTTTCTTACTTGGGTCTCGAAGAGGACGGTGACAGCTTGCAGATCACGATCGACACCATGCTTGATAAGCACCTCAGTGATGTATGGCTCAACAACCGCGTTCTTCTCCGCAGCATCGTCTCTTGCGCGCAAAGCTGCACAGACGATGCCCCCATCGTCATCCCAGAAGCGCATCACCTTTACCACGTCAAATCAGGCATCCGCCATCAAATCTCTGAACGTTACTCAGATGGATTGGTCGATCGAGCCTTGGGATTTGAGATCCACAAAGAAGAACTCCTCGTCGCCCTCTGCTTCAGTGCTTCCAAGCCCGACGGCGTCAAAAAGCTCCGCGCGCTCGTTGTCCGCCCAGACATCCTCCAAAAAGTGGGCACCCAACAAGAAGCCTTTGAGAAAGCCAACGCAAAACAACTTCACTTGGTCAAGACCATCCAAGCCATCCACAAACGCTGGCAAGAAGAAAAAGACCAGAAGAAAGATCAACTCATCACAAAAGTGCGCATCTACCGAAGAAAATAACGATCCTCCCGCTCAGGGCCACCATGCCCGCCCCCTCTCAAAAGCCCGCGCCAAAAGAAACTCCACTTCGGGGTTTGTCATCTTTCTCATTTGTGCTTATGTTCGTCTCTGCTTTGTCACTTCAAGGCACCACCTCTTCCCTACAACAAGGAGACTTGTTTGATGACCCGATTGAGTGATGACTTTGCTTCGGACAGTACACGCACTTTTATTGAGCGTAAACTGCTAGAAACCCGAACCATCTTGATTTACGGACGCATCGATCAAAGCGTCGCAGAAGAAGTAACCCAAAAATTGCTCCTGCTCTCCGCGACTTCCAACGACGACATCAAAATCTTCATCAACAGCCAAGGTGGACACGTCGAATCGGGCGATACCATCTTCGATATGATTCGCTTTGTGAAACCTCGCGTAAAGATCGTAGGTACAGGTTGGGTTGCAAGTGCGGGCGCTTTGATCTACTCCGCTGTCCCCGTCGAAGATCGCTACAGCCTCCCCAACACCCGTTACATGCTTCACCAACCCCTTGGTGGTGTCAGTGGGCAAGCCTCTGATATCGCCATCGAAGCCCAAGAGATCGTCAAGATGCGCGAACGACTCAACAAATCTTTCGCCAAACAAACGGGCCAACCCCTCGAAAAAATTACCAAAGACACAGACCGAAACTTCTGGATGTCCGCAGAAGAAGCCAAAGAGTACAAGCTCGTTGGGCACGTTATCGAATCCATCGACCAACTCTAATCCCCACCTCCCCCCAAAAACAAACAAGTCCCAAAAAGCGAGCGTCATCATCGACGCAGTCGCTCTACCTCCCCATACAACAAGCTTTTCGACGACAAGTTCCGCAGTGATGTAGAGCCTGATGTAACGCTTACGCGTCTTCCAAAAAGGCGATGATTTCTTGGTTTACGCGCTCACGTTGGGCGATGCTGATATCGTGGCTGGCATCAGGAAGCAAGACAGCCTTGAGAGAAGACATACAGCGAACCGCCCTTGCGATGGCCTTTTTGGGAGGATAGATCTTTTCTTGCTCACCCAAAAGCAGCAAGCAAGGGGCTTGGATGCTTCGCAAGACCTCGTCTGACAACGTGGCGGGCAAAGACATCTTTGGCGAGCGGCCATAACGAAACCCCAACGCCATCTGCGCAACAAAGTCGTGGAAAAAGGCTTTGTAAAAAGCATCTTCCTGATGAAGATGCGCCACAGAAGCCCACGTCATAAAAGCGTTGACGACACCAAAGCTCGGAAAAAGGAGGCTGGGGATACCGCGCAAGATAAAAGGTAGGCTCATCGGCGCAAACGACGCACCAGGCGCAATCACGCACATCCGTCGGACTCGCTCAGGAAAGCGCGCTGCGTACTTCAGCGAAAGCCATCCACCATACGACATCCCCCCAAGAAAAAAGCTTTCTAATCCCAAAGCTTCCCGCACATGTTCCCAACCAAACGACAAGATCATCGATCAACATCTTCTTGCGAGAGGTACGGCTTTTCCCCAATCTCCCATCGTGTCGAGACAATACACGCGAAAGTGTTTGGCAAGCCCTTGGATATTGGCCCCCACATGGTCGCACTCACCCGAAAGCCATGCAACAGCACAGAGGCGGTGCATCTTCGGGGCCCATACACAAAAAGTGCGTTTGGCCTTCTTCCGTATCGATCGTCTGAGAGACCCATCCTTCGGGCCAGTGCGAAAGTGTTTCTCATAAGCTTCCAGAAACTTTCGTTGTCCATCCAACGAACGAAAAGAACCAAGAATCTCCTCCACACGAACCTCCCAAAAGACGAGCTTTTTCCATTTTCCTTTGTGACAAACCACAACTATCCTACCAAAAAGGCTCTGCGTCCATAGAACACACACCCCTTGCACAAGTCTCCGAATCTCTGCACAAAAGAAAGGAGCGTTTTCGATGCACTCCGCCTCGCAGTCCAAACAAGTGCGACGAACGCCCCAAACCAAGAGATCCTTCCGCTCCCCAAACGACCGTCCCAGGAGGCATCATGCTCCAAGAGATCCAAGATCTTCGCCAAGAAGGCGATGCGCTCTTTGCAACGCTTCAAACCATGGACGAAAGCCGCTGGCAAAGCAAAACCCAGTTTCAAGACTGGACCATCCACGACGTGATCTTGCACTTGCATTATTCGGATTATCTTGCGCTCACCACCGCGCGAGACAAAGCTGCATTTTCGAAGTATTGGGTGAGTTGCTGACTGCGATGGGTTCAGGAACCAGCCTGATGCAATACAGCCGCGACTGGCTTGGGCCGCTCTCTGGGCCCCGAACTACTCGCACGTTGGCGCACGCTTTTCATGGAGATGTGCGATGTCTTCGCGGCACTCGATCCAAAAACCCGACTGGAGTGGTTTGGTCCTGACATGGGCGTGCGTATGTTCGCAACCTCCCGACAGATGGAGACTTGGGCACATGGGCAAGAGATCTATGACTTGCTTGGTTTGACCCGCGAACACACTAGACCGCATCAAAAATGTCGTAGTTCTCGGCGTAAAGACCTTTGCATGGACTTTTTGTCAACCGAGGAGAGACCCCACCAAGCAACATGCCTTTCCTCCAACTCACGGCCCCTTCGGGCGATGTCTGGACGTGGGGCGATTCAAGCGAGACGTCCAAGATCAGTGGAGATGCCGCAGAGTTCGCACAAGTCGTCACGCAAACGCGCAACATCGCAGACACGGCTTTGGTGGTTGTGGGTGAAGAGGCGCAACGGTGGATGTCTGTTGCGCAGTGTTTTGCTGGCCCCAGCGAATCCCCAGCCCCAGGAACACGCTTTCGTCACGCCTAACCTTCGGAAGAGTCCGAGGTCATGGGCAAGATGACTACTCCAATGGATTTTCTGTCTTCACGCGACTACGACGAACGCGCCCGCTTTTGGGATCGACATGACCTTCCATGCTATAGGTCCCAAACTTACCGTCACAATCGAGATCTGCGCTAGCCTTTGATCCAATAACGAGCCGCAGCGCCCTTCCCTTCAGACTTATAGCAATATTGGTAGTAATGTCTTTTGCTCATCGAGAAGTTCAACGCTTTCCAACAAGCATGTTGCCAAGCCGTCAGGTCCACCGAGTACATCGCTTGACCATTGGAGCAGGGGCAGCTTTGGGCGCACACACCCAACCTTGGCCTTCGCATGGAAACTTCTTCTCTTCGGCCTTTGTGGAACTTTGCATGTACCCAAACTGAGCAAACATCCCAATGCTGCTCAGGTTCACGCGGGCTTCACTCGTTTTGGCTCGGCGCGAGAAACGCAAGAATGCAGGAATGGCGACAGCAGCACCAATCCCCGCGATGCCAACCGCAGACATCCCCAAACCAAAAGAAAGCGCGAGCGCGAGAGTCAGATCAGGTGCTCGACGCCCACGACGTCTGCGGCGCATAAAGCTCGTTTTTGCGCTCTTCACAAATCCATGTTTGCTTGGGTTGACCTCGCCTGCTGCGCTCAGAGAGAGAACCCTGGTAGCTGATCACACGACCGTCACAGGTGGGGTCGGCTGTTGCGGTCACAGAAAACGTGGCCTTCTCACCGCATCCCACTGAAGTGACGCAATAACGGCCATAATGGGGTTGATCAAGCTAAACTTGAGGCGCTTCCACAGCTCGCCATCCCATCGTTTGGGAGCAGGCATATACATCATCTTTTGGTGCGACAAGGTAGCGGCGTGGGGCTACAAGTGACGACTTTTTCTGCGCAGATCAGGGCGGGTTTTCCTAAGGGCTTTTCTTTTGGAAAGTGCCGCGGGCAGGATCGCCCATGTTGTTGGAATGTTCGTCGTTGAACCAAGAAGTCGCTCCGTTCAAGATCAATTGAACATTGTACTTTAGCTCTGTGCGAGCTTTCGCTCTCGCGCCAAGTAACGGAGTGGTCTCTTGGGAAAGAGCAGGCAACACAGCACGTTGCCCCAAGTACTCCTGCAGACACCAAAGGAATGGGCGCAAAAGCAACCGACCAGCCATAAACGTAGTCTGTGGCTTCGACAAGATCATACACACCCACCAAACGCAGATTGGACCAAGTTTTGCGGGCAAAGTGCTTGGCCATGGGTGGCACAAGCCACTCTGCAAGATCGCGAATCACACGGGGATGGATCACCAAGGAGCTGGAAGTCCCCATCAATGCGAAGTCATAGAGCCCAGGGAATGTGTTACGCAACGCGTGTGGGGCGGGAGCTTTCACACCTTTGACTACAACGGACGGAGTCGATGGCGCGGGCGCAGCTTTGGGATCTTTTGCGGGCGCAGCTTTGGGATCTTGGGCGGGCGCAGCTTTGGGATCTTGGGCAGCGGGTTGCGTGGAAGCGGTCACGCCCTTCACACGGTAGATATCCAGTCCGCGTTTGACATTGGCACCGATGGTATCCACTGCGGCAAAAGAAGGAGCTTTTCCTTGCCAGACAGCCGCAAACTTCTCAAACGTGGAGCGATGCCCAAAGAAGTACAAAAAGCGTTGTACGTTCGCAACATAGAAGGGCTGCATACGGGGGAGGCGGATCTCCAAAGCTTCTTGACCAAACAAGTTGACGCGATGAACACCCATCTTTGGGTTACGCGCCAAACGACGGTCTTTTGCAGCAGCGAAGCCCCATGCTCGTTCGAGCAACTTCGAGAAGCGACGTGCATCCGTGATGGAGTTGAACCCCACCGCAGCGTAAAAGCCCCGAAGGTGGCCAGGAAAGAAACGTGGACGTCTCCGTCCGATGTTTTTGAAGAGATGCGCGATCTCATCTTCCCACAAGAAACCCGCAGCGATATCGCCGCGAAATCCGCGAAGCACCGCTTTCAACTCCACGCCCATAAGCTTTTGAAACATAGGCTCAGCTTTGGCAAGCTGCATACGAAAACGAGCAACCCCCATCTTCGCCATGGGATGGATCTTTTCGGCGAATGTCAGCAACTCACGAATCCCTTTGGGAGAAAGATGCAATCGCGAAAACCAACCTGTGGTGATCGGCAACATCGAGAACCACGATGCGAGGTTGGTATCTGCACGCAACACACCCAACAAAGGCTTCGCTGCTTCGGTCAAGACCACACGTTGCTCTGCACGCAAACCTTCGCGCATGTCAGCCGTAAACATCGCGCCGCGAAAGAAGCGTTTAAAATAGGGAATCACCGCAACTGCGGGGTGCGAGGGGGTCACTTGCTCATACGCACGCTCAAGCGAAAACTTCCCGCAAACATCCGCTTCTACAGGACAGGGGCGGTCTGCGAGCAACGATGTCGCAAGGTGCTCAGCGTCCGTGCTTTTGGAAAAGATATAATCCAAAAGTTTTCCAAAACTCTTTTGATTCAGGAGCGCTTTGGGATTTTGTTTGCCACCCAACATATAAAGACGGTCTCCCCAAATCACCGCAACAGGCAGCTCCATGGGAGACATCAATATCGAAACATTGGGGAGAAACGAAACGACGCGCAAAGGCAGGCGCCACTTTTTCAACGAAGCAGCGAGCTTACCCGCATGGATGCCCATCGAAAAGACGATATCCGCTGCGTTACCTTGGGCCACAAGCACAGCCGCGACGGGTTGGCTGAGATCCAAGCCCATCTCGCCGAGCAATGCGGGAAGTTGCTTCACCAAAGAGGCTGTATCTTTGGGAGGATTCTTGCCCAACATCGGTCCAACTTTGGCAAGAAACTTCCGAACCATCGGCTCCACCATCTCCATGGGGGCAAGATCGCGGACCTGCAAAAAGCGACGGAGCGCACGATCAGGTTGATCTGACCAAAGCACACCAACAGGCGTTCCTTTTTGAATCAAACCGAGGTCTGTACGAACATTCAACAGGCCAACCTTGCGAGGTGCAGGAACCGCAGGGGCCACACGTTTTTCTGGAGTCTTGGGGACAGCTCGTTTTTCTGTTGCGGCAGGTTTCGCAAGGTTGGGCAACACATCAGCAGATGCCCAGCCTGCGCCGCAGAAGATCCACGCGAACAAGAACAAGAAGGTCCGTCTTTGCATACAAAAACTCCCTACTCTCTAAGAGAAAAATTCACTCTCCTTTGTCCTATACAAAGAAGAGAACCAAAAAAGACGCAAACAACCGACAAAACAAAGAACGCAGACTTTCGCGCCCCACCGCCCCAAAGAGAAACTATCCATCCCAGCCGAAGATCTGGGCAATGTTGTAAAGGATCTCGTCCACGATGGCAACGCCCCCTATAGACACACAGCCTTCTGCGTGAAACATTAGCCTTTTCCAATCCCTTCACTCGATGCAGTAGGCACGCAAAAGATGTCTTCAAAAATGCCCATCATCACGCTCTCTTGGCCAGACAAAGAGCCACCTCAACCAAAAGAAACGCACATCAAACACGTGTCTAGCCATCCCTCCGCTTCCTCAGAGAGCGAAAATCGTCTCTATATGGGCGACAATCTAGACACGCTCCATGCGCTTTTGCCGACACATGCCCAAAAACTCGACTTGATCTACATCGACCCACCATTCGCAACAGGACGCATCTTTCGAACGCAAGGCAGCAAAGACACCCAAGCCACAGCCTACAAAGACACTTGGCCCGATCTTGCGGCTTTTCTTTCGATGCTCTACCCAAGACTTTTTCTGATGGCCCAACTCCTCCGACCCAATGGAGTTTTTGTGATCCACACAGACGCTCGATTTTCTTATTATATGGGGCCGCTACTGTTAGAGATCTTTGGAGAAGACAGCCTACAAAACGAGATTATCTGGTCCTATGGCGGACGCGGCGCCAAGGCCCGTTCTGGGCAGTTTCCGCGAAACCACGACACGCTTCTGGTCTTTTGCAAAGGGAAACCCACCTACCATCGCCAATACCGAAACGTCTCCTATCCCAAAGACCGATTGCCTCGTCATATCCGCCTCGATGAAGCAGGAGTCCCTTTTAAGACCAGCCCACGCGGAGACTACACAGACGAAAGCGTGGCCCAACTCGAAAAAGAAGGACGGATCTACCGAACGCGTAGCGGTCAGGTCCGCATCAAATACTTCCTCGAACACGACAAAAACAACGTGATTGAATCCAAGCTTGTGGGGGATGTTTGGGACGACATACCCGACATGATGCACAGCGCCCATGCGGAACGTTCGGGGTATCCGACCCAAAAGCCACTCGCCTTGTTAGAGCGGTTGCTCTCGGCTTTTAGCGAGCCCCAACACCTTGTCGCAGACTTCTTTTGTGGCTCGGGCACCACACTTCTCGCAGCAGAAAGCCTCAAACGTCGATGGATCGGCGCAGATCAAAGCCCCATCGCTCTCCAAACCACCCAACAACGCCTCCTCCAACGCCACCCCCCCGCGCATTACCATCTTTTCGAGACAAGCGCAGTTCTTTCGCCCTCTTCCCGCACAGAGACCTAGCAGAAGTTGTCCATTCTTATTGCCTTATGCTATCTATAGCAGCACGAAGATGAATCTTCGTTGACGTTCTTTTGCTCAGAGGATATCCCTGATGTGTCGCTTGTTTGGGTTCCGTTCAGTCATTGAAAGCCAAGTCCACCACAGTCTGATGCACGCTGAAAATGCGTTGATGGTTCAAAGTGAGCGCCATCCTGACGGCTGGGGGGTGGGTTATTATGTCGCGGGTGCCCCGCACATCATCAAGTCTTCAGAAACCGCGCTCACAGACACGCTGTTTCGCCGTGTCTCGGGGATCGTCTCTTCAGAAACGGTCATCGCCCACATCCGCAAAGCCACCCAAGGACAACTCACCATCATCAACACGCACCCCTTCCAATATGGAAGCTGGGTCTTTGCGCACAATGGCAACATCGCAAACTTTGGCGAGCGAAAAGACTGCATCAGAAAGCTCATCGCACCGCGCCTTCAGCGATTTATCCTTGGCGATACAGACAGCGAGATGTTCTTTTATTTGTTGCTGACGCATATCGCTCGACGCGCTGAACTTCACCGTCCTGGCTGCGATATCGACGCTGTTGCAGACGCCGCTCGCGATACCATCGACGACATCGTCTCGATCACGGGGCCTTTTCATCTCAAAACCGACGGCCCTCCCCACGAAACCTATCTGACCTTTTTGTTGACCAACGGCTCTACGATGCTCGCCCACCAAGGCGGAAAAGACCTTTACTACAGCACTTACAAGACACTTTGCTCTCAGCGAGATGTCTGCCCAAGTTTCTCTGAAGAGTGCGAAAACAAAAGTAAAACAGGGTTTGTCAATCACTTAATCTTCTCAAGTGAGCCCCTTCAAGGAGAAAACATCTGGCACCAGATGCGCCCAGGACAGATGGTTGGCGTGGACTGGCGGATGCGACTTCGTGTTTACAATGACCGAATTATCGGCCCTCAAGAAGACCTTGCAATGCTCTCCCCACAAGCACACTCCTAACACTGTGGGAGAGCCATTCGCCTTCCTTCTTCCCTCATCTCAAGCCCACACACGCGCTGCCCACAAAGACGGAGACCCCACATGACCCAACAGGCGACCGCGCCGACCTCCTCAAACAAGCGGATCTTGCTCATCGCTTTTATGACCATCTTTCTCGATCTTCTCGGCTTCGGCATCATCATCCCGATCCAACCTTTTTATGCAGAAGCCTTTGGCGCAAGGCCGTTTACCGTCACCCTTCTAGGTGCGTCTTACTCTGCGATGCAATTCATCTTCGCCCCCATCTGGGGACGGCTTTCTGACCGCGTAGGACGCCGCCCAATCATCTTGATGAGTATCACCCTCAATGCGCTTGGATTTCTTCTCTTTGGGTTCGCAGGGGGCCTTGGGATGCTCTTTGCAGCGAGGATGCTCTCAGGACTGGGTGGGGCGAACATCGGTGCCATCCAAGCTGTGATCGCGGATAGCACACCCCCCTCCGAACGCGCCAAAGGGATGGGAATCATTGGGGCCGCGTTTGGGCTAGGTTTCATCTTTGGCCCCGCGATTGGCGGCACGTTGGGACAGATCAGCCCGCAGATGCCCGCTTTCTTTGCTTGCGGTGTGGGTGTGATCAACCTGTTGCTGGCCTTGCGTTTGCTTCCTGAGACACGCCCCCCACAAGAAGATCTCTTACCAAGAAGAAGATTTTCTCTGGAGTCTTGGAAAGAGTCGATTCAGCTCCCCAACGTCCTTTGGTTGTTCTTGCTTTATTTTGCGATCACCACAGGATTTTCCATGATGGAGCAGATCTTCGGCCTTTATATCGATCGGATCTGGCTTTCAGACCAAACCTTTGCACACGCGAGTGAACGCGTTAAACGCGCTGCGGCTCTTACTGCGTATGTTATGGTCGCGGTGGGCGTGGTCGCCTCCATCGTACAAGGCGGACTTATCGGCAAACTCACCCATCGATTTGGCGAACGTCGTTTGCTTTTTGCGGGGACGAGCACACTGGCTTTCGCCTTTGTCTTTTTGATCATCGTGGGCCATCTCAAGATCTTTGGCTTGATGATGCTTGCTGGGGGCTTTATGGCGCTTGGTAGCGGGCTCAGCAATCCTTCCCTAAGCAGCTTCCTTTCGCGCAATGCTCCCCCAGATCGACAAGGAACCATATTGGGACAAGGACAGTCGCTCTCTGCACTAGGCCGCGTGATCGGCCCAGCGATGGCGGGACTTTTGTTTGAGTGGCATATCAATGTCCCTTTCATGGTCAGCGCTGTGATGATGGTGGTCTGCGTGTTCCTCGTCACGCGCCTCTCTGCGTCCTCTACACACTAGAGCTTCCGCACTTTCCCCAGTCGTGCCCCATCGCTCACCAACCCCACCCGCACAAATCCCCCAAGAGACCGATCTTTTCGATAGACTCAGCGAACGCGTAAGATCTTCAGATGATGCTTTCCATCGCTTGAGACTTCGCGCAAGACAACAAAGTTGTCGTTGGCGGTAGCCCAAGCTGTAAACAGGTTGGGATCGATCGTGGTGGTCTCTTCTTGGGTGACGCCACGCGCAAAGTCCAACAACTGCCAGCGCATCGCTTTGAGCGATGAATCTCTCTGATCTTCCAAGGGAAACACAGAGAGCCTTTGGAAGATCCCTTGACCCGCCCAAGACGATGATTGCCAAAAAGCCGTGTGTCCAGACTCCCAAAAAGGACGCTCAGCCCCAAGGTATCCTGCGACCGTCTCAAACTGCTTTCCATCGTCTGAAGAGTACAAAAAGCCGCGCTCACCGCACTGAAAGAACTCCGTCAGTCGCCCCATAATCGCAGGCGAGATAATCTTTCCAGAAGGTATCAGCTTTCCACCATCTTGCCCGTACAACATGCTCCACAACTCGACCTTGCCATCGGCCGTTTGTCCACCGCGAAAGACATGAAAATAAGGCCGTTCCCCTTCGCTTTTTTCGGATCTTGCATTGCATGTCCCCACCATAGTGAGACCTTGGATGGTCTTGAGCGAACGCCAACGGATGTTCCCCGCTTCCACAGAAAAGTCACCGATCTCCCCATCCCGCGAGATCGCCCACAAACGCCCATAACGCGCCCCTAGCCACTGCGCGACTTGCGGATTGCCTGGCATATCGAGCTCTTGCACTTTGGCGGTCTCTTCAGAGATCACCCAAGCTTTGTTTTCCAAGACCAGCCAAAATACCCGTTCTATCGGGTCATACCAAGCAGGAAAAGACAAAGAAACCCTTCGAGGGAGCGGAATCGTGAGGATGGGTTCAGCAAAGCGCGCATAATCCACCAACTTGAGCACAGAAAACTCTTTTTTCTGCGCATCGATCGATGTTTCCCCAGCCAAGATCCGCGTCTTTCCCAAGGCTACAGACCAAGCCCAGACTGCGGGCATCTCCACTTGAGAAAGCACTTTCCGCGCTTTGAGATCGAAGCTCGCAGCCAACACCACCCTCGAATCTGACGCGAAAAAGAGAACATCCTGTTGATCCGTGGGAGACAAAGCTTGGCTAGAGAAAGCCCAATCTTTCCCAAGATCCAAAGACTTAGATATCTCTCCTGTTTTGTTGTTGAAATGAAACAGCGAGATATCTTGGTTGGTTTTGGAGTGGGCCTGCAAAACACCGCGTTCTTGCTCAAAAATCTCTGTGCGATATCGCCAAGATGTCCCCGCAGGTGCGGTATAAACACGAGAAAGATCAAGCTCTTCCCAACGATACAGATCTTGGAAAAAGTTGGATGTCGTTTGTGTAGAACGAGGCAACGAAGCAAGCAGAAGATTCCGCACCGTCACCACAGAGATGTTCGAGCGAGGAGACCCAGCCTCCCATGTAAAACCCTCTTTTTGCTCCAACTCACGGCGATGACAGCTTGCAAGTTCCACCAACGCAACGCGATCTTGCGACCGCAACAACAACAGCCGCTCGCTGATCGTCGTGATCCTTTCGTCCGCTCCCACCTCTACCGAGCAATGAAAACAAGCGATGCTACCGCTGCAAGCCACCCCTTCTTCAACAAGCGTTTCTTTGTTTTGCGCCTCATCAGGGCGACTTGTTTCTTGTGACGCTTTTTCTTGAACCCCTTCTTTCCCACCACCCCCATCGACGGAGGCGACGCCATCAGTAAGAAGAGAGAGGTCATGCTGACATCCCACCAAAGATCCCGTCCCTACAAAAGAAACGAAAAGCCATAACATACAACACAAACCCAGCAAAAAAGATCCCTTCTTGCCCATCACACACTCCCCTAAACGATGCACCAATCACGCACAAAACACCTTGCTCACGAACCGCGGTGAAAAAGAGCGGCCTCTTCCAAGATACGACGGCTTGCCTTGAACAAGCCACCAAACTTGCGAAGACCCTCGTCACGCATCGCTGCGGCGTCTTCGCGAAAATAACGATCAAGGCTGCCGCGATCTGTCAGGACATAATGCACGGTCCATAACATATCCTCGATGCTTGCGCCTTCATCGCTGGCCTCTCTTCGAAACAAGCGAGCCTCCACAAAGCCCGGAAATTGCAACATCTCCTCGATGTGCCCACAAAGCCAATCCTCATACTCAAGAGCTATCGAACGATCAACGGAAAGATTCACTTCATAGATCAACATACTCCGTCTCCTTTGCGTGTCTAGGAAGGCTAACTCTTAGCACTAGACAAAAAAACACGAAATATCCCCCTCCCAAAGCCCCCCAAACAGCTGCCCTTTCTCAAGGCTTGCCAAGGGCCCGAAAAGCTAATATCCTTCGGCAATAACTGCTTTGGGGGTAACCAAAGGAGCGAAGTCGTGGCAGAGTATGTTCCCTTTCTACAAGACCAAAAAGAGATCGAGTTTTATGAACTGGTTCCTAGTGTGAGGCTCCATCTTGAACATGGCTCTTTATGCAAGGCCCTGTGGGGCCTACGCACGATCTTGCGTATCGCTCCCATGCACAAAGAAGCGTTGCTTTTGCTCGATCAACTCCTCGCAGAGATCGGCCAAACCACGGATGGGATCTTTCGACTCTGTGGAAAAAAACAAACCCATATCGATGTCGCTCTCCATGCTTATGCGTTGGGGGCCTCTCAACAATACGACCAAGCTTTGTTCCTGCTTTGCGAACTCGCGCGCCTTGAACCTGAGCGCCCTCTCTTGGCTTGGATCTGGCGATGGCTTCCAGAACTAACCCCCCACGAACTTGACCAAGAAGCCCTCTACCCGCCCCTCTATCAAGCTTCTCGCGAACTCCAAGAACAAAAGCTCTCCTCCCCCCAGTTGTGGCTCCAACTTCTTGCTTTTACGAAGTGGATCTACCACGCCCATCCCAACGCCACAAACTGGTTGTATTTACGTGCTGAAGCCGCCCGTGAGTTTGGGGACTTGGAACTGGCCAAACACCTTAGCCAAAAGCTTTTCCAACTTGGGCGCGAAGCTGAAGCACACCTCTCTTGGGCGCGCACCTACCACAAAGAACACCTCGAAGACCAAGCTCAAGAACATTACGAACTCGCCCTACAAAGCGCCGAACTCAGCGAAGATACACGCTGTGAGTTGGTGAGCTACCTGATCCAACACCAACGTTGGCAAGAAGCCCAAAGCCACCTGAAAAAGATCTTGGTCGATGATCCCTATCATCCCCGTGCCTTGGCCTTTTTCTTCTGGACGTCTTATCACCAAAATGCCTCGGATATCTGGCCCACAAAGATGGCCAGCCTCGCCCGCGCTTATCCCCAAGAAAAGACCATCCAACATCTCCTCCAACAAATTACGCCCCTCACCTCTTCTCAAGCCTCCCCACAGCGCTAGACCACGCAAGATGTCGCGTTGTGACCTCGAGGTGTGCTAGGATGCGTTCCGTTTGCTCTTCCCCTGTACACCCGAAAAGGAGAACGCCATGCCAGAGTTCGCAGAAGTCAATATACAAGTTCGCTATCTACGAGAACGTTGCACCGGGTGGCCCATCGCTAGCTTTGGTTATGAAGGTTGGTCCCACTTCCAAAACCTCCCAGAAGAAGGACGCGATGAGCAGATCAAAGACTTCTTCCAAGACAATGTCCTCGAAAGCATCACCCAAAAAGGAAAGCACGTCGTCATGCGCACAAGCAAAGGCACGATGCTTTCTCACCTCATGTTCAAAGGACGCTGGAGCGTCGCTGGCGACGACTTCATCTCCAATTACAAACAACACAAAAAGCCGCCCACAGAAAAAAGCAATAACTTTTGGCTCGTGAACCCTGACGGAAAACGCTTAAACTTCCATGAGCCCGAGTACAAGGGCAAGATCACGATCTTTCCAGGGCTCCATCCTGGACAAGTCGAAGCGCTCACCAAACTGGGGCCTGATATCTTGACCCTCCCCGAAACAGATCCCGATCTTGCTCAAGAATGGACGACAGACGCCTTTGCCAAGGTGCTCAAACGCTCCAAACAAGCCATCAAAGTGTTTTTACTTGATCAAAAACGCCAAGCAGGACTCGGCAATATGTATGTCTGCGAAGCACTCTACGCTTCAGGAATCGCCCCACAAAGACCCGCACAAAGCCTCTCCGAAGACGAACTCACCCGACTGCACGACGCCGCCCAAAGAATCGTCAAAGCCTCCCTTGACTCAAACCTCGACTACGATCAAGTCTTGAAAGTGTATCGCAAAGACACAGATCCAGACGGTAACCCCGTAGAAAATGCCGATGTCGGCGGCAGAGATACCTTTTGGGTCCCCAACAAACAAAGTTGAGCCCTGTAGTCCCCATGACCCAAAGACCTTCCATCGTCCACTTATCCTCCCAAGATCCCTCTACTTTTCGCCTCGCCATCACAAGCGATCTCCACTATGACAGCAAGGGATATCTCACCTCTCCCGCGACCTTACAGAAATTCGTGGACGCCCTCTCCGACACACAGCCCGATCTTGTGATCCTTGCAGGGGATCTCGCTCATGGCGAAGACGAGTTTAAACTTTGCCTAGAGATGTTTTCTTCGTTGCCTTGCCCAATCGCTGTGCTCGCAGGAAACCACGATATCTGGTGCGATCGACACAAAGGCCACCACTCTGAGGATCTTTGGCAACGATGGCTGCCCCAATGGACCAAAGACTTCGGATACCACTGGCTCGAAGAGAGCATCCTTCTCGCAGGTACTTGGGGGATCGTGGGAAGCCTTGCATGGTATGACTACTCAGCGATGGATCCCCAATGCTACGCTTCTCCCAATGAGATCGCGAACTTGAAACGACAGTTCAACAACGATGCTGTGTGGATCGACTGGGATCGCAAGGACGTTGACTTTGCGCGCCAACTTCGAGAGGGACTTTACCAACGAGCAGCTTGGGTGGAAGAACAAGCCACCCTCGAACATCTTGCCATCGCTACCCATGTCCCGCTCTTTGAAGAACAGATGCAGCGAAAGCCCGACGATCCAAACTGGGGCTTCTCCAACGCTTACTTCGGGCACCTCACCGCAGGGCAACAGCTCGAATCGATCGCCAAACTCCGCCTTGTCGTGAGCGGACACACCCACGAACGCAAACACCTGCCCCACGAAAGACCCGATGCCCCTCCCATCTCTTGCCATGTCATCCCAAGCGACTACGACGAACCTCACGCACTGATCTTTTCGTGCAAAGAGACTTTTTCTGAGATTGAACGCGAAGAAGTCTAGACAAAAATCTCTTTCTCCAACAGCAAGTCCCCACCATCCAAAATTATTTGTAGAGATTTACAGAGATCGCAAAAACGCCAACAGTGCGGCCTTTTCGTTGTCTTTGAGTGCAAAGAAGTGATCGCGGCTTTTTTGTGCCTCGCCTCCGTGCAGATCGATGGCTTCTTCCAAGGTCTTTGCGCGTCCATCATGCATATAAAAAGGCTGCCCTCCCAACAAGTTACCGATCACCCCAAGCCCCCAAAGCGGCGTCGTTCTCCATTCATTTCCTGTTGCAGAACCCTCGGGAAAATGATCCGCCAGTTTGGGCCCCATATCGTGCAGCAACAGGTCTGAGTACAAAAACACCGTCTTTTCATGGAGCGCAGCGATCGGGCTTTTCCCTGTTTTCATGGAGGGGACGTGGCACTTGGCGCACCCGCTTTGCGCAAACAAAGCTTCCCCTTGTTTGACAGTGGGATCATCAGCATCTCTTCGCGATGGCGGTCGCAGCGTCTGCATGTAAAATGTCACGGCGCGAACTGTCGCTGCGGGGACTTCGGGATCAGGCGCGTTGTCTCCAGAAGGCCCACCCACCAAGGGATTGTAAAGATCCTGCATCAAAAAGTCTGATGTGATACCCATATCATTAAGATAAGCCTCTGCCACCTGTTGCAAGAGGTTGATCGCAGTGGCTTTTCGACCAAAGCGCCCAAAGATCTTTCCCTCCACAGAGGTATGCCCGATCACAGGCTCGAAAAATGCGGGAGGTTTGACATAGTTGGGGCGCCCGCTGATCCCGTCTCCGTCCGCATCATCAGGATCAGCGTAACGCAAGATCTCTGACTCAGGGATCGCCTCGATCAACCCCAACCCTGTCACGATAGGCGCACTACGAACAGAGCGCGCTAGACCATGGATATCGGGTAGCTTTTCAGCTTCGTACCCCATCACAGAGCGATGTTGTAATTGAGGCCCACCCAGATGCAACAGATAGTCAAAACGCGCAGCATCCGAAGGATCCCCAACTCCAAAGCGCGTGAGATTGGTTGAAGGATGTCCCTTGCCATCGGCGGTATGGCATGCCGCGCAAGATGCCTCAACAAAGATCGGCCCCAAGCCCGTTGCAGGCGTAAAGACACGACCAAACTCTTCGTCTCCAACCTTGAAGGTTTGCAACTGTGCTTGAGAAAGCCCATCAATCGGGCCATCCAAGACAGTCTCTAACGCAGGCTCCTCTGTAAAAAAGACCCCACAAGATGCCAAGATCAAAGAAGAACCAAGCAACAAAAACACACAAAAACAAATAACGCTCTTTTTCACAGCGATCTCCCCACCACTAAAAATAAGTCGCCACACCAAACTGAATCCCCGCACGACGCGCCATGTTCCCCAGTCGATCCGTGATCCAGCTATGTTGGTACTCGATCCGCAAAGAAGTCCCGCTGTACGGGCGAAAAGAAAGCGCCGCAGTCAAGCGCAGTGTCTCGTCCCCAATGGACTGTTGTGTGGATGCAAAAGACCCCACATGAAGGTCCACATAGTCCACACGACCCACCAAACGCAGTGCGGCTTGTCGCAAAAAGCCCAGTCGACCTTTCCAAAACTCCCAGATCACATCCGTGTATATCCCCCACTGCATCTCTGCAAACAACTCTTTTAGTCCGTCAGGGATGTCGATCATCGCGAGTGCTGCTTCAGAACGAATGGTCACGGGACCCAAGCTGATCTCCATGTCCAGAGCAAAGATCTTCAACCAAAGCGCACGATCGATATCCTCGGCGCCATCGCGAAAACGATTGAAGATCCCCGCATAACCAGAAAGACCAACCTCGATCCCCAAAGGCCCACTATATGCCAGCCTCCCCGTCACTGCGGGCGCTCCATTCTCATTCGCCTCAAAGATCGCAGAAGACTTTCCAAGCGCGATCCGCGTCCCTTCTGTGGAGTCGTTGATGATGCCACTGCGCAGCCCATTCACCGCGTAGATCTCGTAGTACAACTTGTGGCCAAGAGCAGGATAAAAGCTCCCTGTCGCTCCAAACCCAACATCCGAGTACGTCGAAGGGATAATCAGCGTCGAGACCAAAGGACGGTCCACGACGTCGTAGCGTGGGGAGTCATGCGAGATATTAAAGCGACCAATGGGCGGCAACAAGATACCACCTCGCAACACAAAAGCCCGATGGAAACGGAGATCCACCAAGGCCGTCTCTAAAGCGATCTCTGAAGTCCCATGCTCAAACTCCAACTCCGCCGTCAATCGGACAAATCGACCCAACGAAGAGAAGAAAAACAGGTTAAAACGCCGCGCTTCAAAAGAAAAACCGTCAGAGAGCCCTTCCTGCAAAAAGTAGCGCCCCAAAAACTCGGCGTATCCGCCCAATGCAACGGACGTCCCACCCAAGGCATCAGAAGTCCCCAAACGACCGAGATAAGGGCGATCGTAGATCCCTCCTCGCACGGTTGGGACAGGTAGATCTTTGGGCTTCTCGACAAAGTTTCCTTCATAACGAAGAGGAAGCCCTTGTTTGGTCGCCTTTTTGGAGACAGGCCGCGAGGTTGGACCAGATGCAACGGGCCGTGTATCTGGCGCTTTCCCCTTGGCCTCTTGACCCCACGCGCTCCCAAGGAAGCACAGCCACGCCCACAACGAACAAAGAGATATCCTCACAAAAACAAGCTTCTGCTGTCTCATTGTGCGTTCCCTCGGTGCAAGTCGATCCACACCCCTCCCTCTTTCACCACGACAGGAAAACGCGTGAGACCTCGCCTTGCAGGTCCCGCGAGCCGCCGCCCTTGCACATCAAAACGCGCACTGTGACAAGGACACTCATAACCATCTGGCTCCGCATCCACTTCGCAACCTCGATGGCTACAACGAGAGAGCAACGCAAGATAGCCGTCTTTCGGGATTTTGCGAAGATAGACAGGACGCCCTAAACCCACCCCCAACGACAACACAGCTTGTGCGTCCTTCAGTGTGATCAGCTTGTCTTGTGGAACCCAAGCCCCTCCCCCCTCCAACTTCGCCTCATAAGCGACTTGCTTGACGCAACCCACCCCCCACAGTGCCCCAGAAGAGACCCACAATGCAGCTTTTCCTAGGCGCTCCAAGGCCTCTCGCCGTGTGACACCCTCTTGCCCCTCTAACAAAAAGTCCTTTTCTTCTAAGGCACTACACCCACAACAACGCTTTTCTTTCATCAAAGACATCCTTCCCTCACCTATCCCTAATCTCTAAATTGGATAGATCAATATTCTCTTTTGGATGTCTATAAAAGATCTTCAATCAATAGACAAGAACTTAATTTTACCTAGGCTAAAAATAAAACATCCCTCCTACTCAGATCCTTTAGGACTTTGTACCAAGTAGTGTCCTTGCTTGGCGGCGGATCGCTTCACGCAAAGCGTTGGACTTGGCGATGATACGGAGATTTTCGAGGCGAATCTGTCGCAACACTTGGATGGCGATGGGTGTGGGTGTACGGGGATGACGCACGATCAGCATACGCAGATCTTCGCTGCCTTGGAATCGACGATCCTTGAGGATCATCTGTACGATCTCCCCCGTAATGCGGGTATTTCTCATCATGCTTTGGACTTCATCGAGGCCCAAGCGAGGATTTTTCAAGAGCAACTTGAGCACCTGTGGATTGCTATCTTGTGTCAACAAAGCCCTTGCTTGACGGGCCGCACGCAGCGCGTAACGCGAGCGTTCGGACACGCTCATCTCCTTGAGTTGATGAAGGATCGAGACATCCCCGACACGATGGTTGTCATCGTCTTCCTCGATGTCTTCGGGGATATCGTTATCGGAAACGAAGGTATCATCGGGCAGTGCTTCCATTCTTGCGAAGGCTTCGGCAAGTTGGGGCTGCACAGTGCTATGCTGTCGCACTTGGATCGTCATCCCCACACCCTCTCCCATCTCCATGACTTGCACGACCTCTCCTTCAAGGCTCAGCGACGTATCGTCTGGAAACAACAGTTCCAAAGCCACACCAACAAAAGGAGGAAGCGCTTCGTCGCAAACAGCAAACAAAAAGCCCTGTTCTAGCCCTTCCTTGTAGAGCTTCGAAAACTCGCTGGGGAGCATAAAAGAAAACTCCAGTTTGGCTTCTAAACTCCCAACTCGTTCTTGAAGCAGTGTCACTGATGCCATCGAACCCTCCATTGCTGCTTTGGTGTGGCTTGCGGTGTAAGTGCGCTTTGTTGCGAGATGCACCTTTCGCTCTGCACAGATACTACACCATCACTTCGCGAAAAAAAGCGCGCCCCCTCTTTTGCGGAAACTCCTCTTGACCCCAAAGAAGCCGATGACTACGCTAACGGCGTTCCCTTCGCCTTTTTGGTCACCACTTATCAGTGAGTAGTTGCTCGATGACAACCCAACGCGGATTCCATACGTTTCCCGAACAGCACGGACTTCTTCTCGATATCAGCCAAAGCGAAGCGCCCACCTCTGTTTCTTCTTGGTGCGATGCCCCTCTTCACCTTGAGGAAGGTTCGACACACTACGGTTTTGTCTATAAAGGAAAAGCTGTCTTACACACAGCACAAGGCATCTTTACGCTCCAAGAAGGTATGTATTTCTCGCTTGCCCAGCCCGCAACCCTCGAAGGAGACGGACGTGGTGTTGTCATCCGTCGCCATGGTTACAAAGGTTTCTTCCATCTTGGCGGTCCCATCGAAGAGATCGGTCGTTTGCGCTATATCGACGGATGTACGGACTCTTTGCTCATCCCTCCTGTTCTCAAGGGAGATGCTTGTCTCAATCTCTTGCACTTCCCGCCCAAGATCCAACAAACGATGCACACACACCCTTCGATCCGCGCGGGCATGGTTGCGAGAGGACACGGTCTCTGCAAGACACCACAAGAGGAGATCCCTCTTCGCCCTGGAACGATCTTTTTGCTTGATGCGGATGCTCCTCACTGCTTTTGGACAGGCCAAGAAAGCATGACCGTCATCGCTTACCACCCAGACAGCGACTTTGGTCCACAACACGACGATCACCCGATGCTCAATCGCACGATCGTTGAAGGCGTTTCGGCTCGATACATCGACGATATCCGAACCCAAGAAACACCCAAGATAGGGGCGTCGCAATGAAATGCCCAAAGTGTGATTTCAACCAACGCCGCAACGATGGGATGACCTGTTCCAAATGCAAGTACGAGTTCGTCTTTGACCCAAAGGTGGATCGCCTCTCAGGCAACACCAAGATCACAGACAACAAGATGATACACTTCCTCAACCTCACAAGCGCCAACAATACCCTGTATTTCACAGCCCAACAATTCAAAGCGCGCATCGAACTTTACCTACACAAGATGGAGAAAAAAGCTCGTTTTATCAGCTTCATCTTTGCGGGTATCTTGTCAGCGATCATCCTTTATTTTCTGTCCTTCCCCAGACGAAAAGCGGAGGGGAACATCTTTATCTTTATGTTGTGTATCCCCGTCTTTTTGATCTTGCTCAACGCAGTTCACAAGAGCATCCGCGGGCGCATCCGCATCGCAGACGACCACATCAAGTCGCTTCTACAACGATGGAAAAACGCGGGAAACCCCGTCCCCTTTCTCATCGACAAACCGCGCCTGCACAAACCCCCGGCCACGCCCGGCTTTGACGATATCTATGATTATGGTGTGGAGCGACTGTTGATCGTCCAACGCGACGAACTGGTGGACCTTTTTGTCCTGAACCAATGGCATACACAAAACAAAACACTTGTGCTTGCTGAGTCTGGTTATCCTAACTACCTCAACAAACAAGCCCGCGAAGTCCTACAGAAAGACCCCGATCTTCCCGTCTTTTTGTTGCACGATGCAACCCGCTCAGGGATGATGATGGCCCAACGCGTCCAAAAACTCCCTTGGATCGAACTCAAGGAACATCGGGTCGTCGATGTCGGTCTTTCTTACAACGATGTCGCCAAGATCAAACGATTGGGGCGCAAAAAGAACGACCTCACCGCTCATGTTGACAATATCCCTTACATGATGCTCGCAAGCGGCCTAGGGACGGCACTTGTGGGTGGTCTCGCCTTTGCGGACCTCCTCGAAAAGCCCGAGGACTTTGGCCCGATGGACTTCGGTTAAGACAACAACCCCCGCAAGATCTTTCTACACAAGGAGGAACACACCACGCATGGGCGCCTTGTTTGGTTTCACAGGACCCCAAGATCTCCAACGACTCGAACACATCGAATCCACCTTGCTCCACAGAGGATGGGGCCCTCTCGCACGCCATACAACCCCACAAGGAAGCATCGCCTTACGCCCCCGTTTTTCCGAAAGCCAACAACTCAATTGGGGCGAAGGTCTCATCTCATCAAATGGTGTAACGCTCGCACTATCGGGCTTTCTTGTTCAACGCGATGAACTCGCATCCTCTGTTCGAGATCTGCCTCCACTCCCCGAAACACAAGGACCGCCACGTCTGCTTCATGCGGTCCTACAACGCTATCTCCAACAAGGACTTTCTTTCCTCGAAGATCTCCATGGCTCCTTTGTCCTCGCGATCTTGGATGGGCCGACCTTGCATCTTGCACGAGACGCCGCAGGAACCCGCACGATCTACTACGCCCAACACCAAGGAAAACTCTACTTTGCCAACGAACCCAAAGGGATCTGGAGTCTCCCTGGATTTTCCCGACAAATCCGACCTGATGCGCTTGCACAATACCTCAGTTTCAGCTTTATTCCAGGCGAAGGCACCATGCTCCAAGGTCTGTGCGAAGTCCTTCCTGGCGAGGTGATCTCTTTCCATCCAGAAGGTCCTCCTCGAAAAAAACGCTATTTCTGCTTTGAAGATCCCCAAGTCGCTGCGCGCTATTTCCCCGATGCGCCCGAGCAATCCGCCCCCATCGAAGAACAAGAAGCCTACTGGCTCCACGCTTTCCAAAAAACATTCGCGGCCAGCGTCGCCGAACGCATCGTCCCCAACCACCCACCAAGCGTGTTTCTTTCGGGTGGCCTCGACTCTAGCGTCGTCACATGCGAACTCGCCCAACAAAGCACAAAGCCTGTCCACTCTTACGCGATCCACTTTGGCGCAACATACCCGAACGAACTGGCCTTTGCACGCATGGTCGCGCAACGCTGCAACACCCGACACGAAGAGGTGTTGATCCAACCCAAACACTTTGTCAAAAGACTGCGCGAGATGATCTGGCATCTCGACGATCCTATCGGCGATCCCGTGACGGTCGCCAATTATGAGATCGCTGCTTATGTATCCAAAACGCTGCGTTGGGTCTTTAATGGCGAAGGTGGCGACCCTTGTTTTGGTGGCCCCAAAAATATCCCGATGATGATGCATTTTTGGTATGGCAACCTCCATCACGAACCCCATCACCTCGAACGCGCTTACCTTGCCTCTTACCGCCGTGCCTACGAAGAACTTCCGCGCATCCTAAGTCCGAATATCCTTCATCAGCTCCATCGTCCCGCCCAGTTGGAAGGACTGCTGACCCCCTTCTTTCAAGCCCAACAGCCCCAGCGCTTTTTGCACAAACTGACTTCTATCAACATCCGCTTGAAAGGCGCACATCTGATCTTGCCAAAAGTCGAACGTATGCTTGGCGCCCATGGGATGCGGCCTCTCTCGCCTTTGTTTGATGATCGTCTTGTGGTGCTCAGTCATGCGATGCCCCCCAGCCTTTTGCTGCATCGAGGCGTCGAAAAAGTCGTACTCAAGCGAGCTTATGAAGGAAAGCTTCCCCAACCCGTCATCCAAAGACCCAAAAGCGGGATGCGTGTTCCTGTCCACTTTTGGTTTCAACGAGAGCTTCGACGCTACGCCAAAAGCCTCCTCAGTCCGCGACGTTTGCGACAAGCAGATCTATTCCAACCAGAGCGTGTCAAAAAACTCCTACAGTACGATATCGAAGAAGGCCAAGGGCGTTATGGCATCCGTCTTTGGATGTTGCTCACCTTCGAGATATGGCGCTCCATCGTTATCGAAGGCGAAACGCCCTAAACCACGCTCTTTTCATCATCTTTTCACAAAGCCTCCCTACTGCCCATAAATCGATTCGACATCTTGGGTCTCACATCACCGAAACCATCTATGTAAGGGCTCACCCATGTCGTCCACTGCGCAAAATATGCGAAAAAACATCCTTCTTTTTAGTCTTTGTCTGATCTTTTTTTACCTAGGTAAAGAGTGGTATCGACAAGCCAGTCCTTCCGCGATGTACTGGCTTTTGTGGCCAACCAGCCAACTTGTCTCTTTGTTTTCAGGGATGGGATATCTTTATCAACCCCTTGAAGGATTTCTTCGAGAGGATGGGGCCATCCTGATCCACAAAGACTGCTCAGGATTTAATTTTTTTCTGATGTCCTTGATGGTGACCTTTACCTTCTCTTTTCGTTCTCATCTTGGTGCACGACGAATCGCCCTTCTTCTGCTTGGCGGGATCTTCGCTTCTTACTTTGCGACAATTCTTGCCAATACCTCGCGCATCCTCTGTGCAACGCAGCTTTTATCCCCTGCTTTTTCGGGCTTTCTCTCTCCACAACTCGCCCACAAAAGCATTGGGATCTTTGTTTATCTATCTTTTCTGATCACCTTTTCCCTTATCCTCTGGAGACTGACATATGAACGCCCCCAACAAGCCTGAACCTCGCATCCCAGAAGCGGATCAGCAGCAGCCCACATGGGGCCTTCGCCATCCACTTTGGCTCTTTTTGACAGCCGTGCTCCCCCAACTCGTGATAGGGGCTTATCTCTATTCTTCTTACACCCTTATTCAAAGTCTCTTAAACAAAAGGTCCAAAGCGATATGGTTGGATCTCGCCTTTATTGCTTTTGTAGGGGTGGCTTTTCCTGTCGCCACGGGACTTTATGCTTGGTACAAAAAAACCCCAGTGAAAGCCATCGTCGCAGGGCTCCTTTTGCTCGGGAATATCGGTATCTTATACGCTTACCTTTACTATTTAACACAACTTTTCCCTTTTACGGTCCCGCGGTGGATGCTCCAAGCCGACGAGATGGTCAGCCTCCCCTTGGGACTGATGATGCCGAGTTTATTTTATGCTTTGCTCGTTATCATCGACGAACTCACCCCCGACAAAGAAAAAACCTCTGCGTGGATCAATATCCTTTATGCCATCGGGGTTCCTGTCTTTTGGTATCTCTTTTTCCAAATCTTGAGCCCCATGCTTCGACAGGGTAGCGATATCGGGCGACATAGCCTCCCGATCTTATTTATCGCTTTTACGCTGGTCTTCTTTTTCTTTTTCTTGCGTGGCGCGCTTTTGCTTTTCCACAAACCCTCCCCACACCCCATCATCAAGCCCGTTGTGCGCTTTTGTGTCCTCTTCGTGTTTCCCTTGTTGGGTCTCATCGTCTACAACGGGCATCTCTTCTCCAAAAACTGGTTCGTACCCAAGATCGTAGGCTCGCTTCAACATCCAGCCTTCTTTCTTCTGGCCCTTCTTACGGGGATCTTTCTCTTTCAGTCGCCTCGCCCCACGTCCGCTTCTTCTCTTTTCTTGTTTGGGCTTCGCTCCGCTGTTTATCCTTATACATTGTATTTCTTTGTGATCTTTCTACCCTTTTTGCCGCTATCGCTCCCAGCCATCGTCTTGTTTGGCTTGGGCTTTCTCATCCTTGCTCCCACACTATTGATGTGTCTTCACTCTTACATCCTTGCACAAGACATCAGACTTCTTCGTACAAGATATGCCATCTCCCCCATCGCGACATCTCTTGTCTTTTTGCTTTCTTTTTCCAGTATCCCTGGTCTGATCGTCCTTTCGATGTACCAAGAACGCGCCACACTCCACCGCGCACTTCACTATCTCTACCAACCCAAAGGCCCAGAAGTGAAGGCTCCACGCATCCATCTGGGGCACCTACAAAATAGCATGGATGTCCTGCGTTCCAATGTAAGGAGGCGCAGACGTAGCTTTATCAACCAAGACCGCAACAAAGTCCCTTTTATCACGAACCTTTACAAAAAAATTGTCCTCGACAATATGACGCTATCCCAACAAAAACTCGATGACCTCGACCAAGTCTTTTTCAAAAAAAGACACACAACCGTCCAAAGGACGGTCCTACGGGGATTACGAAGCACAGATGTAACAAAAGCAGCAACGAGACCCACCACACGCTCAACGACGGTTCCCCAGCTCTCAAGGGTTCCAAGCGCCCCTTATCTTTCCAATGTCGAGACAACAACACGTTACGATGCCGCCCACAAACGCTACGAAACGACCGTCACTTGCATGATTCAAAATGATCGAAAATGGCAAGATGAGTTTCGTACTTCTTTCCAACTCCCTGTCGGCGCTTGGGTGAAAGATTACGCCTTGTGGATCAATGGAAAAAAAGTGCCTGGCGCGTTGACCGAAAAGAAATCGACGCTTTGGATATACCAACAAATCACAAGCGCCCGCCGCGATCCTGGACTACTTTATTATGAAAAAGACAACACCTTAACGCTCAGAGTTTTTCCAATCCCCTCCAAAGGGATGCGAAAAACCAGTTTCGTCTTGCTCCACCGCAACCCCTTTTCATTGACGCTTGGACATGCAACCTATCAGCTTGGGAAAAAGCACCAAAACAACGATATCACGACGTTATGGAAAGATCGTCTGATCTACATCCCCCAAGCACAAAAGGCCAAGCTCCCCAAGATCAAACGCAGTCCTTATTTTCATTTTATCTTAGACTTTTCTCAAAGCGACATCTCCTATGCAGACCGATACAACGACCAGATCGAATACTTACGCAAACGATATGGGGCAGCTCCCTTTCGAAAGGCCCGCGTCACCATCGCCAATTACCAAGCCAAAACGTTTCGTTTGAATACAAAACTTCAACAAGCGATGAAGGAAACGCCTCGACAGGGCGGACTTTTTCTCGATCGAGTATTGAAACATATCTATCTTGAACACGCTCGCAAAAACAGCAAGACATACCCTGTTATCGTGCTGTTGAGCCCCAATCCATCTCATGCAGTCATGCGCGAACGACTCCAAGGACTATCCTTTTTAAGTCCTGATCAAGATGTCTTCTTTAGCATGACACCAGAAGGCGATCTCACCAAGCACGCGCTGTATGGGGCCAAACCTGACATCGACCTTGGAAAGTTTTCAGGAAAGATGTCACCTTTTTTCCATACCAAAGAAGTGTACGCTTGGCCCAATCTCCAGTCACCTCGCGCTTATCTCCCGAAAGATGGGCAAGATGGGATCACCCTGATCCTCCCTCAAGATCCGAAAGAAAAGATCGTCACTTCGCTTCCCAAAGAATCATGGGAAGCGGGGGTCGCGATGCATGGTTTGTGGCTCCTTGGCAAACTGCGTCTTGGTGGACAAGACAACTGGCTGACGCAGATCCGCTGGAGTTGGCGCACACATCTGCTTTCGCCACAGACCTCTTTTACCGTGCTTGAAAACGAAGCACAGTGGGAAGCTTTGCGAAGAAAACAAAAGCAAGTGCTCGCAGGAAAAAGCTTCTTTGACCTCACGGAAGATGCCCCCCGTAGGATGGACGAGCCACCTCTTTGGCTGCTCTTCTTGCTCTTTGCGGCCTTCTTCTGGCTGACACAGCGCAGACGCTCCTCCCAAAACAACTAACCACCCCCAACCACTCCATCAAAAACCTTGGTTCAAATCCCCTCCAAGAAAAGCTGTTCCATCAAGCGACTACAAGCAAGACGTGCTGCTTCTTCGTCATGTTGAAGCAACAAAAGAATTTCTTGGACTTTTTCTGACTTTATAAGCAAGAGCTTTTCAGGGCTTGGGCACAAGGTCTCCATCACGTCGTTGGGCTCGAACTTGTAGAGCCCATTTCCATAATGTCGATGGCTTTTTTTTAGGGATTCTTGGCCGAGTTCGCTCAAGAAAAACAGAAAAAGTCTATCCACAAACACAAAAAAATCGTCTTTGGGATAAAAGGAGTGAAAGCAAGTGAGGTGAAGTGCATCTGTACGATTGCGGATTACCTTTGGGCGACCACGATGAAAAGCCCCAAACAACAAGGGAGCAGGCTCACGACGCTCCAACTTGTACCAAGGATGCCGCATCTTACAAAGATAACGCTCGTGGTAGTGTTTGCGCACCCCCTCTTGAAGGTACTTTGCAGTGGCGGTCTCTTCAGAGTCCACGACCTCCAAACAAAAAGCAGCTCTCTTCGAGTCAGAGAGAGCTTGCAACGCTGTTTGATCGAAGATGGCGTGTTTGACATAGGTGCTTTTGGTCAGACAAGACCGCAGATGTTTGAGAGGTAGGCCCCGTTGCCCCGCGTATTCTTTTGAAAAAGTAAAAAACGAATTCGCCCCTGTCGCAAGACCACGCCGCACAGCACCATACGAAGACAGTGGAACACCCCCATCCAAACGCGATGGGCCTGTAAAGAGCGCGCGTAAAAGCGGCGTCCACTTTTTCTTGGGTGGCAACTTTTCTGCTTCAATGAAAGCTTGGTAATACGATTCGATATCGTCGATATCTTCGAGCATTTCTTGGTGTTGGAGAAAGGTCACTTTGATCGGTTGGGGACGTTGATTGTCGTGACACAACAACAAACAGACAGTGGTCGTCACTTCGGGGAAAAGGGACTTTTCGTCCGAAAAGATCACGATCTGCTTGAGCAGCGATCTTTCCAACAAAGCTTGTTTGATCTCTTCGCCATAACCCGTATTAAAAAACTCAAAAGGCATCAAAAAAGCGAGACGACCGCCCTTGTTGAGTTCATGAAGTGATTTGAGCAGAAAAAGAGAAGAGAGATTGACATAGCCTTTTATCTTTTTTCCGACCATTTTTTCGATCTTGGGCAAAAGCTGGCGACGCTTAGCAAAGCGCTGAAAGCGCATATAAGGAGGGTTGCAGAGGATAGCATCATACTTTTTCGGGGGCATCTCCAAATAATCTGCGCAAACCATGGTAAGACGCGAACAAGGCTGGGTTTGCTGTAAAAGATGTGCGTCAACATCATAAGCCATCATCTCCCAAGAGCCCGTAGGATCGATGGATTGGATGGCTTGATAAAACACCCCCAATCCAAAAGCAGGGTCCAAGATCGTTTTGGGTTGATCTTGGATCAACCAACGCGCCATCAAGGTCGCAACCCATGGAGGCGTAAAGAACTGGCCCAAAGCACGTCGATACGCAAAGGACGTTTGCTTTTTGTATGTTTCTTCATCCATGACGTCTTACCGCGCCTCTCCAAACAAATACCCTCAAAAAAACGTGTATCGTCTACATACCATTTGTTCGTCGAACACAAAGGGGCTCGATGCAAAGACCTTGCATGGAGAGACGAACCCAAGCAAGATTATCTCGTCAAAGAGCCACACCCAGCCCCCTTCACGTTGCTTGGAGATCCCCTTGATGAACGCCCAAGATAGTTCGCCCAACAAAGAGACCAAAGAAACACAAGAGCCTCAACAGGTTCAGCACATCAAGATCAAGCTCTTTGTCCACGAACACCATGACGGAAACTTTACCATCGAAGTCCTCGGGAAACGCGAGATCTGCGTCTACGCCACGGACCTTGACCAAGGCCGCGAAGAGTTGATGTTGATGCTCGTCGATCTTGTCGAACGCAGCCACCCACGGCTTCAAAGTAGCTTTCAACCTCCTGATGGTATCGAACACCACTCCCTCGAAGTCCCCCGAACCGTCTATGTGTCCGACGCTTCAGGGCGTAGCGCTGTTCCCACCAAAGTGTCTTTTACCATCCAACGCGATCGCAAGTGGCAACGCCTGTTCTTTCCGCGCCTCAACTGCCATTACTGGCTCTCTGTAGAATCGCCTCTCGAAGAAGAAGCCATCGCCTTTTTGCAGCATCATCAGTTCAAAAAGATGAACGATGACAATCGACTGTTCGTGCGTTACGAAAAGAACGAATGGATCGAAGAGTTGGAGCTCGAAGCAACCCGTCCGCACCTAGAAGAGTTTACGGGGCGCTTTTTGGGACACGAACTCCTACCAAGCCCCGCAGAAAAAAAAGAAGCGGAAGAAAAAGAAGCAGAAGAAAAAGCCAAACAACAAGGCAAAAAGTCCAAAAAGCGCCCAAAGACCCCTACCCTCAAAAAGATCGGGCTCCCGATCTCCCAACAAGCCAAAGACAAAGAACTGGATCGCGCCTATGGACGTGAAAAAGAGCTCCAAGAACTCTTTAACATGCTCCAAGCCAAGGGCGGAAAAGCCATCGTCTTGGTCGGTCCCGCAGGCTGTGGAAAAAGTACGATTCTCTCAGAACTTGCGTATCGCATTACGCACCCAGACACACCCGAAGCACTCCGCGAAAGACCGATCTGGTTTGCGGATGCCAACCGCGTGATCGCGACAGATGGTTGGTTTGGAGACTGGCAACGCCAGTGTTTGGATGTCGTGCAAGAGTGTATTGATGCCGAAGTCATCTGGTACATCGGCGATCTACTGCACCTTTTGGACGCAGGAAAGAATGTTAGTTCAGAGCAAAACGTTGCAATGATGCTCAAACCTTACCTTTCCAATCGCAGGATCACCGTGATTGGGGAGTGTAGCAACCGCAACTTTGCCCAACTGGAACTCCGTGATGTCGGATTTGCCCGTCTCTTCACGCCCTACCGTTTGGAAGATCCTGCCCCCGAACAGATCCGACAGATCCTCAAAGATGTCTCTGTGGACTTGAAAAAAGAAAGTGGTCTCGAAGTCTCCAAAGAAGGACTCGACACCACGATGGAACTAAGTCGCCGCTTTCAAAGCAGCCAAAGCCTTTTGGGACATAGCGTATCTTTTCTACGTCGTCTGATCGACGATCTTTCAAGTGGTACAGAAAGACCCAACAAACCTCTCGGTAGAGTCGAGGTGATCGAACACTTTTGTTCTGAAACGGGGATGCCTGACTTTTTGATTCGAGATGATCTTCCCCTTGATCCCGAAGCCATCTGGATGAGCTTTCGCAAAAGACTGATCGGCCAAGAAGAAGCCATCCGCCGCATGACCGATCTTGTCGCGATGATCAAGTCTGGACTCTCTGATCTAGGCCGTCCACTCGGCTCTTTCTTGTTTGTTGGCCCCACAGGGGTCGGAAAAACCGAGATGGCCAAGTGTCTTACACACTTCCTCTTTGGCCGAGAAGATCGATTGATTCGCTTTGATATGTCCGAGTTCATCGACGCTTCAAGCGTCTTTCGATTTTTGGGCGATGCCAAAAACGAAGGCAAGTTGATCAGCGCGGTGCGACGCAATCCCTTCGCAGTGTTGCTGCTCGACGAGATCGAAAAGGCGCACCCTGCGGTATTTGATGTCTTGCTTCAGGTCCTTGGAGAAGCCCGTCTCACCGACGAAGCGGGACGCACCGCAGACTTTCGCAACGTGGTGGTGCTGATGACCTCCAACCTTGGGGTCAGCACTTTCCGTCGCCAGATGGGGTTTGGGCAAGAAGTCGCGCTGCGTTTCCGCGATCACTTTATCGCAGAAGCCGAACGTTTCTTCCGTCCTGAGTTCTTCAACCGCATCGACTACATCATCCCCTTTATGCCCCTTGAAGAAGACGCGATCCGCCAAATCACGAAAAGAGAAGTCAAAAAGTTCTTACAGCGTGAGGGTATCCAGCATCGCGAACTCTCTTTGCAGATCGATGAAGAAGTCCAACCTTGGCTCGCAGAACGCGGTGTCAATCCACGCTATGGTGCGCGCCCTCTGAAGCGTGTCATCGAAAAACAGTTGACGGCACCCTTGGCACGACATCTTTCGGCCAAGAGAGGCTCCCATGGTGGCCAGTTGCGCGTCTCTATCGAAGGAGAAGGCGAAGAACTTGGCTTCCAACACCTCGCGCAAACCAAAAAGCAGGAAGGTCACAACGCTCGTGTGACCTTGCAAAAACTTCTTGAAGAGATCGGGCTTGTTCGTTACCGCGCACAGCGTTGGTCGCGCAGCGGGCTCTTTCGAGAACTCAACCACAAAGTCCGCCTTTTCGATCGATTGAGTCAGTCTCCCAACTTTTGGAACGATCACGCAACTGCCGAGCAATACGTCAAAAACATCGAAGCTGAACGTCAAGTGCTTCAACAATACAAGACCTTTTGGGAGATGATCTGCTCCATAGAAGATCTCGCTTTTGAAACCTACTACGACAAAAATACGGCCCAAAAAGAAACACTTGAAGAAGAACTCGCGCAAGCTGAAAAGACCCTCGAAGAACTAGAATTTCAACTTTACAGCCAACGCTTCCAACATCCCCATGCTGCGACGCTTTACTTCCTTCCAGGGAAAGGCGCGTCTAGCTTTTTGCGACACTTGCTCAAGTGCTACTTGGAGCTTGGCGTGGAAAGAGGTTGGCAGGTCTCCCCTTATGCTTCGCAGCGGATCGCAGACGAAGAGTTGCCCCACTTTCATATCCCAGCGGAAGATCCCCCCCTTCCAGAGGCACTTTTGGCGCTCGAAGAACGCATCAAACGCAAAGACAAGCGAAACAGCACGCTTTCCGCAGAGCAAGAAAGCGAACAAGAAGCCCTGCGACGTGCAGATGAGCAGCGATTGTATGAGTTCAAAAAGCGCAACAGCCTAGAGTTTCGACGTTGGATGTGGCGTGAACAAGACCGCATCGACCTCAGTGATCCAGAGATGCGAAATCGCCGTATCGAACGCCTTCTTGATGATCTGTTTACCATCAGCGGCGAAGAGAATCCCCGTGCCTTGTTGTTTGAAGGCCACCACGTGGCTTGTTTGTTGAGCAACGAAAGTGGTTTTCACTCTCGAATCTCGGGAACAACCACAGAACAAGTCAAAGTGTTTTACAACGATCAACGTGCATCCCGCAAAGAACAGCTTTTTCATCCTGTGGATCTCGAAAGCAAGTGGGACACACGAAGACTGCGCAGCATCCAAGAAAACAAAAATCTTCTTATCGACCACATCCTCAACACCCACGTCTACTTGGAACCTCGCCTTCACTTGCTTTACGCTCGCATGATGCGAAGCCACCTTTATTTCAACACATTTGGCGAACAAGCTGCCCTTTGGCTCAAACCCTAATCCCCCCACAACCCGCCTTCTCTTCTTTGCTTTTCTTGACAGATGCAAAATAAAACCTATTGATAAATCCCCAAAGCCAACGAATGCCTCACAAGCTTTCGTTCAAGCCGAGCCTTACTCCATCTCAAAGGCACAGGCACATCACCGCACCACCCCACACAAAAGGACAAAACAACCCAAAAAACAAAGGAACCAGAAGATGAGAGAAACACACGACCCCGTGGCAGAAAAACGAGAACAACGACGTCGATATGCGGCTCTCCCGTTGGTCTATTCCTGCTCAGGATGCTCAAGCGCCGCCCAACTCGCGAACACTTTGGCTGTTCGCTTGGATCGAGAAGCACTTGCAGAGATGTCCTGTATTGCGGGCGTTGGGGGAGACGTCAAATCACTTGTGAAAACAGCTCACTCTCCTCGACCTTTGTTGGTTTTGGATGGTTGTCCTCTACACTGCGCCAAAAACTGCTTGCTCCGCCATGGTCTCCAACCTACCCAACATATCGACCTTTCTACCCAAGGAGTCAAAAAGGTCTTGCATGAAGACGCCAGCCCAGAAGAACAACAACGTGTCTGGGAACAGACGATCCTTCCAGCCCTTTCGACTCTCCAAGCCACTGACAACCCAAGCATAAACTGAGCTGAGCTTCGAGCCGCGGCGACCTTGAAAAGAAAGGTAAACATGCATGGAATGGTTTTTTTGGTCCCTACTCGCCTGTTGTAGTTTTGGGACACTTTTGGGAACAGCCCACCTCTTCTGGTTTTTGCGTCCCCCCTCCAATGCCCCCGAAGAGTGGCCTTTTCTCTCTGTCATCAAACCGCTCAAGGGCATCGACGCAGGACTCCAACAGAACCTCCATACGCTGTTTCAACAGGACTATCCGCGCTTTGAGATCTTGTTTGGTGTCGAAGGCCACGAAGATCCAGTGATCGACTTGGTGCACAGCGTAGCCTCGCACTATCCGGATGTTTCTTACCGTATGGTCATCCATGATGGAAACCGCGGCCTCAATCCCAAAGTCGCAAATATCCGTGCCATCTGGGAAACAGGCGTCCAAGAGATCGTCGTACTCAACGATTCCAACATCGCTGTTCGCCCGATGTATCTTCAAGAGATGGCACGTCCTTTTTGCAAAGACCCGAATATCGGCCTCGTGAGCAGTATCTTTGTAGGGTCAGGGGAAAAGACTTTTTGGGCCTTCATGGAAAATATGTACATCAACGGACCTTTGGCGAATATGCTCGCAGCCTACCAGTCCTTGACCCAAGAAGCCCTTGTGGTCGGCAAATCCAACGCATTTCGTAGCCAACTCCTCGATGCACTGGGTGGATTCGAAAGCTTGGCTTACGTGTTGGCGGAAGACTACCACATGGGCAAGATGATGCGTTACGCGGGCTACCAAGTCGTCTTTTGCTCGCAAGCTTGCTTCAATCAAAACCTACACACGACCCTACCCGTCTTGTGGAATCGCTACGTACGTTGGGGGCTGATTCGCTCCCGCCTCACCCCTTTGCTGTACCCTCTCGAAGCCCTACTCAACCCACTGTGCTTGGGATTCCTTGTCTTTGCTTTCCTTGGGAGATGGGAAGTCTTTGTTTGGTACTTTGCGCTTGTTTCGATCCGCGATGGACTCCAATGGGCCAAGTTACGCGGGCGAGAGCACCTTGGTTGGGTCCTGCTGAGCGGTTGGATGCGCGATCTGCTCTACACACTGATATGGTTTGCTGCACCTTTTTATCGAAGCGTCTCTTGGCGCGGAAATCGCCTAAGCGTCGGCATCGGCACCCATCTCTTTGTACAAAAGAAAGCCGTTCTACAGCCATCCGAAGTCCCCACAAGTCGTAAGATATAATCCAAAGAAAACGACCTTCCAAAGAAAACGACCTTCCAAAGACAACAACCTCCCAAAGAAAACGACCTTCAAAGAGAACGCTCGCCAAAAGCGAAGACCTCCAAAGATAGACTCCCTCCAAGAGAATTGCTTCCAAAAGCAACCACCTCGCAAAGAGAACACTCGCCAAAAGCGACGACCTTCCAAAGAGAAAAGAATGCCTATTGCCCAAAGGCAAAGAGCTTGCCTTGGGAGATTTGGCGTTGGGATGGGAGAAGGGAAAAGGAAGAAGACAAAAGGAGGGAGAAGCGGGGATTATGCTTCGAGGATGGGGGACAAAGGTTTGCGATCTGCGAGTGCAGAAACGCGGATATCGTGGCGGGTTTCTTGTTCACGAATCTTCTGAAGAGCCCGACACATCGTGGGTTTGCTTACGCGGACCTTTGCACAAGCAAAAAAGTCATCACAAAGATCTTCGAGGGTTGCGTTGGGTTTTCCAGCGACGATCTGACGCAACATGCTAAGGCTGCGTTGATCGATGCGGGGTTGGGGACCACGGCGATAGTCTTTGGGTTCGAGGTGACCCGTCTCACGAAAACGCTTCAACCAGTTTTGCACGGTAGCAAGGCAAACACAAAAGCGCCGTGCCAACTCGCGTTGCGAGCCTTCACCATTTTGGTAAGCTTTGATGACACGGATACGCAAATCATTGGAATATGGGCGCATGAGAAAACTCCTCACGAAACATAAAGTATGTATGGGTGGGAGTTTCACAGAGTCTGCGTGTTGGATGGTAGGTTGTTCGCAAAGCATCTGAAGATGCAGAAAAAGATCGAAGAACAGATCGAGTTTGTCTTCTCATCTTGCGAACTTACGGAAACAACGCTCTGTGTGTGATGGGGAGTCACCAAAGGAGTGGATGCAAAAAGACAGAACCTTCGTTGGCTTGGCTCGTTTCAAGCCACGCACCGAGTTTGCGAGTCAAGGTCATCATCGACTCGAATAGAGGTAGATCTTAGGCATCCAAAAACTTTGTGCGACTCCACACCCCAACCATACATCAGGGTAAATGATTGACTTCAAAAAGCCTGACTGTTTCGTCTCTGCGGCGTCAACTTCCTCTCTTTAGGAGCGTTCCTTTGTAGAGGAAGTGGAAGACGCTGAGCCGTTTTTTCAAACAAGTCTCTTCCGAGACATCTTGGTGTAGATTCACACCGCTTGCGTGTCCTGCGACATCAACTTCCTCTCCATCTGCTTTTCTTTGTTGGGGTGGTCCTCAAACCAGCCAAACAAAGAGAAGCCTGCAAAGTAGAGGAAGTGGATGGCGTAGAGCCGCCTATACACAATTCACAAGTGAGTGGATAACACACATGCTTCAAAATCGTCAACATCTTTCTTTCGCAAGGTCTCGTCCCATCGAGACATTGAGAAGAGAAGCGATGTTGGAGGACCTACACAAGCAGCAAAGTTTATGTAGGATAAAACAGCAAATTGATGCGACGGCCGCTCTAGATCCCCAACGAACGATGCAGAGGTAGAAATCTTTATGAATGTCGCGGTGATGGTATCAGTAGATAGCAAAGAGACGTATGAGTTGTTTATTCCAGGGGTTGTCACCAAGCGTTTTCGTGGCGTGAGCCTTGCGGAGCAACTGGATAACGTCGCTTTGCACCTGATGGAGCACGTTCCGCGTTGGCCGATCCGTCGGATGTCTGAGCTGAGTTTTTGTCCTTATATCGAGCTACGCAAAGTCAAAGTCGAGATCGACCTACGCCCTTTGAAACAAAAGCTCAAAAAGACTTGGACAGGACGCTTCGCAGTGGTCGTCAGCCGTTGGCCAAGCGACGGATTTTACACAGCCACCATCCCTCGCCTAAGCACGGAGCGTTTCGCAATGATGCGTACCGCTCACTTAGAGCACGCGGTCAAACACTTTGTGGAAAAATGGGTAGAAGAAACGGGAGATATCAACCTCGATCCCTTTACTTGCCAGTCTTACGACTACTTGGAGATCCTCGACGTCGAAGTCGATTACCCAACGATCCTACCTTCCCGCCCCAAACAACAGAAAAAAAAGAAAAAGAAGAAAAACAAAGACAACGATCCCAAGGAAAAACGCAAGCGTCAGATCGTTCCTCCCACGACCTTGCGCGAAGTGGGTCTCAACCTCAGTCACCGTGCGATGGACGATCGTCTTCCCCCTGCTTTCGGGCGAGATGTCATCGTCAAACAGATCTTGCAACTTTTGCAACGTGATGGGGCAGCGATCCTTTTGGTCGGTCCTTCGGGCGTTGGCAAGACCGCGATTATCCATGAAGTGATCCGCGCGCTTGCCGCACAAGAACTCCCTCTTCAAGAGCGTTGTGATGTTTGGGAAGTCGATGGTAACCGATTGATCGCAGGGATGAGCGTCGTAGGCGCTTGGGAACAACGTTGCCAAAATATGGTCAACGAACTCCACGCACGAAACGACATCTTGTATGTCAACGATCTCCCATCCCTCGTATACACGGGCCGTTCAGCACACTCAGACACTCACGTTGCGCAGTACCTCGAACCACACATCGCGCGCGGTGACTTCCGCATCCTTGGCGAGTGCACCCCCGAACGTCTCGAAGCCACACGCGAAGAAGCACCCGGATTTTTCGCCCGCTTTCGCATCTTGCAGATCCCCGAACTCCCCGAAAAAGACACCCTGACCGTGCTTGTCCATGCGATGAGGCGCTTTGAAGCACTCGACGACCTAGTGATCTCCGCCGATACGTTGATGACGACACTGGCCTTGACACGGCGTTTTCAGGCCCACGAGTGCTTCCCAGGAAAAGCAATCACCTTGATGCGGCGTTTGATGTCCGATCACCAAGATATCACCACAGACTCCTTGGGGCGGCGTTCTATCCAACGCGAACAGCTTGTACGCTTTTTTGAACGACAGACAGGACTTCCTGGCTTTATCTTGTGGGAGCAACAGTCGCGTTCGACTCACGATATCAGCGCGCACTTTCGTCGTCGCATCATCGCCCAACAAGCCGCTGTCGAGTCTGTCACAGACATCGTTGTCACCCTACAACAAGGGCTCAATGACCCTGAACGCCCCCTTGCAACGATGCTTTTCGTCGGTCCCACAGGGGTCGGAAAAACCGAGACGGCCAAAGCCCTCGCAGCCTATCTATTTGGTCGAGAAGACCGCATGATCCGCTTCGATATGTCCGAGTTTATGGACAGTTGGGCGGTCTCCCGACTGATCGGGGATCGCTGGCAACCTGATGGCGAGTTGACCCGCCGCGTACAACAACAGCCCTTTAGCGTCATCCTGCTCGATGAGATCGAAAAAGGCCATCCTGCGGTCTTTGACGCGCTCCTCCAAGTCCTTGGCGAAGGGCGTCTGACCAACGCTGCGGGCCGCACAGTCAACTTCTGTAATACTGTCGTGATCATGACCTCAAACCTCGGTGTGCGCGAAGCCAACCGCTCTCTTGGTTTTGCGGGTCCTGATGAAGCACAGATGGATACGCATTATCGCAAGGCCGCAGAAGGCTTTTTCCGTCCTGAGTTTTTCAACCGCATCGATCGCATCGTTCCTTTCCGCCGCCTTGGACGCGATGCCATCGCACCGCTCGTAGAACGATTGATCCAGGATATCCTCAGTCGACGCGGACTTCGACGAAGCCAGGTCATGGTGCAAGTCGATCCTGCCCTTGTAGAACTGTTGATCGACCTTGGCTTTGATCCCCAGTATGGCGCGCGTTCCATGAAGCGGCTGCTCGAACAACAGTTGACTGTTCCGCTTGCACAACGCCTTGTCGAGTCTCCCCCCTCGCAAAACAGCTTGATCCAAGTCTTCGACCAAAACAAAGAGATCACCATGGAGATCTGGAACTTGGAAGAGCCCACCGTGGATCTTCTGCCCAGCCTCCAGCCAATCAAAAAGTGGGAAGAACTCAAACCCAACTTTGAGAATATTTCTACAAGCTTTCACAACCTGATCCAACAATCTTTTATCCAAGACCTCACCCACGAACACACCCGTCTTTTGGGTGAGTTCAACGCCCTACAAAAAGAAGAACATCCCCTCACCCTTCTTCCTCACAATGAACAAGAACGACTGCTGTTTTTGGGCGAACTACTCGATGAGATGCGGCAGTTGCAACATGTGGTGGATCACTTTCAAGACGAATACCTCGCCACCTTCCAATACCAAGAGGTGCTAGAGCGCGGTGTTTACGGCCAACCCGACTATGACATGTCTCGTCTTCGCACAGACTTTGTCTCTGAACAGCCCGTCGAAGCGGACACACAGCGCCTTATGCCCCTCGCTCGACAAGCCCTCAATGACCTGCGCTTACGTCTCGCAGGCTTGCTCTTCCGCGCAAACCACGCTCACGACGCAGAAGACACCCAAGCCTTGCTGCGTTTCCTTCCTGGCACAGACGACCCACACACGCGCGTCCAGATGCTTTCGTTTGCCTACGCCTTTTCTCTTTGTTGGCAGCGTTGGGCGGGCGTGCAGTTCTTGATCTTGGGGCCACAAGGTTGGGAAGCATGGCAACAAGATGCCTCAACAGATACCTTGGCAGACTTCCTCAACGACAAAAACACACCCAAAAGCCGATGGTACGATGTAAAAGGCGTCGCATTGAGCATCAGCGGTCCAGGCATCAAGACCTTGCTCAAAGAGGAACTGGGTTTCTGGCTGTACACCTACAGCAGCGGCCCCGATCAGCTTTGCGACCTATTGCGCATCGAAGACGTCTCCCTACAAGCCTCCCCTTATCTTGAGGCTTACCAAAACCAAGCAGCATCTGAGGCGATCACCACAAGCGAAACCACCACAAGCGCTGCACAAACAACGACCCAAGACGCTGCCCATGAACAAACATCCCAAGCGATCGAGGCCAACGAAGCAAACGACGCGGAAGGCGCAGAAGAAACGATCGCATCTTCTGATGAAGGCGCACCTTACGAAACAAGCGAATCCAGCGAAGAGACGGACACAAGCGAAACAAGCGAAACCATCGAAGAGATGGACGCAAGCGAAACCACAGAAACAAGCGAGGATCATCAGCTTGGCGCTCCAAGTGAAACCAAAGGAACAGGTGCAACGACAACCGTCGAGACACCCGCAAACGAAGAGATCAAACGTTACGAACGTGCGCTCTGTCGGGCATTACAGGCGCTTGATAAAGAGCACCAAGACTACCTCGAAGCACGCCGCCAAAAACTTGGGACGCCAAATCCCCGTCCCGTCCTTCCCTTGCGACGGCTTTTCCACGAGCATCTATCGCTAGACCCGCTCACAGGGGAAGAACTGGATCTCAATATCCAATCCCGCCACAACACCTTGCGGACGGAACTGTTGGGACAACTCGCGGATACGATGTTTCGTATCGCCATGTACCGCGTCCTCGCGACATACCTCTAATCTACGGACAGCCGCATGCAACAGCGTTTTCATATCTTCACGCAGCATCACTTCAATGGTTGGTACACCGCACAGGTCCTCACACACCCTGACTATGCCGCTTACGCTCCAACCCTGAAACAAGCCCGCGAAGAACTTCAAGAAGTCTTGGCACGTGAGCTTGCACTCAAGCGTCTTGTCTCCAACGAAAGCGACACTTTCTTTGAGACACTGAACCAACACGCCCTGCGCGTCGACCTCAATGCAGTGCAAAATGAGCGGTTGGTGCGCGTGCCCATGCGCTTTACGCTCTTTGAGCGTCCTCTCAAAGAAAAAGACCTGTTTGAGATCTGGATTCCCCGTCTCAACAAGAGTTTCCGCATCTTTGACAAAGAAAATATCATCCCTTGGTCAGAAGAAATCGTGCGAGGTTATTTTCATCTCCGACCCGTTGAATCGCTTCTCGCTTATCAGTACGAGCGCAACGAGCGAATCGAGCCTTTGGAGGTGGTCTATCACGGCGCAGGCCGCTACAAAGTCAAAAAAGAAAAAGACGATCTCGACGAACTCTTCTCCTTGTTTGAACCCAAAAACCCCCTCCTCGAAGTGGGTGTAAACCTCACCCAAGAAGCCAGCGAAGGACGTCTACAACGCGCGCAGTTCCGCGAAAAGGAGATGCAACAGCTCATCTCTGTCTTGAGCGGACACCAACAACGCAGCTTGCTTCTTGTCGGAAACTCAGGCGTTGGAAAGACAGCCCTTGTCCACGAACTCGCTGCGCGCATCGCCGCCAAGAGCGTGCCCGAGCGCCTACTCGACACAAAGATCTGGTATGTGACAGGTAGCCGTATCATCGCAGGGATGAAGTACCTTGGCGAATGGCAAGAGCGATGTCTGCGGATTATCGAGGAAGTACGTTCAGAGCAAGGTATCCTTTACGTCGATGGCATCCTTGAGATCATGATGGCGGGCTCGCTTCGCAGCGGTCTCAACGTCGCACAGATGTTGTTGCCATTCCTACAAAAAGACGACATCGTCGTGATCGCCGAGGCCACCCCTGACGCGCTGGCCATGGCAGAACAGCTTAACGCGCCTTTTGTCCAGACTTTTCGACGTTTTCCTGTCCCAGCATTCTCTTCGCAAGACTCTTTTGCCATCCTCGAACGCAGCGCCCATCGATTGGGCAAAGAAAACAAAGCCATCTTTACGCGAGAAGCCATCCAACGCGCACTCGACATCTTGGCGCGTTTTGGCGATGCCAACGCCCTACCAGGCTCTGGCATCCGCTTGATCGAGCAGATGGCCCATCTCTACCCACCAGGTGAGCAAAAACGCAAGCTCCATCCCCCAGACGCCATCAAAGCTTTTGCTCGCTCGAGTGGATTCCCTGAGAACCTGATCGACCCTGAACAAAAGCTCGATCTCCCCAAGGTAAAACAATTTTTCCTCGATCGTATCGTTGGACAAAAACACCCTGTTCAGCTTCTTACCAACCTGATTATGTTGATCAAAGCCAGCCTCAATGATCCGCTCAAACCACTGGGATCTTTCCTTTTTATGGGTCCTACAGGGGTCGGAAAAACCGAGTCTGTACTGGCTTTGGCGGAGTACCTTTTTGGTGATCGCAAGCGACTTTTGCGACTCGATATGTCAGAATATTCCTCCCCAGGATCTTCGATGCGCCTTGTGGGCGGTGTCGATGGAGAGGGCGATCTTACCCGCAAGATCCGCGAGCAACCTTTCTCTATCGTCTTGTTGGATGAGATCGAAAAAGCGGATTCGAGCGTGTTTGACCTTCTTCTTCAAGTCCTCGGAGAAGGCCGACTCACCGACACCACAGGCTCGACCGTACACTTTACGCATACCATCATCATCATGACATCGAACCTTGGAGCAGAACAAAAAGCCCCACCAGGCTTTGCAGAACGCACGGTCAAAGCGGTCGAGTCCCATTATCGCGAGGCTGCGGAAAAGTTCTTCCGCCCAGAGTTTATCAACCGCATCGACTTTCTCGTGCCCTTCCACTCGCTCGACCAAGATGCGCTCCGCAAGATCGCCAAGATGATGCTCGACAAAGCGATCCAACGCGAAGGTTTCCAACGCCGCCAGATCTCCATCCGTTACGAAGACAATCTCCTCGATCATCTCGTTTCGCTCGGATACCAGCCGCGTTATGGCGCACGCCCCATGAAACGCGCCATCGAACAGTCTGTGTTGGTTCCTCTTTCTCGCCGCTTGATCCGTCGTCAAGAAGCACAAGCCGAAGTCTTTGAACTTTACCTTGAAGACGATAACCTCTCGATCCTCTCGGATCGTGGGGGTTCTTCGCCGATCCCTCTCCCACTCAAGAATGTTCAGCTCCAACACGACAATCTTTGGGAACGCTACCTTGGCGACATCCGCCGTCGTATCCAGTCTTGGGAAGAAGCTGTCTCCTACAAAGAACTGCGTCTAGCGCAAAGCCCGCTCTTTACGCGATTTCAAGAGCAAATACAGGCCGTCGAGCAGCTTGAGTGGGTCTCCCAACGCACCCCCTCCAAGCTTGCCCCTGAAAAGCAACAAGAGCTTCGCGAGCAAGCCTTTCTTTTCGACGCAGCGAGGCTCGACTTGGAATGGGAGTTTGCTTGCTACGCTTGGAAACAAAAGGCTCCCCCCTCCAAGTACACACTTCATATCCACAGCCCTACGCTTCACCCACAAGCCTTGCGTTTGATGTTACGGCTGGCGGAGGCTTATCAACAATTTGCCCAATCCATCGGCCTCGAAGTGCAACTCTCTGAAGAGAGCGAACGCATCACCATCGATCTTCAAGGTCCCCTCGCGACTTTGTTCCGCCTCGAACTTGGGCATCACAGACTTCAACTCGAAGAACAACACTACGCTGTGCTTGTCTCTGAAAGCCCCCAAGTCAACAAAGAAGAAAGCGGCGAAGAGGACGAGCCCTTGCGTATCATCACAGAAGATCCACCCCTTCTCTTCGATCCTTTGAGTGGACTCGAAGTCCGCGCATCTTTGCCCGAACTCCCCAAACACATGCGAACTTTTCTCCTCACACGCATCAACGCGTAAGCTGCGCTCTGCCTTCTCTTGATCTCCGCTCTTGCCTTCCTTGCATCGCCCTTTTATCCTCTGCCCATCTTTTCGCTCTCTTTCACGCTCCAAGCGACAAAGGAACCTTTCGATGAACACACAAGCCCAAGAAGCCAAAAGATGGCTCGAACACAAAGCATCCGAAGAAGCATGGTTTGCACTCTGCACTTATCTCGAAGAGAGCGAGGGTCTTTCTCTCGAAGAAGTCCAAACAGCCCTCTCTAGCGAGGCTTGGTCCAATGTGCGACGCCTCGCCCCTGAGCGATGGTTGGTCAAAGAGATCTTTGGAGAAGAGCCTGTCCCTTGGCTTGCGTGCGCCAATGAGTTCTGCGCAGCAGGCGGGATCTACGATAGCGAAAAACTCTTACACACGCTCGACCGCCCCCAAGAACGCACATGGCGAGGGATCTCGCTGTCTTACACACCCATGCGACCCGATCACCTTCGCGCCCTTTTTGCATCGGAGAGCCTTTCCAACCCACAAGCCCTTCACCTCGAATCTTGCGGACTGAGCGACAAGCTCCTCGAAGATCTCGCAAAGCTCGGTCGTTGGGACCAACTCAAGATGCTCGACCTCTCCAACAACGACATCTCGCACAAAGGCTTGTTGCCCCTCCTCCAGTCCCAAGCCTGCCGCTCTCTTGTGCAACTGACTCTTTCGCGCGCAAAGATCGGCACCAAAGGTCTCCGCTCGATCCTCCGCGAAGATGGACTCCCCCACCTTCAAGAACTCCAACTGTTCGATACCAAGCTCGATAGCGTCTCGATGCGAGAGTTTCGCAGCAACGCAAGCGTCCGCTCTCTCGTGTCACTCGACCTTTCAAACAATCGTCTCGGCCAAAGTGGTATCAAGCAACTCGTGGAAAGCCCCCACTTTACGGGCCTCACGAAACTTACCTTGGATCGCTGTGACATCGACGACAAAGCCCTCGAAACCCTCCTTGAAGCCCCTTGGCTCGGACAACTTCAGCAAATAAGCCTTGCCGCCAACCCACTGACCACCAAAGGCGCCCAGCTCCTCGCACAAGCCATCGAGCAAGGCAAACTCCCACAACTCCAAGTGCTTTCTGTTTACCTCGTCTCGACTTTTACAAATGCAGACTACGAGACCTTCGCCCCCTTCAAAGAAAAGCTCTTACTCGACCTCGATCGCGTTCAAGACGAACCACTCAAGTTCGCAAAGATGCAGAGCATCGAAGAACGACGCGACTCTCTTGTAGGCGCCCTCGCAAGCGATATGCCCCAAACCCGCGTGAGTGTTTGGGAAGAGATCTGCGCACAAGTCGCCCAAGACGAGCCCGCTTGGGACCTCGAAGCGCTCAAGACCGCCATGCGACATTGGTCGCCAGAGTCGCTTTACATCCCCGATTCTTGGGAACCCTTTACCACGCTCGAACCCAAGCCCGCTTTCTGGTCTCTGCTCCCCTCCCAAGCTTGACCCCCTTCTCTTTTTCCACACAAACATCCTCACAAAACACCATACAATTCAAGCACCTACGTATACAATAAATCTTTTTATGCAAAAAATCTTTTGCATCTTGTCATCACCCGACGATCTGCTGGTGTCATCCTTCATGAAAGCAGAGACAAGATGTGCCTTGATGCAGTGAATTGATATTTTCTTTTGTGGATGAGTATGTCGATGCCCCCAGCGATATCGGTCTTTGAGCAACACTTTTTGGAGCACTATGCGCATGTGTACCGCACGCTTTACCGTGTCCTTGGAGACGCCCAAGAAAGCGAAGACCTCGCGCAAGAAGTCTTTTTGCGCCTTCATGACACCCTTCAAAAAGAAGAGGTCAACCATCCAAAAGCGTGGCTTACACAAGTGGCTGTTCGTACAGCGCTCAACAGCATACGCGGTCGTACACGCCGCATACATCGACATGATCAAGCTGCCAAGCACACCCAGTCTGAGACCACACAACAAACAGAGATCGCTCTTTCGGTCCGCAAGGTCCTCTTTGAAGCTCTTCCCGACCAACAAGCGCATCTCTTGATGCTTCACGCTGCGGGCCTTCTCTACGAAGAGATCGCGGATCTGTTGGGACTTCAACGTTCTTCCATGAGTCAACTTTTGTTTCGAGCAAAGCGCGCCTTTGCCTCGGCATATCAAGAAGATAGAGACCTGTAATGCACGCAGATCCACAAACCCTTCAGGCTTACTTGGAACACGAACTCCCCTCCCACGCGGAGAAGGAGATCGAACAACATCTCGCACAGTGCGAACAATGCCACGATGCACTCGCGCTGCTGCAACAAGACGAAGAGCGTTTCCACACAGCGATCTTGGCCATCTCTCCAAGAGAAGAAGTCATCCCCGATCCACACCAAGCGCTCGCACGACTTCGCCAACATCAAGCGCAAACGCTTCGTCAAGCAGAGCCCTCTCTCAAGACCTCTCCCAAACCCTCGTGGTTTGAGACGCTTCGACAAAGCATCTTGTGGGCGGGTCCAGTTTTCTCCGCAGCAATTGTCATGTTGGTGCTTTGGCGTGGTCCTTTCGTCACGTCCCCTCAAATCAAGCCCCAAAAGCCCCTTGCAGGCGACAGAATGAAAAATGGGACCCCCTTTGCGATTGCAATGTTTGCGCACAAACAACAACGCCCTGCGTCGAGCTTGTCCTACGCAAAGACCCAAGTCCTACGCGATGGACAACAACTTTCTCCAGGCGATCTCTTGCAGTTTATCTTGCGTCTTCCGCACACAACGCACTGCCTGATCTTGAGTATCAACCAGAAACGCGAAGTGTTTGTGTATCTCCCGCTCGAACAAGAGCGCAGCCTTGAGTTGACCGCAGGAGAGCACCTTTACCCCAACTCCAACTCCATGGAACTTGACGACACCCTTGGACAAGAACGATTCTTTATCTTCTTTTCGAAACATCCTTTGCCAGTCAAAACCATCAAGCGACGTGTGCGAGACGCCTTGACGATGCACGCCACGCCAAAGACGCTTCAACCGCCCGAAGGACCGTGGCTCGTACAATCCTTTTGGATTTGGAAAAAACAATGATCCCCTGCTTTCTCCGCTTTGTTCAGAAACGCACTTGGGTGAGCCTGCTTAGGCTTTGGTTGTTGACCCTCGTGTTTTTTCCGAGCCAAGCGACCGCAAAGGATATCCGCGTCGCGCTCCTCGTCGGCAACCAACAAGGTTGGAAAGAAGATCCCAAGCTTCACTACGCCTTACGTGGCGACCTGCGTCCATTTGCTGAAAAGCTCCGTAGACTGGGCTTTATCGTCCACACAGTCCAAAATCAAGATGCCCACGCATTCCGCCAAGCCATGTCGCGCATCGAAAAGCGCGCCAAACGCGCCCCCCACATCACCACCTTTCTCTTTTATTACACAGGACATGCAGACAAATCGCGCTTCCACACGGGGCCAAGATCCAACGTCGATGTCACCTACCCAGAGTTTGCCACTTTCCTACGAAAACTTCCTATCCAACGAAGGTTTGCCATCCTCGACGCTTGCTTTAGCGGAGAGATCATCCGTCAGTTTGGCAGTATGCAACAGTTCAAAGAACTGATCCGCAAAGGTGTTCGTCGTTTGCGCCCACTCGATCTAAGTCAAAACTTCCCCAACCAAGGCGAAGAACAAGGCCTACAGATCATCAGTTCCAGCCTCGATAGCGCTTGGGAGTCCCAACGTTACAAAGCATCGATCTTTACGCACCATCTGTTGCAAGGTCTCCAAGGACCCGCAGATCGCGATCACGACGGCAAGATATCGATCGAAGAACTCTTTGCATACGTGAGCCAAGAGATGGCACGCGAGACCCGACAAAAGCCCTACCTTTTTGGCGTATACCAACGCGCCAACACTTACGCGTTGGCTCCTGCCTACGGTTCGCGCCTATGGATCGGGCCAAAGGTCGTGGGACACCTCCAAGTCTCGGTGGCCAATTTTTTGTGGGTCCAAAAAAAACGCGCAACCCAAGCCTTCCGCCTTGCGGTCGTCCCAGGCGATGCAGTCATCGACCTTCAACACAAAGGACGATGTTGGCGACAAAAAGTACAACTCCCCAAAGGCCAAGAAGCCCGTCTCAGCGAGGATTGGAGTTCTATTCGTTGTCGCAGTGCACAAACCCAGCGCAAAGGGCATATCACGCTCCCCCTCGAATCATTGGAGCCTGCCCCTCCAGAAGAAAGCCATCTTCTAGAGTTTCACGGCGGCACCAAACAAAGCTTCCTCTTGCGCGGTAGCTTTTTTGGAGGCGGCGAGATCGGTTGGCGACATCGTTATTTTGGGCTCAAGTTGGGTCTTTGGGGAACGCAGATCCCCTACCAAGAACAAAGCTATTCGCAACTTTTCTTCGAGCTGCAGGGCGAGATCGGCTACCGAAAAAGTTTCTCTTTTCTCGACCTTTTTCTTGGCGTGGGCGTTGGGTACGGCGTCTTGATACAAGATCTCAACAGTCAACCCAATGCAGGCGGTATCTTTCGCTATGGCGGTGTCTTTCAGGCCAATCTTTGGTTTCATGAACGCGTCGCCTTTTCCGCCCGTCTCAGCGCTGGATTTGAACTCACCCAGCTCGGGTATTCTTGGCAAAATCATTTTTCATGGCAAGCAATGTTGGGCCTCTCGATTCGCCTTGATCTGCCTCTTCGCCTCAAGACTTGGCCCACAACCCCATAGCGTTGAGAGAAACAACAACGCGTACGATTCGCGGAACAACCGATGAAAAGCGCGCTTCTTCGGCCTGTTCCGCCAGGACGGTGACGAGATGTCACCCAAGAGGATGTTTTACCGCCAAGACAGGCACCGCTTCACAAGGGACGTGCAGCCCCTGTCTTGAAACGCCAACATCCTCCAAGAGAGCGTAGTTTGCTACGCCCTCCGCCGACCTCCACAACGCCCGCAGTATTCGACCTTGTGGAGGTCGCAAAAGTAAGAATTTGTATGATGTTTAAGAAAGGAATCTATCATGATTCGAAAAACAGGGCGCCTTCCTTTGATGCGCGTATCAAGGCTTTTTTTCTCTTGTTGTGTTGTCTTTTTCTTGATGATCTCTTCTCAATCGACGGGCTGTGGGCTCCGTGCCTACGAGTGCCACGAAAATACAGACTGCCCCTCCGCACAAGTCTGTGCTTTAGGTTGGTGTCGTGCTGCAGGAGAACAACTCTGCAATCGCGATGGTAGTTGCCCCCAAGGGATGTACTGTGAAGGAGGCGTCTGCAAGGGGAAACCCAGCGGCTGCAAAACCAACACAGACTGCGCCACCAACTTTGTTTGTAGCGAAGGGATATGCAAAGAAGCCGTCCCAAGCGGATGTCAGTCTGATGCAGACTGTGCGGCCGACCAGTCTTGTGTGCAAAGTCAGTGCAAGCCCAAGGCCAAGCCCGAATGCACGCAAGACGGGGATTGCCAAAACAATTACACTTGCGACCAAGGAAAGTGCGTAGAGATCCCCACCCAAGGCTGTGTAGATGATTCTGGCTGCCAAAATGGGAAAGTTTGCCAAGCAGGAAACTGCGTAGAACCCACTTGCCAGGGCAATTGCGAGGGTTGCGTCCCTTCCAACCTAGAAGGGAATTTTTCTTACAATTACACGGATACTGTGACCCAGTATTTTTTCCGCAACCAAGACAAAGAACTCGTCGAGATTGCAGGAAAAGTCATCCGCGTCCGCGATGTCCAAAACAACCATTGGGTCGCATGGCACGAAACACAGTTCGATTCCATTTTGTACGCATCCCTCTCTCCTGATGGCCGATGGCTGGCGATTTCCAATAGCCAAGAAATCGAGCTCTGGGAACTCGGCAAAGGCAAAAAAACGGTATACGCGGCCAAACCTTCAGCCATCCACGCAGGCAACGACGCCTTGCTGGTCATCGAACAAGCACAAGCCATCTGGTACAAACACGAAGATCACTCCCTACTTCGCAAGCAAACCATCCAAGACGTAGACGCAAACAAACAATCGTTCCAAGTCGCAATCGCCCCAGATGGAAAAGAAGCTTTCTTCTCTCGGGTGGGTAACGTGAAACTCCCTCCCATGATCATCGATCTGGAAACGGGGACAAAGAAACAAGACTTGAAACTCTTGGACTCTCCACCTGTGTTTTTCATGCACCACCTTCGATATAGCCCCAATGGACGATTTGTGTTGGGTGCCTCCTCAGGCTTTCTTGCGGTATGGGATACCCAAGAAAACACTGCGAAAGCGGTGTATGGAGAAGCCTTTTACAAACGTCACTATGTCCCCCACGAAACGCTTCATAAAGTCCTGTACTACAAAGACAAGCAGACTTTAAACTGGATCGATCTGATCACAGGTCAAGAGACCAAAGCGCTCGACATCTACGAACAAAACGAATCCGCAGCCCTCGCGATCACAAAAGACGGAAACTTTGTGGCCTTGGCCCGCGCAAATGACACCGCAGTAGCCGTAAAAAAAGATGATATCGCGGTGTATGACTTTGCCCAACAAAAGTTTACAGGCTTCCTCCAAAGCAACTATGGCACACCGATGAGCATTGCTTTGCTCGCTTCAAACGGACGACTCGCAGCAAGCATCTCGTCTGATGGCGTCATCACAACAAGGAAGACGGTTGATGGAAGCATCCAAGATCTCCGCATCTTAACGCACGTCGTCCACGGTTATGACCGTCAGAGCTTTCTGATCTCGCCAAATGGAAAATATCTTGTGCAATACTCGTGGCCTCTTTACACGGGCGATCAACCCCTTAGCAACGTCATCCTTTGGGATCTTGCAACACTGCAACAAAAAAAGCTGCTCTACCAATCAAACAGCGGCCACGCGGTCTCCAATTTCTCTTTTTCTTCCAACAGTCGATATCTCGTCTACACAACAAGCGAGCAAGAACTCCACGCATGGGATATCGAAAAGCTCGAAGAGACCGTCATCAGTGCCAAGGGACTTTACGACGCTGCAAGTGTAGTCCTCTACGTCGCCGCCATCAGCAACGATGGCCAACACGTCGCTGTTGTGGACGGCAAAGGTTACCTTTATCCTTGGAAACTCGAGCAAGGAAACGTCCGATTCATCGGCAAGCGCCTGATCGGTAGCCAATATGATCTGGCCTTTTCTCCAGACAGCAAGCTCCTCGCTGCATCGCACGACAAAGTTGTTTTGTACGATACAAATACATGGGCTAAACTAAAAGAGATCGGCCCCCAAAATGCAAAGATCTACAGAGTGATCTTTTCTCCATCGGGTCGATACCTTTTGGGAAGCACGGGTGATGCGAGACTTTTGTTATGGGAAAGCGCAACAGGCAAGCAACTGAGTAGTTACATCTTTGACGCAGGTGGTTCTCCCCAAAACAAAAGTGCACGGCTTGCAAAGTTTAGCGATGACGAGAAAAGCCTCTTCTACCTAGGAGATCAACGATTCTATTTGTGGTCCTGCTCTCTGTGATGCCGCGTTTTTGAGAAAGCGCTCAAAGACGCTTTCTCTCAAACACCAAGGATTCACCGTGCCTTTACCACTGACTCATCTCATCCTCGTCGCAGGACACGCGATCTACACCTCCAACGACTTTACCGATCCCACCTGTGACGGGTGTTGGTCCCTCCAGTCCTTTCAAACAGCAGAACCCGCCTTTTACCTCGAACACATCCAACACGGCATCGCGCGCACACAGGCAGATCCTTCCGCACTGTTGGTCTTTTCAGGAGGACAAACTCGCCTTGAAGCAGGTCCTCGCAGCGAAGCCCAAAGTTACTGGATGCTCGCAAGACATCTTGGGTGGCTGACCCAAGATGTCGAAGATCGCGTAACCACCGAAGAGTTCGCAAGAGACTCTTTTGAGAATCTACTTTTCGGGATCTGCCGTTTTTACGAATGGACCCAAACCTTTCCCCAAACGATAACGGCGGTCTCATGGGGCTTTAAGCAAGAGCGTTTTCAACACCATCGCGACGCTCTGCAATTTCCCAAAGACCACTTTCACTTTGTGGGTGTCAACCAACCACCCCAACTTGAAGCAGCCTTACGCGGCGAAGCCCGAACCATCGAGGCTTTCCGCCTTGATCCTTATGGCAACCACCCACCCCTTTCGCAAAAGCGCCAACAACGCGATCCGTTCCGTCGCACACCGCCTTATGCACTCTCTTGCCCACCCCTGCGAGCACTTTTGCAACACCGCAAGAGAGAGCCTTTCGCCTCCCCACTTCCTTGGCACACGGAAAATCCTTAGCCCCCCAGCGGCACGCACAGAGAAAGCTCTCCGACCTCTTTGCAATCGGAGCCTCTAGGGCACTCACCATGCCTACACACAGGCACACAATCCCCGTTGTATTGGCTCTTTCCGCTAGGGCAAATCACGGGCAACAGCGCGCCCGTCGTTTGAAACGATACGTCTTTAGAGGAAGGCGAGAGGGCTGGAGGCTTTGGACCGAGAGATATCGGGGTGATGCGCGCAGCATGACAGCTAAAACAAGTCATCGTACTACCCAAAAGCTGCTCCATGCGAGGCATGACTTCAGACTCCATAAAAGCCACAGCTTTCGCGATCTTTGGATTGGGGTCGTTTTTCGTAGGCATCTTGGTTGGATCGAGCGGGAAAAGCACACTTGGACTCGAAAACGGATCTTTCGAAGACTTTGGTTTTCCGTGGCATGTCTGACAATGGATCGCCCCCTGCTCCCCAAATCGCTCAGGATCATAAGCGCGAAAAAGAGATTGCATCACAGGCAACACACGATCCCGCATAAACGCCTCTTTGTTTTGTGGGGCGGTGCTTCCCCACGAAGTTTGCGAGCCACCCCAAGACGAACCCTCAGAGTATGTACCACACCACGCAGCATCTCTCATATCCTGTGCTTGTTGGTTTGCGGTATTTCGACGCGAAGCAGAGGTGGGACTCAAAAAAGAATCTTCTCCGCATCCCCACACCAACGCGACAAAGGAAAAGAAAAAACCTCCAAACCCAAGCATACGAACATCCCATTTCACCTTTCTTTTCAGCATCTTTTGGACTCCTTTTTCTCACGCCAAGCAGCAGACGGTCCCTTCTCGCAAGACGGGCCAGAAAAAGTATGAGCCTTGAAGGTGTGAAAATTCGTGTGAAGAAAGAAAAGTTTCTTGAGTAAGAAAAAGAGAAGTCTTAGACGAGATCGTCCGAACGATCCTTGTGGATGCGATAACGTCGAAGGATGCGGGAGTGGGCTTTGTCTGCGGCTGACTTTTCCATCACGATCCGCAGTTGATGGCTGGTTTTCAGCTCAAGAAGACGAGGAGAGCTTTCGATGGCGTCGATGAGTTCGCGCAGATCGCCCACAAGGTTTCCGTTCACATGAGAGATCACGGTATTTTCGAGGCCTTCGTAACCAACGTTTATTTCATCTGCAAGTACGTGGGAAAGCACGATGACTTGGCGGCGTTCGGGCGTGGGATAACCGTGGTAGTACAGATCGAGTAGTTCCTTGGGAGCATTTTGGTACCACTTGTCCCACGTGCTCAAAAAGTCCCGTGTCAAGGGCTGAAACACCAATCCACCGTAGATGTAATAGGAAGGCAACACATCATAGCGACTGCGCGGCACAAGGTAACGAAGCGGTTTAAGCGGTGCATAGACAGAGATCGCTTCACCATCTCGCCAGATCTTGAGATGGATCTCTTCGTTGACAAAGCGATTGTGGCTCAGGCCCAGAAAAGAAGTGCGATAACGAGAGGCCAACATCACGGTCCCATCGTTGTCGAGTTCGATCCCATCGATCTCCATCAGGACATCGCCTTCGCGCAAAAATCCCCAAGCAGAGTTGTCAAAGTGCACGCTCGACACCAACACACCTGAGAAGTCTTCAGGCAGCCCCAAGTGATCGCGAAGCATCGAGTTTTCGAGCTTTTGCACACGAATCCCCAGTCCAGGGATCGAAGTGCTAAGACCTCGCTCGTGCGCTTCAAGAAAGTGGCGAATCACAGGGATCGGGATCACTTCGCCGATGTTTTCGGCGTCTTCGAGCGATTGGAACGCGACACCAATGATCTTGTTCTCTTGGATCACAGGTCCACCGCTGTTACCAGAGTTGATCGCGGCATCCACGGTCACAGCGAGAAGATGGCGTTGCGAGTGCGAGTACTGCTGCACTTCCACACGAGACACCACACCCTCCGTAATCGAGATCTCATTCCCCCCGATGGGATAGCCACAAACGAGGACCTTGTCTCGCAAAGCAGGCAGATCACCAAGCTCTAGCGTGGGGATACCTTTGAGAAAAGCGGCATCTTCCACTTGCAAAAGAGCGAGGTCAGCGTCGTGGCAAATCGCGGCCACATGGGCAACTTGGCGTCGAGAGTTGGAGGTTTTTTGCACCTGAAGAAAAGTGGTATTGGCCACGACATGCGCAGCCGTCAGGATCAAACCATTGGGAAGGACGATACCAGAGCCCGTGCCCGTTCCAGGGGTACGGGCCTGCCAAGGACAATCGTAGTCTGGCTCTTGGTAAGTTGCATGTATCTTTAAGACAGAAGGAAAAGTCATCAATATCCTCGGATATACGGTGAAGATCAAAGCAGCGTTGAGTTTCAAAAGATCGCCAACACGAACGCTTTGCAAAAACAGCCATCCTAAGGGATCTTGGCCCAAGGTTCAAAGGTGAGATACCCCTCACGCGAAAAACAAAGCTCACTAACCAACGAGAAAGTCACTTGATTTCCACGAAACAAAAGCTGATAGGCCCCCTTGTGTTGGCTGAGAAGGAAATTTGCACAAGACGCTTTCCACATGCAAAAGTTGAGAAGCCAACTTGAGCGATACCCTCAAGAAACCGAAGCAACTCCCTCGACAAGATCTCCGATCGTATGATCGTGGCGATGATCACAATACGATCGTGGCGATGATCACAATGTGATCGTGATTGAGATCACCCGCTTATAACAAGCTGTTTTTACAAAAAGAAAAAAAAATGGTATTTGTTCGTAACGTCTCCCACCCCTAGCACGACTAGGCAAGTGAAACAAAAATGACTTTCCGACTGAGTGGTATCTTCTACTTTGTTGGAGTTCAGAGTTAGGCGTTGTGAGGATTGGCTGCCTCACACATACCTTGTCCCTAGGCAAGAATCAAACGAAGGAGTCTATTATGAAAATGTCCGTGAAAGGTGCTCTTATCGCTTCTGCTGTCGCTGGTTTGCTTGCAACTACCGCTTGCGGTACCCCCACTAGCACAGCTACAGGCCAAATCAAATGTGAAGGCATCAACAGCTGCACAGGCAAAGGTGAGTGCGCGGCTGCTGATGGTAGCCACGACTGCGCAGGCAAAAACAGCTGCACAGGCAAAGGTTGGGTGAAGACCACTGAAGCAGATTGCACCAGCAAAGGCGGCAAAAACCTCGGTCCCGCCTAAGGATACACAGTATCCTCTATAGAACATTGTTCTTTTTCTCACGCATAAAACCGCAGCGATCTGCTAAAACAGCCGCTGCGGTTTTTTTTTGTGTGCCGCGCCACCCCACGCGCAACTCTTCAAAAGGGAGACTTCGCTATGACAACGACGCCTTATCTCGGCCATGGGATCGGCCTTCGCACAAAACACTTTGAACATCTCCTTGAACATCCGCCCCATGGCGTGGACTGGTTCGAGATCATCTCGGAAAACTTTTTCGATCCAGGGGGTCGTCCATGGATCGTTCTTGATCGTGTTCGTGAGACGTGCCCGATTGTCATGCACGGCGTATCGCTAGGCATCGGCAACACGGACCCCCTCGATCCCAATCATCTTCAATCGCTCAAAACGTTGAAAGAACGCATCCAACCCGCTTGGATCTCAGATCACTTATGTTGGGGAGCTTTTGGAGGACACAACAGCCACGATCTCTTGCCCCTGCCCTACACAGAAGAAGCGATTCGCCACATCGTCCCACGGATCGCGCAAGTCCAAGACTTTTTAGGCACACAACTCTTGCTAGAAAATGTGTCGAGTTATGTCACTTTCCAAGAAAGCGAGATGGAAGAGTGGGACTTTTTGCGCGAGATCGCAGAACGCGCAGACTGCAAGATCCTTTTGGATGTGAATAACATCTATGTAAGCGCTTTTAATCACGGTTTTAAAGTCGAGCAGTACCTCAATGCCATCCCTGTAGGCCGCGTGGGACAATTCCACCTCGCAGGACATACCAATCATGGCGATTACATCCTCGACACACACATCGGCCCTGTTATCGAGGATGTTTGGGATGTCTATCGCAAAGCCCTCGATCGGTTTGGCCCGATATCCGCACTTGTTGAATGGGATGAAGCGATCCCGCCCTTTGAAGAAGTCGTCGAAGAAGTGACGCGCTCAAAAGCCATCGAAGAAGCATGGCGCGCACAACAAGAGCAGACACCGCTCGAAAAAGATCAGGAGTCCCACCATGCCGCCGCTTAGTGTCGGTCGTCTCCCTGAGGAGCTGATGTACCAACACTTTTGGGAACAGATCGGCGATCTACAAGACAAAAGTGAAGAGCACACAGCCCCCAACTTACGCAAGCTTCAAGCGCGCTTTATGGCTTATATCCGACATCCCGAAGGGATCGATACCGCCAAAGAACACATCGCTCCGCGCGACCCAGACTTTGAACAGCTCCGCACATGGATCGCAGGTCCTGACGAAGCTTTCGCGGCTAGGCGTTTGTCAGTATATGGTGTCGCGTATCTCTCCCGTCTATACGAGGTGTTGAGAGACTTCTTTCCGCGACTTGTCGAAGTGATGGACGACGCAAGTTTTCACAACATGGTGGTGGATTATCTCTTGGTGTATCCGCCCTCTCACTCCTCTGTGCACATGGTTGGGAAACGCCTGTCGCAGTTTTTGCGCGAGTACCCTCGCCCCAACGCCCCGCACTGGCTCCCTGATCTCGCGGCCCTTGAGTGGACACGCGTCGATCAGTTTTGTCAGCCCAACCACGACTCCCTGACCCAAGAGATGCTTGCAGCCTATCCCCCCGAGACTTGGGGAGAGATGCGCTTTGAGATCAGTCCAGCTTGCGAACGCATCACACTTCAGTCGCCTGTGTATTCCATCTGGCGCGCTCTGATCGAGGAAACCGAACTCCCTGACATCCCCCAAAAAGCATGTGACCTTTTGGTCTGGAGAAGAGGCTTCACCCTCAACCACGAGTCGCTTACGGATGTAGAGTCTCGCGCCTTCCAAGTCCTCGAAGCAGGAGAAGACTTCAACACATACTGTGAAGTCTTCTTGCTTGAAGAGATGGGCGACCAAGAAGAACTTACACAAGAACTCTTACAATCTGCTGTCCAAAAAGCTTACGCAAGTTTCGGACGATGGCTTGCAGAAGGGATCTTTGTTTCGATGCGCCTGCCCGATCCTGAAGAGGCTGCATCCACAGAAGAATAAACGAGGCGAGCAAAAGACAGAAGGCTTGGAGAGGGGAGCCAACAGGGGGATTTACGCAGCAAACAAGGTAACTTACGCAGCAACCTTGCGGCTCGCGTCATACCAACGAAGCACGCGGATCACAAACGCCGCAAGCACGCCACAAAGCCCACCTAGCAACAACAGCGTCCACGACAGTTTCGAGAGCGTCCAAGCTGCAAAGCCGAATGCCACGCAGCCATGGGCAAAGATCAACAAAGCCCATCGACTCGCCGCTTGGAAGTGCATCAGCCACAGAGCGATCGCAAAGACCCAAAAGAAACCCGCCAAAAAGAACAGCACACCGCTTAGTGTTTGGAGGATGTGCCCCACAAAGGAAAAGGCCATCGTGGTCTTTTGCATCGCGGGGATATGGAAACGATGGAAAAGGTACACCTGCCCAACACGAGGAAGGCTCACACGGACAGGCAGTTGGCCTGACCCATCTGCGGTATTTCCAGAGACACGGCTGCCTCGAAAACGCAGCAATTGGTTTGTCTGCGGCGTGGTGTTGGACTGGACATTAAACCACTGCGCGGTGCGACGGCTTTGATCCAGTTGGAGATCGCTTTGTGCGATCGTGATCTGTCCATCAGGAACATAAAGTCGCCAAGACATCGAGCTGATCCACAGATCCACTTGAGGCAAAGCATAACGATAACGTCCATAGCTTTGGACTTTTGGGAGATTGATGCTGTAAACGACATCCACTAAGAAAGCGCGGCTGGTTGCTTGTCCAGAACGCTTCAAGGGGATCAAGGCGCGTTTCTTCGCATCCATCGCAGGTTTCACAGGCAAACGATCCACAAAAGCGCTGCGGATCTTTGCGCCTTTGGGCAAACGCATCGCCATAAATTGCTTGAAGCTGTTTCGCACGCGGTAAGCCGCCTGCACCCACGATATCCCTTCATGATTCACGACTTGCACATACTCTGCGCGATCGATCATCGACGCAGGCAAAGACACACTTTCATGTCGTTTGACTTCGATATCCCACGACGCAGGGCGACGAGTGAAACGAAACGCATACAACAAAGGACGCGTCGTGCCGCGGATGATCTCTTTGGGAAGCTCTTGCACATCGATGGCGTTGGCGCCCGTCGCTTGGACCTTGATCTCTTCGTTACCAACAGCTTCCATCCCCACAAAGCCCGTTTCGCGCTGAACTCCAAGCGGAACAGGTAGCTTCAGCGGCGCATCTTGGGCATGTCGTCGCTCAGCCAAAAGAGAAAGCTCGTAACGCTCGCTGACAGGCTCGATCAACAAGACATCCAGCAACTGACCATCGCCTTTGGGCGCGGGACGCAAACGATAATCACGCAGCCCCAACCCACGCACAGTACGGATCTGCAAACCCTTTGGGACGTGCAGCAAAAATCGCTCTCTGGGCGCTTGGACGAGCGTGTAGCGATAGGTCAAAAACATCTCTTGGCCAGCTTTTGCAATCGACAAAAGAGCGTAAGTTCGCGCATACATCCGAGACTTGCGAGGATCTTTTTTCACCACGCGATGAGGTGTTTCTTGTTGCCACCAACGCAGCTTGATGCCTTCCATGGGCTGATGCATCATGGTCGAGACTTCGACGATCTTGCCGTCTCGAACCGTTTGGTTCGCCATCCCACCCTCCAAGGTAGGACGAAATCCTGCCCCGACAAAACGAACAGAAAAGTGCGAAGACGCCGCAGGGACGCCGCGAAACACCACCAAAGGATCAAGACCTGGTTGTTGGGGGACAAAAAAGCGAATCTTCAAGACACGTCGCTGTGAGCCAAACAACCACACAGAAGTCCAAGCATCCGCGCTTCCCGCTGGCAACATCATGGGACGTCCGCCCACGCTGTTCACGGAAAGCAAAGGGTAAGCCCCCAACAAAACAGGCAAAAGATGCCACCCGTCTCCTTGGCTAGCGATCTCAAGGCTTCCCTCCACCTCCAAACCACCCGGCTTCATCTGTGCTTTGTAAGTGGCCTCGATCACTTGCGCGCTTCGAGGCATGGGCTTTTCTTCCGCCTTCTTTTTCAACGCATGGTACACAGACAGCGGCAACCAAGCCCCTTCATGCGGCGAAGTGCCAAACCCCAAGGCAGGGAGAGAAGAGGCCGAGGATTGTTGTGCATCTGTCATCTGTTGGGGAACATTCGCTTCGGCAAGAGGCAGTGCGAACCAAGCCCACAAACAAACGAACGCAGAAAAAGCCCAAGAAAGACGAAACATCTTCTTTTCCCACGCACCACTCGAACTGATCCATCGCTTGTTTTGGTTCATCGCTTGTTTCCTTTCTTCGCCCCACCGCTTTTCTCCTTGGACACTTTCTTGGACGCTGCATGGTCCGTGCCTTCGGACTTTACAGGCTCTTTCTTCGCCTGCGGGCTCGCTTCTTCCTCCCCAACTTCCGCTGACTTCTTCTCAGCAGAGGGATCTTTCTGGGCATCTTTCGCTTCGGACGTCGAACTTGCCGAGATCTTTGGTCTTGTGGGGGCCTCAGGCTTTGGTGCCCCAGAGCCTCCCTGCCCTGATGGTGGCGTATCTTTCGCATCTCTCCGAATCCTTTGACCAAAAAGTGCAGGAAGGATCGGGAAAGCCAAGACCAAACAAACGACTTGCGCCCCAAATGTGCCGTTCAGCAACATCGCAAAAGTAAGAAACACCATCGACCATCGCGAAAGCACGACCCAACGGGGAAACATGGGACTTGCATTGGTGCCAAGTCGATAAAGCAAAGCCACCCAAAACCCAAAAACGAGTCCCCTTGCCCCTGCAAGGTAAGTCATGGGCAACAACAAGCCGCTCACAAAAAGCGATATCCCACCAACCACGGACAAAAAGAGCCATGACCAACGCACACCTTGGGAAGAAAAGCAGCCCAACAAAAAGATCCACACCAACCACGTCGTCGCCAACAATACGATCCAAAACCACCCCGCCAAGAAAAACTCTTGCAGGTAGAAGATCTCAAGTTTGGGCGAACGATTGCGCAACATGTGGCCTTCCAACGAGATCAAGCGCCCCACCAAGGGGATCTCAGCCCGCACTTGCCACTGCACTTGTTCAAAACGCGAACGGTACTCGCTTTTTGCTGCTGCAATGTCCGAATTGGCCAAGGGAGCCGCAAAACGCTCCTTGAGGCCCATCGAGCTATAACTATTCAATCGAAAACGACCTTTTCGATACCCTCCGCCCGCCCACAGAACTGGCGTCCCTGCTTTAAGGTCATCCGACAGTCGCTTGTTGAGGTAACGCATCAAACGGTGACGATGCTTGGGCAAGACATTCCCGCCCTGCCAGATCATCCGATGAGAACGCGCGAGATACACATCCCATTGAAAAGACAAGACTTCCAGGGTGGTACGCGGCAAAGAGGTACGAAAAGCCCCCCACATCCGCAAAGGTGCGCGCTGCATGGTATAAAGCACTTCCACAGGGAAGTTCTTGCCCACGCTCATACTTTTCGAACGCACCAAGGGGATCAACAACAAACGCTCGCCTTTTTGGGTACGCTTGGTTTCAGCGATCTGCACGGCTCGACCCGCAACGAAAGTCCCGATCACTTCGGCATCTTTGGCAAGATAGACAGGCATAAACTGACGTCGATTGTTGGTCACCCACCAAGTGGCCTTGGTGACTTCGCGCCCAGCGCGCGTGTACACGGTATCAAAGCGCGCACGGTTGATCACGATGCTAATCACCTTCAAGGGTGGGTGTTTGACCATGCGAACACCCACAGACCAACCCGACTGCTCAAAGCGATACGCCAGCAAGATCGGGAGATCGCTGCCTCGACGAATCGCGCCTGACAAACTGCGGACATCCACAGGAGAAGCACCTTGGGCGCTCTCGTGCGAAACCTCCGTATCTGCGCGCGCTTGGACCCCGATATCCCCATTAACTTCTTCAGCGCCAAGCACCTGGAACTCAGGAAGTACAACAGCTTTTCCTGCTTGCAGACCTTGTCGCTCCATCTTCACCACAAGCGACTGCTTTTCCCGCACCGCATAACCAAGCTGCACCAACCAGATCTGCGAACCTGCTTCACGACCCACTTGGTACCACTCTGTCACGCCCTTCCCACCGACATGTAAGACCTCGACATCTGCGGGAACTTTGAAACGGATCTGACGCAAAGAGCCCGTCACCACTTCGATCTGGCTCTGGACGCGCACAGACATCAAACGCTCTTGCAACGTCACCCACTGTTGGATCGTCGCACGAAAACGCTTTTGTTCATCGCGTTCGATCCGCTTTCCTTTCCAATGCAAGGTCAGCTTACCACTTGCGGGAAGCCGCAACATCGCATGCGTCTGCCCCTTGGGGTGCGTCATTACCACCTGCGACGCAGGCTCTGTGTACACGCTCCAATCGGGCCCTTGGAAGCGAAGTTGTAAGACACCTTGTGGTGAAGCGGGAAGTTCAAGCGCAAGTTTGTGTTCTCCGCGCGCCTTGGGCACGGGAAGTTGCAACACGTAGTGCAAGGTGTGCTTGCCTTTGGAAAGCAGCAACCAAGAACTCCCGTCTTTCCGCCGTTTGGGAGCCAAGGGACTTTTGGCGATCATCACGCCTCGAACGATCCCACCGCGTCCTCCCAAGGGAACCCAGACAGGGCGATCTTGCTGCACAGAGATCTCTCGCGTCACTTGTAATGTCAGTGACTTACGAGCAATCTGCCCTGCATACGTTGCGCGACCTTCCACCCAGTTTGGCCCCGCCGCCTTGTGGGGTGCCCGCATCAACTGATGCAGTCGCTCCAACGCCACAAAGACCGCGCCATCCTTCTGTTTCGGCTTCCCTTGCGAGGACGACAACGCTGGACGGGAAGTGGGGACATCTGCCCGTGCTTCTCCCCACATCCAAGTGATCCCCCACAACAGCCAACAGACTCCTGTGTAAATCCTTCTTTTCGAGAACATACAACCTCCATGATTTCTCAAGAACAACAACAGCACAAAGAGGACCCGCACAGATCCACAAGGGATGGTCCTACCCAAACAAACCCGTGCTCCCACTCATACGAAAGCCCCCTAGCGACGATCTTTGAATTGTTTGTGAAGCGATTTCACAGATCCTTCACAGATCACCGCCCTTACACCCGTTGACACAACCACCTTCCCCATACATGAAGAAACAGCCACAGACGCAATGTCCTATGGACAAAGATATTTCCCCTTTTCAATCCGCGGCCAAGTCTGTTATATTGCCGAGCATGTCTGTTGAGACCACACCATGTTCGCTAGGGTCAGCACACTACACCCAGTCATGAACACCCCAAAGCATACGACTGACGAATCACCAAGGAAGCCCTCTCCCCCACGGTCGCGAGGTGCCATTTGAAACCAAAAAGCTACTCCCTTGTCCTTTTGTTGTGTTCTGCGGTGATCATGTCGATCACTGCGGGCTGTTATGGGATTATTGGCTCGCCGCCTTCTGGCAACCAACCCCCAACCACTCGCACAAATCCACCCATCGCACGAGCAGAAGTCCCCACCACCCCCGCAGATGCTGGCCCCAAAACAGATGCTGGCCCCACCACACCAGAGAGCACGCAACCTCCAGAGGGAGACCCCATCCCTATCGCCAAGTGCGAGATCCCTGAGGCCCTTCAACTGCGCCGCTTGACCCGTATCGAGTACCAAAACACCATCCGTGATCTTTTGGGCCAAGATGTCGATGTCAAATCGCTCCTCCCACCCGACGAACAAACCTTTGGCTTTGCGGTTGGCGAAGGCGTTTCCTTGTCTCTATCGCAAGCCTATATGAGCATCGCAGAGGAAACAGTCGCCAAGGTTGACCTCGACAAGCTGCTTCCTTGCAAAGTCGCAGAGATCGACGATGCTTGCGCAACAACCTTCATCAAAGACTTTGGACTACGCACTTACCGCCGCCCACTCAAACAAACCGAAGTGGACCGTGCGACCGCGCTTTACAAAGACCTCCAGTCCAAATACGACGCTCCTACCGCGATGCGAAGCGTGTTGCACATGTTCCTTCAGTCTCCCTACTTCATCTATCGTATCGAACGCGGTGAGACCACAACGGACGGAAAAGCCACAAAGCTCAACGATTACGAGATCGCATCTCGTCTCTCTTACGTGCTGTGGGCTTCGACGCCTGACCAAACCCTCTACGACGCGGCTGCCAAAGGCGAGCTTCGCACCAAAGAACAGATCACGCTGCAAGCACGCCGCATGATCCAAGATCCCAAAGCCCGTCAGACAGTCCATTACTTCTTCTCGCAATGGCTCGATCTCGAAAAGCTCGATAACATGAGCAAAAGCGACAAAGAATACCCAAACTTTAATGTAGAGATCGCCGATGATCTCCGCAAAGAGACCGAAAAGTTCATTGACCACGTGATCTGGGAAGGCGATGGAAAGCTCAAGACCCTGTTGACTGCGCGCTTTACGTTCCTCAACGAGCGACTTGCCAAGCACTACGGCATAGACGGCGTGACAGGCACAGAGTTTCGACGTGTGGAACTCCCCGCAACACAGCAACGTATGGGCCTTTTGACCCAAGGTAGCTTCCTTGCGATCCATGCCAACAAAGACCAAAGCTCCCCCATCCACCGCGGTTTGTTTGTCAGAAAAAATATGCTCTGTCAGATCCCTGACCCGCCACCAAACGATATCGCACTCCAAGCACCTGATCTTGATCCCAACCTCTCCACACGCGAGCGTTTTGAGCAACACCGTTCAGATCCTTCTTGTTCGGGTTGCCACATGTTGCTCGATCCCATCGGCTTTGGCTTCGAACACTTCGATGCAATCGGCCGTTTTCGAGACAAAGAAAACAGCCGAGACATCGATGCCACAGGACACATGCACGTCACAGAAGACATCAATGGCCCTTTCAATGGCACCGTGGAACTGGCCCAAAAGCTCTCACAAAGCAAGCAAGTCCAACGCTGCTTTGTACGCTTGTGGTATCGCTACAGCTTTGGCCGCGAAGATACCCCCAACGATGCGTGCTTTGTACAAAATGTAACAGAGACTTTCCTCAACAAAGACGGAGACATCCGAGAACTCCTTATCGCAGTTGTCGCGCACAAGATGTTTTCTCACCTCAAGGGCGAACTCGCCGAGCCTGTCGGACAGTCGAGCAGTCCGCTTGTCGCCAACCGCGCCAAGCTTGACTGTACCGCCTTCTCCCCCTCGCAAGATGCGAGCAGTTGGCTCTTTTTGCTCTCTCTTCTCTTTGCTTGGATCGCAATTCGCCGCTTACGGAGGTCCGCATGAAACGAGGCACGTTCAGTCGTCGTGAACTTCTCAAAGGCTTGGGAGCCGCTGGGATCTTTTTGCCCTTCTTTCCCTCGCTCAATCTCGCGGCAGAGCCCAAAGTCTTCCCCAAACGCTTGATCTTGTTCTTTTCGGCCAACGGGACCATCCCTGATCAATGGATTCCCACAGGAGACGAAAACAACTTCCAATTTAAGCGCATCCTCAAGCCGCTCGATGCCTACAAACAAAAGATCATGGTCCTCCGTGGCTTGGGTCTCAAGTCCAAAGGCCCAGGGGACGGCCACCAACAAGGGATGGGTCAGCTTTTTACAGGCTCAGAACTCCTTCCAGGCGATACCAAGGGCGGTTGTGACACTTGCGCCCCCGTCAGCTGGGCAGGAAACGCCTCCATCGATCAACACGTCGCAGACTACTTCCTCAAACAAGCACAAGCTGAAGGCCGCAAGATCGGCCTGCGCTCCCTTGAGTTGGGCGTCCAAGTCCGCAACTCCAACGTCTGGACACGGATGTGTTATCGCGGTCCAGGTCTCCCTGTCCCCCCCAAAAATGACCCTTATCAGGTCTTTAACGAACTCTTTGGCGGCGTCAAAGACAAACTCAAACTCGAAGCGCTTCGCATCCAACGCAAAAGCGTCCTCGATAACGTCATCGCGGATCTCGACGCCCTGAAAAACGAGATGAATGGCAAAGATCGCGTGCGTCTCGAAGAACACCTCTTCAATGTCCGCGATATCGAACGCCGTTTGGATGGTTCTGACCTCACGGCATCCTGTGAAGCCCCCGTTCAAGGCAAAGCCATCAATGTTATGGACGAAAAGAACTTCCCCACCATCGGCAAGCTACAAATGGACATGTTGGCCATGGCGATCTGCTGCAACGTCACACAAGTCGCCAGTTTGCAGTGGTCCGCATCCGTCAGCAACGTCGTCTTCTCTTGGTTGGGCATTGGCACAGGACACCACAGCTTCTCCCACGAAGGCGACAGCAACGCCAACGCTGTCGAATCTCTGATCAAGATCAACGAATGGTACGCCAAACAGTATGCGTATCTCATTGATAAACTTGAAAAATGCCAAGAAGGAACAGGAACTGTCTTGGACAACAGCTTTGTCCTATGGGGCAACGAACTTGGAAAAGGCAACTCTCACACCCGCAACAACATCCCCTTTGTGGGCGCGGGTAGCGCGGGTGGCTACTTCAAAACAGGCCGTTACCTCAACTTTGGGGACAAGGCCCACAACTATCTTCTCACCTCCATCTGCCACGCGATGGGAGACGCCAGCCAAAACACCTTTGGAGAACAAGACTACAAAGGTGCACTCGGAAAGATGACTGGATAACGCGACTCATGCCTACACATACCACTTCCTTTTTCTTACGTTCCTCGCTCGGTGTTCTTGCGCTTTCTCTCCTTCTGGCGGCTTGCCCTGGTAAGATCACGGATTCAAAGCCTTTTTTCTCAGCCCGAGAGGGAATCTCCATCGTGGAAGGGCCCACACCCGATGGCAGCGCCCCCGAACCCACGCAAGAAACCACAACTCCTGAAACCACGCTCCCTGAAACCTCCCCAGACAACGGGCTGCCCGCAGGCTGCGATCCCCCCAAGATCTTTGCTGCAAGCTGCGCAGACTCGTACTGTCATGATGATGTCACAAAGTCCGCTGGATTGGACCTCAAAAGCAGTGGGATGGGCGCTCGTATCGTGGGGGCAGACTCTACGATTTGCAGTGGACAAAAGCTCCTCGATCCTCAACAGCCCCTAGAAGGCGTCTTTTGGAAAAAGATCAATCCCCCAGCACCATGCGGCGCCCCCATGCCCCTAGGAAAAGATGCACTCACGACAGAAGCCAAGGAGTGTATCAAGGCTTGGCTCCAATCCCTCAAGCCATAACACGCACCCCTCTCGCCCACACAAAGGCCTGTTCATGCGCGTACATCTGCTCAAGATACTATTCGCTCTTAGCTTTTTCGCTTTTCCATGCAGCACTTTGTTTCCCATGCTCGCACACGCTCAAGACAGCAAGTCCCTTCGCGACAGCCGTGGCGTAAGAAAAAGTATCCTTCGACGCCTAGGCCGCGCACTCAAGCGCGGGAAACGTGCCCTCAAAAAGAATCCTTGCCGTGCAAAGGACGCATTTGACAGCATCCTCAACGCCCAAAACGAACTCCCCAACCAAACCTCCAGTTGGAGACGACGCAACAAACGCAGCTTTTTGCGCAGTGTCGGGAAACTTGCGCGCCAAGCCAAACGCTACAAAGGCCGTTTGAGAAACAGCTGCGAAGTCCAAAAACGCCTCGAAGAACACCAAAGTGAAGTCTCCAAACTCCAACGCGCACGCGACGCGAAAAACAACTGCGAAGCTTATCAACAAATCGATGAGGCCGAGAAAAAGCTCAAACAGGGTCCAGGCATCTCCATCCGCCCTCTGCCTCGCGCTTGGAAAAAAAGCTACTCTCGCTGGTACAAACGGCAAAAACGCAACATCTCCCGCAAAAAAGGAAAGGTGTTGCGCGCTTGTCGTCGTCAGTGGCGAAAGCTCTATGCAAGTGGCAAGTTCCCCCGCAGCTGTAAACGTCGCTGGCGCCCACGCAGCCGACGTCAACGCGGAGAACTTTGGATCGGCGTCGATCAACCCGCGATGATCTTCGTCAACAACGAAGCTTGTGGTACAGCTTCGATCCGCACGACGCTCAAAGCGGGCCGCTACCTGATCCGTATCGCTTCACCCACAGGAAGCTTCTCTGAGCAAAACCTCACTGTCCTTGTCAAACGCGGCAGCCCCACGGTCTTGTTGTTTCGACCCGAAGGCAAAAGCGAACCCATGGGGATGCGCACCGCCCCCAACAAACGGCAAGATCTCGACCCTCCCCCACGACGCAGAGACACCACAGTCGCGATCACTCCCGAAGATCCGCCCCCTCGACGGGTCGCACAGAATGACCCAACGATCCGTACTCGACGCGCACCGCCTCCAGATATGCCCGAAGATCCGCCCCCTGCGCGCAAGACCTTCACCCCTTCAGACAAAGTCGAAGCCCCTCTTTGGATCGGGATTGGTGCACGATTCTTCTCACGAACGCTTTACTACAACGATGATATCTTTGGAGAACTGTCTCCCTACAACCTGCTGATGGCACCTGCCTTGGCTTTGCAGATGCATTGGTATCCAGGTGCACACTTTACCAATGGCCCGCTCGCACACATCGGTTTGGTAGCAGAGTTTTCCTACGCATTGGGGCTAGAGTCGCGTACACCCGACGGAAAGACCCTTCCAACGAGCGCTTACCAACTCCAAGCAGGACTACGTGGTCGTTTCCCGATTGGTCCGATCTCGCTGATGCTCACTGCTGGATATGCCCTACAGAGCTTCCAGATCGACACCAAAAACCCCGCGAACGAGAGCGGCTTGGAGATCCCAGGCGTGGAGTACCATGCCTTGCGCATCGAAGCACGCGCTTATTGGGCCATCCATCCACGCATTGGACTTTTTCTAGGTTCAGCTTACCGCGTGATTTTAGGGGCTGGAGAGATCGCAACAGACGCTTATTTTCCAAAGATCTGGATCGGCCAAGTGGACGCAGAAGCGGGCTTGGATATCAACATCTTGCGTTGGTTTGCCATCCGCACGCGATTCCAATTCAATCATTACTTCTCTAGCATGAACTCCCAACCCGGCGATCGCCGCGTCGCGGGCGGTGCTGTCGATCAGTACGCCAACATCGATCTTTTCTTGGTCTTCCGCCTCTAATTGCTTCTTTGTTCGACTTCCCCTTGGCTTCTGCCCCTTCAACACCTATCTTCTCTCTTGGTCCAAAGATACGAGACTTTCGCATGATCTCGAACGTCGCGTGCCAGACCAGCCAAGCCACCAAGATACCAACGGATCTCCCCCTTGGTTACAGCCGTTCAAGGGGATGAGGTCTTGCGCAGACAGGTGTTTTGAGGCTACAACAATCACGTTCTCGTGGAAGAAAGCGGTCCGACGACAAGGCACGGAGAGTTCGCCACACCGAACCACTCTAGTGGAACTTGGAGACAAAGGAGAAAACGCATGAGCGAGCAGGTCCTACCCAAACGCGTCCTTGTGGGCGTGTCACTTAGCGACAACCCCTTCGACCCGGATCTTCGGATCGTTCAAGGAGATGTCGCCCTCGTTGCACAAGCACGTTGGTATGCACAAAAAACAGGCGCATCTCTGACGTTCTTTCACGCGATAGAAGGACCTGATGCAGAGGTGGTGGGCACAGAAACCACGATCCATGCAGCCATCCGAGAACGCGCAGAGCCTTTGCTGCAACACATCACACAACTCAGTCAAGATCTCGGTGTCACCGCAGATTATCGCTTGGAAACAGGGATCGCCAGCGAAAGACTCCTACAGACGGCCTCCAACGAAAAATATGACTTACTGATGGTGTGCTTTCACCGCGATGAGTCCGCGCTCGATCGTTTGTTCCATGGAAGCACCTCCAAGCGCTTGTTGCGCTACTGCCCGATCCCTGTATGGGTGGCCTCCCCCCATGACGCCACACCAAGCCTCGACAAACTCCTCGTCCCTGTGGACTTTTCGAGCGCAAGCGTGCGTTGTATCGAACTGTGCAACGCCATCGCTGGCTTCACAGGGGCGGAACGTTATCTACTTCATGCACTCGAATACCCTGGCGCGATGGCCGCTTCGCTCTCTCCTGGTGGAGAAGAAGAAGTCCAAGCCTACCGCAAGTCCATACGCAAAGAAGCCAAAAAGAAGATCGACGCCCTCCTTGGGGCAGAACGAGACCATTGGCACGTCTTTTTGGTCGATCACCCCATCGCCAAACAGATGAAACTCTTCTGCGAACAAAAAGAGATCGACCTTGTGGTCATGGGCACTGTCGCACGAACGGGCCTCGCAGGATTCTTCATGGGGAATACCGCTGAACGTATCCTTGCAGCGTTGGATGTCCCCGTCCTTGCGTTGAAACCAGAGGGTTGGCGCGCAACATGACCCTCGCCTCTCCTCCTCGCCTTGCCCTCCTTTTCACGGGGCAAGGCTCCCAACGCCCCGGAGCAGGCGCCGAACTCTATCGCGCGCTCCCTTCCTTCCAACAAGATATCGAACAGTGCGACAAGATCTTGCGGCCATACCTCCAACGGTCTTTGGCAGAGCTGCTGTTTTCCACAAAGACCAGCAGCACAGAACTTGCGCAAACACGGAATACACAACCCGCGCTTTTTGCCTTGGAGTTTGCGCTGGCGAAACTCTGGCAACGCTGGGGACTTCGACACCAAGCAGCTTTGGGGCACAGCTTGGGCGAGTACGTCGCGTCCTGTATCTCAGGGGTCTTCGCCCTTGAGCATATCTTGCCCCTCGTCGCCAAACGCGCCGCTTGGATGGATGCCCTGCCTAGAGATGGAGAGATGTTGGTGGTCTTCGCAGATGCCCAAACCACCGAGGTTTTCCGCCAACCTTACAAAGAAACGGTGAGCATCGCAGCTTACAATGCTCCGCAAAACACCGTCATATCAGGAAAAAAATCTGACATCCAAGCCATCAAAGCCAAGCTCGATCAAGAAAAGATCGGGACCGTCGGGCTGATGGTCTCTCATGCCTTCCACTCCCCTTTGATGCGCCCCATCCTGCAAGACTTTACCCAAGAAGCGCAAAAGATCCCTTACCGCCCGCCTCAAGGACAGATCATCGCCAACCGCACGGGAAGATCCGCAGGTTCAGCAATCGCAAATGCCGCTTATTGGAGAATGCATATCCTTGAACCTGTACACTTCTTACAAAGCATGAAGACGCTCTATCAAGACGGATACACGGCCTTCTTGGAGATCGGCCCGCGCCCTACCTTGTTGAAACTCGCCCAAAAGTGCGATCCGCCTCCCCAAGCCCACTGGCTCTCAACCTTGGACCCCAAGCTCCCCCCTCATCACAGCCTACACCAAGCTGTCGATGTCCTCTTGTCTCTCGGATTCCTTCTTGAGATCGACCTGATCCGCGAAGACCTACAGCGTCTCTCCTAGCCATCACACGCCTCTCTTTGCACTCTTGCTTGCCCTCAGACCAAGGGGCCACTACATTTGGGCCTGTCCAGCTTCGATCTGCTTCTTTGTGTTCGAACTCTCACACGAAAGGATGCTGCGATGCTCCATTCTAAGATCCAGATCCAACTCGAACAACATACCCCGCGACGACAACGTAGCCCCCGTGAACGCGGTGAGCGCAGTGAACGTCGTGAGCGCGGTGAACGTCATGAAAGTCCACGCTCAAGGCGTCGCCGTCACTGGTCTCCAGAAGAGTCCCAACCCGCTCAAACAGGGCTCGATCTTCTTACACGTATCGCCCAAGCCTATGCTAGCGCAGGGATCGACAACGCCATCGCACTTGAGATCGATCAGTCCCCGGTATACCTCGACACAGAGGAACGCGAGCACGATCTTGACGACATGATGCGCGCCGCCCAGAGCAGCAATGTCTTACAAAAACCCTTTGGGAACATGCACATCCTTCTTAGCCATGAAGAAGAAGGACTGCGTATCCTTTTTGATATCCGTGCAGATCAAGACGCGCTTGCAGGTGAAGCCCCCATCCAAACGGATGTATCCGCCCGTTTGCTACAGCTTCAAATCCAACGCGGTGAAGATGCACGCAATTACAGCGAGCGTTTGCGTGCATTTGCCGCAGATCCTTCAAAGCTCGACTGGTCCCGCCAAGCGCTTGAGTCCATCACGCAACGTGTGGCTTCTCACCTTCGCGATACCCTCCCCGAAGCAGAGATCCACCACGAACCCGTGACGGTTCGCTTGCAAAAACTCACGCCCCAACAGATCGGTAACTTCCGCAACCTCTCTTTCGGAGAAGGCGCACAAGCCCCGCGTATGCGCTCTATGCAGTCGAGCGCGCCGCAGCGTTCGCACTCTTTCACACGTTATGCTGCGCCTCCGCCAGCCCATCGCCGTGGCGCAAGACGTGAAGATGACCGAGAAGAAGAAAGACCACGTGGACGACGCAGACGTCGAGAAGAACGAGAAAGCCCACGTGCAGGGCGGCGCAGAAGACGACACCAGCGCCAAAATAGACGACCACTCCATCGCCAACCGCTCTATGTGGATGTGTATGACGTCTATTACTACGATCCCTACTACGACTTTATGCTCTACAGCTTCTTCTCTTGTATGCTCTACGACCATTACTGGCACTTACCCTATGTCTACATCCTCGATCCATGGGGCTATGCGCTGGGTTCCGCTTTTTACGCAGAAGACTTCCTGATCCACGATCCTTGGTTCCACGATGGCTTTATCGACTACGGTTATGGCGGGCTTTACGTCAATGACGCCATCCCCTACGTTGATGCCTATGATCACGGATACTTCGGTGAATACGATGGATTCGCCGACGACTTCTACCATGGGATCGCAGAAGGCGCCTACGATGACTACGGTTACAGCGCAGACTACGACCATGGATGGGGCGATGACGACTACGGCGGATACGACGATGGCTACGACGACCGCGGCGGATACGACGATGCTGGGCATGACGACGATCGCTTCGATGACCAAGACGACTTCCATGACGCTGGATACGATGATCGCGGTGGATACGACGACAACGATGATCGAGGTGGCGGTTGGGATGATGGCGGAGGAGGTTGGGATGATGGCGGCGGCTGGGACAGCGGAGGCGGCTGGGATGGCGGCGGTGGCGGCTGGGATAGCGGTGGTGGTGGAGGTGACTGGTAGCCTTCTCCGTTAAGGCTTGCCTTTTCGAAGGTGCGCTTTCGCGGCCTCCAACCAACCTTTCCATCCCGCCGTATGCAAGGGGCTTTCAGGGCTTTTCTTTTGGGAAAAGATCTTGCAATCCTTCGAGAAACTCTTGTAGTTGAAGATCTTCTTCATGCTCGGAGTGTTCTCTTATCCGTAAAACTCCTAATGAGTCTGCATTAGAGAAAAGATCCCCAACGATACGCAGACATTCCTCGACCACCTCGTGTTCTGCGAGGTCTGAAAATCGTTTTTTTGTGGATTCATAGTCTTCTTCGCTCATCATACCGACAATTCGGTACAAATCGAAAGCATGGTGTCGACCAAAGTCTGAAGTATCGCTGTGAATTCGGTCTCTTAACGCATACAACTTCATGCATGTGTATGTTAAAGGAGAAGCCACTAAGATCTCGGTCTGATAGTCCTCTCCGTCAAGGCTTCCGTTTATTGGTATGGGTATGTTGTTCTCCTCAAAGGCGAGGGCTTCCAAGGTCTTCCGAGCATGGAACTTTGGGCTATCCTTCTTGTTGTTTGGGTTGATAGGACGCACTCGTCTTGATGCGGTGCCTCCTTCTAACTTTAACAATCGCTCCCACCCCGCAGGATCACCCGTTAACAGATCAACAATAACGTCGTATCCCCCGTCCATAAAAGGAATATTCTTCTCCCACTGCCAGTATGCATTTCTTTCAGTTGCTTGATATCCCAAACGAAGCAACACGTCCCGCAAACTCACAAATTGCTCATAATCCACCATCAAAGACATCTGCAAAAGCAAATCGAGATCTTGGGTAGATCTTGGCTCAGGAAGCTTTTGCAAAAGTGTTCTTGTGCCTTGCTCTAACAAAAGTTCTTGCTTGAGATAAAGCCCGTATCCCCCCGCAAGGATGGGAGTTATCTCAACTTTATCTAGCTCCTTCATCAATTCCAGCAAAGCCATCTTCAAAAAAGAGATTGTCATTGTCATTTCCCCTTCAGCTGCTCAAGAATATAGCCCTTCACTTGCTCGGCAATCTCTTGCTCTCGCTTGCCACCACTCATCAATTCGAGAAAGACCTCCACAGGCGAAACCACAAAAATGTTTTCTAACCATCGCCTTCTATCGAAAAAAACCATCGGCTCATCCAACACCCGCAATTCTAAGTTCGGGAACTTCGAGTTCGTGTCTATGTCCATGTGATTTGTAATCTCTTCGCTGTTTATGTACGCGACGATAGACTCAGGCCTCGTAAACGCCGCGTAAGGATTCATCGATCCCATCCAGAGAACCGCCAAGTCAAAACGATGGCTCTCTACAATTTCAAATAATTTATCAGCGATCGTTTGGAGATTTCCCCCACCGACCTTCCCTTTTATAACCTTGTAGGATTCGACACGTTTGTACCCTTGTTGTAAAAGGCGCAGCATTTTTTCAGGTTGTAAAAGCTTGGCTTCGCGCCCCATTTTACGAACCAAAAGTAAATCTTCCAGAGCAGACAGTGCCTTGGAGACTGCCCCCAAAGACAATTCTCCCCCCAAAGCTTTGATTTCTTTTTGAATCCCCGAAACGCTATCGAAAAATGGGTTTGCCAAAAGTACCCTTGCAACAAGAGAACTTTTCCCTAGAAATGGGTTCTTTAAGGCGCGTGAGTCTGGATATCTATTGTCTTTTCCTGTTTTGTACACAAATACATTTGGGGGAATACAAACGATGCAATTGCCACACAAATCAAATCCGCTCACATTTTCCATCTCCAACCGAGCGAGATTATCTTCTGAAAGATACGGGACGATGATAAGAGGATAAACTTTACGAGAATCTAATTTCTCGGACATATCTTCTAAATGAAAACTTTTCATCTGTAAAATAGCGTTTTCAAAAAGCTTTGGCGTTGCCATTGGCTTATACTCCGCGAAAAAAGAATATTCTTTTCCGTAGAGTTCCATGCAAAGAGAAAAGTCAACGACTCTCCCGAGTACTTGGTATTTTTCCTCAACGCTTCGCAAAACAAACGGAGAAAAGATCTCCGCTTCTCTTTGGATGATCTCAAAAGCATCTTTTTGGCTCAACATGATCGAAACTCCAAACGCCTGTCCAACTCTCCGCAAATGGGAAAACACGAATTCAAAGGAAAAGTTTAACTTTTTTCTCTTAGAGGAGAGATTTCCCAAGTGGGAAAATATCAAAATAAAGGAAAAGTTCAACTTTTTTCTCTTAGAGGAGAGATTTCCCAAGTGGGAAAATATCAAAATAAAGGAAAAACAATCATGCTTACCTACAACGACAACGATGGCGGCGGCTGGGACGATGGCGGCGGCTGGGAGGCGGTGGAGGCGGCTGGGGATGGCGGCTGGGATGGGATAGCGGTGGTGGTGGTGGTGACTGGTAGCCTTCTTTGTTAAGGCTTGCCTTTTCGAAGGTGCGCTTTCACGGCCTCCAACCAACCTTTCCATCCCGCCGTATGCAAGGGGCTTTCAGGGCTTTTCTTTTGGGCCCGACGAGGCTTTGCTTCTTCTTTGACTTCTTCATACAAGATCGCCCATCCCACCAAGAAGATCTGCTCCAAGTGATATGCACGCAAGATCTCTTCTGCGGTGTCTTGCGTTCGCTCCAAAGACAGCCTTTCCAAACCAAGTTGGCAGACAGAAAGAGCCGCTTCGACCGACTCTACAGGACGAAATGCTCTTTCTTGAAAAGCTACCCCTGAAAGCAACACGTTGGAGACATACTGAAGTTCTTCTGCACGCTCCATAAAGATCTCGGGGAAGGAATGTCGCAATCCTCGTAAGGCCCGCGTAAAACGCAGTTCAAAGACGTCTTGTGCCGCATCCTCCAATTCCTCAGAAGAGATATCCACGATCCTCGCCAAGCCCTTCTCTTCTTGCTTTCCAGAGGCAAGCGCCGCCAAAGGACGCGAAGGACCGAGCCTTCGAGGATCTTCAAAAAGCAGCCGCGGGCTTTGTTCAAAGACACCTTCTTTCTCCAGTTCGCGGATCAAGACCCTCGCTGCTTCGTAAGGTTCCATCGTTTCTTCTGTGGAAGGCACTGACCGAGCAGAGACCTTTCCCCGCCCGCGTTGTGTGACAGGCGCAAGCTCCCGAATATAGGCCGTCGTCACAGGATCTCGCTGTGTAGGATCAAGCAAAGATGCCAGCGAAGAGACTTCCACCAAACGCAAAAAGCTCTTGGCCATGGAGGGAGAGACATAACCTTGACTCGCTCGCTTGTCTTCTCGTTCCGCCCGAACATCCGACTCCAACATCTCATCCGAAGTAAGCACTTCGTACCAACCGCCCTCCCGTTCGCTGAAATCGCTAGAGATCGCGCAACAGCGCTCCAAGAGTCGATGTAAAAAGCTGTGGTGATCGCGATCTAGCGCAGTAAAGACCTCCATCAAAGCGTCCCAAGCCTCGTGCTTTCTCGCCAAAACACAATACTCGCCAAACTCTTCGTAAAGGCTGCTCTCAAGGGCTTTTTCCAAGAGCATCTCTTCTTCGTCGTCCCCTGACATCGAGAGTTCCATAAAGATCGCATCCAAGTCCAACACAAACACTTGCTGATGAATCGCCCAAACAAGCAGATCTTCGGACATCTCCAAGAGACATTGGACGACAAAGCCCGTCCCCGCCTCCAACATCACTTCCAACCACAGCGCAAACTGCGCAGCATCGAAAGAGGCTTCTTCCCCTGGGGTATCCTGCTTCCAAAGAGCCTCATCCAAAAGAGAAACGAGTTGTTCTGTTGTTGCGAGAGAAAGAACCTCTGAAGCGTCCGCAAGACCGATATGATCCACCAAACGCCACAGTTCTTCAGAAGCCAAGCCTCGTACCGCAAGACTCCAAGCTGGCCGATCCAACAAACGCGTCACCAAGCTGTCTTGACGTGGTGCCTGCAATCCCCCTTGTTTCCGCACAAGTCCTCGATTCTTTGTCATCTTTGCGAACCTCCCCATGCAAAAGATCCCTTGAGACCGCCCAAAGGGTTGTCAAACTGAGATCCCCCTCTCCCAAAGTCAAGGCAAAGACGCAAAACAAACGCTTTTCCCTACAAGAGCGGGCAATCAAACCACTGTGTGGGCATGGGGACGATGTGTGTGGGCGACATCCCATAGGCTTCGCGAAAGGCCCGCGAAAAATGGGCAGCATCCGAAAATCCCGCAGCATGGGCGGCCTCCGTAAAGCTCGTGCCTTCGATCATGGCACGAGCCGCCAACCAAAACCGATAACCACGCCGCAGATGCCGCACAGAAGAACCCGTCTCTTCTTTGAGCAGATGACGAAGACGCGAAGCTGAAAGACCAACCCTTTGGCCCAAAGCATCGTTGTCTTCGTCAAGTCCATCCCCATGCGAAAAAGACTGAAGGATGCGCATTACCCGCACATCCAAAGCATCAAACGCGGCATCACCCAACCAAGCCTCCAAGATCGCCTTGCGTAACAAAGAAGGATCACGTTGAACGGCCCAAGCTCCCAAAGCAGCCCCCCATCGAGAAGAAAGCTCCGCAAACAGGGGGGCTCCGCCAGAAGCTCGCAGCAAAGACGCGAATGTCCGTTCGTGTGGGGCGATGTAAAACGAAAACACGCGGCCTTGCCCAAACTCCAGTTGATGAGACCACGAAGGCGGCACCAACAAGATCTCGCACGAAGCACGTCCGCCTTTCCAAGTCACCTCAAACGTCCCCTCTAACCCGACCAAAAGACAAAGAAAGCTATGTTGGTGCCAGTCCAAAAACCCCAGATAACCCTCAAAAAGTAAGTGCCCTTGTCCAAGCCAAACCTCTTGAGGTCTTTTTTCAGCCGTTACGTTCAAGCGCACCTCCCAGACTTGGTTTATGATGTTGAAACCAACCGTCGAAGGGCTTTCTTGGCGGCCACCAAACGCCAGAAACGGTTATCTCAAGAAAAAAACGAATCTTATTCAAGAAAAAGTAGTAAGGAGAGGATATGCTTGCCATTCGTATCGCGCAATGGGCTTGTGGGTGCTTTTTTCTCACCGCGTTGGTGACAGGGATCTGGAAATATCTGCACATCATGCGAGACCCCGAAGCCAAAGCCCCAGTGTATGTCGATATCTCGCACCGCGCCGCATTTATGTACTCTTTTGCTTGTTTGACGATGGCTTACTTTGCGGGGTTAAGTCGATGGCCCGCGATCTGGAATGCTTGGGGTGTGGGTGTCGCGATCTTCTTTTTTGCAACAGCACAGAGCACTTACATTATCCACGGTCTCTTGCGAGACACAGAAAACCAGCTTCAGCGCCCCCACCAACTTGGAAAAAGTCATGTCCCAAGCCCTCTAATCCACGGCTATATGATTCTTCTTATATTGGGAGAGATCGGGGGATTTTTGGTGGTCTTTACAGGGGCGATGTTGTAGCAAAAAGCCTGAAAAAGATTATTTCCACGAAGTGATCGGCTTGGCCCCATCGGGCATCGAAAACAACGCATCATGTGTCTTGGGATGAAAACCAACCTGCGAAAGCGCTGTGTTGGTCACGAGTTTGACGGGCTTTTTTCCATCCCATGTAAAAGTGCGAAAACTTTTGGGAAAATGGATACCGTGCACGCTTTGGTCTCCATCATAGATCATGATCTTTTCAGGGGAGTGTTTGCCTTTTTTGAAATATCCGGGATACGAAACGACATATCGCAACGCCCCCAAACGATGGGTCTTTTTGTCAAAGTAAGCGATGTAATAATCGTCAGGTGCATCACCTGTTCCAGTCGCAAATGTCACGCGCACCATCTTGTACGCCTTGCCTTCCAAAGTCGCCTCCCCTTCGACTTTTAGATTCACACCTTCGTCTCCCAAAACGAAAGGGATGGCCACAAAATAATAAGGTGTCAAAGACCAAAATCGCGCATTGATCGTGAGTTTTGCATCTTTTGGATGTTTCCAAGCACGCTTGCCATCCCAACCAAAGGTGACCTTGGGCTGCGGGGTCCAACGATGAAACGCCCGCGAAGACCACGTATCAACGACTTGGTAACTATCGCGCACGCCCTTCCCATGGACAGGACGATAAGCAAAACGAAACCCCAATGGGCCCGCTGAAAACCACTGACGCAATCCACCTTCCGCACGTGCCCGAATACCCGCCAACACCAAACGCCCAGCCTCGGTCTTTTGCAAACGCGCCTCTGCTTTGGCCGCCCGCGCCTCAACCCAAGAGGTCGGTGGGATCGCCATCTTCGCTTCTTTTTTGGGAGGAGTCGCCCACAGCAACCCACTCATCAAGAAAGTACCCAAAGCCCCCATGCCACCGAAGAAACCCATCCGACTCATTCAAACCTCCCGTTTTATCGTGTACAACAACGAACCTTCCACACAACACAGGTGAAGCCCTCGAATCATCCGCGGTGTTGTGCAGATCCGATGTGCATCAACGCACACAAAGCCAAGGTGCCTCACGGCAACGTCCCAAGACACGCTGAAGTTCCCGAGCCATCGAAGAGTAGGTGCTTCCTTGCAAGGACCGCAACAAAGCCTCGGCTTCTTGAAAACGACCGATCTGCAAGGCCGCATACGCAAGTCGATAACACTCGGATGCTTGGAGCTTTTTGGTCCTCCAAAAAGGAAGTAACAAAGCAAAGACTCGCGCATAATCCCGTTGCATCAGAAAGATCGCTGCGCGTTGTTGGATGCGCTGTGACTCTTTAGGGATGCGGGCATTCCACCGCAGCGCCTGAAAAAGATCACCCGCTTGCAAAGAAGAAGCTGCCGCATAATAGGACATCTCAGGCTTTTTTCTCGCAAGCACCGCAAAGCACGAAGCTGCCGCGCGATGCAACTTGGCTTTGGCAAAGCCCACACATCGACGCAACAACAACGCCTCACTTTTTGGAAAACGCATCCACAAAGACTCCATCTCTGTAAGAGACTGTCGCGAAGCACCCAAAAGACCCATCTGATCGAGGATCGCGAGCCATAGCGGTAAAGCTTCGTGGGGCTTTTTCGCTTCAAGCTCCTTAGCAAACCTTCCTGCGGCTTGAAAAAGTCCAGCCTTTGCGTACAAAAGCGCCAGCTCGCGCAACAATCCCAGATCTTTTGGATGACGCGCCCTCCCCAAGAGCAAGCTTTTTCGGGCCTTTTCAGTCTCGCCCGAGCGTTCCCATGCTTTTGCAAGCAAACGATAATAACCAGCCATCGTTTGACCGACAGGTTGCGCAGACGTCAGCGCCTTTGCGGCCTCTTGGTAGCGCTCTGCCCGAAACAAAGCCTGTCCCAAATAAAACCACAAGGATATCCGTGTCTTTTCGCGTCGAGCTTGTTCTTCTTTGTGTATCTTCGCTTTGTTTCGCGCGTCCTCACCTTCCCCAAACCCCTTTTGGGCTTTTTGTATGGCTGCTTTTTCCACGGTCGCAAGGGCCATTTGAGCATCTCGCAAAAGATGAACCGCCCTTGGCGCCTCCCCTCCCTCAAGGTACATCACCCCCGCAAGCATCAAATAATCATGGCGCGCAAAGCCACAAGCCTGCTTGTGTTTGTCCCAACAAGCCCGCGCAGCCTCCATTACACGCACCGCAGCTTTCATATCGCGCGACTGGATCGCCTGTTGCGCCAACAACAAATAAGGCGGTGGGGTGGTGTACACACTACCTTTTTTGCCTCGCCCCTTCCATGTGTAGCCACTGCAAAAACACCACACCAGCAAACAACCACACAGCCAACCAAGCCCACCACATCGACGACAAACAGAGCGACAAGAACTTTTCTGACAGGCCATCTTTTGCCCCCTCAACGCAAGCGAAAAGTGATGCGTTGTTGTACCCACACCCGTACAGGCCGCCCACGAAAACGAGCAGACTCGAAACGCCACTGCAACACGGCTGCTTTGGCAGCCTCATCAAAGACCTGAACAGGCCGACTCTGTAGCACTTCCACACGTTCGACCCGCCCATCAAGTCCTACCAACAAGCGCATCCGCACCTCGCCTTCGAGGTTACTGGTCTCCGCATGAGCGGGATAATTGGGGGGGATGCGCACAAGGATACGTGGGGATCGATCAACCATCTCTTCTGTCAGGATCAACATCCCTCCGCCACTGCCTGTTTGCGCCTTGCCTCCGCCTGTTCCGTTTCCTGGGTGCAGCAACCCATCGTCCTGTTGGAGCGAAACAGAGGGCGTGTTGGGCAACGGGATCGCAGAAGGAAGCTTGAGTGCGGGCATCAACGAAGTGGCCGATGCCATCGAGGGTTGGCGTGGTGTCTGTGAAGTATCCTCTTCGCGAGGAGGCGGCGGGCGGCGTACTTTTGCAAAAGCAGGCGGGATCTTTTTACGTTGAACCCGATGGACAGGGGGTGTTCGTCGATGCAACCATGTCATCGCTTGCAACAACAAAAGATTGCCTGCGATAGCAAGACAAAAAGCAAAGAGACGATGGCGCAGAGAAAACATCGAAAAACATCCTTTTAGCGGGGCTTTTCAGCCTCGACAGCAACATGCTTTGCCCCTGCAAGACGACACTGATCCACGACTTCGATCAAGCGCCCTGTTTCGGCCCGTGTATCCGCAGAGATCATCACAGGGCGACCTGGCCCGGACTGCAACAATTGACGTACCCGATCTTGTATCATCCACGGTTGAACGGGCTGTCCATCCAAAAAGACGTTGCCTTCGCGAGATATCGCCACACGAATAGAACGATTGTCCGCACGTTGCGCAGTCTTTGCACTGGGCCGCTCAATGGGGACTTCGAGATTGCGAACGAAGGTTGTGCTCACCATAAAAAAGATCAACAAGATAAACACGATATCAATCAAAGGACCGATATCGATGCCTTCTTGCGAAGTGGAAGGACGGCGGACCTCACCCAAGCGCATATTAAGCCTCCCTCGGAGAAAAGTGGGAAGACGACCGTTCAAGACGCCCCAACAACCGAGATGACCACCGTAACAACACACGTTCCCACAACAAAGCAGGAAGCGCGATCCCCAAGCCAAGCTGCGTTGTCAGCAAAGCTTGAGAGATCCCACCCGCAATTCCGCCCGTGGGTTGGTACAAAGCGCCATCCGCAAGCGCTGAAAAAGTTGTAATCATACCACTCACCGTCCCCAAAAGCCCCATCAGTGGGGCAGAAGAGATCAAAGTTTGTGTCAAAACAGGCACGCGCATCAAAAGCATCCGCACACGCGTCTGTTCAACTTCCATGATCTCTTCGCTATCCCTTTGTTGATTCGGTCGTTTTGAAGATGCACCACGTAGCCACGACCAAACCCAACCAAGCTCCAAACTGCGCAAGATCAACAAATACGACACCCATACACCCAACAGCGCCAAGGGGAACATCATCCATCCCCCTGCCCACATCATCCGAGCAATCGCGAGATCTTGCCATACCACACTCATCTCGAAGCCTCTTGTTCTCTCGATGCTACGGAGACTTCAGACGATGTCTTCATTTGTTCTTTTGAAGAGGAAGCCCCCTTTAAGATGTGCAGTAGCGTTAAGGCCCGAAGCTGCGTCGTTTCCAATAGGCGATCTCCCCAACGCGCAAAGAAACTCTTGGCCAAAAGCAATGGGATCGCCACAGCCAACCCCAGCTCTGTTGTGATCAAAGCCTCAGAGATCCCTTGCGACAACAAGCGCGGATTGCCCGTTCCGTGCGTCGTGATCACATCGAAGGTCGAGATCATCCCAGTGACCGTCCCCAAAAGACCAAGCAAAGGCGCCACCGTCACCAACACATTCAACAGTGCCACCGAGCGTTCCAACCGCGGCATCTGTTGTAACAACACCTCACCAGACCGTTGTTCGAGGCTTTCGCGCGTGCTTTCGCGCTCTTGGATCAACATCTCAAGAACAGGCGCCGCGATGCCCATCCCACGGACACGCAACAAAGCGCTCGCTTGATCCCCCTCACGAACGGAAGCCAACGTATGCTTCCACTTGCCTTCGCGCCCAACAGACAGGCGACTCAGTGTCCACAGCCGCTCCATCAACAGCAAAAGCCCAAAAAGGCCCAAGGCCAAGATGATCCAAGCAATTGGTCCTCCCGCCTCAATCGTCGCCCAAGCCGTTCTCACGGGTGCAGGATCACCACTTTTGCTGAGCGGATCAAAGAGATACACAGGGATCGTGGCGAGAAACTTCCCCGCGACAAGGGCCTTTGCAACCTTGAGATGATCTTCTTCAGGCGGGATCAAACGCAGCCCGCCCCCAGGCAAACGCCGCAAGACCCCACCTTGGCCTTCTCCAAATCCCAAAGCAGCGATCTCACCGACGTGTACGATGCGACCGTGGATCTGATGCCCCTCCAGATCGAAAAAATCCCCTTTGGTTTCGTGCACAGAAGCCCGTTGACGCAGGTAGGCCGCGCCTTCTGAAAACAGCTTACGGATCTGCTGTGGGGTGCCTCCCTCAAGGCGCAAACTTGGGATCTCTTCCCGCAGTGTCCGCGTCCCCATCTGCAACGTCCCCTTCAAAAGCTCCTTGTATTCGCGAACAGAACTCCAACGACGCTTCAAAGACTGGACCTGTTCTTCCGCACCATCAGCTGTTTTGCGCAGCCCAGACAGTTCAGTCATCAGATGACGAACCTTGCCTTGTAACAGCGTCTTGCGGCGTTGGTTCTCTTGCTGAAGTTGGCGCAACGTCTCTTGGAGACCCTTGCGTGTTTGTTCGAGTTCTCGTTTTTCTTGTTCGTAGGCTTGCCGAAAAGATGGAATGTTCGCGTCTTCCGCTCGCACACTTTGGGGCGATCCCAAAAACAAGCTCGCGGCACAGAGTGCCACCATCCCCCATCGAAAAGCCAGAAAAGACCTGCTCACGGTGTGTGTCCTTCAGGCGCAAGAAGGGGCAGATGGTACAACCCCTCGCGGATTTGGCGTTCGAGATTCGCAAACAACAATGCGATCTGCTCCTTGTGTTCGGCCTTTTTCGCTTTGAGATAGACCCACTTGCCAGACTTGTCTCGAACGATCCGACCATACTGGCCTTTTCCTTCGAGGACGAACAAAGCGATCATCCCCACCCGCACGACCTTGACCAGACGTGGCGCAGACCCTTTGCGCAAAACCAACGGAAGCTCTGAGCGTTCCACAAGCGCGGTCAAACGCAGCTCATCTTCCAAGATCCGCCAAAGCGCGGCCACACCTTGCTCTGCGTCGATGCGACCCGCTTTCATACGAACGCGGATCTTCTGAACCTGTTCCAAGCGCTCTTTGCGACGAAAAGGCAGACTGTTTTGGATGGCTTGTCGGACACTTTGGAGTGCGCCCAAAAGCGCTGTGCGGATCTCTTCTTGGGCTTCTTTGCGGGTCTTGAGCTGAAGCCGCAAACGATCCGCTTGCACCACCAAACGGCGTAGCCGCAAACGCTCCTGATCCACCAAGAGTTGCAATTGCCCCCGACGATTCTCTAAGTTGCGCAGTTCCAAAAGATACTGTGTGCGTTCTGTGCGGATCTGCGAAGACAAACGATCCACTTCTGCACGCAATCGCACAAGCTCCTGCGACCATCGACGAAGTTGCTTTCGCGAGACAGACTTTTTCTCCTCTTTGGGCTTTTCTGCTGCAACCACGCTACTCCAAAAGAATAGCCCCACAAGACAACAAAACACTCTACTCATGGGGTGATCCGCTCAGACTTGCAAAGACCCAAACCATTAAAATGTACACTATCTCTTACAGCGAATTCTAAAAAGGCTTGCAGATTCAATTTATCAGGTGGCAAAAGACCGTTGTCATCGTAATAAACGCGCTTCTGATCTGCATCGACAAGTGGATTTCCATCCAGTCCTTTGAGATTGGTCAGGTCTTGTTGTGCCAACTCTTCGGCTGTGACGAGCTTGTCGTCACCTGCAACGGCTGCAAAAGCATCAAAGCGAAGTTTGGCATTGGTCGCACCCAACGAGTCCCAAAACAAGTGGATCGGGTGCAGATAGATCAAAGCTCCTGTGGTCTTGTTGCTTTCCACAGCGAGGCCCAATGTGGTGTCTTTTCCATTGCTACATTCGCTATAACGAATGGGGATTTTGAGCCCCAAACGAAACTTGACCGCATCGACGCCATCTTTGTTGGCCTCTCCTTCAAACAAAACCGACCAACCTTGCGCGATCATCTCGGAAGCATCGGCCTCTTCAACATTCTTTTTTTCTGCCGCAGCAGTCGCACTGAGCAAGGAAAATCCAACATTGAGGCGGCGTGCAGGGACCTCTTTGATCTCAGCAAACTCCAACGTTCCTTGGGCCGTGCCTCCTTGGATCGCGGTAGACTTCATATCTACGAGCATCGGGCCTTTCCACGATGCAACCACTTCTTTTTTTTCAGGGTGGGTCATCTGCACATCGCCGATTACGACGATAAACTTTGAAAACTGTAGCTTCCAACCATCCACAAAAGCCCGCGTGGTTCCGCCCTCATTATGAGGAAACCCCTCACGCAAAGCTTCACCACCGCTCAACGACAAAGCGACCGTCCCTGTGCCCGAAACATCTTCGTTCGTACACCCCCAAAGCCCCAAGCTACCGAACAAAACGATCCCCAACAAAAACAAGATCACACGAAACATCGTATTCTCCATTCAAGCCTCGTCTCTGTGAGGCCCTTCTATCGAAAAGAAGGCACTTTCGAAAGGCTGGTTTCTCGAAAAGCCATCGTCTCGTCACTTCCAAACCACGTTGTACGAATAACGTGAGCGAACCCCTTGCAACATCGAGCCAAAACGCTCATCCAGCAGCGCAAGATTTGCGTCAGGAGCCGCATTGAGAACTTCGGCAAAGTCCACGCTATCAAAGAGGCGATCCACAAGGACTTGGATCTCCAGTTGGCCACTAGACACAGTGGAAGAAAGCAATTGGATATCTGCTGCGATCCCTTCGACAACCCGCATCGTCCCGCTATCTGGGACCGTGAGTTTTAATTCAAAAGCAACCGTTTTCCCGTCTTTTTCGGCTTTCCCCAAGCCATAAAAAGTAGCTCCGTTCACCTGCGTCACGTCACCAGCCGCGACATTGGCCGCCCCACTAGGAAGCAACTGCAACTCCATCGCCTGCAACTGGCCTTCCACACCCGTAAACTGGCCCAACGAAGTCGCCTCACTTTTCAACAAATCCAACACATATTGATCGCGGATCTCGCCTAAGATCTTGCGATTGTCCACCGTGATATGACCTGGGTCAGCATGGGCAACCCCCCATAGTTGCAGCCCTTTCCACCACGATGCAAGACGCGGCTTGCCTTCGTAAAGATACACAGGACCAAGCAACATAGAGGCTTTTTCTAACGTGATCTTCCAACCAAGACGATTCTCAAAAGCCCCGACAGGCTGGCCATTTGAGAGCTTGGCGATGGCAGACGCCTGAAACTGTATCCTGACACCGCCCGTGCGTGCGTCACATCCCGCGATCACCACCAACAACAAAAGAAAACCGTATACTTTTCGCTTCATGAAGAAGGCCTCCCTACGCATTCTCCCCGAAGAACCCGAGAAGTTCTGCGTTGCAACGCAGAACTTCTCAAGTGAGGATATGCTTACAAAAAATCCCTATCCTCGGTCTACTCGGCGATGCACTTGGTGGCGTCGCTGGGATCAAGCTTGTAACCTGTCTCGCACTCACACTGCGTTTCACCATCGTGGATATGCCCGTGTCCACCGCACTCTTCGACGTTGCTGTGACAATGGGCCTTTCCACTCTCAACCTCGCAAGTCTTTGCTGTTCCGCAGGGTTCCAACGCAAATGAGCCATTTACACAGTTGTAAGCGGTGTTGCTTTCGCACTTGGCTTCGCTTCCTTGGCAAGACTTTGTCTTGTCCACGCAAGCCGCGTCATTGGTGCCCACAACCTCGCATACAAGGCCCTGTGCTGCGCAGTCTTGGCCAAAGTGAGCGTGTCCATCTGTGTCGCTTTCTGCATGACAGTATTGGATCTTCCCTTCGTAACAACGCTCCCATCCATTGTTTGCTTTCTTGCATGGAAACGCCTCTGTTGGGGTCCCACACTGAATCGAAAAGACGGAAAAACCGAAGAGAACAGACAAAAGAAACAAAGAACGCATTGCTTTCATTTTTTTTCTCCCTTTGCAGCTTGTTGAAGCTGCATCAGCGCATCTTCGAGATGCAGCGTGAGGGTGGCCATCACCGTGAAAGGTTCGCCCGCAACAAAGTGGCGTTCAGGCAGCCGCGACGGAATCGCCGAAGGGCCCACGAAATTACTCGTGTAGTTGAACTCTGACTGCCGATACTGCATCCCCAACAGGTTGCGAGCCTCAACACCAACCTCGACATGCCAAAATCGCAAAGAACCACCCGCACTTAACAAATAGAAAGGATCGCCCCACTCCTGGTAAGGCAGTGGGCGTCCAGGTACAAATGTAAATCCAAGCCCTACGCGTCCCCACACAGGTCGCCCGCCCACTTTCCAATTGAAAAGTGGCCCATTGACGGCGACATCCGCTCGCAAAACAAGCTGGGGGATGTAAGGAAAAAGCTCACCCGTATCAAGACGTGTCGCATGGGCCCAGCCCACGTTGAGCAACGCATCAAGCCAGCGGTTGTAGTTCATACGAACCCCCAACAGCAAAGCGTGACGCATCGAAGCACCCGTCAATACATTGCGACCGAGCTCTTGATCAAAGATCAGATCTTTATCCACATAGGAAAAGACATAACCTGCTTGTGACTTCAGAAAAAATCCGTCACCTTGGCGACCATATGTATAAGAAAGTCCAGCCTCTGCGACTTGGGCACGTGCAAAAGGCGCAGTCTCATTATCGGAAAGTGCGGCAGCTTCGGTGGATCGGGTTCCTTGGCCGTAGCTCACCACAAGATGCAATGAACGCCACAAACGAAAGTCCAACGTCGCCCTTGGATTGATCGCAAATCCAAAGGCTTGGCTGCTTTGGTCGGGAAGCCGGCGTCCTTCTCGATCAGATGTCAGTTGGTTGAGATCCACGACCCCAAAACTAAAGGCATCCACTCGCACACCCGCCCGCAAAGTAAACCAGTCCACAAAACGGAACTGCCCTTGGAGCCAGCCTGCGAGGTTGAGCGTTGTAAATTGAAAGTCGAAGATCCTGCGGTAAGGAATCGCTGTCACCGAGCGAATCCGCGACAACGAAGAGTCCCCATGATCCACACGCAAAGCGTATCCCAGCGAGAGGATCTGCTGTCGTTGGCCTAGATTCAAGGTCAACGTGTAATCCCCGCGAGATCCCGCCATCAAGACGCCATAGCGCATCTCATTCCCATCACCGCGTTGCTTGGTGACAGGCGTGCCATCCAACTCAAACTTGACATCGTTTAACCAACCCGTGAAGTTGTTGCGGATTCGAAGCGTCCGATACCCCGCAAAGTTCACCATCTTAAATCTCTGATGACGTGGCCCAAAAGCCGTATCCACCGAGATCAAAAACCGATTACTTTCTCCACCTTGGTTGGGATCATAAGTATCATAAAAGCCGATACGACCGGCTAAAAAGTCATCTTGGCGCACCACACCCGCTTGATCGAATCGCCCTGCATAGCCATACACAGAAAAAGCCATGCGAAACGTCCCTGTATCCCGCAAAAGATAACGGCCGATCCCCAAAGCTCTTTGTGCAGAGCGATTCTGTCCATAGCCATCTGTTCGATAAAGCTCAAAACCCGCGAAAGTTTCCGCAGGCTCGGAAGGTGGCGCATAAAGAAACAACAAACGATGTGTGTTCCACATCCCACCACGATACGAAAGACGCGCGCCCCTCTCTTCGACACCAAGGCGATAATGTGCGGTGCCTGCAAAAGCGAAGTCGCCTTGGCTCGCATCAAACACACCTTCTGTCACATCCAAAGAACGCACAAACTCGGGCGGGATAAAATGTAGATCCGCATAACCATGGCCATGCGCATTACTGACTTCGTTCAGCGGAACACCATCCACCAAAAACTCGATATCTTGTCCTTCTCCAGCCGAAAAGCCCCGCATGTAGGTCGCTTGGGCATGGCCTTCTCCACCATGGTTCGTGATCAACACACCTGGTGCAAGCATCAACTGTTCTGCGGCACTCTTGCGTGGGACGATCTGAAGTCCCCCCAACTCGATCTCAAACTTGGAGGCCGCGTCGCTGCGCTGTTGTCGCTTCCCAACAACCGTCGCATCGTCCAAACGCATCTCCCGCTTGCGAGGTGGCACGCTCACTTTGGCCCGTGTACCCGTTCCTTTTCCACGCTCTTTCTCAGAAGAACGCTTGGCAGGTGCAACGCGACCCCGCCCAGAAACGGCCCTCTTCCCCCGCTCCTCAGACAAAGTCTTCTTTGTCCGCAAACTTGGCGGGCTTGTTGCCGGCTTCTTTTTCTTGGTTTCTTGGGCACTTCCACCCTTTTGAGGTAGCCGCACCAAAGGAAGATCTTGCGCAAGAAGACGCGCTTTTCTGCGCGGTTTCTTCGCAACTTCAGCCGACACGAGATGGACAGGGAAACACAGATACGCTCCAACAAGGAGCACCAAAGATAGACACCGCATCAACAGTGTTCGCTTTCTCTTCAAGATCCCCAAGCCACACACAGCCTTCTCGTACCCCAACAGGCACAACGAAAAGCCCGAAGGAAACGCACGATAGGCGTTCCTTCATGCTGCATGGCATGGAAAAATCGTCATACAAACCCCAAACGCCGAAAGGCGCGGAGTTGGACTTACGAAAGAGAAGAGAAGACTGGTGGGGATTGTTTGGGGGCGAGATGCAAGATGGAGATGGGAGGGGGCGGTTGCGCGAAAAGCGCAAAGTGTATGGCTTGTGTTTGCGGTGTGCCTCCAAAAGTGACACCTCGCAACAAACTCGGAGAAACTGTGATGGAAGAAGTCGCGGTACAGTCTACCGCGTTGTCTGGAAGAGAACGTTCTTGTGAGCTTTCCCACGCAAGCTGCGTTTGCCCACTAATGCCGTGCAATTCCAAAGCGGAGATGTTGCTTTCGTGGCTCTGGTGGGTAAGGTGGCGACAAAAACGGTGCGCGATCCGCGCATCCACCCCACGCCCCAACCATGTGATGCCAAACTGCGCCCCCACAAACAAAAACAAACAAACCCACACGCCCATGTTTGGGTGACGACCCAAAAACAAACGCGAGAGAGATCGATTTGAATCTCTCCGTCGGATTTGAAGTGGAGAACGAAAAGAAGGCAACATCACACCAAATATTCTTTCCAAGCAAAATCAAACACTTACACACAAGGGACGAAATCACCCTATATTCTTGGAACTTATAAGCACAGCCGAAACCCTTGTCAATCACCTTCCATGGGATGCGGTAGGATTCAAGGTAGGTTCGGGCGGGCATGGAGGCCCGCCCCAGATAAAATGATATCCGCGATGGGTTCGGGCGGGCACGGAGGCCCGCCCCAGATAAAATGATATCATCATTCCAGGGGCGACCCTCCGTGGTCGCCCAAACCGAATACCATGATATCCGCGATGGGTTCGGGCGGGCACGGAGGCCCGCCCCAAACGGATATCCAATCCCATTCGGCCACAGGCGACCCTCCGTGGTCGCCCCAAATGGATATCCAATTCATCCCACATCCCCCGCGAAGGCCCATTTTCCTAGACCTGAAAAGGAGGAAAAAGCCGTTCACACACGCGCGTCAATTTGGAAGGAGACCGCAACATCTGGATCTCAAGGATCTTATCGCCTTGGCAAGCCAGCGAAAGGACAAGAAACGGCTGTTCATCGTGCATCAGCAGAAGCGCGGTGGCCCCATTGAGCGAGATCAAGGAAGGCTGAAGATCTGCGCCACCTTTTTTCACGATACCAAGGCAAAAACGCATCACATGATCCGACCCGAACAGAGGACGACGTGCGGCCAAAACTTCCCCACCACCGTCGCTATAGAGCGTCACTTCTTCGGACAAGACTTGCTGAAGCGCTGCGATATCGCCCTGTTGCAAGGCTTGCATAAAAGAAAACAGCAACATCTGGTGTTTTTCTTCATCCATCCAAACGGGCGGACGCTCTACCCCTAATTTGCGGATGGCTCTTGAAACAAGTTGACGACAAGCTTCCTCGGAGCGCTCCAAGATCTCCGCAAGTTCGACATAAGAGTGTTCAAAGACCTGCCTCATCACAAAAGCCACGCGCTCAGAAGGCGAGAGACAGTCCATCATCCGAAGAAAAGCCGTCGAAGCAGCATCCCGCAAGATCAAAGCGCGTACAGGATCTGTTTTTACATCGCCCAAATCATCGGTTTCGATGGGTTCGGGCAGCCAAGGTCCAATGTAAGACTCGCGTCGTTTGTAGGCAGAACGCAAGACATCCAAAGCAAGACGCCCGACCACCCGAGATAACCACGCCGCAGGTTCATGGATATCTTTGGCGCGATGCCAACGTAACCAAGCCTCTTGAACGACGTCTTCGCTTTCTTCGATGCTTCCGAGGATGCGGTAGGCTACCCCAAACATCATTCGCCTATGTTGCTCAAAGAGCTGGCTTTGTGTGTCCATCTGTCTCTCCAGAAACCACGGGAGCAAGTGGCCAACGGTACACAGGGAACCGCAGCGACCCCTCCAACGCAGGTGCATACCACGTCATCTTCAAGATGATCTCTTTGACCCAAGCAGCGTAACGTCCTGTCCAAAAACGTTCGACGGCTCGGTCCTCTTTGTCAACAAATTGTAGAACTCCATCGCGCCGTCCCAAGGCGAGACACTGTACAGCGTATCCCATCGAAAAAGGTTGCAAGGTGTCGTTGCGCTCCAAAAGTGCCATCTGTTCGGCGGCGTGTGCGCCCATAGGCATCGCAGTCGCACAAGAAGACCGATACGTCGGATGATTCGGTCCACCTTGAAAGCAAGACGCCATATCACCCGCCACAAAGACTCCTTCGCTTTGCGGCAGGGCCAGCGAAGGAAGCACCAAGGCTTGGCCTTGCGCATTCACTGACCACCCCATATCCCGCGCAAAAGTTGGGTAAGAAAACCCCACGCAAGAGAGCACAGCGCCCGCACGCAGACTCCCTCCGCTACGCAACTTCAGCACATCGCCTTCCATGTCATCCAAAAGGTCCACCACAACGCGAAGACCCACGCGCTCGCAATAACGGTCGATATACGCTTGAGAAGCTTGGGGAAAGAGATGTCCAGGTCGGTCTTTTCCGAGCAAGATCACGCTTCCTGCTCCCCAACGTTCGACCAAAGCACTCGCGATCTCTGTACCTGTAAGACCCGTCCCTACGACAACAAGCGGCGCCTCACGAGAAAAAGATCTACGCAACAAAGCAGAAACTTCTTTATCTTCTGCTCCCATCACAGGGATCGTCGCTCCTTCAAATGCAAGTGCTTTGGTACGACTTCCAAAAGCAACGATGATCCCGTCTGCGGCGATCTCTTGCTGCGCATCTCCCACCCGCACAGACAACAGGCGCTCTTTCTCATCAATGGATTCAACCCACCCACGAAGATGTTCTGCACCGCGTGGCAAAGCCTTGCGCATGGGCTTTTCTTGCGTGCGCCATCCTCCCATAAACTCGTGATATCGGGCGCGTTCGTGCACCTTCTCAGAGGGATCGACCACGATAATCTGCGCTTGAGGAAAGCGAATCCGCAAACGCATCGCGGCCATCCTCCCCGCGTATCCAGCCCCTGCGATAACGTATCGTTTGTTTTGTTGTGCTTTGATCAACATGACAGGACCTCCTTGGGTAAAGTGACTTTGTGCTGTTCACCCACCTGACGAGGTGCCTGTTTTTTTTGTGACGTGACGTTTATTTTTTCTTGAGAAAAGTGTTCATCCGCAGACGTGCGTTGTGCCAAACATCTGCAAAAAACAGACTGTAATCATAGACATGGTAATCGTGAGGACGCAGCATCAAACGACGAAAGGCAGGTGGAGGTGTGCTAATCAACAGAGCACCTTTTTGGCAAGCAGCTTCCACAAGTTGTGGTGCTAGCGGTGTCATGGTTTTGCCTCGACCATAGGGCAAAGCTCCCTTGTGTTGGTCTTTTTTGACAAGCGCCTCATCCGTTTTCCACGTTAAAGGATTGGTACACAAACGCGGTTTTTTGTTGCTGTCTTCGTAGCCTTTTTTGGGATAAAACACCTTTACATTGGCCCACCCACGAAGATCAGCCTCTCGCCCGAGTGTTGTCCATCCCACAACACAACGCGTATCTGTAGGGCTTTGGCATGGATGCAACCAAGGAATCGTTCGCTTAAACTTATCCAAAGGGACGTTGATTCCGACCAGATAAGCAGCGATCAAGCGTTTACGCCATCCACCCTCGTCAGGGAATGTCTCAAGCAGACGCAGCGCGTGCATCGAGCCTTGGCTGTGGCCTGCGATGAAAAAGGGACGACCTTGGTTACGCGACTTCAAGAAGTGACGAAAAGCCCGAACAACATCGCTATAGGCAAGCTCAAGTGCTTTCCACGCATCATCATTTCGAGCAATCGCAAAGTACAGCGTGGCTTGGCGATAACGAGGCGCAAAGATCCGACAACATCCGCGAAAAGCGCTTGCTTGGTACTTCATCACACTATGATCGACGCGACGTTTGGCTTGTGCGTCATCAATGGGGCCATTCCAACCTTTTCTGCTCAGGAAGGTCGTGGGGTGAACAAAAAACACATCAGCGGGCGGGGTCTTGTACAAAGGCAGGTCCGCAGGTGATAGATCTGCATAAGACTCTACTTCTGGAAGCTCAGCCCAAGCGGATGTCTTCGTATAATCAGGTGCAGGCGGCGGTGTAAACTTCGCAAAGCCCGCCGCAGGACGCAAAGATCGTCTGAGGTAAGCACGTCGACCATTTGGCCCCACCATCCACCAAAGCGACAACACAAACACAATCACCGCGATCCCTGCCAAGACATGCTGCCACCAAGCTGGTTTTGTTCTCGTCATCCACTCCACCTTTCATCAAAAAGAGAAGCACACAAACTACTCAACGCGTCACTGATGGCAAGTAGCCCGATATTCGGCCCAGAAAAGAGACGTACCACCTCGAAACAGACTACGAATCCATCAACCCCGTTTGAGCGTCCCACGCACCCAACGCTGCTTGAACCTCTTCTCTCTCGAAAAGTGCCCCCTCGCATGGTGGCGCGACGATCTCCACCCGTTCCCCAAAGAGATCAAAAGACAGGCGCCAAGCATGAAGGTAGGTTCGGTCCCATCGTTCGGCCTCTTCAGAGGCCCCATAGAGAGCATCCCCCAAGATCGGGGCCCCCAGACTTTTCATCGCCACGCGTAGCTGGTGGGTCTTCCCTGTCTTTGGCTTCAAAAGAAAGATCCGTAGTCCAGGCTGAATCGAAGCCAGACTTTGGCTGACAAAGTCCGTGATCGCAGGGGCTTGTGTCGAACGCAGCAGTTTCCACGTCCCTCGACGACTGCGCTCCATATCGCCAAGGATACGACCTTGTTTCTTGGAAGGTTTTTTCTCAGACAGCGCGATGTACGCCTTGTGGATCTCTCGTTCTGCAAAAGCCTCCCCCAAGAGACGCGCTGCTTCTTGTTGGCGTGCAAACAACAAGACCCCCGAAGTCACCGCATCCAAACGATGAACAGGATACAACGTTCCCCAAGCAGGAAGCGTCCCCTCGTCCATCGCAGTGCGCAACAACCCCATCACACCGTCAGATGCGTCATTTGCATGAAAGGGTATCCCCACAGGCTTGTCCATCGCGATGCAAGTATCACTCTCGTAAAGTACCCGAATCTTCAAGCGAAACGCCTCCACATCCAGCAAGCCCGCAACAATCACGACCGCAACAATCACGACCACAACAACCGCAACCGCAACAATCGCGACCGCAACAATCGTGACCGTAACATCGACAAAAAGCGAGACATCCCACGACAAGGATGTTACAGGAAGACAATGGAGATCTAGCCATCCTGACGCCACAACAAGGTCCTTGTACCTCTTCTTGGTGATGGATAGCAACGCAAAGGAGCAATACGTTGAAAAGCCTCCGCCTTTTTGGAACAGCTTTTGGGTTGGCTTTGGGCCTCACAGCGATCATCGCGCTCACTGCGAGCGGACTCGATCACTTTCGCATCATCGGCCCCACCAAACCTTTCGCTTACCCTTGGCGTCTTGTCGATCCAACTTGGATGACGCACTTCACAGCTTGGTTGGGGTATGCACTACACAATCTTGGAGCGTGGTGGATCATCGCAGCAGCACGACGCCAAAAGCCCGGATACACAGAGAAGATGCGATGGTTCAATGGGGCGATGTTGGGACTCCACCTTGTAGGCTTTGGACTACACTGGTTACAGAGTCGCCTTTGGTACGACGGCCTCGCACAAGATGTCCCAGAGATCACAGCGCTTGGCTCTGTCGCCCTGATGTTGATGGTTATCCTCATCCTCGAAACACCACGGCGGGGCTTATTTTTAGGCAAAAAGTTGCGTTTCGACAAGCGTTTTCTTCGGATTATCCGAGAGTATCACGGCTACTTGTTCACATGGGCGTTGATCTACACTTTTTGGTATCACCCGATGGCTGGAACATGGGGACATTTGATCGGTTTCTTTTATATGTTTGTGTTGTTAGGACAGTCTGTTCTCCTTTTTCATCGGGGACATACGAACAAATGGTGGACGCTGAGTCTAGAGATGTTGGTGCTCCCTCATGGTGTGCTCGTCGCGCTCTTCCAAGGCAATGCTTTGTGGCCGATGTTTGGGTTTGGTTTCGCAGCGATGTTCTTACTAACCCAGATGTACGGCCTAGGCTGGACCAGACCGATCTACGGTCTTTTGTGGGGTGTTTTTCTTGTAAGCACGATGGGTGTGTATGCTTGGATGGGCCGCCTTGCAAAGATCCACGAGATCTTGCGTATCCCCATCCTTGATTATGCTGTGGTTTTTCTGCTGTACCTGCTCTTTTTGGGGATCGCCAAGCTCCTTCCCAAGAACCCACAAGAGGCCCCGCCCGTCTAACCCTGCATCGTCCCCCTCCCCAAAAACATCGCATGGAGCAAGAAGATGTCGAGCCTTGGAGAAAAAGACTTACAACAACGCGGGTATTCCTTTACATCCCACCCCTACGACTACCGCAAAAAAGGCGCTGAAGCGGCCGCTGAAGCACTGGGATTTCCCCTCGAACAGATGCTAAAGACCCTTGTACTCGAACTTTCAGATGGTCGTTTTATCTTCCTCATGGCCCCAGGACATCTGGCCGTTTCGCTACGAGATGTCTCACGACAACTCCAAGTCAAAGGCGCTGAGATGGCCGCAGAACGCGACATCTTGCGCCTCACAGGCTACACACCTGGCGGCATCGGGCCTTTTGGTTCACGCACGCCTCTCCCCGTATTCATCGATCTTTTCGCGCTCGAAGTCCCCATCGTGTACTTCAATGGAGGCCGTCGTGGCTTGTTGTTGGGCATGGACCCTGAGGAACTTGTAGAGGCCGCACAGGCCGAGATCGTCGACGTCACCCGCCAATAAAGCCCCAAACAGCCTCTCTCTTCCCCCCCTCCAAAACAGCCTCTTACTTTGTGTATATTTTTATGCAACATTCTGTAACAAAGCAAACAACCTTCGGCGGTTCATGCCGAAGATGGGTTGTGTGGGAAAGCCTAAAAAGCAAGAGGAGCTTCGCTTTTCCCTTTTAGTTCCGCATAAAAACACTGAGATCTTCTAACACATGTTGAGAAAAGGTACGCAGGATGCGCATCACCAAGTCACAATTCATCGAACAACACGCAAACAAAAAGATCGACGTCAAAGAACTCAAGGAAGATAGAAACCTCTCCATTACCCAACGCAACAAACTCGTCCAAGCCGACCTCAACGGAGATGGCTTTATCCAAGGCAGCTCTGAAGTGGGCCGCCTTTTCGAGAAGATGGATTTGTTTGACAATGACGGTAACAAAAACACCGTCACATCGAACCAAAACAGCCATACTCTCCACATACAAGAAGCCCTCAACCGCGCTTCTGAAACCATCGAAACCAACCCCACCCCCGCCGCACCCCAAAGCGCTTCTGAACGCCTCGCGGATCTTCTACAGAAAAACCCCCAGATCAAAACCAAACAAGACGCACTCAACTTCTTTTTGCGTCGCAACCAAAACAACTGGGGTGCAGGCGACCAAGACGCCCAACGCTATGGCTTGAAACTCGGCGACCTTAGCCGCGATCGAACCAGCCCCCTCCGCGCTCCTGCGCACCCCACCCCCGCACCTGCGCCCGCAGAACCAACGCCAGCCCCTGCACCCGTGCAGCCCGCACCTGCGGAACCAACACCCGCTCCCGCACCAACGCCTGCACCTGCTCCCGCGCAACCCGCGCCTGCCCCTGCACAACCCGCAGGACCACTTGGCGAGCTTTTGCAGGCCCACCCAGAACTCAAGACCAAACAAGACGCACTCAACTTCTTTTTGCGCCGCAACCGCAACAACTGGAGCGCTGCGGACCAAGAAGCCCAGCGTTATGGCTTGAAGCTTGGCGACCTTAGCCGTGATCGTAACGGAGCGCTCCAAGCAAGCAGCGCTTCCACTTCGACCACAAACACATCTTCGACCTCGAACTCTTCGAGCACCACGAGTGTAAGCGGTCCTTCCCCCACCCAAAGCACCTCGGGGATGAGCGAAGCCCAAAAGTACGATCACTACAAGGCTTTGATTGAAAGCCAAGGTGGAAAGTTCAACACATCCACCAACAAACGCAATCTCTTGGCCTTGCGCACAGAGACCAACACACGCGCCAACCAAGGACGCGGCGTCTATGACGACAAGTTGATGATGGTTTGGAAAGACAGCCAAGGCAACAAACGCGTTCGTGAGTACACCGCCAACACAGAACCCAGCTCTCAATACACCGGACGCCAAGGTGTCGACGCAAACCGCGATGGCCGACGCGACCTTGGGCGTATCCCCGAAGGATACTACGAGTTTGCACGCGGCAGCAGCAACAAGTTTGGCAACGTGATGCGACCCACCCAAGAGATCAATGCCGAACGCGACACCAACCACGATGGCCTCTTCAACGACAACCGTATGGCCAGCTCGGGCTACTCTATCTTGTTCCATAAAGGTGGCTCAAGCAACACTTACTCCGCAGGGTGCCAAACCTTCACCCCCACAGAGTGGGCTCGCTTTTGGAAAGACCTCAACGCTAGCGGAAACCCTGGAACCATCGGATACACCGTCATCAACGCCCGCGAACCTCCACGTTCTTCTACCTTTCCCCCCTAGCCCCCCCAGTTTCCTTTGGGAGAGATAAGAACATCTCCTTCGCAAAACCATCTTTTTTCCAAAGACCTTTCTAAGTGATATTCTTAGGTTTTGTAGACCTTTTCCAAGCCTTGCGTTATATCCGCTGCAGCAAAAGTTTCTTGTTCCGTCTACATCTTTTTGCATGTACGTATTTCCTTTCTGGAACGGAGAATTACAATGGCAACATCTTTTTTTGGGCACGGTTCTTTTGATTGCCTCCCAAAAAAGAAAGCCTCGCTCCTTTTTTGGAGGCTTCTCTTTGGGGCTTTGATCCTCGTGGGACTTTCCTTTTCAGCACACCACGCTCACGCACAAAACGTCACACAAAGCGACTGGTATCTCCAACAAGGGCAAATCGTCACCCCTCCCGCAACGTTCCCTTCACATGGACATGCCACGCAATACAACTACGCAAGTATCCCTGCATGGCCTGGCCCTGGTTGGAGCAACGCGCCTGATCTACGTGTCATCGCCTATTTTCAAGCCTCACGGCTTTGCGGCGGAACCTATGTGTGCCAACGCGACTTAGACTTTTTGTACTTCCTGACAGAACTCAATGTCCCTGCGGGGATCACCGTCAACTCTTTTACGGTGACTTCGAGCCAAGTGGACGACGGTATCCGCGTCACGGTCTTTAACTCAAGCAATCCCAACGGGATCACCCTCCCCAATGCTTACATGTACCTTGGCACCAATGTGACTTCGGGCAATCTCGCAGCCGCCATCAAACCAGGCGAGATCAACACAGTTGTCCTCACTGTGGTGGACGACTGTTGCCAGCGCGTTGGCCCAGGAAACGTCGTATTGAGCGTCAATGGCAGCCCCATCAACACCTACAACAATCCCCCTCAGATCACGAAGCTGCCGAGCACAACAGCCACAGAAGATCAGCCTTATGCACCCGCAAAGGTCGAAGCCACCGATATAGACAGCGGCGACACTCTTTCCTACAAGCTGACCAAGGCCCCCATAGGTGCAACGATCAACCCCGTCACTGGCGAGATCACGTGGACCCCTGGAGACGCTGACGCTGGCAAAGAAGTCGAGTTTGAGGTCGAAGTCTGCGACAGCAAGACCCCCCCTGCCTGCAAGAAAGCCACATGGAAGGTCCAAGTCACCAACGTCAACGATCCCCCGGTCATTACTTCGACCCCGCCCACCACAGCGACCGAGGACCAAGCCTACAACTACAAACCCACAGCGACCGATCCTGACCCTGGCACTGTGCTGGCATGGCACTTCACCAAAGACGCAACTGGCGCAAACAAGGCTCCTCCTGGCGCTACCATCGATCCCGCGACAGGCGAGATCAAATGGACCCCTCGAGATGCTGACGCTGGAAAAGAAGTCGACTTTGAGATCGAGGTTTGTGACAACGCGACACCACCTGCCTGCACCAAACAGTCTTGGAAGACCAAAGTCGCCAACGTCAACGATCCCCCAGTCATCACCTCGACAGCGCCAACAGAAACGCCCACAAACCAAGAGATGAGCTACAAACCCACGGTATCAGACCCCGACCCTGGAGACACGCACACGTGGAAGCTCAACAAAGGCCCCGCAGGAGCGACCATTGATCCCGCAACAGGCGAAGTCAAATGGACGCCTGGCACCGCAGATGCTGGAAAAGATACGGACTTTGAGATCGAAGTCTGTGACAACGCAACCCCTCCTGCTTGTACAACACAGATCTTCCGCGTCAAACCTTACAACACCTGCGCTGTTGATGCGGACTGCCCCCAACAAGAGATCTGCGAGACGGGCCGATGCATCGCCCCTGGATGCGCCAATCAATCTCCACAGTGCACCCCAACAAGCAACATCTGCCTCAAGGGACAGTGCGGTGCAGATCCTTGCGCCAATAAACAATGCGCAACCGATGAAACCTGCCGTCCCAGCGATGGAAAGTGCATCAAAGCTTGTGCAGGTGTCCAATGCCCAACAGGACAAAAATGTGTCGATGGTGCTTGCTTGGCTGACCCCTGTAACCAAGGTGGCACCGCTTGCGCTGCCAACGAATACTGCGACACCACAGGAACCACACCCGCTTGTAAACCCAATCCTTGTACGACTTCTTCTTGTCGCCATGGACGACTCTGTGACAGCAACATCTGTGTAGACGATCCCTGCGCAAAGATGACCTGCCCCAATCCACAAACACAACGTTGTGAAGCAGGACAGTGCATCGATCGACTTCCCTGCAAGGTCGATCTCAACTGTCCCGCCGATCAGATCTGCATCAACCAACTTTGCCAACCACCAGGTTGTCACCCGCTTCAGCCCCAATGCACGCCCACCACACAGCTCTGCACAGATGGCACTTGCAAAGACAACCCTTGCCTCAACAAGATGTGCGGACAAGACCAGTTCTGTCGTCCCTTGGATGGGGCATGTGCGGGCTCTTGCTCAACCGTTCAATGCCCCACAGGACAAACCTGTGTCGATGGCGCCTGTCAAGCCGATCCTTGCGCAAACCAACAGTGCGCGGCAGGCCAAGTCTGCGTTGCAGGAACCTGTGAAGCTGAACAATGCAGTGCCTCCAACGCCTGTAAACACGGTCGTATCTGCCGCACAGACACCAACCGCTGCGAAAGTGACCCCTGCTTGAACGTAAGCTGCCCCAACACGGGCGAAGTTTGCCGCTTTGGGCAGTGCGTCGCGCCTCCATCTTGTGCGTTTGACCAAGACTGTCCCAGCACCAACCTTTGCGTCAATGGAAAGTGCGTAAGTAGCCAATGCAGCAGCACCAACCCTTGTCCTCAAGGCAAACGCTGTAGCAATGGGCAATGTGCGGATGACCTCTGTACCAACAAACAATGTCCAGCGGATACCTTCTGTAACAACGGACAGTGCGTCGATTCCTGCGCGGGTGTCTTTTGTCCTCAAGGAAAGATCTGCAACAACGGGCAATGCACAGACGATCCTTGCGCAAACAAACAATGCGCGACGGGCGAGATCTGCCAAAATGGTATGTGCATCCCCAACAATTGCCAGACAAACTCTTGCAAAGATGGAAGAAAATGTATTGGTGATCGTTGTGTCGATGACCCTTGCTTGGGGATCACCTGTCCCACAGGACAAACCTGTTCCCAAGGCCAGTGTACGGGCGACAAAGCCTGCCAACATGACGCAACATGCGGTGCTGACGGCGTTTGCTTAAACAAACTCTGTGCCCCCAAAAGCTGTTACCCCAGCGACTGCCCACAAGGTGAACTGTGTATCTCTGGAAAATGCACAGCCAACCCCTGCGCCAACAAACAATGTGCAACCGATGAAACCTGCCGTCCTCTCGATGGGAACTGCGTCAAAGACTGCCCCAAGTGTCCAGATGGCCAAGTCTGCGAAGCGGGTGTCTGTCAGACGGATCCTTGCGCAGGCGTACAATGCGCACAAGACGAGTTCTGTCGAAAAGGTCAATGCATCAAAGACACCTGCAAACTCGCAAACACCATCCTCTGTCGTCATCAACGCATCTGTTCCCCTGAACAATGCAGCGACGATCCTTGCTTGGGGATCACTTGCAAAGCAGGTCAAGCTTGCCAAGCTGGCGTATGCACCGCCACTTCCAACAACGAACCTAACACAGAAACAGTCAGCGAACCCAACACAGAGTCCACTTCAGAACAAACCTCCGAGTCCACATCAGAAACCACCCCGCAAGAACAGGCCATCCCTGATGGAAGCGTGGGAGAAAAAATCGCAGGCGAAACCACGGTAGGCGATCAAAACAACGCTGACAGCGTAGGCGCGGGCATCGTAGGCGGCGGTTGTGGATGCAACCAAAACGAGCCAACCTTCCCCTTGGGTTCTTTGCTGTTCTTGCTCCTCTTCTTGGTCGCGATGCGAAAAAGATCCCCATCCCTTCGAGCATAACGCTCACCACAGGCACCGTCCCCCCGCAACTCTTCTGATAGACCCCGCTTCTTTTCTTAGTGATGTTGCATGCGAAAGCTCTGAATCATCCGAAGCGCGGACTGGATACGCTGCATCTTTTGATGTTTGTGTTGTGTGCAGCGAAAGTCCTCAGGCGCACAAAACTCCCCTCGTACCTCCACCAAAAGATGTTGAAGGTGGTTCGTCACGACCTGTAGGTCCGCAGTACTGAACTTTTTGAGATGGTGTGGCGTGAAAAAGATCAACCCATCAGCCACCTCGTGCGCCAAAAGTTTCGGATTCTCTGTAAGCATGGTGCCCCTCTCAAAGATGTGATCCAAAGAAAGTCTTTGTCTAAAGAGCCGAAGCCACGGACGGGATCTCGATCCCCAGTTCTTCGCACAAACGCGGTAACGCTTCTTCTGCTTTCACGCTCAAGTTTGTCCATCCTGCCTCAAAAAGCGCATCCTCTTCATTGGCCGGATTCAACGAGAAGATCGGGATCTTGTTCTTCAAGGCACCTTCCACCATCGAAGAAGTAATCCCCACAGAAAAAGAAGTCCCAACGAAGATCATCACCTTGGCTTCACGAATCCAGTTCAATGCATCCTGCATTCGATAATCCACATGGGACGAATAATACTCATCAAACAACAAAGCATGGATACGCAGCAAAGACCCACAAGACGGGCATCTTGGTACATTGTCGTCTGAAGGCTCTTTCTCAAACGCCGAAAAGTCCACATCTTCGTAAGGGATCTTTCCATAAGGAGCCCCCAACTTACATCCATAACGCGAACAGCGGACATGCCCCATATCTCCGTGGATATGGATCAGCTCTCTGGTACCTGCACGATCATGCAACAAGTCCACATTTTGCGTGATGACCCCCATCTTGCCACCACGCTTTCTTTGCCAAGACTCCAATGCAGCCATCGCATAGTGTGCGGGATTTGGCTGGCAGTTGTAATACGCCCTCAAGCGCATCAAAAACCATTCCCAGTGGCCCTTGGGCGTCTCTTCAAAGTAAGCATACGTTCCCAAGATCTGCGGGTTGATCTCCCAGAGAGCATCTTCATCTCCCCGAAACGTCGGGATTCCACTCGCTTTGCTGATCCCTGCTCCTGTCCCAAACAAGATCAGACCATCCCCTGCATCTTCGATAACCTCGCGAAATCGCGCCCAGTTTTCTTGTTCAGATGCCACTTGCCACCTCCTTGTTGTCTTTGCACGCCATCAACATTCTACCAAGAACGCACCCAAAGCAAGTCCAGTTCGTATCAAGCCACCATATCGACTCTATCCATCTCAACTTACGAAACAAAGGAGAACACAATGAGCTGGGCTACCCCCTACATCGCAAGATTACAACAAGGTGAGACAGTTTCTTTTCGACCCCGCGGAAACTCTATGCAACCAAAGATCCGCTCTGGACAACTATGCACGGTCGCTCCCGTCGAAGCATCCGCCCTATCTGTCGGCGATATCGTCCTCTGTAAAGTTCGCGGCGCACAGTACCTCCACCTTGTCAAAGCCATCCGTGGCGACCAGTTCCAAATCGGTAACAACAAAGGGCACATCAACGGCTGGATCTCACCCAACGCCATCTACGGTCGCCTCCTCTCCATCGAAGACTAAACTCCTCCACCACAAAACCCCTTCCCACCCGAGACGGTCCCAACCCTTCGCAAACAAGCGTACCACCGCGACGTTTACGCATCCAACACACGCTTCACAAGTCTCTCTTGCCATGCTATCAAAAGGCGACGCAATCCAAACACAAAACACCACACACCTTTCTGCGCAGGATGCAAAGCGGCGGGCTTCTCTGTCAAAGCAACCAACATCCCCAAAGAAAGACCCAAAGGAGCCTATCGAATGGCAAAGTCAGCCCTCTTTTTTGCTTTGCTGCTTGTGTCTTTTCTTGCTGTCCCCCAAAGCCACGCCGCGACACTCAATGCCACCCCCAGCGATTACCGCGCCAAATTAGGACAACTCAAACCAGGCGACACCCTTGTCCTCGCGGCAGGAACCTACACCCAAGACCTCAATATCCGCGACCTCAACGGAACCCCCACCCAGTGGATCACCATCACAGGTCCACAAAGCGGCGCTCCTGCGGTCTTTACAGCGCGTTCTTGTTGCAACACTGTCGAGCTGTTCAACGCAAGTTACATCCACATCAGCCACCTTACGCTCGATGGCAAAAACACCAACGCCGCTTTTGGTATCAGCGCCAAAGGCAGCACAAACAACCTCACGCACCATATCCGCATCGAACACTGCATCATCAAAGACTACAATGGAAGTCAACAAATCGTTGGGATATCGACAAAAACACCGACATGGGGATGGGAGATCCGCTACAACAAGATCACCAACGCAGGAACGGGCCTTTATCTGGGGAACTCCAATGGACAAGAGCCTTTCTTTGCAAGCGTGATCGAGCACAACGTTATCATGAACACCATCGGCTACAACATGCAGATCAAGCATCAAACCCAGCGCCCCAGCCGCCCAGGGATGCCGACCACCCCACAACGCACCATTATCCGCCACAATGTCTTTATCAAAGACGACCGCCCCAGCCCTGACGGAGACCGCCCAAACCTACTTGTCGATGGATTCCCCACGACAGGTAACGGAAAAGACGATGAGTACGAGATCTACGGCAATCTCTTTTTCCATAATCCACGCGAATCCCTCTTCCAAGGGAGCGGACGCATCAGCCTTCACGACAATCTCTTCGTTGATGTTGTAGGTACCGCCATGACGATTCGTTCCCATAGCCTACCCTTGCGCCGCGTCTACATCTACAACAACACGATCCACGCCGCAGGACGGGGGATTTCGATCGGCAGCACCACACCCGAAGGTCAAGGGATCGTTGGAAACTTGATCTTCGCAACCCAAGGCATCACGGGCCAAGTCACCAACCAAAAAGACAACATCACCCTCCCCACCAACCAAGCCGCGCAGTACCTCAACAACCCTTCGACGCAACTCGCAACGCTTGACCTCTTCCCTCTCCCCAACAAAGTCGAAGGAACCCCACTCGACTTGAGCATGTTTGCCAAAGACACAGACAGCCTGCTCGACTTCAATGGCATCGACAAAGGCACCCGGACTTTTCGAGGTGCATACGCAGACAGCGGGAACAACGCGGGTTGGAAGCCCTCTACCAACTTCAAAACGCTGCTCAGCAACACACAGCCCGAACCCAACCAAGAACCCACACCCGAGCCCACCATCGAGGCGAACCAAGAACCTCTCGCAGAGCCCTCCACAGAACCAAGCGACGAACCTGTCACACCCGAGCCCAGCCAAGAGTCCACGACACCAACAGAGCCAACACAAGAAGCCGAGGCACCACAAACAGAGCCTTCCGCAAACGATGGAGCAACAGAAGCCTCCCCCAACGAAACAAACCCTGACGGAACCAGCGGAACACCCGAGACTTCCGCGCAAGACAAGCCCTCCACGCAAGGTTGCGGCTGCAACACCTCCACACCGCCCATAGAGATGCTTTTGGGGTTACTCCTTCTTTTTCTTGGGATATACAAGACAAAGTCTTAAAGAGGCATACCATCCATCAAAGATATCCGCACCCCAGCCCCTTCACCCGGGTATGTTCGGCGGTTGGCCCCTGGAGAAGCATACCCATTGATCAAAACACGACGCGGCTGTGTCGA
>JACKEL010000016.1 GCA_020632975.1 Myxococcales bacterium
TAGGCTCCCAAGCAAAAAAAAGACCATACAAATACGCCACATCGCACATACCCCAAGACAACAAAAAGCATCTTCTCCACCACGAAGGAAAGGAAGATCTTTCCTTACCTTCCAAACGTGTGTGGGACCGTGTGAAGCATACCCCAAGTCGGCAACCAAAAACACCGCACATAGAAATCCCCCTCGCCGTTGACGCAAAGGTCGAGGCATCACATCATAGCGATATCCCGAACAGTTCTCGACAGAGAGATCCCCGTTGCTCAAGCTTGCAGGAGCGTTGCTTATGACGTCCAAGACACCACCCAAACCCCCAAGCTTTTCCCCGCCGCCCTCCAAAGCACTCGATCAACTCCGTACCCCAAGGAGCCTCGCCGCAATGAAACCTGTCACCCTTGAATTTGTCACCGCTTACCAAGCGCTTCTTCCGCACCAAAAGACCAAGCTCCCCCTTCTGTTGCGCGTCAAGACAGCGGAAGGTGCGCAACAACAGCGTTCCCCTGCGTCGATCGCGATGTGCGTGGACACGTCAGGTTCGATGCACGGCGAACCCATCAACTTGGTTTTGCAATCGATCAGCCTCGTGGTGGATCATCTGCGTTCAGACGATCGCGCTGCGCTCGTAAGTTTCGCAAGCGAAGGACACATCTGGTTGGAATCACAACCCTTCGATGAACAAGCCAAAACGCAGATTACAAAGGCACTTCGCACCATCAAAGCAGACGGAAACACCGCGATGTACGATGGCCTCGAAAAAAGCCTCATGCTGTTGGCCCCCCAAAAAGACAACATGCCGCGCCGCATCCTCTTGCTTACAGATGGACAGCCCAATGTCGGCCCCTCCTCCTCAGAAGCTTTGGCTCGCCTGGTCCGCGAAAAACGTGGAGATGTCGTCGTGAGTACCTTTGGTTTTGGCGCACACCACGACGAAGTCCCTCTCCAAGCCATCGCCCGCGCAGGTGGAGGCGGATACACCTACATCGAAGACGCAAAGAGCGCTCCTGCCGCATTTGCCCTTGAGTTGGGTGCCCTCTTCAGCACAGTGGCCCGTAAAACCAAGCTTTACATCAATCCCCACCAAGGCTGCACAGTCTTGGGGATTCGCGGTGATAACGAACAACGCTTTTCCTCCAAAGGCCTAGAAGTTTCGCTCTCAGACTTGATCGCAGGGCGCACCTTGGAACTGATGGCAGACTTGGAACTTGAGACACTGGGGTCTGAGTCCTCGCGTCCATGGGCCTCTTTACGCATCGAATATTGGCTACCTGAAGCCAAAGAAGCGACCGTTCACGAAGTTGAACTTAGCCTCGCTGTCCAAGAAGATGCCTCCCAAGAGGTCCACCCTGATATCGCCCGTCAGTTGTTGCTTTTGGATGCAGGACAAGCTTGGAAAGAAGCCCAAGAGATCGCAGGACGTGGCGACTTTACAGCCGCAGCCGAACATCTCACCCCCATCATCGAGCGTTTGGGCAGATCTCCAGTCTGGGAAGACGAAACCAGCGACGTTCGTGACTGGTACGAACAACTCGTTGATGAAAAAGATATCTACACACAACGCCCAGACATGGGGCGTTACCAAGAGTTCCGCAAACAAGCCCTCGCAGAGATGCAGATGCCTGGCGAAGTCGCTTACACAGGCAGCACGATGATCGCTCGCGGGAATATGATCCAACAACAAATCGCATCGTCTTTTCGTACAGATGGCGGGGTAAAAGCGCGGCTTGAGATCTACGACAAAGATCGCAACCTACTACAAACACAAGAGATTCAAGGAGAAACCACGCTTGGGCGCATGGCAGGAAACGACATCCACCTCCCCAGCAGTGCCCTCAGCAAAAGACACGCGAAGATATCGCCCATCCCTGGGGGATTTATGGTCGTCGATCTCGCGTCCACCAACGGAGTCTTCGTCAACGGACAATCCGTGCTCAAGACATACATCCTCAAAGATGGGGATGAGATCGCTCTTGGGGACTTTCTGGTGATCTTCCGCAACGCAAATTGAGGTGATTAGCCGTTGACATCCGTGATCTGCGACTCTGTAAAGGAGTGCGCAAGCGGAACGCTCTTGCCTCGTGCGTGTTTTGTCGCCCCGTCCATCACTTCGACCGTTCGCGTGTAAAGTTCCTGTGCTTGTTCGGGCGTGTCGCCAATGCACAAGACCCCAAACTTTCCGAACTCTGACAAAGCGCCAATCAAGTGGAACGCCACGCCTTGCTGCGTGGCCCCGTGATAGTGCAATCCATGATACACAGCGATATCAATCAAATCTTCGGGAGCAAGGCCCTTATAGCGCTCGCTTTCGAGGTTGTCTGAGGCATAGTAATAACGCGGTTGCCCTGCGGGTGTTTTGTAAAGGCCCGTCTCTAGGTCATACAAACCATCCGTGAGAAACTGTAGCGTCATAAAAGGGTGCGTCGTCCCGCCCTTGCGAAGGTTGATCTCGATGGCGTAATGATCCCATCCCCCGTCGGGCTTGGGCACAGAGATAAAGTCCACGCTGTAACGCCCCAATACACCGCGATCTCGCAAGACCTCAGAAATCCTCTGACCCGCATCTTGGATCGCCAGTCGATAATCCTCGATTGCTGGGAACGTACACCCCAAGAAGATCTGTCCAGAAGGACCACCCAACACCTGATCATGTGTCGATATCACGTTGACTTCGCCAAGCGGATTGATGCGGCATTGTACAGAAGGAGAGTGTTTGTTCTCTCCCTCGACAAAACACTCGACGATCCCGCCCATCTCTTCGAACTTTCGAGAAAAGCGTGGCCATGTCTCATCCTTGGCCTCAAAACGCAAAAGACTCGGTAAACGCTGGCGGATCTGCGTATCTAGATCCTCGGCGTTGGCGTCGAGATCCCCATAAGAAAACAACGCATTCCCTTCCCCAGAAAAGCCTTCGTTGAGTTTCACCACGGCGCGTCGTAGATCAGGATAGCGCCGTTTGAGCGTCACCAACGACTCCACGACATCACGCTCATCACGCAACCCCTCGAATCCATCGGGCAAAAGAACACCTGCCGCTTTGAAGACTTCGCGGCTCCCACTCTTGGAACCAAGGTAAGACAACGCAGGATCACACGCATACAGCGGAAGACCCAAGCGAACCGCCAAGGTACGTTCGAGTGGCGTCGAGTTAAAGCAAACCAAGTGATTGTGTTCGCTGCCACCCGCAAGCTCACGCAAACGTTGAACAAGCCGTGGACGCGAGAGAACCTTTTGGGTCAAAGGCGTCGGACTCGCATCATGGCAACTAAACAACAACAGTCGCTTGCGTGCATGAGCCCCTGGAATCCCCGACAAAAGACCCAGAAAATAATCGATAATCGCAGGAACGATGGGCTGGCTGGTCACATAAATCACGCGGGTACAAGGCAAACGCAGCAACATCAACATGCAAAGCATGCGTTCTTCATAGTGATGAACCCCTGAAACCTTCTTGAGTTCGGACTGATCCAAACTCAAGCTGGGGATCACCACAACCGTCCGAGGTGCCAGTGGATTAGGGAAAACCTCACGAAACAAATTGGGAAGTCGCGCTTGGAGACGTGCAAAGTCCTCGATCTCTTCGGTCGATTCAGCAGAAGGAAATTCTGGGAGCATGGGCGTGGGGTGAGGATAACGCCACATCACGGACGAATAAGGATTCATCAAAAAGTCTCCTCTTAGGTGAACTAGGCCAAACGACGCCAACGAAAACCTAGACACAGACCCTTCTCTCATCGAAAAGGTCCTGCCCAATGCACTTGTTTTTTCACTTTAGGATATCGGGGATCAGCGCCTTCTCCTCTTCGGTTAGGTGCTCGATCAACATCGCACGTGGTATGCCCCCATTGTCCACGATCTGCTTAAACGCCCCAACCCCTGGACGTGCAACGCGTTTTTTTTGCGCATCCTTCGGATCGACCGCATACAAACCAAACTTGAGATTCAAACCGTGGTTCCACTCGTAATTGTCCATCAAAGACCAATAGTGGTAAGCCTCCACCTTGGCTCCTTCGAGATTGGCCCGCTGAATCCAAAACAAATGACGCACAAGATAGCCCACCATCTGTTTTTGGTCCTCTTCTGTCCGCATCTCGATGCCATTTTCCGTGATCATGATCGGGCGACCACACGAGGCTTGGTACTCAAGCAACGTCTCGTAAAGCACCTTGGGCGCGACGATCTCTTGATTGAACTCCAAAGGATTGAAGGTCAAGAGATTCGAAAAGTCCGGATACAACGAACCCACCACCCCTGGAACGGTGACTGCGCCATAAAAGTTGATCCCCAAAAAGTCGAGGCGGTTGAGGTCAGGGCGATCCACCGTCTTACCATCCAAAGCCACGTCCAGTTTTCCCGTGCAGATCGCATTCAAGAAGACTTGATTCACAAGGTAATTGGCATTCTTCGCCCCATCCACATCCACCTTTTTGCTCGGATCTTTCGGCTTGAAAGGCGTGATGTTGTAAGCGATGCCAATATAAGAATTTTTTCCATCGCCATCTGCATCTTTGTCGTCTTTACTTTTGATGGCGTCATAGATCTTCGCATGTGCTTCAATCAAACCTGCAATGACCTTTTTGGCGATATCAAACTGAAAAGAAAGCCCAGGAGGATTCGTGCGCGTCTGCGTTGGTTGGAGATAACCAGGCAAAACAATCGCAAGCGGCTCGTTTAACGTGATCCAACGATCCACTTCCCCCGCATACTCTTGCGCCACAAATCCCGCAAACTTGGCGATCTCTGGAATCAATCGATCTGCATCAGCCCAGCCTTTGTCTTTGCAATTTTTGATATCTTTGTGACAGCTCACACCATCATGTATCCACAAAGGCATGCTGTAATGATGAATCGTGACCAACGGCTCGATGCCTTGGGCACGCAAGGCTTGGAACATCTTGTGATAACGCTCAATCGCTTTGGCATCCGCCATGGCTTTAAGCGCCTCGTACCCTTCCGTTCCTTCCGTTGTTTTGGGAAAGATACGACTCCACTCGATGCTCATGCGAAAGGTCTTGATCCCCAACTCTTCTTTCGCTCGCTTGAAGTCTTGTTCGTAAAGCTCCCACATCCCAGGGCCATAAGACACAGGATCACCACTCGAAAACAAACCTTTGTTGTTGGTGATCTCTTCTGATGTGACCCACTGGTACCAATCTGAGTTTCGATCTTCGCAAGTCTCCGCAGGTTCGGTCGGACAGCCCATATCGACTTGGAATCCCGCGACCGCCGTCCCCATCACCACTTCGCGCATCGCAAGACCATCAACAGGCGGCGTACAAGCGAATTGTCCCGCCATCCCAAAGAACAACACCAAGAGCACAAAAGCTCTCCCTCCACAACGTACCCAAAAGAAACGCCGATCATGCCGTTGACATCTGAGCTTTTCGAGCACTTTCTTTCTCCTTGTGAGATCTTTTCTGCACTTTCCCATAGATGGGACGTCCAAACATATCTCCCTTTATAACAGCAAGCATACACAGAGTCCAAAGAAAACACCTACTTTCATGTTTCAGAAACGTGGCATATTGGGCAAGATCACACTGTCGATATCCAAGCCAAAGGAGACCCCATGCAGGCCAAACGAACACAAGACTTCCCCCTCGATCCCACCGCCGCTGAAGAGATCCAGCAACGACTCGCCCAAGAAGTCCAATTGATACCTGGCCCCCAAGATGCCCGATGGATCGCGGCTGCTGACGTTGCCTATGCCAAAGATAGCGATATCGCATACGCAGCCCTCATCCTCTACGACATGCAAACCCAAAACGTCGTCGAAGAAGCTTCTTGGATAGGAGAACCTGACTTCCCTTACATCAGCGGACTGTTTTCTCTGCGAGAAGCCCCACTCTTACTGCGCGCCTTCGAAAAACTCCAACAAACCCCTGACGCCTTGCTTATCGATGGACATGGCATCGCTCACCCCCGTCGCTTCGGCCTCGCAAGCCACATCGGTTGGTGCCTCGACCTCCCCACCGTTGGCGTCAGCAAAACCCCCTTCTTTGGGGATCACGCCCCCATCGGAAACAAACGCGGTGACACCGCTCCCATCACCGATCAAGGCGAAACCATCGGCTTTAGCCTCTGCACCCAAGATGATATCAAACCCATGTACCTCTCCCCTGGACATCTCTTCGACCTCGAAACCGCAAGAGATCTCGTCCTTCGTTGCTGCACCCGCTACCGCCAACCTGAGCCCCTTCGCGAAGCACACAATTTCTCCGTTCGCCTCCGCGCCTGATCGTTTGGATAGATTCGGGGATATCTAGGATAGGTTTGGGAATTCGGGATAGATTCGGGCGGGCACGGAGGCCATCTGTACCAACTAATTCCTACCTCATTGATAATAAAAGAGAAAATCAAATAGCTTTCTTTGGAAAATCACGAGAGTTTGTAAAGTGACTTCCCGAACCAAGGGAGTTTGCGAAAAAAATCGTCTGATGTGACGAAGTTTTACGTTCGAAAATAACCTATCTTTTCATATAGTTGATAATTGGTACAGATGGTACGGAGATATAACGATATTCAATTATTCCAGGGGAGGTCGCCCCGGATCCACCATGGATATCCCGCCGCCCCAGATATCATTCGATGGATTCAGGTGCTGTGGTCGCCCCGGATATCCCATCGCCCCATATATAACGGATATTCAATCAAACGAATTACCCCGGATATCCCGTCGCCCCATATATCGGATATTCAATTCTTCCAGGGGCGCCCTCTGTGTTCGCCCTGCTCTCTACCGCGGATATCCGCCCCGCCATGTCTGTGTTCGCCCGCTCCACCACGAATATCCGCCCCCGATGTCTGTAATCGCCCCAATCCACCGCGAAGATCCCATCAAACCAGATATCGGATATTCCATTATTCCAAAGGTTGATCGTACTTTTGCAGGCGAATACCTTGTTTTTGGCAGTACCCTTCGAGGCGTTTGCGCTCAAAGGCTGAGAGACCCTTGAGGCGTTTGTACAAGATGGCGTCGACGCCCCCCACGGTTTTTTCGACGGCTTGTTGAAAGTCTTCGAGCTTCATGGAGGGCAGCGCGTGGGTGGGGATGAGATGCCCAAAACAAAGATCACCTTCCAAGGCCAACTTTGTAAAGGACAAAGCGTAGTGATCCCCATAACTTACCCCGACACAGCGATAGCGAGGCGTAGGAAGCGGTTGTGAAAGACATCGAACTACAGCTTCGATTGCTGCGTCAACCAACGTGTGATCTTCCCATTGTTCGGGTCCATCCCCGATCTCAAGGAAGTGGATGGGTGCTTGGAGACCCGTTGGATTGTGGTGTGTGATCTCGAAAGAAACCTCGACATCCTCCAAACCACGGTCTTGTACGACATCACGCAAACATCGCAGTCCTGCTGACATCAGCAAAGGATCGGCAAATGCGAGGCTATGGGGTTCTCCATAATCCGGGCTGGGCGGTGTCGCAAAGTTCCCGACAGGGTGGATGGTCAGACGACGCAATGACTGGTTGCTGCGATGGCGATACAACGTGAGATAACGCTTTGCATCAAAGAACACATCCAGATCTTCGGCAAAGCGGAGGTTTGCGTCTTCGTGCCCACCTTGAAACCAAGCAAAGATCACACGTTCGCCCCAAGGAGACGACGGTAACAACAAACGATACGCTTCGATGCGCATCCCTTCAGCGTGCAAGACCCCGCCCTCACCGACCTCATGGAGAGGTTCATGGTCCACACGCGCAAGCAAAGCCGTCCCCATCGCTTGGCTCACGATCACCTCTCGCTCTGCAAGGACCACGATATCCGCCATGATCTTCTGAACTTCCATCTCCAAAAAACTCCTTTTGTTTTGAAAACCCAAACACACGAGAAAAGACAGGTGCGCAGGTTGCTTCTTGCCCGAAGAAACTCTAGGATACGAAGGTCTCTTTGCGCAGAACTCGCCAAGAGAAGGCAAGCTGCGCAGAGTGCCAAACGCCTACATTCGAGGGATGGTTCATGTTGATTCCAATCACTACAGAACATTTCAGCAAAGGTCGGATATCACTTCAGGCCGCTGTCAAAAAAGCATACGCCGAAGATCTCGACTGGATCGAATCGATGCTTCGTTCGGGGCTTTCCGTCCGCGTCCTTGCCGAGAAATCACTCTCCTTAATGTTGTATAAAGAGCTTCGCGACCGTTTGCGCAATGGGCATCCATCGCGTCGTTGCATCCTCGTGCAATCGCCCCCTTCCAAAGAGGGGCGTTCCTTCATGCACGCGATGGTAGAGGACCTTTGGCAACAAGTGCAAGATCACATCGGCGAAGAAGACAGCATCGTCGTCTTGCCGCACCTCGACTTGTTGGCCACGACGACAGAAACCTCGCTAGGAACGCCTGCACGCGAATCGATCGCTGCAATGGCCCAAGATCCCGAACTGACCTTCCTTGCCTTCAACGACCCAGCGCTTCACCTGCCCAAAGCCATCGAAGATCTCTTTGATGTCAAACGCGAGTTGGTAGGTCTGCGACGTGAAACACTTCCACAGTTGATCTCTTACGAAGAAGCACAGCGCTTTGGGATCGATCACCTCAACCTTTTCCGCCTCTACAAGTACGTTTCAGGACTCAACGCTGTCAAACTACGCAAACTGATGGCGCGCCTGTTGGAGTTTCCGCCTTTGGTGGCACTGCCACCCGAAGAGCGCGAGCCCCAACGACAAAAGATCGAACGCACACTGCGCGAGATGACTTTGCTTGGTGGGATGGAGATCCCCGAAGTCGATCTGGAAAAAGATATCGGCGGTTACAGCGAGATCAAGAAGCGTATCCGCGAAGAGATCTTGGATATCCTTCAGTTGCGCGAAGATCCTCAGTGGATGGATCGCGCTGAAGAACTCGAAGACACCTTGCCACGGGGCTTTTTGTTCTATGGTCCTCCAGGAACAGGGAAGACCTATTTCGCCAAAGCGATGGCAACAGCCCTCAACGCGACAGCCATCGTCGTAAGCGGCCCTGAGATCAAATCAAAGTGGGTGGGAGAAAGCGAAGCCAATCTACGTAGGATCTTCGCACAAGCCCGTGCAGCCGCCCCTGCCATCATCATCTTTGACGAGCTTGACGCGATCGCCCCGCAGCGTGGGATGTACCACGGTTCAGGCGTTGAACACAGCGTTGTCAACCAGCTTCTGACCGAGATGGACGGCTTTCGCAAAGAAGAGATGGTCTTTATCGTGGGCACCACCAACTTTCCACAAAGCGTGGACCCTGCGCTACTGCGACCAGGTCGTTTTGAGTACCAGCTTCATGTCCCTTACCCAGACCGCCAAGCCCGTCGTTCGATCTTGGAGATCTACGCCAAACGCTTTGACTTTGGGATCCCCGAAGAAGTCATGGAGTACTTGATCGAGCGAACGGGGAACTACGTCGATCCCACCCGTAACGTCCGCTTTTCAGGTGACCACTTGTACGGCATCGCCCGTAAACTCAAGCGTCTCCAAGCACGACGACGCGATCTAAGTTCGCCTTTCCCCATCGGTCGGGCAGAAGTGGACGAAGTGATGGGGCCCGCGCCCTTCCGCTCCAAAAAGAAACGTGAGCGTGATCGCCTCAAAGCAGCCTATCATGAAGCTGGACACGCCCTTCTTGCGGCGGTGCTACTTGGGCCGCAAGCGATCCAAAAAGTCACCATCGAAGCGGACAACCCCGATGTCGAAGGGATGGTTTCGCTGCACAGCTACGTGACCCAAGGCGCCACGCGAAAAACGCTGACACAGATGATCCAGATCGCCCTTGCAGGACGTGTCGCAGAAGAGTTGATCTTCGAGGGAGAACAAGACATTGGTGCCAAGAGTGACCTCGACGTCGCAACAAGCATCGCAAGGATGATGGTCGAAGACATGGGGATGAGCGAGCGTTTTGGACCACGCGTTTATCGCACAAGCGACGGGCAAGAAACATCTGTGGGCGCGATGACTCGCGAACTCATCGACAAAGAGATCAACCAAGTCCTCAAGGATCAACACGAGATCACCCGAGCACTGCTCTCTGAACGCAAAGAACAACTCGAAACCCTTACCAAATCCCTCAGTGAAAAAGGTGAGATGGAGAGCAAAGAGATCGCCGAACTGCTCGGACTCCGCTGGCCTGAAGAAGAGATGGAAGGCAGCGCTGACATCCCCAAAGAATCATAACCAGAGAAGAAGTCCTGCGATCCCCATGGGATAGCTACATGCGTACTCCTTCTTTGCTAACTATCGCTCTCAACTCGTTTGGTGGAGAGAGCAGGAGAAACAGATATGGGTGAGATTAAGATTTCATATATCCATGATCCAGAAACGGGTCGCCGTGAGTTGTGGGTCGATTACGAGTCTGCCAACGACTGGATGCCTGCCGAACACGAGCGACGACATAAAGAGATCCTTCGACAACTCGTGGATCGCGGGGCGATCGATCCCTCGCAAATCGACCGTTTTGGCGTTCGCGTAGAAGGCGAAGAAGTCATCCTCGAAGAGATCGACGAGCGCTCCACATCCCAAGCAGAAGCCCAAAAAGGCTGAAACCTCCCTATCTTCCCTCCTTTTCTTCACTTCATTTTTTCTTACATCAACCCAAGCAGGTTGACACTGGCCCCCCTTTTCGCCCTATAACAAAGCCCAAAGACGGGCCAAATGTGTGCGTTGTATGTTGTCTAGCGATCCTCTCTTACACACCATCGGATCTCTGCGCTTCATAAAGACCACACCCACGGACTCTTTCGCTGACACAAGCCCCCATCCGATCTCCATCGGCTAGCTTTCGACAGGTCATACCATGCAAGAAGAGACACAGTCCTCTACCCCCAACGCACTCCTTCGGTCAGGCGACTTACTCAAGCTTTTCTCGACACTGGATCCCCTCACCAACAACAGCGAAAGAAAGCTTGCCTCACAACTTCTTGATTCTCTTCATGAACTCCCCAATGTACAAAGCGCAAACTTGCTCTTTATCAACAGTGGTGGCGACGCGTACTTCCAAGTGTGGCAATCCCTTGATGGCAACGCGCAGTTTGGAGAGTGGCAACCCCTCGCAGGTAGCGGATGGACGGGGATCTTGGCTCACGGCGATGTTTGGTGCGAAGACGACGCAGCCCAACACCCACTCAACGATCTTCCCGCTCTGGAGGCTTCTTTCCAAGATCGTTGCCTCATCCCCATGAAGACCCCCCAACGTCCCCTTGCTTTGGTGATCTTGCACAGCCAAGAAAAAGCGATCTTTTCTCAGTGGGATCAGGATCTGTTGCGCTTGTTTTCACAACAAGCTGCGATCATCTTCCAAAGCACCAACCTGATCAATGACTTGGATGGACGACTCACTCGCTACCAACAGCGCGCCCAGTCGCATCCCCCCACGCTGCAAGGGCTCCTCCAGCTAGGACTAGCGGCTTTGCTAGAGTCGCGCCCTGCTCTTGCGTACATCGATCTCAACCTCGAAGCCATCGAAAACGACCTCAAGGTCCTCCAAGAAGCCATCGACTTTTTCTTGGATGAGATCCGCCTGAGCGCCCCTCCCGAAGCCCAAGAACGCGCACAGCAATTTATCGAGCGAAAACAACTTGATCGGATGCGCGCAGAACTCGATGGGATGATCCGTGACAACCAAGAAGGCTTGTTGCGACAACAAAACTTCCTTCAGCTCTTGCTTTCTCTGCAAAATGCGACGGATACCCCCGAGCCTCTACAACTATCCGAGCTGTTGACGCCTTTGTTGCCCTTGGCCTTTAGCGGGCTAGACAACCTCCAGATCCAAACAGACTGGCAAACCGAAGCCCAACTCTACGCCCCCAAAACACGGCTCCAACAAGCCTTTTTGATGCTGCTCTTTAGCCTCCAAAAACACGTTCGTTCTTTGGGGAACTACAGCACCAAACTGCACATCCACGCGGAACAAAAAGAAGAACGTATCTTGTTGCGTTTGTCTTACAAAACCCCGCACCTGTCGTCGCTTGAAGACTTTGGAGATGAGTACCTTTTCGCGCGCCATGTCGTCGAAGAAGTCCAAGGCAGCTTCTTTTTCAACCTGAAAGAAGATCGATGCGTCATCAACATCTGGTTTCCTCTGATGTTTGAAGCACAGTCTTCGGACAGTGGAAGCCAAGAAGTCGAAGCAGCCGATGAACACGGGGCCTTTGAACTTCCTGCACTCTCTCACCTTGCGATTGAAACCACCACGATCTCCGAAGAGTTGGCGCACCTCAAAAGCCCTCCAGGTTCAGTAGCAGCTTCACCCTACGCCGCCTCAGAACAAGCCCAGCCCACAGCCAAGCCCTACAATCCCATCAAGAAAGATCGCTTTAAGTTGCTCTTGTTGGGTCAAGATCAGCGTTATATGCGCGCTTTACGCCGCACTTTGAGCCCTCCACACACGCTTTTGCTTGCGCGTGCGGTCCCCGAAGCCATAGATCTCGTTGATGCGCATCCAGATCTCAACCTTATCCTTTGTGATATGCACGGATTTTCGAGCTTTTGCTTGGAGTTCTACGCGCAAGTCAAAGCCAACAATTCCCCCGTAGCTGATCGCATGTTGTTCCTGACAGACATCCATCACGATGGCTACACACAGGAATTCATTCGACAAATGAACGCACGCTGCATCTCGCGTTACCTCTCCGCAGAAGAGATGGAAACGCAACTACGCACCAAAGCTGAGTTGTTGAAAGAAGTGGGCTGAGAGAAGACCGGGGGTTGGGATAAAGGATTTATAAGTTGGGGCAAAGGACCGTGGGAAGGGGATTAGCGCGAGGGTTCCCAGTTGAGGGTCTTTCCAGCTTGGAGTTCGCTCCAAAAGCTGTGGCGAAGTTCTCCAAAGCTTTGGAGTCCCACATCTGCGATGGTTTGGAACTCTGTATGTTCTCCTGCAGCTTCAAGGATCGCGACGGTGTAACCCCCCGAAGATCGGGCAGCGCTGAGACCGGCAAAGCTATCTTCAAAGATCAAACAGTGTGAAGGATCGACGCCCAAACGCTCGGCTGCGAGGAGATAACCTTCAGGGTTGGGCTTGGAGTGTTTCATCTGTTCCCCACCAATGCAGTGTTCCGCGGGGTACCAAGCTTCAAGCTCCCAAGCATGGACAAGTTTGCGAATCAGATCCGTCGGGCTGCTCGAAACAATCGCAGTAGGCATGTGCATCGCAGCTTCTTTCAAAGCCTCACGTGCCCCTGTGATGGGGATGATCTGACGGTGAACCAACTCATCAAAGCGATCTGCGAGTTCTTGTAGGAGGTTGGGCATCTCCCCCGCAGAAGGATATTTGCTCCGCAAAGCCACACAGATAGACTCCCACGTGCAGCCACGGGTCATGGTCGAAGGAAGATAAGCGTCTTGGACCCCGTATCGCTCCATCACGTCAGCGATGGACGCACCTGTATGCGCCTCGGAGTCAATCAAAGTCCCATCCATATCAAACAGTGTAGCGCGGATGATGCGGCCTGTCTCGCCAACTTCTTGGGGACGAGGCGCACGTCTTGGAAGCACAACATTCGCCAAGATATCGTTTCCTCTCTCGATAATCCCTTCTCGCATCACAGGCTCCTTTTTTCGCTACGTACCACATCGACATCGTGAAAAGTCCAGCTGCTTCACCATGACGAGGTGAAAGCTTCTTCGGTCTCACCTCTTTCAAGCAAGACATGTACCTCAAAAAGCAGCTTCCTATCGAAGCACTTTGTATTTGAAGAGATATCTTGTTTTTTGGCGCAACATTCGCAGAAACAGCCAGCCATTCCAAAGCCAAAAGAGGAGCAAGCGAACACCAAAAGGTCCAGCTTCCCCCAAAGAAGGGGCTAGACAAGCTCGTCCACCTCGGGATATCACTACTACCCCAAACGTGCGCTCCTCAAAGAGCAAAGGCCCTTTATACCTACATAGCACCGCGTTGATGGCAAACACATGACGCGCAGGAGAAGTCTCGATGAACCAAGAAGCGACCACCCCAAAAGGTGAGTACTCACTTACGCGCAGGATACTCTGTTACGCACTCCATCTCTACACAGCCTCTGGGATCTTCTTCGCTGTCTTGATCCTTATGGCGATCATCAACAAAGATTACAAATGGGCCTACCTATGGATGGTGGTGGCGACGGTCATCGACTCCTCTGATGGTTACCTCGCCCGCAAGCTAGAGGTCAAAAAAGTCCTCCCTCATATCAACGGTGGCGATCTCGATAACATCGTAGACTACGTCAATTACACCTTCTTGCCCTTGTTTTTGATTGCACACGCAGGATTGATCCCCCAACCCGCTTGGCTTTGGGTGTCCTTGCCCATGATGGCGAGTTTGTTTGGATTCGCCAACGCAGACGCCAAACAAGCCGAAGAAGGCTTCTTTTTGGGCTTTCCTTCGTATTGGAACTTCGTCGCCATCTATGTCCAGATCGTCATGACACCGATCAGTCCGTACTTTTCGCTTGCGGTCTTGATGATCCTCACCGTCCTCACAGTGAGCCCACTGCGATTTGCGTATCCAAGTCGTATGCCTCGATTCCAAAAGACATTTATCTGGGGTGCGATCCTGTGGACCATCTCGTTTGTCGCCATCATCGTCCTGTACCCGATCGGCGAGAAGGTACGTCCCCCCATGTGGCTTGCGCTGGCCTCGATCTCTTATCCCCTGTTTTACTGCCTCTTTTCGATGTACCTCGACTTTGATGCACGCCGCCGCAAGAAAAACGCTGCGTAATCCTCTCCCCACCCTCTTCCCAAAAGCACGTCCCACCGCTCTTTCAGAGATCTTCGTCTATCACGGCATGACGGTACGTCACGATCCTACATGACGCGCACAGGGTTCCCGATATTAAAGACGCCTGTGTCGCTATAATCTTTTCCAGGGACACGCTCGCAATCAGGTGGGAAAACCTCGCGTTTTTGGGCGTAATAAGCATCGCGGAAGCTGCCTTCTGAGGCGCGATTGTACGTCACATACAAAGCACGGCGTGGTCTTTGGCTGTTGTTGGGGCCCGAACGATGCGGGATATACGAATCGAAAAGCAAGATATCCCCAGCTTCTGTGGGAACAGGGACCCAAGTCAGCCCTTGGGCATAATCAGGATCGACCTCCCCCGAAGCCGTGGAAGGCAAGATGCCCTGTTGATGGGCACCAGGGACCATCTCAAGGCAACCATTTTCCATATCTGACGCATCGATCGAGATCATCAGCGTGATGTGGTAAGTCTGACCAAATGTCGTAAAGGCGGGTGCATCTTGGTGCGCCCCAAAACCATTACCACCAGGGAGTTTAAAGTTGATCTTTTCTTTGTAGAGGATGGCTTCTTCTTCCATCAGGGTCGAAAGGATCGCCAACAGTCGCTCTCCTTGCAAAAGAGAGTCGAAGCCTTCGTGGTACGCAAGGAAGTTCTCGACACGACACAACAACCGCTCACCTTGGGGCGAAGACTCGAAGTACTTCATCCATTTTCCGGGTGTTTCAGGGCGCCCTTCAAGATCGGCCACCCACGCAAAGAGATCTTCGCGTTGGGTTGGGGAAAAGAACCCCTTGAGATGGAGATAACCATTCTCTTTCCAAGACTTGCGTTGTTCTTCAGACAACACTTGTTCAGAGAGCATCCTTTGTTGGCGTGCGAGATGCGCGCGACACATCTCTTTGTACATCCCCAGATCAGGCAAAGGCTGTCCTTCTTCTTTGGCGCGTTCGTCCCATGTACGCATGCGGATACTCGCTTTAAAGAGAGGGTCCGTCTCAAAACGCAGCGCTTCTTCTTCGGTCATGGGGCCACCTTGGTACATCAAGGTTTGTTTGCTTGCTTCTGAAAGTTTGCGTGCGTAATCAGGGTTGCGGTGCACAAGATAACGCTTGGCTTCGACGTGGTTCTCGATGAGCTTTGCGACTTTTTCTGAGAAGCCTCGCGCTCGCAACCAGTCTGCGCCCACTTTTTCGTGGCGCATCGTCCCATACCCGCCCATATCTTCGGTCTCACCGCGAGAAGAACAAAAGTGACCCAGATCGTGAAGGAATGCTGCGATGATCACATCTTCGTCAAAGCCCTCTGCTTCAGCCAGTTGCGCACTTTGCACCATGTGCTCAAGCTGCGAAACGGGTTCCCCGATATAGTCATCTGCCCCATAGCGTTCGTACAAAGCGAAGATCTCTTCTACGACGGTATCCATCTCAGCTTCTGTCATCGATCGTCTCGTCACCATCAAACATCTCCCTCAACGTTTTTCGAGTGCCTTGATCAAAGAGTTCAGGTCATCATCGAGCGGTTGGATCTCGATCACATCATCATCGTCATCGACCGAAGAGGTCGGCATCGTGGGCTTTTTCGCCGCCCCTGCGTGGTGTCCCCAAGCAGAAGGCCGCCCACCCCGCAGGCCCGCAGGGGGCGTGGAGGGCTTGGACTCCGCAGGCGAAGAAGGCGCACGCAAAGATGGCAAGACAACAGGCGAAAAGTCGTCTTCGATGAAAGGCTGGGCTTCTTCTTGGGCATTCGGCCAAGACCACTGCGTGCGTTGTGAGAGCCAGTTGCGATAACGCTCGTAACTCCACATGCCATCGCGCGCACCCGTCTCCATCACAGACGCTAACTTAAAGAACTGTCCATCGCGAACCAAGCTGCGCACTGCTGAAGATCCCCGAACGATCTCGCACTCAGGGATACGCAGGTCGAGATCATCACGAAACGCGAGTCGCTGGCAGATCACCGCTTGCAAAGAGTCCGCAAGTTGCGCACGAACCGAAGCTTGGATCTCTGAAGAAAAAGAAGCCGCCATACGATGCAACGCCTCTGCACACGTCGAAGAGTGGACGGTCGCAAAGACCAAGTGCCCCGTCTCTGCGGCGTTAAGCGTCAAACGCATCGTCTCTGCATCGCGCATCTCCCCTACCATGATGACATCGGGATCTTCGCGCATCGCATCGATCAAAGCGCGCTCCACAGATGGCGTATCGCGGCCCACTTCGCGTTGACGGATCAGAGAGCGTTGTGGAGACAACATGAACTCGATCGGGTGCTCGATTGTGACAATATGGCAAGCGCGATGCAGGTTGATCTCTTGGATCATCGCTGCCATCGTCGAGGACTTTCCGCTTCCCGTTGGACCTGAGATCAACACCAATCCATGGGACAAACCAGCGATCTCTTTGAGCGTCGGATGCAGATTCAACGCGTCAATGGTGGGTTGTTGCGCAGACATCAAACGGATCGCAAAGCCCACGCCCCGCGAACTTTGGAGGACATTTACACGACAACGGACGCCCCCGATATTCTGGGCAAGATCGAACGAGCGCTGCTGTAAAAAAGAAGGCCACTCTTCCCCCAACAACCCTCTTGCAGCTTCCAACAACGCAGCACCTGAGAGCGGTTCACCGACCTGTTGAAGATGCCCACGTGTCCGCACGATCAAAGGCATCCCAGGCTCAAGATGCAGATCACTCGCTTGAAGTTGGCGCGCCTGACGAATCCATTGTTTTAACGACATCCTCTCCACTCCTTCCACAAAGTCCTATTCATCCACCAATACATCTTTTTGTGTATTGAAGAAGAGGTTTTTGCACAAAACATGCCTTGACCTTTTCAAGCCAACAAATCACCACCATGTCACGCGCGCTTGCGCAAACAAACCTTGTAGATGCGGAGAGATACCTGCCAAGGTGCGACGCGGGATGCACAAAGGATGTTGTTTCTTAAAATTGCGATAATCTCGCAGCCATGGCTTTGAAAAGACGGCGTACAACAGAGGACGTGCTGTCTGCGAAAGATTCGCAGTCCCACCGTGATGCAAGCGATAATCCATCAAAAGGCACGATCCAGTAGGGACTTCAGGACGTGTTTCTTCCATGCCTTCGGCTTCTTGCTCAGAGACAAGATGACTCCCCACACGCAACATCGTCGTGCCATGATGTTCATTACAAGATATCAACGGCACCATCAGCGTCATCGCAAAGCAAGGCATCATCGCATCGATCGGCTGATCGCCAAAAAGAGCGGGTAGATCGCGATGTTCGTGTTGTGCCTTGGCACCAGGAAGAGACACCACCACACCAAAGCTATTGAGGATCAACTCTTCCCCAAGAAGGCGCGAAAACAGCGGATAGATCAGAGGATGCGCCCACAAGAGCGGATCAGCAAAAGCACCTTTCAACTTGACCGTCACCATCCAACGTTCGTCCCCGACCCGCAGTGCGTCTTCATGGTAGGAATCAGGCGTCAAAAAGCGCCGATAATGTAAGAGAAAGTAGCGCAAGACTTGTTGAATCGTGGCTTGTGGAAAGACCTGCTCCAACAACAAACAACCCGCTTGTGTAAAGGCTGTCTCCATCTGATCAAGTGTTTCAGGCAACAAAGTAAGTTGAGACTGTTCTTGAGGAGAAAAACGCAGAGAAGGGAGCATCCAAACCACCCATCAAACGGAAAAAAAACAACACCACGATCTCAAAAGCCTCGAACAAAGGGCTTCTTTTCTTTCGCGACATCAAAAAGAGCGCCCTGTCTATAGCACATTTAAACAAACATTTTGCAAATGCTTGTTGATCGTTTTTTTCGATTGAGTACGATGTTGTAGAAGAGGGAAGCAACTATCCTTACAAGTTGCCTGCAATTGATTTTCAGAAGTTCTTTGTGTGACGTCTTCGCGAAGGTTGGGTCGATTTGACTTATGCGGAGACAACGCATGTTTCGAGCGTTTCTTTGCGTCGATGTGAAGAGGACTTGAGACGAACAACATGCCTCGTTTGTGTCGGGATGGACTCCGCGCAAGATGCTACCAGCCCATACTGAGAGATGGTGCTTGCACACACAAACCCCCGAGGGAAAGGACCCTCCAACACACAAAGGAGAGGGATGTGGCCCGAGATACAGTGATCGATCGCCTTCGAGCGAACGCGCAAAAATTCAGCAGCAAACCCGCGCTATACGGACAAGATGGAAACGCATGGCGCATGATAACGTGGCAAGAGTATTGGGACCGAGCACGCAAGTTTGGCGGTGGCTTGATCAAATATGGCCATAAGCCCGGTGGTGCCGTGACCGTGATGGGCGACAACTGTCCAGAATGGGTCATCGCTGACGTGGGTGGGATGATGGTGCGCGGTGTCCCCGCAGGCATCTACCAAACCAGCACATCCGATCAAACTTCTTATATCGCCAACCACTGCGAAGCCGTTGTTTTTGTAATCGAAAACAAAAAGCTTTGGGATGTCTCTGTCGCGCCCATCGCAGATGGCTTGAAAAGTGTTCAACGCTTCGTTTTTCTCAACGATGCGGACAAGATCAAACACGAAAAAGCCGTATCCTTCGAAGACTTTTTGAAGGAAGGTGAAGCACATCTCAACGAAGTGGACAAACGCATCGATGAGATCGAATACGACGACCTTGCCACCCTGATCTACACGTCAGGCACCACAGGGCCCCCAAAAGGCGTCATGCTCAGCCAAAGAAACTTGTCGTTTACCTCGAAAGAAGCGATCGAGTTGGTGGGTGGTCTTTCTGAAGTAGACTGCAACGTCTCGTATCTTCCGTTGTCTCACATCGCCGAGCAGATGTTTACCATCCATATCCCCCTTTCTGCGGGCAGCCCCGTGTATTTTTGTGCGGACCTCAAACAGATCCGCGATGCACTGAGCAAAGCGCGTCCCACGATCTTTCTTGGGGTTCCGCGCGTTTGGGAAAAGTTCAAGACCGCTTTGGAAGGACGTTTTGCAGAAGCCACAGGGCTCCGCAAGATCTTGCTTGGGTGGTCGCGTAACGTTGCTTTGAAAGCAGGCTATCAAAAGCTTCAAACAGGCCAAGTCAGCGGCATGTTGGGACTTCAATTCAAGATGGCAAGCAAGATCCTAGGCAAAGTTCACGAAGGACTGGGCTTGAATCGATTGCGTGTTGCGGTCGTTGGTGCGGCCCCCATCGGTCTTGATGTCCTTGAGTTCTTCTTGTCCATTGGTATCCCCATCCACGAAGTGTACGGACAGTCCGAAGACTCGGGCCCCACCACCTTCAACCGTCCCAAGCCAGGCTGGACCAAGCTGGGTACAGCAGGACGCCCTTTCCCCAATATCCAAGTGAAGATCGCCGAAGATGGGGAGATCTTGGTCAAGGGCGACAACGTCTTCTTGGGTTACTACAAAAACAAAGACGCCACAGAAGAGACCTTGGTCGATGGATGGTTGCACTCGGGTGATATCGGTGAGTTCGATACAGACGGTTATCTCCGCATCACCGACCGCAAGAAGGATCTGATCATCACAGCGGGCGGAAAGAACGTCGCTCCCCAAAATATCGAGAAGCTTTTGCGTCAAATCGACGGTATCAGCCAAGCTGTGGCGATCGGCGATCGACGCAAGTTTATGGCAGCTTTGCTTACCCTCGATCCTGAACGCGCACCCAAACTGGCAGCAGAGCGCGGATGGCCCGAAGATCTCGAAGCACTCGCCAAACACGAAGCTTTCATCCAGTTTGTCGATGCTGAGATCAAACAAGCCAACGAACAACTTGCTCGCTACGAAAGTATTCGCAAGTTCACGTTGTTGCCAAACGATTTCAGCATTGATGGCGGTGAGTTGACCCCCACCCAAAAGATCAAACGACGCGTCGTTAACGAAAAATACGGCAAAGAGATCGAAGCTTTCTACGAAGGTCTCGATTGATCCCTGTTCCCCCTCCTCGTGTCTCCTCCCCCAAACACCTCCTACTTTCGAGAAACCCGCAACCAACGCTCCTTTTATGCTTCAAAGAGGCGATGCTACGGCCTTCTTCGACGGCTCAAAAGTAGCGGTATAACGGCCTTCTTCAATGCTACAAAGAGGCGATGTTACGGACATCTCCGTGTCGACGACGATCTCTTACGAGATGCCGCCTTTGCAGATCAAGGGATATATCCCTTCTCTTCGAGGGTAAAGGTGCGCTCTGCGTGAAAGCAGACTTCGTACACAGGCAAGCCTTTGGCGAGGTAGCCTAGCGTGTTCATCATCTGCACTTGCGACAGACGGCGGATCTCTTCAAGGAACGCATCTCGATGATCGCTGCGAAGAGGCAAGAGTTTTTCTTGTGCGAGCATAAACAACGCTGTCTGATGGCGCATATAGTCCGATACTTGGGGGTGATTCACAAAGAACTGACTCAATCCTCCACAAGAAGGAGAGACCAGAGGCAGCTTGGTGAAGGTTTGCAGATCTTCGTTGATCTGCACATTGATCACAGCCCCTTCGTTGTGGGCACCACCCAGCACGACAAACTCAAGGTCAGAGGCCCAGTTCCATCGTGAGGTGTGATAGGTCCGCAGGAAAGCCTCGATCAGCTCGCGGCGGATTCCATAATCTTCCTCATGCAACATCATCAAACGCAGATGGCCGCATCCGATATGCTCAGGCTTGGAAAGATGTTCCAACAAAGGCTCACGCAGCTCTTGGGGTGGCGAATCAAAGAACGCACGCCACTCTTCCGCTCGTTCCATAAACGGGACTTGCGTTGCGAGTCGCGGATCTTGTCGGATACTACGGATCATCTCGTTGGCTGCGTGTGTGTCTGTGTGCATATAAAAACGCCCAAAAGCGTCCATATACGCCATCAACAGATCTGGGAGCACTGTCTCTTCGATACGTTGGCCCGTGACTTTTTCAGCGGCAGCCAACGCCAACAAAAACTCACCAGCATCCCCGCCAGGGGTACCGATCACGCCCTTCTCATCGCGGCCATCGACGCACGAACGCTTTCCATGCATCAACAAAGCAGCCATCCGAATCCAACGCACGTTGGCAGGATCGCCAAGATGTCGATCCACGTGAATGCCTTCGAGCTTTTGTCCTTCTTTCAGGCTCGCACGCAAAGCCATGAGGTCTTCGCGACCGACATCAGGATTCTCTAGACTAAACACACGTTTCAAGACACGTTGGTGGCGTGAAACGGTGTAGCCAAGTTTTTTCCAAGCTTCCATCCCGCCGCCCAAGGAGGCAACAGCTTTCATCCCCAACAGCTCAAGATAGATCGCGGCTTTTCCCGCACGCTCTCCATTGTTTGAGATCAAGACGATGGGGGTATCTGGCGAAAAAGCCTTTGCAAGCACAGATATATCCGCAGGAGATATCCTGACAACGCCAGGGATATGTCCCAAGAATCCTTGAAGCTCCTCGTCTCCTCGAAGATCAAACAAGCGAACTTCTCGTCCTTGTTCTGCGACAAAGTCTGCGGTGAGGTAGGGAACCCCCGACGAGGAACGTCGTAGATTCATGTTCCAGTTGATTTGAAGCATACGCTTCGCAGGATCAGTTTGAAGTGTGATGGGTGTGTCTTGTGTGTTTTGTGTGGTTGATTGGCTGGCCACAGCTTCCTGTGTTTTAACAGGCTCCATACTTCCCTCCAGTGGATCATGGTGTGCCTTGAGCTTGGCAAACGGGCAAACAAGGAATATTTTCTTGTAGTTGCCCAAAAACAAACGTAGCATAGCAGAGATACTGCGTAGTCTTGCACAAGAAAGTAAAGGTTGTAGAAAGCGTAGGCAGGCAATGATGATAGAAGTGCTCTCCATGTATGGGGAGACCATCAAACTGACGGAGATGAGAGCGGAGGACATGGACACAGTGATGAGCTGGGCCCGTGACCTCGATCTCAAGCGGCTGAGCGGACCAGGTCCGTTTTTGCCCGCGTCCGCCAATTCTTTGCTTGAAAGCCTACGCAGCAACAAAACCACGGAAGTGGACTTTGCGATCCGCCCGCTCGAATCCGAAGAACTCCTCGGACAGATCGGCCTGAAAGACATCTCTTGGCGCAACCAACACGCTGAATTATATATCCGCGTTGGTCGGCCTCATTGGGGCAAGGGCTATGGCAGAGAAGCCATGGATCTCTTGCTTCGATACGCTTTTATGGAACTGAACATGCACCGCATCGGCTTGCGTGTGGTGGATTACAACACGCGCGCCATCACGTTGTACCGCAAGGTTGGGTTCCAACACGAAGGCACCCAACGCGAGTGCGGACTCCGTGACCAAAGACGCTACAACATCGAGTGTTTTGGATTGTTGTATCCCGAATGGAAAGAACTTCAATCGGATACTGTGGACGACGATTACGACGACTTCTGATCCCCCCTTCCCCTCTCTCCCCTTAGCGCTTCTGGACCTTCTTCTTTTTACGCTGATCTTTTCGCCACTTACGCACCCAATTGTCGTAGTACTCACGATTTTTTCGATCGCGGTCCAGCCGTTTGGGATCACGCGAACTTGAGGTCGAACGAGGCAACAACTTCACGAGGATGTACTTGTTGTTGGACTTATCGAGTACACGCAGCAAAGGCGCATCATACGATCCAACCCCTCGCTTTAATTGATCAAACCGTGTGGCCTCCGTGAGAAAATACACAGGTCTTCCAGGCTTACGGTTGCGCTGAATCGCATCATAAAGCCTCGAATATGCGTTGGTTCCCATGATCTGAAGGTCATGATTGAGACCATAAAATTGTTCGCCGCGCCAGTTCATCTTGAACGCAAACAACGGCTCGTCAGGGATGGGATAAGCCCGCGCATCGAGCTTCTTGCTGGACAACAGTTCGTCCCACAAAGGGCTGTCTTTTTTCAAGGTCTCGAACAGTGCCCGCTGTGACCAGTGTTTGGAAAGTCTGACCATAAAGAAGTGCGTGTTGTACACAGCCAAAAGAACCGCTGCGCCACAAAAAACTTGAACAGCGTACTTTCGCATCTCATAGAAAAAGCCCAGCGCAAGGCCAAATCCAAAGAGAACAAAGATATTGCGAAAGACAAAGTTTGGCGTCAGCGCAAGCCCACCTGAAGGCAAGAGGCCCCAAAGCTTCGTATCTGCGGGGTAAGAACGCTCATACTTGTAAACAAAGAGATTGATCAGATTTTTGGGTTCGTGGATGTAATCACGCATGACCATCGCAACGATACCAAAGATGATGATCAACGCAAAACGCTGTGCGGTTCCCGTCTCTCCTGAAAGATAGCGATCAATCCAAATCGCGATCAACATCGCACTGATGGGGACCACAGGAAAGACGTAATGGTGGAACTTTGTCTGAGAAAGCGTCAGAAAAACAAAGGTGACAAACCACCAAGAAAAGAGAAAGCGGTTGAGTTGTTCATGAGAAGACAGCCGCTCTTGCGTTTGATCTGAGCCGCGAAAACGAGCGACCGCAGACAACCCAAAAGGAAGAAACCCCAACCAAGGCCCAAGGCTATAGCCAAGTTGGCGCACGAAATACACGAAGTCACCGCGCTCACCGTGCACACCACCAAAGACGCGGTACACATTGTCGTGCAAGATAAAGCGCTCAAAAAAGGTCTTGTGATCGTCGATATTGCGTCCAGGAAAGGAGATCATGTGGATGTACCAAGGTAGCGCAATCACCCCTGCGATCACCGCGCCTCGCAACATCCGCAAACGAATCAAGCTCGCAACATCAAAAGTAAAGGCGAGGTATCCCAAAAAGACCGCCCCTGCGATCCCCAAACCAAGCAGCCCCTTCGCAAGCAAAGACAAACCGATCAAGACATAAAATACGGTGAGATAGGGCAAATGGACGGGCGTTCGTTGTTGTAGTGCTTCTGCGGCGTCACGTGATCGTTTGTCGCCAAACAATGCAAGCGCCAAAAAGCCCAACGCAAGGGTCAAATATGTCACGACGAGGATATCAGAGAGCGCCTGTCGTCCCAAAAACCCCGTCAAGGGGGAGGTTCCAACAGCGACAGCTGCCAAAAGTCCTGCCCGAGAAGAGAAGAGGCGCGACAAGATAAAATACACCCCCCAGATCAAAAGCACTGCATGGAGGGCAAAAGGCAGACGCACCGCCCATTCGTTGATGCCAAACACGGACATCGAAGCGGCCATGTACCAAAACATCAAAGCGGGCTTGGAAAGAAAGTAAGCGTATGACCAGTAGGGATGAAGCCAGTCTTTGCGCACCATCATCATCCGCGCAGTTTCCGCGTAATGAGGTTCCCAACAATCGTACAAGCCAAAGCCCAGTTGTGTGGTGAACAAAAGCAGCGATATCGCCACCAACGCAAACTGGATCGAGCTATCATCTTTACCGTCTGCATCGCGCGATGGGGTTTTCCACCATGCAGACCACGAGACCGTGCCCGACCCAGGATCGAAAGCAGGAGACGTCGAAGACGATGGGCCTTCTTTCGCATCCTTCCCTTCAGCTTTGGAAGAAGCAGGTTCTTTTTTCGATGAAGCTGCCTTTTTTTGCGAAGATGGCTCTTCTTGTGGAACAACCTCTTCTTTTGGCAAAGAGTCCTTGTTTTGTGAAGCGGCCTCTCCTTTTGGAGAAGAGTCTTTGTTTTGTGAAGTGGCCTCTTCTTTCGACGAAGACTCTTCTTGTGAAGACGCATCTTTCTCGTGCTTGGAGGAGGTCGGCGAAGCAGCCTCTTCTTTCGACGAAGCAGATGCGCTACCTTCGGCATCTCGAGCAAGTGACTTCTCGGAAGAAGAGGACTCTGCTCGATTTTGTTTGGATTGCTTTTTGGGCTGTTTGGATCGGCGTTTGTTCTGGGACATGCAAAAAACTCCTCAACACAGGACAAGAACACAGCCATCTAGGGTCGCGCACTATAACGCATCGCGGCACAAGACAAAAGAGCGCGTCATTGCAAGACCTGCCCCAAGACCCACAAAAAAGGATCGACCATGGAGAGACCAAGCAAGTCAAATCTAAGAAAGCACCCCCACAACGCAAGGTGGTGTTATACCCTCGCACTTGCCTTCACGATATGGTTTTTGCCTCCCCATGGAGGCGTTGCAGCACAAGAAGAGAACTTTTCTAATCAAGAAGAAAGACTTCCTGCTGAAGTTCGTCGTCTTTTGTCGGACTATCGCGGACAAGACACCGAACGCAAGGTCAAAGCCCAAGCACGACTTGCGGCACTTGGCGCACGCGCAGTGACCACGATGCCGATCTTATCCAGTTCGCTTGACGCAAAAGACTGGCGGATGCGACGTTTTGCGCTGCGCCTTCTCTCACGATTTGGCCCTCCTCAAGATATCATCCCCATGTTGCAACGCGCCACCCGCGATTCCAATTACCGCGTGCGTTCCACTGCGATGACCGCGCTCAAGCCCTATGGTGCGAGCAGTTTGTCAGCCTATCTCGCAGTGCTCGATCAAAATGATTGGTGGAAACTGCGATGGCGCGCGGCCAAAGAGATCGGGGCGCTCGGAGAAAAGACGAGTTTGCGCGCCCTACCCGTCATGAAAGATGCCCTCCAAAAAGAACGAGATATGCGCGTTCGGATCGGTGTCGTCGAAGCACTCGGCGAGATGGGACCGCACGCAGCACCTCTACTACGGCGCACCTTGCTCTCAGATCTCCAACCCAAGATGCGACTGGCCGCCGCCAAAGCCTTGCATCGTATGGGTCCAAGAGCGGCGTCGGCCGTGCAAGAACTCACGCGCGCTGCACAAGACGAAGACAAAACTGTGCGACAAGCCGCAGCACTCGCCCTTTCGCAGATCGGCCCCAAAGCCACCCCTGGTCTCTTGCGGCTTCTCAAGTTCGGTGGTACCGCCCAAGAACGCAAGATCGCTGCGCAAGCTATCGGCAACTTAGGCGACAAAGCTTCAGATGCACTTCCCACGCTCGTAGAATCTTTGCGTGATCCAGACAAAGAAGTCCAACAAGCCGTGCTGATCGCGATGGGAAAGATGGGCAGAGATGCAGTCCCCCATCTGCGTAAAGTCCTCCAAAAAAGTGCATGGTGGAGAGCCCGTTGGTATGCCGCGGATGGACTCGGTAAGATCGGCCCCAAAGCCCACCGTGCGATCCCTGCGCTTGTTCGAGCTTTGCAAGATCGCAATCGCAGCGTCCAAGAAAACGCAGCCATCGCCCTCACCAAGATGCTCCCATACTCCACCAAGATCCTCGCAGAACAAGCAGACAAACATCGTTGGTGGCGTATCCGACAGATCGCAGCAGGCGGCCTGACTCCCACGAAAAAGAAAGCACCCCTCCAAGTCCTACGCAATCTGGAAAAAGCGATATCCGACGAAAGTCACGAAGTAAGAGCGGCAGCTGCTCGCAACTTGAGCAAATACGGTCCTGCCGCGGTTCCTTATCTGCGACGCTCGCTCAAAAAGAGTAAAGATGCGGATGTTCGGCGGATCTTGATCCTTGGCCTTGGCGAGCAAAAGCACAAAGCGGGTTCAGCCGCCAAAGAACTCGGACAAGCCCTGCGAGACGGCGATGTCGAAGTACAACTCGCAGCCGTCCGCGCACTCGCACAGATCGGAGGTCCAGGCGCAAAGATCCTCCGCGAAGCACTCCAAGAACACCCCTTTTGGCGCGTTCGTTACCTTTCTGCACGTGCTTTGGGATTATGGAAACGCGGTGGAAGGGCCTCACAAACCGCCCTCAGAAAAGGTCTGACAGACAGTGATCGACGCGTTCGGGAGGTCACGATTGGCGCACTTGGCCAGCTTGGGCGCGCTTCACTCGGGAATCTTCGTATCGCGCTCAAAAATGATTGGTGGTTTATTCGAGCCCGTGCAGCGCGTTATATCGCAGAACTCAAACCCAAAGACGCTGTCGAGCTTTTGACCCCTCTCCTCGAAGATGATAACGAACAAGCCCGCCAAGCCGCCGCAAAGATGCTTGGACAGCTTGGAACCAAAGCTCTCCCCGCGCTGATCAACGCACTCTCACAAAAACGCTTCCTCTCCCTTCGATGGATCGCAGCTGTAGAGATCGGACGTTTTCGCAGCGAAGCAACCCCCGCGATCTCTGCCCTCACAGAAGCGCTGAGTGCGGATGATGCGCGCGTTCGCCTCGCAGCCGCCGAAGCGCTCAGTTATATTGGTCCTGCTGCACAAGCCTCCGCAGAAGCACTCAGCAAACGCATCCAAGACCCAGATGAACGTGTCCGCCTCACAAGCGCAGAAGCCCTCGGGAACCTTGGGGAACAGGCCGCAGAAACAGCCATCCCTGCGCTCAAAAAAGGACTCAAAGATTCAAATCCCAAAGTCCAAAAGATCTGCGCCCAATCTCTCGGAAAGATGGGTCCCAAAGCCCTCAAAGATCTGCGTCGCTATCTCAAAGATCATCCACAAGCCCCCATCCGCGCTTTGATGGCCAAGTCGATTGGCTTCCTCGCCCCCAAAGATAGCGTCACGCTTGGTGCCCTTGCGCTCGCCCTCAAAGACAACAGCACAGACGTACGAGATGCCGTGATAAAAGCTGTTCGGCACATCAAGACCAGCAGCGCACGCAAGCTCCTTGAAAAAACCCTGCTGGAAAATGACTGGTGGAAAGCTCGTCAAAGTGCCGCAGATGCGCTTGGTGAGTTGGCCTACACCGCCACACTCAGCATCCTCAAAAAAGGGTTGGACGACACAGATCCCCGTGTGCGCATCGCTGTGATGTACGCCATTAGCGAATATGGCGCACGCGCTGAAAGTTATATCCCTATGTTCGAGAAGATCCGCGAAGATCCCGACCCCGCCATCCAGTCCGCAGCAGAACGCGCCTTGCGACGCATCCGTTTCTTGATCAAAGCCAACAAGAAGAAAAAATAACCCCCCACCGCTTCCTTCGTCGATCACTTCGGTCGATACGGCCAGATCACGACCACAGCATCCAGATCAAATCCCCCATTGTACGCTCCACACCAACGCGAAGCCTCGGGAAGTTCACGACTTTTGTCGCGGATGCGAACAAAGCGAGCGATGGACAAGCCCACATCCTTCAAATCAAAGCCATCTCCTCCCGCCTTGCCTACATCATCAGGCGATATCCCACTCTCCTTAGAAGAAAAGACAGGCTGGACTCCCGCGCACTGCGCATAAGGCCAAGAAGTCCCCGCAGGATCACAAGGAAAGGTACGCCAGTCTTTGCCATCAAGACTAACGGAAACCTCCGCAGGCTCCGCGAAACTCCCATTACCCGAAGGAGAAAATGCATTCTCGAAGATCACAAAGTCCACACCAGGGCCATCCCCGATCAGTGGCTGCGAAAACTCCAAGACGATCTCTCCACCGCAACCCAACGACACAACATCCAAAGAGCCTTTGCTAAGGCCCGTCCCTTGGGGGGGACCGAGGATCTTCGTGGGAAAGTCATCGTGGCCATAAGAGACGTTGGAAGCGGGCGTAAAGGAGATCACACGCTGCACAAAGCCGCCTCCAGGCTCTCCCCACACGTAATCTTCGGGGATCCCTGCATCCAGATCAGCCCCTTCCCATCGACGAGGCTCTGAAGCTCCCCAAGGTTCGGCTGCGCTGCCTCCCTCCAAGACCACCTCTTTTCCTGCACCTTCCAACAAAGGATGCTCGCCTTGGCATCCCCACAGACCAAGCAGGATCAAACAAAACAACCCCACAGATAGGATCTTTTTGCTGTTTTTTTGAAACATCGACACGCTCACTTTGCGGAGGCTCCTGCGAAAAGCACGATCTCTTAGGGTGAAAAAAACATAAAGTCTGGCGGAAGGCCCGTATCCAAGGGAGAAGAGGTAAGCTCTGTCCCATCGTCCAAGCGAAACACCCGAAGTCCTGGGCTCTTTTCGTATCGATCCAACAGCACCATCTCACCACGCGGACTCTTTGCCACCTGCACAAACGAAAAACACGAGACGCCCCCCGTACACTCGGAGACGACGAGAGGTTCATCGACCTTTTTCTCGTCAAGAGAAAAGCGAACAAGCGCGGTGCGAAAAGAAGTCTCCGTGCGGATCATAAAACCACGTTGGTCTTGGTACATCATAAAAGAGCCCATGTTTCCGCGAAGTTCGCTTTCTGTCATAGCGACCCCCAACGACTCTCGTCCGTCCAAAGAAAAACGCTCCAAGAGCCCATCCAAAGCGGGTGCGCCCATCGTGTCCATCCACTCGCCCACCTGCGCCACCAACAGCTCTTTCTTGTTGAGAGAAGGAGTCAAGTACAAAGGGTTTTTCCCTTGCATGGGGATGCTCTTGACCAAGGTGTCTGTTTGTGTGTCGATCACCGCAAGCATCCCATGTGTGACAGGCAAAAATCCCCTTTGTTGATCAAGCCGTTGCACCAACACAAACAACCAACGTCCTTCGTGCAAGTACATCCTCCCCAATTCAGGGAGATTATCGAGCGCACATCGCTGCTCCAAACAGCGCATCCCCTCGCAGTCTGCCTCACTTTGACAAGACTTGTCGCCGACTTCTGCAAGTATCGACATGTCGATCTTCTTGATCTCTTTGCCTGTTTTGGGCTCGACCACCAACAAAGAAGAAAGCCCCAAGCAAGAGATGTACGCCTTTTGTCCGACCACGACGAGATCTTGAGGATTGGCCCCCGTCCCCACGGAGTATTGGGCGATGAGATGCAGATCCTTTGCATCCATCACTTGGATGTTATCGTGCGTGTAGCGGTTGATGATGTAAACAGCATCCCCCCACATCCGCCCGACAGCATCATTTGAGATGGGAGCGATCTTGGGAAAAGCTTGGTTCTTTTCCAAGTCAATCGCGCTCAACACACCGCTTTGTTCAGAACGCCCAACGACCAAAGCCCACTGCCCCTTGAGCAAAGCTCCATCGGGTAGCTGCGGGCTAGGCGCAGGCGTCGCAGGACACCCCGCCAAGACACACGCAAACAACCAGAACAGAAGCAAAAAGACTCGATACATCGAACGTTACCTTTTGTGTTATGCCATCCTTCTCGAAAACTTCTTTCTTCCTAGAAGAAAAGCCTTCTCGCTTCAAGGAGCCACAGAAACAATCAAGATCTGCGCGGGCGGCAAAGACCCCGTAGCGATGGGCTTGGTGGTCAACTCGCTCCCAGACTTTGCGTCAAAGACACGAATCCCCACAGAGTCTTTTGTGCGATCCGCCAAGAAAAGTTGTTCTTGGTGCAAGGCAAGATGACCAAGATCAACCCCTTCCACCAAGGCTTTGATCTTCTCGCCACTTGTAGGATTAAAACTGACAAGGCTCTGTTTGTACGAAACATCCGAAACCAAGATGTAACCCAATGTCGCGCTAAACACCGCAGCAGCGCCATTTTGCAACATCGCCCCACCCAGTTTCTCTTCAGTGCACAAGAAACTACCTGCGAGTTTTCCTTGTGAAGCATCAAATCGCTCCAAACCACCGTCTTTTGTATCGAAAGCATCGCCACTTTGCGCCACGATCCAAGCACCTTGCGCATCAGACAAAAAGACCGTTGGATTGGACCCTGCCATCGACAAAGTGCTCGCGGAGAGCTTGTCATCGGCTGTCGTGATGGTTGCGATCACGCTGCTGACAGGCGCAAAACTGTTGTTGCGATCCAAGCCTTGCACCAAGACATACACTTTGTCTTGCACCAAAAGCATCTGCACAGCTTCGGGGATCCCGTCTGCCGCACAGTTTCCGCTGTTACAGACACCAGAACCGTTGCCAAAAGAGTCTTTGCACTCATCGTCTTTTGTGCATGTCTTGCTTGAAGACTCAGCCAAAGAAGAGATGTCGATCTTGCCCTTCTCTGCGCCTGTTTTGGGGTCCACGATCAAGATGTAGTCTTTTTCGTAAAGCGTGATGTAAGCCTTTTGTTCGCTCACCACCACGATATCTTGGGGGTTGGTCTTGGCCCCTACAGAAAACTTACCGACTTCTTTCAGGGTCTTGGTGCTGTAGAGCAACACAGTGTCTTCTTTGCTAGGGTCGTTGTAGCGGTTCAGCACATACACCGTGTCTCCCCACGCGCGAAGCACCGCATCACCCGAGATCGCTGCAACATCCTGTTGTACCCACTGTTGGGTCTTTACATCCAAGATCCCCAAAGAACCCGACACATAATCAGATGAAGCCACGAACGCCAACGTCTTTGCATCGCTCGTCTCGGGCGTAGGTTCGGGTGTCTTCTCTTGGGAAGGCTCGGGTGTAGACTCGTTGACTTCGGGAGATTTTTCCGCAGCGACCGCCTCTTCGGGCATCGACTCTCCAGCATCCGAGTTCGCTTCTTCACCAGCGATGTCACCTTCCTGCCCAGGCAGTTTTTTTTCGGTAACAGTTTCTGTACCTTTGACATCACATCCCACTTGCATGGGCGCAAGCCCCAACAACAACAAGCTCACAGAAAGAAAAAACATCCAAGATCGCATCAAGAAACTCCTTATGTGCGTTAAAAGTCCCAATGGACTGAGAGATAAAAAGCTCTACCAGGCAAAGGATATCCACCAATATCCGCGATGGATTGGGGAATTTGTTCAAGATTGGGTAAAGGAGGTTGAAGGGGGACCCAAGTCATCCGCGTATCGAAGAGATTGTTGACCTCCAACTGGATACGCATCCCCTCCCAAGGCAAAGAATGTCCAAACAACCGAGCTAGACGAATCGGATACAGCACAAGCCCCACACTATGTAGATGACGACTCCCCAACACCACGAGGTTTGCGCGATCCAACCAATTCTCACCAAGAAAATGATAACGATAAAACAACCGACCCCACGGGCGTTTCAGCGTCGCCTGCAAAAACAAGTCATAACGCGGACGCCCCGGCAGCTGACGTCCTTGTTCAAACGCCGCAGCCGAAAGATTGCGCGCATCCAAAAAGGTCCACGCCCCCTCCAAACGAAACCACCCCGCAAGCTCCAAAAGCAACCGCGCTTCCATCCCCAAAGTCAGAGCCTGATCGATGTTGGCCGCGATCAACGTACGCTGTGAGTTTTGCAACCAACGAATCAGATCTTGCGCTGCGCTCCCAAAAAACACAGCTTCGATCTCCAAGCGACGTAAGATCCCATCCTTGCGCTGAATCCGCCATTGTGCCCCCACATCCCACTGCCAACCTTGCTCGGGTCGCAAGTTGGGATTGCCAAGCGTCGCCCCTCGATCACCAAACAACTCAGAAAAGTCAGGGACTCGCACATAACGCCCGACATTCGCCTTGATCCGCAACGGTCGCCAAGGCCACACCTGCAAACCAAGACGCCCTGTTGGATACCAACGCAACACTTCATCGAAGCTCGTCGCGCTTTGCGAAGTTCGTGAAAAGACGCCTTCAGCGCGAATCGAAGCTTGCCAAGAGACCCATTCATCGGGCACTTGGCCTTGGTACACCAAAGCTGACCAACCATGCGTGCGCTGTGCTTGCAAAGGCCGAGTGTTACTTTGCAAGCGATCCTGTGAAGAAGACTGTTCCCACCGCACCCACAAAGGCCACTGAAGGCGATGCAAAGGAGAGATCCACCACTCAAGCAGCGTCGTCCCTCCAAGGCCCTGACGATCCGTTTCGATCTGTCTGCGACCTATCCCGACCTCGCCCAATGGATCAGAAAATCTCTCATGCTGCTGCAACCATTGAAGTTGCACATCCAAACGCGTCGTCTTCCAAGGTACCTGCCGCGCTTGAAAACGCAGTTGCCCCACATGGCGAGAGGTCTCAAAACGCGCTTGGTTCGAGCGAAACTGACCCAGCCCAGGTATCCCCTGTTCTCTCCACGCAGACAGATGACTCGCATCCAAACGCAAACCTTTTTTCCGCCACCCCAAACGCAAGATCCCTTGGGCAAGTTGCGTATCGTTGTTCTGACGCAAGGCCGAAACAAGATCATCGCCCACATTCAACGGTGTTCCTCGATCGTCGTAATACGAAAAAGCCCCACCACTGCGTAAGAGATTAGCGTACGCCCCCCAACGCCAGTCCCCATGGCCTTGTTGGTAATTCGCCTGAAACTTAGCACTCGCAAAAGAACCTGTCGTCGCCCCAAGACCCCAACGCAGCGCCTTCCCGCCTTCGCGTGTGACAAGATGGATCGCTCCTCCCATCGCCCCACCAAGCGTCGCAGGCACAAACCCTCGATAAACCTCCACACGTTCGAGGCCACCCAATGGCAGATCGCCAAGATCCACCCCCCCGACACTTCCAAGATTGAGCGGCACACCATCCAAAAAGACTTGGACTTGCCCAGGCGTCGAACCACGAATCGAAGCTTGTGTCAGCGCTCCCCACGAACCCAACGAACGGATCTGAACCCCCGCAGACTCGCGCAAGACCTCCCCCAACGTCCGCGCACTTTGTAACGCTCCCTTGCGTCCCAAAAGTTGCACAAACCCCGTAGGCTCCTCCGTTTCGATCTTGTCTCGCATACGACGAGCGTGTACGACAACTTCATCTTGAGGAGAAGTTCTCCGCGAAACGGGACGTGATGAGGCTTGAGAAGAAAAGGACGACGCGCAACGCAAAGTACAGTGTCGCCAACGCTCACTAGAAGATGGACCTATCGAGCGTTTCGGCAACCAGCAAAACCATCGAAGCGTCTTCCACGTGCGGGGGAGCTTCTCTTTGTGGTGTTGTTCCACAACCCGAAGACACGCACGCTCTTGTTGACGGACCAGCGATGGTTTCGCTGTGTGTTGTACCTGCGCGCTGCCGACCACGGTGAGCCACCAGGCCAAAAGCAGCAAGATTCCCAACCTTTCGCCATCTCGAAGTTCTCAAGATGACATTCAGTTGGGATAGCACAGGGGAAGATCAAACAAGATCACCCTCAACTATCCCATAACCCGAGGATATCGACATGAGGTGATCGTGCGCAGGTCTCCTGACTTGTGGCCTTTATCTTGCGCGCCTTCCCATCTCTTCGAGACAGTGGCATCTAGCGCAAGCCTGACCCCTTACAGTGGCGGGTCCGTAACGGATTTGCACCGTTTTCCCTTACTCGCACGATACGACGTGTGCCGCATAACACAACCTTCCCTCTCAACGCAAGAGAAAGCTCGCCCCCAAAACAAAAAAAGCTCCACACTCAAAAGCATGGAGCCCCTTCTTTTTCTTAGACACAACGAAAAGATCAGTTGTTGATCTCACCCAACAACGCACTCGCGACATCCTCGATCATCGCATTCATACCGCGAGGCTTGTTGCCCTCCAAACGCCACAAACCACTCCACTCAAAACAAAGCACCTGCGTTTGGGTATGTACCAACACTTTTCGATCAAAAGTCTCGATGCGAGCGACCTTTTCGACATCGCCTTGCGCTGCTTTGACAGCCACTTTGCAAAGATTATCCGCCAACCACTCCGCATCTGCAGGAGTCAACACCGCCTCGCGCAAGATATCACGCAACTGCTTTTGCAACTCCTCACGCAAGGATGACGAAAAAAGTCCACGAAATCCGAGACTCTGCGGCGCTTGAATGCGACGTCGCAACATCACTCCAGCACCTCCAGAAGCAGTCTCCCCCGTCATCAAAGCTTCCACACGACGCGCACGCTTGCTCTCCAACATGACAACCTCCAACAAACATACAAAAACATCCCAATCCACGCACCTTCACAAACCAAATGGATGCGCCTTTCCCCGTCATGTTGAACGCAAGATCTCCTAGATGCAATTTTTCTTCAAAAAGAAATAGATAGACCCCCTAATTTTTATCTAAAGATAGAAAATTCTATTTGGCCTTCGCACGCTTAGTTCCTTCGGGCGGGCATGGAAGCCCGCCCCGGATATAGCGATATCCAATCATTCCACGGGCGACCACGGAGGGTCGCCCGAATCCCCCACCGCGCAGGCCTATCATTTATCCCTCATATCACGCGCAGGCCTATCTCATGAGAAAAGAAAGCACACAATCATTGTAGCTTTCGGGGGATTCGAAATTGAGCGCATGTCCAGCGTCAGGGATCATCGTAAACGCAGCGCCATGGATCGCCTCAGCAAGTTCGCGTGCGAGGAAAGGTGGTGTTAGCACATCTTCTTCTGCGACGATCACCAAGGCGGGTGCTTGGATCTTTGGAAGCAGGGAGCGGATATCGTATCCCAAGCCTCCTTCGATGAGTGCCCGAACAGCCGAAGGGTCCGCATCTGCCGCGAGTTCGCGAAGATGCTCAACGATATCCCACTGTGCTTGTGCAAAGCGCCGTCCCCAGACCCAAGGGAGTGAGATGTCGAAACGCGCGACAGTTCCGCCGAGATCGAGCGCTCGCAACCAGCTTTCAAGCTTGGCCCGCATCAAAGTATCGCAGTAGGCAAAAGTATTGGCGACCGCCAAAGACCTTACACGTTCGGGGTGTTCCGCAGCCAAACGCATCGAAACGGTCCCACCATGAGAGATCCCTACAAAGCTCGCCTTTTCAACCCCCAAAGCGTCCAATAGACCGATAAGATCGGTGACATGTTCAGGATGCAGATAAGGCCCTTTTGGTTTGCTCGAACGCCCTTGGCCTCGCGCATCAAACAGCAAAACCCGAAAGTGCTTTGCAAAGGCATCGCGTTGCAAAGACCAACTTGTGGTATCTCCAAAAAGACCGTTGACGCAGACCACAACATCCGCATCTTCGCGGCCATGCCACTCGTAATAAAGCTCGATATCTCGGACTTTTTGATAAGGCATAGTTTCAATCGACCCCTTTTCCTGTTCAGTTTAGGCTGGTTTGTTTTGTTGGCGAAGTTTTCGAAGGCGTGTCGCAAGCCTTTCTGCCCGATCGACTTCGCCCATCTTTCTCAAAAGCCCTTCATGACTTCCAAGGATCTTTGCGATCTCCTCGTGCTCTCGTCCCAAGACCTGTTCAGCGACCGCCAGCGCCCGTAGGAACGACGCATCCGCTTCTTCAAACGTTTCTTGTTCTCCAAGGATGCGCCCTACGTTGTGCAATAGAGCTGGAATCGACGGATGTTGCGGATGGCTGGCCTCAAGAGAGCGCAAAGCCAAGCGGTACAACGGCAAAGCTTCATCCAAACGACCTTGCGCATAGTAAACAGAGGCCAGATTGTTTCGCAGCACGGATACGTCAGGGTGAACATCGCCTTTCATAGCTTGTTCCCACTCCAGAGCTTCAGCATACGCTTTTTCCGCGTCTTCGTAGCGTTGGGTCTCGCGATAACAATCGCCGAGCGCCCCCATCAGCACCGCCAAAAGCTCGGCATGAGGCTGTTCATCCAGGAGCATCGCCTTGTGGGCTTCCTCATACGAAGCAATGGCTTCATCCCAACGCGCGTCGCTTTGTAGCTTGGACCCCCAACGCGAAAGATCCCGAATGTATCCTTCGGGGAGGCGAGTACTCCCCTCAGAAGCGCCGATAGACGGGGAAGATGGAAGACTCTTCCTCCACAGGATCAAAGCTTTTTCCAAGGCAACTTCTGCATCTTGTGTTTTCTTTTGATGCGCCAAGATCGTGCTTTGCAGAGAGAAAGCCTCCGCATGATCGCGAAAGATCCCCATACCATCGCCATCATCGGGCATAAGCAGCAAAGGCTCGATCAGCTTGAGCGCTTCATCTTCGTCTTCTTGCAAAGCCAAAAGGTCGGCTGCTTCAAGGCGCAAGGTGCGGACTTGGTGCATACTTGAAGGCGTGGCGTGTTGATCCATGACTTTGAGAGCATCCCCAAAAAGCGCCAATGCTCGGGGATGTTGTTTCAATCGAAGCGCGATCCGCCCAAGCATCATCTTGGCTTCTGCAAGCTCCATCATGCGCCTTGGCTGCATCGAAAGGTAGATCGCAACAGACTGATCTGCATGAGCTTCTGCCTCACGAAAAGCTTGGAGACGCAAAGCCCACCCAGCGACCCGAAGATGCCATGTAGCGGTCTCTTCGCTTTCATCACCATACGCGACTTCTGCAACAGAAAGAGCCTGTCTCGCGGCTTGCAGGGCCTCTTCGTCGAGTTGTTGGCGGGCCGCAAGTTCTATTGCAAGCGACCAGATCTCCAAGAGATGCTTGTGTTTGTCTCCATAACGCCGCACTGCTTCTTGTAAAGACTCTTGAAGATGCTGTTTGGCAGCCTCCAGATCGCCACCTGCGGCCTCTCTTTGTGCTGCGCCGAGCATAATCTTCCAGCGATACACCCAAAGCACCGCCCCCATCGAAAAAAACAAGAGGACAAGCGCCCCTCCAATCCCCAACAACCACCAAAACCATGCCACGGCACACCTCAACCCAAGCGAAAGTCCAAAGTGCGGGTTCAACAACCCATCTCACCCGACCATACGCATCGACGAGGAGGAATCAAGATCGGCGACTGGTTTTTCAGCCCCACCAAAACAGCGCACGATATCTTCTGCGACCCGCAGTCCGCCCAATGCGACCGCAGCCGTGGACTGCCCAGGAAAGATACTGTCTCCCACCATCCACAAACGCTCGCGCAACTTGGGTCCCCAAGCTCGAAACAGGTCCACTTGTGGAAAGCCCCCAACACCATCGCAAGACGATGTGGGGTACATCTTCGATATCCATGCCCTTTTCCCCAAGGACTCTTTTTCAGATGCACCCAGCCCCAACGACGACGCGCAACCTCGCCCCATGACAGATCGCAGCGAGATGACTACACTACCCCACACAAAAGCGCGCCCAAACAGCAAACACCGCAAAGCTCCCTTCTAACCCCAGAGACAGCGAGTTGGCCACGTGACAGAGACAACCCTTTCCCATCTTTCTCATCGTTTGCGCATTGGCGTAGATACAGGCGGCACCTTTACAGACTTTGTCATGCAGATCGCCCCAGACGCACCCCTATGGACACACAAACGCCTCTCCACACCAGAAGATCCATCGCGCGCAGTCCTCGAAGGGATCGCCTACTTGCTACAACGGTGGCAAGCCCATCGAGCCACCACAACGCCCGAAGCAACGCAAGATCCTTGGGATGCTTTGCTTGCCCAACAAACAACCCTACAAGTCATCCATGGCTCAACCGTCGCAACCAACGCTCTTTTGGAACGAAAGATCGGGCGCGCTGCTTTTGTCACAACCGAAGGCTTCGAGGACACGTTATTTTTGGGACGACAAGATCGACCTTCTCTGTACGCACTCCATGTCCAACGACCTGAGCCACCCATCCAAGAAGGCGACTGCTTGGGCGTTAAAGAGCGCATCTTGTTCAATGGACAGATCGCCTCTCCCCTTCACAACGAAGAGATCGACAAGCTGATGGCAGATCTCCAAGTGCGAGGGGTCGAGTCTGTGGCAGTAAGCTTGTTGCATAGCTATGCCAACCCATCGCATGAAAAGGCCATCGCATCGGCCATTCGTGAACACTTTCCGCATGTCCACCTCACTCTCTCGCACGAACTTCTTCCAGAGATCCGCGAGTATGAACGAGGATCAACCTGCGCCATCAATGCTTGTGTTGCCCCTCTCATGAATCGCTATGTTCGCCGACTATCCGAAGCGATCGCACCTCATGAGTTGCGCATCATGGTATCCAATGGTGGCCAGTGGTCCGCAGAAGAGGTTTGCAACAACCCTGTCCAGACGATCCTTTCAGGCCCAGCAGGTGGGCTAGTGGGCGCGCTACGACTTGCTCAACAAGATCATATCCAACGCATCATCACGTTCGATATGGGCGGAACCAGCAGCGATGTCGCTCTTTGTGATGGCGATCTACCGCGAACAACCGAAAGCGATATCGACGGGATGCCCGTGCATCTTCCCTTGCTTGATATCCACACGGTTGGTGCAGGCGGCGGCTCCATCGCTTGGATCGACGCGGGTGGGGCTTTGCGGGTGGGTCCACGATCTGCGGGAGCCTCCCCAGGTCCCGCTTGTTATGGCCGCCAAGATCCCCCACAGTACGCGACCGTCACAGACGCCCATCTCCTTTTGGGACACCTCGATCCCAAGAAACCACTTGGCGAAGATCTTTACTTACAACCCCAAGCAGCCGAACAAGCCATCGCCCCGCTCGCAAAACAACTCAACAAGACCCTCGAAGAAACAGCCGACGGCATCTTGCGTATCGCGGAAGCAACGATGGTTCGGGCGATTCAACGAATCTCAGTACAAAAAGGCTACGACCCTCGTGACTTTGCGCTGGTTCCTTTTGGTGGTGCGGGCGGACTTCATGCTTGCCGCCTCGCAGAAGCCTTGGGTATCCGTACCATCTGGATCCCCCGCCACCCTGGGCTACTCAGCGCAGTTGGGATGCTTTGTGCCCCACCGCTCTATCTCTTTTCACAGGCTTTGCTCTTTACCCTCTCCCCAGATGATCAAGGTGAATATCCCGACCCACGGTCGTTTTCGGCCTTCCAAGAAGCCCACCAACAACTCCAAGTACGCGCCGATCAAGTGATGCCCCGCAAAACCGACCACGACGAAGCTGCCTCCCTCGAAAGCTACGCGCTTGATATGCGTTACAAAGGCCAGTCTTACGAGATCACCATCCCTTTTCAACACGCTCGTCCAGAGCCAAGCGAAGATCTCTTACAAGACTTTCAGAGGCAACATCAAAGTCTTTATGGGTACATCGCAGAGGGCCGTCCCATCGAGATCGTCGCACTGCGCTTAGAACGCAAGCGAACCGCCCCACCCACCCCAAGCCATCACGCGCCTCCCCAAGCATCCACAGACCCCCCCGACACGTCTGTTCCCCCCGAACGATGGCCCCGTTACCCGCGAGAAAAACTCTTACTCGACCAAAAGCTCCAAGGGCCCTGCTTGATCGACGAGCTTTCCGCAACCACCCTCGTTGCGAAAGACTGGACCCTACATCTGACAGAGCACGGAGGACTTTTGCTTCAATACGCACCAACATCCCCGTCCAAAGGAGACTTGTGATGGCAGTCGATGGGATCTCCCTTGAGATATTTCGACATCTCTTTACCTCGATGGCCGAAGAGATGGGCTTTCGCTTGATGCGTTCGGCTTACTCCCCCAATATCAAAGAGCGCCGCGATTACTCGTGTGCTCTGTTCGATCACAAGGCCGAGATGATCGCCCAAGCTGCGCATATCCCCGTGCATCTGGGATCTACGCCGATGTCCGTCCAAGCCGCCCTCCAAGCCTTCCCTGCCCACATGATGAAAGCGGACGATCTCTTCATCCTCAACGATCCGTTTGCGGGAGGCACCCATCTACCCGACATTACCGTGGTGGCCCCTTGCATCCTTCCAGGCGAAAAACATCCGCGGTTCTTTGTCGCCAACCGCGCCCATCATGCGGATGTAGGCGGAAAAACCCCTGGTTCGATGCCTATCAGCGAGCACATCGACGAAGAAGGCATCCGCCTTTCTCCACAACGACTCAACCAAGACACCATCGACAAGATCTGCGCGGCCAGCCGAACTCCCGATGAACGAAAAGGCGATCTCTTCGCACAAGTCGCAGCCCTTGAAGTGGGAAAACAACGTATCCTCGAAGCTTGTGAGCGTTATGGTGCAGAAGAAGTCAGCCTACACGCGACAGCCCTCCAAGACTACAGCGAGCGCGTGATCCGCTCGATTCTTCGAGACCTCCCAGACGGAGAAAGCTTTTTTGAGGACATCCTCGAAGACGATGGATTCTCAGATCATCCGATCCCGATCCGCTGCAAACTTCGCATCCACGGCGATGAAGCAACACTCGACTTGCGAGAAAGCAGCCCCCAGATCCGCGGCCCCCTCAATGCAGTTCGCGCCATCACGATATCTGCGATTCATTATGTGTTTCGATGCCTTGCTCCCACAGATGTCCCAAACAACAGCGGTGTGATGCGTCCCATCCATGTACTGACCACACCAGGAACAGTTGTAGATGCCCAATACCCCGCGGCTGTCGCAGGTGGAAACGTCGAAACAAGCCAACGCATCGTCGATACCGTACTTGGCGCACTCGCTTCGCATCTTCCTGATCGCATCCCTGCCGCCTCATGTGGCTCTATGAACAACCTCACGGTGGGGGGGATCGATCCTCGCACACAGACGCCTTTTGCCTATTACGAGACGATTGCAGGAGGAAGCGGTGCAAGTCCCCAAGGAAACGGGGCTTCCGCGGTCCACACACACATGACCAACACAAGAAACACCCCCGTGGAAGCACTCGAACACGCTTATCCTTTCCGCCTCACACGCTATGCCAAGCGCAGAGGCTCAGGTGGAAAGGGCCAACACAACGGAGGCGACGGCGTGATACGCAGCTATCTCTTTGAGGCACCTGTGGAGGTCACGCTGCTGACAGAACGCAGGATCCGCCATCCCTACGGACTTCAGGGAGGACAAGCGGGTCAAGTCGGCCGCAACCAACTACAGCTTCCCGATTCATCGCCAACCGACCCAACAGCCCAAGAGCTACCAGGAAAGTGTACACGCCAACTCCCTTCGCATAGTATCCTAAGCCTCGAAACACCCGGCGGAGGAGGTTGGGGCAGATCTTGAGCGACAAAGAACGCAACAAAGACGTCTCTGCTGCATCCATCATGCCATCAGCATTTTGATTTTCTGGAGGAACCCATGCGTCGTCAAAATCAAAAGAAAGGCTTCAAACACCAGCCTTTCCAACAAAAAAAGGATGGACTTCCTGATCCAGCGGACCTCCATCCTTCCATGGATAAGCCACCGCCACCCAAAAACCTTCCAGATCAAGAAGATGACGATGCACTCTTTGCTGCTGCGATGGCAGATGTCGTCCCCCTCCGCGAAACCCCTCATATCGAACCCGAGCTCGAACCACCCGACCTCCCTTCCCCCAACGATGAACGCCTAGTCGTCCGCCAACTCGAAGATCTTGTGGAAGGGCGCATCCCTTTCGATATCGTGTTTGGCGATGAGTTTATCGAAGGTTCCGTCCAAGGTCTCGATCCGCGTCTATTGCAACGTCTTCGTCGAGGCAAGTACGCTTGGCAAGCCCACATCGATCTTCATGGGATGCGCGTAGACGAAGCGCGCACTGAACTCGTGCAGTTCATCCAAGAAAACCGTAGAAAAGGCCATCGCTGCTTGTTAATCGTCCATGGCCGAGGCAATCACTCCCCTGATCGAGAACCCATCCTCAAACGCCGCTTGATTTCTTGGCTCACACAAGGCTTTTTACACAAAGATATCTTGGCCTTTGCAACAGCCCGCCCCCACGATGGCGGGACAGGTGCAACATACGTTCTGTTGCGAAGAGAACGCGGTGAAACTTGATGCAACACCCCAACAAGAACAACCCAGAACAAACACACCCCCACGAAGCCTTTCGCCAAAGACAGCTTCCCCTCAAACAAGTTTGCCTTTGGCCGAACGATTGACACCACCCCATGCCTAACCTATCCTCTTTCTGATCAGGACTTTTTCGACCTTAGATCCTGTCTCCCGCGCTTGTTGCGCAATCTTATAATGCATAGACCCAGCAAACCTTCAGAAGCCCGGAGGTTTTTATGATTCGCCGCCCGCTTATGTATGGACTTTTTTTCTTTTCCTTGTGTGTTGCACTTGTGTTACCCGCTTGCGTTTGTACCCCCCCCACTTTCAACAGCAGTTGCAGCAGTGACGCGGATTGTATCGCGAGTATGCGCTGTGACTTCAACACGTTACGCTGCGTTCCAAGAAACGTGAACCCCACTTGTACAACGGACGCAGACTGCCTCTCTGGTCAAGCTTGCGTTGTAGGACAATGTATCGCTCAATCTTGCCAAACAGGTGAGACCATTAGTTGTGTCTTGGGCGGTCAAACAGGCCCTTGTTCTGTCGGGGAACGCACCTGCCGCAATGGTGTGTGGTCCAGTTGTGAACCCAAAAACGCGACTGGCACACAAGAAACCTGTAATGGTGTAGATGACGACTGCGACGGACAAGTCGACGAAGACTTCAAAGGCAAGTTTGAGACTTGCGAAGTAGTAGGAAAACAAGGACCTTGTCGCTTGGGCATCCAAAGTCGCTGTATTGGCGGACAAATCCAATGCGAGTCAACCTACAACCCAATATCCGAGTCCATCGGAAGCGCAAACTGCGATGACAACGTGGACAACGATTGCAATGGCCTGACAGACAAAGACGATCCCAAGTGCCAAAGCACGACCTGTAAAGCTGGAGAAACACGTTCCTGCTACGAAGGTCCTCCTGGTACAGAAGGGATCGGGGCCTGCGCTTTGGGCACACAAAGCTGTGTGGGCGGTACCTTTGGCCCCTGCCAAGGACAAGTCCTCCCCACCAAAGAGATCTGCAACAACCGTATCGACGAAGATTGCAATGGTCTCGCAGACGACAAATGCAACGAAACTTGCACCTCTGGTCAAAGCCGGGAGTGTTACTCTGGCGCAGAAAGCACCCGCAACGTCGGTATCTGCAAGGCAGGCAACCAACTCTGCATCAACGGGACTTGGTCTGAGTGCCAAGGTGAAGTCCTCCCCACCAAAGAGATCTGCGACGACAAACTCGACAACGATTGCAACGGAAAGATCGACGACTGCCTCACTCCAGGCGAGTGCACCCCAGGGGATGCAAGAGAGTGCTATACCGCCCCCAACGGCTGTACCCTCGGTGCCAGCGGTTTTTACACTTGCCAAGGCGCATGCAAAGCTGGCAAACAATCCTGCGGAATGGACGGGAAATGGGCCGCTTGTCAAAATGACGTCGGGCCCACGACAGAGATATGCAACGACAACATCGACAATGACTGCGACGGAAAAGTCGATGGCTGCGCGGCCCGAGACGAACTTCTCTCCGCAAGTTGGGACAATATCTCTCCCATCAAGATGTGGGACACCAACACCCCCAAAGAACTCAAGAACTTTACGGGTGGACACACAGATATCGCTTACAGCGTCCGTGCTAGCAAAGACGGGCGGTTTATGGTCACAGGGGGCCAAGACAAACGCGTAATCCTCTGGAATCTCGCAACGAGCGCGCCCGTCTGGTCAGCCACAGATCACAACACCACGGTGTACTCCACAGCCATCGACAGCGCTGGAAAAGTCATCGCTTCGGGCGCTGCAGACGGTAAGGTCTTCTTGTGGAACCCCATAACAGGAAAAGTGGACCGTCGCCTCACTGCAAACAGCGGTGGCGTGTACGCTTTGGACATCGACCCCACAGGCCGCTGGCTGGCGTCAGGTGGCGCAGATGCCCAAGTCCAACTCCGCGACCTTAGTGCAGCCAACCCCAACGCTGTCTCAATCCTTACAGGCGGCCATAGCCTCGACATCTACGCTGTGGCCATCGATCCCCAAGCACGTTGGATCGTCTCGGGTGGACGCGATGCCAAGCCCGTCGTTTGGGATATCCCAAATGCCAAGTTGCTTTACTCTCTTGCAGGTCCCAGCCAAGGCATCACCTCCATCGCCTTTAGTGCTGACGGAAACACCCTTGCAGTGGGCAGTTCAGATTACAGCATCCTTCTCTTTGATATGACCAAAACCCCACCCGCTCCAGCTGGTACCCTCAAGATACCCAACAACGACCCCGTTTACTCCTTGGCCTTCCATCCCCTCGGAAAGATCCTTGCCTCGGGAACTTACGGAAACAACATCGTATTGTGGGACCTCAGTACCAAAACCATCCAAAGCACCATCACCAACGCCCACAATGGCGCGGTTTCCTCCCTCTCTTTCCGCCCCTAGTCTGCCCTTTCTTCGATCCTAGAAACCCCCTGCACACTTTCTACGATCGCACAATGCGTCCAATGGACCCACCTGCGACAAAAAAGCCCTCATCCCGTCGCCTATCACAAGCTCGAAGAGATACGTAAAAAGAGTTATCTCTCGATAGAGCTTTTAGATTTTAAAAAGACGTATCCATCTGGAACGATTCATGCTCAGTAAACGAAAAGCCACATGAATCGTCGAAGATGACATTGGGCAGGATGCCGAAGAGAAAGGATGTGGGCGATGCAATCATTTTACAGAGATCTTTCATACCCTTATAGCTTAGAAAACGCGCTGCGACTCGCTGGCGCTTTGGGTTTAGAAGACAAACAGACCAGCGACGAGAACATCGCGGAACCTAAAAACAACCCACAAACTAAAATAGCAGCACACTCTGAAAAGGACCCCAAAGGTCCTCAAGGACATATCTTCGTTTATGACGACGACTCGCAGATCCGCGAACTCCTTAAAGAAGTGCTCCAAAGAAACGGCTACCAAGTCACCTGTTATGACGCGCTCCAAGGTGACGAACTAGACTTTGCGGTCCTTAGCCAACAAGCAGACGCTTTGCTACTCGATCGACACCTTGGCAAAGACGATGGACTGGAGTTCCTTCAACGCGTCAGAGAAGAAGGAATCAATCTCCCCACCATCCTGATGAGTGGGCAAGATCTCACAAACAAAGAACAAGCGCGCCTGACACTTTTGCAAGGCGACTTCTTCGCAAAACCCTTTAAAGTCAAAGAACTTCTCTCCTTCCTCCACGATAGCCTTCACTTGGGCCAACCCGCTTCCCTCTAGTCCTTCTCATCCTCTCTACATCCCTGCTTCTCTACCAAGGCATCCCACCGTCTTGGAAAGAAAATCTTGAGACCAGCCCCTCCCCAAAACAGTCCAACCTTGCCATGATAAAAGCTCCAAACACCCCACACACCATCCAGACCCAAGACCTGTAAAGGAAGCGAGAGGTATGCGTATGTATCCAATTATCCGACTTTTTCGTCCGCGTTCGATGATGTTGTGCGGTCTTTGTCTTTTTGTCATCTTGGCAGCCGCCGACTGTACCCCTGCGATCACCATCTCAGACAACGAAAAGAAGACAGAGACCCAAAGCCACACGGAAAATCAGTCCGCCGAAAAACAACAAGAACAACAAAGCAACGAACCCACAGCCGAAACCAGCCAAGAACCCGCCAAAGAGACAACCAGCGACGCAGGCACAGACACAGATCCACGCGAGCCCAGCGGCAACGAAGCCATGACGGAAACCACGCAAGAAACAGGACCTATCCCCTGCAAAACAGACTGTGACTGCGTAAAAACAGCACAAGCCTGCGAAAGCAGCTTTTGCGCTGATGTCGACCGCGCAAATATGTGCCCCTCCTGCGAAGATCCCAATACCTGCGTTACAGGCCAGCCCTGCGTTGACAAAAATGGCGCAGTCTCGACGTGTCCAGATGTCGCATGTGCGAATGACTGCGATTGCCTTGGCGTAGGAATGGTCTGCCAAGGAAACGTCTGTGCCCCACTCAAACGCGCAAACCAATGCCCTCCTTGCGAAAGCCCCCAGTGTTTCGCAGGAAACTCATGTTATCAACACGATGGCACCATCTCCAAATGCCCAGGGACAGGCATGGGTGCAGCCTGCAAACACGACTGTGACTGCCTCAAATATGGCCTTCTTTGCGATGGAACCAACGGATGCCGCGCCCTTCGACGGATATCCTTCTGCAAAGCCTGCTCTGATGCCACTTGCACAAGCGGAGACCCTTGCTTCAATCCTGACAAAACCATCGGAACATGCGCAGCTTCGACGACCTGCAAACACGATTGCGACTGCGTAAAACAAGGCCAAGTCTGCGATACCAACGGAACATGCGCAAGCCTACGTCGCCCCAGCCTTTGCCTCGCTTGTACAGACGTCAACTGCAAAACGGACGATCCCTGCCTCAACAAAGACGGAAGCATCGGCTCTTGCTGCTGTACGGTCTCTGGATGTGGCCAAGGGATGGTATGCTGCTCTGGCGGCGCACCACCCCCACCCAACACTTGCGGACGCTTTTGCACACAGCCCGACCCCAAAACGGGCCAATGCCCGCTCTTTCCTTAGAAGGATATTTCCCTAGCCTTCGCAAAGTCCCTTCAGTCGGGCGATCTTCCGTGGTCGCCCCGGATAGATGTATATCCCGCCTGCCTTCGTAGATCTCTTCTCTTCCATCGAAAAAAAGCATACCCATCTTGATCTTTGGCGCGAGAATACAATCTTTGGTGGAGCCCCATCGAGTAAAGAAAGCAATCCCAACCAAGGAGTCCTTGATGCCGACGTCGAGCCAAGTTCCGCCTGATTTCGATCCCAAAGAAATGAACAGTGGCCTCTTTAGCAAAGGACGACCGATATCCCTCGAAGGTGTCTTGGTCACAGGGAAGATCGAAGGTATTTGCAGCCAAATCACCATCAAGCAGCGTTATCGAAACACAGAAGCACAAGAGATCGAAGCTGTTTACCTTTTCCCTATGGAAGAACAAGCGGCGATTTGTGGATTTACGGTTAAACTCAAAGATCGCGTATTGCGCGGAGAGATCGAAGAAAAACAACAGGCGTTTGAGCGCTACGACGAAGCATTGTCCGAAGGCAACAGCGCCTTTTTGATGGAACAAGTACGACCCGATATCTTTACGATCTCTGTGGGACGCATCCCCTCCCAAGAAACTGTGGAGATCGAGATCACCTATGTTGCGGAGTTTCAATACGAAGGAAATGCGATTCGCTGGATGTTGCCTACCACCGTTTCGCCTCGTTACATCCCCAGCCACCAAGCCCAAGAAGAACCTCACCTCGTGGAAACCCTCGATGCTCCGCGACAATCGAGCGTACCTTACGGACTTCAACTTGAACTTGAAGTCCGCATCCCTTCAGGGCTGCGCCATATCGAGTCCCCCAGCCACCCGATCCGCGTATCACTTGAAGAAGACCACGCCATCGTTTCGCTGAGCCAACGCGAAACCGCGATGGATCGAGACATCGTGATTCAAATCGAACCCCGCAAACCTCATCAGCCCTTCGCCCAAGTCGCTTGTACAGCCGATGGCGACCGCTTTGCGATGCTGCACTTTCGACCCGATCCAGATGGTGCCCCCATCCAACCAAGCGAAGTCTTCTTTGTCCTCGACTGTTCGGGCTCGATGTATGGCTCTAGCATCGAAGAAGCCACGCGTGCACTCGCGCTTTGTGTACGCTCTCTCTCCGAAGGCGACTCTTTCCAAATCGTTCGATTTGGCTCGTCGTTCGAGAAACTTTGGCCTCAACCAGTCCCTTTCAACCAAGAACATCTCGACGAAGCCAGCGAATACATCAAAAAGATCGATGCTGATCTGGGTGGCACAGAGCTCGCGGCCCCCTTGCAAAGCATCTACGACCAACCACTTGATCCCAAAAGACAAAGACAGATCATCCTTCTCACTGATGGCGAGGTATCCAACGAGTCTGAAGTGATCAGCCTTTGTCGCAAAGGCCGCCCAGCCCGCGTCTTTTCTTTTGGCATTGGTGAGGGTGTCAGCCAACATCTCGTCAAAGGCGTTGCGAGGGTTTCCAACGGAGCCGCGGAGTTCATCACATCAGGCGAGCGCATCGAACCAAAGGTTCTCCGCACCTTCAGTCGCCTAAACACCCCGATATTCGACAAGATCGGCCTCGATTGGGGAGAGACCAAAGCCAGTGTCGCTCCCAAAGAGCTTCCTCCCATCTTTGCGGGCGAAGGCATGACGGTCTTTGCCAAACTCAACAAAGAACACGCTCCCCAAGTCACGCTGCAAGCGGATCAACAAAGCTGGTCCTTGGATCTGGACTTCGAAAAAGTCGAACGCAACAGCCCCATCCCAACCTTGTGGGCACGTCATGCCATCCGCGACCTCGAAGATGGCGGTTCTAGCGGAAGCCAACAACGACGCGCACAACAAGAAGAGACACAAAAAGACAAACTCCTGAAACTCAGCAAGACCTTTGGTTTGATGTCGAGCGTCGCGAGTTACATCGCGGTGGAAGAACGACCCGACCACGAAAAGAGCCATGAACCCGTCGCGTTACGACGCATCCCCATCGCCCTCACCAAAAACTGGGGAGAAACCACCAAAGTAAGATCGGTACTTTCTGCGATGTCAGTCCCCGCGGGTGGCCCTTCCTTGCGGATGGCGATGGCCCCCCCCATGGCCTCTCCCGTCGCCCTTGGTGCTCTCGCCAACGCTTCCCCACCTCCGCCCCCCAAAGGCGCGATCGGTGGCATGGGTGGAATGAGCGGGATGGCATTTGGCGGAGCGCCCCCGTCACTGGGAGGGTCCTTTGATGCGATGCCCAACGAACCTATGCGAGAGCTGCAAAAGAAAAAAGCAGCCCCCAAGAGACGCAAGGAAGAGGCGAAGCTCCGCGATGAGGAAGACGAGACATTCGATCAACCAGAACTGAAAATGGAATCCCTAGAGGAAGCGGAACAAACAGAGAGCGCGTCCTTCAAGACCTCAAAGAGCCTCGAAGATCACGTGATGGATCTCTTGTTGACCCAACGCGCAGACGGCAGCTTCCCAGATAGCGGGGCTTTGCGGGACTGGTTGGGCGCACAATGGAGCGCAGTCCAAGCTCGCGCGACACAAAACAGTGCCCTTGTGGTTTATACCTTGGTTGCTTTGGCTTTGTTACGAACGAAAGCTGCGGCACAACGCAATCTTTGGACGCGTGCAGAGCAAAAAGCCCAGCGCTGGCTTGATCAACAAAGCGACCTCCCTGACGTCCAAGATCTCCTGTAATCCTCGCCTCTCCCTCTCTTTCGCCAACTCTGCTATCTTCACACCACAAAACAAACAGGCTCTTTTCTTTCGAAAAGAAGGGCTCTTGCACATCTCAACGATGAAACCGTTTCAATCAAGGAGCAACATCTTGCAGTCTTGGATCGCTCGCATCATCTACGCACCAACCGTTCTCTACCAACTGGCAACGCGCATCTTTACCAAAAGACGTGTGTGGGATGTTGTCGATGAAACGCTTGTCTTGGGAGCAATGCCTCTTAGATGGGATGTCAAAAAGCTCGCATCGATGGGCATCAAAGGCGTGATCAACAATTGTGCAGAGTACAGTGGCCCCCAAAAAAGTTACGCGCGCTACAACATCGATCAGTTTTACCTGCCCGTCATCGACTTTACGCCCCCAAAGCTCGAAGAGATCAATGCAGCGCTCTCTTTTATCGAGCAACATCGACAACGTGGTGAGCGCGTGTATCTACACTGCAAAGCGGGACGCGGACGCTCCGCGACCATCGCACTTTGTTACCTGATCACGCGCTATCAGCTCACCCCCGAACAAGCACAGCAACGCCTTCAAGCGATCCGACCACGCATCGTCCGCGATCTTTGGCAACGCGAGGTTGTGCAAGAGTTTTTCTTACAGCAACAACAAGAGTCCCCTACATTGTCCTCCATCTAGCCCGTCCTCCCATCGCAACTTTTCTGTGCCTTGCGTGTTTATGTGTGTCAACGAGAATCAAAGAAAGATCGAGGCATCCCCCTCAATCTTTCGCACACAAACCTCACTTCCAAGGAAGACTTTTATGCTACCAACCAAACGAATCCTTGCCCCTTTGTCGTTTGTCACCCTTCTTTTAGGCGCTGTGCTTTTTACAACAACAGGCTGCCCCAATCCCCCTGTACAACCCGATGGAGGAAGCGAAGTCGCCACAGAAAGCCAAGTCGAAACCAGCCAAGAGACGACCAGCGACGCCAGCGAAAGCACGCCTGAAGCCACCACAGAGCCTACCCCCGAAGTCATCGCAGAGATCGCGCCCGAACAAGTAGAAAGCACCCCAGAAGCCCAGCCAGAGACCTCCCCTGAGACGACCCCCGAGTCCACCACATGCCAGCCCGCAACGCCCCAACAAGCGGGCGATATATCCACAGAGTACGGTACAGTGCGCGGTGTACAAGAAACCGATATCTGGATCTACAAAGGCATCCCTTACGCAGCGCCTCCTGTGGCCTCGCTTCGTTGGAAAGAGCCCCAAGCACCCAGCTGTTGGAGTGACATCCGCCCTGCGAGTAACTTTGGAGAAGTCTGCCCCCAAGTCGATGCGCGCACAGGAAACCAACGCGGCGCAGAAAACTGCCTCTTCCTCAACATCTGGCGACCCGCACAAGCCACCCCACAACAAACCCGCCCTGTCATGGTGTTTATCCACGGTGGCGGAAACGTCCAAGGCTCTAGCAGCGAAACCATCACCAACACCAATCGCGCGATCTACGATGGCTCACGCTTCGCAAGACAACAAGATGTGGTCGTCGTGACTTTCAACTATCGTCTTGCGGCCTTGGGATACCTTGCCTTGCCAGAGTTGGCCCAAGAATCTTCGCGCAAGCTCTCCGGGAACTACGGCTTTTTGGATCAGGTGTTTCTTCTCCAATGGGTACAGCGCAACATCCAAGCCTTTGGCGGCGATCCCAAACAAGTCATGATCTTCGGAGAGTCCGCAGGAGCCGTAAACACTTGTACTCACCTTGCTTCCCCCTTGTCCAAAGGTCTCTTCCATGCGGCGTTGATGCAAAGTGGCGCTTGCAACCTCAAAGAGTACAGCGTTGCAGAAGCCACAGGAAAAAAACTGGCCGATCAAAGTGATTGCAAAGACGCGACAGATCGTTTGGCTTGTTTGCGAGGCAAAGATGTCAACGACATCCTCAAGATGTTCCCTGGAGGAATCGAGATCACCAACCTGAAGTTTGGTGGAACCGATCGCGATTACGCCCCCGTAGTGGACGGTTACACGCTCCTGAAAAGTCCCGCCAAAGCCATCGCAGCCAAAGAACACAATGCTGTCCCCACAGTCATCGGCTCAAATGCCGATGAATACGAGTCTTTGCTATCACCTGCGATCCCTGTCCCCAACGCGGCTGCTTTTGAAGGCTATGTCAAAACGCTCCTTCCCAATGCAACAACCACCGAACTATCCGAAGTCTTCAAACTGTACGACGTCAACAATTACGCAGAGCCCCGCGAAGCACTTGTAGACTTCCTCACAGACTTTGCCTTTACTTGCCCCACCCGTTTTAACGCGAAAAATCTCGCACAAAACCAATCAGAACCTGTCTGGCGTTACTTTTTCTCCCGCCGCCCCAAGCTCGCCAACAAAGAAGGACGCGCAGCACACGGGATTGAACTGCTTTATGTCTTCCAAAGCATCCTCAATATCCCCTTGTTTACGCCTGATCCCATCGATCTCAAGATCTCAAACAGCATGATGTTTTACTGGGCACAACTCACCAAAACACGCGAGCCCAACGGCACCAACCCACCACTCAAGTGGACCCCCTACGACGCCACCAAAGACACCACCCTCCAAATCGACGAACCCTTGCAAGTCATCGACGGAGTCCGCACAGATCGTTGCGACCTCCTCGAAAAGATCGCCCTCCCCTAAGCCCCATCCTAACGAGGCAAACGACACAGCGCGATCTTCAAAGGGTGCTTCCCATCGAACGATGGAAAGTCCTCTTCGGGTGACAAGATCTCGATGGCCTCAAGTGGCTTCTCCGACTTTTGCGCACATCGAATCAGACTTTCTCTCCATTCTTCCAAGTCAACCTCTGCCACATTATTCACCGCCACCAAACTTCCCCCTGGAGATGTCGCAAGCAAGGCTGGTTTGAACAAACTTTGGTAATCGCGGACGAGGTCTACCGCCCCAAAAGGGGTGCGTGCAAAGCGCGGTGGATCGAGGAAAACGATATCAAAGGTACGCGAAGAAAAACGCGTATAGGACCGCCGCGAAGCTTTTCCTTTGATGGGCAAGCCCGCAAGTTGACGCATCACAGGGATCGCATCTTCATGCAAGAAACGCAGCGACTTTCCTTCTGTGAGGCCGTTGCACTCGGCATTTTCGCGCCCCCACGTCAGATTCGACGAAGCGAAGTCCACATTCCAGACCTCACGTGCACCCGCAGCCGCCGCGACGATCCCCATCGTGCAGGTATAAGCGAATAGATTGAGGACAGAAGCGCCCTTGGCATGGGCTCGCATCCACCGCCGCCCAGCGCGCATATCCAGGAAAAACAATGGATCGATCCCACGGTGACGCCCTTGCACCCGAAAGGTCAGTCCCATCTCTTTGCAAGTCATGGGAACAAGAGCTTCAGGGCTGGGTTGGTGCCATGGGGAAAAGTCTTGCTTGGCCCCTTTGGTACGGTGGTTATAGACAAGATGCTTGGCATCAGGGAGCTTTTCTTGCCAGAATCCCCCGATGGCATCGCGTTCTTCATCGTTCAAAGGGTCGCCAAAACTCTGGATCATCAACAGCGGACCATAGCGATCCACGGTGACTTTTGGCATCCCTTCGACGGCTCCATGAAAAAGGCGATAAGCCTCGGTCTCTTCGGCATGTAGTGCATCCAACAAAGGTTGTCGTCGCAACCAAGCCGTCTCCATGATCTCCTGTACCATCGGGACTTTTCTCTCCTACCCAAACATCTTTGTGGGGACCACCTCATCAAACAACTGACCAGGCAGCACCACGTGGATACGTTCACGCAAAGCTGCGTCTGTCACGAGCGTATCCAACGCAGCCATGATCTCTTGGGCTGTATAACGCACAGAGAAATGAAAGAGTAGGAGCCGTTCTGCTTCCAATCGCACAAAAGCCTCGATGGCTTCGGTCAAAGTGCTGTGAACATAAGAGGTATCAGGATCAAGAAAAGTCGCTTCGTGGATCAACAACATCGCCCCACGCGAAGGCTCGTCCTCAAGAGGCTTTCCGTCTCCAGAGAAGGCCACCACAGGGACTTCGACCACGTCGCTCATCGCTTCGCGGCCCTTTTCTTGGATCAGCTCGCGGATCGCTTGACCACCGAGCTTAACGTACTCAGGACGGAGTTTGAGCCGCGTTTGGGAGATGCGATACGCCAAGCACAGATCGTAATCCACGTGCTTTGCTTCCATCGCGATCACTTCAAGTTCACGACCATAACGCAAAGGCACCCGATCTCCCGGCATCATAGGATTCAATTCGACCATCTGCTCCCAATCGCGAAACTCACTCGAAAAGTACGCAAACAAGCGTTGAAAGACCCCAGAAGTCGCGGGATAGCTCACGCGCAAAGGAGGCACAGACTGTTCACTCTGAAAGATCCCCCTCCTTCTCATCATGATCAAAAGGCGCAAACCTGTGAAATGATCGATGTGTGCGTGCGACAAAAAGACGTCGTGAATCCCCAAAGCACGGGACTCTAGGAACAAACCAAGGCCCTCTCCTGCATCAAACAGTAGATGCAGCGGCTCCAAATAAAACCAATTGGATAACAGAGCTTTCGAATAAGCCGTGATACGCATCGTTTCCTCTCCCAATGCAAAAGCTGACCACAGATTTCTCCTGTAGCAGACGACCCGCTACTGCGAAGGTTCGATGGAAGGCGAGATCAGCGAGGAAGAGGACGACGAGAAGAAGGCGGACCCTTAGGACATGCGACGTGTTCTTGCTCAGACACCAAAAATCCTGAAGGCGACCAGATCCGCGTTACGCCGCAAGGTTCGCCAAGATGATAAAAGAACTCCATACGCTTTTCGCCATTGGACATCCAAAAGAGATGATGCCCGTGACGTCGGTTCTTACGGAAAAACATCGACGAGGCTTTTTGACCATTCGCATGCCAAGACACCAGTTGGCCTTCCAGATCTCCTTGGTGATAATGTCGGACTTTTTCTAAGTTGCCTTGCGCGTGCCAGTTTTTCCAAGTCCCATCGCGTCGCCCGTGGAGATGCTGTCCCTCTTCGGCCTTTTGACCATTTTCGTACCAACGCAGGGAAGGCCCATGCATCTTGCCATGAAGGTACGTAACAAGCCGCATCTTCCGACCATTGGGAAACCACCAGATCGCAGCGCCTTCTCTGCGGCCGTCCATCCAAAAGTCTTCAGACCAACGTTGTCCACCTCGGTACCACCGCCAAGTCCGCAGATAACGCACCCGCGGCAACACCAAAGCCGAGACCACACGAGAAGAAGGCCGCGAAGCAACGCGCGAAGAAGGCCGCGAAGACGGGGATATCCGTTGACTCACAGGACGTGAAGTCGGCACAGGCTGCGCCTTCTTTAACAAGCTCTCTCGCGGCGGAAGGCCGACCCACCAAGTCTTTCGCGAAGTCATCTGACCATGAAGATAGAAAGACTCCATCTGGCGACTTCCATCTTGCAACCAGAAGGTCTCGCGCATGTGTTTTTTGCCATACCACCACTGACGCAGCAGACGCGCCTTGCCATTGGGCCAACAACGACGCTCCGTTCCGTGTTTTTTCGCTGCTTCCTGCTTTTTCTGTGGGTCGCGTTTCATCGCAGGCACGGCCTCTTTGCAAGGAGCAGACGCCCACGCGTTTCCTTCCGCACACAACAGGCCCAACACGCCACAGATCAACCACCACGCTGTTTTTTGCGCCATCTTTGCAACTCGCCTTTGTCTATCCATGGGTGCCTATCCTTCGCATTCAAAAGGAGGCGCCTCATCATCCCAAGCACTCAGCCAACCATCCATACACTGCGCATATTCCAAAAAAGACTGGTAAAAAGCCTCGCTCCCCAACGTCGCGCTATCCCCCACCACCAACAAAAAGCGTCTTGCTCGCGTCAGCGCCACATTCATACGGCGGATATCCTTCAAAAATCCGATCTGTCCGTCATCATTGGAACGCACAAGATCCACGATAATCGCTTCTTTTTCTCGGCCTTGGAATCCATCGACAGTATCGATCTCCAAACCTTGATGATAAGGCTCAGACAAAAGCTCGCGCAAAGCTCGAACCTGCGCATAATAGGGCGTAATCACCGCAACATCTACAGGCGCGACACCACGCCCCAACAACCGAAGAACCTCTGCGGCGACACGTTCGGCCTGTTCGGGGTTTGCGACGCTCGGATCTTCTTGTGAACTGGTCTCTGTCCAACCTTTTCCCGCAGTATCGAGAAAGATCAATGGATGCGCTCGCAAGGGATCTTCCGCCACATCTGGGAGTTGTTCTAGGCGATGTTCGCGGTTCCCTTCAGCGGCGATCAGTGCGCCACCATACAATTCATCCGAAGGGAAGGTCATAATCGTCTCGTGCATACGATACTGGATGGTCAACATCGCAAGCAGTTTGTCTCGTTGCTCTTCGTAAAGTCGCGCAAAGATCGTCTCTCCGAGCCCTTGGCGCTCTGCGTCAGGGTCGATGATCGTAGGCGGCAACTGCATGGGATCGCCAGCCATCACGACACGCCGCGCCCTCGACAGTGCGGAAAGCGCCAAAGGATCGACAGCTTGGGTCGCTTCATCAAGGACCACAAGATCAAAGCGACGTTTCCCCATCACGGAAGAGTCGGCCCCTGCGGCTGTTGCGCAGATCACTTGTGCTTGTCCCAAGATCATCTCTTGGGCACCTTTAAGATGTTTTCGAGCATCTTGCATCAAACCACGCGCTTCTTCTTTCAAGGTAAGCCGTTCTGCGCGCGGTAGCTCCCCACGACTGATCTTGCGCTCGATACGATTGCGGATCTCTCGGGCCTCCCGCATCCAACGCCGTGCCATCGCAAACTCTTCGGTCTTTTCGAGCTTTGCATCCATCGTGTGCGCTTCAATCTTTGCAGAAACCCGCGCAGGATGCCCCAAACGCACCAAAGATATCCCCGCATCCACGAGCCTTTCGGCCAAGTTATCTACCGCGGTATTGCTCGCAGCCGTCGCAAGAACGGACTCCCCACGACGCACCGCTTGTACGACAACTTCTACCAAAGTCCGCGTTTTCCCCGTCCCTGGCGGCCCATGAATCAAAGCCACATCTTCAGCGGACAAAGCCATGCGAACAGCCTCTTGTTGCGGCTCATTCAAGCCTGCATCCGCCCAATGTAGTGTAGGTTTGCTTGCGAAAAGTGCGGGAGATTGGCCAAAAAAGATCTCGCGTAAACGAGCGGAGTCTTTGCCACCTTGCGCTTGTTTGAAGGCAAGGATCGCTTGTGCCCCACGCTGAAAGGTCACTTGTGGATCATCTCGATCCAGCGAAAAGTTCCCTTGTTCGAGGCGATCTACCAAGTCATCGACCATCACCCCCAAGCGTTCGCCACGTCTGCGCGAAACCACCCCCATCACAGCTTCAGGGCTATCAGGATCATCCCACCACAAACGCACGGGATCTCCCGAGCCGATGCGCAGTTTGTCGAGTCCTTCTTTGGCCATCGTGATCAGCCACAACAACAACCGTCCGCCGGGTGCTGCGTCAACTTCTACGATCCGCAACTCTGTGAGCGCGTAACCTTCCCCCACGCGCTCTGCGAGCGTTTTGGCCCGTCGTTCCTCCAAAAAGCGCGCGTGGGTTGCATCGCGTTCCTGTTGCCAAAGTGCCTCAAGACGTTCCAAGCGCTCTTTTGCGTTCATCCAACCAAGGTCCCCCAAAAAAGATTATGCGGAGAAAAAAGCTTCATCCAGTTCGTCGTCATTTCCATCGAAAAAGTGATTGAGATCGAAGTCTGCCCAACGTTTTTGCAAGATCGACAGCGCAAAAGCAGTGGTGGGTTTGTTGCGGAAAGATGGGGGTGAGTGAGCGATCGCATCATGAAGCGCAGCTTCTACGTACTCACGTCCCAACTGCACAAGCGCGTCAAATGCGGCGCTTTGGACCCACTCATCATCATGCAACAAAAGCTGAATCAACGTAGGAACCGAAGCAGACGCAGCATCTCCAAGTTTCCCAAGAGCAAAAGCCGCATCTCGACGAACCCACTCGCTTTCGTCCTGTAAGGCCGTGGTGAGGGCTTGGATGATCTCTGAACGATGGCTTCCAATTCTTCCAAGAGCATCCACCGCAGCGCTACGACGGTTGGGATCGGGATCTTGCAGTCGGGTTTCGATGTGTTGCCAGATCTCCTTGGCTTCAGGGCGGATCTGATGAAGAGCTTCTGAAGCCGCCATCCAAACTCCCCAAGCATCGTCTCGTAGGGCTTCTGCAAGTTCAGGGATGGCGGGCTCTGCGGCTTTTTTCATAAAGCCCAAGGCTTCGGCCGCTGCCATACGAACCCACTTGCGACCTTCGCGCAGAGAGTCACGCAACGCGGCAACAGCCTTTGATGCTGCGTCCCCAAAAGCCCCCAAAGACTTTGCGGCAGCCGCACGCACTTGATCTTCGCTATCATGCAACGCGGCTTCGAGTGCTTCGAGGACTTGGGGTTCAGGTTCACCGATACCACCCAAAGCCTCGGATGCTGCGGCACGACAGCGAGGCTCACTGTCTTTCATCAAAAGCAAAAGATCGGGGATCGCGTCTTTGGCAGCCTTCCCCAAAAAGCCCAGTGCACGGGCAGCATGAAAGCGCACAAATCCATGGGAGTCTCGAAGCGCTTGCATCAGGGGCATCGCCCCCACAGACTCCAATGCGGCCCGTCCCATCGACACCAGCGACGACGAAGCATGGAGTCGCACCACCCCTTCGGGATCTTGAAGGGCTTTTTGAAGCGCTTCCACCACAGCAGGAGTATGCAAACGCAAAGCCCCCAAAGCCCAGGCAGCACGGCCACGAACAGCACCATTTTCGCTTTGCAACTTCTCAAGCAAAGGAGCTTCCATCTGTGAGGAAGGCCAACGCAGCTTTTCAAGCAAAGCTTCCACAACCGCGAGTCGTACAGGCTCTGAAGCATCGCACATCAGGCCCAAAAGACACTCTTGTGCAGAGAGAGGCAGTTCTCCCACACGCGCAAGTGTCCATACCGCCGAAACCCGCAGTGTTTCGAGATAACGAGGGGCCGTCGCTTTGCACAGCAGTTCGAGTTCTTCTTCGCTGTGCGTCTCCTCTTCGATGCTCTCTTCTAATTGTTTGATCAAGGCCCGCACATCACCCGAAGGTGCCGAAAGATAAGCCCTCAACTGTGACCACTTGTTGTCTTTTTTTTGCGGTGCCTGATCCATCGTAGCGTTCTCCAAAATTAACACGAATAATCTTGCTTACAATCTCTTTATGGCTCCCCAAAGGCACACAAACGCCTTACCTCACGAGAAAAAGCCCCATCCATCCTATTCGTACCCACAGGACCGCGCTCAGAGGTGCTTTTCTCTTCAAAAGTATCGGCATCCACAAGCAAAAGTTGCAAGGGCAAAAGCCCTACTTTTGCGCACAATGGGAAGCCTGACGTATCTATGCCCAAAACATTGACGAAAGACCATCCTAGGGAAGTCGTTTCGCTTTGCAAGCATTTCTTGTCTTTTTGCTGTTTGGAAGGGAGGATTTTTAGAGGCAGTGTAAGCGGGAACGCCCGTCCATCCCGCTGGGACGGCGTACACCAAGCAACCAAAGTGCGGTTGCAGCAGTATCATACGTGTGGATAGGCGAAGAAAGCGCACAACGTTTCTTTTTCAAAGCACCCCCACCAAGGATCCAAGGGATATGGCGATCTTGTGGATGTGCGGTCCCGTGGGTGCGATCGTGTCCTCCATGATCAGCGGTCAAGATCAAGGCTGTTTCATCCCACCACTTTCGTTCTCGTAGGTAACGCACCAAACGTCCCAAAGACTCATCACTGCGCACCAAAGCCCGACGATACGCACTTGAGGGCGCAACAGCAGGCGAGCGAACCTCGTTGCCCCAACCAAACCAGTGACCCGCCCGATCGGGGTCACGAAGATGCCAGAACACAAACCGCAACGGATGTTGTTGGAGATGCGAAAGCAAGCCTGCCAAGACATCCAAAGCATGCGCATGTCGGCGAAACACAAGATAGCGATCGCGTTTTTGTACAAGGTGCATCAGCTTTTTCTTTGAAACAAAAAAGCCCGCAGCAAGGCCGTCTTTGCTCATCAAATCAAGGATCGTTGGGACATGAATCGCACCACGTCTTTTTTGAAAGCTGTTCCAACGCACCCCATGATGCTCCACTTTCAAGCCCGTCAACATCGACGTATGCGATGGTAACGTCAGACTGGGGATCACTGTGCGCGCTGAAAAAGTCCCAAGCCCCTCGCGTAACAACTCCGAAACAGCGGGGAGTTTCCCACGCTTCATCATCTCTCTCATCACAGAGGCTTTGGCGCCATCCCAACTGATCAAAAACAAACGCCGCGCCAACGGCTTGCGCAAAGAAACACCCCGAACCAACGGGGCGCGGCCGCCTTGGGACTTTTTCTTCTTGACCTTCGCTCTAGAAGGAGCAGATGACAAAGCCCCACCCGAAAGAGGAGATCGGCTCGGCGTACGGGGCGCCATCTGTTTGAGCGTTTGAGCAAGAGGCTTCTTCGTCAGAGACCTCTTTTGCGAAGAACGCACATCAACCTTAGAAAACAAAAATGGAGTCACAACCGTCGCTTTTCGTAGGGGCGCTTCTGAAAAGGTGCGAACTTTACGTTGCACCTGCAACTCATCTTGCCCCGTTCCCCAAACCCACAACAAACCACCACACACCACCAAGCGCAACCCTGGACGCAGCAAGGGCTGAAGTCCTTGCAGACGCTCTTGCAACATGCTCTGCCACTGGCCAAGCAAAGCCCACACACTCAAACGTTCGGCGTGTGTGCTACGCATACGGCCCTCAACAGGAAGCGGGGGCTGCCAAGCGGCTTGGTGACCCGAAAAAATCGAAGGTTTGGGAAAAAATGATTTATCCAACATCTTTCCATCCAAACAATGCTTGCATACACCTTTTTCAACAAAGGCGACTTCTCTGGATCTTCTCCTTGGGTGCGTAAAAAGTTACACGCTCCATGCCCAAGAAACTATCTTTCGCGGGCCACTTTCAAAAAACAGGCCACCCTTCTGGCATTTCTTTTTGGCATGAGCTTCCAAGCGTCTTTTGCCTTGTGCTTGAAGGGAGCGAGGATCTATGTTATCCCTTGCGGGCGAGGTAAAGCGCCAACGAGCGCCCACCCGCGCGAAGCAAACGCCCCAAGCAAAGTCACGCGAACAGGAGCCTGTGCTTGAGCACGCCCCCACCAAAAAACCACCCTCTTCAAGCCCGTGTGGAGGCCTTGCGCCAACAGTGGATGTTGCGCGATCTCCTACGCTTTCTCCTCCCTGTGTTGGGGCATCTGCTGTTTTCTATCTTTTTGTTGCCACGAAACTGGCTCACTGCCGTGTTGGTCTTTTTCACGCCTTACTACGCGGCTTACGTCGTCTTCGAGTTTTGGTATGGTAGCCAAGAACGCAAAAAGTGGCGCGTGATCCCCGCGATGAGTTGGACCTTCAACCTCACTCTTTTCATCTTACTTCTCGCCATCGCCGTCTGGCTACGTCAGCAGTTTCGCCCCTGAGCCCAAGCCTGTCTCCCCACCGCCAAAAGCCCTTCCCACACACTCCCCAAACAGAATAAACGTGCCATCTTCATTACACGATTGAACTTTCTGCAAAGTTTACGTTACAATGCCCGTCGGCATCATGCATACGAAGCGTAAGGAAGGAGTTTTTTCATGCCAACAAGGATGCGATCTTTTTTTCTTTCAAGCCTTTGGCTTACATTGCTAACCTTTACTTTGAGCATCACCACCGTGAACTGTGGTGGTGAAGTCGTCAACGAAAACAATGCTGAAACCACAGGAGACGGTGGCATCAGCAAAGACGGCGTCACAACAGACGGCCAAACCGAGCCTCAAGCCGAGCCCACAGTTGAGCCCCAAGCCGAGCCCACTGCGGAACCCCAAGCCGAGCCCCAAGCAGAGCCCACTGTGGAACCCCAAGCCGAGCCCACTGTGGAGCCCACCGCAGAACCGACTGTGGAGCCCACAACAGATGCAGGCGAAGCAATCCCTGAGACGCCCGCAGAGATCAACCCAGACCTTCCCGAAGCCATCATCCCCGAGATCGCGCAAGGAACGGGTGCTTTCCACGTCAACCAACTCTTTATCGTGATGGACCCCAACGATGGTTTCGACCTTAACGGTGACATGACGGTCGATAACCGTTTTGGCGAACTCCTCGGAAGCATCGCACTTTTGCTTGCCGCATTTGGCGCAGATGTCCAACAACAAATCACGGATCAGATCACGTCCCAACGCCTCATCTTGCTCCTTGAACTCGCAAACAACACAGACCCCACTGTCCAAACAGGTACTGTGGACGTGAACTTCTACATCGGCCAAAAAAGCTCGGTACCCGGCACTTTCGGCGTCGATCCCTCTTCGATTGATGCAAATGGAAATGCTGTGATCAGCTTCAAAAATGTCACGGTCAACAATGGTGTTGTCACCGCAGGACCTGGCGACTTCCGCCTGAACCTCGCGCTTTTCCCTGGGCAACCCGCACTTCCCGTCACATTGAAGATGACCCGCATCACCTTCCAAGTCGATCCCCAACTTCGCGTCCTTACCGCAGGCAAGCTCGGCGGCGCACTCCCCATGTGGAGCCTCGACTTGATCGACGGTATCAACAACCAAACCGTCCTCCAGCTCCTCGTGGGCTTGAACCCTCGCCTTGCGCAGCCTGATATCGACCTTGATGCGGATGGCCTTGAGAAGTTCAACCTCCAAGGAAGCACGCTTGAGTGTGTGGATGGCGACGGAACCACCAAGTTCACCGCACCTACCGCATGTCACCCAGGCGTCCCCAACTGCACCGCCAAAAGCTGTGCGGTGGACACGCGCATGACAGACGGGATCTCTACGGTCTTCCGTTTCAACGCTTCCGCCATCACCATCGTGAAGCCCACACCCGCTCCCTAATCCTCCCTTTTTCCGCGATGATCGTCACCTCCCCCCTGCATCAGACCATGTTCACGGCCCTCACTCACCAAGCATAACGCACACCCGTCCACTCTTCTGACATCTCCCACAAACGACGGGCATCATCCTGATTGTGCGAAGCTTTGTTGGACTGCACAAGGATCGGATAACCCGTCATCTGAAAAAGATTGCGTGGCCCAAAGTACTGCCCCCCCTGTACATTTGGGTCCGCACATCCACGCAGACTCGGCAAAGCCCCCATCGCAGCGCTCTGCACAAACAAACGAACGATGGGCGCAAACCACTTCACCACAAAGAGATGGTTCCCTAAGTTGGTATCCGATCCACCAGGATGCGCTGCAACGGCGATGGCTTCGATGTTATGCGCATCAAACAAACGCTGAAGCTCATAAGTAAAGAGTAGGTTCGCAAGTTTAGCGCGCCCGTACGCAAGGGTGCTTGAGTACCCTTTTCCACCTTCGTACATCATGTCCTGAAAGTTCATCTTGCCCATGCGATGGCCATTACTGCTAACATTCACCACACGACAACCTGGCGTCTTTTTGATGTGGTCGAGCAAAAGTCCTGTCAACGCAAAGTGCCCGAGATGGTTGGTCCCAAACTGCCGTTCAAAACCGTCCTCTGTTTTCCCATAAGGCACCATCATAATACCCGCGTTGTTTAAGAGCACATCCAAGCGATCATACTTTTTCTGAAAGGCTTGCGCAAAGTCGCGAACAGACGCAAGGCTCGCAAGATCCAGCTTCATGAACTCCACCAGAGCATCGGGTATATCTTTCTGGATCGAGGCAAGAGCTTTTTCGGCTTTGCTTGCATCACGACAAGCCAAGACGACCTTTGCACGCTTGCGAGCCATCTCCTTTGTAGCTTCAAAACCAATCCCGCTGTTGGCTCCTGTAACGATCACAACTTTTCCTTCGAGATCGGGGACATCGCTCGTGGTCCAACGCTTCTTTTGCAAACTCGACATCTAAGGCTCCTTTTTGTGAGTGGGGTGTCACTGGATCGTTTTGGCATCCCTGAATCTTAGGGGAAAATCCCCTTCACGCAAAGACCTCCATTTTTCTGAGGCCCATGCTCCACAAAAACGATTTGATTCGCGTTTGTTTGCATCCCTATACTTGGTCCATAGCGAGCCAACCCCACCCCCAAAAGGAGTTTCTTGTGGACAAAGAACCCCAAAAATACGACTGGTCAAACAAACGTGGCGAAAAATGGTGCGAACACCTCTCCAAACTGGAGGCGATGCTCAAGCCCGTCGATGCGCCACTTACGCAGGCTTTACGGCTGGATGCCCCTTATCGCATCGCTGATGTAGCTTGTGGAGGCGGCGGGACCACTTCGCATCTACGAAGCCATGCACCCGAAGGAAGCGTGGTGCACGGCTTCGACATCTCCCAAACCCTGATCCATTCGGCAAGATCGCGCACACCTCACAAAGATATCTCTTTCGAGGTCGTCGATATCTCCAAAACACCCCCACCCCAAGGCGCTTACGATCGCCTTCTCTCGCGTTTTGGAACCATGTTTTTTGAGGACCCAAGCGCAGCGTTCCGCAACTTGCGGGCTTGGCTTTCACCCGAAGGACGCTTTGTATTTGCAACATGGGCCCCCCCTCAGAAAAACCGATGGGCGACGCTCGCCCGCGATGTGGTGGGAGAGATCGTCGAACTCCCCACCCCCGATCCTGATGCACCCGGACCTTTTCGCTACGCTGATGCCGACAAGCTACTTCCCTTACTAGAGCAAGCGGGCTTTTCAAAGATCGAAGTCAACGAATGGAACGGATCTCTGGCCCTTGGAGGAGGTCTATCGCTTGAAGAGACCGCACAGTTTGTGCTCTCAGCCTTCTCCTTTTTTCGAGAGGCACTTGCAAAAGCTGGAGAGCCTGCGATCCAAAAAGCACGGACAGCCCTAACAGAGCGTTTTTCTGACTACCAAAAAGATGGTATGGTCTGGATGGAAGCCAACGTATTGTTTTTCACGGGCACTTGAGACCTCAGGCCCTGCGAGATCTTGTTTGAAGAAGAAAGAGCCCCATGGAGCTTTATCAACTCAAAACCTTCGTCACCGTCGCTCATGTGGGAAGCATCACCTTGGCCTCCAAACAACTCCATCTCAGCCAACCCGCCGTCAGCGCGCATATCAAGACCTTAGAAGAAGCCCTCGGCCTCACGTTGTTTGAGCGGACCCCCAAGGGTATGCGCCTCACGCAACATGGCCAACAGCTCAAGAAAAAAGCAGAACAAGTCCTCGAAGCTCACCAAGCCTTCATCGACGAAGCAAGCCGTGCAAAGGGCCTGATCGCAGGGAAACTTCGCTTGGGCGTGGGTGCCAACTCCAACATGAAAGTTGTGCAGCACTTGCTTTCGAAACTCGCGTCTCGCTACCCAGAAGTGGAGATATCCTTAGAGGAAGGGGACACAGAGAAGATACTCGACGGCCTGCTCAAAGGCACCTTAGACGCAGGGGTCCACAACGAAACAGCCTCTGCACCCGCAAAACTCGAAAGCTTGGAGATCTCCCGCTTCAAACTTTATCTTGTCGCACCACCCGATTATACCGTAACATCCGCCCCAATCGACTGGCAACAACTCGCAGATGCTCCTTGGATATCGCCCCCATCCACCTCATGTTGTGGTCAAGCGATCGAACGCTTCTTTCAACAACATCAGTTCCGCCCCAAACAAGTGATCCGCGTCGATAGAGAAAGATCCACACGAAGCCTCGTGGCTTCGGGGATCGGCGTGGGGGTATTGCATGACTACACAGCCCAAGAAGCCCTATCCAACGGAGAAGTCGAGTTCGTCTGTGAGGTAGGCGACACCATCCGCACCTTTTTTGCTTATGCCAAACAACGCCAAGAGGAACCCTTGCTTGGTAAGGTACTTTCCATGCTTCAGTCTTTTTCTTCTCTTTGATCCCAAAACACTCAGCCTCTCACCCAACCTTGCACCACAAATCATCTGACAGAACTTCTCCAACCTTTGGGGTTCTTATTCCCTCCCTCAATGAACCCACGAGACCCGCCCCCGTTCCATAAGCGCCCCTTTTCTCACGTGAGAGATGCGGGCTTGTGTTGACAAGGACCTGTTGCCTCGCTATCCTCCGTCCGCTCTGAGGTGGAAGACCGCGAAGTGACCGAAGAATCAATGGAGTAAGAGCAGGATGTCTAAAACAGAAGAGTCATTGGACCTCAATCAACAAATGCGTAACCGCATCACCAAGCTTGAACAATTGAAGGAGCTTGGAGGCGCACCGTTCCGCAATGACTTTAAACCCACCGCAACCACGCGCGACATCAAGGCTTACTACCATTGGGCGCCCACAGGAGAAGTGGACGAACATGGAAAACCGATTATGCGATGTGGTCGCGATCTGTCTCATGGTGTGGGCTCAGAGCGCTTTTCTGTCGCAGGCCGTGTGATCTTGTTGCGCTCTTTTGGCAAGGCGATCTTTGCCCAGATCCGTGATCGACAAGGTGAGATCCAGATCTATGTGCGCAAAGATGTCATTGGCGAAGAAGCATTTGCACAGTTTAAACTCGCAGAGATGGGCGACATCGTCGGTGCGAGTGGTGGTTGCTTTTTGACCAAAACAGGCGAACTCACGCTGCAAGCTGACCAAGCCATGCTTTTGACCAAAAGTATCCGACCTTTGCCCGACAAATGGGCAGGTCTCAAAGATGTGGAAACCCGCTATCGTCAGCGATATGTGGACCTCATCGCCAACCCCGAAGTCGCAGATACCTTCCGTAAGCGCTCCCAAATTATCAAAGCGATCCGCAATTACCTCGATCGCTTGGAGTTTATGGAAGTCGAAACGCCGATGATGCACCCCCTCGTAGGTGGCGCAGCAGCCAAGCCTTTCGTCACCCATCACAACACCCTTGATATGGAGCTTTATCTGCGTATCGCTCCCGAACTTTACCTCAAGCGCCTTGTGGTCGGCGGTTTCGAGCGTGTGTACGAGATCAACCGAAACTTCCGCAACGAAGGGGTGAGCACCCAGCACAACCCTGAGTTTACGATGCTTGAGTTCTATATGGCTTATGCGACCTTTGAAGATCTCATGAGCATCACAGAAGACATGGTCTCCCAAGTGGCCAAAGAAGTCTGTGGCAGCGCACGTGTGGATTACCAAGGCACCGAACTCAACTTTACGGCGCCTTGGAAGCGCATGAGTATGCGTGAAGCCATCGTCTCTTGTTGGAATGAGCATTGGGTTGCCGAGAAACAAAAAGAACCCATCACCCTTGAGATGTTGGATGATCACGAAGCGTTGTTGCGCTTTACCGCAGAGCACTTCATGCACAAAGGCGAAAATCCCTTTGAAGGCTTGGAGCACGGCGAGCAGATCGGCCTGTTGTTCGAAGAGGTCGCAGAGGCTTACTTGATCCAACCCACCTTTATCACAGGGTTCCCCACAGCGATCAGCCCCTTGGCACGGCGCAATGAGAAAGATCCCGAGATCACTGACCGTTTCGAGATCTTTGTATATGGCCGCGAGCTGGGGAATGCGTTCAGCGAGTTGAACGATCCGATGGACCAACGCGAGCGCTTTGAAAAGCAGATGGAGAAAAAAGCTGCGGGTGCGGATGAGACCATGGATTATGATGAGGACTTTATCTGCGCGCTTGAACATGGTATGCCACCCACAGCAGGCGAAGGCATTGGTATCGATCGTCTTTGCATGTTTTTGTGTGACGCACCGTCCATCCGAGACGTGATCTTCTTCCCCCAACTCAAGAAAGAGCATAAGCCTTAAAACATGATCTTGTTGTCGTATGAAGTCCTCGTTGCGCTGCGGCACCTCAAAAGCCGTAAGCGTAGCCGTGTGATCTCGCTGCTAACCCTCATCAGCGTACTTGGTGTTTGGGTCGGTGTGTGGGCCTTAACGGTCGTTCTCTCCGTGTTGAGCGGATTTGGGGACGACCTGCGCGCCAAGATCATCGAAAGCACGCCCAACATCATCATCGAACGGCACGACAACGATATCGCGCGCTATCGACAACTCTGCGACCGCCTCCAAAAGCTCGATGGGGTGGTCGATTGCGCGGCTTATATCTCAAGTGAAGTGATGCTCGCAGGCATCAGCAACTCTTCAGGAGCTTTGCTGCGCGGCATCGAAAACCGAGGCGCCCTGACCTATCGACTCAAACGTCAGATCAAGTCAGGCAAACTCGAATATCTTTTCTCCCCCGAAAAGATCCCCATGCCCCCCGTGATTACGCGCAAAACCATCTTCCAAGACAGCAACGACGCCCTCACCCCAGAGGAAGAGGAACTGCTTGGTCTGCGCCCCAAACGCCGCCGTCCCCCCAGCACAAGACCCGCAACCACCCAAGCCACAAGCAAACCCGCAGAGGAAGATCTCAGCAAGTTTGGGCTGTTAGACACGGGTCCAAAAAAAGACGCCAAAAAAGTTCTTCCAGGGATCTTATTAGGGAAGGAGCTTGCGAGCGGACTGGGTATGGGGGTTGGAGACGAGTTGCGGATCGTCTCGCCAACAGGCGGTAGCCTTACACCCATGGGTCCTTCGCCACGTGTACGAAAGTACCGTGTGGCAGGTATCTTTTTTACAGGGATGTACGAATACGACCTCAAGTTTGCTTTCGTTGCCCTCCATGACGCCCAAAAGCTCTTTAAGATGAGGGGACTTGCAACAGGATTGGAGTTGCAAGTCAAAGACATCCACAAGACTCCCCAACTCAAACGCGACATCCGAAAAAGCCTGGGGAGTGGGGCCTACCAAGTCCAAGACTGGATCGACCTCAACACTCAGCTTTTTGGCGCGTTGCAGATGGAGAAACTGGTGATGTTTGTGATCTTGACCTTTATTGTCTTGGTCGCTTCGTTTAATATCGTCAGCACTCTCTTTATGGTCGTCGTCGAAAAGTCCCAAGAGATCGCCATCCTCAAATCGATGGGTGCCACCAACGCAAGCGTGATGCTCATCTTCATGATCGAGGGGGTGATCATCGGCCTGATAGGTACGATATTAGGGCTGCTCTTTGGATGGCGTACTTGCTTGTATTTAATTGAGTTTCCGATACGCATGAATACGGACGTTTACTATATCACACACCTCCCCGTCCACATGAAGCTGACAGACTTTGTCTATGTGGCTGTCGCGGCCATCTTGCTCAGCTTTATCGCGACGATTTATCCAGCATTGCAGGCCGCTCGTATGCGCCCTGTCGAGGGCCTGCGCCATGACTGATCCCACACCGCGCGACGCGGCACCGCTCCTCCTCGCCGAAAATGTCGCCAAAAGCTTCTGGCTTGAACAGAGGCGCATCGATGTCTTGCGCTCCCTCTCGCTACGTGTCGAAAAAGGCCAAAGCATCGCGATCATTGGTGCATCAGGCGCAGGAAAAAGTACCCTCCTCCAACTCCTTGGAACGCTCGATATCCCCACAGAAGGCCGTCTCACCCTCTCAGGACACGACATCCTTCAGATGAGCGAAGAAGCACTCGCAGCTCTGCGCAACCGCACCATCGGCTTCGTGTTCCAAGCGCACTACTTACTCTCTGAGTTTTCCGCGCTCGAAAATGTCATGATGCCCGCACTGATCCAACGCATGTCCCGCCATCTTGCACGAGACCGCGCCAAAGAACTCCTTGACTGGGTGGGACTGAGCCATCGCCTTGAACATCGTCCGGGCGAACTCAGCGGTGGAGAAAGACAACGTGTGGCCCTCTGTCGTGCCCTTGTGATGCGACCCAATCTCTTGCTTGCCGATGAGCCCACAGGAAACCTCGACCACAAAACAGGCGAAGGCATCCACAAACTCATCGAAGAATTGAACGACCGTTGGGGCGTCACCTCCATCGTTGTGACCCACAACCTCTCTCTCGCAGAACGTATGCAACGCACTTTCCGCCTTGAACAAGGCCAACTGTTTGAACAGGCGCCCGCAACGCCTCCACGCGAAGACGGGTGAGCGCCATGATGTTGTGGTCATTGGAGAACAAGATCTTGAATATGCGGTGGACGATACTCCTCGGAGTGCTCTTGTTGGCGTCTTGTTGGGCGGCACCTTCGCACGCAGAGGATGACGATAACAGCCCACCCATCATCAAAAAGATCGAGATCAAAGGAAACCTACGCACGGAGACCATGGCGATCCTCAACCAGATCCAAAGTCGCCCCAAAAAGCCTTTGGATCGCAGTAAGGTCGCTGACGACGTCAAACGCATCTTTGCCCTTGGGCCCTTTAAAGATGTCCAAGTCTCCGCAAGACGCGATGGCGAGCAACTGGTCCTGATCTTCCGCGTCAAAGAAAAGCCTGCGATCCGCGACGTCCGCTTCAAAGGGTACAAAGAAGTCGGAATCGACGACATCAAAAAGGTTGTCGATGTCAAAAAGTACGGGATCCTCAACCGCGCCCGCGTTCAACAAAACGTCCAAAAGATCCGCGAACTCTACGTCGAAAAAGGGTTCTACCTCGCAGAAGTCGAGGCAGAGATCTCCCGTCCCACCAATGCTTCCGTGATCATCACCTTCCAGATCCGCGAAAATGCGAAGATCATGATCCGACAAATCAACTTTGTTGGAAACCAAAAGGTCACGAGCCAAACCCTGCGTCAGTATCTGCAAACCTCCGAACAATCGCTCCTTGGGATGATCTCAGGTCGTAGTACCTACCAAGAAGCCCTGATCCAACAAGACCTTTTTCGTCTGAACTCTTATTACATGGATCACGGCTATATCAAGGTGAAGATGGGGAAACCCAAGGTCTATCTCAATGCAGATAAACGCTCGATCTACATCACTTATTGGGTCACAGAAGGCGAATCCTACCGCTATCGAAAAGTGGGTGTCAAAGGTGATCTGCTGATGCCCGCAGAGACGATGCTGAAAAAGCTCACCTTGCGCAAAGGCAACGTCTTCAACCGCACGCAGCTCTATAAAGAAAACCTGCTCGCCCTCACCAACTACTATCAAAACCGCGGATATGCCTACGTCAACGTCATCCCTCGACACAATCTGATCGAAGAGACGCGCGAGATCGACCTCACCCTTGAGATCCAAAAAGGCAAGAAAGTCCGCATCGAACGTATCGAGATATCGGGCAACACCATCACCCAAGACCGCGTTGTCCGCCGCGAGATCCGCGTCGCAGAAGGTGACTACTACAATGGTCGCCTCGTCCAGATCAGCCAGCAACGCATCTTTGCGCTGGGCTTCTTCGAAAAAGCCCATCCCCTCTACGGGATCAAAGCCAACTTCCGCAAAGGTAGCCAGCCCGACCGCGTGATCTTGCAGTTTGAAGTCAAAGAAAAGCCCACAGGGACCTTCCAGATCGGTGCGGGCTTTAGCTCGTTTGAACAGCTTGTCTTCAACGCACAGATCGCCAAAAACAACCTCTTTGGTCGTGGCCAGTCCCTCTCTTTTGCGGCCCAGCTTTCTTCGATTCGACAACTCTTTCAGATCCAATTTATCGAGCCTTACCTCTTCGACAGCCGCTGGACCTTCGCTTTTTCGGCCTACAACTCCCAACGCGACTATGGGACCTTGTTTTCCATCGGTTTCCGTCAAACCACGACGGGGGGTTCGCTCACATGGGGTTATCCACTACTCGATGACCTCAACCTTTTGTTGACTTACAAGTTCGAGCGCGTTCAGATCAACGCCAGCGGAAACACCCTTGATTCGGGGATTCGCATCAAAGGCTTCTTCTCTGGTGTTGACGGTCCAAGTATGACCTCCAGCTTGCGACTGACCTTGCGTTACGACAAACGCGACAACCGACTTTTCCCGACCAAAGGGCACTTCCAAAGCCTCTCCGTTGAACACGCTGACTGGTACCTTGGCTCGCAAAACCGTTTTACCCGTATCTCGGCCATCAGCCGTTGGTACATCGGGTTGCCTTTCTTTGGAAACGAGTTCTTGCCCGTCCTGCGTTTCAACCTCCAACTGGGTTGGATCTTCAGCCCCTCTGCGCAAGGTGTCCCATCCTTCGAGCGTTATCGCCTTGGTGGTATCAACTCGATCCGCGGATTCCGTCCCTTTACCATCGGGCCAACCCGCCGAATCCCCGGACAATCGGATAGCGCCTTCAAACTCGACGAGTTTAACTGGGGTGGTAACAAAGAGTTGATCTTCAACGCAGAGCTTGAGATCCCCATCATCCCCAGCGTCGGGCTCAAAGGGGTTCTCTTCTTCGATGCAGGAAATACCTACGACGACAACGAGTTTCTCTTCGAAGATCGTCGTAATCCTTTCTTGCCACTCGGACTCTTTATGAGTGCGGGCTTTGGTTTCCGTTGGTTCTCTCCCATCGGGCCCTTGCGCTTCGAGTTTGGTCTCCCCATCACAAAAAGACCGGGTGACGAGACCATCCTCTTTGAGTTCAACATCGGAAACTCCTTCTAAACAAACCCTGCGGAGGCACCTCCGCTTACGATTTCATGCCGCCCACAAAGGAGGAAAGACTCTCATGTTTCGTAGCCTACTCATCGCTTGTTTCTTATTGATCCCAATGGTCGTAAAGGCCGAAACCAAACGTATCGGCTACGTGGACCTGCGAAAGGCCCTCAACGAGGTTGATGACGGACGACAAGCCAAAAACAAGCTCCAAAAGAAGAAAAGCGCTTACCAAACCAAGCTCAACGCACAGCAAGAAAAGCTCAAGCGCGAAAAGAAGATCTTCGACCGTCGTGCAAGCATCCTCCGCGGAGAAGCCAAGCGCAAAGCACAACTCAAGCTTCAACAAAAGTTCCTTGAGCTTCAAAAGACCTACACCAGCTTGACCCGCGAACTCGCGCAAGAAGAGGCCAAAGAAACGCGCGTGATCTTCCGCAAGATGGAACTCATCATCCGCGAGATCGCCGAAAAAGAAGGTCTCGACCTGATGCTCGAAAAGACCGAAAGCAGCATCCTCTACGCACGTTCGGGTATGGACTACACCAACGAACTGATCCGCCTCTACAACAAGCGTTTCGGTCGTGGTGGCGGTCGCCGTGTCTCCCGCTCGAAAGGCAAAAAAAGCAAAAAGCGTCGTCGTCGTCGTCGCAAGTAATCCCTCCCCCCTCTCTTTTCTCCTCCCTCAAAAACCTCTATCACTTCTCTTGCTTTTGCGCGCATCCTACGGCAAAAAAGAACGTCCCCTCTTGCCTCAAGACGCAAGCAGCGACACCTTTAGCCCACTCTTCTTTATCTCTTTATGCTTTTCAATGAGGCTTTTCAGGAGAAGATAGAACATGCTGACTCTCTTTCGAGACCCACAATACTTTGTGTTGCTGTGTTTAACGATGTTGATCTCACTCACATTCCACGAGTTTGCCCACGCTTGGACAGCTTACAAACTCAACGATGACACAGCTTACCGCGAAGGTCGCGTCACCTTGAATCCCATCGTTCACCTCGATTTGATGGGCTCCATCGTATTCTTGATCTCTGGCGGCTTTGGATGGGCACGCCCTGTCCCCGTCAATCCCACCAACTTCAAACAACCACGCCGCGACGATATCCTCGTGACAGGCGCTGGCCCCGCTTCGAACTTGCTCTTGAGCTTGATCTCTGCGGGTCTCTTGTTTGCGTTGGCTCGATTTGGAGGCTCCCTACCTGCCGAGGTCAACGGGTTTCTCTCCCACTTTTTTCGTGTGATGGTCTACGTCAACCTCGTGTTGGCCTTCTTCAACCTGATCCCCCTCTTCCCCCTCGACGGTTCGCATATCGTCACCAACCTGCTCCCACTCAACCAAGCCTACCGTTTCAAACGCTTCAACGAAGAGTACGGTGGATGGACTTTGATGATCCTGATCGCTCTCCCTTACTTTACCCAAGGAAACATCAGCCCCATCGGATGGACCATTCGGCCACTCATCGAATTTTTCTACCGTCTCCTTGTGTAAGCTCTGAGCCCCACCAACCCCCCGAACAAAGGACCCCACGGCGATGCAAGACATCACCCTTTCTCACAAAGATCTCAACCTACAATGGGAGTCTTTCGACGGTCCGTTGGATCTCCTTCTCCATCTGATCCGCAAACGTGACCTCGATATCTTTGATCTCCCAATCCACCAAATCGCCGAAGAGTTCCAAGCCTACGTCGAAGCCATCCAACGCGTCGATCTCGAAAAGGCTGGGGGTTACCTCGAACTTGCCGCAGAACTCACCCAGATCAAGTCGCGTATGCTCCTGCCTCGCGTGCAAGACAGCAAAGAAGATCCGCGCGCCAAGCTCGTCGAAAAGGTCATGGAGTACGAACAAGTCAAGCAGCTCTCGCTCCAACTCCAAGATCGCAACCTGCTCGGTCGCGATGTCTTTATACGAGGAAGCGACCTGCGCGACGAGATCCCCGAACTACCGCCCGAAACGGACGTTACAGCAGGCGAGTTGATCGATATCTTCTCCGCCCTCCTTCGACGAAAGATGCAACAAGCCAACCAAAGCGGCCCTTTTCACCAAGTCCGCCGCGATACGGTGACGGTCCGTCAACAAATCTCGTGGGTTTGTCATCAACTGCGTGCAACACGCCAACTCCGTTTCTCCCGTCTTATCGAGGATATATGGGATCGCTCAACTTTAATTGTCACTTTTCTTGCGTTGTTGGAGCTTTGTCGGTTACACCATATAAAGCTGGCTCAGGTCGATCAGGAGGACATCATGGTGGAGGCCATCTCCGATCTTGATCAAATCCCCATCGACGATCCTGCGAGCTTTACGTACCGTGCAACGCCTCTCTCTGAAGAAGAACAACAACGATTGGATCAAGAGGAAGTGCTCGGTCTCAGCGGCTTTACCATCATCGAACAAGACCAAGATGACGACGATGATGACGAAGACCTCGAACAAGACGATGCTTACGCAGAAAACGAAGACATCGAACAAGATGACGATGACTTCGATGACTTTGAAGAGGACGAAGACCTCTTAGAGGACTTCCCCAACCACAAAAAACCTTGACCCGATCATCCTCGCTTTGATGGAGGCACCACATGCGACAACGCGCCCATCACGCAAGCGCGCTTACAGGCCATAGCAACTGGGGCTTTCGCTCCCGACAAGAATCCGCGCTCGAAGCCCTTTACGGCCAAATCGAAGCCTTGCTTTTTGCGGCCAACCGACCTCTTTCACGCGAAGACATGCGCGACATCCTCGAACATGCGGGATTTTCGGTTCTTCCCGAACAAATCGATAGTGTCCTGCGCGAACTCAAAAACCAGTACAACCACCCCATGCGTGGTCTGCGCCTCGAAAATGTCGCAGGTGGCTGGCAGATCCGCACGCGCTCTGAGCACGCACACTTGCTTCAACTCCTTTACGAAGAGAAGCCTCCCCGCTTGAGCCGCGCGGCCCTCGAATGTCTCTCCATCATCGCTTATCGACAGCCGTTGACACGCGCAGAGATCGATGTGATCCGCGGTGTGGACTCCAGCGGTACACTGCGCAGCTTGCTCGATCGCAAACTCATCGCTCGCGTGGGACGCAGCGAAGACGCACGCCGCGCTTACATGTATGGCACCACCCACGAGTTCCTTGAGTTCTTCGGCCTCAACGATCTTCGCGAACTGCCCAGCGTCCTCAACGCTTCGAGCCAAAAGCCCCAGCAAGAGGCCGCAAGCAGCGAAGACGAAGCCATCGAAGCCCCCCAAGAGCCTGCCTCCAAAGAATAAATCTGCTCCTCCCCCTCAAAATACCTGACAAAACTCCCACACACAAATCAACATTACATCAAAGCCAATGTTTGCAAGATGTTTTGCTCGGCCTTGTGCGCCAACGAAAACCATCGTTGACCCTCACCAAAGCACCCAACGATGAAGACAATCCTTCCCTCAAGATTCCACATGAAGACCCAAGACCTCTTCTTTGTGGTGAAACGATCCCCCAACCCACCCCGAAGAAAATCCAGAAACAACCCTTGATTTTTCTCAGCTTTTCCCGTCACCCCTTGACAAATCTCAAGGGACGCTATACATCTTCACCCTCACAACCAGGGTACCGTCCCCGTACAAGCCACCCCCTCATTTGTTCGGCTTGCCATCCTACACTACGTTGTACCCACAAGTTCACGACAGAGCCCCACATCACTTTCTCTCAAACTACAAACTGATGAAGTGCTCTGTGTCTCTTGCATCACCCAAAGGCAAGAACCCACCCCTAGAGAATCACGACAGAATGCTGTCCCCTTATTCAATCGCTCGCGTTGCGCACTTGTTGCGCCGCAACCCCTACTTGTCCCAAACAGGAGCCCGTGATGGAAAAGGAAAAAGAGCTCGAAGCCAACAACACGCAACCAGAAGACGCGCAAGAAAAAGAAGCTTCGGCCCAACCTCGCCCTGACAACACACGACGCAACAACCAACGCCGCAACCAACGCCGCAAAGATAACGCGCCACGGGCCGACGAAAAAGACGAGGACTTCGGAAATCGCAAAGATTACCAACCGACCCATGCCATCGGCGGTTACTACCGCGAACCCATGGCTGGCGGCGATCACTGGAATCGACGAAACAACCGAAACCACCGACACAACCACCACAACCAGCGCGAAATCGAAGGTGTTCTCTCTGTCAACCAACCCGGTTGGCAGCAGCATCTTGCCCGTCAGATGGAACAAGATCGCAACAACGTCTTGACCATGCGACAACAAGAACACACTTCCCAAGCACTCGATCGCCGCTACAACAACACCCTTCGCAGCCACGAACAACGCAGCCAAGATCCTGATGCGGTCTGGTCGCGCTTCATGGATGACCTCAAGCGTGGCAAGATCCATCCCGATGGCCGCCCCAAACGCAACAACCATCGCAATAACAACAACAACAACCACAAACGGCGCAAACACAACAACCGACCGCAAAACCAAGACGCGGCCCCCCAAAGTGCGCCCAGTGAAACACAGGACAAAGACAAAGAATAAGATATCCCCAACGCCCCACCCTCCCGATCCCTCAATAGAACCCGCCGTAAAGCGCCGAAGTCGCCCGAATGTCCGGGCGCACCGCTTCCATACTGCGCAGGAACAACAAGCACCAAAGGAACGACGTGATGTCGACCACACAACAGCAACCAGAACGTTTACAAAAACTCCTCGCGCGCGCAGGGATGACCTCGCGACGCAAAGCCGAAGAGATGATCGAAAAAGGCCAAGTCACCGTCAATGGTAAGATCGCCCAACTCGGCGACAAAGCCATCCACGGCAAAGACAAGATCCTTGTCGATGGCACGCCCCTCGCTGCCCCCGAACTTCTCGTCTACTTGCGGCTCTACAAACCCAGAGGCTTCCTCACGGCGATGTCTGACGACACTGGTCGTCCCATCATCACCGAACTGATCACAGATATCCCCGAGCGCGTCTTTCCTGTGGGACGACTCGACTACGACAGCGAAGGCTTGCTTCTTCTCACCAACGACGGGGATCTCGCCAACGCCCTGATGCACCCGTCTTATCAGATCCAACGTACCTACTACGCCAAAGTCCGTGGAAACCCATCGGCCAACGTACTGCGACAGCTTGTGGATGGCGTGAAGCTCGAAGACGGGTTGGCACAAGCCCTCCACGTCGAAAAGCTCCAGCCGACCCCCGCAGGGCACACCTGGATCGAATTGACCCTTACAGAAGGACGCAACCGCGAAGTCCGCCGTATGTGCGAAAGCATCGGCCACCCTGTCCTTCGCCTTCGTCGCGTCCGCTTTGGTAACGTCGATCTCGAAGGACTTCAGCCTGGAGAGTACCAATACCTCTCTGAAAATGCTGTCAAAGAACTTCGCAACCTCACGGGCAACCGCATCCAAGCACCCCAGACCGCCGCCAAACCCGTGAACAAGCCCAAGCCCAAACAAAAGCCCAAAAACAAAAAGACCGCTGACGCCTCACAAGCCCCCCACAAAGAAATCCCCGCCTTTACCACCAAACGCGTCAAGTCCCGCGAATCCAAAAAACGCTAAGACCAACGCACCCTCACCTGAAACCCATCCTCCGCAACAGGAAATCCTACAAGTTCTACCTCTTTGCGCTCTGTCATCCGCAACAAGAAACGCAACGCAAAAAGCTGTAACAACCGCCATGTTGGGTTCCCAAAAAACGCTGCCCCCGACAGGGACAGATCCGCCTGCCCCCAGCCCACTTTGACGTCCAAGCGCCCTTCATCGTACATCTTGGGATGAAACCCCGCAGCTTGGCGCAAAAGCACATTTGGCCCTGTCATCCGCAACAAACGCAGCGCGCTAGGCCGACTCCCGCGCATCAGATCTTCCCACATCGTTTCTTCCAAACGCAAAAGGTCGCCCTCCAAAAAGAGATCCGTGATCACCTCAAACGTCCGAATCTGTAGCGCAACAGGCAACCAATCCGTATCTTGCGGAGACGATGGAAGATGACGCTCCCACTCCCCCAACGCCTCGCGGATCTGCGCCTCTGCACCCTGTCCCCAACGCGCAGAGGCATTTTTGGCCCAATCCTTTAACAGCGATCCAATACAACGGCCAGGAAGCGCATGGACCTGCGAGATCTCCCAACGCTCGCAATTCCCCAAATCTTCTATCCTTTTTCCTTTGTCTTTCAAAAAAACCATCTCTTCTCCAAAAAAGCGCTTGACAATCCAAGTTCTCTGGGTACTATACACGACTCACTGCGGGATGGAGCAGCCTGGTAGCTCGTCGGGCTCATAACCCGAAGGTCGCTGGTTCAAATCCGGCTCCCGCTATTTCATGCCTCTGACAAAACTTGTCAAAGCATTTATTTTTTTCTGAACCTTTTTTGGATAGCCCTCGTATCCAACCCCCATGATGCGGGATGGAGCAGCCTGGTAGCTCGTCGGGCTCATAACCCGAAGGTCGCTGGTTCAAATCCGGCTCCCGCTACTTTTTCTCCTTCACAACGAAAGTTGTGAGTGACCCTGGTTCCCGCCTGAATAAGGCGTTTTCTTATAAAAGGCGCTTCCGCAAGGTTGAGCGCCCATTGGTGCGGGATGGAGCAGCCTGGTAGCTCGTCGGGCTCATAACCCGAAGGTCGCTGGTTCAAATCCGGCTCCCGCTACAACAAAAAAGGCCATATCTTCGGATATGGCCTTTTTTTATTTCTCAGAATCCTTCTGACACACAAGCTCCACAGTTTCCTTCAAAAAAGGCACCCCCACGATCCCCAAAAACATTTTGGGATCGCCCCCCTCTCCACAAACACTCATAAGACTCCAACCAAGACCACAACCGCCCGAGTTCGAGTCCTTCCTCTGCGCTTTTAGCAAAAGGACGAAGCCGCTGCGTCGCTTTACGCGCTTGCGCTTCTGCCCCCTTCCAACGGCCTTTTTGTAAAAGATAAAGACTCACTGCGACATGCAAGATCGCTTGCCACAAGACACGACGCGGCGAGTCATCCCAACGCCACAACAACTCCAAGGTCTCATGGCACGCAAAGTACTCGCCGTGATCAAACTCTTTGATCGCTTGTTCCAACCAAGCCTTTTCCCGCTCCCCCAACAACTTGGCTTGTTCTTGCATGATCGCCCTCTTAGTCCGCTTTTTTCCCGACAGCTTCGCGCAGATGCCCGTATCCATCGCGTTCCAACAAACGCAAAAGACCCCGGTGTATCCGCTTCACCACGCCAGGCCCTTCGTACACGAGGCCCGTGTACATCTGCAACAACGAAGCCCCCGCAAGGACTTTTTCGTAAGCACTTTCAGCGTCGAAGATCCCACCGACACCGATAATCGGGAGCTTTCCGTCACATCGACGATAAAGATAACGCACCAAAGCTGTGGAGCGCTGCGCCAAAGGACGACCGCTCAGTCCACCGCGCCCGATCAACTGGATCTGTTTCTCTGGACTTTGTAGCCCAGAACGATCAGAAGCAGTGTTGGACGCGATCCAACCATCTACCCCCAAGCGACAACCCAGATCAACGATCTCGCCCAACTCACCGCTAGGATCGACATCTTCAGGATCAACGGGGGGTGAAAGTTTTACAAAGATCGGGACGTTGAGCCCCAAAGTCGTTTTCTCTTGAAAGATCGCTTCCAAAAGTTGGGCAAAAGATGTGGGGTCTTCGAAGGTTTTACCTTCTGTGGTGTTGGGACATGAGACATTCAATGCGATGTAATCGACGTGAGGCGCCACCAAGCGAAAACTCTGTGCAAAGTCATCGATCGCATCGTCACCGAGGATCGATGGATCATGCGTCTTCGCAAGATTCGCACCCACCGGCCCCAAGGCGCGTTTGGACAGCGCGCGCAGTCGCTCGCTTGTCGCCACAGCGCCATGGTTGTTGAGGCCCATACGATTGATCAAGGCTTGATCTTGTGGCAGCCGAAAGGCCCGTGGTTTCGGATTTCCAGCGCTCGACTGCGCTGTAATCGCTCCAACCTCCACAAAGCCAAAGCCGACGCCAAACCAAAAGGCCACAGCTTCGGCGTTTTTATCTGCTCCTGCCGCGAGTCCCACAGGTCCCCGAAAGTGCATCCCCGCGATATCTTGGACCAAGCGAGGGTCTTCCACTTGGAAAAACCCCTGCCACAAAGAACGCCAAGGAGTCGCCAAGCGCGCTCCCCGTAATGCCCATAGATGCGCAGACTCCGCGTCCATCGAGAAAAAGACTTTCTTCAAAAGTCCGTACATCAAAACTCCTCACGCCCCAAGATGCTTCCTCAAGCCATGATCCCCATCGAGCGGTACAAGAAGCGCAAGACCCACAGTGGACCAATCAAAAGGAAAAGCAGATCCTTGAAAAAGGAAGGCTTTTTCCCTTCTAGTTTGTGTCCATAAAACTGTCCCGCCCATGAGACCACAAAGATCGCGATCGAAGTCACCAACAAATAAGGCGTCGCCGCCAAGTACACCAACCCAACCCCAAAGGCCGCGCTCATCAGCAACATCCCAACAAACATCTTGAAGTTCAGGCTCAAATAAAATCCCAAGCACAAAACCATAAACAAAGTCGCAAAGTTAAGATAAGGCACACGAGAAAAAACCGCAGGTGTAGGGATCGCCCAGAACATTCCAAGCAAACTGAACACAATCAAAGGAACACAGATCTTGTGGATGACTTGGTTCGTGGGATTTTGATGGCTTTCGCCGTACTCATCCATCCATGCTTCAAAACTACGCATATGCGGTCTCCTCTCTAAGTTATCTAAACGCGGCCAACTTGCCCTTGCACGATGTTGCTTTGTATAACGAAGATCCACCCAACAAGCAAAGGAGAAAAGATGTATCGATCCAGTCAACGAAAGTCTCGCACAAGGCTTTTTCTTGTAGCTTTGGCTGCTTTCCTCTTTTTTTTCAGTATCCACACAGCAGAAGCCAGGCCCGTCGCCCCATGCCCAGACGCGCGTCCAACTTTCTTGAGATGGCCTTCTCCGCGCTACACGCAAACCTTTATCGCAGGGTTAGAAACACGGATCTGGGATCTTAGTAAAAAGCTCAAACAACGGATGCAGCTTAAAGATCACTTCCTCTTTATCGCAGTGCACACCACCACGCGCGGCAGCGGCCGTTACAACATGGTACGAAGCAGCAAACGCGCACAAGCCATCCGCGCCGCTTTGATCAAAGAAGGCCTTCCCGCCAGAAAGATCCTCGCACAAGGCTTTGGAGAAGAGTGCGTCTTGTATCGAAACATTCGGATGCAACGCAAGAATGCACGTGTGGACTTTTACCTCACCAAGCGCCCACCTCGTTGGCTCTCTGGCCCAGTGAGCGGTAAAGCCCTCCCACAGCCGAGCTTTCGAGAGCTTAGCAAATACACGATTTATTATCCGAAAGGCCAGATCCTCCCGCCAGTCCGCACACAACGAGCTATCCTTGCGCTGATCAAAAGACTACAAAGCAACAAGATGTTGCGTTTGCGCGTGGAAACCCACAATAGCCCAGACGAAAAGTCCTACACGGTGGACATCTCTAAAAAACGTTCGCGCGCCTTGTATCGGATCTTTTCGCGCCATCACGTCTCTAGCCATCAGCTCGGTTTTACATCCTATGGCCCCGACCGCCCCGTCGTTTCCAACCGCACGAAAAAAGGCCGCACACGCAACCGACGCGCAGAACTCACCTTGTTGCATAGAGTCGCCCCCTAAGCCCCACCCCATCGTCATCGACTCTTCGGCGCGGAGACCCCCTTCTTTAAGGGTGGGTCGTTGACCTACATCCAAGATATCTTGAGAGACTTATCCTTCTACAACCGTGACGTATCCCCATTCTCCCCATCACATCGGGCATATCGTCCCCGCCCTTCGTGCATCCCTTCTTTTATTTTTTCGCAGGGGGCTCGATATTCAGTCGTTTCAGCTCTTTACCGATCTGCCCAGTGAGGATGTAGAAGAACATCACCCAGTCCCCCATGAAAGACTTCAGTGGGTAAGTAAAGGTCGCAGGACGGTTTTTCTCGATAAAGAAGTGTCCAATCCAAGCAAAAGCGTAACCATTGACCAACGCAGCAAACAACCACCACGGATTTCTCCAGTAGATGGCCAGTCCCAACCACACAAGCGCAAACGACGAGCCCACAAAGTGCAAGACGCGGTTTGTTGGATCAGCATGTTCGCCTAGGTAAAAAGGCCAGAACTCAGAAAAGGTCTTCAAGTCTTTTGGTGTTTCGCTCATCTATCTCTCTCCTCGTTCGGTGGGGTCTTTCCAATGCCTCCATCACGCGACTCACACGGCGGTATAAGACGGAGGCACAATCTTTTGCCCAACCTTCATATCATTCATTCGCCAAAAACGGTATAGGGCCAAGCTTTTCTCAAATTGAACCTATTCAAACTTTCTTCGTCCAAGATGCCGACGGCAAGAGTAGCCAGCGGCATCTTGAGGCCCTAAATCGGTACGAGATGTCCCGCACCTCGGCTCTTTGACGTCATTGTTCCTGGGTTCGAATCCCAGTGCCTCCGCAAGGAGACATGGCCGAGTGGTCGAAGGCAAATGCCTCAAAAGCGTTCAACAAAACCTCCCCTCGGTCATCTGACATCGGGCGCGATGAAGAAACATCCCAAGCCGCCACTGTCCTCCTTGAGAGGGCCGTCGCAGCAAGGAGACCGCTCTCCCGCTCCGCCCATCACCGCGAAGCTTGTGAGAAGATCACTCCTCTCCACGGAGAGGAACATGGCTTTGTCTGTTGGTCCTACGCTTCGGCCTTTTCCAGCAGCCAGCCGATCCCTCCCGCTTTTACCGTGACCCGTCAGATGGCCGAGGACTTTTTTCTCTCCCCATGAACTTTCCTCCCCAACCAACGTATCGAGCAGATGACGAGCTAAGCCAGCGGCGCATACACACCTTTGATCGGTCCTATGTGTCCCGCACCTCGGCGCTTGTCGTTTATCCGGGTTCGACTCCCGGGAACTTCTCTGCCTTGGAGGCAGGTGGAAGTTCTGGCGGAACGGTATACGCACTTGATTAGGGATCAAGCAATACAACAAAACAAAGCGAAAGCCCCAGTAAGCACGTTGTGATCTTTCTAGACACTCCGCACGGCGCAAGCCCGAAGAGTCCCTCGGAAAGCTCTCTCAACCATCCCCCAAGGTCCTGTGAATGCTACGTCTCTACGTCTCCAGAGAAAAGATGAGATCTTCGTAAGAGATCTTCTTCTAACATCCAGAGAAACGAGAGATCGGCCCGTTTGGAAAAGAGCATCTTTCCCAAACCGACTGTAGCTTCCCACCAAACGAGGATGCCGCTTGCTGGGGTTTTCTATTTCCCCCAACCTTCCTACCCTCCCCACAAAAACGCTGTCCATTCAAAACAAGAAAGATCGCCCAAGCCACCACGATGGTAAGGTGAGCGTGTGGGTCCAATCAAAGGATCGTTTAAACAGCGCACTGAAAAAAATCCCCAAGATCTCACAGTCCGAGACTCTAACAGACAAACACAACTTCCGAGTAAAGAAGATCAGGTATGTCGAAGGAGGCTTTGAGATGATCAGCACAAAAAGAAAATATCAAGTTTGGTCTTTGTCGTTGCGTTATTGTGTTTCGATGTTGGGCTTGTTGGTGTCTTTGTGGGGGATGGGCTGTCAAACCTCTATCTTTGATCCGAACAATCCGAACAATCCGAACAATCCGAACAATCCGAAACCAAGTATCCCCGATGGTGCATTTGCAGCGGGAGAAGGTGCCGAGACAAAAGTGGATTACTTGGAGGTGCAGCGAGGAGCAGACGGTGCCGTCGAGAACGTTTACGCACTGGGCCGCTTTCGGCATATCGCGCACTTTGGCAACTTCACGCTCACGAGTAGGGGCAAAACGGGGTCCTTCTTCGCCAAGCTCGACAGCAAGGGCAATTTTGTTTGGGTAAAGTCGTTCACAGCAAACATAACCCCAGGTGGCTTGGCGTTGAACACGAAGGGTGAAGCCATCATAGCTTTGAATGTGAACGAAACGAAAGTTGTGTTTGACGGAAAAGAACTCGACGAATCCTACGGCACGCATCTTCTTAGCTACGATGCGGAGGGTCGAGAGCTACGCCACAAAAAGTTCGATGGGGTGGGCATTTATGGTCTGCGTGTAAGCAAAGATGGGTCATTGGCGATCCGTCGGATGGTGATGGGCGGAAGGATCAGCTTCGGTAGCACAAGCATCTCTAGCATTACCCGTATGGAGACAGTGTTTCTGGGCCGTCTGAGCGCAGACTGGGAGCCTCAATGGGCTTTGCACATGCACTCCGAGTACGCCAACAACTTGCAGCCTTACATCTACTTTGCCTTCGATGATGAGGGGAACTTGTGGTTCGCAGGCAACAACAAGATGAGATTTCCCGACGTTGGAGACGCGCTTCCGCAGGACTACAAAGGCGGTGCGTTTCTACTGAAGCTCGGCATCGACGGAAAGATCCTCTGGAGTGCTTTGGGCAGCACGATCACAGGTCATGGTCAGCAGTTTGGTCAGCAGACGATCTTCCGCTTGGATGTCGCAAGCGATGGCCAAGTGCATCTTTTGGGGAACGCTACGGGTGGCGCACTAGGTGGCAAAACATTCGAAACATCGGGACTTTTCCACTTTGCTTTTTCAAAAGACGGTCAATGGAAGCAAAGCGACGTACAACAAGTAACGCAGCCCCTCGATAGCATCGTCCACACCATGGCTTTGGTACCAGATGGTCGCGTGTTGTTGTGGGGTCGTTCCAACAATTTGACCTTCCCCCTCCCCAACGGCGAGAAGATCTCACCGACAGAGCCTCATGTCCAAGGCATTTGGTTTCCATCCGAAAAGAAGGTGTCTTGGTGGAAAGAGACCCGCAAAGAGACGTTCGAGCAGGTTTTCGTGGCATCAAATAGCGAACTCATCCAGACAGGCTTTGTAAAAGATGTCGCAGGCAACGCAGCGATGCCCGAAACAGGTGTGAATGCTTTCATCGAACAAGTGACCACACCAACGGACAGCCAGCGAGGACGGGCTTTGTGGCATACACAGAGCGATGGAAAAGCGGCATTGTTGCCCTTGCAAACGAGTGTATTGAAAGACGGCAGCAGCTTGGTCCTCGTTGAGTGGAATGGTCGTTTGAAGATGGAGGATAGTGCGCAGGGCGACGTCGCACATTATCTTTTGCATCTCGACAACGCAGGCAAGCTCCTCTACCAAAGGTCCTTTGCAGAACAACGGTTTTCTTTAACTTCCGAGGGTTTGCTCTACTATCACAAACAACTTTCCGCTCCCAAGTCGTTCGATACCCGCGCAGGGATGGTCGATGTGCAAGCTGGACACTTGGTGGTGGTGTACGAAGATCCAAAAGGCCAGATCGATCGGGTTGTTGCGCTCCCAGCCCAAGGTGCCAACGTCACGCATGTCGCAGGTCGCGCCGACGGAGGCTTGGTTCTTGCGGGTGCATGGGAGCGGACAGGTGGTCGCTTGGGCACATTTGCAAGCCCTCCTCCAACCGCCTCCACCGCGACCAAAGGATTCGTTGCCGCATTTTCCAAAGAAGGAAAGCAAGAGTGGGTGCTGGATCTCGACATCGACGCGGTCGCGATGAATGTCAGTCATCTTTCCGTGAGCCAAGACAATCATATCTTGTTCGCAGGGTGGTTGTATCCGGGCAAATTCTCGAAAGAAGCTCGCTTTGGTACAAAGACGCTCGAAGCCGAAAGCAGCACCATCCCCGTTGTGGCGACCATCAGCCCCAAAGGTGAACTTTTATCCGCGCAAAATACAGCGGTAACCGTCTGCCGATGGAGCAGCATGCAGGTGACTGCGGAAACGCAAGGACAAACCTATCTTTCGGGCATTTGCGGTTTCCCTGGCAAACAAGAACTGGCTGTCGCAAAGCTCGACAAAGACGGCAAGATCCTTTGGAAAAAGACCTTTGGTAGCACAGGTGAGATGTCTCTTGTTGGTGCAGTTCTAACGCCTGGGGGTGAGCTTCATCTGGTGGGTGACTTTGTTGGCACCTTGCAGTTGGGCGGCACGAAAATCACCGCACAAGGGCAACACGATGCCTTTGTCGCGTCTTTCTCTATGGAGGGCGAACTATCGAAGATGACGGGCTTTGGTGGGACAAGCGATGATCGTGCTTCGTCTGTGGCGCTGTTGGGTGAACAACTTGTGCTCTCAGGCACCACGCGCGGGAGCTTTCAGATGGGCGAGGTCAAACTCTCCAGCAATGGCGGTCTCTTGATGTTTACGACCCGCGCTTCGTTGGCCTCGATTCATCAACCCTAGAAGCGCCCCCCCTCCTCAAACGAAACAGCAGACCTTGCTGCTCGCGATCCCCCACCATCCAAGTTTATTGAACGCGCAAAACCCCGACCGTTGCGGTACGTCCAACAGCACCATAGCCAGCATTCGTACAAGTAAACTGAAGGTCCTGACGATGGCGGATATGGTAGATTCCAGGCGTCGTGGGCGCTTTGAACGTCAGGCTCTTGCTTCCAGAAGACGACGAAGGACACGTCCCAGGACCACCGTTGTAAAGGCAGTCCATCTTCGTGGGAGCGCCACCACCACCGATGAAAGGCTCGTATCCTGCAACGATCTGCGCGAAACAAGCGGGACATCCGGGGAGTTGGGTAAACTTATAATTCGCGCTGAACGTGACGTTTGCACCAGGAGCCACCGTCACTTCGTTGCCTTGGCCGTTGAGTTTGACGTTAGACAACAACGCCGTGAATCCTTGGCAGGCAGGGGCTTCGGTCACAGTGATGGTCGCGATGATCATCGCGTTGCTGAGATCACTTTGGCGGTTGAAACCGTTCAAAGCATCGTTGCAATTAAACTGTAGATCGCGATGAGCACGGATCTCGTAAGTTCCGGGAGTAAGAGGCGTATCGATCGAGACAGTGGAAGTCCCGCTGGTCGCAGAGGGACAAGAAGCTGGTTGTCCATTGTAAACACAAGCACTTGCCGCCGAAGGACCATAACCCTTGGTATAGATCCCCACGACGAGTTGGTCGATACATCCTGGACATCCCGCGACTTGCGTGATCTTGTAATCCAATTTCACGCTAAATGTTCCGCCGCGCACAACCGAGATAGGCGTGGTGGAATAAGCAGTTCCGTTGATCTGGACGTTGCTGACTTGGATGGGAGTGCATACGCAACTACCGTTTGTACACGATGCTTCGCCTGTACAAGCCGCACCAGCACCACAAGCACAAGCACCGCTCGCATTACAAGCGTTCGCCACTTTGGCAGTACAAGCCTTACAAGCTGCTCCAGCCGCACCACACAAAGCAACGGTACGTGGTGAAACGCACTTGTTGCCATCACAACAACCGTTGGGACAAGACGTTGCGTTACAAACGCACTGGTTGTTCACACAAGCCTGACCCGCAACGCAAGCTGCGCCCGATCCGCACTTACAGGCGCCGTTGTCACAAACATTTGCAAACTTGGTATCGCAAGCAAGACAAGCGTTTCCGCCGACACCACAAGCAGAGACAACCGACGTGGTACACTGGCCGTTCGCATTACAACAACCTGTTGCACAAGTATTTGGACCACAGCCACACACTTGCGACTGAGGATCACATGCTTGTCCGCTTGGGCAAGCCGCACAAGCAACACCATTTTTCCCACAGCTTGCATTGGAGTTTCCAGCTTGGCACTGGCCTTGGCTATCACAACAACCGTTGGGGCAAGATGTCGCGTTACAAACGCACTTTCCAGCGTCGCATGTCGTTCCTTGGGCACAAGCCGAGCAAGCCGCTCCACCTGTTCCACACTGCGCGTTAGAAGGCGTCGCACAAGCGCCCATCGCATCACAACAACCTGTGGTGCAAGACGTCGCATCACAAGTACACTTGCCGCCATCGCATCGTTGTCCAGCAGGACAGTGCGGCGCAGAAGGATCTTCTTCATCGACTTTGCCATCACAGTTGTTGTCTTTGCCGTCGCAAACCTCTTGAGAAGGTAGCACATCCCCTTGGCAAGTGCCCCATTTCCCGTCAGCACCGCATGTTTCGACGCCAGCCTTACATTCGCCGACGCCATCTGTTCCCGAAGGACCTGTATAACACGCGCGCGTATCGTTTGGATCACACTCACATGCCGCAGTGTCCGCAGTATCTGTCATACCGTCGCAGTTATCGTCGAGTTTGTTACCGCAGATCTCCGTCGTTCCAGGCAATACCTCACCTTGGCAAGCTCCCCAAGTGCTGTTGGCATCGCATGTTTGGGTACCTTTTTTACAAACCCCAACGCCTTCTGTTCCCGCAGGTCCAGAGTAACAGTCTTGGGTTTGTCCAGGGTTACAAGAACAAGCAGCTGTGTCTTCGGCGTCTGTTTTGCCGTCACAGTTGTCGTCGATCTGGTTTCCACAGATCTCGGCAGTTCCGGGCAAAACTTCGCCTTGGCAAGCTCCCCAAACACCACTTTGGTCACAAGATTGGAAACCACCTTTACATGCCCCGACCCCTTCTGTTCCTGCGGGACCTGTATAACAAGCGCGACTTTCGCCGGGTGTACAGGCACCTTCGGGCTTGGGCTCCGCGACAGGTTCAGGCGTGGGCTCGACAACGGGCTCAGGAGAAGGCTCTGCGACTGTTTCGGGCAGAGGTTCCGAGACAGACTCCGCATTACTTTCCGATTTTTCTGTACTCG
>JACKEL010000017.1 GCA_020632975.1 Myxococcales bacterium
CCGTTTCGTCAACTGCGCGGCTTCGCACAAGACCGTCAGTGCGCGCTCATGGTACGCCAACTGTCCCATCTGTCTGTAATGATGAGCCAACAACAAACAAGAGATGTCTTGTTGCTTTTCCAAAAAGGCGACAAACACAGCGTGTTTCTGGCGTTTGGTCCGTAGGGGAAGTGCATCGTACACCCCTTGCTGAAAAAGCGGATGTGCCCAAGTATAGGCATCTTCCCCCTGCCACAGGGTCTCTTCCAAGATGCCATGTCGAACCAAACGTTCGAGACCTTCGTCGATGCGGGCAGAAGAGGTCCCTTCCATCAAGACCAAAAGTACACGACGTCGCAGTCCTTGTGCACTCACCGCAAAAAACGCCAGCAGCTCGACATCTTCTTTAGAAAGCTGGGCCAATCGTTCTTCCACCATATCCCGAACAGATCGAGGAAGAGGAAAGCTCGATGCAGCAAATCGCCAGCGACTGCCATCGAAAAACAACGAACGACTCTTTTGGAGAGCATCGAGCAAACCGCACAAAAAGAAAGGCGATCCTGCCGTTTGTTCCAACAACATCCCGAACAAATGCAAAGAGACATCTGCTCCCAAACGAGCTTGGATCAGGGCCTTGCTCGCAGAAGGCGAAAGAGGCGCAAGATGCTGATGGATCACAGTGGGTATCCTCTTGAGAGAAGAGATACACTGCCGCACTTCAGCGTCTGTTTCGAGGGCTTCACTGCGCAAGGTCGCAAGCAACATCACACGTTTGTGAGAGAGACTGTGCGCCAAAAAGTGAAAGAGTTTCAGTGTAGCTTCGTCAGCCCAGTGCAAGTCTTCGATGGCAAGGAGCACAGGGCGCTCTTCAGACAGCCGCGACAAAAGCTCCACAAAGCAACGAAAGAGACGCAAGCGCTCCAACGCAAGATCCCGAGACAGCGAAGAAGATGGAAGCGCGAGACTTGGAAACCACCCACCCAACTCTTCGAGTCCTGCGCACCACGATTTGATTTGGGAAAGCTCCTGTGTACGAAAGAGCCCATCGAGAGCTTCGAGAAGAGGCGCATAAAGCAAATCTTTGTGAAGGAGATAGCCTGTCCCTTGCAGCCGAAAAAGTGTCCCCTGAGAAAGAGACGCAAGGAAGTGACGTAAGACCGTAGTCTTGCCCATCCCTGCGTGTCCTTCGAGCAAAAGACAAGCCCCCTTGCCACGAAGCGCCCCCTGCCAAGCGTCTTCGAGGTCTTGAAGAAGGCTCCTTCGCCCGACCATGCCGAACGCTACCATCTTTCCACCCTCAATTTCTCGAACAAACAACCCTCATTCACAAAACCAGATGGCCCTCTCTCCAACTGGCTCCTCCGCACAACATCGCTGCCCTAGGACAACCCAACGATCTCCCCCGTCTCTAGGTCGATATCGATGTCCATAAAAGCGGGATGTGTCGCAAGACCAGGCATGGTGCTCATCTCACCAAGCAACGGGTACAAAAAGCCTGCTCCCACACTCGCACGGATCTCACGAATAGGAACCGTAAAGCCTGTGGGTGCGCCTTTGAGAGCAGGATCATGACTGATGCTAAGATGCGTTTTCGCCATGCAGATGGAGAGGTGTCGAAGACCCAAAGCTTCGTAGCGTTGGAGTTGTTGTTGTGCAAGCTCGCTAAACTCCACGCCATCGGCTTGGTAGATCTTCCGTGCGATGGTCTCGATCTTTTCGGCGATGGGAGCGTCATCAGGATACAAAAGCTCGAATGCATTGGGGGCTTCTGTTGCATCAAGAACCGCTTGTGCGAGTTCTGCGGCACCTTCTCCACCTCGTGCAAAGTGGTCAGAAGGCACCGCTGCAAAGGCACCTTTTTCAGAGGCATAGCGCTGAATCAACGCGACTTCAGCATCCGTATCTTCCCCAAAACGATTGACTGCGACAACGACGGGAAGGCCGAATTGACGGACGATATCGATATGTCGTCCAAGGTTGGGGAGACCTGCGGAAAGCAGTTCCAAGTTTTCTTGGGTATAAGCTGGATCGAGCGGCGCCCCAGGAGAAACCGCAGGACCGCCACCATGCATCTTGAGCGCCCGAACAGTCGCGACCAAGACGACAGCATCGGGCTTGAGTCCAGACGCACGACACTTGATATTGCAAAACTTCTCGAAGCCGATATCCGCCGCAAATCCGGCTTCTGTGATCACGATATCCGAAAGCCGCAGTGCGATCTGATCCGCCAAGATCGAAGAGTTGCCATGCGCGATATTGGCGAAAGGCCCTGCATGGATCACCACGGGTTGCCCTTCTCGCGTCTGCAAGAGGTTGGGTTGGAGAGCATCGCGCAAAAGAACGGTCACAGCGCCCGCAACGCCAAGGTCTTCGAGTGTCACAGCGTGACCTTGTCGATCCAAAGCCACGACTGCACGGCCAACGCGTTGACGAAGATCCGCAAGGCTCGTAGCAAGCGCAAGGATCGCCATGAGCTCGCTTGCGGGCGTGATATCAAAGCGGCTGTTGCGAGGAAAGTAAGGGTTGGGGCTGCCATCGCGCAAAAGGCCGTCATCTCGGCCCACTTGGATATCGCGCAAAGCTCGGTCTGTGATATCCAAAACGCGCGGCCAAGTGATGGTTTCGGGATCGATGTCGAGACGACGCGCAAGACCGCGCTTTTTGAGGGCCGCGTCGCTTTGACGAGACTCATGGTAAAGGCGCGTATCCAAAGCCGCCGCAGCGAGGTTGTGTGCAGCCGTGATAGCGTGCATATCGCCCGTCAGGTGGAGATTTAGCGCAGAAGAAGGAACGATACGTGCCTTTCCACCGCCCGCAGCGCCACCTTTGATATTGAAAGTGGGTCCCATGCTTGGCTGTCGTAAGGTGGCCGCCACATTCTTTTTCAGAACGCTTCCAAGCGCTTGTGTAAGACCCAGCGCGGTGGTGGTCTTTCCTTCGCCAAGCGGCGTGGGGGTAATGGCCGTGACCACAACATAACGCCCAAGGGGTCGGTCTTTCAGGCGTTCTAAGATCGCCAACGAAAGCTTGGCTTTGTCTGTGCCATAGGGCAAAAGCTCATCGTCTGAAACACCCCATGCTTGGGCGATATCACGGATAGGCAAAAGAGACTCAGAGACAGTTCCCAAAGAGTTTGTCATGTACATGGCGTCCTTTTATGGTGAATGGCCCAAGCACAGCTACGTTGTGGGAGCAGCGGAAGACAGGATCTCCAACTTGACGAATCCTGGGGCGATACGACGCTTGCCCAAGCTTCCAAAGTCGATCATCAAACGCAGATTGCTATTGACCTCAAAGACCTCTAGAACCGTGCCGATCCCATAGCTGGGATGGCGCACGCGAATCCCTGGTAGGAAGTCGTCTTTGGTGGGTTCTTGGCCGAGGACAAATGGGCTTTCAGAAACATCAGCATTCCCGTTGCGACGGGGAGAATGGATCGGCAACTTCACAAGGCGCTGGATCTCTTCGATGGAACTTTCGTCAGGAAGTTCGTCAAAGAACCCAAACTCCTCCCAAAAAGCCAAGTCTTTTTCATCAAGTTCGAGCTGTTCAAGCCACTTTCTCTCGACTGCGAGACGAAAGAGTTTTTGGATCTCACGAGCGAGCGCCAACTTGAGATCGTCATGCCCTTCCCACCAAAAGCTAAGATACCGATCAAGCTGTAGTTTTTGTGTATGCCTTGCGACCGTCAGCAGGTGATCGATATCCCACGTGTGGGGTGGAGACTCCAACACAGCGCGGATCTTCTCGACCGTTTGGAGGGTAGAAAGATAGTTCGCCTCCACAAGAAACGGAGAAGGTCGATTCTTTCGCAGCAGACACAAGTGGAGTTCTTTTTTTGTCCGTGTAATCGCGACATAGAGCAGACGACGCTCTTCTTCGAGGTTGTCTTGGTTCCCACGAAAAGGGATGGTTCCTTCGTTGCAATCGGGGATAAAGACGACAGGCCACTCCAGACCCTTGGCGCGAAAGATCGTCATCAACGAGATGTAATTGTCTTCGTCTGTGTGGTGCATCTGGCGACGTTCAAAAGAGATCTTCTCGATATGTTCGAGCAGTTCGATCGGTGTACCTTTTCCGTCCGCGTATTCGATCAACCCTTCGACGTTGCGCGCTCGCCCCTCTCCAGTTTCGGGAAATCCGCTGTTTCGCATCAGGTAGCGTTTGTAATCGAGGCGCAGCTCCAACTCGTGCAACACTTGCGAAGCGTCGATGCGCTCTTCAGACGGCGGATGCAGCGCGGTCATCTGCTCTTGCTCTTGGGGCGAAAGCTGCGCTGAGATATCGACGTCAGGCTCAGGTCCAAGACGGGTGCTCAACCAAAGCAAATTGTCGGACAGTTCTTCGAGATGGCGATTTTGCCAAGAGCGTAGAGAGGAGCCTTGGCGTTGGATCGCTTGGTTGAAAGAGATGCGGTAATAGCAGACATCTTGAAGAACCTGCTCTCCCAACTCCGCGGAGATGTAGCGCAAAGGCCGATTGTAGATCTGCCGCCACGCTTTGCTCATGGCTTCCATCTCGCGTCCAGAAGGAGGAAGGCCCGCGATCAAGCGGCGATTCCACCGCGCAAGTTGCAGATAATACAGCAACACCCGTACTTCTGGACGTTGATAAAAAGGCTGAGACCCGATGACTTTGTAGGGGATCTGCGCTTCGATCAGAGGGTGTTCGATGTAAGGGGTTTGGGCATACAGCCGCACCAAGACAGCGATATCACGAAGTGCGTAACCACGTTGGATCGCGATCTGGACCTCTTGGACGATCTGACGCCCCATCGCTGCGATGCTTTCGGCCTCATGGACAAAGGTCCGCCCATCGAACCCTCTCGTCAGATGGAGACTTTTTCGTTCGCGTTGTTTGTTTTGCGCGATGATCTGGTTGGCGAGGACAACCTGCGACGCTTTGCAACGAAAGTTGTCACTCACAAAATATTTCTTGGCCTTGTATCGCTCGGCAAATCCGAGGATATAACGCGGCTGTGCTCCACGCCACTCATAGATCGTCTGATCGTCATCACCGATCACCATGTAGTTTCGGTGTCTTTCTGTAAGGATATCCAAGATCTCGGACTGTACGAGGTTTACATCTTGGAACTCATCGACGATCACACACTGATAACGATCTTGGAACTCGCGTCGAAGATGTTCGTGGTTGACCAACATCTCCCATGCGCTGAGCAACATATCGTCGAATGTGACGGCTTTGGCCTCATTGCGTACACGTTCAAAAAGCTTGTAGAGATCGAGATACCAAGCGAGGTTACTCGGAGGGACGGCTTGGGTCGCAAGCCCGATGGTGGTGTCGGGGAGTTGGGCCGCTTCGAGATCGGCGAACTGGAGATTTCCTTTGCAAGTGCTGACATACGTGAGGAAGTCTTCGCGATCGAGGTTGCGTAGCTCGCTTTTGTCGAAGTGATCGAGATCTCTTGCATAGCGCAAAGCTCGATTGAGTAGGATATCCGTGACTTGTTCGGGGTCTGCGTCTCCCATCGACTCAAAAAACAAGAGGCCGAGCTGTTGTGCGCGGCGCAAGATGCGAAACCCCACAGCGTGAAGCGTCGAGGTTTGGACCTTTACGCATGAGGGCCAAGCGCGCAAAGCTTTCTTGAGATCGTCAACGGTGGCGCGGCTAAAAGAAGTGGCGAGGATATGGCGCGGTTCAAAGATCTGTTCACGAACAAGCCGTTCGATACGATGCACCATCGCGGTGGTTTTACCTGCACCTGCAACGGCAAACACCAAGGCGGGTCCGCCATTATGTGCCACAATGGCTTGTTGTTCAGGTGTCAGTTGAAGCATCGCGTCCAATCGGTTCCTGCGGTTATGAGAGAGCCTGAGGGTGCATCCCCCACAGCGAGGAGAAGAAGACGCGCGGGGGCACAAAGTTCACAAGCGTACGCGATCTGTGTGGCAGAGCGCGACACAGAGAGACGCGTGGAAGAAGGCTAGTCGTTGGAAGGGGCTGTGTCAACCGCGTTTGAGACCTGACCCAACCGACGATAACGCCGAACGATCTCAACCGTCAGCAAAAGCCAGCCTACCAACAAAAGTAGAGAGATCCCTCCCAAGAGATGTCCCCAATGCCAAGCCACCAAAAGCATCAACAAGATCGAAGCAAAGCCCTTGGCGGCGCGATAAGAAAAGACATCAACGATGGCCTTCCCTTGGGTCTTTTCGTCATGGGAGAGCGGCAAATAAAGGATCTCTTTGGCAGCACGAAACAAAGAATAGCCCATGCTCTTATCGAAGATCTTGGCAAAAGCGATCATCCCAAACGTCGGCGTCATGAGATAAGCACCCAACGCCAAAAGCAAAGTCGCAGGGATCAAAAGCAAGGTTGCGGAGACCCCAAACCATCGAAGAATCGGCCCTGTGAGAAATTGAAAAACAATCGCAACCACATCGATCACCGCGTACACTTGCCCGACGATGGCCGTGCGTTGATCGGTTTGAGGATAAGTTTGCTCAAGCATGCGATTGTATTGATAGTCCATGCTATTGGTGGCGATCTGCGCGCACAAGATCAAAAGAAACACCAACCAAAGGTAAGGACTTTGTAAGACGATACGAACCCCATCTCCCCAAGCAGGCTTTTCTTTTCGAGCAGATGCGGGGATCTCAGCCCCTACAAGCTTTTCAAAGCCCCACACCGCGAGACCCATGACAAAAAGCAAAGGCACCAACAAAGAAGCCGCACGCGTCGTTCCCCACGAACGCGCCAAAGGGCCCACACCCAAGTTGGCAACGAGCCCACCGAGCGATCCCATCACACAAAACAACCCATAGAGCCATCGCGCTTTTCGCAGATCAAAGACTTGGTTGGCGTAGCCCCAAAAGATCTCCACAAGCACCACCACGTACACGTCTTTCCACACGTACAGCGCAAAAGTGGCTTCTCGGATCTTGAGATGTTGCGCCCACAACAGCAACGCAACGATCAACGTGCTGCCCAAGGATACCCAACCAAAAAGGCGTAGCATCGGCATCCAAGAGGCATAGCGATTGTAAAGAGCCACGACGATCAACGCCACAAACGCGACAGCCAACCACACAGAAGGCAGCGCTTTGCTTGTGTACTCTTTGAGAAAAAGGGATTCGCTGGTGGGTCGTGCGATGGCGTAGGTCCCGAGAAGCACAAAAGCCAAGAGACCAAGCCCCACCGCCCGCAAGATATCTACGCGGTGCCAAGTGGTAACAGGTTCGTGAGGAGATGGGTGCATGACAGGCTTCAGGCTTTTTGTGCGGAATCGAGGGGAAGATCACTTTCGGATGTATTTTGAAGCGTGGGGCTACTTTGGTTTGCGAGGACTTGCGCAGGACTCAGCACTTGCTCGGGGAAGTGTTTTTGCAAAAAGTGCAACATCCGCAACCAAAAAAGATCAGGGTGTTCGACCATCGCAGCGTGACTTCCATCTTGGACCCACTGCAACTCTGCACTTGGGATGCGTGCGTGCATCTCTTTCGAGACTTCGGGGGGTGTAAAAAGATCTTTTTCACCCGCAAAGATCAGTGTGGGGATCTCGACACTTTCGAGCATATCGTCTGCGGAGTGCTCTTGAAGCGAACGCGCCAGCTCAAAAAAGATCAAAGGCGACATCTTGCGAAGATGCCCAAGATACATCTCGATCTCGCTTGAAGGAAAATAGCGACGATTCACGATCCCTGCGACACGTGCGACAGGATCGGCCAGCCACGTTTGAAAAAGTTTGGGCCAAACTTCTGCTGTGGTGTCAGGATGATCAAAGATCCACGAAGATACTTTTTCAAAAACATCGGAGGCGTACTTAAATCGCATAAAAGTATCAAAGGGACGTTGAAAAGTCCCTAGCATCGGGATAAACCCTTGCACCCTCTCAGGGTAATAACGCAGACACTCAAGACCGATCTGCACCCCCATCGAGTGCCCCACCAACACAGCTTTTTCGAGACCATAATGATCCATCACTTGGATCAGATCGTCCACGCAGATCCGCAAACTCATCTGTGTTTCAGGGAGCGGATTTTCCGAACGACCGTGTCCTTGGTAGTCCCAATTGATCGTACGAACATGTGCGGAAAGTGGGCGGCAGATCGCAGGCCAAAAACTATCCGCAGAGACCCCCAAGCCGTTACAGAAAAGCAAGGGAAGTCCTTCGCCTCGACTCACTGTAAACAAGCGAACTCCTTGGGCATTTGTAATCCAAGACTCGGTCGTTTGCGTGGTATGTTCAATGGACGGATTCGATGTCATCGTTCTTTGTTCTTCTTCTGAAAGGTGGGAGCTTGGTGATCGGTGACAGAAACAAGACTCTTTTGTTACTGTGCGATGATCCCCTTTATTGCGAAGGCTGACAGTAGATCATCTGTCAAGAGGTTGACAAGTGATTTCGGCTCGCAGATACTCAGAAACATCTTGATGTTTGAAAGCGCGTGCTCCGCCTGACAAGAAAGGCAGCCTACTGCTTTGGCAGTTGATCCACGCAGAAACGACTTCGCATAATCCCCACGAGGGTGCAACGAACCCCTTGCGAGACGCAGACGGAAGAGTGAACGATGACGCAGAAGCGAGAGCAGCTTCGAATCCGAGCGTGGGCGAAAACCGATGTTGGTCGCCAACGAAAGCACAATGAAGACAACTATATCGTCGATATGGATCTGGGTTTGTTCGGCGTAGCAGACGGGATGGGTGGACACGCCGCTGGTGAAGTGGCCTCAGAAACCGCACTCAAAGTCTTGCGGACTTCCCTAGAAGAACGCATCGACGATCTCCGTTCCTTGATTGAGGAAAATCCCGAGAAAAATCGGCCCAAGATCCTCAATCATATCGATGAAGCCGTCCAAACAGCGGCCAAATCTGTCTATGACATGTCCAAGAAAAAAGCGGACTCACGCGGGATGGGTACCACCCTCTCGATGATGATGATCCTCGGCAACAAAGCCGTCGTTGGGCACGTTGGAGATAGCCGCATCTTCTTGCTACGGCAAAACCAAATCTTCCAACTCACTGAAGATCACTCACTCGTCAAAGAACAACTGCGGATGGGTTTGATCACAGAGGAAGAAGCCGAACGTTCTCCCTACAAAAACGTGATCACCCGCGCGGTCGGTGCTTCCGATACCGTCAAAGTGGACACGCTTTTTGTGGATCTTCACGATGGTGATCGCTTCTTGTTGTGCTCTGACGGTCTGCACGGGTACTTCCAAGAAGGCGAAGTTGGCCCACACATGGCCGAAGAAGAGATCGAAAAGATCCCCGATCGTTTGATCCAACTGGCCAACGAACGCGGCGGAAAAGACAACATCACCGCGATCGTCGTCTGGGCAGGAACCGACTCCCCCAACAGCGACAAACCACGCAAGACCGAGATCACCTTGCGTATGGATCTCCTCCAAAAGATCCCGCTGTTCCAACACATGACCTACCAAGAACTTGTGAAGGTCATGAACATCACCTACCTCAAGACCTATCACAAAGGTGAACGGGTCGTGGAAGAAGATGAAGTCGGCGATGTCCTCTACATCATCTTCAAAGGCAAAGCCAGCATCCAACGCAAAGGCAACCAAGTCGCGATCCTGCGAGAAGGTGATCACTTCGGTGAGATGGCCCTTGTGGACAAGATGCCCCGCTCTGCAACCGTGATCATCGAAGAAGAGTCCCAACTCCTCACGATCACACGTAAAAACTTCATCGAACTCATGCGCGTCGAACAAAGCATCGCTGTGAAGATCCTTTGGGGCTTCCTCAAAACCATGTCTTCACGCTTGCGCAATACCACCGCATCCCTCGTTGAAGACGGCGATTAATCCCCTACCCCTACGCCCTCTCTTCTCTGCCCGTTCTCTCTATAAAATCCCCATCCCAAGGCTTTCCTACACCGTCAAGAGTGGCTTTTGAACAAGCTCGTCTCTTTGCGCTCGTCCTTTGTCTTTCTCTGCCCAAAGAAAAGATCTCCCCCACCAACGAAACACACGGAAAACACGTCGAGCGCTAGCGCAATCGAGCCATGGCTCCGTTGGACAGCGACTTCATCAAACGAGCAAGCAACCAAGCAGGCGAGCGATCATAGTGTGGAACGATAGAACGAAAAACAAAATCATCTTCTAAAACGACGATAAATAGGGCTATTTAGGCTTGCTCAACGGTTCTCATTTCTAACGCACCACGCAATCAAACAACCAAGCAGTCGAGCAATCAAACAACCAGGCAGTCGAGCGACTAGACAACCGAGCGACTAGACAACCGAGCAACCAGACAGTCGAGCAGACGACAAGAAAAAGTCGATTCCATCGGACACACGGAGAGATTAGACCTACCCTACTCTTGAGGCAAACAGCCGATCAAACAAAAGGGTGCTTCTTTTGAAAGCGAGGTTGCTCTTTGAAAAGAAAGTTAAGGATCTTCGGGTGGGTTCGGGGGTATGCGTAGGAGCGAGAAAGATTAGGGAGGGGAGATCTTGGCGCCGCTGTCTTCGGAAGCAACGGGTGTGGGGAGGGCTTGCGCGGTTTGTTCGGGTTCTTCGATCGAGATGCGTTTGATCTCGATGAGGCGGACGTGTCGTTCGTCGGCTTCGAGGACATGGAAGGTAAAGTGAAAGCGCTCTAACACTTCGCCGACTTGGGGAACACGCCCAGACTCCGACGTAATGAAACCTCCCAAGGTCTCGTAGTCCCCTTCGTCAGGGAACTCGACATCAAGAAGTTCTTCCAACTCGCGGATGCTCAGTTGGGCGCTTGCTTGCCACTTACCGGGTTCCAACTCGACGATATCTTGTTCTTCGTCTTTGTCGTATTCGTCGTGGATCTCTCCGACGATCTCCTCAAGGATATCTTCAAGCGTGACAAGTCCCATGGTTCCGCCGAATTCATCCACAACGATGGCCATGTGGCTCTTTCGTCGTTGGAACTCGCTCAACAGATCCGAGACTTTCATGGTGCTGGGGACAAAGTAAGGTGTGCGAAGCAAAGGCGCCCAGTCTTCGCCAAGACCGCTCTCTCCGTTGGCGGTGTACATACGGAAAAGATCACGTAGGTACAAGATCCCGACGATGTGATCCATATTGTCGCGATAGACGGGGATTCGGCTGTGGCTGGCGTCTTGGGCAAGCTCCAAAAGCTCTTTGCGAGAAGCATCCACCGAGAGGGCAACCACGTTGATCCGAGGAACCATGATCTCGCGCAAAGTGATGTCGTCGAACTCCAGTACGGACTTGAGCAGGCGTTCTTTTTCAGAGTGAAGAACCCCCTCGCGTGTCCCAAGGCTGATCATATATTCGAGATCTTCTTCGCTCATAAAAGGGCCGCTGCGGTGGATGTTTCCGCCAAAGATGCGGACCGCCCAGGCTGCGAGCGTAACCAACATCCCCGTCATGACATAAAAGCCCCAATACGAGAGCTGAAGGATGGGAAAGACACGATGCGCTACCTGTGTAGCGTGGTGTTTGGCATACGTTTTTGGAACGATCTCTCCAAACACAAGGATGAAAAAAGTCATCACCCCAACAGCGATCGCAACGCCTTGGTTTTGGAAGATACGTTGCGAGATGGTGGTGGCAAGCGAAGAAGCAAGGATGTTGACGAGGTTGTTACCCACAAGGATGGTGGTTAGGACGCGGTTGGGGTGCTCCAACCAAAGTTTGAGGCGGCCATAACGCGCGGAGTCCTTGTCGATAAGCTGTTCGATCTTGGCATAAGTGAGGGCAGTAAGGGCGGTCTCTGAGGCCGAAAAGATCGCCGAAAAAAAGAGGCAGAAGAGGATCAGCAACCACTCCCAATTTGAAACCTCACCTAACCGATGTACCCAAGTTGTTGCAGAAGACGCAGCCATATAAAGCCACGTAAGACCCTCTGCAAGAGGGACACTGTCCAATGCTCTCCAGCTCCTTATGTTTTGGGCGAGAACCTTCTCATCACTTCTAGGAACAGTGAGTCACTGTCCCAAGCGCATGGGACAGCGAGAAGTCGCCAGTGTTTGACAGGCACAAGATCTTGCTTAGAAAAAAAGCAGATACAATGTCTTTCGAGATTGTAAGCATGAGCCTGCAAAGAAAGAGTGTAGTCACATCCCAAGCGGCACGTCAAGTTGACGCGTTCTAAGAGATGTTGAAAGTAGTAGGGAAATTTAAGAGAAGAGAAGAAGTGGGAGGAGAAAAAGGAAGGATTTCGTGGGGCTTACCACTTGCCGCCGCCACGGCCACCGCGACGACCACCCATGCGGCGTGCGCTAGCACGAGCAGAGCGGGTTTTCTTGGAGTATGCAGCGTAACGACGACGACGTGCTGCATAACCAGGCGAACGACGGTAGGTGGTGCGGTAACGACGGATAACCACTACACGGCTGTAGGGGGTGTAGTAGCGGGGCCACATCGAGAGCAACGCCAAAGTGGTGTATGCTGCGAGGAAGCCCATACCGGGGGTGCTTGCACGGTAAGATTGACGTGCAAACACGTAGCCATCGCCACTTTCAAGACGATAGTAGAAACGGCCGGGGCCTTTTTCTTGAACGATCTTGAAAAGAAGGTCGTCACGGAAACGATCAAATCCGGGCACTTTGTCTTTGTCGACATAGCCGTAGATTTGGAGTTCGCCGATGCGGGGACGACGAGCGTCCAACATTACGAAGTCATCTTTGAGGTAGATCTCGTTGACCTTCATCTCAAGGTTTTGCATGAACTGCGAGAAAGTAGCCCCGCCTGTGGATTGGAAAGCATCGTTAACTTGAGCAAGGTCGATGCGGGGGGGGGGAACATCAGTGCGTTGACAACCAGTATTGAACGACAACACAGCAGCCAAAAGAAACCATTTGGTCATGCTTTTCAACATGGGGATTCACTCCTTGACATGTAGGGTTAGGTGAACGAACTCAGCACAGTCAAATAAGGTGTCATTCATCTAAAAGTAATGAATGACACATAGTGACAAACAACCTGATGAAATTGCGCTTCGTTTTTCTGTGGACCAAAACGGTGGACACTTTACCTAGGTTCACTCTGCTTGGCAAGAGAAAGAGAATTGAACAAATGGTAGGGGCCTTGATCACGTTGACCAACAAAGCCTAGACATATACAACCGCTGTCACCGAACCATCGCTCTTAAAGGAGGCAAACATGGTCCAAGTGTCCATCTTGCAAACTGACCTTTACCAACTCACCATGATGGCCGCCTATTTTCGCGAAGGGATGAATCCCACATCAACCTTCGAACTTTTTGTGCGGAAACTCCCCCCCAATCGCTCCTACCTGATCTTTGCGGGACTCGAAGAAGCCCTTGAGGTCTTGGAAGATCTGCACTTTTCCACAAAAGAGATCGACTACTTACAAAGCCTTCCTAGCTTTGCGCATATCGACAAAAGCTTCTTTGAAGCCCTGCGTAACTTCCGTTTTGAGGGTGAGATCTGGGCCGCCAAAGAAGGCGAAGTGGTCTTTGCGGGTGAGCCTTTGTTGCGTGTGACGGCCCCTTTGCTTGAGGCCCAACTGATCGAAACGATGCTGCTTTCCGTGATCAACATGTCCACCATGATCGCGAGCAAGGCAGCACGAGTGGTCTCAGCAGCACAAGGCCGCGATGTCGTCGAGTTTGGCACACGGCGCGCCCACGGCCCCGAAGCTGGGCTGTTGGCAGCCCGCTCCTCCTATATCGCTGGATGTGTGGGGACTTCCAATGTCGAAGCGGGCCATCGTTATGGTATCCCTGTGGTGGGGACCTGTGCGCACTCGTTTATTATGTCTTTTGCCAAAGAAGAAGACGCCTTTCGGTCCTATGCTGCGGCATTTCCAGAACATGCCACGCTCTTGATCGATACTTATGACACGCTTCAAGGTGCGCATCTTGCCGCCAAAGCCACCCCCAAACTTCGTGGAGTTCGCCTTGATAGTGGTGATCTTGCGACGCTTTCCAAAAAAGTACGTGTGATCCTCGATCAAGAAGGCCAACCTGACGCCAAGATCGTCGCAAGCAATGATCTCAATGAAGAGAAGATCGCCCAACTCTTGAAAGAAGGTGCACCCATCGATATCTTTGGTGTGGGAACAGAACTCGCGACCTCCAAAGATGCCCCTGCTCTGGGAGGTGTGTACAAGTTGGTGGCCCAAGAAGACGCGCCTGGACATGTACGGTATGTTCTCAAAAATAGCCCAGGAAAGCCGAGTTATCCGGGTGCAAAGCAACTCTATCGTTTCTATTCAGACGAAGGACACGCCAAACACGACCTGATCACGCTCGCTGAAGAACACCCCCCACAGGGTAGCGAGGCACTGTTGTCTTGCGTGATGCGTGACGGCAAACGCACACGACCTGCCCCTACCCTCCAAGAGATACAAGCTTATTCCAAGAGCACGCTAGCACGCTTCCCCCAAGAGTTGAGGGAACTCGCAAGCGAACTCCATTATCCCGTCCAACGCTCCGCCAAGATCGACGAGGCACGACAGGTCGCCCTTGATGCGATGCCCAAATCGATGGATTGAAGAGGATAAATGACCCAGAAAAGACTTTTTCTAATCGATGGTTCCGCCTTGGTGTACCGCGCCTTTTTTGCGTTTATCAAGAATCCCTTGTTGAACTCTCGCGGAGAAAACACCAGCGCAGCCTTTGGCTTTATCAACGCCTTGCTTGGGTTGCTTGAACGAGAAGACCCTGATGAAATCGCCGTTGTATTCGATGCGTCAGGACCCAACTTTCGTCACCAGATGTATCCAGAGTACAAAGCCACCCGCGAAAAGATGCCTGATGAACTCGCAGAACAGCTTCCCGTGGTGCGCTACCTGACCAAAGCCCTTGGGATCAAGGTCATCCATCAAAGCGGTGTAGAGGCTGACGACATCATCGGAACCCTCGCAAAGCGCGGAGCATCCGATGGTGCAGATGTCATGATCGTCTCTGGAGACAAAGACTTTGCACAGCTCGTCACAGAAAAGATCAAACTCTATGATCCAGGGAAAAGCGGAAAAGGCGTCACGATCGTCGCAGCCCCCGACGTCAAAGAAAAGTATGGCGTCGAACCTTCCCAAATCATCGACTACATGGCGCTTGTAGGAGACAGCTCAGACAATGTCCCTGGCGTCCCCAAAGTTGGTCCCAAGACTGCACAAAAACTGATCGAAGATTACGGAAGCCTCGATCAACTCTACGCTTCGCTTGACAAAGTCTCTGGCTCGATGCGCGATCGCCTCACGGAAAACAAAGATCTCGCATACCTCTCCAAAGACCTCGTCACGATCCGCACAGACATCGAGATCAAAGAAGATGTCGAAGATCTCGCGCGCGGAGATGTCGATGCCAAGGAGCTGCGCAGACTTTTCTCTGATCTCGAGTTTCACTCTTTGCTCGACCGTGTCGCGCAGATCGTGAAAGGTGGCGAAACACTCGCACCACAACAAGCCCAAGGACAGTACCACCTGATCCGCGATCTCGACGGTCTGCTCGAAGTCATCGAGATTTGCAAAGAAGCTGGGCAGCTCTTGCTGCACCCCCTCTTTGAATACAACGACCAAGGCGCACGCTATCACGCCTTGGCACTCGCGCATGGCCCCCAAGAAGCTTGGATCGCGGTCCTCCCACAAGAAGAGTCCTCGTCTTCCCAAGAAACAGAAACGCCCTCCCCTGCGGCTTCCTCTGCGACTTCCTCTGCGACTTCCTCTGCGGCTCCATTGGCCCCAAAAGCGTCACCCGCCCCCAAAGCTGCGCCCTCTGCCTCTGCACAGCTCGGACTTTTTGGAAGCGTCTTTGAACCTGCGCCTGTCATCGCAAGCTCGGATGCTCCGAGCGATGCGTCGGCTTCAACAAGCTCCTCTACGCAACCGATGACTTGGAAGACTTGTCTTCAAACGCTGAAGCCTCTGCTTGAAGATCCAAATATCCCGAAGATAGGGCATGATCTAAAAGAGACCATCCTGCTGTTGTATCGCTATGGCATCCAACTCAAAGGCTTGACGTTGGATACGTTGATTGGGGCGTATCTGTTGAATCCTAGCCGCCCCAATCAAGAACTCGACTCGTTGGCGTTGCAACTGCTGTCATATCGAAAGATGCAGCCTGATGACGTTCGCGGAAGTGGACGAAAGCGCCGCCCGTGGGAAGAACTGGAACCATCAGAGATCGTGCGCTTTCTTGGCGAAGAGATCGATGTGGTCGCCCGTTTGGTTCCTGTCTTGAAGCCACAACTCGAAGAGAGCGATATCGTAAAGTTGATGGATGAGCTGGAAAATCCCTTGATTCCGATCCTTGCGAAGATGGAACAACTTGGCGTCGCGTTGGATATCCCGCTCCTCCAAAAGATGCACGATGAGATGGACACGCGGCTTCAAGCGATGATGGCGGAGATCCAAACCTACGCGGAAGATCCCGAGTTTAACGTCAACTCATCCCAACAAGTGGCCCAACTCCTCTATGAAAAACTCAAGATCCACGAAGAGCTTGGGGTCGAACTTCGCAAAACCAAAAAAGGCACGGGTTTCAGTACAAACAGCGAAACACTCGAACAGCTTACAGGGCACCCACTGCCTCGCTTGATCCTCGATTATCGGGAGCTTCAGAAACTGCTCTCCACTTATATCGATGCGCTCCCTGCCCAAGCGACTCCTGACGAACATCAGATCATGCGGATCCACACGCGTTTTCGTCAGGCCCATACCGCCACAGGGCGCCTCTCAAGCTTCTCACCCAACTTACAAAATATCCCTACCCGCACAGAACAAGGGCGAGAGATCCGAAAAGCCTTTGTCTGTGGTGATCCCGCTTGGAAGATCCTCAGTGCAGACTACTCTCAGGTCGAACTTCGCTTGTTGGCGCATATCAGCGAAGACCCCGTGCTGATCGACGCTTTCCACAAGGGAATCGATATCCACGCACGCACCGCAGGCTTGATCTTCGATGTCCCAGCCGAAGAAGTGACCTCCAGCCAGCGTAGCGCTGCCAAAGCCATCAACTTTGGGATCATCTATGGCATGGGGCCGCCACGTCTCGCCAAAGAGATCAACGTAAGCGTCGATGATGCGGGCCATTTCATCAAGGCGTATTTCAAATCGTACCCCAAGGTCAAAAACTACCTCGAAGGCACGATCGAAAGCGCCAAAAAACTCGGCTACGTCGAGACGTTGTCAGGCCGTCGTCGTTATGTGCATGATCTCGACAGCAAAGATCCCCGTGTTCGCGCAGCTTCGAACAACATCGCTGTCAACACCCCCATCCAAGGGAGCGCTGCGGATCTGATCAAACGCGCGATGATCCGCATCGCCAACCGCATGGAACAACAAGCTCTGTCCGCCAAGATGTTGCTTCAAATCCATGACGAACTTCTCTTTGAAGTCCCGCCCCATGAGATCGAGCTGTTGTCCCAGATCCTCCACGAAGAGATGGAACAAGCGATGAGCTTGCGTGTTCCTTTGGTGGTCGATATCGGGCATGGCGCAAACTGGGCAGAAGCTCACTAAGCCACGCGTAAAGCTTTCTCCCCTTCCTGCGCCTCTTTGCAAACGCTCCCACAACCCCGACACGCTTTGGCTCCCAACCATAGAAGGATCATGACCTTTGAGCGAAACAAATCAGTCTCCCTCTCAAGAAAAAGAGACGCCTACCACGGCGTCGGTAGGCTCTGCTTCCCAACAGCCGATCGCCCCTGTGATCGAGCGTTATCAACAGATCATCAAAGAACAACAGGCCATCGCAGAAGAACGCAAGCAACAAGCCCAGACCATGCCTTGGGTCCGCGGTGGGCTTTTCCTTGCTCTCGTGGTCCTGTTGAGCCTAGGACTCTCGGGCGAACTCTTCGCAGGCTGGTATCTTCTTGAGCTCGTGGTCTTTGTGGCTTTCATGTACTCCGTGTCCCACCATCGAAGACTGCGAAAAGAACGGCAAGATGCAGAGCTTTTGGCTGCGGTCTGTCAACGCGGCTTGGATCGACTCGAAGATCGTTGGCAACGCTTCCCCCATCGAGGCGATGCTTACCAAGATGACGATCACCCTTACGCCCAAGACCTCGACATCTTCGGCCAAGGCTCCTTGTTTCAGTATCTTCACACCATGCAAACCCACTTTGGCGAAGAAACCCTCGCACACTGGATCTGTGAACCTGCGGATACATCGACGATTCAGGCGAGACAAAAAACCGTCTTGGATCTCAAAGAACACCCCCAGATGCGTCGTTCTATCGAGCGCGAAGGGATGCGGCTTCACCTCAACGAAGACGCCCAACCCACCGAGCTTCCCAACCCCGAGCCCTTTCTTCAATGGGTGGAAGGCGGCTCTTATCTCAAAGACAAGCCTTTCCTGAAGCTGTGGATCTGGATCTCCCCAGCTTTTGTCGTGACGACTTTTCTCATCCAACAAATCACGGGCAAGATCTCGATGGCTTGGTGGGCGCTTCCCCTGCTTGCCCAACTCCTCGTGGCTTACGGCTTGGGCGGGCACGTCGTGTCCATCCTGTCGAGCGTGTCGCTTCGAGAAAAAGTCTTCCTTCTCTACGCAAATCTTTTCCGCATCGTGGACCAAGAAACCGCAGAAAAAGGAACGCCCCTACACAAGCTCCAGTCGGTTCTGCGCGAACAAGGGCACGCTCCTCACGAAGAGATGGCGCGTTTGCAAAAGATCATCGACATGAGCGATGTCCGTTATTCGGGCCTGATCCACTTTCCGCTCAACACGATCTTCTTCTGGGATCTGCACTGCCTCACACGCCTCGAAACCTGGCAAGATCGCGTAGGTCCCAAGGTCCGCTCGTGGTTTGAACTCCTTGGAGAACTCGAAGCTTTGTGTGCACTCGCGACCTTTGCGGACGAAAACCCCGATTACAGGATGCCTTCGTTCACTGAAGAAGATGCGCCGCTTTGTTTTGAAGCCAAAGAGTTGGGACATCCGCTCTTGTCGCGCCGCGCTCGTGTCGCCAACGATCTTTCTTTCAATGAGGTCACTCCGCTTCTTTTGTTGACGGGTTCCAACATGTCAGGCAAAAGCACATTGCTCCGTACCATCGGCCTGAATACCGCTCTCGCTTACACAGGTGCGCCTGTTTGTGCAGAAAGCTTTGAGCTTTCCCCCAACCTGCAAATCGCGACAAGTATGCGGATCAAAGACTCCCTCGAACATGGGATCTCTTTCTTCATGGCCGAGCTTTATCGTCTCAAGCGCGTGCTCGATCTGCGTAACCAGTCAAAGCCTTTGTTCTATCTTCTCGATGAGATGCTTCACGGCACCAACACACTTGAGCGACGCGTCGCGGCGTTGGGCATCATCTCCCAGCTCCTCGACTCCAAAGCGATCGGCTCCGTTTCAACGCATGACATGGAACTTAGCGAGAAGTGCAAGCGTTTTGGTGAAAAAGTCGAGTTCGCTTACCTCAGCGATCAAATCAAAGATCGCCAGATGCGCTTTGATTACAAACTCCGCAAAGGCATCTCCCCCACCACCAATGCACTCAAGTTGATGGAGATCGTCGGCATCGAACTCCCCGAAGGCTCGAAAGAGTGGTGATTACCCTGCCCTCATCGTCTCCCCTCAAGTCCCCCGACTCTCTCTAAAAAGACCGTATTATCGCATCTTTCGCATCTCAAGGATCTGCTCTTTTCCCCACGACACCCCATATTGATCGTCGAGAAAATACAGCCCGACACGATCTTCTTCCCCTTCCACCCGCGTCAAAAAGCCCACAAGACACGTCGCGTAAGGTGCGCCCAAAGATCCTGCATTCAGACAAAGACAATCGTTGATCACGTCGGCGCCTCGGGACTCATGGATATGACCACAGACCAAGAAACCTTTGTGGCGTTCCGCATGTTCGCGGATCGCTTCGCTGCCCACGTGCTGTCCGTTATGATGAAGACGATCAAGCTCTGTGCGGATAGGTGGCGCATGGCACAACAAGATATCCACCTTTGGGATCACAAGCTGCTCGATCTCCTCTTCTTCCCATTCGTATGGGAAACCAAAGTGCTGTGGCCCCGCACCACCCACACCATACACCCGCAGTCCCGCGATCTCCCCAACCTTGCGATCGATACAACCTTCCCCTGTTATCTCTGGGAGATCGTGATTGCCAGCGACCCAAAGATAAGGAATTCCCAAAGACGAGACCCGCGAAAACACCGCATCTACGGACTCTTCGTAACGCATCTTTTGGCGGACATCCGCATCAGCATGCCCCAACCCCCATAAAGCGTTGACCCCAAGATCACCCACCAACAAGATGCCATCCACACGACGACGTTGGACCAGCTCTAAGACTCGATCCAACATCTCCAATTCACCGTGGATATCACCAATGACTGCAAGTGTCGTCATGCTCTTTCGCTCCACTTCCTTTGAAAGACGTGCAAACCACACAAGAGCCCTAACACGACCCTTGCAAATGCACAACGCCTTCGCTACCTTGGGGCGCAAACAGCCAACCCCAAGGAGCCTCGGATGAACGCCAAGCACGAAAACGCACTCCACCTGTCGCCTTTTCGCGTCAACGATCTGATGACGCACCAAGTCACGACCCTCCTCGAAACTGAAACCATGGATCTCGCGCAAACCTTGATGCGGGCTGAGCGTATCCGTCACCTGCCCGTGGTCGATGCCAAAGGACGGCTCGCTGGGCTGGTGACCCACCGTGATCTTCTTCGCGTGTCTGTCAGCGAAGTCGCAGAGATGGACCCAGAAGAACGTATCGAGCTTTTGCAGGCCATCCCCGTGATGTCCATGATGCAACGCAATGTACGAACCGTTTCCCCCATGACGTCTCTTCGTGAAGCCGCACAGCTTCTCCTCGAACACAAGTACGGTTGCCTCCCCGTCGTCAACGAACACCGCGAACTCATCGGCATCTTGACGGAATCCGACTTTGTGAAGCTCTTTTTGCGACTCTTTGAAGATCAAGACGATTGATCCACCGATCCCACAAAACCGCCACAGTACCCTACCTCGCAAGACATCGACCACCCAGAAAAAGCCTAAAGATTCCAAAGAGAAAGAGCAAAGTACCAGCGACCCGACAAAAGAGGACTAGTACTTTTGTAGGGGGTCCTTCTTTTCGCTCTTTCGATGCAAAACCCTACTTTTGTCTCTCATCTGGCCTTGTTTTGGCGGCTATACCTTTCCTCATGTTGATTCACAAAGACACGACGAAAGGAACGACCCATGTCACAACAAGCTATGTCCCACGCTGCCCCCCACAACATCACAGCTTCATCACGCCAAGCCGCGTTGCTTTCGGGGATCTCGCTATTGTTGATGGCGGTCTTTGCAGGGATCGCAGTGGGGATCTTTGGAAAGCTGGTCGTCCCCCAAGATGCTACAGCGACCGCCAAAAACATCCTTGGTGCAGGAAGCCTTTTTCGCATGGGGATCTTGAGTTGGTTTGTGATCCTCTGTCTGGATCTGCTGGTGAGTTGGTCGTTGTATGTGTTCTTTCGCCCGATGAATCAAGGACTGTCTCTTCTCGGCGGTTGGTTGCGCTTGCTTTATACGGCACTTTTGGGTGCTTCATGGCTTCAACTGATCGCCGCCCTGCGTTGGAGCGAACATCTCCCCGCAAACTTGTCGGGCTCTCTCGCCTCCAAACAGCTCTTGCTCTCGATCCAAACCTTCCAAACAGGTTGGGATATCAGCCTTGCGGTCTTTGGCGCACATCTCTTCGTGTTGGGTTATATCTCGTTGAAAAGCGGTTTGGTGCCCAAGTGGATCGGGCTCTTTCTTTGCTTGGCATGCGTGGGCTACATGACAAACGGCATTGGAACCCTGATCAGCCCATCATACGGACCTTACAAAGCCATCGTGGACATGATCTTTTTCGTCCCCATGCTTTTGGGTGAGTTGGGTCTGGCCATCTGGATGCTTGTACGAAACAAACGCTTCGCTTTCTCCGCATCTCCCCGCCCCAGCGCCCTCCCCGTGCTCACTCACTAAACCAAGTTTCCTCCAGTTGTCGAAGCCCCTCCGCAGATGACGCCACCAAAAGTAACCCCCCCGAAGCATGGCCAGGATCACAAGCATCAGGCAAACGAAAAGCCCCGTCCTCTCGAGATCCTGGCGAGATTGCTGCAAAAGAGTGCCCCGCCAGTCGTTTGTTGTCTCGTTGTGAAGGATGCCACCATGTATAATGCCATCCCTTCGGGACATAGGGCCCTAGCGCCAAGGTAAGCCTTCCAAAAGTGTAACGAGCGTTGATCTCCACGATGGCTCGTTCAATCACAACATCCCCCAAGAGCCCGCACATCGCATCAAAACTCACAGGCCCAAAATAACCACACGCTGCGATCTTTTCGACCGTGCGTTGCGCATCCTCAAAGACCAGCGAAGGAGCTTGCCAAGAAGCATCAAAGCGATTGCCTCGATGGTTGCCTGAAAGTGACGTAAGCAACAAACAAGAACCCAGATAATCAAAGCCCCCATCCTTTCGGATCGAAAAGTGGAGCGAATACTCTTTTTCCTTTTGAATCCAAGGCTCAAAGATCAGCGGTACGCCTTTTTGCAACAAACGCAGCGACCAAACCTTTGCGTTTTCTTCGATGCGATGGGGCTTTCCAAGCACTCTCTCGCGTCCCCCTACCCCAAATGGATGTTTGAGCACCCAAGGATGAGGACAATCCTGCACAGAGCGCTCCATCTCTTCGAGAGAATGGATCACGCAACTTTGCGGAAGCGCGATACCAAGTTCTTCTGCGACGGTCTGAGAAAAGATCTTGCTGTTCACCTCAGAAACCGCGGCTGCCTCGGGAAGATCAGCGACGAGTCCCAAACGTCGAACCATCCGATGCAATCGCGGAGTCACACCCCACGCAAGGAGGCTTTTTCCTTCAAGCTCGCTTTGGGGCTCTGTATCTTCGGGTGTCCCAAGAGATAAAAGCTGTGCATCTTGGCAACCTTCGAGAAGGCGCAAGACAGCCCCCCACCGTTCCACAAAAGGCGGAAAATACTTGGAAGGTCGATATCTTTCGCCGCCTCCCAACTCATACTCAAAGTCAAAGTTTGAATAGATCAGATGACTCGTCATGAGGGACCTGGGGAAGTCTCGATCTCTGCCATACGCGCGATAAACTCTTCATCCAACCCAGCACGGCGGCGGCCATCTTCGTTAAACTCCAACCCACGGGCGCGATGAGGCTCACACCACTTGGGAAGATGCGTAATAAAGTTTTCGAAAGGGCTCTCCCCATCGGGCGTATAGTGACGCAACCAGTGTCCTCCAAAACGCACGTGCATCAACTCATCCGTGAAGATTTGTTTCATCAAGTCAGCGGCGCCGTGATCGTCAAACGACCGAAACACCCGCTCGTAAAAGGGCGCGTGATCGAGGTTGGCTTGCTCAAGGCTAAGGTGCATGCAACACACCCACGTCAGGGGATCTTTGATCTGTGGTGCGATCCGCCAGAAGTGATCGTTGAGTGGAAAGTCCCCAAACTCCGCGCCCATCGCCTGAACTCGCTCGATATACAAACGAGTATGTTCTTGCTCGTCAAGAATAATTCGGACAAGTCCCATGCGAAAACCACGCGGTGCATTGGGGAAAGCCAACAAAGCCCAAGCCATCATCTCCAAGGCCATCAGTTCGTGATTCCCGAAGGCATGGAGCGTGCGAGCGCGCATCTCTGGATCATGAAGGGACTCAGCGCGTGGGATGCGTTTTCTTTTGCGCTTGCTTGCGATCTCTAGGTGCGGAGGGCGCGAAGGACGCTGCCAATCCACAGCATCGCCAGGTTGTTCGTCTGTAAGACTCGGCAACAAGTGAGGTGCGGACATCAAAGCAGCAGCGGGGTTGGTGAGCTTTCCCTCCAAAGTATCCGCAAAAAAGATCTGTTCAGCAAAGTCACGAATCTCCATCCATCTCTCCCATCCATAGGTCTCTAAGATCACGCGCTTGCTATAGCAGATCTCCTACAAAGATGACAGGGCATGCACACGTCTATTCCGCTTTTGGGAGAGCAAAGTCTCCCCTCTCAACGAACGGATCATCCGTTGACATCGCGCAAAACCTCATGATATGTTCCGTGCCGAGTCTCCCGAGGTTTGCAGATGGAAGTGGGTTGCAAACACGATTTCACACGCGAGCGGAGAGCAGAGGAGAGGGCGGTGTCATTCTTGATTTTTGATGACGTGGCAGAGCGCGTAGAACGTCTAGATATCCCTTTTAATCAGTATGGTTACGACACGTTTGGGGTCTCCAAACAGCATCTCAAGTACTTCTATAGTATGTTGACCTTCATTTACCGTCACTACCTGACCGTTACGGTCGAAGGTATCGAAAATGTTCCCGCCAAAGGCCGATGCATGGTGGTAGGAAACCACTCGGGGGGCATCGCACTTGACGGCGGGATGGTCGTCAATTCGATGTTGTTAGAACGCGAGCAACCACGCTTGGTTCACGGTATGGCCGACAAGTTTCTCAACAGCATCCCTTTCACTTCGATGTGGCTCAATCGTGTGGGCCAACTGACGGGCCTCCCCGAACATGCTGTGCGACTCCTTGAATCCGATCGTGTACTGATGGTTTTCCCCGAAGGAGCGCGAGGAACCGCCAAACTGTACAAAGAGCAGTTTTCGCTCGTGCGTTTTGGGACAGGATTTATGCGGCTGGCCTTGCAAACGGGCTCTCCCATCGTACCTTTCGCCTTCATTGGTGGTGGTGATGCCATCCCCACGATCCGCAACCTCAAAACGGTAGGTAGCTTGGTGGGCGTCCCTTATGTCCCCGTCACTCCGTATCTTTTGCCTCTCCCACGTCCAGGCGTGCACTGTCATATCCTTTACGCAGAACCCATGTACTTTGAGGGTACAGGGTCCGAAGAAGACGAGATCATCGAAGGGTACGTCAAGCAAGTCAAAGAGAAGATCGGCGAACTGATCGAACAAGGGCGCAAAACCCGTGATACAGCGGTCGCGATCCGCCAAGGTCGCAAAGTGGAATTCGAGGAGGAGGGACGCTGATGAAGATCTTGATTACAGGGATGTCAGGACAACTTGGCCGACGTGTCGCGGAGTTTATGCATCATCAAGGGCACCACGTGATCGGTGTTGACCGACGCCCTTGGCCCGATCCTCCCCGTGGTGTGGAGATGTACAACGTCGACATCCGCAAACGCCCTGCTGAAGACGTTTTCCGCACCCGTCGCCCAGATGCAGTCATCCACATGGCGACAGTCACGCACTTCACGACACCCGCAGAAGAACGCTATCGCATCAATCTTTGGGGCACCAAAGCTGTCTTCGATTATTGCCATCACTACGGCGTCAAGCAGGTGTTGTTTGTGGGACGTCATACTTGTTATGGCGCCGCTCCTGACACACCACTTTACCAAAACGAAGATGAGCCACCCGCAGCCATCGCGACATTCCCCGCTTTGTCAGACCTCGTATCTGCCGACCTATACGCCGCTTCAGCGATCTGGCGATACCCCAACATGAACACTGCCGTCTTGCGACTCTGCTACACCTTGGGTTCTTCCATGCGCGGCACACTCTCTAGCTACCTCAAAGGTCCAAGAGTCCCTACAGTCATGGGCTTTGACCCCTTGTTTCAGTTTATGCACGAACACGACGCTGTTTTAGCCATTGGTCTTGCGCTTCTCAGCCACCTTCGCGGTGTCTATAACGTCGCAGGACCCGAGCCTTTGCCCTTGTCGGTTTTGATCAAAGCCACTGGACGAAACAACATCCCTCTCCCCGAAGCCATCTTTCCCCACATCGTCGGGCGTCTTGGCTTCCCCAAACTTCCTCTTGGCGCAGAAGAACACCTCAAATACCCAATCGTGATCGACGATAGCAGCTTCCGCAAAGCCACTGGATTTGAAGAAGCTTACGATGCAGAACAAACCATGCAGTCTTTCCGCTACTCCTGATCCAACGCTTTTGCTGCTCCAGCCCACTCCCCAACGCCTCCTCCACAAGACGAGCCTCCAAGCAACAACAAGCTCCCCCAAGCCCTCCCACATGCCCATCCTCTCGCAAGAATAGCGCCTTTTGATCCTCATAGCGTGGTGCGTTAGAAATGGGAACAACGAGCAACCTAAATGACCCTACCCATCGTTCTTTCAGAACATGATGTCGTTTCTTGTTCTATCGTTCTGCGCTTTCAAGATCTGAGCTTTTGATTCTCAAGATCTGCTCGTGCTCTCTTGATCGTCGCCACGCCAAAAAAAAGGCCTACAACCCATCAAGATGTCGGGTGTAGGCCAAGAATCATGCACCGCATGAGGACAAAGAAACGGTGTGTTGTCCTAGGAAGCGGAGATTAGTAAGGGTTTGCGCCAAACTGATCGTTGGGGCGACGAGCAAGGATGTAAGTGAAGGAACCTTGTCCGCCCGTGTTTGCGCTGCGGATCGCTTGTTGGAAGCGGGAGTAATCATTGGGGGGCATGGTTTGGCAACCGATGCTGGAGGGGCTGTTCGAGTTACCCATGTGGATTTGGATAGCGGAAGCAGAGTAGTTGCGATCCACTTCAGAGCCGTCGATAACACCGTTTCCGTTGACGTCACGGGCGCTGTTGCGGAACTGACCATCATCAATGGGGTTGTAACGGTTTCCACCTTTACCACCCAAACGAGTGGAGTAGTCGTACACACCAGTGCGGATGTGTGCAACGTCGCCACGTCCGTCGCCGTTGACATCGGGGCTTGCGGTGCTGCGGAATTGGCCTGGGTGAGAAGCAGAGCGCATGGGATCGCCCGAAACTTCGACCAAGTGGCCGTTTTCAGCGCGGAAGACAGCGGTTTCACCAGAGTAGCTACGCGCATAGCTGTTGCGATCTTGTTGGGAAGCGCTTCCTGGAGGTGCATCTTGGTCGATTTGGATGGCGTAAGCGCGGCCTTCTTGGGGGGGCCACTGGCCGTTTGCGCGGAGCAAAGCTTCTGCTTGTTGTGTGCGTTGTGCGCTGTTTGCGCCCCAACCGCTGCTTACACGACCATCGCCCGTCACGAAGCCCGTAGCGTCAGCAGGTGCTGTGGGTGCGGTGGGGTTGGTGGGTGCTGCGGGATCAGCGGGTGCGTTGGGTTGGGTGGGCGCTGCGCCGTTGGAGCGTTGCAAAGCTTCCAAAGTGCGGGGACCAACGATACCGTCAGCTTGGAGACCATTTTGACGTTGGAAGTCGCGAACAGCGGCTTGGGTGCGAGGACCGAAGTCACCATCTGTTTGGAGGCCTGCGCCATTGCGGTTCAGTGCTTCTTGAAGTTCACGAACTGCGGGGCCTTCTGCGCCGCGACGGATGTTGTTTCCACCTTCAACGCTTTGTGTCATGGCAGGAGCAAAGTTGGTTGCACCAGTTGTATCAGGAGCACCCGCAGTATCAGGAGCTGCTGCACCCGTGGTAGCTTCGGGCATGGCTGCGTTACGAGTACGAGCCGTTGCGCCAGCCGTTGCGGTGCCTTCGACGCCGGCAACTTCACGTTGCAAGCCAGGGCGTGGAGCTTCAGCAGCCGCGATATTAGTGGTTTGTGCGGTGCGAGCAAAAGAGTCCGCGGGGCGGGAAACTTCGGGAGAAGCGACAGTTGCCGAACGATCAGTACGGGTGGTCGAAACGTTATTGCTGGGGCGAGAAACATTGGATGCAGCGGAGTTACGGGTCGAGTTATCTGTCTTCATGTTCCTGATGCTCCTAAAAGCGAAAAGTGGTTTGCCTATCGCATGAGGCGATTTGGATATTCCTCTCTAGGTTCGGCGCCCTTGAAAGAAAGTTTCTATATTATTTTCAGGCGATTAGCTAACAGGCGAAATTCTTTCAAAGAAAAAGTTTCTTTTGAAACGTGTTCTACTTGTTCGATCGTCCTTAAAACAGTCCCAAATTTTCGTTATCCAAGCAAAAAGATGTAACATACAAGCCGAGATAGCCCACCTCTCGCCCAAACGAGGTGAGAGAGGATTCCGTTTCTACAAAGAGCTGTGTAGTCCAGCAAAGAGGTGCCTTTCATGTCTAAATTTCTCGAAAAGATGGTCACAGACACAAACTCCACCCAAGGCAAGATCTTCGATCTTGTGATCCAAGCACTGATCTTCTTTTCGCTTTTGATGTTTTGCCTGGAGACCGTTCCTGAACTGCGTAAGTACAAACATGCATTCTTTGTTCTTGATGTTGTCGTGGTGATCATCTTCACCCTCGAATACCTCTTGCGATTCCTTTTCGCCCCCAAAAAGAAGGAATTTGTCTTTAGTTGGCAAAGCTTTATCGACCTACTGGCGATCCTCCCTTTCTATCTAAGCTTTGCGACGACAGACTTGCGCTTTGTGCGGATATTCCGCCTTCTTCGTATCTTGCGCATCTTTAAGTTTAGTCGCTATTCTCAAGCCCTCAGTCGTTTTGTGCGGATATTCAAAGAGATCAAAGAAGATCTTGTCGTCTTTTCTGTCATCACGATGTTCATCTTGTTCCTAGCTTCGGCGGGCATCTATTTCTTTGAACATGACAAGCAACCTGATAAGTTTCGCTCGATCTTTGACGCGATGTGGTGGGCTGCTGCGACGCTGACAACCGTGGGCTATGGCGATATCTACCCGATCACACTAGGCGGACGCATCTTCACCTTCGTCATCTTGATGGTTGGACTGGGAACCGTCGCCATCCCTTCGGGGCTCATCGCAGCCGAGCTTTCCAAAAAAGAAAACGCCAAGCTCGATCCCCCTGCTTCCTCTCCCACAAACCCAACACCACCCCCCAAAGAATAACCTCCCCCCAAAAGCCCGAAGAGAAGGGTCAATCTTTCCATGTCCCAAACTTACCGAGCCGCCGCTGAGCCTTCATTGCTTGATAAAAGTCACGTTGTGTCTGCGCTTTTTTCAGATGATAAGCGTTGAGGATCGCGTCTGAGAACAAATCGAAAGGCATGAAGTCACGAGGGTGCTGCGCTTCCCACACAAAGAACTCACGCAGCGCCAAGGCCCACCCTTCCATCATCCGTCGAAAACGCTCAAATGACGTCGTCTCAAAAGGCGGCGTGAACATCTCCTGCTCGATGATATCCCTGATCTCTCTCATCCCATTCTCGCGAGACTCCCACTGGAAGATGCGTATCACGACTTTGGGTCGATCTCGAAACGAGTCGTCATACCCTCCCCAAAAAACATTGGCCGCTTCTTCCGCAGCAGGATCGATGGGCACCCACACCAACTCACGATTTCCCCCACGCACCGGCATCAGATCAGCAAGCAACAGATCACGCGCCGCCACAAAACGCTGTTCTCTCTCTCCCGGCAATAGGGCATCGACGTCTTCTCCTTGCCCAAATCGCAATCCATACGAATCGATCATCGAGCTTGGAGACTTTGCAGACTCTTTCGCCAACCAGTCCGCGATCTCCTGTACTTTTTTCAATTCCTCCATGGGAAAAAACGCCGAACCCAACACAGAAAAGACAAGCATCTGGTACGCTTCCAAAGACTGAGGTGAGGGTTTTGTTTGGGTCGTTCCCCAACCATCGTTTTGGAGGATCACAGGGAAGGTGATCAGCGACTCAGCAAGCAGCATCGAAAAAGCCTTGTGTGCGGCGAGATAGGCATGTTGCTGTTGCGAAGAAAGAAACTGCGCCTCCACTTCTTTGGCAAACTCAGCTTCGAGTTGTTCGCGAAACCCTGCGGGAGAATCGTACTTCCCAAGCAGCCCCGCACAAAACTTCACAAACCACGACCTCATCGGCCCAAAAGCATCTTCCCTCCCCCGCGACAACATACGACTACACAAAAAAAACAATCCCCAAAAGCGCTTGGGGACGGGCAACCCGTGAAATGCAGACGCGACAGGCAACAGGGATGGGTCGTCATGAGTGAAGACCATTCTTGCAACTCCTTCTATCGAGAAAAGATTACGCAGAGAAAGACCTTTGCATACTTACACACCAAACTTCCTTATCATGGCAAGCCAAAGACAAACACCACAAATCAATGAGGCGGCTACATGCGTTGTTGAAGCGGTCATATCCGTTGTCAAGGCGACCGCATCCGTTTTTTGTGGGGCTGTCATATCCGTTTTTTATGTGGCGAACCCATCCGTTTTGATGAGGCGACCCTTTGCGTCACCCCTGTTCGCAGATGAATTTGTGATCCAACTTTTTTCGATCAGGTGCGTTAGGATACCTTGCTTGATCGAAAACATCGGATAATCGACCCAAAACGAGTAAGAACAAGCTCTCTCAAAGAGCCAAGGCATAGGAGATCTTCTCATGAAAAAACTTGTCCTCCTTCTCGCACTTTTTGGCTGGATGGCCATCCCTACGGACCCAACCTTCGCTGATAAAACAAAAAACACCATCAATACAAAAGCCAAAAAACCATTCACTCTATTCAAAACCAAGCGTGCGAGAGCGGACTTCAAGGGCTGTTTGACTTGGTATGACGGCTGTAATAGCTGTTACGACAGAGGCAAAGGGAACGTCCAATGCACAGAGCGCGAATGCCTCATCTACAAGAAAGCTTATTGCACAAGTTGGGCGCCTGGCTATGGACCCAATGCAAAGAAAATACCCGCTGCAACCGCACCAAAGAAACACACCTCCATAACCACCCCCAGAAAAGTCACAGAAGTTTGTCCCGTAGGTTGCGAGGGTTGGTACGACGGATGTAACACTTGCAGATGCGGAAAAGGCCAGACGACGTCGTGCACAGAACGCAAATGCCTCGTCAAAAGCAAGGCTTATTGCGCAAGTTGGGCGACTGGCTATGGACCCCATCGCCAAAAAGCGCCCGCTGTCATCGCACCCAAAAAACACCCTGCTGTGCCTGCTCCAAAGAAAGTCGCGCCTCACTGTGCCCAACCCTGCCAAAGTTGGTATGACGGATGTAACCGCTGCACTCGCAGAAAAGGCGGGATGACGTTGTGCACAGAACGCTACTGCTTTGTCAAAGGCAAGCCTTATTGCATACGTTGGACCCCTGGCTGCGGACCCAATGCAAAGAAAATCCCTGCACCACCCGCCCCCAGAAAAGTCACAGAAGCTTGCCCCGTAGGTTGTGAGAGTTGGTATGACGGATGTAACAGCTGCGGTTGCGGAAAGGGCCGTATCTTAGGGTGTACAGAACGCTACTGCTTTGTCAAAAGCAAGACGTATTGCATGCGTTGGGCTCCTGGTTATGGACCCCATGGCAAAAAAGCGCCTGCCCCACCCGCCCGCCGCTAATCCCCACGCGACTCCTTCAAACCTTGCCCTTCCTCCACAATGAACCAGAAAAAATCTTATAAGATGTCTTCTTTTGCGATGGAACGCGTCATCCTTTTTAGGGGTGGAGACCCCTGCGTTCAGGCAGGGGAGGAAACGCCGTTCTCCTTTTGTGTAAACGTGTGACATGATATGACAGAGTTTGTAAGTAAGACCTACAAAAAAACAAACTGACTTCTGTGGGTTCCCCATGAAAAAAGTTCGCTACAAATACCGCATCTATCCTACCCTCGAACAAAAAGCCCATCTTGCCAAAGAGTTCGGCTGCGTTCGTTTTGTTTACAACTGGGGACTCAAAAAACAACTCGATGCCATCTCTGCCGATGACAAACGTCCCAATATGGTCGCCCTCTCCAAGCAACTCACCACACTCAAAAAACAACAAGACTACTCTTGGCTCAAAGACGTCTCTTCCGATCCACTTCAACAAACCTTACGACACCTTGACAAGGCTTGGAACCACTGTTTCTCCAAGCGAAACAAACGACCACGCTTCAAAAAAAGACGCGGCGACCAATCCATCTCCTACACCACCCATGCTTTCCGCATCTTTGACGGAGAACTCTTCTTCGCCAAGATGAAGCAGCCTTTCGATGTCCGCTTCAGTCGACCCCTTCCTTCTCCTCCCAAAACGGCCACGATTCTCAAAGATACCGCTGGCCGATACTTTGTGAGTTTTACGGTAGAGCTGGACCCTCAACCTTTTCCCGCCCAAAACAAAAGTATTGGAATCGATCTTGGTCTCACTCACTTCTTGACCGCGAGCAACGGTGAAAAAGTCGAAAATCCCCGCTATCTTGAACGTGACATAGAAAGGCTAGCCAAAGCCCAACGCCAACTTGCCAAAAAGCAGAAAGGCTCGAAGAACCGAGAAAAAGCACGGAGAAAAGTCGCCCGCATCCATGCCCAGATTGCGGACAAGAGAAGAGATTTCTTGCATCAACTTTCGACACGCCTGCTACGCGAAAACCAAGCGATAGGCATCGAAACCCTTGCCGTGAAAAACATGGTGAAAAATCGCAAGTTGGCCCGTGGTATCAGCGATGTGGGGTGGAGCCGTTTTGTAGGGATGTTGGAGTACAAAGCAGAATGGTATGGCAGAGAACTGGTGAAGATAGATCGTTGGTTCCCATCGTCGAAGACTTGCAGTTGTTGTGGGCATGTCCTTGAAACTCTTCCCTTAAGTGTCAGGATGTGGAATTGCCCGAGATGCGGGGCGAAACACGATAGAGATGTCAACGCCGCACTCAACATCAAATGTGCCGCCGGGCTGGTGGTTCAAGCCTGTGGAGAAAGCCACCTCTTGGAAGAAAGACAACTGTCTCTCTTCCAAAGTGGCTTCGAGGAAGCAGGAAAACAACCTTCGTGAGAAGGGGAATCCCCGTCCTTTAGGCCGGGGAGGAGGTCAATAAAAAATAGCGTTCTCTTGGGACGAAGCCACAGCGACGGTAAAGAGCTTGCGCTTGTGGATCATCGCGACGCACCTCAAGATGCATCGCGACGACTTGGAACGCTTTGGCCTCTTTTTCAAGCAAAAGGATCGCTTGTCTTCCCAAGCCTTTCCCCCGATATTCGGGCAACAAAAACACCTCATCGACAAAGGCATCGCGCCCACCAAACTCCACGCTGTAACCAAACGCCAAGATCAGATAACCCGCGCATTTTTCTTGGTATTGAATCAACCAGATCGCGGCGGGTCCATCTTCCTCTAGGCATGGGGAGATCGCGCGCTTTCGGCTTTCTGGGGTGTGCTGAATCGCAAAAAGTGCGTGAAAAGCCTCCACCATCTCCAAAAGCAAAGGGGCATCTTTCTTTCCTGCCCGAACCAAGCTGACATCCATATCGCTCATGCAAAAAACTCCTGTAACAAACTGCTGTGCAACTCTTTTGCTGCTTCGCTCGCAAAGCACGTCTGATCTGACGCGTCTTTCGATTTGATGCAGATCAAAGGAGATCTCTTCTCTCACCGCTACAGTGAACCATCAAGGCTCGATCTCTACAGAAGCGAAGATAGGAGCGGACGCATGGAATCTAACGAACGTTACGCAACGATGGATGGAAACGAGGCGGCAGCGAGCATTGCTTACAAATGCAATGAAGTGATCGCGATCTATCCCATCACCCCCTCATCCCCCATGGGTGAACTCTCGGATACTTGGGCCTCTCAGGGACAAACGAATATCTGGGGCGAAGTCCCCCGCATCCAAGAGATGCAAAGCGAGGGGGGGGCAGCAGGTGCCGTCCACGGGGCATTACAGGGCGGGGCACTCACAACGACCTTCACAGCGAGCCAAGGCTTGCTTTTGATGTTGCCCAACATGTTCAAGATCGCGGGAGAACTCACAAGCGCAGTCTTCCATATCGCAGCGCGTTCTGTGGCGACCCATGCCCTTTCGATCTTTGGCGATCACAGCGACGTGATGGCAGCACGCTCGACAGCATGGCCGATGCTTTTTTCTGGATCAATCCAAGAAGTCCATGACATGGCCTTGATCGCACAAGCCAGCACGCTGAAAGCACGCCTTCCTTTTCTCCATATCTTCGATGGATTCCGCACTTCCCACGAAGTCATGAAGATCGAGCGCATCTCTGATCAGATCATCCGCAAGATGATCGACGATGAAGACGTCGCAACTCACCGTCAGCGCGCCCTTTCGCCCGATCATCCTGTGGTTCGAGGGACTGCACAAAACCCCGATGTCTTCTTCCAAAGTCGCGAAGCCGTCAACCGCTTTTATCAAGCGACCCCCGCGATCGTCCAAGAGATGATGGACCGCTTCGCGGCCCTAACAGGCCGACAGTACCGCCTTTTTGATTACATCGGCCCCAAGGACCCCGAACGCGTCGTGATCTTGATGGGCTCAGGGGCCGAGACCGCAGAAGAAACCGTCGAAGCACTCAACCAACAGGGCCTTTCTGTGGGCTTGATCAAGACCCGACTGTTTCAGCCTTTTTCGATCAAGCACTTCCTCGACATCCTCCCTGCCAGCGTAAAAAAGATCGCTGTGTTGGATCGCACCAAAGACCCCGCCTCTTTGGGAGAACCCCTCTACGAAAGCATCGTGTCTGCGCTTTTCGAGGCCTACCAGTCAGGGCAACATGCCTCTCTTCCCACGATCATTGGCGGTCGTTATGGCTTGGGCTCCAAAGAGTTTACGCCCCGCATGGTCAAAGCGGTCTTTGAAGAACTCGATCAGCCCCAACCCAAGCGGCATTTTAGCGTAGGGATCGTGGATGACGTCACAAACAACAGCTTGTTGGGCGATCCCGACTTCTCGCTCTCTCACGAAGGTGCGACCCAAGCGATGTTTTGGGGCCTTGGTTCAGATGGAACGGTTGGCGCAAACAAAAACAGCATCAAGATCATCGGCGAAGCCACAGACCTTTACGCGCAGGGATATTTTGTTTACGACTCCAAAAAGTCGGGCGCACGGACGATATCTCACTTGCGCTTTGGTCCCAAACCGATCAAAAGTACCTATCTTATCGAACTAGCCGACTTTGTAGGCGTTCACCAGTTTGGACATCTCGACAAGTATCCGATCCTCGACTCCGCCAAAGAAGGCGCGACCTTGTTGCTCAATAGTCCCTTCCCTGCGGAAGAAACGTGGGAACAACTCGCACGCCCGATTCAAGAACAGATCATCGCTCGCAATATCCGCATCTTTGTCGTCGATGGATACAAGATCGCCCAGTCTCTCGGGCTGGGCAATCGCATCAACACGATCATGCAAGCGTGCTTCTTTTCGCTATGCAATGTCATCCCCCTCGAAGAAGCGGTCCTTCGCATCAAAAAAGCGATCCAAAAGACCTACGGAAAACGCGGTGCTTTCGTCCTGCGAAAAAATGAGCAGGCTGTGGACAAAGCGCTTGAGTCGATCTACGAAGTCGAGATCCCCAAAGAGATAACATCCCAAAAGACCTTGCCACCGACCGTTTCGACACGTGCCCCCGCTTTTGTACAAGAAGTCACAGCAGCCATGATCGCAGGCAAAGGCGACGCACTCCCCGTAAGCGCCCTTCCCATCGATGGAACCTACCCTCTCAGCACCGCACAATGGGAAAAACGCAACCTCGCCCTCTCCATCCCCGTTTGGGAGCCCGATCTTTGTATCCAATGCGGAAAATGCGTGATGGTTTGCCCCCATGCGGTCATCCGTGCGAAACGTTACGAACCTTCCGCCCTTGAAGGTGCACCCGAAAGCTTCAAAAGCACGTCCGCGCGATGGAAAGAAGCCAAAGACCAACAGTACACCATCCAAGTTTCTGCGGATGACTGTACAGGATGCACGCTTTGCGTTGAGATCTGCCCAGTCAAAGACAAGAGCAAGGTCAGTCGAAAAGCCCTGAATATGGAGCCCCAACGCGATCGCCGCGAACAAGAAAGCGCCAACTGGTCCTTCTTTGAAGCGATCCCAGATACACCACGCGAACAACTCCACACCAACAAACTCAAAGATGTGCAGCTTTTGCAGCCACTGTTCGAGTTTTCGGGGGCTTGCGCAGGCTGTGGAGAGACCCCCTATCTTCGTTTGATGAGCCAACTCTTTGGCGATCGTTCGTTGGTCGCCAATGCCACGGGATGTTCGAGTATCTATGGCGGGAACCTCCCCACGACCCCTTGGCGCACAAACGCCGCGGGTCGAGGTCCCGCTTGGAGCAACTCACTCTTCGAAGACAACGCCGAGTTTGGTCTAGGTATGCGCCTCGCCATCGATCAGCAACACACCTACGCCCTTCAGTTGGTACAGAAAAAGTCTGACCTCCTTGGAAGCGAACTTACAGAAGGGCTTCTCGCCCCACAGAACCGCGATGATCAGTCTCTCACCAACCAACGAGAGCGCGTCGCCCAACTCAAGCAAAAGCTCCAAGGGCAAGAAGACGCAGCATCGCGCGACCTGCTAGAACTTGCAGATACGCTTGTCCCTCGTGATGTTTGGATCGTGGGTGGTGACGGTTGGGCCTATGACATCGGATTTGGTGGCCTCGATCACGTCCTCGCTTCGGGCCAAAACATCAATGTCCTCGTTCTTGATACAGAGGTGTACTCCAACACGGGCGGTCAGTCTTCCAAAGCTACGCCGCGCGGGGCCGTCGCAAAGTTCGCAGCAGCGGGCAAACGTACCCCCAAAAAAGACCTTGGGATGCTCGCGATGAGCTACAAGTCGATCTATGTTGCAAGCGTATCCATGGGGGCGGACGAAGCCCAAACCCTCAAAGCCTTCCGCGAAGCTGAAGCCTACGATGGACCTTCGTTGATCATCGCTTACAGCCCTTGTATCGCCCATGGTATCGACATGACACGCGTACTTGAACAACAACAGCTCGCGGTAAGCTCGGGCTATTGGCTGCTGTATCGCTTTGATCCCACGCGGATCGACGCAGGGCAAAATCCCCTACAAATCGACTGCAAAGCCCCCAGTACACCGCTCAAACAGTACCTCTATAACGAGCTACGTTATCGTATGCTTACCCAAAGCCAACCCGAAGTGGCTGCGATGCTTTTACGAGAACTCGAAGAAGATATCCGCCATCGTTGGGAGCAATACGACCAACTCGCCCATCTCCCCAACCAAGAGCCGCCGACTTCGCAGCCCGCTTAAACGAGGAGCAGAGATCATGGACCTCAAAACGAAATATCTTGGGATGAATCTCGCACATCCCCTAGTACCGTCTGCTTCGCCTCTATCGCATAGCCTTGATGGTTTGCGCAAGCTCGAAGATGCGGGTGCTTCCGCAGTGGTGATGTTTTCACTGTTTGAAGAACAACTGCAAATCGAGTCAGAGTCGCTTCATCATCTGCTCGACTATGGAAAAGAAAGCGTGGGCGAAGTCACGTCTTATTGGCCCGAACTCCCCGAATATGCGACGGGTCCCGATCAATATTTGGAGTTGATCAATCGAGCCAAAGAAACACTCGACATCCCCATCATCGCGAGCCTCAACTGCAATTCCTTGGGTGGCTGGATCGAGTTTGCCCAACTGATCGAAGAAGCGGGCGCCAACGCCCTCGAACTCAACATCTACCACATCCCAACAGACCCAACGGTCTCCGCAAGCGAGCAAGAAGCCCAATACATCGAGATGATCAAGTCTGTGCGAGCCCATACATCCCTGCCTCTCGCAGTCAAACTTCATCCATTCTTTTCGTCGCTTCCGCACATGGCCCATCAACTCGCCCAACATGGCGCAGATGGCCTTGTCTTGTTCAACCGTTTCTATCAGCCTGACTTTGATCTAGAAGCCCTTGAAGTCGCGCCCAAACTCGTGTTGAGCACCACAGATGAGCTGCGCCTACCCCTTTGGTGGACGTCCATCCTCTATGGAAAAGTCAATGCGGATCTTGCGATCACTTCGGGGATTCACGATCACTTGGGTGCATTAAAAGCGATGATGGCGGGCGCGCGGATCGCGATGATGGCTTCTGAACTTCTACGCAACGGGCTCGGTCGTATCCGCGCCATCCTCCAAGATATCCAACGTTGGATGGAAGAACACGAGTACGAATCCATTCAACAGATGCAGGGCAGCATGAGTCACCAAAATGTCCGTGTACCCGAAGCTTTCGAGCGCGTCAATTACATGCGTGTGTTGCGCTCCTACAACGATGATCCCACAGGACAGTCTTGGTGATCGTTAGGCTTTGGGTTGGGGCATCCGTGCTTGTCGCACCACAAGGTCGAGAAGCGAACTGGAGATCAGTTGGGATCGGGGATCAAGTTCAAGTTGACTCACAGGCACCCCAAGCGTCGTTCCACACGAGAAAAACACTGTGCAAATCAGCTCACGCGGTTGGTTGATCGAGCGGATAAAGCTGGTGATCACACCCACCCGCCCAGTAAACTCGTGGCGTGGGGTGAGGATGCGCACGCGATCATGAAGCAAAAAAGGAAAGTCTTCTTGGGGATTTGCGTGGGCTCGTGAAAGCGGAACCAACGCAGGGCGCTTGGGGGGAGGCACTTTGGCGGCAGGAACCCGTGAAGTCGTGCCACGTTTCACCAAGACGCGTGTGTTCGAAGAACTGAGGGGTTGTGTATTCGGAGAAGAAGGAACAAAAGAAAATGCGGGCATCTGGGGAATGGTCAAATCATCATCATACATATCTTCAACATCATAAGAACGAAACATGCTTACGCTCCTCTACATATCTAGAATAAGCCACCTCCTTTTTCGCAGCTTTTTTCACGGACGTCACTTTTTTGTCTCTTTTTAGGGAGATACACCCCCTAAAGATAGGATAGGACGTGCTAAAACCAACGTCCTCCACAGCGCTTCGCAAGCAACCTCGCTCCACCCAAAGAGAGCTTTTTCTCCATGCGACAAAAGACGCTTATTTGAGCGCATAAAGTTGATTGCAGATCTGCGCAAACAACACACCTTCATGGACAGCGGGGGTGCAGTCCCAAGAAAACTCTTGTTTCTCGCGGCCCAACGCACCATCCATAAAATAATCCATCTTCCCAAGCCGCCAAAGCTCCCGTCCAGTCGAGAGATCCACCGCAACCAACTCTCTCTTCGACCACGATCCGTCTTCCACCAAGATCGCATAGACAGTGTCCCCTGCGATGGTCACCCCACCATGTCCTATCGAATAAGGTGCTTGGAAGCCTTTGACTTCATACGTCCATCGCAGCGATCCATCCAAGAGATTCAGTGCTCGCAAACGCCCTTGTCCATCGCGACCAACCAAGATATCTTGGCTCGCAGCCAAAGGCCCGTTCCCTGTGCTGTATCCTGTATCTTCATCGAACTTTGCTTTCCAACGAAGACGCCCATCCTGACGAGACAAAGCTTGCAGATACGGCCCACCATCCGCCCCTGTCACAACGAGATCTTCGTACACCAAGACCCCACGGTGCCCCAAAGGAAACTCCGTTGCAGCGGCCTCCCAGATCACGCGTCTTTCTTTGCTTGCTTCCAAAGCGATGGCTTTACCGCCCGCCACAAAAAACAGCACCCCATCTTTGTAAGCCAAGCCATCATAAATCTTTCCTTCAAACTTGAAGCTCCAAGCCTTTCGACCAGAGGCCCGATTGATCGCGCTTAGCGCTCCTTTGCCCAAGGCATAACACATCTCGCCCACGACAACAGGCGCACTTTGTTGAAGCCCACTGAACTTTGAAAGCCAGCGCTCTTCACCCGTGGCCGCGTCAAGCGCGTGGATGCCTTTGTTGGAACCCATGTAGATCACACCATCAGCGATACAAGCTTGTCCGATCGGCCATCCTTGCGACGATGTGATCTCTCGACTCCAACGAAGCGTCCCATCCAAAGCCACGACAGAGGCGCGTAGCGAATAACTGGACTCGCTCACAAAAAGAAACCCATCCCCCACGACAGGCGAACCACCCCACTCTGAACCACTGATGCCCGCATTCTCTGCATACCACAGCACCTTGGGCTTTTTGCGCGGTCCATCCACTGGGTAAGCATTCGAGCGCCCTTGCTCCGCCCCAAAACAAAACACATCCCCTGCGGTTGTACCGCTCGATACCTCCGTTGCATCCGCCACATTCGCAGCATCGCCAGATGCCCCTGTCACATCCGTGGCTTGCGTGGCTTCCTCAAGCGTCTCTGTGGCTTCATACAAAGCAAGCTGCTCTGTAAAAGCATCATTTGCTTCCTTCATCAACTTAACGAAAGCATCGTTCGTTGTGGGGCGTTCATCAAACCAACAAAGGTTGGCGATCACGCAAGTTCCCTCATGGTCGTAGGCACCCACGCGCGGTAGATCTTTTGCGAGCCGACGTTTGCGCTCTTCAAGTTCAAAGTCGCCCGTATATTCGTAGGTTTCTTTGGGGTTCTCTGAAAAGACCAACTGACCCGCTTCTAGGCCAGGAAAGTCCGAATAGAAAACATCCCCATCGACATAATCCGCCCAAAACATCGGCGTATCGAGATGAAGAAGATGGGATATCGCAAACTCATGATCCATCCCTTGGTACAAAAGGACCCAAGAAGGAGCGGCCCCAGCAGACAAAAAGGGCTGTAGATGCGAAAAGACCGTGCTCTCTAGCACATCACGCGGGACAGATGCACAAGAAGCCTCCTGCAAAAAAGCAAGCAACGCTGCACCATCTTGAGGTTCCAACGAAAGGACAGACCGAGTAAACACACGACGCATGAAAACCCTCTTTCATCAAAGCGCGCCGCCAAACGACAAAAAGCGACGCAATATTTCTCTGGATTCAATCTGTTGTGGAGCGGCTTCTCTCAGTCCTTTGTGGACCAATACGAACGCATGATCTCATGAGACCAATCAGGCTGACGCACCTCACTTCGCGGAAGAAACTCTGCCATGACGGGCTTGAGATCCAACACAGGTGTGCCGTGAATGGCATCCAACTCAGCGACATAAAGGCGCTTTCCTTCCACCCGAAGGACACGACAGATCGTGCTTCCAAGGCGATTTGGGCGATTCTTCCCACGCTGCGCAAAGATCCCAATCTTCGGCCAAGATGTATTGTTTCGAGGATGCCGTGCCCCTGAGACGATTTTTTCAGGCTTTACACCATGGAAGAAAAACAACACTTCCACGTGCGAAAAAGTATCAATCCCCCACAAAGCCTCCTCGCCCAAGTGCTCTGCCAAGACGATGCAGCTCTCCTCACCGCCCCAAAAGTCGTCTTTCGCTTCTTCTCTTTGCGCTTCCACAAAACCGACAGCTTCCACTTCCCAAGTCATCGCAACCTCTTTTGTTTTTCCCCAAACATCACGCGCCTAGGTTTCCCAAACCACCGTGATGTCGAGCCAACAAACGTTCTAGCCAAGGTAGCACCCATTCTTTTCCGCGAAGTGTTTCCATCCAACGCGAAGGGATGGCATCGATCCCATCTCGAATCCCAGCGATCCCACCAGCAACACAAGCGGTTGTATCCGTGTCACGTCCGAGGGATATCGCTGCTTTGATCACTTGTTCGTAGTTGGGTTCAGCAAGTGCCCAACGTGCAGAACGAAGACAGTCCACAACGTAACCACTCCCTGTCCCTGAAGGCGGGTCATCGGGCCGAATGGACCACTCTAGCTCAGCAAACCAAGGAGAGTCTTTGTCATAAAGCGCACGCAAGGTTTCCACTGCGGCGCCCCAAGCATCTTCGACACCTTCCAAAGTCCTCCGCGCCCACAAACAATACAGCGCACAACACGCTTGCGAACGAGGATGTCCGTGGGTCACAAGCGATTGTGTGTGAGCATCCTCTACCAAAGCCAAGTCCGTTCCTTGGTGCCACAAAGCCAGCGGTAAGACCCGCATCAAGGAGCCGTTACCATTCGCCATCTCGTGCTTTGGCCCTGCCGAAAGAGCTGGCCTCCCCGACATCAACAGGCGAATCGCTTCTCCAGTTTGAATGCCCACATCGAATACCAGCCGATCCACGGCAAACTCGCCGCGCTCATACCAATCGACCAAACAGCGTCCCAAGTCTTCGGCATCCAAGCCATCACAACGAAGCAAAGAAGACAAAAGAGCGAGAGCTTGGGCACCATCATCAGACCAAGTGCCCACCTCGATACCTTGATAAGACCGAGCAAAACCCACAGGAGGCTCCATCTCCAAAAGTTCTCTTGGCGGCAAATCATCAGGCAAACAAAACTCGTAAGGCACTCCCGCAGCGTCCCCAACCAACAACCCCCACAGACCTCCTTGCAGCCTTTGGGCAAGTGATATCGTCATCTCCATGGCCTCCACTAGCATGTTGTATCAAAGAGAGAAAACAAGCAGACAATTCTTTCAAACCAAGCATACCCAAAAAAGAAAAGACTCCATCCAAATCTTTGTTGAAGAAGGCGCCGCAAGCGAATCTGAGAAAAAAATATTTTCATCTCAAGCGCAGATAGCCTATATTTATTACGTTCAACTCAAAAAACAGGTAGTAGCACTTGAGCCAAAGGAGGACGCGATGCCCAAGCCAAAGAAGATCCGAGGTTACCAGATCGCACTACGCCTAGGGATGACGTGGAAAGTCTTTGCTAGCCACGCCGAAGCACTCGGCTACAACTTCGCCTCTGCACAAAACTCCCTCCTCGAAGAAGAAGCTTTGCAACTCGAACAACGCGTTCGCGGGCAACTTGCGCCACAAAAGAAAACCAATGGCGCAGCAAACCCCGAAGAATCAGGCAATTTCGAGGTATTCGAAGTCGAACCACCCAAAGGCATCTATGCCCAATACGCAGATCTTGCGGAAGAAGCACTGGTTCATAATGCGCCCGCCCGCAAGAACCGCAAGCCCCCTCGTAAACACACGATTCGTCGCAAAAGCGCGACTCTTTCGGACATTCCCTAACCCCATCTTCTTCCTCTTTTTCCTCACACATTGCTTTTTTCACCAAGCGAGCTACGTTGTTGCGACCCCCTCCGCTCACACGGTTTGATCACGCTTTGCAAACAGGGAGTTTGTCAGCATGTCGTGGAAGTCTATCGCTCAAGAAGAAGAAGTCATCGCGGAAAAAGCAAAGGTTGTCGAACTAGGAGACGCGCGGATCGCCCTGTTTTACACAGAAGGCAAGATCTACGCGATCGATGATCGATGCCCTCACGTGGGGGCTTCGCTCGCTTGTGGCTACGTCAAAGGTTTGGTTGTGGACTGCCCTTGGCACCATGCACGCTTTAGTCTGACCACAGGGGCCAATCTTTCTCCCCCAGACTTTGGGCCTGTCCGCGCCTACAAGACCCGTATCGTCGATGGGATGGTCGAGATCGACCTCTAGCCCCTGCCCCATCAAACACCTCACACCATCATGTCTCCATCTCATCGAGAGGATGGCCGAGATACACTTTGGGCCTTTTCGACTCCATTTAGAGCCTCGTGTCGCGGCTTCTCCATCTCATCGAGAGGATGGTCGCTTTCGAGCGCTTCCCCACTCTTCGTCACTCACGAACACATCGAAACCCTACCCAACTCAGCCCACGCCGCAACTCGATACGCCCGCGCCAGTCGATGGGATGAGGCTCACTAAAGCTAGACCCACCTTTGATCAGACCATCGCGCATCATCTCCGCGACATTCCCTGCCATCATCCTTATCCCATAAGGACTCACATCCCCCAAATACCGGGATGTTGGCAACAAGGCAGGGATCTTGACGCCATTGCGCTCCTTTTGAAAACACCAATGCAGATTGGCCCGCGAGCAGTCGTGCTTCTCTTCTCCCCATGGATAGGGTCTTTTGGGAAAGGGATTTGGTTTCTCCTCGATCACAGCGCCACCACGCGCAGCCAAGATCCACTGTGTCTCTGTGGGCAGCGTCCCACCCAACCACTTGCAATAACGCATCGCATCACGAACACGCAGGCGATCCCTTGGCAACGACCAGTCCCCCAAAAAGACATCGTCGATCAGTGGACAACGCCCCGCGATCACACAACGCGCGTAAGACGCTCGATCAACTTCGTCACGATCCATCCAAAAGGACGGGACATGCGACTCTTTTGGCTTCCCATCTTCGAGATGCGACACGTTCCCTTCAGGGATGGCGAGGCGTACGGGTTGAAACTTCATCGAGGGAGCACCCGCAGCCAGGCGCAAAGTACAAGCAGGCGCAAGCACAGCCCCGCCACGTTGCAAAGACCGACAGATGCGATGCAATAGACCGTCGTACAAGGCTTTTGGCATCTGCTGCGCAGGGCGCAGATGCTTTAACAATGCGAGCGCTTCAAACAGATGCCACCACGACGCATCCTTCGAAACCACGGCCTCTTTCGAGGCATCCGAAGAGAGAACGACTTGCTTTGGGAGTCTTCCCAACAATGCACCTTTTGCATCAGCGGTATCGCCTGTGAGATCGCGATTTGCAAAGAGAAGCATCGTGCGAAAGACATAACCAGGTGGCGACATCTCTGACAAAGAAAAGTTTTTGGGCAGACGCGGGGGACGCAGCGCTTTCTTTCGATGGTTTGAGGCGAGATGAACGCGAGGCCATCGCGCAAGCACCACGGAAAACACAGCATCCACGCCACATCTCGCCAACAACGACTGCGACACAGTGCGTTGATGCACAAGCGAAAGAGGCTGTGCAGACAAGGTCCATAGCGCGCTAGGGATGATATCCCAAGATCTTGCGGAGCTTTTCTCCAAGCGTTCTTGGAACCAAGGCGCGATCCCTTTGCGTTCCTCCAGTCCCACACCTTCTTGGGTATTCCACTTCGCATCCTGCTTGAACAGTTCCAATACCAAGAGACGTCGGCCTTTTTTGCGATGAACCCCTGCCCGACCACACGCTTGATCGTTGGCCTTTTCAGCAGCTTTTCTTTTGGCGTCACGCTCCTGAACCGCCCGTAGGCCCGTCACAACCATCCACACAACACCCGCGGCCAACAAAAGCTGCGCCCCCCACAGTCCAAAGTGATGCTCTCGAAAAAGCCGAGGATCGATCTCTTCTTCTGGGGGAGGCGGAGGCAACGAAGGTAAGGGAGGTAGCGCGATCGCCATTAGAGCCTCCCAGAGAAACGCGATGTGTCAGGCTTCCAAAATGTAGCTGCGACGCGTTCACTTGCAGCACTGGGATGGATCATCGACGCCCCATTGACGAGAGTCATCGCAAGAGCATGGGCATTCCAAGGACTCAAAAGCAGGCCCTTCGAGGAAAAAGCCCCCAACACATACACTTGCGGAAGCCCAGGAACAGCCCCCACCAAGGGCTGTCGATCATGTCGAAAGATCGCACGAATCCCAAACCACGTCCGCGAAGGCTCCGCATCTTGTATCGCAGGAATCAAGCGAGCCGCCTTCCCACGCAGCCGATCAAAGACTTCTTCTTCTGTAAATTCAGAGTATTTCTTGCCATGCCAAAAGGTCGCCCCAACCACCCATTCCCCTGTTTTTTCGGGCGCGATGTAACCTGCTGCGCTCACCATACAAGAAAGTTCGACGCCAGCAGGAGGACGAAAGGCCGCAAGTTCACCGCCCGTCACTTGAAGAGGCAGTGATGGGAACCACAGATCCAGATCCGCCCCCATCGAAAAGATCACGCGCTCGACCAAGATGTCCTCGTGATCTTCGAGTTGGACACGCCAAGCCCCGTCTGCTTCACGACGAAGATGACTTGCCCCGTGTCCAACGCGATGTTGCAGGCCCTTCTGCACAAGACGCGCAAACACGCCCTTGGTCAGATCTCCATAATAGACCGAAAGAGCGGGAGAAAAGCGCAGTCCACCTTCTGTTTCAGCCAAGAAAGGATAAGCCTGAGCGACTTCTTCTGCGGAGAGTTCTTCTGCCGTGAGCATCGAAGGAAGCGACCCCCGCCCTTCTTGAAAAGACCGCAGCATCTGTTCTGCACCAAGCTCCTCGATCAAAGGCCGCAAGATCGGTATCTCATGGCTATAAGCACACTGATCTTCGCGCTCTTGGGCCAAGAGCCAATCATAGACATAGAGATAAGCCTCTTCGTAGCCCGCTTTGAAGCGAAGCGAACGACCAGGAAAAGGGTTCAACATCGCTCCAATGGCCCCTGAAGCGCCCGCCGCAAGGTGTTTTTTTTCAATCAAGACGATATCTGCGGGCGACACACCTTGGCGACACAACGCCTCAGCCATCGCAACACCCGCAAGCCCCCCACCCAAGATCCCATATCCAAACATCAACAATCTCCTTTCGCTACAACAAGTCTTGCGCCCTTTGGCGGTAGCGTTCCGTCGGAAGTAGCGAATACATCGATAAAGCAGCCTCAGAGGGCGAGGCCAAGGTGATCTCTCGCTTGCGACCAAGACCTGGTGCTTTTGCCAACACAAACCCCGCCCCCGCCAAGGCTGTACGAACTTGTGTTGCTGCACTGTAGGTCGCCAAGATCCCATCGTCTGCGATCCGTGCACGCATCCAAGAAAAACACGGAAGGCTCCATCCTTCGGGGTTTACACGCGGCCCAAAAGGATCGTGAAAGATCGCATGTGCAGCAAGTCCCACAGGGACAGCGGCATCTTGCCAAGCTTTGGGGTACAAATGAAGTTGAACACGCCCATCCGACGTTGATGCGACATGCACTTCGCGATCTTCGCTGAGAGCGGAAGCAACGACCTTTTGCGCAAGAAGAGAAAAGCTGTCGATCTCTTGGGGCATCTGTTGATGAAGCTGGGCCAAGATCGCAGGATCGACAGGTGCCCATTCCATCGTGTGGAACACCAAACGTCGCCCCAAAAGACGTGCAGCCAACGCGGTTTGCAAAAAGTTCATCCCCCCACCAAAGCCGAGTTCCAAGACGCACCAATCACCGGTCTTTTGTGGAAGCTGACAGCCTTCCAAAAACACATACCTCGACTCTGTCAAAGCACCAAACAAAGAGCGATAGTGCACGCCCAACATCTCGTGAAACAAAGTCCACGAACCATCCTGTGTTTCTATCAACGATACACTCGGTCGATCCGTCATACTCTTTCCCATCCTCGAAGTACTTTGCGTTTTTCCAAGGCTCTGCTAGATTGGGGAACCTTTTCACCGAAGACTGGAGGAGCGTAGCCTTGGAGCATGTAAGATACCTCATTATTGGTGCGGGCGTTAGCGGCCTCGCTTTTGCGAACGCTATCCAAAGCGATGACTACTTGATCTTAGAACGCGACCACGAACCTGGCGGATACTGTAAGACGGTCCAGCAAGACGGCTTCATTTGGGATTATTCGGGACACTTTTTTCACTTCAAGCGCCCAGAGATCGAAAAGTTTTTGGTCGAGCGCATGGATGATGAAGTCCGAACCATCGCCAAAAGCTCCAAGATCCTTTATCGCGGTCACATGATCGAGTTTCCTTTCCAAAAGAACATCCATCAACTCCCGCAAGACGAGTTTATCGACTGTTTGTATCATCTCTACTTCCGCGATCCCAAACCACCCACCAACTTCAAAGAGATGGTGTACAGTCGTTTCGGCAAGGGAATCGCAGAAAAGTTCCTCGTCCCCTACAACGAAAAGTTGTACGCGTGCGACCTTAGCGAACTCGACGTCAATGCGATGGGGCGTTTCTTCCCTTACGCGGATCTTGACGGCATCATCAAAAACTTTCGAGAGCCTGACAATTCGTCCTACAATGCGACCTTTACGTATCCGAGAGGTGGGGCGATCCAATATATCCACGCTTTGATGCGCGATCTGCGCGACGATGCGATCCGTTACAATACATCGCTCGAATCGCTCGATCTGCAAAACAAGATCGCACATACCCCCGCAGGTCCCATCAAGTTTGAATACTTGATCTCAAGTGCGCCCTTTGACCGACTCGTCCAGATGAGCGGTCTTTCGGAACATCACACGCCCTTCCGCTCCAACAAGGTCCTTGTCTTCAACCTCGGCTTTGATCGCAAAGGTTGGTCAGGCATCCACTGGATCTACTTCCCCGAACGCACATACAGCTTCTATCGTGTCGGATTCTACGACAACATCTTCGACACAGACCGCATGAGCCTTTACATCGAGATCGGCGCCGCCTCAGATGCTACGCTTGATGTCGAAGGAAGCTTGCAACGTGTGCTCGCAGACCTCCAAAGGGCAGGCGTTGTCGAAGATCATAAATTGGTCAGCCACCACAGCATCGTCCTCGATCCCGCTTATGTTCATATCACCACAGAAAGCATGCGTGCTGTCGAAGGGATGCGCCAAAGATTCGCTGCCAAAGGCGTCTATTCTATCGGTCGTTACGGCGGTTGGACTTACTGCTCTATCGAAGACAACATCATCGAAGCCCGCGAAGTCGCTGACATCCTCAATACCTTCGAGGGTTGAGCGCTCTCCTCATCCTCCCCAACGCTCACAGACACCCCAAAGTCACACGTCTCCCCACAGAACGACGCACCTCGGCGCTCCACCAAAGTCCCCGCTTGATGGACATCTACGCCAAGTCCCGTTTTGTTTTTCGCGCGTGTTGTTGTTTAGAGTTTTTGTTGGGCGAGAACTTGAAGGGCGCGATCCAAGCCAGGGATCTGGCGTTGAAGCTGTTGGAAAGTTTGGGTATTCAAACGCAAAACCAAGCCACCTTCGGGCAACACAACGGATGTCGCGGAAGGTCGGTTATACAAAAAGGACTCCGCTCCAAAGGCTTGTCCTTCTCCGCGTTCTGCGATCGCGCGATTGCGTCCGTCCATGCCCTGTTGTGCAACCACAGCTTTTCCATGCAACAAGATAAACAGGCCAGGAGAAGGCCGTCTTTGCTGGATAATCACAGCATTGGGGTCCACGGGCACCAAGTCAAAGGAGCGCAAGAAGTTTTGTCGCTGTGTCTCATCAAGTTCCCCGAATAGCGGGTTCGAACGCAGCAAGTTGTTGACGAGACGATGCTTGAGCAACTTACGAAACTCGGGCAACATCCGCGCATCTTGGCGCCCAAGATTTTCCAACAATTGTCCATCAAGGCGCCAAGCCAAGCTGACTTGTTCTGCGATCACAGAGGCTCGTCGAGAGACACGCGTCAGCAGCGATATCTCCCCCACCAGATCGGGGGCCATCACTTGCGCCAAAAGCACCTCTTGTTGGGTATCATCGCGCTTTTGCACCACGCGAAAACGGCCATGCGTCAACAGAAAGCAACTCTGATCGCGTTGTCCTTGCAAGATCAAAGCATCCCCAGCCCGCAAAGGAACTGGAACAATGTTTTGTAAAAGCGACAACAATAGGCCATCCGAGACTTCACCAAACACAGGAAACGACGGCATCTGTAGCTCTGTGGCGGGCAAGATGCCATTCATGTTGGTGCCGAGTTGGACGGCTTGTGTAAACATCGCTTGTTCTTGAAGTGGGATCTGGAACTTGATGGGGCGTGGCATATAACCACTTGGGGCGCGTGTTCCCGCAGCCATCGGGCTGCGATACAGCCTTACCAACTCTTCCAAAAACCGACCTTGGTGTTGTCTTGGCAGATGGAGCCGACAGATCGCCAACGCATGGAAAAACTCACCTTTGGCGGCAGCGACCTTGGCAGCGGCTTCCCATACTTGAACAGACTGCGCAATGCCATCACCTTGCAGCTCAGATGCAAGGCGCACACGCGCACGCACTGAACCTGGACGATCCCCAACTGCACGCATCGCTTCCCGAGTACTCATAACGCTCCTGACCTCTTCCGCCTTGCTAAGTTGTTCCTTCGCTTTGTACTTCATCACAAAGCCACACATTGTGGCACAGCGCAAGACAATATCCAAACTCCTCGTCAAACCACCAACTTGCTTTGACCTGCTTTCCCCGAAAAAACGGAATCTCCAGAAGGAGTTGCTACCATCACCCAACACACTGCACAACACGCTTGGTTTGACCTCTTTTCCCCTCGCACTGTGCTTTCTTGACGGCTCCCAAGGTGGATGCTAACATCGGCTCAAACTATGCCAAAACATCGAAAATATAGGCAAGAAAAACAACATGTTAGATATCTCATACACAAGCGCACCACAAAACTTTGAGAGAGATAGTCATCTTTTTCGACGAGGCATACATCTAACCCTCACCAGCTTCCATTCATCCTCTGGACGGAATCAAGTCTCCTAAAGCGGAGCTTTTATGTCGAATTCATCGAAGATCAACCCACCTTCAACCAAGGTGGCCAACTTGACAGACGCAAAAGAGGAGTTCGAACCCTCCCCTTACGCCTCTGTTGCGTCTTCTCAACGCATCACAACTCCTGCCAATCAGACAAAAGATGCGGATGCTCCTCCACCCAAACATGCTCCAAACGAAAGCGCCTCCGCGCTTCCGTCCTTCGTTGAGGAAACCACTCCGCCTGCTGAAACAGCTTTCGTAGAAGAAACGACCCCCCCTGCTGGCATCGCCAAAGAAACCGTTTCGAAAGCTACATCAGGCGATACACCACAACCAACCAACCCATTGCCCAAAGGGTTGACCTCGCCTCCCAAAGAAGCCCGACAGTCCACCAATCCACTGCCCAAAGGACTGACATCGCTGCCCAAAGATGCGACGCCACAACCCAACCAGCCCCTACCCAAGGGGCTTACCTCGCTGCCCAAAGACGCGACACCGCAGCCCAATCAACCCCTTCCTAAGGGGCTTACCTCGCTGCCCAAGGATGTGACACCACAGCCCAACCAACCTTTGCCCAAGGGGCTAACGTCACTCCCCAAAGACGCAACACCGCAACCCAATCAACCCCTACCCAAGGGACTTACATCACTGCCCAAAGATGCGACACCACATCCCAACCAGCCCTTGCCCAAGGGACTTACGTCGCTGCCCAAGGATGTGACGCCTCTACCCACAGCACCGCCAAGCGGTATCTTGATGGGGCCTCCCAGCGGTCTCCAACCTTCTCCCCAAAGCACCACGACCATCGACAACCCGTCCTCAGAAGAGGAGCGCGACGACGACTCCTACGAGTTCGAAGTCACGGGAATTGTTTCATCTTTGGACGATGCGCCCAAAAGCCAAGCGCAGATCCGCACCAAGCTGCCCACAAAAGAGAAACAAAAAGACGTCTTTATTGGGAAAACGCTGGGCGCTCGCTTCAGCCTGCACAAAAAGCTCGGACAAGGCGGGATGGGCGCGGTCTACCAAGCCACGGATCAAAAGACCAACGACGAAGTGGCGGTCAAGATCCTCCCCATGCAGCTCAGCACAGACCAAGCTGTCCTAGATCGTTTTAAGCGTGAGTCTCGTGTCCAGCTTTCTCTCGAGCACCCCAACATCGTTCGCACCGTCTCCGCAGGACAAGAAGATGAACTCGGGTGTTTTCTGGCGATGGAACTGCTCAAAGGACAAGACTTTAGAGAGTTTCGTATCAAGACAGGAAGAAAAAAACTCACGCCACCTGAGATCCTTCGTTTCTTCGATCAGCTTTGCGCGGCGCTTTATTACACGCACAAGCGCGGCATCGTCCACCGCGACCTCAAGCCCGCCAACGTCTTTTTGCGAGAAGCCCCCAGCGGCCCGCTTGATGATGTCTGTTTGATCGACTTTGGTATCGCCAAACTGAATAGCGAAGATGCCCAACAACTCACAGTCACAGGGATGTTTCTTGGTACACCAAGTTACATGTCGCCCGAACAAGCCGCAGGACAAACCGATATCGACCATCGTTCGGACATCTACAGCGTCGGTATCATGCTTTACGAGTGCCTTGTGGGGATCCCGCCCTTCCTTAGCGACAACATGGTGAAGATCCTGATGGACCATCTGTATACGCAGCCTCCACCGCTGACACAGATGCGACCCGATATGGTCTTCCCACCGAAACTTCAGAAACTCATCGATCGATGTCTCGCCAAGGTCCGCGACAAACGACCTGACGCTGTCACGGATATCAGCCGAGAACTCCACGAGATCCTTGACAATGTGAAGTTCTTCGAAAAAGACGCAGAAGAGAGCTTCGACGCTGAAGAGATCACAGCTCGCTCGCTCAAGCCGATTCTTGAGCCTGAAGAACTCAGACAAGAGGCCAACAAGTTGCTCAAAGGACTCGGACAACCTGAGATCCCCAACGAGCCCATGCCCATCGAAGAGTTGTTTCAGCGTATCTCGAAAAATCTTCGCGTCTGTGAAGAGCCCCAAGTCAATCTCTCTGAGTTGATGATGGAAGTTCTTCTCGAAGGTTATTCCAACGAAGAAAACGCCGAAGCAGAGATCGGAGAACCCGCGCCAGCAGACATCTTCTCGCAAGATGGGCTTTCTGCGGTCCCTCCTGGGGGCAACGCAGTCCCTGGCAACCAAACCATCGGCAAGATGCAGATCCTAACCATCCAAGGCGCACGCCGCTCTTCTGCATCCAACCCCAGCCTCCCAGATCTTCAAGCGGTGCCCGTCGTGCCCCAAAATACGGCGCGCCCTGTCCACCAAACAAATGACAAGATCCTCTCCCTTGAGGAACTGCGACAACGGCATCCCAACCTTTCCAAAACGCCCGATACCATGGCAACAAGGAAATCCTACCAACGCAAACAGCCCGACTTTTCGAAGCCTGGGCCGCTCCCGCAACGAGGTCGCTCCTCAGGATCGCGTGCTTTGTTGTGGTTGCTTTTGATTGCAGTGGCTGCCCTCGCAGCGATCGGGCTTTATCTCCTTCAACGCGGTCTTTCTTCGACGCCCTCAAGCCCCGAAAGCAGGCTTCCTTCGGCTCCTTTCGCCAAAGCTCTCAAATCCACACAAACCTCGTCTCGAAAGATCGCCGCCCAACTCCAAAGAAAGTCTTCGCGAAACATGCGCAAGTCTCGCATCGATCACCCTGTTTCTTTGGCTCTCGGTACCGCCCCATCGCGCCAACGCAGCACAGACTTCGAGGCACGCCATGCGAAATGAACGCAAGATCTACACCCTCGAAGAAGTGCCATTGCCCAAGCAAGACGAGGTCCTTGAGATCCTTCGCCAGCTTCGCGCGGTGCTCAACGCCCACAAGATGTATCCCCCAGGCCACCAGATGTTGCGGCGGATCAACACGCGCCTACACGAAGAAGTCCAAAAACGCCTACAAAAAGCGCCCTTTTTGGCACTGCTCTTTACAGCCGAAGGGACCGAGGTTAACGGAGAGCGCCTGAATCGCCCAAGCCCTGAGCGGCAGTTTGGGAGAGAGATCGCAACGCACTACCAAACCCTCGGAATCAACACGGTCGTCTTCCCCAAGGACGTTAAACGAAACGAGCTGTCCGACTTTTTCGATCTCACCTTGCGTCACAATATCGACGTAGATGGCTCATTGGATCTCGATGGACTCGCAGCGCGTTTCTATACCGTTGATTTCAACAAACAAGTCATTCGACGCGGCGGTTCGAACAAGATCCGCGACAAGATGTCCTTGCGTGAGCTGATGGCCAGCATGGACCGCGAAAGCCTGCTCAAAGAGTTGGGGCTGCAACCCGATCAGATCCCCCCCGAACTTCAAGAGCTTTTCGACGAAAAAGAACGCGCTGATCAAGGCAAGCAAAAAGAAGATAACTTACGCAAAGAAAGCGAAGCCTTCGCACAATACGTTCGCTCAGGTCGCTTTCTTGCCGAACTCTTCCAAACACACCAGAGTTCGGACCAATGGCCCACCATCAGCGGACACCACCCACCGCGCAGCAGCTTTACGAACCTGCCGAGCCTTGGGACCAATCCCATGATGGCCTCCAGCGGCCAACTTCCACAAACGCCCAACAAGCCCACGCAGTCGATGGAATTGCCTGCTGCGAAAACCGCCTTCAGCGCAGACGATATCCCTGCGATCCAAGGACAACCCCTGGAGGGTAGTTCTGCACTCAATCGCATCGACTGGAACTCGCTCGCTCAACGTCCAGAGGCTCCTTTCCCCTCTCACTGGCAGCCCGCAGCACTCGCTTCAAGCGATGAGTTCGAGGACTTTGTACGTACAGGCAAAGCCCAAGAGTATCTACAAGCCTTCCTTGCCCAACAACACCAAAATATGGGTGTCCCTCTGCCCACACCTGGCCTACCTGCGGGCAGTACAGGCATCGATCCGCTGTTGGTACAACAGCAAATCCAGTCTGCGCTTCAACAGTTCAATCTCTCTGCACAAAAGCTCCCTGATGAGCAGATGAAGCAGATCTACCAAGAACAAATCGCGCAGCAGATCTCGAACACGCCGCCCGATGTCTTGGCCCAATACGTCATGCAACTCTCGCACACAGAGCCCTTCCAAGCAGAGTTGCGCAAGTCGTTGCTTTCCTCCCTTCCTTCCGAGCAAATCGAAGCCTCGCAAGAAGCACTCCTCGCCCAGATCCGACAAGCCCCTTCCAAGGACTTTGTGGAAGGTGGTGTCGGTGTCCTGCAAGAGTTTATCGATCAGCAGATTGAAAAAGGCGTCTATTCGGGCCTGAAAAAGCTGCTCCATCGCCTCGATGAAAACGGAATGGGCGATAGCATCAGCGTGAAAGAAGGTCTCGAAAAGCTGATGGACCACGTGTCCGAACCTGAAAAAGTCCATCAGCTCCTCGAAGACGGAAAGCAGCGCCTCAACAAAGAAGCCCGTGAAGTCCTTGGAGAGCTTGCACCCCAAGCGATCCCACAAGCCCTCGATGAACTCGCAAACAAGTCCGCCGAAGATCCCGGTGCCTTCCAACAACAAGTCGAACTGTTGATCGAGGTCGCACGTAGCGCCCCCCCGAAAAAACGCGATGATGCTTTCCAATCCCTCTTTGAACGGATGCGTTCGGGGCTTGTCATCGATGAACAACAAGACGTCATCCTTGAGCTAAGTCGCCGCTTTGCACCGCGGATCTTCGAAGATTACCTGCTTCATCGCCTCACAGATCCCCTTCAAAGCAGTGAGCGAGAACGCTTGCTCAACCAAGCCATCGCCCATGATTCCCCAAAGATCCGCGCTTTCCTGGCCAAATACCTCCAGTCTCGCGCGCTTTCTCATTTGCCCGAATTGGAAGAGTTGATCCTCCAATACCTCGAACGCGTCGAAGCACTCGATGGCCTCGTCTGGTTGGCACAAGAACTCGAAGACACCGAAAACGAACCAGGACGGCGACATACGGCGATCTGGATGTTGGGACTCTTCCAAGACGACAAAAGCGTTGCTTTGTTGAAGCGCATCCTCTTCGATAAACGCAAGAAAAGCTTTGCATACAGCGACGACATGCGCTTCCAAGCGCTTCATACATTGACGCGCTTCCCACGCCCCCAAGTCTTGATGCTCATCCAAAAGATGCGTGACGACGGAAACCCCCTTCTCAAGGGCTACGCCGTACAGATGACCCAAGAGACAACACCTGAAGAAGAGTCCGCAGCACGCACGCTCTATTTCACGGACTTGGAACTCAGCCAAAACACCTTTATGGGACAAGGCCTTATCTCGAATCCCAATATCGTGTTGTTGGTCATCGCAACGATCTTTGGCCTGCTTCTGGGACTCCTTGCAAAGTGGTTGCTTGGCTAATCCACCCCCGCTTGTCCACCCCCTACTTATAAACCAAAAGCTCCCTCTATCCGCAACCATGGAACAAGTCGAGATGCGTTCATCAGCTCGCTCCATCGGCGACAATCACGCTATCAGCTCGCTCTATCGGCGATAATCGCGCCAGTCGATGTTCATAAACTCACAAGCTGCATGGCAAAAGAGCGCTTCTTTGGTGGATTCATCGAGATCTTGCATCTCTTCGATGTACTTTCCATGTTCCAAATCGCCCAACGGGAAGGGATAATCCGTACCATGCGCGATACGATGAGACCCAAACAAGGTCAGAAGATAGCGCAAGACTTCTGGATCATGCGTGATGCCATCCACCCAAAACTTCCCAAGATAGGAACGCGGCGGCCGCACATTGTTGACGTTCACAAGATCGGGTCGACAGTTGTAACCGTGCTCGATTCTCCCCAGCGTTGCAGGGAAAGAGCCACCACCATGTGCAAACAACACCCGTAGATCGGGGAAACGATCAAAGATCCCACCAAAGATCATCGAGCAAATCGCCCGAGACGTCTCAGCAGGCATCCCCACGAGCCAAGGCAACCAATACTTGCGCATGCTGTCTTCGCCCATCATCTCCCAAGGATGGACCAAAAGACACGCCCCCAAAGACTGCGCAGCCTCATAGAATGGGTAAAAGTGTGGATCATCCAAGTTACGGTCCAAGATGTGCGAAGCGATCTCCAAGCCTGGCATCTTGAGATCGCGGACACAACGCGTCATCTCTTCGATCGCAAGGTCCATATCCTGCATGGGGACCGTCCCCAAAGCGATGAAGCGTTTGGGATATTTTTGTTGGACCTCTGCGAGATGATTGTTGACGATCTGACACCAATCCATCGTATGCTCGGGTCGAGCCCAGTAATGGAACAACACAGGAACTGTGCAAAGCACCATCACATCGACGCCCCAACGATCCATGTCTTTCAGGATCGCTTCAGGACTCCAACAGTTCTCTTGGATCTCTCGAAAAAAGTAGCCATCATCCCGCATCATCCGAGCTGATCCAGGTTGGTGATGATCCAACTGGATGAATCCACCGTAACCATAGCGCTCTTTGAGATTGGGCCAACGTTCTGGCAAGATGTGCGCGTGGATATCGATCTTCATGCAGCCTCCGCCTTTTTGGGAGGTTCCATGACGGTTCCACAGTGCGAGCAGGTCCGCTTGTCTTCGTCCCCATAAAAACGCGAAAAGATGGGAGGCAACTGCTTCACGATGTCCGTGAGATGGACATACTCTTCATAGAGCTTGTTTTCGCAGACTTCGCAAAACCACAAGAAGCCGTCTTTTTCGTGATCATGGCGCTTTCGTTCGATCACAAGCCCCACACTTCCCGCCGTTCGTTGCGGAGAATGGGGAACCTTTGGCGGCAACAAGAAGATCTCTCCCGCACGGATCGGGATATCTTTGATCTCTTCGTCTTGGTACACGCGCAACGTGATATCGCCTTCCAGTTGGTAGAAGAACTCTTCCCCTTCGTTGTAGTGGAAGTCTTTGCGTGCGTTGGGGCCCCCCACCACCATGATGATAAACTCTGTATCTTCGTAAACAACGGCATTACCGACAGGTGGTTTGAGCAAATCACGATGTTCATCGATCCACTTTGCAAAGTTGATCGGCGGAAGCAACGGCATAACGTCCTCCTTTGGGGGATAGAAAAAGACTTCGCTCGGTAGGTGGGACAAAAACCCCTTAAAAAATGGCGTCTTCAAGCTCTTGTTGAAAGAGCTTCATCTGCGAAGAAAACGCATCGTAACGCTTCTTGATAACAGAAAGCAACCATGCTCGCTGTTGCGAAAGTTCCTCACACATCGACGCAAGCAACGCACATTGGTGCGCTGTGAGCTTTTGTCTTGTCTCTTCAAAGTCTTCTCTTCGACTTTGTCCCTCCGCCATCGCATACGCAGCACGTGCACTTGCCCAATATGCCGCAGAATCCGCCGTTCGCGAGATCGCATTCAAGGCCGCCCGTTCAGCCGTTCTGTGCGCCACCACCAACGTCGCACTGTAAGCAGCGCACAGACTCGCATCCCCCACGCGTCCCTCCGCCCACAAACGCTTGAGCCGTAGTCCCTCAAAACACCACGTTGGAACAGCCCAACCTTTCTGACGCTGCTGATACAACAAAGCTTCTTCCGCAACATCGCACGCAAAACGATGGAGCACGACGTCAGGAACCAACCGCGACAAGATCGCTTCCTTCAGAGAACAAGTCCCTTCACGCAGGGCTTGAGAGAGTTCTGGCAAAGAAGAAAATGTCGCTGGAGGTGGGGGCATTTGCTTGAAGGCCGCAGAAGACGCCTTTTCCAAGATGGTTGGATAAGACTCAAAGGCCGAAGCCTGTGCGACCAACGCGTGCAAAGCTTGCAAAGGTTTCGAAAGTAAGGGTTTTTCTTCTAAAGGAGAGGATGCGCTCTCTTCGTCTTGATGTGCCATTTCCCTACGCCTCCCAAGTCTGTGGAAACTCCCCATATTTTTTAACCATAGTCCCCCGCATCCGAGGAGGCAAGCGCTCCATGCCCAAGTTGCGTCCAAAGATGAAGAAAGAGGACCCCAAGAACGTCCAGTTCGACACACCGCCCAGAAAAACGTGGCATAAAATCGACCCAGAGAGAGAAAGTCGATTGGCATCCCTCCTGCTCTATGCCATTATCCGTCCTGCATCGCACATCAAAAGATGATCCCCACAAATCCTAGAAAAAGACTCTCCCTGCTTCCAAAGAGGTCGAGATGGCATCTTCTGAATCGCTGACAGGAAAGAAAGTCGCAAGTTACGAGATCAAGCAGAAACTCGGAGAAGGCGAACAGGCCGTCGTCTACGAAGCTTGGTGCACGAAGTTGCAAGAGCCCGTCGTTATCAAGTTTTTGAAAGACTCCCATCAACAAAAGACACAGATACAACAACGATTTAAGAGAGAAGCGAAGCTACAATTTCAACTTCGCCACCCCAATATCGTGCGCGCCCTCAAGCTTGTAGAAGAAGAAAACTTGTTGGGTATCGTCATGGACAAGGTCGAAGGGACGGACCTTGGGGAGTTTTTAGAGCGCCAAACCTTCCCTCTATCCGACACAAAGATCCGCGCGATCTTTTTGCCTCTGCTAGACGCGTTGGATTACGCTCACGAACAAGGTGTCGTCCACCGCGATATCAAACCCTCCAACATCCTACTCGAAGAAAAAAACGGAACCTATATCCCTAGAGTGATGGACTTTGGGATCGCCAAAGTCTTCGAGGATAGCGGTCTCCAAACCAAAACCAACACCCTTCTTGGAACACCTCACTACATCGCACCAGAACAAGCTGCCTCCAGCAAATACGTCGATCATCGCGTAGACATCTACGCTTTGGGCATCACCCTCTATCAGATGCTCTCTGGACATCTACCCTTCGAAGGACGAGACTTTTTGCAGCTCATCACCGCGCACATGATGGAAGATGTGCCTCCTTTTTCTGCGTGGGAACTCGACGTCGATCCTCACCTAGAAGCCGCTGTGCGCAAGTCCCTCGCGAAGTTGCCCGAAGAACGCTTCCAAACTTGCGCTGAATTTGCATCTGCACTAGACACAGTCCTACAAAAACGAGGAGCCGAGATATCGCACCTCTTGGCTCCTCCCTCCTCACCTCTCATCCCCAATCCCGTGCCCCCACTCCCCACCGTGGACAAAGAACTAACCAAAGATATCCCACAAATCTCCGCGCCTTCAGAGCTTCCTTCGACAACACGATCATCCAAGCTCCCTTGGGTCCTGCTTTCTCTTGTTGTCTTTGTGGGGCTCGGTTACGCCATGCTCCCCAAGCCGCAAAAGCTCTCTCCCCAGCCCCCCAAACAAACTGTCACAGCTACAAAACAAACTGTCACAGCTACCAAACAAGCCTTGCCTCCGTCCAAAACAGGCAACTCCCTCCCATCCCAGAGCCGAACCCAACCAAAGACCACGCCGCTCCCGCTCCCCCAAGAGGCGCGCCCCACTCCGCCTCCAAGCAAAACAGAACTCCATCCGAAGAGGACCAATCCCCCAAAGGCACGGCTTCTCAGCAAAACTCCCAAAAACTTCCGCTGTTCGCCGCGAAAAACCCAAGCCTGCCTCAAAAAGATGCTTCCTCTTCAATTCATCTCATTGGGAACACAACACCCCTGCAACCCAACGAAGTTTCAAAAAGCGATACGCTATTGCGCCAAGCGCTGTGGAAAAAATGCCTATCTGCTTTGCCGAGCCTTCGGCAAGATCCGCATCCAGCCTTATCCAGGCGCCCCAAAACAGCCTCTCTCCAAAAATACTTTGTGCAAGTCCTTGCTACACTCCCGTCTCTCCGCCCTATCCAGCCTCTTCAAGACCTCCCCAACCCAACTAAAAAAAGACTGCAACAACGGCTTCTTAGGAAGACCCCGCTGACCTCCTCCCCCTCATCTCTAACCACCTATAATTAGGTTTTTTATCCCCCATAGCAAAAGATTTTTTCTTATGCTATGCGATCAATTCAACTACACAAAAAATATCTTCCTCAGGCCTTGCTTGCCTTCCTCTAAACAAGGATCACAAGATGAGACACCGCACTCAAAACACATCCCTTTCCTTGCTGCGTGGAACAACAGCCCTACTCGGATGGGTGCTTTGTTTGTCCCTCGTATTCTCTTGTACAGGTAACGAAGAGTGCGTCAACGGCGTGATGACCGTGACTTACGACCCCAACAACAACCCCTGCAAAACGGACTGTGAGTGCAACAACCTCAAGTTTGAAGGTCACTGCGTTAACAGCCGCTGTCTCTCCTTTTCCCGCAAACCCATCGACACCACCGACAAGTTCTTACACTGTCGCCTCTTTTATCCCATCAAGACTTGTGTTTGGGGACTCCGCGATCCCAAGCCCGACCCCATCAAAGAAGAACTTTGGGGCGACTGTCGTTACTATGAAGTCGGTCCCGAGGATACCAAAGACAAATGTATTGATGGCAAGGATAACGATTGTAACGGTCGATACGACTCTTCCGAGCCTTCTTGTGCGAAATATTGCAAAGACACCTCCCAGACGCGCAGTTGTTACGAAGGTCCCGCTGGCACCGCAAACCAAGGACGTTGTCGTCCTGGTCTCCAAACCTGCGAAACCACCAATGAATGGGGCTCTTGCCAGAACCAAATCGTCCCCCAAGAAGAAACCTGTAACCAACAAGACGATGACTGCGACGGAAACGTCGATGAGCAGCTTGCAAACTGTAGCTTTACTCCCTGCTCTGAAGGTGCTCGGCGTCCTTGTTATCCCTTTGCAAGCGGTTGTACCCGTGGCGAAAACGACACCCTCACTTGCAAAGGTGTCTGCCAAACAGGGTTCCAGCTCTGTCGACGCGGATTCTGGGGAGCTTGCGAAGGTATGCAGCCACCCCAAGCCGAAGCTTGCGACCAAGTGGACAATGACTGTGATGGAAACGTCGATGAGGGCTGCCTTTGCGAAGACGGACAAACCCAAGACTGTTTCAAGGGTCCCAGCAAGACCTCGACAGGGATTTGTGGACAAGGCAAACAGACCTGCCAGAACGGTCGTTGGAACAGTTGCGACGGGGCGAAAGAACCCAAAGTCGAAGAGTGCAACGGCCAAGATGACGATTGTGACGGGCTGATCGATGAGAATCTTCCGTCTCAACTTTGTGAGAACCAAAAAGGCGCCTGTAGCGGGGCTTTCAAGACCTGCGGTGGAGAGCGTGGATTCCTGGTGTGCACAGAAGACGAGTATCGCCGCAACAACAGCCTTCATGCCAAAGAAGAACAAGGCACAGACTGCGACAACAACGACAATGACTGCGATGGCAAGGTCGATGAAGACTGTGTGGGATGCAGTTTGGGTTCCAGTCGCATCTGCTATGAAGGTGCCCAAGGGACCGAGAATACGCAGCCTTGCCGCCAAGGGATCAGCCTTTGTACAAGACAAGACAATGGCGTCTTCGTTTTTGGTCCTTGCGTGGGACAAGTCACGCCCCAAGCGGAAACTTGCAACGGAAGAGACGATGATTGCGATGGTGTGATCGACAATCCCTCGGCCTCTCCGCCCTTATGCCCCACAGGTCAACGCTGCGTCTCTGGACAATGTACCCAAGATCCTGAGCCCAACGAACCAACCGAGCCCAATGAGCCCATCAGCGATGCAGGTGAGCCCACCCCTGAGCTTCCGCCTCCTTTGTGTATCCTTGGAACGGCGGAGTATTGCTACAATGGGACAGGAACCACCTATCAAAATCCCCCGTGTGAGCAAGGTTTCCGCGTTTGTATCAAGCTTGCAAATGGCGACCTAGCTTGGAGCAAGTGCACAGGTCAAGTCACCCCCAAGATCGAGATCTGCAATGGAATCGACGATAACTGCGATGGGACCGTCGATAACGATGATGGCCAAGGACAGTTGTGTCCTCCCAACCAAGTCTGTACCCAAGGGAGATGCGTTCCTCAAGAAGTTCCTCCCCAAGAGCCCACCACGGACGCTGGACCTCAACCCGAAGGGCTCCCAGATGGCGCTCTTTGCGCACCCAACCAAGTTCAGCCTTGTTATACAGGGCCACAAGGAACATTGGCGAAGGGTACTTGCAAAGAAGGCACACAAACCTGCCAAAGCAACGGAAAATGGGGAACTTGCCAAGGAGACATCAAGCCCGCAAAAGAGATCTGCAACGGCCTCGATGACGACTGCAACGGGGTCATCGACGACCCTGACCAACTTCGCTCGGATACCACACGTGTTCTTTGCACCAACCAACAAGGTGTTTGTCTTGGAGCAACCGCCCAATGTGGTGGGACAAGTGGCTGGCTGAAGACATGCACAAACCAAGACTACCAAAGTTTCACGAACAGTTACGAAGCCGTGGAGTCCAGTTGCGATAAGTTGGACAACGACTGCGACGGCAAGATCGACGAAGGATGCTTGTGGGCTGGTGGCTTTGCAAACAGCATCAATAGCTACGATTCAACACTGGGCTTCTCAGGTTGGGACTTTGACAACACAAACAAAACCATCTGGATCGGCGGAGGGAGATTTGGTTACAAAAACATTTCTTGGATCCCTACCCAAAGTTCGTCCGCGGTGCCTTCGTTTGTGTCTCCTCCCGTGAATGTGGGGGCCACCAACGCCGTCCTGATCAAGATGGACACAGGTGGTATCAAAAAGTGCCTCTTCGAAAGCGTGACGTCTCCTCGCGGAGACACAGTCATCAAGACACTCATCGTGCACCCTCAAAGTGGGGATGTCATTGTCTTGGGGAGTTATACAGGCACAGCCAAGTTTGGGCCTTACACGCTCAGCACACAAAACAATCGCTTCGAGACCTTCGTCGCGCGCATCGATCCACAGTGCCAAATCAAGTGGATCACCCGAGAAGGTAGTCCCTCTTACTCTTACACCGCACGCCTCAGTAACTACCAACAACAAGCGCTTTCTCCACAAGGGGATATCCACTGTTTTACCTCGGCCAGCCAAGGAACAGTTACTTTTGGGACAGGGAGCACCCCTGACTTTACGCTTTCCCTCCTCACAACAACAGGAAGCATAAACACCATCGCCACGAGCAACTACGTCGTTTGCCAACAGGTCAGCGATGGCAAGTTTATCTGGGCAACGCAAATGGGCTCAACCGGAAACAGCAGTTACTCCCCAGTCTACGACATCCTTTTCGACAACGACACGCTCCACGTCGTAGGGCAAACCTGCTATGGTGTTTTTATCAAAGATCAACAAGGCAACCTGATTCAAACTCCACGTACCTCGGCTTATCCTAATGGTTTTCAAGGCGGCTTCATCTTGTCCTACCATTACACGGGAGCCCCCAACCACCAACTCTATGGAGAAAGCATCCTCAGTTTCCCCAACCCCCCGGGCTCTGTCTCGTTGTGCAACAACAGCAACCAAAATTATTTCTTTGGGTACAAGATGGCAAAGACAGCAAACAACATGCTTCATCTCTTTGGTGATCTGCGTGGAAAAGCCAACGTCTTTGGGCAAGACATCGAATCTGTGGGGACGAAAGACGCGTTGCTTGTGACAGTGCAATATGACAAAGCACAAAAGAAATATACTTACGTCCGACGAAGACACTTTTTCTCTGCGCTCTCAGACAACACCCCTGTACCAGGAGCAGGCGCAGAAGGCCGAGAACTCGTCGCGGATAGCCAAGGGAACCTCTATCTCGGCGGAAACTTCCAAGACCACCTAAGCATGGCGGCCGATCCTGCGACAGGCACCACCGCCACCATCCAATCGCCGCGTATCGCCTGTAAGCAACTCTACAACCAAGCCGCAGCTTGTCTCAGTGCGGGTTCTATCGACCTTTTCCTAGCAAAACTCGATAGTACTGGAAACTTCGTCACGGGCTTCTCCGCGGGAGGTACAAGCGAGCAGAAAGTCGGTCGATTCATGATGGACGAGGCGGCCAAGTATCTTTACATCACAACCCAAGATTCCGTATTGAACGGAAACTTCGACTACCACAGCCTCGCAATCAATGGCACGCTCTTGTGGCAAACCTCCCTCCCCTGAGTTCCCCTCCAAAGCAAACTCACCTAGAGTTGAAGTGTGACTCGTGTTAAGGTGGCTCACTCTTTTTCTGACCTTCTTTTTTAAGAGCAAACACCGAAGACAGCGTAGGGATCACATGTGTCGCTTTCTTTTTGTATTGTTTTTCGTTGCTTCTTTTTCCACTGTTCTTGGGACCCCTGCCCACGCACAAAGCCGCAAAGCTGTGGGACAAGCCTTCGTAAGCGTCCAAGAAGCCCTATCTTTAGGCAAAATGAAACTCTTTATTGGGCGACTTAAAAAATTCGAGATCGCTTATCTTTCTGTCCAAGCCAAGCTTCCCTTAGAGGAAAAAGAACAATATCAACTTTGGATTTTTCGTTTCCAATTCAAGCGTTATCAACTACAGGGTAGCCTTCCGCCGATTCGCGAGGTCGCTAGTTTTCAAAACATCGCGGCCATCAGCGAGTACATCCAACAGTTTGAAAACGCGAATATCTCACTACAAAAAGCTGTTCTATTTCTCGGGCGTTACAACAAACTCTTCCAACGACTCGCGCTAGAACAAAATCTACGGGCTCAGATCGAGCTACAGAGTTCCCTCAGTTTGGAACGAGATCTCGAAACGCTGATACGCCAAACCCAGATCTATGTGGCCTTCCTCCGTTTTGCGCGAGATAACTGGAGCAACCGAACGGCACGAATACGACAATCTCAACAGCAAGATCAAGCCATCGAGCTGCTCAAACAACAACAAAGGCGCGCAACCATCGAGCGCAGCGCGATAAAAGATGAGCAAAAACGCGTTGCCAAGAGCGTCCAAGAAGCCCAAACGAAGTTCCAAAGCATGCAGAAGATCATCCAAAACCAACAAACGACGTCCACCGCGCTCACCATTACAGGCGCCATACTGATGGCGGCTGGAGCGGCTGGCGGCGTGGTTGGAGGGCTCTATTTTGCCTCCGCGGATAGTGTGAAAAACAACCAAACTCCCATCTTTCCAGCCCCTGGGGACAGCCCTGGAACGCAAATCAATAATCTCCAAAATACAGGGCTCATCGTGGTGGGTGCATCAGGCGGAGCTTTTCTTGTGGGTTTGACGCTCGTCATCTCTGGCGTGCTGACCGCCCCCAAAGTGAAGAAGCGTGTCCAAGCTGTTTTACGCTCACAAGAAAAATTCTTAAAAGATCATCCCAGCCGCCAATCTTTTCGTACATCGCCCCAAAAAAGACGCCTCGCCCTTCATCAACCCACATTGCTAGGCATCTTCCACTAACCACATCGCAAAGCTCCCCTCTCCTCTACTTTCCTTCCAACAAAGAGCTTCTAGCTTTGGAAGCCTTCAACGTTGTATATTCTCATAGAAAGACACACCCATTCTCTCTTTTCTCGGACAAAGCATAGGGAATATTCGATGAAGACTTTTTCTTCAAAAGCCCCTTTTTTCTATCCTTTGCGGCGCATCCTTTTGATCGCTGCTCTGTGTTCGACAGCTTTTCTGTTCTCTTGTACGGGCAACGAAGAGTGCGTCAACGGCGTAATGACCGTGACTTACGACCCCAACAACAACCCCTGCAAAACAGATTGTGAGTGCAACAACCTCAAGTTTGAAGGTCACTGCGTCAACAGCCGCTGTCTCTCCTTTTCCCGCAAACCCATCGACACCACCGACAAGTTCTTACACTGTCGTCTCTTTTATCCCATCAAGACTTGCGTTTGGGGCCTCCGCGATCCCAAGCCCGACCCCATCAAAGAAGAACTTTGGGGCGACTGTCGTTACTATGAAGTCGGTCCCGAGGACACCAAAGACAAATGCATTGATGGCAAGGATAACGATTGCAACGGTCGATACGACTCTTCCGAGCCTTCTTGTGCGAAATATTGCAAAGACACCTCCCAGACGCGCAGTTGTTATGAAGGTCCCGCTGGCACCGCAAACCAAGGACGTTGTCGTCCTGGTCTCCAAACCTGCGAAACCACCAATGAATGGGGCTCTTGCCAGAACCAAATCGTCCCCCAAGAAGAAACCTGCAACCAACAAGACGATGACTGCGACGGAAACGTCGATGAGCAGCTTGCAAACTGTAGCTTTACTCCCTGCTCTGAGGGTGCTCGGCGTCCTTGTTATCCCTTTGCAAGCGGTTGTACCCGTGGCGAAAACGACACCCTTGCTTGCAAAGGTGTCTGCCAAACGGGGTTCCAGCTCTGTCGACGCGGATTCTGGGGAGCTTGCGAAGGTATGCAGCCACCCCAAGCCGAAGCTTGCGACCAAGTGGACAATGACTGTGATGGAAACGTCGATGAGGGCTGCCTTTGCGAAGACGGACAAACCCAAGACTGTTTCAAGGGTCCCAGCAAGACCTCGACAGGGATTTGTGGACAAGGCAAACAGACCTGCCAGAACGGTCGTTGGAATAGTTGCGACGGGGCGAAAGAACCCAAGACCGAAGAGTGCAACGGCCAAGATGACGACTGTGACGGGCAGATCGACGAGAACCTTCCGTCTCAACTTTGTGAGAACCAAAAAGGCGCCTGTAGCGGGGCTTTCAAGACCTGCGGTGGAGAGCGTGGATTCTTGGTGTGCACAGAAGACGAGTATCGCCGCAACAACAGCCTTCATGCCAAAGAAGAACAAGGCACAGACTGCGACAACAACGACAATGACTGCGATGGCAAGGTCGATGAAGACTGTAGAGGGTGTCGCTTAGGCACAAGTCGAAGTTGCTATGAAGGTGCCCAAGGGACCGAGAATACAGAGCCTTGCCGCAGAGGGATCAGCCTTTGTACGAGACAAGACAATGGCGTCTTCGTTTTTGGGCCTTGTGTGGGACAAGTCACGCCCCAAGCGGAAACCTGTAATGGACAAGACGATGATTGCGATGGTGTGATCGACAATCCCTCGGTCTCTCCGCCCTTGTGCCCCACAGGTCAGCGCTGCGTCTCTGGACAATGTCTCCAAGATGGCGAACCAGCCGAGCCCAACGAGCCTGTCAGCGATGCAGGTGAGCCCACCCCTGACCTTCCGCCTCCCTTGTGTATCCTTGGAACGGCGGAGAACTGCTATGAAGGCCCCCCAGGCACGCATACAAATGCCCCTTGCAAAAAAGGTCTTCGCGCTTGCATTCGTACGGAAAATGGGGATTTAGCATGGAGTGAGTGCTTCGGCCAAGCAATCCCAAAGATCGAGATATGCAACGGGGTGGACGATAACTGCGATGGGACCATAGACAACGACGATGGTCAGAAGCAGTTATGTCCTCCCAGCCAAGCCTGCATTCAAGGTAACTGCGTCCCACAAGAAGTTGCCACAGAACCCACAGGGGACGGTGGAGTCCAACCTGAAGGGCTTCCAGATGGCGCTATCTGCACACCCAACAAGGTCAAGGCTTGCTATACAGGTCCCGCAGGAACATTAGGGAGAGGTGTGTGCAAGGAAGGTACAACGACATGCCAAAGCGATGGAACATGGGGAGCTTGTGTTGATGAAATCAAACCGACAACGGAAGAGTGTAATGGTCTGGACGACGACTGCAACGGCACCGTGGACGATCCTTTGTTGCTTCCTGTCAAGCCCTGCCCAAATCAAAAAGGTATCTGTGCGGGCTCTGGACTGGCTTGTTTAGGTAAAAATCGCTGGGCTACGACCTGCGATTATTCCGCTTACAACAAGTTATACGAAACAACAGAGACCCTTTGTGATGGGGTGGACAATGATTGTAATGGACTCATCGACGAAGGGTGCGCATGGGCCGCAGGACTTTCACCTGCCTTTCCAGGGAATGGTCACAACAGATTTAATGATCAAAACACGAAGAAAACGCTCTTTATCCAAGAAGACCAACAACAACAGTCTGTATGGCTGGCCTGCTCTCCATCTGATTGGGTAAAGAATTTTTCATTTACTCCGACAACCAGCTCGCCAAAAATCTTACCCTACTCTTATAATCTTGAGCCAAATCCTTCTGTTCCCAATGGCTCACGGCCCTTGCTCTTGTTGCGAAAGAAATCAAATGGCCTAGTAGATTGCTCCTTAGCACAAACAATAAACCCAACATATTCGGGCAAAACAGCCGCTTATCGAGTGAAAGTACTCCCCAACGGGGAGATACTCGTTTATGGAGAATTTTACGAGGGCAGTATCCAGTTCGGTAACTTAACGCTGCAATCGTTGAGCAACGTCAATTTGTTTTTATTGAAGGTGAGTGCAACCTGCCAGCCGATTTGGTTGACCCGAATTGGTGGGACGGATACAGGATTCCACTCCACAGCAATAACCTACATCCCCGATACGCAAGGAACCAACCATCACTTTTGCGCAGCTGGTTACGCCAATGGAAACGCCGTGTTTTTTGGCAGCCAAACGGTGGCCGAACAAACGCTTTTGTTGCCTGGACAAAACAGTTTCATTGGTTGTGGGCGGCTCTCTGATGGGGTCTTTGTCTACGCGAAAAACTTTCAAGCTTTGAGAGGTTCGCAATATGGACATCTGGACCCAATCTTTGATCTGGTGTACGACTCCTCTGCAAAACTTTTGCACGTCCAAGGACAAGCTTGCCAAGGTATTTCTTCTCCCATATCTCTCCCTCTTGATACAGAGTCCTTTTTGGCAGCTTTCTCAGTCCAACAACAACCTACGTTTGACCTCACTCCAAAAGGCATCTATTCCATAAAAAGCGGAAATAACTATGCTTGCGGAGGCAATTCACAACAGAGACGTTTACGCCCTGTCTCTATGACATCTTATGCCTTGCGGTTGGGTGCAAGCAACCAACTCTACGCCATTGGCATGTTGACTTCTTCGGCAGCTCTGAACAACACGACACAGCAACTCGCCCCAGATTCAAGTGGGGATGGACTTGTGATGGCCTTTGATTATGACACGGCGCAAAACACCTATTCTTTGCGATGGCATCGTCAGTTTCTTTCTGTAGATCAGCAAGGAGCCGTCATAACAGGCGCGACCAACCAAACTGAGGTCATGTCTTTTTCACTCGACGATAAGGAAAACCTTTTCATCACAGGTCGGTTCAAAGGTTACTTGGAGATACGCCCGACTTTAAGCGGCTTCCAACGCTCAAAGTGTTCGGCCTCAAATAACCCAAGCAGCGCTTGTGTTGCAGGAAGTGGCTACGATCTTTTCGTTATAAAGCTAGATAAGCAAGGTATATTTCAGTGGGGAACCAGTACAGGAAACGTCGGTGATCAAATGCCTTGGAACATCGCTTTGGACCCATTGGGCGGCTTTTTCTACCTACTTTTATACTCCACAACCGTGGGTGCAAACTTAGACTACCACACCCCAAACTCTCTCATCAGTTTATGGCAGCAGCCTCTGCCAAAAACGACCCCATAACCCCACTTTCCCAAAGAACGACAACCCCTCAAACATTGAACTCAAAATATTCCTCTGTGTGATTCGCGCAGACAAATACCTTTGTATCGCAACGAACAATCTAAGATACTTGGACGGCAACTTCGATGGCCAGAGGAGTTACGCAGTAGGAAAAGAGGGTACATTTGGGTCAGGATGAAGGCCCATCGGCCCAGCTCTCCCTCCCTGTCCCTACGGGACTTTCCCCCTAAACACCGATACGCAATGTTTCAGATGGCACGGCATAGAGGGGGCTTTGGTCTTCCCAACACTTCATCTGGATTCCATTCGAGTGGCTTTCACTCCCTCTCTGTCGTGTTTGCGTAGCAAACGTATGGACGGAGAGTGAGGTCTGGAACCAAACCTTCCCAAGCAAAAACCTCCCTACCTACTCCACTGCGTAACTCCTAGACCATTCATTTTACCAAATCTACGGTGCTGCGGTCCTGTGGCAAACCCCTCTCCCCTAACCTATCTCCCACCTCACTGTCCACCTAGCCATTACTGCGGATCGACGGGATGAATCGGGGTGGGTGCCGCTTCTGGAAACTTGCTCTCGATATCAAACTGGTCGCGTTGCAGGAAGCGCCCCATGGATGCGAGAAGACGATAAGAGCGCACCCAGATCGTATACGCCCGAAACATCGTGTTTTGCGCGAAAGAGAGTCGTTCAATCGATGCTTCATCGAGGACTTGCAACAAAGCCTCAGCAGCTTGATCTAGCGCAAGTAGCGCATCTTCGGGCAGACACAAAGCCTGTCCAAGCAGATCTTGGTTGGCACGCAACAAACTGACCAAACGAATCGCTTCATCAGCAGGATCGCGAAGGTCCCGTGGGCGCTGAAGATCTGCCAGCGTCTCTGCGATATCCGCATCGACTTGCGCCAACACACGCGCCCAAGGCATCAGCCCTTGCATCCGCCCGCCAACCTCTTCCAAAAGTCGTGAATACTCGGCGGCTTGTTCGCCCAAAGCCTCCAAGAAAGCTTTCTCTGCCGCCACAAAAAGCCACAGTCGATCGTGCATGGAGATCCACACACCACCGTACTCTTTCCACTGTTGACGCTCAAAGTTCTTGAGAGCAAGCGGTGTAATCGTCACAAAGTGGCGAACCAAGCCTTCTGTCAGTGCCTCCGCACGTGCCCCCGAAAAGGCCGGATGCTCTAAGCTATCTGCATCCAAAGCATCCATCTCAGGACGCCATTTTTCCAACAAAGACTCCAATTGGCCTTGTTTGGGCCGTCGCAACATCGATTCTCTCCTCTAACCGCTTTGCGGTGCTCACTCCAAAGAAGAAGTTTCTTGTGCTTGTTGTTCAAGGAGGCGTTCATTGCGCAAGATCTGACGATGCGTCAAGATCATCGCGCTGCCCACAGCAAAGGAAAGCCCCAAAGCGAGGCCAACTTCGCGCAGAGATAGCGAACGAAGCTCCAAGAATGACGCAAGGCCCGACAAAAGTTCGATCCGCGTCACCACAAAAAGCAACACAAAATACAGCACCGCAAAGCCAAACGCAAACGCCGAAAGCTCCCAATTTTTACGAAGCAAAGTCAACATCTGGTCGCGGCCCACAATGATCAAGAAATTCAAGAGACTAAGCAAGACGATCTGGGTCAGCAAAGCCACGCGCGCCACTTCAACGGACTGACGAAACACCACCAAAGAGACAAAGTACGAAACCAAAGCCGCACCGCCGATCATCGCCCCAGAGATGGTGGTAAACCGCAAGACATCTCGCAAAAAGCGCGAAGGAACGTCGCTCATCCGATTGGTAAAGGTGATCAGCAAAGCAGGGATGCTGATCGAAAAGAAGCCGATAATCGTCACGTGTCGAGGCACAAAAGGAAACGCCAGCCCCAAAAACCCCGTGGCCAAGATCAATAAAGCCGCGTAGATGTTTTTGGTAAGAAACAACTTGGCCGATGATTGGACGTTTCCGATGATCGTCTCTCCCTCTTCAAAGACTTGCGGCATAATCGTGAAGTCATTGTTCAAGAGCACGATATCCGAAACATCCTTGGACATGCGGTTTCCTGCCCCCATCGCAACCCCCAGTTGGGCTTGCTTCAACGCCAAGACATCGTTGACCCCATCACCCACCATCGCAACATAACGCTTCTGCGTCTGAAGACTTTCGATCAGATCTTTCTTGTTTTGCGGAGAGACCCGTGCAAACAGCGAATAACGCTGCGCGGCTTCGCCGATCTGTGCGGGCGTCATCGTATCCAACTCAGCCCCCGTGATGACGCGTTCTGTGTCTTCTTGCCAACTCGAAGCACGCGCAACAGCCTGTACAGTCTCTGCTGCGTCACCCGAGATAATCTTTAAGCGAATCCCTCGCTCGCCAAATCGAGCAAGCACCGCGCCGATGTCAGGTCGGATGTCATCGACCAAAGAGAAGATCCCCAACAGTTGAAGGGAACCAGCCTTTCTTTCTTTGACCAACTCGCGAAAGTCTCCGTCCTCCCGCGGGACACAAGCAAAAGTGAGATTGCGCAGTCCGCGTTTGGCGTCCAACAACGCATCCCCTCGCTTTTGAGCATCTTCTGTAAAAGCAGGACGCAGTTTTTCATAAGCGCCCATCACAAGGCGTACCGTGCGCCCTTCCCAAGATGCCAGTCCTTTCCCTGCGCTGGCCGTCTTTTCTAATTGCAAGGCCATCCCGCTGTATTTCTCTTTGGAATTAAAGGGGATCTCTTCGAGGACAGAAAAATCAGGGGCTGGCTCTGTTTGCGCAATCGCCACCAACGTTGCGTTTTGGTCAGACGCACCATGCGAAAAAGCCGCAAGCAACGAACGCATCCCAAGTTCGCTCAGACTGTCCTCAAGTGGCGAAACTTCCGCCAACTTGAGTTCGTTTTTGGTGAGCGTCCCTGTCTTGTCCATGCACAAAGTGTCGATGTGAGCGAAAGATTCGACAGCATTGAGCTTTTGAATCAAAGCTCCCTGCCGCGAGATACGAAACACGCCCAACGCAAAAGCCACCGTCGAAAGCAAGATCAGACCGATCGGAACCATCGACGTAACAATCGAAGCCACCGAGCGCGTCGTCTCGATCGCGATCTCTTGAATCGCCGAAGCCACCGCAGCACTCGTTGGAATCGAAGCAGGAAGACTCGTCGCCCCAACAACGCCGCCTTTGAGCAAGTAATCCGCCAAAGCGCGACCCACCACCAAAACACCCAAGATCACGGCCAACGCAATCATCACTTGCACCAAACGATCGATGCTTCGCTGCAAAGGCGAGACAAAGCGTTTGTACGAACGCACTTCTTTGGCGAGCTTGTGGATATAGCTGTTGAGTCCGACTTTTTCAGCGCGAATCAAAGCTGTACCTGCCACGCAAAAAGAACCTGAAAGTACCGTCTGTCCGTGGTCTTTGAAGATATACTCAGACTCTCCTGTCAGAAGAGACTCATCCACCTCGCAGTGACGCGAAGCCAAGACCTCCCCATCCACGGGGACTTGATCGCCCCGCTTCAAGAAGACCACATCCCCCACAACGATATCATCCATCGGGATATCTAAAGAGCGCCCTTCCCGAATCACCGAAGACATCGAACGCGAAAGCGCGATAATCTTATCCAATGCGATCTTCGCTCGAATCTCCTGGACCATCGAGATGACGGAGTTTACGAGCGCAACCGTGCCAATCGCCAGACTATCGTAAAGTGTGCGTTTGTCGCCAAAGATGAAATACAACGCCACCAACACCGCTGCGATCAAAAAGACCACAAGGTTAAAGACATTAAACAAGTTCGATAAGATGATCCCTTGGTAGGTGCGAGATGTCTCTCTTTTTACCGCGTTGGTGCGGCCTGCCGTCGTCTCTCGTGCGACTTCTTGGCTGCTTAACCCCACGATCCCTTCGACCTCATGCAAGGCCCCCTTGGATGCTTTTGGGCGCGTTTCTGGAGGCACCTGGCGAGGCGTATCCTCTTTACTCGATGAAGCCACGGCCTCTTTCGATGAAGTAGAAGTGACCTCTTCCTTCGAAGCCGCGACCTCTTTTGACGAAGAGATGGGCTCCTCGACATCCTTTGACGCGACCTCTTTTTCTATAGGTGGGTGCGGCTTCTTCGCCCCCTGCTTGGTCTTGTGTTTGTTTTTGTTCTTTTTTGACATCGCAAACCTCCGTCCAAAGCATACGTTTTTGTGACCCACAAGGCTTAGGCAAAATGACACCGCAACACAAGCCTCTTCATCCCAGACCCCAGACAGACTTTGACTTTTTCTTGGGGCGCCTTACAACTTTTGTGCAGCGTGGTGACTCTACAAGGGACAAATCGACTCTCTACAACAACGCAGGTCGCGTCGTGTTGTCGAAGCCCATCCGTGCGCTTTTTTCGCAGGATGAGCCAAAGGAAAGGAAAAAACGATGCAACAAGCCAAACAGGCCATCTGGATCTGCCCGTCCTGTCAACAAAAAAACCGCGTCCACACCTCCAAGCACAACCCGACGTGCGGACGTTGTCATACACAACTCGATCTTGGAACCGTCCAAAAACTCGATGAACAAACCTTTGAGAGTGTCCTCCAAAAAAGCGACATCCCTGTCCTCGTGGACTTTTGGGCACCATGGTGTGGTCCTTGCCGCATGATCGCCCCCATGCTCGAACAACTCGCCCGCAAATACGCAGGCCAACTCATCGTCGCCAAGGTCAACACAGACGACGAAGCCCGTATCGCCCAACGCTTCGGCATCCGCGCACTCCCCACCATCGCACTCTTTTCACAAGGACGCGAAGTGGACCGTCAGATGGGCGCTTTGCCACTCCCACAGATGGAACGCTGGCTCCAAAGCAAACTTCACTTCTAAGACCGTCTCACGCAACATCACAGGTGCTCTGAAAAGAGCCCACCCCAAGTCTCCACATCCCCCAACGCCCTACAGACAAGGTTCTTCTCAAGATTCGTGTGCGTGTTCTCGACAAGAAGAACACTTCCCCACGATCTGAAGTTCACTCTCCGCCAACAAGTCCTCCCAC
>JACKEL010000018.1 GCA_020632975.1 Myxococcales bacterium
CCACAGCGGGTCGCCCAAAGAAATAGTCTTCCTCCCCCCAAGAGAACATCTCTGCTTCAATTTTAATCAAACTTGTATGTGATGCCTGTGAGTTCTTCGCTGACTTGCCAAAGACGGGCCGCATCTTCTTCGCTGCGTGCGGCTTTCGCGACTTTGGGGGAGATATGTGCGGGGCCGCGCAACTCAAGCATCTTGCTGGGTCCTGTGTAGGTGCCGCTTGGTAGGTCGCCGACGGCTGCGTAAAGCGTGGGCCATGCGCCTTGGACGGCATCTTGGGCCAAGATCGAGTTACCAAACTCCATCAGTCCTTTGGAAAATCGGCTTTTTTCCATGATGGGGCCGACGGTTTGGAGATTTGTTGCAGCATACCCAGGGTGGCAAGCAAGGACTTTGAGGCTCTTGTTGGCGGCTTTGAGGCGTCGATCCAACTCAAAAGTAAACAGCATATTGGCGAGTTTGCTTTGGAAGTAGGCTTCCCATTTGTTGTAGGACTTTTCTCGCATGAGGTCATCGAAGTTCATCTTGCCGCGTAGATGGACCGCGCTGCTGACATTGACGATACGATCTTTGACGAGGGGGAGCATCTGCCCTGTAAAAGCAAAGTGCCCAAAGTGGTTGGTGCCGATCTGCATCTCGAAGCCATCGCGGGTCTTGGTGTAGGGAAGGGCCATCACACCCGCATTATTGATGAGGACATCGATCTTTTTGAAGCGCTCTTTGGCTTCTTGGGCAGCTCGTTTGATCGATGACAGATCCGCAAGATCGAGTTGGAGAAAGCTGGTTCTTGCGGCGGGAGCATACTTTCGCAGCGTTTCGAGGGCTTGTTGAGCTTTGTCAGCGCTGCGACATGCGAGGATGACTTCTGCGCTGTGTTCGGCAAGAACGCGGGCGGCCTCAAAACCGATACCACTGTTTCCGCCTGTAATCAGAAAAGTTCGACCATGTTGGTCTGGAGTTTGTGCGGCTGTCCAACCCATCGTCAAAGGACTCCTTTGTGGTGTTTGGGGAAAAGAGTGGGCTTTCGATGCAAGGCAACTTTTTAAGGTGCGCGACCAAAAAGGGAAAAGCCTTTTCTCTTTTGAAAGGGATGTTTTAAGTTCGCTGTAGAAATAGAAACAGTTGTGCCACTTAGATAATGTGTGGTCGCCTCTGATGCAAGATAAGGAGCAGAAAGATGTCGCACCGCATGGATGCAAGCCTTCGCACATGGGCGCCCACGGAAGGGGGAATTCGATTGGTGTATGGCAGGCCTTCGCGCATGGGCGCCCACGGAGGGACGCCCGTGATCATGGATATGCGTGGTGATCAGGGGCGCCCCTCTGTGGGCGCCAAAATGGGTTGGGCGCCAAAATGGGGGGGATTTGGATATGTGGGGGGATTTGGATATGTGGGAAGAAGAAGGGATATGGGGGGAGGTTATGCGATCACGTCGTTGAGGGAGAGGCCGAGTTTACGGAGGTAAACGGAGAGGCCGAGTTTGGTCACGGTACGGAGTGCGCGGGTGGAGAGGCGCACGCGCACGAATCGACCGATTTCGGGATCATAGATGCGTTTGGTTTGAAGATTGGGGAGCTGACGCATCTTGGTGTGGTTGTTAGCGTGGGAGACACGGCAACCAACCAAAGGTTTTTTGCCAGTGAAGTTACACTTGCGAGCCATAGGAAGCCTCCTTGCGGATGATTCGATTCATACGAAGACCAACATCGGGGTAAAACCGTAGTGTTGGCGATTGTTGTTTGGTGAAGAGAGGGGCGGAGAGACAGAAGAATCGGCCCTATTCCTGCCCACATACAAATCAAAGGTTCGTGAGGATACACACTTGACTGAGATTCGTCAAGAGCAAATGGCGTAGATTATGGAGGGTGGGTTAGGCAGCGTTTTTCTTTTTTTGTGCGTGAAGGGAGATGGTGAGGATCTGCAAAGCGGCGGGTGTTACGCCGGGGATTCGCGAGGCTTGCCCGATGGAGTGGGGGCGTGTGGCTTTGAGCGTATTTCGGATCTCAGTGCTAAGACTGGGGACGGTGTCGTAATCGAGATCTTCAGGGATCAGGATGCTTTCACCTTCGCGGAAGAGCCTCGCTTCGTTTTCTTGTTTTTGCAGATAACCTTCGTAGCGTTCTTGGATCGCGATTTGTTCGAGGGCTTCGAGATCGTTTTCTGTGAGATCGATATTGAGTTTAAGCAGATTGTGGAAGTCCACGTCAGCGCGTCCGATCAATCGGCGCAGCGAAGAGTGATTGCGCATGGGGGGGATATCCAGGAGTTCAGCCCAGCGAGCGCCTTCTTCGTTGGGGACGAGGAGGGTGCGATCCAGTTGTTTGCGGAGGCGTTCTTCGTCTTCGAGTTTTTGTTCAAAGCGAGCCCAACGCGTTTCATCGACGAGTCCGATCTCACGACCAAGGGGGGTGAGTCGTTTGTCAGCGTTGTCTTCGCGTAGAAGGAGTCGATATTCAGCGCGGGAGGTGAACATACGGTAGGGTTCAGGAGCGCCACGCGTGGTGAGATCATCGACCATGACAGCGATGTAGCTTTGTGTGCGATCAAGGATCATCGGGGGTTTGTCTTGGCTTTGGAGAGCCGCGTTGATACCTGCGAGGATACCTTGTCCTGCGGCTTCTTCGTAACCGCTGGTGCCATTGATCTGACCTGCGAGGAAGAGGCCAGGGACATCTTTCAGCTCGAGCCAAGGCAGCAAGCTACGTGGGTCCACAGCGTCGTACTCGACAGCGTATCCAGGGATGAGGATACGTGCATTTTCGAGGCCTTCGATGGAGTGGATCATGGCTTCTTGTACGTCTGTGGGGAGACTGGTGCTGATGCCGTTTGGGTAAATCAGATCGCTGTTGCGGGCGACGGGTTCGAGAAAGATCTGGTGTCGATCTTTTTCTGCGAAGCGCACAACTTTGTCTTCGATGCTTGGGCAATAGCGAGGGCCGATCCCTTCGATCTTCCCAGAGTACATGGGGGATTGATGGAGATTGGCTTGGATGATCTCGTGTGTTTTGGGGTTTGTGTAAGTGATGTGGCAGTCCACTTGTTGGATGGAACCAAGGGTGGAGCGCATAAACGAGAAGGGTAGGGGTGGATCGTCGCCAGGTTGGACTTCAAGGCGATCCCAGTCGATAGAGTGTTTATCGAGTCGAGCGGGCGTACCTGTTTTGAGTCGCAGGAGCGGAAGTCCGAGTGCTGCGAGGTGATCAGAAAGGGTGTTGCTGGGGGCTTCGCCAACACGACCGCCAGGGGTTGCATCCATGCCTGTGTGGAGGAGTCCGCGTAGAAAAGTACCTGTGGTGATTACCACGGTTTTGGCGCGGACCACCGAGCCATCTTGGAGTGTGACGCCTGCGATGCGTTGGTTTTCGAGATGAAGTCCGCCGACCATCGACGCGATGACTGTAAGGTTTGGCGTCGATTGAAGGACAGTGGACATGCGTTGTGCATAAGCGAACATGTCGGCTTGTGCACGTCGAGACTGGACAGCGGGGCCTTTGCGCGTATTCAGGCGGCGGAACTGTATGCCTGTGGCGTCGATGTTGTGGGCCATCTCGCCGCCAAGAGCGTCGATCTCGCGGACAAGATGTCCTTTGCCTACGCCGCCGATGGCGGGGTTGCAGGGCATCCATCCTGAACGATCAGGCTGTGTGGTGATGACAGCGGCATGGCATCCCATACGTGCGGCAGCAAGGGCGGCTTCGCAACCTGCGTGGCCGGAGCCTACCACCAAAACATCAAAGGTGGGGTTGGTGGAGATCATCGACTTCCTCATCTCATGACAAGCCTTGGTGAAACGACGTTGTTTTGCGTACGTCGTTGTCCAAGGGGGCGGGTGACAGATCACATCAGAAGGGTGGGGTCCTTCTAGGTGTGCAGGGTACTTGGACGATGCACCTTTGGAAAGGTGCGATCAAGAAGATCCTTAGTTGGTTTTTGCAGCTTGTGCAACTTGTCGAATCGCAAGGATCTTTTCTGCGTATTCTTCTTTGGGGGCGGAAAAGATCGCGTTTCCTGCGACGAGAGCGGTTGCGCCTGCTTTTGCGATCTCTCCTACAGTGATGGGAGAGACGCCTCCATCCACTGCGATGATCGTGTTGGGGTTGTTGTCTGCGAGCTTTTCGGAGAGTTGTTCGATCTTGGGGAGGGTTGCTTTGATAAAGGACTGCCCTCCAAACCCCGGGTTGACGGTCATGATCAGCACCAAGTCGAGGCGATGGTACACATAATCGAGCACACTCAAAGGCGTCGAGGGATTGAGAGCAACCCCAGCTTTGCAGCCTGTTTCTTGGATTTGTGCGAGAGTGCGTTCGAGGTGTGGGCAAGCCTCTGCGTGGACAGTGATGTGATCTGCACCCGCAGCTGCGAAAGCCTCGATGTATCGTTCAGGTTCAACGATCATCAGGTGCACATCGAGAGGGAGTTGGGTCACGTGTCGCAGCGATTTGACGAGGGGCATCCCAAAGGTCAGGTTGGGGACGAAGCGACCATCCATCACATCGACATGGAGCCAGTCTGCGCCGCTTTGTTCGACGGCAAGGACATCTTCAGCCAGATAAGCCAGATCAGCAGACAGGATAGAAGGAGCGATACGGATCGGGTGTGTCGTCATGGTCATGGACTCCCGTTATGGCTTGGTGGTTTGGCAGATGGAGCGGGCGGTGCAAAGGGAGGAGCGTGGGGGGAGTGGGGAGGGGTTACTTGCTTTCTTTGAAAGCAACGTGGCGACGCAAGATGGGATCATACTTGCGAAGCTCAAGGCGCTCAGTGGTGTTACGCTTGTTTTTGATGGTGTGGTAGATGTAGGTGCTTTCGGTGCTTTTCAATTTGATCTTGACGCGATCGTCTTTCTTAGCCATGGCCGTATTCTCCTCGATTCAGATGATAAAAGCCTATGAATGATTGGCTGTTGTTTGCAGTTTCTTGGTAGGCGCGCTATTTACATGAAGGCACCTTGGTTCTGCGAAAGGTTGGCTTGTTTAGCACAAAATACTGAAATTGGCAAGCCATTCTTTTTGTATTGTGGTGTGAAAACGCGGTCGTTGCGATGGTTGTAGGCTAAGAAGGAGCGGTTTATGGGGATCCGAGAGGTAACCATCTTGGGGGGTGGCTTGTGTGGTCTGATGACGGCTTGGAAGTTACAAGAAGCGGGTGTTCGGACACGTATCTTGGAGGCGCAGCCCGAGGTTGGAGGGCTTGCCAAGAGCGTGACATGGAAAGGCTTTCGCTTTGATATCGGCCCCAACTTGTTTATGCCACGCGATCCTTTGTTGTTGGATGAGATCAAGTCTTTGATGGGTGGGAGTTACCAAGTTCCCTTGCGGCAGTCGCGTTTGTGGTTCAAGGGGCGTTGGATCAGCTATCCTTTGACCACCCGTTCTTTGCTTGAGATCCCTTGGCCGATCCTTGCGCAAGCCACAGCGGAGTTTGCGTCTTTGCAGCTCCGTTATCGTTTGCAGGGGGAGGAAGGGCGCGAACGCCTTGCACAAGGTGATGCGCGTTATGGAGCTTTGTTGGATCAGTTGCTTTTGAGTGAACAAGTTCATCAGATCTGGCAGAAGCCCTCATCGTTTTTGTCGCCTTCGTGGACAACGCAAAGCAAGCCCCAAGAGCGCCCTGCGATGGAACGGATCGCTTCTTTGGTGCGGCAGGCTTTTCGCGTTCCAACGCCTTATACAAGGAGCCTTCACTTTCCTAGCGAAGGGATCGGGTCGATCGCCAAGCGACTTCAAGCGCGGTTGCTTCAAGCAGGCGCGGAGATCCATACCAACGCAAAAGTGCAGCGGATCTTGGCTCCACATGGGGAAGTGCAGGGTGTTGTTTTTGACGATGGGGAGCGGGTGCGACAGGTCGAAACGGAGTACCTGTTTTCGACAATCCCCTTGCCGTCGCTCTTTCCGCTGCTTGATCCTTTGCCGCCGCACTCGATCTTGGAACGCTTGGTGCGTTTGCGTCATCGCTCTCTTTTGATCTTGAGTCTTCTTCTCGAACGCGATGAAGCGGATACACAACGTTGGTTTTACTTTCCTGCGAAACAGTATCCCTTTTTTCGCGCGAGCTTTGCGCAGCCCTTGCCCGAACAGCGCCAACGCCAACAACACGCTTGTCTCAGTGTAGAGTGTATGTTGCCGAGTGATCATCCTTTTCATCGGGCGACCACAGAGGAGATCTTGCAACGTTGTTTGCCTGGTCTCCAAGAAGCACGTCTCGTCACACCTCACCAGATCATCGAGGCTTCTGTGCATCGAGAGATCTTTGCTTTTCCTGAAGGGGGACAAGAGGACGAAGAGATCTTGCGTCACCTTCAGTCCTTTTTGACAGGTACGCGCAGACTCCGTGCTGTGGGGATGCACAGTGCTTTCCGCGCTTGGACACTCGAACAAACGTTTCGTGAGGCATTACGCGCGGCTCGCGGTATCCTCGACGAAAATTACCCCCGACGACCCACAAAAGTTCGACCCGCTCTCGCTGCTTCTCCGTCTTCGTCTTCCGAAAGTTGATTGGGCTGCCCCCTTTGGTTTTGGAAGCGCTGCTGTTCTTTCTTGCTTGGCCTCCCTTTGTTTGACGCATCTCCTTCTGAGACTCTGCTTTTTTGACCTTGACACCATGAAGGGGGCGGACTACCTTCGTCGAAAGTTTTTTCGGTTGGCCAACCGAAAAAAAGAGAAACACATCTTTATAGCTTGAAAACAGAAGCGTTTTTGTCAGAGAGACAGCTCATCTCGCTAGAAAGAACAAGGAAGTCTACGATGAACGTGCGGTGGAAGTCGGTATGTATGGTGATGTGCAGCGTGTTGTTTTTGTCTGGCTGCAAGAAGAAAGAAGAGAAAAAAGAAGAGCCGCCGATTTATGTGCGAGTGGGTCAAGTCCTTCAGAAAGACCTGCCAGAAACGCTTCGATTTACGGGGGATATCGAGGGAGAGGCACAAGTCCAGGTGTATGCGACGGTGCCTGACCGAATCAAATCTTTGTATGTGGACGTTGGCGAGGAAGTGAAAAAAGGCCAGTTGTTGGCCGTGATCGAGCACACTCGACTTCGCCAAGCGGTTGCACAAGTGGAAGCGCAGTTGGCTGCAACGCGAGCGAATCTTGCGGGTGCACGGGTACAATTGTCAGGTGCGACTCTGTCTCGTGAGTCAGCGTTGCGAGAGTTGAAACGTCTGCGTCGTTTGTACAAGAGCGGTGCGGTTGGTGAACAACAAGTGGATCAGCTCAAGAGTCAGTACGACAGCGCAGCAACGCAGGTCCAAGCCGCGCAAGCGCAGATCCGCGCACTGCAAGCCCAGATCGCTTCGTTGCGTGCGTCCGTTGGACAAGCCAAGACCGCCAAACAAAACGCGATCTTGCGTTCACCGATCAAAGGGATCGTGGCGCGACGTTATCGCCAGATCGGTGACATGGCGACTGCGCAGCTTCCGTTGTTTTCGATTGCAGATATGGATGAAGTGAAGGTCCAGATCAACATCACGGAAAAGGACCTGATGAAGATCCGACTTCGTGACAAAGCATCGATTCGCGTTGCGGCTTATGGTAATCGCATGTTCGAAGGGCGCGTCGAAAAGATCGCACCCACGTTGGATTTGGATACGCGGACTGCACCTGTCGAGATCCGCATCAAGAACGTTTATCCCGCCAAGTCTGAGCAAACCTGTAGCCCCAAAACGTCCCGTGCTCCCGCAGTCACATGCCCTAGCCAGTACACTTGTTATCACGGCCGTTGTGTGGAGTTGCATCCTCTCAAGCCCGGTATGATCGCGAATGTCAGCATCTTGGTGAAAGTCCACAAAGATACGCTGATGATCCCCTTGTCGTCGTTGTTGAACAACTCTTTTGGGTACAACGCCGCCCTCCAACAAAAGGATCTCGCGGTCCTCGTGATGGATAGCGAAAATGTCCCTCGCCGCCAACAAATCCAAATCGGCCTAGAGTCGGACAATGGAACGATGGTGCAAGTGCTTTCGGGCCTCAAAGCTGGTCAGCGTTTGATCGTCGAAGGGCAAAACTTTTACAAGCCAGGTGTTCGTTTGAAGCTCCTCGAAGACGACGGAAAAGGCGGCACCAAGGACTCTGTTGCACCCAAGGCTCGTGGCGTGTTGAAGAAAACAGCCTTGCGTTAGTGAGTCCACTCGTAGTTTTACGAACAAAAGACATACAGAAGGATTGAACTCGCGTCGTGCGAGGCAGTGCGCTCTGGGGGGAGAGCGGAAGCGTGCTATAGACTACGTCTAATCGGTGTATTGCGCTCATACACAAGAGGTATTCAACGATGGGTCTTCTATCGAGTATGGCCGTTCGGCGGGCCGTTACGTTTTCGATGCTCTATTTGATGATCGTGGGGTTTGGGCTTTTTTCTTTTTCTCAGTTGAAACTGGATTTGTTTCCTGAACTCAAGTTTCCAACCATCGCGATTGTAAACAACTATACTGGCGTTGGTCCCGAAGAGATCGAGACCTTGGTTGCGCGTCGTATCGAGTCTGCGGTAGCCTCTGTCAAGAACGTCAAGCGGATCTCTACTACCGCAAAGCTCGGTGCTTCCTTGATGATCGTCGAGTTGGAGTGGGGTACAAATATCGATCAGTCTATGATGGATATCCGCGAAAAGATCGACCTTGTGCGTAAGCTGATCCCCGAAGAAGCGCGCCAACCGATCTTGTTTGCTTTTGACCCTTCGCTCCAACCGATCCTTTTGGTTGCGGTCAATACCACAGGAAACCTTACACAGATCAAAGACTTGATTGATCGTCGTGTGAAGCCTTTGATCGAGCGCCTTCCTGGTGTGGCTTCTGCCAACATCACTGGGGGATCGCAGCGTGAGATCCAAGTGCTGATCAATCCCACGAAGATGCAGGCTTATGGGGTTTCTGCAACGCAGATCCTTCAGGCATTGAATGCTGAAAACGTGCAGGTGGCTTCTGGGATCTTGGAACAAGGGGCACGCGAGTTTTCTTTGCGTACCATGGGGAACTTTACCAACGTTGATCAGATGAAAAACGTTGTTATCGGCTACAAGAACCAAGGGACGGGGCTTCCGCAGCCTGTCTTCTTGTACCAAATTGCTCAGATCATCGACGGTGAGGAAGAAGCGACGCGTGCCATCCGTTCTGACGGGAAAAACGGCATGATGTTGATGATCCAAAAGCGTTCGGATGCCAACACGGTACTGACCGTGAAGCGCGTGGAAGAGGAACTTCCGAGGCTGAAGAACCTTTTGCCCCCAGGGACGGGCCTTTCGATCCTCTTCAACCAGAGTGATATCATCACCCAGTCGATCTCCAACCTCCAAAGCTCCGCAGGACAAGCCTTTTTCTTGGCGGTCTTGGTGCTTTTGTTCTTCCTTCGGTCGTTTCGTACATCCTTTATTATCGCCTTGTCGATCCCGATCTCTGTGATCTCGACCTTTTCGGTTATGTATATCGCGGGGATTACGCTCAACATCATCTCGATGGCGGGTCTTGCCCTTGCGGTCGGGATGTTGGTCGATAACTCGATCGTCGTTTTGGAGAACATCTATCGGCACTTTGAGGAAGGGAAGTCGGCTTGGGATGCTTCGATCCAAGGGAGTAAAGAGGTTGGCGTGGCGATTATGGCCTCGACACTTACGACCCTTGCGGTGTTTATCCCCATCTTGTTCGTGCCTGGGATCGCGGGTGCTTTGTTCCGCGACATGGTTATCACGATCTGTTTTTCGTTGACGGCTTCTTTGATCGTCGCGATTACGCTGATCCCCTTGATGTCTTCGAGACTTCTGACGCCCAAAAGTCGAAACTCACACAAAAACCCTGGTGCCTTCGGGAGATTTGTGGAGTGGATGTTGGTGTCTCTCGATGGCGTATATGTTGGCGTTTTGGGATGGTCGCTCAAGTGGCGGAAAACCACGATCGCGCTGGGCTTTGGAACCTTGTTTGTCGTGATCGGCCTCATGGGTTTGATGCAGACAGACTTTTTGCCCAAAACAGACGACAGCACGATCATGTTGCAGTTTGAGCGCAGCCCTGGGACCTCTTTGCAAGAAACCCTACGAACGGGCGACTACATGGAGATGTTGTTGCGTCGTAAGTACGGAAGAGCCATTGAGTCCGTCATTATCGAGGCTGGGGTTGGTGAAGGATTCGCGGCGCTCTTTGGAAAAGGTTCGTATGCTGGGCAACTTCGTGCGCGGCTTTGTTCGATCAGCAAGCGGAACGTCGGTAAATGGGAGATCATCGAAGAGATGCAGAAGATGTTCCAACGCATCCCTGATCTCAAGGTGACTGTCCAAGATGTGGGGCCTGGTTCCTTCGGTGGACAGGGCGATATCGACATCCAGTTGTATGGTTATGACTTTAATATCGCGCGAACACTCGCTGATCGCGTCAAGCGCGAGATGATCAAACTACCCAATGTCACGTCGGTCACTTCATCTTTGGAAGACGGAAAGCCCGAACTCCAAATCCAATTCCATCGCGATCGCATCCACTCTTTGGGACTCAGCCCCATCGCCATCGGGAATACGATCTCGACAGCCTTCAAAGGCTCGATTGCTACGCTGTTTCGAGACAAAGGTAGTGAGTACAACGTGCTTGTGCGTTTCCAAGAGAAGTACCGCAACAAAGTGGAACACCTCAAGCGTTTGTTGATCACCACACCGCGCGGAAAAACCGTGCCTTTGGAGACGATCGCTGACGTGAAGATGGCGCTCAGTCCTGTAAAGATCGAACGTAAAGATCAACAGCGTGTCGCGATCGTCGGGGTCAACGTCGTGCCCGGAACGATGGGGGCTGTCGTCGATAAAGTTCGAAATGTCATGGATACCAAGATCAACATGCCCGCTGAGTTTTATTACAAACTTGGCGGAAAGGCCGAAGACTTCATCACGTCTTTCCAATGGCTTGGTGTGGCCTTTTTGGTCTCGATCTTGTTGGTTTACATGGTCATGGCGAGCCAGTTTGAGTCGTTGTTTGCGCCTTTCGTGATCTTGTTCTCGATCCCTCTCTCTGGCATCGGCGTCTTGTTGGCGTTGTTGATCACACAAACACCTTTGAGCATCATGGCGGTGATTGGGGTGGTGATGCTCGTTGGGATTGTCGTCAACAACGCGATCGTCTTGATCGACTTCATCATCCAGATACGCCAAGAAAAAGAGATCTCCGTCGTGGATGCCGCTCTCGAAGCAGGGCGTGTTCGTCTGCGACCCATCTTGATGACCACTGCAACGACCGTTTTGGGGATGTTGCCTTTGGCCTTGGGGATCGGTGAAGGCTCTGAAAACTGGATGGGTCTTGGTCGCGTTGTCATGGGCGGGATGATCAGTTCGACGTTGTTGACGTTGGTGATTGTCCCTGTCTTCTATTGCTCGCTCTTCCTCACGTTCGAGAAGATCAAAGCTCGTTTCTTCAGTGACACAGAAGAGAAGAAGTCCCAAGAACCCCCTGCAGACGACGCTTTCGCTGCACCTACCCACTAAGCTCCACTCTGCGACTCCCTCCCTTGTTCCTTTCTTGATACCGTCCCTTTTCCCAAATCCCTTCTTACATGCCCGTCTATGAGCACATTTGGCACTCTTGTTTATGTGCTCTTGCAGGGAGTATGCCTCTTTGTGCCTATCCTGCGAGTATTTCGAGCCTTTGTTATGCGACGGTGACGACTTTGGAGGCGAGCATTGCGCCATCAGACATCCGTGCGACGGTCATGATATGGCGATCGCGTTCGGAGGTTGGGATGCCCGCCATGATGTTGTCATTTGAAAAGTTGGTGTCAGGCTGGCCGTAGCTGCTGTACTCGCTGTGTTTGGAGAAGATCTCTTGTGTGATGTCTTCTGGGAAGAACAGTTGAGAGACGCGCGTGGAGGTGTTGCCTTGTTTGATTTGGAAGTGGATGTGCACTGCGCGGCCCCGATACCAGCCAGGAAAACAAGTGTCGAAGGACACCACGCCTTCTGCATCTGTGGTTTGGACGCCACGGAAAAAGTCGTTGGCACTGTAAGACTGTGTCTTGAGGCACATATTGTTGTTAGGGGTCTGTCCAGAGTAAGACCCTTCGTAGTTGGTGTGCCAGATGCGGACGGTGGCGCCGCTGAGAGGGTTGCACGATGTATCGACGACTTTGATGGAGAGGCGGACGGGCAGACCTTTCCATCCATCCGAGATATCCGTTCGCACGAGGTCGGTCGAGGTGGTGCAAGGGCCTTCTGTGGTGGTGGCGACCAAAGCACAAGCTGTTAACGCGCTTGTGAAGGGGTTGGGGTAAGAGGCTTTTGCTGTCATCGAGGCCGTTCCGCCTGTTGCCCACTCGCCTGTGGGTGTGGTTTCTGTTGCGGTGCCATCGGTTGTTCCGCCATCTGCGGTTTGTTCTGTGTTGCTACCTTCCTGCAACATCGTACCTTCGGGGCATCCTACAAGGGTCGCGATACCTGTGACAGCCAAGAAACCCAGCATCTGTCGGCGGCTAAAGACATGTTCTTTGGTGAGGGCGGTGAGAAAAGACGGAGAAGATGTCTCTTTCATGGTTTGCATCCTTGCAGGCAGTCTTCCAACGGTGGGAAGAGGATGTTGAGAGAAAAAGTCGACCTTGGGGTGTGATCGTCTTTTGATTCCTCATTTTCTTCTTGAAAAATGAGGGGATGGAGAGGGGGCATCCTCTCCTCTTTGTAAGGACTTGGTGTCTGGGGTCAGAGAATTTTTCCAAAAAAGTTTATTTCAAAGAGAAACGGGTACAACAACTTGCAACACTTGGAACATCCGAGAGGCGTCGAGGATGTTGGCAAAGGTCGTTGTGAGGCTTGATGTTGGGGTGGTTTGTAGGGGGTTGGCATCTAGGATGCGAAAGAAAGAGTATAGGATCTTTTTGGGGGGGCATCGTTGCATGAACCAGCGACGATTTGGTAACAGACTTGCGCAGCTTTCGAGTGTAAAGCGCGAGCAAAAGATAAAGGAGCAGGGCGATGAGTGACATCTTTGCGGCACGTTCGCAGATGGCGATGTCTTTGGCATTTCACATCATGTTTGCGGTAGTGGGGATTGGGATGCCTTTGTTGATGGTCATTGCCGAGTGGCAGTGGCTAAAGACGAAGGATCATGTGTATCTGATCTTAGCAAAACGTTGGGCCAAGGGCACAGCGATTATGTTTGCGGTAGGTGCGGTCTCTGGAACGGTCTTGTCTTTTGAATTGGGTTTGTTATGGCCCAAGTTCATGGAGTTTGCGGGACCGATCGTGGGGATGCCTTTTTCGATGGAAGGTTTTGCTTTCTTTCTGGAAGCGATCTTTTTGGGGATCTATCTGTATGGTTGGGAGCGTGTACGTCCTTGGGCACACTGGTTTGCGGGTGTGATGGTGATGATCTGCGGGACCCTGTCTGGGGTGTTTGTTGTCACCGCAAATGCTTGGATGAATACCCCTGTAGGATTCCGTATGGTCGGTGGCAAGGTCGTTTCGATCGATCCAGTTGCGGCGATGTGGAACCCTGCGGCTTTTTCGCAGACGCTGCACATGACGCTTGCGGCTTTTGTGGCGATCGGTTTTGCGGTGGCAGCGATTCATGCGTGGATGTTGTTGAAGGATCCTACGAATCCTTTTCACCGTCGTGCCTTGGTGATCGCTTTGTGGGTGGGTGGGGTGACTGCATTTTTGCAGCCGATTAGCGGGGATATCAGTGCCAAGCATGTGGCGAAGTATCAGCCCGTAAAACTCGCTGCGATGGAAGGACAGTGGGAGACGGTCAAAGGTGCGGGACTTCGGATCGGTGGTTGGCCTGACGAAAAGACAGAGACCACAAGTTGGGCGCTAGAGCTCCCTTACATGTTGAGCATCTTGGCCTTTTCTGATCCCCATGCAGAAGTCAAAGGGTTGAAAGCTTTCCCGAAAAAGGATCGTCCGCCTGTTGCGGTGGTGCACTTTGCTTTTCAGATCATGGTGGGCTTGGGCTTTTGGATGATGTTTGTGGCGCTTCTTGCGGCCTTTTTGGCATGGCGTCGCAAAAAGATCCCAGATGATCCTTGGTTCCTCAAGCTTCTCATTTGGAGCGGTCCTGCGGGCATCTTGGCGATCCAAGCGGGTTGGACGGTCACAGAAGTAGGACGTCAGCCTTGGATCGTGCAAGGGATCATGCGGACCAAAGATGCGGTGACACCGATGCCTGGTTTGATGGTGCCTTTCCTGACATTCTCTGCGTTGTACTTTGTTTTGGGGATCGTGGTGGTGGCTTTGTTGAAGCGCCAAGTCTTCAACAGTCCGTCTTTTTCAGAGGATGAGCTTACAGAAAAAGCAGAAGTCCCCGCAGCATCAGCGCATGGAGGTTGAACGATGAGTGTCGAATTGGTTGTTGCAGCGGTGATCTTGGTTGCTTTGGTGGTGTACTCTTTGACGGGTGGTGCAGACTTTGGCGGTGGTTTCTGGGACTTTTTTGCTCGCGGACCACGCGCTGAGGCCCAACGTAGCTTGATTGCGGACGCGATTGGCCCGATCTGGGAGGCGAATCACGTTTGGTTGATTGTGGTGATCGTCTTGTTGTTTGCGGACTTTCCAAAGGCATTTGCAGCGATCTCTACAGCCTTGCATATCCCGCTGACGTTGATGTTGTTGGGGATCGTGTTGCGGGGTTCGGCTTTTGTGTTTCGTGCCTACGATGATCCAGACGTGGCGCAGAAGCGATGGAGCCTGATCTTTTCTGTCTCGAGTATCGTGACACCTTGGATGTTGGGGATCACGCTCGGGGCCGTTGCTTCGGGAAGTATCCGCATGGATGCTGCGACAGGGAGAGTCAAAACAGACTTTATCTCGTCGTGGCTGGCGCCTTTTCCGATCGCTTTGGGTCTGTTTGTTGTGGCGTTGTTTGCGTATCTTGCGGCCATTTATTTGATCCTTGAGACAGATGATCCTGCATTGAAAGAAGACTTTCGTTTGCGGGCCATCGCCGCAGGGATCGCGGTGGGAGGGCTGGCTTTTGTCTGCTTGTTGTTGGCCGAAGTGGGCGCGCCTTCACTGCGAGAAGGTTTGAGTCGTCGTTGGTGGTCTCTGAGTTTTCAGATCGCGACGGGGACCGTTTCTGTCGGAGCTTTAGCGGCTGTGTGGGTGAGGATCTATCCCTTGGCGCGGATCTTGGCGGGAGCACAAGTGGCCTTGATCATCAGTGGATGGGCCTTTTCGCACTTTCCTTACATCTTGGTGCCCGACCTGACCTTCGCACAAGCCGCAGCACCCGCCTCTGTGTTGCGCATGACCTTGTGGGTCTTGGGCATCGGGGCTGTGGTGTTGTTGCCTTCGTTTTGGTATCTCTACTCGATCTTCAAAGGAAGACAGATCACCCGTTGAGTTGGGGGATCGGAGGACTGGGGGAGTCTCCTCTGCGTTGACAATGCCCGCTTCTTTCTGCAACATAGGCCCTTCTTATACGATTTCATCTTATTGAGGGTGCTTGTTGTTCTCGTGGCTCTCACCAAGCGCGGAGGAAAGCGGCAGTATGCGGACACATACAAAGTGGTTTTTGTGTTTGTGTGTTTTGGCGGTATGGGGACTGGGCGGCGGACGGCTGACTTTCGCACAGAGTCAGCCTGATCCTGTCTTTGAGTTGACGATTCTCTACACCACGGATGTCAACGGACAGTTTCGCGACTTTCGTTGTCGCCGACGTGGTGTTGCAGGGTATCAGCACGAAGCCGCAAAACGAGATATCTCAAACCTGCTGTTCCAAGTGAACCGTGTGCGAAAAGATATCGTGGGAAGATACCTCGATCCCACGCGCAACCAAGATGCGAAGCCTCTGCTTTTCAACACGGGCGACAACCTTGGGATCTCTCTTGCTGCGCGATTCCTTCTTGAATTCGAAGACTTGTCAGGGGTCGAGTTTATCGCGGAGGTCTTTCGGCGTTTTTCTTACGACCTGATCGGTCTTGGAAACCACGAGTTTTCCGTCCCCAACCGCAAAAAGCTTCAACAGTTTATTGAGCGGGCGGTGTTGGAAAAGGACTTGCGATTTTCTGCTGCAAACCTCGAAGCACCCGCTGATCACCCCATCGCCAAGCTGATCAACAAGCAAGGTCCCGACAAGGTCAAAGCCTTCGTCTTTGAGCAAACCTTCCGCCGTACCTACAAGACCAAAGACAGCACGGGCAAAGAAGTCGAACGCACCTTTGAGAAGAAGATCAAGGTCGGAGCATTCCACCTTGTCCCCAATGAACTCGAAAAAAAGGTGACTTCTTCCATCGTCAAAGGGATGAAGTTTTCGGACCCAGGCTCCAAAGCCAGCGAAGTTGCGACATGGTTGCGCGATGAGAAAAAAGTCGATGTGGTGATCATGCTCTCTCACCTCGAAGGCAGCAAAAGCAACGGCGCCAAGGTCAAAGAAGTGCTTGGCAGCGCTTCGGGGATCGACCTCGTGATCACAAACGAACTTCGCGATGGAGAAAAAGCGACCTTTACAGGGACCTTTGATCGCGCAGGGAAGGGCGTTTACATCGTAGGGGGAGCGGCTTATGGCTCACAGTTGGGTCGCGTGCGTCTGCGGGTGAAAAAGCCCAAAGATGACGAAGCAGGCAAAGTCCTCTCTGCGCAGATCGACTCGATTCCGCTGAAAGACGACAAATACGATACGGAGCTACGACGGGATCTGATCAAGTGGGAGTCTTCTTACTGTCGTCGTTGGGGTCAGCCTCTTGGGGATGGTCGTATCCGCGAAAAATACAACATGAGCCAAGAGAACTTCGCGAAGTACATGTTGAATTCGATCCGCGAACTCACACGGGCTGAAGTCGCGATCATCAACCGTGGGGCCATTCGCAAACGTCCCTTTGGAGACTCTGGTCTCTCTGGTTATGTGACGAAAGACGACCTGTATCGGGCACTTCCGTTTAATGAGAAGATCGAGATCTTACGGGTCAAAGGCTCCGTTCTGAGTGGTCTCAGCAACTCAAGTGATAAGTTTTACTTCGCTGGCTTCGACGGTTCGAATGTCAACGGCCGCTCGATTGAAGAGTCGCAGGTCTACACTGTCGCAACGATCACGTACGTTGCGAACGGGCGCGAAGGGGGATTCGAGAAAGAGAATGTCATCTCTCGAGTTCCTTTTGTGTATAGCAACGCTGCGCCCGAACATATCCGTGACATGATGATCCATCACTTTTCCACCAACGGATTCCGTCGTCTGCCCAAAGCCCCCGCTCCTGCGGCGCCAGAGTCGATGGAAGACAAAGACAAAAAGAACTTCAAACCCAAAAATTTCTCCAAGGAGGAGATCCCTTTCACTGGGGACTTTGTGAATCTCGCGGACCGTGCGGCGTTTAAGTGGACAGGGCGCGTCGAACTCAACTTTCGCTCGATCTTCCTCGGTCCGATCAATATCGGGACTTTTTACCAACAAAAAGATACCCTTAGCGGGGGCTTTTACGAAAAATACGCGGGTACGATCGCGGCAGAAACCAAGTTCCAAGTGGACACGCGGGCGCATCTGTGGGTTACGACATTCAACCTCAACTACGGTATCGACGTGAGTCGCCAGTGGTCACCAGGCCCTCCCGCCGAACCTTCGCGCGAACTGATCTTCCAAGAAAGCGACGACAAGTTTTCCATTCGTACAGAGTATTCTTTTCGCTACTTTGAAGCGCTGTTTCCTGGAAAACAAAGGTGGTTTTACACCAACCCCTTCGTCGAAGCGCAGTTTGATATCGAATTAACGCGCAGTAGTCGTCCTGACCTCACACCAGAACAAGCCTTCAACAAATTGGGGGTTACAGATATCTTCCAAAACACCGAGGTGAAGACGAAGTTGGGCTTCAGTTTCCAACCTTTCCGCGACTATCTTTTCAATCAAGCGCGCGAACAAGAAGTCCAAAAGCTCCAAGAAAAGTATCCCAAACGCGGGATTCCCTCATGGCAAGCTGTTGACTTGCAAATTAAATTGGCATTTGCGGTTCGTCGTCAGTTGGCGCTTTTCCTCCAGACCAAGCCTGGTAGTGTGTCTGCTGTCAACACGGACTTCAACATCGGTTTTTCAGCAGAATACAAGCTCAACAGCTTTCGTCTTGGGATGATCGGGAAAACGCCGATTACATGGGACTCTGGAGCGGAATATCTGTTTACGGTTGTTGTGGCCCCCAACAAACCCGAACTTGGAACGTTATTTGTGCATGACCTTGCTTGGGACAACAAGATCAGCGTGCAGATCGTTGGTGGCTTGAAACTGTCGTTGGGTATGCGTTTGATCGTCTACTCAGGCTTTTTCCAACGCGATCCAAACAACACTGCAAGCAAACTAGAACAAGGCCCCATCGCTTTTCGCTTGGACCCCAACATCAGCTTGAGTTTCGATTGGGGTGCGCGCGGTCAGGCTTATTAAGGTCACAGTTCCACAATGTATATCGTCGTGAAACTGTGGTTTTGCTAGAGGGATGGGGGAGATCGAGCGCTCCTTGGGGGAGGGCTAGAACTGTTTTTCCGACGACTTCGAGGTCAGGGGATCATCGAGAGGGCTGCTGGCGCCTTTCTTGGCGCTAGAACTGTTTTTTTCCGACGACTTCGAGGTCAGAGGCAGGAGCGGGGAGTTGTTCTTCGAGGACTTGACCATTTGCCGCTGTTAGACGGATGCGTACAGGGTCGGGTCCTGCGCCTTTGTCATCAAGAAAGTAATTGTAGCGTTGTCGTGTAAGGACCTGCCACTGGTTGTTTTTCCAGATCTCGACTTGCTTGATCGGGAGGCGATGGTTGCGGATCTGGATCGCGGTCCACCACTGCGAGGAGCCATCTTTGTAATGGTAGCGGATCGTTCCATTGTCTGGACAGGAGATGACTTGCCATGTGATGGGGATGATGCCTTGTTTGGGCTCGCCGATCATGGCGAACGCTTCGCGACTTAGATCGAGGTGCCCTGTGGTGCACTCTGGACAACGATCCGTGATGTGCACCACCACGCTGCCATTGGGACCATCCACTTTGACACAAGCGCCGCAGTATTCGGCATTTCCATACTCTTGTTCGTTCATCGCAGCGACGAGAGGGGGGGAGGATGCTTTGGGAAAGCTACAATTCCCCGTACCATCGGCATCATAGTACGTCGCTTTTCCTTGGTGGACGGTTGGATCTTTCCATGGTCCTGTCGAGGTATCGGGCGTTTTTTCGGGAGATGCTTCGGGTGGTGTCTTTTCGCTCGGACTTTGCTCTTTGGGGGGCTGCGTGGGCTCGGGTGTTTTTTCGGGGGTGACGACCTTTTCGTTGGGAGGACGGTTTTCTGTGGTGGTCTGACCGTCGGGTTGTGCCGAGCCATCGGGGATCTTGGTTTCTTGTGGAGAGGACTCTTGGTTGTTTTCTGAAGTCGAGGGGGTGGGGTCACAAGCCCACACAAAGAAGAGACCACAACACACGAAAACAAAAAAACGTAATGGGGATCTCATGCGGGTTCTCCTTGAGATGATTTGGAGCGGAAAAGCCGCCACGCCACAAAGAAGATCAGCAGCGAGAGCGCGGCCATCAACGACCATAGCAAAAAAGATCCGCGTTGTTGATCTACACGACAAAGGATGTTGGCTGCGTTGGAAAAGCGGACCACAAACTCCGTGGTGATGGCCTCTTTGAGATTTGTTTGGTAGGGCGTCGAGCGTTCGAGGTGGGGGAGGGACTTCTCAACGTAGTAGTTTCGGGGGCTGATGTCGCGGCTAAAGTTACGTGGTTCTTTGGTGTCTTGCGGGGCGGCGTCTGCTTGAACGAACCAGCATGTGCTACTTTGCCCGATCCACGAGGGGGATGATTGGATGGGCTTGGGGTATTGTTTGAGATCTTTGTTGTGTAGTGCACTTTGCCATTCGAGGCTATCGCGTCGCAGGCGTTGTGCAAGTCGCCGAACTTCGGGGTCTTTCGATTGTTGTGCTGCCTCGCGCAGATGAAAGAACAAGCGTCGCCACTCATGGAGCGGGATGGGTTCGATGTAGAGGTTGCGGTGGCTTTGGCTGAGCTTGTGCCCTCCTTCTATCTTGTAGAACTGACCGAGTTGTTCGTAGCGATAGAGCCTCGCAAGCCAGCGTTCAAAAAGAGAAAGAGCTTTTTCTTGATAAGGAGGGGAAAACACGCGTTGAGGTTGGATATCTTTTGAGGTGATCTCTGCTTGGATCTCTATTCGTTTCCCGGTAAACCCGTAGGTGTCGTCTGCAAATTTGGACTTGAACTTCCAAAAGAGACCATCCTTCGTTTGTGTTGTGGGGGCAACTGGTCCATGTATGCGGAGGAACTTTGATGAAAGACCATGGAGGTACAAGCGTACTTGGGTGGAGAGATTGGTGGCAGTTTTATCGAATGGGTGCCAAGCGAGAAAGACGGTTTTTTGGCCTCGTTCGGGTATGCTGTGTTGGCTGTATTGGAGTTGGAGGGTGTGGGCTTGGTTGGGTTGTAGTGTAACCTTCCATTGGAGCCACGCGCTTTTGACCGTTCTTTCGTATGGGCCAGCGTCTTTTTTGGAGGCTTGTTGGTGGTAGGAGACTTGGATAGGTTTTTTGTCCCAAGTTGCTTGGAAAGCAAGGTACGGACGATCGCGGTAACGCCCACTATCTAAGAGGAGCCCCATCGCGATGGTTTGGGGAGAGTTTTTTTTGGTCTTCAAGACGAGAGTGGCTTGGAGCTTCATTAGGCTTGGGTAGAGATCCAGTCTGATCTCTTCGTTTTGGTACTGTGTAAGCCCGGGCTTTGCGGGTTTGGGAGGAGGTGCCTCTTCGTAGAGTGGCATCTTCATTCCACCCACAATCACGGTTTTGGTGCTTTTGAGCTTCGGCCATTTTGGTATAGAAGGAGAGTATCTCTCCTTGATCGCTTTTTGTCCGACCAGTGGGCGTTTGTACTGCATGATCCGTGGTGGGATGATGTCTGCTTGTGATGGAAGGGGGCACAAGACAGCCAAAAGAGCGATGCCCCAGCCCCCCACCCGTCTTGAGATGGAAAGACCTTTGAGGATGAAGGAAGAGGTGTTTTTGAGCAAAGGCGGGAGGGCATCCAAGGGAACCAAATGCAGACTTGGGCATGATCGTCCTCTCTTTTGGGGGAAAGATGCTGCTTCAGCATAAATGGACCCTGAGAAAAGAGAAAGGTTCGCAAGGGGCAGAACTGTGTTTCCCTTGGTAGAGAAGTGTGATCTTCATTTGGTGATCAAGATTATTTGAAGAGGGTGGATAAGTGCTTGTTTTTAAAAGTCAAAAAAAATGATATTCTTTTTTGAATATGCTTGTTTCGATCCAGTCTTATTCAGCACGAATCAAGAAAGCGAAGATGAGCACAGAAAAGTAACTTCTAGAGAACGACACTTTTTCTAGAAATATTCCATGAACATCTTCCCTCTCTTCACGTCCATTGTCGTACTTTTTGTCTGGTCGTCTTGTGGCGCCAGTTTTCTTAACTGGGTTTGAGCGGAAACGTCGGCGTTTATCGCCTCCCGCAACCCACCGCTCTACTAAGGAGTTCCTACAATGAAAAAATTGCTCGTCGCGATTTTCTCGGGTGCCCTCATCGCTGCTTTCTCTATGACTTCCGCACAAGCTGAAGTAATTGGCTTCGGCAAACACTTCAAATTCCCCAAAGCTGGTTGCAAAACCAAATGTCACACTTCTTGCCGCAACTACCGCAAAGTCAAGTGTACCAAAGTCTTGACCTGGCATAAAAAATGTCATGTTCATTTCACCACTTGGAGCAAACAGTGCAAAACCTTCTCGGTCAAGCGCGCTGCTTGTAAAGTGAACAAGAAGTGCTTCCAAAAATGTGCTCGTTTCATCAACAACGAAAAAGAGTACACCAAGTGCTATGGCAAAATTAAATGCCGCTATAACAAAGTTTGCCGTCCCTACTGGACCAAGCACAAAGTTTGCCATCCCGTTGCGAAAAAACACGTCGTTTGCCACAAACGTCCCACTTGGACCCGTCGCTGCGTCGTTGCGAAAAAGCCCGGCTGGTGTGTAAAGCGTTGCACCACCATCTGCCGCGGTCGCCGCTAATCGCTCTCTCGCTTCGCGAGTAAAAAAGCCTCTCTTTCCATGAAAGAGAGGCTTTTTGCATTTCGGGCCTAGGGATTTGTTTTCGGGCCTAGGATTTTTCTTTTGGGCCTAGGGATTTAGTGGGTGGGCTGGGTGCTTGGGGGAGAGGAACAAGCCGCAGAGGAACTTGTGTTGGTTCCGCAAGCTTGGCCTTCTGCGGGAGTGGTTGGTGTACCACAAGCTTTGCCATCAGGCGTAGTGCTGCAAGCTTTTCCTTCGACGGGTGCTTTGGAAGTTTGGATCGTGGACTGCGAAGTTGGCTGTGAGGTCGGTGCTTTAGAAGGAACGCGACCAAGACCTCGACACTGTTCACCTGTTAACAAAGCAAGCGCTTGGTGCAAAGAGGCCCGTCGTTGGTAACCGATCAAGCGTGCGACTTCGTGCCCTTGTGGGTGTAGAAAAACAAAGGTGGGCACGCCACGGATGCGAAAACGCTGGGCGAGATGTTGGTGTTCGGGTTGGCTGATATCGATCTTGATCACTTCGACGCCTTTGTCGGGATCTGTGCACTCTTGTTCAACGCTCGCCACGATCGGGATCATCTGCCGACAGATTGGACAGTGCGAAGAAACAAACTCCACCATCTTGGGGCGAGCTGAAGCCGTGGAAAGCTTGGTCTTGGCGGTCTTTTGGATCGCTTTGCTCAAAGGGTTTGGAGAAGAGATCAGTTTGGCTTGTGGTTGGTTGGGGGCCGTGGGGGGAGTCAACACACTAAACATCACATAGACACCGACCCCTGCAAGCAAAGCACCCGTTGCTTTTTCGATGCGGGGAAGAAAACGCATCAAGCGCCGCATCATCGGCAAGATCGTCCCTGCACCAAGCGATGCTAACCAAAGTGGAGTCGCAAAGCCCAATCCATAAAGGAAAAGATACCAACCCCCCATCCAAGGGTTGCTGGTCTTGGCTGCTGTGTAGGTCAGGACCGCGCCCAAAAGTGGCCCCACACAAGGCGTCCAACCCAGCGCAAAGACAAAGCCCATCACAAAGCTATTCAACACGCCCGTCGAAAGGCCGAGTTTGCGATCGTCCAAGCGTTTTTCACGGTTGAGCAGATCGATGTGCAAAAATCCCAAGAACTTGAGCCCAAAAAGGAAGATCAGCAGACCTCCCCCCAAAGTCATCGCTTCTCGATGGTTCCCCAAAAAGCGGCCCAAGGTCGTTGCACTGAGTCCCAAAAGAATGAAGACGAGCAAAAAGCCCATCGAAAACAAGATTGTATGCCCTAGTAGTTTACCTTTGAGGGAGCCTTCGGCCTGCACTTGGTGCAGGGGACCACCCAACAACATCGAAAAATACACAGGGATCAAGGGAAGGACACAAGGGGTGAAAAAAGTTAGAAGACCCGCTCCATAAATACCAAAACTCTGCAATTCCATGGTCTGCACTCGCTTCCTTTGCTTTCACTGGGACCATAAGCATAAGACGACATTCGAACCTTGTTCAATGTTTAAATAATCATTTGAATATTTTATTCCAAGAAAATAGAAAGATTTTAGATGGCGTGGAGGGCGGAGCGGTATTGATCTTGAGCGAAGATCTCGTGGAGGGCTTGGGAGAGTTGATCGATTTGTGCGTGTGTGTGGAGAGAAGAAAAAACGAAGCGCAAAGCGGCGCCTTTGGAAAAGTCGTAAGGCTCTTCTTGGAAGACGACAAGGATGTGGCGTTCTTGGAGTTGTCGTGCGATCGCTCGGGCGTGTTCTTCAGAAAGATGGATCGTTTGGAAGGGGGTATGTACTGGGGACTTGAAGGGGATGTCTGGGTTGAGTGTACGAAATCGTTGAATATTTTCGAGCAAGGCTTGGCGCATGGCATCGCCGTGGGTGGTGTTTTCTGTGAGGATGGATTTTGCGGCGGAGAGGTGGAGGAGGCTGGGGGTGCTGCTGTGCTTGAGATGGGGAGCCAGGGTCCGAACATAATCGAGTGTTCTTTTGGGACCAGTCAGGAAAGAGATGGGCACTCCAAAAGGTTTGGAGAGACCTGCTGCGTAGAGGACGCGATCGAGTTTGAGTCCAAAGTACGTGATCGCACCTCCGCCACCATAACCAAGAGGCTGAGCTTCGTCGGGTGAAGCACCGAAAAGACCGAAGGCATGGGCATCATCGAGGTAAAGGAAGGCATCGTACGTCTCCAACAGGGACATGATCTCAGGGAGCGGGGCGAAGCGCGACTCGCTAGGGTAGAACGTATCCGTCAAGACGATACAAAGGCCCGTGTGTGCGTGTTCTTTAAGCAAAGACTCAAGATGATCGAGATCGTTGTGTCGATATGTATGAAGCGATGCGCCTCTGTAACGGGCGATCTCTGTGGCTTCTTTGGTGATGAAGTAGGCGTGTTCATCTGCGAGCAAGGTACATTCGGCTGCGAGGAGCGGGAGGATGCTATTGACGATGTGGCTCGTAGAAGAGAAAAGGACGGTCTCTTCGGCTCCAACGAGTTGTGCGAGAAGGGCTTCGACTTCAGGGAGCAAGCTCGGTTTGATGTAGGAAGCTGGAGCGGTGTAGCTGATCCCCCATGTGGAAAGGTCTTGGATGATCTGTTGGTGGACAGCGGGGAGGGTTTGGAGATGAAGGTAGTTCATGGAAACGAAGTCGAGCCAAGTTTGTTGTTGGATCGAAAGCTCTCGTCCTTGTAGAGACTCGAAGGTTTGTCCCATGAGGCCGACTTCGCGGACAGCGTCGTTGTATCCGAGGACTTCAAAGAGATTTCTTTGAGTCAGGTGTTTGGCGAGAGAAGTCTTCATGGGGTTTCCTTGTGGTGTTGGAGATGTTGGTGGGCGAGTTGCAAGATCTCTTCTGCACATCCCCATGACAAGGTAAAGCCCGCACCACCGTGCCCATAGTTGTGAAGGATCGTGCCTTGCGCGGTGGGCTCTGCTTCAAGTCGTACGGTGGGGCGACCAGGGCGCAGGCCGACGTCTTCTTCCAAGATCTCGATGCGATCGAGGCTTGAGAGGATATCTCGACAGTGCGAAAGGATCGTTTGGGTGGTGTGGGGATCAGGGATGAGATCGTCGCGATCTTTTTCGGCTGTCCCGCCAAGGATGCAGTCTTGGCTGCGTGGGATGATGTAGGCCAAGGGTGGATCAGGATGTGTCCAAGCTCGTGTGATCGGCTCGTGGCATCGGACTTTGAGGATGTGCCCTCGGATGGGAAAGAGGCTGGGATCTTGTGCTAGCTGTTTGGCACCCAAGCCCGCGCAGTGGACGACCAAGCGATATCGCGGGAAGAGGCTTGTCAGATCCGAGAGATGCGCGATGTGGAGATGTCCTCCCGCTTGAAGAAAGCGCTGTTGAAGGTAGGGCAGGTAACGCGGTGTCTCTGTGAGGGGGACGGAGATGGCGAAAGCATCGGCGATTTGGGGTGGTCTTTCTTCAGGAAGGAGGCGGCGGTAAGAAGGGGCCGCCAGATGCCACCAAGGTACGGGGGTAGGGTTTTCGCAAAGTTCGACCAGTTCGAGAAAAGAGACGCCTGTCTCAGGCTGGGCGGAGAGCTGTTCAAAGATCTGCCATGAACGAAGGCTCCACGCATTGACGCGATCTTGGGGCTGGGCTTCAAAAGGAAACCAGATCGCGGCGGCTTTGGCAGAAGTGGTTTGGTGGGTGGGAGCTTTTGAGAGGATGGTGACTTGCGCGCCAGCTTCTTGGAGCAAGATCGCGCAGCTTAGGCCCGATACGCCGGCCCCTACGACCGCGATGGGGAGGTGAGGCAGATGTATCGACATGATGGTACTTCTCAGCGCTTGTTGACTTGTTGGCGGTAGTCTTCTCCGCGCACAAAGAAGAAACGGCACATCTCATGGAGGCGGGAATAGATACGATCACCCACACGATCGCGTAAGGTGTCGCGGCTAAGAAACTCTTCGTTGTCGATGTTCCCGCGTCCTCGGCTGCGTTCGCGAAGGGTGGTTTCTGGATCAAGTGTGTAGTTTGTGGTGATCAGGGTGGTGCGTCCTGCGTTGTAACGGCAGGAGATCAGGGTATCGATGATCCCAAGTTCCCACTTGCTGTTGCGGCCTTTTCCAAGATCGTCGAGCAACAAAACATCCACATCGATCAAAGGTTGGAGGATGTGTTGTTCTGGGATATCGCGTGTGTATCCATCCCGCATATCCGACAACAACAGTCCAAAGTCTTGGAAGCGACAAGCGATCCCGCGTTCAAGGATCAAGTTGCGCAAGAAACCAACCATCAAGTGGGTCTTGCCTACTCCTGGAGGACCCATCAACAAAACGCCCGTATCACCGGGCTTAAAAGAGCGTCCCGTGGTGGGGTCATAGTAGAGTTTGTAAAAGTGTGCGCGAGCCTTGGCTTGGCTATCGTCGTTGGGAGCGAAGGCATCGAGCGTTTTGTCAGCAAAGCGCGAAGGGATATGAGCTGCGCGGTAAAGCTCCATGCGACGGGCAAGTTTGCGACAGTCGCAGGTCTTCCAAGCGCGGTTTCCACTTTCGAGCGTGATGATGCTGCCGCCTTCTCCGCCGCACTGCGGACAGACGTCTGCTTGGCAGGCGCAAAGTTTCACATCTGCTTGGGTTTCGGCGGCAAAGGTGATGTAGCCCTTCCACTCACAGCGGGGGCAATTCCCGAAAAACTTGTTTTCTTCTTCGGGTTTAGCGGCTGGTGCAGCCTTTACATTGACGCGGTAAAATCCCGAGTTGCTGCGCCCTTGAACACGGGCACGGGGGAGTTCACGCGAAGCCTCTGCGACTTGAGGATCTTCCGAAGGAGTCGTAGAAGGAGAAGCCTTTCCTTCTGCCTCTTGTTGTGTGCGAGGGGACTCGGGGAAGACGATCTGTTTGGGGCTCTGTTTTATGTTTGTACGTGAACGATAAGCGCTACGAGACGGATTTTCGTAGCGATTCAGTTGATTATTAGACATCGTAGTCTCTCTCCACATGCGACCCCAAGGGTAGCCCCCCTGATCCAGTGTGTCAAAGGGAGAGCCCCCCAAAAGAGGACAATCCAAAGAGAACACGCGGATTTGAAAAAAGAGGGGAGGTTAGGTGGGGGTCCCTGAGCGCATGGAAGTAAAGATGACGATACCCCCGATGGCTGCGAGCAAAAGCGACAGCAACAAGGGGATCGTGTTGGAAGGGGGAGGAGGCATGGTTTCACCAACGCGCAAGACCATGCTGTTTTCTGGGAAAGTGATCTTGAGTTGGCGAAGTGCAGGTATCTTGTTGACGTTGACGTTTTCGCCGGGTAGCTCGAGGATTAGAGGCGCAGATGGACGGATGCGCAAGGTCTTGAGAAGACCTGTGTAAGTGCGTTCTTGGGGGACCTTGTTGGGGTCTTGGACGTCGTCTTGCCAGATCGGTTTTTGGCTGATGCGGTCGGGTTCATCGGGGTTTGTGACGACGTTCTCAAAGCGTTTGAGGATCTGTGCATCTTGAACGGGAGCGAGGATCAAGAGTTGCCTGTTGGAGCGATCTGCAAAAAGGGCGTAGAACTCGACCTTTTTGGTCTTGTCCGCTTGGACAGGAAGCAACGCAAAGGTCATGCGATCAGGTCGCACAGAGATCTGGGCCACTTGCATGGGGGGCATCGTCTTGTTGGAGACCTGCGAGGCTTGGATGATCTTTGCCCGATTGTCCGAGTCTTTGCCACCTCCTGAAAAGAGGCTGTATGCCAAGCCCAAGAGACCCAAAAGCAACAAGATGCCACCTGTGATCTGCGCGCCGCGGTTGGGACCTGTATGCAACGGCTCTGCGATATCATCGAGATCGTTTTCCCAACTTTCAGGTTCAGGGATCGCGGGCGGTGTCGAGCGTTTCGGAGCAGGCGCTGGTTTCGGAGCGGGTGCTGGTTTCGGAGCTTGGGCCTTGGGTTGCTCTGGGGGCTTTGCTGAGGGTGTGGGTGGTTTTTTGGGTTGTTCAGGGTATTGCGATGGTGGGAGGGGCATGGGGGGGAGTTCTTCTTCGATGGTCTTCATCACTGAAGGATCGGGCTTAAATGGCGATTGTGGCGCTGCTGGCGTCACAGATTTGAGGCTTGCGTAGAGAGAAAGCATCTGGGGATCTTCGCAAGGTCGGATCTGCATAAAGCCCAAATCGACGAGCATATCGCGGAGTTCTGTGGGCGGAGCAAACATCACTTCGAGCACAAAAGAAGGTTGCTTTTTGGGGTATTGCTTTCGAAAAGCAGGGGTGGTGGTAAAAGTGATGGCTTGTTGGATGCGATCACGCAGGCCCTTCATCAAAAAGGGGTCACTGTCCCAATCAAGGGGTTGGATCAAGACGATCTCTGCGATTGCACCGCTGACATTGACGCGGTCGATAGAGACGGGAGGACCTTCGCTTTCTGGATCGATGGGGCGAAGTTCGATGCCTTCCGTGACAAGCCAACGTCGGAGTTCGGGTGGCGGAGCAAACATCGTTTCGAGGATGATCTGGGCGGATGGTGCGCGATATTGTAGTCGGATCTGTGGGGAGGCAAGGTGTTCTTGCAACAGACTGACGCGATCTCGCAGGGTCTTGACCAGCAGAGGGTCTGTTTCCCAGTCGTGGGGTTGGAGAAGGACAAGCTCAATACCGCCGTTGTCTGCGCGTTGGATGCGATCTGCTTGGAGCGTTAAAGACATCAAATACCTCTTTGAAGTGCGGTAGAAAATACGTGATATCTGGGCATCTTGGATACCCAAAGCCTTGTTTGTGGGGCATCATGCTACAAGTGTGCGCGATGTCTGGCAAGATGCAAAGAAGATCGTGTGTTTTGATTGGGAAGATCGCGAACAAGAGAAGTGGGAGGGCGGAAAGTTCAGGAGAAACGGGGTAGGCGAAAGAATGGAAAGATTACTTGGAAAAAGTCGAATAGCTGTTGGTTCCGCTTCCTTGGGTGCCAAGGGTGTGGTCATTGTCTGAACGCAGGATCTCTAGCTCGCTGCTGCCGAGCATACCGCGTGGTGCTTCCCAATCAGATGCTGGAGGATCGCTGTCTGGCCCAGAGATCGCGGGAGATGAGGTGGGGGCTTCAGGAAGCGAACCAGGCTCAAGTGTATGCGATGCGCTGTCAGAAGAAGGTGCACTGAGAGAAAGTGCGCCAAAAGCATCATCGAGTTCTTGGAGGCTATTGGAATCCTCTTGGATATCTTCTTTTTCTTCGACGATGCGGGCTTTTTCGAACTTGTAAAGACGGCCAAGCATGGTCTCTTCGAGACCTTCTTCGTTGGGGAAGGCCAGATGGATACCTGCTTGTTGGACTTGGTCTTCAATGAACTGCAACAGCATATCCACCAACGCACCAATGCGCCCAGGGCTCGACTGTCTTGCAATATTGCGCAACTGGCGGGGCATATCCTTCAGCAAGAACACGCGAAGATAACGATGTTGGTACAACTCGACTTGATCTTCTTCGTTCATGGGGCGGCTAGGATGGGGTTGTTTTTGAAGCTGTTGCAAGTTGTTGCGGTAGAGGTTTTCGAGTCTCGCCAAGAAAGCTTCGCGGATATCTTTGTAGGTTTGGGGCGGCTGTTCACGGCGGATGTACTCGGCCTGATCCGTTTCGACGCGGTGCAGGTACTCGCGGAAGCTAAACTGCCCTTGGGTCAAGCTTTGTTGGATGTATTGTGGCAGATCGATATAGCCTGTGCGCTCAATCAAAGAGTCGATCAGCGCGAGCGCTTCTTCTTGGAAGTTGTGCAACGAAAGAGCGCGCAAGTGATGTTCGCGATGACCTTGGAAGATCCACTGAAGTCGGTCGCGTGCGTCGATCATGCGTTGTTGGTACTCCGTGGGGCGCAGCGAACCATTTTCTTGGAGGATCACGCGAGCGATACCGCTGTAGTAACGGAGAAGATCGTCTGCTTCACGTTGGATCAGTGCATGAGAAGACTGCGGTTGTTGGTTGTTTTGTTGCGCGATCACTTTTTCGAGATGTTCGGTCGATTGGTCGATACGTCGCTGGACTTCGTGGATGATATCTGCAAAAGCAAGGTTCTTGTCTTCTTGCCAAGCAGGGGCATCTTCCACTTCCCACTCATCTTCTTCTTGGAAACGGTCGCGGGCTTTCGTTGCGCTTGTTGTGTTGGTTTGGCGGATTTGCAACAAGAAGATCACCAAACACAGCGTCAACAACTGCAACAAGACACTCCATAGCCAAAATGCCGATCCTTGGGAGCTTTTCGCAACGGGAGCAGGTTGGATGGCAACGCTTCCTGTTTTGGGTGAGTCTTCGTGGGTGTTGGTCGAAGGCGAAGGCTCAGGGACACTGCGCAGGATCGGGCGGATGCGTGGTGCCACGACGGGAGTTCGTGCCGCTTCAGGCGCAGGAGGAGCCGTGGGCGCTTGTCGAGGTGTGATCTTTGCGGTGGTTGCTGGGAATGTGGGGACAACGACCCCTGTTTGCGTGGCGCGGACATTGCGGATACAGCTGATCGCGACTTCCATGCCTTTGCGCCCACAAAAAGTACGGGGGGCCGAGTAAAGTCGGATTCCACAAAGGCCCGTCACCCACTTGCGACGGTGGTTTCGGTGCCAAAGCTTACAACGTTGTGAGACTTCTTCGAGGTTGGGGAGAGGGCCGTATTTGTAGGATCTTCCGCAGATGACGGGTTCTTCTTGGCAACCTTTGACCAAGCGACGCAACTCGCGATAACAGCGTCGATCAGAACCCAACTCAACACCGCAAACAGGGCGGTTGGCATGAGCGGCTGGGGTCCATCCCACGAGGAGAAAAAAGCTAAGAAAAAGCAATCGTCTTGTGTCCATCCTCGGCGGTTCCTTGTATTCGGCTAAGAGTCTTGGAAGCGGGGCAAACAGACATGCCCTTGACCTTTTGTTCAATCCCATATAGAAGGCAGGCTCCTTTGGAAGTCAAAAAAATCACGGCCCTAAGCCTCGCCAGTCGAGTACTTTCGCGAGGATGGGTTGTGTCCAACTTGCGTTGCTTTGGACGGCAACGCGAACCGAGAGGAGAGATGCCGATGAGCTTGAGCTTTGGAGATATCCAGAATCATTTGGGCGCAGATGCAGAGTCGTTGTTGGGCCATGTTTGCCAAGGTATCCCCAAAGAGATGTTGACCTTGCCTGGAGATGACTTTGTGGGTCGCGTGTTTACGCAGTCTGATCGCCCCGCACAAGTGTTGAACAATCTTCAACGTCTCTTTGGTACTGGACGCCTCGCAGGAACAGGCTACCTCTCGATCCTCCCCGTTGACCAAGGTATCGAGCACTCGGGTGCTGCGTCTTTTTCGCCCAACCCGATCTACTTCGATCCCGAAAAGATCGTTGAACTCGCTATCGAAGGTGGTTGTAACGCCGTTGCCTCAACGGGCGGCGTCTTGGGAATGATGGCTCGTAAATACGCACACCGCATCCCTTTCGTGTTGAAGATCAACCACAACGAGCTGTTGAGCTATCCCAACAAGCACGAACAACGGATGTTTGCGTACATCGACCAAGCGTGGGAGATGGGTGCAGCTGCGGTGGGTGCGACCATCTACTTTGGTTCCCCCGACTCCGCTCGCGAGATCGAAGAAGTTGGAAAAGCTTTCCAACACGCTCATCAACGCGGTCTTGCCACCATCCTTTGGTGTTACCTGCGTAACTCCTCCTTCAAAGTGGATGGCGTGGATCATCACACTGCCGCAGACTTGACCTCTCAAGCCAACCACCTTGGTGTTACGCTGCATGCAGATATCATCAAGCAAAAGCTTCCCACTCACAACGGCGGATACAAGGCGCTTTCCAACTATGGAAAGACCCACAAAAAAGTCTATGGCGATTTGGTTTCCGAAAACCCCGTAGACTACGTGCGTTGGCAAGTCGCAAACTGCTACATGGGCCGTTGTGGTTTGATCAACTCGGGTGGTGCTTCGACAGGCGCTGGTGACTTGGCTGAAGCGGTACAAACAGCCGTGATCAACAAACGTGGCGGTGGTATGGGCTTGATCCTCGGTCGTAAAGCCTTCCAACGACCTGTTAAAGAAGGTGTTGGACTGCTCAACGCTGTCCAAGATGTCTACCTCTGCAACGAGATCACCGTCGCTTAATTGAGGGGACTGTATCGGGGAGGGGGCTACGCAGGGACTACTTTTGGAGGGCGTTGAGCATGATCTCGACCATGCGGGGGAGATCATATTCGTGTTTCCATCCCCATTCTTGGCGTGCAGCGGAGTCATCCATGGAGTTGGGCCAAGAGTCAGCGATGGCTTGGCGCATGGGGTCGGGTTCGTAGTTGCAGACAAAGGAGGGGATATGTTTTTGGATGGCAGCCGCGAGCTGCGCGGGGGTAAACTGCATCGCCGTGATATTGAAGGCATTTCTGTGTTTGAGCTTGCTACTATCGGCTTCCATGATCTCCACACATGCGCGGAGCGTATCTTCCATGTACATCATGTCCAAGGAAGTTTCTGGACGGAGGTAGCATGTGTAAGGCTCGTTGCGTACGGCATAATGGAACATCTCGACAGCGTAGTCTGTGGTGCCACCGCCAGGGGGGGTGGTGTAGCTGATCACGCCAGGAAGTCGAACACCTCGGCAATCTAGGCCAAAGCGTTTGTAGTAATACTCTCCAAGCAACTCAGTGGCGACTTTGGTGATGCCGTACATGGTGTTGGGTCGTTGGATGGTGTCTTGCGGCGTGTGGTCGAGCGGTGTGGAGGGTCCAAACGCAGCGATGGAGCTGGGGACAAAGATGCGTTCGACTTGGTGGATGCGTGCTGCTTCGAAGATATGAAGACTGCCGTTGATATTGAGATCCCAAGCGCGTTGGGGATTTCGTTCTGCAACAGCCGATAACAAAGCCGCGAGATGGTAGATCTGTTTGGGCTGGTGTTTTTCGATGAGCTGATGGACCTGTTGTTCATCCATCACGTCGAGCGTTTCAAAAGGCCCGTTGTGTGGGTGAGTGGAGAGGTCGGGTTGGCGTACATCTGTTGCGATAACCTGATCTTCGCCGTGGAGCTTACGCAGAGTGCGTGTCAGTTCGGAGCCGATCTGACCGAGTGCGCCTGTGACAAGGATCTTGGACATGACTTCTTATCCTTTATGTTGGGCCTAGGGGCGTGGAGAGAGTGTTTGTTCTTCGGGATCTTTGGGCTTGCCGAGGTCCATATTTGGCTTGCATATGGATAAAGGATTGCGTGAAGAAGGCAAAGCCTTTATGATGCCGAGAGGTGTAACGCGCGAACCGCGGTGCAACAAGAGAACCATTCTATTTGATGGATGAATCCTCCCTTGTTTCCCGTGAGAGGCTTTGTTTGGTTCGTCATGTTTTCGCGCGTGGGATGTTCGAGCGTTCGCGCCAAGCGGCTTAACATGAAATGTAGCCTCTGGCAAGTCTGAACCGCGCATCCTTATTGAGAATAGGTCCTTCTTCCAACAAAACAGAACATACATCCCACAGGGGTAGATGTTCACGATGGATCTTTTTCGGGAAAAGCAAAGGGATATCAGTTGTTTGAATCTCTTCTGTTTGGCCTCTGTTTGGAATCAAGAAGACAGTTTACACAGGGCTCAAGCCGCGCAAACGTTGGCAGCCCTCCTATCCCAAGGCTGAAGCTCTTGGATCTCACGGGCTTGAACTATGACATACTCCAGTGAACCGAAAAAACATCGCCAGCAGCCGGGATTGTCCACTGAAGAGCGAAGGCGCGTTGGAAAGATGACGATGCCTTTGCCCGAATTACAGATCCCACCGCACGTTCAACAAGCTGCGATGGAACAAGATAGCGGTCCTGCTGAAGAAGAGGCCACTGTCATTGCGCGCGTCGAAGATCTACGCCAGCAACTCGAAGAAAAGAAAGACCGTATCTGCCTTTTGGTCATCTCGGGTCACTTGACGGGCCAAATGTTTCGTATGGAACAGCGCTGCGTGCACTTGGGACGAAGTAGTGAGTGTGAGATCTCCTTGCGAGATAACGATATCTCTCGTATCCACGCGCGTATAGAACAACGTGACTCTGATACGTTCCTCTTGGAAGACCTACAAAGCACCAACGGGACTTTTGTAAACGGCCGTCGCGTAAAGAGTTATTTGCTTCAAGATAACGACCGCATCCAGCTAGGAAGAAGCACGATCCTCAAGTTTTCTTTGCACGATGAGCTTGAGGAATTGTTTCAGCGTCGTTTGTACGAAAGCGCCGTATTGGACGGCCTTACACAAGTTTACAACCGCAAGTTTTTCGATGAGCGGCTTCAAACCGAGTTTAGTTTTGCCCAACGCCACAAGACACCGTTGTCTTTGTTGTTGATGGATATCGACCACTTTAAGAAACTCAACGATACGCATGGTCACCCCGCAGGTGACCAAGCTCTCCGCATGGTGGCGCAAACCATCCAAATGACCTTACGAAAAGAGGATATCGTCGCACGTTATGGTGGCGAAGAGTTTGCGGTGGTTGCGCGAGGGATCTTACCTACCCAAGCAGCCATCCTTGCCGAACGTATCCGAATGAAGGTCGAAGAACTCAGGATCCCCGTTGAAAATACGATCCTCCAAGTGACACTAAGCCTTGGAGCGGTCACGTTGTACACACAAGCCTTTCATTCGCCAGAAGAACTGCTGCAAGAAGCCGACGAACGTCTCTATCACGCAAAGCGTTCGGGGCGAAACCAAGTGGTCGCTGAACGGATCGAGAGCTGGTAAGAAGGAATCTACCATGCGTTTTTGGTTGGTGGGGGTGGGACTGCTCTTTCCTTTGATGGTGCAGGCATCTCCGATCTCTGACCCTGCTCTGCGTCGAAAACTCGCCCTCACTTATGCCCCAGAAATCCGCCAAGATCAGAAAGAACGCTATGGGATCGCTTCGATCCCTTATTTTTTGATGCGTAGTGACTTGATGGCGATGTTGCGCGGATGTACCCGCGCCAAACGTCGCAATATCGCGGGCTATCTCAAGAAAAGATTTTGGTCCCAAACACCACGCGTTCGTTTGGGGCGCGGGACATGGTTGATGTTGCGTGACCGCTTTCGTTGGTATACGGACACGACGTGCGATGTGATGTATGCCCCTTTTTCGCCGGGCAAGATCAAGAACAAAACCAAGACGATCTTGGGCGGACCAAGCAATGTCTTTCTGCAGCTGCGCCGTCGTGATGATGCGAGCTTGTTGCGAGGAGCCTATCGCTTTGCAGTGGTGCCAGAGATCTCTTTTCGAACTTATGAGCGCCAAGTCCTTCATTGTAAACGAAAAAACCTCTTTCGGATGTGTGTCGAAGAAGAGGTCCGACGTTACTACATCATCCAATACTTTGTACCGCTGATGCTCAATGATGCTTGCAATGTGCACGAAGGCGAGCACGAGGGGATGGCGGTTCTTGTGGATGCACGCAAGTTTTTGTTGGCGCGCACCCCAAACGAACAGCGTGAGGCGATCATCAAAGTCGCTTACTACGGGCATTATAAAACCAAGCTCTACCCAACCAAAAAAGTAACCTTTGTGGAAGGTACGCATCCTGTCGGATTTATGGGCTCTTTGGGACACGCGATCTATCCCACAAGCGGTAAGTCCGATATGTCGAGGAACTTTCCTTTTGAAGTGCGTCCTTGGGTGGTGCGGATCTGTAAAAAGAAAAAGCGTTTTGCCTACTTAACGGAGTGGCATCGTGGAAATGGCCCTGTGTACCAACTTTGGAAAGCCAAAACAGGTGTACTCAAGCGCGGTCTCGCTGAACCTGCGGGGGGATGGTTGGACTGGCGGGGTATCCGCAAACGTGGTTTGGGGATACCCTCGAACACAAAACGTCCGTCTGATGGGAAAAAGCGCAAGGCTTTGTTTGAAGAAGATCCTGTTTGTTGCAAAGGTGTCCCCGCCAATGTCAAGTTGATGGGCACGACACGACCCGCGTCTGGGCCTTCCTCGCGAAAGATGCCGACCACCCGCATCTTTGAGCCAAGACCTGCTCCCAAAAAGCTGCGTCGAACGGCTCCTCACGAGGCTGGAACACAACCGTTGAGCGTGAAAGAACGCAAGCTTTTGCGCAAGATCCCCGCATTTTTCGATCGTTGTTTGTCACCTGTCGAGCAAAAAGGCGTTCGACTGTGCGATGTCCAAGCGGGGCCCAACAATCCAACTTGTTGTCTGCAAAAGCTTTGGCGAGAAGATGTGCGTTGGGTGCGTTTTGCTGGGCGTTGGGGGAGCCAAGAGTCTTTTGCTTCAGGGATGACTGGGGCCGCAGCTGCGAATCTTGGGCGGGTGATGCGACGTTGGCCACTTGCTAGCAGCCTCGGAAACAGCGGGCCTTTTGGACCTCGTTGGATTCACCAAACCACTTGGCACTGGGTCGACCCTACCAAAGCACCCGCAGCAACACCCTCCGTTTGGCGCTGAGAAGAGACCTTCTCCTTCATTGGCAAGATGCGAATCTCCCGATAATCCGAGAGGTTGAAGACTTTGTGTTTTGGGGGGATCTTTGGGGAAGGGGAACAGGGATCAGGGATTTGATGTGGCGGGGACGTTGTGGGTGGCTCGTCGGTCTTTGAGAAAGAGATAACCCAAGAACAAAGAAAGCACCATCAACAAAGCAGCGATCACACCAAGGACGTATTTGCCTTGGCGGAGGTTGTTGTAAACAATCATCCCAAGGGCGCTTTGCGTCACAAGGTACATGAATGCCGTGGGGATCAGTGTAAAGAGATTGTTGATCTTCTTGTGGGCAAGCCAAACCGTCACGGTCAACAGGGCCAAAGATGCGAGCAGTTGGTTGGCTGCACCAAAGAGAGGCCACAAGATACGCCACTGTCCTGAAAAGGCCAAGGCACCGCCCAAGATGACGGTCAGCGTTGTACTGACGTAGCGATTTGCAAGGACATTCGTCCAAGAGGAGGGGGCTGGAGGTGCCGATGATTCGGGGGCTTCGGCTTGATGGCTTGGATCATGGCGCGGGGAAAAGAGTTCTTGAAACAGAAAGCGGGCAAGGCGTGTCGCTGTATCAAGCGAAGTCAACGCAAAAGCCGAGACCGTCAGGGCAGTAAAGCTGATCGCTGCGTGTTTGGGGATGCCCACACCCGCCATCAGGGTCCCAAGGCTCACGGAAAAGAGCTTGATTGGCCCCATCGTTTTGAGTTGTGCCGCGTAATCCGCTTGCGTCAGCATCACGGCTGTAATCAACGAAAGTACCGCAAGCATACACTCGATCAACATCCCGCCGTAAGCGACGGGGAGTGCGTCTTTTTCGCGATCCAACTGCTTTGAACTGGTGCCTGAAGAAACCAACGAGTGAAAGCCACTGATCGCACCACAGGCCACAGTAACAAAGAGCATGGGAAAGAGCATCCCCAGTCCTTCGACGGAAAAGCTCGTCTGTGCGGGGCTTTGGATGGCGGGCTGCACGATCAGCACCCCCAAAAGTCCCAAGATGATCATGCCATAGAGCAAAAAGGAATTGAGGTAGTCGCGGGGCTGAAGCAGGATGTGCACGGGAGCGACCGAAGCTACGAAGATATAGACCATCAAAAAGATCGTCCAGATCGCCATCACCATATCTGCGGGCGTCCACCCCACGCTTTGCGCGAGTTGTTGCACGACGCCCCACTGACGCAGATCCAACGGAAGATACAGCCCCAACACCAACGAGCCAAAAACCAACACGACGCTCACAACCGAAGCCATCGCAAAGTTGATCTTCCAACGATACACCGTGAATCCAAATCCTACAGCGAGGAGCAAAAGCAGAAGCGAAGCACTCGCAGCAGCGGGAGTATTGGTGAAGGTCTTTGCCACGACGATCGTAAAGACCGCGATCACGAGGATTAGCGTCGCCCACGCAAAGATCAAAAAGAACATCTTTCCTGCATGTCCTAGATACTCTTCGATCATCTCTCCGATGGATCGGCCTTTATGGCGTAGCGACGCCACCATCGAAGTGAAGTCGTGGACTGCCCCCATAAAGATCCCACCCAAGACGATCCAGATCAACACAGGAACCCAACCAAACTTGGCCGCTGTGACAGGCCCGATGATGGGCGCCGCCCCTGCGATCGATGCAAAGTGGTGTCCCAACACCACGGGCATCGGGGCCGCAACGTAGTCCACGCCATCCGCTTGGGTATGCGCTGGGGTCGGATCTTGCTCTCCCAGATGGAGTTTGGCCGCGATATGTTTTCCATAAACAAAGTACGCGAGCAGAAAAGAAACGCCTGCAAAAAGCAGCATCGCCACAGCGCTTTGTCGAAGCCCTAGCCACAAAAGTAAGCCCCCATTGAGGAGGAAACCGAAAAGCATCCAAGTCTTCCTTGTCACCGTAGAAAACTCCTTTGTTCGAGGATATGTGAGAAGTGTGTGCGGCAGCTTAACCGATGTGCAAGAACTTGGAAAACGGGCAGGGCCTGTGTATGGATAAAAGAGTTTTTTGATCATGCGATAGATAGGGAGTGTCGATGAGGTATCTCTTTTTTGGGAGTGTGTGGTTGGTTGCGTGGATGTGTGTCTCTGGGGCTTGGGCCGTCCCTGCGACCTCGGATGATCTGGTCCTAGAAGCGGCAGGGATGCTTCGTGTTGGGCGGCAACCCAAACAGATCGGGATCGCGCCCGATGGGAAAAAAGCCTATGTCACGAACTTTGGTGGTAAAAGTGTCGATGTCTTGGACCTTTCGGCCTTTAAGGTGCTTCGTCGATTGAAGACAGGGGGAGCCCCCGTCGAAGTCGCTTTTACGCCCGATAGTCGGTATGTTTTTATCACCAACTTTGAACCTGGTCAGCTTTGGCAGATCGACACCCACACGGACAAGATCTTCCGCACGATCAAAGGACACCTTTACCCAAAAGGGGTGGCTGTCAGCCCGGATGGTCGGGAGGTTGCATTCTCAAGTTGGTGGTGGCCTGAAGGCTATCTCACCTTTGTTGATATCGAGACGGGCAAGATCCGCAAGACGATGCGTGTGGGCAACCGCCCGCGTGGCCTAGTGTATAGCCACGATGGAAAGATGTTGTACTTGTGTCACTTTGGGGGCAGTGGAGTGCGCGAAGGTGTCGGGCTGGGTCTTATCGATCGTCGACGTTTTACGACCAAAAAGATGGTGGTGACGGGGAGAAACACACGGCACACAGTACTTTCGCCTGATGGGAAGGTTGTTTACGCATCCAACACTGGCTCTTCAAACATTGGTGTGATCGATGCGCGAACAGGCCGGATTCGCCGAAGGATTCGCGTGGGGCCTTGGCCCAAGACCATCGACGTCACACGCGACGGACGTTTGCTTTTTAGCGCCAACTACCAAGGCCGTTCGCTTTCTGTGGTCGATACCATCCTTGCGAAAGAGATCTTGCGCATCAAGATGCCTGATCGTCTCTCTGGTCTTGCGTTAACGCCCGATAATCGGTTCGTTTACGCAACAGGTTGGGATACGGGTAAGGTTTGGCGATGGAAGATCGTTCGCCGTGGAAAACTCGCTGAGACATCGCCTTGATGCGTTGCTTTGTGCGTGGATGGGGGGAGAGAAGTTGGGGCAGGGGGAGACTGTTCTTCTTCTGAAGATCGCGGATTAAAGGGACTTTTGGGAGGAAGAGAGACGTTTGTGGAAGAGCAACACCAAAAGAAAGAGCCCGAACAGAGAGAACAAACTCGGATCGCTTTGGTTGGAGTTGCAACTAACAGCCTGCCCAGTGTCGGGAACAGGAGCGATGTAAGGCGGGTAATAACAACCCTCGCTGCCGTTTCCTTGGAGACACTGAAGGCCGAGGAGCCCGCACTGACTGCAATCTTTGGTGCTACAGATCTTCACGCGCGCATCTGCGGAAAAGCAAAATCCCGATTTGCAGTCTGTATCCAACTCGCAAAACTCTCGAAGCTCTAGCATCTCGCAAGTACCCTTGTTGCATCGTTGTTTTCCGCTACAAGCTGGGTTGCACTGGGGGAGGCTTTCTTGCGTGGTATTTTCAGGGGGGCTTTTTTCTCCAGCGTCGCTGGTTCCTTCTGTTGCCTCGGAAGGTTCGACAGGTTCGGTCGGTTCGCTTGGTTCTGAGGACGCGACGATACAACGATATTGACTACAAACTTGACCGCTTGGGCAGTCTTGGTCGCCCCCACAAGCGCAAAGCAAGGCGCCTTGGATGTTTTTGCAAGTCGTGCCATCTGCTTGGCAGTCCGCGGCGGTGGTGCATTTGGGACGACAGATCCCACCATAAGAGCCTGTCGTGGTGACGCACTGCGAGCCCGTTTTACAAGGGGTTTGTGGATCACAGCGTTCAGAGTCAATACAAGTGCCGTTGACGCAAGGAACCCCTGTGGGGCAGGGGTCGTTCTTGGTGCAAACACAGACGCGTTGGCGATTGCTTGCGTCAAAGCAGCGCTCTCCACCAATACAAACGTCACTTGCGCAAGGCGACATGCAAAAAAATTCGTTGAGGTCTGGGTGCTTGGTACAGATTAAACCTGTACGGCAGTTGATATTGGCCGATTCATCGCACTTTTCGCCATAGACGGGTGGAGCGACACAACGTCCTTTTACGCAGTTTTTGCCGTCACTACACTCGGCTTTGCTTGCACAATAACAGCTTGGGTAGGTGTTTCCCGAAAGAAGTACACAAGGCTCTCCTGTCGTACAAGTCGTGCCTGCTACAGTACAAAGAGGCCGACAGTACGTGTTGGTTTCTTGGGCAGCTTGCACACATAAAAGACCCCGCCCACAGGGAGCCGTATCACTACACTGCGCAGTCCAATCGACGGTTCCTGCGCATTGACCATCAACACACTTGAGCGGAGCGAGGCATTCCGTATCTTGCGAGCACATACATGCGCCTTGTCCATCAGCTTGGATGGCGCAAGGCTCGCCACGTGGGCACTTTGGAAGACGGACGTCGCACATCAGGGCGCAAAAGGGTTGGGCGCTTTGCCCAGCGCAGGTTAGAAACTGCGCTGCGTCGCACTCTAATGGCTGACAGGACTCTAAGTAGCCTTTCAGCGATTGTTGGGCGTGTGTTGGTGACGTGGTGAATACGAAGAAGCTACAGAGTCCAACAACAGAAAGAAGGTTACGCAAAGTGTTCTCCTTTTCAGTTTCTCACAAGGTGGGTGGGCGAATGCCTAGATCGACGATCCATGCAGAAGGGATCATCTGATCAACGAAGCGGCGGCCTACATTGCTCCACTTCGAACAGCGTCGAATGATGACTTTGTCTGTGCTTACGGATATTCCTTTGGCTTGCGCGATCTCTCGATCGACGTAAGGTGTGGTTTCGGCTTCCCAGTCCCAGCCTTCTTCTTGGCCGATCTCCCGAAACAAAGCAGCCAGTCGACCACTGTTTGAAACGGGTTGATCGATCCACCAACGAACCTTTGCAACTTCTTGTTGTGCCAACCACTTCCCCAGATAACGAACCAACTGGCTTGTCAACTCTACCATGCGATACGTGCCATGTACGCTCGCAAGGTCTCGATAACATCCATCCATACCTTTTAAGATGAGTCCTCCACCTGATGCGCTCTCCAAAAGAATGATCAAGTTGAAGGCGTCGATATCCAACGCTTGATCTTTTAGGATCTCCAACTCTTTGGGGGCAAAGAGCTGGAGATCTTCGGTGCTCGCCGCAGAACGCAAGATCGCAAGTCGTTGGCGTTGGTGGAGTTGGTAACGATCACCCACCAACTTTAATGCTGAAGCTTCAGCATAGCTACGCGTGAAGAGAAAACTCATATCAAAAACAGCTTCTTGTAGGATCTGCAGTTTCTTGGCTGCAAAGAATTCATCGTCTCGTGGATGAGCGCCCCGACCTTTTCCTTCTAACTCCATCGTTCCTCCTTTGTGCGCCTTGACTGTGCGAAGCTTACCTCTCAAACGCAAGAAAAATTTGTGAAGACAAGCTTTTGTGTACTTTCTGTGAAAAAGTTGTTGACGATCCTCAGTCCCTGGGATATATATCACTTCGCGTTGGGGGCGGATAGCTCAACTGGTTAGAGCACCGGCCTTACAAGCCGGGGGTTGCAGGTTCGAGTCCTGTTCCGCCTAACCGCTGTCCCTCAACGAAAAAACCACATGGGGTGGTAGTTAAGTTGGTTATAACGCCGGCCTGTCACGCCGGAGGCCGCGGGTTCGAGTCCCGTCCATCCCGCTAAGCTCTCTCAAGTTTTCTTGAGAGGGCTTTTTTTTTGCTTTTTTTCAGCCATCCACTTTTTCAACGCTTTCTCCCACCCACAAACCAACCCCAACCTCCCACTCTGTTGATCCTCGCATGTTGTTCTTCTGCAAAAGAGCGAACCATTTTTTCTTTTTTCGTATGACGCATGACAAGGCCCATCTTCGGCGTCTTGCATCTAAGCACCGCAGCCAAAGATTTTGGCTCGTACTTGGCTTGGTAGCCCGTCTTCCTTTACACAAGAAAAAGAAATACCTTTGTTCTAGAGAGAAGCTTTTAAGTTTACAGCGGTTTGGACGTACTCTGTTGTATGCTTTTTTGTTTGCGATGTTTTCTGTCTCTTCTCGGAGGCAGAAGCATGTGGAGAGACGGGCTCATGCACGAACGACCTTCTACAGAGCAGAAAGCTTGGCGAAAGATCTTGGATCGCTGGGTCACTGCGGGGAGCCCTTTTTGGCGTCGCTTGCAAGAAGGCGGAGCGCGCTCATCGCATCATGGGCAGATCTTTCCTTGTCACTGGTCTTCTATCTCGTCGGATACTGTAAAGAAACACGCTGGCCAAGCAGAACTCTTGGAAAGTTATGGTCGCGTTCAAAAAGTTCGGTTCCTTGGGGAAGATGGGGTCTGGGGATGCAAGCCGACGTCTTCGCACTTTACAGAACTCGAACAACAAAGAGAACACCAGATCCACCACAGTTTTGCGCGAGCCCCTTGGTTTGCTGGCTCGCGGCGTATCCTCTATAGCTCTGACGGCAGCGAGAACTTTCGTTGTTGGCCTTGGCGAGAAGGGAAAACGCTCGCTGAGATCGTGTGGGAAGAGGGTCCCGCAAAAGATCGCGAAAGCTTGTTGTCTCGTGTGCTATGGATGGAGCAATTACTTCGGATACTAGGGGAGATTCATGCACAGGGTTGGCTTCATAATGATCTAAAAGCAAGCAATCTGTTGTTGTCTTTGGAGGGGGAGGTGGTGCTCTTGGACTGGGAGAGCGCGACTCATCTCGAGGAAGTCGCTGTGTGGGATGCCATCTCTGAATCCATGGATTGGGGCTCGCCTTATACACTGGCTCCTGAACGCGTGCAGGGGGCACAGCCTTCGGAAGCTGCGGAGATCTACGCACTTGGCGTAACATTTTACCATCTGTTTTCGGGGACATGGTATCAAGGAAAGATGCCGAGTCTGCGGTCTTTTTGTCCACTGCTTCCCGCTTGGTTGGATGGCTTGGTGGAAAGGATGTTGGCCTATTCCCCGCTCCAAAGACCGACGCTTTCGGAGATTCAGACGTGGTGGAGACTGTTGGTGCGCTCCTTCGAAAAAGAAGATGGGGAAAGTTCCGCAGAGACGGACGTTTTCGAGCCAGTACAAGTCCCGAAAAAGATAGCGGCGGGTCCAACGAAGCTCGATACAACAACCTCGTGTCTCAAGTCATGGACGACAGGGGAGACACAAAGCATCGTCGTGGAGGTACATCCTTCTTCGGAGATGGGCGACTTTGTAAAAGTCTCCGTTCCACACGGGGCCTTGCGTTTGGGCGCAGCGTATCAAGTCACTCGAAAAGGTCGGGTGCTTGGGGTGATTCGCTTGCGTTCTTTGTGGAAAGATGGTCAACCCGCAGCAGCGTTGTGGCAAGAAGGGGTCGTGCAGTGGGTTGGATTTTCGTCTTTGATGGTGGGTGATCAGCTTTCTGAAGCACCACAACACGAACGGCCATGGGGCGAGTGGCTACGTCGTGTTCCCAGCCAAGGGCGAGAAGAAAGGTGGTATGCGCTTTGTTATTCGGGTGTTGTGGAGGTTGGACAGCGTGTTCAATGTCTGCGTAAAGAGCGTCACCACGGCTATGTTCGAGTTGCCGCATCAACCTCCCAACCTTTTTCTCCTGAGGTTGGTTTTCTTGTGTTGGTTGATCTCGAAGCAGGACCCGCGATACACGAAGGTGATCTTTGGTTAGCGTAGAAACAAAAAGGAGCGCAAAGGTGAGGGCGATGGTACACGAAAGCGAACGTTGCTTTGCGCAGGTTCGGCTCTGTTGGCGTGCTGACGGGAGCTTAGATGTCATTGATAGTTCTGCTGAAAAGAAAAGTGAGATAGAAGCATACACCCGAAGTTCTGGGTTGTTTCGTCGTTTCTTGTTTTACCGTCGCTGTTTTCGTGAGGGAGAACACGCAAAGGTAGAGCATGACTTTTGGTCCCCCGAAGGCTGGGCGTCTTTAGAGTTTGAGTTAAAAAAAGAAAATGGCGATCTGTTTGTTCGTTTCTTGAGGCGTTTGGAAGACTCCGAGTGTATGCATCTCGACGAGCCAAAAGGTCTGGTTTTCTCTTTGGGAGATAATGACTTACGTTTGTATTGGAAGGCTGAACAAAGTCTTCCTTGGGAAGTTGGGGAACTTCTACAAGGAAACTCTGAGGGTTGGATGGCATTTTGCCGAGAGTGCTTGCGTTCGTTCTCTCCTTTGATTTGGGAGGATGAGCGTGGGGGAGGTGCCCTTTTTTTTCTCGAACCACAGTTTGACGAGTGGGGTTGGGCCTCTTGTTGGGCTGGAAAGTGGTCGGGACTTGATATGGCCACGCGGCGAAGTGATCTTGCCCAACAAACCCTGCAGATGAGAGGGATGTCGTTTTTGGTGCGGGGCCTCGTCCATGACATCAACAACTTTCTGACGGGTGTGATGGCGAATCTCTCGATGGCACGGTTGCTTTTGTCTGATCAGCAAGAAGCCGCCCCTTTTTTGGAGGCCGCAGAGGATTCTTCGGCCAAGATGGGCGATTCGATGCAAGAACTCGCTTTTCTTTCTTGGTCGCCCACCGAACTCAAAGGGAATGCGTCGTTGGAAGCTTGTTTGGAGCCTTGGATTCACCAAACCCAAGTACCTCTCGGGCTTTCCGTTCATTGGGAAAAACAACTCTTTGGTTTTCAAGTGGCCCTAGAACCCGCCTTGGTGAAAGATATCCTCACGTGGGCTTTGCGGTTCTTCGGGCGTTTTGGAGGCTGCGAGCAAGTCCAACTCGTTGTTCGTCCTTGTTGGCGGATCGAACCCTTGAAAGGCGCCACAGAGCGCGTTTTTCTCAGCTTTGTCTTTGAAGCTGAACCTCAGAAACCACTTCCTTCGTCTGAGTACGGTGAGCTATTCTGGCCTTATATCGAGCTTGACGGGCGTCGACAATTCTCTCCGCTCTCACGCGCTTGGGTGACGTTGCGAGGATTGCATGGTTGGATTGAGGCTGAGTCCATCGATGAGACCTTCCGCTTGCATCTGCATTTTCCAGCCCTTGTGAAGTCTCCTGAACTCGAAAAAGAAGCAGAGCCGCAAACCGTGAAGCGCGTGCTTTTGATGGACGACGAACCCATGGTGCGCGAGAGTGTGGCCACGACCTTGCAGGCGCTTGGTTACGAGGTCGAAAGTGCCGAGTCTGGCGAAAGCGCACTGCTTTTGTTCCAAGAAGCTCGGCAAGCGGGGAGGATCTTTCACCTCGCTTTGTTGGATTTGAGCGTGCATGGAGGGATGGATGGTCTCGAAACTGGGCGGCAGCTTCGGGCTTTGGACCCTTCGCTTCGCTTGGTTTTATTGAGTGGTTACGAGACCGAACACCACCAACAAGAGGACCTTGAGGCTTGTTTTGACGCGCGGATGCAAAAGCCTTTTCGCATCGCATCGTTGGCTCGCTTGTTAGAAGAAGTCTTACGCCGCCCCGCAAAATAACAAGATGTTAGAAACCCCCAAGATATAGCCCTTCTAAGTCGCTCACCAAAGTTCGTCGAGGATGCGGTCGTCGATGACTGCGAGCTTTTGGCGGATACGAAACTCGATATTGTAAAACTCTTTCACTTCAGTGACTTCGTGGAGAAGTCGCGCACTTTTCATCACGCGGGCAAGATAGGAGAAGAGGCTGCCTTCTTCTTGGTCGAGGTCGTGTTGTAAGACAAACTCCATAAAGGTCTGTTGGTTGTCTTCCATGTCCGCCCAAACGTGTTTGTAAAGCTTGCCTCCGTGAAGTTCGGGGTGGGGCAACAAACGGATGAAGCTCTGGTGGACCTCTTCGATCCATTCGAGTTGGCGAGGAAACTCGCGTTCGTACTCTTCTCGCACGTCATCCCAGGTCACTTGGGAGTTTTCTTGGCGTCGCTCTCGCAAACGATTGCGAATCCACTCTTTCTTTTTCTCTTCATCCTTGCGATTCAAACGCTTCTGGATGATGTCGTGATCCACAAGAAACTCCACCAACTGACGGCATCTTTCATAACTAAGGTCGTGCTCCATCAAACAGTAGTACACAAAAGGCCCGTCAAATCCGCGCAATTGGCCGATCATCTCGCCTTTTTCTTGGACGCCTCGCTCGTTCAGGATCTCCATGGCTTTGAGGTTGGCTGTGATCTTCACAAGGACCTTGTGCGCCTCTCGCCTGTCCATCTCTTCCAAAAATAGGTTGTCGATGATCGTGCGGATATTGAGGTTCAAATAGGCGGGTAGATTCGATAGATTCTCAAAGTTCTCTACCGAAGTCTTGTCCAGTTTGTAGTGTGCCTTTTGCTTTGGAACCGTGCGCAAGTCGTACACGCCATGATAGGGCAACTCTTCAGGCGCTGTCATGCGTGGTTTCTTTTCCAACGCAAGAGCTTGATCCATCCAGTATTTTTGTTCTGACTTGGGCAAACGAGAAAATGATCGCTTGGGGCGCTTCTCTGCCGCAACATCTGTCGTAACATCTGCCGCAACATCCGTCCCTTCGGGTGTTTCTGCTTGCTCTGTCGCTTCTGTTTTTGCGGATGCTTCGTCTGTCACAGAGGTCTCGTCAGAAGTCTCCGCAGATGCGGGGCTTTGTGCTTCTACTTCTGCGGTCTCGGTCGTTGCTTCTGCTGTGTCTGTGGTTTCAGCGAATTTGGTTTCTGCTGTGTCTGTGGCTTCAGTCGAGCTTGTGGCTGCTGTAGAGCTCGTAGCTTCCGCGGTCTCTGAAGTGCTTGTGTCTTCTTGTGCCTCAGAGGTTGCGTTTTCCTCGGACTCTGTTTTGGGGGCTGTCGGGATCAAGGAAGAAAGCGCCGAAAAGGCCGAACCTAGGCCTGATCCGCGGAAAGCTTTTCCGCTTGCACGTTGCTGTTCTCGGCGTTCTTTTTCTTTGGCGCGTTGTTCGATCTCTTGTTCGCGTTCGATGCGTCGTCGCTCTTTGGCTTCCAACTCCGCTTTGACGAGCTCTTCTCCTGGAAGTTGTTCTTCGCCAAGGTCGGGGAGCCCGATGGCAAGGATCTGTTCTGCGGTGATCTTGGTGTGGCTCTTGAGGGCCGCGGGCTTTCCTTCAACGAGGGCTTTGTGGACCTCGGGGTCCCAGATCAAGTCGTCGTTCTGTTGGGCTTTTGAGCGGGCACGAGAGTAAGCCCGACGGCGGATCTGTTCTTCGTCCACTTTGTATGGAGAACGCGCTGCATCCGAAAGTTCCTTGCGCAACTCTTGGATCACTTGTTCTGGGGCCAGCGTGATCGCGATCCCCTCCGTGTCGAACTGCGGACGACCCGCGCGGCCTGCCATCTGATGGTACTCATCTGGCCGAAGTAGCCGCGCTTTTCCTTTGATATGTTTGCGAAGGCTTGGGAACAACACTCGCTTGGCGGGAAGGTTGATGCCCGCAGAGATGGTCTCTGTGCTCACGACAAACTTGATCAAGCGGCGAAGGGTTAGTTCCTCGACCAGTCGTTTGTAGGCTGGTAGGATGCCCGCGTGGTGGACCCCGATCCCATGCATCAAAAGCGAACGCAGCGTTTCACCCATTCCTTTGGGGATAAGGATGGGTTCGATCTTTGCTTCGATCTCTTTTTGCTCTGCATCTGTCGTAAACCGCCGACAACTCTTGAGCAAACGCGCATACTCGAAGCACTGCTGACGGCCAAAGACGAAGATGATCACGGGATATTCGCCGTGATGGAAGAGGTCTTTCGCACGATCGACGAGGTATTCTTCTTCGAACTTGTGGAACAACGGGACTTTTCGTTCATACGATGTCACCAGTTGCATAGGCACACGGCGCACCAAGTAGGACCACTGACAAAACTGTTCGGGGTTTCCAACTGTCGCAGAAAGCACAATCAACTGAGAGTTCGGATGCAGCCCGATAATCGACTGCTCCCAAACATATCCCCGTTCTGGATCGTTGAAGTAATGGCCTTCGTCCATGATCACGACGTCTGCGGGTACACTCTGGCGACTACTGAAGATCTGGTTCCACAAGATCTCCGCAACGACCACTTGAATTGGGGCTTTTGCGTTGATCTTGTAGTCCCCCGTCGCAAAGCCTACGTGCTCTTCGCCAAAGTCATCGCAAAGTTCTCTGTATTTCTCTTCGGTCAATGCGCGAAGAGGTGTCGTGTAGATCGCCGTTTTCCCCGAATACAGGGCTTTGTACATCCCTGCTTTGGCGATCATCGTCTTGCCTGTTCCTGTGGGGACCGTGATGAGGACGTTGTCTCCTCGAAAGATCCGCTCAAACGCCTCTTCTTGGACAGGATAGGGCTCTAAGTCTTTGCTAAAAAAGAATTTTTCGTAGAAGCCCATCTCGATGTCTGATGATGAAAGGATGGGCAGCGGGTCGTCTTGGCGCTCGGGCACCTCCCAGATGACTTGTCGATGCTTGTCGTGAAGCTGTAAAGTTTCCTCTAGCTTCAAAAGATCCGCCATATCGGTCTCCTACGATACATTCATGATTCCAAAAAGATGGATTGTTTCGCGGTATGCGCGCTTGTTAAAGCCGCAGAGTATAGCAGAGGATATCCCACCCGCAAAGCCCCACCCGAAAGCAGCGATATCTCGGATAGATTAGGGGGCGGGCACAGAGGCCCGCCTGAAAGAATGGGATATCTCGGATGGATTAGGGGGCGGGCCTCCGTGCCCGCCTGAAAGAAAGGGGATGTGGGGATGGATTAGGGGGCGAGCCTTTGCGCTCGCCCGAAAGAAAGGGGGGATCAATCGCGTCCGTGGGAGAGGCGGTCGATGCTTTTGCGGACAGCCATAACGATGATGAAAGAGGCGACAGAGAGGATGGTTACGAAGACGCAGACGCGGGCGAAGTCGACCATTTTGTGGCTGAGGCCGCTGACACCCATGTTGTTGAGGAGCTGGTGGGTGAGTTGGTCGAGTGCGCGGGCGATAGCGTCTTTTTTGAGCAAGTTTTCGAGGCTACCCGCGAGGTAGTTGGCGAGTGCGGTCGATGCGAACCACAAGCCCATCATCAAGGAGACGATACGCAGGGGAGCGACCTTGGTGACCATGGAGAGGCCAACGGGGGAGAGGCAAAGTTCGCCAACGGTGTGGAGGAAGTACACCGCGACGAGCCACATGGGGCTGACCTTACCTTTGACGGTGGCGACGGTTCCGAGGAACATGACGATGAAGCCAAGTCCAAGGAAGAGGACACCAAATGCCATCTTGGTGGTGGTCGAGGGGGGATTTTTCGAGCGGTTGAGGTTGAACCACAACATCGCAAACACGGGTGCAAGGAGCATAATCAACAGGGGGTTGATCGACTGGAAGTACGAAGCGGGGATATTCCAGTAGGGGTGTGCTTTGAAGTAAGCGATCCCAAAGGCGCTGTGGAGCCAGCCCATGTAGACCACGCGGTTGGTGTTTTCTTCAGCGAAGAGGTTGAAGGTACCCCCAGCTTGTTCGAAGCCCATCCAGAAGATCAGGACGGGGGCGCAAAGAACGATGATGTAAAGGATACGTTCCCACTCTTGTTTGTTGAGGGGTGGGTTTTCGTCATCGCCAGGTTTTTTCACTTTGACAGGTTCATCTGTCCAGCCGAAGTAGAAGACAGCCAAAAGAACCACACCAAACAACAGTTTGACCGTGGTGCTCATGGGATTCCAAAGGGGGAGGGTGGCTGCGACAACGAGACAAGAAGCGATGACCATGATCCAGACATCACGCCAGTCTTTGGCGGTCAATCGGGTATCTTTGGTTGGATTTTTGATGTAGGGAGGGAAGCCTGTGGTGCCAAGGAGCTTTTGGCCAGCCATGAAGACCAAAAGGCCGACGACCATACCGATCCCAGCGGCGCCAAAGCCCCAGTGCCACCCACCAAAGGTCATGGCGTAGCCAAAGACTTTGAAAGAAAAGGTGTTTTGGCCGAGGGTTCCACACACGAGGGGGGAGAAGAACGCACCCAGGTTGATACCCATATAGAAGATGGTGAAACCACCGTCACGACGGGGATCGTGTTCTTCGTAGAGACCACCAACGATCGTGGAGATGTTGGGCTTGAAGAAGCCGTTACCAATAATCAGGAGGCTCAAAGCCGCGTAGAGAAGGGGTTCAAAGGCCATCGCAAGGTGACCCAGTGCCATCACGATACCGCCGATCAATACGGCTTTTCGGGCACCCAAAAAGCGGTCTGCGAGATATCCACCGATCATCGGGGTGAGGTACACCAAGCCTGTGTAGGTCGCATAGATCTGGAGAGCATCAGAGCGCTCGTATTTGAGGTGCTTGACCATGTAGAGAACGAGGAGAGCGCGCATCCCGTAGTAGGAAAAACGTTCCCAAGCTTCAGCAAAGAAGAGGACATACAGGCCGGGAGGCTGACCGCTAGGTGTATGACTCGCTTGTTTCGCACGACTCATCAGTTTTGGGTTCCTTTCCGTGAGGTGAGCGGTTGAAGCATATCGTGTGCACGGACAGATATGCATTTCGTGAGAAAAGCCGACCGACACCAAGGACCACAGAGCTTTGGGTTGACAAGCGTGGGCTGGTCTCTTAACGTGCGTTCTTGGGTCGTTTTGGTGTCGCCATGAAATTGGGGATCATCGAAGAACGAAGGACTGTTTTGGAGGCCCTTGGGTACGATGAAAAGACCGCAGTATAAAAAGACGCACGGTGCTGTCAAGGCGTCAGCACACGCAAACGCTTCCCTCATAAGCCCCTTTGGGCTCCTTCCCGAGCATTAGCCTCTCTCTGGGTCTTGTTGGGCCATCTTTCTTTTCTGATTCATCTAAAATTATTATAAAAATCAAAGAATTATAGACCTGATCGCTTCTTCTCAAAGAGGAGTGCTTTGGGTTTGGACGCATATGGAAAGGTAGAAGCCATGTTGAACGCAGCTTTGGTAGAGAAGCTACAAGGTATCGAGCAAAAGTTTGTGCGGATCGAGCAAGAGTTGGCCGACCCAAATGTGTGGGAAGATCGCGAACTTCAGCAGAAACTGAGTCGCGAACACGCGGAACTCAAAGAGATCACAAATGCTTTTCGTCAGTATCGCGATGCTGAAGAGTCTTTGAAAGAAGCGCAGCAGATGGAAGATGACGAAAGTGATGCCGATCTTTTGGCGATGTGTCGCGAAGAGATCGAGCGCTCCAGAGAGTCATTGGAGGCGCTGACACAGCGACTTCAGATCCTGTTGTTGCCGAAAGATCCGAACGATGCGCGGGACGTCATCTTGGAGATCCGTGCAGGGACGGGTGGGGATGAAGCAGCGTTGTTTGCGGCAGAGTTGTTTCGGATGTATCTGCGTTATGCGGAACGTATGCGATGGAAGATGGAGATCTTGGATGCCCACGAAACGGGCTTGGGAGGTTACAAAGAAGTCGTCGCGCAGATCCAAGGAGACCGTGTCTACTCCCGACTCAAATGGGAAAGTGGTGTGCATCGCGTCCAGCGCGTCCCTGCCACAGAAACGCAAGGACGGGTTCATACTTCTGCGGTAACGGTGGCGGTTCTGCCCGAAGCCGAGGAAGTGGATGTCGATATCGACGAAAAAGACCTCAAGGTGGATGTGTACCGTTCGAGTGGACCTGGTGGTCAGTCGGTCAACACGACCGACTCTGCGGTACGGATTACACACATCCCCACAGGTTTGGTGGTGACTTGCCAAGATGAAAAGTCCCAACACAAAAACAAAGCCAAGGCCCTAAAAGTCCTTCGTTCGCGGCTTTACGATATGGAGCTTGAGCGACGAAAGGCAGAAGAAACCGCGATGCGTCGTTCGCAGATCGGTTCGGGCGATCGTTCGGAGAAGATCCGCACCTACAACTTCCCACAGAACCGCGTGACTGATCACCGCATCTCATTGACCTTGTACAAGTTGGATCAAGTGATGAACGGTGCATTGCAAGACATGATTGAACCGCTCACTGCGGCGATGCAAGCTGAGATGTTGAAGGCTGGTGCCAACTCTATGGCGGAATAAGGCACGCATTGCTTTTTGTGTTTGCTCAGGGTAGCCATTATCCTTCACGCATCTTTTGAGAGGACGAGGAGCCGCGAGGTATCATGCTGGATTGGACGGTTGGCAAGGTGCTGGAATGGAGCACTTCTTATCTACAGAAAAATGAGATCGACTCCCCCAAACGCACCGCAGAACTGTTGTTGGGGCACTCTTTGTCGATGTCACGCGTCGATCTCTATCTACGTTATCAACAACCTCTCACCGCCGAAGAACTCGCGGCTTACAAAGGTTTGTTGAAGCGCCGTGCCAAGCACGAACCCACACAATACATCTTGGAAAGCCAAGAGTTTTGGTCGCTTCCATTTTATGTGGATGCGCGGGTTTTGATTCCGCGCCCTGAGACAGAGTGCCTTGTGGAAGAAGCTTGCAAGCTTCTGAAGTCGCGGCCAGTCGAAGAAGATCCAGAAGGGCTTCCTTCTCCAGGTCGTCCCAAAAAGACGTTGCGATGGAATGAAGACGAGCCCGAGATCGCCGAAGAGGACGAAGAGGACGAAGAAGAGACCTCTGACATCAAAGCGCAAGCTCCCGTTGCGCCGCGCAAGTTGGGGGAAGGACTTCGCTTCTTGGATCTCTGTACAGGTTCGGGGGCTTTGGCTTGTGCTTTGGCCAGCGAGTTTCCTGGCGCGAAGATCTGGGCCACGGATATCTCGAAAGATGCTGTGGCTGTCGCGCGCAAGAACATCGATGCGCTTACTTTTTCCGAGCGGATCAAGCTGACCCAAGGTGACTTGTTGGAGACTGTACGCGGCGAGCGATTTGATGTCATCGTTTCAAATCCTCCGTATATTCGGTCTGAAGAGATGACAGATCTTCAACGAGAAGTGAGAGACTACGAACCACACCTCGCGTTAGAAGCGGGAACAGATGGTCTTGATGTGGTTCGTCGCATCGTGCGCGAAGCCCCACAATTCTTGGTGCCTGGGGGATGGCTGATGTTTGAGATTGGTTCAAGCCAAGGCCAAGAAACCCTTGCATTGTTTGAAGGGAATGAGGCTTATTCTGAAGTCAGCTTACGACAAGATTATGCGCGTTTGGACCGCTATATTGTAGCGCGAACCGTGAGATGATCCCTTGAGGTCCCTCGTGGGGGCGAGCTTGTGTTGGAGTTGCGTCTCAGTGAACTGATCGAACAGATGCCTTATCAAAAGGCGCGGGAGAAAGGCGATGTCAAAAGAGTCTCCGTCGAACGAACCGCAGATCGCGAATCCTGAAGAAGTTACGCAGGATGCGGATGTCGCGAAGTATACAGAAAAAAAGAGTCTCTTCTTGGAAGGTCGCGCCATGTACGACGGTCCTTACCGCGTTTTGTTGGTGGATGATGATCGAGATGTGATGGAGCCTTGGGGACGTTACCTTCGACGCAAGGGATGGGATGTCCACATCGCTGAAAGCGCGATGGAAGCGCTCGATTGGTTGTCAGGGACTTGGTGCGATGTCGTCGTGAGCGATCTCTTGATGCCCGAAGTGGACGGTATCTCGCTGTTGCAGAAGATCCGTGCGCGGGACGCTGAACAATCTGTCGTGATCCTGACAGGTTACTCCACAGAAGAGCGCGCGATCGAGGCCGTCAAATGGGGGGCTTCGGGCTATCTCTTGAAGACCTGTTCGATGTCAGATCTTTCTTTGACCTTGGATCGCGTGGCTGAACAAAGTCGCTTGCGTGTCCAAAACAAAAGACTTGCACAAGAACTTCACACCCGAAACCGCCAGCTAGAGTATCAAAACCGCGTCATCTCCGAGCTTTACGATGTGAGTGTGATGCCCAACGAAGATCTCGAAGGATTCCTCAACACGCTGTGTCAGCGTTTGCGCAAGATCCTTGGGGTCGAAGCTTTGCGGATCAGCGTCTTTTCTTCTGGACTTCAACTGAGCGCTGCGGCTGGCTATAAAGCTGTAGAGTGGGGCGTTCACGAACCTGAGATGTTGGTCCAACAAAAACAGCGTGTGGTGGTGTTGGACTCTGAAGAGGTAGCACGACAATTTCCCGATCTGTTGATGCGCGACGTGACCTTTTGGGGACAGCCCATCCGCGACAGCCATCAGCAATTTTTGGGTGTCTTGGGGATGTACTTTTTGAATCCTGAGACCCTACATGGCTTGGAAAAAGACCTTTTGGCGCTGATCGCCCAAAAAGTCGGCTATATGTTGGGGGCAAGACTGGCAGAGGCCGAACTGCGCGACTCTTATCAACAACATATCGAGATCGCGCAGTTTAACGAGCAGCTTTTGTCGGACTTTCGGATGGAAGAACCCCGAGAACTTGAGCTTTTTCGTCGGACTTTGGATCGGATGTTGTCGCGGCGGGCAGGGGATCGCTTGCCTCCTTATGCTTTGGTGTTGCGCGAAGAGGGCTCGCGTTTGCGGGTGACGGTCTTTGGTCGCGACGCGATGCAACGTGTCGTGGTCATGGCTCCTTTGATTCCTGGCCCCGAGATATCCGAGCTTTTCCCCTCGCGACCGGGTGGGGTGATCTTCAACCAAGCATCTGATCTGTCGGATCTGCATCCTTCGCAGATCCCGCCATTCCCGAGTGAGTTATTGCGTATCTTGGGTGGTCACATCTCCAACTTTGTGTGCTGTCCTTTGCACGCGATGACGGGAAGTATCGGTCGCTTGGTCTTGTTCAACTATGGTCGCTTGGTGCAACGCACAGACGCGGCGATCTTGATGTCTTATTCTGTGACGCTAGGCTTCCAAATCAGCATCGTTCGGGAGTTTTTGGATCGTCAACGCACGCAGCTTGTGGCGATGTCGAAACTTGCGCAGCTTGCGGAAAAACGCGATGACGAAACAGGCGCGCACTTGCGGCGGATCAGTCACTATAGCCGTGTTTTGGCAGAGGATCTTGCGGCACCTTACTCTCCCTACCAAGGGCAAGTGGACGATCAATTTATTCGTGAGATCTACGACTCCAGTCCGCTCCATGACATCGGGAAAGTTGGGATCGAAGATCGTATCTTGCTGAAACCTGGTCGCCTTTCTGAAGAAGAATACGAGATCATGAAGACGCACACGACCATTGGGGCAGAAGTCCTCGAAGGTGTGGACTTTTTGAAGATGGCGCGTCTTATCGCGTTGTGTCACCACGAGCGTTTCGATGGCAAGGGATATCCGCAAGGTTTACGTGGTGATGATATCCCCTTGGCTGCGCGCATTGTGACCGTTGCAGATGTCTATGACGCCGTGACTTCGGTCAGGGTCTATCGTCCGCGTCCTTTCACACACGAGGAAGCCAAGGCGATGTTGTTGCGTGAGTATGGCAAGCACTTTGATCCCATCGTCATCGACGCATTCTTGCGTTGTGAACAGCTTTTTGTGGATCTCAAAGATCGCTACAATCACGCATAACCTGCGGTAGATAGGCGTTTTTGCTCTTTGTTGTGGGGCTTCGAGAGGCATGGGGAGACCTCTTGGTGGGAACAGATTTCCTGCAAAGGTTGTCATAGAGTTGACGCTCGGGGTAGGCGAGGCGCATATTGGTCGGGAACGGAGGGGTGGCGCGAACTGTTCGAGGCGAAGGCCCGTGCAAGAGGCGCCACTCAAAACGAGAGGCTTCGAGAGAAGAAAGGCGCACAGCATGGAGATGGGCTACGCAAGCGGGACTTCTTTTTCGTGGGGTCAAAGCGAGGCCTCGGGGCAGATCAGCCCCGATGAATTGCAGTCGATGTTGGAACTGACACGCCGTGTCTTCGGTGGTGTTGGTGCGCATCTTCGCCAAGCGATTATGGGCCGCGATGACGTCATTGAGTTGGTTTTGGTCGCGTTGTTGGCAGACGGACACGTCTTGTTAGAAGATTATCCAGGGAGTGGAAAGACCACACTGGCGAAGGCTTTGGGGCGGGCGATCAAAAGCCAAGGTACAGACTTCCACACGTTTCGCCGTGTCCAGTTTACACCTGACTTGTTGCCTTCGGATATCACGGGTGTTTCGATCTTTCAGCCGCAAAAAGGGACCTTCTCTTTCAATCCGGGTCCTGTGTTTACGCACATCTTGTTGGCGGACGAGATCAACCGTACGCCTCCCAAAGTACAAGCTGCAATGCTCGAAGCGATGGGCGAAAAGCAAGTCACCGCGGACGGACAACTCTATCCCCTCGATGAGTTGTTTTTCGTGATCGCAACGCAAAACCCGCTTGATGTGACAGGGACTTATCCTCTACCAACACCACAGCTTGACCGCTTTTTGTTCAAGATCCCCATGAACTACATCGATCGCGATGCCGAGATGGAAGTCTTGGCCCTGCAACTCAAAAATGCACGAATGGCACGCCCTAGCCTTGATCCTGTTTCCCGCGAAGAGATCTTGGCTTGTCGCAAGTCGATTACGCGCTGTGTGCAAGTCTCTTTGCAGATCCGCGAAACACTTGTGGATATCGCCCAAGAGATCCGCCGTGATCGTCGTGTCTTGCAGGGGATCTCGACGCGTAGTTTGGTTTTGGCGCTTCCTGCTTTGCAAGCGAGAGCCGCGATCCACGGGCGAGACTACGTCAGCGCTGAAGATGTACAACGCCTTGGTCCTTACCTGTTTTGTCACCGTATGGAACGCGCGCCTGGGAGTCCTGACGCGGAGATCTTGTTCCGCGATGCTTCGCGTGCACCTCTCGAACGCCTTGTTCAAGGGATCCGCGGGGGACGGACACCGATCGCACCGCCGTCTTCACCTCCACCCATGCGATAAGGAGAATCCACGTGGGGATCGTTTCGCATCTTCGAGGGGGACTGAAGAAAGCCGTGAAAGGCGTGCGTTGGGTGGCGATGCGTGCCCCCTTGAGTCGACGCGGTTTTTTGATGGCGCTCTTTGGTGTGTTGTTCTTATGGGGATATGGCCTGCGCCAAAAAGACTGGATCTTGCTGGTGTTGGGGGCGATTGCGCTGTGTTTGGTGATCCTTGGCGTCTTGATGGTTGGATTTACCTCGTTGTGGGTGGGGTGGCGGATGCGAAACCTCGCGACAGCGGGGCCTTCAGACCCTTTGCACGCTGTGGTTGGAGAGTCCACCTCGACAGGTCTGCGACTTCCTGCATGGCAGATGCCTTTTGTGGACTTTCGTGTCTTGTGGCTTGAGCCTAACGCTGAAGTGACCGTGGATTCGGGCTTTCGAGGCATGGAAGAGTCTGTGCGATTTTCCCGTCGTTGGTCTGCACAACGAATCGTCCGCGCTTTTATCGTCCGCGACTTTTTCGGACTTTCAGAAGTCCGTTGGGAAAGCGAAGAGGCACGAACCATACAAGTCTTGCCGCGTACTGCGAGCTTTCCAACCACACCTTTGCGCTCGATGTCGGATGGCGAAGGACACTACGTCCCTGGCAGCCCACGGCGCGGCGATCTTGTGGACACGCGGGCCTACATGCCTGGCGATCCGATTCGCCACATCCACTGGAAATTGTTTGCACGTTCGCAAGAGTTGATCGTGCGGATACAAGAGCCTTCCCGTGATTATGACTTAAAGTTGTTGGCGTATCTGATCTGCGATCCTTTCGATGAATACGCTGCGGAGATCGCGCGTTGGTCGATGGAAAGTGGTGCTTTGGGGAACGACTGGTCCTTTGGGGCCGATGGTTGCGACCTTATCGCGAAAGAGGATCTTGCGACTGGACGAGAACTCTTGGCGCAGTCGGGCATGTCCTTAGAAGGTTATGGTCGCGGTTTGGAAACATTTTTGCAGACTGTGAAGTTTGATCCAGAGCGTCACCAACTTTTGTTGTTCGCTTCTGCAAGTGTTTGGCGTTGGCTGCCGCATATCCGCGAAGTCCTGAAACGCCATCCTGCCCGATGTAGCTTGATCGTCGCGGACAATCGCGAGGTTGATGAGGAGACCTCGACCGTCAGCAACGAACTTCCGCCCTCTGAACCGCGATGGTGGCGATTCTTTTTGCTCCCCAAAGACGAAGACGAGCCTTCGCAGCCTTCTTTGGTCGAGGAGTTACAAGAGTTTTCGCATCATGGGCTTGAACTGCGCTTTGCTTCGCGTCCTCGCCGTGTTTCTTACGGGAAAGACGCGCTCAAAGACGAACTGCCTTGGTCATGGAACTCGATCTCCTAAAAAGATCCATAACGTACTGTTGATGGAAAAGGACCGCCAAGATGTATATCGAAAATGCCGTAAACATGGACAATCCAAGCCAAGGCCGCAGTCTTTTGGAGCGCTTTGGTGTGAGTTTGCGTGCGTTGTTGATGGCGCTCTCGATGACTGCGATGGCATGGGGCCTTACAACCTATGTGGGCGTTGTCGCGGGCGTCTTGGGGGCTGTCGCGGGTGTGTATCTTGGTGATCGTCTTGCACGCACGCGCATCCGAACTTGGGTCTTTTTCGTAGGGATGGTCATTGGGCAAGTGGCCTCTGCTCTTTTGGCGATGGCCTTTGGCTCGTGGTCGTGGCTCGTTACGATGTTTGGCAGTCCGACTTCTTTGCAGATGGCGGAGATCTGTTGGTGGGGCGGCGGTGCGCTGACGCTTTTAGGGGGCTTGCGGGCGATTGCTTCGCGTTCTCCTGCATGGGTCAGCGTTGAGTTGATGTTGCCCTTGTTTGGGGCGGCTTCGCTGTTTGCTTCTCACCGTGATAACAGCATCCACCGACCGCAATATCTCGTGGACTGGGCGCTCGAACGCGGCGAAGATCCCACTTGGTACTTGCTTTTGATTGGTGTTGGCGCGGCGTTGTTGATGGTCTTTGGTTTGATTCGTATCCGTCAGCGACGTCAGTTGCTGGGTGTGGCGGTCTTGATCTTTTTGCTGATTACCTCGGTCCTATGGTTCTTTTCAAACAAGGGCAGCGCACAGCTGGTCAAGCTCGTGAATGGGATGAGCGGAAAAGGCGACCAAAAAGGCAAAGCCAAAAAAGGGAAGTCCAAGGGCGGACGTTCTCGCAAAGACCGACAAAATGAGATGCCCTTTGATCCTCCTCCACAACAGCAACAACAACCAAGGCCCGAACCTGTCGCGGTGGTCGTCTTTCGCGATGACTACACGCCCAAACAAAAAGTCCTGTATTTCCGCCAGAGAGCTTTGAGTTTCTTCAATGGCTTGCGCATGGAAAAAGGATCGCATCCTGAGATCCACAAAGACACACTTGCTTTTTTCCCAGATGAAGGGGTGGTTGAGCGACTTTATGCGCCTGCAAACAAGTCCGTCCAAGGAAAAGATGGCAAACCCATGCCGCATCTTGGAGGGACCCGCAAGCGCGTGCGGACGCGGGTTTCGTTGTTGCGCGAACACACCAATCCCTTTGGATTACTCGACCCTTTGAGCTTTCAAACGATCCCCAACCCCAATCCACGGGTCTTTGTGCGAGCTTACGAAGTCGATTCCTTGGCTTTCAATGATGAGTACAAACTGACTCTCAAGGTTGGAAACTCCAAATGGAGCAAGGATTTGTGGAAGCATTATACGGCTGCTCCACACGAACAAGCTTACAAAGACCTCCTTGCAGAGATCTTGGGGCCGATCCCCGAAAAGTTTGCGAACAATCTTACAGTGAAGGCCTTTTTGATTAAGATGTGGCTCGACAAACACATCTTGTACTCGCTGCGTCCGCCCTCACAAGAGCGCGCCAAACTGGTGTGGGAAAAGAACCGCGCACGCATCGAAAAAGGCAACCCATGGCTTGAGTACCTACGCAACAATCCAACCGCAAAGCGTGTCTCCTTCCCTGACCCTCGTTATGAACAAGTCAGCGCCAAACAAGATCCTGTGGGCCACTTTCTCTTTCGCTCTCGTATCGGGTATTGCGTGCATATCGCCCATGCATCGGTCTTTTTGATGCGGCTTGCGGGTATCCCTGCCCGCATTGGAGAAGGGTACGCTGTGCCCGATGCCAACCGTGGTTCGACCTCTAGTTTGTTGATCCGCGACAACGAAGCACACGCATGGCCCGAACTTTACTTTGAAGGCGTGGGTTGGGTTCCGCTCGATCCTTCGCCCCAAGCGCTGCGCGATCAACGCCAAACACCTCCAGATCCCCAGCTTCGTCAGACCTTGGCAAAGCTTTCGCGTAACACGCCACCTCCACCCCCGAAGATCGGCGCTTTGAAGAATCCCAAAGAGAAGCCCGACCCGATCCTACGACGACGCGGGCCGATCCGCATCAACCTCTTTCCTTTGCTTTTGGCTTTGATCCTTGGTGTGTATCTGCTGAAGTTTGGGCGACGTTATGCCTTTTGGATCGTGGCTGGAAAAGAGCGGAGGGTACAGTGGTTTTTGATGGCTTTGGAAGATCGCTTTTGCGAGTTGGGGATGCGACGGCCTCCTGGCGAGCCTTTGGAGATCTTTGCGGATCGTTTCGTGGAGGCGATCCCTGCGCTGCGTCCGATTGTTGAGCAACTTGCAGCCTCGCGTTTGGGATCGCGCCTTCCTTCCAAGATCGCGATGGGGGATCTCTGGGCCTGTCAAACACAGCTTTTGAAGGCGTTTGCTTGGTATCGACACATCGTGGCGTTTGTCGATCCGATCTCTTGGAGCTTTCATATCTTCGATCGTTGGCGCGTTTTGCCTCCTGCGATTTGGGTGCGTTGGCAGACATACCAAGCCAAACGACGCGCCAAAAAAGCTGAAAAGGCCGAGAAAAAACGCCGTTTGGCGACCAAAAGACCTGCGACTTCGTAAAAAAGAGGCACTGACATGCGTATCCGCGACCTCTCCAAAGATAGATCCCCGCGACGAAATATTCGAAAGATCCTGGTGTTTCTGAGTTTTGCGTCTTTCTGCTTGATGTGGTTGGGTCGCTCAACCCCAGTACAGGCGGATATGCGCCCTGATGTCTTTACGATGTTGATCTTCAAAGAAAAGGCGGTTCGTCCGTCCGCGCTAGAACAACAGGTCTTGTTGTTGTTCAAAACGGGGAAGATGAACCGTGCGCGCTCTCTCACTGAAGACAAACTGCTCAGACAAAACCCCAACTCGTTTATTGGTCGCTTTGTGATGGCTTACATCTTGCGTCACCAAGAGGGGGAATTGGTCTTGGCCTTGCGTTATCTTCGCGAGTCAATGGCACTTTTTCGTTCGATCATTGGGCAGGTTCCCTCCAAAAGTCATCACATCATGATGATCGAGTTGATCTACAGTTTGCGGCAGCTTGGGCGAGATCGCGAAGCGCTGCGTTTGATCATCCAACACGACAAGCTTTATCCGTACTTTAAGCTCGAAGACCTCATGCCTTGGAGCTTGATGAAACTTCGTCGTTACAATGAAGCGACCCAACTTGCACTCAATTACCTTCAAAAGAAAAAGTACGTAACGACCGCACTCAACGCACTTTGCGCGATCACCTTCGAGGAAGGAAAGCGCGTCGATTCGCTGCACTATTGTCGTCGTGCTTTCGAAGAAGACGAGAAGATCCGTTCTCGTGATCGCACGACCCACCGAACCAACCTTGCAGAAGCTTACCTTGGACTGTTTCGCTTCGATGAAACCGAGCGTTATGCCTTGGAAGCAACGCGTTACTTTTACCCTGGCCTTCATACCAACCCTTGGGAGTTTTTGACCTTTGTGTATCTCGAACAAGGGCGGCTCAACCAAGGTTTCAACGCACTACGACAAGCGCTTGATTGGAAAAACCGCCAGCTTCCGCATCTTCGCGAGTCGATGTTTGCAGGACACCAACTTTCTGAAGGAAACTTTTGGTTGTCTGTGGGAGATGCGGATCGTGCACTGAAGGCGCTTGAGCTTGTGCGCGATCGCCCTGACCGCCACGGCCACACCAGTTCAGAGCCTCGACAACAAAGCGTGGGAGCGCACGTGATGTTGCGACATGCGCGGATGATGAAAGTCGAGATCATGCGGGAAGAAGCCGCCGCCCAAAGCTGGTGGCAGCGCGTGGGGAACTGGTTTTCCCGTCAGTTTGCGCGGATCAACGCTTGGTTGGATGGGTCGATTGCACGACGCCAACTCGTGGATGATCTTGAGTTTTTGCGCAATACGTTGGCGCCTTATCGTTCGGGTGGGGCGAATATGCCTTACTGGATGATCGGTGATCTCGTGGTGTTGATGGGGCCTGCGGTGGTGCGTGAACAAATTCGGATCTTGCGGGCTCGTGAAGAAAAAAGCGTTCCCCAGATCCGCGCCTTTTTCGATGCTGTCGAGGCAGAAGCAGCCTTTCGTCAAGGTGGCTACGAAGAGGCGATGCAGTTTTCTTCGCGGGCACTCAATGCTTTGCCCAACAAGATGAAGCCTTTGCGCATGAGGATGTGGGGGATTCGCGCGGATATCCACCGACGCAACGGCGAAGAACAAAAGATGCGCGCTGCTTTGTCGCGGATCTTGCAGGTCGATGGAACTGTGCTGCGTCGTTTGGGACTTTCTCTGCCCGTCAAGATCAGCGCTTCAGCTTCCCCTGATACGCGAGAGATCGCGGATGCTTTGTTGCGTTCCCCTCGTTTTACCTCGTCACAGCAAGGCTTTCAGATGGTCTTGAATGAGCACAAAAAGTACGTCAGCATGCTGCTTCTCAGCCCCCAAGGGACGATCTTTTCGAGAACTGCGGTGGTTCGAAAGCCCAAGGAAAAGCCTGACGACTTCCTCAAGCGCGCCAACCGCGAGATCCACCGCGCGATCTTTTCCCATCAAACCAACTTTTCTCGCAAGGATGCTTCTTCGTTGGATGACTCCTTGGTGGGGACCCCCTCAGACGCGATCCCTTGGAAAAAGATGCTAGAAGAGGACAAGAAGTGAGCTTGACCTCTTGGTAACAAGACGTTAGAGCATAGGCTTCTTTTTCTTTGCGAAGAGGTTTCCCGTGGGATTTTCAGAGATTCGCGGTCAAGATCGCGCGTTACATGATCTTCATTTTGCTTGGCAACAAGAACGTATCCCCAATGCTTACTTGTTTACGGGCCCCCAAGGTTGCGGCAAACGCACCACTGCGTTGATCCTTGCGCGCCGCATGAATTGTTTGGGGGAGTCGTCTTCGTGGGAGCCCTGCGAGCGTTGTGCGGCCTGTCAAAAGATCCTGCACGAAACGCATCCTGATGTGTGGGTGGTCGAGCCTGAAAAACAGTTGATGCGGATATCGCAGATCCGAGAGATTCAACGTATGACGCGATTTGCTCCACAGGAAGGGCGTTTGCGTGTTGTGATCTTGGATCAGATCGAAAAGATGAACCGTGAGTCCGCCAACGCTTTTCTCAAGCTGCTCGAAGAACCCCCACCCAACAACCTTTTTGTGCTGTGTACTGCAAGCCCTGGTCAGATCCTTCCGACGATCTTGTCTCGCTGCCAACGCGTTCCTTTTGCACCTTTGCGTCGTCCTGTCTTGTCTTCGTGGCTAGAAGAACGCCATGGGATCGATGCTGCGCAGGCCTTCTTGCTCGCGGGCCTAGCAGAAGGGAGCCCTGGACGCGCCTTGCAATTACATGAGCACTTGCCCGATGATCAACGCCGCTCTTTGTTGACGGCTTTACCTACGCTCCATCGTGTGCCTTCAGGATCGACGGTGGCGCTGGAGTTGGCCGAACGCCTCAACAAAGTGGGTGACCAACTCCCGTTGTATCTGGACTTGTTGCGCTCTTGGTTGCGTGATCTTCTGATGCTTCGGGAAATTGGGCCTGATCCCAATGCACTGATCCACCAAGATCTGCAAGAACACCTTGTGCAACATGCAGATATCTTGTCCACACCCGCGTTGTTTCGTGCGGTGCAGGCGATTGATCAGTGCGAAGTGGCTTTGCGTCGCAACGCTGCTTCATTGTTGACTTTAGAACATCTCTTCCTAGTGCTTGGAGGCATGGGTTGAATCAAGATATTGCGGTGCTGAAACGCTTTGCGGAAGTTACGTTTCGCAAAGCGGGCCAAGCCTACCTTTTTTCCTATGAAAACATCACGTTGGGTGATTTCGATAAAGTGATCGTGGAGACCGAGCACGGTCTTGCCCTTGGCAC
>JACKEL010000019.1 GCA_020632975.1 Myxococcales bacterium
GCCTCACTTTGTTGGAAAACTTCTTCGAGGACGGAGACAGGCACTGTTGCCCGCAAACTGTCCAAGGATGGGGAAGATGGGTGCACAGACTTTTTGACAGGAACTTGCCCATCGACGCGGTCCACAGACATCGAACGCATCGCTTCACGCAACTTTGCGACGCGTTCGCGTTCTTCTTCGTCATCATCAGAAGGCTGCAAAAGTCCGAAAAGCTCCAAAGGAACGTCTTGTGTCGTCTCACGAATGGAGTTTGCGGGTTCCATCACCATCAAGGAACCCGCGGGCGACGAGATCACATGTCCACCCGACTTCCCTTCCAAGGGTTTGGAAGAAGACGAATCTTTGGCGGGTGATGTATCGATCTCGACATTCGAGGCATTGGCCGACGAAGAGACACCCGCAGAGGGAGAGCTTGCTTGCGGAGAGGAGTTGGGGGCGTCTTCGTCGACAGCATCCAACATCTCAAAGGAAGCGGGCGAAGATGGCGGAACCAACGAAGAAAACGCATCTTCTGAAGCGGGTGGTGCAGAAACTTCATTGGGTTCTTCAGCAGCAGACAAAGCATCTTCCGCACTCAAAGGCATCGTTGGCGGACGCGAAGGAGCTTGACGACGACGGATGTCCGCAGCGCGTACAGCAATCGCCGCAGACATCAAGCCTTGAAGTTCAGAAGGCGATGATGGAGAAGGTGCAAAAGGCCGCAAGGCCGCCCAAAAAGCCCCAGCTGTGGGAAAACGATCATCTGCTTCTTTGGCGATGGCTTTGAGCACAACCTGATCAAGCTCTTCAGATATCGCGAGTTCGGGCCTTTTCTCACACATAGGGATGGGAGGCTGCGAGATCTGCGCTTGCATCACCGCAAAGTCAGAGCCTGCTTTGAGGCTCTTGTACGGGTGTGTCCCCGTGCTCATGTGGTAAAACAACATCCCCAACGCGTAGAGGTCAGAGCGCGCATCCACGGGCTCATTCAAACACTGTTCTGGGGACATATAATGCGGTGTGCCCAAGATGTGTCGAGTCAACGCCTTGCTTTGCTCAGTGATGGGCTTGGCGATCCCAAAGTCGAGGATCTTTACAAAGCAAGGATTCTTATCGCGTTCGATCAAAAAGATGTTGGGGGGCTTGAGGTCGCGGTGGACGATATGTTCGCGGTGCGCTGCATCCAAGGCAGAACAAAGCTGCTCCATCATCAAAAACACAAGCTTGGGATGAAGTGGCTTGCCAGGACACATCACATGAGAGAGTGGCTTGCCTCGCAAAAACTCCATCACGTAGTAGTAACCGAGTTCAGGCTCACGACCAAAGTCGTCATAGATCCGCACGATGTGGTTGTTGCGTTGGGAAAGGCTGGAGGTCAACTCCACTTCGCGGCGAAAGCGGATCTGGCTTTCTTCTTCCGCAAACATCCCTGGCTCGATGACTTTAATGACGCGCTCTGTATCTCTCGTAAGCCCCGTGTGATGGGCAAGATAGACCGTCCCGAAGCCACCTTTTTCTAGCGCGCGCTCAAGGCGATATTTCCCAGCGATCAACATCAAAGGAAACGAACATTTTGGGCAAAACAAGGTGCTCGCATCTTGAAGTGTGGTCTCACACTGCGGACAGGCCGACCGAATCGAGGGCATCACCAAAGATATCTCCAACATGAGAAAGAATGCGCACAACCACGACAAGCCTTTTGCTTATCGAAAACGCAAAAACTCCATCCACAACATGTTGCATCCTTGCGCGCTCCCGTCAACAGCGTAATGCTCTCAAAGAGGAAACATCTCATCCGACGCAACTGCGTTCTTCGACCCGTAAACCAAGGACAATGGAGTAAACTTTTCGATCAGGGAATACACCATCCAAGGCGCAAAAGGTTTCAACAAAACACCATCCGCGCCTGCCTCTCTCAACAACAGTTGTTCAGAAAGGTTGAGACTCGCACTCATCATCACCACGCGTGTCTGGGGGGTTTCTTCTTTGATCTTGACCAATGCATCAAAGCCATTCAAGCGCGGCATCCTCATATCCATCCACACCAAGTCTGGTTTCCAATGACGAGACAAACGCAAGGCTTCCAAACCATCGGATGCTGTATGGTATTGGAGTTTGTACTTACCCAGCAAACGTCCTAGATAAGCCAAACTTTCCTCGTCGTCATCCACCACCAAAAACTTCACGTCGCTGCGTGGGCCCGCGATATCCGAGAGGGCTTGCCGTGCAACGCGAGCAACCTCTTCTTCCGCCACATCCATCGACAGACAAAAGAAAAAGCTTGTGCCCTTGTCTAAGCCACTTTCGACGCGCAACTCTCCACCCATCAGATGAACCAGTTTGTGGCTGAGGGCCAACCCCAAACCTGTCCCTTTTTGGCTATTGAGACCGCTCTGCGTCTGCACAAAGTTCTCAAACAAAAGCTCTTGTTCTTGCGGAGAGATCCCCACCCCTGTGTCTCTCACTTCAAAACAGATGGGCACACTCTCATGAAACTCACGAAGCCCCCCTTGGTAACGCACAGCGCACAAGATCCCACCGTGCTCTGTAAACTTGATCGCGTTGGAAAGTAGGTTCAGCAACACTTGCTGCAACTTTCGCTCATCTGCCATCACCACTTCGGGCAACATGGGATCGAGAAACGTCTCCAAAGAGAGGTGCTTTTTTTCTGCTTCTAAAGAAAAATTCTCAACCATGGACAAGACAAAAGAACGCAAACGAATCGGCGTAAAAAAGCAATCCATCTTGCCCACGTCGATCTTTGCAAGATCAAGCACATCGTTAATCAACTCAAGAAGATACCCTCCACTTTTGTGGATTCGAGAAAGGACTTCATAAGTATCTTCTTGATCCTCGAAGTCTTCTTTTAAAAGCTCCGTGAATCCGAGAATTGCATTCAAAGGCGTGCGCAGCTCGTGGCTCATGTTCGCCAAAAACATCGTCTTGCTGCGATCCATCTCTTCCGCTTTGGCCTTGGCTTGGACCAAAAGCTCCTTCTCTTTTTTGCGCTCTGTGATGTCTTCAAGCAGGTGCACCACCGCAGGAAGCTGACTTTCGACATGAGGCACAGAAAAACAGGTGTACTCAAAAGAGCGAGGGATACGCAGATCTTCGCGTGGTGTGGTCGCGAGTTCCCCACGCGAAACAGCCCCCCCCAACGCCTCTTCGACGTGATCAGCGACAGAAGGCTCCCGCAAAAACAACGGTAGCAAAGAATGCATGCTGCCTTTTCCCGAAAACAAGGAAAAGTATTCTTTAAACAAGGGGTTGGTAAACTGCACGTGCCCATTAGGGTCCGTGACTCCCACACCCAAAGGCATGTGCTCGATGATGCTCTCTGAAAATCGCGTGGCTTTTTTCAACGAAGCGTACAGCTTTTGCGAAGCCAGCAAGATGAAACCAATATGAAACAGGAAGTTCATGAGCATGTGCACCATCATCGTCACACGAAAGAACATCTGAACATCCCAGCCCGAAAACAACCCCAACAGCGAGAGTGACACGTTGACCAAAACAAATAAAAAATAAATGGAATAGATCGATATCGCGATAAAAGAAGAAAGATACAAACTCGTCCGCAGTTTCGGCCATAATGAAGAGATCACCCCAAAACAAATAAATCCCACTGCGAGATGAAAAAGCAGGATACGCACCAACATGTCAGGGTAGATCTCAAACAAACCAAGCAACGCAAGAATCAACCCAAGGAACGAGACCGACCCCCAAAAGATGTCCCGCGACATCGGTCGCTCTAGCAAGTAAAGATAGGCGATCCATAACAGAAAAAGACCAAAAAGAAAAAATCCATTGGCCGCAAAACGCACCCAACTGTTGCCCCAAAACTGGGCAATTCGCGCACTGAGCATACCCACAAAAAGCAGCGCGGTTCCAAGCGTATAAAAGAACGAACCCTTTGAGCGGCCTGAAAAAAAATGGAATCCCGCCAAAAACAACAATTGGAAAAAAAGATAGGCCGCGAAAGCGACCATCAATGTCGGGGTATGCAACTGCATGCGAGCACTCACAAAGCAAAAGAAGAACAAACCACCTGTTTGGCCCAGGCGGTTAAAACTCCTGAAGCACAAGAAGAACAAACCATCTAAACACAGATAAGCAGTCCAACATTCCTAGGATATACAGAAACCTTCCCACTTCTTTGTCAAGCACCCGCCCCCTAGATCCACCCGAAATCCAACCCCTGCCACAAATGTGTTGACAAAAGCTGGAAGGCTGCTCAAGGATCGACGCCCCAAAAAGGGCAAGGCACACCCACCACACAAACGCGGGATGCCTCGTGAAACCATTTAACCCAATGGATAGAGAGATGGATCCGAAGATACCAACACAACTTTACCTCAGTTCCGAAAAAGACGAGCTTTTCGAACGAGGTCCTTGGCCCAAGCCATTTGCCTTCAACGAAGAAGTCGTGCGTGTCTTTGACGATATGGTCTCGCGTTCTGTCCCCATGTACCACGAAGTCGTGGCTTGCGCCGCACACTGGGCGATGTTGTACCACCAACCAGAGACCCGCATCGTCGATGTCGGTTGCTCCACAGGAACCTTTCTCGAACTGTTGGGGCGATTTCTCAAACAGCCCGCAATCCTCGTAGGCATCGATAACGCGCAGCCTATGATCGAAAAAGCCCGCGAAAAGCTCGCGACCCTCGCCAACCAACACACCGTCGAACTGCACTGCCAAGACGCCGTAGAAGCCTCTTTTGATTTGAGCAGTGTCGTGGTCATGAATTACACGTTGCAATTCCTCCCCATGGATCAAAGACATCGCTTGCTCAAGAAAGTTTCTGATGGACTTTTACCTGGAGGTCTTCTCTTTTTAAGCGAAAAAGTCAAATCCAGTAGTCCACACTTTCAAGAGACCATGACGCGCCATTATGAGGCCTTCAAAGAGCGCAATGGTTACGCACGCAGCGAGATCGAACGAAAAAAAGAAGCCCTCGAAAATGTCTTGGTCCCACTCACAGAAAAAGGACAGATCGAGATGTTGCATCAGTGCGGTTTCCTTGAAGTCGAGACCTTGTTGAAGATGCACAACTTCGTGACTTTCGTTGCGCGGAAACCCCCTCGCTGACAACCTTTTCTATTTTCCTCAAAGAGCTTCGAGATGCAGACTCCCCCAAATTACCGTGGTTATCTCCCGCCCGACTATCTTGAACAATTCGACTTTACAGACGAAACCAAAGCCTCCATCCGCGCTTTGCGTCAAGAACATGTCCCTCTCTACGAAGAACCAAGGCTCGCTGCTTTTCGCGATGCAGCCTACAACACCCGAGACATTCGACCTTCACAGTTTGAACTCAACCAAAGCAGTGTATCGATCGGACGTCCAGAAGATCTATCAGAAGAGCAACAACAGCGACTTCAAGCGGCCCTGCAAACCTTTTGTCCATGGAAGAAAGGGCCTTTTACGCTGTATGGCACAGAGATCGATGCTGAGTGGCGTTCTGACTGGAAGTGGGATCGCGTCGCTCCACTCGCCTCTTTGGAAGGCAAGCGCGTCGCGGATATCGGCTGTCACAATGGCTACTTTATGTTTCGGATGGCCCATCAATCCCCTGCTTGCGTGATCGGCTTTGAACCCTACGCCAAGCATTACTGGGCCTTTCAGCTCCTTCAACAATGGACCCAGCTTCCCAACCTGCACTTTGAGCTTCTTGGTGTAGAGCAAACAGACCTCTTTCCCAGCTTCTTCGATGTGATCTATTGCTTGGGCATCCTCTACCATCACACAGACCCGATCGGTCTGTTGAGAAAGATGCGCCAAGCCCTCGCTCCCAAGGGAGAGATCATCATCGACTGTCAGGGTGTACCAGGCGATCAACCCGTGGCTTTGATGCCCAGAAGAAGATACGCAAAAGCCCGCGGCATCTGGTTTTTGCCCACACAGTCCTGTTTGGAACACTGGATCTGGCGCGCTGGGTTTAAGGATGTCCAATGTTTTTTCGCGGCCCCACTCTCCACGGAAGAACAACGACGCACATCTTGGGCAGACGTCGAAAGCCTTGCGGACTTTCTTGATCCTGAAGACCCAAACAAGACGGTCGAAGGTTATCCAGCTCCATGGCGTTTTTACATCTACGCCAAACGCGGTTAATGCACCATCCTCTGGAGGGAAACAACACTGATGCTTGGGTGCTTTCCATCAGCAAACTACTTCGCAGCGACATCGACGACCCTTCCCACAAGCCTTCCCATCCCCATCACGTGGCATCTCCTTGTCATCGGCCTTTTGGGAGGCCTTGCGCTGTTTTTGTATGGCCTCGACAAGATGTCTGACGCGCTCAAAAATGTGGCGGGCGACCAGCTTCGCGATGTCCTGCATCGTTTGACCCGCAATCGCTTTGCGGGCCTTCTTACGGGTACTGTGGTCACAGGAATCACCCAAAGTAGCTCGCTCACAACGGTCTTGTTGGTTGGATTTGTGAGCGCTGGGCTGATGACCATGCAACAAAGCGTTGCTGTGGTGATGGGCAGCAATGTAGGGACCACCATCAATACCCAGCTGATCGCCTTTCAGGTCGCCAAATACGCCCTATTGTTCGTCGTAGTGGGGTACGCAGGCCAAACCTTTCTTCGTTCAGAGCGCATGTGCCTTTGGAGTCGGGCTTTGCTGGGGTTGGGGCTGCTCTTTGTGGGCATGGAGATGATGAGCCAAGCGATGCGCCCTCTCCAACACTACCCTTTGTTTCTTCAGTGGATGGCGCAGATGCGCTACGCATGGATCGGGCTTTTTGTGGGCGCGCTCTTTACAGCTTTGATTCAAAGCAGCGCAGCTACGGTGGGAGTCGTCATCGCCCTCGCTTCGCAAGGTTTGGTCGACCTCAAAGCGGGCCTCGCCATCTCTTTGGGCGCCAATGTTGGGACCTGCGTCACGGCGGTCCTTGCGAGCCTTCGACAGCCCGCAGAGGCCCGACAGGTCGCGATTGTGCACGTCTTGTTCAACTTCTGTGGTGTGATCTTGTTTTTGCCCTTCCTTGGGCCTTTTGCGTCATTGATCTCCTCCATCTCACCACAAGCCCCAGATCTCCAAGGTGCAGCGCGAATCGCTTATGAGGCTCCTCGTCAGATCGCCAACGCACACACACTGTTCAACCTGATCTGTGCGTTGTTGTTCATTGGTTTCACCCCCACATTTGCATGGCTTGCACAAAAGCTCTCTCCCAAACCCGACGAAGATGCCCAAACAGACGACGAGATGCGCTTTATGCTGGACACCTACCTCAGTGACCCCAGCCTTGCGATGACCATGGCCCGCAAAGAGATCGATCGCTATGGACACCGACTGATCGAGATGATCGAACTCATCCCACAACTTCATGGTGTGGAACCAGAGTCCTCCATTCGACAGATTCGACAACTTGGCGGACGCATCGGGCACATGCACCAAAAAATGCTGAATTGGCTGTCTGCACTTGGAACCCGAGCCCTTTCTCCCGCACAGTCAGAGGAGTTGTTGACCCTGATCCGCGTGGTCAACGCCTACCAAAGCATGTCTTCGCGCATCACCCAAGAGCTTCTTCGCCTCGACTGGGAACAAGCCGCCAAGGAAAGACGAAAACAAAAAGACCACGAACCAACCGACCTTTTCGTCGAGATCCAAAAACGACTGGTCAACTCAACCGAACTCACTCTTCGCGCTGTCACAGAAAAAGACCTCGACGCAGCCAAGCAAGTCCTTGATCTACGAGACCAAATCGACAAATACGCAAGACAAGCCCAAATCGAAAGCATCCAGCGCTTGAAGGACCACCCTGAAAAGCTCGAACACGCCCCAGCCCTTCTTGAGATCGATAGCCTTGAGATCCTAAAACAACTCCACTACTTCAATCGACGCATCGCACGCAGCCAGATCCGCCTCTTGTCCCCTCCCTAAGCTTCTTTCTGCCCTACCCGCCTTGCTATGTCTGTGATACGATGCCCTTCTTTTTCGCCGAACCATCGAGGAATATTCATGCAACGCTTACATCTCGCCCTTTTTTCCGTATCTTTGTGCACTCTTTTGGGACTCTCCTTCGAGACAACAACCCATGCCCAGTCCCCCACCTCCAAGCCCACAACCCAAGGAGCCCCTGCCTCCAAGCCCACGCCCCAAGGCTCACCCGCCTCCAAGCCTACACAACCTCTCCTGCCTCCTGTGGGCCAGCTCTGCAACGCTGTGATCGAGACAAAGATCTTTGCCCTACACAAAGATCCCAAAACACAAAAACGACCGATACAACTGCATGTCCGCGCGACTTACAGCCTCGCAGTCGTCCAAACAACCGCCAAAGGCTACACAGTCGAAGGCCAAACCACTTCCTACGTACCGATCAGCACGATGGGACACGCCCCAAACGATTACATCAAAGGTCTGCTCTCCATCTATGCAGGTGTCACATGGAGCCTTCAACTCGACCAAAACAACCAAATCCTGTCCCTCCACCACAACGACAAAGAACAAGCCAAGCGGCATCGAAAGGTCACAGAACGCGCGGCACGACTGCTTTTCCTACGATGGCCAACCCCCAAACAGCTAAAAGCCCGCCAATGGACATCCAAGCGAACCCTCGAACGCAACGACAGTTTGCGCTGTACAGAACGAGAAAACTTTCAGCATAAGCTGACATCAAGAAAAAATCTTACACTTACCACGCAATCTATCTTACAACAAAGCGAGCACTGCTCAAATAAAAATTGGACGATAAAAAGCAAAAGTCACTTTGAAGGTTCACGAAAGTACGTATTGGGCGGTCTACAACAGGATGTGACTTGGAAAGGTTACCAAGAAAGCATCATGGGCCCCCACCAAGATCCTGCGAAGAGATCTCAGAACAAACGTTCGATGTTGATGCGCGTGACCACGACCTGCCCATAAAAACCCCCTCCCGCAGACAAAAACACGTTCTAGTACACGTTTCATTTTTTTTTACAAAGATTACAAAATAAAAATGTTTTTGGTTTCTCAATTTAATCTACACAAAAAAAGACTTGCCAAATCGCAAAGAGATACAACATAATCACTCCAGCAAAGGATCTTTTTGAACCTACTTGCTTTCGCTTTTTCTCCCCACAAAAGAAAGAAAGCAAGTTTCACTTGGAGAGTTTTCAATGAGAGTACCATTAGATCGCGCCTCAGCTCCGCAAACCACCCCCCAAACCACCTCTACTGAGCCAGTTGCGAAACCCCAGAAACTCGCTCCTCCACCCGACAATTTCGGACACAGCCACGATCATACACAGCACACAGAAGCCCCCGTGGCCAAAGTGGCGACCCCATCTCTCCAACGCGATCTTGCAGGTGCTACCGCGCAAGGCTTTGCGCAAACTCCCGCAGCAAAGGCCCGCACCCGAACAAGCGGCGCAGCACCCGCAGCAAAAGCCTTTAAAGCCCCCAACGCCTCACTCAAAAAAGGTTCCACAGGCCCACACGTCAAAACCCTTCAAGATCGCTTGCAAGACCTTGGCTTCAAACCTGGCCCCGTGGATGGCGTTTTTGGTCCCAAGACAGAGTCCGCAGTAAGAGCTTTCCAACGCGATGCAGGCGAAGTCGTCGATGGTTTGGTCGGTCCCAAGACTTGGGCTGCTCTTGAAAAAGGCAAAGAAGCCCTCAAAAACCCCGATACACCGATGCCCGCAGGACTCGACAAGTTCGACAAAGTCCCCCCTGCGTCAGACTACAGCCGCGTCAACTTCCGTGGTGTCAACATGAACAAGCGCACGGTAGATATGATCCACCGCGCAGAAACCATCATGGAGAAAAAACACGGACACAAGGGCTTCCAATTCTCCTTTAGCCAAGGTTCTTACAACGCTGGTGGCGTCAGCGCGAGCGCTGGAACCCACGATGGTGGCGGGGCTTTGGACATCCGTACAAGCATCCATTCCCGCCCTGTGGTCGATGACATGGTGCGCTCCCTTCGCCAAGCAGGTTTCGCAGCATGGAGCCGTGGACGTGGCTTCGACAGCTTCTCCCCGCACATCCACGCCATCGCCATCGGCGACCGCGATCTTTCTCGCTCTGCTCGCTCCCAAGTATCCGAGTATGGCTGGGGTGGCGATGGGCTCGTAGGCAGCCGACCTGACCCTGACCGCGGTTTGGGTCGCCCCATCCCCACATGGGCCAAACGCTACATCTAATCAAAACCACCTTCTCGTATCTCCCCATCCCATCGGCTCAAAAGCCGCCCCCCAAAGCACCAACACCATGTATCCCATCCCATCGCCTTTTTCGCTGTGAGTACTCACTCGCCTTTCCAAGCGACATAACCCAGATACATAAACAACGAGAGCATCGTCACGCCCATTACAAGCAAGAACTTTGCGGGAAACAGCGCAAGAAAGATCGCCCCAAGAAAAGATAGAACAGCCCCACCCCACAAGCGTTTCTGTAAACTGATCGCACTTGCCCCAAGTGTCGCTGAGATCAGCAACATATCGCCTAGCAAGACATCAGAAAAAAGAAATCCTCGATAAGCCGCCAAACTTCGATGCGCAAGCATCAACAACAACGTAACAAACAGCGTCCCATAAAACTTCTTGCTAAACTGGTTTGTCAGCATCGCTTGACGAAAACGCCAAAAGACCCCTACCAAGATCACGAAGGCACTAAGGCTTACGAACGCAACGCCCGTTGCTTTGGGCTTCAGCGAATAACGAAACGAAACAAAAGACAAGCTCACCACGATCAACAACGCCAAACTCCCCATAAAGATCGCAGTCCACATACGCGATTTTCGAGAGGCTTCGGGGTCCATCTCTCGCATCATCTCGCGCAAAGCCGCTTGTTCTCGCTCGGATGCTTCTTTCTTTTGGCGAAGCGCGACGAGTTGTTCAGAGAGCGCCGTGTCTTCCCACAACAGGTCAGGAAAAAGTCGTTGCGCCAGTTCTAGCCGCTCGTGCCGCAATTCAAAGCGGATCATCCTTTTTTTAGGCGTGGAGACCCCTGCGTTCAGGCAGGGGAGGAAACGCCGTTCTGCTTTTTCGTCAACGTGTGACATGATATGACAAAGTTTGTAAGTAAGACCTACAAGAAAATAAACCTACTTCTGTGGGTCCCCCATGAAAAAAGTTCGCTACAAATATCGCATCTATCCGACTCTCGAACAAAAAGCCCATCTCGCCAAAGAGTTCGGCTGTGTTCGTTTTGTTTACAACTGGGGACTCAAAAAACAACTGGATGCCATCTCTGCCGATGACAAACGCCCTAACATGGTCGCTCTCTCCAAACAACTCACCACACTCAAGAAACAACAAGACTACTCTTGGCTCAAAGACGTCTCTTCCGATCCACTTCAACAGGCCTTACGACACCTTGACAAGGCTTGGAACCACTGTTTCTCCAAGCGAAACAAACGACCACGCTTCAAAAAAAGACGCGGCGACCAATCCATCTCCTACACCACCCATGCTTTCCGCATCTTTGAGGGAGAACTCTTCTTCGCCAAGATGAAGCAACCTTTCGATGTTCGCTTCAGTCGGCCACTTCCTTCTGCTCCCAAAACGGCCACGATTCTCAAAGATACCGCTGGACGGTACTTTGTAAGTTTTACGGTTGAGCTGGACCCTCAACCTTTTCCCGCCCAAAACAAAAGCATCGGAATCGACCTCGGTCTCACCCACTTTTTGACCGCGAGTGACGGTGAAAAAGTCGAGAATCCCCGCTATCTTGAACGTGACCTAGAAAGGCTGGCCAAAGCCCAACGCCAACTTGCCAAAAAGCAGAAAGGCTCGAAGAATCGAGAAAAAGCAAGGATAAAAGTAGCCCGCATCCATGCCCAGATTGCCGACAAGAGAAGAGATTTCTTGCATCAGCTTTCGACACGCCTGATACGCGAAAACCAAGCGATAGGCATCGAAACCCTTGCCGTGAAAAACATGGTGAAAAATCGCAAGTTGGCTCGTGGTATCAGCGATGTGGGATGGGGCTGTTTTGTGGGGATGTTGGAGTACAAAGCAGAATGGTATGGCAGAGAACTTGTGAAGATAGACCGTTGGTTCCCATCGTCGAAAACTTGCAGCTGTTGTGGGCATGTCCTTGAAACTCTTACCTTAAGTGTCAGGATGTGGAATTGCCCGAGATGCGGTGCGAAACACGATCGAGACATCAACGCAGCGCTCAACATCAAATGTGCCGCCGGGCTGGCGGTTCAAGCCTGTGGAGAAAGCCACCTCTTGGCAGAAAGACAACTGTCTCTCTTCCAAAGTGGCTTCGATGAAGCAGGAAAACAACCTTCGTGAGAGGGGGAATCCCCACCCTGAAGGGCGGGGAGGATGTCAACGGGACCTCGCATGTTCAAGGTGAGATGGAAAACAACACCTTAGAACAGCTTGCTACGAAAAAGAAAGAACACCGCTCCCAAAAGACACAGCCCTGCCCACAGGTAGTCCAGCGATGGCTTCTCTTTCATGTACCAGATCGAAAAAGGGACGAAGATCGCAAGCGTAATCACCTCTTGCAGGATCTTGAGTTGCCCCACCGTCATCACTTCGTGACCGATGCGATTGGCGGGGACCTGCAAAAGATACTCAAACAGCGCAATCCCCCAACTCAACAGCGCTGCGACTACCCAGTGACGATGCGAAAGATTCTTGAGATGACCATACCAAGCGAAGGTCATGAAGACATTGCTACAACACAGCAAAAGAAACGTGATGGCAAAACGATTCATCGAAGGCAAAACCCCGATCAGGTCGCAGCCCCCTGTTGCGCCGCAGCGAGCAAGCGAAGTCCTTCTTTTCGACGCGGCGCAAGCAAACCACGCAAAGGAATCGAATAGATGGGGTATTCTTGCAAACCCTGCGCTGAAAGCAAGGTATTTGCAGCCATCATCCCCGAAGTATGGGCCGCTTCCATCAACATTACAGGACACGGCAAGCGCACCCAGTCTCCAGCCAGCAGCAAGTTGGGGATCTCCGTTTGTACCTCTGGACGTTGTGCGTACTGCCCGATCGTAAAGGACGCAAAGTCCTGGCGAAACTGCATATACTCGTGGCGGATCACGGCCCCTTTGATCTCAGGGAAATAGTCTTCAAACTCCCGAATCAACAGTGCGCGTGCCTCTTCTTGATCTGCGATATGGTCGGGTACTGCGTATGAATGAAGCTCAATCACACTTCCACCATGTTCCTCGACCCAACGCGCAGAAGTCTCTTGCATCCGATGGTACAACGAGATCGAATCCAACAAGACCTCGCGATCTGTAAACAAAAAGATCGGCAAGTCAGGTCGCACATCTCGATCCAGCCACAACCGCAGCACCGCATAACGCTGCGAAGGCCGCAGATCAGACAGTCGTCCTGCAAGGCTTGGGGCCTCATCGCGCATCCAAGAACAAGCCTCTGTGATCCGCCGTGTCCCTACAACATCCGTTGCGATCACGAGATCGTCAAAAGCCTCACCATTCACGCGATACCCTGTGCCCTCTCGTTCAATCGATTCTACGGGTGTTTCCAGATGCCACTGCACACCATGCGCTTCCAAGTGCCGACATATCGGGACAAGTAGAGACTCTGCAAAGTCTTCGTCCATGTAATCGTACAGAAGACCCAAGTCATTGCTCAAAAAGTAGAAGTGAAAGCCCTTCATCATCTCAGCCATCGACATCTTCGAAGGCTCGGAGAAAAAGGCCCGCGCAAAGCTCGTAAAGATCCGTATGAGTTGTTCGGGCAACGCCGCAGCCTTCGCAAACTCCGCGAAAGAAACGTGGTCATACATCGCAAAGGTGCTCTCTGGCTCGAACTGTAGCAGCGCCCGCATCTTCTGAGACTTCGGATTCAAGGCCATCCGCGGCAAGCTGTAGATGCCCTTTCGCGCCATCGACAACAGATTGTAAATGGGCGTGGTATGGATGCCTTGGAAGCTAAAGTTCCCATGTTCCCGCGTGAGGATCAGGTAATCATCGATCGGTTTCAGGTGTTTGTCGGCCCCAATCCGCCGCAAAAAGTCGAGGAGATTGTAATACTGTCGAAAGAAGGCGTGGAATCCGTGTTCCACTTGCATCTCCACACCATCCCCAACGTCTGCAAGCCACGACCCCACCTTGCCACCAAGGTACGACTCTTTTTCAAACAACACGACGGAGTATCCGCGTTCTGCGAGATGTGACGCCGAAGATATCCCTGCAATCCCACCACCGATCACGGCCACGCGGCGCTTTCCAGAGAGCATCTTTGGTTCTTGCGCAGACACCGTGTTGATCTGCTGTTTGTAACCACCCAGACGCTTGCGCACCCAACGCATCCCAAACGATTCTTTCGCCATCCTACAATCCTTGCTCTACGCAATAAGCCCCATCAATAGGGCCAATCCACATCTGCTCTCCACGGACTCCAACATCTTAGGCTTCGGGCTTGTACGCGCGAAACGTATGCAAGATGGGCGCACGCCAAGAACGCAGAGGCTGTGCAGTTGTGCGCACAAATCCCGCAGCATCGAGCGCTTTCAGAAAAGCACTTGGCCGCAAAAAGCGATCCACACTCTTGATCAGATAACGAAAGATCCGCGATGTCCCCGTCAACACCGTGCAAAAAGGCACCACAAACCCATACCCCAACACCAACCAATAAGGCCGTGCATACCAACGATCCGCCAAGGAATATTCGTGGAAGCAGATCTGTCCGCCTGGCTTTAACAGACGATACAACTGACGCAAACATGCCTCTGGATCGGACATATTGCGGATGCCATAGGCCATAAAGATCGCATCAAAGGACGCCTCAGGAAAGTCGAGATTCATCGCATCTTGAAGCTGAAACTCGACCCGCTCCCCAAACTTCTCTGAAAGATTGGCCTTCGCCATCTCTAGCATCCCTTCGGAAAAATCGACGCCGATCACATGTCCCTTGGGCAAGGCCTCCAAACAAGGACGCGTGGACTTTCCTGTCCCACAACAAAGGTCGAGAACCTTTTCATCGCCTTGAAGCCCCATCCTCTCGACGCTTAGACGCAGATCCGAGGCATAGCCTTGATTGAGAAAGGTCGCCAGATCATAGCGACGTGCGATCTTGTTAAACTCTTTTGGCACCGCGGGCTTGTTTTCGATCAACGGCATCGAGCTAGCTTCAGACATCATTCCCTCCATCTGACGGACTTTTGGCCCGTTATGTCATCTGTATAGATTTGGGCAGCACTCCAACATGCCCGATTCATCGACCAAAGCGGCTACACATCTATCGAAGCCGTCGCACCCAAGGCGCGTCCATCCTCTTCCAGTTCGACATCTTCGGCCTCTTCGCTTCCCTCGAAGGCCTCATCTCCCACAAAAGCGTCTCCTTTGAGCTTGGCGCGCCAATACTTGCGAAACGCCAAAGAGATCGCATCGCCGCGCACGGAAACCTCGCGTACACGGCCTTCTTTGTTCTTCATCTGCTCCATGATCTTGCGCTGTGCCTGCAACAAAGCGATGTCTTCCCCCACGATCTTGTCAGACTTTCGTCGCATAAAAAACTTCGCAAACCACGGAAAAGGCTTAAAGATATTCTTCCACAAGGTGATCTGCGTCATGCTGACATGGGTTTCATCCACTTGCATGATGTGCTCAAGGATCAACAACACGCGATCGTGAAAGGTGATCTCCAAACGCGAAAGATTCGGATAATAGAAGCGATAATTGATCTGGATCTGCGGGTCTGTCCCAAAGTACTGCTTCTCGAAAAAAGAACTGGTGTTCTCGCGCATGTAGTGCCCGATCAAACCATCCTTGACCACGTCGATATGAAAGTCCGGATTCTGCGGGAGTTCTTCGATCGACCCCAACAGTGTCCCAATCGACTGGCTGTGTGTAAAAGCGATGTGGTAAGGGTCCAACAAACTCTCGGCAGCAGCTTCGAGATCGGCCTCAAAGATGTGCTCGCGGGCAACGAAGGGCCAGATATCCATCTCAGGGATCGGCGGAGGCTCGCACTGTCCGACCTTTTCTTCTTCTCCCACAAAGACCCACAGCAGCTTGTGTTGTTCGCGCACAACATAACGTCGCACCCGCGCGCTCCGTGGGATCTTGTCTTCCGCAGCCAACGAAGGGATGTGCACGCACTGTCCGCCCCCATCGAAGGTCCACCCATGATAAGGACAAACCACGCAGCCCCGCTTCATCTCCCCAAGTGACAACGGCACATTGCGATGACAACAGCGATCTTCGATGGCAGAAGGACGCCCTTCGGCATCGCGAAACACCACGATATCTTCGTCCAAGATCCGAAGTTTACGAATCTTTCCAGCCTTCAACTCTTTCGCAGGACAAATCAGATACCACTTGTCTTTCAACATCGCTTCCATCCCCCCAAACACACCGCAATACCCGCCATCATCGTTCCCTCAATATACATACATGGTCTATTCATACGAAGCCAAGGACACTTTCAAAGACCACATCACCCAAACAAATCTTATCCCACAGAAGCTTCCGAAAGCATGCGATGTGTCGAGGGATAAGCCACCGTCGAAGGCGCGCGCTCTTTGAGTTTTTCGAAGAGCACACCACACCACAAGACATGAGACAAACCATAGAAAAAGTCTTCGATGGGGATCGTCCAAATCCTGAAATCCAGTTGATACGCCCGTCCATAGGTCACAATCGGGCGCGCCGTGAGGTAGCCATTAAAGACCATCGTCAGGCCGATCACCAACAACAAAAATCCATAGAAACGCGGCATCAACAGCAGATCACTTTCGCTCCAAGCGTCGAAAGCTGCACCACCCGCCAAAGCAAAACACACAAGGCCAGTGTACTGTTTGCCCCAAAGATACAGGGCGATCCCCAAAGGCACGAGCCCAAAGATCATCCCCCAACGCAGCCAACGAAGCGACATCTTTCGTTCGGGCCGTGGTGTCGGCTTAAACAACGTCTCCCAACTAAACAAGCAAGCAAAAGGCACCCCAAAAAAGAACATCAACTCGCCAAGCGGCAACCCCGCCAAACGAAAAGGCAGCGTGTAGGCTCCATTGAAAAACCAGTGGGTGCCCGTCACGAGGCTATCCCAAACGATGTAAGGGATCGCCACAACGAAGACGCTCAACCACGCGGGTTTCCAACGATGAAGAAAGTATGTGGGTTGCATAAAACTCAGGAACATCGGCCCTGAGAGGATGACAAGATTGAAAAGAAGATACTCAACCTGCATCGCTAAACCTCGAAAAGACAAGGAGCGTGAAAACGCTGTCCAAGAAAAAAAGTGATGATGGTGGGAACATCATACACACGACAAAAGGCTGTTTGTGCGGCGCCTCTTGAGATGCAGCCCCCTCCCGAAAAGCTGCGCTCTTTTTTTAAACTTGGCGACGTCGAGGACGCAAGGCGAGCAAAAGCAACAAAAAGACCCCGAAGAAGGGCATCTGCGAGCCAGAAGACTGACAACCACATCCCCCAGAAACGCCGTTCACATCCGTACAACGACCACCTTGGCAAAGCTGACCACTCGAACACTCGCTGTTGAGTTTACAGGGGGTTTGGCCTTGGCCTTTGTCCGCACTGGTTGTCTCGGGCAGAGGCTCAAGAACCAAGCGGCCTTCTTTCGCAGGCTCGGGCAAAACAGAGCCATCGGGTTGTGTGGTGGGCTCAGAGACGATCTCCCCGGTAGGTTCGCCGCTAGGCTCACCACCTGTCAACGTCACTTGTACCTTGGCCTCGCCTTTGTTCCCCGCAGCATCGAAAGCCACGGCTGTAATCGTGTGGCTACCTGCTCCCAACGACAAAGCCAACGAGTACGAACCATCCGCCGCCAACGTCGCGGTCATACCATTCACTTCGACGCGATCGACTTTGACATTGTCGGTTGCTTTTCCCGTGACATCGATGTTTCCAAACAAGAGCGTTGCGCCATCAAGCGGAGACTCGATCGTGATCGTAGGGGGCGTGGTGTCTGCTGTGACCGCTTTTTTCAAAGCGATCTCAATACTTACCGTCTTGCCATCTTCGACCTTGGCTTGCGCGGTGCCAGAAGTATAACCAGCCAAAGAAGCCGTGACCGTGTAGGTTCCAGGCTTGATCTTGAGACTGAAGTTACCGCTAGCATCCGTAGTTGCGGTCTCTCCGCTGTTTAGCTTGATGGCAACCCCCTTGAGGACGAGGCTTTTGTCTGCTTTGGCATCATCGTACACAAGACCTTTGATTGTACCTTCGGGTGTTGGGGGCGGACCACAGTTTGAACATGGCGCATAAAAGGCCGAAACCCATCCAGTGACATTGTTGTAGGTGATCTGATACCAAGTCTTGTTGCCCGAAACATCTTGGCCGTTGGTGTCTTTCTTCAAGACCTTGAGGCAAGTACCTTGAGAGACGGTGCCAACGGGGGCTTGGCTGGTATTGGGCTGAGGACGGATGTTCAAGGTCGCGGCGCTAATCTCGATGTAATCGCAGTTTGGTGGTGGCGGCGCTGAACAAGTGCTCGAAGAAGACATCTGGATCATGTTGCTGACTTGCGCCAAAAGCCGCGCACCAGGACAACTTGTGCTTTGTGAAGGGAACTCTTGGTGCCCCAAGATGTTAGAACGCGCACGAGGCACACCAAAAGTCTTGACGCCCCAATCGATCAACTTGGAACCCGTACAGGTCATCGCGGAGGGAGGCTCTGTACCCGTAAAGTCTCCCAAAAAGGAGATCCCCAGTGTTCCTGTATTTTGGCCACCCACGTTTGTGCCAAGGTACTCCGCTTGCGTTCCTTCCCAAGCAAAGCCATCCCAAGAAACCAACAGGTGGTAGCCGATATCGCACCAGCCTTGGGTGTTTTGGTGATAGTTCTGAATTCCACGAAGCCGCGTGATCACTGTGCTGCCCGTCTCATTGTTGGGGGTCACGGTATGATGGATCGCGATACGATTTTTTGTAGGGTTGGAGGTCGTACACTTGGGAGGCGCAGCGCCCCAGACACTTCGTGCGTTGAAAGGCCCCGTCAATGCTTGCCCAGGAAGCAAGCTGATCGGCAAAGCACTTTGGCTGTGTGGTGCAGCAGGCCCCACTTGTCGAATCAGTTGGACCGCCACAAAGTGCGGATATTCCTTCCCGAGAAAGCGAATCTGTGCTTCTTGCGCAAGGCCCGAAGGAGGGTCAAAGTGACCATTCATCATCGAGATGCCTTGGCCGATCTCCGCTTTCCATGTCACAGAAAGCGGATACCACGGGCTCCAAGTCTGACCTTGGCTGCGGAATCGCACTTCCCATGCCAAAGAAGGACGTGCATCCCAACGCAAACCAAGCCGCGTAAAGCCCTGACTTTGCGAAAGGATCGGAGAAGACTGTTTTACAAAAGCGCGGTCCATCTCAACGCGATGTGCGTACCAAACCACTTCGCCAAGCTCTGAATGCACGAAGCGACCGCGCCCACCAGCATCTGCTTGCGCAAGTCCTGCGAAGGACCCAACCAGCCCTCCCACCAACGCCAAACACAACAAACCACGAACAAAGGACGCAAGCCTCCTTGCCCCCTTCCAATGCCTCACCATCACGGCCTCCTCAAACGATCCCTTCAGAGAACGATTCTCTAGACGCAAAGAAAGCGCGCAAAGCACCTTCTTCACTGCATATATCCCACCACTATAGAGAAACTTTGCGATTCTTCAAGAAGCTTCGCCCACACCAAGCACAGAGAGGATTTGAGGAAACTCTGTAAGCCACGCATGAGGTTGGTAAGGTTCCAAGGTCTCGATGCCATGAAAACCATAAGCCGCTGCACACGTCCAAACCCCCGCAGCTTGGCCCGCAGCCATGTCGTACTCGCTGTCTCCCACCATCAATGTCTCTGCAGGTTCGACGTCCAAAAGCTCCATCAACAGTCGCAATGGTGCTGCGTCAGGCTTGCGCTGTGACAAACTATCCCCACCCAACAAAGCCAGAAAGTATTGGCTAATCCCCAGTCCACTCAAGACTTTTCGAGCGATATTCTCGGGTTTGTTCGTACAAACCGCCAACTCCCAAGGACCCAAGCGCAGTCGCTCCAAAGTCTCGCGAACACCTGTGTAAAGGTGCGTGTACTTGAGAGCACCACTCTTGTAGAGCGCGCGATAACGCTGCACGGCCGCAAGGACGCTCTCTTCGCCGTACATCCCGCACGCCTCCAGACAACGCCGCACCAACCAGTCGACCCCTTGCCCCACAAAGGACATGATCTGCTCTGAGGAAAGCTGCGAAAGATGCATCTCACCAAGCAACTGACGCATCGCCGCAACGATGTCATCTGAGGAATCGATCAAAGTCCCATCCAAATCAAAGATGACAAGCTGTATGGGTCGCAAAGGGTGACCTCCTTTTCTTTTCTTCGCAGAGATTTGTACTCTACACAGATCTCACGCGATCTCGCAATATCTACGAGATGTCCTTGATCTTTTCCTGAAACCTCGATATCCCCAATCCATATCGCTTCTTTTGTCTTTGCTTTTGCTCCACGCAAGGAGAACCTTTGATGAACGCTCCTACGACGCCTCAAACCAAACCCCGCTCCAAAGGGCGGTGGATCTTGCTCGGGCTTTTACTCTTGGGGATCACGACGATGATCTGGTGGAAAGCTTGGTGGCCTAAACCCCTCTCTTCTTTTGCCAAAGAACTCCCACGCCCCCTACTCCTCGGGCATCGCGGTGCCGCTGGCGAAGCACCCGAAAACTCGATGCTTGCTTTTGCTGCTGCACTCGCAGGCGGCGCCAATGGCGTAGAGCTCGATGTAATGATGACTTCCGACCGCCATCTTGTCGTCTTCCACGACCTCAAGCTTCAAAAACGCCTCCCCCTCAAAGGCGCCATCCGCAAACTCACCCTCCAAGAACTCCGTAAGATCGACCTTTCGATATACTTTCAGATGCGAACAAAAAAGCCCGTCCCTCCTCCCTTTCAAAAGACCTACGCCCCGCTTCTCGAAGATGTCTTACAGTACTATCAGAAATATCCCAAAGCCGTCCTGAACATCGAGATGAAGAACGAAGATGTCCTCGACAAGGGACATGAACGCGAGACTTACAAACTCATCCAAAGATACAGCATGGAAGATCGCGTCATCGTCTCTTCTTTCAATCCCTTTTCCATGTGGCGCTTTCGACAGATCGCACCGCAGATCCCGCGTGGGCTGATCTACGACAAGACCTTGGCCTTCTATCTACGCGATCTTTGGTTGCTTTCCGTCGCCCGCCCTGACGCCCTTCACCCCAACTTTCGGATCGTCAACGAAGCCTACATGAAGTGGGCCCGCAAACAGGGCTTTGCCGTCAATGTCTGGACCGTCAACGCACCCGAAGATATGCGCCGCATGATCCGCTTGGGCGTCGACGCCATCATCACAGACTTCCCCCAACGCCTCCTGCAAATCGCCAAAGAAGAACGAGCACGCAAACCCAAATAAGCCAAGGGGCTCCTTCTTCCTCTCTTTCCATGGTCGATCGCAAGATCCAGCAAGTCACCCCCTGCGCAGCCCTTTTTGCAAGCGTCACGAAGCGACAAACACACACGCTAAAATTTGCTCTTGCGCGATCCTCTTGAGATCGCTATACTGCACAAACGTCCATAACTCCCAGACCATGGATCAGCAGACAGGAAATACAAAGATGTCTTCGGAATCACCGACCTTACGAAGAAAACGCGGCACCAAACACAAAGGGAGAGCACGCTTGTTGCCTCCCCTTTCCACTGAAGCACATCGAACCCCCGTCCCCCAACCTCTCTTCCCCAGAGAACAAGACTTCGACCACAAGTCATCCCAAGAAGGAAACAGCGATCACTCGCTTTCTTACTTTCAACATCCTTCAGCACTTCCCGGCTTTTCCGAAGATGGCAGTTTGCTCTTCTTCGAAGAACACGGAAGGAAGAGGCTTTCGACGCAGATCCGCAACAGCCTCGATGGGTTCCCGACCTATCACGAGATGATGCGATGGTTGGAGATGGCACAGTCCTTGGAACTCTTGCTTCAAGAACAAGAAAAACGTCTGCTCGAACAAGAGCAAAAGCTCCGCCAACAGGAAGATATCTCTCCTGCTCCTCCGCGTCCTCGTCCCTCTCACAGAAAGTCCCCACTTCCCGCCCAGATGACCCTCTTCCAGAAAAAACGCTAACCTCCTCGACCCTTCCAAGCATCTAGCAACACTTGTCAAAGAAAATACACCCGTTAGGATACCAAGGGCATGTCGAACGTATGCCCTTTCTTTTTCGGGCCTTTCTCCCCACGCGCCTTGTTATGTCCTTGGGACGGAGAAGTTTATGGAATCAAATCGCATCACTTTTCGTAATTTGTTGCCTTGGATGGGACTGAGCGTCCTTTTTTGCTGCCTGCTCTTTTCCACGAGTAGTTGCACCCCAACCTCTCAAAGCGAACCAACCCCCGAGACCACGGGGGAGATCTCTCAAGAGATGTCCAAAGAACCTGTCAGCGAACTCGCGGCAGAGATCACCCAAGATGCGGGAGAACCCACACCCGAGGTCGAAGACAAGCGCCCCCCTCGCATCTGTAAAACCCCCAAGGCTCTCACAGATCAAGGTCCTTACTTTCGCAATATCGCGGCAGAGATGGGGCTTGGTGATGGCAAGATCGAAGCTTACGGAACACGCCTTGCTGCGGTGGATATCGACGGAGATGGTTATCCAGACCTCATCGTCCACAAAGGGGGCTCCAACAATCGCGATGATCTCAATGCGACGCCCCCCAAGCGATTCCGCTGGATCTTGATGAATCGCCCAGATCCCAATGACCCCAAAAAGCGCATCTTTGTGGATCAAACCGTCGAAAGCGGTTATCTCGATATCCCAGGTGACGCAACGACCAAAGGCAGAGCGAGCCACTTTGCGATCTTCGCAGACGTCAACAACGACGGAAAGCTCGACCTTTTCAGCGCTACCTATACAGATGCCAACACCCCAAGCACCGACCCAGGGGATCGCAGCCAACTGATGTTGGGCGATGGCACAGGCAAGTTCACCTTTGCCCCCAAAACCACCGCGTTGACACCCGCTGCATCGAGCCTTTGGAGCACCACCTCTGCAACCTTCTTGGACTACGATCGTGACGGACTGATCGATATCTTCGTCGGTTTTTGGTACACAAACTACGGAAAGTCCTACGAGTCAATCCAAGATCGCCTTTATAAAGGCCGTGGCGACGGAACATTTGTGGACGTCACAGCACAGATGGGGCTTAATACCAAAAGCTTTAACGACGGATACAAGGATGGGACCAATCACAAACCAACGTATGGTGTGACAAGTTGTGATGTAAACGGCGACGGAAAAACCGACCTGATCGTCACGGCCTACGGTCGTCAGTACAACATGTTGTATCTCAACCGCGGCGACCGCTTCGAAGAAGTCGGACAGGCCTCGACTTTCGCAGGAGACGCCAACCACGATCTCAGCGACAACCAGTTTTACCTTTGTTATTGCGCGGCCAACGCCACCAAATGCCCCATCGGAACGCCTCGTCCTTCCATCCAGTGTTCAAGTCCTCCCCCTTGGAGCCCAGGCGTTGACGATCATCCCTTCCGTCTCAACGGTAACACCTTCACAACCGTTTGCGGGGATATCAACAACGACGGCAAGATGGACCTTTACAACGCAGAGATCCGTCACTGGCACATCGGCAAGTCTTCGGACCCAACGCAGTTGTTGCTCAATATGTCGCAAGGTTCGGACTTTAAGTTCCAACGCATCCCTCCCGCGCAAGCAGGCATGGAACGTCCCAAAGTGGGTGGATGGAACCAAGGCGATATCATGGCGTCCTTCTTCGACTTTGATAACGATGGAAAGCCTGACATCTATCTTTGCAGCTCGGATTATCCCGATACTTTCGGCTCTCTCTTCCGCCAAACAGATGCCTCAACACCTGAAAAACCGATGTTTCAGGATATCGCGCAGGTGGCTGGCATCCGTCACGCTCGCGCTGTGGGCCTTGCCATCGCAGACTTTGACCAAGACGGCGATCTCGACGTAGCGATCGGCTCTAGCACCATGCGTTGCAAAGCCGCAGAAGGCTGCCCCTGGACCAAAAATGAAGTGTTTATCTACGACAACTTGGTGGGCCAAGACAGCAACTGGGTGAAGATCAAGCTTCGTGGAAAAGGACAAGGCGGCGCAAACACCTTTGGGATCGGCGCCCAGATCCGCGTCACAGCGGGAGGTGTGACACAAACCCAAGAGATCCAAGGGGGTTTTGGACACTTCGGCCTCCAAAACACCTTGGTTGCGCACTTTGGACTTGGCGCCAACTGCGATATCGAAAAGATCGAAGTGCGTTGGCCCAATGGACAAAGCACAGTCCAGACCTTCCAAGATGTCCGCGCCAACTATCGTTTGTTGATCGAAGAAGGCAAAGATGAAGTGACCTACCTGCCTTAAATCGACGGTTCATCGGGCAAGATCAGCCCCAAACCACCGAATCCCCGCTCCCCCCATCCTCGTGTGCCCTTCCCTCATCGCTCTCACTTGGAAGCGGTAAGGTGAGAAGCATCCAACCATTGTAGTGTTCGGAATCCAGAGCGCTTAAACAAAGACTCGATCTCTGCGGGTGCTTGGGAAAGTCCGCGACCTTCGAGCACGCTAAAGTGTACTTCCACCAACACAAAGCGACACTGAGGTTGTGCGAGGATGTGTTGGAGCCCTTGAAGGACCTCCCATTCAAAGCCTTCGACATCGACCTTAATCACCGCAGGAACGGGAAGATCGCGCTCTTTCAACAGAGCATCGCCTGTGGTGACTTGGACCTTGATCGTGTCAGAGGAGGTGGCTTCGCCTTCGCGCAACAAGTGGCTGGCTCCCCCCACAGCGCCGCCTTGGGCCACTTGGAAGAACATCTCGCCATCTTGATCGGCAAGCGCGATAGGAACGACCTCGACGTGCTTGAAGGCGTTCTCGTCGATGTTTTCTTGCAGGCGCGCTTGGCACCATGGTTCGGGCTCAAAAGCGTAAACGCTGCCCTTTTTCCCATGGTCGAGGGACGCAGCGAGGATCAGACCATACAGACCAAAGTTGGACCCGATATCCCAAACGTCCCCACCCTCTTTGAGGTGCGACAAGAGAGCTTCGATAAGATGTTGATCTTGTTGGTAACTGAGGGCGCGCAAGTACTCTTGCAAGTTGTTGACGCGCAAGCGACAGCGCGCTTGTTTGAAGCCCACTTCGACCGTCTTGGGGCGATTGCGCTCGTACTGATCGATCTCTTTTTGTCGTTTTTGGCGCGCTGGATAGTGGATGATCTTGGAAACCACGCTCGTTAGACCTGTTTGGCGCATCCAAGAACGCAAACGGCTTTTGTATAAAAGCTCTCGGATCATAAAACCTCAGCCTCCTTGAAAGGGTGTCTTGGGACGATCGCGCTTCACGACCTCGCCTTGTTGACGTCGCAGGTTGATCGTGGCGCGCTTGCGGCCTTCACGAGTCCGATAAAGCTCCAAGTCTTGGTACATATCGCACGCAGCGCACGTTGGATTCAGTGTCCCACCTGCACGGAATTGGGCTCTGAGATCTTTCATCAGCTTGCCTGTGTAGATCTCCAAGAGGCTTTCTTCCATGATGTTGCCGATCGAAAGATCCTCAACAGCATCCATCGCAGCCACACAAGAACAAGCCATCACATTACCGTCTGTGAGCACGGTGACGCCGTTATAAAGGTTCACGCAAGGCTCTTTTTTGGGGGGTGGCGTGCGAAGTTCCATACCTTGGGGCAAGATCTCTCGCGTGATGCGCTGTCCTGCCGAAGTATAGGACCATGTAAAGTCGATCGCTGGTTCATAAGCGAGGATCGGTTGAAAGTCGGGGTCTTTCATCAGCTCTTTGAGCGGGCGATCACTGCGAAGACAAACGGTGATATTGAGGGGATTTTTGAGCTTGTCATTTTCTTCGACGAGGCTCAACACATTGCGGCGCATCCGTTCATACGACGCATTTTGATAAAGCCGCACGTAGCTTTCTTTGTCGAAGCCCGAGGTGCTGATGTTGATGGTGTCGAGACCCGAGTGCAAGATCTCGGCGATCCCGAACTTATCGAGCAAGATCGCGTTGGTGGTCACAAAGATCCGATCGATCTGGGGCAGGCTGCGCAAGTAACGCACGCGTTCGAGAAACTTTGGATCGATCAAGGCATCACCCACGATAGGGGTCAGACCAACCGATCCACCTGATATCGCGACGTAATCTTCGACAGCTTTATAAAAGATCTCATCCGACAACATCTCTGTCTTTCGCTCTTGAAACTGATAAGGGCAAAAGATGCACTTGGCGTTGCAGAGGTTGGTCAGTTCAAAGTGCAATTCAAAAGGACGGATGGCCATCTTTTCGAGGACGCGATCCAGATCAAAGAGGGTATCGCTCATCCAAGCATCCGCTTTTCGCAAGAGAACGCGGCGAACCTTCTCAAAAAAAACACGATTGAATTCAAGCTTTCTGAGTTTCAATGTTTATCCCTAGTGGCTCTTGTGATAGAGATGTTTGGGCCGCACGTGGTCCCCTTTTTCCATAGCGACACGCAGTATCTATACCATCCTGCAAAACGTCAAGCGTATGGGGCCAAATGAGTGCTCTCTCAAAGGGGTTTTCGGATGAGATACTCAGTTGCGAGAGCTTCACTGTATGCACTACCCACTCGCGACGCTTGTTATCACACCCACAACTTTTGTCACCCTTCTACAAGCCCGCGATGGGATTTTGTTTTCGAGAGTGTGCAGTTTCATCGCCCTATCGCGTAAAGCTCACAGTTCCGCCCTTTTGAGGCGTATCCTGTTGCAAAGGTCGCAGAAAAACACCGACCTTTGCAGCCCAACCCCAAAGGTCCACGACAAACGTGACCCACCAACAAGAGTCTCATGGCCAAACTCAAATACAACATCCTTGCCAATTATCTCGGCCAAGGCTGGCGAGCCCTCGCAGGGATCATCTTCATTCCTGTGTATGTCGAGATCTTGGGAATCGAGTCTTACGCACTCATCGGGATCTACGGGATGATCGGCGCATGGCTTCCGATCTTGGACGCCAGCATGTCCCCCACCCTCAATCGAGAGATGGCGCGCTACAGCGCGGGTAGTCACACACCACAGTCCATCCACGATCTTTTGCGCAGCGTCGAGATCGTATGTCTCGCGGCCTCCGTGGTCACAGGACTGGGGATCTGGTTGGCGGCGGACTTCCTCGCCCACCACTGGTTCAAAGTCAAAGTCCTTTCTCCCTCAGTGGTGCGGGATGCCCTTTCGATCATCGCGCTTGTTCTCGCCCTACGCTTCGCCGAAAACATTTATCGTGGCTCGCTTTATGGCCTCCAGCAACAAGTCTGGTTCAATGGCTTTAGCATGATCTTCGAGACACTGCGACACGGCGGCGTGATCCTGATCCTCTGGTATGTCTCGAATACCATTGAAGCTTTCTTTGTGTGGCAGGCTGTGATTTCTGTGTTTACAGTGTTGGTTTGTCGTTGGCGTGTGCTTCGCTTACTCGACAAACCACCGTCCCCTGCGCGCTTTTCTTCAGAAGAGCTTTCAAAAGTATGGAAGTTTGCAGGAGGCTTGTCTGGGGTCGTGTTGGTGGGCTTGCTCCTTACACAGTCAGACAAGATCATCCTTTCCAAGCTCATCCCCCTTGGACAATTCAGCTATTACACGTTGGCTGTGACGGTCACTGGGGTCTTGTACATGGTCAGCGCTCCCATGAGTTCGGCCATCTACCCAAGGATGATCGAACTTCATGCCCAAGAAGCCCACACAGAGTTTATCCGCCTTTATCACCAAACGTCCCAATTGATAACGGTTTTGGTCGCTCCAGCGACGATGCTTTTGAGCTTTTTTGGAGGAGGGATCGTGTTTATGTGGTCGGGCAACCACGATCTCGCCAACAACACCGCGCCGATCATCTCTTTGTTTGTGATCGGCACCTTTATGCACACCCAGTTCACGCTTCCTTACGCCTGCCAACTCGCTCACGGTTGGACGAGTTTGTTGTTTAAACTCAACCTTGTAACGCTATGCTTTTTACTACCGGCCTTGTTCATCATCGTGCCCACGTACGGAACCCTCGGTGCAGCGGGCATCTGGGCAGCATTGCATACCGCCAACATCCTCATCGGCATCCAGTTGATGCACAGACGCATCTATCCCACTGAAAAGTGGCGTTGGTATCGCGACGATGTGTTCCTTCCCTCGCTCGGGGCGTTTTTTGTGGTGTGGGGCGCACGATGGCTTCAACCACAAGGGCACCAAAGCCGCTTACATTGGTTCTTTTTCTTGTTGTGTGTGGGTGTCCTTGCGACCCTGCTTTCGGCCCTCTTGTCGAACCAGATCCGCGCCAAGATATTCGAGCGACTTCGCCGATCTCGAGCCTAAGCCCGTGACTTCCAAGCCTCACGTCCCTTTTCAAAGCCCGTCCGCAAAGAAGAGACTTCCCATCCGCTCCAAAGCGCCCGCATATCGAGCCTTTTGGGTCCCCTCTCCCCCAGAGCACTCAAGCGGCGTCTTTTTTCTGCAACTCCCAGATCCCGCAACCGTAGTGGCATCCGAAGTTTGTATCGATATCTTTGTCTTCAAAAGGCTGATCTTCGTGCAGATCTCCGCGATCATCGACATAAGAAAAATGCTTTAGCGAAAAAGACTCTTTAAGGTGTTCCCAAAGAAAGCGCACAGAAAACACACGATGCGCATTAAACTCGATGCGCTGTGGCCCGATGGGAACAGAAAGATACATCGTTCCGCCAGGCTTCACCATCTGGATCAAGTTTTGGAGGCCGATCTCATAGCCTTTGGGACGGATGGGATCGCCATAACGACCCAAGCCAAAGTGTTCGAGAGCGTGCAAACAAGAGAGCGAGTCACAACAAGACAGAAACTCCTCGCCCAAAGGCTCCATCAGATCCATCTGAAGGTAGTGGATGTTGTGGATGTGACTCGACATCGGGCGGATATCCACCACTTCGATCTCGCGAAAACTCGCAACATGAGCGACAAAACCGTCGATCCTTGAACCAACATCAACGTGGCGTGTGGGCTGTGCTTGGAAGATACGGGTCGCCACCAACAAGCCTTGGTGAAAGTAATGACCTTTTGCGAGTCCCCCTTCCGCAAATCGATCGGCGAGGCAAGGATACAAACGACCCCAAGAAAAGGCGTCGCCTTCTTGCTCCATCAGTTCTTTGAAGGCTTACATGTCGCGGTAGTAAAAAGGGAGGCTGCGCAACGCGGTAATTGCTCGCAGTGGCTCAAACCCAAACATCGCAAACAACGAATAAAGTTGCTTGGCCGATCTCATCAACATCTTCTTCCTCCAACACATCTCAAACGACTTTTGCGCGGTGGTAAACAAACCATCCCCTCGCAAAATGAAGGTGGATCTAACACGAATCTTCTACAGTGTCGATATCTCCAAGCCATACAACAGGGACACAACCTCTAAAAAATGTGATGTGGACTTGATGGATCAACAAAAGAGGCATAGGCTACAAGAGATGACACGCATGTCTTCTGTACAACATCGAAAGTTTCACACCATCCATCACGTTTGCCATGAGATATGCAGACCTTGGAAACGTATACATGAGTGTCCTAAAGGCCGAGGTACTCGATCTTTTGCAGAGTCCTCTGTTTTCAATGTTCGTCTTCTTTTGAAGAAGACCCCACCCCAAGACAAAAGTACTTGGGTCACACAGGCTGGACTATGAGGAAGCAGTTCATACAATTTGTAAAGCCAGTGGTCGAGCGTTTTCCCAAGCTGGCAACGACCTATCGATATATCAGAGACAGTCTACAGATCTTTGAAGAACCCATCGAAACCCCCATGGGATTCAAGTTGGCTGGCAATCCCTCCATGCAACGCGGCCAGTTTGAGCCCGAAGAAACGCAAATAGTAAAGCGCATCCTCCCCCATGTAGAGACCTTTATCAACATTGGCGCAAACATCGGATACTACAGCTGCATCGCGCTTCAACAAAACAAACATGTGGTCGCTTTTGAGCCCATGGAGATGAACCTCCACTATCTCCTTCGCAACATCAAAGCCAACGATTGGGCCTCACAGATTGAAGTGTTCCCGATGGCGCTCAGCAACCAAGTCGGCATCCTTGAGATCTACGGTGGCGGCACAGGGGCTTCTTTGGTCAAAGGCTGGGCGGGAACCCCCGAAGAATACGTCACTTTGGTACCAAGCACCACGTTGAACAATGCACTCGGTGAACGATTCCAAGGCCAAAAATGTTTTATCCTCGTCGATATCGAAGGTGCAGAGCGATGGATGCTCGAAGGTGCCTCAAACATCCTTGGCATGGACCCCAAGCCCATTTGGATGATGGAGATCACCGTCTCAGAACACCAACCCAAGGGCATATCCGTTAACCCCCACCTCTTGCCCACTTTCCAAGCTTTTTGGTCTCATGGCTACGAAGCGTGGACCATCGAAAAACAGTGTCGTGTGGTGCTGCCCGAAGAAATCGAAAACATCGTTCAATCGGGCATCAACACGCTCAACACGTACAACTTTTTGTTCCTCGAAAAAGGTAGCACGCATACTCTTTCTCTGTAAGGATGGTTGTTCCATGAACAAGCAAAGAAAACCACAACAGATCTCCTCTGCCCAAAAGGGTTGGAGTTCTCTTGGTTATGGAGCCTTTCTACTTTTCGTTTTTGCATCTGGGATGTGGCAGTGCGTTGCCCCCACCCAAGTGGACCCCACTTATAAACTCTGCCAAAACAACAATGATTGCTCCGAAGGGACCCATTGCTTCCTAAACTCTTGTGTTTCCAAGAATGTCTCCCCTACGGAAGGTATCCCACTTCCCGAAAAGCGCCCTGAGCCCCCACCGGCCGAAAAGCTCCCCGAGCCCCCACCGGCTGAAAAGCTCCCTGAGCCCCCACCACCCGAGAAAAAAGTCTGTCCAGAGGATCAACCTGAGTGTCAGTTTTGTATCCGCAAAGAAGACTGCGGGCTCGGCAAGATATGCGTGATCGAGGAAGGCATCTGTCGTCCAGGCTGCGTCAACAAAGACGACTGTCTCGATGCACAAAAGCCCTACTGCGATACCAAGGCCAAGCTCTGTAAAGCCTGCGTCGATACACGCGACTGTCGCCTCGACAAACCTGGAACGCTCTGTGTGAACGACGTTTGCGCAGACTGCCAAGGTGACATGTCCTGTCAGCAAGAGTATGGAACAGACTCCAAATGCGTAAGCGGCAAGTGCGCAGTCACCCAATGCACCACCAACAACGACTGCGTTGGGAAGTGTACGCCTGAAGGTGACTGTCTCTGCTTGCAAGGAAAGTCCTGCGGCTTTTGTTCCGTCGATACAGACTGTGGAACAGGCCGTACTTGCACCAACAAAAAGTGCATTGTCGTTTGTCAACAAGACGCAGACTGCAATGATCCAGGGCTGGCCTGTCGAGGCAATCGTTGTGTCCGCGCCATCGTCCCAAACACAGGTGGCTTCGCTTGGAGTGATGGCACGTTTGCGGCAGACTGCGCAGAGTACCGCTATCCCACCAAAGCAGGTTACGCCGCCGCAAGCAGCAATGGTGTGTACAAGATCAAACCCGCAGGTTCGGCAAGCGAGTTTTCTGCTTACTGCGACATGACTTATGCAGGTGGAGGTTGGACTCTCGTGCTCAAAGCCGATGGTACAGCTCAAACCTTTAATTACAGTTCTCAATATTGGACAAACAACAAAACCTATCCTGAAAGTGGCACCATCGACGCCGATCTCAACGCGACTGAAGCCAAACTAGAGAGCTATTGGACCGTTCCTGTCGATGAAATCCTCTTCCAAATGAAGACAGGTACTGATAGCACCCGCTCAGGTATCGCTCATGTCAAAGCCAACTCAATGTTGGACATCCTCAAAAAAGCACCCGACTCCGATTTTGACCAAGAGATGGGCGAAACCGTGTGGCGCTCTCTCGTCAAAACAAGCTCCCTCACAAAAGGATGCAAACAAGAAGGCATCAACATCACCGACAAGTCGGGTGGCGCCATCACAGGTCTGCGCCTTGGCTTTGTAGCCAGTGACTCCGCCTCCTGTAATCTCGATAGTGCTGTGGGCTTCGGCTTTCCAAGTAGCCTATCTGTCGGAAACAGGATCGCCGCTGTCCCCGAGTACGGCGGCCCCCAAGTCACGGCGGCCTTTGGGTATATCTTCGTTCGCCGCTTGGTTGGCAACACCAACCTGCTTGTCCAAGATCAATCAGCTTTTGCGCCCCCTGTGGGGGCCGCTTTGCCTTCTTGCTTAGACTACCGCCTCCCCCCTTACGCTTCAACGCAAGACGGAGTGTACTGGATCAAACCCGCCACACAAACAACACGAAAACAAGCCTACTGTTTGATGAGCAAACACGGCGGTGGCTGGGCACTTACCATGAAGATCGACGGTAGCAAAGCTACCTTGCGCTACGACAATTCGCTGTGGAAGGATGGGACACACTTTGGAGAAGACAAGTTGTCCCTCAACAACGATGGAGAAGCCAAGTTTGAAAGCTTCTCCACCTATCCCTTTTCGCAAGTCGCGATCGCTTATTCTGTGAACGGCAAACTTAACGTTGGCATCTTGCACAAACAATCGCCGTCCCTGCGCAGTATCTTCACCCAAAACAATCCCAGCGTGCTCGATTACTCCCTTGGGCCCGCCACTTGGAGAAGCTTGCTTCCTGACTCGCCTCTCCCGGGCCCTTGTTTTCGCGAAGGCTTCAACATCGTGGGGACGAATATGCAGACGCGCATTGGTATCCTCACCGCTGGAAACGAAACAACCCACTGTGCGGCTGGAGCCTTCTATTCGCGGTTGGGTGTAGGACTCAATGCGACAGACTGCGTCGCAACCAACATCTCCGCTGGAAGCGAAGCCAAAAGCGGCTGTGGCACCAGCACGCTCACCCTCTCCCCCTTCACGTTCGTCCTCTTGCGCTAATCTCGCAGCGTCCCTTCTCCCAAAGTCAGATCGACTTTTCTCACAACCTCGTGTAATAACCCTGGGCATTTCTTCGTAATAACGAAGACGTGCTCTCCCCAAAAGCTCGCGTTTTTGTGAGCACGAGAGAAAGCACACCCCAAGGAACCTGAATGGGGCTTTTCCCCATTCGATGCTTGCTGGATGCAACATGACCATCGTTGTCTTGCTTTTGATACACGTCTTTTTCTTATCGTTGTTGTTTGTTTCTTTTCGTAAGAAAACAATGACGTTAGGAACGTTATTTATTTTGTTCTTTTATACCAACACCATCTTGTACTCGACAGCGCGGAGTATCTTTAACTTCAGGGCGGAGGATCAGTATTACCTCAACTGGGCGATGCTTTACATCTTGGCTTTTGTTGCCTTGGTGTATTTTCTCCTGAATCCCATGAAGAAAAATATTGGCGAGCTCGTTCAAGAAAACTTCGGTGCCCAGATCGTTGAACGCGTTGCGCTGTACCTGATCATTCCTTTTATTCTGGCACTTTCTCTTTATATCTTTGCCCGATATGGCTTTGTCTTCTCAGCCTTCGACCGCAGTAAGATCTTGTCTTATCAAGTGTATTGGATCAATGACTTGGGAAAGAGCTTCTTTTTTAGCATCTCTTTCCTTATGGCCTACAAGTGGGCAGATCTCGGGAAAGTAAAGAGGATTTACATCGCCCTTTCGTTTACGGCCTACTTTTTTATGCAGATCTTTACCCTCGGACGCAGGGTGGTTTTTTTCTACGTCTTCCTTTGCATCTTCTTCCACTTGGCCTCCAAAAAGAACATCCGATGGGGCTTTCAGGACTTTTCCAAAGTGGTCCTCTCGCTGCTTTTGGTCTTCTCTCTCTTTGAGGCGTGGCAATTTACCCGAAATAAAATCAAAAAGAATAGCTATGACATCCATATCAGTAGCTTTTTGGAAGGCGAAGAAGACTACGAAAACACCGTCGAAAACCTCAAAAAAAGGATGTCCCCTGTCGATTTCTTGAGCCTGCTGTTTCGACAATATGAACAGGAGGACAAAGAGATCGAATATGTCCGCGAAGAGATCTTGCTCGAACATATCAAAGGCGCGATCCCTTCGTTTATTTACGTCGATAAAAGAGCCGTCCGCGACGCTGACATCTACATCGCTGAAGCCTTCCACCTACCCGAAACGGACTATCCCCTTTTCTTGCTGTCCGAATCCTTCGGAGCCATCGGCATCTTCGGCATCCTGTTTTATGCCCTCCCGCTCTTTATGTTGTTCTCTTTCCTGTTCTTCTCGCTGACCAAAACCAAAAGACTTGTGGTCACGCAGCTTTATGCGCTTTCATGCCTGATTACAACCTTGTGTATCGTCGAAGGAACGCAGTCTTTGGTGTTCTTCGTGTTTGTCCGCGATATCGTGATCTTTATCTTCTTCGATATCTTCCTGATCTTCTTTGCTTATCCGCTCCTGACAGTGCGCCGCAAACAGATGCCGACCTTCTCCATGAAGCGCACTTAAAAGACGACGTCCCCAACGCCCCATCCCATCGAAAGAATCGCCTTCCCCAACCCCACCCACTCACACTAGAGCCCTTCTGTGGAGAGTTGGTGAATCTCAAGATAATTCCCTAAGACACACAACAGCCAAGGTCGAAACCATCGCACATCTTGGGGCCGTTCTTGAAAGGCCCCCCACAACCGCATCAAGCTTTTCTCTTGGAAAGGTTCGCAACGCTGCGCCAAAGCCCGCAGGCCCGATTCCACTTGCGGTTTGAGTTCCTTGCGCATCCAACTTTCAAAAGGCAGCGTAAAGCCCATCTTGGGTCGATCATAGATCTCACGAGGCATCCAATCGCCCATGGCTTCGACCATACGCCACTTGATCCCGCGTGCATGTTGCCGCGCTTCAGGCTCCAACGACAACACCGCATCCGAAAACGCGGTGTCCAAGAAAGGGATGCGGATCTCCAAACTGTGGTGCATCCCCATGATATCCGAGTCGCGCAACAACGTTTGGGCCATGTAGGTGCTCAACTCCAAAAGCGCGATCGCATCTTCGAGCGTCTTGCCTTTGATCAATGTCCCCAACTGATCGAACTGTTTGGCGACGATGCCCTCGCGCAAGGTCCCTGAAAAAAGCTTGTCAGAGAGAAGTTGCGGAGCAAGTAGCCCGATCTGACGCTCTGAAAAGACCCGACGCTGCACCAAAAAAGAAGACAACCAAGTGGGTGAACTCCCCAACAACTGGTGCAGCTTGGACACAGAAACAGACCAAGGTCGCACCTGCCCAAGCAAACCACGCAAAGGACCACGCACCAGCGAAAAAAGCCGACGCAGCCGAGAAAACAACAACACACGAGGCGCTGCGCGATACCCTCCAAAAAGTTCGTCGCCACCTAGTCCCGAAAGCGCCACCTTGAGGCCCGCCTGATGCGCTGCCATCGAGACCATGTAAGTGTTGATCGCATCTCCTGTGGGCTGGTCCATCGCATGAAAGCTCTCTTTCAACATCGAAAGCATCATCGAACCCGTCAGCGGGATCTCTTGGTGACGGCTCTCCACCAACTCTGCGATACGACGCGCATACTTGGCTTCGGAAAGCTCCTTCTGTTCGGGAAAAACGATAGACAAGGTATTCAGCGCAGAAGGCGAAACCCTCGAAGCTGCCAACGCCACCGCAGAAGAGTCGATCCCACCCGACAAAAACAACCCCAAAGGCACGTCGCTGATCAAGTGACGCTCCACCGCCCCAACAAATGCGTCACGAAGCTCCACAGCGGAAAGCGCCTGCTTTCCGCTTGGAGGGGACCAATACGACCTTGCTTGCGTCGCACCGCCCGAAGAAGACCACATCATCGAGCTTTGCGGCGGCATCATCTCAACGCCTGACAAGATGGAAAGCGGTTCTTGGACAGAGCCAAAAGCCAAATAACTGTAAACCCCCGCAAGATCGACTTTTCGGGAGATCAGCCCCGAAGCCAACAACGCCCGCACCTCTGAAGCAAACAACAAAAGATCACCAGACTTCGCGAGATAAAGCGGCTTTTGACCAAAGCGATCCCGCGCAAGCAACAACGTCTCTTTTTGTTCGTCCCACAAAGCAAAAGCAAACATCCCATTGAGCTTAGGCAAGATATCCGCACCATGCGCCTGCAACAAACGCATCACAACCTCGGTATCCCCCGTGGTACGGAGCGCATGAAGGTCCTCTTTGTACACTTCACGCAAGGTCGGGTGGTTATAGCACTCCCCGTTGTACACAAACGCCCAGCGTTCATCGGCTGAAAACATCGGCTGCACAGCAAGCGCAGGATCGAGGATCGCCAGCCGCAGATGCCCCAAGACGCATCGTCCTGATGGAGCAACATAAAGCCCCTCTCCATCAGGTCCCCTGTGTTCCATAGCCTTCATCATTCGGCGAACAGCATCCACATGTTCACTCGCACCCTTACCCACGATCCCTGCAATTCCGCACATCGGTTGTTTTTTCACCTCACATCAAAACAGACAAAGCAGCAGTCATGCTTTCACTTTTCAGGCGTATTACTAGATCACCACGTGTTTTGCAAACCTTCCTATAGATGTGCTACGACCGACAAAACAGAATGGTACAACACAAAAAAGCCTCGCCTCTAACAAAACACATGTGAGAAACAAGACCGTCAAGAGAAATAAGTTTGGACTCCAAAGAAAGCCAAGAGAACAAACAAAAAGTTGAGCCAAAAAGAGACCTCGTGATGGAAAAACGGCCACGATAAACCCCACCTTGGGATTCATCAGCTCAATCCAACCAACACAACCTTGGAGCAAAAACACTCTTGGTCTCGTCAACGATCAAAGTCTTAGGACACAACCACAGATGGATGGCTACGTAGAGCATAAAAATCGACTTATCATTGACTCTTTTTTGCAGCCTCTTTGAGAAAAGTATGGGAAGAAAAAACATCATTCATGACAAGAAAGAAAAGAAAATAGAGCCTAAAAAAAGAGAAGTAGTGCCAACACGCTGAAAGTGTTCTTTGGGGCTTGCCAAAGGAAGTGGGCTTGCTTTACCTTGTGAAAGCTTCGTTCCCAAACCTCTGTGATGTGGAGTGTACTTTGGACTGAAGGTACCACTTCTTCTTTAGCTATCTTCCACAAGATCTGTAATGTTCAGGGATGTGCGACGAACAACATCAACAAACGATACAACACCCCTTCGATTCTTCCCGTATGGCTCTGAGACAGAACTCTCTACACAACGCACACTTTTCATTCATCTCTTTATTTATCACCCATTCTTACGGACATATGTCGGGGTATCATTCAACATGAGTACGAAAAAACTTCACTTGTTAAGTCACGCCTCCCTACTGATAGAGATCGGACAGCTAAAGCTGTTGACAGACCCATGGTTTTTGGGAACGGCCTTCAACAGTGGATGGAGCTTATCTCCCACACCGGACCTAAAGAAAATAGAAAGTGTACTCGGCGACATTGATGTCATTTGGATCTCTCACGAACACCCAGACCATCTACACTTCCCGACACTTCGGCATATCCGAAGCTTTTTGCCTGAACGTGTAAAAGTTGCCTTCCAAGATACCAACAGTGAAAAGGTGTTTGATGCTCTAGAAAAACTGGGATACAAAAACTTCTTAAAACTCCCGCATATGCAGAAAGTTCGGCTCAATCAACATGTGGAAATCGCAGTATACGCCCACAGGCACTTGGACTCTTCGTTGGCGATCTTTGATCAAGGCAGATTTTGGGCGCTCAACATCAACGACACAGAACTCAACCAGAACGATCTGAGCCTTATACACAAAAACTTTGGCTCCCCTGATATTTTAATGAATCAGTTTTCCATCGCAGGCTCCGAAGGAATCCCTGACTTGTTGGCATTAGACGCCAAGCAAGTCCTCAGAAAAATGATAGAACATCACAAAGCTTTGGGGGCTTCATTTACCGTCCCATTTGCGTCGCTGGTGACATTTTCGAAGCCTGACAACGATCACATGAACTCACAAGCCAATACCGTCTTTGACGCTCTTTCTGCCTTCAAAAGTCAGGGGCTCAAATTGGTCCTCCTTGAGATACAAGGAGAACCACTCGTCTGGGAAAAGGGCTCCCTCTCCCCCCGTAACGTAGAAGAGATCCACACAAAAGCCGAACAGTTTTACCGAAGCCATTACGAACAAAGCACAGAAGAAACAGATCCCCTCGAACCACCAAAAGATCGAACGGAAGTACAAAGCGTCGTGGAAAAGAGAGTTGTTGGTTTGAAAAAGAAAACATCTCCTTTGCTTTTTCAACAACTGAAACCTTTTCGCTTCAAAGTGACGGATTGGGACGATGAGATCTGGGAATTAGACTTCCATAAAGTACGTTTTTCAAAAGTCCAAAACTCGTCGCGGTACGATATAAAGATCAATTCACAACCTTTGTGGTTCGCATTCAAAATGCCTTTTGGCGTCCAAACCCTCGGTGTATCGGGGAGATACCTCTTTCACCCTGACCATACAAAAATCCCAACAACATGGAAATTGTTTAGGATTCTTACGTCCTTAGAAAATGCGGAGATCTATTTGTCTCTACAAGGAATCCTCTCACGCCCCCTTCTCCGTTGGCTCTGGCAAAGAAGATCAGGGATCATGAGTCAAGTCGTTCAACAATACAAAAGATTTTCCTCTTGATATCGACGAGAAACTTTTGCAACAAAGCATCTTGTCTAACCCCCCCTTTGATGTTGCCAAGGGAGACTCATTGATGAGGTATCTCGTCGCTGTAGATACACACTTCTTAGATTATCCGGGAGGTGCCGCACGTGTGGCGTGGGATATGGCGCTCGCTGCAAGAGACGCTGGCCACAAAGTCGCGATGCTTTCTTATCACACAGATCCTTCTTTACCCACTTCATTCGAACACGTCGAAGGTATCGACATCTTGCGCGTCCCTCCTTCAACACTGCCAGCTTGGAACCCGCTGCGCTTGTTTGAATCCATCCACCGCGCCAAACAAGGTATCCTCGTTCACCTCGGAACGAACTGGGATATTGCTCACATCCACAACACCCGCACAGGATGGGCGATTTGCGAAGCCCTTGGCGAAAAGACACGCATCCTTACCACCGTCCACTCCCCCGTGTTGCTTGAGTACCAAGCCAACCAACAAAACCAAACGTGGCTGCAATCCCTCAAACATCTCCTTGGTGTGCCCCTTTTGACATGGCTTGAGCAACAAATCCTTCAACGCAGCCACCGCATCCACACCCTGTCAGACTTTACGCGCCAAGAACTACTCAAACTCTATGGGATGCAAGACAAGATCTCCGTGATGCCCTACTGGCGGCGCCCTGGGCTCCAAAGAACCCATACCCAAGTCGAAGCGCGCACTTTGTTGGGTTGGCCCCAAGAGATACCCATCTTCTTTACAGTCCGCTTCCACGGCCCCCGTACAGGCATCGACGATGCGATCCACGCCACCGCCCCCCTCACAGAAACCCACGACTTCCGCTTTTACATCGCAGGGGATGGACCACTCCGCACCCACCACGAAGGACTCGTCCAACATTACCATGCCAACGACAAGATCCACTTTCTTGGCCGCATCTCCGAAGAAGATCTCGACTTGGCCTACCAAGCCGCAGATGCTTTCCTTCTTCCCACCCGTGCCCTCGAATGTTTTGGCCTGATCTCGATCGAAGCACTGTCTTTTGGTTGCCCCGTGATCAGCTCAGACTCTAGCGCGATCCCCGAAGTCCTCGCCCCCATCCTTCCTGCATTTCTTTACCCCACAGGGGATATCACCGCGCTCCAAGGCAAGATCCGCGCGTTTCTCCAAGGACAACTGCAAGCACCTGCGCCAGAAGTCTTGATCCAATACATCGAAGAACACTACTCTTACCAACGATTGCTCCCTACCTTCTTGGAGATCCTTTCATCACCTTGATCCGCACCCAAGAAGGACGCGCTCAACGCAAACTTTCGTGCTATGCTCGACGAAAACTTGTACAACAAAGACCACTCTTCAAAGACACACAACAAGAGATGTTTAGCGTGGCCCAAACCCCCGATAGATGGAATGAATAGATGACGGAACAGCCTATCCACCGCCCCATCAAACACCTTCGCGTCTTGTACCTTGCAAGCTTTGCTTATGGCGACGGCAGCACCTCTTGGCATCGTTTGCAAGCCATGAAAAAGCTTGTTTCTTTTGTCCAAGAACAAGATATCACCCCACCCGAGGCCATCCAATTCAATCGACGCCTTCCCATGCGCGTCCTTCGCAAGTTTTTTGGTATCCAAGTCGATGGCACAGGGCTTCATCGCAGCCTTATCCGCACGATCCAAAGCCAACCTTTCGACATCCTTTGGATCGACAAAGGCATTATGCTCAAGCCTTCGATATTTCGGGCCTTTCGCAAAGCCTCCCCCAAAGGTCGCATCGCTGGTTACATGCCCGACGACATGGAAAACCCCCTCAATGTCACACGCGAATTGCTCCAGACCTTCCCTTTGTATGACGTGTTTTTCACGAATCGATGGGCCCAAGTCGGTGAGCTACAAAAGCCCACAGGTCCGCAGGTTTATCGCATCGGAAAAGGCTTCTCACGAGATCTCCACCGCCCCGTCGAACTGACGCCAGCGTTGCGTCAAGAACTCGGTGGAGAGGTCGTATTCATCGGCTCTTGGGAAAAGGAACGCTCGGACATCCTCGTCGAGATGGGCAAAAAAGGCATCCCGATCAAGATCTGGGGTGAAGACTCGTGGAACAAAAAACTCACCTGGCCTGTCACAAACCTCACCTTTACGGGCAGCAGCGCCATGGGAGAGCGTTATGTCGAAGTCATCAACGCTTCGGATATCTGCCTAGGCTTCTTGCGAAAACAAAACCGAGATCAACATACCTCCCGCAGCATGGAGATCCCCGCATGTGGTGCCTTTATGCTCGCCGAACGCACAGACGAACATCTGCGTTTGTTTGAAGAAGGCAAAGAAGCCGAGTTCTTTTCCTCCCAAGAAGAACTCTTACAAAAGATCCAATACTATCGAGAGCATCCAGAAGAACGAAAGAAGATCGCAAAAGCAGGTCGCGAACGCTGCCTTCGTTCGGGCTATTCCAACATCGATCGTATACGCAGGATGTTGCAACTCACCATCTACGGGCATCCTGAACGCGACCATCTGATCACACCTCCCCCAACCCCAGAAAAAGACTGATGCGCATCTTTATCAACGCACGTTCCGCCAATATGGGCGGCGCCCTCACATACCTGACCAACCTTCTCGAAGTCCTCCCGCCCCTCGCTGGAGAACACCAGTTTTTTCTGCTCGCGCCTCCCGAAACCCAAGCACTCCTCCAGCCCAAGACCGATCCCGCGCTTTTTCAATGGATTCCCCTCCCCAAACGCCAAAATGACGCGCTTGATCAGCTTTATCTGGATGTCCACCACATCCCTCAACTGCTTCGAGAACACAAAATCGATGTCTTGTTCTCTTCGATGGGCTTTGGCTCTTTTTCAGCCCCCTGCCCTGAACTTCTCTTGATCCGAAATACCATTTTCTATTGCCCGATATACCGAGAAAAGATGCTAAAAATGGGACCGATCCCGTTTTCCTTTCATCTCAAACGAATGCTCGGTCAGCTCTCTATCTTGGGCGCAGACATGGTGATGTTTCCTTCACAAGCCATGAAGGATCTTGCACTGCTCGACCTTCCCTCTCTCCAAAAGCCCCTCCCTGTCTTGCATTACGGCTTTTCCAAAGAGCGTTTCCTCACGCACCAAACACCCGTCTCCCCACCCCCTATCCTCCACAAGATGCAACAGTGGAAACAGCAAGGTTACACGCTCTTTCTCCATGTCTCTTCATACGCTTTGCAAAAAAACCTAGAGACCTTGGTCGAAGCCCTCGCAGATCCGCGACTTCGAGAACGCAAGTTCAAACTCATCACCACCTTGCACCGTGAGAAAACGGGCGAAAAAGAACTGTACGACAAGCTACAACAGCGCATCCAAGAGCTACAACTCCAAGACATCATCCACAGCAGCGAACATCTACCCTACGACCAACTTTGGAGCTTGTACCGCGCGGCGGATGCTTTCGTTTTCCCTTCCTTTACCGAGTCTTTCGGACACCCGCTGATCGAAGCAATGTCCTCAGAACTCCCACTGATCGTCTCGCAAACACCTACAAACCAAGAACTTTGCTTGGATGCTGCACTTTACTTCGAGACTTTTTCTCCAAGCTCATGCGCACAAACACTCTTGCAATTCCTCGTTCAGCCCGACCTAGCGCCCAAGATGGCCGCTGCTTCGTCCAAACGCTCCCAAGACTTCTCTTGGACAAACTACGCTGAACAACTCCTCTCGCTCCTACAAGAGTGCGCGTCTTCCCGTTCTTCCCGACGACGTTGGCCCTTTCGCAAGCCGTGAAGAAACCCACAAGATCATGAGACCCAAACCTACACAACCCACGTTCCTCTCGGCACGATCACATACATAAGGGATGCTGAACGATGACACGCTCCACAAGCGTTATCATGTTGACACTCAACGAAGAACACCGTCTACCTGCAGCCATCGAAAATACCCAACAATGGGCCAAAGACATCTTTATCGTGGACAGCCTTAGCAGTGATCGCACCGTGGATATCGCCCTAGAATACGGGGTGCATATCGTCCAACGCCCCTTCACCAACTTTGGGGATCAGTGGAACTTTGCCCTTCAATGCTTGCCGATCCAAACACCATGGACCATGAAACTCGATCCAGACGAACGACTCACCGATGCCCTCATCCAAGAAATCCAAGAAGTCGAACGCCAAGATGGCCCACACACGGGCTATGCCATGGATCGGCGACTTTGGTTTATGGGCAAACCCCTGCACAACAAAAATGAAGTCCTGCGGCTTTGGAAGACTGGTACCTGCACTTTTTCGGATGTCCTTGTCAACGAATATCCCCATGTGAAGGGCTCGGTGGGCAAGTTCAAAGGACTGATGGAACACCTCGATAGCCCTGATCTCAATCGCTGGTTTGAAAAACAAAATCGCTACACCACCATGGAAGCGATCATGAAAGTGCGTGGCGACAAACTCGCCGCAGAACCCAAGCTTTTTGGCAATCCTCTCGAACGCAGGATGTTCCTCAAAACAATCTTCTACAAACTCCCCTTGCGCTACCAGCTTCTTTGGGCCTTTGAATTCATGCGCTCCAAAGCCTTCCTTGATGGCGCTGTGGGCCGCGCGTGGACCCATCTACGCGTCGAAAACCTACGAAACGTCGAGTTTAAGGTACAAGAACTCCACAACCTAGGTACTCCCCCAGAGATGCCAGCACGCCCCCAAAGACAGTATGATCCGCGCATCTTGGAGACTGAGATACAACAAGAAGTGACGCGCAAAGACCTCGCACGCCAAAGCAAAACCCCCAGCCCCTTTCAAACATAACCCCCCCCAAACGATCTCCCCAACCCATCGTATCTTGCGATTACAGCGCACCTTCCACGATGTACTGATCAGGCAAAGAAGACGGGATCAACCGCCCTTTGAGTCCCGCCTCTGCAAACTCTTTGATCACTTGTTGGGGTTCCAAACGATGTTTCTTGTTGGGGCCTCGCTTCGCTTCCATTGTAAAGTCCACGATATACACGGCACCACCGGGCTTTAGGCCTGCCTTCAGCTTTTTGGCGTACTCCACGCGATTTGCAACGTGGTGCCAAGTGTTCACAATCAACACGCGATCCAAAGAAGCCGCTTGGAGCTGCGGATCATCCATCTTCACTTGTCGCGCCTTCACTTGAGACCAACCCGCTTTTTGAATGCGCTCCTTCATGTGCTGAACCATCGGGCCATTGATATCAAGCCCTTCCACGCTGCCTTTTTCACCCACCGCACTCTGAAGAAAAGGTAAGAAATACCCCGTCCCTGCGCCAATATCCGCGACAGCCATCCCAGGTTTGATCTGCATCTTCGTCACAACCTCTTCGGGCTTCTGCCAAGCCTTGCGCGCAGGATCATCGAAGATCTTTGCATAGCGCTTTACATCGCTAAAGTCATGCTGCATATCGTGATGCTTGTACTTCACATCCCCCTTGTGATGGTCTTTTCCATGATGATGCATCCCTTTGTGACCTTTCTTCTTTACAGGCTTGGAGGCACCTCCCGCCCCCTCTGTAGCATTGCGCTTGCAACCCCACGCACCCAAGATCCCGATCATCAACCCCAAAGCCCCAAACCACCGAAACAAACGATTCATCCACCGCTCCTTTTGCATAGAGACGCCCCCCATGGACGCCCCGAACGCCCCTAATATATCCCCGATATCCTGCCGATCAAGTGCGGGCATGGAGGCCCGCCCGGATAGAATGGATATCCACGATTCATCGGGCGGCCCTCCGTGGCCCGCCCCAGAAAAGTAGGATATCCATTTCATTCCAGGGGCGCCCCCTCCGTGGGCGCCCGAAAAAACGGATATCAATGATCATTCCACGGGCGCCCTCCGGGGCGCGCGGAATAACGGATATCCAATGATCCCCAGGGGCGCCCCTCCGTGGGCGCCCCGAATCCATCGCGGATATCCCTGATCACGCAAAAAATCGCGCCTTCATCCTTTCGCAGTAGGCCATCAATCGCTCATCAGCCTCCAAAAGAGGCTTGAGCGGACCAGGGATCGGTGCCAGAAGTCCCGATAGCATCGCGTAAGTCGTGGCATCTAGAGTGGTGGGTTTCTCTCCAAGAAAGTAGGGTTTCTCTCCCAAAAAAGACGACAGCGACGAGAGGATCGAGCGTCCCATCTCTTCGGCTTCTGCTTCGCTGTGACGTCCAACGCCTTGTGCAGTGAGTGACTTCAATGTACTGCGTCGAATCAAGGGGATGAGCATGGGGATCAAAAAGCCTGGTGCTCCTGCATCTTTCATCACTTTGCTAATGGCGTGACGATACACTTGCCAGCCAGCCTCGACCTTCCAACGAAAGTACACCACAACAAAGTAAAGATGTTCTTCGAGCATGCTTTGATAAGCCCGTGCATGGGCGCGATCCAAGTCAGAGAGTCCTTCATCGAGATCCACTTGGAAGGCATCTTTGAGATAAGCGATGATATGGCTGGAATCCCCTAACTTTTTCCCATCATGCACGATATACGGCATCTTTCCTTTGGGGGCTTGGTTGGGGCTGCCGAGCTTTTTGGCAAAGGGGATCTCTGCCATCCGCAGATAGGTCTCCATCTTGACGCAAAATGGGCTAACATCGGGTGCACCAAGTGCCTCACCAAAACGATACAAGATCACTTCACTCAATGGACTCTCCTCTCTTTTTGAAACTGTCTTTTTTGTGGGGTTTTGTGTCCCGCATCTTCTCTACAGTACCCCTACTGACAACTTCGTGTCAGCATCCATCACGCAGGGCACTTTTTCCAACGCCACCCGCCGTCCTTCCTGACAAAACCGTGACAGAAAAAAACATTGGGAATAAACTCTGCGGCCTATCGTAAAACACCATGACGTCAAATCGAGACCCAAACGGCCAAGCGGCGCGCCTTTTCATTGGCTCCAACAAGAAAACGGTTCATCCCATGACAGACTTCCTCTACAACTCTATCGTCGAAGCGTTACAGCGCGGATATGTCGCAGCTTACCGCATCCTTGGAAACGCCGAAGAGTCACGCGACGCCTGCCAAGAAGCCGCAGCCCGAGCCCTCGCCGCACGCGATAAATACGACCCTGCGCAGCCTTTTTATCCTTGGTTTTATCGTATCCTCAAAAATCACTGCCTTGACCGACTGCGTCAACGCAAACACCAACCTCAAGAAGCTACCGTTGAACCCGTCGCCCACGATCCATCGGCAGAAAGCCGTCTTGCAGCACACGAACAACACACAGCGATCAACCGAGCCATCACCCAACTCCCCGAAGAGATGCGAGAGATCATCGAGCTACGCCACTTCCAAGACCTCAGTTACGAAGAGATCGCCGATTTATTGGGATGTCCAGTGGGAACCGTGATGAGCCGCTTGTACAGAGCAAGACAAACCCTCCGAAAAGTCTTACAGAAAGAGTCTGACTTTCGTTTCGAAGCTCCGAACAGAGAGAAAAGCCAATGACCAAACGAGATCAATCGTATTACGAATCTTTGATGATGAAAGCCGTGGATGGGCAGATATCACCCCTTGAACAAGAAGAACTCGATGCCTTTCTTCTAGAACATCCCGAATACCAAGAAGAATTGGAGGACTTTCAAATGATCAAGTCCCACACAGATAGTTTGCGGCAACGCATCCTCGCGGATGCCCGCATCGAACCCCCCCGTCCCACCGCCGCAACCCAAGGCTTCCAACTCTTCAACTTCTTGTTGATCTTTGTGGGAGCAGCGCTGCTTGGCGGTTTGGCACTTTACCAGCTCTTTACAGACCCCACGGTCCCACCGCTCTTGAAGTTTGGTGCAGGACTGATTGGGACAGGACTTCTTGCACTTTTCGCAAGAATCCTCTTTAACCGTATGCGTGGACTTCACCACGATCCATACAGGGAGATCGACCAGTGAGCGAGAAACGCGTCATCAAATCCAGCGCGGGGGCCGTCACAGGCTTCCATCATGAGATCACCGTCACCACAACCGAACAAGTCCATGGCTACAAGGTCACCAAAGTTCACGGACTTGTTCGAGGAAACACCATCCGCGCCCGCAACATTGGTAGTGATATCGTCGCAGTGCTCCGCAATATCGCAGGTGGCGAGATCCGAGAATACACCAAACTTATGGCCGAGAGCCGCGAACAGGCCCTCGACCGCATGGCCGAACAAGCCGTACAACTCGGTGCCAACGCTGTGATCAGCATCCGGCTCACCACAAGCATGTTGATGGGCGGTGCCGCTGAGATCCTAGCCTATGGAACCGCTGTGACGCTCGAAAAAGACGCTTAAACCGTCCTCACCCTAAAAGTCTCACCCCAAAGCCCCCAAGCAAACACAGTCTCTACAAGAGAAGACCGTCCCCTCAAGAAGACAGTTCCCACACACCCCATGCCATCGAGCTTTTAGAGGCTCGCCCCGCTTCTTTCCTTTGCCTTAGGGAGCAGAAGGCCAACACTGGTTTCGGCTTGTATCGCAAGAGAGGTAAGGCTTGCTGCAAGCGCTTGTGCTGCTGCAAACTTGGTTGCAGATCGAATAGCTTTTTCCGCCACCTGAGATCACGGCGCACTGACGACCACTTGGGCACTGAAGCCCAGAGGTGGTGCAGTCACCTTCAGCAAAAGGCAGACAGATCGAACGCGCCAAGCCCACGCATGCCAAGCTAGGAGCACAGCTTTTGGAGACATCGAAGTTGTCGCCACTTTGGGGCTCACCACACAGATCATCAGCTTGTGCGGTTCCATTGGGCGTACAGAAACCGCGTGTCCCGCTGAGTTGTTCACAGGTGTATCCTGTAGCGCAGTTGCTTTGGGGATTTGTGCTGTTGTAAGTACAGTCCTTCATACAGTAACGAATGAATCCACCGCTTCCATCGGGAAAACCGAGGCAGAGGTAATCCATGGGACAGACCTTACCTTGTACACCACAACGTTGGTTGGGGCTCACAACAGCGGTCGCTTGGCAGGTTCCTTGTTGGCAAACGGTCACACTATCACAAAGGGCTTGAACCGTCCCTGTCAGGCCGCAACTTTGGCCATTTCCAGCTTCTTGGATACAGTAGCTCTTGGTGCCACCAAGAAAGTAACAAGCTTTGCGCAATGTATTTTGCTGGCAGTCTTGAGAGTTTTGGCAAGGTTGGAAACAACGAGAAGCACTGCTAGAAACCTGCACACATTCGAGACCTTGGGCGCAAGCTTGGGTCGCACAATCTTGGCCGATTCCCGCGGTAGGTTCGGCCACACAGCCACTTGCTGTACACTGTTGGGTGGCAGAACAAGCAGGCGTGCAAACCACAGGAGGAGCGACCTCACAAACTCCTTGCTTACAAACGCGGCCACGTCCGCAGTCAGCATCTTTTTGGCAAGGGGCTGTATCTGGAGAAGACGTACCATCGGTCGTTTCAGGGATTTCAGGCGTTCCTTCCACAGTGGCCTCAGGTGTCGTCTCAACAGATCCTTCGGGCGTACCACCTTCGTTGGTAGCTTCTGGCGTCGTCTCTGCAGAGGTTTCAGGGCTGGTTTGCTCGGGGCTGGGGGCTTCTTCTGTGGGAGAAGTTTCGGGGTTGGTGGTGTTTTCACTGCCACCATCAGGTGTTGTTGTCTCTGAGATGCCCTCGCCACGGGGCGCACAAACACCAGAGAGACATTGGAGGTTGCTATCGCAATTGGAGTCTTGGTTACAGGGGCAACCAGTCCCCGAACACGTACCATCAGGGGAAGGCTCAGCAGCCCGATCAGGCGTAACGACGGGTTCGTTTTGCACACAACGACCAGCGATACACTGTTGACTTGTCGTGCAACTGGGCGTGCAGGTCGTACTAATACAACGCTTCGCGCCATTGTTCATCTGACAGGTATAACCGCTAGAACAGTCAGAATCGATGTTGCAGTCAGCATTTGGACCACAAGCCCCCTGCCACAAGACGACAGCCCCCAACATCACAAAGAATAAACCCAAACGTTGTAACCAAAACATAAAAACCTCCTTTTTTCACAAGCGTTTCGCAAAGGCTATGCTACTCGGGAGGCGATGTATTAAGCAAGCCCACACCGCAGATCGATGTGCCATGGACCAACAAAAGACCGATCATTTATGTAGAAGCAAAGGAGATTTCCTTTGTGTCCCCGACGTTTCTGGAATCCTTAAAGCGAGGAGGGACTACGCTTCCGTCTTCTGAGCAAGAAGATCCCCACAAAGCACAAAGCAGCCCACACCCACAACAAAGCATCCGAGGCCCCGACAGACTGAGCAGAACAGGCACATCCTGTACAAGTCTTTTCTTTGGGATAAATGGCGCAAAGCCCCTGACGATCGTCATTATCGAGCGAACGCTTCGAGGTTTCGTTGGTGGGACTTGAAAAGGCCATGGTTGCGACAGCATCAGCGCTATGGTCCAAGCCCAAGGCATGTCCAGCTTCGTGTGTTGTGGTGTTGAGGATATCAAAGACGCCTTGCGGATCGTTCGGTGTATCCTGAAGGATCGCATACTTGAAGTGCTGCGAATTAAACGCCATCTCAAACGCGTAGAGCTGGCCTGTTTCTGTATTGTAATAAGTCGTCGTTAGCGCAAGGATATTGCTGGCTTTGGACCAGTTCGTCCCTTCAAAAAAGACGACATTCTCAGAGCTTCCTGAGTCTTTCCCAATGACGGCAGCCGTCAACGACGAGTTTCCGCCATACGTAAAAGCAAAACAGCTACAACTCACTTCATTCCAAGCTGAAAACCCTTTTTGGATCTCCGCGCTTAATTCTTCCGCAGGGACATCCGTAAACCCAGAAGTGTTGATCTTGTAATTGACATTGTAAATCGCCCAATACAACGGAAGATTGGGGGCTCCTGTCACGGTCGTGCGCTCATAAGCACAAACAGGCGATGTCAGCCCCACCCAGATCACAGCCATCCACCAAAAGCCCCAAAGATAACGACGCATCCACCTTCTCCGCATCAAACAAGCCAAGCCCAAAACAGCAAGATAACACACGCCACTCGATCTCTCTAGAGCGATCTCCTCCCCAAGAAACTCGCCCGTAGCCTTGTATAAAATAGAGATCTTTTCCTTGATTTTCGGCCTGTGTTCTTATGTTTTGCTCTCATGAGCAGATCATGCACATTTAACGAGCGGGCCACACACCCGGCCTTTTGGGAGCAGCGTGAGGACAACGTCGATGTTCACGACGACACGCTTGAGAGGCCATCCTCCAAAAACGCCGTCGCATCGCGCGATAACATCGTCTAGGCAACACCAACCCACACTCTCGCAACGACAGTCCAAGGGCACGACACGCACGTAACTGAAAGCCCCATAGCTTCGTCATCTTGGAGCATGCGATCTCATCGCGAGGACGAAAGCGCAGATAGCGTTGTGGGTCCACGTGACGGCCTGCGCGCATCATCTCAAAGTGCAGATGGCACCCTGTGGCAAGGCCCGATCTGCCGATGTCCCCGATACGTTGGCCCAAGCGAACACGTTGACCACGACGCACACGATACCGCGACAAGTGCATATAACGCGTCACCCAGCCTCGGGGATGGCGAACAGAGATCATCCTTCCCGCACCACCGCGCCAACCGCGTGTGATCACACGCCCTTCCGCAACAGAAAACACCTGCCGTCCACAGGGCAAGCTGACATCAACGCCTCGATGCAACCGCCGTCTTCGCAACACAGGATGATAACGCCATCCAAAACGACTGTTCACATGGTAAGGCCGTGTAGGTGGGCCAAAAAACCGCTTCGACTGTTTGCGTGTACCGTCCACGCGATACATGTGCTCTGGACCTTTAGGGCCCAACAAAGCCCCATGAATCAAATAGAAGGCCCGTTCACGTTTTGGAGCAAAGCGCGCAAACAACAGTCGTCCATATCCTGCCACCCGCCCAGCCACTTGGATCTGCTCAAACAAGATATCCAAGCGATCTCCTGGGAACAGCTTGTGAATCGGTCGATGTTGTCGAAAGATCCGCGCTACCCGCAACGCAAGTTCCGCACCTTCTCCAGCCTGTTGTACCCCCGCACTGACGCTTGGTGTTCGCGCAGAGATCCGCAAACGCAGGTTGCGTTTCACGATGCGTTCTTGCACCTCCAGCTTTTGCGTAAACAGGCTCCATCCTGGCCCATCTTCCGCACTTTTCTCTTTGCTCGCAAAGCTCTCATCGCATCGCTGGCCTCGCCAACACACTTTGATCCACCACTCATTCAATAGATCTTTGCGAAAAGCCAGCCGCAACAACCGCCCTTTCTTGTCCAAGACTGCTTCGAGTTGGTGGCCAGGGCGAATCGAGCGAAGATCCACAAACTCTGCAAGTTCGTCACGGATCTCCAAACGAAGACGCCCCGGTTGGATCTGCATCTTTTCCCGCAAGATCCGCTCCAAAGTGTCTCCTCGTCGCAAGACCACACGTACAAACTTCCCCTGATGACGCCGCAAAAATGCCTCATCGCTGTCGTCATCGTCTGGCTTCTCTACTTTTTTTCGTACAGAAACATCCGCCTTCTTCTTATCAGTTGTGCCTTTTCCCGCAGCTTGTTTGGGTGGTGTTTGTGGCTGAGGCTGCAAATCTCCCCCTTGGACGGTCTTTTGTGGAGAGGTAGCATCCTTCCTAGATTGCTCTGGACCCGCAGCTTGGGGAGGCGATGTAGGGCGTTGGGCAGTGGGTGTAGAAGGCGGCGCTTTGGGTTGCCCTTTGATCGCGCGCTGCAACCAAGGCAACAAGCTGCGAATGGGTGGTGGCCACTTCTTTTTGCTCGATGTATCCGTCGTTTTTGTCTGGGAGGCTGCTTGTTCAGCTTGTTTGCGTTGTGCGGGAGAGAGTGTGCGTTTGGCTTCGAGTTCTCGTTGTTGCAGGGGTGTTGCTTGCTCGCATCCCCACGACATCACCAAACAAAGACATGCTGCGTACAGAACAATCCATCGTTCTCGCAAGGTTCACCTATACCTATCTTCGATTCACAGATTTTTCCGCAGCCACGGCAGGTTCCGCGGAAGAAACAGCCCGTGCGCGCGGATGAGCGGCGTTGTAAACTTTCATCATGGAGGCGATATCAAGGTGCGTATAACGCTGTGTTGTCGAAAGGCTTTCATGTCCCAAAAGCTCTTGGATCTCGCGGATATCTGCCCCAGCTTCAAGCAAGTGTGTGGCAAAGCTATGCCGCAGTCCGTGGGGGCTGATGCGACACCGCGTCGCCGCTTCAAGAACACACTTATCCACGATCCTTCGGACGCTACGGTCGGTCAATCGCCCGCCTTTGTAATTGAGAAACAACGCATGAGGTGCGGCGGTTTCAGGGTCCGCTTTCTCAAGCAGTTCTCGGCGTTTTGCGAGGTAGTCTCGCAGTGCCTCGCGTGCCAAGCGCCCCACAGGGATCAGCCGTTCTTTGCGGCGTTTCCCAAAAACACGCACCATCCCATCGCCCGAAAAAGCATCGAGATTCAGCCCCACCAACTCGCTGACCCGCGCACCTGTCGCATACAAGAGCTCCAAGATCGCACGGTCTCGCAGGCCCAAGACCGTCGTAAGATCGGGGATATGCACCAAACGCTCGACTTCTCCTCGTTCAAGAAACCGAGGCAAGAGCTGCGGTGCACGGGGATTATCGATCGCTTCCAGCGGATTCTTTTCAAGGATCTCACATCGCATCAGGTAGCGGAAAAAGCTGCGAAAGCAACTTAACTTGCGCTTGAGTGTCGTCGCTGCCATCTCTTGTTCGTAAAGCAGTGACAAAAATCCTCGCAAATGAAAGCGGTTCACTTCTTGAACGTCTTGTACTTCAAAGGAATCGAGATAGGCGAAAAAGTCTTGCAGATCCCTTCCATAAGCTCGCAAAGTATGCTCTGAAGCCTGACGCCCACCCCGTGCATAATCCAAGAAACGACCGAGCCAACGATCCCAAACAGGAGACAAAGCCGTCGTGCGAAAGGTCTCTAGGGCATCATGCGCTTCAGCAGCCCGCCCTGAAAGCTTTTTGCGAACTCGCTTGGGTGGGGGTGTCCCTGTCGCCCGAGAAGATCTTTCGTCGACTGGTACAGGACGCTTCGCAGACATCCGTATCTCCTTTGTTGACACCAAGCTTCTTCAAAATAATGGGAAAAAACTTGTCTGTTCACACATCAAACCACACGCTGACATCTATCCAACGTACTAGGAATCGAGAGGACGGCGCAAATTTCTGTCTTGGGCATGTGGTATGTGACGGCGAGATCAGAACTTCCTTTCCATATCCCAAAATCCCCACGACCGCTGCGCAAAGAGATCTATCTCAAAGAGAGGGTACATTGACACCAAAAGGTATCCCTCTAAACTAATAAAAAATCAGAAGATTCACTCCCAAACAACATCATGGTGTGTTGTCGAGGAAACTACAATGGAAGGATTACTTACAATGTATGAGCGACGGAAACGCGACTTTGTGAAGTGGCTACCGCTCTTGTTCGGCCTTTTTTTGATGGCCGTGTCTGCGAGTGGTTGTGGTTGTGACAACAAATCGACAGGCGAAGGTGCCGAAAACAACGAGGTGATCACAGACGGTGGGACAGACAAAGGCAACATCGAAAGTGAGCCTGAGTTCGATGGCACCTGCACCAAACGTTGTGACTGTCCCCAAGGACAAGAGTGCAGCGAAGGCAAGTGCGTCCCCACAACCATCCCTGTGTACTGCTGTGACCGCGAAGGCTGCCCCACAGGCCAAAGCTGTAACGACTTTGAAGACAAACCCAGCGTCTGCGCTCCACGCGACACTTGTAAGCACCCCTGCGATTGCAAACAAGGACTTGGCTGCGTCAACGGTTTTTGTACCGCCACCCGCAAACCAACTTATTGCTGTGAACGCGCTGGCTGTAAGCCCGGCGAGACCTGTGAGTCGATTCGCGGTGGTCAAAAGACCTGTGGTGACGAAGGCGCAACCTGTAACACCGCTTGCGACTGCGTCTCTGGCCTAGCATGTATCAACGGACAATGCAGCCGTTCTGGACAGCCCGTGTACTGCTGCGAGGATAGCAACTGCCCAACAGGCGAACGCTGCCAAAATAGCAAAGGTGGCTTTGACACCTGCCAACAACAACAAGCCTGTAAGACCGCATGTGACTGCCAAACAGGACAAGCCTGTAACAACGGAAAATGCGAGTCGCAGCCCATCCCCGTGTACTGCTGCGGAAAACCCGACGTGTGCCCCGCAGGACAAGCTTGTGAGCGTGCTGATGGCCAACGCGACAAATGCCCCGCTGAAGCACAGTGTAAAACCCCTTGTGACTGTGCCCAAGGCCAAGACTGCCAAAGCGGTCGTTGCGTCGTCAATCCCTTCCCTGTGTACTGTTGCCAACTTGCAGGATGCCCCCCCAACGCCGCATGTACCAACGCCAACGGCAACCAAGGAACCTGTAGCAGCCCACCCTGTAACAACGACGCAGAGTGCGGAAAGGCTTCTTGTAACCAAACAGGCGATCGCTGTAGCCAAGTCACACCAACCTGCCAACGCGGGATCTGTATCAACACTGTCAACGAAGGCACGGGCGTTTGCGATCCAACCAATGGCTCCTGCCGCATCGCTAGCGAGTGTAAAGTCGACTGTGACTGTCCTCAAGGCCAGTCTTGTACAAACGGTAAGTGTACCCCTCCCAACCCAGGTGCTCCCGCTCGTTACTGCTGTATCAAAACAGGCTGCCCTGCTGGACAAGCTTGCTTCCAACCCAACGGCTCTCCTGGCGTCTGCCCCAAAGTAGAGTGCCGCAACTCACAAGACTGCGGTAACCCCACTTGCCAAAACGTCGGAAACGACTGCGTTCAATTCAAACCCTTTTGCGACGATGCAGGCCAATGCTCCACCACACGTGGCGCTATCCAAAACAACTCACAGTGTGGAGCAGACGGTATCTGTGGCCCCACCCAAGCCCAGTGCAAAACCGCTTGTGATTGCAACCAAGGCCAAGACTGCCAAGGTGGTCGTTGCATCAGCACTCCATCTCCCGTGTACTGCTGCGAAAATGCTGGTTGTCCTCCAGGCGTCAAGTGTATCGATCGCACAGGAACCACGGGCACTTGCAAACAAGTCGCTTGTAAAACAGACGCAGACTGCGGTGGTTCGGGATGCCGAGACGCAGGAAACGACTGTCTCCAAGAAAACTTCCGTTGCGATATCAGCACCAACCAATGCTTTGGGGCAGGAAGCCTTGTTCGTAACGCCATCTGCGATGCCGCCACCAAGACCTGTAAACCTCGCACCTCGCAGTGCCGCACCAACACAGACTGCGGAACGCCAACATGCCGCCAAAATGGACAGATCTGTCAACAGAACATCCCCACCTGCAACAACGGAACCTGCATAGGGGCGGGAAGTTCAACCGTGGGAACTTGTGGTCCAAACGGTACCTGCCAAAACGCACAATTCTGTAGAACCGCATGCGACTGCCCCCAAGGTCAATCCTGCCAAACCTCTCCCGTAGGAACAGGTGTTTGCGTCGCATCCAGTACCCCCACGTATTGTTGCGACAAAGCAGGTTGCCCCGCAGGTGAAAAGTGTATCAACACCCAAAACCAAGGCGACTTCTGCAAAGGCTCCTGCACCAGCGCCTGCGATTGCCCCGCAGGTCAAGACTGCATCAATGGTGCTTGTACCTCCACCACCCCTGCGGTGTACTGCTGCGACAATCCATCACAATGCCCCTCGGGTGCAGCTTGTAAAGACAAAACAGGCGCCCTCAAGACCTGTCCCCAAGTTCAGAGAAAGTGTAATTCTCCATGCGACTGTGTCCAAGGAGAGGCTTGCACCAATGGCTTCTGTGCTGCCACAAGCTCAACACCTGTGTTCTGCTGCTCCGCCCCTGGATGTACACCTGGCGCCACCTGCTTCGACAGCAACAACTTGCGTGGTACCTGCCCACGTTCTTGCTCAAACAACTGTGACTGCAACCAAGGTGAACGTTGCGTTCAAGGTACTTGTACCGCGCAATTTGGCGCAGGTTACTGCTGTAGCAAACCCGGCTGTCCCGCCAACTTCTCTTGCACCAACACCAACGGCACCACTGGACGATGCCCTGTTCAAACCTGTACCTCGGCTTGTAATTGTAACCAAGGCGAAGACTGCCGAAATGGCCAATGTACCCGCGTCTTCCCACCCGTTTACTGTTGCGCAAACACAGGATGTCCCACAGGTTCCGCGTGTATCAACGCACAAGGTCAGTGGTCCACTTGCGGCGGACAACCCGCTTGTACCTCCGCTTGTGATTGTAACCAAGGCGAAGACTGTTACCGCGGCCAATGTATCCGCACCTCCCCCGCAACCTACTGTTGCGAAAAGACCGGATGCCCCGCAGGAACGGCTTGCGTAAACAGCCAAAACGTCACCAGCGTTTGCCCAGGCGTACAATGCACCACTTCTTGCGATTGCAACACAGGCCAAGCTTGTGTTCGCGGACGTTGTGTCAGCACTTCGCCAGCCACGTACTGCTGCGACAAAACACCTTGTCCCTCAGGAAACACCTGCGAAGATAAGAGCGGAAACATCAAGACTTGCCCTGGCCCCACTTGTACAACCGCCTGTGACTGTAACCAAGGCGAAGACTGTCGTGGTGGTCAATGTACCCGCGTTTCTCCTGCGGTGTACTGCTGTAGCAAGTCGCCTTGTATCGCGGGTCAAGCCTGCGTCAACACCAATGGTAGCAGCAGCACTTGCCCCGTTCAGTGCCAAACACACTGTGACTGCAACCAAGGCCAACGCTGCGTCAACGGAACTTGCTACAACAGTGGTAGCACCTACTGTTGCAGCAAAACAGGATGCCCCGCAGGACGAACCTGCTACAACCAAAACAACACCACAAGCACTTGCGGAACCTCGGGCAGCACCTGCCGCGTACGTTGCGATTGCAACCAAGGCGAAGAGTGTGTCAACGGAACCTGCCAAGTCTCTTCGGGTGTACCAGCCTTCTGCTGTGACAAGCCTGGGTGTCCTCCTGGATTCTCCTGCCTCAACACACAAGGCACAAGCGGCTTCTGCCCCACCACACCGCCACCTACCCCCTAAGCGAAAAAAGCCTTCAATACAAGGCTTTTTCTCCTGACATCACTCCCCCCCAACCCATCCCAACCCAACCGAATCCTCTCTGCGCAAATTTCGAATGTTCGGAAGGCCCCTGAGAGGGAGAAGGCGAATCGACGAGTTCATCATGCAAAGAAACGGGTGGGCTGGGATGACTCAACATAAAAACTCCCTCTTGCTATGGGAGTTCGGACTCCTCAGGCCCCGTGTCTTGGGCTTTTTGGAGCTTGCTACGGATATCCGAGATCTCCCATAGCGTTTCTGCCTCAAAAGAAGTCTTCAACAATTGTAAAAGCGGGATGCCTTGCACAGTAAACCCAGCCAGCACGGCTTCTTCCTCACTCAGCGATGCGTCCGAAACTTCGGACTCTGCGACCACTGCTTCGCTTTCTTCTGGTATGGGTTCAACAATCAATTGATAACGCCCATGATCAAATGGTGTCCCTGGCGCTTTCTCCGCAAACGCCACGCGCTCACGCAATCCCTGCGACTCCAACTGCAAAGCACGGTGGATGCAGTAAGGATTGTTCCCAGGTTGACCAAGCAAACTATGACCTGTCCAAGCACAACCTGCTTTGCAAGTCTCCGCATAATAACAAGTCTTACAAAAGCCCCAGAGATCTTCTTTGGTACGCTCTCGTAACAACCGCAGCGGCGCCGTATTCTCGACGATATCTGCGATGGTGCGATCACGGACATTCCCTCCCGTGTATGCGGTCGTTGGCAACGAAGGGCAACCTTTCAAGCTACCATCAGCCTCCAATCCAAGCGTCCATTTCCCAGCCGAACAACCCGACCAGTGGGCGCCTTGCTCGCCTCCAAAACGCAAAAGATGTTCGTAAGGACTAAAGTAACCAATGTTGTTGCCAGGAAACATCTGGATCTTGTTGGGATTCAGCTTGTTCTGCTTGATCCAAACCAACAAAGGAAACAACTCCAACAAGTCATAAGGCTGCAACAACATCTCTGGTCGATCTGCGGCACGCCCCATCGCAACGGTCAGTTGGAGTTGCCAAGCCCGTGACCCAACATCCACCAACAAATCCGCTAATGCAGGTAACTCAGGCAAAGAAAGACGATTGATCTGTGTGTTGGTTGCAAGACGAATCGGGGTTTCTGCGATCTTCCGCGAAGCCGCAACCGCCGCTTTCCATGAGCCTTTGGCACCGCGGATCGCATCATGTGTCGCTTCCAAACCATCAATGGAAACCGATATCGTCCGAAGCCCCGCATCCACGGCTTGTTCGATCCGCTCATCCGTGAGATTCCGCGCTCCCGTGGTCATCCCGCAAACCATCCCGCATCGTTTCACCTCGCGCGCGATCTCGTGCCAGTCTGGACGCAGATACGCTTCCCCACCAATCAACGTCACCTCTCGCACACCCATCGCTGCGAGTTGATGCACAACCTCAAAACATTCTTCGGTCGAAAGCTCGCTGCTCCGGGCTTTTCCCGCACGTGATCCACAGTGCTTGCAACCCAAATCACAACGCAACGTGATCTCCCAAACACAATACAAAGGATGCGGTTTATCGCGATCTTCTGTCTGAGGAAAGCGCGCCATCTTCTTCCGTTGTTCCTCTGAGATGGGACTTTCAATCGAAGTAGCCACTTGTGAACTCTCTTCGGGTACAGCACCGATCGGGGGCGCGGGATGCTCTGTGCTCATGCAAAGTCTCCATCCAAAAGCAAAAAGTCTTGCCAATTCAACCAAGATCGCTTTAACCTACCACGATACACTCTCGCAGCCTACCTCTCAATCATGGAGAATAGAAACCATGCGCTTCTTAAAAAGTGGCCTGATGATCTGCCCCTCTTGCAGCAATCACGTCAAACAACAAGACGCCGCCGAACATTGTCCCTTTTGTGGTAGCAGCTTCCAAGCCCCTTCCAATGGCCCTGCAAACAACATCAGCAAACGCAAACTCGGTATCCTCGGAGCTTCGCTCGTCAGCGTCGCCGCCATGGTCGCTTGCGTCACACCACCCGCACCCGCTTACGGCGTCCCTGTCGAAAATCCCACAGAAAAATCCGCCGAACAAACCACAGATGGCGGCGTTCAAGACACACTCCCCGCCCCCGCCTACGGCGTCCCTGCCCCCACAGACGGCGGAAACCAAGACTGATCCCCCTTCCCTCAAGATCTCCTTCCAGCCTCCGCAACGCTCCTTTGAACGGACGACTTCTTTGTAGCGGGCGATTTCTTTGTAGTGGGCGGGCACGGAGGCCCGCCCCAGAAAAGGGATATCTGATCGATCTCCGCCCCAGAAAAGGGATATTCGATCGATCTCCGCCCCAGAAAGGGATATCGATCTCCGCCCCAGAAAGGATATTGTCGATTTCTCCGCCCCAGAAAAAGGGATATTCGATCGATTTTCGCCCCATATTCCTCCGCCCCATAAAGGAGATCTGGAAACTATCACCCCAAAAGGGATATATCTCAAGAGAAATCGGCTGATTCCTCAGCCCCATAAAAGGGATATTCGGCTGATTCCTCCGCCCCATAAAAGAGATATCCGGGAAATCCTATCACCCCAGAAAAGGGATATTCGATTTCTCCGCCCCATAATAAGGGATATCCGGGAAATCCTATCACCCCAGAAAAGGGATATTCGATTTTTTCGATAGGATAAAGCTATCCCCTTGCGCAGGCCAATGCCCCATCCCTATATCACGGGCGGGCCTCCGCGCCCGCCCAAATCCTCCCCTTGCGCAGGCCCTGCTATCCATCCCTATATCTCAGGCCCTGCTTTCCCTTGCGCAGCTTGACTTATCCCTTTTTCCTTTGATAACAAAATGATAAGAGGGCCGCGCCAAACAAGCTTTTCTGCCCCGCTCACCCTACCTGAGGGCTTTTATGAAACGTCTCTTTTTAGGCTGTTTATTTTTGTTTTGTTTCTCTCTCTTTTCCTGCGAGCCATTCGTCCTTTTGGGGCTTCAATGCGCAAAAGATGCGGACTGTACGAGCAAAGGAGCAGACTACAAAGAGATGACATGCGACACACAGAAGAAAGAGTGTGTGTGCATCGTCCCTGACAAAAAATACATCGTGACTTGCAACGAAGGAAACAAATCATTCTGCGTGAATCTCCGCACCAACACGAAGCACTGTGGAAACTGCGGAACGATCTGCGAGGACGAAAAGTCTTGCATCAACGGAAGTTGCATCGTGGTGTGTCCGACAGGAAAAGTCAGTTGTGACGAGACGTGCGCGGATCTCAAAACGGACCCTTCCAACTGTGGCCTTTGTAGCAACATCTGTGATGATGGAAGGGTCTGTATCGATGGGACTTGCACGCTACTTTGCCCCAACGGACTCACCAACTGTGGCGAGGAGTGCGTCGATACCAAAAAAGACCCACTCCACTGTGGAAAGTGCAGCAATGCTTGTTTGAGTGCAGCCAACACTTGCCTTGAGGGTCAATGCACATGCCCCAACAAGGGGCTTTTTTGCGAAGGAACGTGCTTACTTGAAGGACTCAATTGTGTATCAACCTTTGCAGGGAGCGGACAACAGGGCTTTGTGGACGGCCCCGCCAACCAAGCCCGATTAAACGCTCCCCAAGACGTCACCTTTGATCGTCAGGGCGGACTCTACGTTGCAGACACAGGAAACCACCGTATCCGAAAGCTCGATGCCATCGGCCAAACCACAACAGTGGCGGGAGATGGGCAGGCAGGTTTTACAGATGGCCCCGCCGCCCAAGCGCGTTTTTCGTCTCCCCGTGGTGTTGTGGTAGATAGCAAAGGTGACCTCTACATCGCAGACACAGGGAACCACCGCATCCGCAAGCTCGATACATCGGGCAATATTACAACCGTCGCAGGAGATGGACAAGCAGGATTTGCGGATGGGCCCGCCAACCAAGCTCGATTCAACGCCCCTTCCAAGTTGTTGTTTGATCACCAAGGAGCCCTTTACGTCGCAGACACAGGAAATCACCGCATCCGCAAGATCGACACATCAGGCAACGTCACACCCCTCGCAGGCGATGGGACAAGGGGCTTTTTGGATGGACCCGCCAACCAAGCTCGGTTTAACATCCCAGAAGCGATGGCTTTTGATGCACAAGGAAACCTTTACATCGCGGATACAGGAAACTATCGCATCCGAAAGCTCGATAGCACGGGCAATATCACAACCTTTGCAGGCAGAGACACACGCGGTCTGCAAGACGGTCCCCTGGATCGAGCCCTTTTCTATCAACCTGTAGGAATCGCCATCGATCCTTCTGGAAAGTTCTACGTATCCGAAGCCGCAAATCAAAAGCTGCGGATTATCCAACTCTTACAGTGAGCAACACAAATCATCGAGCGGGCGGGCGTTTTGCAACCTTGGAGCGAACCACGCAAGGCGGCTCTGTTTTGAGCGGACGAAGTGGGCGAAGTTGTAGCAAAAGCCCAGGAATCACCGCAGCGATCCCAACCCCACTGACAGCTGCCCCCGCAATATTAAAATGCGTGCCTGTCTGTTGCGAAAACTCTGCGGCAAAACGTACAGGATCGACATCGCGGACTTGTGTTGCGTCTTGGTTCGCAGAGATGCCCACCCCCAACAAAATAGCCCCCGTCACAACAGCCGCAGCACCCGAAAGGATCAAGGCCAAACCAATGTTTCTGGTGCCTTGTTGTTTGCGCAAGTGTTCTTGCTGAAGCTTCTGATGTGCTGTCCAAGCGGGATCGCGCACAAGCGAAGTCAGGGGCAAGATCTTTTGGGTTTGTTCAGAGATCACTTGTTCTCGATAAGCAGGCAGATAACAAGGCTTTTCAACGCGAATCCGACGAAGCCCCATCTCCAACTGCACCCCAGCCAAAGGCGTGACACCACGAGGCGTTTGATCGATGGTCACAAAGGCCCCTTCAGGCTGGCTATGTAAAGAAAACAGTGTGGGCGGTGGCGGCCGAAACACGAGAGAGGCGGGTTCTTTCGCTTGCAAAAGAATCGTCCGCGTCTGAGGAGAAGAAAAGCGGTAGCGCACAGTGACCTTGTACTTGCCGATCGCTAGGCCAAGAAACGTCTTTCTTTCTCCTGTTGCAGTGAGACTTTCTCCACTCTCGTCTTCGACAAAGATCTTGGCTTGTGGGTCAGAGGTCACGACCAACAACGAAGAAAAAGGAGGCGTAAAGTACACCACGCGCTCTTGTTTGCTCTCTCGCTCTAAGTGAACCTCTTGAGACTGTATCGCTTTTTTCTGATAGACGACCCTAATGCGATAATGTCCCGCAAGGATGCCTTTTAAGGCCCAACGACTGGTCTTTTTGCAAGATTTTTTCTGAGATAACGTAAGATTCCAGAGACATATCTGTGCAGACAAACGCCCAGTCAGGATATACAGCGAGGTGTAGCGGATCTGCCGTTTGAGTAGTGCGCGGCGTTGGGCATATTCGACAAGTACATCTTTTTCAGAGGTGTATCGTTCTGGATCGTTTGTTTTGAGCCACTGTTCGTAAGAACGAAGCCACCCCACAAGTTTCACACGCATCTGATCAGCGACGACATCTTTTCGTTGTTGGGTTGCCGCTTTCACACCGAGGGTCAAAGCTTCGATGGCAAAGCGCAAACTGCTGATCTTGCGATTTTTGTCTTGCTTGGAGGAGAGGCGCAAAAAGCTTTGAAAAAAGCAATCAGAGGCT
>JACKEL010000002.1 GCA_020632975.1 Myxococcales bacterium
CTGTCACCAAGACAACTTTTCCTTGCATGATCTGCGTGTCTCCTAAGCTTCCTTCTCTGGAACTTCGAGGTACTGGCGTTTTTCGAGCTTGATGCGTCGCTTAAACTCTTTGGGGGTCATCAGACAGGTCTCAAGCTCACGTCGCAAGGCCGCTTCATCGAGGTTGACGCCGATCATCACGATCTCTTGGCGACGATCCCCATAAGGAGCCTTCCAGATCTTTTGGACGCCTTCGGGCATCTCGCCCATCTTGACTTCTTTTTGATGCAGTCGCGTGGCCCACCAAGGCCCCACAAACGAACAAGAAGACGCATCACCCGCGACAGACACAAAGCCCACCATGTCGCAGTAATCCCAGATCCATGCAAAGCCCTTCGCGCGGAGCAAACCAGGGAAAGGCTTTTCCCAAAAGCGTGCAAAACGAGCTGTATCGAAGGGAAGCCGCGCCTCGTACACAAAGGAACGCAGACCATACTTTTTCTGATAGGCAGGGATATGATCGTGGGTGGGGTCATCGCAGCTTGGATCATCACAGTGATGATGGCCGTGTTCGTGGCTATGACCGTGTTCGTGGTGATGTTCATGATGATGGTCGTGATCGCAGTCAGGTGCGCAGTCTTCGTTGTGTTCGTGGCCGTGTTCATGGCCATGTTCGTGACCATGCTCATGGGACTCTGCTGCGACCTCTTCGGCTTGTTCTTCGGGACCTTTGCGGCCTTCGTGATCCTCAAGCATCTGGATCCAACTTGCCCCATCGAGCGTCTTTTCAGGGTGAAAGCGACGGGTCATCAGGATCTTCTTGGGATCGACTTCTGAGTGATTGGTCGCGATCATCTCGGCGTGTTGGTTGAGTTGACGAAGCATCGCTTCCAAGCGCGCAAGCTCATCTGTAGAAAGCATGTCGGACTTGTTCAACAAGATCACATCTGCGCACTCGACTTGCTCGATCAACAACTCAAACAGCGGTCGTTGGTCGGTTTCAACAGCGGGTTGTTTTCCTGCTTGAATGTTGTCCCAGTGACTCAAAAAGAACTTTGAGTCCACCACCGTCACCAAAGTGTCGAGGCGCACGATCTCAGCAAGGCGTTTTCCTGCGGCATTGGGCTTGTAGAAGCTTTGCACCACAGACATGGGCTCGGCAACCCCAGTACATTCGACAAACATAGCGTCGTAAGTACCTTCGTTTGCGAGGTTTGCAACCGTTTCTGCAAGATCGTCTTGGATCGAGCAGCACACGCAACCATCGCTGAGTTCCACGACCTGTCCAGGCGGTAGCTGCGCTTGCTGCGAACCTTCGCGGATCAACGAAGCATCGATGTTGATCTCACCCATATCGTTCACGACGATCGCGACGCGCGTACCGTCAAGATTGCGAAGAAGATGGTTGACGAGGGTGGTCTTTCCTGCGCCCAAGAAGCCAGAAAAAACGGTCACTGCGGGTCTTTTATCTATTACGATTTGTTCACTCATCAGAAAGAGTCTCCCCAAAAGGATCATTTCGGGCCTTCCAATGGGCATGTCGATACACATCCAAAGAAAGCTCCACGTCGAAAGGGTGCCATCATAATGTGGTGTGATGGGTTCGTCTATGCCCTTTTTGCTGCGCCTTATGATGCAGACCACAAGACAAAGACTCGCAATCTTCACCCCAAAAGCCCCAAAAGACCCAAACAACTGTCAGCAAGTCTAAAAAGAGAAAGCCCGACAAAACAAGTGAAAGATGATCAGAAGAAAAACATAGACAAAAAGACACTTTCCATCTATTCCAACAATCCCTCGAATCTCTTTGTAGGCAAGACGTATCTTGAGGGGAAGAAAAACATCTTTTGAGTGGAAAAAGAAGGCGTCGGGGCCTTCTTTTTCGCTTCGGTGATCGCTATCTCATCTTAGCAACCAAAGTAAAAAACAGGCCCTCACACACAGTTTCGCAAACCTCTCAAACAAAGCAAGTCTTGAAGGCTCCGAAAGCTCAACGACCCTCGCTGGAGTTTCACACAATGTGGGATCAACGCTACGACGTAGAAGAGTATGTGTATGGTAAAGAACCCAATGACTTTTTGCGCCAACATAGCCACCTCCTTCCCGAAGGAGAGATCCTCTGTCTCGCCGAAGGTGAGGGACGTAACGCGGTGTACCTCGCAGAGCAGGGATACCACGTTACAGCCATTGACGCTTCCGCGATCGGCCTTTCCAAAGCGCACAAACTGGCCCTAGAACGCAATGTAAGCATCACAACGCAGGTCGCAGATCTCGAACAATACAAGTTTGCAGAAGAACGATGGAGTGGCATCGTGTCGATCTTTGCGCATCTTCCGCCTCTTTTGCGCAAACGTGTCCACCAAAACATCGTGCATTCTCTGCGACCAGGTGGGGTCTTTTTGTTGGAGGCCTACACCCCCGCACAACTCCAATACAAGACAGGTGGTCCGCCTGTCGCTGAGATGATGATGGATCTGCAAAGCCTCCAAGAAGAGTTGGTGGGTCTTCAGTTCATCCATGCCCAAGAGATCGTGCGAGAAGTCCATGAAGGACAGTTCCATCATGGAACAAGTGCTGTCGTCCAAATTATCGCAAGACGAGATTAATTCTCACAAACAACGCTTCAACTTCTCCCCTCCCACGTTTCATCGAATCCGCACAGCCTTCTCTCTTCCTTTGCCACTTAGCTGTTTGGACTGCATAATCTCTGAATAAAAAAGAGAACACAACAAAAAGTGTACTCTTTCTTAGGGGCTTATGTAACAATGGCGCATGCAAAAACGTCCGAGAAAGATGTATTGGATTTTATCCAAGAAAATCGAAATCAATGGTCCAAGATTGAGCGAGCGAGAGGGGTTCGCTCAATCCTCACCATGCCTATGTACTCCCTCCGCGATCTCACATGATTTGCTGTCACCGCAGACTTGGGTCCAAAGGGTCCCTTTGGGTCCAAGTGACGCCCAACCATAGAAGAAGGAGGAAGAATGCATCGTTCGCGACAAACAAGAGTGCTCTTGTTTGTCCTGTTTTTGCCGGCCTTTCTTTTTGCAACAACGATCCCTATCGCTTGCGATCCGAAGGTTACCGAGCAAACAGGCGAAAAAGCACCAGAAACCACTGCAGAGTCGACGCCAGAAGAAAAAACCGCTGTACCCGAAGATGGAGGCACACCCGAAGACGGCGGAACCAATGAAACGCCTCCCACAGAAAACCAGCCCGAACAACCCACCCAAGCCAGCGTGGAAGAGTCCGCAACGAAGGTCAACACGCCTCTCGATGCAACGCCTAGCCCCAACGGAGACTTCAATTATTACACGGCCGTGTTGGCACCCAATGCCGATGAGCCCGATGTTGTCGCAGGGCAAGGTGCAGTCTTCAAAGTCGAAAAAGGCAAGCCTCCCCAAGAGCTTGCCAAAGGCTTTTTCTCACCACTTAGCCTGGTGGTATCCACAGACGGACAAACCATTTTTGTGGCGGATCGTGGTCAGACCACCCCAGAAGAAGAAGATGTAGACAGCACCAAAACGGGCGGGCTTTACACCATCCCCAGCGCAGGTGGCCAACCAACCTTGATCACGACCACCCAAGGCTATCAACCTCGTGGCTTGGATGTGGTCAAAGAAAACGACGAAGATGTTGTGTACTTCTCGGGTGTGGACCCCGCAGATGGACAAGCAGGCGTCTTCAAGATCAAAGCCAGTGGTGGCGCAGTCACAACGATTTTGAAGGGAGATCCACTTCGCGATCCCAGCGGTCTAGCGGTCTCTTCGACAGGAAAGATCTATGTGGCGGATGCCAGTGCGGATGCCACCACCATGTCGATGGTGTACGAGATCACAGATGGCAAAGCAGCCCCTTTCACTGATCCTATGCGTGTCGGTTATCCCGCAGGGATCGCCCTTACCAAGAATGGAGAAACCCTCCTTATCTCAGGGCTCCAAGCCCAAGAAAACTCTTCTGTTGTTTACCTTGTGAAGGTTGCAGACAAAAGCATCACAGAGTTCACCCAAGGGATCTCACAAAACTCCGAGTCTGGCGGTGTCCACCGCGCCCACAACAGCAATACTTTTGCGTGGGCCAACAGTGACACACCTGACGCCGATGGTGTGGGTGGTGGAACCGTTTACACCATCAAACTCCCGTAGATGCTTGAGATATCATGTCTTTCGAGATACGACGCAATCCAAACAAAAACAGAAGATAAAGGAGACCTCACCATGACCTTTCGACGAACTTGGCTTTTTGCCCTCCTTGGCGCCATGCTGTGGAGCGCTCCCACATCGACTTGGGCTTCGAGTCACCGCGAAGCCCCCGCCATTACGGAAGATCCCGCGGCCGACAACACAGATCTTTATGCTTGGGTCACCCCCAACACGCACGACAAACTTCACGTCGTCGCCAACTGGAACCCTCTCCAACAACCTGCGGGGGGTCCTAACTTTCACAAGTTTTCAGACGATGTGTTGTACAGCATCCACATCACTCGCGGCGGTAGCAGCCTCGACGATGTGATCACCTACCACTTTGAGTTCAAAAGTGCGCGTGCAAAGACCGTCAAACCCGACGATCAAAATGCAACTGTAGGTGGCGGGAAAGAATTTTTCCGACAGCTTGCAGGAGTCGAGCAAACCTACACCGTTTACAAAACGGAGTGGACCAATCGACGCCCCAAAACCACGGTCCTCGCGAGAAACGTAAACGTCGCTCCCCCCAACATTGGGCCTCGCACCAACCAAGTCGCGTACAAGATCACAGCCTACGACGATACTTTCGCCAAAACCTTTATCAAAGATCTTGGTACAGGCGGTAGCGAAGGTCGTGTCTGGGCAGGTCCCCGCGACGACGGTTTCTACGTGGATCTTGGTGGTGTCTTCGACCTCGCAAACCTTCGTGCCAAAGGCACCGCACAAGACGGTGTTGCGGGCTTTAACGTCCATAGTATCGCGTTGGAGATCCCCACCACCAAGCTGACCTTTGACGGCCAAGCTCCCGCAAACAAAGCAAGCGCTGAAAATACCCTTGGCGTCTGGGCTTCTTCGAGTCGTCGTCGCATCCAGTTCCGCCTCTGGAGCGGGCGCAACGTCTCTTTGGGTCCTTGGGTCCAAGTCTCACGGCTCGGTCTCCCCCTTGTGAACGAAGCTTTGATCGGTTTGCAAGACAAAGATCGCTACAATGCAGGGCACCCCAAAACAGATGCTGCCCGATTTGGTGCGTACTTCCTTAACCCTGTCGTGGTACGAGATGCCGAAGCTGTCGGGATCTACACAGCTTTGGGCGCAGATCCTACCCCTTTCAAGTTCAACCGCACAGATATCCTCGATATCATCAGCATCAAGACCAACGAACGCGCGATCCAAACCGTCGGCGACGTCTTGCGTGTGGATCTCGGGCAAGACTCCAGCTTCCCCAACGGTCGCCCCATCCCTGGCGGTGCAACCAATACCCAAGAACAAGCCGATGTTACCGACGTTTTGCTCTCTGTGATCCTTTCCAAAGGCGCGGTACCTGTCAAAGATGGCGTCGATTACAACGACAAACCCTTCCTCTCTGAGATGCCTTGGTTGCCGCTCCCCCACGAAGGCTACAGCGGTGGCCACGGAAAAACCACGCCCTAACCCCCCACGCTCTCCCCTCTTTCTCTTTTCCCCAAAAAGCGCTTTGCTGCGCGCTGGACACATCACAGGACAACTTTCTCTCACCTAGAGGACCGAGCTTTGAAGAAATCATCTACTCCACCCGCCCCTCGCCACGGTCTCATGCTGTTTTTGTTGGCTCTCTTTGGTGTGTCCATCGCGTTTCTAGCCTTGAATCGGCCCACAACGACACATACGGCCACAAATCCCTCCCACGTCACGCCCAAGACACCAAGCAAAAGCATGGAGCAAGTCTTGGCTTTGGCTGATCCCAAAGGCAGCTTGCCCCTTGATGACTTGCTGCGAAAACGACAACGCGCCACCAAGAAAAACCCCGAAAAACTCGACCTTTGGATCTTACTGGGTCGCACTTGGGTGATGAAAGCCCGAACCTCGGGTGACGCAGGCTTTTATCTCAATGCCCAAGCTTGCGCCACCATCGCCCAAGAACTCGAACCCAACAACCCCATGGCCCTCACCCTTCAAGGGCTTTCGCTGGTCAATCAACACGAGTTCTCGAAGGCTCGCGATCTTGCCCAAGGTGTCTTGCAAAAACATCCCCAAGAGATGCTTGCCCTCGCGATCCTCAGTGATGCACAGCTTGAACTGGGGCGTTACAAAGAAGCCCTTGCTGCCGCCCAAAAGATGATGGACATCAAACCCAGCCTGCCCGCTTATAGCCGTCTCTCCTACCTTTCGTGGTTGGTGGGCCGCGTCAAAGAAGCCAAAGACACCATGCGCAAAGCCATCGATGCGGGCAGAAGTTCACGCGACCGCGAGCCTGGAACATGGGCCATCATCCAAGCCGCTCTCTACTTTTGGCACGAAGGCGACTACAACGGCGCCCTCGCTGGCACCACCATGGCCCTCCGCTACTTTCCTGACTACGCTCCTGCACTTGTCGCACATGGCCGTGTACTCGTCGCTTTGAAGCGTTTTGAAGAGGCACGAAAGGCTTTTCAAAACGCGATGCAACGCTCCCCACAAGCCCAGACCGCATGGTTGCTAGGAGACACCTACACTGCCCTTCAAAAACCAAAAGAAGCTAAAAAGTCTTATCAACGTGCAGAAAAAATCGGACAACAAGCTGATCATCGAACACTTGCTTTGATGCTCGCCAATCAAAAGCGCAGACTCCCCGAAGCCATCGAATGGATCAAAGAAGAATACACCAAGCGGCCCGATCTCTACACCGCAGATGTTTATGCTTGGGTACTCCACCGCGCAGGGCAGCACCAACGTGCACGCAAGCTGATCGAACAAGCGATGCACCTGAATACACCCGATGCCCTTTTTTGGTACCACGCGGGCCTGATCTACCTTGCTTGCGGAGAAACAGAAAAGGGGCGCTCTTTCTTGCTACGTGCACAAAAACGCCACCCTCACCTCGATCCCACACTGACCCAAGAAACCCTTGCGGCCCTCGCCAAGCTTTCCCCACCAGCCTCACAACCCACGAGAAAATAACATGCACACACCGCTGTTTTCTCTAAACAAACACACACATCTCTCTCTCTTTCTTCTGGACCAGCGCAACATGGGGGGACATCGCCCTCAACGCAGAGAAAAGCCTCTATACATCGGGCTTTTCTTGCTTTTGTGGGGATGGTTTTGTGGCCCTCTCTCCAACGAAGCCAAAGCCCACAAGATCGGGCTTTCCAAAGGCACTTACACGGCGACCCCACAAGGACTACAAGTGGTTTGGGATCTGGCCCAAGGCGATCTGCGGCTGTTGTTGCCCAAGCTCCATGCACATCGAGACAAAAAGCTCACCTCCGCTTCGTTGCACGCATCCCACGATGCCATCGAGGGTTTATGGAGACAACGCCTTCTCATCTGGAAAGGCGACAAGCCCTGCCAAGCGAAGCTCAAAGAAACCAAGCCTCTCGAAAAAGACGGGGTATCCATCCATCTCCTCTACCTCTGCAACAAGGCAAAGGGCGATCTACGCGGTCGAATCGACCTTTTGGAAGATCTTGCGCCAAGTCATCGCCATCTTGCCACCATCCCCTCCCCAAAACCTCGGATGCTTGTGCTCTTTCGCAACAACAAGACATTTTCTCTCAAAGCAGGTACATCCCCCTCCCAAAAGCATCATAGCTTCCTCGTGATGGGCATCGAGCACATCTTGTTTGGTTGGGATCATATCTTGTTTTTGTTGGCCTTGGTGTTGTTGGGGGGGTCATGGCGGATCTTGCTGGGGATCGTGACAGCCTTTACAGTCGCACACTCGATCACGCTAAGCCTCTCTGTGATGGGCTACTTGGTCCCTTCACCCAAGGTCATCGAGCCTTTGATCGCGCTTTCTGTTGCGTATGTTGGGATAGAAAACTTTTTCGTGCAAAAGATCGATCACCGCTGGATGTTGACGTTCGCCTTTGGCTTGATCCATGGATTTGGTCTCGCAGGCGCACTCAATGAAGTGCACATCCCTCCTCAACAAGCCATCTCTGCGCTACTCTTCTTCAATCTGGGTGTTGAGGCTGGGCAGCTTTGCTTGCTTGTCCTTGCGCTGCCCTTGCTTCATCTCGCCCGAGAGAAGGCTTGGTTAACCCAACGAGTGACCCTCGCCATTAGTTCTTTGGTCACTCTGGCGGGTGTCCTTTGGTTTTTGGAGCGAGTTTTTTCTTGAGCAAACAAAGGAATACTGACGTGTCTTTGCAGAAATATCGGATGCTTTTTGTGGTCTTTTTCTTGTGCAGCTTGGGTTGTGAACCGCTCCCCACGCCATCTCAGCCCAGCCAGCGCCGCTCTTTACCAAAGCGCGCCACTCGAACAGTTCAGCCCACCCAAGAAGACGCCCCCTCGCAAGACGACCTCAAACAACAACAAGCCGCCCTCCAAGCAGCCCGAAGATACGGAAAAAGGGGGCGTGGACGCAAACTTCGTCCTGTGTACTACGAACACAACATCCCCGCCAACCCACTCGCCCAAAAGCTCTGTGACGCGCTACATACCCTCCCTGCCTTGCGCAAAAAGCAGTGCTGCAAAGAGCGAAGCCTTGGTTATCTTCTTACCCACGAATGCACCCGAACCTTGAGCATCGCCTTGCACCAAAAGAGCCTCAAGTTCGACGCATCGCGCCTTCCCACATGCATCAAGGCCCTTGAACAAGCCCACCAAGGTTGCGCATGGATCGGGCCTTGGCCCCCCAAGACACCCCATGTTTGTTTGGGACTGTTCCAAGGGGCACGCAGCAAGGGGCAACGCTGCCGCTCATCGCTTGAATGTCAAAAGCCCCTGCACTGCCAAGGTCTTACCCCCACGCGACCAGGGCGCTGTAGGCCCCCCTTCTCCAAAGATACGCCGTGCAGCGTAAGCCCCGATCCACTCGCCGTTTACACGCGCCAAGACGATACAGAACAAACTCACCCTGTATGCCAAGGATATTGCCGCCGCTTTCGTTGCCAAGCCAAACATGCTCCCCAAAGCGCTTGTGTGACTGACATCCAATGTCCAAACGGACATTACTGCGACGGGAAACGCTGTATTCAAGGAGCCTTTGCTCCCGCGCAAGGAGCTTGTAGCGGTCGTTGTGCCCCTTCTTTTCGATGTTTTCAACGACGCTGTATCAAGCCCAAAGCCACGGGCGTATCTTGTACCTCCTCACTCGAATGTCAGGGGGCTTGCGAGATCGAAGCAGGCCAAAAGAGCGGACAGTGCGCCCCACAATGCGTCCATCCTCTCTTGCGACCCCGCCGAGCACGCCGCCCCCAACGACTTCCCACAAGTCACCCTCACAAGCGCCACGCCACCTCGCGACCAACATCCCGCCCTTGACACAAAGCCTTTCTTCCCAGAAAAGCTACCTATCATCCCTTCCAACATCCCGAACCAACGAAGCCCAAGGGACGAACAAGCAAAGGAGACCTCACGTTGAGCAAAGTCATGGTGGCAGGAGGCGCAGGGTACATCGGCTCTCACACAGTGCGACAGCTTCAAAAGAACGGATACTCCGTGGTTGTTGTGGACAATCTATCAAGGGGATATCGTGCTGCGTTGCCCAAAGAGATCGCATTTTACCAAGTGGACATCGGCAACACAGAAGAGATCGCGGCGATCTGTCAAAAAGAACAAGTCGAAGCTGCCCTACACTTCGCGGCTTTGATCGAAGTAGGCATCTCGCAAAAAGAACCCTTTTCTTTCTACGACAACAATGTCAAGCAAACCCTTGGACTCTTGGATGGATTGCAAAAGGCAGGTGTGGGCAAGCTGATCTTTTCCTCGACTGCGGCTGTGTATGGCGTGGCCCAAGCCAAGCCCCTCTCTGAAGACGCCCCCAAAGCCCCCGCAAGCGTGTATGGACGAACCAAGTACATGGTCGAGCAGATCCTCGAAGATCTCGATATGGTGGGCGCGATGAGATATGTCGCCTTGCGCTACTTTAATGCTGCGGGCGCGGACCCAGTGGGAGACATTGGAGAAAGTCACCGCCCTGAAACCCACCTGATCCCCTTGATCTTGCAAGTCGCCCTTGGACAACGAGCATCCATCTCGATCTTTGGGGACGATTACCCCACCCCAGATGGCACTTGTATCCGCGATTATGTCCATGTCAACGATCTCGCAGATGCCCATATCGCCGCACTGCAATACCTCGAAGATGGCGGAAAAAGCGACGTCTTCAACGTGGGTTCTGGCAGTGGTTACTCTGTCAAAGAAGTGATCGAGTGTTGTCGCGAAGTCACAGGACACCCGATCCCTGTGGAGTATGCGCCACGACGAGAGGGAGATGTCCCCGTTCTACTCGCTGACACATCGCACATCCAAAAGGTATTCAACTGCCCTCCCCAACACGATCTGCGACACATCGTTGAAACCGCGTGGATATGGCATAAAACCCATCCCCACGGCTTTTAATCGTCTGCTCCTCCCCTCTTCTCTCCGTTCGTTTGGCACCATCAAAGACGACGCTCCCCACGAAACTTCTCAACAAGATCCCACTGCGTTGAAGCACACTTAGCACCACAGAGCGATGCACTTGTGGAGGGTGACATCAAGCGCAAAACCTCGCCTGCTGCACTTCTTCTGCGATTTTTAACACCTGTTCAATCCGCTATCTAAAGCACTGTTATTCTTTGTTTATTGCGAGAGTTATCCATCCTGTTGCATAATGTCGAAGCTTTTCAAGAGGGATATCTCATGGTGGATGGTCCGTTAGTCTCGCGTCGTTGCTTGAAGCATCGCGAGGAACGTCGGACATCTTAGAGTGAAGGAGGGTTTGATGACACAACGCAGGATGTTCGTTGCGTGTTTGTGTGCTTGTCTACTGTTGTGTGTGGGGGGCAGTTGGTTGGGATGTGCGCCGCCCGTCCCTGAAAATGAGATTCGTGTAACCATTGTAGAAGGAAGCGACCCCTATGCAGCGATCCAAGAGGCTCTGATCAAAGCAAAGTCAGGGAAGATTGTGGTGTTGCCTGAAGGGAAGTTTTCTTTGGATCGCAGTCTGTCTTTGACCGTGGATGGGGTGACTGTACGCGGCCAAGGGATGGACAAGACCGTCTTGTCTTTCAAAAACCAAAAGGTCGAGGACAACAAAAAAGAAGGTGCGCAAGGGCTGCGTGTGCAAGCCAGCGGTGTCGTGCTTGAGGACTTTGCCATCGAAGACACACAAGGCGACGCGATCAAGGTAGAAGACGCAGACGGAATCACCTTTCGCAAGATCCGCGTGGAGTGGACCAAAGGCCCAGACAAAAGCAATGGTTCCTATGGTTTGTACCCTGTGAAATCCAAGCGTGTGTTGATCGAAGACTGTGTCGCGATTGCTGCGTCCGATGCAGGGATCTACGTAGGACAGTCAGAAGAGATCATCGTGCGTCGTAACCGCGCGGAAAACAATGTCGCGGGGATCGAGATCGAAAACTCCAAAAATGCCGATGTGTACGACAATATCGCGACAAAAAACACAGGGGGCATCTTGGTGTTCGACCTGCCCAAACTGCCGACAAACGGCAAGGGAACGCGGGTGTTCAAGAATATGGTCTTTGGCAACAACACAGCAAACTTCGCCCCAGAAGGCGCGATCGTCGGCAATGTACCCAAAGGTGTAGGGGTGATGGTGTTGTCGACAGACAGTGTTGAGATCTTTGAGAATGATATCAAGGACAACCAAACCGCCAATGTCTTGATCGTCAACTATGAGTTTGCTGTGGGCAAGTACGAAGACACCACCTTTGACCCTTACCCTGAAGGGATCTACATCCACGACAACAAGTTCGCAAACGGTGGCTACGATCCCTCTGGTAAAGACTTTGAGCTGCTTGTGGCGCTGATCGGCAAGCCCCTTCCCGACGTAATCTACGATGGCATCTTTGATGAGAAGAAGCAGGTGGATGGAAAGACCCCAGCAGAGTTGATGCTCTGCTTCAAAAACAATGGAACAGGCACTTTTGTGAACCTTCATGCCTACAAGACCATCCCCGAACCCAACAAAGACCCCAAACCCCACGAGTGTGAGTTGCCCGCGCTCAAAAGCATAGACTTCGATAAAAACCCATGAAACGTATCATATCCTCGCTCTATTCGCGCTTTGGCATGCTTCTATGTAGTGGTATGTTGGTTGGTTTATCAGCGCTGTTGTTGTGCGTGTCTGGTTGCGCGGAAGGTCCAGATGTCATGCGTATCCTTGCGCGGCTCGATGACCCCCCAGAAAAACTCTCGACGTGGCGCCTGTTTCGCGGCGAGATGAAGAGCCACACACTCAACCAAGGCGTCTTGCCCTATGACATCGCAACCCCCCTGTTTAGTGATTACGCCACCAAGTACCGCGCGGTGTGGATGCCCCCTGGGAAAAAGGCCACATCTGACGAAAAAGGGGTGTTTTCTTTTCCAGAGGGAACGGTCTTGATCAAGACCTTTGCTTACCCCGATACTTCGGGTTCAAAGCGCTTGGTCGAGACGCGTTTGTTGGTGCATAGCGCCACAGGTTGGGAAGCTTTTCCTTACGTGTGGAACAAAGAACAAACGGACGCAACGCTTGCGCTTGTGGGGGATACAACAGATGTGAAATGGTCGCATCCATCGGGCAAAGAGTATGCTTTTACCTACGTTGTCCCCAACGCCAACGAGTGTAAAAACTGCCATGAGATCCAGAAAAAACTCCGTCCTCTCGGCCCCAAAGCCCCACAACTCAATCACTCTTTCACTTATGACGACGGTGAGGCCAACCAGATCAAGCGTTGGATCGAGGTGGGTTTCTTGGAGGACTCTGCGGCCTTACAAAAGAGCCCTGTGATGCCCAACTGGCTCGATCCCAAGACAGGAAGCGTGGCAGAGCGCGCTCGTGCGTACCTCGACGCCAACTGTTCCCACTGCCACCAGCGCACAGGCCCTGCAAGCAACTCTGCTTTGTACCTCGATTATGCCACCACAGATCCCGCAGACTGGGGGGTTTGCAAGCACCCTGTCGCCGCAGGGAAAGGAGCAGGCGATCTGCGTTATGGGATCGTGCCAGGGCAACCTGACAAATCGATCTTGTTGTTTCGTATGCTTTCGGATGAGCCAGAGATTCGGATGCCAGAGTTGGGGCGTGTCGTTGCCCACCAAGAAGGGATCGAGTTGATTCGCGCTTGGATTCAAGAGATGAAAGGGACATGTCCAGAGACCCCCTAAAACACCTTGCGGCCTTGTGGGGCAAAGGCAAACAGGGGAAAAGGGGGTTATTTGTGAGGGGGTGGGTTGAAGGATGGTGTTTTGTGCGCTATGGATGTCCTCGAATTGTCGGCGCTTTCTATCATCTTCTAGCAGGTTCTCCAAAGATTTATGCGCCCTTTTGCCTTCTTGGGTGGTTCCTAAGCATCCTGTTTGTACACAAGAACTTCTCTGGGGGCTGGAAGCTTTCGATGTGTGTAAGAGAACGAAGGAGCGAAAGGTGACGCAGAGAAGTTTTTCAAAACATATCTCCTTGTTCTTTCTTTCTATTTTTCATTTTTCAGGGCTGCCCATTTTTTTCTGTCATAGTTTGTTGATGGGCTGGTGTTTTGGGTACAGGAAAAAGAGAGGAGCTTCGCAGTGACGTATCGCGTCGATGCCGAGTTTCGAGCGTTGTTTGTTCGTTATCACGATGGTCTCTACCGGATGTTGTATCAGATGGTAGGGGCCAGACAAGAAGCGGAGGATCTGCTTCAGGAGACATTTGTTCGGCTACACGATCACCAAGAGGAGGTCGAGCCAGAGAAAGCCAAAGCTTGGTTGTATCAAGTGGCGACACGTCTGGGGCTGAATGCGATGCGAGATACAAAGCGGCGCAATCGATGGCATCAAGAAGCCACACAGCAAGCCGAAAGCGTTGGCGCAACGATCACCAAAGGCGATCCAGCGACAACAATGGCGGTTCGAGACGCGCTCAACCAGCTTCCAGAACGACAGACAGAGCTTTTGTTGATGTATGCAGCAGGGCTGAATCACGAAGAGTTAGCGGATGCGTTGGGTGTACAGAAATCCTCTTTGAGTCAGCTTTTGTTTCGTTCGAAAAAGGCGTTTGAACAAATCTATACAGAGACTTCTACAAAACCAACAGGACAGAGATGATGGAACGAGAGCAGAAACCAGATGCCAGCCTGCAAACACAGGCAGCGCTGCTCGCTGGGCAAAAGGAAGATGAGCAGATCGAGCAAGAGATACTGCGCCAAGGTCTCGAAGAACTGGACCAGATGGTGAACGAAGGTCCATTTGCTTTGCTGCGCCCAGATCCTGAAGAGATTCCATCTGCACCTGCTTCGTTGCAGCGACTCGAGTCCTTTTTGTTGCGACGCGACGAAGAAACCCAAGCCGCCCAAGCCGCTCAAGCAACCAAGACAGACGCTATGCCGGGGCTCTTGGCATCTTTTCAAAAGTGGATGTCGCGCTCAAGCGTGTGGATGGGGCCTGTCGTGGGCGTTGCCGCGATCCTTGTGGCACTGCCTTTTGTGTTGCCCACCAACCCAAACAAAGTGGGCCAACCTCCCCTGCAAAGAGACCCTGCACCACGCGACCGTGACCTCGTAGGCAAGGGAGAGATCGCTTTGCATGTCGATATGCTCCGCATCGCTTCGACGCAAACCAAGCAGGGTAACGACATCAGGCCCGCACTCGTGACATCACGCCAAGTCCTCCATCCTGGGGACTTTGTGCAGTTTCGTTACTCAGCGCCCAAAACGCTGCACATGATGATCGTCAGCCTCAACAGCAAAGGCGAGGTGTTTGCGTTTCTGCCCTTCCAAGGGTCACAAAGCACCCAAGTACAGGCAGGGCAAAAGCGCACGTTGCCTGCGGAGAGTTCGTACGAACTGGACGATTATCTCGGTTGGGAGCGCTTCTTTCTGGTGGCTTCAGAGCGTCCTTTTGCGTTTGCGGCGCTCAAAACAAAGGTGCTGCAAGCATACAAGCGAGCATCAAACAAAGTAGAGCGCGTGGGTTCTATCGAGGGCTCTTGGCTTGTCTTCACCATGTTGGTGAAAAAAGCACAGCGCACCCGATCTGCGGAACCTCTTCCTAGATAAGCGCTTGGGCGAGGATGATGATGTTCCATCGAATGACAAGCATTGTTTGTTTTTTGTTGTTTAGTTTTGTGTGTGTACCGTCCGTTGAGGCCCGTGATGTGCGTGTAGCGTTGTTGATCGCGCATCAACATGGTTGGAAGAAAGACCCCTTTTTACGTTATGTGATCCAAGGCGACCTGCTTCCTTTGGCTCGTCAGCTCAAAAGCATCGGATTTGAAGTCAAGACGCTCCAAAATCCGACGCCCACACAGGTGAAAGATGCACTTGTTTGGGCCCAAAAACGGACTCATTCAAAGGCCCGTCCAGTGGACACTTTTTTGTTCTATTACTCTGGGCACGCAGACCAAAAACAGCTTCATCTAGGACCCAAGACCAAACACCCTGTGACTTACACACATCTTGTCAGCTTTTTGCGGGACTTGCGCGTAAGACGTCGTGTGGCGCTGCTTGATGCCTGTTTTAGTGGTGAGTTGATTCGGGAGTTTGGGAGCATCCACGCTTACAGCCAGCTTGTCCGCAAAGGTGCACGTGGGATTCGTCCCCTCGATCTGAACAAGGCTTTCCCCAACCAAGGAGAACAAAGCGGCCTACAGATCATGACATCGAGCTTGCACACCTCTTGGGAGTCCCAAAAGTACAAATCCTCGGTCTTTACGCACTTTGCACTTGAAGGGTTGAAGGGGCACGCAGACCGCAACCGTGACGGGAAGATCTCGGTCGATGAGTTGTTCGATTACGTTAGCGACTCGATGGCCAAAGAGATCAACCAAAAACCGTTGTTGTTTGGTGTGGTTCAGCGTTCGCGTTCTTACGCACTGGCCCCTGCCTACCACAGTCGTTTGTGGATCAATTCGGATGTGGTGGGAACTGTTCGCGTGTCTGTGGGTAACTTCTTCTGGTCTCGTCAAAAGCAGGTACGTCGTCCCATCCGTCTTGCGGTGGTGCATGGTGTTGGACATGTCGAAGTACAGCACAAAGGCTCGTGTCGACGCCAACAGATCAACTTGCCCAAGGGCCGTATGGCGCGGCTGCAAAACAGCCAATGGCGTTCGATCCCTTGTGAAAAGCGAATGCGCGTAAGCAAGGGCATGATCGAGCTACCTTCACAGCTTTATGTTCCTCCTCCTCGGCCACGAGACTGGTCGATCAGCTTGCGGGGTTCGCTGGTTCAGGCATTGGCGCTGCGCGGCAACTTTGCAGGTGGAGGTCAAGTGGGTTTCTGGCATCGCTTTGGAGGTATCATCCTCGACAGCTACGGCACAAACCTTGAGTTTGAAGATGGAAACGCCCCACAGCTTTTTGTGCAGCTTCGTTTGACAGGTGGTTATCGATTTACCTTCGTCAAACAACTCGACTGGTACATGGGTGCATACGTGGGTGGTGCCCTCTTTATGCAAGATCTCGGGCGCCCAGGAAGTGTTGTGGGTGTACTTCCGCAGATCGGCGGTCTCACGACCCTGACATGGTGGTTGTCCCCAGAGATTGGACTGGATCTACAGGTCGATGCAGGTTTATGGATGGGTCGATTTGGTGGGAGTTTTAGCCCCTTTTTCTCTTGGAGCGCTGCGTTAGGCGTTCGATTTTTGCTGTAAGGCGGTGAGATCATGACATCCCCCACATCATACAGATCCGCCCATCCACTCGAAGGCAAGAGAGGTGTTGGCATGAAACGACAACAACACATCTATACGAAGTTGGCTTTGCTCTTGCTTTGGAGCGCATCTTTGGGATTGCCTGCTTGCAACTTCTACTATGCAGACTGTCGCACACAACAAGACTGCGCATCTGGCGAGAGTTGCATGCTTGGCTGGTGTCAAAATGAACAACTGAGTACCCGCCTTACAGCATGCGGCTTTGATGGCGGTTGTCCCGCACAATACACCTGTTTTCAGGGATATTGTATTGGCGCAGGCAACCCCACGACTTGCGACCCACAAGGCCCCAAAGCCTGTCGAGAAGGTTATGAGTGCTACAACGGTCGCTGTGCTGCTGCTCTTTGTCAGCCCGCCAACCAGAGTGTTTCTGTGCTGCATCAGGTGCAACCTGACATCGCGAGCCTTGCGCTTCATCCGAGCGGTCGATGGGCAGCTTGGGTTCGCAAAAGCCCCGAACTCTCGATCGTTGACAACAATGTCCCCACAAGAAACGAACTGCGGATCTGGGATCTTCAAAGACAACGCCTGCACCATGTGATCTTCCTAGAACAAGCGACCACCCTACAGTTTCTCCCTCACCAAAAGAATATGATCGTTGTGATCAGTCCCAAAAAGCTGGAGGTATGGTCCTTTCCTGAAGACAGTACAAGCCCCGAAACCTCCAAGATGGTGGGCGCATTTCAAAATGCGGATAGCCAGTCTTCTTGGGAGTCTTTTCTCTGGGCCTCGGATGGCGCTTCTCTTGCCGTGCTTTCGAAAGACACATTGGAGATCTGGTCCGTCGATTCTTCTTCTGTCTCCGCGTTTTCCGTGGTGAAAAGTTTTGCGCGCTCTGAAGGGATGCGCGTCTTGTACAGCGAGCATTGTTGGGCTTTTGTGGAAGGAACCCAAGTCCGCGTTTGGTCCCTTGCAGACAAAAAAGAACATCAATGGAACCTCGATGGCCCCGCAACACAACTCGTAGATGCGGGACTTGCGGGCGATGCACTGGCGATCTTGCGAACAGATGGTTCTCCACAAAGCGGACGCTTGCAAGTCTTTACCCTTCCTGCGGGAACATTGCGCTGGGAAACACAAGCAGAGATGCTTGCACAACAACCCCCCAGAGGACGGCTTGCTTTCTCGTCCAAAGGAGCTCTGTTGGCGATGGCTGGCGCAGATCAACTGGCCGTGTGGAATGCCGTCTCTGGCCAAAAACAAACAAGCAAAGCACGCAAGGTCTCGCCTTCTTTGGGTATCTTCTTTGCTGAAGCAGACAGCGTCTTGCTCGATGTAGGAGCCGAAAAAAGCGAGGCTTGGAGCATCGCAAACGCACAAGATGGACCGCTCGCAACCTTTTCCAAGGCCAGCGCAGCAACCTTCGTTTCTGCAACACAGCAAGTCGTCCTGATCGGCGAGAACAACCGCGGTTTGACGCAGTTACCTTTCGCCGACCGCCTCTGGGCGGCCTCCAAAGAGATGTCTCCCCCCGACAACAAAGAGTCGATGCAATGGGCGTTTCCGAAGAATCAACCCAATGCTCTGTCGAGCGTGACACCTGATGGCGTGTTGCATCGCTTTGCATGGCAGGCCGACGGCAAGGTGAATGTTTCCAAATCCACCTTTTTGCAGCCTTGGTTTCGTACAGACGCCCCCGTGACATTCGTGCGGATGAGCCCTGACGGTCGATGGATCGCAGTGCAAGCCTACAACGACCAAACGCAAACAGGCTGGATGCGACTGTGGGATGTCGAGAAGGGAGATTGGAATGGTACACCTCTCTACAAAGGCACTGGAAAACTTCTGAAGAATCTCGTTTTTCGAGAAGATAGCGCCGCATTATCGGGCGTTTTCCAAGACACCAGCGAGGTGGTGATCTGGTCCACCCTAAACAACAAACAGATCTTCTCGCGCAAGCCCAGTCTTCCCCAAGGCGTCTCGATCCAAGCTGTCGCGCTCGCCCCCAAAGGAGATCGTGTGGCTGTCGCGCTGACCCAAGAGCCCCCCACTGTGGAGGTTTGGCAACTTGATGCATCACAAACCACCAAGCTCACTCCCAAGGAGCCTTTTGCCCCAGCGTTTCGCAAGATCCAGTTTAGCCCAGATGGCCGATGGCTGGCGGTAATCACCAAGGGAGAGCGCGCTCATGTCTTCGATATGACGACCTCTCAACAGGCCTATGTCTTCCCGTTTCCCAATGTGTTGGATGTTTCTTTTCGCGCAGACAGTGAGGTTGTGATCTGCGCGGCAGCAGACAGCGTTTTGGCGTGGCGATTGTCTGACGGCGAACCTCTCTTAACTCTTTACAAGGCTAGCCCAGAGCAGCCGCAAAATGTGCTTTATCACCCACAAAGCGAGTCGCTTGTGGTGGGTACACAGGCTGGAATCTTGCGCCTGTGGACTTGTGCAGAAAAGACAACTAGCGATTAACAAATAACGGAAAACTTGTTCCCCAACTAGGCCGCATCGCTCTAGGCGTTCTTGGCATCGAGGAAGCTCTTTCATCGGGGATGAAAGAGAGACACTACCTCTGCGCGTGAAGTGCGTCTGGCGTGAGCAAAACAGGCCATGCATGGATATCCCTTGTCCCATGCATATTTGACCGTGATGGAGGAATCTTATGTTGACAGATGACATGTATTTATTTTCTGGCCGATCGCCAGAAAGCGCCATCCCGACGGAAAGACGCGACATATCGCATCGCCGAAGTAAAAAAGTGGGCGCTTTTTTGGCGTGGACCTTGTTGATCTCTGCGTTAGCACTTTTGTCTTGGCGTCCCGCGTATGGTAATGGCGTTTCACCATCGATCTTGATCCTGCCCAAAGGACCGGGCTCGATCGGTGGTGTAGGAGAAAATGTCCAAGCCAACCTAAACATGGGGCTGATGTCCTACGCCATCCCCATTAAACTACCCGAAGGAAGAAGCAAGTTTTCGCCGAGCCTTACCGTCAGTTACAGTTCGAGCGGAGGCTCGGGCGTGATGGGTATCGGCTGGCAACTACAAGGGGTCGATAGCGTCGAGCGTTTGACCGTGCGTGGACTCCCGCGCTACGGGCAGATCCAAGACCCCGCGTTGCAAGGCGAAGATAGCTTTTACGGGCCCTCTGGGGAGCTTGTGCGCGTCCCCAACACCCGCTTTTATCGCGTGCGCTACGAAGGTGGTTTCATCCGTTTTCGTTGGCATCAATCCGAGTCCCAAGCGGGATATTGGACCGCAGAGTACCCTGATGGAAGCATCTCTTTCTTTGGTGCTGCGTACACCCCCAATGCATCGCGCAAAGTGGATGTCACCCAAGCACAAGTCGATCTCGAAAGCCACGTGCGTGGGGATCTTGGGACGTTTCGTTGGCAACTGCGCAGCCAAGTGGACCCACACGGCAACCGCATCGAATACAAATACTTTCGCGACGGCAACCAACTTTACCTCACTTCGATCGAGTGGGTTTTCCCCGAAGATACGAGCAAAGGCGCGCTGTACAAAGTCCAGCTTGATTACCAAACACGTCCCGATCCCGTCTTCGACGGCAAACCTGGCTTTGCTTGCACCACCACCAAACGCGTTGAAAAGATCAGCGTCTTCTCTGCTGGTCAGAGCTTCCGTTCATACCGCTTTGCTTATGACCCCAACAGCCGTCTCTCTCGCCTCGTCAACGTGACCGAGTTTGGAACGGACGACAAAACGCCCTACCCTGTGCGCTTTACGATGCAGTACAGCAGCGCAGACTACAACCCCAACCAAGCCATGATGAAGAAGATCGACCAGAGTGTCGCCCAAGACTTTACGACTGGAAACTCCGATCTGATCGACATGAACGGCGATGGTCTCCCTGATATCGTCGATACCGCGCAGCCCACGCACACCTTCAACTTCAACACCATGACGGTCAAAGACCTCAAACAAGATCAGCACAACTTTTCTGCGCCTGTGGCCAACCCCGAAAACACCAGCGCGCGTCTCAGCAATGATCAAGTGCAGATGTTGGACTTCAATGGTGACGGATTTACCGACCTTGTCGACGCTTCCAACCAAAAGATCTACATCAACAAAGGCAACGGAAAGTGGGAAGACCAGTCCGCCAAGTTGTTGGGACAATTCCCCAACCCCAGCAGCCAAGCTCCTAACCGCAGATTCTTCGACTACAACGGCGACAAAGCCATCGACGTGATCGAGATCAACGGCGAAGACGTGATCTACTGGGTGTCGGATGGCAAAGGATCTTGGACCTCTGTCACTGGAAAACAATCGCTGGGCGCTGACTTTGCAAAAGACAAGCTGCAATTGATCGACATGAACGGCGATGGTCTCGCAGATGCTGTTCAATTCTTTGGTGGAAAACTCCGTTACCGCACCTACTTCGGCTATGGAAAATGGTCTGACTGGATCAACGTCCAGATCGAAGGACTGACCCAAGAACTCTCTGACAAAGCCCGATTTCGCGACATCAACGGCGATGGCCTCGCAGATATGGTCGCTTTCGTCGCCAACACAGTAAAGTTCTTCGTCAACCTGAACGGTACGGCATTTGCGGCAGGCGAAGATCTCAACGCCAAGTTTCAGGGCATCGACATCCCCGACAGCGACCCCCAACGCGTCACCATCCGCATCGCAGACATCAACGGAAACGGCTCTCGTGACATCGTATGGCTCGACAGTTCCGGAAAGATCACTTACCTCGAACTCTTTTCACAACGCCCCAACCTGCTCACCAGCATCGACAACGGTATCGGGAAAAAGATCGAAGTCAGCTATGGTTCCAGCGTGTACCACTCCCTCCGCGACAAGGCCGCAGGGAAACCTTGGCCAAGCAAGCTGCCCAACCCTTTTATCGTGGTCAACCAGATCAAGACTTGGGCAAGCCTCGACGCCAACGACCCCGCCAAAGGCTGTCCTGAGATCCAAAACATCGCTTATCACGACGGATACTACGATGGTATCGAAAAGAAATTCCGCGGATTCCGTCGCGTTGAATCCACCATCGTTGGCGACCAAGGCCCCAACTGCCCGACATCTGTGGGACAACGCACAGAGAACTTGCGCTTTTTCGTAGGGGATGGAAACACCGCCTCTGGCGACAATGACAACTACTACCACGGCAAGATGCGCGAAAATACCGTCACAGGGACGGATGGAACAGGCAAGATCACGACCTTTTACTCAAGCACCATGGAATGGGGCGACTGTACGTTGACCGCCGTTCCTTCGGGCTTGTCCCCCGCAGTTCGATACATCTGTCTGAAGTCACAAGAAAATATCGTCAAAGAAGGACAAGACCAAAGCAAGTGGAAGACCCAAAAAGTAGAGTACGCCCACGACGGCTTTGGAAACGTGATCCTCACCAAAAACCTCGGCGATACCTCGATGCAAGGGGACGAGCAATTCACCAAAATGACCTATACTGCCCCAAGCGATCCCCTTTCAGAATCCCCAGAACAACGATGGTTCCTTCGTGCGCTTGTCCAACGAGAGATCTGCGAAAAAGAAGCAGGCCCCTGCGCTGTACAAAAATACTTCTACGATGGAAAAGCCTTTGAAGGCCTTCCTGCCGGCCAGATCACACGCGGTTTGCTCTCTCGTACCTCAGCAGTCCCCGCAGAAGGTGCAGAGCCCATCAACCTACAACGCTTCGAGTACGATGTTTACGGCAACATCATCGGTATCAAGAACCCCAACGGACACCTGCGAACGGGAGAGTGGGACGATACCTATCACCGCTTCCCTATCAAAGAGTCCATCGTGCTCAAAGACCTCACCCTCACCGTGACCTCTGAGTGGGATTTCCGCTTCAGCACAGTGATCCAAAGTGCAGACTGGAACGGCCACATCTCGCTCTATGGCTACGATTCATTCGGTCGTTTGACCTCTTTGACACGTGCAGGCGACGCTGTCGGCAAACCCTCTGAAGTCTACACCTACAATCTCGGCGCCCCCCTCAGCACCATCGTGATCGAAAAGCGTTCCCAAAAAGGTGGCGAACTCGATACCAAGATGATCCAATGCTTCGATGGGATGGGTCGAAAAATCCAGGTCCGTACCGCCACAGGCAACGGAGCATTCGTTGTATCACAACACACCCTTTTCAATAGCGCAGGTCTCCCCGCCCGACATTACAACCCCTATAGTTCCGACCAAGAAGCATGTGCTTTTGCTGCGCCCGAAAGTGTCCCTTTCATAGAAAAAACGTACGATGGTTTGAATCGTTTGGTCCAACGTGCTGATCAAGCCAAAGGACTCCTCCGCGTTCAGTATCTGCCACAAACCCAGATCGTCTTCGACGAAGAAGACAATCGACAAGACTCTCCGCACTTTAATACCCCCACAACCATCGAGTTTGATGGCCTCAAACGCATGATCAAAAAGACAAAGTTGATCGCCTCTGGCAAACCCCACGTGGAAACCTTTGCTTGGAGCTTCCTCAACATCTACAGTCGCAATGTCATGCTCTCGATGGATGAAGTACAAGGCAACACCAAGACCCAAAAACTCGATTACCTCGGGCGTGTCATCGAAACCGATGACCCTGATCGAAAGACCATTCGTTATACCTACGATGCCAATGGAAACATGATCAAACGCACCGATGTTCGAGGGACAACCCTTCTCTATACCTACGATGAACTCAACCGTATGCGCTCTGTCCAACAAGAAGGCAAAGACGAAACAAAGATCGCCTATCACTTTGACCAAGCCTTCGAAGCTCCCTCTGGAGAAACCTTTCTTCACGCCACCAACCTGAAAGCCCGACTTGCAGGGATCAGTTATCCTGGTGGATACGAGGCTTTTGGATATGACAAACGAGGAAACCTCACCCACTCGCGCAGGGTAACACTTGGGGTCAACTTTGACTTTGAAACGGGCTTTGACAACCTCAATAGGATTATCTCTCGAACCTTCCCTGACGGCCGAACCCTCAACTACACCTACGACCAAGCCGAACGACTGACCTCGATCAAAGGCTTCATCAAATCGGTTGCGTATGGCGAAAATGCCTTGATGAAAGGTTGGACACTCGAAAACGGTGTCGAGACAAAGCTCACGCTAGACCAACGTTTGCTGCTGCAACATCTCTCTGTGGGCGATGGAAAGATCGTTGATTATACCTACGCTTACGACGGGAAAAGCAACATCCTCTCTATCGACAAAAAAGTGGGAGAGACACAAGAGTCCCATGCTTATCAATACGACGCCATCTACCGTCTGACCCAAGCCAGCCTTGGAAACAAAGAAGTCTTGTCCTACGCTTACAGCAACAACAACAACATCCTCTCGAAAGAGTCCAGCCTGAAAGAAAAAAGCCTCGCTCACTTGGGTACTTATGCCTACGACCCTGCGCGACCAAGAGCCGTGACCAAAGCGGGCTCCCTCTCTCTCACGTACAACGATGTCGGGTCAATCTCCAAAGACAACACCTTCTCTTACACCTTCGATCATCTTGATCGCCAAATTGCTGTTTCCGCCGAAGGCAAAGAGATGGGGCGTTACTGGTACGATGGGCGGATGGCGCGCCTAATCAAACGAGAACATGGCGTCCATACGGTTTATCTCAATGATTACTATGAGATCCGTGAAGGCTACGCTGTTATCTACGTTCGTATGGGACAATTGCGCATCGCTGCTTGGAAAAGTGCAAAAGGTGCTGCAAGAATTTATGACAATCTCGACAAAACAGACGAAAAGATCACCGCAACAGATGCTTGGCTCTACCAAAAGTCCCAAAGCAACGGAGGCGACGATATCCTCCAACGCCCCATCAAGACCAACCTCGTCCGAGACATGCTACAAAACAGCCTTGCCCGCATGTTTAGCGAAGACAAAGAAGAAAAGGTTTACTTCCACGCTGATCACTTGGGCTCAACAGTAGCGGTCACAGACCAACAAGGTGCTCTCATTGGCACCCAGTCTTACTATCCCTTTGGTGCTGTCCGCTCACAAACAGGAAACACCTTCCGTTTTGGGTACATGGACACAGAACGAGATGAGCTGACCAAAAACAATTATGCGCACCACCGCTACCTCAATACCCGTCTTGGCCGATGGATCAGCACAGACCCGATGTTTGAACAACTTGGATCGACCAACGACGAATTCAACAGCTATGGCTATGTGTTGAACAACCCCATCCGTTACCGTGACTCTCAAGGAACCGCTGCAGAAGATACTACCGCTGGAGATTCTCCCTCCAACACAGACAAGGCAGTACCCTATGTCGCCGCAGGAGTCGCTGTCGTCGCTGTAGGCGTCTTGTCTGCTGGCCTTATCGCTGAAGCGAGAAAATGGAACAAGCAAAACAAAAACAACAAAACAAACAAATTTTTGGCTGTTTCCAAGTTGTTATTTGGTGCAGGTGGCGCGATCACCTCGGCAATTGGTGTATCCAACGATGACTCTCTCACCAAGATCATTGGTGGTGTGTTGATCGGAACGTCAGGTCTCGCGGCGATTGGGCAGGCCATCATCGACGCGAAGACCTCGCCTGTCAAACATGAAGAGGGCCAGCGAAAAGATCGAAAACTGCAAAAAGCAAGAGAGAAAGAGTATTTAAGACGAAGAAGCGGCCAATCGAGCATTTTAAGTCGTTCCAGTAGCTCCAAAACCGTCAACAGTGTCTTGACTCGATCCAGCTCAGGTTCCGCTGGTAGTTTCAACAGCACCAAGGCTATCGATGGCTTTGGTAACAAAGGTCGCAGAAACTCCCAAAAAGTCAGAAAAACCAAAAACTAGTAACCTACCCAAGATCAGAAAAGCCCAAAGGACGCATCCTTTGGGCTTTTCCCCCTCCTCTCCTATGATCTCCCTCCCCCTGATCCCTCCCTTCTTCCTTGCACATCAAAAAACCAAAAAATCTTTGTCATAAACCAGAGAGGGGCTGGTGTTTTACCTACAAAGAAAAGGAGCGGAGAAAGTATCTTGCAAAAGCCGACCGCTCTAGGAGCAGCGTAAAGTCCCTGTCCACAAGGCGCATGAAAGACCCTAGCCTCCTTTAAAGCCTGGATGCTCTGGGTCAAGGCTCCCCTATCTTACAGGCCACATAAGCCACCCTCTCGCGTCCTGTGGACGAGGAGACGACAACGGGGTGGTGTGCGCCTCTCTTTGAAAGGAAAGATGGAAGTATGAAAGTTGAGCAATCATCGTTATTTCATGTTTGTTTTCGTATCACTAGAGGTGTCGCAGGTACGCTAGGTCTTTGTCTAGGATTAGGATTAAGCGGTTGTTATCCTGCAAAAACCCCCACAGATGGGGGCCCCATCGGGCCACAAGCAGCACAATGCACCGCAGGCTCTTATTGCCTTTTTGTTGGTAATTCTAGCGTGCGTTCTTGCGACGTCATGCTCAAAGCCGACTCCACCCCCAAGATGGAACAGGTAGGATTTGGGGCAGGCGTGATCGGCCAAAGTATGCAAAAAGATCAGCGTGTTGGCCTCTCTTTTGTCCTCGAACAAGATCAACCACCCGCCTCTGAAAAAGCCATCGCCGTACTCACGCCCCCCACTGGCGATCAAACCACCCTCACCTGGGAGATGACCACCATCCGCTGCGCGGACTCCGCTGGAAAAACCGTCGAATCTCCCGAGATCTCCATCAAAAAACAATAGCCCTAGAAAGATCATACTTTTTCGCAAACACAGCAAAACAAACGGCCATATCGCCGATGTCTTCGCTGTTTCATGAGCGATGGCGAGAAGATCCCCCATTCGAATGGGATCTTTGTATCGAAAGAAAATCGTAGATTTTTTCTTTTTCTTTTCAAGATTATTTCTAAAAAGTCCCCAGCATCGCAGGAGGCGCTTTTTGGCGATGGTCTCTATTCTCGCCCAGATGAATTGGAGGAACTTCATCATGTTCAAGAGAAGAACCCTTGCTGCACTCTTTTTGTTGAGTTGCAGCTTCTTTTTTCATGTGGGTTGTAGCAGCCCGACCACGCCAAGCGAAACACACCAAGATGGAGGCTCTGTAACCCCAGATAGTACGAGCGTCACGAATGTTCCCGTGGGTTGTCAGCCAGGGACCGCAGGTTGCCGATGTACCCCCACAGGTATGTGCGGCGACGCACTGCGTTGTGAGTCCAATGTTTGTCGTCCTTGCTCCAAAGGCTCGTCAGGATGCGCTTGTGACGGTGACACTTGTGATGCAGGGCTGACTTGCTCACAAGGGATCTGTCTAGGCTGTGTAGGCAAAGCCAACTGCCCTTGCTTTGGGAACAATAGCTGCGAAACGGGCAACCGTTGCAAGCCTTCCCCCAGCAGCATCGGGCAGTGTGAAGCCTGTACTGGCCCCAACAAGGAAGACTGCAACTGCGAAAAAGACGAAGAGTGCGGTGGTGGCATGGGTTGTATCAACAACCGCTGCAAAAGCACCCAAGTCCTCGCGCAGATCCCCAAGCAACCAAAGTGTTATACCCCCTGTGAAGGCGATGTCCGCGATGCGGACGGCAGCATCCGCATCTGTCACACCAAGTTTAAGTTGATGGAAGGATGCGCCCCTGAACAGACTTGTCAGGAAGGTAGTTGCGTCTCGAAGAACGACGCGGCCAAACTGTCCTCCAACCAGTATCCTTTTTGCCTCGAAGATATCGATTGTCCGGACTGGCAGGCCTGTATCGAAGGTCGCTGTTACTCCAACTGTGCGTCTGATGCAGACTGCAAAGACGGGCGCAGCTGTTTTCGTTATGTCTGTCGCCGCAAGTGCTCGACCCAAAACAACCCTTGTGGCGCGCAAGAGTCTTGCGAAACAGAAGGCCGCGAAGATGGTGTGTGTGTCCCACGTTCCAATCGCAATGGCCCCAAGCCTCCGCAGAAAAAGCTCGAAGGGACCTACAAGATCCTCAACCAGTCTTTGACCTTCTCCAACCACGAAACCAGCGCCATCCTCTACGTCCGCAACAACAGCGCTTTCCCCACAGAGTTCACGGTCAGCAGGGTCTCTCACACCCTCGCATCCAGCACATCGACAGAAAAACCCCTCTTTTGGCTCAAGATCGACCTCTGTAAGACCTACAGTGACGACGGATTGAACTGCACCGCATTTGCCGAGGCTCCTTCCGCAAATGACCCTTTCCAGATCCCCTCTGTCCAAAGCGACCAGATGGTGATCCTCAAGATCTCTAACGCAGGTGGGATGCCCTCTGGCAACTCTTCGTACCAAGGCGTCTTGAAGATCAGCAATCGTCAGATGGGCGATCAGGAGTTTTCTGTAAGCTACCGCGAGACGGGTGATGGCCAGTGGAAGGGACGTTTTATCTCTTTCGCCAACTTCAACGACCAAAATGTCTTCGACACCAACAACAAAAGCAAGATGATCGATGACGGCGTGCGGGCACAAGACCTTCCCAACGCGCTTTTGCGTCAGTGGCTCTCTTTCAAACGAGGAGGCTCCCTAGAGGAGTTTCGTGCGGCGCTGCGCTCTATTCGTGAGGGGACTTGGAATCTCCCACAAGTCCGCAAAGACTGTAAAACCAAGATGAGCACAGAGGGCTCCGCAGACGTCGTCTGTTATCCCTATGCGACCAAACTAGGCTACAAAGTACTTTCCTTTAGTGATCGCGAAGCACCCGTTCCCAGCGGCATCTCCGAACTCAACTTTGCAATCAATGTCAAAGAGAAAAGCGGAAATGTCCTTGAAGGACGAATCGTAACAAGCGAAGCCCTACAGTATCCGGGCAATCCGCAGATCCGCCTGACTTTCAACGAAAAGCCCGGTGAGAAGTTTTTCACACAGATTCAAGGTCTTCAAGCGGTGATCCCCATTGGTGGCCGCTATTACGTCAACGACAAGAATGAATGTCTCGCAGAACAAGGCTTTGTAAAGCAAGCAACCCCTTGGTTGATCCCCGGCTTTACCTTTGGTTCGTTCCCCACCCAAGGGCTGTTTCGAGAAAGCTATGAGTGTCGTTCTGCTTCGCTGCCGCAACCCCTCCCTGAAGGAGCCGACGAAGCCACCCGTCAGCGCGTCCAAGAACAAAATATGAGCCTCAGCCAAGCCAACCCTGTCCCCAACGGTTGGTTGCTCAACCGCAAGCTAGAGCTTGTCGATGGGGCGTTGGTTCAGAATCGTTACATGATCCTTCTTGTTCGCGAACGCTTCGATAGTTTCTTTGCGTTGTCACAAGCCCAAGGAGGCAACCAACTCGTCAAAGACTTCGCAAGCTACGGCATTATCTTTATGGAGCGCACCCCCGCAGATCTAGAGCCAGAAGACTTCACTTCTGCGCCTCCCACGCCTCCCAAGACATGCTCTAGTGACAGCGCTTGCGGAACAGGCGGGATCTGCGTCAATGGTGAGTGCAAAGGCACCAGCAAACTGTGGCGCGTGGCCTGTACACCCGAGCTTGTCAAAGAAGCGACTGGAAAGAACATCGCAGCAGAAGCCGATTTGGACAACTGGACCCAAGGCGAACTTGACGAGTTGGTCGCGACTTTGCTCCAAGGTCAGTCCAAAAACATCGCTGGCGACAACGCCAACCTTATCCGCGATAGTGGAGACGGCGAGTTTTCTTACACAGATGGCCTAACGACGCTGTTTGTCCACTACTACTGCGAAGATGCCAAGATCTTCAACGGCGGAGCAGACAACGCCACCGCGTGCCCCATTGGAAGCAAAGTCGTGTTCTTCGAGATCCCCAATATGTCGACGGCTGCGCTTCAGACAGAGTCGTGCCAACGAAACGGCGACTGTAGCGCCCGATTTGAAGCCCTCAAGCGTCTCCCTGGCTACCGCGAAGATGTCACCTTCAACTGTGCAGACAGCGCGAAGATCTTTTGCGACGACGACCGCACAAACATGCGAAAAGGCAAGATCTTCTTTAAGAAACCCTCCAAGACCACAGGGTACGTCTCCCCTTTCAACTCGTTGCGCGCAGAGATGGTCGATGCTTTCCGCTATCGCCTCAAGTTCACAAGCCGCGATGGTACAAATGTAGGATTTACACCAAACATCTGTAGTACAAACTCTCAACTTGTTCCTTACTGCTATGACCCCGAGCGTATCGAAAAAATCGAACGTCGCATCAATTGTTTGCAGGCCCTGTACACCTCTTCCAATAGCCAAAAGATGAGTGAAAGCACTCGTGCAGAGCTTCGCAGCTTCCTTGAGTTCAATTTTTCTTACAAAGCAACCCTTTCTGCGGATGGTGCGTTGCTCTCTGAGATGGGCTTTGAGACCCTGAATGCCGAACTCAAGATCATGTTGGGCGACGAAGCTTTTATCCAAGCTTTTGCAAGCCGTTATGACCTTGCAGGATCGCGTTTGGCTTCCTTTGATGGCGCCGCCTTTGAACCCAATGGAATCAGCCTTTCTGGTGCCCTTGGCTTTGAGATGCATTCGCTCTATCTGTCCGCACAATACTACCAGATCGTGCTGGATCGCTTTTTTACCCAGTCCAAGGTGATCTTCCAATCTTTCCAATCGAAGACGGGCGGCTTTATCACTGTCGAATCGGTCTCTAGCTACTTCCAAAAACTGTTGCTCGCAAGCACCCGAAAAGCCCGTAGCTGGTCGCAGATCGCCAAGCGATATCACAAACTCAACAGAGCTGACATTGCTCGCCATGTCGTCGAACGCGCCTATGTCTCGACGTTTCTAGAGATGCAGTTTATGACCCGCTTGTTGCGCGAACTTGCGATGGTTACAGACGCCAAAAAACTCGACGACATCAAGAACCAGATCGACAAGATCACCCTGACCTATAAGTCCGCCTTGTTGGATATGGAGGAGGTTTACAAAGAGCTGACCCTTGAGATCAACTTCCTTGGTATCCCCAAAGGGCATATCCCCTTCCCTGCGCTGGATGTCTTTTCTGCGAGCACCCTCTCTACCAACGCCTTTAGCGTGGCGCTCAACTTCGCCAAAGAAAAGATGGGCATCGCCGCCGCCAAAGAGCAGCTTGCGCTGCAAAACAAACGCGTGTTTGACACGGATGCAGCGAGCTTTCAGAGTGAGTTGGTCCGCATCCGACAAAATTACGAGAGCCAACTTTTGGAGATCTGCGGTGGGATTCAGGTCGGCGACAAAGTCTTCCCTGCGACAACAACCTACGCGTACCTCACCCCAGAAACCCTACAGATGGGCAATCCCTGTGGGCGGGTCAGTGGTGGGCAGTTGTTCGAAGCCTTTGCCAACCTAGAGAAAACACAGTTGGGCCTCAAAAGCCTGCGGATCGCACAAGACAACGTGCGCAAACAGATCACCATCGAAGAAGAACGTATCCAAAAGTACTGCGATGCAAAGTTCAAACTGGCCGACTTCTTGCTCTCAAAGCGCGATGAATCCATCACTTTGGACAAAGAACTTCGCGCCCTGCAATTCCAAATGGAGCGTGTCCAACGCTTGGGCCAAGATGCTGTCACCATCGGGGAATTGCTCAAATGCTCGGTTGTCGTAGGGACTTCTTCTGGGGGTAGCTGCCCCACATCTTTTGCAGCGATTGCCACGGTGGTTGTCGCGGCAGCAGCACGCGAAGGTGCGATGGAAGTGGTCATCCGCAAGCTGCAAAACTCGCAAAGTCGCATGAAACAGATCGAAAAAGACATGGAAGCCCGACAGTTGCGCGTTGAGTGCGAAGGCTCAAGCCAAAACCCCACAGGGCTCGCGCGTATCGAGAGCGCCGCTCGAATCCAAGAACTCACCAACCAAACCCTGAACTTCCAACTCGAAGCCCTCAAAGCAGAGCTCGATATCCGCACAGCCTTTTCCAACATCATTCGCCTGCAACAGCGCGCCCAACGTTTGACGACCGAACAAGACGAGAATGAGCAGCTGACGATCAATGTGCAGGCCGCCAGAAATGACCCCAATATCCGCATCTATAAAAATGATGCCATCATCAACGCAGAACGCACCTTTGAAGAAGCGCTGCGCGAAGCCTACCGCGCGACCTTGATTTACGAGTACTACACAGGCCAGACCTACAAACACAGAGGAGATCTCTTCTTGATTCGGATGATCGCCTTTGGTGACAAAAACCTAGAGGCTTATCTCAGTCAGTTGGAGCAGGCTTTCCGCGAATTCGAAGAAACAAACGGAAAGCCCGATCTACGGGTCCTGATCGTCTCCCTGAAAAATGACATCCTCAACATCCCCCGAAGCAAGGGCGAAAAGAACAACGAGCCTCGCTCCATCAACGAACGAAACGCGGACTTTCAGCGCGCCATCACAGACCCCAACCGCCTCAACAACGAAGGATACTACGCTTTCCCCTTCGCGCTCTCTGTAGGACGCTCTGACGCCAAAGTCTCACCGATCACAGTCAATCACAAGATCGTCCAGATCTCCGCAGAGGTCATCGGTGGCGACAATGGTGACGAAGTCGCACGCGTTTACCTCCGTCAGAAGGGAACCAGCGTCGTTCGCCTCCGTGGTAACGACCAGACCTTCTACACCTTGCCTGTCCGCACTGCGGTCATCAACCCATTCTTCAATGGTGCCAAAGTCCTCGAACCCAACCTCTACAACAACTTCCGTTTGCGAGATCGCCCGCTTGGCAACACGCATTGGGAACTCCTCTTCAACCACGTGACCGAACAAGCCAACCAAGATATCGATCTCACCAAAGTCAACGACATCAAATTGTATATTTATTACAGTGACTTCACGGAAGAATAAGAAATCTTGTCATAGGTTTCGACGGGGCTGGTGTTTTGTCCACAGAAAATGCGAGCCAGCACAACCCTCCTACTGATGTTTCTCAGAGGACAGCACGCCACACGTGCATCCTGTCTTCTGCGGTGGGATGGTTGTGCGCTTTTTCCCGTTGTGACTGGGGCAAAGGAGACTCTTATGAAGAAGATATTATTTTCCATTAGTTTATTTTTATGTTGTGCGATGTTTGTAGCGGTGGGTTGCGGAGGGCCTGAAGGCACCTGCGAGTTCGGCCAAACCAAAAACTGCTCTTGTGAAGGAAGCCCTGGGACGCAATCTTGCCAAACCAACGGGACTTTCGCACCATGTTCGTGTGTAAGTGGAGAACTCGGAAAAGAGCAGACTTTTTCTGAGGAGCCTCCTGTCTCTTCTGAACCCTCTGATGTCGAATCCGTCGAGGACAGCGACGCTGGTCAGCCAGATGGTGCACCCGCAGAAACAACGGGAGAAACGACAACGCCCGAGCCCACAAACTGTCCCGCGGGCGAAGTGCTGTTTCGAGACACCTGCGTCTCTGTGGACTCTTACTGCAGCACGCGCTTTTCATCCGAAGAACAGCAAGCGATGACCACTCCCCGTGAGATCGTCCGCGATGAGACGGGCAAAGCGCTCTTTTGTAAGACTCTTCCTGGTTACTTTTACCTAGAAGTGAGCGGCTACGCCAAATGCGATAACGACGGAGACGGATGGGTCACCATCGAAGCATACCGCGCGCTCACTTCGACCAACCCATCCATCCGCGAAAATGCCCGCTGCAAGCTGCTTCAGATCAAAGCCGTGGTGTACCACCAAGAAGGCGCAGATCCTTCAACCCTTCAGATCCAAACGCTCGATCAGGATGTTCCTTTGGTCGAAACCTTCCGCAACGATGGCGGCAAAAAGCTGACGGAGATGCCCATCTACACCAACAACCAAGCGGCACTGCCCAAGTCCCCAGGAAACGATTGTACCGCAGATGCGGACTGTTCCAACGGTCAGGTCTGCTCCATCGGTCACTGTCTTGAAGGACGTCGTTTTGAGGCCGCAGAGATCAACACCCTCACCAAAGCTTGTATCGCAAACCTCGATCTCAACGACAACCAAATCGACGACGCAGCAGAAGGCCCCTCTGATACCCCTACACCTGCCGCTGAGTTTAAGCCTTTGCTCAACCTCGGGTACTTTGTCGAACTCCATCACGGCCACTACCAAGAGGACTTCGACAACAACGGAACGATCACCCCTGTCTATCACATCTACGAGCGCTCACGTGCGGATATCCCTTCACAACAAGGACTTGCGCTCAATTGCAAGGAAGAAGCTGACGCTTTTCGCCCTGATCACTGGAAGCGCTGCGATCTCCGCGACAACCAACGCTGCCCTGACCCCAACCAAGCAGGGAGCGTCCGCAAAGGTCTCGACCAGTGCTGGCTCAAAGATGTTCAACGCAAGATCCCTAGCCTCTTCAAGTGCGTAATCTTCGACAGCACCAAAGACAAGACCACCCTCGAAGGAACATTCCACCCCGATAACTACGGATTCTCCGAGAAGTACAGTCGCACCAAGTGTTCTTTCAAAGAAGCCTTGAACACAACAGATCCCGCCCGACGAGATATCGCCCTCGACTGTAGCGCAGACGATGGCAACCAACGTCCTGATGCCTCCCAAAAGCAGGTAGGATGGGCGTGTGTGTCTTTCCACACCTACCAAAACAAAGAAGACTACATTGGCGGTTGTACAGACCAGATCACAGAACAGATCTGTGGCGACAAAGATGTAACCTACCTGACCCACGAGTTTAAGAGCTATGGTCTTGCACGAGCCAGCAGAGACTGCGGTCAATCCAATGGTTTGGGTGTATGTAGCTTTTCCAGACAGATCTGCTCGGGTGGTACTTGGCTAGCTTGCAACCAGTGTGATCACTGCCCCAATGATACCGAAGGCAGCCGTCAAGCTTGCCCCAACGGATCTTGGCCCAAAGACCAATGTCGCCTCCAAACCGACCCAAGCAACGAGGTCTGCGATGGACTCGATAACGACTGCGATGGCAAGACCGATGAAGGACTGCCCACGCTACCATTCTACAAAGACGTCGACAAAGATACCTACGGTGATCCCGCAGAAAAGCTCGATCGTTGCGCAGAACAACAGCCCGCTGGATACGTGGCCAACAAGCTCGATTGCAACGACCAAGACGACAAGATCAAACCAGGTGTAACAGACGGCTGTGACGGCATCGATGACGACTGCGATGGAAAGATCGACGAAGATGCCCAACACTCCGACTGGTACGAAGACAACGACCAAGACGGATTTGGTGGAAAAGTCGCCTTTAAAGGTTGCCTCAAAGCGTCACAAACAGAGGTCTGTACGGGTCTGGGCACATGTGTACCACTGACTTACACCACCCCTAGCGGCTTGTCCTCGACATACATCACCACAGGCGGCGACTGCTGCGATGTCGATGCCCAAGCCAAACCCGGTCAGACAGGCTATTTTCCCACGGCCAACGCCTGCGGTAGCTTCGACTGGAACTGCGATAACAAAGCAACACCCGAGTTGACGGTCTGTTCTTGTTCACGAACAGCGCGCTTTACAGAAAGCGGCCAAGCGACCTGTAAACTCGGTAGCAACCCCACATCCACTTGGAAAACCGCAAACTGTAGCAACTGCTCGACCACCAACAGCACTTGTGAGCTGTCTAAGTCTCATAAGTTCGAACCTTCTAGCGACTTCACCTTCAACTACTCTTGCAACCAAGTCTTCAACGTCTGTAGGCAGTCCAGAACGGTCAAGAAAACGGACGCGAGCGCATCCTTTACCCCCAAAGACTCCTTGGGTGGGAACTACATCGTGTTCGAGTCCAGCAAGTACACACAAGGTTGCGCTTACAACCCCAACGGAAACACACCCAAGTGCGGAGAAGTTGCCTCGATCGCAGGGAGCAAAAAGAGCACCCCCACCTTCTCTGCAAGCAAGTCAGGCCTGAAATCCAGTGGATTCGATTGCTTTGGTTGCTCCAACCCCTCCTACTCCTGTCAGTACAATTGGAGCATCAACTACAGCACCTCGTATGTCTACACCGAACGCACCGTCAGTACCGCGATCATCAAGTGCCGCTGATCCCCTCGATACCTCCTCGTACACGACTCCCGTAAAGTCTCACTCAAATCCACACGACCCCCACAAAGCCTCGCTCAAATCCACACCAATCCCTCTCAAGACCTCCCCAACAAACCCAACTTCGAGACAAGCTCGCTCCCAAGACCACAGCAAAACAACCCATCCCATCGTGAAGATCGGGTTCCTAGCAAAGGGAGGATTCGACCCGATCTCTGTTACGTAGGACTCAGCATCCTTTGTCGCGGGGGCGTTTTTGACAATCCAAGGCGGCAGGTTTGAAGGGGAGATCGAAGCGAACCTTTACGAGCAAAGGATGTTTGCTACTCACTTGGCAAGAAGCAGGGAGCTTTCCACCTGCGGGAAGTGGCGCGCAAGGAAGAAGGCGGAATGTTGCGTAAAGGCTGGGCAGCGTGATCAAAAGCTCGCCTTGCAAACGCCCGTCCTTGTAGCCTGTAAGTTTGATTTGCTTTCCAAGAGCTTTCTGGCGCAACACTTGAGAATGCAGTTTGTTTCCCTCGACAAACCAACCTTCTGACTCAAAGAGTTGGATCTTGCTTGTAAAAGAGATGTAAGAAAAATTCTTTTTCAAAGCATCCAAGTTGATCTCTTTTTCAGCAAGAAGGCGAGAATCAAAAGAGAGATACAGGTACTGGCCTTTTTTGTTATACCACTGGGCATGATAACCAAATCCCGCATCGCAGCGAACGCCTATCGGACAGGAGATACGAAAGCCTTTGGTGGGGTCGCTTTCTGTCAGTACGATCTCATAGGGTAAGCCTTTTTTGGACATCCCCTCGACTTTATCGATCAATGCCTTGAGTGCGGCTCTTGAGCCTTGGAGATCGATCTTTTTGGAGGGCGTCACTTTCGACAAAAGCTTCACAAACTTCCAAGAGCTATGCACAAACATCCTTTTTCCCGAAAACCCCGAGGAATGATGATAAGCAGCTTGGATCGCAGCGCCTTTTTTCACAAGCTCAGCTTGTTTTTCGTCCGTGAGCAAAAGCACATTGGGCCCTGTCCCCACAATGCCCTGTCTTTCGCAGTAATCATTGACGTGCCCGTATTCGCCGATGATCCGCAGGATATGGAGACGGACAGGAACACCGCGGCGTGGGTATTTTTTCCCATAATCTTTCCATGCGCCACGAACGCCGAGGACACGGGCTTCTACGCTACATCCAGCCATAGAAGAAGCATGACTGACAGCAGGCAAGGCGGCAAAAGACAAAAGAAATCCTATCAACGCAACGAGATTTTTTCGCATGGTCTGCTCCAACGAGATTTTATTTGTTTGATATAAAAAAGAGGACAAGCCCGTTTTTCATCCTCGTTGGCTATACACGCAGGGGTTCTCCAAAGGTGTTAATTTTTTCTCAAGCGAAGATCTTGGACCCCAAAAGGCACTTTATCTCGAACAAGAAAAGCACTTCTTTGAGGTGATCCTTCGCAGTAGATCTTCGCGGAAGGAAGGATAAAAACGGGCGCAGTAAAGAACCGACCTCGCATCTTTACCTTTTTGTCCGATCAGCAAGTACGCTTTTTGCGCTACCTTTTTTCCTAAAAACTTCTTCTTGGGAGTATCGCTTGTAAGGATCTGGATCTGCATCTTCTGGGGTGTGCAGTCCAAAAGATGCCTTGAGGTGAGATACCCGACAGCGAGCGTATCAAAGGGATTGAAACCATCCACACCAAAGGCGCGTTTCCACAGCGCCAACCAACGCCTCGCGGGTCTCACCAACCAACGCGCCAACTCCCCCGATGCAGCGAGGCGATCGAGATCGGCTTGTCGCAGCCACAGTCGAGAAGAGATCTCCCAAGGCGCAAAAACCAAACGAACACCGCTACGCAACAACACACGAAAAGCTTCGGGATCTTTCTCAAAGTTGAAGTCGCGATGCGGTGTCTTGGCATGCCCTGTAACGAATCGTTGCTTCGGTCGCCGCCCTGCCACCGCGATGATCTCTTTGATCTGTTTCGCAAGGCTTGGTTCCCGCAGCAACACGGTCGCGACATTTGTTGCGGGACCAAGCACCAAAAGCGTGAGCTTTTGCTTGCGCAAGGCTGCTGCAAGGGCCCGCGAGGCTGGCGTCTCTCGACCCAATGCATGATGATCCCGCGCCCCCACCATCACGGAAAGTCCCTTGACACGGAGCTTTTGCAACATCACTTGCATGATGCTTACAGCTTTCTCCAGGGGTGCATTACCAAAAACCACGCTGATGCCGCGGATATCCAACTCAGGTGAATGAAAGGCTTGCAAGATCGCGAATCCATCGTCAACATCTCGCCCCACCAGCCCCACCGAAGGGTCCGCGTCGATCCAAACAGGGATGCGGGCTGCGCGCTGTTGTTTGCTCTGCCCTCCCTGCTCTTTCTTCCGATACATCGGCTTTTTTCGAGACATCTTCGTGTGGGATTTGCCTTGCAGATGTGTACCGCGAGAGGTCGGCTTTTTTCCTTGATGAGCCTCACAAACGCACGAAGACAGCCAGAACCAAACCAAGATCGCCACATAGACAAGCCTCATCGCTTGACCCTCCCCCAAGATATCACTCGTTTCCATCGGTTTTTCGAGATCACGGCACCCCTCTCAACAAGCTCCCCACTTAACCAAGTAGCCCCAAAGAAGGATGCTCTGGTTCGAGGACCAACAGCCGTGCTTGTTGCAACAATGCTGAACGCTCAGAGATATCCAGCGAAAGAGGAAGTTGCGCCACCCCAAGAAAGCGCCGCATGATCTCGATCCCTGCGAAGGCAAGGGCTTGTTCCACATCAAGGTAGCGCTGTGTCGTGTAGTGTTCTAAAAAGCCTCGACACGACGCCAAGGAATGTTGCGAAATCAAAAGATGCGCCAAACAAACGCCGACGTCGAAAGATGCGGGCCCAAAGAACGCAAACTCAGGGTCCAAAACAAAGATCTGCGCACCGCTTTCGAGCCAACTTCCAGGGTAAAAGTCTCCATGCAAAAGCTCGTTCCCATCGGTAAGATAGACATCGCCCATCGCACGAACCCTCGCAAGGAAAGCTTGATCCTGTAAAAGCGGTTGTGCGGTTTGGGTGAGTCCCTTTACGAAACCTTCGAGATCGATCCCGTTGTTTGGGCGGGTAGGTAAGTCAAAGATGTGTTCGTGGTTCAATGCTCGCATGGGGCGATTTGTCAGCGAAGCCCGCTGTTCGGGCGTCGATGGCAAACGATGCAGCGCCACCAAAAAGTCTGCAAGAAACGCGATCTGAGCTCCCTCCAAAGTCTTCCCCTCTTGGTACAAAGAAGAAAGATCAGAAGCTAGCCCAAGATCTTCCATGCACAAGAGAAACGAAAACGCATCCACCCCAAGGATACGCGGCATCCAACGAGCAACCTCAGGGGCAGATCGGATGTTTTCATAAAAGCGAGCCTCGCTCACCACACGTTCAGAAGGCGCGGCGATCTGTGGATACTTTTCGACCCAAGGACGCGACTGCTTCACGATGAGAGAGCGTTGGTTCGTTTGCAAACGCAAGGTGCAGTTCATGTTGCCTTCGCCCGCTTTTTCCGCAGAAAGCAATGCCTCTTCTGCACCCAACCAACCTTGTTTTTGCAAGTAACCTTGCAGTCCCACAAGGTCCGTTTGTTCGAGAAAAAATCTTCCTGGATATTGAGAGAGAAAAGCTTCTTTCTGCAAGATCACCCCTCCATGTAGGACAACAAACACATCACGTAAAAAAGTCTTACAAAAAAGAAACTCAGGATTTTTCGCCGAGGCGTCCAGACCAGTCTTCCACGGTGTTGGTTTGGAGTCGTTTGTTGGCAAGGCGACGCCAGCTTTCGCTAAGCCACGGAAGAGCGCGCAAAGACATGAGGGCTTCGGCATTTTGCGTATCTTCGTACAAGATGTGATGAACGCGATCCAATGGCCATGCAGAAGAGGGACGTTTTTCGAGCACAAGCGGCTCTTGTGTGGAGACCCAGCCAGGCGTCAAGACACGATAGTACCAGCCCGTACGACCTGTGTTTTGAAGCATACGCGCCATCTTTTTTTCGCCAAAGCGCAGATTCAATCGAAGGCAAGGCTGGCGAGCTTGCGAAACCTGAAGGAAGGCCTCACCCCATCGAAAGATATCACCCAAACAGATATCTTTTTCGCACCAACCCATCGTGGAAAGATTCTCTCCAAAAGCCCCAGGAGCGTCCAACAGCGCGGATGCTTGGGGGAGTTCTTCTTTCCAAGCTGCATAGTGATCAAAAGGATAATGATGCAAAGCCTTGTCGCGTCCGCCGTGATGCTCACGATTGGCTTGCTCGTCTCCTTGCAGCCCCTCCCAGTCGAGATAGACCTTCCCCTCAACTGGCGTTTTGTGCATGGCACTCATCACATCTGACCCAGCCAGCGGTGCGATCCGCCCGCAAAGAACAGCGAGGACATCTAACGTTTTTTCCTGCGGCATCCCATACTCCACAATACAAACAAGACCGTGAACATCGGAAAAAGTACCTGTTGAACCAAAAAGTCCACCCTACAAGGATCTCCGCATCTTGTACAAGAGACTTCCCCGAAAAGACAGACGTAGCAGCGCGCTTTGCAAAGAGACGAGCACAACACTCACTTGAGAAAGAGCTTTTCGACGGGCAGGATGGGCTCTTTGGTCTTGGGTAGAAAGAATGGCGAGCGTTTGTGTTCGCCGCGCCACATCCACCCCATCATGATCACAGAAAGACGCGCAATCATCGTAATAAGCGGCCAAAGTGTCGCCCGCAGAGCCTTGGCTTGTTTGCGTGGGAACTTGCCATTGACCAAAGCCCTTACAGGACCCGTGTAAAACGGCAAGGGGTGTTCGAGAGACTGCGCATCCACACAAGCATGCATCAAGACCCCAACAAAGGGCACGCTTGGCGTCCACAGCGTATTCACCAAAGGTGTTCGACAACACGCTGCATACCAACGATAAGCCCCTTTGGACGTTTGTTGTAGGCAAGCAAGATGCTCCTTGCCTTGGGTGATCTCGAATGCTGAAGGAGCGATCTGCGTGACTGTCGTGGCGTTGTGTTCGTCCAATAGGATGTCCTCGTAGCCAAACCGACGTGCGTATTGTTGGCAACCGGCACAGCAACAAGCGGAGCAGTTGACTTTGGCGGGTTCGATATCGCGAAGAAGGCCGCGTAGTTGACCACAGCGGCAGGCAAAAGCAAGGTCACTTCCCATCTTTGGTTCGTCTTTCCATCGCTTGAGTCCCCCAAGCATCCGAAAAGATCGAGGGCTCCTTGTTAACGGGAACGAGGGCGCAAGAAGATCGAGTAGTTGCCAAGACGGATGGGGGCTCTTTTGTTAAAGAAGCGACCAAGCTTGGCTTTTCGGTTGATGTCGATACCAGGATGTCCAGAATATCCGAGATAATCGACTTCCAACTGAAAGAAAAAGCGATCGCTTTTGGCGGTCCAACAACCCTCTTTGAGATCGTAATAGCTGCGGATGCCCATCTTGCGGCGTTTGTTGTGTTTGAGCGTCTTGACGTCCACTTTCTTCCAAAGACCACTTTGGGAATCGATCAAGATCAACGCAAGAGCCCCATCGCCCGCATACTGATCATAAGAAAAATAGGCCACATATCGGCCACTTGGTGACCAGAAGATCGCATTTCCGAGGGGAGACTCCAAACCTGCCAACCAACGGACCTTTTGCTCACCTTGTCGTTGGAGGCCGATCTTTGCGGATGTGGGATCGAGTTCTTTGCTAACAAGAGAAAGTCCACCGACAGGGGCTTTTTTACCTTTGTAGATCCCACAGCCTGCACGGGCTTTTTCGTCGAAGGTCTTGGGGAAAGAACCCACACGATACGCCAGCCCAGACCAAGCGAAAGGCTTTTTCGCATGGCGGAGATAGCCAGACTTCCCCCGCTTGCGAAAGGATTGGAGGATCGCCATCGCTGCGGACTTCTCCTTGGCCGCTCCACCCACCAAGATAAACCAACCTGGGTTGAGACCTGCAAAGAGGGTCGAGTTTACGATCTGCGCGTTTTGGAGCGCCCCTTGACGCATCGAAGCAATCCCTTCAGGCGTGGTATCACCGCCCAAGATCACCAACCAGCGATCCGCGAGTGTTGCAAGATAAGTAGGAGATGGATGTGACGAGGCAGGAGGCGCGCCTTTGGCGGTCGATTCGGCCTTTGCGGTACTTCCCCATAGACCAACAAGTCCAAAGAACGCCATCCACAAAGCGACATCTCGACGAAATACGCGATGAATCCGAGACATTGAAAACATACCCTCTCCTTTTTCTTGGTAAGCAGTGTTGCAAAACAGTGCAGGTCTGCGTCTTTTGCATCCACAAGATGCAAAAGACGCAGGCACATCCCAACGGTTGCACCATGTTTATACAACAACTTGCTCCCCAATCCTCCCCCCAACGCAGCACAAAGCAACTTACGCAGCGTCTGGGTCTTACGGAGAAAAGTCGAACAACCAGCAAAGGTCTCGGTCTATCGGATGGTTTGAAGTGTACGACACCACTCAGACAGGGTGGTAATGCGCCCTTCATCATCGTTGGAAGTGACGGCATGGGCGACTGCGCGTTCATCACCAACCAAGATCAGGAGCTTTTGCGCGCGTGTCATCGCGGTGTACAAAAGGCGCCGTGACAACATCTGTTTGTGGGAGAGGGAAAGTGGCAGGATCACCACAGGCCATTCAGAGCCTTGGCTTTTATGAATAGAGATCGCGTAAGAAAGCTCCAAGTCACCGAGGCTTGCGGCATCATAGGAGACGATGCGCTGTTCGTAGCGAACCTTGATCCCTGCGCCGACTTGCACGACAACGCCCGTATCACCGTTGAAGACCTCGCGTTCGTAATCATTGCGGAGTTGGATCACACGGTCACCAAGGAAGAAACGTTGTGCGCCGCTACCAATGGAACGTCCGCGCAGTCCAGGGCTTAGGAGCTTTTGCAAGACTTCGTTTAAGGCGTATGCACCAGGGATATCGCCCTTTTTCATGGGGCAAAGCACTTGGATCTCTTCAGCGGCGTAACCGTCTTTGCGCAGACGCGAAAAGATCTGATGCAAAGCGTCCACGAGATTTTTTCGTTCGGCCACTTGGGTGAAGGCATCCACAGAAAAGTATTTGAAGTCCACGTACTGCTTGTTGTTGACGAGGATGGGGGTGCCTTCGAGGATGCGCTGTGCGTTGGGGATGATCTGGTTTTTCTCGTGTTGGCGAACGACTTGTTTGAGTTGCACAACAGGCAACATCTTGGTGTTGATCAGATCCATCAAGAGGTTTCCAGGCCCCACAGAAGGAAGCTGGTTGGCGTCACCACACAAGACGAGGGTGGTCTTTTCCACATCGACCGCACGGATCAGGGCCGCCATCAGGGGGATATCGAGCATGGCCGCTTCGTCAACGACGATCAAGTCCGCCTCAAGGGGAGTTTCAGCGTTTCGGCCAAAACGTCGATCGGTTGGATTGTATTCAAGCAAGCGATGCAGTGTCCATGCGGGCATTCCCGTGAGTTCGGTGAGTCGCTTTGCGGCTTTGCCCGTAGGAGCGGCAAGGATGGGTTGTTTCCATCCAAGTGACAGGATCGAACGAACGGTATAAGTCTTCCCAGTACCCGGTCCACCTGTGAGGATCATACAACGATGATGTTGAACTTGGCGGATGGCTTCGGCTTGTTCAGCATTGAGATCGTCGCCAGCTTCGTGGAGTTCGCGTTCGGGCTGTTGTCGATTGAGTTTCCAAAGTCCCCGAGCGATGGCGCGTTCTTCTTCCACAAGTTCGGGAAGACCTAGCAAAAGCTCGTCAGGATCAGAACAAAGGAGCTGTTCATCTTCCATGCGAGACAAGGTAAAGATCGCGGCTTGCGGGTCCAGTTGAAGACGGCGGCTGCGTGTCCGAGCAAGCAGTTCTTGTCGAGGAAGTGCGGTGTGCCCTTCGTTTTCGGCGGCATCACGCAAGATGCTTTGGATGGCAGCGCGAAGCCGTCGGGGATCTTGAGACTGTAATCCAAGGCGATTGGCGACTTGTTCAGCGAGCGAAAAGGACAAGCCCGCTTCGCAAAGCAAGCGGTATGGGTCGCGGCGCAACAAGTCGAGGGTGCGATTTCCGTGGTGTCGGATCAATTGTTCTGCTTGTTCGAGGTTCAATCCCCAAGTATCGGGGGCCGCAAGCAGAGAACGCGAAGGCATCTTGCGTCGAAAAGCCCGATGGACACGCATAATCATGTCATCGGACCAATCGAGTTCTTTCATGCGTTCGGGGGTTTGTTCGATCACTTCAAGAGAGTAGCGACCGAAGCGTTCCACGATTTGTTCACAGCGCGGTGGCGTCAAGCGGTTGAGTCGTAGGCTGAGGAGATACCGCGTCATCCCTTCGGGATCGACGGGAACATACTCACGCATCGACCAAACGCGCAGCAGTCGTCCCCACTGTTCGCAGTCTTCCCACCATCCTTCGAGGCGAATCCATGATCCCAGCGCAACGGGCATCACAGAGCCTTTTGCACAAGCGATCTCATCGGCCAAACGAACACGAACGACCCCCCATGAGGTTTGGGGCTTTCGATAGATCAGGCCGATCACGATGGCTTCGTAGGCACGGGGAGGTTCTGTGTGCCCCTTTCCATCGGCTCTTTTGGATATCTTGGAAGGACGCTCCTCAAACTCCTCCATCTCTTCCATCTCATCAGGATCGCTAAGTTCCTGACTGGAGCGGATGGTTGGGGTTTGACTGCGCCAAAGTTGTGGTTGTCGTTGTGCGTTAGACATCGCAATACCCGCAAACTTACACAAAAAGCGAGTGCCACCACAAAGAGAAACTTTGTGATGGAGGACTCGCTAAGTGCATCATCTCCCTAAAAAAGATTGATGATGCTGGGGTGGAAGAAAGCTTCTCGTGAGGGTATCTGCTTAAAAGTCTGCGCTACCCCAACGATCGTCGATCGAAGACTCATTTTGTTCGGTTGCATCGGCATAACGAACACCATCACGGGGATTGGCTTGCGTGACGGACTTTTCGTGCTCGCCTTCACCTTCATGGTAGAGGTCAGAAGGTGCGCTGTCGAAGTAGTCTTTGAAGAATTGAGCAAGCTCTTGGTAATCCAAAGCATTCACAACTTCGATGCGTTCACGCTCCGAAGGATTGGACATATCAGGGAAGTTGATCTCATAGAAGTTGCCCATGAATCCTTCTTTTTTGGTGCGATAGATCAAGTTGAGGGTCGCACGCACACCAAAGAGAGGCTGACGGAATTGACGGACTTGGCTCAAGAAACGCTCAAGAGGAGCAATCGAGCGGCCTTGGAAGTACATCAAGAATTGTTTTCCATCCATGTCCACAGCAGCGGTGTAGCGGAGGTCACAAGCACGGCGAGCTTTGCCATCACCTGTACGATTCCATCGAGCATTGGGGCATTCTGCGATCAAACCACGGGGTCCCATGCGGTGACAGACGTTGTGAACAGGCTGTTCCACAGTGGGATCAGGGCGCAAAGCATCGTTGCTGAAACAAGCGGGTACAGGGTCATTGTAGCCATTGGGTCGAAAGGTCATGGAGCGACGAAGCCCCAAAAAGACGACATCCACGGCATCGTAAACATCGCCAGTTACGCGGTTATGGAACTTACCTTCGGGTTTGTAATCGCTGGTGGGTTGGTTGACGCCGATGACAGGGTAGCGAACAAACTCTTGCTCTCCAAAGATCTCGAAACCAAGCCCTTGAAGTTGCGTGTTGTTTTTCATTTGGTCGCCAAGGCTCACAGCGTTTCCTTGTTCGTTGGTACGTGCCAATTTGTTGCGTGTCATATTAGGTCCTCCGTCGTCGGTCCAAACACATTCGTTTGGACACACAAAGTGTTAAGAGTGTCTCATCTACAATGGCCAATCTTAACCCTCTGGATGTCACATCGTGTCATTGGATATGTGATCGAAAGAAAACAGAAATGATCTAAGGATGAGTTGCCTTTTGAGCGGGTACGGAGGAGGGTCGCGAAACAGCCCGATGCAAGGGAATCTTTGCAGGTCGAGCAGCCTTCGCAGGAGCCGTTTTTTTTCTTGCAGGAAAGATCGCAGGATAAGATCGCGCGCGTGATCGCGAGGGCATACGTTTGCGCAGGACTTCCATCAGAAAGCGTTTCCTTTGACGCATAAGATGGATCATCAGCAAGTTGATGGGGTTCTTCGCATCTTGGCAGCGCATCGCTTGTTGGATGAGAGAGACCGCTTTCTCGGGCTGGTGATTTTGGAAGTATGCAGTGGCAAGTGTATCGAGAAAAGTCCCGATACGCGAGGAAGTTTCGCGGACAGCGATCTGCGCGTGACGTAAGGCCAATTTGGGATTTCGATACTTGGGTTGGTGAGCCGTCAACAGGGTCCAAGCGAGCGCATTGTGATAGACGACCTGTTTGGGTTCACTTTCAAGGAGTTGGTTGAGCAAGAGCAAAGCTTCTCGTTCTTTGTGACGCGCGAGCAGCAACATCGCTACGGCAAGTTCGGCCCCATCGCGTTTTTCAAGAGAGGCTCGCAAGGGCACAAACAGCGCATCTGCCGCAGAGTCGCGCCCTGTCTTTGTCATCGCTTCAACAAGATGAATCGAAAAGATCGGATTTTGGGGATCGCGCTTGTGAAGCTCTTGGAAGACGATGCGTGATTTCTCCCACTGCTCGGTGTATTGGTACAGCGTGCCCAACTTTTCGAGGGTGGCGACATCGCGCTTTTTCTCCAAAGCCTGCATAAAAGCTCGCTCTGTGCTGCGTGCATCGCCTTTTTTGGCAGCTTCGAGACCTTGGTACAGGAACCAAGCATGGGTTTCTTGAGGTGCCAAACCAAAGCGCAGCCCCCAAAACAGGAAGCCCACGACACAAGCCATCAAGAAAGAGCCGAAGCTTCGGGAAAACTTCGTCCCAGGGATGCGGCCCCAAAAGAACAAACCAAAAGCCACACCGCACGCAAACCCGCCAAGGTGCGCGGCATTGTTGATGATCGACACCAACTCACCAATCAAGAGATTCAACGCCACCAAAAACAAGAAGAAGTTGCGGCTACGGGCTGTCGTGCGCAAAAAGCGCCCTTCGCGATCCATGACCAAAAACACAGAGAGGGTTCCTGCAAGGCCCATAATCGCCCCAGAAGCCCCCACAGAAACCGCGTAAGGCGGGACAAAGATCAAAGACGCAACGTTCCCTGTAAAGAGCGCCAACACGTAAAGCAGAAAGAAGCGGGTGCTTCCAAGAAGCCGCTCAAGGATCGTCCCAAGGTTGTAGAGCACGAGGTTGTTGAGCACGAGGTGCAAGAGGCCACCGTGCAACAAGCCCGCAAAGAGCAACCGGGAGTATTCACCTTTCCAGATCAGAGGGTTGATCTGGGCCCCAAAGTCTCGCAAGACCTCATAGGGAAACCCGATCAACATGGGCATATCGTCCCCGACCGCGCCTTGAGAAGCCATCATAAAAAACAACAGGAGATGGAGTATAAAGAAGCCCAAAGTAACGGGGACTTCTTGAAGATTTCGCAAAAACCCTGAAAACATGCGACTCCCTATAATCTTGGTATGATGAAGTACAAACACGCCATTGAGCAGCACAAGCCTTGGTGCAAACAGGGAGACTCCCTAGAAAACATCGTGACATACCCCTCAAGCGTTGGGCAGGCATGATAGAAGAAGTCCGATGGATGCGCCAGATGCCGCCATACAATGCGCGCTCCCAAGATGGAAACGCTGTTGTCATTGCGCCACCCACCGAGGCAAAGATCAACGCGTCCATGCAAAGATCTTCATTTCACAAAAGTATCGTCGTATAGTACTTCGTACTTTGATCGCCCCCCAAGTTGACGAACACTCATCCACCCATGCCTAGAGATGCGCGATCATGGGAAAGGATGCTTGCAGCATACGTCAGCAGAACGCAACATAAGGGAGATGGCTTCACATCATTATTGTGTGCCCCCAAAAAGAAACAAACCATCGACAAAGATCCCTCTGGGCACGAGCCCACATCACCACTTTACTGCGACGACCCCAACACAGGGTCATAGAGGAAATGGATGAAGGCCCCACAGATCACCAACCAACCTGGTCCCCACTGTGAACTAGCGATCCGTATCCGCTTCAATAACATGCAGCGCTTTCGCGAAGAGTACGAACGCCAGATCGGTCGAGGTAACTACTTCGTCAAGTCACCTCGCAACAAGCCCATCGGGACGCGCGTGCAGTTGGTCTTTTTGATCGAAAGCATCGAAGGGTTAGAGATCTGGAGTTGGGGAGAAGTCGATCAAGTGATCAGCGCTGAAGAAGCCGATCTCTTGGGAGGACAGCCTGGGATGGAGATCCGCTTGATGGATATGAATCCCCAACGCATCAAAGAACTCGAACATCTCATGACATTCGATGATGCGGCCTTTTCTTCCACACAAGGCCAACAAAGCATCCGTCGAGGCTCTTACCCTCCCACGGAAGAACAAAACAGCCTACGCAAGCAGCTCGAAAGTCTCCAACTCTATGCCCGACGCGAAGACTATTATGGACTTTTGAAGATCCCCAAAAATGCGAGCCCTTCGGATATCCGCGATGCTTACAGACAGCGCTCCAAAGAGTATCACCCCGATCAACACTATCGTAAGCTCCCGAATGATCTGCATAATACCTTGCAAGAGATCTTCCAGCAGATCACAGAAGCCTATCGCGTGTTGATGGACCCTGCCCAACGCGCCCGATACGACTCCAAGATCGGCAACTACACCAACCCACTCGCAGCAAGGGCCTCCCAAGCGCACGTCAAAAAACAAGATGCCTTTCAGAAAAATTACAATGCGATGATCGAACCCCGCCGCCAAAAGATCGAGCTTCTTTCTCGTGAAGCGGAGGCTGATGTCATCCAAGGAAACGTACAAGGCGCGATCAGCAAGCTTCAACTTGCCCTAACACTCGACCCTTTGAGCAGTCCAATCAAAAAACGCATCAAAGAACTCAAAGAACAACTCCCCTAACCATCGAACAGATCACCCACCCACCTTGTGTTCGACGCCCTCACCAAAAAGCCAAGCCCCAACTTCTCTTGCACAGACATCACAAGGCAAGACCATACGAAAAGCCTGATCGCCTTGTTTCCAAAACAACATGCCATGCGAAAAGGCCACTTGTTCCCAAGATGCGCCTAAAACGGACTCTTGCCATCCCAAGCGACGGAGTTGAGGGCGTCCATCTTTGCGAGCCATCCAAACGAAGATGCCCGATGGATCGCGCGCAACAGCCAAGGCACTCACGAGAAAAAGTAGCGTCGATGTCCAATCGATCGAGCCACCCGCTCTCCAACGCAAAAGATCCCAAACTGCCCAAAGCATCAACCCAATGAGACTGGGCCAAACCACAGCCAGAAAAAGCACTGCCGCACGGCGTGTGCTTTTTCGCACCCAAGAAGCGCGCCAAGGTGCCCACCATCCCCAAGGCAAAGCGCTGACCAAAGCACAAAGCCCAAGCCCCAAAACAAAGTGCACGATCGCTCGTCCCCAAGAGGCCACTAGGCCCCAAGAAGCGGCCTTTTGGGAGACCCACAAAAACAACCACAGGCCCATCAAGAACACAAACAACAGCTTTCTTCCCCTCCCCCACGAGGGAGATGCACCGTGTCCTTCTTCATGTGACGAAAAAGACCATCCTTGCGACGAAAAGAAGTCTTCACCTTGCCCAAAAGAGATGTCCCATGTCTCCCCAGCCCGTTGCGCAACGAAGCCTTCGCTATGTTGCTCGATCCATCGGGCTTGTTGGGCAAGGATAGTTTGGGCCCACTCTTCGGCCTGTTGGGGGTCTTGGGCCACGTATACAAAGCCTCTTTCGCGATCATCGCGTACCAAGACCTCGCTCCCTTCAGCCCAAACATGTCGCAAACTTGCAAACCGAACCCGCTGTAGCGGAAAAGGACCCAACCACACACTATCTTTTTCTATCCAAAACAGCGTTTGACGCGCCCGCCAGATCCCCAAAAACAACGATATCGCTAGAGCGATCGCTGCTTCGTTGGCTTTCCCCAAGGATGCCAAGATCAACGACAAAGCCAAGCCCACACCAAGCAAAGGCAAGAACGACCCAAGGCCCCGCTGCAAAGGATGCGACAAAGCTCGTTGCCCTTCTCCCCCCAGCCATCCATGAAAAGCAAGCAAAAGCGTGATGCCCCCGCCAAGCTGCCCCCAAGCTAGCCCAAAGCCTCCCAAAGCCTCCGCTGGCACCCAAGCCCCCCACAGGGCAAGCCACAACAGAAAAGGGCACCACAGGAGAGGCAAGAGGTGATCGTGATCAAGCGGCGGTTGAGGCCATTGCATCAGGGTTTCCAAAGAGAGAGGGATGGGTCAAGTGCAGGTCGTGTGTGGACATATCCGAGCGTTCCCACCAGTAATCACCGAGCTTTTCGCCAAAAGGCAGATGTTGGCTGGGATCGCCCGAAAAGACGATCGCGTTGGTTTCGGTTTCTTGGATGCGAAGCTCTGTGCAACGAAAAGCGGGTTGGTGCACGCGCAAGAAGGACTCTAGCTTGGCTTTAAAGACAACAGCGATCATCTCTGTCGTCGGATCACCCGGCAAAACGACGTGTCGCCCTTTGGGATTGTCATTCAACATAAAAGCCAACAGCGGATCATGGCAGTTGTAAAAGAAGCAATGATCGATGTGATGATCGATCCAACGATGCCAGATCCCTTTGATCTCAGCAAAAGGGATGAGGGTATTTTCTTGAAGATCGAGGGTTCTGCTCTCATCGCCAGCCAGCCGAATAAACACGCGCCATGAGTGTCCATGAGGCTGTGTACACAAAGACTGACGGTTGGCGCCCTCGACAAAACGGTGACCCGCTTCAAAGCGGCGTTGGAAACTCATCTCAAGCATAGATATTCTCTCTTTGGAGCCAGAGCCTTATCGCTCGACATCCTCACTAGGGGGGACAGGGATGATCCCAGTCTTGCCGATGGCTGCGAGGAACTGCATCTGCATGGCAGGCTCTTGGAAGCGACCTTCGTAAGCAGCCGTGACAGTAAGGCTTTCGTCGTCTTGGATACCTCGCGCCACCACGCAAAGATGGCGTGCTTCGATCCAGACCGCAACATCGGGGGTTTCAAGATCTTGTTGCAACGCAAGAGCGATCTGTTGGGTCAAGCGTTCTTGCACTTGGGGGCGGCGAGCGTAGTAATCCACGATGCGATTGAGCTTGGACAGTCCCACGACGTGTTGGTTGGGGATGTAAGCAACGTGTGCGCGCCCAAGGATCGGCAAAAAGTGATGTTCGCAGCAAGAGTGCAAACGGATATCGCGTTCCACGAGCATGTGCTTGTATTGGTAGCGATTTTCAAACGTGGTAATCCGCGGTCGTTGGTGGGGATCGAGACCACGGAAGATCTCTTGGACGTACATCTTGGCGAAGCGTTTGGGCGTATCGCGCAGGCTATCATCGTGCAGATCGAGACCAAGGGTTTCCATGATCTGCTCAAAAAGCCCAGCGATCCGAGCGATCTTAGCATCAGCAGGGACGTCCAAAGCCTCTTCGCGTACAGGAGTATCCAATCCTTCAGGGAAAAAAGGATCGAGAGAGGGGGGTTGTTTTCTTTGTATCTTCAACATCTTTGTTACTCTTTCACGCACACCATCACGGACCAAGCCCGCTTACTCCCCCGCTGGGATCCAACGAATGACGCTGTTTGCGTCGCGCTCCTTCAAAACACCAAGCCACGACGCCTCTCTATGAGCCCATAACATGGGGCGCGCTCACCCAAAAGGCCAGCGCGTTGTATGAGCAAAGACGAGATTGCGCCAAAAGGGTGCGCAAGCAGGGGTCCCCCCCTTATCACAAAGCCCACCCCAAAGACAAGAACATCCTTGATCAACGAGTCGCTTCAGGTGGCAACAAGGCGCGTGCTTCTTTCAGGAAGGTCTGGCGTTTGTCTTCGTCCAGTTGATTGGCGAGGCTATCCAAAAGCTGCTGGGCTTTGGCAGAAGGAAACTCTTTGCGAGAGTGACCGAGCTTGCGGGCCGTCTTTTGAAGCGCGACTTTGGCCATCGGCCCCACAAAACGCGCAAAGGCTTTTTGTAGCGCTTCCACGACTTCTTGGGAGAGAGGATTGCTGACAGGCTCAAGCGACTGAAAGCTCACATCCGCCCAAGCTCCCGAGTGTACGGGCGCAGACTGAGACAGCGCTGCATTTTGTGCAAAGGGCGCACTTTGTGACATCCCACCACTTTGCGAAAGCTGCAAAGATCCCGAGTGTTGGGCCCAAAGCATACTTGATTCACTGCCCACCGTCATCTCGCCATCAAACTGACGGATGAGATGTTGTTGAAGCCCGATGGCTTGGGCACGAAGCAGATGCAGCGATCCCAACAACAACCAGATCTCGTTGCGCATCCGCCACAACAAGACACGGCTTTGCTCAAACCACAGTTCCAACTCTTTGAACTCCAAAGGCCAAGAAGCCATGCCCAACACGATGGGGTGAAGCAATTGTTGAAGAGGCACGACCACTTGCGGGCGTTTGGAACGCTGTTCTTTGGGATGCCCTGCGGCATCAAACAAAAGCGCGGTGTCTGCTTCATCTTGGTGGCTGATCAAAAGCTGCAAGGGATCAGCAAGCATCGCTTGGCTCATCATCGACGTGCTGCTTTGGAAGCTTCCGCTCCAAGATCCAGGGGGACGTCGCAAAAGGATCCCACCCCAACCGTCGGGACGTGGGACGATCAAAAACCGCTGTCCATGTCGCAACATCGAAGCGATCTGCCAAGTCCCCAAGCCATGGGCCCCCGCAGAAGCAGCTTGTCGAAACACTGTTTGTCCAAAACTTCGCCAAGGTTCAGCCAAAGAGCCCTGTAGTTGGAGGGGTTGGCCTTCCATCGAAAAGAAGCCCCACCCTTCGACCTGTTCTTGTTCGAGTTCGGGCATCCCAATCACTTTGAGATGTTGGATCACCTGCAACAAACTTGGGTCCAAAGGCGCCATCGGAGGACGACCCGTGGGAGGCGAGACAAACAAACCACTGTTGCTCGTGCTCATCCCGCCGGGAGGTGTAAGGAAACCAGTGTTAGAAAAGCCTTGCGATGGCGGTACAGGAGAAATGCTTTGCGCAGACCACAACGAAGAAGGTTGAGGCGTAACGCCCATCGTGCCTGTGATTTCCATCCCACTGGGGGCAGGCGTTCGTGGCGTCATCACGGACGCACGGGGAGAAGAGGGCCCAGACAGACAGTCGCGCTCGAACTGTTCGAAGGCTTGGAGGAGTTCGTGACAGTTGTTGTAACGCAGCGCAGGGTTCTTGTCTGTCATGCGATTCATGATCTGCACCAAAGCCTCGGGGATATCGGCGACAAAGCGTCGCGGATCAGGCAAAGGCTCACGTAGATGCATGACCAAGACTTCGACCATATTGTCCGAAGTGAAGGGCAAGTGCCCCGTCAGCAACTCAAACAGAACGATCCCCAAAGAATAGATATCCGTGCGTTGATCGGGTTCGCTGCTCGATGCTTGTTCAGGCGCAAGGTAAGCAGGTGTACCAAGGATCGCATTGGTCTTGGTTTGGCGGATCTGGCTGGTGTCACGGACCAAACCAAAGTCCGTGATGGTGATACGTCCATCAGGACTGATCATCAAGTTGGAAGGTTTGATGTCTCGGTGTGTAAGGCCCGCATCATGGGCTGTTGCGAGACCTCGACAGACTTGCTTGACCAAGCCAACCGCTTCTTTGACGGGCAAAGCGCCTCTCTTTTCCAAGAGGTCGTCGAGCGTTTCCCCCTCCAAAAACTCCATCACGATGAAAAAGACGCCATCTTCTGCAAATCCTGCCTCGAAGACTTGCACGATGTGGTTGTCCTTGAGGCGTGCGATCGCCAGCGCTTCTCGACGGAAGCGCTGGGCAGCCATGTCGTCTCCCATCAAAGCAGGCAACATCACCTTGATCGCAACACGACGCTCCAAGGCCACCTGTCTTGCCGAAAAGACCGCTCCCATCGCGCCGCGACCGATCTCTTTTTCGATCAACGCCGAGCCCATGCGACGCCCGATAAAGCGTTGTAAAGTGTCTCCCATCGCGCTTTCCTCAGCGGTCAACTCTTGTGACGTACCCATCGAAGAGCCGCGGTACATCAATTCTTTGAGAGCGTTTCTTAAAACAGTGACGTTGTCAGGAGGAGAAGGAAGGACTTCTTCGTCAGCATCATCCAATTGATGAACCCAAGAAGGCCGTCGTTCGGTCAACACAAACAAACGAAGGTTGACCCTTTCTTGTGAGGAGTCCCGAAGCTCATGCCAAAAAGACTCCAGATCGTGCAGCCTCTCTTCCACAAAGATCAGCCAAATCAAAGGCGGATCTTCTCGAAGGATCGCGCGAGCTGTAGGGATATCTCCAGCACTCTCGACAGAAAAGGAACCACCAAGCCAAGAACTTAGTTGGTTCACCCTTTCTGCGTTGGATGAAAGGATCAACAGACGCTGCATCCTCGCTACCTTCCATCATGGGCTTTGCACCACAAAGAAAACATCGTTCTTCTTTTTAGTGCGTGGCTTCCTGAAACAAATCACACAAAACAAAAACAACAGCATACACAAAACACACGGAGACTGTAAACGCTCTCCCTCTCAAGACGAAGCAGAGGACCTTGATCGTTACAGCACCCACTGACAATAGAGAAAATGGAGATCAAGCCACCACAAACGATGGGGCATCTGGTCCGAAGACTCAAGCGCCACAACAAACTTGTTTGAAGAGAGGTCGCGCGCTTACACAAAACACGACCTCTTTGATGGAACTTAGATCACGCCGCGTGCTTTACCCACTTCAACAAAAGCTTGGATCGCACGGTCTAGATGTTCTCGTGTGTGACCCGCAGAAAGTTGCACACGAATGCGCGCTTCACCTTTGGGCACGACTGGATAACTGAATCCAATCACATAGATACCACGCGACAACATATCATCTGCAAAGTCCGCAGCCAAACGAGCATCACCCAGCATAATCGGGACGATCGGGTGATCACCTTGCTTGATCTTAAATCCTGCATTTGTCATCTGCTGTCGGAAATATACGGTGTTGTCTTCAAGTTTATCGCGCAGTGCAGTCGAAGCCGACAACATATCGAACACTTGGATCGCTGCGCCAACCAATGGCGGTGCGAGCGTATTGGAGAAGAGATAAGGACGCGAGCGCTGACGCAACAAGTCGATGATCTCTTGGCGACCCGTCGTGTAACCACCCGACGCCCCACCCAAAGCTTTCCCCAACGTCGAGGTGATCACATCGATACGACCCATCACACCGCAGTATTCGGGCGTTCCACGGCCTGTCTTCCCGACAAAACCTGTCGCATGCGACTCATCCACCATCACCAAAGCATTGTATTTCTCGGCAAGATCACAGATCTGATCGAGCTTGGCGAGATAACCGTCCATACTGAAAACACCATCTGTCGCGATCAAACGAACCCGCGCATCTTGGGCTTCTTTCAGTTGGGCCTCTAACTCTTCCATGTTGCCATTGGCATAGCGATAACGCTTGGCCTTGCACAAACGAATACCGTCGATGATCGACGCATGGTTGAGAGCGTCGCTCAAGATAGCGTCTTCGGCTGTAAGGATCGTCTCAAACAAACCACCGTTGGCGTCGAAACAGCTAGAGTATAGGATGGTATCGTCGGTGCCATGGAAGGCCGCGATCTTCCCCTCAAGCTCTTTGTGGATATCTTGGGTCCCACAAATAAAACGCACAGAACTCAAGCCCAATCCGTGCGTATCCATCGCTTCTTTCGCTGCTTGGATCAACGTCTCATTGTTGCTCAATCCAAGGTAGTTGTTCGCGCAAAAGTTGAGGACTTCCTCATCACGCGCTTGCACACGAATCGACGCAGATTGCGAAGATGCGATAATTCGCTCTCGCTTGTATGTACCCGCAGCTTCGATCTCTTGGAGCTGTTCGCGCAAAACGCTTAGGCTCTTTTGACTGTACATCTTTGTTCGCCTTTCTACACCAAACGCTCTGATCTCTTTACAGAAACCACCGTTTTTCTGTCTTTTGCGACATCCTTCACTCTACATTCGTCTTGCTTGCTTAACACAGCCCACAAACGACCGCAATATGATGGAGGAATGTCATGAGGCACGGCAAAGACCCGCCTATTGCGAAAAAAACGGAAAACCGATACACATCACATCATTCTTCCCCAGAGTCCGATCCACCCACTCTTCACAAAGGAGCCCATCATGCGATGCTTTTCTTTGCGTCTATGGTTTGCTTTCGCGTTGGGACTAGGCTTGTGGTGGCCAGCCCAAGGCCACGCACAAACCCCCAATAAACCTGCATTTATTGAAGCCAAACAAGAACTCCACCTGCTCCCCAAAGGCTCTCAAGTTGTCCTCACCCTCTCTTCTCTCTCCAAGATCTCCCGAGGACTCACCCAAACCTCTCTCGCCAAACTTCTCGCAGAACCCGAACTCAAACCCCTCAAGCGATGGTTCAAAAAAGCTGGTGAAGGTGGTGGTTTGGGCTACATGCTGCGCAAGTTTGGATTTGGCGGTCTCTTCGCAGGGATGCGCACCGCAAAACTCAGCAAGCTCTTTGACAAGCTCCTGCGACAACTCGCAGGGATGAGCCTTTCCGAAGCCACCGCTTTATTTGATGGACCGCACGTGTTCTCTGTGGTTCGTGTCCCCCAAGGATCCGAGCGTTTGGAGTTTGCCGCGATCCTGCGTTACGCAGAACAAGCCCGCGCACAAAAGCTCGTCGAAACCCTCATCCAACAAATCCCCGTCAAACACCAAAACTACAAGATCGGCAAACACAGCGTTCAGCTCCTCCAAGGTCTCGAAACCAACGTGCATATCCTCTTCCTTTCCAACCACGTTGTGTTCTCGACCACCCAACCTCTCCTCGCAGGCATCCTCAAACGCTACCAAGGCCAAGGCCAAGGACTCGATCAAGATCCTGACTTCCTTAGCTTCCTACAAGCGACCAAGTTCCAAAATGGCGCTGCACTCTACGTCTCCACAAAGTCGCTGCTCAAACAAGCCGCGTTGACGCTTGAGCCCCAATTCCGCTCGCTTCTACGCAATATGTCTGTCAGTGTGCAAGATCTCTTCGATGGACTCGGTTTCTCCGCTTGGAAAAGCGCAGGAATCGCCCTACAAACCGAAGGAACCGACTTTGTTACGCGTTTCCATCTCGCAATCGATCCCAAAAAACTTCGCGGTTTGAGCCGCTTTTTGTCGCTCTCCCCCGTTGATGCGTCTCTTGTAGACTTTGCCCCCGCGAGAACTTTCGCCCATGTCCAAACGCGTGTTCCGCTTGCGGCGATCTGGAGCGATCTCCAAGCTTCACTCAAACAAATCAATCCCCAACTCTACGCCTACTTCCAACAAAATGTTGTGCGCGTCGAACGCGCCTTCCTCAACGGCACCATCGACCAAACACTCCGCGCTTTCGGAGAAAACGCCGCGATCTTCTTCCACACACCCAAAGGCACGGTGTGGCCCACGTGGGTGAAAGTCCTCAAACTCCAAGATCAAGCCCGTGTCCACAAGCTTCTCAGCGCCGTCGCTGGCTTTTTCACCTTCGAGATCAAAGCCACTGACTATCACGGCTACAAGATCTATCGCCTCGCTCCCATCCGCTTTGAGAAAAAGAAAAAGAGCGCTGACAGCATGGAACCTCGCGCTGTACGCTCTTTTGGCAGAATCGGAAAACGCCGCTACCGCCGCCGCTATCGACGTAATCGCTACCGTCGCTATCGCCGCAACGCGATGCAACGCAACAACCTTGTTCCCCCTGTCTTCCGCGCTTTCCGCGTGATCTACGTCAAAGATCACATGATCCTCGCTCCCACCCCGCACGTCATGCGCGACCTCATCGACGAACTGCGCAATACCTCCCCCAAAGCACAAGCCCTCCACAAACAACTCAAACAGTTTGCCAAAGGCAAAGGCTTTGTCTCAAGTGTCGATCTTCGCGTTCATGCGGCCTTCTTCTACCAAACCTTCTTGGGCGCTTTGCCTCTGATCCTCAGCAATGGCCGGTTCTTTGAACGACTCCTCCCAAGCATCCGCACCTTCCCGCGTGCCCAAGTCTTCTTGCGTCATCTCCGCCCCACACGCACCCACCTCACTTGGCACGCACCCAACTCCACCACAACCCTGCGCTCCTCCTTTGGACTGGAGTGGATCTTGACGGGTGCATCGCTGCTTTCGACAGGTGGCTTTGATAAACTTCAAAGCTCTATCGCATCGTCTCTGAACGATCTCTCCCATCTCCAAGAACTCGATAAAAAGTCCAAAGAATGGGAAAAAGAAGCGCAATACTCCATCGCCGCAAGACGATGGAAGTCTCTCCAAGAACACGCACAACTCAGCTCTGTGCTTCTGATCGCTCGCAAAAAAACACAGTACTACCAAGACCTGTACAGCAAGCACACAAAAGCCCTACAAGCCTCCCTGCAAAAGTCTTACAAAAGCATCCCCGGCGACTTGCTGCTTCGCGGGGATTGGGTACTGGTCCAAAACGCACTTGAAGCACGCACAAGCGAGCGCAGCGCCGCCGCCATCACCCTTGGCGATGACATGTTGCGCAATTACTCCTTCTCCTTTGAAGTCGCCAACGCTAACCGAGGCTTCACGCTTCGCCTCCACCATGGAAGCGGTAGCAGCTATGGAAACTCCATCTTCTTCAACAAACGCCGCTTCCAAGGCAAAGGCTGGACCCCCATCCGCATCAAAGTCCGTGGTAACCGAGTCTCTTACTGGTTTGGGCTCTCCCACACAGTTCGCCACCTCAGCAACAACCAAGGACGCATCCAGATCCTCGTCCCACGACGCAGCCGCCTCCAACTCCGCAACTTCCAGATCAAACTCGAAGAAACCTCCACCCCCCGCAAAGTCACCCCCAAACGACCCATCCTCCAAACCCAACTCGAAGCGCTTACACCCGTCACTACGGTCGGTCAGACAGCTCGTTATCGCCTGACTATCCGCAATGTCGGCGGTGCCTCAGCCAATGATCTCGATATCCGACTCAACTTCAGCGATATCGCCAAGTACTCGTCTTTCAAAACCAGCACAGGCAACCTCTCCGCAGAAAAAGACCGCCGTACTGGGTTCTATCGCATCTCTCGTATCGCGACACTCCGCCCCAAACAAACCATGCAGATCACCATCACCCTCTCCGCCGCCAAAACAGGCTCCTCCCTCGTGCAAGCCTTCCTCACCCTCTCTGGATCTCCCCTCGATATCGCACTCGAAACACGATCCCACTTTATCGCTCCCTAAAATTCTAGCGGGCGGCCACGGAGGGCCGCCCCAGATATATCTATATTCAGGATAGGTTCGGGCGGCCACGGAGGGCCGCCCCGAAAAAGGGATATCCTCAGTGGTTCTTTGGCCTCCGCAACCTGTTCCTCCCCTGTCTCTATCTATCCCTCCGCGGCATGTTCCTCCACAGTCTATTCCTCCCCATCCACAACGACCCCCTAGATATCTCAGATCTTTTTTGCCACCTTAGCGGTTCAGAAGACGGAATCAAGGACTTCCCTAGAGATCGTTGAGGTCGTAGATATGCCTGCTTGGTTTCCCCGCGTGTTGGTGCTTTCGCTTTTTTCAATCTGGGTACTTTTGCGCCTATTTTACAAACAAAAGCAACGAAAACATCCACCTCCCCCCATACCCGAAAGCCCCAAGATCTCGATATCTCCGCAGTCACCGCGTCAATCTGCACGCGTCAACCAGCCCAATGAAGGGCTTTTGATGCGGCTTTTACGGAAGCTCCTTGTCGGTCTCTTTGTCTTGGGCACGTTGATGTATGGGGTGGTTCTTCCCTACGTCCAAAACACGCATGACTGGGGGCGATGGCTCTATCTGTACACGCAGATCCAGTCCCATGATTGGGTCACATGGGGCGGCCTGCTCCTTTCGGTCCTAGGGTTGGGGCTTTTCGCTTGGTCCCATCAAGCACTCGCGCACTATTGGAGTGCGGAGGTGCAAGTGCGCGCAGACCATCAACTGATCCAGCGCGGTCCTTACAAGCGCGTCCGTCATCCCATGTACACCAGTCTGTTTTGTTTTTTCGCGGGGGTTTCGTTGATCGCAGCCAACCTGCTACTTGCGGTGCCTGCATTGCTTGTCAGTCTTTTTCTACTCGCGCGAACACCCGCAGAGGAGCGTTTGCTCACCATCCATCTAGGCTTGCCTTATCGCGAATATGCCCAAGTAACGGGGCGTTACTTCCCGACCCTCCGCAAAAAAAAGACCGCCCACCGTCCCCGCTGATATCCCCAAGCCCCCTGCGAATCTCCCCCTCACAGCTCTTCCCGACATCCCGTTAACGCGGGCGGCCTTGGCGCCACAAGCGACGCAAAAGAGCCTTCATTGCGGGATATTGGAGGGTATAATTGGTTTCGATCTCACGCCTCGAAGGAAACCACTTCCACAGAAAAACCCCTTTCAACCATGGACGCCCTTCGAGCAGTTCGAGAGCGACACGGATCGCCCGCAGTTTGATCTCTCCCGCAGACTCGCCGCCTTCGTCGTGATCCCAAGGGCGCGCGAGCGTGTGCGAAGCGTAGTTGTAACCCAACTCAGTAAACACGATCGCCTTGCGGTGTTTTTTGGAAAAGGCTTCCAACTTCTGAAGGATCGGTTTCCACCCAGCCCGGATCTGGGCATCTGTGGGATTTTTGGCCGAAGAGATGGGAAAGTAAGCTTGGATACCAATCAGATCGAGCGCATCCCAAAAAGGAACTTTGTCGTAAGTATCCCAATTGGCGGAGTAAGTGAGCTTACCTTTGTAAACCTTACGAACCGCCGCGATCAGTCGTCGCCACTCTTTTTCTCGATGCAAGGTCAAGCGGTACTCGACCCCTACGCTAAACATATCTGCTTGATATCTCTGAGCGATCCGCGCTTGTTCGACGGTCCACACTTGATAATCACGGAAAAATCGCTGCCACTCGGCCTCCGTGGAAAATGTGATGGCCCCGCGCCACGAAAAGCGCGACCCCCAATACCCGATATGTGGCTTGAGCAACATCTTGATGCCTAGCTTGCGACCAAAACGCAAAGGCTCGATCACATGGGGTTGTTGTAAGCCTCGCGGAAAACGAATCCCTCCATTGTCGCGAATCCAAGCATAGGGATGATAGCTCACCCAGTTGGTACCAAGAGAACGCAGCTCTTTCATGGTGCGATACATCGAGCGTGTGGCCCAAGCCGCCCCCCAACCAAAGCAACTCACGGTCATCCCGCGATAAAACGAAGGATTTGCGGTGCTTTGAGCGCCTGCATCGCGCTCCCATAAAGCACCATCCTCGCGTACAAACCAACCCGCCAACAAACATACACCAAGCCACCACCACAAAGGGCGGCGTACCCGCATCCAACGACGTTTCTGCGTCTGTTCCATGTGTGGCCCTCCAAAAGAATAGCGTCCCAAAAGCGCGGGACCTTCGGGAAGATTAGGACATCTTGGCGAGTCGCTGGATCTGCGGGAGAGATGTGCGAACATTGGCAAATTGTCCGCTTGTGCGTTGAAGCTCTTGAAAGCGACGACTCACAGCAAATCGTTGAAGGGCGGGGATACGTGAAGCCAGAGCAGGTGTAGGAGACTCAAAGTAAGCAGGCAGCGACTGGATCGCCTTGGGATCTTCAAGTTCACGGGGAGCATCGCCAACTTCTGTGATCTCTTCGAGGGCATCGACCACAGCGCCTTCGTCGCCCAAGATCGCCAAAGTCACCAAGTCTCCGAGATGATCAGCTTCCATCAAACAATCGAGCAGAAGAGGCATATCCACCGTGGGGACAGCATGAATCCCAAGCTTCGGAAGATCCTCAGGCTTCCACAACAACCAAGCGAACGTGCGCAACGACACATCCTGAAGATAAACTTGTGACAAAAGCTGCGAAAGCAAGCCCGCCAAAGCCAACTCGGAAAGCTCCTCGATCCAAGCCTCCCCAAGCAACAAAGCAAGCTGTGTGCGGCGACTCCCGACCAAGGACATCTCCCAAGCTTCTTCTGAAGAGACGTACACCTCGACATCTTGAGGAAGCGCCAAAAAGGAACTGATCTGCGCAACAAGATCCGTCACCAAAGGATCGCGTTGCCCAAGACGCCGTGCGTCAGGAACCAACGCTTGGAACATCGTGGTGGGAACCATCTGGGGCATCAACTTCCGCACGGGGATCTCGATACCTCGATGTCTTCGCAAGGAGAGATAGCTTTGCAGGTGTTCTGTGGAAAGCAAATCGACAAGCGAAAAAGGCCCTTGCTCTCGGCGATATCGCCCAGGCTCCTTGCGCCAATCCACCTTGGTGGAGGACTTGCTGTTGCTGCGTTGTTGTCGCTGGATAAAACGGGCAGAGGAGCCACTTTGTTGATCAGGATCAGCTTGATAAGTCCCCACACGACGGCGCGGATGCGCAACACCCACGTATCGCCCTTTTTGCGAAAGCCCCATCTTCTCGAAGCCTTCTTTGGCCATCGTGTTGATGTCTTTCAGGGCATCACCCACTTGCGAGATCCAAGAGGACTTTCCACGAGGGTTTCGTGCTGAGCGACCTCCGCGAGGGGGAGCTTGCGAAGAAGTCCCATAACCCGAGGAAGACGAGGAACCCGAGGGGGCAGATGTGGGAAGAGGAGGCATCCTTTTGCGGGGCTTGGCGGCGGGTCGTTCGTTGCGTTTCTTGAAGATCTCGCGCAGTCCACTCACGTCATAAGCAAGCGTCCAATCTTCCCATCCATCGCTCCAGACCAAGTCATCTGCTCGAACACGACCACGCGCGGCTTGTTGTTGAAGATCGACAAAGTTTGCCAAACGAAACTGCCCACGGCCATCATCGACAACGTACTGCCCACGCGAAGCATCGCCCGTCTTGGGCGACTCTCCTTTTGATTTGAAGATCTCGCGCAACCCGCTCACGTCATAAGCACTTACAGACTCTTTCCACCCCTGTGACCAGACTTTGTCGCTCGCACGAACCCGCCCTTGCTCCACCCAAGCCCGTAGGGTCATAAAGTCTGGTGCATCAAAGCTCTGTCCATCTCGCTCTATCCGATAGGATGGCATCTTACGCTCCTCATATCGCAGTTCCCACAAAAGGACTCGCACTTCGTGACAAATCTCCTACAACATAACGCTACACTCCCCCGCAAGCACCCCTTTTTGTTTCTTTTTGGAACAGAAACTTCTCGATGCAAGATGTGAGATCTGCGATCCCCCCGATGAGATCGACCTCATGTATCAGCCCCAAGACGATCGATCATCCTTTTGATTTTCGCGTTCTCCACCAAGGCCAAGCAGAGATCACCAACTTCTCCAAAGAGATGCAGGACCTTCGCCATCTGCGTAGTTGGCGGGATTGAGCCCGATCTCTTTCGTGATGTTGTAAAACACGCCCACCAACTGTTCTCTTTCGCTCGTTTCGATGAATCCTTGGATCTCTTCATCAAGCGTATTCAGCGCCATGACCGCAGACTTCATCGCTTCCAACTTCTCTGCTTCGCTCGCTTTCAGCCCGATCTGCACAAGTTCAGCGAAAAGCTCTTGAAAGATGGCTTCGGCCTTCTGACAGTTTTCTTTCGAATGGCGCTCCCAACCCACCTTGGCGCCAAACGTTGCCCAAGACTTAAACGGCAATTGGATCTTCTCTAGTTTTTCTTTCAGTCCCATATCGGCCTCTCCTAAAGTATCTTCGCAAACAAAAGCCTCGAAACATCCGCTCCCATGGTGAAAAGCAAAGTGTCTTTTGCAAAGCACAGACACCATCCCCACAAAAGCAAAGCCCAAGCCTGTTTGCTCTTTGGTTTATCGAAGGACAACAAGACATTCTAGTATGCAGGTCGCGCAACCTCTACAGGATCGGGGCTTTTGCAGATCAACAAACGCATCGGGACTTTTGCAGATCAGCAAACGCACCACTCTCCAGCAGAAGCGTTGGCATCCAACAAGAAGATCTGTGTAGAAAATCAATGATGGGAAGAAGGTTTCCCTTCCAAGACGCTCTGGGTTAGATGTGCATATCTTCCCGTTCGATGCGGCGAAGACGCTCACGAAGCGTCGCCTCAAGCATCTGAATCGCGACGCGGTTTTCCCCCCCGTGTGGGATCACGACGTCGGCATAGCGCTTGGAAGGTACGACAAACGCAAGGTGCATAGGGCGCACGGTTTGTTCGTATTGGATGATGGACTGTTCAAGATCACGACCACGTTCTTTGATGTCGCGGGTCAAACGACGAATCAAACGGATATCATCGTCTGTATCGACGAAGATCTTGATATCCATCAGTTCGCGTAAGGGTTCCATCTCCAACACCAAGATCCCTTCCAAAAGGATGATGTGTGCGGGGGGGACGTGAACGGTTTCTTCTTTGCGACGATGTTCTTTGTACGAATAGACAGGCTTTTGAATCGGCAAGCGCTTGCGCAAGGCACGCAGATGCTCCACCAAAAGTTCTGTATCAAATGCGTCAGGATGATCGAAGTTGACGTGTTTTCGTTCTTCAAACGACAAGTGCGAAAGGTCTTTGTAGTAAGAGTCTTGATCAATCAACAAGACCTCTTCCGAACGAAAGATCTCTGCAATCTTCCGTGCGACCGTCGTTTTCCCCGATCCCGTCCCTCCAGCAATCCCAATAATCAATGCGCGACCCATAATTCACCTCAAACCGCTAAGCCCGCGTCGAAACAACAAAATCGCCATCGGGCATAGAACCTTACATTGGACGGGGCGGCAGATTGCCAAGCCAATACGACGCTGTCAAGAAGATCCTTCTCCAAGCGACCCTTTTGTCGCTTGTGCAAACCCGAGCAACACAACAAATCCCTCCCACGATCAAAACCTTCCCTCACCTCTCAGCGTCTCTCAAAAAATACAATGTGATCTCCCCTCCCCTTTCTTCTCTTGGATATCTTGCCTTGAAACCATAAAAAGGGAGGGCTATACTTCCGTCCTCTGAAAGATATTTATCTTTCGCCTATGACCCCATAAAGGACCCTACAGATGTCTGCTATCCAAGAAAACACTGAGATGACCCCCAACGCCCAAACCAATGAGACTCCCAGCGTCCCTGGCGAACGCGTTGATATGCTGAACTTTACAAGAAAAGAACTCGAACAATACTTCATCCAACAAGGGGACAAAGCGTTTCGTGCACGCCAGATCTTCCGTTGGATCTATAAACAAGATGTCACCGACTTTACCGAGATGACCGACCTTTCGCGCAACATGCGTGAACATCTCCTCGAACACGCGACCATCTCTTCGCTCGATGTCGTCCGTGTGATGGACTCTGTCGATGGCACCAAAAAGATCCTGTTTCGCCTCAAAGATGGCGCCCAAGTCGAGTCTGTGGTGATCCCCATCGGCAAACGCTTGACCCTCTGCATCTCCTCGCAAGTCGGTTGTGCTTTGGGCTGTCGTTTCTGCTACACCGCCACGATGGGTCCTGGTCGAAACCTCACCATCGCCGAATACATGGGCCAGTTCCTTGGTGCACAACGCCTCCTCCCTGAAGGACAAAGCATCACAAACATCGTATTCATGGGCATGGGCGAGCCTTTGGTCAACTTCCAAAATCTCCTCGGCACCTTGGACATCCTCACAGATGAACTGGGCCCCAAACTGGGAGCGCGCCGCCTCACCGTCTCAACCGCTGGTCTTTGCCCCCAGATCCTCAAACTTGGCGAAACCTTCCCTGTACGACTCGCGCTCTCTCTGCACGCTACGACAGACGCACAACGCGATCAGATCATGCCGATCAACCAGCGTTACAACCTCAAGACCTTGTTTGAGACCTTGCGCAACTTCCAAAAGCTCCCCTCCCAACAAAGTCTCCCTGTCACGCTTGAGTACACGCTGATCAAAGACATCAACGATAGCCCCGAAGACGCCAAGCGCTTGATCAAACTCTCACGCTCGATTCGTTCAAAGATCAACTTGATCCCCTACAACGAACACCCTGGGGCTCCTTACAAACGCCCATCGAGCGAAGCGATCGCAAACTTCTTGCGTATCCTCCAAGAGTCAGGCGTCTTGGCCACCGAACGCCAAACCCGTGGTGATGATATCCTCGCAGCTTGTGGCCAACTCGCCCTTGATGGCGAAGCCAAAAAGACTCGAATCCCCCGTCCCCGCAACGAATCCCCTTCCTCTCTCTAATCCCCACACCATCTTTCCCTATCACACATCCCTTCAAAGGTCCCCATTCCATCAGCCTTTGCGGGCTTCTCGCGCTTTTGTCTGGCTTCTTTCTAAGAAGATCCTTGCCTCTTGCGCGTCAAATCACGAAGATAACGCAAACCCGCGAATCAATCTCCGCGCGCTCGTCCGTCGTGCGGTCTCAAACAAAGGAGCGAAGATGCTACAGAGAAAGTATGTTGGGAGATGGCTCGGTCTTTTGTGCGTGCTCTTTGGCCTCGGCTGGAGTGCTCGCGCACACGCTGTTGAGCTTCAACTCCACTGGAAAAAAGGCCAAGCCTTCAAGATCTACTGGAACACAGAACAAGTCATCGATCAGGTCGCGATGGGCCAAAAAACCCAGATCCAACAAACCATTGGAACAGGCTATATCTTCCGAACCATCGACGTAAAAGCCGGTGGTATCGCCAAAGTCGAAGTCTTGTTCAAACGCATCTACTTCAAAGTCCAAACCATCCAAGGCGTCTTTGAGTACAACTCAGCAAAGCCCCCCGAAAAGATCCCCCCTCTGGCCCAAGGCTTTGCGGCCTTGTTGGGACGTCGCTTTGTCATGGAGATCACCTCACATGGCAAGGTCGTGGGACTCGAAGGCGTCGACAAGATGCTCGAAGACGTCATGAGATCGCTCCAAGCAGGCAGCCCCCAACAACGCGCTCAACTCCAGATGCAACTCAAACAACAGTTTGGAAACGTCGCACTGCGCCAGATGATGGAACAGATGATGGCGATCTACCCAGAGCGCTCCATCAAAGTGGGAGAAAGCTGGAGCAAGACCCTTCGCATGGGCGGAGCAGTCCCCATGGTCCTCAAACGCCGTTGGAAACTGGTCGCCTTGCGTGGCGGCTTCGCTTTCCTCCGCGTCAACGCGCAGATCCTCCCCAACAAGCTCGGTAAACCCCTTCGTATGGGGCCGCTCTCTCTTCGCTACAATCTCGCAGGAAACCAAACGGGCACACTCTTTGTTCAATTGGAAAGTGGCTTCCCACTCCGCGGCAAAAGCAAGCAGTTCCTCAAAGGCACCATCAAAGTGTCCAGCAAGACCGCCAAGCTTCCCCCCAACATGAACTGGCCTGTAAAGATCAACACCACCGTGGACTTCCGCCCCTTCTAAGCACACCCACGCCGCCCCCTACCCCAACAAAGCCTCCAGCTTTTCCGCGACTTCGCGCGCCTGATCAAACGAAAACACCACCCCACGGGGACTTCCGCCGATCGACTCGCGACCTCCCCAGCCATGACCCATCTGAGGAAAGACGCGCAACAAGCCGCCCTCCCCAAGCATTTGTTCTGCAACGACCATGCTGCGACACCCGATCGTGATCGACGAAGCACGCTGGCTGTAAGACACCACAAACGGCGCTTTGCGATACCAACGATCGAATCCCCAAACGCGGCTCTCCACCAAAAGCACCCGTTCCCCGATATGTTCGAGAAAAGACTCTTCCGCCATCTGGATGCGATGTTCTTCACGGCGTCGGATCGTCGTGCGTTGTTTGGGTTGGAGTCCTCCCAAAAGCAGACGTCGCATCTCATCAATGGCCCGAAAAAAGGAAGGTCGGTCGCGACGCAGTCGCTCAAGCTGCTGAAAATACAACAACTCTTCGCCATAAGGCATCGAAAGCAGATCCAAGGGAACAGGGTCCACATCATGCAAGTTGACAAGCTCGTAAAATGCTTGGGGGATCTGCGATGCAGGCACCAACCCAGAGAGCGCAATCACCGCCAAGACCGCGTCAGCATCGGGCGTTCCCGTCACCACAAAGCGCGGGTCCTTCTTTCTGGCCCCGTAGTGATCGCGACAAGCACGCAACGCCACACCTTCCCGCCAAGACTCTGCACCATGGTGGTCCATCGCCAAGTCCCCCAAGACAGAACCATTCCCTCCATAAGCGCACTCGACGGGCTCATACCCAAGCGCTGAAAGCGCCATCGCTTCGGAAAAATGATCTGTATACACCAAGTCAATCAAATCTTGTGCGGACTGCATAGGCTCTTCTTTTGGTTGCAAGAAAGAAAGGGATCTCCAAGAGGCTAGAGCCTCCGAAGATTACGAAGGCGTGCTGAGATCGGGGATATCCATCGCACAGCGAAAACCAAGCGACGAGCCCGGAAGTTCGGGAGGACGAAAGCCACGTGTCACAACGTAGATCGTCCCAGGCCGATCACTGTGCGATCCACCACGAACGATACGATATTGCCCATGAGCAGGGCCTCTTGGATTCTTCGAAGGGATATGTCGATAAGCATCAGCAGCATACCAATCCGCCACCCACTCCCACACATTCCCCAACAGATCGGCCACCCCATAAGGGCTTTGACCTTGTGGACACTGATACACGGGCGTTGTGGAAGGACGACCAAAGTTCGCACGGCCATCCTGCCAAGTATCGCCCCAAGGAAACAGACGTTGATCAGTATGACGACAAGCTTTTTCCCACTCAGCCTCGGTAGGAAGGCGTTTTCCAGCCCACTGACAGTACACCAATGCATCCTCATAACGAATGTTGGTGATCGGGTGAGAAGCCTGTTCAGGCGGATAATACAAGCCATTGTGCTTGCGAGGTTCCCACCAATGGGTGGGTGGAGGGTAGCCTGTCTCGCTGATAAACCGTTGATACAGCTCGTTTGTGACGGGGTAACGGTCCACATAGTAATCGTTGAGATACAACTCTCGCAGCGGACGAGCATCAGGATCGAGCTTGCCGTGCCCCATCCAAAAAGAACCCGCGCGGATCAGGATCATCTCAGCGCCATCACGCGTCAGGATCCTTGAAGGAGCCGCTGCATGGGTAGGACGTGCGGGCGGAGAGGAAAGAAACAATGGCGCCTTGGGAGAAGGCTGCGGAGAACGTGAAAGCGGAGCAGCCCCTTGCGGTGCGTTTCCTTCTGTCGTGGGATAAGCGCGGCTTGGACTTGGTGCAGGACGTTGCTGTGGATACCCTGGACGCGCAGAAGGATACGAACCAGAGCCCGAAGACACCGCAGGATGCGCAGGATGTCCAGGGCCGATGCCTGCGGCTTGAGGAGGCACCACGCTGCGTTCTGGACGCTTGCGATGCTCTGTAGGCAACGCCCCATGGGATTTTGCAGTGAGTTGTGGAGAAACGGTGGGTTTGGAGCGCGCTTGTGCGGGCGGCACCATCACAGCGGGCATCTCTTGCAAGGTCGGTCGATCCTCGCTATCCCAAGGCAGGCCATCTTGGTAACCCATATTTTCCGCAATCAAACCCAAGGCGTCTCGAAAAGACTCTGCGGTCTGAAAGCGGTCCTCTGGGCGTTTGGCCATCGCCTTTTGGATGATATTCACCATCTCAGGCGGGATCTCTGAGCGATACATCCGTGGATCAGGCGGTGGTGTCTCGACATGCCCCTTGCGAACAGCGTAATCATCTCCCTCGAAAGGCAGGCGCCCTGTAAGCACTTCAAAAAGACTGACGCCGACGGCATACAAATCCGCACGCGGCTCCGCTTCGGCACCTTGGACTTGCTCGGGCGCCATATAAAAGACCGTCCCGACGGGCACGCCCGCTTTGGTAAGACGATTCCCCCCAGCAATTCGAGCGATCCCAAAGTCCGTGAGTTTCACGCGCCCATCTTGCATCACCAAGATATTCGCAGGCTTGATATCGCGATGGACCACGCCATAACGATGCGCATACGCCAAGCCATCGAGCGTTTGGTAAAACACGGACACCGTAAAAGACAAATCTAGGCCACGCGTTCCTCGAAACATACTGTCGAGATCTTGGCCATCAATGAACTGCATGACCAAGAAGAACTGGCCATTTTCTTCCAAAAACGTGTAGAGCGGGATCAGGTTGGGATGATCAAAAGCGGCGAGCGTACGGGCTTCTTGGATGAAGCGTTGACGAAGCCCAGGATCTTCTGCGAGGTGAGGGGAAAGTGTCTTGATAGCGACCACTTGGCCCGTCAGATCGTGGACAGCCTTGACCACATGGCCCATCCCCCCTTGGCCAATAACGCGCTCAACAACGTAATGTCGACCGATGCGACGAGGTGTTTCGAGCGCACCACTTGAGCCCGAAGACGCTGTTCGAGAGGCGACAGGCGCAGCAGGCGCAGGGACTCCCCCCGCAGCAGGAGCATGTGCAGCACGAAGGGTCTGCTCATCTCGTGGCCAATCGCGATTGCGTCGCTGACTCATTCGTTGGATTCCTCTGCCAACCTTTTAAACATCCGGACTTACACAAACTCTCACTCTTTACGGCACCCTTGGACAATCAACATCTCCAAAAGTACCATCTCTTGAACCTTCCTCGGGTTCAGGGAGCGTTTTTGACGATCTCTTTCAAACGCGCCAAGATCCGAGGAGAGTCCCACTCCAAAGCACCTATCCACTTGGCACGTAAGCGTCCTTGCGGATCGATCAAGTAGGTCTCGGGGAACTTTTTCGTTCCATACCGCAAAGCGACACCACCAGCCGGATCGCGAACCACCCACATCGTGGGCGTTGTACCTCGGAAAAAGGCGTGCTTGCGAAAGAAAGTATGAACCAAGGACCAGTTCTCATCGACCGAAGCCGCGACCAAAGCGATCGGTAGGCCCTGTGCCTTCATGGTGCGTGCTAAACGCTCCAAAGATGGCATCTCTCGACGGCAAGGTTCACACCACGTTGCCCAAAAGTTGACCATTAACCAACGGCCCTTCAAGGCCTCCACGCGAAAACGTTGGCCTTGCTCATTTTTGAAACGCAGATCCGGCACTTGGCGCCCCACCCGTGCGGGGCCTCGCTCTTTTTGGACCTGCGCTTGCGCGTACAAACGCTGCATCCAAAGCCCGCTCATCAAAACTGCACACAACAAGTACACCACACGCACCTGCGCCGAAGGCATCCAGACTCTCCTCTATCTCTCACAGAGAACCAACGCAAAGATCGCAAGAAATGGGGCAAGGGCACAAGAGACGCCCGCACACTCAAAAACGCGATACAACAACTCTCGATCTTCGCAGTCAAGCATGGATCAAGCATCGCGTCAATACAAGAACCCCCCCCATACAGGGCTATCACATCAAAAAGCTTGACTTCTTTGGATGCATTCTTGCCCTCCCCATGCGCAGGCCAAATCCATCTCCCCTGCTCGTCACGGGCGCCCCTCCGTGGGCGCCTCTCTTGCCCTTCTCATGCGCAGGGCACATCCAATCGATCCCCATCGCCACAGGCGCCCCTCCATGGGCGCCTCTCTTGCCCTCCCCTTGTGCAGACCAAGCTCCAAAGAGAAAAAACCGCTACTTCTTTTCGCCTTTTTCTGATTGTTCTTGGCGAAGCCGTGCAAAAAGGCTTTCGCCTTCTTTGGCGGGGGGGGCTTTTTGAAAGGAAAGCGCCAAAGGTGGCGGATTATCGGGAGGTAGCAACTCTCCTTCCAAGATCCCGCCCATCAAGACAGGTGGTTCTGCTGCGTCTGCGCTGGTGCCCAAAACAGAGAACAACTCATCGGAAGAAGCCGACTCTTGGGTTTGGCGCTGGACTTCTTGCAGTTCGGACTCCAAATCACCAAACAAAGCGGAGTCATCGCTACCAGAACCACCACCCAAACCAATGTTCTCGATGGAACGCCCTGGTGTAACGGGGGCTTCAGGGGGCAAAGGGATCATCTCTGGAAGCTGTTGTTTGACGGCAACCCCCATCAGGACTTCTCCAGCACCAAGCCAACCTTTCGAAGAATCAGCCAACGAGCCACGCCCTTCCTGCAAGACTTCGCCTTGCAGGACTGCTCCTTCAAGAACTTCACCTTGCATAACATCCACCTGGGGAGGGGCCGAAGGTTTGGCTAGAGGAGGCGTCAAGGGCTTCGCTTGGGGGGGTGTGCTCTCTGACAAACCAAGCGAGAAAGCAGGCGTGGCTTGTTCGAGAGCAGGCGCTGGGGAGGGCGGTGCCTCGGGGGTTTTGAGTCCCGCAGCGTCGAGGTCATCGAGAGAAAAACTATCCAACCGAAAAACATCGGTTTTTTCGGAAGCGACCTCTGGAGGAGGCGCGGCTTTCAGCGTTGAAGAAGGCCCATCGCCCCAATCGTCTCCCCAATCTTCGTCAGCCAGCACAGACACAGAGGGGGCGGGCGATGCAGGCGGAGCCATTGGAGCGGGCGATGCAGCCGCAGGGATAGGAGAAGGAATCGCCCCCATGGGCGCAGGTGGTTTGCCACCCAAGGATACACCGCTGGGGGGAGGAGACAGGTTTGGTTCTGCGGCCGCGCCACCAAAGAAGACTTTGGGAGTCGCAGACTTCGCAGGAGCATCCGACTCCAACCAAGCTTCATCTGCGCGTTTGAGATTTTCCACTTTTTCTTTGAGGGCTTCTGCGGCTTCGTTGAGTTGCCCTTCTTCATCGACAAAGCCCGACTTTCCAGCATATTCAGAGGCTCTTGCAAGCAACAAGCTGGGGATCTCTTCCCACGAAGCACCCGAAGCAGGCGCTTCTTTGAGTTCTTTGTAAGGATCTTCAAAGGAGTGTCCAAACAACCCTTCTTCTCCATCGAGGCCGGGTGGTGGCTGGACATAGTCAGGTGGCAAGATCTCGTCGGGGTTGCCAGGAACTGCCCCAGGAGGGCCTTTGGGCGTTGCCCCAGGAGGTCCTTGCGGGATCGGCGTTGCCCCGGGAGGGCCTTTGGGGATCGGTGTACCCGCGACAGGAACGGCCCCTTTTGCGGCAGAGCGAGGCAAACCTTGCATCCGCAAAGTGTTCATCCCACCAGACGTTGCGTTGATGGTGTTCAACCCTGCGGAGGTACCCCCCACAGCATTCATTCCAGCAGAAGTCCCTCCAGTCGATGCAACCACGGCTTCCAGCTCTGTTGCAGGCAAGACAGGTGGCCCGATCTGCTCGGCATCAATGGCGACTTGAGCAGCTTGCATCCCTTTGGAGACCACTTCATCAAACTCAGGATACTGCGGCAAAAAGTTCTTGGCTTGGTAAAACAAACGCATCGCAGCTTCGGGGTCTTCGCCGTATTCAAGCAAAGACTCCGCACGGATGATCAAGGCCTTCATAAACATGGGTGTGTCTTGGCCTTTTTCCATGATCGTATCGGCTTCTTCAGCAGCTTCGAGCAACAAGCCTGCACGTTTCAAGTCTGTCGCAAGAGTCACGTGCTCGCGCGCTGAAAGCTCCCGAAGATCGTGCGCATCGCGGAATCGCAGGTACAAGTTTTTCATCCGCGTAAACTTTTGTTCAAACAAAGCCAAACGGATAGCTTGCAGGTATTCTTCAGGACTACCCGGCGTTTCCGCCTTTTCCATCACAGCGAGGTAGGTCTCCAGCAACTCAAGAGAGGGCTGCCCCATCTGCATCAATTCTTTGTAGATCTCGCCCGCATCCACATGGCGACCGTTGCGCTCAAACGCTTCAGCACGCTTGAGTTGTTTCTGGCGATGTTGTTCTTGAAGTTGCTTGATCTGTGCGTCTGTACGCCAAGTTTGTTGGGCGATCTCTTGTTCGGTGGGGGCGACAGGCTCGCCCAAAACAACCTCCAAAAGACGCGACTGTTGGAGAAAAGAGGTCCCTCCCGCGAGTGCACCAAACAACAGCACGTGCACCAAAAACACCACAGGAGAGGCCCCTTGGATCAAAAGGGTATCCAACATCTCCAAGACAAACCACACGACGATGAAGAAATAACCTTGGAAAGCAAAGACTTTCTTTTCAGCCTGACCAGGAACCCACAAGGCAAAACGCACATTCTCGCTGCCATAGACGATCGTCCAGATCGCGAGTAACCCCGTAAAAGCCCCATGTGTCCCCAAGATCACCTGCTTGCTGCTTGCGAGCGCCAAAAACAAGGCCGTGTTGCCGAGCAGACCCGCACCAATCAGCCACATCCCCCACATCGGATAACGCCATTGATCTTCCATCATCTTGCCCAGCGGCCAGATCAACAACAACAACCAAAGCAGAGAGAAAAAGTTCGGTTGGATCAACCAAGCTGTGGCGATCGTGACCGCTCCATTGACCGCAGGGCGTAGTCCCCAACCATACAAGGGGTGATCTTGTTCGGCTTGTTGGACCGCTCGGATATGAGCCACCAAAGCGTCTTGTTCGGCTTGGTATTTTCGAGAGTTTTCTTGGTACAAGCGCGCCATCGAGACATAAACGCGCTCACGAGGAGAACGGAAGAGTTGACGACGACGAATCGCGTGCGCCAAGCAAGTGCGGCCTTTGGGCCTTACCCTCATCGAATCACGAAGTTCATCTGTCCCAGAAACGCCGTTGCCAAGGAGTTCTTGTGCCTTCCTTTGGACGACTTGGTCCGTCAAAAAGGCTTGAACAGCTTTTTCTGTACGACGCGCATGAATCAAGACTTGTTTTGGGAACAAATCTCTGCTCTTAGGAGGGATTCTTGTGTAATCGTGGGTCAGAAAGTAACACATCAAGGCTTCTTTTTTTTCTGCGATGCGTTGTTCTGACGCCCCCAACCCAATGCGGCTCCAAACAAAGGCCGCAGTCAAGACGCACATGATCGTGATCGTAAACCAAGGGACACGCCCAAAGTCTGGCTGTGCTTCCGAGGAGCGTTCCGTTAATGGCCAGAACATTCTTGTCTTCCTTTATTTCTTGTTGTGTGTACCCCAAAAGATTCGCGTCATTTTGTCCGAAGAAGCGCGAAAACGCAAGGCGAAGCTGCGTCCCACACCTTCTTGTCTATCTTGTCCCCACAACAAAGAAATCTATCACTTCGGAAGAAGCGAGCTTCCCGCCATATCAAAAGAAATCAACGAGATTGAGAAGTTATCCTCGCACACCTTCTTGGCCAGGAGCATGGAGAGGCAATTGCAGTGCTTGTTCGTGAGGTAAGGGAGGCTGTGGGGCGTGAAAAAACTGAACGGGCGGATAAAAGAGAAAGTTGGAGACACGACTCGCATACAAACAAGCGTATCCCCGCATCTGTTCGGCCATGTAACTATATTCGCGCTGTTCTCGAAAGCGCATACCCCAGTGAGGATTGAAAGGATGGGCGATCCGCGCGTCCAACTCGCGCAGTCGTTTGTTGTGAGCGCGTTCTTCTTGTTGGAGTTGGGCGATCCGATCTTGCACACCACAGATCCGCTCTTCCAAGATGCTTCCCCCTGCGGGACCAAGCATCGTTCGCTCCTGACGCAGCCGCTCGAAAAGCAAAAGCTGGTAGCTGCGTTCGGACTCCAACAAACGCTGTTCTGCCCATAGATGCTCGCGTTCTTCGAGTTCAGCAGCGAGCATTCGCAACACACGTAGCTCTTCTTCAAGCTCTTCAAAGATCCACATCGTCCGCCAGTTGGAACGTTTTTTGGGACTCAACACATCTCCATAAAGATGGTCGCCGACATACAAGATCCGCTCCCCTACGACCCCAAACAAATCATTCATCTGTTGAAGCGAACCACCCACTGCCCGACAAGGCCCATCGACGGGGAGCTCCTGCGAGGACAAGGGTTGACCTTGGCGATCAAGCCAAACAAAGGGGCGATCTTCGACAAAGAAACTTGGTTTCCCCGCACTGACCACGATCATATCGAAAAGGTTTTGCCAACCGAGGTCCAAAGGATCTTTGTTTCCAAGAAGATAGCCCATCACATGTTGCGTATACTCCCAACCACTGTTGGTGAGCAAAAACAACTTCTTTCCGCTCGCACGAAACCGCTGCAAGACTTGGCCAACTTCGGGTTCATAGCAAAGATAGCGATCCACGTCAGAGATTACAGCTCGGTGCATGTGCCCTTCCGCATGCATTCGATCAACTGCCCTGCGTACATCCTCAAACATCACTTCCCATGTCGAAAAGTTGGGAAGTCCTTGGGTCTCGACCCACTCCACGAGATCGCAAAACAAGCAGGCTTCGGGGATAGAAAAGATCGTATCCACCAAATAAAAGCGAGCTGAGCTAGAAACGCTCAAACGCTCGGCATGATAAGGCGCACACTCCGCAGGCGTTAAGCGACGATGACCGTGATAAGCCACCCCCACACGACGATGTCGATCCATCTGCAAGAGATGACCGAGTTCTTTGTCCACCAAGACCCCACGGATCGCACGTTGCGGGTCGTAACGCAGTCCTAACAATGCTTCGGGATAGCCCATCTCTACGAGCTTTTGTAACGCTACCTCGTAAGAAAGCTGCTCAATGGCCTCCGTATGGTAGCGCAACAACGTATAGTCCATATCGAAGCCAATCCAATCGACCTGCCGCAAAGAAAGATCACGACAAGCAAAGATCTGACGATCCCACGGAGGCAACAGACTTTCGCGTTCTTCTTCCGCAAGAACCAAAGCTGCGTTTGTATCGGGCATCTTCTCTTCCTCCGCTTGTTGGCTTCGCATCGCATCGTTCGCACACAAAAGGAACATCCTCTCTCGGCAAAATCTGCTTGCCCTATCGAACGCTCATTCCTAATATGCCACTCCGTCAGCTTGGAGATGCGCGCAGAACAAAGCAAGCATCCCACCGCAAGGCCTTGTGTTCACACACGATCCTGCGGCCTCATCAACCTTCGACATCCCCGTTTCATGGGAGTTTTTCATGCTTAGTATCGTTTTACACTTGCTCGCAGTGCTGCCCACACGCTTGATTAGCCGCCTTGTTGGACACTTTGCGCGTACACCTTGGCCCAACTTTTTTATGCGACCTTTCTTGCGTTGGTATGCAGGTCGTTATGGCGTCAATCTCGACGAAGCCGAACATCCCATCGAACATTACACCACCTTTACAGGCTTTTTTACCCGACGACTCAAGCCTGGTCTTCGCCCCCTCGACCCAGACCCCAATGTAATCGTATCCCCCGTGGATGGGGCAATTGCGATGCACGGCACCTTAGAAGAAGGTCGCGCGATCCAAGCCAAAGGAATCAGCTACACGGTCGAAGACTTCCTCGATGACGCCCAAGCTGCCGAGCGTTTCAAAGGTGGTTCTTTTCTTACGATCTATCTTAGTCCCAAAGATTATCACCGCATCCACAGCCCCATCCAAGCCAAGATCGACGCCTATCGCTACATCCCAGGCAGACTTCTTCCTGTCAACCCACCCAGTGTCGCTCACTTTGCCCGACTGTTCGTAGAAAATGAACGACTCACATCCTACATGCACGATCCCAAAGTCGGACACGTCGCCCTCGTCAAAGTCGGTGCCACAAACGTGGGGCGTATGCACTTGTACTACCACGACTTTACATCCAACCGCTGGGGAAGCGCCCGCTCGCACACCCACACCTTCGAAACCCCCGTTGAGATCGGGCGTGGCGATGAACTTGCCGTCTTTGAGCTAGGTTCTACGGTCGTGTTGTTGTTTGAACCCCACGTCAAGCTCCGCCCCCTCACTGTTGGCTCAAGCATCCAACTGGGCCAAGCCATCGCAGAGATCTCAACAGAGGCTTGAGCAAGCGCCAAGAAAAAGTCTGATCAATTTTCTTTGGGGGGTGGGTAGCTTCGCCAGACACGGCGACAGCGAGCAATCAAGCGGTCTTTTGGGGCAAACCGCTGAAAAGAGACGCAAGCTTCAGAGGCTTGTTGCCACTGACGACGCCGAATAAACAGCCGCACACGTTCACGCAAAGCATCGATCAACGAGGGCTTGAGTTCTGTCATCACGCGGTTTCGTTCATCCCAAAGCGAGCTTTGTTGGGGAACTTTGAGCAGTTGGTTGTAAGCACGGAAGTAGCTTTTTCGCGCGATCCACTGACGCACTTTGCGCAAGACATCCATGCTTTGCAGATCCACCATCACCTGTTGCATCCTCTTGGTGGCGGTGGGATCGCCTGCTTTGTGCAGCAAAGCGGTCTTGTAAGAAGACAAAGCATCGCGATAACGCCCCTCCGTCACGGCCCGATCACCTTCTTGGAGGGAGCGCAGGTACTCAGCTTGGACTTGTTGGGCTTGTCGCTTGGCGATGCTTTCGGCGGACTCTCCAGCAAAAAGACCAAAAGCCACGACGCCCAACACGATCACCACAATCACAGCAATCACGCCAAACCATCGGCCTTTCGTAAAGGCGGCTTTGAGTTCCATGGTAGAGGCATTGCGATCGTTGGCTCGGCCAAGCTTGTTGGCCCGTCCTGTGACCAAGATATCTTGCATGGGCGAAGGCGTCTTTGGCATCCGTGGCGGCGACACTTCGCTCAGTGGCAAGACGTTGGTTTCGGGAAGATGGATGCGAGGTTGTGGTACAGGATCTGAAGGCGAAGGCGCGATGGTAGTCGGCTGGATGGGATAAACAGGCACATTCGGTTGTGCAGCAGCACCACCCAGAACAGGCGCATTCCCTGGATACAAGCTCGAGATCGGCGGTTTCATCGGCTGTAGCGCATCATCTACACTGCTATGACCAGCCAAACTTTGATGGGCAAGAGGACTCGAAGCCCCGTATCCACCGTAAGCTCCGCCATTTACGCCATAGCCTCCAGTGGATTGTCCATGAGAAGGAATCGCCTCGGGTGGCTGAGAGCCACCAAGACCCAGCACCGCAGGCGACGCCCCTGTCGATCTTCCAGGCCCTGCCACAAACGCTCCTGACGTCATGCCAGCCGACGGTGTCGCACCACCAAGTGCTGTCGCATCACCGATGTCTTCTGAGGACGCCCAATTCAAAGAAGTGCTTTCAGAGGAAGCATCTGCGCGATGCCCATGCACATCACCGTACTGCATGGCCCCAGCGATCAGCTCCTCTGACGAAACACCCGGTTTCAGGGTGCTATCGTCTTCGACGATCTCCTCAAGTATCTCGTCGCCTTCAGCGTAGGTCATCTCGTCCACTTCTTCGGCCCCGATCTCTTCTTCCACCCAAGACGGACGCCCTGAAGCGGGTGTGGGCGAGTCCGAGACGGCGGGTCGCGGGCGAGTTCCCCCCACACCTTGCAGGCTCAAAGCTGTTTCATCACCTTCTTCCTCTTGTTTGGAAGGTGTGATGCCTTGCAAGCCAAAGACCCCGACCTGGCGGGGAGATGTCTTGGCCTTTTCTCCCATCGGAGAAAGAGCGGGCCCACGCACGGCAGGAAGAGCATCGCCAGACGCTGCATAGTACCCAGAGCGCGTCCCTGCGGCTTGTTCGTTGACAGAGATCTCTTCGATGGCTGCAAAGTCAGGCGTCAACAAATCAAAGTTTGTGATCTGTGGGGAAGGTGCTGTCGGCGTTTTTCGTACAGCCGTTTTTTCGGGGGCTTCTTGAAGTCCAGACAGTCGTTGTGTGGGCTGTTCGTCTTCGTCTTCGTCGATGTATCCGTTGTCTTCGTAGTGTGCGTGCTGATCCGTAGAAGGCTGATTGTGCGCAACATCGACCGTCGAAACCATCGAATCATCAGGAATGCCCTCCCCTTGTAAGTCAAAGGTCGAAGCCATCGAGTCTTCGAGTCGCGGAGGAGCTTGCATCGGCTGCAAAGGGACCGAGCCACTTCGCAGATCTTCCAACAAAGCGGCTTGCGAGCGGATCTCACCACTTTGGATCGAAGAGGGGATCTGGGGAGGTCCCACTTCTGCTTGTGCGCGCACACCTTCTTCGACATCTTGCAATGTAATCGAGGTACTTAGCGTGCTATCACCATCATTGTCGCCATATTGAACTTCAAGATAATGAGCCAGCGCGCGTTCGAGCGCTTCACGAAACGTCCCGGCTTGTTGGTATCGATACTGAGGCTGTTTATCGAGGGACTTGAGGACAACTTGATCAACATCTTCGGGGATATGCAGTTCGGGGCGAAGTTCGCGCAGTGGCATCACAGGCTTGGTTGCGTGGTGGATCATCACCGCAACGGGATCTTCCTGGGACAAAAAGGGCGGTCTCCCCGACAACATGTGGTACAGGACCACGCCCACAGAATAGATATCGCTTGCAGGAGAGATCGGCATCCCTTGGGCTTGTTCGGGCGCCATATACGTCGCGGTCCCCACAAGCGTCCACTCATCATTCTCGTCTGCTTGGCGTAAGATCCGCGCCACCCCAAAGTCCAAGACCTTGACCATCTCGCCCTGACGTTGCGGGCTGATCATGATATTTTTGGGTTTGAGGTCTCGGTGGATAATCCCCATCTGATGGGCTTCTTCGAGTGCATCTAGGATCTGAATGCTAATCTCAAGTGCCCGATCCACCGAAAAACGCTCTTGGCGCTTCAAGAGTTCGTGCAGCGTCTCCCCTTGCACAAACTCCATCGCGATGTAGTAGCGATTGTGCTCGTCGTAGCCATAATCGAAAGCGCGAACTGTATAGGGATTGGTAAGGTGGCCGATGATCTCAGCTTCTTGTCGGAACTTTTGTAGGCGATCTTGGTCGTAGGCGACGTGCTCCACAAGTACTTTCAGTGCAACGCGACGATTGCCAAGACGCAGGTCTTCAGCGAGGTAGACCTCTGCGAAGCCACCCCGACCGATCAAACGAACGCAGCGGTATCGACCTGCTATCACGACGTCCAAGTTCTTCATTCTGACCTGACAAGTTCTTTCTGCCAAACTATTTTGGGCAGTGCATCTTAGTCCGTTCCAAGCACGAAAAACAATAGGCAGCCCCCTTACGCAGCTTGACGCAACGCACTCTTCGGGCTAACCAAACACAACCCAACGTGTTTCCACCTTGACCTTTCTTTCCATGGAGGTAGCGGATGACCGCCCTACCACTTTGTTCCATAAGCGTAGACGTGGATACTTTGCGCTTTTACCATGATATCCACGGATTACCTAGTCCCTCCCCGCACCAAGCAGACGCGATCTACACACATGCCATGCCGCGTATCCTTCGGATGTTCCGAAACCTTGGAATCCGAGGCACTTTTTTTATCATTGGTGAGGACGCGCATGTCCCCGCACATCAAGAGATCCTTCATCAAATCATCGAAGAAGGACACGAGATCGCCAACCACACGTATCACCATCCCTACCGTCTGACCGCACTTTCCCCCGCACAGATGGAAGAAGAGATCGCGCAAGCAGAAGAGATCCTTCAACCTTTTCTCAAAGAAGGCCAACGCATCGTGGGTTTCCGCAGCCCTGGCTACAACACCACGCCCGAACTGCTACAGATCTTGCGTGACCGAGGCTATCTCTATGATTCTTCGGTTTTTCCGTCCTCTCCCTACTATCTCGCCAAAGCCAGCGTGATGGGCATCATGCAGCTTCTTGGCCGCCCAAGCCGCGCGCTGTTAGGCTCTCCCAAGGTCCTGCGAGCCCCCTACCATCCTTACAAGCCCGCAGGAAATCCCTATGTTCCCGCCAAAAGCCCAAAAGAAGACGACCTCTGGCAACTCCCCATCGCGGTGGTTCCAGGTCTTCAGCTTCCTTTGATTGGGACTTACCTGATCTTGTACCCAGAACTCCTCTTGAAAGCGATGTTGCAGTGGGCCTTAAAGATCTATCCCTTCTTCAACCTAGAACTCCATGCCATCGACTTTTTCGACGCATACAACGATCCTGGCGCTTCTGCCCTGATTCCTCATCAACACGATCTACGCGTCTCTTTGACCCGTAAGCTCGCACGCATGGAAGACTCCTTTACGCAGATCCAAAAAAGCCATATCTGTTTGCCGCTTGCAGAGGTCTTATCCTCCATGCCCCAACTCGCCCCTCCACCCAAGTCTTAAAGGTCGCCTCCGCCCAAAGACCTCAAACCGCGACCTCTCGCATTCTCCCCTACGCGTCTCGCAAAGCCCTCCCTTGCTATCCCAAGAAAACAGATCAGCCAGCATCGCGAAGTGTACGGATCTCGCGTTGCAGTCTGTCATAAGACACGAGATCTCCGCTCTTTTCGTATCCATCGCTCAGCTTCATCAACGCCATCAACAGACGGTGCGGTGCAGACATCCGCCGCGCGATCTCCACATCCATCTGAAGACACGGAAGATCCAAGGGATCATGTCGTATCGCGATCTCAAGAAAGCGACCTGCCATATCCAAGTCACCACTTGCTTCACAAAGTGCCGCACCTTCTAAGCACAAGGCTGAGTCTGCTTGAAGAAGAACCCGTTTTTCTGTGAGCTTGATCCGTGTTTTTTCGGGGCCTTGTCCATCGCGCAACATCGCCAAAGCTTGATCAAAAAAGCCCGCGGCAGCATCACGATCACCTTCTTTCGCGGCTTCTCCAGCTTGGCGCACCCAACGCTTGATCTGGTCTTGATCGATCTCAACAGGTGTAGAAGTCGTAGCAGCTTGAGAGGTCTCTTGGACTTGAGAAGCTTCTTGGACTTGCGACACGGGCTCTTGTTCGGTCGTCTTGGGAGCCTCACTCTGAGAACGCTGCAACAGCTTGCGTAGGTACACGATCCAAGGTTCAACGCCATCTGCTTGGGGAAATTGAACACGCATCTGTTCAAAGATCTGTAAGGCACCTGCGGGATCGACGTTCTGGAGTTGGCTTGCTTGGTGAAACATCTTCTCAAAGATGCGCTTTTGCTCTTGCTGCTCGGGTGTCATCAACCTCTCCCTACTTTTTCACATAGAAGAAACGACTTTGATGGAACTTCACGAAAAGAAAGCCAACCAACACACAAGACACTGTTTCTCGTGCCCAGTGAGAGATCCCTACAACCAAGAGGGAGATGCTTTCCCCCTTGATTCTGCTTGTCAATGCAGTAAAGTCAAATCTATCTCATCTCGTACAGGGCGTTTCAAGCCGTCGTAGGTCGCCTGTTTCCGCGTACCTACAAACGTGGTGTGATCCTTTTTTGGAAAGGAGAAGATCGTTTGTGGCTCTCTCTCGTATTCATCACCATGAGCATTGGTACACTCACCCTTGCGCTCAAAACTAACGAGACCACGGATGAAGACCTAATGCTCGACTATGCCCAAGGCGACGCCCAAGCCTTCCAGCATTTGTATGAGCGCCATCGCAAGCCCGTTTTCAACTTTATCTTGCGCTCGGTACATTCGATGGAATTGGCTGAAGAGCTGATGCAAGATGTCTTTATGCGGGTGATTCAGAACGCACAAAGCTACACAAAACAAGCCAAGTTTACGACTTGGTTGTACACCATCGCTCGCAATATCTGTATCGACTCTTATCGTCGCCAAAAGCACCGCGTCATGCTCTCGCTGCATCAAAGCGGCAAGGGACGCGCGGAAGAAGAAGGACCGACACTCGAACAAAGCCTCGAAGATGCAGAGGCGCGAGAACGTAGTGAAGACAAAGCTTTTTTCCGAGAGGTGCACCAAAGCTTAGAGATCGGGCTTGATGGACTCCCCCCTGAACAACGCGAAGTCTTTTTGTTGCGCGAGGTCTCCAACCTTTCCTACAAAGAGATCGCGGATGTCGTTGGAACGCTCGAGAATACGGTGAAAAGCCGTATGCGTTATGCACTCGAACATCTTCGACGCCATCTTGAATCCAGAGGAGTCACACTCGAAGATCTCCAGCGATAATGCCCTCCCAAACACACCTTCACGAAATTTCTCGTTGCCAGATACCCCATGCCGATGCATCTTGCTTTCAGGTGGCTATAACATCTCCCTCTTTTGAGGGGTTTGACTGAAAAGAACCAAGGATGGATCGTCAAGACTTTGAAACCAAACTCATCGATTGGCTCGATCGGCCCGAGGCCCCCGAAGATCTGACTTCGGACCTCGACGAACGACACGAGTTGCAAGCGTGGCGACATCTTACTCACCAAGTCCGCCAAAACTTACAACTTCACGAGCCACCCGCTTCGGTCGATCAAGCGATCCTGCGCGCTGCTCGACAACAAGCCGAACAATACGCAGCCCCCCCCAAAACCAACTGGATCTCTTGGTTCCTCCAAAGTTGGCAGCCCATCGCAACCTTTGCGACGCTCACCATCATGGTTGGGATGACCTACGTCCTCTCACAAAAAAACCTTTCTCAACACGCCCCCGCCCTGCAAACCAGTCGAGACTTCAAAGCTGCGCCTTCCGCTCCTATGGTACCGCAAACAGGGCAAGCCAATGCCCCCACAGACCCTACACATGACAAGGATGGCTCCTCACTCCAACAAACCCTCTCCCCCGAATCGAAGACTGTGGAGGAGTCGTCTGTAAAAGTCAGCGGCAACAAAAAAGCTGAGGGTGGGGACACGAAAAAAAGACTCGCCACACAAGGAAAACTCCTAGAAGATGCCCCATCCCGCGGGGGTGGGGCTCCACCACCAGCCGCAAGAAGCGCCCCCGAGCTACCCCTACAACGTCCAGAGCAGGAGAACGGCGTCCCACGAGCGCCCATGGCAGCCCCTGTCCGACGAAAAAGAGCCCGTCGTATGCGTCCCACCAAACGCATTAGAAAACGGCTGGCGTGGGGTACACGAAGCTCGCGAGGCGGGCGAGGCGGGCGATACAAGACAAAAACGCGTCGCAAAAGAAGACCCAAAGCGAAAACCAGAAGCTTACGAAGGTTTTTCTCTCGCTTGTTTAGCTCCAGCAAAAAACACGCAAACAGCCGTGAGAAGGTCCAAGACGACGCACTAGCCCGAAAAGATATTGAGCAACCTAAAACAACAGCCCAACCAGGCGACGCCGAACTCGCCAAAGAAGCGCGACGCCCCAAAAAAAGAAGCGCCGCGAGAAGCCGTCGAAAGATGGCCAAACACACAAGACAACAGGAAGGCCCAGTAGCCTCAAAAAGCGCTTTGCCCCTCCCTTCTGCTCCTGTTCCTCCGCCCCCAAAGAAACCCGTGGCGGAAAAGAAAGAACGTATCGAGAAACGCGCTATGGAGCCAGACCCCAGCCCGGCCAAGCCTGTGGTATTGCCTCCCAAACAGGTGCAGAACCTCGGATGGAAAAAGAAAGGGGACATCCCCAACTTCGAACTTGGCTCGAACGACCCCACAGAAAAAGACAAACTCGACGGGAAAGATAAAAAAGAGCAAAGAGGACTCGCAAGTATCTACGCTTTGCTCAAACAGAAAAAAGACCAAGAGGCTTTCAGTGCGTCACAAAAGCTGCTCAAAGAAGCGCGTCCATCTCTGCGCCCTGCGCTGCGTAAAGCTCTCCTAACCTACGCCAAAAACAACAAACACGACGCTTTCTACAAGCAACTCTCCCAATGGAAACTTGCCAGATAAGCCCTCATGGATACTAGAACCACGACTCTACGATCCTAGAAAGACCCACCCCACCAACCTTTCTGTCCTCCCACTTTTTCTCATACCCCTCCAAGATCACAAGCAAAATCTCCTCGGCATCCCATCATGGAACTTTCTTTGCTTGTGTGGGCTGTGGCTGCAAAAAAGAGCCAGAGAGGAGCCTAGCCATGTTTATCGCTTATGACCCAGATGGTTTGTTGGAAGATGCCTTGACCACCCCCAAGGTGCCTCCCCTTCCATTGATCGCCCCCCGCGGTGGCTCGTCCCCCAAAAAGACGACCCCTCCGCCCTTTTCGCGCATGGCTCCACAAGACGACTTCCCTTTTCTCTTGGGAGACCGTGTTCGCGTGATCGACAAAGAACACCATCTCGCAGGGAGATACGGGATTATCACAGGCTTTATCAGTACGCTCCATCACAAACGCGAGATGATGTGTCGCATCTTCTTTTCTTGCGGAACCAGCGCAGGGATCGTCGCAAGCGCTCTGGAACTGGACCCCCGCTCTCAACTCATCTCTGACGACCTACTCGACACAGTGCTCCATCCCCAAGCCCCTCCCCCACAAAAGATTCTCCCCTAAAACATCGACTTTGCCAAAAGACAAAGTACCCTCCAAGAGAACAAAACACCCGTCCCAGCGAAAAGATCGACCCTCGAAAGAGTTCTTCTCAACACATCGTACCTGACTAAGCGATGACGTACATCTTTCCTTTTTGATCGAAGACGATGAGCTTTTTCTCCCATGCCAAGGGCGAATGGGAAGGTGTCTTCTCACCAAGCTGTATCCGCCACAACTCTTCATTGACTTTTTGGTGCAGCGCGTAAACTTGACCCTCTGTATCGCAAACGTACACCGCTTTTCCTGCAACGACGGGCCCCCATAACGGACCCCAAGCTTTGTAGGTGCTCTGTGTCGTACCCGACTGCGCGTCGACGTACAGCAGTTCGCCTGTCTGCGTCGAGACGTACATCCGACCATTGGCATACGCAGGTGCTCCCAAGATATTCGAGTCCACCACCCCTCGCCAAAGTTGGAATCCCATCTCGTCGATGGCACCATAAGCACCAAACTGGCTCGCGTAGAGGATGCCTTCTTTTGCTCCAATCATCCAGCAAGCCCCAAGTTCTGGCCAGCTCTGACGATAGAGTATCGACCCATCCCCATTGTCCACGCACAAGAAGGAACCATTGCGGAAATTGAGCATCAAGCGGCCTTGCGCTGTCACGATCATCGAATGAGGACGATCATTGCCAAGCTCGCACTCCCAGAGCCTTTTTAAAGAGGTGCCGCGTTCTTCTGCCAAGAGCTTCCACTTCCCATTGATCTCTCGACAAGAGTAAAGCACGCCTCCATGCACAACCAAAAGGTTCGACTCTCTAGGCTCGTCGCCTTTCCAAAAAGTCTCTCCTGTGCGGATATCAGCTTGAGACAAACCACCTCGACTCCCACGCAACAACAACGACTCACCCCAAACCACGAACGCTGTGGTGATCTCGTCTGTTACCTTCATGGAAAAAGTCTTTTCCAAGCCTTGTTTTGCTTTCTGGCCGATCTTCCAAGCAGACAAGGACCAATCCTCATAATTCAACAAAAAGACCGTCCCATCCGACAAGATCACCTGCAATCCTGCAAGAGCCGTATTCTTTGAGGGGATCTTTTCGGACCATGCCCCTGACCAAAGGATCTGTGGAGAAGCCCCCATCGGTCCCGAACGATCAGGGAAATAGTTGGTATCTGCCGCATCTCCGCGAGAGTGCTCTGCTTTCAAGCTAAAGCGTTTCTCCGCTTTTTTGAGGGCCTGTTCTGCTGAAAAGAATGTTCCTTCTCCCTCTTCAGGCTCCGCAAAAAGATTGAACTTCAACGAAGGATAGCGCGCTTGCACCTTTTCCCAAAGCGCTTCCATCTGTGGGGTCGGTTCTGGACAGATCCCGCGCAAAGGCATCGTCATCTTGAGCGCTTGGGCATCACTGAGATTGGGCCACGCCAACAACATCTCCAGCATGCGCATCGCCGCATCGGGATGGAACAACACCTGTTGGCTTCGTTCTGTCCACTGCGCGTGCAGATCCACTTCAGGATGATCCTCGGCGATTTGAAGGAGCAATCGCTCCACCAACATCCGAGAAGCAAGCCCCGCCACCGTGATTTCCGCCCACAACGAAGGAAGCACAACCGTCCCAAAAGAAACCAAGACGCGAGACGCAAACTCCGAAAGATCAAAATCGTAGATCATGGCACAAAGACGTTCGAGCAGCCCGGGTACTTCGGGCACACCAAGCGTCCCAAACCCCGCCAACCAAAACTTCCTGCGTTCGGGGGTTTCCTCGTCGTCCCACATGTCCAAGATATCCAACGCCAACGTCGTCCGCATCGCAAGGTCGCCGTGAGCGTTTTTCTGCCAAGAGCGGGCGATACCTTGCTGCGCTGAGCTAAAACGCAACCACGAGTTTTCGTAGGTATGGTACTTTGAACCAAACCACTCGTTGTACCACAACGCCACATCGCCTTGATCGCCACCTTTTTTCTGGGCTTTTCGAGCCACTGTATTGGAGGTCTCATCGCTCTTTACGGCGATCTTTTTCCGAACAGCGGAGGTCTCGTCTTGCTCCCGAGAAGAAGCTGTCCTTTTGAGGAAGCTGCGAGAACGACCGGCCGAAGACTTCCACCAACCCGCACGATAAGCTGTCAAACCACCCGAGGCATCCGAGACCAACAGCCCACCTTCTGTTCCCACTTGGATGCTCGCAGGTTGAGAAGGAAGGCGCAAAGACCGCTTGACTTGACCCGTTCGGCTGTCGATCAAGGCCATCGTTCCAGCATAATCGAACGCGCCGACTTCCCAATCCAACAGAAAGCACGACAACAAACGATCAGGCAACTTCACCCGCCAAAGATCGCGTCCTTGATCGAAGTAGCGGCGCACCAACTCTCCTCCCCAAGAACCCAAGATCATGTCATATCCCGCCAACCACTGCGGCAAACAACGTACAACACCCGCAAGACTCGAAGGTTGGACAGAGATGTGCTTGGTGTCGCGCACAAAACGCGATGCTTCATCGCGGAAGGACCACAAAGAGCCTTGACCACTTTGCTCAACGACAAAAAAGTCTGCATTTTGAAGCGCGTGGATAGACACCGCTCCCAAAAGACCGCAGTGACGGGAAGAAACAAGATGTCCTGTCGCTGCATCCCACACCAACAAACGACCCGTCAACGAAACCGACCCCAACAACAAACCCTGACCTTGCTCAAAGACCTGCGCCAACGAAACACTACAAACGGGCGCAAGACGCAGACCTTCGTGAAAGCGTGTTTGCCACGCAACAGCGCCGTTTTCCGCATCGATGCGACACAACGAGCCATTGACGCTCGCCAAGACGATCCACTCACCAACACACAAAGGCTCCCCAACAAGGTCGCCTCCAAGATCGTAGCGAGCAAGGACTTTACCCTTTCCAAGCTCGCACAAAACCACCCCACCCGCACGATCCCAAACCACGCATCGACTCTGGTGGATCTTGATGCCTGCGATAGGTAGGGAAGAGACTTGGGAAGTCCATGAAGCTTTTCCATTGTGGGAGGCCACACTTTGTAAGGTCCCGTCTGTTCGGCCTAACAGCGCATGGGTGCCTTCTAAAGCGCTCGCTGTAACATCGCCTGTTTCAACCTTCCAAAGCTGCAACCCACCGCCCACTTCTTCCAAGTCCGCAAAGCCTATCTCACGCATCATCGTTTTCTGCATCCTTTATCTCCTCTACTTGGTTTCCGAACATCTCAAACTAGCCTAGCGCCTTGACAACGAAAAGCCCCCCTCAGTTCGACGCTAGGATCAACTTATCGTTGTTAAAAGTGACTTGTGTCACAGTGTGACATGTGTACAGAAACAAAAATTTCAATGTTAAATCAAACAGATAGAAAACAAGAACATTTCCTTGTCCCCCTTTTTCAAAACCACCCACCCCCTGACCACAAAAAAATTTTTTACCCACGTCATTCAAGGCTCGCGATCGTTTAGGAGGCCTTTTTCTGGTGATCAGCGCTTTGACACAGGATCACCAGTCGGGCATCATCAAACACGTCGAATACAAGATGTTGGTGCTAGAACCTCTTCATACCACAACATCTGAGGTATCTTGAGCAGCGATGATCAAGACATTCACGCAAAAATTCTTTCTACAGCTATCTTCTGAGATGATTCCATCTACAAAAAATCTGACTCAACTATAGGAAAGATGTAAGGGGAGACCGAAAAACCAAGTAATTGGAAGGGCTTGTTCGGTCATACCATGCTGTACATTTGGAATCGTCATATATATCCACCGCAAACCTGTTCACGTTATGGGGTCGTTCTATGGAGCCGATAGAAAAGATCAAGAAGCGCACTGGCCATGTTGTTGATTTTCAGCCAGAAAAGATCAAATCAGCGATCGAAAAAGCTACCCTCGCCGTTCGCGGCAAAGTCCTTGAAGAAGAAGCCCAAGTCCTTTCCGCGCGCGTTCTTGAGAATGTCCAACGGCTGTTTGGGAACCGAATCCCCGATGTAGAGAGCATCCAAGACCAAGTCGAACGCGTCTTGATGGAAGGCGGTTTCTTTGATGTGGCGCGCGCTTACATCCTGTACCGCGAACGCCGCCGCACAGAGCGCGAGCACGAGCGCCAAAGCATCGTACAAAAGATCGAAGAACACCGTTTGAACGTCACCAAGCGCGATGGCCAGACACAGCCCTTTGAGCCCCGCAAGCTGGAGCGTTTCATCCGCGCAGCAGTGCGTGGCTATGAAGGTGTGATCAAAGTCGAACGCCTCGTGAAAAAGTGCATCGAAGGCGTTTACGAGGGCATCCCCAGCGCAGAGATCGCACGCCTCGCGATCATGACAAGCCGCGCTTTCGTCGAAGAAGATCCCAGCTACGACATCATCACCACACGCCTCTTCCTCTTCGATCTTTACCGCGAAGTGGTCGGACAAAAGTTCGATACCCAAAAGATCAACCAATGTTACCGCGAGACCTTCGCCACCAATCTCAAACGTGGTGTTGAACTCGGTCGTCTCAGCCCTCAAATGCTTGAGATGGACCTCGAAAAACTCGCGAAAGCCATCGACCCCGAACGCGACCAAAACTTCCGTTATCGCGGCATCCAGACCCTTTACGATCGCTACTTGATGAGCGAACGCGATGGCCGACGCCTCGAAAGCCCACAAGCCTTCTGGATGCGCGTCAGTATGGGCCTCGCACTCGCGGAACAACCCACAGAACGGACAAGATACGCGATCCAGTTCTACGACATGCTCTCTTCGATGCGTTTCGTGTGCTCGACGCCTACGCTGTTCCACGCGGGAACAACGCACCCCCAGCTCAGTTCGTGCTACATCACCAAAGTGGATGATTCGCTCGAACACATCTTCAAAAGCATCGGCGACAACGCACAACTCTCCAAATGGTCCGGCGGCCTCGGCAACGACTGGACCCACATCCGCGCGATGGGTGCCCCCATCAAAAGCACAGGCGTCGAAAGCCAAGGCGTGATCCCCTTCCTCAAGATCGCCAACGACACCACCGCAGCCATCAACCGCTCAGGAAAACGACGCGGTGCGACCTGTGCTTACCTTGAAAACTGGCACCTCGACATCGAAGACTTCCTCGATCTTCGCCGTAATACTGGGGATGAACGTCGTCGTACACACGACATGAACACCGCTGTGTGGATCCCCGACTTGTTTATGAAACGTGTCCTCGAAGATGGCCCCTGGACCTTGTTCTCTCCCCACGATGTGCCCGACCTCCACGACACCTACGGCGCAAGCTTTGAGCAGCGTTACACCGCTTACGAAGCCCGCGCAGAAGCTGGTGAGATGCCCCTCGCCCGCAAGATCAAAGCCACCGACCTCTGGCGAAAAATGGTCACCCGCCTCTTTGAAACTGGGCACCCTTGGCTCACCTTCAAAGACCCCTGCAACGTCCGCTCCCCCCAAGATCACGTGGGCGTCGTTCACAGCTCTAACCTTTGTTGCATGACTGCGGATCAAAGAGTGGTCACAAAAGATGGGCTCCTGACAGTTGGTGAACTGTATGAACGCGGAACGCCAAACATCGTCATGGGACGCCAAGGACCCGTAGAAGCAAGTAATATGCTTCTACCCAGACCTGACGCTCCCATCGTCAAAATCATCACCAAAGAAGGCTACAACCACAAAGTCACCCCCGATCACAAAGTTTGGGTGGTGGATCGAGGATGGGTGGAAGCACAAGACCTACAAAAAGGCGACAAACTTGAAATCCAGCAAACTCCAAACCTTTGGGGTAAACTTGCGATGGAAGACGAAGCCTACCTTTGTGGTCTCATCGCAGGTGATGGCACATTTATGGTACGCGAGCACAGCGTCAGCGCGATGATCGACGTGTGGTCCAACGAATTTTCTTTGTTACCCGAGATCGAACAATGCGTAGCGCGTGTGCTTGAGAAATACGACGAACCACGGAAAACAACATCCTCCAGCCAACCCCAATTCCAAGGGGATCAATACAAGAAAAGACTGACATCGGCTCCTCTGGCCCAAATATTGGCCAAACAAGGCTTCAGCCGAGAAACAAAACACCAAATCCCTGACTTCATTTGGAAAGGCAACCGAGACACCGTTGCAGCCTATCTCAAAGGCTTGTTTCTTTCGGATGGAACTGTTCAAGGAGGCGAGATTACGACCTGTTCTCTAGCCTCAAAGCATCGGTCTTTGCTCGAAGATGTACAAATACTTCTTGCGAACTTTGGCGCCAAAAGCAGCCTTAACAAGATGCGGGATGCAGGCCCTGCAATGCTTCCAGATGGATGCGGGGGCGAAAAAGAGTACTACCAACAAGAGTTATGGAGACTTTTGGTCACGTCGATCCAAGGCTGCAAGATTGTTGAAGAGATCACCCAGCTTGGAAAAACGCGCGACAACCCGCGCTATCTCATGAATTTGGAGAAAGAAGGCTACAAACAAAAGCTTTGGGCAACTTTTGAAGGTCTAGAACCCTTGGCCAACGAAGATGCCTATTGCCTCCAAGTTTACACAGACGAACACAGTTGGACCGTAAACGGCCTTATCACCAAGAACACCGAAATAACGCTGAACACAAGCGCAGAGGAAACCGCTGTTTGCAACCTCGCTTCGGTGAACTTGTCGCGTCACATCGTCAACAAAAAGCTCGATCTCGACATGATCAAAGAGACCGTCGCGACAGGGATGCGGATGCTCGACAACGTGATCGACATCAACTTCTACCCCACCCCCGAAGCCAAGTCGTCCAACTTGCGTCATCGCCCCGTAGGATTGGGGATCATGGGCTTCCAAGATGCGCTGTTTATGATGGACACCCGCTTTGACTCCAACGCTGCACTCGACTTCGCCGACGAAAGCATGGAGATGATCGCTTACAGTGCGATCCTTGCCTCCACACAGCTTGCTGCAGAACGCGGAACCTACGGTAGTTACCAAGGCTCCAAGTGGGATCGCGGGATCCTTCCCCAAGATACGCTCGATATCCTCGAAAAAGAACGCGGCCTCACCATCGACACACCCCGCGAAGGAAAACTCGATTGGACCCCCGTTCGCGAAGCCATCCGACAACACGGTATGCGCAACTCCAACTGCATGGCGATCGCTCCCACCGCAACCATCAGCAACTTGAGCGGATGCTTCCCATCCATCGAGCCTATCTACAAAAACCTCTACGTCAAATCCAATATGAGCGGCGAGTTCACCGTCTCCAACTACTACCTGATCGAAGATCTCAAAGCACGCGGACTCTGGAACACCGCGATGCTTGAAGAACTCAAAGTCCTCGACGGAAACATCCAACAGATCGCCGCCATCCCCGAAGACCTCCGCCAAAAGTACAAGACCGCTTTTGAAGTGGACGCTGAGTGGTTGATCCGCGCCGCCGCACGACGCGGAAAGTGGATCGATCAAAGCCAATCCCTCAACATCTTCTTGCAAACCACCTCGGGTCGTCGCATCTCTGATGTGTACCAATACGCTTGGAAGATGGGTCTCAAAACCACCTATTATCTCCGTACACTCGGGGCTTCCAGCGTCGAAAAAAGCACCGTCGATATCAACCGCTCCAACAACACCAACCCCGCAACCGAAGCCCAAGCTGCCATCCCCGCAACTGTCGTCGGCCAATTCTGCGATCCCACAGATCCCACCTGCGAAGCCTGCCAATAATCCTGATATCCACGATAGATTCGGGCGACCCTCTGTGGTCGCCCCAGAAAAGGGATATCCACGGCATATCGGGCGGGCACGGAGGCCCGCCCCAGATATATCTATATCCAATTCATCCCAGGGGCGACCCGCAGGGGTCGCCCAAACCGAATACCATGATATCCAATTCATTCCACGGGCGACCCTCTGTGGTCGCCCTATCCATCCGCCCTATCCATCCGCCCTATCCATCCGCCCTATCCATCCCCAGCGAAGGCCAAAAGGATTTCCCTCCTTGCGATGCCGAACGAACGCGATGCAACATCTACCCACGCTGACCCCCTTCTTCGTGTTGAGTAGCGATCCTCAAGCAAATCCCGCCTTCCTCTTCTTGCAGGTCTTGCCAATCCCCCACCCCATAAGTTATCCAAACAACCCAAACATTTTCTAAGAGTCATCTCTCGACAAAAATGCGTTGTGTTGTTTCTTCCGATAATTCGACACTTTGGAGCCTTCCATCCATGCAGCAAAACAAAAAAAGCCTCCTCAACTGTAGCCACACGGACCCCAACAAGATCCTTCCCATCCAGTATGCTTGGGCACGCACGCATTACAAAAATGGCGTCGCCAACAACTGGACCCCTGAAGAAGTCCCCATGCAGCAAGACGTGGAACAGTGGAAAAAACCAGGCTTTATTACGGACGATGAACGCCGCATGATCATGTGGAACTTGGGTTTCTTCTCCACAGCGGAAAGCCTCACGGCCAACAACATCGTCCTCGCTGTGTACAAACACATCACCAACCCCGAATGTCGGCAATATCTGTTGCGTCAAGCCTTTGAAGAGGCCATCCACACGGACATGTTCATCTACTGCTGTGACTCGCTTGGTTTGGACCCTGATGAGGTCTACACCATGTACCAAACGGTCGAGAGCATCAAAGCCAAAGATGAGTTTGTGGTTGATATGACGAAGTCGATCCTCGATCCAAACTTCGCCATCACAGATACCGAAAGCATCCAAAAGCTCCTCAACGATCTCGTCGGATACTACGTCATCATGGAAGGTATCTTCTTCTATGCGGGCTTTGCGATGATGTTGCACTTGTTGCGCAACCAAAAGATGGTCGGAATCGGTGAGCAGTTCCAATACACCTTGCGCGATGAAAGCACACACCTCGCTTTTGGCGCGGATCTGATCGGGACCATTATCGCGGAAAACCCCGAAGCTTGGACAGATAGTTTCAAAGCGACGATCACAGAAAAGATCAAAAAAGCTGTGGACCTTGAGCACGCCTACGCCCAAGACTGTCTCCCCCGCGGTATCCTCGGTCTCAACGCTGAGTTGATTCGACAATACCTCGAATACACCGCAGATCGACGCCTCCAACGCATCGGATTGAACACGGTTTACAACACCAACAACCCCTTCCCTTGGATGAGCGAGATCATGGACCTGCGCAAAGAAAAGAACTTCTTTGAAACGCGCGTCACAGAGTACCAAACTGCTGGTCAACTCGACTGGGATTGATCAGTACGTCCCATCCCTTCCCACAAATCTTGCGAATCCCCCCGTCTTACCGAAGAGTTTATCCTCCCCCAAAACGCATCCCAGAAAACAAGCCTGCTCGAAAAATCACGAGACTCCAAGCAACGCCCTTTTCGACGAGGCTTAGTTGGGAACAGCGCACTTACCATTACTGCAAGTCGCCGTCACAGAAGGACAAGGCGCACAGCTAGGCAAGTTCGAGCATCCACTTTGTCGATTGCTGTACTCTGTGCTGTAACGGCTTTCTTCGGTTTTGGCGATGGCATCGGCACTACAGCTACATCCGCAAACAGGTCCCACAAAAACGACCGTACAGTCTGTATCCGCACTACAGGTCTTGTCGTAACCGTCCGTCGTCATCGGCGCAGGCGCGCAAGCAGCAAACCACAACAAACCACAGCCCAAGACACACATAAATATACGTTTCATCAGCATTCCTTCCTTTCTTTAAGTGAGTTCAACCTCCTTATCTCAAAGCGACTCACCACGCAACCCTCTAAAGACTTCCCGCGAGAGCACAAAAAACAGCGTCTTTTCGGGGGTGGATTGACAGCTTGCAGCAAAGACAGCAATCTTTGCTCATGAAACCCGCGACGCAAGAACACTCTCTGCTTAATCGAAGGAGGCGCATATGGCTTGCCATCATGGTCACGATCCCATCCAATGTATTATCCCCCCTTACATGGTTGATGCGATCAAAGATTCCGGGGACACCGAACTGATCGCTTCCGTGGAAGAGCTTGCAAAGATCTCTGAGGAACTTCGCGCAAAGCGTACAGAGACAACCATAGATGGAGCGATGGCCTTCTTGATGGCCGAAGTCAGCGCAGAAGCCGCAGAGGGTGGACTCCAACGCAAGGTATACAACGCTGAAAACTCGATGGAATTGCAAAAGTCCCTTGCACGCAAAGAAGGCGATCCGCCTCACGCAGACGCCGCAGTCAACGAGGCTTTCGATGGTGCGGGTGACACTTATCAACTCTTCAAAGAAGCTTATGGACGCGACTCTCTCGATGGAAAAGGACTCCCCTTGATCTCAAGTGTCCACGTTCGTCGCGACTTCAACAACGCTTTTTGGAATGGTCAACAGATGGCTTATGGCGATGGAGATGGCCGAATCTTCACGCGCTTTACCCAAGCCCTCACCGTCATCGGGCACGAACTCTCCCATGGTCTCGTGCAATTCTCAGGTGGCCTCAATTATGTGTATCAATCAGGTGCATTGAATGAGCATATCGCCGATGTCTTCGGATGTTTGACAGAGCAATTCAAGAAAAAACAAACCGTCGATCAAGCAGAGTGGTTGGTTGGAAAAGAGATCCTTGCTCCGAACATCAAAGGGCAAGCTCTGCGTTCCATGAAAGCACCTGGTGAGGCTTACAACGACCCAGTACTTGGGAAAGATCCGCAACCTCGCAACATGCAACAGTTTGTCAAAACCAGCCGTGACAACGGCGGGGTCCACATCAATTCAGGGATCCCCAACCACGCTTTCTACTTGATCGCCACCAAACTGGGTGGGCACGCTTGGGAAAAAGCTGGGAAGATCTGGTACGAAACCCTTCAACGTCTCCAAGATCCCGACTCTACATTCGTGAAGTTTGCTTCGTTGAGTTTGGAAGTCGCAGGTGATCTCTATGGTGCCGAGAGTGCCGAGAAAAAAGCGGTATTGCACGGTTGGGTGGGCGTGGGCTTGCTCAAAGAAGATGGAAGCCCCACAGATATCGCCAATGACACGATCACCAACCCCCCCACAGGCCTTCCCAGCGCAGCAGAAGCCAATACACCTGGCACAACGCCCCCAGCACGGGGTTTTTGGGCAGGTGTCAAACGAATCTTTGGCTGGTGATGGAGTCCCACCATGCGTATCTCGATTATCGCAAGCGGCGGATTTGGCGGCCTCGAACAACGTTATGAGATCTTCGATGCCCCTGCAGAAACGGCGTCTATCGCTGGATCATTTGAGGGAACAGCCCAAACACTCGGGATTACAGCGATCCCTCCATCCAGTATGATGCCCGATGGAACGCAGTATGAACTTGAAATCGAAGATGAAGATGGCGTCCGTCGCTACGCCATCGACGACAACGCTGCCCCCGAACTTCTCGCCCAACTCGATGAACTGCTCTCTCTTCTTCCCATCCTTCCGCACGCTTGAGACTTGTGCGCTTTGATGCACTTCATCACGGGGTAAAGGCCGCCCTTTCGTACTTTTGAGAAAAGTACAATCCCCTCCCCCTCAAAAACCCCGACGGATTGGGCGCTTCCAATCACAGTAGATGCTATTCTTCGGAGATATCCGCCCAATCACAGTAGATGCTATTCTTCGGAGATATCCGCCCAATCACCACCGATCAGATAACGCTGTCCCTCAAAGGCAGGTGTGATCCCCTGAAGCCCCGCGATATCAAGGACATCCGAATAATGCACCAAACGCAACTTTTCGCGGATCTCTAAAGGGAGCGCCTGCAACTTCTCGATGGGTGTGTGCGCAGGTCCAAAGTTGGCTTCATGAAAAAACAGCTCGTTTTGCGCCAGCCAGTCGATCAGTTCGGGGTCGTATGCGGTATCACACGAATGACCGAAGGAATGTTCGCCATCCTCGATCTTCAAGGCCATGGTGGGAATATGATGGACGGTACGACGCGTTGTGACCTTCCAAGGACCCACTTGGACAGGCACCTGCCAAGGTAGCTCGATCAATTCAAAGTAATCTTCGACGGAAAGCGTCTGGTATCCGCGACCATCCCACATCGTCCCCAAAGACACGGACAAACGTCGCGACCACAGATCTTGGATCACCTCTTTTGAGGTATAGAGTTTCAATTTTTTATGATGCACAAAACGCAGATAAGCCGCGACCATCTCCAAACCGTTGACGTGATCGCCATGAAGATGCGTCAAGATCAAAGCATCCAGGTGTTGTGCATCCAAGATATCGTTTTGATGTGGGAAAGCGTGCATATGCAACGCCCGTCGATACAGATCAGGGCAGTCTACGCCACAGACAAAGTCCCCTTTTCTCAACAGAAAAGATGTACCGTAGTGTTGGACACTGAATGCGTCTCCAACCCCCACCACCAAGATCTCAAAAGCCATACTTCACCTCCTCGTGGCCTTATTTTTTTCTGTTGTGTTGTCGCCACAACCAAATCTTTTCTTCATCCGTGTAAACCCCCCTTCCCAACAAGATGTCCAAGCCGTTTGAATCCACCAGAAACCATCGACAGAGATGGGGGGATAAAATGATGCATCGCAAGCTCTTATTATCACACCAACTTTTAGAAAAGATCACCCTCTCAGTGAGGATGCCCGATCAAAACATCCGAAAAACGATCGGATCTGGCTTCTCCTCTTGCGGTGGACTTTCAGGTGGAGATAATACAGCCGAGATTATCCCCATCTTCTTTTTCAACCGATACAGTTCAAGAATTTTTCTTGATGCATGAAAACATTGCATCCGTCCCCAAACTCACGAAACCAAGGAGTACCCATGAGACACCTGTTTCTGACGCTCGTAGCTGGTCTCTCTTTCGCTCTCCTGCCACAAAGTGCAAAAGCCGACCACCATCGCGGTGGACAACAAGGCCTCTGCCCTGCAATGGTGGCATGTCCTTACTTTAAAGCGCAACGCGGCGGCCATTGGGGCCAACGTCGTTGGGGTCACGGCCGCTGGAATCGCCGTGGAAAATGGGGCCAAGGTCGCCGCTGGAATAAGCGCCGCCGTGGTCAACGAGGCCGCTGGAACAAACAACGCCAGTGGCGCAAGATGATGCGCACTGCTCGCAAGATGAAGATCAAATATCTTGCGCGCAAAAAAGCGAAACTCATCAACAGCTTGAGCCCCGAAGCAAAAGCCAAAATGAAGAGCTTGAAGCTTCGCAAAAAACTCAAGATGAAAACCATCAAGATGCTCGTCAAGCTCCGTAAAGCGGAACTCGTGGAAGCATTGTTGAGCGAAAATGTCGACACCAAGGCTGTTGCTGCAAAACGCCAAGCTTTGATGGCTGCAAAACGCGAAAAACTCGTCGCCAAAGCTGCTTTTTTCCTTGAGAAACGCAACTTCTTTGGTAGCGACGACCACAAACGTATCTTCACCAAACTCTATCTTGCCCGTCACAAGGCACAAAAGAAAGCACAGAAGAAAGCCCAAAAAGGCGCGAAACTCTTCGCTGCTTACCTCAAACACAAAGCACACAAACTTCACCTTGGCAAAGGTGGCTGCCCCTTCAAAAAACTTAGCCGCCGCGGTAAACACGGCAAAAAAGGCAAGTGTGGTTGCGGTAAAAAAGGCAAAAAAGGCAAAGCAGGTTGTGGCTTTGGTAAAGGTCACGGACACCACGGCAAAGGCAAAGCACACGCTTGTGGTGGCAAAGGCAAAGGTTTCGGTAAAGGTCACGGTCACCACGGTCATCATGGCAAAGGCAAAGCACACGCTTGTGGCGGCAAAGGCAAAGGCCCTGGCGCAAAAGCTTGCGCAACCTGTGGCACCAAAAACTGCAAATGCAAAGCAGGCGCTTGTAAGTGCAAACCTGGTCAATGCACTTGTGGCAAAGGCAAAGGCCCTGGTAAAGGCCAAGGCAAAGGTTGGAACTGGAAAGGTAAAGGCGCGAAAGCAGAAGGCGTGAAACCAGCAGGCGCGAAACCAGCTGCTGCTTGTACTGGCGAATCCAAAAAAGGCAAAGGCTGCGGCGCTTGTGGAACCCCCGCTTGTGCTTGCAAAGGCAAAAAAGGCCCTGGCTTCGGTCCTGGACACGGCTTCGGTCCTGGACGTGGCTTTGGCCCTGGACATGGTTTCCGAGGTGACTTCGGTCGTGGACGTGGTTTCGGTCGCGGCCATGGCTTCGGTCAAGGACGTGGTTACTGGGGTGGTCGTCGTGGCTTCGGTCAAGGACGTGGCTTCGGTCAAGGACGTGGCTTCTGGGGCGGTCGCCGTGGTAAATGGGGTCGCCGTGGTAAATGGGGTCGTCGTGGTAAATGGGGCCGTCGTGGTAAATGGGGCCGTCGTGGTAACCGTCGCGGCAAGCGCAACAAGCGCAAGCTCTATATGAAAGCTATCTTGCTTGCTGGTATCCAACACAAGATGAAGTTCTACAAGTCCCTTACACCCGAGCAAAAGAAACAACTCCATCTTCTCAAGTACGACATGAAGCGTGCCCTTCTCCCCCTCAAAGCGCGCGTCAAGATGGAAAAGATGATCCTCGTCTCTATGATGATGGACCTCAACATCAAGTTGGCTGACCTCACCAAGCAAATCGACAAGCTGATCGCTGCGAAAGATGCTTGGAAAGCTGCGAAGATCGAATTCTTTATGCGCAAGCAAAAGCTCTTCACCGCAGCACAACGCGTCGAATACTCGATGATCAAGCTCAAGAAAATGAAGATGAAGAAACACATCGCAAAACGCGGCCAAATGATGTTCCGCATCTTCTGGACCACTGTCGCAATCAAAGCCAAGCACATGGCTGGCTTCATGAAAGCGAAAAAATGGTTGGGTGGTGAGATCCTTCCTTCTGATGGAACACAACTCGCAGACAACGATGAGCCCGCAGACAGCGACGCTGCTGACGCACAAAACTTCTCTGCTGAGCCCCAAAACAACCAAGTTGACGAACCCGCTGCTCCTGCTGCACCTGCTGCTCCCCAAGCAGACGATAACGACGATGACAACGACGACAACGCCGATGTCCCCGCTCCCCAGCAAGACAGCAACGACAGCGCTGAAACCAGCGAAAGCAACTAAGCCTTTCGCTTTTCCCTCCAACGCCCCTCCTCTTCCCTTCTAAGCTTGCTCCTTCCACACATCCTTTCCCATCCCCCAAAAGGCCATCAGACCTTTGCTTGGGCTTTCTCTTTTTTGCGACAAAAAGCGACAATTCCGTTGTCCTTCGTCCGTAGAAAGAGAAGATAGCGCGCAATCCAACTTCCCACCCATCCAAAGGAGCAATGATGGCCACCCCCAAGCACAAGCCCTCCCATCGCCCAAACACTCTTTTCCTTGCCATGTGTTCGTTCTTGCTGTGTTTCTCTGTCTCCTGCCAAGACAAACACAACACTCCACCGCGATCACCACAACGCAAGCAAGCGAAAAACAAGTCTCGTCTTTCGCTTACAGCCGTGCTCCAAAAGCTCCATTCTTCCGCGCTTTCTGAACGAAAAGAAAGCGTCCAAGAACTAGGAACACGCGGAGCCATCACCAAAGAAGCACTTGAGGTCTTGGAGCGCATCGTCCGCTTTTCTTCCAAAGAGCCCGCGGTCCATCAACAAGCGCTCAAGACCCAAGCAAGATACCAAGCCGATCTCCAAAAGACCCTCGAAGGCTTGCGCAAAGCCACCCAAGACCAAGACTCATCGATCCGCAAGGCATCCTCGAAAGTCCTTGCGTCACTGCTCGCCCCCACCAAGCCGCAAAAGCCAAAAAGCAAGACACCCCTTGCGCGCCCAACCTCCGCCATCCAAGCTCCCTCCAAGGCCCCTTCGTTGGCGTCGTTACAACGCGACCTTGCAGACTCAGACGAAAACGTCCGCTTCCGCGCGGCTTTTGCGATGTCCAAACAAGGTATCAAGGATGAAAAGCTCCTTCCCACGCTACTCCAAGCCCTTAAACATGAAAAGAAAAGCTATCACCTCGAAGCCATCGAGATCTTAGGAAAGATGGGAAAAGATGCGGCCCCAGCCACCCAGCCATTGACTCGGATATTCCATGACGCAGACCGCTCGTGCAGAGCCGCAGCCCGAAAAGCCGTTGCCAACATCGGCCCTTCTGTGATCCCTGCGATCTTGCAAGCCCTCCAAGACAAGACACTTTTCTACCGTTACGATCTTGTCCGTGTGCTCGGAGACTTGAAGGCCAAACAAACCATCCCCTTCCTGCTGCAAGCTCTCCGAAAAGGCGTACCTTACGGACATGGAGCCATCCAAGTCTTCGAGATATTGGGGCTGCGCGATGCAAACGTCAGCCAAGCCCTGATCCAGATGTTCAAAGCTCCCCATCACGACATCAACAAACCCCATCTCATCAAAGCCCTCGTCAAACGGGGTCCTGCGGTCCTCCCGCTGCTTCTCAAGGCCCTTCAAGACCCCAACGTCCAGATCCGCTTGGGCGTCCTCGAAACCCTCCGTTCCTTCGGTTCATCCGCCCAAAAGACGGTCCCTTCCATCAAAAAGTCTCTTCAGGATGAGAACCTTTCCGTTCGTTTCCAAGCAGCTTCCGCCCTTTGGAAGATCGAAGCCAACACCCAAGACACGATCCCCATCGTGCAAGAGCTTCTAAAACAAGAAGAAGTCATCACTTTACAGCTCAACGCACTGCGTCTTTTGTCGGAGATGGGCCCCAAAGCCAGTCCCGCCATCCCCGCCCTGTTGCACATCGTCAAAACCTCGGACACACCGAATATGTTGCTCATGCTGACGTTAAAAGACATCCGGTCCACGGACCCTCGCATCCTAGAGACCCTGCTTCAACACTGCCAAAAACGACAGAAAAACAAGGGCAAAGACAAACATGAAGAGATCGAACTGTCTCTCACGTTGGGCACGCTCGCTTCGCTCTATCCTCGCAGCAAAAGGGTCGCCTCTACTTTGACGCAAATCCTCAAAACAGAGAGGGATCTTTCCATTAGTCTGGAGCATTTTGGAAAGCTCGAAAGCTTGCCCCAAGAAGCCATCCCCTTGCTCCTTGAAGCTATGCGGCATCCAGAACTCCTCGCACGGAACGCTGCCAAGCGTTTCTGGACCTTGCGCTACAAGACCCCACCCAAGAACACGCAAGGCCAATAAGCCTTCGTTCGGCAAGTCCAGCCCTCTCTATAGCAGGTCCACCGTCGCAATCCCCCGTCTCATCGCCACATAAGCATCCCTCTGCCTTCCATAAGATGTCCATCTCAAGCAATCACTTCTCTCTATCATGGCCGGACGTCTCGATGGGATGGAGCCTATTGCAAGAAAAAGAACTGAATCCTCTCGATTGTGCGTTGGGGGATATCGTGTAGTTTTGGCAATCGCACAGAAAGGTACACCGTGATCGGTTGGTTGGGCGTCGCGAAACGCTGCGGAAGCGTAAATCCAGCCAAGAGGTCCTTTAGATGGACAAAATGAAGCTTACCAGGGGCAAGCGTGACATGGCGAAGTTTACGGGGATCGGGCTTGGTAAAAGCAGGATCGAGCTTTTTGGGGATCAAGAACTTGCTGCTTTGATAGAGATCGACAGCCAAGATATCTGATGGTCGAGAGTAAGAAAAACGCAGAGTGCGACGGGTGATATTTTTCAAGGCGAAGACGGCGGGCAGGGGCGTGCCGCGGCGGTGTTTGTACCCATACTTCGGCGAGATCTGAAAGAACACAGCGATCAGCTTCTTCCCAAAGACTTGATGAACCAAGTTGCGCAAACTAAGCCGAACATCGGGGGCGTAGGCAGGATCATGCATCACTTGATCGAAGAAAGGTAGCAAGGAACGAGCTTTTGTCTGTGTCAGCATCCGCAGGTATTCCAAATGACGCGGATTTTTCGGGTCTTTTGCGCGATGGTGTAGCCAAGAGATGACGGTTTTACGAGGGAGTTCTTTCAACAACACCCAGTAACCTTCCAAAAAGCGACGTCGTTTTGTCGATGGACCTTGCAAAAGTGCGGTGAGTTCCGCGACGGTCTGCTTTCGATCGTGCTTCAACAAAGCCAAGTACAAGAGACGAAAAGTCTCCCAATCCAGCCAAGACGCCGAACGCAAGGGCTTGAGAAGCGGCAAGGCGACTTTGGAAGAGACTTCAGCGAGCTTTCTCAGGGCGATATGTCTTTTCATCTCTCGCAAGTAACGGACCCGCCCTGTCGCGTTCGGGGAAAGAAGCAACTCCCTGTACGCTTCGGTGTCTCCTTGACGGATGCTGAACATGTCCCCTCTTAGCCCTCGAATGATCTTCCCCAGCACGTCGGGATCTGCTCTCATGCTTCCTTGGTTGGAGAGCAAGCCCAAACGACTGTAGATCTTGAAACGAGTGGGATATCGGCGTCGTTTCTCTTTCCCCAAGGAAGGGAAGTAGGAATGGGTTTGCTTGAAAAACGTACCCGAACACAGAGGCCTTCGAGAAAAATAGCTGTTCCCGCAGCCGCTGTACTGATGGCCTTGGATGCGCTTCCACTTTCCTTTCGCGACCTTCGCTTCTTGCTTGATGTAGATATCGCCGTCTTGGTGGGGAAGATCATATCCACGAGGAGTATCATTGATCACGTAAAGGTCGATCTTTCGGTCGGTTGCGTGTCGAAAGTCTGCAAACAACGAGATACGACCTTTGCGATAAGCGATATATTTGGGCAGCGCAGACAGAGGCTTCGAGTCATGCAGACAATTCTCAGGTACAGAGCTTCTAGCCGTCTTCCCCTTCATTCGGACGTGTAAAGATTTTCCTGGATCACCTGCAAACGAACGAACAGACCATCCTACCGTCAAGATGCCCACCAAACCCAACCAAAAAGATCTTCGCATCTGCTCTCCTCCACGCAAAAGACGCACTTCTCGATGAGGACTTCAACGAAAAGCCTCGGGATTTGATCTAGCCTGCGGTTTTTTTCTTTGAAGAACCAAGGAGTTCAACCACAGAAAGCACAGACAAGGAGGTCGGTTATGCCCATCCCAAGGCGCTCTTTGGGAAGAGCCAAAGCGTGACGAGAAGCAGCGAGGCAAATCCTGACAAGAAGGAAAGAATTATTCTCGAACCCGCTTCGCTTGGGAGACACCTTTGACGCGGCTGAGACGCTGAAGCAGATGCTGAAGTTGTTCAATATCGCGGACTTGGCATTCAAAGATGTTGACAGCGAGGGTATCAGAGGTGGTGCACTGGGCGGAGGAGATGTTGATATTCAGGTCGGAAAAAGCTTTGGTCATGAGGTTGAGCAAGCCAGGTCGGTTGTCTGCGAGGACGCGGATCTTGACGGAGTGGGCGCTTTTGGGCGAGGCGTCCCACTGAACGTCGATGCGACGGGCGGGATCGCTGCTTTGGACTTTGGAACAGTCTGCGCTATGAATCACAGCGCCGCGCCCACGAGAGATAAATCCAACGATAGGATCACCAGGGATCGGCTTGCAGCATCCGGCAAAACGCACCAAGATATCGCGCATCCCTCCCACAAGGATCGTGGTCTTTCCTTTGGAAGCAGAAGGACGCTTGATGACGTCCTCGATGGCCACCGTCTCGGGCTTTTCAGGGGGAAAGAGCAGGTTCACAACTTCGGTCACATCGAGCTTTCCATAGCCGATGTTCATGATCAGCTCTTCGACGGTCGCGGCCCCAACTTGCGAGCACAAAGGTTCCAACGAGCCATTCTTCAAAAGCTTGCTAACTTTTTGGCCCGCAGGAAGGGCTTTATCAAGCATCTCACGTCCAAGGACGCTAGCTTTTTCGCGCTGTTCAGTGCGCAAAAAGCTACGAATCTTCGAGCGAGCGCGGTTGGTTTTGACAAACTTGAGCCAATCACGGTTGGGATTGGAGTTCGGTTGGGTGAGGATCTCGACGATATCGCCCGTGTTAAGGACCGCGCGAAGGGGAACGATCTTTCCGTTGACCTTTGCGCCGACACAGTGGTTCCCGACTTCTGTATGGATAGCGTAAGCAAAGTCCACAGGCGTCGAGCCTTGTGGGAGTTCACGCACCGCACCATTGGGCGTAAAGACGAACACGTCCCCTTCATGGAGTTTGTCGCGAACACTCGCCAAAAGCTCGGATGCATCTTCTTTTTCGTCTTGGAGGCGCAGCAACTCGCGCAGCCATCGAAACTGCTCCACCACGCGCGCTTGGGGGTCACTACCTTCTTTGTAGAGCCAGTGCGCAGCAACCCCATCTTCCGCCGTTTTGTGCATCGCGTGGGTGCGGATCTGGATCTCAATCTTTTTGTTTCCAGGCCCAAGGACCGTGGTGTGAAGCGACTGATAACCGTTGTTTTTGGACATCGCGATATAGTCCTTAAAACGCCCGGGTATCGGCTTCCAACGATCGTGGACCACACCAAGGATCTGGTAGCACTGGTCACGTGTATCGCAAAGGATGCGAAAAGCCAACACATCATAGAGCTGTTCAAAAGTCAGCCCGCCGCGTGTCATCTTGCGGTAGATGCTGTTGATGTGCTTCGAACGACCATAAACCTCGCAACGAAGCTGTTGTTTGTCTGTGAGAAATCGCAAGATGCCCAAGACTTCGTCGATATAGCGTTCACGCTCACGCTTGGTCTGATCGATCTTGTCGACGAGATCGTAAAATGCGAGTGGATGGAGGTAGCGCAGCGATAGATCCTCCAACTCGTTTTTCAACCACGAGATCCCCAAGCGGTTGGCGAGCGGAGCATACAACTCTCTACACTCATGGGCGATTTGGAGCTGTTGCGAGACGGGCACAAACTCCAATCCTCGAAGCGCATAAAGCCGATCACACAAGCGAATCAACAACACCCGAAGGTCACGTGCCATCGAAAACAGCATCTTGCGGAAGCTTTCGGCTTGGTCAGCCAGCTGCGCCTCGCCCATGCGTTCGGCCTGCGCATGCCCAGGAAAGCGGAAGGTCGGGAGACTACGCAAGGTCTCACACAAAAATCCGATCTCTTCCCCCACTGTGGTCTTGACCTCTTCGAGGGTAAAACAACCGCGTTCGTAAGCGGAGGCAAGCAGGGCCGCGCCCAAAGAGTCGGCATCTAGGTGCATACGAGAGGCGATCTGTAGGACTTCGAGTCCATGATCGGGGATCTCAAGACCGATGGGAGTCCGCGCGTCTTTCTTCTGCGTGCGATGATATAACGCCCAAGCTTCGCGGATCTTCTTCCATCCTGTAGCAGAAAGTGACTTTCGTACTGGCTCCAACGCGGCTTCCAATTCCCTTAACATCCTCTCTATAGCCTCCTCAACGCTCAGTTCTGTCCCGTGCTACGTTTCTTCTTTTGGCGCATCTTTAAAGAACAAGACGACAGGCTGCGGCCTACATTGACAAGAGCCGCCCGTATCTTGCAAGATGCCCTGCACAAAGAGTTTGCGTTTAGGGCTTCTATCACAAGCTCCAAACAGCTTTTTGTGCCGTCCATTTCTTCCCCACACACCATAAAGGAGATAGTTCATGCGGAAGATCGCCTTGGCTACAACCTTCCTCTCCTTGGGAACCTTCCTCGTCGGTTTCCATAAGCCCACGCCACTCAAACAAGAAAACCCTCTCAGCATCAAAGCGAAAAAGGCGCCCTTGCGTGTTGCGCAGAATACGAAAAAACCCGAACCCCAGGTCGATGTCCCTGAAGGTTTTTTGATGGCCTACAAGCCACTGCCCAAAGACTACCATAACGCATCGAGCCGTAGTGCCGCCAAGATCGATCTTGGTCGTATGCTTTATTACGATACGCGCCTCTCCAAAAACCACGACCTCTCTTGCAATAGCTGCCACAAACTCGACAACTACGGCGTGGACAATGAGCCCACCTCGGTCGGCCACAAAAAACAACGCGGCGATCGCAACTCACCCACTGTATACAACGCAGCAGGCCATTTTGTGCAGTTTTGGGATGGCCGTTCGCCACACGTCGAACACCAAGCCACCCAACCCGTTCTCAACCCCGTTGAGATGGCGATCCCAAATCCCGCATACGCTGTCAAAGTACTCAAGTCGATCCCCGGCTATGTAGCTGCCTTCCAAAAAGCTTATCCCAAAGAAAAAGATCCCGTCACCTACAAAAATATGGGCGATGCCATCGGCGCTTTCGAGCGTGGCTTGGTCACCCCTTCGCGTTGGGATGCTTTCCTCAATGGCAAGAAAGATGCGTTGACCAACGCGGAAAAACAAGGCTTCATCAAGTTTGTGAGCAGCGGATGTTTGACTTGTCACATCGGCCCCCAACTTGGCGGTCACATGTACCAAAAAGCGGGCCTGATCAAGCCTTGGCCCAACCAAAAAGACAAAGGCCGCGGCACCCTGCTCAAAGACAAGACCTACGATATGTTCTTTAAAGTCCCTGGTCTGCGCAATATCGCCAAGACCGCGCCCTATATGCACGATGGTTCGGTCAAAACCCTGCCCGAAGCTGTTGCTATGATGGCACGTCACCAATTGGGTCGCGAACTCTCCAAAGAAGATATCGCTTCCATCGTGACCTTCCTCAACGCACTTACGGGCTCTGTGGACGCCAACTACATCAAAAAGCCCGCACTCCCCGCATCTTCGGCAACCACCCCCAAAGCCGACCCCAACTAATCCATCCAAATCCCCACTCTTTTCAATCCAATACAGTCCCCGATTAAATATCTTTCTCTTTCGATTCGTCAGAGTGAAGTCTCTCCAAGACGAGGGGCTAAGCCTGCAACGAAGCCCTCTTGATTGAACAGGGAAAACGAACTACTCTATCGCCGTTTCCAGAGGGTATAGTTGGATTTTCCCTGCAACCACCGCTCATGACAAAGGAGCCTCACGATGCAGTTTACGCTACGCACAATCTTTTTGGCTTTGGCCTTCGCAGTTGCTTTTAATGCCACCGCTTTCGCAAAAGGCGATATGCGCGTCATCGGTAAATGGAAGACCATCGATGACAAGACCAAACAAGCTAAGTCCATCGTCGAGATCAAACTCGTCAATGGAAAGTTGACAGGGAAGATCCTCAAACTCTTCCGCAAAAAAACCGAAAACCAAGATCCCTCATGCGACAAATGCACCGGCAATCGCAAAGATAAAAAGATCATTGGTATGACCATCATCTGGGACATGACCCCCAAAAATGACGTCACTTGGGGCCACGGCAAGATCCTCGATCCCGCAAACGGCAAACAATACGGTTGCTCGATCTGGTTGGACTCCAAAAATCCTAACCGCCTCAAAGTTCGCGGCTGGTTGGCCTTCTTCTTCCGCGATCAAACTTGGCACCGCGCAAACTAATCCCCTTCTCACTCCCCCCTTCCTCTCCTCCCCCATCCGCCCAAAAACACACACACAATCACCTATACCCATCGAGAAAAAGGGCGCTCTTGCCACACGGCCTTCGTTCGGCTAGGATACCGCACGCTCAAACCTGCCTATAGAGGAGAAGATCGGATGACAAAAGAACCGCTGTGGCGCCCATCTCCTGCGCGCGTTGCACAAGCGCAGATCACGCAATATGCCAAGATGATCCAAGAACAAACAGGCCAGTCCTTTCGAGACTACTGGGATCTTCACGCTTGGTCTGTTCGCGAAACGGCAGCTTTTTGGGAGTCCATCTGGAAACTGGGTGAGGTCAAAGCCTCGCAACCCTACACCCAAGTCTGGGAACCTGGCGCAGACATGCTCTCCTCGCGTTGGTTCTCTGATGCCCGCCTCAACTTTGCAGAAAATCTCTTACAAGGCGATGACGACGCAGAAGCCATCCTTTTCCACAACGAGATCGGCACCCGACGCGTCCTCACCTATGCCCAACTCCGCGATCAAGTCGCACGACTCGCACGTTGGATGAAACAACAAGGCGTCCAGATGGGCGATCGCGTTGCTGCTTACATGCCCAATATCCCCGAAACCATCGTAGGGATGCTCGCTGCGACATCGCTTGGCGCGATCTGGTCCTCGACATCACCCGACTTTGGTGAACGCGGTGTCCTCGACCGTTTCGGCCAGATCGAACCCAAGATCTTGCTCACCACAGATGGCTACACTTACAAAGGTAAGCCCGTCCGTTCCCTCGACCGTATCCCCCGACTGATCGAGGCCATCCCCTCGATTGAACATGTCCTTGTGGTGGGATACCTCGATGAGATCCCCAAGATCCAAGACACCCCCAAAGCCACCAGTTTCCAAGACGCCCTCTCTGGCGAAACGACAAGCCTCACCTTTACTCATACCCCCTTCGATCACCCGCTGTATATCCTCTATTCTTCAGGAACAACGGGCGTTCCCAAATGTATCGTCCATGGCGTGGGCGGCACCCTCCTTCAACACATCAAAGAACAACGCCTTCACACAGATCTGCGCCCAAGTGATCGCTTCTTTTACTTCACCACATGCGGCTGGATGATGTGGAACTGGCTCGTCAGTGGCCTCGCTTCCAAAGCCACACTCGTCTTGTTCGAAGGCTCCCCCTTCCACCCCAGCGAAGAAGTCTTGTGGAAGATCGCTGAAGAAGAAAAACTCCAGTTCTTCGGAACCAGCGCCAAATACCTCGCTGCCCTCGAAAAAACAGGACTCAAGCCCAAAGAGCGCTACGATCTCTCTAGCCTACGCGCGATCCTCTCGACAGGCTCGCCTCTTTCGGATGCTTCTTTCCATTATGTCTACCGCGATATCAAAGAAGACCTCCATCTCGCTTCGATCTCTGGAGGCACCGATATCATCTCCTGCTTTATGCTTGGAAACCCCACACTCCCCGTCTACTCGGAAGAGATCCAGTGCGCGGGCCTTGGCATGGACGTCCAAGCTTGGTCTGACGACGGACAACCCGTCCAACAAGAAAAAGGCGAACTTGTATGCGTCAAGCCTTTCCCCTCCCAACCTGTGGGCTTTTGGCAAGATGAAGACGGCTCGCGTTATCGTGGGGCCTACTTTGAACACTTCCCTGACATCTGGCGACATGGCGATCTGATCGAGTTTACCGAACACCACGGCGTTACCATCTATGGCCGCTCTGACGCAACACTCAACCCTGGCGGCGTTCGCATAGGCACCGCTGAGATCTACCGCGCCATCGAGCCTTTGCCCGAGGTCCTTGACAGCCTCGTCGTAGGACGCGATATCGACAACGACGTGGAAGTGATCCTCTTTGTGAAACTCGCGCCACAGGTCGAATTCTCCGAAGAACTCGCCAAAAAGCTCCGCGATACCATCCGCAAAGAAACCACGCCACGCCACGTTCCCGCACACCTGATCCCCATCGCGGATATCCCCTACACCATCAGCGGGAAAAAAGTAGAGATCGCTGTTCGAAGAATCCTTCATGGAAAAGATGTCCCCAACAAAGATGCACTCGCCAACCCCCAAGCCCTCGAACTTTACCGCGATCTCCCTCAATTAAAATAGCTTTTTTCTGAGGACTTTGCCCTCTTTACTCTTAGCTCTCTAAAGGAAAAGCCTGATGCATACCCTACCGCAAGCAACCTTCGCTGACCTTTGGCGCCCCCACCATGCGCAACATGCGCGCGTCTACGACGCTGGGTTGATCCTCGCTGGCAGCCTTTTGATCGCACTTTGCGCACAAATCGCGATCCCCCTGCCCTTTACGCCTGTCCCTGTCACGGGACAAACCTTCGCAGTCTTGCTCGTGGGTATGACCCTTGGTGCATGGCGCGGCGCGGCTAGCGTCCTCTTCTACCTCACCCAAACCGCTTTGGGCTTGCCCTTCCTCGCAGGCGGCAAAGCTGGCTCCGCGCTTTTGCTTGGCGCAACGGGTGGTTACCTGATCGGCTTTGTCTTCGCCGCTTGGATCGTCGGTCGCATGAGCGAGCACGGTTGGGATCGCTCCCCCATCAAAACTGCACTCGCCATGACCATCGCCACCGCGCTGATCTTCGTTTGCGGACTCGTCTGGCTCTCCGCCTTCGTCCCCGCAAACAAACTGCTCCAACTTGGTTTGCTGCCCTTCCTCCCTGGCGCCGTGATCAAAATTGGTCTCGCCACTTGGCTCCTCCCCACCGCTTGGAAAATCCTCGGGCGAAACGCCTAAATCCATATCCCCACACACCCCATCGGGCGCCCACCGTGGGGCGCCCCTGGACAGGTATATTTCACCACATCCCGCATACCATCAATCATCCCGCATCCCACATACCATGCCACATACCATCGGGCGCCCCTGGGTATATTTCGTCGTATCCCATCGGCCATCCGTTTATTCAATGGACAGACGATACCTTTTCGATGTCCAATCATTGAACATCCCGAAACCATCGGCCCTTTCAACCTTGCATCCTCGCTTGATGCAAATCCGCGTTTGCACTACAGCGCCACGCATCCGAAGAAAACACACAACATCTTGGCCCAGGCTTTGCTGTTGGACGCCCAGTCCAAAAACAACCAAACCATCCACAAGCCAAGGAGCCTCCCATGTTGAAAGTCACCACCAAACCCCCTGTCCTGATGGCCCGCACAGCACCCAACAACAAAGCTTCTTCCGGTCCCTTTAAAGACAAGATGCAACAATCAGAGAACAACAAAGGCGAATCCACCAAGCTTTATGCTCGCACGGGTAAAAAAGTCTTAGACAAAGCTCTCGAAAAAGAAAACAAATCAAAAAAGACCGAAGATTCCGGTGAAACAAACGATAAATATGCAGATTTCGCAGAAGAGCTTGAACGTTACCTTTGCGAAGCAGAAGGAAAGCCCTACCCCCCACAAGACACCAACAAAACCAAAGGCTCAAAAAGCCCCGATGCTTCTTGTAAAACAGCCAACTCAAACAAAACAGCCAACTCGAACAAAACAGACAAGACGGAGAAAACGGACAAGGCCGAAAAGACCGATCCATCCGACGACGAAGAAGGACCACTCGATCTCGATGACGTCTTTCAATGCCTAGACGAGCTTGGATTCAATGCACTTGATGGAAAAGCAGACCCCTTTGACCCCAACTTTTTGAAGAAGATCCTCAACCACCCCAAAGCCACCCCCAAACAAAAAGCTGCCGCAAAAGCGCTGTTGAAACATCACGAATACCTCGGAAAGTCCGAAGTCAAAGACAAGGTACTCACAGCCCACACTTGCCACTACCTTCGCAACGAGATGATGCGCTCTTTGATCTCGATGCTCCTCGCAAACCAGTCCCTCGTCTGATCCCCACGCTCACCAGGCACCAAACAACCGACCCACACGACCATCACATCAACTTGGTCTATACCAAAATGGTACAATCTACGCACAACCATTCGATCTAAAAGAACAATCCCATAAAAGCTATGCCATTTTGGTGTATCTCCCTCAAGATCTGCGCTTCCACCCCACCCCCCCATACAAAAAATCTATTTTATTTCAAAGCACTGCATCGCTCACCTGTCTTGGTATGGCGCCTGCAATCCGCGAAAGCCAGACACCGCCCATCTTTTCGAGCCCGAAAGCGCAAAGCCCAGACCACAGGAAGGAGCCCTGCGATGGACCCCGTACAGAGCTATCTAACGCACACTTTGACACCTTCAAAGTCACGAAGATCTCGAAGGCTACGATGGTTTGGCTCTGGCTTGATCCTCTTGGTACTTTTTGGATGGTGGGCAAGCCGCCACCTCGAAGCTGCCAAAGGATGCCCTTCTTCCCTACAGCATCCGAGAAAACAGAATCCCTTGTTTGGCCTAACATGGCGCAAGAAACGATGGGAAGGCGTGATCCAAAAACAACTGAAAGCGGGATCTTACACTTATCTTCAACTCAAAGGCACCGCTCAAAAAGCCCTTTGGATGGTCGTGATGGGCAAAGGTCCCACGCCTCAAACCTATGTCAAAGCGACCACGTATGGAGCCCGCACGCCCTTTTTCTCACAACGCCTTCAACGATGCTTTCCCACCCTGTATTTCGGGCGAATTACACAGAGCCAACACGTCTCAGAAAAAAGGAAACCCTGATTTGAAAAACACAAAACCTTCTCTTTTTCGCACCTCTTCGTGGCTCAGCCTTGCAACACTCTGCTTTGGAATGTTGTTCTTGGTCCACTGCGCCACGCCCACCCCGCCAAGCAACGGGCAAAATGCACTCACTTCTTGCACAGAAGATGACGTCGCAAACCCCACCTTTTTTGGGCCACTCGCGGGAGAAGACGGACAACTCAAGACCAAACCCGAAGGCTCCTTTTTTGTCGTCTCTACCCACATGAAGTTATGGCAAGACTCCAACGAAGCGATGGGGATCTTTCAACAAGTGATGGCAGGAATCCAACAAGCTTTCCCCAAGTCTGAGGGCTTGCTTGCGGCTTCGCTGATCTATTCGCAAAAGTGCGGATACGCCAGGACGGTAAGCATCTGGAAAGATTATGAGTCGATGTCGAAGTTTGTGGTCGCAGAAGCCCATGCCAAAGCCATGGCCTCTGCACCCAAGATCGCAAGCCATTTTCGCACGACACACTGGGAAGAACAGACCAACAACTGGCCCGTCACATGGGACACTGCGAAGAAAAAGTTACTTGACGTCGAAGTCAGAGTTTATACAAAGTGAGCCACACAAGGCTTGTGGAGCCTTGAAGATCAAACAAAGAGAAAAATTCTTACTATTCTATCCAAGGAGTTTCTTCGTGTTTTTCGATCAGCCTTTTGATGTTGGCAGGTTCACACGAAGAGACAGCTTCTCCAAGAAGCGCATGGGAGGGAGCTTTCTTCTCTTCTCCACACTCTTCTTGTGTTTATTCGTTGCCCCCCCAGCTTATCCCCAAACAAGCCAACGCGCTGTGCAGTGCGCGCCCCCACAACAACACATCGATCTGATCGAGACGAAGGGCGACATCCATACACTAGAAGAATTCTTACAAAAAAGAAAAGACTTCTCGTTTCAACGCTTCAAAGCGCGCTACTTTCGACCGCCGACCAACACCAAAGCCTCATGGCTCCGCTTTCAATTTAAGTCCCCTCATCGCTCTGTCCCTTTTCAACAGTGGGTCTTGCAACTGCGACACTTGGATCTGCATCGCGTACGCGTCTTTTTCCCTGTCGATCTTCAGCAGAAAATGTGGAAAGAGTGGACCTTGAGGCGTTACGAAGTAGATGGTGCCTCGCTCCAAACCAACATGCCTTTTCGACTGGCTCCTTGTAAGCAGATCACCTTTTATATCCTTGTCGTCCCCATCGCATCGTCCCATTGGTCGGGGCATTTGAGACTAAAAGTTCAGTCCTACCGTTCATGGATCAAGCACCATGATCTTTTTCGTTTGCTCAATGGCCTTTATTTTGGCGTTCTCTTGGGCCTGTTGGTGGTCCATTTCTTTCTGTACCTTTGGTTGCGCGACACAAGCGCAAAGTGGTTTGTCCTTTACCATCTTTCGCTTTTGTTTTTTATGCTTGGAGGAAATGGTTTTCTCCACCCCATCTTTGCGCTGTATCAGTGGTCGCCTACCAATATCTTCCGTATGCAAGAGCTTTTGCTCGGTTTTTTTATCTTGTGGGCGATGCTTTACACACGAAGTTTCTTGCAGACCCAAGTCCTCCCCAAAGTGGACCGACTGATCCTTGCTTATACTGCCCTTGTCATCGGGTTTCTGCTCTCTGCGTTCGTCGCTCCGCCTTCCTTTCTTGGGCGTTACTCCCAGATATTGGGGCTTTTGTCGCCCTTCGCAACGATCATCCCAGGCTGGATCTTTTGGCGACGAGGCTACCCGCCAGCCTTTATCTACCTGTTGGCTTGGGGGGTATTTAGCATCGCGTCCTTTTTGTTTGCCTCGCCGTTATGGGACGATTGGGGATTCCTCATCTTCCAAGTGGGTTCGGGGATCAGCGCGATCTTGCTCTCGCTTGCGATGGTTCAGCGCATCCGCTTGCTTCGAGAGGACCGCGAACAAGCAGAGCGTCAGATCTTGCAGGCCGAAAAGATGGCGACTTTGGGGCAGTTGGTGGCGGGCGTCGCACACGAAGTAAACAATCCTGTGGGCTTCCTGACCTTCAATTTGCCGATCCTTCGGCAATATATCGACGCCCTCGAACCCATCCTATTATCCGCCCAAGAAGAACGCCCCACGATGAAGATCTTGCGGATGCCTGTCGAAGAGTTTTTGGAAGACAGCCGCAAACTCCTCGACAACATGGAACATGGGACCTCGCGCATCGCAAAGATCGTGCGTGATCTTCGCGGATATGTCCGCCGCCAAGAACAAGATCAACCCGTCCCATCGGATCTTTCGAGCATCATCGAAACCATCCTCACTCTCGTGGGGAAACAGATCGAAGACAAAGTACAGCGCATCGACGTCGAGATCGAGCCCGATATCCCGAAGATTTCCTTCAAAGAAGGAAAACTCGAACAGGTCCTGATCAATCTACTGTTAAATGCCGCCCAAGCCGCAAAAGAAGAAGGCGCGCAGATCAGTATCAAGGCTTATCGTTCGGCAACAAGGGCACATTGGATCGTCATCGAAGTAAGAGACGATGGTCGAGGTATCCCTGCCTCGATCAAAAACAATATCTTCTCGCCCTTCTTTACGACCAAAGGCCGAGAGGCCAACATGGGGCTGGGCCTTTCGATCTCTTTGCGTATCATCGAGGAGCACGGCGGTACCTTGCATGTAGAAAGTGCAGAAGGCCAAGGTGCTTGCTTCACGATCTCGCTTCCATCTGGAGAATCAACAACATGAGCGCGCTCTCTTTTTTGGTGGTCGATGATGAGCAAGACTTCCTTGATAGTGTCAAAAGGCTCCTAAAGCTCGAAGGTTACAACCAAGTCTTCCTTTGCAATGATCCATCGCAGGCACTGACCCTCTTGGAAGAACGCACTTTTGACGTCGCTTTCTTGGATATCACGATGCCCAAGATGGATGGACTCACGCTCCTAGAGCACATCAAGGCCGCCAGCCCGCAAACCGAATGCATTATCATCACCGCCCACGAGAGCGCCCCCTTGGTCGTCAAAGCGATCCGCCGTGGAGCTTACGATTACCTTGTCAAACCACTAACACCCAGCTTGATGAATCACGCCTTGCAGCGGGCGCTTGAGAGAAAGCACTTGCTCGCATCGTTGCAGTTGCGTAGCCAAGAAAGCTTGGATCACCCCCATGCTTTCAGCGAGATCATCACAGGATCTCCTCGGATGCTTCGCCTTTTGCATGAGGCCGAGTTGCACGCCTCTTCGGATATCCCCGTTCTCATCACAGGAGAAACGGGGGTCGGCAAAGAACTCTTGGCCCAAGGCATCCACCGCGCGAGCCATCGAAACCATGGGCCTTTTGTCGCAGTGAATCTGATCTCGATCGCCCCAACACTCTTTGAGTCCACCTTTTTTGGACACACCAAAGGCGCCTTTACAGGCGCAGAAAAACCACAACAGGGATTACTCGCGCAAGCGGAAGGTGGGACTCTTTTTCTCGATGAGATCGGGGATCTTTCACTCGAGCTACAAGGAAAGCTGCTGCGCTTCTTACAAGAAAAAGAGTACATCCCAGTGGGAGAAACCCGCGCAAGATACGCGGATGTCCGCATCATCGCAGCAACGCACCAAGACCTCGAACAACTCGTCAAACAACACCGTTTTCGAAAGGACCTTTTGTATCGCTTGCAGTTTGCCCACCTTGCGATCCCACCGCTGCGACAACGAAAAGAAGATATCCTGCTTCTCACAAAACAAATACTCACGGCATCCAATCGCCCCTCCGCGACCCTTTCTCTAGGCGCAGAGCAAGTCCTTCAAATGCACCAATGGCCGGGGAATATCCGAGAACTCAAAGGAACACTCGAAGCCGCAGCCAACCTCGCAGAAGACGGCACCATCACCAAAGAACACCTTCGCCTTCCCACGACGTCGATCTCTCAAAGCCCATCCGTCCAAGAAAAACAAGAAGACCTCCTACCCCTGGCAGAGATCGAACGGCAACATATCCTCCGCGTCTACAAGGCTTTGGATGGCAACAAGTCCCAAACAGCCCGTGTCTTGGAGATCGGCTTACAAACCCTTCATCGCAAGTTAAAGTCTTATGGCATCTCTTGATGCTACATGTTGGAGCGCAACTCCTAGTAAGTCCCCATCTTTCCCCTAGACAGCCCGAGCCTTTGAGCGACCTCCCCTCATCTCATTGCACCACAACCCCCCCCTCGAAAGCGTCAGGGTGATCTCGAAAGAAGTCTTGGACAGAGTGTGCGATAGCCTCCGTAATCCCGGGAACTTGAAGCAACTCATCGAAAGAAGCCTCTGCAACGCGCTTGGGACTTTTGAAGACTTTGAGTAGCGCTTGTTTTCGTGCGGGGCCGATCTGCGGGATGCGATCCAACACAGAGCGCAACTGCTCGCGGTCACGGGTCTTTTGGTGAAAGGTCACAGCAGTATCGTGAGCCTCGTCGCGTGCATGGGCCAACAAAAACAACTCGCGATGGGGAGAGCGCACAGGGATATGATTTTTTCGACCTGGGACGATGATACGATCTTCCATCAGATCTTCGCGCCCTTGGGCCTCGGCTTTGGCGACACGCTTTTTCGCGATCGCAACAACCTCGACACCATCGAGTCCCAACTCTTCGAGCGCAGTCAGCGCCATCTTTAATTGGCCGATCCCACCGTCGATCACCATCAGATCGGGTAGGTTATCCTCGGCCATCCCGCGCTTAAAGCGACGTGTCAGGATCTCTTTCATCGCGCCAAAGTCATCCCCACCAACCGCTTCTTTGAGGTGATAACGTCGATACTCGTAGCGGTTGGGAAATCCCCCTTCAAAAACCACCACCGCGCTCACAGGATAACGCCCCTGTAAGTGTGAGTTGTCTACACACTCGATGCGATACGGTAGACGCGAGAGCCGCAAGCGCTTTTGCAGACGCTGCAACAGAGCAAGCGACGTATCTTCCGTCTTTTGGCTCTCCAAAAAGCCTTGTTCAGCATTTTTGTTAGCCATCGCGATCAACTGGGCTTCGTGCCCATCTTCAGGCACTTGGACCACGACTTTACGCCCAACCCGCTCGCCCAAAAGCTCGGCCAGTGCTTCGGGATCTTCCACAGAGAAAGGCAACAAGATCTCATTGGGCATATCGATCGTCGAACGCAGATAATAAGCCGTGAGAAAGCGTTCCAAGATCTCGGGATCATCGAACTCTTGCTGATCAAAAGAAAAAGATCGCCCCCCCGAAAGATGCCCACGACGCACGGTGAGAAGTTGGATCTCCACCCGCAAGTGATAGCGGAAAAACCCGAAGATGTCGCGATCTCGGCGATCTTGTTCACTGGCGACATGTTGCTTTTCCATCATCTTTTCGATGGCTTCGATCTGATCGCGAAAGCGCGCGGCAAGCTCATACTGTCGCTGCATCGCGGCTTTGGCCATGCGGCCTCTCAACATATCGACAAGCTCTTGGTGCTTGCCCTCCAAAAACAAGATCACTTCATTCACGTGTTCGCGATAGCGTTCCTCCTCCACAGGGAGCGCGCAAGGCCCAACGCACCGCTTGATCTGATACTCAAGACAAGGCCGCGTGCGATTGCGCATCTCTTGATCGCTGCAAGTCCGCAGCCGAAAGTGGCGCTCGATCAACTCCATCGTCTGACGCACCGCATAGCCCGAAAGATAGGGGCCAAAGATACGTTCGTGCGGCTTGGGCGCAGCATCACGGGTCGAACGCCGAATCACATGCAATCTTGGATAAGAATGTGAAAGGTCTAAGCGCAAACAAAGATAGCGCTGTTCTTCTTTGAGCAAGATGTTAAATGGCGGCTGATGCTGTTGAATCAACGAGGCTTCTAGGAGCATGGCCTCTTTGTCTGTGTGCGTGAGCAAGACATCGATCTCCCCCAACAGCCCGGGCAAACGGCGAACAAAGGGGCGAGGATCGGCTCCTTCCTGAAAGTACTGACGCACACGGCGTTTTAGCTCTTTGGCTTTGCCGATGTAGAGGATCTTCTCCTCTTTGTCCTTCATGATGTACACGCCCGGCGAAGCTGGGATACTCTGCAATCGCGACGCCCAATCAAACATCCTCTATGCTCTCCTTTCCAAGCTCTTGAGCAAGATCACCCCCTCCCCAAGCCCTGAAACCGTAGAAAGATAGACATCTTCTACACAAAAGAACAGATATCTTTTGGCATTTTCTCCACCCTCCTGACAAAGCCCCCAAGGGGGGATCTATCTTTGGTGGCTAGAACGCGTTTCTCTCTTGTGGTAGAACATGTTTCTTTTTCCTTTACATCCCTTTGAAAAGAAAGAGAAATAAATACAACCTCTTGATTTATCGAAACAAATTCCATAATCTTACGAAGATAAAAGAGAAAAAGAACAAAGCCCGAGAGCAAGCACGAAGCGAACACAACACGGACGGAAACAGCTCAGAGGCCCCAAAACGTCGAGAGAAAAGGCATTACGCCGCACCTCTTTGTGGAGTCGATCATGAAGACCGAAAACAATCGTCCAAGCATTCAAAATCAACCACGTGTTGACACCCAAAGAACCAACACACCCGCCCCTGTTAGCACAACACAGACGACGGCTCCCGCAAGCGTGAATACAGAAAGCTTGGCCCAAGCCCGCACCACGCTCAACTCAGGGCTCGAAGCAAGCGCTCCCCGCAGTGGTTTGACCCGTAATCTTTCGACCGAAACCGCCGATGCAACCGCAACCAGCGCCGCACGAAGCATCCCCCGCAATAGCGAAGCCGCAAATGCAGGGATGACCCGCGATCAAGCCATCGATCGTTTGATCGACTACACCGCACGCAACGAAGGCGGTGGTCGCTACGATACATGGAATCCCAATGACAACGGACATGGCGTATCTTTCGGCCTGATCCAGTTCAACCAAAAGTCAGGCAGCCTCCCCACCCTGATGAACCGCATGTCCCAAGCAAACCCCGAAAGATTCAACCAGATCTTTGGGCCATACGCTGACAACATGCGTAACCCTGAGTGGGTACGCAACGCCAACCTCAACGATCCCGACATCAAAGCACGCATGCTCCAAGCTGGACGCGAACCCGAGTTCCAAAAAGTCCAACGAGACCTCGCCCGTGAGGGATACTTTGAGCCCACCAACCGCCTTGCGGAACAATACGGCATCACTTCTGAGCGCGGTCGCGCCATGCTTTTCGACACAGCCGTCCAGTATGGTCTGGGTAGTGCGTCCCGAAACAACGGACTCACGGGCATGTTGCAACGTGCTCGCCAACAAGTTGGTCCCAACGCTTCTGAGCGTGAACTCTTGAGCGCTCTTGCGGACCAAGCTGACACCCACGGTTACGATGCCAACCGTCGTCACCGCATCCTGAATGACCCCAACCTCTCCGATGCACCCCTCGGCCAGTCAAGCAACCTCCCAAGCTCTCCAGGCGTGCCTGGGACACCTGGTGGTGCCAACACACAAGAAGCTTTGGATCGCGTCCTCCGCGAAAATCCAAACCTTCACACCAACCAAGACATGATCAACCATGCTTATGCCCAAGGTGGCGGTACCTTCGAGGGTGCTTCCAATTATGTGCGTAACCTTGGTCTCGACATGAACACGCTCGTGAACAACCGTGGCGGCGCCCTTCCCCAACCTAGCCCCGCGCAACCCGCTGAGCCCACGCCCACGCAACCCACGCCCGCAGAGCCTGCACCGACGCAGCCCGCGCCCACACAACCTACGCCTCCCACACAACCCACAGAGCCCCCCACAGGCGCGACAAGCCCCTTGGATCAGGTCCTGACGCAGAACCCAGGTCTTCGCACCAACCAAGACATGATCAACCATGCCTACAAACAAGGCGGAAACACCTACGAAGGCGCTTCCAACTACGTTCGTGGCCTTGGTCTCGACATGAACGACCTTGTGCGCAATCGCAATGGCGCTCTCCCGCGTCCCAACGCACAACCCACGAATCCTGCAACGCCCACCCATCCAACCGCGCCCGCGCAGCCACAAAGCCCGCTGCAACAGCTTGCGGCCCAAAATGGCTTGCACACCAACCAAGACTTGATCAACCACTTCTACCGTCAAGGCGGCGGAAGCTGGGAAGGTGCCCAAAACGCCGCTCGTCCTTATGGTGTGGACCTCAACCAGTTGACCCGCAACCGCAACGCCCCCATCAACACGAGCGCACAACCTTCGACCCCAACGGCTCCCACAAACCCCACGCAACCTTCGGGTCCAGCGCCTTCTACGACGCCGACTCCCACGCGAATCACGTCATACACCCAACCTTGGCGCCCCATCGACGCCCCCATCCAAAACCGCCCTGGTGAGCGCAGCGCGAATGCTTACTCCCATGTCATCGACCAGTTCAATGTGGAGAGCAATCGTCGTTACCAAAAAGGCCACCAAGGACAAGGCGAAACCTACTGCAACATCTTTGCTTGGGACGTGACCAAAGCCATGGGCGCAGAGATCCCTCACTGGGTCGATGGCAACGGCAACCCCACGGGCGTTGGCCAAGGCCGCGAACTCAACGCCAACGCAGGGCATGACTGGCTGGTGAATCACGGCCCCAACCACGGTTGGCGTCAAGTCAGTGCTGAAGAAGCCCAACGCGCCGCAAACGAAGGACATCCCGCTGTCGCCTCTTGGAAAAACCCTGGTGGCATCGGACACATCGGCGTCGTGCGCCCTGGTGAGATGACCAATCGTGGTCCTGCTTCTGCACAAGCAGGTGGACGAAACTTTGAAAGCGGCCATATCGCGGATGGTTTCGGACGCGCGCAACCAACCTACTTTATCCATGATTGATCCTTTCCCCCCCTTCTCTCCTGCCTTTCCGCCCTCTTTCTTCCCCCTGCTCCTCTTGTCATGCTGAGACATTGTGATATAACCCCGCGCATTCCATCCTTTGTTTGATCGCTCGAACCACCCCGATGGTTGGAGCGCGGAGGCATAAAGCGTTGTCTGGAACATCACCATCCCAAGAACGTTGGCGCGCAAGACTCTTGCTCGCAGCGGTCTTTTTGCTCGTTGGTTGCGGCATCGTGATCGAACTGTTGATCGCGGGCTATGCGTCTCATCTCCAAGGAGACAGTATCTATCAATTCTCCCTCACCATCGGCCTGTTTATGAGCGCGATGGGCGTGGGCAGCTTCTTCACACAACGCTTTGAAGGCCGACTGGTCGAGCGGATGGCGTGGGTGCAGTGGAGTTTTGCCGCAAGTAGCGCTGTGACGATCCTCTTTTTGGGGTTATCCGACCAACTCACCACGAACTTTTCTTTGTTATGCCACGCTTGGACAGTCTGGATGGGTGGGCACCTTGGCTTTGCCCTGCCGCTCGCAGTGCGCATCGTCGAAAGCGATCTGCCCCTCCCCAAGCTACTCGCAAGTGTCTTGTTCATGGACTACCTAGGCGCCCTCGCGGGCTCTCTGTGGTTCCCTTGGTGGCTACTGCCTACCTTGGGCTTCGCCAATGGCGTTCTCGCAGTAGCGCTCATTGTCTTGCTTGGCCTTGGGCTTTTGGCGCTGGGGTTCTGGCAACAGCTCAAGCACGAACGCGTCTTGTGGTGGTCCACCATCACGTTGTTGGGCGTGATCGCTTTGTCTTGGGGGCGCGTAGAACGTGTCCTTGAAACCATGACCATGCGTGGCCTCGCGGGTGCCAAAAAAGTCTATGTGGCGCGCTCTCGTTACCAAGAGATCCGATTTCTTCGCTATGACAAGTCATACTTTTTGAGCCTCAATCGCTTCCCCCAGTTCAGCAGCCAAGACGAGCACCGCTACCACGAGTCCTTGGTACACCTCGCGATGCACCGCGCCAAAAAGCAAAAACGCGTCTTGATCCTTGGTGGGGGTGATGGCCTTGCTCTGCGTGAGCTTTGGCGATACGCAGACATCGAAAAAGTCGTGATGGTGGACCTCGACCCCGCGATGACGGGATTTGGGAGAGACAACCCTGTGATGCGTCGCCTCAATGAAGATGCGATGCAACCGCCCAAGCCACGGACTTATTGCATCTACGAAAAAGTCTGCGACAACGGCAACCCAAGCACCTCCCGCCCCACAAGCTCGACAGCGACAAGTTCGCCGTCCTCTTTGCCCCACACCACAAACGCAAGACATCGCCTGTATCAACAACGGCTCCAACACGCCACAGCCGCTTGCCCTGCTTTGCCCCTGCACAAACAACCCCAAGAGCCAAGCTGTCGCGTGGTGGTCCGCAAACAGCAAAGCCACCCAAAACTCGAAGTCCGCAATGAGGACGCTTGGAAGTATGTTGAACAAACCAAAGAACGCTTCGATGTGATCTTGTCGGATCTACCCGATGCAACCAACATCGCGCTCTCCAAACTCTACAGCTTGGAGTTTTATCGCATGTTGCGACGCCTGTTGGCCTCAGGGGGGGCGATGGCCGTCCAGTCAACAGCCGTGGCACCAAGCTATCGTCGCGCTTTTTGGTGCATCTACAACACCATCGAAACTGCGGGCTTCCATACCCAAGCCTACCGCGCATGGATCCCCAGCTTTGGCCTTCATACGAGCTTTGTCTTGGCCTCTGATGCAGAAGTCGGCCTAAAAGCGATGGATTTTACGATCCCTACGCGCTTTTTGCATGATCGCTTTCTGCCTGCGATGTTGTGGTTCCCCAAAGATATCTCCCGTGTCAAAACGCGGATCAACCACATCGACACCCATATCTTGCTGCGTTATCTCTTGAAAAACTCCCTCTAACAGGCGGTCTCACCATGACCTCATCTGCCCTGTCCCAAAGACCCGAGCGGCATCTACTTCTCGGCCTTTCTTGTCTTTTGGGGGCCTACCTTTTCCAAGTCCAGTCTTATCTATGGGGCGGCGAGACCATCCCTGGCCGCGGCACGGCTTGGTGGGTGCTTTCTCTCGTAGGGCTCGGCGTATGCCTAGGATGGAAACGCGACCTAGGACGAATACACCTCCTTCTCCAGATAACCATGCTCTCTAGTCTTCCATGGTGGCACGAGTGCCTACGAAACGACCAGCTTTCCAAAGGTTGGTTGCATGGAGGAGCGGGGCTGCTTCTTTTTTCTGCGGGCTGGATGTTTGCGTCGCCTTTGCGTGCGCTGCTCCACATCGACCTTCGCAAAGAAGAGTCCTTGGCTCTCGGGATCTTGTTGCGTGACCTCGCGGTGCTCGCTGCGATCTTTGCGCTGCTTCCGTACTTTGGGCCACTACCTGTTTCTGTGGCGCTTGGTGGTGCGGTGTGGCTTTGGTGGCTGCGAGAAGCCCCCGCAACAGAAAAAACCTGCTCTTGGGTAGCGTTGTTGTCCTTCATACCGTCGTTTTCGTTGGGTATCTTGTGTTGGAGTAGCGGTGCTTTTCTCAGCGTCGCAGGGACATGGCCTGTTGAGGTCCAACATCTCCAAGGCCAGCACTTTTATCTAGAACGCGACCACCGTGTCCCGCTCTATCGTTTTTCAGGCCCAGGTGGAGATATCCTTTCCGCGGATCAACATCGCCTCGCGGAAGCGGCCATCGCGCCTTGGTTTGAGCAGCTTCGAGGCCCCGCACGCGTCTTGTTGGTGGGAGGGGAAGACGGCGTGATCTTGCGTGAGTTGCTTTCCTCCCCAAAGATCGAGCGTGTGGATCTTTGGTCCGCGCGTCCCGCCCGCTTGCAAGCTTTTGCAAAACAACCACTGTTGCGCAAGCTTCATCTGGATGCTTTTCGAGATGTTCGCGTCCAAAAGCACCTTTACCCAAATCCCAACGCTTTATGGGAAGCATTCAAACGCCCCAATCCATCGCGTTATGCCGCGATCATCCTCGCAACCGATCCCCCAACACGCCCAACCATGCGGCGTCTTTATGCCCCAAGCTTTTTGCGGATGTTGCGCCGCCATCTAGCTCCCCAAGGTTCGCTTGTCGTGGTGGCAGGCGCATGGGAAGCCGCCGATGATATCGCTTGTTTGGGTTATACTTTGCGCCGCGTTGGTTTTCGTACCATCCCTTACCGCGCTTCAGGGATGGACATCACATGGACCTTTTGGTGGGCAACCCAAAGAACACTGGACCTCCAAAAGGTGCGACTTCCCCAAGGCTTACGTTCACTACAACAAGCGATGTGGCCTGGGATGCTGAGTTTTCCAAGAGTTTTTGATCCACGACGCGCCCCACAAGCGGCGTGTGTAGATGCCCTTTCCTCACTCGCAAACCAAGATTAGGACATCACGATGGCCCATACAGAGTCTTCTGCTCCTAAAGACCTTGCTGTCCAAGAAGACGTATCCTCCGCGTCTTCCCAAGACAGCACGCAACCCCAACAAGAGATGGGGCGGCGAAAAAGTCGTATCCTGCTTTTTTCGATCATGCTGATCGCCACAAACGGCGTCATCTACGAGCTTTTGATTGGTGGATATTCATCTTACCTTTTGGGCGATAGCATCACGCAGTTTTCCTTGACGATCGGACTTTTCATGAGTTCGATGGGTGTAGGCTCATGGCTCACCCAACGCTTTGAGAAAGACCTCGAACAACGGTTTATCGAAGTCGAACTTCTGTTGGCCATCGTCGGAGGCCCAACCGTCTTGTTGCTCGCCATGGCCCACATCTACACACGCCTTTACGCTTGGGTGATGTTTGCCATGATCATCGCCATCGGCTGCTTGATCGGCTTTGAGATCCCCCTAGTAACACGGATCGTCGAGCGTTATGGCGGACTCAAAAAAGCCCTCGCCAATGTCCTATCTTTCGACTACATCGGTGCGCTCTTTGGTTCACTGCTCTTTCCCTTGGTGCTTCTGCCTGAACTGGGATTTACACGCACCTCTTTTTTGATTGGGATCGTCAATCTAGGCGTCGCTTGGGTCAACCTTTGGGTTTTCCACGATGACCTGCGCAAAGGTCGGATGTTCCTCTGGATCGGGACCTTTGTCTCAGCCGCATTGTTGACCGTGGGCTTTTTCTACTCCGCAGGTTGGATCGAACGCGCCCGCGAAACCGCGACACAACAAAAACTCGTGTACCTAGAACACACCCCCTACCAACACCTGCGCTTCGTGAAAGAACAAGGCCACAAACACCCGATATATCGACTCTATCTCAACGGGGAACACCAATTCAGTAGCAACAGCGAAAGACGCTACCACGAAGCCTTGGTCCACCCCGCGATGAGCGCTGCCACAAAACGTCAACGCGTCCTGATCTTGGGAGGCGGCGATGCCCTCGCGCTGCGTGAGGTCCGCCGCTACAAAGAAGTCCGCGAGATCGTCATGGTGGATCTCGATCCTGCCATGACACGCTTCGCTCGAAATCATCCGATTATGCGGCAACTCAACGAAGACGCCCTGCATGATCCACGACTCAAACTTTACAACATGGACGCTGCACAGTTTCTCAAGCGCCCCAACAAGCCTTTCGATGTCGTGATCCTCGATCTGCCCGTCCCCACGCAGATCGCCTTGTCCAAACTGTACTCGATCCACTTTTACCGCTTGCTTCGACGCGTGACTCACCCCCAAAGTGTCCTTGTAACCGAAGCTGCGGTACTTAATCCCATCGAATACAAGCCTTTTTGGTCGCTACATCGCACCCAACAAAAAGCAGGGTGGCACGTTTACCCCTTTGTCCTCGAAACCATGGCCTTCTTGATGTTTCGACAGACTCCCCTCCAAACCCAAGACCTCCGCCTCAAAGTTCAAACCCAAGCCCTCCAAAAAGGCGCCCTTGCTGCCGCCTTTTCACTTCCACCTGATGCCACCCCCCACCGCTTGATGCCCGCCAACACCCTCGATACACACGCCCTCATGAACCTGATCCTGCAACTTCGTTAAATCCCCATATATCGGGGGATTCGGTTTCATTCCAGGGGCGACCACGTTGAGTCGCCCAATATCCGCCCCATATATCGGGGGATTCGGTTTCATTCCAGGGGCGGCCCTCTGTAACAGGCGACCACTGAGGTCGCCCGAATAGTTCATCGAAATATATATAAAAATAGAAATATTTCTTAATAATACAATTCCGATTCAAGAACGTCACATTTCCTATCAGGCAGTCATACTGCACTCAAAACAAGTCATACCCTTCTAAATTGCTAGAGAATTATTTTTTTTTTCATAAAGTTGAAAGAAAAAAGTTTATGGTTAGACATTCAAAGGAGATACACCTTAAAGAGGGCAATCTCCAAGGTGTATATACTCCCCAAGTACCTTTGCCACCGCAACAAGAATAGTTAGGTTTTCCGCGCGAGAGGTGGTTGTATGTATTTGAAAAAACAACAAGAGCACAGCATCAGAAAAAACAGTTTTTTGTGGAGGTTTGCTCTTTGCGAGACAAGAAGAAAGGGCCCAGCACAGGGTCCAAGGGAACATGGGGGAACATAAAATGAATGCAAAGCTTCCAAAAACCAAAGAACCTCACTACTTAGAGAGAGAACTTTATCGCAAACTTCAAGAGTCCAGCGAGATCTTCGACTTTCTGCAAAAGGGCTCACTCGATGGGCTTTGGTACTTGGATCTCGAAGATACCGAACAAGAGTGGATGAGCCCCGAGTTCAAGGCCCTTTTTGGGTACGAAGACCACGAGATCCAAAACACATCGCATTGGTGGCAAGACCACATCTTTCCCGAGGATCTGGAGATTGCGCTCAACAACCTCAAGTGCCACTTGGAAGACCCAAATCACCCGTACGATCAAGAGGTTCGCTACAGGCACCGCGATGGTTCGACGGTTTGGGTGAGATGTCGCGGGATGGCGATCCGCAACAAAGAAGGCAAACCCATACGTATGCTGGGTTCTCACATCGATTTGACCCCCCTCAAAAGCATCCAAGAAGCGCTTCGCCAAAAACGTGCAAAACATCGCCATATGCTAGACAATCTCCCGGGTGCAATCTTGCGATACAGGCTTGGTCCAACGGGCGAAGAAGCTTTGTTGTTTGTGAGCAAAGGTGCCGAGCGGATCTGGGGCTTCCAAAAGCCGCTCGCAAAGCACGAGACCTACAGGCTGTGGGAAACCATTCATCCAGAAGATCTCGAAGGCTTTCGAACTTCCATCCAACGCTCAGCACAAGATCTGTCAGTGTGGGAACAAGAGTGGCGCAGTTCGATCAGGGGTGAGATCCGTTGGCTGAGTGGTTATGGCGTCCCCCACCGCGAAGAAGATGGGAGCATCATCTGGGACACAGAAGTCCTTGATATCACGGACAGAAAAAAGGCCGAACTTTCTCTTCAAGAGAGCGAGGAGCGTTTTCGCCTGTTGTTTGAGCACAGCCAATCAGGGATCACGTACAGTCGCTTGATCTTCGATGAAGACGGAAAAGCCCAAGACGCCGTCTTTTTGGCCGCAAACAAAAAAAGCCGTGAATGGTTTGGCGAAGATATCTGTGGAAAGACATTTTCTGAAGTCTTTCGAGAAGACGAACGGGAAGGGGCCTTTGCAGAATGGCTGGAGATCTTTGCATCTGTGGGACAAAAAGGGCAACCTTTCCAAGTCCAGAGGCATCTAGGCGCTTCTAGGCGTTGCTATGAGATCTTGGGCTACCAAAGCCAACCCGATCACTTCGCAACCGTTTATACGGATATCACGGAACAACGGGCCACAGAGATCGCCCTACAAAATCTTCGACAGTTGGAGAGTCTAGGGACACTTGCGGGAGGCATCGCGCACGACTTCAACAACATGCTCACGGGTTTTTTTGGCAGTCTTTCGTTGATACAGATGGAGTTAGAGCCTTTTCACCCAGCCCGTCGCTTGTTGCAAGAAGCAGAACAGGCTCTCGAACGCACCCAAGAACTCACCCAACAGCTTTTGACCTTTGCCAAAGGCGGCAACCCATCGAGGGAAAACCTCAGTCTTGCGCAATTGATTTACGATATCGCGACCTTCGATCTCACGGGAAGCCCAGTCAAGTTGAGCTTTAAAGCCGATCCCGCACTTTGTGACGTACTCGCCAACAAGGGACAGATGCAGCAAGTCTTCTCCAACTTGGTGCTCAATGCGCGTCAAGCGATGCCCCAAGGCGGTATGCTCTCGGTCTCCTTGCAAAACATCGAAGCGGGGATGAGCGGAACAGAGGGGCTTTCAGAAAAGAGATATGTCAAAGCCATCGTCAAGGACGAAGGGATCGGTATCCCCCTGCAATACATCGACAGGATCTTTGACCCCTATTTTACGACCAAACCCACGGGCCACGGCTTGGGCCTCGCGATGGTCAACTCGATCATCCACAAACACGGCGGCAAGATCGAAGTCTCCTCTGTCCCAGACCAAGGCACGGTCTTTACATTGTACCTTCCCGCCGCCAAAGAGCCCGACGTCGTGGAGAAAAAGCCCAAAAACCTCGAAGCCTCGCAACCTGTCTTGATGGCTTTGCTCATGGACGATGACCCCACCGTGCGCTTCACGCTCAAGGAGATGCTGAAATACCTAGGCTACCAAGTCCAGACATCCCGCGATGGAGCCGAAGCTGTCGAGCTTTACCGCCAGTCGCTCTACAAAGAACACCCCATCTCCCTCGTGATCACCGACCTCACAGTCCCCGGTGGGATGGGCGGGATGGAAGCGACACAACGCATCTTGCAACTGGACCCTGAGGCTTGTTGCGTGGCATCCAGTGGTTACGCTGAAAGCCAAGTCATGTCTGAGCCACAACAATTTGGCTTTCGTGCCTTCTTGCCGAAGCCTTACACCATGAAACATCTGCAAACCCTCCTTCGACAACTCTCCTGTCCTCCCCTTTCCCAAACCGAGCAACAAGGTCGCGCAAAAGTTTCGGATGCTTGAGTCTTCAAGAGAGAGAAGCTTGCTTGATCTTCGTGCGTTTGGCTGATACATTCAGGCAATCCGTGACAAGGTCTGTCTTTTGATTGGAAAGAATCGAGAATACGCAGATGTCTGAATACGCAGCATCCGAGAGTGGCGTTTCATTATTGAATCAAAAACTCGGCAAGTGGCACCTACAGAGGAAACTTGGCGAGGGTGGGATGTCGATTGTTTACTTGGGATATGACCCGTTGCTTGAGCAAAAAGGCGCGGTCAAGGTCATGCGTCCTGAGATGCTGCAAAACAAAGACGTCTTAGAACGTTTTCGCCGCGAAGCCAAAGCCACAAACAAACTTCACCATCCCAATATCATCCAAGTCTATGACTTTGCAGAAGCCACACAAGTTGGCTATTACATGGTCCTCGAATACCTCGAAGGACAAGAGATGGCCGAGCTGATGCAGCTTTGCCCCCTCCCGATCGATTGGATCATGGGTGTCTTGGAGCAAGTCTGTGCGGGGCTTTCAGCCACCCACAAAGCAGGGATCATCCACCGCGATCTCAAACCCTCCAACATCTTCTTGTTGCCCAATGAGCCCTATCCCACCGTGAAGATCCTCGACTTTGGGATCGCCAAACAACAAAAAGTGGACCATCAGCTCACGCGAACGGGCACCATCATGGGGACCCCCGCTTACCTCGCCCCTGAGCAGATGATCTCCCAAAAAGAGATCGCACACGCCGAAAGTGTCGACATCTACGCCCTTGGCGTCATCTTGTACCAACTCCTCACAGGCAAGCTTCCTCTCGAACGCGAGAACCTTCTGGAGTTTTTGTACGCCATCGCCAACGATGATCCCCAAAAACTCGGCTATCACCGCCCTGAACTTCGCGACACAGAGCTCGAAGCGCTGATCGCTCGGATGCTGCGGAAGAATCCAGCAGACCGTCCCAAGACCATGAAAGACGTCTGGTCTGCCCTGCAAAAAGCTGGAAAGTCCTTCGAAGATCCCCTTGAAGGCGTCAAGATCGTACCTTCGATCAAGACACCACCTCCTTTTACACCTCCCCCACAATCGCTCTCGCTCCCCACCGTTGCGCCACTTACGCCACCTAGCATCAAAGCCCCTTCGGGTCCCAGCACCCCCAGCGCCATTCGAAACCGCCAAACCCCCCTTCCGACAGGCATGTTGGAAGAACCCCTCAGCAACGCTTCGACACTGGCTTTTGAGGACACCTCCACCAACGACCTTCGTTCATCTGCTAGACAAGCCTCTTCCTCGGGCGAAGTAATCACGCAAAGCCCCTTCTCGAGCGCGCCAAACCTCCCCAATCCCTTGCTTGGTGAATCTCCCCAAGACGACACCTTCACAACCCAACGCATGGAAGTTCCTCCTGGCCACACAGAGAGCCGCAAGGGACTTTTTGTGGGTTTGGTGTTGGTCTTGTTTCTTGGTATCGCGGGAGGCTGGTTTGGATGGAACAAATACCAAACAAAGCCCGTAGCCATCGCACGAGTCACACCTCCCCCACGTCCCGCAGAACGACGTCGCTCTTTCTTGGATGGCCTGCTTGCTGATGCAGGCGAAGCCTACCAACGCAAAGACTACGGCAAAGCCATCGAGTTGTGGAAACGCGCTGCCAAAGACCCCAATATCGAGCAAAAAGAGGGACTGGGGAATATCTACCGTGGGATCGGTACTGCCTTGGCACTGCAAGGTAAAAAGTACGCCGCGATGATGTACTTTCGTCGCTACCTCACCACCCCCACCAAAGGGGACAGTGATGTGAAAGAGCGCGAACGTGTCCGCGATGAAACCCTTCCTCAGATGGAACGTGACTTTGAAAAGCGCATGAAAGACGTTCGCGGACTGATCGCTCAATTCAAGCGACAAGCGCGAGCGCGTAAAATGAATGCGATGTACCAAACCTACCGCAAGATCAAAGAGATCGCGCCTTCCGCACCTTCCGTGCATAGCCAAGTCGCCGAACTCCTCGAAGGTACCTTGCCTTACCACGCGCTCGACCTGTACGACCGCATCCTCCGCGACATGGAGCTGACTCCTAGCGAGTACCAAAAGATCAAAGCCGAATACACAAAGCTCCAAAAAAGCCTAAAAGGCAGCGAAGAGAAGATAGAAAAAGACTTACAAGCCCTTTCCAGCCGCCTCACGAGCAAACACGGCGCAAGCAAAGTTCGTCGTCAACTGGAACGGATGCTCCGCAAAGATCCACAACTCCTCTTCCCCCACAAAGCCTTCCACCGCGTCTTTGGTGAACTTGTGCAACGCGATCCGCAGTCTGCATTGTCTCTTCTCAAAAGTTGGCAGAACAGCCAAGCCAAGCTCGAAAAGCACGGATTCAACGACTGGAAAGAAGAAACCACCAAGAAGTACATCAGTCACCAAGAACTCCAAGAGCGCCAAAGCACGCTATCCCAACTGCGGAGACTTGCGCTACTTCGCGCAACCATCCGCTCCAAGTTCCAACAAGGTGCTTTTAGCGATGTCGCCGCGCGTTACAAAGAGTTTCAAAAGCGTTGGGAGAAGATCAAGTCCGATCCATGGGGAGATCGGGCACGTGCCTTCCCCCGCTTGAGTAGCTATGCAGAGCTTCCCCCCGGACTCTCGGACCTTTCGACAAGCTACAAACGCTTGCAGCGCTACAGAGACGAAGGGGTCTTCACGACATTCCTTGGCGAGTACCAACGATTCAACGGGATGATCAGCCGCAACAGCACCCTGCTCTCCACATTCTTTTCCCCAGATGCGCCAAAGACTTGGCGCAAAAAAGCCTACAAGCTCAAAGAAGCCTGCGACAAAGGCCGAAGCCTCCTCAGTCAAGGAAAGTCTTTGTTGAAAAAGCAAAAGTGGCAAGCCGCAGAGGATCAGTTTAAAGCGTTCCTCCAGCTTTTCCCGCAGTTTGTACGCCTCGACTGGCTGAACAAACAGATCCGAACCTGCCAGTGTGCTCGCGGTGTAACGTGGGTCTCTTGCGATGATATCAAAGTCAAAAAGAAGTAGGCCACCCCAGCCCCAAAAGATCCCCCATCCCTCACTCTTCTAAGAAACCAACTTCCACACACAACTCCTCAAAACGCAAAAGCCCCAAGGCTCTAGACCATCGTGTCTTCGATATCGATCCCAGAGGCTTTGATACCGCTCACATGGTAATTCGAGGAGTTGAGGAAGCTTTCAAAGATGGTCAAAAAGGCCAAAGCTGCTTCGACCATCAGCTCTTTGTCATCTTGCATACTGCGCAAGATGGCTTCACGGGTCTTGCGATCAGGGTGATCGAAGCGATCCTTGAACAGACCATCCAACTTATGCCCCCGCTGTGCCGAGGTAATGCGATTGACACCACCTTGATGGCAATACTCCATCGCATCAAGCAGAAGCAGTCGTTGTTTTTCAGGATCAACGAGTTGGTAGTTCAAGATCTGGTTGAGGATACGCCCCGACTCTTGGATACTTGCGGCTGCAAGGGCATCAAAGAGTCGACGTGCGGTCTGCGTTTCTGAGTCAAGGGCGTAGTTGCGCACCAAGGTCAGGAAGATCGCATTCTTGAACATCTGATACAAACGATGCGCTTCGTCCATCCCACCAGGAGAAGGTGGCGGAGAGGTCGGAAAGTGGCGACGATCGGCCTTTCGCAAGAACAACACATCGAAGATCAAGCGGAAGTACTCGTCGTTTCCTTCATCGACGACACGCATGTCGTAGGTATTGTCAAGACGATCCGCGAGTTTCACCCAGATCAACTCTGGCGTATGGCGCGCTTGCATCAACAAACGCCCCAGATACTCGTGATATTGCTCTTCGGGTCGTCGTGTCAGCCACTTGATCCGCTCATCCAAGAACCACCGATCTTCTTCGCTGAGTTGTTCTTGAAGCATCTCATAACGCCACTCCAATTCTTGACGCTGTTCGCTATCAAGATCAGGCGTAAAGATATCTTCGTAATAATCATGAAGAAATGCGGTAAGCGTGTCCAAAACCGTGGGGGTTTCGGATGCCAAGATCAGCAAGTGTGCTGCACGCAGGGGGTGGAGAACCGCAAGAGGCCCCAAACGACGAAGCCGATTGCGATAAGAACGCAGCAAGAAAGAGACCCCTGAACCAAGGGCCTCCATAGAACCTTCGAGGCGTCGTCGCGCCCCAATACGTGTGACCAAGGCCTCGATAGAAGGTTCCTTGGCAGCAAGCAGATAATTAAAACGGGCCGAAAGACTAAGAAACTCTTCGACCGAAAGCACCTGAAACAGTTCGCTCGATGGGCTATGCATTACGGGCTCCTCTAAGACATGCAACGCATGGCGAGCCTTTTATGTTGCGTGAGCCCCAACGAATCGTCAAGAACCTGACACATTTGAGAGGCTAGGCTGCACGAAGCCGAGTCAGCAAATCTTCGAGTTGGCTGGGAAAAGGCGCTTCCACTTCGATGGGTTGCTTTGTAACAGGGTGGATAAAATGCAGACGCAAAGCATGAAGGGCAAGACGCTTGGAAGAAGGGATCGGTGTTTCAGGAAGATTGCCACGAATCTTACAAGCCTTGGTATAGACCTTGTCACCAAGCAAAGGACAGCCCGCTTCGCTGAGATGGATGCGGATCTGGTGGGTACGCCCTGTTTCAAGACGACAAGAGATCAGAGCCGCTTGCGCGAACTGTTCTAGGCACGCCACATGTGTGATCGCTTCCTTGGCTTCGCGACGTTGGGCTTCTCGCTCAGGGACAGAGCCTCGATAACCATCGCCGCGATCATCGACGAGCCAAGAACGGATCGTCCCATCTTTCGGATGTCCCGCCACGATCGCACGGTACTCGCGCTTGGCTTGGTGGGTCGCAAACTGTTCTTTGAGCGCGTCTTTGATCTCACGATTACGCGCGAACAACATCACTCCGCTGCTGTCTTTGTCGAGTCGATGGACGAGGAACAGCGGCTCTTTTGCGCGTCCTTTTCGGATGTGCTGAAGCGCACCACGTGTAAACAACTCAGCGCTAGGTTCGCCCTCTTGGCCTGCGTAAGCGTAAGACAGAAGATCCGTGGGTTTGTCGATCACCACCAAGTGCTTGTCGACCCACAAGATCCGCTCAGGCGCAAGCTCACCCGTCAAAACACGACGCGGCGTGCTCATCTTGACGTGCAAGACATGCCCATGCTGCGGGCGCCACGCGGGATCACTCAGGCGTTCGTCATCCAGAAAGACCTTGCCACTTTGGACCAAAGCACGCGCGGCATTCCAACTCAGGGGGTTGGGCGAATAGCTCCGCAGCAAGGCCGCGATCGTTTGTGATCGATCGTCGTGGACTAGGGTATGCGACCAGTGATCGGGCTGGGTGTCTTTTTGTGTCATCTCTTGATCTTCTTTTGATGTGCGATGCGGTTTCAACCGACACCTCTCTTTCCGCCCGTGGGGCGCGTTATGTTCGCGCTTGTGGCGCTTCTTTCTGGTTCGCCGTTTTGCACAAAGGACCTCGCTCGTGGTACACCACGTCGCGCAGATGCGCCTTTTGGACTTGTACAGCGTGATTCAAGATTGTATGTTGCAAGGCATCTGTTCGTCCTTAGCCCCAACAACCCGAAGATGCGGGATGTGTAGAGACCCAAGAAAGACGCATGAACCCCATGCCAACCACTTCGACCCCAACGCATTCCAATCCAGCACCTTTTTTGCCATCCGAGCGCAAGCTTGTCGATGCCGCGATGGAGCTTTTGTGCGCAGAAGACCCTTCGGCCTACGCGATCTTGCTCCAAGGCGAAGGTCGCTTGATGCGCCTGAGCCTGTTGTTGCGGGATTATCCTTCTCTGCGAAGCCAAGAAGATCTCGGGCCCTACCACCGCGATACAGACACGCTGATCGACACGTTGTGTTGCCTCGACCCACTCGAACTCAAGTTGAGGATGCCCAGTAAAGCGGTCTTGGTGGAAAGTTATATGCTCACCAAAGCCCAACATCTCAAGGGCTTGTTGCTTGCGATGTTGGGACTTCCTTCAAGCGAGACACGCAACACCTTGCGCAGCGCGCTCTTTTTGGAAATCAGCAACATCATCCACACCTACCTGCTCTACCAGCTTTTGCTCGATGTGATCCTTGATGAAGATCTCGATCGCGAGATCAAACGCCACTCTGCGCGCTATCTCATCACCTTGTGGGACACATGCGCAGCCCAACAAGAACTCTCAGGCTTCTTCCACATCATCCGCTCCTTGTGGGACGCGCGCTTACACATCCGTGTTCGCTACGGCACCCTCCTCGGCACAGATGAACTCTTGCAACTGATCGAAGCAGAGTGCGATCCCATGATCCTCGATCACTTTACAGATCGCGATCTTTCCGAAGAAGAAGCCATCGCTTTTCAGGAGTTCTTGTTTGGTTTGACCTACGAAGAGTTGTTGCGGCTACGCAATGAGATGAAAGCGCAAGGGATTCATGTGATCTCCTCCAAAGAGGTGACACAGATGCTCAACATCCCCAAAACCGAGCGCAATCAACACCTTGGTCTCGAACAAGACCCCCACGAAGTGTATCGTTCTTACAAGAGACGTCGCTTCCAAGCCCGCTATCGAATCAAAAACAATCTCGAGGGGCCAAGACGCACAGCAGAAGAATACCTCGTGCTATGGATCTTACGAGATCACGACGAGCGATCATCCTCATCCGAGAGCTCGCTCTTGCCAAGATCTTCGACATGAAGCACGATAACCGAGCCTCATACACAAGAAGAGACTGGTCTCAAGCAAGGGGAGTACAAAGCGTGGTGCGTTTGAAAAGAAAGGTGAGCAGAGCGGTGGGCTTAGGCTTCAGCGCGGTTCACAAGTTTCATCAAACGAGAGATTTGGCGGGAAGCAGTGTTCTTGTGGATCACGCCTTTCGAGCAAACGTGTCCGATCAATTTCACAGCAGCACCAAGGTTTGTTTTCGCCGCTTCCACGTTGCCATCACCAACGGCTTTGCGCACTTTTTTGACTGCGGTACGCATCGTGGATTTCCAGTAGCGATTGCGCGCACGACGCTTGGCATTTTGACGCAATCGTTTCAAGGCAGACTTGCAGTTGGCCATTTCTCGCTTCTCCGATTTTTTTCATGCTCACCCAGTGATCTGGGTGTTACTTTTTTTCCATAAAGTTGAGTCTAATCAACCCAACAAAGAACTCGATCCACTTGGGAGGGAGGTTTTTAGCAGCCTCCCTAAAAGATGTCAAGTTGAAAAGCAAATTTGCTTCCACACGAAGGAGCGCCTCTCGTCATGTGCAAACGCCAGCTTACCCCTCCTCCAGATCTGCGCCTCCACGCACCCCGCCTCTCTCGGCGAAGCCCTGCCCCTCTTCGAAGTCAATGGGGTCTCGGTACGGTAGAGATCGTTTTGCTGGTCTTGATCATCGCGATCTTGCTTGGGATCGCGATCCCGATCGGCCAACATTACAGCCGCCTCTCCAAAGGCTCCGAAGCCGTGTTGGGGCTGGGTCGTGTCTTCAATGGCGCCCGCGACTTTTACGGTCGCTCTCTCCTCACCAAACAAGGCAAAGAACTCAAAAAACGCTTCTTTCCTTCCACCACAGACAGCAAACAAAAAGAAGGCGACTTTGCGGTCATGCCCGCAGGCATCCCTTGCAGCATGGGTGGGCCTCAGTACGTTCCCAACCCTTCTATCTGGTCTGCCCCTGAAGAACCTTGGAAGAAACTTCGGTTCTCCGTCGATGGCCCACACTACTTCCGCTATCTCTACACATCCGAACTTAGCTGTACCAACAGCGCCCTCGTCAAAGGCCAGGCCTGCTTTCACGTTCAGGCCCAAGCAGACCTCGACTGCGATGGCAAGCGCTCTGTGTACTCGCTCCACGGCGGCTTTGATCAAATCAGTGGGGATGTCTTGCGTGGAAAACTTCTGGTCTTTCAGGCTGGCGAATAAGCATCCTATCGTCTCATCTCAGCCCTTTTCTTCTTCCCTGCCCCTCTGCCCCTGTCTCTCTCCTCGAAACTTCTCCTAGGACACGCAAACGAGCTTTAGCGACGTCTGTTGAGTGCCTGTTCGATCTGTCGCTTGGCTTCTCGCTTGGCGATGTCTTGTCGTTGGTCGTGGAGTTTCTTTCCTTTGCACAGGCCAAGCGCGACCTTGACCCAAGAGCCTTGGAAATAAAAGCGCAGGGGGATCAGCGTGTAACCATCCAAGCGGACTTCTTGGTAAAAACGCTGGATCTGACGCTTGTGCAAAAGTAGCTTGCGGGGTCGTTCGGGATTGTGGTTGAAGCGGTTTCCTTGAAGATACTCTTTGATGTGGACATTGTAGAGCCACATCTCCCCTTCTTCGATAGAAGCATAAGCATCTGCAAAGGTGATCTGACCCGCTCGCAGAGACTTGACTTCGGTCCCTGTGAGCTGAATCCCGACTTCGAGGGTATCTTCGACGGTGTAGTTATGGCGTGCGCGACGATTGTCCGCGATCAAACGCTCTTTTTGGCTGCCCTTGGCCATGCTTCTCTCCCTCCCAACGCCAAAACATTGGGTCTTGTGATGCATCTATATCCCCTCATCTCGTGGAAAAAACCACATGAGGGAAACGATCTCGCATCAGGTGTTTTGGCTTTTCAAGCGCGGCCTCACAAGCGCAAGATCACAAACCACATGCACCACCAAGCGGCGCATTGTCAATCAGGCGAGCCCGTCCGAGATAAGCCGCAAGAAACAGCCGATCCGTTTCCTTTGCCTCGCCCTCTACGATCTGCAACGTGCTTGGTTCGCGTAGATCCACGTAGTCCACTTCGGCACCTGACGTCGAGGACACGATCTCGTAAGCGGTATCACGCAAGACCTTGGCATCGCGTTCTCCCGCCTCAAAGCGCGCCCGAACCTCGCGAAGCGCGCGACTCAAACATCGCGCAGCCATCCGTAGATCGGGATCGAGATAAGCATTGCGAGAAGACATCGCCAAACCATCGGACTCACGGACGATCGAACCACCCAAGACCTCGATCGGAAAGTGAAGATCTTTCGTCATGCGTTGGATGGTCACCAACTGTTGAAAGTCCTTTTCACCGAAGATCGCGACATCAGGTTGAACGATCAAAAACAGCTTGCTCACGACAGTTGTCACGCCGCGAAAGTGAACAGGACGACTCACGCCGCACAGGACTTGCGTAAGCTCGGTGACTTCCACGAAGGTTTGCGCTCCTGGTGGATAGATCGCCTCGTTGCTAGGGAAAAACACGAGATCTCCCCCCACGCTGCGGATCTTTGCAAGATCTCCGTCAAAGTCGCGAGGATACTGACTCAAGTCCTCATTGGGGCCGAACTGTGTAGGATTGACAAAGATGCTGACCACCAACCGATCACAAAGTGTTCGAGCCTGTCGCATCAAAGAGAGATGCCCTTCGTGCAGATATCCCATCGTGGGGACAAACGCGATGCGTTGGCCTTCTTTGCGCCATGTCGCGATCTGCGACCGAAGCTCGGCGATCTCTGAGACAACCAAAGACTTGTCCATCTCTTTGCTCCATCAAAGACTGCGCGGTCACGCTCAATAAAAAGAGTGTTCTGGTTGCGGGAAGACTTCGTCCTTGACTTCGTCTCGGTAGGAACGAACCGCTTCTGAGATGCCCGAGAAAAGATCCGTGTAGGTCTTTACAAAACGAGGCTTGAAGTCGGGCGACATGCCCAACAGGTCGTAGATCACCAAGACCTGTCCATCGCAACCCACGCCTGCCCCGATCCCGATGGTCGGGACCGAAAGCGATGCTGTGATCTCTTGTGCCAAAGGTGCGGGGATCCCTTCCAACACGATCGCGCAAACCCCTGCTTCTTGGAGAGCCAAAGCGCTGCGTTTCAACACTTCGGCTTGTTCGGGGGCGCGACCTTGCACCACAAAGCCACCCATCGCATGGACACTTTGGGGCGTAAGTCCCAAGTGCCCGATCACGGGGATTCCTGCGCGAACAATCGCGGCGATCTGTGGGGCAACTTCTTCGCCACCTTCGAGCTTCACAGCGTGCGCGCCGCCTTCTTTCACGAGGCGACCTGCACTTTCCAAAGCTTGGGCAGGAGAGATCTGATAGGTCATGAAAGGCAGATCCCCTACAACCATCGCGCGAGTCGTGCCACGTGCCACACAACGCGTGTGGTAGATCATCTCTTCAAGCGTCACGCTCAACGTGTTTTCTGCACCCTGCACGACCATACCAAGCGAGTCACCCACCAACAGCATCTCGATCCCTGCCTCATCCAAAAGGCGCGCAAAGGTCGCATCATAAGCCGTTAGCATGGTGATCTTTTCGCCGCTGCTTTTCATCTCGCGCAGGGTGCGCACAGTGATCTTGCGGGGTTTCTTCTTGGGAGACGCGGGCTTGGGGATCGGCTCGCTCTCTTCTGTGCGGCGTTGCGGGGCTTGGGAGGGAGACTCCAAGCGCGCCAACGCTGCGCCTTCACGCAAAGATGTCGAACGCGAACGAGGGTTTGCGTCTTCTGCGTGAAGCAACTGAACATTTGTTTTCAAGTCTTGGTTTTGTGCGGATGGGGAAAGGACGGTGGTTTGACCTTCTCTTTCCTCCAACATCCCGTGATGACCGTACATCTTGCTCTCCTTCTGTCTCTTTTGGGGTACAGAGGGAACCTCGCGGGAAGAGAGGATGTGATCGATAAAGCTGAGAAGCCATCGATCGAAGCTCTTGCGGAGGTCCGTCTCTGTCCGGCTTTACCGGATCAAAGCGGCATACAATGGGGTTGCGTCGGCAACCTTGGACAAGCATGTGATGCGCAGTAACAGCCGAAAGGTCTGCTCTGCGACTTCATGCGTTCGCCCCTTTTAGCGAAGAAAGGCGATCGACGCAAGTCCTCTTCATCTTGAGAGGAACAGCCAACAAGATAAAGAGTGAGTGATATTGAAGCAAGGGAAGCGGGAGAAGCCCTTCGGAAATAAGACCCAAACAGCCGTAGGCTGTAGGATATCGAGCGTTCGAGTGTAGAGATAAGAAAAGATACCCCTGCACAAGACAGCTAGATCTTATTTTGGATGGGAAAAGAAGAAAGAAGGAAGGAAAGCTTACAGACGTCCGACGCTTTGCTTTTCGTACGACCCCTCTAGAGAGGCACGATGTGCCTTCGTGAAGCCTTCCATGACTCCGGCGAAGGACGGTGGGGATGTTGCCCCACACTGTAAGCTTTTTGAAAAGGACGCGAGGAAAGTAAAGAAAAGGTCTTACAACCTCTTCTTACTTTTTGCCGCCTTTTTTCGCGGGAGCTGCTTTTTTCGCGGGAGCTGCTTTTTTCGCGGGAGCCGCTGCTTTTTTCTTCTTGGGGTTTGCAACGACATCTTTCAGGTCAGAACCAGCGCTGAACGCGGGAACCGAACGTGCAGAAATCAGAAGCTCTTGGCCAGTTTTGGGGTGACGGCCTTTTTTCTCTGCGCGCTCTTTCACCGAGAAGGTGCCGAAGCCTTTGATGGCGATTTTCATTTTGTCGCCAAGCGCATCTTTGATGGTTTCAAAGATTTGTGTGAAAGATGCTTCAACATCTTTTTTGGAGAGACCAGTTTTGTCGGCAACCTTAGCGATCAGTTCTTTCTTGTTCATCAGACATTCTCCTTACTACGCCAGAATCCTTGGAAGGACTGTGAATGTTCCCGTCAATACGAGGGCAACACTCGCTGCTCTGTATCTAAACAACCTTTACCACCCTCGTCAAGAGAAAATCAAAAAAAAGTGCACGCAAAAGCTCCCAAAGGACCGCAAAGTAGCTCTTGTGACCCCCTGAAATCCCCCACCCCTTCGAAAACCAACACCACAAACCATTGATTTCAAAAGACTTCCCAAAGAACCATCATTCATTCAGGATCAACTTTCAGATCGCCCGAGAATCCCCACAAGAACAACAAGATCGAAGGATCTTTTTGGGCATTTTTTCACGCGTGCCCATCTTGGGTTCTTCTATTTTGTGACCTAGATCACGAAACAAGTGCAGAGACCCCCAACACTACGACTTGATCCGTTGATCACATGATCACACGATCGTGATCACGAGATCACGATCAAGATCGAAGATCCTCCCCTACCCCCCGCAACGATCTTCGAGGAAAAGCCTCTGGTGTAAAGTTAAGTATCCACGAAAGCCCCCATCCCAGGGGGAAAATGCAAGCCTCTTGGGGCATCCAAAGCAGACGATTTTGAAGGAATGGCAGAAGATCCTATCGAAGTTATGGGGATGACAGACGGTGGCTCGATCGTCAACCAAGTAAAGCAAGATCGAGCGACCTTCCAAAAGCCCCGATAACGCATTTCGTGTCTTACAGACTATCGTATTTTATCTTAGGCAAAAGAGAGACAAAAAAATAAAATAATATGGCAAAACTACACACATCATAAAAGAAAAAATACTCTATGAAATGAGACTTAGCACACAAACCTATCCTTCCGATGGATTCGGGAGGATAGAAGATGGAGAAAGAAGGAGCCAAAAAGGAGGGTGACGAAGAGGTGTGACTCTGCCCAAAGGATGGTCAGATCCAAAAAAGGCATAAAAAAGGTAAAAGCGTAGGGAAAGAAGGTGCAGAGGTTCAAGCGCGATAGATACGCGATCATCAAAGAAGATATCTTCTCCTTATATAAGGAGGAGATTTTTAGATCGCGGTGTATGGGGGAAGAAGAAAAACAGAGGGAAAGAGAGGGAGAAACGGGGGACGATTAGCGGCGTCCAACGCCTTCGTAGGTAAAGCCCAAAGCTTTGACTTTCTCGGCATTGTAGACGTTACGTCCATCGATCAAGATCGGCTGGCGCATCAAGCGGCGGATCTGCTCAAAGTCGGGATCGCGGAAAGCCAGCCATTCGGTCGCAAGGACAAGCGCATCCGCTTGTTCGAGGGCTTGGTATTCGTCTTCGCAAAGGCGCAGCGCACCCGAACGGATGGCGTCTCCAAAGACAGCGGTTGCGGTTTCTTCGGCAACGGGATCATAGGCAGAGACGCGTGCACCTGCTTCGATCAATCGTTGGATCAAGACGATAGAAGGAGCTTCGCGCATATCGTCTGTTTCGGGTTTGAAAGCGAGTCCCCACAAAGCGATCTTCTTTTGTTTGAGATCGCCAAGCAAGCGTTGGAGCTTGAAGAAAGGAACCGCCTTCTGATCGGCGTTTACGTCCTCAACAGCTTGGACGATACGAAGTTCGTAGTCGTACTGACGAGCGACGTGGAGCAGCGCTTGGGTATCTTTGGGGAAGCACGAACCGCCATAACCGATCCCAGAGAACAGGAAGTGTGGCCCGATACGGTGATCGGTCCCCATGCCTCGGCGAATCGACTCAACATTGGCGCCCACGCGTTCACAGAGGTTGGCAAGGTCGTTCATAAAGGAGATACGGGTGGCGAGCATCGCGTTGCAAGCGTACTTGCAAAGCTCTGCATCGCGCGGTGCCATCGTGAGGATCTGCGAAGCATCTTCGACAAAGGGGCGATAGAGATCGAGCATCATCTCAGCACCGCGTTGGGAGTTTGCGCCAATCACGACGCGATCGGGCTCAAGGAAGTCCTTGAGCGCGAGACCTTCGCGCAAAAACTCAGGGTTGCTCACCCAATCCACGGGATGTTGGGCAAACTGTTCGCAACGCTCGCGGAGCTGGTCTTGCGTTCCCACGGGGACGGTACTTTTTACGACCAAGACAAGGGGGCCAGTGGCGGCTTTGAGGATCGATTCGCCCACAGCAAAGACTTGCGAAAGGTCCGCAGAGCCGTCATCAGCGGGGGGCGTTCCAACCGCAATAAAACAGACATCGACACCAGCGACAGAAGCCGCAAGATCCGTCGAGAAGGTGAGATTTCCTTTATGGTGGTTGCGGATCACAACCTCATCGAGGCCAGGTTCGTAGATCGGCATGATGCCTTTGCGAAGATTCTCGATCTTTTGTTCATTGATATCGACGCAAACGACGTGACGACCGCTTTCTGCGAAACAGGCTCCAGCAACCAAACCAACATAACCTGTTCCGATGACACACAGCTTCATTTTGGCTCCTTAAAAAACATCGCTTCTTTGGCGTTTTCGCTTGATGTGTTTGATTATTGCGTTTTCCCTCTACCACAGAACCCCTTTGCAGATCAACGCAACAATCGACTTTTTGCGCGCAGTCCATCTCGTATATGCATGGTCACAAACACAGCAATATACGAAGAAATCGCATGCAGGCAAAAAACCGACAGGGCACAACAAGGTAGTTTTTGGAAAGTGAAGCGCGCTTTCGACAAAAGACTACGGACATGTTTCAGGAAACATGAAGAACCATCACACTTCGGGCTTGAAAACCTAGAAGGGAAAGCGAAAAAGCGGGGGGAGAAAGAGAGAGGGAAGGAGCTGCTTAGACCGCGGCTTGGGGGGGAGGTTCTGCGTTCGCAGCGTTGGCTTTGGCGGCAGAACGTGAGGCACGTTCGATCAGAGAGGCATCGATACGGATTTCTTCTGTGCTGCCTTTGGAGGGAAGCTCGTACATCAGGTCGAGCATCGAACGCTCCATAATCGAGCGCAGACCGCGTGCACCCGTGTTGCGTTCGAGGGCCATCCGCGCGACGGTCTTGAGGGCATCTTCTTCGAACTGAAGCTGGATACCATCAAGCTCAAAAAGACGTTGGTATTGGCGCGTAAGGGCATTTTTGGGTTCTGTGAGGATACGGATCAGGGCTTCTTCGTCGAGTCCAGCAAGCGTCGTGATCACAGGAAGACGCCCCACAAACTCAGGAATCAAGCCATATCCGATAAGATCCTCGGGGCGAACTTCCCGCAACCAGTCACCTGTATCTTTTTCAACGCGCGTGTGGATCTCTGCACCAAACCCGATCACACGCTCCTGCATACGACGCTGGATGATGGTTTCGAGGCCCGTGAAGGCGCCACCGCAGATGAAAAGGATGTTGGTGGTGTCCACCTGAAGGAAGTCTTGCTGTGGATGTTTGCGCCCTCCCTTGGGGGGAACATTGGCCACGGTACCTTCGAGGATCTTGAGCAGCGCTTGTTGGACCCCTTCTCCAGAGACATCGCGTGTAATGGAAGGAGAGTCACTTTTGCGGCTGATCTTGTCGATCTCATCAATATAGATGATGCCGCGTTGTGCTTGTTCGATGTCGTAGTCTGCGGCTTGGAGCAAGCTCACAAGGACATTCTCGACATCTTCTCCGACATAACCTGCTTCTGTGAGGGTGGTCGCGTCAGCGATCGCAAAAGGAACTTTGAGGATACGGGCCAGCGTTTGGGCCATCAAGGTCTTGCCGCAGCCTGTGGGACCGAGCAACAGGATGTTTGACTTTTGCAACTCTACATCGTCGGTATCGACGTCAGAGTAGATGCGTTTGTAATGGTTGTGGACGGCCACAGCGAGGGTCTTTTTCGCTCGCTCTTGCCCGATGATGTACTCATCGAGCATCGCTTTCATCTGTGCGGGCTTGGGCAAAGAGAAACGGTCATTGCCGTACTCTTCTCGTTCATCGGCCTGTTCCGCGATGATATCGTTACAAAGATCGATACATTCATCGCAGATATAGACCGAAGGACCCGCGATCAGCTTGCGGACTTCGCGTTGGCTTTTGCCACAAAAAGAACAAAAGAGGTTGTCATCATCACCGTTGCGACGGGCAGCCATGGCAGGTTAGCTTTCTTGTTTTTTGAGGGCGTCGTCTTTGTTGGTCACCACATGATCGATGATGCCGAATTCACCGTAGTTTTTGGCTTCTTCTGCGCTCATAAAGTAATCGCGATCTGTATGTTGAACCAAGACGTCCATCTTTTGGCCAGTATGACGGGCCAAGATATCATGCAAGGTATCTTTGAGGCGCAAGATCTCACGAGCGTGGATCTCGATCTCAGACGCTTGTCCCGAGATACCACCAAGAGGCTGGTGGATCAAGATTCTGGAGTTTGGCAAAGCGTAACGTTTCTTGGAAGCGCCTGCTGCCAGCAACACAGCGGCCATCGAAGCAGCTTGGCCAAGACACAATGTCGAGACATTGGGCTTGACGTATTGCATACAGTCGTAGATGGCAAGGCCGGCAGTGACCGAACCACCGGGCGAATTGATATAGACGTTGATGTCTTTTTCGGGGTCCTCAGACTCCAAAAACAACATCTGTGCGATCATCAAGTTCGCGATCTCATCGTTGATAGGGGTTCCCAAAAAGATGATGCGATCTTTCAGCAAGCGAGAGTAGATATCGTAAGAACGCTCGCCGCGGTGGGTTTGCTCGATGACGAATGGAATCAATGGCATCGGGTTTTCCTCTCTGGCTTGGGTTTCAAGCGAACAGCAAGTGGAGAGAACGATGTAGGTCGGCACAAGGTCGGTGTCAAGGCAGGAACCGAGATCGGGGGGTATGTAGGAAGGAAAGAGGCGATTAGGCGTTGTCTTCAGAAGCGTCGTTTTGTGCTTCGCGCTCGGCTTCTTTGGCTTCGCGTTCTTCTTTGATGCGTTCTTGAAGAGCTTCAGCGGAAAGCTTTTCGATCTGATGAGCGACTTTGTCGAAGAGCAGATCGACCGCTTTGCGGTTTTGGATCTCACGTTTGATGTTGTTGAGATCTTCTTCGGAGTACGCGCTCTTGAGGTAAGCCACGGAGCGATTTTGCTTCTTCGCGATCTCGCTCAATTCTTCGTCCACTTCGGACTCTTCGGCTTTGATATCAAAGTCGCGGATGGCTTGTTGCAAGATGATCCCGTGACGAACTTCGTGGAAGGCGTCATCGCGGATGGTTTCGCGCATCACGCTGGGGTCAAACATCATCTTGTCATTTTGCATAAACATGCGGAACTGCATCAACATTTCACGCAGCTTGCTGTCGATGTGATTGTTGAGGAAGTTGGGGGGCACGTTGACATCGCAAGCTTCGCCAAGTTGTCGAAGCAAACGCGTTTTTGCGCGGTTTGCGCAACGTTCTTTGGCGTCTTCTTCGAGTTTACCGCGAACTTTGGCACGCATATCTTCGAGATTTTCGTAGCCAGCATCCACAGCCATCTCATCGTCGAGTTCGGGAAGAACGCGTTCTTGAATCGCAACAACTTTCAGATGGAAGTGTTGGGTTTCAGCGTCTTCTGCGGGGATCTCGATGTCTTTTTCTTCTTCGGCTTTCATCCCAAGAAGTGCTTCTTCAGCTTCTTTGGGAAGGACACCGCTTGCGCTACCGAGACGAACTTGCACGTTCTCACGGTTGCGTGTGTCTTCGCCTTGTTTGAAGGTGTAGTTGACCTTCAAGATATCGCCATCTTGGGCAGCACGATCTTCGACATCGCGGAGAGAAGAGAGTCTTTCACGCTCGCGTTCGATCTCTTTTTCGACGTCTTCGTCTGAAAACTCGATCTCTTCGACGTTGACAGTCATCTCGCCGGTTTTGCTCAGGTCCACGAAAGGTCGCACTTCGACGTTGGCGTTGAAGACGTAGTCTTTGCCACGGATGGCATCGCCGTTGTCTGCGCTGGGGATGCTGAGGACTTCGAGACTTTCGTCTTTGAAAAGCTCAGCAAAAGAAGACTCAAGCAGACGCTTGCGTGCTTCTTCTTGGATGGCGGTGCGGTATTGGGGAAGTTGCTCGAAGACCTTGCGAGGAACTTTGCCAGGGCGGAAACCCTTGAGGCGGACATTGCGCGAGAGTTGTTGGAAGATCTCGTTAAGGATCTCGTCCACGTCGTTGGAATCGATGGAGAATTGAACGCGTTTTTCGACAGGGCTGACCTCGTCGATCTTGATATCGATCTTCATGGCTACCTTTCTTTCGTGATCATGTGAGGGTTGGGATTGGATAGATAAGCCAATTTTGAAGGAAGGCAAGAAAAAAACGCAGTGGAATGAGAGGAAGTGCGAAGGGGGGGAGTCGAACCCCCACGGTTGTTAAACCGCTGGATCCTAAGTCCAGTGCGTCTACCAATTCCGCCACCTTCGCAAGGGGAGGATCACTGGGTTGAGACGATCAATTACGTGATCCAATTTGCGCGCCCGGCAGGATTCGAACCTGCGACCTACGGGTTCGAAGCCCGGTGCTCTATCCAGCTGAGCTACGGACGCAAAGTAGGACTAAGGTATGTGTACTTCTTGGAGAAGCGTTGCGCGCCTGGCAGGATTCGAACCTGCGACCATCGGCTTAGAAGGCCGGTGCTCTATCCAGCTGAGCTACAGGCGCTTGAAAAAACAGATGAACAAGCCAAAGCTGACCTGAGCAAGAAACGAGGCGCACGGAGCAAGATCCGCGAAGCACACAGATTAGAGCGAAGTATATACACCGCATCTTTTCAGAGCGCAAGTATATTTTCCGATCAGATCACCATGTACCTTTCGTCCTAGGACGAAGCCGATGTTTCGAGCCATGCGGGCAACCAAGCCCGAAAAGCTTTGAGGGCATTTGCGCGGTGGCTTCTGCTGTTTTTCTCTTCGGGTTCGAGTTCTGCGAGGGTCTTGCCCAAAGACGGGATCAAAAACAGTGGATCAAATCCAAAGCCATGCTGCCCTCTTTCTTCTGTGATGATCTGGCCTTCGCATCGTCCTTCGAAGACTTGCTCGCCACCATCCCAAAGAAAGACCAACGTACATACGAAGTAGGCATCGCGTTGTTCATTTGGGATGCTTTGAATGGTTTGGCTGAGTTTGTGGCGGTTGGCTCGTTCACGTTCCACACGATCAGGGTGATGTCCCGCATAATAGGCAGAGTCCACACCAGGATCGCCACCAAGCGCAGGAACCACAAGGCCCGAGTCATCCGCGAGTGTCCACATACCAGTATGCTCAAATGCGGAACGCGCTTTGATGCGGGCATTTTCGACAAATGTCTTTGCATCTTCGACAGGTTCGGGAAGATCGGGGACATCTTCGGCCGTGAGCACTTCCAAAGGAAGGTCACTGAGCAAAGAGCGGATCTCACGGATCTTTCCAGGGTTGTGTGTGCAGACAAGCAATCGATGTTTGTGGGACATCTTTCTCTTCCTTTAGCCGCGTTTGAGGTAAGTCCGCGTCGCTTCGAGGATCTGCTCGATCCCTCCTTGGCCGAGCTTGATCAGCTCTTGAAGCTGCTCGATCGAGAAGGTGCTGCGTTCGCCTGTCCCTTGGACTTCGATCAAGTTGCCCTTCCCTGTCATCACAAGGTTCATATCGACTTCTGCGCGGACATCTTGTTCATAAGCAAGATCCACCATCGCCTGTCCATCGACGATCCCCACGCTGATCGCGGCCACTTCGTCGAGCATGATCTTCTCTGCATCGACCAAGCCTTTGTCTTGCAGCTTGCGTGTCGCGAGCACAAAAGCGATGTACGCCCCACAGATCGAGGCACAACGTGTCCCACCATCTGCGCTCAACACATCGCAATCGAGGTAAATGGTGCGAGGTCCCAAAGCGCCCATATCCACGACCGCACGCAGTGAGCGACCGATCAAACGTTGGATCTCTTGCGAACGACCGTCCACACGGCCATTGCGCGCACGCTGGATACGTTGCCCTGAAGAGGCGGGAAGCATCGCGTACTCTGCGGTGACCCAGCCTTTCCCATCTTGAACAAAGGGAGGCACGCGCTCCTCAGACATTGCACTACAATGCACAACAGTCTGTCCCATACGAAAGATCACAGACGCCGCACTCTGCGAAAATCCCTCTTCAATCGAGATCGCACGAATCTGATCCAAACCACGCTCGCGTACTGCCATCCCATCACCTCTCTTTGCTTGTGTGTTTTTAGACAGACCGCTCAAAGTTCCCTTTGTTTGCCCCACCCTAGCGATCAAGGCCATCTGTCCGTAAGGATACGTCTTCATCAAAACGCCAACACACTCGCTGCATCCTAAGCCTGCGTCAAGGGTCTATGTGAGACCCCCTCCTTGAAGCCAGCCGTCGACTTCACGATCGAAGAGAGAAAGGAGTTGGTTTTTGAGTTGCTTTGTGCTATGTCTACGCACGCTTTTTTTCCTCAAGGAGTTCCCCCGCTGCTTGTGTGGCGGAGAGATATAATAGAGAGGGCGGCCAGCTCTTTTGAGTTATAAGCCCGCTCCTTGGTATGACTGATTGTAGAGAGGTATTTGTTTTGGCTAAAGAAGACGCAATTGAGATGGAAGGCACTGTGGAAGAAGCCCTTCCCAACGCCATGTTTCGTGTAAAGCTGGAAAATGACCACATGGTCTTGGCTCATATCTCGGGTCGTATGCGCAAGTTCTTCATTCGTATCCTTCCTGGCGACAAAGTGACCGTTGAATTGAGCCCTTACGACCTCACCCGTGGTCGCATCACCTACCGTAGCAAATAAGCTACGGACGCTCTTTCCACGGCGCTCCCTGCGCCTTGATCACCTCCCCTCCCAAACCACCAACTAGCAAGGCGCTTTTGCTCCCCTTTCTCTGTGGAAAAAGCACCCTACCCGTGCGCCCTGCGAGAAGGAGACCGCCTGATGTCTTCGCTTCAACCCATCCAAATCGATCAAACCCTTTGGTTGCTTCCGCTTGATCAACCGCGCGAAGGCTTCCGCCAGTTTATCAGCACGTGGTTGTATCACGATCAAAAGATCGCTTTTGTTGTGGACCCTGGCCCAACAGCCACGATCCCCCGACTGGTAGAAGCCCTTCGTCAACAAGGTATCGAAAAGCTCGATGCTGTGTTGTTGACGCATATCCACCTTGATCATGGCGGTGGGACGGGTGCTTTGGTAGAACAGTTCCCCGTGGATCGCGTGTTGTGTCATCCCCAAGGCATCCCACACCTGATCGAACCCACGCGCTTGTGGGAAGGGAGCGTCAAAGTACTTGGCGATCTCGCGACGATGTACGGTCCCCTGACCCCTGTCCCTGCAGAAAAGTTGGTCTCGACGGAAGATGTCGATACGCTTTGCGGTCGCCCGATCCAGCTCATCCCAACCCCTGGCCACGCTCCCCACCAAGTCGCTTTTGCTTGGGAAGGCGCGTTGTTTTTGGGCGAAGCAGGTGGTGTACTCCAAGAAACGGCCCAAGGTCCCTATCTACGGCCCGCAACGCCTCCCGCTTTTCGTCGCGGTGTCTTCCTTCAATCGATAAAGACACTTCGCGAACTCGCACCTTCGCTTACACGCCTATGTTATGGGCACTTTGGAAGCTCTACCCAGCCTGTTGAGATGCTAGAACAAGCGGAAGAACAGTTGTTGCGGTGGCTTTCTGTTGTGGACGCGCATGGGCAAGAAGACGATCTCGCTCTGATCGAGCGCTTGCAACAAGTAGATCCGCTCTTTGCACGTTTTCCCTTGCTTGATGCAGACATCCAACAACGAGAACGCTACTTTGTAGGAAATAGCCTTTGGGGGATGCGCACAGAAAAACGCAGCTAACCCACGCCTCCCAACACGCCACTTATCTTCGCTGCTGCCCTCGACTTTCTTCCAAATGAGCCAATCACCTTACAAATCTAGCCTTTTCATTCTCCATCTTTGGCACTAAGATAGTGGAAGATCATTGCCAGAAAAATTGTAGTGCCTTTCCTGTGGGTATACGCTCAGTTTATTGCTATGCTCTGCCGTATAACTATGGGAAAGGCACAGTGGTAGGCCTTTCGCGACAAAAGGTTTGCCTAACCTTCTTTTAGAGAAAGCATCACGCGACAGCAGCTAGCATCTCAAACCTTTTGGGTATGCTTCATGGAGGGCATCTTGGTCTCCCAGATCACATCTCGACGAACTCGCTCACCTTACTTTGACGCAACGGACGTCATCTTGGGACTTTTGCAATCATCTCCCTTGGTCATGTGGGTGAACCCTGAGAGCTTTTCAAAGTACCTTGAACGGCGACTCCCTGAGTACGTCAAAGATGGTGTCCTCGATCTTGAACCCATCTGGCAAAGCATCTCCCGCATCCCTGGCGTGCAGAAGCAAGCCATGGACACCTTTTTTGTGGAGATCCAACGCCAACCTCTGCCTTGGCCCGTCCGTGCCCCCCATGTGATGGGCGGAAGCACACGCGTCGCGATTGATGAAGACAAACTTCAACGTGGGATCGATCAGATGGTCACGCTGATGGAGTCTTCGACCCTAAAAAGCAGCCTGCCTCCAGAACGCTATCGACGCTACCTAGAACGCCGACTCCCCGAGATGATCGACATCGACGGCATCGACCTCACTCCCTTGGAAACAGCGCTTGGCAAGAGCCTCAACTGCGATCCAGAGTCCTTGGACGCTTACTTTCGACGCCTGCGACGCTTTGCACTGCCTTGGCCGATCAAAGCTGCGGCTCCCACCAAACCAAACAATGCTTATGGAACGTCTGCCGATCTACGCACGACCCCACCCCAACAAAAGCTACGTCAGACGCCGCAAACAGGGATCCCTCGTGCTTCGAGCGAAGTCATGCCGCTCTCTCGAACACAAGCCAATTTACAAGTCGCCCAAAAGCGCGCCAATGCCGCAGCACTCAAGCAAACAACAGACATCCTTGTTCGCTTGATGGAGTCGTCCCCGCTTTCCGTTTATTTGCGGGCAGATAACTTCCAACGCTATCTCCAACGCTGGCTTCCTGAATACACAAGCGAAGGGTTTCTTGAGACACAACCGATCTGGGAACACCTGTCTCGCATCCCTTCTCTCAAGCCCAATATCTTGCTCTCTTTCTTCAACGAGTTGTTGCGACAAGAGCTACCTTTTCCCATCCAGCCTCCCAAAGACTTCGATGCTTTGCGCCGTCGTCACGCGACATCCGCATCGCTGCAAAGTTTCCAAGGGAACCCCGCGCGTCATTATGAAGAAACCGTCGCAGAGCCCCCCGCTGCTGAAGAACAAAGCGGCTGGACCAAAAACTCTTCTTATGACTCTGTGTTGCAGGCCCTCGAAAATGAGTTCCAAGACTTTGACCTCGACTCCATCGAAGTCGTGCAGTCTGCGCAAGGAAATACCCAGCGATCTCATGATCTTGTAAACAAGCCCTCTTCTTCGCACCAAAACAAACGCCCCCCCAACCAACGCCCCCAAGGGGACGCCAAAGCAGCCAAGGGCAAGTCGGCATCTTCTTACGCTTTGCTTGATGCCACCCAAGACCAAGACGCCTACGGAAACCTACTCTTCGATGCGCCCGCTTCTATCCGAAAGTCGAAGACCTCCATCGCGCTCCCAACCATCGACGATATCCGTCAACAAGCACGCAATCTTGGCAGCAAGGCCTACCTTTGGAACTGGCAACGTATCGCGGTCGTTTCGTGGGCTTCGTTGGGGATCTTGTTTCTGCTGTTGGGGATGTGGTGGGTCGCGCAGCCCATCAAGCTTGGCGAAGCGATCAGCCCAGGGCCTTACACGCGTTTTGTCCCCGCCCAGCAAGCCTATCTCAATGGTGCTTACATGACCTTCGCGCTGGACCCTTTTTACCAGCACCTTTGGGAAGCCAAGACGCTTAAAGAACAATGTGACAAGATGAATGAGATGCTTTACCGCAAAGAAGTCCGTCGGTTGCGCATCTACACCACCCGAAACAACAAGCCCTACAAGCTCCTGCTCACCTGCAAGATCTACCGCCCAAGCAAGCCCAAGCCCACTCCTCGCCCCTAAGACGCCGCCCCTATCCTTTCGCCAAATTTCTCTTTTTAATCATCGACTTGCACCCAAGCTGACCAACTTTTCTTCGATGCAACTTGTCGCTTTGCTTCTTCTGAAGTGGCCTTCCCATCGGCGATATGCTCCGCGATGCTTGCAAGATTAGGGAAAGCCTCTTCTCCCCCGATGACCAAACACTCGCTCGAATAATAAGCATCTCCCGCTTCATCGGCTGTTTTGGCGGCCACAAGAAGGCGGCGATGCACACGCTCCATCATCTGCTTTTTGCAGGCTTCGCGCTTGATGTCTGTGCCTTTTTGAGAAACCACCCAAGAAAGCTCCCCCAAAGACACCCACAAAGCATCCGAAAACTCACTCTTCTCGCAAGCGCGTTCCAATGCAGGAAAAGCCAGTCCGACCCGCAGTGTGTAACCTTCTCGCTGCGCGGGCTCGATCCACCAAGACGACCACGAAAAACGCTCCCAAGGCCAAAGCAACGCACCTTCTGGATGTTGTTCCACCAAGCCTTCTTGGACAGCCTCGTACGAGATCCCCACACCTCGTCGAAAAAGATTCAACGCTCCCAAGAGCGCGAGCGCGTAAAAGACCCCAATGCCCGCCAAGATCCAGCGTTCTTCGGAAGAAGAGGATGTGTCTTGCCAAGCCATCCAAATCAACCAGACACCCACCACACCTAACCCCAGAGAAAACCAAGCAAAGCGCAGGCGTCGCAGGCGCGCATGTTGTGGAGAAGGCGCAATATAGGAGGGAAACATCCCTTCGATGGCTTGCCAAAAGTAGATCGCTCCCCCACCACCCCACATGGCATAGCTCGCCAACAACAAAGAAGGTCGTTGATCCCAAGCCCCCACGATGTGGATAAACACCGTGAGCGCCAAAAAGATCAGCAAGATCCCGCCCAAGATCGGGCCATCCCAACCAATCGTTCCCCAACGCTCTTTCCACGTCAAAACACGTTGCTCAGGGGTCCGCGCAAAGCTTGGTATCCCAAGGTTTATCTCGAAAAGCTCCCCCAAGGCTGACGCCTCTTCCATGCCTTCTAGCTCTTCTGGATCTTCTGATGCCGCTGCATCTTCTGAAGGTGCCGTCCCTTGGGCTTGGATGGGCTGTATTGGGGAAGGAGACAACATCTTGGTGCGCAACAAAAGCTGCTGTCGCCACCCTCGCAGTCCCCGCCAAAACAGCGCGCAAGGGAGTATCCCTAGGCCCATCATCACAAGATACATGATCCATCCATGAGGGCGCCAAAACCCCAGACCACCCGCAAAGATCGCACTGATGCTGATCAGGGCATACGCACCAAGCCCCCACTCAGACAGACGACCACCCCACCAAGCCCAAGACAGATCGTTGCTTTCTTCGAGAAGAGAAAGTCCAAAATAAGAAAAGACAAAAGGAAAAAACTGCAAAGAAAAACCCACCCAAAAAGGGAGAGTACCTTTCCAGATATCCACCCAGAAGGCCACTTGGCCAAACATCCCAATCACGAACAACAAAAATAAACCTAGGCTTCCTTCCACGTCGTTCCTCCCAAACTTTTGCCGTTTGGCCCCTTCTCTTCGAGATCGCCTTGGCAAGTTGGCTTGTCTTGGGTATAGTGCAGCGTCCAACATAGCGAGAGTTTGGCGATCTTCCAAGGTCCCAACTCAGCCGATCTTCGCACTTTCGATCCTTCTGACTTTTGGGCAAAAAGATGACCAAAGACACGATCCTAGCTGGATGGGAGGACTTCCCCCACCACACCCAAGAGGAATGGCAAGCCGCAGCCGAAAAGCTGCTCAAAGGCGCGCCACTCTCACGTCTTACGCGCCAAACACTAGATGGTTTGCAGCTTTCTCCGCTGGCCCCCCAAACACCTCCTCTAGAAGATGCTCCGCCGGGCTTTTGGCCCCATCGACGCGGAAGCCAAGCTGTCCTTGAAAAAGCAGGCTGGCTGATCCACCAACGTTACTGGCATCCCGCACCAAGCGAAAACGCACAAGCGCTCGCACATGATCTCGCACGCGGTGTCCAAGGAGTTTGGCTGCAAGTCGCCACAGAGACCTCAGAAGGCGTCGTTTTGTCCCATCCTTCGGCTCTTTCTGAGATCAGTGCGCCGCTCGAAAAAGGCGCCCATGCGCTGTATCTGCTCGCAGGCTCTGACGCTCTCGCTTACGCAGCACAACGCATTACCGCAGCCCAAGCGCTTCAAGCGGATCTTGCAGGCCTTTGTGGAGCTTGGTGTGTCGATCCTCTTGGAACAGCGGTCATCACAGGTCAGCTTCCTAGCAGCCTCGAAGCTGCGAAAGCCCAACTCGCCAGCCTCACGCGTTGGAGCCTCGAACATACGCCAAAGATGAAAGTTGGCTTGGTGTCTTCTTTGCCCCACCACAATGCAGGTGCGAGCCCCACCCAAGAAGTCGCTGCTCTCATCGCGACAGGGACCACCTACCTGCGTTGGTTGTGCGATGCGGGCCTAAGCATCGAAGATGCCGCGTCCTCTTTGTTGTTTGAGATCGCGACCACAGGCGATATCTTCGTGGAGATCGCAAAGATCCGCGCAGCTCGTCTGTTGTGGGCGCGCGTGTTGGAAGCGAGCCTCGGAGAAACCACGGATATCGCGATGCATCTGCACGCCCGAACTTCGCCGCGCATCCTTACACGCCGCGATATCTGGGTGAATATGTTGCGCACCACGGCTGCGACATTTGCGGCCTCCGCAGGCGGCGCACAAAGCATTGAAAGCGCTCCTTTGGATGCTTTGTTGCAAGCCCCAGACGCTTTTTCCCGTCGCATGGCCGCCAACACACAAGTGATCCTTCAAGAAGAGTCACACCTTGGCAAAGTCCTCGATCCTGCGGGCGGAAGTTGGTATATCGAAGATCTGACCGAGCAGATCGCCCAAGCCGCGTGGTCACACTTTCAAGAAATGGAAGCGATGGGAGGGCTCCCACAAGCCCTTGCGACGGGCGCTTGGCAGGCCAAACTCGAAGCGATGAGCGACAAACGACACAAGCGTATCGCCCAACGCAAGGACGCGATCACAGGTGTCAGCGCGTTTCCTTTGATCCAAGAACGCACGATCTCGCGCACGACTCCTTCCCCCTCAACGATCCGCCAAGATCAACAAGCTGCGTTGCAACAGCACCTCAGCCAACATCCCCAAGATGCACTCGAACAAAAGCTCCAAGACCTCGACAAGACCGATGCTTCAGCAAGCTTCTTTGATGCTTTGGTCCAAGCTGCCCAACAAGGTGCGACGATCGAAACCCTACGTTTGGCCTTACAAGATGGGGCGTCTTGGTCTGTCCAACCACTCAAAGCTCGTCGAGATGCCGAACGCTTCGAGCAGTTGCGTGACGCCAGCGATACCTGTCTTCAGCAACAAGGGAAACGACCCCAAATCTTTCTCGGCAACCTTGGGCCCATCCCCCAACATAAAGCACGCGCAGACTTTGCCCGACAGCTGTTTGAAGCGGGTGGGGTCGAGGCCATCGACAATGATGGTTTCGCAACGCCACAAGAACTTGTCGAAGCCTTCCAAGCCAGCCAAGCCGCTTTTGCGGTGGTGTGCTCAAGCGATGCTGCATACGCCACATCCATCGAGACGCTTGCTCCCCTGCTCAAAGAAGCGGGTGCCCAACAAGTCTATCTTGCTGGCAAGCCTGGGGAGGCCGAAGAGGCTTGGCGCGCTGCGGGCATCAATCACTTTGTCTTTATGGGATGCGACGCTTGTTCCGTCCTCGAAGAACTCTATCAATCTCTAGGAATAAGGATGAACCATGCGTAAGATCCCTTCTTTCGCGGAGATCCCCCTGCGCGACAAGTCCCATGACATCGCCTCCACGGACACGTGGAAAGCGAGCGCAGAAGCCTCACGCGGTCAATCCTTTGAAGAGATGGCTTGGGAAACCCCCGAAGGCATCCGCGTCCATCCGCTTTATACCTCCGCAGATGTCGCCTCCTTGGGCCATCTCGATAGCTTTCCTGGCCTTCCGCCTTTTGTGCGCGGTCCTTATGCGACGATGTACACCCAACGTCCTTGGACGATCCGCCAGTATGCAGGCTTTTCTACAGCCGAGGAAAGCAACGCCTTTTACAGACGTAACCTTGCAGCAGGTCAAAAGGGCCTATCGATCGCCTTTGACCTCGCGACGCACCGTGGCTACGACTCTGATCATCCCCGCGTAACGGGCGATGTTGGTATGGCAGGAGTCGCGATCGACTCGATCTTGGACATGCGGATCCTCTTTGATGGTATCCCCCTCGATCAGATGAGCGTGTCCATGACCATGAATGGCGCGGTTTTGCCGATCATGGCGCTCTACATCGTCGCAGCAGAAGAACAAGGCGTTCCCGCACAACAACTCAGCGGTACCATCCAAAATGACATCCTCAAAGAGTTCATGGTCCGCAACACATACATCTATCCCCCAGCCCCATCCATGCGGATCATCGGGGATATCTTTGCTTATACATCAAGCCACATGCCGCGCTTTAACAGCATCTCGATCTCTGGCTATCACATGCAAGAGGCGGGAGCGACTTGCGATCTAGAGCTTGGTTACACCTTGGCCGATGGCTTAGAGTACATCCGAACGGGCCTTGCATCGGGACTTTCCATCGATGCCTTTGCACCACGCCTCTCGTTCTTTTGGGCCATTGGCATGAACTTCTACATGGAAGTCGCCAAACTCCGCGCAGCAAGGATGCTTTGGTCCTCCCTCGTCAAGTCTTTTGACCCCAAAGACACGCGTTCGATGTCCTTGCGCACGCACTGTCAGACCTCGGGTTGGTCGCTGACAGCGCAAGATCCTTTCAACAACGTGGTGCGCACATGCATCGAAGCGATGGCCGCCACCCATGGGCACACCCAATCCCTCCACACCAACTCGCTTGATGAAGCACTGGCCCTGCCCACGGACTTTAGTGCGCGGATCGCTCGAAACACCCAGCTTTTCCTGCAACTGGAAAGCGGGATCTGCGACACCATCGACCCTTGGGGCGGTAGCTACTATGTGGAACGACTGACCCATGACCTCGCGCAACGCGCCATGGAACACATCCAAGAGATCGAATCGCTCGGTGGGATGGCCAAAGCCATCGCAACGGGCCTGCCCAAGATGCGGATCGAAGAGGCTGCCGCCAAGACCCAAGCCCGCATCGACAGCGGTCGACAAAGCATCGTTGGGATCAATCGCTATCCTCTTGAGAAAGAAGAAGATATCGACATCCTTCAAGTCGATAACTCCGCGGTCCGCGAAGCACAGATCCGACGGCTGCAAAAACTCCGCGCTGAACGCGATCCCCAAAAGGTCGAAGGTACCCTCCAAACCCTCACCCAAGCGGCTGAAAGTGGCGAAGGCAACCTGCTCGCGCTCTCAATCGAAGCCGTGCGCGCTCATGCCACCGTGGGCGAGATCAGCGATGCGCTAGAAAAAGTCTTTGGGCGCCACCAAGCCCCGATCAAAGCGATATCGGGCGTTTACAGCGGTGAAGTCGGCAATCATGATCAATCCATCGAAGAAGTCCGCGAGATCGCCGATCAGTTCGCGGAAGCAGAAGGACGCCGCCCGCGTATCCTCATCGCCAAGATGGGACAAGATGGACACGACCGCGGGCAAAAGGTCATCGCAACGGCCTTTGCGGATCTGGGCTTCGATGTGGACATCGGCCCCTTGTTCCAAACCCCCGAAGAAAGCGCGCGTCAAGCTGTAGAGAACGACGTACATGTCATTGGTGTCAGTAGTCTCGCTGCGGGCCACCTCACGCTTGTTCCCCAACTGCGCGATGCCCTCAAGTCGTACGACCGCGATGATATCTTGATCGTGATCGGCGGGGTCATACCACCCCAAGACTATGACACGCTCTATCAAGAAGGTGTGACCGCGATCTTTGGACCTGGCACTGTGATTCCTATCGCTGCCAAAGAACTTCTACTGAAGCTCGCCAAACACCTCGGCTACACCCTCCCCGCACAAGGAGCTTGATGCGTCAAAAGACTCCTCGCGACCATCCAACCTCAAGCCAACCGTAGAGAAAAACGTGAAGCGCTCTTTTTCCCTAGAACGTTATGTAGAAGGGATCCGCGCGGCGGATCGTGCGATCCTGGGCCGTGCCATCTCCTTGATCGAAAGCAACCGTGCAGATCATCGCCAACAAGCCCAAGAGCTGCTGCTCGCTTTGTTGCCAGAGACGGGGAAAGCCCATCGTATCGGGATTAGCGGTGTTCCTGGCGTTGGGAAAAGCACCTTTATCGAGGCTTTTGGTTCGATGCTGACCCAAGAACACAAAGTGGCAGTCCTTGCGATCGATCCATCGAGTAGCGTGAGCCGCGGTTCGATCTTGGGTGACAAGACGCGGATGCAAAAGTTGTCGATGGACCCACGTGCGTTTATTCGACCTTCCCCGAATAGCGGCTCATTTGGAGGTGTCACGCGCAAAACACGTGAGACCATCTTGCTTTGCGAAGCTGCGGGCTTTGACGTGGTGTTGGTGGAGACGGTGGGTGTGGGGCAATCAGAGACCATCGTGGCGGAGATGGTGGATAGCTACTTGGTGTTGATGTTGGCAGGTGCAGGCGATGAACTCCAAGGCATCAAACGCGGTATCTTGGAGATCGCCGACATCTTGGCGATCAACAAAGCTGATGGAAACAACACCCTCCCCGCAGAACGCGCCCGCCGCGAGTATACAAGCGCCCTGCGACTGATGCGTCCAACCTCCCCTTCATGGCGTCCGCAAGTGACCACCTGCTCTGGCCTCGAAGGTGCGGGGCTTTCTGAACTATGGAAGCTTTTGCAAAAACACCGCACCACCCTCGAAGAAGCGGGAGAACTCGCCACCAAACGCAGCCAACAACAGCTTCGTTGGATGTGGCAGATGGTGGAAGATCAACTCTTACACGAACTTCACCACCACCCCACAGTCAAACAGCTCCTTCCCACACTGCAACAAGGCATCCTCACCCAAACCCTGACCCCGACCCTCGCAGCAGAAAAAATCTTTCAAGCTTTTCATACGAAAGCCATCGACTCCTAAGATCTCTTCTGAGCCTTCTCTGCTTGGGCTAGCGCCCTCACCATCTTCCCCAATTTTGCGCGTGGATGGAGCTTATTCTCGACTTTTTGGAGCCGATATTTTTCAACGTAGAGCACGCGATATCTTTGCGGGTCCCTCATGGGCAATGGGCCTCAACCCCGTGCCCTGCAAGCCTCATCAAGAAAACCTTTGTTTTCAGGAAGATCACAAAAAGTCCGTTGAATTTGGCCTCAACCTGTCATCATCACAAACGCTGATGGTGTCATCCTAAGTGAAAGAAGAGACGCACGACGATTGTTGTGGAACAACCTGTGGACGAGAACTTGGACAGCCTCTGCGTATCCATGCCTGAACAGCACTTTTTGAAGCACGACATCCACACATCTCGCAAGCAAGGCCCAAAAACAGCCCACCAGCCAACAGATCTCCCGTGCGCTCAAACATGTTGGATTCAGACAAGATGATGCTTCGAAAAGAACACCTCATCGCTCTTTGGGCGAAAATCCCTTGCATGATAAGCATCTGCCTGTGGCTAGGATGGGCGGCGCCCTCCTACGCACGAGATATACGTGTCGCTTTGTTGGTGGGTAACCAACACGGTTGGAAAGAAGATCCATTGTTGCGATACGCACTGCGCGGTGACCTGCATCCCCTCGCAACAAAGCTCCGTCGCTTGGGCTTTTTGGTGCATACCTTACAAAACCAAGATGCGCGTGCTTTTAGACAAGCAATGCAACGCATCCAACAACGCGTACAAAAAGCCCCAAAGATCACGACATTTCTCTTTTATTACACAGGACACGCTGACAAAGAGCGTTTCCATACGGGTCCCAAGACCCAACAAGATGTCACCTACAAAGAGTTCGCTCACTTTTTACAGAAACTACCGATACAACGACGCTTTGCGATCCTAGACGCGTGTTTTAGCGGCGAGATCATCCGACAGTTTGGCAGCATGGAGCAGTTTCAAGATCTCGTGCGCAAAGGTGTCCGCCGCCTTCAGCCGCTCGATCTGAGCCAAAACTTCCCCAACCAAGGCGATGAACGCGGCCTACAGATCATTAGCTCAAGTTTGAATAGTGCTTGGGAATCCCAAAAATACAAAGCCTCGATCTTTACGCATCATCTGCTACGAGGCTTGCAAGGCCCCGCAGATCGGGATCGAGATGGAAAGATCTCGATCGAAGAACTCTTTGCTTACACAAGCCAAGAGATGGCACGCGAGACACGACAAAAGCCCTATCTTTTCGGGGTTTACCAACGAGCCAATACCTACGCGATTGCTCCTGCTTATGGAGCGCGTTTGTGGATTGGGCCGAAAGTGCGAGGAAACTTGCAAGTCTCCGTGGCCAACTTTTTGTGGATACGAAAGAAGCGCTCTTCGCAAGCCCTGCGGCTTGCGGTGGTTCCAGGCGAGGCGATCGTGGATCTCCAACACCAAGGTCGTTGTTGGCGGCAAAGATTACAGTTTCCAAAAGGCCAAGAGTCCCGACTCAACGGGACTTGGAATGCCATTCAATGTCAGCATGTCCAAACCCAACGCAAAGGCCAACTCGCGTTGCCTTTGGAGGCTTTGCACCCTGTCCCCCCTGAAGAAAGCCACCAACTTGAGATCCATGGTGGTTTGAAACAAAGCTTTCTTTTGGGAGGGGCCTTGATGAGCGGGGCCTTGCTAGGTTGGAGACATCGTTACTTTGGCTTGCGCTTGGGTTTGTGGGGAACACAGCTCCCCTACCAAGAACAGAGCTACACACAGCTCTTGGTCCAGCTTCAAGGCGAAGTGGGTTATCGAAAAAGCTTCTCTTTCGTCGATCTCTTCGTTGGATTGGGCCTTGGTTACGGTGTTTTGCTACAAGACGTCAACATACAACTCAAGACAGGAAGCCTCTTTCGATATGGTGGCCTGTTTCAGATGGACCTCTGGTTTCATGAACGCGTCGCATTTTCGAGCCACCTCCACGCTGGATTTGAAGTCGCCCAACTCGGATTTTCTTGGCGACATCAGTTTGCTTGGCAAGCCCTCTTTGGACTTTGTGTTCGGTTGGATCTCCCGCTTCGACCGAGCATCTAGCGAGCCGCCAAAAAGATAAGGCCCTCAACACATCGCTATCGATATCGCCCAAAAGAACGGACAAAACGCGCGTAACGTCGGTTCTTTTCAACAGTGGTGGTGCATGTGCACACATACCACCACAAGAGATCTCCCAAACGCCCATCAATCCGAGACATCCGCATCCACCGAAAGAGCGAGGACTCTTTTATGGATGTTCAAAGCTCCAAGAATTTGTATGATCATTTTCTCAAAAGGATGGATTCATGAAAACAATGCCCCCTCCCAAGCCTCGTAAGGCTATCCCGCGAAGTCTTTTGTTGTGTTTTATTCTGATCTTACTACCTCTCTCACTCTACAACGCGGCTTGTGGCCTCCATGGTTACGAGTGTAGAGAAAAGAATGACTGTGCTTCTTCGCAGATCTGCACGATGGGTTGGTGCCAAGCCGCCCATCAGCCCGTCTGTTCAAGCGATGGGCACTGCCCCAAAGGTTTGTACTGCGACAGCGGCGCCTGCAAACCCAAGCCAAATGGCTGCATGACAAACAACGACTGCGCAAACAACTACATCTGCACAGGAGGCATTTGCAAAGAAGTGCCCCCCACAGGCTGCCACAAAGACACAGATTGCGCCGCAAACTTTCAATGCAAACAAGGTGTCTGCAAACCAACGACGCCAACGACATGCACACGAGATACAGACTGCACAGGCGGGAAGATCTGCGACAAAAACGTATGCATCGAACCCGTCTGCCAAGGTGCTTGCAAGGAATGCACGCCCTCCATCTCAGAAGGTACAGTCAATTATTTTGTGAGAGCCAATACAACCACGCACTTGTTTTTCCGCAATGCAAACAAAGAACTTGTCGAGATCACAGGCCGAATTATTCGTGTGCGTGAGCTAGAAAAAAACCGATGGCTCGCATGGCACCACAGCAACCTTACGTCCCCAGAACATGCATCGTTGTCCCCAAATGGCCAGTGGTTGGCGCTTTCGGACGAAAAAAATACAGAGCTTTGGGAGCTAGGAAAAGGACTCAAAGCAACCTACCAAACCAGCGTCCAAGCCCTCCACACAGGAGACGACAGCTTGCTGATGATCTGGAAAAAAGATGCGACGTGGTACAAACACGCGGACCAAACGATCGCACGCAAGCAATCGCTCGATGTGCCGAGAGCTGACGAACTGTTTTACAATGTTGCGATCTCTCCCAATGGGAAAGAAGCATTTTACATCTACCCCAACGAAAACGTGATCCCCCCCCTGCTCATCGATATCGAAGCAGGCACCAAAAAGAAGTTTCTCCAACAACTCCCAAGCACATCATCAAAACTGCGCCCTCGTTACAGTCCAGACGGAACTTTTGTGGTGGACGCGGACAACTTCTTGGTTCAGTACTGGGATCTTCAACAAGGCACATGGAAAAGAATCTTAAGGAACCGAACATCCGATGTGCCTCACAAATCATTCTATTACGCTATCCACCCCAGTCTGCATAAGATCGCGTTGTACAAAGGACTCACTGAACTTGCTTGGTTGGATCTCGACACAGAACAAGAAGAAGTTCTCATGCCGATGCCTGCGGAATATCCGAACTCTCCTATCGCAATCGCAAGCGACGGAAGAAACCTCGCGACGGTCTTCTCCATGGATCGAGGCGGCGATATCGCCAAAAAAAGCGATATCTTCGTGTTCGATCTCATAACCAAAATGCCTTCGATCAAACCTAGCTCTCATAGCAACGGCAGAGACAGCGACATCGCTTTCTCCACAACCAATGGACAAAGGTTCGTAAGAATCACCAGAGATGGCGTGCTCATCACAAGAGACATCGCAGATGGAAGCATCCAAGATCTCCGTCTCTTGGCAAAAGCCGACGACGATTATGAGAAGACCCTCCACTTCTTCTCTCCCGATGCAAAGTACATCTTGCGCTACTCATTCCATCGTCGCGAAAAGATGAGCCTTTGGGATCGCGAAACTCTCCAACAAAAGCGGACCATGCTTGAGACAGACGAGAACATTGTTGAGATCAGACACGCCTTTTCTCTGAATAGTCGTTACCTCGTCTATAGTTATGGTTTGACCTCGGCATCTCTACGCTTTTGGGATCTCGCGACGATGCAAGAAACCGCCATCGATATCCAAGGATTGGGTCTCCCCTACAATCTTGTCCGTAAATGGGCGGTAAGCAACGATGGTCGGCTTGTTACAGGGGTGGGTGGTGATGGGTATCTATATTCTTGGAAACTTGGGCAAGGAAACCCCCAGTTCATCGGCAAGACAAACGTCGGTATCCAAGAGGCTTTGGCCTTCTCTCCTGATGGCAAAGTCCTCGCGATGGCCAACAGTAGCATTTCCCTCTATGACACAACCACTTGGCAGCTCCTGAAAAAGCTGACCCCCAACAACACACCAAGTCACACCCTTCGTTTTTCTCCCTCTGGAGGATACCTCATCGCCAGCGGCATGATCACGTATCTATGGGAAACCAAAACGTGGCAACACGTAAGCAACTACGACAATGGGATTCCAGCCAAATGGATGGAAACCACAGGACAACACTTCCCGCAGTTTAGCGCTGATGGAACGCGTCTCCTCTACCTCTCAGGCGATCATGTCCACGTCTGGAGTTGTCCGAAGTGATGTCTGGAGTTGTCCGAAGTGATGGCAGGAGTTGTCCGAAGTGATGGCTCGATCGTAGCAAAGTCTTGTGGGCTCTAGGGACAACCCCACAAACGCACGTTTTTGTCTCCCGCCCCCGTCGCGATGTACTTTCCATCTGGACTAAAGGCCACCCCATACACCGCCCCAAAGTGCATGGTGAGGGTATGGACAAGTTTGCCTGTCGCGACTTCCCACAGCTTCGCACTGCGGTCTTCCCAACCCGATATCAGGTACTTTCCATCTGGACTAAAGTCGATGCTATGCACGGTGTAAGCAAAAGTCCCATGGAAGACGATGGTACGAAGCAAAGCAGCCGTCGTTGCATCCCAAATCAGGATGGTGCCTGCGTCGGTCCCCACAGCAACGTGCTTTCCTTGTTTATCAAAAGCGAGGCTTTCGATGTTGTCTTGTGCGCCTGCCAGACTGCGAACTTCCTGCCAAGTGGTTGTATCGATTAGCTTGACGCTTTTGTCCGCAAAGCTCACAGCAAGGAGCTTTCCATCTGGGCTAAAGTCCATCTTGCCGACTTCTGGGGTAAAAGAGAGATTTTGTAGCAGCTTGTAGGTCACGGAATCCCATATCCGGATGCTTTTGTCTTTCGAGCTGGAGGCGATGAGCGTGCCTGCTGGATTGAACAAAGCATCCGACAGATTGGCGGTATGACCGTAGATCTCGCGTATCCGCTTTTGTTGCTGGAGGCTGTAAACCTTGATAGATCGGGCTTCTCCAGAAACCAAAAACTGATCAGCATCTTTGTGGACACTGACATTGTGAGGATCGCGAACACCATCTGTAGAAGGGTAAATCCCTGAAGCGTGCTCGTAAAAGTGTTTGCGCCCTGCGACATCCCACACTTGCAACCCTGCACTGCTGCACGCGGAATACAAATAGCGGCTGTTTGGGCCAAACCGCACAGCCTCTACCCCACCCGCATGACGACCTGAGAAGGTCGCAATCAAAGTCGAGAAAAGGCAGGTGCACTGGCTGTTGACGCAAGCAGCTTTGGTGGCAGCACAAGCCTTACCACAACCTCCGCAGTGTTCGGGTGTAGCTTTGGTATCGACACACAAGCTACCGCACAAAGTGGTCCCCGTGGGGCATTTGCACGTCGTTCCCGAACAAATCGCGCCCCCCTGACAGGCTTCTTCGCAGACGCCCTCTGTGACAGGCTCATCTTCCACGACAGATGGTTCGGGGATGGGCTCAGGCTCTGTGGGTGTGGTTTCTGTGCTCACCTCTTCAGGAGAGGATTCGGGTGTAGGTTCTGGCTCGGGTCCTGCTTCTGGGGTCTTTTCTGCTTGCGGCTCAGAAGAGACGGACTCTTCGGGAGCAGGGCGCTCTTCAGGTGCTGCGCCATCGGCATCCGAAACCACCTGTTCGCTGGGTGCAGAGAGACAATAGCAGCTTCCATACACCCCGTCAGCCGAGCAAGTACGCGTGCCATAACGACCGTCAGGACAAGGACAAGCCCCTTGGGTGTTGGGAGAACAGCGATTTTCGACTTGGCATTGGAAGAGGAAGCTACAAGACAGGACGATTAAAAGACAAAGAAAGATTTGTCGCATCAACGACCTCAAACGTCCGATAGATAGGGAGGGAAGGCTTCGTAGGAAAAGGAGTGGCATCAAGAAGATGAGTTCCACAAGGGATGGGGCGTGTTTGTTTTACCCCATCCCTTGAGAGGTCACATAATCCCGATGGCACCGCGGTTCAGATAATCTACGCCAAAGGTCTTCATCGAGTGTCCCATCGCAGCGCAGACCTCTCGCCAGAGATCGCCTTCTGTACGGCTACTGATGAACTTGCGGTCAAACTTCAGTTCGCCGTCCGTCGTTTGTTGGATCAGTGTGCGGACTTCAGGGATCGCAAGATACCGACCCGTCCGCAGTTTGGGTGCCCCGCTACCACCAATGATGATGTGTGGCTTGCGTTTCACGTTGTGATCGCCGTTTCCAACTTCGCCCGTCACCACGATGACGGTGTTTTCGAGCAAGCTCTTGCCATTGGATTCTTTGATGGCGTCCATCTGTTTTGCAAAGTCGGTGATCTTTTGCATCTGCCAACGCACGCTGCCCTCGAAACAAAGACGACGATTGCGATCGTCGTAGTGCGCGACACACTGGTGAAAGTCGCTGTCTGCACAGGGCTTGCCTGTTTGTTTTTGGCCGTTAACGTCGGTCCATTCGTAGATATCGTGAGGAACTTCCGCGACATCCATCACCGCGATCTGCGCAAGATTGCAAGCAAAAGCGGTCTTGACGTGGGTGAATTGGTAATCCAGATATCTTTCGTAACGCGTGGTGCCATTGAGGGCATTGAGATCGCGCGAAGACAAGATCTTGTCGGGTGCAACGCAGTTTCCACCCACCGTCGCTTGTCCTCCAAGACCCAACTGTGCGGTCGTGTCAGAGATTCCTTCCACAAACTGATCGAGTTTCAATCGTTCTTGCCCGTCGATACGCAGTCGCAGCGACTTGAGTTCGTCCGAAACTTCGTCGAGGATGCGTTTGCGTTTTTTCGCGAGTGCGCGGGCTTTTGCTTCGGAAGAGGTCACACCACCGATGTTTGCAAGCAACGAGGCGTTGGCTTGCGAAGCGCTTTGGAAAGCGATCGGTTGGAGATTTTCGTTGTAGCAAAAAGTCTTGGCCAAAGAGCCAGATCCGCCCCAAACATCCGAGCGAAGACGCATCACAGGCAGCGTGCTTTTGCCTAGGGCCTTTTCCAAGATCACATCAAGCGAAGCCGAGCGCGGAGCCGAAAAAGACGGAGTATCGGGTTTTACGCTTGAGGTCAGCAAGTGGGAGTAAGACACATCGTGTGCGTTGCCCCACCATGTTCCTTGCAGACCATCGACGAGGATCAAGTGTTTGCTGATGCTCTGTAAAGGCGAGAGCCACGGCGAGACAGTAAAGTTGGTCTCCGTTCCATAGGCCATCCCAGGGCCCCCAGGTCCGTGAGACAGGACGATCACCAACAAACGCGGCTTCACGGGTGTAGCAGCCGCAGCGCGTTGTGCATGGATAAACGGACTAAACGCCAAAGAGCCGATGCTCAGGTGTTTCAAGAAGCTGCGACGACCCATGTAAAAAGTAGATTTTTCTTTCATATCGATCACTTCCCGTCCGCAGGTTGTTTGCGCAAAAAGAATTGTGGGCTACGCAAGATCGCGGCGTAGCTGTCAAAAAGTGTAAACTGTCCTTTTTGAAGTCCATCATAGGTGTGCGCCAAAGCGCAGTTGCGCTCGCCTTCGGGGGGACGGCCCCAACTGTGTGTGTAGAGCTTCATGGTAAAGCACTGTTGGAAGTGCTGAGACTGCGCGAGGTTGTTGCTCAACTCCAACGCATTTTTGAAGCTGGGTTGCATGTCGCCAAAGTCTTCGAGTTTCCCTGAAGCGTCGATGGGAAGGCCTTTTTCGTTGAGTCGGAATCGACCCATGGGATCGAAGATCTCGAAGGCTGCGCCCGCAGGGTCGATGATCTTGTGACAGAAGTTGCAGCTTGGATCAGCACCGTGGATCTGTTGGATCTCGCGCTGCGTGAGCTTCGTGAGATCCACATCTTTCAGCTTGGCTTTTCCTGCTTCGACCGCTCCTGCGGGGGCCGCAGGGATCGGGCGACAAGCCAGTTGCTCCAAGAAGAACACACCACGATGGACAAATCCCGTGGAAGACTTGCCAGAGTGCGCGATGAGGTAAGTCGGCGAGGTCAAGATCCCCGCACGACGGCTTCCATCCAACGTGACTTTTTGTAGGTCGGTCCCCGTGGCTTGGACGCCTTGGTAAAGCTTCGCGATATCCGCGTTGACGAAAGCTTCTTTGGACAAAAAGACGGTCTTGAGATCGGCTTTTTGGGTCCAGACCAACTCAGCCAAGTAAAGCTGTGAAGATTTGTAAAGTTGTTGGCGCAAAGCATCGGTCATCTCGGGATATTGCGTCGTGTCTTTTTCTTGGGTGAAGATGCGCTGAAGTTGCAACCAGTCGTTGAAGAACTCGATGAGTCCGCGTTTTGCGCGCTCATCTTTCAACATGCGTTGCACATGCTGATCCACTTGGGTAGATGTTTTGAGTTCGTCTTTGGCCGCGGCATCCATCAACGCTTGGTCAGGGATACTCTGCCACAAAAAGAAAGACAGGAAGGTCGCGACTTCATACGAAGTCAGTCTGCGCATCCCTGCTTGGCTGGTGTCTTCTTGGCCGTACTCAGAGCGGAAAAGGAAGTTTGCTGACATCAAGATACGCTCGATCACGTACTCCAAACCTGTTGAGCGATCTTCTTCGGTCGAAAGAGTCTGAAAGCCTTGAAGAAGTTTATCTTTTTCAGCTTGCACCAAAGGACGTCGCCAGAGTTTTTGGCCGTAATCTGCGATCAGCGTTTTGACACAATCGTCGGTCTGTGCGGCTGCACAGTCTTTCCAATCTTGGACTTTGGCCAAAACTTCCACGGAGACTTCGCCAAACTGTTGGACCAAGGCTGTGATGTCCACGCCTCCAAGTCCCGAAGAATCCGCATTGTTACCAAATCCACCAATGCGCTTCTCACTCAACGAGAAAGCGGGGATCTTGATATTCGCTCCGAAGGCATCTTCGATGCTGTAAGCGATCTGCACAGGGGTGAGACGCCACAAACGCGCGGGAAGTGCTTCCTCACCGCGGCAGGATGCGAGATCAGGGAACTTGGCGAGGGGATCTTCTTTGCCTTTGTTTGCGTTGGGGTCGGTGGTTCCGCCTTTTTTCTCGGGGAAGCCAGCTTTTTCCCAGTCCTTAAACAAAGAGACGCCTTCGTTGAAGCGCTCGACAGCATCCGCAGCATCGGGCTTGATCGGCGGCATCTGTTGATCATTTACGCGTTTGAGAGCGTGTGCCCAAAAGTCGACAGGTGTAAGCTTATGGGTCGCGTCTGTGTACACGCCAAGGTTTGCCATCCGCCCGTCTGCACCGTGGCAGTTGATACAAAACTCTTGGAGAAAAGAGCGCATATCCGCAAAGTAAACTTCACGAGTTGGTCTTGAGGGATCGTCTGTTCCAGTCGGATCATCGGGGCTTGTGGGTTCGTTGGTGACAGTCGAGTCTGGCGTGGTGGTTTGATCGGGGGAAGCGTCAGGTTTGCTGGCGATGGGTCCAGTCCCTCCCCCATCCACCATCACGACCTCAGAGCCTCCTCCGCCGATCGTGCCAAAACAACCTGCAATACTGATAGAGGATGCCATGAGCGCCAGCATCCAGACAGAGCCAGAAGAGCGAAGCAGCCGAGAAAGCATTCTTCTCTCCTACATTTAGAAAGGTGAGCGATTTATCTAGGGGATGCGCAGACATCGTTGGAGTCTTTTTGGTGATAACACAAAGACATGGTCGTTTGAAAGATGGAAACACCAAAATCAAAACCGACCGTCCCAAAGACCCCACCCTTTGCGCCTCGGTCTTTAGAAAAATCCTCACACGCTAAATCTTTTGAGAAAATGCTTTTTTGTCGGGGCCTTATTTCGAGGCGCGTTGCAGCTCTTGGCGAAAGAGAAAGTAAGAATAAACAACGGGGAACAGTGCACTCGCCAAGACCAAGATGATGGAGATGATAAAACCCGTTTGACCTCGGAGAAACAAGCCCAAGACAAGGATCGCTGCACCTGCAATGCCCATCATCAAACCTGCCAAACGATGGGTCTTTTCCCAGACAAAGTCGCTCGAAAGTGTCCAAGGTGTGCGAATCCCCGCAAAAAAGTTGGAGCGCATCATAGGCATCGCAGCGCCCAAACCAAGGACCAAAGCACCCATCAAAAACATCATGATGTTTGTCGAAAGTTTCATGTTGGAGGTCATCGCAGCACGTAACGAAAGTACATGGATCGCCAACAAGAACGCATTCATCGTCAAGATGATGATCGTCAGGCCCTTCCACGAAGCCCCAATATTTTCTTTGCGAGGATCAAAGTGCACCAAAAGCGAGATCAACAACGAAACCCCGAGCCCAACGAGCGGTAAGAGGATCGCTCCAACCCACTTGGGCGCAAAGTTGTCGGGGTTGCCTGCGATGTTCCAATGGATCGGAAAACGCGCGGGCAAGGCAGCCCAATAGTACCAAGAGAGTGCGACGCCCACCAAAGTGATAACCAGAGAAAAACCCAATGCGCGTTTCATGATCTGTGCTCCTTCTTTTTGGCCATGCATCGCGACTTTTGAGAGTCCGCATTGCGGCCATCTTGGATCGATTCTCGACAGGCTTTGTGTCTGTCTTTCAATCTTCCCCTACGTCCCCCTTTGCGGGTTATTCCAAAAAAAAGAAACACAGCAGAAAACAGCCGATCCAAAAAGGCAAACCAAAAAGGCAAACCAAAAAGGCAAACCAAAAAGGCGCAAAATAAAGGTGAGGAAGAGATACAGAAAAGAAGGAAAGACAAAGGAAAGAGAAGACAGAAGGGATCTTCGTGGGAGGGATCTTAGCAGGGGCTCAGGACTTTTGCAGAAGAGAAGGCAGGGCATCCACGACTTCTTGGAGAAGCTTTTGGACTTCGAGACGCTGTTGGTCATCAAGTTCGCCAAAGGCTTCTTTGTCTTTGGCGAGTTTGAGACACTGACGCAACACGCGGATAGCACGGGGCGGTTTGGGGGGGCGCGTTGCAAGATCGCGTTTGTCTCGCGAAGGTGCGCGCGGGATATCTTTCAGAGAGAAGGTGGGCTCTGAAAAGTCCTCTATCTCGTCATCTTCATCGTCGTAGTCATCAAGATCGTATTCGTCCGCGTCATCCTCTTCTCCAAACAACGAGAGATTGGGGTCGGGCGGCGTAGGAATAAGAAGATCACGTGCATCCATCACACCCTTGCGATCGAGCTTTCCATCGATTACATCTTGAAGGAGTTTTTGGCGGATGGTTTCGTCTTCGATACGAGAGAGTTCTTCTGCGGTACGAACGGGGATATCGTAAGTGCGCACGGCTTCTTCGACATCAGGATAACGCAAGAGCGAAAGCAACGAACTTACATAGCTCTTGCTTTTGGCGACACGACGGGCGATCTCGCGAACACTGTAGCTAAACTGATCGCGCATTCGGGCGAAGGCAAGGGCTTCTTCGATGGGGTTGAGGTCTTCGCGTTGCAGGTTTTCCGTCAACGCGATCTCCATCATGGCTTGGTCAGGGAGTTCTTGCACCACGACAGGGATGCGCAAAAGACCCGCCATGGTCGCGGCCCGCAAGCGTCGTTCTCCAAAGGCCAGCTCGTAATAGGCGCCTTTGGGACGAACCAAAAGATGCCCAAAGAACCCGTGCATTTGAATCGACTGCGCCAACTCTTCGAGGGCTTCTTCAACGAAACCTTCACGCGGTTGATAAGGGTTGGGCATCAATCGACTCACCTCCACTTCTTCGATGCGTGGGGGCTCGCCGTCTTTTTGAAAACGAGAAAGAAGGTTGAGGTGGGAGAGGGTTTCTTGGGCTTTTTGGACTGTGATACGGGCGCGTTTACGCGACATCATCTTTCTTTCTTGCTAGCTCACCCTCGTGGGAGGACGCCAAGCGCAAGCCTTCACCTTGTGTTAGCTCGCGGGCAACGTCGCGGTAGGCTTCCGCAACATTGGAGGTTTTGGCGTAGGTGAGGATGCTTTCTCCCACCACAGGGGCTTCTTTCAAGCGCACATTAAAGTGAATGATCGGTTCGAAGACATGCACTTGGTTACTGAGGGCTTGTTTGGTGGACTCGATCACTTCGCGGTTGTGAAGAGTACGCAGGTCAGCCATCGTAATCAAGACGCCACCCACGAGCAGGTTGTAATTGACCTTGCGCTTGATCATCGAGATGGTCTGCATCAGCAAGTCCATCCCTTTCATGGCGAGGTAGTCGGCTTGCAAAGGGATAATCACTTCGTGACAAGCGGACAGTGCATTGATGGTCAAAAGCCCGAGGTTGGGGGGACAATCGATCAAGATATAGTCAAAAAGTCCCATCATGGGTTGGAGAGCTTCGCGTAGGACGAGTTCTCCCATGGTGGCGCGGGCGAGTTCAAGCTCAGCCCCAGCAAGCTCGATATTGGCCGCAGCAAGGGCGACACCGCTCTCTGTCATCACCAAGATATCGCGAAGACGCACTTCGTCGTCTTCTCGAATCGTGCTCGTCAACACATGAAAGATGTTGTATTGCAGGCTATCTGCGTCCAGTCCCATGGATGTACTGAGCGAGCCTTGCGGGTCCAAATCCAACGCCAGTACATCACGACCCATCTCACGAAGCGCAGCCGCGAGGTTGAACGTCGTCGTGGTTTTGCCCACCCCACCCTTTTGGTTCACCACGCAAAAGATGCGTGTTCTTTTGGCCTCAGGCTCCTTCTTGGTTTTCTTTCGTCGCTGCGCTTTTGCCATCACCGTCACCTATCTGATCTCCTACAGCCACCGTTCCTTCAGGGTGTGAAGACCTGCTTTCACTTTCCTTGTTTCTCAAATCTTTGTGTGTGTCTGTGATGCCGTGGATCAACCGATCTGTCAAGCGTTAGCGCAACTTTCTCTCGATCTTTGTTCAGGCACGCGGCAAGTTTGTGTGGGGATGACCTAGATCAAACAGAAAACAGACAAGCTGCGCTATAAAAGAAAAATATACGTCATAGAAACGTGTCTCAACGAAGAATCCCAGCATAGAATCAATAGATCTTATCCATCGCCCTCCTCCCCACGGAGTAAGAACGACGATGCCTTATCGACTGGATGCCTCTTCCCTTCAGACCCTCTTCGAGAACCTAAAGGCTCGTGGATACGATCTTTTGGGACCGCAACGCAAAGACCAAGCCATCGTGTACGACACCCTCGAAAGTGTCGAGGACCTTCCGCAAGGATGGACAGACGAGCAAGAGGCCGGTCATTACAAGCTCAAGCGGCGGGATGACGATGCTTACTTTGGTTATGTGGTGGGTCCGCGAAGTTGGAAACGCGTGTTTCTTCCGCCCCGCAAACGTCTGTGGACGGCCACCCAAAAAGATGGCCAACTCTCCCTCGAAGAAGAGCCTCTACCTTCCCAACCCATCGCCTTGATCGGCGTTCGCTCTTGTGAGATCCACGCGATCGCCATCCAAGATCGGGTGCTTTTGGAAGGGCCCCACCCTGATCCTTACTATGCAGCGATGCGCGCCCAAAGCTTCATCGTGGCAGTCAATTGTACCCAGTCCGCCGCAACCTGTTTTTGTACCTCGATGGATACAGGGCCAGGTGCAACCTTTGGCTTTGACCTCGCGATGACCGAGATCATGGAGCCCGAACATATCTTTGTGTTGGAGGCAGGGAGCCCCAAAGGTCGAGAGCTTCTAGCAGACATGGACTTAGAGAATGCGACTGATCTCCAACAAGCCCATGCCAAGGCAGGTATCGAACAAGCTCGCCAACAGATCAAACGCGAGCTTCCTCAAGATGGGCTGAAAGACCTGTTGTATCAGAGTTTTGAACACACCCATTGGGACGATATCGCTTCGCGTTGTTTGAGTTGTGCGAACTGCACAATGGTGTGTCCCACTTGTTTTTGCACAGAGATGGAGGATGTCACGGATCTCACGGGGGATCACGCTGAGCGTTGGCAACGATGGGACTCCTGTTTCCATGAATCCTTTACGCATGTCCACGGCGGCTCAGTTCGACAGTCCACGCGCTCACGTTATCGTCAATGGCTCACCCACAAGCTCGCTTCATGGCTCGATCAGTTCGGGACGACGGGCTGTGTGGGATGTGGACGTTGTATTACATGGTGCCCAGCAGGAATCGATCTCACCGCTGAAGTCAAAGCGTTTCGTGACAGCGAACGCAAGTAGGAGACTTTTTCGATGAAACCCCAAGAACTCAAACCCTTCTTGGCCGAACACCCCTTCTTTGCGGAGTTACCCGCCGAAGATCATGCGATCTTGGCAGCATGTGCCGCGTACTCGGTCTTTGAAGCTGGCGACTTATTGTTTCGAGAAGGCGAAGAAGCCACTAGCTTTTTTGTCTTGCGCGAAGGCAGCGTAGGCATCGACATCCACTATCCAACGCGGGGGCTGATCACGCTGATGACGCTTGGAAAAGGCGATATCGTGGGTTGGTCGTGGCTGCTTCCGCCCTATCGTTCGCAGTTTGATGCACGTGCGATACGACCGACCAAAGCGTTGATCTTTGACGCTGTGAAGTTGCGCGCGAGCTTTGAGCAGCATCCAGAACTCGGCTACGCAGTGACACGCAAGTTGCTGGCTCAAGTGACCCAACGCCTTTTCACGGCTCGTATCCAACTGCTCGATCTCTACGGCATCTCAACGACCCCTTAGTGTAGGAGAAGAGGAGTCCATGGGACCTATCGAACAGCCGCGTCCGATGACACCGCGCCCTTTTCGCATCGAGACCGTCAAACAAGAAACATCCAATGTCTTTACGTGGACCCTACGTGCCCAAAAAGAAGGCGATACGCTCGCTTTTCAACCAGGCCAGTTCACGATGCTTTATCTCTTTGGGGTGGGAGAGGTCCCGATCTCGATCAGTGGAGATGCCGAAGCATCGGGCGATTTAATCCATACAATCCGCGCCGCAGGGACCGTCACCCAAGCCATGCAACAAAAACAAGCAGGCGATCTTGTTGGGGTACGCGGTCCTTTTGGCAATGCGTGGCCGATTGAAGAAGCTGAAGGCTGCGATGTCGTCCTTGCTGTGGGTGGTTTGGGGCTTGCACCGATGCGCCCCACCCTCTACCACATCTTGCGACATCGCGAACGTTACAAGCGCGTGTACCTGCTCTATGGCGCGCGAACGCCCAGCGATATCTTGTATCCTGAAGAACTCCGCGCTTGGTCAGACAGCGGCAAGATCGATGTACGCATCACAGTGGATGTTGGAATGGACGGATGGACGGGCGAAGTCGGACTTGTGACCGATCTCATCCGCGATATCCAACTCGATCCTTACCACTGTGTCTCGATGATCTGTGGACCTGAGATCATGATGCACTTTACAGCGCGTGCTCTCTTTCATCGACGCATCGCCCCTCAACACATCCACGTCTCGATGGAACGTTCGATGCGTTGTGCGACAGGTTGGTGTGGACACTGTCAGCTTGGCCCCAAGTTTATCTGCAAAGATGGGCCTGTCTTTGACTACCCAACGATCCAAGCTTGGCTGCACAAACGCGAGCGATAACCCCCAGCCTTCGGAGTCTTTTTGATGAGCGATACACACAAACCCAAGCTGGCCGTGTGGAAGTTTGCTTCTTGCGATGGTTGTCAGCTCAGTTTGCTCGACTGCGAAGATGAGTTGTTGGCTGTCGCGGGTGCTGTTGACATCGCCTACTTCCCCGAAGCAACGAGGCGTATGGATGGCGGCCCTTATGACCTGTCTTTGGTGGAAGGCTCCATCACGACCCCTCACGATGCTGAACGCATCCAAGCCATCCGCAAAGTCTCCAAAACACTCGTGACCATCGGAGCTTGCGCAACATCTGGTGGTATCCAAGCGCTACGAAACTTCCGCGATGTCAAAGCATTTACCTCGTTGGTGTATGCTCATCCCGCATACATCGACACATTGGCCCAGTCCACGCCCATCGCTGAGCATGTCAAAGTGGACTTTGAGTTGCGAGGCTGCCCGATCAACAAGGCCCAACTCGTCGAAGTGATCTCAGCCTTTCTCAACCAACGCAAGCCGCTTGTGCCCCATCACAGCGTCTGCGTCGAATGCAAACTCAAAGAACAAGTCTGCGTCATGGTCGCGCACCAAACCCCCTGCCTTGGTCCTGTGACCCAAGCAGGTTGCGGCGCGTTGTGTCCGGGCTTTGCGCGGGGCTGCTATGGCTGCTTTGGTCCCAAGGAGTCCCCCAATACCTCTTCGATCGCACAACAGTGGCGAGAGATGGGCGCAAGTGAACAACAGATCCTCCAAGCCTTCCGCGGAATCAACGGATACTCCGAGGCTTTCCGCGTAGAGAGCGAACGTATCGAAAAACGCCTTCATCCTAGCGATGATCCCAAGACCCCCTAAAAAAAGGACCCAAACAGAGCCATGGACAAGCGAACAGAAGTGATTCAAGTCGATGTGCTCGCCCGCGTGGAGGGCGAAGGCGCGCTTTACCTCAAGATGGATGGCGGAGAAGTCAAAGAAGCCCAACTGCGGATCTTTGAACCCCCACGCTTTTTCGAGGCTTTTCTACGAGGTCGCGACTTCCGCGAAACACCCGATATCACGGCGCGGATCTGTGGGATCTGTCCAGTCGCTTATCAGATGGGCGCTTGCCATGCCGCCGAACAGATCGTGGGGATTCACCCTGAAGGACCGCTGCGAGAGCTACGTCGCTTGCTCTATTGTGGTGAGTGGATCGAAAGTCATGTCCTGCACATCTATATGCTCCATGCACCCGACTTCTTGGGCTATGAAAGCGCGATCGCGATGGCCGAGCACCATGCAGAAGTCGTGGAACGCGGTTTGCGGCTCAAAAAGATCGGCAACGAGTTGATGAGCTTCATTGGTGGACGCGAAGTGCACCCGATCAACATCAAGGTGGGTGGCTTCTACAAAGTTCCGACCGTCAAGGAGATCCGCACGCTTCGAGAACGGCTGTTGTGGGGTCGCGATGCTGCCATCGAAACCGTTCGTTGGACCGCCGCCCTCGACTTTCCTGACTTCAACCGTGACTACGAGTTTGTCAGCCTTCGTCACCCTGACGAATATCCCCTAAACGAAGGTCGCTTGGTCTCCAATCGCGGCCTAGACATCGACATATCCGACTTTGGCGACCACTTTGAAGAAGAACATGTCGAGCGTTCCAACGCTTTGCAAGCCATCCACAAAGGACACGGCCCCTATATGGTCGGTCCCTTGGCCCGTTATCACAACAACTTTGATCTGCTGACCCCCACTTGCCAAGAACTTGCCCGCGAGGTCGGCCTTGGTGAAAGTTGTACCAACCCCTTCCAAAGCATCGTTGTCCGCAGCATCGAGGTCTTGTACGCTTACGAAGAAGCCCTACGCATCGTCGATGCATACACAGAGCCCGACGCACCCAGCCTCGACTTTACACCGCGTGCAGGGACAGGACACGGTTGTACAGAGGCTCCACGTGGCATCTGCTACCACCGCTATACAACCGATGACAACGGGATCTTGCTTGATGCGCAGATCGTTCCCCCCACTTCACAAAACCAAAAAAGCGTGGAAGAAGATCTATTGCATCTCGCTCGTCAGTCGATGCATCTCCCCACAGAAGATCTGACTTGGCGATGCGAACAAGCGATTCGCAACTACGATCCCTGCATCTCTTGCGCGACGCACTTTCTCAAGATCTTTGTCGAATAAAACACAAAGGAGCCCAAGATGGCCCGTTTGAGCAAGACTCCTCTATCTCCGCGATCTCGTTCGTGGAATACCGCGATGGCTGCCTTCCCGGGCGATCTGGATCTGACGTTTGCCCCTGACCAAATCGAAGGAAAGATCCCCGCTTCCCTCTACCAAACACGCCTACTCTCCAACGGCCCAGGTTGGACCAAGATCGGCAAACGACTCGCGCATCCCTTCGATGGACACGGCTATGTCCGCTCCTTCTCCTTTTTGCCCGATGGCTCCTGCCAACTCAAAGCCCGCTTTGTTCGCACCCCTGTGTACCTCAACGAAGCAAGAGCAGGTCGCATCATGCATCGAGGTCTTGGCACCAACCGCGAGGGTCACTTTTGGGACAACATGCGCTCTGGCATCCCCCGTAATGTCGCCAATACCACGATCACAAGGTGGGGCGATCAGTTGCTTGCAGGTTGGGAAGGCGGCGCACCTTACGCGCTGGATGCGGAAAGCCTCGAAACAATCGGCGAAAAAGATTTCAATGGGCTGATCGCTGGACAGTCTACGCTCGCCCACATGAAACACGACGCGGCCCAACAACGCCTTGTGTTGTGTAGCCACAAATCCAGAAAAGAAACGCTCTTTACTTTCCGCGAGTTAGACAAACAAGAACAGCTTGTCTCCACCAACGAAGTCTCCATCGAAGGCATGCTGTTTACCCATGACTTTGCTTTGTCGCCATCTTATTACGTGTTGGGCGGAAACCCCCTTCGTTTGAAGCCTTTCGAGCTTCTAAAGATGGCACTTGGGGCCGACACTTTGCTGAATGCTATCGCGCCAGACAACAGACAACCTGGCTGTTTGTACCTCGTCCCTCGCCAAAGTGGTGGAGAGACGCGCAAGATCACGCTCCCTCACGCAGCGTTTGTGATCCACTTTGGCAATGCCTTTGAAGAGGATGGTGCCGTGATCGTCGATGCTTGCGTCTTCTCTAGCTTTGAGATGGGCCATGAGTTCGGCTATACAGGACCTCATACCCCCTTTGACCCCGCACTACCCGATGAACGAGAGCCCCAACGCCTCATCCGCATCAAGATCCCAGCAGGCGCAACAGAAGCTTCTTACGAACCTCTCGCTCCCTATGGCATCGACTTTCCGCGCTTTCACCCACAACACGAAAGCCAAGAGACGCCCTTCCTTTTTGGAGCGACCCGCAAAGACACCCGACACAGCGACCCTTTCGATTCACTCGTATGCATCGACCTGCTCGATCCTGAACGTCCCCATCAACTCTGGACCGCCCCTGAGGACGTGTTTGTGGGAGAGCCCATCTTTGCGCCCGATCCCACCGCGCCCAACAAAGGGCATATCTTGGCGATCCTCTCTGATGGACTCAAAGAGCGTTCAACCCTCGTGATCTTCGATGCTACGCGGCTTCAGGATGGCCCTCTCGCCTCGATTCCCATGCCTTTGCTACCCATCGCCTTCCATGGCGATTGGGATGCACAAGCCCTCTAATCATCGGCCTTTGGATCGCAGAGAGACACCCAACCAACCCCCTCCCCCTTCCATCGTCCTTTCAACAAAAGAACAAGAGATGATACCAACAAGCCCTTCTATTCGTCTTTTTGGGATAGGGAATCCCTTTCGCAGCGATGATGCTGTGGGGCGGCTCGTCGCACAACAGCTTCAAGCGCTCACAAGCCCGTCCATCGGGATCTACGAAAGTGATGGCGATGGAGCCAAGTTGATCGATCAGTGGCAAGGCGCAGAGACGGTCTATTTGGTCGATGCGGTCTCTTCTTCGCAAAGTCCAGGGACGCTCCATCGTTACGAAGCCCACAAACAACCGCTCCCACAAGCGATCTTTGGCCGTTCCACTCATCACTGGGGCATGGCCGATGCCATCGAGATGGCGCGGGTCCTGCGAAAACTCCCTCCACGCATCGTCGTGTATGGTATCGAGGCCGCAAACTTTGCTTATGGACTCGAACTTTCTCCCGCTGTACAAGCCGCACTACCCGAACTTTTGGAGCGTCTGCGCCATGAATTGTCCCCCTAGTCCCCTCCTCTTCTAAACTCCCCTCTCGTCTCCCTCCCTTTCTGAAGACCCCGTCGCTCTAGCTTCGTTGAAAGCTTTCTTCGCGCACAAAGAACTTACTCACCTCCATCACGATGAAGCCCAACGAAGACACCAAGGCGATCCAGCCCCAATCGAGGAGCGTAAGCGGTACAGTCTTGAAGATACGTTGCAGGGGTGGCGCATAAACCAACAAGACCTGAAGCGCAACACTCGATCCCACCGCCACAAACAACCACATATTGCTAAGTGGGTTGATACGGCCAAAAGGACGGATGCTGCGCACACCAAGGACCGCAAACATCTCGAACATCACGAGCGCTGTAAAGGCCACCGTTCGGGCTTTATCGAGACCTTCGGACAAGCCACGATGGTACAAGAACAACGACCCGATCCCCATAATCAGCCCAAAGATCAGGAGAAACACCAAGGTTTGCAGATTGAGAGGGCTCGCATCAGGGGGACGTGGCGGACGTTGCATGATGCCTTCGTCCGTGGGTTCAGCACTCAGAGCCAACGCGGGCAGACCATCCGTGATCAGGTTCATCAACAAGATCTGAAGGGGCAACAAAGGCAGCGGAAGTCCCATAATGACGGCCAAAAACACCACCCAGATCTCGCCTGCATTACAACTCAGGAGATAACGCGTGCTTTTCACGATCTTGTCGTAGATGTGGCGGCCTTCTTCGATCGCAGTTACGATGGTCGAAAAGTTATCGTCCAAGATAATCGCTTTGCTCACGCTTTTTGCGACGTCTGTTCCTGTGATGCCCATAGCAAGGCCGATGTCTGCGCGTTTTAGCGCGGGTGCATCGTTCACCCCATCGCCTGTCATCGCAACGATATGCCCCTTCTTTTGGAGAAGATCGACGATGCGATATTTATGTTCGGGCAAGGCACGCGAGACGATCCGCAAGGCATCGAGCTTTTCGCGCAAGGTCGCGTCGTCCATCTCTTCCAAAGCGGTCCCTGTCAGGACAAGATCGCCCTTTTGAAACAAGCCGATCTGTTCAGCGACCGCTTGGGCCGTGGAAGCATGGTCTCCTGTGATCACCATGACCTGAATGCCCGCACTACGGGTCTTTGCAATCGCATCCAACACTTCAGGGCGCGGAGGATCGATCATCCCCACCAGTCCTACAAAGATCAGCCCTTGCTCGACATCCTCGGAAGATGCAGGGATATCCCCCTCCAAAGGTTTGTAAGCGAGCGCCAAGACACGCAACGCTTGTTTCGCAAGCTGTTCGTTTTGTTTCAGGATCGCTTCACGCGCAGCATCGTCTAGCGCGCTCGTGCCCTCTGCGGTCAGCCATCGATCGCAACATGCGAGCAAAAGATCGGGGGCTCCTTTCGCATAAACTTCGAGAGCACCGCCCTCTTGGGCATAGATGGCACTCATGCGTTTGCGCGTCGAGTCGAAGGGATAGATCTTTTTCTGGGTATAGTCCGCAAAAGGCTTTTGTCCAAAGGCTTTTTGGGCAGCGACGATCAACGATCCTTCTGTGGGATCGCCGATCACCACGGTCTTTCCGTCTTTTTCAGAGAGCTGTGCTTCGTTGCACAGCAACCCGATCCGCAAAGGAAGCTCCAACAACGCGAGATCACAGGACTCATTGGCGATCAAGAAGGCCCCTTCGGTCTCATAGCCGCTTCCCGTGACCTCGACCTCTTGCGCTTGCGTCCAGAGACGCGTGACGGTCATCTCATTTTTGGTCAAGGTCCCTGTTTTATCCGAGCAGATCTGCGTGATACTCCCCAAACTTTCTGCTGCGGGAAGACGCTTGATCAACATCTTTTTGCGCGCCAAAGCTGCGGTCCCCATCGCAAGGCCAATCGTCACGATCGCAGGAAGGCTACTTGGGACCGCCGCCACCGCAAGACTCACGGAAAACAAAAGCATCGATCCCGCATGTTGTGCAAAAGTCAGCGCAGCGGGCTTGTTGAGCATCGTCGCGATAAACACCAAGGTGATCAGCGCCACCACAGCCAAAGCGATCTGTCGGCCGATGCGCTCAAACTTCACTTGTAGCGGTGTTTTTTGCTCCTCTGCGGAGAGGATATGCTCTGCGATCTTCCCAAGCTGCGTGCGCATCCCTGTCGCAGTGACCAAGGCCAGCGCGCTCCCATTCACCACAGAAGTCCCTGTAAACACCATATTACCGCGATCACTGAGATGCGTATTCACCGCCAAAGCGCGCGTGTGTTTGCGGATGCTGTTGCTTTCTCCTGTAAGGCTCGCCTCATCGACTTGTAGGTCTGCGGCCTCCAACAAGCGAGCATCTGCGGGGATCATATCGCCCGCCGCAAGCTGCACGACATCTCCAACCACCAACTGCGATGCGTCGATCTGCACCACAGATCCGCCGCGAAGCACCTTGGCTTGTGGAGAAGCTAGCTTTTGCAGTGCTTCAACAGCCCGCTCTGCTCGAAACTCTTGGATAAATCCCAAGATCGCGCTCAACAAGACGATGCTCAACATCGCGCTTGCATCGAGGTATTCGCCGAGCAACACGCCAATCAAAGTCGCGATCAACAGCATGATGTTGAGGGGATCTTTAAACTGCGAGAAAAAAAGCTGCCAAGGTGTTCTCGCTTGTTCGCGTCGAATGGTATTGAGACCATCTCGTGTCAATCTCTCGGTGGCTTGGGAGGCTTGGAGGCCCGTCTCTTGGCTTTCGAGACGCTGCAAAGCCTCTTCACAAGACAGAGCGTGAAACGAAACGGTAGAAGGGGACGAAGAAGGCATCTTCTTTATCCTTTCCGTTGAAAGTCGCGGTATATCGGTAAAAAGAGAGTTGAGTCAGTGGAGTGTAGGATACTTGATGATGGATCGCTCGATTTATTCGCTATCTTGGTCATCTGCTTGTGCAGCGGAGGACTCGGTCGCTTGGGACTGATACGACTCAAGATGCTGCGAGATACGTTCCAGTCTCATCCCGCGGCTACCTTTGACCAGCACCCAAGTCCCCGAAGTAAGGCGAGCCTTTAGCGCTTCCCACATAGGTTCGGCTTCTTCAAAGTGGTACACATCTGAAGCGTCCATCCCTCCAGCGATAGCGGCTTGCGCCATCGCCTTAGAACGAGGACCAAAGGCAAACAACGCGGTCAGATGGTGTTGTGCTGCCACTTGACCGATCATCGCGTGTAATTCTTCTTCAGCGCCACCAAGCTCCAACATATCCCCTAAGACAGCGATCTTTGGGGCATCTTGGGCAAGATCCGAAAGCGTCTGGATCGCCGCTTTTTTCGAGGTGGGGTTGCTGTTGTAGCAGTCATCGATCAAATGAACATTGGAAGGCGTATGGATCACGCGCAGCCGCCTCCCTTCGGGCTGAAGCTGCGCAAAGCCCGAAACAATCGCATCAGGAGTCGCGCCAAGCACGGTCGCTGCGGCCACTGCACCAAGGGCGTTACCAATTTGATGGCGTCCAACGAGGGGCAAGCGGAAAGAGATGCGCCCATGCTCATAACTATGCGCACTCACAGAGAAACCATCTTCCCCAAGCGGTGTAGCTTGCAACAACACTACAAGGCGAGCACCTGCGGGGATCTTTGATGCGGCGTCAGGGTCCGTCGAATAAAACACCCGCTCACAACGAAGCTTTGCAGCTCGTTCCATGATCTTGGGGTCATCCGCATTCACGATCGCGGTGTCTTGGCTACCCAGTCCATCGAAGAGTTCACCTTTGGCTCGTGCGACCCCATCGATCGAGCCCACCCCTTCGAGGTGAGCAGGTGCCACGATCGTGATCCACCCGACGTCAGGACGCGAGATCTCGGTCATACGGGCGATTTCACCAAAAGCATTCATGCCCATCTCAAGCACAGCAAAGTGATGTGAGTCGTCTATCCCGAAGACTGTCAGAGGAAGCCCGATCAGGTTGTTGAAGTTCCCAGCAGTTTTGTGAGTGGGTGCGACCTGTTGCAAGATCGCGGCAAGCATCTCTTTGCCCGTGGTTTTTCCGCTCGACCCTGTGATCCCAACCACCTTGCAATGGGAGCGATGCCGCGAAAGCCACGCAGAAGCCAGATCGCCCAAAGCCTGCAACGTGTCTTCCACGACCACGACAGGCAGTTGTGTGCGACCCGCTTTTTCTTCTGGCGTGAGAGAGCGTTGGGCCAACACCGCAACGGCCCCATTCTGTAGTGCAGAAGGCACAAATGTATGTCCATCACGCGCAGCCACCAACGCCACAAACAACGAACCTTTGGGCAACGAACGAGAGTCCGTCGAAACACCATGGAGCAAGGTCTCAGGATCTCCCCCTTCGACCCGTCCCCCTGTGACAGCCGCAACTTCAGACAAGCGCATCTCGAAAGTCATGACTTCTCTCCATTCGATTCAGGGTTCGATAGACTCGTTGTTTCGGGCTCGGAGGCAGGCTGCTCTGTAGCCGTGTCTTCTGCTTTTTGGGGAAAACGCGCTTCGAGCGCCTGTTTCGCGATCTTGCGATCGTCAAAAGGATACCGCGTGGTACCTACGACCTGGTAGTCCTCATGGCCTTTTCCAGCGATCAGCAAGATATCATCGGGCGCGGCCATCTCGACGGCCAGTTGGATCGCTTTGCGTCGATCAAGCTCCACAAGATAACCTTGAGCCCGCGGAACAGGCGGAAGATCCGCATGGGAGGCCGTCGCCCCCTCTTCGATTGTAGATGACGAAGTGGCCGAAGGAGAAGAAGTGATACGTTGGATCTGCCCGAGCGCAACAGCGCTTTTCTTGGGGATGTGCAGTGGCGCGAAGCCTTCCACGATATCATCGACGATCTTTTGCGGATCTTCCGTTCGTGGGTTGTCTGAAGTCACAAGACAGATATCAGAAAGTGATGCCGCGATCTGCCCCATCTGTGGGCGCTTTGCACGATCGCGATCTCCCCCACAACCAAAGACTGTAATCAAGCGCTGCGGACAAAGCGGGCGAAGGCTAGATAGCACTTGCGCCAAAGCATCGGGTGTATGGGCATAATCAACAAGCACTTGAAAAGGCAGATCAGCATCCACGGCTTCCAAGCGACCAGGGACAGCCCGCATCGAAGCGATACCTTCTTCGATAGTTTGTAGGGGGATGCCTTGTGCCACAGACATCCCGACAGCGAGCGCGAGGTTACTGAGGTTAAAACGCCCCATCAGCGAGCTTTCGAGGCGAAGCTGCCCAGCAGGTGTCTCGATACGTCCGCTGATCCCACGCATGTGCAAGTGGGCTTCGTGAACGCTGATCTCTGCCTTTTTGCTTGGGTCAAGGCTGTAACGCCACACTTTGCAGCGCGCGCCTTTTGCCATGAGATCGCAACTTAGGTCGTCAGCGTTCAACACGGCGGTCCCTTCGGGAACAACGACTTCTTGCCAAAGTTTGGCTTTCGCTGCCCCGTAAGCCTCCATGGTGACGTGATAATCGAGGTGATCTTGTGTGAGATTGGTCCAGCCCACCACATGAAAAGGGATGCCGTGGACGCGGTACTGATCCAGCGCGTGCGAGGAAACTTCCATCAAAAGGGAGTCTGCGCCCGCTTCGCTCATCCTTTCCAACAAACGCCACAACAACAAGACATCCGGTGTCGTCAAAGGTGCGGGAAAGACGGTCTCTCCAGCGCGATAATTGACGGTCCCGATCACGCCGGGAAGATGACCTGCTTTGTTCAGGATCGCCTCAAGGATAAAGGACGTGGTGGTTTTTCCGTTGGTGCCCGTAATCCCCATCAGGCGGTCGCCAAAGCTCGCAGGCAAAGGCCCATAGAACGCAGAGGCAAGACGCGCCAATATCTGACGCGTGTCAGGGACTTCAATCACACAAGCGCCGTCAGGTATCGGTTTTCGCGGGACACCCGCTTGAACCACCACAGCACAAGCCCCAGAAAGCAAAGCGGAACCAACAAAGTCATGCCCATCCCATCGTTGTCCCACAAGCGCAACAAACAACATCCCTGGTGTGACTTGGCGCGAGTCCGCGGTTAAACCGACCACATCGCAAGCAGGCAGTCCTGCGGCCTCGATCCCTGCCTCGCTGCACAACGCAGCCAAAGCTCGATGACGCTCCATTCTAACTCCCATCTGTGTTGATCAAATCTCGGTCTACTTTCTCGGTCAGAGTGTGTACGAGGGCCCTACTTTGTGCAAGGTTTTTTGGCTCGCTTGACAATGCCCCCTTGCGTGCTTAGATAGCCAGACTCTTTGATGGGGGCAAGCAGCCAAAAATTGAAAAAGGATGTTCCAAGGCGGGAATAAGCCACGAAGACGCCTTGTTAGCCAGCAGCGACACAGGTCGCCTGCGGTTGTACTCTTGCACCCTTGATCATCGAATGCGACCTCTTACGACTTCAGAAACAGAAACCATCGCGCTCGACGACTGGATCGGAAGGAAAAACAATGATCAAAGTCCAAGGCCTCACCAAGTACTACCGAGATCTCGTAGCTGTGGATCACCTCTCCTTTGAAGTACCCAAAGGGGAGATCCTCGGATTTCTCGGTCCCAACGGTGCAGGGAAGTCTACTACCATGAAGATGATTACGGGGTTTCTCGCTCCTTCGGCGGGCTCCGTTCATATCAATGGGCTCGACGTCTTTGACAACCCTATTCAGGTCAAAGGCCAAATCGGCTACCTCCCTGAAACGCCACCTCTCTACCTCGACATGACCGCACGCGTGTACCTACGCCACGTTGCCGAACTCAAAAGCCTACCTTACGGAAAAGTGAACGCAGAGCTTGAGCGTGTCGCCGAACGTACGGGCATTACACACGTCCTCGATCGTTTGTTAGGGAACCTCTCAAAAGGTTACCGCCAACGTGTAGGCCTTGCCCAAGCGCTGCTAGGTTCGCCAGCCGTCTTGATCCTCGACGAACCTTCGAGTGGTCTTGACCCTGCGCAGATCCGCGAGATCCGCGACACCATCCGCGATCTTGCACAAGATCACACCGTCGTCCTAAGTACGCACATCTTGCCCGAAGTCACGATGCTTTGTAACCGCGTGATCATCATCGACCGCGGACGCATCGTCAAAGACGGGAAGATCGAAGAACTCACAGGCGAAGGTCGCACATCTGACCTGCTCCGCCTGCGTATCTCCAAAGCCAATGAAGCGACTGAGACCGTCCTCGACGAACTCGATCCTGTCGAATCGTTCGACGTTACCGAAGATGGCCTCGCTTACGACATCCAACTGAAAAAAGCAGACGAAGCTTTCCCGCCCAAGCTGCTCGGTGCCTTGCTCAAAAAGAATGTCGAAGTGCTCTCGCTGCAACCTGTCGTTCCGTCGCTTGAAGATATCTTCCTCAAGACCATCAGCGAAGACTCTTCTGCACAAGAAGAATAAACCCAATGTCTGTGCAGTTGCACCAACTTCGCCAAAGAATGCTTTTCCGACTTCTTTGCAAGTAACGTCCGTCCTTCGGGGCGGATGGGCATTGAAACAAGGAGCTTTTTAATGAATCAACGTGTCTTTGACCTTGTACGCGCCGTGATTTGGGCGGGTAGCGTCGTCCTGATGGGTTATCTCATCCCGCACGCTTCCATCGCCAACAAGATCTTCAATACCTTCCTCGGTAAAACCCCCACCACTTCCCGTTGGGTGTTTTTTGTCCTCGCTCTCGTGCTCTCTGGTGTGTTGTTGTGGATGGCGATCCGTGCATTGTTGGCAAGCGCCGTCGATCTCGACAACCCCGACTTCTTGGGTGGCTTGATCACAGGTCTGCTCCAAGGAACTGGAACCGTCCTGACCGCGACGTTGGTCTTTACCCTCTGTCGTACAGGTGACCAAGGTACACTGCGCCACTTTGTGTTTGACTTGCTCAACAAAAAGTTTGAGTCCCGCGTACTCTTCGATCTCCTCGGACTCTTCGGCCTTGTCACGGTCATTCTCATGTCCAACCGTGCGATCCGCGCCATCTTCTTCAAAGAGTTCCGCATCTACTTCACAACGCCCATCGCTTACGCGGTGATGATGTTGTTTACCTTGATCGCGGGTTTCTTTTTCCAAGGCGCATTCGATATCTTCAACCAGTATGCGACCCTCCCCTACCAAATGAAGATGCGTTACGCCGCACGACTCAACCTCAACGACTTCGTGTTTAGCAGCTTCCTCCAAACGCTTGGAACCATCCTGATCTTCCTCGCGCCCATGCTGACCATGCGATTGATCTCGGAAGAACGCAAAAACCGCACCTATGAACTCCTGATGACGGCTCCCATCACTTCGACGGAGATCGTCTTGGGCAAGTTCCTCTCGGCTTTTGGCGTCCTGAGCATCTTGATCGGACTCACCTTTATGTACCCCTTGCTTGTGGGCATCACCAGCAAAGGCGCATTTGAGTGGGCCCCTGTTTTCACAGGGTACTTTGGCTTGTTCCTCTTGGCAGGAACCTTCGCTGCCATCGGACTTTTCAGCAGTACGCTTACAGAAAACCAAGTCATCGCTGCCGTAGTGACCTTTGGTGTGCTTTTGCTGATGTGGATCATGAACTGGGCTGCCAGCAACCTCGGAGACGGTATGTTGCGTGAGGTCGTTTCTTACCTCGCGATTACCAAGCACCTTACGGGCTTTTCGAAGGGTATTATTGAGGTTCGCGATGTCGTCTACTACCTGTCGTTGATCGTGTTCGCCAATCTGATGGCTCATCGCATGGTCGAATCGCAGCGCTGGAGGTAACCTACTATGTTGAATTCGTTTTTTCCCGCTTGGATGGGCGCCACGACGAGTGCTTGGCAAACCTACCAACCTTATCTGATCGTTCTCGGCGTTGCTATCGCGATGGCTGTCGGCTCTGTCCTGATCTGGAAGATGACCTTCGACTTTAGCGACTCCAAACAGCAAAAAGACGCGAAGCTTTGGGGCTTGTACCTCAGCTTCTTTGGCGCCTTGCTGATCTTTGGTGGCTTCTTCTGGTACCAAATCATCGAACAATTCACCACGCGGATCGCGATCCTCGAAGGTGTCGCTCTTGGCCTAGTACTCGGGATGTACGCTGTCGGAACCTTCTCTTTTGACCGCAGCGATGCTTCCAAATCCAACCTTTTCACGGGCCTTAGCGCAGTCGTGTTGTTTGCAGCGCTTGCTGCGCTCGGTGGCATCAACTACTACGCCAACGAAAACTCCAAAAAGTACGACTTCAACGAAAACAAGTTGCAGTCGCTCACAAACCGCACCACCAAAGTGGTCAAAGCCCTGCGAACCAAGGTTCGCATCGTCGGCTTCTTCTTCAAACGCGAGAAAAGCGCCGAAGATACGGCTCGTGAGTTCTTTAAGAAATACCGCGACATCAACCGCGAACAACTCGACTATCACTTCTACGACCCCATGCAAAACCCTGAAATCGCTGCGTGTTATGGCATCCGCTATGGCGGCGCAAAGAACTTTGCTGGTCGCGTGCTCTTGACTGCTGGTCGCTGCGAAGAAGGCAACACCAAAGCCAAGAAAAATGCGGGTGGTCTCGTGTTCAAAGGGAAGAAGATCGTCCTCGACAAGTTCCCCCCCACAGAACAAGAAGTCACCAACAAGATCGTGCGTATCTCCCGAAAAAGCAAAAAGGTTTGCTTTGCGACAGGCCACAGCCAACCCGATATGAACGACGCAAGCGCCCAAGGCTTCAAAGGTTTGAACACCGTGCTCAAAGATCGCGGCTTTGAAACCATGGAAGTCAACCTGTTCAACGCTGACGAGATCCCCAACACATGCGATGTGTTGGTCCAAGCCTCTGCAGACGGCAACCTTCTTCGCGCGCAAGGCATCGCCAATGCCAAGCTCTCAGAAAAAGAAGTCCGTTTGATCGAGCGTTACGTCAGCGGCGGTGGTCGCCTCTTGGTCATGCATGAACCTCAGTCCCCCTCTGGACTCGAAGAGTTCCTTGCCAAATACGGCGTCAAAGTCAGCAATGGCTTGATTGTCGACTTTTTCCACAACCTCGGTCGTCGTTTTGGTGGCCCGCTCTCTGTCGCCACCCAAAACTACCCCAACAATCACCCTATCACCGAAGGTTTCCGTGGCCGCGTCGCCAGTGGCTTTGTGTACGCAAGCCCCTTGAGCGTAGATCGCAGCAAGTCGGGCGCCAACATCGTCGAGTTGATCAAGACCAACCCCACAAGACTTCGTATCCCTGGGAAACAGTGCTGTACGTTCTACTTCCCAGATCCCAACAATCGTAAGTTCTTTGGGCTTCTTAGCGCTTCGCGTCGTTGGAAACGAGATGAGATGTTGCGCCAAGTCATCATGGGCAACCTGATCCAAAACAACTTCAAAGGCGCCAAAGGAGGCACCTTTACGTTGGCCGCGGCCATCAGCAAAAAGATCAAAAAGTCCAAAAAAGACCTTCGTATGGTGGTCTTTGGCGATGCGACCTTCGCAAGCAACATCCTGTTGCGCGAAAACGAAACGCTGGTGATGAACGCGATCTCTTGGCTTGCACAAGAAGAAGACCAGATCCACATCCCCCCCAAACAACGCAAGCCCACTTCGCTGCGACTGACCTCGCTGCAACGTAACTTCTTGCGTTATAGCAACCGCTATGGCATGCCGCTCTTCTTCCTCTGTCTTATCTTTCTCGTCTCGGCGATTCGGAGGACCCAATAATGGCAACGCGTACACAGTCCCAAATGATCACGACCACGCTGTGGCTTCTTGTGGCCGTAGCGATCGGACTCTTTGTTTATCAAGATCGTAAAAACAAAGAAGCCCTCAAAAACAAAGAAGAAAAAGCCAAGCTTCTCTTTACGCTCGACAGCAAGCTCGATCCCAGCAAAGAAAAGCAGCGCAATACCATCCTTGCGGACATTAGCGAAGTAACCCTCTACAACGCCAAAGCCCCCAAAGGAAAACAAACCGTCCAGCTCAAACAAGAGAAACACGGTGACCTTCGCGACTGGATGATCCAGTCCCCTGTGAAAACCCCCGCAGATCCGAAAGAAGTCACCCGTGCGATCGGAGATCTCGTACAAGCTAAACACATCGAGATCGCCACGACGCTGAAAAAAGACGACAAAGAGTACGCCAAAAAGGTCAAGCGCTATGGCCTCCAAAGCCCCCAACACACCGTCCAGTTTGTGTACAAAGGGAAAAAGCATGGCCTTCAAATGGGCGGCAAAGACTCTTTCTCAGGAAAGTACTTCGCTCGCATCGACGGCAGCAACGAAGTCCTTCTCGTCGAAAGCTCCCTCTTCTACAGCCTCGACAAAAAGCTCTTTGACCTGCGCCGCAAAGAACTCTTTACGCAACGCACCAAAGATATCCAAACCTTCACCATGACGCGTAGCCAAGACCAGATCTCCCTTGCACGCTATGAAGAAGGTAGCCCCATCACCGCAGGTGCCCCCAAACATGACCACCATGGTCACGATCACCACGGCCACAACCACGGCCAGCCCAAAAGCAAGTCGCTGACAGGTTGGAAACTTACCCAGCCCGTCCAAGGCCCCGCTGACAAACAAACCATCAACCTGATGATCAACAGCTTGCGTTACCTCCGCGCTGAAAAGTTCGTCAGCGAAGATGTAAAAAAAGACAGCAAAAAGTTCGGCCTCGACAAACCCGATGTCTCTATCGAGTTGACGCTCAAAAACAAACAAGGCAAAGAAGACAAGTTCGAGATCCACTTCGCTTTCCCTGCAAAGGACGCGAAAAAAGCTTATGTAGCTGTCCCTGTGGGCGGTCCCATCGCGCAAGTCGAACGCAATGTCCTCAAAGACTTGAGCAAAAAAGTCTTTTACTTCCGCGAAAAACGCGCGCTCTTTGCCTCCAACAAGCGCATCAAACAACTTGAGTTCAAACAAGGCGGAAAAAGCTTCCGTTTGCTCAAGATCGAAGGCCGCGATCAACAATGGCGCGTCCTCAACCCTGGCCCCCAAAACGCAAACAACAAAAAAGCCAACGACTTGCTCAACGACTTGCTCGCAACCAAAGTCGCAAGCTTTGTGGTTGAAAACGCGAACGCTGCGACGCTTCAGCAGTACGGACTCGACAAACCACAACTGCACATCAGCTTCTTTGGCAACAGCAACAAAGAAGTCCTTGAAGAGTTGCTGCTCGGCAAAAACGATAAGTCCGGCTACTACGCAACAAATACCAAGCGACAAAAGATCTTCTTGATCAAAACAGGCGACATCACTAAGCTACCCACACAAGACTGGCAGTTGATCCAAGGCGGAAAGAAGCCTGCTGCACGTCCCGCGAAACGCACGGCCCCCTCTTCCAAGCCTGCTTCGCGACAAACAAGTGTGAAAAAATCGTTGCCGCGTTTGACGATCCCGAGCCCCCGCCCTGTCGCACCCACGACTTCGCGCCCTGTGGCTCCCAAAGCTCCGTCCTCTCAGCCCGCGCAACGCTAACGAACGAAGGAGTTCCGTTTATGGCTCGCGTTACCGTCGAAGACTGCCTCGATAAAGTCCACAACCGCTTTGCTCTCGTGATGCTTGCGGTCCAACGTGTCCGTCAACTCAAGCGAGACAAAGACGCCAAGCCCCTTGTGCGTTCCCGCAACAAAGAGGCTGTGACCGCACTGCGCGAAGTCGCCGCAGGAAAAGTAGAGTACAAAGAAGATCCTTTGACCAAAAATCCCTATAGCCGCTACCTATAAGCTCCCATCCCCAACCCCCTTCGCCTCCCCCATCACGACAAAATCCCCAACAAAAGAAATACCTTCAAACTCTAGGTGCCGTGTGGCGTGCGCTCTCGAGCACACTTCTACATGTTGCTTTGTGTACGCTCTCGAGCACACTTCTACATGCTGCTTTGCGCACGCTACCAAACACACGTTTGCATAGAGACACGCAATCCACGAACGCCAAAGCCCACAGCCCGCCTGTATAGAGGCAGGCGGCCCACTAACGACGAGGTGGCTTTTTCTTCCCTCGCTTGCCTTTGACGCTGCCCATCCCAGGGATCACAAAGACCTTATCGTCGCGCTTGGCGGCTTTGCTGCGCCCCAACAAGATCAAGTTGCGCAATCCCGTTCCTTTTTGACGTGGGTTCTTTTTCTCTGCGATCGAGATCCACTCCCACGCCCGCTCAAACCACATCGAAGCGCGATAGAACTTCCCTTCTTGGCGATACAACTCAGCGATCAAGTACGCCACAGTGGGACGTTTGGAGAGTGGATAAAGCTTTTTCTTCAATGCAAACTGCATCGCTGCAATCGACTGTTTGCGGAAGTTGGAAGCCGCAGGCTTGTTGTTTTCTTCTCGCGCAGCCCACGCAGCCCGAAGATAAAACTGACCAAAGAACTTTGCGTCTTTCTTACGTGCCACATACCCCGCAGCAGCCGCTTGATAACGAAAGGTCCCAGGGATCTCTTCTCCTGCTTGAAAACCACGACGGATCGCGCGCAGCGCTCGTTCCATCGCGAGACGTTCATAAGGCTTTTGGAAGTCCTCGACCAACGCTGCATAGTTGCTTCGCGGGCAAATCCAGATGTAATTGCGTTGGCCGAAACGACCCAAGTGTGGGCGCAGATCGCTGTCTCTTGCTTGCGCACGCATCCCTTTGATCACCAAGACCTCAATCAACTCACCATCATGAGGACAGCGAAGACGACGTACGCGTACTTCTGCTCCAATCACTCTTCCAAGACAATAACGCCCGTAGCGCTGGCCTTCAGGACAGACCCGACGAACGATCTCGGGGCGCTTTTTGGGCGCCACAACAACTTTGCGAGCGACAGGGTGTGATGTCGGCCCCTTTTGTTTTGTAGACTGTTTGGAGGTTGGGTGCGGCAATGTGGAGGGGGGTACTCCGAAAGCGGCCCTTGAAAGGATAAAGAAGGCTCCACATCCGACTACAACAAGGCGAAACGCATTCTCAAACATCTAGTTTTTCCTTTATTTTCAAGACTTATCATCATGCACCAGAGCTGGCACATGCCTTGCCAAAGGTATCCAAGCGTGTTAGGCTGCAAGCCGACCACACAACTTCTTTTCATCTCGCATTAGAACAAAACGCCATCGGGCGCGAAGATCAAGCCCCATGATAGGCGAAGAAAAAAGTGCAGTGAATAGAAACAGAGAAAACAACGTCATACACACCGAAGGAAACGCAGGGTGTGATCTTTATCACGATCGCCCCCTCATGGCCCCCACCTTTTCATAGGAGGCTTCCATGCTTAGACATTGGAAATCGATGCTACTCGCGGGACTCTTGGCGCTCGCCGCAGCCCCCGGAGTCTCTCACGCACAATACGATCCCGATCTTGATGACGGCGATCAAAACAGCCAAGGCGCCCCCGCGCAACCTGGTGCTCCTGCGCAGCCTGGCGTATCCCAACCTGGCGTCCAAGAAACGATGCCACCACCTGACCAAGTCACCGCGCACCCTTACGTCACCGTCAATGGTACCCAAGTTTACTACTACTATGACAACGGTGGTGTGGCGCGTTACTACTACTTCGATAACGCTGGCGCACGTACCTACTACCCCGTAGGCTGGCGCCCTTGGTACCTCAACGGTGGTGCTCGCGTCTTCTTTAATCCCGTTCCTTACACCGTGTTCAACGGCCGCCCTGTGTACTACTACTGGTACAATGGCGCTTATCGCTACTACTGGTACAACAATGGCGCGATCAGCTACTACCCCGTAGGCTGGCGTCCTTGGTACCTTCGTGGTGGTCGTCGCGTATGGTACATGCCCCGTTACCGTTACAACTACCGTAACTGGTACCGTCACCGCTCTTGGTACCGTCGTAATACCTTCTATCGTCCACGACACTACCGCGCACGTTACCGCAACTACTACCGTCGCTATCGCCACACCTATCGCGGTCGTCATTACAACCGTGGTTACCGTGGCTACTATCGCGGCCGTGGTCATCGCGGATACTACCGAGGCCGTGGCCATCGCGGATACAACCGTGGCTACCGTCGCGGGTACAACCGTGGGGTTCGCCGAGGCTACAACCGCGGAGTTCATCGCGGAGGCCATCGTGGGGTTCATCGTGGTGGCAGCCGTGGATATCGCGGTGGCAGCCGTGGCGGAAGCCGCGGAGGAAGCCGTGGAGGAAGCCGTGGAGGCGGTCGCCGTCGCTAATGCCAGCTCGCTGAGCAACGCATAATACGCACGAAAAAACCCGAGTAAGAAGACCTTCTTGCTCGGGTTTTTTCTATTTCAACACATGCTCTTTCCGCTCGAACCTTCGCTTCCCCCTCCCGTCTCTTCCATGCTGCCCATCCCACCGAAGGAGCCAAGATGTCGACAAAGCAACCCTCGTGGATCACCCAAGACGAAGAAGAGTTGGTCCTGCTTTTAGAAGAATATCTCTCTGCTTTGGATGCCCCAGAGTCCCAGAGGCTCGAAGCACGTCGGATCTTAGAGAGATGCAATGCAGAGATCACACAGCACCGCAGCTTCGCCCTTTTGAGCCTGCCTCTCATCCAAAAGTTGCGCTCCTCCGAAGTCATCAGCAACTACGCAAAACAACAGCGACTCTCGCAACTTTTGTATGAAGCACTTCGCAGGCAACACCCTGATACTGAAGGGGACCATCGACCGTGGGATGTCGAACGATTCCGCGCAGCACTCGATATCCAACCTCGATGGGAACTCTTGTACCTCATCACACACAAACTCAGAAATCCCCCTACCAACCGATACTTTCGAGAATTTTATCACCAGACTTGGACCAGCCTCTGGCAAAATAACAAGCGATTCGCACAACGACATGCACACTTCCCAAGAGAAACGGAACTTGTGGCCTTCCTGTCGGCTTTTAGCCCTTCGCTGGCCTTTCCTGACTCCGCACAACACCTCTCTGAGATCGCAGAGGCATTTGTCCCCCAGACAGGCCCTTCTGTGATGCCAGACAGGGTGAACTTGTTTGGGTGTGTGGTTCGTGCGCTGCTGCTCCTGCCCGATCCGCAAGCCAAACAAACACTGCACGCTCTTTTTAACAGGCTTCATGATCCAGAACGCAAAACAACCCCAGGATTCGGTTGGTATCGAGAAAAGATGCAAGAGCTTTACGTCGTGAAGATGCCTCTCCAAGACATCGGACACCTCTTGGTCCACCTTCGCATCTTGAACCCAAAACGAACGGGCAGCGAAAATGGCCGAAGTTGGCGCGATATTGGTCGATGGAATCGGCTTTTGCATCATGTTGCCCAGCGACTGCAACACGAGTCTGCAAGCAGAGAGCTAAGAGATCAGATCACCCGCACCCTCCAAACCACCGTGGATGCGCTCCGCGACGATATCCGATGGTACTTGGACAACCACCCAAGCGTCCGAGAACCCATCCTGTGTTTTCTCAAGCGTCTTGCGCGCCTAGGTGTCTTTCTTGATGATTTTGCAGTCGATATCGATCCAGAGTACACCTCGCTTGAAGTCGCAGACTTTCAGTTTCGCAGCGCTTATGGTCGAGAGATCCCAAAGACTCGCTTAAAACAACTCATCCAACACGACGATGCATCCGTTCGTAACGGGAGTTTGTACGCACTCGCCAAACAAACGCACCCTGCAACACGAAATCTCTTTCTACAACAACTACTTGTGCCGCCAAGCTATCCAAAACTCGCGGTCCTCACACAGCGACTTTGGTCTGGGTTGGTCACCGCGACACTGCATCCAACCACGCCCGACAACACCGCGTGGATGAGAGAAGAACAGACGGAAGATGCGATGTATGCGGCATTATTGCACCTCACCTCGCGCTATCGACACAGCCAAGCGCCGCGCAGCCTCTCTCCTGAGATCTTGTTCAAACGGATGAACGAACGGAGTTGGCAGACCTTCCGCGCACTGATCGAAACGCGCGACCAGCCTACAGCACAAGCTAACGAGGCTTGGCTTACAGCCTTCCAAGATGACCTGGATACCGCACGTTGGGCGACATGGCTGTTGTGGCCTCTTGCCCACCAAATGGGCCAGCCTCGCAAGATAGGGCCACAGCGCGAACAAACCATCGCTTCCGCCATGCTTGAGAGCCTGATGCACCCCGCTGTCCCCCAAGAAGAACACGCCACAAAGACCTCGTGGTTGCTTGATCTCGAAGATCCTTTGTTGTTTGACACGCTTCGTTTGCAAGCGACACCGAGCGCCCTTCATGCGCTCCCCAAACACAGCAAAAGGCGCATCCTCCATCTTCTCCATCGCATCGACCCGCAAAGACTTCAGCACCTTCAACAAGAGTTGGAGTCCTCACTCTTCTCCTGATCCCCTCCCCGCGGTGTCTCCAAAAAGAACACTGTGAAAACGCCGTCCCACCGAGGCTATACCCAACATCTGATAAACAAAACATAAAAACATCCTACTTTCGCAAACTTCCCTACAAAATACCCAACAGATGGGCAAACGCGTCCATCTCGCCCGCTCATCGTCATAGCACGCCAAAAAGAAAGACGATTTTCGATAAAACCGCTGACTCCCAAGGGACTGGCCTCATTTTTGCTCACCCTATAGATAAGACCTTTTTCTTTGGCTTCAACACCCCGAGGATACGGGGTTTTTTATGTACGGTGTTGTTGCCGCAAGCTTCCACAAAACGCAGACGACCGAGGAAGCTCCGCAACAAACCAAAGATACGCTTTTCGAGAAGCTTGATTGTGGGGAAAAAAGATGCGTGTAGATGTAGCAATTGTGGGTGCAGGTGTCGCAGGGGCAGCGTTGGCAACGGTGTTGGGACGCGCGGGTTTTCAAGTCGCTTTGATCGATCGAACAGCCAAGATCCCCGAAGTGATCGCAGGAGAGCTGTTGCAGCCAGGCGGCTATCAAGCCCTTGAGTCGCTGGGTTTGGAAGATGCCGTGGGTGAGATCGATGCACAAAAGGTGATCGGCTTTTCTGTGCTCCAAGGCGAAGATGGCCAAGCTCTCGCCTACCCAAAACGCAGCGATATCAAAGACTCTCCTCTCCCCGAAACCAAAGGTTATGCTTTCCGTCATCATCGATTTGTCGGGCGTTTGCGCGCCATGGCTCAACAAACACCCAATGTTCACTTCTGTATTGGGCATGTCAGCAACTTGGATATCCAAGATGACCGTGTGCGCGGGCTTTTCTACCGCAACGCAGAAGGTCAAGAGCAACATATCGAAGCGTACCTTACGGTTGCTGCGGATGGACGGGGCTCAAAGCTTCGCCCGCAGTTGAGCAAGGGCGCAGAACCCGAACAAGTCTCTTATTCCATTGGTGTTTTGCTGCGAGATGTGGAGCTTCCTTTTCCACAACACGGACATGTGTTTTTGACCCAGCCTGCACCAACCTTGGCCTACCCCATCGGAACCAATGCAATCCGCTTGTTGGTGGACTTCCCAGGCCCACTCCCCAAGCAAAGCAGCGGCGAGATGGCAGACTACCTGCTCAACGAACTCTTGCCCCAGATGCCGTCGTCGCTTCATGAATCCTTGCGCCAAGCTGTCGCAGACAACGCCATCCAAACCATGCAGAATATCCGTATGCGTCCTCCCACCCCCACGCTGAAAGGCGCGGTGTTGCTTGGGGATGCTTACAATATGCGCCACCCGATGACAGGCTCGGGGATGACCGTCGCACTCAATGATGTTCGTCAGTTGGCCACACTCCTCCAAGAAACGCAGTTCCACCACGCTGACGCCTTGGATACAGCGATTCGTTCCTTCTACCGAAAGCGCGAATCTCTCGCAGCGACGGTAGATATGCTGGCAGGCGCACTGTACGAGATCTTCCGCGCGGAAGACGCGACCCACGCTTTGATGCGCGATGCTGTCTTGCGTTACTGGCAGCTCGGTGGGATCGCGGTTTCAGGCCCCATGTCTTTGCTTTCGGGCATGGCCCCCAAACCTTCTCTTTTGCTTGCGCACTTTTTTGCGGTCGCTTTCATCGAAGCTGGCCAACGCTTGTTGCGCGCTCCCTCCCGCCCTCTTCAAATCGCACGGGAACTCCAAGACGCTTTCCGCTTGATTGTGGGGGCTTTTGCCATCATCCAACCACAGCTTCGCCGTGGGATGCGCCTCCTCCTCCCGAATGCTTAGTCCCTATCGTCCTCTCGAAAACGCTCTCCTCTCCTCATAGCAAGTTCCCGCCCCAAACAAACGCCTTTGCGCCCGCTCGTGCCTCGTCCATTCTCTCCTTCTTTGCGGGCACCGACAAAAGCCTCGTTATTACGTCTTCTTCAAAGATTTAAGCATTGACGAAACATCGCGTTTTGTGTTGTCTTCTTCTGCTCTTGTCCCAATCTCACCTTGGAACAACGATCTCTCACTCGAATCTCTTTATCAACTTTCGGTTTATACAGGTTTTTTTTCATGAAAGAAGCAACCCCACTACCAAGCAAACTCCCCTACAAACCGACGCCTTCGGATCATCCTCCAACCTTCTTTCATGCCCAATACATCAAACGTTCTGAACACTACGCGATGGCTGGGCTTTTTGATGTGAGTTGGCTGTTTTTGTTTGGCCTGTTCGCTTTGGGCCTTGGGATCGCCTATTGGTCTTTTGCAGCTTGGGAAACTTACTTTTCTTTCGACCCTTACTTCACTGAGTTGCGCTACACCGTCGCCATCGCCAATGCCGTGAGCGCCATCGCGATCACATTGGTTGCGTTGTTGATGCAACAGGTCTTGTTGCGCCCTTTGTCAGCGTGGACCCAAAAGCGCCAGATCTTCGATAGCGTCCTTCTCTTGGTCTGGTGGCTGACCACTTGGGTGGGCTTGGGTCTTCCGCTGGGTTCGTGGTCGGGTACTGTCGCGATCACTTCAGTGGCAGCGCTCCTCCTCCTGATGGACAACAAACTCGACATCCTTATGGGCAAAAAAGCCCCATGGATCGGCTTTTCGGCGCTTATCTTGGGGGCGTTGTTGTCGTATCAGATGATTGGTGCCTTGCTTTGGTACGCTGCGCCTTGGTTGTCCTTGGTGATGGGGGTCATCGTGCTGCGCACGTGGCCCTACAAAGATGATATCCGTGCTGTGACCGCGATGATGCTACTCTTGGCGTTTAGCTTTGGGCCTTGTCTCACAGGAACCTCCCAATACACGGGTTTTTTGAGCCTCGCCCGCTACAAAACACTTTCCCCCCAAGCAGGAAAGCTCGCCCTCCAGAAACTCAAACAACAACAAGCGACGATCCACCCCCTGCGTTTTTACTCCATCCTCTACGCGTTCACCAAACACAACTCTCTCCAACCCGAAGCCACCAAGCTCCTGCTTTCCTATTGGAAAAAAAGCGATCGCCCTTTTCCCAAAGCATTCTTGCGTTGGCGTAGCAAACCACTCCATCTGTCCACGCTGTTCATGGCCTTGGAAAAAGATCAAGTCGCTCAAAAGCGCCTTGTCACCGAGTTAATCCGCACGCAACAGTCTCCCCAAGATGACGACGCACGATGGTTGCTGCGCAAACTCGCTCATCTCTGGCCCAACCAGCGAAAGACCATCCACAACTACCTCAGCCCCAAGACGCCAACCAAGCGCGGCCTACCACCACGATGGCAAAAACGCACCGCCCCCACGTCTCGCCCCTCGTCAAAACCTGCGATGGCTCGGGTCAAACCACAGGGTTCGTCAAATCCTGCGGTGGTTCGGGCAACATCACGCCCAGCCCCCGTTCGTCCTGCGACCACACGCTCCGTCCAACCGCGCCCCGCGACGCCAAAACCAACGATCCGTCACGTCGCCTCCCGCCCTGTAGTGAGACGCCCAGTGCAGACAAGTCCTGTCGCTTTGCGCCCTGTCCAACCGCGACTTGCTCTACGACGACAACCAACTTCACGACCTGTAAACCCCGTCATCCCGCGACTTGCGACCTCACGACCTATAAGCCCCGTCATCCCGCGACTTGCGACCTCACGTCCGACCTCCCAAGCGAGCCCCAAACCGCATCCTGCCATCCCCAAAGCGGCCCCAGCTTCTCGTCCAACCTCAACGACCGCAACTTCACGCCCTAGATAGCTCGGCCTTTACTAGGGGCTGCCCACTCCCGAACAAGGAGATCCTTCCATGCGTCCCTCTTCGTCCCCTTCCTCTCAAGTCTCTGCTTCAAACCATACCCAAAACAAACTCCAAGAAAGCCCGTCCCATCTGGACCGTCTTTTCTTGGTGGGGGCCCTCTTGCTTGGGACCTTGATCGGTTATGGTGCCTTTGAAACTTGGAAGCTCCCACCTTGGCATCATGAGATGTGGCTTCACTATCGTGTCGCAGCAGCCCTTGCCAACGGAATCAGCGCAACATTGAGCATCTTGTTCTTTGCTCTGTTGGCGCCATTGTTCTTCTTTCAACAAGATAGACCCAAACCACGGATCTTCTCGCTTTTTCAAATCAGCCTTTGGGGATGGTGGCTCTTTGCGTGGGTGGGGCTTGGCCTTCCTATGTTCGGATGGGCGGGACTTTCCGTTTGGCTAGCGTGTGTCCTTCTCCTTGTGTACGTCCACTCAGACGAGACAAGTTGGGGAAGCCTGATCCAACGCGCCCTTCCTTGGGTGATCTTGGGCGCGATGCTCCTCAATTTTGCACAGCCTCTTTTTGCTTGGCTTTGGCGCTTTGCCCCTTGGTTGTGCCCAGCGATGGCTGTTTTGTGCCTCCTTCAGTGGCCGTGGAAAGAGAACAAGTCCAATCTCATCTTTGCCATGGCGTGCTTGCTCTTTGGCGCGGGGCCTTGGTTGGCGCGCGAACAACGCTACACAAGCGTGATGCACCTACCACACCTCGAACAGATGCGGCCCTATACAGCGAAGGTGTTGCTCAGCGGCATTGAGGGAGACAAGAGTCTTTCTCTACAAAGTAGAACAAAGTTCTTACAAAGTTTTCTCGGACGCAAGGCCAGTCGCGCCCAAGCCACGCAAGCCATCTTTCGTTTGTGGGGCCAAGAGTCCACTCCAAGCGCGCTCCCTTACACTTTGCTGACGCAGATCGATTGGACCCAGCCCAGCGAAAACGCCCTTCTACAGGCTCTTTCCAAACATCCCAAACACCAAGTCCTTTTGCGAGAACAAGCCCTTCGCGGCTTACAAGAAAGCTACAGTGCGCCCATCGCCCTACGGCTGATGGGGCTTTTGCTCAAACGCTTTCCACAACACAAGGCTTCTATCGAGACACATCTTTTCCAACGCTATCTACTCTCCACAGAAAAAGACCCGCAAAAGCGAGAACATCTGCGCGTAGCCTTGCAGTACATCCGCGGCAAAGACTTCAAAGAAGCCCTCTACCGCTTCTTTTTTTCGTCTTACAGCAAGCAGCCTCTTCTCACAAAAGACCGATGGACCCGAAGACTTGCGGAGATGAGCCAAAAGGATGCAAAGCTTTTACACGCAAGATTCTCCGCGCCTTTGACGGCCTTGTTGAAACGACTATTCCGCGACAAACACCGCAGATACCAACGCGAAGCACTACAGATCTTGTCTTCTGTGGGCCATCGTGAACCTGACTGGCAAACACAGTTCCTCGAAGGCTTTCCACCTCACTTTCTCGAAAAGCTCTCCGCGCAAAAAGAACCTTCGCTACGTGCGCTTGCGATGTCGATCCGCCTACAGCGATGGGCCTCTAATCCACTTCGCATCCAGCAACTCACACAAGCTCTTCATGATCCCGCCCAAAAAGTCCAACTGATCGCGCTTAAAGCGTTCCCAGAGATCCACCAACAACTCCAACAAAGCGCGCCCGACGAGCGTCTGCCCGCCTCTTTGCAACAACGACTCTATCAAGTCTCGCTCCATGCGATCAGCCATCACCCCGAATACATCGAGTCTATCGCACGTACACTTCCCAAGCTTCAGTTGACCGCCACCCAAAAAGCGCGTGTATTCGCCGCAGGAAAAGCCTTGCTCGCAACCAACCAACCAAGAACAGCTCACTTCCTTCGCTTTTTGTTCATGTTGCTTGCTGACTTTGAGCCCCAAAACAAGGCAACTTCCGCCACTTCACGTCCCAAAGTCCCCAGCTCGCAACCCACGAGCCAACGCCTTCCCACGATACACAAACAAAACCTCGCCCCAACCTCGCGAACCGCGAACCGCCCTACCACAAGCCGAAAATCCACATCTCGCCCCAAGCCCCTATTCCACTGAGACACATTCCTCCCTATACTCATGCCAAAAGAGCGAGCAAAAGAGCGATCTTGGGCAACACAGCCCGTCCTCATGCGGAAGGAGTTCTCGTTTGAGCGTGCGAACTTCCCCTTTTTCGATGCCTTCAAAAGCCAAAGACCCCTCTCCTCCTCCCCCACAAGGACCCCTTTGGGAACTTTGGGGCATTGGGATCTTGGGGGGCCTAGCCTGTGGCTTGTGGTCCATTCATTACGGATATCCCAAGGTTCCAGAGAGCATCGCCCAAAAGATGCTGCTTTGGCATAGCCTCAGTGCGGGACTTTTCCTCTTGTTCTTTGGGCACCTCCGCATCCACATGGCACAACGCGGCCCCGCAGCTTGGGGCGGCGAAGCTTCCTATGTTGTCGCCATCCTATTATCGGGCTTTTTGGGACTTTGTGGTTGGGTAGGACTTGGGTTACCAGGACTGGGTTTGTGGGGGCTTGGTGGCCTACTCTCGGGCGCAATCTTCCTTTGGTTGGGGCCTGAGTTGGTCTTTTGGCGCGATGCTTCGAGGCATGCGGCGGTAGGACTGGCTGGGTTGTTTGGCTTGGTGCCCTTGGTCTTCCTTTGGTTGTGGTTGGAGCCTTGGCTAATCGACGCCTCTCCTTGGCTTTGTGTGTTAGCAGCCGCCGCCCTCTTTACGCTTTGGCCCTCTCCCGAGGAAGGCGAACGTCGTTCGCTCCTTGTTCCAGTGCTGCTTTTGGCCATCGCTCTAGGACCTTGGCAACTGGGTTTCCTCCGCACCACCAACTTGATTGTTCATGCGCGGCAGATGACCCAAGGAGGCTGGACCCTCCCACACCAAGACCAGTTTGTGATGCAACAACTCGCCGCCCTAGAAAGCCCACCCCTCGAAGCCATCGAAGATCTCACACAACAACTGCTTCAAAAAGGCATCCATGCCCCCGAAGCTGTGCAGATCTTCATCAACGCTTGGAAAAAACAACCGCTCTCCCAACATAGTCTGCGCGCTGCTGCGATGGGCAAAGAACTCGCTCACTTGGCCGCAAGTGAAAGGCGCCATCTGGCGCAGGCTTTTGTCAAAGACAAGCTCCATAACACCCTTCTCAACGACTTTTTAGAAGGACTGTACCCACACAGCCCAGACGAAGGCCGCGAGGCTTTGGCGGCTTTTCTGTTGGATATCTCCAAACTCGATCACACTTTTGCACAACGCCTCAAACGACGCCTGCGGCTGGCAACGATCTTTCACCGCACGTTCCGTCCTTTGGGCGCGCGTATGCTGCAAAAGCTCGGAACACAGGCCCCCCACGCGCTTGAACAAGTCACGCTCCTTGCAGCAACCTTGTTGCGTAGCGCTGATCCCAATGAGCGATATCTTGTCCTTGTGGCTTTGCGCGGTCAGTCCCCTGCCAATCTCTACACACTGCGGGAACTTTTACGCGCTCCGCTGTACAAGCTCGTGATGAAAGATAACACACCTTCCCGAACCACCGCGCTTTCCATCCTCTACAAGATCACGCTCTATAGTGCGCATCGCTCAGCAGGCAAGGCACTTGCGCCTTGGAGCGCTTTTTCTCACAGAGAAGTCCAACAGATGATCTACGACGCAAACGCTGTGGTGCGCGAATATGCGCTGCGTTTGCTCAATCTCCTCAACCCCTCTGTCTCCCAAAAGATGAAGCACTTTCGCACGCTTCTCAAAGAAGATCTCGATGCATCCGTGAGGATGACAGTCCTCAACGAAGCCGCCAAGATCAAAAGCGGAACACCACAGATCATCGGACTTTTTCTTGAAGCTTTGCGCGATCCAGATGCTTCGATTCGTTATATCGCGCTCTATAACCTCGGACAACGCGCCCCTTCCACCAAACCCATCCAAGATGCGTTGCGTCGTCTGCTCAAAGACCCCGACCCCGACACGCGCACACTCGCGCACAAACTCCTCAAACAACCCTAAAAGACCGCAACCTCAAGGTTGAACGCAGCGAAGAAGAGACGTATCGCAGCGTTGATCTGTGGGACAGTCACTATCTTGGAGACAACCCAAACACACGCGACGTTGTCCCAAGGTGAGGCACTTGTCATAGCCTACCGCGACGCACTGTGTGTCTGTTGTGCAAGTCCGCGCTTGGCACTCTCCCCCCAAACATCGGGGGAATCCAGCAGAACAGTCTGCATCTTTGTTGCACTGAACACAGCGACTGTCTGTTGCACAAAAAGGCAAAGCGATAGAACAGTCTGAAGCATCCTTGCATCCGCACTTTCCATCGACACAACGCGGCTTTTGAGGATCTGCCAAACAATCGTCAGCGCTTGTGCACTCGATACAAGCTCCATTTTCGCAGCGCTCGCCAGTTCCGCACTCTTCGTCTTTTTCGCAGGAAAACTTACAGGTAAATGTTTCTGTGTCGCACTTGGGCGTGGGGGCCGCGCAGTCTGCATTGACAAGACATTGCACACAAAAGAGTTTTCCGCTGTTGGTATCTTTGCGGCACTTTTGATCCGAAGGACACGAACAGCCCGCACAGATCCCACTCAAGCACTGTGGCGCGTTGGCGTTGCTACAATCGCGATCGTCACGGCATTGGGTGCACTTGTTTTCGACGCAGTAGCTTTGATCTTGGTTGGTGCAATCCCCGTTGCTTCGGCACGCTAAGCACACACCTGTCTGACAAAAAGGCCGCGCGGTCCCGCAGTCGCTGTCCGCAACGCACTCAAAGTCGCTTTTGCATAGATTACAAACCAAACAAGTCTTGAAGGTCGGCCAACCATCAGCATTTTTTTGGGTGTCCCAACACTGCCCACAAAGCCGCGTGGTGTCGCGCTCGAGGGTGCAAGTACGGACGGTTTGCCACTTGTTGTTGTCATCATAAGCGTACGTGATCTTGCAGGTACCTTCGTACTCACAGCGATTATCGTCGGTTTGTTCGGAGGTATTTTCTTGGCATGCCCCCGCCAAGGCCGCGAATAACCACAAACAACAGAGGCCCAAAAGCCACCGCACGCTTCGTTCTTGTTTTGGTTTCATCGAAGGAGCTCTCTCAATCTCAAACAAAGTTCGCATCCCCCCACAGGATAGGACCTTTTCAGCCCATCCTTACAGGATCTCGCGCCCTGTCATCGCTTTTAGGTAAGGTGTATTGACAGCAACAAGCTGATGGGGTTCAGCGTAGAGTTCTTCAACGTATTCGCTGTCCCATAGGGCTTTTTCGATTTCTTTGTTGAGGAAATCAAATGCCGCGTCATACACGGGAAAAGACTTGGTGTTGGCGACGGCTTCAACAGCACGTTTGAGCGTCACTTCGCCATCGATATTTTTTTGAAAAAGAAGTCGCTCAGCTTCGTTTTCAACATCGCGAAAACGATCGATGTAATCTTCGATTACAGTTTCGACTTCGCGACAGACTTTACCAGTTCCACCAGCAGCAATATCCACAAGTTCGTCGTTCATCCAGCGTTCAACCATCAACTGGACTTGCGTGGTAACACGACGGTGATCAAAACGCATAATCGCCATCCTCCGCAAAAAGGGTTGAAGACGCCGGGGTCGCGGGTGTTGCGAAGGAAAGGGACCAACCCCTCAACACTTCAACAAAGACATCCAAGACTTGCAAAAACAGCCAGTGACTTGGACACGCTCGACGACGGCGATGGCTCAACATAGCCAAAAGCCTTTGTCACGTCCAGTCCCTTGCAAAGAATGTTAAAAAGAGGAGATCTTGCCCATCAATAGGGAAAATTCGCGAAGAGAAAGCAACAGGGAGGTCTCACATCCCACTCAAACGACGGGATCTTCATTGGGATCAAAAAAGATACGCTCTTGGTGTTCTTGTTCTTCGCGTCCCTCTTCGTGGTAAGAACCACCTCCTTCGGGAAGCTCGATACGTCGGCTGGGTCGGTCAAACAAATCGATCAACAAAGCCTCTGCATCATCATCGCCACCTTTTGCCAAATTGGTCGCGATCATCGCAGCCAAAAGTTGCAGCATCTCCGCAGACATACAAGAAGAAGCCCCTTTTTTGATCAACATATCTTTGATCTTGTTCATCAACTTACGTTGACCAGGCTTTTTCAGGATCTTGGTGAGCAGAGACATCAACTGGCCAGAAGGGATAATCCCCTGTTGTGCAAGGCTTGCGATGCGATTGGCGACCCCAGAAACATCGTGAAGCATCACCGTGTGAAGATTCTGCAAAGCCGTGGCTTCTTGTGCGGTGGCCCACTTTATCACGAGTTGCTTGAGCTGTTGGCGCGGAGAGTCGGGGGTATTGTCGGTTTTTCCAGACTGTGTGGTGGCACTCATCAAAAGATCTTTGACAGAGCCAGACTGTGGTTTTTCTGCGGTCTGCGCGGAGGATGCGGTCGTTGTGGCCGCAGCACCTCCCAACGAAGCCCCCAATGTCGTTGCGGCTTTTCCGTCGGTCGCTTGGGTAGTTCCTGCGCTTTGTGCGCCATTCATTCCTTGGGCAGTGGTTTGGGCTTGTGCTTTGCTGGAAGTCGCGGCACCTTGGGCAGAAGCACCGCCTTGCATGGTGGTTCCACCTTGGGCAGCGGCTTTCCCATCAGCGCCTTGTGAAGTGGCTGTTTGGGCAGGCGTTTGCGCGAGCGCTTTTCCGCCCGTGGTTGCAGCACTTTGGGCAGTCTCGCCTTTTCCACCTGCGACTTGGGCTTCTCCGCCCACACCTGCACCTTGTGCGAGACCTTTGCCCCCTGTGGCAGTCGCGTCACCTGCGGCTTTCCCTGCCGTACCGCCCGCTTGGGCTTGTTGGCTTTGTGTGGTCGCGCCACCTTTGACGCTACCTTGGGTGGCCTCGCCTTTTCCTGCGCCTTGGTTTGCAACCGTCAGCGTCCCACGCTGGATCTGCCGAGCTTGTGAGCCATTTTTAGCCGAAAGCATCGCACTTTTTCCAGGGGTATCCCCTGTAGCAGCTTTGCCTTTTCCCCCAAGAAACTTTCCGCCCTTGAGAGCAGCGTCACCTTTGGATTCGCCCTTGCCAAGGGATTTTCCGTCGAGTCCAGCCTTGCCCTTCTCCATGGCTTTTTCAGCCAAGAGCAGTCCCAAGCCTGCTTTGCTCAGTCCTGCTCCCTGCGATGTGGCATCTTTCCCAAGCAAACTCTCCAAAGATGGAGCATCTGCCCCCAACAAAGCAGTCGCTTGGTGCGTCTCAAAGCTGCCTTTTTGTGGCGCGGTGGCTTGACCGGGCGCGGTAGATTGGCCGGGCGCGGTGCCTTTGGAGGTCCCTTCTGCTTGCGCTTGTGGGGCGGCTTTGGTGACTTCTCCCCCTTGGGCGGGTCCTTTGCCGCCTTCTGTTGGAGAAGTTGTGCCCCCTTGAAGCATCGGGGTTGTGGGTGGTGAGCTGATGCGTGACATCTCTCTATCCTTGTAAAAGCAGATGCGTGATAGCAAAGTCGGCAAGATCGAGAAAACTTCCTTGTAGATTAACCGCTTTCCTTTTCAGAAAGCAACTTGCCCTCTCTCCATCCTCGCACAATCAGCCCGCAAAGTTGCGCCCAAACTCGAACGCTTCCCCGCCTTGCTTACTGCCGTTCTGCCTTTTCAAGAGTATGTTCGATGCCTTACCCCCCCAAGGGCTCTTACTTGATGACAGGGTAGCAGGCGTACTTCACACAAGAGAGGCCTTTGTACGAGTACGACACCTTCTTCAAACCCCATCCTGGGGAGCACTTGCGCGGAAAGGACAAAGGACAACCCGACATACAAACGTACTTTTTGCACATCTTTTTGTAAGTCTGCCCAGCGAACTGGTACGTCACAAAAGCTGGCAAGAGCTTGGGGAGCTTTCCTTTCGGACAGACGGGGAGTTTGGGGATAGGACAAGAAACAAACTGGCAACCATACCGCGTACAGATCCTGCCGATGTTCTGGTTGTATTGGGTGTATTTGGTCGCTTTGAATCCAGGTTTGCACTTGGGGATGAAGGCAAGCGGACATGGAGGCGCTTTGCAGACATTTTGAGAGCAGGAACCCTTCTTCACGATCTGATACTTCCAACCTTTTTGCACCAAACACATCGGATTTGCGACCTTGGGACAAGACGTAGGCTGACAGATGTACTTCCTACAAGCATGATTGCCCTCTTGGTAGCGGATGGTGTCTCTCCTTTGTCCTGGTGGGCACTTAAAAGCAAACAAAGGCGGACACGCCATCGCCTCTGAAGCCAAAAGAAAGAAGCCTAGCCCAAAGAAGGCACCGACAAGAAACAAGCTCTTTCGCATCTCATTTTCTCCTTGTTTTACAAAGACATCAATCGATCAAGCGATCTCTTTAGATAAATTCTTACAAAGAAACCGCTCGAAAAACGCTTCGCTGGATGTGCATGCTTTGTTGGTTTGTTTTCACCAAAGGAAGAAAAGAAGAGAGTGTTCGGAAGATTTTACAAGATGGTCTTTTTGCTCGGTCCCAAGGGAAAGATCGCCATCCTTCCTTGACCGCCCTCCCTCGTCGCGCTAGCTTTCCCGCGTTCCCCCCACGCTTTATTTCGGATGGAAAGTCGTCATGTTTGATTTTATCCCTCGTTCTTTTGTCTCGTCTCTTCGATGCTTCGTAAGCGCCCTTGCCATGGTCTTTTTTGCAGCGCTACCCAGCGCCCAAGCAACCCCCACGCCACCTGCCAAAACACCGTCGCCCGCCAACAAAGAAACATCCGCAGGCACATTATCCCCGTCCATGCAGCTTTTGTGGCGCCTTCATAACGAGCAGCTTCGTCTTGTCGAAAGCAACGTCATCTACCGCGGCAAGAAAAAGCTGGAGTTGACCTTCCTTGGGGGCGGTTACGAGCAAGTCTTCCAAGGCTCTCCCAAAGCCCTCAAACTTGCGTCAGGCTTTCACAGTTTGCAGATCGGCGGATTTGTGCTGAGTTCAGTGGGACTTGGAGCCACGCTTGCAGGAACGCTTATCGTGATCCTTCTCCCACAGGCAGTGATCCAACCCCAAGCAGGCGGGGTTTTGGGGCCCGAACTTTTTTGGGGGCTGTTGCTTGGTGGTACAGCGTTGAGTTTGATAGGTTCGGTGTTGGCGCAAAGTTCTTATGGGATGTTGTATCGCGCTGTGGATATCTACAACCAAGAGATCTTCGAAAAAGCCTTTCGAGACGTGAATGGAGGACAGCTCCCCCAAGCACGAAAAGCCCCGCCACGACGAGGAAAAAGCGTCCTCTACGCAGCAACCCACTAGTCTCCCCAAACCAAGGCCCCGCAAGAGCCAAGACCCTGATATCCCAAGCCCATCCTCAAAGAGAACGAACCAGCTCGAACAAGCGCCAAGGCTAACAGCCTTAGAGTTTGGCTGTTCAGCTCGGATTAAAGGTGCTTTTGAAGCATCTCCATCAAGCGCACAAAGGGACGAGTGCGTTGCATGATGTAGAAGTGAAGGATGGGTGCGCCTTTTTCGAGGAGATCGACAGCCTGACGATAGGACCACTCGATACCCACTTGCGCGATCTCAGCGGGTGTTTCCGCAGCCATCACGCTTTGCGTCAACTCGTAGGGGATATCGATATGGAACGAACGTGGGATCGAGGTGAGCTGTTGTTTGGAGGTGAGGATCTTGAGACCTGGGATCAAGGGGATGGTGATGCCCATCTTGCGCGCTCGATCGCAAAAGTCGAAATACTTTTGGTTGTCGTAAAACATCTGCGTGACAGCGTACTGTGCGCCAGCATCTTGTTTTTTCTTCAAGATCTCAAGATCAAACATCAAGTTGGGGGATTCAAAGTGCTTTTCAGGGTACGCAGAGACACCCACGCAAAAGTCCGTCTTTGCGGCATCCATCAACTGTTCTTGGTAGGTGCCTTTGTTCATATTGACGACTTGTTGGACAAGCTCAGAAGCGAACGCATTGCTTGTACGGCCAGGCGCGATCTCGCGCTTTGGCTTTCCATCTCCGCGGATCGCAAGCACATTCTCGATCCCCAGATAATTCAGTTCGATCAACGCGTCTTCCGTTTCTTCACGCGTAAAGCCCGCGCACAAGATGTGTGGGACAGGCTCGATATTGTATTTGTACTTGATCACCGCGCACAGACCGAAAGTTCCAGGGCTTTTGCGGCGCGTGCGTTTGTGGAACGTTCCATCTGCTCGTTCTTCCCACACGACATCGGCAGCGTGGCTGGTGACGTTGATAAAGGGCGGATTGAAGGGACGAATCGACTCGATCGCTTCGTGAAACTCTTTGATGCTTCCACCGCGTTTGGGGGGGATGATCTCGACGCTCACTTGAGGATTTGTGGCCGATTGCAGATGTTCGATAACTTTCATTTATCACACCTTTATAAGAGACTCGACAGAAAAAAATGTCGGTTAACACACCAGAAACAAAAGATCTTTTCAGAAAACGAAACAACAATCAGCTCGTTTGCTTGATCTTGTATGGCTGCCACCATATACTTCTGCGCGAATTTTTCAAGAAGAGAAGAAAGGATGCACAGGATGGCACGCGATATTCCTCATATCAATCTCCATGACTTCCATAGCCAAGACACCCAAAAACGTGAAGCCTTTATCAAGACCCTCGGTGACGGGCTGCTTGAGTTTGGTTTCCTTACAGTCGAAGGACATGGCATCGATCCCGCTGTCACAGAGGGAACTTACGATGCGTTCCAAAGCTTTTTCGCAATGGACGAAGAAACCAAAAAACAATATGCAGGAATCCGTGGCGGTGCACGGGGTTATACGCCTTTCGGCCAAGAACACGCCAAAGACAACCCCTACCCCGACCTCAAAGAGTTCTGGCACGTTGGACAAACCCCCCCAGCAGATCACCCTTTGAGCAAAGTGTACCCCGCCAACGTATGGCCCAAAGAGATCGAAAGGATGGAAGAAACCGTCCTAAAACTCTACAAAGCCCTCGAAAACTGCGCATCCACCATGCTTTGCGCACTCGAAGAGTACTTCAAGCTTCCCCAAGGCACGTTCTCTTCGATGATGCAAAACGGCAACAGCATCTTGCGCGCGATCCACTATCCGCCCTTGCCTGCGGCACCTCCCGCGGGTTCTGTGCGCGCTGCTGCCCACGAAGACATCAACCTGATCACCCTTCTCTCTGAGAGCAAAGGTTCGGGTCTTGAGATCCTTACCCACGAAGGCCAGTGGCTTGCTGTGGACGCACTCGAAGGCGATATCGTCGTAGATTCGGGCGATATGCTCTCTCGCGTGACCAACGGTATCGTCCCCGCGACCACGCACCGCGTGGTAAACCCCGAAGGCAGCAAAAATACCTCGCGTTACTCGATCCCCTTCTTTGTGCACCCCTACCCAGAGTGCGATCTGAGCGTCCTTCCGCATTTTGTCACAGAAGATCGCCCCGCTCAGTTCACCTCGATCACTGCACAAGGCTTCCTCGACCAACGCCTCCGTGAGATCGGCCTCTTGAAAGACTAATCCTCCCGCTCTTCCCCGCGATCTTCCTTTTGACTCCCCCCTTCCTTTTGCCTCCGCTTTTCAATATGCTTTCGCACACGAATCACATCGTGTCGTTTATCACGAGGCGATCGTCTCGATAAGAACAGGAAAACCAACAAAAAGGAGCGGGGATGACTGCGTCAAACAACTCTTCTCGTCCTGTGGTCGCTGTCCTTGGGGCTGGTCCTGCGGGACTTTATGCAGCCAACAAACTTGTCCAAGAAGGTGCAGATGTCTTGCTGATCAACCGCGACGTCAAGCCCGGTGGTCTCGCGGAGTACGGCATCTACTTCGACAAACACAAAATGAAAAATGGTCTTCGCAAACAGTTTACACGCATCCTCGATCAAGAAAACATCGAGTACATGGGACATATCGAAGTCCGTGAACAAGATGGAACCCTGACGCTCGATGAGTTGGAAAAACTCGGATGCGCTGCCTACCTGATCGCTGTGGGCGCCCAAGGTACACGAAAGCTCGGATACCAGGGCGAAGATGAGATCGAAGGTATCTTTCACGCCAAAGACCTTGTGTACCATTACAACCAACTTCCCCCTTTTGCGAGCCAAGACTTCGCAGTCGGCCAACATGTCGGCATCATCGGCATGGGGAATGTCATGGTCGATATCGCTCACTGGTTGGTCTGGGAAAAGAAAGTCGCGTCTGTCACAGTACTCGCACGACGCGGACCCGCCGAACGCGCTTACACTGACAAAGAGATGCGCGAAGTCGTCAATGCCGTTGACTTCGATGCATTGGACAAAGAAGTGAATCGCGTCGCACCTATCCTCGAAAGCATCGGCCAAGACGTCGCTGCTGTCAAAGAAGAACTCCGCAAACCCCTCGACAAAGCCGAAACCTTTGATAGCCCCACAAAGATGTTCTTCCGCTATCTCGTCAGTGTGAAAAAGCTGATCCCTGATGAAAATGGCCGCCTCAAGGGCGTCGAAGTCATCCACAACCAAATGGTCCCAAGAGGAGATACTTACTCTCCCAAACCCACCGAAGAAACCGAAGTCATCCCCTTGGATACCTTGGTGTACGCGATCGGCGATCAGGTGGATGAAGGTTTGGGACTTCCCTTCGAGTGGGGCAAGTACCTCACCCCAAGCGGAAACAACCCCCATGATCCAGAAAAGCCACGCTACGAAGTAAAAGAGGCACAAGCCGATCAACCCCGATCAGGCTGGTTCTTGGGCGGTTGGGCACGCGTAGCCTCTGATGGACTCGTCGGAAAAGCCCGTGCTGACGGAGAGTCCGCAGCGCTTGAGGTCATGCGTTGGGTCAAAGAAAACAACGCCCAAAGCCCCGACCTCCCAACCTGCAAAAAGAAATTGTGCGAGATGTTGTCCGAAAAAGGCCATGCCTTCGTCGAATACGCAGACGTCGTCAAGCTCCAAGACATCGAACAAGCACGCGCCAAAGAACAAGGCGTCCCACTCTTCAAGTTCAACACCAACGAAGAGATGTTCGAAGCCATCCGCAAAGCTTGACCCCCCTCGCGATCCACACAAATAGACCTACCACCATATTGACAACCCCCCCTCCGTCCCCATCTCTATCCTCGACCTTGAACGCACCTTCAAAAAAGATAGAGGGCAACCAACACGGTCCAAGCCCATCACAAGGTTCACCCAGACGGCAAGGCACTTGACAAAGTGCGGCTTGACGTTGTTTTTCGTAGGCTCTTGCATCCCCCACGGAAGCGTTATACATCGTTGAACGCCTGTTCATACGCGCCAAGACAAGAAAGGATCGAGATCGATGAGCGAGACGAGCCACGCCTCCGAACCGCAGACAGCGGCAAACGGAGCGCGCCAAATCAATGATTTTTGTATCAATGTTGCGACGGCCAACGGGACGGGAAGTCAAACGTCCAACATCGCCTTGTTGCGCGCGATGTTCCGTATGGGGATCCCTGTAGCAGGAAAAAACCTGTTTCCCTCGAACATTCAGGGACTTCCAACATGGTACAACATCCGCCTAAGCAAAGCTGGTCACATCGCACACCGCGACGTGGCCGAGATCTTGGTGGCCATGAACCCCAAAACTGTCGCTGAAGATCTGACCAAAGTCCCATCGGGTGGGGTGATCTTCTATGACACGGCTCTCCCCGTCAAAGAAGACCGCGAAGACGTCGTGTACTACGCCATGCCCGTCAAAGATATGGTCAAGTCGATGAGTGTCGCGCCCAACCTGCGCGAATACATCGCAAACATGGTCTATGTTGGCGTGGTTGCAGAGCTTCTTGGCATCGAGATGGAGATGCTGCGCAGCGCGTTGGATACGCACTTTTCGGGCAAGAAAAAGGCTGTCGATCTCAACATGCAGATGATCGAGATGGCCGCAGAACACACCCGCAACAATCTCCCCAAACGCGATCCTTACTGGATCGAGCGCATCGAAGGCGGAAACAAGGACCTTCTGCTCGTAGAAGGTAACGCAGCGGGCGCACTTGGTAGCGTGTATGGCGGCGTCAACGTCGTGGCATGGTACCCCATCACCCCCGCCACCAGCCTTGCAGATGGCCTCAATGAGTACCTGCCCCAACTTCGCAGAACAAGCGAAGGCAAGTCCACTTACGCAGTGATCCAAGCTGAAGACGAACTCGCAGCGATTGGTATGTGCGTGGGTGCAGGCTGGGCAGGCGCGCGCTCCATGACTTCGACCTCAGGACCTGGGATCTCCTTGATGGCAGAGTTTGCAGGTCTCGCTTACCAAGCTGAGATCCCCACCGTGGTCTGGGACATCCAACGCGTCGGTCCCTCCACTGGTTTGCCCACCCGTACCTCACAAGGTGACTTGGGCTTTACCTACCAACTCGGTCACGGTGATAGCCGCCATATCATCCTTCTTCCTGCCAATCCTGCCGAGTGTTTTGAGTTTGGCTACAAAGCCCTTGACCTCGCAGAACAGTTCCAAACCCCCGTCTTTGTCCTTAGCGACCTCGACCTTGGGATGAACCTGTGGATGTCCAAGCCCTTTGTGTACCCCGAAACACCGATGAATCGAGGAAAAGTCCTCACCGCAGAACAACTCGAAGCGCTCAACGGCAACTGGGGCCGCTACGCAGATGTTGATGGCGATGGCATCCCCTACCGCACCCTTCCAGGCACCAATCACCCCGCAGCAGGCTACTTTACGCGCGGGACGGGACACAACGACAAAGCTGCATACAGCGAGCGTCCCGAAGATTGGGAAGGCAACTTGCAGCGCCTCCGTCGCAAGTTCAACACCGCACGCAAACATGTGCCCAAACCTGAACTGACCCAACAAGATGGCGGTAGCTTCGGACTGATCTCATTTGGTACCAACCACAATGCGATCATCGAAGCCATGGAGATGCTCAAAGCAGACGGTCATGTCTGTGATTATCTGCGTATCCGTGCCCTCCCTGCCACCGCTGAAGTGGGCGAGTTCATCGAGAAATACGACCGCGTCTATGTCATCGAAAACAACTTCGATGGACAAATGCACGGGATCCTCCTTCAAGATAATCCATCCCATGCCACCCGTTTGGCCTCCCTCTCTCGCCAAAACGGGATGCCGTTGTCGGCCATCTGGCTCCATGAGCAGATCAAAGCCGCACACGAACGCTTCACCAAAGCCCTTGCTTGATCAGGAGGTCCATTATGTCTGACGTTACCAACACAAAAGCCGCCAAAACCAACAATATTGGCCTCGAAAAAAACGACTACAAAGGGCTTCCCTCCACCCTCTGCAAAGGCTGTGGTCACGACTCGGTCAGCGCTCGTATCATCAACGTCGCTTATGATATGGGCCTCCCACCCCACAGAACCATCAAGATCAGCGGGATCGGTTGTTCCTCCAAAAGCCCTGCTTACTTCCTCGGGCGCTCCCACTCCTTCAACGCACTGCATGGACGGATGCCTTCTGTCGCAACAGGCGCGATGGCTGCACACCGTGACCTCCTTACCATCGGCATCAGCGGCGATGGTGACACCGCTTCGATCGGACTCGGACAGTTCAAACACTTGCTGCGCCGCAATGTCCCCATGCTTTATATCGTCGAAAACAACGGTGTCTACGGCCTTACCAAAGGTCAGTTCTCCGCCACCGCAGACGAAGGACAAACCCTCAAATACGCTGGCGTCAACGAACTCCCCCCCATCGACATCTGCCTCGAAGCAATCGTCGGTAACTGCGGATTCGTCGCGCGCTCCTTCGCTGGTGACCCCCGTCAAGTCGAAACCCTGCTCAAAGCCGCGATCAGCTACAAAGGCACCGCAGTCATCGACATCATCAGCCCTTGCGTGACCTTCAACAACCACTTGAGTTCGACAAAGTCTTATCCCTTCGGAAAAGACCACGAGATCCAACTCCAAGAACTCTCTTATATCCCCCACTACGAAGAGATCACCATCGACGAATACGACGATGGTACACGCAAAAAAGTCCAACTCCACGATGGTTCTTGGATCACCCTGAAGAAACTTGAAAAAGGACATGACCCCACTGACTTCGGTCAAGCCGTCAATATCCTTCAAGAAGCACAGTCCAAAAAAGAACTCATCACAGGTCTGATCTACATCAATAACAACTACAAAGACCTCCACAGCGTCCTTGGTACCGTTGATCAGCCCATCAGCTCCCTCCAAGAAAAAGACCTTCGCCCTAGCCGCGAAAGCCTTGAAGATATTATGGCTGGTATGCGCTAAGCCCCAGCCCTCCCCCTTCAAACAAAGGCCCACCTTCAACAAAGTGGGTCTTTGTTTCTTCTTTTGATAGGAGACTTTTTCTGATGAACGAAACACTGATCTTTATGGGCCCCCCTGGCGCTGGCAAAGGCACACAAGCCGTCAAACTCTGCGAAAATCGCAAGCTCAAACAACTTTCGACAGGCGATATGCTTCGCGATCACGTCCGCCGTGGTACCGAGCTTGGTGTACAAGCCAAACAAATCATGGACGCTGGAAAACTCGTCTCTGATGAAGTGATCATCGGCATGGTCCGCGCTGAACTCGAATCCATGGAAGAAGTTCGCGTACTCTTCGATGGCTTCCCCCGCACCACCGCACAAGCTGAAGCACTCGACCAACTCCTCCAAGACTTCAATGCCCCCCTCGCTGGCGTGGTCCTGCTCGAAGTCGATGAAGAAGTCGTCACCCAACGCTTGCTCAAACGCGCTGAACTCGAAGGACGCAGCGACGACAATGAGCAAACCATCCGCAACCGACTCAAGGTCTACAACGAGCAAACCGCTCCCTTGATCGGTTATTACGAAGGTACTGGCAAACTCAAAAAAGTCGATGGCATGGGCGAAGTCGCTGACGTCGAAGCCCGTATCCAAGGCATCCTCGGCTAATCCACAGCCCCAGAAGAAGGAGATCCTTCCCTGCCTTCTCCCCCCCAAAGCGCAGGCCAATCCCCCATCCCTATATCTGGGTGGGCCTCTGTGCCCGCCCCTCTATTTCCAAAGCGCAGGCCAATCCCCCAGCCCATTTGTAGGGTGTCCTCTGTGCCCGCCCTCTTTTCCAGAGCGCAGGCCAAGAGAGTCCATGGCTTAGTGGGGGATCTTGTGCCAACGGGCGAGGGCTTCGAGTGCGGCTTGGATCTCTAGACGACTATCGCGACGAAGGAAAAGGCGTGTGATCTCAGCGATCTCAGCGCGTTGTTCATTCGTCAACATGCGGTAGAGTGCGTAGAAGGGATCTTCGGGTTGCAGGGCGGGGATGATGGAGCCTTGTTGATCGACGAGTGAGAGGCGGTAGCTGCGTTCGGTTCCATCGGGAAAGCGGGCCAAGATGTGATGTGGGGCGGGACCATAGCTCCAAGAGGAGATCAGTTCAGAGAAGACCTTTTTATAATCTGCGGCTTCTCCTTCGGGGTGGATCAACATCTCGAAGAAAGCCTCTAGCAAAAGAGGTCCGTCGATAGCTCCCGTGTGATGGGGCCTTGCGCTGTCCGAAGGAGGAAGAAAGCCCCAAAACCCAAAGTCAGCCATACGCTGCGACATCCCATCGATCAAAAGACCGTATAATGCGGCTTCGAGCGGTCCAATCGAGGAGCCACTAAAAAGCTGACGAGCGGCCTCATGATCGTCGCAGAGTTCGATCAATGCTTCGCGAGCTTCGGGATATCGAGGTCGTGGTGTTGGTTTGGAAGGGGGCTTTTCAGCAGATTCGAGTCGTTGTCCCGCCCACTCCATGTAATCCATCTCGTCTTCTTCGAGAGCGAAAGCAAGGCGTCGAGCGACATCGGGCTTGGGAACGTAGCTCCCCTCTTCGATGCGTTCGACATAGGCCCCTTGGATGCCAACATGGGTTGCCAACTCTTCGGGCGTGTACCCCATCGCTTCACGACGAGCGCGGATACGAGCGGAAAATTCTTTTGAGACAGCCATAAAGTCCTATCTGATCGGCATGTTGTCTTCGGAAAGAAACCCACGCTTTGCTTCCTTGGGTCCATACCACACCGACTGAGGACCCAACCCCTCTGCTATGCAGGAAGGCTGTGCGACAAGCATGAGCATAAGACTCGAACTGTAGAAAAGATCCCCACCTGTGTCAAGCGCCAAGGAAGCATCTCCCCCGAAGTATCGGCCTATATCAGCACTGCTTAGTAAGCGATTTGGCTATAAGGGCACTTCTTCTTGATGCCTGCTTCGTCGCAAGGGCTGGGGGGCATACAATTGAAATACTCGGGGCAGGTCGCAGCTTGTTCGCAACCACAACCACAGTCGTTGAAGAAGTGTTGTGTATTTTCAGGGCAGGAAAAGCGCATTGCTTTGCACTGGTTGGGATCAGTGGAGACGTAGTTGCGTGCCCACTCTTTTTTGGGATCGCATGTAACTTTGGTGCAGCTTCCGCCAGCATCAGGGTAGCTTCCGCTCAATACGCAGTTGTATCCTTCAGGGCAAGGCAAGCCTGCGATACCACCACAGAACTGTCCTTCTGCATCACAAGCACCAACGTCCCAATGTCCCTTGAATTGGCCATCTTCACCCGCACCACTACGAACGTGCGCTTTGAACTCACAGAGATTGCCATGGGTGCCTTTGGGGGCAGGTGTATCTGCACATACGGGGCTGTAGAGCTTGGTGCAAAGACGGCTTTGGCTAGCGCAAGAACCCGGGCGGATCGCGACGTTGATGGTGTCTCCAGCGCGAGCGAGTTGTTGTTGTGCTTCGACTTCAGAAGACACGTTCATCGCGTAAAAGTTGCGGTAAGGCGTACCATCTGCGGCGGTGGTTTCGTACTCCAAGCAAAACTTGGTGCGTTCGCAAGCAGCGTGGAGGCTGTATCTTCCATTTGTACGGGGCCACAAGCTGTACACAGCAACGAGGTACGTGACATTACGTGTTGCGGTGTAGGTTACGCTGACTTCGTTTTTGTAGGGCGCTCGCTCGATAGCAACGCGCGCACCGTTATCCAAAGAGTAGATCGCGATCGCCGAGCCATTGGCGGGGTGGTACGATGCTTTAAAAGAAAAGGTGTAGCGATAGCCCAATTTACCGGGGAAACGATACATGTGCGCGCTATCAAGACCGATGAAACGTCCGCTCATCGTTTGATCACAGCCCCACTGGGTTGGGAAGTAACGTATCCAACTGGGGATGACAGTGATACTCAAAGGTGCAGACTGACGTTCGACTTGTTCATCTACACCACAAGCCGAAACAAACAACGCGCTAAAAAGAACACTACAAAGCACAAGGCGACGAACCAAAGACATGGGAAACCCCTTTCCGAAAGACGCAAACCAGGCGAGTACGACGACCCACACGACATACGAAAGATTTCTGTTTTCACTGGTGATGTGGAGGGCGCTTCTATCCAGAGAGAAGAGAAAAGTCAAGCGGGGTCTTGTACGAGAAAGAGATCTGAATCTTTTTTGGGAGTCGTGTATGTTGGAAAACAGAGAGGCAAACAACACCAAGGAGATCTTTGATGAAACCAGAACAGTGGAAGCAGTACAACGGTGTCGGGTGGGAAGTCACGCTCGAAGATGACGTGCTCAAGTTATGGCTCGACCGACCTCCTGGAAATCGCCTACACATCGCCTCTTTGGAACGACTCAATGATATCATCCATGCCCTCGCCCAAGATGATGATGTGCGTGCGGTCCTGCTTCGTGCACGCGGAGAAAACTTTAGCCAAGGTGTTGATCTTGCAGATGAAGAACTGGCCGCCAAGATGGCCGAAGGACGATCCCAAAGGATGCGTTTTGCCAAACTTGGCCAACAAGTGATCGAAGGATGGAGCAGTCTTCCCATCCCAACCGTCGTGTCTCTTCGTGGCCATGCCATCGGCGGGGGCGCGTGTTTGGTCACAGCCTCAGACTTTCGAGTCGCCCATCCTACCGCCGTGTTGAGCTTCCCTGAGATCGATCGCGGACTGCACCTAAGTTGGGGGATCTTGCCGCGTATGGTCAGAGAGTACGGGTTGCCTTGGGCGAGACGCCTCTCGATGGTGGGAGAAAAAGTACGTATCGGCTCGTTACCTGATCGCGCCTTTTACCACGTAGAAAGCGGCCAAGAGGACGAACAAGCCGAACGTCTCGCCACCTCTCTTGCAGCGAAACCTCCTCTTGCCATGCGCTCGATCAAGTCGGTCTTTCGGGAGATTACGAAAGAAGACAACCTCGCGACCGAAGACGATGCTTTGTGTTTTGCCCAAACCATCGCCTCCGAAGACTTTGTCGAAGCCCTTGCAGCCTTCTTTGAAAAACGCAAAGGCCAATACAAAAACAAATAACCACACACTCAAACCCCAACTTTCTTATCCCCTCTTCTCTTCGCGACTTCCCAAAGAAAGCTCCTCTCGATCTCAGATCTGTTGGATGCAGATCCCTTCCAATCCTTTGAAGTCCAAGTTCGGCTGAAAGTTCCAAGCATACGCCCCAACATACCGTGGATAGGGAAGAAAGCGCGAACAATACAAAGCCAGCGGGTTATAGTAGCCTTTGCTCCACTCCATCATCCCCGCACATCCGCGCTCTTTGGCAAGCATCCACGCTTCAGCAACCAACGCACATCTCTCTGAAGGACTCAGCGCTTCCCAATGTAAAAAGTCCAAGTTGGCCCATTTCACGGGCCCTAGATGCGAGACGATCTCGTAATACGCCAAGTTGATAAAGCCAAGCACCTGCCCTCTCTTTTCGAAAACAACGGTCTCTGTAAGGTCTGGGGAGTCGAGCTGATGCTCAAGACCTTCCATGGTGAAGGTGCGAACGAGGATCTTTTCATCAGGGATCGCTTCCATCATCTCCATCACCGCGGAGAGATCGCGCTTTTGATACAAGCGGATCTCTCCTTCGACTTGGGGACGGCGTGGAGGTTTGTGGACACCCAACATCTTTAAAGCCGTGCGAGAGAACCAACCTAACCGCTCGTGGCGCGCCAAGACTTCGAACTCGACGGGGCGCACGAGGACATGGATCTTTTTGAGGCTTTCGATGGGATGGATCGGCCGCAAGTGTTTTTCAAAGAGTTTCGAGGAGCTATGCCCAGACTCAAGGTAAAAACAAGCAAAGTCCAAGTCGCTCGCAGCATTTCGCCGCAAACACTCTGCGATCAAATGCTTGATCACCCCGAAACGACGGTAGTCTTTGTGCCCTACCATCATGCAGGAAAGCGCGCACTTGTAATGTTTGCCTTGGTAGCGGTAGGTCCTTGGTAGGTTGGCGACAAATGCGACCAACTTACCTTCGTGATAAGCCCCCAAAAGATAACGAGGATCGTCGATCTCACGAAAGAGATGACGCATCAGTTCGATGCGGTAGAGATCAGGCCATGTGCCGCGTCCATATTCGCAAAACCACGACGCATGCGCCATCTCACGAAGTCCCTCCAGATCACCGTCGAATTCTTGGTAGACGATCCCAGATGTCTCTTTTTCCATGCGGTCGACCATATAAACGTAGATATGTTTGTATTGTTTTCTTCCAAAGCATATCTTTGCTTTCCTACAAAAGAAAGACTTTTTCTGAACAAAGTTTTTCCCCATAAAAAAACCCCAGCCACAAGGCATCCCACGGCACAAGCACAAATGCTCAACCTAGGATGTTCCCTTGTCACTGGGGTTTTCAAAAGAAACTTATCAAGACAAGTCTTTGCTCGCGCTAATAAGAAGCTTGCTTCTTATTAGCGCGTCGAGACAAGCCTTTCGTCGGTTACTTCGACTTTTTCGAAGCCTCAGCGATCAGTTGTTCTTGGATATTTTGCGGCACAGGGGCATAGCGTTGGAACTCCATCGAGAACTCCGCTTTCCCTTGGGTGCAACCGCGAAGCTCGCCTGAGTAGCCAAACATCTCCGCAAGCGGGACATCTGCTTCTGCCACCGTGCAATCTTCGCGATGGGTACAAGACACCATCACACCACGTCGTGCATTCAACGAACCAAAGACCGCGCCCGTAAACTCTTCGGGCGTCTCGACCACCACGCGCATGATCGGTTCCAAGATCACGGGCTGTGCGAGAAGATAGACTTCACGAAACGCCGCTTCTGCAGCGATCTGGAAAGCCATATCCGAAGAGTCTTCTTTGTGGGCTTCACCATCGTTGATACAGGCCGTGACACCGATGATTGGCGCGCCAAGAAGCCCACCTTTTTTCATCGCTGCACGAAAGCCTTTGTCGCAAGCGGGTTGGTACTCTTTGGGGATGCTACCGCTCACGATGTCATTTTGAAAGACATAGACTTCGCCTTCTGGCGCAGGCCCCAAAAAGCCCGCAATACGGGCATATTGACCAGAACCACCCGTTTGCTTTCGATGCGTATAAGCAAAGTTTGCACGACGCGTCACGGTTTCACGGTAAGCCACATGGGGCGGGCTCGATTCCACTTCGACGCCGTACTCTCGACGGATACGCTCAAGGTACACCTCAAGATGGAGTTCACCCATCCCTGCGATCACGGTCTGTCCAGACTCTTCATCCCGCGACAAGCGGAAGGTCGGGTCCTCTTTCGTAAAACGATGGAGGGCCTTCGAAAAGTTGGCCAAGCCCGCCTTGTCTTTGGGTTGGATCGCCAAAGAGATCACTGCGTCAGGCACATGCATCGACGTCATCGTGTAATGCACACGACCATCCGTAAACGTATCACCCGAAGCGCAGTCGATTCCGAACAATGCGACGATATCGCCTGCTTCCGCAGATTCGATCTCGCTCATCTTGTTGGCGTGCATCTGCACCAAGCGACCGACCTTGTGCTTTTTGCCTGTGTTGGTGTTGAAGATGGTATCGCCCTTGGCAAGGCGACCTTGGTACACACGACAGTACGTCAATTGTCCAAAGCTTCCATCATCCAACTTGAACGCAAGCATCACAAGCGGTTGTGACGGATCTGCGGCCAAGTCCACAACAGCCTCGTCCTGATCTTGGTCAAGCGCTGTGTAGTGCTTCTCCAAAGGACTGGGCAAAAGTTGGCAGACCTTGTCTAGCAAAGACTGCACACCTTTGTTTGCCAGAGCCGAGCCCACACAAACAGGCGTAAGGCGCCGTGCTTGGGTGGCGCGTGCGATCGCATCAAGCAAAAGCTCCCGTGGGATCGGGCGTTCCTCTAAAAAGAGATTCGCCACTTCATCATCCACAGACGCCACAGCTTCGATCATCCGCAGGCGTTGTTCTTTGCAGACAGCGCGCCAAGCCGCAGGGATCTCTTCGATCCGCACGGTCTCACCGCTCTTTCCGTCAAAGAAGTAAGCGACTTCGTCGATCAGATCCGCGACGCCTTCAAACTGATGTTCCAATCCAAGCGGATGTTGGATCATCACCGCGTGGTGTCCAAGCACTTCTCGAAGTTGCTTGCAAACCCGCAAAGGATCGGCACCTGGTCGGTCACACTTGTTCACAAATGCGATGGCAGGGACCTGATAACGACGCATCTGTCGATCCACCGTCATCGATTGAGACTGCACACCCGCCACAGAACACAGCACCAACACCGCACCATCAAGCACGCGCAAAGCGCGCTCCACCTCGATGGTAAAGTCCACGTGTCCGGGCGTATCAATGATATTGATCTTATAATCCGTCGACTTCGACGTCTTCTCACTAGGACAAGACCATCGAACTTGCGTAGCAGCCGACTGGATCGTAATTCCTTTTTCGATCTCAAGCTTCATCGAGTCCATGGTGGGACCGTGGCCATCTTTGCTGCGAACTTCCACCATGTTGTTGATGCGGCCCGTGTAGAACAGCATCCGCTCAGTCAGTGTTGTCTTCCCAGAGTCGATGTGTGCGGAGATCCCGATGTTGCGAACCAAAGACAGATTGGCATCCTGTCGTTTCATGAGAAAAAACCTCATATCCGTTGAGCAAACCGCTCACCCGACACAAGAATCTCCAAGACTCAATCGTATGGGTTGTAAAACGAGCGGCGTCACTGCGCTACGCAGAGGAGAACGGCAGCCCCTTTGCGCCTTGGAAAGCACCTCGCAGACCAAGCAGCGACCTTATGGGAATCAAGACACTGGGAAGGATCTTGAATGTGTTCTGACCGAACGAAGCGATGTCCCCCCAACCAGCAGACCAAAAAGTCCACCCACCAAAAACGGTTGAGAAGGGAAACGCGCGCATAAAGACGGGCAACAAAGAAGAAGGTTCAATTTCTCGAAGGGATCGTGTATCCCCTCCTCGTCAACACGAAACCGCAAAGCCTCGCAAAACAGGCCCACCCCATAGAAAAGAAACGAATATGCTCAAGACCCAAAGGACATGGATCGAGATCCTTCCCGAAAAGGATGCTCAACTATTGCTTGATTACTACACAGAAAACCAAGACCACTTGGGCCCTTGGGAGCCCCTACGCAGCCCAGGTCACTTTACTTTGGAAAACTGGCAAAAGACCCAAAGATACGCCAAATCCTGCTTTGAGGCAGGAACAGACTATCGTTTTGCAGCACTTCTCCCCGATCGTTCGGAGGTTATCGGCGTTTGCAACTTTAGCAGCGTCGTGCGTGGTGTGTTTCAGGCTTGTTATCTAGGGTACTCCATCGCCAAAAAGTACGAAGGACAGGGGCTGATGCAAGAGATCTTGCAAGCCACCACGGAGTACATGTTTCACACGGTGGGCCTACACCGCATCATGGCCAATTACATCCCCGCCAACAAACGAAGCGCTCACGTCCTACACAAACTGGGCTTCGAACAAGAAGGCTACGCAAGACGATACCTACAAATCGCAGGAAACTGGGAAGACCACATCCTGACCTCGAAGATCAACGAATAGTGCAAACCCTTGAGATTCTTCTCTTTGGCAGTGGTGCGCTTTTGTGATAACACAAGCGAGCGTTGAAATAGCCGCTCTCGCATGTCGATCCCCGTTGCAGCCCCAAATCCCCAGCAACGGAGCATCTTTGGAGTACAAGATGTCTTTGTCCCCCGCGTGTTATCAACAACTCGCTCGACTCGATCGAGGATTTGGCCAGCGCACCAGCCTTTGCCCTGAACGCCCCTATGCCACCCCACTCGAAGAAGTAGGGCAAGCCTTGTTTGTATCGATCGAAGATCCTGACCGACAGGCGGCCTTTACAGAGGGGATCTCACAGATCGCCCAAGCCCAACAAGAAAACTTCCCACACAATATCTTTGGCGACCTCGACTTTCTCGCGGCTTCTTTGCTGTACGAACGACAACACGACCTCCCTCACCACCACTTGCGATCCGTCGATGAGATCCAACATCTGTGTGAGCGTGTCGCAGGTCTCCAAGGCGTCTTTGGCGAGCGATCCGTGATCCGCTTTCGCTACGTCCATGACTTTGTGTACGGCTTTGACTGGGCACGATGGGTCCAGAAAGACCCCAAACAACGCGCATCCATCGGGCCTTTTGACTTGCCTTTTCTCTCCTATCTAGAGAAACGTGCAGGAGAACTCCGCGAACTCATCGAGCAAGACGACGAAAAATATCACAAGCTACGCGACGAACGACATCGCAACCCCTTCACTTTTTCCCGCGATCCCCAGGACGAAGAAAAGCTCCACCGCGAACTTGCCAAGCGCCAGTATGTGCCTGTCTGCGCTTGGTCGATCCGCGGACCTGCCCTCTGGGAAAAGCCCTACTCCCAAACCCGAAAGACCCTAGCCACCGAGCTTGGCATCCCCACCAAATAAGCCAATAGAACACGTAATATGCGCATCCTATGCAAAGCACTTTACAAGGTAGGGGTGTCGTGGTAAGACTTGCGCGACTTTGCGGCAGACCTGCCGCGTCGGGCACTTCTTCCCTACGGAGAGACCGCTCTCCACAGCGCTTCCACACTGTGATCAGTTGGACGGGATCGTCACCCGACGCTGAAGGTGCCTCTTTACAAGGCACCCAGCGTCCTTGGCTTTTCCCTATGAAGATAAGGGTATCCCCGAAAGGCACTCGTCTTTTTGTACACGTGTGCCACCAAGTTCTTGTGAATCCACGGATTTTATCAGGAGAATCGCATGCCTCGAAAAGTAGCCTTTGAAGCGAAGATCGAACATCTCCAGATCCTCGACGAAAAGGGCAAAGTCGATAAGTCGATCGGCGTTCCCGCAGGACTCGACGACAATCGATTGCTGGAGATGTACCGTTGGATGTTATTTTTTCGGCGCTTTGACGAGAAAGCGCTTGCTTTACAGCGTACTGGCCGTTTGGGCACCTACGCGAGCTTGATTGGACAAGAAGCCACCCAAATTGGTGCTGCTTATGCAATGGAAGAACAAGACTGGTTGGTACCGTCCTTCCGCGAGCAAGGCATCATGATGGCGCGTGGCGTCCCTGGCTCAAAGATCATCACCTATTGGAATGGCGACGAGCGCGGCTCGATGTTCGATGAAGGCATCAACAGCCTCCCCATCTGCGTCCCTGTTGGCTCGCAACTCCTCCACGCTGTGGGTATGGCCATGGCCTTCGACAAACGCAAAGAAAACCGCGTAGTGTTGGGCTTTATCGGCGATGGTGGAACCTCTGAAGGCGACTTCCATGAAGCTTGCAACTTTGCAGGTGCCTTCAAAGCCCCCGCAGTCATCATGATCCAAAACAACCAGTGGGCGATCAGCGTTCCCCGCCACAAACAAACCGCTTCCCCCACCCTCGCACAAAAGAGCTTGGCGTATGGGATGCCCGGTCTTCAGTTCGATGGCAACGACGTGATGGCTGCTTACCAAGCCACCAAAGAAGCCCTTGACCACGCACGTTCGGGCAAAGGTCCCTTCTTGTTGGAAGCCGTCACCTTCCGTATGCAAGACCACACCACCGCAGATGACGCGACCAAATACCGCGATCCTTCTGAAGTGGAAGCTTGGCGCCCACGCGATCCCATCGCACGATTGGATGCCTACCTGCGCAGCAAAAAGAAGATCAACGACGACCAGATCAAACAATGGGAAGAAGAGATCGCTGTCGAAGTCGCCAAAGAAGTCGAAGATCGCGAAAATCTGCCTCACCCCGATCCGCTCGATACATTCCGCCAACTCTACACTGGTGAGATGCCTCGACACCTCCAGACGCAGATGCAGGACATGAAGGAGAACCTCGGATGAGTCAAGCTGCACAAGCCCCAGCATCGGGCAAAACGATGCGCGCAACGATCGTTCAGGCGATCGCAAACGCCATGCTCGTCGAGATGGAACGTGATCCCTCAGTCCTCGTCCTTGGCGAAGATGTTGGTAAAGATGGCGGTGTTTTCCGTGCAACAGAAGGCCTCTGGGACCGCTTTGGCGAAGATCGCGTGATGGATACTCCCATCGCAGAGTCCGGTATCGTCGGTGTTTCCGTCGGTCTCGCACTGGGTGGCTTTCGTCCCATTGGTGAGATGCAGTTCATGGGCTTTATCTACCCCGCGATCAACCAACTGCTCTCTCACGCCGCACGTTATCGCTGGCGTACCCGCGGACGCCACAATCTCCCCATGGTGATCCGTATGCCTTATGGTGGCGGTATCCACGCTCCTGAACACCATAGTGAGTCTTACGAGGCTTTCCTCTCGCACTCACCCGGTCTCAAGGTCGTGATCCCCAGCACCCCTTACGACGCCAAAGGCCTCCTAATCAGCGCGATCCGCGATAACGACGCTGTGGTCTTCATGGAACCCAAGCGCATCTACCGCGCATTCCGCGAAGAGATCCCCGTCGATGCTTACACTGTGCCCATTGGAAAAGCCAAGATCGTTCACGAAGGCAACGACATCACCTTGATCTCTTACGGTGCCATGATGCGCCCCACCCTCGAAGCTGCCGAGACCCTCAAACAAGAAGGCGTCTCTGTCGAGGTGATCGACCTGCGCACCATCATGCCCATGGATCAAGAAGCCATCCTCAACTCTGTCCGCAAGACAGGACGTTGTGTTGTGGTCCATGAAGGTCCCCGTACCTGCGGTATCGCCGCCGAGATCATCGCCCTGATCAACGATGAAGCGATCCTGAACTTGCTCGCTCCCATCGGTCGCGTCACAGGCTACGACACCCCCATGCCTCTCGCAAAAACCGAACTCGCCTACCTACCAGATGCAAAACGCGTCCTCAAAGCCGCGCGTTCTGCGATGGAGTTTTAATCATGGCACAGTATACATTCCTCCTTCCCGACGTAGGCGAAGGGATCCACGAGGGCCAACTCGTGGAATGGCTCGCAAGTGCTGGCGACACCATCAAAGAAGACCAGCCCCTCGTCCGCATCGAAACGGACAAAGCTGTCGTCGAGCTTCCCTCCCCCGTGAGCGGAAAGATCACCCAGCTCAAAGGCGAACCCGGCGAGATCATCCATGTGGGCGATCCCATCGCCTTTTTCGAGATCGAAGGCGCAGCACCCGCACCTTCTCATCATCACGATGCTCCCGCAGCACAAGCAGCACCCGCTGCACCCGCGCCACAAGCAGCAGCGCCCGCAGCACCTGCTCACACCGCGACCTTGGCTGCGACTCCCGCAAAACGTCCCCAAGACGTCCTTGCCACCCCACATACCCGCGCTTTGGCCCGTCAGATGGGTGTGGACATCACACGTCTCCAAGGTACAGGCCGCGCGGGTCGCATCACAGATGAAGATATCCAAGCCGCAGCATCCGGCCAGATCGCAGCACCTGCACCACAAGCAGCAGCGCCCGTTCATCAACAAGTGGCCGACCAAGCCGCACAAGCTCATACAGCACGAACCCCTGTGGCCGCGGCTCCTCCCGCCGCTGCAAATGTCGAAGTGACCGTGCACGGCCCCGTTGAGCGCGTCCCACAGACCTTCTTGCGCCGCAAGATCGCTGAGCAGATGGTGCTTTCTCGTCAACAGTTGGTGCATGTCACCCACATCGAAGAAGCCGATGTGACCGAACTTTTCAAGCATTACGACGAGTCCAAAAAAGCCCTCGCCAAACGCGACATCAAGCTCACGCCTTTGCCCTACTTCATCAAGGCGACCATCGCTTGCCTCAAAGAGTTCCCCATCTTCAACGCAAGCTATGACGCCCAAAAAGGCGAGATCCTGTTCAAAAAGTACTACAACATCGGGATCGCTGTAGACACCCCCGAAGGTCTCGTTGTTCCCGTGATCAAAGACGCTGATCGCAAAGATATCGTCACGATCGCCCAAGAGATCCGCGACCTCGCAAAACGCGCCCGCGAACGCACCCTCAAGATCGATGAGATGCGCGGCGGCAGCTACACCATCACCAACATCGGACCTGTTGGCGGCGTCTTCGCTACGCCGATCATCAACTACCCTGAGTTGGCGATCCTTGGCCTTCACAAGATCGAAGACCGCCCCGCTGTCGTGGATGGCGAGATCTGCGTACGAAAACGCATGTACCTCAGCACCTCTTTTGATCACCAATTGATCGATGGAGCCGATGCTGCGCGGTTTATGCGTACCCTTGCTGAGATGCTCGCAGAGCCCGCGTACTTGTTCACACGCTTCTAAGAGACGCAGCATGGCGACTTGAAGGAGCGCAACTCTCGTACATGAGGGTGCGCTCCTTTTGCTTTCTAATGCAGACAAAGGAAAAATACGATGGTTGTAGGAAATTTGAATGCATCCGAAGGTTGTGATGCGCTGGTGATCGGCGCAGGACCTGGTGGTTATGTTTGCGCGATCCGCCTCGCTCAACTCGGCAAAGACGTGATCCTTGTCGATGCACGCGCAAGCCTCGGTGGTGTCTGCCTGAACGAAGGTTGCATCCCCTCCAAAGCTTTGATCCACGCAGCCGAAACCTTCGAACATCTCCAACATGCCGACAGCATGGGGATCGTCCTCGAAGGCACAGCCCGCATCGACATGCCCAAACTCAAAAGCTGGAAAGACAGCGTGGTCAAACGCCTCACAGGCGGCGTGGCCACGATGGAAAAGATGAACGGTGTCCGCGTCATGCAAGGAACCGCTCGCTTCCTCGGCCCCAACCAAGTCGAACTGATGCAAGACGGACGTCCCATCATGATCGACTTTGAACAAGCTGTCATCGCCACCGGCACCACCGCAATCGAGCTTCCCTTTATGCCCTTCGATGGGGAGTTTGTGATCGGTTCACGCGAAGCTCTCGATCTCGAAGAAGTCCCCGAAAAGCTCGTCGTCATCGGCGGCGGGTACATCGGCCTCGAACTCGGCACCGCTTACAAAAAGCTTGGTGCAGACGTCACCGTCGTCGAGATGATGGACCAACTGCTTGGCGGTAGCCTTGAGCCCGAGATCAACTCCTTGCTCAACAAACGTTGCAAACAACTTGGCATCCAAGTCTTGTTGCAACACAAAGCGATCTCCGCAAAGCCCGGTAAGCTCGGCGAAGTCGTGGTCGAAGACAAAGACGGCAAGCAAAAGACCCTCCCCGCAAACAAAGTCTTGGTCGCGGTCGGACGGCGCCCCAACACCTCCAAGCTTGATCTCGCAACCGTGGGTCTCCAAGCTGACGCGCAGGGATTCATCCAAGTCGATATCGAACGCCGCACCGCAGTCCCCCATATCTTTGCGATCGGCGATATCACCGAACAACCGATGCTTGCGCACAAAGCTTATCGCGAAGCCAAAGTCGCCGCTGAAGTGATCGCTGGACACCCCGCAGCATACGACGTCCGCGTCGTTCCTGCGGTCATGTTTACCGATCCCGAGATCGCAAGCGCAGGCATGACCGAAGCACAAGCGCGCGAAGCAGGTTACAACGTACAAATCGGCGTCTTCCCCCTCAAAGCTTCAGGACGCGCGATGACCCTTGGCGCCCCCGAAGGTCTGACCAAAGTCGTCGTCGATATGGACTCCCAGCGTCTGCTCGGCGTCCACATCGCAGGCCCCCAAGCTGGCGAGTTGATCGGCGAAGGCACACTGGCCCTCGAACTCGACGCATTCATCGACGATATCGGACACACCATCCACGCACACCCCACCCTGTCCGAAGCCGTCCTCGAAGCCGCAGAGATCGCACTCGGGACCTGCGCACACTTCGCCTCCCCCAAACGATAGCCCCCATCCCCTCCTCAAGTCCACAACGCCGACAAATCCTCTTGCAAATCCCACAGGGCCGCTACACCTTGTTGCGAGATGTCCATCGCCGAGAAATCTCGCAGAGATGGGCCTTGGTGTGACAAAAGACACTTCGCAAGTGTCTCTTGCTCTGTTATGCTGCCGTGGATGCTCGCTCTATCTGCGGGAACAATGCAAGTCACACCTTTGTTACAACAATGAAGGTGAGCTTGTGGGATTCGTCTGATGTGCAAACATCTCTCCTACAACCATACTTTTTCGCTCTCCCCTAGACCGGAGGTCACGGATGCAACGACGTATCTGGACAGCGTTCCTCGCTTTCCTCATGCTGAGCCTTTGGGGGCCCGGAACCCTCGCTCCCCCATGGAAAGCTCTCAGTGTCCCAAATGCACATGCACAGTTCGGTGGGTACCGCTTCACCGATATGTTCTACGTCAAAAAAGTCGCTTGGCTCGTCGAAAAGAACTACGTTGACCCCCAACAGGTCAGCCCCCAAAAGATGTTCCTCAAAGCTGTTCGAGATATCCAGATGATCGTCCCCTCGATCATGGTCAAGTTCTCGAAAGACCAGCGCGCTGTCACCATCCTCATCGATCAACGCTCCAAAACCTTCCCCCTTCTCCCGTTGCGTGTGATCTCAGACGTCCCTTACCAACTCCAACCGATCTTTACCTTCATCAAGCGCCATTACAAAGGTGACGTAAAACTCCGTCAAATCGAGTTTTCCGTCATCAATGGCATGCTTAAAACACTTGATGTCCATACCAACTTCCTCCCACCCTCTTTCTACAAAGATATGAACATCCATACTTCTGGAAAGTTCGGTGGATTGGGCATCGTGATCCAAAGCCAAGAAGGTTTTATTACCATCGTCAGCCCCATGCCCGATACACCCGCTGCACGGGCTGGTTTGCGCTCACAAGACCGCATCGTCCGCATCGGCGATGAGTCCACCATCAACATGAGCCTCACCACCGCTGTCAACAAACTCCGCGGCGATCCAGGCACCCCCGTCGTGATCTGGATCATGCGCAAAAGCTTCAGCAAGCCCCGTCCCTACCGCATCGTGCGCGCGATCATCCGCGTCAAAAGCGTCAGCTCGCACCTGCTCAAAGACGATGTCGCTTACATCCAAATCAAAAACTTCCAACAAAATACCACCAGCGAGATGCTTGCTGCACTCGAACGTATGTCGTTGAAAGTCAAAAAGCTCAAAGGCTTGATCCTCGATCTTCGCGACAACCCAGGCGGTTTGCTCGATCAAGCGATCCGCGTGTCCGACGCCTTCCTCTCCAAAGGTATGATCGTCGCACACGCTGGCGGATCTTCCCCACGTAGCGAGCGTTACGCAACCTATGTGGACACACAACCCGACTATCCCATCGTTGTACTCATCAACAATGGCTCCGCTTCTGCTTCGGAGATCGTCGCTGGTGCCCTGAAAAACAACAACCGCGCCATCGTCATCGGGCAACGCAGCTATGGCAAAGGTACCGTCCAAGTCCTTTATCCGATCATCTCTCGCTATAGCCCCGAACGTACCGCGCTCAAACTCACCGTCGCGCAGTACCTCACCCCTGGCGATATCTCGATCCAAGATATCGGCGTGGCACCCGACATCTCCCTTAGCCCCGTCCATATCAAAAAAGATCAAGTCCAGCTCTTTGAAGAAAAGCCCCGCAAAAGCAAGAAGAAAAAACTTCCTGCTTATCTCAAAGGCGTAAGAGAACAACGTAAAGCCATGTTCCGCATCGGTTTCCTCGACAACGATGAAAAGAAAAAGTCTTCTGTTGCCGATGAATACAAAGAAAACAAAAAGCTCGACATGGACTTTGAGATCAAACTCGCCCACGCCATGGTCACCAAGACCAAAGTCTCTGAGCGCCGCGAGATGTACAAGACCCTCTTGCCCATCCTCCAAAACACCAAGCTCGAAGAGAAAAAGAAGATCCACGATGCCATGAAAAAGATCGGCATCTCTTGGAAGTCCAAACCCGCCGCTGCACCCAACCTCTCGATCTCCTACAAACTCACCCCCCTCAACGGGAAAGACAGCAAAACCAAGTCCAAGATCCGCAATGGCCGCATCTTCGCAGGTGGCACCTACCAACTTCAAGTTTCCATCCGAAACAACGAGAAAACCACAGCCTACCGCGTCCGCGCGGTCACACACTCCAAGTTCTGGTTCCTCAACCGACGTGAATTCCTCTTTGGCCAAATCGCTCCCAAACAAACCCGTCGTTGGAGCGTCGAAGTCAAACTTCCCAAGTGGGTCAACACACAAGTCCACCCCGTCGAGATCGATGTGCGCGGTTCCAACGAACTCCACCAAAAGAAACTCGCCCTGATCGAGATCCAAGGACTCGAACGACCACGCTTCGCTTTCACCTACGCCCTCGAAGAACTCGAAGGAAACGGCGATGGCCTCATCCAACCAGGCGAGACCTTTGCTTTGCACCTCTCCGTCCGCAACCAAGGACCCGGCAAAGCCCTCAAACTTGTGGCCGAGATACGCAACGAAGGCGGTAGCGAACTCTTTATCCAACGCGGCCGCATCGTCTTCGGCAAACTCCGCCCCAACCAGTGGCGCACAAGCAAGTTCCTTTTCCGCGTAGACAAAGACGTCTACATGAAAAAAGCACTCGACATCCGCCTCAAACTCTCAGACAACGAGCTTTTCACTTCGGTACTTGATCGCATCCAGATCCCCATCCGCAGCGAAGATATCGCCCCCATGGAGATCAAAGAACGTTGGGTCCGCGTCTCCGAACGCACCACGTGGCTGACAAGTGGCGCGGCCCTCGATGCACCCAAGGTCGCTTTCGCAAAACGTGGCACCGTCCTCCGTACCAACGGACGCCTTGGCCCCTTCTTCCGCGTACTCATCCCCAAAGAGATGATCACAAAGACGATCCCTGCGAAGGGCTCGAAGAAGAAGAAAAAAGCAGCCTCCAAATCCAAACGAACGCGCATCCTTTGGGTCCTCGCACGCGACGTCGCACCTTCCACACAAAAAGGAAAAGGCTCGCGCAAGATCACCCCGCATTGGCAGTACAAAACCCCCGAGATATCGGTCCCTATCGCCAATCGACCCGTGCGCGTCTCGACCCCCGACTATCGACTTGTGGGCTCCATCCAAAACAATGTGCCCCTCCTCGATACATACATCCTCGTCAACCGCGAAAAGATCTTCTATCGATCCCTACGCAATATGCCCAAGCTCCAATTCAGCCTCCCCATCAAGCTGAAAAAAGGCCGAAACTCCGTGATCATCGTCGCGCGAGAAACCAAGCACTTCGTAGGTACGCAAGAAGTCATCATCTACTACCACCCCAAAACCCCCGCAACCTCCCAAAAAACTCCACCCAAAAAATAATCCCCCCTATCTTCACGGGCGTGCCTCTGTGCTCGCCTGTGCGCTAGGCGTGCCTCTGTGCTCGCTCGTGCGCTAGGCGTGCCTCTGTGCTCGCCCGTGCGCTAGGCGAGCCTCTGTGCGCCCGTGCGCTAGGCCCCTATCTGTGCTCGCCCCAGATACAAACGACGGCTCACTGGCCACTTGGCCCCAAAACGATAGCTCCCCCACTGATATCAGCCACCTACCACAACCAAGCCTCCCCCCACATCCGGGGCATACCTCAACATGTGCCCGTAGGTGCACATCTAGAACGTCTGTCTGTAGGCAGATATAGATGTGGAGCAGGTATAGAGAAGAGGTCCAGATGTAGAGAGGGTTCAGAGATAGAGGGGGTTAGCTCATCTCAGAGAGATTGGAGAGATCGGGTCGGATGGGGAGATCTTGGGGGAGGTAACGAGCGAGATCGTGCGCCATGGGGCCACGGATATCGAGGTAAGGGTAACCTTTGTCGCCAACGAGCAATTCAACGAGGGTTCCATCTTCACAGAGCCATCGTCCCATCTGGTTGGCAGGCATATTGTCAGCGGTAGCGGGGGTCATTTGCCAGATCCGCAAGACGCGTTTGACTTCAGCCAATTCAAAGTCAGGGTCGAGGTAAAGGATTTGTTTGCTGTCTCCGCCGAGTTCTTGTGGAGACACAGGGATCGGCGCAGAAACAGGGAGACCCACATCATGACGTGGTTCGTCGAGGGTTGGCTCAACGGCACTGGTGATGGGTGTGAGTCGTTGTCCAGGAGAGGTCAGCGCAGACAGAGAATTGTCGTGCTGATCTCCAAACATTCCCAAAAGCTCACCAGCCTCCGAAGTATTGTCGGGCATGGTGGGAGGAGCACTGGGTGGTTCCTCCACAGCCAAGGGAGCTTCGGGTTGGGGAGTGATACGCTTGGGTGGTGCTTTGGCCTCAAGAGGGATCTCCAAAGCAGGCAACTGTGGCGTAACAGATCGGGTCGGAACAGGGGGAGGCTTGGGTAAGCGCAGAGCAGACGGCCCCTCGCGAAGTTCCAAAAGTTGGCGCATACGTTTACGGCGCCCGCCTGATTCAACTAGAGAAATCACCAGCGCGAGCAGCGCGACGGTGAGCACGATTCCACCGGCGATGATCACGGTGAAGAGAAAGGCATCCATCGAAAAGCCTCCGAGTCTACGAGCGTTGGAGACGCTGCTTGTCTGAGTAGAAGGCATGCCCTTCTACCGAGAAAGGCACCAGACAAACAAGAAGAGAGTGCAGTTCAACAAGAAGATAAAACCATAGCCTAATAGATTTGACAAGCCAAGAAGCCCGCCAACAAAAGCAGAGCTTGGATTTATCTCAAGGCTCCGCGCAAAGATTGGATATTCTGGCCCACCCGAGCGCGACGGTCAACCTTTTTGATCATGGAACAGTGTCTCTCAATGGCACCCCCCCATGGTATACATCCTGTTTTCGTGCGTGCTTTGGCGTGTTTGGCAACGATCGAAAAACTACGCATCTACGCTTTGTCATCCTTGTCTAGACGACACCTTTTTCTCTCACAACTTTCAGGTGCGCTTGTCTAAGCACAAAAAGTTTGGTAGGCGAGAAAGCGCTTTTGACAGAAACACCCCATCAAGCCGCTCGTGAGATCTCTGGCCCCACAAAGCAGGAGGAAGCCACCTTGTCGTCTCGCACACCGATCAACATAGATATGGAAAAGTTGACTCCCATGATGCGCCAGTACATGGAGGTCAAACTTCAATATCCTGAGGCCATCCTTTTCTTTCGGATGGGTGACTTCTTTGAGATGTTTTATAGCGATGCGGAGATCTGCTCAGATGTCCTCAACATCACACTGACCGCTCGAAATAAGTCTGGCGATGACGATATCCCCATGGCAGGTATCCCTCACCACGCTCACCGCGGATACGTCAATCGCCTTGTAGAAGAAGGACATACTGTCGTTATCTGCGACCAAGTCGAAGACGCCAAACTAGCCAAAGGGCTTGTACGACGGGAAGTTACGCGGATCGTAACGCCAGGGATGGTCCTTGATCCTGACGACCTCGACTCACGCGTCAACCTCTACATCGCGGCTGTCTTTTTTGCGCGAAAAAGCAGCGGACTCAGTTGTTTGGACCTCACAACTGGGGAGTTTCGCGCCACAGAGCTACCCGCCGAAGACCTGCTGATGGAGCTTCAACGCATCCAACCCCGCGAAGTCTTGATGAGCGAAGATCAACGAGACACACCCATCGCAGATGAGTTTTTGTCGCGCTTGGATCAAGTCCGCGTGACATGGCGCGAAGGCCGAGAGTTTGCGATGCGCGAAGGCGAACAACGCTTGTCTCGCCACTTTCAGATCGCAAGTCTCGAAGGGTTCGGCATCATCGATATGGACGCAGGTGTTCGATGTGCTTCGGCTTTGCTTGGATATGTCCAAGAGACCCAAAAAAACGATCCGCCTCACATCTCCAAACTTGTCCCCTACCAACTCCAAGATTATATGGTGCTCGATCAAGCAACCCTCTCGAACCTAGAGATCTTGGAAAGCATGCGCGAAAGAACCCGTCGTGGCTCGCTTTTTGGACTGTTGGATCGATCTGTCACGGGTATGGGTGGCCGCAAACTCAAACAATGGTTGCTTTATCCTCTGTTGCAAGCCAACAAGATCAACCGCCGCCTCGACGTTGTGGAACGCTTTGTCGATAAAGGACTTGCAAGGGAAGATCTTCGCGGTTCGCTCAAACAGATCGCCGACCTTGAACGCCTCAATGGAAAGGTTTCTTCGGGCATCGCTTCCCCCAAAGATCTCGTTTCTTTGGGAAGTTCGCTTGAAGCTGTCCCCCAGATCCTCCAGATCCTTTCGTCGATCCGCGAAGGCGAAGATCCTGTGTTGGCTCCATTTTGTAACATGGACCCACTTGGCGAAGTATCCGACGATATCCGTCTTGTCCTCAACGAAGACGCTCCCGCCCTCCTCAAAGATCCTGGCTTCGTTCGCGAAGGCTATGACAAAGATCTCGACGAACAGCGCGACTTCGCACGCAACGGAAAACAACGACTCGATCAACTTCTCGAACAAGAGCGCCAAAAGACGGGCATCCGCTCCCTTGGCCTCAAGTTCCACAAAAACCTTGGCTACTCCTTCTCTGTCACCAAAGCCAACAAACACCTTGTCCCCGACTACTTCCGACGCAAGCAAACGCTCGTCAACGAAGAGCGCTTTACGACTGAAGAACTCGACGATTACCAACTCAAGATCATGGGCGCAGAAGAACGCGCTTGGGAACTTGAACAAGACGTGTTTTTTGCCCTTCGTTCGAGGGTGATGGAACACAGCGCTGCCATCGGGAAACTTGCAGATCAACTGGCATCCCTCGACGCACTTTCCACCCTCGCTGAGATCGCAGTACGAAATGACTATGTACGTCCCGAACTTAGCGAAGACTCGATGCTTGAGATCGAAGAAGGACGTCACCCCGTCGTCGAGCACATGCTGCCTGTGGGCACCTTTGTCTCCAACAATCTCTCGATGCATCCGGAAAATGGCCAGTTCATCTTGCTGACGGGCCCCAACATGTCGGGGAAGTCAACGATCATGCGACAAGCCGCACTGATCGCTTTAATGGCCCAAATCGGCTCATTCATCCCTGCGCGACAAGCAAAACTCGGCCTGTGTGATCGCATCTTTACACGTGTGGGGGCATCCGATAACCTAGCGAGCGGCCAATCCACCTTTATGGTAGAGATGACCGAGACCGCCAACATCTTGCACAATGCGACCTCAAAAAGCCTTGTGATCCTTGATGAGATCGGTCGAGGGACCAGCACCTTTGATGGTATCTCGATCGCATGGGCGGTTGCTGAGTTCTTGCACAATCGCACAAACTGCCGAACGCTCTTTGCGACCCACTATCACGAGCTTACGGAGCTAGAACACAGCCTCGCCAACTTCCGCAACATGAGCATCGCCGTCCAAGAGCAAGGCAAAGATATCGCCTTCTTGCACAGGCTCGTGGAAGGGGGCAGCAACCACTCCTATGGGATCCAAGTGGCGCGTCTCGCGGGGATGCCTGCGGGCGTTGTTCGGCGAGCTACACGCATCTTGACGTCCCTCGAAGAAGGAAAGCTCCCAAATACCGAGCACCTCGGCAATTTGCGACAAATGCAGCAAACACGAAACCAGATGTCGCTGTTTGCGCCCGTTATCGTTGAAGAACAAACGCAGTCCTTCCTCGAAGAAGAACTTGAGGACCTGAACCTCAACGACTTTTCGCCGATGGAAGCACTGCAACTCCTTTACAATTGGAAAAAACGTCTCGCAGAGTCACGAGAAAGCTGATCTCGATCTGTTGACCCTGGATGAACGCACGCTCCAACCTTGAAAGATGCGGAGGCTACGTTGAAGCGCTTGAGAGAGAAGATCCTGTTGTCCCTGTCACTGGGTATGCTCCTTTGCCTTGGAAGCGGGCGCGTTGTTGTTGCGCAAGATGCCGATCCTTCGGCCCCTCCACAACAAGCCAATACTGCGATCCTTTCACAACTTTTCCCTGGTCAAACGATCCCCCCTGATAAACTCCAGCAATATCGCACGATCCAGGTCGATCTCAACGGTGACAAGATCAAAGAGTGGGTGGTTGTTTACAACCCCAACGCTGTCGCCCAAAAGAAGAAACCAAAACGCAAAGGGTGTTTGTGTCCCAAGCCCAAGGCTGAAGGCGATGCCAAGACCCTCAAGATGATCTCCCAAGTCAAAAGCACCCTCGAAAAATACGAGGACTACCTCTATCAAGTCAAAGTCACGGGCAAAAAGTCCAAGAAGATCCACGTCTGGTATCAACTTGAAAAGAAACCTCCCATGAAAGAAGGGGACTTGGCGTTTCAAGTGGTCCGTCGAATCGGCCGAAAGCTCGGTCGTTGGAAGCGTTGGCGCGTTCGCGAGTTGATCCTCGTGAACGTTGACAATGGAACGACCTTCAAGTTCAGCGCTTGGCGTGCCAAAAAGGTCGCCTCCACCCCTTCCAGAAAGCGCGAAAAAGTCTTCAAGCGTTGGTACAAACAAACAGGTGAAACCGACATCCCCTTGTGCAAATGTCCCAAGAAAAAGCCCAAGCGAGTCGTGTTCAAATCCCTTGAGATCATCGTCGCCACAGAGATTCCTGCACCTCCAGCAGCCCGTCCCACCGAGCCCACGCCCGAACCAGCGGCAGCTCCAGCAGGCCCCAAAGTCTTGGAAGTCGGCCGTTTACGCGCAGACAACGTGGAACTCCGCCCCATCACACGCGGCGGCGACATCTTCGCCATCCAATGCGAAAACTCCGTGTCTCTCGGCACTTTGCGAAAGCAAGAACAAACCTTTTATACCTATGATCACCTCAACAAAAAGCTCCAAAACATCCTGACGTTGACCACCTCGCGCGAAGGCGAAGAGTCTGACGCCGCAGGACGCCAGTGGTCACAGTTCAAGTTCCAAAACATGGATGCAGATGAATGGCTGGAGTTGGTGGTCGACCACTATTACGAGACCCCAAACTTCAACGGCATGCTCGGCCACACGATGTACAAATACCAAGGCGGGACCTACAAACCCCTGAACCAAGCCCGTGGTCTTTTAAGCATCTCCACAAGCAGCACTTGGGATCGCGTTGGGCCAAAAGGCACAAGGGCCGAACAAGCACGCCTCTCCATGCGCACACGCAAAAAGAACGTCGCAGACGGTTTCCGTGACACGATCTGGGTCGCCAACAAAAGCCCTCGTGGGATCGGAGAATGGGTCCGCATCGTCTTTATGAAACCACGTTCCTTGCTTGGTGTAGCTGTCTCAGCGCAGATCCCCACCATGCTCAAACACGTCGCAGACGAGTACTATCCTGGTGGCGAAAGCAGCGCCCCCAAACTCGTCGCGCCTTCTTTCCTCCGCATCCAAACCGCAGACTCCAAAAAATACGAGTTTGCTCTCCAAGAAGGACGCCCCTACACCTTCTTCCGCTTCCCACAACCTGTCCGAACCGCATTCCTCCGCATTGAGATCATCAAAGAGTTTCGCGATCCCAAAACAGGACGCACCCAACGACTCACAATCCCCGAAAAAGAAAAGTCTCTTGGATTTTTGGGAGAAGTGGTCCCTGTGTTTGATGAGATCACCTACACCGCTTCTTCTTTCCAAGCCCAGAGCGTAGAGAGCTATCACCCTGAAAACGTAGGTGATAACAAAGATCTCACAGCTTGGGGCGAAGGCCGAAAAGACGACGGGCTCGGTGAATGGATCCAAATGATGTTGCCCATGCCGCAACAACTCAACACCATCTCTGTTTCAAATGGTTGCAGACGACCTGGAGAGCGTTACATCCTCAACAACCGTGTGAAGACGGCCAGACTGACCTTTTCGAACGGTTCAACACAGGATATCTCGCTCAAAGATACCGAAGCCAAACAAGTCGTGACTTTTCGACCCGTGCGGACCAGCTCTATTCGATTGACGATCCTCTCTATTTATAAAGGAAAAATTGGTAACCTCACCTGCATCACCGAACTCCACCCTGGTAGGTGATCTGGACGGATCCAAAACACCCCCTTTCAAAAAAGAAGGATTTGTGGATAATCCTGATCCATGCTGTGGCGCTTCTACCAACCGCCGAACCATTCGCTTGTCTTGAAAGGCTCATCCTCAGAAGACAAGCCCCCCCTTGCAAAAGAACCAAGGATTCGAAACAATAACGAACCTCTCTTTTGTTGATCTGGTAGAAGCCACCGAAAGTCACACTTGTGGAGACTGGAATCCACTCCCGATTGAGTGCGACGGAACGGTCGTTGAGACAAGAAGCCCCGGTGCTTTGGCCTTGAGTAGCTCACGCTGAAGTCCAAACAAGAATTCGAGCCCAACCATCGAGATCGAAGTGGACATGGAAAAAGACCCAGCGACCCCATCAACAGGACAAGCTTCACCTAAAGGCGAGGCTACATCTTCACCTTCCAGACCGCCCAAAGCGCCCGGAAGCTCGCCTTTTGTTGGTATGCAAAGTTCCATACCAAGTCCTCCCCCATTACCCAATTCATCGACCAAAAGCATGGGGAAAATGCCAGAAGCTTCTCCACCATACATCCTCCCAGAGGTCCGAGAACTTGAGCCACCTGATATCTTTCCTGCGCCCAAACAGCCAGGACCCCGTGGCTCTCTCATGCCTGCCGAAAATATCGCCTTCTTTGTTGGAGACGAACCCGCTGTCGACGAACCTGAGACTTCAGACGACACGGTAAACACCAAAGAAGAAAGCGTCGTCTTTACACCCTACGAGAAACCTTCCGAGGAAGAGCGTAAAACACTCGCTCACCCCATGGATGTGTTTTTTATGGTGGAGCCTTTTGGCATCGACGACGAGATCACGGGCGCGGGACTTGCTCCTGCACCACTTCAGCCTCCGCCCTTGTCTGCTAGCAACCAAATGGGTCTGCCAAGGCCTCGCGCATCGCGGCACCTTGAAGAAGCGCAAACCCTTGATGTTCCTGTGGTTCGTGGGATCTTGCCCTCTGAGGCTGACATCGATACAAGCGAGCTCATCCTCGAAGAAGAAGGCCGCCCAAGCTCCTCAAGCAACTTGTCGATCCATTCGACCCCTTCCCATGGTGACCTCCAAGATCTTGCTCTGATGAGCACCCAAGAGGTCCCCACGGTCAAACCCAACACACCTCCAAGCGCCCTTTCTGCTTCTGCGCTCGAACTTCAACTCGAAGAGATGGGCGGTGCCCTTGGTGTGACACTCGAAAGCTCGGGTGGAAGCCTCGACAACCTGGATTCCGCGGCCCTTGCTCCCACAGAAAAACTCAAGACCATCAAACCTCCAGCATCCATGCGTGGTAGCGTTCCGCCGCCTCCTCCCGCGATGCCCGTATTGATGGGCAAGATCATCGAAGAAGAGCTGTCCCCCAAAAAAGATGTCCCCATCGCTCGTTCTGCCACAGCCGACTCGATGGCTGCATCCATGGATGCTTCTAGCCTCTTGGATGACTTTGAGGACTTCCCTACAGACGAACGTCCCCCTTCGAATCCCCTAGAAGATGATCTGTTCCAAGATCCGCTCGGTGATTCGTTGGATGGTTCGAAGCTCTCTGAAAATGAGCTCCATACGCGAAAGCTCCCAACACTCGGCTCGATGGAAGACCTACTCGAGCCAGGCTCCCGCCCTGGAAGCGCCGCCAAAAACGCCGCTCCCGCTGTGACAGCCAACCCCTTGTTGCCTTCCAAACAGGCATGCCCCAATGGTGAGTTGCATATCTGGCTGTTCCCCAAGCTTTCGCTCGATACCATGTCCTTCCTTTATCAATTTGCTGGACAGTGCCAGTTGATGGTCCAAAAGGCCCTTCCTACGCGGCCTCCGCGACAAGCCAACCTCGGTTGTCTCTACACAGAAGAAGAAACTTGCCTGCAATGGAGCGGAGATACGTTGCTGTTGCAGATCGTTTTGCCTTCCGTGTTGGAGAGTTTTGGACAACTTCAACCTCCGCAACTCAAGCAAATCGCTGAAAAGTTGCAACTCAAAGATCCCCTTCACCAACAGCCCAATGCGCTCCAAGTCGCGCGCCAGATCTTAATCGGTACGCGTCCTTTCGCGCACGCACTTCGTGACGGGATCTCGCAACTCGGACAGTCCCAGATCTCCTTGCTGCACAGTGCGCTTCACGGCAGCACAGAAGTCCTCTTCGAAAGCAGTACACGCACCCCAACCCCCGATCCTTTGCGTGAACAACGCTTGATGTTGAGCTACCAGATCCAAGTCAACATCCCTATCCAAGTCCTTGAGCGACGCCTCGAAGAGTCCTTCTCGCTCTCCCTTTACCAGATCGTCCCCAAACGACTGCCTTTGGAGTTGATCTACCTTGGGATCGTCCACCACTTTGATCTGCGCAACCAAATCCAAGAACTCATTGGCATGTTGCGCGAGATCGCTCCCAAACTCGACCTCGCTCCCTTCCATACCTACGCGGCGATGCGCAACAAACAACGTCGCGCCAAGTAACCCTCCCCTTTCCCCCGACAAACTTCCTCCTCTTCACTTGTGCTTTTTGACAGCGCATTCAAAGTGATTATCTTCTGCGGCGTTTCTTCCTATGGACAACCCTTTAACGCACCACGAGGCGCGATCATGTTTCATGGAACAACCATAGTCGCTGTCAAAAAAGACGGAAAGACCGCCATCGCTGGCGATGGCCAAGTCTCTCTCCAAAATACTGTCGTCAAACACTCCGCCCGCAAAGTTCGGCGGATCTACAACGATAAAGTCATCTGTGGCTTTGCTGGCTCCACCGCAGACGCCCTTACCCTCCAAGAAAAGTTTGAAGCACGTCTCAAAGATTACAACGGGAATCTTACCCGTGCTGCTGTCGAACTCGCAAAAGAGTGGCGTACAGACAAATACTTACGACGTTTGGAAGCCCTTCTTCTCGTCGCAGATCAAGAACGCGTGTTCCTTATCAGCGGAAACGGCGACGTTCTCGAACCCGACCAAGGCGTCCATGCAATCGGAAGTGGCGGTCCCTACGCCCTCGCCGCCGCACGCGCCATGCAACGACATACCTCGATGGATGCTTCTGAGATCGCACTCGAAGCCATCAAGATCGCTGCTGAGATCTGCGTCTTTACCAACAACGAAATCGTGATGGAGGTGCTTTGATGTCGAGCAATACACAACAACGCAATGCTGTTGCGACGAGCACTTTTACACCTCGCGAGATCGTCAGCGAACTCGATCGCTACATCGTCGGCCAAAATGCCGCAAAACGCGCGGTCGCTATCGCCCTCCGCAACCGTTGGCGTCGCCAGCAGGTCCCTAGCGATCTGCGTGATGAGATCGCACCCAAAAACATCCTGATGATCGGCCCCACAGGTGTAGGAAAAACGGAGATCGCACGACGACTTGCAAAGCTTGCGCAAGCTCCCTTCCTCAAGATCGAGGCTTCCAAGTTCACAGAAGTCGGCTACGTGGGACGCGACGTAGAGTCCATGGTTCGCGATCTCACAGAGCTGGCGATCCAGATGATCAAAGAAGAAGAGACCGCTGTGGTCGAAGTCAAAGCCCGCGAAGCCGCTGAAGAACAGATCCTCGATCTGCTCTTGCCTGGTAGCGAAGAAGACGACGATCCAGATGCGCGCGGTGGCAACCCCACCCGAGAAAAACTCCGCCGCAAACTTCGCGATGGCGCCTTTGAAGACAAGTTTGTCGAGATCGATGTCTCTGAGAAACAAGGTCCTTCTGTCGAGGTCTTCTCTCCCAATGGCCTCGAAGAGATGGGCATCAACTTCAAAGATATGCTTGGGAACCTCTTTCCCCAACGCACCCGCCGCCGCAAAGTAAAGGTCTCCGAAGCACGTGAGATCCTTGCCCAAGAGCAAGCACAAAAGATGATCGATATGGATCAAGTCACCAAAGATGCCCTTCAGCGCGTTGAACAAGCTGGGATCATCTTCCTCGACGAGATCGATAAGATCGCTGGCCGCGAGTCTTCCCACGGTCCTGACGTTTCAAGAGAAGGCGTCCAACGCGATTTGCTCCCATTGATCGAAGGTTCCACCGTCAACACAAAGTACGGTATGGTGCGCACAGATCACATCCTGTTCATCGCAGCAGGAGCTTTCCACGTCTCCAAAGTCACAGACCTGATCCCCGAACTCCAAGGGCGTTTCCCCATCCGCGTTGAGCTTGATCCGCTGACCCAAGCGGACTTTGTACGCATCCTCAAAGAACCCCGTAACTCTTTGATCAAACAGTACATCGCCTTGCTCAAAACAGAAGGCTTGGACATGGAGTTCAAAGACGACGCCATCGACGAGATGGCTCGTATTGGCGCAGAAGTGAACCAACGCACGGAAAACATTGGTGCACGCCGTCTTCACACCATCATGGAACGCCTTCTCGAAGATATCTCGTTCCGCGCTCCTGAGATGGACCACAACAAGCCCATCAACATCGATGGCGCTTATGTCCGCGAACGCCTCGAAGGGCTCGTCAAAGACGAAGATCTCTCGCGCTACATCCTCTAATCCACTTCCCCTCCCTGCGACGCCTCCCCACCTTTTTCCGTCGTACTCTTGCTTTTTTCCTAAACATCTCTGATCATAGCGACATCCTATGAACCATGACCCCCTTTCCAAAAGAGGCGACACATGCGCTCTTTGCGACTTTCTTCTATTCTCAAACCATCTCTCTATGGCGTGTTGGCTTTGGGTCTGTCGCTTTCTGCCTGCAACACAGGCCCTGCCTTGAGCATCAAGCTCCAAGGTAGCAGCGACGCCAATCCTTGCCAAAACTCAACCTCTATCCAAGCCATACGCATCGAACTCAAAAGCACAGAGTTTCAATCCAACGAGACCGTGAAGACCCTCGAACCTGGCGCGGAGATCATCAAAGCCCCAGGGCAAACCACCCTTGGTTTCCAAGGCCCTGCCCTGCAAAAGATCCTTCGCCACTGTGCTGTCGAACTTGGCTATGCCTCCACGACGTTGAATCTCCAAAAAGTAGAGGTGACTTTCTTCGATACAGAGCGCAAGCCGATCCTCTGTGGCTCCCAAGGGAGCGACACCTCCATCGACCTACAAAATCCCCTCACCCTATCGCTGGGCTCCTCTTGTCAAAACTAAGATTTCTTATGATGTCCAAGGACATACCCGCCATCAAATGGGCATCCCCCCATAAACATTGGAGAAACTCATGAAGACGCTGTGGATGATCGGAAAGATCGCGCTGGTGCTGCTTGTTGTTCTCATAGCAGGTGGATTTATCTTGCTTCGGGCGATGAACTTCTTCCCACCCGATAAGATGAAAGCCGAAACCGCTTGCGATGGCGCCAAAGCTGTCGAACTCAAGCCCGGTGACAAGGTGAAGATCTTGTCTTGGAATATCCAATTCGGAACCAGCCGCAAATACCACTATTTCTATGATGGCGGAAAAGACGTCATCGCCGAAAAAGACGTCGTTGATGCGACCGTCAAAGGCATCGCTGACGTCGTCGAAAAGCTCCAACCTGATATCATCTTGTGGCAAGAGATCGACCGCAACTCCAAGCGTTCCGCGTATGTCGATCAATTGAAAAAACTTTGGAATCCCAAGCGCTTCGCTTGTTATGCAACCACGCCTTACTTCCGTTCGGCTTATGTTCCCACCCCCAATCACCAACACATGGGCCGCGTGGACATGCAACTCACGATCTTCTCGCGTTACAAACTCGAAAATCCCACGCGTTTTGCTCTCCCCATGTTGAAAGAAAGCTTCCTTCGCCGCGCTTTCAACCTCAAACGCGCTGTCCTCCGCGCAGAGATCCCCATCAAAGGCCAAAAGAACCCCCTCGTGGTCTTTGACACGCACTTTTCTGCGTTCAGCTTTGGCGATGGCACACTCGAAAAACAGGTGGCGCGCTTCTCTGAACTCCTCCAAGAAGCCGAAACCCAAGGCTCCCCTTGGGTGGCTGCGGGTGACTTCAACATGCTTCCTCCTGGCGACAACCCCAAGCGTCTAAAGCCCGAAGAAGCCAAGTACTACAACTCCCCTGAAACCAACCCCATCCAAAAGATGTTTAAGCAGTTCCATAGCGCCCTATCTGTCGATGCTTACAAAAAAGACAAAGCCAAGTTCAACACCTACTTGCCTTGGGGCGCCAAAAAAACCGACCGCTGGATCGACCACGTCTTTACCAGCAAGAAAGTCAAAGTCGAAACTTACCAAGTGGTCCAAAGCTTCCTCTCTGACCACCTTCCCATCATCTTTGAAGTCACCATCCCCAAGTGATCTTCCCCGTCCCCTCGCTTCTTCCCTCCATGCCTCTTCACAAGTCCCGATGACCCCAGCCATCCCCCAACCCCATCCACAAGATGCGTTGCCTCCTTGTGCGCTTGGCCCTATCATCTTTGGCAAGCCCGCGTGAAGATCCCGCAAACCACCACAGGAGCGATGCACATTGACGGCAAGCACTTCTCCAGAGGCTTCGGCCCCCATGCACGCAACAGACTCGGCCTCCATCCGCCCCGTGGATCGGTGGGCTGCGACTTGGCTATGCAGTTTGAGTGGACTCGCTATCCTGTTTTGGGGCGTTTGGATCGGGTTTAGTGACTTTTCAGAGCCCACCCAACTCGCTCTCGTCGGATACGAGGCACCTTGGCGAAAAATCAATGGTCGGTGGATCGCCTCCATCGGTCGAGATCGCACACAAAATGATATCGTACTCCACGATCGAAAAGCCTCCTCTGAACACCTCATCCTTGAAAGAAAAGGTTCAAAAGGCCGATGGTGGGCCCACTTACTTAATCGTACCCCAGATCGACGGATCACCTTGCGGCGTGGCTCCGCACAAGAACCCCCCGAAGAGATCAACCGCAAACGCCTCCGCGATGGCGACAGCATCCTGCTGCCTTGGCCCGCTGACAAACTCCGTATCCTCGCACGACAACGCCAAGACTGGTGCAGCCCCACAAAAGTCCTTCAAACGCTACAACTCTCTGATATAAAAGCATTTACCCCCAATCGATTTACGCTATTCCTTGTCCGCGAACATCGTCTCCCCTTGCACATCAACCACTGGCAGCCTCTGCTCACAGGCCAACTCCATGGTGCCGAACGCTCGCGATGGCTGGCGCACTACCAACGCTACGAACTCCCCCAAGAAACAGGCTTTCAGTGGCTCGAATACCGCCAGCAACAATGGCTACTTTTCTCTCGTAAAACAAAGACTTGGCAACCTCTCCAACAGGCGATATCTTGGGGCTCTCCCAAACGCACGATCAGCCTCCAAAGGCGCGCACAGCTGCTTCGTGCTCCGCGCTACACCCTCCAACATGCCCAAAGTGCCTGCCCTTTTCCGCTGACCCCTGCGACGTTTCCTGGCGGACTACAAATAGGCAAACTTGGCCGGCTTTTCTTTCAACAAAAACGGCTCTTTATCCAGCACTTCGGACAAAGCACACAGCCCCTTCAGATCGTCCCACAAAAAGGCCGCGCTCGTTTGTTGGGCGCAGGTAGAGTGCACGATGGCGACCACCTTTCCCTAGGCCAGATCCGTTATCGCGTGATATTACGAGAACATAGCGTTCGTTTGATAGCTGATGCTTCCCCCACCAGCCGCTACCTGATCCCCTTCTTTTCGCAATATCCTTCAGAAACCCTCCCCGCCCGCAAGCTGCTCGCGCCACAGCGACCGCTTTTGGTTTCAGGCGGAGAAGGCGAAGACCCACGCGCAGAACGTTGGAACCTCCGCACCTCCCTCCTCGCAAGCACCACGACCTCGACCCAAGGTGCTCCACAACGCCCGATGTTCCGCCTTGAACGTGGGAAAGATGGATTCCTGCTTACACCCCTCGAAGAAACCACCATCCACCGCGTCGATGCCCAGGGAGAACCCCACCAACAAGCCATCAACAAGCCCACCACGCTCCAACCAAGCGACGCCCTGTACCTCGCACGAGGGATGTATCTGCGGTTGTTTCGACCTTCTTACCAAGGATTATCCGCAAGGATCGCGATCTTGTGGGTCTTTTTTGGCCTAGGCATCGTGCTCTTGCTGTTTTGGCTACTCCATACAGGCCACTTGCGATGGTCGCCAGTCCCCAGTGATCAGCTTTTACAGCTTCTTCCCGCTCAAGATCCAAGAAGAAGAGCGTGGTTGCGCGAGCGCCCAAGACCCAGCATCCTCCAGTCGTTGCGACTGAGACTTTTGACGCTACCCATCCTTTTGCTTTTGCCCCTCGCTTTGTTCCTCAATGGCTTGGGCCTGTACGTCCTCGCGTCTTTGTCCTTGGCTTCGATGGGTCTCAACCACAGCGACTTCCTCTACAGACAAGTCTTGTGGTCGTTGGTGGGACTTTTGATCTTCTTGTTGGCCTTGTTGATATCGCCCCAAAAGATCTGGGAAAAACGCAAAGCCTCCCGCCCCAAAGCCCCCACACCACTCGTTCCCGAAAAACCAAACGAAAACAACCGCCCTTGGATGCTGTTGCTTTTTCTCGTCTTTTCGCTGGCCATCGGGATCGCTGTACAACAACTCTGGCTGATCTTGCCGATGTTGCTGCTTTATGGATACGCACACATCCTTCGCAGAGCATGGCAACAAAGCCAACCACACACACAGCCACGCTACGCCATCTACGCATTTTTCGCCACACTCGCCTTGTTGGGCACGGTCCCTCTGTTGGGTGTCATCGCACCACCCCTTGTCCACAACCGTTTCTTTCTCAAAGTCCCAGGGATCGGGACCATCAAACTCTCTGAAGCCGCGATCCTAACAGCGATCATGTTCTTCGCTTTCTCCCTTGCACCCGAGATCTTCGCGCTTCGCCTGATCCGCGCAAGACGACGCCTCTCCACAACCCCTGAACGCTCCCTTCCCCCCGAAGTCAGCATCTCTCAACAAAGACTCGAACGGCTCGGAGGTGCCCTACGTGTGGGCGCTTTGTACCTGCTTTTGTTGGGCGCCATCGCAGTGCTCTACACCATCCAAGGCGATCTTGGGCCAGGACTGATCTTGACCTTGTGTTTCTCTCTGTTCTTGCTCTTCGCTTTCTTGGCCCCAGGCGTGGATCGACTCACCACCCTCGGTAACTTTTTACGCATCGCCGTTGTCTTCGCAGGGATCGGACTTTTCGTTATCCTTCCCGATCTAATCGCGTGGTTCTCCCCCGAACTCGCCACACAACAACCCGAACTGCGCAAAGTCCAAGAACGACTCGCCCTCTGGCGACAGCCTTGGCGCTATCTCGTAGGTGAACAAATCCTCCAAAATATCTGGGCACTTGCCTCTTACAAAGGCACCTTCCAGTGGTTCAACAACCTTCATAGTGACTTCGTATTTACAGCGGTGGTTCGGGTACTTTCGCCACTTTGGGGCATCTTCGTGATCTTCGCGATGTGCACGTTCCCGCTCGCAGCGCTCGCCTCCGCACGTTTGCGCTGGCTCCCCATCCTCCCACAAGACGACGACGCAACCCTCCGCCTCAAACAACAAACCACCGCGCAAGCCCTGATCCTGCTCTTTGGAGGCATCTACCTCTTCGCACAAAACTTCATCCATGTTGGTTCGGTCCTGCGCCTGACCCCCATGACGGGCGTCACCCTCCCTTGGATCTCATCAGGCGGCACCAGCGTCGTGATCTGCTACCTCGTCGTCGCCCTCATGTATCGGCAACTTCGCTCCCCTGTATAAAATTATTTTCCGAGGGCGACCACGGAGGGTCGCCTTTTTTCAAGGGCACCCCAGATTCCCCCAGATATCGGCCTTTTCCGCGGTCGCCCTAGATATCCCCATGCGCAGGCCATGTTAGCCAAACATCTGAAAGCTCGTATTCATCACGTGTTTCGCAGCGCTTCCCGTGCTAGAAAACCATACCCAGAGGCAATAGCCAACATAGATCAGGATAAGGATCATCCCTTCGATGCGGCTGAGCGTGCTGTTTGTGCTCAAGAAGATCAACAAGATCACCACAGTCCCCAACAGGATCAGCACAGAGGTCCACAGTCCCGCCGCGCCCACCGCGATGATGGAGCCTCCTTGGAGTACACCCGCTTGACGCAAGCCAATGGTCATCAACCAAGGAAGTCCCAAACCCACAAGGATATCGAACACATTGGAGCCTACAGCATTGGCGACAGCCATATCCCCACGACCTTGTTTGGCGACGATCATGGAGGAGATCAGGTCGGGTGCAGAAGTACCCGCAGCCAAGATCGTCAAAGCCACGATAACAGGCGGGATATGCAGCGCATTTGCAAACTGCACGGCATACTCAACGAGCAACCAACTCAGGCCAGCGATAAACAAGATCGAAACGGAAAACGCCCGAATGTAGGCCGTTCTCGCATCGCCCGTAAACAAACCAATCAGCTTGGTCACGCCTTGGTTCAAGCGTCCGAACATGCCTTCCGCGGGTGGCGTGGTTTCGTAAGCTTCTTCAACGGCTTCGATGGGATCTTCGGTTTCAGGGAAAAAGCGATTCCACTGAAACAAGATGAACAGATAAAGCACGTAAAGTCCCAAGAAAGTCGATGCTTCGAGGACGCTGATCTTTCCATCTTGGAAGGTTACAAGGAGAAGCAGGATGCTCGACACATAAACGACAGTATCGCGCAAAACGACTTTCCAAGTGACCTTGATCGGGCGCATCACAGCAGAAGCCCCCGTGATCACAAGGATATTGAACACAGCGGACCCCACGATGGTCCCGATCCCAACATCGCTGTGCTGACCTCCCCGAAAGACCGCAAAGATCGCGATCGCTAGCTCTGGGGCAGACGAGCCCATCGCCATTAAGGACGCGCCTGCTACGTTGTTTGGCAAGTTCCATCGTTTGGCGATCTGGTCCAAACTCTCGATAAAATAAGCATCCGTGACGACCGCTAGGACATAGACACTCAACGCCATCACTGTAAGGCTCAATACCACCGTACCCACGCAAACCTCCTCAACATGGAAGATTGAAATGACAGCCTGTCTTTTAAACAGGTGAGACAACTTGTAGAAAAGAAACGCCATCCTTCATAGCACGATACGCCTCCCCCCCCAAAGCCCCCTGCTTGCATCCAAAAGTCTCGCTGCATTACACTCCGCAAGAACCCTTCACTTGGTGGAAGCTTATGTGGCTCAAACGAATCGCTCTCTTCCTAGGATTGATCTTTGGTGCCTACACCCTCCTGATGCTGGTGTTGCTGATCCGCGAACCTGCCTATACATGGCGTTTTCTGACGTACCCATTTCGTAGCCCCATCACCACAGTGCGTTGGTACGATCCCCTCGAAAAGATCCCTGGACACCCACGGGCTCCTCTGCCCCTTCACCCTGCTTTGCGAAAAAAATGGGACGATCTTCTGAAAAGATCACCAAAGCTACGTTGGTTGGCGTCTTCGATGTATTTCGAGTATCCGAGCTCGCAACCTCACGAACCGCCCCCACCCTCAAAAGAACTCGCCCCGCTGCATCCCAAAGCCCAAAAAGCACTGGACCGTTATGCCCGATGGACGAGGACTTACGCACTTTTGGTCCTCCATAAAAACAAGGTCATCTACGAACATTACAGAAACGCCCATCATCCCCACGCTCTCAGCAACTCGATGAGCATGGCCAAAACGCTCCTTGCGATGCTTGTGGGGATCGCGATCCGTGAGAAAAAGATCCGTTCCGTCGATGACTTTGCAGCGTCTTACCTACCCGAGTGGGGAAAAGACAAACGCAGCCAGATCCGTATCCGACATCTTTTGCAGATGCGCTCAGGACTCCGTGGGGACGGGCCGATCCGCAATCCATTTACAGATGTTGTGCGGCTTTACCACACCCCAGATATCGAAAAAGACTTGTGGAAGATCCCGTTGGTTGGGGAGCCTGGACAGATCTACGATTACAAAGATGTGGATAGCCAAGCCCTTGGCTTGTTGCTCGAACGCGCCACCAAGACGCGTTATGCGCGTTATCTCTCTGAAAAGATCTGGAAACCTCTGGGTGCACAAGACGCTTTCGTTTGGCTCGATCGCCCCCAAGGGACCGCCAAGACCACATGCTGTATCTTTGCAACAGCCCGTGACTGGGCGCGTGTGGGACAATTGCTGCTCCAAGAAGGACGTTTCCAAGACGAACAGATCGTCCCTGCTTCGTGGATCAAACAGATGAAACAACCCTCTCCCTTTGATCCCGACTATGGCTTCTTTTTGTGGCTCGGATCGCCCCGTGGTTCGAGGCAAAGAGATCGCAAAGAACCTTTTCTCGCTAACGATATGATCTACCTTGATGGTCTTTTCGAGCAACGCGTGTACGTCATCCCTTCCAAAGAACTGGTGATCGTGCGACTTGGAGAAAACCCTTTTCGTTGGGATGATGCTTTTCTCCCAAACACCGTCATTCGAGGGCTTCGCTCATCCCCAGCATCTCTCCCCGCCACGAAACCTCTCCCAAACACCGTCAATCGGGGGCTTCGCCCATCATCCACATCTCTCCCAAACACCGTCAATCGCGGGCTTCGCCCATCACCTGCGTCACTTCCCGCCACAAAACCTCCACCCCCAAGATGATGTCTGCCTCCTTCCACAAGTGCAAAGTCCTCGATGTTTGTGCGCAAAACATCACTTTCTCCTGTCTTCACAAGGAAAGATTGTGATAATACACCCCCTCATCCCTAAAGAGGATCGAACACTCTCCCCAAACGCCAAAACAGCCGAACGACGAGACGGAGAGGATATACAGATGGATGTTGGATCTGCGGCCAAGCCTACGCGGTGTGCCTTGACGAAACCACTCAAACGAAACTGAGAGTAAGATTATGTGTGGATTTGTAGGATTTTTGGGGGACTTTTCTTTCGAACTGCTCCAAGAGATGAACCAACGCATCGCTCACCGCGGCCCCGATGATTCGGGTACTTACTACCAACCCGAACAACAAGTCGGGCTTGGGCACCAACGACTGTCCATTATCGATCTCTCCGAACTCGGCCATCAACCGATGTTTAGCGAAGATCGACGCGTTGTGATCGTCTTCAATGGCGAGATCTACAACTTCCGCGAACTCAGACGCTCTCTTGAGCGCGATGGTTACAGCTTTCGCGGACACTCTGACACAGAGGTCCTGCTCCAACTCTACCGTCGTGACGGCGAAAAGATGCTCGCCCAACTCAATGGTATCTTTGCTTTCGCCATCTGGGATCACGACCGAAAAAAGATCTTGTTGGCGCGCGATGGAGTGGGCATAAAACCCCTATACTACACAAAAACCCGCCAAGGCGTCCTCTTCGCAAGCGAACTCAAGTCCTTGCTTTGTCACCCAGATGTGGACCGCAGCCTCGATCTGCACAGCATCCACCACCACCTGACGTATCAATGGTGCCCGCATCCAGGCACAGTTTTGCGCTCGATCAAAAAGCTTCCCCCAGGACATCTGATGTGGCTTGATGCAAGCCAAGATACCGATAGCTACGCCTTTTACGACCTGCCTTATGATCAACCTGTCGAGCCCATCCGCGAAGAAGATGCGATCCGCCTCCTTCAAAAACAGCTTTCCCTTGCAGTGGAACGACAGCTTGTTTCGGATGTCCCTGTAGGCGCTTTTCTTTCGGGTGGACTCGACTCTAGCAGCCTCGTGGCCCTCACCCAACGCATCGCGCATCAGTCCCAAAGAAAGTGCTTTACCATCGGCTTCCAAGGCGAGGCAAACCCCAAAGGTGAAGGGCGTGTAGACGATCTTCCTTATGCCAAACGCGTCGCCCAAGACTGCGATATCGACCTACACACCGTCTATGTAGGCCCCGAGATGACAGAACACCTCGAACGGATGATCTATCATCTCGATGAACCCCAAGCTGACTTTGCCCCATTACACGTCTATTTCATCTGCCAACTTGCGCGCCAACAAGGGATCAAAGTCTTGCTTTCAGGGACAGGTGGAGACGACCTCTTTACAGGCTACCGCAGACACCAAGCACTCTTTTACGAACGCGCTTGGGGGTGGCTCCCCCAACCCATCCGAAAACTCATCCGCACGCAGACTGGGCATCTTTCCAATCTTTCCACGATGGGGCGCCGCATCAACAAAGCCTTTCAGTACGCAGACCTTACACAGCCCGAAAGGATCGTCGCATACTTCCATTGTTTGCCGCCTGAGATCATCCACTCGCTCTACACACCTGACGCAAAAGCCCAAGTGGCGGACCTTTCCTTCTCTGCACCATTGACAGAAACCCTCTCCAAACTCCCTCCCAACACAGATCCGATCAACCAGATGCTTTACCTCGAAGGCAAACACTTCTTGCCCGACCACAACCTCAATTACACGGACAAGATGAGCATGGCGACAGGTGTGGAAGTGCGCGTCCCCTTCCTTGACCCTGACCTGATTCGATTTGCGACGAGCCTCCCTGTCGACCTCAAACAAACCGCCACACAAAGCAAGTACATCCTCAAACGTGCGATGGAGCCGTATCTTCCGCACGATGTGATCTATCGACCCAAAACGGGCTTTGGCGTCCCCATGCGGCGTTGGCTCAAAGTCGAACTTCGCGATGTTGTCGAAGATGTGCTCTCCCCACACAACCTCAAACAACGCGGACTCTTCGAGCCTACCGCAGTCCACAATCTTCTCGAACAAGATCGCAAAGGCTACGTGGATGGTTCTTACTTGATCTTCGCTTTGGTCACACTCGAACTGTGGATGCGGATCTTCATAGATCGAAAGACCTCTTGGTTTTAAGCTCCCATCACTCCAAGTCCTCACCATCCCGCAAGATCCAACGATCCCCTTCGTCTTTCAACGATCCCCTTCGTCTTTCAAAGACCCCCTTTTGGCCCCGTCCCCTTTCAAAGTCGAAGCAATACGAACACTTTCCCGACAAAAACGTAGAGAGAGGCGCACATCCCTTCCCCATCCTTCTAGGAGGCACGATGCGTTACGCCCTCACCCATAGCGGACACAAATACGCGTTATCGCGTGTCAATCGACTCAAGGTACTCCCTCAAGCGGTCCCTCTTGTGGACTCGATGATGTTGTACACGCACGCAAACACCATCCTTGAATCGCATGAAACGCCCTTCATTCGGGAGATGTGCGACAAAGGCTGGATGCGGCAACTCCCAGAAGAGATGACCCAGGAACAAGTCGCCCTTCAGTACAGACGCAACCCCCTAGAAAACGTCCACACCATCAACTTTGAGTTCACAACCCACTGCAACCTCCACTGCATGCACTGCCGCAGTGGGATCGTCAAACGCCTCACAGAAACCAACGTGGACGCCCTCAAAGCCTCCGCTGATCTCTTCCTTGAGATGGGCATCTCGCGCTTTACCTTCGTGGGTGGTGAGGTTTCTCGTTATGCCAAAGGCTGGCTTTCTTTGGTGCGTCACCTCCAAGAACGCTACCAAGCTTTGCGAGAAAGCAGCCCCCATTGGCGATGGCGCGAACTGAAGATCATCCTTCTTACAAGTGGTTGGTGGCTCGAAAAGACCGACTTTCAGGCTGCGGGAGAGACTTACGCAAGCACAGAGGACTACCTTACAGCGCTCAAAGAAGCGGGGCTTACGCACCTGATGTTTAGCATCGACGGCCCCGAAGAACGCCACGATACATGGCGAAAGGTTCCAGGGCTTTATCAACGCATCTTGCGGGCGCTTCCCAAGGTCAAAGCAGCGGGTCTCCACCCACGGATCTCTGTGGTCGTCAAAGGAAATACCCCCGAAGATCTCAGCTATTTGGGAGACTTCGCGGATCTAATCTACGACTTCGCCAAAAAAGACACCACGCACGAAAAAGTCCGAACGATCCTCCTCGATCCAGACAACTTCTCCAGCAACCTCGTGGACATCAACAACGCAGTACAACTCAGCGAAAGTCACTTTCACCTTTCACAGCTTCCCACAGAGTCGCTTCGTTGCAAGGCCTTTTTCCGCCCATCGCCAAAGCTCTCTGTGGCAGCGAGCGGCGAGATCAGCATCTGTCCCTTGATGAATGCCGCCGAAAAGTACGGAAACCTCCATCAGAAGCCGCTGATCGATATCTTGAACAACCTTGATGATAACTTTATCTTCAAGCTCCATGCGGAAGACCAGATCGGCCAATACCTACCTTTGATGGACCCCAAACTCTTTGGGGAACACTTCGATCATCTTTGTTCGTTGCGCACCATCCTTAATCTCATCGCGCGCAAGATGCACGATCGCGGCATCGATCCACAGCAACTCTCCCCCACAGATCACGAAGCGCTCAAACAAATCAATCTCGATGTGGCCCGACTGACGGGGCATATGCCCTGAAAGAAGTTATAGAGAAGACAAAAAAAGAAAGAACAGTTCGAGAAGAGGGGAGATTTGGGAGGAACAGGTGGGGAAGATCAGTCGCGCTTGTTCGTAATGTTGTATTTTTTGATGCGGTTGTAGAGCCAAGCGGGAGAGATCGAAAGCATCGCAGCGGCTTCTTGGACGTTGCGATCCGCGATTTCAAGCGCTTGGATCAAGATCGCTTTCTCGATGGAGTCCATCACATCCTTGAGAGCGATGGTTTCACCTTGTTTGAGCGCTTCAGATGGCACCAAGCCCGCAAGTGACGAAGACTCCAACATGGGATGGACAAACTCTTCTTTTTTGCTTTGGACCTTCGCATCCGAAGGCAAAAGCAGATCCTCCCCACGCAGCACATCCCCTTCCAAAAAGGTCACGGAGCGTTCGAGCACATTGCGCAACTGTCGAACGTTTCCAGGCCAAAGGTAGGTTTTGAGGATCGCTGTGGCGTCTTCGGTCAATCGAATCTTGGTATCAGGGAAAAGCTCACGCAAGATCCGCTCGATCAATAGGGGGATATCTTCACTACGTTCACGCAGAGGCGGCACCAAAAGCTCGACCACCGCGATGCGGAAATAGAGATCTTCTCGGAAACGCCGCGCTTCGACCTCTGTGGGCAAGTGGCGGTGGGTCGCTGTAATCAAACGAAAGTCCACATCGACTTCTTTCTTCCCACCGATTCTTCGGACTTTTTTGCGATCGAGCACATCAAGCAGCTTGGGTTGCAACTCCAAAGGCAACTCAGCGATCTCATCCAAAAACAAGGTCCCGCCGTTGGCTTGTTGGAAAAAGCCTTCGTGGCTGCTGTCTGCGCCCGTAAAAGCTCCCTTTTCATAACCAAACAACTCAGATTCGATCAGGCCCGAAGGAAGGGCACCACAGTTCACCATCACGAAGGGAGCTTTGGTATCTCCAGCCAATGTGTGAATCGCCCGTGCGATCGTGCTTTTCCCTGTTCCTGTCTCTCCCCCCAAAAAGATCGCGATATTACGAGAGCGCAAACGATCCAACATGGAGAAGATCTTCCGCATCTGCGGGCTTCGTCCCACCAACAGACCCGAATCGTCTTGGTATTTGATCACGATCTCGCGCTTGCGATGATGTGAAACAAGCTGCATCACAGAGTTGCCGATCTTGAGGCGCGATCCTGCAACCATATAAGCATCCAAAACAGGGCAATCGTTCAACAACAAACCGTTGCGACTACCCATATCGCGCACTCTTACGCCGCGCGCTTCCAAGGAACACTCGCAATGTTCAGAGCTTACCCAAGGATCTTCGGTCAATACGAGGTCACACCACTCTGCACGACCAATACGACTCACTTCTTGTTCGAGCCGCAAGATCGCGCCTTTGTGGGGTCCTTCGACCACCTCCAAAGAAACATCGTCTGTCGCCAAACTCGATGACAACAAACCGCCCGACGCAATCAGGGTCTCAACTTTTGCGCTCAAGCGCCCTCCTCTACGTCTTGTACAAACTTCCATCGACATGAAGCACTCATGTATGCTTTTTCACATGATGGCGCAATACACAAAAACCACCCCACCTTCGCCGCAAGATGGCTCCTCACACAAAGGCAGCATCATAGCACACAAAAAAACGCTCACCAGACTTTGAACGGAGTGGTGGGGGTATCCCCCTTGAATACGTAGCGAGGTTCATGTGTCACGACAACCACAACGGTCGTTGCCACCGCACCTGCCACAACTGCCCCAGTGATCGTCCAAAACCACCATGTTTGGTAGAAAGGGGCAGCCTTAACAAGAGGCTTCGGGGGACGACGAATCACCGCGATACGACGGGATGTTGGACGACTCGTGACCCGGATACGTACGGGTGGAATCACGCGTTTGGGTTCCACACGCTTCAACAGAATCGGCCACTCCACGCGCGACCAACGCGGAACCGCGCGCTTCAACTGCAAGTCTTGGTAACCTTTTGCGGTCACTTTGATGTGGAGTTGTGTTTGTGTGGTCTGCAAGATCTTTCCCTTCAACGGGAACCACACACCTTCTTTGTTTTGATAAACGATCTTTGCATCCACAGGAGAAAGATCGAAGACCAATGTAGAAGGAAGGGCCGCACAGTCACTTTGGAGCCGAGCACGAGAAGCTTTCAACCGCGAAATCAAACTCGGTTGTAAAGGCCATGACTCCCATCCCTTGGGCAAACTCGACAAGAGCTTTTCCAGATCCACCAACCTTCGACAAGATGCATATTTTTCTTTTTGTTGCCAAGTCGCATCTGCCAAATAATGCAGCGCATCCGCCCGTCCCAAGGTCATCATATGCCAAGAACGCGTACCTTTTTCCTGCTTTTGCTGCTCTTGCGTCAACAGCTTAAACAGTGCCTCCAACGTCGCGCTCGCTTCTTTGTATTGCTTCTTCTGAAACTGCTCCAACGCCCGTAAGTACAGCTGTTCCTTACTGGCGTCCTCTGCATGCACCTGCATACTTCCCGCTCCCCACAAGCAGAAAAACACAAAAAAACAAAACACCCAGCGATACATACAACACGCTCCTCTTCACAAAAAACGGCAGGTCTCAACACCAATAACAAATCAACACCCGCCATTCAAGAAGAGAGACCCCTTTCACCCCAACCCAATCCCCCATGCGCAGGCTTATCCTCTATCCCTCATTAGATAACGGGCGGGCCTCTGTGCCATCTGTACCAACTAATTATCAACTATATGAAAAGATAGGTTATTTTTGAACGTAAAACTTCGTCACATCAGACGATTTTTTTCGCAAACTCCCTTGTTTCGGGAAGTCACTTTACAAACTCTCGTGATTTTCCAAAGAAAGCCACTTGATTTTCTCTTTTATTATCAATGAGGTAGGAATTAGTTGGTACAGATGGCCTCTGTGCCCGCCCAATTGATCATCCATGCGCAGGCCAACAACCCACCCATTATACGATAAGAGGCGGGCCTCCGTGCCCTGCCCCATCCAATGCGCAGGCCAACAGCCCACCCGTTATATGATAAGAGGCGGGCCTCCGTGCCCGCCCCATCCAATGCACGCAGGCCAACAGCCCACCGTTATATGATAAGAGGCGGGCCTCTGTGCCATCTGTTCCAACTAATTCTTTTCGAGATGTGGTAACGTAGCGAAAAAACCAATGACATCGAAAGGTTTACGCCATGGACTCATCTTTAAAAGATTCTTCGCAAAACGAAAAACTCCAATACTTCGAAGAAACCCTTCAAGAACTTCTTGAACATTTCGAACACTCCGAAGAGGACCCGGTTCGAGGGCGTCCTCGAATTCTTTCAGCTTTTTGTTTGTGGTCTTCTGTACTTTTCGGGGTTTTGAGAGGATTTTCCTCTCAACTTCAACTCTGGAAGCTTCTCACGTTCAAGAGTTTTTGGAAATTTCGGGCTGTCAATCTCTCCGATCAAGCTGTTTACAAAAGGCTTTCCCAAGAAAGCGATTTCCTTCAAAGCTTTTTTGAGTATACCACTGAAAGTCTTCAACAAAGACTTCAACCTCACTCTCTTTGCCTCGCCAGTTGGGCAAACGGCGTTTATGCCATCGACGCGAGTGTTCTCGATAAGATCAAACGTTATCTTCCTTCTTTGTGTGAAACCCCTCGAAAAGATAACAAAGATCTCCTTCCTGGCCGAATCCACGCTGCTTTCGATCTTAACCTTCAACAGTGGACTCATGTTCTCAAGCAAGAAAACCCCGATCAGAACGAGAAAGTTACCGCTTGGGAGTTGATTGAAAAGCTTCCCAAACAATCTCTTTTACTCTTCGATCTCGGCTACTTCTCTTTTGAGTTTTTTGATCGCCTTGCCGATGAAAACTATTTTTGGATTACACGCTTACGCAAAAAAACGAGCTACACCGAACTGCACACATTTTGCGAAAGTGGTGATTTTTCCGACAAGCTCGTATTCCTTGGAAAAACGAACTATCGTTCAGCTCGAGCAGTCCGAATGATACGTTTCTCGATTGGTTCCACAAACTATGAATACATCACAAACGTACTTGAACCAGAAAGACTTTCTCTTCCAGAGATCGCAGGTCTTTATCAAAGGCGATGGGACATCGAGTTGGCCTTTAAACTGCTAAAAAGAGAGATGAATTTACATTTTTTCTGGTCCGCCAAGCCAGAAGTGATCTGGCATCAGGTTTGGGCAAGTCTAGCGATCTCGCAGATAGTACTGGGATTTCGACAAGAATTGGCGGGGAGAATTGGAGTCGATCCGTTCGAGATCTCGATGAAATCCGTAGTGGAAGACATCCCGGATTTTGTGATGAGAGGTATCGATTTTTATGAGCGTTTTGCCGAATTAGGCCGAAAAGTAGGAGTGATACGTCCATCTCGCCGAGTGGAGAACCGAGCCCCCTCCCCTAAACTTTCGAAATATAATCTCGATATATCCGGAGTTCTCTTAGAAAGGTCTCCTCGTTATCCCGGAGTATAGGCATGTTGCGATTTAGTTGGAACAGATGGCCTCTGTGCCCGCCCATCATCTGTGTCCGCCCCATCCCCTGTGCCCGCCTATTTTGCGTGGTATCAACGAGGAAAATCAGATTTTCGACATGTCACCCAAGGATAACCGAGTGCGCATCCACAAGATTTGATGCGTTGTTTGATGCGTCCGCGATTCCAAGCCCCAGGAACCTTCCGTAGATAGGAGCGATACGCTTGATGCGCTTCTTTCCAACGTTTTCGGCGATAGGCTCCTTCTGCGGAGCGCAACAATTGGGAAAGTTTTTGTTCGCGTTCATCTTGCAGTTGGAAGTTCTTTTCCATGGACTCTTGCGCGGACATCCCTTTGATCAAGAGCAGCAGAACGCCACGGATTTTAATGGATTTTTTAAATCGCCCTTCTCGAATGGCTTGCGACAAATCTTTTTCGAGCGATGCGCCACGTGCGAGGATACTTCGTTGTGCCTGCATCTTTTTGTGCGCAGGCATCGCAAGTTTGGAGAACTCCCAAGCATCCAACAACACAAACTGTCGCCAAGCCTGTTCGGCTTTTTTGCTTTGTTCTTGGGCTTGGCGGAACTTTCCTTCTTGGAGTCCAGCCTCGACTTCAGCGGCGGCGACAGCAAATTGGTGATGGGATCGCAAGCAAGAGAGTTGTTCACGGATCCTGTCGATCGATGGGGTATTTGGGGATTCAAGTTTGACCCATGACCACAGCCCTTGTTCGCGCAAACGCCCCAGCTCCTGCTCATGACGTTCCCACGCGATCAAAACAAAGCGTGGTGCAGAGACCATCAAGCCTTGCATCCAAGCCTGCCACACATCACGCAAACACTTAAAACGAAAAGGTTTATCCTCTTCAAAGGCTTGAACGAGTTGTGTTTTGGCTTCTGAGAGCTTTCCAGCTTTGGCTTTTTCCTCGATGGACGCCAACTCTTTTCGGAACGCTGTAACTTTCTGTTGTTGGGTGATCTTGGCCGAGCGCAAAAGCGACTCACCTTCGCGCTTTTCACGGGAAGAAAGCGCAAAAAACCGCAGATAACGTTCCATGTGCCAAACCGCCAAACTGGGGAGTTTGGCTTGGAGCAAGCGCCCCAACTCCAAGTGGAAGCTTGGAACAGAAGGGATCACCAAAGAGATGCGTTTGTATGCGGCTTGTGCCAACAACCAACGCTCATTTTCCAGATGACCACGAAAAGTCGCGAACAGAGGGGAGGCTTGGAGCCGTTGTTTCTTGACTTGCGCCTGCAAACGCGCCAAACGCTCGCGCAAAGAGGCCAAGTCTTCGCGTGGCTCTTTGCTTTTGCTTGGTGACTTTGCCGGAGCTTTGGGCGCAACAGAGTGTTTTTTCAACAAAGCGGGGGACTTTTCAACCAACGCAACATACCGCTGAAGCTCGAAGGCAGCGGCATGATACCAACGCATCTTTTCGTACACTTGGCTCAACTGCAACCAAGCCTGCGGGTATCTGGGCTCTTTTTGTTTTTCAAGCTCACGGATCAGCGCTTTCCACGCAACGACCGCAGAAATCGACTCTTGCGATTGGGTGGCCTTCTCTGCGGCCTCCAACAACGTAGGCAATCGATCCACTACCACACGTTTAGAAGGTGCCTTTTTACGCGGGCTCTGCACGATTTTGGAAGTATTTTCCACACGAGGTCGCATCCACCACGCTACCAACACAGCCACCACCACCAAAAAACCACCGCCAGCCCAAATCCCCCATCGCTTCGAGCTTTGCGAGGCTAGTACATCGTCATCATCCAAGGACGCGGGTACGGTAGGAGCAGGAGTATCTTGGGATGCAGGGGAGCCTGACTCACCCAACCATGCGGGTTTGCGGCTAGGTTCTCTCAGCGAAGCGGAAGCATTTTCTTCATTGACAAAAGACTCTTCTGCAAGGGAAGCCTCCCCGACAGTGCTCATCTCTCCTGAGGGCAAGCCTTCGAATAGAGCGACCCGATCCGCCGAAGGCGCGGGGGTTTTGCGGAGTCCAGACTCAGGAGAGCTACCCAAGGACAAAAACGCTGAAACATCAGGAGCCTGCAAAGGTTCTTTGGGGAGATCTTCGTGGTTGATGCGCTGCAACTGTGGAAGGTCCCCATCACTTCCTCGAAGTTTGCGTGTCAAATGCTCTGAATCATTGATCTTTGAGAGCAAACCTACAGACGCACCCTTCCCAAGATCGCCAGCGTAGGTTTCTTGAAGCGCCAAAGGCAACGTGAGATTGGGGGCTTTGGGTTCTTTTCCCAAAGACTTGCGGAGGCTTTCGTTGGAGAGGGGATCTTCAAAGTCCAAGAAAGCTTGGCGCAGTTTTTCCCAAAAGGTCGGGATATCTTGCGGTCGAAGTTTGGGATCTTTTTCCAAGAGTTGGGAGAGAAAAGACTCCATCAACGACCCTTTAAGCACAGGTCGGATCTCCCCGATTTTCGGGGGTTCTTGCGACATCACCATCATGGCGTGTTCAAGTGTATCATCGCCATTGATCGGCAAACGACCGCATAACGCTTCAAAAAGGATCACGCCTAGCGCATAAATGTCGGTTGCAGGGGACAAACGCGCTTTGGACTTGAGCTGTTCAGGGGCAAGATAAGCAGGCGTGCCCATGATCATGCCCGTGGTTGTAAGCTGTTTGTCTCTTTGGAGATCGAGGAGCTTGGCAACACCAAAGTCGAGGATCTTGAGATGAGGGAAGTCTTCGCTCCCCACCAAAAAGAGGTTGGAGGGTTTGAGGTCGCGGTGTACCACGCCAGCTTGGTGTGTCAGGTGCAGCGCTTCACAGATCTGAGAGAAGATCCCCATCAAACGTTCTTTGGGGATGGGTGCATTACGCATCCAGCCCCGTAGATCCTGGCCTTGAAGCAACTCAAGGATCATAAAGTAGCCATGTTCGGGATCGAGACCGAAGTCCAAGATCTTCAGGATATGAGGGTGATCAAAACGGCTGAGAGTTCGTGCTTCTTGTTGGAAACGCTCTTGTGTGGCGTCGTCAAAAGTAAACTCAGGTGCGAGCATCTTGATCGCGGCTTGGCGATCGAGCCACTGATGCTGCCCCTTAAACACGACAGACATCCCCCCTTGCCCCAAGACTTCCAAGACTTCCCAACGATCAATCTGCTGGCCTAACAACCCCTCCCACCAAGGATTTTCTTGTCCTGCACGTCCGAACGCACGTCCCCCGCTTCCACCACTTTTCTCTTTGTGGGGCGTAGGCAACGCTTGCGTGCGATGTAACGAAGAGGATGACATCTATTCTATCTTTTCGACTTTACTCGCAACCACTCCATGAGGTGAGCGGTTGCGAACTGTTATCCGCCGCAAAAGCGGCACCGATGAAGAGATTGGAACAACCCACACCAAAATCGATATCGAAAGCGGGCTTTCCATAAGCAAAACTCTCGACCAGACCAAAAGGGCTGCTGTCTTGTTCAAAGTTCTGCCAAACAAAGATCTCCGCAGCTTCTTCCGGGCCTCCTGCCCCTAGACTTACCAGATAACCACCATCAGGGCTAAATCGTAGACGTTTTAGGAAGGCTTTGTGAACCGCTAAGTTGCCGCCTCCTTCAGCGCGCACAATCATAGCACGCGTGAGATCCAGTTGGCGGAGCTTCCAAATCAACAAATGGCCATGTTTTCCTTGTGACATCGTCCCCAAAGGCCCACGCAACGAAAACGTATCAGGGCTTGTACCACCTGCCATATAGCGGCCATCAGGACTGATCTCAAGCGTCGTAATGTTGGTATCGCGTAAATCGAGCCGAACAGTCGGGGTTTTTCCTACGATCTTGAAGTCTGCTTCGCTGGGCTGCCCCTTGATATGCAACCCGTGGATCTGCGGACGGTAAGCATTCCCTTCCTTGATACGACCCGCAAGAAACAACCAGTCGTGTCGAGGTGCCGCCGCCAATGCCTGGAGGCCGTCCGTGTAATACTCCAAAAGCAAGCGGATCTTGCGATCTTTCTCCGCCGCATAAAGATGCAACAGCCCACGATTGCTTTCTCTCTCAAAGAAGGCCACCGCCAAGATCTCTCTAGAAACAATCGCCAAGTCCGCCGCCACACCATTTTGGAAAGAACTGGGGACACGAATAACATAAGTAGGCTTGTCATCGTTGCCCGTAAAAAATCGTGACGCATCAAAGACTTCAAAAGCCTTTTCTTCGATCACTGCGAGCCAATAACCATCCGTAGACATCCGAATCCGAAAAGGCTTGCTATTCAAAGAAACAACAAACTTTTCCTTGTCGAAAGCCCCCGTTGTATCGTTTTTTTCGTAAACGATCATCTGAAAGCCGCGATCGTTTCCTCCTTGGCCCGTAATCAAGAAACGACCGTCAGGGCTTTGCAAAACCGCGTAAACAAGTTGCCTTTGGATTTTGAGTTCTGTGCGATTTTTCCCAAAGCTCCCCACATTGCAAGTAGAGCAAGACCCCGAGACAGCCGCATCTTCGGCAATCGAAAAATCCTTTTCGACAGAAAACTCGGGTGGCGCCGCAAACAAACGACAAGTATCACCCGCATATATGGCACTCGAAGTCGTCGCTCCATCAAGCAAAGAAACCTGCGTACCACTCGACAACGAAGGTGCAAAGGACAACGCAAACAAACATCCAGCAGTCTTGTCCGCAAGACAATCCAAAGGCTTCGATGCATCGAGCTTTTTGCAAAGGCTAGCATCCACAGCACCAGGCTCTGCGGTAGGATCGATGTAAGCGTAAAACACCATATTCAGCGGTGTTCCTGCTGTACCCGAAGGATCGACAACGGCGAGTTGTGCACTTGCCGAAAACTGCCCGCCATCCCAACCAAGTAGCTCTCCAGCATCGTTCAGTTGTGCAACAGAAGCTTTGAGGGTCGTCTCCCCCTGCCGCACCACCAAACAACCTGTAGCTTTCGTGAGTTGGCGAGACGCCAGCGTTTCATAAAACTGGAGAAGACGCCAAGGACTACACACGAGGTTTGCGCTATCCCCACCCGACGAGATCTGCTGATCAGGCGCGCAAGCAACGATGAGGATCGCACCAAAGAAAGCCATCCCCAAGAATCGCAAAGATCGCCAAGGTAGGCGCGTCATCTTCCAACTCCTTTGTGGCTTTTGAGCTTCATCACGCGAAAAAAACATACACACACTCTCTTTTGCAAAGGCACCCAAAATACATGCGAAACAGCTATAGTTTACAGTCCTATGGTGTTTATCTTCAAGTGGAAATCTTGCTGCCCCTCAGAAACCAACCTTCAAACGGGTTTGTGGCATTCACTTCTTTTGTTTTTCCAACAATTTCTTCCACAGCGCTTCGCCGTGTCCTTTTCCAAGGATCTTGTGGAGGTTGTTGTTGTACTGAAAGTCAGGATGGTGGTGTCCTCGGTGACACTGCGCGCACACGGAAGCGGTGACTTTTCGCTTGATACCATTTTTTTGGCTGTTGGCGGTTCGTGCGTGCAATCCACCGTAACTATGGCAGTTTTCGCATTGAACATGCGCAAAACGCCCAGGCTTCTGCAGATCAAACAACCCACCAGGCTTTTGCCAACCCACCACGTGGCAACCAATGCAGTCCATATCAAACTGCTTTTGCTTTTTCTCCAACGTCGTGTAGGCCCCAGCGTGGCGCGTCGTCTTCCAAAAGTTGTACGCTGACGCATGACAAGCTCGGCAAGTCTCCGCCCCCACAAAGAAATCGCCATCCTTCGTAAAAGGGATGGGCTTCACATGCGCCATCGCTTCCAAATTGGCTTTCTTTACAGCAGCTTCGTACACTTTAACTTGCTGCAAAGAGCGAGGCAGATCTGGGATCTGGCTCGAAAGCGCATACAACTGATGGAGATAAGGCCGTCCTTGTTTGGGCAAGGTGGGTGGCGCAGAAAGTTGTTTTTTGAGTGCCGCGATCTGCTCTTTGGTGGACACAGCCTGTTTTGTATACACAGCAGCGATGGGCGCAAAGTCTTCTCCTTGCTGCTTCATCTGCTCAGCTTGGCGCAGATAACCTTTGGCTTGTTTTTCGAGTGCCTTGATCTCTTGAATCCGTCCAGCGGGCGTTTGCAACGAAACCCAAGACCCCGTTCGTGAAAAAGCCTTGTAAAGCGCGATCACACCAGCTTTTTGACCATCCTTTTCCGTGATCATCAACAACGAACGTCCACCATGCAACAAGCGCGGTGCCTCGATCCCTTCGCCCTCTTCCCCATCAAACGCAAGATCGATCCCTTCGACCCGCTCCAACAGCACCTCTGTTTGCGAACGACCCAAAGTGGACAACAACACAATCATCTTCGCGCCTTCTTTCCGCAACAAAGCAACTTGCTCCTTCGCGGATTTTTGAGGATCGAGCAGACGCAAACCTTGTCGTTTCCAGTAACCTTTGGGCCACACCACGGCCTGATCGGGCTTCGCAACAGGCTTTCCAGTAAGTGCCAAAAAGCCGATCTTATGGCCGTCTTGCTCCAAAAACCAACGTTGCGGATACAACGGACGCCCATCTTTGTCGCTGACCAAGTTGGAGGCGATCGCTTGCATCCCTGCACGTTTCCAAAGTGTGTCGAAAACCTTGCGACCCAAAGCCAAGTCATAAGGACCAACACCCATCACTTGCGCCCCGATCTGTCGCATCGTATCTGCCAAAAGGTCGGCCTTGAGCTGCGCTTGCAAGAGTTTTGCTTTTTCGATCTCCAAGCCTTCAAAAAACAAACTCCCAGCATCCACACTAAAAGACCCGACACCACGGGCTTTTAGCGCGTGCATCAAACCAGACAAACGCGCCACACCACCCAACATCCCAGCTTGGCAACCGCAAGGCTCGATATAGCCTTTGATTCCACCAGTATAAGTGATTGCAAAAGTTGAAGCACCCTCGACTTGGCTCGGTGGTACGGGGATATCCGAAGGCAGCCCATGGATAGGTGCCTGCAAAGGCTGTGAAGTTGACATCGATGTGGGCAACGAAGCAGACATCGAACTTGGACGCGAGGTTGCTCCTTCTTGAACGACTTTCTGAGAAGTCGCGCTACCCCGTTGCGACTTCTGTGTTGACGGACCTGCGGCCATCAACAAAACGCTCCAAATACACGCGCAAATCCCTGCCCCCCAAAGATATCGCTCTCGCTTGATTCGCATCCACATCTCTCCTTGAATACGGAATGAACAGATCTTTTGGAAACCATCAAAGCTCACTCAGCCCATGGTCCCTCAAGATACACCAAAAGAAACTCAAGTTTAGCCCCTGCGCAAACAAAGACACCTTCGCATATCCACCAAAGCGACACGCAAGAAGCACCCAAAAAACAACGGAAACCGAAAGCGATATTCCCATCTTTTGTTTTTCTCTTTCGGCGTCAACAGAGCACACTCACGCCAAGCGCAAGGCTACCCTTTCCCGCTCAAACCAAGCGGGAGCAGCCCAGAAAAAGAAAAGATGTGTGGAGAAAAAGAAAGGCAGGGAAACCCCTCAAGCAAGGGGTGCAGGTCTCCATCGAGGACGACCCAGTCGATCAAATGAGGATCAAGGATTGGGTTTGACGCACGCTTGGAAGGTCTTGGTGTTCACTGTGATGGTTCCGCACGAAGTACGAGGCGCCACAGTACACTGCGAGGTCTGCTTGCAGGGGATCGTACAAGTGTTGCTTTCAGGATCACAAAGTCCTGTTTGGCAATCGCCAGGGAAGGCCTTCATGGGATCGCACGCACTGCCAACAGGCAAACGCTGCGCATCCACCGAGACACACGAAAGAATCGTATTGCCACCGCGATCATTCACACCACAGTGACCCGTTCGACAATCCGCAGGGATCTCGCAAGTTCCTGTGTTGGGCAAACATACCATCGCATCTCGATAGACGTTGGCTACGGTCTGAACAAAACCAACATCGCAGATCTGATTCGCTCCACAGTCCGCATCCACCGCACAAGCTTTCGCGCAAGTTTTGGAAGAGAGCACACAGAAGTTCGAAGCACACTCTTTGTTGAAGCTTGCGGTGCTACAAGAAGCACCTTCAGCTTTCGCAGTCCCTTCGGGGACCACACACTGCGTTTGAAGCGTACCATTCGAGCGCGTAGAGTACTGACAGACCTGTCCAGTCGGACAATCCGCATCTTTGCGACAGAACACGTCACAAGCTTGTGTGGTGTAACCCGTCAAAGGAACGATCTGCTTACAGCTACCGCGCGAACAGTCTGCATCCGTCGAACAGGGAACCGTACACACCTTGGCATCAGGCAAACACAAGTGGCTCGCACAAGTCCCAGGGAACTTGGTGGGATCGCACTCAGCGTTGGGTTGAGCACCTGCATTGTTTTGGCAAGTGGTCTTGATGCTTGTGGACTGTTGGTTGGCTTGACAGGTCAAGGGCAATGCACAATCCGTAGAACGTGCACAGTCCGCTCCCACGGGAGGAACGCAGCCTTTGGTGGTCTTTCCTTCAACGGTGGTGTTGCTACACACAAGACCTGTAGGACACTGGCTGTCTTTTTCGCAAGTCTGCAAACAAATCAAACGACCTGTCTCACAGAAACGGTTTTTACACTCGCTTTGAAGCCCTTTGGTGGGATCACACTTCGCCCCAACATCGACCTTTTGCGAGTCATCCGCAATACAATTACGAATCAACGCGGTTCCTGTTTGGTTCAACTCCAACGCACAGATGGGCTGCGAGTCTGGACAAGTCGCTGAGCGCTCACAAGTCGCTTTGTCAGGCACACAAGCCCGCACCAACGAACCACTCGCAAGCTCTGCTTTTCCACAACGTGAGCCCGTGCCGCAATCTGCGTCAGCATTACACGTCGCAGCACAAGCCCCACGCAGCGGATCACAGATACGTGTCTTACACTCACCAGGATAACCAGCAATGGGGTTACAAGTTTGTCCAACATCCTTTTGGGTCGCGGAAGGACGCAAACACAGATAGCTGATCTGCGATCCGTTTACATCCACCGCACAAGTCGTCCCTGCAACACAATCAGACTGTTTCGTACAAGTCGCAGGTTTGGGCAAACACGCATTCACGTTCTTACCACCCAAAAACAGCGTTTCTCCACAGATCTCGGTGCTTGCACAGTCGCCCAAGCCAGGCTTACAAACCTTCACACACTTCAGCGTGACGTTGTCACACACGTTGCTTTGGCACTCTGTTCCCAACGTACAAGGCTGTCCTGCCGTTTTTTTCGTTCCAGGGCTTTGGCATGTCGTTTCGACTTGGTTGCTTCCATTCAAAGCAGCCTGACACACATTGCCACCAAAACAGTCAAGATCCCCATCACAGCTTGTTCTTGTGCCTGTGATACAACCACGAACCGTCACAACCCCCAAGTTCATCGCTTGGCAGATCTCAGAGTTCGCACAGTCGCGGTTCGCGGTACAAGGCGAAACACACTTGCGCAAGGTCGGGTGACACAGGTTGTTGGTGCAATCGAGGTTGGGCAAACGAGGCGTACAAGTCTGTCCAATCGTGTTCGTGGTCACTTTGCGGCAGATGGTTCGGGTGTTGTTGTTTGCGTCGAGTTCGAGGAAACAAGTCTCCCCAGTCACGCAATCTTTCTCACCATTACAGCGAAGCGTCCGACACATCGGCAGGCTGAAGCCAGAGACGCTGGCCAAAGAACAACCGTACTCTGTCGAAGCGGAAGGACAGTCATTGTCGCCATTTTGAAGATCACAGAACTGCGTACAGATCTTGATATCTGGATGGCAAATCGCGGACTTACACTGGTTATTCTGGGTACATGGTGCGCCCGTATCCAAAGTCCCAACAGCGGGCTTACAAGAGCGGATCGGGCGGTTATCCACGAACGACAAAACACAGACATCACCGCTGGTTGTACAATCTTTGTCACGCAAACAAACGTTCGTTGCAGGCAAACAAAGGTTCAAGCCACCAGGTCCCGTACCGCTTCCTTCGCAGATGTACTGCAAGGGACACGATGCGCTTTGGCCGCCCTGACAGGGAGGCACGCACTTCTTGGAAACGGGCTGACACAGACCACTTTGGCAGTTGCTGTTTTGTGCGCAAACGGCGTTGAGCGGGCTCTTTGCAGTATCAGGGAAGGAACATCCAAGGAAACCACCCGTCCCCAAAGGACGGTAAGCACAGATCTCGCCTTTGCTTTCTTGGCAGTCATTGTTGCCTTTGCATCGCTCAAAGGAACAGACCTTCATGTTTTTCGTCGTACCACCCGAGGTTTTGAGATCACGTGCCAAACAACGCAGCGACAAACCGCTTCCAGGGGGCACACAGTCCGTGTCCGCCACACAAGGCAACGTACAAACGCCATCTTCTTTCAAACAAGTACCCGAAGCACAATCGCTATCTTGCGTACACTCTTGGCCAAGCGACTTGGTCCCTGCGGTAGCAACTTTACAATGCGTTTCAAAAGCACCGTTGATTTCGAGGATCTGGCAGAGGTCTTGGCTACCCGGACAATCAGACGTTTTCTGACAAGAGAAGCCATTCATCGGGGGCGTACAAAGTTGTGCTGTCAGGCTGGTGGTGCTTTGCGGGCGGCTGAGTGTCTGGCTTTGGCAGGTGTACTCAGAGTTTCCGCAATCAGCTTTGGTACGACAAAGTTGCACACAACGATCTTGGAAGCACAAACGCTCCAAACAATCATCGTCTTTTTCACAGTTATCGCCCGCTGCTTTGGCACCTTGGTTCTCAGGGACACACAAAAAGACAAAGCTTTTGGTGTCATCGATGGAAGGCGCACAGATATCATTTTGCGAAGAGTTACAGTCGCTTTTGGTCTTCGTGCGATCGCACAACTGAGGCAAGCAAACCTGCAAATCGCCCGAAGATTGGCCGATCACGAAAGGAACCTTGCCACAACGCGAAAGACGGTTGGTGCCGCAGTCTGCGCTTGCTTTACACGCTTTGGTGCAAAGCTGCGTGGTAGGCAAACACATACCCGACTGACATTCACTGTTGTCTTTGCAAGGTTTTTCTTCTTCTGCCAACGTTGTGTTGCGTTTCATACAACGCATCGTGGCTTGGTTGCTGAGTTCTTTCCCTGCACAAACAAACCCATCACGACGACAGTCCGCGTCAGCCGAACAAGGTTGACCATCTGTTTGAACCACACAAAGACCAAAAGTTCTTGTTGTGTCGGGGGGTTGTTGACGCTGTGTACACTCAAACCCTGTGGGGCAATCATCTGTGGTGCGACAAAGCGTACTGCAATAATCGCCTTCGTTATCAAGGACACAAGCAGATGAACGACAGTTTTCATCCTTCTGGCAAGAGAAACCGTGTTCTTTGGTGCCCGCATCAGCCGCTCCACAAACAGTACTAAATGTCCGGGTGGGGCTATCCAACTTCAACTTACAAACTTGGCTTGCCGCGCAATCACCGTTGTTTTGGCACACGTTTTCGTCAGGTGTGCACACTTTCAACTTGGCGCCGCTGGTGTAGGTCACCTCGACACACTTGCGACTTGCGCAGTCGTCGTCCACATCGCAAAGCTCTGAACACTTCTTCTCTGTGGGATGACAAATCGTTGTTCGGCAATCGCCAAGGCCCGCTGCATCAGGATCACAAGCAGATCCAAACACTGCACCCGCAGGGTTATTCGAGTCACAAACCAACGAACCATCGTTGGCTTTGCGGTTGGGCATACAGCTTTGCGCTGTCAAAGCGTTGCAATCATTCTCTTTTTTACAAGGGGTCGATTGGGGCTCGGGTTGAGGCTCGGGCTGAGGCTCTGGCTCTGGCTCCGCTTCGGGTTGGGGTTCTGGCTCGGGAAGAGGCTCTGCTTCGGGCTCAGGCTCGGGGCCTGCTTCCACTTTCGCCTCATAAAATCCCTCTGGGAACTCGTAACCCGCGGGCAAAAGCACACAGGTGTTCTTCAGACAACGGGCACCTGCCCCATAACTTGTACAGTCACTGTCCTTCGAACATAGGATCTTGGTCTTGGGATTTTCCACGCACTTTCCTGCCGCTGTATCGCAGATCTTCGTGCCTGTACAATCCACATCACTTGCGCACTCTGGTGCCGTACACTGAACCAAAAATGTCGCAATAAAGAAGGTGCTAAAACACATTGCACCCCAACGGAAAAATCGTGCCGTCGTACTCAACGATGTCATGCCTACTAACCCTCGTGTATACGTTTCCCGTCTTTGCCAAAAACTCAGACTAAAAAAACACTTCCTACCACCAGACCTACCTTTTATGGCTCGGTCACATCACATGCCCTACTTCACATCTATCTGTTTTGTCCCTTGTTTTGATAAATGTTTCGTATTCTGCACGCATTGTCTCTCAATGTACCGAACTACCCAACCAAAGAACAGGGTCCCCCCACAATCCTTATAGAATTTTATCCCCTATCTCGCCAAACTTTGCAGAGTTTTCCTGTACTTCTCAAGCCTTGACAAATTCTCCAAACAAAACCTTTGACGCCTCGAAAAACGCGTGCTATATACGATGCTGCTTTCAGCACGGCGAATATAGCTCAGTAGGTTAGAGCATCGGATTGTGGTTCCGAGGGTCGTGGGTTCGAATCCCATTATTCGCCCTTCCAAACCCGACTTTTTGTCGGGTTTTTTTGTATCTAGACTTCTCCCCTCTTCCCCTTTTTCTCCTTTCCTTGTATCTTCCCCCACCAATTTACAACTATTTTCCAACTCCCACATATCACGCCAGTCTATGTTTCAAACGAACGCACTTTATCTTTCCCAATCCTTCTGTTTTCCCAAAACAAACTCTCATACATTCCGCACGTCTACTCTTTTTCCAACCGGATTCGCTTTTCCTTTGAAGGAGCCATTGGCATGAAAAAAGCTTCGATTCCATCGGGTACACGGGACTTTCTGCCCGAACAAATGCGTCAGCGACTTTTTGTTATCAACAAGATCAAAAGCATCTTTGAACGCTTTGGTTACGAACCCATGGAAACTCCTTCCATGGAAAAATGGGACGTCCTCCAAGGAAAACTTGGCGACGAAGGCGAACAACTCCTCTTTAAGATCCTACGACGCGGAACCGCCGTCGAAGATCTACGCCTCGGTCGAACAGACAGCGTCTCCTTTACCTCATTCGATGACGTCGTCGATCTTGCCCTTCGCTACGACCTGACCGTCCCTTTTAGTCGCGTCCTCGCCATGAACGGACAACTCGCCAAGCCTTTCAAACGCTACCAGATTCAACCCGTTTGGCGCGCAGACCGCCCCCAAAAAGGCCGATACCGCGAGTTTTACCAGTGCGATGTGGATATCGCAGGCACAGACTCGATCCTCGCAGACACCGAGATCCTGACCATCGTTTATACTGCGCTCAAAGAGCTCGGTTTCTCCGCCTTCCGCATCCGACTCAATCACAGAAAACTTCTCAATGGTCTCGTCGCAGCCGCTGGCGGCGCAGAACACTTCAAAGATATCTGTATCGCGATCGATAAACTCGACAAGATCGGCGAAGATGGCGTAAAAAAAGAACTGCAACAACGCGGTGTGTCCGAAGAAACCAGCCAGAAACTTCTTCAATGGATGAGCATGAAAGATGAACCCCTTGCACTCATCGATCGACTTGTCCCGATTATCGGCGATCATGAAGATGGACAAGCTGGTCTAAAAGATCTCAAGACCCTCTACAACGCACTGATCGCACAAGATCTTGATACAAACTTTATCCCTCTCGATCTCTATCTTGTCCGTGGACTCGACTACTACACAGGCCCCATCTTTGAAGCTGTCGTCGATGAACCTGCGATCGGTAGCCTCAGTGGTGGCGGAAGATATGACAAACTGATCGGCAAGTTCTCAGGAACCGAAACGCCCGCTGTTGGCGCAACCATCGGCCTCGAACGCATCATCGATGTCATGCAAGAGCTTGGTTTGCTCGATGCCCTTCCCCCCAAAACCCAAGTCCTTGTCACCATCTTCTCTGAAGAGTCGCTGCCCAACTCACTTCGTTTTGCTCAACAGCTCCGCGCTGCGGGCGTTTGCGCGGAACTCCACCTCAAAGGTGCCGCCAAGATCGCCAAGCAAATCAAATACGCCAATGATCGTGCGATCCCCATCATCGCAATCCTTGGTCCCGAAGAAGTCGAAAATCAAACCGTCCAACTTCGCACAGGACCCAAAGATCAAGTCACCGTCCCACAAGCCGAAGCACCCGCCAAGATCCAAGAACTCTGGCAGTCCCTCTTCTCCAACAAAGCATAATCTCACCAGCCTCCCGCGATCTCGCTCCTCGCAAACCCCACCCTGAAGCCCCACATATATAGATCCCCCCAACAGCATAACCCCCACAAATCCCTTGTATTCGCTCATCTATCCCTGTGGACCCTGCGCTTCTGCTCGATATCCTCGTGCGTCCACTCTTTTCTGCTCACGAACCACCCCCAACCTTTCTTCTGTTTTGTCTTCCGCTTCTTGGTTTCTTCCCGTCTCTTCCCAGCTTTCCGTCTTCTGCTTCCCTGCCTGCCCCACTCCTTGTATGATGCGCAGCATAAAACGACGACCCAGATCACAAACCCCCGAACATTTGGAGAAAACGATGGCAGGAAGATACTTTGAAGAGTTAGAGGTAGGACAAAAGATCGATCATCATCTGGGTAGAACCCTCACAGAGATGGACAATGTGCTTTTTTCCTCGCTGACCATGAACCCCCAGCCTTTGCATATCAACGAAGATTACGCGCGTAGAACACAGTTCGGTCGCCGCCTCGTCAACGGGATCTTCACATTGGGTTTGGCTGTGGGCATCACCGTGCACGATCTCACGGAAGGAACGCTTGTTGCGAACCTCGGCTATGAAAGTGTGCGTCACCCACATCCACTTTTTCACGGCGACACCCTCTACGTCAGCACAGAGGTCTTGGAAAAGCGCCTCTCGCAGTCCAAACCAGATCGCGGGATCGTTCGTTTTCGTCACATCGGCCGAAACCAAGAAGGGACGGTTGTTTTGGAGTGTGAGCGCACAGCGATGATGTTACGCCGTCCTGCCTAACACCCAGCAACGCAGACACCACGACACCCCAAGCATCCTGATATCTTTGCATCCCATCCCCAGACAAGACGGAGAATCTGATGAAGCCACCGCGACGATCCATGCTTTTTATGCCAGGCGACAGCCTGCGCAAGATCGCAAAAGCCGCAACACTCGAAGCAGACTGCATCGTGATGGACCTAGAAGATGGCGTGGCGCTCAACCAAAAAGCCGAAGCGCGTAAGGTGATCGCACAAGCCTTTCAAGAAGTGGACTTTGGTCGTAGAGAAAAACTCATTCGAATCAACCCACTCTATACAGGCATGACCTACGAAGACATCCACGCAACAATCGCTTGCCAACCTGACGGCTATGTGATCCCAAAAGTCGAACATCCCGATCAACTCAAAGAAATCGATTACATCCTGCGACAACTCGAACACCAACAGAACTATCCATCCCAAAGCATCGGACTTTACGCCGTCATTGAAAGCGCCCTTGGCATCGTCAATGTGGGCCAAATCGCAGGCGCTACACCAAGGCTGCGTGCGTTGATGTTTGGTGCAGAAGATCTTGCGGGGGATATCGGCGCCCAACGTACCTCTGATGGATGGGAAGTGTTCTACGCGCGCAGCGCAGTTGTAACGGCAGCCGCGGCCTATCGTCTCGATCCCATCGACACAGTCCACCCAGACTTTCACGATCCCGAAGGACTGGAAAGAGAGTGCCAAAAAGCCCGTCAGATGGGATACACAGGCAAGATGGCGATCCATCCCAACCAAGTCGCAACGATGAACAAGATGTTCTCTCCATCGCCCGAAGAGATCGACCGCGCCAAGCGATTGCTCCAAGTCAACCAAGAACAACAAGCCCAAGGGATCGGCGCTTTCGCCTTCGAAGGCAAGATGGTGGACATGCCCATGATCCGACACGCAGAACGCATCTTACAAAGCGCGCAAATCGCTGGCCTACTCGATATCTCAGCCTCGCAAGACCAATAAGTATCGCAGCCCAAGCAGATGAACTTAACCCCCACCCCATGAGGAGTCCTTGATGCAGCATCTCCTTCTCTCAAGAAGAAAAGCAACGCCGCTTTTCTCCCGATACGCCGCTCTTTTGGCGTGCTTGCTTTGGTCATTCCAAGCCACAGCAAAACCCACAAGTCGCCCAAGTGCCCGCCCTGTCGCCCAGAAAAAAGCCAAGTCCTCCAAAAACGCCAAGTCCTCCAAAAAAGCCAAGCTCCCTCCTTTGCCTTCGAGCACCATCCGCTTTCAAACGCGCGAAGGCACATGGATGAACCTCGACCTTTCCCCAGATGGCAAGACCATCCTTTTCCATCTGCTTGGTGACCTCTATACCGTCCCAGTGACGGGGGGAAAAGCCACGCGCCTCACCCAAGGACCTGCTTTTGATGTGCAGGCTCGTTTTTCGCGGGATGGCAAGACCATCCTCTTCACAAGCGATCGCAGTGGTTGCGACAACACTTGGTTGATGGACCGCGATGGAAAGAACCCCCGCGCACTCACCAAACACAAGTACATGACCGCCAACTCACCCGTCTTTTCTCCCGACGGACAGTACGTCGTGAATCGCCGCAGGATCACAGATCGCAGCAGCATTGGTACAGTAGAGTTGTGGATGCATCATATCCTCGGTGGCAAGGGTATCCAGCTTACCAAAGGTAGCGAGATCGGCGACGCAAACGACCCTGCTTTCTCTCCTGATGGTCGTTATCTGTACTTCGCAAGTCGCTCACGCTTCCGCTATGATCGCAATATCTACCGCGGCATCTGGAAGATCGAACGACTCGATCTCAAGACCCACAAACGACTGACCCTGACCTCCAATGCGGCTCGCCCCACCCCCTCTCCCAACGGGAAATGGCTCGCTGTGGTCCGCCGTGTAGGTGCCAAAACCGCAATCGTCTTGCACGATCTGACCGATGGCAGCGAACGAATCCTCACAGACAACCTAGACAAAGATCTCCAAGAAAACTTTGCAGCAGGTGGAACCTACCCTTCTTTTGCTTGGACCTCAGATAGCAAACAACTGATCTACAGCGCCAAAGGTATCTTTTGGCGAAAGTCCCTCGACCAAACACCTCCCCTACCCATTCGATTCCAAGCAGACATCGAACAAAAAGTCACCAACGCCTTGCATTTTCCCCAAACCATCGCCCGCAAGAGCTTCCAGTCCAAACTTTTGCGTTGGGTCCAACTCTCTCCACAAGGCGATCATGTATTCTTCGCAGCGGTTGGCCAGATCTGGACCGCACCTTGGCCCAAAGCCCAACCCATCAAAGCACTGACGCCAGCCGATCAGCTCGCGTATGCCCCCACCCTATCGCAAGATGGAAAGCAGCTTGCTTATGTGACTTGGGACGATCAAAAACGCGGTCATCTCTGGGTCAAAACCAAACAAGCCAACGGAGAGTTTGGATCACCCAAACAAATCACCCGCATCCCCGGGCAATACAGTAGCCCCACATTCTCCCATAGCGGCAGCAAGATCGCATTGATCAAGACCAGCGGTGCTGTTGCAAGAGGCCTCGGCATGGGCAGCCAGCCTTGGATCGAGCTGATCCTTGTCGATACCAAAACAGGCCAACAAACACATGTGATCCACCTCCCCAACCGCGGCTCGATCTCACGAAGCCCCCAACCCCAGTTCTCCAAAGACGACCAACGCCTGTATTTTTCACGCGTTGCGCACAACAAACACAAGCGCTCTTTGATCCTTGTCTCCGCAAGACTCGATGGTACGGACGAAAAACAACACCTTCGTATCTACGGCGCTGAAGAGATGAGCGTATCCCCTGACGAAAAGTGGCTTCTTTTCCGTCACTTCCATCAAATATTTGTTGTTCCTCTCCCCACAGGACAACCCAAAGCCATCACGCTTGGTATCAACAACAACCAAACCGCTGGTACCGCTCTTCCAACCCTGCGTCTCTCCAAAGACGGCGGAAGCTGGCCTTCTTGGACGAATGATCTTCAGATGACATGGGCCTTGGGACCGAACCTTTACACCCTGCCCCTCCAAGAAGCTCGCTCCATCCTTGAAGATCAGGTGCAAAAGCCCAAATCCAAACGAAAACCCGCTCCCAAAGCCACAGAGCTTAAACTCCAGCTCCCCGTGGCCCATCCCCAAGGAACCTTGGCCCTGACCAACCTTCGTCTCTTGACCATGGGACCCCAAGGGATCATCCCCAACGGCACCATCCTGATCAAAGATGGACAGATCCTTGCGATCGGCCCCTCTGCTTCAGTGAAGATCCCCCAAGGCGTCGGGATCATCGACATGCAAGGACACACCGCCACCCCTGGATTTGTCGATACACACGCCCACATGCACTACAACGCACTCGACATCCACCCCCAACGTGTCTGGGAATACTATGCAAATCTCGCTTATGGCGTGACCACAACCCACGATCCATCCGCAAGTACAGAGCTTGTGTTTTCACAAGCAGAGCGTGTACGCGCGGGTAGAACGGTCGGTCCAAGGATCTTCTCTACAGGATTCATCCTTTATGGCGCGGAGATTCAGCAAAAAGCAGTCATCCATAGCCTCGAAGAAGCCCGAGAACACATCCGTCGCCTCAAAGCCTTGGGTGCATTCTCTGTCAAAAGCTACATGCAGCCCGCACGTCAACAACGTCAGTGGGTGATCCGCGCTGCACACGACGAAAAGATGCTTGTTTACCCCGAAGGTGGCGGACACCTAGAGATGAACCTTGGCATGATCCTCGATGGTCACACAGGGATCGAACACGCGTTGCCTGTCGTCCCTCTCTTCCGCGATGTCGTCCAACTCTTCGCACGTAGCAAAACGGGATACACCCCCACCCTGCTCGTCGCTTATGGCGGGATCGCTGGCGAAAACTACTTCTACCAACACCAAGCGATCTGGGACGATCCCCGCATGAAACGCTTCTTCCCTCCCCGTATCCTTGATGCTGTAGGACGACGACGATCTATCCTTGTCCAAGACAAACAGTGGCACCACAACCACGTCGCAGCCTCCGCCAAAAAGATCACGGATGCTGGCGGACTGGTGTTGTTGGGAGCACACGGACAGCTCCAAGGGCTCGGATACCACTGGGAAATGAAAGGACTTGGACAAGGTGGATACAAACCCATCGAAGTCCTTCGCGCTGCCACCATCCACGGCGCACGATACATCGGACTGCATAAAGATATCGGCTCCCTTGAAGCTGGTAAGCTCGCAGATATCCTGATCTTTCCCAAAGACCCCTCGAAAAGCCTAGACCACATTTCATCCCTCGCTTACGTCCTCAAACACGGTTATCTCTACCAAGCCTCTGATATGGCACAGCTCTACCCCACCAAGATCTCCCCCCCTCGCTTCTACTGGCACAACTACCGCTAATCTCCCCCATCTACCTTTTCACAACAAATCGATCCTTTTTTTGTAGAAAATTCGACAAAACTTACAAGGTGATCCACGATCCAAATGCGATCACAAAAAGATCGCGCTTGACAACCTAGTGATCTCTGGTTCCACACGATCACAAAGATCGTATTGATCGATCTTTCAAAAGATCAGATCCAAGTGATCACCCTCTCTTTCAAGCACTTTTCTCAGATCCAAATCCGATCTCCATTGGATCAAAGTGAAGTCTTTTTCTGATCATACACTACAAAGAAATGGACTCTCTTCTTAGCCCCTCCTCAGAACAAAACACATCCATTATCGAATAAAATTCTTTAGCTTGACACGGATATATTTCTGACTGGCTGATCAGACTTTTCCACAAACTGAACAAATCACCCCCCAACGCAAAGCCCCCTTTCCAAAAGCGACTATCCACAGAGTTATCCACATTACTTTCAATAGATAAATCAACGACCTACAGAGTTATCCACAGAGTTATCCACAGAGTTATCCACACCTAGACAAAAGTTCATCCAAAACAAGACCTTACAGAGTTCTCCACAATGATATCCACACAAATACAGCAATAAAATCATCACACTACAGAGTTATCCACAAAGTTATCCACAGAGTTATCCACACCTAAACAAAAACCAAGTAAAAAAGATCGCAAAGATCACGTAAAAAGATCAGATATCCACAAAAATAGACTATTAAAAACAACACCCTACAGAGTTATCCACAGAGTTATCCACAATCCACAAGCCTAGATCACCAACCCATGGACCCTACGCACACAAAGGCTTGAACAAAAGATCAGATTGAAACATGAAAAATGAAAAGTTGACACGTAATAATGAAAAAGATCATCTATATGCATCTTCTATGAATGAACATGGTGTCTCACGTAGTTCATTTTGTTTCATTTTTCGTCTATCATTTTGATAATTGATAATACAAACAAAAAGATAGGTCACAGAGTGATGGCTTTATGATATGTGGATAACTCGCCCAAAATTGTGGATAACTCGCCCAAAATTGTGGATATCCCTGTGGATAACTTTGTGGACAATTCACTCTCATGCAGTTTTTTGCATAGAGTTTTCCACAGGAAAGTGGAGTTATCCACAGATATCCACAGAGTTATCCACAGAGTTATCCACAGGCACTTCTCTTTAAAATCATAGAGTTAACCTAGTTATCCACAGAAATTCGGCTCATCTGATACGGATACGGTAGACACAGAAATTTAAATTTTAGTGTTTTATTCAGAGCCGGAAACACGCATACGTGCATACGCACGCGTATACGCGCGAGCACAGCGCCAAACCCGTTTTCTTCTAGCTGATAAAAAGTTCACTGCTTTTTTGTAAAGTTTTTGTGTATACGCACGCACGAGGGAGTGACCAACGATTCGGCTTTTTTCACAGACAGCTTTTTAAGCGCTCTGAGCGATTTTTAGACCCTTGTGAGGGTCAGAGGTCGTTCTTTGATCAAAAATCGCCGCAGAACACCTTCTAGATGGCTTTCTCTGAAGTCGATCTCTGCGCAAAAAAAAATCGCAGCGCAAACGATCGATCACTCGGGTTTTTTGCATTTTTGGGGGGAAGATCGAAAGCTCGGTAGGAGTAGATCGGCGAGCGAAAAAACTGATCTCTGTGTAGGTGGATTCTGATCCAGTTTTCTCGATCGATCTAAGAGAAACGATCAGTTCTTGGTGGGGACGGGTGTGGGGATGTTTTCTTTGTCGTCGCGCAGTTTCTTTTGGCGCATCAAAACGTCTGTATTTGCGATGGTTCCGAGGATCACCGCTCGTTCTTGAGGTGTCAGGCTGCTATCTTGGAACTCCAAAAGGTAGCTACGCAGTCCTAGGAGCTTGCGTGCGTCGATCAGTTTCTTGCGGAACCGAGCCACGGCTTTGTTTCCTCGATAGGCGTCATATTTGGAGCCGATCAAACGACGGTTGATCGAGCCCCAACGCTGTCCTTTGTCGTCCCACAAGAGGTACTTGCGGTCGCCCCATAGGAAGGACTGGCGGGACTGTCCGAGTGTGTTGCCTTGGCCATCTGTGAGGGTAAAGAGAGGTTGAAACAGGGCCCATCCCTTTCGCGAGGTCAGGACGAGATCGTTGTTTCGGTCGCGTAGTTCGATGCTGGTGGGGGCGCGTGTGGCAAGGAAGCTATGGAAACGAAAGAGCAAAAGCATCAGCACACCCAAAAAGGCGATGCCTGCACCTATATAGAGTCCGTTTCCTTTTTGGTTGATCGCGAGGTAGATACCCCCAGCGATCATACCGATTTCTAAAAGAAATCCCACAAACCACAAGACGGGGAACGACCAAGCGGGGTGTGAGATCAAAGTACCGATGGTTTGTTCGGAGTCATCTACGATATTGAAGCGAGTGGTGAGACGGGGAAGGATGCGAAAGCGCGATTGAATGGTCACATGATCGGTGTGTAAGAGATCTTGCATAAGGGTCTCCTTTCCATAAGGACGGGGTCAAGGGAAGATCACTTTGTATATCCAGAAGATGTGTTGAGATGATGGGGCGGAAGGCTGTGTGGGGCAAGACCTTGTCGTCTTTGGGAGGGGTCTTTTCGAGGGGCGCGTGGTGACGCTTACTCTTTCAAGTGGCGTTTCGCTTCTTTCCACAGAAGTTCTAGCTTTTCTTGGGGGGTATCGTGGGGGCGCGTCCCCTCTTTGTGAAGTTGTTCTTCTATATACTGAAAGCGTCTTGTAAATCGCCGACAGGTTTCTTGCAGAGCATTTTCGCTATCGATTTGAAGCTGCCGACTGAGCTGGGCGACAGAGAAGAGCAGATCGCCCAACTCTGCGGAAGAAGCTTTGTTATCTTGATTGGACATCGCTTCTTTGAGTTCGTCGATCTCTTCGTGGATCTTGTCCCAGATCTCATCTGTGGAGGGCCAGTCAAAGTTGACTTGTGCCACCTTTTCCCCGACGCGTTGGGCGTAATGCAAAGAGGGAAGATGTTTTGGAATGCCATCAAGCACGGAACTTGGCTTGGTATCTTCCCCATAAGACTCTTCTTGAGCCTTTCGTTTGGCCCAGACGCGCGAGATCTCTTGTGGGTCGTTTGTTGCGGTATCCCCAAAGACATGCGGATGTCGATATTCCATCTTTTTGACGACACGAGACATGATCGACGAAAGTGAGAAGAGCCCTTGCTCTTCGCACAGATCGGCGAAAAAACACAGCAAGAAGATCAAGTCCCCAAGCTCTTTTTGAAAGGCTTGCGGGTTGTTGTGACGGTCTTCTGCGGCCTCGATCGCTTCGAGCGCTTCCTCGCGCAAAAAAGGAAGCATGCTTTCAATATCTTGGGCGCGATCCCAAGGACAGCCCTGTGGACCACGCAGGATCTTTACGAGGGAGACAAGTTGAGCGAAGCTGTAAAGGTTTGATAGAAAACCGCGTGTAGCGATGGGTACACGCAAGCGGAAACGAAGCCAAAAGCGGGAAAGCTGGCGGTGAAGCGGGACTCTCATCAATACTCCTTGAAGTTTGCGTTTTTTCTCTAGAAAGACGGATACTACTTTGAAGAGGAGCGTGTCTAGTGAGAGGGCCTTTCTTTGCTTTGACGCTTTTCTCCAAACAACGAGCGCAAACACAAGAAGGAGACCCGCGCGGATGCACAGACAACGCGCTTTTGCGATGGCAAAACTCACCCTTCCAAAAACCCCCTCTTCTGCGAAAAAACCAAGCAGAAAGGAACACCTCACGTCTTTTGGGGCGATGGTCGCAGCCTCGAAAAAGTGGCTCTGGGTAGGACTTTTGTTCCTTTTTGGGACGCCTGTTTATGCCCAAACCGCCCGCGAATACCCTTTGGATCTCCCAAACTTGGCCCCTGCGCCGAGTGTTCAAAGCCTCCACCAACAGATGCAAGAGTGGTATCAAACCGTGAAGCGAGGTCGAAAAGGCCTTGCCAAGCGTCGTTTGGATAGTCTGTATCAGCTCACGCGAGATCGTGCGCTCTACAACTACATCGCTCTTTCACATGCTTTATTGGCCTTTGGAGACGCAGACTTGCGCCGAGGCCAGTACGATGATGCTCTCTACTTTTACCAACAAGCCTCTCGTTTTTCCCCCAAACTCGCATCTGTCGACTACCGCCTTGCTTGGTTGGCCTTGCAAACCGAGCTGACTGCACCACATATCGCGCTCAATCACTTGAGCCGTGGCCTAAGAAAAGAGTGGATGGACCCACTACAACGAGCGTATATGCTTCAACAAGCACTGCTTTTTTCTGTGGCGGGGCTTGGGTTGCTGTTCTTTTTGTGGTGGATCTTCTTGCTGATTCGGTCTTTGCGAACGCTGGACTTTGACTTCCGTGAGATGTTCCCCACAGGCGTGACACTCCAACAATTGCGCATCTTTACGTTGCTTTTGTTGTTGATGCCGATCTTGATGGGGGGCGGTCTTATCGAGATCTTGCTCTTGTGGATTGCCTTTTCTTGGTTTTACCAGACTTGGTCAGAACGCGTGATCTCCACTGTGGGGCTTTTGTGCTTGAGCCTGTTGCCTTTGGCCTTTCTGTGGATCGGCCATCTCGCGACCATCCCTGGCTCCCGCATCGAAACGGTGTACCTGCTCAATGAAGCTGATCAGTCCCCTGCCATGGTCTTGCGCGCAGAAAAAGCGCTGCTTTCATCGCCCCGCGATGCCGATCTTTTGTGGGCTTTGGGCGTTTATTACAAGCGAAACAACGAGTTTCAAAAAGCGCGTACATACCTCAAACGCGCTTTGCGCTTTGATCGTTCCCCTGGGATCTCTCTTGATCTCACCAACCTCGACTTTTTAGAGCGTGAGGGAGATGCGGCTTTTCGCGGATATCGTGCGCTGCTCAACAAGCCCGAAGCGCGTCCCCAAGTCTATTACAACATCGGCCAGCTCCTAAAGTATGGAAAAGACACGCAACTGCTTCAACAAGGGGCGGAGTATCGCAACGCCGCCATCTTGGGACGCGGTGGCCGCATTGCGGACACTTTTAACAAGATGCTTCGCAAACAAAGCAACCGCTACATCATGGATGCTTCTTTTCCTTCAACACGTTACGAGAGAAGGATCTTCGTTCCACGCGAGACACCTTTCTCTCAGCAGATGTGGTCTTTGTTTGCGCGCTGGATTCCCCACGAGTTTTCTTTGTGGGCAGGGGGCGCGGCCGCGCTTCTGTTCTGGCTTTTGTTACCTTTGGGGCGGATCTTCCGTCGCGGCGATCCTTGTAAAAAGTGCGGTGTGATCAAGCTTTTGAGCGAGACCGCAGACGAAAATAACATGGATCTTCCGCCCAATGCGATCATCTGTGGCCGATGTATCCGCTCTTTTGCTGCTTCAGAAGAAGGGGCTCCTCGAAGGCGCGTACAAAAAGAACTGGCCGCTGGGCGTTATCAACAACGTCGTTCGATCCTAGAACGCATCCTCAGTGGGCTGACGCTTGGTGGAGGACACATCCTACAAGAGCGAAGCTTCAAGGGATTTTTCTTTTTCTTGTTTGTCTCTTTTTATGCGGCGTGGTGGTGGTTTTCCATGTCATCTTGGCCGCATCCGCTCACCTTGGAGATGGAAAAGACGATCTGGCCGCAGATCGGGGTTGGCGGACTCTTGCTTTTGGTTTGGATTTACGTGCAACGCGATCTTGGGCGTTACAAACGTTGAGAGATAGGAGGCAACATCGTTGAGCCAGGTTGAATCCGTTGTCATTATGGAAGGCTCTCTCAAAGAGCGCCCTGTCACCGAACTGTTTGGGCTTTTGGCGCGCCAGCAACAAACTGGGATGCTCACGCTCAAGCGTTGGGGCAAACAAGCAACCATCGAGTGGCATCGTGGGAAAGTCATGCATGTCCGCGAAACCCCGATGCCATCGTCGGGATCGCTTGGAGAGATGTTGTTGCACATCCACGCGATCAACCCCGTGCAACTCGAACAAGCGTTGCTCCAACAAGAACGCACACTTGCGCCTCTTGGACAGATCTTACAACGACTTTTTCAGTGCGATCCTCGTCTGATTAGACGTGCTCTACATGTCCAATCGATCGAGATGCTCTACAGTTTTTTCTTTTGGAAGTCGGGTCGTTATATCCTCGAAAGTCGCATCGAGCAGCAAGGGCTCCGTAGCTACGACCCGATCGACGTCGAGTCTCTTACGCTCAATGCGATCCCTGTCGTGGATTCTTGGCCTGCTGTGCAAAAAATCCTTTACTCTTCACAGGTTGTATTGAGGCGCCAGGTGCAGATCTTCCCTTCATGGGAGGAGGATGGCTACAGCTCCCTCGCACGCGAACTTTTTGAGCTGCTGGAAAAAGAAAGAACCTTCCGTGAACTTTCGATCCTTTCGGGCGAAGGACAATATGTGGCGGGTCGTGAACTTTGGCGTTTGATCCAAGGAGGTGTTGTTCGTGTCGAACCTCCACGCAAGACGCCCCGTCAATATGCGCTGCTTCTTTTGGGAGCACCTGTGAGTCAGTTTGCGGTGTGGTTGATCGTCAGCGCTTTGCTCGTTGGCGGGGGTTCTTTCCTTTTGGCTTTTGCCCCGCAGTCTCCGCTGCAATACTTGCGCACAGGATCTCGTTATTCGGTCGCTTCTGCACAGTGGCTGCAAACACAACATCGGTGGCGTTCTCAACGGATTCGTCGCGCTTTGGAGATCTTTCGGATCAGCACGGGGGCCTACCCCACACAGCTTGGGCAACTTGCCAAAGAAGGTCTGATCCAAAAGGCCATGCTGTACTACCCCAATAGCGATGAATACTATTATAGACGTCTCGAAAGTGGGCGTTATGTGCTTTTACCCCCGCTTCCACGGTAGGGGAACTTTAGACTGTAGCCTGCGGGCTCTTTGAGAGGTAGGAAAACGCTTTGGAAGAAAACGGCATCAAGATCGTCTTTGAAGACAATCAAGCATGTAAGGCTGTGTACGGACCGCGTGAAAGCCACCTTCGTATCATCGAAGAGGTCTTGGATGTCGTCACGCACAGCCGAGGTAATGAACTTGAGATCCAAGGTCAGCCCGAGCGGCTCGAACTTGCAAAACGTCTTCTTGAGCAACTTCGTCGCACTGTAAAACGCGGCGTTGCTCTTTTGCCCGAAGATGTCCGCAAAGGTGCCACGAGCCTCCTCGAACACGACAACGCTGACATCTCCCAGATCCTGACCGATGTGATCTTGGTGAGCCATCGTGGAAAACGCATTACACCACGCGGTCTCAACCAAAAACTCTACATCGACGCCATCCGAAAACATGATCTGGTCTTTGGTATTGGCCCCGCAGGGACGGGGAAAACCTACCTTGCGATGGCGATGGCTATCGCCGCTTACCAACGCAAAGAAGTCGAACGCATCATCCTGACGCGTCCAGCTGTCGAAGCGGGTGAGCGACTGGGCTTTTTGCCTGGAAATCTCCAAGAGAAGGTCGATCCTTATCTGCGGCCTCTCTACGACGCTTTGCACGATATGGTCGAACTTGAAAAAGTAGAGATCATGCTTTCTCGCGGTATCGTCGAGGTCGCGCCGCTAGCGTTTATGCGCGGCCGTACGCTCAACAACGCTTTTATCATCCTCGATGAAGCCCAAAACACCTCCGCTGAACAGCTCAAGATGTTTTTGACACGCTTGGGCTTTGATTCAAAAGCCGTTGTGACGGGCGATGTGACGCAGATCGACCTGCCTCCTCGTACACGCAGTGGTCTTGTGGGAGCGATGCAGATCCTGCGCGATGTCGACGGTATCTACTTTGCGGAGTTTGATGAGAGAGACGTCGTTCGTCACCAACTCGTCCAACGCATCATCTTGGCCTATGGTGCGGCAGATGAGGAAGCCGAGCGCCGTCGTCACGAGCGACAAGTCGAACGTGAGCGTCAAGTCCACCGCACGCTAGAGAGTGCTCTTGTCGAAGATGGCGAGGAGCACAACGGTGAGCATCACGGTGAATCCAACACAGAACACAACGGCGAACAAAACAACGCGGAGGAACTTGCTTGATCGAGATCTCAGACGAACAGGAGTTGCGTCCTGACCTTGCAGAGTCGCTGGTGCAAAAAGCTGAACAAGTCCTTGGGCTTTTGGGGCTTAGCCATGCGACGGTGAGCTTGTTACTCTGTGATGATCCTGCGATCCAAGCTCTCAATGCAGAGTGGCGTCAAAAAGACACCCCCACAGATGTCCTCTCGTTTCCCATGCTTGACGAGGCGCTTTTCCCCTACATCGAAGGGGAGGAACCTTGGCCGAAAGAGTTTCAAGCACAAGATGACGATTATCCCTTACTATTGGGGGATATCGTTATCTCCGTCGAGACTTGTATCCGCCAAGCGCAAGAGTGGGAACACACTGAGCTCGATGAGGCATTGCGTCTTTGGACCCACGGACTTTTGCATCTTTGTGGGTATGATCACGAAGAGCCTGAAGATGCGGTCTTGATGCGTTCACGAGAGGACGGGCTTTTGCAAGAGATCGTCACCGCCCACACCACCCCGCTGACCACACTCCACGAAGATCGCTGATCCCCTTCCCCCGAATCGCTCTTTTACATCAAGGCTTTACGAATCTTTCCTTGTATCGGTCGTTTGCGAGCTGTAAGGCTTCTTACGCAAGCCCGATGCGATACAACGTAAAGTGCTCTCCTGAAAGCAGTGTGTAATCCAAACTTCCCACAAGTCGTAAGGTCTCGGGTATCTCGGGCGCTTGCGCGGGTACACCCCAGTAGATGATCTCACCATCTTTTTCCAGATAATGATGCAAGTGCGGCAACAACTCTGCTGGAGCCACTGCACGAAAAGTGATACGTGCGAAAGGTACGGGTAATGCTTCCTTTTGGGGCTCGCCGATGAAGCGCAATGCGCGTACATCAAGTGCGGGCAACTTACACTGATGACGGACTTGTTGGAGAAAAGCAGCGCGTCTTTGATGGGTTTCCAAGGCGATCCAAGGATGCTTTGGAAAAGTAATCGACAAAGGAAGTGCTGGAAAGCCCGCACCTGCGCCGATATCGAGCGAGCGCTGTGTCACTTCGAGATCCGCAAAAAGTCCGACTGCAACGAGTGAGTCTGCGAGGTGGCGACGAGACAACGAGGGGATATCGTCTTTTCCCGTGAGGCGTATCTTGCGGTTCCACTGCTGCAAGACTTTGAGATATCTTTCTTGTTGCTCGGCCAGATCGGGCCGTTGGAGGGCCTTTTGTGCTGAGGGACTGGGGTTGTATTGAAGAGCATGTTCAATGGCTTCTTCGATCCATTGGCGTTCGGACATCTTGGGCTCGCTTTATTTGTGAAGCTTTGTTTTCGGATCCCATCGCAGTTTTAGCGCGGGTTGAATCGCCGTAGTGACTGTGAGTTTTCGCTGCAAAACGACGTGTTGAGCGTGTTTTTGTTGTAGGCAGCGCTGTGCAGAAACACCCGAAGGACATTGTTTCAGCACAAGCTTTGTGGTTCCCGACCACATCTTGATCTCACAAGCGCTTTGGCACTCTTTGACAAAGAAGCCATCCATATACAAGAAAGCCCAAGGACGAATAAAGATGCGTTGACGGAAACTTTGCAACTCGATCGAGACTTCTTGCTGTGCTGGAGAGCGAAACACCTCGAAGGTATGGTACTTTCGGAGTCTTTGCTTGGTGTTTTCGCAAAGCATTTTGTAGTGGCCAGGGGCCAATAGACGCTTATTACGCAGCGGTTCCCAAGCACCACCACGAAGACCCCTCAGTTTCACGGAGGAACAGTCTTTGGGCCACGAAAAACTTACACGGATGCGAAAAGGTCTCTTTTTATAAGGTTTTTTTCTCCGATTGACGGGAGGTTGGGGGCGACTTTTTTTGATAGGCTCCACTCTTTCTTCGCGGATCTGGGGGGGAGCTTCTGGCCGTGGGGTCGATCTTTGCGATGCATGGGGGGATTTCATCGCAAGAAGTCTGTGTTGGGGATGGTTACGGAGTTGCAAGGGAGAACTTGGAGGCAGCCTGAGTTCTAGATCCGTTTTTTTATCTCTCGTGAGCGTCCTCTTATAAAAAAGAAACGCCATAAATCCACTACTTACGATGAGGATCGCAAGGACTGTGAGCAAAGAACTTACCCAAGGGCGACTCCCCAAAAGTTCTTCTGGGGCTCTTTCAAAAGAGTCTTCAAACAGGGGGATATCTGCGCGCGGAAGCTCTGAAGAGGAAGGAAGGATCTTCAAAGTAAACGGAGGTAGGGGCTTTTCGAGCATCGACAAACAAGCGTCCAAAGTACGAAAACGATCTTGGACGCGATAGGCCAAACAACCGCGAAGGATCTCTTGCAACTCTTCAGGCATACGGGACACAAGGGGAGGCAAGCCCAAGGGATGGAGCTGATAAAGTTCAAAGAGGTTGCTCGCAGGGAAAGGCAATTGTCCTGTGAGGAGTTGATAAAGGATCACACCCAAAGAAAAGATATCCGAACGTTGATCGATATCCTCTCCCCTCGCTTGTTCTGGGGACATGTACCAAAGCGTCCCCAAGATCACACCTGAACTAGAAAGATCCGCCCCTGCCTTGCTTGTGTCTTTGGACAAACCAAAGTCGAAAAGTTTTGCTTGGAAAGAGTCCTTGGAACGTCCTACTAGCATGATATTATTTGGTTTTAAGTCTCGGTGGATCACGCCGAAACGATGTGCTTCTCGAAGTGCACTTGCGATTTGAGAAAAGATCAAGAGAGCTTCCTCTGAAGGAAGAGGACCTTGCTCGCTGTACTTCTGCAAAGTGATCCCTTCCAAAAGTTCCATGATCATGTACTGCGCGATCAAGATCTCGTCTTCTTTGTGTTCTCCGTAACCATAAACCTTGACGCTATAAGGACTTTGCAGGCGAGCTAGAGCCGCGACTTCTCGTTCAAAGCGCGTACACAGATCATGTTGGGTCACCTCTTTGTTGAGTTTGATCGCCACGTCTCGAATATTTTTGCCTTGTTGATCTTGTTCGATCGCGCGGTATACCTCCCCCATCCCTCCCCCACCAAGCCACTCTCTTAGTCGGTAAACTCTTTCACCATAAGGTAAAATGCGGTTGCTTAGTGGTCCTGTCAGTCGAGTTTGGCACACTCGGCAAAAGGAGGAGGCTTCTTGGGTTGCCTGACAGCTAAGCTCTCGACATGTAAAGAGTTTTGATAGGTCCGCTTGGCATCCTTGGCATCTTTCAGCGAGCAAAGGATTCTTGGTCTGGCATTGTGGGCAAGTGCTTTCTTTGATCGTCAAACCCAACAACATATTCCGAAGTGGTGAAGCAGGACGCTCGATAGATGTCTGTGTTTGTTCTTGATTTTGCACGTCTTTTTTCTTGCCTTTGCAAGCACTCAGGCCAGTGGTGCTTTTGGGATGAACTTTCTAGATCAACATACGTATCACTCGCCACGCCGCAAGAGGCGCCCATCTCTTGTTTTGTGGGGATTTTATTTTTCTCTCCATATATAAGGAGAGAGAGCCTCTTTTGGAGGATATCTCTCCTTCCCTCCCCTCTCAGGAATAAAAGTCTGCTCTAAAGATTTGTTCTTCTCTTCTTTCATGTAGTTATCACTTTTGTTGGAAAAAGCAGTTGACGTTCAGGGGGGGCGCGTGTAGTTATACACCCCGCCTCGGGAAGAAACACTTCCCACTTGGCAGAAACGGGAAAAAAACTACTTGACGAATGAAAAAACATTAGGTAGTTAACTTCTCCCCTTTAAGAAGCTCTCTCTCGAAGAAACAGAGATTGAAAAAAACTTCTTGACTTTGAAAAAAAGTCGAGTAGTTAAATCTCTCCCTCGAGAGAACCTCTCTCGAAGAGGTTGAGGCCGAAAAAAAACTTCTTGACTTTGAAAAAAAGTCGGGTAGTTAAAAAGCCTCGAAAAAAAACGGCGAGAAAAGAAAAAGCAAAAAGTTCTTGACGAAAAAGAGAACTTGAGCTAGAAAGAATCCTCGCCGCCGCTAAATAGGCGGAAAACTTGATCTTTGAAAACTGAATAATAAGAGAGAAATTACGATGTCAATCGTAATTTTGAGAAAGGCTCACGTCAAAGAAGAAAAAGTCTTCGGATTTTTCCTTCAATCGACAACGAAATAAAAAATCACATCTTCCCAAATGAGGAGATGTGTTCAGGATTCAACTGGAGAGTTTGATCCTGGCTCAGAACGAACGTTGGCGGCGTGCTTAACACATGCAAGTCGAGCGCGAATCCTTCCTTCGGGGAGGTAGTAGAGCGGCGAACGGGTGAGTAACACGTGAGTAACTTGCCTCTAAGTCTGGGATAACTACCCGAAAGGGTAGCTAATACTGGATAAGACCACGATGTCCTTGGGCTTCGTGAGAAAAGGCTTCGGTCGCTTAGAGATAGGCTCGCGTCCCATTAGCTAGTTGGTAAGGTAATGGCTTACCAAGGCTTCGATGGGTAGCTGGTTTTAGAGGATGATCAGCCACACTGGAACTGAGACACGGTCCAGACTCCTACGGGAGGCAGCAGTGGGGAATCTTGCGCAATGGGCGAAAGCCTGACGCAGCAACGCCGCGTGAGTGATGAAGGCCCTCGGGTCGTAAAGCTCTGTCCTGGGAGAAGAATTTTGACGGTATCCCAGAAGAAAGCACCGGCTAACTCCGTGCCAGCAGCCGCGGTAATACGGAGGGTGCAAACGTTGTTCGGAATCATTGGGCGTAAAGAGCATGTAGGCGGTTGAGTGTGTCTGATGTGAAAGCCCGGGGCTTAACTCCGGAAGTGCATTGGAAACTGCTCGACTTGAGTCTCGGAGAGGATCGCGGAATTCCTGGTGTAGAGGTGAAATTCGTAGATATCAGGAGGAACACCGGTGGCGAAGGCGGCGATCTGGACGAAGACTGACGCTGAGATGCGAAAGCGTGGGGAGCAAACAGGATTAGATACCCTGGTAGTCCACGCCGTAAACGATGAACACTAGATGTCACGGGAACTGACCCTTGTGGTGTCGTAGCTAACGCGTTAAGTGTTCCGCCTGGGGAGTACGGTCGCAAGACTGAAACTCAAAGGAATTGACGGGGGCCCGCACAAGCGGTGGAACATGTGGTTTAATTCGATGCAACGCGCAGAACCTTACCTAGGCTTGACATCCACAGAACTTTCCAGAGATGGATTGGTGCCCTTCGGGGAACTGTGAGACAGGTGCTGCATGGCTGTCGTCAGCTCGTGTCGTGAGATGTTGGGTTAAGTCCCGCAACGAGCGCAACCCCTATGTACAGTTGCTACCAGCTAAGGGCTGGGCACTCTGTGCAGACTGCCGGTGTTAAACCGGAGGAAGGTGGGGATGACGTCAAGTCCTCATGGCCCTTATGCCTAGGGCTACACACGTGTTACAATGGTTGGTACAAAGAGCAGCAAGACCGTGAGGTCAAGCTAATCTCAGAAAGCCAACCCCAGTTCGGATTGTTCTCTGCAACTCGAGAACATGAAGCCGGAATCGCTAGTAATCGCGTATCAGAACGACGCGGTGAATACGTTCCCGGGCCTTGTACACACCGCCCGTCACACCACGAGAGTGGGCAGGGCCGGAAAATGGTGATCTAACCCGTAAGGGAGGAAGCTGTTGATGGTCAGGTTCGCGATTGGGGTGAAGTCGTAACAAGGTAGCTGTAGGGGAACCTGCGGCTGGATCACCTCCTTTCTAAGGATTATGCGTCCCTTCGTTGAAGGTTGACGCCATCCGACGGTCAGTCCTTTCTCAACTCTCTTATTGTTCAGCTTTCAGAGATGAAGTTCTCGATAATGGGGCTGTAGCTCAGCTGGGAGAGCGCCTGCCTTGCACGCAGGAGGTCATCGGTTCGATCCCGTTCAGCTCCACCAAAACAAAGCTCTTTGAAAACTAAATCGATACAACAGAAGACTGAGTCTGTGATTTAAAATCACAAATCTCTCTTTGAGCGCGATAATAAGCTTTAGAAAAAAGGCGATGTCAAGCTACAAAGGGCGCATAGCGGATGCCTTGGCGTCAGATAGCGATGAAAGACGTGGATAGCTGCGATAAGCTTCGGGGAGCTGCTAAACAAGCTTTGATCCGGAGATCTCTGAATGGGGAAACCCCGCCGTTTCATAGCGGTGAACCTGTGCTGAATCTATAGGCACATGGTGGCTAACCAGGAGAATTGAAACATCTTAGTACCCTGAGGAAAAGAAATCAAACGAGACTCCCCTAGTAGTGGCGAGCGAACGGGGATCAGCCTAAACCGTCGGTACTTGTATCGACGGGGTCGTGGGAAAAGTCTTGGGGCTCGGCCCCGAGAAGTCATAAAAAACTGCTTTAGCTAAACTTTCTGGAAAGTTAGACCGTAGAAGGTGATAGTCCTGTAAGCAAAAAAGCAGTTTCTTCTTGAGACTTTCTCCCGAGTAGCGTGGGACACGTGGAACCCTGCGTGAATCTGGGTGGACCATCATCCAAGGCTAAGTATAATCTGACGACCGATAGTGAACCAGTACCGTAAGGGAAAGGTGAAAAGTACCTCTACAAGAGGAGTGAAAGAGTACCTGAAACTGTGCGCCTACAAACAGTAGGAGGGCTATGCTTTGCAAGCCTGACTGCGTGCCTTTTGCATAATGAGCCATCGACTTACTCTCTGTGGCAAGGTTAAGCCGTGAGGTGGAGCCAAAGCGAAAGCGAGTCTGAACAGGGCGTTCAGTCGCAGGGAGTAGACCCGAAGCCGGGTGAGCTATCCATGCCCAGGTTGAAACGTCGGTAAAACGACGCGGAGGACCGAACCCATAACCGTTGAAAAGGTTTGGGATGAGGTGTGGATAGGGGTGAAAGGCCAATCAAACTCGGCGATAGCTGGTTCTCCCCGAAATATATTGAGGTATAGCCTCGGGATAATACGCTTGTGGAGGTAGAGCACTAATTTGGCTAGGGGTCCCACCAGATTACCAAACCAAAATAAACTCCGAATGCCATGAGCGCTTTCCCGGGAGTCAGGCTGCGGGTGATAAGGTCCGTAGCCAAAAGGGAAACAACCCAGACCGTCAGCTAAGGTCCCTAAATCTACACTAAGTGGGAAACGATGTGATACTACTGAGACAACCAGGAGGTTGGCTTAGAAGCAGCCACCCTTAAAAGAAAGCGTAATAGCTCACTGGTCTAGTGGTGTTGCGCGGAAAATGTAACGGGGCTAAGTGTAGTACCGAAGCTACGGATTTTGTTGCAAAACAAAGTGGTAGGGGAGCGTTGTAAGGGCTGTGAAGATCGACTGAAAAGACGGTTGGAGCGCTTACAAGTGCGTATGATGGTATGAGTAGCGAAAAAGCATGTGAGAATCATGCTCGCCTATAGCCTAAGGTTTCCTGGGCAAGGTTCGTCCCCCTAGGGTTAGTCGGATCCTAAGCTGAGGCTGAAAGGCGTAAGCGATGGGAAGCAGGTCAACATTCCTGCACCACCAAGATGTGCGTTGAAATCAGGAGCGACGGAGAAGGGTAAGTCACCCTCGTGATGGTTACGAGGTTCAAGTCCGTAGATGGGCTGGGTAGGATTAAACGCCCGGCTAATAAACATCGAGAGACGATGAGTAGGGGCTCTGCCCCGTTAACTGACCGATCCCAAGCTTCCTAGAAAAACTTCGGATGGAGCTTTCTTGGTGACCGTACCGCAAACCGACACAGGTAGGCAAGATGAGAAATCTGAGGCGCTTGAGAGAACTCTGGCTAAGGAACTCGGCAAAATACATCCGTAACTTAGGGAGAAGGATGGCCTCGGGATGTGTAGCATTTTACATGTGAAGCGTAACGAGGTTGCAGATTCCAGGTGGTAGCGACTGTTTAACAAAAACACAGGACTATGCAAAGTTGTAAAACGAAGTATATGGTCTGACGCCTGCCCGGTGCTGGAAGGTTAAGAGGAGTTGTCAGCTTCGGCGAAGCAATCAATCGAAGCCCCAGTAAACGGCGGCCGTAACTATAACGGTCCTAAGGTAGCGAAATTCCTTGTCGGGTAAGTTCCGACCTGCACGAATGGCGTAACGACTTCCACACTGTCTCGGCCAGGGACTCAGCGAAATTGGAGTGCTGGTGAAGATACCAGCTACCCGCGGCAAGACGGAAAGACCCCGTGAACCTTTACTGTAACTTGGCAGTGATCTTCGATTTAGTTTGTGTAGGATAGGTGGGAGGAGTTGAATCTGGGACGCCAGTCTCAGAAGATCCAACATTGAAATACCACCCTGGCTAGGTTGAAGATCTAACTCTCTACCGTGATCCGGTAGGAGGACACTGTCTGGTGGGCAGTTTGACTGGGGCGGTCACCTCCCAAAAAGTAACGGAGGCGTACAAAGGTCTGCTCAGGCTGATTGGAAACCAGCCGTAGAGTGCAAAGGCAAAAGCAGGCTTGACTGTGAGAGAGACATCTCGAACAGGGACGAAAGTCGGTCTTAGTGATCCGGTGGTTCCGCATGGAAGGGCCATCGCTCAACGGATAAAAGGTACTCCGGGGATAACAGGCTGATCTCCCCCAAGAGTTCACATCGACGGGGAGGTTTGGCACCTCGATGTCGGCTCATCACATCCTGGGGCTGAAGTCGGTCCCAAGGGTTCGGCTGTTCGCCGATTAAAGTGGTACGCGAGCTGGGTTCAGAACGTCGTGAGACAGTTCGGTCCCTATCTGCCGTGGGCGCAAGAGATTTGAGAGGAGCTGTCCCTAGTACGAGAGGACCGGGATGGACGCACCGCTAGTGTTCCTGTTATCGTGCCAACGGTAATGGCAGGGTAGCTATGTGTGGACCGGATAACCGCTGAAAGCATCTAAGCGGGAAGCCGACCTCAAGATAAGATCTCTCACCGGGTTAACCGGGTAAGATCCCTCGAAGACTACGAGGTTGATAGGCCAGAGGTGTAAGCACAGCAATGTGTTCAGCTGACTGGTACTAATGGATCGAGGGCTTGACATCGCTTTCTTTCTGAAGCTTGCAAGATACTCCAAAGAGAGATGACTCCTTCTGTTGTAACGATTTGATCCCTATCTCCAGTTTTCTGGTGATGATTGCGGAAAGGCCATACCCGATCCCATTTCGAACTCGGTCGTCAAGCTTTCCTGCGCCGATGATACTGCCTTTGGTGGGAAAGTAGGTCGTCGCCAGAATTCCTCTTCAGCCCGATGATGAAAGTTATCTTTCATCATCGGGCTTTTTTTATTTCTACTTCCCTTTTTTGCTCTCCATCTCCCTCGGAGTCCTCCCCTTCTCGGTTGGCTTCTTTGTTCTACAGTGTTTGTCATTTGACGCAGACAACAAACAAAGCTATGCTCTCTCACCTAGAGAAATCGGGTATTTTGCATCTTTTTGGTGACATGATCGATAGGTGGATCTCCATGGACGATTTGTTTTGGAAGAGCTTACGAACTTTTCTCAAGCCGATAGCTGCTCTTTGGGAGGGGCACCAAGCTTCCAAGTTATATATCAATAGCCCTGATGATGTATGGGTTGAAGTTGAGGGACGTTTGGAGCAAACTTCTGTCCAACTTTCTCAAGAACAACTTCTTCATACTGTTCGTCATCTTGCCCAGCTTTCGGGGGTTTTGATCGATGAAGAAAATCCTTTCTTCTCGCAAAGTCTTGAAGATGGAACCAAGATCACGGTGTTGTTGCCTCCTTGGGTTGAAGAAGGTCCTGTTGTTGTTCTGGAACGTGAAGAACAGCCTTACATCCATCTTACGCAGATGTTGCAAGATGATTTTCTTAGCGAACCTGCCGCTGTTTTTCTCAAGGCTGCTCTGCAAAATAAGCGTTCTATGTGGATCGTTGGCGGTGAGTCTACTGGGAAAAGTACGCTTCTACGGGCGCTTGCTGAACACCTTCCGGCTGCTGAAAGAACCATCCTTCTCGCGGAACGTGGGCCGCTTGAGATACATCATCCACATCTCATCCATCTTCATCGACCCAAAAAAGACACGGATATACGGGGAGAACGGACTCCTTCTTTGGGAGAAGTACTCACAAAACTCCGACCGCAGAGGATCTTGATCGAAGATTTGGACCCTTCCGTCATGGGTGAGATCTACCCACTTTCTCTCTCTCGTTTTATGGGATCTTTGGTCTCTTTTTCTGCTTTGGATGCATGGCACGCACTTTCTGTTTTTGAAGGATTCTCTTCTGCTCTTTTTTCGGGGAGTTCTTCTTATGCACAACGCGTCCAGATCGCGGCCTCTGTTTCCCTCGTGCTAACGTGCCATCGAGATGCGCAAGGTCGTGTATTCCTTCGATCTATTGATGAGATCGTATCTGTGGATACAAATGGGCAGTTCTTATTGCGTCCGATATTCCGAAGGTTTGAGACTGAAGGCTCCGCCAATGGTGAGGCCCCTCGTCTTTTGCCTGTTGGTTTGTTGCCTTCGTTTTGGTCTTCTCTGGCTTCGACTCATGGCGAATTGGGCGATCCTGCTTTTTATCATCCTGCCAATTATGATCTTGCGTACCAACGCAAAGATGAGACAGGCCAACTTGCCTTCGAACACAGTCTTTCTTTGTCTCCCCTCCCCCACCTCGCAGATTGGTTAACGATCTTGGAAGAAGAGGCGGAACGCGCGAAAAATCAAACCTTTTCGCGTAGAAGAGGACCCCATCTTTCTTTGTCCCCTGAGATCGAAAGAGAGTTACATGGAGACAAGCAAGCGACCGATCTTTTTGCGGTGCTTGGCAGTGTACTTTCCACACTTTCTCAACAAAGCAGCAAATCGCAAAATACATCGCCGTCTTTGGATGAATTACAAGCCGACGCTGTCGAACAAACGCAGATCCCGCAAAGAAAGGCGACCCCCGCCCCACAAAAGAAAGAAGCATACGAAGAGTTCGTACCCACGAATACTGCGCAAGTTGGTGGAGAAGAGCTTGGAGCTTCGGCTGATCCTACTTATTCTGTTCAAGATCAGGGGTTTGTGCAGGGATCTGCCGTGGACTTTGATCGCCCTGCCCTCGAAACACAACAAGCTCTTTCTGCTCATGATCTCCCGCAACCTGTACCTTCTCTTTCTGGAATCCAAGAGCCCGCACTTTACGATGTTTCTTTTGATGAAGATCAGCTTGAGTCGACACATCTGACCCAATTATCCGACGTGCTCGAAAAAGAAAAAGAGTATGCTCGCGCGCAACGCGCTGCTTCTTCGACGCCTATGGAAGAGTTGCCCCATGTCTCCTACCAAGTCGAAGAACCCAACATGATCGAACAGCCTCCCGCTTGGCCAAGTTCTTCGCAGATACCTTCCGCTCATATGGAGTCTTACTCATCTCACAAACAAAAAAGTGTCGGACCCAGCGGGCTATCGGCCCAGTACGAGCCTCAAGTCAATACAGATGAACTTGCTGAAGAAGACCTACACGTCGCAAGGATCGAGTTGCCGCATCAGCCTGTCTTGCCTCGCCCAAATGGAAATACACAAGTCACGGATCTCCCGGCTGAAAAGGCTTATGCGATGTTGCAACAAGCGCCACCTTCGCGGGTTTCGTCTGCGCAGATGGCAGGACATCATCCCTCTCGTGGAACCCAACCTGCTCCTGCCTACTCCCAAGCTGGACACCCTACTGGTGTGGCGTATGGAAGAGGAAACATGGAAGCCGCCCCTCATGAGGTGGCGTATATGCCCCAACCTGCGGGGCAAGACATCGCTCACTTGATGGGTCAGCCCACACAACTTAGCCCTGCTCCTGTTGTTGGAAAGTCCTCACCTGCCGTGGCTGTAAAACGCGGTCAGCGTCAATCTCTCGATGAGATGGGGATCTTTGCGCTTGATCCTAGCGAGACGACGGCTGTTCGGTCTCGCCAACAAGAAGCACCGACCCATCGACCCGAAGCAACGGCTGTTCGTTTGGAAAGCCCTCTTTCTTCTGAGATGGATATGCTTCCTTATGTATCTTCTCCATCGTTGCAGGCTGTCTCCCCTCCCCCTATCCCTTCGGAAGCAAAACGAACTTCGCCCCCTCCCCCGCCTGCTGCGGCCATGCGTAAAGTGGCAAAGGCACCCGAAAAGCCCGCCCTGCCTGGCCCTGGAGAAAAGGTGCAGATCTCTTTTGCACCTGAATCCAAAAGAGAACCCGAAAAGCCGAATATCCCGAAGCCTTCGCGTCCTTCTATCCCCAAACCTTCTGTGCCACCGCCACAAGCGACACCTTCGCAAGCCGGGATGGCCTCTGTTCCGCGCCCTACGGCTGTTGGAAAAGGCATGGTTTCTCTCCCGATCGATCCTTTTGCGCCCGATGATGCGACTTTGATCCGCACGCGGAAACCCAAAAAATAATTTCCTCCTTAAAAGGAACCCCACAACATGGCTGATCTGGATAGTGCGTTTTTCGCTGCGCGTGAAGTGGAGCGTGGTGCGTCTTGGGCTGAAGAGATTCAAGGCGAGTGGAAGCTCGAAGAGACCGAACGATCGGCCTTTCGAGCTTCTTTGGTTAGTTGGTTTCAACAACAACAACGCGATCTTCCTTGGCGTGCGACCCGAGATCCTTACGCGATCTGGTTGTCTGAGATCATGCTCCAACAAACTCGTGTAGAAACGGTTATCCCCTATTATCATCGGTTTTTAGAGCGTTTCCCCACCGTTCGGGATCTGGCTGCTGCGTCTCTCGAAGAGGTCTTATCGCTGTGGTCGGGCCTTGGATATTACCGTCGTGCGAGGATGTTGCATCAGGCCGCTCAAGTCGTCGTTTCAGAACATGAAGGGGAGTTTCCTTCGACGCATAAGGATTTACTCTCCCTGCCAGGGATTGGACGCTATACTGCCGGAGCCATCGCAAGTATCGCATTTTCCGAAGAAGCTCCACTCGTGGATGGCAACGTCTTTCGGATCTTTGCGCGGTTGTTTTCTCTTACGGACGCGATCGGCTCGAAAGAATTGGAGCGTGCGTGTTGGCAACTGGCGGCATCGTTGGTGCGCGGCGAGTCTCCCGGCGATCTGAACCAAGCCTTGATGGAGTTGGGCGCGACGTTGTGTTTTCCCAAAAAACCTTCGTGTCTTTTGTGTCCCGTTCGGGCGTGGTGTCGGAGTTTTGCGGCTGGAACACAAGCTGAATTACCTACGCCCAAAGCACCCAAAGAGACACCGATTTGGCAGGTGATGTGGGGACTCTTTGTTGAAAAAGGTCGTGTCTTGATGATTCAAAGGCCCCATGCTGGGCTGTTTGCGGGGATGTGGGAGTTTCCTGGGTTATATCGTGCGGGGGAAGAGGCGATCTCTGCGCAAGAATGGGACGATACATTGGCTGAGATGGGGATCAAAGCGGCGATCCCTCCCTCTTCTGCGAAGCCTTACAAACATATCCTCACTCACCGCCAACTTGCGATTACGACCCACACGATCTTGCAGTGGGAAAAGATGGAACCCAGCGTTCCTTTTCGTTGGGTGGAACTGGCCCATCTTGGGGAACTTCCGATCTCTTCTATTGTGCGGCGCGTTTTGCATGATTTGGCGGCGGACTCTTTGGGTGGGTGATCTGTTTGAAGTTGCGTCTTGATCCAGATCAGATCGTTTCTCGCGAAGCTTGGCATCCTTAAGCAATTACACACGATTCATTTCTTCCTTTGGGGGCAGTTTATGAATGAGTACGTTTTGCCATTAAGGAGCAGAGGAGAAGCTGTCGTGAGGGAATTGGCCTTACGCTTGAGAGAAGGAACGGCCTCTTTGGAGGATGCGCTTTTTTCGAGGACGTTGCCCCGCGCAGTCCTATACGAGTTTGCTTGCATGTGCGCAAAAGAGATCCTTTTGCGTGGCGCTCTCTCCAAAGCATCGATTCTGCAGATCCAGCGCATCCACGAAAAACACCCTTGGCTCAGCGAGGAGCCACATCAGACGTTCTCGGAAAGAGATTGGTTAAAACAAGTCTATTTGTCTGCAAAGCTTACCTTTTGGGGTGAAGAAGATGAAGAAGACCATCTCTACGAAGACGACGACGAAGAAGCCGAAGAACTCGCCACAGAACTCAGCGAATTAGAACTCAAAGTCGCCGCGCGACAGGCTGTACAAAGCCGACAGGGGATGGGCAGACAAAGCGAAGAGTGGTACGCTGCGAGGAATGCAGCACGCGTGCGCCAACTCCATATCTTGGCGACCTTAATCGATGCTTATCTCCAAACACGCAAGCGTCTTTGTGACGTTCTTCTTTGGCGGGCAGCCCATCTCGAACAAGATCTGTCCCACGAACAAAAGACCCTCGAAGAACGCTTGTTTGTCGATGAAAAAAAGCAAAGCTGCCCAGATACCGCACAGATCGCAGAAGTCACAACCGTTCTCGCTTTGCAAAAAGACCACGTGCACCACGCGCACCATGCAGAGGAGGACACAGATTAAATCCCCTCGGAGACATGGATGGAAGCAACCCAAGATGCCAAAAGAAAACCTGCGGAGCAAACGCTCTTTTTGTTGCGTTGGATGGCTTGGTTATCGCTTTTGGGTTTGCTGGGGTTGGCGTGGGGACTTGCGGCGACACCTCTCAAACATGACGATCTTTTTTGGCACCTGCAAACGGGTGAATGGATTGTTCAGCATACCCAGATCCCCCATCAAGATCTCTTTTCTTACACAAGACAGCATACGCCTTGGGTGACGCACGAATGGTTGTTTGCGGTCCTATGTCACGGCTTTTTTCGATTGGCGGATCTGCAAGGCTTGATTCTCTTTAAGCAGATCCTCGCGGTGTCGATCTTGGGTGTCATGATCGCGACTGCTCGGAAAGAAGTGGAGTTTTTGCGGTGGGGCTGGATGTGGCCGCTCTTGTGTCTTGTGCTTTGTGCGATCAGTCCTTTCTTTATCTTGCGGGCTTCGCTGTTGACCTCGTTGTGTATGGCGCTTTTGTGGCTTTTTCTTCAACGAGACAGCGCTCTACAAAAGAAGACGACTTGGTGGGCGGTGGGCCTGTTGTTTCTTTTGTGGGGAAACCTACATGCAGGCGTGATCTTTGGCTTTGTTTTGTTGGGATGTTTGTGGGCGGAGTCTCTCTGGTCCTTGATTCGGGGAAAAAAGGAAGGGACTCTTTCGAAAGAGACGGTTGTTTCGAAAGAAGCGGTGGGGGTGAAAGAGACGGTTGTTTCGAAAGAAGCGGTCTCTGCGGATGAAACAAAAGCCACGGATAGAACGGGAGTTTCGAGCGCGTCGAAAGAGGCTATTTCTTTGCCTGCAAAGGGTGAGAAAAGCCTCGGTGCTGCGGATGTTTCGTCTGATCCAAAAGAGGATCTGCGTCTCTCCCCTACCCTGCTTCGTGCTTCGTCGTTGTTGTTTCTTGCGATGTTTGCTTCTTTGTTGAACCCCAATGGGATCGAGGTTTGGCTTTACCCTTGGAAGTTGAATCGGTTTTTTTATTACAGCGGGATCAAGTTTGATTTGGGGATCTTTGCGGCTCCAACGCCCACTGAGCATCCTTTTTTCTTTCTTTATTTGCTGCTTTGCTTGGTGTGTTTGTTTCCGTTTCGGCAAAAGCTCCGTTCCCTCCATGTTTTCGAGATACTTGCGTCGGGTCTGTTTTTGATTTTAGCGCTGCGCTCCAATCGTTTTGTCTTTCATTTCATGATGTTGTCGTTTCCTTGGTGTATTCGGTTGCTTCTCTCTCAACGTGCGGAGCCCAAGGAACGAGATGCAACGGTGGGATCTTTGCGCGGTCCTGAACGCGACGACGAGTTGCTGCGGTGGTCTTCCCTTTTGGCGTCGTGCAGTGCGCTTGCGGTTGTGGCTTTGGTGTGGTTGTTGTCGCGCCCTGAGTTTATTGTGCGTTCGCCTTTGATGCACTTTCCTGTCGAGACAGCGGACTTTTTGAAGAAAAACAAGATCCGTGGAAATATGTTTCAACACCAGAATGAAGGTGGTTTTTACGGATGGAGCTTGCGTCAGCCGATCTTTTGGGACGGTCGAAACCTGCTTTTTTCTTCTTTGGTGCGGGAGTATCTACAAGTTCGGGACTTTTCACAGCTTGAAAAGCGCTATGATATCGAGATCTTGTTGGTGAACTTCTCCATGTTTCGAGAGATGAAGTCTTGGCTGCGGCGTCATCGAGAGCGGTGGTCGCTTGTTTATTGGGATGATCAGTCAGCGCTTTATTTGAAGAATCTACCGAAGTTTGAGAAGCTTTTGCAAAAGTATGCTTATCGACATCTCCGACCTTTTGGCGATCTTCCAAAGCTTCATGCTTGGGCCAAACGACCCAAGTTGGCCGCAAAGGTCCGCGAAGAGTTGGAGCGAGCGGTGAAGATCCAGCCCCAAGCGCAGCTTCCATACTATCTCAAAGGCTTGTTTGCTTTGTACTCCAACGACCTTCAGCTTGCTTTGCACGCTTTGTTACAAGCCGCTCGTATCCGTCCGAAACGTCAGGTTTATCTGTCGCTTTCTTACACCTTGCAGCGACTTCAACGCTCGAAAGAAGCGCGGTATTGGCTCGAAAAAGCACAACGCGTTCAGTAACCAGCGCTACCCAGAGAAAGAATAGACGATGTCCGATCCTACATGCCCACAGTGCGGGGTGGAACCGCACCAAGGAACGCGCTTTTGTTCCAATTGCCGCTTTCCTTTGATGCTGATAGCTCAGAAGTATCGGTTGATTCGTCAGATCGGCCAAGGCGGGAGTGGGTTGCTGTTTGAAGCGATCCATACAGGTTTGGCGCGGCACCCCAAACGAGCGATTAAGTTTCTTCGTCCAGAAGTCCGTGATGTTGAGGGGATGGAAAAGCGCTTTCGTCAAGAAGTCGAGGTGACAGCGGAGCTTTCTCGTCACAACCATCATATCGTCCAGATCTACGACGACTTTGGAGAGGTCTCAGGGCTGGGATTTTTTTATGTGATGGAACTGCTCGAAGGACGGACACTTCGGCAACTTTTGCGGCAGCAAGGGTCGATGCCTCTCTATCTTGTGTTGCACCTGATGACGCAGCTTTTGGAGGCGATGGCACCCGTCCATGAGGCAGGGATCGTCCACCGCGACCTCAAACCTGAGAATCTTTTTCTTGTGGAACGTGAGGGAGATCCCCATTACCTCAAGGTGATCGACTTTGGTTTGTTGAAAGACACCCAGCCTAACACCGCGCAAACACAGTTGACCCAAGGGATGATGGGGACACCTGCTTATATGTCCCCTGAACAGTGTTTGAACCATCCCATCGATATCCGTTCGGATATCTATTCGATCAGTGCGATCTTTTATGAGTTGCTTTCAGGACAGCTACCCTTCCCGCAGATCCGCCAAGTCGCTTCTTTGGTTGAAGTGATGCAGGTTCACTTGATGGGAACGCCCATTCCTTTGGATCTTTTGCTCGATATCCCGCCAGAACTGACGCAACTTGTGATGTCAGGACTGCGACGAGATCCCAATGAGCGTGTTCCTTCTGCGCGTGAATATCTCTCGCGCCTTCGGTATCTTCGGCCTTTGCTGTCTTCTCTCGAACATGAAAAGCTGGCCGAGTCTGCGAAGCCAGCCGATCTTGCGACCCATTACTCTGGTCTTTCTTCTCAAGCAGAGGTGATGCGACTGCCCAAAGCTCACGCTCCTGACGAGGTGATCGCATCTCAGCAAAGCAGCGAGAGCGCTGTGGTCGAGACTTGGCAAAGAAAGCTCCACGAAGACTTGGATGGGCAAGAGGCCTCTTTTGTACTTTCTTCCTCTGAACCTTCGATCCCTTCGGCGATATCGAAGTACGCAAGAACATCGGGTTCACCAAGGCGCGGGCTTTCGTCGCTTTTGTGGGGAGGTGGCTTTTTGGCGGCGTTGGTGGCGGGGTGGTTTGTGTGGAACGGCAACACCTCTGTGTTGGGAGAAGGACCTTTGGAACAGGCACTTTCTGTCCAAGATGCAGGCGCTGCCATCCCCGAGACGACCATTCATACGAAAGATCGGGCCTCTTCGAATGTAATAGGTGAAGCGCAACCCCCAGAAAAACAACCCTCAGAAGGAAAAGAGCCCCGTGCCAAGGGGATCTTTGACGATGTACCTTTGTTGTCAGAAAAAGACTTGGCGAAGATGTGGGGTGAATTACAGCAACGTCGAGCAGCGCGGCGGGCTTTGCAAGCGACGACGCTGTTTGCGTTGCGCGGGCAGCTTTTTTCGCTTTCTGAAGATGGACTTGTGCGTCGTTTGTACGATGGTATCGAAGGTTCAGAAGATGCTCGGGTTGCTTTGATCTATCTTCAGTTGGCTTTGGAGGTCTTGCGCAACAAAGCGCGGGGAGGACAAGATATTCGTTCGATGTGTCGGGCGATTTGGCTGCGACCCTTGCTTTTGTTTCGACAAAGGATGCAAAGCGCCTCTCCTTCATATCAACGGATTATGCGACGTTATGAACAAGTGATCGTGACTTGTCAGCGAGGGGGGGCTCATCCTTAAGTGGCGAGTTTTCGCTTGACAGCGCAGGAGGATAGACGCATCTTTGCGTCCCTTCAAAGAGGACCTTTGGGTGCTCTGGGTAAGTGATGTGTCTATGTGCGTAAGATCAAAGCGGGAGTAGCCTTCTTATGCGAGTCATTTGGAAACTGGGTCTGGGGCTTGGTGTGGGGCTTTTGTGTGTTTGGGGTATGGGATGCCAACCACGCAGCGCGGATCGCTATCTTCCTTATGGATGGTCGATGGAGTCGGGCTCTGCGCAGCTTTTGGCGCGGTCTTATCCGAGTTTTGACTGGATGACTTTGATCTTGCCGCCTGGCCCACGCCCACGTCGCTTGTTTACGGCGCCCATGGTTCCTTTGGTACGAGAAGAGGCTTCACGCGAGCGGCCTTCTTTGATGCCTCGTTTGCCTTGGCAGTCCGCTCCTTCTCGAAAGATGCGTCAGAACCAGGGCTTTGAGATGTCCTTTCGCACCAATCGAGCAGTCTCTTTGGTGTGCAAGCTGCGCGTGTTACAAAAAGACCGAAGTGTCCGCATTGTGGAGTATCACTTTGTATTGCCTCGTTCGCCGCGTCGTTGGATGAAGAAGCGCTTTTTGTGGGCTGATTTTCGCGAGCTACAGGGCATCTCAGCCATTCAACAGGGAGCATCTTCGCGACCCACTAGCCATCACACAACAAAAGCGACAACAAAGCCCGCAGCTTCTTTGCCGACCAGTGTCCGCACTGCGTCCACACGCGCTGCCACAAAACAGTTTTCCTCTCCTCATCGAGAAGCCCCACCCCAAGCTAGGCGAAAGAAAAGGCCGTCTCATCCGTCTTTTTCGCCGCTTTCTCTCACGGGTGGGATCGAGTTTTGGGAGTCTCACGGGCATCCTCGAAAGCGCTCTGTCACGCTGACACTGCGTGGCCCGTTTGCGATTTCTGGAAAGCCCCGTCGTTCGAAAAGATCATTGTAAAGGTGAAATAGGGATGTACACAAACGGGAAGTCTTCAAAAGCAAAAGAATGGATCCAAGGGCTCCAAGTCCCACAACGCAAGGTGTTGACAGACGCGGTGAGTGCGGAGGAGTTTCAAGCCCGCGAAACGGAGCTTCTTGCGCGCGAAGTCGAGCTAGATGCACTGTATCAAGAGATGACCCCCGCAGAACACGCAGCTTTGCGCGAGATGCGCGAAGAGATCGTGCGTCTCCCTGGGGGAAAAAAGCTCCATATGATCCTTGATGCCCCAGCACCCGCCCTTTTGGTTCGTTCGATGCCACCACAAGAGTTGCTTTACAATCTCAAAGAGATTGGTTTGGCCGATAGTGCCGAAGTCCTGGGCCTGGCACACAAAGAACAAGTGACTCACATGCTCGATCTCGATTGTTGGAACAAAGACCACGTCGATCTTGAGCAGTTAACGGTGTGGCTGCAATTCCTTTTGGCTGATGAGTTCGATGCCGCCGAGCAAGTCATGCGCGCGATGGATATCGAGACCTTGATCTTTTACTTCCAAAAGCTCCTCGTGGTCCATAACACGGGGGAAGAGGAAGCGCCCGAGGACTTCGATGGGGAGCGTATCGTGACGCCCTTCAATTACTACACGATCGACATACCCTTCGAAGATACCGACCCGATGATGCCTTTGGCACGCGCTGCGGTAAAACTGTTTGAGCAGTATGGCTACGACTTTTGCCATCGTTTGTTTGAGTCGATTCGTTGGAGTCTCCCATCTGATCTCGAAGAACAGTCTTATCAGTTCCACAAAGGACGGATGGAAGATCTCGGATTTGTCGATTACTACGAAGCGATCTCGTTGTACCAACCTCTTCCCAAACAGACACCGCCCTACCCTGCTTCGATGAAACCCGAAGGCATGGAACTTCCCATGCTTTCGTCTTCTGAGTCTTTTGTGGGGCGGTTGGGGGCAGTGGTTCGCTTGCTTGAAGACGAACAAGTCGAGCGTTTGCGTTTTGAGATGGTCTTTCTTCACAACAAAGTGATTGCAGCAGAACAACTCGAAGCTGGCGATCCACGGGTGCTTGAGCGTGTGATGCGCTTTGTGCAACAGATGCTTGAGTTGGGTCTTGAGACGACTTGTGGTGACGATGTTGAGCGCGGAGCGGAGCTTTTGCGAGAACATCACGTGGAATGGCTCTTTCGCGTCGGATTTTCCGAGGTCTTGCGCTTGAAGAAACGCGCGTCTTCTTTGGTGCGTGAAGAAGGTCTGACCCTTTTCGATCGAAAGAAGCCTTTTTCCTTGTTGCCTACGCACTTTCAGCGCTTTTTGTCCGATCTTCGACTGCAAAATCCTCGACTTTATCTTGGTGGAATCCAAGCGGGAACTACGGTTAGTCGGGCCTTTCGGGATCTTGGCGAAGTCAAGCGTGCAAGCGAAGTCCTCGATTACATCGCCTTTTTGCCCAAGTTGTTTTTTGAATACTTTGGTTTTTCGCGCGGTGCTTTGGTGGTGTTGTCTGAGCAGTTTACGGCACCTGCGGCGGCTGAAGACATCCGCTATTCTCATCTGTTTTTGACAGCGTGGGCGCAACGCCTGTTGCATGGGGCTTTTAAGCTCTCGCCGCTCCAAAAAGAAGACATCTTGCCCTTCTTGCGCCGTGTCTTTGTCGAAGATTCGGCGATCCCTCATCCTCTTCGTGAAGAAGTTCTACAAGATCTGCGTGATGAGTTTGCCCAGCATCCCGAGATCTCCGAAGAACAACAAGCGTATGTTGAGCGCTTTCTTCTCGAAACCATCGCCTTCTTGAAAGAAGAAGCTGCGGGGATCTCTTTGGACAAAGAGCTCGATCCTCGCTTTTTTCAACTCTTTTTGTTGGCTTAGAGCAGAAGCGTTGCAGCCATTGTCACGTTATGACACAATGCCTGCCTAGTCTCTTTTTGTGCCTATCGAATCGACGGGTTGATTTGTCGAGGAGAAAAAGATTTGGAAAAAAGCTGCTCATTGCGGCTTGCTATGCAAAGTACCCCAAAAGGAGAGAAGATCATGGCTTCCAGCGTAAACAAAGTCATCTTGGTCGGGAATCTCGGCAACGATCCCGAACAGCGCACCACTGGTAATGGTCGCGCTGTCACAAGCTTTCGCATTGCAACCAACGAACGTTGGACCGATCAAACTGGCCAACCTCAAGAAAAAGTAAACTGGCACAACGTCGTTGTGTGGGGCAAGTTGGCAGAAACTTGTGCTCGTTACCTTTCCAAAGGCCGTCGTATCTACGTCGAAGGGAAGTTGGAAAACCGCTCTTACGAAGATAAAGACGGAAATACCCGCTATGTCACTGATATCGTGGCTCGCGACGTCGTGTTCCTCGACAGCCGCGGTGGTGAAGGTGGCGGCGGTGACTTCGGTGGTAGCAACTACCAAAGCCCCCCACCCGCTCGTCAAAACAATCGTCAGCAACCCTCTGGAAATGCGGATAACTGGGCGCCCCCACCACCCGACTACGATCACGATGACGATATCCCATTTTGATTTGCTGCACTGAATCAAATTGGCTCTATGCTTGAGAAAAAGCCCCGTACATACGGGGCTTTTTCTTTTTGTGGACTCGGATGTGGAAACGGCCACAATGTGGATATCTTCGGATAGTGCGGGGATTTTTCTTTGTGTGGCTTACAAACTTGTGTGGCTTACAAACTTGTGGGGTATTGTTCTGTGGGAGGAAACTCGTAAAACAGTTCCACAAGGTAGAGTCCTTGAGGGGGCGCTGTTTTTCCGCCTTTTCCACGCACGCCGCTTTGCAAGATCTCGTTGATCCACTCTGGGGGATGGATCTTCTTTCCCACAGGGACCAAAGCGCCCACGATGTTTCGAACCATGTGGCGCAAAAAGGCTGAACCCGAAACTTCGATGGATACAACGGAACCTTCGCGGAAGATACGGATGTCGTAGATATCACGCACAGCGTGTGTTGAACTGCATCCCGAAGCGCGAAAAGCTGAAAAGTCATGTCGACCAAGCAGATAGCGCGCCCCCTCTCGCATTAGATCGAGATCAAGGGGATCAAAGACGTACCAGCTACGATCGCGTTCTAGGGGCGAACTACGGTGGTGGTTCCAGACGCGGTAACGATAACGCTTGCCTCGTGACCAACGGCGCGCACAAAAAGCTGGAGGGACTTCGCGGGCTTGAAGGATCTGAACATCTTCTGGAAGCTTGGCGTTGACCCCACGGACAAGACCCTCCAAAGGGATATCGAGGGTCGTGTTAAAACTGGCGCACATCCCCAAGGCATGGACCCCTGCGTCTGTTCTTCCACTGCCCATGATGCGCAGGTTGGGATCGTTCAAGAGTTCACGAAGGGCTTCTTCCAAAACGGATTGGACAGTCCGCCGCCCAGGTTGGATCTGCCATCCTGAAAAGTCCGTTCCATCAAACTCTAGTGTAATCAATATCTTGCGCGACAAGTTCCGTTCCTTTCTGGTTTTTCTCTCATGATGGTTTGTATGGCATCAAAGACCCACTGAGGTATCAGATTTTTGAGGGTGCGTCTCAGAATTCCCTCTTTTGGCCAAGAAAGAAGCGATGTTGCTTTTGGAATCTTCTTTCTTTTCAAGAGATTGTTTTTTTGACCCCTTGTGGTATGAGGTTTGCCTGACATAAAAAAGTAAGAGACTTTTTTGTAAGGAGTAAGTTCGATGTTTGGCTGGAGATGGACAAGACAATTTGCAGGGCTGCTGATGGGAGTGACGTTGTTGCTCTTGAGCAGCACAGCTTGGGCTGTCCGTCCTTGGTCTGAGCTTGCTGCTGCATGGTCACGACACCAACAACGCGGCCAAGTCATCCAACAAAAGCGCACCCACTTGCGGGGCAAAGTAAAGAAACTCGCTCAACAAATCCAGAAGCTTAAAGCAGAAGCGGGTCGTGGTGGCTTGTTTGCGTTGCCTACCCGTATGCGTTTGTCTTCTATTCGCGCAAAAGCCCAAGTTTGGGGCCAAAAGTTGGAGCGTTCTGAGCGTGCTTGGCGAGGTCTCCAACAAAAACAAGAGATACTTCGCCGCGAGATGTTGTCTGTGATCCGCAAGAATCTCTACCAACTTCAGATGCGTTGGAATGTAGCGAAAACCAAACAACAACGCCAAGCGATTCGCCAAGCGATCATGGTGTGGTCTTCTCATGCAAGGATGATCCACCCTGCCCTTCAAGCGCCAAAACCCGCTCGGACGATCAAAGTTCCCGTTGTTCGCATCGATCCTTTGGATGGTCCTGCTGAGATCCGCCAAAAAGTCGATACATTACGGGATCAAGAAGACCGTATCCAACGACGGATGAAAAAGCTTCAACGTCGTTTGGCATCGCTTCAAAAAGAACACAAACGCAACCTGAAAGATCAAGGGCTTGCGCAACGTGTTCGAGATATGACGGATGACGAACTCTTTAACGAAGGTAGCCGTAATCCCCGTGCTGCGGGTCGTGAAAAGAAAGTTGCAGTCGCCAAAGGTCGCGAAAATGATTCCTTTACGGGAACGAATGGTGTGCAAAGCCCTTCGACAGGCACTCCTCAACAAGGAAGCACAACCACGGATGGCACACGTGGTACAACCTCCCCTCCTCAGTCTGGAGGGTTTAACAACGAGGCCAACGCTCCTCCCTCCAAAGCAACACCTGATCCGACCCCCACAACGCCTACAGGGACGGTCCAGTTGATGCGTCCACGTTTGGGGCTTTTGCCAAGTGAGCGGGTCCATGCAACATCGCGTGACCCCATGAATCCGACAGGTTCGCTTGAAGAGCAGATCCAAGCACTTCGTCGCTACAAGGAAAAACTCAAGAAACAAGTTCGGACCTTGCGCAAAAAACAGAACGTCTTCTTGAAAAAAGCCCAGCGCATCGAGCGTATCGAACGCCAACGCCGCGCGAAGAAACGACGGTGAGTCTAACATCAGAGCGACCGTCTATGCCAGAACACCTCAACCTTTTTCTTCCCTTTCGATCTCTCCGCATTCTTGGCCACTTTGGGTGGCTATTTGTGTTTTTTCTCTTCCTTTTTCCCAATACAGCGTCAGCTTGGCAGTGGGGTTCTTGGAAACTCAAACTCCAACTTCATGTGCGGATGGGCTATGACGACAACGTGCGTCGCTTGACCATCCTGAACCCGCAAGAGAGCACTTCCACGCTGCACTGGGCTCGTTTGGATGGTGTGGTTTCTGTGCCTGAGGGGATTCCGCCTGCTTCGATTCAACAAGATGGTCTGCATCAGTGGGGTGGCTTGGTGACCTTGCGTTATGCGGATGCCAAGCACATCTGGAGTTTGCTCTATGGTATTGGCGGGAAAGTCTTTTTTCAATATCGAGATGAAAGTGCGCTCGCCCAAAAGGTCGAAACACAATATTATTATCGAATCCATCGACGTTTGTTGCTTGGAGTGACCGCGCAAGGGGCGGACAATCGTCGTTTGAACCAAAGCCGCGAGTACTCTTTTGCTTCAGCGCAAGCGGTCTTGATGTGGTTTGCCCCACAAGGATGGCTGCTTTCGGCGCGGGCTGGGTACAATGGCTTTGCTTTTCGGCACCTTGAAGCTTTTCCTGAGATCCAGTTGGACGGATTTTCTGATATCGCTCCGATGGGCGTACCTTTGAAGATCTCCGATGGAAATCGCTTTACCTATCATGGTGATATCTATCATGTGAGTGTGCGCAAACAATTCCATCGGATCTTTCGTGCGCAGATCAGCTACGACTTTGCGCGGCTTTTTTATCGATTTCGATTCGATCCCCCCGTGGATGCGGACAGTCAGCCGATCGCTTACACCTTGCCTCGAACGGATTACTCTCACCAAGTCGGACTTACGATGCGATTTTTGTACGTTGTCTTGGTAGAACTCTCTTACTTTTTTGATTATCTAGACTCTCCTTCGTATGGAGAGTCTTTTTTGGGACACCGCATCAACTTGTTGACCGCTCTCGAACTGCCTTGGCAGATCACCCTTGTGCTTCAAGCCCAGTTGCTTTTTCGGTTTTTTCGCAATGGCCTGACGCTCAACAACCTTCTTCAACAAGCCGACAATGACGCCAACCTCACGACGGTCACGGTGCGTCTTTCTCGCCCGATTGCTGGGCCGCTTCACTTGGATCTGCGCTACAGTTTTTACACCAATCGCTTTAGTGCAGGCGGTCTTCAGTACCTGCGCAATCTCTTTATGGCTGGGGTTTCCTTGCGTTTTTAGGCTTGGTGGGGTTTGGGGGTTATGACTTGGGGGAGCTGTCTTGGTCGAGGAAAGAGGCGATTACGCGGGGAGGGATGTTGAGCTGATCTTTCAAAAGCTCGTGGAGGAGCCGCAAGGCATCTTTGATCTTGTCGAAAAAGGACGCACTGTGGGGGATGACTTGGAAAAAGGGGTGGATGGACCAGATATCGCGGAGCTTACGGTCCAATTGGGCAGCTTGTTCGAGATCTTCTGTGCGGATGGGGTTTCCGCCTTCGATCGAGTTTCCACCCACGGCCGCGCTTTCAAAAAACAACACAGCATCGTAGCGACTGAGTTCTTGTTGGAGGTCCATCTCGAAGGTCTCGTAGAAGTCTTGTGGGCCTTCTGGCCAGTAAGCCGCACCGTCTAACGTTCCGCGATCACACAGCAATACCGTTTGAGGCGAGGTGCATGTGTACAGATCCTCCAAGCTGCGTTGGAGATGATAGATGGCCTTTTGGGTCGCGCGCACAGCGTCGGGTTGGGTGCGTCGTGGAAAGCCACCAGAAAACAAGATGGTCGCAGCTTCGGGCACCAACACCACCTCGTCGCGGTACTCGCGTCGAAAGATATCGCCCGCTGTGGTCTTTCCTCCACCAGGCCCACCTGTCAATACGATCCGATAGGGGCGACCATTCGGCTTTTTTAACGTCATCAAGGGGAGCCTCCTGCAAAGATGCTTATGCGTTTTGCGCACATTTGATTGAAATAAGTTTGTACGGGTCCAAAAGGCCCTAGAGGAAGCGCCAAGACAAAAACATACCCCGGTATCCCTACAAAGGCGGAATGGTCTGTACGCGCCTATTTTGGCCGTTAAAGGGTTGCTCTTTTTGAACTCGCATCTTCCTGTGTCGGGTTATGGCAAACAGAGGGTTTATCTTGCTTTGTAGAAAAGGTCGAGAAGAAGACCTGTGAAAAGATGTGTTTCTCGGTCTTTTAAGTATTTGATTTGTAATGGTAAATATTTTTGTCAAAGGGTTGAACTAAGGCGGCAAAAGTGGTATACTCCCAAGACCTTTCGCGCCGATTGATGGAGCGTCGTGCGTAAGACTCCTCTCCTATCCAACCTTGCCTTTGGTTTGTTTACCCCCAAGAGAAAGGGTTTTGTTGGTTCTACAAGGTGGCGAGGTTTGCACGAAGTCTTCGCTCCTCCAAAGAACCACCGACAAAAAAGGAAACAGACCACAAACGGCGCATACAAAGTTCACGATGGTGGGCCGCGTAATCGTGCCTCGAAACCAAACGAACGCCAACGGTCTTTGATGTGAGAGACGCACTTTTCGAAGTTGTGTGCCACAAGAGCATCGCTCTACAAGATACCAACCGTTTGTGGGTTTCGATGAAGCAGTAGCGGCATGTCTTGAAACAGAATAGGAAACCTCACAATGCGAGATCCAAAGAAGTATTCTCCCGAAACAGACAGTACACAAGGCACCCAAACCAGTCCTGCAGAGACGCCCCCTGCTCAGGTTGAGGAAGCCGATGTTGCTGCGGGAAGTGCTGAAGTTCATGCGAATGCAGACGACAATGCTTTTGCCCCTCCTGCGGAGGCGGCAGAAGATCAAGCGGATACTCTGATCGAAGAGCCCGCTGGTGTCGATGCTTCTGACTATGATGGTAGCAAGATCCGCGTTCTCGAAGGTCTTGATGCGGTGCGTAAACGCCCTGGGATGTACATTGGGGACACCACTGCGCGCGGCCTTCACCACATGGTGTATGAGGTGGTGGACAACAGTATCGATGAAGCGATGGCTGGATTCTGTACGCACGTCGATATCGTGATCCATGAAGACAACTCGGTTACTGTTGAAGACGATGGTCGCGGTATCCCCGTTGACATCCATCCCACCGAAGGAAAACCTACCCTCGAAGTCGTCTTGACCAAACTCCACGCTGGTGGAAAGTTCGATAACGACGCATACAAGGTGTCTGGTGGACTTCACGGTGTCGGTATCTCCGTTGTGAACGCCCTTTCTGAAGAACTCGTTGTCGAAGTTTTCCGCGATGGCAAGATCCACAAACAAGTGTTCCGTCGGGGTGCTCCCCAAGGGGAGATGCAGATCCTCGGAAAAACCAAACGCCGTGGAACCAAGATCCATTTTCGACCTGATGGACAGATCTTCGAAAACCTCGAATACTCCTTCGATACGCTCTCCAACCGTATGCGAGAGCTTTCCTTCCTTAACCGTGGTATCCGCATCAATATGCGCGATGAACGAAGCGGCGAAGAGAAAGAGTTCTACTTTGAAGGCGGTATCCGCTCGTTTATCGAGCACTTGAATCGCAACAAAACGCCTCTCCACCCCGAAGTGATCTACTTCGAAGGAAAGCGCGATGGCGTCGAACTTGAAGTCGCGATGCAATACAACGATGGCTTCAACGAAAACATCCATACCTTCGCCAACAACATCAACACCATCGAAGGTGGTACACACCTCTTTGGTTTCCGCGCTGCACTGACCCGAACACTCAATGCTTACGCCGCGCAAGAAGAACTCTTGCCCAAAAAGCAAGCGAACCTCTCGGGTGAAGACGTTCGTGAAGGTCTCGTCGCCGTCATCAGCGTGAAACTGCCCCAACCTCAGTTTGAAGGGCAGACCAAAACCAAACTTGGAAACAGTGAGATCCGCGGTCTTGTTGAGCAGATCGCAAACGAATCCCTCGCCCGCTATCTCGAAGAAAATCCAAAAGAAGGCCGCGTGATCATCCAAAAAGGTGTGACCGCAGCCAAAGCACGCGAAGCCGCCAAGCGCGCTCGCGAACTTGTCCAACGTAAGGGCGCTTTGGAGATCGGATCTCTCCCAGGTAAGCTCGCAGACTGCCAAGAAAAAGACCCCGCTCTCTGTGAACTCTACATCGTGGAAGGGGACTCCGCGGGTGGTTCGGCCAAGATGGGCCGCGACCGCAAAACCCAAGCTGTCCTCCCCTTGCGTGGAAAGATCCTAAACGTCGAGAAAGCCAGCGATGAAAAGATGCTTTCTTCCCAAGAGATCGTTACGTTGATCACCGCGATGGGGACTGGTATCGGGAAGGAACTCTTCGATATCAGTAAGTTGCGATACCACAAAGTCATCATCATGACGGATGCGGACGTCGACGGTAGTCACATTCGTACCCTTTTGCTGACCTTCTATTTCCGACACATGCCCGACTTGATCAAACGTGGTCACCTCTACATCGCTCAACCTCCCCTTTACAAAGTGAAAAAAGGGAAGCGCTCTTTGTACTGCAAAGATGACAAAGCACTCGAAGAGTTCTTGTTTGAGCTTGGCTGCGAAGGTGTTTCGTTGCGCGTCGAGGGTGAAGGCGAAGAAGAGACCTTTGTTGGCGAGTCCTTGATGAAACTCATCCAAAGCATCCGCCGCTATCAAAAACTGTTGCCTATGGTGCATCACGTCGATCAACGCGGACTCTCCGCTTTGGTTCTCGAAAAACCCACCCTTCCTGATTCTGCTCCTGGTTCCGAAAAAGCTGCATTCGGCGGATGGGTCGAGCTTTTGCGACGTCACGATATGATCGAAGAACTTATCCAAAAAACAACCGCTCGTTTCCAACGACAGTTCCCTGGTGAGTCGATCAATATCGAGTTTGAAGAAGATTCTACCGTCCCCAGCGAAGATGGTTCCATGACTTATAAGATCTCCGTCACCACCTTCGTCAACGGTATCGAACAACTCTTCGAACTGACTGCGGGTATCGCTCGACGACCTGAGTTCCAACAACTTGAACGCGAAGCCCGCACCTTGCGCAAACTTGGTCACGCTCCCTTCAAGCTCCTTGTCAAAAATGACGAAGAAGATGTCCTAAGCGTCGAAGGCATCGGCGATCGACTCCTCGAACTTGGACAAAAAGGCTGCGATATCCAACGCTACAAAGGTCTTGGTGAGATGAACCCCGAGCAACTTTGGGAAACCACCATGGATCAAGGAAATCGTACCCTGCTCCAAGTCAACCTCAATGAGTTCGACAAAGCAGACGATATCTTCACCATCTTGATGGGCGATCAAGTCGAACCCCGCAAGCAATTCATCGAAGAAAACGCCCTCCGCGTCCGCAACCTCGACGTCTAATAGCCTCGGATATCGGGCGTCCACGAAAAAACACCCCGGATATAGGGATATATCTACGATTGGCCTACGCACTTGGGGGGATCGGGCGTCCACGGAGGGACGCCCCGGATATAGATCTACCTACAATTGGCCTACGCACTTGGGCGTCCGCGGAGGGACGCCCGTGATATAGGGATGGGATGAAACAGGCCTACGCAGTCGAGGGGATGGGGGATTAGGCAGTGAGGGAGCGTTCGAGCATGTTGGCGACGAGTTGGTTGAAGCGGTGGGGATCGTGGAGGGCGGAGCCTTCGGCCAAGAGAGCGTAACCCAAGAGAACTTCGGCATATTCACCCACGCTATCATCTTCTGAATTGGCTTGGAATCGTTTTTCCAGTTGTTGGAAGATGGAGTGTTGGGGGTTGAGTTCCATGACGCGTTTTTGTTTGGGGAGTTTGGCGCCTTGGCTTTGATTGAGCAAACGCTCGAAGTGTGCGCTGTAATCTTGTTCGTTGCCCACCAAGCAGACAGGTGAGTCGGTCAAACGGCTCGATAGTCGGACTTCTTTGACATAGTCAGACAGTTTTTCTTGGATCTTTTCGAGCAGAGGCGCGACTTCTTTTTGCTTTTCTTTGCGTTCTTTCTCGGCTTTTTCTTTTTCTTCTTCAGTGCCAAGATCGATCTCGCCCTTGCCTACGGATTTGAGCTTCTTCTCTTTGTACTCTTCGAGATGTTGAAGCATGATCTCGTCGATGGCATCGGTAAGATAGAGGACTTCGACTTCTTTGGCTTTGAACGCTTCGAGGTGTGGGGACTTTTCGACGACTTCGCGGCTTTCACCTGTGAGGTAGTAGATCGCCTCTTGTCCTTCTTTCATGCGCTCGATGTACTCGCGCAAAGAGACGAGTTTTTCGGGATCTGCTGAGGATTGGAACAACAACAAATCAGCGATGCGCTCGCGGTTATCGAAGTCTTCAGCGATGCCCTCTTTCAATGCGCGTCCACAAGCTTTCCAGAACTTGAGGTAATCCGCGTTGTCTTCGGCCTCTTTCATCTCTTTGAGCTTGTCGAGGAGCTTGCGAGAGAGGTACTTGCGGATCTGCGGGATGTGGCGGTCTTGTTGGAGAAGTTCGCGGGAGACGTTGAGTGGGAGATCTGAAGAGTCCACCACGCCGCGCACAAAACGCAGGTAGCTTGGGAGAAGTTCTTCGCAGCGATCCATGATCAAGACGCGGCGGACGTAGAGTTGGAGTCCGCGTTCAGCGCCATAGTAGTACAGATCATGCGGTGGTTCGGAGGGAAGGAACAACAACGCTTGGTATTCGAGCATCCCTTCGACTTTGAGAAGGAGATGGGTCAAAGGGGGGCGCCAGTCGTGTGCGACGTGCTTGTAAAAATCGCTAAGTTCTTCTTCTTTGAGATCGGACTCTTGGCGGGTCCAAAGAGGTTTCATCGAGTTGAGGGTGAGATCTTCGATGACGTGTTCGACTTGGCCTTCGATCTCGTTGCCTTCTTCGTCGAGTTTGGGTTCTTCGCGTTCTTCTCTTGTGCGGATGGGGAAGTTCACAAAGTCCGAGTAACGCTTGACGATTCGTTTGAGTTGCCAGAGTTCTGTATAGTCATCCAGCTTGTTTTCGGGGTCAGCGTCTTTCAGGTGGAGGGTGATGCTTGTGCCGTGGGTTCCACGCGCAGCGTCGGAAAGCTCGTAGGTTCCGTCGCCTGTGGAGGTCCATCGTGTGGCGCCCTCTTCTCCTGCGCGGCGTGTCACGAGGGAGACTTTGTCTGCGACCATGAAGCTTGAGTAAAAGCCCACACCAAACTGGCCGATCAAAGATGCGCTCATCTCTTGATTTTCGCTGGCTTTGAGTTTGGTGATCAATTCTTTGGTGCCTGAGTGGGCGATGGTTCCGATGTTTTTGATCACTTCTTCTTTGCTCATCCCGATCCCGTTGTCGTGGATGGTCAAAGTGCGTGCTTCTTTATCGAGTTCAAGGCGGATTTCTAGGGCTTCTCCGTCTTTTTTCAGCTCAGGGTGGGTGAGGTATTCAAAGCGAAGTTTATCGAGAGCATCCGAAGCGTTGGAGATCAACTCGCGTAAGAAGATCTCTTTGTTTGTGTACAACGAGTGGATCATCAGGTGCAGAAGCTGTTGGGTTTCGGCTTGAAAGGAATGCGTTTCTACGTGTTGGGTCATTCTCTTTAGTCTCCTTTCCAATGGTCTAATACATAGAGCCTTCGGGGGTTGGCTCTTGAGCGTCAAACGAAAAACGGGGGGAATGTAATACCGTTCGCGCGATTGACAAGCAAAAGTCTCTTTGGAGGTTTCAGTGTTTGAGGGAAGGTGCGAGGAGGCGGGATGAGATTGGGTCTTTGGTGCGTTTCACAAAGGCGCGGTGGGGCGCAGAGGAGAGCTTGTCTTGTTTGGTGTGCCTTTTGGTGTTAATCTCGCCGCTTCTTCAAAGGGGGCGAGAATCAAAAAGAGAAAGGAATTAGATACTTATGCTAAAAAAACTGTTTCGCATTGGGCTTGTCCTGTTCGCGATATTCGTTGTCGCGGTGGTTGGTTTGGTGATCGCAGTGCGTGTGATGTACCCACCTGCCAAAGTACGGGCGTTGGTCGAAGCGCAAGTGAGCAAAGCATTGAAACGCGATGTTCAGTTGAAAGGCGCATCTTTGACTGTCTTCCCAGTCTTTGGGGTACAAGTCGAAGGACTTCGCATTAGCAACACATCGAGAAGTAGCACCATCGAAGCACCCACAACGATGTGGAAGTTTCTTGCGAGTCAAAATCTGAAGAAGCCATTCGTTCAGGTTGTGCTGAATGGAAAAGCCCTTGAGGACGTCGTTACAGAAGATCGGCCTTTGAAAAAAGGTGATGTTTTGAAGATCGAGCGTACGGGGTTCCGCAACAAGGAAGCGCTGTTTAGCTTGGGCAAGTTGTCGATCGCGGTGAAGGTGATGCCTTTGTTGAGCCGCAAGGTCGAGATTAAGAAGATCGTGCTTGATCGTCTCCAAGTGCTTGTCGAAGTGGACCCACGCGGCTCCTTTAACTTCGATGACCTTTCAGCGCCTGCCGACCCCAACAAAAAACCTGAGAAGCCCAAGAAAAAAGCAGACGCTCCCAAGAAAGCAGAAGCGCCATCCCAGCCGATTAGCCTGCGTTTGGATGCTTTTGAGATCAAAGATTCGACCATCGTGTATCACAACCGCAAGACCCAACAAGAGGTGATCCTTGAGGATATCAACCAAACCTTGTCGGCATCTTTCGATACCACGATGACCAATGTCGTAAGCAAGGGCCTTTTCGAGATCAAGCGTATCGCTTTGCGCGGTCGTGGCTTGCCCGTACGCAAGTCGGGTCTTTATTTCTCGATGAAGCATGACGTCAAAGTCGCGATGAAGGCGGGCAATCTGGACATCAAGCAGTTTACTGTGGGCTTCCAAAAGACTTACATCACGATCGCAGGAAGCGTGAATGGATATGACAAAAAAGTCCGTCACCTCAACCTTTCGATCAAAACCAACAAGATCCAATTGCAAGATCTTTTCAAAGAAGTTCCCCCCGCGATGTTCCCGCAGGCCCGCAAGATGAGCGTTAAAGGTGGCGCGCAACTCGCTGTGACCATCAAAGGCAAGATCGACGCAAAGAATCCCTCTGCGCTTCCTTCGGTCAATGGGCTGTTTCAGATCATGGATGGTCGCTTCAAATATGCTGATCTTCCAAAGGCGATCAACCAACTCAACGCAGATATCCGCTTTACTGAAGACTCTTTGGATATGAAGAAGTTTGCGTTCAACTTGGGCACCAACCCTGTGTCGTTGATGGCGAAAGTCAATCACTTCAAAAAGCCCGTTGTGGATGTCGCGTTGAAAGCGGATGTGGATCTTGGCAGCTTGAAAGACGCTGTGAAACTTCCAAAAGGCGTCTCTGTTCAAGGAAAGATCAAAGCGGATGTGACGGCAAAAGGGAAAGTGGAACCCAAAAATCCCGAAGCCATCGACGTAAAAGGCCAAGTGGCTTTTGTCCAAATCGTGGCAACCACGCCCGCAGTGAAGAAACCTGTGCAGGTGAATGGGACCTTCAAGTTTAGCAACCAAGAGATCAGCCTCGAAGAGTTGACTTCCAAGATCGGTAAGTCGTCTTTCACGATGGATATGAAGATCCGCGACTACTTGAGCCTCGCGCTTCCCAAAAAGGTTCGCGAAAAGACCACGGCCGTGACGTACAGCATGAATGCGCCTTTGCTCGATCTCAACGAGATGTTGGGCCAGTCCAAAGGCACCAGTAAGCCTGGTCCTGCTCCCAAAAAAGCCAAAGCATCGGCTTCTTCGTCGTCTTCGAGTAGCACGGGTGATGAGCCCATCAACATCCCCAAACTTCCCAATGTGACATTTGACGGGAAGATCCGCGTTGCGAAACTCATCTACAAGACTCTTCCTATCGAAGACGGGAAGATCGACCTGTCCTATCGCCAAGGGAAGGTCAAGTTTGTGTTGAAGGCGGGTTTGTTCGAGGGACGCATCATCGAAGATCTCGATCTCGACATCTCCAATCCCAAGCGTATCCGCATGAACAACCGCTTTGATTGTGTGAAAGTCGAAGCCAACGACTTTATCTCCAACTTTAACGATATCCCCAACAATGACGGTGGGTTGTTCTCACGGCTCAAGAGCATGGACAACAAGGTGTATGGAAAGATGGACCTTGTGAGCAAACTCAAGAGCCACGGGATCACCAGCAACCAGTTGAAAAACAACCTTTCGGGTAGCATCATCGCCAAGCTTTACAAGGGCCATATCAAAAATGCGAGCATCCTCGAAGATATGACCACTTCTGTTCCCAAACTTGTGCGCAAGTTCTTGCCGAAGCTTTCGGATATCAAGACGCGCAAAGTGATCCAAACGAAGATGACTGTCAAAGACGGAAAAGTCCATGTAACCGACCTTTCCATCCCCACGCGACAATTCTCTTTGGCGGGTTATGGCACGATCAGCTTGGGTGGTGGCGTCAATATGAAGATGGACATCGCTTTGAGCAAAGCGATCTCACGCAAGATCCTGTACCAACAAAAGCGTCTCCAACGTGCCGCTGGTGGCTTTGCGAAGAAGATCGCTGGTGGTGCTTTGGCGGGTTATGCTGACAAGTTGACAGGCAAACTTCAGTTGATCCCCAGCAACAAAAAAGGCCAGATCGTCCCTATCGTTGGGGCGCTTGGCCTGGCAAGCAAACTTGCTTATAAGTTTATGGGCTTCCAAGGTGGACCCACCGCAGATAGCGGAAGTGGCGGTCCTGCGGGCGACATCGGCAAGCAAGCCAAGAAGATGGTGACGGAGCAAATCGACAAAGCCAAAAAGATGGCGATGCAAAAAGCCGAAGAAGCCAAAAAAATGGCGATGAAAAAGGCTGAAGAAGCCAAAAAGATGGCGATGAAAAAAGCCGACGAGTTGAAAAAGCAAGCCATGAAAAATGCTGATGCTGCGCGTAAAAAAGCAGAACAACAAGCGCGTGATGCTACCAAACGCGCGCAGCAGCAAGCCGCGAAGAAGAAAAAAGAAGTCGAAGATCAAGCGAAAAAAGCCCTTCAAGACAAGCTCAAGTGGTGAGCTAGCTTGAAAGGCTTGATGGATGGGGTGGATCGCCGGGGGGCGGGACATTAGTTGCTCAGGGTTCCCAAGAAGTTATTGATGATTTGGTTGCAGGTGGGGCCCGTATCAATCGAATTTCCTGTGCAGATAGACTCTCTCATGCGGGTTTGACAATCGTTTCGGACGATGGACTCGAACTCCCCTTTTTGTTGGGGGGTGAGGTAACGGCATGTCGTTTCAGGGGCCGCTCTGCGCATACACTGGGATAGCTGCTGTTGTTGTGTGTTGGGGTCTTGGCTTGAACATTGTGAGATACGTTGGCAGTAGGTTTCTAGGAAAGACTCGCATGTTGGGATGAACACTCCACACGCTGATTGGCTTGCGGCTACAGAGAGAACGACGATTGCGCTAAGGATAAGTTTTTTCATGATGGCACCTCTTTCTTGGGTTTGTAAGAGCGATTTGGTTTTACGATGAAGGTTGGAAGACTTCGGAAGATGCGGGACTTTACTTACTCCGCATCTTTCGTTGTCTTCTTTGCTGCGTTCGTTTGGGCTCTATAACAAGAATGGCACCAGCTTTTTTTTTGAACAAAAAGCGTTTCGATTTCATAGAGTTGATATGAGTGTCTGAAAAGTGTGCAGAGGCGACTGTTTGGTATGTGGACAAGATGCGACGGGGATCTGTGCTAAGTGTCCAAATTAAGCACATTTGGATGCGCTCTTGCATGGAGTGTGGCCTCGTCCCCATACTTTTGTTGAGAGAAAAAGGAGACTTGGTGGGTCTTTGGACACGGTTTCTTTGTTCAGACCTACAGAAGAATCCCCCTCCCAAGTCCTCAACTGTGGAGAGTTTTCGATGACCAAGCGCGCATCCACCTCATATCCCAAACGATCCTCACGGAGAAGATCCTTGAATCATTTGAAAACAGGTGGTCCTACATCCAAAGCATTATCTCTGACCAGCTCGCATGAGATCTCGTCTTCCCACGAAAACTTGGGTAGTGATGCTCTGCCTACGACGGGCGTGATGCGTTCACCTGCGGAGTCATGGACTTTTACGGGCACGCCCTTTCAAGTGGGGATGACACTCTGCGGGCGCTATTATCTCGAACGCGAACTCGGTCGCGGTGGGATGGGCGTTGTCTATCTCGCCACGGATCTGCGTTATCAAGAGTCTTGTGCGATCAAAGCCTTGTATCCGATGCTTCCGAAAGATGCTTTGGAAGAAGAGTTTGGTTTGGCTGAAAAGCTCGATCACCCCTACATTATCCGCATGGATCGACTCGAAGAAGAACCTTCGAGCAAGATCTTTTTTGTGGTGATGGAGTACGTCGCGGGTCGATCACTTGAAGATTACTTTGAGGAAGCGCTCGCCAAGGGAGCGCCCTTCTTTTTGGATGATGAGATGCTTCGGGACTTTTTGGAGCAACTTACCGATGCGTTGGACTTTGCTCACAGCCAAGGCGTGATCCACCGCGATCTCAAGCCCCAAAATATCTTGCTCGCGGATGATGGAACACTCCGTATCCTCGACTTTAGCATCGCCAAGCGCCTCGAAGCCCAGACGGTTTACATGACCAACCAACGCGGAACACCCGTGTATATGGCACCCGAGCAGATCACCGGGAACTCGCGTTTGACCCCTGCTGTCGATGTTTATGCAGTGGGGGCGATGATCTACCAAGGTTTAACGGGGATCTTGCCCTACGGTCGTTTGCGCCCGCCGAGCGAGCTTTTGCAGTCTCAAGGCTCTCCCCTGCCCTTCGATGAGCGTTTGGATCATGTGTTGTTGCAAGCGCTTGAGCACGATCCCAAAGATCGATTTTCTTCCATGGATGCGTTCGCGATGGCCATCACACGGGCACTTGACGATGCACAACGCCAAGGTTCTCCCAAGCCGCGTCGCCCTCGTGAAAAGCCGCGTCGTCCAAATCCTCAAGATCCAAGAGGCGTTGCGACGGGAGTCACGACACATCCTCGCGGCGCTGTGACCCAAGAGGTTCGAGAAAAACGGCGAGAGATCCGCGAAGAAGTCCGAAAAAAGAAGAAGGAACAGCGCGCCCAAGCACGTGAAGCCAGACGAGAAGAACGTGTCGCGCAAAGCCAGATCTTTCGGCAACTTCAAACCCCCAAGATCACATTTTGGTGGGGCCTTGCCTTTTGGTGGGTCGTTGGTTCGTTTCTGTTGTCTTGGTTGTACCAAGGCGGCCTTGCGCTCGGTTGGTTGCACGAAGCGGATATGTGGTCATGGGTGCTACTTGGTGGCCTAGGATCGGGCTTTTTGCTTGGGCTGGGTCGTGATGATCGATTTGGGCTGGGCGCTTTTTGGATGAGTTGGATAGGCGTGCTCTATCTGGGCGGTTTTGTCTTGGTGGGGGCGCTGGGTGTGCTCTTCTTTTCGTCTTTTGTGGGGAACCCTCTCGCCGAAAATATGGCGCTGGCCCTACAAGAACCGAGTCTTCCGCCTTGGCTTGCGTCTGTATCTGGGGCGGTTGGTGTGTTCTTCGTTTGGTGGGTGGCTGTTCCCAGTGCGAAAAAAGCCCTCGAGAACGGATGGGGCGCTGTGTTGGGAGCGGGGTTGCGCGGTGCTGTGCGTGCCCTGTTCTTTGCAGCTCTTTTGCTCGGTGGGATCGAGGCTTATGCACACTTTGTTTTGCAACAAAGCCTCTTTTTGTTAGGGCCTTTGCCGCTGTTGGCTTTGGGTGTGTGTTTGGTGGGTCTTGGTGCGGTCTTTGGCGTTGCGAGCGCTTTCGCGACGCTGTGGACGAAACGTTGGGGCCTTGGTGGTTATCTTGTCGGTTTGTTCGTGGTGTTGGCTTTGTTGGGTGGTCGAGCAGAAGGCGATATCCCTGCACCTCCAAGCCCTTACCGCGCGAGTGTGGAGATGTTTCAAGCAAGCCAGTTCTTCTTGAATGTCTCACAACAACACTTGCTTGGATGGCTTCGTGAGTCCAAGTGGGGCGCACAAGACTCTTCTTCTCAAAAGGAACCAGTGGCTCCTGTGGGTCTGCCTTGGTCGCAAGTACCCAAAACCTTTGAATCCTATCGAAAAATGAAAGAACCCCATCCGACTTCGCTTCCTCAACACACAGAAGAGGCACAGCCTCCACATCGTTCGCCTTTGCCCGCTGTTCCGCAGGAAAAAGCGCCGCTTCGTCTCCTTGTGGTTCCCAAGGCAGCAAAAGAAGTCCTCCCACTGCCCAAGGCAAAGGTTGAGAAAAAGTCCAAGGTGGTTGCGAAAAAGTCCCCTGCCAGCCGACCTGTGCAACGCCCGACTTCGTATCCCTTTTTAAATCAGCCTTTTGCTCCACCTCCTGCCGAGATCCCTCCTTCTCATTTTCCCTCCCCACAGATGCCCTGAGATCCTTACGTGTGATCTTCCCCTTGTCTTGGGGGCTTTCCTTCCTTTTTGTTGCTTTTTCCAAAAACTTTAGTTGAAAGTGCGTGCCTTTCGTGGCAAAAGGCACCTGTTCTTTTTTGGCAGAGGCTCGCAAAAGAGCATCCACGTTGCGGTGTTCTAGGTGTTTCTGCGTAGACCTTTAACTGATACATGGAGCAGTTTTCATGATTCAAGTCGATCATGTCACCCTTTCTTTCGGCGGCCGCGTCCTTTTCAAGGATGTGGATGTCAAGTTTGTCCCGGGCAACTGTTATGGGCTGATCGGCGCGAATGGGGCGGGCAAATCGACCTTCCTCAAGATCCTTGCGGGAGAGTTGGAACCTTCGTCGGGCCGCATCATTATTGGCTCTGACAAACGCATCGCGGTCTTGCGCCAAGATCAGTTCGCCTTTGATGAGCATCGCGTCATTGATACCGTGATCAAGGGCCACGAAGAGCTTTACCGCATCATGAAAGAGCGCGACGAGCTTTACTCAAAAGCCGATATGACCGAAGACGACGGTATGCGTGCTGCTGAACTCGAAGGTGACTTCGCAGAGTTGGGCGGTTACGAAGCCGAGTACGAAGCGGCGAGTTTGTTGAGCGGTTTGGGGATCGAGCCTGAGTTCCACGAACGCATGATGAAAGATCTCGAAGGTACGCAAAAAGTTCGGGTACTGCTCGCACAAGCGATGTTTGGAAACCCCGATATCTTGCTGCTCGACGAACCTACCAACCAGTTGGATCTTCAGTCGATTCAGTGGCTTGAAGACTTCTTGAGCAAGTTCGAGAACACCGTGATCGTCGTATCCCACGATCGTCACTTCCTCAACAATGTTTGCACGCACATCGCAGACATCGACTTCTCGCAGCTCAAACTCTACGCTGGAAACTACGACTTCTGGTATCAATCCAGCCAGTTGGTCATGCAGCAGCGCCAAAACGAGAACAAGAAGAAAGAAGATAAAGTCAAAGAACTTAAAGAGTTTATCTTGCGCTTCTCTTCAAACGCTTCAAAAGCTCGTCAGGCTACTTCGCGGAAGAAACTGTTGGATCAAATCGAGATCGAACAGCTCCCCGCTTCGAGCCGCAAGTTCCCCTTTGTTGGCTTTAAGCCCGAACGCCCTTGTGGAAAGATCATCCTTGAACTCGAAGGCGTCTCGAAAGAAGTCGATGGCGTGCAACTGTTCAAAGACTTCAGTCTGTCCGTCAAAAAAGGCGATAAGATCGCACTGATCGGACCGAACAGCCTTGCAAAGACCACCTTTTTCCAAATGATCATGGGCGAAGTCCAACCCGACGAAGGTTCGGTTCAGTGGGGAACCACGATCACCACCGCCTATCTTCCCAAAGACAACGACAGCTACTTTGAGAATGACTGGAACCTGATTGAGTGGTTGCTTCAATACGCACCACCAAGCGAAGGCGAGCCTTTCGCACGTAGCTTCTTGGGTCGGATGTTGTTCTCTGGGGACGAAGTCTTTAAAAAGTCGAATGTGCTTTCTGGAGGCGAGAAAGTCCGTTGTATGTTGTCCAAGATGATGTTGAGCGGTTCCAATGCTTTGGTGTTGGATGAACCGACCAACCACTTGGATCTTGAAGCCATCACCGCATTGAACAACGGTTTGATTCAGTTTCCTGAAGTGATCTTGTTCTCTTCGCACGACTATCAATTCACGAATACCGTGGCAAACCGCATCATCGAGATCGCGGATCGCGGTGTGATCGACCGTCACTCCTCGCTCGAAGACTACCTCAAAGACAAAAACATCCAAGCGCTTCGCCACGAACTCTACGAAAAGAGCGATCGTCTCGTCCTCTAATCCCCCTCTGCTCCACCCTCCCTTTTCCTTCTTACTCTCCCAAGTCTTCTTTTTCGATCTCCCAAGTCTTTTGCGTCAGACGATACCAATCGAACCTTTGTTGAGGTAGGGCTGACCGAAGGTTTGGACAGGCATACCCATCGCACCTGCGATCTCTTTCCACAGATCGGCTTCTGTGCGTGTGCTGATCTTTTGTTTGCCGTACAAGGTGTGGTTTCCTTCGGGTGTTCGGAGATAATCGTCTTCGTAGAGGGGGATCTTGAGATAGCGACCCGTGCGAAGTTTGGGGGCACCGCTGCCACCGATGATGATGTGTGGCTTGCTCAATGTCTCGTGCTGACCGTCTCCAACCTCGCCAGTGATGACGATGATGGTGTTTTCGAGCATGGTCTTACCATTGTCTTCCGTGATGGCATCGAGTTCTTTGGCGAAGTCCACCATCTTTCTCGCAAACCACAGAACGCTTCCCTCGTAGCATAGGCGTTGTTCGCTGTTGCTATAGTGGGCGACACATTGATGAAAGTCTTTGTCAGCACAAGGCTGACCGCGGCGCGTCTTTCCGCTTTCGTCCTTCCACTCGTAGAGATCGTGGTTGAGTTGGCTAAGATCCAACACGGCGATCTGTGCGAGGTTACAGCTAAAAGCGGTCTTGAGATTAAGTAGTTGCTGACGCAACCAAAGTTCGTAATTGCTGGTCCCTGTAAGCGCAGAAGGCTTTTGGCAGTGGCCGCCCACGGTGACTTTTTGGTTGAGGCCGAGGTTGGCGCTGGCATTTTGGATGGCTTCGAGGTGAAAATCGAGCTTCTGCCGTTCTTTGGGGCCGATGCGTTGACGAAGGGCGCGGATATCTGCGGTGGCTTCGTCGAGGAGCTTGCGGCGTTTTTGGGCGAGTGCACTGAGTTTTTCTTGTGGAGCACCCACGCCGCTGATGTTGTTGACGATGGCTTGGAAGGCTTGGGTGGGGTCGAATTGAAAAGGTAGCGGTTGAAAGCGCGTGTCATAGCTGTAGCTTTTGGCGAGCGAGCCGCCCCCGCCCCATTCGTTGACGCCGAGACGTTGGACAGGGAGGACCTTGCGGCCGAGTTTGGCTTCGAGCAAGACATCGAGCGAAGCAGAGCGCGGCAGTGTAAAAGACGCTGTCCCTGGCTGAACGCTGCCTGTGAAGACATGGGAGTAAGAGACGTCGTGTGCATTACCCCAGAAGGTCCCGAGCAGTCCGTCGATAAAGATCACATGTTTTTGGATCTCAGCGAAAGGCGCGAGCCACTGTGCGGGGGTGAAGTTGGTTTCGGTCCCTGTCGCCATGTTGCGCCCGCCCATCCCATGGGAGATTGGGATCAACAAGAGGCGCGATTGTGCGCCCGTTGCGGCAAGAGCGCGGCTTGCGGTGACAAGGGGGCTAAAGGCTAGGCCGCTGATGCTCAAGTATTTCAAGAAGTCGCGACGAGTCGGATAAAAGGTTGTTTTCGTGGATTCGCTCATCAAAAGATCTCCCTACAGGCTTTCTCGTTTTCGTAAAAATAGCGCATCCACCGAGAGGAACGCTGCATAGCTCTGGCGTAACGTGAAGTTTTGTTGCTGCATGGAAGCGTAAAGTTGCGCCAACATACAGTTTTGCGGGTCTTCAGGTTTACTACCAAGGGCAAACGTAAAGAGCTTTTGTGTAAAGCACTGTTGGAAGTGTTTGGTGGGGGCCAAGTTGCGGATCAAATCGACGGCATCTTTGAATTGTGGGGGCATATCGCCGAAGCCTTGGAGTTCTCCTGCTGCGTCGATGTTCATGCCTTTTTCCACACCCCTGTAACGACCGAGCGGATCGAAGATCTCGAATGCTGCGCCAGGTGGGTCGATGAGCTTGTGACAGGAAGCACAACCAGGATCGCTTGCGTGGAGCTTTTGGATCTCGCGTTCTGTAAGTTTCGAGAGATCGACGCCTTTGCGTTTTTCTTCGCCCACTGCGGCAGCATTTGCTGGGGCTGCAGGAAGGGGGCGACAGACCAACTGCTCAAGGAAAAAGACGCCTCGATGCACAAAGCCTGTGCCGTTTCTTCCCGAGTGTGCGATCAGATAAGCGGGTTGGGTCAGGATGCCTGCGCGTTCTTGGGGATTCGATTGGGCCGCTGTGAGGCTTGGTTGGACGCTGGTTTGTCCGTAGAATGGGGCTGTTTCGCGGCTCATAAAGGTTTCGTTGGAGGTAAAGAGATCCACCAACTTTCCATCTTTTTGCCAGATGATCGAATCCAAGAAAAGTTCTGTTTCTTTTTTCAGGGTTTGCCGCATGATGGGTGTGAGTTCTGGGAACTTTTGTGTGTCTTTTTCTCGGGTCAGGACGCCTTCGAGGAGCAGCCAGTCGTCGACGAAGTTCTGTAGGCCCCGTCGTGCCCGAGGATCTTTGAGCATACGCTCAAGTTGCGTTTTGAGTGTTGCAGTTTGGCTGAGTTGTCCTGCCTTGGCTGCGTCCAAAAGCGCGGTGTCTGGGGCACTTTGCCAGAGAAGATAAGAGAGGAAGCTAGCGGCCTCGTAACCATCCAGACGATTGGTGTCAGCTTGTCCTTGGACAGGCAGCCCGATCTCTGAGCGGTATAGGAAGTTGGGAGAGATCAAGAGGCGTTCGATCACAAACTCGATGGCCGTGTTGCGGCTGCTTGTGTCTTGTTCGAGTCCTTGAGCAAGTTGGACCAATCGATCGATCTCTTCGGTCGTGAGGGGTCTTCGCCAGATCAGTTGTCCATAGTTGGTCACCAAGGTCTTGATACAGTCGGTGCCTTGGGCTTGTACACACTGTTGAAAGACTGGGATCTTGGTGATGACTTCTTTTGCAACGGCATCAAAAGCCTCGACCAGTGAGGTGATATGGATGTCGTTGAGCGTAAGGGCTGTTGCGTTGTTGGAAAAGCCATCTTTACGCTGTTCATTGAGAGATATTGGGGGGATACGGATCTCTTCGCCAAAGATATCGATGAGGCTGTAAGTGATCTGTTTGCCTGTAAGACGCCAAATCCTCGATGTCAGCGGGTCTTTCCCTTGGCATGTCGCGGGCGTGGGGAAGTTATCTTTTGGTGGATCGGGGGGTTGGGTGGTGGAACCTGGTTTTTCTGGATAGCCGAGTTCACCCCATCGCACGTAAAGCGCGAGCCCTTGGGCGAATCGTTCTTTTTCTGCGGCTTCTTTGGGTGGTGTGGGAGGCATACTGCCCGCTTGGACGCGTTGGAGTCCCCAAGCCCAGAAAGCAACGGCTTCTTTGCCACGTTTGGCGTCGTGGTACACGGTGAGATCGGCGAGTTGCCCTCCTGCACCATGGCAGTTTACGCAGAACTCACCCAAAAAAGGTTTCATATCCGCAAAGTACACTTCTTGTTGCACTGTGCGTGGTTGAGGTGGTTGTTGTCGCGTCGCAGGTTGTGTGGGGTTGGGTTGTTGGGTAGGTGGTTTGCTTATCTCGCCGTAGCATCCGGCAAAAAGCAAGAGGGTTCCCAAGCTAGCCATCCATACTTGGCGAGTTGAGAACCAGTGAAAAACGCGTGACATCGGGCCTCCATGATCCATTCGCCTGTCTTTGTGAACAAGTGGCCCGCAAGCTGGTGGTAAAGTAAGGTGGGGCAAAAGAAATCAGGCTTTTGAGTGAGATGGGTGTGTCCGCAAGGTGGGCATCCAAACGATGCGAAGGTGTTTGGGCGCATGACCATCACAAACTCTCACCTTGTCTCAAGTTTTTTTCTTCTGCAAGAGCCTTGCGGATCACTTGGTGATCAGGGTGCGAAGCGGGATGCAACTCCACCAAACTTGTTGTTGGTTGCGCTCGGATGGATCGGAGAAATGGCAGTCTTTGAGCACCGCGCGCACGTGGCGAGGGGGCTTTTGCGGGAAGGGATTGTTGCCGAGCAAAGCGAGGGCGTTGGGGTGATTGACGCGGAGTTGCAGGAGAAAAGTGTGTAACCAGCGATGCCTTCGACGAGGAGAAAGCGCCGCAAACCAGAGTTGCCAGTCCAAGCGCGGCATGTGGAAAAAGGCGAAGCGCGGCGTCTTTTCGGGGAGATCTGGTTTGTAACGAAAGCGATAAGGCTTCCATACCTTCCCATCTACGGAGCCTTCGATCATGATCTCAGGTCGTCGGGTCGTCATCACGGGAAAGAGATGATAGCGATTGATGCTGCGAAAAGACCGAACCCACGAGAGGACGGGCATCGTTTGCAAAGGGGCGTCGATCTCTTTCCAAGCGCGAGAAAGCGACTGGAGTCCAGAGACGACGAGGATCAAAGCAGCGACAAACATCAACGAAGAGCGCGATAAGATGGAGGTTTGCGGTGCTACCTCGACGAGGTATCTTTGTTGTAGAGAGCGCGGTAATAGCTCAGAAAAGAAGCGGTCATCCAAAAGCAACAGAGAGATCGCACAGGTTAAGATGCCGAAGTATCCGTAGTTTCCGTGGAGACCGATCATCAACATCAGCAAGCCAAAGAACATCGCCGTGACACGCCGCAGTGCAAGCGAGAAGATCCCAAAAGGCACGATCAACTCGATGAAAAACATGATCAGGGCGGACATCTTGTGGAACCACAAGGGCAAGCGATGTGCATACCAAGCAAAGAGTGTGGGCAAAGGCTGTGTTTCGTAGTGGTAAGAAAGGGCTGTGAAGTTTCGCCATGTGCTATCACCGCTTTGAATCTTCGCAACACCCGAGAAAAACATCAGGCGAAACAACAACCAGTAAAGTAACCAACGCGCGATGCGTGGCGGCTCGCTCAAGCGAAAGAAGCCAGGATAGAGGCTTTTTGGGGCGAGCCAGATGGCAAGGAATCCTGCCTCAAGCAAGAGATTGTCCCATTGATAGGCATAAAACACCCGCCCCGCCCGCACCAAGGAAAGATGGAGTATCCACAATGCAAACAGCGTATAACGCGGTGCGATGCGCAAGATCAACATCACTGAGCCAAGCAAACCCGCACCACAGAGCCAACGCAGCCCTTGATCGGAGGGATTGAACCACGCGAGCGTCGGAAACATCCGATACACCGACCATCCAAGTTGCTCTCTACCTGCGTAGGCTTGCCAAGCCCGCACGATATTTTGGATGGGGAGAAGTCCTTCTTCCCCAAACAGCGGGATCATCTGCGACCAGATCGAAAGAAAAGCAAAAAGGTACACCCATCCCAAGGCTTGCAAAAACCACCATGACGCCCAAGCGTAACCATCCACTTTGTCGGGAAGTTGGGGGACTGGCGCGACAGGTGAAGCCTCTTCTTTTTCTGAAGGTGCGGGCTCATCTGTAGGAAATGCGAGCATTGGAGGTAGAGTTGGGACGCGTTGACGTTTTGGGGTGGCCTTTTCGCGGGAGCGATTCTCTTTTTTCGTCACGACTTTGTCTCGTTTGGGGGGTTTAGGTATGGAGTGTTGTGGAGCTTGTGGGTGCGGGACTTTTTATAGAGGGATGGCATCACCACCATTTGGGAACGGAAAAGCCTTGGTTTTGGGAGAGGCTTGGGGTTGGGGTGGATCGAAGCGCAAGACGATCTTGGGTGGCGTGTAATGGTTGGCGCCTGCTCGTTTTTCAGGCTCTTTTTGGATCAGTTTGATGCGATGCATCGGGGCTTTGTACTGTCGAAGGATCTGCCCGATGGCATTGAGTCGCCGTTGTGAGAGCTTTTTGGGATCGCGGTAATAATTGTAACGGCGGTAGCGATAACGGCGATAACGTCGGTAGTTGTAACTTCTGTAAGATGGCGCTCTTGAGCCGTTGGGAGAGATGATCGGTGTGATCTCGATCGTCAGGGTTCCAAGCTCTGGTGATGCGCGAAGTAGTGACGCGATCTGCCCGATAATCGGTCGTTGTGCGTAAGAGATGCTAGAGCTGTAACCCGAAAAAGAGATGGGGGTCGCCATCTGAAGGACACCACTTTGGAGCTTTTGGAAAGCGAGCTGTGGATTCAATGGACAGCCTGGGTTGGTGCTTTGCTTGGGAGGGACGGAGGCGCTGCTCGACGTACGGATACCACGGAAAAGACGACGGTAACGACGATAAGAACGGTTGTTGACGTGCGTGTTTTTCTCGTGAAGGAGAGGACATTGATCTTGGATATCAGGGACTTGGTCTTGATCGATGTCTTGCGTGAGGAATTGTTGGTAACTTGTAACGACCGATCCTACCGCGGCTTGGCGATGGAACGCACTGCAAGAGATACCGTGATGGACGATGAGATGGTCATCTTTGCGACACGAACCTTGCGTGTCGAGTTGTGTTTGCTCGATTTGTTCTTTCTTTACACCAAACTGCAACAACGTTTCTTGGAGGGTTTGCAGTCGTTGTTGCACAAGGAACGCTGTGTCGGGCTCGTCTTGTTCGACACTTGCGCGAAGTTGGATCTTTTGTTTGGGCGACTGCTTTAGATAAGCTGCGAGATAACGAAGACTTTCGCGTTGTTGGGGCTGCGAAAGTATCCAGTGACAACGAGAGAAAGAGAACAGCGTGCCGCGATAAGGGATATTGGCTTTCCAAAGCTGCGATGGAAGCGTGGTGGCCAAAAAGTCGTGGTGTTTGGTGGCGGCTGTGAGGCACTGCTCCGCGTGTTGTCCGAGCATCAACCAGTAAGCCCACGCTTGAAGCGACTTTCGTTTTTGCAAAAGCGCGGCGATACGTTCGCGCAGTGCACTTTGATCGAGACCTTTGTGACCGCGATAAGCCCGATAATAGGAGAGTGCAGCCAAGTGGGTCTGGCCTTTTTGGGTGTAAGACATGGCTTGCTTGAGGAAAAAAGACTCTTTCGCGCTAGCTGTTTGGGAGGAAAGACTTTGGGTCCAACTTGCGTAAGCTTTTTTGTATTCTCCTTGTTGATCATAGAGTTCCGCAAGTCGCTTGTGGAGTTCTTTGTCATTGGGGGAGTCCGTTTTTAGGCGGAGATAAAGCTCTAAAGCTGCCTCTGTGAACCCTTTTTTGTGTGCGAGTTGAGCGAGATCTTGCAGGCTAGACCGCGGAACATCGGGGGTCTTGGCGATATGCGAGATCAGGCTTCTTTGTTGTTCTTTGTTGAGTTGGGGCAACAGCTTTTGAAAGGGCTTCCAGATCGCGGACAGTCCGTTTTTCTTGAGAGAGAGATGCAAGATCCGTCGTGCAAAAGAGCGGTCATTGCTATCGACACAGCACCGACTGGACAGTCGCTCAAGGTAGCGAATCGTGCGTTTTTCGGGTTGGTTGGAGAGATAGCGCATCCATAACTTTTCTGCGCGGTCATTTTGTCCCAAACGATCGAGTAGAAGGGCTGTTTTGTATAGCAGTTGATTGTCTTTGGGGCGCATGACCAGCATCTTGGTGAGGGCTTGCAAACGCTGGTTGACCTGGCCATGCCTTGTTGCGAGGTAAGCGAAGAGTCGAAGGGCTTCGTAGTCTTGTTCTTTGTCGAGAGCGTCACCGAGGATTTGGTTGCGTTGTGCTTGAGGGACGCTTTTGTAAACCTGCTCCAACCAAGGTAGATCTTCCCATTGAAGCCGTTGTTGTAGGAGTTGGGGAAGTAGATTTTGCAGCGACTTTCGATAGGCGTGAAAGGTCACAGCTTCGCGGATCACGACGCGGTAGATGATGGGAAAACGGCGGGAAGTCCGCAACAATTCGAGAAAAAGTGGGTCTCTATGGTGATGATTGGACTGGAGTTGGTAGAGCATCTGCCGCATCGAAGACTTCCAAGACGACAGTTCTGCGGGCTCTGTCTCGCGTAGACTGAGAGAACTGATCGTGGCTTCTGACCAGATCTTCGAGAGTTCTTTGCGAAGCGTCGTGGGGTTGGTGTAGCCCGTTAATCCGGGGTTATAAGCGACGTAATATAACGTCTTGTTCATGGCAAGGAAGTGTTGGACAAGTAGGTCTTTTTTGTAGCGATCTTGTATCGAACGCAGCCAATCAACGCGCTCTTTGGGGAAAAGTTGAAAGTTCGCGATGTGCAACAAGATATCCAGCACAAGCTTCGGTGGTTCGGGGGGTTGGTTTACGAGTTCGGTGACTGCTTGGCTGACGTGAAGACAAGAGGCGCGTTGTTGGCAGAGCATCAAGATGGCCTCTGCACGGGCTTTTTGGTGCTCTCGACTCTTTTCGCCTGCAAAAGCTGCAAATAGCGCTTCCGTCGCTTGTTTGGCCCAAGGGCTTTGTAAGAGTGGGCGGAACATCGCGATCAATTCTTGGGGTTTGGAAGCGAGCGAGCGGCGTTTGAGGTAATCGCGGAGAGGTTCGTCTAGGCGCGAGCGGACGTACACTTCGAGAAGTTTTTGGGGTCCATCATTTTCTTGAAGCAGCGACTCTTCGGCCAATTGGAGATCTTCGCGAAGTTTGTTTCCACGGGCGCCACACTGCCAGCGTAAGGCGAAGACTTGAAGGCGCAAGGCAGGTCGTAAAGCCGCGATACGTTCGCGTTGTTTGGTGGTCTTTCCAAGTTTTAGGACACGCTTGATCAAGGGACAGACTTGGCGTTGCCACGATCTTTGCTCGGATGTCTTCGAGAGAAAGGTCATCTTTTGGTAAGAGCCTCGAAGCTCGTCCCATGGTCGTAAGGCCCAAGACGACGAAAGGACGGCCTGAAGCGGAGCCAGTGGTGGCCGTAGTGCGCGTTTGACGATGAACTCGAGGCGTCTTTCGCGCTGTGTTTGTAAGAACAAAAGGTGCATCTGCCGCAGTTGGAGAGGATCGGCTTCAACGGCCCGTTCTAGCGCACTCATCGCACGTCGCGCAGTGTTTTTTTGACCGATCTGATCGGCCAACTGCTCGACTTTTTTCATGGTATCCCAGTCTTTGCTGTAGCGACGGAGGGTTTGTGCAAGCATCCTCTTGGCCGAGGTAAAGTCCTTCTCTTCGCGTTTTGTGGCGTAGCGCTTCCATGCGTCCCATTCTTTTCTGCGCTGTTCGTTCCATGACTGGATGCTTTCGTTGATCTTTTGCTTGCTCCATTGAGGTGCAAGTTGGCGATAACGACGGAAACGACGGCGCATATAGAAAGATCCATAACGCGAGTAGCGAGAGCGTGTTTGCAGGAGTTGGATCGGGGTCCAACGATTTTTCAGGGGATAACCAGCGCGTCGCAGAAGCGCATCGACGAGTTGCAACATGTGCGAAGCACGGGCGTGTCCGTACTTTGCGAGCGCTTGCAGGTGTTTGTTGACCTCGTCGAATTGTTGGGACTTTGTGAAGTATTCGACGATCCAAAGTCGCGGTTCTCGCAGCGAAGGTTTGAGCTTGAGTGCGCGTTGCGCCAACTCGATGGACTCTCGTTCTTGTTTATCTTCTCGATAGAGTCGCGCCAAAAACATGATCTCGCGGGTGTCTTTGCTCTTTCGCCACTTGCGCGCGAGCTTTTGTACAAAAGGTCCCAACAGTTTTTGGCGGCGGTTGATCTCCGTTTCGCGTTCGAGCAGTTCCCAACGCATCCAAGCATGAAGCGTCCCGATCTTCCGGGCTTGTTTGATGAGCTTGAGAGAAGAGGCGTAATCTTTTTTGTTCATCTCAACGCGACTGAGTCGTAAGATCAGACGAAGTTTCTCCGCGCCACGGGCTTTGGGCATCAGTTGTTTGAGCGCGTTGCTTGCTTCTTCCCAGTATTGGTTTTGTTCGTACAGTTGCGCGATCTGTTGGAGTTGGTTGGAAGACCACGTGGCCTTGTTGAGATGGGGTTTGAGCCATGCCAAAGAGGAGGTGTCTCGCGCTTTGAGGGAGACTTCTAAGATCTGTAAGAGTAAGGATTCACGTTGCTTTTCGTTGACGAGTGGAAGCAGCTTTTGAAAGATCGCCGTGGCTTCACGGGTGTTTTTTTGTGCGAGGTGGATGCTGGCGATCCGCAACAGTGGGGTTTTTTTGTCATTGCTGCGCTCTGCGATGGACTTCCACAGCGCGAGAGCTTGGCTGTGTTTTCCTTGTCGTTGTAGGACGCGAGCGTAGATGATCGAGGCAGAAAGGCTTTTGGGCCTTTGGAGATAAGCTTGTTTCCAGCGAGCGTACAAAGAACTCCTTACAGCGGGCTTTTTATGGAGTTTGAGTAGTTCGCGAAAAGCTTTTCGTGAGTATGGGGACTTTTGTAAGATCTCGCTCCAACGCTTTACAAGGACGCGCGTGCGATCCCCGCGTTTGAGTTGCCAGTCGTCAGCGCGCGCAGAAGAGATCTGTACGAAAAAGAAGAGGAGCGCGATCAAGCGACACCCTAGGCTAGCGAGGTGATACATTGTGATCTGTCCCTTGTATCCGTCTTTTTGTTCTTGTGATCTGGGGGGAGTCAATCGTGTCGAGGGGCTCAGATATCTTTCTTGCAAGGCTCTGCCCTTTTCTCTCAAGGTCATTGGTTTGGCGTGGAGCAAACCAACAGGCTGGGCTGTTGGGGGGATTGCTCCAACGGCGCGATCTGGAGAACGGTGGTTCCGCGATATCCATCTCGATATGAACGGAACCCGTGCGGGCTATCTCAGGGCCAAACGCAGCGGAAACCAAGGTCCCATCGTCGCGATGAGGAAGAGAAGTTCCATCTCCTAGCAGCGAGCAATTCTGCGCTACTGGACAGCCAACTTCCGCCACGTGCTTCGCGTTGCTTGCAGTTGCCTTCTTCGCCAACCGCGCAGTCTCGTGTCCACTCTCGGACATTTCCAGTCATGTCAAAGATCCCAAAAGGACTGCGATCAAGGGGCTTGGAGCCAGCGATCATCGTCGTTCTAGGATGCTTTGGACACGCGCGGTTGCGGCTTGCGGGACTGCCGTACACTGCGCGATTACAAGCTGGATACGCACCAGAGAAAGGGAAGATCTGCCCTTCAAAGCCACGCGCCGCTTTTTCCCATTCAAGAGAAGAAGGTAAGCGCTTGTTGCGGAAGCGGCAATATGCAGCTGCTTCTTCCCAAGTGATCCCTACGACGGGTTGGTTGTGACGTGAAAAGGCGCGTTTTTTGGCGGAAGCAAGGGGGCTACAGCGTTTTGCTTTGACACAGATGTTGTAATCGTGCCACGTCACTTCGTAGCGATCCATCCAGAAAGTCGGGAGTCTTCGCCATTGGATGGGTGAAGGACTGCCCATCCCACCAAAAGGAAACCAACCTTTGGGGATACGAGCCATGCGTTTGAGATCGTGAGGGACACGCAAAGGCTTTGGATGAGCGGTGGGCGGTTTGACCTTTCTGCGAGGCACGGTGGTTCGAGCGTGGACGTGGTGACGTTTCTTTGGTGGTCGCTTCGAGGTGGCACGACGAGACGGAGGCAAGGGCTGTTTGGAAGGAAGGGACCTCGTTTTTTGCGGAAGGGTCGCAGCAGTCTTGGTTCTGGTGGAGAAGATCGCCTCTTTCCAAGTGACAAACCATCGGTCCCATCCGCCCTTTTGAATCCCCCACCAAAGCGCCGTGCCCAAGGCTGCAAAAAAGATCAACCAAACAACCGCTTTCCATCTCTTTGGCTGCTCGTAGGAATCGAGTCCATCGGAAAAGTCTGGCGTATCTTGTTCTGCGGTGGGGCCTGTGAAGGGTGTAGCGTCTCCAAAACCGTCTGACGCTTGGGATGGTTCAGTTTCTGGGGCAGGATAAGCGCTGAGTGGGCGGACGCCTGAGAGGATCTGTTCGCGAAAGTTGGCGGTGCGTTCGTCATCATCTCGCAAAGTCTCGAAGCTCTCGACTTGATCGGGTGGGACAAATCCAGGTGTGTCCGTCGTCCCACTTGAGGGACTTTTTTGGTTGGGAGACGATGTCGAAGATGCGGAAGGAGCGGGTGTATCAGGCGATGAGTCCGATGCGTTTGTGTTGGGTACTTCTTCTTGAACAGCATCTTTCGCATCTGTGGGCGTTTGGAGCGATCGTTGATAAGAGAGGTACGCCTCGCGATTGAAGTCAGAGGTGCCTTGGCTTGGCGAAGCAGACACCATTTGTGCGGAGAAAGGGAGCCCATTGGGAAGTGCGGGACTTGGCGAAGCGAGATCACCTGTTGCGGGGATGCCCAAAGCTGCGGCACCTGCGAAGATCACTTGTTCTTCTTGTTGGGAGAGCGGCGCAGAAAGAAGGTGCGCGTCGCTCAGCTCTTTGAGTCCAAGATCATCGCGGTGAAAGTCTGCGGTTCCTGCCCCACGTTCTTCCCAAGCGAGCGGGTCAGGGAGAGCCTGTTCGGGCTTGGCTGAAGGCGGCGCTGGGGTCTTTTGCTTGGCCGACGAGGGGGGCAACGGTGTGATCTGAGGAGAAGAGATCGCGGCCGTCATCACGGGGTTTGCGGGAGACGAATGACTTGGAGAAGACCCCGTTCGCGGTTCAGCGACACGGCCAACAAGCTGAAGCAACGTAGAGCGCGCTTGTTCGGCACTTTCAAAGCGATTGTTTGGGTCTTTTGCGAGGAGACGATGCAACCAAGGGGCAAACCCTGTGGGCAGTCGATCCAAAAGTCCCGCAGCAAGGGCTGGTGGGGGATCATTCAGGATCTTTTGGATCATCTGAACATGAGAGTCCATCGAGATCATGCGCGAGCCAACAAGCGCTTCGTAAGCGATGGCTCCAAGGGCGTACAGGTCACTGCGGGCATCAACCGCATCGAACTGCTGGATCTGTTCAGGTGCCATGTAATGAATGGTTCCTGCTTCTCCTACATGTTCGAGGGTTTTGGACAGCTTTTCAAAGCGCATCCGTGCGAGTCCAAAGTCGCCGATCTTGATACGCAACGTGGGGTCGAGCGAGTTTTGTTCGCGACCTTCCACAAGAAAGATATTGCTGGGCTTGAGGTCACGATGGATCACGCCCTGACCATGGGCGTAGATCAGTCCTTCGAGGATATCGAGCAACAGCGTCGTCACAAGATCTGGAGCGAGCGGGCCTTGTGCGAGTTTTTCGTGTAGGGTCTTTCCTTGCAAAAGCTCCATCGCAAGGGCAAGTCGGCCTCGATCTTCGATAAAGTCATCAAAGCGCACGATGGACGGGTGCAATAGCCGAGAAAGGATCTCCCCTTCGCGGCGGAGCAGACGTCTCGAAGCTTTGTCGCCTTCACGCAGAGGCGGCAACATCTTGAGTGCGACTTCTTCGCCTTGCTTGTTTCGTGCTCGATATACGCGCCCCATCCCCCCTTCGCCCAGTAGTGCGATCAGGACATAATCGCCCATCTGTTCTCCCACGCGTCCAGAGAGCGCACCAAGGGAGGGGGCAGGCGCGCTTTCTGGTGTGGGGGTGAGCCAGCTTGCGTCGAGCATACGTCCACATTGAACGCAAAAGCGGCTACGAGGCGGATTTTCATGGCGACAAACTTCACAACGCATCAGCGATCCACATCTTCTCCGTGAGAAACAACAGACGATAGAGAGTCTCCCAGATTCCCATGTTCGCGAACCTTCTCCAAGGGTGTCCGCGGTACATTTTTACAAACGAATTGAAATCAAAAGAGATTCTTCAAAAAGACCACAAAAAAAAAATTACCTTGACAAGCCGAAGGTCGGTCTTATCTCTTTGCCCAACAAAGAGGGGGTTCCTTTCAATGGGAACCTTTCGTTTTCTTCTTGCGCGTTATGTTTTCCCATCCATTCAAGGGAAAACGCGCTTATTCATGAATTTTTACACCAGTACAGACGCGAGGTATCTCTTTTGTCTTGATACCATGGCGTCCCTCGGATTCGGAGGAAGACTTCGATGAAAATCAAGCCGCTACATGATCGTATCCTCGTTACCCGCATTGAAGAAGAGCACAAAACGGCTGGCGGGATCATCATCCCCGACTCTGCCAAAGAAAAGCCCCTCCAAGGGAAGGTTGTCGCAGTCGGTGCGGGCAAGATCCTTGAAGATGGTTCGCGTCGCAATCTCGATGTCAAAGAAGGAAACCGCGTTCTTTTCGGCAAGTACGCTGGCACCGAGATCAAGATCGATGGAAAAGAACACTTGATCTTGCGCGAAGATGACATCCTCGGGATCCTCGAAGACTAAGACACCGACCCCAGCGTTTGACGTTGGGAGGTCGCAATGTTTTCATCACAAAATGCCCAAAATCTGGGCATGTAGCGAAAAAAAACAAGGAGCCGTTCATGGCCAAGCAGCTTACTTTCTCCCAAGATGCCCGCAAGCAAATCCTTCAGGGCGTCAACATCCTTGCTGATGCAGTGAGCGTCACCCTCGGCCCCAAAGGCCGCAACGTGGTGATTGAAAAGTCTTTTGGCGCACCCGTCGTCACCAAAGACGGTGTTTCGGTCGCAAAAGAGATCGAGCTCGAAGATAAATTCCAAAACATGGGCGCACAGATGGTTCGTGAAGTCGCATCCAAAACTTCGGATGTGGCTGGCGATGGTACCACCACCGCAACCATCCTTGCACAAGCGATCTTCCGCGAAGGCATGAAGTTCGTTACCGCTGGTCACAACGCAATGGACCTGAAACGCGGTATCGACAAAGCAGTCGACGCCATCGTGAAAGATCTCCGCACTCTTTCCAAGCCCGTCAAAGATAGCAAAGAGATCGCACAAGTCGGTACCATCTCTGCAAACAATGATGACACCATCGGCAACATCATCGCAGAAGCGATGGACAAAGTCGGTAAAGAAGGCGTCATCACTGTCGAAGAAGGCAAGAGCATGGACACCACGCTCGAAGTCGTCGAAGGGATGCAGTTTGACCGCGGTTACATCAGCCCCTACTTCGTGACCGACTCTGAGCGCATGGAAGCGGTTCTCGATACCCCTTACATCCTCATCTACGACAAGAAGATCAGCAACATGAAAGATCTTCTTCCCGTGCTTGAGCAAGTTGCACGTTCTGGCAAACCCCTCGTGATCATCTCTGAAGATCTCGAAGGCGAAGCACTCGCAACTTTGGTCGTCAACAAACTCCGCGGCACCATCAACGTTGCTGCTGTGAAAGCGCCTGGCTTCGGCGATCGTCGTAAAGCGATGCTCGAAGATCTCGCGATCCTCACTGGCGGCGAAGTGATCTCCGATGACCTCGGTTGGAAACTCGACAAAGTGACCCTCAAAGAGTTGGGTACCGCAAAGCGTATCTCCATCTCCAAAGAAAACACCACCATCGTTGATGGCGACGGTTCTGCTGACAAGATCAAAGCTCGCGTCGGTCAAATCCGCCGTCAGATCGAAGAAACCAGCAGCGACTACGATCGCGAAAAACTCCAAGAGCGTCTCGCGAAGCTCGTGGGTGGTGTCGCTGTGATCCAAGTCGGCGCGGCAACTGAAGTTGAAATGAAAGAGAAAAAAGCACGCGTGGAAGATGCTCTCCATGCAACCCGCGCTGCTGTCGAAGAAGGCATCGTCCCTGGTGGTGGTGTCGCTCTCCTTCGTTGCACCAAAGTCCTCGATAGCATCGAAGGAAACGAAGAAGAGAAGTTCGGCGTGCAAATCATCCGTCGCGCTATCGAAGAACCCCTCCGCCGCATCTCGCAAAACGCTGGCCTCGAAGGTTCTGTCGTGGTCAACCGCGTGAAAGATGGCGAAGGCACCTTCGGTTTCAACGCTGCTTCCGAACAATACGGCGATATGCTCCAGTTTGGCGTTGTGGACCCCACCAAGGTAACCCGCACCGCTCTCCAAAACGCTTCGTCGGTTGCTTCTTTGCTCCTCACCACCGAAGCCATGATCGCTGACAAGCCCGAAGAAGACAAAGGCGGCGCACCCGCTGGTATGGGCGGCATGGGCGGCATGGGTGGAATGGGCGGCATGGGTGGAATGGGCGGCATGGGCGGTATGGGCTTCTAATCAGCCCTGCGCTGAGATACCGCGAGAGCCAGCCTCTCCGTGACCTTTCTAACCCTGTGAAGGATCATCCTTCACAGGGTTTTCTTTTTTCTAGGGTTTCTCTCCCCTTCCCTCTCTAAACCCCTTTTTCTTCCCCACCCAAAAGCACCCTCTCTCGCTGAGAAACATCTTCATGGAGAGACAAGGTCTCGCATCTCCCCATCCTTTCGGAGAGATCGCGTTGTCCTTTCTCCTTTTGTCCAAGAGAGTTGTGCGGCTTTTTGTGTCGATCACACAACGAATCCTTTCTTGAAATGAGATCAAATGCGCTTTTGCGGGGTCTTGGGCTGTGAGCTGACGCGTGGCTTGTCTGGGCCATGAAACAACCACGTCGTCTCTCGCGCGGACCACGCAAATGTTGTAGGTTGAAAAGATGCGTTCAAGAAGTGAGACCGCTTGTGTTGTAAAAGAGTCTTGAGGAGCAAAGATTGCAAGGTCCAGATGAAAAGACGCTACTCGCCAAGGCCAAAGCGGGCGATGAACAAGCGTTTATGGCCCTCTACAGAAAGTATTATTCGACCGTGTACAGGTTTTGTCAGACCTTTGGCGGGATCGATGCTGATGTTGCAAAGGATGTTTTACAAGAGTCCTTTGTTCGGGCTTTTCGTCACTTGGATAAGCTACGCGAGGGCCAAAAGTTTCTGTCGTGGCTGCTCACCATCACACGCAACCGCTGTCTGAGCTACCTCAACAAAGAGGAGAACTTCGGGAAAAAACACACCGCTTGGAGCCTTGAAACGGAGTTGTTTTCTGTCCCCGATAACCTCGATCAGATCGAAACCGAACGACAAATCGCTGTGGTTCACCAGATCATCGAAGATCTTCCCAGCGGCGGAATGAAAGACTGTGTGAAAGCCTTTTATATAGAAGGGTTAAGCACTTCAGATATCGCAGCACGATTGGACATCCCCAAAAGTACCGTGACGACGCGGCTTGACCGCTTTCGTAATCGTATCCGCAAACGCCTTCTCGCGCGTTTGATGGAAATCTAATTTTTCTCGAAACCCTTAAGAAAGATGCTCTCTGAGGGTGCGACAAGTTTCTTTGCTATTCGTGATTTTTTGTTGAAAGAACTTCTTCTATCTCCGACAAAAAAAGAAAACGCACTAGATCCCAAAGAGATAAGCCGATGAAAACTTCCTTGACTTCTACACAGCTCGACGCCGAAAGACTGGCACAGATCTACCGTGGGGAACTTTCCCAACACGATGATCCCGCACTCTATGAGGCGTTGCTCGCTGAAGACGATGACTTCGAGCCATTCGAAGTCTTCCAAACATCCGAAGATGCTTTGGAGTTGGAACTTCACGAAAGTGAAGCGATCCTTGGCGCGATCATGAAACAGATTGCACCAACCCCTGCACTTCAAGTCGTTGAAAGTCCTGTCTCTTCGCCCTCTTTGTTTGCGCAGTGGGGACAAACCCTGCGTTCTTTGTGGACGCCGATCTTGGTAGGGGCCGCAGCTTTGTTTCTGTTCCCCCTTCTCTACCAACCCACAAGCAAAAACGGACCCGATATCTTGCACAAAAGCAGCGACAAAGATCGCGGTGCCTTCTTCTCTATCGATGTCTACCCTGCTCAAGTGCGCGAAAAAGGAAGCGAAAAGATCCTTCCTTTTAAAAACAAGATGACCCTCCACCCCGAAGATGCGCTGCTTTTCCACTTCGTGAATGTTCGACGCGGCTATCTCTACATGCTGCGCGAAGATGCTCAAGGTCGTCTCGAAACGCTGTATCCCTTCTCTCCCAAAGATGCTTCGCCCCTTGAGCCCGGAAGGATCACGCTCAAACAAGGTGAGCAACCGATGGCTTATGTCCTCGAACCCAAGATGCAAGGACGCCAACGTTTCTGGCTGATCCACACACCTACCCCCCAACAATTCCCACAAGATCGCGCGGCTTTCTCCCCCACCCAACGCGCACTTTTCTCTCGCGCTGACCAAGCAACCATCTTTATCCGCCCCCGCTGATTGTACGGACGTGCACAGTGGCATGGGTTGGGGCGACCTGTTTTTGGGGTGACCTGTTTTTGGGGTGACCACAGAGGGTCATCCCTGTAGGGGATATATCCCTTTTCTGGCCCGACGGATGGTTTTGGGGTGACCACAGAGGGTCACCCCTGTAAGGGATATCCCTTTTCTGTATGGGTATGGACCGTTATATCTGGCCCGACGGATGGCTTTGGGGTGACCACAGAGGGCCACCCCTGTCGGGGATATATCGTTATATTGGGGGCGACGGATATCGCGGATATCCCTTTTCTGGGGCGGGCCTCCGTGCCATCTGTACCAACTAATTCCTACCTCATTGATAATAAAAGAGAAAATCAAATAGCTTTCTTTGGAAAATCACGAGAGTTTGTAAAGTGACTTCCCGAACCAAGGGAGTTTGCGAAAAAAATCGTCTGATGTGATGAAGTTTTACGTTCGAAAATAACCTATCTTTTCATATAGTTGATAATTAGTTGGTACAGATGGCCTCCGTGCCCGCCCGTATCCATCCCGAACATCCCTATATCTGGGGCGGGCCTCCGTGCCCGCCCGATGACTTTGGACCGTCTTTCTCTTGGACCTTGAATGGTTTTTTCTTTTTATGTAATATCTAGATCTCTGCGCTGTATTTCATCTAAGATGATTGTATTGCTTTGTTTTTGGTACTTTTTTTGATGTCTTTTGGAGAACACCGTGCGACAACCACAGATGACCATCTCGGCCTTCTGGGTGAAGCCACTCACGCTACTCGCAGCGTTGTTGTTGGTTGGTTGCGCCTCTACGCGTGCGATCCGTTCAGAAAAGGGTACCCCTGCCGCCCAGACAGAGAAGGGCTTTCGTCCTCTCGCGTCTCTTCGTCCCACTCCAAAAGTCCATAAAAAAGGCAAACGCATCGCGTTGCTAATAGGGATCAATCGCTACACAGATCGCGCTTGGCATGGGCTGCGTTTTGCTGCGAAAGATGCATCTGATCTCGCAGATGTCTTGCGCAACCCCAAGACGGGTGGGTTCGATCAAGTCTTGCTTGCGAGAGATGCTACCACCACCACACGAGCTGGTGTGTTGAAAGCTTTTCAGCGTTTGCGCCAACTCAACACCAGCCGACAAGACACCATCTTTGTGTATATCTCGGGGCATGGAACGCTTGCTCGTGATCCCCAGCATGTCTTGCGTCGTTATCTCGTCACGTATGATACGCGGCAAAAAAATATCCACAAAAGCGCCCTATCGATCGCCCTTTTGCGCCATCGTTTCGCCAGGTTGAAGAGTGAGCGCAAAGTGATGCTCTTGGCAACTTGCCACTCTGGGTCAGGCAAAAGCCGTTTGAATCAAACGATGCTTGCTGAACTCAAGACGATCAAAGGAGCCTTTTTTACCCAGCCCATCGAAGATTCGTCGCGAGCGACGATCTTTCTTGCGGTGTGTGCCTTTGGAGAAACGGCCCGCGAGTCTGCACAGCTTCAAAATGATATCTACACACACTACTTCATCAAAGCCTTGAAACATCGGTACGATGCGAACGGGGATGGAGCCGTGACGGTCTCTGAAGCGCATGATTATGCTCGTGAGATGACCTACTTTCATACCAAAGGTGCCCAACGACCCTACGCAGAGTCCGATATCTTGGGCTCTGATCCGATCATCTTGTCTGGACAAAAGAAGCGCAATGGAAAGCCTGTGTTGTACGCTTACGACTCACAGTTCCAAGGCGTCGAAGTCCAAGTGAACGGTGTCGCGCGTGGTACCTTTCCCAAAGGGATCCCTCTTTCTCCTGGACGTCAACAGATCGTCTTGAAGGCTGGTGAGAGCAAGCTTTTTGAAGGGATGGTTGTCTTCCAAGATGGTGAACGCATCGATGCCAAAGAGCTTTTTGGAAGAAAGACCCACCGCTTTGCGATCGCGCTCAAAGCTGGCTACCAGTTCTTTCTCCAAGGTTCTTCTGCAGATGTCCTCTCTCGTGAACTCCCGCTTTTTGGGATCGAACTGAAACTCAATCGCCCTTGGTCGCAGATCCCTCTCGACTTTCGCTTTGAGTTCGCTTTCGCTCGCAATAGCCACAAACTCTTCGATCAAGACAACCGACCCCAAACCGTGACCGAGTACAATATCGCCTTTGCTGCTACGTATGTGTGGAAAATAAATTGGTTTTCTCTTTTTGTGGGACCTCGTCTAAGTGCGATCTACCTAGAACGTCAGTCTGATATCCACAAACAGGTCAATGACTTCTTTTTCTCCTTCCAACCAGGCGTTGTTTTGGGGATGGAGATGCGATTTTTAGAAAGATGGAGTTTTTTCGCAGAAGGAAGGGTCAACTACACATACGTTGCGACAGAGTACGGTCCACCCCGCCATCAAGGTTCTTATGAATTTTTAGGCGGCGTCTTCGTGCATTTCTGACGATTTTTGGGGCTTGACAGTCCTGTCGCTTCCTGTCATACGCGCCTCGCTCTCCCCGAGAGACACAGCATAAAGGAAGAAGGATGCCCCGTAACAACATCACGCACAAACACCTCTCTCCGCTGCTTTGGTTGTGGCTTTGTCTTGTGCCGTGTTTCCTTGCTGCGTGTGGAACGATCTCGAATGATCGTTTCTTCGAAGGCCAAGGGAGCGTGAGTGGTGTCCTGACCCTACCAAGCGGAGAGCCCGCAGCCAACGCCACCATCGAGGTGGTCAATCTCCCCCAACTTTCCACACAAGCCGACGCCCAAGGTCGCTTTATTCTTCAGCAAGTCCCCGCAGGAAAAAGAGATATCGTCTTTCGTTATGCTGAACAGTTTGGTCTGCGTTTACAGATCTGGATCGTTCGTGAGCGCACGCTTTCTCTCGAAAATGCCCAGCAAAGGCTCCTGCCTTCCGCCACCATTGAAGGGACCGTGCAAGCAACCCCTCGCTTTGGTGGAAAGGGTATCCAAGTCGCTCTCAAAGGTCTCTCTCTTCAAACGCAGTCTTCGGATATCCGAGGAAACTTTCTTCTCAAGGGCGTGCCTCCGCTTCTTCCGGGTGATGCGGCATCTTGTCACAGCCTTTTGTTGCGTACAGCATCCTTCCAAGACACGAAGTTTGAGGGGATCTGTCCTGCCCCTGGCGAGTACATTCGCTTGGATGGGCCTTTGCGTATGCAGCCGAGCCGCATGTGTCCTGAACAAACTTGTTCTCTCTCTGAAGTGTGCGAGTCTGGCTACTGCGTTCCTGACAATGGGGGAAGCGTGAAACTGATCACAGATACGTGTCAGTTTCCCACGGTGATCCTCGCAGGCTCCCAACAACAAGAGCGTGAACTCCTCCAAAACGTCGGTCTTGGGCCTCTTTTGATTGAGTCCGTCACGCTTCAAGATCCCGAAGGAACCTTTCGGGTGGAGTCGCTTGGGACTTTCCCGCGACGTCTTGCCCCCCAAGAGATCTTGCAAGCCAACCTACGCTTTTCAGCCCCCCAAACCAAACTCCCTTCGTTCGGTCGTTTTCAAGGCACCTTGTGGATTCAAGCACGCCACGAAGGGGAAACCAAGCGCTTTGGTATCACGCTCTCTGGGCTCGTTGCGGGCCAAAATGCCCCTCTGTCCGAGTGTTTGCAAAGCAAGGTCAGCGAACCCACTTCGCAACCTCCCCAACCTGGCTCTCCTTCGGGGATCTACGATGTCGATCTCACAAACGCTTGTGATCAAGATGTTGTTTTGTCTGAGATCTCGGGGACTTCGCCGATTCAGGCTTTGTTGGCTGTCGATCAAAACCAATCGTGGTTGATTCCCTTGCAAAAACTCCCATTGCGTCTCAAGTCTGGCGCGACAGGGCGCGTTCAGTTTCAATGGATGCCCGGCTATTACGGGAGTTTCCGAGGTGAGGTCCAACTCAAGCTCCAAAAAACCGAGACTGAGGATACGCATGTCGTGAAGATCCCGCTCCAAACGGAGATCCGTTCGCCTTATGTGGTGATCTCTCATGAGCCCATCTTGCTAGGCTCGGTTGCTCCCGGCGATATCCGACAAAGCTATCTTCCGATCACACTCTCTGAGCCCCAAAAGTCCCTTTCTACCGTTCAAGTGGACTTCTTGACGGCATTTGGTGTTCATGCTTCACAGTTTCGGGCTCTGTCCGTGACGCCACGCTTGGAGCAACAAAGCCACCAACACATCTTGGGCCTTCGCTATTTGGCGCCCGCGATGCAAGGTCGTGATGAGGCTTGGTTGTTGTTGCGGGGACTTCCTTTCCTTGGTGGTTATCCCTATGCCATCAAAGTCCAAGCCACCGTGACACAGTCCCCTCTTCCTCGTTTTTCGCCTCTCGTTGATGTGGGCTCGATGCGTGCTTGTACTTCGCCTGATGTCCCCTTGGTGCTTTCCAACCCGACAGAAACACCCATGACGATCAACTTGATCGACATGCCGCAATCATCGACAAGCGATTTTCTTTTGCGTACAGAAACGCTTCCTTTGACGCTTCAGCCCAACGAACAGCGCGAGGTGGCTTGGGTGCGTTTTACGCCTCCTGCTTTGGGAAATGTTCAGCCTTTTCGTAGTTTTGCATCCTTGCGTGTTGAAGGCGTGGCTGACAAACAAACCTTTTCTTTGCGGGCTGGTGCGCAAGCTGCTTCGGGGATTCCACGCAGACAACTTCACCCGCTGCAAAAGATCCCCGACGCCAATATCGTTGTTTATCTCGACCCATCGATCGAGTCCTTTGCCTACCATCTCGACCTGAAACAACGGTTGTTAGAGCTTTTCGACATTGTAAAGCGCGAAGGAATTACCTTGCGCTTTTTCCAAGCCAGCCTCCAAGACGCGGCGCTGCCCATTATGGATCTTGAGCAGCTTTGGACGATGAACCGAGACGTCGAAGGCAAGGGCTTGATGGCGATCAACAAGACCGTCGAGATCCTGCATCGAAATGATATCCAAAACCAAGGCGTCGCCCGCCCCACCATCGTGCTTGCGATCTCCACAAAAGATGATGTCTCGCCCTTTTCTGTTCAGCGCTACCTGTTCCAATCAGAAGAAGACTTGCCTTGGTTGTTTTTCTCCGCTGTCCCTCAAAAAAACTGCTCTAACTTCCAACCCAACGCACGCTATCTCCAAAGCACACAGAGCGGTAGCGGCCTGGGATTGGACTTGTGTGACTACACAACTTCGCGCGGAAACCTCGGGTTGTTGGGGTGGCTCGCGCAGCTCAAAGCGACGTTGTTTGGGCAGCGCACGCTCTTTTCCTTCTCCCAAACTCCCGATCCTTCGAGCATCGTCGTCAAACATGGCGAAACACAGCTCTTGCCTAACATCCAATGGAGCTACGATGCGACAGGACAGCTTCTCAAACTGAGCAACCCTCTCCCCCAACATCAAGAGTATCGTTCTCTCGAAGTCCTCTACCACACCCCCTGCGCCACGCCCTAAACATCACAGCCCCCTCTTACCAGACAAAGGTTTGCAACAAGGCCGAGCCTTGTGGTAGAGAAGTGAAAGTGCGAGCTTTCCTCTTGCTTTCACTCTGGGTCGTTTGAAAGCGCATCTTGAGGTCCCAAGACCTCGATGCATCGGCCTTTTGGGGACTTGGGAGGAACGCTTGTTGGTGAGCTTATGGTTGTTCATGTTCTTTCGGTTGCTTTCAAGCGCAGATGAGGTTGGCGTATGCCCAGACACTTTCGTAAAGTTACGGATCTTAGTATTCCTGCTCTCCACGAACTTTTTGATCTGACTCGCGAAGTCAAGCGCCATCCCGACCGTTTTGGTCGTGCTTTGGAAGGTCGCACGCTGGCGATGATCTTTGAAAAGCCTTCTTTGCGCACACGTGTCACTTTCCAGACAGGTATCTTTCAGATGGGGGGACAAGGGATCTATCTTGGCCCTGCGGATATCCAACTTGGTAAACGTGAAAGTCTTTTTGATATCGCGGCCAACCTTTCTCGTTGGGTGGATGCGATCATGATCCGTACTTTTGGCCACCATCTTATCGACGGAATGGCCGAACACAGCGACGTTCCCGTGATCAATGGACTGAGCGACAAGTTTCATCCCTGCCAAGCTTTGGCAGACTTCTTCACGTTGCAAGAGCACACGGGAAAACTCGCAGGCAAGACCTTGGCTTGGGTGGGTGATGGAAACAACGTGCTTCATTCGCTCGCGCTTTGCGGCGCGATGTTGGGGATGCACATTCGTTACGCAACGCCATCGACGCACGTCCCCGATGAGGCGGTGATGAACGAAGCCCGCGCGATCGCCAAAGAAATGGGTGGAAGTATCCACGGTTGTTTCGAGCCTGCGGAAGCTGTCGCAGGAGCACATGCGGTGTATACGGATGTTTGGGCGAGCATGGGGCAAGAGTCCGAAGCTGACGAGCGCAAGCAGATCTTTGCAGAATTTCAAGTCAACGCTGCGTTGATGCAAAAAGCCCTTCCGGACGCCTTTTTTATGCACTGTCTCCCTGCGCACCGCGGAGAAGAAGTGACCGACGAAGTCGTTGATGCGGGCTATTCGATTGTTTTCGATCAAGCGGAAAATCGCTTGCATGCACAAAAAGCGTTGATGCTTACTTTGATGCGACGTTAATCTTGTGTGTGGAGTCTGCGCGCCTTTCGGTGGCTCCGCGTGTGCCTCGATAGGGCAGAAAGGCTCCTCTGATGTCGTACTTTTCCGATCTTCCCGAGCTTCAAGGTCCCACCACCCTTTCGATTCGAGATCCCTTACACAAAAGCATCGAACTCTCTGAAGCTGAGATGGGGATGTTGCGTGATCCCGCGTACCAACGTCTCCGTGGGATCAAGCAGATCGGCTTTGCGGAGATCCCCTACCCTGGGGCTACGCACACACGTTATCTCCACAGCATCGGTGTGGGCGCTGTTGCAACAAGGATGTGGCGGACCTTGCAGCGTTCTCTACAACTCGATCCTGCGGACTCTGCGCAACTTTTGCGGATCTTGCGTGCGGCTGCGATGTTGCACGATGTGGGACATGCGCCCCTCAGTCATACCACTGAGTCTGTGATGCCATCCCGCGAAAAGCTCGATATGCCCGCATGGTTGGTCGATCCTGATCCCACACGGCAAGCTCACCACGAAGATTACTCGCTAAAGATTATCTTGGATTCGCCCATCACACCGCACCTTGAGGCGATGGGGGTTGCTCCTACAGCGGTGGCGCAGTTGATTAGCGGCGTGCGTCTCCCTGAAGACCATACGTTTCATCACCAAGGCTTCGATCTTTTCCCGATGATGCGGCAGATCATCAGTTCTGAGATCGACGCGGATCGTATGGATTACCTGTTGCGCGATGCGTTCTATTGTGGTGTGGCGTATGGGCAGTTTGATTTAGACTGGATGTTGCAGCATCTCACCCCGATCTTTCGGGACCAAAAGGCCTATCTCGGGCTGCGTTCGCGGGCGTTGTTTACTTTTGAAGACTTCTTGCTCTCGCGTTATCACATGTTCTTTTCTGTGTATTACCATCATGGTTCGATCTGCTACCAAGAGATGTTGCAGCGATTTTTTCTCGAAGAACCTGACGCTTATCCCCTTCCTTCGGACCTTGAAGCCTACTTGCGAACAGATGATGCCGAACTTCTCACAGCTTTGCGTCGCTCCAAAAACCCGTGGGCGCAGCGGATTACACAGCATCGACCGTATCTCCGCTTGTTTGAGATCTTGCTTCCTCACGAGTCGAGTGCTTCGCAACCTTCTCATGTGAGTTCGCTGTCTTCGCCGCTTCAGCCTCTTGAAGATGGCCCCTTGCCTCCGCGGATCGTGTCTTCGATGCCCCAAAACCGCATCAATTCGATTCAATTGTACTCCACGCTTCCCGAGATCGACCCACAGCTTTTGCATGAGAAAGTTGCGGAGGCTCTACAAGATGCCAAGATCCCCATGATGCAGGTGACTTCGCGTTGGGTCTTGTCTCGTTACTTTCGTCAGCCCAATGACTCGGAGCCCCCGATCTACGTGCTTGATGACTCATTACAAGCGACGTTGCCGATCCAACAATACAGCCATCTTTACCGACGTTACGCGCAAGCCCAGTCGTTGCGTCGTATCTATTGCCACTCAAAATACTTAGAACGCGCACAAGAGTTGGTCCAAAAACTCGTGCAGTCTCTTTAAAGGTTTTTGTTTGGTCTTCTTGCCGTGTTCTTGCCTCTAACCTACCTCTTCGCATATCCTCTATAACAAAAAGGATTATGGCCTAGATTTTCGTCGAGGGTAGTGAGGGAGAGCCGAATGGAACGTGTGATCTGCGCCTATTGCAAGAACGAAGTTCCTCGCGCGGCCGCGTGCGGTCAGTGTGGTGCGCCGTTGATGCAAAGTGCTCGGCTGTTGGTCGGAGAGATGATCCACTCCTACCGCCTCGAAGAACAACTCGCAGAAGGTGCCACAGGTCGCATCTTTCGGGCGATCCACGTCGCGACAGGTCAAGAAGTCGCGCTCAAACTTTTGCAACCCGAACTCGCAGCCCAACCCCAAGCCATCCGTCGTTTTCGTCGTGAAGCAGAGGCAGGACTTCGCCTCCAACATCCCCGTGCTGTCAAGCTTTACGAGTTTGGTATCGCCTCGGGCTTGGGGATCTTTTTGGTGATGGAGTTGATTCGAGGGGTGACTTTGCGCGAACGCCTTGTTCGTGAAGGTTCTATCACGCCAAAAGCTGCGCTACAGATCGCCTTACAGCTTTGCGATGCGCTCGAAAAAGCCCATGAGATGGGGATTATCCACCGAGATCTCAAACCTGCCAATGTGATGCTCCAAGATCATCCCTCACAAAAGATCATGGTAAAGGTCTGCGACTTTGGCACTGCGCGCATCGAGATGAAGCATAACGAGTTCGATACGCAACTTACGATCCCTGGGATGGTTTGCGGAACACCCGGCTATATGGCGCCCGAACAGCTTACCCAGAACCAAGAAGTGGGGCCTTATACAGATATCTATGCCATCGGTGTTCTTTTGTTCGAGATGTTGACTGGACAGTTACCGTTCTTGGGCGACTCTCCCCAAGAACTCTTGATGAATCCACTCTTCCATTCACCCCGTCCTCTCGTCGTCACCGCGCCTTCGCTTGCAAATTATCCACACCATGCACGGATCGAGCAGTTGATCCACAACTGCCTCTCTCGTGATATCGGTCAAAGACCCCACTCCATCGGCTTTTTGCGGATGGGACTTTTGTCATCTTTGCCGACTCCCTCTATTGAGTTGAGTCTGCACGCGCTCGAAAGTATGGATACGCTCGATGATACGGGTCGTTCGCTCAGTTTTGCAGACTACAAAAGCGAAGAAAGCCCGATCCCCGAACCACCTTCCGCTTATCCATGGCACCCGATATTGCTCAAGGATGAAGAACTACAAGAGATTCGAAATGCGGTGCAGCAGGCCCCCGTCCAAACATGTCTTCCTGCACAGCCCATCTTCTCCGCCAAAGACAGTAGCCAATCTTTCTTTATGGTCAAAGATGGCGAAGTGCGTTTGGTGTATCACGAGGAAGAACGTCTCGTAGAGGTCGATCGTTTGGGGCCTGATGGGTTTCTCGGGGTTCCTAGTTTCTTTTCCAATGCGCTTTCGTCACTCACGGCTGAGGCAACGCGCCACTCACAGGTGTATCGCGTGGATCAAAAAAAGCTCGCGCAGTGGGTTCAAGGAAATGCTCATCTCTACGAACTTTTTCGTCGTTTTCATCGCGAGTACATCTTGCAAGAGGCTATCCGCTACTCTCCATTCTTTGCGACGGTTCCACCCGATGAACGGGCTTCTTTGGTGCAGAAGTTCTCTTTTGTTCCCTATGGACGGGGCAAAGAGATCGTCACACAAGGAGATATCCTTGACTGCTTTTACCTCGTAGCTTCGGGACGTGTGGAAGTGTATCGCTTGCCTTCTGGGGGAGGCTCTGCGGATATTATTCGCTATCTGCGGGCTGGACAGTTTATTGGGGAGATATCTTTGCTCTACAAAGAGCCCGCAACTGCGTCTGTTCGTGCAGCGAGCAACACCGTTTTGTTGCAGATCTCGCGCAGTGACCTGCTTCAAGAACTGAAACCCTATCCCAAACTCTTCAACTTTTTGCATCAGATCGCGCAACAACGCATCGACGAAAATCGACGTGCTGATCAACGCGCCAATCTCACTCTTGTCGAAGAAACACCTTGGTTCTCAGGGATGTAGTAGAGACTTTTGCGGAGGTCAGGGGCTTTTCTTTTGGGGATAGAAGTTCGGCGGTTGGGTTGGTGGGGAGCTTTTTGGGCAGGAAGGTTTGGGTCAAGACCTCACCCCCCGTCCCCCTCTCCATCCATACGCAATCTTTCAGATTACACGACAGAGAGGGGGCTTTGGTATCCCCAACACTTCATCTAGATTTCATTGGAGTGGCTTTCGTCCCCTCTCTGTCGTGTTTGCGTAGCAAACGTATGGACGGAGAGGGGGAAAGTCCCGCAGGGACTGGGGGTGAGGTCTTGACGATGGGCCTTCGTCCTTACCCGAATGCACCCTCTTTTCCTAATGCGTAACTCTTTTGGGGGCTTAGGGAAAAGACTTTGTTCTTTGCTGTTGGTTGCGTAAAGCCTACAAGCGGAGCTTGGGCAGTGATTTACGCGGATTGATGGGCATTTGGGGGGAGAGATGTGTGGGTGTTTGTAAGGAAAAGGCGAGTCTTGCGGGAGAGTTGGGGAAGAAAGAGGAGCGGTTATTGTTTGCGGAGGCGGATCATCATCTCGGTCTCACCTTCTCGGGCTTTGAGATCGCGTCGTTCACTTTTGTAACCATCAAGGCTCACGATCAAGCGATACTGCAATCCACTCACGAGTTTGATCACACGGGTGTCGCCTGTTTGATCGATGGCTCGGCCATTTAGAGTCATCCGTGCATTCGAGGGCGTGATGCGAACACGCAGGCTTGCGGGTTCGGGCTGGGGGCTGATCAGCGCCTGGTTGCCGCCATCATCCGAAAAGAGTGCTGTTCCACCAAGTGCAAAGAAGGCCCCACCACCGCCCAACAGTACCGCGATAAGGACGATCACGATCCAGAGACCTCCGCGGCTTTTGGGTTGGGAGGGCGGCCCAAAGCCCGTATCTATCCCAAACTGTGTGACAGCGCTGTTGATAGCAGGTTTTCCAATGGGCTGGAGGGCGGACTCATCAACGGTTTCGGGTGTATAGGGGGAGATGACATCCGCAGACTCGATGTTCATCGCTGTCTCTTGAAGATCGGTCGTCTCAAAGTCCGTAAGCTTCGGCGTTTCGATCATCCTTGTGCTCTCTTCGCTGCTTGGGGCAACGACAGGAGCTTTTGGAGCGAAGGCTTGGAGTTGTTCAGCGGTCATCGCGGTGAGAGCGATCTCTGTGGCGGGCTGTCCGCCCGTTTGGACGGACTCTTGGAACAAGGCGCCCATAAAGTTACCCACCACCGTCATGTCTTCAGAGACGCTTTGGCTGGCGAGGTAATGTGAGAGATCGTGCACCAAGTGATGGGCTTGGTTGTAGCGCACATTTGGATCGCGATGGACCATGCGTTGCAGGATCTCTTCGATGGATGGGTCTGCATCGCTTCTGTATTCTCTGAGTGGCGGAACCACGCAGCCTTGGACAAGTTGGATGGTTTCGATATCAGACTTTCCTTGGAAGAGGCGGCGGTTGCACAACATCTCCCACAAGGTGATCCCCAAAGCAAAGATATCGCTCGAAGGTGAAGCGGGTGCACCCGTAAGCTGTTCGGGTGCGAGGTAGGAAAACTTACCTTTGATGACGCCTGCGGTGGTTTGGTAGAGCTTGTTTGCAGCCTTGGCGATCCCGAAGTCTGTAAGCTTTACGGCACCATGGTACGAGATCAAGATGTTTTGGGGGGAGACGTCACGGTGGATAATTTGTAGGGGCTGTCCCATGGAGTCGCGAGCGGAGTGAGCGAATGCAAGGGCTTTTGCGACGTCGTTGATAATACAAACCGCCGCAGGGATAGGAAAAAAGGAGTTTTTCTCAGCAACGCGCCGAATCACTTGGCCAAGGTGTTTGCCATCCACAAACTCCATGGCGATGTAGTAATCGTTGTCCACTTGAGCGACATCGTAGATCTGGACGATGTTGGGGTGGTTGAGCGAGCCTGCGATGCGTGCTTCGTCGAGAAACTGCGTGACGAAGTCTTCATTGGAGGACAAGTGGGAGAGGATGCGTTTGATTGCAACTTCTTTTGTAAAGTTGTTGGGTCCCGAGGTTTGGGCTCGAAAGATCTCTGCCATCCCACCTTGCCCGATCTTTTCGAGCAAGGTGTACGGGCCAAACTGCAGGGGAAACTTCTTGTTCATGCGAAAACTTCCTCTTCCCCCCCAAGCTTTTTTCTTTGCAGCGAAGAAAGCTCGACGGGGTTGTCTCCATAGAAGTTGTAGTTACCGCTTCGTGGGGCGAGGCGGGGAACAATGGCCCAAGTCCGAACGCTTCAGAAGCCTTTGTGCAGGTCGGTAGTTCGGCTGGATTGAGAGAAGCTGATGCAGGACCTTCCGCGCTTGGGCACATTGTCGGTCTTGGTATAACGTCATCGCGAGGAACATATAACCACGCGTGGCCTTCGGTTCAAGACGCAGGACCTCGCGAAGAAGCTGGTGTGCTTGGGAACCTTGCTTTTTTTTGCGCAGGAGCTGGGCTTCTTCGAGGACACTCGTGACCCAGATGGGCCGCGCGATACGACGCAACAAGCGGTGCGGACACTGAGGATACCATCGCCACAAACGTTGGTAAAGCTGTTTTGTGTGGCGCAGCATCATCCTTTCTGTCGTAGCAAGCCCCAGTTGGTAGCAAGGATGGCTTGGTTGGAGAGAGACCGCACGCAAGAATCCGACCTGTGCTTCGGGAAGTTGGTGGAGACCCAAACGCAACAGAGCATAGCTGTAAGCGTATCTCGCGTGCTTGGGGGCCAGACGAATCGCTTTTTCATAAGCCTGTAAACTGCGTTGTAATAAGCGTTTTTGTTGTTTGGGGCGGGCATTTTGGGCTTGGGCACGCAAGATCTCAGCCTGAACGGACCAAGCCGCAGCAAGGCGAGGATGACGGCGCAGGACACCGCGCAGAAGGCGTTGGGCACGCCGCCACTGTCGTTTTTGTAAGGCCAAACGCGCAAGCCCGATTTGTGCGTGGTGATAGCTCGGTCGATAGCGTAACGCGCGCAAAAAGAGAACCTTTGCGCGTTGGGGTTGTCCGTCTTTTTGGTAGAGGCGACCCAAGATCGTCAACAAGCGTGGGTCTTTGCGCTTTGTCTTGAGTTGAGCTTCGATCTTCTTGATGTAAGGTTGATAAGGAGAGACGCCTTTGCTGTTTGCGGTGCCCTGCCCTTGGAAAAACCACACGGTACCCCAGCAAATCACCATGAACCCACGCAAGATCCTTGAAAAAGGAAGGCTTTTGGCCAAAGGGGACCGCCTCTCTTGGGCGTCATCTTCCCTCAAAAAGAGAGAGAAGTTTGTGCCCTCTCTTGTGCGCAAGAGAGCCTTCTGTCTGTGTGTGAGCATCCAATCGATCCTTCTCTGTGTTGAACTTTGCGGCTTGATCTTGAGCGGATATTTTCTTTGGGTCTTGCCGTACTTTTTGAAGCCTCTGAAAATGCCGAGTGACCTTGACAGGGCCACCTTAGCCTTCTTAACTATGGAATGTTCAGGAGCATAGGGAGATTGAACATGTCCAACCGTCCAACCCAAACGAATACCGCTTATTGTGTGCCCGCGACAGGACAGGATCAAGAGCTATGTTTGCTTTTTGATCCGCACACACCACATCATCGCAAAAGGCTGATGGGACGGGGACTGGGGTGGCTCTTGGCCTTGCTCCTATGGTCCTTGCCCACGCTGGGATTTGCACAAATCCAATGGAGTGATCTTCCAACCAAACTTACGCGCGGTGAACGTGTACGCGTCGCTGGAAAGATCGATCTATCTCGTCTTCCTCGACCTGGGGCAGTGTTGTTCTTTCGTCTACAACATCCCCATGGTGTCGAAAACTTGGGACAAGCTGTACCCGATGCACAAGGTCGTTTCTCCCTGTGGCTAGAGATCCCCAAAGAATTACCCACCCAAAAACTACGCATGCTCGTGAGTTTGCGCATCCCACCCGCGCCGCCCAAGGCGACAGAACGCCCTCCCACGAAACGCAAAGCCCCCACCCCGCCAAGACGTACCTCCGCCAAAAAGCAAAAGAAAAAAGCTGATGGCCAAAAGAGAAGATCTGCGAAAAGGCCCCATACTGGCCAAGGAACCAAGGGCAGCCAAGATCCCAAAGAAGATCAAGGCTCTAAAGGCAATCAAGGCTCTAAAGGCAATCAAGGTTCTAAAGAAGATCAAGATTCTAAGGAAGATCGAGACACCAAGGGCAAGCAAGGTTCTAAAGACGATCAAGATCCCAAAGGCACGAGAGACACAAAACCAGACCTTTCGAACAAGTCCAACCCTTCGAGAGATCGCGGCGCATCACCCTCTCAAGAGACAAATCCAAAAGATACGCAGCTTCCAAAAGATACAAAACAAGATCCCCAAAGCCCCCTTCCCACCGAACAAAAAGGAAAAGGCGCTGACAAGGGTGGTCCTTCTGCTTCTCCATCGCCCGAAGGAGGACGCGCACCAAGCAGATCTCGCGATGGGGCTTCGTCGAAAGGGCCTTCGCCAGAAAAAGGGGATGCCTCAAAAGGTCCGCAGCAAGGGACGGAGAGCAGCGAGAAGCTTCGCAAAGAACAAGAACGTCGGTTGCTGCAAGAACAAGCGCGGCAACGTTCGCAGTGGGAACGATTGAAAAAAGGTTGGAGTCCCGCGGAAGAGGAACCCTCAAACAAAAGATCTGGTAAGCCCTCTGCGCCGCAAACCTTTCGGATGCCCCCGATCCCTGGGGCTGGACAAGGCTTTCGTGGAGGCCGAGGCGGAGCACGCCGTTTGCGCGGTCCATCTCCTGAACCTGTTCCGACTCCTCAACGTGTTCCGACTCCCCAACGTGTTCCGACTCCTCAACGTTTTCCGATTCCTCAGCAAGCTCCCCCTGAACACGGCCAAAATCCACGTGAGCCTGGTCAAGATCCCCGTGGGGACGGCCAAGCTCCCAAAGATCCTTCTTCTCCTCAAGAGCCTTCTCCCACGCCTCCTACACCTATGCCGCAAGTCCCGCAGGGTCCCAGCCCTTCGGATGGCTCGCCCTCTTCTCCTCGTGACCCCTCTTTGGAGGGCAGCGCCACGCCCAAGCGAGAGGATGCCCAGCCCAAGCCACCCAAGGATGATTGGAAAGCCAGAGCAGCCAAGTGGCTAAAAAAGCAAGAGAAGCAAAAGCGTCGTGGGCAACAAAGCGACTGGCAAAGAGAGCAAGAAGAACGCGAGCAAAAAGCAGAAGAAATGCGACGTCGTATGCAGCAGATACGGCGGCGTTTACGGGACTTGGCGCGTCGTCAAGGTTCCCCTGGAGACAATGCAGGCCGACTTCCTCCTAACGATGGGCAAGGTGGCGACCAAGGTGGTGGCTCAGATGGGCCAAATCGCGATGGTTCGGGCCGTGGTGGATCGGGTGGAAGTCGCCCGCGTATCTTTGGTGATCGGCCAGGCGCAGGGAACGGCTTCGGTGGTTCGGGCGATGCGGCTCCAGCACCGCCCCCTGGTGGAACAAAAGAAGATCAACTCCCGCCTTTGATGTTGCCTCCCTTGCAGTCGCGTTTTGGGAATAGAAAAGCTGCAAGAAAACCGAAACAACAAGGGGATGCGCACCAGTCCACACAGCGCGGTCAACTTCTGAGTCGCAGCAAAGAATACAAGATGGATACGCAAACCAATGGTGGGCGCATCTTTTTGCGACAGGTCTTTACACCCTATCTTCCGCATCATCAGCGGATCACCTCTCTTGATCAGTGGGACACGGGCTATCACCTGACACTGCGCTCCACAAGAAAGCGCATCGTCAGCAAGAATGCCCCTTCGCGCCCAGGATTTCGGCGGTTTACAGGACATCTACGGGTGTTGTTGTGGCCTGGGAAGTGGACGCCTATTCCTAGCGTTTCACCCGATGCACGGGTCTTATGGGCTTTGGCGTCTCCTCAAGTTCGCGGGCTTCGTTTTGCCAAAGACAGCGCCAAGGTCTTGTATGTCCAAGCGTATCTACGAAAGCCCAAGGTTGTGGAACTACGTTTTGCTTTGGAAGCTGATCCGCTTTATTTTGGCGGCCCGATCCCCAAAGGCATCACCGCTGAGATGTATCCGCGATCTTTGCGCCCTTACCCCCGCTCAGAAAAACGTGAGACCGTCTTGGCGCATCTTCATGAGTGGGACCTGTCCCCCAAGATGACCCTCGATCAACTTTTGATGCGCTTGGTGCCCCATCTTCGGAGTTTTTCTGCACGAGAACTCCTCCCCGAAGAAAAGAAAGGCGATCCTTACCTCGCTCTGATGCGCCGTCGTGTCGGGGTTTGTCGTCATCGAGCGATGCTTTTTGTCACCACGATGCAAGCCCTCGGTTATCCCGCGCGTTTTGTGGCCAATGGAGCGCACGCTTTTGCAGAAGTCGGCTATCCTGACGGTCGTTGGCGCTTGATCGATCTTGGGGGAGGCGATGTGCCCAACTGGATGGGGAAATGGAAAGGGAAGCCTTTTGAGCATCCCGAAGATCCATTTCCGATCCCTCAAGTCCCCGAAAATGAAACCCGCGAAGAAGATCGACAGCGGGCCAAAACGCCTCCTATCGACAATCGTCCTGAACGCACGGACGCGCGAAAGCTTGGCATTGGTGGAAAGCAGGTCTTGCGAGATCCCACGGATGCACTGCGACAAAAGAAACCCTTGATATGGCGTGCAAAACCACGCAAAAAAGTACGCCAAATCACCCATCATTCGCCGATTTCTGGCTATCGCTCGGATGATACGCCCCTGCAACGTCGCTTGCGTCGAATCCTTCGATAAAAGCTTGTTTCTTGGGTCTTTTTTGCTGGAGAGGCTATGCCCTACGTCTTTGTTCGCTCTATCTTTTCTGTGCGTTGCCTCTTGTGGATAGGAATCTTCTTCGCTTGGGCCCCTTCTGTGGTCTGGTCGCAACCCCTTAAACGAGAAGACAAAAAGGGATGGGTTGAGGTCGCGAAAGAGTCGATCTCTGTGCAGATCCAGTCTTCTACCAACGTGGAGATGCAAGTCCAACGCAACAAAGCAGGCAAGCCCGAGATCGTCGGCAAACTCTCAGATGATCAAGGAAAAGGCATCTCCCAAGCCCCTTTGGTCCTTCAACTCCCCAACAAAAAACAGATCCGCCTGCGCACCAACAAAGAGGGGCGTTTTCGCAAAGAGGTCGTCAACTTCCCTCCCAAGGGGATCTTTACGCTGCGCTTTCCAGGACAAGGAAACTTGCGTCAGAGCCAGTCTCGTCGGGCTTTGGATCTTGGGCGCGTGGATGCGACTTTTTCTGCTGTCTTTCCAAAGCCCCTTCAGTCGGGGACCAAAGAGTTTACGATCCACGCCAAGCTGCATTACAAAGGGACGCCGCTTCCTGACTATCCTTTGCAGCTTTTCCTTGGGCGCTTGGAAAAACAAAAAGATGCCGCTCCCCTGATCCCTCGTGAAGATATCCCGCCTCGCACGTGCAAGGACCTTGGCGTCCCGCTGATGAGCCTTTCCACCGATGCGAAAGGTCAAGTGCGTTTTGTATGGAAAGGTGGTGCTCTCGAAGGCGCTGCGAGGATTCCTTTGTGCTTGATGTTTCAAGGGGATCGTTACTTTCTGCCGCAAGATCGACGACACATGCTTCAGATCTTGCCAGGAAAGCCCCCTCCTTCCCGCTCTTCTTGGCCGTGGATCGCGGCATTGACGCTGTTTTTCTTGGTGGGGCTTGGTTGGTTTCTGCGCAAAAAGCCCGTTCCTCCCGCACCTGCCGCGAAAATGCTCGATGCAGAAGAGGTGTTGCGGCTACATGATAGCGAAGAGATCGTGCTTCAACGTGGGGTGCGGGCGCCGCAAGATCGGATGGTTTCGGGTCGATTGACGGATATCTATGAGCAAAGGCCCGTCGCACGCGCCCAGATCTTCTTGGCCCAAGAAGGCGAAGAGATCGAAGTCACGACTTCGCGGCCCGATGGCTCTTTCCAATGGGAAGCGCCACAAGATCTCGAAGGACCGCTGCTTTTGTGGATTCGTCACCCTGCCTTTCGTGAAAAATCGCTCAAGCTCCCCTGCCCTCATTATGGCGAGGCACGCCAACTTCGGGTTGGGCTGTACTCTTATCGCTTCCTTTGTCTCGAAGCATTTCGTCAAGGGGTTTCGTCGCTCAACAAGACCATCGATCCGAGAAAAAAGACCGCTCGTGAGATCCTTGCCTTGTTGTCTGATGACATCGCAAAGCTGATGCGGCCGCTCGCTGTGGGGTTTGAGCATGCTTACTATTCACCAAAACCCCCGTCGAAAGAGCTTTATCAACAAGTCTCCGTTGCGCTCAAAGCCTTGATGACGCAAGACCACGCGCTTTTGCCAGAGATCCATGTCCCGACCTACGAGTCTTTGCGGCACGTCCCTTCTGAGATCAAACTGCCACCTCTCGAAAAAAACAAACCGCCCAAAGAGCAGTCACCGCCCGTCCCTTCGACCCAGACAACGGATCTTCCAAAAGCGAACAAAGGCGCAAGTCCAGAACCCACGGGACTTACCGCGCCTTCTTTCAATGATGCCCATGCAGAGCCCCCTCTCTTCTCTACAAAACAAACCTTGCTCGATTCGCCCGAACATACGGCGCAAACGCTCGTTGAGCAGCAGGATGAGCATCGTACAACGCACCAAGATGAACTGCCGCTGTTTCCTTTTGAAGAGTCCTTTTCACCGCAACAAGAGCCCACTTTCCTGTCGCAAAGTGAACTCATCGCTGTCGAAAGAGAGGGTCTTGAGGAGACGCAAGACAACGCAGCTACCGAGGAGCACCACAAGCTCCACGCTGTCCATTACGATGTGCCCATCTTTGGAAACAACGAAACCACGCTCAAAGACGGAGATGTTGTGGTTGAAAGCCACGCATCTACCGCACAGAACAATGAAGTGACCGTCGAAGACAACGAAGCGACCGCAGAAAACAGCGAAGTGTCCGCGGAAGACAACGAATCAACCGCAGAAAACAGCGAAGTGTCTGCGGAAGACAACGAGACGACCGCAGAAAACAGCGAGACGACCTTGGAGCAACAAGGGACAACAGAGGAGTTAGAGAAAAAGTCGCATACGATGGAGTTTGAACGCGAAGATGTGGAGGCTGTGCTTGCGGCTTCACGGGCTTTTGAGGATGTGCAAAAGCTGGATCGTGTGGACTCTACAGGAGCGGGGCAGCTTTCAGCGGAGCAACGTGCGGCTTTTTCAGCAGCAGCTTTGGTGGTTCGTGAGGGACTGCCTCACAAAGAGGCGGCAGCTTCGTCCCCTTCTCATGTGACACACCAAGACGGAGAGAGCTAATTGATGCGCAAGATGTCGAAGTGTTGGTTTGGGCTCTTCTTTTGTATGATTTTTGCCGCGTCGCCTGCCTTTGCGGAGGACTTTTCGCCGCGTTCTTGGGAGTGGAATGGGACAGCGCGTTTTTTGCGGGTATTGCGAGAACAGGGAACACAAGTCGAGGTGCCCAAGACCTTTGATTGGAGTCGTGCGCGGCTTCAAGACCCGATCTTGATCTTGGCTCCTACCCGCGAAGGACTGGATTTGCGACCTTTGTTGATCTTCCTTGCGGCGGGAGGACGGGTCTTTTTGGCTGACGACTTTGGCACGAGCCGTCCTTGGATGCACTTCTTTGGACTTGATCAACAACGCGGGGCCTACAATGCCAAGGTTTGGCAGTTGCGGCGATATATTGATGTTCACGTGACGCACCCTGTTCGATCCCAAAAAGCGGATCTACTGTTGCGTCAGTCTTCTACACTTTTCTTAAATCATCCTCAGTGGTTGCGTTCTATCCACACGCGGGATCAGTATCCTTTGTTGGTGTCGTCGCCGCACTTTACGAATGTTCCTGATGGCTTTCGTCCAGGATTGGTGTTGTTTCGCACCCAGATCGGCTATGGAACGCTTGTCGTTTTTAGCGATCCCAGCGCGCTGATCAACGAGATGATCCCTTATGGCGACAACCTGCGTTTTGCACACAACCTTGCTCGTTATCTCAAAGCCCCCGCACAGAGCGGAAAAGTCACGCTTTTGGTGGGTGACTTTTCGTGGAAAAATGAGCCTTCTCTTCCATTCTCGCAGCTTTTGTGGGGCGCTTTGCAGTTGACATGGGAGTGGTTTGCAGAAGCCAACAAATCTCTCACCTCGGAAGAAGCCTTGCAAGCGGCCTTTCCGCCGATCTCTCCTGCGGCGTTGCGTTCGGGTAAGGACCCTTACGCTTTCTCTGCACCCAAGCCCCCAGCCTCACGTTGGCTCTTTGTGTACCTTTTGGTGGGAGCGATCTTCTTTGTGATGTGGTGGGGCTGGGCCCGTTTTGCGAGTGGGACAGCCCCTAACCAGCGTTATGATCGAGAGCGAGAAGAACTCTTACGACTGATCCCCGAGCGTTTTTCCGAGCAATTAGAGAGTTACCGTGAAGGGCATCTGAGTTATCTTTGGCCCATGATCATCTTGCGCGAAGAGGTTGTGTTGTTTTTGGTGGATCACTTCCATCTCTCCGATCGTTTGGGCCAACGCGATCCGCGCGAGTCTGTGGGGCTTGTGCTTGATTTAATCGAAGAAGATCTGCGACAAGAGCGCATCGAGGCTTCGTTGGCCCAGGTGTTACCGCGTTTGCGACAGATCTTGACGCGTCTTCCAGGACGCCACCAATGGAATGAGTGGTTGCATCGAAATGTTGGGGCGCATGAGTTGCGGATGGCCTACCACGATGTGTTGCACTGTCTCCAACAAGTTGGGATGGATCAAAAGTTTCGTCATCCTTTTCTCAAGAGGCCGACGGCTCCGCACTTTGCGGATGCAAAGATCACCCCACCCAAGATACAAAAGCGGACGCGGCTTCAGCGCTGGTTTTCATGGTTGTTTCGATGGTTTGGGGTGAGTCGCGAACCCAAAGCCAAACCCGCTACCCAAACCAAGATGTCCTCCAAATAGGGATTGAAGTTTGCTTTTCGCCAAGAAAGGACAACGGCTTGAGCACACAAGAGCGTATGCAACAATTTAAAGACGTCAACACCGAGATCAGCAAGGCCTATCTTGGTCGCACGACCCTTGTTGAATACCTGCTGGCCTCACTGATCGCGCAAGGTCATATCCTGCTCGAAGGTGTGCCTGGCGTGGCCAAAACAACGCTCGTGAAAGCATTTGCGGCCAGTCTGGGCATCCACTTTCAGCGCATCCAGTTTACGCCAGACTTGTTACCTGCGGATATTACGGGGTCTTATCTCTACAATATGCGCGATCAAGCCTTCGATCTGCGCAAGGGACCGTTGTTTGCGAACATCGTGCTCGCTGACGAGATCAACCGTGCGCCTGCCAAAACACAGTCTGCGATGTTGGAAGCGATGGCCGAACAACAAGTCACCATCGAAGGCGAGCGTCATCCGTTGCCTCCGCCGTTTATGGTACTTGCGACACAAAACCCTGTGGAGCAGGAAGGTGTGTATCCCTTGCCTGAAGCACAGTTGGACCGCTTTTTGATGAAGTTTCAACTTGGTTTTCCACCCCGTGATGTGGAACGCGCGATGCTGCGGACCTATCGCAAAACGCCCAATCCTCCGCTTGCTGTGCTCGATGCAGAGACGATCTTACGTTGGCAACATGACGTCGAAAGTGTCCATGTGACCGAAGAGTTGGAAGAGTATATCCTCGACCTTGTGGCTTATACACGCTCGCATCGTTCGGTCCTGTTGGGGGTTTCGCCGCGTGGGACTCTTGGGGTCTTGCGTGCCTCGCGGGCGATAGCATTTGTGCGTGGCCGCGACTATGTCATCCCCGACGATATCCGCGCGATGGCGATCCCTGTGATGGCGCACCGTTTGATTATCCAACCAGAGGCGGAGATGGAGGGGTTGCGCGGCGAGCAGATCATCCAAGAAGCTCTCCAACGCATCGCTGTCTTGCGACGTGAGATGCCATCTTCTTAGAGTATTAGTTCTTTTGGAGCTTTCTTCATATCTCAACACCCCAGTCGAGCTACAAAGCATGAACTACAAAGCCCCTTACGTCGATCAGTTGCCGAACAAGATCCCCGAAGGTGCGGGGATTCCGTTGCCTTCAGAGTTGCGTTTTACAGCGCGCGGTGTGTGGTTGCTCGTGCTTTGTGCGGCGTTGGCTTTATGGGGCAGTATGCGTGCCTCTTGGTTGCTCCTTGGCAGCGGACTTCTCGGATGGACGGTGCTTTTCCTGATCTGGCTTCAACATCGCATGGACCTCGAAAACAATCTGCATCCCCGCCATCTTCGGTTGTCTTGGAAGTTTGCGGATCAAAGTTACCGTGCAGGTCACGATGCTTCTCTTTCTGTCGAGATGACGCCAGCTTCTGCGCCGCTTTTCCTCCAAGACTTTTCTCTGCGTCACTCTGTGTACTTGCATAGCTCTATCCCTCCCCAAACCCTCAAACGACGGACGCTTTCACCGCGGAAGCCACATCGCATCACCTTTAAGCTGAACACCCCTGTCATGGGGGATTTCCCGTTGTATGGGGTGGATCTCACTTTTTCGGATCGTTTTCGATTTTTCGAGCATCAACGATACCTCCGTCTTCCCGAGGTCTTGCGGGTGATGCCCGTCTTGCCGCTCGCCAATATCCAGCGAAAAGGCGTGAGTACGCGGCCTTTGCGAGCCGTGACGAATGGTTTGCCCCAACATCGGCCAGGATCAGGCTCTGAGCTTCACGATATCCGTGAGTATCGACCAGGAGACGCAAGACGTTCGATCGTTTGGAAACACTCGTTGCGATTGCGCAAACTGTTGTGTCGAGACTTTGAGAGCGAGACCCCAATGACGGTCTATACGCTTTTGGATATCGGCCAGTCGATGCGCGAAGGAACCCTCAGTCAGCGCAAGATCGATCACGCAACGCAAGTCGCGATCGCCTTTTCCAAGAGTGCGCTTGGCCAACAAGATCGCGTGGGGCTGATCTCTTTTGATGGAGAGATCCTTGAGCATGTCCACCACGATCGAGGAAAGACCCAGCTCCACCGCATCTTGAAGCATCTACAAACGCTACATCACCTCACAGATCCTCGATTTTCCGAGCTTTCGCTGTCCGAGCTGTTTACATTGACTTCGGGCTTTTTGTACCGCGAGGGCTTTTTGGCGGCTCCATCAGGTCGGGCGCCTTGTGCTGCAAGGCCGATGTTGCACTATCTTTGGGAGATCATTCGCAAACACCCAGATCTGCATTTCCCCGACTCTTGGAAGTCTGACGAGGATCTGGTGATCAAGGTCTTGCGCACGATCGTGGATCACATGGGGATCGAACTGCCTTATCGTTATCATCAGTGGGCGACGCAAAAGGCCGCAGGTCTAGCAACTGCGCTCGAAGAAGCTGTGCGTTCGATGCATGGCGGCCAACTAATCGTGGTGTTGAGCGATCTCAATGATATCTTGCACTGGGATCGTGTGATGCAGGCGTTGCGACTGGCTCGACAACATCGACATCATGTGATCTTTCTCAGTCCTTTTTCTCCATGGTTTGCGATCCAACAACCCGAAAAAGATCCTACGATGGCGGTCTTGCAAGAACTCTTGACCTTGGAGCAATGGTCATGGAGAAGACGGATCCAGCGGATGATCGGTCGTCTTGGTTATTCTTTGCTCTCTGTTGATCCAAAAGAAGCCCCCTTGTTGTTGAGCGAGCGGCTTCAAAAACTGCGACAAGGCGGTCGTTTCTAAAGAAACTGTTTGTGATTGCTCGCAGCATCGGCTCTTTGGAGCAAAAGAAGCTGCTTTTGCATAGACTCTTGGATGCTATAAAGGCGATCTCTTCTTGGTTTGGAGATGGATACTTGATGGAACAACACACTCCTCCCCCTCCTCCGCGCTCAGTTCGAGCGCAAGTCACCTCCGCGGCGTTGCATCCTGAACCAGCTCTCTCCACTTGGTCTGCACGTTGGAAACGTTTTCGTTGGACAGCTGCGTGCGGTTTGTACGCGCTGTTGTGCCTAATCGTTGCGTTGGTGGCCTCGCGAGGCGAAAAGACCTTTGCGCAGATGAGCTACGTCAGCCTTGCTTTTATGCAATTCTTGTTTGTGTTCTTTCTCTTTTTCTACCAGCTTGCGAGCTTTTCCGAACCCGCGCGGCGATTGCATCTGCGAAAGATTCGGGGATTCCAACTTCGCCGCTGGTTGTTGCTCTTTTATCTTGCAGTGGGAATCTTCGGTGGGATGGGGCTTTTGTTTGTTTGGGGGATACGCTCTGGACTTTTCTAGCCGTCGAGATGGCACTGCATTTGGTTGTGGCGAAGAGAGAGTTGGCGTCCCCGCTTGGGTGGCCGCGGGCTTCTTTGGAAAAGTTGCCCTTTGTGGTAGGCGACTTATGCTACAAGAGTTGCGTGTTGTGGTTGTTGATGTGTTTTCACAAAACACTTGAAAGGATGGCTCGATGCGGCCTTGGCTTGCTCGAATTCGCGATATCTACCCGCTCGTTGGTTTGCTGTTGATCTTCTCGGGTCCTTATTTTCTGTACAGTTGCATCTCTTTTTTGCGTAAAGTGGACTACATCGCGGCGACTTTGGCTTTGCTTGCGGGGGCCTCTCTGTTGCTTGCCGGGGTGGAACTCAGCCGTGCTTGGATGGCCACTTCCTTGCCCGAACAAGAAACCAAGCCCAAGAAGAATGATCCAGAAGACGCTTAGTTCACGAAAACAAATCACCTTTTTTTGATATCTGTTTTTTTCGGCCCCTTGTGATCCGTTCAAAGGACGACAAAGTGTTTTGCGAGAGAAACCCCCTTCTCTCTTTCTCTCCTTCGTCTGTTTTTTCAAGCGATGTCCTTGCTTGACGCCCTTTTAACTGTTGACAAGCCGCGCAGCGAGGCTATGATAACCACCCTGCTTTTTTGGGCATGGGTTGGGTCTCCCCTCCCTCTGTCCAAAGTCCCGATGCGATGGGGGTGATGAAACGAAAAGATCGTTCGATCACCGTGGGCCGATCACCCTCTAGCTTCCTTTATCAACGTTTTGGCGCAAGCCTTCCACCAAGTGTTTGCTTGTTAGGGAGAGCGCCCTCTAACTCGGAGACGGATCACCATGGCCTGGGTTTTTGTTGGGATTCTTGGTTTGGTGGCTCTTTTTCTTGCCTACCAAGCGAGTGCTTTTGGAAAAGAGCTGACCACCACCCAAGAACTCCTTTCGAGCAGTCGCAAAAAAACAGAAGCTCTCGAACGCGAGCTTGAGCAACGAAGCAATCAAATCAAAGGTATTCAGAAAGGACAGTCCGAAGGAAAAGGTCAACAAAAAGACCTTCGCGTCAAACTTCGCGATGTTCGCGCTGAAAACGAAGAACTCAAAGCACGACTCAAAGAGATGCGTGCAGAGTCTCCCGAAACGGAGATCGAGTTGATTGCCTTGCGCGAGCGTTTCCAAATCATGCAAGCCGAGATGACGACGCTGCAAAAGGAACGCGAACAATCCGAGACTGAGATCCAAAAGAAACTCGACGAAGTGCGCGCCAAAGCCAGCCAAGAGAAAAAAGCACTTCAAGATGATCTCAAGAAGATCACTGAAGAAAAACAATCTCTTGAGCGCATCAATCGCAAACAAGATCAGCAGCTTCAAAAAGAGAAAAAGCGCATCGGTTCTGAAAAGTCCGAACTGCGCCGTCTTCGTGTTCGCGCTGACAACAACGATTACGCTTACCGCGTGACCCAAAACCAGTTGGACCGCGCACTCCGCGATGTTCGTGAGCTTCAAAAGCTCCTCGATCAAGAACGCGAACAGATCCTCGCGATCACACAACGCGCTGGCGATGTCTTTGGTGCTGAAGCGATGCGCAAGATCGTGGATCAGGTCCTCGTAGAAGCCCAAGACGCTGCACAAAAACAAGCTGACGCTGTCCAACCCACCAGCGACGAAGATGCACCCGAGTTCGACGCTGGCGCTCTCCCCCAAGAAGACGAGATCGAAGCCGCTCCCGAAGCCGAAGAAACAACTGAGTCTTCGGAGAACGCTGTCGAATCGGCCAACCCTTCCAGCGAACATTGATCCCGCGTTTCCTTCTCCCCTCTGCTCTGTTTTTTGAGGAAATTTCTCTCCTCTAACATGCACGTAGCGATAGAGAAATCCACAACGCATTGTGGATTTCTCCGTCCTTTCGCATAGATAGATTATCTCTTTATTTTAAGCAGAGTTAGGGGCTGTAGGACTTGCCGCAAAGATCAGTTCTCCACAGAGTTATCCACAATTTTTGTGGCTCAATGTGGATAACGATAAGAAAAAGTCTTTCCCTTCTCGCGAACAAGTATTCAAGCAAACGAGTGTTTTTGGAGAAAAGAAAACGATGAAGATTTATACACGCGCTGGAGACGGTGGCGAGACTGGTTTGTTGGGGAATGTGCGGGTCAGCAAAGGAAGTGATCGAGTCGAGGCTTATGGCTCAGTGGATGAGCTTGTAAGCTGGTTGGGGCTGGTGCGTACGGAGTCGAATGATCCTGAGCTGTCAACGCAGGTGGGAGAGATACAAGCCACTCTCTTTTTTGTCAACAGTGAATTGGCAACCCCTTCAGACCGAGAGCCTTTTGGCGAGATCATTGGCGAAGATGCCGTGTCGCAACTCGAAGATTGGATCGACGCCTGTGATGAAGAGACGCCTGCACTGAAGTCCTTTATCTTACCGGGAGGCTCGAAGACCTCTGCACAACTGCACGTTGCGCGCACGATCTGTCGCCGCGCAGAGCGCAGTGTGGTGCGGTTGATGGCTGAAGAGCCCCTGCGTAAAGTGATCGTGCACTATCTCAATCGCTTGAGTGATCTGCTCTTTGCTTTGGGCCGCCGTGCAAACTATCGCGAAGGTGTCGAAGAAGTCCTTGTCAACAACCTTCGCAAGCCACGAACCCCCAAGACCCCCGCCTAGACCAGTTTCGCTCCATCAAGCAAGGTGATTCGATGTCGATACAACGTTCTCGCGAGATACTTTGTGAAGATGGTGACTTTCTCCAACAACTTCGGCAGGTTTCCCAAGAAGCCCTGCTATCTGCCTCTTTGCTTCATCGTTTGGCTTGTGACTGTGCAGAACGCGCTTTAGAGCAGAGCCTGTTTCCCTTGGCGCAGTTGATCCCCGAAAGCTATGCAGCGATCACTTTGCGCAAACTCTGGCTCCAACAACAAGAACAGCCCGCAACACCCGACGAAGAAAAGATCGATCCCAAGATGCTGTTGCAAGCCGTCGATGCGGCGCGTGCTGCGGCTTATCGACTTTCTACAACCCAACAAGGCGTCGAAGCTGCGCAAGCAGCAGCGGATGCGGCGGATGATGCGGCGTATGCGCTGCGAGCACTTGCATGGGCACAAGCTTCTGCGGCCGCACAACCTTCTGTCGAAGATCCCAGCCAAGCGCGTGCGGCTGAAGCGCTTTGGCAAAAGCATCACTTGCTGTCGATGTTGGGGGCCTCTGAAGGCCAACAAGAAGAGGTGTCTTGAGAGAGTTTGGGGAGGTCTTTGGGGTGAGGGAAGAAGCCAAGGCAAAACGGAAGAAGCCAAGGGCATCTCTTGGGTGACAGGAACGTTATCTTCGTCGAAGTTTCCGCATTAACCGACGTCTTAGCATTTTTCGTCGTAGTCGCTTTTGCATCATCAGGCGTCGTTGTTTGAGCAACATCTTGCGTTTTTCGGGCGATAGCTTGCGAAAACGCAGCCATGTTCGTCTCATCTTCTCGCGTTGTTCGGGCGTCATCTTGCGGAAACGCAGCCATGCTTGACGAAGACGAGTGCGTTGCTCGGGCGTCATCTTGCGGAAGCGCTTGTAATTTTGGCGGATATGCGCTTGTTCTTCAGGAGAGAGCGTGCGAAACAACGCTTGGTTTTTTCGAAGCCGCTCTTGTTCTGTGCGCGGCAGTGCGCGGAACTTGCGGAGTTGTTCGCGCAATCGTGCTTGTTCTGCTGGGGAGAGCTTCTTAAACGCTTCCCAGCGTTTACGCATGGCTTCGCGTTGAGCGGGTGTCATCTTCTTCCATGCTTCAAGAGCCGAAGGACCGGGCTCTTGCGCATAGGCTGGGCGCCATGGGCCGAAGCACAAGCCTATGAGAAGAAAGAGTGTCACAGAACGGCCAAACAACGTCATGATCCTCAGCCTTTCTTGTCAAGCCATTCGATGGTATCGAGATCTTCCATCATCTCCATCTCGCGGAGCATTCCAAGATCTTGGTACATAGAGGGTTTGGATGGAGCGCGGTAACGTGCCCGCTGGGATTTATGATGAAGTGCATATCGCATCTTATGAGTAGGGATATGCGGCTTTTTGGATTGTTTCGCAAGAGGGGCCTGCCCTGTCTGAAAGGAAACAGGCGAGACTTGTATCCACAAAAATCCATAAAACCCCATCGTAAGCGCAAATGCGACGCCCATTTTGCGGAAAAGTGCCCATCCTTCGGTCTTTTGGGACGTGGACTTCGCTTGTCGCTTTTGTTCTTCGCTGCCCAACTCCAAAGCAAAACGCTGCCAAAAGCGCGCTTCGACGCCAGGATCTTGTGACAAGGGTGTTGGCTCGCTACGCAAGGCCTCCATCCATCGATCCAGATCCTTGTCTGAAACAGGTTCAAGGCGTTTCTTCTGCTTGTCCATTCCACACCTCAAAACGTTGGCGCAAGCTCTGTCTCGCTCGATGAATCATCGACTTCACAGCGCTGACAGATACATCCAAGACCTCTGCGATCTCTTGGTAAGCCTGCGACTCTAAGCTGTAGAGCAACAAGGCTGCGCGTTGTCGCTCGGGTAATTCTAATAAAAACTCTTGTAGTTGCGCAGTCAAATGCCCCAACCAAAGCTGCTCATCAGGGGATGGGCTTTGTTCATCTTGGGGTTCCCAAGCACCCGAAGGAAACTGTTCTTGGCGTTGTTCCAAGGAGTCCGTTCGTTGCTTGTAATCTGCGCGCCTCAGTTCATTGAGGCAGTGATTGGTTGCGACACGGTAAAGGTACGTCGTAAACAATCCCCGTGGCTCGTAGGCGGGGGCGGCCCGGTAGATCTTGAAAAAGATCTCTTGGACCATCTCTTCTGCGACGGCCGCACTCCCCACAAATCGATAGACAAAGCGCTGCAAGGGACCGAGATGGCGTTGAAACAAACGGCGAAAAGCAGCGCGCTCTCCGCGTTTGATAGCCTCCATCAGTGCATTATCGCTGATCTCTTGCACGATCTTCCCTACATACTTCTGGTTGTGTCCAAAGCCAGAAAGAACATATCACATGATTTCTTCTCGATCTTTGGGTCACCAAAGCCTCGCATAAGATCGAGCCCAAAAGAACATGAGCTTACATGGATGGAAACCCATCTTTTTTAGAAAGGTTGCGTGGGGCTTCGTTTTTTTTGTGGAGGGCAGAAAAGGCAAGGAATCGCAGAAAAGGCGAGAGATTGCAAAGGAGGGGTGATCACTTGAAGCAGAGGTTGTCTTCGACTTCCGTTTCGATCGTAAATGCGGGGGTTTCGGGGGCTTCTTTGAACTCGACTTCTTTACACGCGAAGTAGTCCCCTTTGGTGGCTGCGGTGATCGGGGTGTCTTTGCGGCAGAAGCCCATGACGACCACAAGATGCTTGCCTGCGGGGATCTTTTCGAAGAACAAGGGAAGAGAGGTCGCGAAGGGTGCTTTGATCGGCGTATCAAAGGGAGTCGCGCCTACGCGGTTGGGGTAGTAGCGACCCAAGTTCACATCCATCAAACCTTCGGGGTTGCTGTCGTTGAGTGCCTTGAGGCGGGCACAGTCGATGGGCTTCCCATTGAGGTCTATTTTGGGGAAGGTAAACTGTCGCAGTGACGTCGTGATCGCGTCTTCCATCTGCGTACTGAGCGTTTCGGGGAACTTCACGATGAACTGACCCGAGGAAAGAGGAAGAGAAAGAGTGGTGCACTTGTTGTCTTTTTCTTCCGCTTGGAGGGCGCATGTCACGTAGTTGGGACCGCCGTTGTCAAAGGTATGAAGCGCGTCCGCACAACGCTTGTATTCGTTGGGATCTGTTTGAGGGCATTGTTTCTTGATGCATTCAAGATCCGTCTTGCATTCGCCGACTTGTGTTGGTGGGGGTTTGGTGGGATCAACGCAAGCCACAGACGCCATACAAAAGAAGATACACGCGTACATAAAAAATAAAATTCTTTTTGGTCTCAATGTTTTGCCTCTGTTCCATCTGTGGATGAGTAGGTCGTGACTGGGGTGTGGAGTTGCCCCCAAAAAAAGGCGGTAACGCCTTTGGGATGTGCCTTTTGGTACAGGTCTCCCCATAGCGATCTCGACGCTAAAATGAAAGCACACCCTCTGTCAAGCGTCTTTGAGGATGGGAAGAATGGTCCAAGAATGCCGCGCTAAAGTGTTCACTTATTGATCGGTTTCTAGGATTGCGCTATGATAAACCACGCGCGCATTCTTTTGCGCAATGTCCGATAGTGGCTCTTCCCCTCGTATCTATGGAGGCAGAGAGACGCACATGTCTTTCTGGAAACCCAAAGACATCCTTCAACGCCTCAATGAGCGGATCTTACGCAATGATGCAGAACCATCTTTGGCTCGCATCTGGAAAGACTCCGAACTTGCGGCTCGTTTACTACCCGTCCTCCAAAAAGCAAACAAAGCCCTCTCTCGTGCACATGCCCAAGTCCAAATCCGCGACTGGTTGACCCAAGAAAGTCGTCATATCCAGCTCCAAGGACCTTGGTTTCTTTTGTGGCGCGAGTTGTTTCCTCTCTTACAACCCTCCCCCATCAACAAACAAACGACAACAGCACCTCGTTTTGGCCGCCAAGGTCGAGCACCCGAACAGATCCCCGCGAGACCTGATCGCTCTTCTGGCGATCTCTCCACGCGACAGATCGCACCTGTTCGGGCCGCATCTCGGGTACAACCCAAGTCCTTCGGCAACTTGGAGACCACCTTCCAAGAACCCGCCACGCAAGTGTTGCCCATCCATCGAGAGTCTTCAAGCCACATCCAACGGCTTTCGCCCGTGAGTGCTTCCTCTCGATCCTCTGGACAACTTTCTACGATTGCTTCGTCAAACAAGCCCACTCCGTCTCCTTCTCGCGGGGTTCTTGGTGCGATTTCTTCTGGGGCGATCTCTTCCGGCTCGATCTCTTCTGGATCTCTTTCTTCAAGTAGTCTTTCTTCCCAATATGTCGGTGTTGCAGAGCCTTCAGAGGGGGTTGGTGTCTTGCCGCTTCGTCATTCACCTACAACGGGCATCGCTTCTGATGATGTCCAAGCCTCTGTTTCGGGCGGTCGAGGAAACAACCCGCGCGCTTCAAGCGGGCGCCTCCACAGCACCCCTACCACGCCCGCGCAGCGAAGCTCTGGTTCCATCAACAAGGTTTCGATCAACGCTTCTCGTGGTGCCATGCCTTCCCAAAGCTTCCCCAGTGGTAGTTGGGATCAGTGGTCCGCACCCAACCAAAATGGGAACGATCTCGCAGAGACGATTGTCGCAAAGATGTCTTCTCTTCTTCAATCTTCTCCCATCTCAAAGTGGGTTGACCCTGGTAAGTTCGAGAAATACCTACAAAAACGCATGCCACAATATATTGCAGACGGTGAACTCGATCTCAATCCCGTCCGCAAAACGCTCTACAAAACAAACAACCACGACAGTGGGCAGATCGAACGCTTTATGTCGCAGCTTCAAGCTGTGCATTGGCCCATTCCTCTCAAGCCCATCGAGGAAAGCGAGCAGTCGTCTTCTGCTGCGCCCTCAGATGGTGTAACGGTCCGCCCTCTCGTTCGCAGCTTGTCGCAAGGCAACCTAAACTCCGTTTCCCACGGAAACATCAGTGTTGCTTCGCAAGCAAACCTACGCGTTACTCCAAAAGGCCCCGCGAAGACGGCCTCCAACGCCAGCCTCAACGCTGTTTCTTCGCCTTCGCCCTCTCGTTCAAGTCTGAATGCTGTCCCCCAACGCTCGACCAACTCACGCTCTGATATCCCTGCTGCCTCTCCGACCACTTCGCGTACAGAGCTTCGCGCTGCTTCCGGTCGCCCCTCACCCTCAAGAACAGATCTTCCTTCCTCGCGTAGCCAAGGCTCTTTGCAGTCTTCGCGATACGCTTCTTTCTCAGATGTTGTTCCTCCCTCCAACAGCAAAAAGTCCCTCTCTGTCGAACAAAACGACAAAGGTTACTTCCCCAGTGGTAGTTGGGATCAACACGATGCAGCCCCGCTCTCCGATCAGATCGAACAACTGATCCAACTTCTCGTGAATGAGCTTGCCTTGGCCCGGCTCTCACAAAATGTTGATCCGCATAAGTTTGAAAACTTCTTACGCAAGCGTATCAAAAAGTACATCCGAAACACACAGATCGATCTGGAGCCTATCCGCGAAACCCTTTTGAAAACACCGAATGCTGATCAAGAGGACGTGGATGATTATCTGCGCCAAGTTGCGCGAACAGATAGTGTTTTCTGGGTGTTTCGTCTGCCGCCGGGTCTGCGTCGGGCTCCTGCGAGTTCGCCGCCACGTTCTGCACCCAAAAAGATCTCTGCACAAGATGATCCCGAACTTGCTGCTTTGCTCGATAAATCGGGACTTTTTGACGACTTGTTTCCGCCTTATGACGATGTTCCTCCTTCGATCAAGCCCGCGCCTCCTGTGCAAGATGATCGAATGAATGAAAATCGCGCACCCATGGTCTTCCGCGACCCTTCTTTCTCTTCAGGCTCTCGTGGCGACTTGTCACAAGTTCCTGGGCGACCGGGGATGACAGGCTCTCGTGGCGATCTGCCCCAAGTGTACGGTCCTTCGGGGATGACAGGCTCTCGTGGTGACTTGTCACAAATCCCTGGGCGACCACCAGGCTCTCGTGGTGACCTTCCTCAGATCTCTGCACAGCAGGGATATCCCCAAGCGCAGGGGTATCCGCCCCAAGCCCAAGGGTATCCACCCCAACAGCCTTTCACGCAAGGCTACCAAGCGCAGGGATACCCGCAACAACAGGGTTATCCCCAACAAGCGCAGGGGTATCCACCCCAACAGTCCTTCACGCAAGGCTACCAAGCGCAAGGTTATCCCCCGCAGCAGCAAGGCTACCAAGCGCAAGGATATCCCCAACAGCAGCAAGGACACCCCTTGCAAGCCCCTTATACTTCGCCTGGTGGAGGGGTTCACCCTGCATCTGGATACCAAGATCCCTACGCAGCTCCGCGACCTCAGTCTGTGAGCGGTCCTTTTCCTGCGGTCGCTTTCGGCGGTGGTGCGCCTCCCCCACAACACCGAAGTGGCGTGATGCCTGCCCCACCCATTGGCGGAGGTATCCCTCCACAACATCGAAGTGGTGTGGTGTCTGCGCCCCCAATGGGTGGTCCCAACGCATCGCATTCGATGAACTTTGGGCCCCAAGGCTACACTGGTTCGGTCCCTGCGATTGGAACGCCGCGTCCTGGGACACCTCGGCCTGGAACCCCCGCGCCTCGACCCATGCACTCTCCATCCGCGGCCTACCCTGCTGCTCCATCCGCAGCTTACCCCGCGGCTCCTGTGCGCACGCATACAGGCTCTTTCCAACCGATCGGGCCTGCAACATCGGCTCCGCGTACCAATCCTGGTGAGATCGGCGCTCCCAAAGTTCAAACAGACTCGTTGGGTGTAAAACGCTCCACCATGCAAGTCGAAGCGATCAAAGAACCCCATCCCTACGCTCTTGAGGACGTCTTGTCTGCGTGGGATGACCCCAACCAGACGACCGCTCGACATCCTGGCTTCTTTAAAAACAACCTTGATTGGATGAAAGAAGAGTCTGCACCCGCCTCTTCCGCTGCCAATATCCCAAATCCTCGTTTTCCTGGTGGTGATCCGCTCTACAACCAAGGGAACCAAGCCAAGAAAGAGGAGCTTTCCCCACGTGGCGTCCTGCCCACAGGAGGAACGCAACCCGCCGTTGTTCCGCCGCTTCCTTTGAGCGCGGCACCCTTACCCACAGCTTCCTCGCCGATCTTGGCGGCTGTTGCGAGACAGACGGGCTCTCACATCCCCTTGTCTCCTTCTAATCTCTCTGTGGGTGACTTGATCTCGATCTCTGCGCAGCTTCCCGCGATCTCCAGAGAAGACACACACAAAGCCGTCACGACTTCGGGGATCTATGACTTCTCTGACAAGATCCCCGATACAACGATGCGTGTCGAACGCACCACTCCTCCCAAAAAGTCCCGACGTGGCTTGTGGGTGATGCGCAGCATTCTTTTTGTTTTTCTCGTCGTTTCTGTGGGGCTCTTCGCTTGGATGCGCATCCAAAGCCATCCAAGCACACAAGGAGCACCCGTCGATAAACGCTTGTATAATGCTTATTTGCCCATCGAAGCACTTTACAAACGCGACTCGACTTTGATCTTGATTCTCCCCGCAGCATGGTACAAAGGGCCGCTTGGGAAAAACATCGAGATGCGTGTCTTTAGTCTGCGCGACAAGCTCCTAAAACAAAAAATCCAACAGGTCGAGATCTTCTCTGTCCGAAAACAACTCTTGTTTCGCATCGATCTCGAAAAACAACTTTGATGGCAGCTTCTTTGTTTGGGCTTGGTGCTCTCGCCAGCTCTGCTCAAAGAGGCCCTTTTTTCTGCTCATTGTTGTTGTTCTTTTCTCTTTTTTCCTTCCCTTGTTTCTCCAAACCCCCTCGCTTCCGCAAAAAACCCCCTTCTTCTCGCCCTTCTTTGGCACACGATGACGCCCTAAAAGAGCAGATCTTACAGGATCTAAAGGGAAAGTCTTTATCCGAACGTTATAAAGCCTTAAAGCAGCTTCGGGATATCTCGGGGACATGGGTGGAAGAACTTCTGATCCAATCGAGCCAAGACAGTGATCCCCGCGTTCGTTGGCTTTCTGTTGCAGCATTGCGAAAACGCACATCTCCTGCGGTGTTGTCGAGGTTACGCGAGACCCTAAAAGATCCTGACGAGCGTGTGAGGCTCAATGCTTTGTACGCACTGTTTCCTTACCGTGAGAAGCCCCCTTTTGCTGCGGCTGTGAAAGCTCTTCGCAGTGACAAACATCCCTTGGTTCGGACAGCTTGGTGTTTTTTGTCCCTAACACACGATCTGCCTCGCGAGGAACACCTTGTGGTTTGTCTTCGTGAACGCGAGCCTCGTCCACGCATGGCGATTGCGCGGGCGATCTTGGCATCTCCCAAGGCTTCGCAGTCCCTCAAGATTCGGGCAAAAGCAGCTCTCCAAGACGGCAAGATGCGGCGTTCGTGGATGACGCATCATTTTTTTTTCCGTCGTTCCTTGGTGCAGGGTGCACGCCTTCGGATATATCTGCGGAACCAGCGTGCTTATGTGCAGCGTGTCTACAACAATGTGGAGAAGTGGCACAAGCGCTATCGAGATCTCAAGGGAACCGATGTCGCGTGTCTGAAACGCTCCTTGGGTTTGATTCGCCGGCAACAAGTCAAGATCGCTGATCTTCAGTACAAGATCCTCGCGGCCTACGCCCAAAAGAACATGCAAGCGCTCGATTGGCACCACTCTGCTTTTCGATTGGCCCGCAATCTTGCGGTTCGTATCTATTATCCGTCCGCTTCGCGATGTTTTAGAAGACTGAATAAGCGTTTTGCGAGCCATCACCAACTTTTGCGAGGGGGTGTATGGTTTGATGACTTCCCTATCTTTTACGATCACCCCAGTCTACGGCGCTTTGAGGCGAGTGCAAACTTTCTCTTTGATAGCTTTGTGGACCAACTTCGCGATGATTTTCACGCATCCTACGAGCCAGAGTCGAAGATCAACAAACGAATCTGGACACTTGCAACAGGTTTGGATGCGCGTGTGGTGTATCAGTGGAATTGGAGGAATGGTTGGTTGTTGCGGATGGACGGGAGTGCAGAAGGGCGTTACTTCTTTTTGGCCCCGCATCTAGGGATCTTTGGCGGGCGACTGGATATCCAGTTGATGCACGCTGAACAAAAGCTCGCCAACGAACGCTTGATCTTTTTGCGGTTGTTTGGGGAGTATAGCCAAGCACCTCCCGAAGAAACGGGGTGGCCTGAGTGGTTCGCAGGCGAACGTGTTCGCAGCCATGTCTCTTTTGGGATCGCCAAAAGGTGGGGGAACCTGTCACGCGGTATCTCTGCACGTTTCTTGGTCGAACACGATCTTCAGGCGCCGATCAAACAACTCGAAGATGTCCCCTTGAGTGCGGGGATGCGGAGTCGATTGCAGGCGATCGCGGCTGTTCGAGGAAGATGGGGACTTTTTCGCCTTGGCCTTTGGCAGCGTTTCTCATGGTCTCACGCTTTTGAACAGGGCAATCTCTCTGCAAACCATTGGGATGTGCTCTTGCGTTTGTTCATTGGAAAACGCCGTAGGGACCTAAACTTCGAGCTAAGTGGTGGCTTGGGCGCCTACTGGCCGCTTCCTACTTCTTCCCAACCCTTGTGGCCTTCTCTTTTGACGCAGCCACTCTACACGCCCATCCTTTCGATCAGTTTGTCCAGTCCTATAAACATCCGTCGATTTTTCCTGCATTGGTTGTTACGTTTTGAAAGAAAGCTCTATCCGTCCCTTCGCTTCGATGCTTCGGCGACCATCGAACATCGCTTTCTTGCACAGGTGTCTTTTGGTGCGCCGCCACCGCAGTTTTCGCAGCTTCCTTGGAAAGAGTTTGTGATCCTTTTTGGGCTTTCTCTGCACTTCTTGGAGATCGATGCTTTGCGTCCACAAACCCAAGGTGCATCGATCGCTGCAAAGATCCCACAGCAGTTGATCCGCATCTTTATGAAGTCTTATGTTCCTTTTCAACGACATTGGGGGATCGAAGTGGGCCTCAATTTGGACTTTGCGACGCAAGGTTTCCGCAGCTACGAAGAGATCGACTCTGACCCGATCCAAGCTGTTGCGCGCACAAACTTTCTGCCCCGCGTGATGACTTATCTACGCATAAGATTTGGTTTGCCTTTGCGTCGTTAAACTCGGCCTTTCGGGTCTGCGTGAAACTCGGTCTGTCGGGACTTTTCTTTGGATCAAGGAGCGTCTTTGGACCAAGAGGAGCATGTTTGATGCACTTGTTCAAAAAGCCCATCCTTCTCTTGTTGGTATGTGTGTGCTTTCCTTCGTCTTTGTGGGCGGAAGGTTGGGAGCTTCGGCGAAAAGACCGCTGGCAACAGATCGCTACACGTTGGAAGCGACTTTTTCTAAGTGACCCACGACGCGAAGATGTCGCCCAGCGTTTGTTTACGCATTACGCAAAGCGCGGATATTCCACACGTTTGATCCAAGAGATCCAACAATCCCCTGCCAAAGGAGCCGCACTGGATCGCAAGACGCTAGCCCTTGCACATCTTTATCATCGCAAAGGGGCGTATCGCCGGGCTTTTGCATCCTATCAACGCCTTTGGAACAAACGAGAAAAACTTCAACGTTGGTTGTCTTCCGCGCAACTTGCGCTTTGGATGGGGCGCACGCTGCTTGCGCAAAGGCGCGGCGATGAGGCCATCAAGCTGTGGCAAGCGGCGCTCGACACGAAGCCGACAAAGGCCCTTCAAGTCAAACTTCTCGAAGGGATGGGCGCGCAAGCGCTGCAACAACAGCGTCCTGTGCAAGCATTGGCTGTCTACCAAAAGCTCGCGGTATTGCTGCCAAAAGATCCGACAAAGAAGATCGCATTGGCGCGGATACTTCGGCAATTGCAGCGCTATAAAGAAGCCCGAGAAATGTTACAACTCGCCGTGCAAAAGTCGCCCGCTTCGCGCCGCCCGATGTTGTGGAAGCTGATCGCGGAAGATGCCTTGCTTGCGCGTGATCCCAAGACCGCGATCCAATCCATCACGTCTGCCCAAAAGCGTTTGGGCCCGCAACACTGGCTTCATCGCGAACTAGACTTGTTGATGATCCGCGCTCACCGCCAACAAGGAACCATCGCTGCGTTGATTGCGATGTATGAAAAGCTTGTCAGTCGCTCTCCACAGCGTATCCGCCCCTTGCTTGCGCAACTTTACGAAGAAACACAGCAGTTTGACAAAGCCATCCTTCTTTACCAAAAGATGGTCGGACGAAACTACAAAAGCCCGATGTTCTCGACGCTTGCGAGCCTTCTCGCACAACATGGCCATCGCAAAAAGGCCCTTCAATTGATGCTTGATCGCCATCGTCGCTACCCCAAAGATGATCAGATCGCTTTGCAAACGCTCGATTTCTTGCACGCCATCGAGGAACCCTCTTTTTCTTCGCAGCTACAAAACATGTTGTTGACGCCTTTGGGCAAACATCCGCGTTTTCTGGAGTCCTTGTTGCAGCGGGCGTCTTCTTGGAAACTGTTGCCTCAACAAGAGCTTTCGTTCTTCGAAAAGTTGTGTGCCATCCCACCTTTGCGGGCCTCTTGTTTTTCGCGGTGGGGCAAGCTTTTGTGGAAGCAGCGCAGAAAAGCCGAAGCTTGGGCTGTTTGGAGACGTATCGAGTCTTTTTCGTCGCCTTCTGCAAGCGATCTCTTTACGCTCTCGACACTGTTGCATCGCCATGAGCGCGGAACAGACAGCATTCCCATCCTCAAACGCGTGATCTCTTTGGCCCCCAAACACCAAAAAGCGCGGTTGTTGCTTGCACAAGAGCTGCTGAAAGCTGGTGATCCTACACGAGAAGCGGGGGCTTTGTTTCGACACGTTTGTTTGGAAAGTTCGAGTGCATCGCTACGAGAAGCGGCGCAAAAAGGCGTGGTTCGTGTGGCTGTGTTGCATCATGGGAAAGAAGGTGCGTGGTTTCTCTTTTCTAGGCAAGCGATCTTGAACCCTTTTTCTCTCTTTGATCGCAAGATCATGATCATGTACGCCCGCGAGGTCCAACAGCGCATGGAAGCCTTACAAAGTCTCCAAGTGGCCCTTGCGATGGCCCCTGAAGATCTCGATCTGCATCGCCTTGCCTTGTTGTTGTACGGGCAATCACCCAAGGCCCTCCACCATCTTCGCGAGCTGATCCGCTTGGATCGTTTGCACTTTATGCGTTATCTACCCGACTTGTTGCAGCTCGCCAAACTCCATCATCAACAACAGATGAGTCTTTCGTTGTTGCAATCTCTTGTACAACAAAAGCCCGAAGATACGAAGCTTTGGAGATGGCTTGGCCAAGAGGCTTCACAACAAAAGAATTGGTCGCTGGCTGCCAAAGCCTTCCAAGAAGCCCTTCAGCGCGAGCCCAAAGACACAGACAGTCGTGTGGGTCTTGCGCGCTTGCATGTGCGCACTGCGCACTGGCAAGAGGCCTATGACATCCTATCGACGGGGCCTTTCCCTGCCAAAGACTCTGAAGTGTGGCAGTCTTTGTTGTTGCAGTCAGGTCAGAAACTTCGTGTGGCTCCCAAGCGTTTGATGCAGGCTCTGCAACGTTCTCTCAAACCGCATCCTTATCCAGATCTTGCGTTGATGCGCCTTCTCGCCCCCACTCGTCGAAGTCCACAAGATACGCCCATGCGACAGATCGCCCGCGGGCTGCTGAAGCAAAAACGCAAGACATGGCAACAGTTTGCGAGCAACACACTTTTGCCCTTGCACATGCGTTGGCAAGCCACGTTGTTGTTGTTGGAGTCTCCCCAAAAAGAGTCTTTGCCTGTATTCCTTCAGTTGTCGAGAGATCGCATCGAACGCCTGCGAGGAGCGGCTTTTTTGGGAGCGGCCTTGGTCCAAAGTTTAGAAGGTGAGGCGTGGTTTGATGCCGCGCGTGCCACGGAACGACATCGCGATGTTCGACTTGCGCTCCAAATCGCCGAAGCATGGACCTTAAAAGATCCAGATGCGCAGTTGTACTCGCTCCAAAGAGCTTGCCAACAAGTCCACGCACGCTGGCTTCATACGTTGATCTTGAGGATGCTTTCTCTCCAGCCTACCCCCCGTGAGTTGCCGTTGTTGGTGTGTCTTCATCGTTATGGAAATGCAAAAAGTCGCCGTGGGGCCTTGCGTTTGCTCTCGCACATGCCAGCTTCTTTGCTCATCACGTTACAAAATTATCTGACGACACCTGGTCGATCGCACTGTTTTTTGTTTCAAGCCTATGGCTATCTCCAACGACATCCTGAAGTCCCCGCCGTCTTGAAGCTTGGCGCGAAAAAACAAAAGCTCGATACCTTGGAGGTTTTGTGTCGTAGCGAACATCACAATACGATACGCCTCATCCATTGAGGGAGATTGTTTTTCCGTTGCAGAGGGATTTTGCGGAAGCTGCGGGCATCTCTTCAGACAAAGCCGCAAAATTGACAAGGAGATGTATCAGGAGCCTTGAGAATCTATTCGGTTCGCGCTAAGAATTCCCAGATACTTCGTCATCCTGTACATAGAGAAAACACATGTCTGATCATCCGTTGGAAAGTCCATCGGCTTCGTCATCAGGAGCCTTTCGGCAGTTCGACCTGTCCCATATCGTCGATGAATTCTTTCATGAGATCTACATTTTTGATCGTGAGTCTCTGCGCTTTGTTGAGGTCAACAAAGTGGCGCGCGAGAATCTAGGCTATACCCTCGAAGAACTGCGTCAGATGACACCCTTACAGCTCAAAAGGGAGCTTTCTCAAAGCCTCTTTGAGAGACTGTTGCAACCGATTCGGGCGGGAGAGTCTTCAAAGATCCACTTTGAAGCGAATCATCATCGCAAAGATGGCTCGATGTACCCCGTCGAAGTGCTTTTGCAGCTAGGGATGTACAACGAGCACGAGGTGTTTGTTGCGATGATCCTAGATATCACGCAGAGACGCCGCGCAGAAGAAGCTTTACGCCGAAGTGAAGAGCGTTTTCGCACGATCTTTGAGCAAGCTGGGGTCGGAGTGGCTTTGCTTCATTCGGAGAGTGGGGCCTTTTTGCGACTCAACCAGCGTTACTGCGAGATCCTTGGTTATTCTGAAGAAGAACTGATCCAAGGGATGACTTCTCACGATGTGACGCACCCCACCGATCTTCCCGTCTGTCTCGAACAGATGGAGCGGATCTATCGTGGGGAGATCCGCAACTTTTCTTTGGAAAAGCGCTATGTCCGCAAAGATGGCTCGAGCGTTTGGGTGAGCCTCACACTTTCCCCGATATGGGGGAATGATGGCATCATCCAACAACACGTTGCGACGGTCCAAGATATCACCCAAAACAAAGAAGCACGCGAAGAACTCTTCCGCACCACTACGCTCCTACACAATCTCCTCGATTCATCGCCCGATATGATCTTTGTCAAAGACAAAGAACTTCGCACCATCTTGTGCAACCCCAGTTTTGCCGCCGCGATCGGCAAAGAACCTTACGAATTGCTCGGCAAAACCGATATCGAAAATGGATGGGGGGAAGACTTTGTTTATGGAAACCCCGAAAAAGGGCTGCGCGGTTACCATCACGAAGATCGAGAAGTGCTCGAAGGTGCCACGATCCACAACCCAAGAGATCTCGCGCTTGTTGATGGAGAGGAGCACGTCTTTGATACAAAAAAGTTTCCTTTGCGGGTGAGGGATGGCGAAGTCGTCGGAGTGATCGGGATTTCCCGCGATGTGACAGAGCGAGAAAACGAAGAAAAACGACGTCAAGAATTGGAAAGACAGGTGCAGCACGCTCAAAAGCTTGAAAGCTTGGGTGTTTTGGCGGGGGGGATCGCGCACGACTTCAACAATCTTTTGACGGGGATCTTGGGTTATTCGGATCTTGCTTTGAACTCCATCCCCCAAGGTACGACGGTTTGTGGCTATCTCGAAGAGGTCGTGAAAGGCGCGCGCCAAGCAGCCGCACTGACCCAGCAGATGTTGGCGTATTCTGGCAAAGGTCGCTTTCTCGTCAAATCGCTCGATCTCTCCCATCTCGTCGAAGATATGGGAAGATTTCTGGAGATCTCCATCTCCAAAAAATGTGTGCTGCGTTATGAGTTTCTACCAGGGCTGCCAGCCATTGATGCGGATGCTTCGCAGATTCGGCAAGTTGTGATGAATCTCGTGATCAACGCATCCGAAGCCATAGGAGATAAAAGCGGCGTGATCGCCATTAGCACGGGGATCATGTTTTGCGATAAACCTTATCTCTCTGAGACGTATCTTGATGAAGATCTCCCCGAAGGCCCTTATGTGTATATCGAAGTGTCGGACAATGGCAGCGGGATGACACCGACCACCCAAGCCAAGATCTTCGATCCCTTTTTTACCACCAAGTTTACAGGTCGAGGACTCGGTCTTGCCGCAGTTTTGGGGATCGTTCGTGGTCACAAAGGAGCCATCAAGGTCTACAGCGAGCCTTCGCGTGGAACAACCATCAAAGTCCTCTTTCCTGTCTCCAAAGAACAAGATCTCAACTCTGAACTCTTTCTCCCCGCTGTCTCGGGCTGGAACACCTCTGGTGTGGCGCTGGTCGTCGATGATGAAGAGTCTGTTCGGGCCTTGGCGCGGGTCATGCTCGAAAAGATGGGCTTTTCCGTGCTCTCAGCAGCAGATGGTCGCGAAGCTGTCGAGATCTTCCGCCAAAGAGGTGAACAGATCGACCTTGTGTTGTTGGATATGACGATGCCGCATCTCAATGGTGAAGAGACTTTTCGCGAGATGCGCAGGATCCGCAGCAATGTCCGAACCATCCTTTCAAGTGGTTACAACGAACAGTCCGCGACCAACCGTTTTGCTGGAAAAGGCTTGGCCGGGTTTATTCAAAAGCCCTACCAATACGAAGGCTTGCGCGAGATTGTCCAACGGGCGATGGAGCTTCTTCCCAAAGAGGATGCGAGCGAAATAACCGATAAATAGGGGCATTTGAAAGAGAGGCTTATTGGAAGGTCTGAAGCTTGGAGGGGGACGGAGCTTGTTGGAAGGTCTAAACGATTGAAGGGATATGGGGCTTGGGAGGGGTGATTATTTGTTTTTGACAGAGGGGAAGGTGAAGATCCCAACAGCGCGGCGCAAAGCCAAGAGCGCAACTTCGAGGTTCAGGGTCTCGCGCAACAGGTTGATGCGAGCAGAGTTGAGGGTGTTGTTGGCGTCCGAGACTTCCACAGGGGTGGCGACACCCGTTTTGAAGCGTTCTTGGGTGAGTGCGTAGCTTTTTTCTGCCAAAAGGACCTGTTGTTGGGCTGTTTGGATCGAAGCTTGTGAGTTTTTGATCGACAAAAGCGCTGTCGAAACTTCGTTTTCCACTTGGCGATGGCTTTTGGAGAGGTTGAGTCGTGCTTCGCGGAGTTTGGATTCATTTTCCTTCAACGCAGCGTAGCGAGCCCCACCTTCGTAGAGGTTCATGCTGGCTTGCAGCGTGACGCTCCATGTGGAGTTTTGGTTGGTACCAAAGGACTGGAAGTTTCCAACGCGCAAAGACGTGACAAGCGCGACTGTTGGGATAAATCGCAACCATACTTCAGCCACGTTCTTTTCGGCCACTTGGACCGCCAAACGCGAAGTCTTGACTTCTTCACGCAGACGCTTGGCTTGGGACATCCAGTCTGTCAGTTCGCCGCTCAACTCTTTGGGCGCTTGGGGTCGTTTGGGGCGGAAACGCATGTCTCGCTTGTTCAACAACAAAGCCAAGGCCAGCTTGGTGTTGCGCAGACCTGTTTGTGATTGAATCAACTGTTGTTGAGCGCTCACAACGTCCAACTCTGCACGAGTTACCGTGAGAGAAGGCGTGACGCCTGCTTGGTAGCGAGCTTTTGCGATCTGCAAGCGCTCTTCAGCATTCTGAAGAGACTGTCTTGCGATATCGACCAAACCATCGGTCAATAGGACGCTATAGTAGGCGCGTGTTGCGGCAAACATCACTTCGCGGCGAGCTTGCTTGAGGCTTTCTGCGATCTGATCCACAGAGAGATAAGCCGATTGCAACAAGGGGATCGCACGCATGTTGAAGAACTGCCAACTCATTTGAAGCTGGAAAGTCAACTGATCGATGGGGGTAATGACCGTGGGAGGGGCATTTGCGAGATCTTCGAGTTGCTTTTTGGTCTCTGCGGGGATCGGGAAGCCATCAAAAAGCTTCAACAACGGACCAAAGGAGCTACCTGACGAAAAGGCCGCTTCGACTTGGTTGCGGGTGTAGATACCTGCAACGGAGATCTGCGGCTTGAGGATCGACCACGTCTTGTAGCGAATCAACTCAGCTTGAACCATACGTTCACGCAAGATCTTGAGATCAAGGTTATCTTTTCTCACCAACTCGTACACTTCGCTCAAAGCCATCTCTGGATCGCTGGCATCCGAACGCGGACGCAAGGGCGGCTTTTTGATCACAGAGATCTCTGTGTTGGCTTTGCTGGCTTGGGCCAAAAGTGACGCAGAAGGTTTCAGTCGCAGGGGGAGGCGTTTGGCTTTTTTGATCTTCTTGCGCAAGATCAACGCGAGACGCCGACGCAACAAACGTTTTGAACGACGAGTCTTTCTTCTTTTGTTGGCTTTTTGAGGGGTGCCTCGCGCGATACGGACGCGGCGGCGTTTGCGTCGTTTGATGTATCGTTTGTGCCCATACTTCGCTCGATTTCGACGAAGCTTGCGAGCTGTAGGCGTTTCTTCTGCTGCCGCGCTACGCTCCCATGGACCACTCCACACAAACAAGAATATCCCTAAGAGCAACCACATCCGCTTCATCCAACATATCTCCAAAGTGATTCAACCAAAAATAGCCCTCGAACGAGTATTTGCATTTTTTTCGGTCAGTGGACTCAGAAAAACGAGTGGAACATTAATCTTCGCTAGGGTGCGTGTCAAGCGCAGGTTTATTCTAAGACTTGGCCTCATTTCCCTAGAGAGACGGCTCCTATGCAAAGATGCTTCTCCCATCGTTCGAGATGCGGAACACTCTATCGCTTAAACTGCTCCATCTGCACAAATCTCCGTATCTTGACAACAATGTCTCTCTACATCTCCCGAACCATCGGGGTTTTGATGCACCGCACTTTTTTGCGTGATTCGCTCCCTCTACGACGACAAGCGAGAGAAAAAGAATGGGCTCATGCAGCAACATGACGCGAATCAATCCATCGCACGCGCGACAAAGCACGCAGGACTGCACACGACGGAATCGAGGAACGAGGAGTTCGAGAAGACGTCAAAGCACCCTGTTCAGCCGTGTATGGCAGGGCCAAAGGCTTGCTCACCTAGCTAGGTGAGGCGTGGGATGCTTTGTAGAGGGATGGAAAGGGCTTTGGGAGGCGATAGAGAGTACTTTGAGGGAGAAGAGAGGGGGAAGGTTTGGAAAGAGAGTCGTGTGGTCTTAGGGAGCTTTACAGAATCCGTCTGTACCGCATTTGCTTCCCGAGGGACAGTCGCAGTCTGCTTTACAGGAGGTTTGGGGCTCAGTTTTGGGAGGATCCACACACACACTGTCAGTGTTGCAGACCTGACCTGTGGGGCACTCGCAGCTGGCGCGGCAAGTTTTCACACAGACGTTGTTGGAGCAGGTTTCGCCAGTTGCGCAGCCAGCGTCAGAACCACAACCCGCTTTACAGGTCTTGCTGGTCGCGTCGCAGTATTTGCCAGCGCCGCAAGCTGCATCCGTGCTGCAACCATCTTTGCAGGTTCCTGCGTCGCAGTATTTGCCAGTGCCGCAAGCTGCGTCAGTGGTACAGGGAGCGCTTTTGCAAACCGAGTTTTCGCAAACTTGGTTGGAACCGCAGTCTTCGTTGCGACGGCAACCTGCTTGGCAAGCGCCTGATTCACAGATCTTGCCAGCGCCGCAGTCAGCGTCACGAGCACATTGAGCCGAGGCACATTTACCGTTGGTGCAGGACTCACCGCGGGGGCAGTCGTTGGTGGTTTTGCAACCTGCGACACATTGGCTGGAGACACAGATCTCACCGAGTTTACACTCTTTGTCGCTTGCACAAGTGGGGAGACGTTCTTTACAAGCACCGTTGGAGCAAATCTTTCCGTCAGCGCAGTCTGCATCGCGGCGGCAACCTTCTACACAAGGAGAGCCTGCTGTTTTGCAGATGGTACCGATCTTACAATCAGCATCTGTGCGGCAAGCATCATCCTTACAACCACCTTCGATACAGAGTTGGCCATTGGAACAATCGTTGTCTGTGTTGCAACCTTGGCGGCACTGGTTTTGGCTGCAAACTTGGCCACGAGGACACTCAGCATCAGCGCGGCAACCGTCTTGGCAGGTTCCAGACAAGCAGACTTTTCCACCTGTACAGTCAGCATCTGCAGAACATTCGGGCTTGGGCTGTGTGGGCGTTGTTGTTCCACCATTGGGAGAACAGACACCTTGAACACAGTCACAAGGACGACCGATGTTGCAGTCTGCGGGAGATTTACAGGTCGGACGACAGGAGTAGTCCGAACAAACTTCGCCAGGAGCGCAGTGGCTGTCGCGGCGACACTCTGCAGGGGCGTTGGGATCTACAACGCATTGACGCATGACGCATACTTTACCTACGGGGCAGTGTGCGTCGCGGTAGCAATCATTTTGGGTTTGTTGGGTGGGAGTTTTACCGCCACCACAGTAAGGGTCCCATGGATAGACATCGCAGTAGCTGCCACCATGGAATCCACAGAAACACCCTGTGAAGAGGGCTGCGGGGGTGAGGAAAAGGCTCATCAAAAGAAAACGAAACTTAACGCGGTTCATGCTTTATTTCTCCTTCCAAATCCTGGAGGCGCCTCGCCGGCAGTGCGGGCCGCGTGATTTGTGTGAGTTGACGCACAGTTTGTAAACAAGATCTGTGCCATTTTGTCAAAAGGGTCTTTTGGAGACACTTTGTCGATCTCTTTTTTGGATCAGATCGGAACACATTGGCCAATTGTGTACGATATAAAATCCGATGAGAAGGAGAGCTTGGCGTTTTTTCGAAAAGAAAAAGATGCCTGGTCCCTCGAAGATCATTTGATCAAAGACGATATGCCCCAAACGCACAAGCCCAGCGGAAACTTACACCCAAAAAATCGAGGATGAGTCTTGTCGTGCAAGCTTCGCGGTGTCCCCCCTTGTGGGAACAAAGTGATCGGGTATCATGGCGAGTCAAAGTGGATAATGATTTATCCAATGGTCTATTATTCCTCCAACTTGGTGCAGTTCTCCTCCTTTCGCTGCTTTTTTGCGTGCAGTGTAAAGGAGTTTTTTGCGCAATCTCTCTGTTTTTACAAGGGATTGTGCTTGTTTGTCCTTGGGTGGAGTCTTTTTTCGGTTCGCTTTTGGGTATGGGTTCGCTTGTCCTACACAGGGGGCTCTTTTGACGATCCAAGAAGAACATAAAGCGCTTTTACGCGCGGGGCTATTGCCTGAAGGAGCCGAACCTGAACTGATGTTGTGGGGGGTGATCTCTGGTGGTCGCTTGGAGGGGCGTGAGGGAATCCTCTTTCTGGCGGGTGGGTTATGGGGATTTTATGGACGAGACTTTGTCTATTTGACTTCTTATGCGGGATTTGTAGGAGATCTTGCTCGTCTTTCAGGATGCGAAGGCCCGATGGTTTCGGGAGATTCGATGGAGTCCTACGCCTTGGAGGGACTTGTCGAAGGCGAAGGCCCCACTGAGCAACGCTACTTTTTTACGCCTGACGCGATGACATATCGTCGCAGCCTTGAAGATATCCCCCATTTCTTTATGACCTTGCGACAACGTGTCAACAACCAGCTTCTTCCCGAAGCGTCGGGGCTGTTTCGCCAAGGTTTGGCGCATTGGGAGGCTGGACACCTCGGTGACGCTGAAGATCTTCTCCGTGCAGCGGGCAGAATCGATCCAAGGAGCGCTCTTCCTCCATTCTTCGTTGGGCAGTTGATCCTCGAACAAGGAGAGCGTGGACGAGAAGCCCTCCAACAGCTCCAAGTGGCCCAGCAACGGCTTTATGAGGACAACCAAGCCCTTTACCTTGCTTTGGGTCGAGCACACCTCCAAGAAGGTGATCTGCGTTCTGCTGAGCGCGCTTTTTTGGAGTCGTTGCAGTATCACGAAGATGCACAAGCACATTTCTTTCTTGCAGAGGTCTATGGGGAACAAAAACGCCTGCGCGATCGAGCGCATCATCTCAAACAGGCGGTGGTGTTAGAGCCAGAAGGCCCTTACCTCGCTTGGTTGGCTTTGGATGCAGCGCGCGAAAGAGACTGGGGTCATACACGTCTTCATCTGGCCAAACTCCACAAAGAACACAAAGACAACCCCATCGCTCTTGCGGCGCAGGCTTACCTTTCAGAACAAGAAGGACGCCAACACGAGGCGATCCAACTTGTGAAGCAAGCTCTTGCCGTGGAGCCCGATCTCGAAGTTCTTCAAGATGCCAAGCAACATTTTGGTCTAGAGCACGAACCTTCCTCCGAAGGGGATGAGATCTTCGAGCCTCCACCCCACTCACCCACTCGTCAACAACACAACGCTGCGGAGGCGTTTATGTGGCTTCACGAGCAAGAAGAACAGTTGTCTCGCCAACAGATCCCGCTGATGATCGAAGAGTTTTCTTCGCAGATCGCGACTTTTTCGGATCAGTGGGGCGCCTACCTGATGACTTGTATGTTGCGGGGAGACTCGCTCGATCAAGCGATGGAGGCTTTGCAAGTCCGATTACGCGAAGGGATGACAGAGCAAGCACGGGGATTTCTGCTGCGCGCGCGTGGTTGGTTGCACGAACAGTGGTATGCCCTCCATGAAGAGGTCTTGCGCGACTTACCTTTCCAGTCCGTCGTCGTCTTAGAAGAAGACGCAGAGGACCCGATCGCGATGACTGGACGTGTCACACACCAACAGTTGTTTTTGCGTTTGCTTGAACACACAGAGATCCGCTTGGAAGCTCTCTTTTCCCAATTGTTGCAGTATGCCTTGGGGCTTGTGGATGGTGGGTTGGTCACGCTGTTTTTGTTGGATCTTCAGGGATTGTCCGAACACCCCGATCCCAACGCGCTTTCAGGACTCTTGCAAAAGCGTCTCCAGCCGATCGTTCAGCGGCTCAATATCTATCTCAAGGCTTGGTTGCAACAATACCTCGATCTTTTACAGGTCTGCATGGGCCGCCTTTTGGATCTCTCGATAGGGCCTGTGGCTGACGAAGACTCCTATCTTCCTTCTGCGATGGGGGCTGGGGCCTCTTTGTCGGAGACTTCTGCTCTGCACATGCCTTTGTCGAGCGCCGAAACCACCGCCTTGCAGATCCCTTCTCCAGAAGATCCCTCAGACGAAGATGTCTCTTTTTCTTCGGGATTTGGTTCTTTGGATGACTCTTTTATCTCGAAGACGCCGATGTATCGGGCCGAAAAGATCGATGCTGTCGCACCCGCATCTTCGGCCTCTGTGATCTCCCCGCCTCCCACAAGCGCCTCGCCATCTCGAAGTTCGAGCAAGTCGGCGATCTCTGTGTCTAGTTCTCCTGGAGGTGGGTTGTTCTTTCTACCCAAGTTGCCTGGTGAAGAGAAAGGTTCGGGAGCTGTAAGTGCGAGCCATCGGCCTTCTGCGGGAGGTCTGCGCTCTGCACCAACTTCTTCCCCTGCCCTTTCAGGAACGAAGCCTTCCCCCTCTCCTTCTGGGGCTGCGAAAGCTTATCGTGTCTCTGCGATCTCTCCTTCGGGTTCGGCTCCTTTGTTTCAATCCCCTTCTTCTAGCCCCAATATGCGAGACGTTCGCCCCATCACAGGGGGCTTTTCGCCGTTGCCTGAAGATGAGGGAGAGCCGACTTTGCATCCCGCAGCAGCGGCTTCTTTGCGCAATGAGGAAACAACTGCACTAGACACGGGGCGTCTGCGTTCACAGATTTCAGGAGATGAAACGCCTCCGACTTCTTTTCCTGCGGTTCCTCAAGAAGACGAACCGCTCCCTGACCCACAAAGTGATCCGATTGGTTGGGCTTATGCGATGTACCATCGTGCGTTTCAGTCGCTTGGATATCCCGAACCACCCACTTCGAAAGATCGCTTTGTTCGGATCCTTGAAACCAAGGTGCAGGCTTGGAAACAACGCACTGGCCAAGATCCTGACATCTATGTGGAAATCGAACAAGGGCGTCCGCAAATCAAGCTTCGCGAACGCTAAAGACCTAGGAGTCGAACGTGATCGGCCAACCTTTTGCTGCCCTTCCACCCCTTCAAGAGATCCCGCTGGCCGACTTTTCTTTTCAACTTCCCCAACGCATCCGCGATCCTCATACGCGATTTCATTACCAAAAAGGCCCTATCCGCGTTTGTGCGAGTGAACACCAGTTCTATCTGCACTTGCTGCTTCCTTATCACCGTGGGTTGTTTCCGCGCTGGTGGGCCTTGCGATGGCTTCATGAAGTGGAGGAGCTAGAAAAGCGGCCTGTCCATCAAGAACTTTTCTTTCAAGTGTGTGCTTTGGACATCCGACATGCCCAACACTGGGTCGAGATCGAGTACACCTTCCCTTTGGAGCGCTTTTTAACGGATGCGCAGATGCGCGCCGCCCGCGATCTTGCAGGTCTCGATCTCGACCTGTGGGAGCGACTGATGGAACTCGAACAGTTGAATCCCTACCATGATGACGATGATGACGCATTTATCGCTTTGATGGCGCGTCTTCATGTCTTGGTGGCGGAGCGTATGATCCAGCCGCTTTTGTGTGGCGATGTACGCGATCTCAAAGCTGTCTCTTCTTTTGTTCGCGCGGACCTTCAGAAACTTGAACGTTTTCGCTCGCCTTCGGGGTTTCTTGAGCTGATCTTTGATCAAGAGGTCCAACAGTTTCTTTGTGACTATGATGAGATGTGTTTGCATGGAGACGCTGATCTCGCAAAAGATTATCTCCACGATATGTTGCACAGATATCCCCAACATGCCGCCTTGTTGGAGCTTGCAGCACGTGAGTCTCTGGAACAACAAGCCCCTCGACGCGCCCTTCAAGTCCTTCAACGCGCCCTCCATGACGACTGTTTTCTTCGGAAAGATCGGCTCTTTTTGTTGCGCGCGAAAACTTACCAGATCCTCGAACAACACAATGAAGCGCTCCAAGATCTCGAACAGGCCGTCCTTTACAACCCTGTTCAGATGGATGCTTGGCTTGCTAGAGCGGATATCTTTTTACAACAAGGTCACTTTGATCGCGCGCAACGTTGTCTTGATACATTGCGTGAACAGGCCCCCTCTTGGCGTGGCCTACATTACCAGCAGGCGTTGATCGCGCAAGAACAAGGTCAACTCAAAGAAGCACTCGACGCTTTTCGAACAGAAGTGGAGTTCCACCCAAATCATCTCGACGCGATGGATGCCGTCTTGTCTTTGGCGCAACGACTGGATGATCAGCCTTTGTTGAAGTTGTATTCGCTAAAGCGTCGGCGTTTGCTGCAAAAACAAAAGCAACAGAGCCTCCATCAAGTCCGACAGACCGAAGCTTTCGAGGATATGGATGCTTTTTGCTGCAATCACGATGCGTGGTTGGCCTCAGATGGGCAGTCTTGGTCCTTTGAGGAGGATGATGACTCTGAGGACGATGCTTGGTTGGAAGACGAAGAGGACTTGCTTTTGGGTCTGGACGATGACCCCGTACCTTCGGACTTTGGGGCGTCGGACTTCGAAGAGGATGATGCGTTTTGGGACGATGAGTTCGGTGACTTTGAACAAGGACGCCCCCAACTCCCCAAAAAAGAAAAGGCGACTTCTGCGCTTGTTGCCCTTCCTCCCGGATGTTTCGAGGTCGATGACTCTTCGTTTGTGCGTTTGGGTAGCTTTCGTTACCGTGGCGTGGGGATCGCTTACGAGGGAGCAACGTATCGTCTCTCGATGATCTTGCGCAAACAAGATCTTCCTTGGGAAGAGCTTCAGTCACTGGCTTTTCGCCGTGATGTTGCGAGGTTATTGATCGAGCGCGAAGGTGACGAAGTCATCTTGTTGTTAAGACTTTTTCCTGCGCCTCATCTCGACTTGTTGCAGTGGTCTTCACAGTGGGGACTGGATGGCTTGCCTTTGTTGGCGGAGATGATGGACCCTGTGGAGTTTCGTTGTTCTCCGTCTGTTCGGTGGGATCAGCTTTATCGGCGGCTCTTGGCTGTGATGATGGATTACGTGCGGGAAGCACTTTTGCGCGGTGATTTGTTGCCACTTCGAGAGATCTCGTCTTGGCTGCAAGGTAACAAGCGCGACAGTCGGACACAGATCCCTCTTTCTGCGGGTCTTGCGGCGCGAAAGGGGACTTGTTCCAAAACCGATCCTGTGGCCCTGCACTTCCCGAATATCCTTGAGCAGTTGTTTGCTTATGCCCCTGCAAACAAACCACTGACTTTGGGGCTTGATGCCCAAGCAACCCTCGATCAAGAGGGGATCTTGCAGGGTACTTTTACTCCCCACCCTGATCACAAGCTTTTGCCGCTAGAACAACTCTGTTTGCGCGTGAAAGAGGAGCCTTTGGAGGTCCTTGCGCGTCTTGGACAATACATCTTCCAGTACCGCCTGTCCCCCGACTTTTACGCGCTCAAAGCCGATGCTTTGGAGTCTTTGCTTCGAGATCTTCCTGCCTCTCTCGAGCCTTCCCTTGTCGAACAAGCTTTGCAACGCGCTGTCCTGTTGCGCTCTTCTTTCTAAGCAAGATTATCGCGACTCCCTCAAAGTCTTTTGTGGATCTCTCCATGGGGCTTTGGGGAGGCTTATCATGTGGTTTGTTTGGGAGATGGGTCTTGGTGGGATCTCTGAGGATACGCCAATAAAAAAGCCCGTTCAGTACCAACTGAACGGGCTTTGGGAATAGGAAAGGTAGCGTTAACTGTCCAAAAAGAGGGTCATGTAGAGGTCACGAGATAGCTCTGCGCATAGCAGATCCCTCCATGGGGGAGTTGTTGTAGCGCTCTGTTCTAGGTGTGATTCTAATGATTCTCAGTACTTAGGGGGCCGCACATCTGGGTCACCGTGTCGTCGAACTAGTGTAGCCTCTGCGCTAGGTCGATCATCTATAGCTAGGGGATGTTCTTGGGAACGTCCTCTAGGGTGTGCTCTAACCTCTCGAGGGGTATCGCTCCATGTTGTAGCCCTCATCCCCTTGTGTACCAAGGGTTTCAGGACCTCGCACATGCCGTCGGTGGCCATCATCTTGAGGGGATCCTCTAGGGCACGCTATGGCCCGGGTGCCGATGTACTCTATGCTGAGCGGTGGGTGCCCTAAGCACTCGTTGGAAACCTGTCTCCTAGGCGTTCGTCTCACAAACACTTGAGCGGAGAAACCCTTACGGGGACAACCACTTACCGAAGTAAGTACACGTTGTCAGGTAGCCTACCTTGTTTTTCCTTTTTCAAAGAGCGAGATTGGTTGTACCACACAAAAATGCAGTGTCAAGTATTTTTTACAAAGTGGTGAAAAATGTTTGGTTTCCTTCTACGAAAAAAGCCCATACGACACATCGTATGGGCTTTTTGGATGGGAAAAGGTAGCGTTAACTGTTCCTTTTGAGGTCGTTTTGGAGGGGGACAGCGCACGGTGATCATGTTGTTTTCGTGGTGGAGTGGGGTGCGATGGCCTGCTCGTGCTAGTCGAGACCTTTTATTTTCAAGTGCTTAGGTCGTAATGAAACGAGCCGCATGGTGTCGATGACGATGTCCTGCGTCAACATCTTCTTGTTCGCCAGGTCGATGGCGGCATGTTCACTAACGTTGGTGGCGGCGCCGTGACCTTTACACTAGCTTGTTGCGATGTCCTGGGGGCTGACACCCGCACTACACAAGGGGATGCGGGTTCTCGGCGGGCCTGTACTGCGCTGCTCAACTTGGGGACGTAGTGGAACACCGCCCCATCCTCTCTAACGTGCTGACCTGTGTCTCCTAAGCACTCGTTGGAAACCTGTCTCCTAGGTGTTCGTCTCGCAAACACTTAAGCGGAGAAACCCTTACGGGGACAACCACTTACCGAAGTAAGTACACGTTGTCAGGTAGCCTACCTTGTTTTTCCTTTTTCAAAGAACGAGGTTGGTTGTACCATACAAAAATACAGTGTCAAGGGCTTTTTATGAAAGGGTTGGGATCAGGGGGTTTTTTCTTCTGAAGAGGAGGAAGGATCGTAGGGGATGCTAAACATTCCAAGGTTGTTGGTGGTATGTCGCCCGATCAGGTGAGTGAGTTCTTGGTTGTTTTCCTGGTAGGCGTGAAGTTCGATCGTTGCGCCTTCTAGGGGAAATCCGTCAGGGGTCATGATCTGCGCGATCAGAAACTGCGCTTTGGGCAGCAACGTTTGCAGTTCGAGTTGCCCGCGTTCGACGCGGACATTGCGTTCGACTTTGCGTGCGAGTTCGGAGCCTGTGGGGGGGATAAAGATCAGATCATAGAGTCCAGGGTCGAGCAACAGCTCGAAGCTACCGTCTTTTCCTGAGAGTTGGGACTGATACTGAGATGCGCTGCTACCGCTGCTGTCTCCCCCGACGCCTTGTGTCGTGTAGGAAGAGCGCCACACCGCGCGCACTTGTGTCCCTGAGATCATGGACTCGCAACCACCCTTTTCGCTTTTCGAGCAGACACGTCCTCGCAGATCAGGCTTGGCTTCAAGTGCGATATCCATGTTGTTTTGGAGGATCGAGGTCGATTGGAAGACTGCGCGTGCCCATCGACTGGTGACGTTGGGCAACACTTCGAGTTCGTAGCGGCCCTCAAGGTAAGGGATCTGGTAGATTCCATTGCTGTTGCTCACAGCATCGAAGCGGAAAAAGCCTTGTACAGACTGCCCTTGGTGCGTTCCCACAGACATCTCTCCGCGGACTTGGACACGACAAGAAGCGCAAGGGATCGCACCTTCTTGTTGCGGGGAGCGGATCTGCCCCATCAAAACACCGGGCTTTTGGGCGTAAAGGAAGGACAGCGTACCAAGGTCGATCATCTGATCTTCTGCTTGGTTGATGCCCCCAACAGGGATGCGAATCTCGGGCACTACCCATGTCGGAAGGCCGTTTGCGTCTTTTGAATCCTTTTGACGAATACGCAAAAAGGCGGGCTGTGCGGCGAGACGGAGACTTGTGTCTGTGGTTTGGAGACGGACAGAAAATGTTCCATCTTTTTGTACAGATTCAAGACCTGAGATCACCTGTCCATTTTCGGCGAGAACATCCACTTGGAGTTCTTGGATATCGAGTTGTTCAGGCAGTTTTTGGAGAGATGGAGTGTTTTTTAAACTGCCTTTGATTCGGATATATCGGTCTTTCTTGGGGTCTTCAAAGTCATAGTGAGGCAGCGTGATATCCAAGGTGTGCTCGCGTGTGATGCTCACTTTTTCGAGGCGAAAGGGTGGCAAACGCTTGTCATTGGGGAGGACTTCTACGTCGTACACACCAAACGTCAGGTGGATCGCGTAGGCTCCGTCAGTGCTGTTGTTTTCTTGGTTGTAGACTTCCCAAACAAGGGGTTGTCCGTTGATGGTCTCTGCGTCCGTGAAACGGAGTTTGGCGGGGACCATCTGGTTGTCTGCTGTTTTGACAACACCTGACACTGGGTAGGAAGCGCGCATCCAAAGCGGTCGATCGTAGATATCGTCGAGTTTGATCCCGATAAATTGCTGCCGTACGATCTTTTGTTGATCTTCAGAAGAAAGTGTTGAGGGAGGGATAATTTGTAGGCTATACCGATGCCCTGTTACCGCACCAGAAGCCCGACAGTAACGGCGATAACAAGTCTGTCCTTGGAGTGTACAGTCTGCGTCTGTTTCGCAAAGACCGATCCCAGGGATCTCGCCAAAATAGGGTGAACCCGCAGCACAAGCGATGGCTGTGAGCATCAAGCCTAGCAAAAGAGTGAACCCAAATCCGATTTTTATCTTTTTATAGATGTTACGCATGAGACAAACCATCATTTTCACACAAGAAACAAACAATCAAGGGACATACATACGAAAAAAAGCCAAGGTTTCTTTACTAGAGAACGGTCGATCCTTTGAAAAGGTTACTCCAAACAAGAAAGAATGTCGGTAATCTAAATCTTTTTTTTAATGAATCTAGTCGTCTTTTCAAGATTGATTGAAAAGGCTAGAAAAAACAAGAAGATTCTTCACTCCTCTATCCGCAAGATCCAATACCACCGCACCCAGTTTGCATCTTCGGGCCAATCTAGTCCTCCACGGCTGTCGGGGATTTGTCCGCCCGATCGGATTTGTCGATCTCCAACAAAGACTTCCAAGATGACTCGCGTTCCTGGGATAAAGCGCGATGTATCTTCCGTTCCGATCGCGCATTCAATGCTCGTTTCTCGCGTGCCTGGAACGCGGCCAGGTTTGTTTCGCTTATCTTCGTCTACTGGTGGGATCGCTTGTGGACAACGCAATGATGCGGGTGGAGCTTGATCGCGGTTTACGAACCAATAGACAAACAGGTTGTCATCTTCGTCTGGGTCGAGGACATGGGGGATCGAAAAGTTGATGGTCTTTTGTGTTGGATCGCTGAGCTTGACGGTCAGAAAGGTCTCGGGTGGGTTGATCCCGTTGACGATGATGCGCGGTGGTTGGTTTGGAGAGGGTTCATAGACTTGGGGTAAGGTGTAAGGCGGGGAGTACATCTGGACGCAACCAGAGAAGAACAAGACCCAAAAGAGGCCAAGCCAACAGACAACTTTGCGAGAGGTTCGCAACGTATTGGTTTGCAGAGAAGGGTTAGGGTTCGAGTGGATCATCGGTTTTCTGATCTTTTTCTTGTTCTTTTTCAAGGTGACGAAAGATGGTTCGGGGATCGACACCTAGATCTTTGGCTGTTTTGGTTCGGTTCCCGTTATTTCGCGCAAGAACCTCATTGATATACTGAGCTTGGAAACGCTCTTTGGCATCCGCAAGGTTGAGGATCGGTTCCATGTGTTCTTCGGGGATATCCAAATCGCTTGCGTCGATGTGCGTTCCTTCCGCCAAGATCACAGCTTTTCGGATACGGTTTTCCAGTTCGCGGATGTTTCCAGGCCAGCGATATTTTTTCATCGCGATCACGGCGCCTGGAGAAAACCCTTTGGCTGGACAGTTGTACTCGTTTGCAAAGCGTTGAAGGAAGAAACGCGCGAGTAAGATCGTGTCGTCTCCGCGTGTTCGAAGCGGTGGGAGGTGGATGTTGATCACGTTGAGTCGATAATAAAGATCTTCGCGAAAGTGTCCTTGGCGGACCTCTTCTTCGAGGTGGCGGTTGGTCGCCGCGACGATGCGGATATCCACTTGCTCTGGGCGCGTATCGCCCACGCGGGTGATCTTTTTGTCTTCTAGGGCGCGCAACAACTTCACTTGCAAATTGAGTGGCATCTCGCCCAATTCATCGAGGAAAAGGGTTCCTCCATCGGCTGCCTGAAACTTACCGATCTTGTTGGCCACAGCGCCCGTAAACGCACCTTTGACGTGACCGAAAAGCTCCGACTCAAGGAGGTTTTCGGGGATGGCCCCGCAGTTGATCGTCACAAAGGGACCTTTGGCGCGGTTGGATAAGCGGTGGATCTCTTTCGCGATAAGCTCTTTTCCCGTTCCTGTTTCGCCCGTGACAAGGACAGATACGTCAGTTGTTGCGACTTTGCTGACTTTGCGAAGGACCTCTGTGATCTCCTCGCAACCCCCGATGATTCCGCTACCTTGGAGGGCATGGAGTCGCGTTGCGAGTTTTTGATTGTCTGTCTGTAATTCGTTGATGAGCAACGCTTTTTGGATGATAAGCGAAGCTTGCGCAGCAAAGATCATCAACAGTTCAAGCGAGCTTCGATCGAAAAGTGCGGTGATCTTGCTGTTTCCGACATAGATAACGCCGAGAAGTCGTCCGCGTTCCATCATCGGGACGCACATTACGCTAGAGAGCTGGAGGTTTACGACGCTGGTAGAGCCTTTAAACTTTTCGTCGTGGAGTGCATCAGAGAGGATCAGAGGTTTTTTCTCGCGAGCGACTTGCTCGACGATACTATCAGAGTAAAGCTTGGTTGCGTCTGCAAGGCTTTCCTTCTGAACATTCCGTCCTACGGCGACTTTCGGGATGTTGCCTTCAAGCAAGATGATAAAGCCTCGCTCTGCGTTGGTGACTTCGATCACCTGATCCAAAAGAGCATTCAACAGCTCATCGAGAGAGTGATCGAGCATCAACAGCTTCGAAAACTGGTAGAGTTTTCGATAAGCCTCTAGTGGTTCGAGTGCTTTGGGTTCTTGGGCTGGGCGTTCCGAGAACATCCGAAAGGAAAAATCTGTAGAGCCCATCTGTAGTTGGTCGCCGTGCTTGAGTTGGGTTTGTTTGCGCGAACGACCGTTTACGAGGAAAGCGTCTTTGCGTGAGAGTGTGGACAAAGTGAAGTGTTGTCCGTCAAAGTGGATGTGTGCAAACTCTTCCGCAAGAAGAGGGTCAGGTACACAAATATCGTTTTGCCGCCCTCGCCCGAGGGTGGTGATCTGTTTATAGAGTTCGACCGTGATCGGAGAACGTGCGCTTGGGATCTCGTAGGTCAGTGATGGCATAAATCTTTTGCTCCTTGCACTTTTCGTGACGATGCAATCCATCGCTCAAAACATAGCGCAGCCCGCGCAAACTGAAAAGCACCTATCTAGGCTTGTTTGCTTCTTTGCATGGAACTTGCCAAAAAAAGACGATTGCTCTTAATCTCTTTCTGAATGTGCTGCGTTGGTCTCTTCGTTTGTAAGAAGAGCGCGTTTGAGGCTTGCGGGCTACACCAAACAAAGTAGAACAGGTTTGCGAGAGAGAACAAAAGAATAGCATGAACAAAAACTCAGCTTCTCTGAAGATTCAAACCCTGACGGAGTACCTGCAAAGGTCCAGTCGACAAGTCGATTTGGGTTGGTGTTTGTCCACCTACCAAGATCTTTGTCGCGCTTTGTTGCGTTTTCAATCCAAAGGTCTCTCTGTTGTTTTTGTCACACCACGCCAAATCCTTCTTGAACGAGGCGAACCTCCAAAGCTTCACTCCTTGGTGCATGAAGATCTTTCCAGAGCCCCGACGCCAGACCCCTATCGCTCGCGCTATCTTGCGCCTGAGTGGGGCAACAAAAACCAAGTAGGAGAAAGCCAAAACATCTACAGCTTGGGTGTTTTGTTGTACGCCTTGTTGCATCGAACGGACCCACCGCCTTTTGCGCTTCCTCGCTTTGGAAGGACACGTGCGGAACAGCTGTTGTTGGAGCCCTTTCAAAAAGTTGTGCAGCAGGCCACAGAGCTCCATCCCACCGCTCGTTTCGCTTCTTTGGAAGACTTGGCGCGGGCCTTTTTGGAAGCCAAAAAAGAGTACGAGACACGCAAGGAACTGGAGTCTCACCTCAAAAATCAATTGGAAAACAAGGTCAAAGATCGCTTTAAGGGGCTTTTGCAAGACGAGTTAAAGCGCAGATCATTGGTTGGTGGGGAAGATCTGGGCCTTGCCCCAGAACCTAGTTCTGGTCAAGCGCAAGCTCTGCGTCATGCGAGCAGGGAGACTCTTTCGGGTCTTTCCAGTCCAAAGAGTTTTGTGTCAAATGCCCCACAAAACCGAAGGGATCGCAGATCTCCTCTTGCAGAGGAAGAGTTGCCCTCTTTGCTACCACCGCTGGAATCGAGCGGTTCTCTCGACACCAAGAATATCGACGCACCCCAAAAGGAATCTCCCCATCGGCGGGCTGCTTCGCGCGTGGTGCCTTCTGCCGAGCCTTCCCCTTGGAGAGATAGCAGCCCACCTGCGACAGAAAGTGGCGTGGCTTGGGATATGGCACCTCCTGGGCTGTATTCGCCTTCCAAAGACTCCTTACCTTCGGTGTATTCGCCTTCTCGGGACTCTTTGTTTGCGGTGTACTCTGCATCCCAAGATGCCCTCCCTTCGTTCGCTTCGGAGTCTTTAGAACACAAAGAGTCCTCTTTCCCTTCATACACCCCCACCCCTTCGGTCTTTGCGACATCTCAAGCTCCTTACTCTTCTCCTTACCAGCAACCTTATGGCCCTCCCAACGCGGCTTTGTATGGCGAAGCTTCTCCTTGGGGGATCGTTCCTGAAGAACAGTTGGAACAGGCCTTCGAGATGGACTCTGGAGAACGCACAGGGATCATCGCGCGAAGCGATGTGATGCCTTCACAAAAAGGTATGATCCTGTGGGCGATGATCGCTGTTTTTGCGGCGATCTCGCTGTTTGGCGGAGGGGTGTATCTTTATGGTGTCTTGCAGCGGAAAAAGCCGTCTGCTCAGAAACAGCCTTCCCCTCGCCCATTTGTGCGTCGTGCGATCTCTCCCAAAGGTGCGGGAGCCACCCCTGCCTCCACCATCGTGCCGATACCTCCCGAACGACCGAGTCCAGAACCTCCTCTCTCCAAAGAAAGCAAGCCTACGCCATCGAGAGAAGTTCCTGCGAAAAAGTCCGAAGACGACGAAGAAGACGAATAGAACAAGAGGTTGTGAGGGCTTCAAGCGGCGTTGAAGGTGTCGTGGACGGCTCGATGGGTGGGGCGCTACAACGAGTTTGAAAACGGCCGAAGATAGGGGGCTGTGGGGATTAGGCTTGGGCGTGTTGTTGTTCTCGGCGCTTGGGCGCGTTGTTCAAGGCCGTGGTGTGTGGGCTATTGGTAGTGTTTGCGGAACCCTACACGGAAAAGGCTTGGATCGACTTTGGGGAGATCAGGTAGAACACTTTCCCTCTGTTTTTTATAGAAGATGATGCCATCGATGGAACCAGCGAGCCAAGAAGCCGCGAGCAGTCCCAGTCCCACGAACTGAACAGCGATAAAAGCTGTGGCGGTGTTGGCATCTGCGATGCTTCGGAACTTTCCTGCGCCCTCGCCTGTTTTGATCACCATCGCATCCACCACAAAGTAACCCCCGATATTCATGGCGAGTCCCAGCACCATCCCTCCAAAAAAGATCCATCCTTTGGTGGTGTGGCCGTTGACGAACTGTGGGACGCCAAAAGGCACCAAGTTGAGGAAGATATGGCCTTTTTGGACTGTGCGTGTCATCCGCAGGACCACGACTTGGCTTGCGACCTTTTTCTCGGGTGTTCGGCGAAGTATGAAAGGTCGTTCTTGGAGGACTTTTTGTCGAAGTCGGGCATAGAAACGTACCAGATCAGGCGGATAATAGGCGGGATCAAGACCTTTGAGGAAGGGATTAAACAGGATGTACTCTTCTAGAAAGCGACGTGCTTGTTTGAGGTAGGCTGCGCGTCGTGGGCTTTTTTCGTCGAATCGTTTGCGGTCAAAGAAGTAGGAAAAGCTGAGATAACGGCTGGCTTCTGCTCGTTGGGAGCGTTTGCGAAGGCGCCCAGGGCGGGGAAAGAGCAGGCGACGCAGTTGTTTGATCGCTTTGGCGAGGTCGCCGTATTCGTAAGAGTTGATCGCATCTCTCAAGGCATCTTCAGGGGACTTTTCTTGTGCGTGGGCTGCGTGGGAGCCCAACAGGAGGCCGAACGTGACGAGGCACGCGAGCAGGCGAACAGAAAAAGGGGCAAGGTAAGTTCTCATGGTTTCTTTTTCAGTCGAACCACGGGAGGAACTTGGTGTTCAGGTGGGAACGTTTTACCTGCTTGAAAAACAAGATCTTTTTCCCAGAGGTGATAGCCTTCTCGTCGCACTTCGATATGTGCTTTGCGGCGAGAAGATCGCTCTTCTGTGATCGGGATCTTGAAAACGTAAATGCCCGAAGCCACGGAACGTTGGAACTCTCCCCATAGTTCTCCGTCCACCCATAGAGAGGTCGCATGACGTTGGCAATCGAGACAGATCAAGCGGAGTCGTGCAGAACGCCAGACCAAGCGCGCCCGAAACGTCGGCATCTCGGGTTCTTCGGATAGTTTTTGGGATGGTAAGGGCCTCCAACCTCGATCCTTGTAGGCGCTTTGCCAGATCGGGCCTTTGGCTGAAACACGTAGATAGGTTTGGAAGGGGCGGACAGCCTTTTGTCCGTCGACTTTCAACAACAAGATCTCTTCTTTTTTGCTAGAGGGTACGGAGAAGATGAACTTGCGTTTTCCACCTTGAGGAGAAACGACGGGCTCGCCCTCTAGGTTGTAGATCCCGATTCGTTTGGCCCAAGGCAAGATCCAGATGCGCATGGAGCGAGGTGGCAAAGAGACAACGGGTTCGTCTTTGTTTTGGAGGATCTTTTTGGATGCTTCGAGCGCAGCGACCTTGCTTCCAAGAGAGCGATAATCGCTAGGTGAAAGTTTTCCCCAAAAGGTATGCATGTTTGGGGCACCAAAATAGCGGACTTTTCGTAGTCTTCGCCAGATTCCTCGTTTTTTGCGCGAGCTGTGTTTGACATGGTTATGTCCATACACACGGAGATATCCGCGATAAGCAAGTTTTCCTTTTCCTGCCAACGCACGAACTTCAAGCAAACGACCGTCCGAAGGCTCGGATGGGACTTTAAATACAAAGGCTGAACGTTGGCCTTGTGGTTCGGCGATCGACTTGCCGTCCTCGTTGAAGATCTCCACAACGTCGGGCCAAGGACGGAACACGAGGCGCAAAGGAACATGCGGATGTTCGATGCTTGGGACGGGCTGGGGACGATTGAGGGCCCAACGACGCACACGGAGTACTTTTCTTCGGTATCGAAAGGTTTTTACGCGGTTGCGCGGCTCTTTCAGCGCGTCTGCGGAGAGAGAGCGTTTTTTGTCTGGAGGCGAGGGCGTCACGTGCAAAGGGGGAGGTTGGGTGCGAGGCCCCTGTTTTTTCTTGGCTTTGGGCTGTTTTTTGATGGGGACAAGTTCTTTGGCCCGACTTGTCGGCGAGATCTGCGCAGACAACAGCTTGGGTGTTGGGTTGTTGTTGCCCTGTTGGGTCTTTTGAGGATCAGAGATATTCCAATACCAAGCGATTCCTGCCGAACCTGCGAACAAAAGCAGCAAGGACACCCAGATCCAAACCCGCTCGTAATTGGGGGAGCGAACAGAAAGCCGTCGGATCATCTGGTTGACGTCAGGATCATCAGGACGAAAACCAAGCAAGCGATTGCAAAGGTCCAAAGCTGCGGCAAATCTGCCTTGGGAACTCAGGGCCTCCGCGCGCTTTTTAAGGTGCTCTTCTAGTTGTTTTTGGAGCGCGATGGCGCTTTCTCGGGGACTGCGGAAGTAGTCGCGGACGAGTTTCTGTGGGTTGTTTGTGCCTGAGCCTTCGAGATATTGTTGCAGATCCTCACGCATCTTCTCCAAAGACTCGTAGCGATCGTGGGGATCGCGGGCCATGGCTTTATGTAGGATGCTTGCCAACTCGCGCCCCATCGAGGGTCGCAACATCTCGGGCTCGGGATAGTCGCACGTCGTAACCGCTTGAAGGATCGCAGCAGGGCTACTACGCCCCCGCATAAAGGGGTGTTTTTGGCAGACCAAGCGGTAAAGGATCACGCCCAAGGCAAAGATATCCGCGCGATGATCGCCCAACATCCCATCGATTTGTTCAGGGGCCATGTAAGCAGGAGAGCCCAACACTGTGCCCGTACGCGTCATGGTCTCGCCATCCATGATCCGCGCCAAGCCAAAGTCCGTGAGTTTGACACGGCCATCTTCTTGGATCATCACGTTTTCGGGTTTGAGATCGCGGTGGATGATCTGTTGTTTGTGGGCATGGGCGAGCGCTGGGAGCAAGGACAAGATCAGCGCGACCCCCAACTCGCACAAAGGAAACTCTTGCTCTTCCAAAAAGTCCTGAAGCGTTCGTCCCCGAATGTATTCCATGACCAAAAAAGATTGGTTGGGTGCTTTTTTGGTGTTGTCTTGGTCTTCTTCTCCCGAAAAATCAAAGACTTCTACGATCCCTGGATGGCGCAACCGTGCGATCGCTTGGGCTTCTCGGCGAAAGCGTTCTCGATGCTCGGGATCGCGCGCAAGGTGGGGGTGCAAGATCTTGATCGCGACCTCTCGCTGCAAACGCAGATCGCGCCCACGGTACACCGTCGCCATGCCACCTTGGCCTAGCTCATCGAGCAACTCGTAGCGCTCTGTAAGGGTGTGGGAGTAGAAGGGTGGAGAGATCAACATGTTTCCCCTTGTGTTAAGGCTCCCCATCTTACAAGATGTTGATGGTCCTCGCAAGCTTAGATTCGAGAGACAGCTTGCGTTTCAAAGTGTTTCGGAATATGGCGCTTTTACACCATGCTTGGTTCCGCAACCACACAAAAACATCTTGTACTATAAAAGCCCGTGATCTTGTATGGAGGGGACGGTGCCTAACCTCTTAGACGTAAGGCACCGCAAAAAGACTTGTCGCTTTTGTTTTGGAGGTCTTTCATGATGCTATCCTTGCGTAGTTTCCGCCCTCTTCAAAGAGGAGGATGGCTCTCGCTGTGTTGGGTTGTTGTCTTCTCTTTTTCTTTGTCGGCCTGCAACGATTATCTGGGAGGAAGTGAGTCCCAGAAGGAAAAGACTGAAGTCTCAGGAGAAAATACTGTGCTTCCTGAGGAGAAGAATTCTCCCCCAGAAGAGAGAGTTTCTTCTCCTGAAGAAAAGACTTCGTTACCAGAGGAACAGGTCTCTCCACCCGAAGACGGGGGTACAAAAGAGACACCGCCCAAGGAACAATCGCCTGAAACACAACCCGAGACAGGACCTGCACAAGAGCGATCTTGCTCGGTCACGATCCGCGTGGACACACGAAAGTTCCCTGGATTGTGTGATGGCGCTTTGCCTGACACTATAACAAGCGTCCAGATGGCAGGAGAGTTCAATAGTTGGAACAAGAACGATCCTGCGTACGCCCTCCAAGACGGTGACGGCGATGGGATCTTTGAGGGGACGATCACACCGCCCGCTGGGCATCATGCTTACAAGTTTGTGCTAAACGACAGCGTGTGGTGTACAGACCCCAACCGACCTGAGCGCAAGTATGACAATGATATCATGAACTCTTTGTTGGTCGTGGAAGACTGCACGCTTCCAACAGTGAGTCTTGTGCGTTTGCATACCCCTGCGGGGAGCAAGACCTTGGAAGCCGATCTGCGCTTTGAGCGTGGAAAAGGCGGTGCGGACTTTGATCCATCCTCTTTGGAGATCACTGTAAACGGCCAGCCCTACAGCCAAGCGACTGTGCGCTCCAATGGTACCATCGAGATCCGTATGCAAGGGGCTGACTACGATCGCTATACCTTCCGTGTGAAGGCCAAAGACAAAGATGGAAAAGAAGCGAAGCAATTCTATTTTTACGGATGGGTCGAGGAAAAGACCTTCGATTGGCGCGATGGCGTGATGTACTTCGCTTTTGTGGACCGCTTTAACAATGGCGATCCACAAAACGACGCGACGGTTGCCAATATCGCTTCTGTTGCGAACTATCAAGGTGGCGATCTTCAAGGGGTTTTGAGCAAGATCGAAGATGGCTACTTCAAGTCTCTGGGGATCAATGTGATCTGGCTTTCTCCTTTGTATGCGGGCCCCAACCAAGGAGAATTGGGATTTGATGGGCGCCGTTATAGCGGTTATCACGGCTATTGGCCGACTGCTTCGCGCAAGATCGAGCCGCGCTTTGGGGACTGGGACACGCTTCGTCGTGTGGCGCGCGCGGCGCACAAACAAGGGATTCGTCTGTTGGTGGATCTCGCTTCCAATCACGTCCATGAGCAACACGCCTACTACCAAAACAATCCAGGGTGGTTTTTCCCCAAAGAGCTTTGCACTGATATCAATTGGAGCAAGCCTATCTCGTGTTGGTTTGATAGCTTTTTGCCAGATATCGACTACCGCAAGTTCGATGCAGCTGTCGCGATGACGCAAGACACCGTGTACTGGGCCCAAGAAGGTGAACTCGATGGATTCCGTGTGGATGCGGTGAAGCATATGATCCACCTTTTCACGCGGAATGTTCGGGCTGCTTTGGAGCGCGATGTCACACACGGACAACATCACTTTTATCTTGTGGGAGAGACCTTTACGGGGGCTTGGGACTCTGGCGGTGGCGGTATCATCAAGGAGTATGTGAGCCCTGAAGAACTATCGGGCCAGTTCGACTTCCCGATCTTTTGGGAGTTTGTTGGGCTTTTGGCACGGCGCGAGGGGAGCTTCAACTTCTATCGTCTTGATGGCGTTATCAAAGACGTGATCGACAACAACTACTACGGCAGCGCGAGCATCATGAGTAACTTCATTGGGAACCACGATGTACCGCGCTTTATCTCCCAAGCTGCTGGCCAGATCAGCAATATGTTCAGTGGAGATCGAGGGAAAGCATGGGATGCTCCCCCTTCCCTACCGCAAGCCGCTGGGCCTTTTCAACGTTTGCGTGTGGCTTTCACCTTGTTGATGGCTTTGCCTGGGATTCCTCTTATTTATTATGGGGATGAGATCGCATTACCTGGCGAGACAGATCCTGACAACCGCCGCATGATGCAGTGGACGGGCTACTCTTCTGAGCAACAAGCTGTCTTGGATCACTTGAAAAAGGTTGCGAATCTGCGTCGTCAGTACCCTGCGCTGCGTTCTTACCAACGCCAAACGCTTTTCGTGGACAACGAGAGATACGCTTATATGCTCACCGCCAACAAGCAGAGGGTGATCGTGGTCGCGCGTCGTGCAGGGGACGCAAGCTTGTCGGTTTCAGTACAAGGCATCGTCGCGGATGGGCAGCCTGTCCAAGATCTCTTGCGCCAAAGCAATCTTTCCGTCCAAGGCGGCAAGATCTCCCTCCAATTGAATGAAGACGAAGCGACCTATCTGCTACTTCCTGATCTTCCATAAATAGCTTTGTGAATTCAGTGTGTTATGAGATGACATGACATAGATGTCATCTTTCCCCCCTACCCTGATCGTCCAGTAAAAAGCTCTTTCTGCTTGTTCTCCCCAACAGCTCTCTCCAAAATTTTGACCTCTCTGACATGGATGTCACGATCCGTCCCCCTTTTCTCTCCTCGGATCTGGGTACGAGGGGGGGCTTTGTATCTAACCTGTTTGTTTTTTAAGCGTCTTTTTTGATTTGGGGTGGAGTGGAATGGGTTTTGTATTAAGGGGTGAACAGAAAGAAGAAAGAATCTTCTCGGTAAGTATGGTTTCTGGTTGAATCTTTGTGAATGTATGTTTTTGTTTTTTTTTCTTGCATTCTTTTTGTTTTGATAGTATCTGCAAGCCGCTTTGTTTGAATGTCTTTTGCTATCTTGTTTTCTTGTCTTGGATTTTGTCCTGCCTTTTGTTTGTGCATGTTTTGTGTTTCTTGTTTGTGCATGTCCTTCCTTGTTTGAATGTGTTTCATCTTTTTTGATTTGATCTGTGTTTTTGTATGGATAAGCATCTTTTTTTCGCTTTTGTGATGTGACGGTCTTTCTGTTTTTTGGACTGTTTTGCGATTTAAGGTATCTTGTCTCTGGTTTCGTTTGTTTGTGTTTCTTTTGTATGTATCGCTGTTTTGTTGATGATGATTTGTTTTGTGTTTCTTTGTTGTTCAGTGTTTGATTTGTTCTGTTTTAGGTGTTTGTGCTCTTCTTTGACGTGATGGTATGAGCTCAGTCGCCTCTTTTGTATGCAGCTTTTGTGTTTAGTACTTGTTGTTTGTGTTTCCTTTTTTGTATGCTTCGTTTTCTAAGAATGTGTTTTGTATGTTCTTTTTTCTGTAAAGAATCTTTTTGAAAGTTTGTGAAATGTGTTACTTCGGCCACGCGATTGCGTGGCTTTTTTTTTGCCCTAAAGGACCTCTGCCATCATAAAAGGCAAGAACGCGGCACAAAGAACTGCAAGAAAGTGAACGCATCTACGTAGAATGGAAGTGGAGCCGCAAAGATGCAGGAGCAAGATGTGATGTGGAGCAAGCTGTTACACGTGGGCGTTTGGCGTAGAGCGTGTTTGGTGGTTTTGTGTGGTCTGTGGTTTGGTTTGGGCTCTCAACAAGCCAACGCAGGAACAAGCACCGCTTTTGGGGGTGCCTTGCTTGGGCAAGGTGAAGTGATCCTCGCTGGAGGCGTTGGATTCCCTGAAGCATTCTTTCATTTCGACTTTGCGAACTCTTCTCAGTTCAACCTCGCGTTTCAAGCAAGGATCAATTACAACTTGGGTCTGCCCTTCTTTGGTGGGTTTGGTTTCATCAATGTTCCCATGCGGATAGGGATCATCCAAGACAACAAGTTTTCTTTCGCCTTGAAGCTTGATCCTGGTGGATTCATCGGGGGGAACGGAAGCCAGCTCCCTTTTATTGTGGGGTTTCAGTTGGGGGTCGCGGCGCTGTTTACGATCCATGTGATGGAGCGCTTCAATCTCAACTTTGGTGTTGAGTTGCCGATGTTGTTGAGCTTTGACCCCAACAACCGTCTCACGGAAGTGGGGTTTCACCTGCCTGTTGAGTTGATGGTGGGGGGAGAAGTCGAGATCAACGAGAAGTTTTCTGTTTTCGCGAATGTGAGCGGTGGTCCCTATGTGTACTTTGGGAACCTTGCACGGCGGCTTACCTTCTTCTCGACAGATGCGTATGTGTCGGGTTCTTTTCGATTTTTGGTTGGGGTGATCTGGCGCCGTTAGAGGCGTTTGGTGGGGGCGGGGAACTTAGCAGGCGAGTCCAGCTTGGCGACAAACACCATCTAAGATAGACCAGTGAGCGTCCAAGGCGCGTTGGGTGCTCTCAAAGAGCAGGCCCGTATTTTCGTCTTGTGTGAGGCAGCGTTGGAGGGCTTGTCGGGTTTCCTCTCTGTGTCGGACGTCCGCTTCTTGGTGGATCGTGAAGTAAGAGAGGGTCTGGGCGTCGTGGACCATGTAGAAATCGCGGAGGCTCTGGATCTTTGCGTGGCAGACTTCGGGCTGCTGACTTTCGTAAGCGTAGAGCGTGCAAAGTGCAGGGAGCGGTCCTTGTTCGCAAAGCTGTGAAAAGGCTGCGATCGCGGCTTCGACTTCGGGGATGGGTTGTGCTTGGAGGACTTCTTGGCGATCAACGCCAAGGCCCGTGGCAAAACGCAGCCATAGTTCGGGGTGTGGTGTGGGCTGGCCGCGTTCTTCTTCCCAGTTTTCGAGCAAGATGGCGTGGATCTCGGGATCTTGGTTGGTGGCCATCGCTGCTTCAAGGTAGCGTGGGAAGGCTTCGACGTGTGGGTAGTAAGCCCAAGCGTAGATGGCAAGATCTTCATGACGTAGTTCACCTGCACACAACGCCTGGTAGAAGGGGTGTTGAAGGATCGCATGATCTTGGATCATCTTGTCGATTTGATGAAGCACGCCAGAAAACATAGGAGATAAAGCCTCCACACAGGTGGAAAACCCAATGGTGATGCAAAGTGATGCATTTCACCTAACTATCGCACACACCAAGATGCCACCGCATGGTGCGAGATGCAAGAAGATTTTCTCTCTTTCTCTTGTAAGAATGGGTTGTTTGTCCTGTTGGAGAAAGTGGATGTTTGTCTTGAAAAGAGCATATTTGCGATGGGAACTTTGCTTTTTCCTTGGGGAGTTCGAAAAAATACGTGTTGGAGGATGGAAACGGTTTTGGGTTTTGTGTTATAAAAAGCCCCATTGCACTTACTGGATTTGGTTTTCAAGGAGAAGAGGCTCGGCGAGCTACAAAGTCTCTGCGAAGATTTTGTTCAGGTATGAAGATATCTGCCGTTTTAGCGGTAGAGACAAGGACCGTAGAGGGTCCGTTAACCCCCAGGGATAAAATAGATGAGTGAGCTAGCGTCCTTAAACCGTCCCCCAACAACCCGAGAAGAAGAGGCGATACGCAACTTTTTGCAGGGAACTTTGCGTGATAGCATGCAATTGTTTGAAAGCATCTTGCGCGAAGAGCCTGGGAACTTGGTGGCACTGAGTTATCAAGGGACCATCCAAGAACTACTTGCGTGGGGGATCAACCCAGCCGACGCATCCGAAGACTTTGGGACAGTGTTGCGTTTGTATCACGAGAAGAAGTACGAAGCAGCGCAAAGATGGCTTGCCAACTTGTTGCAAAGCCAACCCAATCGCCCAGAGTTTCGGACGATGTATCTTTTGCTTTCGGAAAAGATCCTTCACGAGACAGGTTTGGGCAGCGGTGGATTTTCGGCAACCTCTGAAGCGCCGTTGCGTTCGGGGATTATACCTATCGCTGATCCGATGGCGCGGCTTGCGCGTTGGATCTTTACGCTGGCTGGGCTGCTTTTGGCGATCCAGTTGGTGATCTTTTTTGTGTTTTACCCACGGATCAAGCGCGCGGAGACCGAAGAGACCAAGCAGCGTTTGCAAGAGTTGATTCCGCAGGAGTTCAGTCCACCCGAGATCGACAAGGTCTTGCGTTATTACCAGATCGCGCGGGCCTACTATCAAGAGAAGATGTACCTCGATGCGTTGGACGCTTTGAAAGAAGCACGTCGATTTACGGACAGCGCCAAGAAGCTAGAAAAGCTTTTGAATCGTTTGGAGCAACAAGTCCAAGTCGCCTCTCCTTTGGAGATGGGGGTCCAACTTTTCGATGCGAAGGCTTACAACAAAGCACGCGAAAAGTTTTCGTTGGTGCTCAAGATCGATAGCTCTCATGAAGGCGCAAAAGACTACATGACGAAGATCGAAAAGGTCTTGAAAGAGCAAAAAGAAAAGTTGAAGAAGCTTGAGCAGCCCGAAGAAAAGCCAAAGAAAAGACCTCGTCGGCGACGACGTCGTCGTTAATGTCGGGTGCTTGGGGGGTTCGGGGGATAGGTTACTTGGGTGGGATTAGACGAGCAAGAGCAGCCACAACACAGTAAATCCTGAAAACGTCACAAGAAACATGCACAGTAGCGCGAGATACAGCAGCCTTGGGGGAGGTACTGGAAGCGGCGGAGGTGCAGAGGGACGCGAACGGGCGTGGATGGGGAGAGGTGTCAAGGGCATGTAATATTCGGGACGAGGGGGAGTTTCGAGGCGGATGGGTTCGTCCACGGAGGGAAGCGGTGTGCTGATCGCCGAGGAAGACTGGGGAAGATTGAGTTGGGCGATCTGCTGTTCAGAGATGGTGCCCTCGAAAAGAAGGAGATCGATAAACGCTTTGAGATCGTCGCGCGAGACGTAGTATTCGTTGCTTTGCATGAACTGCTTGAGCGCGCGTCCCATGTCTTTGGCGGATTGGAAGCGATCTTCGAGGGGTCTTTCAAGGGCTTTAAGGATGATGGCCTCGAGCTCTGTTGGGAAGTTTGAACGAACAGAGGAAGGGCTTTTGATCGGACCATGGCAGATGGACATCGCGACAGAGGCGATATCTTTGCTCATAAAGAGGCGTTCGAGGGTGCAGACCTCGAAAAGCAAGTTGCCCATGGAGAAGATGTCAGAGCGGTGGTCAAGCTCGCGGCCATAACACTGCTCAGGGGACATGTAGAGGATCTTCCCTTTGGTCATACCCGTTTGGGTTTGGTGCTCTTGTATCCGACTTTTGGCGATACCAAAGTCCGACAGTTTCACCTCCCCTTCTCGACTGAGGAGGACGTTGTCTGGACTGAGGTCGCGGTGGACCAAGTGAAGGGGTTGTCCGTCTGAGTCCTTGGCAGTGTGGGCGTGTTGGAGCCCTTCAAGGACCTCTGAGATGATGTAAGCCCCGATGGGGATGGGAAGTGGGATCTGTGAGATCGCGCTGCGTTGGAGGAGGTCGGTCAAGCTGAGCCCGTCCACGTACTCCATCACGATATAATAGGTTTCTTCGGTCTCACCGAAGTCATAGATGCGAACGATGTTGGGATGTTGGAGGCGCGCGATCAGGCGGGCTTCATGGATGAACATCTTCACGTTGTTGCGATTGCGTGCGATGTGTGGGTGCAGTCGCTTGATCGCAACTTTTTGTTGGAAGCCTTGTGGCCCTACAGAGCGGCCAAGTAGGACCTCTGCCATGCCGCCGTCGCCGATTTTTTCGACGATCTCATATTGTTTGAAGTGTGTCTTGATTGCCATCCAAATCCTCGTGCTCTCTATAAAGTCCCTATCGGGGTATGAGAGAGAACGTCAACATATCACAAAAAGAAAAGAGGGGCCAAGAAAAGGTGAGATCTTGTTTTTGTGGATCAAAATGCTTTGCGTCGTTGCATGGAGTTGTATGACTTGTGCTATAACGGTGCGCCATCTTGTTGGGGGTGTGAAGCAAGGAGTGTGATCTCAAAGCACCAAGAGTGGGGGTTACAGGGTGGTTTGGCAAGCGAGCTATCGAAAGAAACAGTTTGATGGAGCGATTTGAGATGGTGGAGAAGTACGGTCGGGTGTATCAGCCCAAGGTGGATATCCCGATAGGTTGGGCGCTAGCGCTGGCGTATTTATTCTTTTTGTTGAGTACCACGCAGATGGGATTTGCGCGCGACGAAGGTTACTACTTTGTGGCGGGCCATCGCTATATAAGTTGGGTGCGTGAGTTGGTCCAAGAGGTGCGTCAGCGCAAGCCTTTGCGTGCTTTGAGCCGCAAACGGATCGAGCATTACTGGCGTTATAACAACGAGCATCCGCCCTTGGCGAAAGTCCTGATGGGAGCGTCATGGTGGTTGTTTGCAGATACACTCAAGTGGATGTCGAACTCCACGGCCTACCGTTTTCCAGGGATGTGCTGGGCGGCATTAATGATCTTGCTGGTGTATTTGTGGGGGGCGGAGGCTTGGAACCGTAGGGTTGGATTATTCGCGGCTTTTGCGCTGATGCTGTTGCCGCGTTTCTTTTTTCATGCGCATCTAGCGGCTTTTGACGTGCCTGTGAGTGCGTTGTGGTTGTTGGTGTGTTATGCCTTTTGGAAGAGTTTACGCCAGCCAGGATGGGCTTTTTGGTGCGGCTTGTTTGCCGCGCTAGCTCTTGCAACCAAGCACAATGCTTGGATCTTGCCCGCACCTTTGGGCTTGTACTGGTTGGCGCAGTATTGGAATCAGTTTCGTTTGAAGATCTTGCCGGGTGGCGCGTACCAAGTGCGTTTTCAGCCACTTCCTAGCGCGATCACTTGGACCTTGATCTTGTCTCCGATTGTGCTTGTGGGTTTGTGGCCTCTGTTGTGGCCCGAAAACCCCTTGAATCTAGCTTCTTGGCGCAACACAACTTTCTTCTGGTTGCGTGAGTATGTGGTGTTTCACTTGGCCCACGTACACTACGATGCTTATTACTTTGGTGTCTTGCAGCTCGAACCTCCCTTCCCATGGCACTTTCCGTTTGTGATGACGATGGTGACCTTTCCCTTTTCGACGGTGGTCTTGAGTGTTGGAGGGGGTTGGTTCTTGTTGCGACAGCAGCGCATGGGCACGCATTTGTTGTGGTGGTTCTTGGTGTTGTTCCGCGCGCTGTTTGGCGTGTTACGTCCGTTGTTGCTGTTGGTGTTGGCGATCGCAGGTTTGGTGCCCTTTTTGATGGGCAGCGTGGCTTTTGTGGTGTTTTGGCTTTTGGGTGCGATCGGTGGTGTTTTGCCAGGGGGACGCGGCGCGCGTTTCCGCCAAGGCATGAAGCTGTTGCGACGGGGACTTGCGGATATCTGGCAAGATCTGATGCGTTGGTTTGTGGAGCAACGCGATGAGCCTGAGCGCGAGTATCGCCCCCGTCCTGTGGGTCCTGGCGACAAAACAGGTTTGTTTTGGTTGTTGAATGCGCTGTTGCCGATCGTGGTGATCGCCCTGCCCTCTACCCCGATCTTTGGTGGGACCAAGCACTGGATGCCTGCGTGGCCATTTTTGGCGTTGATGGCAGGTTTGGCTTTTGAACGCGTGCTTGCTTCTTGGAAGGACTTGTGGGAGATCGAAAGCACCCGTGTTTTGAGATTTTCTGCAGTAGCCTTGGCGGTATTGTTTCTTAGCCCCGCAGTGATCGGGCTTTGGCGCTCCCATCCGCATGGTTTGGCGTATTACAATACGGTTGTCGGTGGCCCTCGTGGAAGTGCAAACTGGAAGCTACAGCGGGCCTTTTGGGCGAGTTCGATGCGGCAAGCCTTGCCGTGGATGAATCAGTCGATGCGTTCACACGCGAATATCAGCCCAAAAAACTCGCGATCTGTGTGGGTTCATTTTCATGATACAAATTATGACTCATATCGGATGTATCTTCAGGACGGTTTGATGGATCGGCGGATTCGTGCGACGTGGAGCCCTTTTCCACCCACACGTTACATCGCATTCATCCATCAAAAGTGGTTGCGCAACCAACTCTATCACTCGTTGAGTGTGTTGGGAGCGCGTACCCCTGTGTATGGTGTCTACCTCGATGATGCTCCGCTGTTGACATTTTGGGAGCAAGAGTCCCATCCCCCGAAGGTTTGGTGGTAAGCCCCATCACGTATCCTCGAAGTCCTTGATGTTTTGAGATCGCGCTCTCTGGGCGTGATCGCTCTCTTGCATACACCTTTGCACTCTAGATGTTGGGAGTGTCGGTGTTTTTACGAGCTTGGAGATTTTTTCATGAACCAACCTGCGACAAAGAAGCCTTCAAATGAGGCGTTCTGGTCTCGGCCTGAGGCCATGTACCCTCCCGATGAAACGCTCTATCTCTATAGCGATCAAGAGCCCCAAGCGGATGTTCATACAAGCGCGTTGCAAAAAGCGTTTGGCCAGGACCTTGCGGATCTTGCAGCTCGCCAAGATGCCCTCGAAGTTGCTGAAGTTGTGGAAGCTGTCGAAGAAACAGAAGATGCACCACAAGAAGAAGCAGACGATACCGCCGAAGTGACCGAAGAAGAAGCGGTAGAAACAGAAGAAGAGCCCGAAGAAGCTGAAGAAGAGCCTGCACCTCCTGCAAAAGCAGAAGAAAAAGTGGCTGTGAAGGCTGTTGCAAAAGCGGAAGAAAAGCCTGTTGTGGTCGAAGAAAAAGCGACCCCAAGCCAAGAAGAAAAAGCCAAGGCTCCTGCTGTCTCTGCGCCCAAGGCCGCGGAAGAAGCGAAGCCTGTGAGCGGTGGCGTGGCAGCGCAAGGTGACTTGTTGGATAACCTTGCAGGAAAGCGCGGTCCTTGGTTGATCTTCGTGAGTGCCTTTCTGATCTTTGGGATCTTTTCGGGCGAGCGCTTCTTTCGTCAGTCAGACAATCCACACTATGTCTTTTTGGCGGATGCTTTGTTGAAGGGCCGTTGGCATCTGACGGAAACGCCGACGCACCCGGTCTCTGGGAAGGTCCTCGATAACGATTGGGCGTACCTCTACATCGTCAAGATGAAAGATGGTCGTGAGTTGCGTGGACGTTTTCGCGGTCTCTATCGCGGAAAGCACCGCTTTGTCGATGTGAAGAAGCGTCAGATGCTTTTGGCGCGGAAGGATATCTCAGGTTGGAAGCGTCAGTATTACGTGTCTTTCCCGCCACTTCCTGCCTTTTTGATGGCGGGTCCGATGTGGGTGCTCGGAAAGATGGGCTTGGATCGTATGCGTTATAACGATACGGTCTTTACGCTGTTTTTTGCGGCGTTGACGCTGGCTTTCTTGTTCATGTTGTTGCAAAAGCTCACTGAGAAGGGATACAGCGAACGAACCTTTGTGGAAAATGCCCTTCTGACGGCCCTTTTTGGTTTTGGTACAGTCTTCTTCTTTGTGGCTGTGCAAGGGACCGTGTGGTTTACAGCGCTGACGCTCGGTGCCTTCTGCTGTATGGGGTATCTCTACTTTGGCTTGGAAGCGCGCTCGCCGTTCTTGGCGGGGTTGTTTTTGGGGATGGGCTTCTTGTGTCGCCCGTTGTTGCTTTTGGCGGGTGTGTTCTTCTTGATTCAGCTTTTACATGATCGCGAAAAGGGTTGGAAAAATCCCTTTTCAGGCGAGGTGTTGTCGAAGGCTGTGGTGTTTGCGCTGCCTTTGTTGGCGGTGGGCCTTGGGATGATGTACGCAAACACGGTTCGCTTTGGGAATCCGATGGAGTTTGGTCACTTGTACCTGCCCGCTGTGTACGATCGTGCCCTTCAACACGGTCTTTTTGGCTGGTATTGGGTCCCCCGCAACATCTACGCATTCTTCTTGGCGCCCCCCCAGTTTGTAAACAAGGCACCTTATGTCCTGTTTAATGCCCATGGGATGAGCCTTTTCATCACCACGCCTTTGTTCTTGTACTTGTTCTTCAAGCGCAAACACAACAGCGGTGCGTTGTATATGTCGTTGGTGTTGGCGGCGTTGGTGGTGATGTTGCCTGCGATGTTCTACCAAAACACAGGCTGGGTGACTTTTGGTAATCGCTTTAGTGTCGATTACACGGCCTTTTTGGTGTTGTTGTTGGCGATCAGTAATGTGAAGATGGATCGAACCTTTATGGTGTTGTTGTCATGGGGGATCTTGATCAACGCGTTTGGTGCTTTGGTGTTTGGTCGCCAGTTCGTGATCAATGGCAAGATCCTGACTTTCTTCAACAACGACTACTACTCGATGAATTGGATTCATCAATGGTTGTTTAAAACGTTTCCATGGATGCGCTAGTTGCCCCTCCCTTTCGCCCAAACCCCCCATCTGTCCGCACCTCTCTGATCTCTTCCCCCTGCAAACCTTGAGATCCTTCCTCAGTTAGGCGATACCTATAAGACGGTGCCCCAACCTGCCTTTGATCTCCATGCCGCTTCCTTCGCTGTAAGGTTTGGCCTTGTTGTACGCGGGCATGGCACCTTTCCCTACGAATTTTTTTGGACGTATGACAGGATACGGCAGAGGAAGAAAGGCACTATGATGTTCAAGGTGTGGTCTGTGTACCAAAACACAGAACAAGAACACGGCTTCTTGTTTTTGCCGTATATTCGGGCATTTTTGTTGAGAAGATACGGTCGTTTTTGGGGCATTTGTTCAAGTTTGGTGTTGTGTGGTTGGTTTGGTGTCTCTTTGGGTGGTTGTGTTTCGGTTTGTTCGGATTGTCCCGCCGTCACCTTGAAGATCGAGCAAAAATTAGAGCCATGTGATTCCACCAAACTCCGTGAAGGAACGGGCATCTCGCACTCTTTGGTGTTGCAGTTTAAGTTGTCTGAGGTGGAAGGAGCGCCCGCAAGTTCCGAACAAGCGTATGCGTGGTTGCTCAGTGAGAGCAAAAAGAAGTCGCTCCCCATCAAGACCGAACGTGTCCTCAACAACTTTTATTGTTCCTTTGATGGGACCGAGGGGTTCGACTCTTGTCCTTGTGTGACCTTGGACAATAGTAATGCTACGTACAAGAAAGCGGGTTCGTGTGATACCTCGGGTGCACTGCAAATTGTGAATGGTATGAACCTCGTGATCGCGGTAAGTCGGCGAGATGTGGAAGGTGGCTTTCGGTTTCAGCTGACAACCGCCACAAAGAACGAGGAAGATCAGCTTGTTGTGTTGGATGCGGCCAAAGCATTTGCTTCTTTGGCGCCCGACAATGGGTCTTTTTTGGCAAGCGAAACGAAGAAGATCGCGTGGTCTTCCTTGAAGTTTGGGATTACAGGTTACTGGCGTCAGGACGATGAAAACAGTAAAACTCCCGAGCGGATTGGTTTCTTCAAATCCCAAGAGTCTGTCACCTTTCGCCCCGAAGCATCAGAGTTTGCGCTTGTGAAAGATGAGAGTGCATGTCCTAAGTGAGCCTCCTCTTCAGAGTGGATGGCAAATAGATAAACGTTGGAAAGAAGTAGCGTGGAAGGAGAGATCGTGGCCGAGACAAAGAAACAGCCAACGGAGGTGAAAGCCCTCCCGATCCAGCTGATACACATGGTGTACAGCTTGATGTTCGGGTTGGTCCTCTGGGAACTACGCATCGATATGCTCCTAGTCCTCGGGGTTACCATCTTTTTGTGTAGCCTCGGGTTTAACTTTGGAAAGGTGCGCCAAAACGACGTTCCGCTCGTGATTGCAGTGATGTACGCGGTGGGTGTTGGGACGGCTTACGCATTATTGATGCTGCGCTTGCAGTCAAGCATCATCATCTTGGTGATGTTGACCTTGCTGTTTGTGGGGGGGGTTGCTGGCAACATCCTCTACTTCTTAAGCGAAAAGCAGAAATTGTCCTATCTCAACGGGCAGATCGCAGAAGATCGACTGACGTTGCGTGGGGTGGACAAGTGGTTTCCGCTTTGGTTGATCATCGGCGGAAACGTCTTGTTGATCTTTGCGGTTACCCCGGCTTTTTGGGCAGCGTTGCATAGCGTGACGGGCAAGACCCTGTTTGCTGTCAAAGGCCATGTAACGTTGTTTGATTGGTTTGGTTACGTTCTGTCGAACGTCAACCAATCCTTCTTGGGTCTGGCCTCTTTGGTCGGGATCAAGTTTAACGCTGACATCGTGATTACCCCAACTCGCGTAGGGAAGGCCTTTTTGATGATCTTCCGTGTTGGAACGATCTCATTGGCCGTGGGTGCTGTGAAGCGTTACCTCGATCTTCGCGAAACGACCAAGCGTTTGATGATGGCTTTGGGCCGTTCTGGGATGGAACTCGATCAGAAAGAAGCCGAAGCCGAAGCGCGAGAAGACTACGATCGCAGCTTGTTGAAAGCGCTCGATAGCCAGCGACGTATGTGGCAAACCCGCTTTCAGATCTTGTTGCGCTTGTTCCCTGGCCAGCTTGAGAGCTTGTTACAAGCCCTTCAAGACAAAGGTTTGTGGCAACTTCGTTTGCAAAATCGCTTGAAGCGCAAAAAAGGCGAACACAACTGGGATGTAGCGGATTGGATTCGCGCAGAGATCGCAGCTTTGTTGATGGAGCCGCGCTTGTTGCAGGAGATCCCTGGCTCGCGCGATCGCATCTTGCGCATCTTGCTGAATGTTTTGGAAAAGGGACAAGCCCAAGGCATCCTGCCTTCTGAGCTTCGCCGCAAAGGTGCGGTGAGCCTCGTCCAAATGCTTCGTGAATATGATCCCCCCGCACTGCGTGAGCGCGTACAAGACTGCGTCGAAGCGCTGCTTTCTGGTGCGAAAAGCTCGATTGATGCTTTCCGTGCGGAAGAAGCGAAGGGTGCGTCAGTTGCTGCGGTTGCTTCTACAGATGCAGAAGCTTCTGAAGATGCAGAAGACGAAGAAGAGTCTGAAGAAGTCGAAGAGACCGAAGAAGCCGAAAGTGAAGAAGAGTCCGAAAAGAGCGAGGAAGAGTCTGGCGAAGCTTCTGAAACAGCCGTTGCTGCCGAAGAATCCGCGGATGCCACTCCTGCTGCTCCTGCGAAAAAGCCCAACTGGACCCGTATCAGCGAAGAACGCGCACACTTGGCCGCGATCTACAGCTTGATTGTTTTGGGCGAATTGGACCGTCTCGCTTTGTTGTTGCCTGTTTTGCAGATCCAACACTCTTCGTTGCCCTTTGATGTCCGTGGCTACTTTATGACGCTTGAGAAAGAGTTGCCCGGCCAAGGTGGCGCGTTGTTGCGTGCTACACAACGCTTGATGGAAGCACAAGAAGAAGAAGAGTTTGGCCCCGTCCTCGACGAACTTGCGTTGGTATTGCAACGCTTGAAAGATACCAAAGAAGACGAGTCTTTCCGCGAATTGGCTGCTGAAGCCATCGGGATCGGTATGTTGGATCTCTTTGGTGCGGCGAATACCCAGCGCCATGCTGCCCGCGTGATGGCCCTTTGCGGTGCGACACATGCTCTCCCACGCGCTTGGAAACTCTGGCGTTCGGAAGATCGTCATGAGATGCACCAACAATTGTTGGATGCTTTTGTCCGCGCCGAGATGACCGACGCTGTGATCGATTCCTTGCGTGATTATCTCGCATCTTCCGATATTGACGAGCAAGAACGCGCTGCTGAGTTGCTTGGTTTGCTTCCTGCTGGTGAGGCCAACCGTGAGGCGTTGCGCGAAAAAGCTTCGCAAGATGATGCCGCAGAAGCTGTCCGTTGGATGTCTTTGCGTTCGCTTGCAGAACTCGCTTCAGCCGAAGATCTCGGCTTCTTGCAAGGTCTTCAAATCACCAAGGCCCAAAATGCCCGTCTCTGGTCGATCTTGTGGTATGCCCGTTATCGTTGTGGTGATGCGCAGTCCCTCGTCGATTTGGTCGATGTCTTGGCCTCCAAAGATTACAGCAAGAAACTTGGTAAAGCTGTCCAAGAAACCTTGCGTCATGCCCGTCCTGTCGAAGGAAACGCAGCTTGCAATGCGATGAATCCCAAAAAGGGCAACGAGTCGCGTCGCGAAGCTTGCGAAGATCTCGTCTCTTATCGTTCGCCTTTGGCGCTGTTGGTTCTGGGTCACATCCTTCGTAACGAAGGGGCACACAAGTCTTTGCGCCAAGGTGCCGCAGAAGATCTTGGTTTGCTCGGACGTGCCTTGCACAAAGATGACCTCGAAGCACTCGCTTCTGTCCATACACCCGCTGGTTGGGTCTCTCCTGCTCTTGTTTATGCTTTGGAAAACGATAGCGATCGTTTGGTTCGTATTCGTTCGGCCCGTGCTCTCGGACGTCTCGGTCTTTCAGACATCAACGAGCGTTTTGAGCGTCTGCTCCGCGATCCCAAAGAAAACGCACTGCTTCGTCAGGTTGTTGCCGAAGCCATCGGTGAGATGGGTGATATCCAGTGGAAGCCTTTGTTGTTGACTTGTTATGCAGATGAGAAAAGTCTCCAAGTCAAGCAAGGGATGCTCCAAGCACTGAACCAACTTGGCGCAGATACCGAGTTTTTCTTTGCGTGTCTGCAAAAAGAAAGCAACCCCAAGATCCAAGCCATCGCTTTGGAAGCGCTTTCGCAACGCCAACTCTCTGACAAGCAAAAGTTGGCGCTCTTGCCCTTCCTTGATGGTTCTCACAAAGATACACGCTCCGCAGCAGCCGACTGTTTGGGCGCTTTGCGTGTCGAAGCAGCGATCCAGCCTTTGTTGACCAAAGTGGACGTTGAGCAAGAAAGCAACAAAGATGTCCGTCGTGCGGCCTTGAAAGCGCTTCGTCGCTTGGTGCGCAATGACGAACAACGTGCTTTGGCACGACCCGCTTTGGAACGTTGTTTCCGCGATGATCCCGACCACTTGGTCCTTCAAGACTGTGCGGGAACCATCAGCCGTTTGATTGGTCGTGATGCAACTCCCCTCTTCCTCGAAGCTTTGGGCAAGATCGGCCAACACGAACCTTACAAAAAAGGCTTCGCGGGTATCGTTCGGGCGCTTGGCGATCTGCGTGCTCCCGAAGCTGGGCCCATGTTGTTCAAGTTGCTGCGCAAAGAGTTGAACGCGCCCTTCTTGCACTTGCCTCGTTTGATCTCTTTGATTCGTCCCGCTGGTTTGGCAGGTGGTTCTACTGCTTTGCCCCAGATGTTCGACCTTATCACCCGCAATGATCCCGCATTCTCTTGGATCGCAACCCAAGTTGTCGCAGAGATCGGTGATCCTGAAGCTTTGGATTGGCTCGCTGAGTTCCTCGAAGAACAACGCGAAGCTGGCACCCTCGAACCCAACCTTGAAGCTGGTTTGCTGATCGCGATGGTCCGATTGGGTAGCTTTGATCGACTCCTTGAGTTGGTTCAGTTGCTCGTGGACCCCGAACGACCCGTCGCTCGACGCCGTGCGCTTGGTATGCTCGATCAATTGGAGATGGGCCTCAGCGAACTCGCGTTGATGCTTGCGATGAACCCCGAACATACGCCCCACGAAAAGCTGCGTGAAACCGCTGTTGGCGCGATGGGACGTTTGCTTGGCAAAGTCAACTCGGGTGTTCAAGCCCTACGTTGGCAAGCCAATGCCGATCCTCGTGCGAAGATCCGCGAAGCTGCGAATGATGCGGTTCGCAATGTGGTTCGCCAACTCAATCGCACCATCCAACAAACCCAACAGTCCGAGGTTTCCAGCCTGCCTTCTGCGGTCCTGTTCCGCGGTCAACCTCTCCACCCAACCTTTGCGGTGGGGGCTGCGGCCAACGACAACGTGGTGTTGGATGAGATCCCGGTGGTCTTGGCGCCGCTCCATGCGACACCACAAACACCCGCTTCGACCGCAACGACGGCTGCTACAGGTGTTCCCGTTACACAAGTTCCCGAGCCTGAGCCCGAACCTGAGATCGTGATCGAATACCATCCCTCTTATGAACAGAAGTTGATGGAAGCGATTGAGAAGAACGATCTTGCAGCGCTCGAACAACTCCTCAAAGTGCCCGAACAAAACAGCACTTTCTCGCGGGGTGCTCATTGGGACACCTTCCTTTCGCTTCTTGCCGAAAAGCGCGAGTTCTTGGAGCGTTTCGGGAAAGGATGGCGATTGGTTCCAGGTTATCTTGATGGACCCATCCAAGCCCGTCCCTTCTTGATGATGGAACGCGCTGTGACCCGTGGGCAGTTTATCGACCATTGTCGTGCGCAAGGTCTGCCCTTCCCTGCTGGGTTCCGCTCGAATGCCAAGGAGTTTGAAGATCCCCAAGGCGCGATTACACGCGTGACTTGGTGGGATGCACAGCGCTTTGCAGAACAGCAAGGTCTCCAGCTTCCCAATCTTCAGCAGCTTCTTTCTTCGAGAGAACAAGCTCTGACCGATCTCTTTGGAGACGCGGCGCAACGGGTCGCACAGCCCCGCTTCTCTGAATGGACTGCTTCTTTCCACGGACTTCGCAACAATCTTGTACAAACCTTTGTGTTGCAACAGACCGCCAAACAACACCGTAAACGCGATGAGATCGACGCTGATTTGACCTTCCGTTGTGTTTATGTGTTGAGCCCCAATCGTTCGCTCTTTGAGCGCGCGCTTGCGGAACAAAAACACACGTTGAAAGCGCTGTTTGCTTTCAGTGCCCAACACACCCACCAAGATGCTTTGAGCGAAAAAGTCGTTCATTCGGAAGAATGGGCTCTTCTCCAAAGTTACAAAAACAACGCACCTTATACCTTTAAGCCCAGCCACAAGGTTGAGATCGTGCGGATGCGCCCTGGAAAGGCTACCAAGCCGATCATCGTGTCTTCACCTGCTCCTACCCCTGTGGCACCCCCGAAACCTGCGGAGCCACCGCCACCACCGCCTCCTACGCCCACAGAGCGTTTTTGGAAGCTCGTTCAAAAGAACGATTGGAACGGTGCTCTCAAGTTGTTGCAAAAAGAACGCGCTGAGATCGATCCCAAACTCGCTGCCGCAGAGACCGAACTGCGCGCGGCTGTTGAGTGGATTCAAGCCAATGCAGACAAGGTTCTTTTTGCAGGTGAGTGGGCAGGCGACCACCGCAAACGTCCGTATATGCTCGATTGTCAGCCGATCAGTCGTGGACGTTTCCTCTACTATTGCCAACAACAAAAACGCCCCTTGCCTCGCGGTTGGAAACCCAACGCGAAAAATATCACAGAGCCTGAGGCTCCTGTGACGGGCGTTTCGCTGTTTGAGGCAGAACTCTTCGCAAGCGACCAAGGTGCTTCGATTCCCTCATTTGATCAGCTTTTGGCTGCTCAGTTCTTGCACGATTACAGTGCGCTGGATGCGATGACTGCGAGTGTTTCTGGCTTGGTGGAATTGACTTCCACACGCAACGAACTCAACCGACGTCTTGTGAAAAACTACACCATGGATGGGTACGGTCGCCCCCGCACCCAGCGTTTGGATGAGCCTGCAAACGACGTCTCTTTCCGTTTGTGTCGCGTGCTAGAGCGCCAACAAATCCCTGCGTTGATGCTCTTTATGCTCGACCAAAACTTCACTTCTGCGCAGCCTCAATCCTACCTCGAACGCCTCCAAACAGCGTTGCGTGATTGGCTCAAACAATCCAAACGCGCAGCTTCCTAATCTTCCGCATCTCTCCTTTCTCCCTTTCCCTCGTCCCCCACTTTCCATTGACGATTCTTTGTTCGTGCCTGATGGCTTGTCCCGTGCAGGGGCTTGCTGTTTGGGGACGAACAACCTATTTTGGGGCTTTGTTGGCGGTTTTGTCTGTGATGTTTCGCGCGATGGAGAGATGCGGATGTCTTTGTTTTCTCTAGAGAATGCGAAAAGGCTCTTGGGGGTCTTGGGGCTTTGTTGGTTGGTTGGCGGTGTGGTGTGGTTGCCGCGTGCTGCTGCGATGGGGAAACGTACGGCAGTACAGATGGCGCGGCTCAAGTTGCCTGGCCTCGTCAACAACCGACCACGGGCCTTGTCGAATCTGCTGTTGCGCTTGACCCAGCGAACGTCGATCAAGGTTTCGTTGGATGTCCCTGAGGTTGCGCCCAATGACGCACAACTGTTCCATTTTCCTGTGATCGTTTTGACGGGTAAATCGGGGTTTTCGCCGCTTGATGCGAAAGAGATCTTGCGTTTGCGAGCGTATCTCACCGCAGGGGGGCTGTTGTGGATGGATCTGAGTGAGGGTGGGAAAGACAGCGACTTTGATCGTTCTGCGCGTCGCTTGGCAAAGAGACTTTTTCCTCAGTCTCCCATGATAAAACTCCCTCAGTCTCATACCATTTATCGCTCTTTTTATCTGATCCGTCGTTTTGGAGGGCGCGTTCTCCAAAACCCCTACATCGAAGGGGTGACTTTGGATGATCGCACGCCCATCGTTTACTCCATGAACGATTACACGGGGGCTTGGGAACGCGATATGTTCGGAAACTGGGCCTTGGCTGTGATCCCTGGGGACGATGCACAACGAGAAAATGCCTTTCGCATCGGGATCAATCTTTTGATGTACGCTCTCTGTGTCAATTACAAGCAAGACCTCGTCCACGCCCCTGCTATCATGCGTCGTCGCCGCTAGAATCTCCCCCCTACCTTTTTGCGTTCAGAAAAAGAACGCCGCTCCTTTTCGCTTTGTCTTTGCTTCGCTTTTTTGTCGAACAAGCGTTCTTTTGTCGAAAAAGAGAGTTATGATAGGGACTTCGCGCCTTGGAGGGGCGATTCATTTTGCGGGGCCTAGATGAGAAAGTCTTGCTTTGGTGGGTGAGATGCGTATAAAGGGGCGCACCGTCGTTGAAAAAAGATACGAAGATTGGATACAAAGAGGTTTTGTACCGCGAGCGGTGTGCCTTTTTGAGAGGGATACAGTTTGGTGGTTGTGAGAACGCAGGAGAATGCATCATGTCGAGAGCATGGCGAAGTTTTTGGTATATGAGTGTTTTTGTGTTGCTTGGTGTGGCGGCCTCGACACAAGGTTGTGAGTGTGGCGGGGATCCTGGTGTGATCAACGACAAGGCACGTATCGACTTTTTGTCTCCGTCAGGTGCTTTGATCTCTGACGGTTTGATTCGCGTTCGTGTCCAAGACAACGATGGTACCGCATCTGTGGTCTTTTATATTGACGACAAGAAGATCGATGCCAAAGAAGGCAACGGTGAAAAGGACGGGACATACGAGGCTCGCTTCAACTTGGACGAACAACCCAAAGAGTTCAAGATCAAGGTTGAAGCCATCGACAAGCTTGAAGATAAGCAAAGTGCAGAGCTTCGCGTTCGCCAAGATGCGTCAGCACCTTTCTTGGCTTTTACTTCGCCCAAGCGCGTAAAGAGCGAGCATCCCGCCATCTATGTAGGCAAACAAACCAAAGTGATCGCAGAAGGCCAAGACAAAGACGGCGTGGCTGAGATTACTTTGGAGTACGGCACCAAGCGCGATGAGTACCTTCCCTTGAAGGTTTGCGCAGGAACCAAGACACCTAACGTCCCCGATCCTTGCGAGCACGATATGGATCTTACGGATGATACGCAGTTTCCGGACGGTGCAACGTTGGTGTTCTATGCTTATGGGAAAGACGCCAAGGACAACATCACCGCGCCCAAAGCCCGCCTCGAAGTGTTGGTGGACAAAAAAGGCCCTCAGATCCAGATCACCAAGCCCACAGCAGGCGCGAGTCTTCGTGGTCAACAAGAGTTTCGTGCCTTGGTCTTGGACCAAGTAGGCGTAAAGAAAGTCGATTTCTTTATCAACAACATCACAGCAGGCCAAGTCCAAGCAGATGCTAGCGCGCCGGGCCAATACTTTTCGCAAGTGGACGTCGGCCAAGGATTTGGTTCGGGTGAGGTGGAGTTTAAGGTCATCGCACGCGATGAACTCGACAACGTCTCTGAAACCTCGATCAAGATTCGCTTGGGTTGCTCTAGTGACAATGACTGTGCGCAAGGCGAGCGTTGCTGTACAGCTGCTTCTCCCAACAACGTTGGTGGCAAGTTCACAGGCCAGTGTTTCCCCATCCAAGCCCAAGAAGGCGCTCTTTGCGATCCCTGTACGACACCTTGCGGAAAAGGTGGAGATGGCCGTCTGATGGGATGTTTGCCTGAGCCTTGTACGGACCAAGCGCCTTTCCGTTGTCGTAGTGCTTGTAACTTGGGGAACCCCAACCAACGACCCGATACTTGCCAAGCCAAGCAAGGCAGCCGACCTGCCGAATACTGCGCGATCTCAGACATTACCAAGATCAATCCCACCTTGGGAGCTTGCGCTTTGGGTCACAACTGCGATCCTCTGAACCAACAGACGTGTCCTGCGGGCGCGCAACCCCCTTACAACAACTGCTGTCCTGCGGGGATGGCTTGTTTCCCTGCGGATGACGATGCAAACTTTTGTGTTCCTGAGGGGAACAAAAAGTTGGGGGAAACGGGTTGTAACAACAACATCTGTACAGGCAACGGTACCTGCGAACGCGGTGCGTTGTGTGTTGTCACGGTGGATGCGCAAGGTCGCCCTGTAGGTGATCCCAACTGCCGTAAGATGTGTCAGTGCGACTCCTTCTGCCAACAGGGAATCCCCTTGAACTCGGGTGGATGTGGTCGTAACGAGGTCTGTACCCCACTGCGTTTGACCAATGGAAACGTCCCCCTCCCCGTCGGTGCCTGCGCTTCTACAAGCTTCCCTTGAAAAGACGGCTCGGGGACCCCATAATCTGGGACTTGTCTTCGAACGTCTTTCACTGAGGAGTGGAGCTTGATCCAATTTCTTACATCCAAAGCGAACGAGTACAACGACTGGCGTTGGGTCTGGTCGGGTCCTTGGTCTTCTGAGACGTTATGGGTTCTCGCAGCTTTTCTTGTTTTGGCGTTGTGGTGGAGCTGGCGCTCTAGCCAACGTCTTACTTCAACCTCGCAAAAATTGGTCTTGTTGGGGCTGCGGCTCGTTGGGGCGGCTTTTCTGTGGCTCTTGTTGCTCGGTCCTTCGATCGAGTTACGCAATGTCCAAAAGATCCAAAATCACCTGCCGATCTTCTTCGATACTTCGGCGAGCATGCGCATCCAAAGCACGCAAAAAGATCGCACGCGGATGGATGCTGCCAAGGACTTTTGGAAGCGTCACAAGGGACTTTGGGAACAGCTTGAGAAAGAACAAAAGGTCCATAAGTTTTCCTTTTCGAGAAGTGTCTTGCCTTTGAGTGGAGGTGTTGAAACGCTCAAGGCGGATGGGGACCAGACAGACCTTTTGCAGATCCTTCGTTATGTTCAAGATAACTTCCAAGACAAACCGCTTGCGGGCATGGTCTTGGTTACGGATGGTGTCGATACGCTCGCTCGTTCGGAAAGAACGGTGGGTGGACTGACGCAAAAAGGCCGTCAAACCAACGATGCCGCGCAGACCAATCGACGTTTGCGCAGTTTGTTGGTGGGGCTAAAGCGTCTCCAGGTACCTGTCCATGTGATCGCGCCTGTCTCGCCTTCGGCCTCGGCTTTAAAGGATATCTCTGTGGCAGAGGTGTTTGGAGATGCCTTTGCTTTTCTCCATAACACCGCAACTGTCGAAGCTTTGGTGAAGGTGCGCGGGTTTCGGTCGGGGGTCTTGCCTGTGAGCTTGTACCGCGAAGGTCAGCTTCTCAAGTCCACGACCATTACGATCGAACCACAAAAGCAAGAATACACGGTGCGTTTTTCCTTCAAACCTCGAAGTGCAGGGAAGTTTATCTACTCTGTGCGGACCCCTCTTTGGCCGGGAGAGGTGTTAGAAGAAAACAACCGAAAAGACTTTATTCTCAAGATTATACGAGATCGAATCCGAGTGCTTCAGGTGACTGGGCGTCCTTCTTGGGATGTGCGGTTTCTGCGACGTTTGTTGAAGAAAAACGCTAGCGTGGACTTGATCTCCTTTTTCATCTTGAGAACACGTCAAAATATCCGACACCACAACCCACCCGAGCGGGACATGGCGTTGATCCAGTTCCCTTACAGCGAGCTTTTCACGAAGTCTTTGCCTTCTTTTGACCTTGTGATCTTTCAGGACTTTAACTACGCGCCTTATATGTCGCAGTTTTATCTGCACAATATCGCGAGTTTTGTTCGCAAGGGCGGGGCTTTTGTGATGGTTGGTGGAGAGCTTTCTTTTGGTGCGGGTGGCTACATGGACACGCCCATCGAGTCGATCTTGCCCTTTGAGTTGGGGCTTGGTCAGATCGATGAGCAGCTTTTCCGCCCAACCCTCACGGATGCAGGGCAACACCACCCACTCACGCGTTTGTTGGGGAGCCTCCAAGAAAACAAGGATCTTTGGGGCAAGTTGCCCGAGCAGCCTGGGGTGAACAAGATCGGCGATGCGCGGCCTGGAAGCATCACGTTGTTGGAACACCCGAACTTGAAGACGCCTTCGGGTCGTCCTTTGCCTGTATTGAGCTTGCGGCAGGCTGGAAAAGGCCGTGTGATGGCCCTTGCGACGGATGGCAGTTGGAAGTGGAATTTTGAGCGCGTTGGAGAAGGCGGCACCAAAGAAGTGTATTACCGCTTTTGGAACAATGCGATCCGCTGGTTGATCCGCGATCCCGAGCTTGAGCGTGTGCGTGTTTCAACAGTGCGCTCAGCGTATCGTCTTGGAGAAGAGGCTCGTTTTCGTATCCGCGTGTTGGATCAGCAGTATCGTCCTTTGCGAAAAGGGAAAGTGTCGATTCAAGTCTTGCGTGGTAATGAGTTGAAGCCTGTCCATCGAACCACACGGGATCTTCCTACTGAGGGGACATTGCTTTATCGTTGGAAACCCCCGAAGAGTGGGATTTATCGCTTGCGTGTTGAGGCTGAACTCGAAGACCAGCAAAAGGGTGTAGGTGAAGAACTCTTCCAAGTGATGGGACTTTTGGATGAGTTTCAAGACATTCGCCCCAATGATGCGTTCTTTCAAGAGATTCGGCGTGCAACTGGCGGGCAAGTCGTCCGTTTTTCCGAGCAGATCAGCAAGTTGGATTTGCGCGCTCCCACGATCGTTCGTGTCGATCGCAGCAAGACAGTGGCTTTGTGGGATCGTGTTTGGCTGTTGGTGCTTTTGTTTGGGATCTTTGCGGTGGAATGGGGATTACGCAGACGTTGGGGCCTGCCCTAATTTTCTAGCGGATGTTGTCTTCGGCTGCCCAGTTCTTGGGTATGTTCCTTCCTTTGAAAAAACTGAAACTCTTCGCCGAGCAATCCTTTGAGTTTGTCGAAAAGCTCGACGCCACGGAAAGGTTTGGCCATAAAGGCCGTATGCCTTGATTTTTCGAGGTTGGCGCCAGCTTCGTGGAATCCGCTCATCAACAAGATCGGGAGATGCTTGTCTTCTTGGCGGATCTTTTGGAGGACCTCTTTGCCCGAAAGACCGGGCATATTGAGGTCCAAGAGCAAGATGTCGATGTTGTTTTTGTGTTTTTGGAAAAGGGTTAGAGCTTCCAAACCATCGTTGGCGATGTGGACTTGGAAGCCTTGGTGTTCGAGCATTCGTTGCACGACATCTCTCACCAAGTGTTCATCGTCGGCGACAAGCGCAACGCCTTGAAGCCCGACCCTACGGGGGATCTGCGTCGAGGATTGGTAGGGGCTGCTGGTCTTTGTTTGTTGGATGGCGGGGAATCCAACACGAAAGGTCGTGCCTTGTCCCCGCTGGCTCGCCAAAGTGAGATAGCCGTTGTGGGCGCGCATAATCCCGATGACTGCGGCGAGTCCGAGTCCATGTCCTTTTTCTTTGGTGGTAAAGAAAGGTTCGAAGACATGTTTGAGGACTTCAGGAGACATACCGCAGCCGCTATCCTTGACCTCAAGGTAAGTGAAGTCACCAGGGGGAGAGGGGCTACACAACACTGTGTTGGGGAGCTTGGCTGGGTCGATAAACTCCGTGCCTACGCGGATCTTGACGGTTCCGATACGTTCTTCTAATGCATCCGAAGCATTGATTAAGAGGTTCATCACGATTTGTTGGATCTGTGTTCGATCCGCGAAGATGGGCGCGCTTTGGTCGTAGATATCGAAGAGTAGTTGGGCTTTTTTGCTGATGGAAGAAGACAACAGCCGCGACATCTCAAGCACGAGATCGGAGAGCGATATCGACTCGTTGAAGATACGACCGTGCCCAGCGTAGGCCAACATCTGCCTTGTGAGGTCGGCGGCGCGTTGCGAAGCGTGTTCGATCTTTTCAACAGCGGAACGCGCGGGGGCATTTTCGGGGAGTTCCAGCAAAGCAAGGCTCGCATTTCCAGTGATTCCAACAAGTAAGTTGTTAAAATCATGGGCGATTCCGCCTGCTAGCACGGACAGGCTTTCTAGGTGTGTGGCGTGTTGCATCTGCTCTTCAAGGAGGAGTCGTTCCGCTTCAAGCTTTTGTTGTTCTGTAAGATCAACGATGTAGGCAAGGACGTAGTCGGTTCCTTTGACGTTATCGTGCAAACAAACGATCTCTGATTGCGCCCAACAGATCTCGCCTGTTTTGGTTTGGAGCGGGATCTTCCTTGAAAAGTGGGCGCTTCTGTCTTCGAAGACCTCTCTGACAATCGCTTTCGCTCTTTCGTGGGCTTGTGGCTTGATCAGTTTCATCCAGTGCATCCCCTGCATCTCTTCTTGTGTGTAGCCAGTGATGCGGCAGATGTAGGGGTTGGCATCCACGAGCGTCCCATCTGCGGCGGTGATCGCGATGCCCATGCTTCCTTGCTCAAAGTAAGCACGAAAGCGCTCTTCGTTTTGGCGCAGGGTCTCTTGGGCTGTTTTTTGGGCGTTGATATCTTGGAAGGTCCCCGTGATATGGATCTCATCCCCTTCAAACAAGGTTCGTGCTCCGCGAGCCCGCACCCACAATCGTTTTTTTTGGGCGGTAAGGAAATCAAGTTCCAAGTCAAAGGGGGTCCCGTGCTCTGTACACTCTTTCAGGGCCTTTTCAAGTAGAACGCGACTTTCCTCTGGGTAGAAGTCCAAGTTGTGCAGCAGATCAGGTTGGTAATATCGGGAGTTGAGGCCGTGGATACGATACACCTCCTCCGACCAAAAGACGCGGCCCGAAGGCAAACAAAGCCGCCAAAGGCCGCTTTGGGTGAGTTCTTGGGTCTGCGAAAACAGTTCGTTGGTTTCTTGATCTTCTTGTTCCAAGAAGTGTCTCGCGAAGTAGGTTTCCACATGCTTGGCGATCTCAGAGGCTTGTTGGATGCACTGTGCGCTGAGCTTGGCTTTGTGGATGCTGCCAACAAGCAAGAAACCATAAGGTTGTTTTTCTCCAACCCACAGCAAGACGTAGTCTTGTAAACCGCATGTTTTCAGTAGATTCGAGATGTCTAGGGGCAATTCTTTGGACTCGCTTGGGATGGGCGGAGTGACCCAAGGCAGAGCACCCGTTCGCTCCATGGATAGGATGTGTTGGGGGATGAGACATCCCTCTTTGGAGGAATCGCGAGAAAGCCCCTCAAGTGAATAGCACTGCTGGCGTGTGTTTTGGACATACACCGCGCAAAAATCAACGTCATCGAGCTGCGTACAATGTTTGGCTAGCTGTGAAAACCCCTCTCCACAACTCTCCACAAAGCCGCGATGTACCTCCAGGAGAAGGCGCTCGTACGTGGCAAACATACCCTCTGTCATGACTGCCCCCGCAGACTCCTGTTGTTTTTACTTCGTTCCCTCTATCTCTATCTTTATTACCGTATCTGAACTGTTTTTTCTTAAAATTTTTCAAAATAAAACAAACGCCTTTTGTTTTTCTCGCGTAGGCGGGCGTTTGGGAGGTTGAAGCAAGTTTGTGGGAAGGAGGTGTATTGGAGAGGTGGTTATTTCTTTTGGTATTTGTTGACTTTACGTTGCCCCCACAAAAGCTTTTGTTCGAGGGCTTGTCGCTGTGCAGCATAGAAAAGTTGGAGGAAGAGGAGCGGAGAGGAAAAGGGTTCGCTGCCTTGGTAGCGGATCTTTTCAGCGATGGTGCGTGAGATGACACGGAGATCGTCGATATCGGCCTTGTGGTCATCCACTTTACGTAGGACTTGGGCCAAGGTTTCGAGTTCGTATTCACCGTAGATCGAGAGTTGTTCGGGTGTAAAGTTGATCGTGGCTTGTCGTGCGTGCGTGGTGCTGCGGGCTTTGTCTGCAAGGAGTTGGGCTTTGGGGACTTCGATCACGAAGGTACCGCCGATGACATCGCCAAAGCGCATCGATTGTGGGTGAAAGAACGGAAAGCCGATAGCAAGGATCGTCCAGCCAAGTCCGATCCAAGAGAGCCAGAGTTGTTCGTGGCCCATATTGAAGCCTTGGCCGACAAGTGCGAGGGGGATAAAGATCTCGATATCACGCATAAGGTTTCGGGCGATTAGGGCTTGGAGACCCAAGGGGCGACCATCTTTGGCGATCACGCGTAGGCCCAAGAGCCTTTTCCCTGGGGTGCTGCCTTGCCAGACAAGCTCAAAGAAGAAAAAGTAGCATTGTCGAAGAAGAAAGAGGCTGATCAACCAAAAGGAGAGGATGTACCCTCCGCTTCCACCAAAGAGACTGCCGCCCACAAACAAAGCGACAAGCGCCAAGATCATCACGAAGACGCTAAGAGAGATGACGAACATATCGAAGATAAGGGCGAGAAAGCGCGAAGGGATGGTCGCAAGGTTGAATTGTAGTGTGACACCCTCGGGCGGTAGGATCTTGATATGCTTTGTTTTTTTACTGGATTCTTGCATGGTTTTTCTCGCCACAGTTCGAGGAGGCATTGGGGGCGCGATGAGCGTGTTTAAGCCGCGTTTGTTTCCATCTCGAAGTTTTCAGCGGCGAGATCGCGTTGTTCTTGTCTGCGTGCGATGCGAAACCACCAGAGCAAGAGCAAGATCTGGAGGGTGGCCAACAGGAAGCGCATCACATCATCTACGATGAGTTGACGGAAAAAGCCTTCAAAGATCGCGGCATAGGCGAATAGGAAGATCGCTCCTACGACAATCAGAGAGGCTTTGAGGCCAGCATTGCGTAGGGCTTCGGTTCGTCGGTACCGTTCGGGGAGAAGCAAGGCACGTCCCATCAGGAAACCTGCTCCTCCGCACAGCAGGACGGCGAAGATCTCGGGGATACCGTGTGGCAAAAGCCACCCTAGGAACGGTACCAGCAGCCCCCTCGACGCAAAGACCGAAAAGAAGGCTCCTAGGACAAGGCCGTTGTAGAAAAGCAGGAGGGCAGCGGGGATACCAAGCAGAAAGCCTAGAGAAAAGGCCAACATCCCTACACGAGCGTTGTTGGTGAAGAGGAACGAGGCAAAGACGCTGAGCCCGCTTTTGTCCTCTTGTGCGTGGTAGAGGCTGTTGCGCAGGGACTCTGTGGAGGCCCAAGGGGTGCGTCCTGCGGACATTTGTTTGTTGACGAAGACGTGGAACCATTGGGGATCACGGTCGGTCAAGGACCAGGCCACTGTGATGCCTAGGGCAAAGAAGAGCGTGGCGAGGAAGAGTTCGCGCGTGGACTTGCGGATCTGGTTGGGGACCGCGACAAAAAGGGCCCAAAGCATGCGTCTCGCGGGTCGCCTAGAACCATAGATCACGAGGTAGCTTTGGGCGCAGAGCGCTTCGAGATATTGGATCAGGGAGCGATCTAGGGCCGTGGCACGGGCGACAGAGAGGCTATTGATCGCTTCACGGTACAGGATAGGGAGGCGATGAAGCTCGTGATCATCGAGAGCACTGAGGCTTTTGCGTTGTACCTGCGCGACGATATCCTCAAGCTCTTGCCAAGAGGACTCTCGTTCTTTGCGAAAGAGAACGGAGCGCGGCACAGCTTGGGGTTGGGCGGTATGTTGGTTTGTCGTTTCCATCCTAGACTCGCTATGTGTGCAGAGAGGTTGCCAAGAATCTAAGGTTTAGAGGGACCGCTTGTTTGGCAGTGCCTCTCTCTGAAAAGTCTGCATTATCCGATCAATTGGCGTCGTTTGATTTCAAGGTAACGTTGGACAAGTTTGGCGGCAGAAGCATCGACGCTGCCTTGAACGATATGAACCCCCATGTGTTGGAGGCGATGCAACACTTTTTGGCGTTCTTGTCGCATATCAGCAGACACAAGGGCTCGTGCCATATCATCGGCATTCCTGGGTTCTTTTTCGAGGGGGCGATCAAGCTCGGGATCTTCGAGGGCTACAAAGATCACAAGGTGCTTTCGTACGAGGTAGCCGACGGTTTCGAGCATGAGTTCTGCTGTGGTGGTGCCTGTAAATTCCGTAAATAGGACGATCAGGGTTCGTCGATTGAGATGAGACAGCAGGTGGTGGAGTCCACGCACGTGGTTGGTCTCGATGGGGGCGGAGTGTAGGGCAGCGCAGGCGAGGTGCATACGATGGAAGTTTTTGATGCCATTTTTGGGGGGTAGCCAAGACTTGGGGGCTTCAGCGTAGGAGTGCAGCCCGACAAGGTCGCCCGCGCGAAGGGCAAAGTGGGCCAACAACAGGCTTGCATGGATCGCGTGATCCAGTCGTTGCATGCCTGCAAGATCGTCGGCCATAAGGTGCCCTGTATCCATACAAAAGACGATGCGTTGGTTGCGTTCGACGCGGAATCGCCGAACCAAGAGGTTCTGGTGCCTTGCCGAAGCCTTCCAGTCCACACTGCGCATATCGTGCCCTGGGGAGTACTTTTCGAGGGTATCGAACTCACTTCCGTCGCCAGGAAGACGCTCGATACGGATACCTTCGCGTTGTTGCCACAAGCCAAAGTGTTGTAGCGCCAGTCTACGAACAAACGGAAGGCTCGGAAGAATCGGAAGCTTCGGTTGTTCCAGTTCAAAGCGATGGATGCGTTGAAAGAGCGCAAGGGGGCCGCGAAACTCAGCCCAAAGGGCCAAGAGTTGGCCTTCTCCGCGTCGAGAAGCTTGCAGTTCGATGGTGAACTCGGTTTCGCCTGCGCTGAGTCGTTGGAAGACGGGATCGTTTTTTTCGAGGGGAGCTTCGGTTTCAGCGATCCAACGTGAGTGAAGTTTTCTTCTTGTGGGCCATAGAAGCTTGATTTGAAAAGGGATGGGCTCTCCCACGTAGGCTTGGGCGGGCTGAGTGACCTGGAGTTCCCATCTACGGGTGAAAAGGGACAGGATGTCGATCAGTGCACAGAGGCCGACAAGCCCCCAGAAGACCACGACCCACGGCCACAGCGATTGGGTAAAAAGGATCGGTAAGAGCGGAAGTACCAAGCTTATCGATATAATCCGCACGAACCAAGGAGAAGGTCTCATAGGAATCTCCAGCCGCAGAAGAGAGTTAGCGGGGAACTGGGACGCTTTCGAGGATCTCTTTCAAGACGTTGGGCAGCAACAAGCCTTCCATCTCCGCGGAAGCAGAAAGAGCGACACGGTGGCGCGTTGCGGGTAAGAAGAGCGTTTTTACATCGTCTGGGATGATGTAGGTTCGGCCTTCACAAACGGCGTTGGCACGGGCCGCAGCGATCAACATGGTGGCAGCCCGTGGGGAGATCCCAAAGGCAAGTGCTTGGTGTTGTCGTGTGGCACGAGCGAGTTCCACAGCATAACGGGCCATCGAAGGTTCGACATGGACACTTGCGGGGAGTTCGTGGAGGCTCATCAACTCTTCTCGTGAGAGGAGTGGCTTGAGCCCAAGTTTCGCAGGGTCGGGCATCCCGCCTCCTTGGCAGTGGGCGAGGACAGCTTCGATCTCTGATTCGATGGGGGGATAGGTGACTTCCAACTTGAACAAGAAGCGATCAAGTTGCGCTTCGGGGAGTGGGTAGGTTCCTTCGTGTTCAAGGGGGTTTTGGGTCGCCATCACCAAAAAGCACGAAGGCAAGGCATGGGTCACGCCGTCGATGGTGACAGAACGCTCTTGCATGGCTTCGAGGAGCGCAGACTGTGTCTTGGGTGGCGTACGGTTGATCTCGTCGGCCAACAAAAAGTCCGTAAAGATCGGGCCTTTTGTCAACATGAACGACTGTGTTTTGAAGTCGAAGATGTTGGCACCAAGAACATCGCCAGGCATCAAGTCTGGCGTGCACTGAAGGCGGCGTGTGTTGAGCCCGAGACACTGCGCAAGCGTCCGAACAAAGAGCGTCTTGGCGACACCTGGAGGCCCTTCCAACAGGAGGTGTCCGCGTACCATCCAAGCGACGATCGCATAACGCGTTTGTTCTTCGACACCGTACACGACGCGACCAATGGACTGTTGTAGGAGTTGGAGGTATTCAGGAAACTGTGAAGGATTCATTAGAAAAAGTCTCCATGTTTATCGACAAGATCGACATGAAAGTTGGACGGTTGAGAAGGATTAGCGCGAACGGGTGGTGCGCCAGCGTTTTTCAAGGATCTGTTTGCGAAGGTTCCAAGCGCTTTGTGCAGCACGCAGTGTCCCAACCTCTCGTTTTTTTTCGGTGCCGCGCAGTCGCATCGCGCGTCGATAAAGATCGACCGCTTCAGCAGGGATTTGTCGCTGTTCGCACCAACGGTCGATGGCTTCGCAGCGTTGGATCAGGGGTCCCTTTTTGAGTTCGAGGCGCTGGGCGGTATCTTCGAGGAGGCACAAGATGTACGAAGCCACCAAGGCGTGGCGTCGTTTTCCATCGGCCAAGACCCGAGAAGTGATCGCAAGGACCTCCTTGGGACCGCGCAGAGGGTGAGGTTTGGGGACCAAAGGGACGCCAAAGCGAATCCAGCCAAGCCATGCCGCCAAGAACAAGAGCAAACACGCGTGGATAGAGAGCAAGATGTTGGGAAAGCGGGCGAGTTCATCGCGCAGAGAGAACTTTTTACCGTGGCCGTGGGAGACTTCATCGAGGACGATGGTGTCGGTCTTTAGGGCATCTCGGATCAAGGTGTAGAAGATATAGCTATGATCTGCGAGTTGCATACGGAAGTTGCTGATGGGATCGGGGTCTGCGATCAACCACAGGGTGCCACTTCCCGCTTGCTTGGGGGTATAGGAGAGCACCATAGCCTTGTCTCTTTGGCCCAACCATACGCGCCAAGGGCTTTCCTTTTTGAGTCGGAAAAACTGGGCGAAAGGGGTGTCGATAGTAAGGGACTCGCCTTTGGGGCGCGGCCATGCTTGTTCGCCACGATGATCATCGCGATCTGTTTGGGGCTTGGGAAAGCTTTTGGGCAAAAGTTGCTCAAGGTAGTGTTGAACAAAGGAGTTTTCGAGAAGCTTGGCTTCTAAGATCCTTGTGCGGCGTGAAAAGACCAACTCCCACTTGGGCAGGACGATCACCGTTTGGAAGCCTGCGTTGATGCGTTTGGAGAGGGCATTTTGGAGCCTTTCCCGCATCTCTTCTTTTTCTTTTTGGATATTTTGCTTGGCAGAAGGCTCTTTTCGTCGAAATCGCTCAGAGCTGGCAGTGAGGGCGCCGCCGAGATCGGGCATGATCAAAAAGAGCGGTGCTTGGACGTTTGCGAGTCCTTGTTCTTTGCGATAACGAAGGGGGGTGATCTTGAGTTTCTTTAGGACTTCGAAAAAGGCGCGGTGTCCGATGGCATTGCGGCTATAGCTATCAATTTGTCGAGAGGGTGGTTCAAACCACTTGCGTTCGAACAAGATCAACGTGACAGCAACGAGTACCAACGCACTCACGAGGATCAAGAGGATGATCTGCATCCAACGTGGAAAGACGCGTTCGGAAAACAATCGACCAAGTGTATCGTCTTGTTTTGCTCGTTCGCCAACGCGGAGTGTTCTCTCTTCAGCGGGTGGGAGTAGGCTCATGAGCAGGTCCTATCGTGTCGGGGTATGGCGCGTGGTTTGTTGGACCATGCGAAGATCATCTTGGCCTTGTAAGTACATTTCTTGTGTGGCTTCAAGGCCACCAAAGCGTACATCTTCGACATTGTGAAGAAGCCGATGGATCGGGCTATAACGGGGGTCGGAGGAGCGGACAGCGGCGATGGCTTCGCGGGCGGTCTTGCTCTTTCCTTGGCGGTCGTCTTTCCATCCGACTTCGCGCATGGCGTGTAACAGCAGGATGCACAAAGCCAGATCAAGCCGCCCTTCTTTTCTGAGTTCTTCAGCGCTTTTATCGAGTGGGAGTTCTATCCCAAAAAACTCGATGATCTCGGGCTGGAGAGCGGCTTGATCTTTGGCGTCAGCGAAACTGTCTTGAAGGAACCGATAGATGACCCACATCAGAAGGGCAACACTCAACGCGATCAGGGCCCAAAACAACAGATTGAGGATGGGGCCTGCGGCGCGAAACGCGCCCGACAAGCCTTGGTCCATCGAGCTTCTTTTCTTTCTGGGGCCAAATAAGCGTTCTAAGAGCTTGGTAAGCCAGTCTTTTTCGGGTTCTTTGACAAGATTTTGAGGGAGGTCTTTGGGATAACGCCCCTGCTTGTGGATTTGTTTGGCTTGTTGACGAACCCATTCACGCGAGCCTTGCGGGTTCGATGCCTCCGCTTGGGTTGCAGGGAACCAAAGGAATATGCCGCAAAGCACGCATTTGAGTAGCCTCTTCCACCACACGCTGGGTACCTCCTGTTATGGGACGGGAGCGGGGGAGTTCTTAACGGAAGACGTCCGCGATATCGTCCACGTTAATGCTGTCTTTCTCTTGTCGCAAGAGCATGTAGGTCACAGCGCTCATCACGGATTGTATGGGCAAAGTGACGATGCTGACGATCACGGACGCTGCGAGGATCATGGTGATGGAGCCCGTCGAAGCAGCGGCCCGTTGGATGACTTGTTGGATGGCGCTGGTACCGAAGCCGATGGCGATAGAAGACCAAAAGATGGTCCAGCGGTAGCCTTCTGTGAGATAGCTACTGCGACGGAGATTTCCGCTAATACCGAGGTCTTCGACCACTGCGACAGGGATCGCGACGAATAAGATGGTCATGACGATGAAAACAGGGATAACACAAGCGAGCATACTGCCCATCAAGGCAAGCATCACCACAAAAGAGGTCCCCAACACGGGGATGATGGAGGCGAAACCGCGGCGTAAGATGTGGCCGAGATCCGTGGAACGACCGCTCATCTGGTTGGCGACTCCAAACATCATGGCACTTTGGGCAGGGACTTGCAGCAGGACCTGAAGCGCACCGAAGATCAAGACGGTGACGCCGATGTACATCTGTAGTTCTTGTCCAGACATCTCATTGACGTTCATGATGCGGTAGGCAATGAAGGCAATGCCTGGAAGGAGCATGAGACAAGAGAGCACCAAGAAGGGAATAAGGTTGGCCCCCAAAACCTGAAAGGTATTGCTAAGGATGGTGCCTACGGTGATGGGTTGGGGCCGAAATCGAGGTTCGGGTGGAAGGGGTTGACCAAGCGACATACTGGACTCCTTTCAGGATTTGTAAAAGGAAGAGAGAGTTTTCACCATCAAAAAAGAAAATGTATGATGCGCAAACACTCGCTCTCCAGAAAAGTAGACCCATAGAGAGAACTTTTACTGAATCGATAGACCACGATTTTGGGAAAGGACTATCTTAGCCACACTTTTTTTCTCAACCAAGGGGCTGAGAAGAGATTCCGTGTTTTAATTTTGTGACTGACAGAGCAACAGCATGAGCTGTTCCATCAAGAGCAGTTCTGAGAGACCTGATGACGATTTGATAGAGAGATCGGTTTGGTGAATAAAGCCGAGCGCTTGAATAAGACTTTTTCGTGTGAAGCGTTCGACTTGGACCCGAAACTTTTGGACGTGTTCTTCGCGTTTGTATCGCAGGCTGGGGTGGATGTATTTGTCGAGTCCTGCGGGAGACATCCCATCGTCGAGTTCGACGCGGGCACGGAGTAGATCGCGAAAAGCGTTGGTGAGGAGGGCGAGTTGTTTGAGGGGGTGTTCGCCTTGTTCGATGAGGCTGCGCGTCAGGCGTAGGGCTTGTTGAAGATCGCCTTGGGCCACGGCGCCTGAGAGGTCAAAGATGTTGTAGGCGCGTTGGGCAACGATGACTTCTTCGAGGGTTTCGTGGCGAACCTCGCCTTGCCCCCCCAAGAATAAGGCGATCCGCACCAAAGCATTTTCCAAGACGGCCATCTCAACGCCCAGTTGCTCGATCAGATGTTCTGCGACTTGCATCGACATCTTGAGTTGATGGTGTTTGGCGCGTTCCAAGACCCAAGCGGGCATTCGATTTTCAAAAGGTCGTAAGGCCGCGACTTGGTGGGGTTTGAGGGCTTTTCCTGCGGAGGTATTGCCAGGAACAGAGGGCTTGCGGTTGGGATCGACAAACACAAGACAGGTGGTGGGAGAAGGAGCTTTCAGATACTCCTTCATCTCGTCCCAGCTTTCTTTGGTGATCTGGTCGGGCTCACGGACCAAAACAAGAGTATGGCTGTCCATCACAGGCAGCTGGTTGGCGGCTGCTACGAGCTTGCGGCCTTCTGTGTCTGTTCCGCTAAATTGATGCAGGTTGAAGTCTTTAAAAGACGGTTGTATCCGCTCTTTGAGAGCTTCGACCACTTCTTGAAGAAGATAAGGGTCGTCGCCGTAGAGGTAGTATAAGGGCTCGCAAGCATCCCCTTTTTTCAATTGGGTCAGGAGTTGCTTGGCGTTGAGTCCACTATCGCTTTTTTTCGCCATCCTCTAAAGTCCTCAGAACGTAACGTGGAGCTTTTGCATGCGCATCTTGGGCGGAACCATCGAAATAAAACCAAGGTTGTGGTTTGGTCCGCGGGGGCTTTTGGGGCGATTGTCCGTTGTTTGAAGCGGGAGCTTTTTTTACAAGAAAGGGAGACTTCCTTGCGATGGCCTCGAAGGTAGTGTGCCAAGGCTTCAGTTGCAAGGGGGAAACTTGCTCTCAGAGACGCAAGAGCCTACACTACGGTTCACAAGTGCGCGTGCGCGCGTAACCTTTTGCGGGGCTTGCGACGTCGGAGATTTCTTGATCGTCTGTGGAATCAAGAGGCTGCGTTCTCCCAACAGAAGGTGTTTTTGATGGAAGCCTCTATAGCCTAGGATCTATCTGCAAAAGCCGAGCAGCGGCGAGGTTTGTAATGAGAAACGAGTACGAGCGTGAACTAGGGCTCGGTGGTTTTTTGGCTGCCGTGCTGATCTTTGTGGCTTGCCTTGCCACCTCGGGCTTAGTGGTTTTGTGTGCGGGAGCCCTGTGGGTCTCTTGGACCAAAACAAACGCGGTCTTTTTGTTGATCTTGGTGGGAATTGGCGTGGTCTTGGTGCCTTCCTTGTTGCTCAACGTGATCGTGAGCGGCATGAGAAGGCTGTGGAATCGTCATGCGACGTTTCGCGATACCTTTCTTTCTGTGACCCTCACCAACAATGCCTTGGTGCTTTTGACGTTGATCTTGGCCCTTCCTCACGACACAGCCACCGCGCTGTTGCGCTATGGGCACTGGCCTTTTAGCCGTGAGGTCGCACAGATCTTTCAGATCAACGAGCATCACCCTGTCTTGCGCAAAGGCCGAAGCTTTGTGCGTCGTATGGCCTATTTGCTCGAAGAAGAAGGGCGTCCTTTGCCGTCCTATCGAGAGGAACCGCCCCCTCCCCCATCGCGTTCGACGCTTGCCAAAAAAGAACGCCTCTCCCCTTCCAATACGCCCGAAAAAACAAGCGCAAATCCCTCTTCTCCCCCTCCCATCCGCGATCTTGCGCCACCCTTAGAACGTTTTCCTTTGCGTGATCCCGAGCCTGTCGCGCCTCGCCCTGCTGTCCGAAACCCCGAGCCTTCGCCTGCGATCAAGATGTCCGAGCCTTCTGCCAAACGCGTTGCGCTCAAGTACATCCGCTACGGGACTTCTGCGGTGGTGCCCTTGCGTCTTGGGGGCGAAAAGCTTCGTTTCTTGTTGGATACAGGTGCTTCTTACCTGACGCTCTCTCGCACGACTGCTGAGCGTTTGGGGGCGCTGCCGCCACGCGATGCGCCTGTGATGGTCCTGCAAACGGCCAATGGCAAGATCCGCACACGTGTCGGCTTGCTGCGTGAACTTCGTATGGGCAAGTTTCGGATCAGGAATGTGGCTTTCGTGTTGTGTGATGCTTGCGCAGATGATCAGAGGGATGTTGTGGGCCTTTTAGGTCTAAACATCTTGCAGCGCTTCTTGTTTACGATGGATCACCAAAATGGCACGATCCTTTTGGAGCCGCAACCCGCCAATCCCCCCAATCTATCGGCAGATATGCGACCTTTCCTCAAGTATACCAAGCTCAATGGAAGCACGCTCGATCTGGTGTTTCGTCGTACCTTCCGATTGAAAGGCTACGCCACCAACCTTGCGCCTCGGACAATGATGGGCGTGCAAGTCCGCATTATCTATATGAAAGGCAAAGAAGAGGTTGGTACAAAAGACTTTACGCTTCCCCCGCTACAGCCAGGCCAACGCCGACACTTTTCTTTGAGTGATAGCGGTGCGCCGCGTTTTGAGCGGTATCGCGTCGATCTGCATCAAGGTCACTGGGGGCCCTGACGTTTGATTCGGATTCTTCGGCTCTTAGAGCGCGATAGGAAAGAAGCGTTCTTGGATCGAAAGGCCCAGACGACCCGCCTCATCTTCCACCAACCACGTCGCCAACTGCGCGACCGCTTCTCGCGAAAAGCGCGCGATGTGCCCCTCGCCTTCTTGGGCGCCTGCCTCTCCCCACTTTACTGTTGCATAAAGTCGATCTTCGCCGTGACTGTGAAGGGTTTCAGGGCGGAGCTTTTCTTGGCTCCCATCGCTCAAGCGTATCCAGACCTCCCCTCTTTCGGCTTCTCGAACTTCGCGGACGATGTAAGGGGCATCTTCGACTTGCACCATCACGCGTTGGGGGCCATTCACGACCCAGTATTCGCCTTCTGCGGTGCGTCGAAGTTGTTTTTGGAGGAAGTGACAGACCCCTGCATGTTCGATCCATTCGCCGCGAAAGAACCAACGTCCGTCGTCTTTGAGTGTGATCAAACCTCCCAACAAAAAGCGTGAAGGGATGGATTCGATGCTTTCGGTTCCTTGCGGATCAAAGGGTGGAAGATCGCTTGAAGGGGATGGGTTTGAGGGGGCTTTCTTCTCTGACATCGTGGGCTCCTTTTCTTTGCGCGGATCGATGAACTTTTTAGATGCAGCATCGACACGCAGAGAAACTTTGTGTATGTTGCAGCCTCCAAATCAATAGATCGCGTGGCTTGGTCTTGCCAAGTCTCGTGTTTCTGGCCAGTACGGAGTGATGCTGGCAAGGCTCAGTAAAGGTTTTGCTCATGACAAAAGTCGTTGCGATTCGTCGAGAAGATCTCAGCAAAAAAGGTGAACAACGCGCCGCCGTGACACCTTTGACAGCCAAAGGGATCATTGAAGCTGGTCATCGGCTGCTTGTTCAGTCTGGACAAGAGCCGCAAACGCAAGAAAACAAAAGGGCTTTCTTGGATCGAGAGTATGCGTTGTATGGCGCGTCTGTCCAAGAAGATCTTTCTCCTGCAGATATCGTCTTTGGTCTGAAAGAAGTGGATCTCGATGATATCCTTGACGAAAAGCTCTATCTTTTCTTTTCGCATACGCACAAAGGCCAAAAAAAGAACCGCATGATGCTCAAGACACTCGTCGAGCGGAAGTGCAGTTTGATTGATTATGAGCTGATCACCAACGAAGTGGGTGTGCGGTATCTTACGGCGTTTACGTATTTTGCCGGATACGCGGGCATGATCGATACCTTGTGGGCACTCGGTCAACGTTTGAAGCACCTTGGACACGAGAACCCTTTCTTGATGATTCCTCAAGCGATCCAAGGCGATGGCTTGGAGTCTTTGAAAGAGCTTCTACGCACCAAGGTTAGTGAGGCCATCCGTACCCAAGGAACCTCGCCTGACCAACCCCCTGTGATCGCTTGTTTCTTGGGGCGTGGAAAGACAAGCCACGGTTCCCAATCGATCTATGATCTCCTTCCTGTCGAAGAGATCACGCTTGCTGACTTGCCTCGTGTGTATGCTGAAGGCTCACGCCACACGCTTTACAAGTTGGTTCTCGAAGTCCATGAGATGTACCGTTTGCGCGCAGACGCAGAACTCAATCCCAAGACATGGGAACAATGGACTGAGCAAGAGAAGTTTAAGCATTATCTCGTACAGCCCGAGATGTACGAGTCCAACCTCGATCATGTGCTTCCTTACGTCACGATGTTGATGAACTGCATCATCTGGTCCCCGCGTTATCCGCGTCTTGTGACAAACGACATGATGGAAGAGATCGCCAAAAAGCACGATACGCTCAAAGTGATCGGCGATATCACTTGCGATCCCAACGGTGCCCTTGAGTTTTCGCAAGAGACTTGGATCGACCAACCCCTCTTTACTTACGATCCCAGCACGCGCGCGATCCACTTTGGTCACCAAAGCCCAGGCGTCGTGGTGATGGCCGTGACCAACCTTCCCTGTGAGTTTTCAGCGGATGCTTCGCATCAGTTTGCTGCGGATCTTGCGCCCTTTTTGCCTGGGCTGTTGAACGCTGATCTCCAAACAGAGTTTATCGAAGCGGGCCTACCCGGGCCTTTGCATCGTGCGACGATCCTTTGGAAAGGCGAGTTTACGCCTGACTATGACTATATGAAAGAGTTTCTTTCCTGACCAAGACCCCCTGCCAGCCGACCTTTATGCGGCCCAATTCAAGAGGCGCAGATGTTACCAACCGCCGAAACCATCACTTTTAATGACCGCTATCTGACGATTCAATGGAGCAACGAAAAGCTTTGTACGTACGAGCTTTTGCGATTGCGACGAGAGTGTCCTTGCGCGCATTGTCGCGGAGGACACGGCCCCAACCCCCAACCCACCACGGATGATATCAACTTCATTCGGCTTCAACGTTGGGAAGCTGTGGGGCATTACGCGCTCAAGATGCACTGGTCTGACGGACACAGCTTGGGTTTGTACACGCTGGACTCTTTGTATGACCTTTGCCAAAAGGCCGAAGAATACTACAAAGAACATCCACCCGAAGAACAAAGCCACGAGCACTCGCACAGCCACGAGCATTCGCACAGTCACGAGCATTCGCACAGTCACGAGCACAGCCACGAGCATTCGCACAGTCACGAGCACAGCCACAGTCACGAGCATTCGCACGAACATGGCAGCAGTTGTGGGGGAGACGATTGCGGCACGAGACGCCGTCGCCGCATCGAACGTCGCGAAGCACGAAAGTCCTCCTGATTCGTCGAAAGCCTCGAAGACACCGCGCTGTTTACGCTTCTATCCCACGTTAAGCATCGATCGTTACCCTAAGATCTTTCCAATCCCTTAGCCAAAGAGGTTCCCCATGAGTCAAGCACTGACTTTGCTTTCAGAAGAAGAGTTGATGTTTCGTGATGCTGTGCGCAACTTCGCACGCAATGAACTTGCCCCCCATGTCTTGCGCATGGATCACGAAGCCAAGATGGACCCCGCGTTGATCAAAAAAGCCTTTGAGCAGGGCTTTATGGGGATCGAGATCCCCGAAGAGTACGGTGGAGCCGAAAGTTCCTTCTTTACCGCGATCCTCGCTATCGAAGAACTCGCGATGGTCGATCCCAGCTACGCTGTTTGCGTGGACGTCCAAAACACCCTTGTCAACAACGCCATCTTGCGTTGGGGCAGTAAAGAACTCAAAGCCAAGTACCTCAGCAAGTTGACCACGGAGTGGGTGGGTAGCTACGCGCTCAGCGAGCCGGGCAGTGGCTCGGATGCGTTTGCTCTCGCTACCACCGCGAAAGACTGTGGAGATCACTGGAAGCTCAACGGTACCAAGATGTGGATCACCAATGGCGGCGAAGCGAGCGCTTATCTGGTTTTTGCCAATGCCAAGCCAGAAGCCGGATACAAGGGGATTACTGCATTCTTGGTCGAACGCAGCTTTGAAGGATTCTCCGTCGGCAAAAAAGAAGACAAGCTCGGTATCCGCGCTTCTTCGACGGTCGAGTTGATCATGGAAGACTGCGTCGTCCCCAAAGAAAATATCGTGGGTGAGTTTGGCAAAGGCTACCGCGTCGCGATTGAAACACTCAACGAAGGACGCATCGGGATCGGCGCACAGATGATCGGACTCGCACAAGGCGCATTCGATCAAGCCATGAAATACATGCTTGAACGCAAGCAGTTTGGCCAATCGATCGCCCTCTTCCAAGGGATGCAGTTCCAATACGCCCAGCTTGCCGCAGAGATCGAAGCTGCGCGCCTTATGGTGTACAACGCGGCTCGCTTGAAAGACGCTGGCAAACCCTTTGCCAAAGAAGCAGCGATGGGCAAACTCTTCGCAAGCCAAGTGGCAGAAAAAGTCGCATCCAAGAGCGTCGAGTTTCACGGTGGTGTGGGCTTTACCAAAGAGTTTCCCATCGAGAAGTTCTACCGCGACGCCAAGATCGGCACCATCTACGAAGGCACCAGCAATATGCAGCTGATGACCATCGCGAAAGCTCTCCTCGCAGAATACGGCCATTAAGAAGCTGTGGGCCTGCGTTGAGGGAGGGGACGGCGATGGGGTCACCCAACGCCAAAATGGAATTATCCATTTTTTGAATAAAAATATCCATTAATATTTCTGCATATTTTTCCGAGAGAGGGCTTTTTGTGAAAGCAGCCTTTCTACGGTTGTCTCATGCTTTTTGCGTGCGATTGTGCGTTCTTGTTTTTCATAAAGGATGCATAATTTAGGGGTATAAGCTACTTGACGTGCGAGAAAAAAGGGTTTATTTCGGCGCCGCATGAATAGACGCCCAAAGATCTTGTTTGATGGGAGGGATCGTGATGGCGCAGGTGAAAAAAGTAGCACGTTTGGCCTTGGAGGATGGAAGCATCTGGAAAGGCTGGGGTTTTGGAGCTGATGGCACCCAAGAGGGTGAAGTGGTTTTTAATACGAGTTTGACAGGATACCAAGAGATCCTGACGGACCCGAGTTATGCGGGTCAGATCGTATTGATGACGACGCCTCAGATTGGAAACACAGGGATCAACGAGGAAGATGATGAGGCATCGCGCACGCATCTCGAAGGTTTCGTGGTGCGCGAGTTGAGTCCGAGCACTTCCAACTGGCGTGCTTCTTCGGATCTTTCAGAGTGGTTGAAAAAGCGCGGTGTCATCGGGATCTCAGGTGTCGATACGCGCGCGATTACGCGACGACTTCGAGAGCATGGCTCTTTGCGAGGTGTTCTCTCGACAGAGGAGCAACTTAGCGACGAAGAGCTGATTGCGCGTACACGCCAGTGTTCGGGGACAGAGGGCCAAGACTTGGTTTCGCAGGTCACTTGTAAAGAGCCCTATGCTTGGGAAGAACCGACAGATCACTCTTGGGAGTTCTCGCGCTTTTTCCGTTCGCAAGAGTGGGATCATCGGTATGAGCGCGAGCCCTTGCATGTCGTGGTGATGGACTTTGGTGTCAAGCGCAATATCCTCCGTCGGATCGCGTCTTGGAACTGCCGTGTGACGGTGGTTCCTGCCCAAGCTTCCGCAGAAGATATCTTGGCATTGAAGCCCGACGGCATCTTGTTGAGCAATGGCCCTGGAGACCCTGCGGCCGTGACGTATGCCATCGAGACGATCCGCGATCTCTTGGGAAAAGTCCCGATGTTGGGGATTTGTATGGGTCATCAGTTGATCTCTTTGGCGATGGGAGCGCGTTCTTACAAGCTCAAGTTCGGCCATCACGGTGGAAACCACCCTGTGAAGTATCTGCCTGAAGGCCGCATCGAGATCAGCTCGCAAAACCACAACTATGCGATCGATAGCAGCACGCTGCCCAAAGAGACAGAGCTGCTTTATATCAACTTGAACGATCAGTCTTGTGCGGGGATTCGCGATGTGTCGCGCGGTGTCATGGGGATTCAGTATCACCCCGAAGCTGCGCCAGGTCCGCACGATGGAGATCCCTTGTTTCGCCAGTTTGTGCAGATGATGCTGCGACATAAAAACGGCGATGCTGGGGACTCTGGTACATCTGCGGGCACGTCTTCGCAAGCGCACGCATAAGCAAGTGCGGTATTGCGAGGGATGTTCTCTTTTCTAGAAGCTTTCGAGAAGAATCCTCTACTTTTTTGATCCATCTCTGCCATCTTGGCGGGTAGCTCCGCCCCAAAAGAGAGTTTTTTGGGTGCAAGGAGAAGGAGCGGCACGATGCCCAAACGAACGGATATAAAGAAGATCCTGTTGATCGGCGCGGGTCCTATCATCATTGGACAAGCGGCTGAGTTTGACTATAGCGGAACGCAAGCCGCAAAAGCCCTGAAACGCGAGGGTTACGAGGTGGTCCTCGTCAACAGCAACCCTGCGACGATCATGACAGATCCTGAGTTGGTGGACGCGACGTATGTGGAGCCGATCACCACTGAGATCTTGGAGATGATTATCGAAAAAGAACGCCCTGACGCGCTGTTGCCGACGGTGGGTGGACAGACAGGGTTGAACGCTTCGATGAAGTTGGCTGAGGCGGGTATCCTTGATAAATACGATGTGAAACTGCTCGGGGCCTCGGTCGAAGCGGTTCGTTTGGCAGAAGATCGCAAGTTGTTCCAAGAGAAGATGATCGAGGTAGGGCTCGAAGTTCCGCGCGGTCGGATGGCACATACTGTTGAAGAAGCTGTCGAGATTGCAGAAGAGATCGGTTCGTTTCCCTTGTTGCTTCGGGCATCTTTTACGTTGGGCGGCAGCGGAAGCGGCGTCGTGTATAACAAAGAAGACTTTTTGGAAAAAGTGGCCTTTGGCTTGCGCGAAAGCCCCGTAAACAGCGTGCTGATCGAAGAGAGCATCTTGGGTTGGAAAGAGTACGAACTCGAAGTGATGCGCGATCGCGCGAATAACTTCGTGGTGATCTGTACCATCGAAAACATCGATCCCATGGGCATCCACACGGGTGACTCAGTGACGGTGGCGCCTTCGATGACCCTAACGGATCGCGAGTATCAGATGATGCGCGATCAAGCGCGCGTCGTCATGCACGCAATCGGCGTAGAGACGGGCGGTTCCAACGTACAGTTTGCTGTTCACCCCGAAACGGGCCGCGTGATCGTCATCGAGATGAACCCTCGTGTTAGCCGTTCGAGTGCGCTTGCAAGTAAGGCCACAGGCTTTCCCATCGCCAAGATCGCGGCCTTGCTCGCTGTGGGTTACACCCTTGATGAGATCAAAAACGATATCACCCAAACCACCGTGGCTTCGTTCGAACCAAGTATCGACTATGTTGTGACAAAGCTCCCACGATGGGCCTTTGAGAAGTTCCCTGGCGTCGATCCGCGCCTTGGTACGCAGATGAAGTCTGTTGGGGAAGCGATGTCGATCGGGCGGACCTTTAAAGAGTCCTTCCTCAAAGGTCTCCAGTCTCTCGAACTTTCTCGCCCCGCCTACCCTACGCCCGAAAGCTCTGTGTGGGATGGGAAGTTGGAAAGCTTGGTGCACGGTCGCGCGGAGCGGATGTGGGCGCTGTGGGAGGCTTTTCGCGCGGGTCACTCTGTGGATGAACTTCACGAGATCACGCGGATCGATCCGTGGTTTTTGGTGCAGATCCAACAGATCGTCTCGTTGGAAGAAGAGATCGTTGCGTACCAAGAAGCGGACGCTGTTCCTGAGATGTTGCTGCATCAAGCGAAACAGTACGGCTTTGGAGATGAGCACATCGCTTGGTTGTTGAAGCAGCAACAGTGGCCGCCTGTGAGCTTGGACATGGAAGAGCGTCTTCTGCGGATCGCGGAAAAGAAACACCTTCCCAAACAAGCAGACACACTTGAAGTTCGTAAAGCTCGGAAAAAGGCGGGTATCCAGCCGACTTTTCAGATGGTCGATACTTGTGCTGCGGAGTTTACGGCTTATACACCCTATCTTTATAGTTCGTATGAGGCTGAAAGCGAGGCGCCACCGACCGATCGAGAGAAAGTGATCATCCTTGGTGGAGGTCCCAACCGCATCGGTCAGGGGATCGAGTTTGATTACTGTTGCGTCCATGCTGTGCAAGCCGTTCGCAACATGGGCTACGAAGCCGTGATGATCAACTGTAACCCCGAAACCGTGAGCACGGACTACGATACATCTGATCGTCTGTACTTTGAGCCGCTGACGGTCGAGCATGTCCTCAATATCGTCGAGCGGGAACAGCCGTTGAAAGGGGTGATCGCGCAGTTTGGTGGTCAGACGCCACTCAACCTTGTGCACGATCTACAAGCCAATGGTGTCCCCATCCTTGGCTCCTCTCCTGAAACGATCGATCGTGCGGAAGATCGCGGTCGCTTCGGCGATTTGCTTCGTGAGTTGGAGATCCCCAGTCCGGCTTTTGGGATCGCGAAGTCTCTTCCCGAAGCACGCAAGATCGCTCAATCCATCGGATACCCCGTGCTTGTGCGTCCTTCTTATGTTCTAGGTGGGCGGGCGATGGTCATCGTCTATGATGACAGTACCCTCGATGGTTACGTGAACGATGCGTTGTCTGCGTCTCCAAGCCAGACCTTGTTGATCGATCAATACCTCGAAGACTCCTATGAAGTCGATGTTGACGCGGTTTGCGACGGGAACGATGTCGTTGTCTGCGGTGTGATGCAACACATCGAAGAAGCGGGGATTCACAGTGGCGACTCTGCTTGTGTCTTGCCGCCCTTCAAGATCTCGGCCTACCACCTGTCTTATATCCAAGAGTACACCGAGCAGTTGGGGCGTGCACTTGGTGTTTGCGGCTTGATGAACATTCAGTATGCCATCAAAGATGACCGTGTGTACGTGCTCGAAGTGAACCCTCGTGCAAGTCGAACGGTTCCTTTTGTGAGCAAGGCCAAGGGCGTACCTTTCGCAAGGATCGCCACGTACAACATGCTTGGACGCTCACTCGAAGGGATGAATCTGACCGCTGAACCCTCGATGCGCGGCTTTTTTGTGAAAGAAGCTGTCTTGCCCTTCAAGAAGTTTGAAGGAGTGGACGCGCGTCTGGGACCTGAGATGCGCAGTACGGGCGAAGTGATGGGCTTTGCGGACTCTTTTGGCCATGCCTTTGCGAAAGCCCAAACCGCAGCTGGAGACACCCTCCCTCTCGAAGGGAACGTCTTTATCAGCGTGAACGACTTTGACAAGGCTGCTGCGATGAAGATCGCGCGCGACCTTCATCGCATGGGATTCCATATCATCGCGACGCGCGGAACAGCCGAATACTTCGAGCGAAACAACCTACCTGTCCAGCGGATCAACAAAGTTCGTCAAGGTAGTCCCCACATCGTCGAGTTGTTGAAAGAAGGAAAAGTCAACTTGATCCTCAACACACCTTTGGGCCAAGTGGCTTACGAAGAAGGTGCACAAATCCGCGTCACTGCGGTGCGTTATGGGGTTCCTTTGTTGACGACTTTGAGCGCGGGTCAAGCTGCTGTCCAAGGGATTCAAGCTTTGCGTGCAAAACGCTTGCATGTCCGCAGTCTTCAAGAACATTATCAGCATCTCCCCTCTCTCCAGCAGTACAACTTCGGCGAATAAATCCCCCCCTTCCTTCTTGTGTCTCTCCCATCTCCTTTCTTGAAGGGCTTGCCTTTGTGCGCCATGAAACCGACCCTATTGTGTGCCCGCAGTAGAGAGGATCGCCGTCGATCCCCAGAGTTGATCGGTGAGGTGGAAATTGAGCTTGCAAAGAGAGATCTCGCGATGGTGGGAAAGCTTTCAACGACGTAAAGAAAAAGTCGCTCCTGTGGGAGCGAGCGAACCCTTGTTTGCGCCGCGTTGGTCTTGGCTGCGATGGTGGTTTTTGCCGATCTTTGTGGGATGTGTTGGAGGCTGGGCTGCTTGGGAGCTTTGGTCCACCAGTCAGATGGCCGGATCTTCCCATGCTTTGGTGATCTTGGACGCCCCGCTGCCTTCTGCGACCAAGCCGCGTCCTTGGTCTGACCGCACAGGGCGCTACTTTGTGTTGCAACCCCAAGGAGAAACATCTCAGGTGTTGTTGTCGCAGCCTGGTCGAGGGATGCGCGCTTATCGAGGCCAAGAAGGTGTGCCTTTGTTGAGCGAAAAGACCACACTTGCGGAGCTTTTTCTTCCACCTTGCAAGAGTTCGCCTTCCGCAGATGCGACGTTTCTTTATACAGGGGACGGCTTGATCTTGTGGCTTTGCCAACAAGATCATGAGCGGATCGCCTTGTATCGGGTGGGATGGCGTTTTTCGATGGCACAGTGGCGCAGTGGGCGAAAGCTCGGTTACAGCGCCACCAACGACATCGTGTTGGGTGGTGCAATGTTGCCTCTGTATAGCGCACACTTGCGGATAGAAGGGCATCAACTGCACATCGAACCCCGTGACACATGCTTGACTTCACCTGTGGACGCCAACAACGAGACGGACACGCTTCAACCGCAAGAAGAACCTCGCGACAAAGAGCCCAAAGAGCCCGCAGAAGACAGCATCGAGATGTCCACGCTTTGTTCTACAAAACCGCAGAAGATCGCGGCGGGAGCACTGTTTCGCTTGCACAGTTCGCGCTTTCCGCATCGCGCTGTGACCATGCGGTGGACGCCTTCTTTGCAAAGCCGCGAAGGAGCGGACCTGTGGCTGGTTCCTGTAACGGGTGAGGGATCAAGTTCGCGCTTGCTTTCTTTGGAAGCGCTGCGTTTGGCGCGTCATCGGGACTTTTTGGTGGGGCGCGCGGATCTTTATTTTCAAGATGTCTTGCCTGATACAGCCCGAACACTCGACCTCGAAGAGACCGTGCACAAGATGGTGTTGCGGGGCTCTCTGCGTTATCTCGAAGGGGATACGCTGCGAAAACGTCTCGATCGGTCGCCTTTTTCGACGATTGCAGCGGATGCTTGGTTAGATGGTGCGATGTTGCGACAAGAGCGACATCTGTTGGCACCGCTTCAAGAAGATCCCTTTTTGCGCAATCGTTTGTGGATGGTGAACCAAGCTTTGGCGCGGGGCGATCGAACGCAAGCGCGCTCCTTGTTTCGTATCCAGCGCCGCGCAGATGGCCGTCCTCACGAGCTTTTGGGACTTGGCGTTGGGAGCATGACGCTGCAAGCACCTCGTCGAAATCTGCTTTCCCCTCGCCACCGTTGGCGCGCAAGCAAGCCCGATCTGCGGCTGCAAGTCTCGCTTACGGCGCGAAGACGACCACGTCCTTTCTTTGAAGAGATCGTGCCTGACGCGGATCGTACACCCGCTCGGATCTTTTATCTGCAAGATGCACAAACAGAGATGTTGTCGATGGATGTGCTTCCAAAACAAGCGGAACAGCGGGGGCTTTCGGATGTCTTGGCCATTGGTCACGGTCGCACATTGCTTTGGCATCAAGGCCGAGCCTATCAAAGTCATCATCCCTTTTTTGCTGAAGTCGCCGCGCCACCCTCCCCTGCTCACGGGCCTCTTGAGAAGAAGCAGGATACGTCCATGCGTTTTCTTTTCCGTGTAAAGGGGCGTTGGTGGCAGCGAGAGCCTGATCGACAACGCAGCAGTTTGTGGTGGCCTGTCCAAGCGATCGCCCGAAAACTCGCCACACCAGACAGCGCAATGGCCCTTGCTGCGGTTCTTTTGGAGGCGAATCGCCCACAAGTACAGCAACGACCGCACTGTGGAAACCAAAGCCAGCGCCAAGGCGCGCGATGGAAACACGGCAATGCTTGTTGGGAAAAGGCCGATCTTTTCGCGCAGCAGACGTTGGTGGTGGTCCCATGTAGCCCGCTGGTTCGAGAAGATCTACGAAAAAAAGAGTGTAAGCCTGGTCGCTCTTTGGTGCGTTTGGATCGCAGTGGAAAACCCCTGCTTCCTACCCTCAAAGGCTACACTGCGCCGCTTTTTGGTGTGCTCGTGACGGCGATGCCTCCGCGAGATGCGGCAGGAGGCGAGACACAAAGCCCGCGTTATCTTGTACGTTCGCTGCCTTCTTCGCAGTTGGTGCAAGTCAACCAACGGGAGCTGCGGGCTGATCAGCGTTATCTGTTGCGCGATGGAGATATCCTGACGCTTGGAAAACAAAAGCTGCGTTTTCGAATGCCTCCGATCACGCTGGCTTTTTCACGCTACCAAGGCGATCGCATCGTCCCGGTTTATCCGCACGGACCGCTCTTTGCGCATGTTGTCGCGGGGAGCGTGGGAGGGCCTTATCGAAACAACCCTGCGGATCTACGTGCGCAGCTTCCTCCATCTCCTGAAGAGTCGGATAAACCGCGTAAGATCGCATTGACCTTGGACCCTGATCTACAACAGGTCGCTTTTCGTGTGGGGCTGCAACACTTTGCGCGGCTTGATTCGCCTGCCTTCCAAAGCCGCTTTCGTCGTCGTTTCTTCCGCAATCCACACAAACCCCATGCAGGCGCGATCTTGCTCTTGCATCGCAAAAAGGGAGAGGTCCTGTCTTCGCTGACGTTTCCCGCTTTTGATCCCAATCCTCCAAAGCTCACGGATGAACTACAAGACCAAAGCGACCGCGCGATCCGCTACTTTCGTGGACAGATCCTTGATGCTTATGATCTAGCTCGTCCGCTTTTGGCTTATCGCACAGGCGCGCTTCCGCCCGATCCACCGATGAAACAGCGGCAGAGTGGACGCCCTGCTTTGATCCCTTCCTTGGTCGAAGCGCTGGCTTGGGAACGCGAAGAGGAGCTACGTGGGATACGTCCCGCAGATCGCAGTGGTTGGTTGACCGAGAGAGCGATCTTTGGTGCGCAAACCCCTGGTTCGACCGCCAAGATCGTGACAGCTGCGGCGTATGCGCGTTATCTGCGACAACAAGGGCGCCCCGTTCGTTTTCCAAAGCACCAATGCGCGGGGGGGATGATGTTTCAACTTCAGCGCAAGCGTCGTGGTTCCAAACAGACCTCGTGGCGCAACTCTCCCATCCACTTTCGTTGTCATAAACGCGGTGGACACGGGCATGTGGATCTTCAACAAGCCTTGGCTTCCTCTTGCAATGTGTACTTTGCAAAGCTCGCTTTGGAGATGGCGGGTGTCCCTGCGAAAGAGCTGGATCGACCGACCCAGTCCGTTCGTTGGCATGCAAGCCGTTACAGTGGAAGCGGTCGTTACGAGATCTACAAGTTCCCAGCGGACACCATCGCCCAACACATCGACGATTCGCGTGCTCATGCTCTATGGCAAACAGCAAGCCAGCTAGGGTTTTCCATGCGCTACACCTACAAGCCCTCCAAAAAGTCGGTGAGTCGCTACACAGATGTTTTCTACGCAGCCCCCCAAGCCACATGGAAACTCCCTCCCAAAGATCTCAAGCCCCCGCAGCGACAGCAACTTGCGCAACAACTCTTGCGTGAGCGTCTTCTGAAACAAAGCTCCTTGGGGCACTTTGGCGTGGGACGTCCCTTTGCTTTTTCGGCGGCTTACCCCGCATGGCAACAGTGGAGCACCCAAGCGCGCGATCCTCGCTACCAAAAGCCGATCTCGCCGAGCGCGACCTTTGGTTCGCTTGCGGCCTCTTTGCGAGGGATGGCTTATGTGGGCTTTGGACAAGGGCTGACTATCTCTCCCTTGGTGATCGCGCAAACGGCGGCAGCTGTAGCGAATGGGGGCTGGGTACATCCGCCTGCATTGTGGCTGGGTGATTGGAAAGAACAGTCTCCTCCAAAACAATCGACGCTACGCAAAGATGCGGCGACAGTGCGGATCTTGCCTGCGCCTGATGCCGCCTTGCTGCGTGATGCGATGGCTGCGGTCACCAAGCGAGGAACAGCAGCACAGCCCTTTGCGCGCTTAAATCGACGATGCTTGGCGCCTTATGGACTGCGTGTGATCGGAAAGACTGGAACTGCCGAGGGGTTGAGTGCACGCGCTCGCAAACTGCTTTTGCAAAAAGTGAAGCAGGCTGGGCGGCGCTTTGCTTACAAAGGCTCGCGTGCGGCGTGGGTCAAAGATACGGGATGTTCGTTGCGTTCGTCGTGGCGCTACGATTACCCAGAAGAAGCCATCGCAGACTCGCTTTTTGTGGGGGCGATCATCCCCACAGAAGCGCCCGCTACATTGCCGCTGCCCAATGCTTTGCGCATCCCTGTGGGGGAGCTGGCTTTTGCTTTCGTGGTGAAACACGGCTATCACCCTGAAGGCGCGCCTTGTCGCAAGGGAAGTCGCGACACCGATCGCGCGGAAGCCCGCTATCTTGCGCATGATACGCTGCTTGCGATCCTTCAACATGCAGGGATGTGCTTGGATATGCAGCCACTGCGGGCATCTTCAAAGCGTGCTGCGAAGTCCCGTAAGGCTTCGCGCGGTGCAAGGAAGCCCAACAAGCGGGGGATGTCGAGAAGAAGACCTCGCAAACCTCGTCGGGCTCGTCGTTAAGAGAGGAGCTTTTCTGCAAAGGAGAAGTCTTTGGGGAGTCTTGGGGGAAAGAGAAGGGGAACGGGGAAGATCTTTAGGGCGTGCAGCCCCATTGGATGACTTTTCCCATCGCGCCACCCGAAAACAACTCGCTTCCATTTGGATTCCAATAAAGGGTTCGGACAGCGTCTGTGTGTCCTCCAACGCCTGAACCTAGCGTGATAGAAGCTGTACCGGGCTTCAAAGAGAAGTCCCAAAAGCGAATGTTTTGATCCACGCTTCCTGACACAAGCCATCGACCGCCCGGATGGAAGGTCAAGCTCGTGATCGTCGATGTATGGGCGTTGTTGATTGTATGTTCGAGGGAGAGGGTCGCTGCGTTCCAAATCTTGATCTCGAGACCTTCACCTGCTGTGGCGATCCACTTTCCATCACGGCTCCAAGCCACAGCTTTGATCCTTTGCGCGTGGGTCGTAAAGAGCGGTAGGTTGAGCAAAGTGGCGGGGGCCGCTTTCAAGTTACGCAACGACCAGATCTTTGCGTTGTTGTCATCGCTGCCTGAGACAAAGCTGTAACCATCTGGAGAAAATGCCAGACCCGTCACTGAAGCGGTGTGTGGTTGTGTTGTGAAAGTGTGTGTAAATGTCCATGGGAAGGTAAAGTATTTCCATGCTTTTATTTTCCCCGTACTGTCCGCAGAGATGAGATTTTCAAGCCCTGTATGCGGACTAAACATGGCCGCTGTGATGGTACCTGCGTGCATGTTGCCCGTGCCTGTGGTGTTTACATCTGGTCCTGCGTATGAGCTTTTGTTCAAGAGAGAACTGAGCCTTGTATTGTCTGTCCCAAAAAGCACAAGGGGGGCGTTGTTTGTGCTCGAAGGATAAGAGGAAAAAGCGCTGAGTTTTCCTCCATTTGCGAGGTTGACGGGGAGGCCGCTGCTCATGACCGCAGCAGCGAGGCTTACCTTGCCGGGTTTGGTCAGGGAGAAGTAATTTCCATCCTCATCGCTCCAATACAAGAAGGTATGGTTGGCAGTCCCTGCGATTGCGACAATGGGACTCGGAAAGAAGCTTGCTTCGTCAGATTTGGTGAGACTTGAACATGTGCTTGGGCAAGAGAAGATCGCGTGTCCTACGTTGTAGGAAGCGATGATCTCATCCTTTGTGGGGTGCCAAGAAAAGTTTCTTACCTCGAACGTGTCCGTGTAAAGGATGGAAACCACCTCCCAAGTCGAGGTATCCCAAATCTTGATATTGATCGAGGGAAAGTCGTCTGATGCTGCAAGCATACTTCCATCTCTGTTGTAAGATAAAGTGTTCGCCTGTGCGGTCAATTGTCGCGGTAGGGTTTTGATTTGGATAGCATTACTCGAAAGATTGCTGGTATCTAGGATGTGGATCTGTGGTTCTTGATCGTATTGTTTGTAAGCGGCGTGAGTGACTGCCAGTTCAGTTTTGAGTGGAGAAGGATTCACTGCGAGCGCCTTGATCTCTCCCAAAAAGGTTTGTGTGTTGAGCAGCGTTCCTTGTTCCAGATCCCAGAATTTTATTGTTTTGTCAGTGCTTCCAGAGACAAGCCAAGCAGAGGTGTGGTGGAAAGCGAGCGCGCGGATCTCGCCTGCGTGTCCGCTGAACGTTCGCAAGATCGTTCCCGCTTGCACATCCCAAAGTCTGATGCGGTAGCTGTCACCGAGCCCACTACCTGAGGCGAGATAGTTGCCACTTGGGGACCACGCCAAAGCGCGGACGCCTCCGTTGTGTGCATAGGTTTGCCCCGGCTGTTTGAGCGTTTGTAAAGTTTGTAGGCTTGTGGTGTCGATGATCCGGATCGTTCCGTCTTCAAAAGCCAGCGCGATTTGTTCTTTGATGGGGTGATGTTGGAGAAATACCAATGTCGAAACAGGTTGCACTGTAGCAAGGACGGTTGGGGCGGGTGTTGCGATTTGGAGATCCCATGAACTCACCGTGCATGTTGGGGGAGGCGCTGTTTGTATTACATCGTTCGAACATTCGAGGGTGATCGCGCGGTTACCTGTCGAATTGTAAGTAATCAGTTTTGTGAATGGGTTGCTTCGTGAGAAAAACTTGGAGCGATAGGTGGGGATACAACCTTTGCAGTTGAGTCCTTCGTCGATGTTTCCGTCGCAGTTGTTGTCTTTGCCATCGCATCTCTCGGCAAAGCTCAGTGGGGTGCCTGTGCACCGTACGCTTGTTTGGGAGTTGTCGCAAACGAACACCCCTTCTTGGATGCAACCGTTTTGTCCTAGGTTGCAGATCCCTTGGAGCTTGGGCCAGTCTTCATCGGTTTTTCCGTCACAATCGTTGTCTTTGTTGTCGCACATCTCTTGGGCTTCAACTTCGATCAGGGTTCCCCCTGTGACGCACTGTTTTTTCCAAACCCCTGCGATACAGATGTCGTCGTTCGCGTTGGCTGGACAGGTCCCTTGGCAGGGGCGTGTAAGCGTTTCGTCGGTCTTGCCGTCGCAGTCGTTGTCTTGGTTATCACAGACCTCGGTTTGCGGGACGACTTCTCCTAGGCACGCTCCCCATTTTCCGCTTGCATCGCAGGTCTCTTCACCTTTTTTACAAATCCCCACGCCTGCAGTGTTGTTGGGTCCTGTGTAGCACTCTCTTTTGTCTCCAGGTTTACAGTCGCAGTCTTCGTCGGTCTTGCCATCGCAGTCGTTGTCTTCGTTGTCTCCACAAACTTCTTTGACGGGAGTGACTTGGGTTGTGGTGTCACAAACGCCCGTCCATTGGCTGTTTTTGCAGATCTCCACCCCAGACTTGCAAGTGCCCACATCCGCAGTGTTGTTGGGGCCTGTGTAGCACTTTCTCGTTTCGTTGGTTTTGCACTCGCAGCCTTCATCAGTCTTACCATCACAATCGTTGTCGATGTTGTCTTCGCAGACTTCTGTGGTGGGCTTGGTTGTGGACTCACATGTGGACCATGCGCCTTGCAAGTTGCAGTACTGTTTGCCTGCATCACAGGGGGTTGGGAGCGTCGTTTGGCAACTTTGTTCTGCGCCAGGTTTGCAAGAACAAACCTCGTCGGTTTTGCCGTCACAGTCGTTGTCTAGGCCATCTCCACAGGTCTCTTCAGAGGGGAGGGTTTGCGTCTTTGGTTCGCAGGTTCCGGGCCATTGGTTGTTTTTGCAGATCTCGATTCCAGACTTGCAAGTGCCGATATCCGCTGTTCCGATGGGGCCTGTATAACAAGGGCGTGTGTCTCCGTCGATGCAGAGACAACCACCCTCTGCATCGTCGATCTTGCCGTTGCAGTCGTTGTCTTTGCCATCACAGATCTCTGTACCCGGGAGGACTTGTGCGAGGCAGGCCCCCCAACGGTTGTTGTCATTGCAAGACTGGACACCCGCTTTGCATATCCCCACCCCAGAAGTGTTTGCCTCTGCGCTGTAGCATGGACGTTCTTTGCCTTTTTCTTGGCAGATACAAAAGTTGGGGTCGTTGTTGACGTTATCGACTTGGCCGTCGCAGTCGTTGTCTTCGAGGTCGCAGATCTCCACCCTTGGAAGAGAGGGGCCCACACATGCGGACCATAGGCCATTTGTGGAGCAAAACTGGACTCCAGCTTTGCAATTTCCTTGGCAAGTGTAGGTATCGTCCGCGTTGCGGACACAGCCTTTGTCTGAGGGAAAGCAAGGGCGCTGCACGCCTGTATTGCACTGACGCACATTACAAAAGCCCGTGACATCGCAGTAGATGTTGGGGGCGGAGTTTGTGCAGTCTGCATCAGACTCGCAGGCACGGCGACTTTTCTCGGCACAACCGCCACCTGTGATCAGTATCGTTGCCATGCCCACCAAAAAAACAAGACGCAAAACAAGCCGTTGATGCATGATTCTATCCTAAAAATATATAGCTTTGTAATCCCAATAACATAGAGAAACCTTCTTGGAGGTGCAAGGGTGCTTGTCCCTAGAAAGCTTCACTTTCTCTGTACGAGTGAGTTAGAGGGTGGTGCGGAAGAAGGATGGATTGACTAGGCTTGTGAGGTGATGCGTTGGATGGAAAGCCACATCTCTGCGCGGACACCGCCTTCAGGTTGGTTGTGTAGCAAGAACTCGCCACCATGAAGCAGCGCAACTTGGCGGACAAAGGGCAGTCCAAGCCCCGTTCCTTTTTTGCCAGAGTCAGGGTGTTCGAGTGAGTAGAAACGCTCCATCACACGGGGAAGTGCGTAAACAGGGATCCCTGGGCCAGTGTCTGTGACTTGGAAAAGGACTTGGCCATCGAGTGCTCCTTCTGCGTAAAGTTCGATGGAACCTTGGGCGGGGGTGAAGTGCAAGGCATTTTGGACAAGGTTGGATAGAGCTTGAGAGATAAGGAAGCGATCGCCAAAGATCTCGGAGGGGGCGTCTTGTTGGAGTGACCAATGCAGTCGGACTTCGCGTTTTTGGGCTTGGGGCATAAAGCGATTGCAGATCTCTTCAAACAAGCTTTTGATGCCGATCTTTTCGTTTTTATCGAGTCGTTCGCGTTGTTCGAGGGCTACGAGGTCAAGCAATCGTTGCACGATATCGTTGAGACGACGGGTTTGTTCGCTGATGTTGTCGAGGAAGTGTTTGCGTGTCGAGGGTGGCATGTCCTCATCTTCGAGGAGTTCTGCTGCTCCTTGGACCGCAGAGATCGGGGATTTGAGTTCGTGCGTCAGTTGGGTCACAAAGCGCTCAAGGTCTTGGCGTTCGAGCAAGGAGTTTTTCATCTCCACGAAAGCTTGGGTGAGTTCGCCGATCTCGTCACGCCCCACAGGAGGCGGATCGATGCGGCGTCCTTGGGTCACATCCCGCGCGTACTGGGTCAAACGGAAGATCGGGAACATGATGGCTTGGGTCAGCAACCAAGCACACAAAAAGACGATGACCCCACCAATCACAAGCCCCCGAAAGAGTTTGGTTTGCGCACGACGAGCCCACCCCACAAGCGAGCGCTTGGAGCGGCAAAGTGTGATCGTGCCAAAGACTTGTCCTTCTCGTCGTAGAGGAAAGGCCACAAACATGGCGTCCGTCCTGCGGCCTTTTTCGTCGATGTATTCGCTTGAACGAGCCCCATACAAACCACGAAGCGCCCGATAAACGTCATTCCAGCGACTGTAGTTTTTGCCGAGTTCTGAGGGGAGCACTGAGTCGTAACGCACGATGCCTTTGGTGTCCGTCAGATAAACTCGTGTGTCGAGGCTCTGTTTTTCCCATTCATAGATGCGGGCACGCAACAAGCCTCTTCGCAAGTGCTCGATCACGCCGGCAAGTTCGCTGCCTTGGAAGGCTTCGGGGCCTTTGGTGGGGGGGAGTTTTTTTTCGACGACGCGGGCCAACATGTAGGCGTGTTCGACCATACCGTCTTCCATGATCCGCAGAAACTGGGGTCGGATATTCTCGAACAACCAGTCGTAAGCAGCGTAACCCCCGCCCAAACAAAGCAAAAAGAGACCCAATAAGATCTTGATCCGAAGACCCATGCTATAGCTCCAATGCGTAACCCACACCGCGTACTGTGCGGATCGGGTCGTCTTCTTCGTGGACCGCCCGCATCTTTTTACGGATGCTTTTGATATGTGCATCGACTGTGCGATCCATCGTCATCTCGGGCTCTTCCCAAGCGCGCGATAGGATCTCTTCGCGAGAAAAGACCTTGCCAGGGCGCCCCAACAACAAAGAAAGCAGACGATACTCATAGCGCGAAAGCTCCAACTGTTCGCCATGATACGAGATACGCATCTTTTCTTTGTCTTCGAGGAAAGGCCCGATGCTCAAGGGAGCTTCGCCTTCGCTCTCTTCATTGGCGGGAACAGGCGTCCCAACTCGCCGCAGGATCGAGCGGATCCGCGCCACGACCTCTCTTGGAGAAAAGGGTTTGGTGACGTAATCGTCGCCGCCAAGCTCCAAACCCAAGATGCGATCGACTTCTTCTGCGCGTGCACTCAAAAACAAGATCGGGACTTGGCTTTCTGTGCGGATATCGCGGCACAGATCCAAGCCGTTGCAGTCGGGAAGCCCGATGTCCAAGACCACAAGAGAGGGCTTTTGGGCGCGTAGCCAAGTTAGCCCTTCTCCACCTGTCATCGACCAGTGGGTACCAAATCCTTCGCGTCCTAGCGCATACAGCAGGGTTTCCGCGATGGGACGTTCATCTTCGATGATCAAGATCGTCTCTTTACTCATCCTATTCTCCACTTCTCAGAGTCGAAAAGCCCGATACTTGGTCTGTTTGGGGAAGACGGTAGGTGATGGGGCTCGTCGCAAGATATCGCCAAGGACGGGGGGTTTCAGAACGTTGTGGCTTTATTGGGCCAGTCGCAAGATGTAATAGGCAAAAGGTGTTTGTTCGGTTGGACAGGTGGAGCCTCGCCAATTGAAACGGTTGATGGTCGCTGCGCGGTAGCGGTTCTTTTGGTCGTCCAAGATCTCCATCACTTGCCCAGGAGACAAGCGATAGGATTGGGTGGCCGTCTCAAACAAGAGATCGCGGTACACCTTGGTGCCACAAGTATCTGCTTGGGTTCCTGTTTCTTTGGTGGTGTCTTCCTTGATTTGAAATTGACCAAAGCTCTCGTTGGCCAGCAAGGTCCCTCCCGCACCGCTCGTCACCGCAAAAAGCAAGGTCCCATCTTTGTGCAAGAGCAACATCGCGTAGCCTTGTCCTAACTTGCTCGCGTCGAGGTAGATCATGCGGATGGGGGTGCCTTGGGTCAGGGCTGCGTTGTCGTCGCCAGGAAGGCGATAATACAGGTCGTGGCGTGCACCTGTGTTGTCGATAAAGCCGATGCGTTGGTTGAATTGGCAAGACGTGCAGGAAGGGATCGGGTCTTCGCCCGCGCTCACAACAGCCAAAGAGTCTACTGCACCTTCGATATCCCAACGACAAGGCACGTTGGGCGTCGCATCCGAACATCCAGCGGCTTTTTGCGTGGTGGATAAACGGAACAAGGCTTCTGAGAGCGGTTCCACGGGCTTGGGACAGCCTGACAAGCTCGCCCCAAAGAGCAACCACATCCCAATCCATCCCCAACTCATGCTGCGCTTTGTGGGCTTGAGGAAGCTCTTCTCTTTTTGTTTCCACGATGACCACACCCGATCCATGACGCGATCCTTTCCTCTATCACTTTATGATACTTGCGATTCTTTCTTCCAAGTTCTCGAACAGAAGTGGCTCATCGTTGCGCAAAAACCACCTCGACACAAGAACCTTGCTACGAAGCGCGCTTGCTTGGACACAACAACATCTTGCCGTAACAATGTGACTTCGCTAACATGCTTCGAATTCATGTTCGCCCTTTTGTACGTGGGGCGTCTCGGTTCATCAAAACACTTTCTTGGCGTTCCGCAACTTTTCTTATACGCCTGACGAAGATCGTGTTGTTGTCTTTGTTTGGACAGGATCTTTGCGATGCAGCATACGGTGCCACCTTCCCAAAAACCACAAGGGTCACTCCTGCTCGAAGACCCTTTCTTGGGCTTGGAAATAGGTGCGCTTCGTATCCTTGAGTTGATTGGAGAAGGCGGATTTGGCGCGGTTTACAAGGCTTTAGACCTCGAATCCAATACACCACTCGCCATCAAGATCCTGCGCATCAACCGCAACGCGCACCTCAAACAAACGATCCACGATCGCTTCCAACGAGAAGCCGATATCCTCCAAAGACTCCGCCATCCCAACATCGTACAAAGCAAAGACTTCGGCCAACTCGCAGAAGGTGTGTTCTACCTTGTGATGGAATATCTTCAGGGTGAGTCCCTTCAACAGCGCTTGATTGAGGATCAACAGATCCATCCTGTTGCGTTGCTGCGATGGCTTCCTCAACTTGGTTCTGCGCTCGAATACATCCATACCCGCGAGATCATCCACCGCGACCTCAAGCCTGAAAACCTTTTCCTCCACAAAGATCCCCAAACCAACACAGAGAGCATCAAGCTGCTCGACTTTGGCATCGCGAGCATCGCTGAAGAAAGCTCTATTACGCAAACGGGCAAGGCCTTTGGAAGCCCTCTCTATATGTCGCCCGAACAGGTCAAAGGGGAAGGCAAGCGCGCTACCGCACAGACGGATATCTACTCCCTTGGGATCATCTTGCACGAAGCGTTGACGGGGATTCCTCCGTTTCAGGGAGAAGGGCCCGCGATTATGTTCGCGCACTTGATGACGGCTCCCCCGCGTTTGAGCGATGTCTCCCCCAATGTCCCTTGGAATCCGACACTTGAAGGGGCTTTGTTGCGTGCACTCGCCAAAGAACCCACAGAGCGATGGCCGAATATCCGATCCATGATCCAAGCGGTGGTTGCGGGGCTTCAAGAACTCTTACAAACCATCGCACACCAAACCTCTGGATCGGTCGGTCAGATCACCTCCCCGCACCGCGTGATCTCTCCGTTTTCTCCAGCACCTTCTCTCGATGAGTCCGAACTTTCCTACGAAGATGACGACGATCACCAACATACCACCGCGATGAAAGCCCCTGGCTTCTCGCGCCTGGAGCTTTCAACAGCCGATCCCTTCGCTCAAGACGAAGCCACCATCGCTCGAAATAGCCCAAGAATCGTCTCTTTTGATCAGCTCCCTGCTGCAAGCGGGCGCGCTTCTTCTACCCAAGAAGAGATCGAAGTGTCTTTCATTGAGCAAAATGAGCTCCAAGATCTCGATACTTCTTTCGACAGCCTCCAACTGAGCAATCCCATCGATCCTGCCTCGGGGATCGAACTCGATAGCTCTTTTGATAGCTTGCAGATCCACAAGATGCGAGTGCCACTTACATCTCTCCCTGAAGTAACAGGGATTCGAGGCGTGCGTCCTCCCCTCCCACCCCATCTCCAACAAAAGCCGCTTGGTGGCCCACCGAGTCCACCTTCGTTGTCTTCTCTACCTCCACGACCTTCTGCGCCACCTCCTCCGCCTCCCCCAAAAGATGGCCCTTCTTTGGCCTCTGTTCCTTCTCTTTCTTCTGAGAAGGATGAGACGATATTAGGCGAAAAAGATGTCCTTTCGTCTGGGGGCGTCGCTGTTGTGGCGCCTGCTTCTGAGGGCAAAAGCAGCCTCGTCTTGCCTCTTTTGCTTTTGGGGGCCGCGTCTTTGTTGCTGTTGTTGGGTGCGTTTCTTTTTTGGTCCTCTTCTCAAACGACCATCTCCTCGAAGACGTTGCCGCAAAAACAACCCCTTCCTCCTGTTCAAAAAGATGTTGTTCCTTCCAAGCGTGTGGTGATTCCAGCTTTCCCAACGGTTCGCGTGAAAAAGACGGTGGAACGAGAGCTTCCGATCCCATTGCGCGATATCCCTTTACAACCACGCCCCAATGCACCCACACAAAAGACTGGGCCTACAAATCCTCGCCCTTCTAAGATAAAGAAGAACACCAAGCGTACTTTCTATCGCCGTAAGCGTTGGCGTCGCCGAAAAAAGAAAAATCGCAAACTCTTTGAATTTGAACCCAAGCTCTCTCCCTGATAGGTGGATCTGTGATGTTCCAAATGTTTCGATGGCTGGGGTGGCTTTTGTTTGGGAGCACGGTGTTTTTGGGGAGCGTCGTCGTCTTCCCTGCCACCGCCCAGAAAAAGAAGTCTCTTCAACGTCTTTATCAAGATGCAAAACGCTTGGTGGTGCGCAAAAAATACAGACGTGCGTTGCACTTGTTCCGCGCGGTCTTGCAACAGATGAAAGAAAAAGAAGAAGCCGAGACCACCACCGCAAAACGCGAACACTGGCGGCAACAACGCGCAAGTTTGTTGTATGTCATCGGTCGAACCAGCGAATACGCTTCGATGTGGCCAGATGCTTACCAAGCCTACAAAGACTGCGAAAAACTCGGACCCAGCGATGCGATGCGCGACGCCATCCGAAAACGCGCCAAAGCACTGTTAAAGCACATCCGCTCTTATCTTGTGTTCAACACCAACCCCGAAAATACGTGGGTTGAACTGATCGACTCGCAAGGCCGCATCCACAAAGGACGCAGCCCCCTGAAACTGGTCTTGCCACCGGGGACTGTGAGCTTTTCGGTTTCGCGCAAAGGTTACGAAACCATGGAGCGGCGCATCACGCTCGAACCTCTCCAAAAAACCCAGTTCTTCTTGGATCTGATCCCCCAAAAAACACGCAAAGCCCCTCCCCCCTCTCCTCGTCATTCGTGGCGGTTGCCCGTCGCATGGACCAGCGTGGGACTGGGGATCGCTTCGGCTGTTGCAGCGGTTACGTTGCTCGTTGTCTCACAACAACAACTCGCAAACTACGATGCGCGGCGCAATGCGGCGAATGCAGCACAAAGGTTTCAGCAAGATCGAGAGGCTTTTGTGGAACCTCTACGCGGCGCCCAAGGTACAGAGGCCGGTAGCATCGCGACTTTCGTGGGGACGATCGCTTTTGCGGGCGTTGCTGTTGGCATCTTGCTTTGGGCACCACCTACCATCCCTGCAACCCCACCCCCTGCTTCACCCTCTCCTGCAAAACCCAAACAATTGCTGATGCTTCCCTAAGTCAACCTGTTCTTTTCGAAGAGATCCTGTTCGCCGCACGACAAATCCCTATCGAGAACTCTTTGTTTGTTGTATCTTGGATGCCTTGGGCCGCTCCTGTCGCTGTTTTCCTTCTCTCTAGGTCTCAGCGTTGGGGCTTGCGGTCCCATCAACAAAGGCTTGGATTCTATGTCTTCAAACCATCTTTTTCCAAAAACAGAAAAAAGCGCGATCCGACCGTGGTTTGGATGGATTGCCCTCTTACTCTTTGGGGCGAGCTTTTCTTGTGCTTTGGCCCGTAGCTACTGCCTTTACGACACAGATTGCCCCCCTGGATTGGTGTGCGTCGTTGCACAGTGCCTTCGTCCTTCGACAGAAGCCGCACCAAGCGATGCCACCGTAGAGTCCGAACCCTCTGAGTCTACGCTCGAACCCACACCCACAGAGCCTCTTCCTGAAGGACAAACATGTTGGAGCGGAGAGACCCGTCCTTGCGACCTTACAGGGGTCACGGGCTGCGTGGCAAAGCCCAACAACACTTTTCTTTGTTCGTCGGATACTTGTCAGACGGGTTCGCAACGCTGTGTGAATGGACAATGGGAAGAGACGTGCAGTACGAGTTCTCCAAGGGGAACGGAGATCTGTGATGGTATCGACAACAATTGCGATGGAAAGATCGACGACAACCTCCCCAAGTGCCTCTCTACGTTTCAATCGACAAGCGTATCGGGCCAGTATGTCGGGCTTTCCGTCGATCCCTTCGATAAAAATGCTTACTGGTTTTATCGCGAAGGTCCGAATGAGGGCTTTCGACTTCGCAGGATCGCGACGGATACGCAAGAAACAACTGACCTTGCGCTTGTCCTCAGAGGAAGCTCGACGCCCCAATCCTTCCCTGATGTCGTAGCATCCGCCTTGTACGCGCCTGCCGATAAATCACCACATCTCTTGTATTTTGTCGCAGAGGGAGGTTGCGCTCTTTACAAAGCAACACTCGATCAAACCGTTGAAGTCGAGCGTTTGGGCAAGTCCTCTTGCCGCACAGAAGCCGTCGTGCCTTATCCCAGCGGCACCAAGATCGAGGACGTCGCCTTCAAGGATATCTTGACGGTGGCTGTGCATCGCACCTCAAAGAAACTCTATCTCCTCGAATCTTCCGAACAAGTGATCCACGAATACGATCCCGAGGCAGGCACGATCTTGACGATCTTTGCGCAGAATGGAGGGACAACATCTTGCTCGCCTTCTCCTTTTACTGCGCCGAAAGCGCTTCATATCCCTTACCTCCAAGCTCCGCAGTTGCTCTTGCTTTTTCAAAATCCCCAACAGACGGGTATCTTGCACCTTGATCTGTTCAATGTGCCTTGTTCTTCTGCCTCTTATCTTCTCGACGGGGCGACGGGTCTGCGCGAAGCTTCTACCTTTGCTTCGATCCAAGACAGTGAAAATACCGCGATCAAGGGGTATTACTTTGCGCAGACGGCCGCCAACAACACCTCGTGTTCTCTTTATACAAGCGTCGTCAATGCTGCGACTCCTTCGGTGCCATCGGCCCCCACAGCCTTGGTGACTGGTGCATGTGAACGCAAAGATGGCTTGCTGGATGGCGTGGCCAACACAGCGTCTGTGGCGCGTATAAAAGAGATGGTGTGGGACGCGAAAAACAAGCGTGCTTATCTCCTCGAATCTTCTAGCCTTGGCGAAGCTTTCCGTCGCTATATTCCTTGACGACTTCTCTCACAATCACCACATCCTTGCTTCCTAGACCACGAAGATTCGTGTACAAAGAGCGTCATGTTCGGCGGTCGTTTGTTTGCATGAGGAGAGTGTTATGGAAATCCAAAGTTTTTTCAATTACTTGTGGCATGATTACATCACCATTGCTCCTGCTGCGGGGGCACTGCACCGTGCCCTAGAGAAACATCGCAGCGAAACCATCCACAACGATCATGTGGCGTTTCGCACTTACGATATCGCGCCCATCCAGCTCGAAGCACTCGAAAAACATATCCTTGCACTTGGCTATGAGCAGTACGCTCCTTACCACTTTGAAGAAAAGAAACTGCGGGCTTTTGGCTATGTTCACAAAGAACGCAATTTCCCAAAGATCTTCCTCAGTGAGTTGGAAACCCGCTTTTTTAGCCAAGAACTCCAAGATGTCGTGAAGCAGATTTGCGCGCAGATCGATCCCAAACGTGTCGATGATCCCTCGATTATGTGGGCCGGACGCTTGTGGGAGCCGATCTCTTACGAGACCTACCAACGCCTGCTCGAAGAGAGCGAATACGCCGCGTGGGTGGCTGCGATGGGACTGCGGGCCAACCACTTTACGATCGACGTCAATGCGCTCAAAAGCATCGAGACCATCGAAGAAATGCTCGACTTTGTCGAAGAACAAGGCTACACCCTCAACACTTCGGGTGGACGGGTCAAAGGATCGCCAGAGGTTCTTCTTGAACAAGGATCGACGATGGCTGATCAAGTCTCTGTGACCTTTGCCAACAACGAGACTCGCGTCATCCCCTCTTGTTACTATGAGTTCGCAAAGCGTTATCCAGACGAAAGCGGCGAGCTTTACCAAGGATTTGTCGCTGCAAGCGCAGACAAGATCTTTGAGTCCACGGACGTTAAAAAGTCTTCCTGATCTCTCCCCCTTTCTATCTTTGTCTTTCAACAAGCGCTGGCTTCATCGCCTGAGAGGACCGTAGCGTCGGTCTTTTGCTATGGTGGTGGAGTCTCTTCTTTTGCCTATCGCGTGGAGGTCTGATGCGGGCCATCTTTTTTGAAAAGTCCATCCCTCGGGTCCTTGCGACCTTGGCGCTAAAAAAGATTTGGAAGAATGCCCCCTTCTCTTCGATCTCTCCTTTGAAGATGGCTGCTGTCGATGCTGCGGAACTCCCTGGACCTCGCGGTGTCCGCGTCAAAAATCGACAGTGCGGGATCTGCGCAAGTGACCTTCACATCGCGTTTGTCGATATCGATCCCATGGTTCACCCTGCTGCACTGCCTGGTTATCAGCGGATCTACCTCGGCCACGAAGTCGTCAGCGAAGTTGAGGAGATCGGGACCGATGTTACAGGGTTTCAGGTGGGTGATCGTGTCCTGATGAAGTCGCGTTTTTTGGGCGCGACTTGCGATAGCCAAGACATCTCGCCGCGCTGCCCTTCTTGCGAGGCGGGCCATTACGCCGTTTGTTACAACCAATCGGCTGGCCAAGGGATCCCTGGCGTGGGTGGTGGATGGGGTGATGGTTATACCTGCCATGAGTCCGAACTTTGGCGTCTTCCCGATGGTATCGACGATGACAGCGCTGCATTGATCGAGCCCATCGCTTGCGGCGTTCGGGCTGTTTTGCGAAGGCCGCCCAAGCCTGGCGAAAAGGTCATGGTGCTCGGATGCGGGATGATCGGCCTTGCGACCCTCCAAGCGATCCGCGCCATCGCACCGCAAGCTGCGTGTTTTGCGGCAGCGCGCTATCCTCAACAGATCAAACTCGCTGAATCCTACGGAGCCACCGTGCTTTCAGGGAAGGATCTTTTTGCGCAAACAGCCGAACACACAGGCGCAAAGATCTACCAAGGCGACTTTGGAAATCGCACGATGCTCGGGGGATTTGATGTGATCTACGATTGCGTTGGGACACAAACGACGCTCCAACAGGCCCTACGCTTGATTCGAGCGGGCGGTGCTGTGGTCCTCGAAGGGGTCTCTCTTCATCGTATGCACGCAGATCTTTCTCCTGTTTGGCACCAAGAAGTCGAGATCATCGGCTCTTTTGCTCATGGTCGCGAGAACTGGGAAGGCGAGTCTTTGGAGACCTTCGACCTCGTTGCGCGTTGGATCTTGGAAGGAAAGATCTCGACCCAAGGTCTGATCACCCATCGCTTCCCACTCGAACAATGGAAGCAAGCGATCCAAACCTCTGTGGACAAACGCGCGGGAAGCATCAAGGTGATGTTTGACTTACAAGAAAAGTGATTTTTTCGGATAGGTGTTTGGTATCTGAGAAAGATGGGGACGTGATCTTGGCGGGGTATCGGGGATTAGAGGCGGATGATGTAGTGCAAGGTTAGATAAGGCTGAAGGATGTTGTGGGCTTGTCCGCCTCCTCGGTTGTCTTGCGCGATGTTGGCCCGGCCTGTGAGCGTGTTGGTGGTCTTGCTGTAGGCACTTCCCCAGTCGTTGTAAGCGCCGTTGTTGTCGTTCCCAGACTGCACGATGGGGTGTGAGTGTCCAAGGTCGCGGACATTGTGGTTGTGTGGGGGGATCTCGTTGAGTGTAAGGATGTGGGTCTTGGTACCGCCCGTTTTACCGAGGCTGTTGAACTCTCCTTGTCCTGCATCAAGCGACACCACGACCCGACCCCGCAGATCGGGGACGCGAAACTGGGTTGCTGTTTCTCCATACGTTGCCCCCAAGACTTTGTAAAGATCGGGGTGTTGGGCTTTATCGAGCAGTTGGCCATGACAAAGCACCCAACCTGTGGGGGGCGTTGCGCCTGCATAAGCGACGACGGTTCCCGAAGGAGAGACCAGCCCTGTGGCATCGCGAACGCGATTCTTGGCTTTGAGGTCGGTCTGATCGGATGTTGCGACGTTGGATATCAGTTTGAGGTTATCCGTTAGTGTCTTGGAAACGAGCGTATCTGCGACGACCGCGTAGGGCACAGATGCAAGCTTGTTTCGACCCAACACAGGTTGGCCTTGGTAACTGACTTCTGCATAGAGGTTGTTGTTGATGCGGACCTGATCGACACAAGCGCTAGGAAGTTGCATACGGAAGTTTCCATCGCGTGTACTGACGGTGAGGCTGCCTGTGGCGCAAACCTTGTTGCCGCCTTGGGCGGCGTCGTAGAGCGCGACCTCGATCAACTGGTTTCCATTGGCGGGCTGACCGTTGACTTGGAGCACACCTGCATAATACAGCGTGCCACTGGAGGGGATGCCATCTGCGCGGAGGTTGCGGCTTTTTTGGACTCCCAAGCACAGAAGTAAAAACAAGCTGACATACAACCAACGACGTAGGGGACGCCTCGAAGGAAGGGGCTTGTGGAGTTGTTCCAACATCGCTTGTTGCACGGCAAGGGTTTCTTTCAACGCGGCCAGTTCTTGTTCTAGTTGTGGGGAGGTCGGGGTCATGGGGCTTCTCCATCATAAAATAGTGCTTTGGGAAGTCGCTTGTGTGTGGTGCGACTCCCCAAACATCTGGGGACACAAAGACTTGAAATAGCGTTGGATAGATTGTTCTTGCTGGATCGAATGATGCTTCTGGGGCTTGTCGGGGTCAGGGTGAAAGGCCACCAAAGATCACGACTTGGGTGGAAGTGTCCTCGCTGACACCGTATCCTGCGGGGCGATGGAAGAGCATGACTTTGTTTGCGGTGTCTTCGCTGTAACCACCAACACACCACAAACCGCCAGGTGAAAAAGTCTCACAGTAGCCTTTCCCATAGCTTTGTTCTTCTGTGACACAGAGGGGCTGACGACAGAGCAAACCATCTTCAACGCACTCATGCACACAACCTGACACGTAGTCTGCGGGCTTGTTGTATCCGATCTTTGAGGTCGTTGGGTCGTAGTGTACGCAAGCCCAACCGACTTCTACATTGGCAGGGACTGGGGCTTGCCCACTGTCAGGGGCACAATCCAGTTGGACGTCGTTAAAGCCCGTTGATGCGAGGCTTCCCGTGATGTTGCAAGTGGTTCTTGTGTACACTTTTCCTGCGCCCGTTCCATAGTTGTCTGCTTTGAAAGCGGTGGGAGAGCCCATGTCACTGAAGACTGCGCACTTAAACAAGCTTGGTAGCGCGATCTTGACGTCAGGTAACCAACAAGAGCTGAGTCCTTTTTTGGGCTGTCCATTGTTGTCGAGGCAAGTTTGGTCATCTCGCAAGCTACAAGAGCGCCAATAGGCGGGATCTTTGACACCTGCGGCAGCAGATTCATGACAACGCAAGGCGAGGGCTTGCGGGTTGCTCATCGCGCCTGTTTTGCGAGCACGCTCGTAGATGTGGTAAACGTCGGTGGGTGTAGAGGTTCCCGAGCCTGTCACGGTCCCAAGATCGAACTGCGCTTCAAACTTTCCATAGTGGAGTTCCATAAAGTAGGCCCCGATCAAGAGAGGCTTAAAGTCTGGTGGATTGGGCGTTCCACTGGTGGTTTCGTTGTGATCGTCGTTTTTGTTGTCGTTGAGGTCCATATCCTTGATGCAGACCTTGGTAAAGGTGTTGATCTCTTTGGGTTGGAAACGATAACCCTCCAAACAATGGCCGATATAACACAGTTGGTTGTTGGTGCAGTCAGCGTCTTTTTGGCAGTCTGCTCCACGGGTCTTGGGGAGGGGAGATTGATCTTTTGTGTAGATCGGGATCTCTGTTACGTCGAGTCCACCGTCGTTTCGGTAGGTCTCGATCAAGGGGATGGGTTGTGTGAGCATTTGTACTTGCGCACCTTTGGGAAGATTCAATCGCTCGTCCACGGTCCCTGGATCGCGATGGTACACGATGGCGCTGATCGTTTTGAGCGCGCAACGTGCGTTGTCTTTGATCACTTGCTCGACAGAGTTGAGCGCGCGGTAGGCTTCGATGTTGATGAAGTCGTCTCCATCTGCATCGCACTCCGCATAAAATCCCCCAAGGTAGTAGTAGCCTTGGTTGGTTTGGCAAAAGGCTGTGCCGTTGATATCGTACTGCAAGGGAGCGGTGAGGTTCATCGCTTTGAGTGCGACAGGTGTATTGAATCGCGTTGTGCAGTAGTCTTGGGCTTGGTAGCACATGCCCTGCCAACGGATCTGTCCAAGAGGACAACCATTTTCGCCCGCGGGATTTTCAGGTGTCTTTTCGACGGTGACTTCTTCTGGGCGTGAGATCTCAGGGCTTGTATTTTCGGGCTTTTTCTCCGCGATGGGCTCAGGTTCTGGGCGAGGCTCTGGGCGCCTCTCTGCAATGCGTTCGGGCTCTGGATGAAACTCGGGTAGTACGATCTCTTCGCTATTTTCTTCTGAAGGCTCTTTGACGGGCTCTTTGGTTGCTTCGCCCCCATCGCCTTCTTCTTTGACAACACACTTTCCTGCGTTGCATGTACTTTTATCTGAGGGGCAGTGTGTATCTGTCTTACATTCAGAACAACGGCTCTCGACGCAGTGAGGGAGTTTGCCTCCTTCGTAGGCTGTACAATCTTGATCTTGGCCACAGGCCCCAGGCTCACCGCAGTGTACGGTCCCCAAAGCTGCGATCCATAAAAGTCCTAAGCAAAAGAGACCACGCCATGTCATCCATCGTGGTGGTGTCGGGTGGAGCTTCTTCATCGTCTTCCTCGTTTTATTTCGTTCCACATGTTTTTGGGGCCGTGCCCGCAAGACCACAGGGACCAAGATTTGGAAAGACCAAGCCAAGCCCTCTCGCGATTTCGGATCGGATTGTTCATCACCATCCCAAAACCATTGAACTCATCGCTTGTGGATTGGATCTGTGCAAAGGCTGGATCAGGACGCAACCAACGACCTGTCTTGGGATCGAGGGGACGCAGCATAAACCGCTGATATCCCGTGTTTGCGCTGTACGCTGCGCCCATGTAGCCATAAGCCGCTTGGACGCCTTCTTGGACAGATGGGAGACCGTAGGGATAAAAGTGTGAACGCCCGATCACATCGCCTTTTTGGTTGGTGACAGCGCGTGTCGAACCTTGGTGATCCACATGATACACATGCATGTTGTCGCTTTCTTCGTGCATCAACTGTTGAAGGCTCGCTTGCAGCATGTCTTCTGTCAGATCGACATCGCTTGGGCGGTCTTGAAGCGCTATCTTTTTGAGGCCTTTTCGACCTGCATGGTAAAGCCAAGCATCCGCGACAGAGATGATTCCATCGGGCTCTGCGGTCAATGCGTCTGTGCCTTTTGCGGGGGCCACATCATCAAAGAACAAGTGGAGTCCCTTGGTGGTACGCGATGCGATCACACGATGTTGGTTGAGGCGGGTGTAAGAGACCACGAGGCCATCGCGGATCTCGTAGTTGGGGGTGATTTGAACGATATGCAGATCGCCTTCTTTGGCAAGGATGGGGCTGCTTTGGGCGCCATACCAATAGCGAGCAAGGGTCTTCTCTCCTTGTTTGACTGCGCTGATTTGTCCGTAAGCATCCCATTCAAGGCTTTGTTCACCGCGCTTGAGTGTGTAACCTGCTTCGTTGTAAGAAAATTTGAGATTCCCTGCTGCGGCGAGCGTACAAACTCGTTGCGGAGTGTACGCATAATCCCCGAGATGTGCGGGGCTTTGGGCACCCAAGCTTGATCGCTTGTTGGTGATGTTATTGATGTCATCATAGGTATAATCTAAGACTTCTTTACTATTTTCTAAAGAAGCTTTCTGAAGGCGATACATCGCATCGTATGTGTACTGATGGTTGTAGTTTTTGTCTCCATGCATCTGATTCCATTGGAGAATGTTTCCATGGTTATCGAGTGAGTATTGCAGCGAAAAGACTTTTCCATTGCCCACCTCGATACCTTTGTATCGTTTCCTTGCGTCATAGAGAAAACGTGTCTCGATACCATTGCTGGCTTTCCAAGACTGGAAAGTACCTTCTGGGTTGTAGGTGATGGACTCGATAAGCCCTGACACCGCGCGCAAACGGCCCGTCAAATCGCGCTCATAGCGGATGGTTTCTCCATGGGGCAGCGTCTGGCTGAGATGTCGCTCCAAGTTGTCAAAGGTCGAACCAAAGTCGAAAGGACGTCCCATCACCACGCGACGCATCAACTGGATCTTTCCTCGCGTGTCATAGGAAAAATACGTCGCGTCGAGCTTCGATTTGACCGCCACCATCTCGCCTAAGACATTTGTCGCTGTTGCAAGACCTTGTTCGGGTTTGTCATAAGAAAAAGTCGTTAAAAGATCAGGTTCGCCAACCACTTCACGCTGCAAGATACGTCCCGCAGCGTCGTAGGTGTAGCGGATCTCTTTGCTGCGTGCATCGACGTAACTCGTCACGCGTCCCGCTGCATCGTAGGCATAGGTTTGGGTCGAGCGATCGGGGTCCACCAACTTCAACAAACGACCCACAAGATCGTACACATGTTCTTTGGACGAACCATCCGCAAGGATCACCTTGCGCAAAGAAGGCGTGCCTTGGACGTTTGCTTGGGTGTACTCAAAGCGGGTTTTGATGGTCTTGTTGTTGGCCAGCGTTTGGATTTGTTCGATCTCACGACCCAAACCGTCTTGCAAAGAGATCGTGGGCGTATTGAAGTGAGGGGACTGCGTATCCGTGTCCTCTTCGTCGAAACTGCGCACTTCAAGAGGAGCGTACTCTGTTCGTCGTGTCTTTCCGTCTGCGAGGATCACCTCGATGGGACGGTTCATACCATCGTATTTGTATTGTGTGGTTTCTACATTGTCAGGTGCTTTGAATCGACAGACATCATCGCTTTGTTCGTGGGCTTCCCAAACGCGGGCGAGTCCATTCAGGCTGTTGTATTCGCTCAGTCCGTAGACGATATAACGATCGGCGGCTACTTGGGTCAGACGAGAGATCGCGCGTCCTTGACCGTCATAACAACGGATATCTTTGTGCTCAAAGGGGCCTCCTTCTGTGGCGCGTTTTTCTGTGATGACGCGCGTGAGCGGGCCTTTGAGATCATAGGTATAGCGGACGGCGGGTTTGTCAGCTGCGTTGCCTGGATAGCGGATCGAGGCCAAGCGACCGAAGGTATCGTATGTATAATGGCGCGACTGACCGTTGAAGGTGACGCCCTCGACGATGACGCTAAAACGGTAATCCCAGCGTGCTGTGGTGCTGAGTTTGTAACCTTCGAGCAATAGGCTCTCTTCGACGGCAAATCGGTTATATACCTCGTCGAACTTGTAGAGCCTTTCGTCTCCAACACCATTCTTTTCACTGATGATGTTTCCAAAGGTGTCATGTCGAAGGCCGAGCACTTCGATGTATTCGTTCTTTTCTTTGTTGGCGAGTGCGCGGATGCGTTTGATGTTGCCCTTGGTGAGTTTACCTGCTTCTAGCCCTTTGTAATCTTCGCCATCGTAGAAATATTCGAGACGACTGCATGGTCCGCTGGCTTTGTCGCAGATCTCGACGTGTTGGATGGTTCGCACATTCCAAGATGCTTGCTCAGAGGTGGGGTCGGCTGGGGTGATAAACAGTGTGCGTCGATAGCGCTCATCGCCTTCTTGATCGACGCGGCCTAGCTGTCGATGTTCTGTGACGTTTCCAAATCCATCGTAATCCATCTCTGTGCGGATGGTTCGATGTTTGGAGCTATCCGTCTCTCCTTCGATCCATGTGAGGTCGTTGGATTGCAAACAAATAAAACGCACGGGTGGATCGAGATTTGGAGCCGCGCCTGCGGGCGTGCCACAGTCTTTCCAAGCGTAAGTTTCCTCGCGGTACGTCTTTTGGGCACCATCTGAAACGATGCGGCGCAAGAGTTTTCCTGCAAAGTAAGTATCTTTCGCACCTGTATCGTAGTGTTCTTCGTCTTTGCGTTTTCCTACGGAGGTGTCGCCTTCAAAGGTGGATTCAACGCGTTCAAAGCCACGGAACTTTTTCTCTGTGCCATCATAAAAGCCATTGTGGTATGCGATCTCTTGGATACGCACGGAAGGTTGGACACTTCCGTCTCCTTCTGACCAAGTTTTGATGCGATTCACAACCACAAATGGCGTGGGCAGTTTGTTGGGCCAGGGCTTGCCTGCGGCCACATCGCGGAGGTAGTGGTACACACTTGAGCCATACTGAACTTCGATGCGTTGGCCGATACCATTGGAGATCTCGGTCAACAAGTTGGGGCGTTGGGGGAAAAGCTCCAAGTAGCGGACTTGTCCGCTCGAATCGATCCAGACGATATCACGTGAACCGTTTCCGTTCATGTCTGCAAGACGAATCGAAGACGTCGAACTATCGGGGATGCTGCCATTGGGAAGCTGTTGGATCTGGACGCCTTTGGTAAATTGCGTGCCATTTTGATTCACAAAATACACCAAAGAAGTCCCCACAAAGGTCACCATATCCGACAAACCATCGCCATTCATGTCGGCAAATTGCATCTGATCGATTTGTGTTTGTGAGAGATTTTCTAATTCAGGGACAGCAACCTCGATCCAGTCGCTCCAATTTCCATAACCAAGGTATTTTCGGTAGCGTAATTTTCCACCAAAGATCTGCACAGCATCCATCAGCCCGTCGCCGTTCATGTCGATCAGACGGACTTTATCGCGCTGAATGGCTTGGCCGATTCCTTTTCCTCCTGCGACTTCTGTCCAGTTTCCTTGCTTATCGCTCACCCAATATTTGGTGGTATCACCATCCGAGCTGATGATGTCGATGGCTTTGTCGCCATTGTAGTCGAAAAAGCGCATATTGACATCTTTCCCGTCAATCGGGAAAGACTGCAACAACTTACTTTGATCTTCCCACTTGGAGTTTCCGCGGTTGATGTAAATCTTTTTGTTGGTCGCGTCCACCATATCCGTAAAACCATCGCCATTAAAATCCAACATCTGCACGGCTGGGTTGGATAGTTTGGCACTGGTCTCACTTGGGTTATCGACTGCTTTGCCTGAAGGGAAGTCGTGCGACTTCATCGACAAATCGGGGTTGATCGTCACATCGTTTATATAAAAACGGTGGCGCGAGGAACTTGTGTCGAGCGTGTCTGGCAAACCATCGCCGTTCATATCAATAAAGTCACTGTTCCCTGCCCGAAAGCTCGGTCCCACGGGCGTAGGGATCGTATAGAGGGTTCGTTGGCTTGCTGTGGCGTTGGAATATTTCATCGAAAACTGAATGGGATAAGCCTCTTTGGGATCAACGCCATAGCGTACGACTTTGGTCAAACGAGAAAGCCCTGTGGCATCTTCAAAGGTGAGGTCATAACTGCGGATACGCTGGCCTTCTGAGAAGATGGTGATCTCTTTCATGCGTTTTTTGGTCACAAGATCAAAGCCAGGCTTGCCATCAGAGATCGGATCTGTACGATCTTCGTAGCGAAAGTCCATGCGATACAAAGGATTTTCCGATTTGTCAAAGACCCACTCGATACGCTCCAAATAAAGCTGAGAACCCTCACGAAAATAACTATAGCGGATCTTGTTACCGTTGCGATCCACAAGGGTATTCAGTTCCCAACGAAACGTCCCCTTGAGCCCATACACTTGGCTGCCCAAGTCTTCTTTTCCATCAGAGCTTGCACCAAAGTAACCGATGTTTCCGTTCGGATACTCGGCTGTCCAATAACCTCGTTGATCATTTGCGTCTGTTTGGTGCCAACGATAACGGACAAAACCGCCTTCCATCCGCGACCGATAATACGCAGTATTTGGGATCTTTACGAGTTCGCCTGTGCTGCCATAAAAAGGGTCAGCATTGGTGTAGGTTGGGAGTCCGCGCACAGTCAGGCGTTCGATTGAACCGCCCGCAGATAGGCCCCATCCGATGCCCACCACGCCAGGGCTTGCACCTGAATTGTAGGAGATGCTTACGGAAGGTGTGGCTTGTCCACGACCTTTCGGTATCTCCATACGAATCGTGTAAGACATATTCCCCATATTGTTATTGAGCTGAACGTTTTCTCCGACGCCACCGAGTGATCCTGCCCCACTTGGCAAGATCAATACGTTGGCCGAAACGCCTGACTTGGAACCCGCACTGTCCGCAAAAGCTGGTGCGGTCCAGAAGAAGTACAAAAGAAACAACCATCTCATCTTTGAAATAGAACAAACCTGTTTTGTCATCATGACCTCTGTCTTTCTCTTACTTTCTCTGGAAAGTTTATAGACTTGATCTACTTTCCTTTAAGGACTTTTTGTAAAATCGGTATAGTAGATATACAAAACGATATCACTTACGCTGTTGAGGTTGATATCTTGGTTCGCGGGCTCGGTAGCTTGGTTAAAAAGCAACTCCCACTGAGAGTTACCAAGGGGGCGATCATGGAGCCGTTGATTGCTGTAGGTTTCTGCGGGCAAAGGTTTGGTACCATTGAAGAAAGTGTTCACAACAGATGTGATATTGGGAAGCGCGTAAAACTTGAGCGTTTCATCAGCAAGACGCATCACCCCCGTCCCTTTTTGACGCAGGTAGATCCGCCCGATCTCATCGCCTACTTGGGTTCCTTTGATCTCAGCTTCCACATACAAGATGCGGTGGTTGGAGGTGACTGGGGAGACGAGGCTATCCGTCTTGTCCAAAGAGATCGCGAAAGGAAACGCGAGATACCCTTCTTCGTTGAGTCTTGCGGGATCGCGTAAGATCTCGCCCAGCTTTTTCACCCGCTCGTTGAGTGAGAGCGGTGTCTCTGTGGAGGTGGCTTGATCGCGGACAGAACGGGGTAATTTGAGGATGTCGTCGCGCAAAGAGAGGATCAAGATGCGGGTGTCAGGCTTTCCATTTTGCTCCTCAAAGGCGCGATACGCTTGCTCTAGCTGGCTGATGTAAGCCTCAAGGTTGCGATCCCCTGCGGTAATCATTCGGATAAAGAAGAGATCACCTTTGCGAGTATAAGAACTTCCTGTGTAATACTCATAGACCAGTGTTGCGCGGTAAGCCTCGCGGATGGCTTCGTTAAAGGTCCGCTCTGCCGTGATGATCGCATCATTTTTGTAGATACGTATGTTTGGATCATTTCGTGCGGCTTGCACATTGATCGCAAGTTGTAGATTTTCGTCGAGATCCGTGATCAGCTTTTGTGCTTGTTGTTGCAAACGCAACATATCCGAAAGCGCTTGGCTCAAAGTGTAGTCGATTTGCAAGGCTTGGAGATCGAAGTTGAGCATCTGGCTGCGAAGCTGTTGGAGGCGGATATTGCTTTCTGTGCGCGCGATGCCTTCTTTGCAAACCTTGCCATCTTTGCAGACATTGTTTGTGCAAACAGAACCGTCTTCACAGAGATTGCACTCGATTTGGAGCCGCGTGGTACTTTGCTGTTGATTGAGTCTGGAGAGTTCAATTTGTTTTTTGTTGATTTCTTGGTTTAAGAAATACAAATGAGCTGCGCGCGCAGCTTGAACGGTTGCGACTGTTGCTGCCGCAGCTTTTGCACTCGGGCAATCCATACTCACCAAAGGAGGCGCAGGAGGCGGCAAGATCACGATATAGCCTGTCTCAATGCACTGTTTGGCTTGGAACGTCATCATCGCGCCTTGGATGCCGTTCTGGATCGTACTCATCAAAAGCTTTGAGCGGAGCGATGCCTCTTGCAGATTGGTACGTTTGTCACCCAGTTGCCAAACGATATCAGAGACCGTGAACTTGGCCGCGCAGTATCGTTGGATACGCTCTTCCTCCAATTGGATTTGTCGTAAGATATTTTCTTGTTCAATCTTCAAAGACTGAAAAGCCAGTCGCGTTTGCCCGATGCGTAGGAACGCTTCGTAGATCTGCCCTTTGGGAAGACGCCCACAAGGATTGCCTAGACGCAAGACATCAGGCGAGATGTGGGCGTAGCGGGGGATGGCGGGGACCACTTTGTTGCCGTCCATCATCCCACCGCATAAGTCGATGAGTTCATTTTCGTAATTTTGTTGGATCTGCACCAACTCGCTTTGGAAACTTGCGGCGTCTGTCTGAAAGTCACGCTTGCTTTGGAGTGCTATCAGCTCTTTCTCTCGAGCATCCGCGATCTTCGACTTGGCAAAGTCCAAGGTGGTTTCAAAAGCGTTGGTGACGCCGCGTTGTACCGCAAGGGGATCGATAGCAGGGAAAGGGATGTAACCTGCGGGTAATCCGAAGGCATTGACCTCTGTGCTGAGGTCTTTGTACACCTCTTCCATGTCGAGGAGGGCAGCGCGATACGTGAGCATGGCTTTGTCGATTTGTGTGCTGACTTCGGGGATCTTGGCGCTGTCTGCGATGCGCATTAACTCGCGAAGCAAACGCGCAAGGATCAATTGTTCCATATAGGTCGAAACATAGGAGCGTTCAACGACATGGCGTGCAAGATCAGCGCGGTTGAGGTCGTGATAGCGTCGTGCGATCTGGCCGAATGCACGGGCTTTACGGGTGGAAGCGAGTAAGAGCTTTTGGAAGTAGCTTGTGACCGCAGCGGCAGTGATGAAACGCTCGTTGGTTTGGAAGGAGTGGTAGATCACGGAGGTTTGGGAGAAAAAGCGATCCAAGACGCTTTGGTAATACTGGGTGGCTTGGTACAGCTTGAACATCTCAAAGCCCAGTGCACCCGTGAGTTTGATCCCATTGGGTTCAAAGAGATCGCCATCAAAAGACAAGAGGCGTTGCCCTGCAAGATCATAGCGACTTGTCAAAGACTGCGTATAAGCCTCATCGCCTAGCATCACCCGCAGTTCTGCGTTTAGCGTCTCAAAACCAAAGTGCGTCAGGATCGTTCCATCTGCGCTGAGGGTATTTTTGTAAGAAAAAGTGAAGATTAGCTGATCTTTCAGCTCATTTTGAAGGGTTTGTCCGCCTGTTCGTGTCCCAAGCTTTTGGTAGAGCGTGTTGTTGGTGTAGATGTATTCGAGGCAATTGACGCGTTCTTGCAAGGACTCGATCGCCTTTGGGTCATAGCAATAAGGCGTGAGGCTGCTCGTTCCTTCTTGGCAGATCGCAGGAGCAAAAGCGATGCTTTGCCCGCTGCGACTTTGAAACTTGATGCGATAGCGGAAGGCATCTTCGATGTCGATGTGAAGGGCTTTATAGGGCGATACATAGACATTGCTGCTCGCGGGCGGCGTAAAGAAGGCCTTTCCTTCGCGAAGATCTTGTCGGTTTTTATCGCAAAAAACACCAGAAACATTCTTGTCAGGATCGAGTTTGTTGTTGCATTCGTAGGGGACATCTTTGCGGAAGTTTGGGGTGGTTTCGAGTTGCTGAAGGCGTGTTGCACAAGTGCCATTTTGTTGGCAGCTATCTTGTTGCATGGTCGCGTTGTTGATGCCTTGGACATCAAAGAATACGATCTTGCTACCCACTGGGCAGATCTCGCTACCATTGGCGCCACCGTTGATATGGCCCGTGTCTTCGCAAAGATAGTGGATATAGTGGAGTTGTTGGGTTTGGGGATGTGTGTAGCGATACTCGTTTCCGCTGGGGCTTACTGTGCCCATGGATGCGGTGTTTGCACCTTGCCCATCGAGAAGCGCATAAGCGAGTTGCGTGAGATCCGTGCTATTCCATGTGTCGAGTGAACCCAACAGCGGAGCGCGCGGACCAATGGCCTTTTGCAACACATCCGCACTGCATTGAACTTGTTTGAGTTGATCATCTGGGCGGCAAACACCTTGTTGGCAAGTGTTGTTGGGAGGGCAGCTGCCCCCGCTACAAGCCGTCTCAGGCGTGGGTTGGTTGCCTACGTAGTCTTTGTCTTCGAGGTTCGCGGAACTGCGCTCAAGCAAGATGTATCCGTAGCTTACGAAGTCTTGGTTGAGTGCGTTGCTGCCTTGTCCTTAGTTAAAGAAACTGACGAAGCGTTCTTTGTAAAGGATGAAGAGATAGCGGTTTTGGACAAGATCACCATCCAAAAGCTCGATGCGACGGCGCAAACGACGGCTGTTGGGGATAGGGTTGGCTCCACTCAGGCTAGTATTTTTGCGCTGATCATTTTGGAGTTCTTCTGTGGTTTGTCCTGCTTTGGGGGTCAGTGGGACGCGTTTGTCGCGGCAACCATAGCGAGCGCACATCAAGCTTCCCGCGATCTCATAGCTATCTTGCGTAAAGTCCGAAAGCAACCAAGGGATGCTTACGCGCTCGAACAACTGGGTGTCTTGGCAGCTTTCTTTGTCTGTGATCTCGTAACGACCGCCCAAGTCGATTTGCGCGGCGAGTTGGGTGATCGGGGTGATCGATTGTTGTCCAGGGATCTGTCCAAAAGTGATCTCGATGGCGGCATTTCCTGGATAATGCAGGGCGCGTTCTGTGACGACCTGTCCTTCGAGTACCTTGTCATCGCTGGCTTTACGTCGCAGGTTTAAGGCAAAAGGCAGCTCGGATATCCCCGAAGGTACGGGTGCTTCACGGTTACTTTGTGTGAGGATCTTGTACCCATTGGCAGAGGTAAAGGGATAACAAAGGGTATCGTCGTTGGTTTGAAAGATGCGTTTGCAGTCATCCTTGACTTTGGGTAGAGACCACGAAGCCTCCGTCACAGCGGTCAGGATCGCGCGAAACTCATCCCAAGGGATCGCACCTGCTTTGAAGGACAACCACTGACGCAACAGCGCGTTGCTGATCTGTTGTGGATTGGTCCCTTGTGTGTTCGGAAACTTGTTACCATCGCGTTGTTCGTCGAAGTTGAAGTTTCCAAAGGCGATCATCCGCCCCGTCCACTGGCCATCGCTGCTCTCTCGATAATCGAGCACGACCTCTTGTTGGCCCATGCGGTCGCCTTCTACAACGAGCGTTCCTTGATAAGTCTTTTTGTCGCTGGGCTGTCCTGCGGCATTGCTTACCTTCACGATAGCGATCTTGCCGCTCCCTACAGATGGGACGCTGAAAGGCTCTTGGGCGGAGGGTTTGTTCTCAAAGGCCAAGCATTTTTTCCCGTCGTCGCTGTACGTCTTACAAAGATCGAAACGTACCCACTGAAGCGGATTGCTCGAAGAGATATTGTCTTGCTTGCGTTTGATGGTGAACGAACTCGCGAAGTCGCCTTTGTTGTAGATGGCGATCTCTTGGGAGGTACTGTGGTTGGTGAAACGAAACGATGTGAAAGGAAGGCTAAAACTTCCCGCACTTTTTTGTTGGGCGGGTAGGTTGGAAGGACGCGTCTTGATGGGCGCGCAAACGCCTTCTTCGCTGCCTTGGGTTTCGCATGTCTCGTTCGAGCTGCAACTGCTTTGTTTGAGGCTGCAAGGACGGCGGCAAACGTAGCGATGACACTTGAGCCCTTGGGCACAGTCCGCTTGAGAAGAACAAGTGGAATAACAACGCCCACTCACACAAGTCTGCCATGCGGGACAGTCCGAATCATCCGCACAAAAGGGGTAGGTGCCAGGCGGAACTTGTGCAAGCTCCTGCGAAGATGAGAGACAGCTTCCTTCTTTGCAGGTCTGTCCCACGCCGCAACCCTCGGTCAGACGGTACGCTACGTGGCAAACCCGCAAGGTCCCATCTGCGCCTTGGATGTCTCCCTCGCAAGGGCTATAACAACGCGGATTCTGCGGGACTTTTTGCAACGTCGCGAGATCTTGACAGCGACGATTGATGCAAGCTAGACCACCACAGTCCGCATCTTTCTCACAAGAACATTCTTTTTTGTCTGTAACGCTACAGCTTCGACAAGTCCCACCTGTGTTGTTGGGATCTTCGCATCGAAGGCCCGCATCACATGCTTTGTTGGGATAACAAGAGCAGCCTTCTTTGCCCACACAGCCCGTACAAAGGCCATTGGAGCAAGTGAGTCCACCCTCGCAAGTGTTTCCTGTTTTGCAATGACAGCCCGCACTACCTGTTGTGCAAGCCACGCAGAGCCCCGTTTGGCAGCGAAGTCCCTCAAAGCAAGAGCCTGTGGGACTGCATCGACAGGCCGCACGACCCGGCTGGCAGGGAGGTTCGGGAGGTGGCTCAGGGAGCGGTTCGGGTGTGACTTCCACAAGCTTTTCGGGCTGTGGGGTAGGACTGACGCAAGTTCCTTGTTCGCAAACAAGACCACGGAAACAGCTTGTGTTGGGAAAGCATGGACAGCCGCGTTCCCCGATCGGGCAAGCACCGCCATCGCTTGTGGTTTCTTCAGTGCTTGGGGTTGGACCGCAACCCACCAAGAGCCACACGCTACAAAAGAGTATGAATTGACGTAAGTAAAGTGGCATGATCTTTTCCTTACTTTTTCTCTAAAAGGATGGTGGCTTTTTCTAGGGGGCGTCCATTACCGTCATAGCAGGTCTGTTGAAGGATCTTGGTGTCGTTGAGAGAAGTAAAAGAGGCGGCGGGTTGTTCGAGGGCTTTGTCTTCTCGAACGAAAAAGACGATGCCAAGGCGTCCTGTTTTTTGCATGGTGCGACCACGCACTTGATCAGAAAATGCGAGATTTTCTGCTTTCTTATCAGAAGGAATCTCAAAAATAACTTGGCAAGAACGCACCGCAGGATCGGAGACTTTTAGGCACGTGGAGCCTGCGTCACAGGTCACAAGAGGGCTCTGTTCCGTGGTTTGGGTGCTTTCAGGTACGGTTTCTCCGCCATCTGGGGGCGTTGTTTTGTTGGGGCATCCTGTCGAAAAAAGAAGTATCCCCAGCAAAAAAGGAAAACAAAAAGAAAGAAAAGAATGGTGGTGCGTTCTCATTATGGCCTCATCTCGACGATATGGTCAAAAGGGAATTTTTGGGCTTTGTGTATGTGGAAGTGCTTGCGACATCGAATGAAAGAGCGTCACGAGGTGTGGTGGTATCGCTTTGTTGGCGGGTCTCTCGTCATGGGCGCTCGTATACAAAATCTCATCTGAAGGACGGGGGACCCTGAAAGTCGTCGCTTGGATGAATGAAAAAAAAATAGCGCGCCTAGAGGTTCGGAAAGATTGAAAATAGCGCCGTGACGAGGATGTGGGGGCCTGTTTTTTCGGTCGCGAGACTTGAAGGATGTGTTTTGCGTTCTTATGCCAGGAGGTATGTCGTTGAGCGTGAGAGGTGGCGATCTTGTTGGGGAGATCTTGCTCGTTGGAAGCGAAGAAATCAGCGTCTTTTAGCAAGCGGAAAAGGCGTTGAGATGGGCTTGTCCCTTGTCTTTGGCGAGTCTTTTGGGTAAGTCCTGTTTTTGTTGAGGAAAGGCGGGATGCGACTTTCTTCTTTGGGTTTGGTTGATAGAAAGAGACGATACATTGCGCAGAGAAGAACGAGATCACAAAAGAACTGCACTGACGCAAGCCCTGATCGGGTACGAGGTGTTTCGCCCTGTGCGGCGACCTGCCTCTGTTTGGCAAGCGCAACAAGAAGCCCATCGACTTCGCTTTGAGGCGCAACTGCGGGCTTATGTCACAGGTCGCTCTCATCATATAAAAGAACCCGTGTTGGACTTTTTGTTTGAGTATTACAACTTCCATGCAGGGGCTTTTTTGCGTTGGACGCCTGGGGTGGGTGTGATCTTAGAAGGAGAAAAAGCCTCGCGATTTTTAGGAAAAAAAGGCTTTGATCCACATCCAGAGGGAGGGGTCTGGATGGACCCTACAGGCTTCCCTTTTAAGCGCCAAAATACGCTGCGATGGATGATCAAGTTGCTCGAAACCACCGCGAGTCGGCCCCCTTTCTTCGGGTGTTTTGGGATGCATGAGTGGGCGATGGTGTATCGCACAGAAGATATCCGTCACCCTTACCCTTTGCGTCTCGAACAAGAAGAACTCGCAGCGTTTGTAGAAAGTCGCCCTCTTCTCTGCACGCACTTCGATGCTTTTCGATTTTTTACACCGCTCGCCAAACCTATGAATCGACACCAACTTCATCGCGAAGATCAGATCCACTTCGAGCAACCTGGCTGCTTGCACGCCAATATGGACCTCTACAAGTGGGCGTACAAGCTCCATCCTTGGCTTCCCAGCGAGGTCTTGGGCGATACTTTTGCTTTGGCTTACCAAGCGCGCTTGCTCGATATGCGTGCAAGTCCCTATGCTCTCGAAAGCTTGGGGATGTCGCCGATCCGCGTTGAAACCGAAGAAGGGCGCGCTGAGTATGTCCAGGCGCAACGTCTCTTAACTTCGGAAGCACGGCGTGTTCGACGAAGACTGATCAAAGCGTATCGTTGGTTGTTGGGGGCTGTTTCGACGATCTCTGGTGGTGCGACGTCGTCGTATGTCTCTGAGGCATCCGATGCATCGGATGCTGCGTGATCTTGTGTCGGCTACGAGGGGACTTTGTGGTTATGCGGCTTCTGTGGGAGGTGGGGATTTGTGGGCGACGCCTGCATACACAGGGAAGGGATTCCAAGGCGCCGTGTTGATGGGGCGATAGCGTTCGTGATGAAAGCCTGCTTGGGTGAGGATGGTGTGAGGATCACGGTTGAGACGACAACCGCCAGCGATCATCTTCCATGGAGGCGTAAAGAAGTTTTGTAGAGAGCGCATGCCTTTGTGGGGGGATGCTGTGTGTTCGATGTAGTGGACCGCTCCATCTGGCCGAAGTATCCGAAAGATCTCTTGTGCGGCTTGCTCAGCGAGAGGGATCGTGCAAAAGACCCATGTGATGACGACTGTATCGAAAGATTCGTCAGGATAAGGAAGTGACTCTGCGCCACCTTCTGTCAGTTCGAGGGTGATCCCTGCTTGCGCGGCGCGTTGTTGGGCGATGGGATGCAGGGCTGCGTCAGGCTCGATCGCGTAAAGGGTCTCTACGCCTCGATAATAAGCGAGGTTGCGCCCTGTCCCGATGCCGATCTCTAGGATCTTTCCGTGTGCTTGTTCAATGGTGCGCGCTCGAAGATGTTCGAGGGGCTGCATCAAAAGCTCCATCAAACGCCCTGAAAAAGGCATCTTTGGGGTTGGCTCTGTCATCGCGATCGTCTCCTTTGCTTGGGTCTGTCTTCGTAAAGAGACATTGCAGGGCGATCGCGATGCACACAAGAGAAAAGAGCAGCGCTCTCAACCAAGACAAAGATCGCGGATGCTCGATATTTCATGGACGTTTCACGGAGCCTTCACAAGGTCCTGTCATGACTTGTAGGGTAGGGTTTGTTTTTTCGAGGGGCTTGCGTCCAAGGGGACTTGTCCGCTAAGAAAGCCCTTCGGATGGCGACTTGTGCTAGAGAAAAACAAGAGATGAGATGTCTTTCCTTTTGGAGCCAGAAGAAGAAAAACATCTTATAATGGATGCGAATTTTTGAAAAGACGAAGGGATCGTCGCGATGATTCGGGAATATCTGTGGTCTAAAGCAAAAGATATGGTCAAGCAGCCTTTTTATGCGGCTTACACGCAGCGTCTGCAACAACAAGCCAAGACATGGACTCTTCCGCGACACATCGGGATTATCCTAGATGGAAACCGTCGATTTGCGCGGACACACGGTCTCAATAGCGTGATCGATGGTCATGCTCGTGGCGCAGACAAGCTCAAAGAAGTGTTGGGTTGGTGCATGGAGATGGATATCCCGATCATTACGATCTGGATCTTCTCTTTGGATAACTTTCAACGTGACGATGAAGAGGTCCAAGGACTCTTCAAGCTGATCGAACGCAAGACGATGCAGCTTCTCGAAGAACCCGATATCCATAAAAACCGTATGCGGATCAATTATATCGGGCGTTTGAACTTGTTGCCTGATAGCCTGCAAAAGACGATCAAACACGCTGAAGAAACGACCGCACATTACAACCGCTTCATGCTCAATATCGCGATCGCTTATGGCGGTCGCGAGGAGATCACAGACGCTTTTTGTCGTTATATGCAGGATGGCAAAGAGCACCGCAGCCTTCAAGAAGCCTTGCATGATCTCTCCCCTGAGACCCTGACCCCTTATCTTTATACAGCGGGGATGCCTGATCCCGACCTGATCATCCGAACCAGCGGGGAGATCCGACTCTCTGGCTTTCTCTTATGGCAAAGTGCTTACGCTGAGTATTACTTTTGTGATACGTACTGGCCAGACTTCCGCAAGCTCGATCTTTTGCGGGCGGTGCGTTCGTATGACCTCAGACAACGGCGCTTTGGTCGCTAGTTCGCGGTACTAGGATGCGGTACTTGAGGCATTGGCCGCAAGTTGGTTTCTTGGTTTCTTGTGGGGATGGGAACATCGGGGAGGGGGAGTGTAGAGAAGCCCATCGCGGGCTTCTCTGAAGATCTCGGTAGGTCGGTGCTTTTCAACGTAAGATCAGATTACCAGTTGGCTGCAAAGTGTTGTGCACGAGCGAGGACGTCGTTGGAGTAGTCGCCGCCTGTGGTTCCGCGGTCGAAGTTCTCGGGCTGTGCGCTTTCTTTGCGGAGCGAGCTGGGACCTTTGTTGTAAGAAGCCACAGCAGCTTGGAGTTGTTGTTCTGGACTCCAGTCAGGATGGGCGTCTTTGATTTGGTTGTGGAAGTCAGACAAGATGCTGGTCGCTTGGTCAAGGTGTTCCATACTCGCGGGGTTATCCGTGCCTTGGACCGTGTGGTGTTGCTTGTCTACTTGCATCAAGCCATAGCCGTTGGGGTCGTATTTTCCGTAGCCTTGCTTGTCGAGGATGGCACCTCCGCGTGTTTCGCGGCTTGCGATCCCTGCGAGAACAGCGGGGGGAAGGTCGTATTTTTGTCCAAGCTCTTCGAACTTGTCTTTGTGTGCCATTACGCGATTGAAGTCGGTTTGGGCCATGGTTTGGGAAGCTTCGACGCCACCTTGTTTGATCTTGTCTTGGCGAGCGGTTGCTTTGCTTGCGCCAGTGGGCTCGATGCCAGAGAGGACGCCTTTGGGATCTGCGGCTGTGCAAACTTTGTCATTTGCGACAGCATTTGCGGCAGCCTCGACAGCACCAGGGTTTTGTGCAGCATCGACTTCACGATCAGGGCGTGGAGTGGGGACGGGGACGTTGTCGATTGTGCGCGCGACGTTACGGGCCACTTCAGCAGTGCGTGTGGTGCTTGTGGGGTTCGCGACTTCGTTGGTGACAGAGCGGTTGATGCCTTGGGTCGCTGCGGTTTGTGTGGTGCCTTGTGCGGCGCCTGCAGCTTCAAAGGTGCTCTTGGAAACGTCGGGGGTATTGGTGCTTTGCGAGACGCCAGTATTTTTTTCGGTTGATATCGACCGATTGCTTTCGGTAGCGCGTGAGGTGTTGTTATTCGACACGCTCGAAGAACGGCTTGCATTGTCACTACGACCTGCGGATCCTACACTGCTCATCGTGGCTCTCCTTTTTGGGATGGATGTTTGGCAAGCGAACCTGCTTTTTTCTGATTCCATTATCTACGGATCGCAAACAAATGTTGCTGAAAATCGTTTATTCTTTCAGTGGCTTAGAGCGAGACATGTTCTATCTTTCTGCAAAAAGAAGAACAGTTTGCGCCAGTTGGCTCTTTTCGGGGGGGCGTTTGGGAGGAGATCTTTTGGGGTGGGGTGTTTGTGGGGAGCTATCAGCGAAGATGTTTGAGAAAGGCGATGATATCGTCAAGCTGTTGTTTGGAGAAGGTATCTTTGTAGATGGGCATGACATTGCGATCGCCTGCAAGCTCGATCGTGTCGGAACGTCGGATCTTTTGGCGAAAGTATGCGTCATCGCGGAGGCGTTTTTTCCCGTCTGCGAGGAGGGCAAGTTGTCCATAGATGCCCTTGAGTGTAGGGCCAAGGCTGTCTTCGCCAGTGAGGGTGTGACACAAGAGACAACCGTGCTTTTGGAGCAGACGACTTGCTCGAAGACGGATCTTGCTGTCGAGGCTTGGTGTTGGTGGAATGGGCGGAAAGTCGGGGGTGGAGGGCGCGGATGAGGTTATTGGGGGGCGCTTATTTTTTTTTGGTGAGGGAGAGGACGTAGTAAGCGAGTGCCCAGCGATCTTTGGGGGGGATGTGAGCGTAAGCGACCATCCCAGAAGCTGCGTTGGGCGAGCCTTTGGTCAGGATGCCATAGACGGACTTGGCGGTACTACCGTAGCGATAGCCATTGTCATGGAAGTTTGTGGGCTTGACACGAAGACCAGCTCCTGCGGGGCCATTGCCTTTGCCTTCCATACCATGACAGGTCCAACAAGCGTTTGCAGTAAAGAGAGACTTCCCTTTTGCAACAAGTGCGGGGCTCTGTGCGGGTGCATGATTTTCATCGTACACAACGACTTTTTCCACTTTCACGCCAGGATAAAGGACGCGATGTTTTGCGGCGAGGGCGGCAGATGCGGTGGTTTTGTCAGCATCTGCTTTGAGCCAACGCTTCCAACGGGAGGATTGGACTTTGGCAGGGGTTTGACAGCTCAAAAGGCCGAGGTTGCAGGCGCGTTCGTCTTTTTCACAGCCCGTCAGCGCGAAGACGCCGCCGAGCGCGAGGGTGAGCGCAAGGAGGGTTTGGGAGGTGAAGCGCATCGTATGTGTCCTTTCTTTGAGCTTTTTGCTCGATCAATCAAAACTCTCTAGGAGAGTGTATTGGACAAGGTTTTACTTGTTCGGCATCTTCTTAGCGCAGTCATCTTGGTGATGCAAGAGGCTTGTGTAGATCTTTTCTTTGGATGGACAAAGCATACAAGGGATCTGTAGATGCCGTGTGGCTCGAAGATGGGACATCTTGGTCGATGGGAGCGAGCGGATGGAGTGGTTGTTTGTGGGGTTGGTCTTGGTGGTGGTGGTATGGGTGGTGCTGGACTCTCTGCGGTTGGGTATCTCACCTATGCCAAGTTTGGGAAAGGCGCGCCAAGCCGTCTTAGAACAGTTGTCTCCTCAACAAGAAGGGACCTTTTTGGAGCTAGGAAGTGGGTGGGGAGATCTGGTCTTGGGGATGGTTGCGCGTTGCCCAAAGCTCCAAGTCGTGGCCTATGAAGGAGCTTGGGTGCCTTGGATGGTGGGGTGGATGCGCTGCCGTTTTTCCCGATATGCCGAGCGGATCGCGTGGAAGCGTTGCAACTTTTTGAAGACCACGTGGCCTCCCTCGGTGCAGGGGGTCGTGTGTTACTTGTTTCCGAGAGCGATGCGGGAACTTGCGAAAGAGCTACCTCTTCGTTTGCCCGCAGGCACGGTCGTGATCAGTCATGCCTTTGCGATCCCTGGCTGGAAACCCGAGCGTGTGGTGCACTTGTCGGATATCTTTCGAACCCCTGTGTATGTTTATCGTATTCCTTCCCTATCCGAGCCTACCTGAGAGGGGATTCCCTCTTTTGATACACAGAACCCCGAGTATAGGGAGAGATGCAAGATGGACGTGATCAAGTTCTATCGTCGTGGTGATGATTTTGGTGAGTTTTCAAACTTTTCGTACCATCGTGTCTATCTCAAAGGTAAGTACTGGCCCACCACAGAACACTACTTCCAAGCGCAAAAGTTCGCAGGGACCGAGCACGAAGAAGCTGTACGCATGCAAAAAGGCCCCGGGTTTGCCGCTCAGATGGGACGCAACCGCAAGTTGCCTCTGCGAAAAGACTGGGAGTCGATCAAGGACAATGTGATGCGAGATGCCGTGTATGCGAAGTTTACGCAGCACAAAGACCTGAAGGAGCTTTTGCTTTCAACAGGAGAGGCTGTGTTGATCGAGCACACAACAAACGATAGCTATTGGGGCGATGGTGGCGATGGTTCGGGCAAGAATATGTTGGGGAGGATCTTGATGGAGATCCGCAAGCGCATCCGAAACGAAGCGCAAGCTGAGGATTAGAACTTCACCACCGTGCGGATGGACTTGCCTTCGTGCATCAGATCGAAGGCTTTGTTGATATCCTCGAAAGGCACGGTGTGGGTGATCATCTCATCGATCTTGAGCTTTCCGTTCATGTAGTCATCCACAAAACCGGGAAGCTCTGTACGCCCCTTCACACCGCCGAATGCAGAGCCTGTCCACATACGTCCTGTGACCAATTGGAAGGGACGCGTGGAGATCTCTTCTCCTGCTCCCGCAACGCCGATGATCACGGACTTGCCCCAACCTTTGTGAGCGCTTTCAAGAGCGGCACGCATCAAATGCACGCTACCAACACACTCAAACGAGTAGTCCACACCGCCATCTGTCATATCCACAAGGACATTCTGGATGGGTTTGTCGAACTTCTTAGGGTTCACAAAGTCGGTGGCGCCCAGTTGGCGAGCGAACTCTTCTTTGCCGTCGTTGATGTCAACCGCGATGATACGGCCTGCGTTGGCCATCGCTGCGCCTTGGATCGCGCTCAGACCCACGCCACCAAGACCGAAGACTGCGACGGTTGCGCCAGGTTCCACTTTGGCGGTTCGCAGGACTGCGCCCACGCCAGTGGTGATCCCACACGCAAGCAAGCACACTTTGTCGAGGGGGGCTTCTTTGCGCACTTTGGCGACGGAGATCTCGGGAAGAACGGTGTATTCAGAGAAGGTCGAGGTGCCCATGTAATGGAAGATGGGCTTGCCGTTTTTGCTGAAACGGCTGGTGCCATCGGGCATCAGACCTTGTCCTTGGGTCACGCGGATCGATTGGCAAAGGTTGGTTTTTCCAGAAGTACAGAACTTACACTTGCCACACTCGGGGATGTAAAGTGGGATCACATGATCGCCGACTTCCACGGATGTTACGCCTTTTCCGACTTCCACGACGACCCCTGCACCTTCGTGACCGAGGATGGAAGGAAAGATCCCTTCAGGGTCTGCACCAGAAAGCGTGTAAGCATCTGTATGACAGACGCCCGTCGCTTTGATTTGGACCATGACCTCGCCTTCTTGGGGGCCTTGGAGATCCACTTCTTCGAGGGTCAAAGGTTTTTTGGCTTCGTAAGCAACAGCCGCACGTGTTTTCATTCAGCAAGTCTCCTAATCGAGGGATAAGGGAGTGTTTGTGGACAACTCCAGGACTTTGTGGGGTGTGTGGACTTCACTACGCCCAAGAGAGGAGGGCGCCACCCATAGCAAGATCGAACTTGGCGCAGAGGTTAAAAAAGCCGATCCGCGAAGTCAATGTTACAGAGAGCGATGTCTCCAAGAAAGAAGAAAAAACTTTTATCTGGCACTTAAAAGGCGCGCAGACGACGCACATAAAGCAGCGTTGGGGCATGCTCAAGCGGCGGAAGGCCGAGCAAGATACGCCAAGCTCGGAGGTATTGCACCCGCTCCTTGGGAGAAAGGTCATAAGAGGGCGAAAGCAAGATCGTTCCCGAACGAAGGGTCTCTTGGACTTTGGGCGCAACATAGAGTTGATCGTCAAAGGCGACTGCAAGGCGCTTTTTGAGCATCTTGCCTGTCGCGTCAGCCAAACGCTGCGCAGCTTCAGAAGAAAAGCTCAAGGACAACTGGGTTCCCAAAGACCCGACATCAGGGGTACTCAGCACGGTGGAGGTTTGATTCAAGTCGGCCTCTGTGACGATGGCCTTATGTTCGACCATGTACACTTTCCAATAACGTCGCGATACTGTGCGCTGCCACAGGAAACGCACCTTGCCGCGCCAAGACTTCGGCAGCTCTAGGCTATTGAGCGCACTTTCCATTCTCGTGCGAGAACTCCCAAAGAACAGATGATGCCCTTGTCCTCCAAGGTTTTTGCGCTCCTTGAGATCTTCTTGGCGTCGTAACTCGCGGAGTGCTTGGCGGCTAGGCCCCTGCATCGAGGTCGGCTTTGATGTGGAAGAGTCCTTGCCTTGGGCTTTGTGGGGCTTGGTCGTTGGGCGATGGGCAGCGTGCTTCGTCGTGGCTTGGCTGCTTGGGCGACTCGCAGAGAGTCTTTTGTCCAGATCGGCTCGGGTACCTTTTTTATGACGATGAAGGATCTCAAGCACTTGCAGCGCAGGGCCTTGGCTCAGGGCTTTTTGGTTGGCGGGAGACAGCTTTCGATAGAAAGGGTAGAGAGGCTGGATATCTTCGATGAAACGATAGAGGCCCAAGCGACCTTGGGACTGAAGCAGGATGCTCAAGTTTCGGCTGAGACGGACTTTTTTCACGTCGATCTGAAGTTTGCGTCGTTTGATCAGCTTCGTCTTAAACTCTTTGACACCTGCTTGGCGCAGACGCTGCTTGAAGATCGCGATTACCTGCTCGATGGGCTGGTTGCCTTCGATCTGAAGACGACAGATGTAGCCGCTTTTTCCTTCTTGAATCAAGGCATTGGGGTCACCCTTTTGACAGCCCGTAAAGAGGAAAAGCAAAAGTCCTAGTCCCAAAAGAGTCATCTTCTGGAAAGAAACGAGAAAGAAGCTTTGGTTCATCTGGGAGCCTTTCTGAAGGACGGGGCGAAGGGACTTGTCAGGGTTTGGAGGGGGCAAGCGCATGGCAAGCTGCGAAGAGATGAGCGAGACCTTGGATATCACAGATGTCGTGCGTCATCTTCGGAAAGCCCCATGACGTCGTTGTTTCAGGTAACTTGGGTAAGAAGCTTTCTAGCTCATCGCGATGCTGTTGTTGTTGCTTGTGAAGCTGGCGAAGGCGAAGGGCAAGCGCTTGGTTCCACGCCTTCTGATGCTCTTGCAGCGAAGAAGGTGCGTTTGGGTAGAGTGCTGTGTAAGCCTGCGGGTCCAAAGGCGGGAGAGGCTGAAAGGCGCGATTGAGCCACAACGAAGCAAGTGGGAGCTGTCTTTCCAAGATCTGTTCGAGCAAAAAGCCCGCTTGTCCGCCTTGTGCACTGTCAGGGGTTCCCACCAACACGAAGCCACTTTGTGGTGAGAGTAGCTTGGACTGCACCTCTGTCGCGCGCTCTTGGAAGCCGCCTCGCAGATCCAAAAAGACGTCGAAGAAGTCGGAGATATTGCGTGTAAGTTCGCGCCCCAAAAGCAGCGACAAGAGCGTTTGTGCGAGGAGTGAACCGCTCTGAAACAAGCGTTGACCGATGCCACGGCGTGTCTGCAAAAATCCTGTGACGATACTGTCTTCGAGAAAACGCGAGAGATGCCCGGGTGCATCGAGGATATCGAGCGCATTTTGTGTGGGGGGCGTATCCAAGATGATCAAGTCGTACTGCTCAGACTTCATCTCCGCGTAGAGTCGTTCCATCGCGACGTAGGCATGGGAACGAGCCAAGGTGCGGGAAAAGGCCTTGTATACGCGATTTTCAAAGATTAACTTACGGCGCTCTTGATCATCTTGGGTCAGTCGTTCGATCAAGGCATCGTAGCTGCTTTGCGTCTCCAACATCGCGGCGTGAAGACTACCTGCCGTCGATGTCTTGAGTCCTGTCAGCGGGACTTCACGGGTCTTGTCGTCTAAGTCGCCCAACCCAAGGGCATCAGCGAGCCGCTTCGCAGGATCAATGGTCAACAACATCACGCGGCGTCCCGCTTTGGCAGCAGCCACCGCGCAAGCTGCCGCAAGCGTCGTCTTGCCTACACCACCTGGTCCCAAAAACACCAAGAGCTCTCGATCTTGGAACAAACCTTCCGCCAAGTGTTGGGCATCTTGGGTTTGAAGAGGCGAGTCGATCTCTTGAGCCTCCTCTGTTTCGTCGTGGTGGGCGGGCGTTGGCTTGGTCTCTTGTGGCTCTTGAGCAGGGGAAGCTGGGGCGACGATCGTGTCTTCTTGCCCTTCGTTGGGGGCTTGTGGGGGCATCGTGGGTTTGACTTGCAAAAGTGCTGGGTAGATATTCTTTCCCAAAAGCAGCAGGTCTTTGTACGAAAAAGGCGTGTGCAAGATTGAAGGCACAGAAAACGCAGGCAAAGGAACATGTTGTGCCAAAAAGGATCTTTGTTGTGTGGCTTCTTCTTCGATCTCGCCCTGCTGTTGGAGGAATTGAAGCAAGGTTTGTGTGTCAAACGACGAAGGGGCGTCATCTTGTGGAGAAGTCGAAGGCTGTTGCTCTCTCCAATGCTCGAAGGGAAGGGCTTCTTGGGAAAAGAGTGGTGGGAGCGTCTGGTTGAGCAACAAAGCCCCAAGAGGAAGATCAAAGCGGGCCTGAAGCGCTTCATACAACGCGCGGCACTCTTGGGCAGGAAGGGCTTGGAGAAGGGTGACGATGTGCAGACGACAGCGCTCAGGGTCCGACAATAGGGCGCGTCCGCGCTCAAGCATCTTTCGCAAAGGGCTTTTTCCCAACAGTCCCCACAGCGTGCGATGCAGCTCAAGAAACATCAAGGCGTGCCCTGTCGCGTCGAGATCCACAAGCAGGCGATTCCAACGCTTGTCAGGACCGACCTCTTCGCTCAAACGCAACAGCTTTTCGAGCAAGAGTACTTCCGCCACCGCAGGAGCTGCACGGAAAAATCTTTGCAGTGCAGGGTGTTGCACGATCTGTTCGGCCCATCGTCTCGAACGCACGTAAGTTTGGACATAATCGAGCAAAGCCATCTCAGGTTGCAAGGAAAGAGACCAGATCTCTTTAAAAAGCGGTTTGGGCGCGGTCAAGTTCCCTTCGCTCTCTTCTGGATGGAGCGAAAGTCCCGCGTGTTGTAGCAAGGCGCGCAAAGACGAGTGGGCGCTCAATTCGACGACCAACACGCGCTCTCCCGCCTCTTGCGCTGCACACGCCCAAGCCGCCACCAAAGTGGACTTACCCACACCGCCTTTACCTGTAAAAAAGTGTAGATACGGACTCAAGTTTCTCTGCCTCTTTGTCTTTGCCTTGCGCTGTGTGGAGCGTTTGGGGCTGTGGTCTCTTCTTCAGGCGCACTTGTACACCAGAAGGCGCACGCTGTATATGATCGTTTCGTCAAGTTAAATAGTCTTGGCTGATTTTCTAGGCCCAGCGCGAAGATATCTTCCGCTTTCGGTCATACGCTTCTTCCATGCAAACGACCTTTTACAGAGAAGAACCCTCGTATTTCTCGTGGTCTACATCGTGGACAAGATGTGCGTGGAGTGCGATTCGCTGATGCAAAAAGCGCGATATCTTGGAACGTTCCTTTCTGTTGGCTCATCTCAAGGTGCGCAGTATGTCGGGAGCTTTTCTTTAGAGATCGTATGGATGCGGTAGAAAGGGTACGTTGGATGACGAGTAACCGTTGGCAAGACGCATGGAGCACAGGTGACACACCATGGGATGCAGGAGGCGCGGCCCCTGCTTTGGAAGATCTTCTGCGAGAGGCCACAGATCTTCCCAAAGGTCGGGTGTTGGTGCCTGGATGTGGCTCTGGATACGATGGCTTGGCATGGGGACGTGCTGGATACGAGGTCACAGCTTTGGATCTCGTGGAACTTGCAGTGGAGCGCTTTCGCCAACTTCGCGATCAATCGGGTGTTTCTGCGCAACAAGTGGACGCGATCTGCGCAGACTTTTTCACCTTTGAACCTCCCCAACCTTTCGATGTGATCTGGGATTACACCTTTTTGTGTGCTCTACCACCCGAGATGCGCGCAGCATGGGCTGAAAAGATGTCTCGTCTTGTCGCCAAAGATGGTGAACTGATCACCCTGATCTTTCCCATCCGCCCAGACGATGGGAATGGTCCTCCCTTCGCGATGAGCACAGAACTTGTCTCATCGCTACTTTCTCCCTATTTCACGAATGTTGCGATGTATGCGGTGCCTCGCTCACACCCCGCCAGACAAGGACGCGAGTGGTTGGCGCGTTGGCGTCTTCACACTTCCTAAACAGATGGTCTCGGCCAGGAGCCTTCTTTTGTTCGTTCTGCCCTTCATTCGGAGGAGATGCGGGACTACTGTCGAAGGACGATGGTATGTTCGATGTGCATAGTGGCTTTCACGCCCTGTTGTTGCAGGAGCGGTAGCAAGCGCTCTTGCAATCCCTCCACCAACTCCTTTGCGATCACTTCTTCGGCCCTCTGTTGGAGGTCCACCCCCACCCAACGAGCCAATCTTGTCATCAAACCGCCCTTCTTTTGACGAGCGAGTTCCTCGGCGTTGTGGACGTCGATCTGCATACGGATCTCGATCATGGCTGGCTCCTTTTCAAAAATGTCTTTTCTCGGGAAAGGGTTAGCTCTAAAGAGTGATCGTCTTGCAAAAATCAGCTTGACAGATCCTTATCCATCCGCTATATAGCCCAACACTGTGTTGTTATTGAAAGCACAAAATCTTTCAGATGACAACAAAGATAGAAGCTTACGGGTAGGTAGGGAAGTGGTCCAAACCCATCAGACTGTAAATCTGACGCCTATGGCTTCGCTGGTTCGAATCCAGCCCTGCCCAAAACAAAGGTCAATCGGAAATCTCCGGTTGGCCTTTTGTCATTTCTGCACCCTCCTTTTCTCCTGTACTCTCCCACTTCAGACTCACCTTCAGCTTCAAAGCTCCACGGGCATGATGATGTGTTCCTCCCCATCTTGTCGGCGAAGAAGCAAAGGCGCTTTTTTCTCCGTGTCGTTTAAG
>JACKEL010000020.1 GCA_020632975.1 Myxococcales bacterium
ATCATCTGGCGCAAGAAGGCACAGAGTTTCCCCATCCACGGCATAGAGCGAGATATCCGCGTCTTTGAAGATGGGATGGCTGAGTTGCGCACGCGTGTCGAGCACCGCGAGGTGAACACCACAACCTGTGCCTTCGAACCCGTCTCGCCGAGCTTGTGCCAAGCCAATGCTTTCCAAGTGCCACAACATCTCGGGTAGAAGCTCTCTAAACTCGCCAGCCATCTACGCCACCCTCAATGTCTCTCGCAACCAAGGTATTGGGTCGCCTTGCAAGAGAGCATCCATCACAGGGGTGTACACACGATGAGACTTGTACAAGACAAGGCGCGTCGTCTCCGCATCTTGGGCGGGATCACTTCGCTTGGATGCGGCCTTGCTTGGCGAAGCCTCGTGCGCATGGCAAGCCTCCAACAAAAGCAAGTTGGGTGCGCTATCCTCGAAGGGATGGATCAAGCGCTGATGCGTCAGCCGCAACCCCGCTTCCACCAACAAACGTTGAAGACGCACACCGCGATCCGCAGGAAAGACCCATAAGGACCGTCCTTCGGGATGCATCAACTCCTTGGCAGCTTGTACGATCTCTTGCAAACGACCGTGGATCTCGTGTCGCGCCACCGCACGTTCAGGATGTTTGCTCACATCCCCCGCTTCGACAGGCTGGTAAGGTGGGTTGCATGTCACGACATCAAAAAGATGGGGAGCCTCCCAAGCCCGTAGATCCGCATGGATCAGCGTGAGCTTTTCTTGGTGGTTGGCTTCGATATTGGCACGCGCAAGCTGCGCCATCGAGTCTTGGACTTCGACCGCCCACGCGTGCGAAAAGATCGCAGCAGCCGAGGCGACATCCCCGCGAAAAGAGATCTCCCCAACGGCCCCCAAAGAGCCCGTCTCCTCGGGAGAATCACCTTGTAAAAGTGAGGTTTCTTCCAAGCGTTTCATCAAAAAGAGCGTTGCGAGTGGGACGATCGCGCTCCCCGTGCACAGGTCCAACAAACGAAGTCCTTGTTTATCGGGACTTGAAGAGTCCTCAGCATGTAGAGAAGCGCGCGAAAGCAAAGCCCTTTCGAGAGCAAAAGCCGCGAGTAACACCGCATCAATCGAAAAGCGATAGCCCTTACGATGTTGAAAAATGGTCACCGCGCGACCAAAGATCCCATCTTCTGTCAAAGGCCAATCCTCAAACAACGGCTCTTTCAAATGCTTCTGCCTCCAAACCAATGAAGCTCACTTCGTCATCGTAAAGTATCGGATTTCCCTGAGAAGATCACCACCACACCCTTGGCGAGCGATCGAAGATATCCTATAGTGCCCGAGGACTCAATGTGCGCTCTCCCCGAGTGTACACATCTCCTTGCTGGGGCGTACAAGTCCTCGTTCAAACCCTCGCTTCGATCTGTAACCACCCAGACACCCAAAGCGATAAGAATCCCTAACCACCGTACACGAGGTTTATCCATGCAGCTACACAGGCTCATCTTCTTAGGGGCCTTCCTTTTTGGCGTCCTAGTCGAACCATGTCTTTCCTTTGCAAAGTCCGATTACACCAAGCAAGAGTTGTCTCTCTCCAAACCCCCACCAGGCCGTTTGCGTGATCGACGTCTCAAGCGTGTTTATAAATCGCTCGCCAAAACATACAAACACATCTACGGTTACGCCGCACAAGACGGCTACTTGGTCCCCAAAGAACTCCAAGAACTCGGATTTCACCGCCGCTTGATTCGTCGCATCATCGATATCGACGAAAACAACACGCGCATCCAAAAAGAACTCAAGCTGCTCAAGAAAAAACAATGGCGTCTTCGTCGCAGAGGCGGCCTCAAAGAGACCGACAAAAAGCGCCAAACAGAACTCACCATCGAACAAGAACGCGTCGAAAAGATGATCCGCCGCTTTGCTTGTCGCCACGATGCAGGTTACAAAAAACGTAACCCACAACACTGTCCTAAGATTAAGATCTGACGGACACTCAACCGATGGAGAGATGAAGATCAAACGCTTCTTCTCTCTAAGCAAACGGACTTCCCTCGAACTTTGGCGAAGAGGCAACGATGGATCACCCACCCAAACCACCTCTTCCGCTGCTTCCTCCCCCACCCCAAACCTTACCAGCGACCCGTGCGCCCGCCCCTGTGGTGCATCAGACATCCTCTTCAGATCAACTTCCTCAACCGCGCCTTGGTTATGGGGCCGTCGCCGATCCCCACAGCGACTTTTATCAGATGTTGCAGCTCGATCCCCGCGCATCACTCGCAGAGATCGAAGAAGCGCTGCGTTTGGGGATTCGTTGGTGGAATGGTCAGCAAGCCAACCCCAAATACCGCCATCTTGCGCCAGAAGCCTTGACGCGCCTCCGCGAAGCGAGAGAGACGTTGCTCGATCCCATGCAACGGCAGACCTATGATCGTTCTCTCCAAGCCTTTCGTCACGCGCACCGCGAAGCACGATGGCATCCGATCCGTGATCTGATCGATGTCTTGTTGATCCAAGGTCGCTGTTCTGTAGCCCAAGAAGATCTGATCATACGCTACGCCCAAAAACGCGGTCTCATCGAAGAAGAGATCGAACGACTACTTGAAGAAGAGTTCTTGCGACGCGGCCTCAAACGTCCAGTCCGCCACCAAGCCCACGAACGCCCTCAACATAGCGATTCTGTGCAAACAGGTTATCGCGTCGCGATCACCCTGATGTTTCTCTCTGGGGTGGGGCTGTTTGTCCTGCCCTTTTTGGGAAAGTCCCGCAGTTCCGTCTTGTTGATGCTGCCTTTGCTCAACAACATCCGCTTGCTCTTTCGTGGGTTGACCTTGGCCGAACGCACACAAGAACACGACGCGGGTGGATGGGAGTGGTTTTCGGGGATTGCGATCTTTGGGGGTGCCACGACAGCTGCCCTTCTTGATCTCTGGACATCTTCCCTCTTTCCCTTTGGCTTGGGGATCGTTACCCTATTGTGGCTTTCGTGGCTACAATTGGTCCTTTTGTGGAGACATACCCCCCCACGCCCACAAGACCCCTTCGATCCCGAAGTGTGATCTCCTGTACGCACCCTAGCAAATGTGACGCGTTGTGACATTCTGGCAGCCTAGGTTAAGGTGTGTTCAAAAAGGCAAGACTTGCCTTCTCTTTCTTTGAACCAAGCAAGTCGCTTTGGTTCCCACCCCTCACAGGACACTGAGAGGCGAAATGGAACGTGTTGGAATTCATTGCCATACCTATGGCCACTGGAAAGATATCCTTGTTTGTGCGATGTCGTGCCCTCACAACCACCGCTGCAAACAGTTTTCCGCTTGGCGCGAAGACAATGAGGAGCTTCTTTGGGGGCGTGTTCTCTCGTATCTACGTTCCCACCCAGAACACCCGTATCAACTCGACTTTTACCCTATACCCTATACCCTTTGGGAGGATCGCATGAAGCGTTATGCATGTATCGTTGAAGACCAAATCCAAATCAAAACAGAAGAAGAGATCACAGAACATCTCCTCGGTGGCGGCGAGATGTTCGAACAGATCATCGAACTCGGTCGCGAGATGGAGATCCAGATCAAGCTGGTTCCCAGCAGCAACAAGAGCAAATCGAGCGATGATGACAACGGCATCTCCGCAAAACCCAAGAAGAAAAAGTCTGCATCAGCCGAAGCAGCCGCTTGAACAAACGGATCTTCTCTTAGGCGAGTGACACACGGCTTTTTGGGTTGGTCTTTTTGATCAGCGGGTCTTTTGTGCGGGGGGTGGGACAAGATCCTCTGAAAGCAACTGAGGCAGGCGCAATGTAAGATGCGTTTGTAGGTCTTGCTGTAGCTCTTCCACAGAACGAACCAGTCCACGCTCTACAAGTGTGGTCGTGAAGTCTCTGTGGTCTCTTCCTTCGCGATAATCGGGCTCTCTGGGTGGGTGTTGTAGATAGTAAGAGAAGATGTCTCGCGCTGTATCCACAAGCAACACCGCCTGATAAACGAGCAATGTTCCTTGGCGGCGAAGAGAAGATCCAAGGATCTTTCGGCCTTCGACAGCGAGATCAGAGATCCCACGTTGTTCAACGCCAAGGACCCCATCTTCTGAAAGAGCCTCTTGAAGGGGGGTTTGAATCAATTGGAAGTAGCGTTTGTTGCCAAAAGGATCGCGCAGATGCGCAGCCACAGCAACGATCAACATCCCAGGCCCCAAAACAACCGTCCCACCACCACCTTGGCGTCGAAATACAGGGATCGGTTCTTTTTCAAGCACATCCAAACGAAGATCGCGACGTGCATCACAACCACGCCCCAAAACGATACACAGCTCTTCTTGCGCAAAGACCCGACAAAGTAAGGAGGTGCCTGCCTTGCCAAGGGCTTCTGTGATCGCGTCATCCCCCGGATAATCGGGGATATTCAAACCAGCGTCGCGTTCAAGAACGGCCATAATTTACTGGCAGCTCCCTTTGCTAAGGATGCACTGTTTGCTTGCGCCAATGCTCAAGCAATCGTACTCTTGGCCGGGTTTGGGGGTGGGGCAATCAGCGGCAGTGTTGCAAGACTTTCCACAAAACTTGGTGCCGCTGTAGTCAACGCATTGGTTGGCGGTACTCGCACCAACGTTGCAGTCTTTATGCTCAGCGCAAGAATCACAAGCTTGGGGGATCTTTTTGCAGGTCCCTTCCACACAGATCTCTTCACCGGGCTTACAAGAAACGCCGATGCAAGGGTCTGCACAGAAGTCTGTTTGGGGATAACAAACCTTGAAGCCCGTCACTTTGTCAGAAGAACAGAAGAAGTTTTGGGGGCAATCGTTGGTGCTTTCGCAAGCAGTCAAACAACGAGGACCATCTTTGAGGCCCTTGTCTTTGCCCACACAAAAGTCTGTTCCCGTGCCGCAGTCATCGTCATTCACGCAAGTCGCGCAAAGACCTTTGCGACACTCTCCACGGTTTTCGTTTGCGGCAGCATCACAACGCGTCAGGTCAGTACCAGGGTTGCGTTGCGCGCAATCCGCGTCGGTTTTGCAGATGATCGGGGGTTTGCAAACGTAAGCATCGCAAACGGGCTTTTGGCTGTCTGTGCAGTCTTTGTCTTCGCGGCACTGGACTTGGCGGCATTGTTTGTCGCGGCAAGCTTGGCGAGTAGGGCAGTCTGCATCAGCAAGACAAGCCACGCACTTTGCGGTTTCAGCGTCGCATTTGGGCTTGTTCGCTTCTTTGCAATTTGCATCAGACTGACACGCAGGAACGCGGCAGCATTTCTCTTCGCAGACAGTATCAGAAGAACAATCAGAGTTACTTTTGCAAGAAATCACGCAGATGTTGCATTTGAAGCCTGCACCATCAGGGATGCACTCGCCATCATCGCCACAGTCTGTGTCTTTTTTGCAGTCTTTTCCGACATTTGGATATGCAGCACAGCAACCGTTGGTACAGACTTGGTTGCTTCCACATTCGTTGCGATCAAGGCACTGGGTCACTCCCTCCCCACAAGTGTTGCACTTGGCTTTCTCTACACATGTGGGCGTTTCCTTGTAAGTACCAGTCTTACAACAGATTTGAGGTTCAGTGCAGCCCGTGTCATCCGTACAAGTGGGGTTCGATGCGGGACAACCTGAGAGCATCAAAAAAAAGGAAAACACAAAAGAATACAAAACAATACGCATGTTTTTCTCCAGATTCGGTGCGGTCGTGGCAGGCATCCTCCCTAAAGGAAAGAGCAGATGTAACGGGCAGATACCTTCTCTGTCAAGAGGGAAACCAACAAACGCACACAAAGTCCAACTAGAATCACTTCTTTTTTATATATTCTGCACCTCCTTCTGTGTTCTTCGCAAAAAAGATGCAAGCTGTACAGACCCGAAAGCGCGAACATTGAGATTGCGAAGAGCATCTGTTACAAACTTCTGCTACATCTCGCATCTACAGAGCACACAACACAGAAGGCCATAACTTACTTCGAGACATCCCCGCGATGATCTTCAGGGAGAAGCTGGATGCTTACTCGCCAAGCAAAGGAAAGCACTCGATGGGGTTGGTATACCCTGAAGATGAGTGCAATCTTCCGCTTACAGCCAGGAGAAGTAGAACGTGTCTCTTGGATGTTTTGTTACAGTTTGTTGGCGGTGGGGGCTTTTATCCTTGGTCGCATCATCAGAGACACACTGTTGCTTTCTCTCCCGCGACATCAGGGACTAGACAAACTTCCCATGTTGATCGCGCTTTCAGCGCTCGCAGTGAGCCTCGCTGCCTACGCGATGTCGCGCTATACCAGCGAAAAAAGACGCGATAAGACCATCATCTTCGTCAATTTGTTGATGACGGGGATCTTGCTGTTCCTTTATTTGTTGCTTTGTGTCTTGCCAGATTCCTACTGGCCAGTGGTCTTACAAGCCAACTACCTTTTTGTAGAGGTGATGGGGGCTTTGCAGGTCATCCAGTTTTGGACCCTTGCCTCTGAACTCTTCGATCCACGCGCAGCCAAACGCAGCTTTGCGATCATTGGGGGCGGTGCTGTCCTCGCGAACCTGCTGGCTTTTGGGTTGCGTCCGCTGCTCAAGCTGCTCTCGGGTGCTCACCATCTTCTGCTGCTTTTGTGCTTGATGATGCTTGGGTGTGTGGCTGTCGTGAAGCGTTTGGGACGCCAACACAGCGTCCTGCTCGAAGAAGTGCGGTTGAAAAAGAAGTCCCCGCCAACCCAAACCAACCCCGCCAAGACCACGCGTTGGGAAAGCAGTTGGCTTTACAGTAGCCGACATCTCCGCACCATCGCTCAGATCGTCGTGGTCACATTTTTGGCCTCTACCCTGATCGATTACCAATTCAAAGCGCTTGTTGCGGAGAACTACAAAGATCCCGAATCCATCGGCCATTACTTCAGTTCCTTTTATGGTTTCACGGGGATCTTGGCTTGTGTGCTTCAGTTCGTCTTTGCAAACCGCATCTTGCGCCATTTTGGTATTCGTTGGGCCTTGTTGCTATTGCCTATCGCCCTTTTTGGAGGCAGTGCGATGCTGGGGATATCTGTGTTGATCCCCGCGCTTTGGGCCGTTGCCTTCACCAAAGGTAGCGAAAATATCCTGCGCTACACCATCTACGAAGTCTCACTGAACCTTCTTTATGTACCTGTCTCCACACAACTGCGAGCGCGGGCCAAAAGCTTTATCGACGGCATCCTCAAACCTAGTTCGATTGGCGCAAGTGCTGGTCTGATCGCCTTGTTGAGTTCGATGGGGTTTTCGAGCGAACATCTCTCTTGGGTGGTGTTGTTTTTGTTAGGCTTGTGGATCGTCTTGATCTTTCGGGCCCATCAAGAGTATGTCGCGACGTTGGTTCGCTCGATGCAGCGAAGCCACCTCGATCTCGAAGGCTCCACGCTCAAACTCGACTCTGCGACCGCACGAAAAGCGATCCACAATGTCCTCGCCCAAGGCGACCCGCAACAGATCTTGCATGTGTTGGAGTTGCTTCCACATATCCAAGGGCACTCTTGGTCGAGCGAGTTGGCGTTGCTACTCCAACACCCCAACCCTGATATCCAACTGGCAGCCTTGGCGCATCTCCCCAAGATCGAAGAAAACTTCCCACGGGAAGTTCTTCTTCAGATGTTGCACCATAAAGATATCCGCGTTCGGGCCCAAGCCATCGAAAGTTTCTGCGCCCTCTTGAAAGAAGATGCGGTGCCTTCGGTGGTTCCGTATCTTCAGGATGCCTCGATTGATGTTCGTGCTGCTGCGACACTTGGGTTGATCCGCGATGGTGGCCTCGATGGGATCTTACACGCCGCAGAACATCTCAAAGGGATGCTCGAACATCCTGACCCTTCTCTTCGCCAACGAAGTGCCGAGCTGATCGGACGGTTGGGGGTTCGCAACTTCTACCAACCGATCTCTCGTATGCTCCATGACTCCGCACTTTCCGTGCGAATCAAAGCGATCCAAGCTGCGGGGATGTTGCTTTCAGAACGACTGATCCAACCGCTGTTTGCGCTGCTGCATGAACGCTATGTGGCCTCTCATGCTGCCCGTGCCCTCGCTCATTACGGGCCAAGTTTGATTCCTCAGATCACGCAAAAGCTCGAAGACCCACTACAAATCGACGTCCATCATCATCTCATCCGTATCTTGGGCAACTTTCCCCAACAAGAAGCGCTCGATCTGCTCCAACGAAAACTTGCTCATCAGCCGACCCATCTGCGTTTGCTCTCGCTGCGAGCGGCACAACGCATCACACACCAAGCTTTTACGCTGCGCCTCGAACAAGCCACATTACGCAGCCAACTCGATCGATGCCTTCAAGAGTTCTTCTTGTGGACGATGACCCAAAAAAGCCTTGAGCAGCTTTTTCCCGAAGAGTCGGATCTTCAAAGCGCGGTCGAAGAAAAACTCACCTTCCAAAAAGAAGAGCTTTTCTTTTTGCTCGATCTTCTCTTCCCAAGACAGCAACTCCCGCTGATCCAGCAAAAGCTGAATCAACAAGAAAGTCGCTTACGTGCCCATGCCATCGAGCTTCTGGACAATGTATTGAGCCAAGAAAGTCGTTTGCGACGCATGATCATCCCTCTGTTTGAAGAAACCCAAGATCTCCAACGCATCGCCTTTGAGTTCTTTCGGCTGTCTCCTCCCGAGCTGCCAACGATTATCCAAACTTTTGAGCGCGATCAAACCCCTTGGATGATGGCCTGTTTCTTGTGTACCCTCTCCCAGCACCAACCCTCCGAACATCGGGTACTTTTTGAGAGAACATTTGCAAGTCAGCACCCTTTTCTTCAAGAAACAGCGGCCTTGATCCTCTTTCGAACGCTACCTCACTACAAAGCGAGGGCTTTGTTTGCTGCTGTGCCTCCCACGCACACGACCCCTTATCTTCAAGCCCTCCAAGATGCGCTTTCTCCATCATCCGAAGTCCACGAGGTCATCATGCTCTCAACCTTCGAAAAGATCCTCTTTCTCAAAGGCGTCGATCTCTTTCAACGTCTTTCCAATGAAGATCTCGGTCAGATCGCCCAGATCGCCGAAGAAGTCTCTTTTGAAAAAGACGAACAGATCATCCACGAAGGCGATCTGGGAGACGCGCTCTATATCATCGTAGAAGGACGTGTTTCCGTTTCAAAAGAAGGGGTTGAGTTGACGCTCTTGAACAAAAAAGAACCCTTTGGCGAGATGGGTATCCTCGACAACACCCCCCGTTCTGCAACGATTGCAGCCCTCGAAGATATCCGCCTGCTCAAGATCGAACAACAAGCCTTCCACGATCTCATGGAAGACCGCATGGAGATCGCACGCGGCGTGATCAAAGTCCTGCTCAACCGCCTCCGCAAAGCAAACAAGTCTTCGATTCTCTCTGAAAATACAAATAGTTAAAACTTTCCCTCAAAAAAGATCCCGCCACCATAACCCGATCCCCTCCCCCCTCCATAGTGAGTGACAGAGAAACGGTCGTTGTCCAAACAACAAACCCAGAACATGGGAGGCCCAAGCCTCCTCCTCTGTCCCTCATAAGGAGTCGATGATGTCTTTCAAAAAGTATGTATATCTTGTTCTTACCCTGTCTTGGATGGTTGGTCAGCTTGTCGCCTGTGGCGCAGATCCCTGTGGTGGATGTCCCGCTGGACAGTATTGCTACAATGGCCTTTGCGCCGTGGGTTGCAACACTGACAAAGAGTGTGCCTCCAACCAAACATGCAACACAAACACCCATAGCTGCGAAAACAACAACAATAACAACAACAATAACAACAATAATAACAACAATAACAACAACCAGAGCATCTGTAGCAACAGCAATCCCTGTCCTGCTGGGCAGTTCTGCTTCAATGGAATCTGCGCAATCGGCTGTAACAGCGATGGCGACTGCGCTTCCAACCAATACTGCGATACAGATGCAAAGCAGTGCTCCAACAAAGAAGTCAAGACCTGCCCTGAAACACCTTGTGGACAAAACCAAGAGTGCGTCAAAGGTTTTTGCAGCGCCAAAAGCGAAACGCCTCCCAAAAAGAACGATGAGCCTGGCGCTTGCAAACCCTCACAAGACGGCAATGATGGCTGCCAAAAGACGGAGATCTGCATCGAAAATGAAAATCAAACCACACAGTGCCACAGCTTCCCCCGTTGTCCCCAAAGCGGTGATTGCCCCACGGGTGTGGTTGGCGCAGTGTGCAACGACGGCTATATTCCCAACAAAGATCGCATCTGCCTCGCAGGGCTTTGCAAAGAAAACAAACACTGCCCAAGCAACTGGTCCTGCATCAAGATCAACAATAGCGTCCTTGGCGTCTGCCAAAACGGAAGCATGGGCAGCCTCTGTACAGAAGATAGCCAATGCCAAAGCCCGCTCAAATGCCAAAGCAGCCCCGTGGGTGTAGGGAACTGCTTGGACGGTAGCTTCTTCCCCTAAGAAACACCATCCGTTCGGCCCAAAAGGTAGTGCATGAAACTGTCACAAGATCGCGAACTCTTCCAAGGCTTTCAACAAGGCGATGCCCAAGCGCTCGCGACGGTATACCTGCACTACGCTCCCAAACTTTATGAGTTCCTGTCACGAGGTTTCACTTTTTCCAGCCAAGACCGATGGTTCCGCGTCCCTCCGCTCCTCGATCCCTGCGAACAAGAAAGCTATGTGCAAGAAACTTTTACACGCGCTTTCTCTCCCCAAGCACGCCAAAACTACGATCCTACGAGAGCTTACCTCCCCTACCTTCAAAGGATCTGCCGCAATCTCTTGATTGAAGATCGCAGAAAACAACAGAGCCATCGCGTCGAAGAACTCGAAACCCTCGGTCCATCCGAAGAGATAGAGGCCAACGAGCCACCCATAGAAGAACAATTTGAAGAAACCGAGATGCGCAAACAAATCGAATCCTTTCTTCAAGCATGTGATCCTCGTGAAGCCTTGGTTTTTCGGGCCCTTTATGAAGAAGGAGACAGCCAGATGCAAGCAGCCCAGCGCCTTGGACTGAGTCGGATGCAGGTGCGAACCTCGCTCCAACGCTTGCGTTCGGCTCTCCTCGATTTCTTCGAACAAAGCGGCTACCTCCAACATCTCCAACAACGCCGCGCTGAGTACGCAAACCACTTGGATACACGCTCCCCTTCGGGCGGAGCTTTGACCCCCTTCCTTGTCTTGCTGCTCTTTGCAGCGTGGGAGAGATGGTGATGTCTCAAAACAAAAAACAACCCACACCCGAACATCTCCGCCAACAATGGATCGAACAAGGGACGCTCCCAGCCACTCCGCCCCCTGAAAGCGACGAAACCGCCCGCGAGACCTACCGCCAGATCTTGTGGACCGAACGCTTGCTACAGCCGCCCCAAAGCACGGAGGCTGCGAAGTCTTGGGTCGCTTCGCTTGATCGCCCTTCTGAAGCAGAACTGCAACGTGGAGCACAACACGTCTTGCAAGCTCTCCTTGGCCAAGAAGCCCTTGCGTCCGTTGATTGGGAAGCTGCACAACAAAAAGCGCAGACACCACCAACCACCGAGACAGAAAGGGCCAACGCACAAAAGGCCAACGCACAAACATCCCATCCATCGCCCCAAAAGAGCGAAGGCATCGGCTTTTGGCAGCAGCTTCGCCATTGGATCTTTGGACCTCAACTTGCATGGGGTGGCCTTGCGATCTTGCTCGTGATCTCTGCAACGACGATTTGGCAAGGCCAACAAGCGGGATACATCGGCAAAAAAGGAAAAGGATCTCATCTCGAACAAGAGAAGGTGATCCGCTTGCGCTTTGGGATCAGCAGTGCCTCAGAAAAACTCCCAAGCCAGCGAGGAAAAGACCAGATGTCCGTCCCCACGCAGAGCTTTTTGTACTTTCTCTTAGAGAAAAAGGAAGCTGCGGGGCACCTCGCGATCTTGCGCATGGACGGAGAGGGTCACTTGCGACGTCTTTATCCGCGTCCAAAGTCCGATGGATTCGAGGCAAAAGGCATGCGACGATGGATCCTTTCTCACAAGGGAATCGCTTTGCGTTATCCCGTGCGATGGTCTTCGCAGACCCATCCCACAGAAGGCAGTCCCCATAGTACGCAACCCAAAGACCCAAAGATGCGAGCTTTCCAAAGGATAGCCTTTTTTGCGGTGTGGTCGAAGACAGCCATCTCTGCGCAACGTTGGGAGATGCTGCTCACATCCTCCCTCTCTTGGGGAGAAAGCGCAGCACTCCAAACCCAGATCGCCCAGCACCTTGCGCTCTCTCCCATCCAAGTGGACGGTTTTCAAATCCAAGCCCCCTCCACATCCCCAACGCCCTAACCCCGCGAGGAGAATCAAATCATGAGACATCCCAGAATCTCCCGATGGTTGGGAAGAATGCTCGCAGGACTGTGTGTGCTTTTTCATCTCGCAAACGCTCACGCAGCTGATGAACTCGAACTCTCGCCAGGCACCAACCTGAAAGAAGCGCAAAAGCGCCTACGTCCGCGCCGTTTGGCCCTTCTCTTGGGCATCTGGAAGTACCAACACACCGCTTGGAACGATCTGCGCTATCCCCAAAAAGATGCGCAAAAGATGGCGCGATTCCTTCGTTCAGAAGGGCAGTTCGATGATATCGCCCTGCACACAAGCACCAAAGAAACAACGCGCCAAGGCATCCGAAGTGCTTTGCAGTGGCTCAAGAAACAGAATCAACTTGCCGATGATACCGTGGTGATCTACATCTCTGGCCACGGCACCATCGCCCAACGAAAACACGCAAGCAGCCCTGAGCGCTACATCGTAACAAGCGATAGTACCGCACACATCCCCCAAACGGGCCTTGCACTCGCAGAAGTCAAAGCCCTGATGGATGCCCTTCCATCCAGACAAAAGGTGCTGATCCTCGCGACTTGTTATGTGGGCAACACCACGATCGAAGCAGTCCCAACCTCTCGCAGCAAAGCCCTTCATTCGGGCATCAAAGGCACTTACACCCTTGGTTCACTAAGTCGTACAACATTGATCCTCAGTGCCGCAGGTTATATGCAGCCAGCCTACGAACTCTCCCAAGTCCAAGGCGATGTGTACACACACTTTTTGTTGGCATGTGCCCGCGACATCCGAAAAACACAACGTGATGTCGCAGCCTCCAAAGCCCATCAGTGCGCCACCACACGCACTTATCAATTCATCAAAAAGACCCTTGGACGCGAACAGATCCCCACCATCGAATCGAAGATCATGGGCAACGAGACGCTGTTCTTTACACGACGTTCCCCACTGCGCCTCACCCAAAAAACGGCCTCCAAACATTATGGTTGGCTCCAACTGCGAAGAGATCGTTACCAACGCCTCCAAGTACAACCAGTGGGTGCCAAAGGTGGACTCCAAGAATACCCGATACAAGGGCTTCATGGACAATGGCTGTTGCGACTTCCCACAGGCCGTTATCGTGTCCTGCTCCATGATGCAGAAGGCCACCCCATAGAACGCTTCCTCTCGATCGAAGATCAGCGTACAGCCTACCTCGATCCTGACGATAGCACCCCCATGTTCGACGTCCCGACACGGCAGTATGGCCCCATCTATACCCATACGATGGGCGGAAGCTTGCTTTTTAGCGGGGACTTTATGTTGGACGGGCAGATGAGCTTTGGTGCGCGGGCCGCGTTTTTTCATACGCACTTCCAACTTGGGATCAGCGCGTTGTTTGGGACGGCCAAGGACTATCTAGGCAACCCCATCGAATCACCACTGATGAGATTTGGGCTTTTTGGCACGCTTGGCTATCCACTCAAGTTTGCCAAATGGGATCTCTATCTCGGTGGCTACGCAGAGATCGGGGCCTGGAATACCCGAGAAGCAACGCCCGAGATGGTCTTTCTCTTGGCATACGGCCCCTATCTTCGGCTTCGTTGGTGGTTTTCTCCGCAAGCCGCGCTCCAACTCAGTGCAGGGATCTACTTTTCTGTCTCCCCCGATCAACCGACAAGTACGGATCGTGTAAACACATCCTACGCTTGGTCCCATCGTTTCAATAGCTTCTTTTCGATCGGCTTCGCTTTCTCTGGGCCCGATTGATCCCCGCTCATCCAAAACAGATCCCGAATCTCCCGCCTCGAAACCCTCCTAAATCCGCTTTCTCTTTTCGCAAAGCTTGCGTCTTCTACCTCAAACGAAGATAATAAACAGACGTTTGACATCGGGCCCTCTCTGAGCACTTCGCTGACACTTTTGTAGGAAGAAGCGGTACACTCAGACGCCCCAAGAAGACATGGCGTAGTTCCCCAACACGAAAAGGGAAGATGGTATTTGAGCAGCTTAGAACATCGCATCGTTGCAGATGGGCGCTATAAGCTTCTAAAGAAGTTTGCTCGTGGTGCCCACGCAGAGCTTTGGGAAGCACAACAGGCGGGTTTCGAGGGGTTTCAGAGACTCGTCGCCATGAAAGTTGTGCGGATTACGCCCGAAGTCCCAGAGATCTCAAGAGAAAGCTTGCTGCGCGAAGGACGACTGGCAGCCATCCTCAACCACCCCAATATCGTTCAAATCTTTGACGTAGGCGCTGAAAGCGATCTTGTTTACATCGCGATGGAGTACGTGCGCGGCCTCGATCTAAGACGATGTCTTCGCCGCCATCTTGAACGCCACCAAACCCCCTTACCTTGGCCCATTGTGGCTCGTCTTGGTGCCCTCATCGCACGCGGACTTGGACACGCCCACGAACAAAGCGACACCTTGGGAACCCCTCTGCGTATCGTTCACCGCGATATCAAACCCAGCAATGTGATCCTTTCTCGCGAAGGCATCGTCAAGTTGATCGACTTTGGCATCGCCAAAAGCTTTACGCTCTCAAGTGGCCGCTCTCTCGACTTCAAAGGCACGGTGGCTTACGTTTCCCCCGAACAGATCATGGGAAAAGAGATCGACCATCGCAGTGATCTCTTTTCTTTTGGGATCTTGCTCTACGAATTGCTCTTGGGCCACCGTCCCTTTGGCATCAAAGGCGCTCCCTTTGGCGAGATCATGCAAGCCATCCTCCAACCCCTGCACCAAACCCCCAAAGAGCAACTGCCCTCGCTCCCCTCTACCTTCAATGACCTGATCCTTCGACTGCTCGAAAAAGAGCCCGACCAGCGGCCCTCTTCAGCACGCGAGATCTACAGCACGCTCGAATCTCTTCTGCGCGAAGAACAACATTATATCGAACAAGAAAATCTCGCGGACTTCTGTCTCTCTCTTCTCCAACCCCCCTCAGAGCAAGACAACGCGGCCACCCATTCTTTCCAAGCCATCGAGCACGAAGACTCCACATCGATCTCTCGTAGCCCCTACCACTACCCCCAAGAAACGCCTGTTCCGCAAGAAACACCTAAACCACAAGAAGATCCCGACGCCCAAGACGAACAAGTGGACTACTACAAAGTCACCACACACTTGCCAGGTCTGCGACTGGAAGACTTCTTGCCCCCCAAAGTAGGAAGCATCGAATCCGACGAAGGTGACCTACCCACAGCCCTTATCGCACAGCCTCCACCCACTCCTCCTGCGATCACAGAGTCCTCTTCCGAAGACGACCTCGGCGATCAAACCAGCCTTTCGATGCCCACACCACCGCTCGAAACGGACGAAGATCCGGGCGATCAAACCAGCCTCTCTCTTGGACCGCAGTCTTCTCCACAAAATGCGGTACGAACCACAACATCACACGATGAAGACGACTTAGGCGATCAGACGAGTTTGCTTGTTGGGATGACGGCCCATGAAGCATGGCACGCAGAAAAAAACCAAGACACCGCGTCGTCCTCCGCCACAAGCGACAACATGGACGCTGCAAGCGATAACATGGAAACAACGCATCGCCCCGTCATCCCCCGCGTCGATTCCAATGCGGAAACCATTCATATCCCCATCCATCCGCAAGAAGTCGATGACGCGACCGCCCCCAAGGATCTCCCAACCACGAGCCATGCAAAAGAACCACCTGATCTACCAACCATCACAACTTCGCGATCACAAGGGGCTTTACCCGCACTTGCCGCGACACTTTTGAGCGAGAATACTTCGTTCCCTCAAAATACCCCTCCTCCGTCCCCGGGGTTTCATGTGCCGTCCTCAAGCGCCAACAAGCCCGCATTTGCAGGGAACGCAGAGCGAACCAACCCCAATCTACAGCAACACGCAGAGCGGACCAACCCCAATCAAAACACCCACACAGAACTCACAGATCCCTCATCCAATGTAAACAATTATCTCGAACCACGGGATCAAACGAGCCGTTTCTTTATACCACCACCCTCTTCTGAAAAGACGAATCCTTCGCAACCATCGAACTCTTCGTCATTGGTGGGACAAGCTGCGGACTCCCCCAAACCATTGTGGGCTCCCGCCAAGACAGCAGCCAAACCAACGCCTCCTCCCCAAAGACCAATACCCTCTCGCCACCTTCCTCCGGCCTCTTCCCCTTTTACGAAGATGACGCCCCCCTCCATCCCACCGAGCCAGATGGTGCCCTCTCCTCTTCACTCAGAGTCCACGAAGATCGCCCCGCCCTCAACGCTCAGTAAGCCGGGCTTTTGGATCTTCGTGATCGCGCTCTCTTTGATCGCTGGCGGAGTGCTGGCCTTCCTCCTTCGCATACGCCACTAAGAGCGTGCCACGAGACGTCCGAAACCCCGAAGACACCGAGCGATTCAAGATCTCTTCATGTATAGAAGAGAAAAGAAAGAGTGTTTATCACGAGGGGGAACGTGATGGAGGCGGGAGATTATCGACGAACAGGCGGAACGATGGGGCGTTGCACGTAAACAGGCGCAGTCGTGGGGGTGGCTCGTTTGGCAGTGGGCGTTTTGAGTCCAGCTTTGATCTGCTTGGTTTCGTGCTCTGTGGGGCCTTGGAGATAGTCTTTGAGGATGCGACTACGCAAAGACAAAAGCTGTTGCTGGGTCTTCTTGATAAACTCGTCGTCTTGCACACCATAGTTTTCCGCGGCTTGTAGGTTCTTTTCAAAGGCGAGGATCGCTTTATCAAGCAAGATACGGATCTTTTTCTTCAACATCTGCGCGTAAACTTGTTGCTCTTCTTTATCGAGATGTTTTGGGACGGGTGCGTGGATCATATCGTCGTACATCTGACGATACATATCTCCAATGCGAAACAGCGAAGCCACGACCCATCGGGGATTACGGATGCGAATCGAACGAAGATAATGCGCTTGTGCAGTCAAAAGCTCTTTCGCTTTGTAATTCAGATCCTTTTTCATCAGCTCTTTGTCAGGTCGAAAAGCGCGCGCACGAAAGCGATCATCGTGAAGCCGACCAATATAAAATTGGGCCATGGCCGCAAAATAATCATTTCCTAGATATTGCTTGGACTTTTCTTTGTGAAACAGCCGCAGTGTCCGACGAAATGCGTCTTCTGCCATGGCCTCATTTTTCATGTGATAATACGAAAGCCCCAAACTCGCCAAGACCTCCAACATATCGGAAGATTCGACATCTTTTCGTTCTGCGAGCATGTTGTACATCTTGGCAGACAGCGGAAATTGTTTGGTGATGAGATAAGCCGCTCCCAAACGAAACTGCGCATCGCGACACTCTTCTGTACCGGGCCGCTCCTCAATGATGCGGTTGTACAAGATGATCGAGTGTTTGTGTTGTTTCAGGCGCTCATAAGTAAGCGCGAGGTTGTACATCGAAAGTGTGCGATATTCGCTCTTGGGAAAAGCGGTCAAAAGGCGCGAGTAATAAAGCCGCGCTTTGTCGTACTCTTTGGCTTGGAAGTGCTCAGCAGCTTGGTCAAAGAGCGACTTGGGGTTCATCTGCTCGAAATGAACGACCTTTCCGCCCTTCGCATAGAAGATCATCGGATCAGCTTGCACAACGGTCTTTGCGGGCTGACGCACTTGCGTCGTCGCACACCCCCCTAAAAAGAAAAGACTGGCAAAGCCGAAAACGAGATATCCTAAACCTTTACGAGCACTTGAGAGACGCTGCGCAGAAGACGGCAGCTTTGGCAAGCACATCTCGCTCGTTTCTATAGATAGATCATGACTTTGTATGTGAGGAAGCTGTTGAGATGGGATCATCGATCGCTCCTTGTGCATTGTCCAAAGGTCCAAGACCCTCCAAGGACGCCGCAAGAAGCGACGAGCCTTTACGAGTCTGCTTCTTTCTTTTCAAAAGAAGCGGGAACACCATCTTGCAAAAGAAGCTGACTTAAACGTGCCAGCCCTGCAAGATCATGGATCTCTTCATTCACCAAAGGCAACAACCCAACAAAAGGTTTGCCCAACGCGCGTTCTTGGAGAAAGACAACCTCCCTTTCTGCAAGTTCCGCATTGTGGCGAACAAAGTCATAATACGAATGAAGCTCCTTCGCGATCTTTGCGTTGTACTCGGTTGTATCAACGGCCGAAGGAAGGGCTTCAAGCGCAGACCGAATCTCTTCGACAGACGCAGAGGTTTCTTGTCCAGTCGCAGCGCGCCAGTCCCCTTCATGACGCAGATACCCAGGCATGCGATTCACCCAAAATCCCTCGAAAGGCATTTTGGCTTCCAACAAACGGCGTTGGAAAAACAAAGCCTCCAACACAGAAGCCCTTTGAGGAGCCGTCACCATAAAGAAGCGACTGTCCGGCGCACGCAACAGCTTCCAAGTCTGCTCCGCATGGAGGCGAAAACCATCATACAATCCGCCCAGTTCCTGAAGAAGCTGCGTGATATCGTCGATGACTTCTTTTCCTGTGACGCGTCCCATCGCTCGCAACAACGAGGAACTGCCCCAACGCAACAACCGCCCTGCTTGACTCCCATCATCCGTCACTTTGCGCTGAAACCATTGCAAAGGTTGGAAGTTCAACATGCCAATCAGCCTTTCTGGGGCTTCCAAAAAGTCGAGTGCATTGGCTGTTGGGGGTGTATCCAAGATGATCAGGTCGAACTCACCTGTTTCAACAAGCTCATGGAGTCGAGACACCGCCATATAATCTTGCGCGCCTGCAAGCGCGGTGCTCATCTGCTTGTACCAAGGGTTCTCTTTGAGGCTTTCTGCACCTTCAGGTGTGGGTGCGTAGCGATCCACAAGGCGATCGAAGGTTTCTTTGTGGTTGAGCATCATCGCAAAAAAGCGACCTTCGCAAGACAACCCCAAGGCTTCAAAGCGCGACGCATCGACCTCAAAAGGACGATCGCTTCCAAACTGTGCGCTCTCGATCCCCAGTGCATTGGCCAAACGTCGTGCGGGATCGATCGTCATCACAAGGCTCTTTTTTCCTTGCAAAGCAGCGCCCAAAGCCAACGCTGCGCTGACAGTCGTCTTCCCAACACCACCTGACCCCACATTGACGATCACGCGGCTTTCTTTCAACACTTGTGCGATCATGCTGACTTCTCCCCGCGTTCAAAGTCCTTGATATCTGACGCAAGAAGCGGCTTGCTCTGCGACCATGACTTCGCCAAACTTGCCGTCAATTGGGTCAAATCGTGTTCATCATCCTGCGAAAAACGCGGCAAGGTGTACGTTGGGAGTCCCACTTCTTTCAAGAGTTCCAACAAATACTCTCGCGCTTTGTTGAGACGATGTAGGCCACCATCTGCTGCGAGTGCCATCGGCCACAACAGCGGATCTTGCTTGGCTTCGACACGCAAAGTATCAAAAGCTTCTTCGATGCCACTTTTTGACATCGGGTGCATGGGCGATTCAGGGTCTAGCGGATGACGCGGCCACTGGTTCAAAAACAGCGATCCCATGGGCATCTTCAGCTCATCACGTAGCTTGTGATAAAGCTCTACCGTTTCGTTGGTGGGCATCTCTTCAGGCAAAGAGACAAGGTTGATGCATGTGCGTTTGGGATCTTGTAGCATCTTTTGGATCTTTTCGGCGGCTTGACGCATGGGTCCCGCAGGCACCGTGTCCATCACGACCTTTGCGATCCGCAACAAAGCAAGTCCGTGTCCTGTCGCGGGTGCATCCAAGATCACCAAGTCAAAGCGCGGCGCTCCCTTGTGCTTGTCTTCTTCCACATGGAACCAAACTTTCCCAATGAAGATCAGCTCTTGCAGCCCGGGAACAGCGCGCAAAAAATAACGCATCACGCGATTTTCAAAGACAAGATTGTACAACAAGCGCATGTGCAGCACTTGAACGATATATTCTTTCATGGCGGGCGCTGGCTGGATATTGACCGCTGAGATCCGTTCGTTGATCGTCCAGATCTGTTCCAAGCTGTCGTCCTGCTCGGGTGGTGTTCCCCCCAAAAGCTGGCTCATCCGTTCCTTGGCGTTGACTTCGCATACCAAGACCCGCTTGCCTTGTGACGCTGCAACCCGCGCTATCATCGCAGATATCGCGCTCTTTCCAACGCCACCTTTCCCCATATTGATAATCAGTTGCTTTGATAACAAATGCTCAAGCAAAACAAGACTCCTTTTCCACAAACCAAACGCCTCAGTCACTCCTAGCAAACAGTGCCCTTGGTGCGAATGGACACATGAGCAGAAAAGCGATTTGGCCGGTACGTTCGCCATCATGTGCGTCTTCTTTGCATGAACCGCCATCAGAAGCTTACGTACAAAAACACTGCATGTATGCACAAAGACCGTGATCCATGCAATGCTTTTCTCTTTCTTTCACTCTTCCCAGCGAGACTCGCTTGACATCTCTACCCGCCACGCCTACTGTGCGAGCGCTTTGGATGTTACCGCAGTACATTTGGAGGCCAACATGACAGAAAATACCTCGCCATCATCCATCCCTTATGATCGAAAAGTCCCCACAGACCGTCCACTACGCATCGTCTTTATGGGCACCCCTGAGTTTGCAGTCCCAGCCCTACAATCGCTTCTCGACGGTCCACACGAAGTCGTCGCTGTCTATACACAGCCCGATCGCCCCCAAGGACGCGGCAAAAAGATCACGCCTCCCCCCGTCAAAGTCCTCGCTCAACAAGCAGGACTCCCCGTCTTTCAACCTGAAAAGATGGCCACCAAAGAGTCCTATGAGCGTTTTTGTGCGGATGCCCCAGACCTCGCAGTGGTCGTAGCTTACGGCAAGATCCTCCGCCCCAAAGCCCTCGCAGTCCCCCCTCTTGGTTGCATCAACTGCCATGCTTCTTTGCTTCCCTATTATCGAGGTTCTGCACCCATTCAATGGGCCATCGCTCGCGGAGAAACCCAAACAGGCATCACCACCATGCTCCTCGACGAAGGCATGGACACAGGCCCGATGCTCAAATGGAACACCACGCCCATCTTCCCCGAAGATACGGGTGGTTCGTTGCATGATCGATTGTCCGCTATCAGCGCCCAGACCCTCACAGAAACCCTCGAAGCGCTGGTCCAAGGCACCCTCACCATCACGCCACAAGATCATGACCGCTCCACCCACGCACCCATGATCGAAAAAGACGATCTGTGGATCGACTTTCACAAACCCGCCAACGAAGTACGCAACTGGATCCGCGCCCTTGACCCTGCCCCTGGCGCCCGCTGCCTCGATCCCAACGGCGAAGCGTGGAAGTTCTATGCACCCCTCTCTGTCGAAACAGGTATCTCTGCCCCCGCAGGAACTTTGCTCGAAGTCGAAAAAGACGCCCTGCTTATCGCTTGTGGACAAGATGCATTGCGTATCCACAGCGTCCAAAAGCCTGGGAAACGCCGCATGAGTGTACAAGAACTCTTGGCTGGGACGCCTCTACAAACAGGCACCCTATTCTCCAAACCCTCCACCCCCTGACAACACCAACAACGACCCTCGTGAGTTTCAAGATGTCATCCAATCCAGACCTCAATCCACGCCTTGTCGCCGCCCAAGTTTTACACCGCGTCCTTCAAGAAGATGCTTATGCCGCAAGGCTCATCGACAACGCACTCTCCAAGCCAGGTTGGGATGCGCGGGACCAAGCCCTCCTTACAGAAATCGTGTATGGCGTGCTGCGAAGACTTTTGTTCATTGACCAAGGGATCGGACGTTTTGCCTCCCGTGGACTCGACTCGATCGACCCTCTCGTCCTCCAACACCTCCGCATCGCAGTGTACCAACTCGTGTTTCTCGATCGCATCCCACACCACGCGATCCTTCACGAAGCTGTCGAAGCGATCCACGCCTTGCGAGGCCCCAAGGTCGCTGGCTTTTCCAATGCGCTCCTCCGCAAGATCCAAACCCACTTGCGCGATCTCCATCCCCCTGATCCACTACTCGATCTCCCTGGATACCTCTCGATCTCACAAAGCCACCCACGTTGGCTGATCGAACGTTACCTCCAAGCTTTTGGGGCTGATCGCACAGAAGCCCGCCTCCAAGCCCAAAATCAACCTCCCCCCCTCACGCTCCGCGTTCATCGACCTTGGGGAGACCGCGAAAAACTTCTTCAACTTCTCCAAGAGTCTGAGCTGGAAGCGGAGGCCACCACCTTCTCCCCTGATGGTGTGCGTCTCTTGACCCCTTCTGGCCCCGCCATTCAACGATTGATCAAAGAACATGCTGGCGCCTTCATCATCCAAGATGAGGCCGCTCAGTGCATCGCAAGATGGCTTGAACCTCAAGAGGGAGAGCGGATCTTGGATGCTTGCGCTGCTCCTGGCGGAAAAACCACCAATCTCGCTTCCATCGCCCCCCAAGCCCACATCACCGCAGTCGATCGACATGCCAACAAACTTCGACTGATCCAAGACGCCTGCAAGCGACTCAACATCACCAACGTACAAACCCAACAAGCTGATCTCACGCGCCCCTTCCCCCAAGGTGACTTCGATCGCATCCTCTGTGATGCCCCTTGTTCGGGACTTGGCACCCTTCGCAAAAACCCAGAGATCCGTTATCGCCGCACCCTCGAAGATGTCCAACAACTCGCACAAACCCAACGCAAGATCCTTCACCAACTCGCGCAAGCTCTCAAACCTGGTGGACTTCTACTGTATGCGGTGTGTACAGATACAACCGAAGAATGCGAAGAAACCGTTGAGCACTTCCTACAACAACATCCTGCATTTTCTCTAGAAATGGACTTCCCCGCGTTCTCCTCTTGGTCCCCCCTCTTCGCAACCCCCGGGCACTTGCGCACCTCCCCTGAGCAACAAGGGATGGACGCCTTCTTTGCTGTTCGCCTACGCAAATCTTCCTAAGTTCGGGCAGTCGGGCGACCCTCCGTGGTCGCCCCGGAAATTCCCTTTTTATCGGGGAGATCGCTTAGAAATCGAGTCCAAGGGGATCTTCAGCTTTGTCCGTGGAAGAAGGCGTATCGGGGAGTTTGGGGAGGGATTTTTTCTTACAATAAGAGGTATCGCCGCCATGTTTGCGGTTGTATCGACAAACGAGATGTCGTGTGTAATCGACGTCTTTCTTTGCGACGAGGATGCTTGCGCTGCTGCGGTCGAGAATCATATCGAGTTTATGTTTTGCGCGGATCTTTTCGAGGAGGGGGATCATTTTTTTGAGGATGCGGTCGGTTTCTTTGGCTTCGAGCTGCATGAGTCGCTTGGTCAGCCCAGCGTATGCTTGCTGAAGTTGGAAAAGCATCCGTTGCATATCGCTCTGAAGCTTCTTTTTTTCGGCCTTTTTCAGCTTCCCTCGATTGAGGTCATAGTAAGCTTTTTTCTCTTTGAGGCGTTGTTGCAACTCGTTGAGTTGTTGTTGGTAGCGTTCCTTCATTTGCTTGAGTCGCTCTTTGGCGTCTGTACCGTCTTTGATCAAGAGCAAAGCTTTTTTGATATCGACGTAACCGAGCTTGCCAGCGTGAGCGGCCAAAGGAGCGAAGAGTAACGACATCAAAACGCCCGAAAAGACGAGGCGATGGAGCCAAGAAAAAAAGGATAGTTTGGTCATCAAGAGGGTCTCCCTACCGTGAGTTTTGACAACATGGACACCACGAAGCGCTTGTGCTTCAAGGTGCAAAAAGATGGCAGTTGTTAGGGCTTGTGTCTAGTAGGATTGATCGAGGAATCTGAGGCAAGAGACGTCCTTAGAGGGCGTACAGATCGCTTTCAGGCAGAAGGGGCTGGAGGCTGACTTCAAACACCGCGAGGGGTTGGACCAAGCGAAGTTTTTCCAACACAGAAGGATGAACTTCTCCCACGATGCCCACAGGCTCGTCTTGATAGAGGAGTTGTGCCACGCGACCTTCGAGAAAAGCGGGGTGATGGATCGCTTGATACGTCAAGGGCATGCCGATCTCGTGGGCGATGGCTTCTGTGATGGCCTTGATATCGGAGAAACCGACTTGTGTATCGAGGATGCCGCCTGCAAGATGGAGTCTTTCTGAGGGATGTTCGGTGCCATCTTCGAAGACGACGACATCATCGACCTCAAACATGCGTTGAGGCAAGCCTTGTCCGCGGTTGAGCGCAAACAAACGCAGAAGTTGCGGAAGCACCATCGTGCGCATCAGGGACTGTTCCACCGAAGCGGGGTTTTCGATCAAGACGGCATCGCCAGGATCTTCGACATTCATGAGTTCGTATTGTTCTTCAGGGTTAGAGAGCAAAAGGCTCATCACCTCGAAGAAACCGAGACCCGTCATGGTATTTCGCGTGCGGTTGGCAAGCACACGCTCAGGTCGCTCTTGCGCCACGGTCATATTGGGGACCAAGACGGGAACGATATTTTGATAACCATACGCGATGGCGAGATCTTCAATCAAATCAACTTCATGCATAATATCATTGCGGTATGGCGCAACAGTGACACGAACTTGAGATGCGTTATCTTCGACAGCTTCGGCGTGGTGGCGCATCTGCATCAAAAGACGGATGGCGCGTTCACGATCGATATCGATCCCGATACGTCGGCAAGCATGTTCAACATCGATCACGAAAGACTCTGTCGCCATCGAAGGCAACGCCACGGTGCTTTCGGGAAGATTGAGCATACCGGGAAAGTGCATCTGTACGCGTTCTGCGCGAGAGCCAGGGAAAAGCTCAAGCATCGACGTAACCAAAGTATGCAAACACTTGGTCACGACGCGGTCAGAGATCCCCGTCACATCAATAAAGACGTCCGTGGTTTCCGTGGTAACGCGGGTTTCGTGAGAGTTGATGATCGGCGGCATCGAAAGGACTTGCTCAACTTTGTCGAGCAACAAGGGAACGCGTTGAAAGTCTTTCAACAAGTGCGCATAAGCGACGCCTTTGGGGTGCTCGCTGAGGATCGCTTCGGGCGTAACGGCCTTTCCATCGATCGTTTGCAGAGGAACAAAGGTGATCTCTTCTCGACCGACCGTGGTGTACGTCACGGGTCCCTTGATCGAAGCAAGGTCGTAAACGCCGATGGATGCGAGTTTTCTATCACGGGCCAAAGCCCAGTGTAGGTTCTCTTGCAACTTCATCAACATCCGCAGACCCACATCATCGATCTTCAGGCCGCGCATCACAGCGCAACCGATCTGTGGACGGACGTTGGCAACGGAAGCATCGACGTTTACTTCGAGAGAAGGCGCCCCCATCTCATATTCAGGAAGGCCCATCTCAACTTCGAGAAGCCCTTTGATCGCGCGCGTCAAACCACCAGCGTCGAAGATGTCGGGACGAACGGGCAAAAGGTCCATCTTCACGACATCGACATCACCAAGGTACTCCCACAACTCATCGGGTTTTCCTTCGATGAGCGTTTCAGGGCAACGTCCTGGGAGTTCTTCGTGGGGGTTGAGTTCGATCAACGCACCGCTTGGGCGACAACGATAACGTCGCAGTTTAGCAAAACCGTCGAGATCGCAACCCAGTTGGTCAAGGTGGGCTTCCATCTCATCCGAAGTGAGATCACGACCAAGACGTCGATTCAGTTCTTCAATAGGAATAGCGATGACAGGCATAACGCGCTCCGTTATCTATGTAGGGCGCTTTCCTTGAGCCAGTCGAGTTGGCTGAGGTAAAGCTGTCGGATATCTTCGATTTGGTAACGAACCATCGCGAGTCGTTCGAGGCCCAATCCCCAAGCAAGTACGGGGACATCCACGCCTGCGGGCTGGACGACCTCTGGGCGAAATACACCTGCACCACCCAACTCAAACCAATCTTTGGCGCCGGGTAGTCGGACAAATACGCCAACGGAAGGCTCTGTATAAGGGAAAAAGTCGGGACGAAACTTCACTTCATCGAAGCCCATCTGCTTGTAAAAGGCAGTCAGGGTACCCAACAAAGAAGCGAAGCTAGCGTCTTTGTCGATGATCACACCATCCACTTGGTGAAACTCAGGAAGGTGTTTCCAATCGATGGTCTCACGACGAAACACGCGTCCCACACAAAAGACTTTTTGTGGAGGGCTAGGATCTTTGTGGCAAGCAGCCACAGTGACAGCTGTGGTGTGGGTTCGCAACACGACCTGACGGGCCTTTTGCTCGCTCCACTTGTAACGCCAACCTGTCGAACCCGTGTCCCCACCGTCTTCATGGGTGCGGCGGATGGTCTCTACCATCTTGGGATCGGGCAACTCAAACTGGCCAGGACGCTCACAATAAAAGGTATCTTGCATCTCGCGTGCAGGGTGATCTTGCGGTTGGAACAACGCATCGAAGTCCCAAAAAGCGCTCTCCACATAGGGCCCACGGATCTCTTGGAAACCCAAGTTCAAGAAAGCACGACGGGTCTCTTCCAAGACGCGACGCAACGGGTGCAACTTGCCAGGGCGTGTAGGCGTCGTGTCGAGCGTAACGTCATAGCTACGGAAACTCACATTGCGCCATTCACCCGAAAGCAACATCGCTTCCGTCAACTGGTTGACTTCGACCAGTTCTTCAAAGCCTTCTTGTACGACTTTTTTACCCTCATCCGCAAGTTGAAGCTCTCGAAACTTGCGCTCTTTGCTGCGAAGATAATTGCGGCTTCGCAAGCCTTTGAGGGCTTCTTGGATCTCTGCGTGTGCGCTTTCTTCGGCCCCAAGCAACAAAAGATGCGAAGGAGCTTCAGCGATACGCGCAAGCAACGACTCATCAGGTTGTGTAGCTTCTAAGTCCGCACCATCGGCCCATTGCAAGGCTTTTCCTGCGCGAGTCGCATAACCTTTGGCCGTGAGATAACGCATCACTTTGCCGATAGCTTGGGCATCTGTCCCCGTAGCTTCTGCAAGCTCGACGGTTGTCATAGGTTGGCCGCTCGTGCGCAAAGCTTCGGCTGCACGGCGCTCCAACAAAGATGCACCACTTTGTAAAAAGGCTGTGCCTTCTTCATCGAGCGAGATCTCAAGACGGATCTCTTCGGCGATATCGATCCAGCCATCTTGTGCAAAAGCTGTAGCAACAGCCATCACCTGCGACTGATCGAGTCCCGTTCCTGCGACAAGCTCATCAAGCCCCACGCGACCACCGCGTTCTTCGAGCTGTTTGAGCACTTTGTATGCGTTCGTTGCGAGTTGGCGTGCCATCCTCCAAACACTCCTCTACTTCGGGCGGATCTTTACATGAGACGACGCTTTCCTGCACCACCCTTCACAAGAAGACAAGCCTCATAACACATCAAACATCGAAGATCAACGCTTGCGCAAAGCCCTCACGCCACGAAACGCCCCACCCTCCAAGGACACACAACCTCCCCACGCGAACAAGAAACACACGCTTTTTCTTGTTCTCTGCTCAGCCTTCGTGAGGATCTAACGCATTCCACGCTTGAAGGCCACCCATGATCCAAGACCCTTGGGTCTGATTGCAGCTCAAAAGATACCTCGCTTTCCTGTTCAAAAATCCCGCGCTGGGATTTCTCACGATCAGTTTGTATTCGGAGTTTATTCGGTGCGTCCTACCGACAGAGCTTTGATCACAGCCGTGAAACTTGGCCTTGGGATGGCGGTGATACTGCGTCTGACGCTGCCAAAAGATCCCATAGTTCACTGTAAAAACAGCTACATTTGCAGAAAGTTGGATCTCGACAACACGAGCATCGACCTGCAAACAAGCCCACGCCAATAAAAAACAAAGAAGAAATAGAAAGAATGCAAAAGGCGCCATCCCAGAGTCAACTGTCCCCGTAGTAAGGCGATAAATATACAAACCAAGCAGATAAAACATAACCAAAAACAACCCATATCCAAACAACGAAACCACGTACTCCGAAGAACGATCTCCATTGGGCAGCACCAAGCGGCTTTTGCAATCTTCATCTTTTACAAGGAGAGCCAACGAATCCTCTGGAGACCTCCAACGCCAAGAATCTTCGGGCGCTTTTGACTTCTCTTCATAACCTATTTCTGGAAAATCATCGCGTAAGGATTTTTTTGCTTTGTAATCCATATAAACCCAAAGAAGACTAAAGACGAGAGAGATAGTTGCAAAGAAAACGTCCATGGCATCGCTCCTTTATAGGAAAACTATTTTAAGAAAACCTCTCATTCTCTACATGTACTCTCTGCAAGATAAACAAGAAAGAACGCACAGAAAAGACTATCCACCTTTTAAGTTTCGAGCGGCCCATCCACGACGGTATCCAAAGCCCATCATCGCGGCCCCTTGCGCGTTTTTCGAATCCGTAGTGTGCTTGCAAATCCCCTTCCACGAACCAACCACACACCCTTGTGTGACCGCCCACGAGAGGAAGAGATGGCAAAAAAGAAATCGAAAAAACAACGGCCCTCCGCCCAACACGTCCCTCCCACGATCCCTCTTCCCGAAAGCATCGCGCCCATCACCCAAGAAACCCCGATCTTTGCGACAGCACCAGACCCCCAAGGACTCTTCGATCCAGAAAAAGACACCCAAGAGTCCTACGTTTGGACAGACGATCTCCCACCTGCTCCACCCGCCTCGATGTTTTCGACTCCTGACCTCAAAGAACACCGTCCCATCGCACGTTCCGCCCTTCTCGCCACGCACGAACAACGACGCCTTGAAGAAGACGAACACCAAGAGATCCCTTGGCGACGTTGGGGGCCTTATCTCAGCGAGCGTCAGTGGGGAACAGTCCGCGAAGATTACAGCGCAGACGGCGACGCTTGGAACTATTTTCCACACGACCACGCACGCAGCAGAGCCTATCGTTGGGGAGAAGACGGAATCGCCGGATACTCCGACAACAAACAATATCTTTGTTTTTCACTCGCACTTTGGAATGAACAAGATCCTTTCCTCAAAGAGCGACTTTTTGGCCTCACCAACGAACAAGGCAACCACGGCGAAGACGTCAAAGAACTCTATTATTATCTCGACGCGACCCCCACCCACAGCTACCTCAAGATGCTCTACAAATATCCCCAACGCGCCTTTCCTTACACACGGCTGGCCCAAGAGAGCCAACATCGCAGCCGACAACAGCGCGAGTTTGAGGTATGGGATACAGGGATCTTCGATGATGACCGATACTTCGACATCTTTGTCGAATATGCGAAGTCCGAGCCCGAAGATACGCTGATCAAGATCACGGTCCACAATCGCGCTTCGCACGATGCCCCTTTGCACTTGCTCCCACAACTCACCATGCGAAATATCTGGTCATGGAAACACATCGAGCAGATGCCCGAGATCTCCATGGCCAACAAAGATGCACTCTTCATACAACACCCCAAACTAGGGGAGTTTTTCTTTTATGTAGAGCATCCCTCCACATTCCTCTTTTGTGAAAACAACACCAACACACGGCGCTTGTATAACGTACAACACGCCAAAGGCCCGTTCAAAGACGCTTTTCACGACGTCGTCATCCACGGAAACACGGACGCTGCAAGCGAAGAAACCCAAGGCACCAAAGCTGCGGCTTGGTCGAGGCATATCGTCCCTGCGCACGGACAGATCACCTTAAAACTGCGACTCACACCGCGCCATGAGACAGACCCTTTCGCCCACTTTGAAGAGATCTTTGCGCGCCGAATCCACGATGCAGACGAGTTTTACAACGCCCTTCAAGAAGATCTGCATGACGAAGATGATCGACGCATCCAACGGCAAGCGCTCGCGGGGATGATCTGGAACAAACAATATTATTGTTACAATATCCACGACTGGCAGCGTGGCGATCCCCTCCAACCGCCCCCACCCAAGGGGAGAACCAAACGCAATGCAGAGTGGGGCCATCTCAAAAACAACAATGTGATCTCCATGCCCGATACATGGGAGTATCCGTGGTATGCAGCATGGGATCTCGCTTTTCATTGCATCCCATTTGCGCTGATCGATCCAGCCTTTGCCAAGCGCCAAATCCTCTTAATGACGCGCGAATGGTACATGCACCCCAATGGGCAACTTCCCGCTTACGAGTGGAACTTTAGCGACGTGAACCCGCCCGTCCATGCTTGGGCAGCGTGGCGGGTCTTCCAAATCGACCGCAGCGCCCGAGGTGATCAAGGCGACCTTTTCTTTTTGGAGCGTATCTTCCACAAGCTCTTGCTGAACTTTACGTGGTGGGTCAACCGCAAAGACACCCATGGGCGAAACGTCTTTCAAGGAGGGTTCCTTGGACTCGATAACATCGGCGTTTTCGACCGCAGCAAGCCCCTCCCCACAGGTGGGCATCTCGATCAAGCGGATGGGACGAGCTGGATGGGGATGTTCTGCCTCAATATGCTGCAAATCTCGCTTGAGTTGGCCCGTCACAACCCTGTGTACGAAGATATCGCCACCAAGTTTTTCGAGCATTTTCTGTATATCGCCCAAGCCATGACCAACCTAGGTGGCGAAGGGCTCGGTCTTTGGGACGAACAAGACAAGTTTTTCTATGATGTCTTGCACTTTCCCGAAGGACGTCTTCTACCACTCAAAGTCCGCTCGATGGTAGGGCTGATCCCGCTCTTTGCGGTCGAAACCATCGAACCCGAAACCCTCAAAAAGCTCCCCAAGTTCGCCAAGCGGATGCGATGGTTTTTGGACAATCGCCCTGATCTTGCGGACCTTGTTTCCCATTGGACCGAGCCTGGTCGTGGAGAGCGACGTCTGCTCTCTTTGTTGCGGGGCCACCGCATGAAACGACTGCTCCAACGCGCTCTCGATCCAAGCGAGTTTCTTTCGAGCTTTGGGATTCGCTCACTCTCTCGCTATCACAAAGACCACCCCTATCTCTTTCAATACAAAGGACAATCTTTCACGGTTTCGTATGTTTCGGGAGAGTCGGACTCAGGGCTTTTTGGTGGAAACTCCAACTGGCGCGGCCCTCTCTGGTTTCCCGTCAATTACTTGCTGATCGAATCTCTGCAAAAGTTCCATCACTACTATAGCGATGACTTCTTGGTCGAATATCCCACAGGATCGGGCCAAAAGAAAAACCTGCTTGAGATCGCAGAGCTTCTTGGTGAACAACTCGCCGATCTCTTCCGCAAAGATGAACAACAAAAACGACCGATATTCGGCGACAATCGCAAGATGCAAGAAGACCCGCATTTTCGAGATTATCTGCTTTTCTACGAATATTTCGATGGAGATACAGGACGAGGCTTGGGAGCCTCCCATCAAACGGGCTGGACGGGCCTTATCGCCAAACTCCTCCAGCCCCGCAGAAAACCTGCCTGAAAAGAAATATCCGACTTTTTCCTATAAAAATCCAGCCAAGTACATCCAAGACACTCTACAAAGTCAAGTTGGGAGAAAAGATAGGCTGGATCGCTGGAAAATGGCTATCGATCGAAAAGTCTCGTGATTGAGCAAAGAGAACTCGCCCAACCCCCATCTATCGTAGGTAAACACTCATCGTAGAAAGGATATCTTGCGCAGTAAGATCGGACCCTGTGGTCGCAGAGCAGTCACCAAACGACGCACCTGCCGCGATCGTCGCTCCACTGGCACAAGCGTCCTCTTTCCCGCCAATGCCCACCCAAGAGTAAGAAGGAGAGAGCACGGATGCACCGCACGGCTGGGCTCCTCCCAAGATCCCAATCCTCGCTCGTACTGTTAGTCCAGTACCCGAAGGAGGTGGATAAGAGTACCCAAATCCCTCATAAACGCATTTGTCATACAGCTTAGCACTTGGACCAGGGAACCACTCTCTCCAAACCTCGAGCCCCAAGCTGTAACCGAAGAGTTTGACAGGCGCACCGTTCACAAGCGTGCGTAAACTATCGTTGTTGTTGAGGGGGGCTTGCGCCACAAGCCAAGTGCGCGTGTTGTTTTGACCCGCCGAAGGATTCGCGCTTGTGATCGACTGTTCCATCAGCAGTTGCACAGGTTTGATCGTGTCCATGCTATCCAACACCAAGTTTGCACCTGAACTAAGTTGAAGATCAGAGCTCAAAGTTGGTCGTTTCACACCGCTTGTCCACAGCGCATTGTCGAAAAGGAGCCCACCATTTCCGCCTTGCGACTTCACAGCGAGCGTCCATCCCCCTCCATGCGTCTCCATGTCGCAACGCGTAATGTATTTGCCGTTTGGACCGCCCTCTAAGATAAAGTCGCCACTCGTGCTGTGAACTGCTGGGGGCATCCGATATTCAAGACAACTTTTCGCATACTTGCCAGGCCCATAAGCCAAACCAGACAGCGTCCCTCCCAAAGACTCAGAAACGAGCGACTGTGTAGGATTAGGAAATTCTCTTATCCACAAGTAAGCATACAAACGACGTATCGAAAAGTTGATGTTTGCAGCGTTCCCTTGCCAAGCTCCTGCGCCAATCTTGTAAAGCGAGGGGGTTCCATTTGGATCAGTCTGTTTCCCACCGACGCCGATCCAAGAGACAGGACCCGAACACGTCCCTGGGATCACCGAATCCTGCGCGGACGAGAACATATGACCAATCCGAACAGCCGACACCTTCGAATTGAGTGTATTGCTGAGCAACGTGCCTTCTTTGCAAGGATTCGAGATCAGAGAGGTCCCTTTGATCAACCCCCGCCAGTTGTAGGAGCCGACGGGTGTAAAAGCAACGGCCCCATTCGCAAACTCTTTGACCTTTTTCGGGGCCGCAAGTTGCAAGATCAAACGACGACGCTCGAAGACACTAGGAGAATTATCGGGATCTGTTTGCATCTGTAGCATGACTTGCGAAGCCTCGATCTTAACAAAGCTCGGAAACTTCGCTTCATTGGCATTCAAGACCGCATCATCTCGAACAACAACCTTCGTATTCGCCACGTTTACGCTCGAAAACGAATCATCATTCGTCCAATAAGCCGCGTCGTAATCAAAAACAGTCGTGGAGCTGCTGTTGATCTTCATAACCAACGTCCATCCGCCCCCAGCATAGGACATATTGCACGATGTGTAGTAGTTTGTGCTTTCTTTCAAAAGATAGACGCCATCTTTTGTAGAAGCCTCATAACCAGGCTTGGGATAACGATAACCCATACAGCTTTTGGGAGGCTCAAAGAAGGTCGGCGTCGCTAGGTCCTCTTTCCATCCTTCGATATCACCGTTGACTTGGACAAAGAGAGGATAGAGACAACGCTTCACGTTTCCTACAGACAAACACTTGGTCCCTGTAAGGCAGTCAGCATCGGATGTACAAGAGTTGTTGTGGCACAGTTCCAAAACAGGACTACACGCGCCAGTTTCGCACTCATCATCTTTGGTGCAAGTAGAGCATTTTCCTGCGTCTTTGCCGCTCTTGATACAACGCTGCCCTTTTACCCGACAGTCCGCGTCTTGGGTACACTTATCATGACAGAATCCATCTGTGGCGCAGAACTCTGTGGCGGCGCAGTCTCCATCTTTGGCGCAACAAGTCTTGCCACTTGGTCCAAGGCATGACTCGGGGGTGGGTTCTGTGACAACTTCCCCGTCAGGCGTAGGCTCAACCCCTGCTTCTTCAGGCACAGGTTCGGCGCTCATTTCTTCGGGTGCGACTTCTTCGGGCGTGACCTTTTCCTCTGGTGTTGTGGTTTCCTCTGGTGTGATTCCCTCTTCGGGCCCCACTTTTTCTTCGGGTGTGGCGGGTTCCTCTGGACCGATTTTTTCTTCAGGCGCCGTGGCTTCTTCAGGGCCTACTTTTTCTTCGGGTGTCGCGCCTTCCTCGGGCCCGATTTTTTCTTCGGGTGTGGTGGGTTCGTTTCCTTCGGGTGTTGGTTCGGGGGCGGGTTCTACTTTTGGTTCTTGTGTATCTTCAATCGATCCCGTTTGAACGCAGATATTCTTGTCCGTGCATACGAAACCACTGTCGCAATCGCTTGATTTCGTGCAGAAAAACTTCGTAGGTTTGGGAACAGGAGCATCACAAGCTAGAACACTAAAAAGCAAGCCACCAAAAAGCCAAAGCATCGACGTCCGTAACACACGACGGTAGGACATTTTTAGATCCCTCGTTTTTTGCACACCCATCTAAACAACCTTTCTTTCGAAAACAAACCTTTCTTGTACTATCGCAGTAAAGGCGAATTTGTCTCAAAAGAATGGCTCCATCTTCACATTCTATCCGCCCACCAAAAAGAACGCACAAAACTTTTTGACGCATCCAAAACACCAACATATCCCTCAAAAAAAAGGAACCCCTCCAACCCAAAAAGCAAGCTTGACTTTCTCAAAGAAACGAACACAATTTGTTAGTTCGCATCCCCACGACATTGTCCCCCTACAATAGGAGATATCCAGCGATGTATCTGCAGATCCCTCCCCATCCACACATCTTCGTTGTCCACGTAAATCAACACACCTCACGCCTGTTTCCCCCTGCCATAGCAGGAGACATCTTTAGCTTGCAAGGGCACCTCGCCGTCAATCTCACCAAGCTAGCAGGCGTGAACTATGGCAAAGACCAAGTCTCCCTGAAGCGCGCGGACTACCAAAAACTCATGCACACCCCCGAAGAAAGCGACAAAGAAGTCTGCTTGTCTTATCGTGGTGAGCAACCCACAGAGGATCACAGCAAACCTCCAGGACAAAGCGACTTTTTGCGGGTCAACTGCCACTATTTTTCTTTTGTGGATGATACAGAGGCACGAGGACGCCAATATGCGGTCTTTTTCGAAGGTGCAAAAGGGATCTACATGGTGCTTCGCCATCGCTTGGAGACTTTGCTGGGCCTTGAGTTAACACCAGAAGACCAAGAGTGATCGTGGAAAGGACCATTACACGGGGGGATCGCTGGGGGCTTGCTCGGAAAGCACGGAGGTAGCAGGGGTATCGGGACGCGTTTGTTCTTCGTTTGTGTCTTTACGAGGAAAAGCGTAAGGCAACACACTCAAAAGGTTCACCAGATCGAGGTGAGCGGTATTGAGAAAGATATGGACCGCGTGTTCAATCAACGAAGCGAGCGTCGTCATACGCCCCACCCGATCCAAGACGTCGGTAGGAGCGTGCGGATCGTGCTTTGCAGCTTGCTCAGCTTGTTGAAGATCGTTTTTGACGCGCAAGATCACGCCAGACTCGCGTTCTCGTACCACGCGGCTGATCATGTGCATCAGATCAGTTTCTGCGACAAAGTGCCAACAAGAGCTTTTGGGGGGCCGCTCGCGGCGGATCACATTCCACTGTTCAAGTTCGCGCGTGATCATCGAGACCGCACCCTTGGAGAGTTCCAAAGCGTCTTGGATCTCTGTGGCTGGGAGGGGTTCGCCTCGTAGATAGAGCAAGGCCCACACACGCCCATGGTTGCGCTTGAACCCCCAAAAGTCGATGACATTCCCAACAGCATCGATGGCTTGGTGTTCCCAGTCAGCCAAAGGCCGAGACGAAGCCTGCGCCTCTTTGGCTGAGGACTGCTCTGTATCGACTTGATTTTCTGTGTGTTCTTTCATGTCTAATCCTCGATACCATCCACGAAATCATAGAGTTCACAACAAAGCGCGAAGCACGTTGAAAACATATCGTCGAAAGAAGCGGAGCGCAAAGAAAAGCTTCACTTCAGGGATGGCTTAATGACCATACTCTTTGAGCCCTTGGCACAACAGATGGCCCCACGTCACGATATCGCGCCCCCCTGCTCGCTCGCCATATCGCCCCAAAGCCTCGATCGCAAGCTCCACTTCGCGACACAAAGCTTGGTAGGTATGTTCTGCGATCCCCAAAGAAAGGACTTCTTCGCCAAGATATTGGATCGACTCTTCAGAAAGTCGCTCTTGCGACCAAGCTTCTTTGAGGTGTTGGCGGAAAACGGAAGAACGTTCTGAGGCCGTCAACAAACAAAAAGACGGATTGCGATTGCGGATATCTGCAAAGCGATCCTTGGGATCATCCCCTCGCAAGTCTTTGAGATCATCGGCCATTTGGAAGGCCACCCCAAGATGTTTTCCACAGTCTTGGAAGCGTTGCACAGCCTCTTCTTCTTGCTGGAGCAAGGCCACAGCTTCACCACACCAACCAAACAAAGCACCCGTCTTGCCGAGCGCGATCCCCCACCATGACTCCACACTCATATCAGGGCGACCACAAGCGACGATCTCCATCATCGCTGCGCGGCTCATGCTTGCCACAAGCTCGATCGCACGTTGGGTGATCTTGGAAGGATGCCGTCGCAACTGCAAAAAGGCCAAGGAAAGCACCATATCACCAGACAATACAGAAACCTTATTGTCCCAGATGGTGCGCGCAGTAGGCAGCCCACGACGCATCGTGCCTTCATCAACAACGTCATCATGCAACAAGCTCGCTGCATGGATCAGCTCACCTGATACGGCGATATCCACAAGTGCGTCTTGAGGCGCATCCAAGGCCTCACCAAACATACCCACAAGACGCGGACGAACACGCTTTCCTCCGCCTTTGATACAAAGGTGGCGTGCTGCCTCCAACAAGACACTGGCTTCTTGCATGGGAGGAGGAAACCCTCCTTCGAGGGTCTTCCCTAGCTCTGCTTCAACATCTCCCAAAAAACCATCCCGCGTGATGCTCAACGCGCGCTGAACAGCTTCTTCTTCTTTTCCCAGCTTTGTCTCGCGTCCACTTTGCGCTTCGGTATCCATTCGCTCTCTCCAATGATGATCACCACTTTTCTTCGTAGTGCTCTTTACCATGTTCAAGATGACTTAAACTCACTAAACGATTCGCTGTGGGTGTCCTTTTTTCTGGACGGCGCGGCATCATACACAAAAGCGACGCCGCCTCAAGGAAAAAGCGGCTCGCGTCAGTGAACACGCGAGAAAAACCAAGGCGTCGCAAAAGAAGACCAAAAGGGCCAGCGCTCAGGAAAACGCGACCGTTGACAGAGACACAGTGAAGAGACTATGCTGGCGACGATTTGGCCCGTAGAAGTAGGTTTCAGCGCAAAAGCAGCGGCGGATTATCAGCACTGCGGAGACTTTCGTGTGAGCAAGGGTGACAAGAGAAGGTATATTGGGTGGCAGCGACTCTGCTTGATTGTTGTTTCTATTTGTAGCGTTTTGTGGATATCTTCACCGTATACAGCGATAGGCGCGAGCAAAAGAAAAGCTGTCTATTCATGGGATGACATGTCCGATGGCTTGTACTCGCTGTTGATCACGACAGTGACGGTCGATCCAACCAAGCCTTCCCGAATCTATGCAGCGGCAGATGGATTGCTTTATCGCTCTGAAGATCACGGCGTGCGTTGGCGTCCGCTTGTTCGTTTCCAAGGAACCAACCGCACAGCTTCTGCCCAACAAGTCAACCGCACCCAACGCCTCCGCGAACTCAAAGAACAAATCCTCGAAGAAAAGATCGAAGACCTCTCTTCCCAATATGGCGAGACCTACGCACGAGAGCGCGAAAGCGAACTTGAGCGCGAAGCCGAGGAAGAAGCCGAAGACCAGATCGCCCAGCGCCAGCGCTCACGACGCAACCAAACACGAGGCCGTCTGCGTCGCTTTGTGTACCGCATCGTGGTCGCGCCCAGCCGTCCCCAGCGCATCTTGGTCGTGACTGATGGTGGGGCTTTTCTCTCTGATAATTATGGAAAAAGTTTTACAACGTCGTTTCGCGGGCGTCGTCCAGGCGAAGGGAACGTTTATACAGGGGTGTTTGATCCTCGCGACCACAACAAGATCTGGTTGGGAACCCAAAGCGGTCTTTGGTACTCCACCAACGGTGGGAAGCTGTGGCGTCTCGTGTATGGCAAGCTCCGACGGATGACGATCCGAGAGATCCGCATCCACCCCTTCAATCCCGATATCATCTATGTGGCCACCAACCGCGCCCTCTTTGTCTCGCGTGATGGTGGAAAACGCTTCCTCGAACCCCTGACTTTGCCCGCAGGCCCTCGACGCATCACGTCCTTGGCGATCCTTCCGACCCGCCCTGTGCGCGTCATCGTAGGAACAGGGGGTGGCCTCTATACCTCTGTACGAAAAGGCCAAGACATCCGCTTTCGTCCGCTCGAAGCGGAAGGGATCGGCGATCGACAGATCCGCTACATCACTAGCAGCAAAGCCGCGCCACTGAGTCTGTATCTGATCAACGACCGTGGTGTGTTTTTGTCTCGAAACGGCGGGAAGCGCTTCAAACAGCTTCGCGATGGGATGTTGAGTAACGTCATCCGCTTTATCTCAGTGTCTCCCACAGACGCCAATGATATCTGGGCAGCATCTGAGTATGGTGTGATGCGTTGGTCCAAAGCGATCATGGGCAAGGTCACGCGGGCCAAGCTTGAGCGTTTTGAGCGACAACTCAAACGCGAGCCTTCGATCTGGACCGTGGTGCTTTCCACGCTGCGTTTTATGAAGGTGCGCACGCCCTTTTCTGACTTGCACGGTCGTTTTCGTGCGCGGGCAGCGATGCCAGAGCTTCGTTTCCGCGCCCAGATCAACCTCGACTACGACCAAGACTTGATCCCCTTCCGCAATCCAATCCCGATCCAAAGCCTCGAAGGACGCTCGATCTACTTTGAGATCATGGCACAATGGAATATGGGTCGATGGATACACGATCCCCGCGAAACATCCCTGCTATCCGAGTTGCGCAACCTACGACGCACCCGAGATCGCCTGATGACGCGTGTGATCCGACTTTTCTACGCGCGACGGCGCCTCCAATATCGGCTGCTGCGCTTTCGGGAAAAGAAAATCGTTCGTTATTTGAGACTACGACTCAAACTACAAGAAATAACCGCACATATCGACGGCCTCACTGGCGGAATGTTCGAGCGAAGCGTCCGACGCGTTCGACGAACAACACGCTAATCTGTGACCTTTTGGGAGAAAAAACAGTCATGCGAAAGCCAATCAGTCCAACCACCCGAAGCAGGCGTCGCCTTGCTTGGCTCGGCATCATCGCTTTGTTGGGCGTCCTCTGCGGGCTTCCCAACAACCCTGTTCGCGCGCAAGTCGATCCCGAGATGGAACGTAAAGCAACAGCTTTGTTGAAGAAGTTCAGCAAAGAACCTTCGATCCGCCAACTCCACAAAGCAGGCCTCGAATACGCACTTGTCAACCAAGATCGTATTGGCGGCTTGGTCTCGCGCGCTCGCCACTCTGGATGGTTGCCTGAGTTCCGCGTTCGCTACAACCGCAACACGGACGACGACCGTACGACCTCTTTCCCTACACTCAACTCGCCGATCCTCACGACCCAAGCCACGGACGATGACCACCGCTTGGAGTTTCGTGCAACTTGGCGTTTGGACGACTTGATCTTCAACCGCAACGAGATCACCGTATACCGCGAGCTTCGACGTCTCGTAGAACTTCGTACAGACATCCTCAAAGAGATTACCAAACTCTACTTTGAACGACGTCGTTTGCAGCTCGACTTGATGGTTCGGCGCCCTTCCAACCTTCTTGCCTACCTGCGTCAGCGTCTTCGCCTTCAAGAGCTCAGCGCGGATCTTGACGCACTGACGGGCGGCAACTTCTCGCGACTGCTTCGTGAAGCAGGAAAAGATCCCTACAAATGAGCCACAGGAGGACAATCATGTGGAGGGTGCTGCGTGCCTCGATGGCGCTCGTTGCTTCGGGGTTTTTCATCTTGGTGGCTTGTTCGCCACCTGAGACGGTCGGACTTGAGAACCCACCTTGCGTTCTCAATGTAGAACCCGACTCTGCATCTACGCCAACGATCTCGGTGACGCCCACCTTCCGCGTCAAGTTCTCGAAGGTGATGCAACCGACAACGCTCACAAGCGAGTTTATCTACCTCGTTCGTGGACAAGCGGACTACAACTTTATCCGAGATCTTGAGGCCGCTCCTGTCTCTGACTCGCGTATCCCCTTTTTGGTGGACTTGGACATCAAAGCCGAAACCATCGATGAAAATGGCGTCAAGCGCACCTTGGTGACCCTGACGCCCAAACGCTCTCTCGCAGGGGAAGAGCTATACGACTTGGTTTTGGTGCGTGGTTTGCGTGATGAGCTCCGCCCTGTCGCAGAAGGTGACATCCGTTACACAGGTTCGCGTCCGCTCAACACTTGCCCCGCGCAAAATGACATCTGGTACGGTGACCTCGCCTCTTATCGAACAGGCGAAACCAAGGTCTTTACCTACCGCACTGAGATCGCGCCCCCACGTCCAGGCGATCCACAAATCGTCGAAGTCATGGCAAGCCCTTCTCTTGCAAATGGCGAGTACATCGAGATCCTAAACGCATCAAGCAACGAAAGTCTTGATCTTTGTGGTCTTTCGATTGGCAAAGTGGGCGTTGGTGGACGAGAGCTTGCGCCCGCAAATGGCGGAACCTGTAAGCAGATCCCCGCGGGTGGTTACGCTGTGATCGTCGAACCAGACTACGACTTTACAGGCAACCCCTACCAGATCCCTGGCTCTGCCGTCATCTTCACCATCAAACAAGGAGGCACCACCCTTTTCAGTGGAAACCTCTCTTCAGGCGATACCGTGACGTTGTTGGATGGCGCCAAAGAACTCAGCCGCGCTGATCCAGTGGCTGCATCGGGTGGTGCTTGGCCAAGCACAGGAAAGTCCCGAGAACGCTGCGACAATGGTACTTGGCAAGACAAAGAAAATGGCTCCCCAGGCCGCGCAAACTGCCAGTAAAGAAAGCCTTTCCCCTCTGCATCCTCTCCCTTGCATCTCGCAAAAAGACGATCTCTTCCACCCCAAAGAAACAGGTTCAACGCATGGTACAAACACGTACCCATGACCAAACCCCCCATCGTCTAGGGCGTGCGAAAGGCTTGCTTGCGCGATGGCAAGCGCTTCTTCTTGTGCTGATCGGGTTTCTCACAGCAGGGATGTATGCTGCTTTTTTCTTTGTGCCCTTGCTCGATCCCCCTCACGCTGAAAAGCACGTGCAGTGGTCTTTGTTGCTCTTTGCTCTTTACCTGCCTGTGGTGGCTTGGGCTCCCAAGATCTCGAAAGGACGGCTACTTGGCACGCTAGTAGCCTTTACACTGCTCTTTCGACTGTTGCTTTGGCCTCACGATCCTTCGATGTCAGACGATGCCTTTCGCTATATTTGGGATGGTAAGATCCAAGCCCAAGGCTTCAACCCCTACGAAGAGGCGCCCAACTCCCTGTACCTCCTGCATCTTCGCGATTCGATCATCCATCCCTTCATCAACCACCCCCACCTCAAGACTGTCTATCCACCCGTCGCACAAGCGATCTTCACCATCGCGTACCTCCTGCATCCCCAAGGATTTCTCGGGCTCAAACTTCTTCTGCTGTTGTTTGAGATCGCTGCATGTGTTCTATTGTGGCGGTGGATTCGGCGTCATGGCCGTCCTCCTGGCTTGCTTCTTCTCTATCTATGGTGTCCGCTCCCCATCCTTGAACTCTCGCTTGATGGGCATCTCGACGGTTTCGCCTTGCCCTTCCTTGTGGCCCTTCTGTGTGCTGCACAAGAAAAACGCGGCTTCCAAGTCGGACTCTTTCTAGCGCTGGCCATCCTCGTGAAACCCCTGCCGATCTTTTTGGTCCCCGTACTCTTCTGGCATCTGCGATGGAAACAAAGCTTTCAGATGCTGCTCTCTGCCTTGGTGCTTGGGCTTTGTATCATGTTGCCCTACTTGCAGGAGTGGATCACCTTTCTCAAGCAAATCGCTGCTTATTCGCGAGACTGGTACTTCAACGGTCCTTTGTACACGCTGCTTGATATCTGGCTGGTCAAGCCCGCCAACCGCGCGATACTCCAAGCCATCGTGCTACTCTTTGCGCTTGTATCGGCTTTTTGGAAGGCTCCTTTGCGTTGGCGACTGTTTGTGCCCTTGGCGGCTTATATGTTGTTTACGCCCACACTGTATCCGTGGTATCTGCTGTGGCTGGCACCTTGGTTGGTGTTGGCACCTTCGCGCCTTCTCATCGGATTGATGGGGCTTTTGCCGATCTCTCACCTCGTCCACGCTTTCAAGCGTTTGGAGGGTGTTTGGTATCTTCCTCTGTGGATCATGTTGCTGGAGTTTCTGCCCCTTTTGTGGTTGTTGGCAATGGATATCTACCAAGCCCGAAGGTATCGAGGTCTTCTCCGCTTCCGCTTGCAAATCCCCCAAAGTCCAAAGAGTACCCGCGTCCCTTGAGCCCTCCCTTCAAGTTTCGCAAACCACAACAAGCCCGCCCAGAACTTGCGTGCTATACACAAACTTATTGCATCATGCTAAGTTTTGAGAAAGACTCTCTAATTTTAGCAGCATTGAGAGGTGTTCCTTGACCCCCAAAGCAAAAGAACCACCACCTCGATCTTTCCCAGCGCTGAAAGGTAACAGCCACAGTCTCGTCGGCTGGCTTGCGAACACACTACCCGGGACTTTGTTTCGTCATACCAAGGATCCAGAGCGGATCAAGGCCGATCTGACCGAAGGTATCGAGGAGATGACAGGCTATCCGCCCGCAGACTTCCAAGATACGCGTTCCCTCCTTTCGATCGCGGCCCCGACAGATCGAGCGATGCTTCGGCATGTGATCTCCAAACTTTCTCCCCAGAATCCCTTTTATATCGTCACGTATCGCATCTTCGATCAACAAGGAGACCTCTTTTGGGTCCATGAGAAGGGGCGTTTGGTACAAGAAGGAACGCAGACTTGGGTGGAGGGCTGCATCCTTCAAGCCAACGCTTTCCAGCAACCCCAGTGGCAAGACACCCAACAACAAAAAAGCCTGCAACAACAACAGCGAAGTTTGTTGATCTTGGCGACAGCTCCGCCCGTGGTAGAGGGAGATATCAAACGCGTCAGCCAACTCGCCACCAAACTTGTCGCGGAAGCTACGCAAGTGGAGCGCGTGAGCGTTTGGCTCCTCAACAAAGAAAAAACCCAACTAGAGATGGTTGATCTTTACCGAAGATCCGCCAACCAACATGAGGCGGGTTCCATCCTCAAAGCAGAAGACTTTCCTGCCTACTTTGAGGCCCTGCGGAGCGGAAGATACATCGACGCCCATGATGCCCTTCGAGATCCCCGAACCAATGAGTTTTCGGACATCTATCTCAGACCTTTGGGGATCACTTCGATGATCGACGCAGCTTTGCGTGTGGGTGGAGAAGTCGTGGGTGCGCTTTGCCTCGAACATGTCGGGCCACAACGCATGTGGCAAGATCATGAGATCTCTTTTTCTGGCGAAGTCAGCGACCAGATCGCACATGCGTTGCTCAATCGCGCCAACCTCGAAGCCAAAGCAGAACAAGTCCGCTTGCAAGAACAACTTTTTCGTTCGCAAAAGATGGAAGCGGTGGGACGACTCGCGGGGGGGATCGCCCACGACTTTCACAACCTCCTGACCGTGATCGCGGGACATGCAGAGATCCTATCCAACCTCAAATCTCCCCAAGATCGGGAGCACGCGCTACAGATCGTCAAGACGACCGAACAAGCCACCGAACTTACACGACAACTTCTCACCTTCTCACGCAACGAGCAGTTTGCGCTCACAGAGGTCGATCTCGTCGCGACCGTGAGAGGACTAGAAAAGATGCTGCGTCGCTTGATTCAACAAGACATTGGCTTGAGCGTCGAACTCCCCGAGCACCCCCTGACGATCCACGCAACGCAGGGCTTCTTGCAACAGATCCTCACCAACCTTGTGGTCAATGCGCGCGATGCGATCTCTTCTCCAAACGGTTATATCGCGATCCAAGTCGAAGAACAGTTCATCAGAGATCCCAAGACGCTTGGCGTTAGTGACCTTGCTCCAGGGAGTTACGCAGTCTTGCACGTCAAAGACTCTGGGCAAGGCATGAGCAAAGATGTGATCGAACGCATCTTTGAGCCTTTTTTTACAACCAAAAGCCCTGGAGAAGGCACAGGGCTTGGCCTTTCCACGGTGTATGGCATCGTGCGGCGTTGTCGGGGACATATCGCAGTGAAAAGTGCGGTGGGTGCGGGAACGCGTTTTTCCGTGTACCTGCCGCTCCAAGAAGCGACCGAGACTTCCCCAGAACCTTCCAAACCCCAAGCCTATCTCGACCAGTTTGGACAAGATCGTCTCTTGCTGATCGCAGAAGACAACCCCGATCTATTGAAGCTAACAGAACATTTCTTACAACGAGCGGGATTCCGTATCATCACGGCCAACAACACCATCGAAGCCTTGTCTGTCCTTCAACAAGCCATGGAATCGGACGATCCGCGCCAAGTCCCTGACCTCGTGCTTTCGGATATGATCATGCCCCAAGGTGGCGGGCTTGCTTTGTTGGCTTGGCTACGAAAACGTGCCCCATCTATTCCCATCGCCTTTATGTCAGGCTACATGGATGAGCAAACGGCCCAAAACACCGAGGATATCCCTTGTCTACAAAAGCCGTTTTACTCAAAAGAACTTTACCAGTTTCTTCATAAAGTCCTGGAAGCAAAGAAGAAAAAATCCTCCTAAGCCAACATTGCAAGCTTCCTTACGCCAAAGCCTCTGCGTAGTCACGAACGTAACCGTCCAAGCTGCGGGGCTCATGGCCTGACAGTTGTTTCACTGCATCCGTCAAAGGAGCGGCCCCGCCCGCACGTACCGCGCTAAACAACATCGACAACAAACCAATGTAATCTTCGGGAAGCCCCGAAGGCTTGAGGTTTTCGCGGAAGGCTTCATCCGAGATATCTTGGTAGGTAATCGTCTTTCCAAGACCATGGCTCAAGATCGCGGCAGCTTCGGCATGTGTGAGGGAGGCAGGTCCCGTCAAAGTCCACGCTTGACCACAAACCTCACTTGCAGGCTTGGACAGCGCAGCCGCCGCAGCATCCGCGATATCACGCACATCAATAAATCCAACCCGTGCGTCTTCGGCTGGCAAAGGGATCGTCTGAAACTCTCGAACAGGCGTTCCCCAGAAGGTATGGAAGTTTTGCATAAACCAGTTTGGACGCAGATGCACCCAGTCTTTGCCCGAAGCTTCCGCCAAAAGCTCGACTTTACGCAGTGGGATCTCATCACTCACTTCGACACCTTGCGCGCTCATCGTCGCGACGCGCTCCAAAGAAGGCTTGGCAAAAGCCACTGCCAAAAAGGGACGCAGCAAAGCATACGTGTCCGCAAATCCAGGAGGAGCCAACACAAACAAACGCTCTACGCCTTCTAAAGCAGACGCAAATGTCGAAGGGTCGGTCAGTTCAAGGACACGCGCCTCTACGCCAGGGACAGGGTGTTCTCCTTGGTGACGTGTGGCCCCAAAGACTTGGTGCCCTGAAGCCACAAGTTGCGCTGCAAGAAACTTCCCAACCGAACCCGTGGAACCCAAAACCAAGATCTTTGCCATCTCTTTTCTCCTTGCTTCTTTTGAGACGAAGTGACATGTTCTCCAAAAGAGAAGCACCCTCTTCGCCATGTCGATTTCATCGAAAAATCAAAACGATGAACAAAGAAATACACACAAGGATCAAAAAGAAACATGGTACAAATCCTCAAAAACATATCGAATCGTCTCAACCAAGAAAAAGACGAGCAAGGCACCTGTACCACGTTTGATCTGCTCACAGAGCTGCTTCAATCGACCCAAACGACGGGGGTTTTGTTTGCTCATACCCAACACACTCCGCCATGGGGATTTGTCTTTGAAGCCCAGCAAAACTGGGGATTTCACTTGGTCACAGAGGGGGATTGTTTTCTTTGGTTGGAAGGCGAAGATCGCGCACATCACCTTCAGACGGGTGACTTGGTGGTCGTGGGCAGCAAACATTATCTCGCGCACCAGCCCCACTCCCCTTGCATCCCTTTTACGCAAGATCTTGTCCTTGCGCCCCGTCCATCCGCCCCGGCCAAGCAAACGGGCTTGATCTGCGGCGCTTATCGCTTTGCTTGTTCTAACCCACACCCGATCTTTTCGTGTTTACCGCCACTGATCCATCTCTCCCAAGAGATGCTTCCAGCTTCCGTGACATCGCTGTTGCAGCTCGTTGAAGCAGAGATGCTTACGTCGCAACCAGGAAACCACACACTGACAAATCACCTGATGGATGCTTTGTTTGTGTACATCCTGCGCACATGGCTAGAAAACCAAACCAACGAACACCACGGATGGCTCGGTGCTTTAAGGCATCCATCTTTGACACAAGCCATCGCTCTTTTGCACAAACAGCCCGAAAAAGCGTGGACACTCGAAAAGATTTCGCGTGCCGTGGGGATGTCGAGGGCTTCTTTTGCCCGACACTTCGCGGAAGATGTGGGCGTCCCGCCGATGCAATACCTCAACCAACATCGGATGAAGATCGCTTACCAGCTTTTGCATACAACCCCCCTTTCTTTGGACGAGATCGCAACACGTGTGGGCTATGCGACAGGATTCTCTCTCAGCAAAGCCTTCAAACAGCAATTTGGTCTATCGCCAAGGCATATCCATGCTTCTCCAAACGACGCCCCACTATAAAAACCTTGGCCTTCTATCTATTGCCAAGCGATGGAAGGTTTGTTACGTTTCATGCCCCAACCACAACCTGAGAAATGCACAAAAGAAACAGAGGTATCCAAGGATCTTACGACGAGATGGATACCCCACACAGCATCCAAGGGTGACTCTTATGCCGCACCACATCGCGCCCTCATCCTTCGATGGGATGAGCTTTTCTCCCCCCGAAGAATTCGATCTCGTGGAAACCATGTTCTCGCTGCGCCTGCCCATCCGCGAAGAACTCCAAGATCCGCGCATGATCCAAGGTATCCTCAACAAACGTATCCAGATCCAGCCCAACTTGATCATCCACCGACGAAGCGCCAAACAAGACGCATCTCTCGAAGAATACGTTGGGGAAGCTTGTGCCGAACTCCTTAAAACGATCGGCAACCTTGAGGCTTTTGAGAAAAGAACCTTCACTTTTTCTGATCAGCAAGAAGGATTTTTGGTCTCTTTTCTATGTCCCGCGACCAAAACCGACTCCTTGCGACAATATCATGCCTACCGCCTCGACGACGGCAAGATCACCACGCTTGCCCTGACCGTCGATGCCAAGCAAGCATCCAAAGACCAAGAACAGCGATATCTCCAAACCCTCGCATCGCTTTGCCGCACAAGCGAAAGGAATCCCTAATGTCGACCAAGATCCCACAAGGAACCCGCCCCGCCGCAGCCCCCCAACCTGAGATCGTTTGCCCCGTGATCCGCGGCATCGTCGACGAGGGCCATCTCCCCATCGATGCCAAAGGAAACGCAAAGATCTCTGACCTCAAGGAAGTGTTTGAGGATCTTGGTCTTTCGCGTAATGCCGCTTATGTCGCGGCGGTCGGCAACAGTCCAGGGCGCATCTTGGGCAACCTTTGGAAAGGCACCTTTAACGTCAACCAATTGCGCGGCGGACTCCTCGATCACAGCGGAGACTCCTTGATCTTGCGCAATGGTCACTTTGACCCTGAGCGTTTTCAAGCGCTGGTTTCCCACAGCAGCGACGGGAAGACCATGAGTATGGAAGACTTTCGCGCTGCGATCCGCGACAACAAACAAATCGATGATGCCTCTTGGATCGGCTCCAAGATCAGTGGCGTCGAGTTTTCTTTGTTGTTGAATGTCTTTGGCGAAAAAGGTCCCGATGGCCAAAAGCGCGTAAGCATCGATGATCTGCGCGGCTTGTACGAAGACAAACGTCTCCCTGGTGCCAAGCTCGGTGGCCCGATCCAAACAGCCCCCGAAACCCCCGTCGCGACGATGGCTTCTGTCGCTCGCAGCCTCCCCTCGGAAAGCCCTTCGGGACTTGCACGCGCGGGTGTTGATAGCGCGGTTCAAGGCTCGGACCTTTTTGGTGCAGGTGGTCTCGCCGCAAAAGGCGCAGGACAGGGTGTTTGCGCCTTTATGCAAGGGGGTGGTGCACAAACCACTTCGGACACAAACGCCCAAGTCACCCAACAGCACAACCAACTCCCCTTGGCCGCGGAGTAACCCACGCAAGCGCTCACCACGATGTGTATTCTCACAAGTCACGATATCTCTCGCAAGAAAGCCTTCTAAACCCCCGAACATGTAGGAAAAGAACATGTATCTGCAACTGCTCCAACAGATGGCACAAAATCTCCGCAATTTTCATGCACTCCTTGAAAAAGCAGAGTCCTTTGCCAAAGAAAAAGATATCGCTCCTGAAACCCTCCTTCAAAGCGCACTAACAGAAGGGATGTTCCCTTTTATCCGCCAAGTCCAGTCTTTCACAGACTCCGCAAAGTTTTCCGCAGCACGCGTCACTGGCAAGTCGGCCCCCAGCTTTGAAGACAACGAAAAGACCTTCGACGATCTTCGCCAAAGAATCGACAAAACCGTCGCTTATCTCGAAACCTTCCAAGAAGAAGACTTTGCTGAGTCAGATACACGACCCATCACGCTTCCTTTTGCAAAAGAGTTTTTCTCCTACGGAAAAGACTATTTTCTACAATTTTCGATCCCCAATTTCTACTTCCATTACGTCACGGCTTACGACATCTTGCGCCAACAAGGTGTAGACATCGGAAAGCGCGACTTTATCGGCTTTTTGGCGATCCATCCTCAAGAGCAACCAGCATAACAACCCCGCCCCAAAAGTCCTTTCCAACGAAGCATATCTCCTGAGACGATCCTTTTGAGAGCCAAAAGCTCTAAAAACGACAAAAGCCATGTTGGGGTGCCCAAACATACCCAAGAGCCCACCATGCAGACAAACTCGTCGTATCGGGCCTCTTTGCGTTTGCTCATCTCACCCCATAAAGGGCTTCAACCTTGCTTTTTCGCTCTTTTGCCCACATAGAAAGACAGCAAAGCAGCGAACAAACAGGCAAGAAAAGCAGTGTAGGACATGTTTCCATGGAGAAAGTAACCTCATCTGAGATCCCGCAAAACGGCGCCCCACCGCGCGCAAACTCTCCAAGTCGCCTCTCGCTTCCCAATGTCAAACTTGGGTTTCTTGCGGAAGACAGCCAACACAACATCACCTTCGCCAATCCCCCTCTATGCGAGTTTTTTGGTATCCAAGACCCTCCAAGTTCACTCCTCGGTCAAAAAAGCAACGCGCTTTTCGAGAAAATAGACAGGTTGTTCACCAAGGAAGGTGGCTTCCTTGCGTACACACGCAGGCTTTTGGCCCAAAAAACGACGGTCCTTGGTGAAATCTTTCCCACACAGGACGGGCGAATCTTTGGGATGACGTTCATCCCGCTGGGGGGAAACGCACAAGAAAGCCACAGCCTTTGGCTTTTTCGAGACGTCACCCAAGAAAGCTACGCAGAAAGCGACCTGAAACGCACGCTAGAGCTTCTGGAGGCCGTCACCCATGTCCAGAGTGAGTTTATCCGTAATGTCGAGCCACGGTCGCTCTTTGATGGCTTGTTGGCCCAGCTCTTGGAAGTGACGGATAGCGAGTACGGGTTTATTGGGGAGGTGCTTTATACGTCAGAGGACAAGCCCTACCTCAAGACCCACGCGATCTCCAACATCGCTTGGAACGAAGAAACGCGGAAGTTTTACGAAGACAATGTGCGCAAGGGTCTGGAGTTTTATAACGAAAAAACCCTCTTTGGCGCAGTGATGGCAACCAAGCAGGTGGTGATCGCAGAACAGCCAGCGACCGACCCTCGACGCGGCGGGCTTCCACCTGGACACCCAGCCCTCCATCGATTTTTGGGGGTGCCGATCTTCCATGGTGACCATCTGATCGGGATGTTTGGCATCGCCAACCGCCCCCAAGGATACAACGAAGAGTTGGTTTCCTTCTTGGAGCCACTGATTACAACGTACGCCAGTATCATCCTTGGCATCCGCAACAACCAAAAGCGAGAAGCCGCTGAAAAAGAAAGCAGCCTCACCAAACAACGAGAACATGCGCTTTTTCGGTCGATGCTTGATGCTGCTCTGATCTTCAACCTGGAGGGAGAGATCCTTGAGTTCAATCCTGCTGCGGAAAAGATGTTTGGCTACGAGCGGGACAAGATACTTGGGAAAAAGGCGATCGAAGTCTTGGTCCCACCAAATGTAACAGAGCTACACGCTTCAGAGATCAAAGGTTACCTCGAAAGCCGCGACTCTCGTTATCTTGGAAGAATCGTCGAGATCACAGCCGCGCGCGCGGATGGAAGCGTCTTTCCTGCGGAACTTTCGATGTTTGAGTTGCCTTCCTCAGAAAGTCCCCTTTTTACGGCAACACTGCGCGATATCACCGAGCGCAAAAAGGTGGAACGCACGCTTCAAGAAGCCAAAGAGAGCGCTGAGTCCGCAGATCGAGCCAAAAGCGAGTTTTTGGCCAAGATGAGCCATGAGATCCGCACCCCCATGCACTTGATCTTGGGGATGAATGAACTTGCGATGGACTACACAACCTCCTCAGAACAACAAGAACTTCTTAACTCTGTGCAATCCAATGCTGAGTCTCTTCTTGCTGTGATCAACGAGATCTTGGACTTTTCGAAGATCGAGGCCGGCGAAGTCGTGATGCTTCGAGAGCCCTTTCATCTGATCGATATGCTCGAAAATGTCCTCGAGTCACTCTCCCCAAGAGCCCACGACAAGGGACTTGAGATCTACTGTTGCATTGATCCTGCGACCCCATCCCACGTGCTTGGCGATGCGCAACTCCTACGACGCATCTTGCTCAATCTTCTAGGGAATGCACTCAAGTTCACCCAAGAAGGCTCCATCCTGATGGAAGCCAAACCCCAACCTCACGATGGTACCGACACACGCATCTTGATCTCCATCTCAGACACAGGGATCGGTATCCCCGAAGCCACACAAAACAAGATCTTTGAGCGATTCTATCAAGTGGACTCCTCAAACTCCCGAAAGTACGAAGGAACAGGTCTCGGACTCAGTATCAGCAAAACACTCTGCGAACTCATGGATGGACGCATCTGGGTCGAAAGCACGCTTGGTCAAGGAAGCACCTTCTTTCTTGATCTGCCACTGCAAACCGCCGAGAGCCCCGACATTACCCAACCCACTTCTCCGCCTCCTCAGATCCTGTTGCTCACAGAAGACGAACGGCTTGCGCGATGTGCCAGACTCGTATGCCAAGGCATCCAGATCCCCTTCTTTTCGAGCCATCCCAAACAAAGCGTCCCACAACTCCTCAAACAACACGCGATCACGCATATTTGGGTGGACGATCGCCTCCCTAGTTCATCGATTCATTCGATCATGGGGTGGTGGAAAGAATATCGCCCCTCCCCGCAAAGTCCGTTTTTCTTGCTGACCCAACAAAAAACAGGCGAGGAAAATATCTTCTTTGATCGTAACCTTTTAGAAGTGTTACCTCGACCGATCACACGGCGCAAAGTCACGACCGTCCTGCAAAAAAAATGGTCGCCTCCCCAATCCGCCAACCCACGAGAAGAACTTCCCCTCCGAGGTCATCAGATCCTTTTGGTGGAGGACAACCCCGAAAGCGCGCGATTTGCGACACATGTTTTAGAGCGCGCAGGGGCAAAGATCACGGTCGCCTCAAGCGGAAGAGAAGGCTTGCAACACTTTTACGAAGCTCTCTTCTCCCTGATCATCGCAGACATCGAGATGCCTGACATCAATGGGCTTGAGATGGCCGAAAAGATCCGAGAGTACGAAGCCACCGAGCAGATCACGCGTTCGACGCCAATGATCGCGCTCACTGCGCACGCTATGGTCGGATTCCGCGAAAAATGCCTACGTGCGGGCATCGACGACTACTTGACCAAACCCATCGACCGACAAAGCTTGGTCAAAGCCGTCAAACTGTGGAGCCGCCCAATCCACGCCAAACACAGCGTCCTGCTCGCTGAAAAACAAACCTATCTCGACTTCTCAAAGCTCGAAGGCATCGCCAAACCCTGCTTGGTCGATGCAGATCTTGTGCAGTACGTCCCTGAGTTCTTGCACCGAAACCAAGAAGCCCTTCGAAAGATGCAAAAAGCTTATGCTGAAAACAAACTCCGCATCATCCAACAGATATCACACGATCTGATAGGCACAGGAAGTTCCTATGGATTCCGAACCATCACGATACTAGGGGCCTTGCTCAATGAAGCAGCCAAGACCAACAACCTTGAACAAATCTTTGACTGCCTCGGCACCCTAGAACGCTTCTTAAAAGAAGTACGGTGGCAGCCCCTCTCACAGACCACCAAGAAATAGTTTTTCCGCGACGAAAGGAACATCTACAAAGTCCCCCTCCCCTTGCCAAGAGCACCCTCCATACGAAGAAACCAACACCCAGCATTGGAGAGAGAAGGAACCCAAAGAGATGTATTTGGGAGCATTGATCATGAGAAAAAGTCTTCGTCCTTGGCGCATCCTAAGCATCCTATCTCTCTGGATTATCGGGGGATGTGGAACAGAAGCAACAACAAACCATGTCCAGATAGAGTTGGTCTTTTCAGGCCAAAAACAACTCGTCTCCATCACCAACACAGGAAAGCTCGCCATCGAGTGGGACAGCGGATGCTGCGAAACCCCACCCCACGGCTACGAGATCGAGATCTCTACAGGGTGGACAGACTCATCGTGTGGTGTCCCTGAGATGGGCAGCGTCAAAGGATGTTGTGGTCTCGTCGCGCGAAAACGCCTAGAGCCCGGCGAAAAGATCATCGAAGGCCGCGAAAGTCTCCCCCAAGACTGCAAAGACTGGCCTATCCGAGCTTTGCTTCGATACTATGTCGCTGGCGATAGCAAAGAATATATCGCACGTTCCCCAAGTGTCCGCCTGAATTAATCAGCACAGCCACCACGAGAAAGGCTTCTGTAGAAAAGTGTGTTGAGGAGCCGTAGGAAAAAGAGAAAGTAGAGGGCGGGAAAGACCCAAAGGACGGGGATTAGTCGACTTGGATCACACCAACGCTCGACTGTCCAAGTTGCTCTACCATAGAAGCATCCAACTTGCCACGAAGAGCGTTCACGGAAGCACGAGACCCCGAGTAATAGTGCTCATCTGCCTCGATGGTGGGCTTCACAGTGGAAAGAGAGATGTTGGGCAGATTGTAGGCTTTCAAAAACTCGCCCCAGACAGCGCTATCGCGATAACCGCTGTCTGTATTCAGCGACTGTGCAGCAAACACAAGCGCGTGGAGCTTGTCGTCTGCGCCTTTCAAGGGCCAAGAAGTGTCCGACTGTCCTTTGTAAAGCGCATACTCGTAAGCAGAGGCCATACGCAACGCTTCTTCCGACATGTGCGCAAAACGCGAATCCATCGACATCTCGACAGTGCCTTCTGCCGCATTCTTGGTGAAGCGGAACATCCCCGTCTCTCCGGGCTCTGCATCGTGATAGCCCGCAGGGACGACCTCGGCCGTACCATTGCGATGCTCCAAAAGCTCGTTGTAGATGCTGATACGGTTGGTGCTCATCGCAGCAAAATGGATCTTGGTTCCCACCAATTCATCGGATGAACGGGAAGGTTGGATCGCTTGGAACTCGCGTGCAGTGTCTGTCTTCACATCAAAGGTGTTGAAGTTCACCATACGGTCGAACACATCGGCTTGTCCGTCATGATCGAGATCGAGGTGTTGACGACGCACTTTCAAGTCTGTGGGGAAGATGAAATTGTTGTCGATGCCTTCTTCGCGGCGGTGCGATGAACTCCAAGGGTTCGCTGTACGAACATCCTCTGCGATTCCTTCGTAACCACGGCGCTCTGCGATCCCCTCGAACAACTCTTTCATCGCAAAGTGCGACTCAGCGGTCCCACCTTGCTGGAAATACTCTGAGTTGTAGGTGGTGATCACTTGGGCGTCAGGGAACTTGTCTTTCATCTGTTGGAGTTCACCCTTGCCAACGCAAAGGTTGGTCATGATCAACTGCCCTTCTCCTGAAGCTTTGGGGGCTCCTTGGAGCGAGTCGCGGACATTGCGTCCCCATCCTGAGTGACCTGAGTAGATCACGATATGCGTGTCTTCTTGGCCCACTTCTTTGAACATATCATTGCGATTGGTGCGGAAGTTCATGCGGAAGTTGGTTTCCACACCGTTCTTTTCGTAAGTCTTTTCCAAGATGGGTGCGCTGTCTGTTCCGCCCACACGCTTGAACCCGATGCTCTCGAAGTACTTCACGTTGTCTTCGAGGAAGCCTTCGCCTGCACCGTTGGACATGTCGATGTTGACGGTATTGTTGCCGTTCGCAAACCACTTGTCATAGGGGGGTTTGGTGACGTTGGATGCTTCCACAAGACCCTCTGCACGGTCACGAAGCGCGGAAGGCAAGCTGCCTTTCAATCGATCGAGGTTCATCACCATCGAATCTTTCAACAGTGGGTTTGTCTCGTTCGATAGGGCTTTTTCGTACACATCAAACGCACGGCTTTTCAGATCATTTGAGATGTTGTGCTTGCTTGTCATCAACTCCAACAACGTCGTCGCTGAAGAAGACCGCAGTTGCAGCGTTTGGGTCTGATCCAAACCATCCACGCTTTTTCCTGGCGCCGCTGCACTCAGCGTTTCGCTCAGATTCCCCAACATCTTTTCTTTCAAAGTGCCCGATGCTTGGATCTCATCGAAGAGATTGCCCTTCACATCGTCGATCAAGC
>JACKEL010000021.1 GCA_020632975.1 Myxococcales bacterium
ACTTTCCGCATGGAGATGTCGAGTCTGCGCGCCGCGATAGAGGATGATCGCAAAGCGGGCTACAAGCCCATCGCTGTCGTGGCTTCGGCAGGTACGGTCAACTCGGGGGCGATCGATCCTTTGGATGATGTCGCGGATCTTTGTCAGAAAGAGTCGCTGTGGATGCATGTGGATGCTGCGTATGGTGGTCCTGCGATCTTGAGTGCTTCTCACAAAGAGCGGATGCAAGGGCTTGTGCGCGCTGACAGTGTCGCGGTGGACCCACACAAATGGATGTATGTTCCCGTGGAGGCTGGGCTTGCCTTGGTCCGCGATCCCGAAGCGATGCGCCGCACTTTTTCTCTTGTCCCTTCGTATCTGCAAAATCCCTCGTCGCAAGTCGGGGGATATCCTTGGTTTAGTGAGTTTGGCTTTCAACAAACGCGCGGCTTTCGGGCGCTCAAGGTCTGGATGGTGTTGCAGTCCATGGGAAAAAAAGGGCTGCAAACGGCGATTGAACGTGATATCCACCACGCCCATCAACTCGCCAAACGCATCCAGTCCTCGCCCGAACTTGAGCTGATGGCGCCGCAAAGCCTGAGCATCGTGTGTTTTCGCTATGCTCCCCCTCATCTTCAAGGGGATGAGGCTGCTTTGGATCGATTGAATCAGTCGATCCTTGCGCGTGTTCAGCTCAGTGGAGAAGCTTTTCTCACGAGTACGGTTTTGCGAGGACGCTTTGCACTGCGGGCGTGTTTCGTCAATTTGCGAACCACGCTGACGCATGTTGAAGGCTTGGTACAAGCTGTTTGTGATGCTGGAGAACTGGCTCTCTCTGAGCCATAGCCCATGGAGATGGTAGGCAAAGACGATGTGGGAACAAGTAGAAGCGCGGCGAAGTGCTTTGTTGGATGGGTTTTTTGCGGAGATGAAAGCAGAGTCCACCCACGAAGCGACGTTGCGTGAGGAGATCAAACAAGCCGCAGCGCGCATCCAACAAGGCGATGTTGTGGCTTTTGAGACAGAAACGGTTTATGGCTTGGGTGCTTCTGCGTGGGATGCTGACGCCATCCGCAAGGTCTTCGCATTGAAGGGAAGGCCCGCAGACAACCCGCTGATCGTCCATGTCTCTCACCCTGATGAGATCTCCCAGTTTGCTGCGGATATCCCCGAACGTGCGGTGCTTTTGATCAATCACTTTTGGCCTGGTCCTTTGACTGTGATCCTGCCCAAAAAGCCCGCTGTCTTGGACATCTTGACGGGTGGTTTGGATACTGTGGCGTTGCGTATGCCTGCTCATCCTCTTGCGCTTGCTTTCCTCGAAGAGTCGGGCCCTTTGGTTGCACCCAGCGCCAACCGTTCAGGGCGTCCGAGTCCTACAACACGAGAGCACGTCTTGGAAGACCTTGGGCCCGAAGTCATGGTCTTGGGACGTGGTGCTTGTTCTTATGGCCTAGAGTCCACGGTCTTGGATCTTTCGGCGTCTTCGCCGATCTTGTGCCGCCCAGGGCACCTTTCGATGGAGGACTTTTCGACAGTTCTTGGCGAACCCATCCTCTCCATGACACATGCCAAAGATGGTCAAGCCCCTCGCAGCCCTGGGATGAAGTACACGCACTATAGCCCCGATGCCACGGTCTCTTGGGCTTCCTCTGATGTGACTCCTCCACCGCGTTCCTTGTGGTTGGTTCACTCTGATATCCCCACAAAGATCGCGGAAGGGGTCGAAGTGATCGATTACGCAGGGGACTTTCGTAAGATGGCCCGCGAGCTTTACGATCGTTTTCGTCAAGCTGATCACGAAGCGCGTCCTGTGGTCTTGATCGAGCCTCTTCCTTCTGGCCCCAGAGATGGGGTTCTTGCGGCGCTCGCCAACCGCATCAACAAAGCTGTGGGGGCGTGATCCCTCTGTCTTCTTGGGGTTCATGACACTGCCTGTTTGCTCGCTTGTTGTTCTTGCGCTTGCTTTCCTCTTCTGCGTTCGTTATCAAAAGAAAGTGACTTATCATACGAGGAGGGTTGGTGATGGCGACAGAGTCCACGCAAGTAGAGTTTTTTATCCCCGCATCCCCCGAAGAGATCTTCCGAAGTTGGCTTTCTAGCGAAGGTCATACCAACATGACGGGTGGGAAGGCTTCGATCTTTGCGACTGTGGGAGAGCCTTTTTCTGCATGGGGTGGTTACATCCAAGGGGAAAACTTGGAGTTGGTGCCTGCCAAAAAGATCGTGCAGCATTGGAGGACAGCCGACTTTGCAGCGTCAGACGCAGACTCGCGGGTTGAGATCATCCTCACTGAGTTGGAGGGGGGGACGAAGATCGAGATCTTCCATACAGAGATCCCCGAAGGACAGGGGCCAAAGTACCATCAGGGTTGGAAAGAGCATTATGTCGAGCCGATGATGTCGTATTTTTCAGGAGAAGACGAAGAATAAGAGAGATAACAGAACATTCTTTGGGGGAGGCGACGAAGGCTAGTAGGGTCTTTGGTCGGGCACAAAGAGGCCGTGGGATGGCTGCCCACGCTGGTAGAGGAAGGGCGGGACAGAGACTTTCCCGAGATGCAGTATTATTTACAGCTTTTTGTGACTTTGAAGCTGCCTCGTCCTTGTGCGGTTTTGGGCCACAAAATGCATACATCTTTGCACTTCTTTTTCCCTTTGGGGCACTTGGCGAAACGGTTGCAAGATACTTCTTTCCAGACCTTGCAGCAGGGAGGCCCAAAAAAACAGATTTGTTTGTATTCGATGCACTTTTTGCGACCTGTTCTTTTGTATTTAAGGCAGCGTCTTTCTGCGAAACGAAACCATTTGAGACACTTGCTGCCTTTCTTTTTTACGCATTTTTTGTTGCCGTATTGTACGCACTTTTCTTTTTCAAACTTCCAAGTCTTACAAGTGGATGTTTTACGGCATTTCTTTGTCTTCAACGTGAGTTCGATGCATATCTTTTTTTTCGTGAGTGCTTCTGCGTTGTCAGTCCAACACGCCAAAGAAAAGAGGAAAAGAGAAAGAAAAGAAAGCACTTTCAAAGCGGGTTGAAAAAAGGTGTGTGCCTTGGGATTCATCAAAGGTTCTCCTTGTGGTTTTGTGTGGAACCATAAAGTGCCAGAACATACGAGAAATAGGGCTTCTCTGGTCCTTGAAGAAGGATAGAGAGGTTTCTCCGTTGTGAGTGTGCGGAAGGATACTGTATTTGTTGGGAGGTCTTTGGATGTGAATGCATAGACCTTTGCGATTGCAGGAATATTCTAAAGAAATCTTTATGGATGGAAGAAAATTTCTGAAGGGGGAAGCGGAGGCCGATAGGATATTCCTCTCCGGGGCGACCCTCCGTGGTCGCCCGTTGGGTATCGCAGCGGAGGCCGACAGGATATTCTCGGGGCGACCACGAGGGTCGCCCTTGATATCGCGTGGTCGCCCTGATATCTTTTGCGGAGGCCGACAGGATATTCTCTCTGGGGCGACCACGGAGGGTCGCCCGTTGATATCGCAGTGGAGGTTGATAAAGTATCCCCTGATCCGATATCCCTGTATCCGGAGGATCCTGATCCGATATCATCGGATATCTCGTATCCGGATATCTGATCCGGGCGACCTCCGTGGTCGCCCTTGATATCTTTGCGGAGGCCGATATTATTTCAAGACAAAAGAAGTGCGACCGAGGAGGGTCTCGATCATTTTTTGCCGCGTCTGCGGGGCCAAGTGGCTTTGAGGACTATTTTTTACCGCGTTTGAATTGCGTCGAAAGTCATTGGAGAGATAAGACGTTTGGTGCCGCGTTTGACGGATACAGGGGTTGCAGCAACGTAGTCTTTGCTTCCTGCGGGGTAGAGGACGAAATAGATCTGGTTGCCGCGAAACTTGCTTTTGAGGACCAGCAAGATGTGGCATTGGATGGAGTCTCCTCCTGGGGCGATACGTAGGTTTTTATGACGGTGTTTGCGGCCTTTTCGGATGAGGTCTTTGTCATTTTCTGCGTTTGTGGGGAAGGAGGTGCGCGCCACAAAGAGCGTGCCCAGAGGTGGGTTGGCGTGGACTTGGGGCGTGGGCAAAAAGAGGGTGGTTGCGAGGAGCATCCCTGCAAAGGTTAGAGTTCGAAATAGACGAAACATGGGCTTTTTCCTTTCTTTGAAGGGGCATAAGAATTGCGCAGCGTGATCGTTCTCAGCGAAAGACGATCACCTTTGTGGTGCAAGCAAAACGGTTGTTCGGGCTGTGAAGGTATGCTGCGTATGCGTTTATGCAGTGTATCTTCGTGGCTGTGGGTTGCATTTGTCAAGCGAGGGGGCTGACGAACCTATGTTGGGGGGAGGGGCATCCAAGGGTCAGAGGGGAGAGTTTGATTTTGCAGAGAGAAGGAGAGACAGCTGTGGCAAGCATCCCAGAAAGTCGCATTCATGGCTTCAATCAGAAAGAGTGGAATCCTGAGGGGGATTTTGTCTTGTATTGGATGGTGGCAGCTCGACGAAGTCGATGGAACTTTGCGTTGGATCGGGCGATCGAGCAGGCGCAACGGCTACAAAAACCTTTGGTGATCTTCGAGGCTTTGCGTTGTGGTTATGATTGGGCGAGCGATCGTCACCATCGTTTTGTGATGGATGGGATGGTCGATCAAGCGAAGGCTTTTGCGCAGACGCCAGCGACATATGTGGCTTATGTGGAGCGCGAACATGGCGAAGGAAGGGGGCTTTTGGAAGCCCTCTCGCAGCGTTCTTGTGGTGTGATTACAGATCTCTTTCCAGCTTTCTTTTTGCCTCGAATGTTGCGTGCGGTGGCACCGCGTTTGGCGGTTCCTTTGGAGGCGATTGACAGCAACGGGCTGTTGCCTTTGCGTGCGGCAGATCGGGTCTTTACGACAGCTTATTCTTTTCGGCGATTTTTGCATAAGACTTTGTCGCCCTTTTTGTTGGAGTGGCCGTCTTCTTCGCCGTGGGAAGGGGTGACGCTGCCAAGGTTGCAGAGTTTTCCTGCTGAGATCCGCAAAAAGTGGCCCGTGTTTGTGGGGGCGGAGTTTGTGGGAGATGCGGTTGATATCTCACGTTTGCCGATCGATCATCGTGTCTCTGCGGTGAAAGAGACCCAAGGCGGAGAGCAAGCCGCACAACAACAGATGCAAGGATTTCTGAAGTTTCGTTTGCGTCGTTACGCAGAGGAACGCAACGAGCCAGAGGAAGAGGTGGCGAGCGGGTTTTCGCCATACCTGCACTTTGGCCATCTTTCTACCCACGAGGTCTTTTCGAAGATCGTCGAGCGCGAAGGCTGGGAGCCCCATCGTTTAGGCAAACCCACGGGACAGCGGGGTGGTTGGTGGGGGATGTCGGAGGTGGCCGAGGCTTTTTTGGACGAGTTGGTGACGTGGCGTGAGATCGGTTTCAACATGGCGTTTCTCGACGAACATTACGAAGAATACGCCTCTTTGCCTGGGTGGGCCCAAGAAACGCTTGAGCAACATCGCAGTGATCCGCGATCTTGGGAATACACATTGAAGCAGTTTGAACAAGCGCAAACCCACGACCCACTGTGGAATGCAGCGCAAGTACAGTTGGTCCAAGAGGGCAAGATCCACAACTATCTGCGGATGCTTTGGGGGAAAAAGATTCTGGAGTGGAGTAAAAGTCCCGAAGATGCGCTTGCTGTGATGATCGAGCTAAACAACAAATATGCGTTGGATGGCCGTGATCCCAATTCGTACAGCGGGATCTTTTGGGTGCTTGGGCGTTATGATCGAGCTTGGGGACCTGAAAGACCGATATTTGGGAAGGTTCGCTATATGAGTTCGGAAAATACAGCACGCAAGGTACAAGTCAAAGACTACATCGCGCGTTATACGCCTTAACGGAGGCTTTCGTGGAACTCTTTCTTTCGCGTTTGGCGGCGTATCGAGAGCGTGAGGGCTCGCAGCGTCGTCGATGGCTTTTTGTACCATACGACCAACTTTCCGATCAGATGGGGCCTTTGTCTCGTGAAGAGCCTCAGAGTATGGGGATCGTCTTGGTGGAGACGCTGTGGAAAGCGGCGAGGCGTCCATACCACAAGCAAAAGTTGGCGTTGATCTTGTCGAATATGCGGCACTTTGCGTTGGAACAAGCTGCGCGGGGTGTGGCTGTACGTTATCTGATGGGCAAGGCGCCTTATCCTACGATGTTAGAAGCGGCGATGGCGGAAGATGCGGCGCTTCGAGGAGATGCCTTGGAGGTGATGGAACCTGCTGAGCGAGAGCTTCGTGTGGCGTTGCAACCTCTCGTCGATGCGGGGAAACTGCGGATCTTGCCGCACGAAGGCTGGTTGAGTTCTTCCCAACAGTTTCGTGAAAGCCTCTCTTCGGAGGGTCGTTATCGAATGGACGCTTTTTATCGAAGGGTGCGCCGCGATACAGGCTATCTCATGGAGCGAGGAAAGCCGCTGGGTGGGAAGTTTAGCTTTGATACAGAGAATCGCAAACCTTGGCATGGCGAGCCACCAGCGCCCGAACTCCCCGTGTTTTTGGTGGACCCGATCACCCAAGAGGTGGGTGATTTTCTTCTGACAAAGCTGGCTCATCATCCAGGTACGCTTGATTTGACAGCGTTACCCCAACGCCGCGAAGATGCGGAGACCTTATGGACATGGGCAAAGGCGCGATGTCTCCCGATGTTTGGGCCTTATGAAGATGCGATGTCGATGTCTTCAACCAATCTCTTTCATACGAGGCTATCGTCCCTTATCAATATACATAGACTTCTTCCTAAAAGAATCCTAGAAGAAGTCTTGGATTTATCTTTGCCACTTGCATCCAAGGAAGGGTTTGTGCGGCAGATCCTCGGGTGGCGGGAGTTTGTGCGGCATGTTCACCGTGAAACGGACGGGTTTCGGCGTCTGCCACACATGGAGCGACCTTTGTGTGCGAATGTCCCAGGGGATGGGGGATATGCGGGCTGGTCTGGCAAGGATTGGCGGCGGCGCGATGCGATGAATGATCCCGATGGTGGGGCGATCCCTGCTTTCCTTAGCGAAGGGCGACCTATCCCTCCTGCTTTTTGGGGAAAGGCTTCGGGCCTGGCTTGTTTGGATCAAGTGGTCTCTTCCGTGTGGGAAGAGGGGTATAGCCACCATATCACCCGATTGATGGTTCTTTCCAATCTTGCGACTTTGCTGGATGTCTCACCTCGTGCGTTAACGGACTGGTTTTGGGTGGCTTATACAGATGCTTATGACTGGGTGGTCGAGCCCAATGTCCTAGGGATGGGGACTTACGCCGTCGGCGACTTGATGACGACCAAGCCTTATGTCTCGGGGACGCCCTATCTCCAAAAGATGAGCGATTATTGTAAGGCTTGTCGCTTTGATCCAAAGAAAGACTGTCCGATCTCTTCGTTGTATTGGGCCTTTCTTGCGCGGCACCAAGAGAAGCTTTCTGAGAATATCCGTCTTAAGATGCCCATGGCTTCGCTTCGCAAGCGGTCTGATGAGAAGAAGCAACAAGATGCCGCACTGTTCGCCAAGATCAGCGAACAACTCGCGATGGGGGAAGTCCTCTCGCTTTGAGTGTATGTGTGACCCTGCCTTTGGTGGGCTTTCTTTGTGTGCGTTCCCCATCAACCTTTTCCTTGCAAAGACAAAGTGTTTTGGTGTGGTCGGGCGACATACCCCTTGTTGTTTGGGGTCTCTGTGCGTTGACTCGTTTGGCTGCGTGGCTTACCATGTTGCGTTGTCTGTTTTTATGCTCTATTTCTCTTTCAAGAACAGGAAAGTAGGTGAACGCGATGGTCTCTCTTCGATGGTTTGCTGCGCTGTGTTTTCTTCTTTTCTTGAGTGGGTGCCAAGACGTTCCCAAGAAGCTTTTCTTTGAAGGGGAAGAGTACAATCACGTTCACAGCCGTCGCATCGGCAATTCTTACAATCATATCTATGTCCCCCACGGCCAAGTGCTCGAGTCAGCCGTAAAAGCGGTGCATATCACAAAGCATGTAAAGACTTTTACAAAGGCACAAGAGCGTGTTGTAAAGGGTCTTTTTTCCCGTATCAAGAACATAAATCGCGGTGTTTCTTTTAAAAAACGCGAAGATGCCTTCTGTTCTCAACGCAAGGTACGCGAAGGGGATTACATCTTTTTTCATCGGATATACCTGCACAAAGGTCGTTTGACCGAGGTCAATTATCGTCGAGCGACGAGCAAAGAAGAGCGAGATGGAGGAATCCCAGAGCTTTGTGCCCAAAGTGAGAGCATCTTTGGGGCGCTGTCAGCTTTAGCAAAGAAAGTCAATCGCTGAGATCTTTTACGAAAACAACGAGGTGATCAATGCTTCTCTCCACAGATCAATTGGGCAACAAGATCGCGGGTGTTTTGGATCAAGTCAGCGTTCCATTGTTGTTGGCGATCTTAGAAAAGTGCGGCGCAACGGGACATCTGGAGGTTGTTCAGGGCGAAAAAAAGTGCGAGATGGGTTTGGAAGAAGGCTGTGTGGTCGAGCTTTTGTGGGGAGGAGAACCCTTCGAAGCCGCAGACGACGAACGCAGCGTGATGGCCGCTCTTGCACGCCAAATGAAGATTCTATTCGCTTGGTCGCACGGGGAGTTTACTTTCGTCCCAGAGCGCACGGCTTCACTCAAAAGGATCCAGCCTGGCAAGATGCCTGCGATCTTTTTGATGCGTTATGGTTTTGCCGCAACGACCGACAAAAGCTTGGTGCATCGCCTTTCTGAAGCAGCTTGGGGAAAAGGTGAAGTGCAGGTTTGTCTGCATCCTGACAGCGGCCCGGCCTTGAAAGCGCTAGGTGGCAAGTTTGAGCAGGATCTCCAAGCCTATCGTTCGTGGGCATCTCTGGCTTCTGACGAGCTTGATGAGACGATGACACAGCTGTTGGTGGCGTTGTGGTGCGTGGGGATGTTGGAGGTGGCACCACCAACATCCCCGACTGTTCGGCTTCATGAGATCTTCAAAGCTGTTCAAAAAAGGCTAGGAGAAGGTGAAGATCCACTCGAACTCCCCGACCCCTTGGAGCCTGCCACAGAACAAGGTGAGGTTTCAGAGAAAAAGCGCCGCTCTCTTGTCAGGGAAAGTCTTGTTGCTGAGGAGGTCGAGTCTCCACCTCCTTCTTTGCCTGCCATGATGACAGAAGAAGAGGTCGTAAGTGCCGCTCCTTCTGAGGCCTCTGTGCTGACGCCTCCCCAAACACCCGTCCCTACAGAAGAAGAGATCGTTGCGAAGATTACGCCTGCGATCTCGGATGAGCTACGAGGTCGGTTTACTTCTGGTGACGGGCTTTTTGCGTTGCTTGAATCGATGGATGCTTGGCATGCTTCAGACCTCTTTTTGGGAGAGACCAAACCGCCTGCGGTTCGCGTACATGGTCGTGTGATTCCTTTAGAGCTTCCTGCGGTTGAGCACGCAGACTTTGAGCGTTTTCTCGATAAGATCCTCAAAGGCTCGATGCGACGGCGTTTTGAGGACGACGGTGATCTTGATGTGGGTTATGCGTTGGAGAGTGGCCACCGCTTTCGTTTGAACTTGCATCGCCAGCGTGGTTTGATTGGGGCGGTAGCACGGTCGATTCCGAGCGGTGCTTTGTCATTTCAAGATCTTGGTCTGCCCGCATCACTCAAGGATCTTGGGGATCAACCACGTGGTTTGGTGTTGGTCACGGGGGCGACAGGGTCAGGGAAGTCCACAACCCTTGCGGCGATCTTGCATTACATCAACAGCACGCGCCATGCGCATGTCGTGACCATCGAAGAACCGATCGAGTTTGTCCATCATGATATCCTTTCGCGGATGACACAACGCGAGGTGGGAGCGGATACGCTTTCGTTTCACCATGCGTTAAAGCACGTTGTTCGGGAAAGTCCAGACGTGATCATGATTGGTGAGATGCGCGATATGGAGACGATGTCTGTTGCGCTTTCCGCGGCCTTGACTGGGCACCTTGTCTTTTCGACGTTGCATACCATCGATGCGGTGCAAACGCTTCAACGCATCATGAGTTATTATCCCGAGCACATGCGTCACCAAGTCGCGATGGATCTTTCCCTTTCGTTGCGCGGTATCGTTTCGCAGCGCTTGGTCCCTTCGCCTGATGGTGAGTCTCGTGTCTTGGCATTCGAGATATTGTCCAATACACCTGCTGTTTCACAGCTTTTGCGCGAGCAACGCATCGAAGAACTTGCTGATCAGCTCCGTGACACGGGAGATCCTGGCCTCGTTAGCTTCAATCGTTCTTTGTTGGACCTTTATCGCCAAGGGAAAGTGACCTTTGATGTGGGGAAAGCCTACTCTTCTAACCCCGAAGAGTTCGCTCTTTCCGCGCAAGGGATGGAGACGGGGATCGCCACTTTCCGCGATGCGTTTTCTTCGGCTGCGGGCGGAGGATTGGATATCAAGTCGCTTCTGCGCCTTGTGACAGAACGCAAAGCCTCGGATCTACACCTTACCTCTGGGCGCCCACCGATCTTCCGAATCAACGGTGTGTTGGAGCCTTTGCCTGTCTCCCCTCTGACAGAAGGAGACATGCGGATCTTGTTGCACTCTGTGTTGAGCGTTCGACAACGCACGGTGTACCAACTCGAACGAGAGATCGACTTTGCGTTGGCTTTGGATCAACACCAGCGTTTTCGGGTGAATGCTTACTTTCAAAAAGGCAAGATGGCGATGTCGTTGCGGGCGATCCCTACGGAGATCCCCGATCCAAAGACCTTGCGGATCCCTGGCATGGTGATGAAACTTGCGCAGTATCCGCAAGGTCTGGTCTTGGTGGTGGGGCCCACAGGATCAGGAAAGTCCACGACCCTTGCTTGTATGATCGACCATATCAACCGTTATCGTCAGTGTCGTATCCTCACGATTGAAGATCCCATCGAGTTTACGCACGAAAGCAAAGCCGCAACCATCGATCAGCGCGAGGTCTTTGCAGATACGAAGAGTTTTTCGAGCGCGCTCAAATACATCTTGCGGCAAGACCCCGATGTTATCTTGGTCGGGGAGATGCGTGACCTTGATACGATCTCTGCTGCTCTTACTGCCGCAGAAACGGGCCACTTGGTGCTCGCGACACTCCACGCCAATGATGCGGTTCAAACCATCGATCGCGTCATCGATGTTTTTCCTGCACACCAACAAGAACAAGTCCGTGCACAGCTTGCTTCCGCATTGACCGCCGTTGTTTCGCAGCGTCTCTTGCCCAATCGCAACCAAGATGGGCGTGTGGCGGCTTTTGAGATCCTTGTGGCTACGCCTGCTGCGCGCAACTTGATCCGCGAAGACAAACTTCACCAACTCAAGGCCATTATGGAAGCGTCTCGTTCGATGGGGATGGTCACGATGGATGCGGCGCTTGTGGAACTGGTCAATGCTGGGGAGATCTCACGCGAAGCAGCGATGCTTTACGCTATCAACCCGACGCTTTTTGCGCGCTGATGGAGGTAGGGGTAAGCCATAAACCACACCAATCCTCCAAAAATCGGCACCAAGGGAAGCAAAAATCCCAACATCCCCCACTGAATCCCCCGATAGATGGCCATGATCCCGCAGCATAAAAGCAACCATTCAAAGGCTCGTTCGTAAGAGATTCCTTTGCTTTGAGGACGTATATTCGAGGGGGTCCATGTCCGCAAAGGATAGCCCATCAAGCCCAAAAGTACGTTGTAAGTGGCGAGTGGTGCGAGCCCTGATTGGTAGAGGCTCAGCCATAACATATGATGTTGATTTTCGAGGAAGGACCGATGGTTGTGTCTCTGCGCGAAAGCTGTTGCGCTTCCTGTGCCACTACTCAAGAAGTAAAAACACAATGGAGATAGCCATTGTATCCAGTTCCATCGGGGGTTTGCGTGGAGCCAAGTCATCACGGGCCAAGAGAAAAGCAAGAGACCTGTGATCCCGATGTAAGCGCTGGTTCCAAGCAGATGCCCAAATGCTTCGAGTTTGTTTAGAAACGATGCTTTGGAAAGCGCGATCTTTCCGAGAAGATCACGGGCTGCAAGTCCACTTCCTCGATGCCATCGCTTTTGTTGGGAGCGGATACTCTCGATGGTTGTGGGGAGCAGGGCTTGGGCGGTTGATGTGTCTGAAAAGCGAATCCGCCAGTCGTTGAGTTGGATCTGATAACTTAAATAGACGTCTTCAATGTAGGTCTTCCAACCACCCACTTCTTCGAGGGCTTGGCGGCGAACAAGGCACGCAGAGCCATTGAGATGCATCCATCTACCCCAACGTGAACGGCCTTGTTGCTCGATTCGCAAGTGATAATCGTAGCTGCTCTCTTGGGCTTTTGTGAGCGGACTCGCATCTTTGTTGCGGTGGGTCCAGTACGTTTGAATCGCTCCAAGCTTTGGATCTTGCTCAAAAAAAGGAATGTTTTTCTCAAGGAAGTTGCTTTGTAAGATAAAGTCTGCATCTAGAATGACAAATATCTCACCTTTTGCGTGGGGGGTTGCGGCATTTAAATTACCTGCTTTAAACCCCTCTCTTTGGCTTCGTTGTAGATGAAAGATAGAAAATCCGAGCCGCTGGTAATGTTTTGCTGCACGAGCACAGATCGCCGAGGTATGCGGATCTGTCGAATCATCGCAGAGTTGGGCTTCCCATCGATCTTTGGGGTAACTGAGTTCCATCAAAGATTGGATGGTTTGGTTGACGAGGTCGCCTTCGTTGCAGATCGCCAGTTGCACGGTAACAAAAGGAACTTCTTGAAGGGGCGGGGGTGGGGCTTCTGTGGGGCGGAGCCTTGCGAGGATATGGTGATAATGGGCGATGACTCCATAAAAGATAAGAAGGAACAAAGAAACAAAGAAAAATGGAAGAAAAACCAAGCCTAACCAATATGTCATGTCGTCTCTCCAGTTGAACGAAGGCTTTTCTCTCACAAATGTATTGGGCTTGTCGAGAAAAACAGTCACTTCTTTCAAAAGAAGAAGCCTTCTCCTATCTCGTGATGGTGGTGGGCGTTGGCTGATTTATCCTTTTATTTTTTGATCACCGAAAATCGAGAAAAAACCTGCCTATTCATCTTGAATGGAGTCAAATAAACTCGTTGTTTGCGCAGTACCAGGCGAGCGTTTTTTTGCGTCATCTCACATTTGATCTCGATCAAGGCCGATCTAGATCGATGTGAAGGTAGGATCTTCGTTTTCCTTTAACGTTCGAAGTGATTGGTGTCTTTTCACAAGGAGGACGGGTATGACGGAAGAAAAAAGCTCTTATCTCACGACGTTGGAAAAAGAATATCACGATTTTCAGGCCCTCTATCAAGGCTACCGCGACAACCTTGTTGAACGCCTCCAACACTGGTGGGGCGAGCACGTGGGTGATCTTTCTCCTGAAGCTTTTTTGGATACCTTTTCATCGATCGTCGATGGTTTGTACGCGAACCTACAAGGTTCGGATCTGGAAGTCTTGCACGAAGAAGACGCGGAATCCCCTGTGGGATCGGGGCTTGATGTGAGTACAGAACTGACACAACTCAAGACGATGTTGTATTCGATGTATGGTGCAACGGTCTTAAAACGCCTTCATCTCGAAGTGAGCGGCCACACGATCGGCAAAGAGTTGCAAAAAGAACTCGATGAGTCCATCCAAGTGATCGAAGACGCGCAAAAGATAGGGGAAAGCGTGTTGCCCGAGCAGAACGAGCCTTGGAAACCAACATGGCGCCAAGAGTCGCTTCTTGCGCGGTTACAGCAACTTCGGGCTGCTCTTCCTCCTGCGTCCGAGGAAACGCCCGAGGTCCACAAAAAGCGCGATCAACACAAGCGTTTCAAAGACTCGCTTGCGCTTGCTCGCGAGGTTCATGCGCAGCTGGCGCGTCTTGGTGGCGCCGAAGAGATCGCAGCAAAACTCAGGAGTCTTCGACCGCTGACCCCCAAAGATGCGGCAGAACAAGCGGATCATCTTTCCCATCCAGACGAAAAGAAAAGTCATTCTTAATCCCCCAGAAAAAGACAAGAACCAAGCCTCGCTTTTTTCCCGCCTACACATCTTTTTCTTCATCCCGCCGTTTCATCTTCGATGCAAGAACCGCAACAGAAAGAACAAATTGGAAACCTTCTGTGGTGGCACTGCATCCTATGGCTATATGACAGAGAAAAAAGGGCTTCTAGCAAGCCCCAAGAAGAGGAGCGAGAAGGGATGGCGGTCTTTACAAAGCGTACCAAGTTTGCATCTTCAGCACATGAAGTTTTTGCGTGGCATCGACGTGATGGGGCTTTTGAACGACTTTCTCCTCCTTGGGATCGTGTAGAGATCGTCGAAAAGCAAGGTGGGATCGAAGAAGGTGCGCGGATGGTGATGCGTTTGCATCTAGGACCGATCCCACAAACGTGGGAAGCTGTGCATCAGGACTACATCGAAGATCAACTTTTTACAGATGTACAAAAGCGCGGTCCCTTCGCCTCTTGGGAACATGAACATCGCTTTTTGTCGCAGGCAGATGGTGGGTGTGTCCTCGAAGATCATATCCATTACGAGTTGCCGATGGGGGCCTTGGGACGGGCGATTGGGGGCGGAAGCATCCAGCGTACGATCCAACGGATGTTTGCTTTTCGACACCAACGCCTCGCCCATGATCTGATGCGGCATCGTCCTTATTTGGATCGTCCAAGACTGCGTGTGGCGATCTCGGGTGCTTCGGGTCTTTTGGGAACTGCACTGTCGGCCTTTTTGACCACAGGTGGACATGAAGTTGTCCCTTTGGTGCGGAACAAACAAGCCGCAGCAACAGGAAAAGGTATCTATTGGTCCCCACGTTCGGGAGAAATCGACCAAGAAGCGTTGGAGGGATTTGATGTCGTGGTGCATCTCGCAGGCGAGAATATTGCGGGGCGTTGGACCGCAAGCAAGCGCAAACGCATCTTGGAAAGTCGCGAACAAAGCACGCAACTCCTCGCCAACGCACTGGCAAAGCTGACAAAACCACCCAAAGCGTTGCTCTCGGCCTCTGGGATCAACACATACGGAGATCGCGGCGATGAGATCCTGACGGAGGAAAGTGCGTTGGGAACGGGGTTTCTGACGGACGTTTGTCAAGCTTGGGAAGATGGAACGCAAGCAGCGGAAGATGCAGGGATTCGCGTTGCAAAGATGCGGATTGGTGCAGTGATTACCTCGGCAGGTGGGGCCTTGGCTCAAATGCTCTTGCCCTTTAAGATGGGCGTGGGTGGCATCGTTGGCTCAGGCCACCAATATATGAGCTGGATCGGGCTGGATGACCTGTTGGGGGCCATCTTGCACCTGATGTATCAAGAAAAACTTTCTGGAGTTTTTAATATGGTTTCCCCTGAACCTGCGAACAATCGGGACTTTACCAAAGCTCTTGGAAAAGCGCTTCATCGACCCACGATCTTTCCACTTCCTGCATTCATGATCAACGCAATCTTCGGTGAGATGGGGAAAGCGCTGTTGCTTGATAGTGTACGGGCTGTTCCACAAAGACTGCTTGATAGTGGTTTTACTTTTTCTGCGCCTGCGATCCTTGATGTGCTGCGTTCGGAAGTTGGCGACTTTGATGAAGAATCCTTGCTTCGTGGTGTTGCTTTCGCATGACAAAGCTCCTTCTTTCTTGGGTTGCGCGAAACAACGATCCCTACGAACGACAACGCGACCTTTCGTTTCGCCATGACGCCAAAGGACAACTCGTCGTAGGTCCCACACTCTCTTTGTTGTTTGAACCTAGCTCCTCATTGTGCGGAGAGATCCGTCGTGTGGTGCTTTTGTATCGCCAAGAGACGGCAAACGAAGCACCTGTCAGCAGCCAGCGTATCGCAGAAGAAACGCGTGCCGCCATCCATGAACGCGACCCGACCATCGCTGTTGAATTGCTCGGATGTTCCTTGGATAGCCCCATCGATCACCAAGCGATCTTTCGTGTGTTACGAGATCTCTTGCCTTCTTTGCGTCAGCGTTTCCCTTCAGAACACTTCGTCATTCACCTAAGCCCTGGAACATCCGCGATGCACACGATCTGGGTGCTAATGGCCGAAACAGGCTTTGTCGCACCTCCCTTTGAGATGGTGCAAAGTTTTCGTGGTGGTGGTGGGGTCTTTGTTTCGCCCGTCTCTGTCGGGATGGAGACGTTTTATCGGGTCTATCAACAAACGCGCTCAAATGATCAGACTTTTTCTAAACAGCAGGTCTTTTGGGACCCTGGACGCTTTCGTTCGGCGCGGCTGCGCTCGCTGTACGAAGAAGCTGCGCACTTTGCTCGATTGCGCGTTCCCGTCTTGCTCCTCGGAGAACGCGGCACAGGGAAAACCACCTTGGCTTCGTGGATTCGCTATCAAAGCCCTTACCGTCAGGCGGATCGCGATACCTCTTGGCCTTCGGTTGCGTGTGGGATGTATAGCCCTGAGTTGATGCGCGCGGAGCTGTTTGGTTATTGTAAGGGCGCATTTACGGGGGCTTTGCGAGACAAAGAAGGACTTCTTGCACAAGCGGATCGAGATACCTTGTTTTTGGATGAGATCGGGGATCTTTCTTTGGAGGTCCAACGCTTGTTGGTTCGGGCTTTGGAAGACGGTCGTTACGAACCCATCGGGGCCTTGGAGTCTTTGAGTAGCCACTTTCGTTTGATCTCTGCCACCAATCTGTCTTGGGATACCCTTCAAGAACGCCTTTCTGCGGACTTTTTGGATCGTATCAGTTACCTTACGTTGACGCTGCCTCCTCTGCGCGAGATCCCCGAAGAGATCCCTTGGTTGTGGGAACAAGTGTACCAACAAGCGCATATTCGGGCAGGCGGGGCGCTTGTCGAACCTCTTTCCGCGGACGTCCACAAACGTATCGTAAAAGCCCTGCAAGAGCAGCCTTTGCGCGGTAATCTTCGCGATCTTTTTCGCGTGGCTTATCGCTTAATCGCTTTTTTGCAAAGGGACACTCTGCCTTCTTCGACGTCGGCCTTGCTTGCTTATGCTCTCGAACCCGCTGTCTTGCCCGAAGATACTTCACAAAAGAGTCTAGAGAAAAAGTCTGATGTTTTTCCTTCGAACGTCTTTCCTCCTCCCCAAACAGACCGCCATGCTCAAGAGATAATTCCTTCGGTCTTTCGGTCGTTCTTGCAAGGAGAGCATCTGGATGGGGTGCTTTCTGCTGCATCTCCTCTCCCTACACGCGAGATCTTCGATGCGTTGCGTCGCTACCTTGCGGAAGAGATCCGCCGCAGCGCACGAGTTCAGCAGGTATCGCCTGCTAAACTCTGCGATATGACCGAACGCGCGCTGCTGAAATGGCTCGATAAATAAGGCTGGGGGAGATCTGGGAAATCCAGGGATATCGATATATTCGGGGCGGGCACGGAGGCCCGCCCGTGGAATGATTGGATATTCGGGAAATCCAGGGCGGGCACGGAGGCCCGCCCGTGGTATTCGGGATGGATGGGATATATGGGCGGGCACGGAGGCCCGCCCCTGGGATGAAATCGAATATCATTTATCCGGGGCGACCCTCCGTGGTCGCCCGTATATTCCGCGGATATCGATATATCCCGTATATTCCGCGGATATCATTTATCCGGGGCGACCCTCCGTGGTCGCCCGAACCCATCCCGAATCCATCCTGGGCCAAGAACTATTTTTCTGAAAATCAGAAAAATAGTTCTTGTTGAAGATCGCGGGATGGGGTTTCTTTTTTTCTTTCTCTTTCTTTTTTGGGGGGATATCGATCTGAATGGAAAGTGGTCTTGAAGTTGCGATAGGGGGGCACGAGACCGCGAACACGCCTTGGGGTGGTGCCGTGGTCTCAGAGGAAAAGAGGTTGAACCCGAAGGGAGTCTGTTGGTCTTGTTGATTCGGGGTATCGGAGGAGAGGCCAAAGCAGGCGAATCAAAAGCTCGTCCAAGGAGGAAGGTGAAAGGTCGCAAGCAATTGCGTATCGCTTGCGATAGAAGGGCGTAGGGATCAGGCGATCCCAAGGCCAAAGAATGAAGTGTTTAGGCGTTATGAAGAATGCGCCGCCACGCAAGTAGAGGGAGACCTCGAAAAAAGAAGGAAGCAGGATGTAACGTCGTTCGTCTGAGGGTGCCCGCGGATGTGGGAAAAAGAGATCGTTGTTAGGGTCGTAAAGCCCTGTCGCGTGCCGAAAGCACGAAAGGAGCATGGCGTTGTTCGTGTGCGGGTGATGAAGGCCTGTACAGTTCGGATTCCATGTGGATCTTTACTGTTTTTGATTTGAGATTGCGCTTCTCTTTCGCCTTGACGTGCGTATGTGAAGAAAACGGAAGCTGCTTGATTTTTGCTCTGGCGGGAGCGACTTTTATCGCCAAACACTCATTTTGTGTTGATACCACGGTGAGCGACTACCATAAAAGGTCGTGTGTGCGGGAATCAATCTGAAGGTTGAAGGCGCGGTAACGCGACGGATATCGGTGAGTTTTTCACATGGTCCACGAAGTCACCTGAAGGGATCATGTGGGGCTTTTCGTAACTGAGAGAGTCATTTTTTTAAGATAAAGAGAAGGTGGATGTTCAGATTTTTTCGTTTTCTCTGCGCTCGTTTGCGGAGAAATGAGGATGCGCAAGAGCCCTTTGGGGCTGCGTGTTCTTGAGAGAAAAAGTCTTGGCCTCTTTTTATGTGGCAAAGTCCCGACGAGGATATCTTTCTCGTTAAGCCGTCTTTTTTCGCCGTGTAAACGGTGAGAGCGCAGCGTGTCCATGCGTGTGGTGATGACCTCTTTTTCTCCTTTTTATTTTTATAAGAAAAAGTATGAATACTTTTTGGAGGGTTTGATGGTTCAAACAACTTTTACGAAACAAAAACGCGAACGTGCAAAAGCGATGGCTTGGTTGCAGAAGATCCGTGCCATGGAGATACGTGAGCGGACTTGTTCGCCTGATGGCGAGTTGTTGACCGAAGAACGGTCGAGCTATGTGGACTATCGCCCTGAAGAGATCGCGAGTGAGGTCTTGGTGATTATGGAAGAGGTCGTGCGCCAACATGGTGCGCGCCAACAAGCCAACTCACACAACGCGGGTCGTTTTTCGTGGTTTGGTGTGGAGGCTGATCTCACCGTGCCGCAGCTTCGGGCTTTGCGCGAGGCGCATGTTGCTTTTGCAGAGATGGTGCGTTCGTTGCCAAGGCGCAACCCACGTCTGATCCCAAATGGCGTCGTTGACGGCCTTCCCGCCTTCTTTCACCGTGTGGTCGAGCACAAAGAGCGCAAGGTCCGCTATGTTCCTTACGAGGAAGATAACAGTACGCGTGTGCGCACCTACGAAGAAGCGTTCCAAGAGACTACGCATACCACACAGCGCATTGAGATCGATTATGGTATGGATGCGCGGTTGTTACAGAAGCTTGGGGACATGGTCAACGAACTGGGGACAGCGATCCAGATCGCGATCGATGAAGCGAATACCAAGGGACATCGGGAAGATCCGCTTTTGGAAAGTGTAGTTGTAGGCATTTGTGAGGCTTTGAAAAAAGTCTACCACCCAACGGAAGCAAAGTAGGTGGATGATGTGGACCTTGGTTCCCGATGGGATGGGGCATTTGGTTCAATTGCATCCCAAAAAAGCCTTCTCTCTTTTTGCTCGTTTTCTTCATGTGAATGAGTGGACGAGCAAAGAGTACTTTCTTTTTGAAAGCCCATTGTTGCGTAAGGGGATACAGGCTGGTCGTTTATACGATCGGATGATACGACGTGATCCACACGACCTTTTTTCAGGGAAAGAACGCAAGGGTTTCTTGGGACCGCAAGAACTGGCATTTTTGGAACATCGCATCAGTGAGTTTGTGATCTTTTACCAGTCGTCTTTGGTGAATGAGTCTCCTTTGCTTTCGCATTGTTCTGTTCCTATTCGTGGTGTGGGGAACTCGATGCGAAAAGCCTCCATCTTGCAGCGCTATGGCTTTTTCTTTGAAGTGGAACCGATATCTTTAGAAAAAGTCTTACTTTGTCAGCAAGGGGATCTTCTGGTCAGGGATAAGTTTTACAGCTTAGAACTGCTGCGTTATCAGGGGCTTTCTCTTGATGCGAAAAGGGGACAGACGATGCTGCATTTTCAGCATCGTTTGGCGCTTTCCAAAGAGCTGCATTTTCCTCTACAAGTTTTTCGCAAAAGGTTCATGCACTTTTTCCAGGTCAAGCGATTTACGCCGATGGATGGGGTTCATCTAGCACGTTCGATGAGCTTGGAGTCTTTGCGTTGAGGAGAAAGGCTCCGTTTGATCGGAGTGTTGGGGTGTGGCTAAGAGATGGGGTGTGGGGCTACTGACATCGTTATGTCAGGAGGCTGTGTTGGGTGATCTTCTACTGACAGAATGCTGTCAGTGGGGGGGGTGTAGCTTTGGCGTTGTTCGTCGCTGTGAAGTTGCGCAGTGATGTTCATCTTTATCCCCGAAGCGAAGGAGAAAAACATGGCGAAGAATCCCGTGGTATGGTTTGAAGTGATGGGCCAAGATACTGACAAGCTCTTGTCGTTTTATGGCGAGATGTTTTCTTGGCCTTTGCAGCCCGCTCCCAATGCATCGATGGAATATCACGTTCTACAACGTCCCGAGAAAGGGATCGGCGGTGGGATCGGCAAGATGCCTGAGGGCGCCCAGGGGTTTTCAACATTCTATGTCCACGTCGAAGATGTCCAAGCTTCTTTGGACCGTGCGCAACGTCTTGGTGGAAAAGTGCTTATGCCACTGATGACGCTCCCCGATGGTATGAAGATCGGGATGTTTAGCGATCCCGAAGGCCATCCCGTGGGGGTTTGCAACTTTGAAGAGTCTAGCAAATAACCCAAGCCTTCGATGAAGATGGGCCTTGTCTCCTTTGTTGCGCGGGGGGCAAGGCCTTTTTGTTTTCCTTTTTACGTCGTATAGATAGAGAGCTTTTCGTTTGAAGTGCGTGTACTCTCATGGTGCGGAGGTAAGCGATGCGTTTGGGTTATGTGATCTTGTACGTGGCGGATGTGGAAAAAACGGTGCGTTTTTACGAAAAGGCTTTCGGTCTGAGCGTGCGTATGCTCCATGAGTCGGGCCATTACGCGGAGATGGCAACAGGCGAAACACGTTTGGCTTTTGCTTCGCGCGAGGTGGGACAAGGTAACTTTCCTGATGGTTTCCAACACTGCGAGCCCCAACAAAAACCTTGGGGGATGGAGATCGCGTTGGTGGCCGATGACGTGGCAGCAGCTTACCAAAAAGCCCTTGAAGCGGGCGCTTCTGCCTTGATGGAGCCCCAACAGAAGCCTTGGGGCCAAGTCGTTGCCTATGTGCGCGATCAAGAAGGATTTTTGATTGAGTTGTGTTCTCCTATGGCTTGACCTTACAAAACAGGAGAAAAAGATGACATTGATCCAAGAAGGTTCAGGGCAGCTTACGTTGATCAACGTATTTCATGTCCAACCAGAACATCAGCAAGAACTTGTCGAACTTTTGGTGGACGCGACCCAAGCGACGATGAAACATCTTCCAGGGTTTCTCTCTGCAAATATCCACAAAAGTCTCGATGGGAAGCGCGTGATCAATTACGCCCAGTGGGAGAGTCGTGAACACTTCGACCAAATGCTCCAACATCCAGACGCGCTCCCGCACATGAAACGCGCTGCACAACTTGCAGAGAGCTATGATCCCGTTCTTTGCGATGTTATCTCCGTTCATTCGGTGCTTTCATGAGGCGTTACTGGGTCAATACTGTTTGCCGTCAACATGTCTTGATGGGGATGGAGGGCGGTTTTCTGCAAGCGGATCATGGGAAAGATACACGTATCCGCAAGTTACAACGCGGTGATGTGGTGGCGTTTTATTCGCCGCGCACAGCATTGCAGGGGGGAGATCCTTTGCAGTGTTTCACGGCTTTGGGCTGTGTGGAGGATGAGCAACCTTTTCAAGTGCAGATGGGCGAAGACTTTTTCCCATGGAGGCGTAAGGTTCTTTTTTGGACTTGCCAAGAGGCTTCGATCCATCCGTTGCTCTCGCATCTTTCGTTTATCAAGGACAAGACCCGTTGGGGATTTCCTTTTCGCAGGGGTCTGTTTGAGATCGAGCAAGAAGATCTCAAGTACATTGCTGAAGCGATGTCAATTGAGCTAGAAGCGATGGTGTAGGTTTGGTGGTTCTCGCTTTTGCAAAGCGAGCTTGATCGATAGAAGGGGAGGACTTGAGGAGGTTGGATGAGGCGAGCAGATCGGCTCTTTGAGTTGGTGCAGTTGATGAGGAAAAAACGCGTCGTCACTGCGCAGGAGCTGGCAGAGAAGATGGAGGTCTCGGTACGCACGGTGTATCGGGACATTCGGGACTTGCAGATCTCTGGGGTGCCGATCGATGGCGAAGCAGGGGTGGGTTATTCTTTGCAGCGAGGATACGAACTGCCACCCCTTACCTTCAATACAGAAGAACTGGAGGCCCTTGTCTTGGGGGCAAGGATGGTCACAGCTTGGGGAGATCGGGGACTTGGGGCGGCAGCAAGGCGCATCCTGACCAAAGTCGAGTCTGTTTTGCCTGAGGGACTGCGTTCTGTGATGGAAGCCACGCAGCTTTACGCGCCACCCATGACGAGCCCGCAGTCACCGCACCTTGAAGCTGTACGTCGCGCTTTGTCGGATCGCCGCAAACTAGAGTTTGGTTACACCCGACAAGATGGCCTCGTTAGCAAGCGCACGGTCTGCCCTTTGGCATTGTATTTTTGGGGGAGGACGTGGCTTTTGGCGTCTTGGTGTGAACTGCGCGAGGACTACCGCAACTTTCGCGTGGATCGAATGGTTGATGTTCACGTGTGCGACGAAAGCTTCGAGGAAAGCGAGGAGATCTCTTTTGATCGTTACGTGGAGATGATGCGGGCTTCTGATTGCGACTGAGTCTTTTCGAAGAGAGGCGCTTAGATCTGCGCCAAACCACCATCGACATCCAACTCTGCGCCATTGACGAAACTTGCGTCGTCGGATGCCAAGAACAACACGGCGCGACCGACTTCTTCGGCGGTGCCAAAACGACCCAAGGGAACCATCTGCGCAAACTGTTGGCCCATGGCTTGGATCTCTTCTTCGCTTTTGCCCATCTTCCCGTAAATCGGGGTCGAGATAGGCCCCGGACTCAGGATGTTTACGCGGATGCCTTGGGGTGAAAGTTCTGATGCAAAGATTCGGGTGAATGAGCGCAAAGCGGCTTTGGTGGCTGAATAAGCGCTCGTTCCTTGGAAGCCTTTGCGATCCACCACAGAGCCATTAAAAATGATCGATGAACCTTGGCGCAACCAAGGAAGCGCTTGTTGGACCGAAAAGTAGGGGCCTTTGACATTGACTTGGAAAAGGTGATCAAACTCTTCTTCTGACTGCTCCGCGATCCCCGCAAAAGGCGCGATCCCCGCATTCAAAAAGAGCACGTCGATGTGTCCGTGGGTTTTCCCTACTTCCTGCAAAAAGTCTCCTGTTGCCTTGATATCACCCGCATCCACCACATAGCCCTTGGCTTGGGGCCCAAGCTCGCTCACTGCCACATCTACTGCGTCTCGACGACGACCTGTGATCACCACCTTTGCGCCTTCTTGGATGAAGAGTTTGGCTGCTGCAAAGCCAATACCGCTGTTTCCGCCCGTTACAACCGCGATCTTTCCGTTGAGTTTGCTCATGACTTGTCTCCTTGGTTTGGTACTACTTATTTGACCAATCGGTCAAATATTAAAGAAACGTTGACTAATTGACCGATTGGTCAAAAATAAAAGAACAAAAAAGGAGCGGTGTACTCCTGTATGCTAGGGTCTCTTTTCGGTTTGTTAGACCGAAGGAAGGGGGGTTTGTGACTGGAGAAGGAACATCAATGTTTGGACGAGATGTTGGCAAGCTTCGCGGTCAAGTCGTCCTTTGGCTTGGGCCATCATGCCGCTGACAAATGTATTGATGAACAGCGAGAGTGTTTCTGCGGCGACATCTTGTCGAATCTCTTGTTTGTCTTGCGCTTTTTTGATGGTCTTTGCAAGCAAGAGTTCCAATCGATCAAAGTGAAGCCGCAGCAGCTCAGCGACTTCTGGATCGTGTGGAGCCAGCTCGCTAAGTGCGTTCACGGCGAAACATCCGCGCTTTTGGTTTTGTTGGTCACAATAACCAAATAAGCTTTCAAACCAACGTTGTACACCTGCGATCGGCGTCGCTTGGAGTTGGATACAAGCTTGCGTTTGTTGGTATCCCATCTCCAAATAGCGTTCCAAGGCTTGAAGAAAGAGACTGTGCTTGTCTCCAAATGCCTTGTAAAGACTGCCTTTTTGAAGACCCATCGCGTCCAAGAGATCATTGATCGAAGTGGCTTCATATCCATGTTTCCAAAAGACATGAAGGGCTTTGTCGAGTGCTTCGTCGATCTCGAACTCTCTGGGACGTCCAACTTGTCCCATCGCTCGGCTCCTTTGTGTTGGTAGATCGTTTGTTCCTTTTCCTTACAGGATACATCAATAATCAATGGGAACCGATTAGTCAATAATAAAAATGAAGGAAGATGGAAAATTTGATGTTGTTGGTGTGTGGGGCTTGTCTTTGGCGGGGAACTTAGTGGAGGTTCTTGTGGCGGGAGGCTTGTTGGTCGAGCCATTGGGGGACGATGTGCCATGCATCGCGCTTCGAACGCGAGAAGAAGTTGAGGTGTCCGAGTTCTTCGTAAGAAAACTGTTGTGGCGTGATGATTTCTACATCGATCTGGGCGTGTTGGTAGAGCGCATAAAGGGGGAGGGCATTGTCTTTGGTTGCGATCTTGTCATCGCTTGCAAGGATGGCTTTCCAAGGTGCGTGGATCGCTTGAAACCCCTGTTGTTCCTTGAGTTCTTGGCTAAAGTAATGAGGGAGTTTGCCCCAACGCGCCCAGTCTTGGGCAACACCACTTGGAAGATCTTCACCCAACTTGAATGATTTGGCGGGCATGTAGCGGAAAAGCCTGGTGGATAGGGGGATACCGAGATACCACATCAACCAAACAAAGTAGCGATAAGCACCTTTGATGTTGCCCCAGTATCCGAAGCCGCTGCCGTAGGTCACGATGGCGTCGATGCGTTGGGGATCTTGCATCAGCCCGATCAGTTGTCCGCCTACGCTGTGGCCAAAGACGTAGTGTGGGATATCTGGGGCTTCTTGTTCAAGAAAGTTGAAAGCGGCGGACATATCGAGCTTTCCCCAGTCTCGTTTGGTGGCTTGAAAGCCTGCGAGTTGAGGGGGGCGAGAACCGCCGATGCCGCGGAAGTCGTAGGTCAGCGTGAGGTAACCGTGGCTTGCGAGGTAGGCAGCAAAAGCCGTGTAAAAGCGGCGTGGGATGCCTGTTCCTGAGCTGATCATCAGGGTCGCACGCGGCTGATCTTGCGGGATAAAAAGGGTGCCCGAGAGTTCAAAGCCATCTTGGGCAGAGAAGTTGACTTCTCGGGTTTGGGTATTGTGGTTGTTCAAGACTGCGGTGAGAGATTGTTGAAGGGCTTGGGTATTCATGTGGGGGGCTCCTTTCTTTGATCTCATGCAAAGCATAGAGCATATGATATAAGGTGTGAATCGACATTCATGAGAGGATGGTTTTCAAAAATGCAAAGCCAAAGGAGCATCAGATGGAAGGGCTAGACTGGGATGCCTTGCGTGTGTTTTTGGCGGTGGAGCGGGCGGGTTCGTTGACGGGGGCGGCTTCACGGTTGGGGGTCTCGGTTGCAACCGTCAGTCGTCGGATCGAGCGGTTGGAAGAGGATTTGGGGCGCAAGCTGTTTCAACGTCATGCTTCGGGATTGACGTTGATGTCGGATGCTGAGGAGCTTTTGGAGCGAGCGAAAGGGGTACAAGAACAGGTCTTTGACTTTTTGCGTTTGGCGGAGGCGGAAGGTTCAGAGGAGCTTGCAGGGACCGTCACGATCACGACGATCGATACGATTATTACAAGGGTGTTGGTGCCTACTTTGGGGGAGTTTCGTGCACGTTATCCGCGGATCAACTTGGTGTTGCGGGCCTCTTCGCGGGTGGTGAACCTCACAAGTCGCGCGGCAGATATCGCGTTGCGGGTGATGCGTCCACAAGAGTCGCATATCGTGGCGCAAAAGGTTGCGACGATTCACTTTAGCTTGTATGCGAGTCCTTCGTACATCGCGCGTCGTGGCCGTCCTTTGGAGCCTTGGCGCGATCTGAGTGGGCACGATCTTGTGACCTATGATCGACGTTACGACACGATCCCTGAGGTGGCGTGGTTGCATCAGCGTGCAAGCGAAGAGGATCTTGCGATCCGTTTGACGAGCGCAGAGGCTATCGCGGCTGCGGTGGAAGCGGGCGCAGGGATCGGGGTTTTGCCGAGTTTTATGGCAGGAGAAAAGCTCGTGTGTTTGTGGGAGGGGCAGGATCTCCCCGAACGCGAGGTTTGGTTGGCGGTGCATGAGGATCTGCGCGATGTTCCAAGGGTTCGAGCGGTCTTTGGCTTCTTGCGGGAGGTGATCTTGCAGGCTGCTTCTTTGCAGGAGGGAAAGCGCGAGGGGGCGAGGCAGAGGGAGGATGAGGAAAAC
>JACKEL010000022.1 GCA_020632975.1 Myxococcales bacterium
AGTGGGAGACGTGCTGGCGCCGAGGGATTTGTGGGACGTCGCGGGGATCGTTTGGACATGATGTTTCCGAGTGGACTGGAAAGGAGGGGAGGAGGCAGGGTTATTCGATGATCTCAAGAACACAGCGTTTACGCAACTTGGTCGATGCCGCACTTAGGATCGTGCGGATGGCGCGTGCGGTGCGGCCTTGTTTCCCAATGACTTTACCCAAATCCTCTTTGGCGACCTTTAATTCGATCACCGAGGTTTGTTCCCCTTCGATTTCAATGACTTTGACTTGATCGGGGTGATCCACCAGAGCCTTCGCGACGAACTCAACTAGTTCTTTTAGCATCTTCCACCTCTCGACTGTTAGGGCAAGGGTCGCTTGACGAATAACATAGGACGGCGTTTCGCGTGTGTTTGTGACGCTGCTTGTGTCCCTTCAACGCTGCTTCCGTTCCTTAAACATAGATCGTTCGATTGTTGGGTCAAGGGAGCAAATGAGGTTTGTCCCTTGAGGAAGGAAACATTGTTGTTTATAGACGTGAGAAGTTGGATGAGGTTCCGGTCGGGAGGGCAAAATGATTCGGAACTTATGCAGCGCTTGCTTCAGCGCCTTTGCGTGCGCGCTCGATCAAGCTGCGAACTTTATCCGAAGGCTGTGCGCCGGTGCCGATCCAGTACTGGATGCGCTCGAGGTCCATCTTCAAAGCGCCTTCGGTTTTCATGCGGGGGTCAAACCAACCCACGCGCTCGATGAAGCGACCATCACGGGGAGCGCGCTCATCGCAAACCACAACGCGGTAGACAGGGCGTTTTTTAGAGCCATAACGAGCCAAACGAATCTTTACCATCTAAGGACTCCTTCCTAAGAGTACGTACAAGCAATGAATGAATGAAGTGTTACTTCTTCTTTTTTCGTTTTAAGAGGCCACGAACTTTTTGTCCGATGCCTCCTCCACCTCCAAACATCCCAAACTTTTTGAACTGTCGCATCATCTTTTTCATCTCCAAAAAGTCCTTCATCAACTGGTTGACTTCTTGGACTTGGGTACCGCTACCACGCGCGATGCGTTTTCTGCGGCTACCGTTGAGGATGTTGTGATTGCGTCGTTCTGCGGGGGTCATGGAAAGGATGATGGCCTCAACCCGCCGCATCTGTTTTTCAGGGTCTTGTTTGGAGAGGTCAATTTGGTTCATGTACTGACCAAAGCCAGGGAGTTGGCCCAGAAGATCGGTGATCGGGCCCATCTTGCGGATCTGTTTCATCTGCTCAAGGAAGTCCTCAAGCGTAAAGTCATCTTCAATGAGTTTACGTTGGAGTTCTTCGGCCTTGCTTTGATCGATGTTTTCTTGGGCTTTTTCAATGAGAGAGAGGACGTCTCCCATCCCCAAGATTCGGGATGCGATACGCTCGGGGTAAAAACGCTCCAAGCGATCGACTTTTTCGCCCATCCCGACAAGTTTGACGGGCTTGCCTGTGACGGAGCGAATGGAAAGGGCCGCACCACCGCGTGCGTCACCGTCCATCTTGGTCAGAACCACTCCCGTAATGGAGAGGTGTTCATTGAAGGTCTTTGCCACTTGTACCGCGTCTTGCCCTGTCATCGCATCAGCAACAAACAGGATCTCTTTGGGATCGAGTTCGTCTTTGATATCTGCGATCTCTTCCATCATGTCGTCGTCGATATGAAGGCGACCCGCGGTGTCCACGATCAAGGTGTCGTAGCCGTTTTTGCGCGCGTATTCAAGCGCGTTTTCAACGACATCGACTGGATCGTCGTCGGGGTTCGTATCCCATACATCAACGCCGATTTGTTTGGCGAGAGTCTTGAGCTGGCTGATCGCCGCGGGGCGGTACACGTCTGCAGGAACAAGATAGGGGCGTCGTTTTTGCTTCTTGAGCATATACGCCATCTTGCCGCACGTGGTGGTCTTTCCAGAACCTTGGAGGCCAACCACCATGATCCCGACGGGGGGCTTGTGGGCAAGTTCGAGGGCTGTTTCTTTTTCATCACCAAGAAGGCGGATCATCTCTTCGTGGACGATCTTGATGAACTGTTGGCCTGGAGTGAGGGACTTCATCACCTCGGTTCCTACGGCACGATCGCTCACTTCTTGGATGAATTGCTTGACCACTTTGAAGTTGACGTCTGCCTCAAGCAAACTCATACGCACGTCTTTTAGGGCGTCTTGAATATTCTTCTCGTTGAGTTTTCCTTGGCCGCGGAGTTTGCGAAAGGTACCCTCAAGTTTGCTTGTTAGGCTTTCAAACATGGTCTCTCTGCACAGGCTTTGTTGGGGATTGCGCGCCCCACCACATGGGGAAGACAACACCTACAACATGAAGCGTCTTGTGTTTAGGGGAAGTTCTGAGGGAGGCGACAGGAGAGCGCTTGGGAAGATCCGATTGCGCTGCGTTCTGGCTTGCTTGCCTACTCTCTGAGGGCAGAGATAATGCCTAAGCTACTACCTCTTGTCAACTGAAAAATGTTCTTTGTGTCCAAGGCTCACCGCCGTTGAAAGGGAGGAGAGGCTAGGCACTCGGGCAGTAACGCAAAAAGAGCAAGACCAGCAAGATCACTGCGATGGCAAGAAAGATCATCTCTTTGCGGAATAGATTGGACGACATGGCTCCAACTCAAACTTGGGGAGACGATGCGACGCGCCTTTTATTGGGCGATGCGCACCATTCGGTGAAGAAAGGGGATCTTCCACGTGCGTCCCCACAAACCTAGAACCGCTGCGATCAGATTGCATACGATATAGATCACAAACCATGAAAAAGCGACGAGATACACCAAACGCAGTGGTTGCCCATTCAGGAGCATGACCCAGCGTGTGATCCCGATCCCGAGACCTCCAAAGAGGAAAAGCAGTGTAAGAAGAATTCCTTGCTGGGCATGGAAACGGGCGTAGGGGCTGCGCGCCAAGAAAAAATAGGCGGCAAAAGGTGGCACCAGACCAACAAATCCCAAGTAGCTCAAAAAGACAGGGATTTTATCTTGATCTTGCATCCGAAGGGGCTCCACAATCGGCTAATGAATTGAAATTCATTTATTTTTTCTTTGGAGAAGAGTTGCAACCTGTGGAAGCGTAGTTTATCCTCCGTTCGCTGTCAATGAAAGACCGAAGGCCAGTTGCTTGGATAGAGGGAGGCTTCGGTTTTTTTGGATGATCTTGTTTGCGTAAGGAGGACGATCTTGACGCGTCGAGCTAAGATTGTAGCAACTTTGGGGCCGAGTTCGAGTTCATTGGAACAGATCGAAGCCTTGGTGTGGGCAGGGATGAATATCGCGCGTTTGAATTTTTCGCACGGTTCACACAAGCTGCATGCCGAAGTGTACAAAAATATTCGTAAAGTCTCCGAGAAGTTGGGGCGTCAGGTCGCGATCCTACAAGACCTACCAGGACCAAAGATCCGCATTGGTCCCATGAAACAAGGCGTGGTGCTCAAAGAACGTGAGATCTTCACTTTGCAAGTGGGAGATGGCGAGGGGGACGAGAAGCGCGCCTTCACCACATTTGAGGCGTTGCCCCGCGATGTGCGTCCTGGTGAAAAGATCTTGATCGATGATGGCAAGCTTGTGTTGCGCGTGAATGAGATCGATGGTCAGTCTGTTCATTGTGAAGTGATCTTGGGTGGGGAGCTTTTTGGTCGCAAAGGGATCAACTTGCCTGAGTCTGCGCTGAGCATCCCTTCTTTTACGGAAAAAGATCATGAACATCTCAAGTTTGGTTTGGAGCTTGGGGTGGACTTGGTTGCGCTGTCTTTTGTGCGTGACGCCAGAGATATCGTGCGTCTTCGTCGTGCGATCGCGGCTTCTGGACGCCAAGTCCAAGTGATCGCCAAGATCGAAAAGCCTGAAGCCATCGAAAATCTTGAGGAGATTCTTGAAGAGGCGGATGGTGTGATGGTCGCGCGGGGCGATCTCGCTGTCGAGATGAGTACAGAAGAAGTACCCATCCTGCAAAAACGCGTGATCGAAGAAGCCAACCGCCGTGGAAAGCTGGTGATCACCGCAACGCAGATGCTTGAGTCGATGAAAGAAGGCACCATGCCTACACGCGCTGAAGCTTCAGACGTTGCGAACGCTGTCTTCGATGGTACGGATGCTTTGATGTTGAGTGCGGAGTCTGCGTCAGGTCGCTTCCCTGTTCAGTCCGTCGAGATGATGTCGCGGATCATCTGTGCTGCTGAGCGCGCCTCGCATGCTCGTGCTGCGCAACCCCCAGATCTTATTCAAGATCCCAAGCCTTTTCGTAACTTGCTTGCGAAGGCTTCTGTGTTGATCGCAAAGTCGCTGAACGCACAGGCTTTGGTGGTCTTTACGTACACAGGAACCACGGCTCGTCTTGTGAGTAGTTACCGTCCAAGCGCTGAGATCATCGCCTTTACGCCATCGCCGCTTGTTGCGCGTCGGATGATCTCTTACTGGGGTACTCGTTCGTTTGTTTGGGAAAATGAGATCGGACCCATCGAAGAGATGGTGCAAGATATGGACAAGTTCTTGTGTCGCTATCACCTCGCTGATCTCGAAGACTCCGTGGTGATCGTCTCGGAAAATAGCATCCGTCTGCATCGCGTGGGCACACCTTTCTACGACGATAGCAACCGTTCTTACGACGATATCAACGCTTTGATCTGATCGTCGCTTTCCTTCCTCAACCCCGCTTCCTCTTCGTCGCTCTCCTAGGCTCCTTTTTGCTCCTCTCCTTTCTCTCCCTTTTTGTGCTGTTTCCCTTGCGGCTTTCCTTGTTTGGGCAGGCTGTTTCGCGCAGGATTTGTAACATTCTTGTGTCGTTGCTTGCTTTTTCGGGGTATGTTTGTACTTTGCGTTTGCTTTGGGAGGGGGGAAGCGTTGTGTAAGCAAGCGAATGGAGCGAAGAGCAAGCATGCGATCTTATCGTTATCTTCTTGTGATGTGGATGTTTTTTGTCTTGATTGCGGGACCTTTGGCATGTGAGCCAGAGCCTTGTGGGGGAAGCTGCCCCAGCGGAAAAACCTGTGTAAATAACCAGTGCATCGCACCCTCTTGCCCTGTCGGACAGACAAGATGCGGTGCCGCTTGTGTGGATCTCAAAAACACACAAGAACACTGCGGTCAGTGCTTTTTTGTGTGCGGAGCCAGCACCTTTTGCGCCAATGGGATCTGCGACTTTGCTTGTGGAAGTGGGCAAACCAAGTGCGGAAACTTGTGCGTGGATGTCAAAGCAGACGCGCTACACTGCGGGAACTGTGACAAAGCCTGCGAAGAAGGCGAACGCTGTGTCGACGGCCAGTGCCAAGCTCCTTGTACGGCTACGCAGACTCGATGCGATGGTGTCTGTGTAGAGACAAGCTCTGATGCCCGTCATTGCGGGGGATGTGGGAAGGCTTGTGCCAATGGAGAGGTCTGTGCAAACGGTCAATGCGCGATCTCTTGCTCGCAAGGAACCACCAATTGTTCTGGGGCCTGCGTGGATACACAAAATAATGCACAGCACTGTGGCTCTTGCGGGATGGCTTGTTCCTCGGGTCTATCGTGCGTTTTGGGCCAATGCAAGCTGGTTTGCGTGGGTGGAGCCACGGATTGCGGAGGAGCCTGCGTGGATACGCAGTCCTCGAGCAAGCACTGTGGTGTTTGTGGAAAAGCTTGTGCTGTGGGCGAAGTCTGCTCAAATGGTTTGTGTCAGTTGTCTTGCCAAGCAGGTCTGACGGCTTGTTCTGGAAACTGCATCAACACACAAACAGATCGTCTTCATTGTGGCGAGTGCAACCAAGCTTGCAAAGCTGGCGAAGTCTGCAACGAAGGGACCTGCAAACTTTCGTGCCCCACGGATCTGACGGACTGTGGGGGAAGTTGTGTCAACCTCACCTCCGATCGAAAACATTGTGGTGCATGTGGCCAAGCGTGCGGTGCAGACGAGTTTTGTGACGATGGAGCTTGCGAGCTTTCGGGTTGTCCCAATGCTCTCGCCAAGTGTGGAGGCACATGCGTCAACTTGTTGACGGACGATAACAATTGCGGTGGATGCGGAAAAGTCTGCGCTTCTGGAGAGCGTTGTTGTTCTGGGGCGTGCAAAAAGATCCAAGAAGATGACGATCACTGCGGAGCTTGCGGCAACATCTGCCAAGGCGGAAAGCATTGTGTCAGCGGTTCGTGTCGCTGCTCGACGGGGGAAACCGAGTGCAGTGGCACTTGTGTAAACTTGCAAAGCGACGGGAAATACTGCGGTTCTTGCACCAAGGCTTGCCAAGGTGCTGAGGTTTGTTTTAATGGCGCATGCAACGTTGTGTGCGGTGCTGGGCTTACAAACTGCGGTGGTAGCTGCATCCAGACCAGCTCAGACAACAAACACTGTGGGGCTTGTAACGCGGCTTGCCCGACGGATACGACGTGTCAGGGCGGCGTTTGTCGTTGTGCAACAGGTAAGCAACTCTGTAATGGCCGTTGCATCGACCTTACACAAGATGCGCAAAACTGTGGCGCTTGTGGGATGGCGTGTACGACTGGCATGCTTTGCCAAGCGAGCGCATGCGTCTGCCCCACAGGACAAAAAGCTTGTGATGGAAAGTGCATCGATCCACAAACAAATCCCCAACACTGCGGGACTTGCGGAACGGTGTGTCCTTCAGGAACCACTTGTTTGGCAGGGGTCTGCAAGTGCCCTACAGGACAGAGTTTGTGCGCAGGAAAGTGCATCAACCTGCAAAGCGACAGCCTAAACTGCGGTACTTGCGGGAAGACCTGTCAGAAAGATGCCTCTTGCCAAGCAGGATCTTGTGTCTGTCAAGGCGGTAAGACTTTGTGTAGTGGGGCTTGTGTCGATACCCAGACAGACAGCCAACACTGTGGTTCTTGTGGACAAGCTTGTAGTCTGGGAACGGGTTGCCAAGCGGGTGTTTGTCGTTGTCCCACAGGGCAACTCTTTTGTGGAAGCATCTGCGTGAATGCCCAAAGCGACAACCAAAACTGCGGAAGTTGCGGTATGGTCTGTCCTTCGGGGACGCTGTGTTCTTCAGGGGCCTGCCAATGCCCAACAGGTGGGCAGATCGCTTGTGGGGGCACTTGCATTGATCCACAGACCAACAGCCAACACTGCGGGACTTGTGGGACTTCGTGCCCTACGGGTGCGAGCTGCGTTGCAGGGGCTTGTGCTTGCCAAGCAGGAAAGTCTTTGTGTAGCGGGACTTGCGTCGATACGCAGACCAATGTCTCGCACTGTGGCGGGTGTGGTCAGGCTTGTGCCGGAGGTTTGTCTTGTCTCAATGGCTCGTGTGTCGCGCCTGCTGTGGGGCTTCCGCTGGTTGAGGCTTCTGCGCAAGGGTTCCATACATGCGCAGTGAACAAGCTTGGCGAGGTGAAGTGTTGGGGAGATAACCAGTATGGTCAACTTGGCCAAGGCACCACAGGGGGTCGCACGGATACCCCTAGAACGGCCCTTAGCTTGGGCGAAAAAGCCAAGCAGGTCGCGATGGGACGCTATTTTACGTGTGCCTTGTTGGAAAGTGGCGGCGTGAAGTGCTGGGGTGGCGGTAGCAAGGGCTCTTTGGGGAATGGTGGTGTGAGTGACCTCAACCAACCTGCCAGCACAAGCCTCGCATTGGGAACAGGGCGAAAAGCGACTGCGATCACGGCTGGTTACTATCATGCTTGTGCAGTCTTGGATGATGGAAGCGCCCTTTGTTGGGGTGATAACGACCGTGGACAACTGGGCGCGAATCTCGATCCTACAACAACACCCCAAAGCAACTCACCTGTCCAAGTGGTTGGTTTGAGCGGAAAAGCTACCAAAGTGGAAGCTGGTTACGACCATACATGCGCACTTTTGGAGAGTGGGGCGGTCCAGTGTTGGGGAGAAAATGCGGATGGCCAACTTGGGACAGGCAACACCGCGGATCTACAGGCACCATCGAGCTTTGTTGGCTTTGTCACAGGTCGAACTGCACAACAGATCGCTGTGGGGAGGAACCATAGTTGCGCGATCTTGGATGATGGCAGCGCTGTTTGTTGGGGAGACAACCAGTTCGGCCAACTTGGGACAGGGGACAAGGTCAACGTGACTTTGCCTACGACCGCAATCGTCCTTGGGACGGGCCGCACCGCCAAGCAGATCCGCACGGGTTATGAGCATACTTGTGCGATCTTGGACGATGGTAGCCTCAAGTGTTGGGGCTACAACAGATATGGACAGCTTGGGATGGGGAACACGACCGATCTTTTGGCGCCTTCTGTGACGCCTATCGCTTTGGGAACAGGGCGCACCGCCAAGCAAGTGGGCGTGGGCCGTGGATGGGTTTGTGCGATCCTTGATGATGATACGGCCCGATGCTGGGGGCGCGGAGACTACGGGCAACTTGGCTATGGAAACAAAAATGGTTTGTTGGCGCCCTCCAGTACGGCGATCGCCTTTTAAGGGGTTTGCTCATCTGCTGCGTGCGATCTGGTTTCTTCCTTGTCTTGTCTGCATCTTCTTGACGTCCCTCTGAAATCCTGCCTATACTCAGCGACTTGTCACGGTGTAATCCAAAGGATCTTATGCACTTACAAGGACAAATGTATTTGTTCTTGGGCGCGGTAGGGAAGACGATGTATCGAAGTGTTTTGACTGGACAGAGCGGAGCGCGTCAGTGTTTCACGCTCTTTCTTTTTGTGTGTGCGTGGATGTGCGGGGGAGTGGCTTTTGCTGATCAAACAAAAGTCGCGATCTTGCCCTTTGTTTCGACATCTCCTCGCGATAAGCTCAATGCCATCTCTGAGTTTGGACCCAAGCTTGGCGGCTTTTTGCAAAAAGCTGGCTACGCCGTGACCGTGATCGGTGCCAAAAACAAGCCAAAGTCCAAGCCTTTGCCATTCCAGAAAGAACACAAAGAAGGCACCCGTCTCTACAAAGAAGGCGCCGCTTTGTTGAAAAAAGGCCAGTTGGAAAAAGCGAAAAAACAACTGGAAGCGGCACTTGTGCAGTTGGAAGCGGGCCTCGCTCACGTCAAAGACTTCGATGAGATCTTGGATGTTTATCGTTTGGTGGGTCTCGCTTCTTTTCGTTTGGGAATGAACGAGCAGGGAGAGCGGGCGATTCAGCGTATGGGTTACCTCGCTCCCAAACGTCAGTACGCACGCAGTCGGATGTTGCCTGTGTTGATGCGCATCTTGAAAGGCGCTCAACGACAAGCTGGCAATGGTCGCTCAAACCTCCGTCTGACGGTCCCTGAAGGAAGTTCTGTGACCTTGAATGATCGCGAGATCAAAGGCACATTCCCCCAAACCATCCGTAAACTGATGCCTGGAAAACATTATCTTTGGGTCAGAAAAGCGGGCTTTGCACCCTATGCCAAGCCCATTGAGCTTTCCTCGCGTACCACAAAGATCGAAGTTACGTTGGAAGCTGCGGCTGCAACGGCTGCCCCAAGCAATGATATGTCTGTGCAAGGTGGAGAAGCGCGCACCCGACTCCGCCAAGGTAGCACAGATACCGAACTTCGCCGTGTCTGCGGTGAGATCGCTGAAGGGCTTTCGACCCCTTACATCGTGCTTGGTTACGCAAAACGCGTTGAAACACGCTATGAGTTCTCTTTGTTTGTGTACCGTCACAAAGACAAGATCTTGAAGAAAGCTCCCAGCTTTCCGCTCGATTTGGAGCTTCTTGAGATCGATATCAAAGGTCTCGAAGCCTCTCGTCTTGTACAAAAGGTCATCCAAGAGTTCGATAAACAACCCACTGAGCCATGGACGCAAGCTGTCGCTTCTGTGATGGTGCAACAACCCACACCGCGCGAAGCTGGTACCACGACGCCTACTTCTCCGAATACAACGGGCGGTACGACGATTGCGACACCTCCTGCCTCACGAGGAGGCGATGCGCCTGAAGATGAGTTTGGGATGGGTGGTGAGCCCAGTTCTGCACGACCCAAGCCCCGACCTGCTCCACGACCCGAACCACGGCCGGAACCACGGCCCGAGCCGCGTCCTGAGGCAAGGCCGGAACCACGACCCGAATCACGGCCAGAGCCACAGCCTGAGACTCGCCCAGAGCCACGGCCGGAACCGCGTCCCGAACCACGCCCAGAACCACAACCTGAGGCAAGGCCGGAACCACGGCCGGAACCGCGGCCCGAGCCTCGCCCAGAGCCCAAGCCTGAGGCGCGCCCGATCAAGATTTCACGGGCACAACAGATGATCCAGCCTCCCGCTGATGTTCGTAATGGGTTCAATGCAGACCGTGATATCGATTGGTCCAACCCGATCCCCAAAGTTGCGCGTCTTGCGCCACGTGATGACGAGCCTCGTGATGACGCATTCCGCAACCGCGGAAACACAACCACGATCACTCCTCCTAGTCGTGAACCACGGCCGGAACCGCGCCCCGAGACAAGGCCCGAACCACGGCCGGAACCGCGTCCCGAACCGCGAAGAGGCTCAGAGCCCGAGGACGAGCCCATGGGAGGTGGTGGCAGCCGACGAACCGCGATGAATCCGATTACACGATCACCAGCTCCGCCTTCTGGAAAAGCTGTTCCTGTGACGCAGACTTGGTGGTTTTGGACAATCATTGGCGCGGGTGCGGTGGCCGTTGTGACGGGTGTGACAGTGGCGATTATCCAAGCGCAACCCCCGACATCTTACGATGTTTTTGTGAATGTGAACCCGCCCAACTGATGTTTTGAACTGTGATATCTTTTGATCTTCTCCCGTGCTCGGGCGTTTTTGAGGTTCTTTAATGACGATCCCAACAGTGTTTCGACGGCCCACCGCAAAGCTCTCTGCGTTGCTTGTGTTGTGGCTGCTTTCTTGGACGATGGCCTGCAACCAAACACCTTTCCAATTGGAATTGGTGCCAACATTTGGGCAGAGCTTTGCTGATCTTGATGTTTTTTCTTTTCAATTGAGCGGTCCTTCGCTCAAAGATAGCGAGACTACGCCTGTCTCGTTTGATGTCTCTGTTCGCGATGGAAAAGCCGATCTACCCGGCCTTGTGTTGGATCCTGAAGCCAAAGAAAAATGGCTGCGTATCCAAGCGTTGGGCCTGACCCCCAACTCCAATGTGCAGGCTTTTGGGGCGGGGCGCTTTCTTTTCCCCTCGGCGACACCTACCGTTTTTCGGATCTTGCTGAGTCGTACAGAGTCCTTTGGTTGGTTGACGCGGATGGACGGGACCCAAAATGGAAGAAGCACACTTCTTTCTAAGATCGTGGGTCACGAAACCCTCGCTCTTCCCGATGGTCGCGTTTTGCTGATTGGCGGTGTGAGCCAGTTTACCGAGGACAACGGACTGATCACACTCGAAGCGAGAGAACACTTGTCGCGCAGAGTGATGATCTACAACCCCAATGATGGCTCGTTTACGACGTCTTCTCAAGAGTTTACCAACCCTCGTGTTTTTCACACGGCGACTTGGATCGATGAGTCAAGGATCCTTGTTGTCGGTGGTTTGGGCGTGATTGGCACGACGGCAGGCGGGTTTCAAGTTCAATCACTTGGAACAGCCGAGATCGTCGATGTTTCGAGCCCCAACAATGTGCGGATCTACACTGCGCCTCACCAACCCAAGCGGGCCAGAGCCTTCCATCGGGCGGTTCCGCTGTCGGATGGTTCGATCTTGTTTGTTGGTGGGGTGGGTGGACCCTTGTTGGGTAGCGATGGAACCGCTCGCCAAGGCCAAGAAGTCCTTTACCTTGAGATGTACGACCGCCAAACGGAGACCTTTTTGGAAGTCCCCAGCGTTGCTGCTGATCCGCGTATGGGGCGCGTTTGGCACCGCGCAACGGCCTTTTCCAACGATACCGTGTTGGTTACAGGTGGTTTGCGAATCGATGAGAACGGACGCCGCAAGACCGCAGAGGAACATCTGTTGTTGACGCGGAATGGAAGCTCTTGGAATCTCTCTTTCATTGATGTGGAAGCGACAGGCGGACGCAAACGCTTCGATCACACCGCGACTTTGGCCCAAGATGGTAGCAAGGAGTGGATCGTGGTTGCAGGGGGACGATACGTCGAGACCAGCGCGATGTTGCGCCCCATTGAGATCTGGGACAACCAAGGCAAGTTGGTTTCTGGCACCAACAGCCTCACAGAAACGCGTTACGCACACGGAGCCGTTTGGGTCCCCGAACAAAAAGAAGTCCTTTTGGGCGGTGGGTTGAGTACTTCGAGTGGTGGTTTGAAGGCTGTCTTCCAAGGAGAGGCCATCAAGATCCCCAACTTTACGGTGGAGTCGCGCCCTCAAATCCAAGAGAAAAGTGGTCGCTATCGTTGTGATCCTGTACGTCTTTCCTCAGATGGACGGTCTTTTTGGCTGGGTGGGGCGATTCGTGACGCACGCAACGAGCGGAGTTATCTTGGCCTTGATACGGGCGAGATCTACACTCCGCGCGTCAACAATCCTTGAAACAAGGTTGATGAGTTTGTGAGGATGGCAACATCCTGAAAACATAAGGATATCTCGGATGCGAAAAGTATTGTATGGGATGGTTGGTTTGTTGGCTTTTTGGGTGGTTGCTTGTGGCCCACCTCCTGCGAAGTTGCAGCTTACGCTGTACTATCCTTACGGAGAGGACGGCAAGACCACCTTTTCGCAGATCCAAGGTTTTCGTATCAAAGTGAGCGGGGCATCACTCACGGATGGAAGCGTGAGCGCGGACTTCGATTCGGCGTCTGGTTCAGCTGCTTCTGTGCTGAGCAAGATCGAGTGCAGCAAAGAAAAAGATACGGCGGAGCAGTTGGATTTGCAGATCCAAGGACTCGATGGAGCGGGGCAGATCGTCGCCCTCGGGCGTCAGACGATCTTGAATCCTTGTGGCATCAAACGCGAACTTAGCGTTTTTGTGGGGCCTGTGGAGTCTTTCTCCGCGCTTACCAAGTTTGAAGAAGGCTCTACCGTTCCCGAGCAGATGCTACAAGAACGGGCAGGCCACCAGATTCGACAACTTTCGGATGGTCGTTTGTTGATCGTGGGTGGGATGACATTCGACGCACAAGGCGGTGTCGGCGACGTTTCCAACCGCATAGAGATCTTTGATCCCGAAACAGGCAAGATCACAGATGGCATCCCCATGAGTGAACCGCGTGCTTTTCATTCGGTCACGGTGTTGCGTGAGACCATCTTGATCGCGGGAGGCTTGAAGCTCGAAGGTAGCCAACTGGTCTCTGCAAAGTCTGTGGATATCTTCGAGATCACATCAGAAGGGCTCACGAAAAAAGGCAGCTTCGAGATGTTGGAGCCTCGTGCTCTCCATACCACCGTGATTACCCCCACGATGAATCACTTTTTGGTCTTTGGTGGTTTGAACTATCTGCCCGATGGGACCGTGCAGATGTCCCAGAAATGGGAGATCTTTGACTCCAAAGGCTCTTCTATCGGGACGGGGGATGTTCCAGCAGAACAACAACGTGCATGGCACTCGGCCAACTTGCTTGGGGATGGTCGTCCGTTTTTTGCGGGTGGTATGAGGTTGGATGCGCAAGGGAACTTTGAAGCGCTCGCATCGACGCTGTCTCTTCAGTACACAAGTGACGATGCTTCGGTGACTTTGCTTCCTTTGCCGAACAGTCTAAAAGAAGCGCGTGCAGCACACACCGCGACAAGACTTTTGGATGGACAGATCGTCGTGATCGGCGGGATGGTTCCTGAAGCCAAAAGCTTTTTGCGACCCAAAAGCATCGTTGGATCAATTCAGATGTTTACTGCGCTTGGCGAGGATAATAGCCAATACAGCGGGACTTTGAAGCAGCCTCGTACTTTCCACTCTGCGCATCTCCTAGAGGATGGTCGTTTGTTGGTGTATGGCGGTGCAACAGGCCCGAATAGCCTTGCAGATCGCACAGAGATCTACACACCCAATGGCCTCATCTTGGACCCTGAGCCTTTGTTGGTTACGCAGAGAAAAGATCGCTTTTTGCACGCAGGCACGGTGCTTTTGAATGGAGCCTTGGTGATTCTTGGTGGCGCGACCCTCGATCCTGGAGGGGCGGCTCCCTTTGTTGCTTTGTCCCGTGGTGAGATCTTCCTTCCCCGCCCCAAACCCTGAGTGCCCCCTCCGTCATCCAAGTATCCAGTCTCTTGATCCAGTCCTTTCTTCCATCTGGTCGATCCCTTCTTAGATATCGCGGAGATAGTTAGGTGAATCTCTCATTTTTACAGCTACATAAACTCTCTACCTATCTTTTGGCGGCGGTGGGGTTCCTCGCATTGTTGATCCCAGGGGTCTTGTTTCCCCTGATGTGGTTGTTGGTCTTGGGCGTGTTGCTTCTGAGTTGGCGTCTTGAGCCACCGCGCATCCAAAATACGACCTACCGCCAGACATGGACGCAGCTTACGGTTGCGTTGTTTGTGGGGGGGCTTCTGCTTGCGGTGTTTGGGATCTTTTCTGAGCCGATCTTGGTGGGGGCTTATCTTCTGATTGTCTTGCAGTGCAACAAGCTCTGCAATCGCTCGGAAAGACGGGATTATCTGCATATCTATCTGATCAGCTTTTTGATGCTGACTTTGGGAAGCGTCCTAAACGTCGAGCTTTCGTACGGTGCGCTCTTTATCTTGTACGTGGTGTTTGCGACGTGGTCGTTGATCTTGTTCCATCTACGCCGCGAGCTTGAGGAGACCCAACTCACGCGTCACGACGAAGAGTGGAGCGAAGGAGAGCGGGTTGGGGTTTCGCAGATCTTGCATTCTCGCTCCTTGATTCGAGGCTCCTTTTTGGCCTCGACGTCGTTGATGGCTTTGCTGGTTTTTCTGGGGAGTAGTGTCTTCTTCGTGGTTTTCCCGCGCGTTGGTTTTCGTGTGTTGTTCCAACGCAAGCGCGTTGGGCCGCAGATGGCGGGATTTTCGGATCGCGTCAAGCTTGGTTCTTTTGGTCGAATCCAGCAAAACCGCCAAGTGGTCCTTCGTGTCGAGATCTCTGGCGAGTCCAAGAATATGCTGAACCATTACTTTCGAGGGCTTGCGTTTGATTATTACGATGGGAAAGAGTGGCGTCGTTCAGCTCCCAAAGCGCGCAGACGATCCGTTCAGTTTGGTGGCGCAGCTGTGGGGGGCTTGGCTTATTCTCTGGGTCGCTTCAATGAAGAAGAACGCGACAACATCGTGTACCAAGAGATCTACCAAGAACCCCTACCGATGAACGTTTTGTTTGGTGTTGAGCAGCCGCGACGGATCAAGATCCCTTTCTCGATCCGCGATGGGGTCCGCAATTCGCCGCAACTTTCGGTCGATCCTGATAGCGATACGTTGTTTTTTTCCTATCCTCCGAAAGAACAGAGCGGTATGCGGTTTTATGTAGAGTCTGTCCCCTCAGAGTTTCGTCCGTTTCGTCGAAGGATGCGGCGCTCGCGGAGGCAGCGTATGTTGCGCTTGTTTACGCAGATGCCAGAAGGGGTGTTCTCACCGCGTTTGAAAGAACTGGCCTTGCGGATCACGCGTGGACAAAAAACATTGCAGCGTAAAGCGCGGGCTATCGAGGATTATCTTCGTAAGACATACTCTTATAGCTTGGAGCGAGGGCCTTTTAAGGGCAACCCTCTTGAAGACTTCCTCTTTCGCCAAAAGAAAGGTCACTGCGAGTATTTCTCGACCGCGATGATCATGTTGCTGCGCTCTTTGGACATCCCTGCGCGCCAAGTCACGGGCTTTTTGGGCGCAGAGTGGAATCCTTATGGGGAGTTTTATGCCGTGCGCCAAAGCCACGCGCACTCGTGGGTGGAAGTCCTCGATATATCGAGAGGTTGGTATCGCTTCGATCCCACGCCTTATCGAACGGATGCAAATATCCGCAAGGCTTCTTGGTTGACGTGGGCAGAAGATCGTTTTGATGCGTTGCGGCTACAGTGGTACAAGTGGGTTATCGAGTACGATGTCGAGTCACAGATCTCGGTCCTTCGGGACTTTGCAGCACGCTTTCGTTCTGCTCGACAGACACTTGGCGCAGTGGGAGCGTCTGGACGCTCTGGGGTGAGCAGTTTTTGGCAAGTTGTGCGCGGCCCGTTGTTTTTGCTTCTGCTGTTGGGACTGATCGGGTTTGTGGTCTGGCGATTTGTGCTTCGAAAGCCCCGTGAGATCAGCGCGATGCAAGCCTTTTCGAAGATCAGCGCGATCTATCTTGAGATGCTGGATGCCCTTGCTTTGCGGGGCCTCCAACGTCGTCCCGCAGAGACACCCACAGAGTTTGCACAGCGTCTGGTGATCTCTTCGAAGGATGTGGGTTCGTCGCTTGGGAAAGATGCGTCAACGTCTCTCACAGAAGAAGCGGTTGAAGAGACTTCAAAGAAAAAGACTGCCCATGAGAACTTTGTGTTGCCTTCCCAAGAAGCTTCCGTTTTCTCCGAACTGACCGAGCGTTACACCACGCTGAGATTCAGCCAAGGACAAGTTTCTGCCCAAGAGATCGAAGCGCTCGCGCACGATGCACGCGATATGCTCTCGCATCTCGCACAAGAAGATCGTCGCTAAACCCATCCTCTTTGCTTCTCTTACGCATCTCCCTTTCTTTGCTTTTCTTATGCATCTCCCTTTCTTTTTTGTGGATGGCCGTGGCTTCCTTTGCTGCGGTACTTGGGCTTTTCTTCGTTCACCAGTAGGATGTGCGGAGACTCGCGGGAGGGTTGATGCTCCTGCGGCTTGTTCGAACGATGGAAGAGCACAAAGCAAAGGAGCGCTGCGTGAAGGTCAAGGTTTGTTATTTTGCTGTGTTGCGTGACTTGGTGGGGGCGCGAGAAGAAGAGATCGAGATCCCCGATGGTGCGAGGGTTACGGATCTTTTGCACCAACTGGCTGAGACACATCAGTCTTTGCAGGGGGTGGTCGATCGCGTCGCGGTTGCACGCAATCATCAATATGCGGAACACACGGATGTTCTTCGCGATGGCGATGAGATCGCGCTTTTGCCCCCCGTGAGCGGTGGGGCACCCGAACCTTCAGAGGCTGACGAAGAAACTCATACGCTCGAAGCCGCCGAAGGGAAGCTGCGCCTGTCTTTTTCGCCGCTTGATGTCTCTTTGGTTTCTTCTCTCGTAGAAAGGGCCGAAGCAGGGGCGGTTGTGACGTTTGCAGGGGCTGTTCGCCGCCAAAGCCAAGGGCGCATCGTGACGCACCTTGATTACGAAGCGTACCCGCCCATGGTCCTGACGCAGATGCAGCGTGTTGTCGATGAGGCGCTTGCGCAGTGGCCCGACGCTTTGATTGCGATTCATCACCGTGTGGGGACTCTACAGATCGGAGAACTTGCCGTAGCCATCGCTGTTTCCACGCCTCACCGCAAAGAAGCGTTTGCTGCGTGTTCTTTTACCATCGACCGCCTCAAAGAAGTTGTTCCCATCTGGAAACGCGAGTTCTTCGAAGATGGCGAACACTGGGTGGGTTGGGGCCCTTGAACCTATAGAAAACCGCCCATTTTCTAAGCGCGCTATCAAGAGAAGGGGTCCAAAGAAAGCAAAAGGGCCCTCTGGTCTTCTCCTGTCTTTTGTGTGATCTTGCGCCTCGCGTCTTCTTTCTTCAATGACTGCTGTCTGACGGCCGAGTCGATCGCCGCTTCGTGAAAAGCTCTCCCTCCTCGTTGGTGGCGTGCATTTCTTTTGTTGTTGGGCGATACCCCCGTAGAGACGGCTTCTTTCTTTTGGGAGAACTTGCCATGCTTCTCGTGATCGATATCGGTAATACCAACATCGTTATGGGTCTTTATCGCGAAAAGGACCTTGTTCACCACTGGCGTCTCCAAACTTCCCGAGACCGTACCGCCGATGAGTACGGCGTTTTGGTTCGATCACTTCTGCAACATCACGAGATAGAATTGGCGGATGTTGGCGGCGTGATCATGAGTTCTGTTGTGCCGCCTCTCAGTGGTGTTCTCGAAGCGATGTGCGAGCGTTACTTTGATCAACGCCCCCTCCAGGTTGGGCCTGGTTTAAAAACGGGGATGCCGATCTTGTACGAAAACCCCCGTGAAGTCGGTGCGGATCGCATCGTAAATGCCGTCGCCGCTTTTTCTCGCTTCCAAAAAGGCGGTGTCATCGTCGACTTTGGCACTGCTACAACCTTTGATGCGATCTCGCCACGCGGTGAGTACATGGGCGGAGCGATCGCCCCAGGTATCGGGATATCCGCAGAGGCTCTGTTTCAACGCGCTTCCAAACTTCCTCGCGTCGAAGTGGCCCGTCCTCCCCGATTGATCGGGCGAAACACCGTTCACAGTATGCAAGCTGGTCTTTTCTTTGGTTATGTTGGGTTGATCGATGAGATCACCAAACGCATGCTCACTGAGATCGATGAGGCCGATCCTTTCGTCATCTCAACAGGCGGACTCTCCACACTTTTCACGCAAGAGTCGTCTGTGATCCAAGAATCCATCGCTGATCTCACCCTCGAAGGACTTCGCTTGATCTATGAGCGCAATCTTCGCTAGGTGTTGTTGGTGATCCACATCATCCTGTCTGGGGTTTGGATGATGTGTATGTGATTGCATACAGTTTCCGCCTTCTTTGTCAGGGTCGGACGTTTGGGGGGATCGTTGGGGGAAGGGATACGATTCTAGCTCCTTGGGAAGAAAAAGATTTTTTGTCTTTTTCGTCTTTGGTACGCTACCTGTATAAAGGCCATGCAAAAGCGTGCTCTTGGTGTTGATGCAAACGCCAATTGTTTTTTATAAAGGAGAAAGAATCATGAAACAGTGTCGTCATTGTGAAGGGTTTGTCCCTGCTGGATTTTATGCTTGTCCCCATTGTGATGCGCGTCTCGATGTGTCCGCTTCTGCGAGCGATGCTGAGCAAAAACGTGGTGGTTTGATCGGTCGTTTGGGCCAACGCGCACGGAATACCGCGCTTGGTCTTGGCGCTGGTACGTTGATGATGACGCTGATGGCTTGTTATGGGATGCCTCCTGAAGCCATCTGCAAGCAGTGGGAAGACAAAGATGGCGATGGGGCGCGGGTTTGCGCAGATGTTGGTTACATGGGCCAACAAGAAGACTGCGATGACAATGACAAGACCCGTCACCCTGGTGCTGAAGATACCGCAGGTGATGGTATCGACCAAAACTGCGATGGTGTCGATGGTATCGCCCAGTAAGTTTTGAGGGAGCCAAACACAGACTCTTGCTTTACACAACAAGCGCGAAGATGCCGTAGAATACGGCATCTTCGTGTTGCTTGTGGGAGAGTTTGGTGGTGTCCAAGTCTCGCGTATCGCGAGCGTGAAAGCGGGGCAGTCTGTCGCACCCGCTTTTGTTTTATCTAGAGGGATCTCTCAAAGCATCGTTGAAAAGGAGAAGAAAAGATGAGTCACGGAGAGGTGTTATCTGGTCACAGCGTCACAGAGTTGATGCTTGATGGCGCAACCCAAGAGTCCATCACGCCTGCTTCTACGCATCTTCAGCCTGGAGACGACGCGCATGGGCGCCGCATCGCTTTGGGGGAACTCTCCTATCATCCGCGTTATGTGGTGTGGGAACTTACGCTGCGTTGCGACCAGTCTTGTACACACTGCGGATCTCGTGCGGGAGACGAACGCAGCAGCGAGCTTTCCACTGAGCAGGCTCTCGAAGTTGTCGGTCAGCTCGCCCAGATGGGAACGCGCGAAGTCGTCTTGATTGGTGGAGAGGCTTATCTTCATCCTGGATTTTTGGAGGTTGTGCGCGCATTGCGAAAGGTCGGTATCCACCCCGCGATGACGACAGGAGGGATGGGGATCACACCCGAACTCGCGCGAGACATGGTAGAGGCTGGACTGACCCAAGTCTCCGTAAGCATCGATGGTTTGGAGACTGCACATGATCTGATTCGTGGTCGGAAAGGTAGTTTTCAGGCTGCCATCCGTGCTGTAGATGCGATGTCTCAAGCAGGGATGCGCGTCGCAGCGAATACCAATATCAATCGTGTGAATCGCGATGATCTTGAACCTTTGTTTGCGTTGTTGTGTGAGAAAGGTATCAAGGCTTGGCAGGTCCAAATCACCGTTCCTCTGGGGCGCGCGGCAGATCGACCTCGTATGATCCTTCAACCTTACGATCTTTTGGGGATCTTGCCTCGCCTTGCCAAGCTAAAAGAGGCCGCTTTTGCCCAAGGTGTCTTGATTATGCCAGGGAACAACCTTGGTTACTTTGGCCCAGAAGAGGCCACGATGCGTTCTTTGCGTCCCGATCTTTCGGATCATTGGGGAGGATGTCAGGCTGGCCGTTATGTGATGGGGATCGAGTCAAATGGTGATGTCAAAGGCTGCCCCTCGCTTCAACCTGATTACATTGGCGGAAACTTGCTTCAGTCGTCCCTTGGAGATATCTGGGACAACTCGCCAGCGTTGGCGTTTACAAGAGAGCGCACCAAAGATGCGGACCTTTGGGGATTTTGCCAAACGTGTCCTTTCGCGGAAACTTGCATGGCTGGTTGTAGCTTTACATCGCACGCGCTTTTTGGGCGCCCGGGGAACAATCCCTATTGTCATTTTCGTGCGCGAAGCCTCGCAAAACAGGGGCTTCGTGAGCGTCTTGTGGCTTCTTCCGCGGCCCCTGGCAATCCATTCGACAATGGGCAGTTTTCTATCTCTGTCGAACCTTTCGATGCCCCCGAGCCTAGCTTTGATCAGCACTTCCAAGAAACACGGGAGGTTCCGCGTCTCGAAGACTTTCCTCAAGATGCCCAAGGGCGCAAAAAATACTTCGCCCAACTCGTGAAAAAGCTCGCTCCTGACTGTGGTTCCTGCGCTGCCCCTTGCTCTTGATTCTCTCAGGCATCTTCCACGCTATCTCCCACGCCATCCCACCGTCTTTCTTTGTCCATCATGCATCTCGTTTTTCAATGGTGAGGTTCTTGCGATAGGCGCCCTTTTGGCCGCGTTGTGCGGCAAATTGGGCGCATAATGCGCAGAAAGGAATCCACCATGACATATAAACGACTACCAGGTCGTCGTCTTCGTATGGGAGAGGCGCGACCCGGTGTGTTTTTCGTGACGATCAGTGTCCAAAAGCAACGCAGGTTCTTTGGTCGTCTTGAAGATGGGCGCCTCAAAGAAAGCCCTGCAGGTTCGATGGTTCGAGAGGTTTGGTCTGGTCTCGAATCCTTCGCAAAAGGGTTTTCTTTGGATGAGTTCATCGTGATGCCAGATCACTTCCACGCTGTCGTGATCCTTGGACATCCTTTCCCTGGTGTCGGGAAACCCCTCGTATCAGACGAGCTTCCCGTGTTGACCGCGCTTGATGAGGTTGTTCACAGGTTTAAATCCTACACCACGCATCTCTACCTCAAAGGTGTCCGCGAACAAGGATGGCCGCGTTGTTCTGGGAAGCTGTGGCAACGCAGCTTTCATCGCACAGAGATTTATAGTTCGTATAGTTTGGATGCGGTTCGTGCGTATATTCGTGCAAATCCGCGATGTGCGAAGAAAAAATCCGTAGGGCGATAGGGTGCCCATGGAGGGGCGCAGGGCAAAAGGGCACCCATGGAGGGGCGCCCGTGATGATGGGGATGCGTGATGATCAGGGGCGGGCCTCCGTGCCCGCCCCGATGCGGGGGGGCCGCCCAAAAATGCGGATATGCCCGCCCCGATGCGGGGTGGCCGCCCAAAATGCAGATATGCCCGCCCGCAGGGCAAAAGGGCGCCCACGGAG
>JACKEL010000023.1 GCA_020632975.1 Myxococcales bacterium
GCTTAGAGTACATTTATTCGCACCCAACACTTTCTAAAAGTCTGGGAGCAAAGCAGCGCGGGGCCTTAAAAGAATTCCTCACCCAAGCCTTTTCTTCTCGCACGAAACTCAACAATGGGAACCCTGTGACAACGTTTGGGTTTGAGACGCTAAATGCCGAACTCAAGGTGATGTTGGGCGATGAGGCTTACACGCAATCGTTGGTGCAGCGCTATGATGCAAATCGCAGCCAGCTTCGGGCATTTTTGGGGGATAAGATCGAGCCCAATGGTGTCGCTCTTTCGGGCGTGTTGGGTGCTGAGATGGCGCAGTTGTATACTGCGGTGCATTATTACCAGATGGTTTTGGATCGTTTTTATCAGCAGGTGGGGGTCTTCTCTTCATCTTTTCAGGCGAGTGATACGGCCTTTTTGCAACCTAGCTCTGTGACGAGTTATTTCCAAAAGATCTTGTTGGCAGCCAGTCGAAAAGCCCGAACATGGTCGGCCATCGCGCAAAGATATCATCAGATCAATCGCTTGGATCTTGCGACGTTGGTGTTGGAGCGCAGCATCATCTCTACTTACATCGAGATGATGGTGATGACGCGGATCTTGCGGCAGTTTCTTTTGAGCCTAGACCGTTCGCAGATTGATGGACTTCGCTTGGAGATCGACCGCATCACGAGGACATTTAGTGCTGCTTTGCTTGCGATGCAGAACACATATCGCCAAGTCTCACAACAGCTCAATCCTTTCGGCTTTTCGAGCGATTACATCCCTTTTCCTGCCTTGGATCGCTTTTCGAGTTCGACCTTGGCGTCCAATGCTTTTGAAGTAGGGCTCGAATACACCAAACAGCTTCTTGTGACCGCACAAGAAAAAGAGGTCTTGGCGCTTCAATCCAATCAGTTGTATGAGGCCCAAGCTGCGAACTTTCAGAGTGAGCTTGCCAAGATCGAATCCAATTTTAACAGCCAGTTGATCCGCATCTGTGGAGGCATCACCAAGGATGGTCGCTTGGTTCCGCTGATTGCAGAAAATCTCTCTCCCCAAGATCTGATCAAGTCCAAAGGCGAACCTTGCGGTCGTTTGGCAGGTAGCGCGATCTACGAGGCTTATCTTCGACTCCAACAAGTCGCCATCGAAGCAAGAAAACTTCCTGCGATGCAGCAACTCCTCCAAGAAAAGATCACCCGCGAAGAAGAGCGCATCCGTGCTTATTGTCAGAATAACTTTCAACTCTCGCAGGTGACGTGGCAATACCAACAAACACAGCGTAACCTGACCCAAGCAACCTCTGAAAGTCAGTTTTTGATCCAGCGCGCAACACAAGCAGCGATGGGCTTGATGGGGATTGCGGCGTCTTGGCAGTGTGAGGTCCTTTTGGGAACAGCCTTGGGTGGAAGTTGTGCGAATGCTGCGGTGTCACGGGCACTACAAATCACAATCTTGGCTGCCAAAGAAACCGCTGTCACGGTCTTGTCTTTAGAACAACGACGGGCACAAGCCGAGATGACGGATATGACGCAACAGTTTGCGCGTTCACAGATCAAGATAGCCTGCGATCTCTGTCCTCCAAATCAACCAAACTGCCCGCAAGCAGGCGCGGCACGTATCGCGAGCCAAAATTATCTTTCGCAACTGGCTTTGCAGATGGTGTCGCTTCGCCTCGAAAGCCTCAGGGTTGAGATCGATATGCGCCTTGCTGTCGCAGAGATCGAACGACTCCGCAGTCAAGCACAGCGCATCGCACGTGAGCGCCAAGAGTCCACCGAGATGCTGACCCAGGTCCAAGCGTCTTTTTATGACCCCAATGCGCGGATCTACAAAAATGATGCGGTTCTTTCAGCCGAGCAAACCTTCCAAGATGCTATACGCGAAGCCTACCGTTCTACCTTGCTTTACGAGTATCATACGGGCACTTCTTATGCTGCAAAAGGCGACCTTTTCTTGATTCGTTTGGTTTCTTCTGGAGACAAAAGCCTCGAAACGTATGTCAGTCAACTTGAACAAGCGTATCGAGACTTTGAAGAAAAAAACAGTAAGCCTGATATCCGGATCGCCGTCATCTCTCTTCGTGATGACATCCTTAAACTGGCGCAGACATCGGGTACATCCGTTCTTTCTCTGACAGAGCGCATCGCCGCTTTTCAAAAGTACCTCGCAGATCCCAGCCATCGCAACGAAGCAGGATATCTCGTGTTTCCATTTGAGCTTTCTGTGCACGCGCAAAGTTCGGTGGTTTCGCCCATTACGTTCAATCACAAGGTCCTCTACATCGAGTCTGAGATCGTCGGAAACGATGTAGGAGATGCCATCGGGCGTTTGTACTTGCAACAAAATGGGACCAGCGTGATGCGAGAACTCGATGGAAACTACAAGTTCTACAAGCTTCCCCAACGCACCGCTGTGTTAAATCCCTTTTTCAATGGTGCGAGGGTCTTTACCCCTGAGATCTATCAAAACTTTCGCTTACAAGATCGGCCTCTTGGGAACACACGTTGGGAGCTTCAATTCAACCAAGCTTCTGAAAAAACCAACCAAGATATCAACTTACTTCGTCTCGAAGACATCCGTCTTTACCTGTATTATACGGACCTAACGAAAAACTAAGACTTTCTCTTTATCAATAGAAGAGGATATCGCATGATACATCACCCCACCCATCCACATCTTTTAGAAACACATGTGAATCATCTCACGCAAGAGAAGCTTGCGCGTGCCCGCCGTGTTGGGCTTTGGCGCTTGTTGGGAGCGCGTTTACTGATGCTCCTTGCGTTGTTTGTTTGGGCGAGTGCGGCTTGTACAGGCCCACAAACCAACCCACAAGCATGTGGCGGTTGTCCGCAAGGCAGCGAGTGTGTGCTAGACAAGTTCTGTCTCACGCTATGTCCCGCTGGCACGACACGATGCGACTTTGATTGCACGAATCTGCAAAGTGACTTTCTCCACTGCGGTGCTTGCGGCCAGGCCTGCAAAAGCGGAGAGGCCTGCGTCAATGGAGCCTGTCAGGTCTCTGCTTCAAGCTGTGTGCCGCTTTGCCAAGGTGGGAAGCTCTGCGCACCCAACGGGCTTTGCGTCTGTGCGGCTGGCGAAACGGACTGTGGCGGAGCTTGCTTTTCATTAAATGCTAGCCCCCTTCACTGCGGTGCTTGTAACAACAAATGCCCCTCAGGTTCTGCTTGTGAGAATGGGACATGTACCTGTCTTGCCGGGCAGTCATTGTGCGGTGGGGTCTGTACTCAAACGCAAAAGAACGATCTTCACTGCGGTGCTTGTAACAACAAATGCCCGCAAGATCGCTTTTGTGACCAAGGAGCATGTTCTTGTCGAGATGGAAAGATCGATTGCAACGGGGCTTGTGTCGATCTGCTATCGGATGCGGCGAACTGTGGGGCTTGTGGGACGGCATGTTTGCCAAACCAAGCTTGCAAAAATGGCAGCTGCTTTTGTCCACGTGACGAGACCATTTGTAATGGATCTTGTGTAAACCTCCGAACCACGGACGCAAACTGCGGGATTTGTGGTAATGCTTGCGCACAAGATCAAGCTTGTATCAATGGTAGCTGCGTTCAAGCGCAAAAGTGTGCCAATGGTCAACTCAAGTGTGCGGGCCTTTGTGTGGACCCCAACACAGACCGCGGTCACTGCGGGGCTTGTTATACGATTTGCCCAGAAGGACAGGACTGCGCGAGTGGTTCTTGTCAGGTGCTGACATGCCAAACGGGGGAGGTCAAGTGCAATGGTCGATGTGCAGACCTGCTCACAAATAGCGCATTTTGCGGCTCATGCAACAACCCTTGCAACTCTTACGAACGCTGTGTCCAAGGTCAGTGCGCTCCTGTCTGTCAGACTGGACAAGCGCTTTGTGGGACGACCTGCGCAGACACACAAACCGATCGTCAACACTGCGGTGCTTGCGGAAATGCTTGCCCGACTTCTTCGAAGTGCGAAGCAGGTGCGTGCGTCTCTTATTGTACGGCTGGGCTGTTGGCGTGCGGAAACGACGGATGTGTGGACCCGATGATCAACACCAAACATTGCGGAGGCTGCAACACAGACTGCGACGTCTGCGAAAACGGTGTCTGTCAGTGCTCTGTCGGTCGAATCAACTGTGGAAATCAATGCGCAAGTCTACAAACGGACGCCCGACACTGTGGGGCTTGTGGAATGGCTTGTCCTGCTCAAGAAAGCTGTGTTGCTGGTGCGTGTAAGCGGGTCTTTGCGGATTATTATCCTGACGCAGATGGGGACGGATTTGGCGATAAAAATGCTATGCCTGTCAATGCAAATACACAAAATCCACCTGCTGGGATGGTGACGAACAATCTCGACTGCTGCGATCAAGACAAAGACGCAAACCCCAACCAGACGGGATTTTTTGGCGTGGCAAACAAATGCGGCTCTTTTGATTACAATTGTGATGGAAAAGAAACCCCAACCGCTCCCATCTGTCAGTGCACAAAGAGCATCGATGCCCAAAGCGACGTCAAATACTCCTTTTCAACGAGAGATACTTCCAATCCCAATTATTCAGTGGTTCATGACATCTTTATGACCGCAACGCCTCTCAAGATCACAAGTGCTGATGGTACTTGTAATGCTCCAAAAAGCACGGTTCGATTTGCCGCGCCCCCTGCAACAAAGACGGTTGGGAACTTTATGGTGGTGGCATGGGATATGACTTGTGGAAGCTGTACACAAGAAAGAGGCGCAGATGTCCTAGGTCTCACGAGCTTTACGGAGACTTTTCAGTCTTCTGATGGAGCAAACTATGTGATGTGGGATACCTCGTCGTACTCCCAAGGTTGTGCATTCTTTTTGTCGGGTGCGCGGCCCGTTTGTGGTAGCAAGAACGTCTCCAAGGCCCCCAGCCTTCTCAATGAGATCTACAACTACAACAACACCCCCAGAATTCGCACGGAGTACAATGTTTACGTCAGTAGTTCTTGCTGTCGAAGCTTTGAACTCTTTTCGTCTGTGTATCTTCGCGGAAAATATAACATCAAGTCCAACTTTGGGGTCTCTGTGCAACCCACCGAAACCATCGCGACGTTAGAATGTCAGTAAGTTCCACTTTTCACAGAAAACGATCGAGATAAAGTAAGAAAAAGGAGAGGGTTATGATAGGAAAAATGCGATCGATGTTTCTTGTGGGGTGGAGCTTGTATGTTGTCTTCTTGATCTCTTGTGGTCCACCCACAGAGTGCAATGTTGGCGATACACAAGCTTGTCAGTGTGGCCCGCTGCAAGGGACGCAAACCTGCCAAGCCAACGGTCTATTTGCAGCGTGTCAGTGCGATAGTAAGGTGCGCACCAATCTTCCACCCGAGGCGATCCCTGCGGAAGGAACGCCTTCCACTGAGCTGCCCATCGTTCAACCTGAGGGTGGCCCCACAGAGCCGACCCCCATCGAATCGATACTGCCGGAACCTACGCCCGAACAGGTGATCCCCGAAGTCACTTGCCCAAGTGGTCGTTTTGCTTGGTTGGGACGTTGCTATGATACTGGAGCTTTTTGTACTTCGACCACGGGAGACAGCGCGATGCCTTTGTTTAGTGCAAAAGAGCAACTTGCGATGGCACGGCCCTTTGTGATCGAGTTTGACCCCACCACGAAAAAGCCTTTGTTTTGCCAAACAAGACAAGGCTTTTTCTATCTGAAAAATCTGGGTTATGGCATTTGTGACAATGATGGGGATGGGTGGATCAATATCTTTGCAAACCAAGCTTTCACTTCGACAGATCCGTTGATTCAACGGAACGCGCGGTGTGCTTTGCGTCGTATCGAAGCGATCGTGTATGTCCAAGATGCACAAAAGTTTCCAGAGGTCCCCAACCAAAAAACATTTATTCAGCCGCTTAATCCTCCTGTTTCGCTAGTCGAAACAGATCGAAACGACGGTCTCAACGAGCAAATAAAGTTACCTGTGTACACTGAGAATCAAGTGCCTTTGCCCAAAAATATCGGGACCTTTTGTACCCAAGACAGCAACTGCGACACAAACACAAAAGAGGTTTGTTATCTCGGGCACTGCGTGTCTGGTCGCCGTTTTCGACCCGAAGAGATCAACACCTTCACCAAAGCCTGTGTCGCAGGGCTCGATCTCAACGACAACCAACTCGACGATGCTAGCGAGACACCAAACTCCCAACCTAGCCCATCTACGGAGTTTGCGCCCCTGCTGAAACTCGCTTACTTTATCGAGCTTCATTACGGTGATTACCTGCCCAATTATGTGACACCTGATGGACAGACTCTCAATGTTTGGCGTATCACAGAACGCGGAAGAACGGGGCCTGCCGACAACCCCAGTTTCTTGCCTCTGAAATGCCCAGAAAATCCAGACGCTTTTCAACCCGATCACTGGCGGTCTTGTGGTCTTCGCGACAACCAACAGTGCGAAGATCCCGCAAATCCCGGCACAAAGAAGAATGGCCTCTCACAGTGTTGGATGCCCCAAGTTCGTCGTGCAACGCCCAGCCTTTTCCGTTGCGTGACCTTCGATAGCACTGTGAATGCTTCTACCCAAGATGGATTTTTTCATCCTCAAAATTACGGAAAAAATAAAAACTACACGCGCTCTCTCTGCAAGTTGGTAGGAGATTGGAAACATCCTGATCCAACCAACCCCCACCAGAAAGACCTCGTCTTTTCTTGCGCTGCGGATGATGGCACGCTTGCTCCCGATCCTGCCAAAAGTACGGTTGGTTGGGCGTGTATCAACTTTCAACCTTATACAGCTCCCCAAGACTACCTAGGTGGCTGCATTGATGAGAAGGCACACGAAGTTTGTGGAACTCCAGGAGGAGTCGACAATCTCACCTATCTGCAACACGAAGCGGATAGCTATGGTTTGGTGCGTGCAAAGAAAGAGTGCGGTAGCAAAGGAGGACTCGGCGTTTGCAAGTCTGCTGAGCATGTTTGTTCGGGAGGAAACTGGACGCATTGCGGACTTTGTAACACTTGTCCTCAAGATACAGCGGGCCAAAAACGGCTTTGTCCCGATGGTGTTTGGGGGGATGCAACGCCACCTGATCAAAGTCCGATTATTTCTTGTAAACCTGTCGTCCAAGCTTCCGCAGAGATCTGTGATGGTCAAGACAACGATTGTGATGGCAAGCTCGATGAAGGACTTCCGCAAGTCTTGTTTTATCCAGACAAAGACGGGGATAAGTTTGGTGATGCCAAGCACCCAGGACAGTTGAATTGTCGAGGCCAGCAGCCCGCAGGATGGGTGGAAGACAAAAGCGATTGTGATGATAACAACAAGGACATCAACCCCAGCGCCACCGAGGTATGCGATGGCCAAGACAACGATTGCAACGGATCTCGCGATCTCAATATCGAGCCTTGGTATGCAGACAACGACAAAGACGGTTTTGGCAAGAAGGGGCCCCCCGCATTTGAGGGATGTCAAAGGCCCGATGGAAGGGTTTGTGTGAGCCCTGGGGTTTGTCGAGACACTGTGGGTTATGTGAAGGATGGTAGCGATTGCTGCGATAGTGATCCCAACACTTTCCCCGGACAAACGGCTTACACCGACGCTCCGAACGCTTGTGGAAACTTTGATCTCAACTGTGATGGCAAAGAAACCCCCCAAGCGGATGTGTGTGCTTGCAGCAAACAGAGTGTGTGGGTCTTTGATCCCCAAGGGGCTAACACGACCACTAGGGCTGGGACTTGGTATTACAGCAATGATCCAAATGCGAAAAAAGGTCCTGATGTCGTGTATATAAATAACTCTGTCTTCAATAATCCTTCCAGTTGCGAACTTTCGGGAGCGATGACTTTCCTCTCTTCGTATATCAACGTAGCCAACCTTTACCCACTCCAATTTGGTTCTTGTCCCGCCAATGGTGGTGGGACCTGTTCTTTCCGAGAGGAGATGTCTTACTACAGCGGACAGGGAGCGTCGTGGACAACCTTCCCCAAAGGAAGCACAGGTGCACCGTTGATTATGTGGAAGGATACGGGATATCGTGCGGGGTGCCTTTTCCACAAAGATGGTCGAACCCCCCAGTGTGGTGAAGCTGGCGCGTTTCGGGCGCCCGCTGTACGCACCATTACTTCGATCCCGATCGATTTGAAAGGGGCGTTGGTGAAAAATATCTCGCAATGTCAACAACACACAGCTTGCCAAGGCATCCAGATGATCCTCGACGTCAAAGGCCCACTTTATCCGTGGTATGCGATCTTTACAGAACAACCCACGCAAACGGCTCCTGCCGTGAAGTGTCAATAAAGAAGGGACGCAGCGATGAAGATGACATCAAAGAGATATTTTCGTGTTCGGCTGTGTGCGGCCTTGGTTGGACTTTGGATGGGGCTCTTGTCTTTCCCATCCTTCGCGGCTTTTGAAGGATTCCATGCCATGATCGGCGGGATCGGCGGGTTTGGTATAGGGGTCACGGGAACAGGTTGGAAGCAACTCAGGTCGTGGCAAACGAGTGGTGTCAAAGGTTTGTTTCAAACCAGCACCGCTTTTGATGCAGGCGCTGGCACTTATACAGCACCCCAAGATGGTTATTATTACTTCAACGCAAATATCATCTTTAATGGGGTAAACGACACAAGTGATGTGAATCAATACGTTCTTGCAAGCATTTATGTAAACGGTGATCTTCAGAATCTTTTTAGAAGAAGTACGATACAAAATAATCCCTCACCGAACTTTACTTTGTCCTCTCAAGGGGCGCTCTTCCTCAAAAAGGGAGACGTTGTGACAGTGTGGGTTTATAGCGGTGTAGACAGTGCGTACGCGATATCTACAGGCTCTGGGTTTTCTGGGGTTTTTCTGGGCGCGACGGTCTCTTCTCTTTTTCAAGCAGGTGGTTCGACTGCCCGTATTTTGACGACGCAGTGGACGCAGATCAAAGGTTGGACCGCAGGAGGAGGATACGCACTCTCGAATATTGGAGGACACTTTGACGCCGCGCAGGGTACGTACACAGCGCCACAAGATGGCTATTATCATTTTTCCGCACGCGTAAGAATTGATAACGCTGAAGGTGCGAATAATGATCAAGACCAATTTGCAAAGATCGCCTTTGCGATCAATGGCAGCATACAACAGTCGATCAGTTCCTACTCCCCAGAAAATCGGAAGCAGGCTTATACAGCGACCCTTCAGAGCACGTTGTATTTGCGAAAGAACCAAGTTGTCTCTTTATGGGTCTCTTCTTCGTATGATGCGGACTACTACATCAATCAAGAAAGCGGATGGACTGGGTTTTATCTCTTTCCCACATTGGATAGTGGAGCCTACGGAGCCCTATCACAAAATACGCCAGCTTATCTTTTTGATGGCACTGAGAGAGCGCTTTCAGGATGGACTGTGGGTGGAAACGTGGGGGCTTTTCATGTGGGACAAGCATGGAATGGAACGCGAAACGTTTTTGTTGCTCCCAAACGTGGCATCTACAAGGTGGGAAACACCGTAAATATCAAATTTTCTCTCCCTTGCCCTTCTTGTTCACCGTATCCGGTCTTTTTTCTTTATCCTTTGGTGAATGGGCAATCTGACAACAATTTTTCTCGCATAGGTTTGAGCTACCACTTCGGGCGATCCTTTAATAAGACTTTTTCGATGAAGTTCGAAGGATTTTTGGTGTTAAACAAAGGAGATGAAGTCTCTTTTATGCTCCGAGGCACCAGCTATTATGGGGCTAGCAGCAATACAAGCTACACTTACCAAGTGGAGGCAGGGAGCCATTTTTCGATTATTTTTATGGATCATACAGATCTCGATCGAGATGGTCGTGACAGCAGCATCGACTGCAACGATGATGATGACAAGATTTATCCTGCCTTGAATGGCCAGCCCGGAGCCACTGAGGTCTGTGATGGGAAAGACAATAACTGCGATGGCAAGATCGATATCTTGCCCGAAACTTGTACAGAACCAACCCGTGTGGGGATCTGCCAACAGGGGGTGGTGGCCTGCGATGCGAATCTCCAACGCTATTGTCTTCAAAAGACCCTCTCGCAGTTAGAGGTCTGCAACGGACTCGATGATAACTGCGATGGGATGGTCGATAACATCCCTGGACTTGATGAGGTCTGCGACGATACAACGCGAAAAGGGGCTTGCACCCAAGGCAAGTGGCAGTGCGTATCAGACAAAAGGGTCTGCGTGCAGACTGTCCAACCCAGCACGGAGATCTGCAACGGTATCGACGACGATTGCAACGGACAGATCGATGATATCGCGGACTTTGCAAAACCTTGCGAAGATCCCATGCGGATGGGGATCTGCAAAGCAGGGATCTGGCGTTGTGTCTCTGACCAAAAAGTTTGTGTGGCTCTGCAACAAGCACAGACTGAGGTCTGCAACGGTCAAGACGACGATTGTGATGGGATGATCGACAACCTGCCCGATCTCAACCAGCCCTGCACAGACAACACCAAACAGGGCCCTTGTCAGCAGGGACAGTGGACTTGCTCGAACAACCAAAAGCTCTGTGTGTCCCAAACCCAGCCTACGACCGAGCTTTGTGATGGCATCGACAACAATTGCGATGGGCAGATCGACAACCTGCCCGATCTCGGCAAACCCTGCACAGACAGCACCAAACAAGGACCCTGCCAGCAAGGACTGTGGACTTGCACAAACAACCAAAAGGTTTGTGTGTCCCAAGTCCTGCCTGCCACCGAGCTTTGCAATGGTCTCGATGATGATTGTGATGGTCAGATCGACAATGGTCTGTCTTGTGGTGATGCTGGAAATACCGATCCTTGCGCGAAGATCACATGCCCAGCCAATGAGATCTGTGTCCAAGGTGCGTGTAAGCCCCATCCCTGCGAGGCTGTGACCTGCGCTGCTGGGGAGTTCTGTCGTGATGGGACCTGCGTAAAAAGCTGTTTGTGTCCGTCATGCGGACTTGGCGAAAGTTGCAAAGAGGGTGTCTGTCAGTCGGATGTTTGTGGAGGGAAGGTTTGCCCGAACAATCAAGTCTGTAACCCCAATACTGCGTTGTGTACGGTCGATCCATGCCTTGGTGTGACGTGTTCTGCGGGGATGCTTTGCATCCAAGGGACCTGCCAACAAGATCCTTGCTTCTTGGTACGTTGCACAGACCCAAACGAGATCTGTATCCTCGGTCAGTGCTACGAAAAGTCTTGTGCCCCCGCTTCCCCTGTCGAAAGTCCTTCTTCGACAGAGAAGGTTGCCGCAAACGAAGGAACAGCGGACGCTGGAAACAACGACGCACCTCCCCCTGTTGGTTGCCAAGCCACGCCCTTTGCGTCTGTTTTCTCATGGTTCTTTTTGTTGTTGCTCGGCTTGCTTCTGCTCCCAAGATACCGCCTTGTACGTGTCTCTTCCCCCAAAAGCCTCGAACGCTCCCGTTAAGTCGAAGGATGATGCCGCTCCTTCAATGAACTAGACCCCCAAATCGAACCTTTTTGCTGCATGTCTGTTTGTATCGTTCGTTGATACGTCGGCGAAGCTACATCTGCGCAACCTGCGACAAAGAAAGGTTATTCCATGAAAAAAGTTCTATTTGCCTCAGGCTTTGCCTGCACACCTGCGATCTGGCGCCCTGTAGAGGAGCACCTTGCTGATGTGGCGGCCTATCGGGTGAGTTGGCGTAAAGCGGACCAAAGTGTCGATGCGACACGGGACTTTTTGGAAGGGGAGATCCTTCGAGAAAAGCCCGATGCGTATGTTGGTCATTCGCTCGGTGGTCTCTTGTTGTTGGAGCTTTTGATTGCACAGCGTATCCCCCAAGCCTCCGCGTTGATCGTCGATGCTTTTTTGGAAGCCCCTGCGGATATCTTTAAAAATTATGTTTGGGAAGATGTTGCCTTGCGTGAAGAGGTGACAGCGATGCTCGATGCCCAACGCCCCGACTTTGCGAGGCTTAAGGAGTCGATTATGGATTGGAAGCGCGAGGGATGGCCCGAGGCAGCTTTGGAGACAGGGGCCCACTTTGTGTATGGGGGACGCGGTGCATCCGAGGAGGAAGTCATGGAAGCTTTGGCTTTGCCTCATCTCTTGATCCGCGAAGGACAGATCTCCATCTTGCCGAAGACATCGCACTTTCTCATGCTTGAGCAACCACAGGCTTTTGCTGCGCTTGTGCGTGCTACTCTAGGTCTGTAAGCTCTCTTCAAAGGACTTTTTGGAGCAGATGGCCTATCATCTGGAACGCTAAGATACACGGAGGATATACGAGATGCCGAGAGAGGCTGATTTCTTTTCCGCGACGATGTTGGGACTCGCTATCGGCGATGCTTTGGGGTTTCCAGGCGAGTTTCGTAGTTATCAACAAATCATCGAATCCTTTCCACCCCATGGCGTCGACGATTTGGTCGGTATCCAAGATCCTCGATGGCCCCGTTATCCCGCGATCTTAGGCATCTCACATCCTCCAGGCACTTACTCTGATGATACGCAGATGACCATCGCTGTTGCGGAGGGTCTTTTGGAGGCTGGAGATACCGATCTTGATGCCATCATGGAGCGGATCGCGGCCCACTTTGTCACATGGAGTATCTCTCCCAAAAATGACCGTGCGCCTGGTGGTACGTGCATGACAGGCTGTGCAGCTTTGGAGGACGGGGTGCCTTGGCGTCAGTCAGGTGTGGCGAACTCCAAAGGTTGCGGAAGCGCCATGCGTGTCGCACCCATCGGACTTTTCTTCCATCAAGACCGTGCGAGACTGCTTGAGGTGGCGCGAGCAAGTAGCATCATCACACACGGACATGACGCTGCCATCGAAGGGGCCGCAGCAGCGGCTCTTTTGGTTGCGATGGCGTTGGATGGCGCTTCTCCTACAGAGATGTACGACGCTGTGATGCTCACATGTGCGCCACACTCCAAAGACCTGCAACGTTGCTTTGAAAAGCTTCCTTCTTTGTTGGATGCGCCGCCAGAGATCGCGCTCTCTTCGAAAGGTCTAGGCGAGTCATGGGTTGCAGAAGAGGCCGTTGCTTCAGCACTTTATTGTTTTTGGCGACACCCCCACGACTTTCGTCAAGCGGTCATCTGTGCCGCAAATACCCATGGTGACTCAGATTCGATTGCTTGTATCACGGGAAGTATCGCAGGGGCTGCGCTTGGTTTAGAGGCCATCCCTGCTGCGTGGAGAGCCCAAGTCGAAGATGCGGAGTTTTTGTACGCACTGGGACAACAGCTTTTTGAGCGCGCCCCCAAGTGAACGTAACACTTGCACTCTAAAGGCTTGAAGAAGGCGAAGCGTCGGGCTCTTTCTCTGTTTCGCTGAGGGGGACGATCTCAGGTGAGGTGATCGCCAAAAGCCTAGAGAGAGCGATCTCTAGCATCGTTTTGTCGTCGCCTCCGCCCGCATACACGAGACTTTCTTCGTTCGTGTGTAAGGACATGACAGAAGCATCCAGCAATATCCGACATGTCGTGCGATGACCAAAGGGAGGGACGCCACCTGCCGGATAACCGAGCGTTTTGAGCACCACATCTGCAGGAGCAAACTTGATCCGCCTTCGTCCTACCTCTAGGTAAGTCGACAAGCGTTTTTGATCCACACGTTGCAAACCATGACTGATCACGATGATCGGCTGTGGGGTCGGTGAATCGGGCATATCCACCAAAAAAAGCAAGGTCTTGAGCACTCTTTCGGGTGTCACGCCAAGAGCTTCCGCAGCCGTGGCTACGCTTGGGGTGTCGCCGATATCTTGGATCAGGCGACCTTGGATGCCAAATCTCTCCATGTATGCGCGAAGTTCTTCCATAGATCATCTATCTCCTTTTTTAACGCACTCTCTTTTTTGGTGTTCGTCATGATAGAGACAAAACCGCTCTTGGCAACGGGCCCTGTGGACCTTGTATCGCGTTTGACAAAAAAGGAGATGAGATGACAGAGATCATCGTTCGTGCGTTTGAGATGGCCGATTGGGAAGATGTTGCAACGTTGTTTTTGTCAGAAAAATGCCAGTGGGGAACTTTCCAGCTACCTCTCCAATCCAGAGATGATATCCGCCACAAGTTGGCCAACCCACCGCCTTTAACGCACCGCTTGGTGGCTGTCCAACGAGAAACTGGCCGTGTCGTGGGGATGATCGGTCTCCATGGAAATGCACACGCTCGACGCGCACATGCCGCAGGGATCGGGATGTTCGTTCATGAAGACTTTCATAACCAAGGCATTGGGAGCAAGCTGCTCGAAGAGATCTCTCGTCTTGCCTTTCGTTGGCTCGGCCTCCAACGGCTCGAACTTACCGTGTATGTCGATAACGAACCTGCGATCCATCTCTACAAAAAGAATGGGTTTGTTTTGGAAGGGACTTTTCAGAGATATGCATTTCGGGATGGGGTGTTTGTCGATGCCCATACCATGGGCAAGATCAGAGACTTTTGAGGAGAGGGAAGCGGGTTAGCTGATGGGCTCGATATAGTACTTGCGGGAGGTCCCCTCGATATCATGGTAAAAATAGAAGCTGCTGGGGTCGGATTCTTCGATGGCTTGGATGATCTCGGGTAGCTCTTCATGGGTCACGAGGGTTCGCAGGACCCAATAACGCTCCTTGGAGTGTCCGCCTTGTCCTTCATCGAGTGTATAGGTTCGATGTCGAGAAACCGAAGTTAGCGACTGTCCCACCTGATCTGGGATCTTTGTAATGGCGGTCATCAGGATGATT
>JACKEL010000003.1 GCA_020632975.1 Myxococcales bacterium
CTGGGGATGCTGTCTGCGCTCGCGGGGTGTGCGAAGACTTTGTTTTCTGAGGCCAAAGAAGCGGCGGTGTATTGCGCGATCATAAAGCCGCTCTCTAGTCCCCCATCTTCGGTCAAAAACATGGGTAGCGTGCTGTGGTTGCAGTCCGCATCGACCATGCGTGCGATGCGTCGTTCGCTCATGTTGCCGAGATCTGTGAGTGCGAGTTTCATGTAATCTGCGGAAAAAGCGATGGGTTCGCCGTGGAAGTTTCCTGCGGAGATAACGTCGAAATCGTCGCTGTCTTCGTGGGTAAGGATGATCGGGTTGTCGTTGACAGCGTTGAGTTCGATGTTGACGACCCACTGTGTATAAGCGATGGCATCGCGAACAGCACCGTGGACTTGGGGAACGCAGCGCATGGTGTAGGGGTCTTGGACATTGAGAGAGTCGCGTGGGCGCAAGAACTGGCTGCCTTGGAGCAGACGACGCAAAAAGGTCGCGCAATCGATTTGGCGTGGATGCGGACGCAGTGCGTGGATGCGCGCATCATAGGCGAGATCTGTGCCGTTGAGGGCCTCTAGCGTCAGCGCAGCGGTCATATCTGCGGCCAACACAAGGTTGATACCGCGTCGCACCAACAAAGCACCCAGCGCGACCATAAGGGTCGTTCCATTGAGGATCGCGAGTCCTTCTTTGGCTTCAAGGACAAGGGGTTCGAGTCCAGTTTGTTGGAAAGCGAGGGCGCTCAACATGCGCTGTCCTTGGTAGATAACGTCGCCTTCTCCAATCAGGGCGAGGGCGAGGTGAGCGAGGGGGGCGAGATCGCCGCTGGCTCCCAAAGAACCTTGGGAGGGGATGCAAGGGTGGATCTTTTTGTTGAGCATATCCAACATCAGTTGGATGACTTCAGGGCGGACACCAGAGTGTCCCTTGGCGAGGGTGTTTGCGCGGACAACGAGCATGGCGCGCGAAGTTTCCTCGGATATCTCATCTCCCACACCGACGGCATGGCTTCGCACAAGGTTGACTTGGAGTTGGCGGACTTGATCGGGGGGAATGAACTTGTCTTTGAAGTGCCCAAACCCTGTGGTGATCCCGTAAGCGACGCGTCCTTCTTGGACGAGCCGTTCGACGGCTGCGCGAGATCGTTTGATTTGTGGCAGTGCACTTGGGTCCAAAGCGATGGGCTGTCCTTGTGCAACAGCAACAACATCATCGACGCGTAGATTTTCTCCCGAGATCAACAGTGTCTCCATACGAGAGCGCTCCCTTCTTTGTGGTACGGTTGGTCTTGTGCGTCCCATTAAAGCCAGTGACGTTGAAAACACAACGGGGCACCCCCACAAGAGGATCTTTTGCGGTGAAAAACGAGCAGAATGGGCGTCTTTTGTCTCCCCAAGAACGCTATGAACATCTCATGTTTATGTTGCTTTTTGTGTTGGGGGCGGGGGTGGTCTTGTTTTTTGGATGGACGGGGACGCGGTCTCCGCTTGTTTGTCCTTCGATGACGCTGCTTGGGGTGCCTTGCCCGATCTGTGGGATGACGCGCTCCTTTCGGTCGATGGTTCGGGGAGATCTGGCGATGGCTTTTCATTATCACTTGTTTGGCCCTTTGTTGGCGTTGGGGATGTTGGGCAGGTTTGTTTGGGTCAGTTGGGAGTGGTGGTGGGATCGTCGTTTACACTGGTTGGATGGGCTTGTTCAGAGGAGGTGGGTGCTTTTGTGGGCGCTGGTTACGTTGTGGCTGTTGTACTTTGTTTGGCGTTTGTCTATGGGAGCGTTTGTGACGTTGGCCCATGACGTGAGGTGAGAGAATTGCAAGCAGGGTCGGGGGTTTAAACGCGATGAAAGTCGATGTGGGTGCCCTCTTGACACCTTGGAATGAGTGTGTGCTCCTTATGCCCCGTCATCCCTGCTTGTCTTATCGCACCGTGTTTTTTGTAAAAGATGTATCTTTCTTGTTGTTGAGGTGTATTCGTATGGGAAAAAAGAAGAAAAAGGCGAAAGCTGCTCCTTCCTCGAAGGTCTCCAAACAGGGAGAAAAGCTTTCAAGAGAGAAGAAGCCCCCAATCGAAGAGGCGGTGCACGCTGACAAGGCGCTCGCCTCTGAAGCTCTCGCTACCAAAGAAGTGGTCTCCTCTTCCGAAAAAAAAGAGAAAAAGTCTCCTTTAGAGAGTGGAAAAAGTCTTCAGGTGAATGCGGCTGTGAAGGCGGAGGTCTTTTCGTGGTTTCCAGGGTTTCCTAAAAAAGAGGCGGCCCCCAAGCGAGCAACCTTTGCTTTTTGGGCGATGAGCTTTGTGATGATCTGGGTGGTGATGAATGCTTGGATCTGCGATGACGCGTTCATCACCTTTCGTTCGATTGATAACTGGTTTCATGGCTATGGTCTGCGCTGGAATGTCGCGGAACGCGTGCAAAGCTACACGCATCCTTTGTGGATGTTTTTGATCGCGGGTGTACATCGTGTCTGGGGGGATTTGTACTGGGCAACGATGTTTTTGTCCTTGGCGATCACGATGCTTACGCTGTGGCTGCTTTTTCGCTATGCGGCCCGTTCGACCGTGCATATCGTCCTTGCAGTGTTGGTCTTGAGTTTTTCTCGTTCGTTTATCGACTTTGCGACTTCGGGCTTAGAGAATCCCTTGGCGCATCTGTTGTTGGTGATCTTCCTGCTGGCTTTTTTCTATTGGGTGCGGGAAGAATATGTCCAAAAGCAAGCAGCTTTGGGCCTGCAAGATGATCCACAGCCTTTGGTGCTTTCGCATCGCCGTGTGGGGATCTTGGTGGCCTTGGCCTGCCTTGGGATGTTGAATCGCATGGACCATGCGCTTTTGTTTGCGGGCCCTGTGTTGTTTGCGTTGTGGCATACCCCATGGAATCTGCGCTTGTTGGGGACCTTGGCATTGGCAGGATCGCCTCTTGTGGCGTGGGAGGCCTTTTCTCTGATCTATTATGGGGTCTTGGTCCCCAATACTGCGTATGCCAAGCTTTCGACGGGCCTTCCTTGGGATGAGATGATCATCCAAGGCTTGTACTATTTTTTCTATACGTTGAAAAAAGACGCGCTCACTTTTGTGTTTCTGTTTGGGATGTTGGGGGTTGCGTTGCTGCGCAGCTGGCGAAAAGAGCGCGGCGCGGTGTTGTGTGTGGGCCTGGGTGCCTTGGCTTACATGTTGTATATCGTGCGGATTGGCGGGGACTTTATGGCAGGACGCTTTTTGAGTGTCTTGGTCGTGGTCTTGGTCTTTTTGATGTTGCGTGAGCGTCTGCATCTTTTGGCCCATGCGCTACCCATGGGGATCTTGTTGATCTTGCTCCAAGTTTACGCACACAACCCCACCACCAAGAACAACAAAGCTTGGGATGGCCACCAAAGGAACGGTGGTGTCTCAGACGAACGGGCCTTTTATTTCTTTGGGACGGGTTTGCCCTTTGCGCGGCCTGGAAAAAGTATGCCTACCCACCATTGGCGTGACTTTGGGTACAAGGCCCGCCTACAAAAAAAGCGCGTAGTGATCGAAGGTTCTGTTGGGATGTTTGGGATGTACGCAGGACCTGGCGTGTATATCATCGATCCTCTGGCTTTGAGTGCCCCATTGTTGGCGCGATTGCCCATGCAGCGGGCCATTGGGCGCCCTTGGCGCCCTGGACATTATATTCGAGAGATCCCCCCTGCTTATACGCGCGTAGTGCTCGGTGAAGCTGAGTTGAAAGATCCTGATCTTCGCGAGTACTACGAAAAGATCAAGCTTGTGACGCGCGGTCCATTGTTCTCTGCAAAGCGTTGGGATGCGATCTGGGGATTCCATACAGGCCGATACCGCGACCTTTTACGACGCTATCGCGAACGTTCCTATTTCCTCTACAGTGAACAAAAGATGGGCAAGATGAGAAGGGCTGGAGAGCCCATCCAAAGCGCTACCTTCTTGCGGATCCCTCGCGATGGGGCAGGGGTTCGGCTTCGTTCTCGCGCAGCGCAATTGTACGATGGGAACTACGAGATAGGGGTCAGTCGAGGAAGAGTGTACCGCGTGTTGTATTGGAAGGGTGGTCGAAAGTTGGGAGAGTCCCGTTTCCACGCACCTGGGCGCTTTGAAGAAGGGCTTTACCTTTACCAAGGAAAGATCCCCGCGTCTGTGCTCGCAGAAAGTCCAGATGCAATCAAGATCTTCTCCGCCCAAAAGGGGCCAGCCTACCTCAGTCACTTTATCGTGTGGAGCAAACCTGTTCGTGTGGTAGAGAGGCGTGTTGCCAAACGTCGCTGGGCAGGGACGCCATGGAATGATCGTGGAAACATCATCTTGGGAAGCAGCGGAGGATTCCGCATCTTGGAAGTCCAACTCTCAAGGATGACGCGCGCTCCCAAAGTCCACCTTTCAGCGGATGGAAACGATGATCTCTTGTTGAGCTTTTTTGCTGGACACAAAGAAGTCGGTCAGACGGTCTTGCACGCCAGCCCCTCAAATCGAGGCGGACTCCAAGTTTACGCTGAGAAAGTCCCTCCATCCGCCATCAAAGCAGGGTACAACCTCGTAAAGGTTCGTCCTTTGGTGGGGGATGGCGTTTTTAGTGTGGGGCACTTGGTGACGTTAAATCGCTGAGAAGGTGGATGGGGGCGGGGAGTGCGGGGAGGCTTGGGCCTATCGACGATAGCGGTAGGAACTGCTCGAACGATACGTGCTGCGATAGCTTGGACGATACGTGCTGCGGTACGTCGGACGCCTGTAGGTGCTGCGGTACGTCGGGCGTCTGTAGGTGTTGCGGTACGTTGGGCGGCGATAGGTGTTGCGACGATAGGTATTGTACCGTCGGTTGGCGTAGTACGAATTACGCTGACGGCTGGTAATGCGGTTGTTAAACGAGCGACGGAACTGTTGTTGGCGTGCGCGTTGGCGATACCAATTGTTTGTGCTTCGTCGGATATTACGGCTATAAGCAGAGTTGCTGCGATAGCGATTGTACGTAGGACGACGGTAGGTATTGCGATAACGATTGTACGTGGGGCGACGATAGGTATTGGCTCGATAGCTAGGACGACGGTAGGTCGAGCGATAACGATTGTACGTAGGACGACGGTAGGTATTGCGATAACGATTGTACGTGGGACGACGATAGGTGGGACGTCGATACGTATTGGCTCGGTAGGTGGGACGTCGGTAGGTATTGCGCCGATAGGTCGGACGTCGATAGGTGTTGGTTCCGCGCCGAGCATTGCTTCTGGAGCGTGTGTTGTTGCGTTTTGCGGAAGGACCGAAGGGATCGTTGTTGGCGTGGGCAAGAGAGGGAGCCAACCAGGTGAGGGAAACAAGGGAGGTCAGAAACAAAGAGAGGCGAAACATGATAGGGCTCCTTTGTTGTGAAAGCTTGGAGTTGGACATTCTTTGGGAAAAATTATTGGGTTTCCAAGCTCTTGTAATGTGAAAGGATAGACAAAAAAAGTCAAGGGATGTTCTGGAGTTGTCGTCTTGGAAACGATTTCTTTAAGGTTTCCCTATCGTCTACAGAAAAAAGATGAATACAATCTTGTTTCTGGACGACTCATCCAGCGCACCCACAGCATTTGCTCCAGATGTCCTCCATCCAAAAATCATGCAGAACCCTCCAAGACAACTTGGATCTCGAATCTTTGTAAGCTCATCTTTGCAGGAGCGACGATGCAAAACTATTGCAATCAATGTGGCAGCACGATCTCTACACCTGAAGCTGAAGAATGCGCGGTCTGCCAAGTGAAGCGACCGATCTCTGGATGGCCTTCTGACCCGCTTTTGGGACAGCGGATCGTGGGGGGACAGTTTAAAGTTCTCCGCACGATTGGCTCGGGTGGATTCGGGAATGTGTATGAGGTGGAGACCACCATCGGCCAACTCAAGCGGGCGATGAAGGTACTGAATCCTTATTGGAGTCGCGACGAGCAAGTGCGACAGCGTTTTATCAACGAAGCTGTGATCTTGGAGCGGATCAGTCATATCCATATCGCTCGATGTTATGGCGTGGGGCACATCGCAGAAGTAGGGCGCCTTTTTCTATTGATGGAGATGGTGCAAGGGCAAAGTCTGCATGAGATCTTGCACGCGAAAAGCAATACATACGCAACGCGTTTGGAGCCTCTGCGTGCAGTCAAGATCGGGATTCAAGTGGCTTCCGCGCTCGTTGCGGCCCATGCCATCGATGTTTTGCACCGTGACCTCAAGCCACAAAACATCTTGATCCAACGTGGGCCAAAAGGCCAAGACCACGCCAAGTTGATTGACTTTGGGATCGCCAAGTTTTTGGATGCAGGGGCTCCTCTTACAGAAAATATCGTAGGGACCCCCAACTTTATGGCACCAGAGCAGTTTACGCCTGGTGTCGCTTTGGATGCTCGTTTGGATATCTGGCAGCTTGGCGCGGTCTTGCACTTGATGCTGACGGGTCAGTCTCCCTATCCGTATGATCCTCAAGAGGCCAATCCTTTGGTCTCATTTTTCCGCCAACAAGAGCGCAGCGAAAAGCTTGGACCTTCGCCGAGTGAGATGCGTTCGAGCACAACCATCCACCCCGATCTGGATTATCTGATTAGCCAGATGCTTTCGACAGATCGAGACAAACGCCCCAAAAACGCAGAAGAGGTGTGTGAGCGGCTGATCCACATCGAGCACTCACTTTCTCACAATGAAGAGCGCATCTCGTTTGTTTCGGGTCCCCCAGACAAACAAGTGAAAAAGCCTGGAGCACGCCCTGAAGAACTCGAGATCTATGCTGCATTGGCAGAAAAGCCTTCTCCTGAAAGCTGGCGTTTGTTGCGCAAAACACTTGCGCGACAGGAGCTTATCGATGCTCCGTCTTTTGCGGGGGTGCTTTCTTCTTTGCAGACGTGCCCCGAAAACTTGCGGGCGGTCCCCTTGGGTTGGTGGGAGTTGGCTTGTAACCAGCAGCCTCCTGTTTGTTGGCCTTATGTGCGTTCGCTCAACTTGCGGTCGCGTGGGCTGTTTGATCGAGATATCCAAAAGATCGCACAAGTGGCTGCGTTGCAGTCGATTACTCATCTCGATCTTTCTTACAACGAGATCACAGCCGAAGGTCTCGCGCAGTTGCTGCAATCTCCGCATCTTTCGCGGCTTCGCAGCCTGAATCTGGATGGAAACCCTCTGTTGGCAGAAGGGGCTTTGATCCTCAGTGAAGCCCATCACCTCGGCCATCTCGAAGAGTTGTCTTTGTCGCATACGCGTCTTGGTCCCAAAGGCGTCTTTCGTTTGGCCCGTCAGAACGCGTTTTATGGACTAAAGTCGCTTTCTCTCGCGCACAACCAGATGGATGCGGATAGTCTTGCTTTGTTGTTGCAGTCGCGTTCGTTTCGAGATCTGGTTTCTCTCCATCTCGATGGCAACCAACTCCCCGATGAAGTGGGCAGTTTGTTGGGGCAGTGGGAAGCTCCTGCGAGCTTACGTCACCTCACGCTTAGCTGCAATCAAATCGGGGACAGCGGGCTTCGTGACCTGTTGCAAGGCTCTCTTGCTTCGAGACTTGTGTCGTTGGATCTCTCGCAAAATCGCCTTGGACACGAAGCGTTGTGCGCGTTGCATCCGCATCGTCAGCCTGCTTTGCGCAGCCTTTCGCTGTCGTCCAATGTGCTAGGCCCAGAAGGTGCGGCGATCCTGACTTCTACGACCTTTATGTTGCAACTGGAACATCTCGCACTTGCCGACACAAATCTCGGTGACAACGGGGCTTCCCATCTGTTTCACAGTCCTTTTGTGCGCGCTCTTTCTTCTTTGGACTTGGGGCAAAACCAACTGACCGAGCTAAGTTGTCGGGCTTTGGCGGCGAGTGCACCTTGGCCTCGACTGCGCAAGTTGGTTCTCTCAAGCAACGCGTTGGGCCTCGAAGGAGTGAGAGCCCTCGCTTCGTTGTTGCCGAAGGCATCGATCAAAGAGCTGTTTTTGCGGGGGTGCAAACTCCAAGAGGCTGGTGTCTCCGCACTTGTGAAGTGTGATGTGGCTCTTGATGCACTTGATCTCTCTGAAAATGCGCTGGGTCCAGAGGGGGCCAAAGTCTTGGCGGAGCAGACTTGGGCATTGCGACCTGCGCAGCTTTGGTTGGATCTGAACCAACTGGGTCCTGAAGGAGCGCGTTATCTTTTTCAGCGAACCAAGCTCGCAAGCGTCCAGTTTCTCTCTCTGAACTCCAACCAACTGGGCGATGATGGTGTTCATCAGATCTTTGCTGGGGCACCGCTTCCTGCGCTGCGTTCGCTGTCTTTGATGGACAACCAGCTTCGTCTCGAAAGTATCGCGCACATGGTCTCCCACCCATTGCGCAAACAACTGACTCATCTCGATCTTTCCTACAACCAAATCGGAGACGAAGGTTGTTCGATCTTGGCCTCAGGTGTAGGTTTTGAACGCTTGCATCGCCTGATCTTGACGCACAATGACCTTAGTATCGCGGGGATGTTGCGTTTGACTTCTTCGCCAGGGCTTTGGGGCATCGAAGATCTCGATCTTTCCCATAATTATCGAGAAAATATGCAGACCCTTCACAGCCTTCCCCAAAGCGAAGTCGATCTATTGGAAGCGTCTTTTGCATCGATTGCATCGGGTGGTGCGGCTCTTTCGCAGCGTTTCTATGAGAACTTGTTTTCCTTCTATCCAAGCGTCAAGCCCTTGTTTTCCCAGACCAATATGCAAAAACAACAGCGCCACTTGTTGTCCGCTTTGATGCTGGTGATCGAAAACCTCCGAAGCCCCGAAGCCATCGAGGATAAGCTTGTCCAACTTGGTGAGCGGCACGTTGGTTATGGCGTCTCTCCTTCCCACTATTACGCTGTGATCGATACTTTGTTGGAGACATTGCGCGAGTTTTTTGCGGATCGTTGGACGGATCAGCTACACAACACTTGGGAGGATGGCCTTCAAGCGGTCGCGAACACGATGATGCGGGGACACGTTCGCTCCTCCGTTCCTTTGTCCTTTTCCAATATCTCTGCCTATGCGGTGACTTCTCTTCACACGCGATGATATCGTATCTACGTAGGCTCTGACTTTTTGAAGAGCGAGGCGATGCGATATGGAGATCTTTTTGCTGCCTAGGGGCATCCTTTCTTGTCGTTTGGATGCCAACGAACTTGAACATACAGAGCTTTTGGCGATCCAAGATGCTTTCTCAAAAGACTGGCGCCAAGGGTTGCTGGAGTTGGTGAGACAAAAAGCGCTGCTTTTTGTCTCACCAACGACGCGGTTTTGGGGGCAATTTACGGAGTCTTACCTTCTTTCTTTGTGTCATCACGTGGAGGGAGAGGCAGAATGGAAAGCAGAACCCCCCACTCTTTTCGAACTGAAGCGCTTGTACGAGAGCGCGCCTCCCATGCGAGGTGGAGAGTATCTTAGTCCCTCGGTTTTGTTTGCACTTTGGAGGGCTTTGGACGCTTGGGTGGTGTATGAAGCCTCCAAACTAGGCGGACTTGCGGGGTTTTTATCGACATGGGCACCACAATGGAAACAGGTTGGACGGATCTGTTTTCATCTTGCGGAGAACAAGAAAAACCCTGAAAAGCCCTTTGCCTTTCTTGCGACTTACTCTGCGGGTGTGGGGGGGAGTGGACAAGCGCGGCATGTCCCCATGGGCCAAGCGCTGAAAGAGTTTGCGGGACAAAAAGAGACCGCACGATTAAAGCGTTTGATTCATCCTGTTTTGCAAGCTGCCGAAAAATGCGGGTGGGTGGAGGCCTTGCTCTCTTCGGGGGAATTGTATCGCCCATTGGCTTGGACGCCTGAGGAGGCTTACCAGTTTTTGTTGAGCATCCCCGAGCTTGAAGAGAGTGGCTTGGTGGTGCGTGTGCCAGACTGGTGGAAAAAGCGCTCTCGTCCTCGGGTCTCCGTGACGATTGGAGAAAATAAACGCGTCAAGTTGGGTGCCGAGGCCTTGCTAGACTTCGATGTTTCCTTGGCTTTGGGGGATGCGCTTCTTTCTGACGCGGAACGCAGAGAGCTTTTGCAAAAAGAAGAAGGACTGGTGTTTTTCAAAGGCCAGTGGATCGAGGTCGAGCGCGAAAAACTCGAAGAAGCGATCCAACACTGGGAAGCGATCCAACGCCACGCTGAGAAGGGGGAGATCTCTTTTATTGAGGGGATGCGTTTGTTGGCAGGAGCCACACAAGATCTCAAAGGAGTGGAAGAGGAAGACGAAGAACGCTCGTGGGCGCATGTTCGGGCAGGAACGGCGATGCGTGAGCTGTTGGAGAAACTGAGAACCCCTGAGCAGCTGCATCAACTGCGTCGTATCCGAGGCTTACAAGCTTCGTTGCGGCCTTATCAAGAGAGGGGCGTGGCTTGGTTGGCGTTGCTTTCTGGGTTGGGCTTGGGCGCTTGTCTTGCCGATGACATGGGTCTGGGAAAGACCATTCAAGTGCTTGCTTTGCTTTTGCATCGCAAGAGTGAAAAGAAGCAGCTCCCGCCATCTTTGTTGGTGGTTCCCACCTCTCTCTTGGGGAACTGGGCGCAAGAGTCTGCGCGATTTGCCCCGTCTCTTCGGCTTTTGCTCCTTCACCCAGCAGAGGTCTCGCGCGCGACCTTGGAAGAGATGGCGGAAGATCCCAATACAGCGTTTTCTGGGGTCGATTTGGTGGTCACAACCTACACCATGTTGACGCGCCTTGCTTGGTTGGAAAAGCAACGTTGGTTTCTTGCGATCCTCGACGAAGCGCAAGCGATCAAAAACCCGAGCACCCTTCAGTCGAAAGCGACGAAAAAACTGCGTGCCCATGCGCGTATCATCCTGACGGGTACGCCTGTTGAAAATCGCTTGGGCGATCTGTGGTCGCTGTTCGATTTCTTGAATCCAGGTTTGTTGGGGTCGCACCAAGTCTTCAAAGGATTTGTGAAACGCTTGGAAGAACGGGAAAGAGAGCAGTATGCGCCGCTACGTCGTTTGATTAGCCCTTATATTCTTCGACGCATGAAAACGGACCCTTCGATTGTGCCCGATCTACCCGATAAAGTAGAAGTCACGCGATCTTGTTATCTGACCAAAGCGCAAGCCAAGCTCTACAAGAGTGTGGTCGAAGCGATGGCTGAAGCCTTGGATGCGCCAACTCCGCCTGATGGTATCCAACGCAAAGGTCTGATCTTGCAGTCGCTTTTGCGCTTGAAGCAGATCTGCAATCACCCAAGCCAAGTCACTGGAGACGGTGACTTTTCTCCAAAGAAGAGTGGCAAGTTTGAACAACTCGCAGAGATCTGCGAAGAGTTGGCTTCGCGCCAAGAAAAAGTGCTGATCTTTACCCAGTTTCGCGAGATGACCGACGCTTTATCTTCTCATCTGACTGAGATCTTCGGTCGTTCGGGCTTGGTGCTTCATGGTGGAACCTCTGTCAAACAACGCAAACAGATGGTGGAGCATTTTCAAGAAGAGGATGGCCCACCTTTTTTCATCTTGTCGTTGAAAGCGGGTGGTACGGGGCTTAACCTTACAGCTGCAAGCCATGTAATCCATTTTGATCGCTGGTGGAACCCTGCCGTGGAGCAACAAGCCACAGATCGGGCTTTTCGCATTGGACAGCATCGTAATGTCCTTGTGCATAAGTTCGTGACGGTAGGCACCATCGAAGAAAGCATCGATGCGTTGCTTCAAGAAAAACAGCAGCTTGCGAATGAGATTTTTTCTGATGGTCAAGAGGTCCGTCTCACAGAGTTGGACAACGATGCTTTGCTTCGTCTTGTGCGCCTTGATGTGACACGCGCTATCTTTTGATTCTTACCAAAAAGGCCGATACATCTTCTTTTTGATGTTGGAGAGAAAGAGCACATCTCATGGGATTCTACGAATGGCGTCCTTACGTTTCCGTCGCGGACAAAAAAGCCAAGGCCGAACGCAAGATGAAAAAACTCCGCAAAAAAGGTAAGCGTATCTTCCCTGTGGAGATCAACGGACGGACGATCGCCCATAGCTTTTGGGGGGAGGCTTGGTGCATCCACCTCAGCTCGTTTGCGGACTACGATCAGCGCTTGGAGCGGGGTGCACGTTACGTTCGCAATGGCTCTGTTTGCCATCTGGAGATCTTGGGTGGTGATATCGAGGCCATGGTTGCGGGCTCAGAAGTGTATGAGGTCGAGATCGATATCGCGCCCATCAGCAAAAAAGCATGGGAAAAGCTGAAAAAACGCTGCACGGGTGAGATCGGTTCTGTCTTGGAGCTTCTACAGGGGAAGTTGTCAGAACGCGTGATGGAGATCGTTTGCGATCCAGATCAAGGGCTTTTTCCAACCCTTCGTGAGATCCACTTTTCTTGCACTTGCCCAGACTGGGCAGACATGTGTAAACACGTCGCTGCCGTGATGTATGGGGTCGGACATCGCCTGGATGCGCGCCCTGATCTACTGTTTTCGTTGCGCGGTGTCGATCCCAAAGAACTCATCAACGAAGATCTTGTCTTGCCCGAAACAAACGTCCCCAACGAACTTGAAGGCGAAGATCTGAGTGCGTTGTTTGGGATCGATTTGGAGATGGAGGCCGAGACGGAGGCCAAGGATGATCTCTCCCAACAGACGGCGGGCGCAGAAAAACATACGCCTCCTCGATTGGGCCGGGAGTCTCCTCGTAAAGAGAAAAAGACTTCCCATAAAGAGAAAAAGTCTCCTAAAAAAGAGACGAAATCTTCTTCAACCAAAAAGTCTCCTAAAAAAGAGAAAGTCCCCGAGAAAGAGAAGTCTTCGTCCGCCAAAGAGAAAGCGCCCGAGAAAGAGAAAGCTCCCAAGAAAGAGAAGTCTTCGTCCACCAAAGCGAAAGCCAAGACGACGGATGTCTCGGGTAAGTCGGTGGAGAAGATGCGTTGGGAGGTTGGGAACAGTGTGAGGGTACGCAAAGGGGTTTACGATCCTGACGATTCCGCGATTCATTTGGGCGGATATCGCGGGAGGATCGTCGCGGTCTATCAAGAAGATGGGGAGGATTTGGTGGAGATCGCTTGGGATAGCCAGACACTGCGAGCGCTCCCTCGGAGTTTTATCTTCGAAAGTCTCCGCGAATCCCTCGATTGGACAAGGATGTTGCTGCATGCTGAAGATCTCCTCGCTTGCAAAGAACGAGATACGTGGGAGGATGTTCAGAGGACGATCTCAGAGATGGAAAGAGTGCACGCGTTCTTGGATATGTCGTAGGAGGGGTTCGCGATGAGTCTTATGAGTCGATTGGTGGCGCGGCTGTACAAGTTGCCCAAGGCCGAGACATATGACATCGAGGTAGAGAAGGCGCTCGCGATCCCCATGCACGATGGTGTTTCTCTGCGGGCAGATCGGTACTTTGTACGGGGGAAAGAGAGCACGCCCACGGTGTTGGTGCGAACGCCCTATGGACGGGGAGGGTACGGCTTTATGGGGCGGATCTTGGCAGAGCGTGGATTACAAGCTGTGATCCAAAGCTGCCGAGGGTCGGACGATTCAGAAGGAAAGGCCACGCCTTTTCGCGGTGAGCGCGAAGATGGCTTAGCGACACTGGCTTGGTTGAAGAAACAGCCTTGGTTTGATGGTCGTTTGGGGATGTTGGGGCCGAGTTATCTGGGGTTTACGCAGTGGGCGATCGCGCGAGAAGCAAGCCCGATGCTCAAGGCTTTTTCCACGCATGTGACAAGCAGCGAGTTTCACACGGTGATCCACCCGCGCGGGACGTTTTTGTTAGACACTTTCTTACAGTGGTTGCAACTTACCCAAAGCATGGCGCGATCTCCTTGGGGCGCGATCTTTGATGCTTTTTCTGCGGGGCGTAAGTTGAAAAAGGCCGTGTATACGCTGCCTTTGCGCGAGGCCGATGTCGTGGCGTTGGGGGAAGTCTCACAAACATGGCGGGACTGGGTGGAGCATCCTGCGCCTGACGATGCTTTTTGGGCGAGCGAAGACTTTCACAAAGAAGTGGGTGAGATCACGGCCCCCAACCACCTGATCAGTGGGTGGTATGACATCATGTTGCCGCAGCTTTTGCGGGACTTTCGAGCACTACAACGCGAGAAGCGTTCGCCTTATCTCACGATAGGTCCTTGGTCGCATAGCAGCACTGGGCTTCAGTCAGAGGCCACACGTGCATCGTTGGATTGGATGCAAGCGCATCTTTGCGGAAAAAAGGATGTCTTGCGCAAGTTGCCCGTGCGGATCTATGTGACAGGCGCGGAAGAGTGGCGGGAGATGGAACGTTGGCCCCCGCGAGAAACCCACGAACAACGATGGTATCTTCATGCCAAGGAATCGCTCTCTACCAAGACTCCCGAAGATACGCCCCCAAGTACATATCGCTATGATCCACAAGATCCCACCCCCAATGTGGGTGGAGCGATCAATGGCGTGATGGGGCGAGGGACGGGGCCGCAGGACAATCGCAAACTAGAGGCAAGAGCGGATGTCTTGGTCTTTACGAGTGCCATCTTGGAAGAACCTTTGGAGGTCGTGGGGCCGATTCGCGCAGAGCTTTACATCCAAACAGATGTTCCTTGTACAGACTTTTTCGTACGATTGTGCGATGTCTTACCTACAGGAAAGTCCATGAATCTATGTGATGGTATCTTGCGCATAAAACTCGATTCTTCGGACGATATGGAGCACAAAGCTCGTCAGATTCGTATTGAGATGTGGCCCACAGCGCATCACTTTGCACGGGGACATCGACTTCGTGTGCAAGTGTCGAGTGGTGCTTTTCCTCGATATGCTCGAAGCCTTGGGACTTGTGAGTCCATCGCAGAAGGAGTTCGGTTTCAAGTGGCTGAACAGCGTATCTTTCACGATGTGATGTGCCCCTCAGCGATCATCTTGCCCGTTCTTTCTAAGTAGTCGTCTTCACAGAGCTTTGTGGAGGATGTGGTCTCTCTTTTCTGTGCGTGCCTTTGCTTTTTTTGGGGGGATCATGTCAAGTTTGACAAAGCCATACACCCACTCAGAAAAGGAGAGAGACGATGCATTGTCCGCGCTGTACGTATCCCCTCACGGTCATTCGTCATCCCCATAAGCCCCTAGAGATCGATCAGTGTCGTCGTTGTGGTGGTGTTTTCCTCGAACCCAACGAAGCGATCGAACATCTTGGGCCGGATGCTGATCCTGCCCGTTGGATGAAAGATCCTAGTGTCACCGACCTTGGTCCCGATAAGTTGATATGTCCCCACGATAACACCAAGATGCACGCGTATGTGCTGGCCTCGGATACAGAAGGGGTCCAGCTCGATCACTGCCCAACATGTAGCGGGGTTTGGTTTGATGATAAGGAAGGGCAAAAGCTCTTTCGGATCATGCGGGATAATCGTGCGAAACAGGGCGAGAAAGAGAAGGAAAAAGAAGAAGACTCGCCTGGTTTGTGGAGTTATCTGTTCCAGTTGTTTACACAACTCCCTGTCGAGGGATACCACCCGACCAAGCGGCGTCCGATCTTGATGTACACTTTGCTTGTAGCGTTGATCGCGGCCTTTGCTTGGGAGATATCGGTTGTTTCCAATCCCGAAAGAGTCAAAGGCTTTTTGAATCAGTTTGCTTGTACGCCTTCCTTGGTCAAGCAAGGGACGGGTTATCTGGGGTTGTTCACGCACCTCTTCTTGCACGCGGGGATCGCGCACTTGTTGGGGAACCTGTATTTCTTGTACGTCTTTGGAGACAACGTCGAAGATGTGCTGGGAAAAACGCGCTTTATTCTTTTGTACCTTGTGACGGGGATCTTGGGGGCCTTGCTGCACGTCGGGTTGGCGCCAGATCCTACCATCCCGCTGATTGGGGCTTCTGGGGCGATCTCAGGGGTGATGGGGGCGTATGTCTTGTTGTTCCCCCATGTGCGGATCTGGGTGATCTTGTTTGTGGTGCGTTTCCCCGTGAAAGCCGTGTATTACCTGATCTTTTGGATTGGGTTCCAGATCGTGATGTGGGCGGTGGCTTCCAAACCAGGTAAGGCAGATGTGGCTTGGATGGCGCATGTTGGCGGATTCTTGGGAGGTTTGGCGATCAGTTATGTCATGCTCAAGATGTCGCCTGCTGTCCAAGAAAAGACAGGGCGGATCGCGAGCGCATAAAAGCTTAAAGGGCGGCTGCTGCTGGGGGAGGGGCGACGACAAGGGGTTTGAGTTCGCTTCGTAAGTTCTGGGTGATGTGTTCCATCAAAGCGATAGCATCTGCAAGAAGCTTCTTTTGTTCGCGTAAGTAGCTTCCTGCTCCATCCGAAGTCGCGAGATCGATCTGTAAGCCTTTTTGCATCATCCGAGAGAAAAGGTCTTGGGGTGTCATCGCTGCTTGGTTCTCGCCTTCGTGGGTTTCTAGGGGGAGGGCGAGTCGTTGTTGAAGTTGGGACTCGTAGCGTTGTAGGTAATCGCGAAAGACCTCGTAAGCCTCACCAAAGCTGCCAAAGGTATCTTTGAGACGATCATCATCGAGCGCAAACATCGCGCTTTGTGTCTCGTCGCTGGTCACGCGAAGCTGGGCCTCGCGCAAAAAGTGCAAGGTGATCTGGGCTTCTCGCAACATATTGAAGCTCGCAGCGTGTAGGGGATCTTGTTCGATATCACTGTCGAATCCGCATTTTCGGCAGGTGTAGCCGAGTTCATCTTCTTTCATTTGTAGATCTTCAGACTGACACCAAAGACAGCGTTGTTGCTCATCGAAAGCCTGTCGCAACTTGCGCTGTCGCCACCACCAAAAGATCCCCCCTGCCAACAGCGCAAGACCCAACAAGACCAAAGGCAGGTAGTCGAGGACCAAGATGTAAGTCAGTCGCATACGCGTCTTGAAGGTATCGCCATAACGCCAAAGTATCCAATGGTAGCGCGTTTTGATCAGATAGGTGAGCGCAAAGACGAAGGAAAAGGCCGCAAGTGGAGCGGCCACAAACAACAGCAAGAGCGCACGCGCCTCCGTGGAAAGTACGGAGTGAAAAGAGCGAAGTCCTTCTTTCCACTGACCTTTTCGCTTGCTGGCCTGGCTTTCGATGCGGAAACCCGTAAAGGCCCAAATCAACACGATCCCTGAGGCAAAGCCCATCAAGTGCGCGATAAAGGAGACGCGGCTGGCTTGGTTGCCTGGGTCGCGGAGAAAGCTAAATAAATTGCTAAGGATGGAGAATCCTACAAGAAACCATGCAGAAAGTCGCATCACCCAGATCCGCACGATAACCCAGACGATGGTGTGGATGCGGTCGTGAGGAAACTTCACAAGAAAAGCACCCATCACGGCGGATACTGCGCCAGATGCACCTATCAAGACAGTACGTTGGCCGATGATGTGTTCGTGGTAAAAAGCGACCGTCAAGCCACACAAAGCCAACGAACCTAGGTAAAAGAAAGCAAAGCGGAGATGCCCAAGACGCTTTTCGATGCGTCCTGCAAAACCAAAGAAAAACAGCATGTTGAAGAGTAGGTGAAACCAACCGCCGTGCAAGAAACCGTGTGATATCAATGTAAAATAGGCGCGAAGCCCGCTGAAAGAAAAAGGTGAGCTTTGAAAGAAGCGTTTGGAGTCTAAAGCATAGTCGTAAAACAGCGCGTGGTAGATCCCAAAATCATGAAGCGCGTAACGCGAGTGAAGGGCCGCGCTGATCCATTCGAAGACAAAGATAACGGTACATAAAAGCACGATACTTAGGGATACATAAGGGACCCCTTCGCGTCGAAGCTCCGAAGATATCGGGATAAACATAAACTCCCCTCTGTTTTGCATCAGGTCGTACGTGGTTTTGGAGCGTACATGGCTTTTCATTGGAAGCTTTGTTTGACTTTATAACACGAATAGGCCGAGACAAAGACATGCTTTTTGTCTTGCGAGCTTGAGGACGCGAAAACAAAAGAAGCTTGACGGTTGAGAGAAGACAAGCATAGGCTGAAAAAGAGTTCTCTTCACAACGATTTAGGCGTTGAGGTGGCAATGATGGAAAGATCGTATGTGATCTTGGGGCTTTTGTTTTGTTGGTTGGTGATCTTTGGGGGATGCCAAGGAGACACCGTCGTTCGGGAGTTTCAGTGTTCGAGCGATGGCGAGTGCGAGTCTTCAAAAAGCTGTATCGAAGGCAAGTGCGTCGTCGACGACAAAGACAAAGACGGATTTTCGAGCAAGCGCGATTGTAATGACAGAAGCAGATAACGGCGCAAGACGACCAAAGGGAGTCTCACGCTTCGTAAGCCACGGGGTTTCAACCCCAGTGGTAAGCCGTTGGTTCTTGTGTTCCTTTGTTTTTTTGAAAAAACAGTTGCCTTTCGGTACGTGTCTGCTTATCTTTCGTTTTGTTGATTTTGATGTTGTTAGATGAGGTTTTTCGACATGGAATACCAACGAGACGAACATCGGGTGCATTTGGTCGTTTATCATCTGATTTGGTGTCCAAAACGACGGAAGAAAGTCCTTTGTGGGGACGTGAAAACTCACTGTGAGTCGTTATTGCGGGAATTGTGTATTCAAAAGGGATGGGAGGTCTTAGAATTGGCCATTCAACCCGACCACATTCATTTCTTTGTGCGTGTGTGGCCGACAGATTCAGCGGCGGACGTTGTCCGCCTATGTAAAGGTGTCACCTCAAGAACCCTGCGCGAACGTTATCCCGCTCTACTTAAAAAGTTACCTTCTCTTTGGACGCGCTCGTATTTTGCGAGCACTGCTGACAACGTCTCTAAGGAAACGATCCAACGTTACATTGAGGCGCAAAGATGATCCTCACATGGACAACCCCCGCCACGCAAGAGAGAGATGTTCTCGATGCTCTCAATCGCGCTAGCGCGGAGATTTACAACCGTGTCCTCGTTCGTCATTGGCGCTTTTATCGCAAACACGGCGTCTGGATGTCCACCTCGAAGGCTGAGCGCGTCGATGATGCTCTCGCCAAGACGAATTCCATCCTTCATTCCCACAGTATCGATGCCGCTCAACAAGGTTTCTACAAGGCCATCCAAACCGCCCGCGAACTTCGCAAACAAGACGCAAGCGCTCGTTTCCCCTACAAACGCAAGCATTTTCGCAGCACCCTCTTCAAATCCAGCCAAATCAAGCGCGAATCCCACCAAATCCGCCTTGCACTCGCCAACAGACAATACCTGTTTGTCACCTTGCCCACACCGCTTGCACAGCAAGAGAAGGCAGAGATCAAAGAAGCGCGTTTGGTGTACAATCATCAGTCTTGTTCGTATGAATGGAATCTTGTGGTGGAGGATGGCCTCGAAGCGCCCGTTCTCGAAGAAGGCGGCGTGATGGGCGTGGACTTGGGGGAGATTCATCCCGCCGTTTGTGCCACACCTCATAGCGCCGCGATCATCAGTTGCCGTGAACTCAGAAGCACCGTCCAGCACAGAAACAAATGTATGGCCGAACTGAACTCCAAGATGTCCAAGTGCAAGAGGCACTCGGCAAGATGGCACAAGTATAGGAGAGCAAAAGTCAAACGAAGAGCGAGGTGGGAATCCCAAGTCCGCGATCTCGAACACAAGATTAGCCGCGCCGTGGTTTCTGAGGCGGTCAGGCAAGGCGTGAAGGTGATTGCGCTCGGCGATGTAAGAAACATCGGAGGCGGCAAGCGACTGAACGCGAAAAGCCAACAGAAGATCAGCCAGTGGTCACACGGACGGATACGGTCGTACATCACGTACAAAGCAGCACGATATGGTATCGCGGTGGTGTTGGTAAGCGAAGCGTACACCAGTCAAACTTGCCCGAAGTGTGGGCAGAAACATAAACCCAAGGGGCGAGTGTACCGTTGTACAAACGAAGCCTGCGGATTTGTGGGACATCGGGATGTGGTGGGAGCCTCGAACATCTGGTCAAAGCATAGCCACAACCAAGTCGGGGGCATGTTCCCTCCGTCTGTTCGCGTGCTTCACCCCTTCGACTGTCGAAAAACAAAAACGACAAACACAAAAGTATCTGGCGTTTGTGCCAGTAGTACTCCCTGTGAGCGGAGTCACGTTGCTTGGGAGCAGTTGTCTCTCTTTTGAGGCCGCCTAACCCAAGAAGCCACGGGATTTATCCCGTGGAGTCTCACAAGCAAAGGCGCAGCTTCCTCCTGCGCCCATTGGCGGGCCGATGAGCGTGTGAGGGTTTCCCACCAAACAAACCTGTCCTTTTTGACAAGCTGGATTTCCAAAAAAGCCTTTTTGAGGATCGCATACAGGGCGGCAAACATCGCTGCATAGGAGTCCTGCGTTGCCATCGCACTGTGTGGACAGGAGAAAATTATTGTTGCTACATGCTTGTCCTTCTTGCTTAGTACCTTCGATGGGAGCCGTGTTGGATTCGCAGTAGGATCGGGCAGGAGTGACCCGAAAGGTGGACTTTTGTCGAGGATTGAAGCAGTGGGTGTAGCTTGGGCAAGCTGGGTTGGGATGGATACCTTCGCTGAGGTTGCACTCTTTGACGCATCGTTGGAGCCAACAAAAAGCTCCTTTGCCACAAGCCCCCGCAATTCGGGGGTCACAAGCCTTTGTGCACTTGAATCCATAGCAAACCAGTCCTTTGGCACAGCCCGCTTTCAACGAACAAGCTTCTCCTTCTTTTGCGGTCCCAAGAGGCTCGCAGATGCCCCCTTCTGGGGTTAGAAACTCGCGGCACACGGCGCCATCGCAGGTTGTATTGGAGAGGAGGCCCTGCTTGGGATCACAGGTTTGAAAGCATCGAGAGAACAGGTGTCCTTCGTGGGAGATACACTCTTGCCCAAGGTCGAATTGGCATCCTTTTGTGTACAAAGGGAAGGCTGGAGGACCGCAAAGGTCGTACAAGGGGGTTGGGCCCTTTGTCGTTGCGCCAGGTATCCCTAGAAACAAAGGCAGACAATGGTTTCGCCTGGAGTCGTCAGGTGAGGACTCACAGTACGTTTTTCCTTCACAAGCGGGGTTTAAGACGAAACCAAGGGCTGGATCGCAGTGGTTGCGACAATATCTTGTGCCGTCTCTGTTTGGGAGGCAGCTTTGGTTTGGGCGGCAGTCTTTGTGATCTTTGCAAGCCCTAGAACAAATGGAAGCCCTTGTTTGTGTTTCGCAAGTGAGCGTCTTGACGCAAGGTTGTTGAGGAGAACACCTTTCGCCCTCTTTGGCGCCAATCTCCACACAGAGGTTCCCTGTGGGGGACTCTTTGAAAGCAAGACACTCTTGTTCTGTCGCGCAGTCTGGATTGTTTTGTTTGCCTTTTGCGGCGTCGCAAGGTTTGACACAGACGTAGTTTTGACAAAAAAGCCCAGCCGCACAGTATTGAAAGGCTTGCAGCGGAGAGGCTGATGTCAACAAGCAAAACTGTCCTTCTTTCTGTGTTCCTTTGGAGACACACAAGCCCCCTTTGAGCGAGCGCCAGTGGGGGATACATGTCTGGTCAGCGCCACAACCAAGGCTTTTTTGTTCCTGCTGTGGGGAGCAGGGGTTGTAACACTTGCCTTCCTCGCATTGTAGGCCTGGAGCACAGTGTTCGGTTGATTCGGGAAGATGGCTACATGATTCGCCCTCTTGTTGAAGCCCTGTTTTGACGCAGAGCCCGCCAAGATGGGGGCAACCATTGTGGCTTTCTTCTTTTGTGACTGTGCAGGTGGAGATCTCGCAGACTTCTCCTTGGTCACAGCCTCCACTTTGGCCAGGACGACAGGTCTGGGCGCAAATCCCCGATGTCTGGTCGTATTGGGTGATTAGGCAAAAGAGGTCTTGGCCACCGTCGCAGCCGCTTTGTGTGTAATGACAGGCGTCTCCACGTTTTCCTTGACCTGTTTCCAAACGCCAAGGGATGCAGTGGCCCTCCAAGGCGCAACCCGTTTCTTTGCAAGTTGTTCCCGAGTTTACGCAGACAAAACCGTCTCGACACTGCGAATACGAGCTGCAAGTTTCTGCACAAAACATCCCCACGTCTCGACAGATCTGCCCAAGTGGGCAGCCGCTTGACGTCCCTGGGTCTTTGCACGAACGAACGCATCGAGAACGAAGGCACTTTTCCTCTTGTGGGCAATCGCTGTCGAGCTTGCAACTTCCTTGTTTGGGTTTGCAGATGTTTTGTTCACAGGTTTCATTCCATGTGTCGCAGTCAGTATTTTTCTTGCATTGCCACTCACATTTTCCGAGATTTGAACAAAATATCCTAGCTTTCCCTATGCAATCTTGATCATCCCGACATTCGGGGGCGGATAGCACGCAACGATTATTTTTGCAGCGTTTTTCGTCTTTGCAGTGCCGGTCTTCTTTGCATTCCCACTCGCAGAGATGGGCATTTGAGCAGAATGGTTTTGTTTTGTCTGCGCAGTGTTGGTCTTGTTGACATTCGAAAGCACAACGACCTTCAGGGGAGCAGAATGCGTTGACTTTGCCCTTGCAGTCGTCGTTTGTGGCGCACTCAAGTTTTTCGATACATCGCTCTGATACACATGTTTGATGAACGCCGCAGTCCTGATCAGAGCGGCACTTGGGGCAGTTGTTTCCACTGTCGTTGGAGCATTGTGCGTCAGGAAAAGGATTGTCTGTGCATCTCCCATCTTTGCAGAGCTGAGTGGGCTGGCACTGCACATCATCTTCGCACGCTGGGGAGGGGGGAGTGCAGCCAAGTCCCACAAGCCACAAGAACAAACTTACGCGCAGAGACCAGGAGCTCCGTCCTTTGTGATGGTGTTGTTGCTGCATTGTCTTCCTTTTATGGGCGCGGGCTTTGTTTTTTAAGGTGAGAGCAGAAACCGTACCCATTTTACAAACAGGTCACCGTTGCACGTGAGGTTTCGATGTTACCAGCCACGTACGAGGAGGGCAACGGTAGAAAGGCGAGGCTCTTGGAGGGGAGGAAATCATTTCATCATCCATGAAAAAGTCTCTTTTTGTATATTTTGTCATCGATCGATGACTTCGCTTTTTCTTTTGTAAAGCCGTGGTGTGTTGCACTTTTTGAAGGATATCCACGGGATGCTTTGGGGTGGTATGTGCTTTGCGTAGGTAAGCCACAGAAGGCCCAATATGCGTGCTCTTGAATATCTATCCAATTTATTGGATAGGGAGGTGTGCCTCTTTCCACTCGTATCGACGGGGGTTTGCGTTGAAACGAAGATCTCTACCACTGATCTTGGGATTTCTTTTTTGTTTGGGTGGCATCTTGCGTTGTGCGCCGACTGTTTGTGTTCCAGGTAGCACGCAAGAGTGTAGTTGTCCCGATAGCAAAAAAGGCGCGCAATCTTGTATTGGGGGAGGCACATCTTGGGGCTCATGTTCTTGTCCTTCAGAGACGGTCAAGCCGGGTACATGTACCAAAAAGAAAGATGGGGAAGAGTGCTCATTTTCTTCAGACTGTTGTTCTGGGGTATGCACCAGTCCCTTTGGCGAGTTCACCATGAAGTGCGTGGCGTGTTCTAAGAAAGAATCGGGGGAGAGTTGTTCCCTTTCTTTGGACTGCTGCTCCAATGATTGTGATTTCCATTTGGGTACATGTAAGTAGTTGTAAGTAGTTGTTTTTTGTGGGATAAAAATAAAGGAGTTTGTGCATGTCTTCATTGAAGAAAACGAGAAAATGGTTCACTTCGTTGTCATCCTTTTTGCTGTTTGGTTTGCTTGTCTCGGGTCTTGGTATGGTGGGTTGTCCTGCGGGACCAAGCACTGGGGATGGTGGAACCACAGACAACAAAGTGACAGACAACAAAGTCGCGGAAACAGCAGCGGAAACAGCAGCGGAAACAGTGGCCGATGGAAAAGCCGAAATCGTCGTGGGTAAGCCCTGTCCCAGTGGGATTTCTGATTGCAATCAATCCAATGTTGTGTGCATTGGCGACGCAACCAACAAGTATTGTACTTTTGAGTGTACTTCTGACGAGGCTTGCAAGGGGCAAGGCAAGTGCGTTGATCAGTATTGTCGTCCCACATGCGAACCTTCGACGGACCCCGACTGCAAGGCGCTGATCAACTTCGACCTTTGCAAACAAGCTGGCTACTGCGGCAACAAAAGCGGATATGGCGGTGCTTGCAAAGGTACAGACGAATGCCCCACAGGACTACAGTGCGAAGATCCGCTTGGGGTAAACTCGCCATCGACTTATTGCACAAAGACTTGCGCTGACGATACAGAGTGCAACATCGCAGAAACCCAAGGGAAGTGCGGTGATCCTGGCTCGGGTCGTCAAGTTTGTTTGCCCAATTGTGCATCAGACGCGGATTGCGCGTCTTATACGGCCTTCAAAAAGTGCAACATGGCGACCAGTCAGTGTTGGTTTGAGCCCGTGAATCCGTAAGGATCACAGCTTGGTGCTTGTGATACTGCTTCTAGGGCTTTGGCTCTCTCATGAACGATGGCGTCTGAGCCAGAGGGCCTTGTTGCAGCACGGCACCATGGGGAGCGATGAACGCACTTGTCCTTGTGACGGTGCGTTTTGTGCGTTTTGGGGGGAGAGTTTTTTCTGTTTCTCGATGTTGGCGTTCTCTGTTTCTCGACGTTGGCTTTCTCTCTTGGGGCAGGTTCGCTATACTCCACAGGGCTTTGTAGCCTTCGTTCGAGGGGAGAGCATCGTGTCATGGCGCTCTTTTCTTGGGTTTTCGAGCGATCTCGCATCGCGGGATTTGGTCGCGTTGTGCAAGTGAGCGGTGAAGTTGAGCATGTCCTTGTCCAAGATAAAGCAACCCATCTTTCCCATTGGGGCGGTCTTATGGCTGTTTGCGTGGTGTTTGGTGTTGGGTGGGGTGGGCTGTTATTCTTTCCGTTTGCCTTGTCAGCGTTGCAAGACCGATGTGGACTGTGTGGGTCGTCAACAATGCCGCAAACAGCTAGGTGAAGAGCTTGGCGTGTGCATGAACGAGCAACAGGGTTATCTATGTTGGGGATTTGCTTGTAAGTCTGGAGAAAGTCGCCCTTGTTATTCTGGGGCGGCGGGTACAGAGGGACAGAGTCGTTGTCGAGCAGGGCGGCAGTTTTGTGTCGAAAATCGTTGGGAGTCGTGCCTCAACGAGATCATCCCGAGTCCCGAAAAGTGTAATGGAATCGATGATGACTGCGATGGAAATATCGATGAAAGCGTGCTTTGTGTCTCAACCCTTGCAGGTGGGGTCGAAGGCTACGCCAATGGTGCGGGCTCTGTTGCGCGCTTTCGGGAGCCTCGTGGTCTTGCGTTGGACTCTAGCGGCGATCTTTACATCGCGGACACAAAAAACCATCGCATCCGCAAGCTCTCTTTTCTGCAAGGGGATGAGTTGGAGATCCGCGTGGCCTTGTGGGCAGGGACAGGCGAGGCGGCACTCGTGGATGGGTTTCGTACCACCAGCGCCGCGTTTTATGAGCCACGTAGCGTCGCTGTGGATGCGTTGGGGAGCGTCTACGTGGCGGACTCTTTCAACCAAGCGCTGCGCAAGATCGATACAAGAGATCAGGTCACGACGCTTGTGGGCGAAACATCGGGCATTTGTACAGATCAAACCAACCAACCCTTGTCTTTGCGCGAGCCCACGGGCCTTGCACTTGCGCCGTCAGGACGGCTTTGGGTGGCGGATACACAACACCATGTCTTACGCCAGTTTGCGTTTTCAGCGGACAAGCCTTGTCTAATGTCTCTTGTGGTGGGAGATGGAGCGTGCCTTCAGGATGTACAAGAGTGTTATCGCGATGGTGCGGCTTCACAGGCTCAGTTTTGGGCACCTTCGGGGGTTGCGGTAGGTCCGCTAGGGGATGTGTATGTGGCCGACCACAACAACAACATGATCCGCAAGATATCCGCGGAGGGTGTCGTCTCGACGATCGCGGGTGGGGGTAGCGATCAACCAGGTTTCAAAGATGGTTCGGGGGCGGAAGCACGCTTTCGTTTTCCTCGTGGTATCGCGGTGGATCTGCGAGGGAGTGTATATGTCGCGGATACAGACAACCACGCGATTCGCAAGATCACACCTGACGGCAAAGTCACGACATTGGTAGGGGATGGAACACCGGGTTTCCAAGATGGCGATGGGGCGTCTGCACGGTTGTATGCGCCGTGGGCACTGGTTGTTGATGCGTTGGGGACGTTGTACGTCGCGGATAGCAAAAATCACCGCATCCGCAAGATCGTACAAGAAGCGCAATCCCATGACTAACGGACGCATACACCCCGTGGTATGGGCGATCTTCTTGTTTCTGGGTGGGGTGAGTTGCGTTCAGTTAGAAGAGCCTGTGTGCCAGCCCTGCGAGGTGCAAGAACACTGTGCCCAAGGAGAGCTATGCGACACCAAGAACAAGCGCTGTATTCCCGAAGGGACGTGTTATTGCCCTCTTGGTGAGCGTGTTTGCAAGAGTGTTTTGTGCGCTGGGTGGGGAGATGTTTGTACGCATGAATCTGCCCAGCCTGCGGGGACTTGCGCACCACCTCAACCGTGTTTGAATGATGCAGACTGTCTTCCTCGTCAGGAGTGCGTGGCAGGCTCGCAACCCACAAAAGAGTGTCATTTTCGGTATTTTTGCAGCCAGCCCAACGAGTGTAACAACGGAGACACGAGGCTTTGCGACACTGGGAAGGTGGGGATTTGTGCCTCTGGCGTGCAGATATGTCAAAACGGTTACTGGCTGACGTGTGTGAGCAGCAAAGCACAAGCTGAAGTATGCAATGGCATCGACGACAATTGCGACGGAAAGATCGACAATGGCTTGTTGTGTGTCTCGACATTTGCGGGAGTTGCGGGACCTGGGGGTTATGTCGATGGCCGCAAAGAGGAGGCGCGGTTCCGTTCTCCCCGTGCGGTGGCAACGCGTGCCAGCGGCGATGTGTATGTGGCCGACACACGCAACCACTGCATCCGCAAGATCACGCCAGATGGACAAGTCTCGACGTTTGCGGGCGATGGACAAGAAGGCGTGGAAGAAGGAGCAACCGCGAGGTTTCGTTTGCCAAGTGGTGTGGCCTTCGACAAACAAGGGAATCTGTATGTGGCCGATACTGGGAACCACCGCATCCGCAAGATTACGCCAGATGGACAAGTCTCGACGTTTGCGGGAAAGGATGCTGGAAATGTCGATGGTATCGGTCAAGATGCCCGATTGAACGAGCCTACAGGACTTGCTTTTGGGCCACAAGGTGAGCTGTATGTGGCGGATACAGGCAATCATGCGATTCGCAAGATCACGCCAGAGGGACAAGTTTTCACGGTCTCTGGGAGCGGGGTGGCTGGATATCGCGATGGGAAGGCAGATGTCGCGATGTTCAATCGGCCGCGAGGTCTGATCGCCTCAGATGATGGGAGTTTGTATATCACTGACACGGGGAGCCACTTGATCCGTTGGCTCGATCCTTCAGGCCAGGTTCGGACTTTGGCGGGGGGGTTCCAAGAAGCAGACTGGGTCGATGATGTGGGGTCTCGCGCGAGATTTGGTGGGCCTGTAGGGATCTTGTTGGATGCTCTAGGCTTTTTGTTGGTGGCGGACGTCGAAAATCACATCATCCGTCGGATCAGTCTGCAAGCGCGGGTCACAACGCTTGTTGGGTCTGGAGGGAGCGGCGAAGAAGAAGGGGAAGCGCGCAAAGCCTCCTTTCGGTTTCCGTGGGGTCTTGCGTATGATGAGAACAATCGACTGTTTATCGCTGACACAGACAACAACCGCCTTTGTCTTGTGATCCAGTATCCCAAGTGAGTTGAGAGCCAAACCATGCGTCCTTTTTCACAACCTCCAAACACCCCAGTGTTGCTTGTGTCGAAGAGGTTTCTCTTGGCTCTGTGGGCTTTGGGGTGGCTTTCCTCGGCGAGCGTTTGGGCTTCGACAAAGTACCCAGAGCAGCGATGTTTGGAATGGCTCGATCAAGAAAAGTTTGGCGATGCTGTCGCGTGTTTTGAGCATTTGATGAAACAAACAGGCAAGCCCCAATATCTGCTGAGTTTGGGGCTTGTCCACGAGAAAGCGGGGGCGTTTCATGCTGAACAGAGGCCCGCGATGTCTTGTTTCCATATCTCTCGTTCCATCGGTTATTACAGACGCTATCTTCAACGCACACCTTCTCTACAAAAAGAGCGTAAGTCTTACATCCTCGAAGGAGTGGCGCGTCTTGTTCGCCGCAGTGGTTTCGCTCAACTCAAGCTCGTCAGCCATCCAAATGCTACCAAGGCGATCTTGAGGGGCTATCAACGCAGGTGGGGGGTGCGTTTACCCCATCGCTTTGAGGCGATGTGCCCAGGGAGATATCGCCTAGAGGTGACTCACAAGGGATTCCAAACCAACACAAAAGTGCTTGTGCTCAAGCGAAACCAAGTCTTGAGCCATCATGTTGTGCTGCGTTTGGAGGCACGTCGCCCTTTTCAGATGCCCATGTGGGGATGGTTGTTGGTGTCTGGTGCGGGGCTGGGGACTGTGGGGGGCGTGCTTTACTTTGTGGCTGAGAATCGACGTCAGACCCTCGAAGCGCGCCTTGGCCAAGACTTGCTATGGAAAGAGAATCGCAACACCGCTGAAGGCCTGTCTTTTGCGGCTGTAAGTCTCTTTGTGATCGCGGGGTTGGTTGTGGGGGGGGCTTTGGTGTTTTCCTTGGCTACGCGTTCGACAACGCCGCCTGTCAGCGAGAGAGTCCTCCGCCAAACAATGCAAAAGAGTCCTCTTGTTTTACCAAGCCCCCGAGGAGTGGGGCGGAGGGTCTGTCCTTCGAAAGAGGCTGGTTTGCTGCTGTTTCGGTCGGATGATCGGAGGGGATGGGGGCGCGTTCGATGTCCATGAAGGCGCAGTTTCAGGCTGGAGGCACTGTTCGAGACAATGCGTTCTATGTTGAGCGGATGGCGGACGTGGAACTGACCGATGCTCTAGGTAAAGGGGAGTTTTGTTATGTCTTGGCTCCTCGTCAGATCGGCAAGTCCAGTCTTCGCGTGCATACAGAGAGGCGTCTGCGGTCCCAAGGGATCGATTGTGTCAGCATCGATCTGACGATGCTTGGTAGCAGCGAGATCACGCAAGAAGAGTGGTACTACGGCCTTGTTGAGGAGGTTGGGCAGCGGCTTGCTTTGGACGAGATGTGCGATCCTGCGGATTATTGGGCCGAGCAGGAAGGGCTTTCACCTGTTCATCGTTGGTCGCGTTACTTGCGTTCGGAAGTCTTAGAGCGAAGGGGCGGACCGATTGTTGTCTTTGTCGATGAGATCGACGCTGTGCTTTCCTTGCCTTTTCCGCGGGATGATTTTTTTGCGTCGATACGGGCTTGTTTCAATGCGAGGGCAGAAGATCTTGTTTATGAGCGCTTAACCTTTTGTTTGCTTGGTGTGGCCGCTGCTTCTGATTTGATCGCAGATCCGACCTTTACGCCTTTCAACATCGGCCATGATGTGTACATCGAAGACTTTAGCTTGTCAGAGATGCGTGCCTTTTGGCCGGGCCTTACGCATACACAACATCCGCCTCAGACATTTTCTGATGAAGTGTATCGTTGGACCAACGGCCATCCCTACATGACCCAGCGGCTTTTTCAAGAGATCACCAAGCAGCGTGGGGGGTCGAAAGGGGAGCCTTCGGAGATCGTCTTATAAGCGGTGACGAGGCTGTTCTTGGGGCGCGGTGGTTCGGGCGATACCAACTTGGCTGTGGCAGAGAAATTATTCCAACGCAATCCTCTCAAAGATCAGATGCTCCAGATCTATCGGCAGCTTTTGGAAGGCATGGAGATCAAGGCCAATCTATACAACCCCGTCCACATGGCACTTCGACTGACAGGGATGGTCTCTCGCCGCGATCTCCATGGGACTCGCTGCCTTTGGGTGAGGAATCGGATCTTTGCTCATGTGTTCGATCGGGCTTGGGTGCACGAACAAAAAACCCAGCGTTTGCTCAATGCCTCTTTGGAACGGTGGCTGCTCTCTGATCGTGAAGAAGACTATGTTTTGCGAGGAAAGGCACTTCAAGAGGCCCATGCTTGGTCCACAACGCGCGATGATCTGACAAAAGATGAGCACGCTTTTCTCATGGCAGGTCTCGAAGTGGCCCGAAAAGACGAAGAGATCCAACAAAAATCCGAGCGCGATCGAGAACGAAGACTTGAAGCCGAAGCGCGAACCCGACTTCAACAGCGCGCGATTCGTGCTTTGGGGAGTTTGGTGTTGGCGCTTGTCGGGCTTTTGGTCTTCGCTTTTTGGCAGTATCACAAAGCTGAACAAGCCAAAGAACAAGAGCGCAGCGCCAAGGAACAAGCTGTCCAAGCCCAAAAGGGCGAAAGACAACAAAAGGCCAAAGCAGAGCGAGCCCTCGCACAAGCAAAACAAGCGTTGGATGCTGTCAGACGCGCACAAAAAAAGACCTACCTCGCCCTCCACCAAGCCAAAAAAGCAAGACAGGTTGCAACGGATCAAAAGCGCCGTGCAATGAGGCTTTTGGTTCAGGTGGGGGCATCTCTGCGCAAAGAGGAGCGAGCCCGTCGTGCTGCGTTGCAGGCCCGCAAGCGGGCAGAGTGGCTTCGCAAACAAGAAAGCGCTGCACGTCGTCGTGCTGAACTTGCCGAACGTGCGGCCCAAGAAGGTCGTAAAGCGATCTCGTTGGCGGCCCAGTCTGGCCAAGAGATGCGTGCCTTGCGTGCGGGGATCTTGGCCATCGTCCCTAGCCTGCGAAGTCATCAAACGCCCCCGCTCCAAGCACTCGAAGGACTGATCGAATCTGTCAATACTGCCCGACAGACCCGTCGATTTCGAGGCCATCAAGAGGCTGTGACGCGCGTCCTTTTTCTTCCCAACAGCCAAACCTTTCTTTCTGCAAGTCGTGACCGTACTGTCCGTCTCTGGTCCTTCCAGACGGGCCGCGTCTTGGGCATCCTGCGAGGTCATCGTGCTGCGATCCTTGCGATGGCTTACACGCCCAACCACTCGCTTTTGGCGACCGCAGACGAACAAGGGTCCATCCTTCTTTGGGATCTCTCTCCTTGCAAACACGCGATGAATCCGCCCGAAACAGCACCGTGTCAGCTTTCGCCACGACACAGGCTCCAAGGACACAACAAAGCCGTTCATGCTTTGGCTTTTTCCCCTAGGGGGCGTTGGCTTGTCTCAGCCAGCCAAGATCGCAGCCTGTGTCTTTGGTCGTCGTCGAGTGCCAAACTGAAGCGACGGCTACAGGGCCACTTGGCAGGCATAAGCGCGATTGCTTTTTCCGAGAGGATGGGGCTTTTGGTTTCTGCGGATCAGCGAGGGGAGATCGTGTCTTGGACGTGGCCATCGGGCGTTGTGCGCAAGAGATGGCAGCCTCATCAAGGGCCCATCAATGCTTTGCATCTTTTGGGGGAGCATTTGCTTTCCGTGAGCGACGATAAGACCGCACGACTCTGGGATCTTCGCCAAGAGAAACAGATCCGCGTGTGGCGTGGGCACAACGGCAGGGTCACAGGAGGGGCGATCTCCGCAGATGGGGCCTTTGTGGTGACGGCAAGCACCGATCAACGTGTGCGGCTTTGGTCAGTCAAGACTGGACGCAAGCTCAAGACGCTTGATGCACATACACAGGCCGTCCTTGATGCGACATTTTCGCCTAGAGGACTCGATATCTTGACGGGGAGCCAAGACAGGACAGTTCGGTTGTGGCGGCCTTTTCGCGATGATGCCACAGTTGTCTTTCGGGGACATCAAGGCTTTGTCAATGCCGCGATCTTTGCGGAAGGGCGCATCGTGACCGCCGGTAGTGACGCGACCGTGCGCATCTGGACGCAGCAAGGGCGCAAGAAGAATCGTTTGCTTGGCCACAAAAGTTGGGTGGGCGCAGTGGCCTCCCAGAAAGGGCAACTCGTCACAGCCAGCAGAGACCGAACTGTGCGGCGATGGGATCTTGCGACAGGAACATCTCGCGGTGTGTTGCGTCGTTGGGCTTGGCAAGAGGCCGTTGCTTGGGACCCGATGGCTCATCTCTTTGCGGTGGGGGGCGATGACCGCGTCTTGCATCTTGTGGAGGCCCAAAATCTTCGATGGCTCAAAGCTTTGAGGGGACACCAAGGTTCGATCACTTCGCTGGTCTTTTCGCAGGATGGTCGTTGGCTTGTGAGCGGCAGCAAAGACCGAACCTTGCGTCTTTGGGATGTTCAACGCGGGACGTGTCTTCATACTTTTGAAGGACACCAAAAGGCCGTTACATCCGTCGCTTTCTCTCCTGATGGTCAACACATCCTTTCTGCGAGTCTGGATGGTACAGCGCGGCTTTGGCTGCGCAAAGATGGGCGACGCGTCTCGGTGTTTCGCGGGCATCGTGGAAAGTTATTCGCTGCCGCATTTTCGCCCGATGGTAACAGAGTCGCAACAGCCAGTGGTGATCGCACAGTTCGGATCTGGGATGCCCAAACAGCCCGACTCATCGCGATCTTGCGTGGTCATACAAAGTCTGTTCTCTCGGTTCAATTTTCACCCGATGGAAACTCCCTTTTGACGGGGAGTATGGACCGAACAGCGCGGATCTTCCCTGCTTCTGAACAACTTTATCTTCGAGTGGGCTGTCGTTTGTTGCGTTACCAACGGGAGTTTGCGGATGTGCGGGGCTTATGCGTTCCTTATCTCAACCTGCGAGATACGCCCTAATGATGGTCTTTTGGCGGGAGAGGGCTGTGCACTTGTTCGTGGGCTTGGTGTTTTCGTTAATCTTGGTTGGGGTGGGGTTGGTAGAGTTCGTGCTGTGGGTGCAATAGGTCCTCCAGTGGCTCGTGATGGGTCGCGGCACGGTACATGAGCAAACGGACGAGGTAAGGGTTTCCGCCTACTTTGTGAAGGATCGATTGGAGCGAGGTTTCATCCCAAGAGAGTTGGTGTTGAAGCGCGAGTTGTTTGAGCTGGCCAAGGCCGAAGTCCCCGAGATAGATGGGCGGAGTCAAGTTAAATGGAGACTGGTTGTGGCGTTCTGTGAGTTGCGTTGGCGTCGTAGAGACCGCCATGAACAAGCGCAGTCTGCTCCAAGTCTCGCGAAAAGCGTCTTCTGCCCAAGAGCGCAACATCCCAAAGAAGTCATCGCTAAAAGATTGTTTTTGCAGCGCATCGACTCTATCGAGGACGACCACCAAAGGGGAGTCTGTCGCAGGTAAGATCTTGCGGCCCATAAACCACGTAAGTTTACGCAGAGGATTCCCTGGCCGCTTCCAAGCCTGTTCAAACCACTCTGTCGGGGTCTCCAATTCGTCGGATAGATGGAGCGCAAGCTCTCGTGTCAAGCTGTCCAAAGATGCCAGTGAGCCTTCATCAAATTGTTTTAGGCTCAGTTCTGCGACCCGATAACCCTGGCTTTTTAAGCCATTTGCGATGTGTTTGAGTGTCCATGTTTTGCCTTGTCGTTTGGGCCCCCAAAGCACCACGGGGGTTCCAGGATTTGCGAGGTGGGCCAAGGCCATCTCTTCTTCTTTGGGACGGGAGATGTACCATCGTGGATGATAGCCTGCGCCCGGTGGTTGCAACGATGTCCCTGTATTCTCCGAAGGCGTCGGGGTTGGTGCTTGTGGGTAGGAAGCCCACGTGGGCTGCAAGGGATGGAGGTGTTGTGATGAAAGTGCGGTGGATGGGGTCTGTCGCGCATTCATGATCTTTGTGCTGGACAAAGTGTTCTGTTGTCTCTTGGCGTGTTCTTCGGGTGAATGGGGCAAATCGATGATGGGGACGACTCTTCGCAAGGCTTCTAGCATGGAGAGGGCGTCTGGGTATCGGTCATGTGTTTGTTTTTGTAATGCTTTCTCGATGACACCTTCTAATGCCAAAGGAAAGGAAGCTTCGCCCAACTCTGCGAGGGTTTTCGTCATGCCATGGAGTTTTTGGCGCATCAGTTCTTGCAGGGAGAGTTCAGAAAATGCCGTGCGTCCTGTCAGCGCCCACACAAGGAGCAGCCCCGCTGCGTAAAGGTCCGTTTGTGGCCCGATCTCCCCAAAGTCACGGTCAAACTGCTCTGGGGCCATAAACTCAGGTGTCCCCACGGTTTTCCCTGTCTCTGTCAGTGACTCACCCAACGAAGACTGCGCGACGCCAAAGTCCAAGATCTTGAGCGTCAGATGTCCTTGTGCTTGGAGCAACATCAGATTGGAGGGCTTGAGATCCCGATGGGTGATCTTGGCTTGGTGGAGATGTGCAAGTCCTTCTAACAATTGAGAAAAAAGAGGGATGGCTTGTGAGAGAGAGAGCCTGTGGCCCTTTTGTTTGGCGACGTATACTGCGAAAGTTTCGCCCTCAAGCCACTCCATCACCAGATAGGAGCCCAGCCTTGCTAACACGCCCGCATCGAAGATGTTGACGACGTGTGGATGGCGTATCGTCTGTAATATCGTGGTTTCTTGTTGGAAGCGTCTTTGTACGTTTTCGTCGCTGTCTAGGTGTGGATGGAGCAACTTGATGGCGACTTGATAGCCCGTTCGCCTGTTTTCCCCTTGGTAGATGGCCCCAAATCCCCCTTTGGTGAATAGCTTGAGTAAGCGATATGCCCCGATATCCGAGAGAAACATCTTGCATTGACCGCAATACAGAGACGAGGCCATATTTTCAGCATGACATTGGGGACACAGGCGGGGTTGGGTCGGTCTCATTACTTTTGAACGTCTTTGGGCAAGGGCAGAGTTGGAACATTGGGTTTAGGTATATGCAATTGCACCAAGCATATCAAGCGTCTCCGCGCCTCAGTTCAGCAAGTTTGGACTCCATTGAGAAAAGTTGCGGTGTGCAGAGCGCGTAGATTGGCTTCTTCGAGGCGAAGGACGAAAAGACATGACCCCCAAGACGATCGGCAAAGCCCCCAACGGGGCGACCCGAAAGATGCAACGCGAAGAGATGAAAGGTCGGATCTACACCACCCATGTTGATGTCGATGATGTTTCTCTCGTTGTCCTTGATGGCCCACACAAGGGAAAAGAACTCCATCTCACCCAAGAGGTGACGACCATCGGGCGCGCGGAGTGGTGCGATCTTTCGCTTCCCCAAGACCCTTGGATCAGCAGCGAACACTGCGAGATCTGGTTGGAACGAGACCAGATCCGCGTCCGCGATCTACAAAGTCGCAATGGGGTCTTTCTTAGCGGTCATCGCGTTCTTGAAGCGATCTTGACCCCCAATGTCCCAATGTACCTAGGAGAAACCGCCATCCATTTGCGATCGAACGATGGACGTGCACATATCGAAGTCCATCATCTCGATGAGAGCGGACGTTTGGTCGGATTCTCTCAAAAGATGAGAAAACTCTTTTCGCTTCTTCCTCGCCTTGCTTGCCGTGATGTAAGCGTCCTTGTATCGGGTGAAACGGGTGTTGGAAAGTCCCTCTTGGCACGCGCTCTCCACGAACAAAGCAAGCGCAGCAAAGGGCCCTTTGTTGTCGTCAACTGTGGTGCGCTGCCCGCCTCTCTCATCGAAGCGGAACTCTTTGGCTATGAAGAAGGTGCCTTCACAGGGGCGGATAAACCGCACTCTGGTGTGTTTGGTGCTGCACATGGTGGCACTTTGTTTCTCGATGAAGTCGCTTCTTTGCCTTGGGAACTCCAACCCAAACTCCTTGATGTGCTCGAAAGAAAACGCTATCGCCCGCTCGGTGCGCAAGTTGAGAGGGAAGTCGACTTTCGTCTGGTGACAGCGTCTCTTGGTGACCTCAAAGGCGAAGTCGTCGCAGGTCGCTTTCGAGAAGACCTCTATTACCGCTTAGCTGTTGTGCAACTCACCGTGCCACCCCTACGAGAACGACTGGAAGATCTTTCTTTGCTTGCACAGTACATCCTCGAACACTCTTTTCCTCAGACCAAACTGAGACTCAGCCACGATGCCCTCCAAAAGCTTCAACGTTACTTGTGGCCGGGTAATGTAAGAGAACTGCGCAATGTTCTCGAACGCACCGCGATCTTTCTGGATGGTCCTATCATTCGAGCCGAAGATGTCGAACTCTCCGATCTCCATGAGGGTAACGCGACCTCAAAGACGACGGATGAGCCTAACGCGGCTGCTCACATGACAGCACCTGCTTCGATATCGCCGAAGGAGCTGGCTTTGGGCGTGCATACCTTGGAAGAAGGTGCGCATCATCTTGTCGTGGCGTTGGAAGACGAGCACGGCGTTCCGCTGCCGCTAAAGGAAGTGCTGGCGTCTTGCGAGCGATTGATCCTCAGACACCAAGTGCGACAGAGTGATGGTGATGTTGATCAAGCAGCCAAACTCCTCCATATCTCGAGGGGATGGTACTACAATCGCATCAAAAAATATGGCCTACGCAATAAGAAATACTAGGCTTCGAGGGGAGGGGTGCGTTGGAGGTGGGGCTTTACGTCGAGACGTGTTTTCCATTGGTCAAAGCGTTCGAGGCTGATATCCAACCGTGCCAACCAGTTGTGGAAGTAGCGTTCTAGGGCTTCTGAGCGCGGGTGGGTACCTTTGTGGTATAAGAGAAAGTCTTTGTAATTTTGGACTTTGTCTGCACGCAGCATGTCATTGACTTCAGGGAGCGGGCTGAGGGCGATCTCCTCGATGCTTTGGATCTCGCGTTTGGAGAGGTAAGCATTGGCGATGTTGCGGTATTCGAGGGCCAAGAGAAGGACGTAAGGATCTTCGGTCACGGTGGAGGCGAGGGCGGCGTGTTGGGCAAGATCGGCGTCTGCTTGGAAAAGGACATGCAGTGTAAAGGCGCGCATCGCTTGCTCGCTGGCTCCTAGATCGACGAGAACAGCGAGTCCTTCGTCGATATGGTTCATGTAATGCAGCTTGGAGCGCTGTGCGTATCGATCATCTAGCTTTTCTGCAACGATCCGATACTCGGGGGTTTGGGTGAACTTGCCGAGGATCTTGTAAGGGATGTCTTTGCTTTGAAGGTACTCTTCGACATGACAGTCTGGGGCTGTGACGATGGGGGTGGGGTGCGCCTTGATATAACGCGAAAAGTGCCCCTTTCCTGTATGTTGATCGAGGACATACACAGACTGATACAGGGTTTTTTCGGCGTCCTGAAACATCGCTCGCATTCCCCAAGTCTCGCCTTTCCATGTCAGGGGAGTGAGTTTTCCATCCCAGTCCCAACCTTCGTGTAGACTTTGGATGGCGCGGTGGAGGAAGTATTCTTCGACTTCTTCGAGGGTTTGAGCGTGCATCTGAAAGCGCATGTTCGCCTCCCTAGGAAGGTGGTGAGCAAAGACGAGGCCCGCGGCCTAGCGGATCTCTTCTTTGCTGCGTTGTGCGAAGAGGTGGCCTAACCAATCGCCAGGAAGTGGCTTGTACTGACCGAGGATCGCTTGGGCGGTTTGGCGTCCTGCGAGGGTTGCTGCTTCAACGCAACCGATGTTTAGGGCTGTTAAGATCCAGTCGCCTGTGAGATAGACATTGGAAAATCCCGATTCATCGGTTCTTAAACGATACTGCGTTGAACCTGCGGGGGCCACGACGTAGCGATCGGAGGGGTTGGGGGGAGCGTGCCAATATTGCGCATCAAAACGCGCTTCGTCGTGTCGATGTTGGGGATCGATCATCGCTTCCCAAAGTCGTTCACCTCGAAGATTCGGCCACAAGTGATGACCATGATCTTTGAGCCAACGCAAGGCGTGTTGTCGAACGCGCTCATTTTGCCGCTTGGCGTAGTCATTGGGGCCGCGCGGAGGCAAGGGCTCATCATCTGGCATACCCGAACACAGATACGCGATACTCCCGACAGGATGGCCTTCTGGCGAGCCTTCGATGGGGAGGAGGTGTGTCATGTCTGCCCATGTATCGAAGGGCGCAGCAAACTGGATCGCGATCGTGGGGTGTTCTTTCCAGCCTGTTTCTTCGAGGGTTGGGGTCATCCAGATCTGGACGGCTTGTGTTTGGGTGGTCTTGACACCTTCGATCATCGCCGCAAATCGGGGGCTATGCTCGATCATCTCTTGGCATAGATAGGGTAGGGCGCCAATGGATATCCCTAGCACGACGCGGTCAAAGTCTTTTCCAGCTTCCAAGATGACGGGAGCTGCGGGGTCTTGCCATGTGGTCCACCAGTCTTCGAGGCTGCAACCGCTTTCGCGCAACGCATCGCCTTCGACAAGCTGCTCAAACAGCGGTGTATGCGGCCAACAGGGAAGGCCATCGACATCCACAAGGGGCTCATACGTGTCGCCCTTGAGGGTGGCTTGTTGCCCGATATGGATGCGTTGGATGTGTTGTTCTTTGTGGTGTTGGGCGACTTCGAGTCGATCCACGCGATGAAAGAACTTGAACTGGACACCGCGTTGGCGGAGCACGAGGTACAGCGGGCTAAAGATCGTTTCTCCCATCCCTGCATTCATCTTCCACATAAAAGCACCTTTGTAGGTCCCAAACATGCGGATCATACAGTGGATGAGCGTACCTGCTGCGACACCATACTCTTGGCTAAAAGCGGCATCGTAGAGGGCGTGAATCAACGTAGAGTGGATGGTCGTTGGATGGGCGCCGTGTTGTTCCAACCAGTCCTTGACATCGATATGATCGAAGCGTCGCCAGTCCACTTCTTTTCCAAAGGTGCCTTCTTCAATCAGCCCGATGATGGTGCTGAGAAAGAGATCTTCGCAAATCATCATCCTACGGGTGTATTGGTTGCCTTCACGGGGATTGCGATCAAGGCGATGCACCCACTCCCGTTGTTGGCGCAAAAACCACGCAAGGAGCTTGAGTTCTGCGGGGGCTTGTCCTTCGGGCGACTGACTCATGCGCTTCATCAACAAGCTTGCGAGCCACAACATCCCCGAACCAAGGGGGCGTGGAAGTCCTTTGGGACGGTTGAGTCCTTGGAGCCCCAACTGCAAGGCGCGAAGCATCCAACACTGTAGCGCTCCAAACAACCGATCTCCCAAGGTCGCATCATCTTCTCGCAAGATCTGCAACATCTGTCCAATCAGTTGCCCACCATGTTTGCGCAGGGCCTCGCTAAAACTGTCGGGCTTGTCGGGCAGTGTGCCAAAGTGCCAGTAATCGAACACAGAAGCAGCATACTCGACGAGGTGAGAAACCGAGGCCCACAGATCGGGCAAAGGCTGACCATCTCCAGGTGTTCCTTTGGCGGGCGGAAAGGGTAGGAACCACGGGTCCCAACGCTCGCCGACTTTTTCTTGCAGCGTGATGAAATTGTGCGGTGTAAAGGCCTTTTCCCACGTTGCGAGGGGTTGTTCTGGGGAGCGGCCAAGCTCTTGGTAGCAACGACGTACGATCTCGAAGGCATTCTCATAGAAACCATAAAAGACGTGCAGTCCGTGTTCTTCGATGCGATTTGCGTGTTCGGGATTGCGACTGCTCGCTCCTTTTCCCCCAAGCCTCCAGCCTGTTTGGTACACAGTGATGTCATAGCGGTCTTGCCAGTTGGGCTCGCTGGTCAGCTCAAATGCCGTTACCATCGAGGATATCCCCCCGCCCAAGATCGCGATCTTTTCTTTCTTTTGTGTTGGATCGTACGCCATACTTCTTCTCAAATGCTAAGGAAAGGCAAAGTGTTGTCTTGTCTTTTGCTGCGTTTGCAGCTTCTTTTGCGGCTCTTAGCAAAGCCCTGTGAGACTTGTCAATCTGCCTTGTGCCGCGATGTTCTCTCTTACGAGGCGACTTGGTTGGCTTGGGGGTGCAGCGTGATGCCACCTACGACCCGTCCTTGCCACTTTTGTTTCATCGCCTCTTGGAAGTCTTCGAGCGGGTACGTGCGATCAATGTAAGGCTGGATCTTTCCTTCGTTGGCCCACGCCAAGACTTGTTGTAATCGTTCTTTGCGGATGCTTGGGTCTTTTTGCGTCGCGATCACGGTCGGGCAGCCGCGAACCGTGAGACCCTTCATCATGATCAAGTTGGTGGGAAGGACGTTTGCGTTGGGAGCGCCGCGGAGCCCTTTGGTGTTGGCGACAAAAGGTGTGGCCGCCCAACCTACGATCAGATATCGCGCCCCAAACTTCACGCAACGCAGCGTCTCGACAGACAGATCTCCGCCGACCCCATCGTACACGACATCGACACCTTGGCCGTTTGTGAGGGCTTTGACTTGGTCGCGCCAGTTTGGAGCGTTGGGATCATCGGCGTTTGTCGTTTGGATGGTGTGATGTGCGCCTTGTGCTGCGACGACAGCGAGCTTTTCTGGAGAGCGACCCGTTGCGATGACGGTTGCGCCCAAGAGACGGGCGATATGGACTGCGGCAAGGCCCGTTGAACCCGAGGCTCCGTGAATCAACACAGTCTCACCCGCTTGCAATCCGCCACAAGTCACGAGGCAGTGGTAAGCGGTTTCGTAGTTTCCAAGCAGGTTGCTGCCTTGGTCAAAGGAGAAACCTTTGGGGAGAGGGATAATCGCTTTGCTTGGGGCCACTGCGTAAGTCGCGAAGCCACCGTAAGATTGATAGTCGCTGCCGCTACGAGGCCCTGCCAGAAAAGCATCCACGATCACCGCATCACCCACAGCAATCTTGGAAGCATCAACGGCATCTCCAACCCAAGCCACAACACCACTGTACTCAAGGCCCGGACAATAGGGCGGAGTCAACAAGTGTTGATAGAGTCCACAACTCATCAACAGATCCACCCAACCGACTGCGGCGCTGCGGATCTCGACGATCACATCTGTGTCTTTGAGCTTCGATGGATCGGGGGCTGCGACCTCTTCCAAGGTCATCTTGTGTTCGATGGCTTCTAGTGGATCGTCTGAAAAGGCTCCCACCACAACGCGTCGGGCTTTCGGTAGCAGTTCGATTTGGGCCATTATTCCTCCACAAACAAAGACTTGAGAGTGGTTGCTTTTGGATGGCAACTGTGCCTCTCTTAAAAGGCACTCAAAAGGAAGATATCATCCAAAACCAGCCACAAAGAGGGATCTGTTGTACATGCAATTCGTGCAAAAGCTACCACTCTCCAAACAAATAAGCTATGCGATCGGTCAACTGGGTTGGGCTACGTTGATGAACATCGTCAACCTGCAACTTGTCTATTTCTACCGACCTCCCGCCGAAGCCAAGATGCCGATCTTTATCACCCAAGCTGTCTTCTTGGTGGTGATGAATGCCCTTGTGTTGCTTGCGGCGAGCGGTCGCTTGTTCGATGCGATCACTGATCCTTTTATCGCCAATTGGAGCGATCGCTTCGAGAGTCCGCGGGGAAGGCGGATTCCTTTTCTGATGTGGAGCGCCATCCCCACCGCTCTTTTTTGTGCGCTGTTGTTTTTTCCCGTGGTACAGGCCGAAAGCGTCTGGAATATCGTGAGCTTGTTTGTGGTCCAGCTTTTGTTTTATTTGGCGCTCACTTGCTATGTCACGCCCCTTTTTGCCCTACTCCCCGAGCTTGGACACACCTCTGATGAACGACTGAATCTCTCCACATGGCTCTCTGTCGCGTATGCGCTTGGGATCGTCTTGGCTTCGCAAGTGCCTGCCATCGGGAAAGGTTTGGGAGGGCTCTTTGGGATCGTGCGCCCTGTTACCCAGCTTCAGTTTGGGATCTCGCTGATGGCCGTCCTGTCCGCGGTGTTTATGTTGGTGCCCGTTTGGACCATCGACGAAAAACAATACAGCCAAGGTGTCCCCTCTGATGTCCCCATGCTCGAAGCCATCAAAAAGACCTTCCGCAATCGCAACTTTATCTACTATGTTGTGGCGGATCTATCGTACTTTATGGGCCTCACCATCATGACCACGGGCTTGCTTTATTACGTCACAGTCTTGCTCGAACTCAACGAAAAGATCATGGGCCTCTTGCTTCCTCTGTTGGTGGTCTTGTCCTTCACCTTCTATCCTGTCGTGAACGTCTTGGCCAAAAAAATCGGGAAAAAGATACTGATCTCAGGTTCTTTTTTCTGGATGTCTGTCATCTTTATGATGATCTTTTTCCTCGGCCGCCTTCCCATCGACAACACCACACAAGCTTATCTCCTGATCATCACATACGCACTTCCCATCTCTTTCCTAGGGATCTTGCCCAACGCTGTCCTCGCAGATATCGCCGAACACGACGCCAAGCTCTCGGGGGTACGCCAAGAAGGGATGTTTTTTGCTGTCCGCACCTTGATGCAAAAGCTTGGTCAAACCCTCGGTGTCTTCGTGTTCGCGGCGCTTACTTCTTTTGGCAAAGATCGCGGAAACGATTTGGGCATTCGACTCAGTGGTATTGCTTGCGCAGCCTTGGTGTTGTTCGCGGGTTTCTACTTCTTGCGATACAACGAAACACAAATCCTCCGCGAACTCGATGAAGCATCCTCCAACGAATAAGATAAGTTTTTCTCCTGTCTCCCAAGGGTTTATGCGAGGTCATGGGGAAGAGACTGGACGGTTGTTTTTTTTCGGGAGATATCGCAACGACATTCAAGTGATGGAAGAATCAACGGAAAATACATCTTGCAGGTGTCTGTCTGTACTGTTAAGAAAAACCGTGGGCCTAGGTTCTTACGCCTGAAATGTTGAGACCGCCATTCGTCTAGGTGTGGTCTTCGTCGTGCACATTTTGACTGTTCGCGAGGAGAGTTTTTGATGAGACGCTCAGTGTTTTTCTTGTGGCTGAGTTGTGTAGGACTTTGCGTCCTAGCCAACCTCAGTGTCTTTGGTTGTGCGGGAGAGATCGGCAACCAACTGCCCGAAGTGGTGTACATGGACGGGGGGACGAGCCAAGTCCCCGACAACAGCACCGTGAATGACAAAAAGACCTCCAACAGTGAAAACAGCACCCCAGATCAAACAACCCAACCCGAAGAGACCGCGCCTGAGACGACCGCAGATGAGCCAGCCAAGCCTGTTTACTTTGCGGATGTCAAACCCTTCCTTCAAGAGTATTGCGCCAAATGTCACGGTGGCAACGGCGGTTTGGACGTCCTGAAATACAAGGATGCTTCACATCGTTTGAATCGCCCACCAAGCACAGCGACCCCGACGCCTGTGGAGTTTTGGCAACGCAGCTTCGATCTGATCGAAAAGCGTGAGATGCCCAAGGATCAGCCCGATGCGATGGACGTTTTCGAGAGCTACCGCCAAGGCTTTGCGTTGTTCAAAGCTTGGAAAGATGCGGGCTTTCCCGAAACTGCCCAAGGCAGCACGACAGAAGATCCCAACAAGGGCAAAGAAGATCCCAACATCCTCTTTCCCACGACAACTACTTGCAAAGGCGAGTCCGCGCTTCCTGCGAGGATTTGGCGCCTTTCGGTCGCCCAAATCCGCAATAGCTTGGAAGACATCTTTGGTGCATCTTCCAAACTTCCTGCGTTTACTTTGAGCGAGACCAATACTGGCGGATTGATCGGCGGTTTCAAGAATGGTGCAAAAGAACAAACCCTGACTTCTGTGGATGTCACGACGCTGGTTCAGACGTTTGGGACATACTCGGCAGAAGTCCTCGCCAATGTCGCTGAGTGGAAGGACTGTTTGGCTGCAACGGGCGATGCTTGTGTGCGCACACTGGCCACCACGTATGGTCGTCGTTTGTGGCGTCGTTCTTTGGACAAGGCCGAGATCGACAAGCTTTTGCTTGGCTTTACAGAGTTGACGGCCGAAGCGGACCGCAAGACGGGGCTTTCTTATGTGCTTGAGCGGATGTTGGTTGGAAAAGAGTTTCTTTTCCGTTCTGAGTTGGGCACGCCTGAAGCTGGAAAGACCGATCTTTTCCGCTTGACCCCGCATGAAGTGGCTTCGTATCTGTCCTTCTTTATTTGGCAAAGTGTCCCCGACGATACCTTGTTGGATGCTGCGGACAACAACCAACTCCAAACACTCGCCCAGATCCAGCAACAAGTGGATCGCATGGCCAAAGATCCTCGTGGAAAACGCGGTATCATCACCTTTTTCTACGATTGGCTTCATCTCCACCTGATCCAAGACGTCAACAAAGACGGCAGCATGTTCCCCGAAGTCACACCCACGCTTCGCCAAGAACTCGAAGAGTCGGCCAAGATGTTCTTGTCTTACTTGATCGACCAAAAAGGGACGTTGCGTGATGTGATGTTGTCTGACGAGACCTTTGCCAATGCATCGATTGGTTCGTTGTATACGGACATTACAGCGCAAGATGCCGAGCTTCAGCGCGTCAAAGTCGATACAAGCAAACGTCTGGGCATCTTGTTGTCGCCTGCTTTTGTTTTTGCCCATGCAGGCACCACATCGACGGGCTTTGTGCATCGCGGGGTGTTTTTGCTTGAGCAGATGATGTGCAAGGTCTTTCCTTCGCCGCCCCCCAACGTCAACGAGATCCTTGCGGAAGCCCTGAAAAAAGTCGATCCCACCAAGCTGACACAGCGCCAAAAGCTTGAGCAGCTTCACTCTTCCAACGGTACCTGCAACTCTTGTCACAAACTGATCGACCCTGTGGGAGCGACCTTCGAACTCTTCGATCCCATCGGTCGTTACCGTACCAAAGAAGGCGACCTTGCGATCGATCCTTCTGGCAAACTGCTCGACTTTGGCGATGGTTTGGGCGAGATCCCCGAGGCTTATACAAACTCTACGGAGTTTGTGCAAAAGCTCGCAAGTGCAGAGCGTTTCCAACGTTGTTTCTCGATGAAGTTCTACACTTATAGCCTTGGAAAGCGGCCAGAAGGAGCCAACAACTGCTCTTTGGCGCGCGTCCACGAAACCCTTCAAAAAGGTGGCTTCCAGCTGCTTGATCTCTACAAAGCTATCTTCCAAGACGAAAACTTCTTCTTGCGAAAAACGAACCCAACAGCCCCATAATCTTGCGTGTTTGTGTTTGTGCTTGACGAGTTAAAATCGTTTGAAGCCTTTGAGAGCCCAAGATTCGGGCGATGAGTGAGTGAAATATGGAAAAGAATTCGACCACGGTAAGCCGTCGTAGTTTTGTAAAATACCTAAGCATCGCACCTTTGGCATTCAGTCCTTTGTTGACTGCCTTGCGCGCAGAAGCCGCAGGCGTGGTGAAGCCTCGTTTGCTTTATATCTCGATGGCCCATGGACCCGGTGGGAAGGGGATGGCGACGGGCTCTGAGACCATCTTTACGCCTTCTCCGTGGCTTTCTCCTTTGGAGCGGATCAAGCGTCACGTGATCCTTGTCGATGGCTTGCAAGGGACTTGGTGGGGCAATGCACACAACGTCTCGTATCGTCACGTCTTGACGGGTTGCAATCCCCCCGAAGGCAGCGGGCGTACGGGTCTCGTGAATCCCTCCATCGATGTGGTCTTGGGCGATGCGCTCAAAGGAAACATCCCTGCATTTCGTTTGCATGTGCGCGCTGGCAACGGCACTTCCAGCAACGGTGGTGGGCAAAGCATCTGCTACAGCGCGAATGGAAGCGCACTGACCCTGCAAAGCGCACGCGATGCCAACAAAGTCCTGCTCAACAACATCGGCGCAGGACCCAACCAAGTCGTCGCGCTTCAGAAGAAGCAAAAGCGCCTTCTCGACGAGATGAAAGACGATCTAAAGTCCTTGAGCTTGCGCATCAATGCCAATGAGCGCACGCGCGTTGCTGAGATGGCCAAAGCCTTCGACGAAGCTACCTCAGCGCTCGGACTTTTGGGACGTGTGGACGTTGGCGGGATCTGTCAGCAACCCAAAGCTTTCGCGGCACCAAGTGGGATGGACAACTTTGGTCAGAACCTCAAGATGCAGCTTGAACACATGAAGCTGGCATTTGCTTGTGGTCTGACCCAAGTGGGCGTGATGACTTTGAGCGAAGTCCCCCATGACACCTACTCTTGGAGCGACCAACTGGGGAAAAGCCATGTAGGAAAACCCTGTCCTACAGAAGACTTCCACCAGTGCGTCGCGCACTACAACAGCGACCCTGATCGCCGCCTGTGCTTCGAAGGAAGCGTGCGTTACCAGATCAACCACATCGTTGACTTTGCCCAACAGCTCGACCAAATCAAAGAAGCCAATGGCAAGTCGATGCTCGAAAACACCGTCATCGTGATCACGGGCGAAGTGGGCGATGGTAGCCACGAAGTCCGCCAAAAACCCCACATCATCATTGGTGGTAGCGGGGCACCTGGTCTGCGCACTGGACGTTTTCTCAAAGTCCCTACGATGAGCGGGCGCATGGCCAAGGCTGGCGACACTGGGGCGATCGATGGCGATGTCTCTGTCAACGGTGCTTTCAGCTCGCGTACAGAAGCCGACCTTCTCCGCGATCTCCTCGGTGCGATGGGCGTTCCCCAAAATACATTTGGTTCACCCTACCTCAACCGCGGACGCGTTGGACTCTCATAATCCCGACCTATCGAGCATTTGACATCGCGGCCTCAAAAGATCTTTCTACAAAAGCGCCGCGATGTCTGCTCTTTTTTCTCTAAAACTCCTGCACGATCGAGAAAAAGATGACCTTGCGTAAGTCGATATCAACCCCGTTCTCTCTTGGGTTGTTACTTGCTCTCGTATCTTTCGGCCTTTTGGTTCAGTGTCAGGTGCAAAACACCTGTACCACTGGAAATACAAGCATCTGCATCTGTCCTGATCAACAACAAGGTACCCGAACTTGTCGAGAAGACGGGATCTTTGGTCCTTGTCTATGTCCACTTCCTCGTACAGAACAAACCCCCGCAGAACAAACCGACCCACAAGAACAAGTCGCAACGTGTGATGGCGGCGCTTGTGGTGTAGAGAGCGTAGCAGAACCTGTGGCCGAACCCGTCAGCGAGCCCGTTGTGGAGCCTGCAAGCGAACCCGTGGCAGAACCCGCAAGCGAGCCCACATCGTCTGAGACAGCAGCGGAGGCCAGCGAACCCACCGCAGATGGTGGAGGACAAGAAGCTGATCCCGCCGAGTCTGTGGGCGATATCGATTGCAACGAAGTCTGCCAAGGTGGGACCGTTTGTATCGGTGGCGTCTGCAAGTGCCCCACAGGTCAAACACTTTGTGATGGACGTTGTGCGGATCTTCAAAGCGATGTCGAACACTGCGGCTCTTGTGGAAATGCTTGTGGTGGAACCACTTCGGCTTGTATCCAAGGCAAGTGTCAGTGTTTCTTCTCCAACAACAAGTACACCCTCACGGGCAATCTTGGCGGTGGCGTGGGAGCGATGAGCTTTAGCGCGGATGGAAAAAGTTTGGTGGTGGCCACCAACCAACGCCAGATCACCGTTTTTCAAGCGGGCGGGGCGTATCCTTTGTCTTTCCAATTCCCCGACAAAGTGGGGATGGACAATGCTTCGGGTATCTCTTTTGGGAAAAATCCCGATCTCTTCCTGCTGACGGGTGGTTCCGTGTATCCCTACACCTTTAGCATGTCCAAGAAAGCACGCGAAGGATCGCCCATCTACACCCGTCCCCACGGCATCTCAGGGGCTCGCTCGACCAAAGATGACAAGTGGGCTGTCCTCAACAGGATGGATGCCACGACGACCCCACCCAAAGAGCCCCAGATCTGGGCACAAAATGAACCGGGTGCCTCCAAGGGACAAAAGATCATCACGATGACAGGGATCACCGTCCAGCCCACTCGGATGCTCTATCACCCCGATGGTGAACGGCTTTTTATCAGCTTTGCGGATGGTCAGGTGCTTGTGTGGAAAAACTCTGATTGGAAACAACACCAACAGTTGAAGCAAGACTCCCGTATCTTGCGGAGTTTGACGCTCTCCAAAGATGGAACACTCCTTGCTGCGGGCACGGACGACAACAGTATCCATCTTTGGGATGCCACAACTTACCAATACCTTCGCACGATGTCCTATTCTGCGACGTTTTCGTTCGATGTCAACAGCGTCAACTTTAGCCCTGACAACAAGTGGCTTGTCAGCGCACACGACGATGGCACCGTTCGTATCTGGGACGTTTCTTCTGGCAAGCAGGTCCACTTGTTGGCTGGACATCGCCTTGCTGTTTCTTCCGCACTCTTCAGCCCCGATGGTAAGGACATTCTCAGCGGTGGGAATGAAGCCAAAGTTCTCGTTTGGACTTGCCGTTAATCCTCGCATCCCCCATACTCCTTCTCATTGTTTTTCCCCTACGCTTTCCATGGATGGAGCTTGCTCGGATCTGCGAGGCTTGCCGTGAACGATACTATCCCAGACAGTTTAAACCCCACAGGAGAGGCGATATCGCTCTCTGTTTCGGGTCCTTCTTCCTTCTTGGATTCCTATATAGGGCGACAGATCGGGCATCTTCGCATCGAGTCTTGCATTGGTGAGGGAGGATTTGGGGCCGTTTACCGCGCTGTGCATGAAACCTTAGGAACTCCCTTCGCTGTAAAGGTTCTGCACGCCAAACACCTCGAAAAAAGCGTGATGGTACAACGCTTTGAACGTGAAGCCCGCACCATCGCACAGCTTACCCATGCACATGTCATCCAAGTCTCAGACTTTGGACAGTTCGACGATGGCAGTTACTACCTTGTCATGGAGTTTTTGGAAGGGATGCCTCTCGACGACTGGTTGGCCGAGCGGCGCTCTTTTGCTTACACACAACTCATCTCCTTGGTTGAACAACTTTGCTCGGCTTTGTCGTACGTACACAGCCGAGGCATCGTCCATCGCGACCTCAAACCCGCAAACATCTTCCTTTCTTTCTCGCAAGGACAAAAAGGACTTCGCACCAAGCTCCTAGACTTCGGAATTGCGGGCTTGTCTGACGAACCCACCCTCACCAAAACAGGGGTGGTCTTGGGCTCTCCCTTGTATATGTCGCCCGAACAGATCTCTGGATACGCTAAGACGGCCGATGTCCGGGCGGATCTGTACTCCTTTGGCGTGATCTTGTTTCATCTGCTCACAGGGACACCACCCTTCGTTGGGACGGACATGATGGGCATCTTGTACAACCACATGCATGCGCCCCTACCACAACTTTCTGAGGTCAGACCCGCGTTTACTTGGAGCCCTTTTCTTCAGGATTTTTTGAAGAAAGCCACCGCAAAAGCACCTTACGACCGCTTCCAAAATGCTGAAGAGATGCTTATGGCTTTCCAACGTGCGATGGAAGCCCAACGCGCCCTTACTCCCAACGCGGACTTCCCTCAGTACCCTCTTGGAAAAGAGCTACTGAGCGCCACGAAAGAACCACAAACCCCACGCTTGCGGCTCAACCGTCAAACCATGCTGGTCTTTCAACAAAAACTCGCGACGCAAAAACGCACGTTGTTTTGGGCAAGTTTGTTTGCAGTCCTCTTTGTTGGCCTCGGTGTGGCGGGGACTTGGTACTTTTTGCGTATCTGGCCCCACCGACAAAGCAAACCCAAAGAAAAGCATAGCCCCAAAAAGACGCCTTCGTCGCATCTTCCCAAGCGAACCATCGTGGTTCCACCTCGTGCACCTCTGCCGTCTCGTGCGCCTCTGCACAGAGTCCCTGCTGTTCCCAAAGAGGCTCTTCTCGAGATCAAGGTCACACCCGAAGAGGCCGAGGTCTTTGTCGATGGGAGGCTCTTACAGTGCCCTCCTTGCAGCCTCCGTCGCACGTTGGGCAGCTCTTTTTCGCTCAAGGTTGTCTTGGAGGGCTACATCAGCCAAGAAATCACACTCACACCCACCCCCGAAAACACTGTCTTTCCGATCCAACTCGCGCGCCTCCCTGCGAAAAAGCGGAAGCCTTGGAAAAGAAAACGTTCCTCTTACCAACCTTTCCTCGCAAGACCTCGACCACCCCATCCGCCAAGAAAGGCCGTGTACGATCCTTTCTTGGAGAAGGCTTACCGATGAAAAAGTTCTCTCTGTACGTCCTCTTACCACTGTTTGTGATCTTTCTGCTTCTCCAACTGATTCCCGTCGAACGTACCAATCCACCCGTCTCTTTGGATGTCTCCGCGCCCCCTCAAGTCGCTTCCATCCTGAAGACTTCGTGTTATGACTGCCACTCCAACGAAACCAAGTGGCCTTGGTATAGCTACGTAGCGCCCATCTCTTGGCTGGTTTCACACGATGTCAAAGAGGGGCGTAGCGAACTGAACTTCTCGACGTGGGATCGCTACTCTAAAAAGAAAAAGACCCGCAAACTCAAAGAGATCTGGGAAGAAGTCGCAAAGGGCAAGATGCCTATGTCCATCTACTTGCTGACCCACGCCAAGGCGCGTATGGACAACCAAAAAGCCCAGCTCCTCAAAGCTTGGACAGAGCAAGAAAGCAAGCGCGTGAACGCACCCGCTCCGCGTCCATCCCCCAACTTGCGTCCTGCCCCTGCACCCAGCCCGACTCCTGCGCCGACCCCATCGCCTGCCCCGCGTCGTCCCTAGGTCCCTTTATTTCACCAAGGGCGACCTTTTGCTCGCTAGCCCGCAGAACCCGCCAGCGCCGTCCATCCGTCAAATCCGCCAGATCCGTCCTTCTCTGCTTCTCATCTAAGCGTGGGTCTTGTTTTTTTGGCGATCGTGATGTGTTTCCCAGATCTCTTGGGTGAGGGCGTTGGATTCGATGATCTGGCTGAAGAGAGCAGCACTTTCGCGTGGTGTGCGCTGAAAGTCCTTTTCATAGTCGACATGCAACAGCCCAAAGCGCGGTCCAAATCCTTCAGCCCATTCAAAGTTATCGATCAAAGACCATTGGAAATAACCACGGATATCAGCGCCTGCATGGTGGATCGCATTCCAAACTTCCCGCAGATGCGTGACCAAGAAGTGTTGTCGCAGCGTATCTTGGAGGGGGCGACAGTCGATCCCATTTTCGAGGATATAGATGGGGAGTTGGTAGGATGTATGGGCTTTTTGAAGGACATTGAAAAAACCATGGGGATACAGCGACCAACCGAGTTCGCTGATCAGCTCGTTGGGATCGCTGGGATCGTGTGGAAGGATCGTGAAGTTCGCAGGATTCCAGATCGGACTTTTTAGATAAAAACGGCCATAATAATTGATACCCACGTAATCCATCTTTCCTTTGAGACCAGGGATCTCACGTCGAAAAGACGTCGCGGTCATCTTGTATTCACCTGTCTGCATGGCATCCAAAAAGTCCCAGACGAAGGCTTGTTCCGCAAACTGTGCTGCCAGTCGATCCAAGGGAGCATAGTTTCGATAAGGCTCAAAGGCTCGGGTATGCTTGGCGATCCCGACTTCGATGGTTTTTCCGCGCTTTTTGGCATCCTCTTTAAGGATATCATAGGCCAACGTGTGGGCCTCCAACATACGCACCGCAAGGTGAGCGATGGCGACAGGCCCTCCATCACGTCGTTCGTTCGGGGGAAACAGACCTTCCAAGTAGCCATTGTACAAAAAGACCATGGGTTCATTGAGGGTACACCAGTGTTCTACGCGCCCACCAAAACGCTCTGCCACAGCTTTGACAAATCGCTCAAAGTGTCCAAGCGCGTCTTCCCGCTCCCAACCGCGTTTTCCGCCTTTTTCCTCCCACAACCAAGCAGGGCTAGAAAAGTGAAAAAGCGTCACAGAAGGCTTGATCCCCAAAGACGCAAGCTGATCGAAGATCTTTTCGTAATAAAGCATCCCTTCTTTGTCAGCTTCTTTTTGATCTTCCTTCGGAAAAAGTCTTGCCCAGCACAGCGAGAAACGATAAGCATTGTGTTTCATGGCCGCAGCTTGTGCGAGATCTTCTACAAAGCGTTGATCGTAATCGGTCTTTTTTTCGATGACTTCGGCTGGATAGTCGCCAAGATGATGGATATGACCCGGCTTGGCCATGCCCACCCCAAGCTGCTCAAACTTCTTTTCTGCGAGGGCTTTCTTCTCAAAGGCCGTCCAGTCGGTGTTTTGTTGTGACTCGATCTGCTGGGCTGCTGTGGATGCACCCCAGAGGAATCCTTCGGGAAAGTCGAAGCGCTCTTGATCAGGAAAAGGCGACTGATAGCGAGAGATGCGAACATTCCCGAACAACGGCGAGATGATGAGGACCACAAGTGAAAAGACAACACTTGCAATCACAGCAAAAAGAGCCCATCCAGTCATCGAAGATCCTCCTGTTTGGATTGAGAAAAAAACACGCGCAGAATTGCACGTTCAAGCGGGCGAAACAAGAGGGACAAGATCAGCTCTCGTTGTTCCTTTTCCTCTTCCGTGCTACCTTCCGCAAACCCCGAAACCACGGACCCATAACACAGAGGAAGACATCTTGAAAGCAACACAATCCGCAGAGATCGTTTTGATCAATGCCATCGAGTCCGTCGATGAAAAAGGCGAGTTGTTGCCCTTTGAACAACGCCGCAAAGCCAACGATGTTCTCGAAGGTGAAGATGCAGGCTCCCCTTTGGAGGCTTTGTCCACACGCGCCAAGCTGCTTTTGGTCGATGTCTCCAAGCGTGCACCTTGGCTCCCTGAGATGAGTCAACGCTTTGCCTCGATCTCATGGGGCTTTACGCTCGTGGTCGTTCTCCTTGCCGCGATCTTTGGGGCGGGGGTGCAGGTGCTGGGCTCTGGCAAGACCTTCCACGTTTTATCAGCCCCGCTGCTCGGGCTTTTGGTCTGGAACTTTTTTAGTCTTTCTCTCTTGTTGTTGGGTCCGCTGCTTTTGCGGCGTTTGCAGGGAAGCGCGGCGCCTCTCTCAGAGTTTGCGGGTGGTATCGGCCATCGAGCGGCAGAGGCGATGCTTTGGATTCGTCGCAAACTGTATCGTTGGTGGTTGCCTTCGACAGAAGAACGCACGCAACAGGTCGCAGCACAGGCCCTTCAACGCTTTTGGCAGACCTGGCCCAAGCACGCGAGCCCGCTGTACCAAGCGCAGGTCGGGCGGACGCTGCATCTTGGAGCCATCGCTTTTTGCTTGAGTGCGTTGTTTGTGGCCTATGGTGGGGGACTTACGAAGGCTTACCTCGCGACACAAGAAAGTACCTTTCTCAACGCAACGCAGATCCGCAGCGTCCTCCATCTTTTGTTTTTCCCATCGCAGCTTGTGTTGGGAGCTTTGCCAAAAGCAACAGCCGATGCCAAGGGTCTTTTGGGACCCGCTGCGCCTTGGATTCATCACTATACCGTGACGTTGATCTTGTTTGTGGTCCTTCCGCGTTTGGCGCTTGTGGCGTGGACATGGCTGCAAAGCGCGTGGTTGCAAGCGCGTCTGCCTCTTTCAGTAAGCGCGATCTCTCAATCACCTACACTCAACGTCGCTTTGGCATCGCATACCAACGTTGGTAAAACTTCCTTGGCACGTACCTTGTTGCGTCGTGATGTCGGCGAAGTCCGTGATGCCGAGCATGTCACGCGATACCGCGCAGGCTATTACATGCTGCGCACAGATGAGGCGCGTTTGCGTTTGTGGGATACCCCTGGATTTGGCGATGCCAAGGCACTTTACGAAAGCCTCTCGAAGCCTCAACGCAGTTGGACATGGCTGCGTTCCTTGCAAGAGCCAAAGCTTCAGTACGATCGGGAGGCTGCGCTTTCGCTTCAAGATGAAGCGGATCTGATCCTTTATCTCGTTCCTGCCCATGCTACCGAGGCTGTCGAACAAACGATTCGTGATGAGTGGGATGTCTTGCGGTTGTTGGAACGTCCTGTGATCTGCTTGTTAAACCGCCTCGAAGGTGTCGATCTCAAAGAAGAAAAAAAGCTGATCCAGCGTTGGAAAGACTTTTTCGCAAAGCAGCCTTTGTGTCGCGGTGTCTTGTCGCTGGACGCTTTCTCTCGAAGTTGGGAGGATGAGCGGGCTTTGTTAAAGGCCATCGAAGAGGCTGTCGATGAGCCCAAACGCCCTGTGGCACGGCGTCTTCTCGAAGCTTGGGAAGCGCAGCGAGAGCAAGAGCACAAGGCGATCAGCGCGGCGCTTTCGTCCACCTTGTCGCTTCTCAGCCACGACAGCGAAGCCAACAAACAAGGACAGAAGCTGCTAACAGAGCGAGCCAGCCGCCATATCCAAAAAGGACAAAAGCAACTTCTCGAACAGATCGGGCTCGAAGGTGAGCTTCAAGGCAAGATCCTTGCGGATACAGAAGCTCTTTTGAAACAGCTTTTGCCCAACCGTGGGGAGCGCACCATGGGGGCCGTCTTGGGCAGTGTCCTGACGGGCCTTACCACGGGGCTTATCACAGATATCTTGGCGGGTGGCTTTACGTTTGGTGGCGGGATGGTCTTAGGCGCCATCGCAGGGGCCTTGGGAGGGGCCGCTTTGGGAGAAGGTTATCGTCAAATCGGCAAGCGCACGATCGTCTGGGACGAAAAATTCTTACAAGCGACCACGTTTCAGATGACCTTGTTGTATCTCACGGCGATGTCCTTTGGGCGGGCCCGTGGCGCATTCACCGAAGATGTCCTTCCTTCGGAGGAAAAGACCAACGAGCAAAACACACATCACCAACTTTTCACGCAAGCTGCTAAGTTTGCGCTAGAGAAACACTGGCCTTATCTGTGGCCTTTGCTCGCTGTCGCCCACGAAGACAAGGAAAAAACCACCACGCTTTGGCAAGATGCGATGCACAAACACAAGCTGCTTCCTGCATGGGTCACATCTTTAGACGAAAGCCCCCAAACACCCGCCTTTGACAAAGCCAGCGTGCGAGAAAAACTCGAACAAGCTTGCGCAGAACTCTTGCACGATGCCCAACAGTTCGTGAACGAAGCTCGCCTACAGCCCAATCTCCCCGTCGTGATCGAAAAGTCTGCCTAGACAACGAGGCTGGGACCTTTTTGGTAAGGCCCTTTTCTTGGTTGTTACAAATGGCTGCTTGCAAGAAAATCTGGTTGCACTTGGATCGAACTTCGGCTAACACAAGCGGGCGCTCGGCAAGGAGCATGGGTGTTTCTTGGTTGCGTAGGTGTATTTGTTGTTTGGATGGAGAGAGTATTCGATGACAGCGTTGGACAAGATATTTGCTTTTTTGGAGTCTGGTCAGCCCCCTCACCAAGATGCCGGGATCTTCGGGGCCACCATCCCTGAGGAAGATGCGCGCATCCACCTGATCGGTATCCCTTGGGATGCGACTTCTTCGTATGGTCAAGGTTCCAGCGCGACACCCGAAGCCATTCGACGCGCAAGCCACCAACTGGATCTCGTCGATCGCTCTTTTGGCTCGGTGTATCGGGCTGGGATCTCCATGCGCAATCTCCCTGCACTGCTCGAAACCAGCGCCATCGCACGCGCAAAAGCCGATCAAGTCATCGCAGCACTCGACAAGGGTGAGCAACCTGACCCTGATCTTTTGGCCGAAGTCAACGCACTTTCCGACGATATGAACCAAAAAGTGTACGACGCTGTGCGCGAAAGCCAAGAACAAGGCAAGTTCGTGGGTCTTGTGGGTGGTGAGCACAGCATCCCTTATGGTGCGATCAAGCGTATGGCCGAGATCCACGACTCTTTTGGGATCTTGCACTTGGATGCCCACCTCGATCTTCGCCAAGCTTACGAGGGATTCAACTACTCGCACGCTTCGATCTTCTACAATGTGATGGAAGACCTCTCCCAAGTGAAGCGTCTTGTCTCTGTGGGGATTCGGGACTTTTGTGCTGATGAGGCCCGTCTGGCCGACGCTTCAGAAGGTCGGATCAAAGTATGGTTTGATGAAGACCTCTTTGCCCAAAAAGCCGAAGGAAAGAACTTTGGGCAGATCGTGGACGATATCTTGGCGGCCCTGCCCGAAAAAGTCTATGTCAGCGTCGATATCGACGTCCTTGCGCAAGAATATTGCCCCAACACTGGCACCCCCGTCCCTGGTGGACTTAGCTTTCATGAGGTCGTGTACCTCTTGAATCGTTTGGGTCACAGCGGCCGAGAAGTGATCGGCTTTGACTTGGTGGAGATCGTGCCTGGTGAAGAGGATGAGTGGGATCTCAATGTGGGTTCGCGCTTGTTGTACAAGCTTTGCGGTGTCTTGGCACATGCCCAAAAGCTGCTGCGCTGATCGACCGATCTTGCACGTGAACTTGGGGGGATACCTTCGATGGGAGGGGAGAGATGTCTCATAAGATGCCCGTGTCTCGGGAGATCTCCTACCTAGATCCTGTTTTGTATGCGACACAGTGGGCCCACCATCCTTGGACCCTCTGGTTGGACTCTGCCTCGCGCAACGATCCGCGCGGTCGCTACAGCTTTTTGGCTGTCGAACCTGCGATGACACTCGTCCTTCGTGGTGATACCCTCACCATCGAGCAAGAGGGGATGTCGCGGGTCGAAGAAGGCGATCCTTTCGAGATATTGGAAGATCTGTGGCGATCTTTGCAGCGGCCTTGTGATCCAGAGCTTCCGCCTTTTCAAGGTGGGTTTGCGGGGTATTTTTCCTACGACCTCGCGCGGGCTGTCGAAAAGCTACCCACTTGGGCCAAGGATGATGTCGGATATCCCGAGGTGATGCTTGGTGTGTACGAAAAAGTCTTGGCTTTTGATCACGCGACACAACGCTGCTGGGCTTTTGCAAAGGACGAGCAACAACTTATCTCATGGCTAGAGGAGCTTGCGCCATGTGAGCCCCCTAGCTTCGAAGGGAAGGGCCTGACTTGGTCCTCCAACTTTACGCAAGAAGCTTACGAGGCCGCAGTCTCGCGTGTGATCGACTACATCTGGGCGGGAGATATCTTCCAAGCGAATCTTTCGCAGCGCTTTGAGGCTACGCTACCTTCGGAGTGGTCGAGCTTTGCGCACTATTGTCATCTGCGGCTTGTCAATCCTGCCCCTTTTGCGGCCTATCTCAACTTTGGTCCTTGGGTGTTGTCTTCGAGTTCTCCTGAGCGCTTTTTGTGGGCGCGCGATGGTTTGGTGGAAACGCGCCCGATCAAAGGGACACGTCCGCGCGTGACCGATGAAGACATGGATCAGCGTTATCGAGAAGAGTTGATGTCGAGCGCCAAAGATCGGGCGGAAAATGCGATGATCGTGGACTTGATGCGCAATGATATCTCTCGTGTCTGCGAGGACCTGAGCGTCAAAGTCCCCGATCTTTGTCGTCTTGAGTCTTTTGCGACGGTGCACCACCTCGTCTCTGCGGTGGTTGGGCGCTTGCGACCAGATGCCTCGACATGGTCTTTGTTGCGCGCGAGTTTCCCTGGTGGATCGATTTCGGGTGCTCCAAAGGTCCGTGCGATGGAGATCATCGAAGAACTTGAACCCACGCGCCGTGGTCCTTACTGCGGATGCATCGGATATCTGGGCTGGGATGGCTCTTTGGATACAAATATCGCGATCCGAACGCTTGTTGCAACGGGCGGGATGATTCGTTTTCAGGTCGGCGGTGGGATCGTCGCAGACTCTGTCCCTGCACAAGAGTACCAAGAGACATTAGACAAAGGGCGCGCTTTGTTTGCGAGTTTTTCTGATCTGACACCTGCGAGCGTCTCTACGAGTTTTTCTAGTAAGGCACCCGCAGGTCTGTCTCCTTTGGCTGTCGAATTGCAAAGAGAGAGCTGCCAAAAAGACGAATACAAGGGACTTGACGAAGCCTCCTTTTCTCCTAAGGAGCAAGGCTTGCCTTTCTTGCGTCATGGGGCCTCTTCTCAAGATGCGCCTTATCTTTTGATCGATAATTATGACTCTTTTGTGTACAACTTAGCCCGTTATCTCGGCCGTCTGGGGATATCTCGTCGTGTCGTGCGCAATGATGCGATGACGCTCCAAGAAGTCGAAGCGATGGACCCTGCCGCGATCATCCTCTCTCCTGGACCATGTGCACCCGAACAAGCGGGGATCTCTTTGGATATCGTGAAGCACTTTGGTCCAAAGATTCCGATCCTTGGGGTTTGTTTGGGTCATCAGTGCATGGGACAAATCTATGGGGGGCGAGTTGAGCGTGCGATACGCCCGATTCATGGTCAAACCAGCGTGATCACGCATCAGGAGACGGGCCTTTTTGCTGGATTGCCGCCGCTTTTGGAGGTGGCGCGTTATCACTCGTTGATCGTCCTTGCACAAGAGGGCGCGGCTTTCGAGGTCACAGCGCAAAGTCGCGATGGGGAGATCATGGCATTACAGCATCGGGCATTTCCGAGTTATGGCGTACAGTTCCATCCAGAGTCTGTGTTGATGCCTGATGGCGTCGCGATGATCGCAAACTTTGTCTCTCTTGCGCAAGCATGGAACCAAGCGCATCGTTCGGTGGAGACGGAGAAATGAAACAATCCACCAAGTGGTCTCTTTGGAATGGTGATCTTGTGAGCCATGAGCAAGGTGTCATTCCTTCGATGGATCGGGGACTTTTGCTTGGGGATGGTGTCTTTGATACGTTGCTGATCGTGGACAAGCAACCGCTTTGGGGAGAGCTGCACTTCGCGCGTTTGTGCCGCCATGGAGCAGCGATCGGCTTAGAGATGCCGTGGGATAGAGAGACTTGGCTTTTCCATCTTGGGAGACTGCTTGAGGCGCAACTGGAGACATCGCGTCACTGGATCTTGCGCACCACACTGACGCGCGGGGTCGGGGAGCGCGGGCTTCTTCTTCCTGCAAAGCCCTCTCCAAATGTGTTGATGACGATTGCGGCGCTCTCTCCAAGCCTCGCTCCTGCGGGGCATCTGATGCTTAGCTCTATCCAAAGGAACGCATCTTCTCCAACTGCACGCATCAAGTCGCTGGGTTTGTTGGATGCCATCTTGGCGCGAGAAAAGGCCCGACAGATGGGCTTTGACGACGCTGTGTTTTGTAATCACCTAGGAGCGCTGACCTGTTGCACGAGTAGCAATCTATTCCTGCTGTCTTCGGGTGTGCTCAAAACGCCCGCACTGACCGATGGAGTGATGGATGGTGTCACTCGTTCTTGGGTCTTAGAGTGCGCGAAAAAGTATGGTGTAATTTTCGAAGAAGTCTCGCTTTTTTTACATGATCTCGTTTCTGCGGATCTTGTCTTTTCTACAAATGCAGTGCAAGGACCGCGGCTTTTCTCTTCTTTTTCTGATGGAGAAAAACAGTTCTCTTACAGCACAGAACACCCGTCTTGGGAGGCATTGCAGCGCGCTTGGAAAAAGGCGCTTGCATTGTAAGAAGTCAAGGCAAGATCGAACCCCTTTTGGGGTTCTTCTTGGTTGTACTGTGGGGCTGTTCAATCGGCTGTTTGGGGGAGATGGCGACAAGGGTAGGGGTGACCTGATTTTTCTTGAAACTTAGCGGACGTGTTGCGAGAAGGTAGTGGTCACCTTCCGAATGGAGTTCCATAAAGTCTGAGGTTTCGGGCTCGATCAAGATTATAACGATGAAGAAAAAGTTCGAGTCTGAGAAGATGTTTCTTCCAACATTTAGAAAAAGAGAGCGTTCTCCGAACAAATTGAGCAAGTCGTTGTCGTAAAGTCCCGTTAAAGCGTTCGATATAGCTTGTTTGTCCGCTGTCTTTTCCTACCTGAGTCACGGAAGACCCCCAAACTTTTTTGTAGGCTTTCCAAAAATCGCTGTAGGCTTGCGCTTTGCGATATCTGTAAGGCAAAGCCTTCCAAAGTTTGCGACAATTTCTGAGATTTCTCTTCCCAACAACACATGCCACGACTTGCCGAGTCCTGCGAGAGATGGCCAGCCATTGCCATGCTTGTTGTTTCTTGTTTTGGACAAAAGACCACATCTCATCAAGCTCCAGAACAAGTTCATCCTCTGGCTCCGAGACAAGAGTTTGCTCAAGAGCTGGAAGAGTTTGTTTTTTTTTCCTCTTGCCATCGAGAGATCGTATGACGATGAATGGAAAAAGTTCGAGCGGCTCCGCGAAGACTGCTTCTTTCTTCGCACGCCCTCAAGACAAGCTCCCGAAAGTCTTGACTATATGCGTTGCTTGTTGGGTCTTCTCTCGAAGCCTTCTTGCAATCTTTGCACAAATACTTTTGCTTGCCGTTGGGGGCAAACCCATTTTTGCTCAGGTTTTCACTTCCGCAATGTCTACATTTCACGGTGACTGTGACCATCTGCTGAACTCCTTCTTTCCTTTGGTACACAGCCTTCTATCATATCATTCCTTATATAACCACCACCCGTGGAACAATAGAATGAGAAACAAGATCATCTTCTAACATTGCGATGAATAGGGTTCTTTAGGCTTGCCCAATGGTTGCCCTTTCTAATGCACCACGCTATGAATTATATTTTTCAATTATTTTAGGCTTTTGGGCCCAAATAAACAGATATCGATTCTTTATGGATAACTCTTTTAAGAAAAGAAGAGAGCAAGTGAGAGACTTTTTGAGGAGCATTGTGGGGGAGCATAGATTTGGGGATACGCCCTGATTATCGTCTGAGTCCTTTGGCTTGGGAGACAGGTTTGCGCGCGCTTTTTTTCATATCGCTGGTGAGACGGGCAAGACCGCGTTTAAGATCGCTTGCTTTTTTCTTGAGGGTTTTGAGTTTGTTGTCTAGGCCTTTGAGCTGGCTGACAAACTGCGTTGATTTCGAAACACTCAACTTGCGCTTGATCGCGTTGCGTTTGTCTGTCGTACGTTTGATATCCGTATTGACGGCCTTGATCTTTACATCGAAGACTTCTTTGGCGCGCATGTATCGACAGGGCATACAACCCCAAGATGGGGCGAAACAGTAGTGTTTGGGATTACACACGACGTTGGTCGCTGAAGACTCCGCTGGGACGAGCAATAGAGCGCCAAGGATAAAGAGCGAGAATGAAATAACTTTTTTCATCGACAAGACTCCTTCAGAAGTGGTTTTTTGGGGTTCTTTGGGATTGCAGGGAAAGCTGGGATGGTTTGCTTTCCTTTTCTGTGGAGAAGAGTCGATGCTTGGTTGGTCTTTGCACACTCGTGCGGAGATTTTTCTTTGCGAAGGAGGGAAGGGGCCGACGGAATGCTTGGTTGAGTGGTCGTGGACTTGAAGGGGATAGACTTTTTCGTGGGATAAAGAGAAAAAGTAGGATGTCTTTTTCTGGAGGGTCGTGAGCGACCTTACGATGTGGTATGCGAGGTTTTGTCGAGGATGCGTTGGACGCTATCGATCTTGTCTTGCGCGGTTTGTTTGCGATCTGTGCGCGTGCCGCACTTGATTGTGGTGGAGATGCGTGGTGCTCCCATCTCATGGACGCGTTCATGACAAGCCCGAACTGCCGCAAAGACCGCTTCCCACTCGCCTTCGATGGTGGTTCCATAGGCGTGCATGGTGCAGGTCAGCCCTGTGGATTCGAGGACTTCTTGACAAGCCGCGATATACGGGGAGAGAGAAACGCCCACCCCGATGGGGACAAGCATAAAGTCAACCATGACATTCATGATGCGGGCTCCTTTTTTCGTACAACAAAGCGTTCGTTATCTTTTGATCTCAAGGGTTCCTTCGGTCACACCAAGGCGTTCGAGCGCCCCAAGCTGTTTCCAAAGCTGTTGACCGTCTGTGAGGCCGTCGAAAAGTCGCTGGTAAGCTTGCAGACAGCGATCTGTTTGTTCTGCGGACTCATCGAGCAATTCGATACGATAACGCCGCAGTCCTGTTGCGTGGAGTTGGGGGAAAAAGCGTGCACCTGTTTGGGCACGGCCATTAAAGAGCGTATTGCGGCAACCTACGTCAGCTTGAAGAGGGTGAAGTTGTCCTACACGGTCGCGCAGCTGGACTGTGTGGGTTTCGCAGGGGCGTCCGCAGTCTTTGTAATCTTTTCCATCAGAGAGGAAGACGCAAAACACGCAGTGTTCCATGTGGAACATAGGCATGTGTTGATGCAAGATCAGCTCAAACCAATCGGGTGGAGCGGTTTGCAAGACATCGAGTACTTGGGCAAGATTGAGATCGCAAGACAAGGTCAGGTGATGCAGATCTGTGTGTTCTTTCAAAAGCTTCGCTGTCAGGGGGTTTGCGACGTTGAGAGAGAAGTCACCCACGCGTTGAAGCTGCGGTTGATCGCGGAAAAAGTGGAGAGCCCCCAAGTTGCGGATCAAAACACCTTCAGGGGCGAGCTTTTTGATCAGGCTAAAATAGCCGATCTCACCAGCCTTTTGGATGCGTGGTGTGGCGAGGTAGGTTGGGGGTGGACTTGCACTACGTCGAATGAATGCAAGGGCGTCTTTGTAGCGACGAACATCCTCAAAGTCGAGGTAAAGCGCTGCGATATCATGCCCTAACACAGCTTCGATTTGTTCCATATTGCGGCAAAGGACGCGCATCTCTGTGGGGGCTGTTTGATCTGGCTCTGGACGTGTTGGCCAAAGCGACCGATAGACCGGCTCTTTGGGCGCCTCTGTGATCTCAGGGGCTGGGGCAGGGCGCGCATCGATCTCTTCGATGAGTGCGCGGCGCAAGCGATTGAGCGCACTGACGGGCAACATCACTTCGCCGACAAGTTGGTTGTCTAGCTGGCCAAGGCTGTAAGCGGTATCGCCCAAGCGACCGAGCTGTTGACGCAAGGTCTCGGTGGTAAGAGGGTGCTTTTGTGCGATATCAAGGGGAAGCTGGCTTTCTACAGTGACACCAAGAGCGGTTAGCCGCATGGGTTGACCGGCTTGGCCTTCAACAAGGAGATCGATGGGGTCTTTGGGGATCTCCGCAGAGAAACTTTCCCATGCTTGTCGTAGGGCTTTGTTGAGCGCAGGGTCATCGGTCTTCCAAAGGCTCTGTCCTTCGCGGATACGAGACCATTGGAGCTTGCTGCGGCGGTGGAAGAACAAACGATCCCCTTCTATCCGCCAGATCCGCGCGCCTTGTTCTTCGTTGCGATCTTCTCCTGCGTCAAAAACCACGCCATCATCGGCTTTGAGAGGGGCTTTGCTAGAGGCGCGCTCCAACTCGACCCATCCAGCACCTGCGCGGGTGATCTTGCCCAAGTACACGCCGCGTTTTTTCCCAAAGCGACCGTGCGTAAGATACGGATGATTGGTGCCTTCGAGCCACCCTGTGGTGAGTCCCCGAGAAAAGGTCATCTCCAAAGCGTAGCGGTCTTGATCGTGGATGGCTTCTTGGCTGCTTCGACCTTCGATCGCCGCATCAAGGGCCTTTCGATACACTTTTGTCACGGCGGTGACGTACTCAGGCGACTTGAGGCGTCCCTCGATCTTGAAGGTTGCCACACCCAAACGCACCAAAGGTTCGATGAGATCGACTGCCGCGAGATCTTGTGGACTCAGCAAGTAACGCTGTTCTCCCATATCACGGGGCTTTCCATCGACGATCAACTCGTAAGGCATACGGCAGGCTTGTGCGCACTCTCCGCGATTGGCCGAGCGCTGTCCGAGGCTTTCGCTTGTCAGACACTGCCCAGAGTAAGCCACACACAAAGCACCATGCACAAACACTTCGAGAGGAACCCGTTGGGTCTCAGGAGAGAACTTCTTGATCTCGTGTAAGCTTAATTCTCTTGCAAGGACCACGCGATCCAGCTGCAAGACACCATCGAGAAAGTGAAGTCCTTCAGGGGAAGTCACGGTCATTTGGGTGGAAGCGTGGAGTTCAAGTTTGGGAGCGACCTCTCGCATCAACCAAGCGAGGCCAAGATCTTGCACGATCACAGCGTCTACGCCGGCTTCTTCGAGCTTGCGGAGTTGTTCTTCTGCGGCGGCAAACTCTTGCGGGAAGATCAAGGTGTTCATGGTCACAAAGCCGCGGACACCGTGCGCGTGGAGGTAGCGCATCAAGTTGGGTAGATCTTCAAGGGTAAAGTTGTCTGCGCGCATCCTTGCATTGAAACTCTGCAAGCCAAAGTAGATCGCATCTGCACCCGCAGCGACAGCCGCACGTGCGCAGTCCCAATTGCCCGCAGGAGCGAGGAGTTCGGGCTGGCGATGATAGGTTTCTTCTGTCTGCGAAGATGGATGGGAAGGGAAGACTTGTAAGACTTCTTCTTGTTGGACGTCGCTTGTATTTGGGATGCGCATGGGGTCTTTTCTTTTTTCTTTTGTCTGTTCGGTCTTTTCAATCGCTCTAAGATGAACAGAAAGGCTAGTCGGATTCTCGGGCTATTAGGGGTGGCCTTGGGTGCAAAGGCAAGGGTCTTGTCAAAGAGATACGTCGCATCTCCCCGTGAGAAGGGGGGATCGGTTTGTTGCTTTGTTTTGTATGGCGCGAAAAAGAAGGACACTGACCTCGGAGGGGGTGAATCGCTCAATCTTGCGGAGGCAACGGCGTGATCTGGCGAAGGCGCAAGCGGATGCGTTTGCTCATCTCCATAAGATGCTGGTAGAGAGCGGGGATCTCCTCGCGCAAAAGCTCATCTTTTGTGGCTGTTTGCAAGCGCTCGATGATCTGCTGTTCGCGTTGTAGGTCGGTCAGCGGAAGTTTCTCGCTTTGCTCTTCTTTGACTTGGGCGATTTGTTCAGCGATGGCAAGGCGTTGTTCGAGCAAGCGCAAGATCGCAAGGTCGATATCGTCGATGGCATCGCGTAAAGGTTCAAGGGAAGATGGTGGGGGCTTCATTGGGGGCCGTCATCTAGGCAAAAAGCACGAGGCTTTGGTTCACAGAGCGAGGGAGTCAAAAAGGTACGTGGGCTGCCAAGCATCGGGGAGTTCTTGTCCTTGCAGCACGACAAGACCTGTGCTGATCAACGCTGAGTCGATGCCAAAAGCATTGGCTCCCGCGATATCAGTCCGCAGTTGGTCGCCGATCATCACCATATTGCGCGTTTGGGTGCGTTGGAAGGCTTGCTCGAAGATCGGGGTGTGCGGCTTGCCCAAACGCGTGAAGCTGTGATCTTCGTGGAGGTAGCGGAGTTGGAGTGCGTGCTCAAGCAACAACGAGATGCTTCCGCTGGTAAAGCCAAAGTTTGTCTCGTTTTTTTGGTAGATCAGATCAGGGTTGGGCAACAACAGATGGGTGTGTTTGCCAGCATCAAAACGCCGAAACAGCACAGACATCGTCGCTTCGACGGTCTCAAGGAAAGGAAAGCCTGCATCGTCACAGACTGCCACGACGTCGATGTCGTCGGTCTCATGGGGCGATACGATCTCGCCACCCGCAAGTCGCACGTAATCTTGAGAGCCTTCGGGACCTAGAACCACACAACGCGCACCTTGCAGGCCATGCTCTTTGAAATAAGGGATGAGCAAACTTCCCGAAGTGATGATGCGTTCGGGAGAAAGCTGAGCCGTGATCCCGCGACCCATATACGACGCAGCGGCCTTTTCAGGGAGCTTGGAAGCATCGTTGGTCACGATAAAGTACGGTTTCTTTGTATCGTTGAGGTGTTGGATAAAGGCGGAAGCGTGGGGGAAGGCGCCTTTTTGATGAACCAATACACCGTAAGCGTCGATCAGAAGGGCATCATAACGCTCGATAAGTTCTGTTGCGGTAATCTTTGTTTCTGTAGTCACGCGAGGATTTCCTTTGATATAAGCAAGCTCAAAAGAAGCGAAGGCTTCGATCTTACAACAATTCTTCGTCGTCTTCGTCTTCAAAAGGCCCCATCTCTGTGGGGGGATCTTCCAAGAGGAAGTTATCAATGGAAGCCCAATCCAACATAAAGTCGATCGCGACAGCAGGGCAAGTGATATTGCCTTGGACGATGCTAACCCCGCTGGCAAGGGCGTGATTGTCACGACAAGCTCGTTTCCAACCTTTGTTGGCGAGCGCAAGCACGTAGGGGAAGGTCGCGTTGGTCAGCGCAAGTGCAGAGGTACAAGGTACTGCGCCAGGCATGTTCGCGACGCAATAATGGATCACGCCTTCGAGGGTGTAGGTGGGATCGCTGTGCGTGGTGGGTTTTGTTGTCTCGATGCATCCGCCTTGATCCACGGCCACATCGACGATCACAGAGCCGCGTTTCATCAGTTTGAGATCTTCGCGGGTCACGAGGTTGGGGGCTTTTCCGCCAGGTTTGAGGACGGCACCTACAAGGAGATCTGCTTTTTTCAGGCAGTCCAAGATATTTTGGCGGTTGGAGTAGATAAAGTCGATGTTTGCGGGCAAGACATCTTCGAGATAGCGAAGTCGGTCGAGGTCCACATCCAAGATCGTGACGCGTGCACCCAAACCAGCAGCCATCTTTGCAGCGTTGGTACCTACGATCCCACCGCCAATAATGACGACATCTGCTGCTTTGACGCCTGGTACGCCACCCAACAAGATCCCGCGTCCGCCAAAGGTGCTTTCGAGGTATTTGGCGCCTTCTTGGATCGCCATACGCCCAGCGACTTCGCTCATGGGGATCAACAAAGGCAGCTCGCCATTGTCGAGTTGGACGGTCTCGTAAGCGATCGCGATGCTGCGACTTTTGAGGATCGCTTGGGTCAAAGCTTCGGATGCTGCGAAGTGAAAGTACGTAAACAAGACTTGTTCTGGACGGATGTGGGGGTACTCAGACTCGATGGGTTCTTTGACTTTGACAACGAGTTCAGCTTCTTTCCAAACGTCCGTAGCATGGGGCACAATCGTTGCGCCTAGGGCGGTGTAGTCTTCGTCTGCAAAGCCGCTGCCCAAGCCTGCGCCCGCTTCTACCAAGACTTTGTGTCCTTGGCGGATCAGCTCTCCTGCGCCTGCAGGGACGATGCCTACGCGGTTTTCGTCAGCTTTAATCTCTCTGGGGACCCCTACGATCATGACCCATCCTCCTTGTTATGACCTCGATATCATTACAAACGCACGCATCCATACGCGAGATCACCCTTTGGGCGCAACCAGCGCAACAAAACAATGTTTGGATAGGCTCGGTGATTGGGGGAGATTGTTTCGAAACCACATAGGCACCCTGAAGAAGCGCGGGCGGGAAGATATGGGCCTGACAGGATTCGAACCTGCACACGTCCCGTTATGAGCGGGATGCTCTACCATTGAGCTACAGGCCCAGCGTTGGGCAGAGGACCATACGAGCCCTCTCTCAGAAAAGTTCGCATGGTCTTTGTAAGGCCACAAAGACGAGTGAGGCTTCTTTGCCAAAGCGAGGAGAGGAGCACTGTAAAGCTGTTTCGTTCCTTTCTTGTAAGGCTGAAAAGGATTGTTCGCGGAAGAAGTATGAAATGCGAGTTGCGCATGGTGTTGTTAAGGGACTATCCTTTGCGTCCAATGATTTAGACCCAAACGTGACCGAGAAAGAGAAGGAGACTGATCCATGAAGCTTCATACCCTCGTACCACCCCAAGGCTGGGGAAGCCGCTCACAGCTCGAAGCCACCATGAAGGACCTCGCGGACGTTCGTGGAAATCGCGATGGCTTGTGGGATAACGAAGGCAAAGCGGCCGGAAAAACGAGTGGCTTCTTGGCTGGACAGCCCCTTGTCGAAAAGTTCCAAAACTTCCTTGGTGCGGGCCTTCGCACAAAGGATGAAGTGGGGACTTTGCAATCCTTTCGCGCAACCAAAGAACGCGAGTGGGGTCAGCCTGTTACGCAACTCGACTTGGGCCAACTTCGCAATGGTGAGTTGTTTGCTGCCCAAAAAGCGATCGCGCTGGAACGTATGGGACGCCATCCCTCCGAAGTCACCGAAGGTTTTGTACAAGCCGCAGGTCGCGTCAATGGAGAAGAGATCGCACCCCGCGATGTCTTTTGGCAGCGTTTTAAACCCACGGCTCCACCCAGCGGAAAAGTCGTCGTGTTGTCGCCTGGTTTCCAAGAAACAGGTCGCAATTTTTACGAACAGATCCAAAAGATGAATGCCCTCGGTCATGACGTGATCGTCATGGATCATCAGTGGGCAGGCCAAACTGACGGTGTACCCGGCGGTTTGGATCGTGGATTTGGTGTTGCTCGCGATGTTGCTGCGGTAGCTGCACATGCAAACCAAGTCGCTCAACAAGAGTACGGAGATCGCGGAGAGATCGTACTCTTTGGAAACAGTATGGGGGCTGGTCCTGGCGTCTTGGGCGCTTTGCTCATGAACGACAATGACAAGATCCAGCTCGACGGTCCACAGATGCCCAAAGGTGTCAAAGCCGTCCTACAAGCTCCTTTCTTGCGCGCTACACCTTCCGTGACCAATGATGCGCTTGACCTTGCTAGCAAGCTGCCTTTCCTCAACAAGATCAGTGCGCCCAGCGCGGGTGTTCCTGTGATCAACTCTGATAAGATTGGTTCTGCAAAAGGCGCACAGTCCGCTGTTTTGGAGGACGTTCGTGCACAACTTCGTTCCATGACCGCCGCAGAAGATGATCTTTCCACCATGATGTCCATGATGGAACAAGGTCTTCGTCCACAAGGCCAGTTGTTTGTGGTGCATGGCGATCGAGATACCCTCGCAGACTCCGCAGCCAGCGTTGCTTTGAAAGAACGCCTTGGCGATCAAGTGGAGTTGCAAGTCCTGCACACCACAAACCACGTCCTTGAGCAAAATCCGGGTCAACAAGATCACGCGATCCAAGGTCTGCAAAGACTCTTGGATCGCTAATCTTTCGGATGATTCGATATCTTGGGGGGGGCAGGGACAAGACTTTGAGAAACACGCTCACTTTGGGGGATCAAGTGAGAAGAGCAAAGAGCTGTGTCATCTGGCGTTCCATCTTCTTCGACTGTGCGAGTCCCAAGCCACGTTCGCTGATCATCTCGCGTAGATGGGTCTTGGCATCCATGCGTCGTTGGGGTTGGTCGCTTTTGTCGCGTTGCGTACGATAACCTTCGTAACTTTGCGGCTTGAGCAAGTGCGAACCCACAAGAGGTTCGCCGATCTCTACTTCGCCTCGAAGAAAGCGTTGTTTTACCTCGTCTGCTTTCTCCAACATTCCAGCTTTTCCGACCTTGGTGCTTTGTTTGGCACTCGTCGATTTGTTTGTCGCGAAAGATGCCATTGTTTCGAGGCGACCGCTTGACGCTTCCTTGCTTTGCGCTGCTTTGGGAGGTGCGGGCGGAAACTCTGTTGGCACTGCACTCTTGGGAGGCGCTGGAAACTCCGATGGCTCCGCATGTTTGTTTTGTGTCTCTGCTTTTGCCGCAAGAGGCGCTGTTTGCGCGGGCTGTTGCGTTGGCATCGGCGGAGGCGGCGGGAAATCGGGAAGTCCAGGGGCTTGGGTTGGCCCTTGTTTGTTTTCTTGTGCGGCTTTTTGTTGCAGCGCTTTTTGACGAAGCGCACGAGCATCGATGTTGATCTCCGTTTTTTCCTGCCCACGATAAGAGCGGCTGGCTGCTTGGCGCGCAGGTTGGTTTGGAGACTTGCTTGCGGAGGGTTGCTCCTTGGTATCGAACTGGTTGCTGGGTTTGTTGGGCTCTGCCTTGGGCGCTTGGGGGGCTTGAGGGCCATCTGTCCGCGTGGTGGACAGCGCGCCGCCTGTGTTGGGAGCGTTGGCGGTGCGACCCTGTAAGGCAGACATTGGATTACGCTGACCATTAAAAGATTCTGATGAAACCATGACGGACTCCCCATTGCGCGAAGGCAACGAACTCGAAAAGGTTGAGGGAAAAGAGGAGGGCAGCACCATCGGGCGTTGCGTGCTGTCCTCCTCGTGGTTGCGGGATTAACGGAGGTTCTGGATGAAGGATTGGAACATCTTGTCTTGGTGGGAAAGGATCGACATCAAGAACTGGAACATCTGCTCTTTTTGTTGCATGGCTTCTTTGTATTCCATCATCAGCATCTCGCGGTCACCTGAGGACTCTTTCAACTTGCTGATCTCGCCTTCCAAACGAGTCACTTCAGACTCATTTCCGTTCTTCTTGGCGGTTTCCAACTGCTTTTCCAAGTCTTTGATCTGCTTTTGAGCATTCCCGTTGTTGTTCAAGCGAGCTTTGAGATCTTCGACGCGTTTGTTTGCGTCTTCGAGCATACCGTATTGCTCTTTTGTGATGGGGCCATCTCCTCGGCCCATCGGCGTGCTGGGTGCACTGGGAGCGCTGGGAGCGCTGGGAGCACTGGGCGCACTGGGAGCGCTGGGAAGAGCACTCGGCAAGTAAGGAGTCGGGTACGACGGCATCGGTCGTAGATTGGGCAGTTGGATAGGTTGTGGTGGTGTATTGTTCCCTGCTTTGGGAGAAAAGGCCTTCAAAAACATCGGGTGTTGAAGCACTTTACCCAGCAAGTCCTTCACGGTTTGGGGAGTGTTGGGATCTTGGTATGCTTGTTTGAGAGAGTCCTTGATTTGAGGACCCGTCATCGAGCTTCCCTTGTTTTCTGCTAATTGGAGGGCGTTGAGCACCGACATCAGTGTTTGCAACGCTTTCTCTGTGGCTTGGACAGCACCTGGCTTGGGACGGTAGACGTCGCTGCTTTTTGGGAGCTCTGAACTCTTCGTTTGATGATCGCATCCACCGGAAGTTTGGGGGGGGTGAGTGAATTGATCTCGGGAGCGGTCTGCCGATTGATTTTTTTGGCTTTCTCGGGCTTTGCGTGCTTCGTCTGCTCTTGTTTTGGCATCGGCTTTCAGTTTATTATCCATCGCTCCAATGTCGCTGAATTCTACGAACTTTCCGCTTTTTCCGTCTGCGCCAGCCAACTTTGTCCAAGCCACCGCATTGTTTAGGAAGTAATTTTGCCGCTTCTTTTACGTTTTCTGGTGCAAAGGGATTGTTTACCAAGGCCTCCAAGTCGCCTCGGCTAATCTTCCCATCGTTGATATCCCAAACGGCGCAAAATGCTCCGTTATCAAATCTTGCTGCGTTCGTTTTCATGACGTTGAAATGTTTCTCGAATTCGCGCTCTTCACTGGTTTGGTAGGGGATTGAGGGGCCTCGGGTTTGGGAAGTGCGTGTTGCGTCCATAGCCATTGTTCTGTCTCCTTGTTTGGGTTCCGCGTTGTGCGGTGTGTTGTGTTTGTCTTTCTCGTCGCTTCGTTGCGTTCGGGAGGACACTAAGGCAATGTGTGTGCCATCTCGTTGTGTGTTTGTATCTATTCAATTTAAAAGAGATTGTTTTCTTTTGATCATATTGGGGGATGAAAAAGAAGAAGCCGATGTACGTTGTCTGGACGGATGTGTCTGCAGTACGTCCGAGATTTGGACAGACGTCTGTTTTCGGGGCGATGCATGGGTGGATCTGGCCTATGCATGGGGAAGAGCGGCGAGGCGCACATGATGCAGATAGAGCTGGCCTACGCATGAGGATAGGGCGGCGGGCACAGTGGCCCGCCTGTGATGCGGGATGAGAAGTTGGCCTGCGCATAAGGAAGAGTGGCGCCTGAGGATGGAATCGGCCATACGCTTGAGAAAGTGGCGAGGATTGCATGATGGAGATGCCTTGTGCTTGGGGAAGTTTGGCGAGAATTGCTTGGTATGGGGTGAGGAGATGACCTACGTTTGGGGGAGAGCGTAAGGGTTGGTGCCCTGTTTGTGATGGGATGGGATGGGATGGGATGGGATGCGATGGGATGCGATGGGATGCGATGGGATGCGATGGGGGCGATCGCGAAAGAGCGGGGCGACCACGGAGGGTCGCCCGCCCGAATCGATCCCGAATCCCCTATCTCTGGGTCTATTAGAAATCCCGAATATCCTATATCTGGGGTGACCCGCCCGTAACCGCCCGAATCTATCGAACCTTTGGTTAGACGGCGAGGGGTTGGAGTTGGCTGAGGTGTTGTTGGAGGAGTTGGCTGGCTTGGGTGAGTTGTTGTTGGGTCGCTTGTGTGTTTTTTGCGGCATTTTGGGCTTGTTGGAGGAGTTGTTGGATCTGTGTTCCTGAGAGGAACTGGAGGATTTGGAAGGGTTGAAAGGATTGGGCGAGTCGAGTGATCTCTGCGCTTTGTTTTGCGTTGGCTGTATTGTTGATTTTCGCGAGAGAGGAGCCGATGTCGCCTGAAGCGAAGGCTTTTACGAAGCTTTCTGCGATCTGGGCGAATTGCGAAAGGGCACCAAATGCGGGATCTTTGGCGAGAGGGGTATCTTTCAAGGCGCCAAGAGCTTTGCTGAAAGAGCCGCTTGCGAGACCTTGTGTGATGGTTGCGATGGATTGGAGCCAACTGAGACCTTGTTGCAGTCCATTTTCTCCGACTTTGTTGAGATCATTTGTAAGAGAAGTTGTACCTTTTTGAATGGCGCCGCTTTGTGCGGCTTGGAAGAGTTGTTTGAGAGGTTCGCTCTGAAGGATCTGTGAGAAAACGTCTTGGGTGGTGAGTGACTTGCCTTGGGGGGAAGCTGCGGATTGACCGACGGCTTGGGCCACTTGACCGAACCATTGAGCGATTTGCCCAAAGTTGGGGTTCTTGAAGAACTCTTGGAGTCCGTTGCCAAGCTGCGAAAGGCTTTTATTGAGGCTACCATCTTGGACGCCTTGAATGAGCCCCATGACGGGCTTGGCGAGTCCTAGAAGTTTTTGAATATCGGGCGTTTGGGGCATCCCTTGTGCGGCCTGGGTGACTGTTTTGAGGCTTTTTTCAAGCTCACCGCTGGCGGCTTTTTGTTGAAGTTGTTTGCCTTGTTCGATGGTCTTTTTGACTTGGTTGCTTGCGGGCGAAGCGCTCAGTTGGCTTGCGATCTGCGTTGCTCCTTGAAGAGCAGCACCATAACGGCCATGAGCGAGGTGGTTGATGGTTTGGATACCTTGGCTGAGGTTGGCGGTCACTTTCTTGAAGCCATCTCCTAATCCCATGTCTCCCATCCCACCGAGGACGGAAGCCATGCCTGACACAAAGCCATCCCAGTTTCCTGTTGTGGCGCTTTTGATCGATTGCGCGGCACCATGGGCGAGTTTGATGCCTTTTTGGACATAGCCCATCACCTGATCGAAGCCTTTGCTTACTTGCTCGAGAGTCTTGGAGGCGGCGTCACCGACGCCTTTGGCGATGGCTCCTGCACCTTTGAGGATACTGCCTCCAGCGCTTGCGACGCCGCTTGCAACACCCTCTAAGACCCCAAACACAGCTTGCATGGGGTCGCCGCTTTGGACGGCTGCGACGACGCTTTTGACAGTCTTGATGACAGCGACAGTTACTTTTACGCCGATCTCAAGGGCTTTTCCAACGACGCCACCCACCAAGGGGATCGCTTTGGTGAGTGCACTGAGTGCCGCCATCCCAAGTGCTTCCCAGTTTCCGTCCTTGGCGGCGGTGATGACACCGTGGATCAGCTCCAAACCAGCGCAGATCAGGCCTCCCATCCCAGGAATAATCATATCGAGGAAGGGTTGGAGGACTTGGGCGATGGTCTTGAGGACTTCAAAGACCTTTTGAAAAGCTTCTGCGATGGCGTCCCAAAAGTTTTTGGGTTTTTCGGCTTTCTTGGTTTCTTCTGTTTTCTTGGCTTCTTCGGCCTTTTTGGTTTCCGCAGTAGAGCTTGTTGAAGATGCCGAGGACGTGGAACTTGCCGAGCTTGTCGAACTCGTGGAACTTGTCGAGGATGTCGAGCTCGTGGAACTTGCCGGGTATTTTACAGGGTCTGTGGGGGAGGAACTTGGTGGTGTGTAAATGCTTGTCAAAGTTTCTTTTTGGAAAAGATCACCAAAGAGGTTGAGGATTTGGAGGAATGAATCGCAGAGTTGATCCATTTGTTGAAGACCCTGCTGGTAACCTTCGGTGGTTTGGGGAACTTTGGTTTGTCCGACGGTTTGGAGTTGTTTTTGTAGGTCTTGGTTGGCTCGTTGGAACTCCATGACTTTTTCGGGCGAGAGTTTTTTGGCGAGGGTAGGGCTTTGTAGGGCTTTGTCGAGGTAGCCAGCAAGTTCAAGCCCGAGTCCAGAGATGTCTTTCATTGCTTCGGGTACGTGGGCTTGTTTTGTCTCCAACGTTGCGCTGGATTTGGCGCTCGCCCTAAGGTTCGCAGCCGCGGGGCTTTGGGTTTGCGAGGAGCGTCGCAAAGCTTGTGCAGAGTTGGGCTGCGTGCGTTCTTTGGTGGCTTGTTGGGCTTGTGGTGTGGGTTTGTTCGCGAGAAAGGAATCTTTCTCTTGGGTTTGTGTTGTTTGGGGGTTGTTTGGGGTCGCAGAGGTCGAGGTTTGCGAAGGGGATTGGAAGGGACGCGAAGTGTTGGGGTTATTTGAGACGTGGGACATCTTTCTTTCTCCTTTGTTTCGTTGCGTCTTTCTTTTCAAGGCCGGGCTTTGGTTCTCTGGGTTCTTCGGCAAAGGAGAAGCCAAAAGAATATTTCGTTTATAAGCCTTTGATATTATGGCGCATATTTTAAATGCTCGGATGTTTGGGGAGAACGAGTGTGGGGATATCTCGTACAGATTGCGTGCATCTGTCCAGATATTGCTCATCTGCTTGGACAGAAAACATAGAATCCTTTGGGTTTCCTTTGGGTTTGGGGCGCTATTGTGGGGGATGGCTAAAAGGACGCAAGCGTTGGCACGGATGATGCGAAAGGGGGCATCGAACGAAAACCACAGGCTTGTGAAGCCTTACGAAGTCACACGTCGAACGCCGCGCTGTGATGGAAGATTTGGGAGAGAAGATCATGAACATTGTCCAAGAGCGATTGTTTGCCCACCGTTATGCCTCCACGCTGACCGATCTCTTGCGTGAGTTGGCGGCGGACCCAGAGTCTTTGCAAGCGATGCAAGAGTGTTATCCCGATCTATGGGATGATTTGGCGGATAATGGCTTTGCTTGCTTGGATCTCGAACACTACCGACAGTCTTGTGACATCTTTCAATTTCTCGTGGAACATCAACCTGATGATCCTTCCTTTCATGCGGGTCTTGCAGATAGTCAGTGTGGGTTGAAGTCTTACCTGGATGCGGCTTCTGCTTACGAAGAGACGATCCGCCAAGCGCCCGATATCCCCGAAGCCTACGTGTATTTGGCTGAGATCTACATGATGCTCGCACAACATGAACATGCCAAGCCCCTCCTTGAAGAAGCCATTCGCCTTACAGAAGAGGGGTTTGAGCATCCCATGCGTGCGGCAGCAGAGCGTTTGTTGGGGTTTTTGCGAGAGGTGATAGAGTTTTCTGCATAGTGTTTTTTGTCGTGCGAAAAAGCACGTATCTTTGTATGGATGGGGTGGAAAAAGAGCTTGCGGAGGTGGGGGAGTTAGGGTAGAAAGCGGCGCAGCCTCAGAGAGTTGGGGCCAGCCCACGCAAGGCGGCGAAAGCGGCGGATTCGTCGAAGAAAGTAACGCCTCGAAGTGTCCCGAAGAAGCGTAAGTACATTGGGGAACGGGTGGTGTGGAAGCGTAACACGCGAAGGATTCGGGAGTAACGAATGCATATCTTGCCTGTCACTGTACTATCGGGATTTTTGGGGGCTGGAAAAACCACGCTATTGAATCATCTTTTGTCGAATCGTGAAGGGCTTCGTGTCGCGGTGATCGTCAATGACATGAGCGAAGTCAACATCGATGGGGCGCTTGTGCGTCGTGGAGAGGTGGCTCTTTCTCGAACAGAAGAAGAGCTTGTCGAGCTTTCCAACGGTTGTATCTGTTGCACGCTGCGAGATGACCTGCTTGTCGAGGTTGGGCGTTTGGCAAAAGAAGGTCGCTTTGATTACCTTCTTATCGAAGCGACGGGGATCGCCGAGCCTATCCCTGTTGCGCAGATCTTCTTGGAAGAAGGCGAAGATGGCGTCTCGCTGTCGGATGTGGCGCGCCTCGATACGATGGTGACGGTGGTGGATGCAGCGAACTTTTTGCGGGAGTATCGGGCTGCTGAAGGACTTTTGGAGCGGGGCTTGGCTGTCGAAGAAGATGATGAACGCAGCATCACGGATCTTTTGATCGAACAGGTCGAGTTTGCGGATGTCTTGGTGCTCAACAAGATCGATCTTGTCGAGGAACAGGAGCTTGTTGAGCTTGAAGCGATTCTACAAGCCTTGAATCCAAAAGCCCAACAGCTCCGCTCTGAACGTGGCCGTGTACCTTTACAGCGTGTCCTTCGTACTGAGCTTTTTGACTTTGAGCGTGCGAGTGAGTCCGCAGGTTGGGCGCTTGCGTTGCAAGAACCCCACACGCCTGAAACAGAAGCCTACTCTTTTTCGAGTTTTGTTTATCGAGAGGAGCGGCCTTTTGATGCAGAGAAGTTGTGGGATTTGGTGCATGACGAAGGGTTTTGGAAGGACATCTTGCGCTCAAAAGGCTTCTTTTGGTTGGCTGCGGCGCCCGAACTGATTTATGAGTGGGGACAAGCTGGGGGGATGTGCCATCTTTCTCCTGCGGCGATGCGCGGAGAACACGCATGCGACGAGCATTGTGAGGACTCTTGTGATGCTTCTTGCGATGGAGATCATGAACACACGCATACCCACACCCACGATCATGCACACGATGAAGAGGGATCTCCTCAAGAGATTGTTTTTATTGGGATCAAGATGGATCGTGCAGAGATCCAGCGGCGCTTGGATGCTTGTCTGTTGGATGAATCGCTCGTTGCAGAGGGTGAAGAGGCTTGGCGCGCGATGATCAATCCTTTTCCTGTTCCATAAGGTCTGGTCGTCGCCCAGAAAAAGTCTTGCGCAGTCATTCTTTTTTTCTAGTTCATGGCTTGGGGGAAGCGATGTGGGGTGGGATCTAAGAAAGCATTTGAAGGATCTCTTGGCAGGTTTGGAAACGTTCTTTTTTGGCCTTGGCTGTGGCTTTTTGGATGAAGGCCACAAGCTTGGGTGGGATGTTGGGATCGTACTTGTGTAGGTCGGGGATGGGTTTGGAGACGTGTTGTTGGAAGATCTGATCGATGCTGCCTTGGAAGGGTAGTGTTCCTGTAAGCATCTTGAAGGCCGTGATACCGAGCGCGTAGATGTCAGCGCGTCGATCGACGGGTTGCCACATGATCTGTTCGGGAGCCATGTAAGAGGGTGAACCTTCAGGCTTTTGCGTGCTTTGGAAGTCCTCGTCTTTGGTTGGTTGGACAGCGAGGCCAAAGTCCGTGACCTTGATGTGTTTGTTGCGATCCATCAGGAGGTTTGCGGGTTTGATATCGCGGTGGATGATGCCGTTCTCATGGGCATAATGGAGGGCGGAGGCTGTTTCGAGGAGCATCCTGCGGCACTCTTCGTAGGAGAAGCGGTGTTTTTGTTCAAGGTAAGCGTCGAGGTTGCTGCCTTCGACCATCTCCATGACCAGAAACACAGTCGCGTAGGCTTCTTCTGTGCCATAGAACTGCACGATGTGTGGGTGTCGTAGTTGGGCGAGGATACGGGCTTCTTCGAGGAAGCGTTGGCGGAAGGTTTTGTCGTAAGCAAGCTCGTGTGAGAGCATCTTGAGGGCGACGGGTTGCCCGCCATTTTTGAGGCGTGCGGCGTACACAAAAGCGGTGGCACCTGCGCCGATTTCTTTGATGATCTGGATGCGACCGACCTCTTTGATGGCATGGGTGCTTCGCAGTCGTTCTCCAAGGATGGCAGTGAGAAAGCGCGAGATAGGAGGATGTTGGGCACAAAGGGCTTCGACGTCGCGTTTTTGCAGTTCCAAGCAGACGCTTTTGCTGATGGATACGATATCTGCGTTGCGGGGATTGCCCGTTAAAAGACCCATCTCGCCGAATACATCGCCGACATGGAGGGGGATCATACGCAAGGTCTCGCCTGCTGCGGTGTCTTGTCTGAGAAGGACTTGGACATCGCCTTGGGCGAGGATAAACATACTGTCACCTTGTTGGCCGCGGCGCATGATGACTTGGTTGGGTTCGTACTTTTGGACTTTGACTTTTTGCGAGAGACGCATCAGGCTGGTGCGCCCCATCCCCTCGAATATCGCAAGGTTTCGGAGAAATTCGCCGATCTTTCCCACGCCAAAAAGCTTTGCGAGGTAGCCACCCATGGTGGACATCCCAAAGAGAGAGCCGCTGTCTTCGTAGTCATCGTCATCATCGTCGTCGTGTGTTGTGTCTGCAGGAGGTGGGGGCTCTTGTTTTAGGAGCGGGGATTGGATGGGTTTGTCCAAAGTGGACTCAAAGGGGTTGCTCGTTTGTTGTGCAAAGACAGTTTGTGGGACGGCTTGGGCCGTCTGTTGGGGCGCTTGGGGCGCGGGAGAGAGAGGTTTGAGATAGTCGATGGGGATGGGCTGGGGATTGGTGGGGGTAAAGCTTCCGTTTGGATCTGTATAAGCATCCGCAAACTCCGCAGGTACCGCTTCTACAGAGGGCATCGTGGCTTGTAGGGCAAGCGGATCGTTGTATTCGCTTTGTGGGTCGTTGGGTGGGGAGGAGTGGATCTGAAGCCCTGGAGCAGGGGAAGCGGCGATGGTGGTTTGGTCCCCCTCGAAAGGATCGATCTCGTCGTCCTCAGAAAAGAGGGGGCTCGGGGTTTGCGGGCGAGGCTGGGGGGTTGTGAGTGTTTCGCTTGAGGAAGCGGCTTCTTGGGGAGGAGCTACTTGCGCTGCGAACTTGGCAAACTCCGCGCTGAAGATGGTCGCAGCGTCTTCGTCGTCTTCATCGAGGGTTTGATCCATGGCGATGGAGGGCTTGATCGGGGCAGATGATGGGGGCGGTGATACGGGAGCTTTGGGCTCCTCGGACGATCCTTGCTGTCGTTCCGCGACCTTCATCATCTCAGCATAGACGTCCTCCATGTCCATCTTCCACGTCGCTGCAAGGTTGGGGTTTCGCGCAGCACGTTTGGGGACATGGGACTCTTCTGTTGTAGGGGTGTCTGAGACTTTTTTTGTCATGGCACGACTTTCTTTTCTCGTTTGGTCAAGAGAGGCGGAGCCTTGGGCACTTGCGTGTATGATAGTTGCGCGAGTTCCGTTTTTCTAGTCCTTGTGTTTGGTCGGTGCCTTTTTGGGGTTTTGGTAGGAGGTGCCGCAGAGCTTGTCCCAATGGTGAAAAAAAGACGCGAAGTTCCCTTTGTTGTAAGCGTGATGGTAATCGTGGACAGACGCGCCGCTTCCGTAGAGAAGTTTGTGGGGAAACCAAAAGGGCAGCTCGTAACCACTGTGTCCATCAACGGTTTCGAGGATTCGCAGGACCAACCAGATCCAAAAAGTGAGGATGTGCACTTCCCATCCGAGGAGCAACAAGACCAAAGGGCCTGAAAAAGTAGGGATGATGCCCGTCGCGATGAACTCAAGGGGGTGCATGTACTGGGAGGCGACGGCAGAGGATACGCGAAAGTCGTGGTGGAGCCGATGAAATCGGCGAAAGAGGGCGCGATGGTGAAACAGCCGATGGGCCCAATAAAACAGCGTATCTTCGACGAGCATAAAGCAGAGCACCTGCAAGATCACGATGTACCACGAGGGGAGTTGGGCGCTGTGAAAGGCCATGCCTGTTGCTGTGTAGAGGAAAAAATAGAGGGTCACCGCGGGCCACTGCGCGATCGCGTGGTTGAACTGTACGACTTTGTGCGCTTTTTGGAGCAAGGCAGGATCAGGGTATTGATCTTTTTGGATGCGGTAACGCTCGAAGAGTCGGTGTCTTTCGCAATACTCAAAGAACCACACAGCGGGCCAAAAGGCCAACCAGCCGAAGACCGCGACCCCGCCAAAAAAGAGTGCCCATGGAGGGAGCCCAAAAAGTCCGATGGATACGGAGGGTTGTGTTGACGCCAAAAGAAAAGATTCCATGTGTTCGACCTTTTCTGCATGAGTCTTGGTGTTTTGAGAGGATTGGGTTGGAGGCTTCCGTTTTTTGCCTAGACTTGCGGAAGTGTAGGCATTTTTCCAAGAAAAGAAAAGGATGAAGTGGGAGTTTCTGTTGTGTGGAGCTAACGTTGCGGGATTTGTTGGAGTGCGCGGTCGAGGATGGCGTCGATGGTGTGGTTGGGGTCGTTGTGTTCGGCCAGTCCAGAGACGATCGTGGGGGTGAAAGACTGGTGTTCTTTGCTGGGGATCGGGTTTTGATAGAACTGCTCGAAGATGCGGCGCAGAAGGTCTTGTGCGTGGGTGGCATCTGCGGTGGGAAGGGCGATAGCGAGGAGATTTTCTTCGAGTCTTCCCGTGAGGTCGAAGGGACGAACTTGGTTTTGAATGGTTTGGATGAGTTGCACAAAGGCAAGCTGACGAGCATCAAAGCCGTGTTGTTTGGCGATCTGTTCCCAACCTTGGAGTTGCAAGAGGCAGAGGGAGAAGGGGCGTTGAAAGGCTTTGGCTTCTGCGAGGGAAGCGGCGGCACGATCGAGGAAAACGTGTCGTTGGAAAAGGCCAGAGTGGGGATCGCGGTAGCGCTGTTGTTGGAAGATATGGGTTCGTTGGAGTCGCAGTTGGACAAGAGCAGTGATCTCGTCGTGTTTCATGCTTTGGGTGATGATGTCGTGGAACCCGATCTGAAGTGCGGTGGTACGGAGTTTTCCTTCAAGGATGGGAGAGAGCAAGATGGTGGTAAGGTCGCTCCAACGGGGAGTGGAGCGGACGACGCGACAGAGGTCGAGACCACTAAAGCCTGGAACAGAGAGGCTAAGAAGGAGCAGGTCAGGGTTGATTTTTTCAAGTGAATCAAAGAGATGGAGCGGGGAGGACAGCATGTGGAGGTCAAAGCCTGCTTGGGTCAGGGTTTGCTCGACATCTTTGGCGAATCCTGACTCGTCCTCTGTGAGAAGGATCTTGGAACGTCGGATGGTTTGGTGCCCAGCGAGTCGATGGAGTGCATCAAGCCAAGCCTGCTTGCGGAGGGGTTGGCTGAGAAGCTGGGAGGGCGTGATGTACGACGCCAAGATACGGTGGTGTAGCTCTGCTTGGTCCGTGAGGAAGAGGACGGGGACATCTTGCATCCCCTCACGACTGCGGATCCATTCGAGCCAAAGGATGCCGTTGTTGATCAGCGCGGTCTCTTGGCGAACAGCTTGACCCACAGCTGAGTTCATACCATCTCGGGAGAGGCTGACATCGAGGAAAAGCACGTCGAGACGGTGGTTTTCGATGATCTTTTGGATCTCTTCCCAGTCATCGCTTGCAAGGACACGGACACGGTGGTCTTGCCCCCATGCGATGAGGGTTTGCACAGCTTGGGCTTTTTGGCCGACGACCAACATCGTGGTTTCTGGACGCATCTGTGCGTACTCAGAGGCCGACACTTGGACGGGCGATGTCTGTTGAAGGTATTCGACGGTAAGCAAGCACCATTCGACGCGATCGAGCAGGCTCTGCCAGTAAGGGGTCGTATTTTCGGGATTTTGGAACAGTAGTGTCCAAAGTGCTTGTTCGATCTCTGCGAGGACTTCGCTGATCTGGTTGTTTTCGAGGGCCCCCACGATACCGTAGAGTTGTTGGACAAGATGATAAGAAGTTTGGAGCGGTTCTTGGGGAAAGTAGCTTTGTTTGGCGCTAGAGATGAGCTGTAAAAGCTCGTAGAGTTGGCTTTCTAGCTCATCGAGGTGCTCATGTTTGGGTGTGGAGACAGCGACTGGGGCGGGGGTTGCGGCTTTTTGTTGCCTTGTGATCCTCGGCAAGATGGAGGGGCTTGGAGAGACAGGGGTGCCGATGACTACACCCATATCGCCCGATGTTACGGCGTCTTGTGCCTCGTAGTGAAGGGGCTGTGTTGGCTCAGGGTCAGGATCGGGCAACAGGGGATTGGTGATGGTGGCCGCTTTTGTGATCTTGCGTTGGGTTTTTTGCTGTTGTTCTTCCAACTGTCCGAGCAGAAGAGGGATGGAGGGGACGGAGAACATGGTTTGTTCGGAAAATGCGTCCTCTTCTTCTTCGGGTTGATACACAGGTTGTTCTTGTTCCCCAAATACCGAGCGATTGCGTGCAGGGGGTGTATGGGGTGTGGGGTCTATCGTATCGAGGACAGCCCCTGAGCGTTCAGAACGCGGGACATCGAGGTTGAAGATCGGGGGACCGACTTCGGGAAAGAGTTCATCGAGTTCTTCGATCTCTGAGATCTCGTCTGCTTCGTCGAGATCGATGATCCCTTCTTCTGAGATCTCTTGGAGGTCGTCGTCCGAGACAAAGATGATATCTTCGGAATATGGGGCCTGTTGGGGGATCTCTGTCGGGTAAACGTCTTCGTCCAGTCGTGCTTCTGCGGTGACTTCTGCGGGAAGCTCGCTGGCATGGACCTCTGCGGTGATCTCTGGGATCAAGGCGGGGTCTGGTGGTGGCACAAGGTGCTCGATGTACATCAAGAGTTCATCGAGGTTGAGCGGCTTGCTAAGGACCTTGTACACATTGAGTTCGCGGGTCAGCTCTCGAAAGATCTTGATATCTCGTACAAAAACGGAGAGAGCCGAAACAAAGATCACGGAAGCACGGTGTCCTTGTTCGCGGATACGTTGGATCAGCTTATGACCGTTCATCTCGGGCAATAGGCCTTCGATGAGGATAAAAGCGATGGGTTCTTTTAGGAGAAGGTGGAGTGCCTCAGAAGGTTTGTTGGTAACGAGGACGCGATATCCCTTGGCTTCGAGGGATTCGGTGAGTCGTTGTCGAAAGGCGCTCTCGCTGTCTACGAGCAAGAGGGTAGGTCTCATCAGAAGATTCTCCACGCGGTCCGAGTCAAGGTGAAGGAGTTGGCCTCGTCTCATGGATGTGCGGTCATGTTGTCGTAGAGCTTATTCTTTTTCCTGCACAACCACGAGAGGAGAGTGAGGGACTGGTTATATAGCACCCCTGCGATTTCTGCGATAGGGGCTTGTTTTTCTTTGTGTGGGCGATGGGGATATCTGTAGGAGATGTGAGGAGAAGCTAGAGTGTCTAGAAAGAAGGGGGAAGCTTTTGAGCATCTTTTAGGTTGGGTGCGATGCCCATCTTGAAGCGAAGGTAGAAGTGCCCCACTTGGATTAGGTCTCCTTCTTTGAGCAGCGTCGGCCCTTTGACGGGCTTGTTGTTGATCAAAGAGGGCTGTGTGGCGATCATATCGATAAGCAAGTAACCACCGGGTGTTGCGACGAGACGAGCTTGTTTTTGGCTGATGTCGACGTCATCCAGTTGGATTTGGGCATTTTGTCCGATGATGGTTTCGCCAAGGATGGGGAAGATCGTGCCTTCTTTGGGGTTGGAGTTAGAAGGACCTTGTTCGACGATGACGTGGGCGTGGGGGATGCCAAAGACCTTTTGCATCAACTTCGACAACAACTCGCGTTGTGTGGTGTTGAGGTTGATCATCGAGGTGTTGGTTTTGCGCATCATGCCCGTAGGATCGGAGATGTCGCTTTTGGCTGCCTTGCGCACCCGTCGATAATGTTCTGCGTCGGGGCGTCGTGTAAACACAGCGATGGCGTCGATCACGTGATCATGCCAGCGTCGGACTTCGCTATCATTTTGATCGAAACCATCGAGTTCTTCGAGCTTTTTGATGTAGGGCTGGAGCAGCTGCGCAGCGCGATCAAACTGTTGTTTGTCTGCGAAGCGATGGGCTTCTTCTGTGGCTTTGGCGACTTCTGCAAGCAACAATCTTTCTGCAACGATGGGGTTCATCCGTAGGATGGCATCAGGAGAGACTTGGGCTTGCACTGTGTGTAGGAAAGAGATCTGTTGTGGGGGCTGCCCTGGCAAAGTGTAATTGAGTTCGATGTCTGCGACGCTGAGAGGGGCGGTGCGTGCGTGGGTCTTGATCTGCATATCGAGCATGATGTGGATCTTTTGTCCGCCGATCATGTCGGGGATTGCGATGGCCATCCCGCGATCTGTGTAATGGATGGTTTGTTCGCCTTGGATACCGAGGACCGAACAGCCAGCCCCTGGACGCAGAAGGATCTTGATCTCTGTCCCAACCATACTGAAGAGGCTACCAAGTTCGCGGGCAAAGGCCAAAGGAGCGACCTCGCCACTCTCCACATAAGCGTAACCTCCACCCCCTTGGCGAGTGATGCCTTGGAGCAAGTCTTCGTCGTGTTCGAGACCATAACCAAAGCAAGACACCGTGGTATTTTGGCGCTTTCGGGTGACCAATGACTCAAGATCATGGGGATGGGTCATCCCGCGGTTGGGCTTGCCATCCGAAAGAAGGACCATGTGGACAAGCTCGCCTTCGCGGGGCTCTGGGACATGTTTAAAGGCCATGCGAAGGCCGTCTTCCATGTTTGTGCTGCCTGCGGCTTGGATACCACTGAGGACACCATGGAAAAATCCCCGAGTCTCGGGGGTGAGAAGCTTAACAGGAGTCACAAGGCGCCCTGCATTGGCAAAAGTGACCATGCCTAAGCGATCATCTTCATTGAGTTGTTGAAGCAGAAGGCGGATCGACTCGATCACCAGTTCAAGAGGGCGCCCCATCATGGAACCCGAGAGATCGACACAGAGCATCAAGGTGATGGGAGGGCGCTGCGTGACGCGGATATCCTCGGCAGAAAGGGACAACATCAAAGTTTGTTGGATCTGTTGTTCGATGCCCAGGGCGGGGTAAGCGAGATGACTCTGGAGTGTGAGAGGGTTCCGACTCATAAAGCGGGCTCCTATGGCGTCTTCGGGCTGCTGTGTGAGGCTGTTTGATCCTTGGTGAAGTCAGGGCATGGACAAAGCTACACCCAAGTCCTCTAGGATCGGGTTGATCTCGTGCATCGTTGCGCGACTTTTTCGATGCAAAACGGTCTATTTTTCTTTTTTCTTTTTATCTTCTAGGTTTATCCGATCATGTGAAAGAAGATAATTGGCGCGCAACCAAGGCCGCGTTTGGTAAGAGCGCTTTTTGTCGCGTTGTTTGTGCTGTTTGAACCAGTCACGTAAGACGCACTCAGCAGGTTTTCCGCGCGGTGTGTAGCTTTTGTCCTTTGGACCGCCAGGTGCAAACCAGTTCCAAAAGAAAGCGCCGCGCAGGATCTTACTTTCCGACCATACTTCAGCAAAGGCCTGATAGCAACGACGTTGCTCTTCGAGAGAAAGCGGCTGATCGCGTGTATAATCCCACGGATAGATGTTGGTTCCTTTTTGGCTGTAGTAACCGACCTCTGTAAACAAAAGAGGCTGGTGAGGGTAAGACTTTTTCCATTTTTCGATCTTGATGCGGATGTCCGACCATGTCTTGCGAAGCTGTTTGAGGGGCGGGTTGATCGACTTGCTAAGTTCGTAATAGTTGCTGATCCCGATGAAATCGAGGGCATCCCAAAAGGTGACAGGTTCGTAGTGGTCCCAGTTGGCGGAGTAGATGAGGTTGCCTTGGAAAAGCTGTCGGATGGCGCGGATGAGCCGAAGCCAACGATGACGGTGTTTTTCCATGCTTACGAGTTCGCTACCCACGGAGAAAAGCTCGACGTGGTGTTGTTGTGCGATCGCTGCGTAGTGGAAGATGTAATTGCGGTAGCTACGCCACCAAGCATCGAGGTTGGATGGATTGATCACGCCACGCCAGTCTTCGGGGCCGCGTTCTTTGAGGCGAACGATCGGCAGCAAAAACACTTGCAGCCCTTGGCGTCGAGCTTGTTGGATGGTGCGGATTAAGCGGGCATCATTCACGGTCTTGGTGGGATGACGCCCGATCTCGGTCGAACGGACATTTTTCTGATACCAACTGATCACAAAGCCCACATGGCTGGCGCCAGCGTTGGCGATATCTGCGAGGAAACGCTCGTAGTCATGGGACTGATCTTGGAAGTAAAGCCCAAGGCTCACGCCACGGAAAAAGGTATGGGCGTGTCCTTTTTGGAAGTTGGGGGCTTTGGGGGGAGAAGCGGGTGGCTTCATCAAGCTGAAAGGAAAATCATAAGGCTGGGTATTCGGGAGATTACAAGGGTAATCTTTGGGATGGCTGCCATTGACTTGTTGTGGACTGGTGGCCAGCCAAAGTGTGACGAGCAAGAAAAGCCCAGAGATGGTCCAAAAAGCCGGGTAGCTGCGTCGAAAGTGCTGGGGAGGTAACGAAGGTGGGTTTTGTTCGTTGGGGCGCGGTGGGGCATGATCTGTGGTCGGTTGTAACGTCATCGTCTTGCTCTATTGAGGGGGTTGAAACCAGTTTTTCGATTTTTTCTGAGGCTCATCACCTTCTGAGGGCTGCTCGTCTTCTTTCTCAGATGTCGGCTGCTCGGGCTCTTTGGGAGCTTGGCGGCTTTGATCTTGGGACGGAAGCGCCTCTGTGGGGTGCTCGCTATGTTTGTGATGCGCGTGCTCGGGGTCAATGGGGGCCGCATCAAGAAGATCGGGTGCTTCTTGGGGAGGTTGCGCATTGACTGGGGGCGGCGTGCTTTTGAGGGGGGATTCGGGATCTTCCTGGGCTGCGTCTGTGGAGATGTGTCGTTGAAGCTGTTGCCATGCTTCTTTGGCTTGTTCTTGGGTCCACGTCCCGATGTTGGCTTGGCAAGCTTCCAAAGCGTTGCTTAGGGCTTCTGCGGAGGCGTATCGTTCGGATGGGGCGACCGCAAGGGCTTTTTCAAGGATGTCGAGTAGTTCTTTGGGGAGGTGTGGGGCGCGCGCTTGGAGGTCGCGTCGTGAAAAGGCCCCTTGCTCGTGGATGTCTTTGTAATCGCTGATACTATCGGCTTTTACGAGGGTTTCGCCTGTGAGAAGATTGTAGAAAACCGCACCAAGGGCGTAGATGTCCGAGGCAAGGGTGTTTTCTCCTTGGAAGCGCTCAGGGGCCATGTAGGCGGGAGTTCCAGGGTTTCTCCCATGGCCTCGTGCAAGCAGTTCTGCGGGGGTGGCTGCGAGGCGACATGCGATCCCAAAGTCGAGGACTTTGAGGAAGTCATAATGTTGTTCGTCAAACGTGACGAAAAGGTTGGAGGGTTTGATATCGCGGTGCAAGATGCCTTGTTTGTGGACGGCTGCGAGCCCACGGCAGGCTTGCAACATCAGATGCAGCGTTCGGGCGAGAGGAAGGGGGCTTTGGAGCTGTTGCAAAGCAAAGAGATTGATCCCTTGTAGGGACTCCATCACGAGGTAAAGGTCATGTTCGGTTTCGCCAAAGTCGAGGATGCGGACGACATGGGGATCTTGGATCTTGAGGCTGAGTTCTGCCTCTCGCCGAAAGGCTTGGATCGCTCGATCGCGCTGGGTCGTGCGAAAAGGCATACGCTTGACGATACAAGGCTGCGCAAGAAGGCGGTTCCAAGCCAAAAAGACTTGGCTCATACCGCGTTGGTTGATGCGTTGTTGAAGCTGATAGCGGCCCAAACGATCCGTTTGGCTGAGAAGCTGGAAAAAAAGCTGATGCAGCCAAGCTGTAAAGGCCCCAAGGACCGTGGCAAATGCAAGCGTGGCATTGGTGAAAAGCAAGGAGCGTGTGGTGGCGGAAGGGTCGACAGATGCAAAAGAAAGCATCCACAAAGACAGCACATACAAGGACCAGATCGAACACGCGACCAACAAAAAGTACCGCCACCCTCCAGGCAAAAAGATGCCGCGCGCCACGATCAGAAGCGCTACCAACGCAGTGGTAGGGGCCTTCCATCCGCCAAAATAGTAAGCGCTGATGATTCCCAGATACAGGGTGAGGCCCAACCAACCGATCCATTCGGCGACGTGGGTAAGGAGTTCGCGTTGGCTTTTGATCGTAATCCAAAGCCCAAGCAACCATAAACCGATCCCTACGCCTGCTGCACCGCCCATGACGGTCAGGATACTTTCGCGATGCCAGCCCGCAGGCGGCCACCAGACGCCATAAAGTCCCCACAAGATGCAGAGTGTGCCCAAGCATCCCCACAAGATTTGTAGGCCTGCACGGCGCATTTGTAGGGTCGATAACATCCACGAGGGTGTGTCGTGGCTGTGCCCTTGGGGTGGTTGAGATGGGTTGTGGGGACCTGTTTCGTGTCTAGCCACGTTGTGCGCTCTTTCTTTCGTTTGGGTCTCTCCCTGTCTTCACACTTGGACGCAGAGACGTTATAACATACCCGACTTTCCCTAATGCAATAGACCTGATGCACAAGGAGCCTGTTTTTTTGGTCTTGTGTGTCGTACGTGGAGGTAGAGCGATGGCGTCGAAAGACTTAGTTCCCCGTAACAAGCTGATGTTGGAAGAAGCAAAGGGTATGCTCCAAAACACCAAGCAAGAGATGGAAGACGCAATGAAGATGCTCGGGCTGACGCCTGAGACTTTGCCGCTGATCACCATCTTTCCTTTGCTCTACGTGGCTTGGTCCAATGACAAGTTTGATGACAAACAACTTCAAGTGATCCTCGAAGTGGCCGAAGAACACGGTATGTTCGAAGGAACCGCACGTGATGTCCTAAGTTCTTGGTTGGAGTCCAAGCCCAACGACCGTTTTTGGAAAGCGGGACTTTATCTGATGGGTGTTTTTCTCCAAGGTTCGAGCGACGATGTCAAAGGCACGATCTTGGAACTGTCGGAACGTGTAGGACATGCGGCAGGTGGTGTGTTGGGCGTGGCTTTTTCGATCGATGCAAAAGAGCGAGAAGCCCTGCAAAAGATCAGCACCGCTTTGGGTCTGCACAACGAAAAAGCCCGTCACAAGGTGATGGAAGCTGTCGAAGCACAGTTTTCCGAGCGCGAGCTTTCTTGGCAAGACCCGATCCAATGGCAGTGGGTGCAGCTGGGGTCGATCGTGATCACTGTGTTGTTGGCTGTGGTGCTGTTTGCACAACGCAGCTTCCTTGATGCGATCTTGCTCAAAGTGACGCCTCCTGCGACCCCAACGCCCTCCATTTGGATGTCGGCTTTGGTGTTTGTGGTGTTGCCTGCACTGCCTTTTGTGTTGGGTGGGGCGTTGATTGGTTTGCGCAGTGAAGGTGATGTGCAACGTGAAGCGGTCTTGGCTGTGGTGATCCCTGTCTTGATGTATTGGGGCATCTCCCTGGTGTTTTGGCTACTGGCGAAAAGCCAATCGTGGGATGCGCAGCGCTGGATTATGCAAGCCACCTTTACAGCAGTCGCTATCTTTGTTACGGCGGGAAGCGCACGTTTCACGTGTTGGCTGACATCTCATCCAGATGGACGCTGATTGATTGGTTATCTAAAGGAGATCTTTGATGAATTCCCCCACGCACGACAGCGCAAGTTTTGCGCAGGTCGCGAGACCCCAAAAAAGCCCTTGTGATCTTCGCTTGCTCACCGCACTCGAAGATGCACTTCACACCCTTGGCCTTACAAGCGCAGATGTACGATTGATGGCGTTTTTCCCATTGGTCTATGTTGCTTGGTCAGATGGTTCCCTTCAAAAGAAAGAGTCGAAACTGATCATGGATGAAGCCATCCAGTGGGGACTCAGCGAAGAAGAACTCGCGATCCTTTCGGATCAATGGCTGGCTTGTAAACCCACAGAAGACTTCGATGAAGCGGGCTTGTTTCTGATCGAGTTCTTGTTTGAAGATGATCGCCGTTTGGTCGCCAAAGGTGGCCCCTGCAAAGCAGAGATCATCTCGATGGCAGAACGCGTAGGCCGCGTCGCTGGGGGTCTTTTTGATCTATTGTTCACGCTCGAAGGCAGCGAGCGCGAAGCCCTGAAACGACTTCGCCAAGCCATGCACCTCGACGCCTGATCTTTCCCGCCAAGATGTCTCTCCCTTCCCTATCCAACGGAGCCACAGATCGATGAGAAACTTTGGGGTGCTGACCCGCTACCTCGTTCTACCCGTGCTTTTTGTGATCACGCTAGGCGCGATCTCGATCCTCGCCACGCGTGCCCTTTTGCAACGCAATATCCTCCAAGAAACCGCCTTTAAAGGCCCCCAAGGGATCGACAAAGTCGAAGCCGTAAAGCTCGGTGGCTGGGAACAGTGGTTGTTGATGCGTGGTAAAAATAAGCGCGCCCCCATCCTTTTGTGGCTACACGATGGCCCTGGTGGGACGTCTGAGATGGTCTTTTCTCGTACCTTTGAACAAGAACTTGCCAAACAATTTGTGGTGGTTCACTGGGATCAACGGGGCACGGGAAAGTCATTTCGCCAGACGCTGCCTGCCTCAAGCATGACGCTGCCTCGGATGCGGGCAGACTTGGAAGAGTTGGTGGTTTGGTTGTGCAAACGCTTCAAGCAAGACAAGATCTATCTTGTCGGATATGCCTGGGGTTCCACGCTTGGACTTTGGTATGCTCAAAAGCATCCCAAACGTCTGCACGCTTATATCGGGGTTTCGCAGATCTTGGACTGGCAACAACATCTTAAAGATGCTTATGCGAAAGTTCTCCAACAAGCGAAAAAGACCGAACGCAAGGAGCCTTTGGATGATCTGACTCGCATTGGTGCGCCGCCTTATCGTTCTTTGGCTTCGTTGCAGGTGTTGCGTCGTTGGGTTGCGGAGTTTGGTGGGTATTTCCATAAAGCCCCAGCCTTTGGCAAGATGTTTCGGGCTTCTCTGGGCTCGCCTGACTACACTCTGGGCGATCTCGTGCGCTCCAACAAAGCGTATCAGTTTTCTTCATCGTTGTTGTTGTTAAAAGCCATCGAAAAGATAAAGCTTGGGTCGATTCAAAAGCTCGATGTACCCGTTCTTTTTGTGTCAGGTCGCCATGACACTTTCACAAGTGGAGCACAGCTTCAACACTTTTTTCAACGCTTGCAAGCCCCAAAGAAACAGATGGTTTGGTTTGAAGACTCTGGCTACGCACCACACCGCGAAGAGGCTACCCGCTTTTACAAACTGTTGATGGATACACTTCCCAAGCTGCGTGAAACCCCCAAGGCTACGCCTCGTTTGCCTGCGACCTCTCGCCCTGTGAGCCCCGCTTCTCGCCCAACCCCTCGTGTGGTGCTTCCCACTTCTTCTCCCGCTGCTTCGCGTCCTATCTCCCGTTAATCTCTGCTTATCTTTATTCTTGCCAACCTTTGTTCATGATAGCGCTTGGCGAGTAAGAATTTTTGTAGATGGCGGCTGTAATGCTTGATGCCTCCATCTACACGGAGCCGCTTTTTAAGGAGCTTTTGGGCTTTTTGGATCGCGACTTTTTGGAGCTTGATCGCTTGGTCGAGTTTTCCGTGGAGAAAGTAAGCTTCTGCAAGAGTGTCGATCACAAAGGGGGCTGGATCGATCTTGTAGGCTTGTTCGGCGAGGGCGAGTCCTTGGCGGGGTGAGCGGAAGTAAGGGTCTGAAGAGGTGCAATACAACCAAGCTAGATTGTTCAAAGAGACGACATGACGGGGATTAAGCTTCAATGAGCGTTGGTAAAAGAGGATCGCGTCGCCATAGCGGTGGTGGAAGGCAGAAAAGTTCGCAAGAGCTGACCAGGCCGAAGCATCCGAAGGTTTGAGAGATACTTGGTAGCGTAGGTTTTGTTCTCTCAAACGCAAGCGACGTCTTCGAAGGATGCGTTTGAGGTAGGGGTTGGGTTTGTGGGGTTTGAGGTAGGACTGCAAACCAAGCGTTTCGGCCAAGTGTCTCACATCTTGTTCGAGATCCCCATCGTTGGTGACGCCAACGACAAGTCCAGTCACACCAAAAAGAATCCCCACACCCAAAAGAAGAAGCCCCAGCTGAAGAGGAGAAAAGGAGAAGTTCAACGGAAAGAGCGAGCTTTTCGGATGAGTACTCTTGGGGGCGGTTGTGACAGAAGATTCCGTCGATTTTTTGGGTGTTGGGACTGTCGGGGCTGGAGGGGTTGTGGGGAGCGATGCTTCGAACCGCGGAGGGGGAGGACAAAGCGCGTTCTTCAATTGGTCGAGGTCGGGCACAGAGAGGGTTTCAATGCGGGATGGAAAAGATTGGAAGAGTGTTTCCATCTCTTCCCACGATACCTGCTCGACTGCGATTTCTTGGTAACGAAGGGATGAATAAGCTGAAAGAAGAGATTCTTTTTCTTGAGAAGAAAGTAAGTTAAATTCTGACAAGAGAGTGATAAATTTCTCTGTGCTCATCCCTGGAGGACGCTGAAAGCCTTGCGCAGCAAGGCTTTTAAAGAATTGACGAAGGATTTGTAGTTGGGCGCATTCCATGCTGTCTTTCATCGTGACCTCTCCTTGGTACGGAAGGAATCTGTGGGGGGATAAAGGCGAGGGGGTCCCAACCGTGCATATACGGTAGCCAACAAAAAAACTGTAGCGGAGAAGCACCACAATTTTTTGTGGGCGAAGAATTGGATATCCCTTTTTTATCGGGCGACCGCGGAGGGTCGCCCGTGGGGATAATTGGATATCGATATTTTATCGGGCGACCGCGAAGGGTCGCCCGTGGGGATGATTGGATATCGATATTTTATCGGGCGACCGCGGAGGGTCGCCCCTAGGGATAATTGGATATCGATATTTTATCGGGCGACCGCGGAGGGTCGCCCCTAGGGATAATTGGATATCCCTTTTTATCGGGCGACCGCGGAGGGTCGCCCCTAGGATAATTGGATATCAATATATCTGGGGCGATGGATATCCCGAATATCCCTTTTCTGGGGCGATGGATATCCCGAATATCCCTTTTCTGGGGCGATGGATATCCCGAATATCCCTTTTCTGGGGCGGGCCTCTGTGCCCGCCCGAACTCCCGCCCGAACCCCGCCCGAACCCCGCCCGAACCCCGCCCGAATCCCCGAATATCGAGTGAACTATGCGCCAAAGATACGACGAGCGCGGTTGTAGTAGTTTTGACGATCCGCGAGGCCGTTGGTGCCACCGTTGATCAAGCGTGTGACTTGGGTGAAGTCACCGCGATCAGCGGGTCCGTTGATGTTGCGGCTGTTCCAGTACCAAGCAGCGATACGTGCGGCGTTTTCGTTGGTGGCAGCGAGTTGGGGGTTGTTTTCCAAGTCGAGGCCCAGAGCGCGTCCAGCAGCGCGGTAGTTGGAGCGTCCAGTCAATTGGATAAAGCCGCGGCCTTTGTAGCGGCGTCCGTCGCCAGGTTGGGTGTTGCCCAAGTCTGTGCGACCTTCGTAAGCAGCGCCCGAAGCGTACTCTTCGTTGGTGCGGAAAGCGTCGCTCTCATGGGCAAGTTGCGCGATGAAGGCGGCTTTACGTTGGGGGGTGTTGATGTTGGCTTCTGCCATCGCGCGGCTGAGGTGAGGAGCAAGAGCTTCAGCACGAGCTTGTGACATCGTGGGAACGATCTGACGAAGTTGTTGGGGCGTGATCGAAGTCGCGCTGTTTGGCGTTGTGGGGTTGGGACCTGTCACGGGGGCTACAGCACCTGTCGGATCGAAGGCTGCGTTGCGGTTGGCAACCAAAGAATCCATGCTCACACCCAAGTTCGCTGCGTACTCTGTGGCGCTTTGGAAGTTGCCACCACCTGCTTCATAAGCGTGGTTGATGAAGTCTTGGTTGGTTCGGATGTTCGGGTTGTTGCGCAGTACTTCTGCAAGGGCAGCATTCTGTTGTTGCGCGGGGTCCGTGGGTTGCGCAGGAGTCGTAGGATCGGTGGGTTGCGCAGGAGTCGTGGGATCGGTGGGTTGCGCAGGAGTTGTAGGATCAGTCGGTTGGGTCGGCTGGGTGGGTTGCGTAGGTTCAGTGGGCTGCGTAGGTTCAGTGGGTTGGGTGGGCTGCGCAGCGGGTCGTGGCAAAGCGGCGTTGCGGTTTGTCACGAGCTTGTTCATATCGAGGCCAAGACCTTTGACGTAGTTTGCAGCACCATTGTAGCTACCGCCTTGTTGGTAGGCGTGATTGATCATGTCTTGGTTGGTTTTGAGATCGGGATTTTGGGTGAGGACATCTGCGAGTTTGGAGTTGATCGCAGGCTGTGTGGGCTGCGCGGGCTGGGTCGGTTGTGTGGGCTGTGTGGGCTGTGTGGGTTGTGCAGCGGGGCGTGGCAGGGCGGCGTTGCGGTTTGCCACGAGCTTGTTCATATCGAGGCCAAGACTTTTGACGTAGTTTGCAGCGCCATTGTAGCTGCCGCCTTGTTTGTAGGCGTGGTTGATCATGTCTTGGTTGGTTTTGAGACCGGGATTTTTGGCGAGGACGTCTGCGAGTTTAGAGTTCACAGAAGTATCGCCTGTGAAGTCTGCGCTGCGTGTGGTTGTGGTTGTACTCGCGGGGGGAGCGCCTGCGATATCGCGGTTGATCGAATCGCGGGGGGGGGCTGCATTGGTTGCGTTATCAAAGTTTTCGTGTGCACGAACAAGAGCTTCGGGATTGGCTGTCGAAGTGGTATTGCTTGCGGAGCTTGTTGAGGTGGTCGAAGCAGCCGAGGTATTCGATGTGTTCGACGTGTTCGAGGTGGTGGTATTGCGGGTGCGGTTATTTGGATTGGATGAAGAGATAGAGCTCATAAGACAGCTTCTCCTTGTAGGGTTGTAGGGCGCTTGCTTTATGCACTATGCATTTTCGCTCTACAAAGAGAGAAGTTTCGCAAAAACATGGAGTTGGCTTTTGTTGGGACCGTGAATAAAGTGTAAAAACGGTGAGCTACCCAAGAAATAAAAACATGTTCTAGAACGTGTTCTAAAAGACGCTTGCATGGGAAAAGGGTGGTTGGACAGGCTTGTCTTTGTCGAGATGGAGCGAGATCGGGTGGGAAGGATCAGGGTTTGGTGTAGGTGATGCGGTAAACCGCGCCTGCGGCATCGTCGGAGAGGAGGAGAGAGCCATCGGGCATATTAAGGAGATCCACAGGGCGGCCCCAAGCGCGGCCTCTGTGGAGAAACCCTTCGATAAAGGGCTTGAAAGACACGACTTTGTTTTTGTCCAAAAAGGCGTTCATGACGCGATAACCGATGGGTTTGCTGCGATTCCAAGAACCGTGTTGGGCCACAAAGATCTGTTGGTGGTATTTGGAAGGAAACATCTTTCCTGTATAGAAGCGCATCCCCAAAGGTGCGGTGTGTGCGCGCATCTCGTGTGCAGGTGGACGAAACTCGCTGCATTTGCGGAGCTTACCAAACTTGGGGTCTGCGATATCTGCGCCATGGCAGTAAGGATAACCGAAGTGCAGCCCCTTTTTGGGGGCATGGTTGAGTTCGCAAGGGGGTCTTTCGTCGCCGAGCCAGTCGCGTCCGTTGTCTGTAAACCAAAGTTCTTTGGTGATCGGGTGCCAATCGAATCCCACAGTGTTGCGCACGCCGTGGGCGAAGATCTCAAAGCCCGAACCATCGGGCTTGATGCGTGTGATTGACGCAAAGATCGGGCTCTTGGACTTGCAGATATTGCAGGGAGCCCCAACAGGAACATACAAGTAACCGTCAGGTCCAAAGCGAATGAACTTCCAACCGTGGTGCGTATTTTTGGGGTAACTATCGAAGATGACTTTGGGCTTGGGTGGGTTGTTGAGATGATCCTCGATATCTTCGAGGCGTAAGATGCGGTTGATCTCCCCGACGTAGAGGTCTTTTCCGCGCATCGCGACTCCATTGGGGACAAAGAGGTCTGTCAGGAGCGTATAGATCTCGTCTGCTTTGCCGTCTTTGTCGCGATCCACCAAGGCGTACACGGTGCCTGACGAGCGCGTGCCCACAAAGATCGTGCCTTTGGGACCGCGTGCCAAAGAGCGAGCGTAGGGGACATGGCTTGCGTAGAGACTGATCTTAAATCCTGGCGGCAGCTTGAGTCGATGAAGCGGTAGGTTGCGAGAGGCTGGGAGTTTTTTGACGCCTCGTTTGGGTTGGCTGTAACTCTGGCTTTGGGTTTCTTGTGAGAGGCAGTCGCAAGCCTGTAGAGAAAAAGTCCCGAGGAGCAGCCCCAAAAGGATTAAGGTGCGTTGGATCGGGCGGTGGTGGCGGTAAGAGCGACGTCTTTGAGCGAGCAAAGCAAGCAAAAGAAGGCAACCCAACAACCAAAAGAGATCGGCTTGTTGGGTGGATTCGAGCAAGCGGACGCTTGGGCGTCTTGCGCTGTTTCGTCTTTGGAGGGCAGGGTGGGTCAAGGAAGCTGCAAGCGAAGTGGTTGGGGTGGTGGAGGTTTGCAGAGCGAGGACACGCCCTGTGATATCTTCTCCTTTGTTCAAAACAAAGGTGATCTCAGGGAGGGCTGTTTGGAGCTGAGGACGAACACGAAGACGTGTGAGGTTGGAGAACCCATCTTCGCTGAGTGAGGTCACTTCGATAAAGTCTTGGCAAAATGTGTAGTTGGCGTCGTCTTCGGTTTGATCTTTGGGGCAAAGCAAACGGAGATCTTGTTTAAACTCGGGGACAACGAGTTGTTGCTGGCTTTCTTTGGCGAGGCGTTGTGTTTCATTGATGAGGGCTTGTTCGTAGCTGGCAAGTCCCGTTGTATCGTACTGTTGGCGGACGGCTTTGCTGGTGTCGGCAAGAGATTGTTCGAGCCATCCTGTGCCCCCAAAACCGTAGCGCTCCGTTCCAATCGTGAAGAAGACCGCTGGGAAGTCTTCTGTGTGTGGGGACAGAGAGAGGGGCAGGGTCCACTCATTGCTGGTGGGGCGGGGAAGGCGGATCACGAGTGGTTCAAGTGTCCGTGCAGTTTGGACATTTGGATCAAAGCGAAGGTGGGCGTACACGAATTGAACAGCGCCTTGGCTGGCGAGATCTTTCAGTTGTTGTTCTTGTTGGGTGCTGAGGGTGAAGCCTTCTTTTTGCAGCCAAGCAGCGAGTTGATCAAAAGGGGGGACTTTGTCATCACCAGAGTAGGAGACATCGATGGGTCGGATATCAAGCCGCTCAGACTCGAAAAGTTGGGACAGCGAAGTGGGTGCATTGGGTGGGAGGACGTTCTTGGCGACGCTTCCTCGTCCGCATCCAGCGCGGTTGCCACTGTTGTTGATCTCGATCAGAGGGGCGGTGAGTTTTTCGAGGGACTTCATAAGATCGAAACCAGAGATCAAGACGCTGAGTTTCTTGGCATCGCCCAGGGGGACAGGGATGATCCATGCGACGTCAGTATCGTTGCTTTTGGCTGTGAGTTGGAGGTGTAGCGCAAGTTGGTCTTGGCCAAAGTGCAAGAGGGCGCGGAGGCCGTGGACACGGACTTCGCGGCTGGCGTCTTTGGTGATCAGGAGTCCCGTTGCGCGGGCACTTGGGGAGATGGTGAGCCAAAGGGTTCCCAAGAGGAGGGCGCCCCATAAGCAAAAGAAGTGTTTACGGGGGGAAGTCAGGGGGTGGGGGGTCATGATTTTTCTCCAGAGATAAGGAGTCAGGTCACAGGTTCGAGGATACTTTCGTCATAAAGATAGACGTTGTATGCGTATCCGAAAAGTTGGGCAAGCATCGGAAAAAGAGTAGGCGCGTTTTGCTGAATCAGTACTCAGTGGGTAAAAGAGCTTCCGAGGCGGCGCAAGATACAGGGCTTTTTGGATGAAGTCGATGGGCATGGGTTTCGAGGATTTTGTGCTCGAAACAAAGAAGGCGCGTGTGTCTATCTACTTGACGTTCCAAGAAAAAGAGCCTTTGGGGTCGTGTTGGTGCTGGGTTCTGTGTTGTAAAGCAACTTGCAAACAGGACAAAAACGTGTATGTTGCACAAGAACAAACGGGAACTTGACCTATCAAGCAAGTCTCCGCGCTCCCCAAACCACAGAGTTTTGAGTGATTTTTTTGGACTCACGCGCGAAGAAAGGAGTTCATCTTGAGCTGGCTGACTCGCATCTTTACCTCATCTGTCGGGAAGAAGTTCTTGGCAGGCCTGACCGGTCTCGGTATGTTTCTGTTTCTGATTGCCCACGTCACGGGCAACATGACGCTTTTCCTCAAATCAAAAGTAGGTGCAGAGCCTGCTTTTAACGCATACGCCAAGAAGCTGCACGAGCTTCCCGGTTTTGCGGTAGGTGAAGCATTGGTTTTGTTGGCTTTTTTCGTTCACATCGTGTTGGTGATTTGGTTGTCCATAACGAACCGCAAAGCGCGGGGCGAGCAGGGATATTCGGAAGTTCGCAGCAAGCAGCCCGCGCAAAGTCAATGGGCGTTGATGGCGAGCAAAAGCACCCTGTACGGCGGCCTTATCATCTTGGTGTTCTTGGTGGTTCACCTGATTGACTTCCGCATGGTGCGCTTTATGGATGGTAGCTTGGCTACGCAAGCCCGCGTGGTGGACGCTTTGAAGGTACCCTGGCGTGCATTTTTGTACTCCATTGCTAGCCTTTTGGTGGGTTGGCACCTTTTCCACGGCGTTCAAAGCGGTTTTCGTACGATGGGCCTACGTCACCCTCGATACCTGACTTACATCCAAAAGATAGGGACGATTGCTGCGATCTTGATCGGTGTGTTGTTTGCGTCGATGCCTGTAGCGATCTTCATCGGTTTTATTAAATAAGGTGCCCTGCTGCGCCTCAGCCCAAGGGTGGGGGTGCAAAAGGAATCAAACACGAGGGTGTTGAGGCATGATCTTAGATCCAAGAACTCCGAGTGGTCCGCTGGAGCAACGCTGGACCAAAGCCAAAGAAGAAATGCGTCTGGTGGGTCCGATCAACCGTCACAAGTTCAAAGTGATCGTGGTGGGTACGGGCTTGGCGGGTGCTTCTGTGTCCGCAACCTTGGGACAACAAGGTTACGACGTTCATACCTTTACCTTTCATGATAGCCCACGCCGTGCGCACAGTATCGCGGCCCAGGGTGGTATCAACGCTGCCAAGAACTACCAAAACGACGGTGACAGCACTTGGCGCTTGTTCTACGACACCATCAAGGGTGGTGACTATCGTGCACGTGAATCCAACGTGTACCGTCTCGCCCAAGTCAGCGCCAACATCATCGACCAGTGTGTTGCGCAAGGTGTTCCCTTTGCACGTGAATACGGCGGTACCTTGGCCAACCGTACCTTCGGTGGTGTGTTGGTTTCGCGTACTTTCTATGCACGTGGCCAAACGGGTCAGCAGTTGTTGTTGGGTGCTTACAGCAGCTTGATGCGCGAAGTACACGAAAAACGCGTGAAGCTCTACACTCGCTACGAGATGCACGACCTGATCGTGAAAGATGGCGAAGCACAAGGGATCGTTACGCGTAACCTGATGACAGGTGAGTTGGAAGCGCATACCGCACACGCTGTCTTGTTGTGTACGGGTGGTTATACCAACGTGTATTACCTCTCGACCACTGCGATGGCTTCGAACGTTTCGGCGACCTGGCGCGCTTACAAACGCGGTGCGTTCTTTGGAAACCCCTGCTACGTTCAGATCCACCCGACCTGTATCCCTGTGTCGGGTACGTACCAGTCCAAACTGACGTTGATGAGCGAAAGCTTGCGGAACGTTGGACGGGTTTGGGTTCCTCGCAAAGCTGGCGACAAACGCCATCCCAACGAGATCCCCGAAGATGAGCGCATCTACTTCCTCGAAGAGCGTTACCCCACCTACTCCAACATGGTGCCCCGTGACGTTGCATCGCGTAACTGTCAAGAGTGGTGCAACAAAGGCCATGGTGTCGGTATCAGCGGTGAGTCCGTGTACCTCGACTTCCGCGAAGCGATTGCTGCGGAAGGTGAGCCCACCATCCGCGCCAAGTACGGCAACCTCTTCCACATGTACCACAAGATCATGGGTGAAGATCCTTACAAACAACCCATGAAGATCTACCCCGGACCCCACTATGTTATGGGTGGTTTGTGGGTCGATTACCACTTGATGAGCAACGTCCCCGGACTCTTCGTCCTCGGCGAAGCAAACTTCTCGGATCACGGTGCAAACCGCCTTGGAGCGAGCGCGTTGATGCAGGGTCTTTCGGACGGTTACTTTGTGGCTCCTTATACTGTTGCGAACTACCTCGCCAGCAAGATCAACACGCAGCCACTCTCTACAGACGACGAAGTGTGCAAAGAGGCTATCGACAACTCGCGCAACACCATCGATCGTTTGTTGAAGTCCAAAGGCAACCAGTCTGCTGAAAGCTTCCACCGTCGTTTGGGCAAGATCCTCTTCGATAAAGTCGGGATTACCCGTACCAAAGAAGGCTTGCAAGAAGCTATCAAAGAGATCCAAGAGTTGCGCAAAGACTTCTGGGAAAATGTGCGTGTCCCTGGCGATGCCAACTATGTCAACCAAGAACTCGAAAAAGCTGGCCGTATCATCGACTTCATCGAGTTTGGTGAGCTGATGGCGCGTGATGCACTCCACCGCGAAGAGTCTTGTGGTGGTCACTTCCGCGCTGAGCACGAAACTGCTGACGGTGAAGCCAAGCGTGACGATGAGAATTACGCTTACGCCGCGGCTTGGGGCTTCAACGGCATTGATGAAGAGCCTACCCTCAACAAAGATGAGCTGAAGTTTGAGTTCGCGAAGCTGACGCAAAGGAGCTACAAATAATGTCCAAAAGCATGAAGCTCACGCTGCATATTTGGCGACAAGCAAACCGACATGCCAAGGGGAAGTTCGAAGTTTATACGCCGAGCGATCTCACCGATGATATGTCGATCTTGGAGATGCTTGACTGTCTCAACGACCAGTTGATCGCAGACGGCAAAGATCCCGTGACCTTCGAGCACGACTGTCGCGAAGGGATCTGTGGTACTTGCGGGATCATGATCAACGGTATGGCACACGGTCCCGACCGTGGCACCACGACCTGTCAGCTTTACCTCCGCCGTTTCAAAGATGGTGATACGCTCGTTCTTGAACCTTGGCGCGCCAAAGCTTTCCCTGTGATCAAGGACTTGCTTGTCGATCGTGCAGCTTTCGATCGCATCCAGATGGCGGGCGGTTACATCTCCGTCAACGTCGGGAATGCTCCTGAAGCGAACTCGATCTTGATCCCCAAAGAAGTTTCTTCTGAAGCGTTTGAAGCGGCTGTTTGTATCGGCTGTGGTGCTTGTGTTGCGGCTTGCAAAAATGCTTCCGCGATGCTCTTCGTCTCTGCGAAGGTTGGCCACATGTCCATGATGCCCCAAGGTCGCCCCGAGCGTCACGACCGCGTCCTCAACATGGTCGCGCAGATGGATGAAGAAGGCTTTGGCTCTTGCACCAACACCCTTGAGTGTTCGGCCGCTTGTCCCAAAGAGATCTCGCCCAAGTGGATTCAACGCCTCCACGGTGAGTACATCCAAGCTGCTACCGTGACCCGCCGCTAATTCCCTCTTTTTCTTCTCCTTTCTTCCTTTTTCTCCTCATCTCCTCCTTTCCACAACAACGCACTTCCGCGTAAGGGAATCGTGTATCCGCGTTTTAGAGTCCACCCAAAGGGTGGACGAGGGCCAAGATACCCGATTCCTCGGCCTTTTTTTCTCGAACAGAGCTTGCCTAGAAAAGTGCGAAGCGCGTCCTTTGCGTCCACAGCGAAGCAAACGGACAGAGGGATGGAGCGATGCGGATGCTTCGATGGCCTCTCGTGCTTCTTCTGCGAAGGTTTCCTAGAAAATACTTGTTTGTCTTATTGGATAAATAATAGGGAAATAATAGGTCTTTTTGTCTTTGTGGGACGCGATATTTTCTCGTAAATTGTCTTGTGTAAATTCATTCTCCTACATCCATCGAAGGGATGAATTTTTAGAAAATAATTTTTCTATTGCTGAAAATTGGAAATGCCCTTACCCTCGATCTTTACGAATGATCGAAATCGTGATTTTTATTTTTCAACAGCCATGTCTTTGTCCGCGAGAACTTTTATTTTGAGAGGAGGAGCTTTCGTGCTTAGAAGATACGCTCTGTTTTTGTCTCTTGGTGTTTTTCTGTCCTTTTCTGCGCAAGGCTTTGCAAGCCCGTACAGCAAAGTGTTAAGTCGCTTTCTTGCTGGCCAGCAGGTTTCCCAAAAAGCCCTACAAAAAGCCCTGTGGGCGAAGCCTGTTCCTCTCAGGAATCTTCGCTTGATTTCTCCCAAATATCTGCGATTTACGTACAATGCGATCTTTGCTGTCAAGCAAGCGCGCTTTCGTTCTGAAGAGCTGCGCCGATTTTTTCGCAAACAACGCTGGTACCGCCCCAATACGAGCCCCGCGAAGATACGACTGAATCAACAAGCCAAGCAAAACCTGACGTTGATCCTGCAATATGAGAAAAAAGCGATCCAACGAGAAACCAAACGCGCGCTCAAAAGGCTTGTTGGGGCAACCCCCGAGATCAGCATTCGTGGGGGAGGGATGTGTTATGACTACCCGAAGATCCGGGTGTTTCAAGGACCTGAGATGTTTCATGTGACCTCACGGCCTTCGGGCCCTTGCATTCGTCCCAAAGGGAGCATTCTACAGTCTTATCCGCGGAAAAGCGGTGCATCTCGTCGTATCTTCCGTGGGAAGCTTCCAGGTGCTCTTGTCTTTCTTCTGAAGCCTCCTGTCGAAGCGGATGCTCATCTCTTGCGCGTTCGCTCGATTCATGAGGGAAAGATCCTATTTAAAGTCGGTGGTTTACCTGCGTCTCCTGTGCTGCGTTTCGACAAAAGAAAACGGCATCTGATGTTTCCACAAGAACTCAAGACCCCCCGCGCATGTCGAAGGGTTCGTGCTGCTTGTTGGCCCCGTCTTCAAGAGAAGTATCCAGTACTTCGTGGGGCATCTTTCCCCAAGAAGTCTTGCACTTGTGATCCCCGCTTTGCACCGAATCCTCACGTCTTTGCGTTCTTTCGATGGAGTATGCTGGCGCCACAAGCCAAGCCCAGAGCCACAAAACACGTGTTTTGCGAGTGCAAGGGATAATGGGTGATGTCGCTCGTTCTTGCTCGACGCAAGACGAGGCTTGACCGAAGATTCTTGCTTCCCTCACGAATGGTCTGTCGTTTGTCCTTCTCCTCCTCTTTTTCTTTTCCCCTCCAAAAGTCCTCTTTTTCCATCTGTGACGCGTTGCTGCACAAGTGAGAAGTATCTTTGCGCTTCAGGATCGTTCTTCCTGCTTTTTTGCGAATGAGAGGTGCAAGATGTTTGAAACATTAGACTCTATCCCTTGGGAAGATCTCACCCATGCCTACGGCGAAGCAAGCGATGTCCCCGCACTTTTGCGTGATCTCGCAAGTACAGACGAAAAGGTGTGTACCCATGCTTTGGAAGCGTTGTACGCAAACATCTTTCACCAAGGTACGCGCTACCAAGCCACGCCTTACGCGATCCCCTTTCTATACGAGCTGTTGGATAGCCCACAAACACACAACAAGACTTTCCTTGTGCGTTACCTTGTCCATTTGGCTTTGGGTTACGATGAGGCTTATCTTCCCCAAGGCGTCGAGCCGCGTAGCTTTCGCGAAGACCTTCTTTTTGAAGAGTCCTCCATGACGCCCGAAGATCGGGAAGAATGTGCAGACTTTGGGGTGGGGCCGCGCGTCTTGATCAACTGCTACGACGCAGTGTTGCGTGGGGTCTCTGCCTTGATACGCCTGACACAACAAGAAGATGAAGATGTTCGTCACGCAGCGGTCTTTGCGCTGGCTTGGTTTCCTGAAGCCGCCAAAGAGTCGGTCTTTGCGATCCGAAGGGCGCTTTCGTACTTTCAAGGAGATGACGCCCGTGCAGACGCGATCTTGGCGCTCGGCTTGCTCCAACGTACCTCCAAAGATCCTGTCGAATTACGCGATCTCCAAGGCTATCTCGATGCAAGATACCCACTGTCCACCCGTGGTGCTGCTGCCATCGCTTTGTCCCACAAACACCTCGATGAACGCTGCCTTTCCACACTTCTCGAAACCGTCGCGGCCTCAGAGACGCTTGGTGAGACGCACTTTACTTACTTTAACGGCGGTTATCTCGGTGGCTACGCGGCCAGCGTCCTCCAAGAACATGCAGAAGAACTGCGCGATCGCATCGTCCCCATCTTTTCGGAAGCTCTTCGCGGCGTAACTCGGATGGCTTCGTTGGGCCTCACACAAACGCTGTTGTCTTGCGCCCTACGCAAACACGACAGGCCGATCTCTACGTTGCCCCTCAACGAGCTGGATGCCATCGAGATCCTTGCGCTCCAAGCCATTGCTGACCATGGCGCGTGGAAGGTTGGAGAAGCGACGTTTGGGAATTATTCGATGTTGATGAGAGACAGCGGGCTACCTAGCTCGTGCGAGGACTTAAAAGATTATCTCCTCCATGGACCCAAAGAAGAAGCTTGAACGATGGGCACGGGTGGATGATGGCATCCTCGCGTCTTTGTCTCGAACAAGGCGGAGTGTCGGGCGAGATGGAGGCTCTGGAAAGAGGTGCGCGGTTTGGGGACGGCTACTCGTCGAAGAGGTGTGCATCGAGGGCATCTTGGTGAGTGGTTGGGGCGGTGTGGCTGGAGGAAAAGTGGACCACAGACCACCAAGCATCGAATCGCTGTGAAGCGCTCGTGCCTGGGATACAAGCCTCAAACTCTTCTCCCGCAAGGTGCGCAAGTGCCAACGCGTGGGCTTTGATGGTCTCTGTTTGTTCTTCGTGGAGACTTGCTTGCAAGAGCCGTTGTTTCATCCGCGATGCAAGCGCAAGCTCCGCATCCAACGCGATATCAGCTTGGGTGGCCCAAGGCACTTGTGAAGGGGGTTGGCGGCGGATCTTCCAACGTTGATCGCGTCCTGCTTGCTTGAGAAAGTGCGTTTGTTTCCACAGGCAACGCTCGGCCTTGTGGGGGAGGAGTTCTCGACGGCTTCGTTTGGTCTTGGGCAGAGGCGTCTTTTCAGGGGCGAGCCAAAGCTGGGTGTAGAAGATATCGCCTGTCAGACTGTAGTCGATATCTCTTTGTGATAATAAATCAAAGAGTTGTTCCTCTTCGGTTTCTCTGATGATCTCCAAGGCAACTTCTTGCATAAAAACACGGTGATCCAAAAGCGCATCACTCAAAAGCTTGATGTATTCGTCCTTTTGCGACCCCAAAGGAGCATCTTGGCTGAGCTTTTGCAAGAGAGCGACCCGAAGCTCGGGAAAAGAAGGGGTGGCATCTTCTTGGGAAAAGTAGGCGCTGTAATCTTCGATCCCACTGCGTTTGTTCTTGTAGGCCTTTAAGCAAACGGCGGTCGCATCTTTGTATTGGGCGATCAGTGCTTGCGGATCGAGCGGTAAGCTTTGTTGGTAGGCCGCTCCCAACAAAGCACTCCAGTCGTTTTGGCTGTATCGTGGAGGGTCGGAAAATGCCTGTTCTGCGAGATTTTGGATGGTTTGTTTGACATGCTGTGCGGGACAAGTCCCAAGGTGTTGCAGGCTTGTGCAACGTATCTCTTCGTTGGGATCTTCGAGCAACGCAAGCAAGATCTCGATCTGTTGGGATGAAAAAGGAGCTTGGCCGTGTAAGAGCGCTTCGCGGCGAACGCGCTCGTCAGGGTCTTTTAATGCGGAACACTTGATCTGATCGGCTTCTACGCTAGAAGGAAAGACTGCGGGGAGGTGGGCGAACTGTCGTAGAGCCTCACGACGCAGTTTGGGATCTCGTTCGCGCATGATCGTAAGCAGCATGACTTCGAGTGGTTGGGTGCGATGGCGCGGATGCAGCGAAAGCAACAGATGTTTTTTCTGCGGAGTGAGCAAAGGAAAAAGGGCGGCAAAACGCTCGATGGATTCGGGCTGATCGAGATCTTCAAACGCGGCTTGGGCTGCTTTGCCCAGTGTTGGGCTTTGAAGATGTTCTAGCAACAGGGACGGACCTTCGAGGATGTCGCGTCGTGCAAGGGTGTAAAGCAGCTCTGCGTGGAGCAGGGTATCTTGGGGGTAGGCTTGCCAAAGGGCGTGGAGCTTCTGTTGTGCATCCTGCGAAAGCCCGATCTCTTCGAGTGCATCGAGTGTTTGGCCCCGTAACTCTTCGCGCTCTGCAACCCCAAGTTCATCTTTGGAGGGACTTTGGGTCGAGTAGGGATGCGACTTTTTCTGGATCTCTTCTTGGAGAGCGTACAAAAAGTCGAGAAGATGTGTGGCTGTTTCTTTGCTAGGAAAGGCACAAAGGGCCTGAACTGCGGCGCGTTGGACGAGGCGTGTTGGATCTTGAAGGGCTTGCAGAAGAGAAGGGTACAACCCTGCAAACGTCGATGTGATCGAGAGGACCGCAGCTTGCCTTACGCTTGGGTGAGGATCGCGCAGCGCAGCCTTGAGTGGTTCGAGCGCACGTTTGGGGGCATGATGCACCCATGTCTTCAGGCTGATCCGTCGGATCACGGGCGAGGGATCTTGCAGGCCGTGTTGGAGATGGCGAAGGTCCCGCGAGGAGACGAGGTCGAAAAGGGCGGCAAAGGCGCGCTGTCGGCTTTCTGGGTCGCTGGAGCGCGTGTGCGGGAGCAGAAAACGCTTGCCTTCACGGTGTTCGTTGCGTCGGTGAAGTGCGTCAAGGGCCGCTGTTCGGATGGTATCGATGGGGTGAAGTAGTGTTTCACATAGTGTTTGCCGCGCCCAACGCGAGGGAACTTGCCAGATCTGACCGATGAGTTGGATACAGACTTGGGGCGAGACGCTGACTTGCAGGATCTGTTGGGCGATCCAACGTAGGGAAGCATTGTCTTGGAGTTCTTGGGTAAAGTCTTGGCTATCGCTCGCAAAGCTCAGGAAGGCTTGGAGCAAGGAACGATGGGTCAGGCGTTGCAGCATCTTGCGTAGGCGTGTGGCGCCTGAAGAGGAGTTGATGCGCAAAAGAGCGAGCAAGAGGGTGACTTGGAGAGGTCCATCTTCGCTGCGCTGAAGGCGCTGCAACAAGCGCGGCACGGCCGTTTCTGCGCGCAAGATCCCGAGAGCTTCGATGAGGTTGCGTTTTTCTTCGACGTCGCGGGTTTTGGACAAGCGCCGCATGATGGGCTGGATGGCAGCTTTTTCGCGCGTTTCTACCAAGAGAGAGAGCGCGCCTTCTCGTATGTCCTCGACATGACTCTCTAGCTGAGAGAGTAAGAAAAAAGTATCTTGATCCATCCGACTCTCCAGAAAAAAGGAGGAAAAAAATGGAGGGAAATGTATTTTTGTTGTGATGGAAGAGGGTTATAAAAAGACCGTTCTATCGGCCTGTAGAGACGTTGAAAGATAGCATAAAAAAGCATTGGAAGAAAGCTTTTTTTCTGAACCTCAAAGAGAGCGTGGGTTCTGTGGTGGAGATGGCTGGGTCTTGCTTGCAGGGCGCGGGGGGCACATCTTCAAAAGGCTGGAATATTTCTTTGTGGGAAGGATGTTTAGAAAAAAAGCCTTGTTGTGTATGGGGGTGAGCTTTGTACAGCGCAGGGCCGCTTGTTGAGGAGACTTGCTGGATGAAAAAACGATGGGACAAGCTGATGTTGATGGGGATGGTGCTGTCTTTTTGCGTGGGATGCGATCAGACGACCAAACGCGTTGCGGAGCACACCTTGAAGGGAAGCCCGATGCAGTCGATGTTGGGCGATACGATTCGTTTGCAATATGCCGAAAATACAGGGGCCTTTTTGGGGATGGGAGCAGGCTTTCCTCAAGAGTTGAAGTTTTGGGTGTTTTTTCTTTTGCCGATCTTGATGCTTGGCGGGATGGTCCTCTTTGGTTTGCTCTCTCGCAAGATCAGCTCTGTGCAACTGTGGATGCTGATGCTCGTGGTGGGCGGTGGTCTTGGTAACCTCGTCGATCGCGTCTTCCTCAGCGGCCGAGTGACCGACTTTTTGAACATTGGTGTGGGCACACTGCGCACAGCGATCTTCAATGTGGCGGATATCGCGATCATGTTGGGATCGTTTGGTTTGATTCTTTCGAGTGTATGGCAAAATACGCCGATCGAAGAGGAGCTTGAGGAAGCGTGGGAGTCTCCACCACCCTTGAGAGAAGAGGAGCTGCAAACGCCTCCTCACAATCCCGCGCATCCATCCGAAGGATAGTCTCTGAAAGGGCTTACTTGGCGCGGAAAGTGTCGTTGACTTCGAGGGTAAAGCCGACAGCACGGAGTCTTTCGACAAGGGGCATACCCATCGCAGTCGAAGGGGTGAGGACACCATAGTGGTTGGGCAGCTTGGCCTGATCTTTGGCGAGGCAAACCGCCGACTCACCAAGCATCATCGCGGTGCTACCGTATCCTGGATCGCGCTCTCCTCGAACAAATCCATACAGTCTGTGCTCACCCGCTTTTCCAAGAAGATACGTCGTGAAATAGCCCTTCTCTTGGGCTTCTGGAGAGGGGCCTTGCCCAGGGGCAGGAAGCACGGTGGATTGGAGCAGTTTGCGTGTGGGGCCGAATGCTGCGAGGGCCATAAATCCGCCCATCCCCAAGGCAATCGACTGTCCCATGAACCATCCGCCGAGTCCTTTGGGCAAGCTCATGACTTCGCTGTATCGAAAGTCTTTTCCATATTTGAAGTCCAAAAGCGCGTTTGAACGACGAACGATCCGTGTGTTGATGCTCGCCATGATAAAGGGAGCGGTCCAACGTTTGAGGTCTGCATCCCAACGCACGCTCATCTGGTCCGAACCATCGGGGCCAGAGGTTGCATCCTTGGGATTCAGTCCATAAGGGTTGCCAAGGACGCGGCGGATGCTTGGGTCTTTTTTGGCTTCTTCGAGCAGGTGCAACATACTTGCGACCGTACCGCCGCTAAATGTACCCGAGGAGGGGCCTGCGTACATCTTCACTTCTTCACAGTACGTGTTGAAACGCTTGTGCATCTCTTCTTGGACGATCAACGCCCCAAGATCCGAAGGGATCGAGTCATAACCACAGCAATTGGTGATGCGCACCTTGTTGGCTTGGGCTTGTTCGTGGTGGGTATCGATCATGCGGCGAATGAACTGCGGTTCGCCTGTCAGGTCGCAATAATGCGCGCCTTTTTCCACACACGCTGCCACAAGTTTTTCGCCGTATTTGGCGTAGGGACCGACCGTTGTGCAGATCACGCGGGTTTGAGCAGCCAAGGCTTTGAGCGATTCGAGATCATCGCTATCGCCTTGCAACAACGGCACTTGTTCTGCATCTGCGTGAATCTTCTTGAGTTCGTCACGGACTTTGGCGAGTTTGTCTTGGTTGCGTCCTGCCATCGCCCAGCGAAGTTGGCTACCATCCACGCCGTACTGACGGGTAAAATAAGCAGCGACCAACTGTCCTGTAAAACCTGTTGCTCCCCACAAGATGACATCATACTTGCGTTCTTCAGTCATGCGATCTCCCTCTCGTATCGGCCCAAGACGGGCCTTGTTTGTATGTCAGATGCGGTTGGATGATGTTTTGCTTGTGGCCATAGGATGAACCGCAACGTGCTTCGATTCTTTTTGGGTAGGGTGCATTTGTGTCTTAGAATTCAAAAAGTCAAGCAGATGCGAGTGTTTTGCCTTTTGGGTGACGATCTTTTCGATGGATTGGGCTTGGAGAAGCTGAATGACTTTTGGGAGGGATTGAATATGCCCGAATTATCCGCATCTTTGCGTCTTGGATGTCTTCAGGCTTTTGTGGGGCGTTGGTGGGGCAAACGAGGGTTGGTTTTGAGGGAGGCTTTCGACGACGATGCAAAAAGCAAGGTTGTGGCGTACTGTTTGGCAGAGGGTTGCTGCACTTGCGGAAGATCCGCTAGACTGAAAGGCCTCGTATCCAACGAGTTTGTGATGGGACGATCGCCCCAAAAGGAGGAAAAGATGCTGCGAAGTCGCTTTTGGATGGGTATGTTGTGGGCTTTTTGCTGGATGAGTGCGCCCGCTTTCGCGGATGTCGTGATGCCTCCACCTTCCCAATGCCCCGAAGGATCGAAGCCTACGACCAGTCACGCGGGGCCTACCTGTGAACCTACAACATGCAAGAAGGACAAAGATTGTAAAAGTGGTCAGCGTTGTGTCTCGTGGCCGCTTTGCATCGAGAAACGTCGTGGTTATTCGCATGGATTCCCTTTCACGGTGATGCATGCGACCGCGGTTTGTCCCAAAAATACTTGCGCCAAAGGCTCTTGTCAGAAGGCCATGCGTTGCGTCTCTGCATCCAAAGCCAAGCCTAAGAAAAAACCCCACGCTCGTCGCAAGTCCAACCCGCAAGAACACAGTTGTCAGAGTTTTTCTTTGAGCCTCCAAGATGGTCGTGGAGAGGGCCTGTTGGGTTTGCTGATGCTGCTCTTTTTGTGGCGTAGAAAACGTCGATAGGATGGGGACTTTGAACGCCTAGATGCTTCGATAGGATGGGGATATTCGAGCGTCTAGCTGTTTTGTACGGTCGGAGCCTGCGGAAGAAGGGGGGAGGACGCTTGGGGTGCGGTATGTGGACATCTGTTTGTTTGGTATTTGGACGCTTCTTTGAACTCTAAACGAGGTTAAGTGCTCGATCTCTTTGTTTTTCCAATGGTTTGTTGTGGAGCGCATCGTTGGTATGTGCTTTGCCCTTAGGCTGCGGCATCTGCTGAGAAACACATCAAAACAAATGACATAACCATAGATAAAAACAAGGAAAAATCTTATGAAAACCAAACAAGCCGCTCTTTTCGTTTCTGCCGCCGCAACCTTTTCTTTCGTCGCTTTCGCTTTTTGTGTCGCCTTTGGGATCACAGGGTCATCGATCTCTCTACAACGCGCTGCATCTGTTCAAACAGTGTCTTTTTCTGAAGCGGAAGTCCCCGTCTATCGAGGTTATCGACCGACCTCTGTGACCCAAGTAACCTTTCAAGAAGAAGAAGTCCCGACCATCGTCATCTCTCCCAAAGTCTCTCCCAAAGCTTACGCGAGCCGATAGATCTCCCCGTCCTCTTCGATGATGTCGAGCTTTCTCTGCCCCCAAAGATCCTGCCTTTTTCTCTCTTTTCTTGCAGCAAACATCTCCCACTTCATTGCACATCAAAGATACCCAAGCGTCTCATCACTTCGTCATCTTCGGGATATTCGCTGTCCCAAGAAGCGATGTCTTCATGATCAAATCGAAGATCTTGTGAGCAATCCACGAAACACACCAAGAGATAACGGACCCCTGAACGCACGGGGTATCCGCCATGTTGGAGCTTTCCACAATGGAGCAAGACATCTCCTGCGTGAGACGTGGAAAGGACGTGGTTCAGGCTTGTAAAGTAAGTCCCGCCGCCGAGGTATTCGCCTTGATCGTTGAGTGCGATGCTGGCCGTTAACAAAGAAGCGTCTCGATGAAGGTCGAGTTTGCTTTGACGCTCCGTGTCATAGCGGACCACAAAAGCTTCTTTTAAGCGCAGTTTGTGCTGCGGGATCGTGTACCGCGCTGTCATCGCTGGAAAGAGGATGTTTTGTAAGAAATCTTCTATATCCGGTTGAAGTGTTGGTAACGAACGCAAGGGCTGATCTTGGGTGGCTTGTGTATGTCGAGCGTATGTCCAAGTCTTTTGTTCTGCTGTGTGGATGATCTTTTGGCAGAGAGAAAGAGGCATCATCCGAGGCACCAAATAAGCGTAACGAAGGGGATGATCGATGGGAGAGGGAAAAGCAAAGATGCCTTGGGTTTTTTGGTGCCAGAGCCACAAGAGCGCACCGCCCGCAAAAAGTGCAGACCAAAGGATGCCAAAAAACACATAAGCTCCGTGGTTGGGGGGAGTTGCTGTGGCGGGTGGGATGGGCGCCATGATGTAGCTACTTTGTAGAAAAAGGATGATCGCGAAAAAAAACAACCATGCACGCCAGCACCAACGGCGGAGCCATGGATGATAGAGGAGCGTTGGAAACCACATGGACAAGTTGACCTCTAGCGCATCTTTGGGGCTTGGTGGAGAAGAAAGCTTCGTCTCAAAGAAAATACTCTGAGATCCCGTCTGTTGGAAGGTTTGTGTGGGAAGGTTTGTTTTATTGACCCTTCTGTTGGATGCATCCGTCCAAGGCACAGAAGCGCCGCTGTGGACAAAGATGGTCCAAGCATAGAGCGGCGCGATGGGAGCGAGCCTCTTGTGTAGAAAGAGGTGCTGGCTCCCTTGAAAAGGAGCAGATAGTGTTTTGTGTAGAACGTCTCTCGTGGCTTGCGCAAAAGCCCGTTGTATGGGCGCGATGGCTTCGAGAGGAAGAGATGTCTTTTGTGATGGAAGAAGGGAAGGTGCCTTTGTTGGGTGGCGTTCCTTTTTCTTCGATGTGGTCTCCTCAAGAAAAGCGAGAAGGGGAGGCGAATGTCCCCTCTCTGTGGGGATTTTGTATCGCAGAGGCAGATGTCGAAAAGTTTTGGGTGGGCAAACAGGTCCATCTAAGCCATAAGACGGGCACAAAGATCTATCTGGATGACGAGAGACTGCCGCCTCCTGGGTGGTTGTTGGCGCGTTGGCCGCAAGAAGTGATCGCAGCGCTAGGATATGGTGGGGTCGAGGCGCTGAGTTTGGATCATGACTTGGGTGACGACGCGCGGGGAACAGGCTACGACGTGATCTTGTGGTTGGAAGAAGCTGTCCTGACACGGGGCTTTGTACCGCCCAATATCTCGGTCCATTCGGCGAATATCTCTGCGCGTCAAAAGATGGAGCAAGGCATCGCGAGTATCCGACGTCATCTTCTTCCTTGACGCAACCTTTTCTCTCGCCTACAGGATGGTTGCACGATTCTTTTTCTGTATTTTTGTTTGAGGAGTACTGTTTTATATGAGCGAATTACACACCAATCGCGATCTTTATCTTGCTATCCATGGTTTGCGTGACTCTCTTACCAAGGAACGATCTTTGGAAGAGTACCTAAGTGCCTTGCTGGCATTGTCATCAAAACATGAAGAAGAAAAGACCTTTTCTGTTGAAGCGTTATGGCAACTTTTGCAAGGCGCACTGACTGCGGAGCCACAGCCTTTCGAGGAAGCTTGGCGCGAGCAGTACGAACACCGCACAGAAGAAAGTGCGGGTTATGCCACTTGGAAAGAGACTTTGCTTCGTCAGATCGTGGACTTACACGAGATGGCCGAAGAGGGAATGTTGGAAAATGAGTCTCGATACTTTGGGATGAGCGCGCCGCGTGGGGCGTATTGGTTCAACTTTGATATCCCGGCCTATCTCGAATGTGCGATGGCTGGTTCTTTTGGTGGATGGGAACAAGGCGACGATACAGGTCGTTTGCTTGTCCCTGGTCCTGTTGCCGTCTTTGGTGAAGATGGAGAGGTGAAGACCGTCAATCCAGAAGAGATCAAACGTCCCGTTTTTCCCATGGAGATGGTCTCTTGGGAAGACTTCGAGGACTTTTTGGTTTGCGGTCAAGTGTACGAGTGAGCCTCTGGGTCTCTTGGTATCCTTTGGAAAACGAAGGGTGCATCGGAGACTTGGGAAGAGAAGGGTCTTTGTCAGACCGAAGTCACGGGGATATGGGGTGTGGTGGCGGAAAGTTCGATGATTCGAGGGATATGAGCGTAAGCTCTGTCTTTTCGATGGTTCGGACTTATCGAGCGTAAGCTCTTTCTTTGCGATGATTAAGGCTTATTGAGTATAAGCTCTTTCTTTTCGGAGTATTTCGACTCTGTCGAGGGAAACCCCTGTCTTTTCGAAGGTTCGGGCTTATCGAGCGTAAGCTCTTTCTTTTCGATGACTTGGTCTTATTGGGCGTAAGCTCTGTCTTTTCGATGATTCGGGCTTGTCGAGGGAAAATCCTATCTTTGCGATGACTTGGGCTTATTGAGCGTAAGCTTTCAGTTCTTTTTGCACGATGCGCACGATGATATCGTCGAGGTTGTTGGACTCGTGGGGCGTGGTGATGCCGTGGCTTCCTGCGGTGCCTTTGCCGTACTCGATGAAAAGGAAGTTGGCGTTGGTGAACTGTGCGATTTGGCGCATGACAAAGGTTCCTTGGGGATCGAGGCCGCTCGCAGCGGTTGGATAGATTTTAATTCCCTTGGCAACGGCGGTTTGCAAGGTCTTGGTATAGGGGACGTCATCGCCGTAATCCATGTGGGGTGGGGCATCTGCGACCAAAAAGACCAAGCGAAGCGCAGCAGGGGTCCATTTCATTTTTTCAACGGCTGCGTACAAGCCCATGTTCATGGCTTCGGGACTATCGCCGCCACCCGCCGCGTTTACTTCTTTGAGGGCTTTGTCAAAAGCCTGCACATCTTGGGTGAAGGGAAAAGAACGCGTGATGTATTCGTCCGTGCGATCGCGGTAAAGGACCATCCCATAACGGAGTTCATACTCTTTTTTCTGGTTGTTAATTTTTGCTGTAATCGCGAGTAAGGTTTGTTGGATGCGGGCGATCTCATCTCCCATACTTCCCGTGGTATCGAGCAAAAAGAGCAGGTCGAGACGAACCTTGTCGATTTGTTTTTTGACGGGAAGTGTAACCTTCCATGGTTTGAGGCTGCCTGTTTTGCTTCGTGGATACGTGCGAACGAAGCTTTTGCCTTGGTAAAGATAAGAAACAATAAATTGCTTGGTTTTTGTATCTTTGTGGGTGGTGCGAGGGAAAAAGTGCATCTTGCCGAAAGCATCCGTGCGTCCTTTCCACAAGACGCGGTCTGCTTCGTCCGTGACGACCACGCGGCAGTTAGGGAGATTTCTGCCGTCTTGGTCGAGGGCTTCGATGGTGTAACGCTCGGTGACATCGATTTGATAGGCCGCAGGCAGGAGATGTTTGTTTTTGTGATAATACTCAAGATAAGCATCGAAGTTGATGTTGTCGTTGGTTTCGCCCGCCTTGAGGGCAGGTTGGGCGATCACAGGAGTATTTTTGGCGACAGTTGCTGTATCCACGCGTGCTTCGGGCTTTGAGTCCGCTACATCTTCTGCGACCTTGGGGCCCATACCAAGGCTTGGTTTGGGGGGGCTGCGACGCATGGGGATATCCGCGGCGATGCGCGCTGCAGGGGCCTCGAAAGACTCCTTTGTTGACAAAGTGACGGACTTGGCTCGGCTGCGATGCATCCTTTTGGATTTGGGTCTTGCAGCATCTACACGGCCCAAGGATGCGCCGCCTTTTCCAAAAAAGCCTCCCTCTTGACGATGGTGAGCGGAGGATTGGCGGAGCACGGTGGTCCAGCCGCTAGCGGTCTGGATTTTGTATCCTTTGGGGGCTGTGTTTTCTTGGATATCGTAGTCTTTTTTCGCGTCTTTTTGGTGCGGACTTTCAGCGGAGACGAGCTTTGTTGAGCCGCTACGCACGGGGGGATGTGGATCTGGTTGGGGGGAGAGTTGTTTGCAAGCGGTAAAAGGCATGGTCAAGCTTAGGCCGCAAATCCAGAGCCACTTCGATGCGTTCATCGTAAGACCTCGTAAATAATGTATGTAAGAAAAAAGGTCGCCCCAGCGAGTCTCATCCATCCTTGGTTGATGGAGGCTGGTCTCTTCTTCAGAGGATATGGATCGTTGAAAAGCGGGGCTGTGAACCCCCTTGTCGAGGGAGTGTTGCTCGTCTTCATTGTCCATATCCCCTCAAACGCCACCTCTTTGAGAAAGTTTTTGATGGGTAGAAAAAAATCGAGAAAAATCTTTTTGAGAGAGATGGGGTGTTTCGGATCGCGTACGAGTGTGGTATGGGGATGAGGCGAGGCTCGAACAGGTAGAGCCTGCGGTGAGAAGGGAGCGAGAAGCGTATGCAAAGCGATTTGATCCAAAAATACAATGTGCCAGGACCGCGTTATACGAGCTATCCGACCGTGCCTTATTGGGACGTGGATGCCTTTCAAACGCCGCGTTGGAAAGCGGCGGTATGGCAGGCTTTTGAGGAAAGCAACGAGCAAGAGGGGATCAGCCTTTATCTTCACCTTCCTTTTTGCGAGAGTCTGTGCACATTTTGTGGATGCAACCGTCGCATCACCAAGAATCACGATGTGGAAGCGCCTTACCTTCAGCTTTTGCAACGCGAGTGGGATATGTACCTTGAGTTGTTCCCACAACGCCCGCGTATCCGTGAGATCCACCTGGGTGGGGGGACGCCAACCTTTTTCTCTCCAGCCCATCTACGCGAACTTCTCGAAGGGATCTTGAGCAAGGCCGATTGCTGCGAGGATGTGCACTTCAGTTTGGAAGGGCATCCAAACAACACCACGCGAGAACATCTTGAGATGCTGTACGCTCTCGGGTTTCGTCGCGTGAGTTTTGGTGTGCAAGACTATGATGAGAAGGTGCAACGCACGATCAACCGCATCCAGCCAAAAGAACACGTCGAGCGTGTGACTTCGTGGTCGCGCGAGATTGGTTTTACGTCTGTGAGCCACGATCTTGTGTACGGTCTGCCCTTTCAAAGCTTGGAGAGCATGACCGCAACCATCGAACAGACGGGAAAGCTGCTTCCTGATCGCATCGCTTTTTATAGTTATGCGCATGTTCCTTGGGTCAAAGGCGTCGGACAGCGTGGGTTTTCAGAAGGGGACCTTCCAAAAGATGCCGAAAAACGGGCCTTGTACGAGCGCGGCAAGCGGATGCTCGAAGATCTTGGTTATCTTGAGATCGGCATGGACCACTTTGCCCTTCCTTCGGACGATATGGCGATTGCAGCCAAGGAAGGCCGTTTGCACCGCAACTTTATGGGATACACATCTTCCAAAACGACGTTGTTGGTGGGGCTTGGGGTGTCTGCGATCGGCGATGCTTGGGGGGCTTTTGCACAAAATGAAAAGACCCTAGAAGCGTACCAAGAAAGCATCGAAGCAGGTCGTTTGCCTGTGTTTCGAGGGCATCTTTTGGAACACGAAGATCTGGTGATTCGTCGACACATCTTGGAGCTGATGTGCCATTGGGAGACACGTTGGTCAGAGCCTTCGATGCAATTCGACGGATTATCCGAGGTCTTGGAGCGTCTTGCTGAGATGGCCGCAGATGGATTGGTCGAGATCGAACAAGATGGGATGCGTGTTACGCCCGCAGGACAGGCTTTTGTACGCAATATCTGCATGGCGTTTGACTTGCGTTTGTGGCGCAAGCAGCCACAAACGCAGATCTTCTCGATGACGATCTAAAGCTTCCCTTGTTTCGATAAGGTCGATGTTTCGGGGGAGATGAGCCTTGGAGAGAGAGGAGCTTTGGGGGATGTGTTTTGGGGGAGGATTATTTCTTTTGAAAATCGAGTCCTTGTGACGCATCGATCGAAAGGCGCAAGTTGTTTCCTTGGATGCGGAAAGAGCGGATCTTTGGGAGCATTGCAAAGAAGCGCTTGTTGTCTTCTTGCGCATCTGTGGGGCACTTGGCGGAGGCTTGTTGGATGGCTTGGAGTGTTAGGGCCGTGCCTTTTTGGGTGTAGGTCCCTGAGAATGTCCCGCAAGGTGTTTTTCCTGTGATCTTTCCAGAGGATAGTTGCACTCGAAACTGCGTCGTGTGTTGACTGTGCATCGCTACCACAGGAGCACCTTTGCTACTCGGGATCAACCAAGTTTGAAGCTGCCAAGAGGTGTTTTCGAGTTTGGCGTTGGGGGTGGGGCCCACGAACTCGTAACGCAAAACTTCTCTCCCCGCTGTGGTCAAGACAAGTTCCTTTTTGTCGAACCTGTAACCATCTATTTTCCAAAGCATCTTGGTGTAGGCGGATTCTAGTTTCAACATCCCGCAAGCTCGGCTGGTGATCATCGCTTCACCAAATCGAAAGGTACCGTTTTTGGCGACGTAGTTGCGTGAACCAAACGAATTGCATCCCGCATAGCCACCTGCTTCTTTTGCATTGAAGGATAGGGTTAGGCGCACATCTCTGGGGAGCTGCAAGTTCACGGCTTGGATCAGTAGCCAACGAGCGTCCTTTGGGGTGTAGAGGCGAGCATCATTTTGGGTGCAAGCAAACAAGGTCAAGCTAGCGAGGAGTGCGAGAAAAAAGGTGGACCATCTTTGCATCTTGCTTTCCTTTCTGAAGAGGGAGCTTGTCTATGGGAGGTTTCGAGAGGAGAGACGGTTGTATGGATCAAGGGTTGCGGAAAAAGTCATCTGGGTTGAGGACATTTCCAAAAGAAGCGTATCGACGGGGTTGTGTGCCTGGGAGGAAAGCCTCGCGAAGAAAGGGACGGTGAGGCTGGGCGAGGTTGCCGCTTTTGGGATCGATGTTGGCAAAGAGCAGATCCTCAGAAACAGGGAAGGGTTGGATGGGTTCTTGTTGCAGGGGTGGGGTGGAAAACATCTTGATGAAGAGAGGTAGAGCAGCGCGGCTACCTGTTCCGAAATCCCCGATGGTATGGCGCTTATCGAAGCCGATCCAGATGCCCGCACACATCTGTGGGGTGTAGCCGATGAACCAAGCATCGCGGTTTTGGTTGGTGGTCCCTGTTTTCCCTGCGATGGGTCGCTTGAGTTGAAGGGCAGCGCGTGCGGTCCCGATCTTTACGACATCTTCGAGCATCGAGGTCATGATGTAGGCGACTGCGGGAGAGATCACACCACGTGGGTTGGGGAGTCGTTGGAAGATCGTTTTGCCTTGGGCATCGAGGATACGCTCGATCATCGCGGGGTCATCGAAAACCCCTTGTGCTGCAAAAGTTGCATAAGCGTTGGTCAGGGCGAGTGGCTGAACTGCGGAGGCGCCGAGTGCAAGGGGCAAACGGGGTTCGAGAGGGGCTTGGATGCCGAGACGTTGGGCTGTTTCGATGACACGGTTGGGCGTGAGCGCATCAATCACGCGGACGGCCACTGTATTCAGCGATTGTGCGAGGGCTTCGCGCAGACGGACTTGTTGGTTGCTGTAGCGTCGACTGTTGTTTTGGGGGACCCAACGTTTTCCATCGCGGATCACAGCAAAGTAAGCATCATTTACGAGACTGGCTGCGGTGTACTGCCGCGACTCGATGGCCGCAGTGTAGAGGATGGGCTTAAAGGCCGAACCTGGGGGGCGGCGGGCTTGGGTCGCGCGATTAAAAGGCGCTGTACGAAAGTCTCTTCCGCCCACCAAGGCGCGCACCAGTCGCGTGTGAGGCTCCAAAAGGATGACGGCGCCTTGTAAGGGCGGCTTGTAGGGCGAATCAGACTTCTCAGGCAGGGTTGGCTTGATCTCTAGGATTGGTTTTTTGGGGGCGGTGGTCGGGGTGTTCTTGTCTTCAAAGAAAAACTTGGACTTTGCGGTAGGACGGAGATGTTGGAGATGTTGTGTCAGGAGGCGCTGGGTACGTTGTTGTAGCTTTGTATCGAGTGGTGTTTCGATACGCAGGGCCCCGCGATAAAAGAGATCGCGCGCGCGTTGTTTTCGGGTTTCTGGATCTTTGATCGTGTCCACGAGCTTGGCTTGAAGGCGTTGCAGTGCGCGTCTTCGGACCTCGTCTGTGTAGTAGTCTTCTTGAAGGGGAGGGGCTTTTGGGGGAGGCGGCGGAAGGATCTCAGAACTATTCGTTTTATCGAAGGTTTCTAGGTCGATCTTGTTGTTTCGCAGAAGCATACGCAGGACATAACGGCGTCGGCGGCGTGTCAGTCGAATGGAGCGTGCGGGGTTGTAGCGTTCGGGATTTTTGGGAATCCCCGCAAGGATCGCACTTTCTGAGAGGTTGAGTTGCCGTGCGCTTTTGCCGAAGTAGTAGCGTGCGGCTTCTTCGACACCATGGCAGTTACGGCCAAAGTCGATCTGGTTGAGATAAAGGTACAGGATCTCTTCTTTTTTGAGGTTTTGCTCAAGTTGTCTTGCGAGGACAGCTTCGCGGATCTTGCGAGTATAAAACTGATCAGGTGTCAGCAAAAAGGTTTTGACGACCTGTTGTGTGATCGTGGAGCCTCCTTGTTTGGGGGCACCGCGCTTTCTCCACAGGTTTTTCCAAAAGGCGCGCAAGATCCCGAGATAATCGAGACCTTTGTGTTTAAAAAAGTCGGCATCTTCGGCAGCGACGATGGCATCGACGAGATGCCGAGGCATCTCTTTGTAAAGGATGGGTGTGCGGCGTTGATCTGCGAACTCTGCGACGACATGACCATCGCGATCAAAGATGCGTGTGATCCCCCAAGGCTGGTAATTTTGGATCTTTGAAAGATCAGGAAGATCGCGACAGGCCCACCAGACAAAAGCCAAGAGTCCCAATGCAGAAAGGGCCGATAGACCGAGAAGATACCACAGCCACCACAGGCGTCGTTTTTGGGGTGTCTTGATCTCTTGTGTGGGGTGTTTTATGTTGCGCCCCGCAGAAGAAAGGTCGTCTTGGCCTGTTTGCATCATGATTATCCTTCACAGGCCGCAGTGTTGCGGCTTTGGGTCCATTGATACGTATTTTAGAAGAGGATGTGTCTCCCTTTGACTTGAGGTCGGGGGCGCTTTGACGCAAGACACACGAAAAGCATCATAAGGAGTTAGCCATGGCGAATCCACAGGATCAAAGCAATACGCTCGAACAAAATGCAAAGTTTATCATGCTCGGTAGTGTGGGTGTGATTGGTTTCTTTCTTTTGATTTCTTGGTTTTTTGCCCCGCTCTCGATGTTTGGTGGCGTCGCACATCATGGTGCTGACCACGGCGCAAGCCACGGTCCAGCGCCCAAAAAAGAGCACAAAAGCGGCCATTGATCGCTGTGTTGTATGGGGTGAGGATCTTGGTGGGGAGCGGGATGGCTTAGTTTTCTTCGCGGCGCGGTAAGAGTAGCAAGAACAACAGCCCAAACAAAAAGACAAAGATATCCGACGAAGCGGGAGCTTGGTTGTTGCAACCGCATCCGCGCACGGCGATCTCATTCACACATTTGCCTTCTTGGCAGACTTGTGTTGCGACACAGTCTTGCGTGGTTTTACAAACACCATCAGGCAACGCGGCAGGTTTGGGCCAACACGCGGTTTGGTCGATACAGTCGTAATCTTGGGGACAGTCTGTGTCTGCGGTACATCGGGTTGAACAGCGATTTTCGCCTTTCAAGGTGACACAAAGGCCGCTTTTGCAGTCATCGGGTCCTTTGCAACCCACTTCGCCCATCTCTTTTTTGGCATTGCAAGGTAAGTCGCCGTCTTTGCAGTCTTCATCAACGCCATTTCCGCAGATCTCTGTGGCGCCTGGGTGGATGTTCGGGTCATTGTCATCGCAGTCTTGAGGCCCTGTGCAAGCCCCACCGACGCCGTATCCATCGCCATCTTTGTCTTCGCAAGTGGTGGGTGTCCCGCAACCTTCATCGACGGCGCCGTTGCAATTGTCGTCGATACTGTTTCCGCAGATCTCGTTGGCAGCGGGCAATACCTCACCTTGGCAAGGTCCCCATGCGTTGTTTGTGCAAGTCTGGGTTCCTGCTTTACAGGCACCTATATTGACGCGGTCAAGCGGGCCAGTGAAGCACTCTTGGGTTTGTCCATCTGTACAAAGACCTGTCGCGCAACCTTCGTCGATCATCCCATCGCAGTTATCGTCTTTTCCGTTGTCACAGATCTCTTGTGCTGCGGGCGCGACTTCGCCGATACACGCTGACCAGCTTCCTTCGTGGCAGAGTTGAACACCTTCTTGACATGCGCCAATGCCCAAAGAGCCCTCAGGACCGCTGTAACACTGACGTGTAAGGTCTTCGTCGATCTTGCCGTCGCAGTCGTTGTCTTCCTTGTCACAGTCTTCATTGTTGGGGAGGACGCTGCCTTCGCAAGCTCCCCATTTACCGTTGCTACACGAGCGCTTGCCTTCTTTGCAATTGCCCTTGCCACGAACTTCTGCGGGACCTGTGTAACAAACTTGGGTTTGCCCTGCGGTACACTCGGGGGGAGGGGGGGGCGCACCACCACAGTCCGAACAGTTCGTGTAATAGGCTGAGATCCAACCTGTTTTTCCGTTGTAGCTGATCTGGAACCAGTTGGGGTTGCCAAAGATACTTTGTCCATTGCTGGTGCGTGCGAGGACCTTCAAGCATGCGCCTTCTGGGACCGTCCCTACGGGGGATTGGTTGGTATTCGAGCTTGGGCGGATATTGAGATCCAGACCATTTAAGCGAGCGGTCTTGATGTAGCCACATGTGGGGAGAGGAGGGGGCGGAGAGCCGCCTTTGCACTGGGTGGAGGGGTGCCCTAGGTAGGCACCACGGTTGACCCAGTCGTTGTTGAGAAAGGGATCGCGGCTTCCTGAACTGACGTTGACCTGAAAGTGCAAGTGCGGGCCTGTCGAACAACCGCTTGAGCCTACGAGCCCGAGCCGATCGCCACATTTGACGTGTTGGCCAATTCTTACTTGCACAGTGCCTCTTTTCATGTGCAGGTAGTAAGAATATTTCCCATCCGAGTGACGAAGACGGACATAGTTTCCGCTACAGGGCGAGCACTTTCCCGAGGTGCAACGGTCGGCGTTTCCATCGGTTGCAGCGTCAACCGTGCCATCTGCGCCTGCGAGGATCCAAAACCCTCTGTCCATCCCCGCGAAGCCACCGATCCCATAGTCACTTCCACTGTGGTTGTCGTACGTTTTCTGACCCCCATTCCAGTCTCTTTTGGGGCCGACGGTGCGGTTGTTATCGCGATATGCCGTGATGTACGTGCCGCTGGTCGTCATTGGATAACGAAATTGCGTTTGGGCCCAAGCAGGTATCGGCAAAAGGAGCCACAAGCCTACACCCCATCCAAGATATCGCTTCATGTCTTGACCCTTTTTGTTGAAAATGTCTGAACGGTTCGTCGTCGCAAAAGGATGCCAAAGAGAAGTAAGAACCACAAAGCCCCAGAGGATGGGATTTCACGCTCGCTGCAACCGCAGCCGCTTGTGGTTTCTTTGCTGCAAAAACCACGGTCGCATCGTTCTCCTGCGGGGCAATCGGGATCGGATTGGCAAGATTTGGGAAAGTCACTGGGAGGGATCTGACGTTTTTCAGAAGGCCAGCAAGCTTGGCCTTGAACACACTCATAACCAGCGGGACAGTCAACGCGTTCCTTGCAAGGCTGCGAACAGCGGTGAATTCCATCAAGGCTCACACAAAAGTTGGAGAGGCAGTCCTCTGTTTTGCGGCATCCTTCTTCGCCAAGGTTGAGTTTTCCGCACTGGGCGTCTCCGCCGTTGCAGTCGTCGTCTTTGCCGTTTCCACAGATCTCGGAAGCTCCAGGATTGACGGCTTTGTCGTTGTCATCGCAGTCTTGGAGACCTTTGCATCCAGGCCCGATACCATAGCCGTCTTTGTCATTGTCTACGCAGTCACCAGGCTGTGTGGTGCCGCAATTGTCGTCGACTTGGCCGTTGCAGTCGTCATCGATGTTGTTTCCGCAGACCTCTTGGGTGGGAACGACTTCACCTTGGCAAGCGCCCCACTGCGAAAACTGGCAAGTCTGGGTGCCCACACGACAAGCGCCGACATCTTTGGTGGCCGCTGCACCGCTGTAACAGGGGCGGGTTTCGCCGTTGTTGCAAGTGGTGGTGGTGCCGCAACCTTCATCGACCTGTCCATCGCAGTTATCGTCTGTATTGTTTCCGCAGACCTCGGTGGCGCCGGGCAGGATCTCATCTGTGCAAGCGCCCCATTTCCCGAGCGTACAGCTTTGGGTGCCACCTTTGCAGCGTCCTACGCCATTGGTGTTGGGGGGCCCGCTATAACAGGGACGGGTTACGCCATCATCGATCTGTCCATTGCAATCATTGTCGATCCCGTCGCAAGTCTCGGTACTTCCGCCACCTGTGGTTCGACAAACGATCTTGCCATTTTCGCAAAGCTCTGCGCCCGTGCAACCTTTGTCTGTGCAGTTTCCGCCACCACCAGGGTTTCCTTCGTCAACTTTGCTGTCGCAGTCGTCGTCTTTTCCATTGCAACTTTCCTTGCCTGGTTTGACTTCGCCGCTACAACTGCCCCATTTGCCGCTGCTGCATCCTTGGGTGCCTTCCTTGCAGATGCCGACGCCTTTGGTCCCGCTGGGACCTGTGTAGCAAGCGCGAGTTTGGCCTGCGCTACACTCAGGGGGGGGGCCCCCACAAGTGCTACAGTCCGCATAACAGCCCGATATCCAACCTGTTACGTTGTTGTACTTGATCTTGTACCAAGTCTTGACGTTTGTGCAGGCGCCCGAGACATTGATATTTTGGCCGTTGGGTTCGGTTTGGAGGACGGCAAGGCAAGCACCTTCTGGTACAGAACCGATGGATGCTTGGTTGGTGTTGGCAGCAGGGCGGATGTTGAGCGTCGATCCACCAAGGCGTACGGTCTTGACGTAGGTGCATTGGGCTTTGGCTTGGGTGGGGTTCACACAAAACACTAAAAGACCCATGCACAAAGAAAACAAGATAGGCGTGCGCATCAATTGTATCCTTCGCGTTCTATTCGTGTTTCGCTCAAAAAGGCTTGAGCGTATCGTTTCCATGGATGGACCCTGCGGAGAGGGTACATTGTCTCTTTTTAGAGAGTCTTTTGGGTGACGCCAACAAGACCCTCTCTTTAGGGAGAGACAGATGGGGGCATGGTATCGAGAAAACGCTAAGAAGGCAACGGGTTTGCGGTTTTTGTGGGGGCGTTAGACAAGGGGGAATGGTGTTTTGTCTCTGTGAAAAGGGCAAGAGGTCGCTTGACATCGTTTGGACCCTCTTCTACCAAATAGGGGCATTTTATGTCCTAGCGTTTTGGTGTGGATAGAACCAGAAGCCTTTTGGCAGAGAAGGAGCGTTTCGATGAGCGAGCAAACGGAACAAGTCACCCCCCGCATCGCATTGAATGGTCCAGCCCCTGACTTTCAAACCAACACAACGCACGGTCCCATCACTTTTTCTGAGTGGGCTGTGGGAAATTGGGTGATTCTTTTTTCTCACCCTGCGGACTTTACGCCTGTTTGTACTACCGAGTTTATCGAGTTTGCGCGTCGCGCAGACGACTTTGCGGCCCGCAATGTCAAGTTGATTGGTTGCTCGATTGATAGTGTGTATTCGCACATTGGTTGGGTCAGAAATATTGAAGAGAACTTTCATGTGAAGGTCCAGTTTCCCGTGATCGCGGACCTCGACCAAAAAGTCGCCCGTCTCTACAACATGATCCACGAGCCTTCCTCGAACACAGCGGCAGTTCGTTGCGTTTTCTTCATTGACCCCAGCTTCAAGATCCGCGCGATGATTTATTATCCGCTGAACTTTGGCCGCAACTTCGACGAGATCTTGCGCGTGATTGATGGTCTCCAAACTGCGGACCAACACGGGATCGCTTGCCCTGCCAACTGGAAACCTGGCGACAAGGTGATCGTGCCTCCCCCCGCAACACAACAAGCTGCAGAAGAGCGCGTCAAGACCGAAGGCATCGAAGTGACCGACTGGTACTTCTCGAAAAAATCGATTTAAGACCCTCTTTCTTCCCCGTTTTCTTCCCCATCATGACTCTGCTTGCAACGCGGATTTCCCTTGCTTTTGTGAGATCGCTTAGGTATATCAATTCACCTTTTGATCATGGGTGCTTACCGCTTGGATAGGATGTCCCCTACTTGCGCGGCGCTAGGTGCGTTGTGAGTATGTTACTTATCCTGCCCAAGGTGGGATGTTGAACCGTTTTGCACACAGCAGCGTTATGACAGGTGTGCCCTGTTTGTTTCGAGCAGGGGTTCGACAAGCGTTACCTTCGATGGTATGCTCTGAGGTAACGCCTTGATTCCTCGGTCGTTGCGTCTTCTTTGCTTTGTTTGTAAAGGGTCGCAAGGGCCGAATAAAGCACTTGGAAAGGCCTCTCATCCCACAACAAGGGGGCCCTTTTTCAAGGTGCAGGAAAGAGAGAAGTCCATGCAGATTTCCACAGGCTTGAACCATCGTACCCTTTCTGCACAAGATCGCATCCGCTACATCCGTAGCACTGGCCCAAAATGGAAAGCAAAGACCTCATCTTGTTCCCTCTTTCTCGCGCTGTATTCGATGTATAAAGTTCGCACGCCTCGGAGAACATGGGATGTCCGACCCGCCTGGCAAGTCTACACGCAGACGTTCTCGGCGTGATCAATCCCAGGCTGTGTCTGCCTTGTTGCGTCGAAAGATGCAACAAGCAGGGTATGATCCCGCTTTTATAGAACATGCTTGCGCAGCTTGGGAACTCTTCTGCCAAGTCGCAAAGCCTCAGATCCGCTCCATACAAGCGTACGCTGCGGCGATGGAGTACGTTATCGTTCTACGCAGAGGGGGAGGACAACTGACGCAACGTGCTGTTGCAGAACGTTATCTTGTAAGTCAGGCCTCTATCGCACGCATCCATCCACGTATCCTCGATTCCCTCACCAAAGAGACTTCTCCTTCACCCGAACCCGCTGTCCCTACACCACCTCCTGTGTCTTCCTTGGAAGCACCTGCCTCATCGTTTGTTTCTTTCTACGAGATGTCGCCAGAAGCTCGAAAAGAAGAGCAAAACTACCTACAAGGCTTGCCTTTGGTGCGCGAGCGTTGGGGGGCCTTGCTCTTGTTGGGTAGCGTGATCCAGTCGTTTGCCTACCAGTGCATGGAAGATCCTCGAAGCCTCCCTTCTCATCCGCTGTTTTCACCGCTATGTGTGCGACCTCGACGGCCTTCGGATGAGTCCGCGGTGGTGTTGGTGTGGATAGATCTTCAAAGACACCGTCTTTTGGGGTGGTTTCCTACAGAAACATCGCATCTCTCGATGGTATGGGATCTTTCGCTGCGTTTGGTCATGGAACGACCGCTTTATGGGATGCCCCGTCGCCCTGTGGAAGTCGCGTTGCCTGCTGTGGTTCCGTTCGATCATCTCGCGCAGGTCGTCCAACCCCTTCATATCCAAATGGTTCCTCTCGAACGACAAGAGATCCCTGCCCTTGAACCTTCTTTGTTGCGCATCCTTTCCGATGTGCCATACGCCTTTCTGGAAGAAGGCTCCGCGCGCTACCAAGAAGAACGAGAAGAGTTTTTCTTATGCGCCGCCAAGATCGCGTCCAGTCTGGCCCCACTTTCTTCTGAACATGCCTATCTTTGGGGACATCACCCACACCTCAAGTCGATGGCCTACCCGAAACCCAACCGTCCTTGCTATCTTTCCCGTTTTTCCGAGGCTTTGGCGGAGGCTCGTCGCGTGAATCAAGGGCTTTCTTCCACCCAAAAGAAAGCTGAGCCTTTTGTCCAACACGATGGAGAGGGCACATGGTGGTTCGTCTGGAGACGCGAAGAAGAGTGCGTCTTGTGTTGGTCGTCTAGCCCTTACGCGTTGGGCTCTTTCATGGCGTCCTACCTCAAGCGCCGTGGCTTGGACCTCTCCCAACAGATGCAGATCGCTCGCTTTGTGGAGCAGTTGTTGCGCCACAAACAAGACGAAGCAGAGACCGACGACGAAGAACTGCCCGATGCGGGAGACGCAAAAGTGTGGGAACTGCGTTTTCAACGTGGGGCCAACTTGCCCATGAGCACAAGGCGCAAGCTTTTTGAAGAAGGCTACGAGATCGCCCACGCACGGGCTTTTCCGCTGCTTTGTGTGTACGAGATCGGCGGAGGCTTTTTGCCTTTCGTGGAGCCGCTTTGGTCACAGGTGAATCTCTTTTTACGTGCTTGGGACGATGCTTACGAAGACGCACTACAGCAAAGCACTTCGATGATTCGACGAGACTTTTTCCCCGTTTCTTTAGAAGAAACAGAAGATGGTGTGATATCTTTGCTCTCACAAGGATAAAAGATCAGAAGTTTCTGGGGGCGTCTTCTCAGGGTTTGTTTGGTCTGTACAGTGAAGGAAAGCTTGTCCATGGAACATATCTATCGTTTGGAAAATCCGATCCAATACTATGCTTGGGGTTCTCATACAGCCATTGCTGCGCTGCAAAGGCGTTCCACCCCCACAGAAGACCCTGAGGCCGAGCTTTGGATGGGGGCACATCCCAAAGCCCCTTCGCAGGTCTTGATGGGCGAGGAAAAACACTCATTGCTTGCGTTGATGCAGTACGAGTCCACCAAGATCCTCGGGGAAGATGTGGATCGGCGTTTTACGGGGCGTCTTCCCTTTTTGTTGAAGGTCCTTGCCGCGGAGAAGCCCTTGTCGATCCAGGCGCACCCCAACCTCGAACAAGCGCGAACAGGTTATGCCCGCGAAAATGAACTGGGGATCCCCGTAGATGCTTGGGATCGAAGTTACCGCGATGACAACCACAAACCTGAGTTGATCTGCGCGATGACGCCTTTTTGGGCATTGCGAGGCTTTCGGGCTTACCCATCGATCCTTTTTTGGATGGAACGCCTTCAAATCGATGCCTTGCTTGAAGAGCGCAAGGCTTTCGCTGCATCACCAGATGAAGAAGGCTTAAAGGCTTTTTATACGGCTCTCCTTACATTGCCCCAAGAGCGCAAGGAAAAGGCCCTCCAAGAAGCTCTACGCAGCGCAGAAAGGCTTGTCGGAGAAGAAGGGGAGGCGGGTGATATCGGTCGTTGGATTTTGCGACTCGCCGCGGATTATCCCGGTGATATCGGGATCTTGTCGCCTGCCTTGCTTCATGTCGTCTGCTTGCAACCTGGGCAGGCGATGTATCTTCCTGATGGTGAACTTCACGCGTATCTCGAAGGAACTGGCATCGAGATCATGGCCAATTCAGACAATGTTCTGCGTGGTGGCCTCACCGTAAAACATATCGATGTCCCTGAACTTCTTCAGGTTCTACGCTTTACGCCCACCAACATCGAGGTGCTGCAACCTCACAAGACCGCAAACTCCATCGAAGCGATCTACCACACACCCAACGAAGAGTTTGTCCTCTCTGTTCTTGAGCTCCGAGATGGCGCACGCTTTCATTCTCCTGCCTTGCGCAGCGCGGAGATCTTGCTCTGCCTCCAAGGTCGCGCTGAGATCAAAGCCCACGGACAAAGCGAGATCCGACTCCAACAAGGTGACGCTATCTTGATCCCCGCAGACGCTCCCGCTTACCAAGTGACTGGTCAAGCCACCCTCTACAAAGCCACCACGCCGCTCTCCTAAAAATTTTGTGCCCCCAAACACTTGCCTCTCTTGCTTTTGCGGTGAATGACAATTCACCACTCCTTGACAAAGTGTTTTGGAAAAATGAATGATGATTCACCAGAATGGATTTGGCTTGGAAGATTTGGGTATAAAGAGCGGTCTCCGGGGTGGGGAGCGCTTGGTGAGCAGTCGGGAGCGAGAGATGGTCCGTGATTTGTATGAGATGAAAGAGCAGCCCCCAGTAGGAGAAGTTCCTCAAAAGATGTACGCATGGACGGTACGTCCAGAGCGTTATGGTGAGCCCGAGAAAGCGTGGCAGCTAGAGGTCGTGGATGTTCCAGAGGTGGGAGAACATGACGTCTTGGTCTACGTGATGGCTGCGGGTGTGAACTACAACAACGTTTGGGCGGGGCTTGGGGTGCCTGTGGATGTGATTGGGTCGCGCAACAAAGCAGGCGAGCCCGAGAACTTTCACATCGGCGGGAGCGACGCGTCAGGTATCGTGTACAAGGTCGGCAGCAAGGTTCAAAATGTGCAGATCGGGGACGAAGTTGTCCTACACTGCGGGCATTGGGACCCTGAGTGTCCACATGTCTTGGCAGGTGGCGACCCGATGTACTCGCCCAGCTTTCGGATCTGGGGATACGAGACAAATTACGGAAGTTTCGCGCAGTTTACGCGTGTTCGAGCAGAACAGTGCTTGCCCAAACCAACGCACCTGACTTGGGAAGAGGCCGCTGCGTATATGTTGGTGGGCGCGACCGCTTACCGCATGTTGTTGGGGTGGGGGGAGCACGCTGTTCGCAAAGATGATGTGGTGCTTGTGTGGGGAGGCGCTGGCGGATTGGGATCGATGGCGATCCAGATCGCACGCGCCAAAGGCGCGATCCCCATCGCAGTTGTTTCAAGCGATAGCAAGACAGAGTATTGCAAGAGTTTGGGAGCCAAAGGTGCGATCAATCGCAAAAACTTCGATCACTGGGGGATGTTGCCGCACTGGAAAGATGAAGTGGGTTACAGTCGCTGGTTGAAAGGTGTGCGTAACTTTGGTCGCGCGATCTGGGATATCTTGGGAGAACGACGCAACCCACGCATCGTCTTTGAACACCCTGGCGAAAGCACGATCCCAACATCGATGTTTGTCTGCGATACGGGCGGCATGGTGGTGATTTGTGCGGGTACTACGGGCTACAACGCAACGGTCGATCTGCGTTACCTGTGGATGCGACAAAAGAACCTCCAAGGCTCTCACTTTGCAAACACCGAACAGTCCGCAGGATTGAACCAGCTTGTCGCGGAAGGTCTCGTCGATCCTTGCCTCTCTCGTACCTTTGTGAACGAAGAGTTGCCCACCGCACACCAATTGATGTTCGAAAACAAACACCCCCACGGCAACATGGCGGTCCTGATTGGTGCCCCTGAGATGGGTATGGGGATCAGCGCATCCCTACAAAAAGAACGGCTCGCTGTCGAAGTCGATGACTCTGTGCCTGAAGAGTTTTATATCCCGCCTCACCGCGAAATCGTCGAACCTACCGCGTCTATCCGACCCGAAGATGAACTCACTGTGGGCGAAGTCATGCGTCCAGACGTTGTGACGTGCACCTCTGAGATCAGCATCCGCAAAGCCGCGAAGATGCTTGATGAACACGATGTTCAAGGGATGGTCGTTACAGATGCCGAAGGATGGGCGGTTGGCGTGGTTTCACAGACGGACGTCGTTCTTGCTGTCCAAGGGCGTCCTGATCAAGCCATGGACTCGCTCACTGTCGAAGATATCATGACGCCGCGTCTCTTGAGCTGCCGACCCAGCACACGTGTCTCGGATGCCATCACCACCATGACGCGTATGAAAGTCCATCGCCTTGTCGTCGTGGAAAAACATGGTGACAAGCTCAAGCCCGTGGGCCTGATGTCCATGCGAGCCATCGTGCGTAAGCTCGCTGGCGTCCCACAACCCGGCGAAGAAGGATAACCCCACACCACCGAGATCAAGGGCGTCCCACCGTGGACGCCCGAGCATCGCGGATGATGATGGATGATGCAGGATGATGATGGGGCGTCCCACCGTGGACGCCCGATGATGTGGGATGATGATGGGGCGTCCCACCGTGGACGCCCGATGATGTGGATGATGTGGATGATGTGGATGATGTGGATGATGATGGGGCGTCCCACCGTGGACGCCCGATGATACGGGGTGATGGGGCGTCCCACCGTGGACGCCCGATGATGTGGGGTGATGAGGACGCCCGCCGTGGACGTCCGATGATACGGAGGGATCAGGGGGAATCGATATCGATGTATTGTTTGAGGATTTCGAGGAAGCGTCCACGCGCGCGGATTTTGCGGAGGTTTCCGTAATGTCCGACAATGGCGCGGTCAAGGAATGTAAGTTCCGCGGGGGGTTTAAAGGATTTGATACGTTTCATCACGCCAGGGACGCGTGCGATCACCTCGTTGTGCAGGGTCGAACGGCCATAATCGAAGGGTTCTTCTTGGATGAAGGGGGTCAGGAAGAGATCGCGCCATTCTTTGTAGTATTCGTATTCAACGGCGGGGCCATCGAGATCGCGGACACCGAGGGCTTGTAGTCCTTCTTCTACGCCTTCGTAGTCTTCGTGCAGGCCGCAGATGATGGTCTTGCGGTACGCGTCGATGATCTCGGGCTTTAGGTATTTGACGCAGCCGAAGTCGTACATCACGATGGTACCGTCGGGTCTGAAGGCGAAGTTACCAGGGTTGGGATCTGCGTGGACGGCTTGGAGTTGAAAGATCTGGCTGCATACGAGGTGGAAAAACTGGACGCCGATTTGATCGCGGACTTCTTGGGGATAGCGGGGAGCGCGCACAGCTTGGATGGGGTCGCCTGGTGTAAAGGAGAGGGTGAGGACGCGTTGGGTGCTGCGTTCGGGGATGACGCTAGGTACGAGGATATTGGGATAATCTTTGTAGTAATCGCCGAAGAACTGGGCATTTTGTGCTTCTTTGCGGTAGTCGAGTTCTTCATGGAGACGATCACGGATCTCAGCAAAGATGGCGTCGAGGTCTTTTTTGCGGACATTCACGAGTCCGCTTGCGCGTAGGGCGACTTTGAGATGAGCGAGGTCGCTGTCGCAGGCTTCGTCAACGCCCGGGTATTGGATTTTTACGACGACTTCTTGTCCATCATCGAGGGTGGCGCGGTGGACTTGGCCGATGGAAGCGGCGGCGAAAGGCTCATCGTCGAAAAACTCGAAGAGTTCTTGGGGAGGTGCGCCAAGTTCTTTTTCGATTTGGTTTGCGATGACTTCGAAGTCCATGGGAGGGGCTTCTTTTTGAAGTGTCCCGAGAGCTTCTGTGAGTTCGCGTGGAAGAAGATCGCTGGCGATGGAGGCCATCTGCCCGACCTTCATGACGGCGCCTTTGAGTTGCCCGAGGGTTTCTGCGATGCGTTCACCGCTGGCTTTGTGGGCGGCTGCACGGTCACGATCCGCGTCTTCTTTGTTTTGAAAGATCGACTTGATGCGGGTTTTGGCGTAGCTTCCTGCGACAGAGGCTGTCATGCCTGCGAGTTTGAAGAAGCGTGAGGTTTTTCCAACTGGGGCGGCTTTGCCTTTTGGATCTTTGGCTTCTGCACTATCTTCGGTTTCTTCGGTTTCTTCGGCGTCTGTTTGCTCTTTTTTTTCGTCACTCATCCGGGTCCCCTGTTCGAGCGTTTGGGTGAATCAGGCGCCAGAAGTATGTGTTGTTTCGTGCAGATCCGCAAGTAGGCGATGCTAGGTGAATGTTTTTGGGAGCGAGAATGAAGAGAGATTGTGTGGAGATTGAGCGTTATTTGGAGCGGCGGCGTTATTTGGAACGGCAGATTACGTCGAAACCGTCGGATGAACTGGGGCTATGTGTGGTGATCCCTGCGCACGATGAGCCTGATGTCGGAGGTGTGTTGGCTTCGCTTTGGGCATGTGAAAGGCCGCAAAGTGGGGTCGAGATCCTTGTGGTGGTCAATGCCTCAGAACATGCGGCAGAAGAGGTCCATGCCCGCAATCACTCTCTTTGCGAACAAGTCCGTCAGTGGGGGGCTTTGCACAACGAAGATCGCATCCAAGTACATTTGATCGAGCAACATGCGCTGCCTCGAAAACATGCAGGGGTTGGACTTGCCCGAAAGATCGGGATGGATGAGGCTGCGGCTCGTTTTGCGGAGATCGAGAAGGCGCGAGGGGTGATCGCTTGCTTGGATGCGGACTGTACGGTGGCATCGAGTTATTTGTGTGCCTTGGAGCGCTGTTTTCAAAAAGACGGGGTCCATGCGGCATCGATTTATTACGAGCATCCCATCGAAGAGGAAGAAACCATTCTAGACTCTGTATCCTTTTCTCGTGCGTCTTTGGCGATTTGTTTGTATGAATTATTCTTGCGATATTACATCCACGTGCAGCGCTGGGTGGGATTGCCCTTTGCTTATCAGACGGTTGGTTCTTCGATGGCGGTGCATGCTTTGGCGTATGCGCGTCAGGGGGGGATGAACAAGCGCCAAGCAGGGGAGGACTTTTACTTTTTGCAGAAGTTGATTCGTTATGGCGGTATCGCGGAGTTGATGGACACCAAGGTGATCCCTTCTGCGCGTTGTTCGCATCGGGTTCCTTTTGGGACAGGGCGGGCGATGTCTTCGATGTTGCAGGAGGAGTTGCCTTCGTATGAGACCTATCCTTTGGAGGTCTTTGCGCTGTTGGGTGGTTGGTTGCCCGATGTTTGGGGGCTTTGGGGTCAAGGACGGTCTGCGTTTGTGCAGCATCTGGATGGCGTGGAACAGCCACTTCGGGGATTTTTGGAAGAGCAAGGCTTTGTTGCAAAGATGGAAGAGATCCAAGGTCATGCGTCGAGCGTGGAGAGTTTTCGCAAGCGTTTTTGGGACTGGTTTGATGCGTTTATGCTGATGAAGTGGGCGCATTATGCACGGGAGAACGGTTATCCTTTGCGCCCTGTGGTTGGGGAGTGTCAGCGTTTGTTTGTGGTGCAAGGGTGGTCGCTGGAAGAAGAGGAAGCGACACCTTGGGGGTTGTTGCGGCGATTGCGAGAGATAGATCGCGGTGAGACGGGGATTCTCTAAGAGCGCAGAGAGATTTGGGGAGAATTGGGGAAGGATAAGATCGTTTGGTGTGTTAGGGCGTTGGAGGGATGTGCCGAGCGTGGGGTGGTTGCGGTTTGAAGGTTGATCGTCCATGCTGTCGGGCCATAAAGCAAAGAAAAGTTTTGGGGGAATGTCTCGAAAGGTTTGATGTACTGGATATCATGTGCTGTTGATATGCTCGGATACTACGGTGAGATGTACGAAAAAGACTCAAACAGAGGAGAACACAGTATGAGGTGGATGAGTGGTTGGCTTTGGGCGCTTGGCTTGGTGCTAGGCAGCGCTTCCTCGGCTTGGGCGGAGCAACCCGCCAAGGACAAGGTCGCGACTTCGCGCCCTGCGTCGAAAGCGCTTGGTGCTGCTACGTCTTTGCCTGCAAAAGTTGCAAAGACCCAGTGGACGGCTTCTTTGGTGATCATGGTGCCCAAAGCGAGTTCTTGGTTGGACTTGATCGAGCGAAACAAAAAACGCGGTTTGTGGTTGAAGCGTTTGGATGTTGAACTCGCAAAAGCCAAGAACAAGATGCAGGAGTTTGCAGGTAAGTTTTTCAAGGAAAAACCTGCAGATACTATCCCTGGGCTGTTTCGACAGTTTGGTTTCCATTTGGAGCGCCGTGCGGGGATGAGCGTGTGGCAACGCACCACCAGCAGCGGAGCACCTGCGCGTGAGTTGTTGGTGTTGTCTGTGCAAGCGGATGGTCAACGGTTTGCGGAGATCTTTAGCAAGATCCCCAAACGCCCCGTGCGTTGGTTGCCTGCGGATAGCACGCAACAATTGATGATGGAAACCCATCATGACCGAGAGTGGTTGACGGGTGTTCGCTTTGGCAACCAATTCCACTTCTTTGTAAGAGACAAAGAGCCCGTGTTTCAGCAAGCGACGAAGCCCAGTGCTGCGCAACTCAAAGTGTGGGAAGACGCTGAAGAGACATTTCGGGCAGAAGTGTACGACTTCTTGCGCGAGCACAAAGGCTTTTTGGGCGGCGCGCTTGCAGCCACGGCACCCAACTCTTCTTTGAAGCCCTCGAAAGACCAGCTTTTTTGGGGCTTTTTGGACTTCCGCTATCTCAAAAATTCGCGTGGTATAGATGAAGCTTACCGCTTTGTCAAAGGCGTTTCTTTTGCGGGGGAGGCCAAGGGCGACGACATGAAGGTGTCTTTGGCGGTGTTGGGTCAGGGTATCTTGGGTCCTTTCTTGAAGGTGACATCACCTACAGAGGCACCCATCGCTGTCGAAACCTCTGTTCCTGCGGGCTTGGTGTATCTTCAGTCACAACATCTCAATGTCGCAGCGATCGCTGATATCCCTGCGCAGTTGGGTCGTTTGGGTCTGATCCCGCAAAAAGCTTTGTTTTCGATGTACCTCGGTTACGGGATGGTCGATAGCATGGCGATGCAGATGGGTGTGCGCCTCAAGCAGATCTGGGGTCCTTTGAATGGGCAAGCCTTGATTGGGATACTCGATCGTCCTTGGATTCGTAAGAGTTTGGCTTCGCGTTTGCCGATCCAAGCGGCACGTTCGCCCTTTTTGATGCTCGGTTTGAAGAAAGGCGAAACAGGACAGGCTTGGTTGGGTCGTTTGGTCGAAGTTTGGCCCAAGGTCTCGAAGATGTCGAAACGCATTGGGAAGACTTTTGCGGTTGCATCGAAAAAACAAGGCCAAGCCTTGGTTGTGGAAGTCTCGCGTTATGGGAGGCCGATCGCGACCATCGCTGGACATGGCCGTTGGTTGGTGGCTTCAGCGTCGCCCAAAACGATTGCAGCGTTTTTGGAGATGTGGGACGGGAAAGCCCCGACCCTAGAACAAGGCGATGCGACGTTGAAGACGGTCCTTGCGAAGCGTATGCAGCACTTTAGTGTCCTCGACTTGGGCGCTGTGATGCAGATGTTCCCTCGTCGTGCTTGGCCACGTGAGTTTCGTTATATGCCCCTTGGTGCGAAGCGCTTGATCTTGACCGGGTTGCTTTCTTTGGAACAGCCGCTTTTTGGTCTCCAAGCAAGTGGAAATGATATCCATCTTGCCGCATCCACCAAGGCTTTGGCGGTTGACGAACATGTGAAGAAAAAAGTAGATGCGATGTTGAAGCGTCTGCACCCGCAGCGTTTGGGGCATCCTCTTGCACCACGCGGCGCAATCGGACCACGTGGCCATCTTGCACCACGTCGCATTGTCCGAGGCAACGGTATCATCGTCGAGAAGGACAACGATAAAAACGGCAACGGCACACCAACTCCTGTCCTGAATGTCGCTCGAAAAGCCTTGCCTGGTCTTGATTTGGCGGGCTCTCCTGTTCTTGGACAAGATGATGCGCCTGTCACCATCGTGGCTTTCTCAGACTTCCAATGTCCTTTCTGTGCGCGTGCTGCAAATACGATCTCCTCGTTGACATCGGCCTTTCCCAATCAGATCCGCCTTGTCTTCAAGCATCGCCCGTTGTCTTTCCATCGCCAAGCCAAGCTCGCGGCGATCGCTTCGATGGCAGCGCATCGCCAAGGCAAGTTCTGGCCCTACCACGACAAGCTTTTTGCGAACCGCCGCAATCTCAATCGCGACGATCTGATTGGTTACGCAAGGGATTTGGGGATGGACCTGGCTGCATTTGAGAGCGATCTCAATGACGACCAACTGAAGAAGTTCGTTGAAAAAGACGATGCGATGGCTGTTCGTCTTGGGGCACGTGGAACACCGACGTTCTTTATCAACGGATACCGCGTGGTTGGGGCGCAACCTCTTTCTCGATTCAAGCAGATCATTCGGGATATCCTCAAAGGTAAGGCGCCTGCTGAGCGCCGTCCGCGCCCTCGCTTTGACAACAACAAACGTCAACGCATCGCGGAAGGCATCGCGCCCACTTGGGGTTCGCGCCAAGCCAAAGTGACCATCGCGATCTTCTCAGACTTCCAATGTCCTTTCTGTGCGCGTGCTGCCCGAACAGTCGATCAAATCAAAAAGGCATACCCTGGTAAGGTGCGTTTCGTGTTCAAGCACTTGCCTTTGCCGTTCCATAAACAAGCCAAGCCCGCAGCGATCGCGGCCATGGCAGCGCATCGCCAAGGTAAGTTCTGGGAATACCACGATCAGCTTTTTGCGAATTATCGGTCTCTTTCAGAAGAAACCTTCTTGAAGATCGCACAGGATCTTCAGTTGGACATGGACCGCTTTAAGCAAGATGTGGCTGATCCTTCCACGCAAAAGTTGGTGGAAGTCGATGCGCAATATGCGCGGACTGTCGGGGCAAATGGAACGCCTACATTTTTCGTGAATGGGTACCGCGTGGTGGGAGCGCAGCCTTTCTATCGCTTCAAACAGGTGATCGATGCAGAGCTTACAGGCCGTCCCCAAGCAGAGCCTCGTCGTCGCCGTCGCCAAGCTCCTACGCCCAGCCTACGCATCAACGACAAGGTTCCCAGTTCGCTTGGATTGGGAAGTGCGCCTGCTTTGGGAGCGAACGGGGCCAGTGTCACGATCACGATCTTCTCGGACTTCCAATGTCCTTTCTGTGCGCGTGCAACCAAGACGCTAGAGCAGATCAGAAAGGCATATCCTGGAGATGTGCGTTTTGTTTTCCGCAATCTGCCTTTGCCCTTCCATCGCCAAGCCAAGCCCGCGGCGATCGCGGCCATGGCAGCGCATCGCCAAGGCAAGTTCTGGGAATACCACGATCAGCTTTTTGCGAATTATCGGGCTCTTTCAGAAGAAACCTTCTTGAAGATCGCACAAGAGCTTCATTTGGACATGGACCGCTTCAAGCAAGACATGGCCGACCCTGCACTGCGAAAGCAAGTGGAAGCAGATGCTCAGTACGCAGGGATGCTTGGCGTGCGCGGGACCCCGAACTTCTTTATCAATGGCGTGAAGATCATGGGGGCGCAGCCTTTCGTGAACTTCAAGAAGGTAATTGATGAGCAGTTGAAGAAATAATCGCGCTTAGAGCGTTTCTTCAGACTCGTTGTAGTCGAGATCTTGGGGGGATGCGCTCTTGGACGGGATGATACGGATGGGGATGGACTTGGAAGCGGGGGTGTGGCTGCGTTCTGCTTTGTGATGAAGCGGTACAAGGACGTTGGCTTCGGGAAAGTAGGTCGCAACACAACGACGTGGGATGGGGTAGGGCACCAAGCGGAAACGCTCTGCGATGCGCACCTCTCCCTTGTATTCTCCAATCAGATCGACGACTTGCCGTGAGGTAAATCCTGCTTCCTTGAGGTCTAAGGGGTGGATCAGTACCACGCGGCGTTCATTGTAGATCCCGCGGTAACGATCATCGAGCCCGTAGATCGTGGTGTTGTACTGATCGTGAGAGCGGATGGTCATCATCATGAATTGATCGGGACCAAGTTCGTGTTTGGGGATGGGATGCGTCTTAAAGAGCGCTTTTTGAGAAGGTGTGTCAAAACGTCCTTCACGCGGTCCATTGGGAAGATAGAAACCTCCAGGTTGGCGCACACGTTTGTTGTATTGGTCGAATCCTGGGATGGAGCGCTCGATCAGGTCGCGGATCTTGTCGTAGTGTTGGGCAAGATCGTGCCAAGGGAGCAGGGCGCGATCTTGAAGGGTGGCTTGCGCGAGGCGCGCCACGATCATGGGTTCGCTCAGAAGCTGCTCAGAGGCAGGAGGGAGGCTTCCCTGCGAAGTGTGCACGATGCCCATGGAGTTTTCGACAGTGACAAACTGTGGTGTGCCATCTTGGATATCTTGTTCACTGCGCGCAAGGCACGGTAGGATCAGGGATTCCTCACCTGCGATCAGATGCGAACGATTGAGCTTTGTCGAGACTTGCACGGTCAGACGGCAGTTTTGGAGGGCTTGGGCTGTTAACTCTGTGTCTGGCGTTGCGGAAAGGAAGTTGCCACCGAGCGCAAAGAATACATGAGCCTTGCGATCGAGCATCGCTTGGATGGCTGCAACGACGTCATAGCCGTGTTCTTGGGGTGGCTCAAATCCGACGGCTTGGCCGAGACGATCGAGGAAATCCTTGGGGGGACGTTCCCAGATGCCGACGGTTCGGTCTCCTTGGACGTTGCTGTGTCCGCGTACAGGGCAAGCACCCGCACCTGGTTTACCCACGGCACCCTGCATCAAGAGGAGGTTGGTGCACATCTGGATGTTGGCGACACCATTTTGGTGTTGTGTGAGGCCCATCGCCCAACAGTAGATGGTGCGGCGACTTTGGGTGAAGATATCGACGGCTTGTTGGATCTCTTCGCGGGAGATGCCCGAGTTTTCGGTGATCTCGTCCCATGAAGTTTGATGGATGTCTTGGGCGAATGCGTCGAAGTCTAGGGTCTTTTGTTGGATAAAGTCATTATCAAGGATGGTGTTGGGGGCTTTTGCTTCGCGCTCAAACATCTCTTTGGCGAAGCCTTTGAGTAGAGCGACGTCGCCATTGATCCGCACTTGTAGAAAGAGATCGGCGAGTGGTGTTCCGCCAAGTACGCCGCGGATCTCTTGTGGGTGTTTGAAGCGCTTGAGACCTGCCTCATTCAAGGGATTGATCGAGATGATCTTGGCACCGTGTCGCTTGGCGTCTTGGAGTGCAGAAAGCATCCTTGGGTGGTTGGTGCCTGGATTTTGGCCGATGACGATGATGGTTCCTGCTTTGGAAAAGTCGTCGAGGGTGACAGTGCCTTTGCCGATGCCGATGGTTTCTTTGAGGCCCGTCCCGCTGGACTCGTGGCACATGTTGGAGCAGTCAGGGAGGTTGTTGGTGCCGTAGAGACGGACAAAAAGCTGATACAGAAAAGCTGCTTCGTTGCTCGTGCGACCTGAGGTGTAAAAGATGGCTTCGTTGGGATCTTCGAGGTCTTGGAGGTGTTTGGCGATTCGTTCGAAGGCTTCTTCCCATGTGAGCGACGTGTAATGGTCGCTGCCTTTGCTTTTGTACATGGGATGTGTGAGGCGCCCTTGCTTGCCAAGCCAATGATCCGAGTGTTGTGCGAGTTCGGAGATGGTATATTGTGCAAAAAAGGCGGGTGTTACGCGTTTTGTGGTGGCTTCTTCTGCGATGGCTTTGACACCATTTTCACAGTATTCACCTAGAGAGGAGCGGTGATCGTCGGGATCAGGCCAAGCGCAGCCTGGGCAATCAAAGCCTTGTTTTTGGTTCATCTGACTGAGGACGCCCAAGCCACGGACGAGTCCCAACTCTTCATGGACATGGCGGAGGGCCACCAACACGCCTTCGACGCCGGCCGCTTCTTCTTTGGGCTGGGTCAGCAGGAGGTTACGCAGGTCTTGTGGAGGTTGGGGGGATGGAGCTTTCGGAGACATCTTGATCCTCGATCTGGAGCCTTGTTTGGGTGAAGGAAGACGCCGCTTGATTGGGCGCATGAGGGTTATGATGTTGACAGTATGCGCGCAAAAGAACAAGGTACGAGGAAAAGATGTTCGGTGAGGAGCGTTGGTGTGTTCTCTAGTCGTGGTGTGATAGCGATCCTTTTTGGGATCGTGGTGTTAAGTGGTCATGGTCGTGCCTTCGCGATGACCACATCACGCCCTTGTATCCGGCTCTTGGGATTCCAAACAAGCCCGAAGGATGAGCGTTTTGCGCTCTTGCTCAAAGAACAGCTTTCTTATCGAGGGATGGACGTCGCGCCTTGCAAGTCGCAAAGCATCCGTATGCGGCTTTCCAAAACACATCAGATCCATCTTCGCTTTGGGGCGATGCAGATGGCTTTCGCGCTCTCTCCAGCTTTTGATGAAGAGATGCGAGCGCGCTATGCGGTGATCTACCTGTCATTGTTCCTCGCGAATCTACGTGGGCGCGCTTCTGCCCAAACCACGGCTTCTGGCACTGTCTCCAAAAAGTCTGCACCCACACTGCGTCATACTCTTTTTCGAAGGCGGCCTGAGTCGCGTCGTGTCTCAAAAGCCACGCGGCGGAAAAGAACACCCAAGCGACGGAGAAGGCGACGGGCAAAGCGAAAAAAGCGTGTGCGGATCGCGCGTCGAGGGCGTAAGATCGCGCGGCGCAAGAAGCCTGACGTGGCTCGGGTGGCCCCTACACGACGAGAAGACGGTGGCCCTGAAAAGCTCGCGCTTGTTGGGCCACGAGAGGGGACTTCTTTTGTGCCTTCAGAGATCCGCGAGGTTGCCAAAAGGACAGAGCCTCCCCCAAGAGAGCCCAGCGGTGAGCGGCTTGTTCCTTCTGTGGTGGAGCCGCGCGAAAAAGTCTTGCCTCTTCCCCGAAAAACACCCATCGAGCCAAAGAGACGCCCTGTTCCAACGGTTCGGCGAGAGGTTCCCAAGCGTCGCGTGATCCCTAAAGTGCGGGAGCGTCGGGGTCTTCCGCCTGCAAAGCGCGTTGCAAAGGCCGATGGAGGGGAGAAAAAGCCTCTGAAAAAAGGGAGCCCTTGGTCTTTGGGAGGGGCTTTGCTTGTCGGGGGAGGGTGGAACACGCCTAGCGTCTTGACCCCTCAGTTTGGTCTTGCTTTTTCTGTGGGGTATGATCGCTGGACGCTTTCGTTGCAGGGGGTCTTTCTTGCGCAACGCCTGTCTTTGCAGGCACGCTTTGTGTTTCCTTTTCGTCCTGCTCTTTTGGTGTCGTATGCGCTTTGGCGTGCCCAAGAAGATCGCATCGGGCCCTCTTTTTCTTTGTTGTTGGGTGTGGGGATGCGTTCTTGGTTGGTGGAGGAGCGATTTTCACTGCAAGAGTATGTAGGGATAGGGGTACAGTTTGGGGCGCAGTTTCAGTGGTCTTTTTCGCGACATCTAGGATTGTTTGTGCGTGCTTCAGCTTTTTATATGCCGCCTTTTTTCAGTCTTCGTCCCAACAATGAAGGGATATTGGGGTACTTTGTAGAGGTCCCCGTCTTGGCAGGGTTGGCCTTCCACTTTTTTTAAGGTGCTTCTCTTCTTTTTTTGAAGAAGAAGGAAAAAAAAAGGTGTGATACGCATCATGTTCACTGAAAAGTGTTGTTTTTGGGTAGATTTTTTCTGAAGATGTCGAACACACAAGGTTTTCCACAGAACACACTTTTGAAACCTTGCTCAACAGCGAGCAAGGAGAGAGAAGGAGCTTGGCGTTGCAGACGGACACAGTGACGAAAGCATCAAGACACGAACCGTCCGTGAGGTCTTTGCCCACACAAGGGGAAAGTTCGCTTGAAGAGGATCGGCGTTTGGTCCAACGCGTCCTTGCAGGCGAAGAAGCGGCCTTTACACAGCTATATGACACCTACGCTCCTGCGTTGCTACGTCGGATCTTGCGGTTGATGGGGCGAGATGATCAAGCAGAAGACTGCCTCCAGATGGTTTTTGTCGAGGTGATTGAGCGATTGGAACATTACCGCGGCGAGGGCCCTTTGGGGGCTTGGCTATATCGCATCACGACAACAACTGTGTTGCAGCAGTTTCGCAAGCAAAAGAGCCGTTCTCGGATGCTTGAAGGGTTCACCGTCTTCTCGTTGTTTCGAGGAGAGGAGAGCCCTCTGCTTGCGGAGCGGTTGTTGTTGAATGAAGAGATGAAAGACATGCTTTATGCTTGTTTAGAAGAGATCGAAGCCAGTCGGCGAATCACGATCCTCCTTTGTGATATCGAGGGGATGAAGGTCGAGGATGCAGCCAGAGAACTGGATATCCCGCTGGGGACGTTAGCTTCGCGTCTTCATCGTGGAAGACATGATCTTCAAAAGATTCTTTCGCGAGAGTTGAAGCGACGCGGCTTGTCTGCGGAGGAGTGGCTCCATGAGTGAACATCAAACCACAACGCATCTTGCGCCCGAAAGGATAGGGAACCAAGCCCTCTCTCATTCGGCAAGCGAGCGCGAGAAAGCGATCTTGTCCCGTGTTCGGGAGAAAGCGGTCTTGGCTTATCGTGCCAAGCAGCAAGAGCTACGCCACGAGGCAAAGGAAGAAACGAAGTCTTCGATACCGTGGTGGCGTGCCTTGTCGTTGGCGGGGGCTGGGGTTGGTTTTTGTCTTGCGTTATTCCTTTGGATAGGCACATCACAAAACCCTGTACCTTTGGACCTTGAACCATCTTTAAGACTGTCTTATTCGAAAAATTCTGCGCAAGAACAAGCCTTCCAATTACGTGTAGCTTCGGAAAAGTCTGGGACTTTTCGCGCCGCCAAACATTGGGAGATCAAGGCTTTTGGAGGGACTTCGCTGGCTGTGAAGCGGCGGGCCAAACAGATGGATCTTGAGCTTGCGCAAGGTCGTTTGCAGATCCATGTCCACCCCAACACCATGAAACGCTTTGTGATCCGTTTTCACCAAGGCTACAAGCTTTGGGTGCGAGGTACACGGTTTACCGTGGAGCAAAGTGCGGCGTGGTTGTATGTCGAAGTGCAACGAGGAAAAGTCGAGATCCAAAGGCCCGGTCAGTCCGCGGTTTGGTTGAAAGCAGGACATGGATTGCGGGTGTATTTTGCCAAGCGTCAAAGCGCAACCTACCAAGCCCCACGCAAGGTGGAAGATCGCACCAAACGGATGGAACTCTTGTTCCAAGAGAGTCCTGCGATGTTGTTGCGCTATGTCCAAGATCTTGCGCAAAGCCCCGCACGTCCGCTTGCTGAGCGTCGTAAGTTGATTGATGTGGCAACAGGGATCTTCTATCGAGCACGCAAGTACCAAGAAGAAAGTGTGCTTTGGTCGTTGGCTGTGAAGCTCGATCTCTACGCACCGCAGACGACTTTCGCGATGTATATGGGATGCAAGAGCTGTTTGCTTCGCAAGTCTTTTGCGCGCTCTTGTCAGACGATGTGTGGTCGCTTCTTAAAAGAAGGCAAAGACCCACACACGCGAAAACACGCTTTGTACCTTGTGGCTGCACGTTGGTTGTCGAGCCAAGCGACGGACGCAAAACAACGCGTCACGGGGCTTTGCGAAGATTATAAACGCGATGGTCATGCAAGCCCCTTCGATGCCAAGATGGATGCCCTCTGTAAACAAGTCCTTTCCTCTCCAAGTCCTCGGAAGTAACGATGTTTCGAACGTCACGGATACGCATGTTGTTGGGGCTCCTTTGGGTGGGGGTGGCTTCCTTGCGTTGTTCTTTGGTGATCGATCCTGTCGCCTTAGAAAGCGAGCAGCGCGGTGATCCTTGTTGGGACTCTTGTGTGCGGCTTGGCTTTAGCAAATCTTTTTGTCAGGAACGATGCGCATCCTCCGAGCTTTTGGGCGGAGACTGTTTGAGTTATTGCTCCGATCTTTTGATCAAACGATCTGAGCAAGAGCCTTTCTTTCGCCAAGAACAATCGCGACGTAGCTTTTGTGGTGTCGCTTGTGGTGACACTTCGATGCGTCGCAAGTGTTGGGATGATTGCTTAAAAGAGCGCATACCCCCACCACCTTCTGCACCACCTCCCTCCGCAGATAAAAAGAGCTACTGCGAAAACTACTTTTGCGGTCCCGCGCTTTCTGATGTTCCTCGCCCTCCTGCCCCCTAAAAATCTTTTTTGAAAAAAGCGGAAAAAAAACCAGCGGCCCATGCATCTTGATCATTGAAACGATCAGAGAGGTTGAGATGTAAGACAAGAAAGTCTCTCAGCCATATTCTCTCTTTTCTGACGAAAGCAATGGACGCTTTCCAGAAAAACCTCAAAAAGGATGGAGGAACCAGTCAACGACCCACCCCTAAAGGGGCGGGCTTGCTTGGGTAAGCCCACGTTGACCAGACGACGGACAGAGGAAGTGACGAAAGTCAAAGTGGTTCGTCAACGATAGACAGCATGGAGACACCCTCGGATGCCGCCTCAGTCCGAGGCACTGTCGTGGCTCTGTAAACATCTGCTTGGGTCTGCGGAAGTCAACCACAATACGAAGGCTGTCTATCCCGTCGAGAGGATGTCGGATTCTGTGCTGGCCTCAACTGTACAGATACGCACCACCTGAAAAGGAAAAACGTCATGTTCGTTTTTGTTCAAAACCAACACGGACTTCCCCTGATGCCTTGTTCTCCTGCCAAGGCTCGCCGTCTGCTCCATGCTGGCAAAGCCAAGGTGCTCCGAAGAACGCCCTTTACACTCAAACTATTGTATGGCTGTTCAGGATACAAACAACCTGTGGTTGCGGGCATGGATACGGGAAGCAAAACCCTTGGATGCGCGGCGGTCGCCAACGGTCAAGTCGTCTATCAGTCGGAGGTCACACTCCGAACCGATGTGTCCAAAAAGATGCAGCAAAGGGCGATGTATCGGCGGAGTCGGCGAGGGCGCAAAACCCGCTATCGCAAGGCCCGCTGGCGCAATCGCGCATCCATGCGAAAAGACGGAAGGCTGGCACCTTCGCTCACCTCCAAGGTGGAAAGTCACCTACGCGAAAAAAGGCAGGTGGAGGCGCTGCTTCCGATCTCGCGGTGGAAAGTGGAAACCGCCAGTTTCGACCTCCACAAACTCACGAACCCCGATGTGGAGGGTGCAGGGTATCAGGAAGGCGCTCAAAAGGGCTTTTACAACGTGAAAGCCTATGTACTCGACCGAGACGGGTACCGTTGCCAATCAAGGCAAAAAGTCGAACACGACAAGGTGTTGCAAGTCCATCACAAGGTGTTTCGCTCGCAGGGTGGGACAGAGACGCCCGACAATCTGGTCACGTTGTGTCGAAGATGTCACGAAGACTTGCACGCTGGAATGTTTGCGCTCAAAGCGAGAAAAAGCAAAACGAAACAGGCGACGGAAGTGGGTATCGTGAAAGCGCAGTTGAAGAAACGCTGGGAGTTTGAAGAGACGTATGGCTACGAAACGAAGTGGAAGCGAGAACAATGTCTGGGCTTGCCGAAAAGCCATGCCAACGATGCGGTGGCGATTTGCTGCGAGGACGGGGAAACGGTGAGGTTGAACGATGTGTTGTACTTGAAGCGGCACGTTGCGGGAGGGGACTACCAACAAACCAAAGGGGCACGCTCCGAAAAACGCATCCCAACAGGAAAACTGTTTGGGTTACGCAAACACGACTTGGTGAGAACAGAAAAAGGCACAGGGTTTGTGAAAGGCAAGCGCAGCACAGGCTTTTTCGCACTGGAAAGCATCGAGGGCGAAACGCTCACGGCTTCCGTCAACGTGAAGAAGGGCACCAAGCGGCTAGCCGCGAGAAGCACCACCCTCATTCAAAGAAAGGACGGCGCTTCCTCCCCCCTCTAAACAAGGGGGTCTCCGCGCCTAAAAAAAGATGAAATCGTCAAAAGCATGGAGCTTACTGGGTGTTTTCTTACTTTTGCCCCTCGTTGCTGCTTGTGGAGCCGCTGACGGGAGCTCTGAATCCTCGTTGGCACAGTCTGGAACCAGCAGCACGTCAAGTGCAGGAGCCACCAGCCAAGGACAACAAGGAACACGATGCGAATGCAAAAAAGGCGGCGATCAAGCACGGCCTGATGCATCCGAACCTTCCGCGGATGGACGCCCTGAAGGAGACAAACCCAAGTCTGGCGAACAAGACTGCGCAAAAGGTGCAGAGCCTCCTCCACCTCCCCCCAAAGGCGATTGCCAACGACCTGAAGGCGCACCCCCCGCAGATGGCTCCAAGCCCGATGGCTCGCAGCCTCCGCCCCCCAAAGGTGCTTGTCAGTGTCCTGATGGCTCTAAGCCCGCGCCTCCCGCAGATGGCTCGCAGCCTCCGCCTCCTGCAGATGGCAGTAAACCCGCGCCCCCTGCGGATGGTAGCAAACCTGCGCCCCCTGCGGATGGTTCTAAACCTGATGGCTCGCAACCTCCACCTCCCAAGGGTGACTGCCCACGCCCTGAAGGTTCGCAACCCCCCGCAGATGGCAGCAAACCAGCTCCCTCACCTGCTGAGGATACCATCTAACCCCCGTAATATACGGATGTCCTGAACTCTTCGAGGTGAAAGTTCCCGAAAGCTCGTCTTCTTCAGGAAGAAGAAGATGGTTGTCAAAAGCTGGACGCCCTCAACCCCTGTTTCGAGCATCCGCTCGACCCCGCAACCTTGGTTCCTGTATCCCCGAGCATGATGCTCTGATTTTTCTCCTCCATTGTCTTCTTTTACGAGGTGACCTCGCTGTCCATGGAAGGGCAGAGAAGATGATGGGGGATTTTTTATGTTTGGAGGCGCACTTTTGTTTTGTGTGTCGCGGTGGGACAAACCTTTCTGCTATCTAGCCAACGTACATCACGCTTTGAGATGTTCCCTTTTTGAAGCTGCGGATCTTTCGCTCTCGTAGAAATCGAGTAGTGTTTCTGTGGCTTTGTTCGCGATCTGTCTAGGGATCTCGATTGGTTCAGCGTGTGTCTTTGAATGGAGAGTTTTATGCAGGAAAAAAGGTTTGTTCGTTTTTGGGGAGGTCTGGTCTTTGGTCTCCTTGGTTGTTTGGTGGTTTGCGGCATCTTTCCTTCGATGGCCCACGCGATCACTGTTTCAGGTTCGTTGGTGACCAACACACGTTGGGGAAAAGCCCAGTCACCTGTGATCCTCACGGGCGATCTCACTGTCGAGTCCAATGTGACGTTGACGATCGAAGCGGGCGTGGTGGTTCAAGCGAAGAATAACCAAGACAGCCAAGTGAGCGGTACAGATACTTCGCGGGTGGAGTTGATCGTCAAAGGGACCTTGGTCGTCGATGGAACTGCTGCGGAAGCGACAAAGTTTTCTTGCGAATTGAACAACACCGTGAACTGTTGGTATGGCATCCGCTTGCAGACAGGCGGAAAAGCAACGCTAAAATATGCGGATATTCGGGATGCTTACTATGGTGTCTTCACAGAAGGCGGCACCGCGGATATCAGCAACAGCCATTTGCACCACAACTACGTGGGTTATCGTAGCAAAAGCGGTACAACGCTCCTCAAGTACTCGCTTTTTTATCGCAACCAACAACAAGGTCTCGATATCTACGCTCCTACGGGGGTGAGTGCGACCTTGGATCACTTAACGATCGCAAATAACGGATCTTACGGGATCTACGTCACTCGCAGCGGCGGCCAAGCCACGATCCAAGACAGCATCCTCGCGCAAAATACGAACAGCGGTTCGCCTTATCAGATCTATGCGTCGGGTACGGGCTTTCAGACTTGTACCAACAATTTGATCTGGAGCTCTCGCTCGACAAGCACGCTGTCTTCGCAAACATGTACTTCCACTGTGGCCTATAATCCGTTGTTTGTGGACGAGTCCTCTAGCGTCTACGCGATCTTTGATCGCTCTCCTGCGAGAAAGTGGGCTGGTAACGCAACGGATGCAGGGGCGCTCCCTTGGGTAAGTACGGATACCACGACACTTTTGCACGGTTCTTTGGTGGTGAATACAACGCTTCCTGCAGGGAATTACACCTTGCTTGGTGACTTGGTGGTGCGTTCGGGAACGACTTTGACTCTCTCTGCTGGGGTCAAGATCGTTGGTTCAACGGACGATATGGTCGGTGGGACGGATACTTCGCGCGCTGAGATCATCGTTGAAGGTTCGCTTGTGATCAATGGAACGTCTGCAAGCCCCGTCTCTCTCGCAGGAACGACGTCAGGTTTCAACCGTTGGTATGGCATCCGCTTGCTAACAGGCGGAAAAGCAACGTTGAAATATACGGATATTCGGGATGCTTACTATGGTGTCTTTACAGAAGGTGGCACCGCGGATATCAGCGACAGTCGCTTGCACCACAACTACGTGGGTTATCGCAGCAAAAGTGGTTCAACGGTCCTCAAAACCTCGCTTTTTTATCGCAACCAGCAACAAGGTCTCGATATCTACACTCCTACGGGGGTGAGTGCGACCTTGGATCATTTGACGATCACAAATAACGGATCTTACGGGATCTACGTCACCCGAAGCGGCGGCCAAGCCACGATCCAAGACAGCATCCTTGCGGAAAATACGAACAGCGGTTCGCCTTACCAGATCTACGCGTCGGGTACGGGCTTTCAGACTTGTACCAACAACTTGATCTGGAGCTCTCGCTCGACAAGCACGCTGTCTTCGCAAACATGTACTTCCACTGTGGCCTATAATCCGTTGTTTGTGAACGCATCCGTGGACAATTACGCGATCTTTGATCGCTCTCCTGCGAGAAAGTGGGCAGGTAACGCAACGGACGCAGGGGCGCTCCCTTGGGTAAGTACGGATACTACGACACTTTTGCATGGTGCTTTGGTCATCGACACTACGTTGCCCGCAGGAAATTACACCTTGCTTGGTGACTTGGTGGTGCGTTCGGGAACGACTTTGACTCTCTCTGCTGGAGTCAAGATCGTTGGCTCGACGGACGATATGGTCGGTGGGACGGATACTTCGCGCGCTGAGATCATCGTTGAAGGCAACTTGAATGTGGTGGGGACAGCGACGAATCCTGTGAGCTTTGCAGGAACAACGTCAGGCTTCAATCGTTGGTATGGTATTCGCTTGCTAACAGGTGGAAAAGCAACGTTGAAATATGCGGATATTCGGGACGCTTACTATGGTGTCTTCACAGAAGGCGGCACCGCGGATATCAGCAACAGCCATTTGCACCACAACTACGTGGGCTATCGCAGCAAAAGCGGCACAACGCTCCTCAAGTACTCGCTTTTTTATCGCAACCAGCAACAAGGTCTCGATATCTACGCCCCTACGGGAGTGAGTGCGACCTTGGAGCACTTGACGATCACAAATAACGGATCTTACGGGATCTACGTCACTCGCAGCGGTGGCCAAGCCACGATCCAAGACAGCATCCTCGCGCAAAATACGAACAGCGGTTCACCTTATCAGATCTATGCGTCGGGTACGGGCTTTCAGACTTGTATCAACAACTTGATCTGGAGCTCTCGCTCGACAAGCACGCTGTCTTCGCAAACATGTACTTCTACCGTGGTGGGGAATCCGTTGTTTGTGGACGAGGCGACAGACGATTATCACTTGACAGCGACCAGTCCTGCCCGCCAAAAAGCCACGGATGGAACGGATCTTGGGGCTTATTCTTTTGCTCCAACGCTTGCACAGATCCTTGTCCTCCCCAATACAGCGAGCCTTGACCCAGGAAAGACCCAGCAGTTTACGGCAGAAGCGTACGATAGCAATGGTGGTCAGATCATGGGACTCAGCTTTACTTGGAAGGTCGTCAATGGCGGCGGAACCATCAATGCTTCGGGGCTTTTCACCGCAGGGGCAACGGTGGGGACGTACAGCAACACCATCGAAGCGAGTTCAGGAAGCATCAAGGGTTATGCGACGATCACGGTCAATGGGCCAACGATCGCAAGCGTGGTGATCACACCTTCGACGATTACCTTACAGCCTGCGGGACAACAGCTCTTTGTGGCAGCCGCCTATGATAGCAACAACCAGCGGATCTCTGGGGTCAGCTTCTCTTGGTCTTTGGTCAATGGCGGTGGCACGTTGACCCAAAGTGGTGGACTGCACACGCAAGCGACGTTTGTTGCGGGGAGTACGGAAGGAAACTTTACGATCCAAGCGACTTCAGCGACAGGGAATGTCACAGGCACCGCGACTGCGATCGTGAAAAAAGCCGCAACCTTGGCGAAGATCACGCTTGCTCCAGCCACCACGACCCTCAAAGTCGGCGGAAAGATCACGTTTACCGCGACAGGTGAGGACACCAACGGTCAGCCTATCGCGACAGGAACATTGGCTTGGAGTGCGAGTGTTGGGACGATTACACAAGCGGGTGAGTACACAGCGCCCAATACAGCGGGCCTTGCGACCATCACAGCAGAGAGCGGTGCCATCAAAGGGACTGCCACAGTTCAAATCTCCCAAGGACAGGCCCCTACAGCGCCAACCTTGCAAAGTCCCGCAAGTGGTGCATCTGTCGGCTCTTTGACGCCTGCTTTGGTCTTGGTCAACAGCACAGATGCCGATGGTGACAAACTGACCTATACGTTTGAAGTGGCTTCAGACTCGGCCTTTGCGCAAAAAGTAGGCTCGCAAAACAATGTTGCAGAGACCTCTGGCACGACGCAGTGGACGGTGGCACCTGCACTTCAGGAAAACAAAACCTACTACTGGCGGGCCAAAGCTTCGGATGGAACGCTCGAAAGTCCTTGGTCAGCGGTTTACTCTTTCAGCGTCAACGCCAAGAACGATCCTCCCACAGCACCCAAGCTTTCGTACCCTGTGGATGGTGGCCAAGTCGCGGAACAACAGCCCTCTTTGGAAGTCACCAATGCAAGTGATCCCGAAGGTAGTGTGTTGACGTATCGTTTTGAAGTCGCGACAGATGCGGCCTTTCAGCAGATCGCGACCCGCTCCCCAGCGATCAATGGCGGCACAAACGGTACGACAACTTGGAAAGTCGATGTCCAACTTGCGGATGGGAAAAAGTATTACTGGCGAGCCAAGGCCACAGACAAAGAAGGTCTGGATGGACCTTGGATGACGACAGCGACCTTTACAGTATCGCTCGCAAACAAAGCTCCTTCCGCACCGCAAGCGCGCAAGCCCAAGGATGGTGATACCGTCACCACGAACAAACCCGACTTTGAAGTGATCAATGCTGTCGATCCTGAGAGTGATCCTGTGACGTTGGATATCGAAGTGGATACGGTCAAAACCTTCGATAGCAACGACAAGATCGTGCAGGAAAAGCTCGCACAAGATGGCAGCGGGATCACCACATGGACCTCAACGAAGGAACTTCAAGAAAATACGTCGTATTTTTGGCGTGTTCGGGCTTCGGATGGCAAAGCGACGACACCATGGGTCTTTGGTGGTGAGTTCTTTGTGAACAGTCAAAATGATCCTCCCACCGCACCCACGCTCAAATCCCCAGCCAACGGGGACACACAACCCACCATCCAAGTGAAGTTGCTTGCCCAAGAGTCTAGCGATCCTGACAAAGATCCACTGAAGTACCATCTCCAAGCCTCGCTTCAACAGGACTTTTTGAGCGATGTGATCGAAGACAATCAACTTCAAGCCAACAATGGCGAGATCGCTTGGTCCCCAGCGGGCTTGCAAGCAGGCAAGACCTACTATTGGAGAGCGCGTGCTCATGATGGCAAAGTAGAAGGACCTTGGTCAGAGGTGTGGAGCTTTACGATCCAGGCGCAAGCTTCGGAAGAAACGGTCGCTGAGCCTGTTGCTGAGTCCGTGGTCGAAGCGACGCCCGAAGCTGGAAGTCCCGAAGAACCCGCCGTGGAAGCGAGCGGCAAGGAGAGCCAAAACAAAGAAACAGGACAAGGCGGCGAAGGAAGCCCCGAAGGAAAAGGAACGGGCGGATGTGGTTGCCAAGGCAACTCGCCGATGGGACCGACCTTTGGGGGGATATTGTTGCTCTTGTTGGTGGTCTTGCGCAGGCGCCGTGAGGTTGCATCCAAGATTAGGGCGTGAGCGCTTGTGGGGATGGGGAGACTCGGGTGGGGGCTTTGCTTTTGGCAAGGTCGTTTTCTTTTCCAGAAAGATCACATCAAGATGCCGCGATGATCGACGGTTCGAGGGGGAGGAAGATCCTCATCGCCCAGTCTTTGGCGCAAGTTGATCTCGATGGTGGTGGACAAAGCGGAGAGGGGAAGTCCATTCCAAAACATCGTGAAGGGATCTTCGAGGACGCGGCCAGCTTCTGAGATCATCGTAAAAGCGATGCAAACAAGGAGGTTTGCGGGGACGACCCAAGCGTGTATCTCCTGAACGAGCGGAAAAGGCAGCAAAAAACCGAATGCGAGGATCAGACGCTCGGCGATAAAACCGTATCCACGGGGGAGTGGTGTCTTTTTGATGCGCTCACATCCACCTTGGATATCGAGGAACGAAGCCAGCGTTTTGTCGAGAGACTGGAGGCGAAACTCGTTGATGAGGCCCTCGTTTGCGAGCTGTGTGAGCGCTGTCTGTTGAAGAGAGAGCAAGGCATGGGTGAGGTTGTCTTGTTGGGTGAGGTCCATCTTGGGGACCCCTTCACAAAGATCCGTGGTGTAATGTTTGGGATCTTTGACGAAGCGTTGGATCTCTTCGTCTGCAAAGGGATCTTGTTGGCGCAACAAGCTGCGAAGGCTGTGGACGTAGATCACATGCCGCTCGATCAGCATCCGACGTAGTTGTTCGATACGCTTGGTTTGTTCGGGGGTTGCGTCGTTGGGAGGCGTAAGATAGGCCAAGACTTGGTTACAGAAGTGACGCGAACTGTTGATCATGCGCCCCCAGAGCTTGCGTCCTTCCCACCAGCGAGCGTAGGCCGAGTTTGTGCGAAAGCTGACGAAGATCCCGATGGCGCCGCCAACGATGGCGAGTGGAGGAAGTGGGATCTTGATGTGTTTGAGCCAACCAAGTTTGTAGACCATCAGCGCAAGTGTCGCGCTGAGCAGGAAAAAACTGGCGGCACGCCATTGCCAGAGAAGAAGGCGAAAGACGGAGCCTTGATTTGATACCATCATGGTGTGTGCGGTCCTTTGGTTGTTTTGTGTGTGGGGGGGGGAGGTACTAGTTGCGGAAGTCGCCGGGCTGGAGGTCGTGTCTTTTCATCATGTCGTAGATGGCTTTGCGCGAGATGCCAGCGATCTCAGAGGTGCGGTTGATGTTTCCGTGGGTGATGCGCAACAAATAAGTGATATATCGCCGTTCAAAGCTGGACTTTGCGCGCTCGTAGGAGAGGGGCATCTCGTTGATGGGAGCCTCTTCAGGGAGCGTGATGTGGTGTGCGTCGATCCAGTTTTGCTCGGTGGCAAGGAGGGCTTCGTGGATGCGGTTCTTGAGTTCGCGGACGTTGCCTGGCCAAGCGTAGGATAAGAGTTTTTCTTGGGCTTGGGGGGTAAAGTCGATGACATCAAGGGTTTCTTCGCGCGCGAGTTCATCAAGGAGATGGCGGGCAAGAGGGACGATATCGCTGGGGCGCTCGCGTAGGGGTGGGATCTCGACGGAGATCACAGCGAGTCGATAGTAGAGGTCTTCGCGGAAGTTGCCTTCTTTGACGAGTTTTTGCAGGTCGCGGTGGGTCGCAGCGATCAAGCGAAAGTCCACAGGATAGGCTTTTTTGGAGCCTAGGGGTTGGACTTTGCGTTCTTCGAGGAGGCGCAGCAGTTTGGCTTGAGAGGTGAGGGAGAGATCGCCGATCTCATCCATGAAGAGGGTGCCGCCATCTGCGAGCCTAGCATAACCTTCATGATCGCGGATCGCGTCGGTAAATGCGCCTTTTTGGTAGCCAAAAAACTCTGCTTCAAAAAGTGTTTCAGGGATCGCGGAGACGTTGACGCCGACAAATCGGCCTTGTTCGCTGCGTTGTGAGCAATCGTGCAGCATGTTGGAGAGGACTTCTTTTCCTGTACCGCTTTCGCCCGTGAGGAGGATGCTGGCCTTGCTGCGCGCGATGCGAGAGAGCTTGCGTAAGATCTCTTGCATCTGTGGGCTTCGTGCGATGATCTTGTGTCCTAGGCGATTGAAAAGCACCTCTTCTTCGAGGGTTTGCTTTTCGATGTAGGCACTGACTTTGCGGAGAAGTTCATCGCGGGTGACGGGCTTGAGGACATAATCAGCGACGCCAGCTTTGAGCGCTTGGACAGCCACATCAAAGTTGCCAAATGCGGTCATCAAAAGAAAAGGGCAGTGGAGGCCGATCTTTCGGGCGCTAAGATAGGTTTGGAATCCATTTTGTGCGGGCAAGATGTAGTCGCACAAGACGAGGGCGTAGCGTTCGTTGTCTTTTTGGAGGGTTTCGAGAAAGTCCTCACCATTCGAGAAAGAGGCGACTTGGTATCCTTCGATCTGGAGAAAGTTGGTGAAGAGGAGGTTCAGATCCTGGTCGTCTTCGATCAAAGCGATGAGCATAGCCCTCTCCCATCGTGTGCTTCGGAAAGTCGAGTGCGCATTCTTCGGCCTTGCGTTATCGCGGGTTGTACGGGTCCTATGGACAAGGAGTGTCCCTCATACACGCGCTAATGTCTTCTATGTTCCATCCGTTGAAGTTTTCTGCTGCAGTGTAGAGAAGATATTGTGCTGAGTGCAAGAGGCTGTGAAAAAGAGGTGTTTTTTGTGGTGGGAAGGCGCGGAGCGATAAGGACTATGGGGTGGATGGACAGGAGAGGATCGTTCCGTTGATACTGACTCTTGCGCACTGTCGGTTGCTTCCCACAGTAAAGCACTGATAACCAGCGGGGCATGTGCTGCTACTGCAATCTTGGCCGCAGAAAGAGCCGAGGCCGTTGGGATAGGTGAGGCAGAGATCGCTGCTGGTTCCGCACTCTACAGCGTCAGTGCAAGTATCACAGAGGTTCTTTCCGCCGGGGACAAGGCAGGACCCGATGGCAGGCACGCAGACTTGTTTGGGTTGGGTACAGGTGATGCCTTTGCATTTGTTGCGACAAGTTCCGATGCGCGGCAAACAGAAGGGTATGTTGTTTTGCACGCAGACGTTTTGTGTCGTGTCACACGTAAAGCCAGTGGCACAGGCTCCACCAATACAACTTCCCCCCGTGAGATTGATGCGGACACATTCGAAGTTTTTGTTGTCGAGGCATGAGCCTGAGTCGCATCGTTCCAAGCAGAATCGGTCGTCTGGGGTGCTGCCGAGTCCACCAAGGCAGGTGGCATTGGGATTGGCGCAACCGCCGATGGCATCGCAAGCAACGCAGGGTGGATCATCGACGGGTGGTGGTTCACAAACACCGCTGATGCTGTTGCACGAGTAAACAGGGGGACAAGTGACTTCGTTGGGGCATTTTTTCTTACGGCATCTTCCGACTTCGCAGACCTCGTCGTCTGCGCACTTGAGGCGTTCGCAAGGGATGGGAGGATCACATCGTCCATTGTTGCATTGATATCCAGTTGCACAAGGTCGTCCAGGGCCGCAGGGATCGCGTTCTTCTACGCAAGTGTAGCTTTTTTCTCCTGTTTCGTAGCACTCTTCTCCAGGCCCGCAGCGTGCGCGATTGGGATCGCAGGGAAGGCTACAGACTTTCTTACCTTTCCAATCGACGCAGAGTAGGTCTTTTTCGCAAGGTGCAGCATCACAGAGATCGCCAGGTTGTTTACCATTGTTGCGATCAACACAGGCGCCTTCGTTCTCTTGGATTTGTTGACAAACTTTTGTGCCGTCGCACTGGGGTTGGTAGGTGAGGCACTTTTTGCGACAAACGCTGTCCGTTCCGCCAGTTTCTTTATGGCAAACCAACTCATCTGGGCATTGTTTTTGTTGGTTGTCGCAGGCTTCGCCTTCTTTGGGGCGTGTATCTGGATTGCAGATCTGGGCCAAACAAAGCGGCTTTTGTGGGTCTTTGCAATCGTCGTTGTTTTCGCAGCCATCGGTGGGTTTGCAGCTTCCGCGGAGGCACTTGGGGTTGTTTGTGTCCGTACAGTCGGCATCTGCAAGGCAGTCTGTGTTGGGGGGAAAGCAGCGATTGTTTTTGCAGGAGGGTTTGGTTGTGTCCGTACAGTCGGCGTCTTGTTCACACTCGACAGCGCATTTGTTTTGTCGGCATTTGGGTTTTGCGGGGTCTGCGCAGTCAGCGTCTTGCTCGCACTCTGGTTTGATTTCGCATCGAGAGAGTTTGCAACGCTCGTTGGTTTCGCAGTCGCTATCTACTTGGCAAGTGTTGTCTTTGCAGCGTTTTTGGGAGGCATTGCAACGCCATCCTTTGCGGCAGTCGTTGTTTGTTGTGCAGACGATATCAACGCATGTACTGGTGGTTGTATCGCAGCGTTGGGCGATATTGGTACAATCACCATCCCCAGCACAAGTCGCTTCTGACTCTTTGGTTTCACAAGCAAAATAAAAGAGTAGCAGCGCAAGGGTAGCAAGACGCCACCATGTCGGCATAAATGCGCGCTTTTTCATCAAATACCTCCCAAAATCGATACGTATGACTTCCCAGTTGAACTTCCCTCCAAAGTGCGCGCGCAAGATCAAGAAGGCAACGCACGCTTCTCTTTGTTTGTACGATGATAGAGCGATTCGATCAAGGAAGTGAAGCTTTTGAGAGGAAGGTATCGAAGGTGTATCGGAGGCTTGTAGGGGGAAGGGGGGAGAGGCTTAGGGGCAGTTGATACCGTCGTCGATCATGCCGTTGCAATCGTTGTCTTTGCTGTCGCAGATCTCTGTGCTGGGGATGACTTGGTCTGCACAGATTTGTTTTGCGTCTTTGCAAGCGGTGAGTCCGGCTTTGCACTCGCCGCGGCCAAGTGTTCCCGAGTCACCTTCGTAGCAGGGGACGGGCTCGATGTTGTCCACGATGCCATCGCAGTTGGTATCTTTACCGTTACAAACTTCGACTGCATTGGGGTTACGAGCGGGGTCGTTGTCATCGCAATCACGGTCGTTGGTAAAGCCATCTTTGTCAGCATCTTGGAGCGTACGGCAGGTTCCAGCTTGGCAGAACTGGCCGCTGGTGCAGTCGGGGTTACAACGTTTTTGGCAGACACCGTCTTTGCACTCTTCGCCGCTTGCGCACTCAGGAGCACAGATGCGTGCACAGAGACCGTTGTCGCAGATGTATCCGAGTTGGGGGCAAGGAGGGTTGCACTCTACGCGGAGAACGCAGCTTCCACGGAAGCAGGTGTAACCTTGGGGACAAGCAGACTTGCAACCTTCGATCGAAACGCAGCGACCGAGTGTTTCGTCACAGACGTAACCAGGTTCACAAGGGGTTGCGCAAGCGATGTTGTTGCTGTCGGGGAAACGATCCACGCACTTGCCATCGACGCATTTTTGATCGGCTGAGCAGTCGGGTGAGCAGATCGCTGCGGTGAGTTGGCAACCTGTGGAGGTGAGAGTGTAGCCAGGGCCACAGTTTTGGACGGGTGGGTCTGTGATGATAGCACAGTTGAATGCCCAAAAGCCCATGGTGAGCAGAGAGAAGCGAAGCAAAATACCGCGAAACGCAATCTTCATGGCGCGATCCTAAAATGTTCCTTTGCGCAACAGGCGCAACAATCAAAAAAGTTCTTCCCAAATCGTCATTCATACAAGGCGGCCAAGTAAGGTAGAAAAGGCCATCAATCCAAGTCTGAAAAGAGCGACAAATTTATCGGGGAGAGAGAAATTTCTTTTTCTATGGCCCAAAGGGATTCAATGCTTTTGCAGAAGCGCGGTGATTTGTCAAGTCCTTTTCAGAGAAGGTGGCGGGGGATGGGGTGTGGTTTTTCGCTTATTGTTCGAGCTGTGGGGTGTAAAGCCACAGTCCGAGGACAAAAAAGAGAAGATCGAAGATCAGAAACCCGCGAACCCAAAAGGATGTTTGTGGGAGTCCTGCGACGCCGAGGAGTTCGGCGGTTGCGCGTGCACCGCTGATCAGGATGGGCAAGACCAAAGGTAGAAAGAGCAAAGGCAACAGGGCTTCGCGGAAACGCGAATGGAGAAGCAAGGTGGCCATCAAAGTACCAATGATCGAAAAGCCCCACAAACCAAGGAAAAGGACAGGCAAAAAATCGGGCCAAAGCATCGTGATATCGGCTTGAAACATAAACGCAGCCAAGGGCACAGACCACAATGCACAACTCAACATGAAGAGAAAAAGCGAAAGATGTTTTGAGACAAAGATCGCTTCGTAGGCGACGGGGGCCATACGCAGGCCATTGAGTGCGCCATCTTCTTGTTCAGCGGAGTAGATGCGTCCCATCCCAAGGGTGCCAGCAAAGGCAAGTGTTGCCCAAAGGAGTCCGCTCACGACTTGGCGCTGGACGCTCGGACTGGCTTGGAGCGAGAGGCCAAAGACGGTGAGGGATAAAAAGGTAAAGAAAAACATGGTGGTAACCATCTCGCGGCTGCGCCATTCGAGACGTAAGTCTTTTTTAAAGAGGGCCCACACTTGTTTGGCAAAGGACATCAAAGAACTCCTTTTGGTTGTATCAAGCCGGGGGCATCGTTATGTTCTTTGTGTTGCGCTGTCAATACACCAACGGACGGTCGTATGGGGAGGGTGCTTTTACAAAAAAAGCCTCTTTTCTGAAGGCGCGATCTATGATAACCATGCAGCACCAAGCAGGGACATCCTTGTCTTTGGGCAGGGTCCTCTTCGGCTTGGGAGATGGACTTCGGGACGTTTTACTTTCGTTCTTTGAACTTAGAACACGCACTTTTTTCGTTATGTTGCACGCGTATCCTTCGATTCTGTTGTGTTGCTTTATAGGCTGATGGGACCGTCAAAGGCCCCCAAACCACAAGAAGTTTTGAAATATGAAGTCAAAATCCACAGAGATCGTGAGCTTGGAGCAGCTTCTCGCGGATGCCGCGCAAGAGGCCGCACAACACCTAATCGTCGCTGCACAGCCTATTGCAGATGCCCAAAGCTTGATCGAGCGGCGAGAACACTACTCTGAACGTTCTTGGATGTCGGAGTCGCAAGAAGACGACCTTCTTCCGCCTCCTACCGCACAAGATCGCGCAATCTTCTCGGAAGATGCTCTTTCTGACGAAGATCTTGAAAAGCGCGACTTGGTGTCTTTGCTTCATCGCATCGAAGAACAAGGGCCACTTTCTGGTGAGCTGGATGCTATTCCCCTCGATACTCGCCAACGCAGCGATCTTTTCTCTTTGGGTGATACCCCGACGGCTTCGTCCGCAAGTCGTAAGGCCAAAAGTGAAGATGATCTCGCATTTGATGACTTCAAGCATCTCCACGCTTCCGCTGTTGCGGCTCGACCCAACGGACGTTCCAAAGAAACCCAACCCGATGTCCAGATCGTTCCTCTTCAAGATGCAAGTGGGTTGGTTTCTCATGGACTCGACGGCGCAGACTCACTTGTCTTGCAAGAGCCGCTAGGTGGCTCATCTTTGCCCATTGATGAGCCCGATGATTTCTCTCCCGAAACACGACATAGCCACGGTAGTTTCGCCTCTTTGGGAGCCGTTGATATCCATCAACTCCTCGAAGCAGACACCTCTCACGCACTTGATGAGCTTCTGCGTTCGGAATTACTTGACGACGAAGATGCGCAAGGCTCCCCTTTTGCGGACTCTTCGTCCTCTTCGCCATTTTCCGAAACGCCCCTAAGTTCGCCCTTTGCTGCAATGAACGCTGCTGAACCAGCACCTGTACGCAAAGAGCCCGAACCTGCGCCCATCTTTGCCATCGCAGCCCCCAAGATCGCAGCCCCCAAACACGCTGAGACGATCACAGAAGCCAAAAGCGAACCCGAACTGCCTTCGATCTCTCTTGAAGGTGAGATGTTTGCGGCGCCCAAGGTTGAACGTATCCCTGTGATCTCAGAACCCCTTCCTGTGATCCCCGAAGTTCCGACACTTGCACGCCCAAAAGAGCGCAAAGAACCAATCTCGCCTTCACAACCTGACCTTGGGATGTTGGAGCCCGGATCGATCGGTCTTTACGCAGAAAGCGCTGCGATCCCTTCCAAGGCAGCCAACAAACTTAGCTTGAGCGATGACTTCTTTATCGAAGATTACCGCCCACCCAGTACCTTTATGCGTACTCTGCGATGGGTTGGCTCGGGGATCTTGTTGATGGCTGCGACCTTTGGGACATTGTTCTTCCTGTTCCCACCACTCACCACCCCCTCCGTGAAAACACCTACCAAACAAAGACCCGTGGAGCCTCGTGTCCTTACTAGACGCACAGAGCCTCCTGCGCAACCGCGTCCTGAACCCGTCAAGCCCGCTGTTGGGACGGCTGGAAATCCTGCCCAACCCCCGCTTCGTGGTACTGTCACGCCTTTGCCCGAACGACCGACTCCTGAGCGCCCTGTCGCGGTTCGTCCAGAACCCCGTGAGCGTCCTGTTGCGGTGCGTCCTGCTGTAGAGCGTCCCGCTGTGGAGCGCCCTGAGCCTCGTGAGCGCCCAGAACCCCGCGAAGTTGATCCCCCAGCGCGGCCTCGTGTGATCGCACGCCGTGTTCGTCGTGTCGTGGTTCGTCGTGTCGCGGTTCGTCGCGTTCGTCCTCGACCCCGCGTGCGTGTCGCTGCTGCGGGTGGTTCAGTGGACAAACTTTTGGCACAAGCACAAAAGCTCCAACGTGGTGAGAAGTTTAAGGCTGCCGAAAAAGTCTTGCGAAAAGCTCAGAAAAGTGCACCTGGCGATGTTCGCGTGCTCGCAGCTTTGGGCAACATCCTCTACGAACAAAACAAAGGTGCCCAAGCTTTGAATTACTTGGAGCGCGCTTATCGCAAAAGCCCCCGCGCAACAGGCAGCGGCCTTGTGACGCTTGGCAGCCTTTACTATGAGCGCAACAAAGTGGCACAAGCCCGCAAAGTGTATCAGCTTTATCTCAAGTACAATCCCCGCGGCAAACACGTCCAAGACGTTCGCAGTATGTTGAAAAACCTCACCCTCAACTAATCCCCCCCAAACAACCTATCTCCCCTTCATCTCTTTCTTTCCATTCTTCAATCGTTCGATTCTTTCGTATCCATCGGCTCTTGCGGATAGTTTTCAAGGTATTCGATGAGAAGCGGGGTCCAAGCTTTGTTTCCTGCGGGCATGGGGATATCTGCGAGTTCTGACGGGGAAAGCCAACGGTACTGCGATGGCGGGAGCTGGGGCTCTTGTTGGGATTTGTCGATGGCAAGGCAAAGATGGAGGTGGACGATACGTTCGGGGTAGGTATGCGTGTGGGTATGCCAAGGAGAGGAACAGGCGATGTGCAAGCCCGTTTCTTCGAGGAGTTCGCGAGATGCGGCCTCTTGGGGCGTTTCGTTGACTTCCATCTTCCCTCCAGGGTATTCCCAAACGCCCCCTGCATGGGCTTCTTTGGGGCGGAAGGTCACGAGCACGTGTTGGTTGTGTGGACGAAACACGATCGCGATCGCGATATCCAGTTGGGAAGGCATGATGAGATCTCCTTAGCGTATGGGGGATGAGGGGAGTGTTGACTCTGGCGGATAGACGGGGAGTTGTGCGGGTTGTGTGTGTTGTATGGCTGGATTATTGGAGTTCTTCGACGGGTTGTTCACCACGGATCAAGACCAATAGTGCGCTTTGTGGGGCGAGGAGGTAGTTCTCGCCTTCGTATTGGATCTCGACGGCTGCTTTGCGAAGGAAGAGCGTATAGTCTCCAACGCGCGCTTGCATCGGCATATAACGCACGGAAACTGCGTGAGGGTCCCAAGGCTCTTCGGTGACTGCAAGAGGGTCCATCAGAGGCGTGCCAGGGCCTGTTTTGACGATGGTGCCTGCCTGAACGTCATCTTTGTCGCGTACGGTGTCGGGGAGATACAAGCCGACTTCTGTGCGCTTTTCTTCTTCGTCGAGCTTGATCAGGACGCGGTCACCGATGACGATCAAGGTCTTGGGTGTGGTTTTTTTTCTGGCATCAGGCTGCGTCAACAAGGTTTCCTCCCTTTGTGTTTGTGTCAGTTCGTTGGGTCGTTTTGTCGTGTGTCTTGCGTGTGAGTTTGTCAAGGATGTTTTGTCAGTGAAAGCGAGATAGCGCGTGTGCGGCACGAAAAAATGTCTTTGCGAAGGTTGTGGATCTAGTGCATAAACAAAGACCCTCTGTTTTCGATGGAAGCGCGGGGCGAAACGTTGCGTCAGCAAGAAAAGTCGGGTGAGGATAGGCTGATGTGAGGGTGAAGCACGCGCGTGTGGAGAAGGAGCAGCGAAGGATGCAGAGTTACCGCTTACCCAAGATCCCGACGGTGGATCAGGTGCAAGTTGAGGCCCGTGCAGCGTCTTTTACGAAACGCAGCATCAAAAAAGAGACGAAAAGAGCAGCGCTTGAGATGGCGATCCAGATGATGGATCTCACGACTTTGGAAGGGATGGACAGCGAAGGCAAAGTCCAGATGATGTGTAAAAAAGCCGTACAGCCGATGATTGGGCGTCCTTGTCCATCTGTGGCTGCGGTGTGTGTGTACCCGACGCTTGTGGGGGTCGCGAAGCGTGCGTTGGAAGGATCGCAAGTCAAGGTTGCTGCGGTCGCAACGGCGTTTCCGAGTGGTCAGTCTTTTTTACCGATCCGACTCGAAGAGATCCGACAAACTGTGGCCGAAGGTGCCGACGAGATCGACATGGTGATCAGTCGAGGTGCGTTCCTTTCTGGCGAGTACGCTCGGATCTTTGATGAAGTGGCGGCCAGCAAAGAAGCATGTGGAGAAGCCCATCTCAAGGTGATCTTGGAGACGGGCGAGTTGGGTGCGTATGATCAAGTGCGCAAAGCTTCTCAAATCGCGATGGATGCGGGCGCAGACTTTATCAAGACTTCGACAGGGAAGGTCTCTGAAGCTGCGACCTTGCCTGTAACACTCGTGATGCTCGAAGCTGTGCGCGACTTTTATATGCAAACGGGCAAAAAGATCGGCGTCAAGCCTGCTGGTGGTATCCGAAAAGCCAAGCAGTCTTGGCATTATCTTGTGATGGTGAAAGAGACGCTTGGGGACGACTGGTTGACACCCGATCTCTTTCGTTTGGGGGCGTCTTCGTTGCTCAACGACGTGTTGATGCAGCTAGAGCGCCTAGAGACGGGACATTATCAATCCAACCTGTACTTTAGCGAAGATTGAGAGCGGTTGGCGGAGGCGATATGACAACCAAAACACAAGAAGAAAAAGCGTCCACGCGCGATATGGCAGGGCTCCTTTTTGGCGATCTCTGGGATTATGCACCTGCCCCCGAAAGCACAGAGCACGTTCGATATGCCCAACGCTACGGGCATTTTATCAATGGTCAATTTGTCGATGGCAAAGATTACTTTCCTACGATCAACCCCGCCACAGAAGAAGTGATCGCGGAGTTTGCTGCGGCTGATGAAGCCGAGGTCGATCGCGCCGTTCAAGCGGCCCGCAACGCATACGATGGTGTGTGGAGCAAGATGAAACCCGCGGAACGTGCGAAGTATATCTATCGCATCGGTCGTTTGATCCAAGAAAAAGCGCGGGAACTCTCGATCCTAGAGACGATGGATGGTGGAAAGCCGATCCGCGAGTCTCGCGATGTGGATGTTCCGCTCGTCGCTGCGCACTTTTTGTACTACGCGGGCTGGGCAGACAAGCTGCAATATGCCTTTCCAGGCGCACGCGTCTCTTCCCTAGGCGTCGCGGGCCAAGTTATCCCTTGGAACTTTCCTTTGTTGATGGCTGCATGGAAGGTCGCACCCGCCCTTGCTGCGGGAAATACCGTTGTTTTGAAACCCGCTGAAACCACGCCACTCACAGCGATGAAGTTGGCCGAGATCTGCCAAGAAGCTGATCTGCCCCCAGGGGTGGTCAATATCGTGAATGGCGCTGGACGCACGGGCGCGGCCATCGTGAATCACCCGCAGATCGATAAGGTCGCATTTACGGGCTCTACGGACGTTGGCAAGATCATCCAACGCGCCATCGCAGGGACGCACAAGCGGTTGACCCTTGAACTCGGTGGCAAGGGCGCAAACATCATCTTTGAAGATGCTGCGATCGACCAAGCTGTCGAAGGTATCATTCAAGGGATCTTCTTCAACCAAGGTCACGTTTGTTGCGCAGGCTCTAGGCTTTTGGTGCAAGAAAGCGTCGTGGATGAAGTCGTGCAAAAGCTGCGTATCCGTATGGAAAGCTTGCGCGTTGGTGATCCCCTCGACAAAAACACGGACATTGGGGCGATCAACTCTCGTGCGCAGCTCGAAAAGATCCATGAGTTGGTGCAGAGCGGCGTCGATGAAGGAGCCAAGCTTTACCAAAGCTCTTGCTCGTTGCCTGAACGTGGCTTTTTCTACCGTCCTTCGGTCTTTACAGAAGTTGCGCAGTCTCACCGCATCGCCCAAGAAGAGATCTTTGGCCCCGTCCTCTCTGTGTTGACCTTCCGCACGCCCGAAGAGGCCATGAAAAAGGCCAACAATACGCCCTATGGCTTGAGCGCAGGGATCTGGAGCGACAAAGGTAGCAAGCTGTTTTCTGTTGCGGGCGCGATCCGTGCGGGGGTTGTGTGGGGAAATACCTACAATCAGTTTGATCCTGCCAGTCCCTTCGGCGGTTACAAAGAAAGTGGATTTGGCCGTGAGGGCGGTCTTCATGGACTCAAGCCCTATCTGGAGGTGCGTTGATGACGCAGACACAAAAGAAAAAATCGAACGACAGTTCGGCCAAAAAGCATACGAAAGAGTCTGCATCCCCCAAGAGTCCGTCCAATGGTGACGCATCACAAGAAGCCCAAAGCAAGGGGCCTGCGATGTTTTCGGCTTCACAAAAGCAAGCCTCTGCTCCCACAGATCAACGTCTTGTGAGTGGTGGTCGCAACGAAAACGGTCGTTTGGGTGTCCACAAGACTTACAAGATGTGGGTGGGAGGCAAGTTCATTCGCTCTGAACAAGGCCGTGTGCTGAGCCTTCGCAATGCAGAAGGAGATCTCGTGACCCATTATGTGCGGGCTTCTCGAAAAGACTTGCGTGATGCGGTGGGGGCTGCGCGCAGTGCCCAAGCTGGATGGAGCGCACGCAGCGCATTCAACCGCAGCCAGATCTTGTTTCGCGCGGCTGAGATGATCGAAGCGCGACGTGAGACTTTGATCGCGCGGCTCCAAGAACACGCGAGAATGACTGTCGAACAAGCGGCTCTTGAAGTCGATGGTGCGGCAGATCGGATGTTTTGGTACGCTGGTTGGACGGACAAATATGTGCAAGTCCTCAGCTCGGTCAACCCTGTGGCGACTCCCTTTTTCAACTTCACAATCCCCGAACCTACAGGGGTTGTGGCGATCTTTGCTCCTGAAAACTCCCCTTTGTTGGGGTTGGTTTCGATGATCGCACCTGTGATCCTCTCAGGAAATACGTGTGTTGTGGTGGTCGAAAATATCGCACCTACCCTTGCTGTGGAGCTGTCTGAGATCTTGGCCACCAGTGACTTTCCTGGTGGCGTCGTCAACCTTTTGACGGGACTCCGCGACGAACTCCAGCCACACGCTGTTCATCACATGGACATCAACGCCATCGCAAGTTGCGGTGGCAACGAAGCACAACGTCGCTCCATCCAAGAAGCGGCCTGCGAAAGCGTGAAGCGCGTCCACTTTTTTGAACAGCCCAACTCGCTTGAAGCTTGGGCCGCAGAAGATCAACAAAGCTTGTATTGGATCGTCCCATTCATCGAATGGAAGACGGCTTGGCACCCCATCGGGGTCTAAGAGGTCGTTGACGGCAGAAGATCGAGGCTGCGCATCTGCCCATAGAAACGGCACATTCGCTCGGAGTGTGCGTCGTTTTTGGCTTGGATGTTCGCAGCCTATTTTTTTATCCATGTTCTCCAAGCGCGGAGGTTGAAGAAGTGTCCACAAAGTCACCGATTCGCAGTTATCTCAAGTTTGCGCTGTTCTTTTTGCTGGCCATCGGGCTGGTCATGTTGATCAGTGCCTATGCTTCCATCCCGCAGATGCAGGCTTGGCAACCCCCCAAGGCTCCCGGCCCTCAAGGGGCCCTTGCACCAAACCAACGTTTGCAGGCTGCTTCACTGCTTGGAACAGAAGCTTTGTTGGAGCCCGAAGATGTGGTCTTTGATGCGAAAGGTCGCCTTTATACGGGCTCTTTCGACGGGATGATCTGGCGTTTGGAGCCTGCGGGGTCCAAAAAGCCCGAAGTCTTCGCAAAGACAGGTGGTCGGCCTTTGGGGATGGTGTTTGGTCCTGATCAGACGCTCTATGTGGCCGATGCCGTGAAGGGTTTGCTGGCGATCTCGCCGCAAGGAAAGATTCGTGTGCTGGCCTCTGGTTATCAGGGAAAAAACTTTCGTTTTACCAATGAGATCGACCTTGATCCCAAAACACAAGAACTGTTTTTTACGGATGCGAGCCGCTGGGTGGGCATCTTTGATGAACATCGTTTGGATATCGCCTCTGGGATCGGGACAGGCCGACTCTTTCGATACAATCTCAAGACCAACAAGTTAGAAAAGTTGTTGGATGGGCTGCACTTTGCGAATGGTGTTGCGCTTTCTCCCGATGCTTCGTTTCTTTGGATCGCGGAGACAGCCCGTTATCGCATCTTGCGTTACTGGCGGCGTGGCCCAAAAGCAGGAAAGATCGACGTCTTTGCGTCGAATCTACCAGGCTTTCCTGACAACATCAGTCGCTCTCGTGATGGTGGCTTGTGGGTGGCCTTGGTTTCTACGCGGGTCACTTTGCTTGATGTTTGGATGCACCCTCACGCTCGCTTGAAGCGATTTATCTTTGCGCTGCCTTCTTGGGTGCGTCCTTCTGCACAACGACATGGCTACGTCGTTCGTCTCGATGCCAAGGGCCATGTCGCAGAGACTTTGCAAGATCCCACAGGGAAGAAGTTCTCGAATGTGACGAGCGCTGTCGAACACAATGGGAGCCTATACCTTGGACAGATCTATCGTCACGTCCGTGGTTTGGGCGTGTTGAAGCTCGCTCCAAAGAAATAAGGTCTTGCAGAAGTCAAAAGTGGGAGAGATCTTTGGGGGAGGGGATAGTCGATTCTCTCGATGGGACCGAGAGGATGGCGGGTTACTTCGCGGCGTGACACAAGTTACAAGTGATATCTTGCTTGCCTAGGAGACGCTTCATCTCAGGCATCACCTTTTCTTTCATAAACTTGGCGTACTTGGCGAGCTGTGGGTCGCTGTCGTTTTCTGTGATGGGGTTGTTGGGGTCCATGGGGAAGACCTTGTTGGGCATCTTGTATTTAAGAGATGGGCCGTCTTTGCCATGGCACGTTTCGCAACTAAAGTTGTCCTTGTAGCGGGCAGGATCAAACTCAACAAACAGCGCTCCCATGGCCCCAACAACTTCTGTACCCATCCAAGTGAGGCGTTGGTCATACGTCTTTGTGTCCCACATCACCGTATCTTGCGGCCCACAAGCCCCCAAGGTCCAAGAAAGCAACAAGCTACCGAATATCCAACGCATCCACATCTGCGCACGAGAACGACGCGTTTGCGGGGCTTGCGGCTGTGTAGAAGAGACACCTAATACCATGAAGTTATTCCTCCTTTTTAGAAGCCAAAACAAATAAGTCTTTGCGAATCACGTGTACTTTTTGATGAAAAGGGCGTGTGGGAGAGCTTTGGATACACTACGCCCACAACTTTTGCAGAGAGTCGTTTGGCAGCAAGACTTTGTTACAAGGGAAAGGGGCTCGATTTTTTTTAGGAGGGAAAAGAGGAGAGAAAGGGGCGTTGCTTAGTCGTCTTCGCCCACGACTTCGATGTCGAGCGAGACTTCTGGACCAAAGCCTTGTTTGAGCAAGCGACGATCTTTGTTGTCGAGTTCCTCAAGCACCAAAGAGAGTTTGCGCAAGTTTTCCAACTTGAGCAGCGTCTGCAACAGGGGTTTGGGCAGTTCTTCTCCAGAAAAGGCGAAGTCTTCCAAGGAGGCAAATCGCTCCAAAAAGGACCAATCCACGGCGGATTCAGACTCATCTTGTTGCAAGGACATCTCGGTCAGTTCGGTAAAACCTGTGCATGCTTCGAGTGCGTCTGGGCCCAAGAAACAGTCTTCGATGTACAACATTCTCAGACGAGGGACATGGGAAACGATTTGCTCGATTTGTTGGGCGGAAAGTGCAAAGCTTTCTAGCTCCAAAGAGCGCAAAGAACTCATCTCTTTCAAGAAAGAAAAGTCCGTGCCTTCGGCGAGGATCGAGTGCTCTGCATCATCATCATCATCGTCATCATCGTCGTCGCTAGAGTTGTTGTCTCCGCCAAAGAAGTACAAGGAAAGCGATGTGAGTCCAGTCAATTTGCTTAGAAGTGTCCATCCCTCTTCTGTGAAGTTTCGTTCGAAACCAAGGGAGAAATCTTCGAGTGAAGGCATCTTTACGACATCTTCCAAAAGCGACATGGGACCTTCAAAGGCCGACAAAGAGAGTGTTTTGATCTCTTTGCGATCGACCAAAGGTGTCAAGATCCCTTCGGATTGTTCGATGGTTCCAAGGTGGATTTCTTCTAGGTTGGTGGCTTCCAACAACATCTTCAGTTGTGTTGCGGGAAGCCCTTGATCTCCACCCCCCACCATCACAGACGTAAGCTTCGAAAACTGCGAAAGTTTCGAGAAAACGCCATCTTCGATCTTGTCTTGGTAAAGGAACAACAAGCTCGTGATGTCAGGAAGTGTTTCAAACAGCGTTTGGAGGTGCCAAGCTTGGATGGTGTCGCCGTGGATCGTGACTTCGTTGATCTTGCCGTTGGGTTGGCGTTTATGGGCTTCCAAGCCTTCTTCGTAAAGCAGACCTTGTTGATCGCTTACGTCGACCGAGCCTTCGTCGATATCCGACCACCATAGTTGTTTTGTCTTTGCCATCATGCGCTCCTTTTATGTCTTGTTCTTCGCCCGCATCCATGGCAAGGCGAGGGAATCGATATGCCGCGTAACTCTCTACACAGAGAGCGCGCGATACAAAAGGAGTCATCGCACAAAAAAGCCGCCAACCATGCGCTATGCTTGACACAAAAGATTTTTGAGTGGCTTGGAAAAAAACAGATTTATTCTTGCGAAGGGCCGCGGAGCGAGAAAAGTGGGTGGGAGATACGTTGTCCTTTGCACTTGGGGCAACGACCTGGACGCTGAAATCGCTCGCGGGTCTCGAAGGTATACCCGCAACTTAGGCAACGTGCAGGCTCAATCTCCAGTCGCTGTGGGCTTTTTTTGAGGCTGCGTTGTAACTCTTCGAGTTGAAACAGCACGTCGCGTTCGGATAAATGCGCTTCTTTGGAAAGCTGGCGGACGTCGTAGCTCTGGTGACCAAGAAGATCGATCAAGACTTGTCGGGGTGTTTGGCTGCGTTGGGGAGGTGGCTTGGGGGCCAGTGGCTTGCTCATGGAGATCTCCATATCAAATGAGAGAGGACTGTACTTGCCGTGGATACGTTGTGGCTTGGACGCGGTTCGCAGGGAATTCCTGAAAAGGCATGGGCTTGGGCAAAGGCCAGCAGAAAGATAAGAAGGCAGCGAAGGCCAGCAGAATATCCCACCTCCGGGGCGCCCCTCCGTGGGCGCCCGAAGAAAGATAAGAAGGTATCCCATCTCTGGGGCCATGTAGGGAAAAGTGCGTTGCTTTTGGGGTGGGTGATGGATACTTTCGAGCGCAACGTACAATGGTTGAGGAGAGACGATGGAAACGACTTTGGTGACAGGTGCGACGGGCTTGGTGGGCTACAATATCGTGGAGGCGCTGCGAAAGCGCGGTCGCAAAGTGCGTGTACTTGTGCGTTCTTTGGAGAAAGGGAGGCGTCTACTCCCCGAAGATTGTGAGTTTGTGCAGGGTGATATCACGGACAAAGCTTCGATTGAGGCAGCGATGGATGGTTGTGATGTGGTGTATCACGTCGCTGGATTTCCTGAACAATGGATGAAAGATCCATCGATCTTTGAGCGCGTCAATGTGGGTGGGACGCAGAATATGATCGACGTTGCTTTGGAGAAAAAAGTCCGACGCTTTGTTTATACGAGCACCATCGATGTTTTTGCGGCCAAGACAGGCCAAACCTACGATGAAAGCCAGATCGATACACAGCCCAAAGGCACCTATTATGAGCGCTCGAAACAGGTTGCGGATCAGCGCGTGGTGGAAGCATTAGAAAAAGGACTACCTGCGATCTTCTTACATCCATCGGGGGTTTACGGTCCTGGTCCCACAGACTCACCTGGGACGAATGATCTGATCGTCAAATTGTATCGTGGCGAGGTGCCTGTGTTGCTACCTGGCGGATATCCTGTGGTTTTTGCTGCGGATGTCGCGGAAGGTCATGTTCTTGCGGAAGAAAAAGCGGCGGTGGGTAGCCGTTATATCCTCAGTGAAGCGTATTATGCGATGCCTGCGTTGGTGAAGGTGATCTTGGAAGGGTTGGGTCTTCAGAAAAAAGTCCCTCCTGTGATGCCTTTGTGGATCGTGAAGGCGATTTCTGTGGTGGGAGAGTGGTTTGCTGGGATCTTGAACAAACCTCCTTTGATTCCGAAAGGACAGCTCCACTTTATGCAGTGGCAAGCGATCCCTGACAGCACAAAAGCCCAACACGACTTGGGTTGGAAACCCACGTCTTTTCCTGAGGGGATCGCTCAAACCATCCCAACCCTTCTCCTGTCTCCGCCCCAAAAGCTTGTTTCTTAGGGGGATTTGTTTGGAAAGGGTGTGTTTGTAGAAAGGATCGTGAAGTGTCTGTGTTACGAAGATACCCGGGTATCGGCGAGATCGATGTTTGGTGGAGTCGTGCTTCGGGTCTTGATGAAAGTCAGAAAGAACGTGCTTTGTCGTGGATGAGCGAAGAAGAGCGCACACAACATCAACGCTTTTTGCGCGATGAAGATCGTCTTTTGTATCTGGCGACGCGTGGGTTGGTGCGTGGTGCGCTGTCTTGTTATGAGGACATCTCGCCCCATCTATGGTCGTTTTCGACAGATGAGCATGGTCGTCCTTGGATCGCTGGGCCTGTGGTGCGGCCATCGTTGATCTTCAACATCTCTCATTCGCAAGATCTTGTTGTCTTTGCGGTGTCTGCGGGGGGAGCGTTGGGGGTGGATGTTGAAGGCTCGGATCGCAGGCGAGATATCCTTGGGATCGCCAAGCGATTCTTTGCGGAACGAGAGTACAAAGCGATCCGCAGTGCGCCCACCCAAGAGGAGCAAGAAGCGCTGTTCTCGTCTTTTTGGACCCTCAAAGAAGCTTACATGAAAGCGCGTGGCCTTGGGTTTGCTCTTGAGCCGCAGTGGATGGACTTTGCTTTTGCGCCACAACTCTCGGTCGTGTTTGATGAGGATGTTGCGGATGTCCCCAAGCGATGGGCTTTGTTGACGGGGCGTCTTTCATCCAGTCATACTTTTTCGCTTGCTGCTTCATGGGGGGATACCGCGCCTTTGCCTACCAAAGAGTCTCCACGTCACGCAGCCAACGCCACGGACACGAAGAATCCGCATATCCGCAGTGAAGGCCAAGATATCGCCTTTGAGCTCGTTGGGGTGCATCGTGCTGATGGGGTGCGTGTTTGCTTTCTTGATGGTGCTCTTGTTGCGGAGATCCCTTCGTCTCTCTGAGAAGTTTGAGGTGTGTCCATAACTTGCGGGGGAGGTGGCTTGTAACGTATGGTTGGGGGCATACGTCTAGTGGTCGTTGTCCAGAACAAGGGTGTAGAACAAGGAGATCTGTGATGAAAAAGACGTGGTTGGTATTGTTGTCAGCACTGGGGTTGGTTGCATTTTTGTCTGTGCATGCCTGTCGTGGTGTGAAGAATGATAGTGGTGGTCCTAATGCGACCTCGCAGCCTGTGTCGCAGCCAGGGCAATAAGAGAAGCGGGGATCGGGGGGAGTGGGGTCTCCTCTTTCTTGCGTTTGGTGGCTCGCTGTGGCGATTTGGATCTGCTACATTGAGCGAGCCCAAACAAGTTAGAGGAGGAAAGATGTTTTCTTTGGTGTCCAAAAAGTCCCGAACCATCAGCTTTTTATTGAGCTTTTGTGGGATGATCATCTTTGTTTTTGCAGGGTGGGGCTGCCATCCACAAAAGAAAACGGAGATCCGCCCTCCTGCGGGCCTGTTGATGCCGCGCGTGCGAGACTTTAACAAGTCGATGCGATGGCGACGCTACTCAGAGGCCAAGACCTACGTCGAACCTGACAACCAAGCTGAATGGATGATGGAACGCGAGCGGACCCGTGGGATGGACAATATCGCGGAGTACGCTTTGCGGGATATCGTGTTTCGTGAGGAAGGTCGCGAGGCATGGGTGATCGTGGTGTATCAGCGTTTTCAGTTACCTTCGACTGTGGTGCAACGCCAAGTGCGTGCGCAGCGTTGGAAATATGTGAAGAACAATTGGTATTTTTCAGAAGAAAAAGAAAAGATCCCTAAGAAAAAAGAGAAGACAACGAAGGTAAGCGCAACGAAGCAACCTTTGGGGACCAAGTAAACGTCGGGGGCGGGAGATGCTATCTCCTTGTGCAGTATAGAGATTCCCTCAATTCGTATGGAGGCTTGTGAGGCGCAATGCGCATGTGGCGTCGTATCCTACCAGGACTTGTGATCGCAGCGTTGTTTTTGGGAGGCATCGCTTATTTCGTGGACCTATCAAAGTTTCGCGCGGCGGCCTCGAAGGTCCACGTGGCATGGTTGGGGCTGGTGTTGTTGCTCAAGTCCTTTGCCTCGTGGGTCAAAGGTGAGCGGTGGCGTATCGCGATGCGTGCGGTCTTGGGATGGGCTCCCAAACATACCTTTTCTGCGACAGTGATTGGTTTGTTGGGGAACCTGATCTTCCCTGCGCGTTTGGGCGAAGTCTTGCGCGCGCAGATCGTGCAGAAAAACAACAAAGGGGTCTCGCGCTCTTTGGCCCTGACATCGAGCATCTTGGCCCAGTTGTTTGATGTGACATTGTTGTTGTGCTGTCTGATCTTGGGGACCTTGTTGGTACAAAAGGCGCAGTTGCAGATTTGGCACCTTGTGGGCGTGGTCGCGTTGATGCTCTCGATCTTTGGGGGGTTGCTGATCTTTGAGGTGTTTTACCTTCGTTTTGCCGCGTTGGGTGGGCGTTTGGGGGCATGGCTACCCGAGCGGATTCGCCAGCTTTTGGCGGGGATCATTGGGCAGGTCCATCAAGGCTTGGGCTTGTTGCGTAAACCCTTGGCAGTGTTGCAAGTTTTTGCATGGGCCTTGGTGTTATGGCACATCGAAGCTTTGTGCTACTTCTTGCTTTTGAAGGCCTTGGGGCTTCAGATCCCATTTGGGATGTTGTTGTTGGTCACGGGTGCAGCGAACTTGGCTTTTTTGCTGCCCTTGACACCTGGAGCGGTGGGAGTCCATCAAGCCGTATGTATCTGGGTTTTGGGTTTCGCAGGTATCCCACGAGAGACAAGCTTTTTGTATAGCTTGTTGATGCAAGGCTGTGATGTCTTGATGATCGTTTCGTTGGGTGGGTTCTTCTTTGCCCAAGAAGGCCTAAAGATGGGCCAGATGGAACAACAGATCGAGACCGTCGAAGCAGAAAAAACATAACTTTGGCGGGCGTTACTTTTTCTTTGTGGGGGGCTTTGACTTTGTCCAAGGGAAGATCAAAGTGTAGGTATAGGGGGGATGGTGGAGGAGAAGGAGCTTTGAAGTTCCTTTGTTCTTGAGGATTTGGGGGAACCACGGTTCTTTGCGAAAGTCGTCGTCTGCGGCGATGTATTCGGGGACATAGAGATCGACTTCAAGAAGAGGTGCGTGGAGCTTCCCTTTTAGTCTTGCAGCATAAGAAAAAGGCGCAAGGGTTTTGGGAGGATTGAGATCATTGTGCAGCGCGCCTCCATAAAGAACGATCGAGCTAAACTCTTTGCGTTTGTGTCGAATGGCGAGGATCTTGATGCAGTCGTGGGCGAGTCGATCCGTGACAAAGCGGATAAACTTGGTGGGATGGAGCGAGCCATCTTTTTGTGTGAGTCCTTCGTAGAGTTTGCAGTGGATGCGGAGGACGTGGGGGAGCAGCTTGAGCTTTTTGGCTTTGAGGATCAGTTCGACAAGGTGATTGCGGGTCTTTTTGGGGCGTTGGATCACTTTGGTGACTTCTTTGACGACGACCTGCTCTTGTTTTCCGCAGGAACCCGTGGTGATCCAAGTTTCAATCAGAAGATCTCGTAGGGGTTTGTGGAATCGGATGCTCTGTCCTTTGCGAAAGTTTTTTCTCAGGTGCTGGGGGAGTTCAGAGGTCTTGGGAGGATGTTTGAGGAAGGGAAGGATCTGCGTTGTAAAACGCTCGATCGAAGAAGTGATATGGCGGAACTTTTTGAGTTGATGATATTCGCCAAAGCCGATGGCTTGGGGTTTATGGCGCAGAAGGAAGGGGATCATCTGTCGAGGATGATCAAGGACATAAAGCTGGTAAGGCTTGGCTTGTTTGGTTGTCTTTTGAGCTGTCTTTTTGGGTTTGGTAGGTGGCGTCGCTTGGGCGGGCTTGGGCTGAAGAGGCCCAAGCAGCCCAAGAAACAAAGCGCCAACAAGCCACAAACGAAGTGAAAAAAGCCTTGTAGTGGCTGTTTGGGAAGGGATGAGCATCGTCAGCCTCGGTGGTTTAAGCGTTATAGGGGGGTTGAGGGCTTTTGTTGGTTTGGACGCGTCCTTTGTTGGGTCGTCACGAGAGGTCGGGTGGGGGTCATGAAAAGAGCGAGGCTTCGAGATCGCGGTGTTGTCGAGCGAGTCGAAGCTGGCGTTGTCGTCCTTCGAGGAGTTGCAGCAGTCGGCTACGTTGTTGAAGGTGTTGTTGGCGCATTGCAACGTGGTGGAGGAGTTGTTCTTTGCGTGCAGCAAAAGAGTCCTCTGTAAAGCCCCATAGGGAGGGGGTTAGCGCATTCCATCCATAACGTTGAAGGGACTCTTCGATCATGCTCGCGGGGCCAGGCTCCCAGTTACGCCAGTGACGCAAGAAAAGCTTGGTTTCGAGATAGGCGCGTTGCTGTTCGTCTTGTGTGCGGGCGATTTGATCGAGGGCTTGCGTGTAGGTGTTCTCGTCGAGAAAAGTGCGCTCTTGTTTGGGGGAGAGTGCGGTGGGTGGGGTTGGTAAAGAGGGGATCAAGCTCATCTTTGGCCTCCACGTAGGGATATAGCGCGTCGTGTGGCGTTTATTGTAGGGCCGCAGGGAAGCGTGTTCAAGGGGTTTGGCTGTTGGGCGGGGTTTGGGGCGGTGGTAGGGGCTGTTCCGTGGACTCTGCGACGATAAAGGGTTTTCGGCCTTTGACCTCTTCAAAGATCTGATGGACGTAGACGCCGATGAGACCGAGCGAAAGCAAGATCGTCGAGCCAAAAAAGAGATTGAGGAAGGTGAGCGAGGTCCAACCTGGTACAGCGATGCCCACGCACCAAGAATAGAAGGCTTGGAGAGCCAATAGAAAGGAGGCCAAAAGTCCAAAAGCCCCGATGTACGCGCTCCAATACAGAGGTGCACCTGTAAAGGAAGTGACGGCAGTGAGCGCAAGTCGAGCGAGGCCCATCAAGGACCAACGGCTGGTTCCTGCGACACGTTCGGCCACGATAAAGGGGACATTGGCTTGGCGAAAGCCCAGCCATGGGATGAGCGCGCGGAAAAAGCGCATCCTCTCGGGCTGTGCGAGGTATTCGCGTACAACGGTATCGCGCATCATCTTGAAGTCCGAGTGACCGTGGAGATCGATCTTGGTGAGTTGTTTCATCACACCATAGAACATCCCCGAGGCTGCGCGCCCAAACAAGCTATCCACACTGCGATCTTGTTTGACGCCAGAGATGATATCGAACTGGTTGGTTTTCCAGATCGCCCACATCTGTTCGATGACTTCGGGAGGATGTTGCCCATCGCTGTCCATGACGAGGACGGCTTCGCCTTTGGCGGCTTCGAGTCCTGCGTAGATAGCGGCTTCTTTCCCAAAGTTGCGGCTAAAGCGAAGTCCCCGCACCCAAGGCAACTCTGCGGCAAGGGCTTGGGCTTGGGCAAAGGTTTCGTCTTTGCTGCCATCGTCAACGATCAGGACTTCGTAAGGTGTTGATGTCTCGTCGCTTTCATTGAAGAGTTTTTGCAGTGTGGGGTGCAACAGTTCTTTGACAACTTTGGCGATGCCTTCGGCTTCGTTGTAAGAAGGCAAGATGATGCTGAGTTGTGGGCGGGATGGGGTTTGTGGCGCGGTCATGGTCTTTCTCTTGTTTGGACAGGATCACCCCAAAGGGTCGTCATCGCGAAGATAGCAAGTGCAATCAGCCAAGCAAGCCCCCACAGAGAGAATCCCAAGGAAGCGATGCGAGAACGATAGTGCAAGCGCAAGGTGTGTCTGCCTTTGGAGACGCGGATAGCTTGCATCAAGATGTTTGCGCGCAAGAGAGGGACAGGTTTGTTGTCCAAGGTGGCGGACCATCCGTTCCAATAACGTTCGTTGATAAGGACGATGCCATCCGCAGGAGCCTCGATCTCCGCAAGGATGGTTTGGGCATCTGCATACTTGATCTTGGCCGCGATAGCTTGGTTTGGACAAGATGGAAGGACGAAGCGCACCACCATACGAGGTTGGGAAGGCGTGCGATGTGTTGGCTGTTTGGCCCGTACAACGGGTCGTTTGGCGATTGCTGGGCGAGAAGTCGATGTGGGGCGTGAAGCCAACGTGGGTTTGCTCGTCGAAGCGGGTCGTGAAGTGGCCTTGGGCACGCGTGGGAACAAGAAGCGCACTTTGTGTTGGTTTCGGCCTCGGGGAATCGCTCGGAATATATGCTTGACGCGTTTCTTCGGTGGCTTGGGAGGGATGTAGGGAAACTTTTGGGGCTTGGGCTGCGGTGCAGGTGGTGTGTCCTTGGAGCGCTCAAGCACAGCTTCACAGATGGGGTTGAGTTTGGGGAGCAGCCCAGAGGCTTCGCGCCAGTGTTTGACGACGCGCCATCGTGGGAGCCATTGGATGCGGGCAGCGATAGGGCTTCGACTTTCGTGGAGCGTGGTCTTGTTGTAGGTATAAGTCGCACGATAGGAGCGCTGAAGGAGGCGGGGATTGTTGAAAAAGCGTCGATGAAACAGATGGTTGCCGTGTTCTGCGAGAAGTACATGAGAGACGTTGAAGACGCGTAAGACGTGTGGTTGCTTTTTGATGACGCCGAAAACGGCCTTGTCACGGTAGGTTTGGCGGGGTTCTTCGAGTCCTTCCAAGGCGCGCAGTTGAAAGAGGGCACTCGCGAGTTGGGGGGCTTCATCAAAGGAATTGAAGATGCGTTGATGGCGCTGTTTTTCAGGGGAAAGCGTTACCAACACGCCACCTTGACGCGTGCGGTATTCACCAAGGCCACGAAGTCCACTTTGGCGGGTATGTGGGGCGATATCCAACCAAAAAAACAAGACCAACAAGATCGCCCAGCCCCAAGCACCGCGCTTTTTGAAGTGATAGAGACAATACAGCATCCCACCACAGATGGCCCACTGTTGAAAAGCTTGGGTTTCTCGGCCTGTGGTGAAGTTCTGATGCTTGATGCTCCAAAGGGACACACCCAACAACACAAGCAGGCCAAACCCCCAAAGGATCGAAAGTAAGAACAAGAACTCACGTTGCCAGTTGCGTGGATGAGGGGTGAGGATGGACTGGACGCCCAACGCGATGAGGATACAAAAGGCTGGGCTGATCAAAGCCAGGTAGCGATCAGGCCGCGATGTGATGTACGAAGATGTGAAGAGATACTGCGGGGTCGGGTCCCATGCCCGTACATGGGGCCACAGAGCGAACAACATTCCCCATACTGCGAGCGTTACGCATGTCCACCACAGGCGTCGTTGCTGGCCTCCTAGCCAAGCAGCCAACACCAAAGGAAGCAAAAGAATCCCGTGGTAGAGGTGGTTTCCATAAAAGGGAGAGAGCAGGCCCCAGATCCGCGTCGAAGGAAACGTGTGGACGTGCGTGCGATGAGGGGGAAGGACTGTGGCAAGTTCTAGGTAGGGGAGCCACAGCACCGCGCCCCACAGTGCCACCAAGCAAAGTGCGTAAGACAACCACAAAAAGGTTCTTGGTGGGGCTTCGATACCGTCCCAGAGAAAACGGAAAAAGATATAAAAGAAGCTTCCTACCACGAGTAAGAAAAATCCTGAAGGGCTCCCCCCCAACTGAGAAAAACTCAGAAACAACGCAAACCACGTGGCTGACTTGAGGGTGGGTTGTTTGAGAAAGCTTTCGAGCGCCCACAACACCCACGGAAACCACAAGACCGAGGCAAAGAGATGCGTGCCATAAAAAAGCGGACTTAGCCCCGCGATGACAAAGACGGTCCCTCCCACGAGAGCCGCCCGTTTGTCGAGTTGGAGGCTGCGGAGGTAGAGGTACATCCCACAACCCGCAAGGGCCAGTTGCCACATCAGCAGCGATTCGAAAGCAAAGAAGCTATGCTCCCGAAACAGGGCGTAATAGGCCAGATAAGGCCAATGGCTTGGGCTATAGAGTCCAAGAGAGGTCTCGGCTGCGATCGGCCATCCCCCTGCAAGGTAAGGGTCCCATTGCACCCAGTTCCCTGAAAAGAGCGAATTGACCGCACTTTGGAACTGAGGCCAGCGTGTCTCAAAGAAGTTCCAAGCGACAAAGCTGCGCTCTTTGGGCAGACCAAACCAGAGTCTCCAAAAATGGAGCCAAGGCAGCAAGAAAAACCATCCTACGATCAAGATGTCTTGCCAGCGTTGTGGTGGATTTCGATGGAGTTGCGGGCGTGCAAGTCGCAGGGAAGACGTGTGGGATGATTGGGTGTGGGCTGAGGTCGTGGTCATCTCTTTCCATGCTCAGAAAGTCGCGTTTTCTCCGAAAGGAGCGAACTTTATCTCATCTTTGGATTTGGCGCAGACACTATCCGTTGTTGTTTGTTGTGTCAATGACGACGTCTGCCGCCATCTTTTTCTTCGCGTTTTGAAAGCGAACGTCGTCTTGGTTCTGTTTGACGTTTGGCAAGGCTCTGTACATACAATCTGTTTTTCGGCGATGTTGATCTCAGATGCCTTGCACAAAAAGGAGATCAGTCGGTTGTCTACCACCTTATACAAAAGCACCATCCTTTGGCTCTGTTTGATGGCTTGTGTTCTGGGCCTCTTGTGGACTGGATGCGAGCGTCCGCTTTGCGGACAAAGCCAGACCTGCCCCACCCAAACACAGTGCGTCGCTGGCCGCTGCGTCCCGTGTTCGGGTGGATGCGAAGAGAGAACCGTTGGTTTAGAGCGCAATGATATCGAACCAGAAGTCGCACCCGAACCGATCGCAGACGAGGCTGGGGTATCTACTCCTGAACCTGAGATCTTGCCCGAGCCAAGGCCCGAACCAACACCCGAACCCCTCCCTGAAGAGGTGTTACCTGAGCCGTTCCCTGAACCCCTCCCTGAGCCTTTGCCCGAACCCCAACCCGAAGGTCCTTGTGTCGAAGGGGCCGAGCGTTCTTGTTATACAGGTCCTACAGGGACACGAGAAAAAGGCCGCTGTCATGATGGGCGTCAGCGATGTCTTGCAGATGGAACTTGGGGAAGTTGTGCAGGCGATGTCCTTCCAAAGGCCGAACAATGCGATGGAGTCGACGAAGACTGTAATGGTCGTATCGACGATGGGCCAGGGATGTTGGGATGTGTGAGCACGATCGCGGGGGATGGAACGCAAGGTTTTGCGGATGGGCAAGGGAAGCAGGCCAAGTTCAATTATCCGACAGAGCTTGCGGTTGCGCCCGATGGTACGATCTTTGTGGCAGATACCGTCAATCACCGCATCCGCAAGATCGACTTGCGAGGCCAAGTGACGACGTATGCAGGCGATGGAACGGACGGTTATCGCGATGGTCCAGCGATGCAAGCGCAGTTTTCGAGGCCAGGGGGACTGGCTCTTGCGCCTGATGGGACACTGTACGTGTCGGACACCGTCAATCATGTGATCCGTCGGATCTTGGTGAATGGACAAGTCGAGACCTTTACGGGTAGCGGTGCGCCTGGATACCAAGATGGAGAGCCTTCGATTGTGCGCTTTTATTTTCCTGCGTCCATCGTGTTTGATCGCAATCGAAACCTCTACGTGGCAGATACCGTGAACCACGCGATCCGCAAAGTCGATCCCAAAGGCAAGGTGAGCTTTGTGGCGGGAGAAGTCCTTGAGGGCTTTGCAAATGGGCCTGCCAAGGTCGCGCGTTTCAATTCGCCTGTGGGAATTACGATCGATGCCAAACAACAGAATCTTTTTATCGGGGACAATGGAAATCATCTGATTCGTAAGGTGAGACTTTCGGACGGTTATGTCACGACCTACGCAGGGACAGGCTCGCGGGGGTTTCGTGACGCTGACTCACTGAATTCTCTGTTTTATTCACCTCTGGGTTTGGCGATGGATGCCACGAATACTTTGTTTGTGGCGGACTCTGTGAATCATCGCATCCGTTCGATCAGTCCTTTTGGATTTGTCTCAACCGTGGCTGGTAGCACGCGCGGAAATGTCGATGGATACGGGAATCTTGCGAAGTTTGGTGGGCCTTCGGGGGTACAACTGGGGCCTCATGGGGATCTCTTTGTCGTGGACTTTTCGAATCACAGCGTTCGAAAGATCACGATCAATCCTTAAAAAAGCACGCATCACAACCTCAGTCGATGACGATCATGTATTCGCGGACGCCTCGCTTGGGACCTCTGGAGGGTTGGGTTGGAGTGAGGGGCGTGGTATATAGCGTTTTTCTTCCCTAAAACACGTACTTTGGGAGAGATCGGATGAGGCTTTTGCGCCAAGGATCATGGATGGGTTGCTGGTTGATGGGGATCTTGTGGGTGAGCAGCGGGGTGGCGTGGGCTGATGCAACGTCGCGTCCTGCTTCAATGGCTCTTTCTCGTCCTACTTCGTTGGGAGGGAAGGCCAACAAGCCCTCTCTTCCTGTTGCACAACAAGCCACGCTTGCTTCTCTCCAAGCTGATCTTGCGCGCTGGGAAAAGCAGGAAGATACGTTGTATCAAGCCTATCTACGACGTTTGTGGGGACAACAAAGAAAAAGTCTTTCCTCGTTTGTTGTGGATGGTTGGATGGCACCAGAAACGCTAACAGCGCACCGCGCTTTGGAGGCTTTTTGGTCGAACAAAGCCTTTTACGCATTCCTCCAAAAAGCCCGTCCTCTCGTAGCATCCGATGCGATCTTGTCTGCACGAATGGATGTTTGGTTGACGCGCGTTGGGTTGTTTCATCGCAGTGCGGAGGTTTCTCGACTTCGACAAAAGGTGGCAGGGTTTGAACAGCAGCTTTTGCAGCAGGTTCGTTCTTATCGTGCGGTGATTCGAGGGAAATCGTACGCTTTGAGTGGCTTGGAGTCGCTGCTCAAATCCTCGAAAGATCGGGTCTTGCGGGAAGAAGCGTGGCGTGCTGTGGCTGGCTTGGGATACACGCTGTTGAAACATGGCTTTATGAAGATGTTGTTGTGGCGGAATGTGTACTCCTATCGTATGGGATTTGCGACCTTTTTTCACCGTGCGTACGCCCTGACCAAACTCAATATGAATGCGATCTTTTTGGAGTACAAAGCCTTTTACAAAAAGACATCCAAAGAGAAAAAGGCCGCTCTCAAGGCGATGAAAGCGCTGCTTGGACGCAAAAAGCTCAAGCCTTGGGACCATGCGTATGCGCTTTCCAAGCTGCGTTTTGGCGGGCAAGAGCAAGCATTGTTCCCAAGTGATCGAGCGCAAGCGGCTGTCGCTCGGGCTTTTCGTGAGATGGGGGGCGGCGATCTTCTGCGCAAGATGCGCGTTGTTGTGCACGTTGGCCACGATGTTGCAACCCAAGGAGCCCTTTTCGATCAAGGAAAGGATGGATGGGCCGCTTGGTTGGCCTCGGCTGCTTTTGGCGAAGAGACCTACAAGACATGGATGCGGCTTGGCGGCCGCTTGTTGGCCCAACAGAGCTTAAAGGCGTATCCACGGACGTTTCAGCGTGGAGATGTACGCTCGTTTGTAAACGAAGTCTTGCCCGAGCTTTTTGCTTTGCTCGTCGATACCCCCGCATTTACCGAGCAATATGGTGCTCTTTCTCCCCAAAAGTGGGCGCAGTATCGAGACCATCAAAAAAGCGTAAAGGGCCTGCGTTTGTACCTTTTGCGGACGCGGTATGGGCTGATCGACTTTGAGTGGAAACTTTATACAAACGTCGGAATCGCCGATCCTTCGCCACTTTACTGGGGAGGAAACAAGAAGTTTGTCGGGCTTTCTTTTTCCAAGCCCTTACCCACATGGGGGGCAAAACTCTCTTTGTTGAAGCGTGTCAAACAACAGGATGCCATGCTTGGACAGATGATCGCAGCGCATCTTTTGGAAGCTTATCGTCGCGTCTATCCCAAAAGCCCGATCCTTGGCGATCCGCGATTTATCCCATGGCTTCGTCGCACTTGGCTCAAACCTGCGCCTTGGGTGTCTTTTGAAGAGAGATTTTCGAAGGCGACAGGTCAACGTTTGATTATGTCAAAGCCATTGATGCGCTATCTACGGGACGTTTGGCGCTGAAGCATCTCGCTTCTTTTTTCTTGGAGTTTTTGTGCGAGTTCTTCTTGTTGTTCTGGGCTGAGTTGATCGAGGGGGGCGGGGATCTCCATTTGATGGACGTGAATTCTTTCTAGTTTGGGTAGGTTGGGTTGGGGGGCCTGGGGATGATGCAAAAGAAGAAGACAACAAGTGCGTAAGAATAAGTCTTGATTGATATCCTCAAAAAAATGCTGTGGTATCTTGGGGAGTTCTGCGCTCTCAAGCAAAAGGAAGTGGGGAGGGGAGGCTTGCGCAAGATAAAACAGGCGATCGTTTGGTGGGGCGATCATGAGCGTCATCTGTTGTTTTTGAAATGCTTCCAAGAGAGGTTTGTGCTTTTTGTGTGGTTGTGTCAGCAAAAAACCAATGGATGCCTCGGTAGGACCTTTGTCTTCGGTGGGAGGGGGAGACTCTTGTGCAGTCAATTGTTTTTGTAGGGTCGCACTTTGCTTGGTTTTGTGGGGGCGTGCTTGGGTATAAGTGGGGACTTGGTGTGAAGATGAGAGGGTCGCGATCTTGTCGTTGGATTTGTTTTGTTGGGGCCTTTCTTGGCTCATGGGGAGGATGATGTGGAATCGCGTGCCTTGGCCAGGAATGCCCTCGCTTTCCAAGATGACTTGGCCTTTGTGGAGTTCTGCAAGTCGTTGGACGAGATAAAGTCCGAGTCCGCTTCCTTCGTGTGGGCGGTCCAGTCCGCTTTGGAGTTGGGTAAAGGGCTGGAAGAGGCGTTGTTGCTCGTGTGGAGGGATGCCAACCCCTTCGTCCCATACGGTAAACTTCACGGTCTTGTAGGGTGGGGCCCCTTCGATTTGAAGGCCGATCTTGCGGCCTTTGGGAGTAAACTTCACGGCATTGGACAGCAAGTTCACAAGGATCTGACGAATCCGAAGCTCATCGGCCTCAAGCATGCGCTGTTTGGGAGGAAGCTCACAAGTAAAGACGATCTCTTGTTCTTTGTTGTGAGCGATCTGTTGGATCATCTCGATGCTTGAGACGCAAAGCTCGTAGACATCGAAGCGTTTGAGTTCGAGGTGGAACTGTTTTTGTTCCATGCGTGAGAGATCGAGGAGATCGTTGATCAGCGCGAGAAGATGGCGTCCACTTTGTTGAATCACGCGAAGGTAACTGGCTTGTTTTTCGTTGAGTTCGCCGAATATCCGCTCCAAAAGGATCTCTGACATGCTCAACACCGCATTGAGGGGAGTGCGTAACTCGTGGCTGATGTTGGCCAAAAACTCATCTTTCAACTTGGCGCTTTGTTGGAGCTTTTCGTTGGCAAGGCGCAAAGCTGCGGTGCGTTCTTCGATACGCAAGGCAAGGTGCTCGCGTTCTTCGGCGAGTTCTCTTTGCGCGGTGATGCGTTCGGTGGCGTCGTGGATAATCGAAAAAAGCATCTCGCCTTGTAGTGTGCGGATCACGCTTGTGTGGACTTCGACGAGTCGCACTTCTCCGTTTGCGAGACGATGGGGGAATTGAAAGAAACGACGGCCTTTTGCGGTGGCTTCTTGGAGGTGTCCGTGGACTTGTTCAGGGCGAAGTGTGTTGAGGTCTGAGACTTTGCGTTGTTTGAGTTCGTCTCGGGTGTATCCGTAAAACTGAGAAGCCGCAGGGTTGGCATCCAACAACAAACCTGTGGGGGGATCGATCAACAGCATGATCGAGCTGTGTTCTTCAAACATCTTGCGGAAGCCCTCTTCGCTGATCCTTTGGGCTTCTTCGGCTTGTTTTTGCGCTGTGATATCGAGGATGATCCCGCGCAAGATGGTGTTTCCTTCGGCGTCTAGGTTCGCATCTCCACGGATACGCAACCAGCGAAGGTCGTCTTCAGGGAACCAAATGCGATGGTCAAGGCGCAAGGGCTTGTGCTTCAAAAGCGTCTCGCGAAAGGCTTCTCGCACACGTTGGATCTCACTGAGGGGAACGAGCGCCCACAAACGGTTGGGATCTTCGATGATGTGTTCAGGCGAGAGTCCGTAAATGTCGAGGCTTCCGTCACTTATGTAAGTGAATCCTTGTTGGCGATCTGAACGCACCACGTACTCAAAAACGATCCCTGGGATCGCGTTGGTGATATCGCGGAGCCTTTGTTCGCTGTGGTGAAGCTGTTGTTCGACGATGCGACGACGGACGCGTTGGCGTTGTTTTTCGCGCGAAAGGGTCTCGCGAAGCTGGAGCATCGAGGACTTTCTTCTTTGGGAGAGATGGTTTGCCAACCAAGCCCCAAAGAAAAACAGTGCGATGCTTTCCCAACGCGTCAGATCCGTGAGGGTTTGTAGCAAGGTGATGCTTGTGCGAGGCCAAAGCGGGGTGCCAAAAAGAAGGGGCGGGACACAGAGCAAGCAAAAAGAAGAAGCCAAGGCACACAGCCAAGAAGCCCGTCGTGACGCGAAAAACGAAACAAAGCATACCGTGAAAAGCAGCAGTTGCGGCCACAAGATCGCCAGAACATGCTTTTCTCCAAGGCTAAAAAGCAAGGTCGTGCAGAAAAAAGGTATCCCAAAAGCAATCCAAGCCTCGTGTTTGGAACGGAGGGGGTCAAGCTCTTGTTCTTGTGATGACGGGGGGTTGGTGTGTTGCATGGCAAAAGAGACTTTTCTCGTTGTGTCGTACCTGCTAAACGTGTCGCGCAAAATGATGAGGTCGGAGAGTCCTTTCAACAAATCGCGATGGATCTCCAGTGTTTGCCTCCTCACACGGCCCACTTGGGATATCTTGCGCTGCGCTTTTCCTTAGCAAGATTGGCGTTGTTGCAAAGGTCGCGCTCTTGTCGTTAGCAATCGTTCTATGCGATGTTGTGCCATAGTCCCCCACAAAAATGCAAGCGAAGATGCCTGCATACGTGGGGCAGTGCTTTTTGAAATGGAGAATTTTTTTTATGAGTTTCCCGAAGCCTTTTTATCGTTGGCGTCCTCACCCTTGGCATGGTTTGAGTGCAGGTCCTGAAGCACCGCGTATCGTCCATGCTTACATCGAGATCACGACGTATGACACGGTCAAATACGAAGTGGACAAAGAAACCGGTTATCTCCGTGTGGATCGACCCCAACGATTCTCTTCGCAGCCACCCGCCTTGTATGGTTTCATCCCTCGTACATACTGTGGAGCAAGGATCGGTGCGATGTCGCCCAAGGCCGAACGTGGAGATAGCGATCCTTTGGATATCTGTGTTCTTTCTGAGCGCCCGATTACGCGTGCGGAAGTTCTGCTGAATGCACGGGTAATCGGCGGTTTGCGTATGGTGGACGATCAAGAGGCCGACGATAAGATCATCGCGGTGCTCGAAAATGACTCGTTCTGGTCGAGGATCGAAAACTTTTCTCAACTCCCAGATGTGTTGATCGATCGTTTTCGCCATTATTTCCTCACATACAAATCGGTCCCTGGACAAGAAGCCGCAAAGGTCGAACTTGACGGGATCTACGACGCTGAAGAAGCTCAAAAAGTGGTCTTGGCTTCGATGCGCGATTATGGTGATGAATACGGTGATTAAGCGTCCTTGATAGATCTGTAGCGTTCAACAAAGGAGCGTCTGATGACGGCAACTGTACGAGAAGAGAGATTCCAAGTGTTGCGTGAACAACTTGCTGAGCAAGCACGCAAGCTGCGCGAAGCCATGCCCATCGAAGCAGATGGCCTGTGGGATGATGGGCAAGTCCCGCAGCGCTTGTTGTCTTCTCGTGCAATGCGCGTCTGGTTGGGGATCGCTGAAGCATTGTTGGACGACGGAGAAGGGGGACCCACCCCAAGTCAACTTTCTTGGTTTGAACGAGAACTGAATGACTTCTTCGCTTCTTCGGCTGGTTTGCCGCGTTTGGTGTTGCAGGCCTTGCCTTGGTTGTTTGAAGCTTCTCCACTACTTTCTGGCACCGCTGTGTTGCCATTTTCCATGTTGGGCAAAGCCAAACGTTTGCGTTGCTTGGAGCGCATGGAACACGGGCCTGTCCCGCCCTTGGGGATGGTCGTGTTTATGGCCAAAACCCTCGTCTGTACGATCTTTTTTGAGCATCCAGAAGCCCAAACGCGCTTGGACTTTGATGGGCGATGTCTCGTCGATGAACACCGCGAACAAGTCTTCCAAAAGCAAATCCTCCACTAAAAGACTGCTTGGAAGTCTGTTGTCTGGTTTGCGATAGGGTCGGATGGCACGGGGTTTGGGAGGATGCGCATCGTCCGAGATGACGACGTCAAAGCTCTTTTTATGGGCGCGGGGAGAACGGGACTTTTTCGCTAGAACATCGGGTCTTAGCGAGCTTTTTCTTGGATCGCTTGTCGAACAAACAACGGGATACGAAACATGTCGAAAAGGCTCTGCCCATCGACACAAGTGAGCTCCCCTTCGATGTTTTCAGAGAGGAGCGCGCTTGCTTGTTCTTCGTTCAAAGCAAAGTTGGGCGGTGCCTCGTTTGCGCAGAGCATGTAACCGCTCAAAGAGAGGAAGCTTGGGACGTAGTTTGCGTAGAGTTTGCACCAAGGAAAGACTTGTTGGGCTTGTTTGAGCAACTGAGCGCATCGCGCTGTGGTGATGGGCATCATCGCACCAAGTTGCATCACCACCAGCCCACCCGGTCGCAACAGTTTTTGCATCTGGCCAAAAGACTCTACAGAGAATACTTTTTGGCTTAAACCCCCGTCACTCGGGTCGGTGAGATCCCCAATTACGATATCCCATGTCTCTTCAGCGCGCGCCAAATAGTCGAAGGCATCGCAAAATCGCAACTCGACTTTGGGGTTAGAAAAGGAGTCGTGATGAAGCACTTTCATGTGCTCTCGACAAGCTTCTACGGCCTCTTGATCGATATCCAACATCAGCAGGCGTTCGACGGTCTTCCAACGCAGTACTTCGTGGGCTGCCGCGCCTTCTCCTGCCCCTAAGATCAACACTTTTTTGGGCGCTCCGTGCAAAAGAGCGGGGATGTGCACGAGTGGTTCGTGGTACAGATCTGTGTCGTGTTCGCACGATTGTAGGCATCCATCGAGCATCAAGGCGCGCCCAAAGTCGGGTATATCGAAGATAAAGATATCTTGGTAAGGGGAACGACCTTGGTATACAACGCGGGTCATTCCATAGCTAAACTGCACAGAGTCGGGGGTTGCTCCCTCTGGTATCCATCCGATAATCGAGGTGTTTTCGTTCTTCGCATTTTCCACGTTAGAGGTCTCCTTGGGGTGTGAACTGGGGTTCGTTGGTGGTCGAGAGAGCGTTGGAACAAATCAGCCGACTCAGGTTGTGGAAAAATCGTGAAGCCACTTCGCTGTCATGGCGAAGCATCTGGTTGAGTGTCTGTTGGCCCAAAAAGAGGAGGCGTGTGTCGTCCTCCATCGCAATCAGTGTGTTGGGTTGTTCTGTCTCCATCAAAGCAGCGGTTTCACCGAGTACATCACCGTTTTGGCGTATCGCGATCACTTTTCCTGCCGCGTCTAGGACTTTTACACGACCTGACAAGAGAAAGGCGATGCTGCGTGTTCCTTTTTGGCCTTTGGCGAAGATCGGAAGATCACGATAACAGGTCACGACAGTGCAGTCTTTCATCAAGGCATCGACTTGTTCTTCGTTCATGTCAGAAAAGATCGAGACCTGATGGGCATTGGTGGACTGGGCTTGTTCGCAGATCTCGCTCCACTCGGCTTCTGTGAGCGTTTCTTTGATACCAACAAGGGGACGGGAGCTTTCGCAGATCTGGACGAGTTGTTTGATCTGAGCCGATGTTTTGTGCGGGGCACCCGGCAGATCTGCAAAAGGGGAGCGCATCTGCTTGAGATAATCGATGTCTGGGAAAAAAACGATGGGGCAAATGAGCCCAAACTGTTCTTCAAAGTAGGGTTCATAGTGGGAGCGGAGGCCTAGACGAAAGTAGTGTTTGACCAAGTGGGGTTCGCTGTCGACGAAGAGCATGGGGATGTCATTTTCAAAGACATAACGCACGACAGCAGACATGAGTTTCATCCCAACCGAGGTACCGCGGGACGTTCGGCGAATCACAAGATATTCTGTGAATGCGAATTTTTCGGGGGAGATCAAGTCTTGAAATCTCGATAGCTCGTAGTCTTCGATGTAATCTTCGGGCATTGGAGCGTCTGTCCCCACCAAGATCACGATCAAGCCGTGTAGTTCCCCTGTATCGTCGATGGCGCCGAAGATTCGGAAGTTTTCGAATAGCTCGGGTGTGTAGAGTTTGTTCTCGTGATCTGCTTTACCTAGGTAGCGGCCCATCTCTTCGATGTAGGCTTCGTAGAAAAGACGTTGGGCTTTTCGTCTTTCTTCGAAGGTACACAACATGCGGATCTCAACGTGCATACAGGTCCTCCTTGTTTTCGATGCAGCGCGGACAGGAGTTGTGTCTTGTGGTTGAGGAGCGACCTCTCTGATGTGATGGGCAAAAAAGAGGGTCTACGCTGAGTCGTCCCCTCAGAACTGTAAATTATTGAAATCATTGAATACGAGAAAGTCTTCCTTGAAAAATAGCAAAGCTCGATTTGCCCGTAGAAAGGGCATCTCCAACTGTCTCAAACTGAGAATTAAAAACTGAGGGGACGCCTCAGGGGTCTACGCTGAAACTTGAGGTGGATCTTGCAGCAAAATGGGTTGGGCGTCGAAGGTTTTCAGAAATGAGGAAGAGAGTTTTTTGCAAGGTGTTGTTTTTCTTGTCTTCTCGGCCGTTTGTTGCGCCCTCGTGGTTTCTTGAGTGGGGGTGAGGTCTTGAGGCACCAAGGGATGCGGACTTTTCTGTGGTAGTTCATCTCTTTGCCAAGCATGGCTTTGGTGTGGTGATCTGTTGTATTCTTTGCGCTGTTGGGAGATAAGGATTGTTCCATGCACTTTCCGTTTGCTCCTGACATCGGCAAAAACAAAACACGGACATACACGAGATGCCACCAACAAACCTCGCGAACCGCTCTATCCGACATCGACTCAAAGATGCGCTTTTCTCGACACCCTCAGCTTGGATCTTCGTTGCGACGATTCTTCACTTGTCTTTCGCTTTGGCCTTTCCTTTGGGCCTCAAATACATCTTGGATCACGCAGTCAAAGGGCACTCTTATTTGTGGTTGCCCATGACGCTTTTGCTGACAGGCGCGGCAACCGCGACAGTTGCGCTGTTGGTCAAGGACAAGATCGTCTCGCGGCTTGTTGCCCGACAGTTGGGAGAGTTGCGCGCGGATCTGCATCATCTGTTGGTCTCTTCAGCAGAACATCGCAATGCGCCAAAGGAAAGCGAGTTGATGTCGCGTTTTGGCAACGACCTCTACACGCTCGATATCGCGTTGGGTCAGATGTTGGCGCAGGGCATCGACAGTGTGTTGTTGTGGTTGGGGAGTTTTTTGTTGTTGTTTTGGGTGGACTGGCGTTTGGCCTTGGTGATCACCTCGTTGCTTCCGCTGATGTACCTCGCGCCTGGTAGCCTTGGCAGTCGTGCGGAAGAACTGAACCGAGAGCGCAAAGATCGCGAAGAAGAGGTGTTGAAGTACCTCAGCGAAACGCACGATGGCCGCGACGTGATCGAAAGTTACGCTTTGGCGCCCTTGGTCCACCAAAAGTTTATGGACGCCTCCAAACAACTTGATGAAGCGAGCACACGCGCTTTCTTTGGAACCCATATCGTCGGGCGTTTCGTGCATATGTCGTCTTACATCATGACGCTGTCGATCTTGGGTGTTGGGGCGTATATGGTCTCTGCGGGGTGGGTTACTGTGGGCTCTTTGGTGGCTTTTCTCGCACTCACCTTAAATATCGACGAGGCCACGTCTCGATTTTCTGAATGGTTGCCAACTCTCTTTCAAGGAAAAGCGAGCAGTCAGCGCATTGATGAGTTTTTGGTCAAACTAAGCGAGGCACAAGCTCCCGTTCCCACCGAGCTTTCTGCGCCTTTTTCTTCTTCATTTGCTTTCCAGTCCGTTGACTTTGCCTACGAGCCATCCACCCAGATCTTGCACGATATCCATTTTCAAGTGCGCTTTGGTGAGTCTGTGGCGTTGGTGGGGCCGAGTGGTTCGGGAAAAAGTACGTTGCTTTCATTGTTGTGTGGAAAGCAACTCGCGACGAAGGGACAGATCCTTGTGGATGGCCAAGTCGTCGAAGGGATGGGGGCTTTGCGCAACCAGATGGCCGTGGTCCATCAACAGCCTTATCTCTTCGATAACACGTTGCGAGAAAATATCCGCTATGGAAACCTGAGTGCGAGCGATCAAGATATCGAAAAGGCTGCAAAAGCCGCAGAACTCGACGGTTTTATCCAAGGGCTGCCGCAGGGCTACGATACGCCCGTAGGGGTCGGTGGTTCAGAGCTTTCTGTGGGGCAAAGGCAACGTGTGGCTTTGGCGCGGGCGTTGGTTCGCCAGCCGCCTTTGTTGGTGCTTGATGAGTTTACGTCTGCGCTTGATGTGGAGGCCGAGTTTGCGATCCACAAAACACTTGCCAAGCTCCAAGGCTCGATGACGATCTTTCAAGTCACGCACCGTTTGCAGCATCTGCCCAGTTTGGATAAGATCCTCGTGCTTGCGGAGGGTCGCCTTGTTGAGCAAGGCTCCCATGATACGCTGCTCGCAAATGACGGGATGTACGCGAGGATGTGGGCCAAGGGTAGCGGTATGCACGTGGATCCCGAAAGTCGCCAAGTCACTGTCGAACCACAGCGTCTACGTCAGATCCCTCTCTTTTCCGAGTTGCGCGATGATGTCTTGGAAAAACTCGCTGTGCGTTGCAACACAAGGTACTTTGAAAAAGGCGATGTGTTGATCCAGCAAGGTCAAATTGGCGAAGCGTTGTACTTGATCGCCCGCGGAATCGTCGATATCTTCGATGATTCTGAGGAGTTGCCAGAGCCGATCAAACTTTCTACCCGTGAGGTGGGTGACTTTGTGGGTGAGATCAGCCTGCTGAAAAAGATCCCGACCATCGCGTCTGTACGAGCCCGCACACCCGTTGTGTGCATCACCTTGTTTCGAGATGTTTTTGCCGATCTGATGGAACAAGAGCCCTCGATGAAAGAGGCGATCTCCCGCATTGGAGATGCGAATATGCAAAATACGGCTGACAAAAGACAACAAAGGATGGCCAACTGATGTAGCCTTGCTTTGGCAAACACGGATGAAAGACAACCGCTTTCCACCTTGCATACTTGGATAAAGGAGGATGGCTCGAAGTTTTCGCAGTGAGATGTGGGGACTTCTTGCCTAACACGCGATGATCTTACAAGGGTCGAAACTGCAACGTGACTTTACGTTAAAAACGGATGTTTTGGTGATCGGGTCGGGTAGTGGCGGGGCTGTGGTGGCTCACGAACTGGCACGTGCTGGTCGAGAAGTGGTGGTTGTCGAAGAGGGCCGTTACATCCGCCCTGAAGTGTACGGCAAGTGGCGTCCCTCGCAGACATTGCGAAGGATCGGTCGTGCGGGCGGAACCACCGTGGCTTTGGGCGTTGGTGACTCTCCTACCATCAACATCTTGGCGGGCTCTTGTGTGGGTGGTTCTTCCGTGATGACGGGTGGTGTGTGTTTTCGCATCCCTGAAGAAGTCCATGATGGATGGGTGCGTTCGTTGGGCACGACATCGCTGAGTGCAGAGAGCATGGTTCCTTTTTACGAGCACATCGAGCAGATGAGCCATGTTCAACCTGTCCCTGTTGAGATGCGTACCCGTGGGACCGAGCTTTTCGTCAAAGGGGCGCAGCGTTTGGGGCGCGAGATCTTCCCTGTCTCTCGAAACACCAAGGGTTGTTGTGGTTGCAGTCGTTGTAACTTTGGCTGTCCACACCAAGCAAAGCTCTCTGTGGATCTGACCTTTTTGCCCAAAGCCCAAGCTGCGGGGGCACAGATCTTCTCGGACTTCCGCGTTGAGCGTATCTTGGTCGAGAGAGGGCGTGCGGTGGGTGTGGAAGGCGTCATCTTGCGCGAGCCTGATCGCCAAGCCGCACATCGCTTTACTTTGCGCGCCAACACGGTGGTTTTGGCAGCAGGTACGCTTCACTCTCCGCTGATCATGATGCGCAGTCGGATCGGTCGTCGCAGTGGGCAAGTGGGGCGAAATATCACGTTGCATCCCGCCTTTCGGGTGGGGGCTTTGTTCGACGACCCGATCTACAACTGGCGCGGGGCGCTTCAAGGTGCGTACTGCACGCATCCTACGGACGATCGGCTGATCTTTATTGGTGCCTCTGCCCCCGTCAACTTCCTGACCGCCACGGTCCCTGGTTTGGGGCCTGCTTGGGTGCAAAAGGTGCACTCACAGATGCGGCACATGGCGACATTTGGTGGGATGGTCCACGACCAAGCGGGGGGGCGGATCTGGACACGCTGGGGTTCAGAGCCCATCATCACGTATCATCTTGATCCACAAGATAAAGTCTCTATGCTAGAAGGCATTCGCTTTTTGGCAGAGGTCTTTTTTGCGGCAGGAGCCCGCGAACTCTTGTTGCCGATCATTGGCTTGGGGCCTGTCCGCGACATGGATCATCTGCGCAAAGTGAATCTCCCTGGGATGCCAGGAAGCCGCGTAGAGTGTCTTTCGTTTCACCCGTTGGGCTCGTGTCGTATGGGCGCTGATCCGCAACGTGCTGTCGTGGATGTCGAAGGCCAAAGTTTCGATGTGCGTGGTTTGTGGGTTGCTGACGGCAGCATCTTTCCTTCGAGTGTTGGGGTGAATACGCAAGTTCCTATTATGACGATGGCGGCGCGCACGGCTGCGGCCATCTTAGAACATGGCAATGTGTAGAAAAGGAGCAAAGGTATGGCAAAGATTTATCTCGCAGTGGTCCTCGGTACGATCGTTTCGTTTTTTGCGGATGTTGCGCCTTTTGGTGGCTGTTGTGGCGGGAATAACCGTCCTGACGATGGCTTGCCGACGGAAAAGCCGAAAGATGCGCGCTTACAGAGCCCCCACAAGTCGCCTCTCGCCAAAAAACTCACCTTCAAAAAGTCTGTGAAAAAATCCCTGAAAAAGCCTGCCTGATCTTGTTCTTTTTTTGTAAGAAAAAATCTTTCTAGGTTTCTGTTTTGGGGGGCAGCAAGACCTGTTGGGCTTTTTCCTCGTCTTGTTTTTGGTAGAGGTCGGGGTACAGGCGTTCTGCGCAAGCGGGGCAAATCCCGTGGGTAAAAGAAGTTTTTGTGTAGCGGCTGAGATATTCTTCGACTTGTTGCCAGTAACCATCGTCGTCACGGACACTTTTGCAGCTTGCACAGAGCGGTATCAGGTCGCGCAGTGTTTGGACTTGTGAGATCGCTTGTTCAAGTTCTTGTTTGAGCAGACGTTCGTGGAGAAGGTGGTGGTAGTTGGTGCGTTTGAGACGATCTTGTTGTCTTGCGAACAAAAATCCCAGCACAAAAGAGAAAAGATAAGCAAATCCATAGACATTCCAGAGAGCTTCGTTGATCTGTTCCCAACGCATCGAGAGGATAAAGATGCTGAGAAAGGTATAGAGCCCGAGAAACAGCGCCCTGTGTGGCGCAGGGATGGGGAGACAAGTCACGAGAAAAAGAAGAGAAAGCGATTGGATGATGATATGGTTGGGTTGTCCAAGTGGCCGCATAAATAACATAAACAGCATAAACAAAAGGGTATTGGGGAGCCAAAGGTACGCAGCACAAAAGAGGTATTTGGATGGACCACGAAGCGTCAGGACCAGCGAGACAAGAGAGACCAACAAAAAGATCGCACGGGCGGACATAAACGTCCAAAAGATCTTGCTATTGTGCCCAAAAAGCAACCAGTCTGTGCGGATCATCAACGTGACGATAAAGATCCCTGGCCACAAAAGGACATACAAAAAAAGCCCCTTTTTCACCTCGAAGGACTCACGTTGGTACTGTTCTTCGACGTGTGGATCTTGAAATGTACCCCAAAGGGTGAGGTTGGCTTCCACGAGAAGCTTCCTTTTTTTCTCGATGTACGGGGATCTTGAGCGATGTCCTCTTGACAGCAAGAGGACTTTCGCGAGATCTGCGCACCATTGGAGATGAAGTGGTTGGATCTTATCTACGGTCGTTTTTCCGAATCATAGAGGGTCGCCACGAAAAAGAAAGGTGTTCGCACCAAAAAGGAGAGAACGATGCAAGAGATCTTGGGGCATTATGGCTTGGAAGGCACTCACGCGGGGGCTTGCGTGGGAGGAGATAGATGGTTGGACACACCCGATGCGTCTAGCATTGCTTCTTCGAATCCAAGCACGGGAAAGCCTCTTGCTCATGTGCAGATGGTTCACAAAGAACAATACGAAACGGTGATCCAAGCGGCACACTCGGCATTTTTGTCATGGCGCATGATCCCTGCACCCAAGCGTGGTGAGCTGATCCGCGAGTTGGGCAATGCCTTGCGCGAAGAAAAAGAACATCTTGGGAAACTCGTTTCTTTGGAGATGGGCAAGATCTACCAAGAAGGTCTCGGCGAAGTCCAAGAGATGATCGATATCTGCGACTTTGCTGTGGGGCTTTCGCGCCAACTGTATGGCTTGACCATGCACTCTGAACGACCGAAGCATCGGATGTATGAGCAATGGCATCCCTTGGGCGTGGTGGGCATCATCTCTGCATTCAACTTCCCCGTTGCAGTGTGGGCTTGGAATGCTGCGATCGCGGCTGTTTGCGGCAATACGATGATCTGGAAACCTTCGCCCAAGACGCCCCTGACAGCGATCGCGATCCAAAAGATCTGTGATCGTGTGTGCGAAAAGCACGGCCTCAAAGGGATCTTTAACTTGGTGATCGGGGCCGATCAAGAAGTAGGCGAAACCTTGATCCACGATCATCGCGTTCCCCTGATCTCCGCGACAGGATCTGTGCGGATGGGACGTCATGTTGGGCAAGTCGTGGCAGGTCGTTTGGGTCGTTCGATCTTGGAGTTGGGCGGAAACAACGCGATCATCGTCGAAAAAACAGCGCGTTTGGATCTTGCGACACGTGCGATTCTGTTTGGCGCAGTGGGCACTGCGGGCCAACGTTGCACCTCGACACGCCGCATCTTTGCAGATGAGTCCGTGGTCGATGCTTTGCTCGAAAGCCTCGTCAAAGCCTATGCAACCGTGCGTATCGGCGATCCTTTGTCGTCGGATACCTTGATGGGTCCTTTGATCGACGAGCAAGCCGTGACGCAGATGATGGATGCGATCGAAGCTGCAAAAGCCCAAGGTGGCGAGGTCTTGTGTGGTGGTACACGTGTGGAAGGTGAAGGACACTTTGTGACGCCCTGCATCATCCGTATGCCCGCACAAACAGAGATCGTTCGTGATGAAACGTTTGCGCCCATCTTGTACGTGATGTCCTACTCTTCGTTGGAACAAGCGATCACTTGGCAAAATGAAGTCCCACAAGGTCTGTCTTCCGCGATGTTTACAAGCGATATGTACGCAGCAGAGGGCTTTTTGTCTCACCAAGGCTCCGACTGCGGTATCGCCAACATCAACATCGGGACCTCAGGTGCAGAGATCGGCGGAGCTTTTGGAGGAGAGAAAGAGACGGGTGGTGGTCGCGAAGCGGGCTCGGACGCTTGGAAAGCCTACATGCGTCGCCAAACCAACACCATCAACTGGTCGTTGGAGTTGCCGCTTGCACAAGGCATCCACTTCGATTGATCTTCTCGGTCGATGTCAGATATCTTGAGGGGGTTTGTCTGGGAAGGGCGCGGGATTAGGCGTGGGTGTGGCGACGTGAGCGCAAGGCCACCAACAACAAAGCAAGCAACCAAAGCAAAGTCGTGGAAGCGTCTTGCTCTTGGCTATCACAATTGCAACCGCCTCCCGTGCTGAGTTCTGTCGCGCTTTCTTGGGCTTGTTCTTGTCCTGTTGTTTTGTCGACGATCTGCTCGGTGGGACCGCCTTCTTGCGTTGTCGTCTCGGTCGTCACTTCCTCGTTCGAGGTCGTCTCACTTGTAAGCTCCCCTGAAGGTTCACTGGTGGGTTCTGCGTTGGGTTCGCTGACAGGTTCGGCGCTTGGTTCGTTGGTGGGCTCTGTTGGAGGTTGTGGCTCTTTGCAGCTCCCTGCGGTGACATCGCAGCTTTGGCCGCTTGGACATGCGCAGTCCACAGGGCAAGTCGCACAGTTTTCGTTTTCTGTAGCCTCGCAAACACCGTTACCACAGGTGTTGATTGCAACGCACTGTTTTTGATCACATCTTTGACCCGCAGGGCAAGAACAGTCCGCAGGACATGAGGTGCAGTCTTCGTTTTGTGCAGCTTCGCAAACACCGTTGCCACAGGGGTTTACAGCGACACAGGCGTTGTTTTGGCAAGACTGTCCTGCAGGGCAAGAACAGTCTGTCGCACAAGTCCCGCAGTCTTCGCCTTTTGTTGCATCACAGGTTCCATCCCCACAACTGCTCAACGCGGTGCATACGTTGTTTTGGCAGGCTTGGCCCGTCGCGCAAGCACAGTCTGCAGGGCAGGAACTGCAATCTTCATTTTGTGCAGCCTCGCAAACGCCGTTGCCACAAGGGTTTACAGCGACGCAGGCATCAATGCGACAGGCTTGACCCGCAGGGCAAGCACAGTCTGCTGCGCATGAGTCGCAGTTCTCGCCTTTTGTGGCATCACAAGTGCCGTCGCCACACGTGCTCAATGCGGTACATACGTTGTTTTGGCAGGTTTGACCTGTTGCGCAAGCACAGTCCGCTGCGCAAGTCCCGCAGTCTTCGCCAAGAGCGGCCTCACAGACGCCGTTTCCGCAAGGATTGGGGACTTGGCAGGTGTTGTTTTGGCACTGTTGGCCTGTGGGACAGGTACAGTCTCGGGCGCAAGTGCTACAGTTTTCGCCTTGTGCAGCGTTACAGGTGCCGTCGCCGCAGCTTGGGGCGGTGATCTGACAGGTATTGTTCTGACAAGTTTGGCCTGTGGGACAAGCGCAGTCTTGTGCGCATGAACCGCAGTTTTCGCCATTGGCAGCTTCACAAGTTCCATTACCGCAAGTCGTGATCGCGGCGCATGTTCCGTTGGCTCCGCAAGCTTGTCCAGCAGGACAAGTACAGTCTGCGGGGCATGTCGAACAGTTTTCGCCGCCCGCCGTATCGCAGGTGCCGTTGCCGCAAGTCGTGGGGGGCGCGGTGCATGTGGCGTTTGTGCAGTTTTGTCCTGCTGGACAGCGACAGTCTGTGGGACAAGTGGTGCAGTTTTCGCCGCTAGGTGCCTCACAGTTTCCGTTTCCGCAGGCTTGTAACGCGGTACATGCGTTGTTTTGGCAAGTTTGGCCCACAGCGCAAGTACAGTCCGCGGGACAAGAAGAACAGTTTTCGCCAAGAGAGCTTTCGCAGGTTCCATTCCCGCAGCGTTGAACAGCGACACAGGCGTTGTTTTGGCAAGCCTGCCCGGATGGGCAAGCGCAGTCTGTGGGACAAGAGGAGCAGTTTTCACCGCTTGCCGCGTCGCAAGTGCCGTTGCCGCAAGTCGCGATGGCTGCGCATGTTCCGTTGGTTCCGCAAGTTTGGCCTGTGGCGCAAGTACAGTCTGCGGGACAAGTCGAACAGTTTTCGTTTTGTGCAGCTTCACAAACGCCGTTACCACAGGGGTTTACAACGCGGCAGGCCAGTCTCTCGCACACCGCCCCGCTTGGACAGCGGCAGTCTGATGGACAAGTCGAGCAGTTTTCGAGCTGTGCAGCTTCACAAGTTCCATTTCCGCAAGTGGTAATGGCCTTGCATTGGCCGCTTTCGCATTGTTGGCCGGGTGCACAAGCGCAGTCTGATGGACAAGAGTTGCAGTTTTCTCCATTGGCAGCTTCGCAAGTGCCGTTACCGCAAGTGTTGTTGGCACGGCAAAATCCGCTGCGACAGATCTCTCCACTGAGGCATTTGCAGTCTTTGGGGCAGCTTTGGCAGTTTTCGCCTTGTGCAGCATCACAAGTCCCATCTCCGCAAGCGGCCAAGGCCACACAAGTCCCCGCACCATCGCATGTTCGACCTGTTGAACATGTGCAGTCTCTCGCACAAGTGCTACAGTTTTCTCCGCGCGAAACCTCGCAAACGCCGTTGCCGCAGGTTGCAACCTTTTTGCAAGTGTTGTTGTCGCATGCTTGGCCCGCGGGACAGGGGCAGTCTTGCGCGCAAGTCCCGCAGTTTTCGCTGAGATCGCAGATGCCGTTCCCGCACTGGCCTGGAACTGTGCAAGTATTGTTGACGCACTGTTGGCCTGTGGCACATGCGCAGTCTTGTGCGCAGGTTCCGCAGTTTTCGCCTTGTCCTGGGTCGCAAGTGCCGTTTCCGCACTGTGTAAGGGCGATACAAGCGTTGTTTTGACAAACCTCGCCCGTGGCACACTTGCAGTCGCGTCCGCATGTCCCGCAGTTTTCGCCACCAGCGGCGTCACAAGTGCCGTCTCCACAAGGATCGATGGCACGGCAGCGATTGCCTTGGCACTGCTGACCCGCAGGGCAAGCGCAGTCTTGGGCGCAAATGGCGCAGTTTTCGTTGGCGTCGCATGTCCCATCCCCGCAAACCGCCCAAGCCGCATTGGAAAAAGACAAGATACCGATACAGAACATAAGAGAAAAAAGACTCTTTTTTAGGAGATTTGATTGTACGATAAATGGAGGTGACATCTGTATATGGCTCCTTCTTCTGGTAACACAGAAAGCAAGAAGTTGTGGATGCGTGTTGCAGTGTCGTTTGTCGATGAGGGCTTGGGGTTCCTCAAAAATCAAAGAAGGAGGCAAAGTCAACGATATGGTGGTTCGTTGGGGGAGGGTTGGAGAGAGGCTTGAGCGAAAAGGGATGTCAGGGGGTTTGGTCTGTAGAGCGGCGTACAAGTTTGTGGAAGACGAGCATGTGACCCCACAGGGCCGCCATCACAAGAGAAGCCAGCCACACATAAGGCCAACGCGTGATAAAGGTATTGGCTGGCTCGTTCATAAAGACCCGAAAGCGCCAAGGCATCGAGAGCAAAGCGATCGTCACGATATTGAGTAAAAGCCCCAGGCTTAGGATGTTCCAAGCCCACAAAAGCCAGCGAGGGGCCTTCTGTTTCCAACAAAGATAGGCCACAAGCGGAGCCGTCAGTCCTGCGATGATGTCAAAGTTGCGGCCACTGTAGGTCATCTGCACAGGGATGATCTTCTCGGCGTACATCCAATGCAACCAGATCTCCACAGGGACCCGAAAGACTTGGTATCCAATCAAGGCCACCCAATTGAGATGTGTGGCCCATCGACGCCCAAAAGGACTCCAAGCCAAGATGATTGTTGCAAAAAGTGCGGGAAACGCCATCCGCCCGAAGGCTGGGGGCATCAGTGAGAAGTTGCTCAACCAACCAAAGTAAGCCAAGGCCCCCGTCAATCCGAGCCAACCAAGCAAAAAGCTCAACCCAAAGATGCGGCCCTTGGACGTCGCTTGGGTGCCTTGTTCCGCTGCATGAACACGTCCTTGGGCCCATGAGAAATAAAGGACGACTCCCAAAACTGTAAGAAAAAAGAGGGCTTCCGTTGTAGAAGAGGCACGCATACAAAACCTCCTTAGAGATAGGGCAAGGCCCGTGGTGTGTGAGCGGGCTTGGGGGAACACATCTGCGTGATGGAGTGATGGGACGCTAAGGATCGCCGCCCAAGATGTCGAGAGGTGATTTTGGGAGAGGTTGTTCCGTTGAGGCAACATCCCTCTTCCATGGGATCGAAACTTGCGATCTGAGTAGGGGCACTTTGCACTGCAAAGCGCCCCCATGGAAGAGGGACGTTCCGTGGGATCGAAACACCACTTTCTTGGTAATGGTTTGAAAGCTTTGGGGTTTTGATTTCTTTCCTTCATGTCAAAAGGTGCGATCGTCTTTTTTTGAAAATATTAATTCATATATGTGAAGTTTTTCATATGTGGAGGTATATGATTATCTAACCCTTCCATCGACAGTAGGGTCTATCCTATCGAGGCGCAGAACAAAGGGTTCCCACACGAGCCCTTGGGTAGAGAGTCGGCGTCTTGGGTAGAGAGTCGAAGGTTTGGGATACGAACGAGGCAACGGGGTAGGCCCGTTGTCGAGAAGAGGGAAAGCCAACTGGAGATGTGCTTATGAAGATCAAACTGTTTTGTTTTTTGTTTCCTTTGCTTGTGCTTGCTTGTGCAACACCCACAACAACCGAGAAGATCACATTTAATACGCAATCGAACTCCCAAGTGGCCGCGGCGGGGACTGTAGACTTTACGATCACGGGTCTGACAGATACCCAAGCGTACCGCATCACGTTAGTCGTGGCGGCCAACCTAACGACTTCGGGCGATGGGAAGGGGACGTTTGTCGATGCTGATAAGAACGGCGCCGCAGACGCAGGGGCTTCAGAAAACATCGCGTTGATCACCAAGGTCAACGGTGAAGCTGTCACGGGCGCGAAGACAGTTCCTGCAGGCACGGATAATCCGGCCTCTCCAACAGGGATCTTCCCCAAAAGTGGTACGATTACTTTGACAGTGACAGGCGTCGCTGCTGGGAAAGTTTACCCTGTGATCTACCATAATGGCGGAACATCGACCTTTTTGGAGCTTGATAGTGCAGGGATGCCCACGGAGACTTACATCGTAGGAAGCGCGGTGATCGTACAGTAGTGGGATATCTTCTTTGGGGAGGATGTGGGGCTTGGGGAGGGCGTTAGTTCTTCTGTTGCAAGGTATTGATAAAGCGGTCGGGTGTATCGTCGAAAAGGATCTCCACAGGGATCTGAGCGAGAAGTTCTTCTGACCAAGGCTTGCTGATCTCAGTGACTGCTGCGCGGAAAAGGTCGTAGATCGGCCCTCTTGCGCGAAGAAGTTGCAAACGATCGGACAGTGCGGCTTCTTCGTTGAAGTCGAGGTGCAAGAGCAAGATCCGAGCTTGACGCGTACCCGCCCCGCGCAAGGGGATGATGGCGATCTTGCGATCGTCGTTTCGTCCTACGCCGATGGTGACAACATTCTTTTTGAGGGCAAGCCACTTCGAGCCGCGTAGGGTGTGGTTGTCTTGGGTTCGAGAGGGAAGCACTTCTGCAATCCCTGTCGCAGCTTCTTTGAAGATCTTGCTTTTGGAGTTGGGGAAACCTTCTGCATCAAGCTCTTCAACGCGGTACAACACAGCCCCTTTGACTTTGTTGATCAAGCGCTCGGCTGCGATGAGGTAGGCGAGGTTGCGCCACAAGACAAGCGTGGGATCGAGCTGCATCGCGCGGAAAGCCTGCCCAATCGGGCCGCTGAGCGTGGGGGAGGGACGCGAGATCCCAACGGTCACGGTCTTGGCTTGGTGCTTGATCGCGTCGATGGGGCGGCTGAGTTCGTTGACGCCCTGCGTAAAGGTTTGCAGCAGGCGTTGGGCGACTTCGAAGGGTGAGTCTGTTTCTTCGGGTTTGTCAAAGGCCATCTCATCGAGGTGTGCGTAGAGCAAGCGTTGGGTTTGGATGGCGATGCGTGTCGCGGTTTCGACCTCGAGGGCAGAGTTAAACTGCTTGGTTTGCAGTTTGTGTAGCAACTCCAATAGCTTGGTGCGAAGCTCGCTGTGCTTGTTGGGGTTGAGCAGTTTTTCGGGCTCTGTTTCGAGGATCGGCAGTGCTGCAAGTAGCTTCGAGCGCATCTGACGCATGAACTGGGACTGTTCATCGATTGCGCAAGCCGCGTGGTATCCGAAGAGATGGCCGACGATGGTGGACAAGATCGGCGAAAGGTGCGGAACGGTCGATGGGACGGTAAAGACCGCGTGGGCGTAGTTTTGGAATCGATCGATGCCTTGGCTCGCGATCACGAGGGGGATGGACTGGTGTGCTTTGAAGATCGCGACTTCTTTGACGGAGTCGCTGAGGTTGGCCTCGTCCAGTCCAAGCGCAGAGATCAACATGAGGGGTTCTGCACTGAGGTCGATGTGCTTTTTGTCTTCGATGTAGTCGCAAGAGATGGATTTATAACAGAGTTCACTTAGTTTGATCCTGATCTCATGCGCGGCGATCTGGTTGGGGCCACTCCCGACCACGGCCCAATAACGCTTTTGCAACGCATACTTGTGCGCCACTTCTTTGATTTGGTCATTGAGGGCGAGGACTTGTTCCATCTTGGCGGGGATGGCGGTCAACTCTTGAAGTCCTTGGAGGACCTTGGACTTGGAGAGTTTTTCTGCGCTGTAGCCCAAGTACAAGGCGAGTAACGCCCCCGCAGTGACTTGAGAATAGAAGGCTTTGGTCGAAGCCACCGACATCTCTACGTCGCGGCCATCGCTTGTAAAGAGCACCCCTTCCGCTTTGAAAGCGAGGTCAGAGTTACGGCGGTTGAGGATCGCCAAGACGCGGGCGCCTCGCTGACGGAGAAGATCGACGGTGCGGTTGGTGTCTGTGGTGGTCCCTGACTGGCTGACAGCGATCGCCAAGACGTCTTCCATGTCTTCGCGCAGCATGTGGCCCGAAAGCTCGGTGGCTTTGGTGGCGCGGATGCTGATGTGTCCATCGAACGCATCTTGAAGGGCCTCTGCGACGCCCATCGCTGCGACGGCTGCGGTGCCTTGGCCGATACAAAAGATTTGTTTGATCTTTCCTTCGCGAAGATCGCGCAAGATGCTTTCGGGGACAGCGTAGTCGTCGAAGTTAAAAAGGAAAGGTTCGCTTGGATCATCTTTCAAGAAGAAGCGACCATGCAGGGTTTTTCGTACAGAAGAGACAGACTCAGAGATCTCTTTGAGGAAAAAGTGTGGATAGTCGGCGATATCAATATCGCGCGTGGTGATCTGGGCTTGGTTGACCTTGAGATCTTTCTCTGTGAGTTCGACGCCATCGAAGCTCCAAGCTTGGAACGGTCGCTTCTGGCCGATCTGTTCGGCGGAAAGCTCAAGCAGCTGCCCGCGCGAGTCTGCGTTGCCAGGCTCACGTTCGCGTTCACCATCAAGCTTTACAAAGTGGCTGCTACCTTCAACGACACCATACAGCTCGGATGCAAAAAAGGTCGTGTGTGGGTGGATTCCCAAGTACAAGGATTGACCACTTCCTCCGATACCGAGCCAGACTTTTTCTGGGTGATCGAGATGATGCAAAGCGATGGCAAACGAGCCTTGGAACTCTTGGAGGCATTGACGGAAAGCCTCTCGCAAGTCCCCAGTGCTTCGGTAACGTTCTTCGACCAACAGGGGGATGATCTTGGCGTCTGTGGTGACACCCGCAGGCATCTTTTTGCCCCTACGACGGGTGTAAGCGTCCAGTAGCTCTTGAAAGTTGTCCACATCGCCGTTGAGTACGGCAAAAAGGCGTGTGGCCGCAGCATTCATCCCGTTGGTATCGTTGCCTTGGGGATGGCAGTTGTATTCGTTGATGATCCCGTTGGAGGCCCAACGTGTGTGGGTCAAGGGGTTGCAGGAAACACCGGGCAGCGCGAGGGCTTTTTGAAGGATCTCATCTTCGTGGATCTGACGTCGTAACTCGCGGACGTTATCGCCGATGTTTCCGATCTCTGCGGCGACTTTGTAGAGGAAGATCAGTTGTCGTGAGTCACCGTGTTGGAGATCGTGGCCGCAGATCGAGCCACTGAGAAGACCTTCGATCTTTTGGCGGCGTGACCATTCGTTTCGCAGGTTGGAGCCTTCGATCTTCTTGATCATCTGGTCGTAGGCTTCGCGAGAAGGGAAACTGAGCAAGATGCTGATCCCGCCAGAGTCGCGGCCTCGGATCTCCAAGCGTTGGAGGCCACGCAAAGCAAACTCGATCTGCCAAGTGGCGCGGAGACGATCTTTGTCTGCATCTGCCCAAGGCATGGGAGCGATGCGAGAGAGTTCCTGTTGGACGCCGAGGACATCTTGTTCGAGTCGCCACAAGAGATCGCGGCAGATCGTGCCAAGGAGGTTCCATTGTTCGAGTTCGTGGAAACCGTCAGCGTGGATCTGCCCCTTTTCGACGAGGTGAAGGGCTTCTCGTAAGACCCCTGCGACGCGTTCGATCTGTTTTTGAAACTGTGGGTCTTCGCCGATGGCAAGGGCCGTTGCGAAGCCAGGTAGGACTTCGATCCATTGTTGGAGTTGTTGGAACTCGTTGTAAAGTTGTTCGGGGCTGAGGTCCGAGAGTTGTTTTTGCAAGGCGTCTGCTTGTTCGACGGCTCGCTGGTATTCTTCGGGTGAGAGCTTGGCTTCCGCCAGGGTCAAGAGTCCCACAATGCCACACATACTGTTTTTGTCCTCCATCACACTTCAAAAGGCCAACGCGATCCACTTGCGAGGATGCACATTTTTTTCCGTAAAAAGGGAAGAAGGTTACAATGGATATTGTGTGGGAGCAAGTCTTAGCGCCGAAACGCCCCGTATAGAGGAGAAAAGCACGATGGATTTTGAGCGCGTAGCGGCGTTGTATGACCGCGATATCTGGCCTTTGTGGTCAGGGCCTTTTGCCCAACTGCTGTTGCGCGAGATCCCGCCGCAACTGGAACAGCCTATTCTCGAAGTCTTCTGTAATTCTGGTGAGTTAAGTTTGGTTTTGTTGGAGCGCTTGGTGGGGAAAGCGAGGCTGATCGCGATCGATCCTGTGCAGGATCTTCTCGACTTTGCAAGAGAGAAAACAGCCCATTATATCCGCCAACAACGCGTTTTTTACCATCACAGCGAACTCTTTGATCGCTTTCGTTTGCCAGATGATCTTTTTGGTCTCTCGTGTAGCAATCTGGGGCTGTTTTATGCGGACCCACCTGACACGATGATCGAAGAGATGTTTCGGACGCTTCAGCCTGGTGGGACGGTGATCTTGACCTTGCCCTTGCGCGGTAGCTTTCTCGATCTCTTTGGTCCCACGCGCACCTTTTTGGAACAGATCGGCGAAGAAGAAGCGATTCGGCAACTCGATATGCATGAGATGCAGTACCGCCTCCCTGAACAAGCGATGTATCTCTTACACAAAGTCGGATTTGAGCGTGTGAACTTGCGAAGACAAAGCTTCCGTTTGTTCTTTGATGATGCAAAGTCGATGTTGGAGCACGCGTTCATTCGTCGAGGATTTCTCGACCTTTTGTTGCCTGTCTTGCGACGTCATGAACGCGAGCCCGTGATCCTTGGTTTGATTCAACTTTTCGATATGATGCGCGCTGGAAAGCCCTTGGAATTGGTGGTGCGCGCAGGTTGTTTGTTGGCACAAAAGCCCCAAGTCGAAGAAGACACGGGCTTTTTTTGATGGATGTATGATCTCTTGGTAGGAGTGTTGTTGTGAGCGCTGTCGAAAAGAAACGATGTTATTACTGTATCCCCTGCGGTTATATGTACGATCCCGAACAAGGCGATCCTGATTACGATATCCCACCAGGAACAGCTTTCGAAGATCTGCCCGATGATTGGGTTTGCCCGCTGTGTGGGGCCAGCCAAGATATGTTTGAACCTGAAGGAGATTGAAAAGATTGGATTGAAGGGGGAGATGGAGAGTCGAGGGGACTTTGGGTGGGGGGAACTTATTGTTGTTGTTGACCCGACTGGACTTTGAGACGGTTGGTCAACATGTGCTCAAGGCGAAGAGAGTGTTCTTCGATCTCGTTCACGATCTTTTGCGTAAGGTATGTGAGGAAAGCGTGCATCGAAAGCGCGGGGATCGCGACAACCAGACCAAATGCCGTGGTGTTCAAAGCGACCGAGATGTACTCAGCGAGTTTCTTTGCTTTCTCGTCGGGAGATGCTTTTTCGAGGGCTTGGAACGCGTAGATCAAACCAAAGATGGTTCCGAGAAGGCCCAACATGGTTGCAACGTTTGCGACCGCGGTGAGGTTGTTGGTGCGTTTTTGAACCTTGGGGATGATCTCAAGCGAAGCTTCTTCGATTGCACTAGAGATGGCTTCAGGACCTTTGTTTGCGCGAGCAAGGCCAGCTTTGATCACGCGGGGGAGCGCTGCGGCAGGAGCGGCGTTGCAGAGTTTGATCGCGCGATCAATGTTATTCGCCATCACCAACTTTTGGATCTGCGCCATAAACGCTTTGCCGTTGATGTTGTATTTGAAGAAGAGGAAGATGAAGCGCTCGATCACAAGGCCCAATCCCACCACCGAACACAGTGCGATCGGGTGCATAAACATGCCGCCCTTGATATAGAAGTCAGCGATAAGTCCCATCATGATCTTTTTTTCTCCTGTTTCGTTGCTCGCTCGCCCCGTAGGACGGACGTTACGCGCGGAACTATACTCCATGAGCCTTGGGATGTAAATAACTTTATTGGCAGGCCGCTTTGGGAGGGGTCTGCCGAAGCAAGGAGCCATCTTGTTTGCTTTTGTGTCGTTCGTCAAGAAGCAAACACATGCAATGTTCTTGGAGGGGTTGCCTCCAAGCTCGCTTCAGTGGATAGTTTTATGGAAGGATGGGTGGACGAAGCTCACTCCATCTCTTGCCAAGATTCGGATCTTTTCGCCTCTTTCGGGCGTCTCAAGATGGGGTCTCTTGGCATGGATGAGCTAGACAACGCCGTCAGAGAAAGGTTCCTAGCGTTTCTGCGGGAGGTTGGAATATTTATTGCCAGAGCCTGTCCAAAGAACGGAACACAGAAACAAAGGCTTCAAAAGCAAGGAGGAAAGAATGCGTGTTTCATGGAAGAGAGCGATGCAACTTTTGGTGTGTACATTTTGCTTGTCTTTTGTGCTGTCTTCGTGCGGCGTGATCGGCGGTGGTGGTGGTGGCGGTGAAAACGAGCGCAAGTTTGCAGATCAAGCGACCTATCGTGTCGCAGCTTCGGGCAAGACCATCGTGTTCGACCCCACTGGAAACTACCAGTACTATTTCAGCCTCGACAACTTCACCAACAAGCAACCCACGGTGAGCAGCAAATACACCATCTTGGGAAGCGAGATCGTTTTCAAGAAGGACGACGGAACCGACTATGAGTCTCGTGGTCTTCTTGCGACGGGCGATGCGACCTTTACATGGGCAGAGCATCCAGACGAGACTTTCACTAAAGTGACCGAATAATCGGGGCTTTGAGAAAGCTCTCTGTGTGAGCCGAGACCTCGGATACAACACACAAAAGATAGCCTTCACAGTTTTCTGTGGGGGCTTTTTTATTGGATCAAGGGGAGAGTTTGAAGGGATAGGGGAGGAGAGTGCGTGATCTTGTTGGTGATCTGCGGTGGGGTTATTGGCCCGCGCGGAAGAGGGTGGTGGAACCAAATGTCGAGGGGGAAGCAGGGATGATTGCGGAGGTTTTGTTGTTCGCGTCATCCGCTTTTTTGGGTGTGGGTCGCTTGATGATAAAGAGCACGCCTCCTGTAATGGCGGCTGCTGCGGCGATTCCGATGAAGACGTTTGCGAGGATCGCGCTGGTTCGTCCTGCATCTTCGATGGGTTTGATCACCGTGGTGTAATTCACGGGGGTGACTTGGCTGGCTTGGAGCTTTTGGCTGACTTCGCTTTGTTTGTTGGAAGCGTCCACACCAAATCCGATCACACCTGCCATCGAGATCACGGCTACGCCAACAGCGATCCAGCCCCAAAAACGGGGGTCTTGGGCCAAGGGGATCTTGGGCTCTTCTTTTTTGACGGCTCGTTTGGCCATCGCAAGTTTCTTTTGTTTTGCTTCATCAGCGGCTTTCTTGGCCGCTTCGTCAGCAGCTTTCTTGGCAGCCGCTTCATCCGCAGCTTTTTTTGCAGCAGCGTCCGCAAGTGCTTTTTTCGCAGCAGCATCTGCGGCAGCTTTCTTGGCAGCGGCTTCAGCAGCGGCTTTCTTGGCCGCTTCTTCCGCAGCTTTTTTCGCGGCGTCGTCTGTTTTGGCAGGTTCTCTTGTGTCTGGGGGCGTGGTGCCACCTGCGACAGCTTTGGGGCGCTCTGCGGGTGCTGCATCACCAAAAAGTTTGTTGGCGAGTTCGACGTGGGCAGTCTTGGCTTGTTTGCGCTTGAACAAGTGCACGACTTGTTTGGCGGTCTTGCCCGTCTTTGCGTCGATTTGGCGGAACAGTGCGCGAACACGCGATCCTGCGGGGAAGATGCGGATGTGGAACAACCATGTGGCTTGGCGCATGGTCCCGATCTTGGCCATACAATCAGGGGTATCGCCGACGCAGCCCAGTGTGAGGCGGGCCATCGAGACATCCATGGGGTTTTGGGGCAGGAGTTTGAATTGTTTGCGTTGTGCGATGGCTTTGCGCATATTTTTCGTAAGCGTCGTCGCGACACTTGCGGGGGCGCCTTCTGCACCTAAAAAGTCTGCGGTCTCTTGGGCCCACGCAGGGGCCACCAAACCAAGCCAAGCTCCCAACACAAAAAACAACAACAACCGTTGTTTCATCAAAAAATCTCCTTCTACAATACGATGGAAAGTGGCTGATGGCGAAAGAACGTATGCCGTCCACTTTCCTTACATCACATAAGATTTTGTGGGTTGGAGAGTAGCGGTGTCCTGCGTTGGTGTCAACTTCTTACGAGCCACAAAGCATAGTCCTGTCTGGACATTTGGAAGGATGCTTCTTATGCTCAGGTCTCGTTGTGTGCGAAGTTCGTGCGCCCATAGAGATGGGAAGGTGATTGTATGTTTGGGAATCATATCTTCAGGGGACGGGCCAGCGTTTGGTTGGGGATCGCTGGGGTCTTATTGTTTTTGTGGGCGTGCCAAGATGGGGTGGGCATCAAAGAAGGTGGAAACAGCGAGCCTACACAAGGTCGCGAGTCCTCAAGCGAAACGATTGTTGAGCCAGAGCCTATCTCGCAAGAACTTGCGCCCGAAGACGCGGGCGCGGAAGTGATGTCTGAAGATCATGAGTCTTCGCTTCCTGAAACAGAACCTTCTGAAAACAGCGTTGAGGGCGATGCCAAGCCCCAAGGTGAGTGTGGGGAGCTTCCAGAACTGCCAAGTGATAAGACTTGGACGGTTGAAGTGGATGGTACTACCCGATACTACCGTGTTTTTGTACCTTCCAACTATGATCGCAACAAAGCCACTCCGTTGGTTCTCAACTTCCATGGGGTCTCCAACGATGCCTATACCCAAGTTTGGCTTTCTGGGATGGAGAGCAAGGCCGAACTTGCAGGGTTTATTGCGGTTCATCCAGAAGGCGGGACGCTTCCTTCACGGAGTTGGAATGCAGGAAACTGCTGCCAACCTGCCGCAGCCTTGGGCATCGACGACGTAAGCTTTGTTCGTGCGATGTTGGATGACTTGTCGAAGAAGTTGTGCATCGACAAGCGGCGTATCTTTGCGACAGGGATCTCCAATGGTGGGATGTTGGCCTATCGCCTCGCTTGTGAAGTCTCAGATCGAATCGCGGCGATTGCTCCTGTTGCGGCTTCGATGGTGTTTTCTCCTTGCAAACCGCCACGTGCGGTCCCTGTGATGATGTTTCATGGGACGTTGGATAGTGTGGTGCCTTATGCAGGGAATCCCTTTTTGCTCTATCCTTCCGTCAGTTCAAACACGGATCATTGGGTCGAACACAACCAATGCCAAGACAAAAAGGAAAGGACCTTCGACCAAGGCGATGCGTACTGTGACGCGTACAAGGAAGGTTGCAAAGATGACGCAACCGTCGAGGTTTGCACCGTTCTTGGTGGTGGGCACACGTGGCCAGGTGGGATGCCTGTTCCGCAACTTGGCTACACCAGTCTGTCCTTGGACGCGACAGATGCGATGTGGACCTTTTTTCAAAAACACCCGATGCCCGTGAATCCCTCGACACCGTAGGTCTTTGGATGACCCGTTATCCTTTCTTTGCGACCTTTGAAGAACTCGAATCTTTTTTTACAGCCGACGAAGGCGAAGTGGCCGAACCTGCCGCGCCTGCGGAAGAGGTCGGCTATGTGTACAGCGTGGGGGAGCTTGTCGAGTCGCTGAATACCATCTTGCGGCATCGCATCGGGACGATCTCTTTGCGTGGTGAGATCTCCAATCTCAGTCGACAGTCTTCGCGTTGGGGGCACCGCTACTTTCGTTTGAAAGAAGGGACGCGTGCGGTCCTTGATGCGGCGTTGTTTTCTTCGGCTGCATCGAAGGTTCCGTTTCTTCTTGAAGAAGGGATGGAGGTACAGTGCCAAGGAAAACTCGCTGTGTATGGACCACAAGGACGCTTGCAGCTTGTGGTTGAGCGTGTCGAACGCGTGGGGATCGGCGCTTTGATGATCGCGTACCAGCGACTCAAAGAACAACTCGAAGCAGAAGGGCTCTTTGATCCTTATCGCAAAAGGCCGCTCCCTCGATTTCCTCGTTGTGTTGGGCTTGTGACGTCTCCTGTTGGTGCTGCGCTACGCGATCTTTTGCAAGTGTTTCGTCGTCGTGCGCCTTCTGTTGGATTGTTGTTGGCACCCTGTCAGGTCCAAGGTCGCGGAGCTGCCGCGGAGATCATTCGCTCGATTCAACTCTTAAATGAACAACCCGATGTGGAGATGATCATCTTGGGGCGGGGTGGAGGCTCGATCGAAGATCTATGGGCCTTTAACGAAGAAGCCGTTGCAAGGGCCATCGCTGCTTCACGACTGCCGATCCTCACAGGAATCGGGCACGAAACGGACTACACCATCGCAGACTTTGTGGCAGACAAGCGCGCTCCTACACCTTCAGCGGCGGCAGAACAAGCAGCCCCCGAAGACGCGGCTTTGCGTGAGGCTTTTGAGGATCGGTCGTTGCGGATGCAACAAGTCCTCTCTTCAAAGATCGCTCGGGCAAGGCTGCAACTTGAGCGTTTTGCGCGGCGTCTGCCTCCACCTGAACAGCAAGTCCAACGCTTGCGTCTGCGTTTTCTCAATGCACAGCAGCAGTTGGAGCGCTCGCTTCAAGAACGCTTGGCTGTCTTTCGACGCCGCTTACACCTGCTTCAAACGCGGTTGGAACAACAAGATCCCGCTCTTGCGCTGCAAAAGCAGCGGCAAGAGCTGCGTTTGCTCGAACAAAAACTTCTTCACATGATGCAGCGAAGCCTCGAAACATACCGTCATCGCATGCATCTGCTCGCACAACGATTGCACGATCTTTCTCCGCTTCAAGTCCTCGATCGCGGTTATGCCTTTGTTTCCGCAGAAGATGGAACTGTGGTTCGCGATGCAAAGACCTTGCGTGCAGGGCAGCACGTTTCGCTGCGTCTCCAACATGGCCTTGCAATCGCACAAATCGTCTCCACCCAAGAGATCGCGCCAAAGAGCCCCCCTGAGGTCGTAGAGACCACAGAAGTTGTAGAGAGCACAGAGGTTGCAGAGAGCACAGAGGTTGCAGAGACCACAGAAGTTGCAGAGACCACAGAAGTTGCAGAGACCACAGAAGTTGTAGAGACCACAGAAGAACCCACCGTCGTGACAACCTCACCTGCGCAACCGACGGATGGACCGAAAAAACGCGCAGTCGTTAGAAAAAAGCGCTTGCAACTTTCGCTTTTTTCGCAAGAGCCTTCCCCAAGTGCTTCCTCTTCCTCCCATGAAGAAGACACGGCCCAAGACGAAGAGTATACGACCCAAGATCCTCCAAAAAAGTGAGCCGCTGTGATGCGAGATGTCTTGTTTGGCTAGATCCATCCGCGATCTGCGAAAGAGACATAGCTTTGATCACCTAGGACCAAGTGATCGAGGATGCGTACTCCCACAAGCTGCGCGACTTGTTGAAGCCTTTCTGTGAGCGCACGATCTTCGGGGGAAGGCTCGGGCTGTCCGCTTGGATGGTTATGCAACAAGATCAGACTTACCGCTTTTTCTCGAAGGGCAGGGGCAAAGATCTCCGCAGGTGTGACAGGACATCGATTGACAGAGCCTTTGCTGACTTGGATCTCGCGCAACAGGCGATTGCCTTGATCCAACAAGAGCGCCCAAAAAGTCTCCTGCTCGTGTCCTGCGAGTTTGGGCCCGTAGGCCCGCCAGATCTGACGCGAGCATAGATAAGCTTCGCCTCGTGACAAGGGCTGTCCCGCCAAACGTCGCCCCAACTCCAAAGCGGCCTTGATCGACGAAGCTTTTTCGTAAGGAAGCTGCGCGATCTCAGCGATCTCCCCCGTGCCTGCGCGCTCAAGAGAACGCAGGTCTTGGAATCCCTTCAAGCAACGTTGCGCTTGTTCGAGTGCGCTTCCTTGTTGGCGGCCTGAGGTCCGCAACAAAAGCGCCAACAGTTCGACATCATGGAGATCGCGGTGGGGACGAAAAGAAAGTTGTGGAAGATCCGAAGAGGTCCCTCGAAGGGGGCTTGGAGGTTGGATCATCGACGTTGCTCCTTTTTGGAGGGTGAGGGCTCTACAGTCTCGTTGTGGTTTTGTAGGCTGCCCTTACTCCAAGGAATGTGCCGCTTTTTGCGTGGTGTAGCTTTGGTGTCCTGACGGTCTCGATGAGCGCCGTCGCTACGGAAGGATCAGACTTGGTCTTGGTTGGTTTGAAAAAGAGGGCACATCGTGGACATGGAAAGACTTCTGGATAAAAAGCAGGTGGATAGCGTGAAGAGGCAATGGATTCTGTTTCTTGGGCTGGCATAGACCTGCAAAGAAAACCATCTTGCATCCACAACAAAGGTGTGGAATATCCACACTCTTTTGGGCGTCTTTGCCTAGGTCTTTTGTTTTTGGACGCGCAAGCGATGGACGATAAAGCGTCGAAACGGTCGTTGTGATGGCGCTTTCGTTTTTTTGAGCATTGAAGGAGTGAGAGTCGTGGTTCGTATCATGATGGAGCCTTTTAGCAAGGCGTTGATCGTCGAAGCCCCCCATCCCAAACTTGATGATTATCTCCGTGAGATCGGCATCTCCCCCACACGTGAAGATGATATCCCAGACGAGCAAGCCCTGATCGACGCACTCCACAAAACACAATCGCAGATCTTGTTTAAGCGCAGTCGTGTCCCCGTGACCCGCGCTGTGATCGAAGCGTGCCCCGAGCTTCATGCGATCCAACTTTGCTCCATTGGTGACGACTCGATCGACAAAGTCGCTGCCGCAGAGCACGGTGTATTGGTCTTTAACGACCCGATCTCCAATGGTCGTTCGGTTGTTGAGCTTGCGGTCGCGCACCTGATCGCTTTGTCGCGCCGCTTGTTTGAGACGGATCGCGAGATCCACGAACACGTCTGGTCTAAGAATGCTCGCGGTCGTTACGAGATCTACGGCAAACGTATCGGGATCATCGGTCTTGGAAACATCGGTCGCCAAGTTGCTAGAGCGCTCGAAGCTTTGGGCATGGAGATCTCTTTCTTTGACAATCGCCCTGTTGCCCAAGAGATCGGTCAAGAGATGGGCTGGACGATGGCCCCCACGCTCGAAGATCTGTTTATGCATGCGGACATGGTGACCGTCCACGTCTCGGCCTACGACTACCTTGGCCACGACAACACCAACTTTTTGGACCCTTACCTTGGTCTCTTGGCTGAAAAGTGCGACAAGACATCCCCTCGAATCTTTTTGAACCTTGCGCGCGGAAACATCCATAGCTCCGAGGCTTTGCTTGATGCCGTTAAAAACAAGGTGATTCGTTATGCGGCTGTTGACGTCTTCCCCGAAGAACCCGCTCCTGGGATCGAAGCATGGAAAAACCCTTACGGCGATGAGCCCCGCGTGATCTGTACTCCTCACATCGGGGGCGCCACCATGGAAGCCCAACCGCGTATCGCTCGTCATGTGAGCCAAACCATCGAAGGTTTCTCGCGTTATGGCTCGATTCGCGATTGTGTGTATGCGCCTCGTTTTTCGTTGTCGATCGCTGATCAGGTCCGTGGCAAGGCAGTCTTGGCGGTTGTGCACTCCACCGCTCGCGGTACCAAAAAAGCCATTGATGACGCGATCTACGAAGCTGAAGTCGACAACCTAGGCTCTTCGCACCGTGACTTTGATATCGGTGTGGCCTACGATCTTTCTTATCTCAACCGTCCTCTTCGTCGCGAAGAGTTGATGAGTCTTGTCGAACGCGCGGAACAACTTTCCAAAACACCCCATGCGATCCGCGCTGTCCGTCAGATCGAAGTCCCCAAACAGGGATGGTGATCTGTTTCTCTCGAACCGAAGGATGGAGGTCTTGATGTCTTCTACGCTCCAAACGGGACAAGCTGCGCCCGCTTTTGAGACCGTCGATGAACAAGGAAACGCTGTGTCTTTGGCCTCGCTGCGAGGCAAGCGTGTCGTGTTGTACTTTTATCCCAAAGACGATACGCCTGGATGCACCAAACAAGCTTGCGCTTTTCGCGATCAATACGCCGATGTCACCGCGCAAAATGCCGTGGTCTTGGGTGTGAGCCCTGATACTGCGAAAAAACATCAGAAGTTTATCCAAAAGTATGAGCTTCCTTTTCCTTTGCTTTTGGATGAAGATCACGCTATCGCCGAAGCCTTCGGTGTTTGGGGCGAGCGTTCCATGTATGGGCGAAAGTACATGGGGATCACACGTAGCCAATTTATCATTGATGAAGAAGGCAATCTGCTTGATGTGATGTCCCCGATCAAACCCGACCAAAGCGTCCCCCGCGCCCTCGAAGTCTTGGGCCAATAATCCCCTCTGAATCTCCTGTCTAACTCTTCAAAAAGTCTTCCCCAAAATCATCCAAAACGCAGGCGTGGCGGACCTTTGGGGCGTCTCTCTATGTTCTGTCATTTTTAAAAAGAGATGCATCTCTTTTTAAAAGGGCGGTGCGTTGGAGATGGGAACCATTGATCAAGCCGAAACGACCCTATCCATCGTCGTTTTAGAAGATGATGTTGTTTCTCGTTTTATCGTTCCATACTTTGAAAGGGCGGAGCTTGTGTGGACAGCGACAGTGTTAGCCCAGATTTGCGATGTTTTCGAGGACTTCTTGTGCTTCTTGGAACAGGTCGAGAGCGTCTTCGTGCTGTGGTTGGAGGCTGACATGGACGGAGTCAAGGGAGGTTTGGAAAGAGGAGCGACTTTTTCCTGCAAACTGGATCTTGGTAAAGTCTTGTTCGATCTGTTGGAGGATGGGGATCACAAGCTCAGAAGACATCGACGGAAGCAACAAGGCCAACGTACAAGTGTCGAGCCGTGAAGAAAGCGCAAAGCTCGGTGTGTGCTGCGAGATCAGATGGGAGAGATGCACAAGCACTTGTGCGCGCAAGACATAGCCATGTTGCTGTGCCAAGTTTTCCCAGTCTTTGGGGCGCAAAAGGCAAAGGTGCAAGTTGTGTTCGCTCTCGCGAGCCTCTGAGAAACGCCGTTCCAATCGATCCAAAAACACATCCCGTCGCAGAAGATTCGTGAGGGAGTCTCGATAACGTGCACGTCCGTGTTGACGGGCTTGTTGGAGGTGCATCTGGACTTGGCTGGTGATCTCTTCGTAAGACTGCTGCTGGGTCAAGATGCCGTGGACACCTGTTTGAAAGGCGGAAGCGCGGAGGGATGTGGCAAGCGAGGGCGCCATCAACAAGACAGGCAGGTCACCCCAGCGCGGATTGATGCGCAGCATCCGACAAAGATCGAGTCCACTAAAGCCTGGAACCGAGAAGCCTACCATCAAAAGGTCGGGCTCTTGGGCCTCTAGCTCTTCCAAGAGGGCGATGGGGGAGTTGAGGCGTTCGACCAAAAAGCCGCTCTCATGAAGGGCTTGTTCGACAAGTTGCGAAAAGCCCGTATCATCGGGGATCGACAAGATACGCGAGCTATACACAGCTTGGTGTCCTGTCATGCGGCGCAGGGCATCCAACCAAGTGTGTTCTTGGAGGGGCTTGATCAACAACTGTGAAGGCGTGATCTGCGAAGCCATCATGCGGTGGTGAAGTTCCGCTTGGTCGGTCACAAACATCACGGGAAGCTGTTCCATCCCTGGGCGTTGGCGCAAGCGCTGAATCCAACTGACGCCACTTTGAATCGCAGCGGTTTGTTGGCGCAAAGACTGCGTTGTTGTCGCATCTTTGGGGGCAGAGGGCGTACTCACATCCAGATAGAACGCATCAAAAGCGTGGCGTTTGAGCAAGCGTTCGATCTTCTCCCAGTTTTCTCCTGCATGGAGTTGGATGCGGTGGCGAGATGCCCAATAAGCCATCTCACCGACCTCTTCGATGCGTTTGCCGATCACCAAAAGGTTGAAGTAGTCGCTTTGGGAGTCTTCGTAGGTGGTGTTTTGTTCTTCGGCGGGTTGGCTTGCTTGGGAGATGCACCACTCCAAACGCTCTTGGAGATAGAGCCAAGGATTTTGTGAGATCTCGTTGGAGGAAGAAGCCAAAAACTCTTTTGGGTTCAAGAGCAGATAAAGCCCGCGCTCGATTTGACCGAGCACATCGCTAAGGATCTGAAGCCCTAGAGTCCCTGCTGTGTTGTGAATCTTTTGGACGCTACGATGTGTTTGGAACAAGATCCCAACTTGGTTGGTGTCTCGGTGGGCCAACGAGACTTCCTCAAGCACTTGATAGAGCTTGCTGGAAAGCTCTGGGTAGAATGCTTCGCGTGCTTTTTCGAGTTGGCTGGCGGCTTGCGAAGTGGTGTGTGGAAGGCTTTGTTGGATGACAGGGAGCGCGCCCAATGTGGCGTGTGCTGCGCCCAAGTCACCATCCGTTGGCTCGACAGGGTAGAGTGGCGCTAGATACTCTACATACATCAACAATTCGTCCATGTTGATGGGCTTGCTAAGGATCTTGTAGACGCCTAACTCTTTGGTAAGCAAGGAAAAGATGGTGTGATTGCGCGTAAAAACAGAACGGGCAGAGGCAAAGATGATCGGGCTTTCGACGCCGCGACGACGGATCTCTTTGATCAGCTCGTGTCCTTTCATCTCGGGCAGCAGACCTTCTACAAGCAGCAGGTCCACTGTGCGACTTTCCAAGATGGATAGGGCTTGCGAAGGAAGGTTGGCGGTATAAGCCGTGTATCCGCGTTCTTGTAGCGTTTCGGAAAGGAGGCTGCAAAATCCTTGGTCACTATCTACGATGAGAACCGCTGTCATGGAAAGCACATCCTTCTTGGAAAGCTTGAGTGTCAAAAGATCGATGTACAGGTTTTTCGATGGATCGTTCTAAAACCCAAAGTAGCCGTCTTGTATATCGAAATGCTCGCGAAAGTGCAAGCGTTCTTGCTGCTCGCATGAAGCTGTTTGGGGGGCGAAAAAGGCGGATGGAACGTTGTTTGGGGAGATGGTTTTCGAAGGAGGGGAGGCGTCGGAAATCAGTCTTTTCGCTGTTCTGCGGCGATCGTGAGTTGTTGATCACCCGCAGGGGCATGGACATAAAGCATTTTGTTTGTGTCGTCCCACCAAAAACAACCTTGTGCGCATTGTAGCAGGGCAGCTTGATCGTTGGCGCTTTGGAGGTCGGTCGTCCCGAGCTTTACGCTTGTTGGTTTGTTTAATCGCACAAAGCTCGCCACGGTCCCTTCTTTAAACTCGCTGCCTTGTTTGATCGAAAGCTCTAGCGAGGCCCCATCTTTTAGCGATATCTGGGTTTCATCGTAGAGGGTGAATGAGCTGTCTGCGCCAGGTGCGATACGGAGATAGAGTTTTCCCGGCACAGGTTGCATCGAGATGGTCTCTGCGGTTTGGACAGGGGACAATGTATCGATATCGGGCCGTAGCATCGGGACAATCGAGCCTGCGCGTTGCAGCAAAGGCAGTCGATCCAAAGGCGCATCGTAGGTGATATCGCCCGCTGTGTAGCGTTTTTGATCCCACCAGTCATACCAAGTCGTGTCTTTGGGGATGCGGATACTGCGGCTGGTTTTTCCATCGACGATGGGGGCCACCAACAAAGCTTCTCCCAACAAAAACAGATCGTCTGGGTGATGATCTTCGTTGGGGTAGGCTGCGCCAAAAGGACGAGTGGGGCCGCGTTGATGCTTTTGCGCGGACTTGGCATAAGTATAAATGTAGGGAAAAAGTCTGGTGTGCAAACGGATATAACGCTTGTAATTATCGAGGACTTGTTGATCAAACTGCGACTGTCCATAACGTGTAAAGTCCCAAGGATTCACGTTGGGATCGGGGCCGCCGATCTGCATGATCGTGCCAAGGGCGGTCATCTGTCCCCAGCGGATGAAGTCTTCTTTGGTGGTGCGTGGTGCGCGATAGCCCCCTGTATCCGCACCATAAAAATGGAATCCGCTCATGCTCAAGCTCAATCCCCCAATCAGAGCCGCAGGCAAGCCCCCGACATAGAAGGAAGTTCCGCCTTCTTTGGGATCGCGATGTTTTTGCAGACCTGTGTTGAGATCGCCTGGCCAGATGATCTGGGTGTATCGTTGGCTCCCTAAACTGCCCCCGCGACAGATCAGAAATCCCCCGTCTGCACCAAGGGTTTCCGCGTAAGTTTGGTGATAATAGAGCGCAAACTTGTGGTGCATGCTGCGTTCGTCTTCGCCATTGTGAAAACCGTAGCGCAAACGCGCGTCGTAGAGGCCCACTTGGATATCTTCGCCGTAGTCGAGCTTGAATCCTTCGATACCAAGGGCGCGGATCTTTTTGATTTGATCTTGCCAAAAGCTCCGTATCTCGGGATTGCTGAGGTCGAGCGGATCGCTCCATTTGTTGAGTTTTTGGAAACCCATCTTCACAAAATAATTTTTCTCAAGGGCAAACTTGTGCATATCCGCGCTGGGTTCGAGGTAAGGCGTTGACCACACACCCACGCGAAAACCATTGTCATTGAGTTGTTTGATCATGCCCGAAGCATCGGGATAAAGCTTCGTATCAAATCCAAAGTTGTTTACGGCTGTATCGTAGGGGCGGTCGATCCACATGACTGAGATCGCGAGATCATTTTTGCGGATCTGTGCGGCATCTTCGAGGACTTCCGCTTGGTCTTTGTTTTCGTCTCGCCAAAGCATCGTGCCAAATGCCCAACGTGCGGGGAGGGAAGGGGCGCCCGTGATGCGCGTGTAAAGGCCGGGTACATCGAGAGGATGTTCTGCACTCAACAGATAAAAGGTCAGGTCTTTGTCTGTATGAAAAGTCGTGGTGATGGTGTCTTTTTCGCGCGCTGCCATATCAAAGGTCGCAGGAAAATAGGAGTCCACCAAAAGCCCCCATCCACGGGTACTTGTAAAGAAAGGGATAGGGATATGCGCTTCGTTGTAGCCACTCTCCATCTTGAGATCCACTTCGATCTGCATGGGGCGCAACTTGCCACGATGGGCGACACTATCGAAGTATTCGCCGAGTCCATAATAGTTTTCTTTTTCTGCCGCAGGATGACGGATACGAACCCACACCACACGAGGCGTCGAAGCATTGGGCAAAAGATGAAGTTTCCAGATCCCATCTTCTTGGGCCGCGATCTCCAACGTGGCCGTCATCCCGCTCGCATAGCTCAGTGTGTAAGTCGCACTGTTCTCTGTCTTCTTTTGGAGGCTGGCCTTTTCAGGCGAAAGCCACCGCAGTCCCGGGGGTTGGATGCCTTTTTGGCCATCATGCTCGTAGAGCCACCATGGATCGAAGTTGTAAGACTCTTTGTAGGGGTCCACGACACCCAGTTGAAGTCCTTCGAGCGGAAGCGTCATCTGCTCGGTTGTGCCTTGCATCAGGCGCAAGGTCCACGGCGTCTCGATCAAGAGGCTGCTGCGCCCTTGTTGCAATGTCACGGTGTTGGCGTTGCCATCTCCCACACCTTCGGGGACCGTCTCTCCGCCATCATTGTGTTGCGATGTCGTATCGCATCCAAGCTGCGTACCCCACACCAAACATGCACACATGCACAAGATCCCCAATACGCCCGAGAGTCCGCGCCATAGGGATCGCTTTTTTTCTCTATACATCTTTCTCTCCATCCTTCGGCTTTGCGTTCAAAGTTCCACAAAGTCCCGAAGAACTTAGCCTAACTTGGCGGTCTCGTCGAGGTCTGAACGTCCAAGGGGTGGATGTTTGCACAAGTCCCGAAGAAACAGACGAAAAGCTCCGTTTGTATAGGAAGCGGGTATCTTTGGGTTGTTTTTTTGTGCGATGCTGGGGTGTCTTGGGCTTTGTCCTTTTTGTGGTTTGGAGGCTCTATGCAAAAGATCCTTTTCCTTCACGGTTTAGAAAGCGGCACGCAAGGTAGCAAGGCTCGTTATCTGCGTGAGCGCTTCCCTGGTCGTGTGGTGGTTCCGGATCTCAAGATGTCGATGTCCAATCTGTTGAAAGAAAACTCTTTTGCACGTTCGTTTCTTCGCGTTTGTACGTTACAGCACGGTCTATCGGGGATCTTGCACCCTCGACATACCAGTGTTTGGGACTCTGTGCAGCGTTGTTTGGGGATCGCACGACGACAACTCCAAGAACACCCAGACATCGACGTGATCGTGGGCTCGTCTTGGGGAGGGGCCATCGCGCTTTGCCTGTTGGCGGAGATGGAACCGCCCGCAAAGACTTGGTTGATCTTGTGCCCTGCGTTGAAAAAAGTCCTCGCCAAAACCAATGTCTCTCTCGAAAAGCTCTACCAAGATATCCTGTCGAGTCTCCAAAAAGGCCATCATCGGGTGCTTTTGGTTCATGGTGAACAAGATGAAACCGTGCCTTTGGAAGACTCTTTGGAGCTTTGCCGTTTTTTACCTGATATCTCTTTGCGTGTGCTGCCCGAGGAAGGGCATCGCTTGAAGTCTCTTCTCCAAGGAGAAGGGCTGTCTCGCCTCTTGGAAGAAGCGCTCTCACAAGGCTCGATCCCCTCCTGATCTCCACCCCCGCCTAGGGAGTTTGTTCTTTTCTTGAAGCAACGAACACCCTCCACAGACAAACCTCAGCAGAAAGGACTGCCCTTTCTTTGGGCAGTTGTGGCCTGTTTGATCTTCCCCTCTGCATGGGCTTCTTGGCCTTTCTTTCTCTCCATATCCTCCTAGTAAAAGCAGCATCGTGTGGATTGTCGTTCGTTTCTTTTGAAGAGAAGGAGCATGTATGTTTTCTCGATTGAAAAAGCTGCTACATATCGTAAAGAGATCTCTTGGTTCGTCCCTTGGGCTGGGGGCTTTGTGCATGGTCTTGCTTTTTCAGCCCGCTTGCCAAGAAAAAGATCTGACTTGTGATATCAAACAAGACCAATGCGCGGACGCTTTGGTATGCCAACTCAACGAAGAAGGTCAGCCTGTTTGCCAAGCGCAGTGCGATCCCAAGGCCGAAAAACCCTGTCTTGAAGGGCTGACTTGCTCGATTCGCACAGATGGAAAGCGCGCTTGTTATCCTCCCATCGTGATCAAAGGAATGGTGACGCACGCGCTTGATGGAACGCCCATCGAAGGCGCAAGAATCCATGCTGCCGATGAGACGGGGATCTCCGTGACAGATGTCGTGGAAAGTGACAAAGATGGTTTCTACACGCTCGAACTCCCCGTGAAGCGCAACACAGATGGAAGTCTCACAGAAGGGTTCTTTACGCTGCGTGTGAGCGCGGATGGCTTCGTGCGTTTCCCACAAGGCTTGCGTCCTGCACTGCCTTTGGATATCCGCCAAGCACAAGAAACCAAAGAAGCGTATGTTCTCGAAAATACCGCAACTTCTGTGGCTTTGATCCCTTTGCCCAAAGATCAACAGTTTAAGGGGATGATCATTGGAAAGGTCCAAGTGACCGACGAAAACCAAGCACCCAGTGGTGTCTTGGTCGTCGCAGAAGGCCCCAATGGAGCGGGCGGATCGTACAACTTTAGTGATCTCAGTGGAAACTTTGTGTTGTTCAATGTGGACGATGGCGATTGGAAGCTCGTGGGCTACAAAGGTGGCATCCAGTTTAAAACGGTCACCGTGACCATCAAAGACGGTGCGATCGTGAAAGATGTGCTTTTGACACAAGACTCACGTGCGCTTTCTTCTGTCTCAGGAAGCATCAACATCGTCAATGCGCCCGGTGGTTCGATGTCGAGCGTGGTCTTGGTGCCTCGCTCTGTGTACAACGCGGTCTTTGAGCAAGGTGAGGTTCCTCCAGGACTACGGGCACCCAAACCTCCTGCGAAACCTTCGGTGACATCGAGCTTTACCATCGACGGCGTTCCTGACGGACGTTACGTGGTCTTGGCAGCCTTCGAGAATGACAACCTCGTGCGCGACCCTGATCCCAACATCGCAGGGACACAGATCGTCGAGATCGACGTCCCGCAAGGCGGTAGCAACCAAGTCCAACTCCCCAACTCCTTCAAGATTACAGAAGCGCTTGCAGTCGTCTCTCCTGGAGCCGACGGGCCTGAGGCGACTTCCGCCACGCCCACACTGATTTGGAAGGATGACTCTAGCGAAGACGCTTACCAGTTGGTGGTGTACAACGCGCTTGGAGAAGAGGTGTGGCGCAAAGACGATGTCCCGCGTGTGACTGGAAAAACGACCGTCGAAGTGGTGTATGCTGGAAAGCCCCTTGAACCTGGGATGTACTACCAGTTCCGCGTCGCTTCGATCAAGCGTGGGGCGCCGATATCTCGGACAGAAGGGCTTCGAGGTGTCTTTTTCTTACCTCGAAAATAGAGGACGGCTTACTCAGCTTCTCTAGGCTGTGTCTCTTGTTGATCGTTGTTGTTGTTTTGGTGGCCTTGTGGACGCCTTTGTTGGCCGCCCACAGGGGGGAGTCGGAGAACTGGAGGGGTGGGCATCGCTTGGTTGGAGCGCGTGTAAGCAAGTCGCCCATGATGCATCAAAAAGATCAACGCGTTGTTGCGACCAAAGCTGTAGTGTCTGCTCTTGCAGATCTTTCCTTTTTGGAAAGGGAACAGATGGATCTTGAGCTTGTGGCAGCGCCAGTGTCCGACCTCTTCGACCAAACCTCCGTCCCCTTGTGAACGTTGCAAACGATAAGAACCCTGTTGATAAAGGAAGAGATGGGCCTTGTTCTGGGTGCTTACCCAAGCGCCCAAGAACACACGACAACTACCTGTCAAAGACAGCGGTGTTTGCAGCGCTTTGGGGAGAGGGACGCGGATCTGGACGACGCGGACTTGGCTTCGTCCTTGTTGCGAAGACGTCGTACCACTGGGGGAGGACTTGGTTTGCTTGTTTGCGCTCGTGTTGTTCGAGGCCTTTGTTTTGGGGCTGACGACGCCAGGTTGGTTCGCAAAAACAGGCATGGTCACACCAAAGACCAAGAAGATTCCGCTAAAGAGAGAGACCTTTTGTAGAAATCTTTCCATCTTTTTTCTCCATATCGTGGATGTTTTGGAAAGCTTACTCACTTCAAAAGTAGTGATCTTCTTTCTGATGCGTCAAGCAAAGGAATTTATTCCGCTTCCAAGTCGAGGTGTTTGGCTTCGGGCACGGCAGCGCGGATATTGGCTTCCAACTCGTCGATCTTGTCGCCCAACAATTCGACGATATCATCTGCATACTTACGCGAAAATTGGAGAAAGTCTTCGTAGGTTTCGAGCTTGTCCCACTGTTCTCTGAGGGAGGGTTCGAGTTGATCGGCGAGGGCTGCGCCTTCGAACTCGATGTTCGCCATGATATCCCAGCTGCTAAGGTCGATCATACGAGACTTGAAGGACACCACTTCTTCGACGATCGGCGTTTCCGCGAGGATCTTGCGGATCTTGGCTTCCGCTTCTTTGGGGATGGCAGGTCCACGGAGAAGGAAGGTGTTGCGGATGATCAACCAGATCGCGACAAGGCCCAAAAGTACGCCGATGACGATAGAGCCAGCCGCATCCCAACGTGGTTCCCCTGTGAAGATCGCAAGCCCGATCCCTGACAACGCGATCAAGACGCCTGCACAAGCCGCCGCATCTTCCAAAAGGACGGCAACTTCGGCGGGATCAGCTTCTTCTTTGAGGTATGTCAAAAAGGGTTTGTTGTTTTTCTTGGCCCACAAACCCTTCCAAGCCAAGACCAAGACAGCACCTTCTACAATCAAAGCAAACAACAAGACCCCGATCGCCCACCCCAATTGACTGGGTTTGTGAGGATGGATAAAGCCTTGAATCCCATGATAGATCGTCACACCACAGCCCAAGAAAAAGATCCCCACCGCACTCATCAAGGCCCAGATATAGCGTTCACGACCGTAGCCGTAGTGAAAACGGTCATCTGCATCTCGTGAGGACCGCACGATCCCTACCATCAAAAGGATCTGGTTTAAGACGTCAGCGCACGTATGGATCGCCTCTGAGAGCATCGCCGAAGATCCCGTAAATACGAAAGCTACGAACTTTGCCAACATCACGACGGTGTTTCCAACAATCGCCGCTCCCACCGCAAGCTTCGACCCTTCTGCTGCCATGCATGTACTCCTTGTGTGTCTTGGACCCCTCGTTTGTCTTTGTTTTTTGAGAGGTTTTTGCGCTTTTCTTCGAGTAGAGAGGCTTCTCTCTTGACGTTCTACTCAAAGCACGGTGGCTTCCTTCGCGTCAAGTGTGTCTGCTCAAGTGCATCTCGTCAGGCGGAAGGAGCGTCGTGGAGGTCATCATGTCGGATAGTCGGGATAGATGGAGCTAGGGGGATGTTGGCAAGACGCGCGGGGATACCTCGCAAAGAAAAGAGAGGATGCAAACCTTTTCTTTGTCTCGTGGTGCGATCTTAGCGGATGTCTCGGCAGATACGGCGTTGGATCTCTTGGGATATCGGGTAAGTGCGTTCGTTGGGGAGTAGGCTTTGGGCGCGTTTGTAATCCCCTGTCTTGCAGAGTCCATGGATCTTGCGGACCAGCGGGGTTTGATCTTCGATCGAGACGATCCAGTTTTCCACGTACTCTTGGATCAGGTGGCGGCTGATCCCCACTTGGATGCTGCGATGATTCAGCTTGTTACCGCGCAGATCGCGTTCAGGGTCCCATTGGACATGGACCAAAGCCTTGGAAAATTGCTCATCCCACGCCTGCCCATCGCGATGAAGCTCTTTCTCTGGGCTCGTCAGTACCGCTTGCGCAAGGGCATCTTCCCAAGCAGCGCGTTGGATATGGATGGCGAGGATGTGTTCTTGTCCAGACTTGGTACCCCACTGGCTTCTTGCCATCAACCACAAAAAAGACGGTTTGATCCAAGTCATTCGATGAAAGGAAAAGGGCGCCTCAAAGCGTTGGTTGGCGACCGCAGGAAGCGCGATCTCCTTTTTATAGGCTTGGTAGACAGTGATCGTTTCTTTGTTGTATCGGGCACGTATCTCGTACAAGGCACTCATCTTTTCGTCCTCATGTGGTGGGGCGCGGTGAAGCGGGCAGCAGAGATACGCTTGGGAAGAAGGAAGGTTCGCACATCATCCTTGTTGCCCTTGGGATGAGGGGTTTGGGAGCTTATAAAGATAAGGTGCGTAGGAAGCGCGATGTGCGTACACTCCTCATCCTTTGGGATATCGCGATGCAAAGAAGCGATCGAGATAACGTTGTTGTCCGCGATTCAGGCGTACACTTGGGCGTTTTTGTTTGACCTGTTGAAACGCTTCTTCGGGGGTCGAAGCCCATCCTTTTTCTAACAACAGGATGGACGCAAAAAGGCTGGTCCTTCCGCGTCCTAGGGCACAGTGGATGTAGAGGACGTCTTTATCATCGAGCTTTGCGATGGTTTCGAGGAGCTTGTCTTCGGGGGGAACGCCTGCATCTAGGATCGGTAAGTTGATGTAGCGGATGGGTCTTTTGGGGAGCGAGGCGGGGTATTCGCTTGTGAGGTCGATGACACAGGTGATCTCTTCGGGGTATTCTTCAGGAAAAAGTCTTCGTCCGATCCAGATTTTTTCACTTAATTGGTGGAAGTCGGGTTTGGGGCCGAACTTGGCCAAGAGCCACCACAGACCGTAAGACACGGAGATATAAGGGAAGAAGAGCGCGATGCGGAGAAGCGGGAGTGAGCCATCAGGACGTTTCCCTGTGAGCCGCGACCCGCCAAACAAGGAACCCAGAAAGAGCAAGAGAAAACTCAAGGTGGGCCAAAGCCAAAACCACGCGACGCTACCTTGTTGAAGCGAGATGTGAAGCGTGGCGAGCCCAAAAGCGAGAAAAATATAACCGTACAACACAAAAGGGCCCTCCATCTGGATGTACTTCTTTGTTTCGCGCCGCAAATGCTTTGTGTTATGCGCGTCCAAGAAGAAAAAGGGGTTGCATGTCTTCTTGAAAACCCTCAATCTCTCTCAAAAATCCCCACATCGTTTCGAGCTCTTGTCAAGAACCTCAAAGAAGGGAGTCTATTCCATGTTCGATGATCGCAGTCCTTTGGAAACCGCCTTGCGACAAGGGGTATGGATCAACAACTCGATACGCCTCGGTGGGGCGGTGTTGTTGTTGATCGGTGTTTGGTTGTCGTATTCCTTGGTGAAGCGTTTGCTTGATACGGTTCAAAATAGCAAAGATATCAAAGCTTTTGCGGCCCAGATCGAAAAAGACAGTGGCCTCAATCACGCGAGCAACCTCTTTCTTTTTGAGACGCGTTCACAAGCCATCGCAGCTTTGCGTGAGACGAGACGAACGATGCCGACGTCCAAAAGTGCCGCTGTCTCGGCAGGTTGGACCTCTGATGCTAGATCCTCTCGCACACCCAAAAAAGGAGAACAGATCGATTTTGTTTATTTGCTTTCGTGGTTTCTGTTTCTTTTGATCATGGGGCTGGCGGTGCGGATATCACTGGGGATCTTGCACAAAGGCGCGCAGATCCTATTGGATTCGGCGGTCCCTTCTGAAGCGATGCAAGCGATCTTGCGAGAGATTCAAAAACAGCGGAACCGTTAACGGCATCCTCTTGGCGCGGGAAGCGATGTTTGTGGGGGATTGCTCTATTTTGTGATGTATATCACCGCGAAAAAGTCTGCGCACCCCAAGTCTGTGTTTTGCGCGTCTTGTAGGAAAAATAAAAAAGTGATGTTTTTTAATATGTTGCAAGGGTTGTCTTCCTGCTGGGGGTCTCGGTGGTAGGGGAGAAACGCAACATAGATTTCTCGTCTCGCTGTGGGAACGGGGGGAAGCGAGCCCAAGCCAGCTCAGTTTATTTCTTTGAAATAAAAAAGAAAATCGCATCCAAAAAAAGTTAGAGTATGCCTCTTGCAGTAAATAAGAGATTTCGCGAATGTAGTACGAATGCATGAAAATAGCGGATAGAAGAGGCATATCGCGCGACGAAGCGATATCGCGCCGCGTCCAACTTTGGCGATATCTTCGACCTATCTCGGTCGTTTGAAAGGTAGGGTTGCATGTTCACTTGGAGGGCGAGATGACAAAGCCGAGGAAACGGCGAGAGCGAGCAGCAAGAGAGCAAGAACATGAAAGAGGCCCGACAGATAGGATGGAACGGCTTCGCAAAGAAGGGGCATTGATCTTTGCGGAGACTGTGACAACGGTTCGATCTGTTCGGTTGGGTCGCGAGCGAGAAGCGCGTTTGCGGGAGGGGTTGGAGTCTTGGTTGGAGGACTGTTTGCGTGATGGCTTGATCCAAGATCAAGCCCAACAAGCGTCGTTGCGAGCGAGCCTTTTGATGATGCTCGCCCAAAAAGATCAGCTTGTTTCTTCGGATAACTTGAGCCCTGTGCCTTTTGCGGAGCCTATGCTTCCCCAAGATGCACAAGTCGCGCAAGAAGCGACGCAAGAAAAACAAGTCGTGACGGCAGAGTTTAGCGTTTTTCCGACCGTTCCTTACGAAGAACCGCCCACCTCGGCATCTCCCGCAGAGGTAGCGCTGGCCAATACTGCGGCTTTGGAGAACGAAACTCCCCAAGAGACGGCTGTTTTTGAAGGGGCTTCTGTGGTTATCCCGCAGGTGGAAGCCGTGGAGTTGGTGCCCTCTTCCACACAGCCTGGCGTGCTTGTTGAGGCGAGTGCAAAGGTGGTTGTGGAGCCTACCCAAGCGCAAGAGAGTCTGATCGCAGAACCGCAAGTCTCGGAAAAAACGGGCGTATCGTCTCTTGCGGGAGCGTCAGCTTCTTTGTATGCACCGCCACGCATGCCCGAGGGAGCCGCAAAAGAGCGAAAACAAGAGCATCCTCAAGAAGATGCATTGGATGGCGACCTGTCAGACGTACTTCCCGAAGGAGGGATGGAGGCTGCGGATCTAACGGACCTGCCTGATCTGCGGTGGCATGAGAAAGAAAGCCGCGAAGATCGCGAGGTGATGGAAGCGTCGAGTTGGGCGCGTGTGTTGCAGCCTTTCTTGGCGCAAAACTGGTTGTATTTCCTAGGAACTTTTCTGGTCTTGGCGAGTGGATTTTATCTCTTGTCCTTGGCTTGGGAAGGGATGAGTACGCTAGGTCGTCAGTCTGTGATCTGGGGTAGCTTGTCTGTGGGGTCGTTGGCCTTTTCTGGGCTGGGGATCTTGTTAAAGCGACGTTTGGAACTAGAGGTCGCGGGGCGCAGCTTTGGCGTCGTGAGTTTGGGACTTTTGGGGATCGCAGGGATGGCTGCGGGTCCTTTATGGTCGCAAAATATCTTGGTCGCAAGTGGTGTTGCGGGCGGAACCTTGGCACTTTTGGTGTGGGGGTTGCGTTGGCTGCGTGACATGGATGCGGGGCCAACCACAAAGCTGGGCATGTGGTCTTCGATTACATTGCTTTTGGCTGTAATGATCGTTCCATGGGTAGGGCGTTTGGGTCATATCTGGGGTGTGGTTGCGGTCCTTTCTTTGGGCACCCTACAGTTTTGGCTGGTGGCGCGTCTTTGGGGTGCTTTGCGCTTCTCTGGCTCATTTTCTTGGGTGGATATCCTGTGTTTTTGGCGTTCTGGAAAACAAGAAGTCCAAGAAGAGAAAGTTTCTCTTCAAGAGTTCGTCTTTTTCTTTGCTCCTCAAGGTTATCTTTGGTTGTTGTTGGCGGGTTGGTCGTCGTGGTCCTTGGGGGATGGGCTGGTGGGGGCGTTGCCCTTCTTTGCACCATTGGCCGCGTTGTTGGGCCTTGCGCTTGTGGAGATTGGTGAGGGTAGCCTCTACATCGAACACGACGTAAAAAGCGTCCAAAAAGACGAACCATCCGAAGAACACGGCGGATTTTTTGTCTGGTTTTGGTTGGGGGCGATGGTCTCTGTTGCGGGGCTTGTGTTGGCTTGGAGGACCCCCCAAGCGTTGGTGTGGAGCGCTGGTTTGTTGGGGGTCTTGTTTTCGAGAGGGTCGATTTATCGAGCTCGTCGGACATTGGAAGCCGCTTCAGCGTTGAGTGGTTTGCTCTCGTACCTCGCTTTTGTGGGGATTTGGCTGGCATCCACGGGTGAGCATGCGAGATGGATGAGTGAAGTTTGGTGGATGCCGATCCAGTCTTGGTTGTTGTTGCCTGCGAGTTTGGTCTTGATCGTGTTGGGGCGGCGTGCTCGTGGTCTTCACGAGATGCGTGGTCGGATCTGGCCGTTGGTCGGGGCACTTTTGGCTTTGTATGGTGTGGTCTTGCTGCTTTGGCTGGACCTTGCCTACAGATCGGGCAGTCAGCAACTGCCGCTTTCGTCTTTGTTTGCTTTCCCCTTGTATGCGCTGGGCTTTTTGCTGGTTGGAGAACTACGTACACAACGCCTTTGGAGCCGTTTGGGGCTTGCTTTTGGTGTGTATGGTAGCTCTGCGATCTGGGGCCGTTTGTTGTTGTCGTGGTTGGGAGAAGGCTCAGGGCGCGGTGTCTTGGCTTCTTTCTCTGTGATGGCGTGTGTGGGAACAGCCTTGGCCTTGTGGCTGGTGAGTCGTTTGTTGGAGCGTCGAGGACTGTGGTCGCATAGTCGCGAAAGCTTAGACGAAAGCTTGTTGTGGATGCCCTTGGTTTTGCTGTTCTTTTGGTCCAAACAGTCTGGTGCTTTGGGCGTGATAAACCCGTATTCTTGGGCTCCGCAGACCGAGTTGCTTTGGGGCACCGCGGGGCTGTGGTTGTATGGTGTGTTCTTTTTCTGGTGGACGCGAGCGAGTGCGTCTCCTTTGATGGCGTATGTGACGCTTGCTTGGTGGGGAGCAGCGTCAGTGCTTTTGGGCGTGACGTTCCGCCGTTGGCTGGGGCTACCCTTGGGACAAGGGGGCGGTGCGCTTGTTGCGGTGGTCGTGAGCTTTGCGCTGTTTGAGTTGGGGAGACGTTGGCGAGCAGGGACACGTCCCACAAACGTTCGTTTGCGCCTTCCATGGCAGCTTTTGGGGCTCGTGGCGGGCGAGAACGAAGAAGATACAGCGACGGAAGCCGTCGCAAGCGAAGGAGTATGGCAGCGGCCTTTGATGGTGGCTGCGCATATTGCTTGGTTTGCGGCCATCGCGATGTCGTGGCGGGTCTTTCTCCGCGGTATCGTCGCGCAGCCGTTGTTGTTGGCGATCTTGGGGCTTGCAGCGTTGTTTGCTTGGCAAGTGGCATGGCGTCTTCGCGCCAACTTGATGGGATTTGTGGGGTTTGTCCTCGGCCTTTTGGTTTGGGGGGTTGCTTGGATCTGGCCTTTCCTTTTGCGTGTTCCGTTGGAGAGAAGCGCGGGCTGGTGGGGCGTCTTGGCGTTTGTTGGAGGCTATTGGTTGCTTTGGACGGCGGTCTTTGTGATCGTGCGTTTGTGGCAAGGTAGTATCGACGGGAAACCCCAATGGTTGGGACTTTTTCAGGCTCCCTTGGACTTTGTGCCGATCTTGGGAGGCTTGTGGCTTCTTGGGCTGGGTGGGCTGACATTCCAAGCGATCCTTCGTCCTCAAGATGCCCAACTGTGGTGGCTTTTGACGGCTTGGGGTGGTGGCGCATCTTTGTGGTACGCGATGGCTTGGATGACACGCAGACGACCTTGGGTATGGATGGGCGCTTTTTCATTGCTCGTGATGTGGTCGTTGGTGTGGTGGTCTCGCGTCACTTGGCAAGGCTTGTTGGTCTTGGGGCTTGCTGGGGTCTGCGTGCTTTACGCGATCGGCTCGCTGCGTCTGTGGTCCAGTCGCAAAGAGTCCGTCGATGCGCTTTATTCGCATGGCCAACTTGCCTTTGCGGTGTACAAAGAAGCCCTCTCTCTCTGGGGAGAAGGCCATCGTCTCTTTGCGATTACTCTTGCGTCCTTGGCTTTACCGGGCCTTTGGTTGCTGTGGCATGAGAACTTGATGCCTGGTGAGCTTGCTGCGATGGGACTGGCCTTATCGATTGTCCCGATGTTTTGGGAAGGATGGATTCTTTCTCAAGAAGACCAGCCACAGGGATCGGGTTGGTTTGTCTTTGCGCTGATCGTGGCGGGTGTGGGTAGCACGATGGGGCTGTTTGCGCTGCTTCCTGCATCGTGGCAGCCTTCTGACGGGTGGCTTTGGTGGTCGATGTCGGGTGTTGTGACGTCGGCGATTTGTGTTGTTGTGATGCTGCTTTGCGGCCTGCGGGACCCTCTTGCGTTGCGGATACATTGGGAGATCCGCGAGAAAACGCTCGCTTTTGTCCAAGAGCTTTACCGTTGGCGTCTACTTGGGATGCCTGCGCTAGAAGGCTATGAATTCAAAGAGTTTGCTGTCGAGGATATCCTTGAGACGCAAGCTGAAGATGCGCAAGATACCGAAGAAACAAGCGGTGGTGCAGAAGAGCAAGCAGAGCGATCCGAGGATGGACAAGAGCCACAAGGCGTTGCTTCTGATGAAGAAGAGACAAAAGAGCCAGAGGCCGAAGAAGAACCAAAAGAACAATGCCTAGGTTTTTCGCGTTGGATGGCAACACAGAAGCAACCCAAAAGTGCCCTTGGACGGGGCTGGATGCGTTTGGGACAAGTCGCCGAAGGTCTGTTTTTCTTGGCGACCTTTTTGAACTTGTCCTTTTTGGCGCTCTCATGGTGGTTTGATGGCAAGGTTGATGGGTGGCTTTTGACGTGTACCTTGCCTTTGGTGGCGTCGATGTGGTTGCGCCCGCGCGATGGTGCGTTGGGTACAGCGAGTGCCCTTCTCTTTATGGGATGGTACGTTGGTGCGGTCGATGGTGCGATCTTGTGGGGGGCTGTTTGGGGGATGCTTTTGCCCTTTGCCTTCGCAGGAACGCCCTACTGGCGGGGGACACCGCATCGTGTGTCTGTTGCGATGCTTTGGGCTGGAGGCGCGGGTTGTGCGGCTTTTGGGCTGGGGCTTGCTTCGTCGATTCGCTTGTTTTGGCCGCAACTCGATGCTTCGTGGGTGACTTTCGTCGCGTGGATCGCAGTGGCGACACTGTGTCAGTTGGTGATGATCATCGCACGTCTTCGAGGAGGGCGTTTGGAAGCGCTCTTTGAGATGGTGGCTTGGGGTCGTGCCTCAGATGATGCCGAAAGAGCGGTTCTTTGGGGAGATATCTGGCACAGTACTCGTCATCTCTACAAAGTGGCGATGATCGTCGCAGGTGTCTTCGCGATTTCTTGGGTCGCAGTGAGTTGGCCGCGGGGTGGGGCTTGGTTGGTCCTTTTCTGTGTGCCTGCCTTACTCGATCTCGGACAGTCCTTTCAGCGTTTTTCTTGGATCTGGTTGATGTCGATGTTGTCCTTGTGGGGGCTGCATTGGGCTCCATACTGGCTGGGGAAACAGAGTTGGTCTGTTTGGCTGTGGTCTTGTTGGGCCTTGGGTGCTTTGTGGTTGGCGGCAGAGTCCACGGCGGCTGGCTTGTGGCACCATGCACATCGCCGAGGTTCTTTGCGATGGGTGTGGATGCTTTGGCACCTGCGCGGGCTAAGCGCTTCGATGGCATTGTTCTTTGCGGGCTGTGGGATCGTGTTGTACGCGGGCTTTGGTGTTGTGTTCGCATCCGATGCGTTGTTGCCGAACCTGTCCGTTTCAGCGCTTTGGTTGCAAGACGCAAAGGCTTTGCCTTGGTGGGTCTGGTTGTTGGTGCCTGTCTTGTACGTGGCGATGGTGATGCAACTTCGTCAGCGTTCGGCTGCGATCTTGGCGATGACTTCGGTGATCTTGTCACCTTGGGTCATGGTCTTCTCAGGCGCAGGCATTCAATCGAACACCTTGTTTTTGTTGGCAGGGGTCTTGAGTGCGTGGCTGCTTTTGGTGGGCTTGTTGCTTGGGTGGAGCGGTCTCTTTGGTGAGAAGCTTCGCAAAGGCACGGCCACGCTTCGAGGCGTTGCAGACGGCGAAGCTGCGCAAGACTGGTCCGCGACAGCGATGTATCGCTTCTATTATCCCGCAGAGACGGACACGCCTCCTTGGTTGTCTGACCTAGGGGCCGTCGAAGAAGACACACCGCGCGAAGCCGAACGCTTGTTGCGCCGACGTTTGTTTGCTTTCTTGTGGGAACTTCCCGATTTTCCGACCTTTTTGTTGTCCATTCGTCGAGACGTCGTGGTGATGGGCGGTTTCTTGGGCGTCTTTGCTTTGGCAGTCTTTGCTTTGCAGTTCTCTTTGCCGATACCTTCGATCCGTCCGATGTTTTGGGTCGCCTTGATCTTGTTACCAGCTTTTGTGGCGATGTCTTATGTGAGGGTCTGGAGCCTCTTTTGGTTCTTGGGCCTTGGTCTCCTGACGATCTTCTTGTCGTTGGGGGCGTGGCAGAGATGGGCAACGCCTTGGGATCTCTTGCCAGGAGGGTGGTTGGCTGCGAGTTTCCTCTTGTGCTGTTTGGGTTGGTGGTGGCTGCGAAAGAGCCAGCGTTTCGTGTCTTCCTTGGAAGCAGGGCGGATGCGCGTGGTCCTCGGAGAAAGCTATCTCCGCCAAGTCCTGCGAGGAAAAGCATGGCATCCAGGGTTGCCACCTCATTCGTTGTGGTTCCTCCAAAACAAAAGCTTTGCTGATGTTCGGTCGCTTTCTTTGGTGGTTCGGGCACTTTCGGCGATCCGCGTGAGTTCGTTTTTGACGCTGCTTTTGGCGTGGGCTTGTTTCCGCTTGGCGTATGGCGTGCTTGTACCTGCGACGCCGCTGGTCTTGCATCTTTTGGCCTTGTTGATCTTGTTGACCCAAGCGTGGCTTTGGGTGCGTTGGGCCTTGGATCGAGATCGAGAGTGGATGGCCTATGTGGGCGCAGCTTCGTTCTTGGGCGTGTATGGCTATCTTCGCGGTGCGATGGGCATCGGGGAGCGTGGCTTTGATGCGTGGGTATTTTTGGTGATGGGCTTCTTGTTGCTGGGCTTTCGCGAGCTTTGGCAACGCATGGGAGGCCCACTCCTACAACGTGTGGCCCAACGCCTTTCCTACATCCTGCCGTTGTTGGCGCTGTTGGCAGGGGCTTGGAATGGCCAAGTCCCACCGATCGCGAGTTGGTTGATCGCAGGGGTCTTCTACGGCGTTTTGGCGCATCAGTATGGCTTGCGTTGGTTGGCGGTGCCTTCGTTGCTGTTCCTCAACGTGGGGATCTTCCTGTTTTTGGGGCAGAAAGGCATCTCGACTGCGCAGTGGTATGTCTTGCCTGTAGGACTTTCTCTCTTTGTGATCGCAGGCGTCTTTGCGCAAGACCTCGGACAACGCGGTCGAAACCTCTTCCGCATTGGTGGAGCCTTGGCCATCTACCTAACTTCGATGGTGCAGGTGTTGTCTTTCCAACACATCACGGATGTCTTGTTGCTGGGTGGGCTAGCGATCGCAGGAGTGATCTTGGGGATCGCGCTACGCATCCGCTCCTTCTTGTTCTTGGGCGTGGGCTTCTTGGTCACGGACGTCGTGGTCAACCTGTTCCGCGTGGGCCTTCAAGATCGCGTGATTGGGATGATCTTTTTGTTCCTGACGGGCGTCTTGCTGTTGGCGGCCGCGGTCTTCTTTAACCTCAAGCGAGAAGCGATCTTGGCTCGGATTCGTAACTGGCAAGATCAGATGGCTTCTTGGGAGTGATCTGCTCCTGAAGCAGCCATCGCATCGCAAGTCGCGCTTCACCTTGGCGCATCAAGATCCCGCCTAAGATCCAGCGGTTCTGGCGTGACTGAGGTGATAGCTCGACAGCGCGTTCCGCGTACCATCGGCCTTCATCGAGATCACCTTGCTGAACACAACAGAGCGCCAGATGCGCGTGGATGATACCTGATTCGGGTGAGAGATCGCGCGCTCGCTCAATGTAACCTCTTGCTTCTGTTAGGCTTCCCATCGAAAGGGCGTACACGCCCAAAGTCAACCAACCATGACTCCACAAAGCATCGTCTTTGAGTTGCGCTAGCAAACGACGCACCGCATAAGGTTCGCCGTGTGTCTTCCAAAGCCCCCAAAGCTCCCATAGTCGGGGATCATGGGCCTCTTCACATATATGCAGAAACATGCCTTCCTCCACGTTGGAACGGGATCGAAACGTGTTTGGTGCAGAACAAGTCGGCTAGCGCGCGAAACACCGTGGATTCGCAAGAATGATGCGTGTGGCCGTGGCCTTGGGTTGTGCGCTGAGACAAATCCTTTTGCTCTCCGTCCTTGAGCAATGGACGATTTGTTTTCCTTTTTATTTATACATGTTTATCTTCATTTTTGAAGTGATAGAACGCACAGATTTTCTGTGAAAAAAGGCACGTTTTGTCTGTGAAGCAGCCCACGTTGTGTCTGTGAAGCAGCCCACGTTGCGCCTGTGAAGCAACGCACACTTTGGGTGCAGAGAAGGCACATTTCTTGGGGGGGGCAAAAGGGTTTGGGGCTTGTCTTCTGTCCTTGGGATGGGGATACTATCTGCTTGAGACGGGTAGGGGCGGAGACCCACAAGCATAGCAAAGACGTTATCTGTTTTGAGAGGCGCTCAGATGAACGATAAGAAAAAGCCATCTTCAGATCAAACAACCCCTGGAAAGACAGGGGAGGGTTCTGCTTTTTCGGTGGACCCCAGCTTTTGGGAAGACGATCTTCCCGCTTCTGCGGCCCCACCAAGCCAAGCGAGACAAAGCGGGATCCTTCCTGACGATCTCGAAAATGAAAGCATGGGGCCTTCCAAAGAGAAGCCAGATCCTGGACTCAAGAATCTTCTCCACTCCTATCTTCATGAAGTTGTTGAACAAAAACAGGCGGGACTCTCTTCTGAACAAGAAGAGATTATGCAAGTCCTTGAAAAACGACAAACTTCTCTGCCGCAAGATGCAGGGCGCCGCCACAAGGTCCAACCTTTGTTGATGTTGCAGCCTGGCGAAGACGGAGATCCGCGACGCGAGCGCATGCAAGCGCTGCGCAAAAATCCCTTGGTTTGGATCGTCCCTGGCTTGATCTTGATCGCGATCTTGGTGGTGGTCTTTTCTCGCAAACCCACCCTTGAGGAACTACTCAAAGCAGGCCGTTGGAAAGAGGCGATCCCGCTGTTGGCAAAACAAGGCCGTTGGAAACAGCTTGGCGATCTGCATCGCCGTCAAGGAAACCAACGAGAAGCCCTTGAAGCCTATCTCAAACTCAGCGCTTGGCTCGAAGCTGCTGAAGTCCTTGCAGACCAAAAACAATGGAAAAATGCTGCTGTGTATTTCGCAAGAGCCCGTGAGTGGGAGCGCGCAGCACGGGCGTATGAGCGCATTGGGATGCACCAAAAGGCCGCAGACGCCTACCTTAGCACGCACATGAAAAAAGAAGCCTTGCGCCTTTACCTCAAGGTTGGGGCCGAACGCAAAGCCTTGCCCTTGCTCCTCGAACTGGGCAAAAAGAAAGAAGCTGCGGCGTTATACGAAAAACTCGGACAATGGAAAGAAGCCGCAGCGTTGTACCGCAAGCTTCAGATGTGGGACAAAGCAGAAGGCGCATCTCGTGAAGCCAAAGACTTTGTAGGGGCCGCGCAGCTTGCACTGGAGCAAAAGCGTTATGGAGAAGCCGCGCAGCTTTTTGCAAAGGCTTCTTTGGCCCGCTGTGTTGGGGTTGCACAGAGTTCTGCGCAACAACATGAACAAGCTGCAAAGTTGTTTCTCTTGATGAGCGAAAAAGACCGAAGCTACAGCCTTTTGCTGCGTGCTGCCGCAGAGACAGAGCGCGTGGGAGGCTTTCGCAAAAGCCGCGTGGTGCTCAAAAAAGCCCTCACCTTGGCCGAAAAGTTTCAGAATGAAACCGCGCTGATCAAGGTTCATGGGATGATGGGCGGCGAGTATCGGGCATTACGTAAGCTGCAAAAGTGGATTCGTGAACGACAACAAGAAGGCGATTGGAAGGCGGCTTTGGCTTTGGTGCAGCGCTCTCTCCATGTCTCAGAGATCCCGTTGCTGACGAAACTCGCGCTCCAACGGCAAGAACAAGCGATCCAACGCAAGCTCGCTGCTGCTTACTCGATCAAGTCGATGAGTTCGCGGTTTGCAGAGCGTCCCCTGCCCAAAGAGACCAAAGCAAGTGGTGAGACCAAAGCTGCTCCACCCCTTCCTGCGGGCAAAAAGTTTATTGACGATGACAGTCCAGATGCGAAAAAGGACGCTGCACCCGTGATGCTCTACACCATGCACCTTTCTGTGGTGTTGTCGCGGCCCGCAGGTGTTACCTTGCCAGAAAAAGCCCAGCTTCAATGCACGCTCTTTCAAAAGAATCTCAAAAAGTTGTTTCTTGCGGATGGGGATGATCCCGAAGGGACGGACTTTTGCGAACAGTTTCGCGGCGAGATGAAGTCGCTCAAAGCTTTTGAGCAAGCCCCCGCAGGTTACTCTTTTGAACAAGAAGTCGCGATGAAACGCTTTCGTGGCGAAGACCCCGTTCGTTTCGAGATCCCTGTCCCTGCCCCCTATCTCCACACCCGCTGCCATCTCAAACCACTTCCCTAGAGACATCGAAAAAGCACATTGGCTCGCCTCCCTAAGGAGAAAGCGCGTTGATTCGTCTCCCTACGGAATGGGCTCTTTGCTGAGATAGCGCGTCATCATCTCGCTGACTTCGCGTACAAGCTGTCCGTGGTCCACTTCTCCTTCGCGATCCATGCCCATCTGCTCGATGATTCCGTGCATTCCATACACCAAGACATACGCCGCCAACTCTGGAGAAGACGAACGCAACTCGTGTTCGCGCTTGCGTAGCTCGTTGCTGACGAGGCTATGCAATCTTTCGAGCCATCCGCGAAGTTTGCCCGATTGGGGGCTGCGTGGAAGCTGTTCTGAAAGGATGCGGTTGAGTTCGGGTTCCAATTGACGTGTTTCCAAGATCGCGATCACGACCTCTCGTGCGACTTCTTCGATGGGAAGCTCGCTCATCTCAGCAAATGTCTCTTTGACCACGGCATATTGCTGTTCGGCAAGTCGCTCCACGAGCGCAAAGACCAAGGCTTCTTTGTTGGGATAGTATTGGTAGAGCGAACCGATGCTTACGCCCGCACGACGGGCGATTTGGTTGGTGCTGAGTTGTTCGTAACCTTCTTCGTCAAGGAGCTGTGCAGTGGCGGTCAGTAACGCTTCCACCGTTTCTTGGGCGCGGCGTTGTCTGGGTTTTTTGCGGGGAGTCACGTCTTGCTCGTCAGACACGTCGGGTTCCTTCTTCTCTACAATCGCTTGGTCCAAGCCAAGGAAACGGTTTGTCATCCGTCTTGCAGCCCGCGTCCTTGGTGACGTTGTGCTGAGAAGGTACAAACCCAACAGCGGGAAGCGATGGGTTATTTTAATGCGGATAGAGTCGCTGTCTAGCCACATTGCCATAAAGTTATGATCTCTTTTGGAAGGAACGGTCCAAGTGGTGGGGCTGTAAGAAAAATGTCTTGTGGGTCAGAAGCAAGGTGGGAGGTCAGCGCATGACCTGTCGAAAGGTGAGGTTGATGCGAGGCTCAGCTTGCGCGATCTTGGGGATCTTGTGCACGTAGTGTTGCTGAAGATCGCCTCGCATGATCAACAGATCTCCCCCATGGACGGGGATCTCCAAGTGTTGTTCTTTTTGCAGTTTGTGTCGGAGATGGAATCCTCGCGTCCCGCCAAAAGACAACGACACCAACGTGGTCACAGGATCGACGCAGGGATCGTCATCCGAGTGCCACCCCACGCTGTCTTGGCCATCGCGATAAAACTGCAAGATCAACGCATTAAACGACTCTTGGCTGTAATCCTCTGCGCATCGCTTCAATTCTTCGAGCAGCGGTGTCCATGGCTCAGGGCTAAAGAGAAAGCCAGAGTAATTGTAGGCTCGCTCGCCGTAATTGGCGGTTAGACGGGGAAGTTTGACTTCTTTGCCATCGCTGCGGAAGGTCTTGTCGAGCCAGTTTGTTTCTTCGCGCAGTCGAAGGAAGAGTCGCGCTTGGGTCTCTGGATCGAAGACGCCGCGGAAAAGCAAGACGCGATCATCGAGGTAACGCTCCTCTGGTACGTGGTTTAGCGACATTGCCCCATGTCTTTTCCCTTTCTCTGTGGTAGGTAGTGCATCTGAGAAGGCATCGACATGGAAACAGGTGGTTGTTTCACGCGAATTTGAATGTCCATGCCTTCGGAGAAAAGCGTCCAAGACGCTGATCGCGATGCATTAAAGCATCGCACTGGGCTTAACGAGATAGGACTTTTGAGGTTCATATGATGTTTGATATCCCCTACGAAGGCGCGGTGTATCGGCCTCCTTCGGAAGCTGACGCTTTTATTTTGCAAGCAACCATCGGGTGTAGCCACAACCTATGTCTCTATTGCGATATGTACCGCGCCAAGCGCTTTCGCGTCCGACCTCTTGAAGAAACCCTTTCCATCTTGCAACACGCGGGAGAGATGCTTGGGGATCGCGTGGACAAGCTGTTTGTCGCGGATGGAGACGCCCTTGTGATGGGCATGGATCACTGGTTGCCGATCTTGGAGATGGCGTACAAGGTGTTTCCCTCGCTGCGACGGGTATCTTGCTATGCGATGGCCTCCAATGTCCTCGAAAAAACACCCGAAGAACTCGCCACACTGCGAAAGCATGGACTCTCTTTGCTCTACATTGGACCCGAAAGTGGAGACCCTGAAACACTGCGTCGCCTCGTCAAAGGAGGCACCTTCGAGGAACATGTCGAGGCTGCACAGCGCGCACACACCGCAGGGATGAAGATCAGTACGATCTTTTTGCTCGGAGCGGGTGGGGTCGAGCGTTCAGAAGAACATGCCCATGCAAGCGCGCGTTTGATTACCGCGATGGACCCTGACTTTCTTGCAGCTTTGACCTTGACGGTTGTGCCCGATACGCCGATGGAACGGCTCGAAGCCAAAGGAAAGTTCGTTTTGCCCGATATCTTCCAGCTTTTGCGAGAGTTGCGGATCATCGTGGATGAAGCGCGACCCACCCAAGCGCTGTTTCGCACCAACCATGCCTCAAACTATCTGCCGCTCTCAGGAAAGCTCCCACAAGATCGTCAGCGACTCGTTGCGATCCTCGACGCAGCTTTGGATGGCTCGATCCCGCTTCGTCCTGAGTGGGCACGTGGGCTCTAATCTCTCGTTGAAACGGGGGATGTGAAGGGGGATTTTATCTCGGAGAGAGCGTTCTTCGTCTTGCAAGGAACAGCCAAAACAACAACAAACAGAGCGAGGCGACGGAAAGCTCCGTTGTTGGGGTGATATAGCTGTCGCAGGTGATAGCAGGGGGATATGACTTCTCTCTAGGTTCTCCATAACATAGCGTTTTTTCGTCGTAGAGATCGGCTGCATATTTTTTCCACCTTACGTCTCGTGGGCAATCTTGTCCGCAAGTGTGGATCTGTACCCTGTCTGGGCGGCAGGGGCGGCATGTTCCATCGTTGTTTTTTATGTTGAAGGTCTGTTTGTTTTTATAGACTTGCTTGCCCACACAAAAGATCTCCGCAGGACAATCACACTCATCCGGACAAGGCTGGACCTGTGAGCAACTGCCCCACAGGTAACCTGAACAAACTTGAGAACCCAGAAGAAACGCCTGGGTTCTCGTGCATTTTACCAAGCACTCGCGTTTTACCCCTTCTTGGCTACAGGGAGTTCCTTCTGTGTTCTCTATCACGAGCCAGTCTCCTGCGACGGACTCCGCTTGGGCTTGGCTTGGGTGGTTTGTTAGGAAAAGAAATAGCAAGATCCATTTGATATTGTTGATAGAAATTCTTCCCATGCAACCTCCTGTCGCGCTTTCTGTAAGAGGAAAAGATGCGGTGGGAAAGAAATTGTAGGGGGAGATCGTGTGTAAAGTCGTTTGAAGGGGGATCAGAGGCGGAGGTAAAACTCTTCGCACATGCCAAACCACGCTTCTACGTCGTGTTTTTGGCCGTCATTGTCGTAGATCGAACCCGTGAATGCTCCAAAAGGACCTCTGTATCGGCTTCTAAGGAAGAGGAGATTGAGGTTCACTGTGCGGATCACTTCAGGTTGGAAGTGGAGATCGACTTGCCCGTGGGCATCGCGGATCGACCAAGGGTTTGTGGTGTGAGGGGAGTTGTAAGAAAAAGTCACGGGTGGAAGGAGGTGTAACTTTCCATCGACCCAGAGGCAGTTTTCGTTGTAGGCGTCTTGGTCGCGGACTTGGTTGTTGGTGAGGTTGAAACCAAGCAAGGTGCCATCTTTGCGATAACCCCCGCCAGTGGCCCAATTCCACTTCATCACATAAGGATAATACCCTTTGTGGATGTCGATCAGCCCGTAGGACTGGTCTTTTGGGAAGTCGATCTTTTCAGGACCAAGGTGCATCGTGCCTTCTGCTGCGGTGACGGCTTTGTGGGAGTACATCGCGCGTCCGTTTCCGAGGGGCAAGCAAACGACGATAGGCTCGATGCTATCGAGAGATTCAAAGCAAGTAAACTCCCCTTTGACCGAAGGCAACGAACGTGTGCCCGCGATATCAAAGGCGATGTGATGGACGCCTTGGTCGAGATGATTGTGGATGCGCAGCGTAAACTTGGGGGTTTCCAAGCTCGCTTTTGCATCGAAGAGTTCGTTGGGAAGGGCTTTGAGTTGCCCTGGGAGCATCTGTTTTTCGTGAAAGATGGTTTTGCCAAGGGTGCGGTCATACACACAGACTTGGGCAAGCGCGAGCAGCTTTGCATCAAACAGGGCGATGCTGACGTACACACGTTCGTTGACGAGTGCAAAGTGTTGCCACTCTTTGAGGCGCATCTGTTTCCATGCGTTTGGGAGCAGCGGGAAGTTTACTTTTGCATCCAAGGGGTTGACTTGGGTGAGTGGTGTTTTGTAGGTGCCAAGCTGAAACTGCCCATCTTGGACAAGTGCAGCGGGCGTTTCCAAGAGTGGGCGGGGTTGGTACGAAGACTTTGGCGTCATGATCGACTCCCTTTGTTTGGCTTAGGGCGTGGGTCTTTTGAGTTGCTTGGCTTCCATGGAGAGGGGGTACTGTCTGCGAAGGATGCGTCGGATGCGACGGGCTTCGTCTTCAAGTCCTTGTTCTTGATAGGAAAGATAAGCGTTGTAATAAGCGCGCGGTGTGATCATGTGCATGGGGTTGAGGTGAGCGAGTCGTTCAAAAGAACGTCCTGCTTCCAAGAACTTACGTTCTTTTTTGAGCAAGGTGGCGTAGCGAAACCAAGCGCGTAGAGCGAGCGGATCGTAAGGGGACTCTTTGTAGATGCGTTTGTAGAGTTCGCGGGCTTTGGGGAGTGCATTGCGAGACTCTAGAGCGAGCGCGGCTTGGTAAAGCGCGGTGTTGGCTTGGGGATGCCCAGCAGTGAGTTTGTGGACCTTGATAAACATCTCGACGGCTTGGAAGGTCTGGCCTCGTTTGAGCAGGGCCTGTGCAGTGCGCATCCCATGGATCAAGGCCAAAGTCTTCATACGTTGCCAGAAAACTTCTTTGGCTTGGGCGGGGGTGGGCTGGGGGATGGCTGCGAGCAGAGGGGTCCAGTCTTCTGTTTGTCCAAAGACTTGAAGGGCTTGCATCTGGGCGATCTTGATCTCTGGAAGATGGGAGTAGTTTTGGATCAAGTGCATCAAGGTTTGGAGGCTTTGTGTAAAGGCCCGTTTTTTCAGGAGGATGTCGGCTTGTTGCATCAAGGCTTGGGCGGTCTTGGAGGGGTGTTCTTTGAGTAGAGGGCCCGCATCGCGAAGGATCTCATCGAAAGAGCGCTTACGAAAGATCGGGTCGCGCCAACGTGGATGCTTGGGCTCGTCGCGGTATCTTTGCCAAAGGCGCATCTCACAACGCAGCGTATCGAGCTTGGCAAAGTAGCGGATCTGTTTGTGGGGCAAGATGGATTGGTTTGTTTTGGGTGGCGAAGCAGGTGGGGACCAGTTGCCCGCTTTGCGTAGCCAAGGAAGGGCAGGGAGACAACCATCACGGATGGCAAGCGCCTCGCCTCGTCGCAGCAGGGCTTCTGCGTGGTGAGCCCCGCGCGGGAAGTGCTCAAGATAAAGCCCAAAACACCGCACAACCGCTGCAAAGGCCATGGGGTCGCCTTGGATACTGGCTTTGGTATTGGCTTGGCGACCGCACATCACCAAAGCTCCCTCAATCGCTTGCTGGCTAGGACCCCAGACTTGGGCATCTCCATGAAAACGTAGATACCACGCGTCTTCTTTGTCGAGGAAGTTGACGAGGGAGGCCGTTTCTTCGAGGAGTTTGGGCCACCTTTCTTGTTGGGTAAGAAGACGGATTCGTGAGGCGCGGGCAAGGGCTGCGTGAGGTTCTTTGTCGCGCTCTGCGACGCTTTTGTACATCCAGAGGGCGTCTCGGAAACGCTTGTTTTGCTCGGCGACACGGGCATCTTGGAGGGTCGTTGTTTTACAACCGCCCAGCAAAGAGAGCGATAGGAGGAGCAAGAGAGCCCACGGGGTCTTTGACCATACGTTGGGGTTGGTGGGGCGCGGGTTGGGCTGGCAAAGCTGGCTTCTGGGCACGATCTCTCTCGCTTTCTTCTAGGTCGCGTGAATCACTGTGTTTCTCAGGCGCCAAAGATACCCCTCCAAGCCTCCTCGCGCAAGAGAATCATGTCTTGGTGTGTTCTTCTCAAAGCGCCTGCCCCAAGGGTCCTAAAAAAATAGATTGAGTCATGTCTTTCAAGTGTTTGAGGGTATTTTCCCAGCTCGCTTCTATGAAATGCGTTGACATTTCCTAGGCTACGTGTATGAAATGACCTGAAATGGGGTAGGGGCAACATAAGCAGAAAGCGTATCCTGTAAAGGTTCGTTTTTGATGAAGAGTTTGGTTGTTTGGCTTGGTTAAAGAAGAGAGGGTCGAGGCAAGGAGCGCGTGCTGCGTTTTCTTGGATGGGAGATCGGATGTATCAGTACAATGAGCTGGATCAGCAGATCGTGGATGAGCGTGTCAGACAGTTTCGCGATCAAGTGCAACGTCGTTTGACGGGCAAGCTATCCGAAGATGAGTTTCGTCCGCTGCGTTTGATGAATGGTTTGTACATGCAGCGTCATGCTTATATGCTGCGTGTTGCGGTGCCTTATGGTTTGTTGTCTTCGCAACAATTGCGAAAGCTTGGTTATATCGCGGAGCGTTATGACCGTGGCTTTGGGCACTTTACGACGCGACAAAACATCCAATACAACTGGCCAGAGTTAGAGGATGTCCCAGATATCCTTGCAGAACTGGCCTCTGTGGAGATGCACGCGATCCAAACCAGCGGTAACTGTATCCGCAACATCACAGCCGATCCCTTGGCGGGTGTTGCTGCTGATGAGATCGAAGATCCCCGTCCTTACTGTGAGCTTTTGCGTCAGTATTCGACGTTCCATCCAGAGTTTTCTTACCTACCACGAAAGTTCAAGATCGCGGTCACTGGGGCAACACAAGATCGTGCAGCGGTAGCCTTTCACGATATCGGCGTCCGCATGGTCAAAAACGAAGAGGGCGAGGTGGGTTACCAAGTGATCGTGGGAGGCGGCTTGGGTCGTACCCCTGTGATCGGCGAGGTGATTCGGCCCTTTTTGGAGAAGCCACACCTGTTGTCCTACGTCGAAGCGATCATGCGCGTGTACAACCTCTACGGCAACCGAGACAACAAATACAAAGCACGCATCAAGATCCTTGTTCGCGAGTTGGGGATCGAAGAGTTCCGTCGCCAAGTGGAAGAAGAGTGGGAGCATTTTCGCGAGGGTGCGATGATGGTGCCTGAGGAAGAGATCGCGCGCTTGCAATCTTTCTTTCCAAGTCCTGACTATGCGTCGGATGCTGCGGATGATCGTAGCTTTGAAGCACACGCCGCAGAAAACAAGAAGTTCGCGCGTTGGCTCAAAAACAACGTCTCAGCACACAAGGTCCCCGGATACAACGTCGTTTCCATCTCCTTGAAGATCCCTGGAACACCCCCTGGCGATATCACAGATCAGCAGATGTACGCCCTTGCGGATCTCGCGGATCAATACAGCTTTGGGATGATCAGCGCGACGCATGAGCAAAACCTTGTGCTGCAAGATATCAAAAATGCCGATCTGTTCGCGGTTTGGCAGGCCCTTGAACCACTCAAGTTGGCTTGGCCCAATATCGGGACGCTGACAGATCAGATCTGCTGTCCAGGTCTTGATTATTGCAGCCTTGCGAATGCTTCTTCGATTCCTATCGCGGAGTCCATCGCACAGCGCTTTGACGATCTTGATTATCTCTATGATCTTGGCGAGTTGAAACTCAAGATGTCTGGCTGTATCAATGCTTGTGGTCACCATCACGTCGGTCACATCGGCATCTTGGGGATCGATAAGCGAGGCCAAGAGTTTTATCAGATCATGTTGGGTGGTTCGGCCATGGATGACGCTTCGTTGGGTCAGTGGCTTGGGCCAGCCATCGCGCGGGATGAGATCTTGGGGGCGGTCGAACGGTTGCTTGAAGCTTATCTCGTCCATCGCGAAGAGGGCGAGCGTTTCCTCGAAACCTACCGTCGTCTTGGTCCCGAACCCTTTAAGGAAAAAGTCTATGCCCAGAATCATTAAGAAAGATCAGATCGTGGAGGACACTTGGGTGCAAGTGGGCGCATCAGAGCCTTTCCCTGAGGGTGATATCCTTGTGTCTTTGGAGCGTTGGCAAGCAGAGCAAGAAACTCTCCAAGCCCATGCTGGAAGAGTTGGACTTTGTCTGATTGGCAAAGATAACCCCCGTGAGCTGAAGGGTTTGCTCGATCAGTTTGCGTTGATCGCTGTCGAGTTTCCTAAGTTTGCCGATGGACGGGGTTATTCGATTGCGCGCATCTTGCGGGACGAGCTTGGTTACAAGGGTGAGCTTCGCGCGACAGGCGATATCTTGCGCGACCAACTTTTTTATCTGATGCGTTGTGGGTTCGATGCCTTCGCTGTACGCGAAGACAGAGATATCGAAGATGCGCTCGCGGGTCTGCGTGACTTTAGTGTCGTTTACCAAGCAGCCTCTGATTACACTTCCCCTATCTATCGACGATTTGGGAGGACTGGCGCATGACGCATGTGTTTCTTTTGGGATTTCCTGGAACAGGGACTGTCACGATTGGAAAGCAGCTTGCAGAGCGATTGTCGCTGCCTTTTTGCGATGCTGATGCACGCATCGAAAAAAGCCTTGGCAAGGACTTGTTGGCGATTTACCGCGAGCTTGGACGCGAGGCTTTCGCACAGACTGCCCAACAAAACCTAAAAGAGATTGCCGAAGAAGGCTCAAGTGTCGTGGCTTTGGCTGATCATATCCCCTTTACAGAGAAAGACTGGGCGATTCTCGAAAAAGGTCAAACCGTATATATCCAACGCCCCGCAGAACGGCTTGTTTGGCGTCTTCGCTATGACCGCAAGCTCCCTGTGTTTGAAGGTGTCGCTCCTGACGAACGCGACTCGTTTATCGAGTCCCAGTTGGTCGAGCGCGAACCCTTCTACAAACGCGCACAGATCGTCTTGCCTTGCTATCACGAAGAAGTTCCTGATATCGCAAGACTTATTGAAGAGAATCTAGCGGCGCTGTAACCTGCGTCTGCATAAGTTCTTCTTCGATAGACTGAAACAGCGTTGTGAGCCTCGACAGCCAACCTTCGAGTTGGGCGGTTGGGGCGTTTTTTTGTGTGGCTTCTTGGTGGGGGATCGACAACTCCGCGAGCATCGCGCGGTGTTGTTGTTCTGTGGCGGGTTGACTGTATAAAAAAGCCCCTAGTTCTAGGGCAATCTCCATTTGGTCGAGAAGAAACAAAAGTTTGGTCAAGCTGGTGAGAAAGCCCATCAAAGGGGGGCGCTTTTCCACTTTGTAGGCGAGCTGTAGGGCTTCTTTGCAGTGTTGGAGACAAGCTGCGTGCTCACCCAAGTGGTGGTCGCAGTGGATGATATTGGCCCATGCACGGAGGGTTGCGCTGCGGTCTTGCGTCTCTTCTGCCCATCGTTTCGACTGTTTGGCCCACTCAAGGCACTGAAGATATTGTTCTTGGATTAGCGCGATCTCACTAAGGTTCTCGAAAGCTGCCGCGCATGTGGGGGCATAAGCGAGTTTTTGCGAGAGCGCTGCACACTGCTGCAAGTAAGGTTGGGCTTGGGTGTAATCTTTCTCAAAGATGCAGAGCACACCAATGTTGTTGAGAAGGTGCGCCTGGGCATGCAAAAGCCCCGCCTCTTCGCTGAATTGGAGACCTTGCTTGAGGATGGCCTTGCCTTGCTCAAAGTCGCCGCTGCGCGTGTAAACGCTGCCAAGATTGACAAAGGCGCGGATACGTTGGCGAGGCTCGGTTTCTTGGGGAAAGAGTTGGAGCGCGCGATGCAACAAGCTCTGGGCCTCGGTGTATCGGCCTCGATAGATCTCAAGCATCCCCAAGATGTTGCATGCAAAAGCAGCCAACGCAGGCTGGGCTTCTTGGTCGAGTTGTTCTAGGCAAGCTTGCGCGGCTTGGTAACTGGCTTCAACTTCATCTGTGTAAGAACGCAGACCCGCAGCGTACAGCGAAAGCATGGTGTGGAGGCGTTCTTGTTGGGGGGCGGCGACTTCTTTGAGATCTTCCAATCCTTCTTGGAGCCAGAGATAACCTTCGTGGTAGCGCCCTGTGTGGCTGAAAAAGGCGTATAGCTCGGACAAATAGAGCTTGATGTCTTCCTCATTGCCTTGTTCAAGCAAAAAGCCCCATGCCACACGGATGTTGTCGAGTTCTTGGGCGATTTGGGCTTCGCGCTCTTTTTCTTTGTCAGCGGATGCACCCTCCAAAGGCTCGATATAACGGAGATAATACGCTGCATGGCGTTGTCGTTTCTCTTGGTATGTTGGGGCGTGCAAGAGTTTGCTTTGTGCAAGACGATGCAAGACGCGGTGCATCCGATAACGCTGGCCATCAAAAGACAGCAAGGAGTGATGCAACAAAGTGGAAGCTGCGGATGTTTGGGACTGCAAGATCGAAGTGCAAGCTTCAGGGGTGGCGCTCTCTGCAAAAAGGCCGAATTCTTCGAGCAGTTGGCGGGCCTCTGCGGGGAGGAGTTCTTGGGCTTGATGGAAGATCTCGGTCAGGCTGGTGTGTTTGTTGCCTTGGAGGTGTTGCCCTGCTTGTAGTTGGTGGACACGTTGGGGCAGATCTTCGAGGATCTTCCGCCCTTTGGGGTCCAAGAGTAGCGGGGCGGCCATCTTGATCCCAAGCGGGAGTCCACCAAGTGTTTCGCAGATCTGCAACAACAGCTCTTGGTCTTGGGCGGGTTGATAGTGCGCATTGAGTGTGCGGACTGTGCGCAGCAAAAGGGCGGGAGCATCCGCTTGGAGGGGATCTTTTGTCGATGTTGGGACATGCAAGCCCTGAAGGGGATAAAGCTTGGTCGATGGGAGTGCGGGTGCCACCCGAGAGGTCATCAAAAGCTTGCAGTGTGGGGCATGTTCGAGGAGTTGCGCAAACCAAGGGATCGTATGTTGCTCATCCAACAAGTGCTCGATGTTGTCGAAGATCAAAAGCATCTCACACTCTTGCAAGAAGTCGAACAACTCATCCTTGATGTTTTTTCCGCGAGGTATCGGGCATCGCAGCGTGTGGGCCAAGGTTGAAAGCATCTGGTCTTGATGCCTTAGTGTGGCCATCGAAAGACCATACACACCATGCAAAAAGCGACCTTGCAGGCGCTTGTGTAGTTCTTGGGCGAGGCTGGTTTTGCCGATCCCGCCCATCCCTACGATCGCAAGGCTTCGCGTACTCGGTTGCAAAAGTTGCTGCTCTATCTGTTGCAATTCGGTCTCGCGTCCCACAAAGTCCGTTGTCTTCGGCGGTTTCGAGAGAGGGAGGCGTCTCTTTTGCAGGATGCGTTCTCGCAGTGTGTTGGCTTCTTCGGATGGCTCCAAGCCAAGCCCCTCCTGCAAGGTGCTTCTAAGGGTGCTGTAACATTGCAACGCGCGGTGGTCTTCGCCTTTTCGGGCATACGCCAAGATCAAGTGATGATGGGCTTCTTCATTCCATGGATCGAGCTTGAGTAGCTGATGGCCCCATCGGATGGACTTTTCCACATCGTGAAGCTGGGTGCTTTCTTCCAACTGTGTGGTAAGCGTTTCGATGGCCTGTTGCGAAAGCTGCGTGCGTTTCTGTTGTAGCCACTCTTCAAAGAGCGGAGCGTCTTTGAGGTGAAAGCCCGCAAGGAAGTGATCTTGGAAAAGGCCGAGTGCTTCTTCTTTTTCGGTTGGATCTTGCGAAGTGAGCTTCTTTTGAAAAGCGATGGAATCGACCCATAGGGGACTTTGGGCGAGGATGGACACCGTTTTGCGTTGGGTGTCGAGGTAGTCTCCCAGCGTTTGTGTGAGACTGTAAAGTGCGCTGCGTAGGCTGCTTTGGGCTTTTTTTTCGTCGGACTCAGGCCAAAACAAAGCCATCAGCTTTTGGCGTGACTGGGGTGTGGGGTGGTGAGCTAAGTACAGAAAAAGCCCGAGAGCCTTGGTCGATGCGAAGTCTTCGAGGGGTTGCTCGCCAAGGTGAAGGGTCGGCCAACCAAAACATCGGACGAAAAGTGTGTGAGAAATCTCTGAGGGGGAGGGTTCTTTTTTCTGCAAGGAAGTTCTCTCTTCACGCAAAAATCACGCTCCGTAGTTACTTCGTTTTTTGTCTTGATAAACGGCGTTTTCAGAAGGGCGTGTGGTCCTTCTGAGCGCCTTGGTTTCCTCTGCATCGAGCAACGAAGTTCACACGACATTTGAGGAACCCTGCATAGGTGAGACACCGCAAGACGGCATGTCTCGTGTTGGCCTAAGCAGCGTGGTTAGGTGTGCGCTGCGTGTGATTGTTTTTAGACGGAGGAACGAAGCAAATGATGCGTGTGTTAAAGACGACTGTATGTATGGTGCTTGTTTTTTTGGCCTATTCGTCTAGTTCGTGGGCGAATCCAATTGCCAAACGTGTGAAGTGGGGGAACTACTGCGGTTCGGGGAATGGGGATCTGCGTAGCGGTAAAAAACCGATTGATAAGATCGATGCGAGCTGCAAGCGACATGATGAGTGTTGTCGTCCTTCGACAAAAGTTGCGGGGGTTTCTGTGTGCCCTTGTTGGTGTGACAAACGCCTTGTCGATGATGTTTCGCGGCTTTCTCAGAGCGGTATGAGCGTCAAACAACGCACCACCATCGCCATTATCAAGAGCGTCTTTTCGACGCATATATGCCACTGCAAGGGTCGTATGTGCAACTACAAGTTCAAGTGTGGCACCACCAAGAAGTGCAAAACGATCCGTAAAAAGAAGCTTTGCGTGCCTGTACCTTATTGCAAGATCAACAAAGTTTGTGGAAATCACGCCATTCGTGGATGGGGGGCGAAGTGTCGTCTGCCTCGTTGCGCGACCAAGAAGAAGTGTAAGCGCTTTATGGGGAAAAACTTCTGTTTCCCCGTCCTTGTCTGCAAGAAGTAAAAAGGCCCGAATATCGGCGATGATCGAACAGGGATGTTCGTTATCGTTTGGGGGAGGGGGGAGTCGTGGGGAAAAAGGCGGCATCGGGTAGCCAGCCTTTGGTGATCTTGGGTGGGGTTTGATCATTCGCATATCGCGCAAAAGACCATCCCTTCTGGATCTTCAGGATCTCAACCATCTGTCTTTGTAGGATGTAAGCTTTTCGCTGTTTCTTCTGCAGGGGTTGTGGATAAAAGTGGACTTTGGGGACTTTGACCACGCGCACAAAAAGCGCGTGGTTCGGGCGTGTAAGTGTAAACTTCACGCCTTGTTTGTCCGCCACCAAAGGCGATGCTCGTCCACATCCTCCATGCTCTTGATCCAGTCGCAAGTGCGCAAGGATGCGCCCTTTTTCTTGCAAGAATCGCAAGGTCCCCGTGATGACTTCTTTGTCGCTTGGATACCACGTCTTCAACTTGTAATGATCTTTCTCAAAACGCCCGTGGATCTGAAAGGTACACTCTGCTGAAGGCCCTTTGGTGATCGGGTTGTAGCCGATTGCCGTGTGGTAATAGCCCGTCAGGAGGCCGTTTTTGTGATCGATGCCAAGAGACATCGCTTGATCGTAATATCCTGCGATGCCTTTGGGAGTGAAACTTGGCTGTGGGGCAGCGTGTACAAGAGTCGGGAAAGCACACGAGAGAACAAAGAGTAAGAAAAGACCTCGAAGCTGTAAGCCTCGATGGTTCCGTGATAAACGTAGCATATCTTTCATCAAAGACCCTCCTTTGGTCTGTGTTGTGGGAGTTTGCTCGTTTGTAAAGACGCTTGGACGTATGTGAGGTTGCATGGGAAGGGAGAAGGGTGGGGCTCGGGAAGATCAGGAACCTCGATAGGTGGAGAAACCGAAAGGGCTGATCAATAGGGGGACATGGTAGTGTTCATCTGTGGCTTTGATCTCGAAAGTCACCAGCACTTCAGGATAAAAGGTCTGGGTATCGCTGGCCGCAAAGTAAGTCCCTGTATCAAAGCGCATCTGGTACACGCCCACACGGAGACTGCCTGGAGCCAAAAGGTCCGCAATGCGGCCATCTGCGTTTGTGACGCCGCTTGCGATCTGTTCCCATGTTCCATCAGCTTTGCGTTTGGAAAGCTGGATGGGAAGGTCGGTTGCGGGCTTTCCAAGATTGGTATCGAGAGCGTGCGTTGTGATTGGGCTGCGCATCGTGTGGGCCTCCTTAGGCTTTGTTGGCGGCGTCTTGTTCGAGGATCTTGTTTAAACGGATGACCGTGATCTTGCCCTGTTCTGCCGCAGCGATGGGAAGTTCGACCTCTGGTGCGTTGTGGATACGCGCTTGCAAAAGAGCAAGCATCTCTTCAGCGGTCTTCCCTGTGGCGCAGACGATAAAGATGTAGCCGAAACGCTCCTCATAGAGGCGATTTCCATCAGCGAGCGCGTGCAAGGTGGCTTCGGCTGCTTGGTTGACGGCAGCTTGTTCTTGACCCGACCATTGGTGGGTTTGTGGGAACTTTTCACGAAGGCTTTGCAGGTTGGAGCCGATCTTGGGGTGATGTGAGAAGGCTTCGAGGATATCTTGTCGCTCCATGGTTTGCCAGATGCGATCGGCTTCTGCGAAGACTGCGGCATCATCCGCAAAGGGACGTTGCTGGATCATCTCTTCGACCCAACGCGAAGCACCGCAACATCGGGCGAATGTGCTGCGGCAGCTCTCTGTATCGAGGGCATTGAGGTGGTGAGCGAGGGCTGTAGACATGGTGGGCTTCCTCTCTTGAGTGGAGAACACCAAGGGACTTGGTCTCTCCCTCAAGTCTAGATAAGTTCGATGGTTACGGCCTTTGGGGGCGTTTGTTTGTCTTGGGGATGTCTTTGCGATGTCTTAGCGATGCCCGTACACACGGAGACGACTGACGCCCCCATCAGGATAGATCTTCAGCTTGATATGGCTGAACTCTCCCTTGGCTTGGAGTTCATCGCGGAACATGTGTTCGTGGTGGGCTTGGAGTTTGCGGCGCGAAAGGACCTCTTGCCAAGGCATCTCTTCGTTGTTTTGAAGATCCGTGATCCCAAGCTGGGGTGCGTGGATGCCATGGAGACTGAAAGACTCAGGGTAGTTGCCTTTGAAGTGATTGGTATCCACGACCACAAAGCTGATCTTGCCGATTGCACCGAGCTTTACGATGATCCAGTCATAGCCTGGGCGACGACTGCGGCGGGTTTCCCAGCCTTCTCCCATCACACGAGCGCGGCCTGGCGCGATCAGGTTGGACATCGTACCAAAGAACATATCCGAGCAAAGTAGGCCTTCTCCGCCATTGCGCATGGCCGCAAGATCCACTTCGCCTTCTTGGAGTGGGTAGCGTTTGTCGTCTTCTGTGGGTTTCCAAAGAGGCGTGGGGCGACCGTAAGCGCGGAATCTTGCGACCCCACCGTCGGGATAGATATGCAACTTGAGGTGCGTCACGGGCTTGCTGTAGTACGTCGAAAAGAGATTTTGCGAGCCGCGTTGTAGAGAGACGGGCGAAAGCATCGGCTCCCACGTGAGAGCTTCCAAAGAGGCCGCATCTTCCGCTGCATCGGGTGCATAGCAAGCTTCGACAGAGGCAAAAGAGGGATGGTTGCCCAAGAAGTGGTTGGTGTCGATGTCGAGGACAGAGATCACACCTGGGACGCCAAGACGCAAGATGCACCAGTCATGGCCTTCTTCGCGTTTGCGGCGGCTTTCCCAACCGTCCATCCATTTGCCGCGTTCTGTGTATTTGTCAGCGATAAAGACGCCGCGTCCAGGTTTGAGGAGATTGCCCATCTCCGCGAAAAAGTCATCTGAACACAAGAGGGCGCGCCCGCCGAGGTGTTCGGCAAGCAAGTCGATTCCATTGGATAGGCCAAGGCCTGCTTCTGCTTTCATCGAAAAAACCTCCCAAAGAAGGGGATGCAAAGATTAAGATCGAGATGGATGCGTTGCGAAAAGGGCCTCACCACGGGCATGTTCACTCCACTTCCCATCCTTGTAGGCCAACTCGCCCTTGAGGTAGGCCGCTTTGACCTGTCCTTTGAGCGTCTTTCCTAGGTAGGGCGTGCACTTATGCCGTGTACCAAGGTGCTCCATGCCAAGGGTAAAGGTTGCTTCAGGATCCCACAGGACGAGATCTGCGTCTCTCCCTCGATCCAGCGAGCCTTTTTGGTGTTGGAGTTGGGCAAGTTGGGCGGGGGCTTCTGCGAGCCAACGTGCGATGCGTTCGATCCCAAAGCCGCGTTTCTCGGCTTCTGTCCAAAGCAACGAAAGTCCCAAGTCAATTGAAGAGATACCACCCCAAGCCTTGAAAAAGTCACCTGTATCCAGGCACTTGAGTTCGGGGGGGCAAGGAGAGTGGTCACTGACCACAAAGTCGATCAGCCCGTCGCCAAGGGCTTTCCACAGGGCTTCACGGTTGGCGTCGTCGCGGATGGGGGGAGCGCACTTGTAGATGGTCCCACCATCGGGGATCTCCTCTGCCTGCAAGCAAAGGTAATGCGGGCAAGTTTCCACTGTGAGCGGTAGCCCTTCATCCTTGGCGGCTGCGAGCATGGGGAGCGCTTCTGCGGTCGAGAGGTGCACGATATGCACGCGTGCGCCCGTCTCTCTGCAAAGATCGATCATGCTTTGGATGGCTGTGAGTTCCCACTGCGCAGGGCGAGACGCGAGATAACGCGTGTACGATTGCTGCGATAGTTCGGGCAAGACCACAGGGGAGGCGATCTCTGCATGAACCAACAAAGGTGCATCAAAGCGCTTCAAGATCAACAGCGCTTCGCGGACCGTCTCAAGATCAGCGGCTGGAAACTCATCGATCCCAGAGTCACACAAAAAGGCCTTCCCACCGAAGGTTCCTTCTTCAAGGAGTGCAGATAGCTCATGCAGGTGATGGGGGATCACACCTGCCCAAAAGCCCGTGTGTGCGTAGAGTTTTTCTTTGTAGCTCATTTGTTTGGCTGCAAAGGCCGCTGTCGTGGTCGTCACGGGCGAGCTATTCAGTGGCATATCGATCAGAGTCGTCATCCCACCAAGCAAGGCGGCGCGGGTCGCAGTCTCAAAGCCTTCCCAGTCTGTGCGTCCAGGCTCGTTGATGTGGACGTGTGTATCCACGCCACCCGCCATCACGACGGTCTCTCCGACATCTTCGACGCTTACATCAGAGGGTGCTTCTTGGACGAGATCGTGGATCTTTCCATCTTCGATCAACAAGATGCCCGCTTGTGTGCGGCCTTGGTAAATGATTCTTTGTGAGCGTAGTCCCCACATCTCTTTGTGTCCTTTTCTGTTTCGACAAGAAAAAGTCGTGTCTATTCTTTGGCCATCCCTTGGGCGATCCACTCACCAATCAGCGCGCGTTCTTCGGGCGTGATCTTGGTCAGGTTGCCGAGCGGCATGTATTGCGAGTTGACGGTGCTTGTGCGGATCTTTGCGTGGACAGCGCGGACTTGCTCAAAACGCTCAAGTTTAATGCCTTGGGGCGGAGCGTTAAAGCCTGGGAAACTGGGTTTGGAAGCGTGGCAAACGAGGCATCGTACCTGAAGGATTGGTTGGATCTGCTTGAAGGTGACTTTGCTTGCGGTCTTGGAAGGACGCGAGGTTGTGTGGCTTGGTGTTGCAGCGCGGGGTTTGCTGATCACCGCGAGCGCAAACAAAGAGACCGCAGCGACGGGCAAGATCCAGACCTTGTGTTCACCATTGTGCTTGAGGTTGAAGTAATGACGAGCACCCATGCTGATCAGCGCCAAACCCGCAAGCATCGCCCAGTTGTATGTGTTGCCAAAGACCATCGGGTAATGGTTGCTGAGCATAATAAAGAGCACGGGCAAAGTGAGGTAGTTGTTGTGAAGGGAGCGCATCGCCCCAGCTTCGCCTTTGGACACGTCAGGGGCTTGGCCCGCGATCATCGCATCCACCATCAGCCGTTGGTTGGGGATGATCACAAAGAACACGTTGGCAGCCATGATGGTCCCAATGATCACGCCCACATGGATGAACGCCGCACGCGGTTGATAGATGCGGGTCAAGGTAAAGGCGATCATGGTCAACAATGTTAGACCAATGACGGCGAGCAACATCGGGTTTTTTTGCAAGGGCGAGCGGCACATCAAGTCATAGACCACCCACGAAAGCACGATGAATCCGATACTTGTGAGGATCGCTTGCCAAGGTTGGAGGCCATCACCTGTGGACTGAAGCAGGTACACTTTGGTGTCCCAATAATACACGACCGTCAGCAGGCAGATCCCTGTAATCCAAGTGAAATACGCTTCCCACTTAAACCAATGAAGGGTCTTGGGTAGGACCTTGGGGGCACCATCATATTTGAGGACTTGGTAGAACGCTCCACCGTGGACGGCAAAAAGCTCTCCTTTGATGCCTTCTTTTTCAGTTTCAGGGGGGCGAAGGCTGTGGTTGAGCCAGTTGAAATAGAACGAAGTTCCAATCCATGCGGCCCCTGTCGTGAGATGGAACCATCGAAAAAAGAGGTTGAACCAGTCAAGGATGTAGCTTTCCATAAGACTCTCTCCAGCATCATGTGAGACAATATCTTAATTGTGGATACCTTCGTGATAACGGCCAGGACATTGTAGGCAAGCGGCTTCCCAAGGATCTTCGGCCTTGCGGATCGCATCGAAGGTAAAGGGTAGCAACAGCTCTGAAACAAACTCGACGGGCTCTTGGGCCGTGACGAGTTGACGAAGGATCTTGATGGCGATGGGATACCAACGAGCACAGTCGCCTTCCCATCGGATCTGTACGCGCTTTGTGGGCGTTTCTTTGTTCTCTCGAATAAACGCCACCTCTTCATCGAGGTATCGCTCAAACTCATCGAGAGATACGCGATGATGAGCGACTTCGGCCCACAGTTCCCAACGCGATCGTTCTGTGGTGGCAAGATCATCCATGATTCGAACGAAGACGCTTTCCCCTGAGGCGTTGGTCATGGCCGCAGGAAGGGCAACACAACCGTTTCCACGCAACCAGTCTGCGAGATATTGCAGGGCTTGGAAGATGTTGTAGCGAACTTCGTCTGGGTGGTTGTTGGGGATCACGTCGGATACTGCGAGGTCAGCAGCGAGGACACCACGCAGGTAAAGTGGGTCGTCTTTGGATAGACCGGGGATATCGTCGCCAAAAACAAATCGCATCAGGGGTGCTTGTTCTGTGGCGCTCGGCACCAAGGCGCAGATCAGCTCGGATAGTGCGGTGCCTTGGGGATCTTCTTGCTTTCTGCGCCACGCTTCGACCAAAGCCAAACCAATCCGCACAAAGTTGGGGTGAGCCACCCAGAATCCGTCGAGTCCGCGTTTGAGTTGCGTGATCACATCCTTGATGTAACCGACCATACACACCTCAAAGGACTTGGGGTTGCCGTCTTCGTACAACACGCCGTACATCCCGCCGATCTTGATGCCTTGGATCGGCGTCAGGGCCTCGGCCAAAAGATCATGAGAGGCTTTGATGCGGTTGATCACGATATTGGGGTCGGCTTTGACGGGGATACGATAGTTGGGATCATTGCGGAAAAGACGGGCTGCGGAGGCCAAGAAGTCATGCCATCCCAACGAACCGCCCAAAAAGTACGGATACAAGGCTTCTGCCATCTCGCGGATGCGGAAGATCGCACGGGGATTTTCAAAGACGATGAAAAGTCTGATCGAGCCGATCTCATAACTTGGATGGATCGCATGAAGCTGTTCTTCTGCTTGTTGGATCATCTCTTTGAGGTAGGCGGCTTCTTCTTCGTTTTCGAGTTTGGGGATGTAGAAGACCAAGGCTTCGGGATAACGCCAGTTGTGAAAGAGTTGCAGCGCAAAGTCCACGATATGCAAGGGAAGCGGATTGCCTTGCCAAAGATGATGTCCATCAGGGATCGCCAGTCCAGGGATGCGTTTGATGGGTTTGGACCGTCCTTCGGCTTCGAGCGCGTACTTTTTCCCTGTCTTGGGATCTTCAAAAGTCAGCGTTCCATCGTAGCATCCGAGAAGATGTGTGTTTGCTGCCAAGAGATTTTCGGCCAAGGGCGTCATCGAGTCTTCGTTGTCTGCGCCCCAACGGGGAAGTTGACCTGCTTCTTCAACGAGCTTTGTGACGATCTCGGGTTCATCAGGCAAACGGCGATGAAGTGCATTCATCGCGTTGATCGCCATCCGTGGGTCATCAGGTGGACCAAACAAGGTAACTTGTTCGCCTTGCATCGACGGGGGGATCGTGACTTTGTGTCCCGTTTCTTTTTGTGGGAGTGGCCCCACCAACACGCGGCCCACAGCATCGCGCTTTCCAAGCAGGGTCTCATACTCCGCGGAGAGATAATCCACCCCTTCGTTGTGTTGCATACAAACCAGCATCTCTTGATCGAGGAAGTCTCGATCTTTTTGGCGCTGTTCCAAGATATCGCTGAGTCGAGGGCGCATCTTTTCGTAGAGTTCTACAACAAAACGAAAGGCGTCTTCTGTTTCGATTTTTGCGAAACGTTGACGGAGTCCTGCTGTGACAGCGAGCCCTGGGATCGCCTCGATAGGCTCCGCCGCATCGACCAGATGTTTGAGCAGATCGCTAGGTATAAAGCGAAGATAGGCAGGGATATGCACTGATGGCATCGCGTCGCACCTCTATTGTTGGGAAAACAGCGAACGTATCTCACCTCTCAGGATGTGTCAATTCAGGGAGGAAAGCCTTGGTGGGCCATCATGTCCTGTCTTTTGTTGTAAGGATCTTGGGGCGATCTTGTCTTGCCAGGCTGGTAGAGAAAGTCCATGCTGTGGTGTTTGGTGGGCAAGGCTCTCGAATAATATGCAGTTGAAAGATGTGTGAGAAGGAGATCTCTCAATGTTAACGCGACGAACGTGGTTATCGAAGGCGTTGCTTTTGGCGGCAGGTGCGGCACTTCCGCCCGTGATCTTTTCAGCGCAGCGCGATGAAAAGCAGAAGAAAGATCCCCAAGAAAGGGCCTTTCGAGAGATCCACCCAGAGATCGTCGCATCCGCATTTACTTTGCGTCGTTCGATGGAGCGTGGCGGGGCGGATCATGGTTGGTTGCGCACCAAACATAGCTTTTCATTTGCGAGATACTACGATCCTGCACACATGGGCTTTCGTTCGCTTCGCGTGATCAACGAAGACCATATCTCGGCAGGTGGGGGCTTTCCCATGCACCCTCACAAAGATATGGAGATCATCACGTATGTTTTGTCAGGTGCGCTTGAGCACAAAGACAGCCTGCGGAATGGCTCGATTATCCGACCAGGTGAAGTGCAGCGTATGACCGCAGGGACGGGGATTCGTCACAGCGAGTTCAATCCGCTGCGCGATCGCGATGTGCATCTTTTGCAGATCTGGTTGCAACCCGATCGCCGAGAACACAAGCCCAGCTATGAACAACGTGTGATCAAACCTCATACGCGTTCAGAGCCTTTGCGTCTGATCGCCTCGAAAGACGGGGGAGATGGGGCAGTTCATGTCAACCAAGATGTCAACTTGTACGCTTGTCGCTTGCAACCTGGACAAAAGATGGAACATCTCGTGCGTCCAGGGCGTGGTGTGTGGGTGCAAGTCGCGCGTGGAACGGTGAAGTTGAATGGTCACACGCTCCACGCAGGTGACGCGGCTTCTGTGGAGATGGTCGAAGGGCGGATGAGCTTCTCTGCACAACAAGCCAGTGAGCTTTTGCTTTTTGACTTGGGTTGATCGCAAAAAGGGGAGTTACAAAAGGGACGAGGGAAGGGGGATATCGAGATCAGCCAAGGATCTCTTTCATCATGCGGTAGCCTTCGAAAAAGCCCTGTACCACGGGATCTGGATCGACCAACAGATCTTCTGGGGGAGCAGCAGCCCACACCAAACCATCGTGCAGTAGCGCGACTCGATCGCCTACACTCATCGCGCTTTTGAGGTCGTGCGTGATCACGATGGAAGTCACACCAAGGTCGCGTTGAAAGCGACGAATCATACGGTCGATAACGGTGGTACTGATCGGGTCGAGACCTGCGGTGGGTTCGTCGTAAAGGACGCACTCAGGCTGCGTGATGATGGCGCGCGCAAATCCGATCCGTTTACGCATCCCCCCCGAAAGCTCGGAGGGATACTGCTTTTCGATACCAGGGAGTTTGACGTCGGAAAGGACGCGGCTCACGCGGCTGGCGATCTCTTCTTCTGGGAGGTTGTCGTTTTCTCGCAGGGGGTAAGCGAGATTTTCGTACACTGTGAGCGAGTCAAACAAAGCGTTGGCTTGGAAGACCATCGAGACGCGCTTACGAACGGGCATCCACTCAGATTCACGGAGATCATTAACGCGTTGTCCTTCGATCAGGACATCCCCTTGATCGGGTCGCAGCAAACCAACCAGCATCTTTACCAAGATGGATTTCCCCGTCCCAGAGTTTCCAACAAGAGAGACCGTCTCGCCTTGGTGGACGGTGAGGTTGATCCCCTTGAGGACTTGGAGTTTTCCGAAGGATTTGTGGACGTCTCGAAACTCCAAAAAAGCCTTCTGTGTAGGATGATGGTGGGATATGGCTTGCCCTGTTTGCATCTGCTTCCGCCTGTAAGAGAAGTGGATTCTTCTATCTATAGGTGACTTTGGAAGGTGAAGCAAGTCTCCGCCCGTTTGCAGCGCCACCTTATGCGGGTTGGAAAGATGCTTTGTGGGTCCTTGCCCCTGAAATACGAGAGATGATGTGGAATCCGACACTTGGGGCTGGCTGTGAAGCTCGCTGTGGGGGGCGTCGTGTGTGCGAGTGGTGTTTTTCGTTTGTTCTCTCAATGGCTTAGCGTAGCGTGCTTGCTGGGGTGGTACGTTTTTTGGGTTTGGGGCGAGGCGACACAACAAGACCCTGACGGGTTGGCGACATCATCTTTTTGAGATCGCTGTGTAAAATGCGGTGCTCCTTTGAGGGCACGCAAAGAAGCAGGAGGCCACCATGAGCGTCGGTATGTTTTCTTCGTTTCGTGATGCGATGCGTCGTCAACATGTCTCTTTTGCAGCGCGTACAGAGATGATGAAAGCGCGATTGCGAAGCAACTCGCTTGGTGCAGAAGAAGATCCCGCCCTTCGTTATGAAGAGTACACCTGTTTCTATCTTTGCGGAGACTGTGGACACTTGGAACAAGAAGACATGGCTTGTTCTGTCTGTGGTGGGGGTTGTATTGACTTGAGGAACTCGCCAGCGACGCGTTATCTACAAGATGCTGAAGAGACGGAAAGACGGGAGACGCCAGCTTTGGTGGTGTTTCTGAGTCGCTTGCTGTCTTTGGGGATCTTTGTGGGTCTGTCTTGGTCGTGGTTGTTTGCGATGGAGTTGGGGATCTTTCCACTTTGGAAGACGCTGTTTTTGGCCCCGTTTCTGTTGCAAGTGGTTGGTTTTACGTTCCTATTTGTCTTGATTGTTGGGGCTTCTCCTGTGTTTCTGATCCCAGGCGTCTCGCTGTTTCTCGCGAAAGAGGCGCGTAAGCCTATGTCGCGCGTGTATCACAAGCTTCGTGCGATGTGGTCAAAAGAGCGCCCGCGTCGTTGGTTTGGTGCGATGCAAGGGGATGTTGAAGCACAAGCCTCTTCATTGTTCCAAGGGCGTGCCCATACAGAGGAACCGCTGCTCTCGCCGCTGACGCGTCGTCCGTGCTTGGCGTATCGTGTGGAAGCTTTTTTGCGCGATCCTTTGTCCACAAAAGAACAAGTCTGGATGTTGGACGAGAAGAAAAGTTGTTCTTTTGAGGTGGGCGGCCACGTCATTGATGGAGAAAAAGTCGTGCCTTGCCTTGAGACAAAGGAGATCCAGTGGAAAGACTCTCCCTTGAGCGAAGAAGAGTTGCACATCTTCTTGCGACAACGAGGTCTCTTTTGGGAGGATGGTGACTACCTGTTGCGAGAAGCGATCATCCCTGTCCATACGGCGATCTCGGTCCGTCAACTCTCTCTTTCATCTGAAGAGGATGCTCAAAGACGATCTGTACCGTTTTGGGCGCTTTCTTCTCTCTAAACCACCACTTTGCGGGACGGTGTCGCGCGGTCTTGGAGAAGAAAAGCGAGGGAGCCAGAAGAGGAAGTCCCCTTTGGATCGAGATGTTGCGGGGGGTACACTTGTTTTTTGGGGAAGGCTTCGTGTATGTTGCGCTTTTTTGAAGTGTAGCGTGCCATTGGGGTGCGTCATGATGTTTTGTATGTGAGGTCTGGTCGGTATGATCGAGCGTCTGGTTGAGGAACTAAAGTCGCGTTTTCCATTGATCCATGCCATCCAAGTCGAGCTTTTGGAACAACCCGTCCCTTCGTTGCTTTGGGGGCGAGCTGTCGCAGAAAAAGCCGACGAGGATGGGGAGTCTTCCAAAGAAGACGAAGATGCCTCCAAGGAAACGGTACAAGAAGAAGTCGCTGATCAAGAAACAGCAGCCGATGCACAATCAAAATCCCCATCATGGCGAGCTTATCGCCTTGTGTTGCGTCTTTCTGACTACGATCTTGTGCAGAATACCGCGATCTTGGAAGAGATCGCGAAGGCTACACTTGGTCAGCGCGTTTGGATCGAACCGTTGTTTTTGACAACCTACGAGTCGGATGAGCTTGGGGCGCTGGGACAAGACGCGGATGCTCGGATGTTACGCGCTTTGGAGGCCCTACGCGAAAAGGGCTTGTCTCACGCTCGTCGTTATCTTGTTGCGGCGATGGATGAGATCTTGCGGGTCTTGTGGTTGCTCGAACAAGAGTTCACGACGACAGGACTGCACACTTGGCTTGCGGCGAGGAAACTCGAACTTCTCTTTATCCAGTTGGTTCGTTGGGCTTTTGCGATGGAAGGCCGCGTGTTTCATGCAGATGGCGCGGGCTGGGAAGCTTTTCAAGAAGAACTCTGTGGCGAGGGGAAGCTTTTTTCTGCGGCCTTTGCAGCGTATCCTTTGCAGATCCGCGCCTTTGTCAATCGCCATAACGAGCTTTCTACTGTGATCTCACAAAGCTATGGCGAAAATGATCTTGAGATCGACCAGTTGATGTTCCCCCTGCAAAAAGCAGCCGAAGCCGTCAAAGAACGCGCGGCCCATACTTTGGTCGATGGCTCTGAACGCGTGGCAAAAGAGCGTCGTCGTCGTTTGCTTTGGGCGGGCGTGGGCGTGGTGTTGCTTGCGGCAGTGTTTGTGGGCTTTTGGTTTTCGCGCCCACCTTCTTTTCGTGCGGTGGCGCGCCCAACGGGTGGACGGATCGGGGGGATCGTGGGTCGCTACTATACAGGCCAGAACTTCGATCGCTTTGTGAAACAGCGCGCAGACTATGAATTGAATTTTTCAACAGATGGTGTGTTGATGAATGGTCTGCCCAAAGATCACTTCAGCGCGCGTTGGGAAGGCTATCTCGAAGCCTCCGAGGCTGGTGTGCACGAGTTTTGTGTGCGCGTCGACGATGGAGCCCGTGTCTTTTTGCACCAAAAACTCATGATCAATGAGTGGCGCGTGGGGGCCGCGAGAACGCGTTGTCGCAAAGTGTACCTACAAAAAGGCTGGCATCCCTTGCGCATCGAATACTTCGAGCGCGGCTGGATGTCTGTGTTGCGCTTCTTGTGGAAGACGCCGCGCGGAAAACAGCGTGTGTTGGTGCCTTCGCGAAACCTGTGCTGTCGATAAGGTGATCTTGGGGGCTACTGGATGCGGGAGGGGGATTCTCTCGATAGGATGGGGCTCACTGGGGATAGGCTTTGATCTTGATCGCGATCGTGACGTAAGGACCGACTGTTTCGTAAGAGTGGGACACTTGGAAGTCGTGCCGATTGATTCGCGTGCTGGCCGTGAAGATCTGGTAAGTTCTGCCTTCTTTGTCTTTTTGCGGTGCGCTGACTTGGGCGGAGAGTTGGACTTTTGCACTGATCCCACGGATCGTGAGCTTGCCGTCGATCGTGAGTTTGCCGTCTTTTCCCTTGGTGATCGCGCTGCTTGCGAAAGTGATGCGTCGGTAAGCGTCTGTATTGAAAAAGTCGGCTTCTTTGAGGTGTTCATCGCGGCGGGGGATCCCTGTGTGGATGCTATCTGCACGAATGACCGCACTCACAGTGCTTTTGGCGGGTTGTTGGGCGTCATAATCGATCTTGGCGCGGAACTGAGAAAAGCTGCCTTTGACTGGGTAGAGGGTCGACACCTCGAAGGTTAGGGTCGAAGCTTTGTAATCTACTTTATAAGGGCGCGCATACGAAATAGCGGGCAATATCAACCAAGTACCGATCAAGAAAAGCAACCATCGTTTCATAGAACAGTCTCCTTTTTTCAACTATCAAGAGATGCTGTGTACTGTGTGGCGCGTTTGTATCCAGCTTCAGGTGGGGTTGGCTGGGATCGTTGCATCTTGGATCAGATGGGGGTTGTGTGCAAGGGAAGAAGGGACGAAGGCGAGAGACGGGGAAGCTGTGGGGAGGGGTAAGGAGAGGGATTATTTGCCGATCGCTGCGATGTCGAGGTTGATCGTGATCTGGTCGCCAACAACGCCACGTCCGTAAGAGACTTTGAAGTCATGACGGTTGATGTTGGTGGTTGCAGAGAAACCGTAGATGGTGCGGCCTTTTTTCTTGTCGACCATCGAACCATTGAAGGTGGCTTTGAGTGTGACGGACTTGGTGACGCCACGAATCGTCAAATTGCCAATGATATCCATGGTTTTTTCGCCGGTCTTCTTGAAGCTGGTGCTTTTGAAGATGATGAAAGGGTATCGGGGTGCATTGAAAAAGTCATCACCTTGAAGGTGGCCATCACGCTTTTTGTTGTTGGTATCGACACTTGTGACTGCGATACGAGCGGTCACTCGGCTTTTCTCGATGTTTCCTTTGTTGAAGTTGAACTTGACTTTGAACTCACCGAACTTGCCGTGCACTTTGGAGAAAAAGTGACGTACTTTGAAGGAGATACCAGAGTGGACGGTATCTACTTTGAGTTTTTCGGCTTGTGCGGAAGTGGGGACGGCCAAGAACAGGGCTGCTGCGAGGAAGAGGAACTTTTTCATTGGGATCTCCTTTTGAGGGGTTGTGCGAGCAGGTATTCTGCTTTGCGGTGGTTTGTTCCGTTTCTGTGCATAGACAGAGCAAGGAAAGAAGAAGAAACGCTCCATGTTTCTCTTTTTAGATCGTTTGGGCTATAGATGCGCACTCACTGCGATGGGTTGCGCTTCTCAAGAAAAAAGACAAGCTTTTTTTCTGAGTTCGAGCCAAGATCCTCTTTATGTAGAATTTCTTTTGGTTTTGTAGGTTTAGAGGATCTGCTTTCTTGGAGAAGATAACACAACTTGATCGGGTGTTATTCTTCCATTTTTGAGACAATCTATTCCAAGGAAACACAGGGGCCAAGCGTGGATTATCTAAGGGTGTTTTTGGCCAAAAAAGGGCTGTTTGCGTTGGGAGGTTTGGTTGTAGCTTTGCAGGAGTTGGGGTTGGTACTGGCTCCAAAGCAACAGCGCACGTCGTTGGGCCTCAAAAGCATCGCACGAGAGGCGCCTTTTTTCAGAGGGATCTTCTTTGAGATTGTAGGCCCAACAGTGGTGGCGCTTGAGCGAGTATTGGACCTTGATATGATCGCGGCTGATGGCTGAGATGGTATTTTCATTCCCAAAAAGGAAGATATAGCGGCGTTTGGGTTCTGAAGAGAACAGCGACTCGCCTTGGAAGAGCTGTCGATTGTAAGAGATGCCCATCGCGTCGAGGAGTGTGGGGAGGATATCGACGTGTGAGGTGTAGCGATAGGAGACCCCAGGGCGGAACAGCTTGGGTTGATAGAGGATCAGAGGGGTCTCGAAGTTTTCGTTATAGCTGTGGCGAGAGTGGGTGTAGTTGCCGCGGTGTTGCCCAAAAGCTTCGCCGTGATCGCCTGTGATCACGATGATGGTGCGTTCGAGCTTGCCTGTTTTTTTGAGGTACTGAAAGAACGTTTCAAACTGCCGATCAAGAAGATAGAGGTTGTTGTAATAGCGAGCCAACGAGGAACGGATATTCTTAAAAGGCCGATACTCGGGGCCGTAGTCCGTGTAGGGATAGTGGGGGATAAAGCTCGTATAAGTGGCCCAAAAAGGCTCTTTCATCGTCTTGAAATGCTTGAGGAAAAAGCGTGCAGTCTCGACCTCATGGCGCGCAAGGATACGACTGGGATTGTGGGGGATGGGAAGCTTGTAATAGTCGATCAGCTTGTTGTGTCCAGCGCGTTGCATCATCCAGTAGGGAAAGTACCAGTTGAGCGAACTTGGATTGATCAGGTAGTGATCGAATCCGCGTTTCGTAAAGCTCGGATAAGCGGGGACTGCGAGATCTTTGCGCAGAGAGAACATCTTGAGCCGCGGGGTGGGGTACAACCCGCTAAAGATGGAAAAATAGGAGCGTGGGCTAGAGTTCGAAGGAGAAAAGTGGCGTCTGTACACGCGACTTTTTTTCATTAACTCCGAAAGGAAGGGCATCACAGGCTTTCCGTTGGGCTGCTTCGTATAGATATAACGGGTGCCTGTGCTTTCCATGACCATCATCAGGACATTCCAACGCTGCTTGCGCGCGGGAGGGAGATGGTACTTGGGCTGTATCTTGGGATCCGCAAACACAGGGTCCACATGGGCGACAGAGCGCATCTGTTGGGGGCTCAGCGACAAGGGCGGCAAAGGTACGGGAGGTTGCGTTTGTTTGGGACCTGTCTCTTGAGGTGGAGAGATCGAAGAAGGGGGAGCAGGAGCGCGCTCGATACGGGTATTACGAGGGGAAGGGCTTGTTGGTTGTGGTGCGACAGAGACTGCGCGTGGGTCGGGCTGTGCGGGTGTTGCGGGTGTGAGCGATGTTTGGGGTGGTTGTTCTTTGATGCGATCCCGCGGGAGAGGAGGCTGCGGTGGCAACAAAGCTTGGTTGGGAAAAGGGATGCGCGGCGTGGGACTGACAAGGAGGGGGGTTTGGTTGTTTTTGAAGGCTTGAAAAGAGTCTGAAAGGACGAAAAATAGGGGGTTGTAGCGCAGTTCGTTGGCGAGTCGCGAGTTGTTGGGATCGTAGGGTTGGGCCGTGTGTAAGAAGAATATCCCCGCAAGCAGCAAGATCCCGATCTGTTGGGCAGCGCGTTGAAGAGGGCGCGCGAGCGTGTAGAATGTCCAAAAGCCTATGATGGGCAAGAAGACAAAGACCAATTCCGTCAGATGTAGATGGGGGAGGGCATTTTGCGCGCCAGCCGCAGAAAAACTCGCAAAACTCTCCATCACGACTTCAAACATCAGGCCCGTTTGCATCGTGACCATCAACATGTAGTGCGCGGTGTAGAGAAACCCTAGAAAAAACAAGGTGAAATGCAGTGTGATCCAACCCCCACGTTTGATCCAACGCTGAAACGGATGCTCTTGGAACGAGAGACTGGCTTGGCAGGCCAACCAGACAAGGCCCGCAAGAAACGTGGCCAAGATCAGTTCGTGCCACAACTCTTTGAGCAAGACCACGGCAGGGAAGACTTCGGGGCGAAAACCAAATATGCGGTCTTTTTCGCGAAAAAGCAGGGCGATCAAGCGCAGACGATACACCAATGCAAACAGCATCATCGCGCCAAAGATGGCGAGTGATGGGTGGATCGTGGGGCGGCTCCAATCATGGACAAAACGCTTGATGCGTTGCCAAGGCGAGGGGGGAGGAGGAGCTTTGGCCGAGAGCACAAGAGGTTTTTTCGAAGGGATGGGCGGGGATGCGGACATGTGGTCTTGTGACTCCCTGAGAGCTTGGGGAAGGGGTTTCTGTCACGCTTTCATGGAGGGCTACGACGATTTGTTCTCGTTGTGGGCCTCCATGGAGAGGATTGGGGTGAGGTCAGGCTCCTAAGCCAAGCATCACCCGTGCCTCTTCGGGACTTGCGACTTCGCGTCCTGCTTCGCGAGCAATCTTCGCCATCGTTTCGATCAGTTGGCCGTTGGATGTCGCTTTCTCCCCGTTGGGGAGGTAGAAGGTGTCTTCGAGCCCTGTGCGCAAGTGTCCGCCGAGTTCTGCGGCTTTTTTGTGTAATTCCCACACTTCTTGGCGACCGATCCCGATCACTTGCCAGTGCGCGTCTTGGGGGACCTCTTCGAGCAACAAGGGAAGCCAGTGGGCCTTGGCTGGCATACCGCTCGCGACGCCCATGATCAGGGAGATATGGACAGGTGCTTCGAGCAAACCAGCTTGGCGGAAAAGGTCTACGCTGCGGATGATCCCGACATCAAAACACTCGCACTCTGGGACGATTTGATGTTTTTTCATCACAGATAAGAATTTTTCTACTTTTTCCACAGGATTATCAAACAGGATCGGGGGCCACGCCCATTGTCCATTGGAGCGGACTTTGAGGTAGTTGAGCGAGCCTGCGTTCATTGCGGCCATCTCGGGCTTGACGGCTTCGAGGCAACTGACAGGACCACTGATGTCTTCGCCGATGACCCCTGTGGTCAAGTTGATGATGACGCCAGGACAAGCTTCGCGGATGGCTTGGCAGACGGCTTGCGCATCTTGGGGTTCCCAAGAGGGCAGATGGCCTAGACCATCTTCTTGGTTTCGGATGTGGACGTGCATGATCGACGCACCTGCATCAAAGGCTTGTCGTGCGCTTTGGGCCATCTCTTCGGGAGTCACGGGGATAGAAAAGAGCTTGGGGTCGGTGAGAACACCGTTCAGGGCGCATGTAATGATCACTTTGCGATCGTTCGACATCGTCGCAACCTCCTGTGTAATGTATGCTTGGGACGATATCGGGACGTGTGCGGCCTGTCAAGGTTGGTGGGCATGGTGTAGGATGCGCGGTGTGTTGATGTCGATGGTTTGTCTTGTAGCTTTTGCACAAGGAGAAAAAGATGCTGTCATTGGAAAACAAAGTTGCGGTGATTACGGGTGGTGGTAGTGGGATCGGGCTTGCTACAGCAAAGTTGTTTGCAAAGCGCGGTGCTTCGGTGGTGATCGCTGAACGAGATGAAGATACAGGCGTTGCGGCGGTGTCTGCGATCGAGGCTGAGGGCGGAACAGCTTGTTTTATTCGCACGGATGTTACGGAGTTTTCGCAAGTCGAGGCTGCTGTAAACTTGGCTGTTGAGCAATATGGTCGCCTTGATGTCATGTTTAACAATGCGGGTGCTGGGATCTTCAAGCCTTTGTTGGACACAGAGCCCGAAGAGTTCGACTTGGTGGTGCGCGTCAACTTACATGGTGTGTATCATGGGATCTTGTCTGCGGGTCGAAAGATGCGCGATCTTGGGATCGCTGGCGTGATCATCAACACCACTTCTGTGTACGCTTACATCGGTTCCAAAGGGGTTGTGGGTTATCATGCCGCCAAAGGGGGCGCAAAGACACTTACACAAGCCGCGGCTTTGGAACTTGCGCCTTTGGGGATCCGCGTGGTAGGGATCGCTCCTGGGACTGTAAACACCCCGATTATCCAAGGTTATATCGCGATGGGGATGGAGGAGCGCTTGGCCAAAGCGCAGATGCGCAAAAAGATCATCGAGCCCGAACAAGTCGCTGAAGTCGTTGCTTTCCTCGCGACAGATGCTGCGGACGCCATCAATGGAAGTGTGTTGCCCGTGGACGATGGTCTGTTGTCCTTCAAGTTTTGAGAGAAGGCTTTCTCTGAGGGGGATGGGGCACTTTTCTAAGCAACGGAGTCCTTACAGAATAGGGCGGGATGGACAATGGAGAGGCGACGTTGTGATGTGCACACAGTGCTGTGAGGGCGCGCTAGTAGGACAGAGCAGGATCAGGGGATGATGCACTTGTTGCCGACGCAGCTTGTACCTGCTTTGGCGCTACAGTCCGCGTTGTTTAGGCAGTAATCGCAAAAGCCTTGTGGTGTGCAGATCTCCCCAGGGTTTGCGCAAGGGGTATTGGGGTCACATTTGTAGACACAACGGTACTGTAAGGGCTCGCTGGGAGGCTGGTAGCTGATGCATTTGTCATCCCCTCCACAACTTTCTTCGTCGGTCTTTCCGTCGCAGTCGTCGTCTTTGCCATCGCAGTTGCCAAACTCACCCGATGGATTGGGGCCTCTTGCGCCAATGCAGACGCTAAAATCGTATTTGGATTTGCTTGAGTCAAAAGAACAAATCTGGACGCCCATGTTACAAATGCCCACCCCACCGAGTTTTGCGGGCTCTTGATCGTAACAAGCACGGGTTTCGCCGGGTTTGCAGATCTGACAGTCTGTTTCGTCGGTCTTTCCGTCACAATCGTCATCTTGGCTATTAAAACAAACTTCGGTTTCAGGGATGACTTGATCAAGGCAAGGACCAAAAGCGTACTTTTGTTCGGTTGGATCGAAGAGACAGACCTGAATACCCGCGTGACATTTGCCGATCCCTGCTTTCTCGGGTTCCTCGAATCTGTCGCGACACTCTCTCGAAAATCCTGGTTTGCAGCTTTGGCAGTTGTCGTCGATCTTGCCGTTGCAGTCGTTGTCGATGCCATCGCAGATCTCTTCTTTGGGCTGCGTCTGGTTAAAACATTGGCTCCAGATCCCGTTGTAACAGACTTGTAAGCCCTCCAAGCAAGGCCCTTGAAGGCTTGGGGTGTCCGCCACACAGGAACGAATCGCACCATCACCGCAGGAACCGCAGCGGTTGTCGACGATGCCATCGCAGTCGTCGTCGAGTTGGTTGCAGCGCTCGGGGGTTGGGGTCTGTGCGCCGCGACACTCTCCCCACACACCGCCTTGACAGGTTTGTTGGCCTTTTCTACAAACGCCGATGTCTTGGGTGTTTGCGGGCCCTGTATAACAGTCTTGGGTCTTGCCATCTTCGCAGAGGCAACCTTCATTCACACGGCCATCACAGTTGTTGTCGAGGTTATCTTTGCAATCCTCGACTTGCGGCGTGGTTTGTCCTTGGCACTCTCCATAACTGCCGTTTTGACAGACGCGTTTCCCTGCTTGGCAAGCGCCATGGCATTGGATGTTGCCGCTGGCATCGCGTTTACAGCCGATGGCCTCCGTGTAACAAGGGATGCTTTCGCCTTCTTTGCAGCGGATCTCTGGACAGTCTTTGAGACCTTCGTCGGTCTTTCCGTCACAATCGTTGTCGATGCGATCACAGACCTCGGTTTGGGGGATGGTTTGTTGGGCGCACTTGCTCCAAGTTTGATCCGCTTGGCAACGTTGTAAGCCTGTGGAGCAAGCCCCTAGATTGATCGTCTCTTTGGGGGCCCCTTCATAACAAGGACGCTCTTGCCCAATTTGTTTGCAATAGGCTGCACAAGCTTCTTCTGCGTCGTCGATCTTGCCGTCGCAATCGTCGTCGCGGTTGTTGGTGCATTGTTCTTTGGCTTTGCTGGCATCTTTGCCTTCTTCAGGAACGGTCGTGTAAACATTGCAGTCACCCCACAATGAACCCCGAAGCGCTGGGGGTTGGCAGATCCGCTCACCCCATTCGCAGGTGGGATTGGGGATGACTTGTGGAGAGAGTTTGCAAGGTGCGGCTGCACCTGGCTGTGTGCAGATCTCTCGTGCAAAAGAGATACACTTTCCCGAGATGCAGTAACCTTCGTATGCTTGGTTGTTGCACTCACAACGCAGGGTGCAAGCAACCCCGTTGGTATCGTTGGAGAAGTTGCTGATATCGCCTTCGCATTGCCCTGAACCTGTGCAAGACCATGAAAAAAGTCCCGACCCCAAAAGGGCTGTACACAAAAGACAGAGCGAAAAGAGCCGAGAGAAGGGCGAACCTGAATATTTTGTTTGGCAAGAACTTGCCATGGTGCCCTCCTTATCGACAGACATTCTCGACACACGATCTACCTTGGCAATCTGAGCTTGCGTCACAAAGACCACAGACTTTGAAACTGGGAGAATTCGGGGAGCCGTCACTGATCTGTCCTGACCGACAAATGACTTTGTTTGGGCAGTCTTCGATCGTATTGCAACGTGACAAACAAGCAGCGCCTGTGCTTCCATCCTCGCGTTGTGTCTTGATACATACGTAGCCAGCCGCGCAGGTATTCTCGTCAACTGCACCATCGCAATCGTCGTCTTGCCCGTTGCAGTCGTCGTTTGCTCTCGCAGGAACTTCCCCGATACAGGGGCCAAATTGGTAAGTCCCTGATTTGAGGATGCAAGTTTCGATGCCCACTTTGCATATCCCGATGCCTGCTTTTCCACTTGCGCCCGTGTAGCACTGTCTTGCGTATCCTAGAACGCAGCCCACACAGCTTTCATCGACCTGTCCATCGCAGTTGTTGTCGAGGCCATCACAAGGAGTCCCGCTTTCAGTTAAGGTGGGCTTAACCTCTCCAACACAGGCGTTAAAGACATTCTTTTTGGTGGTGGCGTCGTACTTACAAACTTGGACGCCATCTTTGCAAGTGCCCTTGTTTCGGGTGGTTATGGGACCTGAATAGCAAGTCTGTGTGCTGCCCAAGACACAGCCGCAGTCTTCATCGACCTGCCCATCGCAGTTGTTGTCGATGTTGTCGTTACAGACCTCTGTCTGGGGGCTAACTTCTCCTAGACAAGCACCAAACTCATTTTTCTTCGTTTGGGGATTGTAGTAGCAGACTTGGATTCCATCTTTGCAGGTGCCCTTGTTTTGGGTGTTTGGGGGACCTGTGTAACAAGCCTTTGTGTCGCCTGCTTTGCACTCTGTGCAGCTTTCATCGACTTGTCCATCGCAGTTGTTGTCTTGTCCATCGCAAATCTCCTCGCTTGGGAGGATCTCGCCAATGCAAGGACCAAAGTCGTAGCTTTGGGTTTGCGCATCATACACACATACTTGGATGCTACCACGACAAACACCCTTGCCTTCGGTTCCTGCGGGGCCTTTGTATTCGCAAAGTCGAGAATATCCAGGGGTACACTTTTGGCAGTTGTCGTCGATCTGGCCGTTGCAGTCGTCATCGATGCCATTGCAGATCTCAGGGGTAGGTTTGATCTCGCCTTGGCAGGGGCCAAATATATATTTTTGTGAGGCAGCATCGAAAGTGCAGACTTGGATCCCTTTACGGCAGGGGGCGGTAGGTTCGGGACCTGTGGGACAGGTTCGAGCGTATCCTGGGATACAACTTCCTTGGCAGTCTTCGTCGGTCTTACCGTCGCAATCGCTGTCGAGACCATCACAGTCGTCTATGGTGGCGGGAGCGACTTCACCTGTACACTTGCTCCAAGCACCCGAAAAACAAACCTGAAAGCCGTCTTTGCAGACTCCCTTGTTGCGTTGGTCTTGGGTTGCGATATCCGCGCAAGCGCGGACGTCTCCATTTTGGCAAGTGCCGCAGCCTTCGTCGGTTTGGCCGTCACAGTCGTCATCGAGTCCATTGCAGCGTTCGGGGGTGGGGCTTTGTTGGCCAAGGCACTCTCCCCATTGGCCATTTTGGCAACTCTGGATACCAATCAGACATGCGCCTTTTCCTTTTGTATCTTCGGGGCCTGAGTAACATTCTTGGGTCTTGCCATCTTCGCAAAGGCAACCTTCGTCAGTTTGACCGTTGCAGTTGTTGTCGAGTCCATCGCCGCATTTCTCGACAGATGGGGTGGTTTGCTGTTCACAAGAGCCAAATTGTCCACCTTGGCAAGTGCGGAAGCCCGCGCTGCAAACGCCGCGACAAGTAAACTGTCCATCTGCTTCACGACGACAACCTTGTGCGTTTGTAAAGCAACGTAACTTCTCGCCTTCTTTGCATATTGTGGCTTTGCAGTTGGGGACTCCTTCATCAACATTCCCGTCGCAGTCGTCATCCACGCTATTGCATGTCTCTTCAGCGGGAGAGACTTGGGCGGAACATTCGCCCCATTTACGCTCTTGGGTGCAAAGTTGAAGTCCTGGAGCACATCGCCCAAGGTTGAGTTTGTCGCGTTGTGCGTCAGGGGCATCGTAGCAGGGGCGTCGTTGCCCTGGTTGTTTGCAGTAGGCTGCGCAGCCCTCGTCGGCGTCATCGATTAATCCGTCGCAATCATCGTCTTTTCCGTTGGTGCACTGTTCTGCGGCTGTTGCGGGATCTTGGCCTTCTGCTTGGACGACTGCGTAGGGGGTGCAGTCTCCCCACAAGGCGCTGTTGAGGTAGGGAGGTTTGCAGACGCGCTCTCCCCACTCACAGCTTTTTTGTTGATCCACTTGGACAGAGAGGCGGCATGGCACTTTGGAGCCGATCAGCGTACAGCTTTGCCGCGCAAAAGAGATGCACTTTCCTGAGATGCAATAGCCTTCGTATGCTTGGTTGTTGCACTCACAACGCTGTTCGCAGGGGAGACCATTGGGGTCTGTTGTGGCGACACCTGCCTCTCCTTCGCATCTTCCAGAGCCTTGGCATGTGCAAGATGTCCCCACCAAGGCGACTAGAAACAAACACAAAAGTAAGCGACTGCTCCACCAAAACATGCGACGCATAATACACTTCTCCCGAAGATTTCGTGCTCTCTTACAAAAAATCGGATAGCTGCTTAATACATTTGAGTGATACTGTTTTCGGCATAACAGAATCTGCTAGACAAAACAACACGATGCTTTTTAGTGTTTTGTTTTATTTGGAGATTCTTTTTTGAAGAAGTCGAATTGAAGGCTTAGGCTGGGTCACGTAGGCGGAACTGGCAGTAGAGGATCAGAAAGATGTGGAGGGGCATCGTCAATTGAAAGAGAAACAGTAAGAAACGCAAGAAGATACTGTAAAAGTCAGCCCACCAGATCTGGGGTAGGGGTGGGGTGGTTCCAAGGTGGTCGTAGAGCAGTTTTCCACGGATAGCGCGGCCAAGATGAAGTTCTTGGAGGGTGGCGTTGTAGAGGACGAATGTCTTGCGCTGTTCTCCTACACGAGAAAGGGTAGAAGTCAACATACGGATAAACTCAAATTGTCGAACTTTTTGGACCATTTGTTTTTTTAACAAATCATCCATCTTTTTGAAGCGCGCAAACCAAGAGAGGCGATCTTCTTGCGAAAGCTTTCCTGTTTCGCCTAGTTGCTCTTGTTGCAGTGTCCAGCCAGCAAGGAGAGCTTGTGCGTCCGCCACGGTATGGGGGGGATGCGATGCCAAAAGAAGCTTCATATTGCTTATGCGATCTTGTGGATAGCCGGGGATCTTGAGCTGATCAAACCAAGAAGCTTTCCAAACCAAAGCAAGTTGTTGTGCGAGGGAAATGCTTAGAAGAGGCTTGCTCGAAAGTTGATATTTTCTCATGGTTTGGAGGAGGTGTTTTCGTTGCTTGTCGAGTTGTGCGGGGGCTGCTTTGGACGCTTCGAGCCACTTTCTTAGATAATCAGCATATTGTCGGAGTTTTTCGCGTGTCATCGCTTGTGCGGGACCTTTGGGCGGACTAAGGTGCCAAGGTACGCCTGTGATGTTCCCTGCGTCTTCTATCTCACTCCTGCGAGAAGACTGCGAAGGGGCGGCGGGCGGTGTTTTGCGGGACACGATATCCCGCGTAAAGTCGCGCATTACATCGACAATCACGCGGGCAAAGCGTTTCTCTGCCGCGAAGCGGTACATCTTACGATTCCAACGCACATAAAAAGCGTGAAGATCTTGATCTTGCGCAGGAAGCTCTTTCCAACTGCGGAAAAAGCGGACTTGCGTCTTTTGGGGGCCCGACGAGAGATCTCAAAGAGATAGAAGATATTTTCTCGAAAAGGCATCAGCACAAGTCCAAGCACTCGCTTGCGTCCTTGGGTCCAAGTCAAGAACAGGTGCTGATGTTCTCCAAAGGTGCTGTAAGGCTTGAGATGCCCTTGAAACGCGGCATTTTGCTCTTTGATAAAACTTTACGTGGGCTTGGGGGTCATCTCCAAAAAGTGCTTTTCGTTGAAGTCGAGGATACGCGGGGCAAGGTAGCGGATGTACATCTCGCTGATCTCTTGGAGACGCGTAAAAAACGCCTCTGGATGGGGGCCTTTGGCTTCGAGCGGGGTCAACTTTGTAGAGAGACCTTCTCTTTTTTTGGCGCGCTCGGTCCAAACCTTGGCTTTGAGGGCGTCTAGGCGGCGATCCATGGCGATGTTGATGGGGATGAGATTGTCATAACGTGCGCCGCGTTTGTACACGTAAAGAAAGCCTGTCATCACGAGCAAAGCCATGCCTGAGACGACCATCAAGCGGACCCTACGTCCTGTCAGACTCAGTCGCATGGGGGTGGTGGCCGCAGGGATCGCAAAGAAGTTGCAGAGGAAGTACACAGCGAGCAGTTCCATATACAACCAAGCGCTTGCAAAGCCCCAGTCAAAGTGTTGGTAAAAGCGGCTGTAAGAGGCGAATCCTTGGACAAAGAGCAGAACAAGAATCCACTGGACAAGGATAAAGTGTGCTTTGAGTTCGCGGCGACCGCGTTCTTTGGAAAAGAAGAACGAAAAGATCCCCGTGACAGGGAAGAAAAGATAGAAAAAGATCGAACGCGGCGGATATTGGACATAATAGCGTTCAAGGTGCGTAAAGATCTTGAGTCCTTCACCGATCACTGCGAGACGTTGGAGTTTTTCCATACGCTCATCAGAGATAAAAGGCCGCACCACCGCCGCGCTCAGTAGCACGTAGGCGAGGATCAGTAGTTCCTTTTTGCCCAAGAGGACGCAAAAAGCGACGAACATCACCCCGATCACAGAGAGAAACACCAAGTTGAAAAGGAGATCGAAAAAGATGCGAAAGAAGCCTTCGCGTGGGGGTTGGGTCATCTTTTTTTCGGACATGTCGTTTCTTCCCTTGATCAGTGAGCGGGTGCTTCTTTTTCTTCGGTCTCTTCGACGTCTTTGATCCGGAACTGACAATAGATAATCAGGAAGATATGAACGGGCATCGTCAGTTGGAAAAGGAAGAGCAAAAGCCGCAAGAAGGCTTCGTAAAGATCGGCCCACCATAAGGGCGGTAGTGTCGGGGTTTCCCCAAAGTGATCAAAGAGCAGTTTTGCACCGATAGCGCGCTCAAAGTGCAGCTCGCGCAAACTCGCGTTGTAAAGGGCAAGATACGCACGCTGCCTTTTCAAGACGCGACGTTTGCTCTCCCACTGTGCGAAAGCTTTGCCCAAGTGACGAGACTGATACGAAAACCAACGCTCGAACCAGCGATGTTGCTCGATGGCTTGATGAAGCTCTGCTCGGAGTTTTTCTTCTTGTTCTTTGTCAGATTCGGCCGAAAGTCCTGATGGGATGGAGCTTTCGAGCAGTCGAAGAATCTCTTCTTTTTGATGGGTGGTGTAGATCATCTCTCGCAACGAACGCCAAGCTTGGTATCTCGCGGGTACATGGGTGCGTGCTCCACTGGCTTGGTATGTTTCTTTGGAGAGGCCAAGCGCTTTTTCCCATGTTTCTCGCCAGTACGCTTTGAGCTGTTCTTCGCGGGTCTTCTTCCCAAGGATAGGGGACTTGGGCACAAAGTTGCGTTTGAGTTTTCTCAGCAGCCTTTTTTGGGTGCGATCGATTCGAAACAATCGTCGGTAGATCCGCTCTCGCAGGCGCTGAAGTTCTCGAACTTCGTGGACAAGTGCGGAGGTCGGCCATGCAGGAAGCCACTTCGCTTTTTCTCTCTGAAAGGCGATCGTCTCAGCGTTTCTCTTGCTGTTTTTTCTTCCGCCATAATGGATGCCTCCACCACGGCGGATAACACGGCGTACTCGCTCCTCTGCGAGTCTTCGTCTTCTTCGGGCTTTGCGAGGCGGGCGCCTGTTTTTGGATCTTCTGTATCGTTTGTCTGCGTAAGGCCTTCTTTGGGCGGCTTGTGGGCTAGACTCATTGGCTTTGCGAGAGGGGCGTCTTCTTGGGGTCCGAGGTTTCACGAGGCTTGGTGGTGTTGAAGGCGCGGTGACGATGGGACTGGGGGCGGGGGCAGAGGTGACGACAACAGGCTTGGGTTGGGCCATTTTTTTACGAAAAGACCGATTCCCCGAGGCTTTGGAGCGCATTCTTTTGCGAAAGGAATGGCTTTTCGAGATCTTGGGGGTCCTCTTCTTGCGAAAAGACCGACTTTCCGAGGCCATCGGGACACTGCGCAAAGAGGGATCTTGCGGTGCATTGCGGAAGGATGGGGCTTCTGCGGTCTTTTGTTTGATGCCTTCCCGCTCGATCTTGGCGGAAGGAGGGGGAGGTTGGGGGGCACCGCCCGCTGCCTCCGCAGGTGCGGACTTTGCGGGTCTTTTATCGAGCTTGTCTTTGGCGCTACTTGCTGGGGCGGGGGCATCTTCTTTTTTGGCGGTGGTTGCTTGGGTTTGCGCAGGTTTTTCTTCTTCTGCGGTGGGATCTTCTTGTGGAGCCATCTTGCGACTCATCTCGCGCATGGTATCGACGATTACGCGTGCGAGGCGTTTTTCTGAGGCAAAGCGGTAGAGTGAACGGTTCCAACGAGAGAGAAAGTTGGCGCGCGCGTGGGCGGGCATATCTTCCCAGCGATGGTAAAACTGTAAGCCTTTTTCTGTAACGCGAAAGGAGTAAAAGAGATTTTCGCGGAAAGGCATGAGTACCAAGCCCCAGAGGTGGTTGGCTTCTTGGCTCATCGTAAGGAAGATCTGTTCGTTTTCCCCAAAGACTGAGATGCGTTGCAGGTGCGCTTGTAGCTCGTTGTTGAGCGAGGCCACGAACTGTTCGCGGGCTTTGGGATCTTTATCGAAGTAATGCTTTGCAAAAAAGTCGAGGATACGGGGGGCTTGGTAGCGCAAGAACATCTTGCTGATGTCCTGAAACTGCGTGAAAAACGCTTCAGGATCAGGGCGTCCTTTTCGCTGGCGTTTTTGGAGGGGGGGGAGGCCCTGTTTGGCGCGTAGATAGTTGAGTTGTACGCGTGTCTTGAGGGCGTCCATGCGGCGATCCATGGCGATGTTGATGGGGATGAGATTGTCGTACACAGCGCCGCGTTTGTAGGCGTAGAGAAAGCCCGTCATCACGATCAGGGCCATGCCTGCGACGATCACCAAGCGTTTGCGGCGCCCCGTGACACTGAGGCGTATGGGGGTGGTGGCCGCAGGGATCGCAAAGAAGTTGCAGAGGAAGTACACAGAGAGCAGTTCCATGTACAACCAAGTGGTCGCAAACTTCCAAGGGAAGTGTTGGTAAAAGCGGCTATAAGAGGCGAATCCTTGGATCAAAAGCAAGACAAGTATCCATTGGACAAGGATAAAGTGTGCTTTGAGTTCGCGGCGACCGCGTTCTTTGGAAAAGAAGAACGAAAAGATCCCTGTGACGGGGAAAAACAGATAGAAAAAGAACGAACGTGGCGCGTGTTGCAGGTAGTAGCGTTCGAGGTGCGTAAAGATCTTGAGTCCTTCGCCGATCACTGCGACGCGTTGGAGCTTTTTCATCTGCTCATCAGAGATAAAAGGCCGCACCACTGTTGCACCAAGCAGGACATAAGCCAAGATCAAAAGCTCGTACTTTCCGAGAAGAACGCAGAAAGCAACGAACATCACACCAATCACAGAAAGAAACACCAAGCTGAACGCGAGATCGGCGACGGTTGCGAGGAGGCCGTCGCGAGAAGGTGTTGTCTCAGGGCTCTCTGACATATTTCGTTTCCTTTGCTGACGGGTCTTCGTAAAGGTCTTGGGGCGTCTTTTGAGCTAAACGCAACAGGCGTACATCCGATCTGTGTGTTGTGGCTCTACTTTGCGGCAAGGGTTTCTTTTGGGGAAGGGGGTTGTGCGAGGAAGAGGAGAGAAGGGTTTGCTTGGGTGGGTCTTGGCAAAAGATGTCGGAATCCCTAGACTCCGTTTCCTTGGTTTTCTCTATTGAAAGTATAGGATGGATGGATGAGCGAAAAAACTCCGATGCAAGGGCGTTGGAAGACCTTTGCACAGTTTCTCTTGTTTGGACTGATTGGTGGAAGCGGTGTTTTTGTCGATACAGCGGTGTTGATCTTGTGTGATCGTTTCTTTCAGATGGATCTGCGTCTTGCCGCGATTCCCGCCTTTTTGGTTGCTGTGTCATGGAACTACGAACTTAATCGCTTGATCACCTTTCGCGATCAAAAGGTCGAACGACGCAACTCTTATGTTTCTTTTGTGTTGATTTGTGCGATGGGTCTAGGCGTTCGCATCTTGAGCATGCATGTGTTGATGGCGTATCTGGGGATGACTCGTCACAAGCACTTTATCTTGGGGCCGATCGAGTTGGCTTGGTTGCCTTTGTCGTATATCGCGAACTTTGTGGGGATCTTCAACGCATCGTTGTTTAATTTCTTGGGCAGCAAATACTTCGCGTTTGCACAAAAAGATCAAAAATAGGTCTGGAATCCAGACTGAATCAAAAAGCCAAAAGCTTCATAAGGTCGATGGATCGGGGCAAATCCGATCACCATCCCCGAAGAAAATCCCGTCTCCAAAAACCAAGAAACCCTCGGCAAAAGAAATCCTTCTAGTCCTGCAAGCACGCTCAACCCAAAAACCGGTTGTGTGGAGATCTTTGAGACGGATGGGCTGGTGTTAAATAGATTCCACAGGGGCCAAAAGTCGAGGCGTGTGACTGCATAATAACGCAAGGCTTTGTAGGGGCTGGGGAGCCGTACTACAAGGTCGAGTGTAAATGCGCTTAAATTATAGGATTCTTCGCCTTTGAGATGAAACATCAAGGTCCACCCGACGCGAAACGCAAGAAAACGAGACAAAGGCAACACACCACGCAAACCAAACTGAGGTGAACTTCCCCAAGTCCCGACGAGTCCGCCCACAGACAGTTCGTTGCCTCCCCATTTGGGAACAGGCTTTTGTGGTTTGGAAGAGGGGCTGCGCTCCGCGGGTGGGGTGAGCGTGGTGGGGTTGGGCGTTGGAAGAGGTGTTTCTTGCGCAAAAGCCCGATGATACGGCATCATCGTTATACAGACAAAGAGACTCCACAACAAAACAGAGAAAGCCACCGTTGGGGCGGACTTTTTCTTTGTGGTTCTTTGCATCGCATCCATGGGTCGATCCTGTTTGGGAAAGCGGCGGGCTTTGGCAAACGGCTGTGATCTTGGCACGTCATCTGCCTGATTTCAAGGGGATAGGTTTCTTTTGTACTTGAGGAAAAGGGCCTTTTTGTGCTGTGCGAAGCTGTTGTTCGCAGCTCGCGCAGAAGTGTTCAGACCATGCTAGCGCGGGGTCTTGCCCCAAACGATCGAACATCACACAACTTGCATCTGGGCAGTGCACCAGCCCGAAAAGATGGCCCCATTCATGTAAGATCAAAGAGCGCCACGCGACTTCCCAAGTCTTCTTGGGAAGTCGCGCAGAAGAAAGGACAATGGTAGCGTGAGTGGGATCGGTCAACCCCAAAACGGCATGATCGAGAAAACCCCGCAGCTCGGTTGAGATATCTTCATTGGTGATACCAATCACCCAACGTGCCTTGCGTCTGTAATGTTTGGCCAAAAAGTCTGTAAGACGCTCTGCGCGATATCGCCGAAAACGCTTGGAATAGCTCGTGGGTGGCAAGGCTTGTGGTGGAAACCATCGCCAATGAGACCAACCTTGACGCGCCAGCATCCACAACACCCAGCTTTGTTGGCGTAGGGAAACCTGTGTTCCCAAAGGAATAATCGCGACCTGTGCCGTTGTTTGAGAGGGGAGAGAAAGCCCCTTGGGTGGAGTCTGTGCACGAGGGAGCGCGACGAAAAGGGCGATGAGTAGGAAAGCGCGCAAACCGTAGTTGATGACGCGCTGTATCTCTGGCATGGTGGACCCTTCGTTTCTCGGGGGCGTCGATTCGGGAACCTTTCTCCCTAAAGAAGGAGTTTTTCACTTGTTTCGTCGATTTTGTAAAGTCATCTCTTGTTGGGGCCTGCGTGTTTGTTGGTGTTGTGTCTTGACCATCCTTGTTTGGGGAGGTGGGGCAGGGCGTGCTTTGGCACAGTCAAGTCGTCCGTCTTCTCGGCAAATCAAGCCCTCCGTGAAGAGGCCCACGTCACGACCATCTTCGCAAGTGGTTGTTCGGGCACCTGCTTCTCGCCCAACATCCTTGCTGGCTCTTTCAAAACCTGCGGTCGTTCGGGTGCTTTCTCCGTCTTCAAAGCCGACTTCTTTAAGCACGACGCGTCGTGTGGCGCGTCCAACGTCTCTTCCTTCTACGATCCATGTCGTGCGTCGCGTGCCTCCCACACGAAAGGCACCTCAAACGCAACCTAAGCACCCCTCCAAGTTGCCCATCCCTTCGGGGTCTTTGCATCGCGTTACTCTTGTCCCACAAAGAGTACCCGACGAGATCAGCGTCTTCAGCTTTGCTTTGCCTTCTCGTTACGTTGGCTGGATCGATGGCTTGTATGTGGGGCGTTTTCCTGTGACGTATCTTCGTATCGCAGCAGGCCCTCACACCATCGAAGTGGCCGAAAGAGCGAAGCCCAACGAAAAACCAAAGTTGCTGAAACGTATCCCTGTGATCATCCCTGCTGGACAGCACCTTGTGATGGGAGAGCGACGTGGGAAGTTCGGTTTTCGTTTTCAACGAGACGAAGAACATCGTGTCTTTTTACGGTCTTATCGAAAAGGCCAACGACCAGAACAGCGCGTCTTGTCACCTGGACCTTTTTGTCCGCCCAAAGGCAAGTGCCTTTTTGTCGCGCCTGGAGAAACCCTCTATCTCACGGAGGGGAAGCTCTCTTTGGTGCAACCACCTGTTGCGGCAGAGAAGGCGGTTCGCCCCTTCAATCGAGGGAAAACGGATGGGTTTCTTACGTTGTATAGCTTCCCACCGGGGATCTTGTTGCTCAATGGTCGGGTGTACGCGATGACGCCTGTTGCCAAACTCCCTGTATCTCCTGGGCGTTACAACGCTTTGGTGATCAATGGCTACGTCAAGCAGCGTTGGACACAAGAGATCACGATTCGAAGTGGAGCCCACACTCGCAAGGTCGCATTCCTCGCTCCCATGGGGGGCGGAGCCTTACGGCTTCTTTCTTCAAAGCCCGCGCGGGTCTTTGTTCATGGCTTGTATCGTGGGTGGACACCTTACTTTGTGGGGCTTCCCTCTGGCAAACATGAGATCTCATTGTATTGGACACAAACCCCACCCATCCACCGAAGTGTCCTGATCCAACCTGGGTCTGTGAAGACTTTTGCTTATTGATAGAGAGAAGGCTTTCTAGATCAAGAAGGCTTTCCCCCGCCCCTTTGCTCTATCATCCCGCTGAAGGGATGGGCCCATCTTGCCATCTTCCCCGATGCTACGTGCTTTATGGTCGGTAGGTTCCTTTGAGCAAGTAACCATCGCTGAGCATGAGGTAGAGCGTGTCTTTGTCCGCAAAGTAAGCGCCCAACAACTCTGAGCTACTGGGCAAAAACTTGGTGTCGAGGCTGATACGATCCCAAGAATTGCCTTTGTTCAAGCTGAAGTAGTAATACTTGCGGGACACGATCGCCATACGGTTTGCTCCATCCGAAGCGACCGCGCGTAGGTCATCATCATCTTCAGGTAGGGGGAGTTGGGTGTACTTGGACCAAGAAAGCCCAGCATCTTCTGTGCGATAAACGCTTCCTCTTGCGCCCACAGCAAAAGCGATGGTGTCTTTAAAGAAGGTGACATCGCGCAAAGTGGGCAGTCCGCTCTCTTGTTGAAGTACCTTCCAACTCGCGCCATTGTCTTCGCTCAAGAAGATCGAGCCTTGATCGCCCACCACGAAAAGTTTGTTGCCCACGAGGGCCATCGCTTCGAGGTTCAGTTCTTCCATGGAGTTGGCGACAGGCAGACTTGTAAAGGTCGCGCCGCTGTCCACGGTTCGATAGACTTGGCCTTGGTAACCAACGACAAGCGCGATGGTTTCTGTAATCCACATAACGGCGCGTAAACGTGCATCTTTCTGGTCTTTTTTGATGGTCCAGACGGACTCCCACGAACGTCCTTGGTTGTTCGACAACATGATCTGCCCTTGATTCGGGGACTCTGGCTGCCCACCTACGGCAAGGACATTGTTTCCATTGATGGCGATGCGACGCACCCGACCCAAGAGAGCAGGGGGCGCGATATCGAGCCATACCGCTTTGTCTTCACTCAAAAAGATCGAGCTTCCCGCCACAAGTTGGACCGCCGAACCATTGGCCATATGGTAAAGCGCCGAGCCTTCGGCGAGTTTTACACGCTCAAACTCGTAGGGTTGTTTGACGACAGGCGTTTCTGGAGAGGTTTCTTTGTCCTCTTCTGGGGTAGGCTCGGGTTGTTGCTCACCTCCTTCGGGTTGCCAAACGTTGGCTTCTTTGGGGGTCTCTTCTCCTGTAGGGCCCGGGCAACCTGCAAAAAAGGAGAAAAAGGGCAGCGCCATGACAAACGCAAAAAGCAATGATGGACCAAACAAGTAACCAAATCGAGACGAATGTTTCACAACCATGACCTTTCTCGTTCTTGTATGATGAACGTCTTGTTCAACATATAGAAGATCTTACAAAAAAATGAAGAATAATGCTTACTCTCCCGAAAGTTTCTGACAAACGCCCGCACGGCAGGTTTCGTTGTTCTTACAATAAGAACGACACTGACCATCTGTGCCACGCGTGAGGCACTGACGCCAGTTGCACCCTCGCCAAGTGGGGGCTTGGAGTGTGGCGCGACAATAACCTTTGCCGTCACAGCGCGTTCCTTCGGGGCAAATGGATACACAACGTCGCCAAAAAGCGTTGTAGCGCAAACAACGACTACGTGGACAAATGCTTCTCTTGGTGCATCGCCCTTTCGAACATTGTTGCCAAGCGCGACAACGGGAAACACAGCGTTTGTGGCGAGCGTCGTAACGCATACACTTGGATTGATTGCACTGAGCGGTCACGGGAAGACAACGTCCTTGTCCATCACAACTGGTTCCCTTGATGCAGATCGAGATGCATTGCTCGCGCTTTTCGTCGAGATGAAGGCACTTTTGCCAAGCACATAGCGGTGGTTCTCGCCGAATGGGTGGTTCTCTTCGAGGAGGTTCACGACGTGGTGGCTCTCGCCTTTCCACGGAGGGGGGGTCTCGTCGAGGGGGGTCTCGTCGAGGAGGTTCGCGTCGTTCTGGTTCACGACGTTCTGGAGGGTTCGTCTGTTTGTCGGGGGGGCTGCGGTGCCCCGGCTTTTTGGTGCGACATCGACCCAAGATACAATGCTTGTTTTCGCTGCATCGCGAGCGACAAAGGCGCATCGTTGGGTCCCAACGCAGACAAGCGGCTGGATCACAAAGTGATACGCTCATCCCTTCGGAACATCGGCCTTCATTGCAAGCAAGAGAACAACACTCTTGATTTCGCTTGCATTTGCGTCCCTCGCGGCGACAAGAGCCACCACAACGGCTCTCGACACAAGCTTTTTGGCAGCACTCTCCACCCGAAGAACATGGGTAGCCCTCGGGACGGCAGAGCGCCGCGCAACGTTTTTTGGAACAGCGACCTGCACAACAGTCCACATTTTTTTGGCAAGAAGTGCCTTCTTCCATACAGCGCGGCTTGGCTTGGACCTCCCAAGACATCCCGCTGAGGAAAAACAACACGCCAAACCAGGTACATGCCAGTCGCAACATCTTTCCTTCCTTAAATGAACTTACCCACGGATTCGATACACTACACCGTGATCCTTTACGAATTGCTTTTGCAGACACTCTTTTCTCTTTTTATATCGACACCTTTGGCATCCTTAACATATCTACAACCCTCCCATTAATCAAACGCTTCCTTTTGATGTCGATCAAGTCTTTCAGGTCTTCTTGGAAGCCCCTTCCTCTCTCCCTTGACAACAACCACCCCAAAGAGTACTTTCTCCCACCTGTTGGATTGAACGAAGATTCAGTTAGAGAGTAGAGAGGTTGGGATGAGCGGGCGCGCAAACAAAAAAGAGGATGCCAAACGCCAGCCGACAGACGAGAAAAACATTACGAAACAAGAACGTATCTTGCGAGCAGCGATAGGCGTTCTTGCGGAGCGTGGATTTCATCGGACGACGATACACGACATCGCCCAATCAGCGGGGGTTGCAGATGGTACGATCTATCTGTACTTCAAAAACAAAGATCAACTGTTGATCGAGCTGTTTGAAGAGGTGATGGCGCGGGCGTTACGTCTTTTCCGTGAGGCTTTGCGTGAAGAGCAAGGTGCCGAAGCCAAGATGCGCACCTTTTTGCACACCCACCTACGTCTTGTGGAACATGATCCCGAGATCGCTCAAATTATCTCTGTCGAGCTTCGCCAGTCCTCCATCTTCATCAAAGAATACAAGAACCCACTTTTTGGGGAGTATCTCAAGATCATCGGCCAGATCCTACACGAAGGGATCGAGGAAGGTGTGTTTCGATCGAATCTTCGCCCTGCGTTGATTACACGTGCCATCTTTGGCGCGATGGATGAGATCTCTTTGGCGTGGTTGTTGTCGCGGCGCCGCGACCTCTCTCTCGAAGAGTCCGCAGATGCGCTCGCTGAGATGTTGTTACAGGGCCTACGTAGCGCCCCATCTTCGACTGCACCCCATACCGCCTCCTGAGGTTCGGGCACATCAAGAAGATCGCCCACCCGAGGCTCCCCTGTGTTTGTTTGTAAAGCCGCCTGGAAGGAGAGTTATTCATGAAGATCCTCGTTACTACCAAACGCGTCGAGCATTACGAGTCCAAGATCCGCATCAATGCCGAAGGCACAGGGATCGTCACTGACGGTTTGACCTATATGATCAACCCTTTTGACGAGATCGCCCTTGAAGAAGCCGTTCGCCTCAAAGGTGAACACGATGCCGAAGTGGTCGCCGTTTCCATCGGTTCGGACGATGCGACCCAACAACTTCGCACGGCTTTGGCCATCGGCGCTGACCGCGCGATCCTCGTGAAAGTTGATCAGCCCCTTGATTCGGATTGTGCAGCGCACGTCCTCAAAGCCATCGTTGAGCGCGAAGAACCCAACTTGGTCCTCATGGGCAAACAAGCCATCGACGATGATGCCAACCAAACGGCACAGCTTCTCGCTGAGTACCTTGGCTGGCCCCAAGCTACTTTTGCTGCAAAGACCGAGTCTTTGGAGTCTGAAGCAGAAAAACAAAAAGAACCTGCCATCGAAGTCGATGACGACACAGCAACCGTCGTTCGCGAGATCGATGGTGGTTTGGAAACCGTTGAATTGGATCTCCCCGCTGTGATCTCTGTGGATCTCCGCCTCAACGTCCCCCGTTATCCCGCGCTCCCCAACATCATCAAAGCCAAGAAAAAGCCTCTTGATGAAGTGACGTTGGATGATCTTGGCGTTAGCGCAAACGCCAAAGTGACCGTCCTTGGCTACGAACCGCTCCCCGAGCGCAAAGCTGGTGTCACTGTCGAAAGCGTCCAAGAGTTGCTGGATAAACTGCAAAACGAAGCCAAAGTTCTCTAATTGTCCCGATAATCGGCTTTTTTTGCAACCTCGGGCATGGGATGCCCTTTTCTAAATGAGGAGAATCGATCATGGCTAGCATCCTCCTGATCGCTGAACAATATAAAGGTAGCCTCCGCAAAGTCACTTTCAACGGTCTTGGCTTCGCCAAACAAGCTGCTGAGCAACTTGGTCTTGACCTTCATATCCTCATCGCAGGTAGCGATGTGGGTGGTATCGCTGACGAACTCCAAGGCTACGGTGCCAAGGCCATCCACGTCGCAGACGACAGTGACCTTGAGATCTACCGCACAGAACCTTACACCCAAGTCGTTTGCAAACTTGCTGACGAGATCGATGCACAGATGATCACTGCTGCTGCAACGGTCCAAGGGAAGGACTTGTTGCCCCGTATCGCTGGTCGTTTGGGAGCGGGTATGGCTTCGGATATCGTCGAGATGCTCGAAGACGGTACTTTCAAGCGTCCTGTGTGGGCTGGCTCTGTGATCGCTCGCGTTCGCGTTGAGACCGACCGTAAAGTCGTCAGCACGCGCGGAACTGCTTTCGAAGCGCCCAAAAAAGGCGATGACACCGCAGATGTCAACGAAGTCGATGTCTCTTTGGACGAAGCTGACAAAGTTCGCGTAGAAGACATGGAAGAAACCAAGTCTGAGCGCCCCGAACTTACCGAAGCACGCGTCGTTGTGTCGGGTGGCCGCTCGATGAAAGACGACAAAGGCGTCAAGATGATCGAAGAACTCTCCGATCTCTTGGGCGCTGCCATGGGTGCTTCCCGTGCAGCTTGCGACGCGGGACTCGTCCCCAACGAATTGCAAGTTGGACAAACAGGAAAAGTCGTTGCGCCCGAACTTTACTTCGCGATCGGTATCTCTGGCGCCATCCAGCACCTTGCTGGGATGAAAGGCTCCAAAGTGATCGTGGCCATCAACAAAGATCCCGAAGCACCTATCTTCCAACTGGCCGATTATGGCTTGGTGGCGGATATGTTCAAAGTGGTTCCTGAGATGGTGGAAGAGATCAAAAAACGCAAAGGTGCTTGATCGATAAAGATCTTTCATCTTGCATTGCCGAAGAAACGTAGGAACGCTACGTTTCTTCGGACGCTCGCCTCAAGATCATACAAAGCGGATATCTCGATAGAAAGAAGCTTGGGTGGATATCGAGGTGAGGTGGGGAAGGGGCCTGCTCTTGGGGGAGCGGGATGTCTTGGCGAGTCAGCCATCTACCAAACACAAAAGCTTATACAGCTTCAGAACCTTGCTTGGTTGGGACTTTGTCGTGCTTGGTGACGACCACCTTGGTCTTGGGCTCCGGTAACAACACGCCCAACGAAAGCACCAAGCTCAACACCATCAACAAAAGATGCTGAAGCATCGAAGAGCCCATCTTTGGGAAAAGGCCATAGTCGCTCAGTACCCATCCAAACGTGGCAAAGAACGCGACCGTCAACAAGATGCCCAATGCACCGATCTTTCGGCGTGTTGCTCGCAAAAACATAAACCACCCACCCAAGATCAAGACGCCCACAAAAGCTTTGAGTGAGTGGGGACCGAGCAACTTTCCTTTTCCAAAAAAGCCGTCCCACCAAGGTTTTAGTGCCCAATGGTAATAAGAGAGGCCCTCTGGATTGTATGTGAGATGAACCAACACAAACGCTAGTAACAAGCGAATGTTTCGGAAGGTTCGTTTGAATTGACTCTCTTCTTGCGCCATCTATCGCTCCTATCAAAAGGATGTCGCTTCTCGTTTTTGCTCTTGTGGTCTTTCAAAGTCTTTTGTTGCGGTGTCTCGTGACTCGACAAACGAGAGCGACGCGCTTTGTGGACTTTTGTTCGTCCAGATCTTGTACAGGTCATCTGTGTCGATCTCGGACATCTGTCTTTCAGCGCGGAGGGCTTTTTGTGGTTTCCACGACCTTGTCGCTTTCCGTACACGCTAGGGCACCCACCCCCACAAAGCAAGATAATCTCTTCGAGAACTTCTTAGAAAAGCTAGAAAAATCAAGCGCGAGGCTTCGTTGCTTTACGGGTCTTTGTGCCCAAGGCTGGAAAAGCGGCGCCCAATGTAGCCTCTCTTTTGTTGCCTGACAAGCCAAGATCACAAGGTTGGCACAAGATCTGCCTAAGAGCCTTTCCACAACAACTTGCTCACAGAGCTGTAAAACACCGTATATCGGAAAGGATAGAGCCATGAACACACAAGCCAACAAACCCCAAGTCTCCCTCCCACAAGAACCCCAACAATTGATTCAGATGCTGCGCACCACACAGTTTCGCTTGCAACAAGCTGAGTTGCGCATCCAAAAACTACAACAAGCCCTCCACCAAGCCTACGCACAGCTCAACAAGTCCAATCCCAAAGAGTTCCTTGCTGTCTTGGACAGCAAGGATAGCCCTGATCCTCTCTCTCTTTCTTGGGAGATTGGACCCGAAAATCGCGCTCTCTTCCCAGAGAAGCTTCCTTCCTCGGAAAAGACTCCTTCTCAAAATAGCCACACACTCCAACATGAGCCCGATTTTATGGAGCCCAAGCAGGAGCCGCGCAGTTTTCCCGGTGGAAAGCAAGCCTACACTTCCAAAGCCAGCGAAGAGTTCGCTGCGTTGGCTTCCTCGAACAAAGCCATCACACCAAAGCCTATGGAATATAAACCCAAAAGCCCCATCCCTTCGAGTATTCCTCCGTTGGAAGATCTCAGCGAAGAGACCATCGAGTCGAGCCTTCGAGAGCTATCTGTCGAACTCAAACAAGTTCCTACCCCCGCTCCTTTTAGCTTTGAAGGCGGTGATGCCGATCCGATGGCGACTTTCTGTGATCCCGAAGCCGCCAAAAAACACTTCGACCAACTCAATGCTTTGCGTGCTGTCTTTGCCGCCCAACAACGGGCCGAAGCACACACCTCCTCAAACAAACAGAAAAAACAACCGTCCTTTGGGCAGATGCAAGTGATCCAACCCCCGCCTTTGCCTGCAAAACGCCAGTCCCCGCCGCCTCCTTTTGCGCGGCCTCACATGGAAGGTGCTCCCTCAGAGTTCATCGAAACCACGAGTTCGCCCTTCGAGCCTATGCCGCAACGCATGTTCCCTGTGGACAAAACAGTGGATGCCTCCCCCAAAGACCTTCTCGAACTCCTGCGAAAATAACCCCACACGACGAACCCCACGCGCCTTACGCTTCCCCACTTGTCTTCTTACCCAACTCCATTCTTTGTTTCGCCTGTCTCTGTCTCTCTATCCCTCTGTGTTCTTTTTGTGCGCTTGGATGAACGAGCCGAGACGCACACTTTGTTTGCCCCTGCGTCTTGATATTCAAAGTCTCCTAGATTAGATCTTTTCTACTGTGTTTTCAGAAGACGAAGTACAACGCGATGGGGGATTTTTCTTTTCTTTCTTTATATTCGAGGGGTTGGCGATCTTTCTTCAACCTTTAAAGAAAAGAGAACACCACGCAAAGAAGAAACCACCATCCACTTCACGAAGATATACGATTCCTTACTTGGACACCCTTTCGCTTTGGGTATCCTATTCACCCCATAACAAGAGGCCAAAGATGTATATCAACCAACGCAAAAGAGGAGTCTTGATGCTTCTCTTTTGGTCTTGGGGGTTGTTTGCTTTGGGAGCTTGTGGACCTGTGGGGCTTGGTGGACCTTGCCAAAAAGATGAGGATTGTCTGCAGCCTTTGCGCTGTACCGCACAAACTTGTCAGGAAGGCGGCAAGGAAGCTAGCCCCGAACCCACACCCAAAGAACCAACGCCCGAGCCCGCAACTGAACCTGCTGCGGAGCCCACTTTGGAACCCGCGGCAGAACCCACTGCAGAACCCACTGCGGAACCCACGCTAGAAGCGGGTCCCGAAGAAGTTTCCCCTGAACCCGAAGAAGCCGTTCTTCCCGAAAGCACTGAGGTTGTTCCTGAACCCGTTGTTGAACCTAGCTCTACTGTCCGCATCCTTCGTATCGAAGGAACTGGGGCAGAGTCCGCTATCGTGTATGGCAACGCGACGCAGCCAAACAACCCTGTGGAAGCGAAAAAACGTTTCCAAGACACTTGGACACTAGAGGGCGAAAACCTCGACCAACTCGATGATGTCCGAATTGTAAGTGCAAATGATCCCAATGTGTTTTTTGATTCAACGAACGGTCTGCTTTTGGAAGCAGGAGGAGATAAAACAATGCGTACTTTGAAACTTCCCCAAACCCTCGTTGCAGGGTTGTTTACTCTCTTTGGCGTCATCGGGACGCAGTCTGTGGCCTTGGGCCAAGTTTTTGTTTTGCAAGGTGAAAAAGGCGATAAGGGCGACGCTGGTGAAAAAGGTGACACCGGAAACCCTGGTCAAGCATGTACTATCGCAAGCGCTACCCCCAACGCGAATGGCGACATCGTCATGACGTTTCAGTGTGGTGCCAACACCACCAGCATTACTGTGAAAAAAGGTGACAAAGGCGACAAGGGTGATGCTGGCGCCACTGGTCCCAAAGGTGACAAGGGCGATACTGGCGCGGCAGGCGCAACTGGCCCCGCTGGTCCCAAAGGTGACACTGGTGCGGCAGGTTCCCAAGGTCCCAAAGGCGACACTGGTTCCACAGGTGCGACTGGCCCTGCTGGTGCGCAAGGTCCCCAAGGTCTCAGAGGCCTCACAGGTGCAACTGGCCCCGCTGGTGCGATTGGACCCGCAGGACCCGCTGGTCCCGTAGGTGCAACAGGTCCCCAAGGCGCGCAAGGTCTCCGAGGTCTTACTGGTGCGACAGGTCCCCAAGGTGCGACAGGTGCGACTGGACCCGCTGGACCCGCTGGTCCTGCAGGCGTGCAAGGACCCCAAGGACTTAGAGGTCTTACTGGCGCGGCAGGCCCCGCTGGTCCCCAAGGTGCGACTGGCGCGACAGGTCCTCAAGGTCCCGCTGGACAAGGCTTTGACGCTGCAACCGTGACATTCCTCAATGGTTTCCGCACTTACACCAGCGTCAACACCACCACCAAGACCATCCAATTTTCAGGTGCCAACCTCCAGATCATCAATGGTTTGAATGGCAGCTACACGAAAAACGGTTATGGGAACTTGATCGTCGGGTACAACGAGGGCTCCCGCACCCGCACAGGTTCTCACAACATTGTTGTGGGTGCCAACCATACCTACTCTGGATCGGTTGGGATCACTGTCGGGGATAACAATACGATCTCCGCAAATAACGTTAGTTCTTTTGGCGGGGAAAACGTTGCTTCAGGCAACTACGCGGCCGTCTGTGGTGGTCACGGAGGCACGGCTTCTGGACAGTATTCCACGGTTGTTGGGGGCCATACTGGCATTGTTAGCGGGGCTCGCTCTGTCGTTGTTGGTGGGCGCAATTTGAAAGCTACAGGTTCTTGGGCTGCGGCCTTTGGCGGATTTGGAGGGAACGCTGCTGGAGACTACACCATCGTTGTGGGTGGCAACTCTCTCTCATCTTCCTCTACTCCCTATACTTGTGTAAGTATTTGCCCCTAAAGTTCTTTTCTTTTGTACAAGACATCTGTTCCCCCCAATGCTTCCGCTTGCCTTACGCTCTTCGCCTTTTCCTTCCTTTTTTCGGCATCTTTGAACATCTCTTGAGGCGTCTCGTCTAAAGACCCCGCAGGAGATGGTGTTGTATCTTGGCGGCGCACAGAGACTCTTAAATCAGGACTGTGTGTCCCGCATATCGAGGAACTTCAACCACTTTTGCTACCACGCTAGGGGTCCCGGGTTCGACTCCCGGTAGGGGCTGACGTCCCTATAGCTCAGTTGGGAGAGCACTTGCATTGCAAAGGTTGCCTGGGTTCGAGTCCCAGCAATGGCTTCGCGCCATTGTAGCTCAGTTGGTTAGAGCATCTGACTGTTAATCAGAAGTCCAAACAATCCAGTTTCTTCAGGAGGGTTCAGCCAGCCTAGACGCGGGATGACGCGGTGTTTGGTGTGAGATTGTGTCGCACGATGTGGTGTGCGCTTTGACGCTTGACCTCTACCTCTCTGTCTTTCGAGACGTTTGGCGTGATCAAGTTGAAAAGATGTATCCCCCCTCTGGCCTCCCAAGACGATCCATTCCCCCCCGAAACTTTGCCTCTAGGCTGGGATTCCCTTCACTTCCCACCCTGTCTTTCTTTTACTTCAGTTCCCTTTTTCGTAGATGTTGACTCGTTGTCTTCGAAGCGATCGGCCGTTTAGATCTTGACGGTTGTGACTTGGACACGTGCGTCGCGTTTTTTGAGCACCACGTTCTTCTCGATGATCGTTTGTTCGGGGGTCCCTGCGTTGAGGACGATCACGACGATGGCATGGGTCTCATTGCCAAGGACGTTGGTGCGATGTCCAAAGAAATGCAGGCTCACTTCGTAGTGTCCTTGGGGAGCCTTACGGATCTGGTAACGCTCAGGGCCATAACCTCTTGTAATATCTTGGAGAAGTTGTCCGCCGTTGGGCGTCGATTTGTTTTTGTAAGAACAGTTTTGGTTGCCAGGCTCTTTGATCCAAAGATCCACGTCTGTGTTGTCTGTGTTCCAAGTGACGGTGACGCGGAGTTTTGAGGGGGTGACTTGCAGACCCAAAAGTCCTTGGCGCTGTTGGATGGCTTGTTTCAGATCAGGATTGGCTTTGCTCAGTTGGGTGATCTCGTAGGCAAGAAGGGCATATTCTTCGCGGGCGATGGTCTTGACTTCCCCAAAACGACGGTGCCAGTTTCCTGCAAGGATGACTTCATAAAGCGCGGAAGCAAGGGCATAACGCTTGAGTTTTTGCATCGTTCGGGCGAGGTCGCGGAAAGCGTGGGGCTCAAAAGAACGGCGTTCCAAGACACGCAAAAAGACGCTCGCTGCGGCATCTGGACGCCCCCAAGAAGTGAGGTAGTAACCAACAAGGCGCAAAGCCCGCGAGTTTGAGGGGTGAAGCTCTACGATGCAAGAAAGCGTGCGCACTGCACTTCCCACCATCGACATCTTGAGGCGTCGTTGGGCTTCTTGGACAAAAGGATTGAAGTCTTCGGGGTTTACACCGCGTTGTGCAAGGTACTGTTTGGGGACTTGATCTGTTGTCCACAATTTTTCGATGGCAGGGCTACTAAAAGAGAGATTCGTTTCTTCTTCTGTGCTCAAAAGCTGGAAGGCTGCGCGTCCTGCGCTTGAGTGGATGGCTTTGGCACGCACGAGGGCCTTGCGTAAGATCTCTCGCCAACGCGCTCGCATCGTGATCTCTGCGCCTTTTTTCGCGTATGTCGCATCAATGAAAGACGCAAGATCTTGAACCATCTGTGTTTTCTGGGCTTTCTCAAGGTCGTAGCGCTTGTACTCTTTGTCCGTTTCCAAGACCAACAATGAACAGTGTTTGTTGGGGATATGAAAGTGTTGTGCGTAAGCAACGATCAGATCCGTGAGTTTGGGGTCGTCGAGTTCGACCAGTTGGTTGATCGCGATCTCTGCCCAAGCACGGGGGGCTAGGTCTTTTTCGGCTTTGACTTGGAGGGTATAAGCGCGCTTGATCGGTTTGCCATCAAAGCGACCTTTGAGGATGATCTTGGCCTTCCCATCTTGTTTATAGCGTGTCGCAAAAGCCAAGAGAGAGCCTGGGTATAGGCTCGCTTGGCGCCCAACAATGAGTGTGTTGCTTGCGTCGATACCTTGGATCTCGAGCTTTTCGAGTTGCATTGCTTGGTGGGTGTGGGCGGTGGCGCAACGTTCGAGCTCTGCGGGTCCCAAACAAGTGAAGACAGCACCGCCTTGGCGTACAAGTTTCTGATAAAGCGGCATATTTTCGCTGCCTACGCCAAAAGAGTAAGCAAAGAATCGAGCACTTTTCCACTGCTTCCGTTTTTGAAAGCGCGACATGATCTGGTTCAAATCGCGATTCCCCCAACTCACCTGGCCATCGCTGAGGAAAAAGATATCCGCTTCTTGCTTGGTCTCGTTGTCTTCCCAAGGGATATCGCCCACTGCTTTCATCGCTGCGCCTAGATCTGTCGCACCTTCCAACAAAACCTTTTTCAATGTTGCGAGCAGTTTTTCCCTTTCTTGGGGGGTGTTTGCAATCCAGCCCTTGGGGGAAGCCCATTGGACATTTGCATCAAAGAGCAGCACGTTGAAACGCTTGATGGAGGCATTTTTTTGTAAGATTTTTTCTAAGAGAGAGAGGCTGATTCCAAAGCGTTCGGGGGTTTCAGAGAGCGATGTATCGAGCATAAACAGTGCTTGGGGTGTGCCTTTTCCTGCCGAAATCTTGGGCAGTTCCACTGCAAGTTGGCCGTAGAGGTAGCGGTGATCGTGGATGGGGTCGATCCCTGCGACCCAAGTCGCTTGTTTTTGGTTGGGTTGGAAGTAAAAAGTCGCGTTGCGATCGGGCTTTTCAGTCTCCCAGAGGCAACGCACAAAGTTGTTTTGCTGCTTTTGCATACATCGGATCTTGCGGAGATTGTGGTGCGCAAGCTTCGAAAGCTTTCCATTGTAAGAAAGCGAAAAGTCGATCCAGCCCGCAACGTCGTTGGGGAAAGCAAAGGAGTACACACGTTGATCTTGAAAGCGGGGGAGCGTTTGCTCGTAAGCGATGATCACGCGGTTGTAGCCGTTGTTTGGGATGGGAAAGACGCGGCCTGAAAAGGTGTTGGGAGCTTCTTGCTCAAGCAACGCAGGGTCGATGCGTTGGCGCGTAATCTCTTCAAAGACTTCGCGGCCTTTTTCGGCGGCGACAAGGCGCGCTTCTCGCAAGGTCCCCCAGTCTTTTTTGGGGCTGCGCTTGGCGATCTCTTGCGGTGCCATACGCACCAACGTGCGCTCATTTGGGAGCTTTCCTGTAAAAAACTGGGGCTCTCTGCGCTGTTGGGCGCCCACAAACATCGCGTAGTAAGAGACGGATGCATCAGAGGGAAGCGTGTATTTGAAGGTTCCTTCCAACGTTCGCCCGTGTGGGTTGTGATAGATGTGATCCATCACCGTCCGTACACGCAATCCTTCCACTTGGACGGTGACGCGGAGCTTTTTGAGGGTCAGGTATTTGCCACCACCCACCGAAACTTTCGAAAGGACGGTGCCTTTGACGGTCCGCTGCCATACTTGCTTTTGGACTTTTTTGCCGTTCTTTTCTTTCTCTTTTTTCTCTGTGATCTCAGAGTCCCCGTCCCTTGGGGCATCTGAGCGATGCCCTGTTCTTCTCCGCAAAGACTCTTTCTTGGGTTTGCGCGCGGCTCGGCCTTTAAATGCCGTCACAGGGCTGGCTTGTGTGGGGCGCAGCGCTCTTGATTCTTCTTGCGCGTTGTGGGGCAATTTTTTCGGGGCGCTGTACATGCATCCTTGGATGACCGCGAAACATAACGCCAAAAACAAGGCTCCTGTGAGGTATCTCTTGGAAGTCGATGGGGCTTTTGAAGAAGGTTTTTTCTTTTTTCTCTGAGACATCTCTCACTCCATAAAAGCAAAGGCAAGGGATTCCCCTGCGTTGGCCGTCTTATCTCTTGGTGTTTTCCTGACAACGCATAAAGCGCTCGTTCGCTCTAATGTTTACAGAGGAAAAGATTGTCGAATGTCTATCTGTTTGAATTTATTATGTTATCTTTTGGGGGATAGATTTGGGCGGGCACGGAGGCCCGCCCGGTAAAATGGATATCCGAGATAGATTATTGAAGAAAGCGGATTTGTTACGGCGCCCGGTGGGCGCCGATAAAAAGGATATCCGGGCCTATATCTCAAGATCGATATCCCTCCGTGCCCGCCCTATCATTCAGGATATCCTGAACAAAGGCCGTGCGAGGCAGGAAAGAAGTAGAGCGTCTGCTTGGAAGAAGAGTTGTTGTCGAAGGGGGGAGAGTTGCTGGCGAGAGATGGGGTTGGTGGCGTGGGCCGCCTGTCCGCGAAGTTGGGCGATGGATGCGCAGAGGGAAGGCAGCTCTTGTAAGATAAAGTCTGATTTTGACAAAGGGAGGGAGTCTGTTAAGAAACGTTCCCAAGCGGCCCATAATAGGCGTTGTCCTGACGTCACTTGGAAATTGTACATGATGTCATCTTTTTCTTGATCAGCATCAGGCTTTTTCCATTGTTCGGCTAAGAGAAAAGGGATGCTGCCGAGCCCGATTTGGTTACCTTGATGTTGGAGGGGACGTCCAGCGAGGCGTGGCAGGTCGCGTTGGGGGTGAAGTCCGAGCCTTTGTTCTGCGAAAAGCATCATGGGATCGACCAAGTGAAGATTGAGCAACGCCTCCAAGCCGCGTGTCCATTGGAGCAGCACAGGTGCGTGGTCGGCGTCTTCTTCAGTTTCGAGAAGTTTCCACAAGCGCTCAGCGGAGGTGAAAGTTTGCCTTGTTCCTTGGGGGAGTTGTGACCAAAGGCTTGGGTCTAAGTTTTCTTGGTAAGGGTGCTCTTCGGACGTTTGTGTGGAGGGGGAATGGAGAGGGATATCGCCGTCTTGTTGGGCGAGTTGGAGGGTTTTTTGTAGGTGGGTATCTTGTGCTTGATCGAGGAGATGTAGGAGTTTTTCTAGGAGTTGTTGTTTGGGTGCGTCCCACGCGCTGCTTTCTTCGGATGGGAGCGCGTCTTGTGCGTTCGGCGTTGGGGGTTTGAGGCGTAAGGTTGGGTGTTTTTCTTGGTGTAGGAGTTCTTTGGCAGCGAGCCGTCGTATCTCCTGGATCGTGGTGATGTCGGACTCTTCGGAGGTTCGCTGCTGCCACATCTCGCAAGCCGCGAAAGCTTCGAGGCATTGCTTTGTCATCCATGCGCAGAGGGCGTGCATGGCCCAAGCTTGGAGGGTTTTTTGGTGTTCTTCGAGCCATGTGCGGTCGATCGTTTGGAGTGCTCCCAACGCAAGAGGCCAGTGTTGCTCGGCAAAAGCGCAGCAGGCAAGCAGCCAAGAAAGCGAGTCATCCCACCGCACATGGGAGCGGTGTGCTTGCAACAAAGCGAGTGCTTCTTCCGAGGCGTGGACAAGAAGCAACGCGCGCACCAAGGCTTCGAGGGACTGGGTGGTTGGGTGCATCGCAAAGAGCGACTGCATCGCGGTAATCAGCTTGGGGAGGTCTTGTTGTTTGGCCGCAAAAAGCGCTTGCCACCGCCAGTATCGTTCGGGGAGTTGTTCGAGGGGAGTGCGTTGGGCGAGTGTGCGGAGGAGCGCATCGCCTTGTTCGATCTCGTCGAGAAGATAAGCGACCTCAACGCGCCAAAGGTCGATGGGTAGTTCATGTTCCTTGGTGGGTTGTTCTGCGAGCTTTTGCCATAGAGATTTGGAGGCGAGAGGGCCTTGGCTGCGCAGTGTAGCGAGGGCTTGTAAAAGCAGAAAGGACGGCGTTTGTGGCGAGGATGGTGGGACTGGTATCTCTAAGATCTCGTCCCATTCGCCTTTTCGGGCACACCAAGCGGCAAACAACAGGTCTTGTTGGGGGTCTTGGGATGGCGAGAGGTTTGCAAAAAGCTCGGTGGCAGCGTCTTCTAGGTGATATTCCAAGATCGCTTGTAGGATGGTGTTACGTAGGCTACTTGGCCAAGTGCCCCAAAACACGGGCGGTGTGGAGAGGCGGAGCTTTGAAGGGGTGTGCTCTTGTAAAAAGGCGCCAAGATGACCAAGCCATCGCGCTTTGGGGTTGGGTTGAATGTTCTCCCATGCTTGGGCTTCTTGGCGTAGGAGCGTCCAGTCTGCGCAAGCGACAGCGAGCTCTGTGCGCAGCCGCAACAGTTCTGGGGAAGCTAGGGAAGGACGTTTGTAGAGTTGTCGAGAGAGGATGTTTCTTTCGGTGGTATCGATGGTTGGGAGGTAAAGTAGGGCGGCTTCCAAAAGTGTGCTTTCTCGTCGCAGCCGTTCGCTGGGGTCATCGCTTTGGTGGGGGAGGTGCAGTGTTTCGACGAAGTGTGCGTGGTAGAGCGCGTTGGCTTGTTCTTCTTGTTTCCAAGCGGTGTGTGCGTTGGCCAAAAAGAGCGCCCAGATGGGATCTTGGTATCGTGAGGTGATCTCTACACAGGCCGATGCAAGGGCTTCTTGCTGTCCTGCTTGACGAAGACACGACACCCAACGCCAATGTAGCGAAGGAGAGGGGTGGGTTTGGAGGTGATGTCGCCAAAGCGAGGCTGCTTCTTCCCAACGTTGCTGCAACATCAGGAGCTGGCCTCGCAGCATCCAGTGGGCTTCTTCGAGATCATCTTGCGGGGGAAGGTGCGCGTCGATGATCTGCCATGATGTGTCGATATCGTCCAACTCAAGGGCAAGATAGGCGAGAGACCACCAATCTGCGGCGGAACTTGCGAAGTTTTTCGCTTGGGAGAGAGCGAGTTGGGCGATTTGTGGGGCTTTTCGTTCTTGCGCGATTTGTGCGAGGGCGACCCAAGCCTCGACAGATTCGGGAGAAAGCCCTTTGTCTTGAAGGAGCGTTGCAGCAAGTGAGGGTTGTTCTTGTGGGGGGGCTTGGGTCAAACTTTCCCAAGACAAGCGTGTGCGTTCTCGCCGTGGTTGTTGGGCAAGGTCCTTTTTGCGGCAGCATTGCTTGTATTTTTTGCCGCTCCCGCAAGGGCAAGGATCATTGGCACCGATCTTGGCCATGGGTGTTCACCTCGAAGCGGTCGAGGGGGCGTGTTATTCGACGGGGCTGGGGATGCGAAAAACCTTTTTGTTTACATTGGTTGCATTCAGCTGGATCTTTTGAAAGCGGATCGTGCTGGTTTTGTTGCCACCGATGTAACTCTCTAGAACAAAGGGGACTTGTACTTTCTTTCCATCGATCTTGAGCCAGCGATAATCCCGTTGGACGGTCGAGATGGAGACTTGTCCTTGTCCTAGAGGGTGGGGGCCAAGGTAGGTACGCTTGTACAAAAGGTGGGTCTTCTTGGCGATATAATACGTGGTTTGGCGTCCTTTTTTGTCTTGAAAAAGGATGACATGACAAGGTGTTCCATTGATGTCGCGCGCGCCCATCTGGGTGACTTGGACGCCTTCTTTGCGATAACGCAGTTCGAGTTCTTGGCGTGCGGCTTCGGACTCTGTGACTTCGATCATCGAGCGAGGAAGATTGAGGATCGCACCATTTTGGCGGATCCATCCGCCTCCAGGGTAAGTGGTCAAGGAGAACACTTGCGAGCCAAAGAACTGATCCACGCGTTGGTAAGTGGGTTTCATGGTGTAGAAGTGGAGGCGCGCACTGCGGTTTCCTACACGGGTGATCGCTGTGACCGTACCTGTCGCGTACATGGAGCGGATCGCTTCGAGGACTTCGCGACCACCTAGTGCGGTCACCATCTTCTCAACGATCTTTTCGGCCTCTGTCAGTGGCTTTTCGGGGGCTTTGGCAGGTTCCGCAGGTTTGGCGTCTTCTGCGGGCTTTGCTGTTCGTTTCGCGGGCTTTTTGCCTTTGGAGGGAGGGGCTGCGTGTGCAAAGCCCGTCCAGACGAAAAAGCTTGTAACCAGCAAACACCATCTTCTTGGCATATCCGACTCCCATAAAACAAACCCCCTCGCACAAAAGACAGGTCTGTTGCGCTTTGGGGGTAAGCGATGTTCGTATTGTCCTTGGGGAGAGTTCCAAGGAGGCCTATTTTCTAGGGGTTAGGTCAACTTCCCGATGATGATACCGAGCAACAAGATGATCACAAACCCAATGATAATCAGCAAAACACTCGAACCACCCGAACTGCTGGGTTCGGGGTCACGGTGAGTATAAGGCGATGCGGGAGCGCTTGGTGGGGGCGCTGCGATCTCAGCCTTGTCTCGTTGTTGGAGGGCTGCTTGTAGGACATGTTGAAGGTCCCCTTCTGAAAGTTGGACCGTGCTACGGAACTGTCCTTTTTGCCCGCCTGCTCCAGCAGCATCTTCGATCACTTGGGGAGCTTCATGGAGATCCGTGATCTCTACAGTAAACTTACCTACAACGAACTTTAGGCCGGGCTCTAGGACCTTTTCGGTGATCTTTTGTTCGTTGAGGTAGGTTCCGTTGGTGCTACTGTCATCGATCAGTTTGTATTGGAAATTGTCGAAAACAATATGAAAGTGTGAGCTAGAGATGGCAGGGTTTTCGAGTTGAAAATCGTTACCGGGCCCGCTTCCAAAGAAGAAGGGAGACTTCGTGATTTTTTTGCGTGCAAGTTCGTTGCCTTTGAGCTTTACGATGATCTCTGCCATGGATGTGTCCTATGAAGTGGGAAAAAGATAAAGATATGGAAGAACCCTGTCCTCAAGAGAAGTAGCAACCTCCTTCGTTCGCGTCAAGGCGCGATAAAGCATCAAGGAGGGCGGCGAATCGCCTATTCTTGTTTGGAGAATGGTTGTTCGCCACTTGGTTCTCTACGCTCTTTTTGGACGTGTCTGGGGTGGGGTTGTCTCTCTGGTTTTCTTAACGTGTGAACTGGTTTTGCTTGCGTGCGGAACGAAGCAACGAGCGGCCATTCAAACGAAAGACTGACACGCCTGTTGCCCAAACGCGGTTTCCTTCTACGACGAAAGCTTCTGCGTCTGTGTGAACGGGACCGATAGCCCCCGCACGACCGGTCACATTGACGCCAAAGATCAGTCGGTTCTTATAGATCCCGCCCATCCTTCCTGCATCTTTGGGGATAGAGAAGATCTTAAAGTCTTTGATCTTGGAGACATTGGAAACAGATGGACTATGGGGGATGAGGATGTGAAATAGCGACTTCCATCGGGTTTGCTTCTGGATCTTTTGGAAGATCGAGACCTTGCTATTGTTGCGGATAAACTTGTTGAGGAAGGTCTTGTTTTGGTTGTCGCGCACTTCAAGCTGTCCAAAAGGGGCGAAGACCGTCAAGCGCGTGTGGCGGTTGGGCAGGAGCATCAAGTTGACGTCAGAGGTGATGTAAGGAACGGGGATGACGTCTTGTTGGAGCGTGGCCCAGTGCTTTCCAAAGTGATCCACAAGCCCCACACCTGGGAAGGACACGCCCGTATGTTCTGGCATGGGCAAGGGGCTGCTGAGTTCGTCTGCTTGTACGATAAATGCCCGATTGACCATCAGAAAAATCTTCTTGGCCTGAATCGAGCTTTTCTTAACATCTGACATCGAGAATCGCCCGAAGCTACCGCGGTATTGAGACAACTGCCAGTCTGAAGCGCGTTCTTGGCTGACGCCAAGGCTGCCTCTTGCAGAGCAGGCAGGCGATGCAGAAGCAAGTCCTTGCGTCCCATAGAAGTTCACGGCTACTGCGTAAGGGATGCCTCGCGACAACCCAATGCGAAGATTGGGGAAACCCACGACAAGCCCCATCGAAGCGGGGATCTTTTCTTTGGGGCCCCAGTGTTTCGAGCGCATCCACAACGAGGCGGTGAGCGTCCCTGTGCCTTTGAGCTGGTTGGGCTTGGCGTCAAACTGCACTGTGCCGTGGTGGAAGCTCATGGACAAAGCATCCGCCTTTTTCGGGCGTCCATGTAGGATCAAGCGGGCTTTTTTCTGTAGGTGGACTTCGTTTGTAAAAGAGCGACCTGTAAAGAGCATCAAGTGGTCGGTTTCAGGGCGAGGGATAGCGTTGGGGCCTCTTTTGTAGAGAGCTTCGATCTCTTTGGGTTGGAAGGCTCTTTGGCGCACAAAGACATTCTTGAGGCTTCCTTGGAACAAGCCGTATTTGTCGCCATCTCCGCCCACGATCATACCTTTGAAGGGGCCACGGAATCGCCCGTTATGGATGGTTCTTCTTTCGACTTCTTGGCCATCGACATACAGACGCAACAGCCCTCTTGAACCTACATTGTGGAGCGTTGCCGCGATGTGGTGCCAACGACCATCCAAGACCTTCTTGGATTGGGTGCTTTGGTGAGTTTGGACATTCGCGTGGTACTTTTGTTCGCGGAAGAGGTAAGCGGCTGTCTGCATCAAGATCGTATCGTCGCTGACCAAACATGCGATCCCACCGCGGTTACAGTGACCATGCCCTGAGATATTCGGACGCAATTCAACCATCATCGTGGTATCGCGAGCAGAAGGGCCTCCTCGCAAGATCATCTTGTTGGGGATCTTGTCGCTGCGAAACAGCAGTGCGTGATCTTGTTGTTTTGTGCCTGCACGAAGGTTGTTTGTGTAAGTGATCTCTGTTTTGAGTGTGGGACGTTGTTCTGGGATCAGATGGACCGCACGATGATTGTGCAAAAAGCCGATCAGTTCGTGTATTTGGAGGACGATCTCAGAGATGTTGCTGCCCCATGCTTCGTAAGCGCGCTGCGGTTCAATAAGGCGCATAAAGACACGGTGGGCGATCCATTTAAGCTCTCGATCTTTCAGGATAAAAGCAGATTTTTCGAGCGCGACAACCCAAGCGGCATCTGCTATTGGGAAGGGGCCCAGTCCATCACCTGTTTCGGGGATAAATCCACTAGGGAAATAGGTTTTTTTGATGCGCGAGACAAAAGCACGCAGCAGCTTGTCTTGTTTGGCGGTGCGTTGTTTGCTGTACAAAAACCAGTCTGCGAGGAAGTTGAGCGCTGCCCCCGTATAATGCGAGCTATTGGAAGAGAGGTCCCCAAACTGCGACCACTGCGACCAGACTTCGCGGATATACTTTTGTCGCTCTCTAGATCCTTGTTCTCTTGGGTATTTGGCCTCGATAAATGCGCGCACAAATCCTTCACCAAGTCCGCGGTTGCTTGTCCCATAGGCTTTGCCTTTGGTTTGGTCGTAGCGCAACAAGACGCTTTTGAGCAGGACATCGAGGTTTTTGTTCCACACAACGTTTCGTCCGCCTCGTCTTTGCGATGCGCGTAGACGATTCCATCGTGAGGAGGCAGAACGAAGCCAAAGATAACCGTGGATGGCTTGGATAAGCGCCCGATAACCGGGCATTTTGCTCAAGCCTTTGGCCTTCTGTTTCCCTTTTATGCGTACGTTTCGCTTTTTTCGTGTGATGCGTTTGGGAGAAGAGGGCTTTCCACCAATCGTGAGTGTTCTTTCCAAGCACTGTTGGGCGATATCGAAGTTGCGGGTGGCTTCTGCTCCTGACACGGGGAGACGAGAACGCGCAGCAAGCGCTGTTTGAGACAAAAAGGTCGAGGCAAAGTAAGAGACGCAGTTTCCGACATACGGGCCTTTGATGGTCTTGAGTTTTCGCCAGTAACCGAGGACGTCTCGACCTCGCCCATATTGGTTTTGATTCACGAAGTCTTGGTAGATGTCATCACTTAATGCTCTGTTTTCATAGGGAAAGATCGGTCGCTGGGCGGATGCGCGCTTTTTGCCCAAGAAGAACGTAATGTCCCTTCTGTTGGCGGTTTTCGGATTGACGTGCAAAAGCAACGTCGCTCGCGTGTGTGAGGAGATGCCTACTTCGATGGGCACCATCTTGCGGGTGTTTGCCGCGGAGATGTAGTCCAAGCGATCTCTCCGTGTGGCCATTGCTTGTGGGACGCGCACGATCTTTCTTCCATTAAGTGCGAGATAACCGATTTTTGGAAGGGCAAGGATCCGAAGCTGCGAAGTGATCGAGCCATACAGCGCAGCGATAGGAAGGCGACCCCTAGGGGCGATCACATCGACGCTATACGAGGGCAGGTGCATGGAGTGACGCAGTTCTGGATAGGAGAGATAACCTTGGCCGCAAACGGAGCTTCCTTCGTCCGTGTCCCATGCGGGGGTGTCTTGTGTGGGTGGGGCTGCAAAAGAGGTCTGTAGGCCCAAAAACAACCACACAAACACAGAAAGCCAAGGGGCCGATCGAAAGGGGTATTGGATGAAAAGACTTTTTCTCTTGCCTTTTGTTGTGATCAAATCTTTATCTCCTTCTCAACAACAGGTCGCCAAAAGCCCACGAGCGTGTTTCTCTTTTTGGAGAGGCAAAGGGACGCCAGTTTATCTTGGTTTTGGGTGGGGGTGCGCGTCCTTTTTCAACAACTCCTCGACTTCTTCTTGAAGATGGAAAGGGTTGATCTTTGAGCGTTTGAGCTTTTGGAGGATCGCTTGTGCTGCTTTGTGCTGTCCTGCTCGATGGAGAAGCTGGGCCGTGCGGAAGCGCGACCAAGGTGCGATCCAAGCGGGGGTTTGCTTGCTTGTACGCAGCTTGGAGGCTCGCTTGTAAAGGCGGAGCGCTTCTTTGGGGCGTTGGTGTGTTTCAAGAAGTCGTGCGTAACTGTACAGCGCTTGGCCGTGTTTGGGAAAGGCTCGCACGAGAAAGACGAAACGTTGTTCCGCCTGTTTCCAGAGTCCTGCTTTTCTCGCTTTGTTGGCTTGATCGAGCCAAAAGGCGGGGCGGATACCCTGAAGCGTGATGCGATGGGGATCTACGCGGATATCACGCACACGAAAAGGCACATCGACTTGGAAGGTCTTGGTTCCTCGGGGGATCTCAAAGATCTTCCACATGCGCCGACCCCTGCGGCCTTTGAACAAGACAGGGAGCCAGCCTGTCGCGTCCCCTTGGTTTTCGAGATGTAACGTGACTTTAACCTTGGGGCGCTTTCCTTTTTGTTTCCAACGAGGTGGCTTGATCCATGGTAAGCCGTCTCCACGGATCGTTTCTTTGAAAAATGTGGAGAGCGAACGTCCTGCGTGGCGTTCCATGATGCGGCGGAGATCGTCGCCTGTTGCGAAACCTGCGCGATAGGTTTGGAAAAACGCGCGCAGGGCCCGTAAAAACGTGCGTTCGCCCATAATGCGCTCAAGAGCGAAAAAGACGAGTGTTCCTTTGGTATAGGCCGTGCGTTGGATCATCTGGTCCATCCCACCGGGCCCCATGAGATCGCTCGGCCACTTGCTTTGTAAGAAGGCGCGAGTGTGTCGTTGGATGGCTTTGTGCATCGCCGTTTTTCCGTACAAAAAGCCGATGGCCTTGAGTGAGGCATAATTGGCGAGTCCTTCATTGAGCCATGTGGAACCTGCTTTGATGCCCGTGACAGCATTGCCCCACCATGTATGAGCGATCTCATGTAGCAAGACGTGGCGATGCGTAAAGAGCGAATCCATCGGGCGGGACAACGATCCATCGAGAAAACCCAAGCGGCGTTCCAAAAGCAAGGTCATGGGATAACCTCTAGCCCCCGAACCACCGAAGGTTGCGACACGCCATCGCCGCCAACGGGAGGAGCGCGCGTCATCTTTGCCTTGTGCACCTTGCTTGATCCAAGGCAGGCCCCACAAGGCTTCGTAATAAGCGCTGGCTTTGGCGATCAACTGAGCGACTTCTTCGATGCGTTTGCGCGGCTCTTCTGGTCGCAGATAAAACTCGACGATGGTCTTGGGCAGGGCTTGGGACTGCTTGTTTTTGAAGGGCTTTCCCTTTTGAAACTGGGGAAGTCCTTTCATCTCAAGACCTTCGATGCGTTGGTGTTCTCGTTGGAGATTTCCCGCTACAAGAAGCAAAGCCCCTTCTTTGATCCGCGAAGCCCCATAACGCCACTCTACCGTGCCGTCAGGGTGCTTGGTCTTGCCCAAAAGAGGGCCCGTCGAAAGAGCAAGCTCTGTTTTGGGGGCGCGGATCGAAAGCGTGTAAGGAAAGCGCTCACCTTTGAGCAGTTCGCCTCGAATGGGGTCCGCAAAGGCTGAGAGACTGGGATACCAACCATACAAAAAGTAAGTATCTCCTGGATCGATTTGGCAAAAGATCTGACGAAAGAGGTAATTTTTTCTGCTATAAAATGTAATCTGATAATGGATGCGCACGCGAAGCATCGCGGGGCGGGGATGCGGAGAAGACGAAAGCAAGGTGAGATCTTCGAGGCCGCGTCGGAAAGGCAGTGTTTTCCAGTGGCCTTGTGTGTCTTGTGCGGTGACTTCGAGGACAACGGCCATCTGGGTCAAAGAAAGCTGGATCTTGCGGGTACGACTGGGCCAACAGAGGTCGATCTCTGCGGTGGTGTCCATCAGGTGTTTGTTGGGGAAGAGTTGGACAGCGAGGGTCATCTTTTGGATCTTGGCAGCGCGCAGGGGGCAAGTTGGCGCGGCCCAGAGGGGGTGTTGGAAGAAGAGAAAGTAAGTGGCTAGGAAGAAAAGGATTTTCTTCATGGGTGTCGCCTTATGATTTGGAGGCGAGCAAGCCCAAACGCTGTGCAAACTCGTCTGTCAACACACGATAAGATCGGGTCGCTCGCGACTTGGGATCAAACGCGTACACTGTTTTGCCCGCGAGTTGGGCGCGTACGATGGCTGAAGCGCTGCCGATCTCTGTGTTGAAGAGTTGTTCGCCGTATTGTTCGCGCAGCGCGTCTACGATGGTGCGGTTGAGTTTGACATTTCGCCGATCCAAGCGGGTGCGGACGACGCCAAGCCATTTGAGGTCAGGGTTGAGCACTTCGCGGACGGTTTGCGTGGTTTCGAGGAGTGAGGTCACACCATCGAGGCTCAAGATGCTCATGTCGCAGGGCACCAAGACGTAATCGGCGGCAGTGAGGGCATTTAGCGTGAGGGTTCCAATGTTGGGTGGGCAGTCGATTAAGATCACGTCGTAGTGGGTGCGCGCGATATCGATCTTTTGTTTGAGGGAAAACTCTTTTCCAATGCGCGAAGCCAACTGTGCTTCCGCGTCATTGAGGCTCTTGTCGCTGGGGATCACCCACAGATTTTCCAGAGAGGTCTCTGTGGCAAGCTCTTGGATGTCGCGATGTTTTTGGAGTAGGATGTTGCCGAGACTCTCGTTTGGTTGCGTTGTGAGTAGGGAGGAAAGGCTCATCCCCACGTGTCCTTGGGCGTCCATGTCGACGAGCAAGACTTTGCGTTTGTGGAATTGGGCAAGTCCTGCTGCAAGGTGAACGGCTGTGGTGGTTTTGCCAACGCCGCCTTTTTGTGCAGTCACGGCCACGACAATCGCTTTGTGGTTGCTGGATTGAACACGTGGGCCTTGAAGCATGCGCTTGAGGTTGCCGAAAGTCTCTTTGAGAGCCATAATCGAATGATCTCCTTGTGCTTTTGGAAAGCAAGGTCAAATCTGTAAAAGCGTTGCGAGATGTAAGGTTTGGAGTGATTCTGCATCGCGAGGACCTTGCCGCAACCCTGCGGATAACGGCGTGTTTGGTTATAGCTTCCTTGGATGGTGCGATCAACAGGGAGAGCATCCAAGGTGTGTGGTTGAGGGGCCGCTCCCCTGCAAATGCGTAGAGGAAAGCAAGGATGTTCCAAGAGATGTCCCAGTGTCCAAGTTGCGGGCATGGTTATTCGCCAAGCCCCACAGGACCGTTGTTTTGTACCGAGTGTCGGTTTCCTTTGAAGCTGGTCGCTCAGAAGTATCGGCTGCTTGCGCCGATCGCAGAAGGGGGATTTGGGACGATTTACCGAGCTGCCCACGTCTATCTCGAAAATGACCGCGAACGTGCCGTCAAAGTCCTGAAGGCGCATGTCTTACAATCTCCTGAAAATATTGAGAGATTTTATCGAGAAGTTCGCGTGACGATGTCGCTTTCCCACAGAAACGAACACATCGTGCGGATCTACGATGACTTTGGACAAGACGAACATCTCGGATTTTTCTATGTGATGGAGCACCTGCGTGGTCGCCCTCTGTCTGCTTTGCTTGGGCGGGGGGGCCTCCCTGTCAAACTGACCTTGGAGATCGCTTGGCAGGTGTGTGATGCGATCGCGACGTGCCATCGGGCCTCTGTGGTGCATCGTGACCTCAAACCCGAAAATATCTTTTTGGCGGTGCGTGAGGGCCAAGAGGGAACGCCTTTTGTGAAGGTGTTGGACTTTGGGATCGCCAAGACCATGGCCACTACGCAAAATCCTGGCCTTACGCAAGGGATCTTGGGCACGCCGATCTACATGGCACCCGAACAAGCAGAAGGCAGCACCATCGGGCCTGGCGCGGATATCTACGCCTTGGGGATCATCTTGTATGAGATGTTGGCTGGGATGCCGCCTTTTGGCTATCCATCTTCCAATCTGCGTGGGGCATTTATGGAGATGTTGCGGGCGCATACTTCAGAACAACCACCCCCCTTGCTTGAGAAAAGACCCGACATCCCAAGAGAGCTGGCAGGTTGGGTCGATCAGATGCTGTTCAAAGACCCCGATGAACGGCCCGCTTCCATGGAGATGCTTCGAGACGCTTTCCGCTCTTTGCTTCATCGCCACAAAGACGAGATGACCGCAGAACAAGCCTTGTCTTCGGCTGGAGCGCATACAGAGATCGACCAAGACGCTGTTTCTGAGGACATGCTTTGGAATCGCCAAGAAGAGCTACCTTCAAGCAGCGCATCTATCGCACAAGCCCCCCACAGTTCGGGCGCTTCTCTTATCGTACAAGCCCCCCACAGTTCGGGTGCTTCTCCCATCGCTGTAGGGCAAGCACCCGTGTCCTCAGAAAAAATAGAGAGCAAGGCGGCGTGGGAAGGCACGTCTTCTTCGTCTGGACGGCTGCCTGCGTTAAGTCTCGCAAGCCCCAAAGCCCAGCAGGTCTTCCCCACGACTTCTCCAAGAGCGTCGTCTGGTAAGACCACGGCGACGCCCAAAGCCCAACCCGCGCTGTTGGGAGAGTCTTATCGACCACCGCGTCCCAAACGTCGCTGGCTTCGGTGGGGCTGGGGGATGGCGTTTTTGTTGGTGGGTGGCGTGATTTTCTACCTTGGGCCTGACGAAGTCCTTTCTTTGATGGGCTTGCAAGACGAGCATATCCCCGTGCATCGGGCAAGTCAGCGTGTCGCGAAGGGGCCACTTTCCAAAAAGCCCCCCATGCTTCCTTCGCCTGACGTTGCAGAAAAGAACACCGGTACGCCTTCTGATAAACCATCCACAGCCAAGCCCTCTACCTCATCAACGCAAGGCCCGTCACCAAGATCCACTACCTCTTTCAAGGCGACCCCACCAAGGCTCTCAGCCGAACAAGCCAAGCCTGTTCAGTCGTCTTCAGAAGTGCCACCAACACGTCTGCCCGAGCACGTGGTGAAAAAAGAATTGGATGTGAAGAAAGATACCGAAGACAGCGATAGTGGCGGCGGGATGGGAGCTTTACGTCGCGTCAATGATCAGTTGGTCCACCTGTCAAAAAGCCACAAGCGCATGGTACGCGCCGCCAAAGAAGGGCAAGTCGGGGAACTGCTGAAAGAAGCGAAGGACGCGCTGGGGACAGTGCAAAAGATGCTTGGCAAGCCCAAGTCCTCTCGTTATAAGGGGCGCTTACAAGGATCACAGTACTCTTTGCTAAACGAGGCCAAGCGAGATCTTGCGCGTTTTACCCGCTTTCGAATGATCGCGGGTCGTCCTTACGTTCCGCAGTACCAAAAAATGATGAAGCAGATGGTCGTTTTAAATTATCGTAAATCTTTGGAAAAACTGCGAATCTCTCCACCTTTTGGGAGCTATTGCGCCTCGATCTTGTCAGGAACTGCTTATCTTCACACAGGAAAACAGATCTTACGCTACGAAAAACGTTTAGGAGAACTGAAAGCTTCGGGGGCGTATCGTGCTGCGATGCGGACCTCCATGTTGGGGCACGCAGAAGTTGCTTTTCAGGTCTCGAAGCGGATGTTTGATATGGGTTTCCGTGGCATGTTGGCCAATCGCCAGCATCCTTGTTATAGCGAGGCCGTGCGTCGAAAAAGAGAACTTCGGTCGTGGTTGCCGCGTTTGCAGGAAGCCAAGGGCCGCATGTAGCCTGATTTGTTGGTTAATTGTAAATATATCCATGGGGTTGGGGTGCCAACGTCAGCGTATGTCTTGGATGCGCGCTATAAGCAAAAGCACGCCAAGTGCGTTGGAAATGTTTCAAGAAGGAATCGTTGTCATGTTAGAAAGTGCATCAAGTTGCCCACAGTGTGGAGCGCAACAAACTCCCCAAGAGTCTGCGCTTCTGTTTTGCTCGCAATGTCGCTTTCCCTTAAAGCTCATCGCGAACAAATATCGGCTCGTTGCGACGATCGCCGAAGGTGGTTTTGGGACCGTTTACCGCGCTGAACACATCCACCTCCAAGAACACAAAGAGCGCGCGATCAAGATCCTCAAACCTGAAGTGATGCGTGCGCGGGGCATGGAGGCGCGTTTTTATCGAGAAGTCCGTCTCACGGCTTCTCTTTCGCAGCACAATGAACACATCATCCGCATTTACGATGACTTTGGGCAAGACGAACACCTCGGATATTACTACGTGATGGAGTTCTTGCAAGGGCAACCTCTCGCGGACGCGTTGTTGCGTACAGGGATGCCACTCAAAGACATGCTTGTGATCGGCATCCAGCTTTGCCAAGCGATCGAGGCCGCACACCGGGCAGCTGTGGTGCACCGCGACCTCAAACCCGAAAATATCTTCCTCACAGAACGACCCGAACAAAGCCCCTTTGTGAAGGTGTTGGACTTTGGGATCGCCAAACCGCTCGCAGGTACGGCGCATGGGAATCTTACACAAGGGGTCTTGGGCACGCCAAACTACATGGCACCCGAACAATGCACGGGTACCAACGTGGGACCCGGCGTCGACATCTACGCTGTGGGCGTGATCTTTTTCGAGATGTTGGCAGGGCGCGCACCTTTCGAACACCTCGGCGGAAGCGAGAGCGGATTCATCCAGATCTTGAATGCTCATCTGACTTTAGAGCCGCCTTCTTTGCATGAAGCTCGCCCTGATCTTCCCGCATCTTTGGTTGATTTGGTCCATAAGATGCTCCGCAAAGACCCAAAAGAACGCCCGATCTCGATGGAACAAGTCGGGCACGCTCTGCGTGCGCTCTACAATGGTGAAGAGATGCCAGAAACGGCTGTGGGAGAGCGCACTTTTTTGGCTGAAAAGCCCCTTCCTTCCGCTGAATATGCAGTCGTAAGAACAGACAGTCCCTCTTTTGCTGCTGACTCGCTTTCTTTTGGAGCGACGACGCCGAGCTTTGCAGCGCTTCCACTCGATCCTCGTGCGCCAACAGGGTCTGCGGTCTCTTCTAAAAAGAGTTGGGTGGTGCCTGTGTTGTTGGGGTTGGTGCTGCTTTTGGGAGGAAGCCTAGGCGCTGTGCTGTGGTTTGCGTCTCCTTTTCAATCTAAGTTGAGCGATGTGTCTTATCGCGCTTCGCATCCCGATCCTACAAAACCATCTGCGCAAAAAGATCGCGATACCCCGCCTCAAACACCTCAAAAGGTGGAACCTCGCCAAGACGCACCAAAAGCGCGTTCTCTTGCGATCGCTGGGACATCTTCGCCCACGCATCAGCCCAAAGCGGTCTTGCCATCTCCCCAACCTGCGATGGTTCGGGTGTCTCCGCCTTCGCAGAAGGCTCCCCATGCTGTGCGGCGTGTGGCTGTGCGGCGTGCTGTGATGCGTTCAAAGAGACGCCGTGCTCGTAAACGACCTGAGTCACGAGGCTTTGCGCAGATCGCTCGGCGCCCTGTGAAAAAACGCCGCGTCCGCATCGCGTCTTTGGTGCAACGTCCTGTGCCTGAACGCGACGTGCGTGAGTGTGAGAGACTTGGTCGCCGCCGTCGGTGGTTGGAAGCGCATCGTTGCATCCAAGCTTTGGAAGAAGCCTACCCACGCGCTGCGCGTTTGGCTTTGGCTGAAGCTGCGTTGTTGTTTCGCGAACATCGCTGTGGTTCGACATCTCGGGCTGATGATGCCGATGAAGCCTGCAAAAAAGCAGCTTCTTTGTTTCGACACTTCCTTGCGACAGGAGGAGAACGCTCTCACGAAAGGCTCGCGCAGCGGCGTTTGCGGAGCTTGGATCGCGTCGCACGGATTAGAGAACGTCGAGCTGTGTTTGCGCGTCGAAAAGCAGACCGCGCCAAAAGAACGCGCATCAACACACCTCCAACTTTTCGCGCATCTCCCCCGATGGTCGGGGGGTATGTGCCGCCAGAACTTCCTGCTGAAGAAGCGCCCAAAGTCAAAGCTTTTGTGTCAGATAGCCAAGAAGTAAAGGACTTGATGTTGTCGGGCGCGAGCGCTTCCAAGAAAAAAAGTGCGGCGCGGGCCTTGTGGTCAAAGTATCGACAACTTCGAGATCGTGTTCATGTGGTGCATCTGCGTGGGGCTGCTTCGGGACTTGCGCATGCTGCGTATCTTTTGGCACAACCCGTGCGTCTTCACTTTCTTTCTTTGCAGATGGAACCCAGTGATACTTACGGCAACCAGCTTCGCTCGATGACTTCGGCTTTTACGAGAAGTTTGCAAGCTTATCGTCCGCTTGCTCAGTCGATGGACATGGTGGGAGCGTACTGCAATATCTTCCTTTCTGCCGAAGCTTACGACCACTTGGGGCGGCAGGTCGTGGCGTATCGAGATGCGTTGCATCAGTATCGTCATCTCCCAACCCACCGATATCTTCGCACGTCGAGCTTGGATAGCTTGGCCAGAGGCTATCTTTCTTCGGCCCGTCGTCTCTACCAAACAGCGTTTCGTTCTGTCTTGGGGATGCGTGGGGTGTTTTGCCGCAAAGATCTCGTCAAACAACGCGCTGCTTTGGAGAAGTTTCTGGATCGTCCCCAAAGTCAAGGACTGCGTTAAGTTCGGAGTCTCGGGGGTTTTGGGTCGGGGACGTGACTCGTTGGAAGAGGGATGGATGGGGGACAGGGGAGAGGAAGGGCTCACACGCCGGGGAGTTCTTCGCGGCAGAGCAAAAAGTGGACATCGATCTTGTCGCCGCGTTTCCATACACCACCCACCGAAACATAACGGGATATCCGCCGCATAAAGTCGCGGGTTTCGTGGTACACGAGCACTTGCAGCCCTTGATCGTTGGTTTTGACTGTGGGCCATCCTTTGGCGACCGCAGCTTCGGGGACTTGGTAATAATCGATCACGACCGCACCGCGTTCATGCCATTCAAAGCGTTGGCGGGTGGAGTAAGCGATAAAATACCCTGGACCTAGGATGCGATTAAGTAAGAAGCCATTATCGTTGTAGCCGAATATTCGGGGGGTTCCGTCATTGGGGCGACAGAATACCTTTTTAAAGCGGCGATAATTTTGGAACAGAGGCAAGCTATTGATGCCGTAGTGTACGACTTCTTTGAGGGGAGATGTATTTTGTGGGACGAAAAAGTCGAGTGTTACGGGCATAGAGAGGGCGGCTTTTTCGTAGAGGATGGGATACAACTTCGAAGGGATCTCGTAGAGTTGTTCGAGCCGATACTTTTGGGGGAGCGCATCAAGAAAGTTTCCGATCTGTTCGATGGAGATCTGAGGATCTTGGATCATTGCATGGAGGGACATCGGGTTACCTCAAAGCATGTGCGAGGTTGAAAGCATCGGGAACTACGGATAATCGGGGCTTCTAGGGACTTATGCCTTGGGTGGCTTGATCGCTTGCCAGACAGCAGCGAAGTCCTTGTCTCCAAGATCGAGGCTGCGTGCGCGCAAGAATGAGCTATTTGCGGCGGCTGCGGTGGGCATCGGGACTGCGTGTTCTTCAGCGAGGGCCAAAGCGAGGCGCATATCTTTTTGCATGTGTTTAAGCGGAAACGCTGTAGGGAAGGACTCTTGCTCGATCTGCGGTCCTTTGAGTCGAAACATCGGGTTGGAGATGGCACCTGCATCAAGTACTGCAAAGAGGTCTTCGGCTGCCAAACCAGAGGCTTGGGCAAGGGCGATACCTTCGCAAAATGCGGTCATCATGCCCCCCATCACCATATTGACCACGAGTTTCATCGCGCTTCCTTGGCCGATGTCCCCGAGATAAACGGTGAGTTTGCCCATGATATCAAAGGCTTCTTTCATCTCGTTGTAGAGAGAGCGCTCTCCTGCGGCGAGTATCACAAGTGTGCCATCTTCCGCAGGTTTTTTGCTTCCAGAAACAGGAGCCTCCAAGTAACGAGCGTCTTTGGCGCGTACCGCTTCCCCGATCTCTTGGGAGGTTTCGGGGTCGATGGTGGACATCTCGACGTAGCCTTTGCCTTGGGAAAGCCCTTGAATGACGCCATGTTCACCAAAAGCGATCGCGCGGGCCGCGTGGGGATCAGAGACCATGGCGATGGTGATATCGCAGGAGGCCGCGACGTCTGCGGGAGACTCGCCCAAAGTCGCGCCTAACTCGACGAGGGGTTCAGACTTTTTGGGGTCACGGTTCCATACTGTGATATCCATACCTGCGTTGATAAGGTTGCGCGCCATCGCCGCACCCATAATCCCTAAACCGAGAAAACCCAGTTTTGCCATGATCTTGGCTCCTTGTTGGTCTGCGAGGGGTGGATCTTCTTTGAGGAGGTGAGGGTAGCTTGCGTCTAGGGGCCTGTCAACAGACTGATGCTGGTGTGAGGCACGCGTTTCAAGTCGCGCTTGCCTCTCGCTTTCATCAAGGAGTTGGGTGAGCCTTGCAGCTGCAAAAGGCTTCGGGGATGTTGAAAAGAGCTTGGCGAAGTCTCTCAAAGAAAGAAGGAGTATCTTTGTGGTGAAGAAGATCTTGATCGAGCGTGCAGGAGATTATCGGATGTTGCGGTTGGTCGAAGAAGAAGATCCCGCACCCAACCAAGGAGAGGTGCGGATCGCCGTGCGTGCCATCGGGGTCAATTACGCTGACTGCTTGGTGCGGATGGGAGTGTACTCTTCGGCAAAACACTATGTAGGATGGCCCATTACGCCTGGATTTGAGGTGGCAGGAGTCGTGGACGCTGTCGGGGAGGGCGTTGACGCTTGGCAAGTGGGCGACGAGGTGATCGGGGTGACGCGCTTTGGAGGCTACGCTTCCCGCCTGGTGGTTTCGCAAGAACAGGTCTTTCGCAAACCCAAGCGACTTTCCTTTGAAGAAGCTGCCGCGCTGCCTGCGGTGATGATGACGGCTTGGTATGGGCTGTTTGGCTTGGGGGCACCCCGCAAAGGGCAACGTATGTTGGTTCATTCGGGTGCTGGCGGGGTTGGGTCTTCGCTTGTGCAGCTTGGAAAGATCGCTGGATGCGAGGTGATCGCGGTGGTTGGTGCACCGCATAAGATCGAAGTCGCCCGAAAACTAGGGGCTGATGATGTCATAAGCTACCAAACTCAAGAGCTTTGGCCGACCCTAGAACATCGTTATCCCGATGGATTTCATCTGATCTTTGATGCGAATGGGGCGGACAGTCTACGAAAAAGCTATCAACATCTTGCGGCGCCTGGCCGTTTGATCTTGTACGGCTTTCACACGATGTTGCCTCGCCAAGGAGGACGGCCTCAGTGGTGGCGCTTGTTGTGGACTTTTCTGCGAACCCCACGTTTTCAACCACTTGAGATGACACAGCTCAATCGCAGCGTGTTGGCGTTGAACTTGAGCTACCTCTTTGAAGAGAAGGACTTGATGCGCGAGGGGATGATGCAGATCTTGGGATGGTTGGAGGAAGAAAAACTTGTGGCGCCTCCCATCCAAAGTTTCCCTCTAGAAGAGGCCGCCAAGGCCCACCAAGCCTTGGAGTCTGCCCAAACGGTAGGGAAGCTTGTGTTGGTTCCCTGAACACCAATTGTAATCAATTTGGCTTGTGGGGGAACTTTCTCATGGGGCTGTTGTCCCTAGTGGTTGCTGTGAAAAGACGCCTGTCTTTGTAACTGGGAAGACCATGCCAAAGATCGAATGCCCTCGTTCAAAAGAGCCCTTTGAGATTCTTTTTGACGCGCCTGTATTTCTTTCGCGTACGCCCCCCGTTTATCCGCCATCCACACCAAGCTTTGAAGACTGTCTCTCCCAAACCTCGCTGGAGGCTTTGGAAGAAGTTGATGCTGTTCATGGGGATGAAAGCTTTGCAAATCCGTGGGGATGGGAAGAAGACGAACTCTTTCGTCTGGCGCATAGTCCTCACGCTTCTTCTGAAGCCGAGCCCGATATCCTTTCTGCGGCGGGCCTTTCTCGCGAAGCTCGCTTTATGTACATCCTTAGTAACCCCTTTTGGTCCTTGAGCTTTTGTGGTTTGTTGTTGGCGATCTTTGCCTTTTCCTTCGACCTCTACTTGCAAAATCGCCCCTTCTCTTTGAACCAGCCCGAAGCTTCGGGGGCTCGGGTCGCTCCACAGTCTCCTCATCATCACGAACCCGCGCTGACACCCACGATGCAAGCCATGCAAAAGCGGATTCAACGTATCGCCCACGAACCTTTGCCCGCCCCCTACCGACGATTGCGCACGCTTTTTCCCGCGAAGTCTCTCCCTGTTCGAGGAGAGTGGTTGGCCCTTCAGTATGAAGAAGGACAATCTGTCCAGGAATACAAAGATTCTTTGCCTGTTCGTCCAGATAAAAAGCGCGGCGTGATCTATCTTCAGCCACTTGGAGACATGTCGCACCACCACAAAAAGGCTGTGAACTTTGTTGCGCGGTATATGGAGGCGTTCTTTTGTTCTTCCGTAAAGATGCGTAAAGCTTGGGATCGTTTGCCGATCCCCCCATGGGCGACGCGGCAAAAACCCGAAGGAAATCCACAGCTTCACACGCGTTATGTGCTCTTTCATATCTTGAAGCCGCGTTTGCCCAAAGATGCTTTGATGCTGATCGCCTTGACGCAGCGCGACCTCTGGCCTGGGATGGGGTGGAGCTATGTCTTTGGTGAAGCTTCTTTGAACGAACGTGTTGGGGTTTGGTCGATGGCTCGTTATGGGGAGCCTTCACGTTCTCCCGCAGCCTTTCGGCAACTTTTGCTGCGCACGTTGAAGACCTCGCTCCACGAAGCAGGACATATCCTTTCTCTGCCGCACTGTATCGGGCACGACTGCGTGATGAACGGCTCCAACCACCTCGAAGAAGCTGATCGACATCCCGCCTTTCTGTGCCCTCACTGCATGACCAAGCTTTGTTGGAACTTGCAGTGCGATCCTCGTAAGCGCTTGTTAAAGCTGCGTGATCTGGCTAGCGAGATGGGGCTCAAAGATCTCGCCAAACACCACGAACAAGCGTACAAACTTCTGCTTCGTCGCTCCTCTCCTCCTGCCCACAGATAACCAAAGACCCACCTCCATGGATCTTGCTGCGCAAACAGGTTCTCACCTTTTGAGGCTGCTTGTTGCTGCGGATCTGTGCAGTTTTCTTCTTCCTGTTGGGTGTCTGTGACATGGCTGTCTTTTTTCCTTCTGGATGTTATTCCCTTGTCACAAGCCCGTCACATGGGGTTTTGTGAGATGCGTCACTGCTACCAAGCCTTCTCACTGACGCCAAGACTTCTCGCTTTTTGAGGTCCTTTGGAGGGGGATCAAGGTGCACAAGAACGCACCTTTTTGATGGAAATCTTCAAATAAAATCAGGGGATTGGTTGGGTGGGAGGATGCGGGTACGCACTTCGCAATGAGGGGTGATTGCTTGGCGGCGCGAGAAGTTGTTTCTCAAGTGGTTTGTTGTTGTGGATTCACGTTGCGCGCTGCATGACCTCAATAAAGAGAGGAGATCGCTATGCGTATCCTTTATGGTGTTGTTGGCGAAGGTATGGGACATGCGACCCGCAGTAAAGTCATCCTTGAGCATCTTTTGTCCCAAGGACACGATGTGCAAGTTGTCGTTTCTGGCAAAGCACACGGCTTCCTGAAACAAACCTTCGAAGGTCATAAAAAGATTAAGATCCGCGAGATCCAAGGCCTGACCTTGGCTTTCGAGGGCAACAAGATGGATCTCGGCGCCACTGTCCTTGAGAACCTTTGGAAAGCCCCGAAAAATCTTATAAAAAACGTTTTGACGTACTTTGAGATGATGCTTGATGGCTTTCAGCCCCAAGCGGTGATCAGTGACTTTGAGTCGTGGGCTTACTTTTACGCGATCAACCACGGCGTCCCTTTTATCAGCATCGACAACCAACAAGCGATCAGCCGTTGTGCCCATAAGTCTTACGTCACAAACCAAAACAGCCGCGACTTTTGGATGACGAGCTTCTTTACCAAGATGAAGTTGCCGGGTGCTTATCACTACATCGCGACGAGCTTTTTCTTTCCGCCCGTCAAAAAGGCCCGAACCACCTTGGTTTCCCCCATCCTTCGCCCCGAGATCCTTGCCGCGAAGTCTGAGCCTGGGGAGCATATCTTGGTGTATCCTTCTGCGGCGCTTCGCGGTCATATCGTGGAGTTGTTGCGCGGGATGCCTTATGAGTTTCGCGTGTATGGTATGCCCGAAGCGGGTGAGATCGATGGGCATATCCACCTTCGTCCCTTCTCCCAAGAAGGCTTTATCGAAGACTTTCGTACTGCGCGAGCCGTGATCGCGGGTGGCGGTTTCTCGATGATGAGCGAAGCTGTTCACCTTCATGTCCCGATGCTCGCAGTCCCCATCGAAGGGCAGTACGAACAAGAGTTTAACGCTCGTTATCTGAAGCAGCTTGGTTATGGCGACTGGACCTTCCAATTGGATCGTGAGCGTGTCTTGCGCTTCATCGAAGATACACCGCGTTATCGCCAGAATCTCGCGCGCTATATCTCACGCGATAACAGCTTGATCTTTGGCTGTATTGATGAGCTGCTTCGCTGCATCAAGCTTGATGAGCCTGCACCCGCACGCCTTCAAAGCCCCGCCTTGTCCAAGTACGCTGGGCCTTTGCTCCCCGAAGAGCGCGATGGCTCCCTTCCTTGGGGCCTGATCGCGAACCCCGCACTTTCCTAAGGTAGACGGTCCCGCTCTCGTGGGTCTTTTCTCCACCCTTCCGCAAATCCTGCCTTTCTCTACACCGCAGAGACTTTTTCTCTCTCTAAAAAATCCTTTTTGGTCATCACCTCGCCTCCTTTCGATCTTGCCCATCCGATGGATGTTTCTGCTACTCCTCTGAACTTTTTGTTCTTGTGGGCGTCTGTGCTCGGGTCGATGAAACCTTCTTACCCGAGGCTTGGGGCCCATGCACTGCTAATTCATTTCTCCATTTTCCCAAATCTACGAATCTTTGAGGCGACCTTTGTGGTCGATGCCTCTCTGCGTCTATGAGGAAGAGAGATGAAACTGGGCATTCTTTCGGATATCCACGCTGACTTGGGGGCTTTGGAAAAAGCACTGGAGCTACTCGAACATCTGGGGGCTGAAAAGGTCCTTTGTGCGGGGGACTTGGTCGAAAAAGGTGATCAAGGAGATGAAGTGGTTTCGTTGTTGCGGTCGCTTTGGATACCTTCTGTTTGTGGTAACCACGATCTCAATGCACTTCGCCATGGGTATATGCATCATCCACAAAAGACCGTGGATGCGCCTTTGTCAAATGAAAGCTTGGGGTTTCTTGCAACGCTTCCGCCCGTCTTGCGGTACGAATGGGAAGGCCAACGCATCGTCGTTGTGCACGAAGGCTCGCCGATCTGTGGAGAGTCTTTGTCGTTGTATCACTCTCCCAAGCGATTCAAGCGCTTGATCTCTGAGGCTCACGCAGACTTTTTGATCCTTGGGCATCTTCATACGCCGATCCTTGGGAGGTTTCAGGGCTGTGTGTTGTTGCATCCTGGCTCTGTGTGTTCTGGGCGTTCTAGAGACAGCCACACTTGCGCGATCCTTCACCTTCCCAAAGGCCCTGTGGAGGTTTTTGATATCGCATCGAGAAAACAAACAAATTGGATGCATTTATGGTGAATATTTGTGCTGATTTTGATTTGTAGATCATGGGGTTGTGGAAATAATTCTTGCGATAATCGAAGGGGGTTGGTATCTTTATTTTGCTACTGCGTGTAACTTTTTCTTGCTAGTTGCATCCAAACAAACAGCCGACCTTTTGGGGTGATAAAAGAAATAATTGTTCTTTTATCATGAATTGGAGATTCACAATCTCTCTTTTATTCAAGGCTTTGGGGACTTTTAATCGTCACTTTTTATCTTTATTTCGCATCTTTGCGAAAATCCATGTTACAAGGCCCCCGTCTGTGGTCTTTGTGTGACATGGTCGGAGTTGCAAGTCTCCGTGGTTTGGGCGTGTCCGCAGCGCGGACGCCATTTGAGTGACTTGCGTGGAAGAAGCATCTTTTCATGGAGGATATTGTGCAGAGCGACAAGAAGCAGAAGAAAGCAACAAAGGTACAAACAAAAACAACGCTTCAAAGCGGCTCTCGACATGGGTGGTGGGGCTTACTCCTTGTGAGTTTGGTTGCGGTCTCTTGGGGATCTTGGTCGTCTCCAGCCAAGGGGCAAGATGTCAAAGAACCCGAACGCTACGTCTTTTTGTTGAGTATCGATGGGTTGTCGCACAAGCATCTTTTGGACAAGCGGCTTCCTTTCACTCATCTGCGGCGCTTGGCCAAGGAAGGGATCTTGGCGGGTTCGCGCACGATCTTTCCCAGTATGACTTGGCCTTCGCATGCTTCTTTGGTGACGGGTCAATATCCCCGTGAACATGGCATCTTGGGGAACCGTTGGCTTCACAACAAAAAGCAGATCTACTGGCCTTATTGGGAAGCAGCGGATGTGCATCGTCGTAGCGAGTCGATCTACGATCTTGCGACACAGCGGGGGATTCGGACGGCAGCGTTGATGTGGCCCGCGACCCAAGGCTCCAAAACGATCACTTACAATCTTCCAGAAGTCGCGCGCCGTCGGTTGTTTAAGCGCTACGTCGATAGTCGGATGTTACGGGCTGCACGTGAGGCGGGCTATTCCCGTGAGCAGCTTTTTCAAGCGATGGCTGCTGAAGATATCCGATCCGATCGCATGGTGACGAAGCTCGCGATCTCTCTGGTTCAAAAGAAGCAGGGACGCCCTGGACTTTTTCTGATGCATTATCTGGATCTCGATCACGTGTTGCATGGGCATGGGACTTCGCCAAGTCGCGCACTCAAGCGCAGCGCCCGTGAGCTGGATGCGCTCTTTGGTCAGATCGTGGAGGCCACCAAAAAGGCCGGGATCTACAAGCGCAGCACATTTTTTGTGGTTTCAGATCATGGATTTTTGCAATCCAAAAAAACCATCGATTTGCGCCAAGTCTTGATGCAAGCGGGCGTGAGTCGTTATCAGATGTTGAACTCCTATCGTGTGAAGCGAGAGGATGTTTCTTCCTTTTACAACGGTCATGCGGGCTTTATCTACATCCACCCCCGCAAAGGGGACAAGGCGAAACGACGTGTTGAGCTTCGACGCAAGATCCTTGCGTCGCTGCGTAAGATCAAAGAGATCGAACGGGTCTATACCCCCAAAGAGTACGCAGCCTTGGGCTTTCCTTCTCCAAAAGAAGATCGCGGCGCACCCGACCTGATCGCTTTGGCCAAACCTGACTGTTATTTTCGTTTGAATCCAAAAGGGCGGTTGGTTCGCAACTTCCGCGTGGGGATGCACGGTTATCTGCCTGGACACAAAGATATCCAAGTGCCTTTTCTCGCCTTTGGAGAAACCATTCGCGAGAGAAGCGAGCCTTTGCAAGTGCGCAACATCGATGTGGCGCCCACTGTCGCACGAATCCTAGGTCTGTCTTGGTCGCAACCACGTGCTGGACGCGTCTTATCACAAATCCTCGACCCCACCGCACTTGGGCGCAAAGCGCGTCTCGCCTCCAAGAAACGATAGCCCTGCACAAAGAACTGCTTTCGCCTCTCCTTTTTTTTCTTACTTTCTTTTTTTGGACTCATGGATAGATTTCTGCTTGCTGTAGTCGCTATTTTTGTGCGATATGGGGCAGGCTCCCGTGGCGGGAGGATCTGAGGTCATTGTGGTTACACCACAATATTCAGGGAGAAGCACACACATTGCTTCTCTATTTGGAAGGGATATCCATGGAACAGGAACAAAAGAAAAAAAGCCGCCCATTCGAGTATTATGTCCATATCTTCCACCGCGATGTGGGGGCTTTTCTGGTTGGACTTCTGATGTTTTTCTCGTTGAGTGGCGTTGTTTTGGTGTTTCGCGACACGTCTTTTTTGAAGAGCACCACACAGATCTCCAAGACATTGAAGCCCGGCATCTCCCCAAAGAAGCTTGGGAAAAAACTGAAGATTAAAAAGTTTAAAGTAGAAAAAGTCCAAGGGGATGTGGTTTTTTTCCGTCAAGGTACATACAACAAGAAGACTGGAAAAGCGGAATACCGCTTGTCCAAGTTGATCTTCCCCTTTGACCGATTGACGAGCCTTCACAAAGCGTCCACAAAACACAAAACCTACATCATTATCGTGATCTTTGGTCTTTTGACCTTTTTGATGGCGCTGTCTTCTTTGTGGATGTTGAAACGGGGACACCGTTTTTACAAACGCAACTTGATGATCACTGGGGCGGGGATGCTCTTTGCGCTCATTCTTTTGCTTCTCTAACAATCCCAAAAAGTATCCGCAGCGAAATCCTACTGTTTCTCTCGGAAAGCCTTGACATCCAAGGGGAGGTGGGGATCATGGATGTCTGCCGTTGAGGGATTGGCCCTTAGAGACATCTGTTTGGTCTTTGTGCTGCAAGCCAAAAACAACAGATGCACGGTCTAACAAGAACCATCGAAGAGGTGATAGATGAGCTTGAAGTTCGAGACCTTGCAGTTGCACGCTGGTTATACGCCCGAACCCACGACCAAGTCACGTCAAGTACCTATCTACGCAACGACAAGCTACGTGTTTGATGATACTGAACACGCAGCAAACCTCTTTGCTTTGAAAGAGTTGGGTAACATCTACACGCGTATCATGAACCCAACCACTGGCGTTTTGGAAGCACGGATCGCGGCTTTGGAGGGTGGTGTAGCAGGGCTTGCAACAAGTTCAGGGCACGCAGCGCAGTTTCTTGCCATCACCAACATCGCACAACATGGCGACAACATTATCTCCACGCCCAACCTTTATGGTGGGAGTGTGAATCAGTTCCGCGTGACGTTGCCGCGTTTGGGGATCAATGTTCGCTTCACAAGCAGCGAAGAACGCGCAGAAGAGTTTGTCAAACTGACCGACGAAAACACCCGTGCTTGGTATGTTGAGTCGCTTGGTAACCCAGCACTCAATATCCCTGACTTTGACGCGATCGCAGAAGCTGCCGAAAAATTAGGCGTTGCTTTGATCGTGGACAACACCTTTGGGATGGGTGGTGCGCTTTTCCGCCCGATCGAGCATGGCGCAACGGTGGTTGTGAACTCTGCGACCAAGTGGATCGGCGGCCATGGCGCAGCCATCGGTGGTTTGATCATTGATAGCGGCAAGTTTGATTGGAAAAACGGTCGTTATCCGCTTTTGACAGAAGCGGCGCCTGGTTATCACGGTTTGGTCTTTGCTGATGCGCCATTGCCAGGGTATATCCTCAAAGCGCGTGCAGACGTCTTGCGCGATCAAGGCCAGTGCTTGGGGCCCTTCGAGGCATTCCTGCTGCTGATGGGGATTGAAACCCTCTCTCTTCGTGCAGAACGCCACACAGACAACACCCAAGCGCTCGCAGAGTGGCTGCATGCTCATGATGATGTTGAGTGGGTTAACTATCCTGGTTTGCCTGGACATCCCAGCCACGAACGCGCCAAAAAGTATTTCAAAGGGCGCCCTGGCGCGGTCCTTACTTTCGGTGTGAAGGGCGGTTTCGAAGCTGCGAAGAAGTTTATCAATGGTGTTGAGCTTGCTTCTCACCTCGCAAACGTCGGGGATACCCGTACTTTGGTGATCCACCCCGCATCCACAACCCACTCGCAGTTGGATGACGCCCAACAACGTGCTGCTGGCGTCAAGTCTGGGATGGTACGTGTCAGCGTGGGCTTGGAGCATATCTCGGATATCCAAGCAGACTTTGCACAAGCTTTCGCGAAAGCCAAAGCTTAATCCCCCCCTACCTTTGTCCCTCGACCTTTCTCCTCTTTCTTTGTCCCTCGATCTGTCCCATCCCTTCGAGTATATCTGCTCTCTAAAGACGTCCTTCCCAATACCAAACTTACCAAAAAGATCGCAAGGACCGTCTTAACGGCTTCTTGTCAGGGTAAGCGTTGTCCACTGATCCGTGATGGGCAAGCGCTTGAACGTGACATCGCCCTTGGCATCGGCTTTTTCGGTTCCTGTGAGCGTCCCATAGGTGTAGGATATCGTCTCATTGGGGGCGATGCGGAAGTGTTGCAGTCTTCGCGGTGTTACGTCCACGAGCACGGGCAAGGGGCCGTCGTAGCGGTTGCCTTGGGTGGGATAACCTGTTCGTGGTGGCGGGTTTCCTTGGCCTTTGAGGAGCATCAGGGGCATACTAAAACGATCGAATGTATCGACGATCTTCGTGCTATCCCAACGCAGATGTCGATTGTGTGTGCCCGCGACTTGGCCATCCCAACCCGTGTCTTGGGGGACAGAGACCTGCCCTGCATATCCTTTCTCAGGGTCCCAAGTTTGTTTTCCATTACCTTTGCCTGTTCCTGCATCTTCGTCTGCGGAAGATGCCGAAAATGCGGGGAATGCAAGGTCTCTGCGCAAGTAGGTCGTCGCATCTTTGACGCGATGCCATCCCCAATCCGACCAAAAATCCCCAAGCACGGGGTCCGCAGACCCATGGCCTCCTTCATCCCACACCGTGTAATGCCCGATGTGAAGGGACTGAAAGGCTTGGTACAAAGAAAGGCTTGTCAGTGGACTTGCGTGCATCACCGCACCAAAATGGATGGTTGGGTCGTCTTTGCTGTGTTTTGTAAAGACAAACTGGTTCATTGCTTCGGGGATATCGCGCAACACGCGGGTCAGGTCCATCTCATCCCACAAGAGCGCGCCAAACGCATCAAGTGTTTGATCGTCAGGCTTACCCCAAAGTGTCGAAAGCTGTTTGATGCGAGAAGGCCGATGGTTGCGAGGGATCGCTTGTCCAATCGTGGCCTCCACATAACAAAAGTGGCGCCCGTGCATCAAACCAATCGTCTTGGCACCCGCGCCGCCCATCGATCCGCCCGTGATATAGACCCGCTCTGGATCCGCGTGAGGGTAGGTCTTGAGCACCCAAGAAAGCAGATGCAAGACCCGTCGCTGGGTGTAGGGAGGGATCTTGGCTCCGCTAGTAGGAGGCTTTACGGGGAGGCTTTCTGCGTATCCCCACCAATAGGTGTTCATGGGGTCGTGGGGCACGATGAAAAACTCCGAACCATCGCCACCTGCGTAAGTGTTCCCACCAAAACCGTGCAGTTGGAGTTTGACTGGGAAAGTCTTGCCGCTCACAGCGTTGGGGATAGTGATGTTTGCTTGGATGGTTCGGCCTGCATATCCGGGGCTATCGAGATAGCTGTCGGTCTTTTGCTCTACAACTAGGCGCTCATGGTCGCTGCGCGTTGTGCGTGTTTTGATGGTGGGGGCAGGGGGCTTGATGGTGTCTTCTACGATGATGTCGATCTTTCGGGTGGTTTGGGCGCGCCCATCGTCCGCAAGGACCTCTAGCGTGTAGGTCTTCCCGCCTTGGATAAAGTCTGGTCGAAAGGAAAAGGTTTTTGTGTTGGCATCCCATCGACCGCCAGGGGGCGAGGCGAGGATGTAAATCCACAAAGGATCGCCGTCATCGTCTTGGATTTGGAGCTGGAGTTTCCAGTCTTGTTCTTCTGCGATCTTCTGAGGGCCTGGATCTGCGATGGTTGGCGGTGTGTTGACTTTTTCTGGCTCGGGCTGCGGTTCGGGCGAAGGTTCTGGCTGTGGCTCGGGTAAAGGCTCCGCCAAAGGTTCGGGGGATGCTTCTTGGATGGTCGGCTCTTCTGGGCGCGCCTCTGGCTCGGGTGAGACCTGTTCTTCTACTGCGGTGCTTTCGGGCGATGACGCATCTGGGGGCGATGCCTCCGCTTGTTTTTCTTGGGGCGGCGCAAGTGTGTTGGGGCAGCCTGTGGCGCAGAGCATCCAACCCATGAGCAGAGATGCGCGAAAGATGCGAGAGGACCAGATGGATCGTTGTGAGGTCGGTATCATCGAAGAAACCCCGAAGCTGGGGCGACCACGGAGGGGCGCCGCGAAAAGCAAGGAAATGATATCCATTTTAGGGGCGAATGATATCTATTTATAGGGGGCGGCTGATATCCATTTTTAGGGGGGCGGCTGATATCCATTTTAGGAGGGCGACCACGGAGGGTCGCCCTTGAAATTCGGGGAGGCCATTTGGATATCCCTTATTCGGGGCGGCCCTCCGTGGCCGCCCGAAGGCAGAAGATCTGCGTAGGCCAGTCGGATATCTCTTATTCGGGGCGACCCTCCGTGGTCACCCTTGAAATTCGGGGAGGCCACAGCCGCCCGCTAAGATGAATATCCCGTTCTATCGAGGATTAGCGCCATTCGAGGTAGAGGTGAAAAGCGCCAGGTGCGGGGTGTTGGCTGGCGATGGAGAAGCGTTTGCCGCAGGTGAGTTTGAGCAGGGTTTCGATCCCTAGGACCTGAAGGGCTTGCCATGTGGGGTGATCGTGGTGGGCGGAGCCTTCGAACTGGAGTGTGGCGGCGTGTTTATGTTGGAGCATGCGCATGCAGCCTTGGTCGTAAGCGCGTTGGTAAAGGCTGGTGGCTTTGCGCAGGATCAGAGAGAGGGGCATCGCGCGTAAAGCGCCGCGTAACAGGCTGGCGCGGTGGCTTGGCGAGCCTTTGAGCGCATCGATTGCGAATTCTTGAAAGCCATCGAGTTCTCCATCCATCCAGCGATCAGCGACGACTTCGACGAGGCGCAAGACCCAAGCGAGCGGATAGCGCGCGTGTTTGTCGATATGTAGCGGGAGCAGATCGAGATCACCTTGGGCATCTTCGCGGACGATCTCGATGGCGTCTTCGCCAAAGTGTTCGATCAGTTTGTGGTGCCAGCCTTCAAGCAAACGGCCATTGCATCGCGTGGAGAGTTGCGTGGTTTGATGCGTGGGCCAACGGGTGGCGTCATGGGTATGGAAGGGAGAAAAGTCGCCTAGCGATGGGGGAGTGCTTGGGTTATGAAATAATGAAAACATGATATGATCCTTGCGCCCGACATCATCGGTGTTTCTCTGTGTTGGGCTTCGATACAACAAACAGACATGCAACATGCTTACTTGCGCGGTGTCGTCTTTGTACAGTCGATAGCCATTTTTAGCAAAGGGCAGCAGTCCTGTACAATTTTCAACGGACGATCCACGAACATCTTTTGCGAAAGATGGAGCGTCGTTTTGTGTCTGTCCAGAGAAAAAACGGCGAAGGTATGATCTACCCGAAGAGACGGGGGGGGTGGATGAAGGGCGAGTGAATCTTTGGGGAAGCTTTGCGGGAGAAGGCGAGAAGCCGCGAGGGGGTGCCTTGGGAGAAGGTGAGGGGTAAGGCAGAAAAGTATTGTAAATAGATGACTTCGTGGGTTGTTGGGTGGAGATGTATCGAGAGTCGTGGTGCGTCGTGGTGTGTCGCGGGGTGGGTCAGGCTTGTGTCACGGTGGCTTTGACGCCGCGCTCCGTCAACATGCCTTGTTGTACGATAAAGTCGAGGACTGTTTGCATCCCATCGCCGCGGATTAAGTTTGTGAAGACAAAGGGTTTCTCGCCGCGCATTTTTTTCGCATCGCGATCCATGACTTCGAGAGAGGCGTTCACCATGGGAGCGAGGTCAGTTTTGTTGATGATCAGAAGGTCGGACTTGGTGATGCCAGGGCCGCCTTTGCGTGGGATCTTGTCTCCTGCGCAAACGTCGATGACATAGAGTGTGAGATCTGAAAGTTCTGGGCTGAATGTGGCGCTGAGGTTATCGCCGCCGCTTTCCACCAAGACCAGTTCGAGACCTGGGTGGCGTTGTTGCATCTCGTCGATTGCTGCGAGATTCATCGAGGCATCTTCGCGGATCGCGGTGTGTGGACAGCCGCCCGTCTCGACGCCCATGATGCGATCGGAGTCCAAAGCCTCGTGACGCATCAGGAATTCGGCGTCTTCTTTGGTGTAGATGTCATTGGTCACGACGGCTAGGTTGTAATGATCGCGCATGGCGAGGCAAAGTTGGCGCAGCAGCGCGGTTTTTCCCGAGCCGACAGGCCCCCCGACACCCACTCGTAAACATTGGATACTCATTGTTAACTCCTGAATAATCTTGAGTATTGCGTCTCATGCCAAGCGCTTACCATGGCAAAGTTTGGCAGCGTTAATCCGATCTCATCGTCTTCGATCGCAAGGCCCGTTGTGATCGCCTGTTCGATGGCAGGCATCAGCTCGAGCAGCACTTTTTGCGCAGAGGTTTGTCCAAGCGGCACGGTCTTGCATGCGACCGTGACTTGATTTTCGAGCCAAGACCAAAGCCAGCCAGCTACGGCTTCTTTGAGTGGTACTTGGAAGTGTTGGCAGGCTTTTGCGTAAAGCGGCAGATAACTGAGGCTTTTGTCGTTTTGCTCGATCGTCACACCTAGGCTTTGCAACAAACGGAGCAAGGTCTTTCCTAGGTTTTGTTCTTCCATGACCAACTCAGCTGTCTCGCGATAGGCCAGCAAGATGTCCTGCCATTGGTGGATTTGCGCGCGATCCCCGTCTTGCCAAGCTTCGTAAAAGCGCTTGAATAGGGGAACATCAAGGGTCGCTTGTGCGCTTTCCAGTAGGGGCCTCAACCATTCGCGTAGGCTTGCCTCATCCTTGACCCAGCCGAGTTCCACTGCGCCTTCTAGCCCTTGGCTGTAGGCAAATGCGCCAATGGGGAGACTGGGGCTGCTCAGATGCAAAAGAGATAACAAGGCGGAGATCTGCATCAGTGGCGATGCTCCCCATGTTGGTGGCTGTGACCATGCTGGTGATGGTGTTCGTTTTCGCCGTGGCGATGGCTGTGTTCATTCTCGCCGTGGTGATGGCTGTGTTCGCTTTCACCGTGATGATGGTCGTGGGTGCTCTCTTCATGGTGGTGATGGTGTCCATGGCTGTGACCACCACTACCATGGTAAGCCCCTTGCTCTGGGGTAAACGGTGCACGATGGACTTGGCATGTCAGCCCCATGCGCTCAAGCATCTCTTGCAACACATGGTCAGGTTGAAAGCGCAGCCAACGTTCCCCGATGGCCATGGGGACGTGGCGATTACCCATGTGGTAACAGGCTTTTGCGAATGCCACCCAGTCCTCACTATGGGCTGTGATCACCTCTTCTTGTTCTGCGACGACCTGCAACACTTGGTCGCACTCTGTAAAGAGGAAGTCGCCGTCTTGCAACACATCCCCTCGCTTTAGAAAAATGCCGACATCTTTGCCAGACTGTGTCGTGGTGCGAAAGCGTCCTTTTTGGCGGAGGGAGTAAGGCAAGATCACTTGATCGAGCACTGCGCCATGGTGATGATCCGAACGTCCAACCACTTTTAACATGCTTGTCTCTCCTTCGTTGTGTTGCTCATCTCTTGCGATGGCGGGTCACGCTGTGTCTTAAAACAGCGAGTAGCGCTGCGCGAGAGGTAGCTCTGTGGCTGGATCGCAGGTGAGGATCTGGCCATCTGCTTTGACTTCGTATGTTTGGGGATCGACGCTGATGACAGGCATGTAACTGTTGTGAATCATGTCATTTTTGGTTACATCGCGACAGTTGGAGCAAGCTTCAAGGCGACGAAACAAACCTAGCTTTTCTCGCAAGCCGTTGTTGATGGATGCTTGGCTGGTGAAGGTCACAGAGGTTGCGGCACCTGCATGGCCAAACCCCCCGAACATCGGTCGGTAGTGTACGGGTTGCGGCGTTGGGATCGATGCGTTGGCGTCACCCATAGGGGCTGCTGCGATAAAGCCACCTTTGAGGATGATCGCGGGTTTGATGCCAAAAAAGGCGGGTTTCCAAAGCACGACATCTGCGAGCTTTCCAACTTCGAGTGAGCCCACGATATGCGAGATGCCGTGTGCGATGGCTGGATTGATGGTGTACTTGGCGATGTAGCGTTTGGCGCGGAAGTTATCGGCCTCTCGCTCTTGATCTTCGGGCAGCCAACCGCGTTGGACTTTCATTTTGTGTGCTGTTTGCCAAGTGCGGCAGATCACCTCGCCCACGCGCCCCATGGCTTGGGAGTCTGAGGCGATCATCGAAAATGCGCCCAAATCGTGAAGGATATCCTCTGCGGCGATGGTTTCTCGACGGATGCGAGAGTCTGCAAACGCTACATCTTCGGGGATATTTGGATCGAGGTGGTGACATACCATCAACATATCGAGGTGTTCATCGACGGTGTTGATGGTGTAAGGGCGCGTTGGGTTGGTCGAAGAGGGGAGGACATTGGGGCGACCACAAGCGACGATGATGTCGGGTGCATGGCCGCCACCAGCACCTTCTGTGTGGTATGTGTGGATGGTGCGATTGCGAAAGGCTGCGAGGGTATCTTCGACAAAGCCCGATTCATTGAGGGTATCCGTGTGGATCGCCACTTGGACATCGTACTTTTCTGCGACAGCAAGGCAGTTTTCAATCGATGCGGGTGTTGTGCCCCAGTCTTCGTGCAGTTTCAGACCGCAAGCCCCAGCTTCGAGCTGTTCTTCGAGGGCTTTTGGCAAACTGGCGTTGCCTTTGCCCAAAAACCCGAAGTTCATGGGCATCATGTCTGTGCTGCGCAACATCAGTGCTAGGTTCCAAGCGCCTGGCGTGCAGGTGGTCGCGTTGGTGCCCGTTGCTGGGCCTGTTCCGCCGCCGATCATCGTGGTGACGCCCGACATCAGGGCTTCTTCGATTTGTTGCGGGCAGATAAAGTGGATATGGGCGTCCACTCCGCCCGCAGTCACGATATGTCCTTCACCTGCGATCACTTCGGTGCTGGCGCCGATATGGATCGTGACATTGGGTTGGATATCTGCGTTTCCAGCTTTACCGATCGCGTGGATCTTGCCGTCCTTGATGCCGATATCTGCTTTGACGATGCCCCAGTGATCCAAGATGAGTGCGTTGGTGATCACGCAATCCACGACGTCATCGCGAGATCGTTGACCCTGTCCCATGCCATCTCGAATCACCTTCCCGCCGCCGAATTTGACTTCTTCGCCGTAGGTCGTGAAGTCTTTTTCCACTTGTATCCACAGTTCGGTATCAGCCAAGCGTACTTTGTCGCCTACCGTTGGCCCGTACATATCTGCGTAGGCTTGCCGTGACAGTTCTACCATCGACTTGCTCCCTGAAGCTTATAGTTTGCCCATGATCTCGCCGCGAAATCCGTACACTTCGCGATCTCCATCGAGTTCGACAAGTTCTACGTGGCGTGTTTGACCAGGCTCAAAACGCACCGCAGTACCCGCTGCAATGTTCAGGCGCATGCCTTTGGTGGGGGCACGATCAAAGTCGAGGGCGGGGTTTGTTTCGTAAAAGTGGTAGTGGCTTCCCACTTGGATCGGGCGATCACCGTGGTTGACCACGGATATCTTGAGGGTCTTTCGCCCTTTGTTGAGTTGGATGGGGGCTGCATTGAGTCTGTATTCGCCGGGTTTCATCTGGCCCCCTTTGCGGCAGCTTGTTGGATCGGATGGTGGACGGTCACCAGCTTGGTGCCATCGGGAAAAGTCGCTTCAACCTGCACAGCTTCGAGCATGTCGCCGATGCCTTCCATCACATCGTCTTCGCTTAGCAGGGTTCGGCCTTCGCTCATCAACTGGGCGACGCTTTTGCCTTCTCGCGCGCCTTCCATGATCGCGGCTGAGATATAAGCGGTGGCTTCTGGATAATTGAGTTTAATTCCTCTTGCGAGTCGTCTTTCTGCCAGCAACGCAGCGGTAAACAACAACAATTTATCCTTGTCTCTTGGAGATAATTCCATCACAAATCCTTTGCATTCTACAAAGTCAGGTATTCCAAATCCTAGGCAGGCACGGCGCTTTGCCCAGTAAAAGCGGTCGTAATCTTTGCCAACAATCTCGAAGCTGTTGTAGTGCTTGCTCGCTGCAATCCCCGAGGTAGCGGACGACGATGACACCCATGCGTTGGGTGACACTGAGTGTGGTTTGTTGTGTTCCAAGATGTGCGCGCAGTTGCTCGACCCCCATCTGTGGGTCTTGTAAGCCAGCGATGACCAAAGTCCCCGATACGAGGTGTGTATGGAAGCCACTCATCGCGCGAAACAGTGGGTCATCTGCGGCTAGATATTGGCGCTCCAAGAGGAGCGGTCTGTCTTGGTGATAGATCGCCAAACGTTGCTCGACGCTGCCGCTCAAAAAGGGCAGGCCGCTTTTGGGTCGCCCAAGGCAAAACACATCGAGCCCGACAAATCGGGCGTCTCCGTACAGATCGACGCGTGTCGAGAGTCTGGCGTGCGCTCCATCGAAGATGATGGTCTCCATGGGCATCCACTCGCAGCAAGCGTCTTCGACGCGGATGCGCACCTGTTGACGCTGTGCACCGCCTTGGCTGTCCGCGCGGTAAATCTTCCCTGCAGAGGGCGTTGTGAGGAGGGCGTGACTACGTTCTGCGCATGTGACTTGGACTTGCAAGTCGTCGCCTGACACCAAACCACCTGGAGGATGTAACAGGTACACGTGGCAGACTTCGCCTTCGGGATAAAAAGGGCGTTGCACACGCAGCGGACCCTGAAAGGCCATCTGTCGCAAGCAGGTCCTCTCCATCCCCTCATCAAAACCAAGAGACAGGAATGCTGGCCAGTGACGCTCTGTTTGTGTACTGAGATTGAACTTCGAAACTTGGTTCATCAGCGTTGCACCGCTGGGCTCGATTCCTCATCGAACGCGGTGACCTCAACGCTTGTTTGTTGGATGACTCGCTTCTTTTGCCCGACTGGACTGCGGATCATACTTTTCTCCTAAGATCTCCTTCGTCACCCCTACCTGACGAACTTCAACGCTTTTCGCATGTGAAGGTTCTCGCTGTGTTTTCCTCTGTGGATACGACCCCATCTCATCAGCCCCAACGCTTTGGCGCACGGGACATCTCGGTCTTTCCGAGCCTACGCGATCCACACAGTCTCCACTCAGGGTTGAATAAAACACTCTTTATGTTGCTTTGCAACAATTTTTTCCCCGAAGAAAGATCGATAAAGTTTTTTCCTTTTTCGCTACAAGTGTATGCGTTTAATAGATATTTATATGCACTGCATAAATGCTTTTTTATTTTGCATAATGTTGCAGCGCAACACATTGGTGTTGCAACATACTAGAGGAGAGACATGGAGATCGCGCCGATTTATCCGTGCGTAGGGGCTTGGGAGCGAGGTTGGTTGGACGGGAGCAACGAAAGCAACGAAAGGAGAGAAAGGAGGGCTTTGGATGAACAGCTCACATCGACGGCGGCTTTCATCGCGGAGGTGTTGCCTGGATCGTGGGAGCTTGTTTGTTAGGCGAGGAGTGCGCGGATGATGTTGATGAGGGCACCAACCCACAACACAACGCCTGTGAGGGAGCTGATTGCGAAGCCAGGGCCGCGTTTTTTGGCTTCTGCATAGTAACCTTGGGCATAGATGAAACGTCCCAAAGCCCAGACACCACCGAGGATTCCGCCCCACATCGGGGAGACATAAAAAGAGAACAGCCACAATGCGGGGACGAAGAAGACAAGCTGTTCAACGGTGTTTTGTTGAACGCGGAAAAAGCGTTCAAAGTCGAGATTTCCAGTGGTTTGGGGGACAGGCACTTTGTATTTGTAGCGTGCGCCGCTAACACGAAACATTGTGTAGTAGTAAACGGCGAGAGATGCGAGGGTTGCAAGTGCGGGCCAAGCGTAAACTTTAGTCATGGAAAACTCCTTGCGTAGGGTTGGGGCGCAGATCAAGCGCGAGATGACTCATCAACGAGAAGATGAGCGGTGACAGGGGGTTCAAATGTTTGGCTGCAAGTTTTAAGGCTGAAATGGCCTGCTGGCAAGTCGAAGGGGTGTGTTAATTTGCACGAGACATGTGCGTAGAGCAAAAGCGGAAGACTTTGGCGGGGCGCGCGGAGGTCAGTCGTTTTCCTGGGGCCTCTTCGAGAAGGCCGTCGTCGATCATACGGTGAAAGCGGCGTCGAAAGTTCCCAGGATCTTGAGGTTTGCCAAGGATGATCTCGTACACAGACCGCAGTTCTGCGATGGAGAAAGTGGGGGGAACCAGCTCAAAAGCGATGTTGGTGTAGTCGAGTTTTCCGCGGATGCGTTGAAGGGCCATCTCGATCATCTCCAAGTGATCGAAGGCTAGGCGGAGAGAAGAGAGTTCTGTGGTGGAGAGCCAGTCCGCCGCCGCTGCATCTCCACCAGCCCTCACAAATGGCGCAAGATCGGGGCGAACCAACGCATAATGGGTCACGCTAAAAACGCGGGTTCGTGGGTCGCGTTGGGCTTTCCCAAAAGTGTAGAGTTGTTCGAGATAGACAGAGCCAACAGGAAGGCCCGTTTCTTCGGCAAGTTCGCGATGGGCTGCGGTTTCTAGATCTTCGCCTTGATCTTCGTAAGCGTCGCCCACGCGGACAAATCCGCCTGGCAAGGCCCACTGGCTTTTGAAGGGAGGTTCGTCGCGTTGGATGAGCAATACTTTGAGATCCGCATCAAGGATCGTAAACACCACGAGATCCACAGCCACAAGAGGTCGCGCAAAGTCCGCTAGATAGGGAGGAGTTGCAGAAGCTTTCTTTTTCATCCGATGAGATCTTCTTCCGTGGTCACGATGTTCATCCCTGCGTTGCCCAAGATCTCCAAGGTTTGTTCTGCGATATGAGGGAAGTTGAGCGAGTCTGGGAGAGGGTGCAATGGAGGCGGAGGGACGGGGGACATCGCGTCTTTGAGCACATAAAACTTACTGAGTTGTGTGGGGGCGTCTTTCTCAAGGCGTTCTTTGATATCGAGCAAGGTGGCGCGGACGCAGTGCGAACTCGCTTGGCCAAAGACATACACACGATCATAGCTCAACAATGTGGACAAAAGACCCTCTCGAAAACTCCCAAGCTTTCGGCCTTCTAGCTCGGTGACTTCAGGGACAAAGACAGAATAACTCTCCGTGAGCGGTTCGCTCCCTTTGGTCTCGAAGTGGATGGGTTCTTCGCGGACGAGGCTATGAAAAAGCGCAGCCTCCCCAAGGGCGGGCATCAAAGCGTGTCCTGTGGTGCCTCGTAAGGTATGATAAGGCCAGATCGTTAGGACGTATCTTCCGCTGGATTCGAGGGCTTTGCAGTAAGCCAAACTTGCCTCAGGATGGCGCGTTGCGATCCAGTTGCCTGCTTCGATCTCTGCGGCATGAATGACCGTCAAAGGTGCGGGGGGGCGGCCCGAACGATCACGCCACCAAGCTGGATGGAAGATCTGATAGATATTGTGCGTGTCCAAGGAAAAATACAGCGACGTGATGTGCGAAAGATTGCGGTAAAACCAATGAAGCGTGCGCTTCATGTCATCGACCGCTCCTTTGACATACAACGCTCCTTGTGGGGCACAAAAGTCCACCTGGCAGTCGATCCCAAAGGCCGCGACACGCAGCTTATCTTCGCGTGATGGATGGACCACCTTCAACTCTTTGAGCTTCCGCGCTGCCGCAGCCACCTCCCACGAACGCTCGACGTAGACTTCTCCCGCTTGCTTTTCTTCGTAATAGGATGGCGCTGCGTACATGATCGATCTCCTTTGAGAAAGTTTGTTTGACTTTAGTAAAAGTCAAAATGACTCTTTTGGAAGTAGCGCACGATATCCCGCCTGTCAAGTGTAAAAAAAATCAGACGATTTGATCTGCATCAAAGGGGTGGATGATGTAGATCGTCTATTGCGTGAGTCTTTGTCTATAGGAGTGTTCGCGCGTATTACTTTTTTCAAGGAGGCGGGAGGACGCCTTATTTTTTATCTATTTCTTTGTTTATGAGCGTGAAAATAAAATTTGCATCGAAGCTCCGAGCAGGGGTCTCTGTATCCATCACTACGGTGTGATGGGGCAGATCGCAGATGCAACATCCTGAAGCGATTTGTTGCGCGTTGAAAAACAATTCGTCGTGTATTGGAACACAATTTGTTGCACGTCACAAAATGTCTGTCCTTTGTAGTGTTTTGAGAAAGAGAGACCGATGTTTCGCATTGCTTTATTGAACAAAAAGGCAGTTTCAGGTTCTCCTTTGGGAGATCAGTTGCTGCATTATCTTCGAGAGCATCGAGTTTTCCCTGATGTTCAGCTGATGGTGGAGACGTTCAGTTCTCCACAAGCTTTTCAGGATGCTTGGGTGCGTGGGGAAGAGTTTGCGATCTTGTTGTGCGTGGACAGCGTCAGCCAGCGAGAGTCGTATCTAGCGTTTTATACATGGTTAACAGGGCTCTTTGATGAGTTATCTGTGGGGATCTTATCTGGGGCGGCCAAAGAAGAGATCGCTTCGACGCTTGGGGAACATGCGAGCCTTCGAATCTTTGAGCATCCAATTGCTTCGCAAGCTTTTTTGGCTTGGTTACATGAGCGTTATTTGTCTTGGATGGAGCGCAATGGAAGAAGCGAGCCTGCCGCCAAGGTCACAGAAAAAGAGGTATTGTCTTTGGAAGGTCGTCAGATCGGTTCGATTCTGGTGGAGCATGTGATCGCGCATGGTGGGATGAGCGTGGTATACAAGGGCTCGCATCCTTTTTTGGGTCGCGATGTCGCCTTAAAAGTGATCTTGCCTCAGTATGCCCGAGATGAGCGGTTTATTCGGCGTTTGCGTCAGGAAGCGCTAAGTATCTCACGGATCAAACATCCCAATATCATCCAAGTCTTTGATGCGGGCTATACAGAAGGCGAAGAACTCTTCTATATCGCGATGGAGTTTATCGAGGGAGAGGATGTTTGTACTCGATTGAAGCGGGAGGGGCGTTTCGATGAAGAGATGGCCGTTGATATCCTGTTGCAAGCTGCGCGGGGTTTACATGCCGCACACCAAGCAGGTCTGGTTCATCGCGATCTCAAGCCTTCCAATTTGTTGTTAAGCCAAAATGGTGTCGTGACGCTGACAGACTTTGGGATCGTGAAAACCACCGAAGGAGCGAATCTTACGCAAGAGGGGATGATCGTTGGTACGCCAGATTATCTTTCGCCAGAACAAGCCGCGGGGATCGATGTAGATGCCCGAAGTGATATTTATTCTTTGGGATTAACCTTTTATGAGATGTTGGTTGGAGACGTGGCTTTTCCAGAGCCGACCTTGCTTGCGCGAGTGACCAAGCGGTTACGGGTGCCTCCGCCTTCTATGTTGGATAAATTACCGTATTTGTCTGAAAAAGTTGTACGGATCTTTAGAAGAATGACACATCTTCATCCAGAAGATCGTTATGCAAATGCGGAAGAGTTGATTTGGGACGTCGAGGAAGCGCAACAGATCCTTTCGCGGATTCCACGACGCGGGCGGCCCACTTCTGATCAGGTGCCTATGATGGTGCCTGTTTCGCCTGACCAATTTTTGCCACATTTTCAAGAAGAGGATCTTTCTTCTACCGCTCCAGGGGTCCATGTGGCGTCGTCGGGGCTTCATGCAGTCCCTCCGCCTCCAAACAAAGCAGAGACAGCCAAGCAAACCGTCGAATTTCGCCTTGCGATGGCACTCGACAAAGCTTTGTCTGACGAATTTGCGATGTTTCTAGGGGGAAACTCCTCCAATGAGGTGTTGCATTCGATGGCAGCGGGTTCAGGGGCTTCTTCTCCTTTCCTTGGTGCGAGTTCCCAAGTCTCCTCTCCTTTCTTCGCGTCTCCCACCCTGCCTCCAACACCCATCCAAGGTCGGTCGCATGAGAGTTACCCTCTTCTTGAGCTTGCAGGGCAATCCTCACACAAGTCAAAGCCCCCACAAAAAGTTGCTTTTGAGCAGATCCTTTTCGAGGCAAAGCAAGCTTATCTCAAGCAGGATTTGGAGCGCGCTTTGATGCTGTTTGAAGAGTGTTTGCAGATGGAACCCGAGCATCCTTTGGCAAGGCAGAATGCAGAAAAACTTCGACAGAGGTTAGGTAAAGTATCGTGAAAAAGTTAGCGGTCTATAGTCCGAAAGGTGGGAGCGGAAGCACCACTTTGGCATTGCACATCGCTTATGAACTGGCCCACCGTGGATATCGGATATTGCTTGTGGATGCAGATCCACAAGGGGGTGTGGCAGCTTCTTTGCAAGAAAAAGTACGATCATCGAAGGGACTTTGTGATGTCTTCTTGCGCGACAACGCGATCGAAGCGTGTTTGATCAAGACGCGGCAACCTTTGTTGTCTTTGTTGCCTTTTGGGGCTTGTTCGACTGCGGAGCTGCAACAGTTGATGTCTGATGCAGCTGATGGATGGTTGTTTCAGCGCGTCTTGGATGAACTTCCCGATGCTTTTGATATCGTGCTTTTCGATGTTCCGAGTGGCGTATCGCCTTGGTCGTTGGGGGTACTTCGCGTGGTGGAACAAGTGTTTGTTCCTTTGGTGGTCGAGCCCATGGCCTTGCGTGTTTTTCCACAAGTCTTGTCTTTGTTGGCGGGACTTCGGAGTGAAGGGTCTTTGGTCGAGTTTGCAGGGGCGATCTTGACGATGTGGCGCTCCGAACAGCCCTATACATGGACTTTGTTAAAAGAACTACGCGCATCGTTGCCTTCGCAAGCTCTGTTGCAAGCGATGGTACCGTGGGATCCTTTGTTTGTGCAAAGCCAGATGGCAGGGACTTTGTTGGGATTGTACAGTCGAGAACCCTCGCCGACGCAGGGGATCTTGGGGCAGTTGGTGGACGAGATTCTTCGTCTTGGCTTTGTGGCGGAGGAGGCAGCGGATGAGTCAGAACCGATCTCTCTTGTGGTATGAAACGGCTTCTTTGGATGCGATGTTGCGGCGGGCTGGACTCTCCCGAAGTGCTCGGCCTGTGGGGACTTTGTCTTCTGTGGGGCCTCTGCCCTCAGAAGGGCCTGAACGCACGGCAAATGTGACGCGAGAGTTTGCACAAGAGACTCCGTCAAAAGCGTTGGGGCTGCCCGTCCCACCGCCTTCTCTGTCTTTGCATACGTCTTTGGAAGAACGTTTGACAGCAGGGGTTCGCTGGTTTGGCGAAGCTTTTTCTTTGTTGGGTGTTTTTCTTACAGACAAAGAAGGTCTTGTCTTGACTGAATGGGGTGAAAACTCTGAAGTCTTTCCGCCCATGTCGAGTTTTTTGGTGAAAAGCATCTCTGATTTGTTTGTGGAGTACGGACTGGAGGCGGGTCATCTGGCATTGCACAAGGTGACTTTGCAGATCAGAGAAGGCCGTTATTTGCATCTAGTACGCTTGGGAGAGTCCTCTGCGTATGTGGGATTTTTTGGATTCTCTTTGTTGAGCGAAGAGATGATTTCTGTGGGTCGTTCGCTTTTCGAGCGCTTACTTTCTCAGTGAAGGGTAGAGCATGCAAGAGTATTCTCTTCAAGAATTGATCGAACCGTCGCCATCGTTGAATGCGGTGTTTGTGACGGCGATGCCAGATTGTTTGCTATTTGACTCTTACGAGGCACAACCAAACAAGCGGGATCTGAATCATGTAGCTTCTTATGTTGGGGATTTGGTACGTGCCAATCGGGAGGTTTTGCGTTCGTTGGAAGAGTACGAAGAGGACGCACAGATCACGGTGGAAACCAAAGAATACCAGATTATTTTGAAGGAGTTGGACGAGCGCTTTGTTGCGGGATTTTTGTTCAATCGCAAAGCGCCCATTGGGATGGTGCGTTTGCAAGTGGACAAGATGTTGAAGGTGTTACGAAAGCACTTGGAGTCCTACAAACCCGAGGAGATCCCGCGTGTTGTGCAGGTCTTGGATTATCTGCAACGCTATGCGCCAGATCCTCACGCTTCGATGATGCGGGTTGCTTTGAAGACGGGATTGCCTTTGCAGACCTTGCAGAATCCGCAAGGTTTGAACGAGCAGCAACTTGCGAATATCGAAGAGTCCGTTCGGCAGATCTTGGGACTAAAGACATTGCATTTGTAAGAAAAAGCCTAGGAAATGTTTTTGGTTGGGACGGACTTGTTGTGTTTTGAACGCACATTACGAGAGGAAAACATGTCTTTCAAGTCGTTGATACGCTATCGCCCGGAGAGCAATTTTTATTCTTTTGCAGGGATTCCAGTGCTCTATCACTGCCATCACTTCAATTTGTTTTTGGATCAGACTATCCAAGATGCCTTGGGGATCGAAGAAGGGATCTTGTTGCAAAAGCGTGCTGCGCATATCGCAAGTTATCGCTTTTTGTCGAAGGTGGTGGAAGAAGTGGGGGTGCAGACGCCGATCGAGCGTTTGCAGTTGGCAAGTAAGCTTTTTTCTTATATGGGCCATGGGAAATTGCACTTTCAAGCGAACCAAGACGGCGGCGTGGTGCGTGGTGACTTTTTGCATTACGGCTACACATGGAAAGAAAAGTACGGCCAAGTGGTGAGCCGTAGTGAGCCTACGGATGCCTTTGGTGGGGGCTTTGCGGCGGCAGCCGTCGAGGTGGCTTTTGGGTTGCCTTATGATTCGTTGAGCGTGGAGGAGACGTCTTGCGTGGCGCAGGGGCAGGGCTCTTGTGAGTTTCAACTGCAACGTCAGGTACCGCGCGAAGCTTTGCCGCCGATGTTGACCGTGGAAGAAAGCGAGAGGGCGATCCAAACGCCACATATCGAGAGCGAAGACGAAGGTCGTGTGCAGTCGATGGCTTTGAAACTCAAGGACTTTTTTCTAAGCCTAGAGAGTGATGAGCGTGGTTTGTTGCAAGGCTTTGGTGTGTTTGTCGTGATGCATCTCGCGGAGTACTACAACCGCATCAGCTACGAAGGTTTTTACAAGATCGTCGATGAAAAACCTTTTGTGATCGATATGATGACAGAGCTTTTGCGCGAGTCAGGTCACGTCTGTGGATTCCATACCTTCGGTGGGATCTTGCTTTCGCCCGAATGGGAAGGTTTGTTTGGGTCTCATCATGGCGATCCGAAAGAGATCTTGTTGGGCGGCTTGGCGATCGCACGAGCCCTTGGCATCGGCCATTGCGGCCTTTCTTCGTGGGACGAAGGAAAGAAGATGGTGATGCAAGCCTCGGGCTCTTACGAAAGCGTCTTTCATGCGCAAGTCTATCCGCAGACTTCGGGTGGGATGTGTTTCTTTTATCAAGGTCTTGCGGGAGCTTTGGTGCATCTCTCGTGCAGCGTGCCTTGGAAGGATGAGCCAAAGTTCGATCAGAAGCTGTATTACAGCCTTTTCCAAGATCCCAAACGCAATGGTTGGAAAGTCAAAGAGACACGATGCTTGTCGCATGGGGACAAGTTTTGCGAGATCTCGGCTGTTCGGGAGTAGTTGCGGAACTGGTGGGAAGAGCGCGGTCTATCGTCTTTTTAGATGACGTATGAAAAAGGCGTGTGTGCGGGGCGTAAAGCTTCGATCACGTCCCCAGTCCATGTGCCCAAATCCTTTTTGGAGCCACAACGTCGTGCGTTTGGGGGCTGCGCGGTACAAGCGCAAACCATCCGCGGGAGGAACGACGCGATCTTGATCGCCAACGATCAGGAGTATCCGTGCTTTTGTGCGCTGGATACCCTTGAGGGCTGAGACCTCATCCACAAGGAAATGCGCTTTTTTCTCTGCGATCACCAAGCCACGATGAAAGGTTTGGCGCGAAAGGATGGGGGGTCGCTGACGGTTCGCCATGCTGCGGAGATCGAGAAAGGGATTCATCGCGATCACTGCGTGGATGCGAGGATCTGCGCCTGCGGCTTGGAGTGCGATGGTTGCGCCCATCGACCAACCGATCAGTCCCACGGATGGGGTGAGCTTGCGACGCTTGGCGACCCAGTCGATGAGTGTGGAGATGTCGCGTTTTTCGTGGGCTCCGTAGGTCGTATAGATCGGGTCGCTTGCACCGTGGCGGCGAAAGTCAAACAAGATGATATCCGCTTGGATCTTGCGGTACGTCTGTACAGCCATTGAGAGACCGCCCCAACGACTGTCGCCAAAACCGTGGCAAAAGATGATGAGACGCCCGCGCCCTTTGGGGTGTGGGAGGTACCAACCGGGGATGTAGTTGCCATCGTGTGCTTTGATCTGAAAGTCATGCGTAGGGATACCATAACGCAGCGGACTGAGCGGTCGTTGCACGGTGTGCCCCACATCGGGTTCAAGCAGTGTCTTGGCGACCGTGCGTGCGCCGCTTTCCGTGTTGCAGTTGGGGGCGGAACCCAAGAGCAAAGCCGCAAGCATCGGCCAAGCCAACAAAGGGAGGGAGCGCTTCATGGGAGATCCTTTGAGGTGTTGAAAAGACGGGTGGATGGGGGATTAGGCGTGGCGTCTTCTTAGGGCGATGGCGAAAAGCAAAAGCAACAAGAAGAGAGAAGAAGAGGGGGTTTGTCCTTGACAACCACAGCCTCCGCCCGGTGCTTTGGTGTCTTGCGCGCTTTCGTTGCCTTGGCCTGTTTCTTTGCTACCACCGTCGTTGGTAGTGGCTTCGTTGTTGGTTCCGTCGTTTGTGGGCTCCGTGGTGTTCTCGGTGTTTCCGCCGTCGTTTGTTGGCTCTGTGATGACTTCGTTGTTTCCGCCTTCTTGGACGGTCTCTGAAGGTGTTTGTGCTTGGACAGTAAAGCTCCACACCTCTGACCAAGGGCCATTTTCTTTGCCATCGTAAGCACGAGCACGCCAGTAGTAGGTCTTTCCTGCTTCGAGACCTGCGGGTTGCCAAGCGATCTCTCCATTGTTTGCGTTGAGAAGATTGTTTTCTACGACATCGCTCGAAAAGTCTTGTTGGACGGAGACTTGGAGATGATAGGTCAGGCTATCTTTGTCAGGATCGCTGGCTTCTTGGGCGCGCAACGTCACTTGTGTAGAGGGGACTGTGTCGCCTTTGGTGGGTTCTTTGAGGGTAGGAGCTGTGGGAGGATCGTTTTGGCTGTTGACGAAGAACTCGCCCCCAAAGACCCAAGGTGTCGTGGTTTTGCCATCTGAAGCCCGAACACGCCAAAAGTAAGACGTGTTTTCTTTGAGGGACTGGGTGGGGGTCCACGTGGTGATCCCGCTGTTGTCTTGCGCGATCTTGTCTTGTGCGATCTTGTCGTTGCTGTCGAAGGTTTTGGCCGTATCGACTTCGATCTCTAGGGTCACGGGATCGTTATCAGGATCGATGGAGTTGATCACCTCAAAGTCGGGTTTGTCCGTGGTAACAGTGTCTCCGTCTTTGGGTTTGCGCGCTTGTGGTGCGGATGGTGCTTTGTTTGCGAGCGACACTGTAAAAGACGCCACGGTCATCCAAGGTCCATCCAAGCCTTCTTTGTCTGTGGCTTTGGCCCGCCAGTAGTAAAGGGTGTTGTCAGTCAGTTGTACATCGACTTTCCAGCTTGTCGAACCTGCGCTTCCTTCGGTCACTGCGGAAGAACGTGCGACGACCTGTTGGAAGGTCTTGTCTGTGGCGATCTCAAAGCGGTACACCAAAGTGCTGCCTTCGGGGTCTGTGGCGTTGGTGACTTCAAGTGTGGGTTGCAGACTTGCGACTTGCCCACCATCCACAGGAGAGGAAAGGCGCGGTGCTGTGGGAGGATCGTTGTTTGCGTTGATGCTGAAAGAGTACACGGCGGACCAAGGGCTTTGCAGCGTTCCATCGGATGCTTGGGCACGCCAGTAATAGGTCTTGTTTTCTTGAAGCGCGGGAGACACGGTCCACATGGTGGTATTGGCCGTCTCTGCGACACTTTGGGTTGCGACTTTTTGTGTAAAGTTGGCATCCGTGGCGACTTCAAATGTGTAGGTCAGGCTGTCGCCGTCCGCGTCTGTGCTGTTGGTGAGTTCGAGGGTCGGGGTCAAAGAAGTCACCGTCGAAGTGTTGGCAGGGGCCTTGAGGGTTGGTGCTGTGGGGGCTTGCCCTTGTGTGATCTGAACCGTGGCGGTCCCCTTGATTCCATTGCTTTCGGCTGTGATGGTGGCCGAACCTGCGGTGTTACCAGCGGTATAAGCACCTGTTTGTGTGATGGTGCCGCTTGTTGCGCTCCAAGTGACCGTGCCTAGGGCGATGGCTTGGCCATTGCTGTCTTCTCCTGTGGCGGTAAAGGCTTGTTGACCGTTGATCTTGAGTGTGGCTGTTGCAGGAGAGACGTTGATCTTGGCGAGTGTTGCGGCTTTTTTGATGATAACGGTAGCATTCCCATTCACACCGCCTGCGCTTGCTGTGACAGTAAAGGTGCTTTCGACGGCGCCCGCAGTGAAGGTGGCTTGGGTATGAAGCCCGCTGCTAGGGGCGATGCTCCCACCGCCTCCTGGAAGCGACCAAGTAAAGCTAGTACCCGAGATGCGTTGGTTGTTGCTGTCGTAGGCTGCTGCCACAAAAAGCTGTTGCCCCGATGGTTGTAGGGTGATCGTCGTGGGAGTTACCGTGATAGACGCTACGCTTGGACCTGAGGCTGTGACTTCCACTGTCGCATAACCTCGGATGTTTCCGCTTCTTGCTTCGACCGTGTTCGCAAATGTTCCAGGGGTGGCATTGGCTGTGAATAGACCTGTGGGGTCGATGGTTCCGCCACCTGCGATGATTGCCCATGTGGTCGTGGGGGTCGTGGAAAGCGTGTTGCCATAACGATCTTTTCCTACGACAGAAAACTGTTGTGTTTTGTTGACTTGCACTTGAGCGGGGTTGGGGGAGACTTCGAGTTTGTTGAGATCGTTGGGCAAGATCTCCACATCGCCTTTTCCTGAGATGCTGTCCACCGTTGCGGTGACGCTGGCGGCATAGTTTCCTGCGATCGTGCCCGCAGTAAGGGTGCCATCTGTGGTGATGGTGCCCGCGTTGGGCTGTGTGGTCCACGTGATGGTCTTGTTGGCGATGATGTTTCCGTAAGAGTCTGTGACCCTCGCTGTGAGCTTGGCTGATTCGCCTGCTTTGACCGTCGTTTTGGTGGGGAGGACTTCGACTTTAAAGGTGGGGCCAGGCAAGACGTTGACGGTGGCGTAACCTTTGATGCTGCCCGAAGTGGCTTCGATGGTGCTTGTGTAGGTCTTGGCCGTGGTGCTCGCGGTAAAAAGCCCTGTCGCGGAGAGGGTGCCTCCGCCATTGACGAGTGCCCATGTAAAGGTCAGTCCGTTGACTTGCGTTCCGTTGCTATCGAAGCCTACCGCGGTGAACTGTTGTGTTTGTCCTACCACGATGTTGGCAGGGGAGGGGGTGACCACGATCTGCGCAAGGACGGGTTGATAAGGAAGTGCACCAAGGTCCGAACCATCCGTGCCTTTGAGACGCGCAGGGCTGGTACTTGTGAGGTGGTAATCATCGGAGGCTTCGTTCACAAAGAGGGGATTGGAGGTCACGGTGTTGGTGCAGTTGACGCGGTAGGTGGTGCTTCCGCTGGTGTCCCAGATCAGGTTGTTCTTGCAAACAGGGGTGTAGGTGGAACTCGTGTTGTAGAGCTCGTAGGACGTTGTGTAGTTTTTGGTGATGATGCTGTTTTGTAGGGTGACGGTTCCACCGTTGCTACCGATGTTTGTGTAGAGACCGTAACCACCATTGAGCGTGATCGTGTTGTGATCGAGGAAGCTTGTTCCTGCGGCGGTCGTCGAAGTGATGTAAAGGCCGTAGGTACTGGTGTTTCGATAGACTTGGGTAAAGGTCACGCGTGTTGTGGTATTGGAGGCGTAGAGCCCGTTGTAATTGCGGTGGATCTTTCCTCGAACGATGGTGAGTTCAGCACCTGTTGCATAAAAAGCGTACTGGGCCATGTTGGTGGCTTCGATATCGCTGGCGTCTGTAATTCCCGAAGATTCGGTGATGACGCCATATTGGGCATCGCGCAACAAGACATCGCGGAAGCTGGCTTTTCCACCTGCTGCAACACGGACACCGTACCAGATGCCGCGAGAGGTGGAAGTCCCCTTGAGTTCGGCGCGTTGGCTTGCAGTTCCCTGCACGATCAGGTTTCCTTGGATGATCAGCTCTGCGCGACCTGTGTCATCGCCACCGATCATATCGTCCGTTCCTGCCGAAAGGATTGCACCCGCTTGCATGGTCAAGGTGATCCCTGGAGGCACAATCAAGTCGCCTGTCAGGGTGTAGTTCCCTGCGGGTAATGTAAGGTCTCGGAAGAGCTTGCCGTGGAGGACATTGGTGACTTGGGCGGTCCATTGTAGGGCACCAGCATCAACGGCGTTGATACCCGCTTTCCGCGCAGGAGAGCGATCGTAAAGCCTGTAATCATCGGAGGCTTCGTTGACGAAGAGGGGATTGTAGACCACGGTGTTGGTGCAGTTGACGCGGTAGGTGGTGTTTCCGCTGGTGTCCCAGATCAGGTTGTTCTTGCAGACTGGGGTGTAAGTGGAACTCGTGTTGTAGAGCTCGTAGGACGTTGTGTAGTTTTTGGTGACGATGTTGTTTTGTAGGGTGACGGTTCCGCCGCTGCTACCGATGTTTGTGTAGATGCCGTAACCACCATTGAGTGTGATCGTGTTGTTTTCTATGAGACTTTCACCCGCAGCGGTCGTTGAACTGATGTAAAGACTGTAGGTGCTGGTGTTTCGATAGATCTGCGACTCTTTGAGGGTGAGCTTGGTGTTGGCGGCGTAAAGCCCGTAGTAGTTGCGGTGGAGCTTGATCCGAGTGAGTCCAAGTGTGCCACCAGAGCTGCTGTAAAAGCCGTATTGTGCGTGGTTTGTAACTTCTGTATCTGTAACGGTTGCTGTGCTCGCGCCTTCCAAGACGATGCCGTATTGGGCGTCGCGTAGCAAGGCATGACTCATTGTAGCGGTCGCTCCTGCTGCAACACGGACACCGTACCAGACGCCGCGAGAGGTGGAAGTCCCCTTGAGTTCGGCGCGTTGGCTCGCGGTCCCCTGTACGATCAGGTTTCCTTGGATGATCAGCTCTGCGCGACCTGTATCATCGCCACCGATCATATCGTCTGTTCCTGCCGAAAGGATTGCACCTGCATCGAGTGTCAGCGTCACACCTGCGGGGACAACAAGGTCACCTGTCAGGGGGTAGTTTCCTGCGGGTAATGTAAGGTCTTGGAAGAGCTTGCCATGGAGGACATTGGTGACTTGGGCGGTCCATTGCAGGGCACCAGCATCAACGGCGTTGATACCCGCTTTCCGCGCAGGAGAGCGATCGTAAAGCCTGTAATCATCGGAGGCTTCGTTGACGAAGAGGGGATTGTAGACCACGGTGTTGGTGCAGTTGACGCGGTAGGTGGTGTTTCCGCTGGTGTCCCAGATCAGGTTGTTCTTGCAGACTGGGGTGTAAGTGAAACTCGTGTTGTAGAGCTCGTAGGACGTTGTGTAGTTTTTGGTGACGATGTTGTTTTGTAGGGTGACGGTCCCGCCGCTGCTACCGATATTTGTGTAGATGCCGTAACCACCATTGAGTGTGATCGTGTTGTTTTCTACGAGACTTTCGCCCGCAGCGGTCGTTGAACTGATGTAAAGACCGTAGATGCTGGTGTTTCGATAGATTAGCGACTCTTTGAGGGTAAGCTTGGTGTTGGCGGCGTAAAGCCCGTTGTAGTTGCGGTGAAGCTTGATCCGAGTGAGGCTGAGTGTGCCGCTGGTGCTACTGTAAAAGCCGTACTGTGCGTGGTTTGTGACTTCCGTATCTGTGACGGTTGCCGTACTCGCACCGCTCAAGATAACGCCATATTGGGCATCTCGGATCACCGCGTGGCTGATGGTCGCGGTTTGACCAGTGAGTACGTGGATGCCGTACCAACAACCACGCGTTGTTCCTGTTTCGCAGCGGAACTTGATGGTTTCGGCGGCGCTTCCGTTGGCGACGAGGGTTCCATTGAGGATCAACTCGACACGTGCGGTATCATCGCCGCTGACAGAAGAGTCGCTGTTTCGGAAAAGGACTTCTACGCCAGGATCAATCGTAAGCGTGACGCCTGTGTTGACGGTGAGGTCGCCTGTGACGATGACGGGTGATTGGGCTTTTGTCCACTGTGTATTGTTGTACAGCGTGCCAGACACCGTGATGGCGTGTGCTTGAGAAAGAGGCCCTACAAGTGCCCATAAAAAAAAGGAAAGGAAGCAAAGTCGGGAAAAAGATCGCGTATCCATGCACGGCTCCATATGTTGTTGTGCGGGCAAACGGTTCTTTTGGGTGTGGTTATGTTTGTTTTCCTTGACTGGATGTGTAGTTAGAGTTCACCTTCTTTTGGGGTAGGTGGATGATATGACGTTTTTGTGTTGTATCTTGTCAACAGTCGAACAACGCAAGCTGGAGGCTTTTGGATGACAGAGCAGGTTTCCTCAAATACCCAAGCAACCCCCTCAACGTTTTCTGTCGAAGCTTGGGAACGTGCAGCCGTCGAACATTTCAAGGCATTGTTGCAGATCCCTACGATCAATCCCCCAGGAAACGAACGACCTGCGGCGGATTATCTTGCAAAGGTATTGCAGGAACAGGGGATCGCGTCACAGATCTTTGAATCCGCCCCACAGCGCGCCAATTTGGTTGCGCGCCTTGATGGGGATGGCAGCGCGAAACCTCTGTTGTTGGCTGGTCATACAGATGTTGTCCCCGTGGATCGGGAATATTGGAAGCATGATCCTTTTGGGGCTGTGGAGGACGAGGGCCATATCTGGGCGCGCGGTGCCTTGGACATGAAGAACATGGTCACGATGTCGATGATGGTGCTCCTACGCTTGAAAGCTGAAGGGGTTCGACTTGCGCGGGATGTTATCTTTTGCGCGGTGGCTGACGAGGAAGAAGGTTGTCGCTATGGCTCGCGCTTTATGGTGGAAGAACACCCAGATCTTGTCCGCGCTGAGTACATGATCGGTGAGGTCGGTGGTTTCACGATGTACGTCAATGGCACCACACTGTACCCGATCCAAGTCGCCGAAAAAGGCCGCGTGAAGCTGCGAATGATCGCACGAGGTGAACCTGGCCACGGTTCGATGCCCAAACGCGATAGCGCTGTGATCAAGCTCGCAGAGGCGATCACGAAGGTTGGAAAGGCTCGTCTGCCCCAACACAACACGCCCATCGTTGAGTCCTTCCTTTCGACACTTGCAGATACCCAAAAGCTCCCTGTTGGGGTGATCTTAAAGCTCTTGTCGCAACCGCAAGTGAGCAATCTTCTTTTGGAGCGTGTCATCCCCAAAACGCTTGCGGGGACTTTTTATGCGTTGTTGCACAACACCGTTTCGCCCACGATGCTCGAAGGAAGTATCAAGTTGAATGTGATCCCCTCTGAGGCAACGTGCTTGCTGGATGGCCGCTTGTTGCCGGGCTTTTCTGGAGCAGATCTTGTACGCGAGTTGAAAGCCGTCACAGGCGATAGCGTCGAATACATCATCGACGAAGAAGCACCAGCCGTCGTCAATCCCTACCATACAGATCTTTATCGTCTGATCGAGCGGAAGATCCGACAACATGACAATGCTGGTGTGCCTATCCCTTATATGATCCCAGGGTTCACGGATGCTTGTCAGTTCTCTCGTTTGGGCACCGTTTGCTATGGTTTTTCTCCGCTTCAACTTCCCAAAGATGCGGATTATACGTTCACACAGCTTTTCCATGGACACAATGAACGCGTCCCTGTAGACGGCTATCTGTGGGGATTGCGCGTTCTCTACGATACAGTGAAGACCTTTTGTGAGGCCGCTTAATACGGCACATTTGAGAGGCTGTTTGATACGGAGCTTTTGAGCGGCTGCATCTCGCGGAGCTTTCGATAAGGGCGGGAAATCGGGATATCTTTGGGGGAAGTGGTCTTCAGGAGGGGAGGCGTGTTTCTTCGCGGAGCCCAAAAAGCCGGAGATAGGTTTCTTTTTCTTCTGGGGTCAATAGCTTGCCTTGCACCAAAGGACCGATAGCACCGACGCCTAAGCAGATCCAAGTCTGCTCAAGTGGATTGAAGTCATGGACAGGACTGTACACCACTTTGCGCCCGAGGAGGCATAGACAGAGGCTGACCGCTTGGCAAAGGATGTGCGCGGGGAGATAAAACGGCCCAAGCCACTCGTGTTGCCGTGTGTGTGCAAGCTCATGAGCCATGATCGCGGAAGCATGGGGGCCATCGAGGAATGAGGCGCTGTAGAGGATTGCATGTCCAAGTGCCACAGCCCCCATCTTGGGGAGAAATCGTGGAAGACGATAAAACCATCCATGGGCCGCAGGACCTTCGAAGTAGTGAGGCTTTTGGAGGCTCAAGCACCAACCGATCGTATGACCAAGGACATTGGTGGGGAGCGTCCAAAAAAAGCGCAATATCCGCAAGATCCACATCTGGCTTCTGGGGGCAGGCCAAGACCAACGCGGAAAAAGTGGGGTGAGTTGCATGGGAAGCCCTCTCTTGTTGGGACCTATCTGTCAGCGAGCGGGATGTAATCGCGTTGTGCGGGCCCTGTGTAGAGCTGTCGTGGACGACCAATGCTCGTTTGGTTGTCCGTGATCATCTCGTTCCATTGGGCGATCCAGCCGATCGCACGGCCGATGGTAAAGACGACTGTAAACATATTGGTGGGGATACCGATGGTTCGCAGGATGATCCCAGAATAAAAGTCCACATTTGGGTAAAGACCGCGTTTGACAAAGTATTCGTCTTGTTGGACACGCTCTTCAAGTTGTTTGGCAAGCGTGAAGAGTGGGTCGTCTGTTTCATAGGCTGCAAGGACTTCATCGCAAAGCTTTTTGATGATCTTGGCGCGCGGATCGTAGTTTTTGTAAACACGGTGTCCAAAACCCATCAAGCGGAAAGGATCATCACGATCCTTGGCGCGTGCGATGAAATAGTCGAGGCGATCAGGGCTCCCGATCTCTTCGAGCATACGGATGACAGCTTCGTTTGCGCCCCCGTGTGCTGGCCCCCAAAGCGTCCCCACACTCGCAGACACACAAGCGTAGGGGTTGGCTTGCGAAGAACCTGCAAGGCGGATGGTGGACGCTGATGCATTTTGCCCGTGATCCGCGTGCGTGAGAAAGAGAAGATCCATCGCCTTGGCTGCAACAGGGTTCACTTTGTAGGGCTCTGTGGGATAAGAGAACATCATGTGTAAGAAGTTTTCGCCATAGCTAAGTTCGTTGCGGGGGTAGGGGAAAGGCTCGCCTTTGGAGTAGCGATAGGCCCAAGCCGCGATGGTCGGGAGTTTGGCGATCAGACGATGGGCGGAAAGTTCGCGCACTTTTGGGTTATGGATGTCGAGTGAGTCATGATAAAAAGCCGACAATGCACCCACGACCCCCACCATGATCGCCATCGGGTGCGCATCATATCGAAAACCTTGGAAAAACTCTCGCAAACCTTCGTGCAGCAAGGTGTGGTGGGTGATGGAGTAGGTGAACTTCTCTAACTCCTGTTGGTTTGGGAGAGATCCGTACCAAAGCAGGTAACACACTTCAAGGAAAGAGCTATGTTCAGCAAGTTGTTCGATAGGATAGCCACGATACAACAAACGCCCCGCAGGTCCGTCGATAAGGCTGATCGCGCTTTGACAAGATGCGGTGCTGCGAAATCCAGGGTCGTATGTGTAGATACCAAGCTGCTTGGCCATCCCCCCGATGTCGAAGACTGCGGGACCTTCGGTTCCGCGGTAGAGAGGCAGCTCCACTTGTTTTCCTGTAGAGTTGTCGATGATCGTCACGGTTTCGCGTGGAGATGAGGTCTGCTCTTTGGACATACTGGCTCCTTGTGCTGGTTGGATGCCTAGAGAGTAGGCCCGAAGCCTACTCTTGACAAGCACTTGGGGGAAAGGGACGCCGCGCCAAGAAGTTGACTGTCTTCTTCGATGTGTTAGGGTGGTGAGGTTCTTTGACAAGAAAACTCCCCAAGGGGAGGCGATATCCACAAACATCACAAGGTAGGCTACCTGACAACGTGTGCTTGCTTCGGTAAGCGGTTGTTCCCGTATGGGTTTCTTCGTTTAGGCGCCCGCGATACGAGCGTTTAGAAGACAGGTTTCTTGGGAGTGCATAGGTGAGCTGATCGAAAGCGCCCATGCCGCCCACGCCGAGATCGAGGAGTTTCAGGCGAAGCAGAACCACAAGATCCTAGGCGGCGGGCCCGTAAAAGTGCAAAAAGACGAGTAAAATCAAGGTTGGAATGGGGCGTGCTCCCGACCTTGATCGCACCTCACCACCACCGGCGGCGCCTCCGCCCATAGCGATGTGGGCAAGAAAAGCAGTGTGACCACCCCCTCAAGCAGATCTTTCATGGCGACAGCGCAGACGACCCATGAGGATTTAGAAAATCCACAATAAAAACAAGGTCGCGCAGAAAGAGGACAGGGCCTCAATCCTCTCAAAAAGTGCTCAGGGGTGATAAATCTGCCTCGTCTGGCCCGTCGGGTTCCTGATCCGGGCTTCCAAGAGATAGTTAACGCTACCCACACGATGTAAAAAAGCCCGACAGTTTTAACTGTCGGGCTTTTTTTGTTTATGTAAGCGGACGTTCGCGAAGGAAGTTCGCAAACTGCCGCAACTGTGCATGAAAGATCGCATCTCGCGAGAAGATCAAACGAAAAGAGTCTGAAAGAAGCGGATAATCGGGCAAGAGCTGTTGAAGGCGTCCTGCTTCGAGGTCTGCTCGGACCATATAATGCGGTAACACCGCGACGCCCAACCCTCGCAACAACATATAGTGGATCGCTGAACCCGCACCACATAAGCGAAAAGCACCAAAGGAAAGCTCACCCGTGGCAGAGGTCAAGTAACGTGTGAGAGGTAAGCTTTCGTCGATATCCAAAAGCGTGTGGTGACGGGCATCTTGGGGAGCTTGAAAAGGGCATCTTTGGAGTAGGTCGGGGGCACCTACAAAGAGATAAGTTTCTGTATGCAAAAACTCGGCTGTCCAACGTTTGTGGAGGACTGGGGCGCTGGTCACGATGCAATCGACTCTGCGGGCTTGGAGCTGTTCTAGCAAGTCAGGGCCCGAGCCAAAGTAAAGGTCGATCTTCCACTGTGGGCGTTGCTCTTGTAGCGCAAGGATCCCTGGCAACACCCAAGACATCCCCAACTCAAATCGCGTCCCCAAAGAGATCGAAAGGGGAAGGCTTTCTCCCGCATGTACCACATCGCGGCACTGTGAGGCTTGGCGCAGCGTTGCGCGGGCGACATCGATCAAGCGATGCCCTGCTTCTGTGAGTTTCACAGCACGCGGCTCGCGTAGAAAAAGCGTTGTTCCAAGTTGTTGTTCAAGTTGCTTGATCCGTTGTCCTAAAGCTGCGGCGGTGATGTGCATCTGCTCGGCTGCGCGACGGAAATTGCCGTGTTCTGCGGCCGCCAAGAAGTATTGCAAGCCATCAAGAGAGGGGAGCGATAGATGTTCTTGCATGATATCTCTCGTTTTTTTGGGAGTGTGTAAAGAAAATCTTTATCTAATCATAAATATTATAAATGTTTACATTTGCAAAGAGGGGGGGTAGATCCAAATACAGAAAGAGCGCGATGTGCAAAGCTTTTCGGGGTTGAGCGCTGCTTGAATGTCTTGAGGTCCAAAGGACGAGGAGGAAGCCATGAAAACAAAACGCTTGGGTTGGTCGCTGTTGGCAGGGTTGGGGTTGTGGGGGATGATGTTGCAAACGGGCTGTGGGATGGAAACCACGCAACAGCCCGCTGAGTCTGCAAAAAGTGGCTTGTTGGGTGACAATCTCATCAAAGGAGCACCTGTTGTCAGCGCGAAAATCAAAGCAAATCCGCATGTTCAGGTGCTTGCGAATCAAGTTTCGCCTGTTAGACGCTTGAATCTTCAGGATCTTCGCCCCATCGGGGTTTGGAATGGCTCACTGAAGTTGGTTGCGGATGGCTCTCAAATCCCGATGACCATGGACTTGCGCCTCAACGAGAAAGCTTCCTTGGTTCCTACACGGACACGTCGTGTTCGTGAAGCAAAGCCTTCGTGGATCTGGTCGTTGCTTGGCGGAACCGCACATGCTTGCGGTCCTTACGGCCAAGAAGTTCGCGTCGCAGCTTTGGCGTCTTGGAGTGTTAAGGGCACAGAGTTCGAAGGAAACATTGGTGGAGACATCGTTACTTACGATAACTTCCAATACTCCGCAGGAATCAACTTCAAAGATGCCAAAGGAACGCTACTCACTGGCTCGGCCTACATTGATTACAAGACCAAAAAGCTCATGTTGAGTGGTTCCGTGCTGCGCGAAGGCAAAACAGCCACAGGGCAGTTGACCTACAAAAACATTGGTAGCTACACCCTTGAGCGCACTGACTCGATCCCCCTCTCAAAATAAGATGACCTGCTTTTGAGGGCCGCTTTGGGCCTCTCTGATGGAAAGAACCGCACCTCTTGTTGGAGGATGCGGTTTTTTTGTGTGTTTTGTGTGTCGAGGAAGGCCAAAGTCAAGAAGGGAGAAGGGGAGAGCTTAGGGGGAAAAGGCCTTGATGGGGGTGGGGCTTGAAATTGAGATGGGCCGTGTTACCTTGCTTGCGAATGGAACATCGAAGGACGCAAAGACACCTACGGACGCGGAGAATACTGCAACTGTACGTATTTGCGATGATGTATCAAAAACGAAGGTCACCGAACCACGGGGCCTTTGCGAGACAAAGGGAGTAACCACATGGCCCGTTATCGAGGACGAGAACATTACGATGACTACCAAGGATCGCGTCGTGGGAATCAACCCAACATGGCGTTATTCTGGGGAATTGCGGCGATGATCGTGGTGGGAGGGATTGCTGTGTATTTCTTTACCTCCCGACGACCAAACGTTGGGCCCGGATACAACGGTTATATCAGCCAAGGGCAGGGCCCCAAACAACAAGCTCCTGCGATGCAACCCATAGAAGTGGGTGATCCCAAGATCGACCTCAAAGCTGTAGAAGAGGCTCTTTGGAGCACCAAAGGTAAAGACGAAAAAGACTTTTCAGGTTGGATGAAGCGTTTTGAAGATGAGGTCAATGCGATCTATTTTGCGACCTTGAAACGCCAAAAGCCCAATGCTGACCCCACCACGTTGTTGCCTTCGCCTGTCCGCGTGGAACCCAAGCGCAACAACAACTTGCTGACGTTGTACGGGTACATCGACCAAAACAAAAAGCAAGGCTACCAAAACGGCGAAGACAAGTTGATCTTCGCTTTCCAACAAACCAAACCTTACGATCAAGCCCAACGCCAACTTTCGTACTCTTTGCGCGATGGTTCGGGCTATTACTATCGCCAACCTGACTACGCACACTCTTACAGCACGGGGGTGAGTCCTTTCTTTTTGGGCTTCTTTGTCTATCCCATGATCTGGCATGCTGTTTGGTGGCGTAGTTCTTTTATGTGGTATGGCTCGGCTTATTGGTGGCGTACAGGTGCTTTCTACTCGCGCTACAATTACTACTATGGCCGATATCCCTCTTACTATGGCTATTATCGCAACACCTACTACACACGTCATCGCCCGATGGGATGGAGTCGAGGCTCGTACTATCGTCGTGGTGCAGGTGGTCGTTACTATCGTTCGGGCTCTTATGGAAGCCGCGCACGTTACCGTCGTTCGGGCTCTTACGGTGGCTCACGTTATGGCGGATCGCGCTCGGGTGGGTCTCGTTATGGTGGCTCTCGTTCGGGTGGCTCGCGTAGCTATGGTGGAAGTCGTTCGGGTGGCGGGAAGTGGTAAGGCCCTTTGCTTGGGGGGATTCGGGCTCTTGAGGATTATCGCTTCTGTGGTTTTCCTGGGGTCCAGTTGGGGACGGTTGTCTTGCCTTTGTACTCAAGCTTGAGTGGCTTGAGCTTGCGCTTGAATACACGCTTACGAAACACGATATCCAAACCCGTTTTTTGGACATCTTCCAAGATCGAAGGATGTGGTTTTTCAAAAGGGGAAGACTTGTAGATCGCCTTGAGTAGGGAGTGATCAAAGCTTTTCAGTCCGCTGCTTTGAACGATCTTGATCTTCTTGAGCTTTCCTTTTGCGTCGATCCACACCGTCACAGTCGCGCTGCGTTTGTGCAAGGCCATCAAAGGAAGCTTCTGTGTTTCCCAAGACTTTTGGATCCTGTCGTGGACACGTGCTAGATACCGCGCCGTAAGCAGAAGAGGTGATGTCGATTCTTTTGTTTCTGCGTGGACTTGCAGCGAAAACAAAAAGACAAAACCACAAAGAACAAGCGTTGTTGTCTGCCAACAAGGCGTCAAAGCACGAAAGGATCTCTTTTGACTCACGGTCTTCTCCTTGGTCGGGCTCGCCTTGTTTTTGGGGATGTAGAGGGGAGGAGAGAAGACGAGCGTGGGTTCGCTGGGATCTTATTCTTTCAGGACACAACGCCCGTCAGAGTTGCAGAAAAAGTCTTCGTTGGGACAATCGCTACTGCTTGAACAGCTGGGTTCTTCGATCTTGAACTCACAACGACGTTGGACACAAGCAAATCCTTGATCGCAGTCTTCCGCAACCTCGCAACGACGGCCCACACGACAGACGTTCCCAAAGCGCTCATCGCAGATCAAGTTGGTGGGATCTGGGCAATCGTTATCGACTTGGCAAGCAAGACCTTCACCGCTACGCGTACAGTAACCCGACTTGCAAACAAGCCCTTGTCCGCAAGGTTTGGAGACAAGGTCACATTCGATAAGTAATTGTTTGGGGACGCACAACGAGAACCGACAGGCCGCATTACTGGGGCAATCCGCATTGTCTTTGCAGGACTGATTGGAAACATCCGTGCAAACACCGCGATCACAGTACAAACCTGGAATACATTCGTACGTCCGCGTACAGGCTTGGCCTTGCGTAAAGTTAAAGCCGCAAGAGATCGAGGCGCCAAGTAAGGTAAGCAAAAGCGCCGCTCGAAAAAGGAGATGGAGCGGACGCTTGGTGGAAGCTTTGCGGGACATTGTGGTTCCTCAGGATCATCGGGTTGTGCCGTTCGTTGTATGCGCAAAGATGCGCCGTAGATGTAGCAGAGTTTTCGCAAGATAGCAATGATTTAGGGGCGGAGTTGGGGCGGGCACGGAGGATATATCTGGGGCGGGCACGGAGGCCCGCCCGATAAAATGGATATATCGGATATATCTGGGGCGGCCCACTGTGGCCGCCCGCAGAAAACGGATATCCGAGATAGATTATTGGAGAAAGCGGATTTGCCCACTGTGGCCGCCCGATAAAATGGATCAGGGGCGGGCACGAGGCCCGCCCGATAAAATGGATATATCGGATATATCTGGGGCGGCCCACTGTGGCCGCCCGCAGAAAACGGATATCCGAGATAGATTATTGAAGAAAGCGGATTTGCCCGGGGGCTTTGAGGTTGAGTTGTGCGGAGCCGCGGTATTGCGTGATCATACCTTGGATTTGGACGTATTTACCGACGAGTGCTTTGGCGGGGGATTGGTTGGCGAATTTTTGTTGGAAGGCGGCTGCGCTGGTTTTCCAGAGAACGATGAGGAGTTGTCGTTCGACAGGTTTGGCGAAGAAGATCTGAAACATCTTGCGTCGTTCTTTTACGGAGACGATGCGACCGACGACAACGCCCGAGCGTCCGACTTGGAAGCGTGCTTCGTAGGGGGTCATGTAGATCTCGTGGTCGCCTTTGAGGACGTAACCGAGTTGGCGTTGTCCGATACGGACTTGGTAAAAGGACGGTAGTTCTGCGAGAACATCGAGTGTATCGGCGGGTTGAAGTCGAGCGAGGACTTCAGCGCGGATAGAGGGCTGTTTGTAAACAGGGGAGGGGTTTCGCAGGACGATTTGGAAGATGCGAGACTGGAGCCAGTCACGGATGAAGAGGTCTGTGTAATAGGCTGCGACTTTGGGGTGTCGAACGATCACGCCCACTTCGCGGTTGCCTTTGAAGCTGTTTTCCGTCCAGTTGATCGAACCCACAAAGACTTCTTTGCGATCGACGATCACGCCCTTGGCATGGATCTTTGCGACGCCAGCGGCTTGTAGGTTGATCAAGCGTGCGCGGAGATTGAGTTTTTCTTGTGCGGCGATGCGGTTGAGCATGGCGACGGTCTTATCATTTTTGCGATCATCACGAACGTCGATGTTGTACCAAGTGCTGTCGAGCAGAACGCGGACACGGCAACCTTTTCGCGCGGCTTGGATCACAGCCATCAGGGGAAGGTTGGGGGTTTTGAGGAAAGAGCGTTTGTGTTTTTTGCCCCAAAACAGGGGGATGGAGTTTTGTTGGATCAGGACTTCATTTTGGCATGAAAGGATCGATCCCATCAGGCTTTGGCGTTCATGAAGGCTGTTGTCGGGTGAGAGCACCATCTCTAGGTCTGCGCGTCCTGACACACGGAGAGCAGGTCGTCGATAACGGTAGATCGGGGTATATGATCGCTCTTTGGGGTTAAAGGAGCTTGGTGGAGGACCCCAACGTGTGCCGCCAGCGTCTGCGATGGGGAGAAGATCGAGTTGGTGTGCGGTGTCTGTGTCGTGTTTCCACACCGCGTAGAGGTCGCGTACAAGGACAGGGGAGCGGATTTGGATCTCCCAACCTCGGTTTCCAAAGTCAGGGCGCGGTGGGTGCCCCGTGGTTCCGTAGTTTTCGGTCCCGATGATCACCCAAGTTTGATCGATGATGGCGTATTTTGCGTGATTGAATCGGTAGCGTCGGATGATCTTTTGTTTTCGATTTCCGCGCATCCAGAGAATTGGGATGCCTGCTTTATGCATCTTGTTTGCGTAGTAGCGGGCTTTTTTGGGGACTCCACCTACAGGGACACCTTCAAAGAGGATGCGAACATCCACGCCACGGCGTTTGGCTTGGATCATGGTGTTTGCGAGTTCTGGGTTGGTGAAGAGGTAAACATTGAGAAGGATTTGCTTTCTGGCGCTTTTGAAGCGTTGGATCAGCGACGCATAGTTGTTTTCTGGCGCGGATGTCACGAGGATATCGACGCTTGTATTTTTGTGTCGTTGGGGAGTAAACAAGCTTTGGCCGGGTTTTTCGACGCGGTGGGTGACATCAGCGCCCAACTTTGTGGCGGAGAAACTGTTGTTCCAATCCGCGGCGGTGTTGGTATCAGGGACAGGGATACCTTTTTCATTTCGGTCGCGGGCGAGGACCTGTCCACGGGAGGCGTAGGGGTTTGCGCCGCGCATATTTACGGGTGGTCCAGACCAGTGGCCTTGTGGGATCGCGCTTGCGTCGAAGGGTTTGTTTTGTGTGTCTTTGACGGTGTCATAACAAACGATGTCGACAGGGCGACCGTTGGGGTCATGAAGAGAGACAACCCCGCGTGTCGAGGGGAGATTCGGCCAACCTTCGGGGAGATCAGCTTTGGGGATATTGGGTGCATCACTGTCCCCTTGGATATCGGGGGAGATCCCGAACATGCGGCGGAATCCGTCAGCTTGGTAAGCGATCCAGATGGACTGTCCGGGTCGTAGGCGTGTTCCAGGGGGGAGGACGATGCGACGTTTTTTTCCTGTGGGTTGGTAGGACTCTTGTCGTTTGTTGCGTCCCCAGCGTCCTCTTGGTCGTCGAGAGGAGTTGCGACGTCGTCGCGCGCTGCGCTTGGTGTACATGTCAGAGATCATCCAACTGGAGACATCGACCGTTCGTTTGCTGACGTTGGTGAGTCGGATGGCTTCTTCGGGTTCAGGGCGCCCGCGAAGAAAGCCGTGGTAGTAAACGCCTGAGATGACGACCTGATGGGCACGTGTATCATCGGCTTGCGCGGTAGGTGCGAGGCTGCAAAGCAGTGCGCACACAAAGAGAAGGCGCACGATGCGGAGAGGCCAAGAACCCGCAAGGGATGAAAAAACGTTTTGAAGCGTGCGGCGTTGGGAAAAAGGATGGACGAGGGCTCGGACATGGGGGTGTTGAAACACTGTGAACCTCGCGTATGGATGGGTGAGGGGACCGAACGTGGGGAGGATCAGAAGCCTTCGAAGAGGATTTCGATCTCGTTGTTGCTCCAATCGCCGAGGTGACGGAGGAGAACAGCGATGCGCTGGATATAATCAGCGACGAGATCAGCGATGGCTTGTTGAGCTTGTACGGTATCGAGTTCGATTTCACCGAGATTTTCGATAAAAGCGGGGGCTTCTTTGTAGCCACCCCACTCAAAGCGCATAAAGATCCGACCTTGATCGAGGCGCCAGTGGAGGAAATGTGCGCGGCTACCGGGCTCTACGTCATACTGTTGGAGGTAGATGGGGATACGCACAGACTTTTCTGTGGCAAGAACACGAAGTCCACCAGAGAGACTTTTGATAAGGGCGTGGACTGGGAGGATAAAGGCTTCTGTGTAACCAGCGAGTAAGTCGGTGTTTCCCACGCGCATGGTGATGTAGGCATCGAACTCTTTTTGAAGGTATTCAGTGATACCTTCTTTGTCATCTACAGAGGTGAACTCTTTGATATCTTCGAGGGTGGGCCATTCGCTGACCTTGAGCTCCAATGTTTGGGCGCCTTGCATCCTTGATTCCTCTCTGTTGTAGAAAACACTGCGACGTCGTAGAGCCTCGCAGGCTAAAGTCAAATATCGGCAATAGGGGAGGGGGTGAGATCTTGGAGAATGGGGGATTTGGATGTCTCTGGGCCTCTCCCTGCTTGCATTGGTTGTACCCCCCTTGTAGCGTATTTTCCTCTGCGAGACCAGAGAAAACATTGGTGGTGTACTGACACGAGAACTTCTCTTTGGTGACACCCCCTTGACATTTTGGGAGCGCGCTGGCTTTTGTTGTGAGGAAGTGACCGACCTTGCAGAGGGATTCGGAAGATAACATTCGTATTAGTAGAGCACCCAGTTACCGCCAACTATCACCCAAATACCCAAGATGAAAACAAAGCGATATTACTTGAACCTCCGTTGTTTGATGGAGTGTCGGCAGGCTTCTTTGTCTCTGGGTTGGGGAGCGGAAAAGTATGCATGAAGAAGAAGTGAAGGGTTCACAACTCTGGCAAGCCATGTTTGATGGCTTGCAGGAGCGAATCAGCCCTCAAAACTTTAAAATATGGATTGAGCCCGTTCGTGCGAGCCTTGGAGGGGGGACACTGCGTCTGCATGTCCCCAATCAGTACTTTCAGGAATGGATCGCGCAAAACTACCTTCAAGATATCCACGAGATCGCAGAGAGCGTCTACGGCGGATCTTTACGGATCGAGTTGGAGTATCAAGAAGCTGAGCAGTTGGAGATCGACCCTTCTTATGTTCCTTCGGTGCCTTTGGGCGCGGTGGAAGAGGGGAACTTTTTCGAGCCGTTTACGGTCCCCAAGCTCAACGAGCGCTACACTTTCGAAAGTTTTGTGGTTGGGCCCTCCAACCAGTTTGCTCATGCAGCGTGTTTGGCTGTCGCCAACGAGCCTGCGGGCAGTTACAACCCTTTGTTTATTTATGGTGGGGTCGGGCTAGGCAAGACGCACTTGCTACACGCCATTGGTTGGTCTTTGCTCGAACACCCGCAAAAACCGCGTGTTTTGTACATCTCGTCTGAACAGTTTGTGAACGAGATGATCACCGCGGTGCGTTTCGATAAGTTGTCTGAGTTTCGCTCGCGTTATCGGGACCAATGCGATGTTTTGATGCTTGACGATATCCAGTTTATCGCGGGCAAGAAGATGACACAGGAAGAGTTTTTCCACACGTTCAACTTTTTGCACAGTTCGAGCAAACAGATCATCGTGACATCGGATCGTTATCCGCAAGAGATCCCCGCCTTGGAAGAACGCTTGCGTTCGCGTTTTCAGTGGGGATTGATCGCGGATATCCAAGAGCCCGAACTCGAAACGCGCATGGCCATCGTGACACAAAAAGCCGAAAATGACGGTCTTGTGTTGGACAATGAGTTGGTGTTGTACCTTGCCTCTTCGATGCAAAACAACATCCGCGAGTTGGAAGGTGCGCTTGTGCGCTTGCGAGCTTTTGCGGAGCTGACAGGACGCCAAGTGACCCTGCGCATGGCACGAGATGTCTTGCGTGGCTTGATGCCTGAGCGCCAACCTGTCGCATCTGTCGATGTGATCCAACAGATCGTCGCGGACTATTACGATGTAAAGATCCACGATCTGCGCGGAAACAAGCGGCAAAAGCAGATCTTGTTACCTCGCCAAGTTGCGATGTATCTTTGCCGAAAGCTCGCACAAGCTTCCTTTGTGGAGATTGGTGCGGGGTTTGGTGGAAAAGATCACTCTACCGCAATCAATGCCTGCCAACGTGTAGAACAGTTGCTTCCCAATGACCCCATCCTCCGTTCAGAGCTAAATGAGCTAGAGTCGCGTATCCGTGAAGGTTGATCCCCTCTTATCAAAGCAAGATGCAGCGCTTTGTCTTGTTGTGACATCACGATATGCCACAACAGGGGCTGTCACCTTTTGCAAACAGGGGATCGATTGGATCTCTCGGTGACACCGAGAGACATCGGGTTGCTTTGTTTGTTGTGGGTTGGCTTTGAGCAGAAACGATTGTAGAACCTTGGAACGTGAGAATTGGGAAACGCCCGAATGATCGAAACGATCAAGAAAAAGTCCCGCATGTTTTAGACATGGGGAGAGTACCAATGTGGAGAAAGATTCATGCGATTGTTGATAGGTTGTAAGCCTCTGCTCAAGGTGGTTCAGATCGCGCAGAGTGTCGTTCCCAAAAAGACCTCGCGTCCGATCCTTACGCATCTTCGGTTGAAAGCAACTGCAGAGCGGGGTCTTGAAGTAACCGCAACAGATGAAGAACTGACCTTCCAAGCGATCACGGAAGCACAAGTCGAGATCCCCGGTGAGATCACTGTGGCAGCGCGCGATATCTATGAGATCGTTCGCAATATGCCCGATGAGCCGCTTCGTTTGGAAGTCTTGGAAGATAAAGGTCAACTCGAACTTTCGACAGGCGATCATCGCATCGAGTTCCAGTTGCACACACTCGCAGCAAGCGATTTCCCCGATGTAGAGGGGATCTCCCCCGAGCATACGTATGCTTACAAAGTGGAAGATCTGCTGCAATTGGTCGATCGCACGGTGTTTGCGGTTTCCCAAGACGAAGCACGTTACTATCTGGGTGGTGTGTTTTTGGAGTGCCATGAGGGCGAAAATATCCGCGCTGTGGCGACAGACGGACACCGCTTGGCGCTTGCAGAAGGCTCGCCCCCTGAGAAGTTTGTGTTGTCCCCTGGAAAGATCTTGCCCCGCAAGATGTTGGGTGAGCTTCGCAAGATGCTCGATACCCGCCAAGGCGAAGTTCGTTTTGGTTTCCAAGACAAAAAAGTCACCTTCCAACACGGTCCCCAGACCCTCACCTCGTTGTTGGTGGAAGGTTCCTTCCCTGACTATCGACAGGTGATCCCGCGTTCGCCAAGCATCGTTTGTCGCGTGGCGCGCGTGGAGTTGTTGGAAGCGTTGCGACGTATCTCGTTGCTTTCGCCCGATAAGACGGGTGGTGTGCGCGTGCAGATCACAGAAGATGCGCTTCAGATCTCCAGCCAACACACAGGCCGCGGCCAAGCAAAAGAAGAAGTGCGTCTGCGCGAAGGTGGCGGGGATATCGAGATCGGATTCAACGCGAGTTACTTCATTGATGCGTTGAACGTCATCGATACCGCCGATGTTTTGTTGGAGTTTACCAATTATCTGAGTCCTTGTTTGCTCAAGCCTTACTTTGACGAGGCCAGTGAGCAAGAGAAGGGTAAGTCTCACCCGCATCTCAACGTGATCATGCCGATGCGTCTGTGATAAAAGCCTATCCTTCTCGATTCGGGGGCCATTGAAAGAAGGGAAGGCAGGGATCTTGACGCTGCACCTCGCACAGTTCGCGACTCATCACTTTCGTAATCTCGCGCATGATCCAGTCCCGCTGCACCCTCGCTTCAATTTCTTTTGTGGCGAAAATGGGCAAGGCAAGACCAATCTGCTCGAAGCCATCTACTATCTCTTCACATTGCGACCTTTGCGCCAAGTCCGTCCTGCGGACCTTTTGGCGTGGGGAGAGCCACAAGCGACGTTGAAGGGAGAGCTTTGCGGTCGCGTCGAGCGCGTCTTGTCCGTGCAGTTTGGTCGGCAAAAGCGCGAGTTGTTTCTCAATGGCGGTCCTCCGCTGAGTTTGGATGACTACTTCAGCGAGTTACAAATCGTCGCTTTTACGCCCGAAGAGATCCAATTGGTGCGCGGGGCACCTTCTTTGCGCAGACGGTTTTTGGATCGCGCGGTGTTTAATACGGATCTGCAGTACCTTCGGGAAGTTCGGCAGTATCTGAAGCTCTTGAATCACCGCAATGCCTTGCTCAAGTCGAACTCTCCTGACAAAGCTTTGCTCGATGTCCTTGCCGAACAGTTTGCGCAAGTCGCTGCGCGCTTGATTCGACGGCGTCTTCTGCTTTTGGAGAGCCTGCGCCCTCATCTCTACGACGCCTATTATCGGATCTTTCCAGACCTCTCCGTTGAAATCGATGTGAATTATCAATCGAGTATGGGTTCTTTGCCTGTGTGTCCGCCCCAACTGACGCCCGATGCCGTCCGTGCTTTCGAGCTCGAACTATTCGAGCAGATGATGTCGCATCTGCAAAAGAACCGACAGCGCGAGCTGGATCGACGCATCACTTTGGCGGGGCCTCACCTTGATGATCTCGATTTTTCTTTTGCAGGGCGACCCTTTAAGCAGGTTGCCAGCCAGGGACAAACACGAGCGCTGGTCTTGGCCCTGAAGATCGCGGAGATTTCAGAGATCAAGATGCGCACGGGTGAGCATCCGTTGTTGCTCCTTGATGATGTTGCAGGTGAGCTAGACCCCCGTCATTCGGGGAAGTTTTTTGAGTTTCTCGAAGAGACTGATGGACAGGTCCTACTTTCCACAACAAGCCTCGCGTATATTCAACTGCCCGACATCCAGCGGTACCCCTGCTTTACCTTGACGCAGGGACAGGTGTTGCCTTCCTAACGCACAAGGAATGTGTAGAAAGGATCGAGATGGTGGAGCAGAGAAAGTCATCGTTGCGGATCTTGATGGTTGCTGCGGAGATCGCGCCTTGGGCAAAAGTAGGTGGCTTGGGGGATGTGATCGCTGCCTTGCCTGGAGCGTTGACCCGCCAAGGGGCTGAAGTGGTGTTGGCTGTGCCGCGCTACTTGTGTTTGCGGGAGCCTTTGACGCCTGTTCGTGCGCTTCATCGATATCCGTTTCGTATGTCTTGGGGAGCACACTCAAGCTACAATCTGCGACTCTTTGAGGCACAACACCCCGATGGCTTCAAGGTCTTGTTGATCGATTGCCCTCAACTGTTTGACCGCGCTGGGATCTACAATGCACCAGGATCTTCGCATGATTATGCGGATAGCCTCGTGCGGTGGACGGCTTTGTGTCGTGGGGCTCTGTTTGGGGCTTTGTTGTTGGGTGGTGAGTGGGACGTCGTTCACGCACATGACATGCACGCTGCGCTTGCGCTGCCTTTGTTACGAGAAGAACATCGCGCTACGCCACTTAGCCACGCTCGCGCTGTCTTGAGTATCCATAACCTCGCTTACCAAGGGCTTTATCCGCTTTCTTCTGTGAATGATATCGGTCTCTCCGAGGAGATGGCAGGTCCTTTTGGGGCTTACGAGTTTTATGGCCAGATGAACATGATGAAAGCGGCGTTGAGCTTTGCAGATGGCATCCATACTGTAAGCCCGACCTATGCTTATGAGATCGTGGAGGATGAGTCTTTTGGCCATGGCTTGCAGGGAGTCTTGTGGTCACGTCGTCACCACGTGATGGGGATCCTCAACGGGATCGACTCAAGGATCTGGGATCCTGCCACACAGCCCGCTTTACCCGCACATTACGATGTCGATGATCTAAAAGGAAAAGAGGCCTGTCGACGTGCACTCCAAGAAGAGTTGGGGTGGGATGTCAATGACAAACGCCCGATACTAGGGATGGTGACGCGACTGACGTCCCAAAAAGGCGTGGACTTGGTGGCAGAGTGCGTGCCCATGCTGATCCAACAAGACGCTCGTTTGGTGGTCTTGGGGACGGGTGATCCGCGTATCGAGGCGACTTTGCGAGCCTTGATGGAAAAACATCCTTCTCACATTCAAGCCCGTTTTCTGTTTGATCAAGCCTTGGCCCATCGTATCTTGGCAGGGGTCGATATCTGCTTGATGCCTAGCCTTTTTGAGCCTTGTGGTCTCGTGCAGATGTACGCTATGCGCTATGGAACATTGCCGATCGTGCGGCGTACTGGGGGCTTGGCGGACACTGTCGAGATGGTGGATACCGAACAACTTACAGGTACGGGCTTTTTGTTCGAAGACCCTACTTCTCTTGCTTTGGCGCGTGTGATCCGACAAGCTCTCTCGCTCTGGCGACAACGTCCACGTTGGTTGGAGATCTTGAAGAATGCTATGCGTAAGGATTTTTCTTGGGATCATATGGCACAAGACTACATCAATTGGTACGAAGAACTCTTAGTCTGAGAGGGCTGGGTGGTTTATCGTGGCTTGTATCTTGACAAGTCACGTTTTATCTGTTGTTTGTGGCGGGAGAGGGAAACATATCGAATGAATGTTGAACGAGCTTTGGCGGCTGTGTATCCCCGCCGAGTGAGATGCTTGTTTAGCATGTATTGGTTTTAAGGCAGGCGATGACATCAGATACGCTGCTTGACGGCTTACGCATTTGGATTGTGGAAGACGAGATCCTGTTTTTCCAGCTACTGAAGCGCATTATTGAGCGTGGAGGCGGGGTTGTGCAACGCCACTCGGCTTCGTTGGCCGAGGCTCTCAAAAATGCCCACCACGAAGATTGCGACTTTGCTTTGTTGGATGTCCAACTTGGGAGAGAACACGTTTTTCCCGTGTTGGAGGTCTTAGAACGTCGGGGGTTGCCCTTTGCGTTGGTCACAGGTCTCCCCAGAAGCATGATCCCCGAGGACTGCTTGGCGTACCCATTGATCCTCAAACCTTTTGGGCGCGACGACTTTTTCTTCAAGATCGCGCAAGCTCTCCAATCCTATAAGATGCTCGACAAAGCCCCCAGTCTGTTGGCGGCCTACAAAGACCGCATCAACGAAGAAGATTCCTGAACGAAAACGCCTTTGTTTTGTGGGGGAGGGGTCTCGCAAAAGAAGGTGGGTGATTTGTCGCTTCTTGGGGAAGTTGGGTGGGATAACTCTTCTACACACAGAAGAGCCGAAGTCTCTTACCAAACAAAGAATTAGGGGACGATGCTGACGCGTAGAGGCTGCTGCCAAAACTTGAGGTCATCGTTGTAATAGGGGTAGGCTGAAGAGGCAGGACCTGTGTAATTGCCCGTGACATGGGCGACAAGGTCAAGGTGGATCGTCTTGCGTCCTTCAGGAGCCATACCCTGCAAATACACGATGAGTTCTCGATGCTTGAGTTCGTAAAAGTCCACGATCTTCTTTTCTTTCAACTCTTTCAGTTGCCAGATCTGCGGAACCAAGCCACCAGGGAAAGCGATTCGCGCCATGGTCATGGCTTGGGGAGACTTGGAGGTGTTGACCAATGTTGCGGTCAATCGGGTACTTTCGCCGAGCTTGATGCGATGTTTGCTCATCTCCAGTTCCAAGTGTACGGGTGCACCTTTGGCAGAAGGCGGAGTGAAGACGTAGAAAGAAGCATAAGCCCCAAAGGGGAGTTGGCCTTTTCCTGTGAGCGAGAGCTTTACTTTGTTTCTGCCCGATCCTACGGGGATCTTGGTCTTGAGCAGCTTTTTGTTGGCATCGCGTTCGGGCTGGATGTTGTGTTGGAAAAACATCTTTTCGTTGAGCGACGCAAGCAAGGCCACTTGTTGTTTGTCGCTTGGGTGCGCCGCCTCGAAAGCTGCAAGTGACTGCAAAGAAAGCACGGTGGCTTGGGTGGCACCGTAACGACCGAACATCCCGCGTTGTTCTTGGAGCCAGAAGATCGCTGGGGAGATCGTTTCTTCGGGAAGCCCCGCACGCAACATCGCCAAGATCGCTAGGCTTGTGGTTTCGATGGAGAGATTGCGTCCATAAGAACCTGTGAAAGAGCCGATCTTTCCTTGGAAGTAGCCTTTGACGCGTTGTTTCTTGCGGAGTTGGCGGAGCAAAGAACGAGCTTTGGCGCTGTTTTTACCTTTGGCGCGTTGGGTAGCCAAGGTCGCGAGTGCCAAAAGATAAGCATCTCCCGTGTCTTGGGCATTCTTTTGCGTCTTGGCTAGCTCTTGTTCGAGACCTTGCCCGCCTGCTTCGAGAAGGGCGTAAGTGATGTAAGCGTCGTGGATCTTTTTGTTGGCGTGACCAAAGGCCCCATAGCTTCGGCCTGTTTGGAATCCACCTTTTCCATCTTTGCGGCTGTAAAGCCAGTTTTTGGTGCGTTGGATCATCTCTTGATCGACAGGGTACACCGTACGCATCGCAAGGAACTGAAGCAACCCGTAAGCTGTGAGTGCTTCGTGGGCTGGGCTGCGTCCAAACCACTCAAACCCACCGCCTTTGACTTCGTAACCGATCAGTCGCTTGTAACCGCTCGCTATATAACGGGAGGCTTTGGCATAGAGTCGGGGATTGTTGATACCTTTCTGTTTGAGGTAGCGGAGCACCATCACATTGGGGTAGTTGCTTGAGGAGGTTTGCTCGAAGCATCCGTAAGGTTGGCGTATGATCCCTTCTGCCGCGCCCGCAAAGCCATGCAAAGACGAGGTGTAAAAGCTCAACTGGGTACGAAGGTTTGTGAAGTCGTTGGGCTTGGGGATTTGTAAGCTAAAGCTACGCTCTTTTTTGTTGCGTAAGACGCCAGAGATGCCCACACGACGGGGGAATCCGCGAGGGCGGATGCGGATTCGATAAGACACAGCATCGGATATCCCTTGGGAAGATGCGCTGATTCGGACTCTTCCTTCTCCTCGTGAGGCACGCACACGGATCGGCAAGAAGGTCGTGATGCCTTCATTGGGTTGAAGTGTGACGATCTCTGAGAAAGGGTCCTCAAGCAGCTTAAAGTGTCGACTCAGCCGCACTTTGGCTTTGAGCGAGAGGGGTTCTTTGCTATCGTTTCGCAGGGTGATAGGGAGCACCATTGCATCTTTGGCGGAGACTTCATTGGGGATGCGAACGGCCATAAAGAAGGGGCGTTTGGAGGCGAAAACGTGCGTCGCACGACCGAGATAGCCACCACCCACGACTGTGGCGCGGACGCGGAAAGAAGTGATGTTGTCGTTGAGTCCAAACTTGATCTTCGCTTCGCCCCAATCATCCGTCTTGATGGAGGGGGCCCAGAAGAGTGTTTCGCGAAAGTCGCTTCGTTGGAGTGGTTTGGAGGAAGGCTTGGGCGTTCCATAAAACTTCACAGGGAAGACGCGTCGGCGATACCAAGTCATCGACCAGTAATTCATGTTGTTGCGATAGAAAGCTCTTCCTTTTCCTCTGCCGCGGCGAGGGAAAAAGAGGCCACCGATTCCCAAACCTTGGGCGCGTGGTCTTGGGCTGACAGGCTTGCGGGACTTTGGCTTGGGTGACTCTTTGACAAGGATGGATGTGTTTGCGAGAGAAGGGGATTTGGCTTTTTCTTCTTCCGCTGCTTTTTTGGCAGGAGCGGGGGTTTTCTCGGCGGCTACTTTGCCTGCGGGTTCTTGGGCAGGAGCTGGATCTGCTGCGGCTGCAGGAGCCGCGGGAGGAGGCGGGACTGGAGGCTCACTCTCTCGTTTCGTGTTTCCTCGGTTTTTTTGGCTGTTCTTTTTTGTATCGAGATTTGAGTTGAGACGAGGGCCTGATCCTTTGGTGGAGGTGATATCTTTATCCTCTGTAGGGGCAGGGGGCGTCGTCGTGGCAAAGGGTTGCGGAGACAAACGAGACGCAACACGTTGTTTGCGCTTGCTTTTTTTGTCATCCTTACGTCGTGCTTCTACCCCATCTCCTCTCGCGGCTCCAAGCGGTGCGCTAAGCAGCTGCGAGAGCTCGTCGCTTTTGGCGCCTGCACTGGGCTGTTGAACGGCTACGCGGCGTCTTTTGGAAGCTGCGCGACGTCTCCGAGGACGCCGTCGTCGTTTGATCCCACCGCCTCCGCGTCCCCAAAGAGCGCGCCCTGAAGCTGCCCCACCACCTCCATAACCGATCCCCCTGTAACCACGGCTATATCGACGGTAGACGCGTCTGCGGCCTCCATAACCCCAACGTCCCAAGTAACCGTAGTGAAAGGCGTCATGGAGAGATGCCAAGGCGGGAGGAGGTGTGCCTTTTTGTAAGGCTTTCCAAGAAAAGTCCCGCCATCCGTGCGTTCCCATCACGAGATCGAGGGCACCAAAGCGTTGTTTGTTGGTCTTGCGGAAATAGCGGTTGGGCTTGTGGATCTTCCCGATGAGCGGGGCTGTAAGGAAGCGTTGTGCAAGCACGTGAGGTTCGTCATCATCTGCATACGAAAGCACGGTGTCATCGACGACTGCGACGCCGACTTGGGCATTGCGCAAAGGCTTTCCTTGCGGATCTGTAACGCGGATCTTGATGTGCGCGGTCTCACGGGGCTGATAGCTTGGTTGCCCTGTGATGATCTCGATCTTGGCCTTCCTTTCGAGGTGTCGAAAGATCAGGCGTTCTGTAAGAGGCTTGCGGTACGCTTGATCAAAGAAGGTCACGCGCACGATGCCTCGTTGTTGTGTTGTGAGTGGGAGCTTGATTTGTTGGGCGCCTCGTTTGAGTCGAAAGGCTTGGTGCCCAACGATCTGCTCACGTTGCATCGCAACCACATTCACAAGGCGCGGCTGTTGGCTTTCTACCACAAATTGCAGGTCTTTTTGCTGGCTTTTCCAGTCATCGATCCAACGTGTGGTCAAACGCACGCCGTTTGTGACTTTGGGGAGTTCGTAGCGATCTTTCATTCCAAGAGGGCGGGTAATGCGCAAGAAATAAGAGGTCTTTTTCTTGGGGACAAAGACGAATCGACCCATCCCATCATAATAAGAACGCACTTCTGTGATCTTGTTACCTTGTTGATCTTCGAGGATACCCTCGATGTCTTGGGGCTTTTTGTCGAGCTTTCTGCGGATTGCAAAGTAGACGCGGTTGTGGAGGTCTGCAACCAAACTTCCGCCTTCTGGGAAGAATCCAACCAAAGCACTGCGCGCACGCAACGGAATCCCCCGAGAGATTGACTCTTGGGCGCCTGACTCGACGACGTAAGCTGTAAGCTGTCCTTCTTCTGCGCTTGTTTCTTTGGGGAGATTGACGCTCAGAAGAACTTCACCTTGGGGGTTGGTCTGTGCTTGCCAAGTGCGGAAAACGCGGCCAGACAGCGAAGCTTCTGCGCGGATGCTGTGGTTGGCCAAGATCTCTCCAGAGGCTTTTTTGACCCGAAGTGTCGCTTCGACCGTGTCCCCAGGACCATAACCTTTTCTCACAAACTCCATCTTCATCTTGAGACGGGGAGCTTGGTAAGCCATGACAAAGATCTTTTTCTTGGCTTTGCTTTTGGTGCGCTGGTAAAGCACATCGAGTGTGTATTCGCCGCCTTTGATCTCTTTGCTGAGATAGAAAGAGCCCGCTGCAAGGCCCTCTTTGGCGATAAGTTTGTAACGCTTGAGTACGTTCCCTCGTGGCCCTCGCAGCGTAAAGATCGCCCCATCCTTTTGGGTGTGCGAACTGTTGCTGAGCGCTGCGATCTCAAAACTGCGCATCCAGATGGTTTCGCCGGGTTTGTAGAGGGGTTTGTCTGTTTCAATCAGAAGGTAACGCGTTCTGCCTTTGCCGATGGCTTTTGTGATCTTGGAGGCAAAGCGTTGGTTGTTTTTCTTGAGGGGAGTGGGCGTACACTGCGGACCTTCGGGGAGTTGCGCTTCAAGCTTTCGTTGGACTTTGGCCACTTTGGGTTGGACCACAGGGCGAGGCTTGGTGGGAGACGTGCTGCCTTGAAAACGAAGAGGCTTGAAGCGAGGGATCGGTGGCTCAGACCAACCCCAATCGATGAAGCTCATGGGATCTTTGGTCAGTCGGGTCATGTTTTTGGCGATCTCATGGGGCTCACAAGCCCATGTGCCAGACAAGAGGATCATGGCGCCGAGCAACCAAATCGTCTTTTGTGGTGAGTGGATGGTCTTTTTCAAGAGACTGGCTCCTTTTGAAAGGTGGCGTAAAGTCCCGCCGTCAAGGTCCCTACTTGCACGGCAGGCGGCTTCTCGCTACTTTGCTGCGCGGTGTGTTCTACGGATCGTCTTGGGCGCCTCAAAGAGCCTAAACCTGACGGTGATCTTCTCGATGTGAGCGGATCTTGGAGTCAAAGCACTCTTTTGGGAATGCACCCAATCTATCGTCTTTGAAGGTGTTTATACGCACTTTGCTTGGGAACGATCTTTTCTTTCTCGATGAGTCCTCTCTTTGTCAGGCAAAGCGCGCAAAAGTTCCCGCCCCACAGGGGTTTGTTTTGTCGGGTGAGATCGACGCTTGCCCGAGACCGCTGTTTCTCCCGAAGAATCGCAAGAAGTTGATGTGAGGAGTGTTCTCGATGAAGTATCCAGAGTGGTTATCGCCTTTTATTGTCTCCCCCAATGTTCCGCTGCGTTGGTATGGGACGATGTACGTCTTGGGCTTCTTGGCGTCCTTTTTGATGTTGCGTCATTACATCAAGAAGAAAGAGTTCAAGATCCCCCTCGAAGAAGAGGGCGGACTCTACGACCTGATGATGTACATCATCTTGGGTTTGATGATTGGGGCGCGTGTGGGAAACTACATCCTCTACAGCCCCGAAGTCTTTTTGTCGCGCCCTTGGGAAGTCTTGGGCCTACACTATCGGCCTGACGGGAAGTTTAGCCACTTTGCTCTGGCGGGAATGTCCTTCCACGGTGGTCTCGCAGGTGTGTTTTTGGCCGTCTTGATCTTCTTGCGACGCTTCAATTACAAACTGTCGCATCTTGCCGACTGGTTGGTCCTTTCCGCCACGCCTGGCCTGTTTTTTGGACGGATGGGGAACTTCCTAAACGCCGAACTTTACGGGACCAAGACCACCTCTGCTTGGGGAATGAAGTTTCCTCTCTACGATAAGGTCGGTGGTTACGAGAAATGGATCAAGCTTCCTGCGGCCCTGCGCCCCTACACCCAACCTCGTCACGCATCGCAACTTTACGAAGCCTTGCTTGAAGGACTTCTGTTGATGTTGATCCTGCTTTGGATCAAAAGCAGAAAGCCCGCTCGCGGCGTGATGGCGTGGGCCTTTATCTCGTTTTATGGTTTGTTTCGTACTCTCGTAGAGTTTGTGCGAGAGCCGAGTATTGCTTGGTCTTTGGGCTGGTTTACTTCAGGGATGTTCTACTCTGTCCCGATGTTCCTCGTTGGATTGGTGATGATCGCGCGTTTGCAAAGTACGAAGACCTCCTATATTGGGGATGATTCGTCGCCTTATCGCAATGTCCCTGCGCCCAAGGTCAAGCCCCAAACCAACAAAGGCAAGCCTGCCAAAGAGCGATCTCGCAACCAAGAAAAAGCGCGTCCCGAAAAAACCGAAGAGAGCAAGCCCAAGAAAGAAGAACAGTCGTCTTCTGCATCGAAAGATGCTTCATCGTCCAAGCCAAAGGCCGATGAGGGCAAAAAGAACACCTCGCAAGGGGGCGGTTCCAAAAACAAAAAAAAGAAGAAGAAGAAAAAATAAAAAAAATTGCGACTTGTTGAATACTCTGCGTCAAGCCTCCGTCCAATGCCTCACCATGAGATGGCTAACATCTATCAATTCATCTTGTCGTTGTAGAACCCACACAAAAACCACCCACATAAAAAGAAACCTTTGGGTTTCGGACGAAAGCCATTCTTTCTTTTTGTCGGTTTTGTGTTGTTTCTAAAGCCTTTTTGAAGGTTCAGTTGCTTTACCCCGCATTCCGCGCCACAAAGACACAGGAGATCGCATGAAGAAAATTGCCCTCTCTCTCGCCGCATTCCTTCTCTTGTTTGCAGGGGTGAAAAACAAAGCCCAAGCGAGCATCTGCATTGCTTCCTTCAAAAAAGCTGCCATCAAATGTGCTGCTGATCCCAAGTGCCGCAGCGCAGCCCAACAACTTCTCAAATCCTACACTGAGCAAGTTCGCATCTGCAAAGAGCATCGCAAGGCCATGAAAAAATGCCGCGATACCAAGCAAAAAGCGAAAAAAGCTTGTCAGCGCGAGAAAAAGGCTGCGAAAAAAGATTGCAAAAAGCTCAAAGGTTCGGCCAAAAAAGCGTGTAAAAAAGAAGCACGTGACGCGAAAAAAGACTGCAAAAAAGAAGCACGCGACGAAAAACGTGACTGCAAAGACGATGCGAAACACTCCGCTGCATTCGCGATTTGCAAAGACGCTCGCAAACTTACAGGCAAAGCGGCTGGCAAGTTCGGCGTATGCGCGCTGAAACACTTTGGTCCTGCCGCGTTGAAATGCGCTGCTGCTTTGGCGGCAGGTGCGGGCTGATCGAACCCACGAATCAAATATTATCCTCTCTATAAATAAAATATCGTTTTCGATTGCCCAATTTTCGGGCTTTTTCGGGCATGGTGCCCACTCTGACCCCGCAATAAGGAGCTTGATCCATGAAGAAACTTGCTATCCTTTTCACTGCATTCACTTTCGTTTTCGTCGCATACACCGCACAAGCACAAGCTGACTGCGCAAGCGAAATGAAAAAAGCTGCTGATGCTGCGAAAAAAGACAAGCAGTGCCATAAAGATGCAACCAACCTCTTCCGCGCTTTCGGCAACCAGTGGAAACAGTGCAAAGAGCACCGCAAAGCCATCAAAGCTTGCCGCAAAGCGAAAAAAGAAGATGTCAAAGCTTGCAAAAAACTCAAAGGCAAAGCAAAGCGCAAGTGTAAAAAAGACGCTCGCCACGAAAAACGCGCTTGCAAAAGCGAAGCACGTCACCAATCTGCATTCGCAGTTTGCAAAAGCGCTCGCAAATTGACCGCTAAAGCTGCTGGCACCGCAATCAAATGCGCTGCGAAACATTTCGGCAAAGCTGCAAGCGTTTGCGCTGCTGAAATCGGAAAAAACCTCGGTAACTAATTCTCCCCCCTATCCTCTCCTTTTCTCCCCCAAGACTTCTCAATTTTCTCCCCAAAACATCTCCCTGACTTCTGCGATCCTTTGAAAGATCGCACCGTCATCGTTTTTTCGTAGTCTCCCGCTAAGACCACCGAGCCAACGAGAAGGGAAGGCCGCTTTTCCATGAAGTGCGCCCACTGCTGCACCCACGATCGCTGCCACAGTGTCGTTGTCCTTGGTGTCATTCACCGCACGGATGATCGCTGTTTCAGGATCATCTGCGTGTTGCATCAAGATGTACAACACACAAGGCCAAGTCTCCACAAGGTAAGCTCCCGAGTGCCATCGTTGGCAAGCTTCCAAAGTTGAAAGCTTTTTTTGTGATGCGCGTGTCAGTTCTTTCTCAAAAAGCTCTGTCGGACGGCCTTTTTGACCTAGGAAGTATCCTCCGCGGCCTTCGTAGAGCGTTCCATCTTCAAGTGGTGTCGCGATCTCCAGATAACGATCCAACCACCACGAAGGGTCGGGTGTTTGGGACATATCGAGCAGTTCCCAAAGCATCGCCACAAAAGTCATACACACAGAAAGAGACAGCGTATCGTTGTGGGTCAGCATCGCGCTGAGCGCCGCATCCACCCAAAGATCCGTACCACCCGTGCGAAGGTGGGGGAGGAGTACAGGAGAGATCCGCATCAAGGCACCATTGCCCGCAGAAGCAGGCCCACAGAGTTGCCAAGGCGTACCTTTTTTGCGTGCCGCCACAAAAGCGCGAACCGTCTTTCCCATCCCACGGGCTGTTTCTTTACAGAAGGCATCTGCCAGGGCTTCAGGAACAAAAGCCCCATCTGCAAGAAGTTGCTCAATGCTCCAAAAAGTCATCAACGTATCGTCTGAGGGCAGGGCGATCGCGTCGTGACGGCCTTTGTAGGGCACATAATCTTTGATCTCTCCGTAAAGTTTTGCGCGTACTTCTGGGCGTTTGGCTTCCGTGGGAAGGCCCAGCGCATCACCGATCGCGACACCCAACAACATCCCTTCGATGCGTTGGAAGTCAAAGCTGTCATCTTTGGGAGAGAGGACGCGATCAAAGAGCGGACCGCGCTTGAGGCGAATCCCTGCTTGTTGGAAAAGTTGATCAAGGGCTTCGCGTTTGGCGGGGGGATCGATGGTTTGGGTCATGGGCATAGCCTCCTTCGTTGGTTCCCAAGAGGACAAAGGGCCTCGGGAGTTCGTGGGGGTGGACGCTATGCTAAAAGAAAAGTTCGATGGAGATCGAGAGGGTGGGGAGGAGCAGGAGGCTTAGAATCCTGGGAGTTCGATCTTGCCGAGGTGTTGGCGATCGATGGCAAGCGCTGCAACTTTGCTTAGGAGATCAACCATCATGATCAAAGAAGCGAAGCGCTCGTCTTTGGTAAAGCCTTGTTGGTAACGGTAGTAGATCTGCTGTCCGATCACGGCCAGTTTGTAGAGGCCAAAGGCGTAATAAAAGATGATATCTGGGGTGGGACGACCGCTTTGTTGGCTGTAACGTTCGACAGCTTGTTGTCGCGTGAGATTCCCTGGTAGATAGGTCAAGACGATGGGCAACATCCGCATTACTTCAGGATCATTGGGTTCGATCCAATACGCCAAGGTCGTGCCGATGTCCATCCAAGGATCACCGATGGTTGCCATCTCCCAATCCAACACAGCAATGATCTGAGAAAGATCATCAGGGTTCAATACAAAGTTATCGTACTTGTAATCATTGTGCAGAAGGGTAGGGGCTTGGGAGATCGGGATATGTTGTTCAAGCCACCGCGCGACTTGTTCCATCTCCGCGATGTCATCGGTCTGTGAGCGTTTGTAACGATCGATCCAGCCTGTGACTTGTCGTTCGACATATCCTTCAGGTTTCCCGATGTCAGCGAGATCGCTTTTTTCAAGATCGATGCTGTGGAGTTTGGCGAGGTTGTCGATCGAAGCCTCGGAGATCTTTCGCATCAGATCTTCGGAAAGGTCGATCCCACGGGGAGGTTTGCTGCGCAAGATCACACCTTGCACGCGTTCCATGATGTAGAACGATGCGCCGATCACGTCTTCGTCTTCGCAATAAAGCAAGGGCTTGGGGATCTTGTCATACACAGGCAAGAGCCTTGAGAGGATGCGGTACTCTCGGCTCATGTCGTGGCCTGCTTTGATCTTTTTGGCGCCAAAAGGCGGGCGTCGCAAGACCACCTCTTGTTCTCCAATGCGCAAAAGATACGTCAGGTTGGAGTGGCCAGAGGGAAACTGCAACACTTCGATAGAACCCGATAGTGCGGGGAGATGTTCTTTGAGATAGCGGGATAAGCTCTCTGTGTCGAGTTGTTCGCCTTGGCGAACGTCACGAGCGCGATCAATCCTCACATCTTGCGTCATGGTGGGCTCCTGTGGGGTTGGGAAGGACCCGTGGATGATTTGGAAAAGCTGAGATGAGGGGAGTGTTTTAGAGTTCCATGCCGTGGCTGCGCAAGATTCGCTTCGCGACCACACTGCGATGAACTTCGTCGGGTCCATCGTAGATGCGGGCGCCGCGTTCGTGGCGATACCAGTAAGACAAAGGTGTGTCGTCGGTAATCCCCAGTGCACCGTGGACTTGGATGGCGCGATCCAACACACGCTGCAAGACACCTGCTGCGTAGTATTTGATCATCGAGATCTCTTCACGTGCGGAGTAGGTGCCTTCTTGATCGATCTTCCAAGCTGCGTGAAGCACCATCAGACGGGCTGCATGGATCTCTACGCGGCTTTCTGCGATCCAGTCTTGAACGGTTTGTCTGGTCCCAAGGGGCTTTCCTGGAGAGAGTTCGCGTTTGGCTGCGCGATCACACATCATGCGGAAGGCGCGATCACAGATCCCAAGCCAACGCATACAGTGGTGGATACGCCCCGGCCCAAGGCGTTCTTGGGCAAGTAAGAATCCTGCACCTTCTTCGCCAAGGATGTTGCTGGTGGGCACGGTGCAGTCTGTGTATTGGATCTCTGCGTGGCTGTTGTAGTCGTCGCCTTCATCGCCCATGATCGGGATGTTGCGCACAAGCTCAAATCCCGGTGTATCGGTCGGTACGATGATCATACTCGCGCGTTGGTATTTGTTTTCATTGTCTGGATCGGTCACAGCCATCACGATCGCAAACTGCGCGCCGTCGGCGGCTGTCGTAAACCACTTGCGCCCGTTGATCACGTAGTTGTCATCGACTTTTGGAGCGACAGTTCCCATCCAAGTGGGGTTGGCGCCTGGGTGATCGGGCTCTGTCATCGAAAAACAACTGCGGATCTCGCCGTTGAGTAGGGGAGTGAGGTAACGCTGCTTTTGTTCTTCTGTACCAAAGTGTATCAAAAGCTCGATGTTCCCGGCATCAGGGGCTTGGCATCCAAACACATAATGACCGATCGGGCTGCGTCCAAGCACCTCACTGATAAATGCGAACTCCAGAACAGAAAGACCCATCCCACCGTACTCTTGGGGAGCTTGGGGCGCCCAATAACCAAGGTCTTTTACTTTTTGTCGCAGTTCGGCAAGCAAGGGCTTCATCTCGCGGAAAGGCTTTTGCAGAAACTCATTTTCCACGGGGAAGAGTTCGGTTTTGACAAACTCATTGATCTTACCGATCACTTCGCGCACGCGTGGTGGTAAAGAAAAGTCCATGGTCGTTTCCTTTGGTATGTTTTCGTGGGTTTCGAATTCGAGATGGTGCCCTTGTTTTCGGCCTCGTTTGGCTGTGCTCATCGTTTGTTCCTGGTTTTGAGGATCAAGGTGTCGTTTGTTGCTGTTCTTTTTCGACAGTGTGGGTGTCTTCGGCCGAACCTCCGAGGAGTTGGAGGATGATCGCTTCATAGACAAAGAGCCGAACCCCCATATAAAGCAACGCAGGGATACCCCACAAAGGCAACGTCAGCATCAGCAAAGTCCCCAGCGCATACACAAGGGAAGTCGCGGGAAGGGGAGAAGTTTCAGTGTCTTCTGTGATGCGCTCTTCCTTCGGATACAAGGCGTCCAACATGCTTTCGCCGAGTTGACGCACGATGCCCACCAAAAAGTCGATCACCAACAAAACGGGGAACAAGATCAAGCTCAAGAGAGAGAGCGGAAAGATCCGCATCCAAAGAGGCGGTTGGAAGTCGCGTTTGGTCAGGTCGTTGATGAAGTAGATGGTGGTATTGGTGATCAACGACCAAAGGAAGAACACGAAGAAGAATGGCACCCAAAGCGGCGCACTAAAGATGAGTTGGGTACGAAGTCGCAGATCTGCTTGCATCATGAAGACACCAAGCAGCCCCGCGATAGGGATGATTAAGGCCAGCGCAAGTGTGATCTTGTGGATGCTTTGGCCCGAAGGAAGGAGCTTTCCATAAAAGAGGAACACGCGTAGAAGCAGCAGCGTCAGTGTAAAAAACACCCATAACGTCGCTGCGTGTAAAAGCGAGGCGCGTTGTTCTTTGATCGAAAGACCAACCAATGCGTACACAGGAAGCGCCAAAGAACACAGTGTAAACAGCGCGGCCAACGAAAGAAGCCCAGCACTCGACTCCAACACGACTTGTGCAAATGCAGGTTGGGAGATCGCAAACAAACGATCCACGAGTACTGCCAAGACGATGGGGCTGGTAATGAGAAGCAAAAAGCCCCGCAGAGAGAGTCCTTTTTGTTTGCTCCAAGACCAAAGCAAAAGCCCCGTGGGAAGGGCGAGATACAAGATGACAAGCAACGCGGCGAGGTGCTTGCTGATGCTTGTTGCAGAAAGCCCTGTAAAAGAGAGTGCTTTGGCGATCGGGGTGGCGATGTCGCTATGCAGGCCAAGGAAGGCTTTTTTCGTGACAGCTTGCGAGATTAGGCTTGCTTGATCGCGCATGCCTTGAAGGATCTGCCCGAATAGTGCGAGCATGATGATGCTTTGGTAAGCCAACGTCGTAAAGAAAAGCCCCGCTTGATCGCGAAGTTTGTCTCTTGTGAGCAGTCCATAACCCAAAGCCAAAAGCAGTAAACCAAAGAAGATCCCTGGAAAAGCCCAGACCATCTTGAGATCCAACAAGACCATCTTGCGAAGCAACAACCTTTGGACATGGGGATCGGTTTGGAAAAGTCGAACGATATCCGCCAAAAGCCACAGGAAAGAGCCGAGCAAAAGCTCGAAGGCAAGGGCTTTTCGTTGAAAAGATAGTATCTTTTTCAGCGGCATTCCTGTCGAGGTGCCCACCCCCAAGATCAAAAGAAAAGGGCTGAACACAGCGCAAACAAGGACAGAGATCCCCAAGGCGGAAAGACCCAAGGATGTAGGGGGATGGATCAGCCATTGGATCGCAGAAGGCCAAAAGAAGGGGAGCAATACGCCCAACATGACAGCCCAAAGGCCAGCCAACGTACCCAAGACCGCGAGGGGCATACGAAACAGGGGAGGGAGTTTAGAGGGGCTGTGTGGAACTGAGGACATTCAAAGACTCCTAGAAAAGAGATCTATCGATACAACAAAGAGGACCCGCACAGATCGTTGGAGGGTTCACTCGATCGTCTGATCTTGTTGGCAACGTGCGTAAAGGTGAGCAAACAAAAGGCGCATCGGCAGGGGATGATTGGCTTGGCGTTGTTCTACCAAAGGTGCTCGACAGTTGGGGACATGTTTTTTGCGTCGCGCCATCTCGCTCAAGGCAAGAGAAGGAAGGGCCCAACGTGGATGAGCTTCGTGGAGTTTTTTCATCTGCGTTTGGTTGGGATCATCGCCAAGACGCGTCGCCAACAGCGCTTGGAAAAACAACGTCAGGCGTGGCGTCGCAGCGACCTTCAAAGGCTTCGCAGGTTTCGGTCTCTTCGTAGGTTTTGGTCTCTTCGAAGGCTTCTTTTTCTTGCCTTTTTTGGCGACGGGTTTGGGCGTGACAGGTTTGGGAGAGGCCGCTGTCTTGCCGTACTTTTTCTTGAGTTTTCGCAGTGTTTTCTTGGACTCAGAGAAAAGGATCTCAAGAACCTCTGGAAGATCCTTGAGCCACTCGGGTGCATCCGTCCATTTGGCGATCTGACTGCGATGGAACCGCATAAGGGTATCGCGGGTTTTTTTGTCTTCCGCAGAAGTCATCCACAAAACCCAAGCAGGAAAAAAGTTATGTTCTTTTTGTAGGATCCGCCGCAAAAGTCGTTGCGCTTTTGCGGACTCTTGTTGTGTCGCGGCCAACGCTTGGGCAAAACGAGCGGTGGTCTTGTCTTTTTCAAATCGCTCTGCCCGCGCAAAAAGAGGTTGTGCTTCGTCAGCTTTACCACGGCGCAAAAGGCAAAGTCCCTTGGGGTAGGCAAGGGGGGCACCCGTGCATTGTTTGTCAGCTTCAGGGAGAGCGTCGCATTGATCGAGGGCTGTAAGCGCAAGAGCCGTCATCTCAAGGATTTGGCAGCGTTCATTGGCTGGGCGGGCTTGCAAAGCAATCTTGAGGTAAGGCAGTGCCTTTTTGGTTTTGCCTTGTTGAAGGAGTTGTTGGATCACAGACAACAACAAACGAGTGCGCCCATCTCTTAGAGTATAGGCCTGTTTCAAGAAGGCGAATCGCTCTTTGGGGCTGCGTTTGGAATCGTAAGCTGCGAGTTCATAACCGTAGGGCGTACGAGGGTATTTCGCTTGTAGCTGTTGCGATATCTGAAGATAGCGCGCGTGTTGTTCTTTGTGGTCAAGCAGTTTGGCCTGCCAATACAACGGCTCTGGGCGGTTGGGAAAGTCGCGCTCGAAGTCTTTGAGATACTTTTCTTGCTCGGCTTTGTCTGGCTCTTGTTGTTGGACGAGGAGCGGAAGGAGCGCAAGATACGCAAAAGGCGTGGCAGGACGCCAGCGTTCTTGGAGAGCCTGTCGATACGCTTGGAGCGCAAGGGGTTGTTTTCCTTGCATCTCAAACCACTGTGCTTGGACAAAAAGGGTCAGGTAGCGATCTTGTGGCGTCTTGAATCCTCTTTTTTGGAGGTTACGTGAAGCACTTCGCCAAGTCTTGCGGGCGTCGAGATGCCGCAAGATGCGGAAGTACAAGAGAGTGAGTTCTGGTTTGTCAGGAAGTTCTTCCGCGTAGGTTTTTTGGATGGTCTCAAGTGCGCGTGTGGGCTGCCCTGCCCAAAAGGCGTACTGTAGGAGCGTTTGCAAGATCGACGTGTCGTCAGGTTGCAGAGACGTTGCTTTTTCGAGCGACCGCAAGGCTTCGTCTGCTTGATCTTCGCTCCAAAGATAGCGTGCTTCGAGTGCATAATAACGCGCCATCAACTCAGGAGGATAACGAAGCTGCAAGGTCTTTTGTTGGAGCACGCGGCGGATCTTCATGATGCGTTTGCGCCAAGGGGGGCTATCGTGCTTCCAACCGATCTCCAAAAGCTTGAGTAATGTAGGGAAGTGCTCGGGGGATCGGCTTTGTGCTTGTAAAAGGAAAGCCAAGGCTTGGGCATTTTTCTTTTTTTGAAGGTAATAAAGTCCAAGCCGCCAACAGGGGAGGGCGCTGCGTGTCTGTTTTTCGCAAAGGAAACGATAAAGCTCAAGGGCAGGGCGTTGTCGTCCCATCAACTCGAACATGCGTGCGATGGGATAGCCCCACTCCACGGACTTGACGCGTTTTTTGAGGCCCGTCCGTAGCTTTGGGTAAAGTCGTTGCAAGTCTGTGTTCGAACGCAACCCGATCGCACGGGAGAGATCCACAAGCACAAAGTCGTCTGCTTTCTCTGGGGGGAGTTTTTGTTTTTTGAGATCGCGCCAAACAACCTCAACGTCCGCTCGCAGAGAACGTTCCACACCATAACTATCGAAAAGCAGGTAGGCGTAGCGAATATCCAGCCAAGCCAGAGGAGTCTTTTGTTTTTGGTAAGCCAACAGAGCTTGTCCTGCAAGCTCGCGGTGCGCTTTGATATCGTCTAATTGGATCGCTCGTTGTGATATCGTCAGGGGGATCTTGTTGCGTTGATTGCGGCGAAACGAGGCCGAGCGGAACAGCCAGAATGTTGTGACGATGCTGCCCACAAACAAAAGCGCCGCAAGCCCCCAAAATGCAGGGTGGATGCCCCTCAGTCCTTGTCTTGGTTCGGCGTCTTCGGTTTTTCCCCACGAAGCCGCGATAGGATCGACTTCGCCTGTCGTGTTGGTTTCGCCACGGGCACGAACACCCGGCATCGCGACACGTAGGGGGTTTTGGTCAAGCCACTCTACAAAAGGCGCGAAGCTTGGCCAAGTATAGAGAGGCTGCCAGAAAACCTCGGAAGATTCGCCTTGGATGGGAGCAAGTTCTTCGTTTCCATCAAGGTCGTGCTTGTTGAGAAGATCGAAGATCTCTTCCTCTGTGAACGGGCCAAACTGTTTTTCTCCCCGTCGGATCAGAAAGCGTTGAAGAGCGCCAGCGTCTTCCTCGCTTTGTACGAAGTCTTTGAGCAGTTCCTGCATCTTGGCCTTGTTGGACTTCTCTTTTTTCGCAGGGGGAGGCGTGAGGGCCTGTGGTGGCTGTTTAAAGGAGGGTGGACCGCTTTGGATATTTTTGCCCTTGGAGTAGCGAAGCCCACCCGAAGGGAGTTCTTCGATGGGGTAGGCAGGCGTGATCGGGGCGGGTGCGCTGGGCTGCGGTGCGCTCGACTGAACAGGGGGAGCCTGTCGAGGAGTGGCTTGCCTTGGATGAGAGGGAGGTGCTTCTGCGATGTGGAAGCTCGGATCTGGCAACCCTGGAGGAGCGTTCGAGGCGTTGGCGGGTCGACTTTCGTACATCGCGGGATCGATGGTTTTTCGGATCGCAGATCGCAGATCGTCCGAAAGGGACGGCAAAGCGGGAACAGCAGCATCCAAGCTAATGGGCGTTGCACTTGAAGAAGCAAGCGGCGTGGAAAGCGCGTCTTGGAAAAATTCGTCGTTTTCGTCGGCGTCTCCAGACAGGCGATCCTCAAAGTGCATGGGTTCACCAAGAAGATCGCTGATCTGCTCGGTACTTTTTAGCGGAGGGATGGGAACATCCGAAGAAAAGGGCTCTTGGGGAGGTGCTGTGTTGGCAGACAAAAAGTCTTCAAAACCGCCAAGTTCTTGTTCTTGCATCCCGACGTGATCGGGCGACAGATCGTCCTCTGCCATGGGCAAGTCCGCAAAAGACAAGGACTCTCCAAGGCTTTCTTCGGGTGGGGTCCAATGTTGTGCTGGGTAGCGATCACTCGAAGGGCTGCGTTGCGAATACGGCGAAGAGTGCGGTGGATGCAACGGCTCGGGAGGTGGGTTGTACTCATGAGGCTGGTCGTAAGGGGAGGGCTGGTAATTTTGTTGTGGCGGGTAATTTTGCGGTGGTTGGTTGTAGGGAGAAGGCTGATTGTAAAGTGAGTTCTGGTTGTAAGGAGAGGGCTGGTAATTTTGTTGTGGTGGGACCTGCCGCGGTGGTTGGGTTTGTCCAAAGTTGGGAGCGGGATAACTGCCCGACATACTTTGGTAAGGGGTCTGCGCAGGAGGATAGGCGTCAACTTGGACAGACGGGGAGTACGCAGCGGGCAATTGGGAGTTTGAAAACTGCGGTAGATTGGTGATTGAGCCTGGGCTATACATCCCTCCAGAGCGTCCACCATCAGGGGAACGGTAGTGGCGCGGGGGATTTGGGTGGATTTGCGAGGGGGTAGGCTGCGCGAGATCATCGCCTTCTTGGAGGTCCCACACTTCGATCGGCATCTGATCGAGATCATCGCTCGAAAAACTTCTTCGAGGAGGTTGAGCGTGTTGTGTCGGGCCGCGTTGTGCAGTCTGCGGAGGCTGTGCTTGCCGTGTATTTGGACGTGCGACACGAGGCTGTGGGCCTGTTGGACGAGGGGGAGCCGCACCGCGTGGAGACATCGGGCCTCGTTGGAGGGGGAGTGAGCTCGGTCGTTGAGGCTCGCGTGGTTGCCGTCGATTGATGTCGTCGGCTGGTGGTTTAGAGCGATCGCGTGTCAATACAAACTCCTCAGTTTGCTAGGAACGTCGCGTTTCAAGGCTGACTATGTTATGCCATGCTAGTCCTTAGATCAACCTGAGCAAGAGGGGGCTGTGTTTCTTCGGCACATTCTTTTCCATCCCGCCTGAAGGCCTTGGGGCTTGCATCGAAGGGCCGAACTCGCATAACAAAGCGGGATTCCAAAGTTGTAGAAAGACAAACGAATGCTGTTTGTCTTTGAGAGAAAAACGGACGAGAGATGCGAAAAAAGAAGATACATCATGTGTGGGTGTTGGCCTTATTTTTGTGGGGAGGTGCCCTGCAAGCGAGCGTCAAACAGGCCCATGAAAAGCGCCATACAACAAGGCTGTCTCCCCAAAAAAGCTCTTCCAAGGCGCGAGGTGTGGTCTTGCGCGTGCCTTCTCATAAACTGCGTCTTCCTCGTCCTGCACAAGGAACGCCTCAACAAAAAGCGTCTCGCTCACAGCAAAACTTGTTACGCAGACGTCGTCGTTCAAAGATTCGGATACTTCGAGACATTCGCTATGTCCAATATGAACGCTATACACGCGTTGTTTTGGTGGTGAGTGGTCGTGTGCAAATCGAAGAAGGGGAGGCGCCAGCGGTCGTGCACCAAGGGCTTCCGCCGCGTTTGTATGTGGATCTGACGCCCTGTGTCCCACTGCGGAAGTGGCGAACAGGAGCGATGGCGATCCAAGGGACACGCCTTCGTCGGATCCGGGTGGGTCGTCACACACGCAAGACGACGCGCGTTGTTTTTGAATTGGGCGAGGTGGGACGCTCACAGGTTTCTGTGTTGAGTGATCCTGTACGGATCGTGATCGATCTTGCAGATCGCGATCTTCCTCCAAAGCCTACAAGCAAGATGAAACTTCCCTCTGCCCAGCCGATCCTTGGTGGGGGAGGGCAGCGCCCGACGACACTACGCCCCAATGTAAATCCCCCAGAACATCGTATCCGCCCGTCAAAACGGCCTTTTGTGCTGCGTTATGATGGACAACTCAAACTTCCTTTTCCTGTGCGCGTACAACGTTTGGCGATCGATGCGGGACATGGTGGTCGAGAAGATGGCGCGATCGGCCTGCGTACACGACTGCGAGAAAAGAAAGTGACCTTGGATATCGCGCGTCGTTTGGTGCGTTGGCTGCGTACTCGGACCTCGATTGAGATCTTTTTGACACGTGATCGCGATCAACATATATCGATCTCACAGCGTGCCTTGTTGGTAAAGCGCAAAGCGGCTGATCTTTTGGTTTCGATCCACATCAATGCCAACCGAGATCGCAAGCTACAAGGCCTTGCAACGTACTTGTTGAACTGGGATGAGCGTTTTTATGCCTCGCAGTTGATGTCATCAAATGCTTTGATGGCGCGAGAAAACCAAGGGGTTGATCCACGGCTTTTTCAAGACGTGAATATGATCTTGAGTGGCATGCAAGTGCAGAATCATTCGGTGGTTTCGCGGATCTTGGGGGTGGCGATCCAGCGCTCGATGTATGAGTCTGTGCAGTTGGGTTACCCCGAGAGTCGAGACCTTGGTGTGCGCAGTGGTTTATTTTATTTACTGTTCGCAGCAGAGGTTCCTGGGGTGTTGGTGGAAGCTTCCTTCTTGACAAACCCACGCGAAGAGAGGTTATTGGGGACGCCAAAGTATCGCCAAACGATCGCAGAAGGGATCGGGAAGGGGATCTTAAAATTTTTGGAAGTGGCGAAGAAGACGCCCGCCGTAAGACGACGTCCAAGTCCGCAGCCACGGCAAAAATGAAAGTGATCGAATCAAAAAGAAAAAAGGCTTGACAGAGGGGAATAAGAAAGATATAACCCCACTCCACTTGCAGTAATGGCAACGCAAGTTTCGGCTTCTGAAGTTGTTTTAACAGCCTCAAGCCACCTTCCGGGTCCTCCAGGCATTGCGATCTGTGACCCAGCCACACTATTGAGATCGTTCGATCGCGGAACACAACGTTCTGCACCTTAGATATAAGCTCCGAACCATCGAGTCCTTTTCGTCTGTAGCGTGCTACTGCTCGCCAGTGCTCGAACAACGAAACGCGTGATGTGTATGTCGCCAAGCCACATCCGTCCTGTTCACGACGGATGCGTACTGAAATGGAAGAGGAGAGGCGCTCTATGCCGACAATCAATCAATTGATCCGTCACGGTCGGGTCCAGCGGAAGAAGAAAACGGCCGCTCCTGCGTTGAAAAACTGCCCGCAGAAACGTGGTGTTTGCACGCGTGTTTACACGACAACGCCGAAAAAGCCGAACTCAGCGCTGCGTAAAGTTGCCCGTGTGCGTTTGACTAACCAAATGGAAGTCACCGCTTACATCCCGGGCGAAGGACACAACTTGCAAGAGCACTCCGTGGTTTTGATCCGCGGAGGTCGTGTCAAGGATCTTCCGGGTGTCCGCTACCACATCATCCGCGGTGCCTTGGACTCTGTGGGCGTGCAAAATCGCCGCCAAGGTCGCTCCAAGTATGGTACGAAGCGGCCCAAGTCCTGAGCGAGAGATCGCTTGATGGTCATCCCGCGTAGGCGGGTGACTTTGAAACAATCAGCGGATGAGCACAGAAATAAACGTAGAGGAGACCCCCCATGCCAAGGCGTAAAGTCGTCCGCAAAAAGCGAGTCCATGTGGACCCTGTCTTTAAAGACGCGCTGGTGGCCCGTTGTATTGCAAGCGTGATGCGTCGTGGGAAAAAATCCCTCGCAGAGCGCATTGTATACGGCGCATTTGAGATTATCGCGGCCAAAACCCGTCGTGAACCTATCGAAGTGTTCCGCAAGGCCGTGGACAACCTGCGCCCCCAAGTCGAAGTCAAGAGCCGTCGCGTGGGCGGTTCGACTTACCAAGTTCCCGTTGAAGTGCGTCAAGAACGCCGCACTGCATTGGCGATTCGTTGGTTGATCGGTTATGCGAAACAACGCAACGAGCGCACGATGCGCGAGAAGCTCGCAGGCGAACTGTTGGATGCTTTCAACGATCGCGGTTCTGCAGTGAAGAAGCGTGAAGACACCCACCGTATGGCAGAAGCGAACAAAGCTTTTGCTCATTACCGCTGGTAGTCTTGGACGCTTTGGTGGGATCGTTTGTCGGTCCTCACCAGTGAGCGCAGCTCCAAAGTCCGATTGTTCTTCCATAAACCGAGCAGTTTGGTTTTTGTGATGCCGGTTGCTGACAGAGAAATCGAGAAGAGCAGCGCTGGCGGATACAAAAGCAGACAAACAAAGACCCAGAAAATACGGAACGAGAAGAATGTACACCACCAAAATTCGGATCTGCCTCAAAGCCTACGATCATAAGCTGCTGGATCAATCGACCCGCGAGATCGTGGAGACGGCACGCAAAACGCGTTCCCAAGTGGCCGGCCCCATTCCCCTGCCGACCAAGATCAACCGCTACACGGTGTTGCGTTCGCCACACGTGGACAAGAAAAGCCGCGAGCAGTTCGAGATCCGCACCCATAAGCGCCTCGTAGAGATCTTGGATCCAACCCAAGACACCCTGGAAGCGCTGATGAAGCTAGATCTTTCTGCTGGTGTTGATGTCGAGATTAAACAAGTTTGACGCCCTTGAGCCTATCGTTCAGGCGTTTTGAGGCAATGACTCAAGTCCTTCCCCCTGCAAGGATGGACTCACCCCAACGAACGTAGAGGAGAGGGGTCAGGCCATGGCAAGTGGACTTATCGGAAAAAAACTGGGCATGACCCAGATATTCAAAGATGGTCGTCGTGTCCCTGTGACCGTAATTCAGGCTGGTCCTTGTACGGTCCTTCAAAAGAAAACGCAAAGCAAAGAAGGCTATAACGCCATTCAATTGGGCTTTGCGGAAAAAGTTGCACAACGTTGCAACAAGCCCGCCCTTGGTCACTTCAAGAAAGCTGACAAAGGTGCATTTTACAAGATCGCTGAGTTCCGCGTCGAGCAAATCGACGGTTACGAAGTGGGTCAAGAGTTGAAAGTCGAAGGCTTTGAAGCTGGTCAACGTATCTCGGTGACAGGCACAAGCAAAGGTCGCGGCTTTCAGGGTGTTGTTCGTCGTCACGGATTCCGTGGTGGTCGCGAAACCCACGGCTCGATGACACACCGTCGTCCCGGTTCTATCGGTCAAAACGCCTATCCCTCGCGCGTTTTCCGTGGTCACCGCATGGGTGGTCAAATGGGTAACAAGCGAGTGACGATCCACAACCTTGAGATCGTCGAGGTAGATACAGAAAACAATCTGTTGTTGGTCAAGGGTGCAGTACCCGGCGCGAGCAACAACTTTGTGCTGATCCGGCGCAAGTGAGGAAAGAGACTATGGCGACCTTTGATGTTTATAATCAAAATCGAGAAAAAGTCTCGCAGGTTGAATTGGATGACCGCGTCTTTGGCGCTGAAGTCAAAGAACACCTGTTTTGGGAAGTGGTACGCAACCAACTTGCGAACCGCCGAGCCGGTACCGCCAAAGTGAAAACCCGCTCTGAAGTACGCGGCGGTGGTGCGAAGCCCTTCCGTCAAAAAGGAACAGGTCGTGCTCGTCAAGGATCAAGCCGCGCTCACCACATGGTGGGTGGTGCGGTTGTTCATGGTCCCCAACCGCGTGACTACTCCTATACTGTTCCCAAAAAAGTACGCCAACAGGCGCTTTGTGGTGCGCTCTCGCTGCGCGCCCAAAATCAGGCATTGACGATCCTTGAAGATCTTGAGCTTGCCCAAGCCAAGACCAAAGGCCTGACCGAATTGTTGGATCGTTTTGGTCTGAACAAGGCGTTGATCGTGGACGAAGAAAACAACAACCTTCTTTTGTCCTGTCGCAACCTGCAGAACTTTCAAACGCTGCCGCCGATCGGTGTGAACGTGTTCGACGTGCTGCGATTCGATCATCTGGTGTTGACGCGACGCGCTGCTGAAGCGCTGGTTGCTCGATTGACTCGCGCTCGCAAAGCGCAAGATAGCGAGTAACAAAGGCTAAGCGAGGGTAGGGTGGCGCACCTACATGGAGCCACACCCTAACGTTTTTGAAACCCCAGTCGCTGAGTTGAGGAATCAAGCGAATGAGCAAGTCTCCATACGATATTATCAAGCACCCGCTCTTTACGGAGAAAAGCTCTGTGCTGCGCGGCGCATACAACCAGGTGAGCTTTATTGTGCGTTTGGACGCTAACAAGATCGAGATCCGCCAAGCTGTGGAAAAGATCTTCGATGTCCGAGTAAAAGACGTTCATACGCAAATCGTACGCGGCAAGATCAAGCGCTTTGGTCGTACCCAGGGCAAGCGCCCGAACCGTAAAAAAGCGATCGTGACCTTGCACGACGGCCAGCAAATCGAGTTCTTCGAAAATACCTGAGCAGTACAGGGATAAGATCATGGGCATCAAGAAATATAAACCGACCTCTGCAGGGCGGCGCGGAATGAGCGTGGCGGACTTTGCTGAGATCACCAAATCAAGCCCCGAAAAGCGCCTTCTTAGCTCACTCAACAAGCGAGCTGGCCGCAACAACCAGGGCGAGATTACCGTACGTCATCGCGGCGGTGGTACCAAGCGTAAGTACCGCGTGATTGACTTCAAACGCAACAAGATCGATGTGCCGGCTCGCGTCGCAGCGATCGAGTACGATCCCAACCGCACTTCACGTATCGCGTTGCTTTTCTATCGCGATGGTGAAAAGCGTTACATTATCGCTCCCCAAGGTTTGAACGTTGGGGACGAGATCATTAGCAGCGACACCGCGGACATCAAGCCCGGTAACAGCTTGCCCCTCTCCAATATCCCTACGGGTATTGTGTTGCACAACATCGAACTGAAGCCCGGTCGTGGCGGTCAGTTGGTGCGCAGTGCGGGTGCTGGCGCGATCCTGATGGCAAAAGAAGGCAAACATGCTTTGATTCGCCTTCCCTCGGGTGAAGTTCGCCAAGTTCCCCAGCGTTGTCGTGCGACAGTAGGCCAAGTTGGAAACATCGATCACTACAACATTTCGTTGGGGAAAGCTGGTCGTACACGATGGCTTGGACGTCGTCCGAGTGTTCGTGGTGTTGCCATGAACCCCGTCGATCACCCGATGGGTGGTGGTGAAGGTCGTTCGAGCGGTGGGCGTCATCCTTGTACTCCTTGGGGTAAACCCACAAAAGGTTACAAGACCCGTTCTAAGCGGAAGACGTCTAACAAATACATCGTGACCAAACGCAAGAAGTAAGCGATAGAGCTGGAGGAGCCGATGGCACGCTCGATTCGGAAAGGTCCCTTCGTGGACGAACATCTCCTGAAGAAAGTCCTTCAGGCCAACGAAGAAAGCTCACACAAGGTGATCAAGACGTGGAGCCGCCGCTCGACGATCCTCCCTGAGTTTGTGGGCCATACTTTCGCTGTTCATAACGGAAAAACGCATACGCCGGTTTACGTGACGGAAAATATGGTAGGGCACAAGCTCGGAGAGTTTGCGCCGAGCCGTACCTTTAAGTCCCACGCCGGTGACCGCAAAGGTCGATAAGAGCGGCGGGCTGGAGGATGGGTTCGATGGAAGATACAAAAAAACGTACAAAAAAAGGTAAACGCAGCCCGCGCCAAGTGCGCAAGAGTCTGCGTCAAGAAAACGGCAAGCTGGACTTTGCGCGCGCCCGCCTCAACTTTCTTCGTGTGGCCCCTCGCAAAGTGCGCCTTGTGATTGATCAAATCCGCGGCAAATCGGTTGTCGAAGCGATGCAAATCCTCGACTTCTCGCCGCGCTCTGCAGCCAAGCCCGTGGGCGTATTGCTCCAATCGGCCGTGGCAAACGCAGAGCAAGAAGGCTTGAACCTCGACGCGCTGAAAGTCTCCGAAGCGTGGGTCGATGGTGGCCCCACCCTCAAACGCTTTATGCCGCGTGCGATGGGTAGAGCATCCCGTATTCACAAGCGCACCAGCCACGTCACCGTGGTCTTGAGAGAAGAGGATTAAGCGATGGGTCAGAAAGTTCACCCCGTTGGGTTCCGTCTGGGCGTGATCCGCTCTTGGAACTCGAACTGGTACGAAGAAAAAAACTACGCGCACTGCTTGAAAGAAGATGATGTACTTCGTAAGTATGTCAAAAAAGCATGTGAAAATGCGGGCGTGGCCAAGGTCGAGATCGAACGCGCGGCCAACAAGGTGAAGATCAGCATCCATACAGCCCGTCCTGGAATCGTGATCGGCCGCAAAGGCGCCGAGATCGATCGCCTGAAAGGCGAGCTGAGCAAGCTGACCGGCTCCGAAGTGATCCTGCACATCGAAGAAGTGCGCAAGCCCGAGTTGGATGCTCAACTTGTCGCTGAAACCGTTGCCACACAGTTGGTTCGTCGTGTTGCTTTCCGCCGCGCGATGAAAAAAGCGGTTTCGACTGCCATGAAAATGGGCGCAGGTGGGATCCGTATTTGTTGTTCGGGTCGCCTCGGCGGTGCTGAAATGGCACGCCAAGAGTGGTACCGCGAAGGTCGCGTGCCCCTGCACACCTTGCGCGCCGACATTCAATATGGATATGCCATCGCCAAAACCACCTACGGAACGATCGGAATCAAAGTTTGGATCTTCCGTGGGGAGGTTCTGCCTGAGAAGAATCGCGCGCCCCGCTCTGCTTGAGCTGCTGCGCAAAGAGAATAATAGGGAGTCGTCGTTATGCTGTCTCCAAAACGCACCAAGTGGCGCAAGCACCACAAAGGTCGCATCAAAGGGAATGCCAAGCGCGGTGATTCACTGAGCTTTGGTGAGATCGGCCTCCAATCCCAAGGTACAGCGCGCATCACTGCGCGCCAAATCGAAGCTGCTCGTATTGCGATCAACCGTCGCATTCGTCGTAGCGGTAAGATGTGGATCCGAATCTTCCCTGATAAACCCGTTACCAAAAAGCCCGCCGAAACGCGGATGGGTAAAGGGAAAGGTTCTCCAGAGTACTGGGTAGCCGTGGTCAAACCCGGTCGTGTGCTCTATGAACTCGAAGGTGTCCCCGAGGATCTGGCGCGTGAAGCGCTTCGCCTTGCGGCTGCCAAACTCCCCATCCCTACCAAGGTGATCACGCGGGAGGAATTCTAAGCCATGTCCGAACATATCTTGAAAACAGAAGACCTGCGCCAGCGCTCTGAAGAAGAACTCGACAAACAACTTAACGAGTTGAAACAAGAGTTGTTCAATTTGCGCTTCCAGCACCATACAGGTCAGCTCGAAAACTTTCGCCGTATCGCCCATGTAAAGCGAAATATCGCGCGTATCACTACCATTTTGCGTGAGCGTACGATCAGCGCCTGATCTGGGGTCTTGCCCAGTTCGTTGCGCCCGCCCCCTTATTCCTTAGAGCGCCTGCCTCGCAAAAGCACAAAAAAGCAAAGCTTCTAGTGCAAAAAAACTGCTTGACAGCAAATCATGGATTGCTGTATAAAACGGCGCTCTTCAAGAATCCGCTTGATCTTTTGATGCGTCAGCTCCCATTGGTTTGGATGCTCACGCAAAATGAGATCCTTCCCAAATATGGTGCGCATTTCTACGGCAATCCCCGGCCAGGGGCTGGGTTAGCAATGAAAAGCATAAGGTTTACCGATGAGTGATCAAAAGGGCAATCGCCGAACCCTGACTGGGATCGTTGTGAGCGACAAAATGGATAAGACAGTGGTGGTGATGGTCGAACGATTCGTCCAAAACCGTCGCTTTAAAAAATACACGACTCGCCGAAATCGCTACAAAGCGCACGACGAACAGAATTTGTGCCGCGTGGGTGATCGCGTAATGATCGAAGAAACGCGCCCGCTCAGTCGCGACAAACGATGGCGCGTCCAGCGGACGATTGAGAAAGCACCCGAATAAGCCCCGTTGGCGCATTTCGGCGCAGGAGGAGTGCCATGATTCAGATGCAAACCGCGCTCGAGGTCGCAGACAACTCAGGCGCCAAAAAAGTGATGTGCATCAAAGTGTTGGGTGGATCCCGACGACGCTACGCTTCCGTGGGCGATGTGATCGTTGTTTCCGTCAAGGAAGCTCTACCCAATTCTAAAGTTAAAAAAGGTGACGTTCATAAGGCGGTTGTGGTTCGCACGCGCAAAGAACTTGGACGTCCCGACGGTTCCTACATCCGCTTCGACGAAAACTCGGCGGTGTTGTTGAACAACCAGAATGAGCCGATTGGTACGCGTATCTTTGGCCCCGTGGCTCGCGAACTGCGTGCCAAGCAATTCATGAAGATCGTCTCCTTGGCTCCGGAGGTGCTGTAATGGCCGCCAAGATCCGCAAAGGCGATCTCGTTGAAGTGATCGCAGGTGCATACAAAGACACGCGTGGCCGCGTGATCCGTGTGCAAGCTAGCAAGAACCGCGTTTGGGTCGAGAAAGTGAACATCATCAAGCGCCACAAACGTGGTGTCTCTGGTCAAACGGAGAGCGAGATTGTTCGCAAAGAAGCTCCCATCGACCTGAGCAACGTGATGTTGGTCGATCCCAAAACCAACCAGCCTACCCGCGTTGGTTTCAAGATGGTCTTCGATATCTCCGAAGAAGAGCGTCAACGCCTTGAAGCGTCTGGCTCACCCGTCAAACCACGCAAAGTTCGCTATGCAAAGAAAAGCGGCGAGGTCCTGGACTGAGCTTCCTGAAGCCGACGGACCGCTCTTTCGCGTGCTTCGTAGCGTCTTGGGGCTGCCGTAACGTCTGTATCATCCCGAAGGTCGGACATGAAGACAGGCGTATCTAGAACAATACAGGTGACGGTATGTCGAGAGCAATTCCTCTCAAGGAAAAGTATGATAACGAAGTCGTCGGCGCGTTGATGCGGGAGTTTGGATACAAAAACCGCATGCAAGTGCCACGCATTGAAAAAGTGGTAATCAATATCGGCCTCGGCGAAGCAGTGCAAAACCCCAAAGTGGTCGATGCCGCTCTCCAAGACCTCGAAATCATCGCAGGCCAAAAGCCTGTGGTGACCCGCGCTCGCCTCTCCATTGCTGGCTTCAAGCTGCGTGAAGGGATGCGCATTGGTTGCTGCGTTACGCTGCGCAAGCAGCGTATGTACGAGTTTCTTGAGCGTTTGATGAACGTCGCGCTTCCTCGCGTTCGCGACTTTCGTGGTATCTCGCTCAAAGCCTTTGATGGCAAAGGAAACTACTCCCTCGGGATTCGTGAACAGATCATCTTCCCTGAGATCGATTACGATAAAATCGATAAGATCCGTGGGATGAACATCACGATCGTGACCTCTGCCCAAAGCGACGATGAAGGCCGTGCCCTCCTCAAGCATGTGGGTATGCCTTTCCGCCGCGCCTAAGCGTCTCCACCAACACCTTTGTGTGTTGGATTTTACGCTGTATCTCTCGTCCCTTCCGCTTTTAGCGGTTGAGCTTTATGAATATGAGGAGTGCCCCCATGGCTGCGATCTCTGATCCGATCGCCGATATGCTGACGCGGATTCGCAACGCGATCCTCGCACGTCATCAGCAAGTGACGATCCCCTCGTCCAAGATTAAGGTCCGCATCGCGGAGATCCTTCAAGAAGAAGGATACATCGAAGACTTCTCGGTGGAAGCACAGCAACCCCAAGATGTTTTGACCGTTCAGTTGCGCTACAAGCGTCGTAACGAGGCTGCTATCCAAGGTATCCGTCGGATCAGTCGTCCCGGACGTCGGGTCTATTCCGATGCTCGTACCCTTCCCCGTGTTCGCAACGGTCTTGGTATCGCGATTCTCTCCACTTCCAGTGGTTTGATGAGCGATAAAAAGGCGCGTGAGAGTAACGAGGGCAAGGGTATTGGTGGCGAAGTTCTTTGCTACGTCTGGTAAAACCAGCTTTTGCTAACCTGTGGCGAGGCCTCGTCCTCGCGTGCTAGATCATAAAGGGCAAGTGCCATGAGCCGCATAGGCAAACTGCCAGTGAGTGTTCCTGCCAACGTGAGCGTCAAGATCGAAGATCAATGTATCTCGATCAAAGGACCGCGCGGCGAACTAAAACAACCGTTCCGTTCTGAAGTCAGCATCGCCGTTGAAGGCGATAACATTGTCATTACTCGTAATGGCGATGAGCGCACCGCACGCGCTTTCCATGGCCTCTACCGCGCTTTGATCGCCAACATGGTGACTGGCGTGACCCAAGGTTTCACGAAGGGTCTTGAACTTGTAGGCGTCGGTTATCGTGCTGCGGTCGAAAAAGTGGATGGACAATCCTGTCTCGTCTTCAAAAAAGGCGAACTCGGTTTCAGCCACCCCATCAACTTCCCCATCCCCGTTGGGGTCGAAGCCGAGGTTCAAGATCGTACCAAGATCATCCTCCGAGGCAACGACAAAGGGCAAGTTGGTCAAATCGCAGCGACGTTGCGCGAGCTTCGTCCCCCCGATGCATACAAAGGTAAGGGGATCCGCTATACCGGTGAACAAGTCCGTACCAAGGTCGGTAAGACCGGTGGTAAGGGTGGTAAAGGCGGTAAGAAGTAATTCCCCTGTTGACGCATTGATTCATACGTGTTATCTGCCCCCCTCATTGATCCCGAGGTGTGCTCCAAGGAGGCCAGGATGGGCAAGACCAATCCAAAACTGCAGGCGCGCTTGCGTCGTAAACGACGTATTCGTGCGACGATCTCGGGTACAGCTGAGCGCCCACGCCTGACAGTCTTTCGTAGCAGCAAACATATTTACGCTCAGATCATCGATGATCTGGCGGGACACACTCTTGCCGCTGTTTCGGATAATTCTCCGCAACTCCGCGACGAAGTGAAGTCCATGAAAAAGAAAGAGCGCGCTGCGCGCGTGGGCCAGATGATCGCCGAACGCTGTAAAGAACTCGGCATCTCCTCTGTTGTCTTCGATCGCAACGGTTATATCTATCACGGTCGTGTTCAGGCCCTAGCAGAAGGTGCCCGAGAGGGCGGTCTGCAATTCTAGGAGGATCATGTGGCCACGTTGAACCGCGAGCAAATGGAACAACTCAACCCCGAAGATCTTAAAGAGCGGGTTGTGATGATCAACCGCACCGCGAAAGTTGTGAAAGGCGGACGCCGCTTTTCTTTCAACGCGCTGGTTGTGGTTGGCAACGGTGAAGGTTGCGTCGGGACAGGTCTTGGTAAAGCCAACGAAGTTCCCGAAGCAATTCGTAAAGGCAGCGAGCGCGCAAAACGCGAATTGACCGCTGTCCCCGTTATCAATGAAACGATCCCCCACGAAGTTATTGGCCACTTTGGTGCTGCGCGCGTTCTTCTGCGTCCCGCATCGGCTGGTACTGGCGTTATCGCTGGTGGGGCAGTGCGCGCTGTGCTGGAATCTGCCGGCATCAAAAACATCTTGACCAAGTGTCTCGGAACCACCAACCCGCACAACGTCGTGAAGGCTACGCTCAACGCTCTCCAGCAACTGCGTTCGCCCGAAGATACGGCGCAAATGCGTGGCAAGGCGCTTGACGAGATCCAGCGCTAAAAGGAGACCGGACCTATGGCAAAAAAACTCCAAGTTACACAGGTTCGCAGCGTCATCGGTCGCCCACAGCGACAACGTGCTACCCTGCGTAGTCTCGGTCTGCGCAAGATCGGCCACAGCGTTGAAATCAACGACACGCCGGAACTGCGCGGAATGATCCGTGCTATCGAGCACCTTGTCGAGTGGAAGGAAGTTCAAAATGGCTGACAAGATGCTTTCTCGCCTTCAACCCCCCGAAGGCGCAGTAAAAAAGAAAAAACGCGTTGGTCGTGGTCCCGGTTCGGGCCTCGGTAAAACAGCGGGTCGTGGTCACAAAGGTCAGCACTCTCGTGCTGGCGCTGGTCCCCACCCCCGTTTTGAAGGTGGTCAAATGCCCCTTCAACGCCGTCTGCCCAAACGCGGCTTTACCAATATCTTCCGTCAAGAATACTACGTCGTGAACCTCCGCGATCTCCAAAAGTTTTCCGCTGGTTCCGTTGTAGATCTCGACAGTCTTGCCCAAGCTGGCTTGGCTCCCCGCAACTACAACAAAGTTGCTGGTATCAAAGTCTTGGGTGATGGTGAACTTAATGTCGCGCTGACCGTTCGAGCGCATCGCTTCTCGGCTGCTGCCCGTGAAAAAATTGAGGCTGCAGGCGGAACCGTTGAGGTAATCGAAAGTGCTCAGTAATTTCGCAAATATCACGCGCGTTCCCGAACTGCGCCGTCGTATCCTCTTTACTCTAGGTATGCTTGCGGTCTATCGCATCGGGGTGTTTATCACCATCCCCGGCGTCAACCGAGAAAAGATGATGCGTATGGTTGGCGGCGGGGGCGGCGGCAGGGGCGGTATCCTCGGCCTGTTCAACGTGTTCACGGGCGGTGCCCTTGAACGGATGTCGATCTTCGCACTGGGCATTATGCCTTACATCAGTGCGTCGATTATTATCCAGTTGTTGCAGGTCGTTGTTCCGACACTAACGCAACTCTCTAAAGAGGGCGAAGTTGGTCGTCAAAAAATCAACCAGTACACCCGTTATGGCACGATCGTTCTCAGTATCGTCCAAGGGGTGGCGATCGGTTTCTGGCTGCGAAGTCAGAGCGTTACGATCCCTGGGTTGGTTGTTTACGCCGACTTTATGTTCATCTTTATGACTGTTTTGACCTTGACTTGTGGTGCTGTCTTCTTGATGTGGCTCGGTGAGAAGATGACTGAGCATGGTATCGGCAACGGGATCAGTCTTTTGATCTACGCCGGGATCATCGCAGCCTTCCCTTCCGCGGTCGCTTCCACAATCGACATGTTCTCTGAGAAGTTTGTCGAGCTCTTGATCCTCGTCGCTTTTATGGTCTTGATCATCGGTGTGATCGTGTTCTTTGAGCGCGCTCACAGGCGAATTCCTGTCCAGTATGCAAAGCGTGTTGTGGGTAACCAAGTGACAGGTGGACAGTCTTCGCATTTGCCGCTCAAAGTCAACACTGCTGGCGTTATCCCCCCGATCTTTGCGTCTTCTGTCTTGATGTTCCCCGCAACGGTGTCCCAGTGGATTCCTGTTTTGAAGCCGCTCTCAGACAACCTGCGCTTTGATGGTCTTCTCTACAACACCATCTACATCGCGCTGACCGTCTTCTTTGCGTACTTCTACACCGCTGTCACCTTCAATCCCATCGATGTTGCGGACAATATCAAGAAGTTTGGTGGTTATATCCCAGGCTATCGCCCAGGAAAACAAACTGCTGAATATATCGACTTTGTGCTCTCGCGAATCACCTTTGCTGGAGCCATCTATCTCTCGGCTGTTTGTGTCCTTCCCAACATCTTGATCGCAAAGTACGGAGTTCCCTTCTACTTTGGTGGAACTTCTCTCTTGATTGTTGTTGGTGTGGCACTCGATACTGTCCAACAGATCGAATCTCACCTGATCACTCGCCACTACGAAGGCTTGACTGGTTCTCGCAGCACAAGAATTCGTGGCCGGAACAGCTCTGCCGCTTGACGACAGCTCGGTGATCTTGTATATACACCCCCTCTCAAGCGGAACCTCCCTACGAAAGTCCGCTTGTTTGCTCACATTTGAGCTCGGATCGACTCTGTGATCTTCTGTTGATCCGAGCATCACTTTGCTGATTGTTAAACCAACCTGCAACGCGTTTTTCGGCGCTGAATGGATTCTTCTGTCTCATTCATATCTTTGCCGGTTGCCGACGAATTATGGAGCACTCTGATGAAGGTGCGAGCTTCTGTGAAAAAAATCTGTGACAAATGCAAGATCATCAAGCGACGTGGCGTCATTCGTGTGATCTGCGATAACCCCAAGCACAAACAGCGTCAAGGCTAAGGGAGAATAGAGTATGGCACGCATCGCTGGTATCGACCTTCCGCGCAACAAACGCATCGATATCGCCTTGACTTATCTCTATGGTGTTGGCACGCACACTGCCAATCAAATCCTAGGAAAAGCCGAGGTCCAACCCGACACTCGTACGTTTCAACTGAGCGAAGGCGAAGTTCAACGTATCCGCAAAGTGATCGAACAAGAATACAAAGTTGAAGGGGATCTCCGTCGCGAGATCTCCATGAATATCAAACGCCTCATGGATATTGGGTGTTATCGTGGTCTGCGTCACCGTCGTGGACTTCCTGTCCGTGGTCAACGTACCAAGACCAACTCTCGGACACGTAAGGGCCCCCGACGTAACATGATGCGTAAGCGCTAAAACCCTGTAGGATACGACGATGGCGAAACCAAAACGAGCCAAAAGCGGACGCAAAAAGGTAAAAAAGAATATTCCTGTTGGCGTCGCGCATATCCAATCGACTTTCAACAACACCATCGTGACAATCACGGATCCTTCCGGGAATGTCCTGGCTTGGTCGAGCGCTGGTGAGCGTGGCTTTAAAGGCTCTCGTAAAAGCACTCCCTTCGCAGCCCAACAAGCTGCTGAAGATGCTGCCCGCAAAGCCAAAGAACACGGCATGAAAAGTGTCTCGGTTCATGTAAAAGGTCCCGGTTCGGGCCGCGAAGCCGCTCTGCGTTCTCTCGCTGCTTCCAACCTCAAGATCTCTTTGATCCGCGATGTCACGCCGATTCCACACAACGGCTGCCGTCCCCCCAAGCGACGCCGCGTCTGATCGCTGCGTTTCTTGGCTCTTCACTTCAATTCCAAAAGAATTGTCGTGCCCAACCCGCCTACAACTCTCCTTTCGAGAGGGGCGGGTTTTCGTACATCCTGTATCGTTCACATCGCACCCTTGCGATGTGGATCTTTGGCAGCCCAGCGGGCAAATCCAAGCCGACTCCGCTCTTTCGAACGGAGCACTGTGCTTTTGCCCTTGATCTGATGGAGTGATTGCCTATGTATAGATTTTGGCGTGAGCTGATCAGCCCCAAAAGCCTTCAGGTCGATCAGGAGTCCCTTACCGATACGTATGGCAAGTTTGTCGCCGAACCTCTCGAACGGGGATTTGGGGTGACGCTTGGTAACTCCCTGCGTCGCGTTCTGCTCTCCTCTATCCAAGGTGCCGCGATCTCTGCTGCAAAAATCGAAGGTGCACATCACGAGTTTCAAACCCTCCCAGGGATCCTCGAAGATGTCACCGACATCCTCCTCAACTTGAAAGAGGTTGTCCTCAAGTTCGATGATTACAGACCCGAAGCTCGCAAACTTCGCATTGATGTGAAGGGCAAAGTTGGTGAAAAACTCGTCGTCCGAGCGCGCGATATCCAAACGCCTCCCGACGTCACCGTCCTTAACCCCGATCAACATATCGCCACCTTGATGGAAGATGCTCGCCTTCAAGCTGAATTTACCGCCCACAGTGGACGCGGTTATGTTCCTGCTGAACGCAAGCTCTGGGGTGAATTGCCCGTCGGTACCATCGGTGTTGATGCCATCTTCTCTCCCATCAAGAAAGTCAACTACCTCGTCACCAACGCTCGCGTTGGTCAGGTAACGGACTATGACAAGCTGACCATCGAAGTCTTTACCAATGGCTCTGTCCGCCCTGATGATGCGGTCGCTTTTGCTGCAAAGATCCTCCGTGAACAGCTATCGATCTTCTTGAACTTTGAAGATATCGACGAAGCACCCGATACCGAAGTCTCCGAAGAAGAGCAAAAACTCAACGAAAACTTGCTCAAAACGGTCGACGAATTGGAGCTTTCTGTTCGTTCTGCAAACTGTCTTGCAAACGCCAATATCCGTTATATTGGTGAGCTTGTTCAGCGATCCGAACAAGAAATGCTCAATACCAAAAACTTTGGCCGAAAATCGTTGAAGGAAATCCGCGATGTCTTGGCCGAGATGGGTCTCAGCCTTGGGATGAAGCTCGATAGCTGGCCCCCCAAAGAGCTGAAAGAAAAAGAACGTAAGAGCAACCCATAACCCCCCAATATGCTTGGGGATGTCTTGGCTCGTCGCTCTTCATTCGGCTTCGCCAACATCGCAAAACGGCGTGCTGGCATCGAAACCATCAATACATTTTTGTATAGATAACTAGACGAGGATACGATTATGAGACACCGCAAAGATGGCCGTCGGCTCGGGCGTAACAGCAGCCATCGCCGCGCGATGATGCGCAACTTGGTCACCGCACTTCTTGAACACGGGAAAATCACTACCACTGAGGCCCGCGCGAAAGAACTCCGCCGTGTCGCTGAAAAAATGATTACCCTTGGAAAAAAAGCGCTTCGTTCTTCCTTCCCCGAAGAACTCTCCGCAAAAGAGTACCAGCAAAAATATTTGCATCTCTTTCGGCAAGCTCTTTCTTTCCTCCAAGATAAGGGTGTTGCTCACAAAGTCTTCCAAGAGTACGCTCCCGCACTCGAAGAACGCGCTGGCGGCTACACCCGCATCATCAAGTTGCCACCCCGTCAAGGTGACAACGCTCCCGTTGCGATCATCGAGCTCGTTCATCTTGCCGGTGTTCCTGCACAAACCGAAACTGCTGGCGAATAATCTCGCCTCTCCTTCGGTTTGAGGACGAGACCTCCTTGTCCTCACCCACATCTTCCTCTCAAATGAAACGGACAGATGCCATGTCCCAGCCTCTTCTTCGTATTTCTTCGTGGCTTGGTCTTTTGTTCTGTTGCTTTTTGGGGTCCACAAACTTTGCTTTGGCGGCACCCCCCACTACAAAGCCAACCACGCAAAAAACTCTCCCTTCTTCTTTGCCTACATCGCGCGTTGCTGCGGCCTCAAAGCCCGCTCCTGTCGTGAAGTTGGACCCTGCTTTGTTTCAGCGCGTCATTCGCAAAGACTTGAAGAGTTCGGAGATCCCCTTCCCTCTGGAACTTCCTGTGGCTCCTGCACGCATTACCTACCTTCGCGCCTTTAAGGTCGCGCAGTCGATGAAACTGACCAAAGAGGACAAAGCCCTTTTCGCTTTTCTCGAAAAGGCGTCCCTCCGCGAGTGGGAAACCCGTCGATTGCAAAGTAGCGATGTGCGCCGCGAGATGATCCGCTATCTTCACTTGAATGGGCTCGCAAGATATCGAATGTTGGCGTTTGTACGCCTCAAGAAATTCGAAGAAGCCTTGCAAACCCTGTTGAAGCAAGGCGGATCACCCTCGGTACATGTGCAAGAGACCGATCCCACTTACAAAAGCGCGCGTCACTTCGCGAGATATGCGGGTAACTACCCCTCGCTTTTTGTTCGGCTCGGAATCTCTGACAAAGCAAAAAAACTTACGGACGTCCAGTGGTATTGGTTGAGAACGCTGTTCATGGCACGGTGGGCTGCGCAGGTTATGGGCGTTTACTCGCTCCCCGTCTTGATGGGAGGGCCGATCTATGCCGACTATACGAGAGCACGCATCCTCTTCTCCAACTCACCTGAGCGTCAGTTGTGGGCTGCGAGAGAACTTTTGCGCATCGACTCTTCTGTCGATGCTGCAAGACTTGTCGTGTGGGTACGTATGCAACTTGGGCAACCAAATATTGCATTGAATTACTTGCGTCGAGCTTTGCGCAAAGACCCATCGTATAAAAGCGCTCGTACATTGTTGTTGCTCATCACGCAAAAGCCCTAAGCCTGCCTTCTCCCCAACGAAATCACCCCATCCCTTCTTTTCTGTTTTTCTTACCTTGCATAACATGCGCTTCTACGGCTAAGATGAGCCTCCTGCTCGTGTTTTCTCTGCTGTCCGGGTTTGTCTAGTCTTCCGGGAGATGCGTGTTCATGGATCGTTCTCTTCGTTCACTTTGCATTTGTTTTGTCCTCGGTTGCCTGTTCTTGTTCTCCTCCTTGGCCTATGCTGACGAGCGTGTGAACCCTATTGAAGGCACCATCGACACTGGTTCTGCTTATCCCCTTCTTACCAACGAGATCCCGGGGATGGTCATCGTTTTGACCTACCAACAACTTCAAGCACGCGGGTATCGCTCGCTGTTTGAAGTCTTGCGCGATCTGCCAGGCTTTTCGACGCGTGGAGGGTTTGGGCAAGGCTGGGTCAACGTCACCATGGATGGTGAACAGTCCCAAAACAACGAAAAGTTTATGCTTTTTATCGACGGGGTTCTTGAACAAGATCTCTGGCGACGTTCGATTTGGCTGTCTTATCAATACTCCATGTATTTCATCAAGAATATCACGGTGTTCTACGGTCCCGCTGCCACGCGATTCGGGGCCAACGCCGTTTCAGGTGTTATCTTCATCGACACCAAAAAGGCCGAAGATCTCGCCGAAGGTTACGGAGATGTCTCGCTTACCAAAGATATCCGTAACAATATGTGGGCTCTCGATTTGATGCTCGGCCACAGCTACAACAAACGAAGCAACAAAAACTTGGCCAAGAATCTCTTTTCTTGGTATGCGCGGGGGCGTTTTTACTTTAGCGATGCCCGTGATCAAAACTACGATCAGCGCTGGCTCACCGATAACATCGATGTGCGCAATTATCTCGATCAACGCGCCTCGGTTTATCGCCAAGACTATCAACGTGCCTTCCCCAGCAGCGATCAAAGCAAGATCGATCAAGAGGTCGCGAGTTATCGCAAACGCCTTGATACAGCTTTTCGCGATGACCCCGCCAATAGCGGACTTTATGCAAATCCTGTTTACTCAGATCGCAACCAAACCTTCGTTGGAGAGGCGGGTCTGCGTTTTGATAACTGGTTTCTGCGTTTCTTCCTGTGGAGCATGAATGCAGGTGAAGGATTGCGTTATCCTTCTTACCTCCAACAGTCCGAAACGACGTGGTCTGTCCGCAACCTCGCGATCTCTTTGCACCATCTCAAAAGCGAGCTTTGGTCTTCTGGGGTCGGTGAAAAAGCCCAAGTTATCTACCTCAACTTGAACTTGGTCTACCGACGACACGAGATCCCCAACAACGCCAATCGTGTGTTTTTCGAGGGACAACAACGTGTCTTCGTCAATCCAGAAAAGCCATGTACAGATCCCACGGGGAACAACCAAATCCCCTGTACTTGGACAGAATACTCTTGGAGGCCGCGTTATTATTACGTTGTGTCTCAGTCGTTCCAAGCCCAACCAAAGCTCGATTTCCAGCTGCTCAACAGTCGACTGCGTATGTCTGTTGGGGTGGATACCGCTCTTGAACATATCCAAGGTGCGTATGTGGTTTCGGATCGCCCTGATCCTGATCGCTTTGCTGCGGCCGTCCCGACAAGTACGGGCGCAGGCAACCACTTTGAACACATCCGCTTCAGTGCTTTCCTTCAAGGGGATGTTACTTTTACGCCTTGGTTGAGCGCGAGTGTGGGGCTTCGTTCTGAATGGGACTGGGTGCGGGGAGACTTGGATGTCGTTCCCAACTGTTATCGCCCCTTGTCTCCTTGTTATCGTTTTAGCTCACCGTTGGTTGGTCGTGCCTCGTTGATCGGGAAGTTTGGTGAAAATATCCAAGCTCGCTTGTCTTATGGTTACGCATTCCTTTCTCCCTCCAACTGGCAGCTCTACGGTTCCAACGTGTCCCGCGCCCTCGATGCTCGCGATCTTCTCCCCCAAGATAAACACTCTGTCGAATTGAACGTCTACGCGGGGCTTTTCTCGAAGCTGTACTTCACGGCGAGTATCTTCCATCACTGGCTGAATAACGTGGACGCCCTGATTGTCGTACCATTCAGGCAAAACGAAGTGCGGAATATCAACATCGGGAACCAGATGACGCTGGGAGGACGGTTGTATACGGTCCTCAAGCTCTTCCCTTGGATGGATATCTCTGTGGCGCTTTCTGTGTTGTTCCCGCGCTTGGATGTCCAAGGGCTTCGTAATGGCTCGGAGAATCCGATCTGGCTCCAAGATGTTCCTTTGTTGCAGGGATCACTGATCTTCGACTTCCGCACGCATGCGTATGATCTCTCACACTTTTTTGGAAGCATCCGCATCAACGCGCAAACTGGACGCCAAAATACAGGATTCGATCAGGCCGAAAACGGCGAGATCACAGTGCAACGAGGACCACAGATCGATCCTTACTTTGTGATCCATCTCTCCGCAGGTTATCTCTGGCGTCCGCCCGACAGCTGGCCGATCAAGAAGATCTCTGTTTCTGCAAGCGCTGAAAATATCTTGAATTGGAATTACAACGATATCGGTTTTCGTAGCGCCCGCGAGCCCAACTTTAATCCCATCGTCCCAATGCCCGGGATAAACGGCTTTTTCAATCTCTCCGTTGGGTTCTAATTCCTTCTCCCACCCGCCACATCAGGTTCCTCAATCGTATCCCATGACACAACGTACCCGAAAAAACCATCCCATCGAGCTTTGCGACGATGCTGCATCTCTTTCTTCTGCCCAAGAAAGTGTGCGCTCTCTCCAAGAAGATCCTTTGTTTCTCTCCAAGCAGCTCATCACCTACATCGGCAACAAACGCGCATTATTGGGCCAGATCGAACCCGTACTTTTGCGCGTCAAACAACGGCTTGCGAAAAAAAAGCTCCGCTGCTTCGATGTCTTTTCAGGCTCGGGTGTGATCTCTCGCTTGCTCAAAGCACATGCTTCTTTCCTTGTTTGCAATGATCTCGAAGAGTACGCCGCAGTGATCGGACGTTGCTATCTACAAAATCGCGAAGAGATCGATCTCGTGGGCCTCGCTGCTTTTGTGGACTCTCTCAATGCTGTGGTCGAGGATTCCTCCCTTCCGATGGGCTTTATCGAAGAGATGTATGCACCGCGTGATGAAGCATCCATTACCAAAGAGGATCGGGTGTTTTATACGCGCGAAAATGCCCGACGCATCGACGTTTTTCGTCAGCTGCTTGAACAAGGTGAGCCTGCGTGGAAAGAGCTTTTGTTGGGACCACTTCTGAGCAAAGCATCGATTCATGCGAATACAGCGGGGATCTTCAAGGGCTTCTACAAAGACAAACACACCAAGATCGGACAGTTTGGTGGGAGTGGTAAAAATGCTTTGGGAAGAATCCGAGGGACGATCCATCTCGAAACCCCCGTGCTTAGCCGTTTTTCTTGCGAGGTAAAAGTCCTTCAAGAGGACGCGATCTCTGCGGTTGAGCACGTCCATGATCTCGATCTCGCTTACCTCGATCCCCCTTACAACCAGCATCCTTATGGCTCGAATTATTTTATGCTCAATCTGATCGCACGTTATCAGCGTCCTCAAAAGATCAGCAAGGTCTCGGGGATTCCAACGGATTGGCAACGATCGCCGTTTAATGTCAAAGCGCAGGCGCCCGAGCTTTTTGCCCAGCTACTCGATAAGATCGACGCTTCTTTCTTGCTGATCTCTTTCAATAACGAAGGATTCATCTCTCCCCAAAAGATGCTCGACATCCTCCAAAAGTACGGAACCGTCGAGTCGATCGACATCCCTTATAATGCTTTTCGTGGAAGTCGTAACTTCCATAATCGCTCGATCCACGTCACAGAACATCTCTTCCTCGTCGAACGATCGTAAGCTCCCTTGGACGTTGAAGGTGTCTTACATCTCAGCACAAAGGGTCTCTAAAAACTCCCATACACGGGCGATGCGTGGCGTATGTCTTTGTGCGGCGTGCGTCACCAACCAAAGCGAAAATGGCGGTGGCAAGGGAAAAGGTGTCTCTACCTCGATCAACTCTGGGTAGGCGCGTTGGGCACTAGAGATCAACAACGCCAGCCCCATCCCTTGCTGTGCTGCTTGCATCAAGCTCGCATAGCTGTTGGTTTGTAGCCATGAAGAGGCGCGGATATAACGCTGAAACCAAGCACTTTCGGGGATGTCCATCGGGAACATATCGAGCGTAAGCCATCGTTGTTCTTCCCAACTGCGATCTTGATGGAGCTTCCAATAACTCGGATGTGTCAGCACTTTCAAAGGTAAGTTTGCCACACATCTTCCCACCAACTCGCCTTGTGAGGGACGAAAAAATCGCAAGGCGATATCTGCCTCTCCACGGACAAGATCTGTCGCGAGTTCGCTTGTAATGATAGAGAAACGCAGCTTGGGAAAACGACGCGCGAGTTGCGGAAGAGACGGAAGCAACAGGTGTTGGGCCATCGCTTCTGTGACTGCGATCCGCACGGTCCCGCTGGGCTCTTCTCCTTCGCTTCGGGCTTGCGCAAAGATCGCTGCGATGTGCTTTTCCGTTTCTTTGGCCTCCTTAAAAACGTGCTCGGCAAGTTCTGTCATGCGCACACCTTCGGGGGTTCGCGTAAAAAGATTCATACCCAAGGCGCGTTCGAGCGATTGAATCCTACGACTGACCGTAGATTGCTCGACTTGGAGCCTCTGCGCTGCTTTTGAAAAACTCCCTTCCTCCGCACATACCAAAAAGAAACGCAGGTCATCCCAGCGTTCTAGGTTATGCATGGATGCATGGCTTGTATCCTTCATCTGATCTTCCTCTTTGCGCGGTGCGCTGTATGTTTACATCATCTTGTCAATATGCTGACTTCATTTGTTTTTTGGAGGTAAGACATGAGTGATGTATTGGTCATCTTGGGACATCCTGATGGAGATAGTTACAATGCAGCGATCGCGCAAGCCTATCTTCAAGCCATGCAAAAAAAAGGTATCTCAGCAACGCTTTTGGCGTTGGGGGAACTTCGTTTTGATCCCGTACTGCGTGGGGGATTTCGCAAAGGGCAGGCGTTGGAACCCGATCTCGAAGAAGCGCGAACCGCGATCCTCGCCGCGCGCCACGTGGTTTGGGTGTATCCAACGTGGTGGGGACACTGGCCTGCTTTGCTGAAAGGGTTCATCGATCGGGTGTTTTTGCCAGGATGGGCTTTTGCATACCAAGAAAACTCCCCTCTCCCAAAGCCCCTACTTGCGGGGCGTAGCACAAGGATTCTTACCACGATGGACAGTCCTTGGTGGTGGTATCGCTTGATGCACGGGCGCGCTGGGCATCGCTCGATGAAACAAGCAACCCTGCAATTTGTGGGACTCTCCCCTGTGAAAGAAGGGACGTTGTACCGCTGTCGAGAGCTTGGGGAGAAAGAACGCGATGCGTGGCTGGAGAAAGTAAAGAAGATGGCTGATAAAGACGCAAAAGGCCTTCTTTTGGGGAGGAAAGAGCTTGAGGCAGCTTCACACTCGCGTGTGTAGGGCCCATGCAAAGCGAGAGGCAGATCTCCCAAAACTCAGGAAGGAAGGACGATATCTTTTAGGGGTCTTCTTGGACTGGAGGAGGTTTGGCGTTGGGGGTAGCCCATGCGGAAGGCAAAGGTGGGCGCAGCCTTGGGATCTTGCAGTAGGGGCGATAATCTCGAACCCCACGCACTTTTTCTACGAAGCTGATGATCGCGATCCACCATCTCCACGGGCTGATTGAGCGGTTGCATGGCGAGTCCTTGCGTGCTGGCCCAAAGATGAAGCCGTTGCCAAAGCCTTCCTGCTTCGAGGTTTTGTGGACGATCGTACAAACTTGAGATCGTGATGAGGCCGAATACAGGGGACGCTTCTACACAGCGTTTGGTGGAGGTTTGCCAGCCATCGTTGGCCATCTTTTCAGAGGAGGGTGGTAACATCCGCGCGGCGAGCCACAAAGCACTTGGAAGCCCCGCGCTATCCAATGTAATCCCATCGCGATGCTGCTCGATATCTCGTCCTGTATGTCGAAACCAACGATGGCTATCGTGGGACATCTTGGGGTCTAGGCAGATCGCTTGGGTCGATTCAATAACGATCTTGCCGAAGGATGCGTGCTTTTCGGCGGCTCGTTCCTTTGAGAAAAGTACGAGCTTGGCTTGGGCAAAAGGCGCAGCGATCTTGTGGAGTTCGTCTTCAAGCCCTTTGGAGACGGGCTTGCTTTGGTAGGGATAACGGTTGGTGTGCCGATGGGGGATCGCCTCGTACAATGGGGAGGCTTGGGCTTTTGCGGGCGAGAGCTGGATCTTTGCAACAAGGCTGTCTTTGTGTGGGGTCAGCCCCAATTGCGCGGCAGGCATGAGCACCTTGGGATGGAGCCCTTGGGCTTGTGCCGCCAAACAGAGATTTTCGATCGCACAGCCCAACCCGATGTGCATCTCGCGGAAGTAAGGGTCCATCGTTCCGAGGTGTTTGCGTGGATCTGCGTGGATCTCGATCTCTTGCCCTCGCACTCGAAACAACCAAGGCTGTGTGTTATGCGGATTTGCGGCCAACAACGCAGCGCGGATCAGCCCCAATACGCCTTCTTCTTTGTGGGCTTTCCAATCTTCCCAGGGGGCGTAAGCGGCTCCCTTCCCTACAGAAAATAAGCCTTGATCATGTGCTCTCCATACCCCACCACCCGCCACCAAGATCGTGAGTGCGCCTGCACTTTGAAGAAAGGTTCGCCTTTGCATGGATGCCTCCTCTGAGATTGTTGTTTCTTTTTAGAATGTCTCGAAAATAGGCGGTTCAAGGGTGAGCTTCAAGAAGAGAGCATGCAGGGGTGTTTTGCAAAAATGCAAAATGGATATCTGAGCGGGCGAAGATACAGGGGTGGGTCTTTGTGTCTGCCAATGGAGTCGCGCATGTTTGTGGGGATTCGCCCATGGGAGCGATGGTTTGGATCAGCGAGGGGGGCGGGTTCCAAGGACGACGTTGGGGGCGCCTTGGGCTTCGAGCCATGTGCGTGTGCGTTCGAGGAGTTCGCCTTGCAGGACGATCATGTTGTCTTCAACGCGTGCACCGCAGCCGAGGGCTTTCTTCATCTTTTGCGCGAGGGCCGCAAGAGAGTCGGGTGATGCGTCGATGCCACTGAGGGTTGTGACGGTCTTTCCGCCGTGCCCTTTGCGTTCGTGACGTAGCACGATGGAGCGGCACTGTTTCAGCTCGGGTGGTTGGGCTTGTTTGGATGTAGCTGTTTTTGTGGCCGCGGGGGACGTTGAAGCTTCAGAAGGTTCCTTGGAGGATTCGGGTGCTTGGTTGGGCATTGCTTTTCGCAAGAGATCGCCCAGAGAAAGCCCGATGGACGGGGACTTTGAAGCTTCAGCGTTGGTTGGGATCTGTTTCGAGGATTTTTTTGCCATGATGTCGTCTTCACTAGCGGGTGAGGAAAAACAACGCACTCAGGATCAAGAAGACGCCTGCGACGCCCAAGATGATGATGAAATTGGTCTTGATCTTTTGATTGTGTGCTTCTGCGGGGGTGAGCCCGTTGCTTCGTGGTTGTGGGGTGTCATCGGGGCTAGGTGGAGCGCCAAGTTCTGCGCCTTGTTCCCATGGGGCCTTGGGATCTGCGACGGTGTCGCTTTCGACGTTCTCATCGAGATAACGAAGCGGAGAGTCATCGTTGGGCTTGACGGCAGCGCGCGCAGCGGGAGGTGGTGGCGGTGGCGTTGCTTTGGCTTTTGCAGGTGGTGGCGGAGGTGTGGGAGCTTTTGGAGCAGCGGGCGGCGTTGGAGCGAGAGGGACCGCAGGGAAAGGGCTGGGGTTGGCCGCTTGAGAAGAGCGGACACTGGGTAGCCCAATTTGCGAGGGCATGGGTTGGAGTGCGCTATCGATCAAAGAAGCGCCCAAAGTATCGAGATCATCGGGGAGTTCGATCTCTCCAAACTCGTGGGTGATATCGAGGGTTTCAGCGTGTGGATCGGCCAGCGTGGGATTTTGTTGCATGGCGCGAAGCTGGTGAGAGAGCATATCGCCCAAGACAAGGACGTCAGGTGGACGTTGATCAGGATCAGGCTGGAGGCAAGCGCTTACGATATCGCGGAGACCACCGATCAACAGACCATCATCGATGGCTTGTTCAAGGCCGGGTGGATACTCCCAGTCGCGCAGGGCCAGATCTTCGAAGGTCTTGGTTTCAAAGGGAGCAAAACCCGTGAGCATCATAAACATCATCACACCAAGGGAATAGATATCCGCGCGGTGATCGAGTTTTGCGGCGACTTCGCGATCGTAGTTTTGGGTGGCGTGGGAGTAGCCTACTTGTTCAGGGGCCAGAAAGTCGAGGTGCCCAAAGGCCAAGTGATCGCCTGTTTGGAAGAGTTTGCGGCGATTGTAGAGGTTTCGTGCGATCCCAAAGTCGATCAGTTTGACGAAGTCGTCCGTACCTTCGAAGTTTACGATAAAGATGTTGTCTGCGTTGAGATCGCGGTGAACCACACCCAGCCCGTGTGCAACGCCGATCCCTTCGTTGATTTGTGCCATCAGTTTGAGGACGCGAGCGGGATCGATGGGTTGGCCCCACCCATCGATCTGGGAGAGGGGCTGTCCGTCCAAAAACTCCATGGGGTAATAAAGGCCGACCCTTGGGTCTTCTGCGAAGGTGTCGTAAACATGGACGACGTGTTTGCTGCGGCTGGAGGCTTTTTGCAGCAAGGTGAACTCGCGTTCGATGCGTGCGCGTTCTTCTTCGCGGGCTTCTGCGGGATCGAGTTGGCGCATCTCTTCGAGGGCTTTCCCCCAGCGGCTGATCTTGATGACACACAGTGTCCCGTCGTCGAGTTTGAGAGCCCGATAGATAAGGCCCATCCCACCCGCGCCCAACTCCCCAAGTAGCTCATAGCGTTCGTTGAGGATCAACCCAGCATAGGGGTCTTGTCCGCAACTACAAGCGGATCGCAAGTCGGGTAGGGGTCGTTTGCATTGCGCGCACTTCAAGGGGATCTCCTTCAGGCTCTGGGAGCTTTGTTGGTTCGCATGTTCGTCTCTTGATACGCATCCCTCGTCTGTGGCGCAAGGGGGCAAGGCATGGATTCTTAGTCACCCCAGTCCGTCGGAAGATAACGACGGCGTTCTGCACCATGCGAAAAGCGTTGTTCTAGGTAGGCAGGGCAAAGTTGTTTGTAGTCGCACCAACGACATGCAGGAGAGAGCTGTGGTAAGAACTCTTCGCTTGCTTCGATCTTTTCGATGCGTTGGAGCAAAGAGCTTTCCAAGGCGGCTAGGCGATCTTCTGGAAGGGTGGGGCTTAGCTCTCGTTGGCTCGCCAAATAAAACCAGATCACCTCGATCTTGTCGGCATCAGGGAAGGTATGTTTGACAGCGAGTTGGTAAACGCCTGGTTGGATATCTTGCTGAAGTTTTTGCAGCGAAGGGACGTATTTGGCTGTCTTGTAATCGTGAACAATGTAAGTGCCGTCGCTATGGCGGGATAAACGGTCCAGCTGGCCACGCATCTGGTATTCGCCTTGGGGCCCGCGAAGGGTCATCTGAAACTTCCACTCAAGGCCGATCAGTTCGATGTCTGGCGCATGAAAGGGATAGAAACACGTGTAATAACGGCGCAAACACTTTTCGCCAAAGCGACGGTGCCACTCGCGGCTGTTGTTGCTGTGGGACATCTCGACGTGGTTGTTCCACAGGGTTTCCCACTGGCGTCGATAAAAGGTCAAGATCTCGCTGATGGGTGGAAGTTCTCCAGCTTCCAATCGTTGATAAAGGTGCTCAAGCGTATCGTGTACGCGGCAGCCTACATACGATTCGATGTACTGGATCTCCGTCTTGATGCGGTCGAGATATTGGAATTGATAGCGTTTTGGGCAAAGGTCGTACAGTTTGAGCTGCGACACCGAATAGATCCGTGTCGAGGTAGGAAGCGTAGTGGGTGAAGGCTGCGTGCTCAAGGCAAAACTCCTCGCGTTTTTGCCAGCGTATGCCATCCCCTCGGATGTGTCAATTCCGTGCTTTTGAGGTTGTACGGAGAGGCTGCTGTAAATGCCCTTGGGTGCTTTACTTCGGGTCTTTTTCGAGACAGAGAGGCCCGAAGGTGGGTCCAAAGATGACACTTTTTGAAGCCGTGTAGCTTCTTGCTTTCATTATGTAAGGCACCTAGTATGGCTGGGTGTTGCCCGTAGCATGTATCGTCTGAGACGAAGGAGAAAATCAGATGACTCAACGTAAGCCTTTTCAACGTATTTTCAGTCTTGTTTTGCTGTGCAGTGTTCTCTTTCCTCTCCTGACTGCTGCGCAGTGTTTGCAAAATGCGAATATCCCGATCCCAATCAAACGCGACTTCGAACTCGATGTGGATATCGACAAGTTTGCTTCGGAAAGCCTAAGCAAAAGCGGCGTACAAAAAACGCCCGAAGGCAAGATCCCCGACGGTGCACCCGATGTTTCCGTTCCTGTCGAGGTTGAACAATTGGTGGACTTGACGGACAATCCCGACGTCCAAAAGTACGGCAGCGCCCTCAAACACGTCAAGATCAACTCTGTGAAAGTGACCGCGCTCGAAAACACCGTGAATGTGGCTTTGCCTACGTTGACGCTCAAGATGTCCGATAAAGACAAGTCCAACGAACAAGAAGTCGGAAGCCTTCGTTCGATCAACCCCGGTGAAACGGGCGTGATCGACGATATGATCAAGACCGAAGCGCAAAAAGATGCAGCAGGTCGTTATATCGTGAAGTTCGCTTTCAACCTCAAAGCGCTTGCGCAGTACACCTTGAAAGCGGGCATGGAAGTTCCCAAAGGCAAGATGAAACTCAAGATCAGTATTGATGTTGTCTTGTCGTTGAATCCCTTCGCCAAGTGATCGCGTCCAGCCTATGGGACGCACTTCTCCAACGCGTCCACTCCTTCTCCCAAAAAGAAAAGTTATTTGCACCAAACGAACGAGTCCTTGTTGGGGTCTCTGGAGGCATCGACTCCGTTTGTTTGTGGCGCGTTCTTTGCGCGTTGGCAGAGCCTCTACAGATCCAGTCTTTGGTTGCTGTCTATCTCGATCATGGCCTACGCATCGGGCAAACCGAACAGGAAGCCGCTTGGGTTTGTGAACTCGCAGAGCGATCAGGCTATCCGTCTGAAGTGTTGAAGCTGCACATTGCGAAAGAAGGTGCTTCTTTGCAGGCGAGAGCCCGTGAAGAACGCCGTCGCGCCTTGGTTGCACTCGCAGAGAAACACGACTGCACACGCATCGCTTTAGGGCATCACGAAGACGATCAAGCCGAGACCTTGCTGTTGCGTTTCTTGCGGGGAACAGGGCCACGTGGACTTGCTGGGATCTGGCCACAACGCGATCACTGGGTGCGGCCGCTTTTGTGTGTGTCGCGTCGTGAGATCACGGCTGTTTTCCAAGAGCAGGGCTGGACTTGGTGCGAAGATCCCACCAACCAAGAAACGTATTATCAAAGAAACCTCTTGCGGCATCAGTTGTTGCCATCGCTCAAAGAAGCCTACAGTCCGCATCTTGGAGAGCATCTGTCGCATCTTGCATGGCGTTCTCGACAAGATGAAGACTATTTCTCTTCGCAGCTCGATGCTTTGTGGAAAGAGCCTTGGGTCTTACACGAAGATGGCGTCCTTTGTTTGGGGCTTGAAGCTTGGCGGGCGTTGCCGATGGCGCTTGCGTGGCGTTGTTTGCAGCGGGCATTGTGGGAAGTGTATGGAGAGACGCTTTCAGAACATCAACTGATGCATCTTGTCGAAGTGGCCCAAAGCAAGGGCGGATCAGCGCAAGCATCTTTGCCGCAGTCGATGAATGTTTTTCGTGTACGGGACGTTTTGTGGTTTTTGCCCCAAGGATATCTTGAGGTGGGAGAGCCTGAGAGCCTTGCCTTGCCTGTTGAAGAGGGGCCTTGGTGCCTTGAGACGATGTGGGGTCGGTTGAAAGGTCGTGTGATCTTTTCGCATGAGGAGGGAAACGATCTTGAACATACAATGCGTGTTGAGGGCTGGCGCGTGCGTCTACCGCTGCCTACATTGGCTGATCCATTGTTCTTGCGCGCTCGCAGCGTGGGGGATGTGGTCTTCTCGCGTGGGGGGCGACGTTCTCTCAAGCGCTGGTTGATCGATCAAGGAGTCCCCGCGTTTTTTCGCGATCTCTGGCCGGTTTTGGGTGGTACGTCTTCGGTTGTATGGCTTCCTGGGATCACATCGTTGCCTCAGACGATCTCTCCTGCTTACTTGGAACTAGTGCTGACCCCGTCTCCTTGGTTGTCTGCTTTGCAGCGTCTTTTCTTTGCTGTAGAAAAAAGGCATCTTGTATCTTTGTGTTGGCCGTTTGTGGATTCGGGGCCTTGATGTCGCCGAAGATATCGAGTGGTCGAATGGAATGGAAGAGGATGGTGTGATGGAAGTTTGTCAAGGTAAAAAGATACGGTCTCGCCAAGGGTTACGCGTGACATTGTTGGCTGGGCTGATGATGTGGTTGGGGCTGAGTGGGATGGTCTGTGATCGCGCTGCGGATATCGTGGTGCGCGTGAAAAAAGACTTTTTGTTCCAGATGCGCCCAGAAGATGCGCTGTCTTTGGCAGGGATTCGCGATCAAAATGGGAAAGTGCCCGATGGGATTCCCCAACGCGAGTTTATCTTGCGCCTCGACAATGAACTTGATCTCACCACCAACACAGAGTTTCAACAATACAAAGATCGCGTCAAACGCATCCACATCAACCGTGTGTGGATGACGATCCAACTCAACAATTCGCCCATTACGATGGGACAAGGCGAAGTGGCCTTGGCCCCCAAAGACGCGTCTGGCGTCGTGCGCGAGCAAGACTTTGCCAATGGTTTGGTGGCTTCTACGCCTCAGATCAAAGCTGGCGATACAGAAGTCCGTGTTCCTTTGATATGGAATGACGGTGGATTGGAGACGACGCTCAAGTTGCTTCGCCAATATCGATTTGCACTGCGTTTTTCTTCTGCGTTTCAGGTCGAGCCAGGAATGCCTTATCCTGTAGGCGAAGTGCAAGTGAAACTTGAATTTGAGCTCACCTTTGTGGTCGGGCTTGTTTGAAGTCATTTGACCCACCGTAAAACGCGCACTACTATTCAAAGCGATAAAGAGTCCGCAGAGCGATGTCTTGCATCTCAAGAACGCAAACACCGCTGTCGTTGCGGATTACACAGCACTTTCTCTATTCAATCATGAGTAGGTGTTGTGATCTTGGCCGACGAGAGGGCAGGATCCCATCCCAAGGTACGGAACCACCACGCTGTACCTGCGGTGTGTTGGATGGTTCGCATCTCTTCGGTTTGTCTGTCTCATCTGCCCAACATGACTAGGCAAAGAAGGAGCACGAGATTGAAACAACCACATCGCACCCTGCTGCTGTGGGCCTTGCTGATACTGATCTTTGTCAGCATCTATCAGATCTTTAAGCCTGCAAGCGGAGCCAAGCCGATCCCCTTTAGCGAATTTATGAGAGAGGTGGAAAAGGGGAACATCAAAGAAGTGACCGTGCGCGGTCAGGTTTACGAAGGAGAGTTTAACCCCAAAAATTCCAAAAAGCCCGGTCAGTTGGAAGCCAAAAATCATCGTGCAGAGCGCTTTCGCACGGTGGGCGTGGTGGGCGAAAAACTCAACGATTTCTTGATGAAATATGGCGTGACGGTGCAATACAAACCCGTCGAGCAAAACTCCTTTTGGCAACAAATCGTGATCTCTTGGCTGCCGATCGTCTTTTTGATCGTGGTCTTCGTCCTTTTTATGCGTCAGCTTCAGACGGGTGGCGGAAAGGCGATGTCCTTTGGGAAAAGCCGCGCCAAGCTTTTGAGCGATCACCACAACAAAGTCACATTTGACGATGTTGCGGGCGTGGACGAAGCCAAGGATGAACTCGAAGAAGTCGTTCAGTTCCTAAAAGATCCCAAGAAGTTCACTCGACTGGGTGGACGTATCCCCAAAGGGGTTTTGTTGATGGGATCGCCGGGTACAGGGAAGACCTTGTTGGCTCGGGCGGTTGCTGGTGAAGCTGGCGTTCCATTCTTCAGCATCTCTGGTTCGGACTTTGTCGAGATGTTCGTTGGGGTGGGTGCAAGCCGTGTTCGTGACCTCTTCGAACAAGGGAAACGCAACGCTCCTTGTATCATCTTCATCGACGAGATCGACGCTGTCGGTCGCCATCGTGGCGCAGGTTTGGGTGGCGGTCATGACGAACGCGAACAAACCTTGAACCAACTTCTCGTTGAGATGGATGGTTTCGAGTCCAACGAAGGCGTGATCTTGATCGCGGCAACCAACCGTCCTGACGTTTTGGACCCTGCGCTTCAGCGTCCTGGTCGTTTTGACCGCCGTGTTGTCGTGCCCTTGCCCGATCTCAAAGGTCGTGAACAGATCTTGCGCGTTCATACACGCCGCACACCTCTCGCGGACGACGTCGATGTAAGCATCATGGCGCGTTCGACGCCTGGTTTTTCGGGAGCAGATCTCGAAAACCTCGTGAACGAAGCTGCGCTGGTGGCTGCACGTCGTGGCAAAGATCGCGTGTACATGATCCACTTTGAAGAGTCCAAAGATAAGGTCATGATGGGACGTGAGCGTCGTTCGATGATGCTCAACGAAGAAGAAAAACGACGTACTGCGGTCCACGAAGCGGGCCACGCTCTCGTCGGAAAACTTCTGAAGCATACGGACCCCGTTCACAAAGTGACGGTGATTCCGCGTGGTCGCGCGCTTGGGGTCACGATGACGTTGCCCGTCGAAGAGCGCAAAGACGTTTATCGCGAATACCTCGAAGATATGATCGCCTTTATGATGGGTGGTCGCGCAGCGGACGAAGTGATCTACGGCCAAAAGACCGCAGGTGCTTCAGATGACATCAATCGTGCTACCAACATGGCGCGCAAGATGGTCTGCGAGTGGGGGATGAGCGACAAACTTGGGCCACTCGCTTTTGGTCAAAAAGAAGAGCAGATCTTCTTGGGCCGCGAAATCGCCCGACATCGCGACTATTCAGAAGCCACTGCGATCCAGATCGACAACGAAGTCCACGATATCGTCCTTCGTAACTACGATCGAGCGAAGAAGCTTTTGACCGACAACATCGATATCTTGCGCGGTATCTCTGATCTTCTCGTTGAACGCGAAGTCCTCAATGGCGACGATCTTGATCGTTTGATTCGTGGCGATGCACCCGAAAGCCCCAAGACATCGACGCCTTCGAAAGATGATTCGATCCAAGCACCTTCTTCTCGTGAACCCGAAGAAAAAGCCGCTGAAAACAAAGGCTCTTTCCTCGACGTTGAGAAGCTTTTTGGTGAAGGCGAACCCTCCAAAGATCCCTCCAAGAGCTAATCTTTCCCTTCCTTTCTTGCCTTTCTCCTGTTTTCCCCCTTGACCCTCACCCAAAGATGCCTCACACAGCCTTGTGTTGTGCTTGGTTTCTTTCGTTTGCGGGAGGTTCGATGGTGTGGGTGCATTGGAGCGTAAATGTCCATCCCTGGGGCGATATCTCAGGGTGGCTCGACAGTCTCGAAGATCAAGTTTCGCTTGAACCTTGGTCTGCCCTCAGTGGTCGCGGCCCTTTGCGAAGGGTTCGTTTGGCTGGACTCGCACCACAACAAGCGCAACATCTCTGTGATCTTCACACACATGAACTTCAAGGGATCGCACAAAGCTTTCACATCGCGGATGAGATGGGGGTCTATCTTGATGGTGATCCTTTGCGTATCGCCCGGTTGATCGGTCTTTTGGGAGAGGGTGAAGGATCGAAAGAGATCCACGATGCCTTGCAACAGTGGTGGGAGAGGGTTTCTCATCCCCCCGAACCATGGGAGATTCGTGGCCAGTGCCTCGACTGGCGATCTCGGCCCGCCTTGATGGGGATCGTGAATGTCACGCCAGACTCTTTTTCGGATGGTGGGCGGTTTTTCGATCCTCAAGCGGCGATCGAGCACGGTCTCTCTATGGTCGAAGCAGGGGCTGTGATCTTGGATGTGGGCGGGGAGTCCACGCGTCCAGGGGCTGACGCTGTCTCCGAACAAGACGAGTTGAAGCGGGTGCTCCCTGTGATCGAAGGGTTAAGGAAGCATACACAAGTCGCGATCTCTGTGGATACCTACAAAGCGCAGGTTGCACGTGCGTCTTTGCAGGTTGGTGCGGATATCATAAATGATATCAGTGGTCTGCGGTTTGAACCTCAGCTTGCAGAGGTCGTCGCGGAGGCGGGGGCTTATCTGATCTTGATGCACAGTCGACATACACCCCGAGAGATGCAGCGTGCACCGCACTTTGATCAGCTTTGGTCTGAACTTTACTGTGAAATTTCGCGTTCTCTGGAGAAGTCAAAACAAGCGGGAATCGCTCGCGAGCGGATCGCTTTGGACCCTGGGATCGGATTTGGCAAGCGTCTTCAAGACAACACGCGGATCTTGCGAGAAAGCCAGGTTCTGCGGGGCTTTGGTTTGCCTGTGCTGATCGGGGCTTCTCGCAAGTCGTTTTTGGGGCACCTGTCGAAAGAGGCGGATGCTTCAAAAAGGATGGAAGGGTCTCTTGCTGCTGCGGCTGCTGCGATGTTGGCAGGTACGCAGCTTTTGCGTGTACACGATGTGGTGGAGACGCGAAAACTACTTGATGTTCTTGCTGCGATCTGGACTTCTTGTTAAAAACAAAAAGCCCAAAAAATTCATAGGAATAGATAGCCTGTTGAACGGTTTGCGATACGATATCTTGGGGAAGTGTCTTGCTTTGTCCGTTGAGGTTCGATTCAATGGGGAGCGATACTATTTTCCCTTGTGGGTCGCTCTCCTCATGCAATCCTTGTTTCTAGACAGGTTTGCGTTGCTATGAGTTTTTGCGTCGCTGCGTAAAACCTCCGAAGTCAAAGAATTTTTTCATGAAAGAATGGCTGCAACAGATCATCTCAAACTTGGGCCTGACGCTCTCTTGGCCTGATCGTTTCTTTTGGGTCGCGCTGATCGACATCCTATTGGTGTATTATTTGGTGTATCGGGGGCTTTTGTTGCTCAAGGGCACCAAGGCTGTGCGGATGTTGTTGGGGCTTTTGCTCGCAGTCGTCTCGTACTTTCTCGCTCGCCAATTCGGGATGCAGACTTTTTCTTTCATCCTCGATCAGTTCTTCAACTCCTTCTTCTTGGTACTTTTGATCATCTTCCAAGACGATCTGCGACGCGGCTTGAGTCGTGTGGGGATCAACATCTTTACGCGGGGAGCAAGGCTTTCTGACGAAGAGATGGCGGGTTTGGATGAGATGGTCAAAGCCGCAAGCGTCCTTTCAACCAAAAAGGTTGGCGCGCTGATGGTGATCGAGCGGGATGCTGATATCCGCGACTATATCCAAGAAGGGACCCCCCTTGATGCGGTGATCTCTGAGGAATTGCTCTTCAGCTTGTTCCTTCCGTACTCTCCGCTTCACGATGGCGCCGCAGTTTTGCATCAAGGCCGCATCGTACGTGCAGGTTGCTTCCTGCCTCTCACGCAAAACCCCGAGATCTCGAAGCACTTGGGCACGCGTCACCGTGCAGCGATCGGTCTTACCGAATCGACCGATGCTTTGGTGGTCGTTGTCTCTGAAACGGACGGGAAGATCTCTCTTTGTCGCGATGGAAAGATCTCTCGTGGCCTCGATCCTTCCGCTCTTTACAACGAAGTCTTGTCGGCTTTGTGGCCGCGCGCTCCCCAACTCACGGAAGCACGAAGCACCCCCATCGAAGTCAAGACCGAAGAAAAGAAGAACAACTCGCGTCCGCCCGCAGAGGCACCCAAGGTTCCAACGACTACGCGCGTTGAATCGATTAAGCCCGCTGCTTCGGCTTCTCCTGCAACGACAAGCAACAACAGCAACACGCGGTTGAAGCCCTTCAAACCCAAGCAAGACGGCAAGAAGACCTTCCAAAGTGAGATCCGCACGACGACCAGTGACAGCGGAAAACACACAGATACACGCTTGAAACCGTTGATGATCACGGAAACGACGTGGAGCGCTCGCAGCGAAGAGAAGAAAAACGCGAGTGAGTCTTCGCCCGCTCGTCTCGATGAGATCAAGCGGCCAGAAGAGAGCCCTGTCCCACGCCAAGAAGAACGAACCTCTGAGAAAAGCGAACGGCCCGCTGAGACGCGAAGCCCCGCTGCTCCCAAAGAGATCGTTGTGAAGCGTATCGAGTTGGAAGATCCCGCAGAGGCCAGCACGGTTGAAGAACCGCCGAAAAGTGCAGATAAGGCCGATTCTTCGGAGAAAAATGTATCAGAGAAAAAGTCTGAGAGCGCCGCGAAAAAAGACAACGTAGCGTCCACAGAAGCCCAAGCCAAAAAAGCAGACGAGGCCAAGCCCTCTGAGAAGAAAGAAGAAGCGAAGGTTTCTGAAAATACAGAAGATGCTGAAAAGTCGTCGAAGCCTCTGGGGTCTGGGGACGCTCCCACGGAGATCTTGGGCGTGATCCCAGAACGCGTTGAGGTCAAGATGGATCTTGAGGCCGATCTTCCACGTTCTCCTTATTCGTCCGCTGCCAATGCGAACGTGAATCCTACGGATAATCGGTCCAGTACAGAAAAAGAAGACGAGCCTTCTCAGGACCCAACCTCTCCTGCTTGATGCGCTACCTCGCGAAAGAAGAAAGGTATCTCTATGTTGTCTTGGTTGCGCGCCGCGCTATTTGAGAACCTTGGTTTGAAGATCTTTGCGTTCTTCTTGTCTGTGGTGCTGTTTCGCTATGTCAAAGGGGAACAAGACCGTGTCTCCACGGTCGAAGTGAAGCTTTTGTACAAGCTGCCCAAGACGCTCGTGATGATCTCTGAGCCTGTTTCGATGCTCAAGGTGACCCTGCGTGGTCCCGAAACCAAGCTGCGTGGCGTGGATTCGCGGCCGCTTTCTTATACCTTCCAATTCAAAAATGCCTCGCCTGGACCCACACAGTATCAGTTGTATGTCGAGCAACTACGGCCTCTTTTTCCCCCAGAGGTGCAAGTCATTCGTCTGACCCCTTCGATCCTCGACTTTTCTTTGGACAGTGTGGCCAAACGTACCTTGCCCGTTCGTGTGCAGCTTCAAGGCAAAACCCCCCTTGGTTACGAGCTTTTACCTGTAAAGGCTTTTCCTGTTGAGGTCCCTGTCGAGGGCCCTGAGAGCATCGTCAAGCGTCTGCGCAGCGTACAGACCCGTCCTTTGGAGCTTACAGGCATCACGCAAAATGCCGTTCGTGAGCTTTTGCTCGAACCCCCAGGGAAGTATGTGCAGTTTTTGGGTGAGTCCAAGGTCCGTGTCAAACTGCGTATCCGAGCGATCTTGCAGAAAAAGTCTTTTACGAATGTCCCTGTGAAGCTCGTTGGCTTCCCCGTTTCTGCCCAAACCAAGGTGACTTTGGGGCAGGATCGCATCGACATCACGCTGTTTGGTCCGTTGGCCCAGCTCCATCCTCTCCAAGCCAAAGATATCGTTGCAGAAGCAGACGCCAGCAAACTCGCCACCAAAGGGGCAGGCACCTACGAAGCTCCGCTGCGCGTGCGTTTTCCTGCGCCTGACCTGAAGATCATCTCTCCGCCCACTCCCAAAGCTGTACAGGTCGTGATCAAGGCTCTGCCTGCTTCGCCGCGTCCTGCGCCCAAACGCAAGGTCCAACCCGACGAAGAGAAGGTTCCTCCCAAGACGCGCAAAAAGCGACGCCGCAAAAAGCGCAAAAAGGCACGCAGAAAGCCCAAGCCCCGTGAAAAGGGCGATACCAAAAAGGGTAAGAAAGACGCCAAGGAAGACAGCGAATAAGTTGTGCAAGGCGCCCCCACCGAGCTTGTCTTGGAAAAGCTCTGATCTCCTAAGAGTCTGCAAGTCTTCCCTCCCTTCTCGATTCAAGAGGCAGCACCAAGCTCCTCGACATCTTTTCCTTTTGTGATATACCCTGCCGCACAATGTGGATTTGGGTCGCTTTGCGATGAGATGTTCACCGCTAAATACGGGATATAAGAAAGTTATGGCCGCGCAAAAGCAGTTTTTTGGAACAGATGGGATTCGAGGTGTTGTCAACAAAGCACCCATGACAACGGCTGTAGCGCACGCTACAGGGATCGCTTTGGTACATTGGTTGCGAAAACAACAAGCTCCTTTGCGCGTGGTGGTGGGACGTGATACGCGGCGTTCTGGCTCGATGATCGAGGCGGCCTTGGCAGCAGGGGCGGCGTCGATGGGAGCGGATGTCTCCCTCAAAGGCGTCTTGCCGACACCCGCGGTTGCTTGGTTGACATGCAACGAAGAAGCGGGCGCTGGCGTGATGATCTCGGCCTCTCACAATCCTTTTCAAGACAATGGGATCAAGCTTTTTGATGGAAAAGGCTTCAAGCTGTCTGATGAAGTCGAGCTTGGCCTCGAAGATGTGATGAAACGCGCTCTGGCTGGGGAGATCGAGCTTCCTGGCGCGGAAGAAGTGGGAGAAATCACCTTTGAACAAGGGGCTGCCAAGCGTTTTGTCGAGCAACTACGGTCCGCGTGGAGCCTTGAACAAGATCTGTCTGGGATGCGGGTGGTCTTGGATGCGGCGAATGGAGCGGGCTCATGGGTGGGTCCTGCGATCCTTGAGGCTCTTGGGGCCGAAGTTTTCGCGATCCACGATCAGCCTGATGGCCTGAATATCAACGAAGACTGCGGTTCTTTGTCACCACAAGTCCTCCAAGATGCAGTCAAAGAGCACGGTGCCCAAGTGGGGCTGGCTTTGGACGGCGATGCAGATCGTTTGATCGTCGTGGATGAAACAGGGACTGTGCTTGATGGCGACCACCTGATGATGATGGCGGCGATTCGGCTGTCACGACGTCATGCGTTGCCTGGTCAAGTCCTTGTCACCACTGTGATGAGCAACCTCGGTCTCGAACGCGCGCTGAAAAAACATGGCATCCGTATCGAGCGGACTCCTGTTGGAGATCGCTATGTTAGCGCGCGGATGCGAGAGCTTGGGGCGACTTTGGGGGGCGAACAGTCTGGGCACTTGATCTTCTCGGATTATTCGACCACTGGGGATGGTTTGCTCGCGGCTTTGCAACTTTTGGAGTTGATGGTCAGCGAAGACAAGCCGCTTTCTGCCCTGGCTTCCGAGCTTCAGCGTTATCCGCAGATCCTGCGAAACTTTCCTGTACGTGAAAAACTCCCATGGCGCGAGATCCCCACACTGTTACTGGCCGTGGAGACCGCAGAGGCCGAGCTTGGCGATGAGGGACGTGTCTTGGTGCGTTACTCTGGCACAGAAAACAAGATGCGGATTATGGTGGAAGGACCGTCCTTTGCGTTGATCGAGCGCATCGTTCAGCGACTGCAAAAGTGTTTTGAAGCTGAGTTGGGTCTGTCCTAATCCTCGATCCCTTGGGTGATATCGACTCTGGACATTCTTTTGGCTTGAGAGGAAAGCGTAGTTCATGCAGGCTTATCTGGATCTTTTGACGCATATCTTGGAACAAGGCGAAGACCGCACAGACCGCACAGGCGTAGGGACACGCAGTGTTTTTGGTTACCAGATGCGTTTTAATCTTGAACAAGGCTTTCCCTTGCTTACCACGAAAAAGCTGTTTGTCCGCGGGATCTTGACGGAGCTATTGTGGTTTTTGCGTGGCGACACGAACGCTGCATGGTTGCAAGAGCGCAAGGTGCGGATCTGGGACCCTTGGGCCACAGAAGAAGAGTGTGCGCGTTTTGGCCGAAAAGAGGGCGATCTTGGGCCGATCTATGGGCATCAGTGGCGTAACTTTGGTGCGACGTTGCGTGAAGATGGAACCTACGAAGAAGATGGGGTTGATCAGATCCTGCGTGTGATCGATGCGATCAAACATAATCCAAGTTCACGGCGTTTGATCGTGACAGCTTGGAATCCCAAAGAAGCCGATCAAGTGACGTTGCCACCGTGTCATTCGCTGTTTCAGTTTTACGTTGGCCGAGGTCGCTTGAGCTGTCAGTTGTATCAACGATCAGCGGATGTCTTTATTGGTGTGCCTTTCAATATCGCGAGCTATGCGCTGCTTACGATGATGATCGCACAGTGTTGTGGCCTAAAGCCTGGTGACTTCGTGCATACTTTTGGGGACGCTCATCTCTACACAAATCACTTAGAGCTTGCGCGATTACAGCTGACTCGTGAACCTCGCGCTTTGCCTCAGATGTGGATCAATCCCGAAAAGACGGACATCTTGGACTTTGTGCCTGAAGACTTTCGCTTGGAAGGGTATGACCCCCATCCTCACATCGCTGCGGAGGTCGCGGTCTGATGGCGTCTTCTGAAGTGCCGATGACAGGGATGTTGGAGGCAGAGATGTTTCCTGCTGAGCAAAGAATGGCACCTTTGGCGTTGATCGTCGCGATGGGTGCGGGCGGTGTGATCGGCAAAGATGGTGGGATGCCTTGGCATGAACCTGCGGATCTTCGGTTCTTTCGGCGGACGACGATGGGGCACGCGATCTTGATGGGACGTGTGACTTTTGCGTCGATTGGTCGGCCTCTTCCTGGGCGGCGGAATCTGATCTTGAGTCGCCAAGAAGACCTTGTGCTCGAGGGATGCGAAGTGTTTCATCGCTTTGAAGATGCCCTTGTGGCGGCAAGAACCGAAGACGCGTGTCCTTTTGTGATCGGCGGTGCCAAGATCTACCAAGCGGCGATGCCGTTGGCGACAAGACTTTATCTTACAGAGATTGGTTACCCTGTAGAGGGTGATACATTTTTTCCTGCTTACGACAAAGAGCAGTGGCAACAAGTGTCTTGTGAAGAGGTTGAGGGGAAAGGTGGAGCGTTACGTTTCTTAACGATGGCGCGCAGATAGGGGTTGCGTGAGGGACGTTTCCTCGGGCGCGGTGGGAGAGCTTCTAGTGAATCCTCATTATCTTGAACGGTTTTTTTCTCCTCGTTCGATCGCGGTGATTGGTGCAACGGATCGCGAAGGTTCGGTGGGTCGGCAGATCTTGGAAAACTTGATCCAAGCGTCCTTTCAGGGCGAGTTGTACCCCGTCAATCCCAAACACGATGAGTTGTTGGGGCTGCGATGTTACCCTGAAGTCGGGGCGATTGGCGCGCAAGTCGATCTTGCGGTGATCGTGACACCAGCCAAGACCCTCCCAAGTTTGGTGCGGGCCTGTGGTGAAGAAGATATCCGTTCGGCATTGGTGATCTCTGCGGGATTTAGCGAGATCGGCGCAGCAGGTGAACATCTACAAGCACAGATGTTGGAAGAAGCGCGGCGTGCAGGCGTGCGTTTGATGGGGCCGAACTGTCTAGGGTTTATGCGTCCTAGCTTGGGGCTGAACGCGACCTTTAGCAAAGGTGTGGCCTTGCCTGGGCATCTTGCTTTGGTCTCGCAGTCTGGGGCGTTGTGCACATCGATCCTCGACTGGGCACAAGAGAGTGGCGTGGGATTTTCGACGGTTGCGTCGCTGGGTGATCTGGCTGATGTGGGATTTGGTGAAGTCCTCGAATACCTCGCTTTGGACCCTGATACACACAGCATCTTGTTGTATATCGAGGGCGTGCGGCATACGCGACGTTTTATGAGTGGTCTGCGGACTGCGGCGCGCCTCAAGCCCGTGATCGTGATCAAGGTGGGACGGCACAAACAAGGCGCACTCGCTGCACACTCTCATACAGGTTCTTTGGTGGGGATGGATGATGTCTTCGACGCGGCCTTGGAACGGGCTGGGGTCGTGCGTGTTTTTAGCATCGATCAGCTTTTCTCGACAGCGCAGCTTTTGGCGAGCGGCCATCGCGTGCGTGGTGGGCGTCTTGGGATCGTTACAAACGGCGGTGGACCCGGCGTGATGGTAACAGATCGTGCTGTGGACTTGGGGGTCGAGTTGTCGTCTCTCTCTGAGAAGACCCTCGACAAGCTCAATGCGTTGTTGCCCGCACACTGGTCGCATAACAATCCTGTCGATATCTTGGGAGATGCGGCGCCTTCTGTGTACCAAGACGTGGTGTCTGTGTGCTTGCAGGATGAAAAGATCGATGGATTGTTGGTGATGCTCGCTCCGCAAGCGATGACGGCGCCTTCAGAAGCCGCGCAAGCGGTCGTTGATGCGATCGAAAAGCAGAAAAAGCCTGTCTTGACGAGTTGGATGGGAGGCGCGCAAGTCGCCGAAGGAAGGGCGATCTTTGCCAAGCATCATGTCCCTCACTTCTCCAGTCCAGAGGCTGCGGTGGAGGCTTTCTCTTCTTTGGCGCGCTACCACCACAACCAAGCTTTGTTGTTACAAACGCCAGGACCGCTCTCTGATGCCCGTCCTCCCGACGTTGAGGGCGCACGTCTGATTATCGAAGGAGCACTTGCACAAGGCCGCAAACAACTCAATCAGATCGAGTCCAAGGCGATCTTGCGCGCTTTTCATATCCCTACAGTGCAAGCGATCGAAGCCAAAAGCCCCCACGAAGCACTCGTTGTTGCGGAGACTTTGGGCTTTCCTGTGGCGATGAAGGTGCAGTCTGACGCGATCTTGCACAAAACGGATGTGGGCGGAGTTCGCTTGGGGATCCGCGATGCGGCACAAGTTCGTAGCACCTTCAATGAGTTGATGGCAGAGGTCCAACTTCACCGACCAGAGGCCAAGATCGATGGTGTGATCATTGAACAGATGGTGCACTCTTCCTCAAGTCGCGAAGTGATGGTCGGGGTCGTCCGCGATCAGGTCTTTGGGCCTGCGATCAGTTTTGGGATGGGAGGCGTGTACGTCGAAGTCCTACGCGATCGGGCGATTGCGTTGCCACCGTTGAACGTGTTTTTGATCCAACGCATGATTGAGCGCACCAAAGCCTCCAAGCTCCTGGGCGAGTTTCGCGGGCAACCAGCGGCCAATATGGAAGCTTTGGAAGGGGTTTTGTTGCGGGTTTCTGAGATGGTGTGTGAGCTGCCTTGGATCGTAGAGATGGATATCAATCCGTTGTTCGTCGATGCCGATGGTGCAGTCGCTTTGGACGCTCGCATCATCGTTGAGCGGCTTTCTGTGTTGCCTCGTCGCTATGGGCACATGGCGTTGCACCCGTATCCTTCGCATCTGATCAAGCGTTTGCAGTTGACTTGCGGAACGAACCTGACGATCCGTCCGATCCGACCAGAAGATGCGAAGATCGAGCTGGAGTTTGTGCGTGGTCTTTCTGCGGAGTCGCGTTATTTCCGCTTTATGCACGCGCTTCAAGAACTCAGCACACGGGATCTTGTGCGCTTTACGCAGCTCGATTACGACCGTGAGATGGCCCTGATCGCTGTCTTGGATCAAGATGGTGAAGGAGAAGTCGAGGTCGGCGTTGCGCGTTATAGCATCAATGCAGACGGTCAAAGCTGCGACTTTGCGTTGGTGGTTGCGGATGCTTGGCAAGGAAAAGGCTTGGGAAGCCGCTTGATGCATGAGTTGATCGAGGCGGCACGTGCTCGCGGTTTGGCCGAGATGCGAGGGGATATCCTCAGCGATAATCACAATATGTTGAAACTTGTGCGTTCTTTGGGCTTTTCGTGTCGACTCAACGAAGAAGACGCGACGCTTCAACGAGCGGCGTTGGTGTTGCGCGGGGAGTAGTGCTTCAAAAGAGGAGGGTTCCGTGTTTGCTTGGATGGCTGTCAGAGATCCATTGCTTCAAGGTGAGTTTTTGCCGATGGTGCGGTCGATCTTCGAGTTTTTTGGGCTGAGTGGTCTCTCTCGACTTTTGTTGCAGACCGTGTTGATGGCGATCGCGGTGGTCTTTGCTTGGGGCTTGGACTGGGCTTCTCGGCGTTTTGTGGTGGGGTGGATTCACTCGTTTGTCTTGCGTACAGAGAATCGTTGGGACGACGAGATGATGAAAGAGCATGTCTTCGAACGACTTGCGCACCTTGCCCCTGCGCTGGTCTTGTTTGGCTCCTCGCGTTTGATCTTTCCCATGGGATCGTGGGGAAGGGTCGTTGTCCAACATATCTCTGTGATCATGATCGTGTTGGTGGTGGTGTGGGCCTTGGATGGGATGGTCGATGCGTTGCTTGGGATGCTTCGCACCATGGAAGGTATGCGTTACAAACCCCTCGAAAGCTACGGCCAAGTCATCAAGTTGGTCTTGGGGCTGGTCGCTGCGGTCTTGATCATCTCTGAGTTGATGGGGCGCTCGCCTTGGGCCTTGCTTGGGGGACTTGGGGCTTTTACTGCGGTCTTGATGTTGGTTTTTCGCGATAGCATCTTGGGATTTGTCGCGAGTGTGCAGATCAGTGCGCTCGATCTTGTCCGTGAGGGCGACTGGATCGAGATGCCAAAGTACGGCGCCAACGGTAGCATCGTGAGCTTTTCTTTGACGACTGTGCGCGTGCAAAACTGGGACAAGACGATCACCACGATCCCTACGTACGCGCTAACAGCCGACTCTTTCAAGAATTGGCGGGGGATGTTTGAGGCAGGCGCTCGCCGCATCAAACGTTCGATCCATCTCGATATGACCAGCGTTTGTTTTCTCGATCTCGCGATGCTTGAAAAATTAAAGAAGATCCAGATCCTACGTCCTTATCTGGATGCTAAAGAAGCTGAGATCGCCACGTGGAACCAAGAACGACATATCGATCCTTCTTCCCCTGTAAATGGGCGGCAGATGACCAATGTAGGGACGTTTCGGGCTTATCTTGAGACCTACCTAGAACAACATCCCAAGATCGATACGCGCATGACCTTTTTGGTGCACCAACTTGAACCTGGACCACAGGGTCTTCCCATCGAGATCTACGTTTTCACACGTGAGCAAAGTTGGGTACCTTACGAAAAACTTATCTCCGATATCTTTGATCATATCCTCGCGATCCTGCCGATCTTTTCGTTGCGTGTGTATCAGTCTCTTCATGGTGCTGATGTTCGTGCTTTGCTCTCGATGGCTGCGACCGATACGCCTACTCCACCCGAAGATATCGAGATCTGATCTTCCCTGCCCAAGAGAATCCTCTCCCTTTCATCCACGAAGGGGATTGAGACTTTGCTGCTTGTCTTCGACTTAAACTAAAGGCACATAATGGATTGTATGGCTTGCTTCTCAAGCTGTTAGACGATCATCTTACGAGAAAGAAAAGGGGTTTCTTGTGAGTTGATCGTTGGGATGGGTTTCCAAGAGGAGGGAAGATGACAACGAAGATCTTATCGATTGTTTCGGAGGTTCAGCGTTTTTTGCAGGGGTGCGCGTTCAATGGCGCGCTTGATCCTTATGCAAGGGTTTTGTTGGAGGAGATCGATGACTTGCTACCTTTGTTGGAGCGCCGTGAGTCAGGTCGAGGTTCTAGCAGCAAAGAACACGAAGCGGTGAACACTTTGAAGATCCTGTTTGCACCCACTGGACCGCTTCAAGAGATGGCTTTGGATCATGGTTGGGCTGAAGCTTACATGAAACTTGCGAAAAAGGCGGGAGCGTGGATCGAAGAAGCAAGGAGGGTTCGGGTCTAGAACCTTTTTGGGGTGGGGTCTGGACGATGTCTGCGGGGTGGGAGCTTTGTGAGGTCGGGAGCTTTTCGTTGCGTTGGGAAAGCATGTTGAGGAGAGGATGCTTGCCCTGTCAGCGTTTGAGCGCCTAGGCCAACCGAGCTTTTTGGGTGGCGAGATAGTCTTTCATACGAAGGGCGGGGCGGCCAAGGACTTTTTCTACATCGTGAGCCACCGCTTCTGCCCAACCGTTCGCCTTGATCTGTTCGAGGTCCAACAGATCCTTGATCAGCCATTCTGGAAGTCCATTCGAACGCATACCACCCGCGTATTGCTCGGGAGATAGGTTCACATAGTGGATATCACGACCGACGATCCCACTGAGGATCTGTGCGACCTCGTTTTCGCTCAAAGCCTCAGGCCCTGTGAGGACGTAGGTTTGGCCTGCGTGATCTTGCGGCGCCATCAGGACCTTGGCACCGACTTCCCCGATATCTCTCGCGCTGACATAAGAGATCTTGCCGTCTCCAGCGGCCCCATAAAAAGCATTGTCTCGTTGGATGCTTCCGCCTGTGTAGTTGAGGACGTTGTCTTGGAAAAAGGTTGGGGCCAGCAAGGTCCAGCCAAGTCCGCTTTCTTTGATCAACTCGTCGCAAACACCGTGGTGACGGCCAGGACCGATCCCATTTGCATCTGCTCCTACCACAGACAAGCGCACGACATGTTGGATGCCCGCTTGCTTTGCGGCTTGTAAAGCCAACCGAGCGTAGGGCACGGGATCTTCTGCGAGGGGTGTTAACAAAAATAAGGTCGAGGCACCGCGCATCGCTTCTTCGAGAGTTTCAGGACGATCGTAATCGAAAGTGACTGTTTCTGCGCCTCGATCTCGTAGTGCTACTGCTTTGTCCGTATTGCGGACGCCCACACGAACTTCCGCACCCGCTACCAAAAGAGCTTCCAAGACAGCTCCACCAATCGTTCCTGTCGCGCCAGTTACCAAGATCTTGCTCATGACAAAACTCCCTCATTTGGGGGCAAATGATATGCCCGTTGTTTTCCGTCTCGCTGATCTTGTATGTAGTCGGACTTTATTATGATTTCAATTCATCCTTTGTTATGAGAAAATAAGTAAAACTTATAACATAGGAGGCAAGAGCTTGAGCGCGTTTGATCTCACCAAGATCGATATGAACCTGCTTGTGGTGTTGGATATCTTGCTAGAGGAACGAAGCGTTTCGCGTGCGGCCTCACGTTTGTATGTGACACAACCCGCGATCAGCCAGAGTTTGCGGCGTTTGCGACGCTTGTTTGATGATCCGCTTTTGGTGCGCGTAAAAGGGAGGATGGAACCCACCCCCAAAGCACTCCATTTACAATCGTCTCTGCGGGCGGCGCTTTTGCGATTACGTTCCGCGGTGGAGGGAGAGCCTGCGTTTGAGCCGTCAACTTCGACGATGCGCTTTCGTATTGCGACCTTGGATTATGTGATGACAGCCTTGATCCCGATGTTTGTGGGACTCTTGCAGCGAGAAGCCCCTGGAATCGACCTCACGATCTCGGCTCTTTCGTCGCATCGGGTGTTTTCTGCGTTGGAGTCGGGCGAGGTCGATCTCGCTTTGGGCGTGTTTCCCGTGTTTCCATCGCATATCTCGTCTGAAGTGCTGTACCACGAGCATTTCTTGGGTTTGGTGAGAGAAGGGCATCCTCTTGCACAAGCTCCCCCTTGTATCGAGGAGTATGTGTCTTATCCACATATCTTGGTGAGCACCACTGGGGAAGGGGAAAGCATCGTCGAGCGAACCCTGCGAGGACAAGGCTTGAAGAGGCGGATCGCTGTGCGGGTTCCTTACTTTTTGGCGATCCCTCCGCTTTTACAAGAAACCCAACTCGTCGCGACTTTGCCCGCGCAACTGGTCATGCGGATGCAGCAGTCTTATCCGTTGTTTGTCTTTGCGCCTCCTTTGGAGATCCCCACCTTTCCTGTGGAGATGGCTTGGTCTGTGCGTTTGGATGCGGTCGATGCACATCTTTGGTTACGTGAGAAGATCAAGCAACTGATCAAAGATGTGTTGCTGTTAGGTCGGGCGGGATCTCCTCGGTAGATAGGGCGGCGAAGGCCAATGGGATATCCTCTCTCTGGGGCGGCCCTCCGTGGCCGCCCGACTGACGGAGGTTTGCGAAGGCCAAGAGGGGATCTCCTATTTCTGGGGCGGGCCTCCGTGGCCGCCCGACTGAAGGAGGTTTGCGAAGGCCAATGGGGATATCTCCTATTTCTGGGGCGGCCTCCGTGGCCGCCCGACTCGAGGTATTCGATGCTGTAATAGATGGTGAATCTCTTGAATATTCGGATGGAAAAGGATTTGGGGATGTTTCTTTTTTGTGATGATTTCGATTCACTTCGATAGACGTCTTTTTGTGATGGTGGATTCGCATTAGAGGTTTGATGTGTCTATCCTGTCGGATAATCGGGATGTATGCGTCTGTTTGTTTTTTGTTGTGGGTGGTGCAAAAGATGGATAAAAAAAAGTGCGTCTTTTCATCCATATAAGAGATTGTCGTAGACTTTCGAAAAATCGAGATACTATCAGCGGCGATTCCAATGCATTGAAACAGGTCCCACGAATGACGTCTTTTGGGTCCGTACTTGCGCCTCTTTTTCAAGGCTTGTTTCGAGTGCAGAAGAACGCCATCCGCCTTCCTTTTTTGATGTTCGTTTTTGTGCGAAAGGACCCTCAAATGAGCCAAGATACGAATAAGTATTCCCCTTCTTTTGCTTTTTCTCTGTCCATGAAAGCGTTGTTGCACACTTCGGCAGTTGCGAGCTTTTTGGCGATTGATGGGAACCGCAGTCTTTTTGCGAGTCGCCCGATCAAGGCAGGCCAAGTGATCGATGTCTTGCCATTGGTTTCTGTGCAAGACAAACCCACTCGTTTTACCGTACAGACGGGCGCGGAGCAGCACATCGATATCGGCGAGATGTGGGCTTGCGGTAACCACTCTTGTTCTCCTTCCATCCTTTTCGATACGACGCGGATGTTGGTGACAGCCACCCGCGATATCAAAGAGGGTGAGGAGTTGACGTTCTTTTATCCTTCGACAGAGTGGGACATGGCGGAACCTTTTTTGTGTCACTGTGGGGCGGATGGATGTCTGCAACATATCTCTGGGGCGCGTTATCTCCAAACGCCCGTGTTGATGCGTTACTTTCTCAACGAGCATATCTTGGCGATGGTGTCTGCGCGAGATGCACAAGACATGGAGAGCCTAGCGATGCATGAAGGAGAGGAGCTGGGGCGTTAGAAAGAGGTGGTGCGTTAGAAAGATGTGGTGCATTCGGTGGGGACGGGGTTTCGAGGCAGGGAACATCAATAGACAAACCATTCACCAACCAACATCGCAGAACGTGTCGTGCAACGATCACTTTGGACTGAAAGTGTCATGCTAGCTCGGTCGATTCGTCGTGTGGTGTACGTTCCTTGTAGATTGCTAGAGGGCATATCGCAACCGTGTCCAGGGTCTTCGTTGAGGGTCAGGGCTTGGTTGATGAGGGTATATGTACCTTCTCTTTTTTGTTTCTTTTGTTTTGGTAAAGGAGCGTGAGAGGGTCTTTTTATTCTTCGAGCAGGCCGTATTTTTTCACGTAGTAACGGAACTGATGATAGGAAAGTTGCAGTCCGCGAGCGGCTTTGGCTTGATTGAATCTTGCCGAACGAAGGGACTTTTTGAGTAGTTCTTTGGTAAAAGTATCCACTTGTTCTTGGAACGAACGCAGTGGATCGAGAGAGTAAGCTGATGGGGTGGGGGCGTTGGTTGGGGGAGTTTCGCTAGAGGTGGGCGCTGTTGTTTCTTGAAGGAGATGAGATATCCCAAGCTCTTGTGGGGTGATCAGGTCGTTGGTGTCTTGGTAAGTGGCGCGTTCGATAATGTTTTTGAGTTCGCGGACATTTCCAGGAAATTGATAATGTTGAAGGGCTTGTAGGCTTTGTGCTGAGAGGCGGCGTTGGTGAAATGCGGGGACCTCTCGGATGAATTTTTGTAAGAAATATTGAGAAAGGATCGCGATGTCGCCTTGTCTTTGTCGCAGTGGAGGGACGTGCAAGATCTCGAAGGCTAGGCGATCATAGAGGTCAGGAAGGAACTCACCGCATTGGATCTTGTCTTGGAGAGCAGCGTTGGTTGCTGCGATGATACGGACATCTACGCGGATTTCTTGGTGTCCACCGACGCGGGTCAATGTCCCATACTCGACGACGCGCAAGATCTTCTGTTGGAAGGCCAGCGACATATGCCCGATCTCATCGAGAAAAAGTGTTCCTCCGCTGGCTAACTCGAACTTACCAGGACTTGTGCGGTTTGCGCCTGTGTACGAGCCTTCTTCGTGACCGAAAAGCTCGTTTTCAAGGAGCGTATCTGTAAAGGCTGCGCAATTCACCACCACAAAGGGGCGTCGTTCATCTGTCCCGATGTTGTGGATGGCGCGTGCTACGAGCTCTTTGCCCGTGCCGCGTTCGCCAGTAATCAAAACGGGTCGAGGGACAGGGGCGATGCGTTGGATACGTTCAATGATATCGCGGATCTCTGGGGACTGGCCGATGATCTGGTGGTTGGCGCGTTCTCTTTCTCGTAGGTGGCGATTGAGTTGATCGAGTGAGCGGTTTTGTTCGATGAGTCGAAGGAACTTGCGGACTTTGTGTAGTAGCGCATCCACGCGTTCGGTCAGTCGTTGGCTTCGCACCAAAAAGTCCGTAGAACCCGCACGAATGGACTCTGTGGCAGAGTCGATATCTCCTTCTTTGGCGACCATCAAGATCAAGCCATCAGGCCAGAACTGCCGGATCTCACGCAAGATATCGAGACCCGTCTTTTTTCCATCGCCAAGGTCGTAGTCGATCACCACCAAGGCGACTTCTTGGCTTTGTAGATGGCGAAGAAGTTCTTCATATCGCTTGACGCGCTCGACAGCACGTTGGTCTTTGCAGGCTTGCACAAAAGCTTTTTCGAGCGGAGCAAGCTCTCGCCCTGTGGGATCGAGCAGCAAGATGTGTTGGGAGAGAGGTTTTGGTTTCATGGAAGATCTCTTTGGGTGTGGATGAGAGGGATGATTCTTAGAATGTGAGAAAAATTATCACATCTTGATCTTTTTTGTCATGAAAAAAGAGAGGAGTCTTGGGGCAAGAAAAAGGGGCATCTCCCAAGTGTCGTGGAGGGAAAAGGGGAATTGGGCATGGATGGCACAGCCTTTTCATAAGGGGCTTTCACACCGCGCATTCAAGGGGAAATCCCAAGAGAGTGGTGCGTAACACCCCGTGTATAGGGAGGAAGAGGAGCCACATCATGACGCGTATCTTCTCAACAGACTTCTATCTCGCGATGCTTTTTTTGGGTTGCACGTTGTGTGTGGGGATGTCGTTGTTTTCATCGTTGTTTTACTGGGTGGGGCGTCGTCTTTCAGTGTTTCGTGGCTTGGGTCGTTTTTGGCGCGGAACCAAGGGAAGAAGGTGGGCGGGACCTCTTTGGGCAGAACGCTTGTGGGCGCATCTCCCGATGCTTGTGGGGTTATGGGCGACTTTTTTTGGTGCGCTTGGTTTGTTGTTGATGCGCGTTTTTTCATTCAATTGGTTTGAGAGCTTTTGGCTTTCTTTGCCCACAAGTCTCCTCACGATGGGCTTTTTGGGAGGGTGGGCATGGAGTGTCTTTTTCTTGGATGAAGAACTAGGTGCGTTGCGAGGAAGCGTTTTGTACGGAATGGTGGCGCAAGTGAGCTTGACGATCCCTGCCTCTGGTGTGGGCCAAATCTCGTTTGTGTCGCAGGGATCGAGGACTTCGATGCCTGCTCGTTCAAAAGGAGGGCTTGGTCTTCCTTCGCAAACCCGCGTTGTGATCGTGGACTTGGAAGGTCCCATCGCGATCGTTGAGATTTGTTAAACATGTGCGAGATGTCGATAACATCCGATTCTTGGACGAGATCGGGCGGCATCTTTTCGCAGAAAAAAAGGAGTGGGAGAGATGTTCACCTATTATTGGGCATCGAGTTTGTTTCCTGGGATGAGCCTCTTTATGGAGGTTGGGATCTTGGTGATCGCCTCGCTTGTGGCAGCCGTTGTCTTTTTGGGATCTCGTTATGAAAAGGTCGGTCCCAACGAAGTCTTGATCGTCTCTGGACGTCGCGGAAGTTATATCAACCCGATGACGGGGGAAGCGATCATTAAGAACTTTAAGATCTTCCACGGTGGTGGGACTTTTATTCTTCCTGTTAAAGAAAAAGTCGACCGCATGTCCGTCGAGTTGATGACTTTGGAGATCAAAACGCCTGAGTTTTTCACCAAGTACGGCGTTCCAATCATCTTGGACTGTATCGCGCAGATCAAAGTGTTGAGTCGCGATCCCATCGCAACCGCCACGGCTGCGGAGATGTTCTTGAGCAAAACCATCGATCAGATGAACGAGATCGCTCATCAGATGATGCAAGGGCATCTACGTGCGGTCATCAGTACGCTGCCTTTTGAAGAGATCCACGCGAACCCTGAAGCCTTTTCGCAGAACGTACAGCGCCTAACCTCTGCGGATCTCGCGAACATGGGTATCCAAGTGGTCAGCTTTACGATCCGCGAAGTCCAAGACCCATCGGGCTATTTGCAAGCTTTGGGGCGTCCACAACTCGCGGAAGTGCAGAAGAATGCGACGGTTGGCGAAGCACAAGCTCAACGTGATGCAACACGTGGTCGTGTGGAAGCAGAACAGTCTGCATTGATATCGAAAGCAAAGGCCGAAGAGACTGCACGTTTGGCGCAGATCCAAGCCGAACTTTCGGTGGCTGACGCAGAGACAGCCAAAGAAAGCAAACTGAATGAGTACAAGATCCATCTCGCAAAGTCCCGTGCAGAGGGAGAGATGGCGTATGAGCTTCAGAAGTGTAAGGCTGAACAGTTGCTCGCAGAGGAACGACTTGGCGTGGAACGCGTGGTGCGCACAAAACAAATCGAAGTGGAAGATCTGGAGATCCAACGAAAAGAACGTGAGTTGGTCCACTCTGTGAGAAAGCCTGCGGAAGCGGAACAAGCGCGTCTTCGAGCGATGGCCGAGGCAGAAGCTGAAGCAGATCGTATCCGTGGTTTGGCGGAGGCAGAGGTCATTCTGGCGAAAGGACGGGCACAAGCGGAGGCAGAGCGTTTGTTGGTGCTCGCAGAAGCCGAGGGGATCAGGGCGCGAGCAGAGGCCGAAGCGGAAGGGATGACCCGAAAAGCCGAAGCTTGGAAGCAGTACAACGCTGCGGCGATCAGTGAACTCATGATCGAAAAGATGCCCGAAGTCGCCCAAGCGATCGCTGCGCCACTCCAAAAGATCGGCAAGGTCGTGATGTTCCAAGGCGGCGGAAAAGACGATGGGATGGGCTTCGATCGATTGACCCAAGGGATCGTTCAGGTCGCGGGCCAACTGCCTGAAGTGATGGAAGGTCTTACAGGGCTCGACTTGCGTGCGTTGTTGCGTCGCTTGCCTGGACAAGAGCTTTTGGAAGGCGACGAGATGACCGAAAACCCCACGTCTTCGACGATCGAAGCGAAGAAAGAGGGCGTGCAAGAGATTCGCGATGCTGCTCATTCTTCTACTGAAGCGCGAAATGTCTAAGGGCTCGGGGGACGGCGGAACCCATCCTGAATATCCTTTTTCTGGGGCGACCCTCCGTGGTCGCCCAAATCCATCCCGAATATCCCTTTGATTTGAAGCTGACGAGGTTAAGCTTGACGTGTTGGACGCCGCAGGATAGGCTGAAGTGGTCGTTATAACTGCGATTTGGACAACGAGGCATTCCTTAGGGTTGGAGGAGCCAAAGATGCGGCAACAAGCATGGATTCGAGTTTTTTTGTTGGTATTTGGTCTTTGGGTGGGGCTTGTCGGGCGGGCGCAAGCAGAGTGCGTCGAATTAAAGAATGACAACTTCGATGAAAGTGCACCGCAAGCAACGGGTGTTCGTTCTTTTTGCATCTCTGAGTTTTTTGGTTCGATCTTCGTTGCGACCAAAGACATTACTTTGCAAAAAGTGCGGTTGTTGATGTCGGGTGATAACCAAAATCCGATGGGACTGACCCCCATCAAGATCTTGGTTTACAAGGAAGCGGCGCCCGATACTGCGGACCCTCAAGAGCCTGCTCTGAATGCTGAAGAGTTTTATTCGGTCAACAGTGCGCAGCTTACGCCACAGTGGATCGAGGTCAAAACAAACTTTCAGTTTAAGGCTGGGGAACGTTTTCGTGTGACGTTTGCGCACGATAACATCGATTGTGAGTCGATCAACGAGACGAAGCCCTACTGTGCGGCGTATTGCAACTGGTGGGGGCCTACCGTGGATAAGGGGCCCATCAAGCCGAATGCAAACGTCGTGTTGGGATCGATGTTTGATTGTGCAGAAGTGTCCGAGCGAAAGTGGCGTTTTTGGAAAGATCTTCCTGATGCTTGTCGTCCTGCGGGGAACTTGATCTTGCGGGCGTTTGTGTATGACGGGAACGGTCCTGACTGCAACGCAACACCCCAAAGCTGTACGCCCGGTGGTACGCAGCCTTGCACCTGTTCGGATGGCAAAAGCGGCAACCAGACTTGTGCGCAAAACGGGACTTGGGGTTCTTGTGTTTGCAACACGAATCCCATGACTTGTACGCCCAATGCAACCGAGCCTTGCACGTGTACAGATGGAAAAAGCGGCAATCGCACCTGTAGTTCTGTCGGACAGTGGGGCACTTGCGCGTGTGCTTCGGGATGTACCTCTGGGGCCACGCAGCCTTGCACGTGCACAGATGGAAAAAGCGGCACGCAAACTTGCGATGGGAACGGCCAGTTTGGGGCTTGTGCATGCCAGAGCGGTACTTGTTCTCCTGGCTCGACCCAAGCTTGTACTTGCACCACAGGTGCGACAGGAGCCCAAAGCTGTAACCAAGAAGGGACGGCATGGTTGGAGTGTAAGTGTGTGACCGCTACAGAGCCTGTGGTGACGCGGGTTACGCCTGAAAAGGGACCCAACAACCAGAACACAGACGTTACGATCATTGGCCAAAACTTTGTGGAAGGCGCCAAGGTGCTGATTGGTACATTTGCGGCTTTGGAAGTTTCGGTCTTGGGGGATAAGTCGATTGCTGCGAAGGTTCCTGCGGCCCTAAAGCCTGGTGTCTATGATGTTACAGTCGAAAATCCTGGCGGGAAGACGGGGCGTTTGACAGGGGCATTTACGGTCGAGGCCCCTGGATGCGGATGTTCGAGCTTTTCTGGGCGAGATGGATTGCCGATGGAAGGCATCTTCTTTGGGCTGATGTTGCTGTTCTTGTTGCGTGTGCGACGCGTGCGCTAAAGCTTCGGTTTCTGGCGGGGAAGTTCTTTGTGGGGTTGGGGCGCGACGAGGTGGGCATTTTCTGGGCACCTCTACTTTTTTATCAAACCTTCTACTTTTTTTATCAAACTTAGATCGATGTCAGACAGGTCTCGTTGAATCTCAAAGACACAAGATGCTTCTCTAGATCGCCGATGCTTGGTGGTTTTGGAGTCTGTTCATGCTGCAACGTGGAGGAACACAAGATGCAAGCGACATGGAAAACACGTCAACTTTGGTCATGGACGACAGGACTTTTTGTGGGGGCTTCACTTTTGGCGGGTTCTGCCCAAGCCATCTCCCCGCCGCGTATGATGACAAAGAAAGAGCTAAAAGAGTACACACATCTCGTTGTGAAGGGGAATATCGTCGAAAAAAAGGTGGTCGAGTTCAAGGCGACCAACGACGTAAGCACCACGATCTGGCTGCGTGTGTCCTCTGTGGATGTCAAAAATAAGAAGTATGCGGGCTTTTTGAAGAAGGGGAGCCTTTTACGATTCTTTCGTTCTTGCCAAACCAAACCCGTCCAAGGCAAACCCAAGATCACCAAGCCCGCGCGAGCGCGTTGGGTCAAAGGCCCCGATGGTCGAAAGATATGGGTTTCGTCTGCACCTCCGCGTGTTCCATTTGGGCGAAGCAAGCGGCGTTGTGCTTCCTTTCGCTACGAAGGCTCCGCGCCTCTGATGCAAAAGAAAGGCAGTGAGATCAAGTTGCCTTTACATGTGATGATGTACTCGGGAAAAGCGGAGTATTCGACGGTTCCTTTGATGACTACGTGGGGGCGTCCGCTTCGTGGGCTTCTGGTCAAAGCTGTGAAAGGCAACTGAGCTTTTAGGGCTTGTCTTGGAATTTTTCTTATCGATGAGGTATCTTTTTCTCTGAGGGGAGAGAAAGAAGAAAACAGCTGCGACTTTTCTTGGGTGGGGGTTTCGGGCACAAAAAGCTTGGAAAGTCGGTGAGGAAAGCAGCGGACGGGTGCTTGGGGGCGGGGTGGAGAAGAAAAAGAAATGTGTGATCTGCACGACAATTTGGGGAAGGCTTCGTCTGAAAGGACTAGAGGCCAAGGATGGCACTACCCTTCGGATGTCTCGTCTTCTTGGCTGTTTTTGAGCAGCCTGTGAAGGCTAAGATCTAGACGACTGCGAATCATCTCCATCAAACTATCAAAGTCTTCGTTCGAAAGTTTGAGTCGCGTGAGTAGCCCGAGCCTTGTTCGTTCAAGGAGGGTTTCGCGTGCGCGTGCGATGCGTCGTGCTGCGGTTGCGCGGTGGATGTGGTAGATGGCGCCGATCTGGTCGATGGAAAGGCCCGCGATGAGATTTTGTCGCAGGAGATTGCGTTCGCTGCTGCTCAAGGAACCCATCGCTTCTTCGAAAGACTCTTTGAATTGGGCGCGGTACTCGCGTTTGAGGAAGTCGAGTTCGACATCGGTTTGAAGATCGGGTGCGTTCATCAAGAGTCGATCGTCAGTTCCGTGCTCTCTCTTTTGTTGCGCGCCACTTCGCACACAGTCGAGGAAGGTGCGCGTTGCGGTCACACGCAACCAAGAGTGGAGTGGCCCTTGGCCCGCATAATGACGGATGCGTGCATCACGTTGGGGCGTATCCACAAAGAGTTTTTCTCGAAGGGTTTGGAGTAGATCTTCTTCGGGGTGGGCTTGGTTGGCAAAGCGGCGCGCGATTTGGCGCAACATCCCTGCATATTGATGTTCTAGTACTTCGATGGCTTGGGCGTTTTGAAGCGTACATGCAAAGGCGAGGTACAGATCTGGGCAGTGCAAGCGTAGCAACCAAGCATCGATCGTGGCGCTCTCGGCATTTTGTTGATAGAGCCCAGCCAGACATTTTAAGAAATCGGAAGTTTGTACGGAGAGATGTGGCCAAGCTTGCTGGGCTTGTTGAACGCAGGCTTGCAAGCGCGCATCCAAATCGTGAAGACTAAGTGCTTGCACGTGTAGCGTTGGGTCGAGGGCTTCCAAAAAGATCTCTTGCATCCATTCCTCCGAAACACCCGCGTCTTATCTCTTTTGTTTCTTCTTGAAGACTAGAATGGCTGGGTGCGCGTGATATTTGTATATGTTTATATATTCTAGCGCGTCCGTCAAAGAAAGGTTTGGTGATCGGAGGCATGGATGACTAAGTACAAGAAACATACGTTACATACGAGCATTTCGCCGTATCCTTTGTCAGAACCAACGGTGGCAGAAGACGACCCTTTGCCAACGATGGAAGTCGCTTCTTGGAGCGATCACACGATGCCTGATGAAGACATCCCTCCATCCATCGCGTTGGAGTTTGCTTCTTGGGGAGAGCAAACCTTGCAAGGCGAAGCGGACGATTCGTTGGAAGCGATCCAAGCCTTTCAAGAAAGTATCACTTCATTTCGACAACAAGAACCCTCTCATGCGCCTGATTCGGGGATCTCACAACCCTTTTCGAGTCCAAGCAGTTCACCGTCTTTTTCTAGTTCGGCGATCTCGCATCCTTTTCAGGTCATGCATGTCGAACCCAAAGAAGAAGGGCATTGTCAGTTTACAGACTGTCCAGATGAAAACCAGTTTGTCGCCATGCTGCAAGGACTTTTGAGTCCTCAAGAGGTTCAGCGACTCGAAGAAGCGATGGATCGCTGCTCGTACTGCGCTGAATTAATGGTCGAGATCGCACGGACGATGCATCCTGAAGATGCTTCTGAAACGTCTCTTCCCGATCACCAACCCCCCAAAGTTGGGCGTTACCGCCTCGGTGAGCTTTTGGGAGCTGGCGGGATGGGGATGGTGTATGCAGCGTTTGACGAAGAACTTGAGCGCAAGGTTGCAATAAAATTGCTGCGTCCAGATGTAACGGACCCTGAGATGCGGGAGTTTCATAAAGCGCGGATGATTCGAGAAGCACGGCTGCTTGCCTCACTTTCACATCCGCGCATCCTCACCATCTACGAAGTCGATACGTGGAATGATCAGATCTTTTTGGCGATGCAACACATCGATGGCATGAACATGCGTCAGTGGATGGAAGACCGCAATCCCAGTTGGGAAGAGGTCTTGGGGATGTACATCGAAGTGGGGCGGGCTTTGGTTGCTGCGCATGAAGCCAATATCATCCATCGCGACATAAAGCCCGACAATATCTTGGTTTCGCGAAAAGGCGATATCTATCTTACAGACTTTGGACTCGCGCGCGTTTCGCAGAGCACCCATCACTCGATCAGCGCCTTTGGTGGTCAGCATGGACAGGAACAACCCAAGCGTCTCACTGCGGTGGGCGATATCTTGGGAACGCCCGCTTACATGTCTCCTGAACAGTTTCGTGGACGGGGCGTGGGGAAACGCTCGGATCAATTTTCTTTTTGTGTGGCGCTCTACGAAGCACTTTATGGTGTGCTTCCTTTCGGGGGCCACGATATCGAAGAGATGATGCAAGCGGCGCAAGATGGCCAGCTTTTGATGCCCCAACGCTCGAGCGTACCCAACGAGATCTTTCGTGTCCTTGCCAAAGGGCTCCATCCACTCCCACGCGAACGCTACACGACGATGACTGATCTCCTCCAGGCTTTGCAAAGCGCCAAACGTGGCGTGGCTTGGCGTCGCGCAATCTTGCCGATCGGGGTCGTGGTGGGAACGTTGTTGTTGTTTTTGGCGGTGGCTTTGTGGGGGCGTTCCAATGGGCGCGACACCAAGATCGCGACGCCGATCGACTCAGCCAAGACCCCCATCTCCAAAGGCAGAGCCGCGCAAGAGATCCCTTTCGGAAAAGGCAAGAACCCACCCTCTCCCTTGAACAATCGTGAATTCACGGTCCCTTCGAAGTTTTTACAGGAGCCTTCAAAGGGGCCGTCTCCCTCGAATTTTCAACAACGACCGTCAAATGTGCAACAACGACCGTCAAATGTGCAACAACGACCCTTGAATGTTCAACAACGGCCGTCAAATGTGCAACAACGGCCGTCAGGCTTTCGCTTGCAGCAGCGACCGTCGGATGCCAACCGACGACGGACGCCATTACCCTCGAAGATACAACAGCAGCGGCCGTCTCCTCTGAAGCTAGAGCAGCGGCCGTCTTCTCCGAAGCTAGAGCAGCGGCCTTCTCTCTTAGAACAAAAACCCTCGAAGGTTCGTGCGTTGCCTCGCGAGCAGTTCCCTCCAAAGAAAGGGCTGATGCAAGTAAAGTCGATGCAGCCGCCTTCTTCTTTTTTGCAAGAGAAGCCCGATGCCGACGTGATCTGGGAAAAGAAAGATGACGTGGTCAACAAAAAAGGCGTTGGGAACAAAAAGGGCGCGGCGAATAAAAAAAGCCCCTAATCTCAATGGCTTGCTTGGATGGGTGCGGTGTGTGTATCTTGGGGACATGACTGTGGGGGGCGGATGGGATATGGTGTGGACTTCCATCTGAAGTACGTGCGTTGTTGTGAGGAGGGCGATGATCAGTTCCCATCTATCGACACAAGCGACATCGATCTTACAAGGCCAACACCCCATGGGCTCCTATCTTTTGATAGAGCAGATCGCCAAAGGCGGCATGTCATGGGTGTTTCGGGCGCGACATCTCGAAAAAGATCAGATCGTTGCAGTCAAAGTGTTATTCCCCCACCTGTTGGATGAAGATCGAGCAAGAGAGAGATTTTTGCTCGAAGGAAAGATCCAGTCTGGATTGGTGCATCCTCATATCGTCCGCGTATTCGATGTTTTGGAAGAGTCAGGCTTGCTTGCGATCGTGATGGAGTGGGTCGAAGGTGTGGATCTGCAACGTCACATCGAACAGCGAGATACCCCCCTTTCGAGCGAAGAGTTGTGGGACGTCTTTTTGCCCGTCTTGGATGCTTTGGCGTACGCGCACCAACAAGGCCTTGTCCACCGCGATATCAAAGCCCCCAATATCCTTTTGCGTAAACATGGCGCCAGTCTGCATCCTTTGATCAGCGACTTTGGTATCGCAAAGCTGCGTTCTCGTGTTGGAAACACCCGTACTGACGCGATGATGGGGACCGCCGCTTACATGTCTCCTGAGCAGATCTATAGCAGCAAGTACGTGGATCAGCGATCTGATATCTATAGCTTTGGTGTGATGCTTTTCTTCGCATCTACGGGGCGTCTTCCTTTCGTTGAAGAGAACAATCTCCAACTTTTATACAGCCATCTCGAAAAAGATCCTCCTGCCATTGCTCCTTTGAATCCCGATCTACCGACGCTTTTTGAACAAGTGGTGCGGCGTTGTCTTTCCAAAAGACCACAAGATCGCTTTGAGCACTGTGCGGCTGTGGCGATCGCCTTTGCAGAAGCCCTTGGCGACGGACGTCAGGGACGTGACATCGTTGTGGCTCGCGCTACCGTGACCAACGAAAATGCAGCTTGGGAAGTTGGGGAGGACGGTGCAGCCGCAGAAGTCGAAGAGTTGTACGCTGTCCAACAAAAGCTCGAACTCGCCCGCAAGCGTGCCCTTGAACATGCAGAAGAGGTCGCGCCGCCCAACCTTCGCGACTTACAGGTCTTTGCCCCTACATACGAGCGAGCGCAAAAAGAAGATCCTTCCCAAGCATCGGGCGGAGAGGACGCTCTTGCATGGCGTGACGATAGCGGAGGGCGGTTCCTTGGTGCTTTTTTGGGGGGGGGCGGGATCTTGTTAGCGTTGATCTGGCTGTTGTGGTTGTCGCCACAAGAAACGATCGCGCCTGAAGATGACTTGTTGCAGTTGGAAAAAAGCTGCGTTGAAGGTCAAAAACAGCGATCCCTTCGGCCATCTGATACCTCCTTGCGAGTGTTGTGGGTACGCCATCGAGAGCGAAACAAGCACGACTCTTGGGTCTGGGCAGAGCGTTTGCGTGAGATGGATAAAACACAGAGAAAGAGCTTGTTTCGAGAGCTTCACTTGGTGGGGGCGCGTATCCAAAAAACGCAACTCGCTTTGGGTGATGTTCTTTCTGAGAAAAGCGCGACAAAAGCACGGTTGATTGGCCGTTTGTGTCAAGTTGATCTCGTCGTGATGTTTGGTTTGGTGCGCGCCAAAAAGAAGGTGACAGGGCTTGGCCTGCAACTTCTCTACACAGGGAAACCGTTGGGGTTCCCGATCAAGCCGAAGAAGCGGCATCTTCCGCCACAGATGGTTTGGGTCGAAAAACTGCCCGTTGTAAAGATGCTTCTTCGCGAAGGACGGGTACTCTCGGAAAAAGAGAAAGCTTATCGTGTGATCGCAGGGCTTTCCAACTATCTGCGTGCGCGTCGCGCAAACAAACAATCGTTGTTGCGGGATGCTTTTTTATGGTCCGCAGCCAAGATCTTCCACGAAGAAGGTGTGGAAAGTTCGCCACCACAGGGCCTTGAGACATATTTGCGATCTTGGAAAAGCGTCCAAGTCTTTGCGCAAGGCGCGGGCACTTCTGGACGTTCGAGAAGACACGCCAGAAAAACGAAGATCTTCGTGGAAGCTGGGCCCTTTTGGTTTGAAGACGAAAAAGGCGAAAAACAAGTGGAGTTGCCGTCTTTTTGGATCGATCGCTACGAAGTGAGTCGCGCACAGTACGAACTTTGCGTGGCTTTGGGAGGATGTCGCGCGGTCTCGATGGTCTCTGAACGAGGTTGGCAACTTCCCCAAGAACAAGTCTCTGTTCTTGATGCGAAAAAGTATTGCGCTTTTCGTAAGAAGAAGCTTCCCACCCCGCAACAGTGGGTCAAAGCGGCGCGCGGGGGACTGACGCTGCGTGGAAAATCGAATCCCAAACCCAAGCGACGCTACGTTTGGGGAAGACGCGAGCCTTCGTGTCGCTATGCCAACCTCAATTGGTGTTATCTGCGCAAAGGAAAGCTCGTGGAACGTCCGCGACTTTTGCCGATCACAAAGTCGCTTTTGGACAAAAGCCCCTATGGAGTCGAGCAGATGATGGGGAACGTGGCGGAGCTAACGCGTGATGGAAAGGTGTATGGTGGCTCTGCGTATGGAAAGGCCCGTCCTATCGGACTTTATAATCCGATGGATCAGCGAAGAGGGCTGACGGGGGTGGGCTTTCGTTGCGTTGAAGAGATCGATGACACCAAGAAAAAAACGGGCCACTGAGCAAACACTTCTCTTGCGGTACAAGCACTCCCACCGTGAAATAAGCCGTTTTATTGCGTCGTCATCTCTTCCACTGCGCATCAAGCACTTCCACTGCGTCGTCATCTCTTCCATCACACAGCCATTTCTTCTATTGCGAAGCAAGCGCTCTCATCGTGGAAGAATCTGTTTTATTGCGAAGTAAGCGCTTTCTTTTTAGGGGACTTGGGGGTCGCGAGAGGGATGAGATGTCGCTTCTGCACGGATCTGCTCGTTGATGTGGGGATGTTCGAGAGGTTCGTTGATCTTGGTACCGCGTGGTCCATTGGTTTTTCCTTGGATGGGCGGGGCGGGATGACCAGCGCGCTCAGCTTCCATCAGTTCGTGGAGACGACGACGAAACTCGATGATCGGGCGATCTCCTTGGACCAACAGTTCATCCATCGAAAGCTCCGTTCGGATGGGGTCTTGCGAACAAACCACACGGCGATCTTCGCCGAGTATCCGCTTGCTAAAAAGGATCATCAGCTTGCTTACCCAACGATCCAACAGCGGGATGCCCAAGAGACGCTGATAAGAACGGATATACGTGATGCTATGATCATCATCGACAGGGACGAAGGCCGCAAAGTTGTAGAACTTTTCTGTGATCTTGAGTCGCCACGTGTTGGGAAAGCGAAAAAGCAGGCTCCCTTGTGCGAGGCTGGGATCGGTTTGAGCACCTTTCTTGGCGATCTGCCCCTTGTCTTCTTGGGAAACGGAGAGGAAGTGCATGGTCTCATCGTCTAGCCATGTGAAGATCGGGCCGTCGATGACAGGGCGTTTGGCGTCGCCGATGGTCTTTTTGTGCGTAAACGAAAGGTGTGTCACATCCAGTTGGTTTTCGATGGAGCGGGTGACATGAACGGGCCACATGTCCTGCCATGTCGCGTATTTCAATCGGGGATCAAGTAACTCATCAAAGTAACGGATATCTGGGAGTTCTTGTCCTTCTTCAACATCTCCCCAGTACAACCAAATCCATCCAAAAGCCTCTTGCACTGGGTAAGACTTCACACGAAACTTTTTGGGGACAGCTGCATTTTTCCCGTTGCTTGGGACCAAAGTACACTGACCTTGCGCATCAAACTGCCAACCGTGGAAAGGGCATTCGATACAGTCCCCAAGGACTTGCCCCAAACTGAGCTGCGCGCCGCGGTGACAGCATTTGTCGAGTTGGCAGGAGATCTTGCCTTGGCTGTCGCGCCAAAAAACCAACCTCTCGCCAAATCGTTTGACCCCCAAGGGCTTCTTTCCTACTTCCGCAGCATCCAAAACCACATACCAACGATTGCGCAGCATCTTCTTTCCTTTCTATTCGATGTTGAATAAGAAAAAATAGATCGACACATCAGACCATTCTCATCTTCTGATGAATCCTGTTTGTCATTGGTTTCATTTTTTATACAGATTTGTTTAGTAATCTTTTGCATCACATGGGAAGGGGGCGTGGGGGGATTTTTTGTTTGGGGTCTTGAGTGTGCTTTTTGGGTGATGCATATTCTTATGCAGTTATTCAGTGCTTGATATGAGTGGAAGAGGGCGCTGAGAAGAAGAGAAAGAGGAGGCCAAGATGGCAAAGATCCACGTAAAAGGTGTGCCTTTGGATATGGGGGCGGGTCGCCGTGGTGTGGACATGGGAGTGAGTGCGATTCGTTTGGCGGGTTTGCGAGAAGCGTTGGCGCGCCTGGGTCATCAAGTTGCAGATGATGGAAATGTGGAAGTCCCCGTTGTGGAGACGCTAGAGAGAGCGTCTTCTTTGCCGTATATCGAGGCGATCGCGTCTTCGTGCCGCCAAGTGTATCAGTGGTTTCGGCAGCTTCCTCCTGATGTGTTTGCGGTGGTGTTGGGTGGGGATCACTCGATTGCGATGGGTTCGGTGGCAGGAGCGGCACATCACGGTCGTTTGGGGGTGATCTGGGTGGATGCGCATACAGATATCAACACACCTGATACCAGCCCCAGCGGAAACATCCATGGGATGCCGTTGTCGCACTTGTTGGGCGTGGGAGATCCCCGTCTTTTGGACATCTGGGGCGGCGGTCCTGTGATCGATCCCGCAGATATCGTGTACATCGGCATCCGCAGTGTGGACATGAAAGAGAGAGGATTGGTCAAAGAACACGGTATCTTGACCTACACGATGAAGGATATCGACATCGAGGGGATGGCTTCTGTAGCAGAGCAAACGGTGGCGTATCTCAAACGGCGTGGGATCACGCGGGTGCATGTGTCTTTTGATGCGGATGTACTTGATCCAACGCTTGCGCCTGGTGTGGGAACGCCCGAACCTGGGGGGCTGACGTATCGTGAAGCACACTTGCTGATGGAGCTTTTGTGTGATGCAAAGATCGCTACCAGTCTCGATTTGGTGGAGGTCAACCCCATCCTCGACAATGGCAACAAGACTGCGCAGATCATGGTGGATATGACGACAAGTTTGTTGGGCAAAGCGATCTTGTAGGTTGGTTGGGGATTTGTGGGCGAACGATCGGGGTGGTTGGAGGTGGGACTTGGCGGGCTTTGTTTGGTCTTGTTGGATATCTTTGTTTTGGTTTAAGCCTCCATCTTGGTTAGCGTCTTCGTTTGAAGAGGATGAGAAGGAACAGTCCAAACCAAGGGAAGACCGCTTGAGGAGCTGAAGCAGCGCTACAGCTACAGCCTTCGGCATAGACGAGAGGCGGGGGAGAGGGCAAGTCGATGCGTGAAGGTGTGGTTTCTTGGCAAGCGGCACCTTGGGCATCTGCGGGGGGTAGGCAACCTGACCAAGTGCCTTCCAAGCAGACTTCGTGTCCCAGTCCGCAAGGATGTTGGCAGACGCGTGTAAGTTGTTCGTCTGTTTGTCCGTCGCAGTCGTCGTCTTGACCATTGCACCTTTCTGTTTGGGGTTGGATGGGATCTTTAACAACACAGATGGCTTTGGTTTGATCGGGGCTACACTCCATCTTTCCGGGTTTTTGGCAGACACCCAGTCCGTCTTGGCAGGCTTGTCCAAGGGCGGACCAAGTTTCGTCGATCTTTCCGTCACAGTCGTCATCTTGGCCATTGCATTTTTCTTGGTAATCTTTTCCTCCGTCGCAAAATACGCCGCTTCCGTCAGCTTTGCAGCGATAGGTCCCTTCATAACAGGATGTTTGGCAGGCTCCTCCTACAGGTTGTGCGGTCTTTTCTGACCACGGGTCATCAATGATACCGTTGCAATCATCGTCTTTGCCATTGCATGTCTCGACTTGGGGCGCGGGTGCCGAACATGCGGTGAGTCGGCCTTTTACACAGTATTGGACACCTTCTCCACAGTCTGTTTTGCAGGCTTGTGTGAGAGAAGAGGCTTGTTCACTTTGGGGAGCGTTGTCGATCTTGCCGTCGCAGTCGTCATCTTGGCCGTTGCAGACTTCCGCCGTGGGGGTTCTTGGGGTACAGGCGCCCCAAGCACCTGCTTGGCAAGTTTGTGTTCCACAAGGCTCGCAGTTTCGTGTAAGTTGTTCGTCGATCTTGCCGTCGCAGTCGTTGTCTTGGCCATCGCATGTTTCTGGTTTGGGGTCCGCTGTGCATCCTTGCCAACGTCCTGCGGTACAAGTCGCCATGCCATCGCCGCAAGCGCCTTTGCATGGCTGCTGAAGGCTTTGGGCTTTTTGTGTGTCAGGAGCATCGTCGATAAGCCCGTTACAGTCGTTGTCTTTGCCATCGCAGATCTCTTGTGAGGGAGCGACGGTAGGCACACAAGCACTCCAACGGGCTGCTTGGCAAAATCGCGTACCGCCGCAGCCACCGAGCAAACAAGCTTCTTGAAGTGGCATCCCCTTGGTGCCGGGCATATTGTCGATCTCGCCATCGCAATCGTCGTCGAGTCCGTTGCAGAGTTCGATCTCTGTGGCGGCTTGGCTGATGGCTTGCATGGCTTGTTCGAGATCCGCTTGGGTGCTGGCGACGAAATATTTGGTGGGGCCATTTTTGGCTGTTTTTCCTTTTTCAGAGAGTTGATTGAGGCAGGATGGATTGACCAGCGTCCCAAATCCGATCACAAACGTCCGAACCAAGGAGGGTTTGGATTTTACCGAAAGGTTATAGAGGGCTTCGACTTCTGCTGTGGGACAACGATCTGAAGGAGAGCCATCTGTGAGGAAAAGCACGCTGGTTGGGCGGCTTTGGATGGTATCTTGAGAGAGGATATCTTGGAGATGTTGTTGCGCCAAGGCGATGGCGGGAAGCATAAAGGTTTGACCTGCGGGGCTGATCTTCTCAAGTGCCCCAAGAATCGAGGACTTTGCGCTATCGATGGGGGCTTCCAAGGTGGGTTTGTCAGAAAAGCTGATCAGCCCAAACCGCACTTTGTTTTCGTACTGTTGGAGCATGGCTTGGATGCCTGACTTGGCGGCGGCCCATTTGTTTCCATTGGTCATTGAACCCGATTTGTCGAGGATAATGAGGAGGTTCGGCGACTCACAAAGTGCCGAAGCGTGTTGGGGGTAGGCTAGATACATTGCGAGAAGACAGCAGAAGAAAAGTTGCCGTGTCATGATGAATTCCTGTCCTTGCAAAAAGCGCCGTCCGTGGCTGAAAGAAAAAGCCTTTTTCTTCGAGATAAAGGGCTTTTGCGTGCTCTTTTTCTCTTTGTTTTCTTTTTCTTTTTTGCGTTATAAGGAAAACAATATCTTTAGAAAATATCGTGTTTTTTGGCTACATTACATAGAAACGGAGCGCCCAAAACAGACTTGAGATTTTTTTTACAAAAAATCGAGGGAGGGGAGCAAATATGCGGCAGGAAGGAGGGGATGCTTAGCCTTTGCGGATCTCTTCGAGGATCGAGCGAGCGACGTCATGTGAAAAACGCCCGCCACGTTGGGACATGATGGTTGCAACGCGATCGATCTCTGCACCCACAGCACCGATCTCTGCGGCGATATTGCGGCTATGAAGTCGCATGTGCCCTTGTTGGATGCCTTCATTGGCGAGGGCGCGGATCGCTGCGAGGTTTTGTGCGAGTCCGACCGCTGCGGCGATTTGTGCGAGTTCTTGGGCTGTGGAAACTTGCATGATCTTGAGTGCTGCTTGTGCGGTGGGATGAACGCGGATGACACCGCCCACGATCCCTACAGCCATGGGAAGAGTCATCTCGCCATGCAGAGCGCCATCTCGAACGCGCCAACGTGAAAGCGCGGTGTATCGGCCTTTTTGCGAAGCGTAAGCATGGGCACCTGCTTCTACAGCGCGATAGTCTTGGCCTGTGGCAACAAGCACCGCGTCGATACCGTTCATGATGCCTTTGTTGTGTGTGGCAGCGCGATAGGGGTCGCGTTCTGCAAAGACGGAAGCTTCTTGGATTCCCAATGCGACCGCTTCGCCGTGCTCGATGGATTGGCCTTTTTTGCAAAAAGCTTCAAAGGGGATACGACCGCGCACGGTGACAAGGCGGCGATCTGCGAGGTTGCTCAAGATGCGCAAACGAGAGTGTCCGCCCGAAAGCTCAGCAAGACGGGGAGCGATGCCTTCGCACATGGTGTTGATGGCGTTTGCGCCCATGGCATCGCGTACATCGACGACGAGGTGAGCGATCAACATGGGACCGAGTGGGTCGTCTTGTTCCATGGGATCGAGGCGACGAAGATGAAGTTCACGCGGTCCACCGCCCACTTCCACAAGGCGGGGGTCCATGCTTGCGGCTTGTTGGAGCAGTGCTTCGCGTTGGGCTTCGATCTGGGCGATGGCATGGTCGATATCGGGGACATCGCACAGTTGGATCTGGCCGATCATCAAAGGTGCGGTGCTCTCTGCTTGGATACCGCCTCCCGCGCGGAGAAGCTTGGCAGCGTGCGAGGCAGCTGCAACAACAGAGGCTTCTTCAACGGCCATGGGGACGAGGTGATCGCGGCCATTGAGTTGCAGGTTGACGCAAACGCCCAAGGGTTGGCTCATGAGGCCGATGACGTTTTCGACCATCTGCTCGGCTTTTTCGATGGAAAGCGGCTGAGCGCCCCAGAGTCCTTCTTGAGCTTTTTCGTCAAGGTCGAGGACTTCAGCGAGTTTTTCGCGTCTTTCTTGGAGAGAGAGCTTATAAAAGTTCGGAATTGCGCTATGCATGAGACCTCCCAGCGGGCAAGAGACGCACTTGGCGCAGCGCAGCGATATTGGGAGCGCCTGTGCAAAAACAGATGACTTTGAGTTCATGGATCAGGTTATGTAGAAACTGTTCGAGAGCTTCTTCACTTTGTGTCGCGGCTTGTAGGACTGGCTGTGCGAGTGCCACTGCGTCTGCGCCCAAAGCAAGGGCGACTGCGACGTCCATCCCTGTTCGGACACCGCCCGAACCAATCACGAGACGATCAGAGAAGTGTTTGCGACAGTGCAAGATCGACTCTGCTGTGGGGGTTCCAAAAGCCCGTAGCCGCTGGCCCAAGATCGCGGAGGTGCTTTGTTCCTTGGCGCGATAGGCTTCTACACGTGCCCACGATGTTCCGCCTACACCCGAGGCTTCGACACCTGCAAGGGAGAGGCGGGAGAGTTTTTCTGCGGTCTTTTCAGAGATTCCAGAGCCCACTTCTTTGGCGATGCAGGGGACGCCGAGGGCATCGATGGCTTCGTGCATCTTGCTGAAAAGCCCGCGAAACTGGGTGTCACCTTCTGGTTGAATCGCTTCTTGGAGTGGGTTGAGGTGAAAGAAAAGTCCGTCCGCTTGGACAGAATGGACGAGATAACGCAGTTGTTCAAGATCCACACCAAGGCCCAATTGCACAGCGCCGATATTGCCGATCAATAGGGGGAGATCGGGGGAGGTCTTGCGGACAGCAAAGGTCTCGGCGAGTGCTCGATCTTTGAGCATCGCGCGTTGTGATCCAAGGCCCATGCCCAGTCCAAGGCGGGTTGCGACGCGTGCGATGCGATGGTTGATCTCGCCAGCCCACTCGCTGCCGCCCGTCATCGAACCAATCAAGATGGGGGCTTGAAGGGAGCGTCCAAGGATCTTTGTGGAAAGATCGACGTCATCCAAATCGATCTCAGGGAGGGCGTCATATTCGAGGCGAAAAGCACCAAGACCTGTACTGGCTTCGGTGCCGACCTCTTCTTCTAGACAGATCCGCAGGTGATCGTCTTTTCGTTGTTGGATCTGGCTCATAGCTACTCCTCGTACGCAAACGGTGGGACGTCGATGGGATGCTTCCCGGATGCCAAACGTTGCGTGATCTTCATTCATACTTCTACATCAAAGGGTGAAATCTATGATTTCTTTGTGAAATCCTATCGAAAGTCAGGGTTGCGATGTTTTGGTGATGGGCATCCTAATCATGAAAAAACGTTGCGTCTACTGTGTTTTCTGACGACACATGGGGCGTATTTGCGACAGTTTGATGTATCTTCTCGGTGGATACGGGACTCTTGCCTTGAGTCGGCGGAGCTTGTTGCTTTGGGAGTGTTTGGGGCCTTGTGTTGTGGGGCTTGGTGTGTGGGTGCGACTCTTTGTAGAAAGGCTCGTGGATCGGGGGGCGTACCTGTGTTAAAGATCTTGGTTCGTGTGTTGATTGGGGTATGGTGTGATGTCACAGGTGGCATGTGGCCGCTTGTAGCACATATCGTCGGAAACCTCGGGAGCTAGGACGAATGGAATTTCTTGTGAAGGTTGATCTATTGCGGCGGTGTCGTCGCGCACTCTCTGTTGGGGCTGTGGTTGCATTGTCTTTGTTGTGCGTTGGTGAGGCTTGGTCCAAACCTGTTCCCCCCAAGTCGCCTTTGTGGAGCAAAACAGTCCGCCATGTGCGTCTTGTGCGCCCAGGTTTGTGGTGGCCTTTTCAAGATCTCGTTGGACGCGCATCTTACCATCGTTGGATCGCCCAAACGACGCAGCCTGAGAAGGATGATGATGCAAAGACACTTGCGGAGATTAGCGCAAAAGCCGAGAAGATCGGCATCGAGACGGGGGGGCTGTCTTTGCGCGATGTCCTCAATCGCTTGATCCGCGACAACCCTTCGTTGAAACGCGAGCGCTTGTTGTTGCGCATCGCTTCTGCGGATCTGACACGGGCTCGTGGTGCGTTTAGCTTTGATTTGAACCTCGATCTTACGCTTGGTCACATCTACGAACCGCAAGGGATCCAAAACTTCCTCACAGGCGGGGCGTCGATCAACGTCGACACCTTCCGCGAAGGTTGGAGCGTGGATGGAAATATCCAATTGAACAAGCGTTTCGAGTCAGGGACCGCGCTTTCGGCGACTTTCACGAACCGTTGGGCGGACACCAACCGACTGTTTTATGATCTTCAAGGGAACGCTTTGACCGATCGCAACGTGCGAATCGAAACCGTCAACAGCTCTCTCACCTTGCAAGCCACACAGTCTTTCTTGAAAGGTGCTTTCTTGGAGCCCAACCTTGCGCCCATTTGGCAGGCTGAAGAGGGGATGCGTAAAGTCCAAGATCAACTCGCGGGTGTTGTGACGCAGTACGCCGCGCAAGCCATCCGTGCTTACTGGGATCTCGTGTACGCACGCGCCAATCGCCAGATCCAAGAGGGCGCGCTGAAGCTGGCAGAAGAACAGTTGCGCACCACACAAGCTTTGATTCAGGGTGGGAAAAAGTCTCCCTTGGAGCGATACGAAGCGGAACAAGCCGTTGCCAAGCGCAAAGGCGATCTCTTGCAAGCAGAAAACAGCCTCGACGATGCGGTGACTTCGCTGCGAACGTTGCTTGCGATGGAAAATGGTGGAGGGATCGCGCCTTCAGAAGCCCCTGCGATCCAAGCGGAGATCCCCGATCTCCCGAAACTTTTGAAAGAAGTTGAGCGTTCGAGCTTTGAACTGATGGCTGCCAAGCGAGATATCCGCATTGCTAAACTCGCGTTGCTTGTCTCGAAGAATGCGACCTTGCCACAACTCGACTTTACGTTGGGCTTCACGTTTCGGGGTCTTGGCAACACTGTGCAAGGTGCAGCGAACAACTTGCAGCCTTTCCCCCGCGCTTATGGGACGCTTTTTGATCCTTCTACCCACAACTTTCAAGCAGGGGTTGTTTTGCGCATCCCGCTCGATAACCGCCAAGCGACGGCCCTTCACGAACGTCAGCAGGTGGAAGCGCGTCGTGCAGAGATGCAACTGGATGTCTTGAAACAACAACTTCGTTTGGAACTGCGCAAGCTGTACGCGATCGCGATGCGTACCAAGCAACGTATCCCCATCGCACGCGTCTCGTTGCTGCTTGCACAGAAGAAACTCGAAGCCGAACAACTTCGCTACAAACTGGGGCAAAGCACGCTGTTTACCTTGTTGCAATACCAACAAGATCTCGCGACTGCGCAACTCGAAGAAGTGAAAGCACGTGTGGATCTGCAAAAAGCCACCATCGCGATCTACGAGCGCGCAGGACTTTTGCTCAGCAAATACGGGATCGCGCAGAAGCGAGACTGATCCAAGTCTCGCTTAGGGAGTGGGGACAAAAGAATATCTCGCTTGGGGTAGCGTGGGAACGAAAAAGTCTGAAGAGATAAAAAAGATTCTCTGAAAAGTAGCTTCTTCTTTTTTGGAGGAGGATCAGAGGTGGTTCTTTTCACGTCTTGGATGGGCTTGGATCGACAACGTGAGTTGCTGAAGCAAGTTTTTCGGGTAAAAAGGCTTGTTTATCATGGTGATCGGGCGTCCTTCTAGATCGGGAGGGAGTTGGATCGGCAAACCTGAGCAAAGCAAGATCGGTATCTCCGCAATCTCTTGGAAGACATGTTGTGCAAGCTCAACGCCGCTCATCTCAGGCATATTTTGATCTGTGATGATGGCCGCGATGCTTTGGTCTTTTTGCAACAATGCAAAGGCGGCTTTTCCATCTTTAGCGCGGAGGACTTGGTAACCTTGGCGTTCCAAGAAAAGCCCGATGGCTTGTTGGATGGCAGGTTCGTCGTCCACGAGGAGGACCGATGTTTCCTTGGGTGGGACGAGCGTTTGGAGTTCTGGTTGGGTAGAGCGCGGTAGGGACGAGATCTTCGGGAGGTAGATCGAGAATCGTGTGCCTTGGTTGGGTCGTGTGAAAAGCTCGATCTGGCCGCCCACTTCAGAGACCAGTTGATGAATAATCGCAAGGCCCATCCCCGTGCCATTTTCTTCTTTGGTGGTAAAGAAAGGCTCGAAGAGATGGGGGATATGTTCTTCTGCGATCCCCATTCCATTGTCTTCGACTTCAAAACAGACATACTCCCTTGGTGAGAGCGGCCCTGTATGGACTTGTTGTGCCTCTTTGACATTGACGTCGCGGGTAGAAACACAGATCTCGCCTTTGTTTGTGAGTGCTTGCGAGGCATTCACGATGAGATTGATCGCGATTTGTTGGAGATGTCGCGGTGCAATCGCGCTGATGGCGTGGCTTTGAAAGTCTGTGTGCAAGGTGATGGTGTCGGGTAGAAGGGCGCGCGCAAGTCGCTGCGTTCCATCAAGAGTCGTTTCAACATTGCAGGCCGGGGTTTGGGACTCTTCGTGAAAGGGGCGGACAAAGGACAAGATATCCGAGATCAGTGCTTGGCCGTTCTCCGCGGCTTCGTGGAGAAGTTTGGGGGTTCCTTCGAGGTGGGGTGGAAGGGTGTGCGCGGCGGAAAGAAGCTCGGCAGAAACAGACACTCCTGTGAGGATGTTGTTGAGATCGTGGACGATTCCGCTCGCAATAGTCCCCAAAAGTTCAAGGCGTTGTTTGTCTTGTTGTTGGATCTCTTGGAGGCGTTGTTGGTAGGCGAGTGCGACGATGTTGGCGAATGTTTCGAGGATAGCCGCACGTTTGAGGCTCCACGTGCTGTTTTGCGCAAGCAGGATGATAAACAGTCCTGGCTTTTGCTGCCTCCATTGTAGAGGCGTCACGATCAAACCGTCGGTCGATTCGAAGTCTTGGGAGAGATGGTGTAGCTCAGGAGGCAAGGCTCTTGCCTTGGCAAACAAGGGGGCGTGGCGAAAGAGCTGTGTGAGGATGGTGGGATCAGAGAGTTTTTCGAGGAGAGGATGAGTCTCTGAAGAAGCCACAGCGCTGATGTTTCCGCTGATCTGTTGGGTCACGACCAACGCGCCAAGCGTTCCTTGTAGGCAAGAGCCTGCTTGCACAAGGGCCTCGAAGAGTTCTTTTGAAGTGTTAGCGAGATTCGCTTTTCGCGTAAGTGAGGTCAAGACAGCCTGATCAGAAAGGCGTTCATCGAGAGATTGGCGTGTTTGGACGGACTGGGTCACGTCAGTCGAAAGGCCCCGAAGACGTTTGGTTCCATCAGGAGCGAGGATGCACTTTACATTGGTTTGGAGCCAGATCGTGCTTTGATCTGCGCGCAAGAAGCGATGTTCTTGCGTCAGGGAGTCGCCTGGTTGCAGGCGTTTGCAAGCTTGGAGAAAAAGCGTGCGATCGGGTTCGGGGATTTGATGGAGCCAAGCTTTCGCACGCCCTAGAAAGAAAAAGTCTCGAAAGCCCGTAAGATGAAGCGCAGGGGAAGAGATCATCTCGATCGTCCAAGAGTTGGCGTCAGCTTCCCAGACGATGCCTTCGATGGACTGTGTTAGGGAGGTAAAGTCTTGTCCAATCAGGCGAAACTCTTCGGACACTTGAAGGAGCGAGCTGATCTCATCCACCACGACAGCAGCGCGTTTTTCTTCAGGTTTGAGGGTCTTATCTTGAATCTCCACGACAGCGATGCGGAAAGTCCTTTGTCCAAGCTTCCCAAAGAGCACGACGCGGTGGGTTTGGTGCGACCAGACTTGTTGAATAGAGGCGGGTAGATCAGCGATTGGCAACACATTCAACAAAGCCATATTTTGCACCAAGCTGGGCTCGAGCCCCACGATATCGAGAAAGTATGGGTTGGTTGAAAGTACGCGTAGGTGTTGATCGACGATCGCGATCCCTGCGGTGAGGCCGTCGATCAACTGGGCTGCGTAACCATCCGTGCGCAAGACTCTTTCTGCACGTGCCTCCATGTAAGAATCGATGGAAAAAGAGATATCGAGAAATAAGGTTTGTGTACAAGCACGAACGAGTTCGGGTTGAAACAGTCCCTCTTGTTGCAAAGCGAGCATCAAAAGGTCGAACTGATGGCCAATACCAGCGAGATACCACTGTGGAGAGAGCCCTACACGCTCATGGACGAGTCCGATGCGCAAGCGCGAAGCCGCGTAAGGTCGGTCGAATTGCGTGGATGCAAACTCTTGCCAGTAGGAGAAGACCATCTTTTTGAGGCGCGGTAGGTTTTGCAAAGAGAAGGTATCTTGGAGGGCAGGGATCTGGCTGATCTTTTCGTAGAAAGAGTCGATGATCTCAAAGAGTCGGGTTTGGAGTACGGGGTGGAGTTTTCGAAGCTCTTGCTGTGTCAGTTCGGATACACCGATGAAATGGAGACGGTGCTCAAGTTCATCAGGGGTGAGGCGCAGCCGTGTGAAGGACGGTGGGCTTATCGCGGGGGGCTCGGCTTGGCTTGGCTTGCCAAGGTTGGCTGTTTTGAGCGCATGTTCGGAAGACAGCGGTCGCTGCTCTTTGAGGGAGGTTTCAAGGGACATCCCATAAGCGTCGAGGACCATCGACGCGTCGAGCAAGATAGCTTTGAGAAAGGCTCGGTAGAGCGTGCAGGCTTCTTCTGTTGTAGAAGCGTGGGCCCAGAGCAAAGGGAGATGTTCGATCGCAAAGTGCGTATAAGTGGAGATGTACCACTGTGGGGAAAGTCGCACTTGGTGATGGATGAGACCGATGCGTAGGCGTTTTTCGACATATTTTTTGTCTAGCGCATTGGAGAGCAGTTCGTCGAGGTAGGCTTGTTGGACGCGTTTCAACTTTTGGACTTGTGTGGGATTGGACAAGAAAAGCGAGAGAGCGGGATCTTGTTGGAATCGTAAGTAGAGTCTGTCGATGAATTGGGCTGAGCCTTGGTAGCTTTTCGCGAACGAGGACAAAGCCTCGCGATCTTCGGAGCTTAGACCAAGCAGTGCAACGCGTTGAGGGAGCTCTTGAAGTGTGGTTTTCAACAGAGCTTGGAACCAGGAGGATTCAACCACCATTTACTCGTGTTACCTCGTCTTTTTTGTATTCGGACGCCTTCGTATAGGTTTGTTGTTCCATTCTTTCTCTTTGGTGGGTTCCTCAAGAGGCAAAGGAAAAGAACGAAATAATACTTTTGTGTGTTTGGTGTGGACGGCGCTTACGGTTAAAGGCTAAAACACGCCCCACGTTAGCACCTTCATGGAGAGGGGTCAATCTTTGGAGAAAGGTGTCTTTCTTTTTATTTTTCAGGTGTTTTCTTGTGGATGAATGGTGATCGAAGATCTTGTAAAAGATCCTGAGCGTACCTTCATGAAAAACGCAGTGGGGGTAGAGCGAAAGGGAGAGGTGGAAAAGGCGGATTATGCGGGGAGGACGTTGGGGTAGAGAGCGAACTTTTCGCGAGCAGATCCCGTGGGTCGGGCTTCGGGGTGGGTTTGTAGGAAAGCTTGGTAAGGTTGTGCAAGCGAGTGGGGGAGATCGCCGTACACCATCTTGACGAATCCTACGATACCTTGGACATGATTTTTGGTATCCGCATCGAGTTGACCAGTAGGGATCTTGATGGCCGCGCGTCGCAATACGCTGCGGTAGGTCTTGAGTTTTTCTCGCGGGATGCGGATTTGGTTTCCATCGAGTCGCAGGCCGCAGATCTCCAAGGCTTGGCCTTTTGCGACGGATGCGACATGGACTTTGTGGGGGTGCCAGCGGAAACCAGCATTTTCGATAAGTTTTTTGATTTGACCCAAAAGCTCATCGGGCAAGGGTTCTTGGGTCGAGAAGGTCAAGTCGTCGGCGTATCGGCTATAAGCGATGGATACCTTGTGTTCTTGCAAGCAAGCGAAGATGCGTTTGTCGAGTGTCAAGCAAGCAAGGTTGAGCAAATAGCCCGAAGTTGGGGCGCCTTGGGGGAGTTCATCTTTGTGAGTGGTCAAGGAGGCGATCAATTCGATGACATCATCGCGCAAGCTGCGGGGACAACGCAGACCAAACTTTTTCAGGAGGTTTCCGAGTCCGATCTGCATCACGAGTTTGACGCGGTGTTTGCTGACCGAGGGGAAAGCATCTTTGAGGTCGAGGTTGATCAGGTGTTGTGCATCAAGGTGAGCTTGGGCGTTGGTCACGATCGAACGACCTGGAACAAAGCCGTGGGAAGCTACAGAGACGGGCATATGGTAGAGCAAGCGGTCCAAGATGCGTTCTTGGGTTTCTTTGAGTTCATTTTTGGGCGAACAGATCTTACGGGTTTTTCCGTTGCCTTTGGGGATTTCCCACTCTTCATAGCCAAGGCCGCTGCTTGCGAGTTCACCAGCAAGGCCCACAAGAGAGGGCGACAAGTCGAGCCACTGCGCAAGCAAGGACACAGCATCTTGGGCTTCTGCGGTGCGGGGTTCTGCGGGAGCAAGCGTGGGGGCTGCAACTTCGGGCTCTTCGGGAAGATCGCGCGCTTTGCGGTAACGTTGGTAAACGTCTTTGAGTCCGCTAGGCAGTTGGTCGCCGTAGACTTGTTTGAAGAACGAGACGATCCCGCGGATCTTGCTGCGTCGTTTGATCTCCGTGCGTGGATCGGCGACTTCAACGCTGCGTTCAAGGACTTCTTGGCAACGTTCGAGAAGAAGTGGATCTGCTTCGAGTCGTCCGAAACGCAAGGTCACACCGCAGATCACGGCATTTTCGTTGTGTGTCTCGACGAGTCGGGTTTTTCCGCGGTGAAGTCGGAAGTCATTTTTGATGACTGCGAGTTCGAGTTCATTTTGGACTTCGGGTGGGATCGCGCTTGGGGTCGAGATGGTGATGTCATCGATGTATCGGGAGTAACGAAGACCCAGATCTTTGTTTTGATCGATGATTTTGAAGATCTTTTGGTCCATCTCAAGACACGCAAGGTTGAGCAGATAACCCGAAGTGGGCGCACCTTGGGGCAGTGCATACGTTTCGCGCGGACCTTGCGGGGTGTCGACGGTTTGTTTCATGGTGGTGAGCGCTGCGAGAAAGTGAAGCGCTTCGTCCACAGGAGAGGGGCCTTGTTGTGCGTCTTTGGCGTTGGGTAGGGGCCCAAACTTGCGGAACAAGGGCTTCACATAACGACGGAAGATCCCGTGCACACGAGGAAGTCGCACAGATGGAAACGCATTGCGGATGTCCATCATCAGGAGTTGTTGTGCGTTGGGGAGGTGGTGCATGGCGTTGGTCACGACCGAACGGCTGGGGACGGCACCGTGCGCAGCGTTGGATACGCGGATCGGATAGAGCAAACGGTCAAGAATACGTCGTTGAATTTCTTTTAGAGCGCCGTAGGGCTCGAAGATATCACGCCACTCTAAGCGGCCAGGTTTTGGGATGCGATAATGGTAATAAGCATCGCCTTGTCGGATTGCTTGGTGGACTTCTCGTAGCAAGGCGACATCTACGTCGAGCCATTGTGCGAGTAATTGGTGCGCAGCATCGGAATAACTTGCGAGCGGTTGGTACGCGCGGATCGTGAGGTGAGCGGTATTCCGTTTGCGTTTTGGCGTATCTTGACCCATCTAACCCTCTCCTTACAAGGCATCACTAGAACGATGCGAGGTTCCGCGGTGGGTAGCCTCGATATGGTTGCTATGCGAAAAACTGTTTTGAGTTCGAGAAACCGATGTCTTTGGTTATCACAAGGTCTAGATGACAGCAAATCTTCCGAGTGTGATATCTCGGAACCAAGGAACAAAGAGCACCCGAGGAAAGAACAGGAAGTGGTTGTTTCTTTGCTGTCATCGTTTTTTTGGTTGCTTGTTGTGTTCGAGCTTTTTGGTTATGGTGCATTTCGTTGTCGAGTGGGCACAAAGAAGACCATTCATTCGACAACAAACACCTTTCAATTCAGCGGTTTTTGGGGTGGTTTGTCTTATGCTCAAAAAACAAATCCGAGCCCCACAAGGCAAACAAGATGAAGCGAGCGATATGGAATGTTGCCAAGGCCGGGGGATTTTGTTTTTTGGTTTTGCAATGCGTCGCTGTTTGTATAAATGCCCATGTGTGGGCGTCTCCCCCCATCCAAGGCGGGAGCAAACAAACCAAAAAGTCCACGGAAAAGAGCAAGCAGACCACAAAAGCAAACCTAGGTCAACAAGGCAAGGCGCAAAAGTCGAGAGGTGCAGGGTTTTCGGGGGTTCCTGATCCCAGCACATCACTTTCTTTGGAACACTTTGCCGCTTTATGGAGCCAAAGCCATCTCTACCAGGAACGCCTGACACAACTTGTCGCACGTTCATTTGATGTGTGGATTCCAGAGCTTGGCGGTGTGCTCTGGGGAGGGGGTGCTCCTGCGGGCGGTGGGCTGTGGGTTCGCGGCGGTGGCGGGGGGCGGATCGCGATTCGTTTGGATGGTCTGCCTTTGTTGCGAGGGGCCGAGATGTTCGTGGGGGAACAGTCTCTTTCGGGCTTGGCGCCTTGGGATCTGAAAAAGATCTCTTTGGTGCGAGGTCCAGCATCGATCTTTTTTGGTGATCACGCGATGACAGGTGCGTTGCTGTTGACCACAGAAGGCGATGGTTGGGAAGAGCAAGGTCACTTTCGGTCGTGGCGATGGGGTCTTTGGGGCGAAGGGCAGTACAACAGTGGTGCGCAAGGCCTTGGAGGTTACGCACGAGCTTGGGTGGGGATGCCGATCTTTGGGGCGCGCTTGAGCGGTGGTTACATCGCGATGCAGGAACTTCGCGGAAGTGGCGGTGAGATCCTGCCAGAAAGTGGTTATGCCAAGGGCCATGTTTCTGCGCGTATCCGTTTTTCATCTCCCCATCGTCGTTGGGAAAATCGTTTGTTCTACACAGCAGGTTGGTTGCGAGATGCTGTGCGTGTCGAACAGTTCCCGCCTCGTGGAGATCGTTTGCGTTGGGATCAACAACAGCATCTCGCTTATGTCGACAGTCGTTTGTTTTTGCCTTTCCTGAACACGCGGCTGAGAGGGATGTTTGGGGTGCAGTATCTCGAAGCATCCCAACGACATGAGTACACAGGGACCGTTGGCGGAGGGGTCTTGGGATGGCGTGAAGAAAGTCGGCCTCATCTGCGGTGGGATGGCTTGATTCATGGGGAAAGCCGACCTTGGTCGATCTTGTCGCTGCGTTATGGCATCGAGTTTTCCACGGAGTCTTTGGAGCAAAAAGAGCTTGGGAGCGGTGGTTCGACGACGCATGTCGAGAGCCAGTCTTTTGCGCAAGCGCGGCAAAGCGGTCTTGCTTTCTTTTTGTCAGGGCGGATCGCTCTGCCTGCGGGTGGTTTGCGCGTGCTGATCGAAGGAGGGATGCGCCTTCACAACCATTGGCGGGATATCACGGGCCTTGCGCCTGTGGAGCCCATGCGATGGGCCAAAGTGTTGTATGCGAGTCATCTCGGTGTTTCGATTGGAGATCCACGCGTTTGGTCTGTGCGATTGTTTTTCTCGGATGGGTTTCGAACACCAAGTGTCGCGGAGATGTCGCATCAAGGACCGCTCGGCCAGGCCTACGTGATCTCCAATCCCGATCTCGAAGAAGAACGAACGCGTGCCATCGAAGGACGCTTTTCTTTGCGCTTGGCTGAACGACTCCAGACATCTTTGCGATTTTTCTTACAGGCTTATTCGGGTTGGTATGCATTGCAACCTGCAACACTTGCTGGGCAAGATATGGTGGATGGCTTACCCGTGCTTCAATTTCGGCCCACAGACGAAGTGGTGATGTTGGGGATCGAAGCGACGGTGGCTTGGCGTATCATCTGGGGTTGGAGCCTTCGAGGGGATCTTGCATGGATGGAGGAGATGGGCTCGCGACAAGGGCGATCACCTGGACCTTTGTGGCCTGCGATGCCCAGTTGGACAGGGCGGATCTTGACCCGCTATGACTGGAAAGGGTGGGGAGGGATCGAAGTGGTGTTTGAAGGCTCTGCGGGTCGTGAAGCGTCATGGGCGGGTCCTTGGAAGGGGGGACCAACCCCCTCAACTTCTTGGTGGACCTTGCACGTCAGGGCTGATCTACGCTTACTCTCGTGGCTTCAGTTGCGATTTGCCGCACGCAACCTGTTGGATCGCTCGTATATTCCGTTCCCTTCGCGCTTTCCTGTGGTGGGGCGTGATATCCGCTTGGCGCTCCAATTTGCCTTCCCTTGATGGGTGATCTCACAAAGGATCAGCGAAAAAAAAGTCTGAATGAAATATTTCTAAGTGGGCGGGTGTACTGTTTTGAAAAGCAAGATGTAGATCGCTCAGGTCTGGGTGTGTACCTATCTTGTCAGCCTAGTCTCAGAGTGGGAAAATTTAGGTTGAATTTGGATAGCCACTTTCTTATAATGCCAAGACTCATTTTTAAGGAGACGACACATCAAGGACGATGGCGACCGAATATCCAGTGATTTCGTCGCTCAAGTGAAGGAGAAAAAGCTTGCCGTCTCTTCGCAAGCTCACGTTTTCAAGTGGATGCTCAACACGTGAGGACTGCATTTTATGAAACACATTTGATGAGGCCCAACCATGCACCTGAGGCGGTATCTCACGCCAAACCCCCTTGCCTCGTCCCTCCTAAGGTTATGGAGGGAGCATGGTTGAACATTATCCTCAAACCCCCGCCATCCTGTTTTTATCCTACGATGCCACACTTGCTCAACAAGTAGAGTCGTTTGCAGCAACACATCAGATCCCTGTGTTGTATGCATCTTCGTTTACAGAAGGGCGCGAGATCGCATCACAGTATCCTTTGCGTTGTATGATCTTGGATGTCATGCGCGAAGAAGAGAGTGGGTTCCACTTTGCGGAGTGGGTACGCCAACAAGCACCACTTGATCTTGTGGATCTGATCTTTGTGAGTGACACGCACCCTGCGGCGCACTTCCGCGAAGCTGCTCTGCCGCGTTATCGAGCCATCGCTTACCTCGATCTTCCCGTCTCTTACGAAGAGCTGTACCAAGTCCTTGCTTTGCAGCTCCAACGCTCCTCGCGTTCTGCCAACATGCCTCCTCGCACGCCCGCGCCATCGTCTTTTGAACGCGTGCATCGTGCAAGCCTGCATCCTCCCCAAGCATCGGCCGCTTCCTCGTCTTGGACAGGCGTTCCCGAAAGCTCTTGGCAAGCAGCTTTTTCTTCGGATGCGCTCGCTTCAGCTTCGCATGTCCCAAGCCAGTCGGGGCTTGCTGGGTCATCGCATAGCGCGGCATCTTCTTGGCCTTCGGCTTCTTCTTCTTGGCCGACGCCTGGGGCCGCAGACCTCAATCCTACGCAATTCCTCACAGATCCGAACGAATGGGCACAGTCCGTTCTTTCTCGTTCGCAAGATCCCGAACATCTCAGACCCGATCTCGAAGAAGACGATCTCGCAGACACTGGAAACTACGGCGAAGCCCCCGACTTTGATGAGATCTCCGCAGAGTCCACGGCAGAAGAGTTGCCTTGTGTCTCTCGCGATCTTCACGCCACGACCAGCGCGATCTCTTCGCAAGAGTTTGTTCCTCCCAGCTTGGGCATCGACCCACAGCCCGCGATCTTGGCCGAACCTGCGGCATCTTCGCCGAGTTTGGTCATGCAGGGAGTCTCGTCCCAACACGCCGAAGATGCGGTGTCTTGGTTTGCAGACGAAGCCACAAACGCTCCCTACAAAGAAAAAATCCCCGAGGCTCCGCGTGTGTTCGGAGAAGATGACGAGCCTCCGTCGCCAGAAGCCGAGTCTTCCTTTGAAGAGGGGTTTACTTGGCTTGCGCAACGTGACTATGGACGGGCGCTTCAGTCCTTTGCTCGTGCCTTTCAGTTACAGTCTTCTCCCCGTTATGAGTGCTACTTTGCGTGGGCCTTGTTTTTGTCCCAGCCGCACAACCAACTTCAAGCCAAGATCGCTTTAATGCACTTGGAAAAGTCCCGAAAGATCGACCCCTATTACGAAAAAACCTACTTGTTTATGGGGCACATCTTTTTGCAACTACGACGCTTTGAAGACGCCCAACGCCTCTATCGTGAAGCGTTGGTGATCGAGCCTAAGTTTTTGGAGGTGTATCGAGAGCTACGATTACTTGAGCTTCAGATGACGAGGTCATTTCGGTCTTGAGTAGGGGCTGAAGCCTACACAGCGCGATCATCTGTAAGAGGGGTGGATGGTGGTGTTCGTGTTTTTATGAATGTAGCGATACGATTTGATCCGTGACTTTGGGTAAAAAAGTCACGTTAGAAAGGAGCCGGAAGATGACGTTACCTTACTTCCAAGTCGATACCCGGAACGAGCATCTTGTGACGCTGGCCGGGAAACACGGCTCTCTATGGAATGAGTTCAATCAGAAGTTGGATATCTCTTGGATCTACCATGACCATGGCATGGAAGGAGTGGTCTTACAGGTACAAGAGATCGGAGTGGCACTGAACCAGAAAGTCGTTTCTGATGACTCTTTCTTGCCGATGTACCAAGAGATCAAGAATCTTCAAGCGTGTGTAGATCAATTGCGCACGCTTTTGGAAAGCGCGCGCAACAAGGAAAAAGTAACGCGCGCCATGATACAACGTTGTTACGACACCATGGTGCATAAACTGCGCGGGATTCCTAAGGGAGACGGTTTGCGCCAAGACGATACGCGACATGGTGCTTACTACCATCGTTGCTGCGGTTACAAAGAAGTGGACGCGGGTCTCGATACCTTCGTGGACTTCTTCAACAGCCTGACCATCGAAAAACAACATCCGCTCGTGAGCGCGGCACAGCTTCATTATCGCTTCATGGGCTTGATGCCTTATGGGCGTTTTTCGGGTCGTGTGGCGCGTTGGTTGACCAACCTGTTTTTGATGCGCCATGGCTATCCTGCTTTGGTGCTTCATACAGCAGAACGCGCCCGATACTACGAGTCTTTGGCTTTTGATGATGAGTCTGAGTTGATCTTCCTCTTTACGGATGCGATGAATGCGACTGTCGAAAGCGCGTTGCAGTATGTCCATCACGGTCTCGAAGAACGACGCAAAAAGCGCGAAGCTTACAAAGTGGCACGTCGCAAACGCGAAGAGTCCGCCAAACGCAAGCGCGAGACACCCAAAGCCCAAAAAAGCGCAAGCGCACCTCGCAAACTGAAGGCTGTCGCAGACACGCCCACAGGTAAGAAGGCACGCTCTGCCTCAAAACGTCGGTCTTCCTAAGCTCTCCACGTTCTTTTTCTTCCACAAAAATAAAAAACGTACATCTTCAGGCTTGACAGGTGAGGTGGCGCGATCCATCATCCTGCGCTTTCTTATGGATCCCTAGGTTTGGAGGATGAAAAGAACGATGAGCCGCTTTGGGATGGTGGCGTTGGTGGGGCGACCCAACGTCGGCAAATCTACACTTATGAATCACTTGGTGGGCGAAAAGATCTCGATCACGACGCCCGTGGCACAAACTACACGCAACCAGATCCGCGGGATTCAAAATCATCCCGAAGGTCAAATCGTTTATCTCGACACGCCAGGGATTCACAAAGCGCGTAATCCTCTCAACCAAACAATGGTCAACGTTGCTTGGCAAGCATTGGATGAAGTGGATCTGGTGTTGTATCTGGTCGACGCGACACGCCCTGATCCGCAGATCGCAGATGTCGATCAGCGTGACGAGCAACGCAGAGATCCTGGTTTTGGCGAAGACGCGATGATCCTTAGCCGTCTTCAACAAGTCGAAACCCCTTATTTTTTGGTGGTCAACAAGGTCGATCAAATCGAACCCAAGTCGCGCTTGCTTCCCTTGATGCAGCGCTACAACGAAGGGGCTTCTTTCAAAGAAGTGATCCCGATCTCCGCGGCCACTGGAGAAAATGTGGATCAGCTGATCCAACAGATCATCCAAGTCTTGCCCGAAGGCCCACCGTTGTTTCCCCCCGATTATGCAACGGATCGCGCTGAGCGTTTCTTGGTCGCTGAATTGATCCGCGAACAACTCATCCTGTTGACACGACAAGAACTCCCCCACAGCTGCGCCGTTGTGGTTGGTGAATTCGATGAAACGCGACGCGATGAACAAGATCGGCCTTTGATCCGCATTGAAGCAACCATCATCGTCGAACGCGACTCCCAAAAAGGAATCGTCATCGGCAAACGTGGCGAGATGCTAAAGCAAGTGGGACAACGTGCTCGTGAAGAGATCGAACGTTTGCTCGGTTGCCACGTCTTTTTGAAGTTATGGGTGCGTGTTGACAAGAACTGGAGTCGCGACTTCTCCTCCGTTCGCCGCCTCGGTTACGGCGATGAACTCGAACAAGAACCCTAAATCCCCCCCTTCCTGTCGAAGAAAGCATTAGAGTGTTCCCATGGAAGAAAAACTTCCCCGATGTGCCTTGGTGGGCCGCCCCAACGTAGGTAAGTCCACCTTGTTTAATCGTCTTACAGGCCGTCGTCACGCGCTTGTTGAAGATATGCCCGGTGTCACACGCGACCGAAAATACGGACATTGCGAGTGGAATGGACAGACTTTTGAAGTCGTTGATACGGGTGGACTCGAACCCACCACAGACGACTACATCCTGTCCGCCATGCGACGCCAAACCCAGTTTGCGATCGAAGAAGCTGACTTTGTTCTCGTGATCGTCGATGCCCGTCATGGCGTGATCTCTGAAGATCTTGAGATCATCAACGAACTTCGACGACAAGGAAAGCCCTTCTTCTTGCTTGTGAACAAGGTCGATGGACCCAACCAAGAAGCCCTTGCAGCCGAGTTTTATGAGTCGGGACTCGAGAAGATCTACCCGATCAGTGCAACGCACGGTGCGGGCGTCGGCGACATGCTCGACGATCTTCTCGCAGAGATGACACAAGCTGAAATGGAACTTCCCGATGCTGCCGAGGTTGTTGATGCAACCGATGGCCTTCCTCGCATCGCTGTGATCGGTAAGCCGAACGCTGGAAAGTCCACCCTGATCAATCACTTGCTTGGCGAAGAGCGTTTGCTCACCATGCCTGAAGCGGGCACCACGCGCGACGCGATCGATGTCCAAATCGAACGCGATGGAAAAGAGTATCTTTTCATCGATACCGCTGGGATTCGACGAAAAAAATACATCAAAGAACGCGTTGAACAACTCAGCATCAACCAAAGTTTGAACGCTTTGGATCGCTGCGATGTCGCGCTGTTTTTGGTCGATGCTACCGAAGGAATCACTGAGCAAGATACGAAGGTCGCGGGCTTTGCACACAACAAAGGTCGCGCGGTGATCATCGTGGTCAACAAGTGGGACCTGATGCCCAAAGGCCAAGAAGCGATGAAAGCCTTTGAAGAAGATCTGCGCTACAAGATGAAGTATCTCAGTTATGCGCCGATCGTCTTTTGCTCTGCCCTCACTGGAGCGCGGATTCAACGCCTGTTCCAACTGATCGACAAGGTCTATGAATCCTTCCGCTTCCGCATCCCTACGGGCGAGTTGAACCGTTTCTTCACGGAGATGATGCGCTACCATCCACCCCCAGTCTACAAAAGACGACCCGTGAAGTTTTACTACATCACGCAGATCATGGTTGGCCCACCGACCTTTTTGATCAGCGCCAACCAACCCGATGCTGCGCACGTGACCTACCAACGCTTCATCATGAACAGTCTTCGTGCTGAGTTCGGTTACGAAGGTGTTCCCATCAAACTCGTCTTCAGACGCCACCACTAAAGCCTCTCCGTACAACGTCCCATCCTTCTCTTTTTTCCTGTCTCGACGGCCTCTTCAGAGGTTCTTTCTTGACATGAGCCTTTGCAATTCACTATTTTTAGTCGAGTCTAAAACGGATGGCCTTCTGCTTCTAAGAAAAGCAAACCACCCAAAGTCAAACCCCGCCAAAGAGATGCGTTGGGTCGCGATCTTTCGTGATGAGCAAAAAGGTATATTTCGATGAGCCAAGACGAGAAAAAGTCTTTAAGTCCTGCGATGGAAGATTACCTACGTGCCATCTATAAGCTCGAAGAGAAGGGGGCTTCGGTCACGACATCTGTGATCGCCGATCGTTTGGGGGTGGCCCCTGCGTCTGTGACCAAGATGATGAAACGCCTTGCTTCCATGGAGTTGGTGCAGCACGAACCTTACCGTGGTGTGGGGCTTACGCCTGATGGAGAAAAAGCTGCGGCTGAGATGGTGCGTCACCATCGTCTGATTGAGCTGTTTCTTACGGAAGTTGTAGGGGTTCCGTGGGATCGTGTGCACGAAGAGGCCCACCGCCTTGAACACGCTCTCTCTGAATATCTTGAAGACAAGCTCTCGGATATCCTTGGTGATCCAAAGGTGGACCCGCATGGTCAGTTGATCCCTTGTAAAGATGGCCGCGTGGAGTCTCGTCATCTTCGGATGCTGTGGGATCTAGAAGAGGGGACTTTTGGTTTTGTTGCAGAGATCGAAGATCATGATCCTGCGCTGCTCCGTTATGTGGCGGAACGTTCGTTGTTTCCAGGGAAGAAGATCCAGGTCCTAGAACGCGATCCCTACGGGGGAAGCGTCATCGTCAGTCTTGGAGAAGAGCGCTGTGCTGTGGGCCAAGACGCTGCCAAACAGATATGGATCTCTGAACAACCCCAGCCCTGAGCCCCTTTGTCTTCCCCAACCCCACAAGTTCCCCACCTGTCAAACTCGCGATCTTGCCCATTCCACGGTTCTTTTGCCAAATGTATGGACACTTACATCTTTGGGGGATGCGTTCATTTTTCCGAGACGTGGGGGATATGTTGTTCGAGGCGGTGAAGCAGTTGTTCGCCATCTTGAAGCAACTGTTGAAGGGGCGGAGCATCGGTGTCGTGGGCGATCTTGAGAGAGCGTGCTTGGAAGAGGTCTGCTAGAGCCTGCAAGACTTCTTCGAGCTGATCGAGATCATCTTGCCAAGCGGTCTCTGTGTTGAGTTGTTCAAGCCATGCGATGCGTTCTTGGGCGATGGCTCTCGTTGCTTCGGGGAGTTCAGCTTGTTGAAAAAGTCGCTTTAGGCTGGGAAGGGGGCGTTGTTTGAGCAGCAGACGCGCGTGTTGTAGAAGCTGCCAAAGTGGGGAAAAACGATCTTTGAGATGGCGAATGAATCGCAATAGAGCCGTATAATCGGGATCTTTTGTGGATGTTTGATCAAGCCAAGCTGTGAGTTGTTGTGTGGGCCAAGCGTGACTTTGCGTGGAGATGGGTTGCCCCAAACGGATGAGCAAGATCAGGCCGCGTTTTTTGCGGATGGCGTGGCGAAACCCCAAGGCGATCTGGATCGTTGCAAGGACACAAGAGATCGAGCCGACGATGCGGAAGGTTGAGGGCCATGCGCGCCACCACAAAGCAAAGAAAGCGAACCCAAGAACCAAAGCGCCCGCATACAGTCGAAGCATTGGGACTTGTTGTTGGGCAAAGTCTTCAGGGGACTTCCATTGAAGAGGGCAGCTTTGGCAGCGGATATCAGGGACGATCCCAAGTTCGCCATGCAAGGCATATTGCACCTTGGGATCGCGTTGGCAGCCTTGACAAGGGGGCGGAGGACACGTTGGCTTGGGCAAGGGGAGTTGTTGCCAGATCTGGAGCCAGACTTCGGCTTTTTGATTGGCTGGTAGATCGGTGACTTGGATAGGTGGCTTTGTTGTCACGGTGGGACGGTCCTTTTTGTGGGTTGTCATGGATAGGATGGGTTATAAATCTCTTGTGTAGAAGAGACAAGACCGTGCGTGCTTTGGTTTTTGGATGGGTTTGGCGAGGAGGATGTGTCGTATGCCGCAGGAACAAGAGATCGGGGCCTTCGAGATGTTGGTGATCGGTGCAGGGATGGGAGGCATCTCTGCGGCGATTTGGGGTCATCGCTTGGGGATGCGTGTGGGCTTGTTGGAAAAAGGCCGACTGGGTGGGCAACTGCATCTGATCCACAAGGAGATCCCCGATTATCCGGGCCTTGTGTGTTCCAATGGGGCAGAGATGGCCTTGCGCATGGAACAGCACCTTGCACAACTTGCAGGGCTCGAACGGATCGAGGGAGAGGTCTTGGAGATCATGCCCGAAGAAGGTTTGTTGCGGTTTCGCTCGACGGATGGGGCGGTGGGTACGTTGCGAGCGGGGGCTTTGGTGTTGGCGACAGGTCTTGCAAGGCGTCGTTTGGCGATGCCCGATCTGCGGGCTTGGGAAGGGCGTGGTGTCGCTTACACTGCGAGCGGTGAGCGAGAGATGTTTGTGGGAAAGCGGGTTTGCATTGTGGGAGGGGGCGATGGAGCCTTGGAGAATGCTCTGTGGCTTGTCGAAACATGCGGATGTCCCGAAGTGATTGTTGCATACCGTGGAGATTCTTTTCGAGCGCGTGGTGACTTTTTGCAAGAAGCCGAACAACACCCGCAGATCCGGCTGTTGCGGCGTTGTGTGGTGGAGCACTGCGAGGGAGAAGAACGCCTCGAAGCGATATGGCTGCGGAATGATGGGCAGTTAGAGCGTCACGAGATGGGGGCTTTGCTGATCAAGATCGGGTTTTCACCACAGTCGCAACTTGTGGCGGAGAGCTGCGAGACAGACGCACAAGGATACATCGTGGTCGATGCAGTGCAAAAGACCACGGCTTCGAGGCTTTGGGCCGTAGGTGACGTTTGTACGCCGATCGATCCGTCGATCTCTGTTTGTGTGGGGCAGGGATGCTTGGCTGCGCGGGAGATCCAGCGCTTCTTGCGGGGGGATGTTGGTTGATGGGGGATGGTGGTGGTGGTTGCCAACAGCCTAAAGAGTCGATATTTTTGGGGATAGGGCCGCGGCTGAACAACTTTAGAAAGTATGTGGGTGTTGTGTCTGTTCTTTTGCTTTTGCGGCCTTTGTTTGGATAGGACGTCTATTGATGTGTTTTGGACGGAGGCCGCCATTGTTTCGCATAAGTTTTGGGAGATGGATTGGGACTTGGGGCGTGTTTTTGTTTTGCGCGCTTGGTCTGGTCACAAAAGTATGGGCCAACCCTACTTTTGTGAGTTCTCCAACCCTGCGCGCGCGTGCTGGCGAGACGTATCGTTATCTTGTGCGCGTTTGGCGGCCAGATCGACCCCAAGCCCGCGTCGAGGTTCGTTTAAAGAGCACGCCGACTTGGGGTGACTTTCGTCTCGTGATGCTCGGTCGTTCGGGGTGTTGCGTTTGGAATGCTTTGTTATCTGGGCATCTTTCGGCTGAAGATGCCCAAAAAAAAGGAGATATCACGCTTGAAGCTTTGGATGTCTCTGAGCCAAGTGCCACCACCACACAACAATTTTCCCTACAAGTTGCTGCCAAGAACAACCCACCGCATTTTTCCGAGCCAACCGCAGCGCAACGCGAGGTGCGACGCGGGGAAAAATACTCTTTCTCTCCGCAAGTCCAAGACGCGGATCATACGATATCTCAGTTGACGATCGAGTTGTTGGAAGGCCCCAAAGGGATGGTGTGGGACGCAGCCTCGGGCTCTGTGACGTGGCAGACATCGTTGGCGGACGTAGGTGCGCATGGTGTGGTGTTTCGGGCGGTCGATCTCGCGGGTGGTGTGGGGATCTTGCGTTATGTGTTGGATGTCAAAGACGAAAACATCGCGCCTGCTTTTGTTTCCACGCCTTTGACGGGGGCCAGCGTGGGAGAACCTTATGTTTATCAGCTACGTGCAAAGGACCCTGACCCGCAAGACAGCTTGCTTTACACCTTGAAACAAGGCCCTGCGGGGATGCGCCTTCATTCAACGGGCTTGTTGGTGTGGGAAGCTTCGGCTGCTGCGGTGGGATCGCAACCTGTGGTTGTCGAAGTCACGGATCGCGCGAGTGGTGGGCTTGTTGCGCAACAAAGTTGGTCGCTCAACGTCGTGTCTTCCAACCAAAGACCTTATATCTTGTCGCAAGCACCGCTCGAAGCGACGCAAGGCGTCGTCTATCGCTATCTGATCCAGGCGAGTGATGCGGACACAAGCGACACTTTGCGTTTCGTTTTGGAGCAAGGACCCTCAAACGCACAGCTTCAAGTCAAAGATAGCCGCAGTGCTGAGTTTTCTTGGACCCCAAGCGCCGAAGAGGTGGGGCTGCAAACGCTTGTGTTGCGTGTGGATGATGGGCGGGGCGGCGTTGCGTGGGAACATGTGACCATCCGTGTGCAAGACGTGAATGATCCGCCCGTTTTTTCGGGCGTGAAACCACTTTCTGTCGTGGTGCAAGGACAACCCTATCGCGTCCAGCTTGTTGCGAAAGATCCCGATAAAGGGGCATCTCTGCGCTACATCCCGTTGACCTTACCCACAGGGATGCGCTTGGATAGCGAAACTGGATGGCTTTTTTGGACACCTGATGCTTCTCACCTTGGGAAAGCCCAAGAGGTCGAAGTGACCGTCCAAGACGAACAAGGTCTGCGGGCCAAGGACTCTCTGCGCTTCTCTGTTCGTGTGGTTCCTGCGGAGCTTCCGCCTGTTTTTTCTCCCGTCCCTCCGTCTTTTTCGCTTGTGCAGGGGCAAACTTGGCGATATCAACTCATCGCAACATCGTCGCACCCCAACAAACCCAAGTTGTTTTTTCGTATCGAAGAAGGGCCCGTTGGTGTCCAACTCAATGAAACAACAGGAGAACTTCTCTGGACTCCTACCGCGACAGAGGTCGGTAAACAGATCTTGTGGGTGGACGTCTATGACGACTTTGGCAGAAAGGCGCGGTTGGGCCTCGTTTTTGATGTGACGCCTGAAAAGCAAGCCCCTGTTATTGATACACGCCTATCTACGGCCCCGATAGGAGCGACGGTGGGGGCTTTGTACACCTTTCAGCCCATCGTTCGAGACCCAAATGGAGACAAGCTGCGCTTTTCTCTTGAGCGAGCACCTTCGGGGATGACGATCAACGAAGAGACGGGTTGGATCTCTTGGCTCCCCAAAGACACAGACGCAGATCAGACCTACAAGTTTTCTTGGGTTGCGCGTGATCCCTTGGGTTTGGAGGCCAAGCAAGAGGTCTCCTTGAAGGTGTACGCTAAAAATCAAGCACCCACGATGATCTCTGAAACGTTGGCCAAGCTGCGTTCCTTGTACAAAGCACCCGCGCGAAAAGCTTGGGAGTTGCTGTTGCCTTCGACTGCGGATGCGGATCAAGATCAACTGAGCTATCTCCTTGAAGATGCACCCGAAGGTGTCACCCTCCATACATTGAAAGAGACGTCGCAAGATCTCTTCACGGGGCGTTTGTCTTGGACACCAACCTTGCAGCAAGTGGGTTTGCACAATATCAAGGTGCGTGTCGAAGATGGTCGTGGGGGCGTCGTGCGGTTTCGTATCACGGTAGAGGTTGTTTCTCCCGAAACCTTGGGGGCTTTAGAGCAACCTGTGATCTATAGTGAGCCTCCCTTGCAGGGTTATGTGGGGATCTCGTGGCGTTATCTTCCGCGAATTCAAGAGATGCTTTCCGTGGCGGGGACATGGACATTTTCTTTGGGAACGGGAACCCCCTCTGAGATGAAGGTTGATGCACAAAGTGGCCTTCTGACTTGGACGCCCAAAGAGACCGATATCGGCGCATCTTCGACGGTCGTCTTGATCGCCAAAAAAGAAGATGCGTCCAAGAAGACGTTGTTTTCTATCGAACAGAGCTTTGTTTTGCGCATCTCTGCAAGGGAATCTTTACCCACCACACAGATCTCTTGGCCTGCAAGTGCTGAACAAGACAAGATGTTTTCCTTACCTTTGTGGCCTCTGACGTCTTTGTCTTCTCTACAAGATGTTCGCTTGATCTCGGGTCCTGCGGGCTTGGAAGTGGGGCCTTACAGTGGTGTCATGCGTTGGAGTCCCAGTGCTGCGAATGTTGGACAGCACCCCATCGTCCTCCAAGTGGCGGGTGTTGGTTCGCAAACCACTTTGACTGGAACCCTCGACGTAAAGGACCGCAACGACGTGCCTCGAGTGCTCTCTTTGCCTTGGTTGGGGGCGGTTGTCGGCTCTCCTCTCAACGCTGCTTTGGATGCAGAAGACTCTCTCGACTTTCCTCCTGATAATCCGTTGTTATGGTCTCTTTGGCAGGCTCCTGCGGGGGCATCTTTTGCAAGCGGGACCTACCCCCCTACACTGGCTTGGAGTCCCAATGCCTTGGATGTTGGGCGTCGTTTGTTGGTGTGGGAAGTCGAAGATCAACGCGGGGCCAAAGCCATCCAAGCCTCGATTCTCTCGGTGGTTTCGCAAAATCAGTCACCCTCTTGGACACAACTCCCTGCGGGCAGTTCTACACCAATCAAGTTGACCACAGGGCAGAGTTGGAAAAGCTCTGTGGCGGCGGTCGATCCAGATGGAGACAAGGTTTTCTATCGTTTGGCAAGCGCTCCTGCGGGGATGTCTTTGGCGGAGCGTAACGGTGAGCTTTTGTGGGTGCCTCGCGCAGATCAACAAGGCTCTTTCACCGTGGAGATCCAAGCCGTCGATGAACGCGGGGCCATCACATCTTTTTCTTTTACGTTCGATGTCTCGGGTGGAACGGACGCTGGTCCCTCCTTTTTGTCGACGCCGCCTGTCTTTGCGATGGCTGGAGAGATGTTTCAATATGTGATGCGGGTGCAAGACCCCAATGATGCGGTCTCAACGCTTCGTTTCACATTGGCCCAAGCCCCCAGTGGGATGACGCTGGATGCACAAAAACAGACGCTTTCTTGGGCGATCCCTTCGACGACGTCAGGACTTTTTTCTGTCTCCGTTGTTGTGTCCGATGGTTCGGGCTTGACGACGACGCAGTCCTTTTTGCTTTCGGTATTTTCGCGTGTTGAAACGCCCAAGATCATCTCCACGCCTCCTAGCCGTGCTTCTGAAGGCGTGCGGCTTTTGTATCAAGTCCAACTGTCCCAAGATACGGGCTCTTTCTTCCGTTTGGTCCAAGCACCCATGGGTATGGATATCCATGCCCAAAGTGGTGTGGTGTCTTGGGTGCCTTCTGCTTACGATGCGAGGGTGCGAGAGCATACGATCGAGATCGAAGCCTTCGATACCATGGGGCGTTCCGCGACGCAGCAATTTACGTTGGTGGTGGACGAACGCAATGCGCCTCCTCGCTTTATCTCCCCGATCTGTCCCGAAGCTGTCGCTGGCCAGAACTATAGCTGTGTCATCAAAGTGGAAGATCTCGATCGTAGCCCTACAGAGAAGGGCTCTTGGCTCTTTTTTCGCTTGCTCTTCAGCCCTTCTGGGATGACGATCCCTGCCTCGACGCAAGGCATTCGACTTTCCGACGGAAGCAGCGTAGGGACGGTCTTGTTGGAGTGGTCACCAAAGATCAATCAGGTCGGTACATATCCGATCATCGTGGAGGTCCGCGATAGTGACGGTGCGACGGCTCTTTTGGAGTTTTCTTTGTCTGTTGCAGCGACACAAAAAGGCCCCATCGCACACGCTGGCGAAGATCGCAAAGGCATCCCGCCCCAAGAGATCGAACTCGATGGTTCGGGGAGTCTCGCTCCTGAAGAATCGCCGGAGTCCTTGCAGTACCTGTGGTCATGCCGCCAAAATCCTGGGGACGAAAAGGTCGAAGTGACGGATGCTACAGCGCGACGAGCACGTGTGATCCTGCGACGGGCAGGGGATTATCTTTTCCAACTGATCGTGCGGACCTCTACACAAGAAAGCTTGCCCGATCTTGTTGAGATCAGTGTGCGCAATGTCCCTCCAAATGCTTCTGTGGATGCGCCTTTGCGTGTGGAGACCTTGCCCGAGGGAAGTCCTCGAAAGATCTATACTTTGATTGGTCATGTGGGGCAGGAAGTGTCCCTCGACGGACAGCCTAGCGACGACGCCAATGGCGATCCTTTGCGCTTTTCGTGGACCCAACTACGCAAACAAAGCCCTGACGAGCTCCCCGCTGTCGAAATCAAAGGTGACCAACAAGCCAAAGCGAGCTTTACACCCAATGCTCCTGGGGTTTACCGCTTTCAATTACGCGTCGAAGATATCCCCGCCCAAGGCGATATCCCCGCGCTGCAAAGTGTCGCAACGGTCGAAGTGATCGTCCATGATCCTTCTTCTTCGCCCCCTCTCTACGTACCGTTTGCGTTGATCACAGCCCCCGAACAAGGCGTGCTCAATGAAGCAATCCGCATGGACGGTTCGCGATCTTCCGCAGCCAACGGCAAGATCGTGGGGTATCAATGGCGCTTGTTGACGCCTAGCGATCAAGTTCGCTTGGATGTCGATGCGCAAAAGCCGTATGTTGCGCGATTAACGTCTTCTATTCCTGGGTATTATCTTGTGGCGCTCGTTGTTGAGTCCGAGTACAGCGGGAAAAAGATCCTGTCTCAAGAGCAAGTTGTGGGCGTTCGCATTGATGGGCAAAGCGAGACAAATCGCCTTCCTTTCGCCATCGCGGACTCAAAGCATGTGACATACGAAACATGGGCCCAACTCGATGCAACGCAAAGCCTCGATCCTTCGGGGAGTCAGCTCTCCTTTCGCTGGGTGCAAATCGACGGTCCTACGGTGGCTTTGCTCGACGAAAAAACGGCGCGACCTTCCTTTTTTGTCTTGCGACCAGGGGATTATCGTTTTCGTTTGTGGGTGCGAGGGCGTAGTCTTTCTGATCTTTCCGCCCCAGAAAGCCCACCCATCGACATCTTGGTGCGTGCCAACGAGAAAGACAATCAACCCCCCGTCGCAATGCACAGTGGAGACTTGTTTGGCGACAACAGCCTCAAAGCAGGGATCGTCCTCTCGAAAGGTGCCTTGGATGCGAGCCCGAGCACAGATCCCGAAAAGGCCACGTTGCTTTACCGATGGCGCTACCAAGGCGGCTTTCCCACCAAGTTACAAGACGCCCAAACCGCGACGCCTTTCTTGGTCCCGATCACAGGGGGAGTGTTGCGGTGGTCCTTGGAAGTCTTCGATGGCAAGACATGGAGTCTTCCTGTGGAAGCAAATCTTGCGGTGGACGACGACACCAACCAAGTCCCTGTTGCCCACGCAGGCTCCGACAAAACCATCAGACTTGGCCAGACCGTTCGGCTCGATGGAAGCAAAAGCTACGACAAAGACACGAGTGATGTCCTCACTTTTCATTGGCGGTTGATCGAGCCCCAAGGCTACGCGGTGTTGCTGAATACTGCTGAGCCGATGACGCCTTCTTTTACAGCGACGGATAGCAAGATCACGAAGTACGTCTTTGGTTTGCGTGTCGATGATGGCAAAGTTCGCTCGATTGAGTCGCGCGTGCAGATCCTTGTAAGCGGCCTTAACCAGCCGCCCATCGCACAGATCGAGACTCTTGGAGAGGTCTTCGTTGGACAAGAGGTCCTTTTGGACGGCTCCAAGAGCTACGATCCCGACCGTGAAAAACTGACGTACCGTTGGAAGCAACTTGAAGGAAAGACCGTCAACATCGCAGATTGGAACACTGCGACACTCAGCTTTCGCGTGGAGTCCGAAGGTACCTACGCTTTCCAACTTCAGGTCTCTGACGAAAGCGGCGCTTCTTCTGCCCCCGATACCATTACCTTCCGCGCCAAAGAAAAAAGCGACGCTTTGGGCTGTTCTTGCCGCGCTGATTCGTCCTCTTCTTCTCCTATCTTGCCGTTATTCTTCCTCTTTATCGCGCTGTTCTTGCGAAGACGCCTTACTCGCACTATGTTCTCGTTTTGATCGTACTGTTTTCTTTTTCATCTTGTCGATTTTTTCATCTTTGAGGGGGTGATGAAATAAAAGACATCTGGAAAAGAAAAAAGTGATCTACCTCACACTTTTTGTGTGATGCCCTCCTTCTGTGTTTTGGGGTGGTGGTGGGTGGTTTCGAGGGAAAAGTGTTTTTCTTTTTGGTGTGTTGCCTTGTGGGTTGGGGTGCAGGAACGTTCTTTGAGTTATATGCGAGGCGAGGCTGACGAAAAGTCGAAAAACTCTTTGCAAATAATCATTTATCGTGGGTGTAAAGAGTTCTCGACTCGAAAAGCTGAAAGGCAAGGTGCCTTTTAGCTCAGAGCCAAAGGGCTCGGAAAGGAGAACGGCCATGAAAAGCGCAGATGTAATGGTTGCAAAGTCTGATGTGGGTAGCAAAGCAGCGCCGCACGCTCATGATCGTAGCCAGCGCAAGATCATCGTTCGTTCTCACACGCATGTGATTTACTATTACCCGACCATTTTGATGGCAATCCTATGCAGTGTGATGGTTCCTTCGGACGGAAGTGGGATTTGGGCTGGGTTGTTTTTGACAACGTTCTTCATCAACACCGTGGTGGTACTTTTCGACTTTAACTCGCTACGGACGTTGTTTTTGGCCCTTGTGGCGGCGGTTCTTGGGTTGTTGGTTTGGCACTTTGGTTTGGGTTGGTTTATCTCGCAATCGCTTTCTTTGCTGAATGTTCGGATGAACGGCCATGCCTTCCTAACATTCGCTGGTTTCTTCGGATTCTTGACGATTTGTGACTTTGTCTGGTCACATCTCAACCGTTGGGAGTTTTCAGCCAACGAAGTCAAGCATGTCCAAGCGTTTGCAGGTCACTCCACCAACTACCCTGGACGCGGACTTCGTTTCCGTGTGTTGACCACCGACGTGTTTGAGCGATTGATTCTTGGTTCTGGCACGGTGATCTTGATGATGGGCAAAAAGAAGATCCGCTTGCAAAACATCATCATGGCACACAGCAAGGTACGTGACCTAGAACGATTTGTCCGCTCCACGGGTGTGTTCTCCGACGAAGAAGATGTCTTCGAAGGTGACGAAGGTGATGATGGTGATGATGGTGATGAGTAATCGTCACCCCAGATGAACTGAGAAGCCGACCTTTGTTGCTCCCACGGCAACCGAAGGTCGGCTTTTTTGTATTGTGACGATGGGATATGGGGAAGGGGAGATTAGGCGTAGCGTCGTCGAATCAAGAGGAGAAGTGCCAAGAAGAAGAGGGGGGTGAAGGGCGAGTTCAAAGGCTCGTTGGGTTGGGCTTGGCAACCGCATCCCGTTTTGGGGGTCACACAAACCGTCTCACAATTTTTACCTTCCACATCGCACTCTTCGAGTTGTTCTTCTACAGGACAAGGCAAGGTCTTTTTACAGACATTGCTTTGGCAAGACTCGCCCGTTCCGCACTTACAGTCGTTGGGGCAAGTTCCACAGTTTTCGCCATTGTCGCAAGCACCGTTTCCGCAGGTCGGTGCAGGGGTTTGGCAAGTGTTGCTGATACAAGACTGACCATTCGGGCACTTACAGTCGTTGGGGCAAGAACCACAGGTTTCGCCGTTGTCGCAAGCGCCGTTTCCGCAACTTTGTGAAGCAACGCAAGCGTTGTTTTGGCAGGCTTGGCCATTTGGACAACCGCAGTCAGCAGGGCAAGTTGCGCAGTTTTCGCCTTTGTCTGCTTGGCAAGTTCCATTGCCGCAGTCTTGGACGGGGGCTTTGCACACGCCAGCTTCGCAGTTTTGTCCAGCGGGACACTTACAGTCAGCGGGGCAGTTTGTGCAGTTTTCGCCGCTACCACAAGTTCCATCACCACAGGTCTTGGGCGGATCTTGGCAGATGTTGTTGATGCACTGGCGCCCGCTACCACAAGTACAGTCAGCGGCGCAAGTTGCGCAGTTTTCGCCCAGAGCACCTTCGCAAGTGCCGTTGCCGCAGGCATTTGGATCTTGCGATACGCAGTAGCCACTGGCTCCAAAGGCAAAGTTGCAACGTTGGCCTGTTGGGCAGGGAGCAGCGTTGGAGCAACCGCAGAAGTAAGTCCCGCCTTGTGTGGGGATAACGCAAGAACCGCCATAGGTACACTGGCCTGCTTGTCCACTTTGGCAAGGTTCCATGCAGATATAGCTGTTGGTTCCAACGCCTACGCACTGAAGACCGTCTTTACAGAGGTCATTTTGGGAGCAGGCTTCGCCAGGTCCTTTGGTTCCTACAGGATAGCAAACGCAGGTTTGGGTTTGCGCAGTACAAGCGTTGTCGGGATTTTGCGCGTCTTTGCAGCCTGTGCCTGCTGCACAAGAAACGGGTGCACTTGAAGGAGCGCAAGCTCCGATGCTTTGGCCAAAGATTTGAGTTATAAGCGATTTGTTACAAGTAAACCCGCTTTTGCACTCGCTATCTTGGGTACAAAAACAACGGTTTCCGATCTGGGTGTTTCCTGTTTGGTAGCACTGTCCGCCATTTGTGCAGCTTGTGTTTGATGTACAGCTTTGGGGCATACAGATGGTGCTTCCGCCTTGTAGAGAGAAACACTGACCGCCATTTGAGCAGCCGCCCGAACTTGTACATGCTGAGCCTGGAGCTCCTGAAGGCGCGGAAGAGCTGGATTGTCCGCAGAATTGGATACAGATGCTACCACCTTGAGTGGGGGTACAATCGAAGCCTGTTGCGCAGGGTTGCTGATCACCACAAGCATCGCCAAAGGTCCCGCCACCGGGCTTGGTGCAGAAAGAGCTGCGGCAGACTTGTCCTGTGGGGCAGTCTGCATCTGCACCACAAGGACAGATGAGGTTGTCGGGAGCACAGACGCGGCCTGCTCCCGTACTTTGGCAGTAGTAACCTGTGGGACAGAAAAGATCTGCCGCACAAGGTTGGAGGCATCGACTTTCTCCGCGCAGATCAAGGCACTTGTTGCTTCCGCTGCACTGTCCGTTGTTGCAGAACTTACAAGCATTTGCATCGGCTGCGACGGGCTTGGGCTTGCAGGTTCCGCCTTGGCAAGACTCACCTGGACCACAGTTTGCGTCTGAGGTGCAGGGGACGGCGGGGCAGCTTCCCGAGGTATGGACACATTGTTTTTGACCGCCACCAACATCTGAACAGCGGTAACCTGAGGGGCAACACTCATCTTTGTCGCAAGCTTGTCCACAACGGTTGCCTTCGGGGGTTCGTATACAAACGTCTTGGGCACCGCCACAGTCTGCGGGGCTGGAACAAGGCTTACAAAGGTTGCTGGCGGGGGTGATTTGGCGGGGTTCGCAGGTGCGCGAGCCAGTATTACAAGTGAAACAACCGCTACAATCCGACTGTTGGGTACAGTTGAGGCGCGGATACGTCGAGCAGATCGCCGTGACGTCATCTGCGGGGAGGTTGCTTTTGTAGGTGCTGACCCAAAGAGGGCCGCGGCCCGAAGTCGCGTAGTACATCAAAGCGCTGGAAAATTGGCTGTGTCCCAAGCCGATCGCGTGACCAAACTCGTGAGCGGCGACGCTGGTGATGTCGTATTCGGAGTTTTGGACATTGTCTGCACCCCAAGGCAAGTTGGGGTTGAAGATCACGTCTCCATCGCCAAGATCGCCTTGTGAGTTGGTGGGGATGGGTCGCGCAAAAGCCAAGGTGGAACTACCCGCACCATACTGTGCCCATTCGCTTTGGGTTGGGAAGTACAAAACCACCGAACCATCGCGTGTTGAGGGACTAAGGTTTGTGCGGATACCGCCGTAACTTGCTTTGAAGGATGTACAAGCGGGCTTGCTCCAAGAGTTGACGGCTTCTTGGAGGGCTGTGGCAAACTGCGCCTCAGTACGTCGTTGGAAGTTTCCTGGTCGGTTGTTGGGGTTCCAATACCAAGTCAGGGGGATATTTTTCCATTTGTAGGCAGCACCACCCGAACAAGCGTTGCGGCTTGCACAGTCGGGGACGTTTGAATATCCGCCCGCGCGAGGGTTGGATGGGTCACAGCAAGCACCCGCACCACCAGCATTTCCGACGGTGGAGTCACATTGGTTGCCTTTTTCTGCGCATCTTCCGTTGTAAACGAGAGGGTTCCAGGCTTGGGCTTGGGGAAGGAGCCAAAGCGAGAGTGCCAAAAGCGCGGTAGCGCGAAGTGTTTTGACGATGTTCTGTTGGTTCATCGAGTGGGATCTCCTGTAGGCACAAGGCACGACCGCTTAGGGTTTGACCGTCTTGGATGGTTGGATCTTGGGAAGCTGTTGAACCCCTTTGGGCAGGGGGGATACGGTCTTGAGCTTGATTTGGGGTTTTTGGAGCTTCACGTTTGGCAAAGGAATCGCCTTGGTGTTTTTGACTTCTTGCCAGTACAAGCGCAGACGACTTTTCAAGACACGCAAAGAAGTCAGGGCTTTGAGGTCTTTGAGTTGAGCTTGCGTTTTGGGATAAGCAGAGATCTTGTTGTAGCCTTTGGCGACCATGGGCTCTGCGGAGAAGGTTGCATTTGTGGGGGGACGGAGGACATGCCACTGTCCTTGGGTCCAACCCACAAGCAAGTACTCGTTGGCGGGGAGGTATTTGCTTGACTCCACGACCACCAACACTTCTTGTCCAACCTCAAAGTTGGGGCTGAGTGGCATCACCACGCGGACATCCCCGATTTGACCGCCATAATGACGAATCACGATCTCTTTGGGGGCCTTGCGTCCGACGACTTCTTCGTTGACCGTCAATGTCACCAAGGTCACCACGCCCATCTTGCGGGGAGCCCAGACATATCGCTTGGATTTGACTTGTCCTTGGACAATCAAACTGGA
>JACKEL010000004.1 GCA_020632975.1 Myxococcales bacterium
TTGACGACCATCCCACTTTTCAAGATCGGGGAAACGCCCATCAACTACGAGTCCACTGCAAACTATCTGCTGACGTTTATTGTGGGAGGTGGCGAAAAGCAAACGTCCTTTGCTTTGCACGAACTCAACTGGGACAACAAGATATCTTTCACGGTGGTTGGGGGCTTGGAGTTTGTGATTGGTCTGCGTCTGACCTTCTTCAAAGGTGCTTACCGCGCCAACCCCAACGACCCGAACGCCCTCTTGGTCGAAGGTCCTCCTGCCTTTCGTCTTGCTCCGCGCTTCGCGATCCGTTACGCTTGGGGTGCACGCGGTCAAAATCTCTAACCCCTTTCCCACCAACGATCTTTGGCTTGGCGGGAACTTCCAAGGACCTCCCATGCACCAATCATCCCAGCCTGAAGAACAAGTCTCCTCTCCCTCCGAAAATGACGATGAAAAGGACGTTTGCGAGGAAGAAGCTCCGCTTTCACCCATGCAACGGTTTCGTCGCTATGGTTTACGCGTCACTGATCTGAGCGATCAGTTGTGGTGTGAACAGCGCCTTGCTTGGTCTTTGGCACGCGGAAAAGAAGAAACGCCCGAGATGAAACAGGGGAAGGCCCGCCACCAAGAACTCCACGAAGAGATCACTGAGGTGGTGCGTGTTCGCCCCGATTCAAGGGCAGATCTGTGGATGTTGCACTTCTTTAATGCTTGGTCTGCTTTGGTCCAACTTGAACGCGATGGGATCTGTCGTGAGATCCCCGTCTTCGGCCAGGTCGGTCCTTTCTGGATCTTGGGGATCATCGATCAGATGGTGCGTGCAGACGAAGGTCACTTGGTGCTTTCGGACACCAAGACCCGCAAACGCGCTTCGATGCCCACCATGGCGCAAAAACGCACCACACAGATGCAGATGATGGTGTACCACCACCTTTGGACGCAACTGGCCCAAGGTGTCGATGCTTCCGCGATCTTCACATCGATTGGCTTGCCTCTTGATGCAGAGGCTTCACCCGCCTTTCTTGAGCAACTTCAGTCCCATCACATCCCTACACCCCAACCTTTGGCGATGTTGAAGTTGGCTTTGGAAGCTTTCGCCCACGCACCCGCACTTTCCCCCGAGATGCAGATCTCTTATGAGTGGCAACAAGACCAAAGTCTCATTGGTGTAGATGCTTTTTCTTTTAACGCCACTTGGTTTCAGCGCAAAGTCGCGGAGGCTCGTCCTTTTTGGGAAGGGGAGCGCCAACCTCTTGGGGTCCTTCCCAATGAAGGTTGGAAGTGTCGTTTCTGCGACTTTGCAAGCGAGTGCTCTGTGCGCCCTCACTGACCCACCTTGTGTTTTCTTCGTGTCGTAGATAAGACTTTGTCTTGTTCGCTTTTCGAGACATCCATGTCAACGAAGAGGTCTGTACTCTAGCGAAAGAGGTTCGTTTCTGGAGCGAACATCTGCTTGCACATACCTGTCTCGTGGGCCTTGCCTGCGGGTATCGCTTGACAAATCGCTTGCAAAACGATAGCCTCGCGTCGGTATCTTCTTGATTTTTCTCTACTTTGATTATGTTGAAAAAGAGCTTTGCTCTTTCGGATAAAACGGATTGATCTCTTTTGGGGTTGAGAAGGAGCGTGTCTTATGAAGTTTCGACGGATCGGCGCCTTGCGTTACTTTTCCGTATCTTGGTGGGGCTGGTTGTTTTGTTTGTGGGGTGGCTTTGTTTCGAGTGCGTGGGCGGGTCAAAAACAATGGACGGATACACCCGATTGGGCTTCCACCAAAGACTCCAAGGACGTCACTTGGACAGAGGTGCAAGGTCAGATCCAGTTGGTCAAGAACCCTCCGCGCAATCTAAACACACCCTACATCTATATCCCCAACTCCGTCTCCAACAACGTAACGCAGCTTTCGACCAAGACTGGGCAGAAAAACTGGACCGTCTCTTTGGACTCTATCTTCCCCAACGGTGATCCCTCGCGTACCACCGTGGACGTCAATCAAGATGTGTGGGTGGGTCTGCGCAACACCAACAAAGTCGTGTGGATCAGTGCCCAAGGGCAGATCAAGAAAGTCGTCCAGACGGGCAAGCGCCCTCGTGCGATCACCATCGACTTTCAAAACAATGTGTGGGTCGGGAACTACGATGCCAACACGCTTACAAAGCTCGATGGGACCAATGGAAATAAGCTTCTTGAGATCCCCATGGACTGTCCTTATGGCGATGCCACGGACGTTTTCGGCAATATCTGGGTGGTCAATCGATGCAAAAACCTCGTTACGAAAGTCCGCGTAGATGGGACCGTGCTTGGGACTTTTCCTGCGGATGAAGGGTACGGCATCGCAACCGATCGTTTGGGCCAAGTGTGGGTAGCCAACTACAGCCAAGGTTGTGTCTATCGTTTTCTCAATGATGGGACGAGCATGGGTTGTATCCCTTTGGGAAGCGGTTGCCAAAATGCCCGTGGTGTCGCCGTTGATGGCGATGGTAATGCTTGGATCGCGTGCTCGAACACTCCGCTTGTGGTCAAGGTGAACAGCGGTGGTCAAGTCGTTGGGACCAACACACAAGTTGGTGCTGGATGCGTTGGGATGGCCGTCGATGCAGACGGATACATCTGGGCTGTCGCGCAAGGAGATGCCACCGCTTCCAAGATCGATGCACGCACACTTCAGCTTGTCGGAAAATATCCTACGCATGGACAAGGGCCCTACACTTACTCGGATATGACGGGCTTTCAGTTCCAGAGCCTCGCTCGTGTAGCAAGTGGTCATTGGACTGGTGTCCATGGGACGCAGTGTCCTTCCCGTTGGAAAACGGTCTCTTGGAAAGACCTCACCCCACCAGGGACCTCTGTGGAAGTGGTTGCGCGATCCGCACCAACGGAAGCTGCCCTTGCTTCGGCGGCGTGGAGTGCACCCATCCAAAATGGTGCAAAGCCTCCTGTGCTGGATCACCCTTGGATCGAGATCAAAGTGACCCTCAAGACGTTTGATGCGCAAGTCACGCCCGTCGTGACCGAGCTTACCGTGGATTACGATGGGGCAGGGGTCGAGATCTGCAATGGTATCGACGATGATTGCGACGGATTGATCGACAATATCCCTGGCACCAACAAACCCATCACCAAAAAGTGCCGTACAGAGTGTGGAGAGGGGACGACCTCTTGTGGTCGTGGAGACTGGGTGATTTGCTCTGCGCCTTCTCCATCGCTCGAAGTCTGTGATGGTCAAGACAACGACTGCGACGGAAAAACCGACGAAGGCGACGGCAACTGCGGCACCAAGTCTCTTTGTTTGGCGGGTTCTTGCTTGCGGACTTGTACGGCTGAGTGCCCTGGAGGACAAACCTGCAAAGGCATGGGCGGCCAAAAAGTCTGCGTTGGTGTTCTTTCATGTGATCAGTTGACTTGCGCTGCGGGCGAAGTCTGTCGAAATGGTATCTGCCAAGCGCCTTGTGCCAACATCAGTTGCCCCAGTGGTTACTTGTGCGACAAGGGCTCGTGTGTCCCTGATGACTGCTATACCGCTTCCAAAGCTTGTCCAAGTGGTCAACTTTGTCGCCGAGGACAGTGCGTAAACAACCCATGCGACGGGGTAAATTGTAACGCTGGTGAGTTTTGTCGCGATGGACAGTGTCTTCCCACATGTGCCAACAAAGCTTGTCCTCCTGATCAAAGTTGTCGTGATGGACAGTGCGAAAATGACCCTTGTTTCCGCGTTCGTTGCCAACAAGATGAAGTCTGTAACGCGGGGCAGTGTGTCCCTGATCCCTGTGCTTTGGTGGCTTGCCGTGATGGGTTGACTTGTATCTCTGGACAGTGTGCAGACGATCCTTGTGCGGCTGTTCGTTGTGCGGCCAATGAGATCTGTCGTCGCCCTCAAGGAGACTGCATCTCGAAAAATGGAACTGGTTTGCCCGATGGGGCCGTGAATCCCGATGGTGCGGTTGGTCCTGATGGTACGGTTCGTCCTGATGGCGGAGGCAGTGGAAACCCCGATGGGAAGGTCTCTACGGATGGTGTCGTCTTGCTTGATGGCATTGCTGGAGAAGGAAAAACGGGTGGAAGCGGAACCCCCGATGGTAACGGTGGAAACGGTGGGCGCGACGCGGGATGTCTTTGCTCTGCAAGCGATGCAAGCGGTGTTTTGTCTTATATCTTGCTTGCTTTGTTTATCCTGCTTTCGATCTCTTGGCTGCGTCGTGGCGAAGAAGCCTAAACCTTACTTTCGTTTCTCGCCTTCCTTCCGCCGCTTTGGTCATTATGCTGCCTTTCTGTGCTGACCCCCGCCTTTTTTCTCCTTGGATGCTTCGTTTTCTCAGATCTTCCCGTTTTCGCGGAACCATGCTGTGCAATCGAGGATGGCTTGGCGCAGGGAGGTGTTGGTGTACCCTAATTCGCGTGCAGCTTTGTCCGAACGGAAGAGATAGCGATTGTTGAGGCTCCACTCCACGGTTGCGCTGTTTAGTTCGACCTCTTTTCCGCGCATCGAACTCCAACGATCTCCCCACCAACCTGCAACGCGTGCTGCCCAATTGGGGACGCGAAAGCGGATCTGTGGGGCGCCAGTGGCTTCGCTTACAAGATCCATGAAGGCTTTGTAGGTCATATTCTCTCCGCCCAAGATGTACATCTCGCCACGACGGCCTTTTTCGAAGGCTGCCAACATCCCAAGCGTCACATCATGTACGTTGACAAAGTTGTTGGTTCCCAGCGTATAGCCGGGGATCTTGCCAAGTAAGATACTTTGCACGAGGGCACCCGACGAAGGTTTGATATCGTAGGGGCCGATCATAAAGGTTGGGTTGACGATCACAGCGTCTATCTCGGACTTTGCGGCCTCCAAGACGATGTCTTGGGAACGTCGTTTGGTCATGACGTAGGCGTCGCCAAGATGATGTTCTGGAAAGTTGAAAGGCACGGTCTCATCGCTTGGTTCGCCATCGACCGAAACCCCCAATGCGCTGACTGTTGAGCAATGCACAAGCCTTTTCACGCCTGCCCCAAGACAAGCATCAATGACATTGCGTGTGCCGTCGATGTTGGTCTTTTCCACCCAAGGCTCGATCTTGTACTGCACGCTGACTGCGGCCGCACAGTGAAAGACCCCGTCGCATCCCGCAAAAGCTTCTTGCAGCGCTTCTTTTTGCCCAAGGCTTGCGTCCTTCCACTCGATAGGAAAGGCCGAAAGATGCTCGACATAACTGCTGTCGCGTTTTGTCGCGACGACCTCATGGCCCGCTTCGAGTAGGGTGATTGCAAGGTTACCCCCCAAAAAACCACTTGCTCCAGTGATCGCAAAACGCATCTTTTTCCTCCATGTTGGCTTGTGATGGAGGCTACGATGGCGCAGATGGCTTGTTTATGCAACAGGGAGAACGAGAGAAAAAGGCAGGAGGGCGCGGAGGTTAGTTGGCTCGTTGAAGGAAGAAAGGGACGACCACTTCGGTATTTTCTTCTGGGGGCGGACGGAAACGAAAGCGGTTGAAGGCTCTTTTGATACACTTGCCAAGGCTTTCTTGGAAGTCGCTTTCTTCGATGGTTGTGTTGATCCTTCCGCTTGTGTTGATGTGGAGTCGCACAACGATTCGTCCCTTTTCATCGGGATTTACACGCAGGTTCTTTTCGTAGCAGTAAACGACAAGGCGTTTGCGGCGCTGAATAAATCGTCTGATGGGTCCAGGTTTGATCGGGCCAGGGATCGATGGGATCGGTTGGATCTGGACATTTGATGCGATCTTGAGGGACTTGCGTTTGGTCGTTTGGACAACGGAGGGTGTTCCAAGTCTGGGGTAGTGGATTCCTTGGCCTGCTTTGATCTTGTCCGAGATATCCGTTCCTACGCCACCTGGACCGCGTGTCCGCAAAAGTTTCCCATGGTCTTGTTGGGCCGTCGCTGTGCTGCGTTGAAGCTGCTTTGAGAATTGTTCTGTGCTTTGTTGCGAAAGAGCCTGTTTCATCCAAGGATCATTGTTGCTAAGAAGCCCCGTTCCTTCGAGCTTTTGGGAGATGGCTTCTCGTCTTTGTTCTGTCGTTTGTTTGGGACGGACCTTTGGGCCTTTGGATGAACGTTGTGTACTCTTCGGCCTTTTTTGGATCGCTTGTTTTTTTTGTTTTTTTGTTTTTTGCGACTTTTCTTTGGAGTTTTCGGTCTTGGGCGGAGGTGGTGTGGGCACAACGACACTCGGAGGAGATTCGAAGATCTTTTTGTAGAAGGGCGATGTGGACGATATCTCCGCAGGTTGGGGACCCATGATCGAAAAATAAGCAATCACGCCACTGTGTCCCAAAAAGGAAAGCAACATGACGGAAGCGTACACCCAGTCCACTTTGGGGCGCCAGCCGCGCAGATGCAAAGGCAAAGATGCCTTTCTGTGCTTTCTTCAGGGGCTGTCACAAATTGAAAGAGGATCGTTACGCCGCCAAAGTTCAATTTTCCCCGCATATCCGTCGATAGGGGATACTCTCGCGGGGCTTGTTGTGATGGGGCGGTGTGGATGTCTTGCAGGCCGCGTTGTGAAGAGAGCTTTCCTTCTGCTTCTGTTGGGGCATGGAGCACGTAACCCCCGTGCTTCCAATGAAAAAGGCGGTACTGTTGTGGGCATCCCTCATAAGGCAACACCAAGGTATTCTTCGAGGACCGTCCTACCGTGATATCTTCGTCTTTTTTAAAGAGGCGTTCTTCGATCAGTTTGCCCCTCTCGATGACGCCCACACGTAGATAACGTTTTTTTTGCTCTTTGCTCATGGGATGCGCTCTTTTCATAGAAAAAAGATGGTTGTCAATTTCTTTTTATTCTTAGATTTTTCTATCGCGCAAAAGTGCATCGCCGAAAAAAGAGAGACCTCTATTCTTTCGGATAGATCGAATCTTTCAAATGGAAGATTTGATATACAGGATGATCTCGCTTGAGCGCGATTTGCAGGTATAGAAAACGCCTATCCTGAAAAGTTCCCTCGGCGAAAATAAAAAATCCGGGGCGGGCGAAAAACGGGGAATTCGGGATATATCCAGGGCGGGCACGGAGGCCCGCCCGAAAAATGGGATCTTCAGTTTCTATCCGGGGCGGGCGAAAAGGGGGATATTCAGTTTCTATCCGGGGCGGGCCTCCGCGCCCGCCCGAAAAACGGGGAATTCAGGATAGATATCCCACCGAATCAGGAAGAGGGCTGCGTTGGTTCGTTGAGGAGTTCCCAGAAGGGGGAGAGTGCGTGGAGTCGTTGGAGGAGGGTTTCATTGGACGCGTCGTGTCGCAGGCTGGGGTTTGCGAGGAGAGCGCGCTCAAGAAGGGGCAGCGCATCTTTGCGGCGACCCGTCATGGCGAAGATACAGGCTTGTGTGTAGAGGGCGAAGGGATCGTGTGGGGCTTGAGAAAGAGCGCGTTGGATATGCGGCATGGCTTCGGGGAAGCGATTCATGTGGGCCAAGGTGTAAGCGGAGAGGGCGTTGGCTTGTGCGGAGGCGGGATTGATCTCAAGGGCTTTTTTGGTGCAAGCGAGGGCGAGACCTGTTTTTTCTTCTTTGAGGCGCAGCCGTGCTTTTTGTAGCCAAGGGGTTTCCATACCTGGAGGGACGAAGGTTTCGGCGTAGACTTCGAGGATTTGATCGTAATGCGCTTCTGCGGCGATGTAATCTTCTTCGAGCCAAAGGCGTTGGGCTTCACTCTCCAAAACGGCGGCGAGTTGGGCTTTATAGAGATCGAGGGTGTAGTCATCTTGGCCTTTGCACAGGGCCAAGAGTAGTCGAAAATGGCGGACGGCTTCGCTGTATTGTTCGCGTTCTGCGCAGACGCGGCCAAGGAGGAAGAGGACTTCTGTGTGCTGTGGATTTTGCTGATGTGTTTGTAAGAGGGTTTGATACGCTTGTTGATGTTGCCCTTGTTTACGGAGGATACGTGCGGATTGTAGGCCCACTTCAGGGTGGGAAGGCGCAAGCAGCCGTGCTTGTTCGAGCCATCCCATGAGAAGTTGGCGATGTATCGCAGGAAGGGACTCCCAAGGCTGCCAAGTTTGGAGGAGGAGGGCGGCGCGGAGATAAGCTTGAGCGTGGGTTTGTGGGGTAAGGAAACTGTGTGCATGTTGCAACCAAAGAGCGAGCAGTTCGGCTGCATATTCAGGGCGTTGAAGGTCCTTCCATCGGGAGAGATCGGAGAGGAGTTCTTCTGCTTGGCTATCGAGATCTTGCCAAGTGGCTTTGGCGGCTTCGTGCATCTCTTCTTTGGTGTAGAGAAAGCCAGCAAACAAAAGCCCCAAGGGATCGTGGGGTTCGGCAGCCAAAAAGTGTTGATGATGTTCCATGGCATCTTGGAGCCGTCCTTGTTGCCATAGGTACACAGCGTGGTCAAAGTGGGCCCAAGGGTCGGAGGGATCGAGCTGATAGACAGCTTGGAAAGCGAGTTCGACGGTTTCGGGATCTGCAAACCAGATGGAAAAACGGGCAAACTGGTGCCAAACGTCGATGGCATCGGGTGTATGTTTTGCGGCGGTTTGCAGATTTTCAGCGACGATCTTGAGATTGATTTCGAGTTGGGGTGTGAGGGGACCGTTGAGGGGGAGTCCTTCGCTGTGTTTTTCGAAGAGCTGATCGATAAAGTCGGCAGCTACGCGCAGTCGTCGAAGCGAGACGAAGTCACACAAGCTTTCTTCTTCAGGGTACTGTGCTGCGATTCCATCGTAGGTTCGGAGGAGATCATCTTCGCACGAAGAAGCGCAAGGGTGACGACTGCACAACAACTCTCCTTGGGAGAACTGTAAGAAATCGACGACGGCTGCGCGATCTTCTTTGAGAAAGATCGCGGCATCTTCCAACCAAGGGGCGAGTTGAGCGAGCGCTTCTAACAGCGAGAGATACGAGACATACATGCGTTTTCTCTGCATCTCAAGGCTAATGTAGAGGCGTTCGGGGTCAAACTCTTCTTCAGAAAGTTCTTGGCCAGAGAGAAGCCGCAAAAAGCTTTTGAACGCGGAACCTTCTTGGGAAAACCACGCTTCGACTTGTTCTTCTGCATCTTCTTGGACGACCAACAACGCCCAGCCATCGAGGATAACAGGACGAAGTTGGTCCACATGAAGTTGCAGATATTCGGATGTCTGCGGAGCAGCGAGGGTTTGCGAGAATGCTTGAAAGGGGAGCCATGCCATGTTGAAGCTCACCAAGGTTGGGGCCAAAAGGGTGGCCTTTTTCAAAAGATCTGGGCGGAAGGGTGGTTGAGGGGAGACTTAGGGTTCTTCGTCATCCTCATCACTGCTGCGTTTTGGGGGAGGTCGCCGCGTGGGTGACTTTTCTTTGGGGGGCGCAGCGTCAGGTTTTTTCTCGGGCAGTGGTCCACCATCGCCAACGGTGGGCTCTCCGCCTCGGGTTGCGGGGGCTTTGGTGGGCGGCGTGGTGCGACGAGCCTTGGGCTTGTCATCGTCGTCATCATCATCGGGGTCTGTGAGTTTTTCGCCCTTTTTCTCGCCTTTTCCTTCTTCTTTGAGAAGGTCCATGAGATTTTCCCGCCGCTTGCTTGGGCTCTCTTTGTCGAGGTTGGGCAGGGCACGTTGTGTTGCGCCCGTTGCTTGGGGCAACCACAAGCTGAGTGCGGGGATATAAGTGATCATGACCAAGGCAACCGCGAGCAGGCCAAGGAAGGGTAGAGAGACCCGATAGAGCGTAAGGACGGGCTTTTTAAACGTCATACTCGATATGAATAAGTTGATCCCAACAGGAGGGGTCATGTACCCGAGTTCGAGGTTGGCCAAGAAGACGATCCCAAGGTGGACGGGATCGACGCCAAAGCGGTTGGCGAGCGGTACAACGAGTGGCACGACGACCAAGATCGCGGAGAAGATATCGAGCAAACAACCCACCAACAAAAGGAAGATGTTGAGCGCCAACAAGAACATCCATTTGTTCGTAATGACGGGCTTAATCGCTTCAAAGAGTTTGTCGGGGACTTCTTGGAGGATCAACAAGTTGCTGAGCGCGAGGGCACTCATCAGGATCAAGATGATGGAGCCCACGAGCTTGAGAGAGAGAAAGCTGACGCGAGGGATGTCTCGGAAAAGCCCGAGGTCACGATAGATAAACACTTCGACGACAAAGATGTAAGCGGTGGTAAGAAGCGCGATCTCGGGGATGCCAACAACTTGCTTGAGCAGCAAAAAGCCGATGAGAAGGGGAAGTGCGGCTTCCCATTTGGATTCGTGAAGTGCTGCAAGAAGTTGGTATTTCTCAAACGCGGAGTGTTTGGGGAAGAAGATACTGAAAGCAAAAAAGGCCAAGGTCACGATCCCGATGATGCTCATCAGGGCACCCATGGGGATGAAGCGGAAAGCCACAAAGCCCACAAGCACGAGGACCGCCAACAAAGCGAGCGCTTTTCCAAGGGCCTTGAAGTATTCGACGATTCCACCAGGATTATCGGGGTTGTTGCGGATGTTGACCCAGATACCATGGAAGACCAAGACCGCCATCATCAACAGGCCAGGAAGGATACCTGCCCAAAACAGTGCGCGGATGTCCGTCTTTGCGATCACACCATAGATGATCAGAGGAAGACTGGGGGGGAGCAGCAAGCCCAGCGAACCCGAGGCTGTGAGCAGACCAAGTGCGTATTCTTCGGGATAATGGGACTTGAGCAAGACAGGGTAGAGCAACATCCCCAATGCGATGATGGTAACACCCGAAGCACCCGTAAAGATCGTAAAGAAAGAACATACCACAACGATCTGGATGGTGAGTCCGCCTGGCAACCAACCAAGCAATGCATCAAAAAGCCTGACAAGACGGCCGCCTGTCTTACTTTCGGCCATCAAGTATCCAGCAAAAGTAAACAGCGGGATACTCACCAACGTGGGTGAGTCGGCCAACATACCATAGCCTTGCGTAAAGAAAGCAGCGGGTGTTTGGGCGAGTTGGATGCCCATCAGCATGGCAAAGCCGCCAATGACCATGTACAGCGGCAGACCAAAGAGAGCCAAGACCAAGAGAACGACGTACAATGCGGTCATGCTGCACCTCCGTCAGTGCTAGAGGATGCGGCCTCTTCTGAGCCTTCAGGGGTTTCTCGGCGAACCAACTCTTCCTCCATTTGTTGTGTGACGAGCGACCAAGGCAGGGGGTCTCCTCGGAAAGCGTAGAGATATTCGAAGGTATGGAGCAGATAGCGCGACGTCATCACACCAAAGCTGACGGGGAAGGCCATCAAAAGCCACCACGTTTTGAGCTTTGTTTCGCCGAGGACGACGTAGCTTGTGGAGTTGCTCATGTAGAATTTCACGAGTTCGATGGCGTAGTAGGTCAGTGCGCCGCTCATGAAGATACATGCGACACCAATCGCGATGCGGTTGATTTGGAGACCGCGACGTCGCAATATCCGACTAAATGCGTCGATATTGATGTGTTCAGAGTGGCTTGTGGCGAGTGCTGCCCCAAAAAGCCCCAACCATACGGTGATTTGGCGGGATAGTGTGTCTGCAAAACCAAGTCCCCAACCCAAGGCGAGGCGTAGGCCGATATCGATCACGCCTGTAACCAAGATCGTCATCATCCCCAAGACAAGGATGCCTCGCTCGATCTTTTGTATGATCTCATCCACATTGCTCCACGTCTTCAACAACGTCTTCATGCCGCTTTTCGCTCCATCTTTACAGTGACGGCTTCCGTTGTGTCGATGCTTTGGGCAAAGACACGTCTTGTCTCGCTCATGCGATCAGGTAGCACTTGAAAAAAAGGGAGTCGGAGATGCTTTGAGGGTATCTCCTCAAGAGAGGAGCCTAGTGTACACGCTTTGAAGATTTTGGCGAGGGGTGGTGCAAGGGCCGAGGTGGGAGCTGGCGGGGGGTTACTTGCTGCGGAACTCTTTCAAAAGAGCCTTCACACGGTCAAGATCAGCTTTCGAGAAGAGTTTGCCTTCGAAGCTTTTCCAAGTCTTGCGAGAGATCTTACGAATGATTTGTTTTTCTGCTTTGGGCACGCTGATGCTTTTGAGACCGCGCTTGATCAAGACGCGGAGCGCGCGTTGATTGTCTTTGCGGATGACATCGATCAGTGCTTTGTGATGTTTTTGAGAGACGCGCAACACCACTTCTTGGAGGTCTTTGGGCAGACGGTCGAAGCTCTTTTTGGTGATGACGGTCGCGCCAACGCCGATCGCAAAACGATACTTCACGCGATACTTGAGATAAGAGTGCCATTGCATCGCGATGACCGAGAGGGGCGTCCCGATCACGGTATCAATCGCACCTGTTTGGAGTGATGAACGAACATCCAAGATGCCCAACATATGGGGAGATACGCCTGCGCTTTCGCTAAACTCTTTGGTGATGGGGTCATCTGTCCAGCCCCAGATCTTGGTGCTCTTGAGTTTTTCCACACTGTCGATCGGCTTTTTCGAGTACAAGTACACGTAGCCCACGTCACCCCAGCCCAACAGCACGAAACCTTTGGCTTCGAACTTTGCACGAAGTTCCGCATCCATCTTTTCTCGAACGTAGTCGAGTTCTTTGTAATTGCGGAAAAGTGCGGGTTGTTGGAGCAACAACACGGAGGGAACGATCTGCGCAAGACCGATCGACGTGATGGAAGCACCTTGGAGTTGGCCCAGTTTCATCTTGTTGACCACGAGCTTTTCGTCGCCCATGCGGCCATCTGGATAAAACTTGATCTTGATACGGCCTTTGCTTTCTTTGCGAAGGTCTCGGCGCAGTCGTGTAAAGACGCGTCCCCATGTCGAGTCTCCAGGGGCGAGTGTCGCGATGCGGAATGTGTACTTCTTGGCGTGAGCGACGTCTGCAAATAGCATCCACGCTGCCAAACATGAAAAGACGAGGAACTTCTTCATCCAAAACCCTCCTTGTATCCGAGTCTCATTTGACTTCGGGAGATCCTTGGTTCTATGGGAAGTGCAGGCTTCTGTTCTTGGACGATGTGGGGTGGGTTCTCTTCAACCCCTCACATGACGTTTTTATAAAGGGCGGAGCATCCGCCTTGATCGAAGGATGATGTTTCTAGGGTGGCGACTTGGCTCAGGGGCAGAAGTCGTCGATGTGTTTTTGGGCCACCCCAGCTTGTTTTTTGGCGAGTTGGTTGACGAGCTTGAGCTTGGGAGCGATCGAAAGCGGCGCATCTTGTACAGACTTGAGCAGCTTGCGACATCCCGCAGTGTCGTTCTTTTGCCCTGCAAAAAAGCGGGCCTTGAAATAATACAGAAGCAAAAGTTTCTTTTGAGAGAACTGTTCAGCCTTATCAAAGTGCATCTCAGACTTTTTCAGATCCCCACCAAACATCTTGGATTGCGCATACAACGTGCCCAAAAAGAGGTGCCCTGCACCATAGAAGTAGTCTTCTTTGAGTTGGACGACGCGCTCCATGATGGCCTTGATTTGCGGGATTTGGGCAACCAACTCGGGCTCTGTCAAGCCATTGATGACTGCATAACCCCACGCATAACCGAGCCAAAACAAGAAGGGGACATCCTCTGCCTTGGCATCGCTAAGCAACTTGTTAAAGTCTGCGGTACCTTTGAGGGCCGCCTCTGTAAAGCCTTTGAAGCGTTTCTCTAGGATCTCAAAACAAAAGGCGCGACCGCGGATCGCATAACGTCGGATGCGACTGGTCATGGTCTTCGCTGCTTTCTCAGAAGCATCATCCCCCTTGAACTTGAGCATGTCTCGCTCAGGTTCAAACATCTGACCAAAGCTCGCAAACCCTTGGCACAACAGCAAGTTGAGATCGTTGTCGTCTTGCATATTTTGACGCATGATCTCGGCAAGTTTGATTTGGCCACCGATCGCACTTTTGGCGAGGTCTAGATCTTCCTCTTGCAAAAAGACCGAAAAAGCAGGCTTGATGATCATCGTCGCCATGACGGGCTTCGTTGAATTCACCAAAAAGGACGTACAGCCCGTCAAGGACACACTCAACACCAACCCGCACAAAAACATCCACGTTTTTTTCATCAACAAGTCTCCACAAGCGTTTGCGCGCAAAGAAATCTTCGAAAGTTTTGGCCCTCCACAATAGAAAGAACCGCGTCAGCCTGTCAAGCGAGCATCTTTCACGACATTTTGACGTCCTCACTCCACCCCTAGGGCAAAGATGTCGCAAGTCTGCATAGAAAACTTGCCATCTTGTTCCTTTTTTGTGTCACTCTGTTCTCTGTGCAAAAAAGATTTTCGCTTCACGAAAGGGGATGAGCCGTACTGTAGGCCCTTTGGCACGGTGTTTGTAGTAAGCGGGATGACAGAAAAGATTTTTATTGACGAAACGTTTTGGGTCGTCACACGTTCTAAAAAGAAGCTACCGTCAATTTTTTGTGGTCCACATGGTCTTTCAGGTATCTTGTGGATTATGGAGTGAGCTACCGCACAAAGCCGCTCCGCTAAGAGAAAGGAGAGATGGGTATTGGTGCTTGGTCGAGCGTCTGTCTAACAAGGAGGGTTGGCGATGTTGTCGAAAAGAGCCCAAAAAAGAAAACGAATCTCACCACAGCGTATGTTGCGTCGTCCACGCACTTTTCTGGTCCCGCGTATTAGCGATGATGCACCAGACGTAGAATTTGAACAGCTCCCCTATGAAGTCCGCCAAGAGATCGCTGAAGGGATCCGCCAAGTCTCCGCGTATCCTGAAGAAGCCCTCGAACATCTCGCGGAACTTCGTCAAAAGTATCCTTCCGTTCCACAGCTTTACAATGCTACTGCCCATGCTTACGGGGTTCTCGGTGATTTGAATACCCAACGTTACTGGGTACTCAAGACCTATGAGTTGTTTCCGCGTTATCTCTTCGGACTCTGTGCTTATGGAGAGATGCTCCTTCGACGCGAACAACTCGATGAGTTTGAGCAGTTGTTTGGCAGCAAACGCCAACTACAACTGTTGATCCCCGAACAACGAGAGTTTCACACCACAGAAGCCATCGCTTTCTATCGGATGTGGTGTCGTTACTCCTTGCAGCGACGCAGCTGGGATGTGGCTTGGGATTACTACGACAAACTGTGTGATCTCGATCCCAATCACCCCCAAGTGGTTCCCTTACATTCGATCTTTCGTCGTGAACAACTTCACGCTTAGCGGTCAGATTTTTTCTTGTCTGCACCCATGCGAATCCGCCAGCATTTGTGGATCTTGGGGGACTTCTGAAAGTCCCTTGGGATCGATGCTTTGCTGACGTCTTCCCAAGTTGCGCCTAGCGCTTGGATGGTGGGTTGATCGATTTGAAAGTCCAGTTTGTTTGTCGAAAAGATCAACGTGCCATCTGGGCGCAACAAGCGCAGACAATGACGGATCAACTCTGTATGGTCGCGTTGGATATCCAACGTTTGTTCCATGCGTTTTGAGTTCGAAAAGGTCGGTGGATCTAGAAAGATCAGATCGAACGCCCCTTGTGCATGCTCAAGCCATTGCAAACAATCTGCTTGGATATAGCGATGTTTTTGGCTTGAATATCCATTTAATTTCATATTTTCTCTTGCCCAAAATAGATAGGTTTTGGACATATCGACGCTGCACGTGGTGCGCGCCCCACCCGCCGCTGCATGGACGGTTGCGCTTCCTGTGTAGCAAAACAGGTTGAGAAAGTCTTTCCCTTCCGCTTCCTTCATAATCCAACGACGTACTGTTCTGTGATCCAAGAAAAGCCCTGTATCGAGGTAGTCTGTCAAATTGACAAAAAGGCGCAAACCGTGCTCTTGCACTTCGAAGAAGTCTTGTTCTTCGTTGAGCTTTTCGTACTGGTTTTGGCCTCTTTGTTTCTTGCGTTGTTTGAACAGCACTTGGTGACGTGGGATCTCTAGGATATCGGGTGCCACCAACAAAGCGTCGTGCAGTCGTTGTTCTGCGCGGCGAACATCTACTGTGGAGGGGGCTTGGTACTCTTGGATGATCGCATGGTCTTCGTACACATCGATCGCCACATTGTATTCGTTCATGTCAGCGTCGTAGGCCCGATAACAGGTGATATCCTGTTGCTTCTTCCATCCCCGTAAGCCTTGAAGATTCTTGCGCAAACGGTTGGCAAACATCTGTGCGCCTTCGCTGCGTTGCCAAACAAACTCTGGGGTTTCTTCGGGGGTATCTTCGCTTTCGTGCGGTGGGATCTGGATCTCCAGCCCCGTGTACTCTTCTTCTTGCCATGCATAACGACGACGCTTGTTTGCGCGAAGCCCCAAACGATGGCCTAGATCGGGCTGGGCTGTGTAGATACTCGCCTGCCAGCCTGGGAGATGGGCTCGCAGTTGTTGACCCAAACGCGCATAGGTATAAACGGCTTCCGCAAGAAAAAGCTCCTCAAAACTCGGCATCTCCGTGCAAAACCAACCAGGCACCAGTGCATCACTGTGGGTTTGAAGCTCTTTCTCCAGCGTATTCTTGGGCAAAAAGTGCGGATGGAGGTACGAAGACCATCCCATCTCTTTGAGAAAGTCTCGGAATCCTCGACGTGGTGGGTTCAAAGACATGTACACATAGATGGGATTTTCCCATGCTTCGGTTGCTTCTTTGTGGCGGCTTTGTGCCTCATCCCATAGGGACTTCCAACGTTTTGCATTGCATCCCAACCAACGGGGGACACCCACTTGTCCACGCAAAAGCCCCGGAGCAAGGGCAAGTCCTTGTTGCAACGCTTCTGCTGCAATGGGCCATGACTCTCCAACGACGAAAAGCCCCGTCCCACCTGTCGAACAGGTCGTTCCCCAGTCCGCATGACGTACCATCGTTGCTGCGTGCTGCCAACTTTGGCCTTTGCGGAGTTGCCCTTGCCATTGGGGAAAGCTGCGCAAAGCCCCGCCCCCCAAGTCCAACAAGATATCCGCTTCGCTGTGTCTCCCTTGAAGAACGACAAGGATGTCTGGATCGTCTCGATCAACGTCGGGTCGTTTTCCTTGATCTTCTGAGAATTGATCCACGATCGCATCTTTGAGACGCAACGCTGCGAAGTGGCTGTTTTGCATGGGGCTTTCGTGAAGATATGCCTCGCAGCGCAACGTCCCGCCAGCCTTGAGGTGCAAGCCCCAATCGACCTTTTGGGCTTCGTGGTAGAGATCGTCTTCTCGTTTCCATCGAAAGCTGTGCAAAGGTAGGTACAATCGCTGTGCTGTCCGAATCTCTAAGGCGATGCGATATAGAGCCTCTTCTTCCGCTTCAAAAAGAACCGTCCCTGGCTGTTCTTTTTGAACCACGCCCCCCAACTGACGGACCTCTTCGCTTGCGATGGACTCCAAACCACGGTGGGTTCTTAGCATATATGTTGTAGGCATCTGCGCCGTTCCTTTCCTCTGTTGCGGCGCGTCTCTATGCTCCAAAAGCCGAAGGGTCGCCGTCTGTACTTTCCAGCGGCCTATATACCACGTCTGCGAAAAGCAAGTGCGATTTTTGCGACTTTCTTTTAAGGCTGTTTCGAGGCAGGGGGAGGCGTGGGGAAAAGATACTTCACAAGCGCTCTTTGTGCGGTGATGGGCGAGTCTGCGAAGAATCCATCGACGCCCATGCGAAAAAAGAACGCGTACTCTTGAAGCGGATCTTTCTTACCCAAAGGAAGCTGGAAACGCCCTTCGTCTCGCATCGTATAAAGATGCACGCGCAGTCCTGCTTGGTGCGCTCGCTGCACAAGCCCCGTATCCACCAAAGATGTTCCTTGGCGTTTGACCAACATGCCCTTCCAAGGGCCGATCCCATAAGCATAAGACGCCACAAATCGCAGCCCTTTGGTTGTGAGCAAGTCTCCGTATTTACGAGGGTCTTTGCGCATCGTGAAGTCATAAGGCTGATGCTGCGGGATGGATAGAAGCTGAATCAAGCGGATCTTGGTTTGTTGATGAAGCTTTCGCAGATTGTTGACTTCAAAAGACTGAATAAAGACAGGAGCTTGTTCATGATCGAGACCGTGCTTTTTCAAGACCCGAAGAAGCGCACCCTCCAAAGGCAGACCTATCGAACGAAAGTAAGAAGGGTGTTTGGTTTCTGGATAGATGCCGATCACTTTGCCTGTGGCACGGGTGTGATCTTGGAGTAATCGCAGGATCTCTTCAAAGGTTGGGATGCTATAACGACCGTTGTCCCGTTGATTGCGAAAAGGTAGGCGTTCTTTGGCCCGCAGCGTCTTGAGTTCCGCAAGCGTAAAGTCCTCTGTGAAAAAGCCTGTGATCTTTTCCCCATCGATCCACTTGGTACGCTTCCGCTGTGGGAACTTTTGCGCAACGTCCGTGGTGCCCGTGATGTTGTTTTCGTGGCGCGCAATCAACACACCATCTTTGCTCATCACCAAGTCAGGCTCGATATAATCTGCACCTTGTTGGATCGCAAGTCGATACGAAGCAAGCGTATGTTCGGGCAAAAATCCTGGAGCACCTCGATGCCCAATGATCAACGGGCGATAACGATGTTGGGGTTGCGAAGCGGGCTTTGTGGTCGGAGAAGTGTATGCTTGGGTGCCAAAGAAACACGTCAGCAAAAACAGTACAAGCACCACAACGATCGATGGTTTCGAGAACATAGCGACTCCCAAAAGACTTGGTGATCTATAGAAAAAGGCCTTGTTTGGACAAAGTATCATCCTTTTTTAGGCGCGGAGACCCCTGCGTTCAGGCAGGGGAGGAAACGCCGTTCTGCTTTTTCGTCAACGTGTGACATGATATGACAGAGTTTGTAAGTAAGACCTACAACAAAACAAACTGACTTCTGTGGGTTCCCCATGAAAAAAGTTCGCTACAAATACCGCATCTACCCGACTCTTGAACAAAAAGCCCATCTCGCAAAAGAGTTCGGCTGCGTTCGCTTTGTTTACAACTGGGGACTCAGAAAACAACTCGATGCCATCTCTGCGGCCGACAAACGCCCTAACATGGTCGCTCTCTCCAAACAACTCACAGCACTCAAGAAACAACAAGACTACTCTTGGCTCAAAGACGTCTCTTCCGATCCACTTCAACAGGCCTTACGACACCTTGACAAGGCTTGGAACCACTGTTTCTCCAAGCGAAACAAACGACCACGTTTCAAAAAAAGACGCGGCGACCAATCCATCTCTTACACCACCCACGCTTTCCGCATCTTTGAGGGAGAACTCTTCTTCGCCAAGATGAAGCAACCTTTCGATGTTCGCTTCAGTCGACCCCTTCCTTCTGCTCCCAAAACCGCCACGATTCTCAAAGATACCGCTGGACGGTACTTTGTGAGTTTCACGGTGGAGCTGGACCCTCAACCTTTTCCTCCCCAAAACAAAAGCATCGGAATCGACCTCGGCCTCACCCACTTTTTGACCGCGAGTGACGGTGAAAAAGTCGAGAATCCCCGCTATCTTGAACGTGACCTAGAAAGGCTGGCCAAAGCCCAACGCCAACTTGCCAAAAAGCAGAAAGGCTCAAAGAATCGAGAAAAAGCAAGACAGAAAGTCGCCCGCATCCATGCCCAGATCGCCGACAAGAGAAGAGATTTCTTGCATCAGCTTTCGACGCGCCTGCTCCGCGAAAACCAAGCGATAGGCATCGAAACCCTTGCCGTGAAAAACATGGTGAAAAATCGCAAGTTGGCCCGTGGTATCAGCGATGTGGGATGGAGCGGTTTTGTAGGGATGTTGGAGTACAAAGCAGAATGGTATGGCAGAGAACTTGTGAAGATAGACCGTTGGTTCCCATCGTCGAAAACTTGCAGCTGTTGTGGGCATGTCCTTGAAACTCTTCCCTTAGATGTCAGAATGTGGAATTGCCCGAGATGCGGGGCGAAACACGATCGAGACATCAACGCAGCGCTCAACATCAAATGTGCCGCCGGGCTGGCGGTTCAAGCCTGTGGAGAAAGCCACCTCTTGGCAGAAAGACAACTGTCTCTCTTCCAAAGTGGCTTCGAGGAAGCAGGAAAACAACCTTCGTGAGAGGGGGAATCCCCACCCTGAAGGGTGGGGAGGAGGTCAACGCGTGTTATGAGCCATGCTTCTCGTGACAAAGGGAAAACAAGTACGTGATATCTGTCGCAGATCTTTGTGACAGACGTTTGGCTTACGCAAGGTCGGGCTTGGAGAGATTCATTTGGCCGATGCAAGGGCGGATTCGGGCGGGAGGGTTTGATGGTAGATGGTAGATTGGCCTGCGCAAAGGGACGGATAGGGCGGGCACGGAGGCCCGCCCGGTATACGGGATGGATAATTGGCCTGCGCAAAGGGACGGGCCTCCGTGCCATCTGTACCAACTAATTATCAACTACATGAAAAGATAGGTCATTTTCGAACGTAAAACTTCGTCACATCAGACGATTTTTTTCGCAAACTCCCTTGGTTCGGGAAGTCACTTTACAAACTCTCGTGATTTTCCAAAGAAAGCTACTTGATTTTCTCTTTTATTATCAATGATGTAGGAATTAGTTGGTACAGATGGCCTCCGTGCCCGTCCGATATTCCATGGATATCCCTTTTCTGGGGCGATCGGATATCCTTATATCTGGGGCGGGCCTCCGTGGTCGCCCTAACCCATCTTTTCTATTCTTGATGCGTATGTGTTGCGGAGAGGGCGGGAAGTTGATCGAGCGTAAAGGGTAGGTATTCTTGGAAAGGCTCGTCAGGTGTGGGGATACGTTGTTCGTTGGGATTTTCCTCAGCGTGGAGGGGATGTGTCTTGATGGTGACGAGGGTTTCGCGGGGTTCATGTTTGCGATACCAAGCGAGCGTGTCATCTTCGCGTTGGAGGTAGGCAAAGTTGAGTGAGGGTACGAGTTTGGCTTCGAGGAGATCGAGTAAGTGTTCGACTTGTCGTTGCTTGTGTTTCTGTAGGAAGTTTTCGAGCAGGGTACAAGCGGCGTCGAAGTTGAGTAGGTCATTTCCGCGCACGGCTTGTCTTTGTTCGATTTGGAGTTCTTCGAGGAGGTGAAGACGCGACCAGATGCGGTCGAAGATGCGTCCTGCGTGAGCGCGATCTTCTGCTGCGTGGGGTGCGGGGAGTTGGCTAAAAGCGTGTGCCAGCCGCCGCACACGTGGAAGGGGTGGGAGTGGAGGGATAGGTGTTTCTTCGCTTGGTTCGATGGGGGTTTCTGCATCGGGTTTTAGCAAAGCATCAGCGTGAGCGAGTCTTTCGAGCCATTCGATACCCCAGCGGTACGAGTAACTATCGAGGGGTTGGAAGGTATTGTGCAGGTCCCATCGCAAGCCTCGCGTGAGTGTGATCGCATCGGAGGGGAGGGGCGGAGGCTCATGGAGCGGGAAGAACTGGATGGAGGGGATCTCGCTCATCCACAGGACTTGCGCGATGGTATTTTGCATGGGGCGTCGCCAGACGAGGGGGAGTTGATCGATACCTCCTTCGATCAGGCTGAGGTGCTTTTGAGACAACAGTCGGGTCAACCGTGTGATCTCACGGGGATTTCTGGGAGGAGTATGGTTATCGAATCCGACGGCATCTTGGAGATTATGGAATCTCGAAAAGAGTGAGAACAGCAGACGTTCGGAGAAGTTCTGCCACTCTTGTTCTTCGAGAACCTGTCTTGTGCGCATGAGTTCTTGGCTATTTTCCCAACCAAGAACGAGGATCTGCGGCACTCTTGAGCCTGCGAGTTCTTTAAGGGAAGAGAGGAGGTAGCCGCATGTTCCATGGTAGAGATCGCGCATTTGATCCCAGAGTTGGGACTTACTTTCTTCCCAAAGTTTCATGCACTCCAAGCGACGTCGTTCGATGTGCAAACGCCCGGGATCATGGCGAACATCGAGTGCCCAGAGATCTTCTTCGTCGAGTTCGGGGTGTTGAAGTTTGTCGCGGTACTGTTGTTCTTGTGTTTGGGCGTTCAAAAAGTGTCGATACGCCAGGGCGATGGGGGTCGGAAGCCGCAAAGGTAACAAGCTTTCTTCGATGGCTTGGCGCAGTTCGGGGTCTTCCGCTTTTTGGCGTTCTTCAAAGAGCAGTTCTGCGAGTTTGGGTTCACCGCGACAGGCGCGCAGAAGTTCTTTTTTGAGTCGTTTCCCTTCGTTGCTTTGGAGGAACTGTCGCATCCAGTCAAAGCTATCTTTTCCGCCAATGAGTCCGATAATCCGAAAGATCAGGACGCGTTCTTGGTCATCTTTGGGAGGGATGGGGGAGTGTTCAAGCAAGAAGATCATCAAGGCGCGCAAAGCAGCGAGTGTATCGGGCATATCTTCATGAGGACTATGAGCCAAGAGCAGTGTTTTTTCGATGGCAGTAAGGACATGCTCACGCGATGGGCTATAGAGAAGATATTTGTTTCTTGAGGGGAGGCTCAGGTCATAGAGCAGAGAGCCAAAAAGGTCGAGTACGCGGGAGAAATAGTCCGCCATCTCACATGCGGCAAGTGTAGGGTCGTGGGCTTCTTGGTTGTGGACGAGCCATTCTTGGTAGACGCGTGCGAGTTCGCGTTCTTCTTCAAGGTACCAACGACCGTTGATCAGGGCTTTTTGTGAGTTGGCGAGGATCTCGACGAGTACATCGATCATGACTTCTCGGGTTTGTTTGTCAGTTCGTCCGAGTGCTGCGGCGACTTGGTAGGTCTTGGTTTGCAGCCATTGTTCGAGATCTTGCAACAGATTTTGGAAGCGATTGAGCAAGGAATCGCCGAGTTTGACACCTATGTTTGTGGAGGTTGAAGGGCTGGAGAGTTCGTCTCTTTCCATGGGGTTGTTCGAGGTTGCGGAGATGCGCTCACTTCGCCGTTCCCAGATCGCAAACAAGGTAAACCAAGGCAAAGCGATGGGGATGTAGAGCAACATGTTCAACATCTCCGCCCAAGAAGCTTCCAAACCGCGAAGAAGGTGCATCCCCAAGACCACGAGAAAAGACAGCACCAAAGACATTGATACAGCGATGCGATCGCGCAAAAGCTGTTGTTTGATCGAGGGTTGTGCTTCTTTACGCGTCATCCACTTTCCAACCAACACATCGCTGCCCCAACTCAACAAAGCGGGCAGCAACAGCGCGAGGAAGATCAGCGTATCGATCGAGGGGACTTGGTGCGTTTGAAGTGCGTCATAGATCGCGGCAAAGACGAGGCTTAGGAAAAAGAAGAGTGTCCAAGCGATGCTTGCGCGACCGAGTGTGGCGAGGGTCCAACGGCGCCTTTGTTCGATGGTTGTGACCACGCCTCGGAGCCAAAAAACGGAGTTGATCAAGTAGGAAGGCAACACGAGGATCAAGGTCAAGACTTCGCTGCGTACAGAGTGAAGTCGATAAACCAAGGCCGAAACAACCCAGTCTCTATAAGGGATATGCGCCAGTTGCCCCAAGAGAAGATGTCTGACTTCACGTCGACTATCTGGGGCATCTGGATCATCTTCTTGGTCGTCTTCGCCCTCGTATCGGGCGCCACCAAAGAGATACACCGCAGGAAAGGCCAGCGCCGTCACTTGGCACAAAAACCAGATAAATTGTTGGCTGGTGTGCTCCATATTGCCTACGCCCATGGCCAAGAAGAAGAAGAGCAAGGCCAGCAAGACGTGGAGCGGGAGCATCAACCAAAGCCAGTTGTTTTGCAGTCGAGGGGGCCGCAAGCCAACAAACTGGTGCATGATGAAGATAAACAGGCCGCTCAGTAACATGGGCAGCGTACAACGATAGAAAGCCCCAAGGAGCCACGGTTGGATCGCGGTAAAAAAGCCCGTCAATAGGCCGATAAGGATCGCTGAAGTCAGAAGCCCACTTTCCCAGCGTCGTGCAAGGAGCCGTCGGGTCTTGGCGAGTACGGTCCAAAAAGAGGCCCCAGGTTCTAGGACCAAACGCCATCCCATCCAAGTGAAAGGTGCGCTGGTTGCGTACAAAAAGATTCGTCGCCAGATGCTGCCGTAGTAGGTCAGCAAGGCGCGGATATCCATCTGGATCTTGTGGAGGTGTTGTGGTGGGGATTCATGGAAGTGCGAACGCTCCATCCCTGCGCGTGTAAGCTCCAACATCGATTCGTAAGTGTAGCGAAAAAGCATCCAGATATTGCGCTGTTGGGTGATCAGGAAGGCCAAGATCAAACCGAGTAGCAACCGTCCTAGATACTTAAACCAAAAGGGAGCGGGGATCTCCACACCACGGATCTTTGGGTACACATAGGGCTTGCTTCCAAAGAGTACCCACTCACCAAAACGAGCCCTGAGGGGAGCCTGCGAGTGTGGCGGGCTTTTGAGGAGTTCTGGGGTCTCCAAGTTGTCTTCTTTGAAAGACGTATCTTTTTTGCCCAGCTTCTTTCGCAAGGGCGATGTTCGCGGGGAGATCTGGAGGATCTTGCGCAGGGCTTCTTCTTGAGGGCGTCTCGTGAAGCGGTACACCGTGTCGAAAAGCAGTGCCTCCGCAAAGATCAAGCAAGGGATCATGATGACGAGGTACATCGATTGGGGGATAAACCACTCCAACAGCAACAATGCGTCGCTACGAGGAACGTGATCGATGCGCATAGCACGGCGATTTCGTGCATCGTCCATCCAAAACAGCCGAACGATCGTGATCGCCAAAAAGAACAGAAAAGTCCCGACCGCGACGAGGATCGAGCTGGAGGCTTCAGGGCTGGCTTTACGAAAACCGATGTAATAGACCAACATCCCGAGCAAACCGATCAACATCACCAAGCCCACGATCCACGTGGCCAAGAGGATCGCTTTGTCTGCGTGGAAGCTCTCTTGCCGTTTGCGAAACCAAGCCAGCCAAAGCGGGATGCTCAGCAAGATCAGTCCTGCAAGCAAGGAAACCGCGCTGTATCCGAACTGTGGATATTTGAAATACCAAACCGCACTCCACACCCACATGCCAAAAAGAGCGACAGTGAGAAGGCGATTGAGCACGGCTTCGACCAGCGAACGCCCTGAAGAAAGCAACAGGACGGGGATCGAAAAAAGGATGAAAGGTAAGAGGTAAAAGGATAAATCGCCGTTGGGTTCGAGGTTTGCGGCCGTCCAGCCCATCCAAAAGATCGCCCCGAATACACAGAGGCGGATAAAAAACCCGATGCTCATATCCATAAAAGCTCGGAAAAGACGGGTAAAAGAACCCTGTCCCCGAGCAAGCAAATAATCTGATTTAGAAAAGCGCTCAAGCGCTTGACGCATCTCTGCCATGCTGCATGCCCCGGCTCGATAAAGTTGAGCCCTACGATCACCCATCCCCCTGTCAGATGTCAATTCTATCGTTCCATGATGTTGTGGATCACAGCTGTTTAAACTTTTTTTACAAAGTCCCTGAGAAACCAACAAACTTTTCTAACACACCCCCGATAGCTTTGGCTCACGAAGACGAGATGAGGACACGCTGCACAGCGATGCGGCCCGCAACCCACTGTCTTCTTAACGTTGTGAATCCCTGACCACCTCATATTTGAGGAAGGAGACATACCATGAGCCAGTCGAACTACCGCCCCAACCAAAATGCCTCTACTGTAGGACAGCCCATCGTTACTGAGCAGGGAACCGTTGCTCTACCCGGCCAAATCGCAAACATAACCCAGCAAAACACAGGCGCCGCGACCGTTATCGTGGTCCCACCCGTCGTGATCCAACCCGCGGCGGTCCAAGCACCTCCTCCGCAGCCTCCGCAACCTCCCGCACATCCGTACTTTGGCGCTCATGACGGTGGTGGGCACTGTGGTTGGCACGCTCGACATGGACGATGTCGCCGTCGTGGTCGATTCTTCCGCTTTGTCTTCTTCTTGTTGCTCTTAGGTCTTGGTGTCGCAGCGGTTGCACGCTTCTTTAACCCCGTCGCTGTCGCATTCCGCGGGGTCCATCTTGATGCAGAGCAACGCACACAGCTTCGCTCGATCTACTTCGATGCCACCAAGAACCTGCACCAAGAACGCGACGCGCTGCGCAAACTCCAAAACCAAGCCCTTGAGTTGTTGCGCAAAGAAAATCCCAACAAAAAAGAGATCGATGGACTGATCGATGCTTGGGTGGTGCGCTTCAAGAAGATCGCACAAGATCGCACGGATGCTTTGCTGAAAGCCCACAGCACGCTCTCTTCTGCACAACGACACAAACTTGCTTCGAATCTTGAGCGTCTTCGCTCCCGTTATGAGCGCTGGCGTGGCCGATGGAACCGACGTTTCCATCACCCCAAAGCTTGCCGCCACTAAGACCCCCGCTGCGAAGAGTGTCCTTCATCTCTCCCCAAACCTCCTCCTTTTGCCTCCCATCCTTCCCAAGAAATCAATCTCCCCCACACCACCGCACCTTTGCTCTATGTCGAGCAAAGTCACCGACCCTACAGGCTTTTCTTTCTCCCTAGCTGCTCTTGTCCTTTCGCAAAGAAGCAAGAGGCGATCCGCAGGAGGATGGAAAGTCTAGTGATTTTGTATGGTTATCGTGGTCGATTGGGAACGAATGGTTTTCGTTTGTTCTTGATCGAGATCAAAGAGGTGGTTGATATGGATAGGACCAAAGGAAAAGATTTGCGCTAAACCTACTCGTGGATGTGGACAACGGGTGTTTTGTTTGACGGTTTTCGTGGGGTAGATCGTTGAACGCTAAGAACCCCGATGTCTTAAGAGCCGCACGAGGGCCTCCTTGTGGTGCGGTGAGCGGTGGTTGCTCGTGCGTGCTCTCCTCCTTATCTTTATGTGAGCCTTCTCCTGTCTTTGATGGGAGGGGGCTTTCGTATTTTTAGCCCCTTCCTTCTAGCGCATCTCCAAACAAAAGCAACTCCCTAAATAAAATCAACTCTCCCAAACAATCTTCTCCAAAAGAAATTTCGTGTTTTCTGCGCGCGTGCTCTCATCTTTGTTCGATGACATGTGATCGTTTCTCTTGCGTGATGTGTCTGTGACAAGGCAAAGGCATGTTCCTTTGGTTTGTTGATCTTCCTTTTTGTTTGGATCGAGGTGAGCGCTTGTCTAGAAAAGAAGAATCCTTAGAGAGTATCGAACTTTCCTCACGACGAGAGTTTTTGCAGTTTTTGGGGCGGGGTGCTTTGGCGCTTTCTTTGATGGGGGGAGGAGAGGCGCTGGCCGCCAAAGAAACACCTCCTTTTGCTTCTCTCGCGCCCAGCGCTGGGGATCAGTTGCGTCTTGCTGATGGCTTTCAATCGCACATCATCCTGCGATGGAAGCAAGCCCTCAATCGCAAAGGTGATCTCTTTGGTTTCAACAATGACTTCACGTGTTTTCTCCCGATCTGGGGAGATCATGATGGTTTGTTATGGGTCAACCACGAAAGCACAAGCCCGATCTTTGTAGGAGGGTGGGCGCCTGGCCAACCTCGGACCCGCGCTCAAGTGGAGCTTGAACAAGCCTCTGTTGGGGGAACGCTTGCGCGTATCCGTTTTGACGCCAAAGCTGGGCGATGGTCGTTGGTCTTTGACGACCCACACAATCGTCGTTTGGATGCTCGGACAAAGATTCCCTTTGCGGGTGGTAAAAAAATCCTTGGATCTTCCTATGCTGTGGGGACTTTGGCGAATTGCTCGGGCGGACGAACCCCTTGGGGAACGCTGCTGACTTGCGAAGAAAACTACGACGACTTTTATCGCGAGGCGATCTACACCAAAGGAGCCCGTCAGATCCGCCAACGCCCAAGCAAGTTTGGTTGGGAAGCATTCTTTGATCATCCTCCCGAACATTACGGTTGGGTCGTGGAGATCGAGCCCAAGACAGGAAAGGCCCAAAAGCTCCTTTCTTTGGGACGTTTTGCACACGAAGGTGTTGCCGTCGTGACCACAAAAGACGGTCGCTGCGTGGCTTACATGGGCGATGATGATCACGATCGTTGCATCTACAAGTTCGTGGCGTCTCGCCCTGGAACCTTGGCGGAAGGGGAGTTGTTTGTCGCGGATGTGGAAAAAGGTCGTTGGTGTTCTCTTTCGATCCAAAAACAACCGATCTTGCAAAAACACTTTCGTGATCAGGAAGATGTGATGATCCGTTGTCGCGAGGCGGCTTTGTGGGTTGGTGGGACAAAGATGCATCGCCCTGAAGATATCGAGGTCGATCCGATCTCTGGCGATATCTACATCTGTTTGACCTCGCACCCCAAAAAAGGGGACTTCTTTGGTTCGATCCTCAAGATCTCCGAAGAAAAGGCAGACTTTACCGCCGCGAACTTTTCGCATGCGACGTATCTTGCGGGTGGGACGAAGCATGGTTTTGCTTGCCCTGACAACTTGGTTTTCAACAGGGAAGGACAACTGTGGATGACCAACGACATGTCTCCTCTGATGTTGGGGTCGAAACACTATAAACCTTTTGGAAACAATGCTTTGTACTATATCCCTCTGCGTGGTGCGTATGCAGGACAAACTTTTCGTGCTGCGACAGCACCAAATGACGCGGAGTTTACGGGGCCTTCTTTGTCTCCTGATGGCAAGACGATGTTTCTTTCTGTCCAGCACCCAGGCGAAGGCTCTGAAGATCTGCAACACCTCACCAGCCACTGGCCCGATGGTGGGAAGGCGATCCCTGCTCCTGCGGTGGTGGGGCTTACCTTGCCTGCTTCCCTAGCGGTTCCTCCTCCCCGACGCTACCCCTCCAAATAAACCTCGAAAGAACATCTCCTTGGCGAAACACGTCTTTTGGCGGAAGATGCAGGTGCTTTTTCGTTTCAAAAAGATGGTGTGCATCTTTGCGAGCGTTTGGACTTGATTCGAAAGGCGCAAACAGCAAGGTGTCAGCAAAAGGAGTCTGTCATGCAGGAGTCACAGCCTTGGTGGGGTTGGAGCGAGGGCGAGTCTGGGGAAGAGATGATCGCCCAACAGGACGATTGGCGTTCTTTGATTATCGAGCGACCTTGGTCGATGTTGGAGGTGATCGGGATCGCGAGCCAACGACAAGCTGAGTTTTCCCCCAAGATCGTCGAGGGCTTTCGTGAGATCGTCGCGGACTTGGGGGATCTTTCCGTGACTTCGTGGTCTCACTGGTGGTCAGGGCTGGCGCAGTTGTTTTCTTCTCCTCATATCGTGGCGTCGCTTCGCTTGATGAGAAAGACGGGCTTGTTGTCCTTTTTGCTGCCTTTGCCTGCTACCTCTGTGGGGTGGGACCTCGATCAGTCTTCCAATACTTATCACCACGAAACGGTCTGGGAGCACACGCTTTCAGTGATGCGGCATCTCCAAACGCTGTTGGAACACGCGGACCTTCCGCTCTCACAGCGTCTGCGGCTTTCTCTTGTCGCTTTTTTCCATGACATGGGAAAGACCGTGCCCATGGATGGGCATCAACACAAAGAGGATGGTGGGATTCGCTTTGTTGGGCACCCCAAGGTCTCGGCCAAGATCACGCACGAAGTCCTACTGCGTTTGGGGGCGGCTGCGGAGCTTCGCCATGATGTCGAGCGCTTGGTGCTTTGCCATGATGAGATCTTGGATATCCGCGCCAAAGATCTTTCTGCTGATCCGCCGAGTCCCAAGATCCTTGGTTTGGTGCTTCGAATGGAACGCCGCAAAGATCTGATGCACGACCTCGCGTTTTTTGCGATCGCTGATCGTCTTGCGCATGCGCCTGGCCATGATGACGACAGCTTGATGCGCAGCTTTTTAGAAAAGATCAAAAGCGACTTCGATCTTTGGCAAAAAAAGCTCGCGCCTCTTCTTTCTCAGGATGAGATCGACAGTGCGCTTTCTGATGGGGATGGGGCCTCGGAGATCTTGTTGCGGCGGCATCTTCTGTGGTGCCAACGCTTTTCTTTTCTTCAAGAGCATACAGAGGCTTTGTCGCATCTCCAGCGTTTACAACATGTTGCGCGATCTGCTGGAACCTCTCTTGCGGATACTCCTTGGCTTGAGGTTCTTCTTGCGCCCATGGAAAAAGCGTGGCCCTCACTCGAACAACCGATCGAGTTTTGGATCATCGATCACCTGCACCGCTTACGTTTTCCCCATGAAGATCCCAAACAAGCTGAGCTTCTTTTCCCTGATCTTTTCCAAGGGCGTGATCTTCTTGAGATCGCAAAGAAGATCGCAAAAGAGCGATCTCTTGAGGCACCAAGGCCTGGACCTTGGGTGGGCGTCTTGCTTCGTGAGATCGCATTTGGGCAACTCCGCGATCAACAAGATCTCGTCCAAACCCAAGAAGTCGCCAAAAAGCTTCTTATCGCAAAATGGGACGAACTAGAAGAACTGTCTCGCTAAACTGCTTCGTGTGTCTTTGCTTTGTTGGCCCGCCTCGAACTCTTCCCTCGACAATCCACGGAAAGATTATCTGAAGTCCCCGATACAAAAGGAAGATGGCGTCTTTTGTGAGTGTTTGTCTTATTTTGATATAAGTGTGCATATCAAAATAAGACAATATCAAGTTGATAATGTTCTATTTTGAGAAGTGTCAAATAGAGACAAACTGATCTTATATTGAGAAAATCTAAGAAAGAGGGAAGATCGTTTGTTTGGGGGGATGAAGATGCTGTTGCGTGTCTGGGAGAGATGCTGTTGGTGAGGTGTTGTAGCTGCTTTGGGCTGTTGATGCCAAAAAAAAGCCCGCGCTTAGCTCCCTGTTCCCATGACCTCGCTGTTGATGATGTCTCAGCGTTGTTTTTCTTGAAGAAGATTCGTTGCTGAAACATATGTCGAGGGTGTTGGGCTGTGTTCTCAAAAAAAGTTGATTCTTTCTGGAGGTCATTCAAAAGATGTTGAATCAAGCTGTGTTGAGAACAGGGAGTCAAGCTCGGGCGAAGACGAAGGCGACGCTGATGTTGATCTTGTTGTAAGTCTTTTGTGTTGTTTCTGATGCGCGATCGGATGAAGAATCTAAGGTGTTTGCACTGATGAAGATGCTGATGTTTTTGTGATGCACATCAAGTTGTTTATGCTGGTCGCTTCGATATGTTGCACGACAAAAAGCTCGGTAGAGGATGCTGTTGCAGGACTGTTGAGGTCTCTGTTGTGTGCTCTGTTGCAAAGTCTGATGTCGATACCAAGATGTTGCTCTGAAGAAAGGTCTGTCGTTGGTGTCTGTTGTGTTGTACCTTGTTGCGGATACGTGTTGTTTTTTCTTTGCGTTGAGCTTTTGTCGTTGCTTATGAGGCCGCTTCGTTGCTGGCGTAGTGACACAAGGGCACAAAGTATGCCAAGATTTCATTTGCCTACTTCTTCCTTTCACTCTCTATCATTAGCTCTGTTTTTTGCCATTTGTCCAAAGACGCAAGGGGGATGTGATCTTGGGTGTGATCGTGCGCACAAATCTCCCTTCTGGATAACGACTGCATAGAAATAATTCTTTTAAAATAAATAGTTAAGTGGCATGAAAAAATAAAAACTGGATTTGTCTCACTTGTCTCACTTGTCTCAAATATAGACAATTCTTGTTTCCAAAGTGAAGGTGAGAAGAGGTTGACATTTGGGATGGGGAGGCTAGACTCTGCCGCGATCTTGATCGGATGATCTTTGTATTTCTCTATATGATTGTTTTTGTGATGTTTTTGGGAGGTTTTCTTGTTTTTTCAAGTGATCACGCGATGGGCGAAAGAGAAGCAACGAGAGGCTACCTTTTGTGTGAAAGCCTTGGGGCAGTGCGTTGATCAAGAAGATCATTTTTTGTGCACGGGGGTGATCACAAGTGGAGATCATCTTATGGATCACGAGGAGGTCCATGAGGAGAAGGGACATAAGAGAACACTTTTTGATCCACGTGATCAGAAAGAAGATCACGAAGAAAAGACGCCGCGTTCATTTTGGAGCGCGGCGTTTTTTTTTGCTTGTTTGTGAAGGATAGGAGAGCAGGATGGGTTTGCGTTGGAAGAAGAGGTTGATGGACGAGGGAGAGATCAATCGGGCCGTCAATCGGATGGCGCATGAGATCATCGAGCGTAGCGCGTCTTTGAAAGATGTGGTGTTGGTGGGGGTGCACACACGGGGGATCCCTTTGGCGGAACATCTCTCGAAGTTGATCCATCACTATGAGGGTCTTGAGGTCCCTGTGGGGAAGTTGGATATCACGTTGTATCGGGATGATCTGACAGAGATCGGCGTACAACCAATCGTGCGAAGGACAGAGGTGCCTGTGGATATCCACGGTCGTGAGTTGGTGTTGTGTGACGACGTGATCTACACGGGGCGGACCGTGCGTGCGGCTTTGGATGCTTTGATGGACTTGGGGCGGCCTTCTCTGATTCGTTTGGCGGTTTTGGTGGATCGCGGTCATCGTGAGCTGCCGATCCAAGCGGATTATGTGGGGCGTGCGATCCAGACAAGCCGCAGCGAAGTGATCAAGGTGCACTTTCATTCGACGGATGGTGAAGAGGGCGTGGACTTGTTGGAGAGTGAGTCATGATGGAAGCGGTGCAGATACGTCATCGTCATTTGCTGGATCTAGAGGACTGGTCGGCTTCGGAGATCGAATCTTTGTGGAGGACGACGGATGCGATGATGGAGGTTATGCAGCGAAAGGTGAAGAAAGTCCCTTCGTTGCAGGGGTTTACGGTCGCGACATTGTTTTTCGAGAATAGTACGCGGACACGACTGAGTTTTGAGCGCGCGGCCAAGGTACAGAGTGCGGAGGTCTTGAACTTTGCGGCGGGTGGTTCGAGCCTTTCCAAAGGTGAGTCTCTTAAAGATACGCTGCGAACCATTGATGCGATGCAAGCTGATCTTTATATCGTGCGCCATGTGGCGGCGGGTACACCCTACCAATTAAGCCGTTGGACGGACGCTTCCATCGTTAACGCAGGGGATGGACGGCGAGCACACCCCACACAAGCCTTGTTGGATGGTTACACTTTTCGCCGTTGTTTCGAGGGATTTGATGGCTTTCGCGGCAAGCGGTTGACCATCGTGGGGGATGTGATGCACTCGCGTGTGGCGCGTTCCAACATCAGCTTGTGGACCAAACTTGGGGCGGAGGTGGTGCTTTGTGGACCGCGCACGCTTTTGCCTGCGGAACTTGAGCAGTACTCGGGTGTTCGTCGTTGTTTTCGGTTGGAAGAGGCGATCGAAGGGGCACATGCGGTGATGGCGTTGCGGATGCAGCGCGAAAGGATGCAGGGAGGGCTTTTTCCTTCGCTGGCAGAGTACCAAGCGCGCTATCAGGTGACGACAAAGATGATGGAGCGAGCGCATCCCCATGCCATCGTGATGCACCCAGGGCCGATGAATCGGGATGTTGAGATCGAAGGTGTGCTTGCAGACAGTGAACGCAGTGTGATCGAAGAACAGGTTGCTCACGGTGTGCCCGTGCGGATGGCTGTGTTGTATAGTTTGTTGGTGGGGAGAGGGCGATGAGACAAGTAATTAAAAATGCCCGTATCTGGGGTGTGACAGGACTTGCAGAAAAGGCAGACCTTTATTTTCGCGAGGGTGTGATTGAAGGCATGGGCCTTGGTGGTGAAGTGGATCGTGTGTGGGATGCCAAAGGAGCGCTCTTGGCGCCTGCTTTTATTGATCTGCAAACACATCTTTGTGAGCCTGGGTTTGAGGTGAGAGAGGGCTTGGAAAGCGGTTTGAAAGCGGCGGTGGCTGGGGGCTTTGGGACCGTCGTGATGATGCCTGATACTGACCCGATCTTGGATGATCCAGCACAAGTCGCGCAGATCCAAGCCAAGGCGTCCGCATTGGGTTTTGCGAAGCTGTGTCCTGCGGGGGCGCTCAGTCGAGGGATGCAGGGCGAGCAGTTGTCGGACATGTGGGCTTTGCGAGAAGCGGGCGTGGTGATGGTCACGGATGGAACGAAGGCTGTCAAGGATGGCCACTTGTTTCGTCGTGCTTGTGAGTATGCCGCAGAAGTGGGTTTGTTGGTGCAGGGAGGCAGTTTGGACGCTTCGTTGTGCCAAGGTGGGGTGATGCACGAAGGCCGCGTTAGCGAGCGTTTGGGGCTGCCTGGGCAGCCTGCGATTGCAGAGCGACTTGCTTTGTTTCGAGACGCTGAGATCGCTCGTCAGACAGGGGCACGCGTCCACTTTGGCCCGATTACAACGGAAGAAAGCTTGCTTTTGGCGTTGTGGCTTCGCGAGCGTGGTGCGCCGATCTCGATTGCAACGACACCACATCATCTCTTGTTGTCGGATGAGTCGATGGCATCGTTTGATCCGCGCTACAAGGTGTCTCCTCCGCTGCGTCCTCCTGCGGATGTCAAAGCGCTACGAAAAGCCCTGACGGATGGGTTGTTTGACTGTTTGTCCACGGATCATCAACCTTGGACGCTTGCTGAAAAGGAACTCGATCTGCTTCAAGCGCCCAGTGGTATCGGTGGTTTGGAGACTGCATGGGCAGTGCTTTATACATCGTTGGTGGTGCCTCGCCTGATGGAATTGGATGTGTTGTTGCGTGCGTGGACGCAGGGGCCCGCCAAAGTCATGGGGTGGCCTACGCCAAAGTTGGAAGAAGGATCTCCCGCAACGATGGTGCTTTTGGATCTCGACCAAGCGCGTCCTGTTGAGGAAAAACAACTTGCATCCAAGGCGCGACTTAGCCCATGGGAAGGGCAGATGCTTTGTGGGTGGCCTGTTGCAACGTTTGTGGAGGGACGTTGTTCTTTCTTGCGAGAAGAAAACGGCCTCTCTCGTGAAGGGTTTCTTGGTCACTAGGGCATGTAAAATTCAAAAGACGCCGATAGCATCGTCTTTACGTTCGACGGATGAGTGACAGCATTCACAAGAAAAAGGTGTGGGTTGGGGGTGGGAAGTTTATCGTGTGGCGATGTAGTGAAAGACTCGAAGAAGCGATCCTTTGGTGGTTGGGGAACAAAGGGAAGGTGTTGATCTTGTTTTTGGGGCGGTGGAGCGCTAGGATGGCGTTTGGTCGCGATGGACAAGGGTTACATGTGTTTACGCGGGGAGTTGCTGGATGAGTTTGCAAGATGCCATCTTGAGGCTAGCGAGACAACCGGGCTCGGTGAAGGCGCGGTTGTTGTTGGCGCACGAGCTACATGCTTTGGGTTATCAAACATGGGCTGAAGAGATCTCTTGCGCTGCTGTTGAGGCGGCAGCTTCGCGGGGGGAGTTTTTTAGTGCGCTTGCCTTGTGCCGTCTCCATGTCCCAGAGCATCTTCACGAAGAGATGATGGCTTGCCTTGCCAGTCGTTTTGCTGTGGAGCGTCGCGTTCGTGGCGAGCCTCCTCCACCTCCACAGCCTGCTCCGCATATCGTCGCGTTGCCTTTGGAGGTAGAAGCACAAGTAAAATTTGCCCGAAAAATCGGGACGGATCTCACAGGTGTTGGGCATCCTGAAGGAACGCCGATGCCCTATGTTCCTTTGTTTGGAGATCTCACATCAGATGAGTTTATCCAGATGGGGATGTCCTTGGTTCCGCAACAGATCCCCGAAGGGGAGATCCTGTTGCGGCAGGGAGAGAAAGAGCAACAGTTTTATTTGTTGTCGCATGGTGTTGTAGAGGTCCAACATATCCGACCAAATGGGCAAAGCATCCCTCTGGCCCTCGTGGAGTCGCCCACATACGTCGGAGAGATGGGGCTTTTGACGACAGTCTCGCATCGTGCCTCTGTGATCGCACGGAGCCATGTGATCGCGTGGTCGATTAGTGCGGAACAGTTGGCGGTTTTGGGCCGTCGTCATCCTGAGATCCTTAAACAGATACGCCATATCGTTCGGCAACGTCAGCTCGAAAACTTGATGCGTTTGAGCCCGGTCTTTTCGGCCGTCTCCGTGAAAGAACGCTTGCTTCGGTCTTTTCGGTTGCGCGTGGTGGAAGTGGACGAACAGGTCTTTTCGCAAAACCAGCCTCCACCCGGTCTTTTTGTGATTATGCACGGCGAAGCGGTGGTGTTGATGCATACGCCCGATGGTCGGCGGGTGCATCTCGCAACGCTTGGAGAAGGGGACACGTTTGGAGAGTTTTCCTTGTTGAACAATGAACCCACCAATGCAGGGGTTTGGATGCCCGATGGTGGGATCGTTCTTCACTTGCCTGTCGAAGCTTACCGACAGCTTCGCCAAGATGAGCCCACCCTCGAAAGTACGCTGCGTGAGTTGATGGTGTTGCGAAGCCAAGAACTCCGCGACATCATCAACCCGATCCCGATCAGTTATGAAACGCTCGATCCTTCGTGGCTTTTGCCTCAGGGACCCAGTGAGACATGGGAGATGAGCGCGGACGACTTGGTGGAGGGGCAAGAGGCATGAACCTACGAGAGCATTTGTTGGCCTTGTTAAAAGAGCCGACCTCTGTGCGTTTGCGTCTTGAACTTGCTAAGGTGTTGCTCAAAGACGGTTGGTTGCGTGCTGCGAGCGATATGATCCTTGCGTCTGTGCGGGCGTCTGTCAGGAGCGGGGACTTTTTTAGTGGCTTGGCGATGACGCGCTTGTACCTGACAGGTGACCGACAACGCGAAGCACTTGAGCTTTTGGCGGATCGTTTTTGTGGCCGTGTGGAACGTGAAGGCACCCCCCTACCACAGAGTCCAATACCTACGCGGCGACGCCATATCTTGCAGGAACCAGCGATCCGTTTGCCTTCTGAGCGTTATGACTTGATCCGTATGGCTTATGTGACAGGGGTGGATATCTCGATGGTTCCGAGCCTTTCCACGCATGAAACACATGATATCCCGATCTTTCATGAACTCAAGCGCGAGGACTTTATCGCTTTTTCTACTTATATAGAGCCGCTGACCTTGGAAGCTGGGGACGAGTTGATCCGCCAAGGTGAACGCGAACAAGCTTTTTATTTGTTGTCGCATGGGATGGCGATCGTTGAACAAGAACGCGCGGATGGCCAAGTCATCGAGTTGGCGACGGTCGAAGCGCCGACTTATGTGGGGGAGATGTCTTTGCTGACGCATGTCCCTCACCGCGCCACGGTGTATGTGACTTGTGAAAGCATCGCGTGGCGTATCTCCTCGACACAACTCGCTTTTCTTTCAGAGAAACACCCTCAGATCTTGGAACATCTGCAAGAGATCATCCGCAAGCGTTATCTCGAAAATCTTCTCAAGGTGGGACTTTCAGAGTTTACAGCGGATCTGCATCAGAGCATCTATCAGTTGTTTCATGTGCGCGTGGTGCAGCCAGGCGAGACATTGTTTCGAGAGGGCGATAAACCTCCAGGTTTGTTTGTGGTGTTGCACGGCGAAGCGCGCGTCAATCGAAGTGAGAAGGAAAGCTCTTACCGAGATGTCGGAATCTTGGGCGAGGGGGATATCTTTGGGGAGTATTCGTTGCTAACTTCGCTTCCCACGCGGATCTCTGTGGAGATGCCGTCGGGTGGCTTGTTGCTGCACCTTCCCGTGGGAGAATATGCGGCGTTGCGCGAGAAGATCCCTGATCTAGAGCGGGCGTTGCAGCAACTTTTGGCTCATCGCTTAGGGTATCTTCCTGAATTGATTGATCCTTTGCCAGACTTTGCAGGGCAGCGTGAGAGTGGTTGGATCTTGCCCAACCACAGTGATAGCGAGCCTCGTGCAGAAAAACCGCGATAAAGACTCTCACACACGAAGTTGTTGCAAGATGGTTTCTTGGATGTGAGTTGTGTGACACAACTTCGTCCCATAAAGTTGGAGAAAGGGGGGAAGAGGTGAGCTGGAGACGCCTTCGCCAGAAAGTCCTTCATCAAAATCCGTATTGGTCTTACGTTCAAGATGATTACGAAGCGAGCGATGGAAGACAAGGTGAATATCACTATGCACGCACACCTGGTTCTGTGCTGGTGGTGCCGCAGTTGTCGGATGGTCGTTTTGTGATGGTGCGCCAGTATAGGTACTTGTGGGAAGGTTGGGGCCTTGAGTTTCCTGGAGGCGCCTACGATCCTGCTCATACACCCGAAGAGATGGCGGCTGTGGAGTTGCGAGAAGAGACAGGCTATTGCGCGCGAGAGTGGATATCATTAGGTAGTGTCTCTCCATGCGTGGGTTTGTTGCAAGAGAAGTGTTGGATTTTTTGGGCGCGTGGTGTAGAAGTGGCTGGCGAACCGACTCCAGAAGAGAGTGAGTTACTTGAACCTTTGCTTTTGAGCGCGCAGGAGATCACACAAGCTGCCTGCGACGGTCATTTGTGGAGCGGGATGAGTCTAAGCGCTTGGGCTTTGTTTCAGGCGCGTGCAACAGATGTAATAAAATTGTCGATAGATGAATAAAGATCTCATCAAGACCCATTTGGGAAGGTGAGAAAGTTGGGATGCCAATGGAAGGGTATCTACAAAGGCGACGAAAACCGCCGTTCCTGTGAGATAAAATCGCGACAATGTGGTGCTTTTGCAGGAAAAGATATTTGGAGGCTTGGATGCGGCAGCGTGTATGGATGTTTTGTTGTTTTGTGCTCTGCGCCTTTTTGGCGATGGGGCTCGTTGCTTGTCAGTGTGATAACACAGGCACAGGGACTTATGCTGAACTTGAAGTGCAGCCTGAAAACGTAATCTTTCCCGCGATTCCTGTCGGACAAACAACCGAACGAGAGGTCTTGTTGCGCAACATCGGGCAAGTTGCGTTGACTTTGTCAAGCTTGACATTGAAACCTCTCGAACGCGGTGAGGCTTTTTCTTTGCTCGATGTAGAGGCTTTGGGTTTACCCATCGCGATCGAACCTCGGCAAAGTGTCCGCGTGAAGATTCGTTATGCACCGCAAGGTGCTGGCGCTGCGAGTAGTTATCTAAGCATCGTACATACAGGTCGAAACGTCGGAGACACAGGGGATACACGTGTTCCTGTTCGCTCCAGCCAAGTGAGTGGGGCGCTGTTCGCAAGCCCTAATCCACTCGACTTTGGTAAGGTCGCACCTGATCAGTCCAAGACACTGACCCTGACGTTGACCAACCAAGGGCAAGCAGATGTGCAAGTGCGTTCTTCTTCGTGGGAAGGGAACGCCGAAGGTGCTTTTACCCTCGAAAAAGACATCACCTATCCTACGACGCTAAAGCCCGGTGAGTCGGCCAAGTTGGACGTGAAATATACGCCCAAAGGTCATCAGTCTGAGGCTGCACTCTCTTTTGTTCACGATGCAAGCGCACAACCGCTCGTTGTACGTATCGTTGGCGAGCGCGATGCCCCGCGTATCATCTTGGAACCCGTTCGTTTGCTTTTCGATGATGTTCCTACAGGAAGCCAAGGCAAACGAACGTTCGTGATCCGCAACGCAGGTTCCCAACCGCTCGTTGTTTCGGGTGTAAACCTTTCTCCGACGACCGCCAAAGAGTTTACTTTGGATGGTTTGCCCAGCTTCCCCCTCACCCTCGAAGCAGACAAAACACAACAGATTACAGTTTCTTACACGGCGGTTGAACCCAAGCCCGCGGGCGGTTCGGTCGAAGTGTCGAGTAACGATCCTGATACGCCTACAGCAACCGTAGCTTTGGAGGTTCAACCTTCGGGCTGTATCCTCAATGCGCTGCCCACACAGCTTTTGTTTTTGCGCAGCGAAGACAAGACCGTCACGCTGAGCAACCAAGGCAACAAAGACTGTACCCTGAAAAAAGCTTCTTTCTCAGCCACGACCAGCCGTGAGTTTGATTTTGTGCAAGCACCTCAAGTTCCCGCGGTGATCGCCCCTGGGAAGATTCTTGAGTTCAAGGTCCGCTTTACCAAAGCAGACGACAACGCCGACGAAGGCCGCTTGGTGCTCGAAACAGATGATCCCTTGCGCCCAACATTGGAGATCCCCTTGTTGTCGCGTGATCCGTCGAGTAGCCCTTGTGAACTTCGAGCTATCCCTAGCACGCTGAGCTTTGGTTTTGTTCCTACAGGTGCTTCGCGGCCTGGCAAGGTCCAAGTCGAAAACATCGGATATGAGGACTGTACGCTGTTCCAAGCCAACCTCACCGTGAACCCTTCGCAGGTGTTTTCGCTCCAAACGACGCTCGATACACAAGGCGAAAAGATCCCGCCAGGTCAGCGTTTTGTTCTCGATTTGGCCTATACACCGCGCGGAGCAGCACAAAGCCAAGGTTCGTTGGTGTTGCTCTCTAGCGACAAAGGGAATCCCCAGTTGAGTGTTACCTTGATTGGAGCCAGCGGCCAAGCGTGTATCGAGGTCCTGCCTTCGCCTTTGGATATGGGCTCGACACAGCAAGGATGTCGTGGTTTGGATTACTCTTTGGAGGTCTTGAATACCTGCCAAGATCCCCTCACCATCTCGGCCCTTCAGTTCGACGGAAAGAGCAACGATCCCGAGTTTCGTTTGCGACAAGCTCCGAACCTTCCGTTTACGTTGCTCTATGGGCAAAGCGCCACCGTCAAACTGGCCTACGTTCCCTCTGCGCTTGGCCCCGATCAACGGACCTTTGAGGTCGTAAACTCGGCGCCCGGTCAGTCTCCTTACATCGTTCCTTTGAGCGCGCTTGGTGTCGATACAGACGAACAGACCGACACTTTCCAACAGATCGGTACGCCCAAAGTGGACATCCTCTTCGTGATCGACGACTCCAACTCCATGGAAGACAACCAAAACAACCTCTCCGCCAACTTGTCTTCTTTCTTCCAATGGGCTTCTCGTTTGCAGGTTGATTACCATATCGCTGTGACCACCACTGATGCGGACTGTGGCATCTCTGGCAGCAAGTACAAGCTTGGTGGCGATGGGATGTGTCAGCGTGGCAATCGTCCGCCGATCCCTGCAACGGGCTGTTTCCGTGGTATCCCCACCGTGGTGACGCCGCAGACCCCCAATGGCGTGCAAAAGTTTGCAGACAACGTAAAGGTTGGTCTCCAAGGTTCTGGAGCAGAGAGCGGTTTGACAGCTTCTTATTATGCTTTGCAACCCGATCGCCTCAACGGTTGCAACAAGGGCTTTTATCGTAGCGAAGCCGCACTCTCGATCATCTATGTCTCTGATGAGACCGACTCTTCGCCTGAAGCTGTCCAGTTCTATGTCAACTTCTTCCGTTCGCTCAAAGGCGTGCGAGGAGACGATGTGCGGGCGTCTGCTGTGGTGGGTCCCGAACCCAATGGTTGTACGCCTCCTGGTGGTACGACCGTGAAAGCTGCGCCTCGTTACTGGGAGATCGCAAACTTGATGAAAGGCGTGCAAGCCCCCATCTGCGATCAAAACTGGTCGAATACCCTGAACCAACTTGGCGCGGTGACCTTTGGGTTGCGTAGCCAGTTCTTCTTGTCCCGTCCTGCGGAGCCTGGCAGCATCGTCGTGAAAGTGGATGGAAAGATCATCAGCCAAGGCGGTAATGGTTGGACTTTTGATGCTGCGGCCAATAGCATCACTTTCGATGTGGGCGCTACGCCACAAGTCGGCTCCACGGTGACCGTGACCTACAAGGCGCGTTGCCTCGCTCCCTAAGCCACTTTCCTCGCTTTTCTCCCCTGCCTTTGCCTCTTGTTTTTCACCTCAAAACCCGTTATCTCCAACTCATCCTTTGAAAAATCGAAAGAATGGGAAAGGAGAAGCTTCGGTGGAGTCCCAACACGCGCGTTTTTGCGAGAGTTGTTCTTCTTTGCTGCCGTCAGAAGGGATCTTTTGCCCTGCGTGTGGACAACCCAATCTCGTTGGGCAACTTGCGGGCGTTTTTCGCCTGTTGGGTCGCCTTGGGGCTGGTGGGATGGGGGTCGTTTATAAAGCAGAGCACTCTCGGCTACAAACCCCTTTTGCTGTCAAGATCTTACACCACTCGCTTGCTTCCAACCCAAAGACCGCCGAACGTTTTCTTCGCGAGGCAAAGACCACCTCCAAGCTGCGTCATGAGCACATCGTTTTTCTCGCGGATTACGGGGAGATCGAAGGTGTCTCTCCTTATCTGGCGATGGAGTTTTTGGAAGGTTGTCCTTTGTCCGCGTTGCTTGAGCAACAGCCAAATCCCCCATTCTCTCGGATCTTTCCCATCCTTTTACAGCTATGTCAGACGATGTCTTATGCACACAAGGAAGGCGTGATTCATCGAGATATCAAGCCTGACAATCTCTTTTTGTTGCAGCGAGAGGCGGGGCAGCCGGACTTTTTGAAGCTTTTGGACTTTGGGATCGCCAAGATCGTTGAAGAACAAGGAGAAGATCTCACAAAGACAGGTGCTTTGCTTGGGACGCCTCATTATATCGCACCCGAACAGATCACTGGGCGAGGTGTCGATCATCGGGCTGATATCTTTGCTACAGGCGTCTTGTTGTTCCAGATGTTTACGGGGGAGATGCCTTTTGTGGGCAAGACGGTGGTGGAGATCTTAACGCAACGTTTGCTCGCACCTGCGCCGCTTTTGGAGACTTTTCATCCTGCTTGGCGTGGTTCTTTGCTTGCCAAAGTGATCGAAGATGCGTTGCAGATCATCCCGCAAAAACGCCTTTCTTCGATGCAAGAACTCCACGAACGTCTGGTGGATGCTCAAGCGCAGACCTTGTCTCTTGAGGCGCGTCTTTTGAATCAAGAAGATGACTCCAAGTCCTCAGTCCCTGTCGGCCCTTTGGCTTCGGGTATCGTAGAAGATCAAGCTTTTTCAGCAACCGCTTCGATGACGCTGGGGCCTGCGCGTGACGTTGTGGCTCTCCCTTCTGGCAGCGACTTTTCTGCGGTAGGAGCTGCCTCTCCAAAGCGTTCACTTGGGCGCTCTGCACCCAAAGACCAATCCCCAAAAGTGCTGCAAGAAGAAATCACGCAAGAAGATGAACCTCTCAAAAGTCCGAGCCATGGGGCTTTGCGTTGGGTCGTTCTTGGCTTGGGCGTCCTCTTGTTGGCGGTGGGCTTGATTTGGGGGCTACGTGGTTTCAAAGGGGCGGCAGAGCCACCCCCCAAACCACGAGCGGACGCCACGAGCCTTGCGAAACGTTCGATCTCTGTGAGAAGGCCGCTGTTACCCTCCAAACAAGAGCCATCACAAGCACCCGCGGAAGCCCATGCTTTCTCGGATGCTGGCGCGCTGTCCGAGCCTCCATCGAAACAACACCCGCCACTCAAGCGCAGAAAACGCCTTCGGAAAAAACGCATCGTTCAGCGCAAGAAAAAGTCGGTTGTTGCAGGCATACGGTCTCTTCCGCGTCGCGAGTCTCCACCGCCCAAGACACAAAAGCCAAAAGCCCCTTGCGATGGTCTTGCTGTAGAGGGGATGGGGGTGGGGCGTTGGGTGCATTTTCGCGTAAAGCCTCGAAAGGTGCGTGTGGTTGCTGAGGGAAGCCGCGTTGCAAAAAGGGCAGGTGGATTTTGTTTGTATCTTGCGGATGGAAAACAGGTGCCGATCCAGATCATCCCCCACGACACAGAGTATGCGCAGTGTACGTTTGCTTCGCCCAAGGCATCGGCTTTTCCAAAGCAGATTCAGTTGAAAGATGTTGCTGACAGTGTGGGCGTTGGAGATTGTTTGCCTTGAAGCGTCGGGAAAAAAGCAACATAGGTGAAAAGGGCGATAGGATGGTGATGATGCGCAACAAACGGGCTGATGTGGTTTGTTGGCTGTGTGGCCTGCTTGTTTTTGGGCTGTGGAGCATGGCTCCTGTTTGGGCAGAGGTCGTCAAGGCGAGCGATATCCTCCGATGTTCGGGGATGATCAAGTCCCAAGGTTATCTTTTTGCAGCGACGTGTTTTCGAGAGTTGGCGGAGTCTTTACCCGATGGGAAGGACCTTTCCGAAGAAGATCGTCGTCAGCGGGGTTATCTTTACAACGAAGCCAGCAAGTGTATGCGCTTTGAGGCGATGCGCGAAAAACGACCCGAAGTCGCGGCGTATCTTCGCGAACAAGCCCTGCGTTGGTTAGAGTTGATCCTCAAGAAACAATGGTTGCCGCTGGTGCGGGGAAAACGCCGAAGTCGCGTCTATACCGAGCAGATCGTCGCGTTGCGAACAAAAATTCACTATACACCCATGGCGATATCGACGGGTGTAACGGGGACACAGATCCAGATCACGGGATATCAGTTTCGCCAACAAGCGATGGGTCAGTGGAACGACACGTTACGGCCAGGCGAGTACACGATCACTGTGCGCTACCCGAAAGAAGAGAAGCCTAGAGAAAAAAAGCTGACACTACGACCGGGGGTTTCGTTGGTGTTGACCTTCCAACAAAAGCCTCCTTTGTCCGGGCTATTGTTGTCGGGTTATATCGTGGGAGGGATCGCTGTGGCCGCGGGTGGCGTGCTTTTGGGCGTTGGCTTGGCTCGTATCTCCGCAGGAAACACATGTTTCAGCGATGCAGAGTGTGTGTTTTATCAAGGAGCGATCTTGCAACGCAGCGAGCTTCCCAAAGATGTTGGCGCCATCGACAACAAGAGCGAGTTTCAATCTTACAACAATGTCAGCATGGGGCTCACCATCGCAGGCATCGCTCTTGCCGTGGTGGGGGTGGGAGCGCTTGTGACTTCAGGGATCTTTCATGCGCGTCTTGTCAAAGAGGACTTTCGCAAAAAAGAACAGATCTTACCGAGTGGTGGGGCTTCTTCTTCGCGCACACTGTTGTGGGGAACTCCTTAGCACAGGGGGAAGGGTTATGCGAAAGAGGCGATGGATGCGAAGATTTGTTCAAGGAAGTGGGGGTGCTTTTCTGTTTTTGTGGTGTTTGTTGGCGAGTGTTGGATGCGATAACTCGGGCAAAAAGGCTTGTGTCGAAGATCGTCAGTGCGATATCAACGAGTATTGCGACGCAAAAGAGCGGCGTTGTACGCCAGGTTGCTCGGATGATAGCCGTTGTCCAACGGGCCAAAGCTGTTACAACAAACAATGCAAAGAGCGTATTTGCGGGGCCAAAGCAACCGTCCCTACGGAAGAAACAGAGCCTTGCTATGATGGAGCGCCCAACGAGGTTGAGACGATTGTTGCGCAGATGGGCGGGCAGTGCAGGAAAGGCGTGCGAACCTGTATCCAAAATGGGCAGACTTGGAGTGCTTGTTATGGTCAGGTCCGTCCGCGAGAGGAGATCTGCGATGGTCTCGACAACGATTGCGATGGCAAAAGCGATGAAGGGCGCTCAGATTGCTCGTGCACAACGGGGATGTTGCGTCGATGCTCGACAAGTCCAGCAGATGCCAAGGTCGATAAGCCCGATGAATTGGGCTTTTGTCGAAGTGGTGTACAGCGTTGTGGAGAGGATGGTCGTTGGGGGCCGTGCTTTGGGGAGATCCGCCCACATCGTAACCTTGAGCAGATGGAAAAGTGCGTCGATATCGACGCGGACTGTGATGGGTTACCTGATGCGGACTGTTTGTGCGATCCTTCGCAGGCTACGAGGTCTTGCGCGCTTTCTTTCGAGGGAAACAACCAGATGTGCAGCTCCACGTCCAAGGATGTGCAGAACGAAGGACTTCAGCGCTGCGAACGACGATGCTTGGACCCCAAGAAAACAGACTGCCAAGACGCTGAAGCCATCCATGCTTGGGGGCCTTGCCGCACTGCGGACAACAAACCGCTTTCTTTGCCCGCCCCCGAAGAACTCGATCCTTGCGATGGGAAGGACAATGACTGCGATGGAAAGATCGATAACCGTAGTGATAAGAAAGACTTGCCTTTAACGCGGCCTTGTTATCCTGGATTACCTGGTTGTGTGCTCAACCAAGAAAAGACACTTTATCTTTGCGAAGGACTTTGTCAGAGCGGTGTGCAGCGCTGCGTGGATGGTCGTTGGGAGACTGCTTGCGAAGGGGCCACTTTGCCGCAAAAAGAAGTCTGTGATGACAACCAAGACAACGACTGCGACGGGAAGATCGACTCTACCGACAGCGATTGCCCATAAATCCATGCGATAGCGATTGTCCATAAATCCATGCGATAGCGATTGTCCATAAATCCGTGAGGGGGATGGGCATTTGTTTTCTTGCGAAAGTTGGCGGTCTTGAGGGGTTTCTACGACTTTGATTGACGGATCAAGAGCGGAGAGACGACAAGCAGCCAATGTATTGTTTTCTATATTGCTTTGTCGATAGCATCGTACAAACGAGGGGTTGTTCGAGATGGGCGAGTTTTTTTCTCGACGCGTGTTGATCTGTTTGGTTCTTCTTCTGGGGGCTTGGGCTTGTTCTCCCCCTGAAAACAAAGCGTGCAGCGAGGATCGGCAGTGTGCTTCGGGTGAGATCTGCTTACAATCTTTTTGCTTAAAAGGATGTCGTTTGCATACAGATTGTCCTGCTGAACAATTCTGTAAAGACTTACAATGTACGGAGAAGATTTGTAAGCCTGGGGAAAGTCGTCCTTGTTACAATGGCGACGAAAGTACCGCAGGGATCGGGGTTTGCCAAAAAGGGAAGCAGTGGTGTGATCCACAAGGCCGTTCTTGGAGTGCGTGTGTCGAACAGCGCTTGCCACAAGAAGAAGTCTGCGACAGCCAAGACAACAACTGTGATGGACAGGTCGATGAGGGTTTGCAGTGCGATTGCAACCCTGGCGAACGAAGGAGTTGTTACACGGGACCCGTTGGGACCCAAAGCACAGGCCTTTGCAACTTGGGCGTGCAATACTGCGAAGACACCAAGCGTTGGGGGGCTTGTCATGATCAAGGTTTGCCACATCGCGAGATCTGCGATCAACTCGATAACGACTGTAACGGCGCAATCGACGATGGAATCGATTGTGCATGTGAGCCTGGCGAAACGAGAGACTGTTATTCTGGACCCGAAGGCACCAAAGACAAAGGAGCCTGCAAAGGTGGAAAGCAGGTCTGCGGTAAGAATCGCTTGTGGGGTCCGTGTGATGGGCAGATCCTTCCAAAGCCTGAGGAGCTAGCAGGGGCTTTTGACCCCAATGCTTTGTGTAACGGCGTAGATGATAACTGCGATGGTTCGGTCGATAATCGCGCTGGAGATCTGCAAAAAAAGCACCAGCGGACTTGTTATGCAGGAGAAGTGGGGAGCCTTGGAAAAGGTGATTGCAAGGCTGGTTTGCAGATGTGCGATGTTGGGGCATGGGGGACCTGCGAAGGGCAAGTTATCCCGCAAAAAGAGACCTGTAATGGCAAAGATGACGATTGCAACGGCTTGATCGACGACGGTATCGCAGCAGAACCTTGTGTCTCCTCTACGAATCAAGGTTGCAAGGTTTTGGCGGGCGGCGTGATCCAATGCACGGGGGCTTGCAGTAGCGGTGAAAAGCGCTGTGTCAACGGTGTTTGGGAAGCTTGCCAAGGCGAAACAAAGCCTTTGGCGCAAGAGCTTTGCGGCAACGGAACGGACGATGATTGCAATGGTTTGATTGATGATCTGTGTACTTGCAAAGCAGGTGAGACCAGAGCTTGCTACACAGGCAACAAAGACACCGAAGGACGGGGACTTTGCAAGTCTGGGATGCAAACCTGTCTTCAGGGAACTTGGGGAGACTGTCAAGGCGAGATCTTACCCAAAAGTGAGATCTGCAACAACCAAGACGATGACTGCGATGGTGTTGTGGATAATCTTTCAGGGACATGTGTCATCCCTGGAAAGTCGGGCGTTTGTGCATCAGGCGTTCAGGTCTGCGAGAATGGTTCGCCCGTTTGCAAGGGAGGCGTCCCTTCGACAGAGGTATGCAGTGGATTGGACGATGACTGCGACGGGCAGGTCGATAACATCGCGGACTTGGGACAAGCTTGCACAAATCCTGCGGCCTTTGGGGTTTGCAAAGACGGTCGTTGGCTTTGCGAAAGCAAGCAAAAGGTATGCAAGCCGCTGATCGCATTGTCAGCAGAAGTGTGCAACGGCGTCGATGATGACTGCGATGGACAGGTCGATAACCTCGTTGGGACATGCACTGTCGCCAATACTTTTGGGGTGTGCGAAGCAGGACAGTGGGCTTGCGAGAATGGTCAAAAGATCTGTCGTTCGCAAAATGGAAGCAGCGCAGAAGCCTGCAACGGCGTCGATGATGACTGTGACGGACAGGTCGATAACATCGCAGAGTTGGACCAAGCCTGCCAAGACAACACGCGTTTTGGGGTCTGTCGAGATGGTGTATGGAAGTGTCAGCAAGACGCAGCGAACCTTTGGAAAAAGACTTGTACGCCTCTCAAAACCGCAACGACGGAGGTTTGCAATGGCTTGGACGATGACTGTGACGGACAGGTCGATCCAGGCTGCAAGACTTGTCAGACAAATGCTGATTGCGTAGGGATGGGGCTCTGTTTGAACGGGTACTGTGACCCCAATGCCAAGTGTACGCTCGCAAGCGATTGTTCGAGCGATCAGCTCTGCAAGGCTGGACAGTGCGTGTATTGCACATTGAATGGCGCAGACTGTGCGACTGGACAGCTTTGTAAAGCGGACGCACAAAAAGGTTACAATGTCTGCGCCTCTGCGGGATGTTTCTCCAATGTGGACTGTGCTTTTGGTTTGATCTGCAAAAACAATCGTTGCTTGGGCTGTGATCCCGACGCCAAAGATGCTCAAGGGCAACCCATCAATGAGTGTGGTGGGCAGTCTGCTTGTATCAGTGGCTTCTGTTATCTCCCATGTTCGGCAGATATCGACTGTGGCTCACAGCAGCTGTATCGTTGTGTTTCGATGCCCGAACGCTCGGCGGTTACGGGTTCCTTGTGCTTGTCTCGCTGCACACAAGACAGCGATTGTCCCCAAGGGTTCGGGTGTTCACAACAGGTCTGCGTGGTTTCCACAAAGCTCTCCCAAGGAGCGTACCTTTTTAGCGATGACACCATCCCTGAGAGTTGTGTGGGATATCGTTATCCTGAGTCGGGTTACCTGCCGATCCGCAAAACAGGTTCGTATTGGATCAAGCCCGTTGGTGTAGGCTCTCCATTGAAGATCTTTTGCGACATGGACTTTGACGAGGGTGGCTTTCAATTGATTGGGCGCTACTCAACAAGCTTCAATTTGGCAGCGTTTGATCCCACAAAACACCAGCTTCAAGATGCACAACTTGGTAGCGTTGCGGCAACACCGCCTGATTTGTCGGATGTCTCGAAGTTTGGGCATGTTCAGTACGATTGGTTTCCTCCTGAAAATAGAGAGGTCCGTATTGTTTGTTCTGGGAAAGATGCCAATGGAAAGGCCGTTCAGTACGAACAAACCGAGTTTTCGCTTGTAAAGGACTGGACAGCTGGAGACAAAGGTATCTTTGGTGCGGCAAGTTGGGGCTTTTTGTCGTACGGTGGCGTCGTTCGCACGCAGGATGATCTGTGTGGTAAGACTTTGTCTCAAAGCGGCGGTGATCACGCAGGGATGGCGTACTGTTCTGGAAATACAGGGGATGCCAACGCGTTTCGCGTGTCTTACCGTTTTGACCGAACAACGGGGAAAACAACGCTTGTTTGTGGTGGGGTTCCTCTCACGAGTGGCTTTGTTGAACTATGGTACCGAGCGCTTGGGCGCAATCCTTTGGCGATGGACAGCACAGGGACACGACGTTGGCAGGATGGCTCGTACGCGCAAACTTGCAAGGAATATCGTTTTTCGAGCGGAGGACAGTACACAGGAGCTACTGGTACAGGCGCATACATGATCCAGCCCTTGAGCAATAACCCGCCGATGCGGGTGTATTGCGATATGGACTTCGTCGCAAACTCCAAACAAGGTGGGTGGACCTTTTTTGGTCGCTATCTCAACAATCGCCCACTCAGTGAGTTCGATCCTTTTGTGCACTTTTTACAGACCTCCTCTGGACAATTCACCGCCCAAGCTACCGCCATCGACCTGAATACCACAGGGGTTTATGGCCATCTCCGCTATGATTGGTTGCCCATCCAAGGTCGAGAGATCCATTACCGTGTGAAAAAAGCTGCCAACTTGGAATGCGAAGAGGTTCGCACGCTGCCGATTACGTCTTGGAATCTCGGATACACGCGCTTTTCGAGTACCTTCCTAAAGCTGTTTTCCTACAAAGTTCCCTCTTACATTGGCTTGTCCAACGGGGGGTATGGCAGCGCTTGTCATGCCGTTGAAAAGTACCAACACGTGCGGATGTTCGGATTTTTGTACTGCCGCGATGCCGCCCAACCTTCTGGTATCTCTGGCGTGGATTATCGCAACGGTGACGTCGAGTTCTACTGTCGAAATGCGATCTATGATGCGCGACTTGCCCGATCGATGGAATTGTATGTGCGATAGGAATATGTGCGATGCCCGGGGGATAATTGGATATCGTTATATCCGGGGCGGGCCTCCGTGCCCGCCCGAAATGCCGTGGATATCATTCTATCCGGGGCGGGCCTCCGTGGACGGGGGAATGGGCGATGGACGGGGATATCGGGCGATGGACGGGGGACGGGCGATATCGGGCGACCACGGAGGGTCGCCCCTGGAATCAAATGGATATCATTCTATCCGGGGCGATGGCCTCCGTGCCCGCCCTAATCCGTCCCGAACCGATCCCGAACCGATTCCGAACCAATCTTGGACCGATCCTCATGGATCCTTTTTGGGGGAGAAAAGTGCGTGCTTGATGCTCGCGACAGGATCGGCTAGGCTAGGCGTCACGAAAAGCTGAGCAGCCATAGAGTGTATCCATGCGCGGAGGAGCGAGAAGTATGCAGATCCTGTCTTTGGGCAAGAGCGACGTGGGTTTGGTGCGTGAGCACAACGAAGACTTTTATTTGGTGAACGAGGAATTGGGACTGTATCTTGTTTGCGATGGGATGGGGGGACACGCCGCTGGTGAGGTCGCTTCTCGTATGGCTGGCGAGACAGTGCAAAGTGTTTTGCTGGATTCAAAGGACTTCTTACAGGAATTTTCTGGTTCGGATGCAGAGCGCGAACAGTTGACCGTCTTGGTCCGCAACGCGGCTGCTCGGGCTTGCCAAGTCGTCTTTGATCATGGCCAAACACATCCTGAGTGCGCGCGTATGGGGACGACGCTGACCTTTATGGTGGTGGTGGGACAAGTGGCTGCTGTGGCGCATGTGGGCGACAGTCGCTTGTATGTACGTCGTCAGGACCGCGTCTTCAAGCTTACCAACGATCATACTTTGGTGGCGGAGTTGGTGTTTGCGGGTGTGTTGACACCTGAGCAAGCTTTGACGGATCCGCGTTCCAACGTGTTGACGCGTGCCATTGGTTTGCAGCGGGAGGTGCGGATTGACGGGTTGCTTTTCGACTTGATGCCTGGAGACACGTATCTGATTTGTTCAGACGGTCTGTGTGGCTCGGTCTATGAACCTGCCGAACTGAACGACTTGATGACCAAAGACTCTCTCGAAGAGATGAGCGATACGATGATCCAGCGCGCCAAAGTCCGCGATGGATCGGACAATATCACGACAGTTTTGTTGCGCGTTGTGGACGAAGAGAACAGTGCTTCGCAAGCGTGGGGCGAAGAAGTCACGTTACGATTGCAGATCATCAAGCAAGTTCCCTTGTTCCAAGACCTCGATCTTTCCGAGCGTATGAAGGTGATGAGCATCACCAAGATCGAGCATTGCGAAGCCGGCGACTTGCTGATCGAAGAAGGCACTGATGGCGATTGCATGTACATCACGCTTGAAGGCCAGTTGATCGTGACGCGTGGAGAGGTCGAGATCGCCGTGTTGAGTCAAGGCGATCACGTCGGTGAGATGGCGCTTTTGAGTCAGAAACCTCGCTCTGCGAGTGTACGTGCGGTGGAGCCTTCGCGTTTGGTAGTGATCGAGCGCGATGGTTTCTTGAAACTGCTGCATGAAGAGCCTGCTTTGGGCATCAAGTTGCTGTTGCGCATCACGAGTACCCTAAGCGAACGTATCGAAGAGATTAACGAGCAATTACAAGTCTTTGTACTCTAAGAGGAAAGTTGAATGAAGATACCAAGCAAAGCGTTGAGCCAAGAGGAATTGTTTGCCCAGTTGGAGTCTTTTCGCCAAAACGACCTGAAGTGGCGTGAAGGAAGGGCGTGGGGATACGTCTATGATGCGGGCCGCGAAGTCGAAGACGTCGCAAAGAAGGCCTTTATGATGTACCTCTCAGAAAATGGTCTTGACCCAACGTCTTTTCCGAGCCTCGCGATCTTGGAAAATCAGATCGTCTCTATGGCCCGTGACCATCTTCATGGAGATGAAGATGTGGTGGGGAACTTCACCAGCGGTGGAACCGAAAGTATCATCCTTGCCGTAAAGACAGCGCGGGATCGTTTTTATGCGATGAAGCCCGATGCTGGGCAAGCAGAGATGATCTTGCCGATCTCTGCGCACGCTGCTTTTTACAAAGCAGCCCATTATTTGGGCGTAAAGGTTGTGCAAACAGCGATCGATCCTGAAACCAAACGCGCTGATGTCGATGCTGTGCGTGCAGCGATCACAGATCGTACCGCGTTGATCGTCGGTTCCGCGACCTCTTACGCTTGGGGTGTGGTTGATCCTATCGAAGAGATCGCGAAAGTCGCGCAAGAACACGGTATCTTGTGCCACGTCGATGGTTGTATTGGTGGGTTCTTGCTTCAGTATTACCGACGTCTTGGCGAAGATATCCCACTTTTCGACTTCCGTGTTCCTGGCGTGACCTCGATCTCGATGGACTTGCACAAGTACGCTTTTGCTCCCAAAGGTGCTTCTGTTGTGCTTCATCGCAACAAAGATCTGCGCCGCTACCAAATCTTCGCGTGTGCGAGCTGGACGGGCTACTCCATCATCAACACAGCCGTACAAAGCTCGAAGTCAGGTGGTCCCATGGCGGCTGCGTGGGCAGTGATGAACTTCATTGGCGATGACGGCTACATGCGTTACGCCCAAGAAGTCCTTGATGAGCAGAAGAAGTTGGTTGCTGGGATCAAGGCGATCAAAGATCTCAATCTGCCCGTGGAACCGCAGATGCCTTTGATCGCGATTGATTCGGATACTGTGGGTGTTTTCCACGTGATCGATGAGATGAAGATGAAAGGTTGGTACGTCCAACCCCAGCTCAGCTACCAAGGACATAAGCCTTGCTTCCACTTGCTTGTGAGTCCTTCCCATCGCGGCAAAGCAGAGATCTTCTTGGAAGATCTTGCGTCTGCGGTTGAGCTTGCGAAAGACCAGCCCGAAAGCGAACTTGCTGCGAATGTGAAAGAGATGTTTGGTCAGATTACACCGGATCAGATTACAGAAGATGTCCTGCAAGGGATGTTGGGGATGGCAGGGATTCAAGGCGATGGCTTGCCCGAGCGGATGGCAGAAGTCAACGAAGTCCTCAACTCCATTCCTACCGCACTTGTAGAACGCCTTCTTACCGAGTTTATGAACGATCTCTTCACCCCCACCAAGTAATCTTCGGATGTTTTGGGGAGGACATCTTGTGCCTCCATCAAACTCGTTCTTGGTGCTTTGGGAGGCGGGGAACGAAGGGGGTGCACTTGCGTCTTGGACGCAGAATGCATACAAAAGCAAGCCTAGAGCACACGAACGAGTTTCTTTGTGTCTTTTTCAGCAGGTCTTTCTAGTCGATTGATCTTGTTGGGAAAATGTATCTTTAGCATACAAAGGAGAAGGTCGATGGCAGATGGCAAGATGATCGGTGGCCTTGTTGCGGGGGTCTCCGTACTGGCTTTGGGGGTGGGTGGCTACATTGTAGCGATCGTTTCGAGCAAAAAGCCAACGCCGCCCAAGACGCCACCACAGATCTCACGTCCCGCGCCTGATCTCGAAGCGCGGCAACCTCGACCCTCTCGTCCCATAGAAGCCCGCGGTGACGCGAAAAGTACGACGACACCTCCTGCCACGCGGGTAAGACTACGTTATGAAGTCTTGTTGCGCAGTCGATCCATTCATAAAGTCGGTGCCAAGGGAGAAATCGACAAGGAAACCCTAAGCATCGCACAACTGCTTGAGGTCGGTGAGAAGGCACAACGCGAAGACAAAGATCTGGTGTTGCGTGTGCAAGGTGACGCCAAGGCCCAGTGGGTCCAAGACGTGAAGCGCGCGCTTTCACAAAAGAATATCCCTTTTAGTGTCGCTGAAGAGTTTTAAGAAGCCCGCAGATGGGCCAAAGAAGAGAAAAGGGTTGGTTGTATGTGGGTTGAGGACTTTGTGACAGGGGCGTTGGGCCTCTTTTGGTTGGGTTGGATCGGCTTTTTGTTTCTGAAAGCCACACAGATCCGCCGCGCACTCCAAGAGCAAGAGGCGATCTTGCGACGTAGCTATCAAAAAGCCCCCGAAGAAGCATACTTGGAGCCCTTGGCCTACCTCCAAGCGAGTGGTTGGCAAGCCAGCGATGCACTCTCTCGACACGACATGATCTCGCGATGGCGCGCAAGCGCACAAGCTGCACGTCATCGTGTGTCCGCTTATATCGAGATGATGCCCCAACTTGGTTTGCTTGGGACCGTTGTTAGCTTGCTTTTGGCCGCAACCTTCTTTGACTTTGATACGCGTACCTTGGGCTTCGCTCTCAATACCACGATTATGGGGCTGATCGGCGCTTTGTTTGGGCGTTGGTGGATCGAAAACCCCGCTGAAGAGTCTTACTTCAACATCTTGGAACTGTTGCAAAATAGCGAAGTCGTCTCGCGGCTTGTTCATGTTGTGGGGCGCAATATCGAACCCACTTCTTCTGAACCCTCGGCCCCTATGCCTTCTCCCTCGCCCAAAGCGATCGTTGAAGCTACCCACACAAGCAACTTCTCCGCCTCTCCTAAAGTCGAAGCATCCGTGCTTACAGAAGCGGAGGCGCCTGTTGTTGCAAAGACCGTAACGTCTGAGGCAGCTTCTACAGAAGCGGAGGCTCCCGTTGCTTCGCGTGTTAAGGCTGTCGCTGTTCCTCTTGTTGAAGAAGCCGCACCACCCAAGCCCGCTCCCAAAGAAAAGGCTCCCTCCAAGCCCGCCACAGAAAAGACTTCCTCCAAAAAGACCGCTACAGCGAGCGTTGAGAAGTCGACAAAGACTTCTTCGGAAAAGACCGTCGCTGCGGATAAAACGACCTCTCCCGTGAAGAAAGTAGAGGTGACGGTCTCTGAAAAGGTGTCTACGGAAGAAACAGTGGCTACGGAAAAAGAGATGGCTACGGAAGAAACAGTAGTCACGGAAAAAGAGGTGGCTGCAAAAAAGCCGATCGCATCTGAAAAGCCGGTCGCATCTGAAAAGCTCGCAGTCGTAGAAAAGGCTCCGTCTGTCGTCGTCGAGAAGGAAGTACAAGCGCAAGCCAAGACGTCGACTACCTCGGAAAATGCGGTCGCTGCGGAGAATGTGGTTGTTGCGGAAAGTACGGTCGTTGCGGAAAAGACGGTTGTTTCGGAAAATGCGGTTGCCTCGGAAAAGACGGTCGTTGCGCAAGAGTCACCCACATCAGAGACATCTCTTGTTGCAGATGTGCCTGCTGTGGTGAAAGAGACCGTAGTTGTCGAAGACCCTGCTCCTGTGAAAAAGCTCGACGAGGTGGAGATGGCCATCGCATCGACGCTTGAGAAGCCTGAGCCTGTGTCGATTATCGAGATGATCACGAAGACGCCTGTTCCGTTTGTGGCGGCAGAGTCAGCTGCATCGCCCGTCGTCGTGGAAGATAGCGCTCCTCTAGTTGTCAAAGAGAACGAACCTGCCATCGCTAAAGAGAATGTTCCTAGCGTTGTAAAGGGCGGTCCTTCGGTTGTTGTAGAAGATGCCGCTCCTTCTGTTGCTTCGGAAACTCTTGGGAGTCCCGTTATCTCTGAACAAGCGACGTCTCCTGCTGTTGCAGAAAAACCGACGTCTGTGCCTGCTCTGCCCAAGCCTTCCTTGACGCCTTGGGCGACGCCCTCGATACCGACTGCAATCAATCCCGCAACTCCCGTTGTTCTCGAACCTATCGTCCCTGTTGCTACGAAGATGCCTGTGAACCCCGATGTGTTGGAGACTTCCCTTTCTGCGGCTTCTGAGGTCGCGGGCGTTGCGAAGCCTACAGCAGAAGACGCAGTGAAGGTGGCGGGAGACGCGGAAGATACGGTCCTTGAAGAAAAGCCACTGATTGGCTTGCCGTCTCCCTTGGTGGCTTCCTTGGTTCAGCGCGAAGATGAGCGATCTTCGACTGGTTCGGAGAAGGGTTGACGATGCGCCGATCCAAGCTCGACTTGCTGCCTTTGGTGGATATCATCTTGATCTTGTTGTTTGCTTTTTCGATCAATCTGCGGAAAAAACAACAACAAAGTCAGGCTGTTTATGATGCGAGCATCCAGCAAACCAAGCAACGTATGATGACGTTGCAAAAGAAAAGTGATGAAGAGTCCAAAAAAGCCCATCGATTGGGGAAAGATCGGCAGCAGCTAGAGCAAGACCTCAAAGCTTTGCAGGCTCTGTTTACGCGGCTGCAAAAGACCATGGATGCGTTGCAAGCGCGCCAAGGCGAGCTGCAACGCTTGCGTGATGCTGCGAAAGCACAGATCGACTCGATGGGACGGGAGTTAAAGCGCAGCAAGAAGCGCACACTCTCTTTGGAGGAGGACAAAAAGCGGCTAGAGCGTCTAAAGATGCGGCTAGAGCGCGAACTACGCCAGACAAAACTTCGTTTGATGCGACTTCAAAAACAATACCTTGTGCTTCAAGAGATGTATCGCAAAGAACGCGAAGAGGCCCGTGCTTTGGCGGCGAAGCTCCATCGTGCAGATGAGGAGCGCAAACGCCTAGAGGATCGGCTGCGTGCAACAGAAGCTCGCTTTCGTTTGGTTTCTCTCGAAGCGCGTGAGCTTGCCGTTCAATTGGCGCGTTTGAAGGATCAGCTTGCAAACAAGGACGCTGCTTTGCGTGTTGCACAAGCGGAGGTTCGTTCTCTGCGCTCCCAACAGGCCAAAGAACGGGGCAAACAGCGCTCTATGATGCTTGCGCAAGCTGTCTTGGAGAAAGAAAATCAACGGCTGCGCGAGCGTTTGAAGGTCCTTGAAGAAAAGCTCACCAAGTCGATCTTGTTGGAAGACAAGCTCAACCAACACGACAAAGCCCAGCAGGTTTCGCGTCGTTTGTTGGAGCGGTTGCAAAAGGAGCTTGCGTCTTTGCGTGAGCAGATCTTGAAGCTTCAGCGCAAGAATGAGTCTTTGCATACCCAAGTGATCCTTGCGCAGCGAGAAGAAGAAAAGCGACAAGGACTCCAGACGCAGCTTCAAGAAAAGCTAGACTTGCAGCAACAAGCGCGCTTTCGCGCAGAAGCCCAAGCCGCACAACTCGCGAAAGAAGTGAAGGCACTACAGGCCGATCAAAAGCGTTTGCGTTTGTTGGTCGAGCGTTACGAAGTCAACAAAGTGCGCGATGACGCGCAAGCCGTGCAGATGAAGAAAAAGATCTCTGAAGAAGCGACACTGCGCGAACGTGTGGCGCGTCAGCGAGATCGATTGGCGGCGCGACAAAAAGAACTCCAAGCCGCTCTCTCTAGTTATAAGATCTTCGGACATCACGAAGCCCGTGAGCAGATCGGGATCTCGAAAGGGATGCGAATCTTTTTCCCGATGTTGTTCGTTTATGTGAAGAATGATCGTATCGTTGGCTACAAACGTTTGCATGCTTTGCGCATGACCACCTTGAGCGAGCCAATCGAACTTGCGCGACGGGCGCCGCGCTCCAATCGTTTGATGTACCGAGGAAAAGTCGAAGAAGGCTTTCGGGCGTTTGCTCGTTTAGAGAAACGTCTCCCCACCCAAGTGGCAAGCAGCACAGAGACGATCTATGTGATCGTTTTTGATGCGCAGTGTTCCTTGGCTGTGACACAAGGTCTCGAAGATGAACATCAACGATACTACAGCGAGATGCGCGTGATCTGGCAGCTCTAACCTCGTTGGGTCCTTTTGGTAAAGACCACTCTCCAAAAACAACTTGTAGGTATGCTTGAAGAAGGAGATGAGAGATGGAGTTTTTGTTTGTCGATGTATCGAGGGTTTTGGGGGACAGTGTTGCTGCGCGTTTGGCCTCTGAAGCACTACAAAAACGCTGGCAAAAGCGCAAAGACGCCGCAGAAGCCCGAAGAAAAGAGCTTGTTGGCTTGCCCGAACTCGAACAAAAAGCCCTTGCTGTGGAGATCGACGCGACCCTGCGTTTGATCATGCAAGAACTCGAAGAACAACGTCAGCTTCTACGACACGAAGTCCTCGAAAAAGCTTCGACATTTGCCGCAGCGGTCGCCAAACAACGCGGCGCTGGCGCAGTTTTGCGCGTTGACTCGGCTTTGTATATCGATCCTGCCTTGGATATCACAGAGACTGTAATCGCTTTGTTGGACAAGGCCGCTGCCCAACGAAACACCCCCCCTCATCCTGAAGAAGTCACCGTGGGCTGACCTTCTTCTCTTGTTTTGATGAAGCCAGCACAGAAACAAAAAGGGCCGATGCAACGACCTTTCGACGCATCAGAGACGTGAGCTTGTGGTTTGCGCGGGGAGGGGACAAGCCACAGTCGCGAAGGGCAGGTTTATCCGCCCAAGACAGCGCGATTGTAGCGGAAGACGTGCTCTACAGCTTCAAACCATACAGAACTTCCCAACCAGAAAGTGCGATGTTGCCCTTGTCGTTGCAGGATATCCCAGTGGATGCCTGATGCAACTGCGTCCGTTTGGAAGCGATGGAAATAAGACCAGCATTTTTGGAAGGGAAGACCATCATGTTCGAGGACGCTTGCTTCTGTTCGTCCTGCTTCTCGAAGATCTGTGTTGAGCTGTGCAAGGATGGCTTCGCTGGAAGCCTCGGGATGATCGGAGGGTTGGGACGTGTATTGAAAGGCGAGTCTATGCTCTTTGCCTTGCAGCGGATTTGCCGAACGCATCGACTCTTCAGCGCGATCTGCAAACCATCGTCCTGAGGCATCTGGGGTCGTGCGTTCTTGAAAGTACAAACACTCGCGTCCTTCTTGCGTATAATTCGGGACTTTTTCATCGACGTAAGCTGTCGTGGTGATCGTTGCGGAACTTTGGTTGGTAAACCAAGCCTCCTCGTGGGGAGCGGGGGTCAAGACCTCTTGCGCCTTTGTTAGAGGGGGAGTCCACAGCAACCAGTCTGCTTCGCTTTGTCTGTGTTGGCCTTCTTGGTCTTGCCAACGAACCACCACTTGCTCACCTCTCTCGATATGTTCGATCTTGGCGTTGTATTCGATGGGAAGACTCAACTTGTTTGCAAGCTCTTGCATCAAGTTCCCGAAACCATCGGGGAGGATGTGGGTCAAGGTAAAGCGCCGCCAGAGTGGTTCGTACACCGTGCGTAGGAACATCGTTGCTGTACTGACGACAACAGCGCGTAGAAACTTGGGCTCGAACCACAACAGAGCGTACAGAGCGGGGGTGTCTTCTAGGTAGCCATACCCCTGTGCTGAAAAGGCTGTGCGAAAGTTTCTTTCAAGAAGTGGGAATAAATCGTACTTCTGAAAGAACGCCAAGGCTGGAATGGAGAGGGCTTGCAAAGCCTCTTGGGTCGGGCGCTTTGGTATCCCCAGTGTTTCAGGGCCGAGCAGCTTTTGGCGGATCTTGGCGTACTCCCAAAGCTTGTTGATGGTCGGTAAGAGTTGTTGGCGGGCAAAGCGGCGAAAGTCGTTGTGGACGATCACTGAGCCCCCTTTGATGGGCTCGCTGGGGGTGGTTCCTAACTCTTTGATGAGCCTGCGTGTTTCGACGTAGCGATTGTGCAAAAAGCAGGTTCCCATCTCGTAGAGGATGCCCTGATGAGAGACTGTCCAAGACTTTCCTCCAACGCGCTCAGAACGCTCGAGGATTTGGATATCTTGGACGCCTTTCTTTTTCAAAAGATGCGCGGCGTGCAATCCTGCAGGGCCAGCTCCCACGATGAGTACACGATCGTTTTTTCCGATGGATACTGGCATAATTGCCTCCGCTACTGTTGTTGTTCTTTCCAAGACGTAAGGCTACTTATGGCACTGCGGTAGCCTTCTTCGATAATCTCTTTTGAGGACTTGAGGTCCAATGCACCAAACGCCGATACTTGGGGCGATATCTGCACATCTGCACGGGCACAAAGCTCACGTGTGTGTTTGGAGCTGGCTAGCTCCATGCTGCGCAGAAGACTGTTGAGGAGGTTGGGGGTTTGTTGGTACGAGTTGGAGAACAAACGACGCCATAGAGAGTGCCAGCCAGAAGTCCGAAAGTCGGGGGTGGCGTGAACGCGAAAGAGTTCTTCGATGTCTGAACTCACGTTGACTGCGATGGTTGTTCCATAAGGATTGAGTGCTTCCATCCGATCGACGGGGATGTTGTTCAACAGTCCACCATCAGCAAGCAGGTGCCCGTCTTCGTAAACGGGCGGCAAAAACAAAGGTAGAGAACAACTAGAACGTACCGCTTTCCACAGACTGCCTTGATGGTGCCACTGTTCTGTGGCTGTCGTGAGATTGCTCGATACACAATAAAATGTGCGCCATGTGTCGGCGATATCGAGATCTTCAAAGAGTTTGTTGAGGATTGTGTTGAAGCGTTCGCCTCGAAGGATAGAGACGATGGGCAGTGTGTAATCTAAGACCCGAAAGGAACGAAGGATCTCGTGGAATTTCTCTTCGATCATCTTGGAGTCCCAACCTTGGGCGATGAGAGCCCCCACAAGGCCGCCCATGCTGGTTCCTGCGCACAAGTCGATTGGGATCTCTAGTTCTTCGAGGGCTCGAAGCACGCCTATGTGAGCGAAACCACGGGCTCCTCCGCCTCCCAACACAAGGCCAAAGCCGCGCCGTGAGAGGTTTCGAAGCAGTCGGTCCATGTGTTGTTTGGAGTGGACTGCGACATGGTGGTGGCGTGTCGCATAAACGAAAAGATCCAACCATCGGGATGTTTGTGTAGGTGGAGTGTCAGGAGAGTTGTGCAACAAGATCAGGTCTTGGGGACAAGGACACGTTAACTCGTCGAAAGCACGCATCGACGGTTCTAGGGAGGCATCCACGACAAACAACGCGTGATCTGCCCGCAGTAGGCACTTTTGGGTCCACTGCGAGGGAGCCGCATCAGCCAACAACAACAGAAACTCATACTTCTCTTGCAGTTCATCAAGCCAAGCGTGAAAGCGCAAGCTGTCGAGATGCCCTTCCTTTCGGAGAGATGCGCCTGGTGAGTGGAATCGTTCTTCGATATCTTTGGCGGATACCACGATGGCTGTGTTGCGTTCGCGCAAAGCTTCGAGAAGCTGCTCTTGAAAAGGCTGGCATAGCGGGCTTTGTGAGACAGGAACCAAAGCCATCACGAGTCCTTGGCGAGCTTGTGATGTTGTATGGAACTGTTGTTCCAAGCGTTGTGCGAGTTGGCGGCTTAAACGCCCCAAAGCTTGGGGGAGCCGTTGGAGTAGGCGTTCGCAGGTTTGTCTTGGGAGCCTCAACAGTTCACAGTCTCGTGTGGCCCGCACGGTAAATGCGTAGGGAGAGCCTGTGAAGAAAGCCACTTCTCCAAGCAATTCGCCAGGGACATAACGCGTTTTGGTTTCTCTTTGATCACGTTTGTTTGCGAGTACTTGGAGGCTTCCGCTCACGAGAAGGTACATCGCGTCTGACGTGTCTCCTTGTGAAAAGAGAACTTGGTCAAAACCCAACGCAAACCATGTGGACTCTTCTTCGAGCCATTCAAAGAGCGAGGTCTCGAAGGAGCCGAAAAGTTCGGTCAGTTGTTTTCTTGCGCGTGTTTGTCGATAGCGATCTTTGAGTAAGTGCGAGAGTTTTTCGAGCCATGCTTGTTCGCCTTGCAACTCAGAAGGGGCGAGTTGGAGCAGCTGACACGCTTGTTTGGCCCGCACTGTTGCGGTTCGTGTCCCGCCAGACAACAAGGCGTTTTCTCCAACCAACTCGTCGTGATGTATCGTTGCGACGATGGCCTCTTTGCCGTCTTGTTCGAGCAAAAGGACTTCGAGTTCTCCATCGACCAAGAGAAAACAACCGTCCTTGCTTTGATCTCCTTGATAAAAGAGGACTTCTCCTTCATGGAGTGAACGCCATTGCACAGCCTCGCAAAGTGAGCGCAAGACATCTGTGTGGAGACTCTGAAACAGCTGGAGTCCGCCGAGGTAATCGAGCTTTGTGGACAGTGGGGAGTTGGGTGTGGGTCTCATGGAGTTTCAGGGTGTGTGGGGGAAGTGGAGGCGTGAACGCGTTCGATGACTTCTCTTGTGAGGTGAGGATCGTCCGTTTCGACCCAGTCCACACCAAGGCGAACAAAGTCCTCCAACAAGCGGATCATTTGTGCTTCGTCGAACTGGTGATGCACACCTTGCGGATCGACTGGGAAAAAGGTGTAGCTGCCGAGCCACCAACCACGCGACTTGATCTCTTTGATGACTTGCTCATTCAAACAAGTCACCTCGACATTGAGCGCGCCATGCACGCCAATCACCCGATTGAAGGCGCGGCTTAGCATGACGCGTTCGCTCCATGGTTTCCTTCGTTTGTTGGGTGTGGGGCTTGGTGTGGGATGGATGAGCGATTGCACATGTTGGCCCATACGAGGGCCAAGAAAGGGCATGTCATCGTCCCATTGGAAAGCTGTGCGACAACCTGGTAACAAGCGTCGTAAAGCCCGAAGTTCGGGAGGTGCGAAGGAGACAAACACACATCGGGAGATATCGCTGTAGCGTTGGACCAAAGCCGCCAACTCAGTGACCAGTTTGCGCCGCATCTTCTTGGACATCAGCGTCCCATACGTCTTGACCTCCAAGACAAAAAACAGTTCTTTGCCGAAGGCTGCGAGTACATCTTCGAGCTTGGGGATAAAAGACTCTTGTGGATAACTGTAGTGCCGCTCTCCCCCGTAGAATGTGGGACTTCCATAAGAGACCTTGGTTGCCAGCGGCTTTTTACAAAGTTCTTCGTAGGTGTGTTCGTGAATCACGAAGTTGGGATCGCCAAACAGACGTTCTCGTGCCTCGGGTTCATCGTGGAAACACACGACTTGATGATCGCGGGTGATGGTGACATCCAACTCTACGCCATCGAACCCTTCTTCGAGGACCGCTGCTACGGCTGGAAAAGTGTTTTCGGGTGCCTTTTGGAAGAGACCTCTGTGGGCAACGACAAGAGTTTTTCGAGAGGAGGCTGGATCTAACATCGTGGGCAATTCTTCCATGGAGAAATGAGTTGTATCAAACAAGACTTTGACCAAGAAGCAGAGGGTTGTCTACGTTACCACTCCATGCAGCATTGAGCAAAAGAGAAAGTGGCGACATCGCAGAACAGACGGAGAATCGTTGCTTTCAGTCGCAAGGCGGCTTGATGGTTCGAGCCCGCTCCCTCTTTTCTCGGGTAGGTGGGGCGGACAAACGCGAGCGGTTGTTGTGGCTTTGTCCTCTTGGGGGCTGCGTCAGACCTTTGGGTGTTTTGAGGGAGACTTTGACTTTCGGGTCGCTGTGAGGGATAAGGTGATACGTTTTTGCGGTGGGAACGGCGCTTTTTGTTCCCACGTGGAGAGGATGTGTTTTCTTTTTTGGAGTTGTTTGTATGCTCGCCAAAAAAAATAATCCGACCCAGTATACCGATCAAAAGAAGGTCTCTTTTGCTGGCGGGAGTTTGTTGTTTGCCGCAGCTTTGGGGTTTTTCTTCTTTGGTCTTTTGTGGTTTCGCCTCATCACCCCTCGTCTGCTGGGGGTTGGCTCTCTTTGGTTTACGTATTGGGTGCTTTTTGAAAGTGGTCTGTTTCTCTTTTTGGGGTCGATTACCTTACAAAATCGCTCTTTCCCCGCAGCTTTGGGGGTCGGGTTATCCTGTCTTGGGATCATCCCTGCGATGCTTTGGGGAGGTTGGCCTGTGGTTGTCTTGCGCGTTGTGCTGTCAGCTTTGTTGTGGCGTGGCTATGCGCGGTTGCGAGACATCAATCGACGTATCGAATCTGACCAACAAAGCGATCCATGGATGCAGTATTACCACAGTCTCTTGGCTCTATTCTTTCGGATAAGCGAGGCCGATGGAGACTTTGATCCTAGAGAGAAAAAGCAAATCGCTGCATTTCTCGAGCAGATGGAACTCTCTGAGTACGAACGTATCTACATCTTTGAAAGACGTCTTCAAAAGCACACTTTCTCTCTCGAACATCTCGTCAAATCCTATCTCAAAGCAGCTCGAATCCTCGGAGCCAAGGAACCCGAGGCGGCTTTGATGAGCATGATGCTTGTGTTGGCTTTGGCAGATGGCCACCTCGCAGAGGAGGAGCGCGCCTTGTTGCGTCGTGTGGGGTTGGTGATGGAGATGTCCAAACGCGAGATAGAGGAGTTGTTGCGCCATCACAAACATGCAGCAGAACACGTCGATGAGGGAAATGCTTGGTCCTTGTTGGGGTTGCATCCCAACGCATCTTCTGAGCAGATCGAAGCCGCTTACAACGAACTGATAGAACTCCTTCGCGTGGAGGAAAAAGAAAGCGCCCATGTGGGGCAAAAGTTCGTGGAGTACGCACGCCACCGCATCATGATGGTCGAAAAAGCGTACTCTTTCCTTCGCTCGTTCCATCGCGATGTTTCATTGGAGAGTCCTAAGACAAAGACCCCAGATCCCACGGCAGCGAGTCCTGCTTTGGATGCTTGAGAGGTTTGAGGTCTCTGTGAGGTTTGTGGTCTCTGCGAGGTTTGTGATCTCTGCGAGGTTTGTGGTCTCTGTGAGAGAAGTCCCGCGGATAGGGGATCTTCGCAAGGGTGGGATCAGTAGCCGCAGGTGTAAGTCGAAGTCTTACATTGTTGTGGGGGAGAACAGAAGCTTGTGGTGTACCAATAGCGACATCCGCTTGAGTTTGTTCTGCACTCTTGGGCATAGCTTGGTGTGGAACCTTGGCAGCGTTTTTGTCCGACATACGAGCAAGCATGGTTGCATGTGGTGACGCAAGTTCCGTTGGAACAAGTCTGGCTGGAACTACAAGTTTGGCTGTTGCCCCAATAACGGCAACCATAACTGTCGGTTTTGCAGTCCTGTACGGTGTTTCCGCTACAGCGTTTTTGTCCACTTGAGCAAGCGTTGTTGCAATTGACCACGCAGCTTCCGCCCGAACAGGTGTAGGGTGGTGTGCAATAATTGATGCCTTGCCACGTCTTGCAACCATTGCTTCCTGTCTTACATTCCTCGACAGAGTTTCCATTGCAACGACGGCCACTTGAACATTGGTTGGTGCAGTTGTTGACGCAGCTATTGTTGGTGCAGGTTTGGCTAGAACTACACGACTGGACTGTGCTCCAATAACGGCAGTTGTTTCCGTCGGTTTTGCACTCTTGCACACTGTTTCCGCTACAGCGACGGGAGCCCGTCGAAGAGCACTCATGACTACACTGACAGTAAGCCACGCCTGTTGTGGGGCTGTAACAGCTTTGTCGCCCTGAACAGTTTTGTTTGGTGACGAGCTTCCGACATCCGTTGGCGTCATTTTCGCACTGTTTGACGTCGCCGCCCGAACAGTGGACAGGACCGAGGCTACACTCATGATTGCAAGGCACGATACAAGCGCCATTGGAACAGACTTGGTTGCCCGTGCAATAGTTGATGCCTGCCCAATAACGACAGTTGTTGCCGTCTGTTTTGCACTCTTGGGCGGTGTTTCCACTGCAACGTTTGTCTCCTGTGGAGGAACATTCGTGGGTGCACTGACAGTAAGCCACGCCTGTTGTGGGGCTATAGCAGCTTTGTCGTCCTGAACAGTCCTGTTTGGTGACGAGTTTACGGCATCCGTTGGCGTCTGTTTCGCATTGTTTGACGTCACCGCCCGAACAATGGGGGGGACCGAGGCTACATTCGTGATTGCAAGGCACGATACAAGCACCATTGGAGCAGACTTGGTTGCCCGTGCAATAGTTGGTGCCTGCCCAATAACGACAACTGCTACTGTTGGTCTTACACTCTTCTGCGGCGCTTCCGTTGCAGCGTTTGTCCCCAACAGTGGGGCATTTGTGATCACACTCGCAATAAGCCACGCCTGTTGTCGGGCTTTTGCAGATCTTGCCACCGCTACAAGTTTGTTGGACGACAAGCTTGCGACAACCCACGCTGTCTGTCTTGCACATCACGACGTTTCCGCCCGAACACTGGACAGGACCGAGGTTGCACTCATGGTTACAGTTGTTGTTGACGCATTTGCTTCCTGTGCAAGTGTAGGGCGGCACACAGTAATCAATGCCTCCCCAGTAACGGCAGTTGCTACTGTTGGTCTTGCACTCTTCCACGGTGTTTCCATTGCAGCGTTTGTCGCCGACAGTGGGGCATTTGTGGTCACACTGACAGTAAGCCACGCCTGTGGTTGGGCTGTAACAGGTCTTGCCGCCCGTGCACGCTTGTTTTGTGACGAGTTTGCGGCAGTTGTTGTCGTCGAGTTCGCACTGTTTCACATTGCCTTCAGAACAGTGAGGGGGGCCTAGGCTACAGTTGTTGACGCTCGAACAGTCGTAGATGCACTTGCCATTGGAACAAGTGTTGGGAGGTGTGCAGTAGTTGGTGTTTTTCCAGACACGACAGCCGCTTGCATCATTTTGGCACTCTTGGACAGTGCGGACATCACAGCGTACTGCGCCAACAGTCGGGCATTTGTGGTCAGTGCATCCTGAGGATTTACAAGATGTCGTTCCTGCATCGCAGTACTCGGTACTTTTGCAGGTTTGGGTGTCTGTCCATTGAACGCAACCTGCTGGCGTGCGTGAGCAAGTTTGGATGGCATATCCGCCATTACAGCGTTTTTGACCTTCTGTGCTGCAATTGCTTTCGCAGACAGACTCACAGATGAAGTTGGAGCCAGACTTTTTGCAGGTCTTTCCGCTTCCACAGCTTTGTTCGGTCTGCCAACCCGTGCAGTCAGACTTGCAGACTTGGATTTGATCCCCGCTACAGCGGCGATCTTGACCTGGGCGACAGGTGCAACACTTGCTGCCATCGCAGTAGCTTCCGCCAGGACAACCACAGTCACCACAACACGATTGAGGTGTTTCGTTTGCCTCGCAACGACCGTTTCCGCAGCGTGGGGGATCGATGAGACGACAGCTTCCACTTTCGCATTTGTGGCCGCTAGGACAACCACAGTCCGCACAGCAAGATGCTGAAGATTCGGTCCCTTCGCACTTTCCATCGCCGCAGCGCGCGGCGCTGTCGTCTTTGCAGACGCCTTTTTTACAGGACTTTCCAGAGGGGCAGCCACAGTCGCGTGGGCAGGTATCGCAGTTTTCGTTTAGTTCTGGAGAGCACTTTCCATCGCCGCAAGGGTTGGAGATCACACAAGCTTCGTTGACACAGCGTTTTCCGAGTTCACAAGCACAGTCAAAGGGGCAGCTTCCGCAATTCTCCCCGTCGCTTGGTTCACACGTGCCATTCCCGCAACTTGGGAAGGCTGCGCAAGCCTGTTGGTTTCGATCACAACGTTCCCCAGAAGGACACGAGCAATCGAAGGGGCATGTTACGCAGTTTTCGTTGTCATTGGGGTTACAGGTTCCATCGCCACAGTTGGCGGAGGCTTGGCAGGAAGAGGTGCTGACGTCGCAGAGTTCACCTGTGTTGCAAGAACAATCAAAGGGGCAATTGAGGCAGTTTTCTGTGGAAGGATCGCAGGTGCCGTCGCCGCAGCCTGTGGGGGCTTGTTGGCACTTGGCGTCGTTGCAACCCTGAAGGCCACAGTCAGACTTTTTCTGGCCAAGGAATCCACAGCCGTCCATCTCGTACACATGTCCGTCTTTGCAGGTGATCTGCATTGTGGTGCTATCACAACTACTTCCGCCGATGCACTTTCCTCGACCAACAAAGCAGGTTTGGTCTTGGGGGCAGTCAGCGCTGCTGTTGCACTCTTGCGCGCATTGTTTGGAGGCGAGGTTACAGAAACTACCTTCTTGGCACTCGTCGTCCGTGAGACAAGCGACAGAAACAGGTGAACAACCTTCACCAAAAAGAAGGAAACTTGTAAGAAGCACAAGTCCGACGGTGGGCCAACGTAGAGAAAAAAGGCGCATGGTTCGTCCTCACCTTGTTTGGGGGCGAGAGAAAGATGTCTTTGTGTTGCTTAGACCCAAGAAAAATAACATAGAACTCGAAAAAAACGAAAGTATTTCATGAAGGCTTGCGGGGCTTTGGTGAGAGGGGTTTCATGGGTGGGATTCGGAAGTGTGTGTGGGTGTTATCTTGTCTAAACGTCCAAAGGCAGCTCTTGGACGCCAAGAATCAATGGATATTCAACTCTATATAGGAGTTACGCGGGGTCTTGTCTTGGCAGAGTCTCCAACATGTTTCGTTTGTGCTTTGCGAGGAGATGTTGTTGTGCGGAGGGGACCTCTGCGGGGGAGAGTGGGTCTTGCTGTGCGGTGGGGTGGGTGCTACGAAGAGAAAGAGCTTTGTTTTAAGCTTTTTGAGAAAGTCGATGGAGCGGGCTTTGAGGATGTAGGAGAAGGCACTTGCGGTTGTTTTGGCGATGGACGTGTTTTTTTGTGTTGTGTTGGGGGGTCTTGTTGGGGAGTGGTCTTTCCTGCACAGGCCGCGTGCGCTTGGAGTGCAAAGAAGACAACGAATGCCCGAAAGAACGGCCCTTTTGCGTGGGGGCGCTGTGTAAGCAGTGTGCGCGAGACGCCGACTGTCCAAGCGGGTTGGTTTGTAAGACAGGGGCGTGCATCACACAAACCCAAGAGAACAACCTAGAGATCATCTCCACAGAAGAAACGACAGATGGCGGGGAGACACGTCCAGAAGAACCAACACTTCCTGAAGCAGAGCCCGTCCTAGAGTTCGATCCCACGGAGGAAACTTGCCAAGCGGGAAGCATCCGCCCTTGTTACAGAGGTCCCGAAAAGAACCGTGCTGTGGGGGCTTGCGTCGAGGGAAGCCAAACCTGCCATACGACAGGGCGTTGGTTATCTTGTTCTGGTGATATCGTCCCAACAGCCGAGCGTTGCGACGATGCTATCGATAGCAATTGCGATGGCAAGATCGACGAGCCTTGTTGTCTCCCCGATCCCCAAGGTGTCCGAAGCATCAAGCTCGCGCACGAAAATTACTTTGTCTTGGGACTGGCCTTTGCCAAGGATGGTCGGTTGTTTTCGTGTGGCGGAAACGAAGTGGCGATTTGGGACAAAGACCTTAACCCCAAGGCGATCATGCGCTTTCGCCCGAGCAATTCGAGTGCTACCGTGACCACACTTTCGCTTGATGTTGCAGATAATATCCTTGCTACGGGAGAAAACGACGGGCGCGCAAAGGTTTGGGATGCACAGACGGTCAAGCTGATCAAAGAGGTGGTGGACCCCAATAATTCAGACAAAAAAGCCCATGCAGGCGGGGTCTTGGCTTCTATGATCACTGCGAAGGTCCTGTTTACTGCGGGGGCTGATCGAGCGATTCGCATCTGGGATATCGAGACCGACACCCTGACCACGATCGCGGATGCTCACACAGGCTCTATCTTTTCCTTGATCTTCTCGACCGCGTTGTATTCGGGCGATAATGCGGGCTTTGTGTACGAATGGAACCTCGTAGAGTCTCCACCCAAACGCAAAGCGACCATCGCGGATCGTTTGGGCAATGTCTGGGGACTTGATTATCATCCCAACCTCGCGATCCTCGCGATGGGTGGGGAGTCTGTGGTGATTCGCGATCTCACTGCCTCCAACCCAACCAACCAGACGCTTCCTCTGAAGGCTGAACAAGGTATGGTGCTTCGCCTTGCCTTTAGCCCGAATGGAGCGTGGTTAGCGGCCGCCACAGACAAAGATCAAGTGATTGTATGGGACACCAAGACGTGGACAGAACAGCCCCTCAAACTGCAAGGGATCTCCTCTGATGCGTCCAAGCCGCAGGTTCGCAGTCTTGCATGGTCACATGACAGTTTGCGCCTCGCTGCGGGCTCTTTTCAGTCCATTCAAGTCTGGTCTTGTCCTGTACCTTGAGAGGGAGTTGCTTTCGGGGGCGGGGAGTTGGTCTTGGGAGGTCGTTGCTTTGGGGGAGTTGGTCTTGGGAGGGGTTATTTGTTGGAGGGGACTTGGGCGGCCATGACAAAGCCTGTGATGCCTAACCCCAAAGCTGCGGCGCCTACGCCAAAGGCTGCGATCGAACCGATCTCCATGCTTTGGGCGGCTGCGTAGTCATTGTGGATCTGGATCGTGGAAGCGCTGGGCTGACCGAGCTTTTGTTCGATACTGGTGACTTGTCCATTTACGACCACCAACAACGCAGTTCCTGTAATCACCGCAGCTGCGGCGATCCCAACACCTACCCAAGCGACGACAGGCCAAGGATTACTCTTTGGCTTTGGGCGTTCAACGATGCGTCGTGGGGGAGGGTCTTTGATGTCGCGCAAAAGTCGGATGGATATCTTCTTTTTTTCTTGGATGTCGATCAGGATCTTTCTTTTCTCAGGGAGATACCCTTTTTTGCGTAAGAGCAGGGTGTGCGGTCCAGGCAAAAGCGACAGCCTGAAAGGGGTGCGGCGTTTGTAGGTCTTACCACTGCTGTCTGTGATCTTGACGCTGGCTTGGGGCGGGGTGCTCGTGATGTGCAAAGAGCCTTGTACACGGGGTTTGAGTGCGAGTAATGCTTTGATCGCTGCTCGGGCGGCTTTGCTTTCTGGATCTTGTTTGATGCAGAGTTTGTAGTACTGAACGGCCTCAAGGAGGTTTTCGTCGAGTTCTTGCACGCGTCCAAGGAAAAACAAGAAGCTGACACGGCTTTTTTTGATGCGCGCGAGCTGTTCGGGGGTTTTGGCTTCGCGTTCCATCTCACGCAGCAGGTTAAAAGCGGCTTTGAGTTTGACGAGGCTTCGTTTGTAAGCCCGTTGCGTCGCGAGTTGTCGGCCTTGTTGGAAGAGTTCGCGGACTTCTTTGCGGTAAGCTTCGTAGCGTTGTTGGGCGTGGGCTGGGAAGGTCCAAATGGAGCCTAGCAGGACGCATGTCAAAAAAACGCAGCATTGTTGAAGGATTACGTTGTTTTTGTCCCAAAACATCTCGTCTCTTCCCTTGGTCCAAGGCAGTTTGTGGGAGGGGGGATCTTTCGCAGGGAGGATGCCTGAGTCATCGAAGAAGCGCAAGCACCGCAAGGAGATGGCTCTGGTGGTCATTGCCTTGACAGGGGACTTTGCAGCGACTAAGATCCCCTAGAACTGCGTGCTTTCGTTTGAGAAAGCATAAAGTCTTCGGGTAGATCCCCTAGCGAAAGGAGAGGCAACAAGCAGTCCTTTGGATGGTTTGTTGCCGAAGAATATGAGCCACCACTCTCATGATGCAGACTGGCGCGCGTCCTTTGGCGGGGCGTCGTCCTCTTTTCCTGCAGGGGCGGTTCCAGCTTCTTCTCCTTCCGTGTCTCCTCCGTCTTCTTGGGGCTCCTCGCCTCAAGCACCCCTTTCTTCACAGGACCCTTTGTTGGGTCAGATGATTCATCGTTTGCAGCTTGTCCAGAAGGTTGGGCAAGGTGGCTTTGGGGCGGTGTATCGGGCGGTTCATCTGGATACGCAGCACTCTTTTGCGGTCAAAGTGATGAACCTCAATTTGCAAGGCCACGAAGAAGCTGTGGAGCGTTTTCGACGAGAAGCGCGGGCGATGGGGCAGTTACAGCACCCCAACGTCGTTCGCGTCGAAGAGTTCGGCTTTTTGGAGGGATACAACTTCTACTTCCTCGTGATGGAGTATCTTGAGGGGCGGACGCTTCAGCGTGTGATTAAGAAACACGAGCCGATCCAAGGGGATTGGATCTTACAAACGGCTTATCAGTTGTGTTCAGCGCTCGATTACATCCACACCAAAAACATCATCCACCGCGATCTCAAACCTGGCAACGTCTTTTTGGTCCCCTCTGCGCAAGGTGAGATCGTCAAACTGTTGGACTTTGGGATCGCTGCGATGGCGGAAGATGGGTCGCTTACGCAGTCGGGTGCATGCATGGGATCTCCCACGTACATGTCGCCTGAACAAGCTGAAGGAAACACGCGTCACGTGGACGCAAGGGCTGATATCTACTCTTTGGGGATCTTGCTTTACGAGTTGTTTACGGGCCGTCCGCCTTTTCGTGGGGACTCTTTTGCGGCGTTGTTGCGGCAGCATCTGCTTGATCCGCCGCCCACCTTGGCGCAGGTCTGTCCGCACCAAGGCTGGGTCCCTGAGTTGGAAGGGGTGTTCCAAAAGGTGTTGGAAAAAGCCCCACAAGATCGCTATCCCCATATCCAAGCTTTTTGGGCAGACTTTGAAGTCGCGTTCCGTAAGCAGTTGGAAACATTTGGCTATCAACAGCCGTCTCCAGACATGACAGTGGCTGAAAACTTCCGCGATAGTTTTCCTTCTGCGCTTCCTAGCGGGCAGGCCCTTTCTGGCGGACAGTCTTTGCATGATAGCCACGCGCAAAGCGCAAGTGGTCGCCAACGCCTGCTTGCAGGGGCTGCATCTTCTACACCTTTGGGGACGATGTCGTTGCCAGGGACGAAAGGCGCGCAGCCCAAGTCTTCGTCGCATAAGTCGTTTTTCTTAGGGGTGGCGGGCGCGGTTGTGGTGGCTGTGGTGGTTCTTGTGCTCTTTGCTTTGCAGGGGAGGGGCAAAGAGAACCAACTCTTGTTGCCTCCTGCGCCGAATACCCCAAATGAAGGGACGAGCGAAGCACGCGTGTTGATTAAGTCCGATCCTCTCGGGGCTTCCGTTTGGAACAAGCGAGAGTACCTTTGTCGCACGCCATGTCCTCTGCTCGGAAAAGCTGGTGAGATCAGGCTGTTGACCTTGAAACGTCAAGGCTATCTCGACAAAAAGATCGAAGTACCTTTCCCGATGCAAGGCTCGAATGTCCTTGAGTTCCTTATGAAAAAGCCTGAGGCGGCTTTGCGTCGCCCAAGTCTTGCGACTCCTCCTCGGGCCGTTCGTGTTCGTTCCCAAGGGAGCCGAACGCGCAGCAAAAAACGATTTCGACGCACGCGCAGAGTTCCCTCACGTCAAAGAGTCTCCAACAAACCCCCAGCGCGCCGCACCACAAAGCCTTTTGGCGATGTTGGACTCGACATCTAAGGCTTCCTTTGTGTTTGTCTTCCCCTCTCCATGTGGGAGGGTTTGCCGTGCGTCCAAGACAAGGCGCACGTTCGTTGACGTGATGGGCATCGCGACATGTCGAAAGAGCAAAATCCTCCGCAGCCTCCCCCAAAAAAGAAAGAACGCGCCAAGCTTTCGATCGAAGAGATCCAAGATAAGCTCTCGATGTCTTACATCCGCCACGCAAAAGCGATGTTGGATGGGGTGGTCGATGAGAAAAAGTTGGAATCCAAGGGGCTTCAAACACCCGAGACTGGGGCACCTCCTGTCCAAAGTCCTGCGCCTGCTCCTTCCACGGCGGTCGTTCGGTCGCCCTTGGCCAAAGAAAAACCCCCCAAAGGACCGAGCCTTTGGGAGCGTGTTCGAGGCGCGACTTCTTCTCTTTGGGGCAAGGTCCTTTCTGTTGTTCAGCGCAAGAAAAAGTCTGAGGATGCGGATGTTGCCCGAAGCAAGCCAGGTATCGCGGGTGATGTCTTTGAGGGGCCGAAAAAACCAAGACTGCGAGCGCCCAATCAACCCAAACCACGCGTCACACCGCTCAATCGCGATGGAGATCAAAAGGTTGTGCCGCAAGAGTTGTTTGATCCTGATAGCACGATGGATGCGGTGGTTGGGAAAGGTGGTTGGCAACACCATCAGCCCAATGCATTGAATAGCATCGGGCGCTCAGAAGCCGCCCAGTCTCTACAGTTTGACCCTGATACCACACGCGATGCGGTGGTGGGACGCGCAGGGGCCAAGGGAAGCTGGCATCACCAACAACGCAATCAGTTCAATAGCTTGGGCCAAGTCGAGCTTGAAGGGATGCAGTTGGAGTCCGAAGCCACGGTAGATGTCGTGGTAGGACGTGCAGGGGCCAAGGGGAGTTGGCATCACCAACAACGCAACCAATTCAATAGCTTGGGACAGTCTGATGTCGAAGATGTGCAGCTAGAAGCCGAAGCGACAGTGGATGTCGTGGTGGGTCGTGCGGGAGCCAAGGGGAGCTGGCACCACCAACAACGCAATCAATTCAATAGCTTGGGCCAATCAGATGTGGAAGAAGTGCAGTTGGAGTCTGAGTCTACAGTGGATGTCGTGGTGGGACGTGCAGGGGCCAAGGGAAGCTGGCATCATCAACAACGCAATCAGTTCAATAGTTTAGGGCAAGCGAATGTCGAGGATGTGCAGCTAGAGTCCGAGTCTACAGTGGACGTCGTGGTGGGGCACCAAGGGGGACAAGCCAACTGGTTCCATCACCAACGCAACGCCTTAAACAACATTGGTCAAGCGGATCTCGACGATGTGAATATGGACCCTGATCAAACTGTGCATGGGGCCGTGGGACGGGCAGGTTGGCGGGCGCAGTCCGCCCCCAACGAAGAGTACCAACACGTCCGCCAACAGTCGAATACTCCTTTTGCAGACGCGCCTTTGCCTGTCATGCGACACGCTGGGAGAGAGCCCATGCCCGCCCCTGAGTGGGAAACCGAGGATGGCGAACCCACAGCCGCAGGAGGGCGCATGCATATCGTTCGACAAGGCGAGACTTTGGAGATGATCGCTTATTCGCGCGGCGTGAGCATTCAAGAGATCTTGAAGGCGAACCCACAGCTTGTCGCGCGCGATGGTTCTTACCCCGCTTATCCGCCCGTAGGTAGTGCTTTGATGGTTCCCTAATCACGGAGACTGACGCATGAAGATCAATCCCGAAAGTCGCCCAGCGACGCCGCCTTCTACGACAGCGAAGACCACTTCCACTTCTTCGACCCAAAGCAGCGGTCCTTTGGAGCGTTTGCGCGAGAAACTGTCCGATGCTTTTGAGGCGCGTCGCAGTCGTCCTCGTGCACCTTCCGCTTCGACGAACAGTGCGCCCAAGCAGGGCGGGCCTGTCTTGGATGTCGCAAGCAACCTGCGCAACTTGATGACAGGGGGCGGCTTGCCCTCGCAGAAGGTCCAACCTGACATCGCCAAGCTCCAGCAGTATGGGGCCGAATCCATCCTTGATAATGAGTCGTTTGCTGGAAAGATGCTTGATGTCTTCCCAAATGACCGAGATTATCAGGGCTTTCAGGACAATGTGATGGGTGTGATTCAACATCGCATTGGGCAAGAGCTTGAAGGGAAAAGCTTTGCATCACAGGAGGATGCCAACGAAGCGGCGTTGCAAATCGCGGCAGAAGTTCGTCGCGAAGCTGTCGCAGACCCCCAAAGCTTCGTGGGTTATGCTGCGACCCAAGAGCAACTGCGGGACATGCAAGAGATCGCGGCTGGAAACGTCCTTGACAACGAGGCTTTTGCAGGTCGTTTCTTGGATCAGATGGACGATACACAGTACGAAGCGTTTCTTGGGAATGTCCTTGATAAGATTGAGGATCGTGTTGCAGAGGAGTTGGGTGGGCGCGTCTTTCCTGACCAAGAAGCCGCCAACGAAGCAGCGACTGATATCGCAGCGGAAGTTCGCCGTGAGGCTGTCGCACATCCTGAGAACTTTCAGTGAAAGACAAGGGCTTGTTTGGATGGGGCGGGTGTTCGGGGGGTTAGGGGCGTTGTAGCCTTGTGAGGCTGTAAAGAGTCGAGGCGAAAAGCTCTTGGATCTCGGTTGCGAGTTCTTCAGGGTCGAGGTGCAGGGCATCGCGTTCTTGTTGGAGGGCTTGGAAGTCCTCTTCTAGCCGCTCAAAGAGATAGAGATACTGTTGTTGTTGGGCTTTGCTGTCTGCGTCGATGGCAAGGCCCGAAGAGAGGCTATGGAGCGTGCTTCCGAGGGACAGTTTGGAGGCATGAAGGGCATGGTCTTCTTGGATGGGGTGGTTGGTGTACTGCTCTAGGAGTTCTTGGAGTTGGGGAGACTCTTTGACGATCACGGTTAAGACGGTGAGACCGAGGCTTGCGCTGGCCGCAAGCCAAAGATTGGCGAGAGGCGCAGGCATCTCCTTTTGCGAGGAGGCTGGATGGGTCGCCGTGACGGCGTGCAAGAGCTTTCCGACAAAGTGTGGGAAGTCGGTCAGGAAAGACTCTTGTTGCGCTGTTTGGTCTTTTGGCTTCAAGGTCACCGTCTCCTACGGAAATGAGAAAAATGCGCACCTTGTTTAAGATACGTCAGGCTTGCGGGACGATTTGATGACACGAGGTGGTTTCTTTCGCAACGCATGGTAGATGGTGGTTCGGTGGATCTGGAGTCGTCTCGCGGTTTCATTTTGGTTTCCGTGGTAGAGTTGGAGCGCATATTGGAGATACCACTGTTTGACCTGCTCCATGGTCCATTCTGCTTGCAAGATCCCTTGTGGGCAAGGGTTGGGTTGGTTTGTTGAAGACACAGCATGGGGAGATATCGGGGGCATCGCGCGTGCTTCTGTATGAAGGGGATCTTCGCGTCTGCCGAGAAGAAGCTGGGCGATGGCGCGTTTTAGCTCGCGAACGTTACCAGGCCAAGAGTGATGTTGGGCCTCGTCGCTTTGGAGCCACTGTGTGATGAGATGTCTTGGATCTTCGAGGTGGATACTGGCTTGGGTGCGCAGGCCCCATTCATCGAGGAATCCGAGTGCGATGGGCAGGATATCTTCGTGTCGTTCTCTGAGGGGAGGGACACGGATGATCGAACCTGCAAGACGAAAATACAGATCCCTGCGGAAGTGTGGGGCGCGTTGGATATCGTCGAGTTCGTTGTGTGTGGCGGCGATCACGCGTGCATCCGCAAACTCCGAGGTTTCAGCACCCAGTGGGCGGATACGTCGGGTTTCAAGTGCACGGAGGAGAACCACTTGTCCTTCTTCGGGGAGTTCGCCGATCTCGTCGAGAAAGACGGCGCCTTGGTTGCAGCGTGCGAGGACCCCGCGAAAGTCTTGACTGGCGCCTGTAAAAGCTCCGCGCTTGTAGCCAACGATTTGGGCTGCCATCAGCTCGCGCGGAAACTCCGCAAGGTTGAGGGCTTCCGTGCGGTTGGGGCGCCAAGAAAGGTGGCCGCGTTTGCGTTCTTCCCACTCACCACCCACGGCAGCAAGGAGGACTTGGGCGATCAGTTCCTTTCCTGAACCCGTGGGGCCAAGGATCAAGACATTGAGTTCTTGGAGAAGGCGCTCGTACACAAGGAGGCGGATCAGGTCTTGGCCAAAGCAGGCGGCCCAAGTTTGTCGTTTGAGCTGCAACAACTCGCTGCTTGCACCACGGATACGATTGAGTGCGAGCTTGGTTAGGCGGGCGCGTTCGGCGATCTCAAGGAGTTTTCTGCACTCGTGGACTTCAAAGACCTGTCCCAGTTGATCCAGTTTGTGCCAGATGTGCCCGCTATCAGGGGGGATATACTGCGGTACACGTGCATCAGCGTCCAAGACAAAACGCAAAAGACACAGGTAGTAACGCTGCCAAAGTGTCGGATACAGCTTGCCTTGTGATGCGTAGCGCTCCAACCAAGATCGCATCATGGAGATGCGATCTTCAACGGTGGCGGATACCACGTCATTTTGGATAGATTGGAGTTGGCGTTCGATCTTGCGTCGTTCTCGATCGTATGTTGCGAGATCGTAGGGATTGCTGCGATAGACAGCAGCAAGCGTTCGCTCCCATTCGATGAGATCTTCGGTCGACATCGTTGGGCTGGGCGTCATAAGTTCAATTCCATCGCGCTTCCGTTTTGTTGGATCGATGACGTTTTCGTTTCGTGGATTCTACGTCTTTGCGAAGGAAGAGGCAACTTTCCTGTCTTTGTGCGATTAGGGAGAGGGAGGCGGGGTCGAAGCGGTGGGTGGCTCGAAGAGTGAGATTTGACAAGAGAAGTTGGAAAAACCGTCGTACTCGTGCTTTAGCGCGAAATGTTTGAAGGCGGGGGCGCCCACGCGCAGGGGCGGTGTGGCATCGAGCTTGACGTCGTAAGAGAAAGTCACAGATGCGAAGCAGTAGTTGGGGGCATTACGAGAACGGCAAAGAAGCCCGCTATCACAGATCGAGCAACCTGCGGGACATGCGATGCAGATCGGTTGGTTGTTTGAGCATCCCAGCTTTCCAGAGGGCGCTGAGCCCGTCCCTGGGATGAGTTGCGTTTCCATCCACATCTTAAAGTTGGTCCCACAGAGACTCCCTCCTCGCAAAAGAGAGTAGCTGGCGTCCTCGATACGAACGGACCAGACGGCCTGTTGTCCTGTTGCGAGGGGCGTCCAGTCTTCGAGGTTCATGGGTTGGTTGGTCTTGGGGTCGATCGGCATCGTGACTTTGCGCTTGTTTTCGTTGCAGTCGTTGGGGATGACGAGCAAGGGGAGTTCGATGGATTGGCCCACATTGTCTGCGATGGTCATCAAAAAGCCGAAGTATCCTCTGGGGCGGAAGGAGGATAGCAGGTCTTTGGCTTTGAGCTTACAAGTGTTTGTGCTGTCAAAGATATTGGGCGTGACACCTTGCCCCGTTCCTTGGTAGCGAGAACATCGAAAGCTTGGGGTTGGTTTGCTTGCATCTCCCGAACCACCGCCCTTTACATAGCTAGAGAGGTCGATCTCTTTGCCTTGTGCGTAGGGTCTCCACACGATCAGGGGAAGCGTCTTGTGGGCCAAGGGTTTCCCTGCGATGTTTTGCTCAAGTTTGCTCCAAAGTGTCCACTCGATTTGTTTTTTGAGTTGGCAAACAGTGACTTCGCCGTTCCATCCGAGCTGGGTGACGGTCAGTTCGAGGGTCATGGTGTTCTTTTTGACGGGGAGGGTGGGAGGCTTGCCAAACGTCCCATACATCGAGAGTGTGGGCGAAGACGTGTCACCAATGATCAAACCTGGGGGTGGGTTTTGGACATTCCATTTAAACTTGAGATTGCGTTCTGTGACCTTGAGGTTGCTTGTCCAAATAAAAGGGCGCGGTGTAGTGTAGCCTTCATAGGCTTGGATCAGTCGCACCTCTTCGAGCCCTGTGCTTTGAATGGGCCCAAGGACGGAGGTACAGGCTTTACAATTGTTTTGGATGCAGGCTTGTCCTAGGGGAGAGGGCGGAGGCAACATCTTGTCGCGGGCGCAGTCATCCCAAGTCGTACAGCCTCCAGGTGCGCAGACCCCTAACTCTAGGACACAATGGGCCATATCCGAGCAATCTTCCTGCTTTTGGCAGGTGGAGCAGTTGTTGCCGTCGCAGATGTTTTTGCCGCAGCCTGTGGGGTCGCAAGGGACACACGTTCCGACCGTTGCTTTTTCTGGAATGAGGCAGTAGCGGTCGGGTTTGATCGAGGTGCCACCGCTGACAAAGCAGTCGATGTGCGTTCGGCAAGCTTGGGACTTGCATCCGTCGGCTGTGCAGATCTGTTGTGGGGGGCAGTCTGTATCTCTTTCGCAGAGAGAACACTTGTTATCTTTGCAAAGCGTGCGTTGGGGGTCGTTTTGGCACTGTTGGGAGTCGACGCACGCGACACATGTCGAAGTGACGGGGTCGCAAAAAGGCAGATTGGGGCGTCCCATGCAATCGTCGTCGTTGTTGCAACCGTTTGTGATACAACGTTGTTTGGCGCCCACACAAAAGGCGTTTTGGGGACAGTCACCGTGTTGGCAAGGGGTACAAGAGCCTTGTTTACAAAGAAGTCCGTCAGAGCAGTCTTTGTCTTCCAAGCAAGCAACACACTTTTGACTTTTGAGGTCGCAGAAAGGCACGTCTTTGTCGCATTTATCACTGGTTCGGCATCCTGTTGTACAAAGACGCGTCGATGCTTCGCCTTGGGTGGGATCAAGCGCGAGACAGATCTCGCCTTGGGCGCACTCTTCGTCAGTTTTGCAGTAGGCGCAGCGTTGCGCTGCACAGACCCAACCTGCGGGGCAGTTTTCGCGTGATTTGCAGCGGGTGCGACAGAGTCCAGTGTTGCTGTCGCAGTATTCACCATCTTGGCACTGGGCATCGAGTTCGCAGTTGATACAACGGTTTTTTTGGCAGGTTAGGCCCGCCAAGCAGTCTCCGTTTTTGGCGCAGTTACCGCATATCTTGTTGGCGAGGCAGGACTGTTGGTCTGGGCAGTCGGCGTCGCTGCCACAACCAGGGATGCACTGCCCTTGATCGCAAAAGGACCCCGAAGGGCATTGATTGGTCGCTGTACAAAAGACCGTTCGATTTTCGGGGATCTCGGTTCTTGTCATCTCGCTGGGGGTTTTGATGGAGACGCAGATCCCTAGTGTTGTATCACAAGTGGCGTTGGGGCAGTCTGAAGGACCGTTGCAAGGGGCTGTTTGCGTTGGAGGAGCAGAACACGACCAAAAGGCCAGCCCCACAGAGGCAAGGAATATAGGAAGCCAAAAAGTGAGTCGCATGGTTTCGCTCATTGTCTCGTATGGGGCTTAGGGTTGTTTTTGTGCGGGCGATGCAGAAAGTTGACGTGCGAAGTTTTGGTAGATGGCTGTGCGTGGTGACATCTTGATGGCCCGCTGGATCAGCTTTTGCGCGGCTTGTGGGTGTCCTTGGCGCTGTTCGACTTGTGCGGAAAGGTACAGCAGCCAAGGAGCATATCTTTGATAGCGCTTTGATTTCGCAGGTAAAAGCTGGAAGCTTTGTCGGATGGTTTCTTGGGTTTTTTTGGGGTCCAGTCGATGGTGGACCAGAAAGTCCGCGAGCAGCATGGTGGGGCGAAACTTTTTGGAGGCGCGGCTTTTCCACTGCGAAAAGAGTTGGGTTGCTTCTTGGGTGCGTCCTTGCTGGTGCAAGCTGTTGGCTTGCCAATACAAGAAACCCGCGTAGGCAGGGGTCGATTTGTAGGTTTCGGCAGCTTTGCGAAAGTGGGCTTCTGCGGCTTGGGTGCGTTTCTGCACGCGCAAAAGCCAGCGTCCCCACATCCTTGTGGCATCTTGTCCCAAGCGGCTTGGTTGAAACAACATCGGCTGAAGGACTTTGTAAGCTTCTTGGTGGCGAGATCGTACCAAAAGGGCGCGAGCCCATTGGAGTTTTTCTGGGTCTTTGAGCGCTCTTTTCTTTTGTAGCTGTTGGAGTTTTTCGAAGTCGCCATGCCCACGCAACAACTCATGAAGGCGTTGAAGGTACTCTTTGCGTCCTGGATAGCCTTCGATTCGCCCGATCTCTTGGCCTTTTACGTCGATGAGTACAGTCGTGGGGAGATTGAGGATGGTAAATCTTTTGGTGGCGCGCTGTCCTGCGGGCGTTTCAAAGTCAAAGCGCACGCCTACAGCGTGTTTGAGTAGAGCGTGTCCTGCGGGTGTATCGAGGACTTCGTGATGAAGTTGGTTGCAGGGAGTGCACCAACCCGCGGATACTTGGACCAAAAGAGGTCGTTGTCCTGCTGCGTGTTGTTTGGCGAGGGCGAGGTTATTGTGGAGCCACGCTTGTTTTGCCCAAGCGTCTTGGGAAGATAGGCTTAGGGCGCTGACACATAGCAAGAAAACAAGCCAAAAAGCGTGTGTGTATGACTGTCTTGAGGTGTTGTTGCGGGGGTGCTTGTGAAAAACACCGACTTGGAGCAACATGCATCCTCCTCTCTCGGTGGGTTGGCTGCGCTGGTGGCGCAAGAAGGCAGCTTTTCGAGTCCTCTTTTTGGATGGAAGAACATGGCGACCTGTTGCGGTTGCTTTTTTGAAGAACCTATAAACGACGTACATCATTGCTTTTTCTGAAAAACGTTGTTTTTGTCACGAAAAAAGAAAATAGGAGCGTTCATGGAACCACAACCTGCTTCGAATTATCCACCCTCACCTTATCCGGGTTATCTCCCACCACGTCGCAATTCTTCGGGTTGTTTGGTTGGGGTTGGATGCGTTTTGTTGTTGAGCTTGGTCGTCAACGTCGTGCTTTTTGGACAGATGACGGGCAAACAACAAAGCCAAAGTTCTCGCAGAAAGTTACGCGAAGTCGTTCTTTCGGGCAAGGGAGAGAACAAGATCGCAGTGCTGGATTTGAGCGGTGTGATCATGGAAGGCGTTGGGAGCTTTCGTGAACGTGCAACGGCAGCAAGCTTTTTGCCGATGATCCGCCAAGCACAGAGAGATCCAAAGATCCGAGGCGTGTTGTTGGTTGCGAACTCTCCCGGGGGTAGCGTGACAGCGAGCGATAAGATCTACCATGCGCTGACCAAGCTAGCGAAGAAAAAGCCGATCGTGGCGATTATGGGCGACACTTGTGCGTCGGGTTGTGTTTATGCGACCGCAGCGGCCCACAAGATCATGGCGCATCCTACGACAGTGACGGGGAGCATCGGCGTGATCGTCTCGACACTCAACTTTGCGGGAATGCTCGAAAAGATCGGAGTGAAGGGGATCGCGATCACTTCCAAGAAGAACAAAGCGTTGCTTTCGCCCTACGAGCCCGTCCAAGAAGAACACAAACAGATCATCAAAGCGATCGTGGACAAGATGTACCATCGTTTCGTCGATATCGTCGCAAAAGGTCGCAAGATGAAACGCGAAGATGTGATGAAAGTCGCCGATGGTCGGGTGTTTGTGGCAGAAGATGCCCTAAAATACAAACTGATCGATCGCATCGGCTATCGCAAAGAAGCACAAGACCTGTTGTTGAAGATGACCAAACTTCCCTATGCACGGTTCGTTGCGTATCGACGTGAAGCGACGTTGTTCGATATCTTTGCAGGGATGGCGTCGATGCCTGACACCATGCGTCGTGCAGCCCAGCCCAGCTTGGCGGACCTTTTGCGCGCACAAACGCCGCGTGCATGGTACATCTGGCCAGGTGCACAACCCTGATCTTCGATATCACGGGGTTTGGGGCGTGGGGACATCGTCTTTGGGCGGTTGGGTGAACGTGGGGAACATCAAGGTTCGATGGAAGGCGACGCCGTCTTGCTCGGATCTTGGAGCACTTCGGAAGATGCCGATCACAACGAAGGATCTAAAGCATGGAAAGCCTCACGCCAAGCTGGGGGGAGCGGGGCTTTGCTGTTGGTTTGGTAGTCATAACTGACGATGAGTGCATCTCCTGAAGCGACGATGCGATCGAGCTTTTCGCTATAGATCAAGTGTTCCATACGAAAGCGGTCTTCTTGGATGTCATCGACGCGCGTGGCGATGTGGATGGTGTCAGGCCAAGCGAGAGGCGCTTTAAAACGACACTGGGTGGAGGCCATGATCGGCCCCACACCTTCGCGATCCATCCAAGCCAAGACCCCCGAACGTTCGAAGTAAGCGATGCGGCCATCTTCAAAATAGCGGAAGTAAGCGACATTGTTGACATGGCGAAAGGCGTCCATCATCCCCCACTGTACGGGCATTTGAAGGATGACAGGATAGTTTTCAAGGGCGGTTTGCCAAGACATGCGAGTCCTTTCTGGGCGTGAAAGAAGCGGAGGGATGGGGGATGGGTTGTTATTTTCGCGGTATCCAACCTTTGTAATACACGGTGTAGGGTCGGTTGCTGTCGTACAGAGAGAAGTTGCGGAAAGCGTTGGGGTTGAGGTCCCAAGATGCGTTGCGTTGGATGATGGGTGAGTAGTCTAACTCAAACTTTCCAAAGGCGAAGCTGTACAACAACCAGTGCCCATTTTTACCAGAGTTGTCCCAAAAGGCCGTGGGGTTGGTGGCGGCTGGATGGGCGGGGGGCGTTTGGGTTGTGGGGAATGAGACAGGAGATGCCAAGACCCCATTGGAATCAACGATGACAGAAAAGATGGCTGTTTGGCCCGCAGGGGCACCGCCGATGGTGCTGTTGGGGATGGGGCTGGGAGGTGTTTGGTCACTGGGCAAAGATGTGCTGGCTTCGTAGAGAGCGCCCGTTCCACGGAAACTTCCCGTGACATGAAGCTTGTTTTCACGCCAGCCAAGGGAGGTTGCGACGAACTCGTCCGCGCGTCCCGCCGATGTGTTATCCACGGTGATCATGCGGGCCCACTGGGCTGTGAGTTTGCCTTGGTTGTTGTCGTAATACTTGGCGAAGAATCCGAGGCGCGGCCCGAGTTTCGAGATGTAAAGCGTGTTGTTGTCGGCCGCAAAGGTCAGGGTGCTCTTTTGGCCTGATGCCCACGTCGAGGTACCAGCGATGTAGATGTCGTTGTTTTGGGTGTAAAGGGCCAGGGGGATATCATCAAAGGTCGAGTGGATCGTCTTAAACCAGCGCAAGCTGTCGAGGTCTTTGGAGACCCGGAACAGAAACGCATCGCGGCTTCCTATCGAAGTGCCCCTCTTTTGGCTGAGGAGAGCGATATCACCCGAGAAGCTACCCGCGACGATGAGTTCGTTGTTCATGATGGACAAGGCCCATACACGGTCATTTTCGTCTGCTGTTCCACTGCCCACTCTTGTTTGGACTTGTAGCGTTTTTTCAAGGTCCCCATCCGATGCTTTCAAGCGTGCGACAAAAGGATCGTTTTCTGGGACGCCGATGATCGGGAGGATCGTGTTCGTGGTTCTTTGTCCTCCAATAAAGACATAGTCTGCGTTGGCCGTCATCGCGTAGATGTTTGTTTCTTTGCCGTAGTCGATCTTTTTGACCCACTGGCTATCCCAAGGCTGTCCAGACTGATCCAAGACAGACCATACAAAGCCCGAAGGATCGGTGGATAGGCCCGTTGAGATGGAAAGTGGTGTGGTGCTTGAACCATTTTTTCCGCGGGGGAAGGAGATGATGCCTTGGAATTGCCCTGCGACAGAGATGCGGTTGTTGGCGTAAACGATGCGTCGCGGGATGACTTGGCTACCAAACGGAGGGGTTATCGCGATCGCCCACTGTACTTTGAACTCAGGTGTGACCTTCATCAAGAAAGCGGAGATTCGGTTGGTTTGGGGCAAGTTGTTGCGAGTGTCTTGTGTTGTGATGTAGCTGTAACTGCCCGTGTATTCGCCAACGATGTAGATATCTTCGCGACTTTCAATGGCATTGGTGACGATGTCTTTGATCAGGAGTTGCCCAGTGCTTTGTCCTTGTGCATTGAGCTGTTGGAGTGCGTACTCTGCCACACAGTTGTCGCGATCACTGCTTGCTGCGTGGATATCCGCGTAATCGATCTTTCCATCGCAGTCGTTGTCGAGGTTATCTCGACAAGCGGTGTATTCTTTGTTGGGGGTTTGGAGGGCTTGCTTTTCTTTCCAAAGACCATTTTCGCAGTATTCGATCTTGGCTTTACAGATACCTTGGCAGACGTAAACGCCCGAAGCATTGAGGACACAGCCTCCTTTGTCTGCGGGGTAGCTCTCACGTTCGATGTTTTCGTCGACTTTGCCGTCACAATCGTTGTCTTCGTTGTCGCAAGTCTTCTCGTTTTCTTCGTATTTTGCGTTGTGTTTTGTGTAGGTTTGGGGCGTACATGCTTGCCAACCCGCGCTACCACCGCATGTTTTGAAGCTTCCTCTACACACACCATCTTGGCGGTCACAAGGCTGGGGGTTGGGGATGTTTTCATCGACGTTGCCGTCGCAGTTGTTGTCTTTGCCATCGCAAAGTTCATCTGTGTTGTAGTCAGGACTGTAGGCTTTATAAGAAGCGTCTGTGCAGCTTTCTAATTTGCCGTTGACGCATTGTTGCGTGGAACCGCTACAAACGCCCTTTTGTCGGGGACAAAGCATGACCGGCAAGTTGTCATCGATCATGCCATTGCAATCGTCGTCGATGCCATTGCAGATCTCAGGCACTTCGGTTTTTGCGCCTTGGCAAGCACCCCAAACACCACCTTGGCATATGCGCATTCCTACTTTGCAAGGAAGCTTGCAGTTGTACTTTTTGCCTGCAGGATCATAGGTACACCCAATGTTGCCAGGATAACACTCCTCTTGGGCCCCCGCGGTACAAGAACATGTCTTGCCTTCGTCGACTTGGCCATTGCAGTTGTTGTCTTTTGCGTCGCAGTCATCGTCGTTGGCGTTGTAGTTGGGCAGCTTCGTAAAGTCGCAGTCTTTCCAGCCGTTTGTGCCCTCGCAGGTCTTTGTCGAACCTGCGCAGATACCATCTTGTTTGCTGCATGGAGGAGGAACGAGGCCGTTGTCGATGTTTCCGTCGCAGTCGTTGTCTTTGCCATCACACTCGCTTTCCTTGGATTGGTAAGCGTTGTTGAAGGCAAAGTAGTCGTCTGGACTACAATCAATCCAGCCTTTTTCTCCTTTGCAAGTCTGTGTGGCTCCCTTGCAGACACCTTCTTTTTTGCTACATGGGGGCGGGACGAGGTCGTTGTCGACTTTGCCATTACAATCGTTGTCGAAACCATCGCATTTGGTTTCGAGCTTTTCATAATGGGAGTTGTGGTCGAAGTAAGCTTGATCGTCGCAGTCCACCCAACCGTACTTTCCATCCTTCAAACCACACTTCATCACAGCGCCTTTGCAGACGCCGTCTTGCTTGGTGCAAGGGGGAGGTGTGAGTTCTTCGTCGATGTTGCCGTCGCAGTCGTTGTCTTGGCCATCGCAGACTTCGGCGCTTGGCGTCGTCTGCCCTTTACACTCGTCCCACACTCCGTTGACACAGACTTGTTCGCCACCTGCGCAGGTCCCTTTGCAAGAGTAGCCGACGTCCGTGGGAGTGCAACCATCCGTATTTTCGGGATAACACGTGCGTTTGTCGCCTTCTGCGCAAAGCGGAGGATCTGTGTCTCCCGCATCTTCTGGGGGGAGTTCGTTTGTCGGTTCGTTTGTCGGTTCGTTTGTCGGTTCGCTGGTGGGTTCAGAGAGCTTTTCGATGGGGAGTTCGGGTTGGCTGGGGTTTTTTTCGCTGAGTTGCGTTTCGTTGCCGCTGGAGGTGGTGGATGCACAAGTTCCTAGAACACAAGTGTAACCTTGGCTGCAATCGTTGTCTGTTTGGCAGGACTGCTGGCTTGGGACGGGAGACCCGCAGGCCCATAAGCCTAACCAAAGTATCGTGAGCAGCCCGATGGGTAGGAGTTTATTTGTACTGTGCATCGATTTCCCCTTCAAAAGTTGGGCACGAAAACATGTGATTCTTTATCTATTCGTTTCTTTCGTTGTTTTTGTACGTTTCTTTCTGGATGAACCCCACGCCTTTGGACTCTTTTGGAGAAAGGAGGTCTTTGGGGATGAAACCCAAGTTTCGGCTGGTTTTGGTATGGGTTTCCTCTCAGCGTTCGCATCGGGTGTGTCGCTCTTTGTGCGCGGGGCAGTTGTGAGCATCCCTAGGCTTCAACGGAGGCTGGCGAACTTGGACGATGTCATCGCAGCCTCTTTGCTATAAGACCTTGAGGAGACGTTGTTTGTCTTGGCTATTGTGGAAGAAGAGAGCGGGGGTGGCTTCAGCGTGGGACAGGAGATTTTTGGATGGAAGCTTTTTCGGGTGGGAAGGGAGCCCAAGGGTAGAAGGGATCAAAGCCTGCGAGAAGTTGTGCGACATTGGGGAGATTCTGGTTGAAGAATCCATAGGCTACGTTGTAATCGTCGAAGGCAAGGCCCGCAAATGTTGTGTAACCCGTGCTTGTGAAGAATTGTGCGCTTTGGTTGCTTTTGAGCGAGCCATTTGTGGGGTCCAAAGCCAAAAGGAAGACGTCTGTTGTTTTGTTGGAGAGGATGCTTTGGATACGCATCGTATTGCTGGTGTTTTGGTAGCTGGCGTTGCTTTGATCGACATTGGGGCCAAGGTAGTATTGGAAGTCTCCAAAGAAGAGACCGCCCACAAAGAGCGTGTTGGCATGTACAGAAAGGTGCGTGGCTGCGACTTGGTTTTCGAGATTGACGACGCGTGGTCCAAGAGAGACTTGGCGATTGTTTTTCCCTGCACCTGCCAGCCATACAGGGGCTTTGCCGAGATTAAAGTGCGCAAGGAACATGCTGCGCAAGCCCCGTTGAGCGAGCTTGAGGGTGCTATTGGCGCTCGACAACTCGACGTTTGAGCCTGACTCGTTGTACACGTCACCTGCGATGAAAAAGCCTTTTTGGGGGTCGTACACTATGGAACGCGCGATGTCATGGGCTTGTGAGCCAAAGAGGTTGATCGATTTGTAGGTGATGTCGTTATCGAGTTCTAACAAAAAGGCGTCGTTGCCACCGCGTGTATCGATGCTTTTGGAGAAAGTATTTGTGATCTCGGGGGGAGAGTCAGTACTTGTCCCGAGGAGACCATCTTTCAGGGTCCCCACAGCAAAGAGCCTTCCGTTTGTGTGATCATAAGCTAACCCAAAGATCGCGCTGATACCGTCATTTTTGGCATCCAAGACCAAAGCCTTTTCAGGGTAAAGCTCTGTTGAGGTGCTGTGGAGCTTGATCACATAAGGTCGCATTTTGTTGTAGGCGTAAAAGTAACGGGTCTCTGCGTTTTTCGAGAATTGTCCTTTACCCTTCATGGCGCCGGCGATATAGAGCCCTTTGCCATAGACGATGGCGTTGACGGAGAGGTGGGTTGTACCAGCGTCGAAGGCTTCGATCTTGGTACTTTTGAGGAAGGCTCCGTCGCTCGTTCGGTACTTCAAGACAAAGATCCCTCTGGGGCTACCAAACTTGAGATCCGCGGCTTTTTGCGAAGTGCCTCCCGAAAGATCATCTGCAGAGATCGTCGAAGAGTAAGTGCCTGTGATGAAAAGTTCTTTTTGTGAAGGGGTGCCTGTCACGGCAGGGTAGAGGGTGATGGCTGTGACGAAGAAGTTGGGGTCAGGGCCGTTGGGACCGAAGACTTGCAACCAAACAAACTCACCAAATGGATTGAGTCGTCCAACAAATCCGCGTCTGTTTAGGGTGTAGGGGAGAGTGATGAGTGTTTGGTTGATGCTTTTGAGTTCGGGACTTCCCGTGTATTCGCCAATGACAAAGAGGGCACCATCTCCTTGGGTCGTTGCGCGCCAACGGACCTTGTTGGTGGTGTTGTTGGCGCTGGGGTAGTCAGAGGACCATGCACAACCTGTGAGGGTCGTGTCTTTTCGATCGGCTCCATTTTGGCAGTCGTTGTCGAGTTTATCGAAGCAATACTGATACTCAGGGCCATACTCTGTCCCATTTTGTTGGGCGTAATCTTTGTAATCTTGTTCTGTGCAGTTGATCCAATTGCCGTTCTCATCGCATTTTTTGCGGGAGCCTGCGCAAACACCTTCTTGTTTGCTGCATGGTTCGAGATGTTCGGGGAGGAGGTTGTTGATCTTTCCATCGCAGTCGTTGTCGATGTTGTCGCACTTTTCGACTGCTGGGAGGATTTCACCTTCGCAAGCATCACTCCATTGGCCATTTACGCATCTTTGTATCCCTGCTTTACAGGGTCCTTGGCAATCGTATTGGTTGAGTTGGTTGCGCGTGCAACCCACGCGGGCTGTGTAGCAAGGCCGAGTTTGGCCTTCTCGACAGACAGGTGGGGTGATATCATCGGGGCGACCGTCATTTGTGGTGCCATCAGGTCGTCCATCTTGGATGATATCGTCGGGTCGTGGTGGCTCTATGTTTCCGCCGTCTTCTGGTTCTTGCTCTTTGGTCGTTCCATCGGGGGTGATAGGCTCGGTGGAACCTCCCTCCAAAAGGGACTCGCCGTGCGACCAGTCGGGTTGGAGGGGGTTGCGTTGTGCGAGTTTGCTTGGGCCTTCTTTGCTTTGTTTGGGAATGCAGCTTCCGCCCAAGCAGTCGTAATATACGGCATCTCCGCAATCTGCGGGGGTTTGGCAAGAAGTCTGATGAAGAGGAGGGGTACAAGCAGGCCAGATGATCAAAAATGTAAGCAAAAGGATAACATATCCGATCCACGAGAATCGTTTCGACAACATCCTTGCAGGCTCCATCTTTCGGTTTTTGTTTTGTCTTGATGACGGTTTCAACATAAAAGACCTTGGCTTGGTTTCACTTGTCTTCTTTTTCTTATGCGTCGTGGGATTCTTTGATGCCTTGTAAGAGGCATGACGTTGACACAGGCTTTCTTTGCTTGTTAGTTTGTGGGCGCCAATCTGACAAAAGATCTTGTGGAGATCAAGAAGTCTTCGGGTGTTCGGTCGATTTGGTGCTTTATGGAAAGACGCCAATCCGAGCAAGGGATCTTGTGGATATCAAGATAAGGGGCTTGAGGAGGATCATGGTAGCGGCGAGCGGACAGCGCAAAAAAACATCGACATCGCTATGGTTTGGGGGGCGTGGGTTCGACCTTTCCTTTTTCCATGTGCCGATCTGGTTGTGTTGGTTATCTTTGTTGTTGGTGCCCAACTCTTTGTTGCAAGCCAAGATGCCGATCTGGGGCTGGGTTTTGATCGTCTTGTTGATCGATGTGGGCCATGTCTGGGCGACGATCTTTCGGACGTATCTCGATCCAGAACATCGAGAAAGAAACAAAGATATCTTGTTTTGGATCCCCGTGTTGTGTTTTGCGGGGGCGTGGTCGTTGGCGTATCTTTCGGATGATCTGTTTTGGCGGGTGTTGGCTTACATCGCGCTTTATCACTTCATCAAGCAACAATATGGGGTGACCGCACTCTATCATGGCCGTCTTTACGGGGCTTTGTTTGCAGGTGTTGGCGACGAAGAACGCGAAAAACGCCGTCGTTGGTTGGATCGCATCAAGTTTTGGGACAAGGTTTGTATCTACATCGCGACGGGATTTCCTGTTCTCTACTGGCATACACACCTACCTCGAAAGATCAGTTGGTTTTCGCAAGGGGACTTTGTTTCGTGGTTGATGTGGAGCCAACAGATCCAAGTGGGACTTGGTCAAAGTGTGTACGATCTGCTGGTCTATGCCTTTGTCACGGTGTGGGTGGCTTCGGCGATGGGGTGGCTATGGCTGCATCTGCGGACGGCCCAGCTCTATGGCATCGATATACCTTGGGGCAAGATCTTTTGGGTGTGTGGGACATACTTGAACTGGTACATCGGGATCGTCCACTTTGACTCGCCCTTTGCTTTTGCGCTGACCAATGTCATCGCGCATGGCATCCCTTATTATGGTTTGGTGTATCTCTATACAGAAAATGCTTGGCGAGATCCTGAGCGTATCCAAAGGCTTGCGATGCAAAGTTGGCAACCTTATTTGGCGCGACGGGTTTTTTCTGTGGCGTTGTTTGCGGTGCCTGTTTTGTTTTTGTCGTTTTGGGAAGAATACTTGTGGGATCTTTTGGTGCACGGTCGAGAACACATGGCTTTTTACGGGGCCTTTTTGCGCTACCCGATGGCTGCGGTCAAAGATCCCTATTGGCGGTCTTTTTGGATTGCGATGTTGTCTGTACCCCAAGCGACACATTATTTTCTGGATGGGTTTTTGTGGAAAGCGACCCCTCGAAATCCTTCATTAAAACGCTATCTTGGTTTTGGTTGAGAGAGAGCGCTGTCCAAAAAGAGGGTACTTTTTTTGAATGAAATAGGTTCCTCTCCACGTCGAACCGTGACACAACCATCCTTGTTGGAAAGGATCGTGTAGGAGAGCGGAGGCGCAAGATGCGTTGGTGGATTGTTATCATGGTGTTGTTTGGGCTAGGTTTTTTGCCTGTTGAGGCAAAGGCCAATTGTCCCAAGGTACGCCGCAAAGCGTGTCGCGATGGATGGCGGCCCGTCTTGGAGACTTATCGGCATCGTGGCCGATCTTGTAAGCGTTGGACCTGTCGCAAGCCGCGTTGCCCTGTGGCGCGCAAACGTTCTTGTCCTGCGGGTCGCTCTCCCGTCAAGATCGCTTACCGACATCGTGGAAATCTTTGTTATCGTTGGATCTGTCCCCCCAATATCCGTGCTTTTTGTCCCCCGTTGCGCTCGATCTTTTGTCGTTCGGGCACCAAGCGAGTTCGCGTAAGTTACGCTTATCGCGGGCGACGTTGTTGGCGTTGGATTTGTCGTTCGACGCGACGATGATCTTCTGAGCTTGCGGAGAGACGGGGATTTGGGATAAAGGGGCAGGGGTTCGATTAAGGTAGTTTGGTTCCGCTGCGATTCCAACGAAAAGACCAAGCCTTCGGGTTGCGTGACCACAAGACGCGCACTGCTTTGGCTTGGAGTTGTTTGTAAGGCACCGCGCCAAATATGCGGCTGTCTCCGCTATGATCGCGGTTGTCTCCCATTGCAAAGAAGTGTCCTTTGGGGATCGTTCGAGGCACCATATCACGCAGAAAAGACTGTCTCGAATCAAATTGCACGATGTATTGGTGGGCACCGTTGGTTTCGAGGCGATAGAGATAAGGGCCTTTTTGGATGGCTTGGGCTTGAGGAAGTGGTTTACCGTTTCGGATCAGCTGCCCACCGCGAATCTCTAGGCGATCTCCACCCACTGCGACCACACGCTTCAATAACATCGTTTGTGGATCTCGTGGATCGACAAAGACCACGATGTCCCCGTGAGACGGGGCTTTTTGCGGTGTGATATGGACCTCTGTAAAAGGAAGCTTCCAACCATAGCTATGTTGGAAGGCAAACAGCCGATCCCCTGTGTAAACACTCGGCTCCATCGAGCCTGAAGGGACATAATAGGTCGCTGCAAAGGAAGATCGGACGGCAAGTGCAACAAGAAAGAAGGCTGCTATACGCAAAGCTTCAAGAAGAAACCCCTTGTATCGCGGGACTGAGAGACCTGTTGTGGGGTGTTTGTTTGGTTCCATCTTCTTCCTCCATGTTTGAGATTGTGCTAAAACATGGCCACTCTATTTTTTATTCCCAGCGGTGATGAATCAATCGCCCGACTTTGCGTCAGAAGATGCAAGCTCGCAACCATTTGACTCTACAGTACAACTAAGGAGGGCCCTCGTGTTTGTGCGACGACTTTTGATTTCTGCAGCGCTTACTTTTTCCATGTTTTTTGGGGGAGCTTCGTTGTTTGCGCAACAAGCTCACGCCAGTGTCCGCGACATCACGATGAGCGTTAGCTTGCTCTATCGAAACGGTCGCAGCAAGCGGTTCATCTGGAAACTCCGTTACTATCCTGCCACGGGTTTGTGTATCGGGCGAGTTCGAGATCGCGATGGTTTCGCCAACTTCGATGGGTCTTATGATCCTGTTTCTCGCGTTTTTCGATTGGTCAAGCATTATCCCAATCGTACACGTGGGCGAAAGCGTTACTACTACACAGGCCGCCGCTTAGGAAAGCGTAAGGTGATGGGAACCGCACGTTTTGACTCTCACTTTGGGCGGAAATATGCGGACTGGACAGCCACTGTTTTGTTCTCCAAGTCTGTGTATCGTCCTCGCTACCGCAAGATCCACTTCCGCGGAAAGTTGAATTACATCAACAGCCGCGAAGCCAACAAGCGCTTTAGCTGGACCTTGAAATACGATGCAGACTCAGGGGTTTGTATTGGGACTGTGACGGATCGTGATGGTTTCGCGACCTTCAATGGTACATACGATCGTGTGACGCGACGTTTTTACTTGGTGAAACACTTCAAGTATCGTCGCCGCGGACGTAACAAGTACTATTACAAAGGTCGGATTATCGGGGGGCGTTTCTTTGGAACGGCTCACTTTGATTCGTTCTACGGTCGTCGCTACGCGACTTGGCGTGCGAAAAAACTCTTCTAATCTTCTCCGTTTGCTTTTGCTTCCAACTCTCCCCACCGTGCATAAAGCCGCTCCACTTCTTTCTGTGCCGTCTCCATCTCTTTGTAGCTTTCTTGAATCTTGACAGGATCGCTCGCAACCTTCGGATCTTGTAGGCGTTCATGACATGCTTCGAGGTGTTCCTCGGCCATCATGATCTTTTCCTCCATCTGCTCAAACTCTTTTTGCTCCATGTAGGTGAGCGTGCTTTTCTTCTTTTTGGGTGGAGGACTTGCAGGTGTAGAGGTGGTTTGTTTTTGAACGCGTTTTTGGCTTTTGCGGTGACTTTCCCATTGGGTATAGCCTGCAAAATAGCCGTTGCTTCCGTCTTCTTCAAAGCTCAAGACCACATCCGTGACATTGTCGAGGATATAACGGTCGTGGGTAATCAAGACGAGCGCGCCTTGGAACTCCAACAAACTTTCTTCCAAAAGCTCCAAGGTGGGGATGTCGAGGTCGTTGGTGGGCTCGTCCATCAAAAGGATATCCGCAGGCTGGAGCATCAAACGGGCCAGTTGGATACGCGCTTGCTCTCCCCCTGAAAGCAGGCCAACCTTGATCCCCAGCTGCTCATCTCGAAAGAGAAAACGACGCGCCCAACTCACGACGTGCATGGGTTTGCCTTGGTAGATCACACGGTCATTTTCGGATGCTAGGGCTTCTTGGAGCGTCTGTTGAAGATCCAATGAGGCGCGATCTTGCTCGAAACGCAAGATCTGAAGCTGATCTGCCCGTTGGATGGTGCCTTCGTCGGGTTCAAGCTCTCCCGCCAAAAGTTTGAGCAAGGTCGTTTTCCCCGAACCGTTCGTCCCAATCAGGCCCAAACGCATCCCTGGACGCAGTTGGAGATTGAGGCCCGAAAACAGTTTGCGCCCGCCCATCGACTTGCCCACGCCTTTGGCGACAAGCAGTTCTTTGGTTTTGCGTCCTGTGTCATCCAAGGCGATCTGAGCGTTGCGTTGGTTTGCGCTTTGGCGCTCTCGAACATTGGAGAGTTCTTGGATCAGTCGTTCGGCTTCTTGGATGCGAGCGCGCGCCTTGGTTGTACGCGCTTTGGGGCCTCGTTGGAGCCATTCTGTTTCGCGGCGGACCTTGCTTGAGAGCGACTGTTCTTGACTCGCAAGGGCTTGTAAGTATTCGTCTCGCTGGATAAGGAATCGCTCGTAATTCCCATCGCTGCGGAACAACCCGCCCTCATAGATGGCGTTGAGTTCCATGACTGCGGTGGTGGCGCGCTCCAAGAAGAAACGGTCGTGGGTGATGACCAAAAAGGCGAACCCACCTTGGCGCAAGAGTTCTTCGAGCCACAAGATCCCTTCCACATCAAGGTGGTTGGTGGGTTCGTCGAGCAAAAGCAGGTCGGGCTCTGTGGCCAAAGAACGGGCGATATCAAGGCGCTTTTTCCATCCACCCGAAAGATGCGATGCTTTTTGCGAAGGGTCGCGAAATCCCGCACGACTCAAAGCGATCTGGACATTCACTTGCTTTTGCAACTCGTCCAAAGGAAGGGATTGAACCGCTTCTTTAAGGATGTCTTCGATGCTCATGTCCTCGGGAAATCGCGAGACTTGGGGCACGTAGCTCATGCGCGTGTCGCGGCGTAGCGAACGGCTCCCATCATCGGGGGTTTCCAAGCCTGCGAGGATCTTGAGTAGCGTGGACTTTCCCGCACCGTTTGGACCGATGAGACCGATGCGATCTCCCTCAAAGATCCCCATGGAAAGTCCTTCAAATAACACGCGTCCTTGCATGGACTTTTTGATTTGTTGGCAACTCAACAGCACTTCGGCCATCGTCGATGATCCTCGCTTTTTTCTTGAGGTGGCCTTTCCACCTCGTCCGTTGTTGTTCGCGGATACGTTCTAGCGTGTCATGTCATTCTTGGCAAATCGTTTGGGGAACCTTATGCTGTGGCGAAGCCTTGTTGAGATGGAAAGGACAAAGCCATGCTGCTTTGGTTGAGACAACAAAAGAAAAATCCACCCCCCGAAAAAAAGCTCGACCCACGTTGGGTTTGGGGGTTTTTGGGGCTGTTGTTGATCGTCACTTCTTTGGGGATGTGGGTGGATACGCATCTTCCTCCTGAAGCAAGAGAAGGACTCGGGATCCATCGCGCTGATTTCTCACATGAACAAGCCATGACCTTCGTTGTTCTCTTGGGAGCAGGCGCGTCGTTGGTTGTGCGATGGCGCTCTCGATATGGATTTATGATCCGCTATGCTGTCTATTGGCTGGCCATCGCTGGCGTTTTTCTGGCGGGATACGCGGCCTGGTGGGGGATTTTATAAGGATTGGGCGACCGCGAAGGTTCGCCCGTGGAATGAAACTGGATATCGAATATCCCGTTATATCTGGGGCGGGCCTCCGTGCCCGCCCGATGGAATGAAATCGAATATCCCGTTATATCAGGGGTGGGCCTCCGCGCCCGCCCGAACCCATCCCGCATATCCCGAGGATATCAGTACGGCGGAAACAGTCGTCGAAAGCCGTGGAAAAGAACGACGAGGAGAAAGAAAAAGTTCCGCAGTGGAAGGAGGGGCCATGCGAGGGGGATCGGCGTGTGCGTTTCTTTGTGGAGGGCATCAGCAAGGCGCTCCATCCAGACGAGAGAACGGGGGGTTTCGCGCAGTCCTTGCGTCCAAGTCTGTGGAAAGGTCGTGAGTGGGGTGGCGGCACCTGCGATACCTCCAGCGATGGCACCTACAGTATCTGTATCACCTCCCAACTTGACCGCAGTTTCGATGGTTCCTCGAAAGTCTCCTAGATGTCGAAGCCAACAGTAGATCGCGACGGGTACGGTGTGGTTGATGTAGCCCGTTACGCCGCGTTGCAGGCCCATCGCTTTCATAAGCTCCTTGGGATCGGCATCTTGGCGCATGTGATCTCGCACAAGTTTCATGTTGTGCTGTAGGATTTCTCCTTCAATATGGGGGGCGAGCTTTTCCCAAAAGTGTTCAATCTTGCGGTTGGATGGGTCCCATAGCGTACTTTGTGCATGGAGGCGAGTGGCGTAGGCAACCAAATAGGCGCCTGCTTCAGCTTGTGGGTCAGTGTGTGTAAGGCGCGTGCTTGCGCGCACAAAGGTCCGCATCTGAGGGAGATCTTTGCAAAGCAGGCCAAGGATGGGGGCGCGCATGGCGGGTCCGTTCCCTGCGGAGTAGATGCCGCTGCGTGTGGGAGGAAAGCCTACCCATAGTTTGAGGAGCGCTCGAAGCGTTGCAAAGCCCACACCTGCGGGGAGTCCCAACAACCAGCCGCGCAGCCGCCAGGCCAAGGAACGCCCGAAGCGTTGGGGATCATGGTTGGCGGCGAGCCATGCTTGTGCGGTCATGCAGTGGTGTTCTGTATCGTCGCTGACCATGCCAAAGTGGCCGATTAGCCGATGTTCTAGTGGGCCTTCTCCAAAGAGCCGAGCGGCACGACGTGGAGAGACGCCTTCGCGGGGCAGGCCGATCGCATCGCCTAGGGCAAGGCCCCATAGACAGGCTTGGAGTTGTTCTTTGGTAACTTGGAGTGGTTGGGTATCATGGGTTGTGGGTGTTGAAGTGAGAGCCGTTTGTTGAGAGGGAGCCATACGCGTTTCTTTTCTTTGAAGAAAAGGAAGATTTGCAGTGACAAACCTTCGAATCATGATGAGTTGCGATTATATTGGGAGGGTCTTTGCCCCTCAAGTTACGTCTTTCACTTGTATTTGCAAGGCTTCGCTCGTTTTTGATACGAGCATCGCGCGTGAAGTGGTTTGGGATGGAGGCCGAGAGTGGCAGGCGGACTGGGGGCTTTTAATGGCCTTTGGGTAAGGAGCGTGCGAACCTTTCCGTGGGTTGCAACGTCCAAGTCGCCGTGTCTGGCTTTGGCCAGCATGTAGAAGATTTGTTTGAGAATAAAGGAACATAGTGATGTTTACATCAGAAGAAATAGAGATCCAACCTGGTTTGTCTATCCCTTACGCGGAACTTGAGTTTCGTTATGCGCGTAGCGGTGGGCCAGGGGGTCAACACGTCAATAAAGTAGAAAGCAAGGTCTTGTTGTTCTTCAATATCGCCTCGTCTCCATCGTTAAGCGACGAACAGCGGGCGTTATTGTTGGAGCGTTTGCATACACGCCTCGACAAAGAGGGGGTGTTGCAAGTGACCTCCCAACAATATCGTAGCCAGCATCGCAATCGAGAAGAAGCGATCGTGCGTTTCCAGTCTTTGCTTGCAGAAGCACTGACGGAACAAGCAGAGCGCAAGCCCACCAAGGTCCCTCGCTCCATCGTTCGTCGTCGACTTGAAAACAAACGCCAACAATCGCAGCGCAAGCAAGATCGCGGTTGGCGTTGGGACGGATAACCTCGATGGATCTAATGTTATGGGGTGGGGTGTCTTCTTTGGTTGCGGGTGGTTTGGGCTTTTTCGTAGGTTTTATGAGATGGTTTCCTTGGTGATGCGGGTGCCTGCTTGACCTTCAAGGATGGCTTGAAGTTGTTCGAGCGCGCCGATTGCAGCGAACCGTCCGCCTTGTTGCACGAATTGTAAAGCAGCTTGAACCTTGGGACGCATCGAACCTGCGGGGAGTTTGGATAGATCGATGTCCTCGGGGGTTATGCTTTGCAAAGCGCGGGCTTGCGGTGTGTTCCAGTCTGCGTATACAGCGTCGATATCCGTCAACATGATCAGAGCATCCGCGTGGAGTTGTTGTGCAAGCAAAGCAGACGCGAGGTCTTTGTCAATCACGGCTTCTACGCCTTCGATGCGTCCGTCTGGATGTTGTATTACAGGAATTCCACCGCCGCCTGTGCATATGACGGTAATCCCCGCATCCACGAGGGTTTTGATGGCATGGAGACCCAAGATCTTTTGAGGGATGGGAGAGGGCACGGTTCGTCTGTGGCCTTGGGGTGTTTGTGTAAAGGTCCATCCTTTCGAGGATTGGAGTGCGAGGGCTTGGGCTTCCTCGTAGTAGGGGCCAATGGGCTTGGTTGGCTGCGAAAAGGCTGGATCTTCGGCATCTACTGCGATGGGGGAGAGCAGTGTCGCGATCTCTTGTTGGGGGAGAGCTGAACGCAACTCTTGTTCGAGGATATAGCCGATCATACCCGCACTTTCAGAGCCTAGGACGTCTAGCGGCCAAGCGGTGGGGTCTTGGTTGGAGGCGAGGGCTTGGAGTGCAAGTAAGCCCACCTGTGGGCCGTTTCCGTGAGAGAGCAAGACCTGGTGTTGTGTGGTGAGAGGGGCGATTTGCTGTGCGGCTTGCTGTGCATTGTGACGTTGCGAGGCCGCCGTGAGGGGTTGTTCTTTGCGCAGGAGCGCATTACCACCAAGTGCAATCACGATACGCATAAGACTTGTCTCCGACCGAACTATCGTCTTCTTGGAAGAGCGCAAGGGTTGGGAAAAAGGGCTTTCGTCTTGACAGGCTAGCGCGACAGAGGCAAAAGAGCCAAACATTTCTTTGGCGTGAAAGCAGAGGAGAGGGCGATGCAAGAGGGTCTATTTCGAGAGCCGATGTCTCCCGTGGATGCGACATGGTTGAGCATGGAAGATCCCACCAACCTGATGATGATCTCGGGTGTGATGCAGTTTGCGCGCCCTGTGGAGCGTGAGGCTCTGCGCGAGACGTTGCTTCAGCGTTTGGCGATGGCCTATCCCCGCTTTCGTCAACGTGTGGTGGAACCTGCTTTGGGGGTGGGAGCGCCTTATTGGGAGGAAGTCGCTGACTTCTCCATCGACGATCACCTCGAAGAACTCGACATCCCAGCGCCCTATGATCGCCAAACCTACCAAGAACAAGTCAGTGCTTTGTTGAGTGTACCTTTGGATCGAAACAAACCACTGTGGTCCGTGCATCTCTTGCGGGAACAAGAAGAAATTCGCGCTGTTTTTGTGCGCGTTCATCACTGTATCGCTGATGGTATCGCGTTGGTCGTGGTGTTGTTGTCGATGACAGAGTTGGCGGATATCGGGCCTGATGTAGTGCCCTCCCCGACGATTGAAGTGGAAGGCGAAGAGAGCGCCATCTTTGATCCTGCCTTTGAAAGAGCCGATAGCAGCGCACAGATAGAGACGGAGAGTTTGTTTGAGCGTTTACGTTCCTTGGGGGATGCAGCGCGACAAGCGATGGGGAGCGGTGTTTTCCAGGCGGCGCGCAGTGCTAGCGAGCAGGTGGTCGATCAGATATCCAAACACGCGAGCGGGATCTTTCAGCAGGTACGCGATCTTTCATCGAGGGTGGTGGAAGGTGGGAAGGATATGCTGAAACATCCCGAGCAGTGGGCTGATCAAGCTCGTATTGGTGCGCAAGGTTTGTTGTCTCCCATCCGGTTGTTGTTGGATCGAGATGAGCCGCAAACGCGTTTCCGTGGGAAACTTGGGATTGAGAAGAAGGTGGCTTGGTCGCGTCCTTTGCCTTTGGACGATATCAAAGCGCTGAAGGCCTCGACCCAAGGAACTGTGAATGATATCTTGATGGCGGCGATGGCTGGGGCTTTGCGGCGTTATCTTTTGCTACATGGCGAAGATATCAACGGCATCGAGTTGCGGGCCGCGATCCCCGTCAACCTCCGTCCTATCGAAGAAGCGAAACGTCTCGGGAACGCTTTTGGTTTGGTGTTTGTGCAGCTTCCTGTGGGGGAAGAGGTCAGAAATATTCGTTTGGTTCAAGTCAAGACCCAGATGGATGAGTTAAAGCGTTCCCCTGAAGCTCTCGTTACGCTGGGGCTTTTACGGGCTGTGGGCTTTACGCCTGCGGAGATCAAACGATGGTTCATCGAGATCTTTGGGCGGCGGATTACGTGCGTGATGACCAACGTTCCAGGTCCGCAACAACCGTTGTCTTTGGCTGGACAGCCGCTGGATACATTGATGTTTTGGGTTCCACAGACAGGGCGCTTGGGGCTGGGGATCAGCATCTTGAGTTATGCGGGGTCTGTGCGCCTTGGAATCGCGGTGGATGCTGGCTTGATCGATGATCCTGACGCGATTGTGGAAGCTTTTTACGAAGAGATCGAATCGATGCGCTTAGAGGCAGGACTTCTCTAAAGCGCCTTGTTTGGGCTATTTGGGCGGAGGTGATGATGTTGAGGCGTTTGGCGGAGCAGTTGGGCTTGATGGAGGAGCCTTCTCCTGATCAGCTTTTTCAACGTGCGGGGAGAATCCAACAGGTCGTTCGTCCTTGGGAATGGCTGCTGAATCCGTCTTTTTCGGGTTGGGAAAATATCCCAGAAGATCGTCCGCTTTTGTTCGTTGGAAATCACACCTTGTTTGGGATCTTGGATGCGCCATTTTTGTGGGTGGGGTTGTTTCGCGAAAAAGGCATCGTTTTGCGTGGCCTCGGCGACAAACTACACTTCCAAATCCCCGGATGGCGGGAGTTGATGAACCGCTATGGGATCGTGCTTGCGGAGCCTGCACAGTGCAGTCGTCTCATGGAAAAAGGCGAAGCCATCTTGGTTTTTCCGGGCGGTGCGCGCGAAGTCACCAAGCGCAAGGGGGAGCGCTACCAACTGATCTGGAAAGAAAGAAGAGGCTTTGCGCGACTTGCAGTCCAACATGGCTGTACCATCGTTCCGTTTGCATCTGTGGGGATTGAAGATATGTTCCACGTCGTCCTTGATGGCGACGAAGTGGCGGCTTCTCCTGTGGGTGGTTTGTTGGAGCGGTTACGCATCCGCAAAGATGTGTTGATGCCCTTGGCTGTAGGGAAAGGGCCGTTGGGGCTCCCTCGACTGCAACGTCTCTATTTCCACTTTGGGCCAGCCATCCACACAAAAGGCCTCGATCCGCAAGACGAAGACGCGGTATGGTCTGTCCGCGAAACCACGCGTCTTTCGATCGAGGAGAGCATCGAGATGTTGCGCCAAAAGCAACGCCAAGATCCCAAGCGTTTTCCATTTTTCCCGACTCTTCGCTAGGATCTGACGCTTTGTTTGAAGGTGTTTTTGGAAGCGGATGTGTTGTCCGAAAGGCTAGGGGGCGGGGAGTTCTGCATAACGGAAGCGAGGAAAGCCTGAGTTTCCGTTGTCATCGTAGTATTTGAGCATCTGCACTTTGTAATACTTGCCGTCACCTGTGTGGACGACGTACATGAACTCTGGGCGCGGTGTCAGCACGTGTTTGAGCAAGTCGTAGTAGTACCACTCTCCTTCGCGACCAAAGGCCGAACGAGGCTCATTTACGTTATTGCCCGTCTCATCGGCGAGATAGCCATCTGAGGGGGCTTTCTCAAGGTTGTCGAAGTTCTGGTCGCGGAGAAGCAACGTCGTGACGCCTCCCTCGCCGCTCACGCCGCCATTGGACTTGATGAAGTAGCGCCGAAACGCAAGTTGCCATGTCTTGTCTTTGTGGGCGGGCTCTGTGGGCTTTACCTCGGTTTCTTGACCAAAGTTGTAATAGACCCATTGATCGGGGTTTGAGGAGTTGATCTGGACCTCAAAGATACCTGTTTGTTGTTCTTTGACAGAGACGGGGGGGCCAGGAAGCGTTTTGACTTTGATATCGCCGGGCTTTTGGTTGGGATCGCGCAGCGAGGGAGCACAAGCAAGCAATAGCCATGGAAGCATGGCGCAGAAAAAAAGTCTTGTAAGAGTTGAGGTTTGGCGTGACATCACGGCTCCTTTGACCCGAAGGATCGAAACCTACAAAGAAAACAAAAGCGAAAGAGCTAGTAACGACCGCGCACACCCAAGAAAAAGGTACGTGGTCGGATCGGCAACCACTGGTGGTTTCCAGCGTTCAAGATATTTTGCACAGCGCCAAAGACCTCCAATCTTCCGTGAAAAAAGGAGCGGCTGATGCGTGCGTGCAAGAGAACATAAGGATCGATGGGGATGGTGTCATCCTTCCCATCTCCGTTTGTGTCGAGAAAGGCAAATCTTTCGCCCACAAAGACCCCGCGAACCGTCAGTTTGAGGCTAATCCAAGGATCTTGCAAGACCATCTGCACATGTCCACGATGAAGGGCACGCAGCGCAAGGGGCCGATTGTTGGCGTGATCGATGGTGTCTGTCAGGGTATATCCCCCTTCCAAGGAGAAGAGGCGGATAGGCGCGATGCGCACCACTGCTTCAAGGCCCCGCGTGGTCGCAGATGCGATGTTGGCGTATTGGACCCTGAAAGTCCCGGGTTGACTGGGGTTTGTGATGACTTGTTCGACGATGAGGTTGTCGATCAAGTTGTAATATCCTTGAACAGACATCCACAACCAAGGAACGGCTTGCCACTCCACGCCCAACTGGAAGCCGTTGGCGTACTCTGGCGCAAGATTGGGGTTGCCTTCGACCACGTAACCCACGCTGCTATTTTCAAAGACGAGAAACAATTCTTTGAACGTTGGGGCACGGAAAGCGCGACCATAACTTGCGCGAAGTACAAGGCCCGGGGTGGGGTCGAAACGCACCGCAAGTTTGGGGTTGATCGCGTAACCGAACTGCGAGTCGAGCTCAAAGCGCAGCCCTGGGACGACACTGAGGCGAGGCGCATTTTCTAAAGGAAGCCACTCGTATTGTGCGTAGATTGCGCCACGACCGCGATGAGCGAAGCTATCTTTGATGCGATCTGCGCGGAGATTTTCGTAAAGACCTTCCAAGCCGATCGTGAGGATATGTTGTGTCCCAAAAGCCCGATCCATCTGGACATTTCCTTGAAGCAACCAGTCAAAGGTCTCTTCGTAGATGTCGAGGAGGTCGGAGTTTTGTTGATCGTAGAGGAACTGATCGCGGAAAAAGGTAAAGTGCAAAGAGGATTTGAGCCGCGTAGGACCCGCAAACTTGGAGTCTGTGCTCAGTGTAACAGAAGTGGTTTCTGTGCGATTTTTGCGATCAAACACAGCGCCAGTCGCCGAAGCATCGATCCCTGCGCGATCTTGGTAGAGGTAGTGACCACGAAGACTTAGTCGCAACTTGCGGGAGAAGTTGTAGGAAGCGCGTCCTTCGATCTGAAGGATCTCGTTGGAGCTTCCTGAGGTGGACATCAAAGGATCGCGATCGGCCAGTTGGTAGGCGTCGTAACGGTGCCAACCAAGAGAAAGTTGCAGATCCCACTTTTTGCGTTTCATGCCAAAGTAGCCCGTGAGATCGAGCATATGGCCACCGCCGTACCCGTAACGCAAGTCGCCCCCGAACTCCAGGGGCTTTTTGCTGCGTCTTGTAATGATGTTGATCACGCCACCAAGCGCGTCTGAACCATAAAGTGCGGAGGATGGGCCTTTGACGATCTCGACACGTTCGACGCGTTCGAGGGGAAAGCGTTGGAGGTCGATGACGCCACGAACACGCCCTGAGAGACGTTCTCCATCGATCAGGATCAGGACGTATTTGGCGTCGAGACCTTGGATGCGGATCCCGACGCCTCCGCCTTGATCGAAGCTTAGTTGAAGTCCACTGTGTGTTTGTAGGACATCAGCGAGGCTGGCGGCAGAGGTTTGTTCGAGTTGTTTGCGTGTAATCACCTCGACACTGTTGACGGTGTCTTTGAGGCGTCGTTCGCCACGTGCACCCGTTACGACGATGATGTCGGTTTGATGGGTGTTTGAAGCAGGGGGCGTGGTTTTTTTGCGCTTGGTTTTGCGGGGGGGTTGGGTCTGTGTGGATGTCGCGGGGCGGGAGGTCGGAGGAGCTGCAAAGGTCGTTGATTCGGCCCAGATGAGTGACAGGCTGAGAAGCCAAGGCACAAATCTAGGAAGGAAGCGAGAAGGATGCGTGTGTGTGTGGGCTTCTTGGAGGCTTTGGTTTGTGGGGGTGTGTTTGTGGTTCGACACTTGTCCCTGTGAAGATGTCCGTTGGAGGAGGGCGTCTTGTAAGGGATGGGGTCGTTCTTCTTGGTTTGGGTTGTGCATCCTGAAGGCTCTTTTCTGATCTGTTGTGCCTTTTTGATGAGAGAGTAAGGCTCTTTCTAGTTTCGCGCTTGGTATGATGCTTTTGGTGGTCCTTGTCAATTATCGAAGATCGAACTTCGTCTGCGTTTCAAGTTCGTTTGGTCTCGAAGGTGACGTGATGATGTCGTTGGAGCTCTCGTTTTGTTTCGCCACGCTCGATCTTGATGTGCTATAGGGTCTTTTTCTTTTGGCGAGCGCACCTTGGTCGGTGTTGTTTCTCTTGAGCCTCTGCACGAAAGCTTGTGATGTAGGACTTGGGGGAGATGTTTCGGGAGAGATAGGATTTCTTTGATGACGAGCGGAAAAAAAGTCTTTGGTGAGCCAGTTTGTTTGCTTCAAGAGGGTGACTTGTGGGTCTTTTCCAAGCCTTCGGGGATGTGCACGCACCCTGCACACGGCGAAGAAGGAGAGGATCTGCTGGCTTGGGCGCGCCGTGCTTGTGGTGCCCCTGCGTCGTTGGCGCCCGTCCATCGGCTTGATCGAGAGACCAGTGGTTTGGTGATGTGCAGTGCAGACCCTGAACAGCGCGGATCGATGTCGCTGTGGTTTCGAGATGGAGAAGTCAACAAGACCTACCTCGCTTTGGTGTATGGCGAAACGAGAACCAAAGGGACGATCAATCGGGCGTTGGCGGATGCTCGACGTGGCAAACCTTTGGAGGCTGTGACGCGATACAAGCGTTTGGAAGTGTTGTTGGAGCGCGCCTCTTTGTTGCGCGTTACACCCGAGACTGGACGCAAACACCAGATCCGTCGGCATCTACAGGGGATCGGTCACAGTATCGTTGGCGACACGCGTTATCCTCCACCGCGATGGCGGGCCTTGCCAGGTTTTCCTGGTCGTTTGTGGCTGCATGCTTTGGAGATGAATCTGCCCGATGGAAGGACGCTTGAAGCTCCTCTCTCTGAAGAGTTGGTCGCGCATCTCCGACTTTTGCGTGGTGATCAAGAAGAACAAGCTACAGTGGTCACAAAAGAAGAAGATGCCGAAGACTCATCGAAGGGGGCGTGAGCGGAGCATCGGCTGAGAGGTCGGATAGATGGGCTTCTTGGGGGGTGGACTTGGTTGCGAAGTCGGAGAGAACGGGCGCAAAGAAGTGGGTTGCAAAGAGGTGGGGCGCAAAGTCGAAGAGCTTGGTTGCGAAGTCGAAGAAGTGGGGCGCGAAGAGGGTTGCGAAGTCGGTGCATCGACGGGCTCTTGGGCAAGAGCGAGCTTGGCAGCCTCGCGCAAAGGTCGAAGGGAAGAGGACTGAAGGGGTTGCAAGCTATCTGCGAGGTTTGGATTTCGTTTGAGGAGCGCACGCAAAGCGAGGTGGTAGGCTGGATGTTCGGTTGGATGGGCATCAAGCATCCCATTGAGGAGGGTGGAAAGGCTCTTTGCGCTGGGTGGGGCGATTTGGGCGTAGGCGAGGATCGCGAGCTTTCGGACTTTTTGAGAAGGATCACGGAAGGCTTTTTGTAGGGTTGGGAGTGCGGGGGCTGCATCTTCTTGGAGTTGTGCGAGGATGCGCGCCGCGTAAGCGCGGACATCGGGGAGTGGATGTTGCAAAGATTGGAAGAGTTGTTTGGGATCTTGAGGCCCCCCGATCTTTTTCAAGGAGAGACGCAGGTATTTTTTGAGGCGCCGATCTTTTGTGTCGAGGCGCCTTAACAAAGCGGGGATGGCTTTGGCTGCACGAGGGCCGATCTCACCGATGGCACGGGCAGCTCTCCATCTGACAAAGGACTCACGATCATGCAGCAGTGGGATCAGGTCTGGTAGTGCGGGAAGCGCCGCAGGACCGATCTTTTGGAGCGTGTCTGTGGCTTTCCATCGCATCTGCAAAAAGGGATGCTTCAGTGCAGCCCTTAACTTGGGCAAGATGGGCATGAGGTGTTGGGGTTGATGAGACAAGATCTCAAGGATGCGTGCGCGGATGAGCAGGTGTGGATGGTCAAGTGCTTGAAAAAGTAGGGGGAGAGCTTTTTGTTTTTGTTGGATGAGCGCGCGGCGGGCTTCGTTCCATACATATCTACGGCGCAAAGTGAAGATCAGACTAGGGATAAGGGAACTGGTATACTGGGGAATATCGGCCAACGTTGCGCAAGCTTCACGTGCGATCTTTACATCTGGCGAGTGCAGCGCTTGTTTGAGTAGGGGGAGCGCATGTCGGATATCTTGTTGCAACAAACGGATGAGTCCGCGTTGGACTTGGCTGTCCGTTCGAGGGTTTCCCATGAGGGCGATGGCATTTGGAAACAGCGGACTCACGACAGAACCCATCTTGTACAAGGTTTGGAGGGTTTGTATCTGCACACTACGTCGATGGTGGGTGAGGGTATAACGAAGCAAAGAAAGCCCTTTTGTACCAAGTGCTTCGATCTCTCCCCAACGTGCGAGGACTTGTTGGTTGGGTGCACGGTCCACATAGAGGGCGAGCTGTCGTTGTTTGGGGGGGAGTGCACGACGCATCACAAAGCGTTGGGCCCGTCGATAGGCACGGATAAGCTTTTGTGGATCTTCTTGGGGGGAGATCTTTTTGAGCGTTCGTATCGCAAGCTTTCGGACTTTGTAAGAAGAGTCGAGAAGGTGGCGATGCAAGATCCGCCGCAACAGCTCGGAGGGATATCCTTGTTGAATGAGTCCGGTCAGCGCGTATCTTCGGACGATTTGATCTTCATCGAGCAGCCCTTGTTGAAGGCGTTCAAAAACATTCGAGCGATTCTTGGAAGACAGAGGGAGTTGACCCAATAGCCGCATTGCTTGTTCTCGGATACCCCAGTGGATGTCGTGCGTGAGCACTTGGATGTCGGGCAACAACGACTCTGCTGCATCGCCCATCATGCGGAGGGAACGACTTGCTGTTAAGCGGTAGCGGTAGTCTTTAGAGTACAGCGCCAAACGAAGCACGGGCAGGCCAGCTTTCCCTTTTTGGCGCAACCGACCCAAAGAAAGCATCGCTGTCGAAGCGATATGAAAGGGCGAGTCTTTGGAGAGTCGTTTGAGTTCGGGTAAGATTTTTTCTGAAAAGCCGCGAAGATATCCTGCGACTTGGAGCGTTCGTCGTTGGAGTTGGTGGTGTTTTCCTCGAAGTATCGAGAGCAACATCGGGAGGGCTGGGGCGCCGATGGCAAGGAGGGTGCGTGAGATCTCTCTTTGTTGCGAGGCGAGTTCTCTGCGCTCGATAGCGTCCATGAGTTCGGGGAGAGCGGACACGGCTGCGGGACCAAAAGAGCGGATCTCTTTTAGGGCGTCGTCGATCTGCCTGACCATTTTGGCGAACCGCAACAGTTTTCGTGCGGCTGCGAGCCTCTTGGTTCGCAGGGAAGGAACTGTCAAAAGTTGCAGCCCAAGGTGAAGATCGTAAGGATCACGCGAGGTTTCAAAGAGTTTTTCGATAGGGGGCTGAAGCTCTTTCATCGGGAGGTGCAGCTTTTTCAGCGCGATGAGGCTGTGTTGTCGGACGCGGAAACTTGGATCATAGAGAAGTCCAAAAAGTGCTGTCGAAGCTTGGCGAGCTTGTGGGCCAAGGCTTCCCAAAGCAAAGGCTGCGCTGCGTCTGACTTGCCATGCGGGGTCTTGGGCGGCTTGTACAAGCTCTCCTTGCGCGGGGATGGCTTTTTCTTTAAATAATCCAATCGTGTACGCGATGTTGGCTTTTTTGCGCCAATGTCCTTCTCGAATCGCAAGGCGCAAAGCAGGGATCACGCGTGGTCCCATCGCCAGAAGGGATTTGGCAGCAGCGCGACGGATACTTGGGTAGTGATCATTTAGGGAGTTGATTAAAGGAAGACGCAGTGAGAAACCGATAGAACCGAGGTGTCCAACCACTTTGATAATGCGTCGTCTCATGTGAGGGGACGGAGAGTACAAAAGAGGCCGAAGATGCGGTAACACAGCGGGACCCATCTTTGAAAGTGCCACGATCGTGTTTTTGGTAAGTCGTCGAACGGTGAGGGCATAGAGGAGAATGGGGATGGCTTGTTTGGCGAGGGGACCGATGCGACCCACCGCCCAGATCGCGACATTGCGTAGCCGCGCGTCATCTTCTTCTCGGATGATCTCGATCAAAAGGGGGGTCGATGACCAAGAAGGCGCACCAAAATATCCGATCAGAAGGACGGCTGCGGTGCGCTTGGCGTCGGGGGCTGTGGGATCTTGGGCGATGGCATTGACTGTAGGCAGCAGACTCGGACCTATCCTGAGAAGGACATCCACGGTCGCCAAGCGCAAAGGACCCGAAGCATAGGCAAGGATCTCAAGGAGTTCTGGGGCGGCAGGAAGCGCAGCGTGCTTCAAGGGGCGAAGCAAGCGCAACACTTCGCGTCGCAGCCTAGGGTTGGGGCTTCGCAAGGCTTTACGCAGCCAAGGCAAAGCTCGTGGTCCTTGGGCGCGAAAGTATTGTTGCGCTTGTTTGCGTCTTTCTGGAGATGAGCGGACAAGATTGCGAAGGTGCTCAAGCGGCGAACCTACGGGAGAAGCTGCGGCTTCGTTCCCGAAAAAAAACAGGCCCCACAAAAGGAACAACCACAAAGGATTCGTGTCGTGTTGCGTTGTTAAACGGCGAGGAAAAGAAGAAAGATGTGGTTCCTTCGGGGGTTTCACAAATTGCACTACACAAACCCTTTCTTTTGGTTCGCACCATGGAGACAGTTGATGTCGTGTAGTGTAGGTTCGCAAACCTTACATCTCAAGGCCCGCGTGAGGGGTTCATGCCCGAAAACATCCAAGAACTGGGTACTTGACGTCGAGGAAGCGCTTTGCTACGCAAAAGCTACACGTCAAAGAGCAGGCTTTCACGCCTCCCTTTTGTTGCGGTTTCCTTGCCACAAGCAAAAGTTCACTCGTGGTTTGTTTGGTGTTGGACGATAGGAAAAAAGATGAGCCAGATTAAGAAGACTCCTGAACGGATGCCTACGAACTTTTCCACGCCCATCTCTTCGGGCACACTGAGCCAACAAGCTGGGGCCCAAGAGATCACCACGCCTGTTCGCGCAGAGGTTGGGGCGGATGGCAAAGTGGTTCAGCGTTGGAATCGCTTTCTCAACGAAAGCCAGCCAGGTTCAGTGTCTCTTGTGGCCGAAGAACACGCAACAAACGATATGGCGCGCAGTGTACTCCGCCATCAAATCCAAGCGAGCCTTGTGGATCTGCATGAAGATGGACCTTCTGGGAACCGCTCATGGCAAACCACGGGTATCCCCGCTTGGGATCAACAAATCGATCAGTGGGTGGACAAGATGATCTTCGATCCCCGCGAAGGGCTTGGGATGCCCGGACGCGAAGGGAAACGCGGTTCACTGAGCTTGCGCTCGGATGCTGCTGTCCAAGCCTCAACAGCGGGCACACCCACACAAGCCCCCATGGACGTGACTTCGATGATGTTGCGTCAGTATGGTGCACAGGGCCAAACTCTCGGTGAGATCGGCGGCGCTGTCGTCGACAAAAGTGGCTCTTTTTTCCAACAAACGCCTTTTGGGAATCTCTCTGGTTCAGGTTCTGCGACGCTGTTTGGTGCAAGAGCGCGGGCCTACGGGGATGTTGACCCCAATGCTTTGGCAGCAGAGTTTGGTGTCGAAGCCAACGTGACGCTTGCAGATGTTCGTGGCCAAGTGAACTTCTCTCAAGAACAGTCCCTTGCGGGATTTACGCTTGGGCGACAAACGCAGGTCGAAGGACGCTTGTACGCAGGGGCCGATGCTTGGGTGGATACACGCGTCTCGCTACTCAATGGACCGCGCCTGAAAGTGGGGGCAGGAGCCTTTGCAGGTGCCAGTGCAGAACTCGCAGGGTCCGAAACTTTCTCTCTCAATGGACGACAAGTTGGAGGTGGCTTCGTTTCGGCCAAAGCATGGGCTGGTGCAGGTGCCAAACTCGATATCGACATGGGCATCGAAAATGGAAAGTTGAACTTCCGTTTTGATGTAGGGGCCGCGCTAGGCGTTGGTTTGGAACTCGACTTTGGATTTGAAGTGGACTTCAACGAGATCGCAGGGGTGGTCAAAGACGCTGTGAAAGGTGTCATCTCCAAGTTCTTGCCATTCCTCAATGATCCTGGGGTCCAAGGCTCTTCTGCACAACAACAAATGACCGAGCAGATGTTCAATGAGATCATGCTTGAGTTGCAGATGAGCATGATGCGATGCCAAGAGATCTTCAGTGAAAATGTCGCAGGATACGAGGCTTAAGACTTTTTGAAGGTTGGACTTCCACCAGCCTCTCCTTTCATAAGGACCCGTCATGCCCGAAGTACACTTTGTTGAGGGGTTGCGCGAGGCGATCCAAAAAGGTGACTTTGCCCAAGCGATCGGGTTGATTCAGCAACAACTTAGAAAAACACCCGAAGACACCGAGCTTTCCCTTGAGCTAATTCGATTGTTCTTGCGCGTCGGGGATCTTGAACCCGCCAAAGCTTTGCTTGCGCGACTTCACACAAAAGCCGCCGATCATCCCCAATATGTCGCTCTTTTGGGGATGTCTGCACAATTACAAGACCAGGCTCCAGAAGCGATGTTGCGCTACGAAGAGGCCCTTGCGCTGCAACCAAGCTTGTTGTGGGCACGCGCAAACCTCGCTTCTTTGCTCGTTGAGGCCGGTCGATACGACGAAGCCCAACCGCATCTCCAACAGCTTTTGGAACAAGAACCGAGCTACTACCCCGCTCGTTTCCATCAGATCCGCAGTGCCCTCGCTGCGGGTGAACCCCAAGAAGCCCGCAAGATCCTGATCGATCTTCTTCGACAGCAGCCTTTGCTTGTGCAGCCGTATGTCTTGCTTGCGGAGTTCCTTGTACGCGAGCAAAACGGCGAAAAAGCCATCGAACTTCTCTTGATGGGACTCCAGATCAATCCCTTGGCCCACCCGCTGCGAGAAAGTTTGGCCCGCCTCTACACTGTGATGAGCGACCCTGAAGCAGCCTTTGGGATACGTCTCGAACTTTCACGATTGCGCGGACTTTCGACGGACTTTTTGGAACTGGGGCTTGCGGCCCTGCGGAAAGGCGCGCCACCACTGGCTTTGGTGGCTTTTACCAAAGCCCACAAGCTGGACCCCCAAGACTGGCGACCACTTTACAACCTCGCTGAGATCTTCCGCACATCCGACCGAATGGGACAGGCGATGAGCCATTATGAGCGTGCGGCTTCTATCGTCCGTGATGAACGCATCTTGAATGGGTGGGCTTTGTGCTTTTTGGAGCGAGAAGACGCGAAGGAGGCGGACTTTCAACAAGCTGAACGCCTTCTCGAAGAGGCCCTTGCACTGTCCCCCCAACGCTACGAAGCGCGGCTCAACCTTGCGCTTGCACTTTCTCAGCAAAAGCGCTACCCAGACGCTCTCAAAGCCCTCGAACCCTTGCTTTCCCTCGAAGATTCCCCCCTCCAAGAGCGTGTCACAGCGCTTCATCAAGAATTGCTTGATCTCTGTAAGTAGTCATTTTTTAAGAAAAGACTTGCCTTCCTTGTGTCCCGCCCTCATCAAACTCTCTCTCAAGGTTCAGGTGTGGGCCAGGTCCCAAGCGCTTTTTGAACCTCAGCGGCCACAGAACGCAGCGCAAGGCCGCTGTGTTGTCGATAGAGGAATCGCCCAGCCTCCAGGTCCAAACTCCACCAAGCAGAGCCTGTCGCAGCGTACAAGACGCCTTTGTGAAGTTGATCAGGGTGCAGGGGGGGAAAGTCGCCCGCGATCTTTTGAACATCGTCTTCGACTTGCCAAGCACTGCGGAAAGTCCCGCGTCGCGCATCAAAGAGCAACATCACGCGATTGGTTTTTTTCCATGGGAGCGGCAAGATGATGTTGTAACCATCGCGCAAGACTTCCCCCGCGATGATCGGTGATTTGATGCGGTGAGGCTTGCTGAGCCAGTGGATGCTTCTTTTTTGTAAGTCGAGGATCATCAGTCTTTTTTGTAAGGGATCGGCCAATCCTCGCAACCACAGCGGCAAAAAGCGAAAGTGCAGTTCGTGCCAAGCAGAAGCGTTTGGGCGGATCTGACCCCATGTGTCGTAAAAGTTGGCGACCGCGTAACCTTTGGGCAGGGGGATGTCTTTCTTTTGGTCGCGCAAAAGGTCGAGTACACGGAGCTTTCGGATCGGGAGGGCAGTTCCATTGTTTCCGATCCACAAAGCATCGCTGCTCAAACCTACCAACACACGGTTGGGATCGAAGTCTTTGACTGCAAAAGCTTTGCCTTCCCTTGTTGCGACGGTGAGTTGATCCAACTGCGTATCATAGCGCGACCAAAGCTGCACCCTGCTTTGACCTTCCCAACGAAATCCCCAAAGGGCCTCCCCCCATTGGTACAAACGCCCAGACATCGGGATGGTTCGCAGCCCTCCGTTTTTCAGGTGGATGCGATGAAGGTGCCCTGGTTGCTGTAAGTACAAGTCGCCTTGATGGACTCTTGGCGCACGCAAAGCGCTGCCTGGAAGGGGCCGATCCCAACGTACACGCCCATCCTTGGGGGAAAGTGCAAGGAGGCGTTGAAGCCGTTTGTTGCGTTGGTGTCGCAAGAGCAACAGAGGGCCTTGGGGTGTGCTGTAAAGCCCCAAGTATAGAGACCAATCGAAGCCTTTGGGGAGTTTGTACTGCCACAAGCTGCGGCCATCTTTACGAGACAATGCCTCCAAACTGGTGTTATGGGCTCGTCCAATATAGATATTTTCTGCATCATGTGTCAGTAATCTTCGCTGAAGGCTGGGAGTACGACGAGGTTGCCAACGATCGATCTGGGTTTCCCATGTCTTTTTAGGGGTTTGCTTGAGATTCCAACGCCACAAAGCAAGCTTGGTTTTTTTGGGGCCAGAGACGCGCAGCACCAAGAGTTCGTGGGTGTCTTTGCTTGCGATGCTCAGTGGAAGGAGGGCGCGAACCCCAGGTCCCAAAGACGGAGGCGGGGGAGGTGTGGGCTGGGTGCGTTTTGGCTCTATCGGGGCCGTTCTTTGTGGGGCGCGCGTCGTTGTGGAACCCGCACAAGTCGAGGTGCTGCTCACCCACAGTCCGCCTCCCATCCATCCCAAGATCAACCAACTCAGTCTCCAAATCGTCATGAAGTCCCATATCCTTTGCGTGTAGAGGGTCATTTTGGGCTCAGTTTGCTTTGAGTGGAAGCGAATAGCAAGACCCACCGCAAAGACTTGTACTTAGGCTGTGGGGTTGTGTTATCGTGTGGGCGCGCTTTGATTTGTGAAGGAGACCTTTTGGCATGACCGAGACGTCCACGCAACGCATCTGCCCTCAGTGCCAAGCTCATCTACCCGTTGAGGCTCGTTTTTGCTTGTACTGTGGTGCTGTACAACCCCATTCACCCGCACAAGATATCGCTTCTTCGCGGCTCGCTGAAGAAAGTACCGCAGAGATGCCTGGAAAAAGTCCATCCTCTGCGCCCCAAGCCTTCTCGCAAGAAGCAAGCGGCAACAAGGCCCGTCCCTCTTCTCAAAAAGCAGGTGCCACCGTGGACTTGGGTGGTGTGACGTTGGTGGACCCGCCTCATGCGTCTTCTCGTCGTGAAAAAGCGACCCCAGCACATAATGAAGAACCACGCACTTTCGAAGATATTGGTTCTGGATCGACATGGAGCCCTGTGGGTGCGCCGCTTTCCCCTGCGATGGGGACACCTTCTGGAGAGCGCTTTGATGGGCGTTTGCGTCCAGGGGATCGTCTTGGTGGGCATTATGAGATCTTGGACACGCTCGGCGAAGGTGGGATGGGCGTTGTGTATCGGGCCCAGGACCACAAAGCCCAACGCATCGTGGCGATCAAGACTTTGCACGCCAATCTTCTGGGCGATGGGGGCATCCGACAACGCTTCTTGCGCGAGGCCAAGGTGATGTCTTCGTGGTCACATCCACATATCGTTCAAGTCTATGATCGTGTGGATGAATCCTCGATCTTGGCGATGGTGATGGAACTTGTCGAAGGCATGACGCTGACACAATACTTGCGACAGTGGGGAGGGCAGATGCCTTTCTCTGAGTTGCGTGAGGTGTTTTTGCCGCTGTTGGATGCCGTGGGAGAAGCCCACCACCACGGCATTATCCACCGCGATATCAAGCCCGACAATGTGCTCTTGGCGCGCGGCACCAAACGAATGCACCCGAAGATCGCCGACTTTGGACTTGCAAAGATCCTCGAAGGGACCACCTACACCGTCACTGGCGCTTTGTTGGGGACATGTTTGTATATGTCCCCTGAACAAGCCCAAAGTCACCGTACCCTCGATCAACGCTCGGATATCTACTCTCTTGGCATCTGCCTTTATCAGCTTTGCACGGGGCGATGCCCTTTTATGGATGCCAACCATTTTTCTCTGATGATGGCCCATGTGCACCAAGAACCCCCTTCGCCCAAGCTGTATCGCGACGATCTGCCCGCAGAATTAGAACAGTTGATCTTGGATGCAATCGCCAAAGATCCCGAGAAACGCCCTCAATCGTGCGAGGCGTTTCGTTCGCGTTTGGAAGATGCGCTCGATCATCTCCCTCCCACGGCACCTTCTTCTGGACCCCGCAACCTTTCGAGTGCTCTTACACACGCAGGAACGGAGATGTTGCTTGTCCCCGCAGGTTCTTTTTTGATGGGGAATGAGCGACGAGAGATCTTCTTAGACGATTTTTACATGGATACTTACCCTGTGACCAACCAGCAGTTTCAGGTCTTTCTAGAAGCCACAGGATACGGCCCAAAAGATCGCGAAGCGCATCGTTTTCTTGTGCACTGGGGAGGAAGTCGAAAGTGCCCGTCATCACTTGCGGAGCATCCTGTTGTGTATGTCTCATGGCATGATGCAAGGGCGTATGCAGCGTGGGCTGGAAAGATGCTTCCTTCGGAGGCTCAGTGGGAAAAAGCGGCGCGTGGAGAAGATGGACGAAAGTACCCATGGGGCCGCGATGATCCTGACGATGCTCGCGCCAACTTCAATCGTCGCAACAAAGGGACGCGACCTGTTGAGGCGTCTGCCAAAGGTGCATCGCCTTATGGTCTTCGCGATATGGCGGGGAATGTCTGGGAATGGTGCGAAGATGTCGACGACCCGAGCTTTTATGCGAAGGGTCCTGAGCACAACCCCCGTAATCTCATGCGTGGTGAGGAAGCTCGATTCGTTTTGCGCGGTGGGTCGTGGATCTACAACGCACGAGCTTTACGAACCACCGCACGTTTTAGCCATGAACCCACCTCTCGCCTCGAAGATGTGGGCTTTCGCTGTGTCTTGCTACCTTCCTAAATCTCGTGTCTTGCTATCTTTCTGATCCTTCGCTTCTCGCTACTTTCCCCGATCTCAAAGCCCACAGAGTCCGCGGAAAAAGACTTGGCGGTTTCCTGTGCGGGTATCTGTCCAAAATGCGCCAAAAAGGGTGTTGGATATCGCTTCGATCTTGGGGTCGTAGACGTAGCCTGTGGTGTTGGTGATCTGGGTCTTCGTGCCTTTGGTGTTGCCGAGGTATCCGAGCCTGACGAACCAGAACTGACGTTTTCCTGAACGTGAGTCTCCCCACAACAGGCCGTAGTCGCTGGTCGTGGATGTGGTCATGGGGGAAAGCCCTATGTAGAGCGGCGATGTGGCTTGGGTGGTGAGTTGGTAATTGACGCCGCGAGAAGAGGTGGAACGAGTCACGCGTGTGGCGTGGAGCTGTGTGCTACCGCTGCGGCCATCGAGATACACCATCATAAAGTACGAACCATTGGCCGATATCACAGGTGAGCTAGAGGAGCTTGCGTTGTTGGAGACGTTGACTTCGCTGTCTGGCATGGTTCCGCTTGTGGTGATCTTGCGGAAGTACACTTCGCTGTTTCCGCTGATACGCGAATCACTCCAAGAGATACCAAAGTCCGTCCCTGACACAGCGATGCCAATCGAAGAGGTAAAGCTCGTGCTCGCTTGGTTGACATTGACGATGGAACCTGTGTTGGTTCCGAGGCTTGTGTAACGTTGGAACTTGATCTGGTAGCCTGTCCCACTTGTGTATTCGTACCAAACGGCCCCGTAGTAGGTGCCATTCCATGCAAAGCGCGCAGACGAACTTGAGCCTATGGTGATGGCTTTGGTGCTCAGTGTGCTACCTGTGGTGCTGATGCGCGCGAAGGTGTATTTGTAACCCGCATCGTACACGTACCAAAAAGCCCCATAGTTCGAGCCTGTCCAGATGAGATGGAGGTTGGAGGGGCTAAAGTTTAGGGTCGTGATGCTTTTGGCGGGAGCAAGGGACTTTCCAGTGCGGTCAAACCGCTGAAAGTAGATGGTCTTGTCTTGGCGGAAGAGCACCCCATACGCTTGTCCATCCCACGCGACGCCAAGCCCGTAGTAAGCGAGGCTTGTGTCGTTTGTCAGGTTGATCTCGTCGCCGATGGTTTCGTCGATCTTGCCATCACAGTCGTTATCTTGGCTATCGCAGACTTCGGCTCCTGCGGTGGGGGCGGTGCAGTTGGTCCACTGACCTCGATCGCATGTCTCGGTCCCTGCGCCGCAAGTACTGTTGCAAGCGCGTGTAAGGGCTTCATCTGTCTTGCCATCGCAGTCGTTGTCTTTGTTGTCGCAGGTCTCCGCGCTACCTGTCGCAGCACTACAAGCTTTCCATGTGCCATTTTCGCAGGTTTGTATGCCCGAACCACACGATGTCGTACAAGATCTTGTGAGATTTTCGTCTACCGTCCCATCGCAATTGTTGTCTTTGTTGTCGCAGGTCTCTGCGGTGGGTTCGATCGCGCCTTCGCAAGTGGTGCTCCACTGACCCGCCACGCAGCGTCGTTTGCCTTCTACGCAAGTCCCTTTGTTGACACCACAAGGTTGTTCTAGGGTTTCGTCGGTCTTGCCGTCACAGTCGTTGTCTTGGTTGTCGCAGACCTCTTGACTGGGGCCTTTATCACCTACGCAAGCCCCCCAAGTTTGGGTGCGATCACAGATCTGTGTACCATCTTTGCAAGTGCCTTTTCCGCGCGTGGAGGGATCGCCTGTATAGCAAGCTTGTGTGCTTCCTGGGGCGCAGTTGCAAGGAGGGGTTTCATCGACTTGACCATTGCAATTGTCATCGATGCCATTCCCGCAGATCTCGGATGCTTGGGGCTGAACGGTTTGGGAACATTGGAGACTTCCTTGGACACACTTCTCGATCCCGCGTTCACAAGGACCAGACTGGCCTGCCACAAGGCAAGGCCCTCCACCAAAGTTCCCATCGTCGATTTGTCCGTTGCAGTCGTTGTCGATGCCATCACACTGTTCCGTGGCGGGCTTGGTGTCACCTAGGCAAGCTCCCCAAAAACCTCCGCTGCAAAGTTGTTTTCCGTCTTTACAAGCGCCCACTTTTCGCGTTTGTTGGGCGCCCGTGTAGCAGGGCTGCGTTTCACCATTTTGGCAAAGGCCCGATGGCTTGGGGCCTGCGTCAGTTGTGGGTTCTTCGTCTTTTTGGCCGACACAAACCCCTTGTTGGCAAAGGCTCGTCCCTCCGCAGTCTGCGTCAAAGCGGCACTCGCTACAGCCAAAACCCCCGCCCCAAGAGAGTATCCAGCCTAGGGCAAGATAACTTGTCAGCAAGGGAATCCATTGAAGGTGTCGCTTGTTTTGAGACTTTGGCATGCAAGAGATTCCTTCCAAATATGCAAAGACGTATCAACGGGCTACTCATAGGCGTTTTTAGGAGGTTTTTGGGAAAACCGCAAGTAATGGACATCAAACAAGTGCCACGGTGTAACCCTTCGATGGATGGGATGGTCTCACTCTCTTGCTCCCAAAGAGCGTGCAAGGAGGACCACCATGCTTGCTTGCTTGTCCCCAATACAGGCTCGGATTTGGGAAAAAACTTGCGTCAGGAGGGCCTTTGATAGAGATTGGGGCATACAGAACTTCAGAGAGTCCACACAGAGAGGCTTGGGTTTATGGTACACGAGAGAAACACACCACAACGACGCACACAACAAAACGCATGGAGCAAACCCTGTTGGCGCAGAAGCAGCGCGCTGCTTTGGGGCTTGGTGGCTTTGCTTTGGGGGCTTTCGGGGGCCCAAGCGAGAGCAAAAGGGAGTTTCAAAGACTACCAAAAGGCTTGTCGCAAGGGGAACTCTGGAGGCTGTTTGCATCTGGGCTTTTTGTTTGAGACGGGAAAGACCGTTGGGAAAAAAGATCTCCAAGAAGCACTGCGTTTTTATACACGTGCATGTGAGTTGAAAAAGGCGCGTGGCTGCACGGACGCTGGTGTGTTGTGGGCTTCGGGTCGCCTTGGAAAAGTGTCGATGTACAAAGCGGTCTCCTTCTACGAGAAGGGCTGCGCAAGACACGATCACAAAGGATGTTTTTTGCTGGCGACGTATCTTGAGAAAGACAAGCCCAAAAAGCAGCACAAAAAGGCGCACGCGACTTACGAAAAAGCCTGTCTTTATGGATCTGGTGAAGCTTGTTTGTTGCTTGGAAAACGCCATGATTCGGGGATCTTGGCAAAGAAAGAAGCCAAGAGCGCCGTCCAGTGGTTTCGCCGCGCTTGCTTGTGGATGCGCGATCACGAGGCTTGTGCGCGCTGGTCGGTCTATCTTGACCGTGGCAAGGGCGTGGCACGTGACTCTGCGCTTGCACAAAAAAACTGGCAGTGGTCATGCAACAAAAAGCACGCATTGTCCTGCACGTTGTTGGGGATCAGCTATCGCGATGGGCGTGCTGGCAAACCATCCGCTTCCAAGGCTGCCAAGATGTTTCGTTTGGGATGTCGCTTTCGCAACCAACAAGGCTGCGTTTTGCTCGCGCGTCTCTTCGAAAGCGGCTTTGGTGGGAAGCGAAACCGCCAGCGCTTTGCCCGCAATGCCCACGATATCTACCTCAAGGCTTGCCAACGCGGGGCACATCAGGCTTGCTTTAATGCCGCAGTGAATTACGAAAAAGGCCGTTCTACCCGAAGAAATCATGTAAAAGCTTTGCAGATGTACGAAAAAGCTTGCCATCATGGTTCGGGGATCGGCTGTTATGCGTTGGCTTTTCACCTGCAAGCGGGGCCTCCAGCCGTGAAAGCCCCCAAGCGTGCGAAAAAGAAACGCAAGAAGAAACGTGCCAAAAAAAGCCGCAAAAAGCGTCGTAAAAAAGCACGTCGCAAAAGAGCTGTTCGTTTGGCGTCTTCAAAGCCTGTCCAAAAAGTAAGTGAGGCGCGTCTGCTGCGCTTGGTGCGTCGGGCTTGCAAACTGGGTTACAAACCCGCTTGCAAACTGTAGTTTTCGGTTTTGGGGGGAGGCGATGCCTCATCAAAAAAATCATCCCACATCACAAAAGTCCTTGTACGAACGCGTCTTAGGCGAAGAGGTGGAACATCTCTCTCCTGTGGTTCGCGATGCGCATACACGTCCCCAAGGTGTCGAAGCAAAAGGTCTTTTCGCTGTGCGCCACGGAGAAGGTTGGCTGCGTCGTACCTTGGCTTGGTTGATGCGCTTGCCGCCTGCCTCCACAGAGACGCCTGTGACGCTTCATGTCGAGGTCCACGGCGACGAAGAGCGGTGGGTTCGGACATTTGGTAAGTTTGTCTTTTCCACGCGTCAGTACGCTCGTGGGGGGCTTTTGTGGGAGGTGTTGTGGCCCGTCTCTGTGGGGATGGTGCTTTCTGCAAAAGAGGGCGCGCTGTACTTTACGACCCAAAAGATCCGTATCTTGGGGCTTCCGTGGCCTTTGTGGCTTTCTCCTTGTCCCTTTGCCGTCGCCTCACAAAAAGACGAAACCACGTGGCACATCCGCGTTTCTGTTTCGCTTCCTGTTCTTGGAGAGATCGCCTCTTATACAGGTGACATCTCTTCGTTGGAAAAGCGCCCCTCCTAAACGAGTGATCCCTTCGTATCCAACGTAGAAAACAACCCTTTCAAGACGACAAAAGAGTCTAACTTCAGACTTTTTCTTCTACGTCTTGGCAGATCTTTCTTGCATGACGAAGAAGCAGGTCTGTTTGTGTTCCTGCGGGGAGAAGGAAAAAGACGATAGAACGGGGATGTTTAGAGAGAAAGCCCACATAATGAACGAATTGCTCTGAACAGAACAACATGTCTCTGTATTGTGCGGCCTGATGAGCGGATGCAAGGAGCTTTGCGACAGAGGCATCACAAAGCAACGCGGCGTGGGCTTCTGGGTCTTGGGAGAACTGTGAGAGCCAACAATCATGTGCAGCGGAAAAGACGCCTGCTCCACAAATCCCAGGGAGTTGTTCGGCTGCTTGGCGTGTCAGTTGGTTGGCAAGCGTGCGCAAAGCAGGTTCGGGTGAAAAGACGGTTGGTTCGATGATGGTGGTTTCGTTGGTTTGTTGCATTTCACTGTTGAGCGTATGGGGAAGGTAGGCTTCTTCCTTTGGGGGTGGAAAAGTCTCATAAGAGGCTTGCGGTATGCCGATTTGTTGGAGTGCATCAAGCGCGTCGAACGAAGAGGGCGCGGCTGAGCGAGGGGTGACACCTTTGTGCATGGGAGAGGGAGCCTCCAAAGCATCCAAAGCGCCCATCGAATCGAGAGCGAGCCGTTTGTTGGATGGTTTGGTTGCAGAGATCGGATGAGGGGTTTGGCGAAGCAGGTCCAACGGCGAGACCTCTTGGAAGTCGCAGTTGACTTCGTTCAATCGCACCGCATCATAAGGCCCGATATGTGGCTCTTTGTGGATGGGAAGTTCGAGGTTGCTGAGTTGGTCGAGCCAAGCAGGATCTTCGCGGTACGCGTAGGCGCGGAATGCATCGAGCAAAGCGCCCCAAAAGGTCCGCAGATCGCGCGGTCGTGCTTCGGGTGTCTTGGCCATGCCCCAAAGAAGGGTCTCTTCGAGTTCGGGAAGTCGCTCGAAAAAGGTGTCTCTTTCGCGAAGATAAGGCGGTGGCGCGTGGACATGACTTGCCATGATGGCGTAAGCAGTCTTGCCATGGAAGGGAACTTCCCGTGTAAGCGTCTCAAACAACATCACCGCCAAGGCATAGAGATCCGTTCGAGGGTCCACGGAGTTTTGCCCTTGGGCTTGCTCTGGGGCCATGTACAAGGGCGTTCCCAAGGTGGTGTTGGATTGCGTGATCGGGCTTTCCTCGTCCATGGGGCGCGCGATACCAAAGTCGATGATCTTGGCGTGGTGGTTTTGTTGGCGTTCGTCAGGAAGAAGAAAGATATTGCCAGGCTTGAGATCGCGGTGAAGCAAGCGGCGTTGGTGGATATAATCTAGCCCTGAGCAGATCTGGAAAAAGAGATGGGCCACTTCATAAAGGCCGATCTGTGCGGATCTTTGCTTAATGAGGTCTTGCAGCGTATATCCATCCAACCACTCCATCACCAAGACACAGCCGAGAAGTTCGTCTTGGCCAGCGTGAAGAAGTTGAACGATATGAGGATGCTGAAGTTGGGAGAGAAGTTGGGCCTCACGCAAAAAGCGTTGGCTCCAAGCGGCTTCGATTTGGCGATTGGGGTGCAGGATCTTGATGGCGGCCCATTGTTGGGTTTCCGTTTCTTGCGCTTGAAAAACCGAAGACATTCCTCCCGCATAGATACAGTGTTGTAGACGCCAACGTTCAAAGAGAAGTCGGTCTTTCCATAAAGTTTCAGATAACATCACAAGATTCCTTCTCAAAACAAAATCAAGACCCCCTCAGTCTTGAAGTTGGCGTGGATGTAGTGAGGCTTGCAAAAGATGTCAAGGGGGCGCGCCCTTTGAGACAAGAAAACCCCCGAAATCATGGGGTTGTGGTTTTGGGGCAGAGGGGAGATCAGGTTTTGTTCGCTCGTTTGGTTTTTTGCTGCGTTGAAGTTGCGAGCGTGCTGAGGTATGTTGGGTTGATGAACCCGATTCAAGGAGCGCAGAGAACGAGATGGCAGCGCGCGAGTTGACAAATAGAGAAGAGATTGAACCTTACCTTCGCAAAAATGTAGGCTTACACATGTACGCCTTGGGCGACTTGGAGGAGCCTTACTGGTCTAGGACGCGTTGGTGGGGGTGGGAAGAACGGGGCGAGCTTCGTTCAGTTCTGTTGTTGTACCACGGAGACGAAGGGCCTTGTTTGTTGGGACTCACAGACGAGTTATCGCCGATGCAACGCCTCCTTGCAGAGGTGGAAGGTGACTTGCCTTCGCCATGTTATGCGCATCTGAGCCCACGCGTGGCCCAAGCTCTCTTGCGCAAGGGTTGGAGCGCTGAGAAAAAAGCCGACCTCTTTAAGATGGTGTTGACTGCCCCCGAGTTTTTGGAGGTGGTTCGCGACGATGGTGTGCTGACCCCCACAGACAAGGATTACGACGCGTTGGAGGCCTTGTACAAGGTGAGTTACCCTGGACACTGGTTTACGCGGTCGCGTTTGTCTGAGGGCTGGGTACGAGGCATCAAAGAAGGCAATCGCTGGGTGGCTGTGGCGGGGGTCCATGTGGTCTCTCGTCAGATGAAGGTCGCTGCTTTGGGCAACATCACAGTGCATCCTGAGGCGCGAGGAGCAGGCTTGGGGATGCGGATCACGGGCTCTTTGTGTCGTGCTTTGCATGAGGTCGGCATCAAAGATATCGGTCTCAACGTGCGCATCGACAACAAAGTGGCGCGCAGCTGTTACGAACGCTTGGGCTTTTCTGTGGTGGCATCTTACGGAGAGTTTGTTCTCCAACGCGGCGAAGAGGCTTCTTGAGAAAACTCTCTTCATGAAGCTGTCGCGTGCGTCAGGAAAGCTCGGGAGGAAGGGTCTTTAAGAAAGGCTGTGGGGATTAAGGGACAGTCCAGACCGCAGCACCTGCACCTGGGTGTTGGACGTGTTGGGGATGGTAGTGAGAGGCGTCGATCTCTGGAAAGATATTGTCTTTCCACTCGTATTCTTCGAGGCTTACGATATCAATCTGATTGCGTTTGAGCTGTTCTGCGAGGGCGTGAAAGCGCGTGATGTGTTCGCGGGTGCGCTTTTCTGCGTAAGGAACGGTGGTTTGCATCGTCATGATGAAAGCCCAGTCTGAAGCTTGCGCCAGCACCAACTCCCGCGCCATCTGGTTGAGCACGCGTCGTTGGATGGTGGTGGGTTCTGCAAAGCGTCTTGTGAGCTGGACCATCTGTTCTTCCGCATGGTGGAGGTGGGGATAGATCCACTCATTGGTGTGGTTGAGCCAGACCCCATAGTAACCATTGGCACCCCAGCTCGAAAGTGCGGGCTGAACGACCTGATGGGTCTGCTCTGTCTGAAGATAATCTTCTGGGGTGATCAGCTTGATCTCATCTTGGTCAAAGGCGGCTTTACGGAACAGGAACTCTAAGAACAATGGGCCTTCAAACCACCAGTGGCCGAAGAGTTCCGCATCGTAAGGAGCGGTCAAGTGTGGGGTGACCCCATAGGCTGCGCGAAGATTGCGACACTGCTTGAGGCGATTGCGCAAAAAGTCCCCTGCGTGGGCTGCTGCGCGTTCTCTGGCCCAAGCTGGGACATAGGGTTCTTTTTTCGAGAGGTCCACTTTGCCCGTGATACGGTGATATTTGATGCCCAAGTTGCGGCGTATCCCATCAGGGTGGCGACACTCTCCAAGCTCAGACTCTGGAAGATCGTACCCAAGATCGCGGTAAAACTCCCGATACAAAGGGTCGCCTGGATACCCTTCTTCTGCGCTCCAGACTTGATGAGAACACTCTTGGTCACGTCCAAAGGCCATCACACCCGCAGGGGTGCAGATCGGGCGCGCAGTGCCAAAGCGAGGGGCTGGCGTAGCGTGGAGCAGTCCGTGGCTTTCCATAAAGTAGTACTGAAGTCCGACATCTTTTAAGAGTTTTTCCATGCCAGGAGCATAAGCACACTCGGAAAGCCAGATCCCACGGGGAGCACGGCCAAAGTGACGGGTGTAATTTTGGACGCCGATTTGGAGTTGGGCGTGGCGTGCTTCGTCTGTGGCCATCAAAGGCAGATAACCGTGCGTTGCAGGGCACGTTACGATGGTCAGTCCGCTTTCTTTTTGGAGGCGCGCAAAAGCCCCAATCAAGTCGTGTTTCCAGCGGACAGTGTAGTCCTCATGAACAGACTTGAGGTCTTGGTAGGCGTGATGCGCAGCGTCTTGAAAGCGTGTTCCTTTGTTGGCGTGGGCTTGGCGCTCTGCGAGGTCAAGCAAGCGCTCCAATCGAGCGACATAGCGCTCTTGGAGCAGCTTGTCGCTCAGCATCTCGCACAAGGGGGGCGTCATGGACATGGTCAGTGCAAAAGGGACGCGCTCTCGTTCCAACCGCTCCATCATCTGAAGAAGGGGGATATAAGTCTCTGTAATCGCTTCGTAAAGCCAGTCTTCTTCGAGGAAGTCTGGGTACTCAGGATGACGAACAAAAGGAAGATGTGCGTGTAGGACGATGGAGAGGTAACCGATCGGTTTCATCAGGACATCCTTGATAAGCCGTAAAGTGCGGATAGAACGAACGTCTTGTCTTTAGGGAGGTGCTTAGTTCGCAGGGTACTTTGGCAAAAAGGCCCCTGAAGAGGGTGCTTGGGGGCGCTGTGAGTAGGGAGTATGAGGCGAGCTTGGGTGCTGTGTGCGCGTCTGCCACGGTGGGATGCGTTGCAGGTCCGCAGAACTGGGTACGGAAGGCACCGAAGCAGCGGGGACTTGCGTGGGAGACGTTGGGTGGATGGTGTAGATCGTCTCGTTGGCATCTTGCGCGCTTTGAGGAGGCGACTGCATCGAAGGAGACGAAGCGATGGGCGTTTCTTGAGCAGAGATCGGGTGAGCCGTGGCATTGTCTGCATCCCAACGAACCCACTCTTCGTGGTGTGTCGGTTGGGGCGCTGCCACCGCTGTTTGCGGTTTGTTTTGCGTCACTTCAGGCGCAAAACGATGCTTGGGGGGCGTCTTGAGATCGATCGCAGCCACAGGAAACCACGGACGTGCGGGGGGTTGGATATGCGCCGCGATCATGTGGATCTTGGACACTTCCGCTCGCACATAGCCGCTTTGGTACTGCGGCGGGACTTGGAAGGTGTGGACGATATCACCCACTTCGTCGCGGGCTTCGATCTTCCAAGGTGTGTTGGGAGGTTCTGGCGTATTCCAGTAAACGTACACACTCTGGGGATCGCGGATCATCGCGCGGACACGGGTGTTTTCGTAGCGTTCTGGAAGAGTGGGACCTCGATCGATGTAAGGTGTCGCCGTGGTGCGCGGTGGATGGGGCGGTGGTGGCTCCACTTTCGCTTGCACCTCTTCCAAGTCAGGTTGCAACACTGCATCGCGGGGAAGCGGCTTGATCTCTACGGTCTCTGCGAGCTTTTCGAGATCGTCTGCGGACTCTTCAAGCGCGATGTCTGACTCTTCAGCAGTCGTTTGTTCGGCGACTTCTCGCTCGTCAGCATCTTCAGAGAGAGAGACTTCTTCAGCGGCTGCGAGTTCAGCGGCTGCACGGGCCTCATAATCTCTTTCAAAGGCTTTGTAATCATCTTCGTCTTGGAAGTCTTCTTCTTGGTAAGGGGCTTCCTTGGCGGATGCTTCTACTTGGGCCATCGTGTGGGAAGATACGGTGGCTTGGGGAGCATGGCTTTTGTTCGCAGATGCTTTTCGGCCACGTTGAGGCTTGTCACTGGAGACCTTGGCGGTCGAAGCCTCTGTCGAAGATGTCTCTTGGGACGCTGCGGTTCGGTCTTTGGAGACATCTGTCGAGGTGGTTTGGGCCTCGACTTGTGTGGGTTGTGGAGAAGAGACTTTTTCTTCTTTTGCAGCTTTGGGGGTAGAAGCTGTAGAGGCCGATGCTTCGGTCTCTTGACTGGAGGATGTTTCTTCTGGTTGCGAGCCACGTGCCAAGAAAAAGTCGAGGATGGACTGAATCAAAGAGCGTTTGCTCATGCGCGTACGTCCTGGGATATCCAAAGATCTTGCGATCTTTTGGAGTTGTCGGCTGTTTTGGGCTTCTAAGGTTTCTGGGGTCCACGGTCCATCTTCGAGAGAAAGCGCAGTTCCCGTGGGTTGCGAGACTTTTTCTTGGGCTGTGTTGCTTGTCGCTGGCTTGGTTTGCGCGGGTACATGGGGAGCAGGAGTCGTCGCTTTGGGGGTGATCTCCTTGGGGGTCGTTTCTTTGGCGTCTTGTTTGGGCAGGGCTTCTTGGGCAGCTTTTGCTTGTGGCTTTTTCTCTTGCGAAGCGGCCATAGGAGCCGAAGGGACGGGGGCTTTGGGAGATACCTCTTTCGAAGGCTTGGGGGCCTCTTTCGCAGGGGCTGCTTCTTCAAGGAGGGAGATCTCAAGGATCTCGGCGATCTCTTCGGTCAATTGGGGCTGTTCTTCAAGGGCTTGAAGGATCGCTTGGACAAGGGAGCGTTTTCCGAGGCGTGTGCGGCCTGCGATGTCCAGTCTTTGCGCTGCGCCTTGGAGCGCACGGACATTTTTCGTTTCGAGAGACTTTCGTTGGATCATGATCTTCGCTCCTTGTACATCCGTCTGTGTACAAACCCCTCCGAGGTTTTGTGATACGCGTATCGTCCGCTTCAAAAGCGCTCCATCATTGCATGGGGTCATCGTGCTTCACAAGGTTTTGGTGCGCGCTTTTCTGTTGGGGTGGGGGGATACATCATATAAAGATGCCTGTCAACAGGAAAAAATCATTTGTGAATGGCTTATCTAGAAGAAATCTGAAAGTTTATTACGATTAAGTTTCCCATTTTTCGTTCTTGGTAATATTGGAGCCACGATATAGAGCCGAGGTTGCTTGTATCGAGCCAGGTGTTGCGCGGACCAGCCTTGTGCTTCTTGGATGATCCTTGCGTGAGGGGTTTCTGCAAAAGATGGAGAAGGAACGAGCACCGCAGCAAGAAGCGAGAGCCCTTCGCGGGGGGAGACTTCACAGACCGCTGCTTCTTGGATGGCGGGGTGCCTTTCAAGGGCACGTTCGATCTCGCGTGGTGATACGCGGTAGCCTTGCGCATTGAGAAGGTCATCTTGGCGGCCGTGAAACCAGATGTATCCGTCCTGATCGAGATGAGCGAGGTCTCCACCCACAAACCATTCGCCGCGCCATATCAACGCTTCTTCATCTGGACGTTTCCAATAACCCAACATCAGACCAGGATCGCTGCGATGGATCGCCAAGAGTCCTGTCTCGCCCGTAGGTAGGGGGTCTTCTTCTGTGTCCATGGGCAAGATTGCGATCCTGCGGCCTTGTTGTGGGCGGCCAGGAGAGCCCGCTTTTCTTGGAACAGACGGTCCGCACGAGATGTAAGTCGAACACTCGCTCATCCCGAGGGCTTCGTAGAGCGGGCAACCCATCGTCTCTTCCCATCGTTCGGCCAAAGAGGGAGAGAGTGCTTCCCCTGCGGTTAGTCCATGGCGCAGGCTGCGCAAGGCAGGTCCTGCCTCTGGAGTGTACTTCAAGATCTGCCGATACACCGAAGGAACCGCCGCAAAGATCGAGATCTGGTGCTCTTGAATCAAGGATGCCCATCGTGCGGGATCGTTGGGGCCTTCGACGATCACACTGGTTGCACCCACCTGCCAAGCATCGAAGACCGCAAGTCCTAGCGTATAGGTCCAGTTGAGTTGCCCTGCATGCAAAAGGATATCTTGGGCCTTGAGATCTGTCCAACCGCCAAACATGGGGATGCGGCCCAAGATACTGCGATGGGCATGCAACACACCTTTGGGCCATCCTGTGGTCCCCGAAGTGTAGATCATGTAGGCTGGCGAGTCGGGATCTGTGTAGAAAAAGTCGATGTCCTGTTTCTCTGTGGAGTCGCTTTGTTCGACGGATGGAGAAAGCGAAAAGGACGAAAGACCCGATGGAAAGGGGAGTTTTGGATCGACGAGCGCCAACGACGCTTCGCTATCTTCCCAAAGGTAGGCGACTTCTTCTTCGGTCAGTTGGGGAGAGACGGGGATCGGTCGATAGCCTGCGCTAATCGCCGCCAAAAACCCAAAAGCAAACAAAGGTTGGTTGCCCAAGCGGATCAGGATGCGAGCTCCTTTGGGGAGCTGTGTTGCGCACAGTTGGATGTGAAGTTGCCGAACAGCGCTATAGATCTGTTGGTACGTCCAACTTTGTGTACCTTGGGGCGAGAGATGGAGGAGAGCGGTCTTCGATGCGTGCGTGTCGATGTGTTCAAAAAGATACGCACATAGGTTAAAGGGATGTTTTGTTTTGGAGGCTTGTGGGGGCGTGGTGGGTGGGTTCTGTGGGGAGACTGTGCTTCTTGACATCGGGTTTTTCTCTCGATAGCTCTAATACGCTGCCTTTGCCCGCTTTTCTTTGGTTAGTGTAGAGACGGCCTAGCCAAAGGCGTGCATCTAGGGCGCATTTGTGAGATGCAATAAGATCTCGTTCAAACCAGCACTTTCGCAATCAAGCGATCTTGTTCTTCCTCTATATCAAGCTCTCATCCCTCATACAAACGGGAGGCTCTCGTCGTGAAAGCTATACAGCGTTTCTTCTCTCCACATCTTTCTGCTCATTCGCCTCCTCGGTGGCTTCGGATGGGCGGGCTTTCTCTGTGGTTGTTTGGACTCATGGGCTTACTTTTCTTGGGTGAAGCACAAGCCCAAGACACCAGTAAGTCGGGGATCTTGGGATATTACCGTTATCCTACCATTCACGGGAAAAACATCGTTTTCGTGGCAGAAGGCGATCTTTGGTCCGTGTCTTTGGATGGTGGCCTTGCACGCAGACTGACCTCTCATCCTGGTTCAGAGGCCCTTCCTCGCTTTTCGCCAGACGGTAAGTGGTTGGCATTCTCTGCGGATTACGAAGGCGACAGCGATCTTTACGTGATGTCCGCGAAGGGTGGAGCGCCACGTCGTTTGACCTTCCGACCTGGGGCGGATATCCCCGTGGCTTGGACGCCTGACAGCCAACATATCGTTTTTATGTCACGTCGCCGCTACCACTTTTGGAATTGGTTTCTTTACAAAGTGCATGTGTCTGGCAAAAAGCCCGCAGTTCGGCTTCCTTTGGGCCACGCCGCATCTTTGTCTTTTGCGCCTGATGGCAACCGCGTGGTCTTTAACCGTGGCTTCCGTGAGTTGCGTACTTGGAAACGCTATACAGGCGGATGGGCACAAGATATCTGGTTTGGTGATCTCGCCAAGCAATCCTTTCGCAAGATCACCACGTTCCCGGGCACTGATGTGCATCCCATGTGGTACAAAGACCGTATCTACTTCGTTTCCGACCGTTCGGGGACGCGCAACCTTTTCTCCATGGATCTCGACCGCAAAAAGATCCTCCAACATACCTTCCATGAACTGTGGGATGTGCGTTGGGCCTCGTTGGGTGGTGATCGCATCGTGTACCAAGGGGGCGCGGATATCTGGTGCCTCGATCTCAAAACCAACCTGACGACCCGCGTTGAGATCCGTCTTTCTACAGACGCGATCCGCAAACGCCCGCGTTATATCCATGGCTTGCGCTACTTTGAGAATCACTTTGACCTCGACGCCAAAGGTGACCGTATGGTGTTGAATGTGCGCGGTGATATCTTCCAAGTTCCTACGAAAAAAGGTGGTTTTCCTGTCCGCGTGACACGTTCTTCAGGAAGCCGTGAGAAGTTCGCTTCTTTTACGCCCAAAGGGGACAAGATCGTTGCAATGTCCGATGCATCGGGCGAAGACGAGATCACGCTCTACGACGCTTTGGGGGAAGAGAAACCCAAGCAGATCACCCATGGCGGAAAAGTCTGGCGTTTTTGGCCGAGCCCTTCGCCTGATGGCAAGTGGTATCTCTTTTCTGACAAGAATCTCAAGCTGTGGTTGGTCGATGCTGCCTCTGGAAAGCCCCAATTGATCGACCAATCCGAAACATGGGAGATCTACAATTACGCTTTCTCTCCCGATAGCCGCTACGTCGTCTATGTCAAACCCGAGAACAATCGCTTCTCTTCGATCTTCCTCTACGATCTGAAAGAGAAAGTGACCATCCGCGCCACGCGTTCGTGGACCAACGACTTTGCTCCCACATTTTCGGCTGATGGTAAGACCCTTTACTTTATCTCGGATCGTTCATTTGACCCTGTATTCGGTCACTTTGACTTTCTCGATATCGTCGATAAAACCTCTCGCATCTACGCTTTGACGCTTGCCCCCAAAACCGCAGCACCTTACCCCATCCAAGATCCCTTGGTGGATGCGCGCGGAAAAACCGAAGCCAAAGCCACCAAAGAGGCCGAAAAAGCTGCTAAAGAGGCTGCAAAGAAAGCTGAAAAAGCGGCCACCCAAAAAGCTGCTGGGCCCACCTCGAAAAAGTCGAGCGAGCCGAAAAAAGCAGAAGCCAAGGCCGCTGTAGAGCAAAAGCCCAAGAAAAAGGCGAAAAAGAAAAAGCACGCCAAAAAAGAAAGAGCGAAAAAGAAAAAACACGCCAAGAAAAAAGTGAAAAAATGTATTCGTAAGTGCAAGAAAACGTGCAAAAAAGATTGTGCGAAGACCTGCAAAGAAAAGTGCAAGGGCGAAAAAGCGAAGAAAGCGTGCGCGAAAAAAGACAAGAAAAAGTCCAAGAAAAAGCCTTCTATCAAGATCGAAGTGATCTCGAAAGGCTTAGAAAATCGGGCATATCTGCTCGATAAGATCCCCGCTGGACATTACTTTGCATTGCGTGCTGTCAAAGGTCGTCTGTTCTGGATGAGCCGCCCAACCGTTGGGGTTGTCTCGCGCGGTCGTTGGCGCCATCCCATCAATACACTGATGGCTTACGATCTGAAGTCCAAAAAGATGATGCCCTTTGCTCCTGGCATCCATAGCTACGATATCTCTGACGATGGTTCAAAAGTCGCGATTCGTCGCGGCATGACCTTCCAAGTCGCTTCGACCAAAGCACCCGTCGCCCCCAAAGGTCGGGCTGGTGTGATCGATCTTTCTTCGCTCTACAAGTTCCGCATCGATCCTGCCAAAGAGTGGGAACAGATCCTCAAAGAAGCATGGCGACTTCAGCGCGACTTCTATTGGGCCGCTGACATGGCCAAGATCGATTGGAAAAAGATTGGCGAGCGCTACTTCAAGTTGCTGCCTCGGATCTTGACCCGTGGTGATCTCAACAACGTTATCGGCGAACTCATCGGGGAGTTGGGCACTTCGCACACTTACGTCTTTGGAGGCGATATCCGCCGTTCACAGTACGTTGCACATGGTGTGTTGGGGGCAGACTTTACGCGCGATGCAAGCGGATATTACAAGGTCACCCACGTCTTGCGCGGTGCGCCTTGGGCACAACACCTCGCTTCGCCACTCGCTGCACACCATCTCAAGATCGGCAAAGGCACCTTCATCCTCGCAATCAACGGTGAGTCCGTGAAAAACAGCACCTCGCTGTTTGCACATCTGCAAAATACGGCTGGAAAGACGGTGATGTTGCTTGTCAACGAAAAGCCCGAACGCAAGGGCGCTCGTCGCGTCTTGGTCAAGGCCATTGGTGCTTGGCAAGAAAGCCGACTTCGCTACATCGATTGGGTCGAAAGTCGCCGCCTTCTCGTTCAAAAGTGGAGTAAAGGCCGCGTGGCGTATCTCCACTTGCCCAATATGTCAGCAGATGGCTTGGTGGCTTTCTACCGTATGTGGTATCCCCAACTTCACAAACATGCCCTTTTGATCGATGTGCGCGGCAACGGTGGTGGAAACGTCTCTCAAATCTTGATCCAAAAGCTGATGCGGCGGATCTGGGCGGCTTTCACGGCGCGTAATGTCAAGACTGCGTTCTGGACCGCACCCACCGCGGCTTTCCGTGGTCACATGGCTGTACTCACCAACCAAAATGCTGGCTCTGACGGCGATATCTTCTGCCGCTCTTTCCAAATCCTCAAGATGGGGAAAGTCTTTGGGACGCGCACTTGGGGTGGTGTGGTTGGTATTCGTGGCGGTAAATACTTTGTGGATCGCGGTCTTACCACGCAGCCTGAGTTTGCTTGGTGGTCCAAACAAGACAATTGGAACATCGAAAACAAAGGCGTGACCCCCGATGTCGTCGTCGATAACCTCCCTGAAGACTACGAAAAAGGCTACGACCGTCAGCTTCGGGTGATCACAGAACACCTTTTGGAACGCCTCAAAAACAAGCCCGTTCCGCCTTTGCGTTTCCCCGCAGCTCCTGACAAGTCTGTTCCTGGTTTCCTCGAAAAATGGAAGCGCTGGGTACAAGAAGTCCAACCCGCTCCCATCCGTCTTCCTCAAGACGAGAAATAATCCTCTTCCTTCCGCACTTTACGACTCTCCTCTTTTCCTACACTCCCTTTTGTTTCTCCATCCATTCCGTCATCTGGACATCTTGTGTCCACGATCTGGACATCTCCTTCGCTTTATTTTTGGTCTTTTCTTCTAATGCTTTGTTTTTAAAGAGGAAATTATCCTTTAGGATGCGAGGTATATCCTTTGCGATAGTTCGATGCCATCAACGCAAAAACAAATGAAATCTTCCCTAATCATGGGCTTTTTGGATGACATTTGAGATCTCGTTACGAACAACAAACAAAGGAGAACAGACAATGAAACGACATATCCTTGCAGTGATGGCCTTCGGTGTGATGAGTTTTTTGGTCGCTTGTGGTGGTGGGCCCAATGGTGGCGTAGGGCAGGGCGCTTTTAATGGGACTGCTTGTTCAAACCATCAAGAGTGCCAGAGTCAGTATTGTGCAGCCCTCCAAGGTGGGGGGAGTATCTGTTCAAACAATCCCAACGCACCAGGTTTAGGCGGTGGGGGTGGCGGCATCGGTGGAGGCGGAAATACAGGAGATGGTGGGGCCTGCGGTGTAGACGGTCTCAGAAAGATCTCTGTTTGTCATGAGTCGTGTTCGCAAAGCTATAACAACGTGTACTGTGCTTTCCAATGTTATGATCTTGTTCTTTCTGAGTCTTGCGCTCAAGCCACAAAAGAGTTTGTGGTGTGTTTGGATAAGACGGATTGTGCTTCCTCGAACGCTGGCACAACATGTTGTGTTGCGGAGAAGAAAAAGTTTTTGGGTTCACTCAGTCTCTCGACATCGGCTCTTCCCAAAACTGTGGGTTCTTCTTGTCAGAATCCTTCTGAGTGCCCCGGCAATATGTGCTTGAAAAATGCGAATGACTACGGGTATTGCTCGAAACAGTGCAATGTGGACAGCGATTGTAAGTTTGGTATGCAGTGTACACAAGCCTCCTCTGCGGGTGGCAAGGTTTGTCGCCCACCCCTCTCTTGTCACCGCGATGAGATCGATGTTTTGCGGGGTTGTTCTTCGCGTTGTGGTCAAGATGAGACCTGCATCCAAAACTGCTTCAATGCTCTCTCTTCAACTTGTACAGACTGCATGACGCGCTATGGTAAATGCATCAAAAGGTCGGGCTGCGATGCCCAATCGCCCGAATGTTGCAAGAAAGAACGAGAGCTTTGTTTTGGTAGCAACTGATGATTACATCGCAGCTTGGAGGGCTTTGCTCAGTCGGTCGAGCGCGATGACGTAGATGGCCTTCCTTGTCGAAAACTCCTTGCCTTCCTGACGATCCCACATCAATCTCGCTTCCCTCTGCATAATCTCCTTCAATCGCGTATGCACCTCTTCCTCTGTCCAATACATCCCTGTACGACCTTGTACCCATTCAAAGTAAGAAACTGTGACGCCTCCTGCATTCGCAAGGATGTCAGGGAGAACGACGATCCCGTTGGATTCGAGGATGGCGTCGGCTTCTGCGGTCGTGGGTCCATTCGCAAGCTCCAAGATCACGCGCGCTTTTACTTGGGCTGCGTTGTCTTCGCGGATCTGGTTCTCCAAAGCTGCGGGGACGAGGATATCGCAGGCTTGGGTCAAAAGCTCGGCGTTGCTCATGCTACGGGCGCTTTCGACGCTGGACTTTGCGCCTTGGAGTGTGCCGTGTTTGCGTTTGTACTCCATCAACAAGACAGGATCGATGCCTGTTTCGTCGTAGAGTGCGCCTTTGGAGTCGGATGCGCCTATGATCTTGTAACCTGCTTCGTGCATCAACAGCGCGCAAGCGTACGCGGCATTCCCGAATCCTTGGAAGATCACACGCGCTCCTTTTTCGGGGAGCCCGAGTTGTTCCTTCAATTCTTCGATGACGTAGAAACCTCCGCGTCCAGTCGCATCGTCTCGACCAAGCGAACCGCCCAGAGGGACGGGCTTTCCTGTGATGACCGCAGGACACGCTGCGCCGCGTAAAGTGGCATATTCATCAGACATCCACGCCATGATCTTGGCATTGGTGTTGACGTCAGGGGCGGGGATATCGCGATCTGGGCCAATAACATGCGAAAAAGCCCGAATATAAGACCGAGAAAGTCGCTCTAGTTCTCTCTCAGATAGGCTTTTGGGGTCCACTTGGATGCCCCCTTTGGCCCCACCGTAGGGGAGTCCAGCCACAGCGCACTTGAAGGTCATCCAAAACGCGAGGCTCATGACTTCATCGATGCTTACGTCAGGGTGAAAACGGATGCCGCCTTTGGTTGGACCGCGCCCGTCGTTGTAACGACATCGCCAAGCAGGAAAAAGTCTGATGCTTCCATCATCCATACGGACGCGCAGATGAACAGAGGTGAGTTCTTGTGGGACTTCGAGTTGTTGCAGGAGCTCTTGGGGGATGCTGAGGTATTGGGCGGCATCGTGTAGGCGGCGGATCGCTTGTTGGAAGGTGCTCGACATCGTTGTTCTCCAAAACGAAAAGGGTTAGAGAAACAGAACGCGAGCAAAGTACCTTATTTTACGCGCAAGGAACAGCAGTGCATCCGCATCTCGAAGGATGTTCCTTGCCAGCCAAAGCCATTGATTCCCACCAGCACCTTCCCTGCAGGACAAAGCATGGCTCTCTCTGGGCCCGTAAAACTGATAGGGAAGGTCGCAAACCCTCCTGCCGATGTACGGACCCAATCACAGCTGTACAACTCTACATCTTGTTTTTTGGCGAACATCTGATCGGTTTGTTGCGTGGTGTAGTGAAACGACGATGGTGCCGTGAGTTGCGTTGCGTTTTGTGCATTGACTGCGCTTTGTGCATTGACTGCATTTTGTGCATTGACCGCACTTTGTGCTTCGATGGCGTAGGGGACAGCCGCAAGTTTGGTTCGGCCAGGGATGACCTTTCCATCGAACTCTACGCTGAGATAGAGGTTGGGTTGTTGTTGGATCGTGCTGACGATGCAGTTTGGGTTGAGCGGGATACGAAAAGCGCCATCCTTAAAGTCCACTTGGGGGACTGAAGTGACGCAAGGAAGCGGACTACCCGCGGTTGCAGACGTATACAACTGGATGGTGACGCTGTGTTTTCCAGTGGCGGGGACTCCATTTTCTTGGACTTGGCCTGCGTAAAACACGATATCCCCTGTAGGAATTCCGCTTGCATCTGTCCAAGAATAACGAAAGAAAAGAGTGAGCAAGATCAAGGCAAAGAGGCCTTTTCGATACCTAGGTGTTCTGAAAAAAGAGCTGAGCAAAGACATCGAAAAAGAGGGGGATTGTTGTTTCTGAGCTTTTTCATCTTGAAGGGTTTGTAAGGCTTCTTTTAGCGTTTTTACTTCAAGGGCAAGTGTTGAAAAGTCCTGTTTTTCTGGTAGGTTATAGGGTTGATTGGTGCTTAGAGGTGCGTGCTCCATGACCTGCGAACACGTTTGCTTCATCGTGGTATCGTCCTTCTATTTTGTAAGCGCGGGCTTCAAAAAGCATTTTGTGGAGTTTTTTTGTGATGTCTCGTGCTAGGTTCCCGTTTGTTGGGCTTGATGCAGCCCTCCTAGAGAGCAGCTTGGATGCATCAGAGCGACAAGCACCACCAAAAAGACAGCTCAGTTTAGAAAATTGAGCTTCGTTCCATATGGACGGGCTGATCTGGATTGTGTCGTGTTTATGTGAGATCTTTTTTTGATGGGGGAGCAGAGGGCGTGTGGAAGGGGGGGATTATTTGTAAGTGAACTCAGTTTCCCAAGCATCGGGCGCTTGGGCGTGCAGATCCCAGTATGCTTCTGCGATGGTGTCGGGATCAAAGCGCGTTCCTTCTTTGACGAAGCCACACACCGTCACTGTGGCGACGTGGATTCCGTCTTCGGCCACTTCACCTGCGAGAGAGTACGTTAGGTTGCGGATACCTGCTTTGCCGATCGAAAGGGACGCGTATTGTGGAAAGGGGGTGGTGGCTAGTCCGCCACCTGTGAAAAGGATGGTCCCACGGCGCTTTTCGCGCATGGTGGGGAGGACCGCTTGCGCTGAAACGGCTGCACCAAGCACATTCACACGAAAGTCTTGGACAGCATCATCGTAGATAAGCTCGGAAGGAAGGCCCTGATTTAATGCAGCAGCATTGTAGATGAGGACACTGGTCTTGGTGCCAAGTTCCTCGTGCAAACGGTAAAAAGACTGATGGATGGAGTCTTCGTCTGCGGCGTCTGTGGGGAAAGCGTGAGCTTCGTAACCTGCTTTGTGCAACTCTTCTACATATCCCTGTAGTTTTTGAGGGTTGCGTGCGAGCAAGGCCAATTGAAAGCCTTCTTGGGCAAAACGGCGCGCTACAGCCATCCCGATCCCCGGTCCCACACCTACAATCGAACATAGCGGCTTGGTCATAGAGAAGCTCCTTTATCCTGTCGAGAGAGAACAAACTAAACCTAGATAGCTTGTTCTGTGCATCGCGTGAACGGAAGACATCGCAAGAAAGATGGGGCGCGGTAGAAGGAACGCAAGAAGAAAGAAAGGCGAAACATGTGTGGCGGGAAAGATGTTAGCCTTCCGTGCGGTGGATCTGTGCACCAAGAGCGCGAAGTCGTTCTTCTATTCGCTCGTAACCACGGTCGATTTGCTCGATGTTACGGATTACACTGCGGCCTTCTGCGGAAAGCGCAGCGATCAAAAGAGCGACCCCAGCACGGATATCAGGAGATGTCATAAAGATCCCGCGCAAAGGCGCTGAACGATCCAAGCCAATCACTGTGGCGCGGTGGGGATCGCACAAGATGATCTTTGCACCCATGTCGATCAGCTTATCGACGAAGAATAGGCGGCTTTCGAACATCTTTTGATGGACAAGGACGGTTCCACGAGCTTGGGTCGCGGTCACCAAGATCACACTGAGCAAGTCAGGCGTAAAGCCCGGCCATGGGGCATCTGCGACAGTGAGGATCGATCCATCAATAAAACTTTCGATCTCGTAGTGCTCTTGGGCGGGGACGTGGATATCGTCGCCTCGAAACTCCATCTGGATCCCCAAACGACTGAAAACATCGGGGATGAGACCCAACTGATCGATGCGACAGTCTTTGATCGTGATCGCAGACGCTGTCATCGCCGCCAAACCAATAAAGCTACCGATCTCGATCATGTCGGGAAGTAGGGTATGTTCGGTTCCATGTAGAGAACCCACACCTTCGATCTTGAGAAGGTTTGAGCCGATGCCTTCGATCTTTGCGCCCATCGAAACCAACATGCGACAAAGCTGTTGAAGGTAGGGTTCACAAGCCGCGTTGTAGATCGTGGTGACGCCTTCTGCCATCACTGCGGCCATCACGATGTTTGCGGTCCCCGTGACTGAAGCCTCGTCCAACAGCATGTGGGTGCCTTTGAGCTTTTCTGCACGGATACGAAACTGGCCGCTTTCACGCTCATAAGAAAAAGTCGCACCAAGCTTTTGAAAGCCAAAAAAGTGTGTATCCAGACGTCGTCGCCCGATCTTGTCGCCGCCTGGCCGGGGAACACTGGCTTCGCCATAGCGGGCCAGCAAGGGGCCGAGCAACATGATCGAGCCACGGATGCGGGAGGCTTTTTGTCGAAACTCTTCTGTTCCCAGGAAGGAGAGTTGAAGGTCTTGCGAGGTAAAGCGGTAGGCGTTGGGGCCAAGCTTTTTGACTTCGACGCCGAGGTCGCTCAAAAGCTCCATTAGAAGGACGACATCGCGGATTTGAGGGACATTGTAGATGGTGACGGGTTCTTCGGTGAGCAAGACCGCGCAGAGGATCTGTAGGGCTTCGTTTTTGGCGCCTTGGGGGACGAGTTCCCCAGATAGTGATTTACCGCCGATGATCTCAAAGGCAGACATTTACAACTCCCTTCGGGGCTTTGGGTCGATGGGGTCGCTTGCGGAACGCGGATCGCGCCGCTAAGATGACAACCCGTGCATTGTGCAAGCAGCCAAGAGGCGCGTCAAGAAAAGTTCGATGGAGAGGAGTGCGGATGTTCGGAATCTTTCGTCAGTGGAAACGACAAAAGTGGATCGATCAACCTTTGCCAGACGCGTGGTTGGCGATCCTTCAAGAAAAAGTACCTTTTTTTTCCGAGATGAAGGAGAGCCAACGCGAGCCTTTCTTGGAACAACTCAAGATCTTTCTTGGTGAGAAGCACTTTGAAGGGGCGCAAGGCTTCGAGATCACAGACGAAGTGCGTGTCGTGATCGCTGCAACAGCCGTGCGTCTCACGACTTACCTCGATATCTCTCGCTATGATCGCCTTACAGAGATCGTGGTATACGAAGGCGACTATCGCCATCCCCACCAAGACAGCGCACTTGGCGGGCCCAGTGCTGATGGGATCGTGTATGGGGAGGCGCATCGTTTTGGGACCGTGGTGCTTTCGTGGAAAGCGGTGGTTCGGGGGCTTCGCCATGAAGATGATGGGCAAGATACTGCGACGCATGAGTTTGCACATGTGTTGGATATCGCGGATGGTTCGTTCGATGGGACGCCGATCTTGGACTCGATGAAGGACTATCAACCTTGGGCTGAGGTGATGAGCAAGCACTTTCTGGCGTTGCGTGAAGGCAAGCGTTTGGAAAGCAAGGTCCTCGACTCCTACGGGGCCACCAACGAAGCCGAGTTTTTTGCGGTTGCTTCGGAAGTTTTCTTTGAGAAGCCAGAGAAGATGAAGAAGCTTTTGCCCGATGTGTACGAGCGTTTGCAGAGCTTTTATGGATGGGACCCTGCTTTGCCTGTTGAGGAGCAGCCTGATCCAAAAAGCGAATAGATGGACCTTTTGAGGTACATTGGGCTCTTTTGAAAGACAAATGGAAGACAGGACACCAAGATGGATCTTTGGGTCACGATAGGCGCTTTTTTTGTTGGCGTGATCGCCTCCGTGTATGGGGCGGCTGTGGGGGGCGGGGCGCTGTTGACGGTCCCTGCCTTGGTGTGGATGGGGGTCCCTGTGGTCGAAGCTGTGGCCACCAGTAAGCTCGGTAGCATGGGCGTTAGCACCTCAGGACTTATCGCTTTTAGCCGCGCAAAGATGATCGACTGGCGTTTGGGTCTTTCGATGGCGGTCTTGCAGCTTGTGGGCACAGCCATCGGTACATATGCACTGTTGGCATTGCCCGTGGGATGGGTGAAACGCGCTGTGGCTTTTATGATCCTGTTGATCTTGATCTTGCTGCTGGCTTTTCCTGCGGCGGGTCTTGAACCTGTCGATATCCCCCGAAACTCCTTGCGTTACCGCATGGGATTCGTCTGTACCTTTTTTCTGGGAGTGCTGACAGGATTCTACCAAGGCGGAGGTGGGACGCTTGCTGCGTACATCATGATCTTGTTTTTTGGTCAGACTTTTCTTCAAAGCGCAGGGACACGAAAGGTTCCTTTTTTTGCGACGACACTACTTTCTTTGCTCATCCTTTTTCCTACGGGAAAGGTCCATCTTGCGGCTGGGATCGCACTTCTTGTCGGGTCGATGATCGGTGGGACGATCGGTAGTCATCTCGCCATGAAACAAGGCAATCGGTGGGTGCGAACGCTTTTTATCATCGTGGTTGCGTTGTCTTGTCTGCGGATGTTGCTGTTTTAGAGAAGCATCTATACGAAGAGGGTACGTGGTGTTGACAAAGCAAAGAGGTCGGCGTATGTTCACGCCGCATTCCTATTCGATGAGCAAAATCTCCAATGCTTTCAAATGCTAAGCTCTGTTTTAGGTGAATCCTCATTCACCAAGAAAGAATAAGGTCGAGACACCATCCACGTGACCTCGGACGAAAAGAAAAGGGACGAATGATGTATCCGCGAAAGAGTCGATTCATAGGGATCTTGGGGTTGTGTGCGCTTTTTTTATTGGTGGCGTGTAGCTCTGAAGTGAAGGGGCCGATCTCGCAAGTCCCCCCCACCAAAGAAACCCCCAAGCAAGAGCCTCTTCAACAACCACCGCCTTCTTCCGTGACCAGCGGCCAAGTCAAGTTGCCCGAGGCACCGCCTCCTGCACCCAATGCAAGCCAAGAAACCCCCACAGCGGGCGAAGTCAAGTCATCCTCTGCGCCGCTTTCTGCGAGCCAAGATCGCTCAGATACAGGCTGCCAAGTCGTGTTGCGCACGTTGCATCGCGTGATGGAGACCACTGGCGCGCCCAAGATCGCTTGCAAAAATGGCATGTGTTGGTGGGTGTTTCGTGCGACCGTGGATGTTGCGCAGTCGGCTTTGGATGCGCAGTGGCAACCGCGTTTGCTGTTCCGCTCGACGAATGAGCCAGGTGTTTGGCGCGAGTTGACTGGACAGCCCGAAGCAGGCGCAGCTGTCGGCTTTCAGCGTTATGTGTTTCTCTTAGAAGAGTTCACGATTCGCGATGGTCTGAGCGCGACAGGCATCCAAAATAGCGAAGTTGGCGCGATCCCCTATCTTTTGCATTACGCCCAAGGGCGTCTTTTCGATCACAACCGCATCGCGGATGACTTGGGACACTACCAAGTCAATCCCTCGAACGGTTGGACTGTCCCCGAAGATACAGCGATCTGTGGTGTGCGTCCTGAGTCCACACTCGTCTTCGCCGCAGGTTGGACACAAACCCAACATGGCGCGATCTTGGCGGGTGGTGACCTTGTGGTGGACTACAATCTTTATCGTTTGCCCCAGTGCCACGGCTCGACATACATGGGTCGCCCCACTTGGAATACCATCGCTTACGTTCGCTTTTTGCCCGGTGGCCAAGTCCAACAAGCCCCTCTGTTCGAGGATGTGGATGCCAATGGTCTTTTCATTGCGAAGAAAGCACGTTTTTCTGTGCCCGCGGATGCGACATCTGCGGAGCTTTGGTTTATGACTTCGGGCCGTACTTGCAGCCCTGCTTGGGATAGCAACTACGGGAACAACTACCGCTTCGATGTTCGTCAAACAGCCCCTGCGTCTGTGAATTGGGCAGGTGACTGGGGGAATGGACTGTGGCGCGCTTGCACCCACCGCATGGGTCTTACCGAGCCCGTCAATGTTGACAGTTACATCTTGACCCGTGCGTGTCATACCATCTATGCAGATGTCTATGTCCCTGGAGTGACCGACGGAAACGAGACTCGCCCTCAAGATATCCAAGCGCAAGTCGAGTTTCGCGTGGATGGTGGCGAGCTTCGCACAGCGTGGTTGCGATTTGTCGAGCGCGTGGGCAACAACTACCGTTATGTCTGGACTTTCCCTGCGGCAGAGATGGTCCAAGATCCCAACTGGCAGCGTTACTTCTTCGCTTTCCGTTTTTCGACAGATGGTTTGAATTGGTATCGTATCGCGCAGGCTGATGGCCCGCAGGGTGGGGCTTTCCGCACGTTGTTGAAACAACCCTAAGCTGTCTTATTCTTCAGCGTTGGGGTCTTCTTCGGCTCCTTCGCTGAGGAGCGCGGGGAGATCGGCGGGACGTAAAGCATCGATCCAGTCGATGGGGGCGGTTTGAAGAGAGAGAGGCCAGTCGTCGGGGTTGATACCCATCTTGGCGATAGGCTCGAGTAGATCTTCAGGGACAGGGCAAAAGATATCGCACATCTCACCTGTAAATGGATGAACAAACCGCAAGCGAAAAGCGTGCAGTGCCATGCGCAAAAGCCCGAATGTATCGTGGTGTAGGTGGTTTTGTTTGTTGTCGCCACGCTTTCGATCCCCGATAATCGGGTGATTGGCTCCACCAAGGTGGCGGCGAAGTTGGTGCAGTCGTCCTGTAAAAGGAACGGCTTCTACGATGCTGCGGTGTGGTCCGCTGGCCAGTCGTCGAAAAGCTGTAAAAGAGGCGACACGAGGACCACCATCGACCCGTGTCAGCGGGCGATCCAGCAGCCCTTGTTCAGGAGCGACCCCGCGTACCAAAGCCACATAGTGTTTGTGAAGCTGACGTTGCATAAAGAGCTGATTGAGCCGCTGTGCGGCCTCTTTGTGTCGTGCAACGAGGATAATCCCGCTGGTTGCGCGATCGAGGCGGTGGGCAAGGTACACCGTTTGTTTGGTGCGTTTGCGCAAGAGATCGGTCAGGGTTACGCGATCTCGCCCGATGCCTCGATGAACAAGCAGGGCAGAGGGTTTGTACACGGCCAAGATGTCGTCATCTTCGTACAAGATCGAGATATCTTCTTGTGGGTACATGGTGTCTTTCTATTCTGGTGGGAGGATGGGGGCTACGTTATGCCGCGCTATGGGCCGTTGCAGCGTAGGGACCGTAATTTTCGAGCAGATATCGCGTGATGCTTTCTGCACCAAAAAGCGCGGTGTCTGTATTGGTGTCGAGGAGGTAAGGGACCTCGATCTTGCCGCTGACACGGAGAAGTTCTGCGCGTCTCATGCTACCGCGCGCCACATTTTTGATCCAACAAGGCAGGTCCAACTCGTGAAGGACTTCGCGGACTTGGCGGCAAGACGCAGAGCCTTCGTACTGATAAAGCACAAGATATTCGTTTGGAAGAGGCCGACGCTCTAAACCACGGCGAACAGAGGCACCTTTTTGGCGTAGGTAGGACGAAAAGAGCGCATTCATCGTCTGAAAGGGAGCTTGCAGATGGCTGGTCAAGCTGCGTCCACGTCCGTATTGTTCGCAGAGATACGTGATGATCTCTTCTGCTTCGTAGATGCGCCTTCCTGTGTTGGGGTCCATCAAGAAAGGGAATAGCTTTTTTCCACCCAACTCTTTGAGTTTTTCGCGATGTTGTGAGCCTCGTGCGGTGGGATAGCTCACATACTCTAGGTCCATCTCGCTGAGGACTTCTCGTACCTTTCGGCAAAACGGGCAGGTCTCCGACTCAAACAACAACAAAGGTCGTGCTGGCGGATGCGCGGGGTGATGCCAGACGATGCTCCCTCTGCCGAGCCGCGTCAAAGACACGCTTGCGCTGCTGAGATGGTCGAAAAAGCCCATTGTTTCTCCTTTGTATGGGTCGGCTTCGTGAGAAAGACTCCCGATATTAGGCCACTTTGACATCTTTGGAACATCGCTGTGGCTTTGTGGAGACGGAGTTTCCCACGCATCGACTTTTCGTGCAAGAGACACGTTCATTTTCTTCGTGGGAGAGAGCGTTTTGCCCATGGGATGGCAAAAGTGATGGGCTGTGGAAGGGGAGGTCGAGGCTTAGAACTGGAGGGCGTCAGCAAAGCGTTGGGTGGTTTGTTCCCAAGTCTGTCCAAAAGTCTGGGCGCGCAAAGAAGCGGCCTGGCGGAGGCTTTGGGGATCTGGATGCGTTGCAAAGAAGGCCAACTGACGCGCATAAGCTTCGGGTCGATCTCGTGGAACCACCCATCCTGCGGGGCTATCACCAAGTAGCTCAAAGGCCGTTTGAAAGTCCCCCAGCAACACAGGGAGCCCATGGAACATCGCTTCGAGCACCACCATCCCAAAGCCTTCTCCCTGCGAAGCCAACGCAAAGAGATCCGCTTGGGCATACATCTTCTGCAAGGCTTCTCGATCTTGCCAGTGGTGGAACTCGATATCTGTGGAAAGTCCCCATTGTTTTGCAAGGACGCGGCATCTCGCGACATACTCTTCGTCGTATTCGAGGTTTCCGACCAGTTGCAACCGAAAGCGATCTTGTAGGTGAGGCTCCATCTTATAGAGAAGGTGGAGCGCCTTGATCAGATGATGAAAGCCTTTTCTTTCTGCATAGTTCCCGACAGAGAGCACGGTCCATCTCTTTTCTGGCGATGATGCGGAGATATCGGGACCTTGCTGAAAGGAGGGGGTGTCTTTGGCGTAGTCGCACCCTGTATAGACGACGTGTTGGGGGGGTTTGGATGGGAGGCCGAAAAGGTCGCTTGTGAGGACCGCATGGCTCACCCCAATATGCGCGTGGGCCGGTCGCAAGGCTGCTTGGGTTTGCAGCCAGTGCCACAAACGGGAGGGCTTACTTTTGTAATTTTCCCAATAGCAAAGCTGCGAGAGGCTGAAGAGTTGCCAGTGACCTTGGAGTCGCAAGGCCCCGATCATCGGCCAGAGATGACGATAGAGCCATGAGTCGTACACCAAGATGTCGCTTTTTGCTTGGCGCACGCGGAGTTCTTTGAGCAAGCCCCACGCGATGCCGCCTCTCTGCGAAAGATCAGAGAGGGTGATGACTTCCACATCCCAGCCTTCTTCTCGTAAACCCGCGACGATCTCGCGCTGAAAGATCTCGCCGCCTGTGCTTGGACGCGTTGGCCAAGCTGGACAGAGAAAGACGATGCTTTGTGGGTCTTTGCTATGGGACTGAGAGGGACGCGCCCATAAAGAAGAGGTGAGATGGCGGAGTTGAGGGAGCATGAGACCTCCTTGGTCTTGATGTGTCTGTCAAACCACGACGTCTTGTGGTGGTTTCCCGCTGTTCTTTTGTTGTACGGACTTCCTTCAAAAGAACTTGGGGCCTCCCCATGAAAAGGAGCCCAAAAAACAAGCACAAAAAGAACCACCCCTCATCAAAAGGGCTATAAAAGGGTTGTTGTCTCAAATAGAGAAGAAAGTATCGAAATAATTCTCTTATCGGGACGCAAAATGAGAAAGAGAACAAAAAAGAGAGCGCAAAGAAGGCTTTGATCATGTGCGTGGTGTTCAGTCTTTTTGGGAGGGCGTCGTATGTAGAAAAAGCGCGGCAGGATCCGCGTTTCTCGCGAAAGGATTGCGGGAACAAACAGCCAGGAGGCACACCATGCTAAGCCAAGAAGCGATCACACCCTTTTTGCAGGAACATGTTGATATATTTGGTCTTTCTCTTTACGCAAAGGGGCGGGACATCCTCTTGGAGCGTTGGGCAGAAGCGTGTACACAGCAAAATACGAGGGAAACCGTCTTTTTTGTGAACGCCCACACCGTCAACACCATGTACGAACAGGCTGATTTTCTTTCGATTTTGCGGTCCGCAGATGTCCTGTTGCCCGATGGGATCGGGATCGATCTGGCTGTTCGTGGGATGGGAAAAGCCTTGGAAGAGAACCTGTGCGGGACAGACCTAGCACTGGATATCTGTCGTCATCGCAGTGGGTTTCGGATCTTTTTGGTGGGTGGGCGTCCTGGGGTGGCGGAGGCCGCTGCTGCTCGTTTTTCGCATGGTTATGGTGGAAACATCGTGGGCGTCCATCACGGTTTCCTCGCAGGAGCCGACGAAAACGAGCTTGGGCGCCTTTGGGAAAAGATCGCGGCTTCGCGTGCAGATATGGTGTGGGTTGGGATGGGGGTTCCCCTTCAAGAACGCTGGGTTTGGACACATCGCGGACAGATCGATGCTCCGCTTGTTTTTGCTGTTGGTGGACTCTTCGATTACTACGCAGGTTGCGTCAAACGAGCCCCTCTTGTATGGCGAAAACTGCGGATGGAGTGGGTGTATCGCCTTATCCAAGAACCCACTCGCCTTTGGAAACGCTATGTCCTTGGAAATCCTTTGTTTTTGATGCGCCTTCTTCATCTGATGGCCACACAACAACGTGAGTTTCGACGCTGATCTTTCTTGTTGAAAAAAGTTTTATATTAAAAACACCTTTTGTTTTAATGGTTTATTCTCTTTTTTGCTCCTCTCTAAAACGATCTCTGCGTGTTGGTACACATCTTGCCCTAGTGTCCAGCCAGTCGTGACAACGACACCGCCCCTTCACGGATGAGGGGGTTGCATCTCAAGGATTGAGGAGAAGCCATGAACACATCGGGCCAAATGTCGGTGATTCATCGTTGTTCCACTGGCGAGCTACAAACCGTCGGTCTTAGCTCTGGGCATCTGCTGGGCTTGCGTGACAAGTCGATCTTGCAGCGTCTAGAGGAACAGCGTGCAGAACGTCTTCGAATCGAAGCAAGGCTTCGTCAAAAAGACGCGCACTCTCGGGCGGATCGATGGACAAGGCTTCTGGATATCGCCTTAGCAGGAGCTGCTTTGGTGGTGCTTTCTCCTCTGTTTTTGATGTTGATGCTCTTGGTGCGTTTGACTTCGCGTGGACCGATCTTTTTTCGACAGATGCGTGCAGGACTTCGTGGTCAGCCTTTTATGATTTACAAGTTCCGCACGATGGTGGTGGACGCTGAACACAAAAAGCGTGCGCTGCTTTCGCAAAATGAGCAAAAGGGAGGCGTGATCTTCAAGATGAAGAGCGACCCGCGTGTGACGTGGGTCGGGCGCTGGATGCGCCGCTGGAGCCTCGATGAGCTGCCTCAATTATGGAATGTTTTGCGCGGTGAGATGTCCCTTGTCGGGCCACGTCCTCACCCTTTGACGGAGGTGAAACAATACCCTTTGTTTGCGCATGCAAGGTTGCGCGTCAAACCCGGATTGACTGGATATGCCCAAGTCAACGGGCGTTCGGACCTCTCTTTTCGCGAGACTGTGGACTGGGATATCCGTTACGTCAACCAACGAAGTGTGCGCGATTATGTCTTGTTATTGTGGAAGACGATCCGTGTGGTGATCTCGGGCCGTGGGGCCTATTAAAAGATCTCGCACAAGCTGCCGTAGCTTATAAAAAGAAAACGATATCTTTGTCGTAAAATCTTTTTGGCGCGAAGCGAGCTTCCACGAGAATTCTTTCGGTTATCGGGAGTCCCGTCCCCCCCCGGTAACCAAGAAAGGCTCTGCGCCAAGCAGGGCCTTTTTTTTTGCCTTGAGGTGTGAGATGACCACAATCTACCCGCAATCATTCATCTTTTTTCGGCCATGGCGAACTTTGTTTTTTCTGGTTTTTTTATTTTTTGGCACAGGGTGCCGTTCCTCTTTGCCTCTCTATCCTCCCGCAAAGTCGGCTGTTCTCATCGCTCCCATCGCAGCAAAACGCCAAGATATGAGACCTTATCTTACACACGATTATATTTTTCGTGGCGGCGTGGGTGATCAGCTCCAACTCAACTGGTGGGAAGCGGAGCAGATGAAGCAAGTGGTGTTGCAGATCGGCGCAGATGGGGCGATTACAGCACCTCTCGCAGGGCGGGTTCAGGCCCAAGGGAAGGCGCTTTTTGAGATAGAAGCCAGCTTGCGCAAGCGTTTCCAACAGTATTACCAAGAGCCACAGATGACCTTGCAGTGGAAACAGATCCTCTCCGCGCAGATGACTGTGCTCGGTTGTGTCCGTCGTCCCGGGAGTTACGCGCAAGCTTCGCCTGTTCGTTTGAGCGCTCTCTTGGCGATGGCGGGTGGTGTGCGCCTTGTTGTCGATGAAGTCCAAGGAAAACAAAGCGCAGATCTCGAAAAGTCTTTTGTGCGTCGAGGTGAACAATTGATTACGCCCGATATCTCGTCGCTTTTACGTGGGAGTCTTCACGAAGATATCTGGATCTTGCCTGGAGATCACGTGTTTGTCCCTGCACGCGAACGCATGCAATACATCATCTTGGGAGAAGTCAGTAAGCCCGGTCGTGTCGTGTCTTTGCGGAGACTTCACCTTTTTGAATTGATCGCCACAGTCGGGGGGATGAAAGAGAGCGCTGGACCCGATCTGATCTTGATCAAAGGTTCCATCGCGAAACCCACAGCGTATCGTGTTCCTTACCGCGCGATCCTTGCGGGAAAAGCACAAGCCCCGTGGCTTGAACCCGGCGATGTTTTGTATGTTCCACCTTCGGATCTTGCGAGTTTTGAGCGCGTGATGCGGCGGATTATGCCGCTGTTTTCCTTGGCTTTCTCTTCTGCACAAACTGCTTTTGGTGCCGCGATACTCGCTCGCTAAAAGACCCACCGACAAGCTAACTTCCTACAGAGCCCATCTTACAGACACCATCCTGCAAACCTTCATCTTGTAGACCTTCGTCCTACAAAGCCCCAACTCATCAGAGACACGATGATCAGAGATCCGCTCGGATGGATGCGCTTTTTTGTGAGGTTTGCTTGTCACTGTGACACCTGAACTTTGCAGAAGGCACTTTTGATAGAAAGGGAGAGCTACGCGGCGGGCACAAGGGCTTTTGCGTGAACATCGAAAGGCGGATTGGGAAAGGGAGGGGATGTTAGGGGGTCGTGATCTTTTCATAGAAAAGTTTGGAGAAAGCTTGTATGTGCGCTTCAAAAGAGAAGCTTTGTTGGGCACGTCTCTGTGCGGACATTCCCATGGTTTGGCGCTTTTGGGGATCATGGATCAGCAAGCGGAGAGCTTGGGAGAATGCGTCGATATCGCTAGGAGGGGCGAGATAACCTGTCTTGGCGTGGAGTAGCCACTCACTGACACCACCTACATCGAAAGCCACTACAGGACGGGCATGATGCATCGCTTCCAATCCTACAAGTCCGAATGTTTCAGGAGTTCTTGAAGGGAGCACGACGATATCTGCGTCTTGGTAGTGCGCATGAAGTTGCTTTGGAGAACGCCAGCCCAACCATACGATCTCTTGCGAACGACGGGCGCCTCGACCAAATCCCATAAGCTTGGCAAGAGCGCGGAAACCTGCTTCTTGTTCGCCTTGCCCGATGATCTCGCAGGTGAAGGGTTTGTCGAGTTTCCATAGCGCTTGAAACAAAAGATCGAGCCCTTTGCTTCGCAGGATCGATCCTACAAATAAGATCTTGGTTGGTCTAGAAGAAGTCTCGTCCATCTTTGGGATAAAGTCTTGTTGCTCTTGTGTGTCTTGCGATGTTTGAGGCGGGGTGTAAGACAGCGCAAGCGGTAGAGGCGTGATCTTTTCGGAAGGAAGGCCTTGTAGACGCAACATCTGTGCGAGGTAGGCACTCCCGCACAAGATGCGATCTGCAAAGTGGAGATCAGCAAGAGCTTTTCGTGTGGTGTGGAGGGCGCTAGGCGAGGTCCCTGGTAGATCGCCTGCGATGTCGAACTGACCGCACTTTACAGCGCACCTCCAACCGATGGGGTGGTGGCAGGTTTGGCTGTTTGAAAGAAAGTATTTGTGTCGCCGCGGGCAAATCACCGCGGAGTCGTGGACATGGACCCAACGTTGGATGGATTGCAGGGCGGGAGAAGAGAGTTGTTCATACGGCCATTGGTGGAGATACACACAATGGGGAGAAAGTGAAGAGACACAATCTCCCATCTCATCGGGCGAAGAGAGCTTGATACAGCGCTCAAAGGCACTTCGACAAGATGTGGCGTCGTGCCCTTCTTCGAGGTAGAGCAAGATGCAGCGCACACCTTGGGCTTGGAGACCTTCGGCGATCTGCAAAAGGTAGCGCTCTGCTCCACCTTGTCGACCAAGCCAACGATTGCAAAAGACCAAGAGAGGCTGTGTGGTTTGATGACTGTGGTGTGTGTGTTTTTCTTCGTTGTGTCCGTGAAAAGGTGTCATGACATCGGCGCCAGTTGGTAGCGAGCCAAAAAGTGAGAAAAGTTCTGATCCTCCAGGCCACCCCAGAGACGTAGATAGTCTTTCAACTTCTCGGGATGAAGGGGATCGCGGAAGCACTCTGTCAGAAAAGACAAGACGATGCGATCGTTGCGGTTGGACAGACCGCGCCCTTGCATCCCTTGCTTGAGCGCTGAGAGGATGCGCTGCGAAGGACGCAACACAGAGGTGTATCCGCGTTGTGGTGAACGTTCCTCCCAGTTTCCATGGCGTCGCGTTTGTTCGTAGGTCGCGATGGCCTCTCTACACAACCCGATGAGAAGGTCATTTTCTTGGGCGAGCTGCGATGCGCTCAACGCTTCGTAGGATGGGCGAAATCGGAACTCGATGGCTTGGATGGTTCGCTCACGCAGGGCCGTCAGTGGCAAAAGATGAGGTTCTTCTCGCAACATCTTGAGTCGTGCTTTGTAGCTGGGGGTATAACGGCCTGCTAGCAAAAAGAAAGCATCCGAAAGGCCGATGGTTGCTTTGATTTGGTGTTTCTTGAGTAGGCGGAGGTGTTTTGCAGAAAGCGCTTGGGGTGTGCTGACGCTGGCCAACAACAACGCGTTTATTAGCAAGAGCGTTGCGCGATTGATCACCAAGATCAATCCTTGGCCAAGATCAGGTTGGGGGCTGATACCATAGAGCTGTGTGGAGATCGCCTTGCTTCCGTCAAGTTGGGTGTGATGGTGCAAGGTGTCATGCCAAAAGATCTGATGTCGATTTCGCCAGATCTGCCAAGGCCAAGAGGTCGAAAGATCGATCCCGATCTGATGGGCCTCTGTGAGTGTGCGGCTGAGTTCATCGATCTTTTGTTGAAGGGTTTGCGCTGCGGCTTTGTTTTTGGCGATGAGCACCAAGTCGAGGTTGTTATGTAGTTGGACTTGGTCTTTTTCGATCAGTACGCCTCCCTCACCACGACCGTAACTCCCCGCAAGTAGGATGTGTTGACGTTCTTCGGGGGGAAGCTGTTTTCGAAAAAATGCAACCATCTGCTTCAGTCGATCTTGTAAAAGCTTTTCTGCTTCGGGATGTTGGATCGCCGTGTAAGACATGCTGAGATCTCCCTTGCGCGCTCGTAAAGATGAGAATGGCTGAATAGGTTAAGAAAAAGTCTTGTTATGACGCGCTACTTTGAGGAAGGCCCGCATTTGGGTTTTGGGCGCCGTAGGCTGTGGAGCGGATCTGTTTTTGTTGTTGGATGCCGCGATAACGCCCGTAGTGCATGGCCCAACGAAACCAAACCGAGCGAGGCCACTCTTGGAGTCGCTTGGTTTCGGCTGCATAACGCAGATCGCTCCACAAAGCACTCATATAGGGCATGATGGCGCGGCGAACCAGAGATGTCTCCCAAGGGGATTCAGAAAAAGTCGCAGCTTCTGCGGTGCCTTCACCAAAAAAGCGGCGGTAGCACGACTTGGCATCGTAGTTATGGGAGTGTTCAACGCGTGCGTTGGGAAGGTAGCTGATCTTGATCCCAGCATTGCGGATCTGTAGTGCCCATTCGATATCTTCGGAGTATCGGATGGTTTCATGGAAAGGGTATTGCTCCCACACAGCACGGCGCATCCCACAACACGCCATAGAAAAGAAGTTTTCAAAGGATGGATTGCTGCGCCAACGTTTGTTTGTTTTCTCCGATGGTTCGGGCGGAAAAGCGTAGAGATAGTCTCGCTGAACTTGCAACGTTGCATCTTCCCTTGCGACTTGGCGGCCATACACCACAGGGCTGGCGTTGAGACCCAGCAACATCTCTTCGAGCCAAGTGTTATGGAGCGGAACGCAGTCAGAGTTTAGGAAGATCAGGTTCTTACTTTTGCTGAGACGTGCGCCATCATTGAGCACGGCACCAGGGATATAAGTGTGGGCAGGGATGATCTTTTGGATGCTTGCGTAAGGTGCGATCAGATGGGCCGTTCGGTCGGTGGAGTCCGAATCGATATGAATCAACTCCCACGATGTCACGGTTTGTCTGCGGAGTCCTTCGAGGGTGCGTTGGATGATCTCTTCATCGTTGCGAGAGCGCATAATGATGGAGGCTTTAGGCATGATCTTGCTCTCCTTTTTTCAGGAGGCGGCACGTGGCTTTTGCCCAGAATCCGCGAGTTTTCTCGCGGATTCTGGGAGGCCTACGCACTCCCGTCCTTGGGCAGAAAACCTCTGTCCTTTGAGGTTTGGTTATTCTTACCTTCCTGGCAAAATAACATGAGTAAGAAACTTCTTTTTGATTCAACAAAAAGGAACGTCTTCTTCCTTGAAGACTTTAGGTTTCATACAAAAAATACCGTTATCAATATGTGGGCCAATTTTTCAAACCGTTCAATGTTCGGAATTTACAAGGAGAGCCTTGATGTTGATTTTGACTGGCGACGTTCACCACCAGACCTTGCGCACCAACGATCAACGCTATCTCAAAGGAACAGAGCCCGCATCTGCGCTGCGATATGCTGATATCGTGGCATCTTACGGTGCCAAAGCGACGCTTTTTCTCACGGGAAAAGTTGGGATCGAGGAGCCAGAAGTTCTCAAGCGTCTCGCTATGAGATCTCACCTTGAAATCGCTGGCCATACATATAACGCCTACCAACCATTGCTTTTTCACCGCATCAGTAAAAAACTCTTGGGCCAGTTTATGGGTCCCAAAGAGTGGCAGCGTTGGAGCATTCGTCAGACCTGCGATATCTTGTCGCGAGCCAGTGGTCAGCCAGTGGTGAGTTGGCGTAATCACGCCTATCTATCGGATGAACAGACGGTTCCTTTGCTTCGAGAAGAGGGCTTGCTTTGTTATTCAGATATCGTCCAAGAGTCGAGTCAGCCTTTTTCGAAGGATGGTTTGTTGTATGTGCCCATCAATGTGATCCCTGATCACGAACATCTGTATCATGCTCATCGAACGCCTGAAACCGTGGAGTCTTGGGCAAAAAAGACGCGATTTGGAGACAGTTGGGGCAGTGGTTCATTTGATGCGAAGCGTTGGGGGGAGATGGTCGTGCAGCAAACGCGGTCTCTCGTTGAGCGCGGAAAGACCGCTTGTTTGTTGATTCACCCTGCTTGTATGGAAGCTTTGGACGACTTCAAGACATTTGATTGGATCATGCAGGGCCTCGCCGATCTACCGTCTGCTTGGATGCGTGAGGTGTTGTAAGCGTGCGATTTCTCCAAGAGAGCGGGGGTTGCGTGGAAGGGTTTGGGGGGGCGTTTTGATACGCTTGGGTTGCTGCCCAGCCCGGAAGCATGGGCATCTTAGGAATCTCTGGTTTCTTGGGGATGGGAAAGGGCTTGGGCGGGGTCTGTTTGCTTTTTTGTGGTGATGTGTCTTTTGCGATCGTTGTCTCTTTGGGGGTTTTGACGCGTTTGGGATTTGTTTGTGCCGCGAGCGCGACGCGAGAGAGCGACATCGCAAGTGCCATAAAGAAAAAGACCAACAACATCGAGCGTTGTTGTCGGAGAACAGGCTCTGCAAAAGACTGAAGGAAGGCTGTGCATATCCCCAAGAATAGGGCATTTGCGGAAAGTGCATGACTGATCAGCAAGCCGCGCAACAACCAAAAGACGACGTACAAAGGGATGAGGGCAAAGAGAAGAAGTCCGATGTATCCTGTTTCGCCAGCGATCAACCAATAGAGGTGGTGCGCGACGGTTGTGTCGGCTGCTTCGGGATCTTGGCCGAAGACGTGGATCTGGGCATGGACATATTGATTGAGTCCCACACCAAAGAGATGATCTTTTGCGAGTTCTTTGCATTGATCGTTGTGGTGATGTCGCGCAGCTGCCGAGCTTTTGGGAGCCTTGGCGATGCGTTCGAGCATGGCTGGCAAGAACTTGAGAAGCATCAAGGTCCCAAGCACTGCAAGTCCCATCGTAAGGCGTAGGCTGGGAAATGGATCATGTGGACGTAGCGCACTTGCGGGACGTAAGCGAGAGACGAGACCGCGGGCGATCATCAAACCATAAGAACTTGCCAAGCCCAACCCCAAGATGATCCATCCGGCCCGTGAACGCGTCATGATCACCGCTGCACAAGCCCCACCCAAGGTTATCGCAAAAAGTAGACGTTGTTTGGGTTTGGGGCTGAGAAAAAGCTTGCTGAGAAGAAAAGGGGCCATCATGTTCATCATGATGCTAAGGGTGTTGGAATGGGCGAAGCTTCCGCGAAGTCGATACATACCTGTGAAGCGTTGGTGCAGACTCAAGACAAGCTGAATCCAACAAAAGATCAGCACGATGTGCGTGACGGCTTCTTCGAGTTCTTCGCGCTCCAAAGTCGAAAACTGTGCGACAAGGAGAAGATAGAAAAATAAAACGCGAAGATGTTTTCCCATCTCAAAAAAGAAATAATCTTTTCTTGCAGCGGCAAAAAGTCCCCCCAAAAGACACCATCCCAAAAAGAGCAAAAAGAGGCGGCCTACACCATCAAGTCGGATCTTGGGCCAAAGAAAGATCGCGAGGGCTAGGACTGGCGCGTCGAGCATCGCGATAGAGAGACCGCTACTCGAACCGCGATAGGGCTCAAAAAAAAGAGTGATGTCTTTGTAGAAAAAGCCAAGAAAGAATAAAACGCTTCCCATACTCCACATCATGCGGCGTTTGGGGTCGCGAAAAAGCAGAAAAAAGGCACCTGTGACCCCAGCCAAACCCATCAAAAAGACAAGTTGCTTGGGCTCCATAGGCGAACTCCTTGGGGTTTTTGGAGGGGATCATGGATAGGAAAAGAGGACTCTACCGCTTCGTCTTTTTTCTTGGGCACAACATGTCTCTCAAGAAAGTCTTCTAGCTCATGGAGATAGCGGCGGAACGAGAAGCGGAGACGGGTGCGGACAGTTGCTTGTCTTGCTTGTTCCATGATCTCGGGTGAGGGATGGAACAAGTTTTTGATGCGCTTGGCCAGTTGATCGGCTTTTCCTGCATCAAAGTGTTGAGGACAGACACCCAGTTCAAACATCTCTCGAAGTCCACCCACAGAGGTGGAGATGACATGGAGCCCTGACGCGAGCGCTTCGAGTTGAGATAGGCCGAAAGGCTCGGGCCATCGAGAGGGAAACACGAGCGCATCATGTTGAGCGAGGATCTGGGGGATGTCCGCATGAGGGCGTTTGCCTGCCCATGTGATCACTTGATCAAGGCCGAGTTTGCTGGCTTTTTGTTGAAGCTCATCAACCCAAGAGGGCTCACCTGCACCCACAAAGGTACAACGCACCTTGTCTTTGGGCAGTAAAGCGAGAGCTTCCACAAGCGTATCGACGCCTTTGTCATGGCTAAGTGTCCCCACGTACAGCAAGCGCAAAGGCTGCTGTACAGACCATGAGCCCGACTTTTCTGGAAAGCGCGACAAGTCGATGCCTTGGTAGATGATGTGTTGTTGTTTGGGACGAAAGCCTTTTCGTGCGAGATCTTCGGCAAGATAGCGGCTGATGTAAGTTGTGGGGATATCGTCGAGTGAGCCCCACGACAAACCGATCGGTTGCTTGAAAAGCTGGTACATCGGGCGCTTTTCAACGTACTGGAGCGGATAATAATCGTTGATGCTCATCGCGCAGGGGATGCCCATCTCACGGGCCACTTGGAGGGGCCCCAAGCCAATGCGATTGAGATTCCAAAAGAACACGCGTTCTGGCTGTGTTTCCTCAAAAAACTGGCGGCTTTGGTGGGTGTTCCAAAGTGCAGCCTCGGCCTTTTGAAAAGTATCGTAGGTGGGAGGCTGATCCCAAGGGGCATTGGGGCGAAGGATGCGGTGGATGCGGACGCCATGCTCTGAAAGACTGGTGCTTTCTTCCAAGGCCCCTGCCTCCGTCGTCAAAAGATCGACACGCGCACCGCGTTGGGCCATGTATTCGGCAAAAGCGATGGCTAGCAGCTCGTAGCCGCCTTTGATGATAGGGGGAGCGAGGTTGGAGACAATGCAGATGGATTCCATGGTGATCTCCGCAAAAAGTAGAGAAAAGCCGCAGCACTTAAGGCAAATGCACCCACTTCCCAAGCTGCGAGCATGACGAGCACGATCCGTGGGGACCATGCAAAGTTCCAAGTGGCAGCGAATCCCACTGCAAACCAAAAGCCAACAAGTGGAACTGCTGGAAAAACAAAGAAATATTCCAAGATCTTTTTCGCGGGGATATGGATGGACGCCGCACAAACCTTGGTGATGTAGCCAAGGTCCCACGCTATCCCAACGATACACAGCGCGATCGCGTAGCCCAGTGGACCCCAGAGCCATCCCACGAGGGCTGCAACAAGCAAACCTGAGACGCCACGCCACAGGACTGCCTTGGCGACGATGCGTTGCTCTCCGCGCAAAGCAAGTGCGTTGCTGAGGATGCTTTGGAAGACGTTGACCCATGTACCTAGGAGCAACCAAACAAAAAGCGAGAGGGTGAGAGAGGGGGCTTCGCCGATCCATGCGGTAAAAAGGATATCGCGGTGCAAAAGGGCGAAACTCATAAAAGGCCAAGCTACCAAACCACACCAAAAAAGTGCTTTGAGGATGGCTTCTTGGGCGGCACCTTGGGATCTCGCAAAAGCTGGGCTCCATGCGTTGAGGATTTGTCTACAAAAGACGCCAAAGTATACGCAAAGCTTGAATGCAAGATCGTAATAAGCAACGATTTGGTAGGAGAATAGAGTACTTAGAAGGATTGGTTCGATGCGCCCCAAGACATTGGAAGCCAACCCGATCGAGAAAAATGGGGCTGTTTCCTTCCAGATCTGTTTGTATTGTGCCAGTGACAAGAGCTGCCAACGAGGTCGATCTTGGCGATGGCGCCGCCAAACAAAGCCAATCAACAGTAGCCCTTCAAGCCACTGTGAGATCACAAAAAGCGAGACCAACAAGCCCAAGTTGCGCGCGCCAAAAAACCATAGACCAAGCACACCCAGCACAAAAAAGAGTCGCCCTGTCATATAAGCCGCGTGGCTCCAAGCCAAGTCCTCTCGGCCATTGAGCAACATCTGGAGGCTGCGGATCGGCAGCATCGCACACGCTGTAAAAAGTAAGAGCATCCAGTACCAAGAAAGAGAAAAGAAAGAAGCAATAAAGAAGATAAAAAGACCAAATCCTACCGACCAAGTAGAAACAGCGCTCCATAGTTTGTCGATGGTTTGCGGTTTTTGGTTTTTCTCTGTTGCTGAGACATCGCGGAAGATCACCATGCCTAGGCCAAGATCAAAGGTCGTGATCTGTTGATACCACGCCAAGAGAACCACCCACTGACCATAGCCTTTGTCACCCCACATCGACCAGATCACTGGGGCCAAGACGATCACGGCCCCAAAGTCGATCACCATGCGGAGGTAGCCGCTTGAGAGCGCGAAAAGAAGATTGCGGCGCTTCATCTGGAGGCCTCTTTTCTCGATGAGGCCGAGGCTTGCGAAGAAGCTGCGAGATGAAGTGCTTGTGAACGAAGTTCTTGTCTTGATGGAGTGTAGATCCGCTTTGTTTCTGCAACGCTAGGTGGAAGTGCTGTCGCCATCAAGCGATAAAAGTCGTCGATGCGAGGTGTTTCCCCAAGGACACTGTGGGCCTCTGGGTGATTGGAGAGGATCGTCGCGGTAGAATGGATGTCTGCGGGGTCAAATCCGTGCATTCCAAGCGGGGGGTTTTGGCCCATATCATTGGGGTGGATCAAGACGCCTGGATTGGTGAGAAAGTAGGCATCTCCATAGCGATTGTCCTCGAAACAAAGGCCTTCTCGCGAAATCTCTGCGCGCGTGAGCCAGTGGCCAAAGTCCACATGTGAAAGGGACTCCATGATCCTTTCGCGGGCTTGGGGGCGCAAGAACCAGTAGCGCGCCAATGTCGCGTCGTAGAGGGCGAGATAGTCTTCTCCCCATCGCAGACCCGCAGTGCCGTCCAGTGTGGGGATCTCAACATGTCGATGGATCGGGGTCATCCCATGATCGGACATGACCGTGAGACGCACCTCCCAGCCTTGGGCCTTGAGATCTCGTGTGAGTTCGCGAAGCGTTTCTTCGTACCAATACAAACGCAGTGTCGCGCCTTGTGGACCATGGCGATGCATGAGCCCGTCAAGACGCGGGAAATACAAGAAAGCCCAACGACATGCGGGAGCTTCTTTGAGGCGCTTGCGTAGAGAGGCGACACCTTCTTCTTCGCTTTTCTTCCAGTCTGCACACCAGTAGGGGATCTTTTTCTCGTCGAGTTTTTGGAAAATTGTTGGAAAACATGTCTGGGAAACGCTAAAGATATTTTGCTTTTCTGTGTAGTCAAAGTCTTTCATTTTTCCAAAGTCTAGCGCATACAGATCAAAGTAACCTTCGATACCTGCGTAACGACCGTAGGCTTTGGAGAGCCACCGACGAAAACGATGATGTTCGCCAAAAGACTTGGGAAGACGACGGAGCTTGTGGAGCGGGGCCAGCGATGAAGTGCCTTGGGCGCGTTGAAAAAGCGTCCAATGACCGTGTTCTTGGGGAAGCATCCCACTAAGGATGGAAGGGACACAAGTGGAGCTGTAGCCGAGGATGGTACGCGCTGGGGCGCGGTACGCGTCAAGCCAAGCAAAAGCTTGGTTTTTTTCGACGATATCCCAGCCCATGGCATCAATGAAGACAAATAAATCGAGTGTTCGCATGGTGCCTCCTTGCAGTCGGATAACCCTTCTTCCTTGAAGGGGATGATGTCTGGTTCGCAGCCGCTCCGTGCTTTGTTCCAAACTATTTTTGTGGAACGACACGCCACACTTCTTTCTTGAATGCTTTTTCAAAGGATGTGCCTTTTTCTTCGGAGAGAGCTTGGCTTGGGCTAGAGGGGTCTGGGATCCAAAAAAAGAAGACATAGCGATGTCGGCTCAAATTGGAGTCCAACACTGAGACATCTGAGATATGAAGATATATGAATATATTTATTGGCGTGGGATGTTTTCGCGTTTTTTATTTTACGATTTTGGCGTATGGAGCATTCAGTTGCTGGGTGAGGAGGCCGTTGATTAGGAGAGTCAAACCAAAGAGACAACGCTTTGGGAAAGCATTCTTTTTGTTGCAGTAGAAGTTTGAGGTGGCGAGAGAATTGCAATGCTATGCACCTTATCAAGAAAGCGTCATGAGACGTTCCTCTTTTCTTGTTGCATCGAGATTTCTACGACAAAAGAGAAAAAGGGAAGAGAAAAATGCTTCAGCGTATCAGCAAACAAATAAAAGACACGATGCGGTCCTATTATTGGGCATCTCGTTTGGGTGCGTTGGGGGAACGAACGTGGATCAGTTTGGGGGCCCATATCCAAGATGGTAAGAATCTGTATCTCGGTCGAGATGGCTATCTTGGTCATGGGACGCGCTTGTTTGGTAACACGCTTCCACCCAAAGGGATTCGGATCGGGGATCGTTTTGTGATTCGAGAAGATGCTTATCTCAGTGCAACAGATGGAGAGATCAGCATCGGTAACGACTGTTTTATCGGCCCTCAAGTGGTGATGTACGGAAACGGCGGCGTGTTTATTGGAAACAAAGTTTTGATCGCCGCGCATGTTTGTATCGCTTCCATCAATCATCGCCATGGTGATGTGACGAAACCTATCGCAGATCAGGGCCTTGAGTTGGCTCCTGTCGAGATTGGAGATGGCGCATGGATTGGCGCCAATGCCACGATCGTTCCAGGGGTACAGATCGGAGAAGGAGCCGTGATCGGAGCGGGTGCTGTGGTGCATCGCTCGGTTCCTGCTTATTGCGTGGCGGTGGGAAGCCCCTTGCGTATCCTGAAACATCGAGATGTTGAGGGAAAAAGTGAGATGAGCGCAAGTGTGGAAGATGTAAGAAAAAGTCTCTTGATGTAGCGACCCTCAGGATGATGGAAGGCGCATCAACAAAAAGCCCAAGGATTGGGCGGTTTTCTCCAAGGAGGAGAGTCGATGAAAGCACTATGGAAAGCCTTGCAAAGCAAAGAAGATGCATCCTCGAAGGGTCAAGTGGTCCATCTGACGAGGCGGATGAGCGAGCGTTCTTGGGGAGGGATGGAAACGCGTGTGACTGAGATCGCGCGTATGCAACAAAGCCAAGGCGACTTTTTCCCGAAGATTATGACCTCTTCCATTTACGAAGATGCAGGGAGTCAGTGTGTTCGCGGTATCCCTGTGGAGCGTTTTTCGTATCAATATCCATTTTGGGGTCTTGATGAACCAACGCGCGCATCGATGGATCAAGTTGGAGGAAATCTGATCTCGTGGCCGCTGTTTTGGGCGCTGTGTCGTCATCCTGGGCTGTCGGTTGTGCACGCGCACTGTACCCGAAGACTCGGTGGGATGGGCTGGTTGGCGTCTCGACTGCGAGGGGTTCCTTTTGTCGTGACGTTGCATGGCGATGTGATGACTTTGGCGTCAGCACAAGCAGAGCGTTTTTCTGAGCTTGCACGTGGAGGCGTTGAGTGGGGAAAAGCAGTGGGTTGGCTTGTTCGTGCGCGGCGTTTGCTCGATGAGTCCGATGGAATCATCGCTGTGGGCAAAGAAGAGTACGACGCCCTATGTAAGATCTTGCCCAAAGAGCAAGTCCATTTTGTCCCTGGTGGCGTGGATGTGGAGCGTTTTTCGAAGGGCTCGCGTTTGGCTTGGCGTGAAAGGCTGGAGATGCAGTCTGGGGAGTTTCTTTTGGTGCAGGTGGGGCGGATCGATGCGCAAAAGAACCAGCTGCTCTCAGTGAAACTCTTGGCGCGTCTGCGTGCGGCGGGTCTGCCCGTTCGGTTGTTGTTGATTGGTCCTGTAACAGATGATGGATATGATGCAGCCTTGCAAGATGCGATTCGCTCGAATGGTCTAGGGGCTTGGGTACATCAAGAGTCTGTGGGCTACGCTGAACAACGCTTGGTGGATGCTTTTCATGCGGCAGATGTGATGTTGATGCCAAGCATTCATGAGCCTTTTGGCTTGACAGTGCTTGAAGGCTGGTGCGCGAAGAAGCCCGTGCTTGCGTCTCGTTTGGGCGGGCTGCGCGGGCTGGTCTCTGATGGAGAAGATGGTTGCTTGCTCCCTGTGGGTGAGGACGATGCGTGGTTTGCGTCGTGTCGCGCGCTGTTGCAAGCTCCTGAGCGGGCAAAGCAGATGGGAGAACAAGGAAGTCGAAAAGTCGATCTTTCTTATACTTGGGTGCGTGTGGTTGAGCGCTTGTCCCAGATCTACAGGCTCGCAGAAGAGGTTCGTTTGCGAAGGATGCAAACGCAAGTGGAGTTACGTTGGTTGTCAGGGATGTCTGCGCTTCTTGAAGCGAGAGGAGGCCACTGATGAAACAGGTATTTTGGCCGATGGTGGCGTTGGATCGCTCGGGTTTGTGGACCTATGGGGTCTCGCTTGCGCGGGCGATGGGCTCGATCTTACATGAGGGCCTGCACTTGGGGAGTTTGCGTACACAACGAGATGCCTTGGCCTCGCTGGGGACGAACTACGCCGAAACCAACGATGGTACGGGCTGGATGGATTGGTTGTCGAAGAATGATCGACGCGATGCTTTGGTACACTTTCCTGTGGGGAATCGCAGGCTGTTCCCGATGCGTAAAGCACGCCAAGTCGCGACAGTACATGATATCGCAGAGTATCGTTTTCCTGAGCGATTTGGGCCTTTGCACACTTTCCATGTGAAGTGGGTCTTGGCGCCTTTGTTGCGGCAGATGCATGCAGTGATTGCTGTGAGCGAGCAGACACGGCAGGACCTTTTGGAGTTTGTGGGCTTAGAGCCTTCGCGGGTTCGGACGATCCACAATGGTGTGGACACGCAGCGCTTTCGTCCTGCCACCCGAGAGCAAGAAAAAGAGGTGCAAAGACGCCATCATCTGAGCGATTCGTACTGGCTCTATGTCTCTCGTCTTGAGCATCCTGTGAAGAACCACGTCACGTTGTTGGAAGCATACGCGGCGTTGCGTTCGATGGGGAAAGATCTTCCGCAGCTTGTGTTCATTGGAGCCCCTGATATCCGCGCGGATGTGGTGATGGAGCGCATCGCTTCGTTGAAGCTGGAGCGCGCAGTCCGTTGTCTCGGTTACGTCGAAGCTGCGGAGCTTCCCGTGTTGATCTCTGGGGCGAAGGCTTCTTTGTTTCCTTCTTTGTATGAAGGGTTTGGGCTGCCTGTGTTGGAGTCGATGTCTTGTGGAACACCCGTGATCTGCTCGGATATCAAAGTGTTTGATGAGTTTGTGCCTTCGGATGCTTTGCGTTTTCCTGCGCGGGATGTGGACGCGCTTGCACACTGTTTGTTGGTGGATTTGGAACGAGCACGTGAGCGTGTGACGCTTTCGCGCGATTTGACTTGGGAAGCTTGTGCTCGACGCACGTTTGCAGTGTACCAAGATGTGATGGAGGGATAGTTCGATGCAAGACAACGCGAGCGCCGCGCCCGCGTTGCCGCTGGGTCGGTTACGTGGCTTGTTGTGGCGGGTAAAAGCTCATTGGAAGCTTGCTTTGGCCGTGATCTTGGTCTTACAAGTCCTTGTGGGCATTGGGTACAAGCTCTTAAAAAAAGACACGTTCATCTTTCGTTCTACCGCGATGTATATGGGCGATCAGCTTACACAAGAAGGCCAACCAGCCCCAAAGATCGATACTGTGATGGCGATGGTAAAGACCATGCCGCGCTTGCAAAAGCTACGTAAAAGCTTGCAGTTGAAAGCAAAGATTAAAACGATATCTCAAATGATACAGGTCAAAAAGATCGGGAAGACCCGTATGTTTGAGGTGATTGTTGTTAGTGACAAAAAAAAGATGGGGGAACATATTCTTGATTTTTTTATCAAGGATTTCTTACAAGAAACCAATCATTTGTGGGAGTCTCACCTTGAGCAGCGCGAACGGGTGTTTCGAAAAGCGCTTGTTCAACGACGTGCAGCACTCCAACAAGTGCGGGTGCGACTGAGTTCTCTCGAACAGCGAACAGGGTACATGGGAGCGGAGTCTTCGCTAAAATCGGCCTTGCAGGAAAAGCGCAGTGCTTTTGAGCATCTTCATGATGCGCAAGTGCGGTTTGAAGGGCTTGAAGTGGAGATCCAGGGTTTAGAGCGTTCGATGAAACGCTTGCCAAAGCGCCTGATGTTGCAGGAGACAAGGCGCAATCCACTTTTGGAACAGTACGTGAGCGTTGAGGCAGAGTTCCAAGCCTTGCGCCATACGCTGACACGAAAACACCCAAGGATGCGGGCTTTGTTGGCCAAGCGAGCAGCGTTTCATCGCCAGATGGGTGGCTCCAACTTGCGCGCATTTTGGATCAAGACGCAGGGGGTCAACCCGATCTTTCAGAAGTTGCAAGAGCAGTATCTGCTCAAGAAGATCGCGCGGGATGCTTTGTCGATTCAGATCAAGTTGCTAAAAGCAGAAACGACTCGTCTTTTGCGGTGGCAGCGGGATCTTCCAAAGATTGCACAAGAACACCAAGATCTGGCGTTGCGCAAAGACACGTTGGCCAAGATCGTTTCTGCGTTGGAAGTGACGTATGCTGGGGTCTTAACGGAGTTTCATGCGAAAAAAGAAGCTGTAAAAGTTGTTGAACCTCCACACTTTTTCGCGAAAAAGTCTGCAAAAAAGAAACGGATGATCCTGTTTGGGATCTTGGGATTTCTCCCTGTGTTGGTGTTTTTGGTTCTTGCAGTGAATGCTTTGCGCGATGATACACTGCGCTACACAGAAGAAGTCGAAGGGTTGGGCGTCCCTGTCTTTGGGCCGATGCTCGGGAGTTTTGGTGGCGAGACGCTGGCGGCTTTGCAACTTTATACATCAAGTTTTCCTGAGAGCGTGGTGGTGGGGCTTTCAGAGCGGGCGCCAGACGATGAACTCGAACAGCTGGTGCAGCAGATAGGTGCGCGAGGTGTCGGTTGCACGCTGCGCTCCACAGAGCCGTTCTTTTCGGATGGAAAGCCGCAGGTATATCATTTTCAGGCGCATTATGGCGGTGTAGCGGGGCGGATCTTGTGGGTGCGTTTGGGCAAAGACAAACGTTCGCTTTTGCGGGCTGTGATCAAGCATCTACAGTTTGATGATCGGCTGATCTTGTTGTTGGTGTAGGGGATGGTAGGGGTCAGTAGCTACCCACCAAGGCTGTGAGGAGCTGGACCCGCAGTTTGGACAGTTCTTCCATCGAAAGCCCCTCAAAAGGCAAAAGCAAACGCGGGATGTCTTTGGGGGCGGTGGTCGGGGTCTTTTGGTCTCTTGAAGGGGTCTTTTCTTTGTTTCTTTTCTTGCGTTTTGCGGCGCTTTCTTTGTCTTGCTCTTCTTCGATGCCCGTCTTTTGGGGGACTTGGACGGGCAACACGATCCCATGGATGGTGGGGACTTGGTTGGCGTAGCGATCGAATCTTTCTTCCCAGAGCTGTGCACGTTTGTGGGTGAGGGCGATGGCATACACTTTTCGCGTCGTGTCGATACAGTCGGCGAGTGCGAGATCTTGGGCAAGATGGAGATGCGCCCAACCATGTTGAAGTTCGTCGCTCAGGAGCAAGCGCAGCAAGTCGAGGTCTTGTGCGAAAGGTTCGGGCTCTAGGCGCCCGTGGAGACAGTGGATATGGAACTGAAGTGCATCCTGTTCAAAATAGGCGGTGAGATCGCGGATGAGGCGCACAAAGAGACCTAGGGCAAGGATGGAAAACTGGTAATCGTACCCACTTGATTTGAGGCTGAACATCTCGTCTAGGTCGAGGATCAGGTGGATGGTACGGCGTTTTCGTCGCAGTTGTCCTGCATCGCGGGTGTAGAAAAGCAACTCGCCTTCCACAAAGCGCACGTCGAAAAGGTCGATCTCTTCTTTGGATTCGATATAGATGAGTTCGGAAAGTACGAGGTTTTCGAATGCTCCTCGCGTCGTAATCTCAGAGATCCCGCCTGTGGGGTAGTAGGTCTCATCGACGAAGGCTGTTTCGCTATCCGCGGATTCGTCTTGGACGGGTAAGCTGCGAAGATCCAACTCCCCCAAACGACGCTCGATCTCGATCAGTTGGCGACATCCAATGCGCAAGGACTCATTGTCGAGTTGTTCCCAGTGTTCTAACTCGAAGATGTCTTCTTCTCGTAAAAGCTCGGACCATCGGAGTTTTTGCGAGACGCGATCCAGAAAAGTGGTGAGCCATGCGGAAAAGGTCGGGAGATCTGGAAGCGCCTCAAACAATTGTTGTTCTGCATGTTCAGCTTGTTCTGGGGAGACCAGCGAGAAAGCAAGGTTGCGGAGTTGCGTGGGGTGCAACAACACATCGCGCGGAGCAAGGGGGGCCAAGGTGCGCCACAAAAGCTCCATGAGCCGTAGATGAAGACCTTTGTTTTTGGAGACTTGCAAAAGCTCTAAGGCGCTTTGGACGCGCGTTTCCTGAAGGATGCGGGAGAGGAATTCATTTTCGTAGCGAAGGCGCAGTGTGCGTTGTTCTTCGGGCCACTGATGGAACTTTTTGAGGGAAGCAAAGCGCACATGGTAGCCTTCTTGGAGGAGGACGCCGAGATCGACAACCAAGAAAAAAGGCAGATGGTAGTGTCCTTGGCCCGCGAGGTGTCGATACCATGCGAGGGCGCTTTGATAGGACGCTTGCAACAAGTCGTCTGCAAGGGCGCTATAGTGCAAACTTGCACAGAGAAAGTCTTGTGCGCGGGCTTCTGGGATGGTGTACATGCCGATCTCGTCTGGGTTGTAGAGAAAGAGATTTTCTGACTTAGAGGCGGAGCAAAGTATCGACTTTTTCTCGTACAGGTCCAAAGTCTTGGATGCGATCTGCGACATAGCGCAAAAGGACGAGATCTTCTTTGGTCACGACACCACCGTGGATAAGGAAGGCGCGTGTTCGGATAAGTTTGTAGAGCTTGATGATCTTGCGGTCGCTGATCTCGATGCGGTCTTCTTTTTCGAGGGTCTTGATGATGCGTTTGAACAGCGCATACACCTCGTCGGGGAAGTAGCGTTTTCGGTCATTTTGGCCTTCTTTGCCATCCCCAGAACGGGCCATGATGTGATCGAGATAAGCCTTGAGTTTGAGAAAGTCCTCAAGGTTGCAGAGGTTTTCCCAAGGTCGTTGTTGAAAAGCCTTGTAAGTCTCGTTGCGAAGGCCCTTTTCGAGGAGTTCATCGAAGTGTGTTTCGCGGACGCTTTCACTTTCGATCTTGAGGGTAAAGCGGTCACGGAGTGCGCCAAGCTCGGAAAACTCGGGGATCTCGTTGGTTGCGCCAAAGAGCATGGCAAGGTCGATCGAGATGGGCTTTCCATCTTGGTAGTATTTTCGCTCGTTGATGATGGTCAACAGTGTGTTGAGGATCGCGGAGTTGGACTTGAAGATCTCATCGAGGAAAGCAACGCGACACTGTGGGAGCTTTCCTGCTGCACGTCGAAGATAGCGGCCTTCTTTGAGCTGGTTGATATCGATGGGGCCGATGATCTCGCTGGGTTCGGTGAACTTGGTCAGCATGTACTCGAAGTACTCTTCACCTTCGAGGCCGATGGCTTGGGCAAACTTGACGATCAGGTCGGACTTTGCGGTGCCAGGCTTTCCCACCAAGAGCAGAGGTTCTTGGGCGAGGGTGCAGATGACCATGAGATCGACAAGATCGTCTTTGTTGACGAAGTACTGCGCGAGGTGATGTCGAACCTGGTTGATGCGCTTGCGCAGTGTCTCGACTTCGGATTTTACTTCTTCAAAAGTGTATGTATGGCGCAAGGTTATTCTCCGTGAGAGCGTGTGATGTCTTCCGTCAGGATTCGTTCGCGGATAAGCATCTCGTCGCGATCCATGAACTGCTTCATCAAGCCAAGGGCCAGCTTTTCTTTGCTGATGGCAACGCGGACAAGTTGGAGTTGAAGCAAGAAAGCAAGGCGACGCAACGCGCTGCCTTCGTAGTGGACGCGAGAAGTGCTTTTGGGGTCGTTGATTTGTGTGGAAAAGTTACCGCAGATCTCTTCGACGATGTGGGTACGTTCGTGCAAAGGGATACCTTCTACGGCTTGGAGCGCGACGCCGCAAAAGTCGAGAAAGTCGATGGGATAATCAATGGATTGAAAGAGCCATGTAAGACTTTCTGTAATGATCTTTTGGGCGGGAGCAAGCTTTTCGAAGACCACGAGACCTTGGGCCATGTGGAGACGCATCAACATAAAAAACAGGCCCATCATGGAGGTCATATTTTTGGGTGGTGTCGCGGGGGTTTGCTCAACAAAGCGAACAAAGTGGTTGAGGATACTGTTTCCAGCACCCGTCCATCGGAGCTTTGCGAGGACATCGATCAGACGAGAGATGGTCTTTGCGATCTCGTTGTAGTCCACATTGCTTTTGGCAAAGTCGCCTTCTCCACGGATGGCATCGTGTAGGAGACCAAGCATCTTTTCGACGTTTTTTTCGGCGTCAGCGACTTTGTTTTTCTCGTGTGCTTGGAGGACTTGGTCGAAGGCTTTTTCGAGTTGTTGGTTTTGGATCGGGGAGTCTGTGTAAAGACGCCGCAGATTGGAAGCGGAGAAGGCTTCTTCGAGTTCTTTGTCCTCGTCGCTGCGGAGCAGATGGCCAAGCTCTTCGAGTTTGTTTCGAAGGGAGTCGTCTTTTTTGAAGGCTTTGGCGTGGACTTGCCGTTTGGTTTCGACTTGTTTGTGGAAGATCTCGCCACATTTGAGAGAGACACTGCTTGCCACGTAAGTCACCCAAGCATCGAGTTCGTTGTCGTCTTGGGCCAATTCAAAGCAGTTTTGTAACACAGCCAAGCCTTGATCGATGGAGCCTACTTGGACGTAACCCACGGCAACAAGGGCTTGTCCGACGATTTGCAAAGGGGGCAACTTGAGTTGGCGAAAGCGCTCATAAAGGTAGTTGAGGTGATGGAGCGCAAGATGGAAGTCGCCTTGTGTTTCTGGGCTGGTCTTTTCGTCCAGAAGATGACGGCTTTGCAACAAGCGATTTTGGATAAATATGGGGAGATCGATCAAGGATAGCCCGTGTTGATTGAGGTCTTGGAGTATCGCCTCACGGACACGAGCAAGCTCTCGTTGGTCTTGGTTTTGTTGTAGGAGTTCTCGCCAAGCCAACCAGCGGAGCTTTTTGCGCAACAAGACTTCGTTTTGGTGCAGCCACTGACTGCAAGTCCGCAACCAAAGTGCTTGTTCGTGGGGGGTGTCTCGCTTTCCAAGGAACAAGAACAGAAGGAATTCTTCTTGATCGCTTGTCGCCTCGGGAGGATGGGGGTCTTTGCTTTTTCTTTTGGCTTTTGCTTGCGATGCACGCACCATGCGTCCAAAGGTTCGTTTGAGGTCTGCTTCATCTTTGGAGGCGCGTTGGAGCCACAGTGCTTCGGTTAAACAATCCCGTGCATCCGTGGGTTTGCCCATCTCATCTTTAAGCGCTGCAAGCTCTAGAAAAGTTTGTCGCTTGGGATCTTGGATGACTTCGATCTCAAGGCTGCGTTCTTCTTCTTCAAGCTCGCTGAGTGCCCGTTTTTCGGCTTTTTCAGAGGGTTTTGTAAGTTTTTGCTGCCGTGAGATCACGACGACTTCTTCCCCCTCTTTTTTGGCTTGTTCTTCAACGGGGTTTGGCCTGTTTTCGATGTTGTGTTCGCTTTGTTGGACTGGGTTTGCCGCGCGTTTGGCGGTCAGTAAGTCTGGGCGGTAGGGAGCACGTGCATAACGTCCCAAATCAAAGATGCTGTTTTGTTTGATCTCTTCGAGTTTTTCGGACTGTTGGGTCACAAGATAGTCGATGTATTGGCGCAGTGGGGCAAAAGCATCTTCTTGGACACGCAAAAGGCTCGCTTGATCCATCGTGGGGTGTTGGGAAGCATCAGGTACAGACACAAAGGTCAAGACGCCCGATTGAAGGTGAAAAAGGTGCGTGTACTGATCGCGGCGGAGTTGTGGTTGTAACTCCAACTCGACGGGGAGAAGGAGATGATGGATACCCTTGTAGCTTGCGAATCGCGTCCCTCCAAAGTCCAAGAAGATGCGGCCTTTTCCACGTTGTTTCTCGCGTATGAAAAAGCGGTGGCGGCCTTTGGCGTCTTTTTGGATATTGATCAACAAGAGATCGAGATCTTCTTCATCCATCAAGGAGAGGAGGCGTTCGAGCTGTGGGCGATGTTGTTCTTCGAGCAGCCAGATCTCCGCATCTGCGTGGCGTGTCTTGGGCTCAAAGCGCAGAGGGAGCGAGAAACGCACATCGCGATCGCGGTCTTCTCTCCAGCTTTCTTCTGTTTCGAGCGTAAGAACAAACTCCGCTGCCTTGTAAGCATCTTGCCATTGTACAGGCTCCATCACTTGGGGCGTGCCCTCACGTTGAACGAAGATCCAACGGCCATCGCGGGGGGCATCAGAGTAACGCCACAAGTCGATCAGTGGGTGTTGAAAGCCCCACTCTGTGTAAAAGTCAGGGGCTTCTTCTGTGAAGATGGTGGCTTGTTCTGCGTGTTGTTCGCGAAAGAGTTGGAGCAGATAGAAAGAGGGACTTTCGATGCGCACAAGGACCCCTTGCTCTTTTTTGGAAGAGAGGGGCGCAAACTGGATGCGATCATTTTGGAGTCGCATACAAAGTTCGATCAGAGAGCCCACCAAGGCTTGATCTTTTAGCCAAAAAAGCACGTGTTTGTGGGGGGCTTCGAGATGACGCACGGGGACGAGTTCTACGAGGGACATTAGGTCAGTCCCATCGCGTCTTTGGGCGATCTCTACGTCGCGTGCAAGTTGCCCTGGGATATGCAAGCGGAGATGCGTTTCGTGCTCTTCGACTTGGGGTGGCTTTTCACCAAACAGAGACGTCAACTCACCAAGTAGACTGCGTTTTCGCATGAAGCCGAGAAGCAACAAAAGAGGCTTGGCGTGTTTTCCTGTGGGTTTGGTGAGATAGAGCGTATAGCCTCGGTTGTTTTGGCTGTCAGAACCATGGAGTCGCAAAAAGTCCCAGAAGGTCTCGGCATCTTGAAAGAGCAGGGCGTTACGCATCGAAGAGGGCTCGCTTTCTTTTAGCTTTGTTTTGCGGCTTGTTGTGCGTCGATGGGTTGTGCATCTTGTGGTGTGGGCGCTGCTTGGGGGGAGAGGCGTCGCACCTTGATATCTCCCACTTCGTCAGGATGAAGGACGCCTTGCCCAAGGAGTTGGGCCATGAGTTCGCGGTGCTGTTGCTCATGTTCGATGGGGAGGGCGTCATCTTCAGAGGTAAAGTCCACGTAGATGTCTTTTTTTCCGGTCTCTAGGTTGTAACGCAGATGGATCGTGATCTCTTCGGCCATGGGATGGGTCCTTTCTTGTCGTTAGGCGCTTTTGAAGCTTTTTCCGCCAAAGATCTCTTGTAGCTCGGGGAGATGGATTGTCTTCTTTTCGAGCAACAGATCGATCAGGGTTTGGAGTTCCTTTTGATAATCTTGTAAGACTTTTTCTGCTCTTTTGCGTTGAACCTCGAGGATCGCGGCGATGTTTTGGTCGATACGCGCGGCGATGTGTTCGGAGACAGTGCGACGTGGGCCGCCGAGTTCTGAGGTGCGTTCTGTGTTTGATGCGTAGGTGCGTAGTCCAAGTTCTTCGGCCATGCCAAGTTCTTCGACCATCATGCGGCAAAGTTCGCTTGCGCGTTGTAGGTCATCGTAGGAGCCCACAGAGATATCGCCGATGATCAGTTGTTCTGCGAGGCGTCCTGCGAGCATGACGCAGACGTCATCGAGGAGTTCTGCACGCGTGACAACGTATTTGTTTTCTCGCACAGCTTGCATCACGTAGCCGAGGACTTGGTCTTCGCCCGTCGAGATGGTGATCTTTTCGATGGTTGGGCAGTTTGGCAGGACATAGGCGCAAAGTGCGTGTCCTGCTTCGTGGATGGCGATGGTCTTTTGCTCTTTGGATGTGAGTTTGACAGGCGATTTTTGCCGTTGCTCTAGGAGCTTGTCGATGTCTGCTTCAACGATGTCTCCATCAGGTTGACCTCGTCGCAGCATCTCTCGCTTGAGTCCGCGCATTAGTGCGTAGAGGTGGTCACCGCTGTAGCGTATGCCGTGTTTGGCATCGACGTAACCGCCCGTTTTGTGGACCGTGGTTTTGAGGAGTTCATCGTCGAGGTTGAGTGAAAAAAGCTTGCGGTAGATGTCCAAGATGGCGCTGCGATCGTCGTCTTGGGGGTAGGGGATCTCGATTTGCAGCTCGAAGCGTCCTGGGCGCAAAAGTGCCGTATCAAGGGACTCAAGGAAGTTTGTTGTGCCTACCACAAACACGAGTTCTTCCTTGCGAAAGCCGTCCATCTCCGTCAGGAGTTGGTTGACCATCGAGTGTTCGACGCCGCTTCCTGTGTAGGTTCCGCGTGCAGAGGCAAAAGAGTCCAACTCATCGAACACGATAATGGAAGGGGCAGACTTGCGCGCTTGTGAGAAAATCCGCCGAAGATTCTCCTCGGAATTATGTACCAATATATTGCCAAAACCTGCAATAAATCTTTCCGTTTTGGACACACTCAGGTCATAAACGAACTCGCGCTCGTACGGCTCTCGCTTTTTTTCTACCACAAGATCCCACAAAACATCGTTGGTTATTTGTTCTTCGGGAGTTTGAAGTTTTCGTTTGAAGGTCATTTGTTGGAGATAGGTTTGCAGTTTTTGTTGACGTTCCTTATCAGCGAAGCCAATTTTATTCGCGAATATGCGCAAAAAGGCCGACCATGTAAACCTTATCCGATGGGTTATGGACCCATTGCGTTCTTCTTTCTTTCGCAACCTTGCAACGATACCAAAGTACTGCAACAAGGTCGCGATATCGTGTGCGAGTCCTTGACTAATTGTGCTTGCTTCAATGGACTTGCCATTGAATGTGCCATCACCGCTGAAGTAGCCTCGCAAAAATGCTGCAATGACGGGAAGAGGTGCTTGGTATAGAAAAGACGGAACGCGTTTACACTTAGAACCTGCTTGTATTTGTAAACCGTCTTGCATGAGATACTTGAGCAGAGTGGAATTGATCACCAAGGAGATTCCCTTCGTGCCTTTCTTTGGATGGATGGTTACTTTTCCAAACAAATGCTCACAAAGGTTTTGGAAATGTTCTTGTTCTTTTTGGTGGAGTGTTAGCCGAACGCCACCATGTTCGTTATAACAACCGTCTGCAGCCCAAACTCCCAAAAATTCACCAAACTCCTCTGTCAAAGGCAACACTGCAGGCAGTGTTTTGTTTCGATGCCAACAGTATAAGGAAGTACCATGCAAGTTTGCATCGCATTCAACATCACGCAATGTTTTCTGAAGGGAGCCTAAACTGAGAGGAGATCGTTGAGAGCGTCTCAAAAGTTTCTCAACTTCAATGTTATCGCCCCCTCGCATTTCTATCTGCAAAGTCTTCCCTGCAAGTTCTTGGGCTTGGCGCAAGACTTCGTCATATCCATCCACGAAAATATCTTCTCGGTTTTTTAGAAGTTCTGTTAAGTAGAGTTCCGTAATTGTTTCGGGGGCATGTAATTTGAGGGGAACTGCAACCCTTGTTTCTTTCGGAACGATTTCATCCGCCGTGACTTCTGCAAGAAACCCATCTTGCTTCACAAATAAGCTATGGCCCCCTGTCACGCGAACTTGGCGGCCTGTTTCTGTTGTTATCACGTCGATATAATTTGGGCCTTTGTGCTTCAAAAAGCCGGTTACAGGGGCTAGTATAGCCTTTCCTTTGTCGTCATAAGTCCACGCGAAGACTTTTTCTTGAGCGTGCTCTTCTACAAGTTGACCTATGGGGATTTGGGTGGCTTGGCCGTTCAGTACGACAAAGACGGATTCATCCCAAGGCAAAGATTCGCCAACCCACTTGGATTTGAGTTCAGGTCCAGAGACGATCAAGATCGTGGCGTCGAGGGCCGTTGCGATGGCTTTGGCGAAGTAGGTCTTCCCTGTTCCTGGGGGGCCATGAAAGATCATGCCTTTGGGGACAAGTTGTTCGATCTGCTTGATTTGATCGGGGTCTTCGCTTTTTTCTTTCAGTTGAAGCAGATCAAGGATCTCGCTGCGGATCTTTTGTTTGACCTTGTCGTATCCGCCGATATCTTTGTCGAGATCGACGTTGGGGAGTTCGCAGTCAGAGACCAAGGTCATCTGTCGGATCTCGTTGTAGAGTTTCTTCGTATCTTCGGGGTGATCGGGGTTGAAGTCCACGCGATCAGCGAAGTGATTGAGGATCTGTCGACCACGCACTGCATTGATACCAGAAAGGTATTTGTAGAGCGCAAAAGGATTGAAGGTATCTAGGCCAAACTTGCGGGCTTCTCGCTGTATGATCATCGTGGGAAGTCGGTCGCGTGGGATGCCGATCATTGCATGACGGACTGCAAAGACATTTTCGATGACCTTGGGAAGCTCGAAGCTGGGGTCTTTGAAGCCAAGGAAGACGAGATCGGGATTTTCGTAGAAGAGGGTTGCGGCTTCGCGGGTTTCCATGTTGAGGCCGCTGCGTGTGGTGGTGGTGAGGACGTCGAGGTGTGGCAAGACGACGATCTGGTCGTTGTCACCGCTGAAGATCACTTCTTGAAGCTCACGCAAGATCCGTTGCATACGTGTGACGTTGGCGGCGAGAGGATTTTCTTCTTCGCCACCTTGCGCGTGTCCAGAGATCAAGCGGCATCGCAGCCTTGGGGTGACATTGCTACGTCGCAAGCGCATACGCAGGGCTTTGTAGAGGTAAAGGGTGAGTTGTTTGTCGCACTCCACGAGGACGGAGAGGCCAAGGCGTAGCTTTTCTTCGATCCAGTCGAGGTCTTCGCGATAAACGGCTTCTGTCGCCTCATCGTAGGAGAGTTCTTGGGGCAGCGATGCGATCGCGATGTGATGCTGAGACATAAGGACGTCACTCCTGCTTGTGTTATCGAGAGATACGGATGACCAACTCGTACTGGCCTTGATCTGTGCCCTCGTGAATCGAGGTGACTTCTCCAAGCTGTCCTGCCTTGCGCTTGAGGCTTTCGGCGTACACTTCTTGGAGGATCTGATGGGCCTGTTGTAGTCGATCTTGCTCGGTATCTAGGAGTGTTTGCGTGATCTGTTTTTGGATCTGGTCTGCTTCATGTTGCAGCCTGTCGCGTGCGAGCGCTTCTTCTGTCTGTAGGCGTTTGTTGGCCACTTCTTTTGCGCGCTTTTTGCTGTCGTATGCACTACCCACGACGCTCACGTCCGTTTGTAGGCTTTTTTCTTCTTCGAGGAAGGTCTGCATCTCCATCTTTTCAAGGTCATAGACGATGGTTTCGCCATGATCGCCTTGGGTGGTCCACTTGCCTGGGGTCGTTTCTTGAAAGCCCCGTCGTTGGAGGATCGTGGCCATGATATCGCGCATCTCCTCTTCGCTGAGGATGGGGGTGAGTGCGATGGGACGGACCAAACGGTCGCTGAGAGAGAAGTTCTCTTTGACAGAGGACTTAACTTCGACATGGTAAAGCTGGCTCACGGCACTCTCCTTTGTGTATGGGGATGTTGAACATCCGCAAATACGGGCCTAACCGATGGTTGGGCGAAGTTTTTCTCGTGTTTCTGTGTAACCTTGGAAGACTTTGGCAAACCCCGTCTCTTCGTATGTTTGGAGGAAGATGCGATGTGGGGCTTCGCGTTCGATGGGGTGAAGTTCGCGGACCTCTTCCGTGATATCTTGAAGCAGTCGAATCAGGTCGAGGGCGTCCAAGAAGGTGTCTGCAATGGCTTGGCGGTCACTCATACGTTGCGGGTAGCTGACGTGTTGAAGCCACGCAGGCCAATGTTTGGCGAGCACGTCCTCTTGATGCCAAAAAGCGAAGATCTCAAGCCAAGGAACAAGTAGCTCATAACGTTCTGCGCGTTGGAAAGTGCGGATGGCGTGGCCCCAGACCCTTGCCATCTGCTCAAAGTATTGTAAGAAATCTTCGTATTTTTCTCTTCGAGGATACAGTCTTTGCTCTCGTTTCCAAGTCTCGCGCAAGATGATCCCATACCAAGGAATCCACGGAGCGATCGTGGGGGCCAGCAGTTTTTTGATGATGTGAAGTCCTTGGTCTTCAATCTTTTTGCTGTGATGAAAATAGCCCAAAAAAATCAAAGGGCTTTCGAACCATATCTCGTTGGTGCTCACTTCTGCGGGGAGATGGGCTTTTGCGTGCTCGTAAAAGATACTAAAAGCCAACAAGTCTCCGTTGGTTTCGGGCAGATGTTTGGCGAGATATCGCCATTGGGCTGCAAGGGCACGCCGTGTACGTTGGACTTCTCGTTGTATCTCTTTGGCTTGCTCAGGGTTTGCTTTTGGGTTGGGTGGCTTTTTCTTCAGCACGCTCTTTTTGGGAGGGAACAGCAAAAAGAGGTTGAACAGCGCGATGAGCACATCAATAGAGGCTTCTGAAAAGAAAAGTGGATGCGCTTTCCAAAGTGTAGGTTCCCAAAACCGCAACAGGCGGGGCTTTTCTTCGCCAAGGCGACCGACCCAACGCTCTTGCCAACCCCCTTGGTACGTGAGGTACTTGAGCGTGCCAGTTGTAAAGATGTCTTGGAGGGCTTCGAGCGCTTCGCGTGAAGCGATGTCAACATCATCGAGAGGAAGCAGTTTGGTCTCGATGTAACGGGGCTTTTTGCTGAGATCATCGAAGATGCTTGCTGCAAACGGGATCAAGGTGTGGAAGAAGGTCTTTTGTTCGGGTGTGGCTGGCTCCGCTGAAGTTTCCACTTGGATAGGAAAAGAAGGGCTGTGTGTCATGGGACTTTGTTTCCTTGGGGCTGGAGCCAACGTGTGATGTCTTCATGAGGAAAGCCGTTGATGAAGATTTGTCCATTGACGAGGCGGATCTCAAGCGTGTTGCCTTCTTGTTCCCAACCTTCTTGAGAAGCTGAGAGGTGTTCGTAACGCGGTGTCAGAAAATGGATTTGTTGATTGTCTGAACCGATCCATCGGCGTTTTGTGCTGTGCTGCTTTTGCAAGTAAGGCCCATCCACAAGCAAATCGATTTGAGCGAGCAAGGCGTCCCAGTCTTCGTGTTGTGCACGTTGGATAGCTTGTAAGGTCTTTCCTGTAAAGGCCATCACGGAAAGACCCGCTGCACGGACTTCTTGGCAAAGAGTCGCCAAGCTTCGAGCTTGGGAAAAGGGTTCGCCGCCAAGAAGCGTGATACCTTCGATTCCTTCGATAGCAAGGACCTCTTGGACCACATCTCTTACCGTACGCAGTTGTTTGGGTTCGAACGCGAGCATGTGGGGATTGCAGCAGCTTGGGCACCGAAGAGGACAACCTTGCACCCACAACGCAAGACGCACACCTGGTCCCTCCGCTTCTGTGCGGTGGACGATCGATGCGACGTTGAGCAGTTGCCCTGCATCGATTTGGGCCTGAAGATGGGTCTCTTCAAGTGATGTCTTTTGAGCTTTTGGGACCATCCAAGGCTCCTTTCTGCCGCGAAAGACGGTGACGTCTGGGATGTCTTCGAGACCTCTTAGGGTAGTGAGTGATGTTGTTGCTTGCAAGGGTGTTCTTGGGTGGGTTGGATACGGGGTATGTATGCAAAGGTTCGTTGGGGGGAGGATCTTTGGCCTGCGCTGGGGAAAGAGAAAAGCAGAGGGGCGCGCCAGCGAGAGGAGAAGGGAGGGGATGGGAGAGGGCGCCCACAGAGGGACGCCCGTGATGGGGGATGGAGGGGATATCTTTGGCCTGCGCAGAGGAAAAGATGCGAAGGCCAAAAGGCTATCGCTTTTTTGGGGCGGCCCTCCGTGGCCGCCCGAAGGAAGGGAAAGATGCGAAGGCGGGATGAATCAAGCTATAGAGAGCAGTTCCATGCGTTTGTTGGCTTCAGGGGGGAGGCAGCCGGGGAGGATGGCTTGGGTCAGGCGAAGAGGATTGCGGATGTTTTGTGAGTCCATCCATGTGAGGGCGGTCTGGGCGAGTTTTGCGCCTTCATCGTTGGCGAGCCAGAGGCCGCGACAGAGCATCGTGGCGTGCGTGTAAGCGTAAGTGTCCGTGTCTTCGAGATGGGCTTCTGCGGCTGTGAGATATTGCAGCCCTTGTTCGGGGCTACCATTCAAGAAGGCATGGCCCGCACGAAGTTGAAGAGGCCAAGGGAAGGCCCACCGCACGACTTCGCGTTCGATGAGTTTTGCGCAACGTATTGCTTCGCGGAAGAACTTTTCGCGTTCTGAACCCGAGCTTTGGATCGCGCACGCCAACGCGCAACGTCCGCGCAAATGGTACAGTTCGATGCGGTTAAATTGGATTTGTAGGAAGAGACCGCGTCGGATCTGCCCCCATTGTTTGTTGATGTAGTCCCACAAAGGAAAGGGTAGATCTTGATAAAGCGCGACTTCACCGCGGTTGATCAGCTCGATGTAGTGTTGCAGGTGGAAGTTTCGTTTGGACCAAGGTTCGAGTGCCAAATCGATGGTTTCGAGTGCGCGTTCGGGTTGGTCTTGCACAAGAAGCAGTTTGGGGGCGACACCAAGGCGAAGGTTGGTTTGGGTGTAGAGATCGCCGCGCTCTTCAGCCTCGTGCAAGATCATGGGGAGCGTGTCATGGCACTCTTTGAATTCTCCCATAAAGAGCAGTGCATTCATCGTGTAGAAGTGGGCGTTGGAAAGCTCCCAAGTGACACCTGTACAACTTTTTCTGAGGATGCTTTCTGCGTGGCGGCATCGGTCGTAAGCTCGTCGCCATGAACCGCCCGTGAAGGCCGCAAATCCCGTGGTGAGGTAGCAGAATCCGATGATATGAGGGTGATTGAGTTGTTTGCCGATGGTGAGGGCCTGATCCGTCATCTGCTCTGTGCGGCGCTGTCTTTTGTGGTTTCGACTGGATCTCTGGAAGGAACCATAGGCGGCTTCCATGGCGTAAGCCAAGGCCAGACGGTAAGGATCGCGTGCGCGGATGGCTTCGAGAAGGTGTTGTGCTTGGAAAGCCATCCCTTGTAGTGGATCGATGAGGCCCGCGTCGATGGAGACGACACGACATGCTTCAAGGCGCAAGGTTTGCTCAGGGCTCAGTCTGCTCGGAAAGTCGGGTTGTTTGTGCTTGCTTATTTGGTGTTCATAAAGTTCTTTCAGATCGACAGTCATCTGTGTAGGAGAACTGTGCAGGGATTTGCTGTGATTGAAAGGGAGATCAAAGATGTTTGGGAAGCGTTGAAAGAACAAGCGAATACGGTACTGTAGCCAAGTCCAAATGGTCTTGCTGGGAGAATGGCTCCACTGAAGATTGAGTTCCTTGAGGAGCGGAGGAAGGATCTCGAAGCCGCGTTGGAGCTGGCCGCAACGAATCAGCTGTGTGGCTGCTTGGAGTCGTTGTTGACGTTGAAGATGTTGGGCTTCTTCTTGTGGGAGTTGTTGCTGTTGTTGGAGTTGTTGTGTGAGTTCTGCGGCCTTTAGGTAGGCATCTGCAGAGCTTTCGCCGAGTCCTTGTGTGGCGAGGGCGCCTGCGAGACCCTGATAGATGTCGCGTTCTTGGGTGAGATCTGGTTGAAGGGTCAGTGCGTGACGGTACCATCGGGCAGCTTGGGCGAATGCGAGCGCTTCTTCTGCGTCGCGAGCAGCTTGGAGTGTGTACTCCAAGGCTTCGAAGAAGTCGCCTGTTTGGGACAGATGGAAAGCGAGTCGCTTGGCATCGGGTGGCTGTTCTTCTGCGAGTGCGTCAGCTAGGCGTTTATGGAACAGACGTTTGGCGTCAGGGTCGTGTTGTTCGAGAAGTTCGACAAGTGTCTCTCTGTGTCGTTCGTGGTAGATGTCGATCTCTTCGTCTTTTTGGTTCTCGCGGAGTCGGATCAGGTGTTGGTGCCGAAGTTGGCCGAGATCCGCGGCATCAAGAGGCGAATCGAGGACGCGCAGCAAGAGCTTTCTTGCAGTTGGTTGGCCCGCGGTTGCGAGAAGATAGAGCAGTTCTTGTTGTTTGTCTGAGAGCTGTGAAAAACGAGCCTCGAACACTTGGCGAAGCTGAACGGATTTGAGCATCGGATCGAGCTTGTCGAGCCATTCGTCGGGGGTTTCGTCGTCTTTTAGGGGCTCCTCTTCATCTTCTGTTTCTGTGGAGGCTTGAAGCAGAGCTGCAAGCTGTTGTGGGGGCGTATGTTGTTGGAGATAGCGGATCAATTCTTCGAGTAGATAGGGGTTTCCGCCTGCTTGCTTGGCGAGCGAAAAAAGGAGCGTCGAGCGACTTTTGGAAGGCTGACCAAGCATCAACGCCGCAAGTTCGGCTGCTTCTACGAGAGAGAGGCCTTTGACCACAAGGCGCTTTAAGGGGAAGGCCGATCCAAAGAACTGATGGTGGATGAGGAATTTTTGCAAAAAGGGGCTGCTGTCGAGGTCTTCGCTACGAAAGCAACCGAGGAAGAGAAGGGCTGGGGGATCGGGGGGACGCAGCAACTCGATCAAAAGTGCCGCGCTGTCTTCGTCGCCCCACTGCAAGTCATCGATAAAGAAGACGACTTTGCGCTTTTTGGAGATGCGATGTAGTAGCTCCCGTAATGCGCCAAATGCTCGACGTCGTTGTTCTGCAGGATCGAGTGCCAACGCATGTTCATCGAGTTGAAGGGGTCGGACTCGCCGCATGACACGAAAGATCTGTGTTAATTCCTCGATCCCTTCGGGGATAAGGGCTCTGAGTTCAGAGGGGGGGAGCATATTCAGGTAGTTGCTGAGTTGTTCCATCAACCCGTCCATCGCTTTGTAGGGGATGGACTCTTGTTTGTAACAACGGGCAGATAGGACAAGAGAGGGGGCTTCACCTTGCAAAAGGGCGACAGAAAGGCGGGCAAGGTGGCTCTTTCCTATGCCGCTTTCACCTTCGAGGAAGATGGCTCTTGATTGACCGGGCTCTGTTTGGTGGAAGGCACGTCGCAGTTCTGTGAGTTCGATCGTTCGGCCGATCAGCGGCATCTGCCCTGTGAGACTATCCGAACGCATCTGTGAGTCTGTGGGGAGCTGCGCGCCGATTCGCTCAAGGATCTCTATACTTTTGGGGCGATTGCTAGGGGCAGGTTGGAGCAGATCAAGTGCGAGTTGGCTAAGCCACTCTGGGATCTCTTCGAACCATTCGCGGGGTGGTGTAGGCGTGCGGTTTTGCTTTTGGCGCATGATCTCCGCGTAACTGCCGCTGAAAGGCAGCCTACCCGTCAAAGCCAAGTACAAGATCACGCCTACGCTGTACCAGTCGCTAGCCTCGGTGAGTGGCTGTTGATAGGCTTGTTCTGGAGACATATATGCGGGAGTTCCCGCGACTTGGATCTCTTGGTCGAGACCGAGCTTGTTGTGGCGCAGATCTGCGACAAGCCCAAAGTCTAGGATTACGACGCGTCCTTCGGGGGTGACGAGGACGTTCGAGGGTTTGAGGTCTCGATGCAAAAGCCCCATCCGATGGAGCGTATCGACACCTTGTGCGAGTTGGCGCAGAGAGTCGATCAGTCGCCCCATGTGGAAAGGGACGCGCGGTTCAGAGTGGACCGAAGGAGAGAGCTTGTGTAATGGTCGTGTCTTGTCTTCGGGTTTCTCTTTTTCTTCGCGCTTTTCCTTGTCTTCGCGTGCAAACAGGCTGACATCGGAGATGGACCTCGTGTCGAGATAAGCCTGCATGGCAAGGAGGGAGCGGGTAGGGCCTTCGATGAGAGAGGCAAACTTTGAGGGGAGCGCCGAGGGGAGATCGGATGGGTGCGTGGGATGTTTTTTGGTGTATTCCAAAAAGTCCACGCCATCGATAAGTTCCATCGTAAAGAAGAGTTGACCTGTCTCATCGTCAGCCACAAGGTCGTGAAGAGCGACGAGATTGGGATGGGCGAGATCTGCGAGTGCTCGAAACTCCCTTTTGAAGTTGTAGAGCATGTCTGCATCTGGAGCCTTGAGCGTTTTGAGCGCCACAACCGTGTTTAGATGGTGATCGAGAGCTTGGAATACCACACCAAACCCTCCTTCCCCCAACTCACCCAACAACTCATAGCGACGATTTCCCAGCCACACGGAGGTCTCTTGTTTTTGTGTCATCAGGCTCACACTCTGCAAGCTCGTTGGTCATCGAGGTTGCGCGCCTGTGATGCTAACCCATCAAAAAAACAACGACTCTTCTCGATGGGTGTGTGGCGAGCTCTCAGATGATGTAATTCGTCGATTTCTTTTAACTTTTGCCAAGGGTAGACGCCAAGCGCCGAACTGTCAAGCTTCATCGAGAGGATGGAGCCATTCGGATAGATGGGAAAGATGCGAAGATCGCTCAGTCTTGGACGTACCACGTGGCTTTGCTCATAAGAAAGAGGCCTGTGTAATACGTGAAGGCGTTGACGAAGCCAAATCTTCGGATGTTTCCGTTTGCAAGGAACTCGTAGGCGACTTGAAAGTCCGTACAGAAGAAGAGAAACATACCCAACGAAGCGATAAGAGCCCATCTTGTTTTGTTTTGTACATAGTTGGTCATCGAAAACGACCATGCCAGCGTGATCACCACGAGGTATATGGCTGTAAAGATCTTGAAGAGCAGGTTTTCGTTGGGGAAGAGAAAATAGAAGTAAAGCCCGAACGCAACAGCGTAAGCGAAGAGCGCGGGAAGAAGGATGGAAGGGAGCTTTTCTTTGCAAAAGCGGATGTACTGGGAAAAATTGTAGCAGTTGAACATGTGTGCGATCAGGAACACGGCCATCCCGAGCGGAAAAATGATGGGCAGAAAAGTGTCCGCGACGAGGACGATCCACAACGTGATGTATAACACTCTGGCGTAATTCGAATTTCTCTTTACCACGATGAAGATCAAGGGAAGCAAGATCGAGATTCTTAGGATGACATCCACAAGCGTGTAGTGTGGGGCGTTTCTGAAGAATGTGTCGTTGATCGCGATGATCAAAGCCAACCCAAAGTAGATGAATTCGACGATCGGCATGGTGGTTCCTCGCGTGGCATGAGATACGTACGCATCATCCCCCTGAAGTTCCTACCGTCATAGATTCATCTGGGGATCGAAGATACGTTTGTGTTGATACGAAGCGCTAGGGACAGGCATTTCTAATCGCTTTTTCGCGAAGGAAGTTACCCCGCGTGTGTGTCGTGGTCAAGTGGCGATGCCTCTAAGGGAAGGGCTGCTAGAGGGCCTTGCATAGGGAAAGAAGAATGGCCTTCGCAGGGGAAGGATTCGGGCGGGCACGGAGGCCTTTCGAAGGAAAGAAGAATAGCCTTCGCATTCCCTCTCTGCGGAGGCTAAAGGAATCCCCTGAATATCTGGGGATATAGGATATCGAGGATATCCCTTTTCTGGGGCGGGCCTCCGTGCCCGCCCGAATCCATCCCGAATATCCCCCTTTTCTGGGGCGGGCCTCCGTGCCCAGGCCCGCCCGATCTCTCTGGCCTAGGGAAGGGGGAAGTGCAAGGAGACTGCGTAGTGTTGGGAGTTCTGTTTCAGGTTGCCATGGAGGAACAAAGTGCGGTGGATTGGAGGGGATAGCGTCTTGGGCGGTTTCGTAGGAACGAATCCACGTCATAACAACGCTTTTTAGGGTACTAAAGACGCCAATACCAGTGGTGGCCTTCGCGCAAAAGGCTGAAAGCTTGCGAGGGTTGAGTTTCGATTCAAGGAGAGCGAGGGGAGCTGCGTTGGGGAGGTCCATCTTGTTGTATTGGATGACCATGGGGAGGGTGTCGAGGTTGAGTCCATTTGCTTTAAGGTGCTTGCGTAGGTCGTCGAGGCTTTCTTCATTGCTTTCGATACGTTCGATTTGTGCGTCTGCAACGAAAACGAGTGCATCCACGCCCCGAAGAATCAGTCGTCTCGAAGCATCATCGAAAACGGCACTTGGTTGGGTATAAAGATGGAAACGAAGGGACAAGCCACCTACTTCGAGATGGCTTTGAGGGGAAAAGTCAAAGAAGAGGGTGCGTTCTGTTTGTGTGGAAAGGGAAGTGAACTTCCCTTTGAAATCGGGGTGGGTTTTTTGGTAGATATATTGAAGGTTTGTGGTTTTTCCTGAAAGTCCTGGCCCGTAGTAGACGATCTTGCAGTGGAGTTCTTGCTTTTCATTGTCGATGAAGGCCATACGTTCCTCCACGCGAAAGATTGCCATCATAGCGGACTCGTGGGGGTGATGCAAGGAGGCATGACAGGAAAAATAAAGCGTGCTATGGAGGGGCGCAGTACGGCGTTGTGGCAGCGATATAGGCTGTTGTAACGGCGTAGATCGCGGCATAGTTTGCGGGTAGAGGTGGTCTCTATGTGTGAGCGGTGCGTTGAAGCGAGGGAAGAATCATGTCTGGTTTGGTGTTGGTTGTCGAAGACGAGCAGGATCTTGTGCGTGCGTTGGAGTACAACCTCAAGCGTGAAGGCTTTCAGGTTCGCAGCGCGTTGACGGGTCAGGACGCACTGGCCCAAGCAGAGAGAGAGCCGATCCCTGATCTTGTGTTATTGGACTTGATGTTGCCGGATATGTCGGGGGTAGAGGTCTGTCGTCAACTTCGTCGAAGTGAGGCGACTTGTGAGGTGCCGATCGTGATGTTGACTGCGAAAGGCGAAGAGATTGATCGCGTGGTGGGGTTTGAGGTGGGGGCTGACGACTATGTTGTAAAGCCTTTTAGTGTGCGTGAGTTGATGTTGCGTGTGCGCGCGATCTTGCGGCGTGCGCAACCTGAAAGCCCCGAAACACGGGAAGTTCGATTTGGTTGTTTGCGTATGGACACAGAAGCGCATCGTGTGTGGGTTGATGAAGAAGAGCGGCGTTTGACTGCACTGGAGTTTCGTTTGTTGCATACGTTTCTGACGCGCCGTGGCCGTGTGCAAACCCGCGAAGTGTTGTTGCAAGATGTGTGGGGGATCGATGCGGATGTGTCGACGCGCACGGTGGACACGCATGTGAAGCGATTGCGCGAAAAGCTTGGTGCTGCGGGGGCTTACATCAAGACCCTTCGTGGTGTGGGATATCGTTTTCGCACGCAGCCAGACAGTGATGACATCTGAGAGCGCAAAGCAGCGATTCAAAAAGGATGTCCACTTCCTCTGTGTGTTGGGGTGGTGCATAAAAAGCCGATGATTGGGGGCTTTGGATGAGTGTCCGAGGGAAGATCTTTTTAAGTTCGATGTTGTTGATCTTGGTCTTTGTGGGGGCGAGCGGCCTGATCTTTCATAGCGGCTTGCAGGGCTGGCTCAAAGATCAAGCGCAAGTCGAGATGCAACGCCATGCTACTTTGTTGCGAGCGTGGTTGGTGCAAACGCCTCATATGACCGAGGATAAACGCAGAGAGATCCTTGTTTATCTGGCAAAGAAGACGGGTTTGCGCATCACCTTGATCGAGCGGGATGGTCGGGTGTGGGGAGACTCGCATCGTACTTTTTCGCAGCTTCACAAGATGGAGAATCATGCGACGCGCCCAGAGTTTCAACAGGCTTTGCGCAAAGAGAAAGGCCTCTCGATTCGTCGCAGTGCCACGCTCAACAAGCGGATGTGGTATCTTGCGCTTCCTTACAAGATGAACGGAAAGCGCGGTGTCTTGCGGGTTGCGAAGGTTCAACGCGAAGTCGATATGAGCATGGGGCGTCTGGGGATCGCGTTGTTGTTGGCGACCTTGGTGGGTCTTTTGTTGTCTGTGTTGATCAGCATGGGGACTTCGCACATCGTTTCGCGAACGCTGCGGCCGATTGTTGCGAATGCTCGGGCGATTGCGCGCGGTCAAACAGATGCGGATGGAAAGCCTTACGAAGACGAGTCTGAGTTACCTTTGCGCAAGACGTTGAATCCGATGTCTCGCACGGGTGGTTTGGCTGGGTCATTGAAGTACGTTGCACAAGAACTCGAACTGACCGTTGAGACGCTGGCGGGGGAACGCGATCGTTTTGCGGCCGTGCTTGAGAGTATGAATGCGGCGGTGATTGCGGTGAATCGGGAGAAAGAGATCTCTTGGGTCAATCGTGCAGCGCACTCTTTGTTTGGTTTGGAACAGTCGCCTGCGGGTCAGCTTTTGTCTGATGCGATCCCATCCGTGGAACTCCAAGAGATGGTGGAACAAGCGCATGCAGGGGTTTCTTGTAACGCTGAGTTTGATCTTCCTGGTACTACGACCCTGCGTGTTCAGGCTCGCGCCACACCACTCGCAGCGACGGGTGGGAGCGTGATCCTGTTGCACGATATCACGGAACTACGGCGGTTGGAGACGATTCGCCGCGACTTTGTGGCCAATGTCTCACACGAACTTCGCACGCCGCTCAGTATTATCCGTGCCAACGCTGAAACGCTGTTGGATGGGGCGCTTGAAGAGCCCGAAGTTGCAAGAGAGTTCGTCGAAGCTTTGTTGAGTCATGCAGAACGCTTGTCTTTGCTTGTTAACGACTTGCTTGAGCTTTCGCGCATCGAGGCCAACCGTTATCCCTTGCGTTCGCAAGCATTGTTGTTGGAACCGCTGATTCAACGATCCATTGACTCGATCCGCTCTACGGCAGAGAAAAAACAACTCACGATCCGCAAGGAGATGGCCGAAGGGTTGGAGGCGCAAGCTGACAAGCAAGCCTTGGAGCAGATCTTGTTGAATCTTATCGACAATGCCGTGAAGTACACGCCTGCGGGGGGAGAGATCCTTTTGCGCACCTACGAGAAAGAAGACGACGTATACATCGAGGTGGAAGACGATGGACCGGGTATCGAAGCGCACCACCGCAAGCGGATCTTCGAGCGGTTCTATCGCATCGATCCTGGTCGTTCTCGCCAACAAGGTGGGACAGGTTTGGGCTTGGCGATCGTTCGAAACTTGGTTGAGGTCTTGGGTGGAAGTGTTGGTGTGCGTCCTGCTTCGCCGCATGGTTCGGTCTTTTGGGTACGTATCCCCGCAGTTGCTGTGGAACTCCAGCTCGAAGACGATGATCCCTTTGAAGATGCCCCTCACGAAGATCACGACCATGAGGATGACCACCACGAACACGCAGATGATCATGAAGATGATTCCGCCTCTTTGGAGCCTCCACCTTCTGGGGCACGACTGATGACGTCTGACGAACCTACGCCTCGTTTGTGAGGGGCCTCGTAGGGCAAAATACAGCGGGGTGGGTCATCGAAGGATGAGGAACCCGATAAGGGTGGAAAAGGTGTTGGCGGACAGCGCCGCGAGGAAGGCAAGAGACCAACGCGCTGTCTGCGGAGGGATAGAAGAGAGGGGGTGGGACTCTTTCTTCCAGATCATGCGTCCCAACTCACCAAAGCGCTCCTGGGCGGCACCTGTTGTAAGAAAAAGTCCCAAAAGGGCGGTTTCTGTTAGCGTGACCCAGCTTTCCGCGACCCAGATCCACAACCAAGGGGGTTGAAAGCGCGGAAACAGATACCAAAGGGCTGGATGGGTGGCGGCGTTGATGAAAAAGAGCACGCCTAGATGACGGGGAGTACGCCCCAAAGCACCCCACAAGATCAGTGTGTAGATGGGCAACTCTAGCGCCAAAGTCCAAGAAAATGCGTAAAGCCAGAGCGAGAAGGGATAATTGTAAATCGTCAATGCGATTCCATCTCCTGCGGGCGAGGGGTAGGCTTAGAGCCAAGGGCATTACAGAGTATGTGGGCGATGATCGCGATCTCTAACCAGCCGTGGAAGGCGATCAAGGTGAGATAAACATTTCGCGTCTTCACTGCATCAAAAAGACCGATAAAAGGGACTGCCAAACAACTGATGATAATCAGCCATAGGCCGATCTTTCCAAAGTCTTTGCGCAGTGATTCAAGGTTACGTCGAAAGGTGGAAGGGCCTTTTCGGGTGTAGAAATGGTGGTTGTTGGGGACCAGTCGCAACCAGATGGTGTAGTGCACAGCTTGTGCAAAAGCATAAATCAGCACGATACGAAGCGCCCAAACAGGCGATGCTCCAGGGGCAAGGGTCTGCACCATCCCATTGACGTCGAATCCATTGGGAAGATCGCGGTACGCTCCCAACGAAGCTGCGAGAGGTTCGAGAGGTCCCCACGCCAAAAGAGCGATCGCGCCCACATAAAACAAGATCACCCCCACATAACGCAACCATGGGCCTTCGCCTTTGGACCACCATACCCAAAGGCCGAAAGCTACGAGGTTATGGAGGTGACCTAGTCCTAGAATCGTCTGCCAAGGTCGCTCGATAAGCCACATCGAACACAGCGCGACCAAAAAGAGAAGGAACACCCGCGCCGTGTGATGGGCTCGGCTGGTCGCGATGGCCCCGATGACTGCGCCACATCCACAAGCGATCTCCGCTGAAGGCCAATAGACCAACCCAAACATCATCAGGATGCGCAAGATCGTCATACCCGCCAAGGGCAGCATCACGCCCCAGATGGCCAAGGGAGCGACCTTTTGGGGGGGGCGTAACACAAGATATCGCACATCTGACACGATGTGAGGTGTTCCCAAGATGAGCGGGCCGATCAACAACAACCAAAGCGGCGCAAACAACGTACACAACAGCGCAAAACTCATCCCAAAGAGTGCATAGGCCACCACACGGGCCGAACGATCGGCGATCAGAATATTTCCTAACCGTAAAGCAAGGAATATCCGCCAGAATCCTCGACGAAAGCGATCCAGTACGTGCAAAGGCGTATCAAGCGACTTGGGCAAGGATGCTTGTGTGGCGTCTGTGTTTTCTGTGGTAGGGGGGAGAGGGCCGACAAGTGACATCGTATTCTTTTCTCGATGCGATGGGGTGGAGCGGACGAACGATGAAGTGGATTCGATTAAGAGGGGGTATCTGTGGTGTGACGAGAACGTCGAGTCAACCAAAGGCCAAGCAAAAAGAAGCAGGCGAGAAGTGCGCTTGAACCGCCGCTACCAGGCCATTGGAATTGATTGCAACCACCTGTTTTGGGGGGCGTGTTTTCTTGCGCGCTACCGTCTGCGGGGGTGCTTTCTTTGGCAGGGGACTCAGCCGCGGGAGACTCAGCTGCGGGAGACTCTGAAGGTGCGCCTCCTGAGGTGCATTTGACGCAGTCATATTCGACACTTTGGGGAGGAGAACCATCTGAGTAGTCGAGTTTGGTGCATTTGGCGGACTGGCACGTTCCTTTGACACCGCTCCATTCGCAGGCATCGCCCACTGCCTTTTGTTCACAAACCCCAACTTCGGGGGGAACCACATCTGCTTGGGCTGTTTGAACACCCCAAAGCCACAAACTCAAAACCATCCATACATACCATTGTTTTCGCATGACTTTCTTACCTTCTCCTGCGTGGTGCGTGGGATTCCACATCTCTTTTTGTTGTTCGTTTTCACTTGGGTGCGGCTCGGATGAAGATACTGCGACTTGGAGAGGCTTTCAAGTGGAGGCAAGTTTCGATGTGTGTTGTGTTTCTTTGTTGATGCAGATGATGGAAGGGGGGAGCTTTCTTTTAAGGGCGGGGGTCTGCTGCGTATTTGATGTCGAAGATGTCGGGAGGAAGGGGCTCACGGCGTTGTTGCCAAAGAGCAGGGATACCCGAACGATCCGCAAGGACCACGATGCCACCAACGATAGCGCAAGTGGTATCGCGATCACCAAGGCAGGACACGGTTGTCCAGAAGGCTTCTTCGTAGTTTTCTAGGTGATAAGCCGCATTCCACAAACAAAAAGGCACGGTGTCTTGGCAAGAAACCCGCTCTCCTGCGCCTACCGCTTTGGCGACATCGCTCGATTGATGGGCGTGTTGGAAGGCGAGTGTTTCTTGTAAGCGCTCTTTGACGAGGCTTTCAGGCGTGTGGCGAATGACCTCTTCGAGCAGGTCTTGCGGTGCTGCGGTTTCTCCTTCTCCTACACGCCAAGCTAGGGCGGCCATCACTGCGGTGGCGATAGCCCCTGCTGTTGCTTCTGGATGGGCATGTGTGGGAAGCGCCGAACGACGGGCATGTTCGCATACGGCTTGCAGGTCTTCCGCAAAGTACGCTCCCAAGGGAGGGATACGCATCGCGGTGCCATTCCCAAAGGAGCCTTGCCCACCAAACATAAAGGGCGTGACTTCTTGCCAAGGACGTCCTTCTTTGAGTTGGGCGAGCAGGATGTGGGCACCCCCACCATAGCCACGTCTGTGGTTGTAACGGGCTGCAAAGCGTTGGGCCAGGGCGTCGGCTTCGATGCCACCGTCTTCAAGGAGACTTTCGACGATGCTCAAGGCCATCTCTGTATCGTCTGTGTAAGACCAAGTTCCTTCAGGGACGCGGCGTTCCAAGAGAGCGGGCAGGAAGGAGGATGCTTCCCCAAAGAATCGTTCGCCTAAAGCGTCTCCAACAGAAAGACCTTGGAGGGACAAGAGGGCACGTTCGATGGGTTGCATGGCGAAGGCTCCTTTACACGGGCTTGGGGGTTGGTTGTGGCTCTGGAGTCGCTTGGGGAGAGGGGGTCGTGTTTTTTCTCCAAAGGGGGCGCGTCCAGAGGATGCCAAGTAGTCCTGTCGCGACTTGCGCGATCATGATGGCCCAAAAGACGCCTTGAGGACCCATATAGTTCGCTCCCATCCATGCAAGGGGCACTGCCAAGACTGGCATACGCAAAAGGGCCAAGACAGCGGCCTTGAGAGGTTGGTTGGTTGCGTTAAAGGTCGAACCACTGGCCATCATCGCGCCCGCCAGAGGATAACCCAAAGGCACGATCCACAGATAACTCAGTAGAAAAGGCACCACGCCGGGATCTTTGGAAAAGAACTTGGCGATGGGAGCCGCCAACACAAGGATCACTAGATAGGCCAGCGTGCCTCCTCCTAGCGCCATCAAGTAGCTGAAACGCAGCGCACCCGCCACGCGATCGCGGCGTTGCGCACCCCAGTTTTGCCCAACAAAAGGGCTCAATGCAGAGCTGACGCCCATAGGCACCATCAAAAAAAGCATCTCCAAGCGTCCACCCGCGCCAAAAGCTGCAACGGCTTCTTTTCCGTGGACTGCGATCATGCCCGTCAGTACGCCCAAAGAAAGAGGCGTGGCGATCTGGGTCCCCGCAGCAGGGATGCTAATCGAAAGCACCACCTTCCACGACGCGAGGATCCCTTGGAAACACTTGCTCGAAAGGTCGATCATCTTCTCGCGCTTCGACAGGACCCACAAAGCCACCAACAAGGTTAGGGCGCGCGAAAAGATCGTGGTAAGTGCTGCGCCAGCCAGTTCCATCCGAGGGATCGGGCCCCAACCAAAGATGAAGATCGGGTCCAAGATGATGTTGACCAACGCCGCAAAAAACATCACCACCGCGGGGGTTCGTGTGTCTCCTGCTGCGCGTATCGCCCCGTTTCCCACCATGGGAACCACCAAAAAGACGATCCCTGTGTACCAGATCATCATATAGTCGTGGATCCATGGGAGCGCGCTTTCATTGGCGCCAAGCATCCGAAACAAAGGGTCGATCGTAAAGAGGCCGAGCACCGCAAATCCCGCAACCACCAACATCGAAAGCAACAGGGCGTGCGTGGTGAGTTTTTTGACGTCTTCCCAACGCCCAGAACCTATCGCTCTTGAAACCACTGAGGTCGTGCCCACAGAAAGGCCCAAAGCGATGCTCCCAACGAAAGAAACGACGGGAAACGTAAAAGAGATGGCCGCTAGTTGCGCGGTTCCAAGTTGACTGACAAAGTACGTATCGATCAAGTTCATCAACATAATCGATAGGATACCAAAGATCATCGGTCCCGCCATGCGCGTCATCGTCAACGCAATCGGGCCTTCCGTGAGTTTCGCGCGCGGTCCTTCTTTTTTGGGTGGGGAGGCGGGCTCTTCAGGGGAGGAGGGGTCTTTGGCTTCTTGATTCACTGGGGCAACCAAAGTTCCTAGAACTTCCGTTGCATCCGGACTCTCGTGGGGCATTACATGGCTCCGTATCGTAGGAAACAATCGAACACGGTTGCCAATGTAATGCATCTCGTCGCTACACCCAAGTCACCCCTTGGGCAATGCAGCGTTTCAATTGTGGAACAGTTGGCGCCCAAACCCCCGAAAAAGCTGTCCCAACAAAGCGGCTCTAAAGTCGTTCCAATGGATAACCTGCCGCTTTCCACTCCGCAACGCCCGCGTCCAACCAACGCGCTTTGTAGCCTTTGTCCTGCAAACGGTGCACAACGTCCACTGAAACAACACAGTAAGGACCCCGACAATACGCCACGATCTCTTGGTCCGTGGGCAGCGCCTCCAACTGTGTGTCCAGATCTTCCGCTGGCATAGAACGCGCCCCTGGAAGATGGCCCGCTGTGTACTCACTCGACTCGCGCAAGTCCAACAACAAAACGTCCCCCCGCTCCACACGTTCCATCAAGGTTGGGGCGTCCAACTCCGCGATGCTTTGGGGCTCTTCGTGGAACAGTCGCTTGGCTTCTCTTACCTCAGGCAGTTGCACAGCTGCAAGTTCCCGTAATGAAACCCAAAAACGCACAACCTCGTCGCTTGCCAAGTTGTACACCACATAACGACCGCGCTTGTCTCCCTCCACCAGATGCGCTTGTCGCAAGACCTTCAAGTGAGCACTCGTTGCTGCAACACTTTGCGACGTTGCCTCTGCAAGATCCTCAACACTCTTCTCCCCCTGACACAACAGGTTCAGGATGCGTAAACGACGATCACTCGAGAGCGCTTGCCCTATCCTCGCGAAGTTTTGGTACAATCGCTCCCTCACATCTTCCATGTTTTCCATCTCTCACCTCCTTGGTCTGTCTCTTGCAAAAATATTCAAACAATTGTTTAACTATTAGTTCAAGATGAACGATTACGCAAGACAGTAAAGGAGGACGCGATGCAACATCTGATGCGCCTGTCTTGGAAGATTTTGTTTTTTATGGTCTTTTTGTTTTCTTTTCATGGGGTCGCTTCGCCTCCCAAAGAAGAACAAGGCCCTCAAAAAGGGGTGCTTTGTGCGTCGAAGGATGTATCGCGTTGCGAAACGTTGCATCATGGTGAAACATCGCAGGCGCCTCGTCCACGTGGTTTTCAAGTGAAGTACCGTCGAGGGCATGGGTTGGAGATGGACCTGTTGGGGGACGGTCATTGGGTGCTGCGTGTGGGGGCGGACATCTATGCGCGACCTGAGATCCACGTCAACCGTGGAGACTTTTCGTGGGCGAAGAACGACAAGGATGAGTACGTTGCATCGCGCATGCGACTCAATGTTGAGTTTTTGGCGATGAAGCACTTTGGCTTTCGTTTGGGGGCGCAAGATGCTCGTTATTGGGGGAATTCCTTGGGGTCTGAGGGCGGATTTATCCGCTTTTCGCCAGACTATGATGTGCAACTTCATCGCGAAGTGTTCTTGGGGCCTTCGTTTTTTGAAGGATACCTTTTCATCGATCGCCCTTATGGTCTTCCCTTTCGCTTGGAGGCGGGGCGCAAAGAGCTGAATTATGGGGAAGGTTTCGTCTTGGGAGCACCCCAGTACATCCCACAAGGCCAAAGCTTTGATCAACTGATGTTGCGATGGTTTCTGGGGCCTGTGGAAGTCGACATGATGTGGCTAAAGATCCGAGAAAGTCTCATTATCTCGGATACATCGACATGTACAGATGGATGCTTTTTCGATGGAGACGATCTCTACGGGATCTACGCGACCTATCATCCTCGACGTGACATGAAAGTCGAGCTTTATGGGATGTTTTTTCTTCGCTCTCCACGAACAGGGGAACCTTTGGAGATGCAGCAGATCGGCTATGTTGGCGCACGTTACGGGGTGATCAATCCTCGATGGCATATCAGCTTGGAGTTTGTTGGACAGTTTGGTCGCTATCGACAAAAGACTTTGCTGGCATTTTCGGGTTGGCAAAAGCTCGCCTACACCTTCCAAAATCCCCTGCGTCCCTTTGTTGGGTTTCAGTTGATGTTTGCTTCGGGGGATGGGAACCCCAACGATGACACGGACAATAACTTTGTGCCATTGTTTCCAAAACGCCGATACTTCTATGGGTTTATCAATTTGTTAGGGGCCAGCAACATCGTGCAACCGATGGTCGATGTAGGGTTCCATCCCCACAAAGACGTGCGCCTCTCTCTCGAAGCACGTTTCTCGATGAAGTGGTCTGCCAAAAGCCCCTTTATCAATGGTGGGGGTCATGCTCCTATCTTGGCCGATTCTACAGGGGCTAGCGGTCAGGCCCTTGGATGGGAGATGGGGATGCGCGTGACGTGGCAGCCTGTTCCTTTCTTCCATATCGACCTCACAGGGGCCGTCTTTGTACCGCAAGCAGGTGGTATCCTTTCGAAGCTTAGCCAAGAGGCCAATAGCGTCCTTGGCCAAGATCCCGCGCTTCTCGGATTTGTATGGATGTGGATGCGTTTATAAAAGGCGGGGAATTCGGGATATTCTGGGGCGGCCACGGAGGGCCGCCCGTAAAAGGCGGGGAATTCAGGATATATTCTGGGGCGGCCATGGAAGGCCGCCCGTAAAAGGCGAGAAATTCAGGATATATTCTGGGGCGGCCATGGAAGGCCGCCCGTAAAAAACGGGAATTCAGGATATATTCTGGGGCGGCCACGGAGGGCCGCCCGTAAAAAGGAAATCCGGGATATATCCGAGGCGGCCATGGAAGGCCGCCCGATAAAATTCAGGATATATCTGGGGCGGCCATGGAGGGCCGCCCGATAAAAGGAATCTATAATTATTGATTTTTAGCGTTTGGGGTAGGCGTCGCGAAGTTTTGGAGGGTATCTCCGCCGTCGGGGAGTCGGCCGTAGGACTCTCCGTCGGGGAGGCTGGTCCAAGAGACCTTGTCGATTTCTTTGCCTTTTGCGTCGTAGATTGCGAGGCTTTCAGTGGATTTGAAGTTGAATCCAAAGTCGATATCTTTGAGTTGGAAGACCATATAGCCACCAGCAGGGATCTTTTTGCCGGCGGGGAATTTTTGTTGGGTGGTGGCATCGTCGGGGGTATCGGTCGCGGTGTAGTCTGTGAGGTCGATTTCTTTGCTGGTTCCGTTGTAAAGCTCGAACCAGTCGGGATCTCCAGAAGCGAAGATCTCATTGATGACCAACTTCCCTTCAGGGGTGTTTTGGTCTTTGTTTTCGGCGCCTTGGGTGGGATCTGTGACTTTCCATGTTCCTTGTTCGTCTCCGTTGGGGATGCGGCTATAGGACTTACCATCGGGGAGGTCGGTCCATTCGACTTTTGCGACAGGGTTACCTTTTGCGTCGTAGATCGCGAGAGCTTCGGAGGAACCGAACTTAAAGCTGAAGTCTTTCCCATCCAGTTCAAAGATCATGTAGCCACCAGGGGGGATCTTTTTGCCAGCGGGGAATTTCTGTTGGGTGGTGGCATCGTCGGGGGTGTCGGTTGCGGTGTAATCCGTGAGGTCAAGCTCTCCGTTCCCTGCGTTGTAGATCTCGAACCAGTCAGGGCTACCAGAGGCAAATATCTCGTTGATGACCAACTTTCCTTGGGGTGGGGGTTGTGTCTCGTTGTCTTTGTTGGCTGCGCCTGGCGTGGGGGTATTGAGGGTCTTAAAATCGCCCGTGAGGTCGGGGATACGGCCAAAGCTTTTTCCTGTAGGGGAGTCGCCATCTTTCCACTTGAGGATCGCGACAACTTCTCCTTTGGGGTTGAAGATCGCGAGTTCTTCGTCGCTTCCAAGTTTGAATCCAGGCCAAGCATCTGTGAACTCGATGCTTTTGTATTCTCCTGGCTGAAGCATTGTTCCTGCGGGGAACTTGGTGCGTTTTTGTGGATCAGAGGGGGCGTCTGAGATGGTGTATTCAGAAAGGTCGATGGCTTGGGTTCCTTTGTTGTACAGCTCGCACCAGTCGTTGGGATCGCCTTTTGCGTTGATCTCATTGATGATTAGGTCGCTGGCTACGGGGGTGAGATCCACGACGACTTCGGGCTGTCCTTCAGTCGTTGTATCAGGCGAAGCATCGGGGGTTGTGTCAGGTTGCGTGGTTTCGCTGCTACCATCTAGGACTTTTTCTGTTGCGGTTTCTGCGGTGGGTTCGGCACTTTTGGCACCGCTACAGTTGATTTGCGTGAGAAGAAGGCTGCTTACAAAGAAAAAAAGACAAAACTTACGCATCAAGATCTCCTAAAAACTCCTCGCAAGAGACGAGGATAAGGGGGATTCTAGCTATGTGGTAAAGGTTTGTGATTGAAGCGAGCATCCAGATAGATAGAGAGCAACACCATGACGCGGTGGGCTTCTGCGACTTGCGGGACTCCAGGAAGCGGCATCGCGTTTTTCCCTTGTGTTTCGTATTGATAAGCGAGATACAAGCGGAAGCGTTGGTTGCCTTGGAACATCTGAGCATCCAAAAAGTCCGAGTAGAGGCCCACAGAGACACGTTGGCGGATGGCCTCTTCGATCTCCACATTGGTGTTTTGTCGATCGTATCGAACGAATGCGCCGATCCATCGCGTTCCAAACGAGCCTCTTGCCCAAACCCCCAGTCCATCCGCGACGCGATCCGCAAGATTGGACCAACCCATCGCGTAGATGTATTCGAGTCCTATGTCGAGATGGCGGCTGGTAAAAGTCGCGGCGGTTGCGATGCGGTGGTTTCTTGCGCTACCTGTCCCAATGGAGCCGTCGCGGTAGGCTGCATGAATGCTGATCTCTGCGTTGTCTCCCCAGAGCTTGAGGGGGTTTTTGAGGAAGCGCAAAGGCAAGATGCTCAACACGACGGTCGAGTTTTTTCCGTTGTTTTGCTCTGCACGGTTGAGTCCTTCGCCGTTGGTCAAGGAAAATCCAACTTGGATGGCACCGCGTAAAGCGCGAAAGTGGACAGAGGCCCCCAAGTCAGACTGCTCGAAAAAGTCGCCACTTTCGCTCAACAAGGCGCGCAGACCACGCATACGGTAATGAGGGCGTACTGCATCGATCCAAGGGTCGGGGATCAGGCCAAAACGCCCTTCCAGCCAGCCGATCCAAAGATAATATCGAGCGTAGCCCCAAGCGCGTTGTAAGCGCAGGATGTAGGAGTCTCCGTCGATTCCAAAGAGGCTTTGTGGTTGCGCTGAACGCAAGATCTCGAAACGCAAGCTCACACCAACATAATGTGACCAGCCCGCATCCAAACCCAAGACAGACTCGTGTACTTCAAACTCATTGAAGTCTTGGTTGGGGAGCCAAGTCGCATGAAAACTTGGGAAGGTACGTCCCATCAAACGCAGATGGATGTCTTGTAAGAAATTGTCTTTCTTGGTTTCTGCGGGAGCAGAAAATACAAGGCCTTGAAAAAGAAAGAAAGTACAAAGAAAAAATAGGCAACGTGTCATCATCTTACCGTGTTGAAGATGTCCAAGGCGCCGCTTGATAGCCCAGCAAAGCACCGTATCGATCGAGGAGGTGACTGAGTTGTTGGAAGTCTTTTTGGGTTTGAGGGCCATATCTTCGGATAAAATCTTCTTGTTCTTGGATAAAACGCTCACGTTTTCCTTCGAGGAGCTTGGCGATGACCTCAAGCCCTTTTCCGCCTTGGAGTGTGGGGGCTTTGGCGTGGGTACGAGCGAGGAGTTTTCCTGCTTCTTGGGCAAAGATACGCAGATCTTCAGCGCGCCATTTCTTTTCTTGGTATTTTTCAAGAAAGCGGGACACGCTAAAGTTTTTTTGGTATTTGATGCGCTGACGGATGCGGAAGGCCATCGGGGAGATCGAGACATTCCCCAAAAAGGCGTCGTCTTCGGCGTCTTCTTGGAGTTGGCGTTGTATCCAAACCACGCGCTCTGCGTTGTCGCGGAAAGTTTGCTTGGGAAACAGCGGAAACCCTGGAAGGCTGGGTGGTTCTGCGACTTCTTTGACTTCGAGCAGGATGTCATCGTCCAAAGAGGCTGAAGCCCCCTCTACAAGGATGTAATAGCGAAGACGAGGGTAACTGCTCACACCCGAACCAAAACGCTGAGAGGCAGCTTTCCAAGTGAAGTAACCTTTGGGAAAAAGAGAAGGTTTGAGCAAGCTTGTGGGATAGATACGCAAGATCTCTCGTAGTAAGCGTTCTTCTTGTGCGTCGAGAGGACCCACTCTATCGTTGATAATTCCGTTGGTATCGGCTTCTACGACGCCATGGAACATAACGCGTTTGTTGTCTTGGATGCGTGTGTAGTCGCTGAGATCTTCGTTGGCATCGCCATCTCGCTTGGCGCGAGCAAACATATCTTCGATCAGTACGCCATGTTGGCGGGAAGGGCGGAAAAGGTAAGGCGCGCCCCCTTCTTTGAGTCGCATGATCTCATCGAAGTAGGCACCCGTGATGCTCGAAGCAAGGGCGTCTTGGACTGCTTTTTCAGGAGGACGCAGGCCAACTTTTTGGGCAGCGATCCAATAGCCCAAGATCAAGCGACGCACATCAAAGATAAAAGGCCCATACATCGCAGCATCAAAGTCGTTGAAGTCGATTCGTTGACTGCCATCAATCGCTTTGTAGGTACCTATATTTTCGGGATGGGGATCACCAACAAGGCCGATATAAGAGCTATCTGGGCTCCCAAATGCTGTTGGGGTGGTGTTGCCATACAACATCGTTTGGTCGCGGAGGTAGACGATGACTGTCCCACGAAAGTAAGCGTACATCTCTTGCGACATCAAAAGCAGCTTCTCTTCTAGGAGCCTGCGGCTTTTTCCGTCCATCTCTTCGGGGATTCGGCGGAGGAGAGGCCAGTTGTCTTCGATGAGTAGGTTGCGGAGGTAGGCGTCTCTCGGTTCTAAGGAAGGCGATGAACATCCAACGCAAACACCCAACAGCACAAGAAAAAGAAGCCCTCCAAAGAAGGCCATCTTACAAAGGGTCGGTGAAAAGGACTGCGTTTGTTTGATGGGCATCGTCTTTGTGGTTTCCTTTCCGTGAGATTTTTGCAAAGACGAGCGGTGTGTAAATCAAAATAATAATGTTTGTCAAGATGTTTTTCTTTTGTAATATCAATGATTTGTATTTGTTTGAATGTTTCGAAAAAGGCATGAAAATGTCACAGAAATGACACACGTGGATGCCCCATCCAGAAAAAGGCATGTGCAGGATCTCGATACAGACACAGAGGCGATCCATGGTGGTTGCCCCAACCCACGGTAGTCATGCCTCTGCAACAGGCATAGAACAAGCATAAAGCCCGACGAACCACGGTGGTCGCCCCACCCCCTGTGGTCGTCATCCCGCCCCTGCGATGGTTGTTTGTATCGATGTGGTGGCCCAAGAAAATTATTTGGTTCCAGCGGCGGTGAGGCGGTGGAGGTCACGAACGATCTCGCTGAAGAAGACGGGGGGGAGTTCTCGCCAGTTGATAGACTTTCCTTCTTCGTCAGAGACGGATACTCCGCGAAGATCGACATCGCCATCGTCGTCCATGACTTCGGGATACCAACCACCATGGGAAAGGTTGATGTTGTAAGAGCCGATCTTTCCGTAAGAAGAGAAGATCAAGCCTGCGTCTTCACGGGGGCCTCTCTCGTAGCCTGTTTTGGCGAGGGCATTGATGAATGAGAGGGAGCCGACTGCGGGGAGTTGGGCAAGCCAGGCTTTGTCTTCTTTGGGTAGGTCTTTGGAGACGAAGCACTCACGTTGAAGTTGTGGGAAGGGCTGTTCAATGCCTTGCGCTTCGAGTTGTTTGCTCCACGCGTCGCGTTCTTTGGAGGATAGATTGATGGGGTGTAGCAGTCGTACATGCCCTTGGTTTGGGAGTTTGTAAGCTTTGTTGTCTGCCGACTTTAAGCTCAAGTCATCTTGGATCAAGAAGCTCTTGAGAGGTTTTTCATCTTTGCCCAAGGTTTCCCAAATCAAGTTTTTTCCGAGCTGATAGAACAAAGGATGTCCAAGGAATCGAGCCTTCCATTCTTCGACGCCCCACCGACGGTCGCTGCGCAACGAGGCTTCCAGTCGCAGTATTTGTGCTTTGTGGATTTGTTTGAGTTGTTTTTTGACGGCGCTGAATGTCTTACGGCTTTTTTCGGCCAAGTCTTCGTCGTCATCCTTGCGGATGCTGGGGGCTGCTTTGAGGACCTTGCCATGTTCGTCTGTGAGTTCGATAGAAAAGTCGGGATGCAGTTGAACGAAAAACGTACGAGGCCCATAACTCAAGCAAAGTTTGCCGCTCATATCGAAACCCATGTCAGAGATCGCGCTTTCCACGAGTTCTTCGATGGTTTGTTCGCGTTCACTTGCCAGTTGTCGCAAGCCTCGTCCTGCTCGGCCTTTGAGGGCATCGCGTTTGCCTTTGCGGTGGGCGTGGTCTAGGTAGCGGATGGCAGCGTCAGAGCCGTAACGTGCTAGAGCTTCAACGCCATCGTCTCCCCAGTTTGTGCTGCGCGAACTCGACAGGCGATCTAGGCTTGCGGCGATCGCATCGATTTGTTCGGGGCTTCCAATCACGGATTGAACGTAGAGGGGCCAACCATCATCAAAGCGCGGTCCTTTGGCGACCATCGCAGCAGAGAGAGCGTGACAGCCGTCATCTTCAAGGCGGGGTCGGATACCGCGCAAAAGAGTCGAACGGCGCTGGTAATTCTCTTGCGCCAACTCCGCGACGATCCAAGCTTGCGCTGCGGGTGAGACTTTTCCTCCTGTCTTCCACTGGATCGAGGGGAGCGTGGCACCTTGGAGAGGGCTGGGGAGTGGTGGAGGAGTGAGTTTGCCGAGTGCTTTTTCGAGGTCTTGGTTACCTTCAGAGGTTTCTGGGAAGTCGGATGCATCGAGTTGTTCGGCTTCGAGGACAGCGATGGTGCTGCGCAAAAGTTCGATGGCGCGAGCGGACTTCTCTTTTTTGAGTGCATCGCGGAGGGCTTTGAGTGCCTTGGGTGTTTTGAGCTGGCCGATGAGTTCGATGGCTTCGCAACGAGGATCGATCTTCTTGTCTTCGAGCAAGGGCACCAACAAATCAAAGACACTTTCGCCAAGTGCGCTCAGACTATTTGCTGCGCTGCGGCGGACGTTTTTGCGTTTGTCTTGGAGGCGTTCGACAAGGACGTCGAGCATCTGTTGGGGTTGTTTTTCGATGAACCAGTCAATGGTGTGCTCTGCATCAAAGCTTGAGCTGTATTTGCCCATGGTTTTGGGGCGTTGGTAACTTCCTTCTTGGATGCGTGCTTTGATCGCGTCGAGCAAGGTTGGGAAGTCATCGTAGATCTCAGGGAGGAAAGTTTTTCCATCCCATCTATCAAAAGCGGGGACACAAAGCGCCGCGTGTTCGACCGCTTCGGGGCTTTCCTTGAAGTGTTTCAACAAGGCGACCCAGCCTTCGTATGCATCGCCGTAAGTCGAGATGTAGGTTTCAAAGAAGCGACCTTCCATAAAACGCCAGTAGAGCGGGATCAGTTTGGGCCCAAGTGCGATATGCGTTTGCCAAGTTGTCCCATCGTTTTCTTTCAGATCGACGACGACAGCTTCGTCTTTTTTGTTGAGGTTGTCTTGGCGTGGTGCTTCGATCTGCGAAAGAAGGGCCTCGATCTCTTTGACTTTTTCTTTGGGCAAGGCAACTTGGGCGAGGTCATACACCGCTTGATGGGGCGGAAGTTCCGCCAAGATAGAAGCCACGATCAATCGTGTGTCTTTGCGTTTGGCTTCGAGGAGCGGGGCCAAATGAGGCAACAACTCTTCAGGAGCCAAGCGACTTAATGCCTCTTGTGCGACTTGTCGGATACCTTTGGCGCTGTCTTGCAAGGCTGAGACGAGGCCCACAATGGTCTCTGAGGAGTTGCTCGAAGCCAAAACGTCGACATAGAGCTTGCGTTGGGGGCAGTTTGTTTTTTCGAGAGCCTTCGTAAAATAGGGGATCAATTCTTTGTGGACGGGAGAGAGCAAGCCCTTTTGGAAGTCGCAGTATCTTCGGCCAGAGATGTTCTCGATGGTCTGTCCATCTTCGTAGTCTGGATTGGAGGAGAAAAGTGCAATCTGATCTGTGATGAACTGTAGGATCTTGGGCGTCGAGCAAGCGGGGAGCCAATACCATTTGGGTTTCGAGGTCTTGAGCAACATCTTTTCGAGACGTTCTGCAGGGATTTGTTGGAGGAGTTTTTGAAATGACTCCACAAACTCTTGAAGGCCACCCCCCGACCATCCAGGCTTATAGTGCTCTAGAAAACCTTGGAAAAATCCGTCAAGAGACTTGGGGGGGGCGTGCTCAAATCGTTGGCAAAGGCGCAGATAGACAGAAGCGTAAGAAAAGTGGGGCCAACGCTCTCTCGATTCACTTGGCAAGGGCTCCACAGTGGTTGATTGAAGCAGCTTTTCAAAGACAGGGATTGCGTCTTTTTCGAGCATGTCGCCGACCGAAGAGATGTCTTTGCTGTAGTAAAAATAATTAGAGCATTTGGATAGAAGTTGTAAGACTTGTTCTGGTCCGCTTGTGTAGGGGACCATATCTTTCACCACGATGGCTTGTTCGTAGGCCAGGTCATCATGTTTTAGCGCTGTCTCAACGAGGATCGGGCCCCATACTTCGGGGGGATAGGCATGTGGGCGAGTCCAGTATTTTTCTGTGTCTGCGCCGTGCTGAAGGTGTTTGAGAGCAATCTGATCGGCGATCTCTGCGGGTATCTCTGTGTAATTGATCAGGCCAAACTGCGCGAGGGCGTAGCCAACCCCGACACGGTAGGGGTTGGGCAGATCGATCCACTCCTCTTTCATCTCTTCTGCGAAGGCTTTGTCGCCTTGTTTGACTTCTATAATCTCGCGCAGTCCGTTGAAATAGCCAGGTGGTTCGTCTTCTGAGTGGATGCTGTAAAGGCTGCCGTACTGTGTGCGGTACATCGCATCTGGAAAGTGCTTGTTGATGTTTTTGATCAGCCGCAAGAAGTCCTCTGCGGAGAAAGCCGTATTATCGTAATACAGGCGTCTCCAGAGCTCGCGGTGTTCGCCAAGATCGATGTTGTAATCGCGAAAACTCTCCCACAAAAACCGAGCGAGATACGCTTCATCTTTGCCGCCAAGCACAGCCCGCAGTTTTTCGTCTAAGCGGTAATCATCTTTGAATCGCTCTATGATCGACAGGATATCGCTAGTTTGTTTGGTCATCTTCTTGCTCCTAGGGTTGTGGGAATAGCTTTTTATCTCAGCTTTGTTTGTGAAGTGGTTTGACCTACATCCTTGTCAGAACGCGACAAAAGACAAGCAGACGAGCTAGCGAAACATATGGATGGACTTTGGGGGGCTATGATTTGTGCGGAACATAGGGGGATTTGAGACGATGAGCTGATTGTGATGTTCAGGGGGCTTTCACGCCAGAAAGAAGCGCTTCGATATCCTTAGCTTTTTCTTTGGGAAGATATCTTTGTGCAAGTTCATATGCTGCTTGGCTTGGTGGGAAGGAGTCTAAGATGGAAGCCGCCGTCAGTCGTTCTTTTTTGCGTTTGCTCTCAAGCAAAGGAACGAGCTTGGGGATGATCTCTTCAGGTTGTTGTTGGTCCAAAGCCTCTTGTGCGGTTTGTCGGATGCTTTTGGCGCTATCTTGCAGAGCGGTGAGCAAACCTTCGATGGCTTTGGGAGATTGGGCTGCGGCCAAGACATCGACGTAGATCTTGCGTTGGGGACTGTTGGTTTCTTGGAGAGCCTTCGTAAAGTATGGGATGAGGTCTTCACGAAGCGGCACGAGCAGCCCTCCGCGAAAGTCAGAGTTTCTTTTTGGGTCTGTCAAATCGTTGATGATCCTTTTGGTCTCGTCGTCGGGACTGCTTGGGAAAAGCGCAATTTGATCTGTTATCCATTGGAGGATCTTTGGTGTTGGGCAAGCGGGTAACCAAAGCCATTTTACTTTTGAGGCGTTGAGCAACATCTTTTCGAGGCGTTCTGGGGGGATTTGTTGAAGCAAGTCTTGAATAGCTCCCACCAATATGGGGAATCTTGTGCCTGTCCAACTGGATCGATAATGCTCTAAAAATCCTTGAAAATAATCATCCACCGTTGTTGGAGGTGTGTAAGATAATTTCTTGCAAAGGGAGAGGTAAAGCACTGTGTAGACAAAATGAGGCCATCGCTCGCTTGGACTGTTTGGACGCGGCCCTATCTCCGTCGTTTGAAAGATTTTTTCAAGGGATGCAAGTGTTTCCTCTCCAAACACTTCAATGATCGATACGATACCTTCCAGATCACGATCAAAGGAGAGACTGCTTTTCGAGAGAAGTTGCAAAGCTTGTTCTTTGGAGGTCGAAAGAGGCAAGAAATCTTTAAGGATATCAGCTTTCTCGTAAGTGAGTGGTTCGTGTTTGAGAGAGGTCTTCAAAAGAAGTTCTCCCCACATCTGGGGAGGGTAGTTTGGGAGTTGGTGCCAGTAACCTCGGGATGACGCACCATGTTGTAAGAATTTGTAAGCGACTTTTTCTTTTACATCTTCGGGGATTTCAGTGTGATCAAGCAAACCCAGTTTGGTCAGCACATACCCTACGCTTAGACGATAGGGAGCGGGTAAGTGGCACCACTCTTCTTTGATTTCTTGGACGAAGTCTGGTTCGTCTTTTTTGACCTCTATCAGTTGAAGTAATCCGTAAAAATAACCTTTGGGCTCGGGCCCAAAATGGATGTCATGAAGTTGTCCTTCTCGATCCCGCGACATGGCGCGGGGAAAGTGTTGGTTGATACTTTGGAGCAACCGCAAAAGGTCTTTTGCGGAATAGGCTGTTTTATCTTCACGAAGGCGGTACCAAAGTTTATTGTGTTCGCCCAGATCGACTTTATTTTCCCGAAAACTCTCCCATAATAATTGAGCGAGATATGTGGGTTTTTCTCCTTCTAACAAGTCCATGATCTTGTCGCCTGCTTGGTTGTTGCTCTTGAACTGCTCTGCCAAAGACAAGATCTCGCTTTTTTTATCTGACATGTCTTTTCCTTTTGTTTTTTTCTTACCAAGGGGATTTTGCCTACGTTGTGATTTGCACGATCTCCTTGTCAGAACGTGACAAAAGGCAAGCGGAGGCCCAATCCCAAAAGTAGGATGCGAAAGCTTCTTGTGCTTGGTCGAGTGAGTCATAGCCTCGGAGAAATCGGGTGGAATCGTCTTGTTGTTGTGTGAGGGCTTCAAGTCCAAGGCGACCATAACGATCCAAGATCCAGCGCTGAAAAGCGTAGGCTTCTCGTTGAAGCATCGCAGCGTGGAGAGGGGGTGTTTGCAAAGAGGCGATCTCCGCGGCGAGATCGTCGATCCCTTGTTGGGTGACGATGCTTGTGCGGTGGATCTTTCGCGCGGTGCCTTGGGCATGTTGTAAAAGACCGAGTGTCGCTTTCAGTGTATGGTAGGTCTTGCTTGCTTCGGGTGCATCGGCTTTATGCAACACAAAAGCGTCAGGGATCTCCATGATCCCAGCCTTGATAAATTGAAGTTCGTCACCTGCAAGCGGCTGAAGCAAAAGGTACACATGATCGGCTGCATGACGAATCGAGATCTCTGATTGCCCGATCCCTACGGTCTCAATCAACACGATATCGAACAACCAATACAACAGGCGGCAAACCTGAAAAGTGTTGCGACTGAGTCCTCCAAGATCTTGATCAGAAGATTGACTACGAAAGAAGACTCTTTTTTCTTTAGGAGGAAGTTTGACGCGCGTACGATCGCCAAGGACCGCGCCACCCGTGAGTGGGCTTGAAGGGTCGATCGCGAGGATGGCAAGACTCAGTTGTCTCGGGTGGGAGAGGAGTTTGGGGACCAAGGCGCCAACGAGAGAGGACTTTCCTGCACCTGGTGTCCCTGTCAGGCCCACAAATGTCGCGCTGCGGGCCTTTGGGTGCTGTCGAAGTTGGGTGATGACTTCATGTCGTTGTTTCGAGGCTTCAGGACGTGCATCTTCAAACAGCGAGATCAACTTGGCGATGGACCACTTTTCAAAGTGCAAAGCACGTTCAATCCACGCGGAAAGATCAGGCGGAGCGGTCTTGTCCACAGGGAGGCTCCTTGGTGATGATAGGGTTATGCGGAGGCTTCGAGGATATGCAGGATGGTATCAAAGATGGTGATGAGGTCGCCATCTGCGGGGGTAAAGATCGCGCGAACGCCGAGTGTTCGCAGGGTTTCGTGATCATCGTGTGGGAGGATTCCACCCATCACCACGGGGATGGCGTCGGCTGCACCTGCTTCTTGGAGTCCCTGCATCAACTGTTCGGTCAGTTCGATATGCGAGCCACTAAGCACTGAAAGTCCGATGAGATCGGCACTTTCCTCGACGGCGCTTTGAACGATCTCATCAGGGGTAAGACGAATCCCTGCGTAGATCACATCAAACCCGATATAACGAGCCGTTACAGCGATCATCTCTGCGCCGTTGGAATGCCCGTCGAGACCGGGCTTTCCAACCAACATCCGAGGACGGTGTCCCAGTTTTTGGGCCAAGTCTTCGAGGCGTTTGCGCAGGGGAAGGATGCGTTGTTCTTCAAGCGAGAGGGTTTGTCCTTCGATGCCCGTAGCTGCGCGGTATTCGCCAAATATCTCGCGCAAGGCTCCTGCCCACTCGCCTGTTGTCACACGTGCCAACGCGCACTCAATAGAGGCTTCCATCATGTTTGCACCCGAACGAGCGGCATCTTGGAGTGCTTGAAGCGCAGCCTCTGCACGAGCAGGATCGCGTTTTTTGCGTGTTTGGTTGAGTAGTTCGAGGGTTTCGTGGGCAGCGTCTTTGTCCACCTTGAAGATCCCGCTGTCTTGGTCACCAAGCAACGGGGAAGGCAAGGCATCTGTCCAACGATTGACCCCAACGACGACTTGTTCTCCTCGTTGTACACGGCTGATGCGTTCGGACATCGAGCGGACGAGGGCGCTTTTCATGTAACCGCTGTGGATCGCTGCGTGAACGCCACCCATCCCTCGGATGCGCTCGATCTCGCGGAGTGCTTCTTCTTTGAGTGCGTTGGTCTTGGACTGGACCACAGGACTACCGTCGAAAAGGTCGGGATATTCGAGAAGATCCGTTTCATAGGCAAGGATCTGTTGGAGTCGCAAAGACCACTGTTGATCCCAAGGCCGCGGCAAAGACAAAGCTTCGTTCCAAGCGGGAAGTTGGAGGGCACGACAGCGAGCGTTGCGGCTGAGCGTGACACCCAAGGCTTCGATCAAGATGCGCCAAGCGTTGTTTTCGGGTTGTTGCTCGGTTAGTCCAAGGGAGTTGACTTGGACACCATAGCGAAAGCGTCGAAGGCGTGCGTCTTGGACATCGTAACGATCCTTCGTAAGCTCGTCCCAAAGCTCAGAAAATGCGCGCATCTTGCACATCTCTTCGACAAAGCGGATGCCCGCATTGACGAAGAAGCTGATTCGCCCGACGATTTGGTCAAACTGCGGTTTGTCCACTTGACCGCGTTCTTGCAGGATATCCAAGACACCGAGGGCGGTCGATAGGGCAAATGCGATCTCTTGTGCAGGTGTCGCTCCTGCTTCTTGAAGATGGTAAGAACAGATATTGGCGGCATTCCACTGAGGCAGGTGATGTAAGCAATATTCGTACATCTCTGCGATGATACGAAAGTGCGCATCCGGCGGGAAGATGTAGGTACCACGGGCAAGATACTCTTTGACGAGATCATTTTGCGTGGTGCCACGAAGCGCGGAAACATCGACGCCACGTTCACGAGCAAGCGCGATGTAGAGTGCAAGCAACCACATCGAAGTGCCATTGATGGTCATCGAGGTGTTCATCTGTTCGAGGGGGATCTCCTCGAACAGAGCGTGCATATCGTCAAGGCTGTTGATGGGGACGCCGACTTTCCCTACTTCGCTGCGAGCGAGGGGATGGTCTGCGTCATAACCGCACTGGGTCGGGAGATCGAAAGCGATGGAAAGCCCCGTCTGGCCTTGGGCGAGATTTTGTCGATACAACGCATTGGAGGCGCGAACGTTGGTATGGCCCGCATACGTCCGAAAGATCCAAGGACGATCGTGCGTAGGCTTTCCCTCGCGATCATAGAGCAAGTGGTCTTGTTTGGTGGTGTCTTGGGTCATGATGGCACCCTTTCTCTCGGCTGGAAGGGAAGAGTCCTAAGCGAGAAGTGCGGCTCTGCGTGGCAAGACTTCCCAATAATCAAGATCCAAGACGACCTGAGGATGATGTTGTTTTTTGCCCGGCTTTTTGGGATGTTCTTGCATGATCGAGAAGGTCTCGCCTTGTTCTGCAAGGGCCGCTGCATCGAGATCTTTGGTCACGACCATACGCAAGCGAAGTGCGCCCAAGTTGGGATCTGTGAGCGAGACCGTCTCAAGGACATCCGTAAAAGTGTAGAGCGTATCGCCGCTGTATGTGGGGTTTGCGTGGACCCCACTGTTGAGGGCGCGTATCCCAAGGCGCATCTCAAGGCCGTTGAAGGCTTGTGCGTAGCCATGGCTGATGGTCAAACCCCCGTAGAGAAGGGGGCGACCGTTCATCTTGTGGCTATCAAAGTGGACCTTGGCGCTGTTTTGAAAGAGACGGGTAAAGCTCATGTGATCGGAGTCATTCATGGTCATCCCATCAAAGTGGAAGATGCGCTCTCCTGCCACATAATCATCGAAACTCCAGCGCCCACCGCAGCTATTCAACGTGGGAAGATGTTCTTCAAAGAGGGAGAGTTCTTCAGGCGGCACAACCTTCGGCAGCTTGGGGATCTCAGGTGCATCGAGGTAAGGTGTTGGAGCATCCGAGCGTTTGCGTACCATGACCCAACGCGTAAAGCGCATCACCTCGGTACCATCTTGCTTATAGGCCACGTTTTTGACATAGACGATGCCTGTGTCACGGGAGGAGTTTTCTTTGAGGCCGATGATCTCCATCTGGATGGAGAGGGTATCGCCAACATGCACAGGGGCCATCCAACGCATGTCCGCGTATCCGAGGTTTGCGCGGGCATTGAGCGAGATCTGTCGCACCGTTTGTCCAAAGACCGTGTGAAAGATAATCAAAGGGTGGACGAGTCGTTGTGGCCCACAAAAGCGGGGGGTTCGGTCGCCTGTGAGTGCGATGTAAAGAGATGTCTCGCCATCCGTCAGCGTCCGTGGGGTGGGGCCTTGCAGCTTCATACCCAAGTGGAAGTCTTCAAAAAAGTAGCCGATCCATCCTTTTTGCGTCATCGCCGATCCTTTTGCTAGGTGGGCACCGCGTGAAGGTCCACAACCCGCCATGTAAGAGGTTTGTTTTGGGGAAGGGATGTCTAGGAAAAGTGCTTAGGATGCAAGACGTTGTGCGATCGCTTGACGTGCAACAACGTAAAGGGCGAGGACTTCTTCGGCCCCTTCAAAGATGCTGAGGACACGGGCATCTGTCCAATAACGACTGACGGGATATTCTTCAGAGTAGCCCATCCCACCGTGAAGTTGCATCGCTTCACGCGTGAGTTGTTCTGCTTCTCGGCAGGTCATCAACTTCACAAGGGAAGCCTCCATGCTGCCCTTGCCTTCGTCCATAAGCTCCGCCACGTGGTAGCTGAGTTGACGTCCCACCATAAGAGTTGCGGCCATCTCAACGAGTTTGACGCGGGTGAGACTTTGTTGGGCGAGGGGTTTGCCGAAGACTTGGCGATCTTGGGCATAACGGATACCTTCGCGCAAAGCGGCTTCCATCACACCCACCGCACGAGCGGCCGTTTGGATGCGTCCACCTGCGAAACCTTCCATCTGTAGGACAAAACCTTGTCCTTCATCGCCCAGTCGGTTGGCCTCAGGGACAAAGTAATCTTCAAAGCTCACGCTGAAAGAGTGCATCCCACGGTAGCCCAAGGTCGGGATCGCACGGCCTTCGCAGGTGCCTCCAGTCGATTGCTTGTAAGCAAAATGATGATGGTCTGTGTCAGAGATCTTCGCAGGTTTTTCAACGAGGAAGAGTGTGAGTCCTTTGTGTCCAGAGTTCGCATCACCCGTGCGTGCGAGCAAGATAAAGACATTGGCGCGCCCTGCAAAAGTACACCATGTCTTTTCGCCGTTAATGACGTAGCCACCTTCGACGCGTTTGGCACTGACACGAACATTGGCGACGTCTGAACCTGCGTTTGGCTCGGTCACTGCGACGCTTACAAGGGTTTCTCCTTGAGCGATGGAGGGAAGCCACTTGCGTTTTTGCTCGTCGCTTCCGCCTTTGAGGATGGCTTTTGCACAGATCTCAGGACGCGTGATCACGCTACCGCCCGCACCTAGGCTTGCGCGGCTAAGTTCTTCTGTGGCGAGACACATCGTGAGGTTGTCCACGAAGCTACCATCGTACTCATCAGGGATCGAGATGCCGAAAACGCCCATCGCAGCGTACTCTTGGAGCAGAGACTCAGGGATGATATCGTCGTGTCTGTGGATATGCTCTGCGAGAGGAGCGACTTTTTCATCCGCAAAACGCGCAAAGACCTTTCGGACTTCTTCGTGATCTTCGCTGACGCCGTAAGCACCGCTCCACTCGGCATCTCGGGCAAGCAAGCTATCTCCCAATTGAACAAGTCGTTCGGTCGAGAGGGTTGATTCAATCCAAGCGCGGTGGGGTTGAAGGGTGACGTAGGCGTCTCCTTCCCAACCGAACTCAGCTTCTCGCATCCCAACGCGTTGAAGCAAACGGCGCATAACCATCGCGGTGTAAGTTTCCGCGAGCGCTTGTTCATAAGCGCCACGGTTTGCCGCGTAGCGCAAGCCTGCACGAGCGGCTTCCAACTCGGCAAGGAGATAGGCGTACTGAAACGCCGCAGGTTGTATCGCATCCAGCTTGGTGCGCGAGAGGCGACCGTCCTGTTCGACTTGTTTGGCGAGGCTATCGCCAAGCGCATCGATCATGGAAGCTGCGGTTTCAAGGGCTTGTTTTGCGGGATGTTGGCTCACGAGGCTCTCCTTTGTGCCATCAGAAGGGGATCATCGACGAGATGATCGGGCTCGCCATACGGGGATGCAAGGCGCGAGAGATGGAGCGTGGGCGGTCATGGCGCCCCAAACGATACGTTTGGTTGAGCAAGAACAGACCGCGCTCTTGCGATGGTGCGGTCTTAGTCTTTTTGTAGGGTCTGGTGCTGATCGTGCGTGACGACCGTGCGTTGCAGGGTTTCGAGATCCACGCCTGTGGCTTGGATGTCTTCGTCTGTGAGCGTCCCTGCACGAAGTCCTGCGAGGACTTGCCACCATTCGGTCCCAATCACCGCTTTGTCTGCAAGTCGATCGTTGTCCACCTCTGCACCCGAACCGCTCAAAGCTGCGCGGGTATAGTGCGCCACAAGGTCGAGCGCGGCTTTGGCTGTGCTGCGATCAGGAGACCAAGCACCGTGCACCAAGTCGATTTGATCGGGGTGCAAGATCCACTTGGCTGCGTAGCCCACAGCACGGGCGTTTTCGGCATCCAATCGCACCAACTCAAGGGCGCGCTCTTTCTTACGCATAGATGCGATAAACTCTTCCCCGACTTCTTCCACTTTGAGGTCGTCAGCGCGCATCGAGAGGAACTTTTTGTAATCTGTGTCCGACATCCCCTCGGATTGTTTGGGACGGATTGGAAGGGTCGCAGTGACCGCATCGACAGCGTCTTTGCCATAGGCTGCGGCGATGATCGGAAGCATCTGACGAGCTACGGCTTGTTCGTGCAACCATCCTTCAGCATTGACTTTTCCGCTGATGGTACGTGCAAAGTCCCACGAACCAAAGATCAACGAAGCTACACCGTCGATGGCTGCAATCTTTTCGGCCTCAAGGAACGCACGTGGCGACTCGATCAGGATCTCCAACATGGGGACATTGGAGTGCCCTGCGATACGTTGGATGTCGCGCACGATCTTGACGATGTCTTGGACTTCGTCTGCGTACTCTGTCTTGGGGATGACGAGCGCATCAAGGCGATGCCCCGCACCGCTCAGGACTTCGATCAGGTCTTGCTCAAAGTAGCTGGTGCGGATGTTGTTGGGGCGGAAGCCCACCACGCGCTTGCCATAGTCGTTTGTGGTGAGGGCTTCGACCACAAAGCGTCGCGCGTATTTCTTGAACTCAGGATTGTCAGGAGCGGCATCTTCTAGATCATAGAAGAAAAAGTCGATAGGGAACTGGGCGGCTTTGCTCATCACACGGAGACTTTGGGCGCGACCATCCGTTTCGATATCGCCCCCTTTGCTCATGCGAAAACCTGGGATCGACATCTCTCCTCGGCGATAATAAGGGACTTTTAGACCTCGCATCATCTCGGGACGCGCCCGATGTTTTGCTTGGATCGTCGCAATCTCTTTACGCAGGGCTTCAAACTGGCTCATAACTTTCGCTCCTTGCAGATGAACTTCCGCTAAATCGGATAGAAAGGAAAACGCTCTCCCCTTCGGCATCTTGAATGGATCGATCTTGGGATGAATCACCATTCATTCTGGCTCAAAACATATAGCTTTACGAAGGCGCCTCGTCAAGGTTATGGGTCTTTTGTGGTGGTTGTCTAGTGTCGTAAGGCGTTGGGAGAGAGGGGGAATAGGGTGTTTTCTGAAAAGGGATGGGGTGTGTTTAGGGGACTCTGGGGGCGCAGCAAGAAAGCGTCAAAGAACCGCAAGACAAGTTGGTATTGGTTGCCGTTCCAGGAGGGCAAGGCAAGCGGCTGGACTGGCAGACGCCGCCGACCAAGGCACATGTATTGGAAGGCAGGGTACACTGGCCTGTTGTGCTGTCGCAGGTGCTGTTGGCGATGGTTTGTGAGCCTTTGACACACTGGTTGTTGCTACAAAGTGCGCCACTTTGGATACAGCTTGTTCCGCTTTGTGTACAGCTTGGGGCGGTGCTTGTTGCGGAGACAGCGCATTGGTTGCTGCTGCATATCGGGGTGCTTTGAACGCAAACAGTGCCATTCATGTTGCAGGTTGGGGTGGTGGTCTTGGTGGTAGGCACGCACTGACCGAGGTTGGGGTCACATGTGTAGGTGGTTTGGCTACAACCACCCGTGCTTGATGCGCTACAAGTGGGGCCAGAACAACGGATGGTGGCGCAAGGATTTGTTGCAGGCAAACAACACACCAACGCGCGGATATTCCCGCAAGAAACAGCGGTGTCCATCTTGTGGTTGGGGGGGCAGTTTCCATTTTGGACGATGCACTGACCACCTTTTCTCTCACAGTCGGTTTGCGTTGTGCTGGGGCAGGTTCCGCTGGTCTTGTCGGGGTTTTGGCACGTAGAACCTGCTGGGCAACCAGGGTTGGTACAGCAGTAAGCAGGCACGATCCCCGCGATGCACTGGCCATTTGCGCAAAGCAGACCTTGCGTGCAGTCACAGTTGCTTTGGCATCCTGCGGTCTTGGGAGAGCACTTGCCTGTGGTGCTATCGCAGCTTGCGTTCGCGATGGTGGTGGTTTTTACGGTGCACTGGGTCCCAGAGCAGCCAGGAGTTGTTTGGACACAACTTGTTCCGCTTTGTGAGCAAGACAGTTTGACGGTTGTGGTCTTTAGGGAGCATAGGTTGTTGGAGCAGCCAGGGGTGTTTTGTACACAGTCATTCACATCCATGCGACACGTTGCAGTAAGGGCCTTGGTGGTGGGCACGCACTGACCGAGACTGGGGTCACATGTGTAGGTGGTTTCGTTGCAGCCGCCCGTGCTCGAAGGAGTACAGGTGGGACCTTGGCAGCGGATGGTGGCGCAAGGGTTCGTTGTCGGTAAACAACACACCAAAGAGCGGACCGTTCCGCACGAAACAGCGGTGTCCATCTTCGAGTTGGGGGGGCAGCTTCCATTTTGTGGGATGCACTGTCCGCCTTTTTTCTCGCAGTCTGTGGGGGTGTTGTTGGTGCAGGTCCCGTTCGTACCATCGGGGTTTTGGCAAGTCTCTCCGACTGGGCAACCTGTGTTGGTGCAGCAGTACGCAGGCTTTGTACCTGAGAGGCAGCGGCCGTTTGCGCAAAGTAGACCCTGAGGACAGTCACAATTGCTCTGACAACCCGCGCTCAAAGGAACACACTGGCCTGTTGCGTTATCACAGCGGGCATTGGGTTGAGACAGTGGTTGACCCGCCGTGCACATCCCTGCAACGCACTTGTATTCGATTTGTTCGCACACACCGTTACCACGGCAAGTTGGGGGACAGTCTTTGTCTGTTGCACACTGGACGGGGGGCATCTTGGGAACGCAGCAAAGCGCGCTACGTCCGCCTGGACAGTCGAGGGTGTCAGGAGAGACTTCGTAACCGTCTTTGCATCCGTTGGTAAAGAGGTCACAGTAACCGAGTTGCCCTTCACATCGGGTCTTTGTCGCGTCGGGAGTCGTGTCTGTGGAACCTCCATCAAGGGCGGGCTCTGTATCGCCGTTGTCTTGGGGGGATCCGTCAGGTGCGGTACCATCTTGGACTGCACCATCTGGGGTTCCTTGTTCGTTGGTGGTGCCATCTTGTGTTGTCGACTCTGCGGCCGTTCCATCGGGGTTTGCGCCATCTTGTTGGGGCTGTTCGTTGGCGCTTCCATCGCTGACGGTCCCGTCCTGTTGGGCGCCTTCGTTGCTAGAACCACCTTCGCTGTTGATGGCCCCATCTTGTTGGTTGCCCACACCGCCAGGAGGCCCGCAAGCGAGGCTGGTTGCAAGTAGCAGACTGAAAAACGTGAGATAACCTATACGAAGCCACGAAGCTCTTTGAGGCATAGTCACTCTCCTCATGTGATTGTTGTTCTTTTTCGGGCACCTCAAGCCCTACAAAGGCGTTTGACGTGGCACCTTTGTGCATTTATCCATGTTTGTGTGCTCTTATAGCACTTTTTTGTCGAGAAAGCGATCTCCTCAAAAAGAAGGAGACTTGGCGAGAAAAAGTATGATGGGGCGGGAGCTTGGGGAGAGGATTAGAGGATTTGGTCGGGAGGAGGGGGGGGAAGAGAGCTTTTTTTGTTGGCAAGAAGCTGTTGGACAAGTGCTTGTTTGTCTTCTGCTGCGGTGGAAGTCACGATCCCAAGGCTGTGTAAGTCGCCTTTGGTCGCGAGCAGATGCTGCAAAAGTTGGAGAAGTTGCTGGGCTTCCACGGGGTTTTGGATGCGCTCGCCTGCTTGGGCGTGGGCAAAGACATCATCGAGTTTCTTGAAGTGAAGTTGAAGGGCTGGGGGGATCTCGCCGATGACTTCCGCCAAGAAGCGCGCAAGTTGCCGATGATGCTCGTACATCGCACTATCCATGGGCATCACGCTTGGCAAAGACAGCGAGCGTTGCAAGTGCCCCCAAGTCGCGTCGATATCGCCCATCTCAAAGGTCTCTCGGGCAAGTTGAAAAGCGGCTTGGGCTTGTTCCCAGTGTTTCTTTTCTGCGGCAAAGACGATCCCTGCCAACAAAAAGGCCAGCACAAACAAGGCCAACAATGAACCCAAGCCCACCAACCAGCCCCAACGCTGCCACGCCCCAGCCGACATCACGAGCCAGCCAAGCACCCACACAGGGATAAAAAAGAGGCGAGCGTGTTGGCGAACAGCATCTGCGATCATGCCGGTTACGACGAGGATGATGCCGATCCCAAAAAGGCGATGTGGGAGATGAAGAAACGGATACACCAGATGAACAAGACCCGCGATCCCTGCGGATACAACGAGGATGATCAATCCCTGTGGACTTACGAGCATGAAAAAAACTCCTTTTCAGGCAAATTGTATGTTCTGAAACAAAGATGCGTATGCTAGCATGTTCCCGACGGCAAAAGCCAGCCATCCCTTATCGCAAGGAAACATTTTGCAAAATTGTGGGATATGTTGGGCGTTGACCGCGTCATACAACGCGGTTGGAACGACTGGCGAGAGTTATGTCGAGAAATCTTCTCAATCAAGGAGCATAGCATGGCGACACCGATTAAGTTGACGCGACGGGCTTTTACGATGAGCTTGGGAGCGTCTTTGCTTGCGGCGCCGTTTGTGCGTTTGTTGCCTGTTTCGGCGGCGCCGACGGGAGCAAAAGCCAAAAAGATGGCGATCTTTTTCCACCCCAACGGGACAGTGCATCGCTTTTGGCGGCCTGATGGGACGGATACCAACTTTCGTTTTGGGGCGGGTTCGATCTTGGAGCCCGCAGCCACGATCAAAGACGATCTCTTGTTGGTGGATGGCCTCAACTTCGTGGGGTTTGATAACCACGAAGGCGGGATGCACGGGATGTTGACAGGGGGAGCTCGCAAGTCCGATGAGTCGGGTGGGAAGTCCTTGGACCTGTTTGTCGCCGAAAAGCTCGGACAGGGCGCGCGATTTTCTCAGGTGACGCTTGGTGCACTGACCAGCGCTTGGGGAGGGAGTCGCCAAACGCGGATGTCTTACAGTGGACCTGATGAGTTTGTGCCCCCAAATGACGATCCCAAGGACGCTTTCGACAAGATCTTTGGTGGAATTGCTGGTGGGCAACAACAGATGGATGAGATCACCCTCGCGCGCAAGAGCATCTTGGACGTCGTGAAGGGCGATATGGCGATGCTCCAAAATGCCTTGGGACAAGAAGAAAAGATCAAGCTGGATCGACATCTTCAGTCGATTCGTGAGTTGGAAAAAAGCTTACAGTCCTTTTCTACGGGTCCTTCGGGTTGTAGCGTTCCTACGTTGCAGTTGATGTCGAAGTCAGAGTCCCAAAAGAACGATAATTTCCCCACTGTGATCGATCTGCAAATCAAGATCATGGTGGCAGCTTTGGCGTGCGATATCACGCATGTTGCGACGTTACAGTGCTCTCATACCATCTCCCCGGTGCAGTTTTCGTGGTTGGGGATCGGAGATGGCCACCACTCACTTTCGCACATCGGCGATCAAGATGCCGCAGGTGTCGGCCGATTCGTTCAAACAGAGCGTTGGTTTACAGAGCAGTTTGTCAAACTTGTGCAAGCGATGAAAGCGACGCCTTTGCCCGATGGTAGCGGAACTTTGTACGACGAAAGCCTGATCTTCTGGCCCAAAGAGATGGGGGACAGTCGTTTGCATAACTGTATCGCCGTTCCCTTCGTGATCTCTGGCGGTGGGACAGGCTGGAAGCTCAGTCGTTACGTGAAATACAATGGTGAGTCTCATCAAAAATTGTTGGTTTCGCTGTGTCATGGGATGGGACTGAACAATATGACGTTTGGCGATCCCATGCGAGCATCAGGGCCGCTCACTGGCCTTGCGGGTTAACCCAGTGCGAAGATGTGTAGGAGAAAACATGCATCAGAAAAAGAGCCCGCATCGACTTTGGTGGAGTGGAGCCTTTGTTTGGGCGCTGTGTGCGATGTGGTTGTTTGCGCTTGGCTGCGAACGTAACGGAAAAGACGAAAAGACCGTTGGAAACGACGGGGGAGAAGTCAGCCAGCCTGATGGGACCGCCGTTGCAGAGATCGACCCTTCGCGTTTTCCCAAGGGGCTGCCGCCAAATCCCCTGACCCAAGCGCCTTGTGCGCCTTCATTGGAAGACTTTCGCACAAAGATCTGGGAGCCCCTGCTTTCCCAAAAGTGTCTAAACTGCCATTACAAGGGCGGTTTGGCACGCGACTCTCGCTTCTTGTTGGCTTTGCCCTCTGAACCCGACTTTTTGTCGTTCAATCACATCATCGCTGCGTCGATTGCCAACGAAAAAGTCCAAGGGGTAAGCATCCTTTTGAGCAAGCCCACAGGCCAGCATCCTGGCGGACACACGGGCGGTGTCGCGATTGTTCCAGGGAGCGAGAACTACGCAGCGCTAGCAGACTATGTTGCCCGTGCGACGGGCGTTACCAAAGATTGCAAACAGCTTCCTCCTGACCCACCCGTTTCTTGCGATGATGCCACGCCCAAGGTTGGTATGCGGAAGCTGCGCCGTTTGAGCCGTGCTGAGTTTGATCGCACAGTCACCGAGCTTTTTGGGTTCCCCTCGACGTGGGGGGCCGAGATGGTCGTTGATACCGTAGTGAATCACTTTAGCAACAATGCGGACGCACTGACGGTCCACAGCTTACTTGCAGATCAAATCAGCAAAGCCGCCGAAGCCATCGCCGCAAAAGCTGTTACCACGCTCAACAAATACGTTCCTTGTGATCCCGCCGCAGGAGATCGCAACTGTGCCAAAAGCTTTATGGAGAGTTTTGGGGCACGTGCGTTTCGCACGACGCTTTCGGCTGCGACGGTGGATCGTTATCTGACTTTGTTTGATCATGGAGCCAAGACGAGTTTTTCCCGTGGGATCGAGATGATGATGACTGCGGTCCTCCAGTCTCCGTTGTTTTGGTACCGTCAAGAGATGGGGACGCACGATACAGGCGGCATCTACAAGCTTTCATCTTTTGAGATCGCGTCTTCCTTGTCTTATCTGCTTCATGGAACGGCGCCTGACGATGCATTGATGCAAGCTGCAAAAGCCGGAAAGCTCCAAGCCAGCGCTGAGATCGAGACCCAAGCCAAGCGCCTGTTGCAGTCTGAGCGTTATCTTGGCGTGGTAGAGCAGTTTGTGATCGAGTGGTTGAGCCTTGATCGCGTCTTGACGGTCCCCAAAGACGCCACCACATACCCCAAACTTACCCCAGAGATCCGCAAGTTTATGCTCGAAGAAGCGAAGCGTTTTGTTCGTGCTGTTTTGCGCGATGGGACGGGTTCTTTCTCTGAGCTTCTGACAGCCAACTATTCGATCCTCAACAAAGAACTCGCCGCATACTACGGTGTCAAAGCCCCTGAGCAAGTCGATGCTGACGGATACGGTAAGGTGGTCTTTTCGGACAATTCGCGCGGTGGTTTGTTGACCTTGGGCGCGGTCTTGGTCGTGCATGGACTTCCCAACACGGCGTCGCCGATCCACACGGGCGTGATGGTGCGAGAACGCATCCTTTGTGAGCATCTTGACCCACCGCCCGCTAGTTTGATGGTCGTGCCACCTGGTCTCGACAACTCCAAGACCACACGCGAACGTTACAAAGAACACTCAGATAACCCCGATTGTCGCGGATGTCACGAGAAGATCGATCCCATTGGGTTTGGTTTCAGTCACTTTGATGGGATTGGTTTGTATCAACAAACGGAGAATGGCAAACCCATCGATGCGCGGGGCGAGATCGTCGATACGACGCGCAAAGGAGCGACATTCGATGGGGTGCGTCAGCTTGCTTTGCTGCTTTCTGAAGACAAGGGCGCGCAGCAGTGTTTTGTGCGTCAGTGGATGCGTTTTGCGTATGGGGTCGATGAAAAGGGCTACCTAGCGTGTCTTGTGGATGGCTTGCATCAGTCGTGGACGGCGCAAAAATACAACATCCCTGCTTTGCTGCTTGCGCTGACGCAGACACCGCACTTTACACAACGTCGCTCGGCGATCTCGACGCCCACCACACCTGAAGAACCGCCCACAGGGACCGAGCCTTCGACGCCCGATGCAGGTGGTGCAGAAGGTGTCCCCGAAGCGCCACCCAACAATGCCATCGAAGTCAAGTCGATGATCCCTTCGGATTGGGGGGCTGGATACTGTCGTCACATCGATGTAACCAACAAAGATACTTCAGACGTGACGTGGAAGGTGCGTTTGACGGTCGATGGGACGATTACGCAGATCTGGAATGCTGAAGTCACCGACCTCAGCGGCCAAGAAAAAGAGTTTGCAGGTGTGACATGGAATGCAACCCTAACACCCGGACAAACCATCCAATTTGGTTTCTGCGCCACCCGCTAAGCCTCTCTTTTTCTCCCGCCTCTCATCCCATTTTTTATACGTCTTTTTTTGTAAGAATAATTCTTGTGTTTCTCTCGGTGCATCAGGGGGCACCATCCTCAAAGAGCGGATCTGTGTAGCTTTCCGCGAGGGATTTGTAGTAGGTGCAGGAAAGATGTTGCTCAGAGACTTGTTCGACGCGTTGGATCTGCAACGTGAGGATGTGTAGCGATCGAAGTGTGTACAGCGCATGTCGTGCAAACTCGTTAAATCCGCCCCATTGGGTGTTGAGAGAGCTTGGAAGGGCCAGTTGTTTGCGGATACAGCGATAAGGATGATTTGCCCAGGGGTGACGTTCCTCTTGAAAAGCGTCGAAGACGCGTTGGAGCAAGGTGCGGTCTTCGGAAGATTCGGCCTCTTGGATGGGGTCGGATGAACTGTCTACCCCCATGGGGTCGTTTACTTCGATGGCTTCGGTGCCTTGGTCGATTTGCGTCTCTTCTATGTTCCAAGGGGCAGAGGAAGAAAGCAAGCTTTCTTTGGGCGCTGAACGTGCGGCTTCTCTTAAAGCTTGGGAAAGCAGCGTTGTGAGAGAGTGTGGTGCTTCTTGCAAGTGTTCGAGGGCACGGTGTAGGCGCAAAAGTTCTTGTTGATGGAGCGCATGACTTTGTCCTGATACGGCGTTCCAAAGGGGGTTTTGGGGAGACTCGTACCAAAGCGAAAGCGATGGAGTGTGCCCATGCTTGGTCCAAGAGGCGAGGAGCCTTTGGAAAGCGTGTTCGAGGTTGTCGACGCGGCTTTGCCGCTGGTACTCGTACTCCTGGCCATCATGGTAAAAGTGGGTGGTGTAGCTCGTGCGGATATTGGCCTTGGGGATTGCTCGTTCTCGAACTCGAAGAAAAAGTCTTGTGATCTCATCGAGATAGAGAGCATTGTAAGGAGAGAGTGCTTCAATAAGATGAAGGCCTTGCCAAAAGATTGGATATCGCTCGAACCGTTCCATGGCCTGGAGGATACAGGGGATGGCATGGAGTGCTTGGTGTCCTTGTCGTTGAAAGAGACTCAACGCGATGCTGATGCTGGAGCCTTGAAGGTAAGGGTAGCGTGTGGGGATTTCTTGGAGATGAGCTTGTAAGGATTCAAAGATCCCGTGAATCGGGACTTCACATCGATAAAAGACGCGAAGTAGTGCATTTTGTTGTTGGAGATTGGCTTGTTGAAAACACTCGACCAATGCAGGCTCAATGTGCTCTTTGGCATCGACGAAAAGGTTTTCCAAGCGCCGTCGTCCTTGGTAAGCGTGGATGTACTGTTGCATCAGACTCGGTAGGACGGGCAAAAGGTAAGGGCCACACTTGCCAAGTGCTTTGTAAGCTTTGGCGCGGACTTTTTCTGCTTTGTCTTGGCACATCTGCATGAGCAACGGGATCACCCGTGGATCGGGGAGTCGCGAGAGGCAGTTTGTTGCAAAACCACGCACCCAGGCTTTGGTGTGGTTGAGCAGACCGCTCCATGGGTCCAAGGCTTTGTCCCAAAGTTTGCTGTGTTTTTCGGGGTGTGCGAGCTTCCAGCTTTTGTGGTCACTGCGGGGCTGGCGTGCAAAGATACGCTCGACTTCGTTGAGAAGTTTGTACGCTTCTTCGATGGCAGGTGCCCAGTGTTGTTCTTTTTGGGCGATGCGTTCGAGCTCATTGGCTTTGTTTCGTTTGCGTGCTTTGCGATTGTTTGCGTATTGATACTTGCGGCGGCGCGGTTGGATGCGCCCTTCGCGTAGGGCTTGGTGTGCGTGCGCAAAGTTGGGGGCATCGTGTTTCTGTTGCAGGGGGGGATGGTTGGCGGACTTGACGGACTTCTGGCGGTTTTGATGCGACATCGACATGTTACAACTCTCTCTTTACGCGCGGAATACTCCCGTTTCCACCGCTTGTTGGGTGGGGTGGGGATCTTTCGTGCGTGACTTCAGTAAAGAAACGTAATGGCCCGAAGAAACGGGGCCATTAGCTGAAGTGAAGAGAGAGATGCTTACGGAACATCGTCGAGCCTCGTGTTTGGTGAGGTGTTTGGGGATCTTGGCGATGCTTTTCGCATCCAAGGTATCTGGTCTCGTTGACGAGACGCTTCGAAAAAAGTTCAATGGAGATCTTTTGGGAAGTCGAGAGAGACGGCGTGGGTGCGGATGTCTCGTTGTTTTTGGATGTCTCGTCGAGCAAAGGAAGGAATCATGCGGCCATATTTTCTTGGATGCCCGATGTGGGCCAACAAAGAGTGGGTGGGACGTTTTTTTACGCGGGGTGTCAAAAACACCGAGATGTTGGCGCAGTATAGCCAAGTCTTTTCGAGTGTAGAGGGGAACACTGTTTTTTATGCGTTGCCTTCTTCAGAAAATATCGCGCGTTGGAAAGAAGAAGTCCCTGAAGGATTTCATTTTTGTATGAAGTTTCCACATATCATCAGCCATGAGAAGATGCTGCACAATGTCGAGGATGAATTGACGGTCTTTTTCGAGCGGATGGCACCGTTGGGATCGCTGTTGGGACCGTACTTTTTGTTGTTGCCCAAAGCTTTTCAGTTGCCCTCTTTGCCTTTGTTAGAACGCCTGTTGCAGCGGGTCCCTGAGGGGGCGCCTTGTGCAGTGGAAGTGCGCCATATCTCGTTCTTTTCGGGGCTACCAGAACGTCGCTTGAATGAGTTGTTACATCGTTATGGGGCTGACCGTGTGATTACGGATACGCGTGGTGTGTATCGCGCTATCGCGGAAGATCCGAATCTCAAGACGCTGCGGAGCCGCAAACCACAGCTCCCTGAAAAGCCCTACGTTACGGGGAAACAACCTTTTTTGCGTTTGATCTGCCATCCCACATGGGAAAAAAATCTAGATATCATGGAGTATTGGGCGGATGCTGTTGCTCACTGGATCGAGCAAGGGCTACGTCCATACGTGTTTTTGCACTCACCTGAGGACATCGAAGCGCCCGATCATGCGCGAAAGTTTCACGCTTTGTTGCAGCAACGTATCGAACTCGACGATCTGCCCCCAACGCCCATGGATGTGGAGGGTGGGCCACGAGAACAATTGGCCTTGTTTTAGTCGAGAAATCGGGCGCCCCTTTGACAGCGGGCGCGGGGCGTTGCATCGTGTGGGGATGAAGTCTGACTTTTTTGGGTACGAACCTTCGTTTTCTTTGGAGGCGCAAGGTTCTTGGTACACAGACAGGAGAAGCGAATGGCTTGGAAGAAGTGGTCCTTGGCGGGTGGCCTTGGACTTTTGGCGTTCTGGATGGCGTGGAGCAAGCGGGACATCGCGCCACCACGGTCACAAAAAGTGCTTTCTGCGAAGTACGGAAAGCGATGGCCGCGACCCTCTCGACAGGCGCGACGAGGACGATTTGCTCGAAATGGTCGGCAGGTGCGGAAGACTCACCCGATACGAACCTCTCCCTTTGATCGTTTGCGTGCACAAGGCCCGCGACGACGGCTACACCCCAACACGATACGCGCCTTGCGTTCGCACATGACCGCTGTCGGGACGAAACCCAAGAAGCGTGGGACGGTCTTGGCCAAGATCCCGCCTGGCGCTTGCGATATGATTATCTTGGTGGAGGGCATGACCTGAAGTTCTGGCTGTCCCCTGCGCGTGTCGCGGGCCATACGGAAAGTAAAAGGTGTCCTCCAAGTGGATGTTTCTTATTACAAAAAAGCTGCGTTTGTGCGCGCAGAAAAACAGCTTTGCACCAAGAAAGCTGCCAAGATCGTGATCGATGCGATCCAAAAGCTGCACAAGTACAAAGGCGAGCTGTACGAGATCAAGCCCGCCAAGGTGAAGAACCCTGCGGTGCATCTGATGCAACGCAAGTTGGTTCGTAAACCCAAGCCTGTTCAACGTCCTTCTGTTCGACATCCTGCGGTACGTCGTCCTTCTGTGCGCGTGACCAAGCAGAAGAAAGATCAGAGTTTGTGAAACATGGATAAGGAGAAAAGATGACAACAGGAGCGCAGTTGCGCGTAGGGCTCGCGGGTCTCGGGACCGTGGGAGTGGGTGTGTGCAAGCTGTTGGCCAAGAATGCGCAAGCTTTGGAGAAGCGCTGCGGGAAAAAGTTGGTGATCACTGCGGTCTCTGCGCGGAATCGCTACAAGGAACGCGGTGTGGATCTGAGCGGCGTGACTTGGTACAAAGATCCTCTTGCGTTGGCGACAGCGGAAGAGGTGGATGTTGTTGTCGAAGTGATGGGCGGTTCGGGGGATCCTGCGAAAGCTTTGGTTGAAGCGGCATTGCGAGCGAAAAAGCCCGTTGTCACCGCAAACAAAGCGCTGCTTGCGGAACATGGGCGCGCACTTGCGCAGCTCGAAGAAGAGACGAAGACGGCACTTTGTGCGGAAGCTGCCGTGGCTGGGGGGATTCCGATCCTCAAGACCCTGCGCGAAGGTCTGGCAGCCAACACGATCTTCGAGCTTCATGGGATCTTGAATGGGACATGCAATTACATCCTCACCGAGATGTTGGAGACGGGTCGTGACTTTGCTGAAGTCTTGCAAGAGGCACAAACGCTTGGTTATGCAGAGGCCGATCCCAGCTTCGATATCGATGGTGTGGATGCCGCGCACAAGTTGACGCTGCTTTCTGCGATGGCTTTTGGGGTCGAAGTCTCGATGAGAGATACGTTTGTCGAAGGCATCCGCAAGATCAATGCTGTGGATATCGCGTATGCTACAGAACTTGGGTATCGAATCAAGCTTTTGGGTATCGCAAAACGCCATGAGGACGGGCGGATCGAACAACGTGTTCATCCTTGCATGGTGCCCAAACATGCGCCGATCGCCAAGGTGGATGGGGTCTTTAACGGTGTCGTGATCCAAGGTGACTTTGTGGACAAGATCGTGATGGAAGGGCGTGGCGCAGGGGCTGGACCCACCGCTTCTGCGGTGGTGGCAGACCTCGTGGATATCGCACGTGCCAACACCAGCCCGCTTTTTGGGCAGCCTGCATCGTTGCTTGGGCCGCTGCGTTCGCTGCCTTTGGGACAGCGCTCAGGCACTTTTTATGTTCGACTGATGGTGGTGGATCGACCTGGTGTGATCGCGGAAGTTTCGGCGATCTTGCGCGATGAACAGGTGTCTTTGGAAGCTTTGTTGCAGCGTGGGCGGGCGCCTGGAGAGGCTGTCCCTGTGGTCTTTACAACACATGATACCAACGAAGCGGCCATGCAACGGGCGCTTCAGTCGATCTCACGACTCAACTCTGTGATCGAACCCCCCCAGATGTTGCGCATTGAGTCTTTCTAAGCACCCCGTCATCCCCCCAAGATCCTCGCCAGCCAGATTCCCAAGTAATTCCCTATGGCATAACCCACTAAGCCTGTTGTAAGTCCCGATACAAGGACTTCTCGGTTGTTGAGGGCGCGAACCACCGCAGGTACAAAGGGCGGGCCATAGATGCCTGCTGTCGATGTGATGATTGCGGTGTCTACGTCGATACGGAAGATGATCGCCAAGATGAGGTGCATACCCAACGCACCAAACATGATCACCGCAGTGTACACAAAAAAGGCCGCTAGATCGGTCTTTAGCATCTCTGCGATGTTGACAGAGCTTCCAAGGGCCGTCGCAAAACAAAGTAAGATATAATCGCCAAGCTCATAGCTTCCTTCGATCTTGCGGATATTCGGGATAAACGAACACAAGACTCCAAGCGTGGTAATCGAAAGGATGATCACCGCAACATCAAGTTTTCCAGTCAGCAAGAGACTTAAACCCACGCTGACGCCCACGATGCCCGCAGCCAGGAAGAAAGACTTGATCATGCCGGCCATGTTGTCGCGCCATGAAAACTCGTGGGTTGGGGTGTGGGCCTCGGCTTCGACTTTTTCGTCATGTTCCACATCGCCCGCAGGAACGGGGGTTGGGTAGGCTGGAAGCAGGCGACCAAGCAACGGCTTGGCAAAAGATAACAAGAAAAACAGATAGACTCCTCCAAGCGCCAAGTCCGTGCCATTGACGAGTGGAAAGATGTGTTCCTTGGTGCCAAGGGCGATCCCGATGGCGTTCATATTGGGGGTTCCGCCCGTGTAGAGGCCCACAAGCATCCCTGAGACTTTGTGAGCTTCTTCCACGCTTTTTCCGAGAAAGTAGTACGCGAGAGAAGAACTCGTGATCACAGAGACAACCATCAGACCAAAACTGAGCAGTGTGGTGCGTGACATCCGCAGCCAGCGCGGAAAGTCCGTCGAAAACAACAACAAGGGGATCGCGATAGGGACTGTATTTTCGTAGAACTCTTTTGAGAGATGGGGATTGAGGGGAAACCAGCCGCCAAGATTGGCGATGGTGATGCCAAAGAGGTAGCACAAAACGACGGGGCCTAGGGCTTCTGCGAGCTTGAAGCGTCGAGCCATCCAAAGAGAAAATGCTGGAAAACCAAAAGTATAAAATGCTTGAAATAAGCCACTCGCGATCTTTGCAGCCGTCATCGCACCTCCTGACTCCGCTCGTTATCGTGTTCTTTGTCGAATCCCCAGAAGATAGCACAAACCAGACGCATCACCAAAGACACGTCGAAAGAAAGTCCTTGACTCGATAGTTACCTATAGAGTGTAAGCTTGCGGATATCCTTGTTAGGCTCTTTGAAGGGAGGCTCCTGTCTTTGAAGGGCACATGAAATCCTGAGATGAAACAGTGTATTGTGGCTTCTTGGGAGGGAGCGTAAAGATGAGCGAATGGATGACGATTGGACAAGTGGCCCGTCAAGCGGGCGTTGGCGTGCAAACACTTCGTTATTACGAACGTGAAGGCTTGTTGGAAGAGCCCCAACGAAAAGCGTCAGGCTATCGAATGTACAAGCATAGCGCGATTCAGCGTGTGCAGTGGATTCGTCGCGCCAAGACCCTAGGCTTTTCGTTGCATGAGATCCGCGAGTTGCTGGCGCTACGCGATAAACCCAATACGCGGCGCGGAGATATCCGCGAACGGGCCAAAGAAAAGATCGACGATCTTAATGAAAAAATCGCTGAACTCACCCTGATGCGCGATGAGCTGTGTGCTTTGGTGCGTGTTTGTGATGGGGGTGATGCCCCGCTTGAAGGTTGCCCGATCTTGGGGGCGCTCGCAGGAGACGCTGTGGAGGGACAAGATGATCCTTCCCAACCAGATGGCGGACAAGCGCAGAGATGCGCCAAATCAAAGACAAAAAAAGTAGGAGTTGAAAACTGATGAGAAAAGTAACGGGAATCCTTGCATTGTTGGTGGCTTTGGGTGGTTTGTGGGGCTGCAAAAAAGGCAATCCCCCTGCGGATACCCCTGCAAAGCCACGACCCGCGGCACATAAAGTCGATGGTGCGGCGCTTTTGAAAGCCTATGAAGTCGTTCGTGTTGCGCTTGCAGCGGACGATTTGAAGGCCACCCAAGCAGGAGCCGCTGCCCTCGCAAAAACGGCAGGCCAAGAAGCTGGACATGCCGCAGGTGCCGAGCAAAAGACCCTACAAGAGATGGCCGCGGCTGCTGGAAAAGTTGCTGCTGCCAAGGACTTTGATGCTGCACGACTGGCTTTTGGTGAGATGTCCAAACATACGATCTCTTTCGTAGTGGCTGATAAGGCCCGCACCAGCGGTGTGACCGCTTACCAATGTCCCATGGCCAAAGGCTACAAAAAATGGGTTCAACTCGACAAAGACATGGCAAATCCCTACATGGGCAAAAAGATGTTGAAGTGTGGCGGAAAAGATAAACTGATCCCCTAAGACTTTTTCTTTGCTTGGGAGAGGGACGACTTTTTGGGACCTGCGAGTGACGCGGGGGATACCTAACGCTAAAAGTGCGTGGATTGGAGGTTTCTGTGACAGAACAAAAGACACATCATCACGAACATCCTGAAACATCGGGTGATTCTTGTTGTAGCCATAAGCAAAACAAAGTCGTTGAAGAGAAGGCATCTTCTTGTTGCGACCATGTAGCCAAGAAAGAGCCTGAACCCAAGGCCTCTTGCTGTGGGCATCAAGAGAAACATGAGCATCCAAAGCAAGGCACAGAGACTTCTCATTCTCACGTACATGCCGAGGAAAAGGACAAGCACGCACATGGCGACATGGCTGATGAGAAAAAGTCTTCCTGCTGTGCGCATCATGAAGCAAGCGCGCATAAGCACGTACACCACGCCAAAAAGCAGGGGGTGGGTCTTCAACATGCGCTGCATACTTGTCCATGTCACCCAGAGGTCGAGCAAAAAGGACCTGGGGACTGTCCAAAGTGTGGGATGGCACTTGAACCCAAAGGGATCGTTGAGACGGACTCCAATGTCGAGTGGACGTGCCCGATGCATCCAGAGATCGTCCAAGATCATCCTGGGGACTGTCCAAAGTGTGGGATGGCACTCGAGCCCCGTTCTATCGAAGCCAAGGAAGAAGAGAATCCCGAACTCCTCGATATGTCGAAGCGCTTCTGGTTTTCGGCGGCCTTGGCTCTACCTTTGATTGCGATTGTGATGCTCGATATGTTGCCGAGTCATCCGATCTCTCATTTGATATCTCGCCGCATGCGGGGCTTTTTGGAACTTGCACTTGCGACGCCGATCTGTTTGTGGTCCGCGTGGCCTTTTTATGTTCGAGCTGTGCGCTCTGTGCAGTTCCGCAGTCTCAACATGTTTACGTTGATTGGTTTGGGCGTGAGTGTTGCGTATCTGTATAGCGTGGTTGCGCTTTTGTTTCCTGGGATCTTTCCTGCGTCTTTTCGGGGTCATGGCGGCGAAGTTGCATTGTACTTTGAAGCTGCGGGCGCCATCGTTGCGCTGATCTTGTTGGGTCAGGTCTTAGAATTAAAAGCGCGCAGCCAAACAGGGGCAGCCATCAAAAAACTACTGGGGATGGCCGCAAAAACCGCCCGCCGTGTCCGCGAAGATGGAAGCGAAGAAGATATCCCGCTTGAGCACGTGCGAGTCGGGGATCGGTTGCGTGTGCGCCCTGGCGAAAAGATCCCTGTAGATGGCGAAGTCCTCGAAGGGACGAGCCATGTGGATGAGTCGATGGTTACAGGAGAACCACTTCCTGTAGAAAAAGTCTCTGGAGATAAAGTGGTGGGTGCGACCGTCAATGGGACTGGGGCCTTGCTGATGCAGGCCGAAAAAGTGGGCTCTGAGACACTTCTTTCGCGCATCGTCTCGATGGTTGCTGAAGCGCAGCGCAGTCGTGCGCCCATCCAAAAACTTGCGGATGTCGTCTCTTCTTACTTTGTCCCCACAGTGATCGGGATTTCCATCGTGACCTTTGTGGTTTGGGCGATCTGGGGACCGAAACCCACGATGGCTTACGCACTGATCAACGCTATTGCTGTTTTGATCATCGCTTGTCCTTGCGCGTTGGGACTGGCGACACCGATGTCGATCATGGTCGCCACGGGAAAAGGGGCTTCGGTTGGTGTCTTGTTCAAAAATGCCGAAGCCATCGAGACGATGCGCAGTGTGACCACCTTGGTCGTGGACAAAACAGGGACCCTGACAGAAGGGCGTCCTACCTTGGTGTCTGTCGAACCTGCCGAAGGATTCGATGAGATGGAGCTTTTGGGATGGATCGCTTCTTTGGAACGCGATAGCGAACACCCCCTTGCACAAGCCATCGTTCAAGGTGCCAAAGACAAAGAGATCAAGCTGTTGGCCTCTTCGGGATTTTCGTCTATCACAGGAAAAGGTGTCAAAGCCTCGGTGGATGGGCGAGATGTGGCCCTCGGAAACCCCGCGATGATGCAGACGCTTGGTGTGCAAACAAGTGCCATCCAAGCCCGTGCAGAGGAGCTTCGCGCAGAAGGTCAAACTGTGATGTTTGCGGCGGTAGATGGGAAGTTTGCAGGACTTTTCTGTGTGGCCGATCCGATCAAGGAAAGCACCGCAGAGGCCATCCGTGCCTTGCATCAACAAGGACTGCGCGTGGTGATGCTTACAGGTGATAGCGAAACGACAGCCAAAGCTGTTGGAAAAAGTCTGGGTATTGATGAAGTCGTGGCAGGGGTACTTCCCGACGAAAAAGCGGCAAAAGTAAAAGCCCTGCAAAGCGAAGGACATATCGTCGCGATGGCTGGCGATGGGATCAATGATGCCCCTGCACTTGCGCAAGCAAATGTGGGGATCGCGATGGGCACAGGGACAGACGTCGCGATGGAAAGTGCGGATGTGACGCTTGTGAAAGGCGATCTACGAGGAATCCTCAGAGCACGTCAGCTTTCGAGTCGAACGATGGCGAATATCCGACAGAATCTGTTTTTTGCCTTTGTTTACAACTCAGCAGGGGTCCCGATCGCTGCGGGCGTTTTGTATCCCTTCTTTGGGATCTTGCTTTCCCCGATGCTTGGGGCTTTTGCGATGAGCTTGAGTTCTGTCTCAGTGATCTCCAACGCGCTGCGACTGCGTGGGATGAAGCTGTAATCTTCGTGGGATGGCTCTTGGGGAGAGGCGACGTGGGGACGTTGCTTTAGCTTTGATGGGGGCGTTGGAGGATCAGATTGAGGTCCCCAGCGTCTGCTTCGATGTCTTGGAGTTCGAGTTCTGGATCGTCGATGTCGTAGATCTGAGCGACACGAAAACCGCTTTGTTCGATCAGCGATTTGAGCCGTTGGGCGGGGAAAGTCAACAGGTCATACGTCTCGATCATGTAACCTGGAAGCTTTTTGTTTCCGCGTGTCCAGAGTTCGACTTGGATGCGCTCTTTGCGTTGGGTTGCATCGCGAAAAAGGCTGGTGTAGCGGAGCCTTCCTTCTCCACCGCCTTCGAGATGGCGAAAGTCTTCTGTGTAGAGCAGCGCGGGATCGTGCTCTGCAAACGTATCGAACACGATCATCCCCACAAGATAGACGCCTCCTGGACGTAGGAGCTGGTACACACTCTGAAGATGTTCCAAGATCGCCTCTTCATCGGGAAGATGGCCGATCGAAGCATCCAGATTGATGCAAGCGTCAAAGTCTCGTTCGCGGAAAGAAAGTTTGCGCATATCACCCACGCGCAGCTCATGGGGAAATTCTTTGAGTTGCTTTGCAGCTTCGTTGATCATGGCGCTGCGTAGGTCATTTCCAGCGACATAACATCCTTGTTGGGCAAAGGGGGTAAGCCAAGTCCCTGGACCACAGGCTGGGTCCATCACCTTTTTGGGAGGAGCATCAAGCACCTGATGAATCCAACGTTGGATCTCTTCGATCATCAGGTCGTTGGGAGAGAGCAAGGATGCGTAAATGGATGGGTAATCGTAGATCGTCATTGGAAGAGAAGGGCTCCTATCGTGCTGCTGCGCCTTTGTGGGATCGCATGGTGGGCGACCCCGAGCATCTTAGCCACATCATCACAAAAGATCGAAGCCTTTGTGCAAAAGGCAGGAGCCACAAGGAAAAGAGGACTGTCTTGTGTGTGGTATTTTGTATGTTCTCAAAGAATCTTACAGAAGAGTCAGATAGGATGAGGTCGCGGCGTAGGGTCTTTGGTGCAGGGAGGTTGGGTGCTTAGTGGCGGTGGTGGATTTGGAGGGGCATACCATGGCTGGGGCGAAGCGTGATTTGTGGCGTCATCCCGATGTTTGCACCGGGGACAGGAGAAAAGCGGAAGTTGGCACAGAAAGCCGCAAGGATCAGCTGGGATTCGATGGTCGAAAAGTGGTTCCCAATACACATCCTTGGGCCCCTTGCGAAGGGGATGTAAGAGCCGCGATGTTGTTTTTTCTCAGCTTCAGGCGCAAAGCGCTCTGGGCGGAAAGCGTCGGGTTCTTCCCAAAAACCAGGGTGGCGGTGCAACAAAAAGGTTGGGACGATCACGGAGTTGTCGCGGTAAAGCTGGACGCCACCGATCTCATGGTCTTCCGCAACATCTCGTGCCAAGGTCCAAACAGGCGGATACAAGCGCATCGACTCGTGGAAGATCTGCCCTGTGTAAGCCAAGCCTTCCATGACGCTGTCGTCGATCTCTTCGTGTTGTAAGGCTTGGATGCCTTCTTCGAAGAGTTTGTCTTGCTCCTCAGGGTGTTGGGAAAGCAAGTGAAAGGCCCATGTGACCGCGATTGCCGTCGTTTCGTGGCCCGCAAGGAACATGGTGATCAGTTCGTCGCGAAGTGTTTCTCGCGGCATAGGGGACTCATCTGCTTCCGCCGCTTCAAGCCACATCCCAAGAAGATCTTGTTTTTTGATGCCTTTTTCGAGTCGTTCATCCACGACACCGTACACGATATCATCGAGGGTCTTGAGCGAACGACGGAAACTTAGGTTGGCGGGTGTGGGGAGCCACTTGGGGGCGGATACAAAGCTGTTGCCGCGCTCGGATACTTTTTCGAGCGCAACTGTAAAAGCATCGACGGAACGCCCCATCTCACGGCTAAGATCGATGCTAAAGAGTGTTTCGCCGATGACACGCAGCGCGAGGTGCATCATCTCTGGGTAGATGTCGATGATTGCGCCATCTTGATGCTCTTTACGCCAAGACGCGACGACATCCTTGATCACGCCCATCATCAAGGGAACCATGCCCATGATGCTTTTCTTGTGGAAAGAAGGCTGCGCAAGGCGTCGTTGGCGCTTCCACTCGTCTCCCTCTGTGGTGAGAAGGCCATGGTTTCCAACAAGCATACGCACATTGTCGTAGGATGGACCTTTGTAGAAGCGCTGTTTCTCTTTGACGTAAGCGTGCTCTCCAAGATCAGGGTGCGCTAAAACCACCATGCGACGGCGTCCTGCGCGTAGCTCAAATACGTCGCCAAATTGTTCCCATCCTTCGCGGATGACTTGCATCATACCTTTTTTCATCAGGAGCGGGATATGCCCAACCAGCGGCCATGATGGAGGTTGTGGGGCACGGCCATCTTGGATGGCGGCGCGGGGTTCTGGTTTGGTGGTTTGTGTTTGCATCCTTGCGCTCCTCTGCTAAAACAAGAAATCTTTTTGGGATGTAGATGGATATCTAAGCAAGCCCCACCCGAAATGCAAGGATTTTATTTTACATGTGTTAAGCTTTTGCTGCGGGGATATGCTCTTGGCCTATGCAGGGGCGGATTTGGGCGGGCCTCTGTCGGAAGTTTTACGTTCGAAAATAACCTATCTTTTCATCTAGTTGATAATTGTTGGTACAGATGGCACAGAGGGCCCGTGAGGGCCCTATCTGCAGGATATGCTCTTGGCTTGCGCAGGGCAGATATGGGCGGGCACGGAAACGCCCTTGAGGGCGTGAGGCCCTATCTGCGGGGATATGCTCTTGGCTTGCGCAGAGGCGGATATGGGTGGGCACAGGAGGCCATCTGTACCAACTAATTCCCGCCCATTGATAATAAAGAAAATCAAATAGGGATTTTTGGAAAATCACGAGAGTTTGTAAAGGCTTCCCGAACCTAGGAGTTTGCGAAAAAAAGGTCTGATGTGACGAAGTTTTACGTTCGAAAATAACCTATCTTTTTCATATAGTTGATAATTCTGCTACAGATGGCACGGAGGCCCGCCCGTGAGGGCAGGATATGGCTGGCCCAGCGAAGGCTACGAGGATATCGGGGCGAAGGCTACGAGGATCTCTCCTCTCTGGGGCGGGCCTCCGTGCCCGCCCGAATGCAGGAAATGGCGAAGGCCAAAAGAATACCCCTTCTCTGGGGCGACCCTCCGTGGTCGCCCGAAGTCTATAAGATGGCGAAGGCCAAAAGAATATCCCTATAAAGGAGCGCCATGAGTACGCGATATTACGATGACCATGCTGCTGATCTGGTGGCTCGTTATGAGCATCTTTCTCCTGAAGAATTGCATAAAGTGTGGTCAGGTTTGCTGCCTCAAGGCGATGCTGTGGTGTTGGATATCGGGGCGGGATCGGGTCGCGATGCGGCGTGGTTGTGTTCTCATGGCCACGAGGTGCTTGCGGTGGAACCTTCGAAGGGTATGCGAGAGATGGCGCAAAAGCTCCATCCTAGCGCGCAGATCCGTTGGTTGGACGATCGTCTTCCGAGTCTTTCTGCAACTTATGCATTGGAATTGCGATTTGATGTCATCCTCTGTGGTGCGGTGTGGATGCATGTTGCGCCAAGCGAGCGTGCGCGGGCTTTTCGTAAGGTTGTGCAGCTTCTGAAGCCTGGTGGCATCGTGATCTTTACGCTGCGACAGGGACCACTACCACCGCAGCCGATGGAGTCTGTGGCTCCTGAGGAGTTGGTGCAGTTGAGCCATCAGTTTGCGTTGGAGATGGTGTTGCAGCACCAAAGTGGTGATCGACTTCAGCGAGAGGGTGTGTCGTGGGATACGCTGGTGTTTCGTCTCGCGGACGATGGGACGGGGACATTACCTTTGTTGCGGCATATCATCTTACACGATGCAAAGACAACGACTTACAAAGTCGCGTTGTTGCGGACTTTGTTGCGTATCGCGGATGGTGCGACGGGTGCGGTGCTTGCGCGAACGGATGAGACGGTGACGTTGCCTATGGGACTTGTTGCGTTGTACTGGTTGCGGATGTACAAGCCGCTTTTGCAAAGAGAGCGTCCCATCCCGCAGATCGGGGGGACACGGCAGCTTCGGTTTGTGGGGGAAGCGTTTGATACGTTGTATGATGTGTCGCCTTTCGATCTTCGTGTGGGGGCGGTCTTTTCGGGCAAACATGCAAAGGCTTTGTTGGAGACATTGTTGTTGGCTTGTCAGTCCATCCAAAGGGGACCTGTGACTTATACCACGTTGCCAGAAAGTCTCTTACGTGGCGGTGGGAAGGCTGTTTTTTCTTGCAAGGCCAAACGTTTCAAGATGCGAACGGATGGTCTTTTGCAGCTGGATTGGAACACGTTGACAGCGCTTGGGGAGTTTACGTTGCCGCGTGCGTTGTGGGATGCGTTGGCGCTTCATGCTTGTTGGGTTGAACCTGCTTTGTTGCAGACATGGATTCAGTTGATGCAGGGGTTTGAAAAGCAGACCTCTCTAACACGGGATCTTGGCGAATATTACGAGGCTTTGCGCTGGCTAGATCCTTTGCGAGATACCCAAGAAGTCCGCAAAAAAGTCGAGTCCCTACAAAAGCAGGGTCTCACGCCACATTGTGTTTGGAGTGGGAAGCCCATCGTAGGGGCCTTTGCGGTGGATCATTGTTTTCCTTTTGCGCACTGGCCCAACAATGATCTATGGAATCTCTTGCCCACGCTTCCGCAAGTGAATCAGAAGAAGTCTGATCGCTTACCATCAGCTTCGTTGTTGAGCCAAGCCCAAGAGAGGATTCTTGCTTGGTGGGACGGGGCTTATCTGCAACCTTCTGAACAGACGCGTTTTTTCCAAGAAGCTCGCACGGCGTTACCTTGGGGAGAGCAGGGCAAATCGCTTGATACAGCGGGTGTTTTTGATGCGTTGCAGATCCAACGTATGCGACTGCGACAAACACAACAGCTTTTGGAGTGGAATGGTTGATTCTCTTGCGTGGGTTGGTCAGTGAATATGGCGGAAGATACGGATGTTTCTGCTTTTTGGGGAGGGTGTGTTTAGTTGGCGCAGCAGCGGAAGCCTGTGGAGTAGTCCCAGTGAAGGGTGTTGTGGGCGGTGGTTCGGTAAAGACAGCCGTTTCCGTTGCGGTAGGTATCGACGTAGAAGCCACCGCGAAAGGTTCCTGTGGGATCAGCGGTCCATTCGTGGAGGTTGCCCATCATGTCGTAAACCCCCTCTGCTGTAAGGCATCCCGTTTTGTCGCCTGTCTTGGCGAGGGATTGTGGGAGTTGGTTGAGGCATTGGTGCTGGATCTTGGAATAGACCCATGATTGGGAAGAATTGAAGTATTCCACGGCGGGGTGGACAGAACGGGCATCGTTGCATACGCCGTTTTGTCGGCTGTTTCCGTAAGGATAAGTCCATCCGCTGGGGCCTTGGCAGGCGCGTAACCACTCTTGGTCTGTGCAAAGTCGCTTTCCTGCTTCGATGCAAGCTTGTTTGGCTTGATCTCCGCTGATGTAGCCTTGTGGAACGGCGCCAGGTGCGGACACAGCGCGGACACGGGTGGTTCCTGGGTTAAAGTAGGGTGACCAGGGTTGTGTTTGGCCGCTAGGAAGGACTTCCACCAAAAAGGCCTCCCATCGGTCGATACAGAATGTGCTGACGCGTGTCATCCCGGCAGGACAACCCCCTAGGCCTGCTGGAGCGGTGATGCCTGTGTTGGGTTGGGGCTTGGCGTTTGGATCGCAAGAAGAGGTCGTGGTTTGGGGAACGCAACACTGGATACCTGCGGGGCCTGGACAGTAGCCAGGGACGGGCTTGTTGGGACTTGCGCAGTCTGTCGTTTGCATACAAGTTCCAGGGACGCCTTGGACTTGGCAGGGGGTTCCCACAGGATCGGGTGGTGGGCCTTCTGTGCGTGGCTCGGTGGGTGTGGGATCGGGTGATCTTTCGGGTGGGGTAGGTTCTTTCTCAGGGAGGGCTGGGATTTCTTCGGGTAGAGGGGGCTCTAGCTGCATCTCAGGAAGCGCTTCGGGTTGTGTGGCCTCGGGTTGAGTCGCTTCGTTTGTGGAGGGCTCGATGGATCTGGCATCTTCGGGTGTTGTGATTTCTTCGGGTGGAAGGGCTTCTTGGGAGATGGTCTCTGGTGTTGCTTCACTGTTTTGATCTGCGATGCCGGGTTCTTTGTTGGTATCTGAATGACCATCAAGGATATGCAGGTTGCCTTCTGGATGGGGATTGGGGTCGCAAGCGAGGCTGACGAAAAAGTACAGCGTCATCAACATCCACGCCCAAACAAGTTTGCGTTGGAGCATCACCTTTCTTGTTCCTTCCGTGTATGTTTGAAAGTCTTGGACTTGACCCATCCTTGGGTCTTTGCGAGAAAAGACCTTTGTTGTTTGTGGTTTTGTCTCAAGAAGTGCGAGCATAAAGCTTCTTGAATTTGCTGCCAAGCCACAGCACGATATCTGAGAGAGCCAAGCGAAGGTGCGGAGGCTTTGGAGATCGTTGGCGAGAAAAGACGGAAGATCATGTCGTTGATGGATTGGGCGAGATTTCGCTGGAACTTTTTGAAGGGTTTACACAACACACCAAGTAAGGTGGCACCGCTTTTTTTGGAGCGTTACCTCGCGGCGGGTGGAGAGTGGACATTGCAACAACAACGCAATTTGAAGGCGTTGTTAGAAGACCCAGACACAGATGCGATGTCGATCTTGCTTTTGCTCGCGCACGTCGATCCCATGGGGGTGAAAGATGCGATCACTTGGCTGCGTCAACAAAAGATCTGGGGGGAAGGGATCGCGGAGCAGAAAAGCTTTGCTACAAAAAGGTCGGTGGGTGAGAAAGAATCTTTTGAAAATTATGGTGAGTTTCTTTCTTTTTTGTGGAAAGAGATCGCAGAGCCTTTGACGGGACTTTTGGAACAGCTTCAAGGGAAGGACGAAGTCGCGCGCGAGCGGGCTTTTTCAGAGCTTCAGGACTATGGCCGCGGTGCGTATCGCGCGTTGCCTGCTTTGGAAAAAGCACTGTCTTATGAGACGCCCTTGCGCCAACGCACTGCGCTTTTGATACAGATCGACGAGATCGATCATCCCGAAGCCATGGAGCTTTTGTGTTCCTTTGCGCATCAGGATTACCCAGCACCTTCGTTACAGACGTTGGCGCGGATCTTGAGTGAACGCCAACATGTGCGTGCGCCGCAGCTTTTGGGAGAGATGTTGGAGCGGGTGCGGCTTGGGAGTTCAGAACATCAGGAGATCTGCAATTACATGGGGCATCTTGGGGCGGCATCTCGCCCGCTAGGTGGGATGTTACGTTCGCTTTTGGAACAGGAATATCCGCGTTTGTGGCCTGTTGTGTGCAAGGCTTTGTATCAGATTGATCCCAAGATGCTCGATGCTTCGGCTTTTTCGAAAATGCTTCAACGGCTACATCATCCTTTGTATGCGCATCGTGGCCAAGCGGTGCGGGCGTTGTCTTGGTGGCGTCATTTGGATGCTGAGGCGTGTGAGGCTTTGTTGGGGCATGTGAAGATGCTGAGTGACCCAAAAGAGCAGGGGATGGTCTTGAATGCGTTGGCCTCTGCGCCAAGTGAGAAGGTGCGCGACTTTTTGTGGCATCTGTTGTGGCATCAGGAAAGTCTGGGAGAAGCGGCATTACAGGCGTTGTTGCGTTATGCGGAACATACGCCTGAAGAGTTGGAACAGCTTTTTTTGTGGGCCAAGCAAAAGAAAGAAGAGATGGCCCTTTTTGCAGTGATGGAGCAGATCGGGAAACTTCGATATCATCCTTTGCGCGAAGCGTTGGAGTCGATTGCATCGTCTTTTTCGCGTTCTTCTTCTTTGGCGAGTGTGTTGCGATGGACGCTTGCAAGGTTGGAAAGTCCCCTTGCTTTGGACTTGTTGGAAGGATTGTTCAAAGAAGAACATCCGATCGCGCTGTTGCGGGTGGGGCCTTACAATGGCTTTGTGGTGTTGCGTGTGCTTGGCGAAAAGGCCGAGAAACTGAGTGGTTTGTTACGCTTTTTTAGAGACAAAGCAGACGATCACGCGTTGCGTTTGGAGATGCAGCGTACCTTGTTGCATCTTTCTTCCAAAGAACGCGTAGCACCCGACGATTTTATCTTTTTGTCGCTTTCAAGTTGCGAGTATTTGTGGATGTACCGCCACTCTTTTGGGATGAAGCGGCATCTTGGGGAGCTTGCGCTGTTGTTGGAGCGCTTTGCCTTGGATGTGCAAGCGTCGCGTTTGATGGCGTCAGGGGCGTGGCGTGTGCTTTTTCTGTATCTACAACAAAGGCTGCTTTTTTTGCCTGGGTGGTCAGAGATCGCGGCTGCACGGGAGGATGTACAGCGTGGTGTCTCGCACCATCTCGCAAGATTACAAGAGACTGAGATGTCTTCGTACGCTATCGAGTTAGAAGGTGCCCTCTACACATAAGGAAAGCCTGATGATCTTGGATCGACCTTTGCGAAGAAGCACAAAGAGAGACTGGTTGCAGCTTGAATTTTCGATGGTACGGGCGCCAGAGATCGCGACTTTGTTGTTGAAGCGTTATCTTCAACAGCCTGTTGCGTGGACTGCGAAACAAAAGGCCTATCTCGAAGAGGTTTTGCGTAGGAACAAAAAACGCGCAGAAGATATCTTACAGGCTGTGCGGGATGTCGACTTTTTGCAGATGGCGTCTTTGATGCAGAGCCTCGATGCATCGCTGTTGGACGAGCTTTTTGGCCCTTTGCCTGTCAGGTATGGCGAGGCCATCGAGGAGCCCGTGCACCATGGAAATCTCTTTCAGTCGTTGCGCCAAGAGCCTTTGAATGGTGCGCGCGAAGGGGTGGCTTGGTTGTTCCGTCAACTGGAAGCAGAGCCCGATACTTTCGTAAAAAGACAGCATCTTCATTCTCTTTTGTGGCTCGACATCGATCATGTCAATCGTCGGTTGTTGCGAGACTTTCACAACATGGATGCAGATGTTGCGAGTTCATTTGCTTTTTTTATGTCGCAAAGACACTGTTTGGAACTCTTGCCTTCTTTGCTTCAGGTGACCGTGGGGCGGTCGAAAGAGTACTTTTCTGTCTCTGGCGACCTGCGATATTACGACCCTGTTTTGCGTAGGGATTTAGAGCACGTGCTCCCTTTGTTGGAGACATCTTCTTCTCTGACGCAGTCCCAAAAGATTCGTTTGTTGGCACCCTATTTTGCACAAGAAGTGGCGCATCCTTTTGTTGAAAAGAACCTAAAGCTTTTTCAGGCGCTTGCGGAGAGGTCGCAGAAAGGAAAAGAGATCGAAGGCCGGCTTTTGGGGAACTTGAGAGAGTTTTCTCTTGAGCTGGAATACATGGCACAAGAGATGTCTGAGGGCTCGCTACCTGAAGCTTTTCGAGAGCCGCTTCGCTCTTTGATCTCGCATATCCCTCCCCAATACCAACGTCATCTGTTGCCTCTGCTTGGTGATGATCCTTCTAAGGAAGCGGAAGAAATCCTTATTCGATTTTTTTCTGAAAGCGCGAATGATCTACAATATGCCGCAGCTTCGGGGATTTTGCGCTCCTTGCAGCATCCGTCTGGGTTGTCGCGACTGCTGAAGCTGGAGATCAAAAATCTTTCTCGGGTAGAGTATCTTAGCGAGACAGAGGCTCCCAACCGTGCGGCGGAAATGGTCGTTTTTGACGTAGAGGAGGGGGGAGACATTCTTTTCTCGGGCACCTCTCCTCCGCGCACCTCTCCTTTTTCACCGAGCACAGAAGCTGTTCGAGACGATGGTGTTGTTCTTTTGGGGGCCGCGACACAGTTGGCGGGTGCTCTCTCTCTTGAAGGGGGGACTCAAGCTGTGGAGGCCGATGGTTCGGGGGAAGATGGTTTGGATGCATCGTCTTTTTTGGAGGAACAAAGCCCAGATGCGTTGCCTTCTTTTCAGGAAGAGACCCCTCGGGCCCTTTGGTATCAAGACGATGGCAGCGAGACAGACGAACGTTCTTTCGATGAACTTGTGGAAGAGTTAAGGGAGCTTTCTTCTTCGCCGATGCCATCTTTGTTTGATCGTTTCCCTGGCGGTCGTGGCGCGATCGCGAAGTGGGTAGGGCTGCATCGTTATCAAGAGGCGTTGCCTTTGTTGCAGTATTGGTTTCACCATCGAGACGCGAATCATTGGGATGTGACAGAGCTTTTGCTTGCTTTGGCGCGATTTGGCGATTTTTCGATCGTCCCGTTTTTAAAGGAAAATCTACCAGCCTTGGTCGAGCCATTCAACTACGTGCGATGGCAAGCGAATGTCGCTTTGCGTGCTGCGCGGATCTTGTGTCCACGAGACCCTTCTTTGGCGCCATTGTACAAGGATATCTGGTCAAAGATCGGCCTACGAAAAGACGGTCACTGGGTGCGTTTGGTGTGGGCGCGTTCTTTTGGGGCGGAACTGAGTTTGGATCAGTGTTTGGCGCTTTTGTTTTTCCTCAAATACGAACTCCTCGAAGCCAAAGACAAAGTCGTGCTTGAGGAGACGATCCAAGAGATGCAATTTGTCTTAGAAAGATTGCAGCCTTATGGAAAGATCTTGGGGGAGGAGACTTGCGAATTATTAAGCGAATATTTTGCATCTCGCTTTTTGTTTTTGTCACACGCTGAAGATGTTCAAGAAACAGTTCATCGCCTCGAAAGCTTGTTTCAGACCTTGCATCCGAAGTTTCGTCAACGCATCGAAGAACATCATGACCGCTACGAAGAGACCTTGTTTCGCGATGAATGAGCGGGAACTACCGCGAAAAGAAGGCGCAAGCAAAAGAGTGTAAGACTTTTTCTTTAGTTTTCTTGGAGGATGGAAGCTGCGCAGAGGTGGGCAAGGGCAACGATCGAAGTCTGCGGATTGACGCCTGTATTGGAAGGGAAGATGCTGGCGTCGGATACAAAAAGTCCTTTGGTGGTGTGTGTTTGGAAGTTGGTATCAATGACGCCTTTTTGGGGATCACTGTGGAGGCGGCAGGTGCCGAAGAGATGGGTGGCGAGCGCATTAAAGTATTTGGGGTGGAGTGGGACTTCTTGTTCGAGTGTAGAAAAACGTTTGGGGTCAGAGACTTTTTCGTCCCAATTGTGGATGCCTGGATACACGAAGGACGCGCCTGCTGCGAGCATGATCTCACCCATGACACGGATGCCACGGCGGATCTTGGTGAGGTCATTTTTGGTCAGAGAGTAGCTGACTTTGGGTTGGCCTGTCCAAGAGGGTTTGACGGAACCACGGGCTTCTGCGCGGATCGCGGCGCCCCAGTTGGCCCAATACACGAGATCTGCGATGTCATGGGAAAGTTCTTCGCCAAAGCTTTTGAGCCTGGATGCAACAAAGGACATATCGAACCCAAGGGCTTCGACTTTGATTCCTTCGCGGCGCAGTCCTGTTACTTCGTGCCCTTGGGTTGCGCCTTCCCACATGCGAACAGGTGTGGGAAATCTGCCCGTGATCCCGACGCCTGGGTGACACTGAAAGGCTTTTCCCAACATCGGGTGGCGTAGGCCGCTTTTCCAAAGCAAAAGTGGTGAATGGAGCGCTCCTGCCGCGATAATCACACGTGGGGCATGGATGGCTAGGCGTCCACCGCCCTTGGTTTGGGCTTCGATGCCTTCGACGTTTTGGTTGCGGTGAAGGATGCGCTTGGCGCAAACAGAGTGGTAGAGCAGGGCTTGGTGTTGTAGTGCTTCAGGGATGTACGTGCGGTCCATGCTGAGCTTGTGGCCTTCTGGGCAGCCTTGCATGCAACGCCCAAGTCCTCGACATCCTCGGACATTTCGAGAGATCGGGCGATGTTCATAACCTAGGGCTTGCGCTCCTTTGCCAAGGAGCAGGTTGTTCGGGCCGCTGATCTCTTCGGGTGTTGGGTGGATATGGAGATCTTGTTCGACGCGATCAAGGCTTTGGGAGACAGCTTCCCAAGGGAGGGTTTCGGCAAGTTTGGGGTCATCGTCGAGCCATTCTTGATGGACATCTTTGGGGAGTCGCCAAGAGATCGCTCCATTGATCACGGAGGTTCCGCCCACTGCGCAACCTTGCACAAGGGGGAGCGGCAGATTACCCATCGCTAGGGTCGCACCAACATTGCGGTAAAGTTCGGCATTGGCGGTCCAAGCATCTGGCGGGAACTCTTGTGGGAGCCAGAGACGACCTTCTTCAAGGAGGACGACGCGAAGCCCCGCCATCGCGAGGTCTCGTGCGACGGTTGCTCCACCTGGTCCACTCCCTACAACGACGGCATCCGCGCGCAGCGTTTGTTCTTTGGCGAGTTGCGAACCATCAAAGATGGCGTGTGCGAGATCTTCGTACAAGGCATTCCTCGTGTATGCTTTGGCATCACAACGAGGTCGTCCATGAGGATCTTCTCGATGGATGCGGGTTAGCCAGTGGTCTTGGTGGCCAACTTGACAGAGATCTTCTCGCTAGGGATGGTTTGATCGGCCAGTCGTGTGACTTGGTCGCGCACATTTGGGTCTTGGAGGTACGCGAGACACGCAAAGAGTTTAAGTGTACTCGCGATTTGTCGCAAGACGAAGGAGCGCGAGTTGGCCATCGCGTAGAGGAAGCGCGTTTGTTTGTCGGGGGACATGCGGTGAAAGCGGCGACGAAAGCGGGGGAGAAAGATGGGAAGCCACGTGAAGATCCAAACACCCAAGCGTAAGCCAAGGCGGAGTTGGGTTGGCGCCACGCGGTCAAAGCGTTCCCAAAAAGAAGAGGTCTCGATTTCTTGGAGGGAGGGGAGTTTTTTGTGAGGGTGTGCTGGGATCATTGCTCCAAATAGCGCACCGACCCAACGTTTCTCGATGTGGCTCCAGTCTTTCATCATAAGCCTCCTTCTCAAAAGTCATGATCACCTTATGACGCTAAGTGGCTTTTGTGTCTTTTGTTTGACACAAAGATAACATCTTTGATGCTTTTGGGGTTATCGACTGGAAGCGGGTTGAGGGACGAGTTGTGTATCTTCGAGGTCTTGGATGGCTTTGTGGGCGCGCGTCGAAAAGAACCAGAAGGCCCAGCTTGTCGCATAGTCAAACAAAGCGACGGCGAGAAAGGCCGGATACTGCGGGGCTGCGAAGTAGCCAAATAAATAAAGTGTGGCGTTGTAGGACTTGAGGAAAAAGAGTGGAAAAAGGACGACGCGATATTTTCGCAGATCCCACTGCATCAGGAAACACATCAGGGCCAGCGTCATGACGTTGGCTGCGCCAAGATAGCGCCACACGCGACTGCTGGCTTCGGGGAAGTTGTAAAGTGCGCCGCCAAGGGTTTGGTTGATGCGTTGGAACTCACTTGCGACGATCTCTGGCGCGAGCGCGTAGGAGATCGCAGGGATGAAGAAGTTGAGCGTAAGCAAAGTGAACATCAGTTGAAAGTTGCGGTAGGGCTTGCTGGGCTGTTGCCAAAAACGTTTGAACCACGACATGAAAAGCTCCCTCGAAGTGAAATCTTCTCTTCTTGCGAAAGGTTAGCATAAGTTCACAAAGTCGGTTTGCGTTTTGGGGTGGGTGTTGTTATGTTGCGCCACAAGCATACCCCTCCAAACAACTGGATCGTTTTACCACAGTCCTTTGGGCGTTTCGAGCAGGTCTCGAACAAAGCATCTTTGTACAATGCAACAAGCTTGTCTGGAAGGGGGGCTACTTGAAAAAACACTCGTTGCCTAGGGGCGGATCGTGTTGTCGAAGGAGGACTTGTGACAGAGAACGTGCTTTCCAGTGAACAGTTGCAAAAGATGGATGCTTATTGGCGCGCTTCCAACTACCTTTCAGTTGGGCAGATCTACTTGCTCGAAAATCCCTTGTTGCGGGAGGCCTTGCGATTAGAACATGTCAAACCTCGGTTGCTGGGGCATTGGGGGACTTCGCCAGGACTCAACTTGATCTATGTGCACCTCAATCGCGTGATCAAAGAGCGCGACCTCGATGTGATCTTCATTACGGGGCCTGGGCATGGTGGACCAAGCCTTGTGGCCAATACGTACCTCGAAGGCACGTACTCAGAGATGTATCCGAACATTACGCAAGATGAAGAAGGGATGCGTCTGCTGTTTAAGCAATTTTCGTTTCCTGGGGGGATTCCAAGTCACGTTGCCCCCGAAACACCGGGCTCGATCCACGAAGGTGGAGAGTTGGGGTACGCTTTGGCACACGCTTATGGTGCGGTGTTCGATAACCCCGAACTGATCGCGGCTTGCGTGATTGGCGATGGCGAAGCTGAGACAGGTCCTTTGGCTGCAAGTTGGCACTCCAACAAGTTCCTCAACCCCGTGAACGATGGGGCCGTCCTGCCAATCTTGCATCTCAATGGTTATAAGATCGCCAACCCTACGGTCCTTGCGAGGATTCCGCGCGAAGAGCTTGAGATGCTGATGCGTGGTTATGGGCACAACCCGTACTTTGTAGAAGGCGATGATCCCGAAAGCGTCCATCAACAGATGGCTTCTGTGTTGGACACTTGCATCAAAGAGATCAAAGAGATCCAGCAAGACGCCCGAACCAACGGCTTTTCCACGCGTCCTCGCTGGCCGATGATCGTCTTGCGCACCCCAAAAGGTTGGACAGGTCCCAAAGAAGTCGATGGGCGGCCCGTTGAGGGCACATGGCGCTCTCACCAAGTCCCATTGTCTGGGCTTGCCAAAGACCCTTCGCACCTTTCGATGTTGGAAGAGTGGATGCGCAGCTACCGTCCTGAAGAACTCTTTGATGAGGGGGGACATCTGCTTCCAGAGATCGCGGCCCTCGCTCCTCAAGGCACCAAGCGTATGGGCGCCAATCCCCATGCAAACGGTGGTCTGTTGCTTCGAGATCTGCGGATGCCCGATTATCGGACATTTGCTGTCGATGTGCAGCGCCCTGGAACATTGCAGGCTGAATCGACCCGCGTGATGGGCAAGTTCTTGCGCGATGTGATGAAGCAAAACTGGGACAACAAAAACTTCCGCGTCTTTGGGCCTGACGAAACAGAGTCCAACCGTTTGGGGAATTTGTTTGAAGTCACAAAGCGCGTATCCACCGCAGAAATCCTCGATACAGATGAGAATCTTGCGCACGAAGGCCGTGTGATGGAAGTCTTGAGTGAGCACCTTTGCCAAGGTTGGCTCGAAGGCTATCTCCTGACTGGGCGGCACGGGCTGTTCTCGTGTTATGAGGCTTTTATCCACATCATCGACTCGATGTTTAACCAACATGCCAAGTGGCTGAAGGTGACCCGGCATATCCCCTGGCGCCGCTCGATTGCTTCGCTCAATTATCTTTTGACGTCGCACGTTTGGCGCCAAGATCACAATGGTTTTAGTCACCAAGATCCTGGCTTTATCGATCATGTTGTGAACAAAAAGGCCAGTATTATCCGTGTCTATCTACCACCTGATGCCAACTCTTTGTTGTGGGTGACCGATCAGTGTTTGCGCAGCCGCGACCAAGTGAACGTGATCGTTGCAGGAAAACAGCCTGCTTTGCAGTGGCTGAGCATGGATGCAGCGATCAAGCACTGTACGACGGGCCTTGGGATCTGGGAGTGGGCGAGCAACGATGAGGGCGAACCTGACGTCGTGATGGCTTGCGCAGGTGATGTCCCAACGATGGAAACGCTCGCTGCGGTGAGCATCTTGCGCGAGAAGTTCCCCAACTTGCGCGTGCGTGTGGTGAATGTCGTCGATTTGATGACCCTTCAGCCGCAGAGCGAACACCCCCATGGACTGAGCGACAAAGATTACGACACGCTCTTTCCGCCCAATATCCCGACGATCTTCGCATTCCATGGGTATCCTTGGTTGATTCACCGCTTGGCGTATCGTCGTGCCAACCACAAACATCTGCATGTGCGCGGTTACAAAGAAGAAGGGACGACCACGACCCCCTTCGATATGGCAGTGCTCAATGAGATCGATCGCTTCCATCTGGTGGGCGATGTGATTGATCGTGTAGAGAAACTTGGATCGCGTGCGGCTTTGACCAAGCAGTTCCTTCGCGATAAGTTGATTGAGCACAAGCACTATATCACTGAGCACGGTCAGGATATGCCTGAGATCCGCGACTGGACTTGGTAGAAGGAGACCCTTCGATGAAAAAGACGCCGCGCAATCTTGTTTCTGATGTGTTGGGAGCGAGTCGACTTGCTGTTGCAGGGACCGTTGGAGTCGCTGCCTTGGTGGAGTCTGTGCATCAGACGATCTCTGAGCTGCCCTTGCCATGGGGAGAATCGTCGCAAGATCAAACGCGCGGCATCACTGGCCTCGTGTACAAAAGCATCCGCGGGATCGCCGAACTTGTAGGTGTCGGACTCGATGGCATCTTGCAAACGATCGCTCCTTTGCTGGGTGAGCAGGGTTCTTCTATGCAACGCGAGGTGTTGCTTGCTGCGCTCAATGGCGTGGTGGGTGATCTGCTCGAAGAGACGCATAATCCGCTCGCTCTGCCGATGGACTTCCGCAAGGATGGTCTGCCCCTAGCGCTTTCCAAAGAAGCCCTTACACAAGCTTACCCACAGGCCAAAAGCACGCTTTTGGTGATGGTGCATGGTTTGTGTATGAGCGAGCTTCAATGGACGTGGAAAGGTCACAATCATGGTCTTGCTTTGGCCGAGGCTTTTGGTTACACGCCGCTGTTTTTGCACTACAACACGGGCCTGCATATCTCTACCAATGGTGAGCGCTTTTCGTCTTTGTTGGAGACGCTGGTTGCTGAGTGGCCCATAGAGATCGACGAGATCATCCTCCTTGGCTACAGCATGGGAGGTCTCGTGACACGAAGCGCCCATGCTGCCGCCGTCCGTGCTGGGCACACATGGACAAAACACCTGAAGCGATGGGCTTTTTTGGGAGCCCCGCACCATGGCTCTCCTTTGGAGCGCGGTGGAAACCATATCGATTGGTTTTTGGAGTTGAGCCCCTATGCTGCTCCTTTTGCGAGGCTTGGAAAAGTCCGTAGTGCGGGGATTACAGACCTGCGTCACGGCAACCTCGTCTGCGAAGACTGGGAAGGAGTGGATCGCTTTATGACACCTGCGAGTCTCAAACAAGCTGTCCCTTTGCCCGAAGGCGTCGAATCTTTCGCGCTTGCGGGTACCCTTGCAAAAGAAGTGGACTGTCCTGCTTCCAAACACTTTGGAGATGGGTTGGTTCCTGTGGGGAGCGCGTTAGGGAGACATGCTGAACCTTCGCATGCTCTAGCCTTTCCTCCGTCTCATCAGTGGGTTGGAACAGAGATGGGGCACCTCGATTTGTTGCATAAGGAGGAAGTCTTTGTGCAACTTTGTCGATGGTTGGGGACAGAGGAAGAAAAAGACGAGACTCCGCAGAGCTGAGCGCTGCCTTTGCGCGGGAGCGGCTTGCTCTGAGAGAAGGTCGATCTCTTCGGCTGCATCGATTGTTCTGTGGGCACCTTGGTGAGCCTTGTTTTGGGAGCCTAGGACTCATTTTGGGGTGGGCGGGAGCAGGTCAAGCATGATGCTGTAGATATGGGTTTCTCCTTTTTGCCCATCATTCCAAGAGATATCGGGTCCATCCACAGGCGAAGAATAATTGTAGATCAGAAAACGATTTTCCCCGCGTTGGACTGCGCTAGGAAAGCAGGTGTCTCCTTTGGAGGGAAGCTCTTTGAGATGTTCAATGGTGAGGGTTTCTTTGCGCAAGTACCAAAGTGAACAGCGTTTGGGGCGTACCCAATAATCCGCCGAGTATTCCGCGAACTTTTGAGCGTGATCCAGCCCTTTGTTGTCCATTTGTAAGTCAAAGTTACCTGTTGCGGTCATATTTTTTCGCCCAATTAAATAGATCTCGCCCTTGTGAGCGAATACGAGGGGGGAGTCGTATTTTTTGAGGTCTTTTTTGCAGGTCCACTTGGTGATATCCGTCTTGGGGGCGGTGCAGATCTTCGAGCCAAATCCGTCTTCATCGCCTGCTTCGTTTCGTGCGACAGCAAAGAGGTTTCCATCGTTGTCGAAAGCGATATCTGTTTCTGATGCGCCGCTTTTGAGGACAACAGGACGATCTGGGTTGAGGGGTTTCCAAGTCTTCCCATCTTCGGTCGTTTTGAGATAGACCAGCAGAGGCTTTCCTGAAAAATTGTAGATATTTTCGCCGCCTTCGTAGCCGATGAGGATGGGAGTTCCATTGTGTTCTTTGAATCTCCACACCAAAAATCCCGTATCGAAAACCAACGCAGGGGATGTCCATGCGCCTTGGCTTTGTCTTTCGATGCGGTAGGTTTTTCCGGGCTCAAAGGCTGTGGATTTGGCGCCCAACTGCGTGAAGTAGAGCGTGAGTTTGTCTTTCCAAGCAAAGAAACGCGGTTCGCGTAAGTCGCTGCCAACATGGACTTTGGCCTCGAAGTCCCACGTTTTTTGATCCTTGCTGCTTACCACGTAGAGGTCCACTTCTGGCGATGCAAAGTGGTTGGGGGCTGTGCGAAAAACCAAGAAGAAACGCCCGTCAAAGTCGATGATGTCGAGGTTGTTGTTGGCGTGATTGATCTTGACTTCTGAAGGAAACGTCATGCCTGGGACGATTTGTTGCAAGTCGCTGAGTTGCACGGACGCTGGACCTGATGGGGTCGTTGAGGTCGTGGGTGTCTCGCAAGCTGCTGAAAGAAAAAGACAAAGAAGAAGAGCACCAAAACAAAAAACAAGACGAAAAGAGCGCATATCGCCTCCATGATTGGGGCTTGGATGTTACGTTTGGCGTTTTCTAGAGGGCGGGTTCTCTCGTGAAAAAAGAGTGTGCGTGAGATCTTGTGGGAAGGTAGCACAATCCATTTGATAGGGAAATACTCTTTCAAAAACAATGTATTCGGGTGGATGTTGTGCTTGGGAGAGAAGAGGACGGAAGATTTTTGGTGAGCTTAGCTATCAAAGAGGATGAGCTTAGCTATCGAAGAGGACGGGCTCGCCTTCGAAGTCTTGGGCGCTGCAAACGAGGAGCGTGGTGGGGAGATGTTGGAGGAAAAGCTTGTAACGTTCGAAAAATTCGTTGGCTTCTTGTTCTTCTTTTCCTTCCGCATAGTCGGGGAGGCGGAAGCCCATGATCGCGAGATCTGCTTGGCTACTGTGTTCGCTCATGGTTTCGGCGATGGGACGTTGATCGCGGAGGATCACGCGAACATCGGCTTGTAGGCGGGCTTCCGCGACGATGCGTTGAAGGTCAGCGTGGACGCGCTCGCTGGCATCGGCCTTATCGACGGCCATAAACAGCGTTACATGTGCACCTTGCCAACGAGCGTCTGACTGGAGGAGGTATGCAAGAAGCAAGATCTTGCTACCGTTTCCGCGCAAACCACCCCACCAGATATGGATGGTTTTTTGCTCGCCAAACTTTTTCTCTTCTTTGTAATCGACGAGAAGGACGGAGCGACCGAGTAGATGGAGGTCGCAGATCATCTTTGCGAACTCAGCGGGCTTTTCTGCTAGGTGAGGCCACCCGAGCATCACGGTGTTGGCTTCGAACTGACCGATCCCATAGGACTGAGCGACGGAAACAGCACCTCGATAGATATCATCGACTACATCCACGCGATAGAAAACGTTGGGATATTCTTCTTGCCAACGGTTTTCTATCATCTTGGCCCATTCATTGCGGCGTTTGGCGTGTTGGGAGATATCCCCGCTGATGAGATGAAAGTAAGAGACGATCCCTTGGTTTTGCCCGATGGCATGGCCAAGATCGAGAAGGTATTGTCGTTTTTCAGGGCTGCCCCCAAGGATCAGGAGGTTGGGGCGCCAGTTCATGGGGTGGTAAGCCGTGTGGTGAAGGCGGACCAATGCGCTTTTGAGCATCGCAGCCCAGATGCCGTGTCGCGCGTCGCCCCATCGGGTTTCGCGGAGTTTACGGTCTGCGTAGATGTAGATAAAGGCACAGATGAGCAAAGATGCGATCATCGCGCCCATGTTGATGATGCTCATCACGTAAAAGCAGGAGATGGCCCCAGAGATACTTACCCACGCGGGGACGCGGAAGGTTGGCCGAAAGCTCGGACTATCCGCCCAACGCTCCAAGCCACACGCAAGGTTGGTGGCACCGTAGGTCGCGAGGAAAAACATTGTAAGGATGGGTGCGATCAGGTCGAGACTTCCAAGTAAGATACCGATTTCCGCAAGGACAAAGGTCAACAAGATCCCATTGCGTGGTTCAGAAGAAGGTCCCGTTCCTTTGGCGAAGACCTTGGGAGCAAGGTTGTCCATGGCGAGGGCCTGAAGCGTCCGTGGTGCGGCCATGATGCTTCCTACCGCACTTGAGAGCGTGGCACCCCACACACCCACATAAATCAACATCGGCCAGCGAGAGATCTTCCAAACGATGTTGTTGTCCTTGAGAAGGGCTGTTTGGGAAGCGTGAAGGCTGAACCAGAGTGGCATCGCAAGGTAGATGATCATCCCTACGAAGATGGCTAGCATGGTGCCTTTGGGGAGGGCTTTGCGGGGATCTTGGAGATCTCCTGACATACTGACGCCAGCCATAATACCCGTGACAGCAGGAAAAAAGACCGCAAAGACATAAGAAAAAGAGGCGCCTTGGCTATTCCACCAGACGATCTTGCCGGATACGGGGGCTGTTCCTGCGCCTGTACCTGCAAAGAAGGAGACGAGCGAAAGGAAGATGGCACCCATAATTAGGTATTGTGTGCGGATCGCAAGGTCAGCGCTTTTGATGGAGATCAGCGTCAAGATAAACAGCGTGATGGAGCCAATAATTTTAGCATTGATATTGGGATAGAGAAGCGCCAAAGATTCGGTGAATCCGACGATGTAGAAGGTCACGCTGATGGCTTGTGCGAAGAACAGCGGGATCCCAATCGCGGCCCCAGTGGGAGCTCCAAGAGAGCGGCTGATCATGTAGTAGGCACCGCCTGTTTTGACGACGCGGTTGGTGGCGATGCTGGAGACAGAAAGACCTGTTGCGATGGAGATGATATGCGCGATGAGGACGATGAGTAGCGTTCCAATTAAACCTGCTTGGCCGACGACCCAGCCAAAGCGCAGGTACATGATGACGCCGAGGATCGTGAGGACACTGGGCGTAAATACGCCACCAAAGTACCCAAACTTTTTGGCTTGAGCGGCTTGAGCTTCAGTCATAAACAGTTTCTCCCATGTCGGATGGAGGGCATCTTACGGGGATTGGAGACCTCGAAATTCATCGAGATTGTCGAAGTATGGGGGATGATTTGTCAATGACCGAAAGAAGAGTGAGAAAAGGGGGTTCGAGGAAGGAGATTAAGGGATGATCGAAGTCGATAGTGGCTTGGTCCAATAGACTTGGTCATTGGTGTAGTAGAGGTAGGTGCGCGAAGGGGCTGCACTGTAATTCCCGGTAATGCGGGCTTCGAGGTCTAGTTTGATTGTGGTTTTGAAGCGTGGGGCGAGAGAACGCCAGTACAAGATGATCTCGCGGGGGCGTGTTTCGTAGTAGTCGACGAGTTTTTTCTCTTTGAGGGCGCGAAGTTGCCAGAGTTGGGGCTGAAGCGAACCAGGGAAGGCAAGGCGCGCGAGTGTCATGGGGAGGCCACGCTTTGAAGTATTCTTCAAGGTGGCGGTCATGCGGACGGTTTCACCCATGCGAGCCCGTTGCTTGTTGAGTTGTGCGGTGAGCTTGAGCGGGACGCTCTCGCTGGAGAGGGGCTGGAAGGTGTAGTAGCGGAGATTCAGGGCATAGGGGAGTTTTCGAGTGCTTTTTAGGCGGATCTTGAGCGTGTTTTTGCCGGGTCTGAGGGACTTCTCAAAGTTGGCGAACTTCACTGCGGTGAGTTGTTTGGCATCAAAGCTCTTTTCTTCGATCATCTGGTCATTAAGCCACACAGTGATGCGACCCTCTCCAGGTTTACTGGGGTAGGTGCTTTGGTAGGCGATCAAGGCGCGCAGTGCAAGGATGGTGGCTTGGGTGGCGCCATAGCCTCCATATCGTTGATTTTTCATGATCCACTGGATCGCGCGTTGAAGGGATTCATCAGGGAGAGGGGAGGCTTGAAGCATCGCAAGGATCGCAAGAGAGGTCGTCTCCACTTGGAGATTGTAACCGTAGGAAGAGGTGATCGAGGTGCGCGTCCCTTGGAAGCTGCCATCCGCTTTTTGCGAGGCCAACAGGCGTTGTAAGAGTTTTTGTGCGGTGGGATTGGTTTTTCCGCGCACCTTGAAGAAAGAGGCCGCTGCAAGGGCAAGCAAGTAAGGATCGTTTCTACCCACTTTTTGTTTGGTGAGTTTGCGGACGTGCGAAAGCTCGGTCCCAAGCTTGGTGTCGTTGGCCTCTGCGCGTGCAAAGGTGATGTAAGCGTCTGTAATATCGCTAGGAGCACGGCCAAAAGTGTCGAGTGCACGGGAGCTTCGGATATATCCGCCTTTCCCATCGCGTTTTGCTTTCAACCAAGACTTGGTGCGTTGAACCATCTTTTCGTCGAGTTCGGGGAAGATGGCGCGCATGTCACTGAATTGCATCAGGCCGTAGGCTGTGAGGGCTTCGTGGCCTGGAGAGCGACCAAACCACTCAAAACCTTTTTGTTGGGTTTCAAACTGGACGAGTCGCTTGTAACCCCGATTGAGCAAGCCTTGGGCACGACGCATGATCTGCGGTGCTTGGATGCCTTGTTGTTTGAGGAAGTTGACGATCATCACGTTGGGATAGTTGGTCGAAGAGGTTTGCTCGAAACATCCGTAAGGTTCACGCAACATCGCAGCCAAACTGTTGGTGAGTTGGGAGAGTGTTGACACTGTAAAAGAGAGATTGATCTTGGGTGATGCGCTGCGGATATCTTCGGGTAAATCGAAGTTGATGGTCTCTTCTTTGACATTGCTGGCCATCCCACCTCCCGCAATCAGACGGGGAAATCCGCGCGGTTCGATCTTGAAAGAGTGGGTAAAACTGTCTTCGATGCCGCTTCCTTTGGCAGAAAACTCCATCGAAGCCGTTCCATAACGTGCGACCACACGCAGCGGGTAGAAAAAGGTTTTGCTCTGACGCGCTCCCAAAGTGATCGTGCTAGGGGTCGGATCTTCTAGGAGCTTGATGCCTTTTGAGAAGGTGGAAGAGACCCGTACGCGAAGCTTTTTGGAGGTGCGATTGTGCAAGGTCAAAGGAAGCGCGAGGGCGTCGTCTGCGGAGACCTCAAGCGGGGCTTTGACCACAAGGAAGAATGGTTTTTCTGCGGAGAACACATGTTCTTTGCGACCGACATAGGCTCCGCCAAGGCCCGATACTCGGATGCGAAAGGAAGTCGCATTGTCGTTGAGGCCGAAACGAAGGGTGGCTTCTCCTGATGGATCGGTTTTGAACTTGGGGTTCCAGTAGAGTGTTTCGCGAAAGTCCGTGCGTTTGGTGGCTTGTTTGGAGGACGCGTAAAACTTCGTTGGGAAGATGCGTTGTTGGTGAAACCCGTAGTTCGGGTAACTTGTCGGACACGCGTTCGGTTGAATCGTGAAGCCCACTCTTTGGTTGTAGCGCGCATAATTTTTTTGGTAGCTCGCGTAGATCGGGCGTTCGGGGCCGTAAGAGCCCAACATCAGGCGGGCTTTGTCGATGCCCAACTTTTCAAGGGCGCTGCGGACACTGCGGGCGCGTTGGATAGAGAGTTCATTGTGTGTTTCCCTAGAAGCTTTGGGCAACTCAAAGTTGCTTGTATGTCCAGCGACACACACTCGAAGGTTCGGGTGGTTTTGTAGGACGCGGGCCATCTGTCGAAGGATCGGCATTTGTTGTTCAGTGATGTCCGTCTTTTTCTCTTTGAAGTGGATCTTTTGGTAAATGTAGATGCGTTGGTTTCGGACTCTCACAAGGCCCAGCCTTCTGGGTGCTTCTTTCGCAGCGATATCTTTCTTGGCCTCGAATCGTCGGGCTCTACGCTTGGCTTTTGGGGCAGGAGCGACTGGGCCAAGGTTTGCATTTTTGTGGTTCGCAGGGGGAGCCGCCACAACAGGTTGTCTTTTCTGAGGTTGCTCTGGGGGAGGAGCTTGGACTGCGACGACGGGCTTGGGCTGTGGTTGAGCACGTGCGACTTGCGGCATAGGCGGAGGTACCATCATCGGTCGGCGCGCTCGCCCTGGACGGCCACCACCTCCACGACGCATCCAACGGTTGGGCATCGGTACACTTTCTGGGTAGACTTGAGGGATATACAAAGAGTCCAGTGGTTTGGCGACGGGAAAAGGGGGTTGTTGCTCGACTTGCTGCCAAGAAAAAGCGCGCCATCCGTGTGTTCCCATCACGAGGTCGATAGCGTAGGGGGCTTTTTTCTTTTTGGGATGAAAATAAAAGTTGGGTTTATGGATCTTACCTGTGAGTTGTGTGCTGAGAAAACGCTGCGAAAGGAAGTGGGGTTCGTGATCGTCAGCGAAATTGAGGACCGTATCATCCACGACAGAAGCACCCAACAAAGCGTTGGGAACAGGCTTTCCGCTGGGGGTGGTGACTTTGATCTTTGCGGTGACTGTTTCTCGAAGCTGATAAGACTTTTTGTTGGTCTTGATCGAGATCTTGAGTCCTTTTCCATGGCGTCGAAAGATCAGTCGTTCGGCGAGCGGGACTCCATTTTGGGCAAACGCTGTGAGGCGAAGGACCCCACGCCATTGGTGTTTGAGCGGAAGGCGAATCTGTCTCGTACCTTTTCGGACTTTGTAGGACTGTTGTGCAAGAAGCGTTTCGTGTTGGATCGCGAGAAGCGTGATGGTTTGGGTACGTTGGCTGTGAACGGTGAGTCGCAGATCTTTGTGGGCGCTTGCGGTGTCATCATGGGCTTGGAACGAAAAGCCCAAAGGACGGGCTTGTGGAAGCTCAAAAGGGGTGTCGATGCCTTTGGGTTGAGTGATGTAAAGCTTGTAGGACTGGTCTTTCTTGGGTTTGTACAAGAAACGTCCCATCCCATCGTGGTAAGAGCGCACCTGTGCAACGATGCGCTCCTTGCTATCGCGGATCTCCCCCGAAAAATCGAAGGGTTTGTTATCGATCTTGCGGCGCGCTGTAAAGTAGATGCGGTTGGTTAACCCCAATGCTGCGGTGCCACCTTCAGGAAAGAAGCCGACTTTCAGGTGTTTGACTGCAAGGGGAAGAGGGCGTGCGATGGATTCGGTCACACCCGCATCTTCGATCAGTACGTTGAGAAGTCCGTCATCGGTTTGGAGAGGGGTTGGCAAACGAAGAGACAAGATGACCTCGCCTTTTTCGTTGGTTTGGGCACGCCAACGTTTGTAGTCTTTCCCGTCGAGTTGGGCGATTAAGCGCAGTGGATGATTGCGAAGCGGCTCACCCGTCGCACGTTTGATCGAGAAAAAGGCTTGGACTTCTTCTCCTGCACCATATGCTTTGCGCAAAAAGTCGAGTTTCTTTTTGATGCGCGGGGCTTGGTAAACACTCACGGTCAGCTTGTGCGTCGCGATAAGGTCGGGAAGTAGGAGGTGTTGGACTTTGAGTTTGTACTCACCACCCACGAGACCTTTTGCAAGCGAAAAGTCCATGGCTGCGTGTCCATCGATGACTTCTACGCGCTTTTTTTGATGGACGCGTCCACGTGGATCAAGAAGCTGAAACAAAGCCGCACCGCGTTTGGGGAGTGGTTGATTTTGCTTTTGTTGCAGAAAGATAGCGCGGCTCCAGATGGTTTGGCCGGGTTGGTAGATGGGTTTGTCTGTCTCGATGATCGTGCGGAGCTGTCGGCTTTTTGCAAAGTAACGTTCGACTTTTTCGCCGAGTTGTTTTTGGGTCTTCGGCAGTTTGGTTTTGCTGGCAAGGCGTTTGGTTACGGGGGCCGACTGATCGAGCGGAGCGAACGGGACTTGCGCTTGGGGTTGGTTTTTTTTGCTGCGTGCACGGTAAGAGGTTACTTTGGGGGCGAATCGTGCGATGGGTGGGGCATCCGAACCGCTTGGTTCTTGGGCGAGACTGTCAAAGCACCCAAGCAGTGGGGCCATCACCATCCCGCCAAAAAGGACAGCATAAAGGCCATGTTTCCAAGGGATTGGAAAAGTGTGATGTGTTTTTCTCTTGTGATCTTGAGGGGGTGGATTGGGCGACACTGTAATACCTCCATTGGTCGATCTTGGGGAGAAGACGATCTTTTGTTGATGTGAGCTGAGGGTTAACGAAAGTGGATGGAGATGCTTACGCTCATCAGAAAAAAACGATCTGAGCCTGTTTGGATATTGCGGAAGCAGAAGATGAAATGCACTATGGGCTAGGATTCTAGAGAACAGCAAGGAGGAACAGATGGCTGTTTGGTTGTGGTCTGCGTGGTTGTTATCGAGCGGATTGGGGGGGCATGTCGTGTGCGGCATCCCCGCTGATGCGGGTTGTGTGCGAGGCCGCGCAAAGTGCGAAGTGGTGGGGAAAGCGAAGATCGCCCTGTGGTATCAGGACGCAAGGTCCGCTACTTCGTTGACTTTTGATGACTCCCTACCAAGTCAGTACAAATATCTCGTTCCTTTGTTAAAAGAGTACAACTATCGAGGTACTTTTTTCTTAAACACAGTGGATCTGGAAAAGAAAAAGCCGAATATCTGGCGACAATCGTTGAAGTGTTGGCCTCATTGGAAAAAGACGCGGGACTTGGGGCACGAGATCGGCAGTCACACCGTCAATCATCCCAACCTTGCGATTACTGGGGCCTCTCAAGTGGTTCGGGAGTTGCGTGACTCTTGTCGAACGATTCGTCGCCGCGTTGAAAATGCACGTTGTCATACACTTGCTTATCCCTATGGGATGTCCAACCGTCGGGTGCGTCGGTTGGTTCGTCGTTATTACATCGCAGCGAGAGGGGCCAAGCATCGTATTGCATCGCATACTCCGCGCGATATGATGAATGTGCCTTCGGTCACGCCTTACCAAAAGACGACACATGCTGTGATGAGCAAGTGGGTGAAACAGTCGTTGAAGCGGCGTGGATGGTTGGTTTGGATGTTCCATGGAACGCGTCGCCAAGGTTGGGAAGCGTTACCTTTGACGACGTACCGTTTTATCTTTGAAGAGCTCAAAAAACACGATAAACGCTTTTGGGTCGCGCCTTTTGGTGAGGTGGCGCGCTACGTTTATTTGCGCAAAGAGGTGCAGATCAAACTTGCTGACCGACAAGAAAAACGTCTTGTTTTTCGCCTGACACGTCGAAAAAAATATGCACCTCGCATCGTTTCGTCACTTTTGGAAAGTGCGCGCGATCATCGCCTCACTGCCAAGGTGTGGGTCCCATCTTCTTGGGCGGATGCTGTAAGGATTCGGCAAGGCGAACAGACTCTTTCGATCTTGTCGCGACGCACGGGGCGTTGCGGATGCGGCCAAGAGTTGACGTTTGATCTCTCCCCAAAGAACGGAGATATCGAAGTCGAGCATCGACCCAACGCCAAAAAAGGCTCTATGTAATGACAACCAAAAAAGCGGAAAACGACGAACTCGACCTTGCTTTTATGAAGGCTTCTGCGCGATTCCCTCGGTGGCTTCAGTTTGGATGCTTGTTTACTGTGTTGGCTCCTTTGCTTTTTGGGGTGTGGTTTGTGTGGAATGTAACGAATTTTTTCGACGCCTTGTGGGGAGGAAACAAAGCGATTGCAAAAGCCTTGTCGCCGATCCCTTCGGCAGATACGCTAAAAAAGCATGTGCAAGCTTTGACGCAAACCAAACTCCCTCGCAATGCTAGCAATACCATGATCTTGGATCAGGTTGCTTCGTATATTCGGGAACAATGGAAGCAGATGGGGCTGAAACCCGAAGACCAACCCTTTCGTGTGGATGGGGCGACCTATCGCAATATCAAGGTGCGTTTGGGTCCGAAAAAAGGGGACTTGGTGGTGGTTGGAGCGCACTACGATGTGTGCGGAGAACAAGATGGGGCAGATGACAATGCTAGCGGTGTAGCCGGGCTTTTGGAGCTTTCTCGACTTCTCGTGAAACATAAGCCCGCGCTCCGTTATCCCGTAGAGTTGGTCGCTTACACACTCGAAGAGCCACCTCATTTTCGTTCCAAGGATATGGGCAGCGCTGTCCACGCACACAGTCTCGCACAAGCGGGCGTCAAAGTTCGAGCGATGCTTGCTTTGGAGATGATTGGTTATTTTTCAGACAAAGTCGGATCGCAGCGTTTTCCCACTTCTTTCTTGAGGATGCTTTACCCAAACAAAGGGAACTTTATTGCGGTTGTAAGCCGCTTGCATAAACCTGATCGATTACTGACCAAAGAAGTCCTCGCCTTGATGAAACAGTCGAGCGCTCTCCCTGCTTATCGACTGAATGCACCTTCTTCTCTCCCTGGTGTGGACTTTTCGGATCACCTCAATTACTGGCGATTTCAATACCCCGCGTTGATGATTACAGATACAGCCTTCTTTCGAAACCCGCATTACCACAAACCTACCGATACCATCGGGACTTTGGACTTTGCACGGATGGCGCAGGTGGTTCAAGGTGTATATGGAGCGGTAAGTGGGCTTCGTTAGGTTGCGCAACTCTCTATAAACGGCGGACAAAAGGAGAAGAAAGAGCATGGGTCAAGAAGAACTGATGGTCTTGGAAGTGAGCGATGAGGAACGTTCACGAGGTGTCTGGTTACGCGACTTTCGTTCGATCTATGAGGGGTTTCGAAGCTCTGGGGCGCTGTTGGTCAAAGGGGCCTACCGCGCTGAAAAGATGAAGAAACTTCACGAGCTTTATTTAGAAAAGTATGCAAATTATCTTGACCCCAACGAAAAGCCCGATGCGTTGGAAGTTGGAAACCTCCGTCGCATGGTGACTGTGGAGGTCGCAGGGGCTTTCAATGATCCTGAGGCTTATGCCAATCCCTTCTTGCTTCCGTTGATTCAGCTTTTTACGGAGTCTGACGCGATCCTTGGAGGCTTTGGCTCTGTCGTTTCTTTGCCAGGCTCCCAAGATCAAGGGGTCCACGCAGATCACCCGCCGCTCTTTGGCGAAGACAAGTTTGATCTCCATATCCCTTGTTTTGCGATCTTGATGATCTCCCCCTTGATCGAGATGAACGATCTTCACGGAACCACCGCTGTTTGGCCAGGTAGTCATGCTGTCCCACGAAAAGAAGTTCAGCAACTGTGCAAGTGCGAACTCCCTGTCGTCGAAGTCGGCGACGCTCTCCTAATGGACTATCGCTTGTGGCACGCTGGAACGGCCAATCGTTCGGAAGTTTCACGTCCTGTTTTGTATTCTTATTATGCGCGTCAGTGGTTCCGCGACTGCGTGAATTACTTTCAACAAAATGCGCTTGAGATCTCTCGCGATGAACTCTTGAAGATCCCTGAATCACTGCGTTATCTCTTCATGTACGCGCACCTCAAACGCACTGCTTGAGAGCAAAGCCCGTATCCAAACCCGAACGGGCGACCGTTCTCTTACCCTAGTGTGTTCCCTTCTTTTTCAGCATTCCCCACAGACCCGGCCTTTTACGTGATGAGGTGCCTCATGATTCGACATCCCTCACAGGGAGAGTTGTCGTCGTTGTTCGATCTCTTAAATCGTTGCTTTCGACCGCAAGGCGAGCACATGGAACACTGCTTTCCGCATTTTCTGTGTGACGACAATCGCCAACATCTGTGGGTTGCCGTGGAAGAGGATGCGATCCTGAGTCATGTGGGTTATCTGCCCGATAATTGGGAGTTTCCACATCTCTCCCTGCGCGTGGGGCGCATTGGTGCCGTTTGCACGGAAGAATCACAACGCGGCAAAGGTTGGGGAACACAGCTTTTGTGCGCCGCGATGGATGCCGCACGCAACGAAGACATCGACCTCTTCGTCATCTCGGGAGATCGCGGATTGTACGAGCGTCAAGGCGGCGTGCGTTGTGGGCATTTGGAGCGTTTTCAACTCGGAAAAGCGGAACTTGCACCATTTGCCTCAAGCTTTGTACAGACACGAGCCTACCAAGACTCTCTACTGCCCGCGTGGATCGACATGATGCAAAAAGAATCCATTCGATACGGTCGCAGCCAAGGTGAATGGGACATCCTTATGGGACACGACATCGTCCCTTGGATGCGCGAAGCCACACATCGACCCCTCGCCATCTATCAAGGTGATGATCTTGTCGCAACCTTGGTGCTTTGGGAACGCTCTGCTTACACTGAAGTTGTTGAGTGGGCTGGCGATCGCTCCGCTTGCCTTGCGGCGCTGGCGCTTTACTCTGCTTCTCATGGTGCTGTCTTGCCACTGCGTTGGTCGTTACCTGCACATGAGTTCGAGGTCCTTGCCGCTTTTCGTGCACACGGATTACACGGGCAAACCAAAGAAGCTGACGGGGTTGTCTGTGTCTTGCGTTGGGAAGCCCTCACGACGCGGCTTCAAGCCTTGTTTCAAGCACATGGCTTCTCTGAAGCTGCGATGGTTCGCCTGGTTGAAGAAGGCGATGCTTTTTCCATGGTTTGGTCTGATGCGGCGCTGCGTTGGCATGGGCGCGGCACCTTGGCCCGTTTGCTCTTTGGCGAACCCAACGTCGATGCACAAAGCCCGCTTCCTTCTCCTGTGTTTGAAGGCCCCCAAGCATGGGGATATTGGGAAACGCTGCAAAAGATCCTGCCGTTGCCAAGGCCCCCCTATGGGATGAGCTACATTTGAGCATTTGAGGCAAAGGATATGCAGGGGAGATCATCTAGGGGCGGCCATGGAAGGCCGCCCAAAAGGCAAGGGATATCCGGGATATGATAGGGCGGCCACGGAGGGCCGCCCGTGATGTGGGATATGCCGGGGATATCATCCAGGGGCGGCCACAGAGCTTGAATGGATGGCGGCCCGCGAAAAGGGCCGCCCGCGAAATGGGGAAATGCCCGTGAATGGGGAAATGCCCCGGGGATATCCATCAGGGGCGGCCCACCGTGGCATCATTGTACCAACTAATTATCAACTATATGAAAAGAATGGATGGCGGCCCGTAAAATGGAAAATCAGACGAAATGGGGATATATTGGTTCGGGAAGTCACTTTACAAACCACCGTGATCGCCGCCAAAAGAAATCTATTTGATTGGCCGCCCGAATGGATGGGGGCCCGCGATATATTGGATATCCAGGGGCGGCCCACTGTGGCCGCCCGAATGGATGGTGGCCGCCCAAATGGATGGGTGGTGGCCGCCCAAATCAATAAAGTTTCAGCAGTCGGATTTGAGAGAAATAATGTTTCAGAATTTGTCGGAAATTTTGTCCATCGCGAGCGCGTCCGATGGCGCCATATTGGCAGAGTCCGACGCCGTGTCCCCAGCCGCCGCCAATGAGTTTCCATTGTTGGATTTGTCCTTGGGCGTCGAGTTTCTTTTGCACCAAGAACATGCTGCTCCAAAGGTTATCGAGAAGCCGTCGAATCTTGAGTTCCCCATGTAAGCGTAAGGTGCGCTTGGCGCCAACGATGCGTAGGGCGTAGATTCGCCCGCTGACGCCGCGTTTTTCGGCGACAAGATCTTTGACGTGGCCGACAGGGAATTGTCGGTTGACGAGTTGGTCGAGTTTGTCGGGAGAGAATGTGCGGGTCCAGCGGAACTTTTTGCGCAGTTTGGGTCGTTCGCTTCGGCAGTAGGCATCGGGTGGATCGAGGAGCCAGCGTTTTAGGTTGAAGGGGCCGATGCCATTTTCAAAGAGAGGCGAGTGTTGTCGAAGGTCGGGTTTTCCGCGCAGTGCGGGGTTGGGGAGTGTGGACCAGACATGTTCGTTGTGTTCGGTGTGTCCGCCACTTACAGCGCTAAAGGGTGCATCGCTAAGTTGTCCGTTGGGGAGGGTCATGACGACGCCACGGGTTTCTTGGATGGCGCGGGATATGCGTGCTTCTTGGGGGAGGGCACCTGTGTAGACTTGGCAATGGGTTTGTGCGCAAAAAAGGTAGGGGTCCGCGCGGTGTCGCGTGGCGATCTTGGCAAGGATCTCATTGCGTGCGCAGACGGCTTGGGCTTTGAGGGCTTCGAGGGGGGCACTTGAAGGCATCTCAGCGCGTAGGACACCGCGTAAGTAAGTGGAGAGGGAGACTTGTTGAATCATGGTGAGTTTGCCGTATCGATCGGCGGTAAAGAGCAGGGGACCATCAAAGTGTCGTGTGACAAAGCGATGCCATCGATATCCTCGGCCAAACTCGACGCGTTCCACGCGGATCAAACCGCGTCGTGGGCGGATCTCGATCAGGTCATCTGCTTCGATGCGTCCGCCACCTTGGAGAAGCATACGGATCTGTGGGCGGCGTGCGAGTTCTTCGTGGATGCGGATGGGGAGGTGGAGTTGGTTTTCGAGTTGGTCCGCTCGTTTTTGAGCGTCTTCTCTTTTCGCGAACACAGCGATGCTACCGAGTCGTTTGCGGGTATCAAACAGGTGGCCTTGGAGCGCAAAGACGCCCCCTGTTGTGAGGGGATGGATACCGAATCCACGGGCTTCCCATTGTTTTTGGAGGGTGAGGAAGCTTTTTTCTTCGTAGTGTGGGGTCGCAAAAGCGATGAGCCAGTACCTTGCCCAACCAAGCTGTGAGCGAAGGCGTCGGATGGTGTAGCTGTAATTGGGTTCAAGTCCAGTTTCCTGGGGCTCTGCGTTGCGTTGGTAAAGGCGTGCACGGCAACCATACTTACAAGAAAATTCGATTTTTTCTTGTTTATCCATGATGCCGACGGTCACGCTGGGTTCATTGTTGGCGTTGAGCCAAAAGCGCCCAGCATAGAGGCGTTCCATCATCGCATGGAGTGATGTGGTCGAGGGGACGGCGCGGGAGGGGATGGTTGTGAGGGTGACAGCGCCAAAGATGGCGCACAGAAGGGGCAAAAGCCACCATCGATTGGGCATGATTTACGTGTTTCCTGTTGCGGTATCGGTTTCTTGTGGAGAGACGGATGGTTCGAGATGGGCGGTGGTGGTTTCTTCGGGTGTGTCTTCTAGGTCGGTTTCGGGTTGTGTTTCTTGGGGGGCGAGGTCTTTTTGTTGGCTAAGGGAGACCTCTTGGATCTGGAGTCCACGTGCGAGGATGTGTGCAGCTTGTTCGATCTCAGCTTCGATCTCTTCGGCGGTTTGGAGGCCACCTGACCAAGCGATCAACATCGAGAACCAGATATGTTGGAGGCAACTTGCGAAGCGTTTTTCGACTTCATTGGGGGGTTCTGTGTCGTGGTTGATCTCAGTGGGGATGCCTTTTCCGCGAAGGGTGTCGATGATAAGTGCGGTGATCTCGCTATGAAAAAGGCTGACTTTTTCTGCGAGTGCGGGTTCTCCAGAGGCGACGGCTTTGATGGTGGCTTGGGAAAGATTTGGACGCACGCAGAGCCAGTGCGTAACATAGCCAAGCATGTCTTTGACGCGCCAAAGATTGGTGCCTTCAGGTGGTTGTTCTGAGAGGATCTGCCGAATCTTGGTGAGTTCGAGTTGCAAGATGGCGATGAGGATATCTTCTTTGCTTTGGAAGCGTTTGTAGACGGTTCCTAGAGCGACCCCTGCTTCTGCCGCGATGTCACGAAGACGAACGGCGGAGAATCCGCCTTTTTCAGCGAGTTTGACCGCAGTTTCAAGAATACGCCGAGAACGCCGTTCTAGCCCTTTCATGGGGCTGCTGGTCTTTTTTTTCATCGGAAGCCTCTTTGCCGTGGGGTAGTTGCATAAGGTTGCGTCTTTGGATGTAGCATACCTCGGCTTTGTCGCCTAGCACGTTGTTGGTAGGTATGGTTGAATACACTGGAATATAGGTTCGTTTTGTAGGGGTGGTTTTTTCTTGTGCATTTTGCCCCTTGCGTCGAGGATGTTCTTTGCTCATGTGTAGAAACAAAGGACATCATCAAGTTTTGGACAGAAAGTAGAGCAGAAGCGATGGGAATAGAGGATCTTCGGGTCGAGATCGAAGCGCGTGCGGACTCTCCAGATGTGATAAAGGCGTGTTTGTTGAGTCTTCCGCATGTTCGCTATCTGCATGGATACAACGCGATGAGTTGGTTTTTGTACGAGGATGACAAGCACGTCATCGAGATCTTGTACTATGTTCGGCACTATGTTTGTTTGCGTTTCGCGTTGTGTAGTTTGGAGGGGATCGCGGAGATCGGGGTGGGGCTGATCCAAAATGTGATGAAAGTGATGCAGCGACCGCGCATTGTGATCGCGGAGCGTTATGGGGATGAGTTGCCCAAGGAGTTTGGTCGTTATGACATGGACAATTTGTTGTCCGTGGTTCAGCGGGTTTGGGAAAAAAAGCGCCACACTTGGGAGATGGATTATGGTGGGGACGAGCGGATGAAAACGAGTTGTGCAGAAGCGTTGATGCGCTTAACGGTGCGTGCACAACACCGTCATCCCGAGCAAGACGAACAAGATGATATCGAGCAAGAGCCGCAAGATTAGAGAGAAAGTTTCTTACGCAGGACGTCGAAGTAGGGGCGAAACAGGGGATCGATAAAGTCGTTGTGTTTGCGTCGATCAGTGACTTCCCAGTAGGTGCTGTGTTTCACGCAGTCCATCTGTCGAAAAGCTGCTTGCAGCAGGTCGGGTGGGATGCGTTGGAGAGCCTGAGATATCGCATCGACTTCTTTGTGAGCTTCAAGGGCGAGTAACGCGGTTCCAAGCTTGATATGGCTTTTGATCACACCAGGAAGGCGGCGCATCTGGTCTTCATCATCAAATTGCAAAAAGTGCTGAAGGAGCTGTTCTCGACAGGGGGCATGTCGTTGGTAGGCCAGCTCTGTGAGGTCGGCGAGGTCGTAGGCAACGAGGTTTGCGACGAAGACCATCCCTGAACGCACGGCTTGGTGTCCGTAATAATCGAGGTAAAACGCGATCTTGATCGAGCGTTCGGGGTTGGCGAGCATCAGGGCTTCAGCGAGTTTTCGATAGTGGTACACCAACATGTAAATCGCGCTGGGCTGGCGTTGAGAGATGGCGGCGCGCAAGTAAGTGTTGAAGTACAAAGAAGTCATCTCAAGGACTTTGGGGAGATGGTGTTTCTGTGCTTGCATACCAATGTAGCTCATGGTTTCACTGAGCATACGGATGATATCGTCGAGTCTTCGGAAGGAAGAGGACAGGATCATCGAAAACTCTTCCATGACCTCGCCTTCGAGGAAGGTGCGATTTTCTTGGAACTGGCGTCTCATCTCGCCCGAGTGTGCGAGAAAGTCGCTACGTTGGACCTCAAACCAACACAAAGGCATCTTCTCTTTTTGCTCGAAGTAGTGATCGAGGATGCAGCGCAAAGCGTCGATGCTAAAGGATGCGGTGTCGCGATCATGTCGGTCAATCGAGCGTAGTGTGATGTTGGAAAGGTACTTGAGGTCTTGGATCACGCGATGTCGGATGTGTTCGATCTGCTCTTTCTTTTGGAGATTGGGGACACGTTTGAGGTCCGCGATAATCTCCCGACCGATGTTGCAGATGATCATCTCAGGTTGAAGGTCGCGGAAAACGTAGAAGGCGTAAGGGATGATCAGTAAGAAGCATGTGGTAGACATCATCCCTGCAATTGCCAGGGGCCAAACAGGTGGATGCTCGGCGCCTGACAACACAAAACACAGATGGACAAGGATATTGGCGCTGATCAAAAGCGCGAACATGGCTTGGTTGAGGCTGTTTTTGAGAAAGAGTGCGATCAGTTTGGGGGTGTAGTTGTTGGCGGTGAGTGGGATCGCGATGGCGCAAAGCGTGATGGTTGCGGCAAGAAGGACACCCAAAGCACGTGTGACGACACCAAGAAACTGCAACGTGGACTGACTGGTGAGCGGAAGCGGCCAAATCGACGATGCGAAGGGAGAGACCAAGCTTCCCCATAGCATCGCAGAGAGCGAAGCGATGGCCAGCACCATGCCCCAACGAAGGGGTTGTCCTTCGAGTGGTGTGGTTGTGGGGAGTTCGATGGCGGGTAAGATCTCTACGCGTCGGATGTTTGAGGGAACAGAAGGAGGTGGGACATCCGCAGAAAGTCCTGCGGGAAAGTTCGGCGATCTCGATGCGATCGGAGAAATAGACATTGTTTCTTGAGCAGAGGGCGGCGGGTGGGTAGCCTTGTTTTTGTGGGACTTGGACTTGGATGGGGCAGGCTTCTTGGAAGATGCCTTGCGCTTATTCACGATGGGCTCCTTTGGAACGACGATCTGGATATTTGATCGATCTAAAAAGAGAGAACAAGGCTTCTTTGGGTGAAGAGGTCCTTGTTTTGGGAGATACACAAGGTCTGGCGCGGCGTCAAGCGATCTGTTGGCAGAGCGGTGGTGCGAGGCAAAGAAGAAGCGGAGGGCTTGGTGGGTTCGGCTTGCGAGGTGAGGGGGTTGTTTTGCGATGCGGAAGTGTGGAGACTTGGTGATTCTTTGTGACACGCGCAAGAACTTGTTGAAAGAAGGGAAAAGCCCATGCTGGATCAGATCCACCTGAACTTTAATCCGCAGTCTCTGATGGTGCTCAATGTGGTGCTAGGCCTTGTGATGTTTGGGGTTGCTTTGGATCTCAAGGTTGAAGACTTTCGTCGCGTTTTTGAGCAACCACGGGCGATTGGGGTCGGGCTGTTGGGGCAGCTTGTGTTGTTGCCTGCGGTCACATGGGTGCTTGTGTGGTTGTGGAAACCCGAACCAAGTATCGCGTTGGGGATGTTTTTGGTGGCGGCTTGTCCTGGCGGGAATATCTCGAACTTTATCACGCACATCGCCCGCGGAAACACCAGTCTTTCGGTCTCGATGACGGCGGTGGTGTCGTTGGCTGCGGTGGTCTTGACACCTTGGAACTTTTCTTTTTGGGCGGGCCTGTTGCCCGAAACTGCGCAAGCTTTGAAGAGTGTGCATGTGGACTTTTGGCAGGTGTTTCAAGCGGTGTTGTTGTTGCTGTTGTTGCCGCTAACCTTGGGGATGATCATCTCAGCGCGTTCCCAACGTCTGGTGGAGCGGATTCGACAGCCTTTTCGGATCTTTTCTTTGGTGGCTTTTGCAGCGTTCGTGGTCTTGGCGCTGTTGAACAATTGGAAGCACTTTATTAGCTCCTTGGAATTGGTCTTTGTGATCGTCTTGGTTCACAATGGACTGGCCTTTTTGACGGGTTATACGGCCGCGCGGATCGGCGGTCTCAAGCCCGCTGATCGACGCGCTGTGACGATCGAAGTTGGGATTCAGAACTCTGGCTTGGGACTGGTGTTGATCTTTAATTTTTTTGGTGGTAAGGGCGGGATGGCAATTATTGCGGCTTGGTGGGGTGTCTGGCATATCTTGGCAGGTTTGACCCTCGCGCGTTTTTGGTCTCAAGATCCCAATGGGGCTGAACCTGAACCCAAAGTCGCGGATTGATCGAGTGTTTTGCAAAAGTGATCGTTTGTAGTGCAGGAGAAAAGGGATGCCGTCGGCAAAAAAAGGTATTGTAGCAGCGGGTCATGCGGAAACAGCGCGGGCTGGATTGCAGATGTTGGAACAAGGGGGCAATGCCTTCGATGCGATGTTGGCGGCGATGCTTGCGGCTTTTGTGGCCGAGCCATGTCTGATCTCTGCGGGCGGGGGCGGATTTTTGTTGGCACACACGGCCTCACACGAAGATCTGTTGCTAGACTTTTTCGTACAGACGCCACGGATCAAGCGCCCTGAGGAAGAACTGAACTTTTTCCCTATCGAAGTGGACTTTGGCATCACCACGCAAGAGTTCCATATCGGCTTGGGATCGGTTGCTGTGCCTGGAAGCATCGCAGGGAGCTTTCGGTTGCATGAGCGACTTTGCACCTTACCTTTGTCTGTCTTGATGGAACCTGCGATCCGTTTGGCGCGCGAAGGGTTGGAAGTCGATGACTTTCAATCTTTTGACTATGCGATCTTGCGCCCGATTCTGCTGCATAATGAGTCTTCTCGTGCTTTGTTTGCGCCTGGTGGCCGCCTTTTGCAACGCGGGCATTGGCAAACCAACCCAGACTTTGCGGATATGCTGGAGTTTTTGCTACGAGAGGGCGAACGCGGCTTCTACGAAGGGGAGATCGCTCAAACCATCGCACGCGACAGCCTAGAGCAAGGTGGATATCTCACCCTTGAGGATCTCAAACATTACCAAGTGATCGAACGAAAGCCGTTGCGTCGTCCTTATCGAGATCACATCTTGTTGACCAATCCACCTCCAAGCTCGGGTGGTGCGCTGATTGCGTTTGCTTTGGCGCTGCTCGAAACGCAAGATATGAGTGCGGTCAAGCCCTATTCCACGGAGTATGCGCAGATCTTGGGCGAAGTGATGCGAGCGACACGCGATGCTCGTCGTTCACGGCTAGACAGTCATCTCTATGATGCCGATGTATTGGAGCGTTTCTTTGAACCAGCGTTTTTCGATCAGATCCGCGAGGGCTTTCATAGCCGTTCGGGGAGCACTTCACACATCAGCATCGTGGATGAAGATGGAAACGCTGCCGCGATGACTGGGTCGAATGGAGAAGGCTGCGGCTATGTCCCTACAGGGACGGGCATGATGCTCAACAACATGCTTGGAGAAGAAGACCTCTCTCCGCTGGGCTTCCATCGTTGGAAAGAAGATACACGTGTGTCTTCGATGATGTCTCCAACGCTGTTGTTGGATCGAGATGAGCAGTGGCGCGCAGTGATGGGAAGCGGTGGCTCCAATCGCATCCGCTCAGCGATCTTGCAGGTTATCGTCAAGATGTTGGACTTGGGGATCGGCGTGGACCCTGCGGTCAATGGGCCACGTCTGCACTGGGAACCCAACGGATTCCACTTGGAACCAGGCTTTGAGGAAGGTGCTTATGCGCTTTCTGAGGTCGCTCCGATCGTCCGATGGGAAGAGCAAAATATGTTTTATGGTGGTGTGCATACGATTGTTCGTCGTCCAGATGGTGCGTTGGATGCGTCTGGAGATCGTCGTCGTAGTGGTGTCGTTGCCTCAAATATCGATGGGATCGGCGAGATCAAACCCCTTGTGGGATGATAGCTTGTAAAGAGGAGACGATGGATGCGCTCTGAGATACAGATCCCTGCGGGTTTGGCGATCGAAGCAGATGTGCCCTTGGGTCCTTTGACGACCTTGGGGGTGGGGGGACAAGCTGACTTTTTGGCGCGTCCCACAACACGAGAAGAACTCGATGCTTGTGTGGCGTGGGCGTCTTCTTTTGGGCTGCCTATCTGTTGGTTGGGAGGCGGTAGCAACGTTGTGATCGCAGATGCTGGCTTGCGAGGACTGGTGATCCAGCCGCGGATGCGGGAGATTCGCATCCTTTCTGAACAAGAAGGCGTGACACATGTCTGGGCAGAGGCGGGGTGCCTTTGGGACGACTTGGTGCGTTGGTCTGTGGAAGAAGATCTCGCAGGCATCGAGTGTTTGTCAGGGATCCCTGGGCATGTCGGGGCCGCCCCCATCCAAAATATTGGTGCGTATGGACAAGAACTCAGCGAAGTCTTCGTCGCGTCAGAACTTTGGGATACACATCTGCGCCAAGTTGTTCGTTGGACGCGCGAAGACTGGAGGTTTGCGTACCGCCAAAGTCGTCTGAAAGAAGAAGGGGTTGGGCGTTACGCTGTGCTTTCTGTGACGCTGGCGCTTCAACGAGGTGGGGCACCTTCGCTGAGGTATCGCGACTTGCAGTCACATTTTGCTGAAACTGCCGTGCCAAGCTTGGTAGCTGTGCGCGAAGCGGTGTTGACGATACGCCGCCAAAAAAGCATGGTATGGGATGCAGAAGATCCCAACGCTCGTAGTGCTGGATCTTTCTTTACAAATCCCATCGTTGAGGAACACGAGGCGAAAAAAGCTTACGCTCGGCTCGAAAAGATTCTTCAAGAGGGAGACAAGATGCCGATGTTTCCAACCGCGGACGGAAAGGTGAAACTCTCGGCAGCTTGGTTGATTGAGCGCTGTGGGATGCCACGAGGATATGGAGAGGGGCGCGTTGGTCTTTCAACGCGGCACACTTTGGCTTTGGTCAATCGAGGTGATGCGTTGGCCTCTGAAGTCGTTGCTTTTGCTCGCCATATCCAGTCTCGTGTTTTGGAAAAGTGCGGTATTCACCTGCATCCTGAACCTGTGTGGTTAGGCTTTGAGGAGAGTTGTTGATGAGCCAAGATTCGCGTCCCGTGCGTGTTCCCTCTCATGACCAAGCGCTGGTCGGGAAGACCTTGCAAGGCTACCTCTTGGAGAAACAAGTGGGGCGTGGCGGGATGGCTTGGATCTATCGTGCACATCAACTTTCCACAGAAGCTTACGTCGCGATCAAGATCCTCTTTCCGCATCTTGTCGAGATGCCCGAGTTTCGTCGGCGTTTCCTCGAAGAAGCCTACATCCAATATGAGCTAGAGCACCCAAGCATCGTGCAAGTCCTTGATGCGATCAATGAACCGCCGTTCTTTGGGACTGTGTTGGAGTGGGCGAATCTTCGTGACCTCAAGTTTTGGCTCAAACGCAGCCAACGACCGCTCGACTTCCAAGGGATTTGGTCGCTGATGATGCCTTTGTTGGATGGATTGGGACTTGCCCATCAACAGGGCGTCATCCACCGCGATCTCAAACCTGACAATATCCTTTTCCACTTTGATGGGCGTCACGTTTTGCCCAAGCTCGGGGACTTTGGTGTTGCCAAGCTTTTGAATGAAGCCAACTCCAACACAGTGACAGGCTCGGTTCTTGGTACGCCCAAGTACATGTCTCCCGAACAGATCGTGGACAGCAAAAAGGTCGATCAGCGGTCGGATGTCTATAGCTTGGGTATCTTGATTTATCGCCTTGCTACGGGGATCTTGCCCTTTCGACAAAAGAGCGCGCTGGCTTTGATGCGACAACATGAGAGCGAGCCTCCTCCACTTCCAAGCTCGATCAATTCGTCGATATCGCCCATGTTGGAAACGGTGATCTTGCGTTGCTTGGAAAAGAGACCCGCGAATCGTTATCCCTCTTGTCAGGCGCTCCAAGAAGCTTTGGGGGCGTTGCCTGGTATCGACACGCAGGATCGAGAGTCTTTTCGACGGCAGCTTGGGGTCCCTGAGCTACTGACGCCATCTTTTATCGAAGAACTTGCCGAGCTTTCCGCAGGGGGAGCCTCTTCGCCAAGCCAAGACAGCAACGCCAAACCAAAGCCGCAATCGTCCAAGCCTTCGCAAGCACCGATGTGGTCTGATGCGAACGTAAGTGGGTCTTTTTCGCAAAGTGCCGCACCCGCGCTTTCGTCCATCGAGGTTCGCGAGCTTCCTGGCGGAAAGGACGGTGGCATGGGGGGAGGCAACGTTTCGCTGGCGGATAGCCTTCTTGATCTTGAACCCATCCCACGCTTCACGGCGATGGTTCCAAAGTCCGACAATTTCTTGCGCATCCTCGCTGAGCAAGCCCCGTCTCATCAGGCTGGAAAGCAGCCTTCGGGGGGAGCGCTGTCGCAAGATGGCATCAGGACCTTGGAGATCGACAAGTCCCTGCTTCCCGACGCGATGGACATGGAGTTTGGCAAAACCGTCCCAGAAGGCTCCGAGCTCTCGAAAAAGATCGCTGAAGCATTTTCGACGCCTGCTTCTGGGATGCCAAACAGCCCGATGGGGCGGAACGAACTCAACACCACGATCCCTGAACATCTCTTTACAAACAAACAAGGCGTTTCTTTGGATCATGCGCGCGCTCTGCAAGACGAGCTTGGTCCGCCTCTTTCGGACCCTGCGCTTTCTCTCACCATGGATGCGCCTTCACGAGACGAACTCTCCGCTGTGGACCTTTCCAAAGGGCGCCATGCGCTCCCTGCCTTTGCGCCTAGCAAACAAGCCGCATCGAACGAGCCTTACCAAAAGATCCTCCCTGATCTTTTGCTCGCCAAAACCAATGTCCCCACCCGACCCAAGATGGTCAAAGGATTGATGAAAGAAGGGGCACATGAGCCTGAACGCGGAAAGTCCGGGCTTTTCATCTTGGCAGGTGTACTTGTTGTCGCGGTGGCTTCGTTGTCGATCATGTTTTTGGGGCCTGCCAAAAACAAAGAGCATCGTCCTGCCGTGCGTCAAAGTACCAAAGATGCGTTTCTTGAAAAGCTTCAAACGCAAATCAATCAAGGTGATCGAGCTTGGAAAGAAAAGCGCTATCGCGCTGCTGCTTCGGCTTGGGTGAAAGTTTCGCAGATCAAAGGATGGGAAAAAACCAAGTATTATCCGAAGCTCTTTGAGGCGATCAGTGGTGCGTTGTTGAAGATGCGGCAGTTTGACGCTTCCCTTCGTTATTTTCAGCTTTATGTGAAGGCTTTGTCTCCAAAAGATCCATCACAAGGGCGTCAAAAGCATGTCGCGGCTCTCCAGAAAAAACAGAAAGATGCAGCGAAGATCTCCACAGAAGCTTTTGCATCTTTGAAAAAGGCGATGGAACAGAAAGACCTAGAAGCTGCACTGCCCTTTTTCCGTAAGATCGGTCAAGAAGGTGAGATCTCTGCCTCTGTGTATCTTCCTTTGCTCAAACTTTTGTCTGACGCTTTTCCCCAGATGACGGTCTTTTTGTACCAACGACTGAGTTTCTATCTCGATCTCACGCCCACAGAGCAAAAGTCGTGGAAAGAGCTTGGACAACAACTCAAACAACAACTCGCAAAAGCCAAACAGACCGTCGATGCTAGACTTGATCAACTCTTCGAGAAAACACGTCGTGCTTCGGAGTCTTCGACCCATCGGGCTGTCCAAGAAGTCCTCAAAGAACAGGGCAATATGCCTCTGCTGCACTTTCGTTTCTTCGCGAAGCGACAGGTCTTGGCCCGCAAACAACTTCGCCAAGCCTCCAAGCTGTACAAAGCCCACAAAAGCGCACTCAACGAAGGGATGAGGACGTTGTTGCACACGTGGTACGGGGCTTTTGTGGGGATTGGAGAAGATATTTCAACAAGTCACCAGGGTGCACCCGTCTCTCATGTCCCTGTGACTGTATGGGAAAGCAAACAGTTTGAACAGGAAGGCGAAAAGCTAGAGCAGCGAAAGAAGATGTTCTCTTCGCTCGAACTCTCCAAACGCTACCTTCTGCGCAAACGCCTTTTTCGTGCCCAAGAAAGTTGGTCCAACCTGCCCAAGCATTGGAAGACCTTTCTCCTTGAACAAGGCGAGGAAAAGCGCGTGTTGTCGGCTTTGGAACAGATGGATCGGATCTACCAAGAGCTTCGACAAGTCCGCACGATGCTCGCGGATGCGTTGCCGACCAAAGCACAACAGCAAGTCCTGTTGTTGATGGATGATATGAACGGGCGCCGCGAAAAGCTGCTTCCTTGGTTGAATGCAAAAGAATACCAAGGGCTCCTCGATGGTCTGAAGATGCTCTTACAGCGCTGTTCTGTGGGGCAACAACTCATCCAAAATGCGCAAGAAGCCTTCGCGCGCAAGGAATGGAAAGAGGCTGAGCAAGGCTACAAGAAATATCTCCAAGAGATGCCTCGAAAGAACGGAAAAAACTGGCTTCACGAACGTATCCACGCTTGCCGCTGCGCACTTGGCGCTGGCTGGGCCTCCTGCAAAAAGTCCAACCCCTGATCTCTCCCCGCATCCGTCCCAAAAACGCCTCTATCACCAAAAAGCTTTGACTTCTCCCTGCTTTGTCGCGTGAGTTCGCGCTGTTTTTTATGCGAACGTCTTTTTTTGTATTTGAATGCATACATATTGCTTTTTGAAAGAGCGATGATGTCTCTAGTTGTATGCATTTAAATACATATGTGGCGAGTGGGTTTTCTTTTGATGTTTTCTATGTATATGATTTAAAATATGTATTTGTATTTGGTATAGGGCTTGCTGAATTATGATGAAGATCACAGTTTTTTGAGGACAGAGGTAGATTTTTGAGGGTTTGTGTCTTGATGTGGGAGGCTTCTATGTTTTTTAGAAAGAATGGTTCAGCGAAAGAACATTGGTTTGCGGGGCGCCCGTGGCTTTTTATGGGTGTGCAGATGGTCTTGTTGCTCTTTTTCTACCAATGTTCGATGGGTTCGGTTCCTACTGGGCCAAATCTTGGTGCAGGGAGCGCGACTCCTGCCGCTCAGATCACCGCACCACAAACCACGCCCTCAACGACGGTCCAAGAGGCTGATATCTATCGTGTCGTTGGTGAGCACATGTTCGCTTTGCACCGTGGGAAGGGACTGATCATCCTCAAGCTCAAAGACGGTGAAAAGCCCCACAAAGTCTCTTTTTTGCCGCTTCAGGGGATACCCGTTGAGATGTTTGTGCAGAAAGAGACAGCCTACATCTTGATGCAAGCGTCTGTGATCACGCAGATGTCCTCTTTGCAGCCCTCAGAAAAAGTTGTGCAAAGCATGTTGGTTGCTGTGGATATCCGCGATGTGCGCGCACCCAAGTTGTTGCAACGAGCGAGTTTGCCAGGTCGTGTGATCGCGGGTTCTTCACGACTTTTAGAGGATCGTTTGTACGTCGTCACGCATGATCCTAGCGTGGTGACATCGTCTTGGAGTGGATCGCCAAAGGCGGATACGCCCGCCGCGATGTTGGTGGTTTCCGTCGATGTCCGCGACCCCCAGCGTTTTCGGATGATACAAAACTTCGCCTTGCGTACGAACTTTCCGGCGCCTTTGTTGTTGGACGATGGTTCGGCTTTTACGGATCTTGATAGTGGCTCGGTCAATGGTTCGGCGGACTTTTCGCAGATCAGTGACGCGTTGGTGGCCAAGTCATATGCCATCACAGACGTCCGTCCTACGCGCTTTTTGCAGTTCGTCGTGACGGGAACCAAGAAGCGTCTTTTGGTCACGGAGACGTGGTTGGCGGACGTTCGGGTGTGGACCTACCAAACAGAGATGATCCAAGGTGTAAGCCGATCCTCTGGGTGTTTTGGGGTTGGGGCAGCCACAGAGACACGTGTTGAAAAGCGTTTGGTCGCTTTTCCCGCGCAACTCAACTTTACGGTCGTGAATGTCTTGGATATCAGCGATACAGCGGGCAAGATCTCGTTGCACTCGCGTTTTCGCTTGCATGGGCTTTTGCCTGATCAGACCAAGCAAAATGTCCTTGAGATGGCCGATGGGACGCTTGCTTACATCGGTATCACGATGCGTAACCAACTGCACTTGGATCAGAGGATCGTGAAGGCACGTCTTGCGAATGTTGCGACCTCTGTGAGCTTGGATGGTCCGCGTGGCCTGCGCGTGATGAGCGGGCTTTTCTTTGGAAAAGAGAAAGAGGCTGTGCGGGCGACGCTTTTCGATGAGAAGCGACAGGTCTTGTTTGCGATTACTTCTTCCGCAGATCCCGAGCTTTTGCAAGGTTCGAATCTCAACTTTGAGGCGATCCGCGAGCGTCGAGAGCGTCTGCTTTTTTGCGATCCTTTGTACACCATCGACCTCAAGGACCCTGCGAAACTCTCGATATTGGGGGCTTTGGACGATCTCAACGGCGATATGAACTTCTTCCGCCCGATCCAAGGGGGAGACTTTTTGCTCGCGGTGGGGCGGGATACTTCTGCGACTTGCACGGGGTTTGAACCTGCCTCGGGTCGATTCTCGCGGACTTCTGTGAGTCTTGTGGATGTCCGCGACTTGACGAAGCCCAAACTGGTGCAACGTCGTTGTGTAGGGGTCAATGTCAAGGCGGATATCGTGTCCTCTGAGGTCAACTGGGATCTCGACCAAGCCCACAAACAGATCGGGTTTTATTCAGAAGGAAACACGCATCTGATCTCGGTCCCTGTGGAGTTTTCCTATCGTGAAGAAGGTGTCTTAAAAGATTATACAGCGGTAGGGCTGATGCGCTGGGACCTCGGTCGCTACGACGAAAACAAAGGCCCTGCGGAGCAAGACGTCTTACAAGAGTTGGGGACCTTTTTGCACCCACGTGGCCGTGTGGAACGCACTTTCTTTGAGGTGTTGCAATACAACCAAGAGCCTCGTTTGAGTTTGATCAACTTCTCGCAAGATGCTTTGTCTATCACGGATCTGGAATACCTCGAAAAGCCCCGTCTCGCCTCGACTTTGGAGCTTTCTCCTCAGATCTCCCATGTGTTTTGGTTGAAAGAAAAAACCCGCATCTTGATGCGCAAGGTGATCCCCGCTACTTCAGGGCCATCGACATACTTGTGGCAGCTTCGCCAAGTGGCCGAAGGGGTGGCGCTTGAAGATGGGGCTTTGTTGGGAGAGTGGCCTGGTCAGGCAGAGGATATCCCCATGATGTGGGGGGAACAGTTGCTTTTGCAGAAAGGCAACTCGCTCATGATCTACTCTTTTGCAGAGGACAAGATCAAAAGCTCTGTCGTGGTTTATCCCAAAGGAGCGGAAGCGCTTGTTGCAGAAGATCTTTTTGTTCGCTCTGCCAAACAACGCCGTGTCTTGTTGACCAAACATGCCTTGTTGACAGTCGGGCGCTATTCTTATCACATTGGTGGTGAGGATTATACGGTGGATCGGGTCTTTGCGCTTGATGCAGGCAAAGAGGACTCCCAGTTCAAAGAACTTAGGATCGAGGAGACGCGCAACACTTCGCTTTATTTGATGGCTTCGGGGGACGAAGTGATCGTCTTGCAGGAGCGTGCGGGCAAGTTTGCTCCCCAGTATTACACCGCGACGCTGCGGATGTCTGCGCAAGGTACATGGGATATCACGCCTTTTGGCAAGGAACAGCCTGGGCGGATCTTGCATCGATTTGAAGATGGGCGAGTCTTGGTTTCGTTGGGCTCCTCGCCCAACGATTTGGGGCAACTCTCCTTGGGCTTGATGCAAGACAATGGGTTCGTGCTTGAGCAGAGCCTGCCTTCGACGCAGGGCATGTCTTACAAAGATGTGACCGTCCGTGGTGATGATGTCCTGCTGATGACCTCTGCGAATCATCTTTTACGATATAAAAAAGTCGACGGATTCTTACAATTTGTTCGTCAATGGACGATGGCGCTTTCTGAGGACTGGGTGTTTGGTCCTTGGGATAAAGAGACCTTTGTGCTTTTGCGTCGAGTGGCTGTGTGGTTTGATGCTTTGATCGTGTTGGATCTGGAAAAAGAAGCCGATGCTTCTGAACACCTCTATTACGCGGGCTTTTCGCTCAAGCCGTCCATGGATGGAGCGACCCTTTCTCAATGGACAAAGCTGCCATTTTCTACGCTTTCGTTGGGTGCAGATCGGATCGTGATGGCGCATGACGTCCAAGGGATCGTCTTTCTCCCGCGCGTTGGGAAGTAAGAGCGTCTTTCTTCGGGTGAGGCTGCGGGTGGCTTGCCAAGCAAAAGTATAGAGCGATCTTCGCGCTTGGGTGGTGGATGTGTTTGGGGGTGGGGTCTTGGGTGGGCAGATCTTTCCCTGTGTTGTAGGGAGTCAGGCTTTGGTGCTTTGTATCTCTCTGGATTTGATGATCTTTTTTCTTTCCGTTTGACCTTCTCAGGCATCCTTCGTATACAAATGGGTCTCAAAAAGGTGTCACGTGCTTCTCTGGAGCCTTGGCTTGTGTAAAAAGTCTGGGCTTCTTGGGGTCGCGAGACGTGGCACATCGCATGATGCCATATCGATCTTGTTCGGATAACGCGAACGATCTGTGTATACGCTAGAGAAATCGAGAGGTACAAAACGATGGCTGGACATAGTAAGTGGGCCAATATTAAGCGCCGCAAAGGCGCGCAAGATGCGAAACGTGGTAAGGTCTTTACCAAGATTATCAAAGAGATCAGCGTTGCTGCGAAGATGGGCGGGGGAGATGCAGATGCAAACCCTCGTTTGCGTGCTGCGGTTCTTGCGGCCAAAGCTGAGAACATGCCCAAAGACAACATCGAGCGGGCAATCAAAAAGGCGACTGGCGCTGACGCTGCGGACTATATTGAGCAGACATTTGAGGGCTACGGCCCTGGTGGTGTCGCGGTATTCGTCGAAGTGGCGACAGACAACCACAACCGCACAGTGAGCAGCGTGCGCTCTTACTTCAACAAAAGTGGCGGTAGCTTGGGCAAAGATGGCTGTCTTCAGTTCATCTTTGAGCAAAAAGGTGTGTTTTCCTTCCCCAAAGGCGACCTCGACGAAGAAGAGCTGATGCTTGAGTTGATCGACGCAGGGGCCGAGGATATCGAGACCGAAGATGGCACTGTGAACGTCACATGCGAAGTCGCGGACTTTGGTAACCTACAAAAGAAACTTTATGAGATGGGGATCGAGCCCGAAAGCGCGAGCTTGGAGCGTCTTCCCTTGACCATGCAAAAGGTCGATGATCTTGCGATCCTCAAGCCTTTGATGAAGCTCGTGGACCAACTCGAAGAAGACGACGATGTCCAAAAGGTGTACCACAACCTCGAAGCGGACGATGAGTTGCTAGACCAACTCTAAGAAGACGCTTCCATCCCTCCCTTTGCTGCGTCTCTTTGGCGCGGATACTTCTTCCTTCTTGACAGCTTGACGCTTTTAAGGCCTGTGACGCTTCTTGCGTTTGTAGGGGCTTGGGACGCGGACAAGCTCGTCCTTCTGATGCCACCAACCAATCAATTCTCTTCCATGCACACATCCCCCATCAAGGCACAAAGTCTTGGGCGTGCGGTGAAAGCCTTGTCTTGCCCAGTGCCCGTAAACAACGAGCTTTTCGCCTTGGTAAAAGTGGTGCCAAGGTGCAAAGCCTTCAGGTGCATTGCGCAGATGCCCATCCCACTCTCTCGGGAGGCGTCCCAAAGCATCGCAGATTCGGACGCGCGTGAGAAACTTGGCTGGGGTTTGTTCGGGTGCAAGGTGAGGATGAAGGCCCGCGTGGACAACGAGCCAGTCTTGTTCTTCGATGAAGAGAGGCCAGCTTGCGATCCATTCGAGCCATTCGTCTCGATCTGCCGCTGCCATCACATCAGGACAAAAGTCCTCGGGGTCGAACCAGTCGGGATATTCGGGCGCTTGGGTTGCTTCGAGCAGGCTTTCTTCGTGGTTGCCACGGACAGCAGAGGCCCCCAACGAACGCAGCAGACGCAAGACACCAAGGCTATCAGGACCACGATTGAGCGTATCGCCCACACAGATCAGGCGATGGCGATCGGGTTGGAAGTTTGCTTGCTGCAACAAGGTTTCTAAAGGCTGGAGGCAACCGTGGAGATCACCTACAAACAAGATGTCTTGTGATGTCATCCTTTTTCCTTTGGAGGGGGAGAAAGATTCTTGGGGAAGGGGAAAGGCCGCAAGGTGATTACCAAGCCGTGCTCTGTTTGCCCCATTCTGGGGGAGATTGAGAGAGGGTGGGCATGGAAGTGGGGGGCGCAGGGAGTTCTCTGTACCAACCCTCTTGATCGATGGCAGGCGTCGCTTGCGCGGGGGGAAGCTTGGGGAGGCTGCGTTTGATCACAGGTGGGGGCTGTTGTTTTGGAAAGAACGAGAGGGCCCGCTCACTGAGCGCGACATAGGCCGTGGTGAGGGTACCTTGGGGATCTTTCCAGAGTTGTTCGCGGTAGGTGTACCAAAGACCACCCGTGCTTGTCGCGGAGAAGAGGAACAAGAAGACCATCAGACGCAGAAGATATCGTGGTTTGGGGAGTTCAGCGTTGAGGCGATCTCGCGTGTCTTGGAAAGGTTGCGCAAAAAGCGAGGTCTTGCGGGCCCCTGGTGGGGGGAGCGCAGCAGACGAAGTAGAAGACAGTGGCGCTGGGGCGTTTGACTGTGAAGGGGTCGAGATCTCAGAGGACACCGAGCTTGACTGCGCGGAGAGTTCTTGGGCATCGAACGGTTTCATGTCCAAGGTGGGGGCGGTGGAGATGCGTTCTTTGTTGTTGTCTCCTCCCGTGGTGACGGGGGTGGGAAGGACGTGCTTGTTGCCACTGGATTGCAAAGCCATATAAGGCTGGCTTGCATAGGGCGAAGACAGCGGGGAGATCAACGACTGGGTATGTTTCTTTTCTTCGTTGGCGTGGTGAAGTGCAAGGTCCGTGGGTTCAAGACCGTTGTACAGCGGGGCATTGTCGAGCGCTTTGTCAAAAGCTTGGAGAAGCTCTTGGCAGGTATTCCAACGCAACGCAGGGTTTTTCTCAAGGCAACGCATCAAGACGTTGTGGCTGGGTTCGTTGAGGTGAAGGAGTGGTGGGGGCGGCTCGTGCATCAGTTTGAAAAGCAAAGAAGAGGCATCATGGAAAGGGAGCGTGCCCGAGCACATACGATAAAGTAAGACCCCTAGACTGTAGATATCGGCCCGTTGATCGGCTGTTTTGCTGTCGAGCATTTGTTCGGGGGCGATATAAAGTGGGGTCCCCATGGTGCTGCCTGTGTGGGTGAGGTTGGAGACTTCGAGGACTTTTGCGATCCCAAAGTCGGTCACACGGGCGGTTGCGGGCCAGGTTTTTTTATCGAGGAGGATGTTGGGTGGTTTCAGGTCGCGGTGCACGATATCTTGTTCGTGAGCGGCTTGGACCCCAAGGACGATGTCGTGAAAGATCTGATGGACTTGTTCTTGTGGGAGGGGACCTGGATTTCTTTCGAGGTAGGCTTGGAGATCGCCACCTTCCATCCATTCCATCACAAGGCCAAGAACGCAGTCTTCTTCGAGCATCTGAAGCACGCGTACTACGTTGGGATGTTCGATTTGAGACTGGATGCTGGCTTCGCGTTCAAAGCGTTGTCGCACCTTGTCTTGGCTGGCCATGTGTTCGTAGAGGATCTTGATGGCGACATGCGCGTCGGTTTCTGTGTCGAGCGCGCGGTAAAGCCAGGCCATCCCGCCGCTGCCAACACGTTCTTCGATCACATAGCGATCGGCTAATTTTTTGCCTTCAAGCATAGAAGCTGCGCGTTTTTCGCTCATCAAAGCACCTCGATTTTACACAGGGGATCAGGAGAGGGTCATTCTGTGATACGCAGGAGCCAGTGCATAAGATCTTCCATGACTTGTTTTCGATTGGTTTCGTTGAAGATCTCGTGGCGTCCATCTGGGTACAAATGCAGCGAAAGATCCGTGAGTCCCGCACGGGTGTAAGCTTGGGCCAGCCCTTTCATGCCTTCGCCCATCCGCGTAACAGGATCTTTTTCACCACCCACAAGATAGACAGGAAGGTCGTGTCGCACACGCGCTCGAAGATCCGAACGAGCGATCTCGCCGAATCCATGGAGGCAGTCGAGCCACATCTGCGTGGTGATAATAAAACCGCACTTGTCATCCGCAACATAAGCATCCACTTCCGCTGCGTCACGGGAGAGCCAATCAAAATCTGTACGATTGGGTCGAAAAGGTTTGTTGAAGTCCCCGAAGCTCATGGCGTTGAGCAACTTGCTGCGTCCTCTTCGACCAAGGCGATAACGCTCTGCGTGCGTTGCCGCGATACCAATCAAGCGCAGTGGGCCCACGGTATCGACCGCAGCGGAAAGAACCGCGCCTGCGAACTTTTTGCTGTGTTCAAACAGCGTAAATTGCACCAAGAAGGAGCCCATGCTGTGGCCAAAAAGCACGATGGGAAGGGATGGATCAGCTTTGTGCGCGATGTCGTGGAGGGTGATGATATCTTGGATGACGCGAAGCCAGCCGTTGTCGTCCGCAAAGTAGCCGATGTCTTCGGGCTGTCGGGCAGTTTTGCCATGTCCTCGTTGATCGTGGGCATACACCACAAAACCATCTTGGGTCATGCGTTCTGCGAGGCGTGCATAACGCGCCGCGTGTTCGGCCATCCCATGAACGAGCAACACGATACCACGCTTGGCGCTGCCTTCATCTGGAGACCATTTGAAGGTGAAGATCTCGGCTTGTTTGTCTTCGCTTTGGTATGTGAAAGTTTCGGCTTGCATCTGTCGCTTCTCCTATTTGTCGTGGTCTTGAAGAGATGGAGTGTAGCGCAAGATGAGATGAGATGCGAGAGGTTTAGCCCAAAGGATCGAGCATACTTTCGCGCAACTCTTCTGCGCGGTTCATCACGTCTTCAAAACGCGGAGGATAGGGCTCGACCTCTTTGAGGGCGTTGGAACACTCTTCTTCAGTGAAGCCTTCCAAAGAGCCTCCCAGTCGCGTGATCAGTTTGGCGCGGATCTTTGTGGCATAGCGGGGATTGTAGAAGTGTTCGAGCAGGTTGCTCATGGCTTGGGCGCTGCGTGCGGCGTTCCAAGCGGCTTGAAGTGGATCTCCATGTTCGCCCCAAGCCTCGACCCACAAAGGGATCGCTTCTGGGCGAAACTGAAGTTCTGCCAAAAACTCTGCGATCGGGCAGCGGGGAGGTGGCGTGCGAAAAGCTTGGATCGTCTCTTCTAGGCTCGGAGGGATGGGGACGATCTTGCGAATCAAAGGCGAGACATTGTCGCCTTCAGCGGGCATTTGTCCGCGTTTTTCGACCTCATACTCTCGAAAAAACCACCAAAATTGCCTTTGTAGAGCTTCTTTTTGCGGGTGTTCGAGCCGCGACAACAACATCAACATGTGTTCGCCGTAGAGCGCATGATCCCATGCAAATTGCATGGGGTCCTCTTCGGGCGTGGGGGTGCAGCGCGTGAACCAAAGCTCTGAAGGACGCCCTTGGCTGATGATGTCCCGCCACAAATGGATCAGCGGACAGTTGGGGACGTGCGCCCGAAAACGCGGAAAATTCGGCATCGACGCAGGTGTTTGGCTGGCCTGTTCTTGGAGCGCTTCGTTGGAGAGGAAGGGTTGGGACTCTGTGGGAGCCAAGCTGCGGACAGGAGACGGTCGATTTGCATCAAACGCACCTGGCTGTGAACGAAAGCCCCCAAGATGCGGGATCACCAGCGTTGGGGCTTTGCTGCGGCTTGGGGGATTCCAAGCTCGAAAGCGAGGAAACCACCGTGGTACGTGTTGCTTGTAGTCGATGTAACCTTCGCGAAAGCGAGCTTCGAGCGCGGGTTCCTCGAAAAGCGGTATCGAAAGGACGTAGAAAAGTGTATTGGCGGCCGCCCAAATCGAAAGTGGAAGCGAACGAAAAAACAGCGCTTCCGCGTAAAGCACCAAAAGCAGCCCCACGATCATAGGGTTACGCAGGTGTTGGTAAGGGCCAACGATAATGAGTTTTTTGGCGGGGGCCCAAAAAGAAGGTGTTCCACGGCTGAGTTGAAGAAACAAAGCCAAGGACCAAAAGCCCAAGAAGATCCCCAGAGAGCACGCCACAAGTGCAGCCCACAAAAAAGGAGAATGAAAGGGGGCTGGGTCCGCTGCATGAGGGGTATGACGAAAGAGCAAAAGCAAAGATACTGGAACCAGCACGACCACACCCACCAGAAAGATGATGGTGCTTACCAGCCAACTACGCCGCATTCACGAACTCCTTTGAAGCTTTTGCATTGCACAATCCAACCTTCGCGCTGGCTATCTTTGCGCTGATTGGCATATCTGTCAATCTTTGGGGCATTCTTGTGTGAGTCTTTCTGCAGTTTTTGCAGATCTTCGTGATAAGCTGGCGACTCAAAGGTAACATGCTCAATACAACGACCTTTCGAGCCTATGGGCTGCAAGGCTCTTCTTTCAAAGTCGATGGAGACATCATGCAGGACACGCAAAAGGAGACCCAAGACTTTCCTATCGCGATCATTGGCGCAGGTTTCGCTGGGATGGGGATGGGGATTCGTCTGAAACAAGAAGGCATCCACTCTTTCACGATCTTTGAAGCCGCTGACGAAGTCGGCGGAACTTGGCGTGAAAACACTTACCCTGGGTGTGCTTGCGATGTGCCGTCCCTCTTGTACTCGTATTCTTTTGAACAAAGCTCTCGTTGGTCTCGGATGTTCGGGGAACAAGGGGAGATCTGGGAGTATATGAAGACTTGCGTTGACAAGTTTGGTTTGCGTTCGCATATCCGCTTTCGTTCGCGTGTGATCTCGCTGGAGTTCCAAGAAGATCGGGGACTGTGGAGACTCGAAACCGAAGACAAGCAGGTCTCTTGGGCGCGCGTGGTGATCAGCGGCACGGGTGGGTTAAGCAAGCCCGCTTTTCCTTCGATCGAAGGCATGGAGCGATTTGAAGGGCCGCAGTTTCACTCCGCCCAGTGGGATCACGATGTGTCTCTCCAAGGCAAACGTGTCGCTGTAATTGGAACGGGTGCTTCGGCGATTCAGGTGATCCCTTCTATCGTGGATCAAGTCGCTTCACTGAAAGTCTTTCAACGCAGCCCCGCGTGGGTGATGCCCAAAGCTGATCGACCGATCTCTCGATTTGAGCAGGGCCTCTATCGTCTGATTCCTCCGTTGCAGTGGGCGTATCGATCCATGATTTATTGGTGGATGGAGATGCGCGGATTGGCTTTCGTGAAGTACCCCAAACTCCTCGAATATGCGCAAAAACAAGCGCTTGAACACATCGCCTCTGCGATCCACGACCCCGCACTGCGAGAGAAGTTGACGCCATCCTACAAGATGGGTTGCAAACGCATCCTGATCTCCAACGATTACTATCCTGCCCTTGCCAAAGAGCATGTCGAAGTCGTGACCGAAGCCATCGACTCGATCCAGCCTCATAGCGTCCGAACAGCCGATGGCCGCGAGCATGAAGTCGATGTGATCCTCTACTGTACTGGATTTCGCGTGATGGACTTCCTCGCACCCATGACAGTCGTGGGTTTGGAAGGCAAAGAACTGAACGAGCTTTGGCAAGAGCAAGGCATCGAAACACTCCATGGTATCGCGGTTTCAGGGTTTCCAAACTTTTATCTTTTGGTAGGACCCAACACAGGGCTCGGGCATAACTCGATTATCTTTATGATCGAGTCGCAAGTCCGCTACATCTTGCAGTGCATCGAACGTTTGCGGACCAAAGGAGGGCGGTACCTCGACCTGCGACCTGAGAGCCAACACTCCTTCCAAGAAGAGGTGTCGCAACGCACAGAAAATACCATTTGGAAGTCTGGGTGTCGTAGTTGGTATCTCACAGAGGACGGAAAAAACTACACTTTGTGGCCAGGTTATACCTTCGAATATTGGTGGAAGACACGACGCCTCCGCCCCAAAGATTATCGACTTGTCTAATCATTTGGCTTTGCCTAGGTCTTAGAGCTGTGGGGAGTTTCGCTAGCTTCTGGATAGGATGGGGTGAAGCGAAGGGGCTTGGGGGAGGGTATGCTCAGTCACAAGTGAAGAGACAAGCTGTACGGGCGCCCAAGGAACAGGCTCGACGCTTAAATGCCCTTGCTTTGGGGCAGTTGTGTTTGAGGCCGCGGCCTTGCTCGTACATATCTCCTAGAACAGAGCAACTTTTGGCATTGCGTTTGGCGCACGCTCGCAACAGTGCGGTGTTGCGAAGCTTCTTTTCTGGGGCCGAGATCACGGGGGTATCGAGGAGTTGGGCGAGGGCCAAACAACCATCTCCTGAACCTAGACGACACGAACGTTGTAGGAGCTTGCGATACGCCATCTTGTGCTTTTTGCTGGGGTATTTGGGGCGTGTTTCTCTGGCAAGCAGGTAACAGGAAGGTCCGTGGTAAAAGTGGCAAGCACGTTGAAGTTTGGGCACATGGTAATTCTTTTTTCGGATCTCGGGGACACGCAAAGCCACTTGTGCTTGGGCATAACAGCCCGCAGCATTGTTGAGTTGACATGCCCGTCCATACAGCGCAAGAGCGCGATCTAGATCTGTGACCATGTTCCAATCGCCTTGGATGACACGGCCCAAACGATAACACGCTAGACCCAAGCCTTTGTCACACGACAGTTTGTAATAAGAGATCGAAGTGCGCTTCTGATTTTTGTAGATGACACCGTGCTCATAGAGCCAAGCCAACGCATAACAACCATGACGATCCTTTTGCTCGCAAGCTGAGATCGCCGCCTCTTGGGCTTTTTTGTAATAGGCTCCCGCAAGTCTTCTGTTGCCTGTGTAAAAGATGGACTCTCGCAGGTAACGCGCATGGCGAAGGCAAGCCCGGGCAAAGCCTTCGTCACAAGAACGCGTGAAGTAGGTTTGGGCTTGTTGGAGTTCTTTGACACTGAACAGTGGATCGTTGTGTAGGTTGTAACTCAAGAAACGACCGAGATAAAAGCATCCAAGTGGGTCTTTTTGTTCGCAGGCTCTGCGATAATAACCAAGCGCTGCGTCCATATCGCGCTTTAATTCGATGCCCAACTCGTACTTTTTTCCGAGCTGTTGGCAGATCTTGGCGATGCCTTTTTCACATTGGCGGATGCTGAGTTGGAGAGGCGTCAAACCACTCAAGTCTTCTTCTGGGGGCGGTGGTGTGCGTTTCACTTGTTGTTGCGTGGTAAAGCAACCCACGAGAGGCTGAAACAATGACAGGGAGAGCAGAAGCAAAAGTCGGATGCGTCGCATCTTGTTTGGCCTTTGTTTGGGGGATGGGCTGCTTGTTTGGGGAGGGACGAAGTGCAAGACATGCCCGTGGTTCCAAGGTTCTTTTTAGCCGATTGCATAGCCCAAAAGCAAGCCACGCAGGTTTTTTCTTGGTACAGGGGCAGGTTGGGGCGGGCACGGAGGATGGAAGATTGGCCTGCGCGGGTTGAAAGGATTCCTCTGTATTGGGGGCGACCCTTTATGGTCGCCTGAATCTACCCTGAATCCCCCTGGAATCTGGGGTGACCCTCCGCGCCCGCCCGAATCGATCTTGAATTAGACCCGAGTACGGTAGACGCTGTGGATCTCTTGGAGATGGAGAGGGAGAAGGACGCTGTCTTCGATGGGTTGTTTGTTTTCGATCAAAGCTTCGTTGCGTGCGAGGAGTTGTTTGATCTCTTCGCGTGTGTACTCGTTGTGTGCTTTGCTGAATTGCGTGAATTGCAAGCGGATAAGCTGGGTATTTTCACGCAAAGCATCGCAAAGGGGCTGAAGACCTGCTTGACCGATATCGTTGTGTAAGAGATCCAAGCTGCGCAGTGTACGATTTTTTTGTAAGAGTTTGGCGATGATCTTGGCGCCTTCGTCTCCAAGGAAGTTTCCAGCCTCGCCGACAGCACCTGTTCCGCGCATATATCCGAGATCTAGGAACAACAGAGTTGGATGTTCTGCGAGTGCTTCGACAAGGATCTCTGCGGCTTTTGGGGTCAGTCGGTTGGAGGCCAAGCTCAAGCGTTCAAGCGACGTATTAGAGGCCAAAGCAGGAGCCAACAAGCGTACACCTTCGTCGCCGAGGCGGTTGCACGAGAGGAAGAGAGTACGCAAGGGCGGTCCTTGTTCCAAGCAACGTGCGATGATGGGAGCTGACTTGGGCGTCAAAGCGTTGGCGTCTAGGTAGAGGTGACGCAAGCTGCGGTTGGCGCACCAACCCTCTTCGAGGTTTTGGATACCTTCGTCAAAGACCGCACAGTTCAACAGGTCGAGTACTTCGAGATGTTGATGTTGTTTGAGCAGGTTAGAAAGCGGTATCATCCCTTCAGGGCGCAGCGGGTTTCGTTTGAGCCACAGATGACGGACTTGGGGGTCTTCTGCGATGGCTTCGGTCACAGCTTGCAAACCCTCTGCGGTGATCTCGTTTCCTGCGATGTACCAACAGTCGAGTTGAGAGCGACCACTGCGGATATACTCGGCGATTTGGCGCGCTCCGCCATCGCCCACGATGTTGTTTCCTAGCAACAAGCGTTTTACGCGTGAGCTGTGCTGCATCGCACCAAGCAAAGGACCGATCCCTTCGGGTCCAACGACTTGTTTGCATAGGTCGAGGCGTCCATCAGGCAACAAGGTTCCACGGGTGAATTGAAGCATCTCAGCGACAGGGCTGTCGTTGTTGAGCCAGTCAAGCAAGGGTTCCAACTCTTCGTTTGCGCAAGGCAAGACGGGTTCTGGCGCAGGGTGCAAGATGGGCGCAGGGATGGGCTCTTGCTCAGGGTTGGTACGTGAACGGCTTTGTTCGTAAAGTTGTTTGATGCGCTCGTTGCGTTGGCGATCTGCGAAGTCCAGCATCAGGTGGTCGAGGGCTTTTCGCAGATCGCGGACAGTGTGGCGATACTCCATGTAGCGGTAGCCTTTGGCTTTTTTGAGACCTTCTGGGGTCCAAGGCTGGCTCATCGAGTCTTCTGTTGGCAAGGGCAACAAAGCCAAAGCGATATCGCAAGCGAGATGGCAGAGTTTGTCCACGGCGCTTCTGCGTTTGGGGGCGTAGTGCGCGCAGTCGCTGGGCCAAGTCAGGCTTTCGAGTGTGTGAGGATCGCTTTCGTCGATGGAGAGATTTTGTTCTAGGATCTCTTTGTCTTCAGTGAGTTGCTTGGCATAGAGCGTCACGAGATGTTGATGCAAAGCCTGCAAAGGCTCTACCCAAGGATGGATGCCTTCGGATGTGCCCTGTTCTTCGAGTGCGACGCGCGTTTGCGCAGCTTCAAAAGCGAGGTCATTCATCCATGACCAGCCCAGTTCGTAGGGCAACATGCGGAAAGCTTCTTGAAGGGCCGATTCTTCGGGCTGTTGGGTTTCTTGCGCATAGAGCCACAAAGCCACCAGATAACGATACGCGGGATCTCTGCTTTCGTGATGTTGTTCCAAGTGGCGTGCGATGGCAAACACATCGTCAGCGCTAAGGTTTGCAGGGAGTGAGGACGCCAAGCCCTGTTGCAATGCTTGGTGATAAGCTGCGACTTCTGGGGTGGTTTCTGCCAACTGAGGCCAGGATGTTTCCCAAGCGCTTGAGGGAGTGGGCAAGATCTGAAACTTTTGTAAGAAGATCTTGATGTCCTCTAAAGGCCAACGGTCGGGGACAAAGTGCCCACCACTATGTTGGACGATGACAGGATCTTGGAAGCACTCGGCCAAGGCGAGCGTGCGTTCTGGGTCCACCAAGATGTCATTCGCCCCAACGATGTGGAGTGAGGGCAGTGCGATCGAGTGTGGTTGGAGCAAGCCTTGGTGCGCTTGGGCACGCGAAGGAAAGCCTGAGATACAGATCACAAAGCGCATCGACAAGCCAAGTTGTTCTGCCATGGCCGCAGCAAGGCCCGTGAAGGCACCCCCTTGGCTAAAGCCGAGGATGCCATCAAAAGGCCCGTAAAGTTCGTCCATCTGCTTGATATAAGCGAAGGAAAGCTCGACGCCTTCGTACACGCTGTTGTCTTCGTCCGCATTCCACCAGCAGCGTTGGTGCTCTGTGTCTTGGAGTCGACCGAAAGCTGCGAGCACAGCGTTTCGCACTTCGCCTTTTGGATTGTAGGGAAGGGGTGCGTTGGCGTAGATGATCTCTGCGGTGCCTTCGAGGGCGCGGCGGAGTTTGCGGGTTCGTGCGCGCATGATGCGGGCATTTTGGCGGAAGCTATGCAACACAAGAAGCTTGAGTGGTGTTGCTTCTTGGCCGTTGCTTGGGCTTTTCGACGCTTGAGGGAGCAACACATCAGGCTGCTTTGTTAGCACATCTTCTTGCACCTGTTGTTTGTCAGGCTGCGATAGATTCGCAGGATTCGAGGGTTCCGAAGTGGACTCGGAGGTCTGCTGTTTGTCTTGTGTTTGTACTGAGCGCATAAATCCATACCTCTTGGTTTCTAAGAACGCGGTTTCTTCGGGCGTGGTTGTGCGTCCCAAAAGTGCGTTGCGATAAGGATAACGACCAAATGCTTCTAAGATCTCGACATGTTGTTGGCCCGCCCGCAGCATCCGCTTAAATCGTTTGCGTTGGGCGGGAGGACTGTCTTCGACAAGGCGGGTCTTGTAAGCCACGGCTTGTCGCACCATCTCGATATCTTCGGCGTGTTCAAGGGCAAAGTAGAAAAAGACCCGTTCTGCAGGGGCGACGTGCTGGTCCATCTCGTGGTGGATGGCGTACAACGCGATCTCTTGGGCGATATCGTCGTATTGAAACATTGCTGCGTGACCACGGTGGATATGTCGTGGAAACTGATCCAACAACAGCACCAATGCGAGACAGCCGTGTGCGGTGTGTCGCAGAGCATCCAGTTTGCTTTGGGCTGCGGCTTCGACGAGGGGTTGAAAACGCGACTGGATCTCGGCGTCGATCGCGGGACCTGCACGGAACCAAAGCTCTGAAGGTGGTGTGTAATCGTGTGCTTGCGGATCGCTTTGTTCGCCAAACCAAAAACGAAGGACTTGGTCGGCGTCTTTGCCCAGTTGGCCTGTGGGGAGGGTTCGTCCAAAGAGGTATGTTTGTTTTGGTATGGAAGGCTCCTTGGGTGATGTTTCTGAAGCAGTCATGGGTGCTGCTCCCTATTCTGAAGTGGTGGCTTGTTGGGCCTTCATCGCCTTGAAGGTGGGGATCGAAGGTTGTAGATACGAAAACATCTTCTTTGCTCCTTTGCAAGTTCTATCCTGCTTACGGAGTGTGTTCTCGTTCGGTTCGATGCGACTTTTTCTTTGGGATGGATGTTGTTTCTTGAGAGGCGTGGGATCAGGGTTTGGGGAGGTTCTTGATCGCGTTGGTGACGATCTGGGGGGTAAGGATCTGGGGAAGGACGCGGAAAGAACCGTCTTTTCCATTAAAGAGGACGTAGAGTGGGACACCACTGCGCTTGAATTGTTCGAGGGTTTGGGTGATCTCTTTGTTTCCATCGGTCCAGTCGCCAACGACGTAATGCACGCCGCGTTCTTGGAGGGCTTTGCGCACATCGTCGCTGCGAAGGGCAAGGCGTTCATTGGCTTTACAAGTGATGCACCAGTCTGCCGTGAAGTTCAGGAATATATTGGCTTTTTGCTTGAGGAGCCCCTCGAGTTTCTTTCGTGTGAAGGCCGTTTTTTTGAGGGTCTTGGAAGGTGTCTTGGCCCGTTTTGTGGTGGTACGAGGGGCGTTTGCTGCGGAGGCACGGCCTTCTTGGAAGGCTTCTTGAAGTGCGGTGCGTTGGGCATCTCTGTGATCGATTTGGGCTTGGTATTGGTTGGGGATGCCCCACACAAGGGTACACAAGACGATCACGACAGCGGCGCGACCTGCCCAACGGCGTTTGTTGCTACCAAAAGCCGTGATGTGTAAAAGCCATCCAGAAAAGGCGACCAGAAGGGCGCAGACGAGCGTGATCAAGATGCCTCGTGGCCCAGCGATGGAGGTGAGGACCCACGCCAACCAGATCGCCGCGCCATAAAGCGGGAAAGCCATGATCTGTTTGAAGGTTTCCATCCAAGCACCTGGGCGCGGCAAGATGCGCAGTGTGGAAGGATTCAACGAAAGAAGCAGGTAGGGAAAGGACATCCCCAAGCCCAACATCGCGAAGATCAAAAGCCCGACCCAAGGGGGTTGCAGAAGCGCGAAAGCGATCGCGCCTCCCATAAATGGCGCGGTACATGGCGTGGCGACGATCGTTGCGAGGAAGCCCGAGAAGAAAGAGCCCATGTATCCGCCTTGATCGGCGAGCTGGCTTCCTACATTCATCAGAGAGTTCCCCACCTCAAAAAGTCCTGAGAGGCTGAGTCCCATCCCAAAAAACAGCAAGATCAAAGGCAAGAGCACCGCTGCGGATTGAAGCTGATAACCCCATCCCAAGGAGCTTTCGAGGCCGACGAGCTTTTGGAGGGCGGGGATACGTAGCAGAAACAAGATCCCTGAAAGGCCCAAGAAGGAAAGCAAGACACCTGCTGTAAAAGCCCATCCATGGCGCTTTACGACTTGAGGCTGGGACTTGGCTTGCTCGACAAAGTGCAGAAGCTTGATCGAGAGCACGGGAAAAACGCAAGGCATCAAGTTGAGTAACATCCCGCCAAGGAAGGCAAACAAAAGCGCGAACCACACGGATTGAAGGGCTTCTTGATCCTTTCCTCCTTTGGCGAGCAGGCGATCCAGGCTGCTTCCTTGGGGCGAGGATGTGGGCGGCTTTGGCGACTTGGTCGTTGCGATCTTTGCGATGGATGCGGAGGTTGGGCGGCTTGTGGCTTTGGCAAGAGGGACACTCGTTTGCGCACTTACCTCGTAACTGAGAAGTGGCTTGTTGGGTTCTCTTGAGACGATCAGACCGCGTAGTTTGGTGCGTTCGGGCGTGTGATACTCGTTCTTTTCAACAGCGATGCGCAAGGTCTTGCCATGCCATGTTATCTTTTGTGGCGCAGCGTTGGAGATGATCGAGTGATCGATGGGATAAAAGGCGAGGTTTTTTCTGTTCGCAAAAGCGCTAGGAAGATCGGTGAGATCGATTTGGACATCATCTTCGCCGATGCGAAGGACGCCCTTGGTTTGGGGCCATGCGATGGGGGTTTGTGCGCGGGTTGTTGCGAAAAGTGCCTTTTGTGCGAGATGTTGGCTGGTGGGGGCAGAGGTTGGTGTCCCTGTGCTTTGTACGGGCAAAGTTAGAGACAGCGATCCGCTTCCTTTGATGCACTCTTCTTTGCACACCAGCCATGTCAAATCGACGGATAATTGGACTTGTTTGGCTTTCAGATCTTTGGGAGGAGTGATCTTGATAGGAAGCAACACGCGTTCTTCATAGCCGAAGTTGGCGAGGATGCGAACGCGGATCAGCTTGGGGGTGGGCCATTGAATCGACCCTGCTTGAAAGCCCGAAGGTAGCTTCCATGTGAGTTTGGGAGGGACGCCAGAGTCCCCAGCATTACGCCAGTAAGTATGCCAGTGTTCCTCGAGATCTTGTTGGATGCCGACCCAGAAAGGCTCACCCGGTCGGATGGTTGGGGTTTCACTGATCAAAGAAAGTTGGATATGTGGGGCTTTGAGAGGGGCGGCGGAGGCATGGAGGATTGGTTGGGAAAAGAGCCACAAGCCCAAGACACCACAAGCGAAGAATCGCAAGATTCGAGTCATCAAAAAGATCTCCCTTGTCGATATTAAGAAAGAGGATGCTTTCTTGGAGAGAACACCTGTTGCTTGCGTTGGATTCCCAAGTGACAGAGAAGGTTGCATTCGGCCGAAAAGAAAGCCCTTGCAGGCGAGTGGGAATTGGTGTCATCTCATAGAGATACGCGCTGTTACCAAGCGTCAAAAGAGAAGCATGGAGGAAGAAAAGATGGTTTGGCGTGTGCTCTTGAAAAGATATCTAGTGTGGGGATCTTTGTTGTTGTTATGGGCCTTTCCGCGTTTGGCCTTTGCGCAACAAGGCTCGAACTGTCAGCCGCCCAACTTGATGGTGATTATTGATGCATCCAACAGTATGGGCAACAACAACAAGATCGCGAGCCAAGCTTGTACGACCAAAGCATCTTGTAACCCGATCCCTTTCACCTTTCAGCCCGCCCCAGGGACGACACCTCGCTATGATTATTCGTGCAATGCCAACAAAAAGTGCTTGTACACGCGTTGGGATATCGCGAGGAATGCGCTAAAAGAAGTCGCCTATCAGTACGGAGGGACCGCCGCAAACAACTACAGCGATCGCAAAGCGCGCTTTGGTTTGGTGGCCTTCAACGATCTTGCGACTTTGGAAGCGACGATCACCGCCAACCCACCAAAGATGGCCAACCGTTTGGATGCCAAGACCCTGGCTTATGGAACGCGATTTACCCGCGCTTTTACGGAGGCACGCAACCATCTTCAAAGTGTGATCAACAGCGACTCCGTGGCAAAACGCCCGACACATATCTTGTTTATGACGGATGGTGCGCCCACAGACGGGTGTGTCGATGCGCCCAATATGGTCCGCGATATGTACCAAGGGACGGGCACATTTGCCTTGAAAGATACCAAAGGCAATATTTATCCAGTCAAGACCTATGTGATCGGATTTGGCTCAGGGATCAACGCCAGCGCCAACAACTGCCTAACCAAGATGGCCGATCTTGGAGGAACCAAGCGCTGTGACCCAAGCATCGCTGGGTGTGTGGCTTACTTTTTTGCGGACAACGCTGTCCAACTCAAGGGCGCGATGGATGCAATCGTCGATAACGCAACCCAAGAAGCTTGCGATGGGATCGACAACGACTGTGATGGAAAAACCGACGAAGATTACAAAGACCTCGGTCAAAGCTGCGATGTGGGCGTTGGGGAGTGCAAACGCACAGGGACGAAAGCTTGTCGCCCCAATGGTAGCGGGACACGTTGTGATATCGCTGCGGGCACACCTGCCGCAGAGATCTGCGATGGCAAAGACAACGACTGTGATGGAAAAACCGATGAAGACTTCCCCACGCTGGGTTCGCCTTGCCAAGCGGGTGTCGGATCTTGTCGTAACAGCGGGGTCTTAGCGTGTCGTCCTGATGGCTTGTCGACGATTTGTAATGCTGTTCCTTTGCAGCCACAGCCTGAGGTCTGCGATGGCAAAGACAACGACTGCAACGGACAAATCGACGACAATCTCACGCAAGGTTGCTCCACAGCTTGCGGGACGGGCGTTGAGTTTTGCCAAGGTGGAAAGTGGGTCGGTTGTACCGCGCCCAAGACAGAAGCCGAGGTCTGTGATGGCCGAGACAACGACTGTAACGGGACTGTCGATGATGGTCTCAAGCGTCCTTGCACCACAAGCTGCGGAAGTGGCGAAGAAACCTGCGTGAATGGAAACTGGGTATTTTGTGATGCGCCCAAAGCAGAGCCTGAGATCTGTGATGGCAAAGACAACGACTGCGACGGAAAAACCGACGAAGGAATCGTTCCTCGTGCTTGCCAAGGAGATTGTGGGACGGGGACCGCACAGTGCGTCAATGGCGCTTATACAGGTTGCGACGGACCCAAGCCCGAAACAGAGGTCTGCGATGGCAAAGACAACGACTGCAACGGACAGATCGACGATGGCCTAGAACGCGACTGCAAAAGCCTTTGTGGTGATGGAAAAGAACTCTGTAAGAATGGGTCGTGGGAAACCTGCAACGCACCTCAACCCAAAACAGAGATCTGCGATGGCCAAGACAACGATTGCAACGGCAAGATCGACGACAACGCAACTTGCCCCACAGGTGAAAGCTGCGTCGAAGGCCTCTGTCGTCGTCCTTGTCGCAATGGTGAGTGTCCAACAGCGTTCCAATGCCGCGAAGGATTTTGTTTCTCCACGACCTGCGACAACATCACTTGTCCAGGCGATCTCGTTTGCAAAAGCGGCCAGTGTATCGACGCTTGCATTGGTGTGACTTGCCCTGATCAAGAAGTCTGTAAAGCTGGAAAGTGCGTGGAAAACAATTGTTTTGGTTTGGGATGTCCCACAGGGGAAGTCTGTAAAGCCGGACAGTGCGGGGTTGATCCTTGTGCTACTGTGACTTGCTCAAGTGACCAATACTGCCGCGAGGGTTCTTGTGTCGCTGTTTGTAAGACAGATTCTTGCGCACCAGGCGAAGGATGCTCTGAAGGAAAGTGCGTACCCGATCCTTGTGCGGGTGTTTCTTGTGCGAACTTCCAGCGTTGCGTGAATGGAGCTTGCCAAGCGGACCCCTGTTTTGAAGTGACATGCCCCAATGGTCGGGTATGTGCTGATGGCAAGTGCCAAGAAGACCCATGTCTCGGCATCCAGTGCCCCGCAGGTTCAAGCTGTGTCGAAGGGGTTTGCAAGCAACCCTCTCGTCCACCCTTGCCAGAACCCGTTGTAGAGGGCGTCACAGAGCCCGGCGATGAGATCGCCTCTGATGCAGAAGGGACGATCTCAAATGATGCCTCGCAACTCGATGATCCTACAGGAGAAAAAGTCTTCGGCGAGTCCAACTCTCCCAGTGAACGCTATGGAAGCGGCCAAGCCCCTGGATGTAGCTGTCAAACAGGGAATACGCCGCTGTCTGGAGGCATCTTGTTGTTCTTGTTGGTGTTCTTGAGAGTGCGCAGACGTCAACCTCAACGCGCTGAATAACACGGTGGTTTCGTGGTCTTGGGCTTTTAGAGGCCCAAACCTTTTGGGGGAGGGGGTCGCTTAGGTTTCTGTGGTAGGGGGAGATGGGAGAGGGCGTTCTGAACGTCGCGCCAACCAAGGCAACGCCAGAAAAGAGAACAACAACAGCAAGATAAGTGGATAGAGTTGGTGGGGCGGCTTACCAAAGGTCGCGAAGATCTGCAATCCACACATCCCACCAACGAGAAAAAGCATCTTTCGACGCTGTGTTGGAGGACAAGCCCACCACAGAAACAAGCCCACACTCAACGCAAAAAGCACCATCTCTAGGGAAAATGCCAACATCGGATAATTCCACAAGCCAAATCCCACTTTGTGGCCCGGATAGAGCGAGAGATCGGGGCGATGGACGAGGAGATCCAACAACCAGTGTGAACTCACGGTGATCCCAACAACGCTTGCTTCTTTCCACGATAGCCGCAGAAAAGTAAGCGACTTGGCCAAAAGCATCGCCCCAAGTCCCCAAAGCAACGTCGCCAACAGACTATGCGTGTAGGGCATGTGGTAGAGGTCGAACGGATTGGAGCGCAAACCTGGGACGATACGGACTTTTTCGACCCCTGTTAGCACAAAGGCTGCCCAAAAGATATCGACAAACTGGGCCGCTAAAAAGAGCACCCAAAGAGGTATCTTGGGTTGGGCAGACTTGGCGACAAAAGCCGCGCTGTAATGGCCGATATACATCTTCTTATCTCCCTGGGGGAGGAGAAAGTTTGGGTGATGCGTGGCCTTGAAGGACTTTGAGGTAGGCTTGCACAGTCGCATAAAGCCCCATGTCGATGGCATCTGCGATCAGTGCGTGTCCAATGGAGACTTCAAGGAGGTTGGGGACGCGTGCGCAAAAAGCCCCAAGGTTCTGCAAGTTGAGGTCGTGCCCTGCATTGATCCCAAGCCCCAACTCTGCGGCGCGTTGGGCGGCTTGGGCGTAGGTCTCTAGTTGTGTGCCCATGTTCGTTTGCCCAAAAGAAGCCGCATAAGGCTCAGTGTAAAGCTCGATGCGATCCACACCAAGTTCGGCTGCGCGTTCGATTTGTTCGATGTCTGGGTCCATAAAGAGACTGACGCGCATCCCATCTTCTTTGAAAGCCTCAACCACAGGTCTCAAACGCTCACTTGTGGTGCGCAGATCCCAGCCATGATCAGAGGTCGAAGCATTTGGATCATCGGGTACAAGGGTGCATTGGTGCGGACGGATCTTGCGAACAAGCTCAAACCACGCCGCTTTTTCGTCCGTTTGGGCATGGACAAATGGATTTCCTTCGATGTTGTATTCGATATGGGGATACTGCTTTAGGAGTCCTTCAAGCTCGAAGGCATCGGTCTTTCGGATGTGTCTCTCATCTGGTCTTGGATGGATCGTGATGCCGTGGGCGCCCGCTGCGATGCAAGTTTGCGCAGCGTGTAGGACATTGGGGATGTTGAGAGGGCGCGAGTTTCGAATAAATGCGATCTTGTTCACATTGACGCTGAGTTGGGTCACGAGCATCTCCTTATCGCTGAAGGTACAGGAGGGTTGGGACAAAAGAGACAAGATTGTGATGATCGCGAGGGGCAGTGTCTAGGGGCTCTTGAGGAAATCTTGTGGGATGGGGGCTTTTTTTTGGCGCGAGAACGAGCTTTTTGGTGCCTTTGAGCGGGGGAGGCTGCATCAGTGAAAGGGCTTGGGGGCGAGAAAGTGCCAAAGCAAAAGAGATATCGGGATACGCAGAGAGAATCCAATCGAAGCGACGGTCTTTTCGGGTTGGAAGAACAAGTTCCCTTCGAGCGAAAAGATCGACCAACCGAGCGCCAAGCGTAGGAAGCCTTGGTTGGGGCCGCGATAACCGCCTTCCAAAGAGGCATGGAGCCCCATGCTTGTAGAGAGACCTTCGACATATCCGCCGACTTCCCACGCCAAAGTATGCTCAAGCGCAGCGATCGCACCCACAGAAAGGACCCACTGTGAACGCAAGCTATTGTGGATGAAACTTGCGCCCACTCTCATACGTGGCAAAAACGCCCACTGGCCCGAAGAAAACTCGTAGCGTGTCCCTACGGAGAGCGACAAATCAAACCAAGTGCTCCATCGACTGTATTGGAAAAATCCTTTGGGTACTCTGATGATACGCTTAACGATCTTTTTGCGGGTCTTGGTCGTGGTTGCTTGGGAGGTGGGCTGTGCTTGGACATCTTGGGGAGATGTGAACAAGAGAATGCCCAAAAGACCCGTGTAGAGGAGGTTATAACGCATGGCTTTGTTGTCCCGCGCGGAGCTGAGCGCGTAAGAAAAGCTGCATGCCTTGTTTTTCTGTGATCGCTTTTTCTTGGAAGATCCTGCGTGCTTCGTCGCATGGAAAGAGTCGTCTCAAGCACTGAGCGAGGTTTGCATCTTTTGTTTTGAAGGTTGTCTTACAAAAACGAGGTCGCGATGTGATCTCGACAGAACCTTTGATCATTTGGAGGGACTTGGGGATGGGGCATCGTCTTGCCCCAAGAAAGAAGAACTTGGACAACAAAGGCACAAAAAGATCTTCTTGGGCTGCGGGTTGGGAAGCGACTTGGATGCTTGAGAGCTTCGAGATACCCGGAAAATGCAAAGACACATAATGAAGGGGGGCTACATCTTCTTTTTCTTGGGTGCATCCAGTAAAAGACACCCCCATGCAAGAAAAGAGAAGGACAAAAAAGTATTGTGGTTTCATGATCTCGCTCCAATCCTCTTGGGGGGTCGATGCCAAAAAAAAGAGATGGAAAAAAAGACGAACAAAAAGAAAATAATTCGTCTTTTTTTCTGAAAAGGGGATGTCTTTCTTTTACTAGATTACAAAAGAGATGAAGGGGCGGATATTAGGGCGTTTGTGCGCGGCAGCGAACGATCTGGATACCATCTACTTCGCAGACATACACTTTCCGCAGCGCCCCAAAGAGAAAGCTATCGTTTTGCAAGATGGCTACTTTGCTGCCTGATTGGTTCATGGCTACGCCTGAGTAGAAGCAACCTTGTGCAAACATCGCAAAAAAAGCCGCGAGAAACAACGAAAGAAAAATACGACGTGTCTTCATGGTAAAAGTCTCCTTTTTATTTTGGGGGGGATTTTGCCGAGGACTTATTTCCTCCGACGATGTTTTATGTAGCGTGAGGTTTTAAGACTGTCAAATGTAAAATTGTTTTTATTTTTCAATGTTTTATATTTGTTCAAATGTGTCTAAAATGTGTTCGGGTATGTCCATTTATTGAACAGAAAAAATGGATTTGAAGGAATTGTCCGCGATGTGGACAATGTGGGTCGGAGCGTGTGGGGTTGGGTGTTTTTGTAGGATGTGTTATGAGAGAAGAGGTTCAGAGCGTGTGGTGGATGGTTTCATCACCAAAGCATCCGTCAGTCGGGAAACAAAAGGAGCGAGTATGCGAGAGGTCTTGGGGCTTGCACGTGAACTTCACGATGAGGTGTGGGTCTGCGGGGATGCTTTGTTGGGTACAGAACTTTCGATGATCAACGATACGATATGGCGTTGTGGCTTTGTGCCAAACGAGCTTGTTGTGGATGAAAAAGCTCAAGATGAGGGGATGATAGAGGCTGGGGAACTTCAACAGCGAGCCGCACTGTTGGTCGTGGCAGGGCAACTTGAAGACTGGGAGGTTGGTGGGCCGCCTGCTACCGTTCTTGCGTGGATGCGCCACGCGCGCTCAGCGGGGATTGGTATCTTTATGGTGGTTTGGTGTCGTCCGCGTTTTCCGCGTGCGCGTCGTGAGGCTTTTATACAACACTGGCAGGCTGAAGGTGCTGAGATCTTTTCTACGGAAGAGGCCGATCCTTGGTCTGTTTGGGAAGAACAGCCAGTTGTTCAAAAGAGCGTGCGTGCGGATCGTGTACTTTGTTGTTCGACCGAGCAACAAGCGCTCAAAGGCATCTTTTCTTCGATCCTGTGGTTATTAACACGCCAAGAGCCCGCACATACCGCGCGAGAGCGCCATCTCGACAGCCTTTTGGGTCAAGATCTGCTTTCTAGTTCACAGAGAACCAACGACCTGACAGACGATCTTGAGGCCAGTGAGATCGCTTTGCATCACCCGAATGCTCGCAGAATCCCATTGCCTCCGATGCCTTACGTGGTACATCCGTATATCCTGACGCGGCGATTCTTTGGTCGCGAGAATGAATTGGAGATGTTGGATGACTGGGGAAGATCGTCTGATTCGACCCTTGTGATCGATGGCATCGGCGGGGTGGGCAAGAGTGCTTTGACGTGGCACTGGTTTTGTCACTACGCAGCCCAGTCGATCCCTGATCTCGAAGGCGCGATGTGGTGGAGCTTTTACGAGAGCAACGCCACGATGGACGCTTTTTTGCGCCAAGCCTTGCTTTATGTGAGCGAACCTGCAGAAGCCGCGAGCTTACCGCTGCTCAAATACGAAGAGCGCATCGAACGGCTTTTTGAGATCCTAAAAAAGCGAAGGATTCTTTTTGTTTTTGATGGGATCGAGCGAATCATGGTGGCTTATCATCGCTTGGATGCTTCGCATCTGCGGGATGACCAAGTGGAAGCGAGCGCAGAAGTCTTACGCGAACGCCAAGAACGCTCTTTTACAGACCCGCAACATGGGGATCTTTTGCGCGTTCTCTGCCAGCAAACACAGTGCAAGTTGCTGATCAGTACGCGCCTCAAACCTTACGACCTCGAAGAAAAGATGTCCGAAGGACAATCTCCCATGCTCGATGGGATACGCTATCGTTATCTCGATAGCTTGGAGCCCAAAGATGCTTTGGCGTTGGTGGCCTCGCGCGGTGTCTCTGGAAACCAAGACGCGATGCGGGACTTTATGGGGCTTTTTGATTACCACAGCCTTCTCTTGGGGGTCTTGGCGGGAATCATCGTCCATGATCGCCAAGCCAAGGGCGACTTCGATCGTTGGTACGCTTTGCATCGTGAGTCGTTGGACTTTGCTGCGCTGACTTCTGCCCAACGCCGCATCATGTTGTTGCGCCTTGCTTTGGAGAGTTTGCCCAAGACCTCGCGGCGTTTGTTGTGCCAAGTTGCAGCGTTTCGTTATCCTGTACGCTTTGATGCGTTGTTGCCCTTGCATCGGCCTGTTCCAGATCCTCCGAGTGAGCCTGGACGTCCTTTTGAATACTGGCTGAACGATCTCCGCGAACAGTACGCAAACACCGATGACGACGAAGAGCGTGAATCTTTGCTTGAAGAGATCGCCTTGGAAGAAGAGGAGATCGCCGAACAACATGCGCGATGGCGTATCTTTTTGCGGGAGAAGCGACGTTATAGCCAACGTGCGGACGTTTGCGATGTGCGCGCCAACTTCCACGTATCGCTGTGTTTGTTGGAGCGCTATGGCTTGTTGCAGTGGGATCGACCTGCGAATCGCTATGACTTGCACCCCGTGGTACGGGGGTATGCGTTTGAACAACTCGAAGGACGAGAGCGGCATAAGACATTTTCTCATATCCGCGATCACTTTGAGCGTTTGCCACCTGAAGACATGAAGACCATTGAAGAGGTCAGCGAGCTTCGCCGAACCATCGAGATCTATCATGCTTTGATCGGCGCAGGAAACTTCGATGAGGCCGCATCCTTCTACAGCACACAACTCAACCAAGTATTGTTCAACCAGTTGGGTGCTTACTACACGATGATCGAGTTGTTGAGTCCGCTGTTCCCGAGGGGATTGGAAAAGCGTCCAGCATTGCGTTCGTTGTTTGCGCAGGGTGCGCGGATCGTGGATATCTCCAATGCCCTGAATATGGTCGGGCGCGGTGATGAAGCCAAGCGGATGCGTGCGATGTCGATCGAGATCGACTTAGAGCAGCAGAGCGGGGCGGCCTTGGGTATCTCCTTGATCAACTATGCGTTGTCTTTGGAAGACGAAGATCGCGTCGAGGCGGCCTCTCGTTGTTTGCGACTGGCTTTGGAAGTGAGTCGCGCCGCAGAAGACGATCGCAGCGTGATCTTGTCACTGTTGTACCTGTCGTCTTTGGCTGTTGAGATGGGTGACGAAGAGTCTTTCTTGCGTTGGGAACGTGAGTTTTTTGCATGTCCTTCGTATGTAAAGACGCATGATCGTTTGGCGCGTTTGTATCTGTACCGTGCGCACTGGATGATCGATCACGGCGAAGATCCCGAGCAAAGCAAGCTTCTCTCGCAAGCATGGGAAGAGGCTGTGGCTTGTCGAAGCGCTTCCATTCAGTGTGCTGTACAACGTTGGCGAGCGACTTGGGCTTTGCAACAAGGGAAACTGGATGTTGCAGAGCGAGGCTTTGAAGAAAGCATCCGTATCGCCCGCAAGTCGGGCTCTGTGAATGTTGCGATTTATCTTGGGCGCCTTGCACAAGTTCGCTTGAGGCAAGGGCGTACCCAAGAAGCGTCGATGTTGATCGAAGAAGCTCTGTCGATTCGTGAGTCTTTTATCTCGCTCCATCTTGATGCTGCGGATGTGTTTTATGCGACGGGGCAAGAAGAGCGTGGGAAACGCCATCTGTTGCGTGCTTACCAAGAAGCCTGGGCGGAAGGTCCCCCTTATTGCTGGCGTACCTCGTTGGCGCGTTGTGAAGATGCTTGCCAAGCGCGCGGTCTCCCTCTTCCCATCTTGGCACCTTTCGATCCACAATCTCGTGTTGTGTTGCCTCATGAGGAACGAATTGAAGAGTTTATCCGTCGTTTACGCGAAGATCTCGGATAAAGGAATAGAGGATGCGCTATAACCCTAGCGAAAAAGTCGATGTTGACTTTCATACAAAGTCTTTGATGGAGATCGCTGCACAAGCGGATGAGATCGAACCCGAAGTCGCGGAGTTTTTTGCGTGGGAGTGCGGTGTTTGGGCCTTGCAACAAGAACGAGAAAGCGGTCGCAAGCTCCCTCCGCCTTTGTGGAAAGCTCTTGATGCAGCACGCTCTGTGTTGGAAGGGCGTTTGGCCCCAAAAGAGCTGGAGTTGCATCGAAGCAGTGCGCTTGGACTTGCAGGGGCGCTCTCCCCAGAACAACCCTTTTCTTCGTTGCGTAAGTCGCTTTGCTGGATCGTTGCTTATATCTGTAGCATCCCTGAGGACGGCTTTTGGCGCCAACAAAATCTGCGGCAAGTCTTGCATCACTTGGCTCCTTTGTTGGAGATGTGGCCTCACGCAAATCCTTATTGGGGAGGAGAGCGATTGCAAGCGCTTCGTTCGATGCATCGGGCTTTACAGCGTCGTTTATGTTTGCTTTTGTTGGCGAGGGCCAAAAAGATCGATGCGTTCGTTCCTTTGGCGCGCCTAGAGTTGGAAGAGGGGCTGTTTGGGTGAGGGGTGCTTAATCAAGCCAACGCAGGGTCGCAGGGAGTTCTCCTTTGGGGCGGAGGGTGATCAAAGCTTCGGGTTCTGCGTAGTGATGCGCGGGGACATTCACCTCAACATGCTGCATGAGCATCGCCAAGATAAGTTGGGCCTCAAGCATCGCAAATCCCTTTCCAATGCACATACGCTGCCCCCCGCCAAAAGGAAAATACGCAAAGCGATGGCGTTGTTTTTCTGTTTCTGGGAAAAAACGTGTGGGATCAAAACGACCAGGATCTTTCCAAAAGCCCGGATGACGGTGTGTTGAGAATGGACTAATCACGACCGTTGAACCTGCTGGGATCGTGTAACCGTCGATCTCATCGTCTTCTTCTGCGCGTCGAGTCAGTGCCCAAGCTGGCGGATAGAGACGCATCGCTTCTTGTATCACCATCGACAACAGCGGAATCGCTGGAAGATCCGAGACCAAAGGTGCCCTTCCTTGTAAGTGAGCACGGCAGTCTTGTTGAAGGTAGTGTGCGATCTTGGGGTGTTTGGAGAGCAAGTAGAGCGTCCACGACAGTGTGTTGGCCGTGGTCTCATGTCCCGCGATCATCATCGTCAACAACTCGTCGCGGATCTGAGCGTGCGACATGGGTTCTTGGGTTTCTTCATCGCGGGCTTGAAGCAAAAGGCTCACAAGATCCCGACGTGGCTTGTTTGGAGCGCGCAAGATGTCTTTGCGGCGCTCGTCGATCATCGAAGTCACGATGTGATGGAGTTTGGCGGTACTTTGGCGGATACGTTTGTTTCGCGGCGTTGGGGCACCTGACCACACGATCTCGACAGGTCCCAATAACATCAACTCTTTGCTTGCGGTCTCAAACGCCGCACCCACTTCGTTGGAGGCGCCCAACAAATCCAGATCGAACAAGGCGCGACCCACGATATGCAAGGTCAATCTTGTCATCTCTTCGACGATGTCGATGGATTGGGCTGGATCCTTCTTGGCACGCCAACGATCGAGCATATTCTCTGTGCATTCCAACATCATGGGGCCCAAGTCTTCGACGTGTTGGCGCGAAAAGAGCGGCTGGATCATGCGCCGCTGCTTTTTCCACAGCTCCCCTTCGCTCGTCAAAAGCCCTTCTCCGCCCAAACGCCGCAACAGTCTGTAATCAATGGTGCGTTTGCTGTAGATCCGCGCTTTTTCTTGAAGCACATGTCGAACATGATCCGGGTGATTGAGTTGGTAGATCGGCCACACAAACATCCGATAATACGTCATGTCGCCGCTTTGGGAGGCATTTTGGTGCATGACTTCTGGGTTGGTGTAGAGACCCACGCTTTCCGTGATCAGCGCGGCGTTGGGTCCAGGAGGACGTTTGGGGCCTCGCAGTAAAGCTGCAAAGTTGTTGTTGCGTAAAGCCCCGCGGATGGAGGTCAACATCTGTTTGGTCCCCTTGGTTCAAAGCGTCGATGAGAGCGGGTTTGGCGGCGAGCACATCAAAAGAGCTAGCTGCTTTTTCGCTCAAGCTTGTGGGTTCAGTTTCACGATATACACCGTGATGGCATTTATATCACGCCCATAATACAGCTTATCAAGTGCTTCATAGATGTTTCGGGCACTAAAATAAGAGGTTTGAAGGTCCGCGCCATCTTTGGAACGCCATTGAATGGTGTAGCTGTTTTCGCTGGGTCGCGTTTGTTTCACGTATTCGACAAGTTTTTTCAACGCATCTATTTTGTCCACGCCACGGGTCTGATGGAACAAAAAGGATTGTCTGTGGCGCGGATTGATGGTCACCAAAGCGAGGTGGATCAGGCCGTCCACTTGTTTGTATTCGAACATCAGGTGATCAGAGTCCACCCCCAACATGTCTTGGATTTGCTTTTGGAGATGGGCGATATCGACGCGGCTATCTGGGGTTTCTGTCATGATCTTGTCCTAATGTTGGGGCTTTTGCGTTCTTTTGAAACGTACACCAGATCCTAAGCCTTGAAAAGTAGGCGCATGAGAGGTTTCTGCTCAAAAACAGAATATCGTCGCCTTTTGTCGCGTCAGATGCCAGAGCCCCAAAAAACTCCACCGTGATATCTCACCTATTCGCTCAATGAACCGCGCAAAAACGTAAAGAATCTCTCTCACGCAAAAACACCGAAGAATCTTCTTTTCGTTTTCTTTCTGTTCGATAACACAAGAGCACATTTGTGCTCTTTTCCCCACAGATGAAGGAGACCTTTATGCTCAAAACTTATTTGCCGTTGATTTGTCTTTTGTTGTTCGCTTTTCCAAGCAAGGCAGACGCGAGATGTCGCCACGAGGGAGGGACCTACGAAGAAGGATGGACGCGTTGTTCGGGCAAAAATGCCATGCTCAAGTGCAAGAGCGGCAAGTGGGCAAACATTCTTTGGTGTCCCCATGGTTGTTACTTTGAAAAGATGGGAGAAGCCCGCTGTCACTGCGAAACATCCAGAAAGGATGGGCAGTCTTTTTGTCGTAAAAACCAGACCTGTGTGTGTAGTAGCACCCCACATAAATATTCTTCCTTCTCTTGCAAACCCTGTCAGAGTGAGCTTGTCTGCAAGCGCGGTGCTTGTGTGCCGCCCACATGTTTTGCAGGCGGAATCCATTACACAGAAGGCCAGACACGATGCTCTTCTCGTGAACTGAATGTTTGCAAGAAAGGACGCTGGAGAAAGCTTCGGACCTGTCGCGCAGGATGTTATCGAAAAAAACAAGGTGAATCCGCGTGTATGTGCAATGGAAAAATACAGGATGGTAAGTTTTTCTGCGTCCAAAGCCGCCGTTATCAATGTATCGCAAAGTCTACAGGGACGACCAAAAGAGCGGCTGAATGCCCGAAAGGACATTTTTGCAACAAAGGGGCGTGTGTGCCACTTCGCTGCAAAAATTGTAAGAAAAATACAGTCAAATCACCAAGCAATGGATCCACAAATCTGCGCTGAGCGGCCTCTCAAGCGGCCATGCTTGGGGAGATCCCAGCTTCTCCTGAGAGAAGATGCCCATGGGAAGATGGGCATGAAGGCCCTGAAGCAGAGGTGCGATGGGCATGAAGGGCATAGGGATATAAGGGGCTAAATGGGGGATAGGAGGGCGCGAGGAAGGGGCATCGGGATATAAGGGCATAGGGATATGGAGATGAGGAATAAGGGATAGGAGAGCGATGGGAGAGCGATGGGAGGGCGACCAGGAGGGCGACGGAGGGCCGGTGATGGGAGAGATGGGCGAGGGAATATTCTAGGGTGGATATTCGAGATGTGGAGGAATCAGCAAGATATTCGAGGATAGGGGCAGAGGGGCAAATATTCGAGAGAGCAGCAGGATATTCGAGATATCTAAAATCAGCAGGATCTCGAGGGATTTCGAGGGAATATCAAAAATCGGGAAGAGCAGTCGTTTTAGGAGGAATCTCTGTGGCTTATCAAATCAGGGAATCTCGGTCATTTTCGGGGATATCTAAAATCGGGAATCTCGGTCGTTTCCTGGGGCGGCCCTCTGTGGCCGCCCTAAAAAGAGATCCAAGGATATCGAGGATTTATCCTGGCCGCCCTAAAAAAGATCCAAGGATATCGAGGATTATTCGTCGTCGCTAGCGTTGTTGGGGCTGATGGAGAGGAGGTTGGAGAGGTCGCTGGTGTTGGTGATGAGCGTGAGCTTTTGAACTTTTCCAGCGATCTCTTTCCACGTTTCGAGTTCTTTCAATCGAAGCAGTGTGGGGTTGCGTTCGAGCATCTTTGCGGTGTTTGCGAGCGAACGTGTCGCAGCGGTTTCTTCACGACGCAGGATGTTGTTGGCAGCGGCTTCTTTTTCAGCTTCGATCACGCGGTTCAGCAGTTGTTTCATTTCGCCGGGCAGAACGATGTCTTTGATGTCAGTTCGTACGATTTGGACACCCCACTCTTGGCTACGGGGCTCCAGTTCAGCGCGCATGGAAGTTGCGATCTCTACGCGGCTTTCGAGCAATTCGTCAACGGTGTGCCCTGCGATGAAGGAGCGCGCGATCATCTGTGTTTCGCTGTAGATAGCGTTGTAGAGGTTATCGACGCTTTCGACGCTGCGTTGGGCATCATGGATCTTGTACTTGATGATCAAGTTGAGTCGCAGCGAGACTTTATCGCGCGTCATGACCTCTTGTCCGACGATTTGGATCTCTTGTTCGCGGAGGTCCAACAGGCGGATATCGAGTTTGCGCCTCCACACGCTCAGGGCGTAGTTTCCTGCGTCCAGTGTCTTTTCGAGCTTGCCATTGACGTAAAGCAGGGCTTGTTGGTAGGGCAAGACACTTTGGTTGTTGACGAACTCGTTGGCGATGAGCTTGCGGTGATCTTCGGGGATCTCAAGGAAAAGCTCATTGAGGTCGTAACGATGGAGTTTTGTGGGAAACCGTTCCGTCCAAAGGATGTAACGTCCGGGCCGCAGCATGCTGTGGGGTCGGTTATCGATTTCAAGGATGGCGATCTCGTGGCTTTCGATGGTCGCGAGTTCGCCTGCATTTTTTGGTAAGAGGCGTTCAATCTCGGCGGTTAGGTAGGTGTAGCCACCATCCAAGTTAATCTTGCGGACTTCGAAGGTCGAGCCAAAATTCCACCATGTATGGCGACCAGCGTCGAGCCAGCGAGTAAGCTTGCCATCTTTGTAGAGCAAGCCGCGTTCATTTTCTTGGATGATAACATCAGTACGCATCCGAGATCTCCTTTGCAGTGAAAGCGGAAAATCCCCTTGACAAGGGTAGGTAAGGTAGCGACAACATGCGCGCGGAGTGCCATACGGTATAACACGCTTGTGGGTTCGCTTGGGAAAGAAAATGTATGGGACCAGAAGCCTTTGGGAGGAAGAGATGACATCGCAAGGACAAGCATGTGGGGAAGATTTGAGCGTTGACGTAGTGATCGTGGGGGCTGGACTTGCGGGCCTTTCAGCGGCTTGGGAGCTTTCGCGGCGTGGTCTCTCTGTCTGTGTTTTGGAAGCGAGAGATCGTGTGGGGGGGCGGGTTCGGACTTCGCGGGAGGGTTGGTTGCACGGTCAATACGCGGAGGCGGGCGCTGAGTATGTCGGGACAGAACACGAGCGTGTTGCTGCTTACCTCGAAGAGATGGGGCTTTCGCGCACAAAGGCAGCAGATCCTTACCAGCGTGTTCAGTTTGGGGGGAAAGTCACATCCTTTTTGCGCCCTGAGGCTTCCGTGATCCCCGAGCGTCTAGGGCGTTTGTTGTCAGGGAACTTTTTTAGCATGGATCTCGAAGAAGCTTGTTTGCTCCCGATATTCGATGCTTTGGGGGCAGAGACAGAAGAAGAGGCTGTGGAGAGAGGTGGGCGTTTGAGTGTCGAAGAGGGCCTCAAGCTGATAGAGGCTTACCCTGAAGAACAGACTTACGTGGCGATGCGCATCGTGCCTTTCGAGGGGGTGGGATTGGATGCGATCAATGTGTTGGATCTGGGGCAAGAGGGGTGGCCAGACGACTACCAAGAAGAGATGTACCGCGTGGAAGGTGGAAACCAAAGACTGCCCGAAGCGTTGGCCGAGCGTCTTGGAGATAAGGTGATCTTGGGCGGAAAAGTCCGTGCGATCAGCCAAGATGATGCGGGGGCGGAGGTTTGTTTTCTGCAACAAGGAGAGGACTGTTGTGTGCGGGGGCGTGCGGTGTTGCTGGCCTTGCCGTTGGTGGCGTTGCAGTCTGTAAAGAGCCAACCTGCTTGGCCTGCCCCCATGCAAGCTGCGATGAGTCAGATGAATTATGGAAAAGTCCTCAAAGTGAATGTGCAGTTTGCGCGGCGTTTTTGGGAAGATGCGGATTGGAACGGTGGGATGATCTCGGATCACCCGTTGTGTGTCTGGCATGCAACAGAGCATCAGGGTGGAGAGTCGGGGATCTTAGCGCTTTATTTGACGGGCCCATTTGCTGAAGATATGCGGGGCTTGGGCAAAGATGAGTTGCTTCAGTCTGTCCTTGCATTGGTTGAACCATCGCTTCAAGCCTCGCAAGAAAAAGTCTTGCACTTCGAAGTCGATGATTGGTCAGGAGATCCTTTAAGCGGCGGTGGTTGGGCGGTTTACCCTGTCGGAGAAGAAGAACAGGCCTATGAGTCTTTGTTGTCCGAACATGGCTGTTGTTTCTTTGCAGGGGAGCACCTTGCGAGCGAGTACAACGCCACGATGGAAGGGGCGATCTGTTCAGGGCACGAAGCGGCAGAGGCGATCTTGGCTTACTTGGGCGTGGAAGAATAAACGCGCGTAGTGGTTGCTTTTGGGGGGTGGAAAGGGCGGATAATCGGGGATTAGAACTTGATGAGGCCAAACATCCACGCAAGTACTGCAGCGGAAGCGAGAAGTCCTACAACGACGGATATATACAACACCATCTTGTTGTCAGGGGGTGGTGTAGAAAGTGTGTCGTCGTTGATATCGATGGATGGGATCGGGCCGACGGTGCTGATCTCTGCGTCTGTGGAGGCTTGTGTCTCTGGGGGGAGTGGGGCTGGTGCGCCTGGCTGTGTTTGGGAGTCTGGATCTTCGAAAGGCTCGGGTGTTGGGGTTTGTGGCGCATGGGATGGCGTTGTATGAAAGGGGCTGGATTTGGTGTGGTGTGGGATCGAAGGTGGTGGTGTTTGAGAGATAAAGGCGTCCATCTCCGCGGAGGCAGCCTCGGCTGTTGGGCTGATGGGAGAGAGCACTTCGCTTGGTGGTGCGGGGGTGCTTGTTGCTGAGACAGCCTCAGGGAGCGTGCCAGGCTCTGGGGTAAATGTCAGGGGAGAAAAGCGGGAGGTGGCTTCGTCGAGGAACAGGACATTCATTTTTGCGTCGTCGTCGAAAGCCACGGGTAAATCGGGATAATCCGTCATTGAGGTGGGGTCGTCATCTTTGGGGACCCCACCTGCGATGGTTGCGTCTTCTCCCTCGAAAGCGTTGGGGAGTTGAACGGGAGAGAGAAGCCCTGAAGAAGCGAATGCGTCGAGCGCAGGATTGAAGGGGCGGGTTTGGTCATCTGCGAGACCTTCGATCTTGATCTTGAGCACGCCGTGGGAGCTGGGGACTTCGTCGTCGAAGAACTGGGAAGCTTCGTCGAGGTCGAGTTCGTTGTCTTTGTGGAATGGGTCGTCTTTGATCTTGATGCGTTGGACCCAAAGAGAGAGGGCTTCTTTGTTTTCATCAGGAGACAAGGTCTCGTTGGGGAGTTCTTCGTCCAAGACGCGTTGCAGTGCGCGTTTGAGTGCATTGGGGTTGGAAAAGCGGTCATCCGGGTGTTTTTCGAGCAAGCACAAAGCCACCTCTTGGAGCAACACGGGGATGTCCTGCTTTTTGGAGATCATGGGGGGAGGAGGCTCAACTTGGATGGCGCGCAAAGTCTCTACCAAAGAAACCCTTGGGTAAGGAGGTTGTCCCACACACATCTCGTAAAGGATGGTTCCTAGCGCGAAAAGCTCTGAGGAAGGATCGCGATAGTGCGAGGTGACTTGTTCAGGGGAGAGGTAGGTCGGGTGCCCTTCGAGGAGACCATTTTCGGTTTCATAGCGAGGTCGGAAGATCTTGGCGACCCCAAAGTCAAGCAGGTTGATGGTACCGTTTGTGTCGATCCCGATGTGTTCGGGGGTGAGGTTGCCATGCAGATACTGCTCGCTGGGATCGGCATAGGCTGAGCGCTTCTCATTTTTGTTGTAAGCGTACTCAAGGGCATCACAGAGGCCAAGGATGACACGTGCAGCGTGGTACCAAGGGATCGGGATGTCATACTGGGCGAGGTGGGAGAACATCAACTGTCGAAGTGTGTGTCCAGAGAAAAACGGCGTGATGAGGTAGAAGTACTCTTTCCAATGTCCGTGTTGGATCGGTAAGAAAAGAGTCGTGTGATCGAGGGCTTTTAATCGATTGAGTTCTTTCTCTAGGACTTGTTCTAACTTTGCGTCCTGTAAGTGCTTTTTTTGGATAAGTCGCAGCAGCACCTCTGCGGGTGGCTTATCTTTGCGGAAGTATTGCGCGCTCCACAGTTGGATTTGATTTTTGGGGGCGAGCGGTTTCCCTAAGATAACTTCGCCATCGGCAAGAGAGTCGCCAGCTTTTAAGGTCATGATGTCACCGCTTGATTAGAACAAGGATGATGGTCACAAGGGTCAAGATGACGATGATGTTACCACCGATCCAGAGCCACTTGAGACGCTGCTTTCTTTTCTGGAGTCGTTCAAGAAGTTTGACATCAAGGACCGTAAAGTCACCGCCACTGTCATTGTGGGGCTCTTTGGCGATCTCGTCGAGTTCGAGAGAGAACTCAGGTTGTGATGGTGTGGCGCCTTGCAACATCTGGTAGTACTCAGGAGGGGGCTTGTTTGGGTCATAAGCGCCCCCTGCGAGTGGAGAAAAGCCTTGGCGTAGCGTAGCGGCTTCTTCGTCTACCACTGGGAGTTGTTGGGGTTCTATGGGCGCATCAAAGCGGTAAGAAAGGGCGGGGATCTCCCCTTGAGACATGGAGACGACGTTACCAAAAACTTCGTCATCAGCGTTTCTCAGGGAAGGGATGCGGGGGGATGAGACCCGCAGAGCGGTTGGAGCATCTGCAAAGTCATCGTCGGGATCGTTGGTTTGGTAGATGTTTGTGACGCCTTCGTCGTCTTCGTTCGCTTGATGGGGCAGCAAGATGCCCGTAGGAGCGAACTCATCATCATCGTCGAAGGCGTGGCTTGACGCGATGACCTCGTCGGGATCTTGTGGAGCTTGGGGGACAGGCTGAATCGTGGTGGATTCGCCCCCAAAGTCGCTGTCTTCTGGCTCGTAAAGGTCTCGTGGGCCAGGCAGCAGGGTATCTTCTTTGTGTCTGAGCTTGAACTGAAGATCCTCGATCGAAAGCTCATCCGAAAGCAGCAAAGAGGATGTTCGTTGGCGATGTGGCGGCTCGGCGAGTTCTTCCACCAACTGATACGTGGATGAAACCTCCGCACCCACCGCGTCTCTCTGAAGCAAGGGTGGGAAAAAGGCTTCTGCATCTTCAGGCGAGATACCTTCGATCAGAGGGGCTGTTGCTTGGAAAGCCAACTCTGAGGACTCTTTTCTCTCACTTTTCTCGGAAGGTTCGATGAGAGGAACCTGAAGTTCTGCGGAGTCTTGCCCATGCAACGGCGTTTTTTCGAGCGGTGCAGCGTCGAGGCCCGAGCGACTTTCGGGGCCTGGCTCGTCAGATGGTTGCGTTGCTGGCTTGAGCGTGTCGGGCACTGCGAGCATAGAGGACACAGTTGCTGCGCTGGAGGACTCATCTTCCACAGGAGGGGCGGTTTGTTCTTTGTCTTCTGAGGAGTCCGCCGTTTTGGTCAGGGCATCGCTCGGGGAGATATCGATCTTTTTGTCGCTGGCAAGGGGGGCAGAGCTTTGTGAACTTGCGGGTGATGCAAGCTTTTCGTCGTCCGCAGGCTTTTCGCCAAATAGAGAAAGTGCGGGTTTTGCGTCGTTTGTGGTGAGGGGTTGGAATGCGAGAGGAGCCGAGAAAGCGTCCAAGAAAGAGAGCGGATCATCTTCGGGCAGATCGTCGCTGCTGAGAGAGTCGAGGATCGCGGAAGATGGCGACTTGACAGGGACAGGCTTTTCTTTGGGCAGGGGCGGGGCTGGCAAAGGATCGTCAAACAGCCCTGGCAAGGGGGCGTTGAGCAGGTCTGGATTGGCTTCGAGCGCAGAGGCTAGGTCTTCCGTCTCTTCATTGGAGAAAGAGACGGGCATCGCGTTGGGATCAGTTGGTTTGGTGTCGATGTGACGAGGCCCAGAAGGGTTCTTGACAGGAGGTTCAGAGGCAACATAACCTAGCAAGATCTGTTGGAGTTTGTCTTGCTCGCTGATGGGCATCACGGTCTCGCGGAGCGTTTGTTCTGTGGGGATGCCCACGACTGCGCCAGGCGGTAGATGCGATGGGGAGCTTATCTCTGTCGAAGAAGGACGATGTTGTGTTTCAGTGAGGGAACTCTCGCTCGATGGGGTGCCTTGGGCGGCTTTGCGGACTTCCTCAAGCGGGGCGGACATGGTGGGTTCCATGGCCTCGTCATGGTTTTCAGGGAAGAGGGTCGCAAGCGGCGCGGCAGGTTGGCGCATGGGGTTGGGGGTTTGGTTCCCATACATCATCAATGGCACAGGAGAAGGCGTATAGCCTGGCCGCACCATGTCCGTGGCAGCGAGGGGTTCGCTGGGTCGTTCGGGTTCGTGAGGGGGAGGAGCCTCTGTAGGCTGCGCGTAGCGTTGCGCGAAGTTGAGCAAGCTATCGCGGTGGAAGCCTGAGGGCGCGTCTTCTCGGATAATCTTTTCGAGGGCGCGTTGAACTTGGCGGGCGTCCTCGTAGCGGTCGTCAGGCTTTTTCTCAAGAAGTTTGAGGACAAGATTATCGAAAGACTCTGGTACGCGCGGGGCTCTTTTTCTGAGGGGTTCAGGGTGATTTTCAAGGATGGAGTAGATGAGGGTGGGGAGCATATCGCCGAGGAAAGGGCGTTGTCCCGTGCATAGCTCGTACATAATGATGCCGAGTGCGAAGAGGTCAGAGCGAAGATCTTGAGGACGCGCTGTGATCTGTTCGGGCGACATGTAAGAAGGTGTGCCCTTGATGATACCCGTTTGCGTTTTATGCTGGACGTTAGAGGCTTTGGCCATCCCAAAGTCGATGATCTTGATAAAGCCATCCACAGTGAGGAGCATATTTTCGGGTTTGAGGTCGCGGTGGATCAGGTGAAGTGCTTGTCCATCGCGGCCTTTGCTTGTGTGGGCATAATGCAGCCCTTTGCATACACCTAGCATCATCTGGGCGACCAGCGTCCAAGGGATCGGCTGGCCCGTCTTGCGAACATGCGTTTCCAAGATCCGACCGAGATCTTGCCCGCGGATCAACTCCATCACGATGTAGTCGAGTTCGTTGTGTTGCCCGATGTCGTAGATCTCGACGATATTGGGGTGTTGGAGTTGGGCTGCGAGATGGGCTTCGTTCAGGAAGATCTGGTGAACTTTTGGATTTTCAAGCGCCTTGGCGTGGACGATCTTGATAACAACGTCTTTTGAAAAGCCGCCCACACCAAGCTGTTGGGCCTTCCATACCTCGGCTTGTCCGCCTTTTCCGAGGCGTATCTCGACGATGTATTTCCCACCTGCGATGGGTGTGCCTTCTCTGACGATCATGTGGCTTGCTTCTTCTTTGGGCTGCGGCAGTGTTTTTGAAGGGTTTACAGGCAAAAACCTTCCAAGAACATTGTCTTATCGCTGGTTGGGACAGTAGCTATCCGTTCTCAAGGATAATGGCCGTCCTCCATGGAACTAGACTACCCATGCGCTGCTTGCTGTCAAGAGAACAACATTTCTACAGACAAGAACTTGCGTGCGGTGGGAGAAGAGAAGTGGGACTTTAGTCTTCCAAGGCGAAGCGGACAGGGATGCGAAACTCAGCCCAAGCGCGGGCATATCCTGAGGGCAAGGTGGGAAGGGGCAGCGCAGCGCTTACCATGCGAACGGCCTCTTTGTCGAGAACGCCATAGCCGCTTGAGCGGAGGACCTTGGGAGGGCGCGCGAGGTTTCCTTTGGGGGTCACACGCAGCAAGACGACGACCAGACCTTCGAGGCCCATGCGTTGTGCCATCGGGGGGTAGCGTTTGTGGCGCTGGAGGACTTTTCCCAACATGCTGCGATAAGGGCCCAGATCCACGGGGGCTGCGGGGCGTGGAGTGGCTTTCGCAACTTTTCGTGGTGGAGGTGGCGGTGGATCGGGGCGGACCGGTTCGGGTCGAGCGACGGGTTGTGGCTCAGGTTGCACGATAGGCCGCGGCGTAGGCTTGGCGATGGGACGGGGGCGAGGTCGCATCACTGGGCGCGGCTTCGGACGTCGTATCCGCTTGCGTGGTTTGCGTTTTTTTGGTTTACGCTTGGGTGCAGGCTGCACGGGAGGCGTTGGCCGCGGTTGTGTGCGTGGTGGCGGAGGTGGCGGTGGTTTGCGAGCGATGAGTTTGATGCGCAACGGTGGCGGCGGGGGTGGTGGGCCTTGCATGCTCAATGGAAGCCAGCCCAAAAGACTGTGGGCCATGAGCGCGAAGACAAACGCCGTCAACCATGAGGTCTTTCTTGGGGTAGGGGGTTGAGTACGCATCGGGTTGATCCTTTTTCTACACACGGGAGCCGAGATTAGGGATTGGGCTTTACATCTGCGGCGGCTAGAGAGACGGATTGAAACTGAAGTTTGGCGGCGAGATCCAAAACAAAAACAGCATGTTGCAAAGCAACTTTGCTATCTGCTCGGATCACAAGGTCTTTGTGGCGTTCGCGGAGTTGTTTGAGTTGGACAGTGAGGTCTTTTTTGGAGATGTCGCGTCCGTCCACTTGGTACTGCCCGCGGCTGCCCACCGTTAAGATCAGGGGCTTTTTGGGGCTGGCTTGGACGCTTTCTGCGGTGGGAAGCTCGACCTTCAAGCCACGGATTCGCTCGAAGTTGGCCGCGATGACCACAAAGATCAACAAGATAAAGACGACATCGATCAGCGGTGTCAGTCCGATCTCAGGGGTGCTTCGTCGTGGGGCTTCAAACATGGGTATATCGCATCTTTTGTCTGGCTTGTTGAGACTTTCGAGGGTTTGGGCAGAGGCTTTTAGAGAGAGCCTAGGCGTGGTGGCTCGTCTTCGTTGCCTTTTGCGTCAGAGACCTCTTGCGGCGAAACACCCAAAGCCACGGTGTGCTGGCCGTTGACAGCTGCTTGATTGGGGGCTTCGGGCTTCGCTTTGTTGGATTCTTCGGGCCAAGGTCCATCGAGAGGCGGAAGGACGTGCAACATGCGTTCGACGCTGTCGCGCAGTTGCATGCGCAGATTGTCCACACGACTGTTGAGATAGTGGTGTCCTGCGAGTGTTGGGGCCGCAACGACGAGACCTGCTGCTGTGGTCAACAATGCTTGCCAGATCCCCGAAGACAACGCCGCTGCGTTGACATTGGCCATGCCCGCACTTTGAAGTCCAAAAAAGAGTTGGACCATACCAATGACCGTTCCCAAAAGTCCCAACAGTGGGGCGATTTGTGAGACGAGTCCCAACAAGGGCAAGTTGCGTTCAAAGGTGCTGAGTTCCAAAAGCCCGACGCGCTCGGCTTCTGCGGGGACACGATCTGGGCGCAGGGCCGCGATGCGCGAAGAAGCCGCAAGGACGCGGGCCACGGGGTGGTCGATCTTTTCGGCTTGTTCGGCGGCTGCGATATAGTGCATGGCCCCGATCCTTTGGAGCAAAGGTTCGACCCAAGGGAGTTGGTTGGCGCTGATCTTTCGATAAAGCCAGAGTCGCTGGCAAAAGACTGTGAGCGCCAAGATCGAGCATAAGTAGATGGGCCACATCGCCCATCCACCCTGCGCTAAGAGGTTTGCAACCGTCATCGTTTTCCCATCATCCGAGAGACAAGAGAGAAGAGTTCTTCTCTAAAATCCTATAAAAAACAAAGTATTGCCTATCTTGCTTCGTGTCTCACGACATCCCGCGAGCGCTCAACATGCGAGAGACCCCAACAGATTGTCAAGATCTAAAGCTTCTTGAAATGTTCAGAGAGACCGACCGAGGTGTTCGAGGACGGCTTGGCGGTAGGCATGTGGAGGGATCCAACCCAACGAAGGAGGGGGATCTTCTGACTTGAGGCGACACTGGTCATCGAGCCATGATAGCTTTTGCTCAAGGAAGGGACGCAGCAACTCGTCTGGATGTCCCAACAGAAACTCACTAAACAGCCAGTCTTCTGGGGCCAGTGTGGTGGGTGGTGTGGCTTGGGAGGGGATCTCCACAAGATGGCCGACGTAGAAGATGCGGTGATCTTCGACAAGGTACTCATCCCGCAAGATCCAGCCTTGCATCAGGATAAAACGCCGCAAGAGTTCTTCTTGGGTGTTGCTTTGCAACAAGAGGTAGCGCAACCCCAAACGGTGGAGATCTCTCGCACGCAAGATCCGCTCGATGCTGTTGCGGCCCATCCCTGCGATGGTGATCGCATCGACCTCGCCATCTTGAAGCGGCGCAAGACCGTCCCCTAGGCGAAGTTCAATCGAACCCTCCGGTTTATAGAGATCGATGTTCTCGCGGGCGACCCCCAAGGGAGCGGCATTTTTGTCGCAAGCCAACACGTGTTGCGTGTGTCCCCGCGCAACGAGATGCAAGGGAAGGTGCCCATGATCGGTGCCTATATCCGCGACGCGCCAAGAGGGTTGGACCCAACGCAACAAGCCTGCAAGTCGAGGCTTGAGCAAGGGGAGCGAAGTTTCGTCTTTGAAGGGGCCCAGAAAGGGCTTTCTTTGCTGTGAATTAACCAATGGGGATGCCTTTCCCATCTTCCTCTTCTCCCGTGTTCAGCGGGGCTTCTTCTGTCATGAGCCATTCGGGGGTTTCGAGATCTTCGAAGCTGTGGGACACGCTGTGGAAAAGGTTGTGCATGTGGTGAGAACGTAGATCCATCAACTGACGCAAAGCGCGTTCAAGGTTGGGTTCGAGGCGGCGGATCAGGCGGTAAGACTCAACAGGCAGGTGCAGCAAGATCCCACCATCAGGCATCCAGACAGAAGCGGTGGTGGGTTCATTGTTGAGCAAGGAGAACTCCCCAAAGGTGTCGCCTTCAGAAAGTGTCGCGAGGTGAATACGCCTTCCATCGGGGGTTTGGGCCATGACCACTGCTTCGCCATGCAAGATCACGAAAAGGCCGGGAGGTTCGGCCCCTTGCTCAAAGACCTTCTCGTCCACCTCGACCACGCGAAGTTTAAAGGCGCGGAGTAGGCTATCTTTGGTTTCCACCGCAGAGAACACATCGCTCAAACGCAACAAGTTGTCGAGCTGGCGGCGCTTGATCAGTTGATGCAGAGACTGGATCAGTTGGGGGTGTTTGTGTGCAAGCGCAGACATCAACGCAGAGTCGATGCACCACGCAACACCCGGTCCTTGGGAGACAACAGAAGCTCGTCGAGCGACTGTTGTCAACAAAGACATCTCCCCAATAAAAGTGGGGGCTTGGAGCGTTGCGAGCGTCACGACTTCCTTGCTTGGGCGGCGTTGATGGACTTCCACGACACCATGAGAAAGCAGGTAGAATGTACGGTCGTTGTCGCCTTGTTCGATCAGGGTCTGGCCGCGTTGAAGTTGTAGGGGTTGGACCAAGAGCGCAAGTTCATAGAGATCATCTGCAAGAAGATCCCCAAACAGCGGGGGAGATGGAAGAGGCGAGTTGGGGGGAAGTCCGATCCCATGGAGGTCACGGGCGAGGTTGTGAACCAACGCAAGTTGATCTTCCAACTCTTCTGAGACTTCGATGTCCAAGGGATCGGCAGGATGAGGCGCTGAGATATGTCCAAGGATGCGTTTGTCCATCCCAAATCGATCCGCAAGTTCGCGTACCAAGACAGTCTGCACATTTTCGGGAAGATGCATCCGCGCAAGTGCGAGGGCACTAAAAAACTCGCCCCGCAACGAAGATACCCGAACAGCGGAGATCATCACCGCTGACGCGAGATCCGCTTCGCCCATGCTCGCAAGTTCGTTGGCCAGAAAAACACGTGCTTTGACCGCGTCAGGTTGTTGGATGACCGCGAGGATCTTCTCTCCCAAGCTCATCGTGTGTCCCTTTCTCTTCGATCTTTCTTGTTGGGTGAGGTGACTCTCCGTGGTCACAAGAAAGATCCTAGCTGTAGCTCTCGTTGGAGCGGGGGTTTGGGAACCTGCACGCTCACGCTGTGAAGCGACGGGTGCAGTGCTCATGAATCGTTGTTCTTATAACACACTACGATCCGTTTCGCGAACCAACAAACGATCTCTTTGCGATCAACCATTGACTCTTGGGGGGATCGGTTTAGCTTTGGCGCGATCTTCTATGATGGGCCTTTGGAAAACTTGCTCCAAAAGTCTCGAAGACCTCCCCCCAACAAAGAAAGGGTCGACTTGTGTTAAAGAGCTTGCGTTCATGGTGGAGTCGTTTCTTACATCCAGGTAGTGCCTTGTCCTATAAGCCTCTTTTGCTACAGGTCAACGCTTTTGAACCCAAGATGCAAGCGATGTCTGCACAAGAACTCGCTGGGCAAACAGCCCTGTTTCGAGCGCGCCTAGAACAAGGACAGCCCCTTCTCTCTTTGTTGCCTGAAGCTTTTGCGACTGTGCGCGAAGTCGGGCGACGCGAGTTGGGGATGCGTCACTTTGATGTACAGATTCTTGGGGGAGCGGCCCTTGCGCACGGTGGGATCGCGGAGATGAAAACAGGGGAAGGAAAGACCCTTGTGGCGACTTTGCCCGCTTATCTGTACGCGCTGCAAGGAAAAGGCGTCCATGTGATCACGGTCAACGATTATCTTGCCTCTCGTGATGCCGAGTGGATGGGCAAGATCTATCGTTTCTTGGGACTCGAAGTTGGGGTTGTCCTTGAAGATATGGGCGAAGGCGAAAAAGAGATCGCACGTCGTCAAACCGCTTACAGTGCGGATATCACGTATGTTACGAACCACGAAGTGGTCTTTGATTATCTGCGTGATCACCTCGCCACACATCCGAGTGAACTTGTCCAACGCGCGCCTCACTTCGCTATCGTCGATGAAGTGGACCTGCTTTTGATTGATGAGGTACGTACACCATTGATCATCAGCGGCCCAGCCCATGAGGATGTTTCGTTGTTTGCGGACGTCGATAAGATCATCCGCAAGCTTCAGATCGGCCCAGACCTCCGCTTTCATCCGCGTACCAAGACCGCGACACTCACAGAGTCTGGACAAGAAAAAGTCGAGGCCGCACTGCAACGCAATCTCAGCGATCCTGACAACCTTGCTTGGTTTCATGCGGTCCATCAGTCCGTCCAAGCCCATGGTGCCTTTAAGCGCGATGTCGATTACATCGTAAAAGGCGGGGAAGTCCAACTGATCGACGAGCACACAGGGCGGGTCTCTCCTGACAAACGCTTTTCAGATGGGCTTCACCAAGCCCTCGAAGCCAAAGAGCGACTGCGTGTACAGGCCGAAGATCGGACCTTTGCGCGGATGAGTTATCAGCAATACTTTCGACTTTATCCCAAACTTTGCGGGATGACGGGGACGGCTGCTTCTGAAAAGCAAGAGTTCTCCGAAACCTACGGTCTGCGGGTCTTGGCTGTCCCTACAAACAAGACCGTGCAACGAAAAGATTACATGGATGTGATCTACGCATCTGAGCGCGAAAAACACGAAGCCATCGCCTCTTCCATCGAGGACATCCACGAAGAAGGTCAGCCTATCTTGGTCGGCACCACCTCTGTCGAAGAGTCCGAACAACTCGTGCGTTTGCTCAAAAAGCGCGGTCTCTCGTGCGAAGTCCTCAACGCCAAGGATCATGAACGAGAAGCCGATGTCGTCGCACAGGCCGGACGCAAGGGCGCGATCACCATCTCTACGAATATGGCGGGCCGCGGGACAGACATCTTGCTTGGCGGGAATGTCGAAAGGCTCGTCGCCTTGGAAGAAAAAAAGAAGGGCAAAAAAGCCTCCGCCCAAGAGATCGAGAAGCAGTGTGAGGCCGAACGCAAGGCTGTGATCGAAGCGGGCGGGCTGTTTGTGATCGGGACTTCGCTACACGACTCCCCACGCCTCGATAACCAACTTCGCGGTCGCGCGGGGCGTCAAGGTGATCCTGGAGCGTCGCAGTTTTTTGTCTCTTTCGATGATGAGATCTTTGCAAAGTACGGAGAGGCCGAAGTCGCGGCACTTCAACACGACTTTGAAGAACATCCTGAAGGAGAAGAGATCGACAATCGCTCTGTTCGAGCGATGCTCTATGCGCTCCGTGACAAGGTCACTTTCGAACATCGTGCTGAGCGCAAAGAAACGCTCAAATACGATAGCGTCGTGCATCAACAACGCGAACAGATCTACCAGTGGCGCCAAGAGATCCTTTTGGAAGCTGTCTCTCCCCAAGAACATCGCAGCCAAGCGCGTGAGATGATCCTCGAAGTCCTCGAAGAACAAGCTTTTCTCGCGTTTGATGGACTCCAACCTGACGAAGATCTTGGGCCGCTTTTTGATGAGTTTGAGCAGGTCTTGCAAGAGATCTTTCGTTTTCCTTTGGAAGTCCCGCGTCTTCCAGAGAGCCGTGATCTTGCAGATGCGGTCGTTGCGAAGATCCAAGAGGCCGTCCTTGCGGAGTTTGATCGTCGTTTTCCTTTCTCGTCGAGCGAAAAGGAAGAAGCGCCAAGCTCCAAAGCGACTGAGTCCTTGCCCCAAGCCCTTGTGGAGATGCAACGCACGCTGCTCCTCGAAAGCATTGATGATGCTTGGATCGATCACCTCGGCGCCATCGAACGTTTGGAAGACAATGTCAGCCTCTATGGATACGCAGAACAAGATCCCATCGTGATCTTTCGCAGAGCAGCAGGGGTCCAGTTTGGTGAACTCTTGGCAGAGATCCGCTTGCGTGTCGTGAGCCTGTGGTTTGCCCTAGAACTTGAAGAAGTCCGCCCCTCACGTGAGAAGTCTGGTTCTGCGGAGAAAAAGAAAAAGTCTGAGAAAGAGAAGCCCGAAAAAGACGAGAAAAAAGCCAAACGCGACAAACATCCGCTCTTGCATCCCTCCAATCGCAAACGCCGCAAACGCAAGATGGCTTAAGGGCCCCGAACCTACCCTAGATATCCCTCCCACTTTCCTTTTTTATCTTCGTTTTCTGAAGAAAATATCCCCTGAAGTCAAGCTCTTCCTAGAATCGCACTTGTAAGAAAAAAGAGTGCGATGCTAAGACAAAGTATCTTTCCTTCGAAGGTACAAAGATGTGTGACGAAGACGGGGGGAATCTTGAAGAAGCTCTTTTTCGTTGGATGGTGCGCGGTTTTTTCTGTTTTCGTGTTGCTCAAAGGATGTACTGAGCAACACATCTTGCCGAACGAGACGTGTTCTGAAGCAAACTGTGGCGATGGTGGGACACAAAGCTCTATGCCACCGAGGATCGAGCCACCAGCGGAGTTTCCCAAACTAGGGGATGTGTGCTCGAAAGATACGGACTGTGGGACGGGTTTGATCTGTGTCTTGGAGAGTGAAGGGAACGGTCATTGTTTCCAAGATTGCTCACCCGCACCGCTCGACTGTCAGAAAAACACGGATGGTCGGACGGTTTGTTTGCGCAATGAGAAAGAGCAGCGCTATTGCTTCCAGCCCAAGGCCAAAGACGGCCAACGCTGTGGAGCGGGGATGCAAAACGACTGCGACAAAAACACAGAAGTCCCACTTTATTGCAACACCAAGACGTGGACGTGCGAAAAAGTCGCGCAATCCGAAAAAGAAGGGGACGCGTGTGATCTTGCCGAAGGGAAGGGATGTCTCGCTGGGTTGACCTGCGCGCCCAAAGACAAAAGTGGGAGAGGAGTTTGTTATCGTGTATGTGACGGTGATAACGGGGAGCTAGATTGCAAGGCGGCTGGATATGAAGGTTGTGCTCGTGACATCTCTTCTCCTACTCTGACGCTTTTTTGCTACCGCGATAATGTTGTGGAAGGTGGGGCTTGTGGGGTTTTTTCTCCTTTCCCATGCAACAGTGCCCTATCGCTGTATTGCGATAAAACCACAAAAACATGCAAAAAAGCCCCCCAAACAGGAAAGTTGGGGGATTCATGTTTTCCCGATGACCGCGCTCGACCGAGCGGATGCGAGGCAGGTTTGCTTTGTTTGGAAGGAAAGTGCGTCAAAAGCTGTAAAGATGATCCTGCCGTGTGCGCTGTGGGGGAACGGTGCGAGAAAGACACAAACGAGGCGTGGCGTTGCCTTCCTGCGAAAAAAGGGGAACCTTGCGAACCTGGGAAGACAAGGTGTGACTTTGGGTTGGCCTGCGATACAGACACCAAACGTTGTGAGTTGAGAAAAGCCTCTGAACCACCTGCTTTGGGGAAACCTTGCGGATCTGGACGGGTGCAAGGGGGATTTGTATGTGGTGGAGTTTTTGATTCTTTTAATGGAAGCGTCAAAGATCCTGTTTGGCTTCAAGACTGCGAAGACGATCCTGCCATTTGCTCGAAAAATACGGACGGGAGGACGGCATGTCTCCCCATCAGTGATACCAGAGGCGGCAGTCTCCTTCGATACTATGCGTGTTTTCGCCCGAATGCCAAAGAAGGAGAAGCTTGTGGTAACGTTGCGCAAGCTTTGTGTGAGGAGGATGATACGTCTCGACATCCCAAGCTTCTTTGTCACAAAGATGTATGCACGCGACCTACCATCCAGAAGAATGAAGGCGATCCATGTGATGGTCCTTTCTTGGATATACAAGAGTTTTTGAAGAACGAAAGCATCCCGCGTCTTTGTGATCGCGATGCGGCTGTGCCTTTGGTTTGCGAGCCTAAGTCTCATACATGCGTCAAAGCTGGCTTGGTTGGGGAAGGTTTGCCTTGTTTGGCGGGGACAAGAAACCTCTGCGAAAAAGGGTTGCTTTGTTCTCAAGGGCCTTTCAGTCTTGTCGAAGCCGAAGGAGTCTGTCGAGCTGCGTGCAACCTGCGAAGCCCTCAATGTCCACAAGGAACATCTTGCAAGCGTTTGGGGCTCCTTCCACCCAAGATTCAAATAAGTCTCTGCACAAAAGATTAAGCAGAGGTGGGGGGTTTCAAGCCCGCTCGTCTCATTCGTGTTGGAAAGCTCGACGACGTACAGAAAAACGAAGCGAGAACTTTGGTTGGATGGGGTCTGATGATGCACAAGTTGGGTCTGAAAAAGGGCGTATCGCTTGGATGGATGGTCCTTTTCGGTCTTTTTTTGTGGAGCACTTTGGGAGGTTGCGTGGAGGTGTCTATCTCCACACCACCTGATGGAAACTGCTTGCCCGATCGTACTTGTTTTTCTGAGCCAAAGGTGGAGAAAGCCTCCCCTGAAAAGCTCCTTGAAGAGAAGCTTTTGGAGGGAGAGGCAGACGCTTCTTCCAAAGAAGAGCCCCTGCAAGACTTCGTTTCAGAGCCTCTTGGGGCGGATGAAAGAACCCTAGAGCGACAGGAAGAGCTTGCTCTTGAAAAGGAGTCTTTTCGTGAGAAAAAGGCTGAAGAGCCCTCTCTCGAACCTCGCTTGGAGGAGACAATACCTGAAGAAAAGACCGTAGATGGGGCGCACGCAGAAGAAAAGTATCCTGAAGAGCGGGTCACGGAGCCCTCTTTCGAACCGTTACAAGATGGGGTTCCGTCGGATACCTCGGTGGATGCGACGATTCCAGGCCCTCCTACGATCTCACCTACTCCAAGTTTGCCAAGGCTGGGGTTTGTTTGCGCGCAAGATGCGGACTGTGGAACGGGTTTGGTTTGTGTTGCTCATCAAGGCAGCCCATCAAGATGCCATCAAGACTGTCGGACTTCTCCTCTGGATTGCGCCAAAAATACGGATGGTCGGACGCTTTGCTTCTCCAATGACAAAGGCCAGCGTTATTGTACCAACATGCATGCCCAAGAAGGACAGCAGTGCGGGTTTGGTATGCAGGCTTCTTGTGAGCTTGCGGGGCGCGTTCCGCTTTTTTGTCATCCGCAGACATGGACCTGCGAAAAAGTCCAACAGACGGGCGGGATGGGAGAGGCTTGTGATATCGAAGCGGGCAAGGGATGTCTGCCGAAGCTGACGTGTACTTTTGATCGCACGCTGAAAAATCCACGTTGTCTTGCTTTGTGTCGTGCGGAGTATCCTGCGAAAGAGTGCCAAGCATTTGGTTTGGAGGACTGCGGAAGGCATCTAAGCGGATATCCCTTGCATTGTGGTGGCGAGGGAGCGGGAGAAGGCGAAGCATGCGGTGGGATCTCGCCCGTCTATTGTAAGAGTTGGCTGTCTTTGTATTGCGATGCGACCACGAAGACATGCAAAAAGGCTCCTGCGACCGCAAAAAGCGGCGAGGCTTGTACGCCTTCAGCGAGTGGAGTCGGATGTCTTGCGGGGCTCTTCTGCGTTGGAGGAAGATGCGTCGAAAACTGTCAAACGACGCCCTCTTTATGTGCGAAAGGAGAACGCTGCGAGGCCGATGCGAAGGGGCTTTGGGGATGTCGGTCTGCTTTGGCTGGAGAGGCTTGTGATCCGCAAAAGACGACGTGTGTAGGGGCCTTTGCTTGTGATGCGCAGAGCCAGACATGCGCTTTGCCTCCTGCTCCAACAGGAGCGGTGTTGGGAGGGGCATGTGCTTCTTCGCCTACGAAGCACGTTCAAGGGTTGGTCTGTTTGGATGTCTACGACTCTTTTCGCGGAACAGCGGGGGGCGAGCGTTGGTTGCAGGATTGCAGCCAAGATCGAACCATCTGCTCTAAAAATACGGATGGTCGGACGACATGTTATCCGCTGGCTCGCTACGCCACGGGATTTATTGAGCCGCGTTGGGCTTGCTTGCGGATAGACGCCAAAGAAGGAGAGGCGTGCGGAAGTGCAGCACAAGCCCGTTGTGAAGATACTTCTTCTTCTCGGCTGGCGGCCTTGCGTTGTGTTCAAGGGCTTTGTCAGCGCTTGAGCATCCAGACAAAAGAAGGAGATCCTTGCGATGGTCCTTCGTTGGACAACAGCGCACAACGTCTCTGTGATCGCGATGCGATGGTTCCTTTGGTGTGCGATAACATCACAAAGTCCTGTGTCAAAGCAGATGTCGTGCAAAAAGGTGATGCTTGTTTGGGCGGAAGCAAGGCGGTTTGCGCTGTGGGTCTGATCTGTTTGCCTACGATATACGCATGGAGTTATGATGAGGCGGGAACTTGCCAAGTTGCGTGCGATCTTAAAAGCCCGCAGTGCCCGCAAGGATCGACATGCAAGTTGCCAAACTTGATCACGCTCAAGGTACATCAGAGTTATTGCTACGAGGATTAGGGCTTTTCCCAAAGGGGAGACTTCTTCGCGATCAGCTGGGCGATTGTAGAGTTTTCGCCATGATTTAGAGGGGGGGAGGTCAAGTTTCTGGGTTGGAGATCTTTTCGTGGGAAAGGTCGTCGAGCTTGCTTAGGTGGTGGGGCGCGCTGGGAGATGTTTTTGGAGGAAGCGCAGCCAGTTGCCGCGGACGAATCCGTCGATCTCTTCGTCGTTCCATCCGCGTTGTGCGAGTCTGTCACAGATCTTTGTAAAGTCTTTGGGTTCTTGGATGCCGGTAGGAAGGGTATTTGCGCCATAGCCACCATCAAGGTCGCTGCCGAGTCCGATGGTGTCGCGGCGTCCCATGTACTCACAAAGGATCTCGATCTGGGCGACGGCATCGTCGATTTGGGTGCGTTTTTTTAGTCCATGGCTGTGCAAAAACGGACTGAGCAAGTTGAGTCCGATCATCCCATCACGTTGACCGATGGCGCGAATCAGATCATCTGGAAGGTGACGTTGGTCTTGGCTTTGGAGCGACGAACGACTGCTCGAATGACTCGCAATGATCGGGCCTTGGCTGATCTCCAAAAGCTGCCAAGCGGCTTCATCACAAAGATGGGAGAGGTCGTGGATCATGCCGTATTGATCGAGGGCATGGACAAGCTCGCGTCCTTCTTGGCTGAGAGGGCGTGGGCGGGCATTGCCACCTGCATAGCGTGTTCCTTGGTTCCAAGCCATGCCAACGAGACGTAAGCCTTTTTCGTACCACCATCCGACCTCTTCAGGTGAACGGATGGGATCGGCGCCTTCCATCGACAAAAGGACTTGTGTGCGCGAGCCTGTCGGTCGTTCGAGGTCTTCGCGGTAATAGATGCGGTCGATCACGCGGGTTTGTTCCCAAAGCTCGTACATCGTGAGTTGGCGGACGCCTGCTTTGTGTGCGCCTTCGACAGCGTCGTTGCTTGGGTATCCACAAGGACCTGAAAAGTTTGGTGCTGTAAAGATCGTCCCGATACATTGGGTGATACCGCCGTCTTGCATACTGGGAAAGGTCAAAGAGGCGGGCTGTGGGGGTCCTTGGGCTTCTTGGGGAGAGACCAGCATGTCGCGTCCCATCAGGGCGAGACATGCGAGGTCAAGGTGTCCATCAAACCAATCTTTTTTCTGCATAACGATCCTTTGCCTTGGTGGGAGGCATCGTGGGGTGGTGTAGAGGTCTTTCTTTGATGTTGGGGGTGGGTGGCTCTTTGCGCAAGGTGTCGGTTGTTGTATGGTCTTTGGGGTATGCACGCATCTTGGGTGTGTCAACGTCACATAGCACGTCTTGTAAGTGAAAAAGAAGATGTATGACAACACAAAGTCTTTGATTCATTTTTGTTTTTCGTATGGCGCGTCTTTTCGTGTCTTTTCCTTGTTGCTTTTGGCGGCGTTCGCTTTTGTGGAAGTAGGGTGTTGGTCTTGGGCGCAAGACAAAGAAGACGATGCTCGTACGCTTCTTCGGATCTCAAAGAGCGCTTCAGCCAAGCAAGGATTTGAAAACGTTGCTGATCCTGAGATCTTGCGGGGAGGGCCGATTGTTCGGGCAGAGTTGCCCGTACAAGCGGGTTATTGTTACCGCGCGGGGGTGGCTTGGTCCTCTTCGTTTCCTGTGTACGCTTCCATACATTTTTTGAAAAATTCGCTGGGGCAGCGGACAAACGACTATCGCTATCGCATCCGACGTTCCTTGCTTTATGGCACAGACGCCGTGTTGTTTTGCGTGGACAAAACGGGCTATGTGCGTTTGAGCCTCGCAACGATGAATCGTTCCCAAAGTGCTTTGTTGAATATCCGAACGATGTACGCGTTTTCTGTGACACGTCGCAAGGAGCTTTCCACAGAGCGGTTGTTGCGGCGCCATCGTGCTTGGGTCCGTCAACAAAAAGCCAAAGAGCGCCGTGAATCGAAGAAATAGGAGAGCATCATGGGAAAGAGAGAACATGCTCTCTGTCAAGCAAAAGCAAACCATGCTTCTGCGCAAACTTGTGCGGGGTGCCAAGGCGTGTGTGAGGCTTGTGGGGATGGTTGTTCTTCCAAGCCTTCAGCCTCTGCTTCGCGTACAGCAAAACTTCAGATCCTTTGGGCTTTTTTGGTCTTGATCTTGTTGATGTTGTCTCTTGTGAGTTGTCGTTTTTTCATCCCTGTCGATGAGTTAGACGCAAACAAGCGTATGGAGCTTTTTCCGCCACAGATCCTACAAGAGCCCGCTGCCGTTCAAGGGAAAGACAGCTACTCTTTTGTGTACTTTGCGGATATCCAAGTCGATGAGCGCCTGATCGCCGAACGACGGGCCCCAGCGATCGCGGTCCTTGGGGATTATCTGAAAAAGAACCCTGTAGACTTTATGATCTCAGGGGGCGACAACACACAAAGCGGAACATCCGAAGAGTACGCGTTTGTTGATCAAGAGATGAAAAAGCTCGGACTACCGATCTTTTGGTGTGTGGGGAACCACGACTTTTTTGGGGATGGCTGGCAGCTTTGGCGCGATTATTACGGAACGACGGTGCGCGTGATCAAGCTACCTCACACAAGCATCTATATCCTCGACAATGGCGCGGGTACATTCGGGGAAAAGCAACGTTTGTGGTTTGAAGAACAGCTCAAGCAAGACACCGCCAAACATCGCATGGCGGTGATGCACTTCCCGATCTACGGGGATGTTGACTATATCTTGGAGAGTCATGCTTTTTCACGCGAAGATCAGACCTTTGCGTCATTGTTTGAGCGCTACAATGTGCGTCATATCCTGATGGGACATAGCCACCTATACAGAAGTGTTTTGGTCAACGGGATTCGCTACATCACAGCCTCTGCTTTGAAGGAAAATAGCCCGAGTAAGATGATCTTGCGCGTCGATGTGGACGCCAACGATGTCAAAACGACGGTGGTTCCTATCGAAGTGGACGGATACTTGAGTTGGAAAGTGGCAACGCCTTGAGTTGGGGGAAGCGGGATATGAAACGATGGTGCCTTGTGGGCTTGGTGTGGATGGTTTGTGGGTGGTTTGGCCCTTCTTTGGGCTTTGCGGAAACCCCCAAAGGTGCGACATCACAGCCACGCCCCAATGTTACGAAGCTCAAAGAAGCCCTACAAAAAAAAGCGACGAATCCGCCCACAAATCCGAGCCCTTTGATGAAGGTGCGTACAGAACCCGACAAAGGCGCTCCAAGCCCAGTGATGGATGATCCCAATCGTTCGGATGCAGATCGCCTATCGATTGCCTTTTTTGATTTTATTTGGCCGCGTAAAGGCGCGATCGCTCGGTGGGAACTGCAACTAGGCGCACAACTTTCGCAAGCTTTTCATGACGCTTATTCTCCATTAAATCTACCTTTTTCTTTGGGGTTGCGCCTTACTGCATACGATGCGATCAAGCGCTTTCGTTGGCGGCCTTTTATGCTGTTTTTGGCCTTTGAAGAAAATGGTCGTGCAGATCGCTATGACACCGTAAACTACGCGTACAACGTCTTTGATGTGGACGTTGCTGTGCACATCCATCCGTTGATTCACTTTTATTATGACCTGAGCATCTTGCGCAGTGGCTCTGAGATGCATGTCTCGGATGCTGGTTTGAGCGTCAGGATGGGGGTTCGCATCCCTTTTTGGTTCAAGGATCGACGGCCTTTCCAGTACGATCAAAACCACTTGCATCTGGTGTTGTTGCCCGTAAGTGCGTCTTTGTTGGGGAGCCTCAACCGAGATAACCTCAAAGGCTTCAACAACCTGCAACCATCGCTCAATGGACATGCAGGGCTTGAGTTTTATATGACGCCCTTGCCTTGGTTGGGCATCCACGCCCAAGCCTATGCGCACCTCAACTTTAATCTCGAACAAAGCTTGTTGTTGCGGGGACGTGCAGGGGTGAACTTTTCGATTGGTCGCTTTGTGTCCGTGAGCCTTGCGATGTTGGGGCAGTGGTATCCCAAACCGCCGCCTATCCGCACAAATCTATACACCCTTTACTTTTTGCAGTTTCCTTCTGTGTCTGGGGAGCTACTCATTGATATCCGCTTTTCAGAGTGGCTAAAAAACAATGCAGAAGGGGCGCACTGATGCGAATGATGAGGATGCCCTTGTTTTCTCTCTTGGATCTCTTCGGATGGGGCATAAGGATCAGCCGTTTGGGTTGGGTGTTTTGTGTCTGTTTGTTGTGTCTTTTGGTGGGGGGTGGGGCTTTTGCAGAAACGGCGACCCCACAGCCGAACCCTTCGACGAAAGTGACCCCACAGCCGAACCCTTCGACAAAAACAGCCCCTGCGCCTCGTAGAAAAGCGGCCAAAGAAAAACAAGATGTCTCTTCCCAAAAAAGAGTAGAGAAAAAGTCTGATAAAAGAAAAGCGTCTTCTAAAAAGGTCGACCGTGCGATGGTTTTGGTGCCTTCGATGAAGACGTTGGCGTTGAAGCCAAAAAAGAAGAAAAAGAAAAAAAGATTTCGTCATGAGTTTGAGGGGCGCATCCACATCATCTCCGAACATACGGGCCTTGATAGTGGATTTGCCCCTGAGTTTCAGTATCGTTTTCGCATGGATCGATGGTTGGATTTACGCGCGGGGATTCGCGTGGCGCCACCGGGGTTTGGAGATGCTTTGCGATATTATCTCAGTGGTTTTGTGCATGTCCCGTTGCCCTTGGTTCGCGATGGTGCGCTTGGGGTGATGGTGATGCACAACAGCTATGGCGATATCCAAAAAGGCGAAAATACATTTTTTTTCTTGCACCACTTTGATATGCGCTACTTTGCCTTTGATGGCGGACTGGTCTTGCGTTCTGAGCTTGTGCATCCAAGCACATTTCGCAATCCCTTCCTTTTTTCGACCGAATATCTCGAAGTTTTCTATGTTTACGATATGCGCGTCAAGATCGACTTTACCTTCCCAAAGCTTGGGGGGAGTGTCTTGCAGATCGGCGCGGGCTTGATGAACTTCCTCGACAATGATGTGCAAGGCCCCGCGACAGGGGGATATCGGTTCTTTGCATCGTGGGATCAGCCGAATGTCGGTCGATTTGAAGTGATGGGTGGTTTGATGAGCTATGGTTTTTGGGCTTTTGCGGGGTATTACGGACGTTGGTTTTTGCGCTTCTCTTATACCTATACACTCGATATCTGATCCTCTAAGAGGGCATCTCAGGAAAGATCAAGCTCGATACCAAGGGGACAATGATCTGAGCCTTCGACATCAGACCAGATAAAAGCATCGCGGAGATGAGGCTGTAGAGCGGGTTTGACCAACACATAATCGATCCGCCACCCGATGTTGCGGGCACGAGCGCCTTGTCGTTGGCTCCACCATGTATAATGCCCCGAACCATCGTGCTTTTGACGAAAGGTGTCGATCCAACCTCCCTCAAGCCAACGTTGAAACTCTTCGCGTTCTTCTGGGAGGAATCCGCTGGTTTCTTGGTTTTCTTTGGGCCGTGCGAGATCGATCTCTTGATGAGCTGTGTTGAAGTCTCCCATCACGACGAGTTTTTTGTGGGTCTTTTCGATATCTTTGAGTTTGCGATAGAGCGCTTGGTAAAACCCCAACTTATAGGGCACACGGCTGTTATCGCGGTCTCGGCCACTCCCGTTGGGAAAGTACACATTGGCCACCACAAGATCGCCAAAGTAAGCGATCTGCAAACGCCCTTCATCGTCCCATGCTTCGCCTAGTGAGGTCTCGATATGATCGGGTGGACGGCGACTGTAGATCGCGACGCCACTGTAGCCTTTGCGTTCTGCGGGCACAAAGTGAGTAAACCAACCTTCTGGCTGGCGCGTTTGCTGCGAAAGTTGCGAGGGAAGAGCGCGCACTTCTTGAAGGCCAAGGATGTCCGCTCCACATGTCTCAAGCCAAGCATCGAAACCTTTGCGAACGCACGCACGCAAACCATTTACATTCCATGAAAGTAACCGCAATCTGTGTTCTCCATCTCTAACAACTGAGGAAAGATGTATGGGCGACTTCTCCAAAAGTGTCCAAGAGGTCTCTGCCACACAAAACGCACAAGATACTATGAATACCCCCGTCGAACAAGCGCGACGAGAGCGTGAGGCCGAGGCTTTGCGCTCACAGGATGTTGGTAAGCTTGTGCAGATCTTGGGTGCGCGGCACTCTCCGCTCGAAGACCTTTACGCTTCTTTGCTACAAAGCCGATGGCGCTGGTTGTTTGCGCTTGCGGCGGCCCTTTATCTGACGATCAATGCGCTTTTTGCAACAGCCTACTGGCTGATCCCTCAAGGTATCCAAGGGGGAAAAGGTGCATGGTCAGAGGCTTTCTTTTTTAGTGTTCAGACTTTTTCTACGATAGGTTATGGCGCGCTTTCTCCAAAGGGGTTGCTGGCCAACATGTTGGTGACCTTTGAGGCTTTGGTGGGGTTGATCAGTGCGGCCTTGGTCACAGGATTGATCTTTGCGAAGTTTGCGCGCCCAACAGCGCGTGTGCTCTTTAGTAAGAGCCTTGTGGTGCACAAACGCGATGGTCTGCCTTGTCTGCTCTTTCGGGTCGCGAATCGCAGGGGGTCCAACATCGTAGAAGCCAATATCTCGATGACCGTTTTGCTAGAGGAGCGGACCAAAGAGGGCGATGTGATGAAGCGCTTGTACGACATGAAGTTGCAGCGAAAAGTCTCGCCCGTCTTTTTGTTGAGTTGGGTGGTGATCCACCCGATCGATGAGGAGAGTCCGCTTTTTGGGATGAGCCACGAAGAGTTGCTGCGCACAGACGCAAGGTTCTTCATCTCGTTGACAGGGATCGATGCGGTCTTTGCGCAAACGGTCCATGCCTACCACTTTTATTGGGCAGGAGATGTCTTGTGGCACCACCGCTTTGTGGACGTGATTCATCGCCTTTCAGATGGGCGTACACGCCTGAATCTGCATAAGTTTCATGATGCTGTTCCGCTTCCTGGGGATTTGTGTGTGGCGCACTGTGAACGAGAGAAGACCTACCTTTCGCCCCAAGAAGCTGCGGCCCAAGAGTCCGATCCTGCGCCACCTTCGGATCCTGATGCATTGAATGTCGATCTTGCAGCTTCTTCAGAGATCGATGCTTGACGCTTGCACAGCAGTTTTTGGGCTTGGTGGTTTTCGTTTTTTGCGAATTCTTCTTGCTGCTTGACGCTTTTGGGGCAGCCTGCTAGTTTTTCTTTGTTTGCGGCTATTCATCTGGGAAGTGTGTGCATCGTCCGTCCTGTGGCGCACAGGAGAGCGTGAAGATAGGACGCTGTTGGAGAAGGGAGCGGAGAGTTGGTCAGGGATTTCTTTGTGCGTTTTTGGGGGGTGCGAGGCAGCATCCCTTGTCCTGGACCCGAAACACTGCGTTACGGTGGAAACACTTCTTGCGTAGAGGTTCGATTCAACGACCATCTGCTCATCTTCGACGCGGGGAGTGGACTCAAGCGTCTGGGTGATATCTTGCCGTTACCCTCGGCACATCCGATCTATTTGTTCTTTTCTCATACGCATCTCGATCACATCTATGGCTTGCCTTTTTTTGCGCCTGTGTACCATCCAAGCACACAGATCCAGCTTTGGGCAGGGCATCTCGCCGAAGGACAAGACCTGAGTTCTGTCGTTCACCGCATCATCGCGCATCCATTTTTCCCCGTGGACCCGGGCGCGATGTCTGCGCAGCTTTCGTTCCATGACTTTCATGCGGGCGACACGCTTTCGCTGATCGATGGTTTGAAGATCCGCACCGTTTCGCTCAATCACCCGGGTGGAGCGACAGGATATCGCGTCGAGGCGGGAGGCCGTTCGATCTGTTACATCACGGATACAGAACATCGACCCGAACAGCTCGACCAAGGCATCCTCGATCTTGTCCAAGGCACCGACATTATGATCTACGACAGCACCTACACTGACGAAGAGTACAAGCGTTTCGTTGGGTGGGGACACTCGACTTGGCAAGAAGGGGTGCGCCTTGCCAAAGCTGCAAATGTCCGGATGTTGGTGACATTCCACCATGATCCTACACATGACGACGACTTTTTGGATCAGATCCAAGCGGAGATGGACATCGAACTGCCTGGCGCACGTGTCGCGCGAGAAGGTATGGTGTTGCGCCTCTAAGGATTCGGTCGTTTGGGAGGGACAGCCTCTTCAGTTGTTCCTCGTTTGTGGATAGAAAGACTTGGATTGGGCGCGAGAGCCCTTTTTATCGACTCGTCGCGAGGGAGCGATCCCTTTTGGCTACGCGAAGGAATGCCCGAATGAAGAAAGACGTTGAGATTCTTCTCAAGATACCCGCCTTTAGTTCTTTGTCAGAAGAGGAAGCGAATCGTCTCGTTGAAAAAGCAAATCGTCGTGACTTCGCACCTGGTGCCGCCATCTTGCGCAAAGGTGAAGAAGGCGACGCCATGTACGTCATCATGGAAGGGGCTGTGCTGATCCCGATCCTCGACGGCGATGGGGCGGTTCGTTTCACGGCGCGCCTAGAAGCTGGCAATGTCTTCGGTGAGATGGCCTTGTTGACGGGCGAACGGCGCTCGGCGGATGTCATCGTTGTAGGCGACGAAAAGTGCGTTTGTTTGGAGATGAAAAAACAAGAGGTCGATATCCTCTTGCGTCAACATCCCCCCATCGCTCGCTTTTTGACGGAGATCTTGTCCAAACGCCTCCTTGAATCCGAGAAGATGCGTCAGGTGGGCAAGTACACGCTCGTCAGTCGCTTGGGGCGCGGAGGGACCGCGATCGTCTTCAATGGTCAGCACCTTACGTTGGATCGCCAAGTCGCGGTCAAGATGCTCGATCACTCCTTGAGCTACAACATCTCCTTCGTCAAGCGATTCCAAGCGGAAGCGCAACTGATCGCCAATCTCTCTCACGAGAATATCGTCCAAGTGTACGATGCTGAGGAAGCTTACGGCACGTACTTCATCGTGATGGAAAAGCTCAAAGGGCAAAACCTCGGCGAAAACATCCAAGTCAAGGGCAAGATCTCTTTCGATGATGCGCGTGATATCATCGTACAAACCGCTTCTGCGCTCCAATATGCCCATGAACACAACATCATCCACCGCGATATTAAGCCCGCAAACATCTTTTTGGAAAACAACGGGCGCGTCAAACTGATGGACTTTGGGATCGCCCAAGCACCGCGCGTTGAAAAAGATGCGGATATCTCGGATGGTTTCATGGGCACGCCTGGCTACGTTGCACCCGAGCAAATCGCTGGGAAAAGCTTTGACCACCGCGTCGATATCTACGCTTTGGGTGTTGTCGCTTTTATTATGCTGACCGCCAAAAAGCCCTTCCCTGCGCCCAATTCCACGAAGGTCTTGCAGATGCAATTGCATACACCTTCTTTGGATATCACACGCGTTGTTGAGCACGCCCCCGAAGATCTCGCAGCTTTCGTGCGACGTGCGACCGCCAATGACCCAGAACAGCGCTTCCCTGACTGTTCCTCTGTCTTGCAACACTTCGCGCACCATCGCTCTGTGCGTGGCCTTTCTGAGATGAATGTCCAAACCCTTACGCTACTCTATACCCCCGAAGAGTCCGAGGTTGTGCAGCGCATCATCGAAGAAACCCGCCAAAAACTCACCGCAAAGACCCATGCCCGCGTCTTTGTTGGACATGACAGCCATAAATAAACCTCCCCCAAACCACCTCGAAATTGGTTTGGTGATCGCGACACATTCGTAGAGATGCGTTTGTTTTGTGGGGGAGAGGACGGACTTCGCCGAAAGGACGGCCTTTTGCAATGGTGGGGGAGGACTTTGCCGAAAGCAAGGGCTTTTTGCAGTGTGTGCGGACTTTGTCGAGAGGAAGGGCTTTTCTAACGCGGAGAGAGCTTGAAGGGGGAGCGGGACAGATCAACCAAACTGGGGTTGGGTTGCTTCCCAAGCGGGGAGGGCGCTGATGCGCGCAAACCACGCTTGGATGTGGGGGTACTCTTCAAGAGGAAGATTTGTGGCGGATGCGTAAGTGAGATCGACAGCAAGCGAGATATCTGCAAGCGTCAAAGCATCTCCTACGAGATAATCGTGTTGGCTGAGGTATTTTTCCATGATGCTCGCTGCACGGCGAAAACGCGCTTCTGCCTCTTCGATCTTGCTGGCATCGGGTTCTTTGCCGCGCATGGGCTTCAACATGCGCTCTACCATCAAAGAGTACGTCGCGAGCCCAAACTGTGCGGTCTGCCAAAACTGCCAACGCGTGATCTCTGCTCGTAGGCGCGTATCTTCGGGCCACAGAGTGTTCGGCGTTTGTGAGGCGAGGTACTGAAGGATCGCGTTGCTTTCGGTCAGCACAAAGTCACCGTCTTCGAGGGCAGGGACGCCACCAAATGGATTTTTCCCGAGGTATTCGGGACTTCGGCTCTCTCCCTGGAGGAGATTGACTTCGCAAAGTTCGACGTCCAAGCCAAGGTGCTTGATCAACATCGCGACCCGACGGGAGTTATGGGAAAAAGAGCTTGTATAGAGTTTCATCGAACGATCTCCTTGAAAGTTGAGGACTGTGGGGACAGAAAGACACGATGTTCTCAAGAACGCCAAGCGTACAAGAATCCGGATTCATCGAGGTGTGGGACTTTGACCAAGTTGTCATTCGCCATCACGACTTGAAATCCTTTGTCGTGAAGTGGTTTTACAAGCTCATCCACCTTGCCGTAATCGAGGTGGACTTCCATGGAGATCGCGCGGATACGATCGAGCCAGTCAGGGGATGCAAACAAAGCAAACTCACTGCCTTCGATATCCATCTTCAAAAAGTCGATGGATGCGATGCCTTCTTGTTCCATCAACTCTTCCATCATCAAGAAGGGGACGCCATCATTTTGGTACATCCCGCCCGCGCCAATGAACGCATTGACGAGGCTGTGCGCGCGGAAGCCATTGCAGTTGATGTTGTGTTGAATCAAGGGGAGGAACTGCTTTTGGGCCTCTACACTGACGATGCGTTGGGCGCGTGTGGTCATGAGCGACGTAAAAGAGCCGCGATTGCATCCTAGATCCACCGCAACTTTGGCTTGGTTGTAGATGTGTGGAGGCTGGTGGCAAAAGTAACAATCGCGGATATAGAGTTCTCGTGCAGCTCCAAAGGCGTAGGAACCGTCTTGGATGACATCGTCGCAGTAAGCGCAATCAAAGATGAACGACTTACCTCGATAATGAAACTCTCTTGCCCAAGGCCCCATCCTTTGATCGAGTGGAGCAAAGTTCCGACTTTTGAGGATCTGCGGGAAGGTCTGGAAAAAAGTGGAAGCATAGCGCGCAAACAAAGCTGGCCCTAACACTTCGAAAGCTTTGGGGTTCAGCAGGTTATTTTGGATCTTTTGCCATGCTTTTCTCATTTAGGCTCCTCTTGATTGGTCGGTCACATCGAACATTGTCTTGCATAGGTCTCTTCTCTCTTCGCTGGAGAGAGGAGTTTTTTGCAGGTTCACAGACAAAAGGAAGTACATTAGGGGCTTTTTTGTATGTCATGCTTGTGTGGGCTTGTGAAGAGTTCCCAAGTCTTGTTAAAGGATGAGCACCTTGATATTCCTTTGTTTGTGCTGAGAAGCAGATCTCTTAGCGCGGACCTGCAAAGAAAAGGATGTGCGTTTTGAAAGATAAGATCGCGATGCTACGAGAAGAATACTCTCGCGAACAACTCGACGAAGCCTCTGTGTTGCCCGATCCTCTGCGTCAGTTTGACAATTGGTTTCAAGAAGCCCTAGAAGCCCAAGTCCCCGAACCCAACGCGATGGTGTTGGCCACAGCGGATGCCCAAGGGCGGCCTTCTGCACGGGTGGTCTTGTTGAAAGGCTTCGATGATGAGGGCTTTGTGTTCTTTTCCAATTACAACAGCCACAAAGGGCAGCAGTTGGCTGAAAATCCACATGCTTCGTTGGTGTTTTGGTGGCAGCCCCTTGAGCGACAAGTGCGGATAGAAGGGTCTATCGAAAAGGTCTCTGCTTTGGAGTCAGACACTTATTTTCGTTCGCGTCCCAAGGCCAGCCGTATTGGGGCTTGGGCCTCTCCACAAAGTGCAACGCTTGGTGCCCGTCAAGAACTCGAAGACGCAGAACGCGATATCGCCAAGATGTACGCAGAAACAGAAGATATCCCCCGTCCGTCGCACTGGGGAGGATATCGCCTTTATCCCGAGATGATCGAGTTTTGGCAAGGTCGCCCCAGTCGCCTCCACGATCGTGTTTCGTACGAACGAGACGGCGAGGGATGGAAGATCTCACGTCTTGCCCCTTGATATTCGTCTGTCCCCACAGGGCTTTTTCGAGAATAGGAGTCTCTTTCGATGACACAGATCCTTGCTTTTCGTTTGGTGGTGATCCTGTTGTTTCTTGTGGTCTTTGCGGAAGCTTCGCTCTCTAAGGTACTTGGAGGCGGCGTGCCTGATTGGTTCCGCGATCAATTCTCCAAAAGTTGGCTTGCGCGTCTCGCGCCTTTGCCGATGTTGTGGTGGACGATCGCTTTGGTGGAACTGGGCGTGGCTGTGTTGTTTGTGTTGGCTGGCTTGAGTGTGTTGATCCCCGCTCTTGGGGCGATTCAAGTCTGGATGGGATGGGGATTCATTGGGGCGGTCTTGCTCTTTTCGATCCTTTGTTTCGGTCAGCGCGTCACATTCGACTTTGCGGGCGCGGCCAACTCCTTCTTTTATGCCAGTCTGAGCGCGATCCTCTGGTTTATCTTCCACGCCCTCAAATAAAGTCAGCCCTTCTTCGGTCCTTGTCTTTTTTTTGCGTCACTTGGAGCAACTTGTGTCGCTTCGTTTGGGCGGGCGGGATCTGTGTTTTGTTACCCTAGCTTGCGGCTTCTTCGCAGACCGCGTCTTCGGTACAAAATTCGCAAACGCCCGCGCGCCGTGTTATCACGAACCTTGGTTGTTCGCTAAGTCCGTAATATCTCAATATAAAGTGTCTTTTTTGTGCAACTGTGTTGCATAATAGATACAGATGGTCTTCATCTGGGAGCGCGAATCCATGCAGCTTTTTTCTTTTCCCCTGGCCCTCTCGCGGTTCTGTCGGCGTTATGCTTGGCCGACATTGTTACTCGCGTTGCTTTTTTCGGGGGTTTCGTTGTGGTGGTCCCTCAAGTTGGAACTCAAGAATGACTTCTTGACGTTGCTTCCAAAGGATCTGCCTTCTTCCAAGACGCTGACTCGCGTGATCGAGGCCAGTGATGGTCTTGGTTACCAAGCTGTGATCGCGACTTCGCCTGATGCCAAGAAGAATGAAGCGTTCCTGCTTGCTCTACGAGACCGTTTGACGGGCATGTTCTCGCAGGTCCCCAACGAGATCGAGTTCGCTTTAGACGATCAGTACGAGCGTATGCATACGATGCTACGCGATATCTTCCACTATGCCCGTTTTCCCAATGATTACATCAAGTCACAGTTGACACAGTGGATAAAACACTTCGAGAAACCGCCCATGGTCGTGTTTGCGTATCATCGCCTCGACCGCAAGTTTTTCGAGAAACACCAACTGTTGTATCTTGATGTCGCCGATCTCAAGAAGATTTATTCTCGTCTTCGTCAGAAGATTCGCTATGAGATGCGTAAGAAAGAGTCTTCTTTGAATCTGATGGACGATGACGCCAAAGATCCAGGCTTCAACTTCAAAGATATCGAAGACAAGTACCGTTCGCAGGGCGATCAGTTCCCCGAGGCGATGCGCGTTGATCAAGGCGGACTGGTGTACTCTGCGTTGGTGGTCCGTCCGCGCGGGGTTTCCACGGATCTCGACTTTGGGAAACAATTCATCCCCGCGTTGATGAAGATGGCGGAATCTGTTGGCCCCAAGCGCTTCCATCCCAAGATGGATGTGAGTTACAGCGGCGGATTTTTGGCGACCCTCCAAGAATACAATGGCATTCGACGCGAACTCTTCCAATCCTTTGGTGTGACGGCGGGGATCTTGTTGGTGCTGTTGTTTATGTTTTTCCGCCGCAAGCGTTCGTTGTGGCTGATCCCGATCCCTTTGGCGATGGGACTGTTGTGGACGATGGGCTTTACGTATGTGTTCATCGGCTATCTCAACACCCTGACGGGCTTTATCGCGGTCTTGCTCTTGGGACTGGGGATCGACTATGGGATCTATCTGCTCGATCGCTACTTGGAAGAACGCAAAAAGGGCCATGCCATCGAAGAGTCTCTTGAGCAGACTTTCAAGTGGACGGGACTGGCCATCGCTGTAGGGGCTGCGACGACTGCTGCGGGCTTCTTGGCTTTGTTGATTAGCCGTTTTCGTGGCTTTTCGCAGTTTGGCTTGATTGGTGGGGCTGGGGTCTTCTTGTGTTTGTTGGCGATGTGCACGGTGATGCCCGCGCTGATCGCGATCTTTGAGAAGCGCACGCCCATGATTGGCGCGGTTTCGTTGATCCGCACACGGCACTGGGGTAAGAACTTTCCTTTCTCTCGGATGCTTGTGTCGTTCAGTCTCTTGTTGATCGTGGCCTTCGTTGTGTTGCTGCGGTATCTGCCTTTCGAGTACGACTTTACCAAGCTATCTTTTCAAGAAGGTGGTTTGCGTGAACAACGCCAGCGTTGGGACAAGTTTAAGAAGATCTCGCGCCAAGACACCAGTCCTGTTGTGTACATCACCAACAACAAAGAAGACACGATCACGCTGCAAAAGCAGATCATGAAAAGCGGTGAGGTTTACGCCAAAGCGCACAAAGACTCGGAAGTTCGGCTCAAATCGACGATGAGTGCGCTTGACTTGGTGCCCAAGCAACAGCCCGAAAAACTCCGATGGCTCAAGAAGATCAAGGATTATCTCGACACCCAAGATATCCAAGACGAAGACATCAAAGACGCCAAGCAACGCAAACAACTACGCGACTTCCGCAAGATGTTGACGACGGCTGCGTTTCATGTGCGCGACCTTCCGTTGTTTTTGCAGCGTGACCTTGTCTTGTACGAGAAAAATGACTATCGCAAGATCAGCGGTTTTCTTGTCACCGTCGAACACACCATGCAGACCTCAAATGGTTGGCACGCCATGATCTTGAGCGACATCTTGCGGCCCGCCAAGATCCGCGGTTTGACGTATTATCCCTCAGGGGAAGCGATCGTTTTGGCTCGTATCATCGAGTATTTGCACAACGATAGCCCGTTGGTGATCTTGGGGAGTTTGATCGCCGTTGCGTTGTTGGTGTTGTTGAGCTTGCGTAGCGTTCGCTTGACTTTGATGGCGCTGTGGCCCTTGTTGCTAGGGCTTTTTAGCTTGGTGATTGTCCAAGTGATCTTCAGGCTTCCGATCAACTTGTTCAATATCGTGGTGATACCGTCTCTGCTGGGGATAGGGATCGACTCGGCTGTCCACATGCTGCATCGCTATAGCGAAGAGCCCGAACTTGGGACGCTTGGGGTGCAACGTGAGATGGCCAGCCCGATCTTTATGGCGTCCTTGACCACGGTGATTAGCTTTGCCTCGCTTGTGGTCTCCAACCACGTGGGTTTGCGCAGCATGGGTCTTACGGCTGTGATCGGCCTAGGCACACTTCTCTTGGGCTGTTTGGTCCTTCTTCCTGCACTGATGGAAGTCTTGTTTTCGCGTTGGCCTCTCCAAAAGATCTCCAACGCACTCACCCCCAAAGAGGAACAAGTTCCATCAACTGCCAAAGATGCCGAAGTCTCCGTTGTTTCGGAAGATACCTCTACACAAGAGAAGGCTGATCCTACGAGCACCCTCGAAGAGACCAAAGAAGCACCCGTCTCTTCCCCCGCAGTTTCCCGCCCCTAATCTTTCCCTTTTTTCGTGTTCAAAGCCTCATGCCTCAAAGAACATCCTACGTCATGGCTTGCGCAAGAGATAACGCTGGATCATGCGGTTGATGCCTTTCCCCCAGTGGCCATTGAGTATATGAACCAAGCTTTCGAGCTGTGGATAACGAAAGTAGCCTTGGCTCATCAGCACAAGGCTACGCAGCGGCAGCTCTGATAGGCTCTGGTGGACAGCTTCGCGGAACTCCTTGTGGTCTTCTCCTGCGATGGCACGGGAGGATTCGCGGCGCACTATCCAAAAGACGAGTCTCCCAAGACGCGTGCGCCTTGTTTCTCCTAATGTCGAGTTGAGGTGAAAAGGATACGCTGTTTCGAGGGGCTGTGGGATATCGTTGAGGAGCTGAGCAAAGTAGCCTTTGGGATCTTCTAGCATGGAGGCCATGATCTCGTCGGATAGTTCGGCTTTTTGAGCCTCTTGTCCTTGGACATAGACTTGGGCTTGCAAGCGGATGTCGCGTGAGGATGCGCCTACCTGGATCGTAAACAGCCCAGATTCGATATGCCAGTCTTTGCGGGGGATATCGTAATAAGCAAAGGCGCGCTGATCGAGCAAAAACTCGACCTGCTTGGACTCCCCAGCTTGCAAGGAAACTTTGGCAAAGCCTTTCAACTCGTGTTCGGGCCGTGGGACGGGCGACTTGGAAGGGCGGATATAAAGCTGGACCACCTCTGCACCTTCGCGGGTTCCCGTGTTGGTGATGCGGCATCGCACTTGGAGCGGATGTTGTGAGAGTGTGTTGGCTTGGCAGGAGGTTGCAGAGATCTCGATGTCATCATAAGAAAAAGTCGTATAAGAAAGTCCATAGCCAAAGGGAAAGAGCACGTCTTTGTTGAAGGTGTTGTAGTCGCGATAGCCGACATAAAGGCCCTCTTGGTAGAGGACACGACGCGCTTCGCCAGGAAAGTTGGTGTCTGCAAGGAGATCTTTGCGGTGGAGAGGGAAGGTTTCTGCAAGCTTTCCTGAAGGATTGGCCTGCCCTGTGAGGATATCGACGATGGCTCCTCCCCAAGCTTGTCCCCCAAGATAGGACTCCACGATGGCATCGGACTTTTCGATCCAAGGCATCTCGACAGGGGCACCATTGCTTAGGACGACGATCAGATGTTTGGCGACTTTGGCGATTTGTTCGAGTAGTTCGGCTTGGTTGGGAGGGATGCGAAGATGCTCGCGATCCATGCCCTCTGTTTCGTAGCGAGAGGGAAGCCCTACAAACAGCACGACCTTTTCAGCGTCTTTCGCCAAGGCAAGGGCTTCGCTGAGCAGTGTGGGGCTGGTCTCTTCTTTACGGCTTTCGTAACCTTGAGCATAAGGCACGGTCTCTCCCGACCATCGGGCATATTCGTCCAGTGCATTGTCGATTTGGGTGGCGCGAACACGCGAGCTACCGTTGCCTTGGTAACGTGGGTGCTTTGCCATCTCTCCAATGAAGACGACTTTTTCTTGTACCTGAAGAGGAAGCACCTGTCCTTCATTTTTGAGCAGGACAAAGGACGCTGCCGCAGCCTTGCGAGCGAGGGTGTGGTAATCGATCAGCGTTGTCGGAGTCGGTTGTTCCGCTGTTTGCTTGGCTTGTGCAAGCAAGTGCAGGATGCGTGAGACCACGCGATCCAGTTCCTCCATCGACAGCTTTCCTGACTGGATGGCGTGATGGATGGAAGCGTCGTTGACACCGCGATTTCCAGGCATCTCCAGATCCATGCCCGTGCGAATACCTGCGACACGGTCGTTGACAGCGCCCCAGTCACTCACCACAAGGCCCTGAAATCCCCACTCTTTGCGCAAGATCTGCTCAAGCAGGATCGGATGTTCACAACAATAAGAGCCATTGACGCGGTTGTAAGCGGCCATCACGGTCCAAGGCTGGGCTTCTTTGACAGCGATCTCAAATCCCGTCAGGTAGATCTCGCGCAGTGTGCGTTCGTCCACGACGGCATTCGTGACCAAGCGGTGAAACTCGTGGTTGTTGACGGCGAAGTGCTTGAGGCTGGCCCCAACGCCTTGGCGCTGAAGTCCACGGACCCAAGCAGCCGCAAGATGGCCACTTAGGTAGGGGTCTTCAGAAAAGTATTCAAAGTTACGCCCACAACACGGATGTCGCTTGATGTTGGCGCCTGGCCCCAAAAGTACGGCGACACCTTCTTTTCGTGACTCTTCTCCCAAGGCATCGCCGACTTCTTCGAGCAGATCGACATCCCAAGAACTCGCAAGGGCCGCTGCTGTGGGATAACACGTGGCAGGCACACTTTCCATCAAGCCTAGGTGATCGCCTCCGCCCCCTTGTGTCGGTTGTTTGCGCACACCATGAGGGCCATCAGACAAGACGATGCTCGGCAGATCAAGGGATGGGACAGCATGTGTGGTCCAAAAACTCGCTCCTGAACAAAGAGCGATCTTTTCTTTGAGAGAGAGCTTGGCGAGCCATGCTTCGAGGGTTTCTTTTGAAAAGGGGGTCGGGGTGTCTTTTTTGGCTTCCAAAGGTCGGCTCCATATTGTAGAGCGCTACTTGTGGATCACAAAGCAACGCATCAACCGCTTTTGGGCGGAGTCTCTAGGCGAATCGCTTTGGAAACATCTTCGCGATCTGTGCGTAAGAAATCAACTGAAGTGTGCAAAAAGGCGGGCTTGGGCTTTGGGAGGGAGCGAAAGAAAAAGTCTGAGGTTATCGTGCGGGAGGAACAAAAGAGAGCATGTAATCGTAGCCGCTTGTCGGGAATTGGACCTCTTTTCCTGCGACCTGGAGTTTGTCATTCGTCACCAAAACATTTTCGGTGGTCGAAGTGAGCCAACCTTGCAGGGTCAAGCGCCCTTGGCTATCGACGGTGAGGCCGATGGGATTGATTTGATGGTATTTGCTTTGGGTATGCTCAAGTGAAAAAGCCCAGCTAGGCTCTCCTTGTGGATTGTACCGCGCGATGTATCCGTGTTGTTGGGCGGTGCTTGCGTCACCTTGATCGTGGGACGCTTGCAAGGTGACGCTGGGAGAAAATTGTACCTGCTTGCCAAAGGTACCAAGCAGATAGGCACCACCATCAGGGCCGATGGCCAACGATACCACGGAGCCAAGGAGAGCTTGGGGGCCACCCTCAAAGTCTTTCAGCCAAAGAGGAGAGCCTTGGGCATCCAATCGCGCGATCCATCCGCGCTCTTTGCTCTCTGGCAACGGCTCCACACTAAAAGGGCGGTAGGCTGCGTAGGTTCCTGCGATGTAGAGGTTTCCTTCTTTTGAGAGCGCGATCCGTGTGTTTGAAGCGCTACTGTTATGGGACCAAGGACTGTTGAGCCACGCGATCTGGCCTTGCTCTAAGATCTTTCCCAAGAAGCCTCTTCTGTCGTTTTGGCTGGGATTTGGGACCGATAGCTGTTTTGCTCCAAATCTCATGGAGATAGCTTGTGTGGAAGCTTGACCCGCAAAGTAGAGGTTGCCTTGGGCGTCGGTCTTGAGATCTTCGATGGTACAGCTTCTTTGTCGTGTGGAGAGGGCGTCGCATTGCATTTGCTCGCTCCACTCGCTAGCACCGTCCTTTGTGAAACGCACCAAAAAGACCACAACTTTTCGATCGTCCGTGGCTTGGTAATGCATCCTTCCGATGTAGAACTCGGTTGCAGCGGTTCCCACGACCCACAAACGCTCTTTGGGATCGACGGTGATCTTTTGTATGCGTTGCCCTGCAAGTTCGCGAAGCAAGAAAGCTTGGCTGATCTTCCCTGTGTTGCTGGAGAATCGCAAGACAAAGGGAACAGGAGCGCTGGGCGTTGCTTCTAACACAGAGGTGTCGATGTGGAGTTTTCCTTCAAGATCTCCAACCAAGTAGACCGAATCAGCAGAGACCGCTAGATGGAAGGAAGCTTTTGGATTGGTCGCGTCGTGGGGGAGTGGATAGGACCAAAGCAACTGCCCTTGTGGTGAGTACTTGAGGAGGACGATGCGCAACGCATGATCCGAAGAGACCGTAGGATCGAGAAGATCTGTCTGTCCCACGATCCTGTTGAGAGTGTAGAGGTTTCCTTCTGCATCTCGTTGGAAACTGAGAGGGTGCCACTCTCCTGCTGCGGAGCCTGTGGCAGTGGCCCACTGGGGGACGTCGTTGTCGTCGAGCTGTGTAAGAAAAAATCCTGTGAACGGTGGGTAAGCATCGGGTTTCTGTGCGGCGGAAAAGACCTTGTCTTGGGCAAGTTTGAGTTCGCCATCAAAAACGGACATCCACAACATCCCGCCTGTGTTTGGGGTCGTTGGGGGGAAAAGCTTGGGCCACATCTTTTCGGGCATGGTGCCTTGGAAGAGCGCATGTCTTTTGTAGCTACCGTCATCTTTGAAGGTGCCCAAGAAAAAGCTTTGTTTTTGTTGGCTTGGTTGGACAGAAACGTTCTCTGTTCCAAGTTTGAGGTCCGCAATAAATGTCCCGATCACGCGGATATCCCCTTGATGATCGAGTCCGATCCCTTTGATATGAAGTGTGCGGTCTCCTACGATGCTTGTGCTCCATACGAGCTTTCCTGCTGCATCGATCTTGGCGAGGTATCCGCCAAAGATGTCCATTGAGGGTCTTGGTTGATCCAGCGAACTTGCGAGTCCTTTGCCTGCAACAAGCATCTCTCCTTTGGCATTGAAGGTAAGAAAACATCTATCCGAACCGCCAGTGTCCAGAAGACCTTCAGGAAGCGGACGCCCCCAAAGCAACTGGCCTTTGGCATCGAGCTTGACCACATAATTGCGGTAAGCGCCGAATGTCCCAATGCTGATCCCGCGATGAGAAAATCCTGTCAGTCCGATGTTGTCTTGGGAATCAAGAACAAATCCATGGATGTCCTCGTAGTGAGCGCCATGGAACTCCTGTTTCCAAAGCTCGGACCCATCGGCTTCATAAGCGCGGACGAAGATCATGCTTTGGTCCACTTCGTAGTTAAAGTCCCTTTGGACGCCTTGACCACCAGCGATGAGCAGTTTCCCTGCGCTGTTGCGCGCGATATGCGAAAAAGACGTGAGGTAGGGAAGAGTTGGGGAGGTGGGTCTGGCTTCTCCAAATTGTTTTACCCAAGCGATGTTGCCTTGTGGTGCGAGGTAGGCAAGAAACGCATCGCGCCCACCCACGGGGGTTAGGGTGTGGGTATCAAAGGTGATCTTTTCTGAAAAGTGCCCCACAAGGTACACCCCGCCTTGCGGGTCCATGATGATCCCGCGACCTCGGTCATCTCCCGAAGATCCCCATGTTCGGAGCTTTTGGAGTGTGCCTTTGCTGTCGAAGGTGGCAAGGAAGATGTCTTTGTCACCTTTGGAGGAGATGATCTGTGAGCCTACCTTCACCCGATCTTGGAAATATCCGATCACATGGATGTTTCCTGCGCTGTCCTGCACAGCGTCTAATGGGGTTCCACCTTCCAACATCTCCCCACCCAGTCGGTTGTTCCAATCCAACTGGGGCTGTTGGTCGAGACGTGAGTGGGTGGGTTCTGGTTGTGGCTCGGGCTGTGGCTCGGGCTGTGGCTCATTTGTGGTCTCGGGTAATACGGGCTCTTGGGACTCAGGGATGAACTTTTCAGGTTGTGGTTCGCTTGCATCGGGGACGCTGTTTTCTGTGGGAGTGGGTTCTAGTGTCCGCTCCATATTGCAACTTGTGCTCCATAGCCCCATCCAGATCACCAAAAAAGCCCAAACATACTTTCCCAACACATCTTGCCTTCGTTCTATCATCTTCATTCCCCGTCTTCATCAAGTGCAACAAGAAGATCTCGTCTCTGTCGCCTTTGATCTCCTAAGTAAAAACTTTGGGGGATTTTTTTGGTTCTTCACAGGAGAGGTTCATAGACAGAAGCCAGAAGAGTGATGATGGTTGCCCTTTACGCTCCCCTTGTACGGAGCCTTCAGCGTTTGTGAGTTGAAGTCTTTCGAGGCTATCCAAAGAGACTTTCTCATGCGCTTGGTGGACTCTGCTTGCATCCGTGAAACGAAGGAGATCTTGATGTCGAAAGAGAATCGTCCTGTTGCCCTCCAAGCCAAAGAAGCGCCCTTGCGAGCGATCCAGTCGATGTATCCTGCGCCTTTTGCGAAGCTTACAGAAGGCCGAGAAAAGCGCGTTTTGGGTGATGCCTTTGGACTGACCAACTTTGGCGTGAACTTTGTGACTCTTGCGCCGCATTCGGTGTCTGCGCTTCGTCATGCCCATCAAAAACAAGATGAGTTCGTGTACATCTTGCAGGGTTATCCGACGCTTCAGACGGATCAGGGAGACACGCCGCTTTCCCCTGGGATGTGCGCGGGGTTTCGTGCGGGGACAGGAGATGCACACCGCCTGATCAACCAAACCGACGAAGATGTCGTGTATTTGGAGATCGGAGACCGCAGCGAAGGGGATGGGGTGCACTACCCAGACGATGATATCCAAGCCAAGTTTTTGGAGGGAGCATGGCGCTTTTTCCACAAGGATGGCACACCTTATCCAGAAAAAAGCTGATGGCGGAAGTCTCGATGGGATGGTGACATCGGGGGATGGAAGAAGTGCTAGGCAGGTTGGGAAGCGGAGGGAGCTTTCTCTGTGGGGGGCGTATGTTGTTCAGCTTGAGCTTGGGCAGCGCGCATCTCTGGGACGGTGAGGCTTGAGCCATCAGGACTCCAACCTGGGCGACCAAACATCAAACGTAACTTTACGGAAAGTGGGTGCTTTTGGGTCATGTCTTTGAAGATCGCGGCCCACTCATGAAAAGCAATCTTTACAGGGTTGAAGGTCGCGAGTGGTTTGAGGATGCCGTACTCGCATGGTTCGTTGGGGTCTTCTTGTTCAAAAGTCCCGAACATCCGATCCCAGATGATCAAGATCCCTGCATAGTTTTTGTCGAGGTACTTGAGATTGGTAGCGTGGTGAACGCGGTGATGCGATGGGGTGTTCAAGACCCACTCCAAAGGCCCCATGCGATCGATGGCTTCTGTGTGAATCCAGAACTGATACACCAAACTGACCCCTGCTTGAAAAGCGATCATACCAGGGTGAAAGCCGACGAACGCCAAAGGCAACCACAAGAGCCATCCACCCGAGATAAAGCCCGTCCAAGTTTGGCGTAGCGCGGTCGAAAGATTGTAATGTTGTGAGGAGTGGTGGTTGACGTGCGCTGCCCACAACCAACGCGACTCATGGCTGATGCGGTGGAACCAGTAGTAACAAAAGTCTTCCGCGAAAAAGATCACCACAAAAGCCCACCAGACGATGGGTATCGTGGCGATGCGGTATTTGTACACCCACATACTCACTGCAAAAGTGATGGCCGCAGTCAAGAGTTTGGTCAGAAGGTTCCCAAATCCCATCAGCAAGCTTGAGATCGTATCGCGGATCTCGTAGTCGGCCTTGTGTCGGAACTTTCCAACGATCATCTCGACGATGATCAGCACAACAAACGCTGGGATGGCGTATTGGACAGGATCAGGTAGTTTGACGGGTGGCATGACGGTCTTCCTTCTCTTTGGGTCTATCTCTATGCTCTCGAAAATATCGAGAGGATCATAAGTTCTTGTCTCTTTTGTAGGAGGATTATGCTGCGCTTGTCGCTGCTTGCGTGGGGTGTAGCTTTTGACCCGCCGTTTTCACAGCCTCACAAAGCTCGCGCGCTGCGTCTTCTTGTCCTGTTTGGAGCTTGTCGTGGTAGCGCGAACGATCGAAGGAACGTACCCGCACATCAAGCTCGCCTCCTGCTTTCGCACTGCAAGAAAGCACGGTCTCTAGGCCATAGTTGCGCACATTCACGTGGTGCCCATGCACGAAGATCACCCACAGCCTAGGTTCGCGTGGGTCTAAAGCGATCGCCATCGTCTCACAAATCGCCCACTGCTGCGGGTCTTCGCCCATCGACTCGATAAAACGCTTTCGCAATTCCCCTTCCTCTGGAAGCGGACTCGCTTTGGTCTGGCCCATCACGAAATGCAACAAGACGATCAACAAGATCCCACCTGCTGCCAAACCCAAAAAGATCGGATTCATCCTCTTCCTCCTCGCACATGCGTCTGATACCTTACCTATTTGTGCGTGATCTCTCGCTAAAAAAGCAAGCCACTCTTCGCCTTTTGACAAAAAGATGACCATCTCGTCACTTCTTTTTATGAAAGATGACTATTCCGTCATTTTTTGCAAGAGGCCGAGATCTCTTTGTGTGGGGTGGATCTTGTGGTGCGTGTGGCGCTTTGAGGAGAAGACGTTGTGGTGTGGAAAAGGACGCAGAGATCAATCGACGCAGGTGCGTCCTTGGGTGATGCTGTTGAACAGCTTGCGTTCTTCTTGTAGCCAATACTCGATGATATCAGGGGGGACATCGTGTTTGTGGAGGGTTTGCTCGACGATCCACAAGCGGCGGTTGAACTGTCCTGCATTGATGCGATGAGGTCGATGGGTCGGTCCGATCGGACGACCTTGGTAGGTATGCGGGCCACCAAGCCGCTGGCTTGCGTGTTCAAACTCGCGTTGGAGAAGTTGCTCTTGGTCGATCTTCGTAAAAAAGAAGCCGATGATCATATCTTTGTAGAAGCGTTGGACAAAGTCTCGCACGACCTCTCGTAAAACAGGTTCGCCGCCCATACGTTCGTACATCGAAAGGGAGGCTGGGGTGGAGGTTTGTTTTGTGGTTTCGGGTTGCATGATGGACTCCTCATCTGTCAGGGGAGGTGGATGGATCGCAAAGGTGGGGCGCAACAGCGAGTGTGTCGAGAGAAAAAGTGATAGAGGCTTGTTTTCTGAGGAGAAAAGATCCCTGTTGAGGAGTTGTGGTCTTTGTGACACCAACAAGCATCTGTTTGTTGGGTGTCTCGTGCCTGAATGGGGCTTGAAAACAGGCGGGGGTGCATGTTGTGGGCGTTGATGGCTTGACAGGTCTCGTCGAATATCGAAAAGGTGGTTTGTTCCTAGACACGGCGCTCTTGGTTCTTTGCGAGTCAGATCTTGCAGTGAGAGGGTGACGTGGTCGTTTTAAGGAGCTGGTATGGAGGAGATCTTTGCGATGTGCGATCTTCTCATCCCTTTAGATTGAAGCGAGGAGGCTGAGATGTCTGGAGAAGTTCATGTGATCGATCACCCGCTCGTGCAGCATAAGCTCACGATCATGCGCAAAAAAGAAACCAGCACGGCGAGCTTTCGTCGCTTGTTGGGCGAGGTGAGTTTGCTTTTGGGATACGAAGTGACGCGGAATCTTCCCCTTGTGATGGAAGAGATCGAAACGCCACTCGCCCAGATGCAAGCTCCCTTGTTGGAGGGAAAGAAGGTTCTGATCGTTTCGATCTTGCGCGCAGGGACGGGGATCTTGGACGGTATCTTGCAGTTGATGCCTTCTGCAAGGGTCGGTCACTTGGGGCTTTATCGCGATCCCAAGACGCTGAAGCCCGTGGAGTACTATTGCAAACTCCCCGAAGATATCTCTGAGCGTTCTGTGTTGGTTGTGGACCCGATGCTGGCGACGGGACACTCGGCTGCTGCGGCGATTGAGCGATTGAAAGAGCGCAAACCCAAAGACCTCAAGTTCCTGTGTCTGCTCGCTGCACCAGAGGGTATTAAATATTTTCATGATCACCATCCTGACGTTCCGATCTATACTGCTGCGGTGGATGACTACCTGAACGAAAAAGGCTACATCGTGCCCGGTCTCGGTGACGCAGGTGACCGAATCTTTGGGACAAAGTAAATAGGATGGAGGGTCATCCTTGAAACGGTCGGCCGTTGGATAGTTGAGCTTTCTCATGTGAAGAGGATGGGGATGCAAAAAGTAATACAAAAACAAAGTGTTGGTGCGTATCTTTGGACTTGGCGTTTCTTGTTGTGGGGGGCGTTGGGCTTCGCGCTTTTGGGCTCTTGGGCTTGTGTGGGTCCTGTTGTTTGCGAACCTTGCAAAGAAGGCAGTACCCGTTGCGAGCCCCAAAGCCAAGGGGTGCTCCACTGCGAACAGATCCCTGAAAGAGCTTGTTTGGGATGGGTGTTGCGTGCTTGTGGGAATGGTCAGCGTTGTACCGCCACGAACCAAGGCGCGCTTTGCTTGCTCCAAGCGGGCTGCCCGGGATCTTGCAGCATGGGTTCGACCAAGTGCCAAGGCGAAGAGGTGATGCTTTGCCAACAAGATGCCGCGGAAAACTGCCCAGATTGGAAGCCTTATCGTGTTTGTCCTGCGGGATCTTCCTGCAAAGATGGACTCTGCCAAGGCGTGGCGGGCTGTTCAGGGACCTGCCAAGACGGTGAGGTGCGCTGCGAAGGGGAAAAAGCACAAGTTTGTGCCAAACAACCCGGTCTCTCCTGCCCGATTTGGAATACCGTTCAACAGTGTAGTGGCAACCAAGTTTGCGAAAATGGCCAGTGCAAGGGCACGGGAGGATGTACACCAGCTTGTCAGAAAGATGAGAAGCGTTGCGTCCAAAATACCGTGCAGGCTTGTGAAGATCCTGCGGGCGATGGGTGTTTTCAGTGGGGAACGCCAACAGCTTGTGGGAGTGGAGAGATCTGTCAGCAAGGTAACTGTTCCAAGTCATGTCAGAATGTTTGCAACGTTGGTGAGACCCGCTGTTCGGGGGCTGGCTACCAGACTTGTGTAAAGGATGTTGACTCAGGCTGCCCGATCTGGGGGGCCATGGTGGATTGTCCAAGTGGCCAGACCTGCAAAAATGGTCAATGTGAAGCCGCGACCTGCCAAGATGTCTGTCCAACTGGGCAAACGCGTTGTGCGGGTGCCCAGATCGAACGTTGTGAAAAGGCCGCGACAGGCTGCACTGTGTGGAATAGTGCAAGCTGCCCTGTGGGTCAAAGTTGCCGTGATAACAAGTGTCAAGTCGGTTGCAGTGATGCTTGCACTGCTGGACAGGTCCGATGTTCGGGTACTACCGATCTTGAAACCTGTGCAAAAGACGCAAACGGTTGTCTCGTCTGGAACAAGACACCATGCGCAGCAGGCCAGATCTGCGAAAACAACGCCTGCAAAGGTGCTTGCCAAGATGCTTGTACGCTCGGTCAAACACGCTGTGCGGGCGCAAATATCGAGCGTTGCGAGGCTGCCACAAGTGGTTGTACTGCGTGGAAGGCGGCGGCTTGTCCTAGCGGTCAAAGTTGCACCAGTGGTACTTGCCAAGCGACGTGCCCGAACCCTTGTCAGAGTGGGGCCTTGCGTTGTGCTGCCAATGATATCGAGATATGCAAAGCCAATGCTACAGGCTGTTTGACATGGTCGAAGCAGTCTTCTTGCACCAATGGCGATGTCTGTAGTGGTGGTAGTTGCGTCAAGCCCACAGATCCCGCCCTCCGCACAGATCAAGAAGTCTGTACGCGTTGGAAAGCGGATTATCCTCTTACAGGGACCGCGGGCTTCCAAAGTACAGGCGGTTGTGATCCTGGTTCGATCTCAGCGTCCTCGATCGATGATGCGGTTCGCCGTGTGAACCTGTATCGCTATCTTGTCGGATTACCCGGCGTTGTCGAAGATACGGCAAGACGGCAACAGATGCAGGAGTGCGCTGTGCTCCAAGCAAACAACGATGGGCCAGGTTCGGGCGTCAATGCACACAGTCCGCCTTCTTCGTGGAATTGCTATACCGCGGGAGGGGCCGCAGGATCGGGCTCCAGCAATCTTTCTTGGGGCGTTGGGCATCCTGCGGATACTGTTCCACAGTACATCGCAGATCGCGGAACGCCTTCGTTGGGACACCGCCTCTGGATTATCTCGCCAGGGATGGGCAAGACCGCTTTTGGCCTCGCAACGGGCACAGGACGTTGGCGGGTCGCTTCGTGTATGTACTCTTTTGATCGATCAGGAACTGGCAAAGCGGATTACATCGCTTTTCCACCTCCTGGACCTGTCCCTATTCAAACTGTGACGGGCAGTTATGCGGTCGATACTTGGTCTTTCACAAGCTCCAAATACGCCACCACTTCAGGGATGACCATCACGTTGATCCGCAAAAGCGACAACGATACCCAAACCCTCACAGCTTCGCGCATCTCAGGTTACGGCCATCCTAGCGGGGTTTCCTTCAAACCTCGCGCTCCCAAGGTAGGGGAAGCCTACACTGTGCAGATTGGTACTGTCTTTTCCTACGAAATCCGCTTCTTCGATTGCAAATAACGCGGTGATTGGGGCGGCCACATAGGGGCGGTCCTGTTATCGGGGCGACCACAGAGGGTCGCCCCTGGAATGATTGGATATCCGTTTATCGGGGCGACCGCGGAATGATTGGATATCCGTTTATCGGGGCGACCACGGAATGATTGGATATCCGTTTATCGGGGCGACCCTCCGTGGTCGCCCGATATTCCGTGGATATCAAACTATCTGGGGCGACCCTCCGTGGTCGCCCAGGCCAAACCCGCCCGAACCCATCCTGAATCCCCTGTTTCTGGGGAGGAATGTCCAAGCTGAAAAGTTTTTCTAAAAAGAGAAGGCGAACCGTGCGACAATCCAAATCGCCTCTCGTCTTGCCTTCAGGCCGGGCCAGATGGCGAGATCATCGTTCTGAGCAAAGGGAGATCGAGGTGCTAAAAAAAGTCGCAGAAGGAAAAACTTATCGAGAGGTGTCCCAGGTGCTCTATCTCTCGCCCGAAACGCTGAAGCAGCACATGAAGAATATTTTTCAAAAACTTCATGTGAGTAATCGGACGCAAGCTACCGTCAAAGCTCAAGTCCTTCGTTTGTTACCTTCCATCCCCCATGCAGGTGAAAGATCATGATGCCTATTCGTGTTTTGCGCCTCCTTGTTTTTTGTTTGTGTTTTTCTTCTTTGTCTGTTTTTTCTGGATGTCGATCACGGGTGTGTACCTCGCACTTTGTTTGCCAAGGTTATGGTTGTCGTGATCTGATTTGTCTGACGGAGTGCCAAAGTAACGATGATTGCGATCAAGTCCCACGGGCGGGGGCCAATGGGGCCAAGATCGCAAGCGGTTATGTTTGTCAGTCGGGTTCTTGTGTTTGTGACAAAAGCCAGCCTGATGCATTCTGTCATCGTGAGTGCTTTAAGCCCGAAGACTGTAACAGTATCGTCGATCCAAAAACAGGTAAGGTCTTGGCCACCAAAGACGGTTTTGTCTGCCAAGATCCAAGCAAGGGCGATATCCCCAGTGATAACGTGCCTGGTCAGTGCCTTTGTCCAGAAGGCGCGCCTTGTAAACAGCAGTAACCTGAAGAGTTTACCCGTATGTCCGTGCCCAGCGCAGTGGCCTTTGGGGACACCGCTGCTTTACCTTACGAAAGAAAAGACATGATGCGTTCTCTTTTTTTATTGCTCTTTTGTTGTTTTTTTGGACCCAATATAGCTTACGCCGAAGATACGAAAGACTCCGATAATCCGCCGAAAACACCTAGCCCTGCAAAGTCTGTAAGTGGCCCCCAGCCGCCTAGTAAACCGACCATACGCCAAGATCAAGTAACATTGCTGTATCACACAGATCTTGGAGGGCGTTGGCGCTCCTTTTTTTGTCCGAAAAAAGAAGGAGAAGCCCCAGAAGAAACGCCTACAGATATGGCAAATCTTCTTTCTTTAGTAAAGTCTGTTCGTAAAGATCATAAAGATAAAAACCTCTTACCCCCGTTGTTGTTTGCAACGGGGAATATGTTTGCGCCCGATCGTTCCGCACGTTACATCCTGTATCGCGGTGCGCAAATAGGTGCTGACTTTCTTGCAAAACAACTCAAGCGTTTTGATTACGATGTGATGGGCCTTGGCTCCTTTGCTTTTTGGACGGAGATTCGGCCCCTTGAGATGATGCTTTCTGCCGCAAGAAAACAAGGACTGCATTTTTCTCTTGCAAACTTGGATAAGGTTCCAGCTTCCCATCCTCTCGCCTCTTTGAAGAATCAGCCCCAACAAGTCGCGCCATCCACTTTCCTTTTGCGACGTGGACCCTGGAAAATCGGGGTGTTTCACCTTGGACCCGAGACGATGCCTTCTTTGGCACAAGATCTCGAAACCCGCAAGATCACCATGGGAGCGCCAACAACGGTTGCCCAAGAGCGTGTGAAATTGCTTCGAGAAAAACACAAAGTAGATCTCGTCGTTGTGCTCGCAGAGTTAGAGGTTGGAGAGTCGCTAGGGGCCAACGCGCGCAAGTTGGCTTCGGAAGTTCCAGGGATCGACTTGATCATCTCAAATGGCCTTGCTGCGGGGAAAGCCAGCAGTGTCTTCACGCACTACAGCGAAGAAGGGGCTGTGACGTGGATTGTTGGAGGGCGTCCTCATGGTGCGCAACTCGGTCAGATCCGTTGGACACTTGGTCGACAAGATGGAAAAGTGCAGATCCAGTCTGTGAACCATCGTTACTACCAAGCAGATGAACAAAGTGTCGATGATTCTTTGCGAAAGAAGCTACTCAATTGGGAAAAGATCTACTGTCAAAACTGGGGCAAAGCTTTAGGAAAAGGTCGCATTCGTAACGAAGAAGGGATGAGCGAAGAGCAGTTTCGTCGTTACGTCTTGGAGTGGGTTCGACTCCAAGGGAAGGGCGAGATCGCATTTTTGCCCGCCTTGGTTTTTGGAAAAGGTGGTTATCCAATCAAACAATTCATCACGATGGACGACATGTTTCGCGCGATCCCTCGGGAAGAAGAGTTAGCGGTCATCACACTCACAGGGAAAAATCTGACCGCCTTGATCGAGACTTCGGACTCTCCAGGTTCCACCTCCAAGCCTTTTTCCTTCGTTGGGACGACTTCAAGTTCGACGGCCAACGGTCGCAAGATCGAAGAAAATATGGTGTATCAGTTGGTCACGACAAAGCGTGTAGCGATGGGAGAACACCCAAAGCTCGCAAAGACCGCGATCCGCAGCGTAAAGTTTCTGACGCGTGTGGGTGGCTTGCCTTTGACTCTGCGGCAAGCTTTGGTCGAGCACTTCCGTTTCCAACAGTTCAAGAACTATCGTCGTGATACCAAGTCGCCCAAGCTTGCGGGCGAAGACACCATCCCGCATCATGGGGAGCTACAAAAACTCGAAGAAAAGCCAACATGGACTTTCAACTCGTCGTTTCAGGCGGGGATTACGGGCCTTACCATCGAGCCTATTAACCTAAATGTGGTTTATACACAACATGAAGAGTTTAACGGCGGATTCTACGAGAAGATCAGCGCACAAGGTCAGTTCCAAGGATCTTTGCGGATGGAGACTTCGCAGCATCTTTGGTTGACTGAACTCAGCATCAACTACGCTGTGGATACCAGTATCCAGTGGAGCAAAGGGCCGCCTGCTGGCCCGATCGATCCTCGGATCTACCAAGAAAGTAATGACAACCTGACGTTGAAAACCCAGTATCACTGGCACTTTTTGAAAAGTGTTTTCAAAGACACAAAGTGGGAGGTGGCGTCGCCCTTCTTCGAGGGCTTGGTCGAAACAGAGATGACCACCACACAACGTCCTGATCTTGGCTCTGCAAAGTTTTTCGATGCGACGGGCAGTACAGAGATCTTCCACCACTTTGAGACACGCGCCAAGGTGGGGTTGAGCTTTCAATACGACTCCAAGATCACGATGCGTCTAGGCGGAGTGTGGCGAAAAGAGTGGGCGCTTGGTCTCACTTTGAAAGATCCCATCAATATCCCCGTGCGTGCCAACTTGGACAGTTCTTTCGGATTTTCCGCAGACTACGAAGTCGAGGGATGGACTTTTGCCAAAGCAGGGACCGTACCCTTCACCCTCAAATCAAAAGCCGAGTACAACTTGACCTTCGTGATTGGAAAAGACAAAGAGGGCCTGAATATCCACGACTTCCGTTGGAACAATGAACTGCGGATCGGGATCACCAATGGGTTCTTTTTTGCGCTCGGTTTCCGTTTCTTGTTGTTCCGCGGGATCTTCCGACCGTTGAACAACAATCCTGACAAGAAGTTTATCCACGGTCCGCTCGCTTTCCGCATCGATCCCACGATGTCTTTCGGGTTCCAGTGGGGAGCACGTCACCAAGTTCGCTAAGACTTTTTCGTGAAAGGCCGTTTCTTTTTGGAAGACACCTTGCTACAAAGATGGGGTGTTTTTTGAGAGAGACTGCTTTGACGATGGGGTTTGGCGATGAGGCAGATATGTTTTTTCATGGTGCTTTGTTGGGGCTGGGGGATGCCTCTTTGTGAGAGTTGGGCGCAATCAACGGCGTATCAACCTTCTTTGTTGGGCGGTGGAGCTCTACCGTCGAGTCATCGGGCTTTTTCGCGAGCATGGGGGACGCAGGGGCTTTCCGCTCCTTCATGGAAGCAGACTGCACTTTTTCCACGCAGGGGGCCGATTCAAGAGCCTTTGGGTGTGATTCAACAGAGCAATGTTGGTTTTTTGGGGCTCGGTGCCGTGATCTCTATCTGTGCCAATTCTTTGGTTTCTTTGGTTTTTATCGTGGCTGAGTCGATCACTCTTCGACTCGATAAAAGTAGGGGTCGTACCAAGTGGGGATGGGGGTTTGCGGGGATCCTTGCTGGTTCTTTGTCTGCGCTTGTTGGAGTGGGATGCTTGATGCTCGATATCTCGACGGTTTCTGGTTCTAGCTCTAGCAACTGGTTCATTTGGGGATGGCACGCCTTGATTCTTGCGGCGGTCACAACGGTGTTGGCGTTGAGCATCGTGAACTTTTTTGATGGCAAAAAAGAGATTGAGAAATCCAAGGTGCGTTTTTCGGTCACACCGACGTTTGCGCATTCGGCGATAGATGGAACCCGTGTTGGGATGGCGATGGTGGGGCGTTTTTAGTTTATTCCGGGGTGGTTGTTTCTGTGATTGGGGAGAGCGGGACGCGGACAAATCGCCCGATGGCTTCGATGTGATAGGTCTGTGGGAAAAGGTCGACAAACCAGAGTTGTTGAAGTTGCCATCCTCCAGCGGCCAGTTTGGGGGCATCGCGGCCAAGAGAAGCGGGATGGCAAGCGACGTAGATCAGCTCGTCTCCAGGGGCGTGAGCAAGGGTGTCTGCGACGCGAGGATGAAGTCCCACACGGGGTGGGTCCACAACAAAGGTGTGATCGTGTTGTTCTTGTGGGAGGAGTTCCAAAGCGTCCTCTACGCGGGTTGCGTGGTAGGTGACATTGTGGATCTCGTTGCGTTGCGCATTTTTGCGTGCGTCTTCGATGGCTTGAGGGATCTCTTCGAGTCCGACGATCTGGTCAAAACGTTGGTGGAGATAAAGTCCGATCGAGCCGATCCCACAGTAAAGATCGTAGAGAAGTTTGTGATCGGTTTGTAGGGCTTCTGCGATGGTGTCGTAAAGGACCGTTGCACCAGGCGTTGAGGTTTGGAAAAAAGAATGGATCGAGAGATGGTAACCGACATCTCCGAGGCTTTCGTTGAGCCAGTCGCGTCCCCAGATCTTGCGGATGGTGCCTTGGGTCTTGTCTGCGACGCTATCATTTTCAAACCACACGATCCCTGCGAGCTGATGGCCTTCTTGAAGCGGTGTTTGGAGCAGGGCTTGGGCCAACTCTTCGACGATGGTTTCTTCTTCTGTGGTGGTCGCGGGGGCCGTGTAAAGGCCGATCAGATGTTCGCCGCTTGCGAAGCCTTCTCGCAACATCAAGTGTCGCCAAAAGCCTGAATGATCGCGGACATCCCAAGGTTTGGGGGCCTCTTCGCACAGAGTGTGTTTTCGTACGGTGGTCATGAGTTGGTTGGCGGCTTCGCTGATCAGTTCGCAGCGTTCGGCATCGACGACTCTGTCGAAGCGCCCAGGCGCATGGAAACCGAGGAAACGCCCATCAATCGGGATACCTGCGTCGAGGTCTTCTTTACTCATAAAGCGTTGTACACCAAAAGAAAGCTCGACTTTGTTGCGATAGGCATAAGCATCTTGGGGACCGCGGATCGGATGGATGGTGACATCTTCGGCGAGTTCATCTTCTGTCAGGCCCATGCCTTCAGCGATGGAGCGGATCGCGTACTGTTGTTTTGCGGCGCGTTGAGAGGCGAGATCGATACTTTGAAGGCAGCAACCACCGCACAGATCGAAGATGGAGCAACGCGGTGGGGTGGCCCCTTGGGGAGGTTGCACGATGGCGAGAGGGTAGCCTTCCCAAAGGTCTTTGCGTTTTTTGCGCGCTTGGACTTCGACGTGGGTGCCTGGGGGGATGCCTCTTACTTCGATAGGAAGGCCATCAGGTGTCGTGCCTAGCCCAACACCTTTGCGTCCCAATCCAGTGATCTCTACCACAAAAGGCTCTTGGATGCGTCGCTTTCGTCTACCCATCTCTTTTTATCTCGGTCCTTTCTGTGTTTGGAGAAGCATCTTGCGTCATGTGTGGGCTTCTCGGTGCTTGTGTTTGCTTTTTGCTTTTGTACACTACTCGAAGGTAGCCGACTTTGACCACCGTTGTTCGCTAGTTTTCCGATTCTTCGGAGCTTTTCTATAGAGAAGCCATCTCTTTGTTCACAAAGGAGCGACTATGCCCGCCTCGCGAATCTTTTCCCTGTTGGAGCCGCCCAAGGGCTCGCTACGATACCTTGTGATATCTTCTTTTTTGGTGATGGGTCTTGCGATCTCTTCGGATGCTTGGGCTGATACGCCAAAGCCTCAAAAGAACACTCCTCCTACAAAAACGGCGCAGGTCTCGAAAACTGCCAAGCCTTCGAGCCGCCCGACGATCACGCCAGCCAAAGCCGTCAAAGAAGACTTTTTGACGCGCTACGCAAAGACATTCCGCTTTCGTATGGGAAGTCCATCGGGCTTTCAGTTTTCACCCGATGGCAAGTCCTTGTTGTTCTTGCGCTCGGGACCACGGAGCTTTGTGCGCAACCTCTACGAGATCGACCTTGCCACGGGCCAAGAAAAAGTCCTTCTAACCGCAGGAAAGCTCTTGGCTGGCGTGATCGAAAAGCTCAGTGATGCGGAAAAAGCGCGTCGTGAGCGCATGCGCCTCGCGGCACGTGGTCTTGTCTCGTTTCGTATGACCCGAGATGGCCGCTTTTTGTTGTTGCCCTTGTCTGGCAAGCTCTACCTTTACGAGCGCGCCACAGGCAAAGTGCGCGTGTATGCAAGCAAAGCGGGTTATCCCGTCGATCCGCGACTTTCGCCGGATGGGAAAAAGATCGCGATGGTGCGTGATGGCGATCTCTATGTAACCGATCTTGCGACAGAAAAAGAGCGCCGTCTCACCAAGAAAAAGCCTGGTTTTACCTACGGAGCCGCAGAGTTTGTCGCCCAAGAAGAGATGGGGCGGATGAAAGGTTATTGGTGGTCGCCTGATAGCCAACAACTGCTTTTCCAAGAAACCGATGAGCGCGAGGTCGAGTGGATCTATCTTCCCAATGCCGCTAAGCCCCAGCGCGAGCCTTACAAGCAGCGTTATCCCCGCCCTGGAAAGAAGAACGCCATCGTGCGTTTGGGGATCTTGTCGCTCAAAGATGGAAAGGCCCGATGGATCGAGTGGGATCGCAAGAAGTTTCCGTATCTGAATACTGTGAAGTGGCCCAAGCGCGGGCCGTTGACCTTGTTGTTGCAAGATCGTTTGCAGCGTCATGCGCGTCTTGTGGCTGTGGATCTTGCGAAGCTGTCTTTGCGTACTTTGCTCGAAGAACGAGATGATGCGTGGCTAAACATCGATCAAAGCGTGCCCCACTGGCTCCCTGATGGTAAGTCTTTTCTGTGGTCCACAGAGCGTTCGGGAGACTGGCGACTTGAGCTGCATGATCAAAAAGGCGCGTTGCTACAGATCCTCACGCCTCCTGCGATGCGTTATCGTTCGCTGTTGGCGGTGGATGCCAAAAGAGGATGTGCTTATATCTCCGCAAGCCCCGAACCCACCGAAGGTCACATCTACCGCATCCCCTTGCAAGGAGAGCAGTGGAAGATCCAGCGTCTGACCTACCAAAAAGGCGTCTACCGCGCGACCTTTGGGCATGGTAAATCAGCGTTGATGTACGTCCTGAGCGCGTCCACCATGGATGCGAAAACTTCTTATACAGTACGCCGACTCGATCCGCCTTTGGGAACAGGAAAGTCCGCGACCTCTAAGCCCACCGTGAAAGATGCGATGGCGCGGGGAAAAGTTCTTGCTAAGGTGCTCAGTCGTTCGGAAGATCCGGGCGTTGTGCCGCAAGTGAAGCTGTTCCAAGTGGGACCCCAAAAACTACGAGCGGCTGTGACGTATCCCCATGACTTCAATCCCCGTCTTTCCTACCCAACGCTTTTGTATGTGTACGCAGGGCCAGGTTATCGCATGGTGAGTGCGGTGCGTGGGCATTATCTGTTTCCACAGTGGCTCGCAAACCAAGGTTTCTTGGTGGTTTCCGTCGATGGCCGTGGAACGCCCGGTCGTTCGCGGGTTTGGGAACGCGCGATCCAAGGCGACTTTATCTCGAAGCCTCTCGAAGATCAGGTCGCAGGGCTGCGCGCTGTGGCACAGTTGGTCCCTCAGATCGATCTGAAACGCGTTGGGGTGTATGGCTGGTCATTTGGTGGTTATTTCTCAGTCATGGCGACGTTGCGACGTCCTGACGTCTTTCGTGCAGGTGTTGCAGGCGCCCCTGTGACCGACTGGATGGACTACGACACGCACTACACAGAGCGCTTCTTGGGCTTGCCCCAAAAAGATCCGCAAGCCTACAAACGCTCCAATGCGATCTTGGATGCCCCCAAACTTCAGCGCCCCTTGTTGTTGATCCATGGTACAGCGGACGACAACGTCTTCTTCTTACACTCGCTCAAACTGTCCCATGCGTTGTTGTTGGCCCAAAAAGCCCACGACTTTTTGCCGCTTTCCAACATGACGCACATGGTGCGTCGGGCCCGTCCCTTGCGCGCGCTCAACGAGCGTTTGATCCGCTTTTTCCTTCGCCATCTAGGAAAGCCAAAAACGAAATAAGGAAGCTATCTTGACAAAGGTTCATCTTTTCGATGCGATAGGGGGGCTTTATTAAACGCATCGAAGGAGGTAGCCGTGTCCAAGAAAGGATCTTCTCGTGTCCAACCCCCCGTATCGTCGGGCTTTTCTATGCATCGTCGTGCTTTCTTAAAAACAGCTTTGGGGGCCCTTGTCTTGGGTCCTGCGCTGCTCAACTGCGGTGAAACCATCACCGAGCCCCGACAGTTCAATATGAGCGTGGAAGGTTACAAAGGACTCGCTGAGTTGCCTTTCGTTGAGCTTACTGCGGATGGTAAGCTCAAGTTTACGGATACCGATCTGCCCCTTGCGACGGACTTTCACTGTCACCTTGCCTTTGCAGTGGGCCAGTCGCCCGACGTGGACTTCCAACAAAAGACCGACAAAGTAGGCTACATCATGGACTGCGATGGGGCGAAAGACCCCGCCTGCACGTTCAATATGGACGACTACATCAACAAGATCGCGACCCCCAAGATGCTCGATCACGTGGACGAAGAGATCGCGCGTTCGGGTTTGACGGGTGGTGTTGATGCCAAGACCCACACCATCCCCAACCTGATCGAAGAGAGAGAACTCGCACGTGTCGGTCGATCCGTGTTGTTGCCGATCGCAGTCAACATTGGTTTTGGGCGCGATGATATGGTCCAACAATGGAAAGATGGGCTTGAAAAGTCTGGGAAGAAGGACTCTTTTGTGCTCTTTGGTTCTGTGCACCCCGAACCCAAAGAAGTCCACTACCAGGGCAAGACCGCGATCGACTTGTTGCGCGATCTACACCAACAAGGTTTTCGAGGCATCAAGTTTCACCCCACGATCCAAAGCGTTGCACCCAACAATCCCAAGGCAATGGAGCTTTTCGAAGAATGCCAAAAGCTCGGGATGGCCGTCTTCTTTCACTCTGGACGCGCTGGGATCGAGGCTGGAAACAACGGTGACTACGCGAAGATGGAAAACTACAAAGAGCCGTTGTCGAAGTTCAAGGACATGCAGTTCATCTTTGGTCATGCGGGGGCCCGCGATCACGCCGAAGCGCTCGCGCTCGCCAAACAACACGACAACGTGTGGTTGGAAACGCATGGTCAAGGCGTGACTTCGCTGCGTACCATCGCAAAAGAGTTTGACCAAAGCCGTATCCTCTTTGGTACAGACTGGCCCTGGTATCCGTTGGTTGCGACGATGGCAAAAGTCCGTATCGCCTTTGACGGCAATCCGCCTTTGTTGCGTAAGGTCTTTGCGGAAAACGCAGATCGATTGCTCAAGATGATCAACGCAGCTTAAGCATCTGAAGGGGAGATGATCTCGAAGAGATCGGTCTTTGGGGGGATTATTTTACGGGGACTTTTTCAAAGGCGATGGCAGCGAGGCTATTGAAAGAGGGGGTGGGGAGTTCTTCGACTTGATCTTCAACGGTGAGCCCGCTGAGGATATCTTTAAAGCTAACAGAAGGAAGCGATGTCTGTGTTGTTTTTGCTTTGTCTGTTTGTTCCTGCGGCTTACGTGAAAAGGTCATACTTCCATGTACAAGCTGCTGGATGATCTTCTTTTGGTCTTTTTTCAACATCGCGAACCTCCGTGAAACTTCAGCTTTTTACCCACTCAAGTCGCGTTCTCCTTTTGCGCCTGTCAGGGTTGTTGTGGATGGCTATGTGCGTTATGACGACATCAAGCGCCAAAAGTTTTACACTCTTTTGCGCTTCGTAACTATTTTTTGATGATGCCCTCAGAAAGTAGGCTAACAGATTCAGGTTTTCGGATCAACATTCAATTTTTGAAACCTGTTGTTGCATCTCTCGCGATGCTTTCTTTTTGACATCATCACACCTTTTTTTATTCCCGCCTTGTGTCTTCCTTCCTGATCTTTGTTGATCATTTTTTCTTTCGGTTCCCAACTCTGACATCTTTTTCAGACCTGATGGCGATCACCTACAACCAAATCGCCCTTTTAGAGGCTCTGTGGGACCGCGCTTATGACTTTGTTGACGCGTGAGGTTTGTGCATTTTTCCCGATATCTCGGTTTTTTTGCAAAGCGCTTTCTTCTTCAGTGGTTGGGTATGTTTCTTGATATAGGTAGTCTTTCTAGGCCGCCTTTTTTATCAACCTACTTTGGGGTGGTGGGGAAAAAGAGAAGTGCTCAAGAAAGTTTTGTGAAGAGTGAGAGGGAAAGCTTGCGAAGATCTGAGTTTTGGGGGATGCTTGGGACTGGCTTTGATTCGCCAATGCTTTCGATGGTTTGTGTTGGTTCTTTTTGAGGGGTGAGTGATGCGTAACGCAGTTTCTTGGTGGTGTATGTTGTTGTTTGGTGTGTTGTTGGGTTGTGAGCGTTCGCCCAATCTCGGCGTAGATGTCCAAGAGACGGGGATCTTGGAAGCTTCGCCTTTGATCAAAGGTCGAGATGGCGGTTACAGCGGTCTTTTTGGGGGGCGTTCGATCTGGGTGTTTGGCGATACGATCTTAACGAAGGAGGGGGTGGATAAGTCCTCATGGCGCCATAATTCGTGGTCGTGGACGACCGATCTTTCGGCCAAAGATGGCATCACAGGGTTCCAGGAAGACAACGATACTTTGGGGGTCCCAAAAGAGCTTTTCCCCAAAACGGATGCAGAGGCGACCTTCAATGAAGCGCACAAAGGAGATCCCTGCAAAGAAAAACCGTGTGGTGCGCGATATGCCCTATGGCCGGGCGCTTTGGTCGAAGACACACAACGAAAGCGGGCCTTTGTTTTTTATACCAAGATTTATGGTGAGCCTGGGGAGTGGAACTTTCATGGGGTAGGACATGGCGTGGCGCAGTGGGATGATGTTTCTCAGCCACTCAAGCGACCCGTGGTTCGGCCAGGAAAGGAACATCCCACGCTACTTTTTGAGGCTTCGGACCCCAACTTTGGTTCTGCGGCGTTCGTCAAAGATGGGAAGATCTACGCTTATGGCTGCGAAAAAGCGGGATTTTCGAAACCGTGTCACTTGGGTCGTGTTTCTTTGGAAACGCCGCTTAAACCCGATGCTTGGGAGTTTTATGCGGGTGGTAACACTTGGTCCTCTCAAGTCCAAGATGCGAAGTCTTTGTTTGATGGGGCGCCCATGTTGACGATTCACTGGAACGCTTATCTCAAGGCGTACCTTGCGGTGTATAGCAGGCCTTTGTCCACGGAGATCGTGATCCGCACGTCACCAACGCCCGAAGGACCGTGGTCTGGAGAGCAAGTGATCTTCCAAGCAAAGGCTTCGCACGATGGTGCGGCACCTTACTCTGGGCTGGGGCATGGGGAGTATGCGGAAGAGGGCGGAAAAGTCGAATACATCACGTATTATCGTTCTCCTGCGGCTTGGGCGGGGGAGTTTCGTGTGCTGCGCGTGACTTTTGGCGCACCTTGATCGAGCGGATGTCTCGTTGTTTGGGTAGGAGTGGCGCCCACGTCTTAATTTGAGGCAAGGGTGCGGTGGAGAGCTTGAAGGATACGCGACTCTCCGTATCCGTGCATCACGGGGACAAAGGGGATACCGATCTTTTTGGCTGTGTCGATCAAGGCGTCTGCTTTGGGGTGTCCGCAAAAATCGAGGAGCAAGATCAAAAGATCGACTTTTCCACGTTGAAGGCGTCGAACGAGTTCTTGGGTGGATCGTGTGCTGCTGCTGTTTTCAGACTGAATCCAATCTAGGTGTTGAAATCCAAGTTTGTCTTCGAGAGCCTTGCGGCGTTGCTCACGAGGGTCACCACCAATCATCGCTGCGCGTTTGCCTGAAAGCAGATGTTGCAATTCGAACAATAGATCCTCAGGGCTCATCTGTTGAATCGACGGTCCTTCGGGGATGTTGGGTTCTGGATGGAGCAGGTTTTCAAGGAGGCGTTGTTTTTTCTTATCTTGTTTGTCTTGTTTATCTTGTTTCTTTTGTTCTTTTTTCAGTCGTTTTCGTGAGCTTGGCTTCACGGTCTCTTGTTGTTCTTGGTCCAAAGGCGCGTTGGGTGGGTCGTCTTTGGGAGTGGCGTTCGGTTTGGAAGCGCATGGTCCTGTTTCTTCGGGGATCTTGAGGGGGGATGCTGTATTTTGCAGTGTAGCAGCGAGACCATTTTCTGCTTGTGGTTCTGTGAGGTGTCGTCGCAAGCTGCGGAAAGGTTTGCCTGTCTCTATCCACACATAGAAAGGCTCAACGATATCCAGAAGGCGTTGATCTGATGGAGCAGACGCTGGGTGTTGCAAGATCTTTGTGAGCTTGTCGAGGAAAGCTTGTCGATCTGGGTGGTCGATTTGCACGTTTACATCCAACCGAAAGGAAAAGTCTTTCAGGCGGGCGATCATCGAAGTCAATTCGATTTCTTGGCTCTTGGAGATCTCGGGGAGTTTTGGTTCGGAGAGAGCGGCTTTTTTGAGGAAGGGTTTCAGTTGGAAAAAATCTTGCCATTGGTCTTGTTCGATATCGGCAGCGTTGGCTTTCTGAGCCAAGGTTATCCCAAGTTCGCCCCATGCCTGCTCTGAAAGTTGATGGCGGGCTTGGATAAGTTCGTTGGCCGCTGTTCGAAAGCTAGCACGATCTTTGAGGACTCGGATGCGCCGCAAGATGCGCTCTGGAGCCTTTTGTGCTTTTTCTTCGCGTTTTTGTTCTTTTTCTTCGCGTTTTTGTTCTTCTCGGACTTTGTATGCTTCTTCGACCTGTCGGGCATACTCTTCTTTTGGTGTGGGTGTACCTTCGGTAAAGAGTGAAACGGTCGATCCTTGGGGAGTTTCTGATGATTCTGTGGCTTTTTCAGGAAGTGAAGGGGGTTCTGTCGTGGGGATGGCTTGTGTCGTTGGAGGCACAGGTTCTTCGATGACGATGCTTTCAGGGAGGGTGTCGAGGGTGGTGCGCTGCAGGGGGTGAGGTTTGTTGGAAAGGGGAAGAGGCTGCGTTTGGTGGGTGGGTTGTGGTTTGGAAGGAAGGACTTCTTGGAGCAGAGCTTGGATCTGGCTGCTTGAGAGTTCGCCGCGGAAAAGAGCCTCGATACGTTGGGTGAGGGATGAGATCTGGGAGAGTGCCGTGGTCAGGTCGTTTTGTAGTTGCTTGGCATCTTGAATCTCAGTATCGGGGGCGTGAAGGGCCAACAACTCTGTCAGGATCTCGTCTACTTGGTTGGATTGTCCTTGGAGCTGTGCGAGAGTTTGTAGACAGATCTCCCTTATCTCATTGAGTTTTTCTTGGCGGAGTTGTTGTCTCCGTCGTTCGAGTTGTTGTAGTCGTTGGGTGAGTGCTTCGTGTTGTTGCAAGAGTTCTTGCAAGACGGAAGACTCATGGGAAGGAACTGTTTGAAGACGGAGGATATGGTTTGGCAAGGGTTGTTTAGACATCTTCGCCTCCTGATGATGGGTTACGTTTGCGGAGAGGACTCCTTTCTCAACGCGGATAAAGCGTTTGTCCTGACAAGTTTGTTTGGAGAGATCTTGTAAGCTAATTTCTTGTATAGAAGAAGTAAAGAGTCCTGTATAGAAACAAGGGAAAGAAGATGTGGTTTCCAGAGTTCATAGAAGGTGGATTGAGCGAAAAGCTTGTGATGGACTTGTCTTCGCAGTGGTCGAAGGGGCGTCATCGTTGGTATGTGCAGCAACGAGAAGTCTGCGAAGAAGGCGTAGCGATGGGGGAAAAAGAGATCGCTGCTTGCCTGTCTCGATGGCGTGGTTTGTCGTGGGTGTTTGGTGGGATGCGTCATGGCCAGTGGATCGGGCCTTACGCAGGCTTTTCTTTCGCGCCTACGTTGGGGGGGGCCTATCTGGAGGGCTTTGTGGACGCGGAGACACTTTCTTTAGAGAAGGAGTTGTTTCCTACATCGTGGCACACCAATGCCTTGTGTGGGTTTTTGTGGCTGTTGTTCCGCAAACACAAGGATATCGAGACCTTGGTGCTTCCTACAATCTTGTCAGGATTTTTCGTGGAGGGATGGAGACAACAAGAAAAAGAAGGCCGTGCTTGGATCGTGCGGGAGGATGGGCGTTTGTAGCGCTTCGACGAATGAGCACATGGGGAAGAGGGGAAAAAGGGGCGGAGAGATGAGGAGAGATGAGGAGATGTGATGCCGTGGAGGGGATTAGTCTTGGTAGGCATCCATGGTGGGGCAGGTACAAACGAGATTGCGATCTCCAAACGCATCGTCGATGCGGGAGACTGCGGGCCAGAACTTGCTTTCGCGGACCCAAGGTGCGGGGAAAGCAGCTTGCTCGCGGGGGTAAGGACGATCCCACTCTGTTGAGGTCACAGCATCCGAAGTGTGCGGTGCATTTTTGAGGGGGTTGTTGTCTTTGGGGAGCTTGCCTTGCTCGATGGAACGGATCTCTTCGCGGATGGAGATCATGGCATCACAAAAGCGATCGAGTTCAGCTTTGGATTCGCTTTCTGTGGGCTCGATCATCAAGGTCCCAGGGACGGGCCAAGACATCGTGGGGGCGTGGAAACCGTAGTCCATCAAACGCTTCGCGATGTCCACGGCTTCGATGTCTGCGCTGACTTTGAGGGGGCGCAAGTCGAGGATGAACTCGTGGGCTACGAGATCTTGGTTGCCGCGGAACAAGACGTTGTAGTGAGACTCAAGGCGCTTGGCCATGTAGTTTGCGTTGAGGATCGCGACTTGGGTGGCTTGTTTGAGCCCTTCGCTTCCCATCATGGCGATGTACATCCACGAGATCGGGAGGATGCTTGCGCTGCTGTAAGGGGCCGCTGCGATGGGGCCGATGGCTTCGTTGGAACCGTGACCTGTCACAGGATGGCCAGGGAGGAAAGGAACCAAGTGCGCAGCCACACCAATGGGGCCCATACCAGGACCGCCACCGCCGTGGGGGATACAGAAGGTCTTGTGCAAGTTGAGGTGACAAACATCTGCGCCAAAGTCACCAGGGCGGCAAAGACCGACTTGGGCGTTCATGTTGGCACCATCCATATAGACCTGACCGCCATGTTGGTGGATGACATCACAGATCTCGCGGACGCCTTCTTCAAAGACGCCGTGGGTCGAGGGGTAAGTGATCATCAGCGCGCCAAGTTTTTCTTGGTGTTTTGCGGCTTTGGCTTTGAGGTCTTCGATATCGATGTCACCGCGCTCGTTACAAGCTACGGCGACGACCTGAAAGCCCGCCATGACGGCGCTTGCGGGGTTGGTACCGTGAGCGGACACAGGGATCAAGCAGACATTGCGGTGATGATCGCCGCGGCTGTGGTGGTATGCGCGGAGGGTCAACAAGCCTGCGTACTCGCCTTGGGAGCCTGCGTTGGGTTGGAGGGAGATCCCAGCAAAGCCTGTGATATCGCCCAACCATGTTTCGAGATCATGGAAAAGCTTTTGGTATCCTTTGCTTTGCTCGATGGGAGCGAAGGGATGGAGTTTTCCAAAGGCAGGCCATGTCACGGGGATCATCTCGCTGGTGGCGTTGAGTTTCATGGTGCAAGAGCCCAGCGGGATCATCGAAGTGGTGAGGGAGAGATCGCGCCCTTGGAGGCGGTAGATGTAACGCAACATCTCATGTTCGTTGTGGTAGCTGTTGAAGACGTCGTGGGTGAGGTACGTCGATGTGCGAGCGAGACCTTCTGGGTAGCTGCTGTCCATCTTCTCGGCGAGTTGGGCCAAGTCGAAAGAAAGGCTGTCTTTGCCTGCAAAGATCTGAAGCAGTTGTTGGACTTCTTGGACGCTGCTGCACTCATCCAAGGTCACGCCAAGGCTTTGGGCATCATAACGTCGCAGGTTGATCTTTTGTGCCTGTGCAGCTGCGTAGATCGCGTCTGTTTGGTCGCCTGTGGGGATGCGTAGCGTATCAAAGAAAGCGCCGCCATCGAGTTGGAAACCAAGCTCTTGAAGCCCCAAGGCCAAAAGGCTGGTGAGGTCATGGACGCGTTCTGCGAGGTTACGAAGTCCTTTGGGGCCGTGATAGACGGCGTACATGCTCGCCATGATCGCGAGAAGGACTTGCGCGGTACAGATGTTACTTGTGGCTTTGTCGCGGCGGATGTGTTGTTCGCGGGTTTGGAGGGCCAAACGGTAGGCTTGTTTGCCGCGTGCATCGCGAGAGACACCAACCAAACGACCGGGCATCTGGCGACGATGTTCTTCTTGTGTCGAGAGATACGCTGCGTGGGGGCCACCAAATCCCATGGGGACACCAAAGCGTTGGGCCGAGCCTACGGCGATATCAGCGCCCATCTCGCCAGGGGGACGCAAGAGTGTGAGGGACAAGATGTCCGCAGAGATGATCGCCAAAGCGTCCGCGTCATGGGCTTTTTGAACGAGCGGGCTAAGGTCTTGGACGCGTCCATCGGTCGAGGGATATTGGAGCAGCACACCACAAAGGTCGAGACTGGAAAAGTCGGTGGTGTGGGGATCTGCGACATGGATCTTGATGCCCAAAGGCTCTGCGCGGGTCTGCACCACCGCGATGGTTTGGGGATGGCAGTCCGCTGCGACAAAGAAACCGTGTTTCTTTTGTCGTTTGATATTGTAAGCCATCGACATCGCTTCCGCAGCAGCGGTGGCTTCGTCGAGAAGCGAAGAGTTTGCGAGTGGAAGTCCCGTCAACTCAGAGATCATCGTTTGGTAGTTGAGGAGGGCTTCAAGGCGACCTTGGGCGATCTCAGCTTGATAAGGTGTGTATTGCGTGTACCATCCGGGATTTTCGAGGATGTTGCGCAAGATCACGCCAGGGGTGACGCAGTCTGTGTAACCCGTCCCAATCAAGGAGCGGAAGATCTGATTTTGCGAAGCGATATCAGCGATACGTTGGAGGGTTTCTTGTTCGCCGCGAGAGGCACCGATCGCAAGAGGCTGTTTGGCACGGATGGTTTTGGGCACGGCGACGTCTGTGAGGGCGTCGAGGTTCTCAAAGCCAAGTGTCGCCAACATCGCGCGTTGATCGGCTGGATTGGAGCCGAGATGGCGGGGGACAAATGGATCGGTGGATTGGGACAATTGTTCAAAACGGGATCTGGTCATGCTTTTGCTCCTCTTCCCTAGACGGAACCGTGCCGAAGAATGTCAGGCAAGATACTTAATCATGCGTAGAACGCAAGACCTTTTTGTTGTCTTTGCCTTGTGTGGGCTTGGAAAGAAGGGAGCAACAAAGGATGCGAGAGAGGGGGGAGGCTTTGGAGAAAGTGGTGGGGGTGGTGTTGGCTTAGCTGGCGTGGGCGAGGTGGCTGGACTTGAGGGGGATTGCAGGGAGCTCGTCGAAAGACTGAAGCACACGAAGTTGTCGAAGGACATAAACTTGTCGATCGCGTAGTTCTTCGAGGGTGATAGAGTCGAGGACTTCGCGGATCGCTTGGGTAACGCGTTGTTGGAGTTCTTCGATCAAGAAACGGTTCTTTTCGTCTTGTGGCTCGCTCATCTCGGGCTCTTGGTCACAAAGCGAATCTCCAAGCAACTCAAGGATCTCTTTGAGACGGATCTTATGAGGAGGACGAGCCAGTCGGTAACCACCAATGGGGCCACGCATCCCGCGGACGATGCCCGCTTTGCGAAGGGGAATAAACAACTGCTCGAGATATTTGAGGGAGATGTCTTGGCGCTCTGCGATGATATGGAGCTTGAGAGGGCGTTTTTCCTCGAACTGCATGGCCAGATCGACCAATGCACGGATGGCGTACTCTGCACGTGTGGAAAACTTCATCTGTCTGCTCCTTCGATCTCGGGCTACGTTTCATGTAAGGGATTCTTTATATGTCAGCATCTCTTATTCCAGAAATTGTTTCATGCTATAAAGTATTGTTAATTATATTGAATATGTCTTGCGTGGTTTGTATTCTATAGTTTCATACTGGAAAATTATGTTTCAGTGAAACATATATATGTTTCAGATGATGTGAGACGTTGCACAACAAAGAAGGAGGCCATCTCCAGTGGTAAGATTTGACGCAGAGCAACAAAAGAAGTGTTTGGTGCCCGAGGAGCTTGGAGCTTGGGCTTTGCAGCAGATCTTGCGTGTTTTTGGGGCAGAGGATGCGTTTCGTGTGTTGGCGGAGTTGTTGCCTGATGCGGCAGTTTTTGTGGTGGATGCCAACCGAGAGATTCGTTATTGGAGCAAGGGTGCGGAGAAGCTGCTTGGGTTTCAGTCTGAGCAGGTGATGGGGCAGATGTGTTTGCGAGCGAATCGTTGTGCGAGTTGCATGACGGGCTGTGGCATCGCAGAGAAGGGGCTTGTCGAAGGGGCACGTTTGACGTTGTATCACTCGGATGGTCGGCCGATAGCGCTGCGAAAGAGTGGGCGGGCTTTTTTCGATGAGAAGGGGGGCTTTTTGGGAGGGATCGAGATCTTGTTTCCTGATCGCCAGCCCGCGCAACCTTATCCTACGATCTCACCTGATACAGTGAACTTTCATGGTCTGTGGAGTCGTTCTCCTTCGATGCATCGGGCTTTTGAGATCGTTCGCAATGTCGCGACTTCGGACACGAGCGTCTTGGTGCGGGGCGATAGCGGCACGGGCAAAGAGATCATCGCGCGTGCAATCCATGAAGAAAGTCATCGCAGTCATCGCCGCTTTTTGGCTGTGAACTGCGCTGCTTTGACCCCAACGCTTTTAGAGAGTGAGTTGTTTGGGCATCTCAAGGGGGCTTTTACAGGGGCTGTGCGAGATCGTGCGGGACTGTTTGCGCAAGCGGACGGTGGGACGTTGTTTTTGGATGAAGTCGCCGAGTTGCCGATGTCTTTGCAAGCCAAGCTGTTGCGGGTCTTGCAGGAGCGAACCTTTGTTCCTGTGGGAGGGACGCAGCCGATCCAAGTGGATGTGCGCATTGTTGCCGCAACGCATCGCAGTTTGAGGCATCTTGTTCAACTTGGCGCCTTCCGTGAGGATCTGATGTATCGCTTGCGTGTGGTGCCAATCTATCTGCCGCCTTTGCGGGAGCGGCGCGAAGATATCGAGTTGTTGTTGTGGCACTTTATACGCCAACGCAACCAACAAGGCCGTCGTTTGGTGTCTTCTGTGTCGCCTGAAGCGATGCGTGCGATGTTGAACCACGATTGGCCTGGGAATGTTCGTGAGATGCAAAATGTGGTGGACTACGCATTTGCGGTAGGGCGTGGAGAAGAGTTTGGCTACGATGAGTTGCCACCTGAGTTTGATGCAACGCGTGGTGCCGCAGTGATGGGCCGTTCAGCTTCTGTTCCATTGCCGCCTCACTTGGTGGCAGGGGCAGCGTGGGAGGATGTTCCAGCGGCTCCTGCGTCCTCTTCGTTGTTGCCGCCGCCTTCGTCTGCTTTGATGTCAAATCCTTCTTCTGCTTCGCTTGATCCCTTTGTTGCGCCAGGTTCGTCGGGTGGTTTGGCGTTGCCACCAACCTCTTCTGCGTATCTTTCGGGCCGTTCGGGGCTTCCTGTGGCTTTGGGGTCCAAGAGCTACACGATGGAAGAGGGGGAAGAGTCTTTCGATGAGAAGGAGCAGATCGAACGAGCGTTGCGGATCGCAGAAGGGCATATGACCCGTGCAGCGGAGCTTTTGGGGATGAGCCGAACGACCTTTTGGCGCAAGCGCAAGAGGTATGGTGTTTGAACAATGGAGTGGGTGGTTGGGGGTCTGGATGAGGGATGTTATAAGATCTTCCCACGTCTTTTTGCATCGTTTGATATTTCGTTATGTGACTTGTTGACGATTGGAAGTTGAGGGATGGGTCTTGTTGGACCATAAGTGGTCGAAAGCTTAGAAAGGCGAGCCATGCTGGTATTGAACGAAAATCACCCCGCGCGTGCTGAGTTACAAAAACAAACGGCAGTCATTGATCCTGAGACCGCACAACATGCGGATATTCGGGCTTTACGATTGGGTGTGATCAATCTGATGCCTGTGATGAACGAGACAGAGAATGACATCTTGCGGTGTATCAGCCACTCTGTTTTGCAGATCGAGCCGATCTGGATTCGCAGCGCGACCCGCGAACAGTCGGGAAGACATACTTCGCTTGAGCATGTGGAAAACTTTTATCAGACCTTGGAGGAGGCCACACGCGAACAAGGGCTGGACGGCTTGATCGTGACGGGAGCGCCCATCGAGCGGCTGGACTTTGAAGACGTCGATTATTGGGACGAGTTGCGTCAAGTGATGGACTATGCACAGCGCCATGTGTATTGCACGATGTACCTGTGTTGGGCGGCGATGGCTGCGGCGTTTCACTTTTATCGCATCCCCAAAGTGATGTACCCAGAGAAACTGACAGGTCTTTTTCGACTCAAGAATGTCTTTGAAGACGACAACCCCTTTACACGTGGGATGAATCCAGAAGTGGCGATTTGCCAAAGCCGCTATACGGGCCTAGACTACGAAGCGATGAAACGCGAAATCGAACAAAAGCATCTGTTGCCTTTGTTTGACTCGGATGATCGGGCAGAAGTGTTGGGGGGTGAGCCTTTGGGTGTGACGGTCTTCGCTTCTTCGGATCTACGTGCGGTTTACAACTTGGGCCACCTTGAGTACCACGCTGCGACCATCGATCAAGAAGTGCAACGAGATCGTCAAAAGGCGCTGCATTATCCCGTCGAGAACTATTATCTCGAAGCCAAGGCGCGCTCGGGTATCCCTCCCATGACGTGGCGTGCAGATCGTTCGTTGTTCTTCTCGAACTTTCTCAACGTGGCGTACGAACAAATGAACATGAACCCCAACAAAAAGCACCGTTCCTTCGTGCTTTTGCCCTCTTATGAAGAGGCCCATGCAAAGTACCGTGCGGAAGACGCAGGGCTGCCCACGCGACCGCCTGTTCCTGTAAATGCTTTTTAATGGGCCGATAATCGGGACTTTTTGCGGGCTAGAATGGAGGCGCTTGGGGATGGGATATCTTTGGGGGTTATTCGTCCAAGACGCTTCGGATCTTAGAGATGAGTTCTTGTCGATGGTAAGGCTTGTTTAGCAGTTGGACACCTTCATCAAGGCGTCCGTGGTGAACGATGGCATTTTCCGTATAGCCCGAAGTATAGAGGATCTTGAGTGTGGGACGCAGCAAGTGAGCTTGTTCTGCAAGCTGTCGTCCGTTGAGAGAGCCCGGCATGATCACGTCTGTGAAAAGCAAGTCGATATCTTCGTTTTGTTTGAGGAGTTCTAATGCCTGATCACCGCTTTCTGCGGTGGTCACGCGATAACCGAGCCCTTGTAAAACAGAAGTCGCGTATTGTCGAACCATCGCTTCGTCTTCGACCAACAAGATGTGCTCGCTGCCCCCTTGGATGTAAGAGATCTCCAACATGGCAGGTTCTCTCTTGGGGCTTTTTCGGCAGCGAGGGAAGTAGAGTTTGATGCTGGTGCCTTCGCCGACTTCTGAGTAAAGCTTGACATGTCCCTCTGATTGTTTGACGAAGCCATAGACCATGCTCAAGCCTAGGCCGCTGCCTTTGCCTGTGGGCTTTGTTGTGAAAAAGGGCTCAAAGACTTGGGCTGCGACTTTGGGGGGCATGCCTACACCAGAGTCTGACACGGAGATCTGCACGTACTCACCAGGAGAAACTTCTTGGTGTTCAGAGGCGTATTTTTCGCCAAGGACGACGTTGGAAGTTTCGATGGTGAGCTTGCCGCCAGAGGGCATGGCATCTCTTGCGTTGACCGCAAGATTGAGGATCGCGGATTCAAGTTGGGTGGGATCAACTTCTGTGATCCAGATGTCGGGGGCGAGGACGGTCTTGATCTCAATGTTTTCGTGGAGGATGCGGCGGAGCAGGTTCTCCATCTCGATCAAGTGGTGATTCACGTCGAGTTGTTTGGGGGCGAGGGCTTGGCGCCGCGCGAAAGCCAAGAGGCGATGGGTCAGATCGGCGCCGCGTAATGCAGCTGTGGCGGTCATCTCAGCAAAGGGGTAAAGGTCTTGTTGTCCGACCAACTCTTCTTTCAGGAGTTCTGCATTTCCAAGGATGACCGTTAGGAGGTTGTTAAAGTCGTGTGCGATCCCTCCTGTGAGCTGCCCGATGGTTTCGAGCTTTTGGGCCTGATGAAGTCGTTCGGTGAGTTCTCTTTGTTCTGTGATATCGACCATCCCACCGACCATTCGGACGGCTTGCCCTGCGTCATCGCGGATCACAAAACCTCGATCTTGGATATAACGTGTTGTGCCATCTGCGTGGAGAAAGCGGTATTGTTCTTCCCAAAGCGTTTCTGTGCCATCAATGACATCGTGGATACTGCTGAGCACGCGCTCTACGTCATCGGGGTGGATGCGATTGGACCAAGATGTGGCGTCTGGCTCGAGTTCTTCTCTGCGGTAGCCAAACAGGTGAAACATACCTTTGCTCCACCAAACAAGATTTTGGACAAGATCCCAGTCCCAGATCACATCACTGGTGGCTTTGGCGACGATCTGAAAACGCTCTTCGCTGATTCGTGCGGCTTGTTCTGTTCGTTTGCGTTCGCTCACGTTGCGGAAGTACACCGCGATGCCCGCAGATACAGGGTGGATGTTGATTTGATACCAACGATCAGAGTCCGCAAAGTAACGGGTTTGCTGGATGGTTTCTTGTTTCTCTATGGCGTGAACGAAGTCTTGTACGAACTTATCGGTCATCTCGTGAGGATAAGCCTCTTTGATCGAGATGCCCGCAAGTTCTTCGCTGGTTTTTCCAAAGATCTGCGAGGCTTTCTCGTTGATGTACTCGAAACGAGCGTCATGATCAAACAAGCAGAAAGCTTCGTCCATGTGGTGCAGTGTTTGGTAGAGCCTTTGTGAGATCTCTTCGAATTTACTTTTGGCCAAGATCTCTTGTGTGGTGTCTTGGACGACGCCTGTTAATATCCGTCCTTTTGGGGTTTGTGTGAGTTCGCCGAGCCCTTTGATGTGGATGATCCTTCCATCAACGGCCAAGACTCTGTGTTGAAAGCTCATGTATTGCGTAGGGGATTGGACGAACTTTTGGATGTCGTGTACGACAATACGGCGGTCATCGGGATGTACAAGTTGGAGATAGTCTTCAAACTTGATGATCTTTTCATCGGGGGGGCGGCCATAGAGTTGATGAACGTTGCTGAGCCATTCCAGTCCATCCGTGTCGATGTTGTATTTCCAAAGGCCGATATTCATCAAACGTTCGGTGGTTCGCCAGTAAGCGTCTTGTTCTTGCAGTCGGTAGTTGGTGTCTTTGAGTTCTTTGGAGTGCAACAAGATCTCTTTGTGGACGGAGGTGAGGTGGCTTTTGAGAGCTTCCTCAGAGAGATCTTCTTTGCCTTCAAGGATGTAGTCTGTGATGTCTTCGATGCAGTGGATGATAAAGGTGACTTGTCCTTGGTTGTCTTTGACAGGTGTGTTGATGAGGCTCCAAAAGCGCTCTTCCAAGCCTCCGCCAAGACTCGGAGGGCGGGGGATCGGGTATCGATGGATCGACATGACGTCGGTTTCTCCCGTCGATTCGACCCGACGCAACGAGCGATGTAAGTCGTCTGTCGAGCCGGCAGGGAGTTCTTTGGAGATGGGGAAGATGTCGAAGATGTTGCGGCCAATGATGTCTTCGCGACGTGTCATGGTGCTTTGGAGGTAACCGTCGTTTGCGGAGATGATCTGGTGTGTGTCAGGCTGAAGGACGGCAAACTTGCCGGGGATGGCCTCGAAGAGTCCGCGAAAATAGTTGGCGGCGGCTTCCGCTTCTCGTTTCAGTCTGCTTTGTTCTTCGAGCAGGGCGGTTTTTTCTTGTTTCGCCCGGACCTGTAAGGTGACGTCGCGAACAGAAGCAAGGATGGCCTTTTTTTCTGGATCCAAGACACGCCAACGAAACTCTGCATAGAAAAAGTCTTCTTTTTTTGTGCGAATCTTCCAGATGCCGCCATAAGTTTCATCATCTTTGATGGCTCGCACAGCTTTCCATAAGGCGGGTATGTCTTCTTCGTAGCGTAGATCCGCGATGGTTTTTTGGAGGAGTTCTTCGCGGGGATATCCTAGCTTTTCGATGGCAGCGGGATTTGCGTCTAAGAATCGCAGGGTTTCGCGGTCGTAGATCCACGTGAGGTCGGGGATTCGATCAAAAAGAAAGCAAGCTTCTTCATTGAAATAGCGTGGCGTTGTCAAAGGACTCCCCTTCCTCAAGCAGTTTGGCTGTGGAAAGCAGGCGCTCATATTTGATCGCGTGTGTGGTATGGCTGAGCAAAGTATTTATAACAGAGTCAGAGCAAGGAAACATCCACTTCATTCTTGTTTTTGGGCAGGGGGAACGGAGCGAAAGAGAGTCTTGTCGAGAAGATTCTTTTGTTTCTTCAAGGATAGGCTTCAATCTTCACAGATGAATTTTTCTGTGGAACGAATCTCCTGTTCGATTGCAGCTTTGGGATGGAGTGGGGAGTTTGGGGAAGAGAAGTGTTTGTTGCAAGAAGAATGTGGGGGCTGGGGTGTTCTGCGTTGTGGAGATCAGGGGGTAGAACAAAGTTGGCGGGCTTCACCTTGCAAACGGCTGGCCCAACATTCTTCAGTGCAGTTGTCGTGGAGCTTTTGTTTTTGCTCACTATCGAGTTTTTTCCCGTCTTCTTTGGCGTCTTTGCTGCGTCGCGTGATGCAGTTTTTTCGACAGGTATTCAAGTAAAGGCGGCAGTAATCGTTGGGTTTTTTCGGCCAGCCGTCTTTGTCTGCGGGTTTTACGATGGCTGGGGGATTGTGAGGAGGCTTGGCAGAGATCCCAAGCCAGTTCCAAGCCGCGTAGCTTGCAAAGATACTTCCAAGACCACCTACAACGCCTAGCGTAAAGCGCAAGGTGACGGTTTTAGCACTCAGTTTATCGTTCATCGAAAAAGTCTCCATGGGAAGACGTGGGATGGGTTTGCTTTCGTGTGGCTTGTTATAGCAAGTGTTGTTGGAAAGATCATCCCGCTTTTTGTTTTTGATGGGAGAGGCGCTTGACAGCAAGGCCGAAACCTTTAGCCTGCGCATACATCCAAAGCCCGATTTACGCTTTGTTGTGCGATGAAGTTCGTATGTCGGGTCTTGGCCAGAGACTCTTTGACCCCACACTTACAAAAGGAGAATAGAAGATGGCGACGATTACCCTCAGAGGGAATGAGATCCACACATCGGGTGACCTTCCTGCCGTTGGTTCGAATAGCCCGGACTTTACGCTTACCAACGCTGGACTGCAAGATGTCTCTCTTGCGGCTTATGCAGGCAAGCGCAAGGTTCTCAATATCTTTCCTAGCGTAGATACACCTGTTTGTGCGTCTTCTGTTCGTGCCTTCAATGCAAAAGCAGCTGGCAAAGAAGATGTCGTGGTGTTGAATATCTCGGCCGATCTTCCCTTTGCGATGAAGCGTTTTTGTGCTGCCGAAGGTCTTGAAGGCGTTGAGTCGCTTTCGAGCTTCCGCAGCGGCTTTGCAAAAGAGTTTGGTTTGGAGATCGTCGATGGTCCCTTGGCGGGTCTTTGCTCGCGCGCTGTGATCGTCTTGGACGCAGACAACAAAGTTGTCCACGTTGAGCAAGTGCCCGAGATCGGACAAGAGCCCAACTACGAAACAGCCCTCGCGTCGCTTTAATCGACAAGCTTTTGCGTTTCCTTCCCCCAAGTCCCGCCTCGCTTTGGCTCTCTGCTCCGCCTTTTGTGATCTTATCGTTTGCTTTTCCCTTGCAAGAATTTGCTTGCAAAGGGGTTTTTGAGCATCTTTTTTAGGTATTTTGCATCCTGATAACATGCCCTTGTTGTTTGGTGTGCGTGGGCCTTGTTTGGCGTGGAAGTATTTTATGGGTAGGTGGTCGTGATGTTTGATGCAAAAGGCCCTCATGGTGAAGAGAACCGTCCTCTGGTGCATTACACCAATGGAACATCCCACCGCAAGATCTCTTCAGGTACGCCTGTTCGCGTTGCTGAAGAAACAAACAAACATTCGAGCGAGGAGGAGGCCGAAGGTCTCGATGCTTCGGGGGAATGGATCAGTGATGATTCTTCTCGGATGACGCCCATGCCCGTTCCTTCGTTTGCGTCTTTGCAACAGCGTGCAGGACATCAACGCGAGAGCCATGCGTTAGAGCTTCGTGGTCTGACCAAGCGATATGGCGCTTTGGTGGCGGTCGATGCGCTCGATTTGTCGATCAATCGGGGGGAGATCTTTGGGGTCTTGGGGCCCAATGGAGCAGGGAAAACCACGACCATTCAGATGATTTGTGGGTTGTTAAAGCCCGATGCTGGGGACATCTGGGTGATGGGTTCTTCTTTGGCTTCTTCTCCGCATCTGCGTCGTCATATCGGGGTTTGTCCACAGCAGTTGGTGTTGTGGGGGAAGATGACCCCCTTGGAACAGTTGGTTTTTTTGGCCTCGACGTATGATGTCCCTGAAAAAGTCGCACGTGAGCGCGCGCTTTCGATGTTGGAAGCGTTGGGCTTGTGGGAAAAAAGGGATACCCTGGCCAAGCATCTTTCGGGTGGGATGAAGCGGCGGCTCAACTTGTTGATGGCGTTGATCCACGAGCCTTCGATCTTGGTTTTGGATGAGCCGGAGGCTGGGCTGGACCCGCAAAGTCGGGTCTTGGTGCGCGATTATGTGCGGGACTGGGTGCAAGGTGCCCAACGCACGGTGATCTTGACCAGCCATAATATCGATGAAGTCGAGCGTTTGGCAGATCGTGTGGCGATCATGGATCGAGGTCGGTTGTTGTCTTTGGATACGCCTGATCGACTCAAGCGAGACCACCAACAAGGCGACCTCTTGGAGATCGAACTGCTTGACGCTGCACAACCTTACCTCGAAGAAGCCTTGTTTGTGTTGCGTCAGTTTTCCTCGGATTTGTCGTGGGAAGGGACCATCGTTGCGATCAGGATGGGGGCATTGGTGGAGCATCTTTCTTTTGTGCTGGGGGTCTTTCGTCGCTTTCAGATTGATATCCAAGGACTGCGGATGCGCCCCTCCACACTTGAGGATGTGTTTATTTCTTTGACAGGTCGGGCCTTGCGCGACGAATAAGTTTGAAAAAGTCCAAAAGAAGGGTTGGATGGATGCGCTTGTGGAATGTCTTTCGCAAAAGTGTAAGAGAACAGTTGCGTGAGCCTTGGGGCCTGGCTCTTACTTTGGGGACTGCACCTTTTTTCGTGTTGTTGTATTGGTTGTTTTTTGGGGGGAGTACGCCTTTTGTTGTGTTGGTTTTGGAAGAGGGACGCATCGTGAAACATGCGTCGAAAAAGCCGAAGTCAAGGGAACTACAGAGAAAAAACAAGACCTCCTTGCAAGAACAGACACCTTCGACGCCCTCTGTGGGTGAGCAGTTGGTCAAGCTGCTTGGATCGCTAAAGCGCCCGCGTGGTGGTCTTTTGATGAAGGTCTCTCTGGTAGGGAGTCGTGCAGAGGCCCAGCAGCGCTTGGCGCAAAAGCAGGCCGCAGCTTTGGTGATCCTTCCGCAAGGACTTTCGGGGGCTTTGGGACTTGGAGAGGGAGACAACGCACGAGAACGGAAGAAGCTCAAGATGCGTATCGTTGGGGACTTTACGGACCCACTCTATGCGGGAGCTGCCATCGCCTTAAATGCGGCTTTGGAGAGATTTGTGCGGGAAGCGACCAACAGTAAGATGCCTGTGGATATCGCGAAAGAGGCGATTGCACGGTCAGATCAGCGGACAGAGTTTGAGAACTATGTTCCAGGTTTGCTGATCCTTTCGGTGGTGATGCTGATCTTTTCTGCAGCGATGACGATCACGTATGAAGTCGAGATGGGAACGCTGCGTCGTTTGCAACTCTCGAATATATCGGCCTTTGAGCTGCTTTCAGGGATCGCTTTTTCTCAAGTCTTGTTGGGGGTCTTGTCGATCCTGTTGACTTTTGGGGTGGCTGTGGCTTTGGGTTTTCGCAGTCAGGGGCCGCTTTGGGTCGCGATCTTGGTGGGGGCGGTGACCAGCCTGTCGATCATGGGTGTCGCGATGATCGTGGCGTCTTTTGCACGCACAGTCACAGAAGCCTTCTTGTTGTCGAACTTTCCACTGTTTTTGCTGATGTTTTTTTCTGGAGCGGTGCGTCCTATTCCCAAGGTGCCTCTGTTGACGCTGTGGGGGCGGGAAGTCGGGCTTTACGATCTTTTGCAGCCGACCCATGCTGTGGTCGCTTTGAACAAGATCTTGACCTTGGGGGCTTCGCTCAGTGAGGTCTTGTTCGAGATCTTGGCCGTGTTGTGTTTGACGATCTTGTATTTTGGGGTGGGCGTGGGGTTGTTCCATCTTCGGCGAATGCGGATCGCTTAATTTGTCCGAGTATCGGGTTTTCATGATTTTTTAATAAGATGTGAGAGCCCCTCAGGGGGTCTTGCGTGCGGATTGCTTGTTGTGGGGCGAGCGTTGATTGACATCGAGGCTTGCGCTTGCTATCCGAGATTTGACTTTTTGTCGAATGTATTCAGAGTTCTGCTTACTTTTGGGAAGGTTGAGATGGGAAAACATATTTCGGGGGAGGGCCTGAAGAGTCCGATTCTTTGGTCTCGCAAGAAGCTAAAGAAACCTCTTTCGCGATGGGAAACACTGCTGATCGGGCTGTGGTTGTTACTCTTGCCTTGGGTGCAGATGTGGCGGTTATGGCGCCCTGATGGGGGACGAAAATACTCGATCAGTGGTCCTTTTCTGACAGAACACGTAGAGCATCTTCGCGCGTTGTGGGAGAGCTTTTGGGGCATTCGTCCACCTATGGGCGATGTCACGCTTGAATCCTCGTTGTTGTGGGTGAATCCCTTCTCTTTACTATATGGTCTGTATGTTTGGGTCACTGGGCATTACACCCTCGTCACCTACCAAGTCTTGTTGATGTTGCAGATAAGCTTTTTGGCATGGGGGATGTTTCTTTACTTGCGGTCGCTTGGGCTTGATGCGTTCCCTGCTTTGTTGGGGAGCTCGTTTTTGGCGATGTGTGGGTTTGTTCCAAGCTTTTATACGCATCCTGTATTTTGGGGTTTTGTGTGGTTGCCTTGGGTGTTGTGGGCGATTGAGCGATTCTTTCAAGCCCCCGATCTGTCGAGTCTTGGTGGTGTGGGATTGTTTTTGTTTTTTGGTCTGCTTGGTGGCTCTATTGTGGGGATCTTGTGGGGCTATAGCTGGATAGCGTTGTATCTGTTGTTGCGCGTACCGCGCTTGCGTGGGGTTTCTTGGAGACTTTGGGGAGGGTATGCGCTCCTGACATCCGCGGTGTTTGGGCTCTGTGGCGGCTTGGCTTGGTGGTTGTGGTTGTCCCACGGTCTGACAGGCGCGTCTTTTTCTGTGCGCACATGGAATTACGTTGAGTTTTTGGGCTTCATGAGCCCGATGTATGGTATCCCGCGTTATCACGGTGTGATGGTGCTTCCATGGTTGTTTTGGGGGACGTGGGGCAAAAAAGATCGCGGTCTCCATCTTTTTTATGTCGGGATGCTTTTGTTTGGTGTTTGTTTGGGTCTTGCGAATGCGCGTGAGGGAGTGTCATCGTTGCATCTGTCTTTTTTGTGGGGACACGAGATGGCTTTGTCCGAGCATCCGCTGTTTTGGATGTCTCCCGCGCTCTCTGTGTTGATCGCTTTGGGGATGCAGCGCTACTTCTCTTTTGTGGGCACAGTGGGAGGACGTTTGTTTTGGCGCGTTCTCTTTGGGGTATGGATCGTTTGGTTGTTGTGGATCTTTTGGGGATCTTTTCAAGATCCGATCGCTCGACATCCCCATCTTCACTTGGAGTCCTTTCGGTTTCTTCAGTGGTTGTTGTTTGGGAGTATGTTGGGCTGTCTTTCGCAGATAAGAAGGCGGCGAGCGTGGGGGTGGGGTCTGCTGTTCTTGTCGTTGTGGTGGATCGACGTCGCGACTTATCATCGACGTGCAGGGATGCGTGCCTCGCTGGTTCGTTCTAGTGCCCTCGAAGAAAACAGGCAGGCCTGTTTTCTTCGAGGTGGTGAGGGAACAGGTGGGGGCGAAAAGGTCGGATGTCACGGCTATTTTGAGAAGGGCGTGTACGTGGAGGGCTCACGTGTTGAGGGCGGGTTGGTTGTCTCGCTTGGTGGGCGGGAAAGCGTTGCGTTGTGCATAAAAGCTTGTGGGTAAAGGAAATATGAAGAAGTTTTCTTTTTTTTGGGTTCTTTTGTATTATCTTTTTTTTCCTTTGTTTCGTCATGCGACGTTGTGGCTTCCTGCGGGGTGGGGTGGGCATTATCTGCATGGTGATGTTTATACAGAGTATTGGCCTGATTTATCTGTATTAAGTCATTATTTGCGTGCGGGTGAGTGGCCTTTGTGGGACCCGTATGTGGCGTTTGGATTCCCGTTGGTGGGAGATATCCAATCGGGTGGTTTTTATCCGTTGGCTTGGCCTTATCTTTTATGGGACAGTCTCTTTGGGCCGAGCCTTTGGGCTTTTGAGATCTTTACGTTGTCAGCGGTGATGATATGGGGTTTGGGGATTCATGTGTACTTAAGGGCACAAGGGATCTCGACAGGAGCGGCTTTGTTGGCTGGGACGGTTGGGATGTCAGGTGGTTTTCTCAGGTTTTTTGGTTATCTCAAGTTTATGCACACGCTGGCTTGGCTGCCTTGGGCTTTGTTGTTGTGGGATCGTTGGTATGAGCGTCCAACATGGCGGTCGAGCGTGGGATTTGGGATGCTGCTTGGCGTCGCTGCGTGTAGTGGTGCGCCTGGGGGCTTGTTTTATGTGGGGCTCACTTTAGGGATCTACGCGGTCTTTCGGATCTTGCAGCGGTTGGGCAAAAAAGGTGCGTTTGCTTCGTGGCGACACGTGTTTTTTGGCGGTGTGGCGCTTACGTGGTTTGTTGGGTTGTTTTTGGTTCTGGCCGTGCCAACAGTGGCTTTTTTGCAGGGAAGTGGTCGCGCGGCGGGGTATTCGTTTATGGCAGCGCGCGCGCACTGGCCGCATACGTGGGGGGGTCTGTGGTTTCCTCGCTTGGATAGTTTGGCGTGGATTCGACCAGACGGCACTTTGCATTACAACGGTTTGTTGGTGTGGTTTATCTTGCCCTTTGCTTTTTGGGCATCGTTGCGTTTGCGCAAACTCGCCGTCTTTTTTGCTGCATTGGGAGTCTTGGGCTTGTTGTTCGCGGCGGGTAGTGCGACCTTTGGCATCGATCTGCTGTATACTTTTGTTCCCGGCGCGCATCTGTTTCGGGCTCCTGAACGTTATAGCTTTTTGTTTAATCTCAGTGCTGCGATGTTGGTCGGGATTGGCGTGGATACCTTGTGGAAACACACCAAGGAACAACCTTCTTTGGTGTGGAGGCGCCTTGCTTGGTATGTGTGGGCGGGGCTGTTTGTGTGGCTGGGGTTGCTCATCGCCTATAGTGTTTTTCGACCTCGTTTGCAGGTCTTACTGGAGATCGCTCGAAATCTCGGGATATGGGGGGCTTTTGTCTTTTTGGCGTACCAACGAGGCCGAAAGAAGCTCTTGTGGTTTTTCCCTGTGTGGCTTCTTGTGGTGATCTTGGATGTATCTTTGTATTTTAATTTTTCGACGATCATTCCATCCCACAGTCTTCGAACGATGCAGAGCCCGCTGCTCAAAGAGAGTCCGCGCGGTCCTCTTGCTTCTTATCGTGTGATGAATGATTACGAAAATGCATCAGACAATGTCTCGCATTTTTTGCAGGTGCGCAGCGTATATGCCTACCCAAATCCCTTGTTGCCAAAGCGTTATCGCGAAGTCATGGCGCAGGTGACCGCAGCACCCGAGATCTTGGCTTTCTTTAATGTGGAGCGCTATCTCGCATCGACAAAGAAATCGGGTACATGGGGGAGATCGATGCGTTCTCGTGCGAGTGCAGGACCCATGTGGCCTTGGCTTTGGCGTGTCGGAAAAAGTCAACATGGTATCCAAGTGTATCATCTGCAAAAGCCGATTCCTCGGATACACTGGGTTCCTCGCTTGGTCGGCGTGACAAGAAACGCACAAACCTGGGAGGTCATGCGATATGGGGACCCTTGGTGGGTCGCGACGGTGGAGGTCGGGAAGTCGAGCAAGTTGGCGTTCCCTTGGATGTCCTACCACGCTTGGCAAGCGTCTTTGGGGGTCGTGCAGCCAAAACCTAAGAAAGCGGCTCCTTGGTCTCAAGTGGATCGCCTGACGGCTCCGCGAAAGATGGAGACTCTGTTTCATACGCGTTTTCGGCTGCGTCACCTGATGAAAAAGCTGCGTTTTCGTTTGGAGCGACAAAGGGAAGGTGGAGGCGTCCGCGCCCGTTTGAGGCGATGGGAACAGCAACTTCAACAAAACAGTTCTGACAAGAAGATCAATGAGCTTCGTCGAGAAAAGCTTCCTTCGTACACAATCACCCCGATCGTTGGGGGGCATAACGAGCTTTCCACGACGATGACAACCAAACGATCGGGCTTTGTGGTGTTGAATGAGACTTGCTCTCCCCATTGGAAAGTCTCTGTAAATGGTCGATCCGTTCGGACATTCCGCGTCAATCATTTGTTATGTGGTGTGTCTTTGCCCGCAGGAAAACATCGATTGCGATTTGTCTTTTCGTTTCCATCGTATCGTTGGTTGTTTGGGATCTGGTGGGTGTTCTTTTTGGGAGGGGGGGTCATCTTGGCTTGGCCCACGCGGAAAACTGAAGAGAAAGAACCTCTTGCGTAAGTGATGCGGAGTCTTTGGGATAGAGCGAGAGAAAAGGGTGGATAGAGCGGGGGAAACGGTGGATAGAGCGGGGAAAGCGCAGCAGAAGAAAGGCGTGGTGGGGAAGGGGGCTAGCGGATGCGTCTGAAGTGGATCTTCAGGTCTTTGACGTGGTCGCACTGAAGTTTGAGCAAGACACGGCGCAACAACGGAAGATGCTCGATGGAAGAAAAGCTACACTCGCCAAGGAGTTGTTCTGTGGGGCCGTCGTGGTCGAAGATGCTCACGCTAAGGGACTCTCGGCCCGTGAGGTAGATCTTGTATGTGGCGTGCCATTGGGGGGTCAGTGTGTCGCGGAGGACGGGGGTCTTGAGGTCCTTGGTGCCGATCTTCAACAACACGTAGGGATCGGGCTTTCCGTTCATGATATCCCAGGGCTTTCCATTGTTGTGTGCATCGATCAATGCGCTGCGGACAGTGATCTCGTAAAGCCCCGCACGAAGGCCTCTTCGGGGGACGTTTCGTTGGTCGCGGACGAAAAAGAGCGAAAACTCTAAAGCGCGACCGACGCGGATGGTCCAAGTCCCACCTTGTTGAAGGAGCTTTTCAGGGAGGGGGATATCTTTGCGTTGCCCGATCAGGTCATCCTTTCGAAGATCGGCGTCCCACACCTCGACATCCACACGCATACCTTTTCGCAGCGCGATATACTCTGTGCTTCCCCACTCGGGGACAAGGGAGTTTTGGATCTTGTGGGTGCGGATGGTCAGTCCATTGGAAAAGCGGACGATGGCGTAGGCGTCAGGAAGGGCGGTGGCTCCGTTGACGCCGCGTTTGTTGAGCAAGCTTTTCCATGAGCCAAGGGGCGAGCGTTCGAGGAGTTGGGTGAGGGCGCCATATTTTTTGCGACCACGAAAGCAAAAGTCCCAGCAAGCCCCGTTGTCTTTGGTTGGGAGGATCTTGGCGCCGACGACGACGACACGAAAGTCCTTTGCGTGGGCGTCTTGGGCAAAGATGCAAGCCAAGCAGAGGAAGGCGACACCAAAAAGCCAAGAAAAAAGATTGCGTTGCATGGTTTGTGTCCTCGTGTGGTGTGAGTCCTTGTGCGGTATGAGGTCGATGGCGGGAACAAGATACACGATGCCCAAAAAGCTGCAAGTGTGTGCGGTTTGCTCGAAAGGATGGGCTTATTGAAAGTGGATATCTGTGATCTGGAGGCGCGTGTAGGTAAAGTCACCCGTTTTTTGGGCCCATGCGACCTCTACTTGGGTGGGGATCTTTATGCCTTGGAAGGTCTTGTAATGGCTGGCTTTTCCGTACCAGTTTTGCTGGATGCCATTGTCTCGGTAACGCAGTCCTTCCACGCGAACAAGCTGATCCTTCGAATTGATGGTGAAGATCAACGTTGCACGGGTATGTTTTCCTTGGAAGGTGAGTTGCGCGCGTTGTGCGTCGATGGGCTTCCACTGAAGGCGGTCTTTTTGGAGGAAAGAGGTGGGAAACCACATCATCTCCGCGACGTAGCGCATCAACGCGCCTTGGTCGATCTCTGGGCCTTTGGCGTCCGCGATCTCGATGGTGGAAAGCAAGCGGATCAACATCGAACCTCGGCCTTTGCGGTAGTGGTCACGCGCATGAATCCAAAGGAGCGGATTGGACTGGGCCCGCGCACTCCAAAGGAACCCAGGCGGGTTGATGCTGAAGTATTGTTGGGCAGTGATGGGCATCCAGTCTTGTTTGGGACCCGTGCGGATCACGCCCTTTTGTACGAGAGCAACGCTTTTGACGAAAGGCTGGCCTTCGCGGAGGGCATAACGCAGATAGCGTTGGATGGGTGAGGGAAGATGTTTGGTAAGCTGCGCTTGATAACGCCCTTGGACGGGCTGAATCGACTGTTGGAAACTTTGGACTTCTGCTTGGAGCTGCTGTTTGTGTTGGGATGTGCCGCGCATCACCCAAATCGCCAAAAGGCCGACGGATACGAAGAAAAGGATGACGAAGACCAGAAGGATGCGTTTTAGCATGACGTTCGCTCTCGAAGTCCTTCAAAGGTTAGAGGATAAAAGGGAATACCGCTTTGCGTTCTTTTGGATAATCGGGGAACTTTTCGATGTACCAACGATGGTTTGAGATCGCGCGGGGCAGGAGGTTGGCGACCGTGAAAAGAAAGAAAGAGAGCCCCGCGAGGGACCATGTGGCGATGGCCCAACCTGCCCAGATCATGAACTCACCAAAGTAGTTGGGGCAAGAGAGCCATTTGTAAAAACCACCGTGTGGGATCTTGTACTCGGTTTCGCCGGGTTTACGGAGGTTTCGTAGGATCTCGTCAGACTGTCGATTGATAAAGTAACCCCACGCAAACAACGCAACACCGAGGATAAAACGCGGATCATAGAGCCAAGCCAGCGTATAACCCGCTTCTTTGCTAGAGATGTGGGTCGCATTAACGTAGGCGTTGCAGAGGTTGAACAAGATCGCCATCCCTGCGATCAGAAAAGGCGTGCGGGTCTGGCTTGCGCGCATCCGCCAAGGATAGATCAGCGTGCGGTGGATGTAGTGGGACTGCCACAAGGCCAGCAGGATCAAGGACATGGGTTCGAGGGCACGCGGCCCAAGAAAATAAAAGGTAATGAAGCCAAAGACCGCAGGAGACTCCATGATCAACCACAGCCAACGCGTATCGATCTTTGGACCCCAGCCCGAACGCGCGTGGCGACCATAAGGGGCGGTGATAAAGAGCGTTGAGATGATGACGATGGGGCAGAGCGCGAAGACGAAGACAAGGACGCTGAAGTAAAACCAACCTTGGGGCATGAACAACTCCTGCATGTGGGGGTAAGAAGAAGCAGCATAGGAAGGATGGCGTTTTTGGTCAATGCGATGGGATAGAAGTGTCGTCTTTTTCGGATGATAGGGATTATTCGACCGATGTAGAACGAGTCGCAAAGTTGTTTCGCAGGATACGACGCATCAAAACATGGCGTTGGGGGTCCAACCACCCCACAAAGAGAAAAGGCAGGAGATCCATCGAAAGCTCGGTGGATTGGGACAAAAGCAGGCTTGCGAGTCGATGCCAACTGGGTTCTTTTCTCGAAAGCATCACACGGACCGCTTCTGCAAAAGGCCGCAGTGCGTTTTCGCCGAAACTTGCGGCTGTTTTGAACTGGGTCATCACAAGATAGCGATGGCGCAAAAAAGCCAGACGCTGCGCCAAGACTTGTTGGGATGTGAGGGAAGGGGCCGTCTTTTTGAGAGGAGACGAAAAGGGGGTCGGAGGCAGCGTCTTGAGAAAAGGTCGTTGGGTCCATCGTTGAAAGCGCGCAGAAGTCAGCAAGCGATCATGTGCAAGCAAGATCATCAGCATCTTGGTGTAACCTCTGGGGTCGAGTGGTGCGAGCTTTTCGAGGAGATCGCGTAGAGCCGTGTAAGCTGTTTGTCGAAGCGACCTGCTCACGTGGGTTTGGGTTGGGGTCTGCAAGAAAGGGACTTCTTGAAGGTGTGCGATCCAAAGTTGCGGATGCTTGGGCGCCTGCGTGATGATCTGTCGGGCAAGTGGTTGTAAGATTCCCGAGAGAGGGTGAGGTCCTTGCGAGCCAAATAAGCAGCTTTCGTAAGCTCCCCAGTGTCGGGCTTGAAGAAGTTCCCAAGGGACGGGCATCAACCAACGCGCTGCGCATCTTCGGGCTTTTTGGGGCGGGCGTGCAAGGGTGATACTCAGCTTGTGAAGGATGCCTATATTCAGCCAAACAATCGGTGGTGCGGGGATCTTAAAGGTTTGTTTCCATCGCTTGAACAGAGCGGGGCGGCGGTAGATCTCGTACACCTTGGAGGTTTGTGCGAGGCCTGCCCAAAGTGCGATCTCAAGTAGCGTGAAAGGGCGGTCGCTTGTACCCTTTGGCGTGAGCAACGAAAGAAGGGCGTCTTGGGCGGTGGTCTGTTCTTTGGTGTGCGCAAGAAGATAACGCAGGGCGACCTTGTCGAAGTCATCCAGTCGATGGGAAGGGCGCTTGCGTTGTGCAGACATCTCTTGTTGGAGATAGCTGTGGATCTCTTCAAGCAGATGAGGGGACTCTGGGAGTTGCAAGATCTCTGTCAACACGCGAATGCTTGGAGCATGGGGCTTTTTGAGGATCTGCTTTGTGAGGTGTTGTACTTGTTCTGACAGAGAGGCTGCTTCTTTGGTGGAGGGCGCTTGTTTTGGAGGCGTTTGTTTTGGAGGGGCTTGCGGATGATGAGGATGATATTTTCCGATACTTCGAGCTTTGGGAGGATGACCCTGTGACGCAGAGAGGGGATGCCGTGTTGGATGCGATGGAGTGGTCGAGCGCGAAGAGGCGGAAGTTGTCGGACGCGAGAGTGCGGATGTTGTCGGGCGAGACGTGGGGGTGGTTGGACGCGAAGCAGGAAGGGTTCGTAGCCATCGGATAATACGAGAAAGATCGTCGCCTTGCAAAAGATGGAGGGCCTCGCGGGTCTTCGTGGGGGATACACCATAGGCTGTGAGCTGCATTTTGAGAAAGGAGCGTGCGCAAGGGGGAAGCTGCCCGATGGTGTCCCACGCCCAGAGGAAGGCCAAGATCCCTCTTTTGTCGATGCGAGACGTCGCGGGGAGGCACAGCAAAGACGGTGTTTTCTGAAGGGTTGGGAGGAGGTAGTACAACGCCACCAAACGCACGCTGCCTTTGGTGTGTTGTGCGAGTGAGAGCAGGCTCTTTTGACGACGTAAACTCTCTTTTTGTAAGAGGTCGCGGGCATAGAAAGAAAGCACGGGATCTGCTTGGCTTGCGAGTTCTAGAAGATGTCGTGTGCTTTGCAAAGAAGGGGGCTGCGTGGGGTAGAGGAGGAGCTTGCGCAAGACCTTGGCGCGTTGGGGCTGTTGCTTCTCTTGGGCAAGGCGCAAGGCGAGGGAAAGGGGTTGGTTGCTGTGGAGATCTTCTAGCGATGGTGGCGCTGCATATAACTGTCCAGAAAATAGGAGAAAAAAGAGAATGCCGAACAAGAAAAAGTAGGGTGATGTTGCGCGCGGACCCATGCGTCTCTCCTTCGAGGAAGGGCTGTTGGGGGCTTTGGGATGTAGGGGGGATGTGGAACGTGGGGAAGATTAGAAGCCAGGGCGGGTACGTTTCTTTTGTTTTTTCATGGCGTCGATGGAGTCGCGGTTGGATTCGAGGAAAGCCATCATCGTTTCCATGATCTGACGGAACTGGGTGTCGTTGAGTCCCATCTCTTTCGCGGTGCGTTGGAGGAACTTACGTTCTTTGGCGTCTTGTTCGCCGTCGATCATCGAGGCGATGACAAGCTGACGCAGAACGAACATCGCGACTTCTTGATCAGAGAAAGACTGGATGAATTCTTTTGGCGTCGCGGGCGTGATCATCGCGTTGAGGAGCTTGCGCGATTGTTTTTTGTCGAGCTGAAGCATCTCGATTTGTTTTTTGATCAGGTTGCGTTCTTCAGCTTCAAGCAGACCGTTGGACCAAGCCAGTGCGATGGTCGCTTCCACAAAGCGGAGGCGGTCGCTGTGGGTCAAGGTCATGACGCGTTCGATCTCGTGACGTTCGAGGCGTTCGTCATCGTGAAGGGCTTCTGCAAGCTGTCCAGCCATACGGATGTCGAAGAAGCTGATCCCTTGGTTGATGGGGAGTGCGAGGAGTGGGTCAGCTTTGAGGACAGCGCGGGACTTGAGGTGCGCGCCGAGGGGTTCGACGTGGCTGTCGAGGTAGTCCGAAAACTCGGTGACTTCGCGCTCACCTGTGGAGACTTGGCGCCAGAGTTGAGCGAGTGCGTCAGCTTGGTCGAGTTCACCAAGGCAAGCCCACCAGATCATAAGCAGGGCGAGACGAGACATCTCACCTTCGATGGGTCGTCCAAGAGCGATGGCGACATCGAGTGCGACTTCAGCTTGGATGCGCAAGGTGGAGAGGAACTTGTAGGAAGGGAAGTCTTCGGGATCTTCGGACATCTCAGGGTAAAGAGCAGGCAAGCCTTGTGAGATGTTGCGGGCATCGAGAGCCATGCTAATGGCAGCGACACCGCGTCGCTCGTCTACGGGAAGTTGCGAAGCGCGTGCTGCGGCAGCTTCGGCGTCGTAGTGTTCGAGGGTGTATTGGATCAGGTCGGCCAGCCAAGTCGGTTGATCTAGAGAGATGCTCATCAACAACTCCTTCTCGTTTCCGCGTTCGTGATCGGGTAAGGCTTTATCATGCGGCGTATCTTTGGAACAGATAGGGTTGACGGTATAGCACAAAAAGACAGCGCAGTGCGAGGGGCAAAGTTGAAAAGTCGTATCGCTAAGCACGAAACGCGTCGTATCTATTTGTTTTTGTGCAAAAATCTTCTTTTATTAATTCTAAGGGGTAGGTCTCTGTTGAATGTCTCTAGGGTGTTGAAGGAACAGGGCGTTCGCTGTGTCCGAGGTCGCGTGTTGGGTCGATAACGTCTCGGATGGCTTGTTTGATCTCACGGGGTTCTGGGAAGCGTTGTTGCGCTTGGCGTGAGAAGAGCAGTTGCCCATTGAGCAAGATCTCGAAAGAGCCTGGTTCTGAGGGGCACAAGGCGACCTCGTGGAGTTGGTTGTCAAAAGTCGTCAAAAGCTCTTGAGCCATCCACGAGGCGCGCATCAACCAGCGACACTTGGTGCAAAACAGGATCGAGACGCGCCAAGGAGCCTGAAGTTTAGAGGTTTCCACGGCGAGCTTGCTCACGTTCGATGGCTTCAAACAGAGCCTTGAAGTTGCCTTTTCCGAAGGAACGGGCACCTTTGCGCTGGATGATCTCGTAAAACAGGGTGGGGCGGTCTTCGACGGGCTTGGTGAAGATCTGCAAGAGGTAGCCCTCTTCGTCGCGGTCGATCAGGATGCCCAACTCACGCAAGGGCGTGATGTCTTCTTCGATGGGACCGACACGATCAAGGATATCATCGTAGTAGGTGTTGGGAACATGAAGGAACTCGACGCCGCGATCACGCAAGCTGGTCACGGTGTGGACGATATCATGGGTGGCGATCGCGATGTGTTGGACGCCAGGGCCATGGTAGAAGTCCAAGTACTCTTCGATTTGGGACTTTTTCTTGCCTTCTGCGGGCTCGTTGATGGGGAACTTGATGCGCTCGTTGCCGTTCGCCATCACCTTGCTCATCAATGCGCTGTACTCAGTCGAGATGTCTTTGTCGTCGAAAGAGACGAGTTGTTCAAAGCCCATCACTTCGCTGTAGAAGTTGCACCACTGGTCCATCTCGCCCCAACCAACGTTGCCAACGCAATGGTCGATGTGCAAAAGACCCGTATCTGTGGGGTTGTAATGGCTTTCCCAAGACTCGTAACCAGGCATAAAGGGACCGTTGTAATTTTTGCGTTCGACAAACATGTGGATGGTGTCACCGTAGGTATGGATGCCTGCGGTGCGGATCTCGCCATGTTGGTCTTTGAGCGTGGTGGGTTCCATAAAGGAGCGCGCACCGCGGTCTGTGGTTTCTTTCCAAGCAGAGGCTGCGTCATCAACCCACAGTGCGAGGGTTTTGACGCCGTCGCCGTGACGTTGGATGTGCGAAGCGATCTCGCCTTCAGGGTGGAGTGGCGTGGTCAAAACAAGGCGGATCTTGTTTTGTTGGAGGACGTAGGAAGCGCGGTCACGGACGCCTGTTTCGGGGCCTGCGTAAGCAAGCGACTGGAAACCGAAGGCGGTTTTGTAGAAGTGAGCGGCTTGTTTGGCATTCCCAACGTAGAACTCAACGTAGTCGGTTCCATTGATGGGGAGAAAGTCTTTTTGGGTCATGTTCGTTTCCTTCTGGGGTGGGGTGTTGGTCCCTGTGGAAAGATGGGGTTGATCACTCTTCGATCCAAGACTTGTGATAGAGGGGATCTTCTAGTTTCACGGCTTCTTCTGTGATCTTGAGCGGCGCGAAAGTATCAACCATCACGGCAAGTTCTTGGGTTTCTTTTTTGCCGATGGAGCGTTCCACAGCGCCCGGATGTGGGCCGTGGGGGATGCCCATCGGGTGAAGGGTGATCATGCCGCGTTCGACATGTTTGCGGCTCATAAAGTCGCCATCGACATAATAGAGGACTTCGTCAGAGTCAATGTTGCTGTGATTGTAGGGCGCAGGGATGGCCTCTGGATGGTAGTCATAGAGGCGCGGAACGAAAGAGCAGATCACGAATCCCCGTGCAGCGAAGGTTTGGTGAACGGGTGGGGGCTGGTGAACGCGCCCTGTGATGGGTTCAAAGTCATGAATCGAAAAAGCGTAAGGGAAGAAGTATCCGTCCCAACCGATGACATCGAAAGGATGATAGGCATAATACAACGGATAGATCGTGTCTTGCTTTTTGATCAGGACCTTGAAGTCGCCCTTCTCATCGTGTGTTTCGAGGACTTCGGGTTTTCGGATGTCTCGTTCGCAAAAAGGTGAGTGCTCAAGGAGTTGTCCAAACTCGTTGCGATAACGGTGTGGGAAGCTGATTGGGCTATGTGACTCAACGATAAACAAGCGATTGTCTTCGCTTTTGAAGTCGATTTGGTAGATGGTGCCACGAGGGATCACGAGGTAGTCGCCATACGAAAAGTCGAGGTTGCCTAGCATGGTACGCAAGGTTCCTTCGCCTTCGTGGATGAAGATGACTTCGTCAGACTGGGCATTTTTGTAGAAGTAATTGGTGCCATGACGTGGAGCAGCAAGCGCCACATTGAGGTCATTGTTGGTAAAGACGATCCTGCGGCTTTTGAGGAAGTCGTCATCCGTGGGTTGCCGAAAACCAAGGAAACTACGGTGGATGATGTTCTTTTCGAGAGCAACCTTGGGCGCCACACTGTAAGGCGTCCCCGCTTCTTTGATGGCTGTGGGCGGGTGGACGTGATAAACGAGAGAAGAAAGATTGGAGAATCCCTCTGTACTGACAAGCTCTTCGGAGTAGAGTTTTCCGTCAGGACGGCGAAACTGGGTGTGACGTTTTTTGGGGATTTCTCCCAGTTGGTAATAGTGTGGCATACAAAGACCTCTTTTCTATCGATTGAACGCGGGCTTTGAGCGTTCGCGTTTGTGAAAGATGTTGTGATGGTGAGTTCTTTTTGATGCAACGAGCCACAAAGTCCGCAGTGCAAGGGAGTTCGAATGTGTCGATGCGTTGTGTCGCCAAGCGAGAGGAGATCGATTCACTGCGCGTTATAGGCTCAGAAGTGCTTGGAAAGACCCGAGACCACAGCGTGATGGGGCGCAGTGTAGCACGCAGATGAAGGGCCGACAACCCCAGAGTTGTGACACAGCAAGGCCGCGGTTTGGATGCATGAGACAAGTTTTTGGAAGCGAAAAAACAAGAACGCAAAAGGAGAGCACACATGGCTGAACGTTCTGGCGGGATGTCTTTCTTGGCGACATTTTTTGTCGCGTTGTTTGTGTCTGTGGGGGTGTACCTTGGGATGGAGTTTTGGGTCTTGCCCATGCTGACACAACGCCCCGCCCCCAAAGTGCGGATGCGTCTAGAAGTTCCTTCTGTGCTTTCAGGGCAAATCAAAGTCCCCAGTTTTCGCAATATGAACCTCAGCCGCGCCAAAGTCCTACTGCGCAACGCAGGTCTGCGCCTTGGTTCCGTGCGTTATGCTGTGGACGAAGATGTCTCGCCCGCTTGGGTCTTGCGCCAACAGCCCGCCGCTGGAAAGCGCGTTGCACCCGGGACTTCTGTGCATCTGGTGGTCAACAAAGAGTGAGGGGGGGATTTTCGCTACAAGGAGAGGGGTGACAACTGCCCAAGTGTCGCGCGAAAGGGCGGCACAGCGGGGACATGGGAGATGTTGTGTGAGACTTCGATGACAACGGGGAAATGGGAGACGTTGTGTGAGAGCGCGATAGATGGGGATGGAGTGTGGATGGTTAACGTCCGCGCAAGTGCTGGGCGATGCGGAAGATATCAGCAAGAACACCCGCTGCGGTCACGGCTCCACCCGCGCCCGCGCCTTGGACGATCATGGGATACTCTTGGTAACGCTCTGTGGTAAAGGCCACGAAAGACTCGGAACCACGGAGCCTTGTGGCGGGGTGTTCTGCGGGGACTCCCACAGGACCCACACGCGCTTCAATGGGATCATCTGGATGGTCAGGGGGGACGAGTATCGCAAGGTAGCGTAAGATCTGGCCTTCTGCCTTGAGTGCGTCGATGTACTGTTGGAAAGTTTCGTCGTGTTGTTCGAGCGCTGCAAAGAACTCATCGAGATCGTGTTTCTCAAGGATCTCGCTTGGTACAAGCGGCTCAACGACGATGTGCTCCAACTCCATCGGGATACCCAGTTCGCGGATCAGGATCAGGGCTTTTCGTGCGACATCAAGGCCAGAGAGGTCATCTTGGGGCTGGGGTTCGGAATAGCCCAACTCACGGGCTGTTCGGACGGCTTGAGACAAACGCGTCCCTGACATGACTTTGTCTGTTAGGTAACCCAACGTCCCTGAAAAAGATCCTTCGATTCGCAAGACATGATCGCCTGTTCTGACGAGGTCTTGCAGGGTATCGATCACGGGAAGGCTCGCACCTACCGTTGTTTCGTAACGATACGTGCGGTGACTGTGGCGGGCCGCTTGAAGCAGCTCTTGGCGTTTGGGCCAATGGATGGTCAGAGGCTTTTTGTTGGCAGCGACGACGTGGATACCGCGCGCAAAAGCTTCTTGGTAGATGTCTTCCATGTTGGAGGCTGCGGTGCAGTCCACAAGGATGGGGACAGGGAGACGACGAAGTTGATCCAGCACAGAAAGCAGCGTGGGACGGTCATGGGGAGCGCGAAGGTCTTCTGCGATCTCGTCAAGTCGGCTGCCTGCGGGGAGTCCTTCAGGTTGGAAAGCAAGCTCTCGACTATTGGCGAGGCCCACCAAACGAAGGTGGACATCGTGTTGTTCGCGTAGTTTCTGGTGTTGTGTGAGGAGCTGTTGTTGCAGTTGGCTTCCCACGACGCCTTGGCCAAGAAGAAAAAGGCTTACATCTTGATGCGCAAAGTTGAAGGCCGCATGAACGGTTCGAACCGCGATATACGTGTCTTTTGCATCGACAACGCAGGAGATCGAACGCGAGCTTTTTCCTTGGGCGATAGCAAGGACGGAAACGCCGACCATCCCGAGGGTATGGAAGAATCGCCCTGTGACATCAACATCTGAAGACATCCCTTCGCCCACAAGCGAGAGCAGGGTGACAGGTGAGACAACCTCGAAGGGCTCGGCTTCTTTGCGCAAAAGGTCCGCGCCAAGCTCTTCTTTGAGGACGCGTGTTGCATCAGCAAGGCGTTCTTTGGGCAGGACCACCGCGACCGCTTGACCGTGTGCGGGTTGCGTCGCCATCCACAAGGGGATATCGGCTTGGCGCAAGGCATGAAGAACACGTTCGCTCATGTGGGCTTGTTTCGAGAGTTTTCGCCAACGGATGTCGATCAGGGCGAGATTTTCGAGCGAGGTCACGCAAGTGGGTTGGTTGTTTTGGTGTTTTCGCTCGTGATGGATCCAAGTCCCGTGTTCTTCGGGTGCTTCGACATTGCGGATCCGCATAGGGATATCCGCTTCGAGCAGTGGCAACATGGTTCTTGGGTGGAGGACACGCGAGCCATAGTGGGCCAACTCTAGGGCTTCGAGGTAACTGAGATGCTGGACAGGGTAGGCATCGGGGACGATCACTGGGTCGGCTGTCATGACGCCTGGTAAGCTGGTCCAACGCTCGACACGCTCGGCTTTGAGGTAGTTTGCGAGCAAGGTCGCGGTGTAGTCTGAGCCATTGCGTCCAAGGGTGGTCACGCGCCCATCGTGGGTTTGCCCGATAAATCCGGTATGAACGCTGACTTTGTCTTTCCATTGTTCATGGAGCGCAAGCAGACGCGAGCGGCTTGTATCGTTGTCAACGTCGGCAGAACCGAAGTTATCGTTGGTGATAACCCACTGTCGAGCATCGACATCAACAGCATCGAGCCCTTCGACTTGAAGAAGAAGAGAGAGCAAACGCGCGCTAAGTCGTTCGCCAAATGAGACGACGAGATCGAGAGATTGCGCGGTTTTTTGGCGTAGAAGGCTGATCCCTAAGAGGATCTGACGTAGCGGCGTCAACAACTCGCGTGTTTGCGGGGTGAGTTTGAGCGCGTCGTCGAGGTCGCCTCTTGGATCTTGATCTGTCCGTAGCTGGCGCATACAAGCGAGAGCATTGTGGAGGGCAAGGTCGTGGATGCGGTCGATGATGGCCTCGGCTTCTGGGAGTTTGCCAAGGGCGGCTGCGTCTGCTGCGTGCAACAAAAGTTCGGTGGTGTCGCCCATGGCAGAGACCACCACGGCTGTTGGGCCTTCCTGTCGCGCTTTGGAGATGATCTGGATCACGCGACAAAGCAAGTGTGGCTGGTGAAGAGAGGTTCCGCCAAACTTGAGGACACGAAAACGAGCTTTCACTTGCATCACAAAGCCTCCACAACAAGAGCCAATATGCGGCTTGGGCGCAGGACACGAAGCGGGTTTGCCCCTTGTGTCCTGTCGCGAGAGATGGGGGCGAGGTAGCGCAATCTTTGGGAGAGGTCAAGGGGACTTGGGGGAAGAAAAGTTGTTTGGGGCGCGGCGATGCGGGCGAAACATAGGCTTGTCTTGACGTGTTGTGTGTCCTCTGTCAACATCTGGCGCACGTTGATTCTACAAGTTGAGAACCCTGAACATGAACCGTCTTTCGTTTCGCGCATCACGCAAGCTAGCGCTTGAAACCGAAGAGACGGGCAGAGCCAAGTCTTGGGCGCGTGAAGCTGGCCCACTTGGTTCGGCGAAGAAAGCTCCCAAAGAGATTTCGATCTTTTCAAAAATACAAGGAGGACCTTGGATGAGTGATCAAGGGCAAAGCGGCGCGTCCCAAGCCGCGATTCAACAAGGCGAGTGGATCGAAGAAGGACTGTTTTTCCAAGGAGAAGCCCCCCCCCAAAGCGATGAGTGGGCACCTGGAGACTGGGTCGAGATCCCACACGAACATTACATCCCCATTAGCAAGGCGCGTTTTGTCCGTGCGATGATGGAGCATCCCACCCTTCGCGAAAATGAAGAAGGTTTTACCCACCTGATGGAGCTTTCCGAAGGTTTGTATCACTTCTTCTACCACCGTTTGCTCAACGAGTTGAAAGAAGACTACGAATACTTTGCGCCTGATACTGGGGAGAAGTTGCGCGAAGGCGTATCCGAAGAAGAGCTTTTGTGGCGTGAACGCCGCTTTTTGACCAACTTCCTCAAAACGATGTTTCGAGGAAACTTCAACCCCATGACCGAAGAGAACTACACGCGTGCTTGCGAACATAGCTATCTCTTCGACCTACCCGTCGATATCAATTGGAACGTTTTTGATCCGCGTATGCTCCAAGAATACTTTGGGCACCTCAAAACCAACGAAGGACAAAAACTAGAAGCCAAGCTCGAACTCGACGAATCCATCGAAGAAGTGCTGTCTTTGCCCAAAGAGTTCGACACCAATATCTTGGTTTTCCACCGTGGTATCGAGCGCGACAAGACAGAAGGCATGTTCTTGATGCAGAAGATCGACTTCCTGCTTTCGCGCGTCTTGGGCGTGGTGTTAACACCCATCCAAGTCCTGATTGAAAAGGCCCGTGGTGACAAGAAGTCCGAGAACGTCTTGTTGTCGTTGTTTACAGACGACAAGTCCAAGCCAGAGACTGTTAAAGGAAACGATGAAGAACGCACCACCGTGTTTGAGCGTCGTTGGGTTCGTCGTCAGAACATCGCCAGCCAACCCAAAGAAGCCACCAAGCTTCTTCGACCGATCAAGCTCCAAGAACCCGCGATGCAACGGGTGATCAGCTTGTTCCGCTTGCGTCCACCCACGCCCCCCAGCTGGATGGAAAAGCTTCCTGTGGTTGGAAAGATCATCTCCGCGAAGAAACCCCCCGAAGGTGCGCGCGATTGGACCATCAATCTCAAGATGTTCAAGAATATCCCCATGGCGGATACCGAGATCATCTTCCCCGAGAAGAACATGCGGATGAAGTCATTTGACGTCACCATGTTGGTGCTCACCGTTCTCCTCGGATTCTTCGCACTTTACAAAAGCCTCAAGACGGGTGGCGGTAGCGCGATCGTGATCGTTCTCTCCGTACTCGTTGCATACTCCGTGAAGTTGGTGTTGGGATATCGACGCACCAAGGCCAACTACATGGCCAAGATCACGCAAGACCTTTACCACAAGAACCTCGACAACAACATCGGTGTGTTGCAGTACCTGATGGATACGCTCGAAGAACAAGAGTTCAAAGAAGCGATCCTTTGCTACTACATCTTGTTGATTGAAGGTACGCCCCTTACTGCGGACGAGATCGACGAACGCGCTGAGATGTTCTTGAAAGACAAGTTCGAAGGACTCGAAGTGGACTTTGAAGTCGATGACGCACTCGACAAAGTGATCGAAAAAGACGAGCAAGGCGAACACGATCTGCCCATCGTCAAAGTGATCCAAAGCCCCGATGGTGAAGAGCGCTACGAAGCGAAGCCCCTCGGCGAAGCACTGCATATCCTCGACAATATCTGGGATAACCTCTATCAATACAATGAAGATTGATCCGATGGATTCGTTGTAACGGGCGGGATGGGGATATCTTGATGGGGATGTGGGGACAGCATGCCTCGAAAGATACGCAATTCACGAAGAGATCAGGCAGGAAGTACGCGAAGCTCACCATCGATTTGGCTCTGAAGCAATCGCTCGATCGCCATCAAAGTTCCCGTTGTTGCGCTAGGACAGCTTCCACACGCACCTTGATAACGAATGAAAACGGTCTTGTCTTCGATACCCAAGACTTCAAGACCCCCACCATCATTGGCAAGAGCGGGCAACACCATCTCTTCGATCAGTTCGGTGACTTGCTGCATCATCGGGTGTTGTGAAGCGTCGCCTTCTTGTCCTTCTTGTTCTTGTGCGAGGTCCTTGAGGCCGCTCGCATCGAACTCGAGAAGGTACTGGCTCACGTGTTTCATCACGTTGCCCCACTCGATCCCTTCGCGCTTGCTGATCGTGATGAAGTGGCCGAGATAAAACACAGAGTCCACACCCTCTACAGAAAACAGCTTGCGTGCGAGAGGATCGCGTGAAGCTGCCTCGTTGTTTGGGAAAGAACGCGCGTCGTTGGAAAGCAGTTCTTCAATGTTGAACTTAAAGGCGTTGGGGTTTGGGGTTGGTTCGAGATTCACGATCCGCATGGTGGACTCCTTGTCTTCGGATAGATGGGGACTTGAATAAGATATCTATAATCACCTAGTGATGAAGTAGGTTATTTGTTTATAGAAGGTATATAAACAGGCTAGGGCGGAGGGTCAAGGGGAAAAGTGGAGGAAAGGGTGGGGATTATTCGTCTTCTTCAAGCATCTGCATGGCCATCTTGAGGGACTCACGCATGCGTTCGAGGGCTTGGGCAAGCTCGCCGACTTCGTCGCGGGTGGTGATCTCGATGGGGTGATCCATCTGACCGAGGGAGATCTTTTCTGTGACGTCGCGGAGGTAAGCGAGCCGTGCGACAAGGCGTTGTGCAAAGTGGATGGAGAAGAACAATGCAAGGAGCAAGACCAAAGCCGCGGCGATGGCGGGCCAGAAAAGCTGCATCGCGAGTTCGCTTTGGAAGGTCTTGAGCTTTTCGTCAACTTCGAGGACTGCGACGACTTTGTTTTTGCTGTTGCGGATAGGAGCAAAAGCAGAGAGCCAAGCGCCGTGTTGGTCAAAATAGATCTTACTCGTGGTGCTGGTTCCTTCTTTGATGACGTGGCGCGTTTGGGGCGTGAATTGGTGAGTGTGCCCGATGTAATGACCGCCGCCAGCCATCACGATAAAGGACATGGTGCTGTCCTCTGGGCGGAGGGTGTAGATATCTGTGTTGAGTTTGTTGATCTTGTGGACCTTGATCAGATAATTTCTGATCTTGAGAAAGCTTTTGTATTGCTCTTGATCCTTGGGACTCAACTTTTTAAGGTGCTCTTTTTCGTCCGCATTTGCGGGGAGGTTGAGCTTTTTGTTGGGGGCGATCTTTTCATGCATATCGCCATCAATTTGCATGGCTGCGGTGTTGGCGATCCCTTCAAGGCGACGACCGATACTGGTTTGTAGGTCGTTGTAAGCGCGGTTGTAGGCGAGAAATATCAGGGTCGCCGAGGTGAGGAGGACAATAGAAGATGTAAGGAAGATGATCCTGAAACCCAAGCCAATTCTCATAGCCTAAGCACTCCTTTTGGAAGAGATGAGGGGTAAAGCCGCCTTGAGGAAGGCATCTTGTTTTGCTGCGTCAAGTCGTCGCGAGAGGGCTTGGAGGAGTTCTTCACCTTCTGCGCGGGGGAATTCTTTGCGGGGGTGTCCCATCTTTTTGAGCGTTTGTTTCATGGCGATCTGGGCCATCGGGCCGATGATGCGGGTGAATTCCAGTTGAATGGCTTCCATCTCTTGTTCGCTGAGGAAGTTGGAGGCTTGCGCGAGCGGAGACATCGCGCCAGCGCCGCTGTCTGTGGAGAAAGACGTGCCTGTCAGCGAAGGTTCGCTTCCTTGGAGGAGCGGTCGATATTGTTGAAGGATGGAAGCGAGGGTGCTTTTGTAGGCGCCAGGTTGGGCGAGGACGAAGAGCCCAAAAGAGGGAAAGCGCCAGAAGAGCACGTGGATATGTTGGAAGCCCCACTCTAGGCCGACAAGGTCGATAGGAAGGGCCAAACAAGCTTGGTTGATGGGGGAGATGCGTTGTTGCAGGATAGGAAGGAGGCTGGGATCAGCGGTTTGTCCTTGGAGAAAGTTCGTGTGTTTTCCAACGAGCAAAGCACCTGCAAGACCAAACGTTGAGAAGAGTTGCCCAAAGAAAGCATCGAGGGTTTGTTGCTTTGCGGGAGGGGCCATGCTTTGGCGCATCATGTTCATGGAGTGGTGGTCGTGGGGGGCATCTTGGAGCAAGACATCGTAGCCATGGGCTGATGGCATACAAAGAAGTTGCTGCATGGCTCCTTCGAGTTGAATCGATTTCCACGGACCAAAGGGGGGCAAAGCCAGCGCTTGTTCAGAACCCAACAGAAGTTGGATACTTTGCAGAGAGATATCGCTCCACATGCCTTCTTGGTGGATGAGTTGCCTGTGCGGTGAAAAGCGCAAACGGGCTTGGGTCGGGGGAGCGGTATGTTGGAGAAGATGTGGGGCCAGCGAAAGAGAGCCCTTGAGTGGAGTTGTGGGGGGGGCAAGCGATGTCCCCATCCCCATACCACCCCCGACACTGGGCGGTGCTGGTGCAAGAGACGCAAATCCCGCAGGTGCGGAGGTTTGCGGGTTGTGTCCTGAAAAGCCGACAGCATGGGGTGTTTGGGGTGGGCTCAGTGAACCCATGCTTGGAGAGACATGCACAGCGGGGGCAGCGGTCCAACTTGCGGCAGAAAAAGAGTGCGCGGGGTGTTTGAGGTGACGCAGCGCTTCCAACAAGGCCGAACAGTCTTGGTAACGTTGGGCGGGTTCTTTTTGCGTCATCTTGTTGATGACTTGGACGGTGGCTTGGGTGACTTCGGGGGCGTGTTGTCGTGGATCAGGCAGGGGCTCTTGGATGTGTTTGAGCATCACGTTAGAGATATTGGGACCGCGAAAAGGTGTGGTGCCTGTGAGGAGTTCGTAAAAGACGATGCCAAGGGCGTAAACGTCAGAGCGGTGATCGAGAGGCTTTCCCGAAGCCTGTTCTGGCGAAAGATAATGTGGGCTGCCTACCACGATACCGGGCTGTGTGTAGGACATGTCTTGCGTGCCACGCACAAGGCCAAAGTCTGTAAGGGTGACGTGTCCGCGTAGGTTGATGATCAGGTTTGAAGGCTTGATATCGCGGTGGATCTGTCCCGCATCATGGGCTGCTTTGAGTCCTTGGGCGACTTGTTCGATGATCGATATTGCTTCGCTTTCTGTGAGGCGTTTGCGAGCTCGCAAGAACTGATCGATGTTTTCGCCTTCAAGGAACTCCATCGCGATGTAAAAGACCCCATCTTCGGTCGTTCCTGCGTCGAAGACTTGGACGATGTAGGGGCTTTTGAGTTGGGCGATGGCCAACGCCTCGCGTTGAAAACGTTTGATGCAGGTCTCATCTTGTTGTGCGTTGGGCAACATCAGTTTGAGCGCGACTTTGCGTTGCAACGCTTCTTGGTAGGCTCGAAAGACAGCGCCCATCCCACCGCGCCCGATCTCTTCTTCCAACACAAAGGAACCGATCTTTCTCCCTACCATGGAGGAGAGGGCATCATCTGCTTTTTTCTTTTTGCCCATCGGAAGGAAAGGATCGGATGTATTCTGCGACAAAAGGGCCTGCAAGGTCGCGATAAACTGGGAAGGGCGAAGAGGACGCTCAAAGATGTGCTGTTCGCCCTCGCTGCGCAGTTGGGCGAGGAGTTGTTCTTGGTGTGGAAGGCTGAGAAAGATGCGGGGGATGGCGTGGAGTTTCGGATGTTGTGAGACCCAACGATACAGGGTCTCGACTTCGTGGAGAGGGTGCGTCAAATCGAAAAGGATCAGGTGGGGTGCGGTTTGGTCGAGATCGAGTTGGGCTTGGTATAGCGAGGGGGTCGCGCTCGTGTTGATCATGAGCTTTTCAAGCTGCACCTGAAGCGCTTGTGTCGTTTGTGGATCGCCCTCAAAAACAAAGAGCCTGTACATCCTTATTCGCCTATCTCGCATCAGAGCCACCCGCGGCTAAAAGCTTGGGGTGGAGAGTTGGGAAACCTCGCTCATCGCGGGGTTTAAGTTTGCATCCTGCTCGACAACTATGGTCCCTTATCTTGGGAGGTCTTGTTGTTTTTGATGAAGTGTTCCCTCAGTCGATGCTCTTATCACGCCAACGATAGAAATGACACCAAACGCGAATAGCACGGGGTGGTCATAACGAAGATGGTTGGCGATAACGGTTCATGTATAACAGGATCGCGTGCTGAGTGCCATGAGGCAGCTTGTTTTCTTGCAACCCATGAGCAAAGTCCTCACGATACCAAGAGAATCACACAAAACAAAAGTAGTAAGGGGTCGTGCCTTTGTCGTTTGGAGGATATCTCTTGTTACGCAAAGGTTTGGCTGGAGGTGTGTGAGGTTTGTTGTAGAAGGATTATACAGTTGCAGGACGAAGCACAAAGCGCCCGCGCTCGTCTTGATCGACATGGACAACCGCAGGACCTGCTTCGTGATCGAGGATGATCCGCCAACCCTCTTGATGGGCTTTTTGGAGCAAGGCCCGTTTGGTTTGCGTATTTTGGTAGGGGAGCATGTCGTAGGACATATTGAAGGCGTCACCGACGTGGTGGATCGTGGGCATCACATCGCCCGGAAAACACAAAGGCCCTTGATCATCGTGGAAGAGGACAGCTTGTTGTCCCCAAGTATGCCCAGGGACAGGCAGGACGCGGATGCCTGGCAAGATCTCTGCGGGACCATCGACGCGTTGGATCTGGTGGGCGACGGGAGCGAGATGATCGCGAAGGTAGGTGCGTGTCATCGTCGAACGGTTGGCCAGTGCATCCTCCCACTCACAGCGTTGGGTGTAGATGCGCGCTTTGGGAAAGCTCGACTGGGCCGAGGCTTCGGGGGTTGGGAGGTAGGTGAGTCCACCTGCGTGATCAAAGTGGAGATGCGTGACGATCACATCGCTGATCTCACTGCGATCGATGCCTTCTTCTTGAAGAGTGTCCCCGATCCAACGGTCTTCCATCGCAAAGATCGTGCGATCTTTTTGGCCGAACTTGTTGCCAAATCCTGTCTCGATCAAGACCTGACGGTCGGCACTTTGGAGCAAGACGCAGTTGGTTTGGAGCGGGATGCGATTGTCTTCATCAACATCTGTCATGCGCGCCCACAAAGCTTTGGGGATCACGCCAAACATCGTTCCACCATCAAGGCGAAATGCGCCTGCACGCAAGACCTTCCACTTCCATGTTTGCATCGTTGTTCCTTTCCTAGTGTTGGCCTCTTGCGAATCGACTGCGGATGTCCGATCTCCTAAAGAGAGCGATTCGACATCTTTGCGGGAGGCTTTTTTATGAATCAGAGCCAAAAAGGGCGTTCATTGCGAATAGATATCTTACCTTCCTTGGGACGTGTAAAGCCCGAAGAATGGGCGGCCCTTGAAGATCCACACAATCCTTTTTTGGATTATGCTTTTTTGCGTCTTCTCGAAGAAACGGGCTGCGTGGGACCTGACACTGGATGGGTACCTGCCCATATCACGGTCTGGTCTGAGCAAACCTTGTTGGGAGCCGCGCCTACTTATATCAAAACAGATAGCTATGGCGAATTCATCTTTGATTGGGAGTGGGCAGGGATTGCCCGTCGCTTTGGGATCTCCTATTACCCGAAGCTTGTGGTGGGCGTGCCTTTTACCCCTGCGACTGGACCACGTTTGTTGGTCCGCCCACAAGAAGATCCCGATCTGATCCGACGTTTGTTGGTGCAAGGGATGCGTGAGGTGATGGATGCTGCGGATGCTTCGAGCATTCACGTCTTGTTTTGCAATGACGAAGAAGCGGCTTTCTTTGAAGAGTGCGACTTTTCTCGCCGCGCCACGCACCAGTTTCACTGGCGAAACAACGGATACGAAGACTTTGACGCCTTTTTGGGGGCCCTGCGATCACAAAATCGCAAACAACTGCGCAAGGAACGAAGACGCGTCGAAGAAGAGGGGCTGACCCTGAGTTTGCATCGAGGTGATCAACTTGATCAAGCGCAGTGGAGGACCTTGTATCGACTTTACACCTCCACAAGCGATCGAAAGTGGGGGAACCCTTATCTTACAAGATCATTCTTTGAGCGAGCGCGCAGAGAGCTTGGGCAGACTGCTTTGATAGGCTTTGCGTCGCGTGGTGATCAGATCGTTGCGGGAACGCTTTCTTTTGCCAAAGGAAAACACGTTTATGGCCGTTATTGGGGCTGTTTCGAGCAGGTCGATAACCTGCATTTTGAGCTTTGTTACTACCAGTTGATCGATCACGCGATCCGATCAGGTTGTACATTGGTGGAGGCAGGTGCCCAAGGATCACACAAGCTCAAGCGCGGCTTTTTGCCCGTGATCATTCATAGCGCACACCTGTTTCGACATCCGATCTTGTCGCAAGTCTTCAATGAATACGCCTCTCGTGAGGCTGAAGCAGCCAACGTTGAGATCGCAAATGCCCAAAGCTATGGCCCTTTCCGCGAAGAGATGATCCCTCCTTTTCCTCCCCTTGCAGGGATCTCTTTGGGAGAGTGATATTTTGTTGTTTCTTTTTCGTATGTTATGTTCTGTGTCACGATGTGGCAGGCAAGTATTGCATCCTCACAAACGTTCCCGAGAGACACTGTTCTTTCGAAATGTTCTTTGAAAAGTGAAGAAAAACTCTCAAAAGGTAGGCTACCTGACAACGTGTAAGCGCTTCGGCGTTTGGTTGTCCCCGAAAGGGTTTCTCCGTTGACGTGTCCGTGAGACGGACAAAAAGGAGATAGGTCCCCCACCAGTGTTTGGAATCCATCAATCTAGATGCGCAAGACCATCGTAGGAGGCGCCGCTAGTGATGTGAGAAGAAGCGGTCTGCAAGCCCTCTGAGAAGGTGTCGAAAGACCGTAGGCACCGAAGGGATAGAGAAATGGAAGTGAGACCAAACGCGGCGCGAAGAAGCCATGGGAGGTAGGACATACGTAAAAGTGCCCTGCGTCCAAGGCGACAACTTCCCTGTGGTACGACGTCCCACTCCAACACAATTCGTCCTAGGCCGAAACCGCCCTTCCTTCCGAGGAAATAAGGCACCCCAAAAACATCACTGGCCGCGCTCCTATCAAAAAGAACTTCACCAGATCGCCCAAGGCCACCACAAAAGCACCATGGTAGGGATACTTAACGCTACCCCCAAAAGAGAGTTTTTCTTTGCTTTTCCAATCTCTTTCATCGACCAAGGAGGATGGAGCCATGTTTTTGTTTGTCGTTGTTCTCGTCTTGTTCGTGCTTTAAGATCCCTCCACACAACCTATTTGACGCTCTTTGAAAAGTGAAGAAAAACTCTCAAAAGGTAGGCTACCTGACAACGTGTAAGCGCTTCGGCGTTTGGTTGTCCCCGAAAGGGTTTCTCCGCTGACGTGTCCGTGAGACGGACAAAAAGGAGATAGGTCCCCCACCAGTGTCTAGGAACGTCCAGAGGCAGCGCTGGGACATGTAGTTGTCCAGCGCAGAACACTACGCCCTGATTCGAGTCAAAGACGACGACGAAAGAATGTCGAAACAGACCGATAAGACGGGAAGAAAAGGCATGCGAAGCAGAAGGTGCGATCGCGCGAATCAGAACTTCCACGAGGGCAACCCAACCGGCCCCACTGTAACAATACCGAAAAATCAGTCGGAAGCAGAAGCCGGCCAACGTTGCGCAGCTGCCAGTGCTCAAGAGGCTCAGGAAAAGCGATACCTAAAAGGCCGATGTATCCGAGGAAAACAAGCGTTGGCTACGCGGAAGATTCGCGGGACAAAAAGTGGTTTCCTTCATCTTCCACCCTCGCACGCCCATCGTCACCCCATGGTAGGGATACTTAACGCTACCCCCAAAAGAGAGTTTTTCTTTGCTTTCAAGAGTGCTTATTGAGCACCCTCCAGTTTCTCCAAGGCTTTTTTGATGGCGGCCTGTCTTTCCAAACCCCCCGCATTTCGGATGCTTTGGAGCGGCGTGATCGCGCTTTTGGCGGCTTTCCCCATCTCCCCCAAACTCAGCGCAGCTTGCACTTGAACACGTGTCTCTTTGTCCCGAAGTGCTTTGAGCAAAGCAGGGATCAAAGGTGCTGCTTTGGCCTTCATCCTTCCTGCCACCAAAGCCACCGTCCAGCGGACTTCCCAGCGTTTGTGTTGAAGCGCATATTCAAGTGTCGGGATCGCTTCTAGGGCGGTGTCTGCACCTGACTGTCCAAAAGCTTCAGAGATGGCTTTGGGCAACCACCAGTCATTTGAGTCCAAAGCTTTGCGCAAGACCGCATTCCCATCAGGGCCGATCTTCATCAAAGACTCCATCGCGACGATCCAGAGGACCTGCGGGGCCTTTTGATCAAATAAGATCTTTTGCAAAGCAGGTGCAGCGGAAGATCCTTCTGTCCCAAACTTCCCGATGATGATCGCCGCACGTCGTCGAACATCTGCATCATTATCGCTCAAAAGTGCGATCAATGCAGGGAGAGCGGCCTTGGCTTTTACACCAAAGGTATCGAGCATCTTGAGGATCTCGGCTTTGGCCCACCAAGTGGACGCAGGCAACGCATCGCTAAGGGCTTGGACTGCACTTGGACCGATATTGCGGATCGCGCTGAGCGCTGCTTTGCGCACGTCGTCATCTTTGTCTTGCATCATCTCAACAAGACTGGGGATCGCCTCGGCAGCACCCGAACCAATCGAACCAAGCGCCTCGATGATCGCTTTGCGGACCTTCCACCAGTCACGGTTTTGTTGAAGTCCTTTGACCAGTTGAGGGACCGCTGGGCTCGACTTGCTGCCGATCTTTCCGAGGGTTTCAGCAGCTTCTTGACGAACATCGACCTCACTGTCGAGGACCGCACGACCAAGTACAGGGATCGCTTTGGGAGAGCGTTTGCTCATGTGACCCAGTGCACGGACGGCCAAGCGACGTTCTTCTTCGATGGGGGATTGGAGGACTTTGGAGACCGAAGTCACCATCTCATCGCCACCTTCGTCGAGTTTGTCTTCGATCATCTTGCGGACATCTGAGGATTTGTCGTCGAGGCCACGCAACCAAGAGGGCACACCTCGTTCACCCATCATCATCAAAGCCCGCAAAGAGGCTTTGCGTACTTCGACGGATGGATCTTCGAGAGAAGATCGCAAGGTCGGGATCGCTTGCTTGGCAGAAGGCCCCAACTCACCGAGCTTTTGCGCCGCTTCGATGCGCTTTTCGCTTTCTGAGGCGCGCAGTTGCCGAATCAGATCAAAGACAGGCGAACGTTTGCTTTTGATCACACGGGTTTGGCTGCAACCCACCACCACGAGCGGGCCAAGACAAAACAGACTTCCACAATACAATAGTTGCTTAAAGGTACTTTTCTTTTTAGATTTCAATACTTGCATCTTCTTCTCCCAATGCGAAGTGTTCGTTGGAGAGAGATATCCTTCCCTTGTGTATAGGCATTCTCGGTGGACAGAGCAAATTGGGTGCGTTTGGTATCTTGGTGGGTGCGGAAGGCGTTGATTAGGCGGGGGTACGCAGGTGCCATGCTTTGGGCTGAACAAAGGCATGGATGCCGATCTGCGAAAGTGTCGAGCCGATCCCTGAGTGTTGGCGACCTGTCCATGGGAGACGAGGGCTGACGCGATCACAACAGTTCCAATAAGCCGAACCTGCGTTGAGTTGCGCCAAAAGGGGCTTGGCGCGTTCGGCGTCTTGGGTGTAGATCCCTGCGGTGAGTCCGAAGGTTGTGTCGTTCATCTGTTCAATGGCAGCGGCATCGTCCTTCACTTTTTGGATGCCGATGATTGGACCAAAGCTCTCGTCTTGCATGACTTCCATGCTGTGATCGACGTCCACAAGAACCGTAGGCTCGTAGTAATAGCCCGTTCCTTCGATGCGTTTTCCGCCCACCAAGACTTTCGCGCCTTTGCTTACAGCGTCTTGGACCTGTGCGTCAAGGACATCGAGTTGTTCTTTGCGTGCGAGAGGCCCGATGTAGATGCCTTCTTCCGCAGGGTTGCCGATCTTGAAGCCTTGGACTTCTTTGACAAAAGCTTCCACAAAAGCGTCGTAGATCTTTTCGTTGACGTAGATGCGTTCGACAGAACAGCAGGACTGGCCTGCATTGTAGAATGCACCATCTGCAAGACCTGCCGCAGCGACCGCGGGATCGACATCTTCGCAGACGTATGCGGGGTCTTTACCGCCAAGTTCGAGTTGAACTCTGATCAGTTTGGGGGCGACCGCTTGGGAGATCTTCACGCCTGTTGCGTAAGAACCTGTGAAGAAGACCCCGTTGATCGGGAGGCTTGTGAGGGTTGCGCCAGCTTCGCCCGTTCCGATGATCGTCACAAAGATATCTTCGGGGACGCCTGCTTCGTGGAGAAGCTTGGCGATGGAAAGTCCCGTCAATGGCGTGTACTCAGAGGGTTTGTACAGGACCGCGTTACCTGTGAGCAAAGCAGGCACAAAGACGTTACTTCCCACGAAGTAAGGGTAGTTCCAAGCAGAGATGTTGGCGATCACACCGAGTGGTTCGTAGGTGATCATCTCTTGGGTAGCGGGGGGCGTGTTGGGATCTTGCCGCAGCGAGACATCTTGGGGATGAAGGGCCGCCTCAGTGTGGTGTAAGAAAAAGTCGATGCGCTCGGGGAGGGCGCGGAGTTCATTGCGTGCTTGTTGGCGGGGTTTGCCCATCTCTGCGGAGAGTTGTTGGGCAAGTTCTTCTGTATCGCGGACGATGGCGTCACGAAAACGGCCCAAGATCTCGATCTTTTCGGCCAAAGGTCGGGCTGCCCAAGCGGGTTGTGCGGCCTTTGCACGCGCAAAGTGTGCGCGGATGGTCTCGGGGGTGTCCGTGGGAAGCTCACGGAGCAAGGTTTCGTTGGCTGGGTTGATGACCTTGAGCATCGGGTAGCCTTTCTTCTGCGTTAACGCGAAGCGCGTTGTTGGATAGCGTCAAAGAACTCTTGAAGGATGGGTCTGCGATCCAACAAGGCGGTGTCTTGGGGATCTTGGAACTCGGGGTGCCACTGCACCGCAAAAGCATAAGGCGCGGGGTTGGCGCTTCCGTGACCTGCGGGGACAAGGCGGACCGCTTCGATGATATCGTCTTCAGGGCAACGCGCTTCGACACGAAGATCCTTGCCGAGCGTCCGCAGTCCTTGGTGGTGCACAGAGTTGACGCGGTGGTGCGAAAGATGCGCATACATCTCAGCCAGCGGCGTATCGGGCACGATCGCAAGGTCATGGTGGAGCGTATCGTACATCACGGCGTCTCGATGGAGGCGGGCACCTTCGAGCTGGGTCGTGATGTCTTGGTAAAGTGAACCACCCAAAGCGACGTTGAGCAGTTGCGCACCGCGGCAGATCCCAAGGACGGGTTTATCTTGCGCGATGGCAGCGTGGACAAGGGCGATCTCATAAAGGTCTCGATGGAGATCGCCGCTCCATTCAGGTCGCAAAGGTTCCTCTCCATAACTCGTAGGAGAAAGATCAGAGCCACCTTGGAGCAACAGCCCATCAAACTGTTCGAGTAGGTCGGATACTGCGAAGTTTGGGTGCGATTCTGGGATAAGGAAGGGCATCGCGCCTTGGTCCATCACCCACCGCATCATCGACTGTTCCGCATAAAGCAGCGTCTTGGGTCCAAAGACACGACGGCTGGGATCTGGATAAAAAAAGCATGCGGAGATGCCGATACGAAGGGGTTTGGATGTCATCTTGTTTGTCTCCGAAGGCGAGAGCATCCTTTGAAGGATGCAGGCGTGGGGTTGGAAAGGTGGGCAGGGCCGCCAAATTAGGCAACCAAGGACTTTCCTTGCAACGCGGCGTGGAAGATCTGTTGGAAGTCTTCTTCGGTCACGTCGCGGGGACCAGAGGGATGGCAGACATCGACCATCGACCACTTCACGAGATCGTGGACATGTTCTTCTTTGACGCCTGCATCAGCGAGTGTTGCGGGGATTGCGAGGTCTTGGTTCAAGTCACGCAACCATTGGATAAAGGCTTGGCTGTTGTGTTGTTCGAGTCCTGCGGCTTGGGCCATCCGTGCGAAACGCTCGGGTACAGCGGGAGCATTGAACTCCATGCAGGGGACGATCATCAGGGCGTTTGCGAGGCCGTGGTGCATGTCGCACACGGTTGAAAGGGCGTGTGCACAAGAGTGGGTGAGGCCGAGACCTTTTTGGAAAGCGACAGCGCCCATCATGGCGGCTTCGAGCATACGCTCGCGCGCCTCGATGTGACGGGCATGTTCAGCTTGGCTCAAGGTCTCGCCCTGGGAGATACGTTGTGCAAAGTGCACGCAGGGAGCGAGGTATCGCGCGACAAGGTGGATACCTTCGAGAGCGATACCATCACAGAGGGGGTGGTGTCCTTTGGCAAGAAAGGCTTCGACGAGGTGTGTGAGTGCGTCCACGCCTGTGGATGCTGTGATCGACGCAGGAAGTCCCAAAGTGACTTGGGGATCGAGCAGCGTCAAAGAGGGCAAAAGGCGCGGATCGAAGATGATGCGTTTGCGGTGGGTCTCTTCGTCGGAGATGACGGAAGAACGGCCCACTTCGCTACCTGTTCCTGCGGTGGTGGGGATCGCGATGATCAAAGGGATGGCTTGATCGACAGGGCGTCCGTTGGGGATGCCATCTTCGTAGTCGAAGATATCGCCGGGGTGGTGGATCATCAGCGCGATCACTTTGGCGACGTCCATCGCGGCACCGCCGCCAAATGCGATCACTGCGTCAGCGTTGGCTGCGCGAAAAGCCTCCACGCCTGCGGTGACTTGTGACGTGACAGGGTTGCCCCAGATCTCGGAAAATACGGCGGGTTGGAGTCCTGCCTCTTGAAGGACGGTGACGTAATCTTGAAGGACAGGGAGCTTGGCGAGGCCGCGATCTGTCACGATGAGCGGGGTACTAAGGCCTTGGTCTTTGAGGGTCGAGATCACTTCTTTGCGGGCATCCAAGCCAACACGGATACGGGTGGGGAAATTGTATTGACGGATCGAGGACATGCGCTTTGCTCCTAGGTTAAGCCATCCGGCTGAATTTCAACGGCGGCGCAAGATAGCACTCGCTCGATTTGACATCAAGGGATTAGCGGAAACGCTCGGAAAGACCGTAAAGATCGAGGATGTCCCCGACGAAGTCATCTTGCATATCGACCAAGCGTAGCAGGGGGAGTGGATCATCTTGGGTGGTGGGCGCGGGAGCTGGCCAAGCAGGAGGGGGCTGGCGGAAGTGGGATTCGTCGTCGAGCATGTGCTCGCGGTTGCTGAAGAAGCGTTCGACGAAAAGTTCGCGTGGTACGAGCCGAAACAACGGGAGATACTGTGGTGGGAGAGCCATCGTCAGGCTAAAGGTTTGCTCGATGTACTCGACGAAAGAAACGGGACATCCGAGCCTTGTGTCGAGATCCCAGACTTGCCAAGCTACCTGTGCGACAGGACCTGTTGCTGCAAGGTAGATCACGTGATAGTCCCAGACGATGGGCTCATACAGCGATTCACTTGCGCGTTGGTGCCACAAGGCGCACGTCTTGTCAGGGTTGGAGATAAACACGGCATAGCCTTCTACTGTCGAGAAGCGCGGTTCTTGCGCGAGTTTCCAGACATTTTCTTCGCAGTAGTAGGCTTGGTAATGGTGTGAAGAGGGGGGCATGCACTTCCCAAAAGTTAGTTGTTGGAGAGAGGGAGTTCGATCTCTCCCGTGAGTTCGGCTTGATCGGGTACTTTTTGTGGGCCTGCTGTGGTGGAGAGCTTGACCTCGCCTTTGCAGACAACATCGCGCCCAAAGGTGATATCTCCTTGGACAGTAAGGCGATCGCAGTGCAACAAAGAAGGCGGGCCTTCTGGGAAGTGGTGATCGAGGGCGTCCACAAGTTTGTAATGGTGTCCATCCAGTTGGATGGTGGGGGGGATATGGTCGCGTTGCGGATGTAGCGCGATCCTCCCGAGTTCATCGAGTGTATAGGCATCAGAACGCACCGCCAAGAGGTCTTGGGTGGTCTTCACGGGGGCAAAGCGGCTACGAGGCACACGAAGAGCTTGGGCATTGGGGAAGATGCTAATGGCCGTACCCATCGCCGTTTCGAGTTGATACACGGGGGTAGAGTGAGGATCGCGTGGATCGACGGTCTTGGCATTGCGGATCATCGGGAGATCAAGCACCCCTTGTCGTTGTTGTAGGGTGTCTTGGAGATGCTTGAGATTGATCCAGATGTTGTTGGTATTAAAGTAGCGATAACGCTCGGTATCTTGGAAGGCTTGCTCTTCCTCAGGGGGGCACTGTGCCGACTCGCGCAACAAAAGGTGCCCGTCGTTGTGTCGGGCCAAGTGTCCGCCTTTTCGGTCGCTTTCCGTGCGGTCTGCGACCTCCATCAAAAAGGGGATGTCATGTTTGGCGAAGTGTCCGAGGATTTGGAGATCGACGCTTGCGCCCAAGTTGTCAGCATTTGCCACAAAAGCATAGCGGATATCTGCTTCAAGCAGGGCATCCAACAGGCCGCTTGTGACGAGTGCAAGATAGATATCGCCATGACCAGGAGGGCACCATGTCAGTTCGGCGTCTGTGTGTTCTGCGGGGGAGAGATCATCGCGGCGGATCTTGGGGATGCGATGTTGCAAAAAGTCCATGGGAAGGGACTTGTTGATCTCTTGGAGAGCGGGGTAACGCTCCAACAAACGTAGAGAGTCTGCTTGGGTGGCAAAGCTATTCATCAGCAGAAGCGGGATACGCAGCCCCACAGACTGACGGGCGATCATATCGAGAAAGCTCAGTCCTTCTTTGACTTGCAAGAGCGACTTGGCTTTTTGCAGGCCCATGCTTGTGCCTAGACCCCCATTGAGGCGGATCTGGACGGTGTGCGGCAGTGCATCTTGGCCCCAAGTCTTTAGAGCTTCGGGGAGTTTTTCGGCATCGGGTTGTTGTTCTGCGGGCTGGATCTCTGCTTCAGAAAGCAGCCCAGTTTCCCCGTGGTAGAGGTGTTCGTAAGCTGCACGAAAGTTTTGGATCACGAGGTCGGACGCTTGATCTTGTTGAAGCCGCTGGGCGAAGGGGGCAAAACGTAGTTCAAGATCGGACATATTGTGGTGCTCTTTTTGGTTGGGGTGGTCGCAAGATGATCAGGGGTGTGGGTGCAAGGTGAGGGAGCTGTCGGTGGATTAAAGTATCGCTGAAGGTCCTTGGGTTTGGATGTGGTGCAGCGTGTCTTGTAGTTCGTTGATCAGTCTCTCAGAGGCTTCTCCGTCGTTGCTTTCGCCAGCAACTTCCATCAATCGCCCGATCTCTGTGATCTGATCAAATCCGTAACTCGAACCAGAACCTTTGAGCTTGTGTCCGATGTGACGGATCTCTTCGAAGTTCCCCATCTGAAGGGCTTCTCTCAACTTTTCGATGCGTTGGTTGAGATTTGTAAGATAGCGTTGCAAGAGAGCATCAAACTGTGCTGTGAGGTTGGCTTTGGAGGGGGAAGGTGGGGGTGCGTCTTGGCTGGCCATAGCTTGACGTCCTTTCCATAACTTTTGGAGGGTATGAACCAAGGTTTGTTTTTGAAGAGGCCGAACCAACCAAGCATCGTGGTGTTGTTGTAGTTCTTTGCGCTGGGCAGGGGTGGGCTCTTGGTGGAGTAAGGCTACCATTTGTAATGGGTTTTTTCGATGCTGGGCTTCGTGGATGGAGCGAAGCTTGGCACTGAGTTCCCAAGGTTCCATGTCTGGCAAAGGTGTTCCAAGCAAGATGAGATCGTAAGCTTTGTTGGAGGCGCGTTCGATGGCGCGTTCACCGTCTCTTGCGAGATCGGGGGAAAGCTCCACAGATTGGAGGTAAAAGCGTGTGAGTGCGGTGTTTTCTTGGCTTGGGTCGACAAGCAAGGTGCGTGCTTGTTTGAGGGGGCGGAGGTGATCGGGCGGAGGGATGATATCGAGTTCGGCAGAGGAGCGTAGTCCTGGTGCAGGAAGGTCCACGCCCGCAGTCAGGGAGTTTTGTGTCGAGAGGTAGGGGCCAGCACGTCGAAGATCGTGGTGGATCGGCAAGCAAAGATTGAGGAGGAAGTGAGCGCCTTGTTGGGGTTGGCTCTCAAAGATGAGCTGGCCTCCCATGGCTTGGCAAAGTCGCTGCGCCAAGATCAAGCGAAGCCCTGTTGCAGGGGATTGATTGGGGGGGAAGTATTGTTTAAAGAGCGCAGTGCCTTGTTCTGCGTTGAGTCCTTGGCTGGTGTCGCGCAAAGAAAATCGTAGCCAGTCTGGAGCTTGCGGAAGAGACTCGACCCACAAGACGACCTCGCCACGCTCTGTCCAAGAGAGTGATGCTTCGAGCAGGATGCGCAAAAGCCTAGAGAGTTGGGCAGGATCGCCTTTTCGATGCAGGTCCATCCCAGGAGAGCAGTAGTACTGCAAAAAGAGCCCGCGTGCGCTTGCTTGTTCTTGGAGGGCAGAGAAGGTATCTGCGAGGCAACGCTCCAAAGAGAAGCTATTTTGGTGAAAGAGTGCTTCTTTGTTTTCGATGGCGCTGAGAGAAAAGAGTGTAGAGAGGTGTTGTTGGATCTTTTGTTGGGCGTTTTGCAGCTCGATCACAAGGGCGCGTTGCCACGAGTTGAGCTGTGTGACAGAGAGTTTTTGTAGCATCCCCAAGCTATTTTCGAGGGGCATCATCAAGTCGGGTTGCATTTGTGAGAGCCACCCCCAAATCTCCGAGGCCTCAGTTGACCACGTGTTCAGGGGGGTTGTGCGCTTTCCCTCGAAAGCAGTCCCTTTCTGCAACATCGGCAAAAGTGTACTGAGTTGTGGCGCAGAGGGATCTTGCGTGGGATGGGGAGAGTCCTTGGGAGAAAGTGTGGTGTGGAACTCTTCTTGTGGTTGGATGGACATCTCTACGGACGTAAGTTGATGAAAAGCGAGATCTTCGTAGGAGATCTACCCATAAGATGAGTCAGGATAAGGCGGAGAAGTGGGAGCGACTTGAGGCGAGCCATAAGACACCGTCGAAGCTGTGTAGCTTTCATTTTGCGCGATGTCGCCACCAGTCGGGCTCTTGAGCAGGCGTTGGAACTTGTCTTGTTGGGAGTTGGCGATCAAACGCAAAAGCATCTCGCGAAAGCGAGGATCTTGCTGTAACTTGGCCAGCCCAGCCACAGGGAGACGCAGTAGCTCTGTGGGGGTTGAAGCGATAGCGGTTTCTCGGCCAGGCTCTTTCATCAAGAATGCACCCTCTCCAAAGATCTCGCCACATTGATGAAGGTGAAAGAATATCTTGTTTTTGCTTTGAAGACGGATGCTTCCGCGGAGAAGGAGGTACACGTGCTCGCTAGGATGCCCCTCCGTAAGGATCTCGAATCCAGCAGGAACTTGGACAGCTTGACCGAGAGTAGAAAGACGCTCTAGAAAGGCATCCGGATAAGAGCGCATCTTCGGAGCTTGTCGCAGTTCCGAGAAGAGTTGAAGATGATTGAAGTTGGATGTCTTGGCCTTCACTTGCTTATCCTGCATGTTGTATCTCATAGGATGATGGCCGTGTGCCGTGACTTGCTATATAACCTTGAGACATTCTATTGGGAACCAGAAAGTCCTTTTTTGTCAAGCGTGGGTATGTCATGATGCGGCGCTTTATACGGTCAGTCGGCTTCTGAAAAGAAGAAGTTGGCGCACTTTTGTTTCTGTGTTGATGACGTTGTTGTGTATAAGATGGTTCCGCTTCTGTTTGAGACAAGCACTTCTCTGTACGAAGGTGGGAAAGAAGGCTGATCATGTCAAAAGAGAAAGATGCAAGATTGCTGCACCCGCTCGTCTACGTGGTAGACGACGACGAAGATATGCGCGGGATCTTGCGCTTGTGGTTGGAGGAAGCAGGCTACCAAGTCGAAGAGTTTGAGAATGCTCGCAGTATGCTTGAAAGCATGCGCGAAGTCCGTCCTCAAACGGTGATCATGGACTTGATGATGCCTGTGATGGGGGGGCTTGAAGCCCTTCAAGAGATGCGCGCGATGGAGTTTTGGGCGCCTGTCATTATCTTGACGGCCTCGGATACTGCGCGCGATGCGTTGCAAGCGATCAAGCTGGGTGCATACGATTACCTCGTCAAGCCCGTTGAACGCGACCGTTTGGTTGCAAGTATGCGCAACGCAGTTGAACGATATCTCTTGCAAGCCAAGGTCGAAGAACTCGAAGCGGTCGTTCAAGAACGATACGAGTTTCAAAATATCGTGGGCGCCTCGGAGACGATGGAACAGGTCTTCCAAGACGTGCGAAAGGTCGCTCCCAGCTCGATATCTGTCTATATCTTTGGTGAGTCCGGGACTGGGAAAGAGTTGATCGCCAATGCGATCCACCACGCAGGGCAACGCCGCGTACACCCGTTTGTGGCGCTGAACTGTGCGGCAATCCCTGAAAGTCTCTTGGAAAGCGAGCTGTTTGGTCATGAAAAAGGGGCCTTTACAGGCGCGCACAATACGCGCAAAGGCTGCTTTGAACGTGCTCATGGCGGTACGCTTTTCCTCGATGAGATCGGTGAGATGAGCTTCTTGAGCCAAGCGAAGTTGCTGCGGGTCCTCCAAGAGCAATCCTTGGTTCGCGTAGGTGGCACGCGCCTGATCCAAGTGGATGTGCGCGTGATCTGTGCCTCCAACCGCAACCTCGAAGAGATGGTGCAAGAAGGGGCCTTCCGCGAGGATCTTTACTATCGTCTCGCTGGTTACACCGTGTATCTGCCTTCTTTGCGTGAACGTAAAGACGATATCCCGCTTTTGATTCAATATTTCTTAAAGAAGTTCCAGCATGAGTCTGAACGACAGATCCAAGGCTTTTCTGAACAAGCCATGGAAGCTTTGCTTGGCTATCACTGGCCAGGAAACGTGCGTGAACTCGCCAACGTCGTGAACAGCGCGGTGGTTTCGACGGATCATGAGATGATCCCGCTTGAAGCACTGCCCAAACGGATCTTTCGGACACAACAAGCGCGACAGGCCGCACGCGGCGATGTCACGGATGCGATCATCCCGCTCGAAGATCTCGAAAAACAAGCCATCCTCAATGCTTTGCGGTTGACCAAAGGCAATGTGGAAAGCGCCGCACGCAAGTTACAGATCGGCCGCGCCACCTTGTACCGCAAACTCGCGAAGTACAAAGATGTTGAAGTGAAGAACTTTAAGGCGATTCACGATTGATGAGCCGAAAAGGGCTTCTTGGGGAGGGGACTTGCGGACCAGCCGCAAGCACCAGGGGCGGGGAGGGTTGCTTACACAGCCGTAAGCAGCGGGATTACTTGACGCCGAGAAGTTCGACTTCAAAGATCAACGTTGCATTGCCAGGGATGACGCCACCCGCACCACGGGCACCGTAACCAAGTTCGGGTGGAATCGTAAGCTTGCGCTTTCCACCAACTTTCATGCCTGCCACACCTTGATCCCAGCCTTTGATCACGCGACCGCCGCCCAAGGGGAAAGAGAAGGGGCTGTTGCGATCCAAAGAAGAGTCAAACTTTTGTCCGTTGGTCAGCCAGCCCGTGTAATGAACGCTCACGGTCATGCCTGCTTTGGCTTCTTCGCCTGTTCCTACCTGAAGATCTTCGATTTGGAGTTCTGCCATCGTGCGGCCTCCTTGGTGTTAAGGGGAGGTTCCCCGAGATTTTATCTGGTTTGCTTTTGTCTCCCATATATTTGGAAGACAGAGCCCTTCCACGTACAGACTGTGGAAGCTTTTGGCGCGCGCAGCATAACACAGATGACATCAAACGCCAAACGAAACCTCGCTAGGGGATGGCTTTGTTCTAGACACTTTTGGTTGGATGTCATCTGTGAGTTGACACTTTTTAGGACTTGTCAAGCGTTTGAGAATGGGGCAAGATGACGAGCACGACACGATGGCAAAAGACCTTTCAAAGTCATGGATGTGGCCCCATCCACGAAGAGGAGATGGGGAGACAGAGCCAACATCACAAAGGAGCGCGAGGATGGGCGAAGCCTATATTTTTGATGCGGTTCGTACCCCACGGGGGAAGGGTAAACAGAGTGGTGCGTTGTACACCGTGCGTCCTGTGGACTTGGTGGTGACGGCATTGCGTGCTTTGCAAGAGCGTTATCAGCTCGACACAAGCGAAGTCGAAGACGTTGTGATGGGATGTGTGACTCAAACGGGGGAGCAAGGAAGTTGTATCGCCCGTGCAGCGGCCTTGGAAGCGGGATTTCATCAGATCGCCGCAGGGGTGACGCTGAATCGTTTTTGCGGATCAGGGATGGAAGCTGTGCATTACGCAGCAGGCCAGATCGCAGCGGGCTTTGCGGACCTCGTGGTGGCTGGCGGCGTGGAAAGTATGTCTCGCGTACCCATGGGCTCGGATGGTGGGGCGATGTGGGATGCCGTCAACCAGTGGCGTGTAGGGACCGTTCCCCAAGGGGTCGCGGCGGATCTTTTGGCGACGCTTCGGGGATTTTCGCGCGGTGATGTCGACCACTTTGCTTTAACCAGCCAACAGCGCGCAGTTGAGGCGATCGAGGCAGGGAGATTTCGCCGTAGCGTGGTGCCTGTTCGCGATCAGAACGGCGAAGTGATCCTCGATCGCGATGAGTTTCCTCGTCCAGATGCGACCTTGGAAGGGCTTTCTGCGTTGCGCCCGGCCTTTAAGATGATGGGCGAGCAGTTTGGGCTGGATACCATCACCAAGCGCAAGTACCCACAGCTCGACCGCATCAACCACATCCATACTGCTGGAAACTCCTCAGGGATCGTCGATGGCGCAGCGGCCGTCTTGTTGGCGACCAAAGAAAAAGGCGAAGCGTTGGGTCTCAAGCCTCGTGCGCGCATCCGTTCCGCTGCGGTGGTGGGGGACGAACCCATCCTGATGTTGGATGGTCCGATCCCTGCGACCAAAAAAGCTTTGAAGAAAGCGCGGATGGAGATCCAAGATATCGATCTGATCGAAGTGAATGAGGCCTTTGCTGCGGTGCCTCTAGCCTTTATGCAGGCTTTTGGTGTGTCGCATGACATCGTGAATGTAAATGGCGGTGCCATCGCTCTTGGACACCCACTGGGGGCGACGGGCGCGATGTTGTTGGGGACCGTGCTGGATGCTTTGGAAGATCGCGATCTCTCAACAGGCTTGATCACCGCTTGTATCGCTGGTGGGATGGGCATCGCAACGATCGTCGAACGCGTGTAAGGGGGCTTTGATGACACAAGAACAAAAAAATCCAGCTTTTCTTCAGTCTTTTGATGCAGATACAGGGATCGCAACGCTGACCTTTGCGATGGCAGATGGGGCCAACAAGATCAATGCCGCCTTTGGACAGGGCCTTCAGATGGGGCTGGACTGGGCATCGCAACAAACAGGTCTCAAAGGTTTGATCTTGGACAGCGCGCACAAAAACTTCTGTGTGGGCGGCGACATCGACATGATGTTCAAACAGCGCGACCCTGTAGAAGTCCGTGCAGATGTGATGCAACTTCATCGGTTGCTGCGGCGTTTGGAGACGATGAAGGTCCCTGTTGTTTGCATCTTGGCGGGATCTGCGTTGGGAGGCGGATACGAGTTTGCTTTGGCTGCACACGCTCGAATTGCTGTGGATGATCCAAAGATCCAGATCGGCCTACCCGAAGTGTCTTTGGGTCTGCTTCCTGGGATGGGCGGGACACAGCGTTTGCCCCGTTTGATTGGTCTCCAAGCCGCGCTCGAAGGGATCTTGCAAGGGAAGCTCTATCGCCCTTCACAAGCCAAAGACGCAGGGATGATCGATGATCTTGCGCCGCACGCAGAAGCCGCTCGCGCAAAAGCGGAGGCTTGGATCGCAGAGCATCCTCGCGCCAAACAGCCTTGGGACCGCGAGGACTTTGCATACCCTGGACCCCAACCCAACTCTGGCGACGCACGCAATCTCTTGATGGCTGCGAGCGCGATGTTGTTCAAGAAGACGGCTGGAGCGTTCAAAGGGCCCGAAGCTGCGCTCTCTTCCGTGCAAGAAGGAACGCAACTCACGTTTGATGCGGGTTGCGAGATCGAGTCACGTTACTTCGCAGGGATCGTCACAAGCAACCAAGCCAAGGACATGTTGCGAACGATCTGGTATCACCGCACAGCGGCCGAAAAACACGAAGGGCTGCCTTCGACAGAGGCCGCAGATATCCAAAAGATCGGGATCTTGGGCGCTGGGATGATGGGCGCTGGGTTGGCTTTTGTCAGTGCCTTGCGCGGTTATGACGTGGTCTTGAAAGATATCCGTCAAGACTCCCTCGACCGCGGGATGGAACACTGTTTGGCACAGATCCATAAGCGGCGAGATCTCGATGAGACGGGGAAAAAGGAACTTGCAGCCAAGATCAAGCCCACACTTGAAGCCGCAGATTTAGAAGGATGTGACCTGATTATCGAAGCTGTGTTTGAGAAGCTTGAGATCAAACACCAAGTAAACCAAGAGCTTGAGGGCTTGCTCTCTGAAAAGGGCATCTGGGCCTCGAACACTTCGGCCTTACCGATCAATGATCTTGCGACGGTTTCTAAACACAAAGAGCGTTTTATTGGGCTGCACTTCTTCTCGCCCGTCGAAAAGATGCCTTTGTTGGAGATCATCTTGGGGGCCGATACTTCCGAGGAAACCTTGGCGCGAAGTCTCCATTATTGCAAAGCCATCAAGAAGCTGCCGATCGTCGTCAACGATGGTTATGGCTTTTACACCACCCGCGTCTTTTCTTCGTACATCCTCGAAGGGGCGCAGCTCGTCGCAGAAGGCCATCCTCCCGCCTTGATCGAGTGGGCTGCCCGTAGTGCAGGGATGGTGGTGGGACCTTTGCAGGTCTTCGATGAAGTCAGCCTGAGCTTGGGACGTCATGGGATCGAACAAGGCGAAAAGTACCTTGGCACCGAACTCAAGATGGCAGGTGTCGAGCTTGTGAAACAACTTGTCGATGTGCACAAACGCAACGGAAAAGCGGCAGGTGCAGGCTTTTTCAATTACGCAGATGGCCGTCGTAAGGGCTTTTGGGAAGGCCTGAAAGAGCTTGTTGCAGAGACGCCCGCAGATAGCAGTGTTGAGTTGGTGCAAGAACGTTTGCTGTTGATCCAATGCGTCGAAGCCCTCAAAGCTTTGGAGGCTGGTGTGTTGCGCAATCATCGTGATGCAGAGATCGGCGCGATCTTTGGGGTTGGGTTTGCTCCCAACACGGGTGGTCCCTTCTCTTACCTCGATCGCATGGGCCTGAACAACGCCGTGGATAAGCTCAGTCGTCTTGCAGAGCGGTATGGTGAGCGTTTTGCGCCTCCTGCGATCCTGCAAAAGATGGCTGCCGCAGGTGAACGCTTTTTTGAGATAGTGTGAGCTTCGACACAACTTTCGCTATCGTCTGTCGATACTTAGGAGAATCCTTTTCTCTCATTGACCTCCTCCCCGCCCCGAAGGGTGGGGATTTCCCCTCTCACGAAGGTTGTTTTCCTGCTTCCTCGAAGCCACTTTGGAAGAGAGACAGTTGTCTTTCTGCCAAGAGGTGGCTTTCTCCACAGGCTTGAACCGCCAGCCCGGCGGCACATTTGATGTTGAGCGCGGCATTGATGTCTCGATCGTGTTTCGCCCCGCATCTCGGGCAATTCCACATCCTGACACTTAAGGAAAGAGTTTCAAGGACATGCCCACAACAGCTGCAAGTTTTCGACGATGGGAACCAACGGTCTATCTTCACAAGTTCTCTGCCATACCATTCTGCTTTGTACTCCAACATCCCTACAAAACCGCTCCATCCCACATCGCTGATACCACGAGCCAACTTGCGATTTTTCACCATGTTTTTCACGGCAAGGGTTTCGATGCCTATCGCTTGGTTTTCGCGTATCAGGCGTGTCGAAAGTTGATGCAGGAAATCTCTTCTCTTGTCGGCAATCTGGGCATGGATGCGGGCTACTTTTCTCCGTGCTTTTTCTCGGTTCTTCGAGCCTTTCTGCTTTTTGGCAAGTTGGCGTTGGGCTTTGGCTAGCCTTTCTAGGTCACGTTCAAGATAGCGAGGATTTTCGACTTTTTCACTGTCACTCGCGGTCAAAAAGTGGGTGAGGCCGAGGTCGATTCCGATGCTTTTGTTTTGGGGAGGAAAAGGTTGAGGGTCCAACTCAACCGTGAAACTCACAAAGTACCGTCCAGCGGTATCTTTGAGAATGGTGGCGGTTTTGGGAGCAGAAGGAAGGGGGCGACTGAAGCGGACATCGAAAGGTTGCTTCATCTTGGCGAAGAAGAGTTCTCCCTCGAAGATGCGGAAAGCGTGGGTGGTGTAGGAGATGGATTGGTCGCCGCGTCTTTTTTTGAAGCGTGGTCGTTTGTTTCGCTTGGAGAAACAGTGGTTCCAAGCCTTGTCAAGGTGTCGTAAGGCCTGTTGAAGTGGATCGGAAGAGACGTCTTTGAGCCAAGAGTAGTCTTGTTGTTTCTTGAGTGCTGTGAGTTGTTTGGAGAGAGCGACCATGTTAGGACGTTTGTCGGCCGCAGAGATGGCATCCAGTTGTTTTCTGAGTCCCCAGTTGTAAACAAAGCGAACACAGCCGAACTCTTTTGCGAGATGGGCTTTTTGTTCGAGAGTCGGGTAGATGCGATATTTGTAGCGAACTTTTTTCATGGGGAACCAACAGAAGTAGGTTTGTTTTGTTGTAAGCCTTACCTACAAACTCTGTCATATCATGTCACACGTTTCCACAAAAGCAGAACGGCGTTTCCTCCCCTGCCTGAACGCAGGGGGCTCCGCGCCTAAAAAAACAATGAAAGAGAATGATATGCCCTCTGTCTTGGACCCAACCCTCGAAGGGGAGGAAGGATTGGTTCAGCTTCGAGAGACGCGATCGCTGTTTGCATCGCGGAGCTTGGCGACGTGGGAGTCTTTGCCGCGTGCCTCACATCAAGGAGGCTTTTTTATCCCTGACCTTGTGGATCATCACTTTGGCGCGGACTGGCGGACCTTTGTGCATGATCGACCTGTCGATGAAGCCAATGCTTCAGCTTGGTGGTCTGCGCAATTGCTCGATCCTGCGTGGGTGACACAGATCCGTCATCACTTTCTGTTTGAGGGGCCTCTTCTCCATGTGGGGCTACAAGACATCTTCCAACAAGACCTTGCTTGGGGGCTTTGGGAGGAGCTGTCGCGAGCGGAGTTTGTTCGACATCACTTCCCTGATTACCACATCGATATCATCCCTCACGAAAAGCTCGAACAGGGCAGCCTTTTGGAACATCTCGTCTCATGGCTACGCAGTCGAGAGGCTGCACAAGCACATCATTGGCTTGTGGGGTGGCCGCATCCTCTCCCCGCAGATCCCGCAGTACAGGTGCAGATCTCTCGCTTGCGAGAGGGCGACTTTTTCGCACCGCACGAAGATACAGGGCGCGAAGGGATCGCTGTGGTGTACAACCTTTCTGCGCACTGGGACCCGTCTTATGGCGGAACGCTGTACTTTCCGCATCCTGACGGACAACGCATCGCCTTGGCGATCCCGCCGATCTTCAACAGTGCGATCATCTTTCGGCCGCAAGGTGCGCCACACTGGGTCGATCCTGTGCAACAGATCCCCGAAGGATTGGCGCGCTATACCATCACGTGTTTTTATTTGGTGGGGGATGAAGACTGATTCTGAAAGGGCGATGGGACGGGGGGATTAGCTGGAGAGCATACCAAGGTAGCGTTCTTTGCGGGTAATCTGAGGTTCTGCACGCAAAGAGCCGATCACCAACAAAAGCGAGCCAAGCATGGAAAGATAGAGTCCATACATTGGACTGAGATTTTTATCGTACCAAGCGTTGAGGAGCTGCATCGTAAAGGCGAGGAGGCACACTGCGCCCGCGAGCCATGTAACGCGTGTCACCTTCCATTCCAACGGCTTTTTGCGGAACCAAGTCACCACAAACTGCACGAAGATAGGCAGCCAACACAGCAGCCCAAGCGAACTCATGGTGGTCCCAAATCCTTGCTTGGGAGAAAGCAAAGCGTTCATCAGGACAAAGCCATCAGAGAGGATCACGACGATGGATAGGCTGAGATGGACTGCCCAGATGGTAATGGGAGCGCCATGGCGACCGAGTCGCCCCGTGAGTTTGAAAAAGAGGGCGCTCATCCCCAGTGCATAAAGCAGCGGAAGAATCGGGCGTTGCCAGAAGTTTTCGAGCAAGACCGCCCGATAAGGATGGATGATCGCACCGTTTTTATTGATGATTGCAGGAAGAAAGAAGCTCGCTGTGAGCGCCAAGCTCCCAATCAGGGTGAGGATCATCCCTTCTTTGGGGAGTTGAAGGCGTTCTTCGGCCATTCGTGCCTGACGACGTTGTTGTCGTTGTTCTTGCGCGTCGCGCGACATTCGTGCCTCCGTGATGTTCTCGTGTGTTCGTGGGCAAGCGTTCCAAGGTGTAGCACTTTTCGAATGAAAGCAAAAGCACCTGTTTTCGATGCGGAGTTTGGGGCTTGCTTTGCTTGAGGTTTCGACCCAACATGCGAGGCAATGGCTGGGATAAGATACCCGACAATGCGAGGAGAAAAATTGTGATGTGGCAGTTGAAAGACCGTGGGCTGATCGTGGCCTCGGATGACAAAGACAAATCCAAAAAACCAGGCGGAAAACGACAAGAAGGGATCGAAGTCCTTGAGCGACAAAAGACCGATACCCCCAAGCTTTTCCGCGTGATCCTTCATAACGATGACTACACCACCCAAGAGTTTGTGACCTATGTGTTGCAGGCGTTTTTCCGCAAGGACAACACAGAGGCGCGGCAGATCATGTTGAAAGCACACATGACAGGAAAGGCGATTGTGGCTGTTTATACGCGGGACGTTGCAGAGAGTAAGGTGCAGCAAGTGATGGATTATGCAAGGAAAAATGAGTCGCCTTTGCTGATGACGGTGGAACCTGAAACCTAAGCCACACAAGGCGAAGTGCTTGCTTGTTTTCGGATGCTTGTTATGTTGGATGGAAGCCAAAAGAGGCAGGCTCTGTCTGTCTCTTTTGCGACTCCCCTCCAACCTGTAGGGAGTGCGCTTTGGAAGCTTGTTAAGGTGCCACCACACCTCAGATATCTCGGATCTCTTTTCTGAGAAAAGCATCCGAAGGAAGTGCAAAAAGAGAAGAAAGCCAAGATGGAGCAGGCGTCATCTCTCATCGAGCCCGTTTTGTTGTGAGCCCACCCCTTGCTGCAAGGTCGCGAAAGCACCTCCACAAGCCACCCCTTGTGAAGGAACCGACCAAAGGACGGTGTGATGCGTTGGACGCATAGGCGCGCAAGCGCGGAGAAGGATTGGGATGCTCAGTAAAAGCGCAGAACATGCAATTCAGTCAGCCTTAAATGATGCCTACGAGCGTCGTCATGAGTACGCAACGGTCGAACATCTCGTGTATGCGTTGTGTTTCGATGAAGAAACCGTCAAGGTCATTAAACATTGCGGCGCAGATATCGAAAAACTTCGAGAAAAGCTCGATCGTTTCTTGGATGGAGCTTTAGAAAAACTCCCAAAAAGCTATGACTTTGATCCACAGCCAAGCTTGGGCTTTCAACGCGTGGTGCAACGCGCGGCCATGCATACGCTTGGTGCTGGCAAAGAAGAAGTCAAAGGGTACAATCTCCTCGTCGCGGTCTATCGCGAAGAAGACTCCCAAGCTGTGTATTTCTTGAAGCAAGCAGGCGTTGATCGCCTCGATGTTGTGAGCTACATCAGCCACGGCGTCTCCAAGATCTCTGGCAGCGACCCCACCGCGCCCGGACGTCTCGAACGTATGGGCATCTCTGATATGGACGAAGAAGAAGGCGTCGAAGGCGATCCCTTGGAGGCTTTCTGCACGGACTTGACCAAAGAAGCCCGCGAAGGTCGCTTGGATGCTTTGATTGGTCGCGACAAAGAATTGACCCGCACCATCCATATCCTTTGCCGTCGTCGTAAGAACAACCCACTGTATGTCGGGGAGTCTGGCGTCGGAAAGACCGCGATGGCCGAAGGTTTGGCACTACGCATCATCGAAGGGAAAGTCCCCAAACTGTTGCGCGATGCTGAACTCTTTTCGCTCGATATGGGCGCACTGTTGGCAGGTACACGCTATCGTGGAGACTTTGAAAATCGCCTCAAGGCTGTGCTCAAGTCCTTAGAACAAAAGGACAATGCTGTCCTCTTTATCGATGAGATCCATACCATCGTAGGCGCGGGCGCGACCTCGGGTGGTTCGATGGATGCCTCCAACTTGTTGAAGCCCGCTCTACAAAGCGGAAAGCTCCGTTGTATCGGCTCCACCACCTACAAAGAGTTTCGCTCGTACTTTGAAAAAGACCGCGCACTGACACGCCGCTTCCAAAAGATCGATATCCATGAACCCACTGAAGAGGATTGCTTGGCCATCCTCAAGGGACTCAAACCCCGCTATGAAGAGTTCCATGGTGTGATCTATGACGATGCAGCGATCGAAGCCGCGGTGAAACTCTCCAGTCGCTACATCCATGATCGACATCTGCCCGATAAAGCGATCGATCTGATCGACGAAGCCGCAGCGGGTCTTAAACTTGAGACCTCTGATGCTGATCCCGATAAGGTCCCTATGCCCCATGTCACCGAACAGTTGATCGAAGAGACTGTCGCTCGGATGGCACAGATCCCCCCAAAACAAGTCAGCGTGGACGACAAAGAGTCGCTGCGTGGCCTTGAACCCGATCTCAAGAAGGTCGTGTTTGGTCAGGACAAAGCCATCGAACAAGTCACCATGGCGATCAAGATGTCGCGTGCTGGACTTCGTGAGCCCGAAAAACCGATCGGGAGCTTCCTTTTCACGGGCCCCACAGGGGTTGGGAAAACGGAAGTCGCGAAACAGCTCGCAAAGACCCTTGGCATCAACTTCTTGCGCTTCGATATGTCCGAGTATATGGAGCGCCATGCTGTCAGTCGATTGATTGGTGCACCCCCTGGATACGTCGGTTTTGACCAAGGTGGCTTGCTTACAGATGCCATCACCAAAACGCCCCATACCGTCCTTCTCTTGGATGAGATCGAAAAGGCACACCCCGATCTCTTTAACATCCTTCTCCAAGTCATGGACCACGGGAAACTGACGGACAACAACGGGAAACCCGCTGACTTCCGCCATGTGATCTTGATTATGACCTCCAACGTTGGTGCGCGTGAGATGGCACAACGCCGCATTGGTTTTGGCGACGTCTCCAACATGAGCGCTGACAAAAGCGCGTATGAACGCCTCTTTGCACCTGAGTTCCGCAACCGCTTGGATGGGCGCATCGCTTTTGCACCCCTTCAAATGGAGCACATGGAACGCATCGTCGAGAAGTTCATCAAGCAACTCGATGCGCAGCTCGTTGAAAAACAAGTCACGCTTTCCACCACGCCCGAAGCCCGCGCTTGGCTCGGCAAAAAAGGCTATGACCCCTCTATGGGCGCGCGTCCCCTTGCACGTGTGATCCAAGATGAAGTCAAAAAGCCTTTGACCGAAGAGATCCTTTTTGGGGCCCTCGAAAAAGGTGGTCACGCTGTGATCGACCTCGACCCCAATGGAAAGCCCCAAGACCCCGAAGATACCACGACCCAAGGTGGGCTCGTCTTCCGCTGTACCCCCCTCGAAGAAAAAGCCGCTTAACCATCCATCCGTGAGGGCACGATGCTGTTGAGAAGATGGGGAGCTTGGTTTCTATTTGTGTTGTTTGTTTTGAAAGGTTGTACTTGTCAAAACCAAGTCACCACAGAAACGACAACAGAAACGAAGCTTCAAGAGTCCTTTCTTCCCGATGATCGGCCATCAGAGGTCGGTGGTGTCGAAACCGCCTCTGATGTCACAGATGCTTCCCCAGAAAAGCCCGCGCCCAAAGAAGAACCCATCTCGCTCGAAAACGAAGCCATCGCACAAGAAAAGGTGGCTGAGCTTTCGAGTGAGATGCAAGTCGAAGTTTCCCCAGAACCAGTCTTAGAGATCCCTGCGGAAAGGCCCGCGTTACCGATCTTGCGCGTGGATCTAGTTCAGTGGGTGAAGGACTGGAACTATAGTAGCGATGGGGCAAATCGATTTCGTGCGATCTCATCGAGTGAGCAGGCTTCTTTTGAGTCGATGATACGGTCTTTTTTGCAGGGTGATCGGGCGGGGGTCGAACGGCAAGCTCCATTGTTTGGGATGGGGTTATCACGTTTGCAAGACACGGTGGATGGGAAGTTTTATTGGTTGCTTGCAGAGACAGCTTCTCCAGGTGTGGGGCGTGGTCTTTATCTGCGACCCGAACAGCCAAAACGCGGCTTTGTCTTGCAAAGTCCTCATCCAATCAAAGATACCGCAACCCATACACAAGGCGCTTTGTTGTTGCGCGCCCTGCAGCCGCAGTTGTTGATGATCGCTTCTTTGCAACGATGTGATGCCTCACAAAAAACCTCTTGCGATGGCAGCACCACACAGTGCGGAGGAGCCTATCGCATCTCTGATGTGGCGCACTTTGCAGAGAGCGGGTTTCATCTTGCCCATACTGTTGTGTCTTCCGTGCTTTCGACAGCATTGGTGCTCCAACTTCATGGATTTGCTTGGTCTACAGGTGAACCCTCTGCGTTTGTTTCCAATGGCACCACAAAAGCCTCGACCCAAGGGAGTTATAGCTTGCGCCTTCGCGATGCGTTGGTGGCTGTCCTGCAAGGTTCGGGTCTGGTGGCGCCGCAAAGTTGCAATGATCCCAATGACAAAGATACCCGGCTTTGTGGAACAAACAATCTTCAAGGTCGCCATTCCAACGGCTCCACCGCAGTTTGTACACAGGGCGCATCACAAGCAACGGATCGCTTTCTCCACATCGAGCAACGCAAGGAACTGCGCACGGGAACCCCTGGACCAAGCGTGATGGAACAAGCTTTGCGACAGCTTTTTCCTTGATCGCTCGCGTCGCTTCACCCCCTCGAATAGCCTCAGATAGCCTCTGATCTCCCCTAACGACCTCTGATAGCCTCTGAACTCTCGAATAGCTTCTGATAGCCTCGGCTCTCACTCGAATAGCTTCTGATGTCCCCCTCCATGGTTGCCTGCTAAATAATCTAGCCAAGCCTCTGTATGTTCGGTCAGAAGGCGTTCTTCGAGCGCGTCCGCAGAAAGCCGTTTGATCGGTTTACCGTCTGTGCTGCTGCGTTGTTGGATGCGTTTTTCTCGGGGTTCATAGACGGTGAGTTCGATGGGGAAGTCGTCTTCGATGTAGTAGTGCAGGTAGTCTTGGAAGGTTCCATTTTTTCGGATGGTGACTTCTTCGGATTGATAGTCCCATCCGAGATCTTCGAGAAAGATCTCCAGTTCTTCGGGGGACTCTGTAAAGACATGCAGATCGATATCGCTTCCTCGGCGGACGTGTCCTGTTGCCACAGAGCCGATGATGGCGGGTTGAAAGGGCGCGAGTTGGCGCATGACACGCAGAGCAACGACGCGCATCGCAAACAACCGCTCTGTGCGTTCCTCACCCTCGACAAGATCTGCGTGGAGCAAGAGAGCATCGCGGATCTCCCCGTTGGACGGGAGATCCTGGGGGCGAAAGCGGAGTTTGTTTCCTGCTTGGCCAAGGAGTCGTTTGGAAGCCATGCGCTTGGCGACAAAGTATTCTTTTACGCCTTCTTCGTACATCAAGCGAGCGGCTTCTTGGGTGATACGTGTGCGGAGTTGGGCCTCTCTGGGGACTCTAATGGTAGATTTCATGGCATCTTTGGTTCTGCGGGGCAGAAAAAAGGTGTTGGAGGGCACGTTGCAAGCGGGCGATGGCGCCCCCAATGCGTTGTTGTCCTCGTTGGGTGCCGAAGATTCTTTTTTGAACGACTTGCTGTGTAATCCCGAGGCGACGGGCGATCTCGTGTTGCGAGAGCCCTTCAAAGAAATAGAGGTGGATCACTTCACGTTGTTTGTCTGTGAGTTCGTGTTCGAGGGCTTGGTGGAGGGCTTGGAAGATCCGTTGTTGGGGTTCTGCATCGTCTTGTGGATCGTGCGACCAGAGCGCGTTTGTCTCGCAGAGACGGTCAAGATCGGGAAAAAATACGATGCGATGTCTGGATGTATCGTTTTGTTTTTGTTGCATATCTCATCTTGTTCCCTTTCGGGGAGGCTGGGGGGAGACGAACTGAAACGAGAGCTGTTCGATGGCTTCTTCAGGGTGGGGGGCCCACGCGTGGGGGTCTCGTCCTGCGATGTCCCACTGATGAAGCTTTTCTAAGTCTCTCAATCGCTCGCTACCACGGAGTTGACGGCGGATGAGCTTCGGTGTGTACAAGAGATCCATGTGATGCTCGACAAGCCAGACGACACGTGGCGACACGAGATCTTCAAGCATCTCTGCGCCGATCTCTGCGTGACCTTCGTTTTGTTCGGACTTTCCGATGTCATGGAACAAGGCTGCGGCCCAAAGTTCTGGGTCTTGGGTATGGAGCTTGGCTTGTTGGAAGACTTGGAGGCTGTGGAAAAGGGCGTCGCCTTCGGGATGATAGACGGGATCTTGCCAGATGCCATCCAAAGCAAAGAGAAAGTCGAGCAGGGGTTTTGTGTCGAGCATAGGAACAGGGCGCTGTGTCAAACAGGTCGCGTGACCTGCGCGATCGAAAAGATCGCTTTGTTGTGGCCCTCACCCTATAGACGCAGTGACACCCACTTGTTCACAATTTTTTCTTGGGGCCTTTGAGAAGTCGCGGTAGAAAGACGAAAGCCCATCGTTGAGAAGTGATGGGGCGGCTCTGTTTGGTTTGGCGTGCCGCGATTTCTTTTTGCAGAGAGGTTTGTGATGGAACAGCACAAGGACGTGTTGGTGATTGGTGCGGGTGCTGCAGGGATGATGTGTGCGATGGAAGCGGGGCGTCGCAAAAAGCGCGTTGCGATCTTGGAGCACAATGATCGCCCTGGCAAAAAGATCCGTATCTCGGGTGGTGGGCGCTGTAACTTTACGAATCTCGATGTCTCCGCAGACAACTATGTCTCGGCCAATCCGCACTTTTGCAAGTCTGCTTTGGCGCGTTATACACCCTACGACTTTTTGGAACTCGTGGCGCGCCATGGCATCGCCTACCACGAGCGCTTGCATGGTCAGCTTTTTTGTAACGAAAGTGCCCAACAGATCATCGATATGCTTTGTCGTGAGTGCGACAACGCGGGCGTTGAGATGGCTTTGGGCTGCGAAGTGCAACAAGTCCAAAAACAAGGAGACTTGTTCATTGTCTCGACCAGTCGGGGAGAATGGACGGCTCCTGCTTTGGTTGTGGCGACAGGTGGGCTTTCTATCCCCAAGATCGGGGCGACTGGACTTGGCTATCGCATCGCAGAGCAGTTTGGTTTGGCGACTGTTGAGACGCGACCCGCTTTGGTGCCTTTTACATGGAATGAGCGCGACAAGCACGGATTTAGCGAACTCAGCGGCATCTCTTTTGCGGCGGAAGTTTCGTGCAAAGAGCGCAGCTTTCAAGAGCAGCTTTTGCTCACGCATCGAGGCCTGAGTGGGCCTGTGATCTTGCAGATCTCGCTGCATTGGTCGCCCGGGGAGACCATCTCAATCAACTTGCTTCCCGATGTGGACGTGCGTTCGGAGATCTTGGAACTTCAGCAACAAGGCCGCTCGTTGCAAAAGTGGCTGCGTGATCGTCTTTCCAAGCGATTTGTGCAGTCGTGGGGCGATCTCTTTCTTCCATCTGCTCCTTTGCAACAACTTGGACCCAAGGAGATCGACGCACTTTGTGCCCAACTTACGGGCTGGGACGTCATGCCCAACGGAACGGAAGGTTACCGTACTGCCGAAGCTACGGCGGGGGGCGTCGATACCAACGAGCTTTCTTCCAAGACCATGGAGTCACGTCGTGTTTCAGGGCTGTACTTTGTGGGCGAAGTCGTCGATGTCACGGGTTGGTTGGGTGGATACAACTTTCAGTGGGCTTGGGCTTCTGCCCATGTTGCAGGGAAGTCCGTGTGAGACGCGGTGTCATGAGCTTCTGAGCATAGGGACTCATCACGTATAAAAGCCGACACCATCGGGTTTCTCCTTGTGGTAGAAGAGGATGGGAAACAACTTGTCTCAAAGGGCAACGAATCCATAGATGTGACGATAATCACGATGACTCTTTTTTGTCTTTAGAAACAAGCATCTCGTACATGTTCTTGAAGATGCTGAAAATAAAGAAGATTTTTCTATTTAGCCAAGGAGTTACCTATGCCGCGGATTGATCGGCCCAATGTACCCGTTCCACAAAGATCCTCATCGTCGCTAGACAACAACGAGAAGCTAGGACGTCTTTTGGATGCTGATCCGCAGATCAAGACCCACCAAGACTTGATCAATCACCTGTACGCAAAGGGCGATGGTTCGTGGGATGGCGCGAGCAAAGCTGCTCGTGACCTTGGCATCAACATGAATGACCTGCTCGGCAATCGCCAAGCGACCTTAGCGCGCAACACTCCCGCGGCTTCGAACCCTACGAACACGACCTCGAATAGCCCCTTGGCACCGTCGTCTTCGCCTCGACCCGTCAACCGCTTTGAGGCGCCCTCGACCAATCACGACACGCTGCTTGGGCGCAACACGCCGCCATCTTCCACCACAAACAATCTCTCGACCACAAGCCCCAGTCGCAATGTCCGCGCCTTGGCTTTGGAAAGTCTCGCACAGCCCACGGTCACCAGTCTTCGTGACGCAGCAGTCTCGACGGTTTCGGGGCTTCAGTCTGTCAGTCAAAATCTGACGGGTGGTGTCTCTCCTGATCCGCTTTCTTTGGTTGGACAGATGAAGGATGGAAACATCCAGATGTCCGTGCCTTTGACCAAAGAGATGATCAACAGCGGGGCGATTAAGCTCGGCAACAACGCACGTGCGGATGTCTCGTTTGTCGTAAAAGACGGAAAGATCGACTTTTCCCAAACACGCGTCGATCTGAAAGATGTGAAAGCACTTGGGCTCGTGAAAGTGAAAGGTTTGGAGATCGATCGCAATGGCAAGTTGCGCGCTGACACGATCTTTAAGCCCAATATCACGAAGCAATTGCTTGGTGCAGACCGCGTTCCACAAACGATGGAAGGTCTCTCCCAAGTCCTGCAAACGAAGATGGCCCAAACGCCCCCCAACGCCAATGGGATCTCTTTGCCCGACAACATCCAAGTCAACGCACAGAACGTCTCTTTGCGTACAGATCGACCGATCTCTTTGGGAGGTGGAAACCTCATCGACCTGAAAGAAGGGACGCGCGTCAACATCCAAGGTAGCTTGAGTCATGCAGTGATCGAAGGCCGCGGTGGGATCGACCAGTTGAAGCTGCAAGGAAATGGTTCGCAGCTAGATATGGGTCCTGGACAGGTGGCTTTCCGCGCGGACGTACAACGCAGCGCAGACGGGCAGATTCGTGCGGATCTTCAGTTGAATCAAGCGGATGTTTCGTTGCGTTCGCTTCAGCACCAAGGTCGCGGAGAGCGATTGCAAGTTGAGGGGGCGGGCCTTCGTAATGGTCAAGTCCGCGCACAAATCAACATTGGTGCAGATGGAAAGCCCCAAGTGGGCGGCTTTAACGTGCAAGGTGAGTTGGCTGCAAACTCTGTTCAGTTGGAAAAAGAAGGCAAGGCTTCTTTGTCTGCTCGCGATCTTCGCGCAACCTTGAGCCTTTCCGAAGACGGTCGCCAAGTGAGCCAAGGCCCCGATAGCATCAGCCTGACGGGTGTGGATGCCACGGTGGATCGTATGAGTTTGCAAGGCGCCAATGGCGATCAAGTTCAAGTGCAAGGCTCAATTGAAAATGCAAGCTTCGGTCAGGCCCGTCAGCCCGGCAGCAGCGCAGCACAGCCTTATGCAGATATCCCACACTTCCAAGGGACTGTCAGCGGCAAAATACAGCGCCAACAAGATGGTCGCCTTGGTGAGATCTCGTTGAATGAAGCGACAGCTTCGGGCTCTTTGCGCACAGATGGTCGCGGTGTGATCGCGGACGTTGAGTTGGGTCGCGTGGATACTTCGGTCAAGGATATCGCTGTCGCACATGGCGGAAACAGCGTGGATATCCGCGAAGGTTCGTTGACTGGAAAAGGCGGTGTCTCTCTTGGTCAAGATGGTTTGCGCGCAGATGCGGAAGGTCGCTTGCGTGGTGAGCTTCGTGACGGTCAGATCGGGCTTGGTGACTTGGGACGCGTGGATCTTGCGGATGGAACCAAAGCGGATCTTCAAGTGGATCGCGCCAAAGTGGGTCCCCAAGGGATTCAAGATCTTTCTGCCCGTGGGACCGTGAATCTTGGCTTGGACGATGGACGCATCCGTCTAAATGGCCTTGGTGAAGTGGACATCGCAAGCGGCACCAAAGCCGATATCGAGGTGCTTTCCTCTACCTTGGGGCCCAACCTGAAAGAAGGTAGCTTCTCTGCACGCGGTCGTATCCAAGGTGGTTTGGACAATGGTAGCTTGAAGATCGGGGACGCTGCGAGCGTTGATCTTCGCGGTACACGCTTTGATTTGGACCTCAAGAGTATCGAAAAAGGTTCCTCGGATGCGCTGCCTTCGCTGCGCGGGGATATGAAGCTCGAAACCGAGCTTGAAGTGGGTCTGAAACAAGCGCTGCGTACGCGCCTCGGTGATGCGGCGGTCAAAGATGTCGAAGGCCGCGTAGCGTTGGACCTCAAAGACGTTCAAGTCGATGGTCAAGGCCGCGTGAACGTCGAGCACGCAGGCGTGCAGTTGGATGCCAAGATCGGTGAGATCTCTGGGAAGATCAACCTCGATCCGCAAGCGCTTCGTCCTGCGGCGGGTGGGACTTCTGCGACGACGGATCTCGGCCAAGTCGCGAAACTCGACGCATCCAAGCCTGTGATCGATCAGCCCCTTGCCATCGACCCGATGTCGATCGCCAAGCGTATCCAAAATGGTGATGTGGATGTCGAGCTTCCCATCCAAGAAGCGGGCATTGAAGACGCTGCCAAGATCCTTGGACTGAAGACTTTGGATGTTGCGCCTGGCACCAAACTGATCGCCAAGCTGCACGTCGAAGATGGTCGTATCAACTACGAAAAAAGCAGCATCCGCCTCAACAAGCCGATCGAAGCGCTTGGTATGTTCGACCTCAACCTCCCGCGCATCAACAAAGATGGCAAGGTCGTGGTGGGCGTGATGGGCAAAGATATCAACATCACCAAGTGGGTGTTGGGCCAAGATCGACTCCCCAGCCGCGTGTCCAACTTCGTTGATGAGGCTTCTACATGGCAAAAGTCCTCTAGTGGCGGGCCTGTCGATATCCAAAAAACACTTGATTCAGCGGGACGCTTTGCCTCGTTGGGTGGGTTGAGCTTCAAGGCCCAAGGAGTCTCTTTGGCGCCTGGTCGTCTTCAGATCGGTGACAACGATTACATCGAGCTTGATGGTTCAAACCGCGTTGATATCCAAGGGAACGCACAGAATGTCTCGATCAAAGGCGAGCTCCCTGCGGACAAGACCTTTATCGATGTGGGCGGTAGCCGCTTGGATATCGCAGAAGGTCGCGTACAGTTCGAAGCCAATGTCAAAACAGGCCTCTCTCGTACTGGCCGATTGGACGGGGACTCTGAGATCGATGTGCGCTTGAATATCCCCAAAGCGACCGTGAATGAGTTGTACCACGAGCGCGACAATGGTGATCGTTTCCACCTTCAGTCAGGCGAGATTCAAGACGCAAGCCTGCACATGCAACATCGTTTTCATGTCCAAAACGACGGAAGCATCAAGTCCGATCAGCCGCCTCAGTTGGATCTGTCTGTGGGCCGTTTTGCTGGCAAGTTGGGAGACAGCCAAATCACGTTGCGCAATCCTGATGGCACACCCGCAACGATGACGCTCCAAGGGGCTGAAGCTTCGGGGACGCTGAGCGCAAACGCCGATGGGATCGCCGCTTCGCTGGATCTTGCCTCTGTGCAAGCCTCTTTGCGCGACCTCGACTTGGATGCTGCTGGACAAAAGATCGTGGACTTGGATGGAAACCTCAGTGGGAAGGGGCGTCTCAGCCTCGATCCTCGCGGTGGTTTCTCCTTGGATGGCGACTTCCAATTGGACGGAAAAGTACAAGATGCTCGCATCCAGATGGGCAACGATATGGATCTGGACTTGAGCGCAAACAGCCAAGCTTCCATCGCTTTGCGCAAGTTGGGCTTTGGTCCACAAGGGCTGCGTTTGGATGGCGACCTGACCGTGGATGCGGGCTTGGATCGCGGGATGATGCAAGTCGGGGATCGGCCTCCCTTGCGCTTTGATCGAGGCTCGAACCTGCGGATGTCCACGACCCTCAAACACGATGAGTTGGGGCCCTCCATGACGTTGAATGGTCATCTTCAAGCAAAGCTTGCTCCCGGCCAAAGCCTCGGAGCTGTTGAGACTTCGAGAGGTACACTTGAAGCGAGCCTAGATGGTGGTACAGCGGATATCAACCTTGGCGATATCACTTTGCAACCTGATGGGGCCTACAAGATCAAAGATCCTTCGATTGCTTTGCGGCTCGACTTGGGCAAACTTGCCTTCCACCAATAAGCCATCCTTTACACGCCTCCGACTTCTTCCCCCTCCGGCTTCTCTCTCTTTCTTTTCTTTTTCTGATGATGACTTGCCAAGACCGCACTTGTTTTGTTTGTGATGAAGCCATCCAAACGGACGGGGGTGCCTTGACCTTTTGAGGATTTCTCTCCATCCATAGAGGCATCTTTTGAGAAGGTCTTTGTGCGCAAAGACACGTCGAACCCTGCCCAAAGTGCCCTTTGTGCGGGGCTGGAGGAAGAGATGGCGATGCAAGATGTTTTGGACTTGTTACGCGACAGTCCGCTCGATACGAGCTTTGTTTTGCGTTTGGGGGAGATCCCTGCGCCCTTGCTCCATCTCTTTGCTTGTGACTGTGCAGAGCGTGTCTTTCGTTTTCCTCGGGCCTTGGGGGGATTTCCTGAGCTGCCTTTGCGTCAGCTTTTGCAGGCCAAGCGAGCTTGGATTGATCGACAAGTCAGCACAGAACGCCTCCAAGAACATCTCGATGCAACGATGCTTTTGGCATCTGAACCGACAGATGCGGTGTGGGCGATTCTGCGGGCGTCTTCGCTAGACCCCATGCAAGCGGCGCTTCAGGCATCTCAAAAGGCGGCGTGGTCTTGTTTTGAGCGCATCTTTGATGAAGAGTTGGCGCAGACAGAACAACGCTTTCGCTCCAACTCTGTGATCGCCCCATTGTTTGGGGATGCTCCTGTGGGGGCAGCGCTGCGTTTTTTGGGAGAGGCGATCTTTTCACCGCGCCGTGCTGCGGAGCGTGTGTTGACGGGCGTTCGCAACGAGATGGTTGAGGTGGTCGATGACTTTCAGCTTTCCTTTGCTTCGAGGAAACAAGAAGCCGCGTGGCAACGTGCCCATCTCATCGAGATCTTAGAAGATTATCAGGCAAAACGCGCCCGTTTGTTGGGGCTTCTCTATCAGCGGGCTTTGGAAAAAGACGATACGATCCGCCGTTTACGTGGGCTTTTGGAGGCCCCTTTGTTTGGCGGCTAGCTTTAGGAAAAAGGAGATCCTTGGATGAAAGAGCTCGATCAACAGGCTGTGGAAGCCGCTGCTTTTCGCCGTCTTGTCGCGCATCTGCAAGAGCGCACGGATGTACAAAATATCGATTTGATGAATCTTGCGGGCTTTTGTCGTAATTGTCTTGCGAAGTGGTATCGTGCCGCCGCTGAAGATCAGGGACACCCGATGGATTTGGAAGAGGCGCGTCTTGCGGTTTATGGGATGCCTTACAGTGAATGGAAAGAGAAGTTTCAAACGCCCGCATCGCCCGAGCAGTTGACCTCTTTTGAAAAGAACAAGCCCAAAGAAGACTGAGCCTTTGTGGGAAGGGAGAGGGGGGAGGTTTGTCGTTGGATCAGCCCGCGGCTGTGTAGGTCATGGCTTCTTTGACGCGGGCGCGGGCGATCTCATTGGCGGCATCGCGGGGGGTGATGCCTTTTTCTTTGGAGGCTCGAAGAACGGCTTGGGTGTTGGCGCGGATCTTCTCTTCGATGGTGGAAAAGGCCTGTCCTTGGGTGCCGCCGTGGTACTCCACAGCAGCGCAGATCACACCACCTGCATTCGCGATGAAGTCAGGAACACAAACGATCCCTCGTTCGTGAAGGATCTTTTCAGCTTCGAGTGTTGCGGGGATGTTGGCGCCTTGAAGGATCAGACGTGTGTTCATCTTGTGCGCAGCTTCCGTGGTGATCACATCGGGTCGAGCGGCGGGGATCCAGATGTCGCAGTCGAGGAAAAGCAGTTCATCGCGGGGGATGGGGGTTCCTTGTTCAAATGCTGCGACGCTTTTCCCTTGCTCTTTGGTGAACTTGCGCAGCGCCTCTACATCCAGTCCTGCAGGGTTGGTGATCGCTCCATTTACATCTGAAGCACCCACCAAGATCGCACCGCGTTCCGCGAGAAAGTGCGCGGCATGTTGGCCCACAGCACCAAATCCTTGGATGGCCACGCGTGCCCCTTTGAGGTCGATCTCTGCGTACTCTTGGGCCACTTCGCCTGCGATGGCGAGTCCAAATCCTGTCGCGCCAATCACATCAAGCGGAATCCCACCCACGACCAAGGGCAAACCGACGGAACGGCCGATCTCATCGCGAAGATAGGCCATGCAGGTTTCATCTGTTCCCATGTCAGGGCCTGGGATGTAATCGACCAAAGTCTCGATTGCACGGCCAAATGCGCGGATTAGGGCTTCTTTCTCTTGGGCAGGCATCGTGGGATCTGCGACGATTCCAGCTTTTCCGCCACCATGCGCGAGGCCCGCTGCGGCATTTTTGAGGGTCATCGCACGAGCAAGGCGCACGACTTCTTGGATACTCACATCAGGAGCCATCCGAATCCCCCCGATAGAAGGGCCACTGGACACGTTATCTACCACGACAAATGCGCGAAGTTGGATGCGGGGATCGTAGATCAGCAAGATCTTTGAGGGGCCGAGGTCATCTTGGTAGGTGGTCCAGATGGTTTCCATGTCCTTGTTCCTTCTCGTTCGGTGGGATGAAGAGTGAGGCTTGGGTGTCTTCTTGATGGATGCAGAACCAGCCCCAAGGCTGTCGCTTGTTGCGGTATCTTGCCACAAAACGGGGCGTGCCTTGGGAGGCTTGCATCAAACATCTTCTTGATGTTCATCAAGAAAAGGCGAAGGACGAGGAGAAGAGGTCACGATCGACACGTAGAAGAGGTGAGCGTGGAGAGGCCGTGATCGACGGGTAGAAGGAGGGCAGAGAGTGGGGCAAACGAAGAGGGCGAAGAGTGGGGCTGGGGGAAAACGAAGAGGGCGGTATTTAGGGTTGTTTGCGGACGCAGACCGTACCCACAAACTGGATCGAGAGGCACTGTGGAAGATTGGGGCCACAGTCCGAATCTGTGGTGCACTCGTCGGAGCAATAGAAGCTGGCTTCGTTTCCTTCGATGCAAAGGGCGCTTTCGCAGTCGTTACCACTTGTGCAGGTATCTACGCCATTTTTGCCCGTTCCGCGTGTCCCAACTTTGCAGAAACAACCTGTTTGCTCGTCACACTCGCAACGTTCGTTGGCGGGACAGTCTTTGTTGAAGCCACAAGAGGTATTGCTGCTTTCCGCGACGATCTCGGGCGCAGCTTCGGGCGTGCTTTCTTGGGGCGTCGCTTCAGGGCTGGACTCACCTGCATCGGAGGTGTTTTCTGCGACTTTTTCAGCGGTGGTTTCGGCGCTAGGCTCAGCACTGGGTTCAACGCTAGCCTCTGCGACTTTTTCTCCGTCAGGGGAGGTCGCTTCTTGGTTGGTCTCGCTGTTGGTCTTTTCTTGGGCTTGTTCTGCGGTGGTTTCGGTTTTGCTGCCTTCTTGCGTGGACTGAGAAGGGCAACCTGTGGTGTGAATTACGAAAAAAAGTCCGAGAAAAACAAAGAAAAAAGGATAGAAAGTACGCGATTTCATCTGAAAAAGATTCCTCTTGCTATAGTGTATGAGAAACAAATGCCAGCTCTATCGTAGGATAGGGCATTTATGATGATATGTTCGTGGGAGCGTGAAAGAAAGGGGAGAGGAGGGAAGGCAAGGAAAAAGAAGGGGAAAACAGGATCAGGGAACAGAGTAGAAGTAGAAGTTGAGGCACATCTCGTCACCTGTTTTGTCGCCCCAATGGATGCTTTGATCTGTGGGGTTGTCGTAGGTACAGGTGAGGTTGAGTTTGTCGCCAGCGGCCAGTTGGATCGGGGTTTTGAAGAAGAAGGTCTGTTGCCAGTTGTAGTCCCATCGGGGGATATCGATGAAACAACTGTTTTGACCATTTTTCAAAAGATCCGTGCGGAACTTTGCACCAAACTTGTGCATGTGTGGCATCAAGCCCCACACACGGACGTTTGCGGGCGTTGTGAAAGTGTTCTTTTCTTCGTGGCCTTTGCTCTGGGCGGGGATGTTGAGGCTGAAGTCCGCTTGGAGCGTGAGTTGGAGCTGTACTTTGACGGGGGTTTTCGCAAACTCCAGACGGATGCGGCTTTGGTCTGCTTTGGGCGTGGGGAGGTTGCTGAGGTTGTAGTGGAGTTCCAAGACGAGGTGATCGCCCGCTTGCATGGGCATCCCAGTGTCTTGTGGGAAGTGGACGACGTCTGTTCCTGGAACCCAAACCCCGATCAATCCGCCTTGGGTCAAGCCACTTTGGTTAAAGAGTGCGCCTGTTGTGCAGGACCATTCTTTGGTGGGGTGTTGTTGCCCAAGGGTTTGTGCGTAGCTGCTGTTGACGCGGTAGATCAAGACGTGGTGAACCATCTCTTTGACGCCAGGAAGGAATTGGAATCCAGTGAGTTCTTTGGCGCTGCCAGTTTGGGGGACGGCCATCTCAGTGAGGAAGCAGTGATAGTCGTCAGGGTTTTTTCCGCTGGGTGTGTGTGGGCTTTGGGCGCCGACTTCGACATCCACGTGCGAAAGCGTGTCTTGTTTGGGGGTGTACTGCGTCGCTTTTGCGGGATCACCTTCGAGTGTGCCACCATCCACCCATAGGGTGAGGGTCTTGATTTGCTCGTCCGTCAAGGCGATGGCGTGGTCAAACTCTGGGCAGTCTTTGCGGGTTGAGGGCATCCAAGGGGGCATACGACGATTTTCCACGGACCACTTGATCAAAGAAGCTTTTCCTTTGGATTCTTCGTAGGTGGTCAAGGGGAAAGGAGCGATACCGCCCGTGGTATGGCACACTTGGCACTTTTGTTGGAGGATAGTTTGGGCTTGACCATAGTAAACGACTTTGCTGCTGTTTTCAGGGGTCGTTTCTGTGGGGTTGGGCTCAGGGCTTGTCTCAGCCACGGGTTCGGGTGTGGCTTCAGGGGTGGCTTCTGCGGAGCCATCAGGCTGGACGACGGCTTCTTGGGTTGGCTCAGGTGTGACTTCAGCGATGGATTCAACCGTCTTGTCCGAGATGGGCTCTTTGGTGGTCTCTGCGGTGCTTTCGTTGCTTGTGGGGGGGACACAGCCATAAAAGCTTTGACCGACCATCAAAGCACTCAGCGCCAAAGCACAGCAAAAGGAACGAAACCAAGGTCTTCTCATGAACTTTTCCTTTCCAAAACAGACGATTCTATGCGTTCTTCTGGCGTATCGCTCTAAGGAGCAGAGGTAATGTAAAAGTTAAGGCACATCTCATCGCTGGTCTTATCTCCCCATCGCACGGTCGCGTTGGTGGGGTTGTCGTACACGCATGTGAGTTTTAGTTGATCCCCTTGGTTTACATCGATGGGGTTTTTAAAGAAGAAGGTTTGTTGCCAGTTGTAGTCCCAACGGGGGATATCGACGAAGCATCCAGGGGTGCCACTGCGGATCAGTTCGGTCTTGAGGGAGACACCGAGCTTGTGCATGTGTGGCACGACGCCCCAGATCTTGCGGCGGGCGGGGACCGTAAATTGGTTGCCTTCTGTGTGGCCCTGCGACATGGGGGGGATCTTCATGCTGAGATCTGCTTGCAAGGTGAGGGTCAAAGGATAACGAACGGGAGACTTCGCATACTGTAGGCGGATCTTCGTTTGATCGGCGACAGGCTTGCTCAAACCTGCGAGGTTGTAGTGCATCTCCAAGACGAGGTGATCGCCTGGCTGCACAGGGAACCCTGTGTCTTGCGGGGTGAGGATCACGCCCATGCCAGGAGCCCAACCGCCGATCAAGGTCGCTTGTGTAAAGGTCGCGGGTGTAAAGAGTTCACCTGTTGTACACGCCCACTCTTTGGTGGGGTGATCGGTCAACAAGGTCTGCGCAAAGCCGCTATTGACGCGGTAGATCAAGACGTGGTGGACCATCTCATTGGCCCCAGGAAGCACTTGCATCCCGATCAGGTCTTTTTCTGTGGCTGTCGAAGCCAAGATCGGTTGCGTGATAAAGCAGTGATAATCGTCGGGGGTTTTGCCGCTGGGTGTATGGGCCACTTGTGCGCCGACTTCGACATCCACGTGCGAAAGCGTGTCTTGTTTGGGGACGTACTGTGTCGATTTTGTGGGATCACCTTCGGGCATCCCATTGTCGATCCAATCCGTGAGCATCTTGATTTGGCTATCAGAGAGCGCGGGAGAGTGTGCAAAGTCAGGACAGTCGGGCGTCTTGGCTGGCATCCAAGGGGGCATGCGGCGATTTTCCACGGACCATTTGACGAGCGCGGCCTTGGCTTTGACTTCATCGTAGGTGCTCAGTTGGAAGGGCGCGATCTGGCCGTTGCTATGGCACACTTGGCAGTTGTCTTGGACGAGCTTTTGGACTTGCCCATACCAAACGACCTGCGTTGGCTCGGGAGGCAACTCGGGTTGGGGTTCGTTTTGCGCTTCTGCTTGTGGCTCGGGCGTTGGTTCGGGGGTGGGCTCTGCTTGGGCTTCTACCGCAGCATCGGCTTCTTTTGTGGGTTCTGCAACGGGCTCTGCAGCGGGTTCTTGTGCTTTTTCCACAGCGACTTCCACAGCTTTTTCGTTGGAAGGCGACTCAGCGGTGGGGGCGGGAACACAGCCCCCGAGGTTGCCAAAGGCCACCACCGTGCTCAATCCCAGAGCGAAGAGAAAGGAACCAAACCATTTTTCTTTCAACATGCTAACCCATCCTTGCGATGCATTTGGGAAAAGGAGATGGACCGTAAGCCCCAGCGTATATGTAAATGATGGAATATCCGTGGCGTTGCTTGATAGTCTATTCACAATTTTTGCTGTGTTCTCACAGCAAGATATAACTTTTCATCGTAACGAAAAAGTGATGTGCGTTGCAAGATAGAAATCCTTTTTAACAGCACAAGTCATGATTTGTTTCGGGGGTGTTTTTTTGTTGTTGTGTCTTTTGAGGGGAGCCAAAGGCGAGGGGAACACAGGGGGTTGAAAAGAATGGGGTTTTTAGGCGGTCTTGCGGCGGTAGCGGATGAACGTTTGGCTGGGGCCTGAAGCGCCCTTGCCTTGGACGGGATGGGGATCGGGTGTGAGAAGTTCGAGTTCAAAGTCACGACAAAGCAAGCCCGCGATCACTTTCATCTCATAGTGTGCAAAGTTTTTCCCTGTGCAAGTGTGGATACCGCCTCCAAATCCTGTCAGTTTGAAGCGTCCTTTGCCTTCGTCGCGCTCTTCGTTAAAGCGCAAAGGATCGTACTTTTGGGCCCCATGGAAGATATGATCCATGTGGTGAGCATTCAGTGTATCCAACAACACCCACCAACCTTCGGGGATGGTGTAATCGCCGATCTCAAGGGGCTCTTGGGCATAGCGAAACAGGTTGGGTGCCACAGGGCGCATCCGTTCGCTCTCATCAATGGCCCACTGAATATGGTGAAGATTGGTGATGTGTTCGATGCCCATCTTGGTGCCTGTGGGGATGACTTTTTGGATCTCTTCGCGGACTTTTTCAAGATACCAAGGATTCTGTAACAACTGGATCAACAACCAACTGCTGTGGCTGAAAGTGGTCTCGTGCCCTGCAAACATAAAGCCGATCACCCAATTGATCGCCAAGTCTGTGGTCAACTGACGACCATCTTTCATCTTTGTCATCAGCAGTTCTTGCAAGAAGTCGTCGTAGTTGTCGGGGTTTGCACGTCTTTCCTCGATAAGGGGTTCGAGGATCTTGACCATCTTTTTCTTGGCGATATCTCGACGAATAAACTTGGGCAGCGGCCAATGGGGTGGAAAGAAGGGGTCGAGCGCGTTGCTCATCGCCATAAACAGATCCCAAAAGTTTCGCCCCATCTTTTGACGAAACTCTCGACCCATCAAACAGTGCGCTGCGATTACTTGGGTAAGCTGTCGCATCTCATCGACAAGATCCATCTTGCCTTCTTTGCCCAGCCGTTCGAGCCAAAGCTCCACTTCCTCCTGCATGATCTCGATATACGAAAGCATCTTCTCACGGCGAAAGGGAGCCAACTGCACAGGGCGCTCATTTTGGTAGGCCTCTGGCTCTTGCAAAAAGCCCATCTTGCCGAACATCGCTTCCAAGAACTTGTAGGCTTTGTCCATCCGCAGCGCTTTGTCTGTCTGCGTAAAGAAAACCTTGGCTTGATCTGGACCCACAAGGACCGCACAGGGCCTTCCCATCATATTGATGCCAAAAGGGGCTCCGTGGGCATCGTAGGCTTGGCGTAAAAACCCTGGCTGATCCTTTCTCATCTTGAGCATGTGCCCAAAGATCGGGACCGCACCTTTGACCATCGGCGGTTCGGCTCGCATTGTTTTCTCTCCTTTTTGGTGGGGTGGGCGGGGTATTTCTCTTGTCTTTATATATTGATTGCGAAGATAAATGACAAGTGTAAAGTAATGAACATTTGTTAAATATCTGTGACGCTTTGCCATTTCCCTTTGAGAGAAAAAGAGTGGGTCGTTGTGCTGTGTTGGGGGCGTCAAACAAGGAAGGGAAGGTGATGAGGCTCGAAGAAGACTAGGAGGCAGGTGACAAGAGAGGGGTTTCTAGGTGGACTTGGACCCAGCGGCCAGCGGGTGGGTTGGGTTCAAGGGGAAGATCGAGGGCGCGTAAGGTGCCTTCGTAGGCTTGTTGAAAAGCGTGTTTGCCTTCAGGGAGTCGAAAGGGGCCGACGCGAGGGAGGCCTTGCAAGACAAGGGCAGCGAGGTTGGGACGTGTGGGGATCTTGAGTGCACTGCTGTTGCGGCGACGCCAAGGAGAACGAGAGGCGAGATGGTGGAAGAAGATACGTTCTTCTTCGGGGACACCCAAAAGGCCCGGTCGATCGGCGATTCCGCCGTCGAGGTAGGGGCGCCCTTTGATGCGTACAGGTTGGAACATAAAAGGAAAAGCGCAAGAGGCTTGGATCGCAGAGATGAGATCGCCTTGTTGGAGTGCGATGGTTTGCTGCTTTCGGAGGTCGTAGACGGATACTGAAAGCGGGATGCGACACTCTTCAAAGCGGTGGTTGGGGAGAAGTCGTCGCAAGCGTTCTTGAAACAAACGCCCTTTGAGCAAACCAAGTCCAAAGCCTGGGTCCCAAAAGTCCCTTCGCTGTAAGGACAGGAGTTCATCTCGCAGAGACGCTGCGGACAATCCCGCGGCCCATGCTCCTGTCACCAACGCCCCAGCGCTAGAGCCTGCGGCACTTTGGGGGAGGAGTCCTTGTTCTTCTAAGGCTTGAAGTACACCGCAGTGTGCAAAGAAACCAAAAAAGCCCGAGGACATCGCAAGTGTAAAGGGAGCGGCTTGGAGCCATGTTCGCAAGGTCTCATCGCTTGCGTGAGTCTCTGGGGATGCGGGAGAGGATTGGTTTGGAGAGGAGGGAGCCTGCATACGTTGGGTCCTTTTTGGGCAAGGGAAACACGCCATCAACGCTTGTTGGGGGTGGCGATTCGGGTCCATGTGGATCAATATGTAGGCTTGACCTGCGCTTGGTTGCAAGCGCGTTGGGTGATCTTGTTTGTTTTGGCAGTGAAAGGAAGTTCGCAAGATGCGCGGTACGCTGTGGTTTTTGTCTCTCACGAGTCTGTTGATCTCATCATATTCTTGGGCGGGAGGGCCGTCTTCTCGTCCTCATCGTGCTCCTGCTACCTCACGACCTGTTGTGGGAAAGATCTCTCAAAACACGAAGGCCCAACAGTTTCAGAAAGATTTCAATTTTTTGCAGGGGGAGTGGCGTTGTCCCTTGGTGGTGCTCAAACGCGATGTGGGCCTCACGATCTCCAAGGCAGGACTCCAGATCTCTTTGCAAAAGGGACAGGCTCTTTCGATGCATTGGGTCGAAACGCGGAGTCTGGGTGAAGGCAAAGGGGAGTTTTTGGTGTACCAAGATCGACCCTCGAAGAAAGATCCCAAGATCCAAGAACGCCGCTTTTTTACGCTGACCTTTGCACGTCGCATCGATGATAGCGTGCGTTTCATCATGTTTACGACAGAAGAGATGTATGCACGCGATGGTCAGTGGAAGAATGCAAAGCTCCGTCGTTTGGGCAGCAATCTACCGCAACGATGTGTCCGCAAACAGGTCTTTCAAACGATTCAGACTTATTCTAAGAAGGTTCCAGAGAAAGACTTGATGTTTTGTCGTGCGGTGGTCAAAGGGCAGCGCGATGCTTTGCGCGCTTGGATCTTGCGTTCATCGCGTTGTCAGCGCGAGATGTGTTTGTTGGTTGCATGGCAAAGTCTATTTGAGCGGATGTCTACTTGCTTAGAGAATCGGGGGATTAACCCATACTCTTTTATGTACGACCGAGAAAAACAGCAGCGGGCTTTGGAAGGGCTGTGGACGCGCTGAGTGTTGTGAGAGCCTTGTGGGGTGGGACAAAAGGGCGTGGGGTCGTGGCCTTGGAGACTGATGCGAAGGTGTGGGTCTCGCACTGATTTGTTATGAGTCCGAATGGGGTGAGATGGGAGGTGCACAGAGCGAGGCTGCGCGGGCGGATCTGCGCGCGCTCTCGCGAGGATGGGGGGATGCTGAGTGACGTCTTGACCTTGATGCGCTGAAAGAGTAGAACGAGCGGGCTTTTATGGTGCTTTTTCTCAACCTCTCGTCCAAGTGGAGTTTCTAGTATGAGCAGAAGTTTGCGCGTATTTCTCGCATGCTGCGTCTGTTTCGCTGGCATGATGTCCGCTTCGGTCTCACACGCCGAAGAAGGGATGTTTTTGTTGTACGAAACGGGCCGCGTGCCCTTTCAAGAACTCAAGAAAAAGGGTTTGGGCCTCACGCTCAAGCAGCTTCAGGGCCTTGCCCCTGCGGTCGTTCAGCTTGCTCGCGGTGGTACGGGCTCTTTCGTTTCGAAAGATGGCTTGATCGTCACCAATCACCACGTTGCTTATGGTTGTCTTGCACGTCTTGACGCGACCTCGCACAAAGGCCTGATGGAAAAAGGCTATGTGGCGAAAAACCGTGGAGAAGAGTTGCACTGCCCAAGCTACGACATGATGGTGGTCGTGCGCCTTGAGGACGTCACCAAGCAAGTGCGTGGTGTTCTCAAGCCCAAGATGACCCCCAGCCAACGGGCCAAAGCGATCCGCACCAAGCGTCGTATGATGGAAGCGGCTTGCGAAAAAGGCAGTGGCTTGATCTGCGAAGTGGCCGCACTGAACGGTGGTGCGGGCTTTACGCTGTCTGCATATCGTCGTCTTTTGGATGTGCGCCTTGTGTATTCTCCCGCAGGTGCGCTTGGTAAGTTTGGTGGTGACATCGATAACTGGCGTTATCCCCGTCATACCGCAGACTTTACTTTCTTGCGCGCGTATGTTGGAAAAGACGGAAAGCCCGCTTCTTACAAGGCCAGCAACAAGCCTTTCCAACCCGCTCGTTTTCTCAAAGTCAGCACCAAAAACCTGCATCGCGGCGATCTGACCATGGTGATGGGTTTCCCTGGACGTACTTCGCGTCACGTCTCTTATGCGCAAGCCAAGTACTACTACGAGCGTGCTCTTGTGGGACGCGCCAAGCTGTTTCGGGCTCTTTTGGATGCGATGCCCAAAACGGGACTTGGCAAGCGTCGTTACCGCGGATTGAACGCAGGTTTGAACAACGGTGCGAAGTACTACGAGGATCTTCGCGAACAATTCGACAAGTTCAAGCTGTTGGATCGCAAAAAGAAAGAGTACGAAGCGCTTCAAGCCAAGATCAACGCAGATCCCAAGCTCAAAGCCGAACATGGCAAGTTGCTTGCTCAAATCGCTGATATCTACAAGGCTTACCGCAAGGTTGACCAAAAAGCGTTGTATCTTCACTACATGCAGTCCCGTTTGCTCAGCAGTCTCCAAGTCGCCATCGACCTCGTGAAGTGGAGCAAGATCCGCAAGATGGACGATATCAAGCGACCTGGCGAGCGTTATCGCGAAAAGAATATGTACCGTGTGTACCGTGGTTCCGAGATGTTGGAGCGCATGATCACGCGTGATGGCGAGCGTCTTTTGCTGACCCGTTACTTCCAAATGGCTTACGCGCTGCCCAAGACACAGCGCCCCAAAGTGGCCACTTGGCTTTACGAGCAAGGCAAAAAAGAAGCCGCTCGACTCAGCAAGATGCTTAATGTGCTCGATAACAACTTTGCAGGCATCTTGCGTTTGGGCATGAAAAAACTCGATCCCATCGAGATCGCAGTGGCTTCGATCTTCCAAAATACCGTGCTGATCGGTGACGAAGACGATGCGCTTTCCCTGAAAGCCGCTGTTGCACTGCGTAAGGCACTGTTCAAAGCGAGCAGCAAAGAACTTCGCACATCAAGCGATCCCTTGTTGCAGTTGGCCGTCAAGATCATCGATGAGCTTGATGCACTCGAAAAAGGCGAGCTTGAGCCCATGCAAAAGGTGCTTGGCCCGATCTTGAATCCCCGCCTTGTGAACAAGATCTTGAAGCCCAACTATTGGGACGCGAACTTCACGCTTCGCTTCAACTATGGGACCGTTCAAGACTACACAGACTCCAAGACCAAAAAGAAACACCTCTACCTGACGACACTCACTGAGTTGTTGAAAAAAGACACTGGCAAAGATCCCTTTGATGTCCCCGAAGGCTTGAAAAAAGTGGCTGCTGCGAAGAAGTTTGGCCCCTGGATCGAGCCCGCGATCAAAGATGTACCCATCAACTTTACCGCAACCCTCGATACCACGGGCGGAAACTCTGGTAGCCCCGTGATCAACGGTGCTGGTGAGCTGATTGGTTTGCTTTTCGATGGTACACCCGAAGCCATCTTGAGCGACTGGCAATACCTCGAAGCTGAGCAACGCAGCATCTGTATGGATATCCGCTTTGCTCTCTTCTTGGCAGACAAAGTCGATGGCGCGCACGCGCTGCTCAAAGAACTTGGTCTCCAACCCTCCAAATAATCCCTCCTGTTCTCCCTTCTACATCCCCCGTCCCTTCGTCTTTTGTGAAAGCTCCTTGTGATGTTTTCCTTGGCTTTGCTTGGTTTCGTCAGGCGTCAGGGAACTCTTTGAGGATCAGTCGCGGAAGGATCAAGCCAAAAAAGGCATCCGAAGGGGCGATGTAAAGCCATCCAAGATGGATTCCACAGCTTGCACAGCGCAAGATCTGCCACGCATAACCAGCAAACCACGTCGCGTCATGGCAGGGAGGGCCGTCTTTTTGCAGCCCTTCAGCCTCGCGAAAACAACCGAGTCGATACACAAAGCCCGCAGGGTTGGTAAAGATATGGGTGTGTTGTCCGCCGATCTCGATGCGCGCTTCTTCTGTGGTGATCGGCTGCATACAATGAACACAACAAAGCCTCTTGGGGGAGGATAGCTTGCGTTCTTTCTCCAGTTGCGGATCGAGCGGGATGACGGAGCGTTTGGGTGATGGGGGCTGTTCTAGAGAGAAAGGGGAGAGGGGTAGGGCTTGCATGGTGGGTCTCAAAAGTCGATGGGATCGCGCAAAAGGGGATGTGTCATACAGTGCGGTCCGCCGCGGGCGCGTGCAAGTTCGTGGCAAGAAAGCAAGACACAAGTGCGTCCAGGGTCTTCTGTGCGGATCTCTTCTCTTCCAAGCAAAAGGGCCTCGGCTGTGATCACGTTAAAGCCCGCATGGTCGAGGGCTTCAGCTGTGCGAGCATTTTGCGCATACAACGTGATCACACCAGGAGCGATCGCGACGGCGTTGGCGCCATCTGTCCATTGTTCGCGTTGTTGGAAGATCGGATCGTCGCCACCACAAAAGATGGGTTCGAGTGAGACACCGCGCACTGCGAGAGCTTGTAATAGCCCTTCCTCTCGGCGTTTGGGGGCAAGCTCTTGGGAGTGAAGGTCGATCTCGTACACGGTTGCTTCTTCGCGTCCACCCGAGGAGATCACGGGGGGGTAGATCAAGGCGGCGTCTCGATCCACAGGGGTCATCAGCGTATCGAGGTGCATATAAGCGCGTTTGTGCGGGAGTTCGACGACAAAGAGCCAACGCGGTCCTGTTTCACGTCGCGCCAAAGCGCGCGCGAGGTAGTGGATCGCGACATCATTGGTGCGTTGAGAACAACCGACCAACAAGATATCTTTGGAAAGCACCAACACATCGCCACCTTCGAGGTGGGGTTTATGAAGTCGTAGAAAAAGAGGTTGCTCGCGGAAAGCTTCTTGGGGTTCGAGCAAGATCGGCGTATCGCGAAGGGTTGGGTGAAAGCGAAAGATCGTTTGAGAGAACAACACTTCGCGCGTGCGGGCTTCTGTCGCCATCGACGCAAAGATCACGCTGTCGTAGAGAACGATCTGCGGATCGCGTTGGAAACACCAGTTGGGGAGGGGAGAGATCGCGAAAAGCTCGCTGACATCGAGACTTCCAGATGCGGGGTGTTCGAGACGTAGGCCGCCCACAAGCGCTTCTGCGAGTTTTTCGGGGGAGAGTTCTGTCAGGCGTTGAAGGATATCGTCAGAGAGTTCGAGCTTTTTCAACAGCCAAGATGTTGCGCCATCTTCCGCGAGACTTTGGGCAAGGAGTTTTTGCGACTCAAGAACCTCGACGCCAAAAAGCTGAAGAACACGGCGAAAGCGCGCGTGTTCTTCGCGAGCCCGTTCACCATACAAGATATCATCGAAAAGCAGTTCTTCCATCATGGAAGGCAACATCTGATCGACTTCTTGGCCGGGTTCATGGACGAGTACGCGCTTTAAGCGTCCAACCTCTGATGTGACTGAGACCATCTGATCGCTCCTTTGACACAAGAGAACCGCGCTTTCGAGAAGAGAGAGCCCAAGATCTGTGGACTTGGGGCCACCCATACCACGCAGAAGACTCCGCTGTCAAAAGAAACCTAGGCGAGATCAGCGTTGGGACTGGGCCGCTGAACGAGGGGCACTGGAGGGAGATGCTGTGCGGGGGCGAAGCATACGATGGCGCGCGTTGTAAGCGCGAGGTGCTTCTTGGGTCGCAGGCTGCGAAAAGCGCTCTTCTTCGACAGGAAGAAGCGGAACCAACGTGGGTTTCGCAAGAGGTGCGGGCTTTGCGGGCGCTTGTGCGATCAACCAGTCACAGATCTCGTCAAAAAGTCCCCAAGGGATGGCCTTTGTCGAGGTGATGCCATATTTGTTGAGCAAGTGAACTTTGAGATCATTGAGGGACATACGCGCTTGTTTGAGCAGGGGGAAGAGTTGCCCACGTGCGGGTTCGCTGATGGGATCTTCGTCTTCGCAGCCAGCTTGACGGATGATGGAGAGTGCGCGGTGAATAGCTTCCGCGTGATCTTGCTTGCCTTGGGCGATGTAGTCTCGTTCCATGTGCGCCAAAAGGTCAGCGATAACGTAAGATTTCATGACGACTCTCCTTTTATGCCTCGCGATATGGATGAAAAGCGAGGTCAAACGGCCACCTAGGATATTGAAAAGGTGGTGTCCGTTGTTCTTTCAAAGACAGTTGTGAGTATGGGGGGGGTTTGCGTCATAAGGCGTCACAGACAAAGTGAGGTCTTGCAACTTCTTTGATCTTTTGGAGAAAGTCTTCCATGATGAAAGTTTTGTTGTGCGGAGAGGAGAAAAGCGTGTCCCAACAAAAAGATCCCAAAGAAGATGATCCCCACAAGCCTACACAAGAAGGGCAAGGCACCGCGCTGATCCTGCGTCCTTTGGCAAAGATCGAACTCTCAAGCCAAGAGCGCGCCGATCTCTACGAGATGCTTTCGCAACGCGTGACGCTGCCTGCACACGCGGGGACGTGGGGAGAACACGAGACGCAAGCGTTTTTGCAACAACTGGAGACGTGGTTGGCCAAGCGTTTGCGGGAACTGCTCGACAAACAACCCGAACAAGCCTTCCAAGCTTTGTATCGCGTGGATGTACCCGAGGCCCAAGTTCACGATGTGATGGGGCGTTGCGGTCCTGCGATGTGGCCTGAAGTCTTTGCAAGGTTGGTCGTGGCGCGGCAACTCGAAAAGCTCGAAACGCGGCGTCAGTGGCAAGAGCGCTTTGCGCCTTCTTCGCCTTGGTCTGAGTGAGATCTTTGGAGGGCTTTGTTTGTGTTGAGGGGGATTCTTTCGGATAGACGGGCGTGATGGGCTGATCTTGTGCGCTGGGTCTTAGGGGGTAAGCGCAAGGAAAAAGGTAGCGTCAGCGTTGAACGAACTTGTTTCATTTTGAAGCGAGCCAACATTTCTTGTTTGGCTTGGGCTGGGAGTGGGGGAGTGGGGCTTGGGTGTGAGGGCAGTGATTCTTCTTGACAAGCAAGAAGCGGTGTTGAAATCATGCTTTCGCAAAGTCATGAAACGCTCGAAAGAACAGCGTGGAAACTTCAAAAAGCTAAGGGAGCTAAGAGTTTGACAACGGCAGGAAAGAATGAAGCGGTTGCATTTGCGCCAGCAACCGTCGCGAATCTCAGTGTTGGTTTTGATGTGTTGGGTCTCGCTTTGGATGGTGCGGGTGATACGGTCCGTGCGCGTCGTCGCGAAGAGCCTGGCGTCGTTGTGCTCGATATCTTGGGGGATGGTGGTAAGCTTCCTCGAAAAGCCGACGAAAATACCGCAGGGATCGCAGCCATCGAGACGCTTGCTTTGGCAGGTGTTTCTTGGGGCGTTGAGTTGGTGGTCGAAAAGGGCCTTCCCATCGGTTCTGGGATGGGTAGCTCGGCAGCAAGTGCCGCTGCTGGGGCTTTTGCGGTCAATGGTCTTTTGGAGACACCTTTGTCACTCGAAGCCTTGATTGGTCCTTGCCTTGAGGCCGAAGCCGCTGTTGCAGGCCGTCATGCGGACAATATCGCACCTGCGCTTTTTGGTGGCTTGTGCATGGTCCAACAAATCGACCCCCTAAGAATCCTTCATCTTCCTGTTCCTTCCGAGCTTTTTGTTGTTGTGCTGACGCCGCACATGGAGCTTTCTTCGCGCAAAGCCCGTAGCGTCCTGCCCAAAGAGTTGCCCCTCCACGAAGCGATCCAAACCAACGCAAGGATGGGCGCTTTGGTGTATGCGATGTTCCAAGGCGATCTGGAAGCCTTGGCTGCGGCACATGCGATCGACCCCGTGACTGCGGCACGTGCGCCTCTGATCCCTGGAAGTCTTCAAGTGATCGAACGCGCGATGTCTGAAGGCGCGTTGTTTGCGTCCATCAGCGGGGCGGGTCCATCGGTCTTTGCGATGACAAAAGGTCGAGAGGCTGGAGAACGCGTTGCTGAGGGGATGAAAGCTGCCTTTGCGGAGGCTGGTTTGGGCTCCAATGTGTTGATCTCCCCTGCGAAAAGTCCAGGAGCCCGCTTGTTGTAGTGGGGTTGGGCATCTTGGTGTCTTTGGATATCTCAGTTTGTTTTGTATCTCTGTTCTATGGTCTTCTCTGATATCTTCGAATGATTGGGTGTTTTGGGATGGGTGTCGGGGTTGCTTTTGCAAGATAGAGAGGTCTTTGTCTCATGAAAAAGAAACGCTTTTTGATGCGAGGTTTGCTCGGTTTATTGGGGGTCTTTGCCCTCGGGCTTTTGTTTACAGCGGCAGACTGGCCGAATGGACCTGATGAAGATCCGACTCTGGCGATCCCGAACGACCCCGATTATCCGCGACGTTGTCGATGTAAACCCAACACGACATGTCCTGACGATGATCAGGATACCAAAGACAACAAAGAGAAAGCTTGCTTTCACGATAGCCAGTGTGGTGGCAAGAACTTTAGCTGCCAAGGACGCGGCTATTGGAACTATTGGAGCTTTGTGCCCGAAGAGTGGTCCAAGAATCCTGGGTTCCGTGAAGAAGAAAAACAGCTTGGGAGCGGTATCCATGCGGATCGCGCTTGGCAGTTGACGACAGGGGATGCGCGCATCTTGATTGGCGTGACGGACTCTGGCGTGTATTGGGACAACAAAGACCTTGTGAACAAGTACTATCTCAATACGGGCGAACTCCCGAAGCCACAAGACAAAGACGGCAAAGAGTACCCCACCCACGATGCCAACGGCGATGGGGTCGTCAATATGCTCGATTACGTCGATGACCCCCGCGTCAAAGACCTAAACAACAATGGCATCAAAGATCCTGGCGATCTGATTAAGACTTTTTCTGATGGAAAAGATGATGACGGGAATGGTTACATCGATGACATCAGCGGTTGGGACTTTATGAATGATGATAATGATCCCAATGATGATACGCGTTTTGGCCATGGGAACGGCGAAGCCAGCGATTCGACGGCTGAAGGAAACAATGGCATCAGCGGGATCGGGATCTGTCCAAAGTGTACAGCCCTGATGTTGCGGGTCTCGGATAGCTTCGTGGGGGACACCAATCACTTTGGTGCAGCCGCTGTTTATGCCACGGACATGGGCGCTAAGGTGATTCAAGATGCGCTTGGAGTGATGAACAACACGCCCTTTGCACGAGAGGCGACCGCGTATGCTTGGCGCAAAGGCACGCTTGTGATTGGAAGTTCGGCGGATGAGACCAGCTACCACCATAACTTTCCTGGGATCTACTTGCACACGCTCTATGTCAGCGCGATTCGTTACGATGCAGACAAAGTGGAACAGTCCACTACATTCCTTAACTTTACCAACTGCTCGAACTTTGGTGGCAAGCTGGTTCTTTCCACGCCTGGGGTTCACTGTTCTTCCGAAGCGACGGGGATTACCAGCGGCCATGCGGGCTTGTTGTTTTCGGCGGGTCTGAAGTACAACACCACGCCACCGATCAATGCTGCGGAAGCCTACCAGATGTTCATCATGAGTGCGGATGACATCAATGTCGCTGGCTCCAAAGATGACAAAACCAAGTATCCTTCGGGTCCTGGATGGGATCATCACTTTGGTTATGGCCGAAACAATGCGCGTCGCAGTGTTGAGTGGGTTCGCGATGGAGCGATCCCGCCCACCGCGATCATCAACAGCCCTCGTTGGTTTCAGCCGATCTATCCGCAACGTACGCCCACCATCGCCATCGAAGCTGATATCGAAGCACGACGTCATGAGCGTTATGACTACGTATTGGAAGTTGGAAAGGGCGTACAGCCCGAGGAAAGCGCTTTTCGCCAGTTAAAAGAAGAGAAGGGCCTCACGCAAGCCACCACAGGCAAGATCTTCGATTGGTCCGTAAAAGACGAGCCTTACGAAAAGACTGGCGCCAACACACG
>JACKEL010000005.1 GCA_020632975.1 Myxococcales bacterium
GGCTTGGGACTCGATGAGATGCGTTGGGACAGCGATGCACACCGCATCCGCGAGTCCAATCCACACGTCTCGTTGGTCGTCGAATCAGGTCGCCTTGAGATCGACGAAAAAGACGGCGAGCGCGAAGTTGGCCTTGGGACCGACTACAACGAAGATACTTACTACGACACCAAAGACTACTCGCTGCTTGGCAACGACATGTCCGTCCGCGCTCGTATCCGTCGCGACGACCCAAACCCCGATCCAAGCGGCGTTCGTCGCGTCTTGATCCAATCGAAAGTTGGCTCCGAAGTCGATGAAAGCGGGATGAAAGCAGCAGACAAAGCCGACATCCGCAAAGATCGCCCCACAGAGTCAGACATCAACGGCCTCGACGAGTCCGTGCGTTCGGGCCTTTCGTCTTGGGATTATGGAAGCCCCAAACCCATCGAAGCGATGGGCATCGTTTACAACGCCCTCAAAGACAAAGACGCCCTCCCCGACATAGGCGATCAACAAGACGTCCTTTTGCTCGAAGAGAAGGCGCATATCCGCTCGACACGCAGCCGCTTCCACTTCAACGAGCCTTCTCGCAGTTCCACAGTGGACTTCTTCCGCCAAACAGGCGAGCCCAAGATCCGCGAAACCTTGGATCTTCTCAAAGCTGGCGGCATGACAGGTCCTGACGCAGAAAAACTCCAAAAACTCGGTGAAAGCTTGCTTGACAAAAGCGCTTTCGTTGAGCGCTGCAAAGACAAGCTCATCGCTTTGGACCCCTCCCTTGAGCAAAGCGGCATCAACGCAGACACCATCAAGCGTCTCTGGCCCGACAACAGCGTCACTTCCAACAAATTGGAAACCGCGAAACGCGATGTGGTCGCCAATGAGATCAAAGCGGCTTACGACGAGTTTTCCGCGCTGATGGATGACAATCGACGCGAGATCGCAGGCTCACGCAGCCCAGAAGCCCGAGGCATGGGACTCGACAAAGAGTTGATGGGCTTTATGCGCGAAAAATATCCTGAGATGAAAAAGTACCAAACCGTCGGTCCCTTCTTGAAAAAGTATGATGAGATCGTCGCAGGTCCCAACAAAGACAGCTTTGTCCAAGAGTTCGGGAAGTTTGCCGCAGACCAAGGCGAAGATGGCCTCCAAAAAGCAGGCGACAAAGACGCAGCTTTGCGTGGCCTTCGTTCGCACCTTGTGAACGAACACCTCGACATCATGCATCGACAAATCGAAGCCGCAGGAACTTCCGCGCAGACTCTTTCTTTCGATAACATGCGCAAGTCCTACGCAAACAACGACCGCAACTACGGTAACTTCTTGATCGATACCTTCGATGTCAGTGAGTTTTACACCACAGACGCTTGGAACAAGCTCTCTCCTGAAGAACGCGCAGGCGCCAAAGAAGTCGATCCCAAAAACATGTTCCACGCCACCGTCGTCAACGAAGTACAGATCGAACTCGGTTACGAGAAACCTTTCGTGGAAGCGATGGACAAGGCCCAAGCAGCGCTCGACAAAGCACGCGGCGGTCTCTTTATGGACTACGCCATCGAAAATGGCTTGGCGCAATCTTCGGACGCTTCAAGCACTTTCGAGACCCTGTTGAGCAACACCCTGAAAAAACCTGAGTCTGAGCGCAAATCCTTCTTTGCAGCACTCAATGACTTTGCCCAAGCCCGCGGTTCGGCCCTTACCTTCGACGCAGAGAACACCAAAAGCCTCGACGAAGGTGACTTCTCTTCTTTCAACCGCAACCAAAGCACAAGCAACCATACGCAACTGCTTGAAGATCTGCGCATGACCCAGTTTGTTTGGGGCGAGCTTCGCAATGCCCAAGAGTTTATCGCAGACCTCCGCGGAGATCGCGTAACCCGCGAAGCGGATCGCGCTGGCTTCAACACCAAGTGGATCAACTCTGAGATGAGTAAAGGCGATATGGCCCTTACCCTCTTGCGTGACGGCCACCTCTAAGAAGTTATCTTACAAACACTTTGAAGATTTGCGGTCCGCCGCAAGTCTTCTGCCTATATTTGAATTTGAGGAGATCCACCATGTCTGTTCGCCAAGTCAAAGACACCATCCGCCAACTGACCCGCGATGGAATGCTCGATGCCAATGACATCCAAAAAGCTGTCGAGTCCGCAGGAAAAACCGTAAACGCCGATGAGATGGACGCGATCCGCGACGCAGTGATGCAAGCAGATAACGTCAGCATCCAACGCAACACCTTCGAGCGTTCGGGCTACAACACCACCATGGAAGCGTTCAACGAAGCACAGCGTTCGGGTGTGCGTTTCCCCGTCCTCGGTGGCGAACTCCAACACGTCGAAAGTTTGGAAGAGTCCCAAGCAATCCGTGACACCAGCTTTGGCGGAACTGCCGTTCCTGCCGCCGTCAAAGAACTTCTCTCCAAAGCTTATGCCAATGGCTTGGAGCCCTTCGATGTCAACGCCACCACCCGCGACAACGGTACAGGCGAAGTCAAAGGCGTTTACACAGAGTATCCCTCCATGTCCCGCGCAACGGGCAACATGGCCTTCGATTACACAGAGATCACCCCCAAAGCGCTCCAAGATGACATGAACGATCCCAGCGAATACAACGTCATCACACCCCGCAGCGAACTTGGACCTGGTGGTCAGCGCATGACCCGCATCGACTACGATCGCCGCGCAGGTGGCACGGGCAACATCGCAGCAAGCTATGACGATGGTATGCACGAAGATCTCTATGCACGCGGTCAATCGGGCCAAAAGTGGGCCAACAACTTTGCGATCCTCTCTGACGGTTCGATCCACGCCCTCCCCGCCGCACGCCGCGACGAAGATGGACGCGTGATCCTCACCAACCCCGCGCTCGCTCGCGGAAAACGCGTCCTCTTTATGGGTCACCTTGATGTCCGTGGTGGTGTCGTTCAAAACGTCGAGATGTCGGGCCGTTTGAGCCGCCTCGCAGGAAAAGGCGACCAAAAGTTCATCGACCCCATCGCTGTCCTCCAAGCTTGGGGCTTCGAGATGTCCCCCAGCCTCACCTCTTCTGCAGAGCGCGGTGGCGGCGTCCACTTCAGCAATACCAGCGATGGCACCCCCATCCGCGATCTCGACACGGGTATCGTCCGCAACCAATAATTCCCCGCTTTCCTACCCGCCCGAACATCTCACCCAAAGATCCCCTCTTTTCGAAGACAACCATCCTCACCGATATTCCGAGCGTTCGGACGTCTCTTCGTTCTCTACATCTTCAAGGAAGCGCACGCAGCACACGAATCGTATGCTCTTCTACCGTGGTGGCATCGCGCAAGATCGCGTAGTCTCCATCGACAAGAGCCCAAAGCATCCCAACCCGCGACTGAATGTTCACAGAGACCGAGTGTACGGCCCGATTCGCCAAGTCGAGTACAAACCAATCCGTTTTTTGCGGGGCGTCGATCTCCTTCCAACCCTTGGTGGAGAGCAAAAGCAAACGGCTCTTTCCTTCATCTTGGTAGATCGGCCCCACCCGCAACGACTTGGTTTGGAAGAAAGGTTTCCCTCTCTCCAAATCCACGACATCAATGCGAGTGCCTTCGTTGTGAAGGAAAAATCCACCCCCCAGACAAGTCGGGGAAGCACTGCCAAAAGAATTATAAATACCCTCCCTTATTAAAATTTTTTCTTGGGATGGGGATTCACCTAGCCGAATGCTCCGCAGGCTCGTCCCTTCCGTCTGATCATAAAAAACAAGCCAACCCTTTTGAAAGTTCCCTGGGATCGGATAACTGGACTCTTCCAAACAAATGTTGACGGCCTTCCATCCTCGCTCGAACTTCCACAAATCCTCTGAAACAAGTTGACCCTGTGAGAATCGGACGCGTTGGAAAAAAGCAGTGTCCTGAAACTTCTCGTGGTCCACCAACCAAAACGCATCGTCTTTTACTCCCAAAGACCACGTCACAGGGCCATACTTTCGCGATCTAAAGAGAGTATAAAAGCGCTTTTTCTCCTGATCAAAACGCAGGGTAGAACCATCCAAACTAAACCAAGAAACACTTTGTTTCGATGAAGGCCAACACTCTAGGCGAAACGACCGCAAAAACGAAGGATGCGGACCCGACAAAGGTTTCTCTAAATCTCGGGCGTCGTACAGAAAAAAACGAGTGATCCATTTTCCCACAGAATACAAAGGATACGACCAATGGCGATCTTCCCATCTTCCCGAAGACTGCAAGTCTTCCGCCAAAAAGATATGGTTGCCAGCAAGGCAAGCTTGGAGATCTCCCCCATACAAGCCCCCGGTACCTCCTTCTCTTTTTCCTGACGCCGCATCCCACACAAAAAAGACATGTTTTTGAGAAAGCAGAACGTCCGACTTTTGCGAAAGCACGACAAGATAACGTTCGCTTCCACCGGCCTTTTCAAATGACGTGATCTCTTGGTTTGGCTCCAAGGAGACAAGGGGCTGAAATCGTCCCCTTTTTCCATCGAAAAAATAAACCTTCCGCTGTGTCCCTCCCACCATAGGCACAGAGAAATACATAAGAAAGCGATCCATCGAAAAACTCGTACGCTCCTGCTCCCACTGCCAAAAAGATGGAGGCTCCATCACCTCCCCTCCCTCGAAGGAATCGAGCCATTGAAAACGCAACACACGTTCTTTTTTCCCATCCCGAGGGCCTTCGGGGGTCTCGATCAACAAGACTGAATTCGCAAGCAACACCAACTCCAAAAAGGAGGAGGGTTGTTTCTTTTACAAAGTCCGAACACGACACGTCGCCAAGTCCAAGATCAGGTATTCAGAACCACGAGACATAAACAACAGACCTCGACGAGCCCCCAAGATCCCTTATCACTGATATCAAAGGGGATAGAGGACTGACAAACTTCACGCAACACGGGTTTGCTTGTAGATGGATGCTCTGACTCTCCTCCGTCGATCATTACGGGCTTTTCGGGCTTTTTGATTCCTCGGCATCGGCTCTAGCCAAGCGACCCCACACTGACACCCTTTGGCCTACCCACAAAAGCCCAAACCCAAGCCACATCGCAAAGAAAAGAGGATTCCTCATCGCACGCCTCACCCAAAAAGAACGTCATCGGAGAGTACACATAGCGTCTATTTATTCTGACAAGGGCACGTACATATCCCTTACAGAAATTGTTTTCTGTAGACGATTTGGCGAGCAGGAATGTGAAAAAAGAAAAGATGCGCTAGGCAAGATGCCCGCGGCTCACAAGGCAAAAGCGTCGTCGCGGAAAAATGGAGAGAGGTGGGGGGATTTGTAGGACTACTGGACGATACGCAAGTTGTGGAAAGCCTGATCCGCCGCGACCAAACCACCATCGTAGCGTTGAACAAGACCAAGGATCTGCCCAAAAGAAGCAACAGAAAGATCGCCATCAAGGAAGTTGGAGTTCTGCCCCCCCGCGTATGTGGAGATGAACAACATCCCTTTGAGATCTTCGATCACACGAAGGCTTGTTTGGTCAGAGACATAGAGTTTTCCATCGCGGCCCACCACAACCCCCACGGGTCCCAAAAGCCCCGCAGAGACAGCCTCACCGTTGTTGATACCAGGCTGCCCGTTTCCTGCAAGCGTGGAGACCACTTGTTTTGTGTTGATCAAGCGCAGACGATAATTGCCTGTATCAGCGACGTAAACCCCGTATTGATCGCGCCAAGTGACACCCTGTGGTGCACGAAAACGCGCTTTCGCAGCATCGCCATCCACAAAGTCAGGGGTGCCGTTCCCCGCCAAGGTCCCGACGGTTCCTGCGGCCAGATCGAGCTGACGCACAGCATGGTTCCCTGTATCCGCGATGTACAAGATCCCCTTGGCTTCGTCCGCAGAGATGCCTTGGGGATCATTGAACTGGGCTTGTGCAATGGCACCATCTTTCATTCCTGCGGTGCCGTCACCCGCGAGTGTGGTGACGTTCCCTTGGAGATCGACTTTGCGGATACGGTGGTTGCGAGCATCCGAGACATACAAGATGCGATCGCGAAGAGAAAAATAGATACCGCGCGGAGACGAAAAGCGCGCTGTTGCGGAGTCTCCATCAAGGTACCCAGCTTGGCCTGTCCCAGAAAGCGTGGTGGTGTTGCCCTGTAGATCGACTTTACGGATGCGATGGTTTTCTGTATCTGCGACGTAGATGATCCCTGTGGTGGGATCAGAAGTCATCGCAGACACGCGGTTAAACTTGGCGGTTCCAACGGGTCCATCGACATATCCGCGGGGATCGTCTCCAGTAAGCGTTGTGACAGTCCCTGTGTTGAGACCGAGCTTACGAATCCTTTTGTTTTCTGTATCAATGATCAACAACTCGCCTTGTGCGTTGAGCGAGAGTCCAGAAGGCCGATAAAGCTGGGCGTTTAGCGCAGTATCATCTTTGAATCCAGCATCACCCGTCCCTGCGATGGTCGTAACATTACCGCTGTTATCGATCTTGCGGACACGGTGGTTAAAAGCATCGGCCACGTACAAGTTCCCCCCACCATCAAAGAGCAGTCCTCGTGGCGCCTTGAATCGGGCTTGTTGGGATGTACCATCAAGAAAGTCCGCAGTACCCGACCCCGCATATGTCGAGACCACCCCTTGCGCGTCGATCTTGCGGATGCGGTGGTTTTGTGAGTCTGCGACAAACAGATCACCCGAACGATTGAAGATGATATCCGTGGGTTCGTAGAACTGCGCAGCCTTGCCAGTATCGTCCTTAAATCCAGAAGTTCCGTCCCCCGCGATGGTACCAACACCTTGTGTATCAATCTTGCGGATGACGTGATTCCCTGTATCTGCAACGTAAACGGACCCATCGTCTGCCACAGCGATTCCACGAGGCGCAAAGAAGAGAGCTTGTCCAGAAGCTCCATCTTGGTATCCAGAGGTCCCATTTCCTGCGATGGTGCTGACTTTTCCTTGGGGATCGATCTTACGAATCGCGTGGTTGCCTGTATCCGCGATGTAGAGGTTTCCACTGGTATCGAAGGCAAGATCTTCAGGTTGATTGAAAGAAGATTGTAGAACACTACCATCCTTGAGGCTTGGAACGCCCGTCCCTGCGAAGGTAGTGACGTTTCCTTGGGGATCGATCTTTCGAATCACATTGTTTGCGGTATCCGCAAGATACAGATTCCCCGAACCATCCGAGACGACTTGCGAAGGTTGATGGAATCGTGACTCCAGCAGCCCGCCATTTTTGAACAAGGAGTTCCCTGCCAAAAGCTTGACAGCAACGGACTCATCGGTCTTTCCGTCACAATCGTTATCGATGCGATCGGTCAAAACCTCCAACGATGGGAGGACTTGCCCTGTACAAGCCCCCCACGTTCCACCACCACAACGCTGCACACCGCTTCGACAAGGCCCGATCCCAAGGGTTTGTGGTGGCGCAAAGTAACAGTTTCTTGCAGCCCCATCCGTGCAAACACATGTCCCTTTGTCGCAAAAAGAACCGAGAGAACAAGCATTTCCACAAGCACCACAGTGTTTATCCGAGCGCTGTAGATCAAAACACTGCGTACCACAAAGAGCTTGTCCTGTGGGACATTCGGGAACACACAAACTATCGCGGCACCGCTCGCCCTTGGAACAAGCCTTGTCACAACCGCCACAGTGCGCGACATCCGTCTTTGTGTTTACACAACTCGTCCCGCAACGTTCGGGGGCTTCGCTTTGGCACACTGCAACGCAATTGCTGTTCAAACAAGTTTCAGAGGGACCACAGGCCCGACCACAAGCTCCACAATGAAAACGCGAGGTCCGCAAGTCTTCGCACTGCCCCGCGCAAAGCTCGAATCCAGCGGGACAGATGCAAGCCCCCTTATCGCAAATCTTTCCAAAGCCGCACTGTTTTCCGCAGGAACCACAGTGCAAAGAGTCCGTTTGTAGATCCACGCACCCACCAAAACAAGTCGTGGGTGTTGCTGCTGGGCACTGTGTTTGGCATGTCCCTTCTCCACAGACTTCCCCCATCGCGCAGATCTGCAAGCATTTTCCGCAGTGTTGGTAATTGCTTTGTGTGTTGACACAAGCACCATCACAAAGTGTTTGCCCAGGAGGACAGGTACATTGGCCTTTTACGCAAGTTTGGCCAAAGCCACAGGACTGACCACAGGCCCCACAGTGCAAGCGATTGCTTTGTGGATCCACACAACCACCAAAACAAGCGGTGGGGGTCGCTGCTGGGCAAGACGCTACACAGCCTCCAAAAGCACAGACCTGACCTTTTGCACAACCCTGACCACAAGCCCCGCAATGACCGAAGTCAGCGAAAAGATCGACGCATCGATCACCACACTGTGTCAGTCCTTCAGGACAAAGACACTGCCCCGCCACACAACGTTGTCCTGTACCACAAGCACGGCCACAAGCCCCACAGTGCAAGCGATTGCTTTGTGTATCAATGCAACCTCCAAGGCAAACCGTCGGAGTCGCCGCAGGACACGAAGGAACGCACGTCCCACTCGCACAGAGTTGGCCCTCGGCACAAGGGCGTTTGCAATCGCCACAGTGCGACGTGCTGGTCATGGGGTCCACACAAAAGCTACCACAGAGAAACTGACCTTGCGGACAAAGACATCTCCCACCCGTGCAAAGGCGTCCCGCAGCGCAAGTCTCACCGCACTTTCCGCAATGTGTGCGGTCGCGTTGCAAATCAACGCACGTTCCATCGCAAACATCGGGAAGATTGGGCGGGCATGTAGAAACACACTGCCCTGAAGTACACTGTTCTCCAGAGGCACAGGCTTTTCCGCAGAGACCACAGTGCTTGTTGTTTGCGAGCACGTCCACGCAAGCGTCACCGCATGCTTGGGTTCCGCTTTCACAACGCAAGATACAAAAGCCTTTGTCGCACTTTTCATCTGAGCGGCAGATCTTCCCGCAAGCACCGCAGTTTTTGTCATCCTGCCGCAGATCGACGCACGCTTCACCACATCGTGCTTGCCCACTCGAACAAACGGTGGAAGCTGGGGTTGTTGGCTGACAAGCCACCAATCCCAACACCGCCCACAACCATATCCAACGCAAAACATTCCAACGACTGCTTTGGCGCATCATCATCAAACTCTCTTCCTTGCGAATCTTTGAACAGGTTCCCTGCGCTCTTTCCAAACCATCACCTTGATACAAGGTCTCGCTATCTCGCTGTCTCATCGTCTTCCCCCTCAAGGTGATTCGTCCACTTTGCCGTCACAGTCGTTGTCTATCGCATCAAGTGGAGCTTCTTTGGCAGGAACGACTTGTCCCATACACGCGGACCACTGGCCATTTACACAACGAGAGAAACCCGCGACACAAGCACCAACGCCTTCTGTACCCGCTGGCCCTTCATAACAAGGTTTTCCAACCCCTTCTTCGCAAGCACAAGTCCCCGTCACACAGCGCTCAAAAGCACCGCAGGGATTTCCACACATGCCACAATGCAAGAGATCGCTCATGGTATCCACGCATTGACCATTACAAGCCGTTTGTCCATCAGGGCAGTTCAGCACGCAGGCTCCGCTGACACAAAGCTCACCTGTCTTACAAGAAATGCCGCATGATCCGCAGTTTTCGTTATCCTGTTGCGTGTTCACACAGCGTCCATCGCAAAGCTCGGGATATTCGCCACCACAACTGATGACGCACTTCCCTTCAAAACAACGCTGCCCGATCCCACAAGGCTGTCCACACGCTCCACAGTGGCGAGGATCACTTTGTAGGTCCACGCAAAAACGGCCACAACGCACTTGGCCTTGTGGACACTGACACTGTCCTTGGACACAACCTGTTCCAGACAAGCAAAGATTGCCACAACCACTGCAGTGACGGGGATTATCCTCCGTCTTTACACAAGCCCCATAACAGGCTTTCTTGTCCGAAGCACAACTCGTAACGCACTGCCCTTCGTCGCAAAACTGCCCAGAAGAACAAGCCGTCCCACAGGAGCCACAGTGTAAAACATCAGCTTTGAGATCGACGCAGACTCCATCACAAAAAGCTTGTCCATCAGGACACTTGCACACCCCAGCCTCACAACGTTGTCCCAACGCACAGGCCGCACCACACGCCCCACAGTGCAGACGATTGTTTTGTGTATCCGCGCATCCACCGCTACAAACTGTGGGCGTCGCAGCTGGGCAACTTGCCAAACACACGCCACTTCCGCAGACTTGGCCGCTCTCACAAGCTGCACCACACGCACCGCAATTTGCGATATCCATCGAAAGATCGATGCAACGACCGTCACACAACACCTGATCTTCTGGACAAAGACACTGCCCAGAAAGACAAATCTGCCCATTGGGACAGGCTTTTCCACAACCACCACAGTGTTGCGTGTCGCGCTGCGAATCAATACATCCTCCCAAACACAAAAGCGGTGTGCTCGCAGGACACGCCGCAACACACGAACCACTCGCACAATACTGGCCGTCAGGACACGCTGTTCCACAAGACCCACAGTGCGTCCGAGAAGACCGAAGATCGGCACATTCCTCACCACACTTCGCTTGCCCAGGCAAACAAGCACAGTTCCCATCAAGGCATTGTTGCGTCGTAGCACAGACTTTGTCGCAAGATCCGCAGTGTTGGGGATCTTTTTTCAGATCTGCACACGTCTCTCCACAAGCGGTTTGTTTGAGATCATCGCAGGACTTTACGCACAGCCCCCGCACACAAGCCTCTGTCGCCCCACAAGCAACGCCACAAGCCCCACAGTGCGCTCTTGTCGAACGAACATCGACACATGAACCATCGCATTGTAGCTGCGTTCCTTCGCAAGGCCCTGCGCAAACTCCCGAAACACAACGCTCACCAGCAGCACAAGCCTGCGAACAACCACCACAATGCTCAACGTCTTTGGAGATATCGACACACCGCGCAGCACACACGGTTTGACCTTCTTCACACCCAGGGGCGGGCGGTTGGCAAGACCACAAACACAGCCCCCACAAACCAAGACACCACAAGATGCCCCGCCCAAACACACTTCGAACTACACTTACCATCTCTTCAAAGGCTCCCTAACAAACGAGATCAGCGAACTTTGCATACAGTAAATCCCCGCTGCAAACCCTCACAGCAAGACTGCTTCAACGCAACAAAGGGAGCCACTTTAACACAGATGCCATCACGAAAAACAGAGTCCCCCCCAAGGGCGAGTGCGATGGTCCCGAAAGGCAGGAGAAAGGTTACTTGGTGCGCACCTTGATTTGGTTGCTTTGTTCCAAAGTGGTACGCCAAGAGCCCGTCAAGTACGAAGAGATATCCGCACCACGGATATACTTTTCAGCCCAAGCCACCATGATCGTGCGGGAAAGCTCTTGGACTTTTGCGTCCGTTGTGGAGCCATTGGAACAGACCGAACAAGTAAACCCACAGGTTGATTTGTTATCAATAAACTGCATGTGACCGCTGTTTACAATCAAGATCTCCCAAGCAGGCGCCCCCGCTGCTTCGTAAAACTTCGTGTAGTTTTCGGCGGTAGGTGCGCAAGGTTGGAAACCTCCACTACTTTTGTCTGTACCGATCACTGCGATGGCAGCTTTCGTTTTCGACATCCCTGCCACAGCAGAAACGCGATTTCCGCCCAAAGGTGGGTTGGAATCCACAGGGTCCAATCCCAAAAAGACCGTGATTCTCGCATCTTCTTGGGCAGCCAAAGCGCTGGCTTTTCCGCCGCGAGAGTGACCCAGCACATAGACCTTTGTGGTATCGATAAGTCCCTTCAATGGGGCTTTTCCACTTTGGCTTTGTTGGTCTGCCCAGCCAATCAACGCGACGATCATCTTGCCCAACGCCGCATGCGATAGCGAACTCAGCAAGCTTTCCCCTGTGGTATCCCATCGAATCACCACATAACCCCAAGAGGAAAGGTGTTTCGCATAACTTGCATAACGATCCGAAGTCAGTTGAAACCCATTGGAAAGGATCGCCAAAGGATAAGGACCTTGGATCGCAGTCCCCGATGGATAGGAGATCTCCAAAGAAACCTTACACAATCCACCCGAACATCCAGTGCTTGAAGCCAAGGTCACATCGGTCTTTGGAACGGCTGAGACCATCATGGGACCACTTTGGCTATAATCTTTCCCCACGGAAGGCTCGGGCTGAGGCTCGGGTTGTGCTTCGACTTGGGGCTCAGGCTGGGGCTCGGGGACCGACTCGACTTGAGATTCGGGTGTCACTTCGATGGAGGGTTCGGGTCCGAACTCTGCGAGAGGTTCGGGCTGGGGCTCGGGGGTTGCTTCGACTTGGGGCTCGGGCCTTGTCTCCACAGTGCCATCAGGAAGGCCTGACTCAGGAGAAGACTCAACGCCTGCTTTTTCAAGTTGGTACTCTACAGCGCTGCTTCCGTCTGCGGTCTGTTCATTAACGGGTCCTCCCCCTTCGCAAGCCCACACCATACACAAACACAACGCCCCAAAACCACCCAACCACAAAGACCTCTTCATCACGATCCCTCGCTTTTCCAATGACAACAGGATGTTATCCCTCAGAAAGCATTTTCTTGTAACATAAGTTCAGAAAAGTCAAGAACAGATGTTCAAAAAAGAACGCGTACGGAATGATCTTGTTAAGAAGCAATTTGAGACAAAAAGACCTGGGGGTATCCCAAAGAAAGACAGAAGCAACACAACCAACGCCCAAACAGGTCCGAAGATAAAGTATCGATTCTTTGGGGTGGGTCACCACAGCACAATCGCAAACGAAGAGAACAACCTGCCCAAATCTTTATAAGAAAAAACAAGGGGTTCCTTGGCGAAACCAAAAACCCCACATATACTCAGGCAGAACATTCAGAGAAAACAACATGCGGCTCCACACAGCCACGGGAGGAAAACATGAGGACACAGAGCATTCGTCGAGCCTTTTCATGGGCGCTTGCGGCGTATGCGTTCCTATCTTGGTCCACAGCATCCGCACAGCAGACCAAAACCAAGACATGGGACAGCCAAGCCGATTGGAAAGCTGGCACCACAAACAACATCGACACAGACAAAACACCCGGAAGTGCGCGTATCTTCTACGATCCCGCACAGCAACAGTACAACGAGACGCGCTTCATCTATCTTCCCAACTCCTCGCTCAACACCATGGTCAAGATGGATACGCAAACAGGGACGATCCTGTGGACGTATGACTTCAAGATGCAAGGGATCGGCAACAGTCCCTCCCGAACGACAGTCGACTCCAACGGTAACGTCTGGGTTGGTTTGCGTGGAGGAACGCACGTCGCGGCGGTAACAGCGGACGGAAAGTTCATCACATCTGTAAATGTCGGGACGGGTCCTCGCGGTGTGACCGTCGATAAGAACGGACACATCTGGGCGGGTGCGTGGGGTGCTTATAGCGGGAGCAACTACACAGTTGTCCAAATCAACGGAACCAACTTCCAAGTGATGCGCCGCGTCCTTGATTCGCGGATCTGTACTTACGGTCTCACCACGGACTCTCTCAACAACATCTGGGTCTCCGCACGTTGCAACGGAAACGTCGTTCGCATCGACTCAGCCACAGGCAACATCACGGGTGTTTACCCTGCCCCTGGCGTGTATGGTATCGCGGCAGACCGCAATGGTAACGTATGGGCCGCATCCTACGAAGGAAACAAGCTGTACAAGTTCAATGCATCCACAGGCGCACGTTCGGACTATGCCCTCAACGGAAAAGGCCGTGGTGTCGCGGTCGATGGAAACGGAAACGTTTGGGTGGCTTGCTCCAACGACGCAGGTGGCGCAAACACCAAGCTCGTAAACTTCTTTAACGTCGCAACGGGCCAGATGACGGCCTATCGAGACGTAGGTCTTCATACCATCGGGATCGCTGTTGACTCCAAAGGCTTCACCTGGGCCAACTCTTACACAGAGGGACTTGCCTACAAACTCAACACCACCAACGGCAGCAAAGTCGGCGCCTACCCCATCTGTGACGTTGGCGGAACCAAGCCGTGTTTCTGTGCTGTCCCTGGGGCTTGTGGGTGTTCTTGTAGCAGCCCAACACAATCAGGGCCTTATACTTACTCGGATATGACGGGATTTACGCTTTTTGTCGTGATCTCTCCCGCCAAAGGAACGATTCGCCAAGTCTTTGACTCACAGTGTAAATCGACCTTCAACAACATGAACTGGACAGACACCAACACCAACGCCAACCGCACCATCAAGGTCCGCGCGCGAACAGCGATGACCCAAGCGGCTCTCGCAACCGCAACATGGGGAGCTTACGTCAACAAAGGGCAACCCTTGGGCGTTGGAGCAGGCCGTTTTATCGAACTTGAGTTCCTGTTGGAAACCTCGGATAGTCGGGACTCTCCCCTTCTACAAAATGCAACACTTACCTACGGAGACTTTTTCTCCAACCTCGGCCAAGGCTGCGATGTGGGTATCGGCGCTTGTAAAAACTCAGGCACATGGGTTTGCCAAGCAGATGGCAATGGTGTCCAGTGCGGTACAACAGCCAAGCCCCCCACTCCCGAAGTTTGTGATGGCATCGACAACGATTGCAACGGATTGATCGACGAAAACCTCACACAAGGTTGTAGCAATGCTTGTGGTTCGGGCTTCGAGATCTGCAAAAATGGAAAGTGGGAAAACTGTAGTGCCCGCCAACCCACAGCCGAACAGTGCAACAATATCGATGATGATTGTGACGGACAGATCGATAACAATGTCCCCGAACGCACTTGTTCGACAGCATGTGGAAGCGGAAAAGAACGCTGTGTTGCCGGTCAATGGGCCTTTTGTACGGCTCCTCAACCCGCTCCCGAAGACTGTAACGGCAAAGATGACGACTGCGACGGGCAGATCGACAACGGCCTGACACCTCGCCCCTGCCAAGGCCCCTGTGGAAACGGAACAGCCACTTGCCAAGGCGGAAAATGGGGTGGTTGCTCGGGTCCTGCCCCCCAAACAGAGACCTGCAACGGCAAAGATGACGACTGCGATGGTGTGATCGACAACGGCCTCACCCGCACTTGCAGCTCTGCTTGTGGCGAAGGCAAAGAAACCTGTCGCAATGGTAGCTGGGAAAACTGTAGCGCTCCCAAACCAAGCAACGAGATCTGCGATGGCAAGGACAACAACTGTGATGGCCAGATCGACAACGAAACCAATGGTCAGTCTCTCTGTCCCGCAAGTCTCGTCTGTCGCGACGGGCAATGCCGCCAAAAGTGTAGCAAAGGCGAGTGTCCCGCTGGACTCACCTGCCAAAACGACGTTTGCGTGGGAGATGCCTGCAAAAACATCACTTGTGATCCTGACAAACGCTGTGTCGCGGGCAAGTGCGTCGATGCTTGTGCACTCGTGACCTGTCCCCAAGGCTCGACCTGTAAAGCTGGAAAATGTGAAGAAGACAGCTGTTACACCCAAGGATGCCCGAATGGTCAGCGTTGTGTGAACAAACAATGCGTCGCCGACCCCTGTACTGGCGTATCTTGTAGCGGTTCACAGTTCTGCCGCGAAGGAAAGTGCGTTGACAGTTGTACAAATGTCCAATGCCCCGCCAAACAGCACTGCGTGGATGGAAAGTGCGTCGATGATCCCGAGAAAACAGGCCCTTGCGATGGCGTGACTTGTAGCGCTGGACAAAACTGTATCGCTGGAAAGTGCGTGGCCGATCCATGCGCGGGCGTCCAATGCCCCACTGGGCGTCGTTGCTACGGTGGTGTTTGCGAACATGACCCTTGCAATAGCATCAAATGCCCCGTGGGTTCGCAGTGTGTTGTGGTAGAAGACAAAGCACAGTGTCAAAAAGCCACCAACCCCGGAACAGAAAACAACACCGAACCCAATGCTGAAAAGCCCGCTGGTTCCGAGCAAGTCAACAGCGAGAAGACCACAGGCAACGAAAAGACCAACGCTGAACCCAGCAACGCTGAAAATGCCAAGACCGAAACCCCTGGAAACACCGCAGACGCCGGTCAAAAAGAAACAGGCGGAAAGCAAACAGGAAACAACAACGATGGGGGCGCAAGCGAAGGTCGTTACCAAAGTCCCGGATGTGCCTGTACTTCTGCTTCGTCAGGCGAATTCGTCCTGCTCTTCGGATTCCTTCTCTTGCTCTTGGGCATCTCGCGACACAGACTCTTCAACTAACCTCTATCTCCCCACAGCATCCGCCTCGTAACACCTTCTCCTCTCTCCCTCGACTCACTTAAATCGCCTCACAAACAACACATCCCCTCTTTATGTCGATATTGATCGAAAGAGATAACATTCGACCATCCAGAGGGAACAACATGCGAAGAAAGAAAGAAAATCGCTTTCTACAAAGTAACCATCCATCCATCCCCATCTCCATTCAACGGATGATATGGGGCATGGGAATCCTTGTGTGGATGGGGCTTTTGGGGCCATCGCTTGCCCACGCCCAATGCCCCATCGCCCAACAATGCGGCGCATCCTGTTGCCCAAGCCAGCAGCTTTGCTACCAAGGACAGTGCGCTCCCCAAGGCGCCTCATGCCAACAAAACAGCGACTGCGCTGCGGGCTCTTACTGCAACCCAGAACTTCAACACTGCCTTGTGCAAGTGGCCACCAATGCCCAGTGCACGTATCGCCCACCCATCGGGCAATTCTCTCCATCTCCGCTTTGGGAGTGGAGCACGAGCACAACCCTCCCAACCTTCAACAACGTGATGATGGCCCCCATGGTCATGGCCCTACAAGACAGCAACAACGATGGAAAGATCGATATCAAAGATATGCCCTCCGTTGTCTTTATGAGCTATGTCAGCGGTGGCTCCTTCGCGGAAGAAGGCGTTGTTCGCGCACTTCGAGGCGATACAGGGCAAGAGATCTTTACCATCAGCAATCCAAGCTATCGTGTGAATGCACTTGGCTCCCTTGCACTGGGCGATATCGACAATGACGGAAAACCTGACATCGTCGCACCGCGTTATGCAGGAAAAAGCGTATACAACGGTGGGATCTACGCATTCGATAACGCAGGCAACTTCAAGTGGGTTTCCAAGTTTAGCAATGGCCAGATTGCCCCTTTGACGGTCGGTTGGGGCGGAGCCTCCCTCGCAGACCTCGACGGCGATGGAAAAGTCGAAGTGATCGTCGGAAACACCATCGTTCGTGGAAGTGATGGCGTGGTGATCTGCCAAGGTGTTGGGGGCAATGGCTCTCCTGATTATCGTCCACTCTCCGTGGTTGCGGACCTTGATGGCGATGGTATCCAAGAGATCGTCACAGGCTCCACAGCCTACCGCAACAATTGCAGCACGATGTGGACAAGCGGTGGAGCGGACGGATATACCGCGGTGGCGGACCTCGACAAAGACGGAAAGCCCGAGATGATCGTCATCAGCCAAGGTGCTGTCCGCGTTCATAACGGACAAACAGGCACGTTGATCACGTCCGCAGCGATCCCTGGTGGCGGTGGTGGACCACCTACCATCGCAGACTTTAATGGTGACAAAAACCCCGATATCGCGAGCGCTGGACGTGACTACTATGTCATCTACGCCTTTGATGGCGGCACAAAAAAACTCTCATTGTTATGGCAGTTTAAGACCCAAGATTGGTCTTCCGCGCAAACAGGCTCTTCCGTTTTCGACTTTGAAGGCGATGGAAAAGCCGAAGCCGTGTACAACGACGAATTGTTTATGCGCGTCTTCAACGGCAACAACGGGAATGTCCTGTATTCAACATCCAACCGCTCTGCAACGACCCTCGAATATCCCGTGATTGTCGATGTCAACAATGATGGTCGCTCAGAGATCGTCTTTAGCTCGAACAACGGAACCATGGCGCGTTTGCGTGTGTTCCGAGACACCCTCGACAACTGGGTGGACACACGCAACATCTGGAACCAACACGCCTACAACGTGACCAACATCTGTACTGGCCCCACAGACCCCTTTTGCCCACCAGGACATCGCTTTGGACAGATCCCCGCCAAGCCTCTCGCCAACTGGAAAACCACGGGCCTAAACAACTTTCGCCAAAACGTCCAAGGGAGCGGTCTTTTTGAAGCTGCCGATCTCATCCTCAAAGATCTGCGCTTCAGTTGCGATGTCACACCCAACAAGCTGCTTGCGGGGGTATGGTTGTTCAACCAAGGCGCCAAAAAGATCCCCGCTCAACTCCCCATCACCATCTACCAAGGCGATCCCACGGGCACCAAACAAAAGCTCGCAACCGTCCTCACCACCCGCGATCTCGATCCAGGCGAAGGCATCTTCCTGACAACCTCCATCACACCTTTGACAACGCTCCCAAATCGCGCTTATGCCGCGGCTGACGACGATGGAACAGGAAAACAGACCCGCAACGAGTGCGACAAGACCAACAACTTCAACACAGCAACGATTCCGCCACGCGACAAAGATATCTGTGATGGCCAAGATGACGACTGCGACGGCAAAACCGACGAAGACTACCCCACCAAAGATCAAGCCTGCGAAGTCGGTGTGGGTGGTTGCAAAGAAGTTGGAAAGTACGTGTGCAAAGCAGACGGGACAGGAGTCGAGTGTTCTGCCACAGGAAAAGCCCCCACCCCCGAGATTTGCGATGGCATCGACAACGACTGCAACGGACAAATCGACGAAAATCTCACACAAGGCTGTACCAACGCGTGTGGCTCAGGCTTTGAGATCTGCAAAAACGGAACATGGGAAAACTGTAGCGCACGCCAACCCACAACCGAACAGTGCAACAACATTGATGATGATTGCGATGGACAGGTCGATAACAACATCCCCGAGCGCGCCTGCCAAACCTTATGTGGCAGTGGCCAAGAGCGCTGTGTTGCCGGTCAATGGGCCTTTTGTACAGCTCCTCAACCCATCCCCGAAGACTGTAACGGCAAAGATGACGACTGCGACGGGCAGATCGACAACGGCCTGACACCTCGCCCCTGCCAAGGCCCCTGTGGAAACGGAACAGCCACTTGCCAAGGCGGAAAATGGGGTGGTTGCTCGGGTCCTGCCCCCCAAACAGAGACCTGCAACGGCAAAGATGACGACTGCGATGGTGTGATCGATAACGGCCTCACCCGCACTTGCAGCTCTGCTTGTGGCGAAGGCAAAGAAACCTGTCGCAATGGTAGCTGGGAAAACTGTAGCGCTCCCAAACCAAGCAACGAGATCTGCGATGGCAAGGACAACAACTGTGATGGCAAGGTCGATAACGAAACCAATGGTCAGTCTCTCTGCCCCGCTGGTCTCGTCTGCAACGAAGGACAATGCCGCCAAAAATGCAGCAACGGAGAGTGTCCCGCTGGACTCGTCTGCCAAAACGACGTTTGTGTGGGAGATGCCTGCAAAAACATCAATTGCGATCCTGACAAACGCTGCGTTGCGGGCAAGTGCGTCGATGCTTGTGCACTCGTCACCTGCCCAGAAGGAAGCCACTGCATCACCCAAGGCAACAAGACCCACTGTCTCCCAGATGGACAAGAACCGAACTTTGAACCCTCAAACGAGATCGCTCCAGAAGGCACGCAAAGCGAGTCCCAAGGCGAGATCAACTTCGATCAGGGTGAGACCCTTCTGAGTGAGCAAACGCTCCCTGATGCCTCCAACAATGATGCTTTGGAGGTATCCCTTGAGAACACGCAAGTCGCTGATGTGATGCAAAAAGAAGATGGAAACAAACAAACTGGAAGCGGCTCAGACGACGTAAACCAAGAAGGACGTCTTCAGTCTCCAGGTTGCAGTTGCCAAAGCGATCCATCCAGCGACCTAGGAATCTTTGCGATGTTTTTGTTTGTGTTGCTCTTGGTTCGTCGACGCCCCGCCCTTTAAGACCACGCCCCTTTCGCCCCCCCCAGAGACTTCCTAACGAGCCTCAAACGCACGAACTTCCCCAGATGCAGAACGCACCGTGTAACGATCTTCCCCGGCCTGTACGCGGATGTTTCCAGCATTTAGCAGAGCCCGCTGCCCCATCACAGAAACCAACTCACTCGTCACATAGCCACACTTTTCCCCATCGATCATCCCCGAAGTCGTGACAAACAACGAAAGATCGGGGATGGGAGAGATCCGCTTTAAGACCTCATCGCTAGGGTGACAGTACGAGTTTTGACGACCTGCACTGATCAAGATCATCTGTGGAGAAAGCGCATCCAAAAGCCCTTGGGATGAGCTGGTTCGACTACCGTGATGGTGTGCGCGATACACTTCGACAGGATCAACGATCTTGGCCAAAGTGCTCTCAACATCGGGCGTATCGATGCCACCACCTGTAAGGTCACCTGCGGTCCAAAACTGAAACTTACCAAGCGAGATCAAAGTCCCCACACTTCGGCAGTTTTCATCTGCACCACAGTCCACTTTGGCGAGTGTTCCATCTTTTTGCAGGACGGAGCCGTTGGTCGTGACCACCTGCAACTTGACGCCGGCTCCCAAGTCCACGCTAGGAAAGGACTCTGGCCCACTTCCGTCAAGGGTTTTGCGGATATTTGGAAACAAGCTACGCACGGAAGAGTACGAAGTGCTTTTGCTAAAGCCACCGCGATCCCACCAAGCCTCGGTTGGACGGCGATCATCGTCTGTATTGGGACGACCATCCTCCCCATAAACCAACTTCGCGAATCCACCGACGTGATCGGCATCGTAGTGTGTAGCGATCACGATATCAAAGCGATTGATGCCTTCTTTTCGCACAAAGTCGATCAAAGCATCGACATCTTCTTCGCGTCCTGCGTCGATCAAGACGGTCTTTCCGCCCGCAACGCGGATCAACAAAGCATCGCCCTGCCCCACATCCACCATATCGATCGTCAAAACGCCCGAGAGCACTTCAAAAGCGCTTCCCAAACGGGAAGAAGCCCCATCCTGCTCCCACAAGACATCATAAAATCCCGCTGCTGCGCCTTTTGGCAGGACAGCCTCCGCTTTCCCAGGCTCCAACACCCGCAGTTCTTGGAGAGCGATCTTGGAGCCATCCGCCCCAACCAACCAAGCTTTTGCGGTGCTATCGAAGCCTTCGCCCAAAAGCGTCAATGGGCTATCTTGTTGATTTGGTGCGCTCGCAGGACGAATCGCCACGAGGCTTGGAGGTGTTGGCGCAGAACAACTAAGCGCAACAAGCCCCACCACCAGACTGCACAACCAACCACCAAACAAGACAAACCGCAACATGATGCCTCCTTGCTAGGCACGATATCCCCACGTGTTGTTTGTACGGACTTCTTGGTGTTTCCGTCACACAGACCACATCGAAGAAAGCGCGCCAACTTCGCGACGACGCTGTTCTGAGATATTGCGCAGTAACTCGATCGCTTTTGGAAAACGCGAGCGAACTTGTACAGCATCCTCAAAACGCAGCTTGAGTAAGATACAATCTTCCACCAAGCGAATGCTATAAGGCATCCCACCGCGTCCTAGGATCGCACTCTCGCCAAAGAAGTCCCCTACACCCAGTGTCTGAAAACTTACCTCTTCGTGTGTACTTTTTCTCTTCATAAACTCCACGGTCCCACCCGCGATCAAGTACAAAGCATTGGAAGGCTGGCCTTCTTGCAACATGATCAAGCCTTCTTTGGCTTCGAGCACAGAGAAAAATTCAACGAATGCGACACGTTCGGCTGTAGGGAGCGGAAAAAACAGAAAGGAAGTGAGCAACAAGTTGTGGACAAGGCGTTGGTAAACAAAACGCCGCAACTCGATATCAACATTGGGATAGGCTTGTACAACGCCGCGCAAGTCTTCGCGTGTGAGACGCAAAAGCTGACAAGGCCCCAAGCAAGTGACTGTTGCTGTACGACGAAGCGGCGTTAACAACGCGATCTCACCAAAGAATTGACCCGGGCCAAGCTCGGCCAAGACCTCTTCTTCCCCATCCACCCGACGTGTCAGAACAACACGTCCTTCGCTAATCAAAAAAAACTCGTTCCCTCGTTCCCCTTGTCGCATCAAGATTTGACCGTCCACAGCTTCGACAGGAAACAAATAATCCATCAAAGCTGCCGTACTATCGGCATCCAAGCGACTAAACAGATCAGGCAAGCGTTGCATCGCTTCTTGCTGGGTGGCTTCCCTGCGACGAAACTCTTCTAACGCAACTTGATCGATCTCTTGGGTTTCGGGTCCACGGGGGATATCACCCTCGATTTGAGGGCGGAGAGGTTCTTGGGGAGTCGGTTCGACCCAAGAGATCGGTATCTCGCCACTGCTGCTCTCTTGCTCATCCAAAGAAAGACTTGATGGCGAGAGTTCAGCGACAGACATCGATGTGCTTGGGTCCAAGGAAACGGCGGGAGCTTCGAGGCCTTCAGAAGGAGCCGCGTAGCGTTCGTTGTAGAAAGCCGCGAGGCGACGAGAGAGACGTTCGTAGGCGGCAAAGTCCAAAAGCGCCAAGGCTTTTGAGCAACTAATCGCCCGAAGGTATTGGCCTCTGTGTGCGAGGCCCATCGCGATATCAGCGTATGCTTCTATCGCCTCTTCTCTTCGACCACAACGCGCAAGCAAAGACGCTCGCAAAGACGAAAGTTCCGAATCATCGGGAGTTTCCTTGAGAAGCTTGTCACATTCGACCAAGGCATCCTCAAAGTAACCTTGCTGCTCCAGCCAAGCAATCAGCTTTCTGCCTTCTTGCACAATCTTTCCATCCCGCACAACGGCGAGAGACCGCCGCCTTGCTCTCTATATGGAGAAGTCGAAGCCCCAACCCTCTTCCCCAAGGTCGGGCCTTACTGGACGGTCACGACGACAGGGACACTTTGTGTGATGCCGTTCATGGTGATGTAGAGCTTGGTTTCGCCAGCTGCGATACCTTGGATATCAAACTTGATGGCGTCTTGCCCTGCTGCAACCACGATGCCTGCGGGATCTTGGCTGGCGGGACGAATGATCGCACTGTCACCAAAGCTAAATGTCGCGGTGGTTTCGGCACCACAAGACTTGCTCAAGGTGGTCGTCACTGACACGGTCTGATCGATCTTAGCGCGAACAACGGTGGGCAACATTGTTATGGGTACACAGTCTCGTGGCTGCACAGAACAAGCCGAAGAAAGCGTGCCCAAACAAACGAGGGAGAGAAACAGGAGAGAGAACTTGAGCGGTCGGATCATCGAAAAAGCCTCCAAAAAAGGGCTGCGTGCGTCACTCTTGGGCGCACAAATATGGCCCACAACGAATCAAGCCTTGCTTTGATGCAAAGCCTGCAGGTGAAGATTTCGTCACCTGGGTTCCTTGAGTCTAAACTCGTCCTTGTGTATAAACACCGCGACGCTTTGACGCATCTGCCATCTGCGACGATGTTTTTTCTTTTGTTCGTGCAAAAATTGCAGACTGGAGCGTATAAAGCAAAAAAGAACGCGATGTCAAGACGACACGTACGGTCCCCACACAAAGGAGACACCATGTTCGCTCAAAGTTATCGATGGCTCGCAGGCTTGGGCGCCCTTTCGCTGCTCTTTTTCACACAAGCAACCCACGCAGAAGAAAAAGAGCCCCTTAGCCCAACGCAAGAACGGCGACTCAGCAAGATCAGCAGTCGCATCACATCCTTGGAGATGCGTCTGCGCAACCTCTCCTCGCGCTCTGAACGCTTGAGCGAAAAGATCTTTAAAAAGAACTTTGCCTTTGGCGCACCGCGCTTGCGCATCGTCTACGAAGATCGTTTGGGCTGCACTTTCCGCGTCAATGGCTCTCGGATCATGCTCAACAACAAAGAGATCTTCAAACACGATATCAAGACACAAGCCCCGATCAAAGGGCGCAAGATCATCTTTGATCAAAATGTCAAAGAAGGCCGCCAACGCATCTTTGCGGTCTACCAAGTCCAAGGCTACGGATGCGGCGTCTTTAGCTACATGAACAAGTACAAACTACGCGCACAAAAAACCATCGTCGCTCCCGTGGCCAAAGGACAACTCGTCGAAGTTGTGATCGCTCCCATCGACAAAGGCGGCGATATCAACACCCGCGTCGATATCAAAGTAGAAGTCACCAACGGCCCCAACAACACCCCCAAACGCTAATCCATCATGCCAAGATCTTTCCTCACGTTATTCGTCTTGTCCCTCGCAATCAGCGGTTGTGCAAGCCCTTCAGCTTTTTATCGCAACCCCCGCCCTGCTTCGTACTACACAGCACACTACTGTTTTGAAGTCCCCGAACAAGTCGTGATCGAAGCTGTCGAGGAATTCCTCAAGCAGCGAAACTTCCCGATACATCGTCATGATCGGCCCAACCGCCGCTATGAGACAAAGCCTGTTGTGTTTGAACGTTATGGGCGTCGTTGGCGGGACTACGGGCACCTTGCTTCTTTGCACTTCCGCGTCACCCACAGCAAAGGGACGATCAATCTTCAAGGTCTGCCCAAGTGGGCTTTGGATGGAAAAGCTCCCAAGGCCCCAAAGCCACCACAGCGCAAAGACTTTCCCAACGAAGATGCCTTTTCCCAAGCCCAACAGGACTATTACAAACGTCTCGAAACGCTCACGGACACCATGCAACGCGGCGTCGATCTCGCAAAGACATGGCAAGGTTGTAGGATACGCGACTCAAAACTGCGAACCGTCGTGCATATTACGGCCAAGATACGCGCTTACAAACTCGAACGCCCTTTCTACACCATCAATCCCAAAGGGCCCTCTTCCCCCGTCCGCAGCGATCATACCATCGAGTACAGCATCTTGCGGCTTCTTGCGCGTCGTCTCAAACGTGCGCGTTTTATGCCGCCCCTCCTCTACTAGCACACTTCTCTGCTGGCCCACTTCAAAACATCCCCTTGCAAAGATCTCCGTTACTTCGATGCTTCCGCCTTTTTTCTATCCAAGTAGGCCGTCAGACGGCGCTTTGGAGAAGGCGTCTTGCCTGTTTGTCGAAAAGCCAGATAGTCCTTGATGATCTGCGCATGATCGAAACACAGCGGTTCGGGCGGCGTGACGGGGGAAACAAGCTGCACATTTTTCGCATCGTCCGCAGCTTGAGGCACCCCTTGTGCTTGCCCAACGAAAACCACCGAAGTCACGTGTTGTCGATCATCTCGCGAAGGATCTGAGTACGCATAAAGCATCGCATCCAACTCGACGTCCAGACCCGTCTCTTCTTTGATCTCGCGCACAGCTGCCACTTCGACGGGCTCGCCATAATCCACAAATCCGCCAGGGATCGCCCATCCGTAGGGAGGGTTCTTCCGCTCGATCAATACGATCTGAGAACCAATCTCAACAATGACATCGACCGCCAAACTGGGGTTACGAGGATGGTTGGACATCGACGCATCCTTTCTTTTTCTGACAAAGCCATCACGTAAGAACTCGCATATCGCGGGTTCTACGGGCCCTTGCATATGTTTTGAATGTGATAAACCCTCAAGAAAGACACAAACGAAGCTTAACCCGCAGAAAACAAGACATCGTGGAGATCCGCAAGCGTATCGCTCAACCAAAAAGAGGCCTCTTCGTCCCTCTCTTTGGAGACCACGACTTTGATCTCTTCTGGGTTCTTCTGAAGCTCTGCATCTGCCGCACGAACGTAAAGCGGCAACACGCTCCAAGGTGCGCTAGGTACCTTTCCTTGACGCATCTCGCGTTGTGCCAAAGCGACAAGCGCGCTACCACGCAACGAGATCGGCTGTGCAGGCCAACGAAGTTGCTTGGGGGCTTTTTCTGCCCACATCGCTCCATAGACGGAAGCCCCCGTCCCTACGAGCATGACAGGCTCAGGCCAACAAGCAATCGCCTCACCAAGCTGTTTTGGAGAAAGCATCAAAGGTGAGGAACAAGCCCGAAGGACCGAACAAGTCGCCTTCGACGCGTGCCCTGTGACAGCATGACCACTCGCAAACAAAGGCGAGGGTTGCGGAACCACAAGGCTCTCTTCTTCAAGGCGATGAAAGCTCGTATACACCTGATCTTTGCGAGCATCGACGCAAGATATCACCCATCTTTCCGAAGAGATCGGCGCGCTCCATGCCCAAGCCTCAAGAGAAGAAACCCCTACCAACGGGATATCCAAAGCCCACGCCAAACCTTGCGCAGTGGACACCCCCACACGCAACCCCGTGAAAGAACCTGGGCCGCATCCGACAACCATCGCTTCAAGATGTGAAAGTTCCCAATCCACGAGCGTTAGCATCGACTCAAGCTGACTCAAGATCTGCTGACTGTGCCCAGTCCCCGACCAAAAGCACTGTTCAGCCACAACCAAGTCACCATCCACCAGCGCCAACGACGCATAAGGCGTCGAAGTATCCAATGCAAACCAACGCTTCGGTCGCTGCGACAATTGTGCGACCTGTTCCAAGATCTCGCTCACACCTGCACCTGTTGATTCGAAAAAGTCTTAAGAGAAAAAGGTTCGGATGATATCATTCCGAAAGCCTACAAACATCAAGATCATCAGTAACACCAACCCCACAAACAACGCAGCCTCTTTGATCCGCATGGGGATGGGACGACGAATCACAGCTTCGACGCCAAAAAAGAAGAGATGCCCGCCATCCAAGATAGGAATCGGCAACAAGTTTAAGATGCCCAAGTTGATACTGATCAGTGCCATGTGGCGCAAGAAGACTTCCCAGCCGCTTTTGACGGCCTCTTGGGCGATTTGGAAGATCAAGATCGGTCCACCAATGGTTTCTGTGGAGATCTCGCGCGTAAACATCTTGCGCAACACCCCCACCAACAGGCCCGCCATCTCCCATGTGTCTTCCCAAGCGCGATGGACGGCGTAGCTCAAACGAGAGTCGATCGCGATCTCTTCTCCCGAAGAATAGGGCTGATGCAGGACATGTCCCAAGATCACACGTTTGTGTTTTTGCTTCAACGGATCGGTCCAAGTCATCGCAAAGAGCTTGAACTTCTTCTTGTGGATCTTCCCTTCTCGCTCAAAAGACACGTCGTACACAAAAGACTCTTTTTGACGCGGAAGCATCGAAAGATCCGATTGAACTTGGAGCGTCTTTCCTGCCATGGAGATCAAGCGATCCCCTTTGCGCAGGCCCGCCACCGCCAAGGGAGAGCCAGGAAGCAGCTCTGACAAAAACAACTCTGAAGAGTGCAAGCCCGAATCATAGAGACGCTTGCCCCCGACTTCTCGCGCTTTTGGAGAAAAGACCACCTCTTTGGGCGGCAAAAATCCTCGCAGCCGCATCGAAGTCCCACGATAATTCACAGGCCGCCGAAACACCACACGGTAAGGCCCCGCTGGATTCTTTTGGATCGCGCGAACAAGATCTTCCCAACGCTTCAGTTTTTCCCCATTCCACGAGAGGATGCGGTCTCCAGTACGCAGTCCCGCAAGATAAGCAGGCGACGTAGGATCTGACAGCCCCACTTCAGGGATACGGTAATCCGCTGTAATGCCGATCAATCCGCGTACATGTTCGACACCAAGCGCATCGTAAAACACGTGACGTTCTGGGGTAATGTAGATCTTGATGGGCTTGCCTTGTCGTTTGATCTCCAGCCTCACACGGCGTCCTGGCGAACGACCGATCGTGTTGAGAAGATGACGAAAGTAACGCGTGGGCTTGTGGTTGACACTGACGATGCGATCTCCTGCGCGTAGGCCCGCTTTCGCAGCAGGACTCCCAGGCACGATCGTCCCAATCACAGTGGACATCTCACGGGTTTGCACGCCATACAAGATACCAAAAGCCAGCAAAGGCAGTACGACCAAGTTGGCGATGGGACCGGCCAAAACGATGATCGAACGTTGGTACAAAGGCTTGTTGGAGAAGGAACGCGACGTGATATCTTTGGGGCCTTTCATGGGTTCATGTTCGCCAAACATCCGAACATACCCGCCCAAAGGCAGCCACCCGACTTGGTAGCGTGTCTCTCCCCAACGGAAGCTCACCAAACGCCCGCCAAATCCCAATGAAAAGACCTCAACCCGCACACCAAACCACTTGGCCGCAAGAAAGTGGCCCAGCTCGTGGATGAAGATCAAGATCCCCAACATCAGAAGAAAACCGAAGATACTCAGCAATACGGACATGCTCGCCTCTATTTTGTGACCCAAGTCCCAGCAAGATGCGCTGTCCATCGGTCGAAAATCGTTATCTATTCGAAGGACTCGCGTCCAAAGGCCGACAACCCTAGCGCACCAAGATCACCCATGTTGCATAGTAGAAGATGAAAGGCCCGTTAAAGAGGAGCGCATCAATACGATCCAAGATGCCACCGTGTCCAGGCAACAAAGAACCTGAGTCTTTGACCTTGTGAGCGCGCTTCATCAGAGACTCGCTAAAGTCCCCGATCTGGCCGAGAATCGCTGTGGCAATACCAATAATCAGGCAGTCCCACCACAACAACACAGGCAACAACAACCAAGATGCTAAAAATGCCCCTGCCGTTCCGCCGACCATACATCCCACCACGCCAGCCCATGTCTTGTTCGGCGAGACCGCAGGAAACACCTTGGGTCCCCCGATGCTACGCCCAAAAAAGTAAGCCGTGGTGTCGCCCATAAAGGTCGCAAACATCAGCAAAAAGACCCAACTGTTGGGCTTTCCTTTTGGTAGAAAGGACAACAAGGCCACGTGTGACCCAAGCAGACTTGTGTAGAGGATACCAAAACAAAATAGCGCAAGATAAGCAGGTACGGGCTCTTGGTTCTCAGCGCCCCCGCGAGCAAACAAGAAGAAAGCGGTGGCGACTTGAAACAGCAACACCACCGCAACCATCCCCGAAGGCGTGAAAGGAAACCCGAAGCGGGCAGGCGTAGACCAAAGCAACAACAGGCTCAACATCACGACAAGATTGCAAAAAACCCCAAAGAGACGAAGGCTTTTTTTCTCTTTCACCAGCAAGATATTGAGCAATTCATGTGTTGCGAGTCCAACCCCCACGACGGCCAAAGCAGGAAAACCCCACCAAGGCCCCCATCCCAACAAACCTACAACCAAGGGGACCAACACGAGCGCAGTCAATACGCGCGCACCTAGACCAGATGACATACCATGCCTCCATCTTCGAGATCAGCGCTTTACACATAGATGCACGGGGCATCATAACCGTACTGCGCGGGTGATACAACATCGCGGCGTAGATTTCTTATGTTTCCCCTCCCAGCGCGTCCCTCCCCGTTCGACCAAGAGTCATCAAAAATCCATGATCTCTTGTTCTTTTTCGGATGCGACTTCGTCCACTTTCTTGATATACGCGTCTGTTTCATCTTGAACGCGTTTGAGACCTTTGTGGTACTCATCTTCTGAAAGTGTCTTTTCGTCTTTGTAGAGTTTCAACTCATCATTCGAGTCACGACGGTGACCGCGGATGGTGACTTTGTACTCTTCGTTCAGCTTTTTGACTTGCTTGGCAAGGTCTTTACGGCGCTCACCAGTCAGCGTGGGGATGGGAACGCGGATGATCTTTCCGTCGTTGTTGGGGGTCAAACCGAGATCCGACGCTTGGATCGCTTTCTCGATATCACCAAGCAAGCTCTTTTCCCAAGGAGAGACCGTCAACAAGCGCGCATCCGCAACCGCGACGTTTGCCACTTGGTTGAGAGGAGTGGGCGCACCATAGTAATTGACCCGAATACCATCCAAAAGTGTCGGTGTTGCACGACCTGTTCGGATGCGGCTCAAGTCTTTGCTGAACGCTTCGATAGAGTTTTTACACTTGGTTTTCAGTTCGTTGATGACATCATTAATCATGAAGGGCCTCCGATTCCACACCACGTTCTATCAATGTTCCCACGTCCTCGCCGCGCACAGCGCGCGCCAACACACCCGGCTGCGAAACATCGCAAACAAGGACGGGCAGATTATACTCCCGACAAAAGGAAACGCTGGTCGCGTCCATCACACGAAGGTCACGAGCCAACACATCCAGATAACTTAAGCGCGGAAGGCGCTGGGCATTTGGGTCCAACTTGGGATCTGCCGTGTACACACCATCCACTTGTGTCGCTTTCAAAAGCAACGATGCACCGATTTGTTGCGCACGAAAAGCCGCAGCAGTGTCCGTTGAAACGTATGGATGGCCCGTGCCACCCGCAAAGATGATGACTTTTCCCTCATCGAGAGCATCGCGCATTGCCAACGCATCAAAGCCCGGCACAACACCAGGCATCGCCAACGCTGAAAACAACGCGCAAGGCACACGATGATGACGCAAGAGTGCTTGCAATGCAAGACCATTCATCATCGTGGCCATCATCCCAATCGAATCCGCCACCTCACGTACCAACCAGGCTCGCTGGCCTTTTCCACCGCGGAAAAAGTTGCCTCCTCCCACGACGATGCCCAAACGCGCACCCAACGCATGAACTTCGCGGATCTGTTCCGCCAAAAATGCCATCGTTTCGGATGAAAAGGCCGTCTCTTCTTTACCTTTGAGTGCTTCACCGCTCAATTTCAACAACACCACTGGGTATCGCAACGCGCTCACTTCTTCCTCCAGATAGAAAAAAAGGGCAGGAAAGCTTTCGCTTACTCTGCCCTTTGCCGCTTCTCTTAAAAACAACAGTACCGTTTAGACAAAAGCAACTTGTGCCATGTCTGTTTTGTTCGGTCGCGGTGGTCTAAAAGAGAGTCCATTTGTCGCCAGCTTATTCGCCAGCCATTTGACGCGCAACTTCTTCAGCGAAGTTGTCTTCGCGCTTCTCGAGACCTTCACCCAACACAAAGCGGGCAAAGCGACGAACTTGGATGTTTTCACCCAACTGCGCTGCGATTTCACCAACGTACTCAGAGACTTTTTTCTTGTCGTCTTTGACGAAGAGTTGGTTGAGCAAGCAGATCTGCGAGTAAAACTTTTCCAAACGACCTTCCACGATCTTTTCGCGGATGTTTTCGGGCTTGTTTTGCAGATCGGGTTGGGCCAACAAGACATCGCGCTCACGAGCGACCATCTCTGCGGGAACTTCATCAGGGCGCACATACTCAGGTGCAGCCGCTGCGATGTGCATGGCAAGGTCTTTCACCAACTCTTGGAAGGCTTCCGAACGTGCAACAAAGTCGGTTTCCGAGTTGATTTCCACCAACACGCCGATCTTGCCACCCATGTGGATGTAGGAACCAACGGCACCTTCACTTGCAACGCGGCCAGCTTTCTTCGCAGCCGAAGCAAGGCCTTTCTTGCGAAGGAAGTCCACAGCTTTTTCCAAGTCGCCATTGGTTTCCGCAAGCGCTTTCTTGCAATCCATCATGCCTGCGCCAGTTCTATCGCGCAGTTCTTTCACCATTCCTGCTGTAACAGCCATTCTAGTGCTCCTTGTCAACACACCTTGCCTACCGCACCTCTTTTGTACGGTGGCTGAAGGTCTGATAAAGATCTCAAATATATCGAGCAGTACATAAAGAGGCGGCGCCATGAAAATGGCGCCGATCACTTGCTCATAAAAAATGCGATCGCGCTCCCATAGACGAGCGCGAAGTCACGAAGTTCTTAGTTGGCCGCTTCGACTTCATCGTGGCGATGTGCAGCGCGCACTTCCACAGATGGACCATCTTCGTCATTTTGCTCAGCGCGTGCGTTGCGACCTTTTTTCTCAGCAGCCGCGGGACGCTCTTTGCGAAGACCACGACCTTCGATACACGCATCCGCGATGATCGAGCTGATCAAACGGATCGAACGAATCGCATCGTCGTTTCCGGGGATGGGGTAGTCGATCATGGTGGGGTCTGCGTTGGTGTCCACGATCGCGATCACGGGGATGCCAAGCTTGTTGGCTTCTGTGACTGCAAGGCGATCTTTGCCTGGATCGATCAAGAACAACGCACCAGGAAGGCGCTTCATTTGTTGGATACCACCCAAGTTGCGCTTCAGTTTGCCGGACTCTTTGTCCATCAACATACGCTCTTTCTTGGGCAAGCTTTCCACGGTACCGTCTTGGAACATTTGTTCCATTTGGTTCAAGTGCTCAACGCGCTTCTTCAAGGTCACAAAGTTGGTCAAGGTGCCACCCAACCAACGGTTTTGCACGAAGTATTGGCCCGAACGTGCTGCTTCTTCGCTGACGATGTCTTGTGCTTGTTTTTTGGTTCCCACAAACAAAACATCTTGGCCGTTTGCCACCACGTTGCGCACAACGTCGTAAGCTTGGCGGAACATGCGAACTGACTTTTGCAGGTCCACAATGTGAATACCATTGCGTGCACCAAAGATGTATGGGCGCATCTTCGGGTTCCAACGGCTTGTTTTGTGACCAAAGTGGACGCCTGCTTCCAACAATTCGCGGATAGTAATCGCCATGCGTTTCATCTCCTTAAAAGATTTCTCTTTTGGGTTAAGCCTCCACGTTCTCTTTAACGCTCCTCGGAAATCCAGGCATGGCAACCTGAACACCCCTCCAAGTGAGCAAGAACGTGTGTGTTTTTGTTGAGATCTGCCTCAACTCGGGCTGCTTACCTAGCACATCCCGACGCTCTTGGCAAGCACGATTTCGTTTTTTGCGTCAATCAATCTTGGCCCGCCCAGCCCCGTCAATCCATCCCCCCAAAACAAAGGTACTCCCCCCCTCTACCAAACAAAAGTTAAGGTTTCGGGAAGCATCCCCCAGCAACAAAGCCTGAACATCTGACGGCCTCTCGCCAGTATGCAGCGTGTCGAACAGCATCGTGTTGGCCTGTTTCGTCTTTGCACTTGTCACCAGACGCTTCATCCAACAGCCACAAAGCTACCGTGGAAGCTTCTTTTGCCATGTTGCAAGCGGGCGAAAAGTCTGCGCTGTACACAGCTTGGTTGGAGATACGTACTTGTGCAACGTTTCCTGTGAGGTAAGCAGGGTTGCGTTGCTCTGGACCGTTGGGCCCAGCCTCTGCACAAACCAACAGCGGAACAGCAGGACCATAGCCGATATCTGTGGTGATAGCTTTCTCGCCAACCTTTTTCCCATCGATCCAAAGACGCATCACGAAACCATCGTATGTTGCTGCGATATGATGCCATTTCGACAGAGAGATCCTTCCCGAATACACAGCTTGAACCGTCACATAATCCATTCCGCCTTTCGGGAAGATACGGAAAGTCAACTGGCGGGTCGCAGAAGAGATCGTCAACGAATAACCGCCATTTTCCGAGCGCGAGATCAATGTTTGCGAGGGATCACGGCGTCCCAATGTCAAGAATTGGAACCAGCCTTCAATCGTCAACTGCTTGTCGGGCTGAAGCGCCGCACTATCGGGGACTTCCAAGTAACGCTGGTTTCCACAAGCCAACGCCGCTTGGCTGCGCTCATCGACTTGACCATTGCAGTTCTCGTCTTTTTGGGTGTCACACTGCTCCATACGTGGCAACACTTGGCCCACACAGCTTGTCCACTTTCCGCTCGTACAAGTTTGGACACCATCTTTGCACTCACCCACTCCCTTGTTTGCGGCGTCTCCACCATAACAAGCACGCATCTCCCCTTCTGTGGGACACGCACAATTCGCGTCGATGATGCCATCACAGTCGTTGTCTTTGTCGTCACACTTGTCTTCGGTTTCTTGGTAGTCTGCCCCATACTGCGCGGCTTCACAGGCTTTCCACTGACCGCCTATGCAAGACTTTTTCTTACCTGCACAGACACCCAAGTTCTTCTCGCAGTCAGGAGGCGTCAAACCTGCCTCTTCATCGACTTTTCCGTCGCAGTCATCGTCTTGACCGTTGCACTCTTCTTGTCCAGGGAAGACAGACCCGACGCACTCGCCCCATTTTCCGCCAACACAGACTTGTTCACCTGTCTTACAAACGCCGATCCCTTGTGTGTTATCAGGCCCAGGGTTGCCGTCTTCATCGAGATAACAGGTCTGTTTGCTGTTGTCTTGGCAGATAGGACACCCATCTTGCTCGTCAGGGATACCGTTGCAGTTGTCGTCCACATTGTTAAAGCAGACTTCCTTCCCTGCGGGTGTCACTTCACCCTTGCATTGGGACCATTGGCCGTTGCTTTCACAAGTTTGTTTGCCACCTTTGCAAAGCCCAACGTCTTTGGTGCCTTCAGGTCCAGAGTAACAATCGCGCTCTGCTCCTGCGGTACACTCTGCTTGGACAGGCAAGAAAGCAACGATGGTTCCGCGCTTTCCAACGATCACACCAGCTTGCTCAGAAACAACACTTATCGAATGAAGCGTGGGGACCGATTCATTGGTTTCAGGCGACCAATTTGCTCCGCTGTCACGAGTCCCCCACAACAAGCCATCCGCGCCGACCAACCAGCCTCTTTGATCATTAATGAAGAAGATATCGAAGAGTTCTTTGGTGGTCTTCAGATCGCGTTTGGTCCAACCAGCCCCACGAGTCGTCCCTTCCATGTACAAACCACCTGTCCCAACAGCCCATCCTTTTGTCAACGTCGTAAAAAACACGTTGTTGATGTACTCATTGGTCGTCGTAGAAGCGGTCGTAAAGTTTTTGGCCCCATCCTCAGTGGTCAAGACAAGTCCATTGTCTCCTGCAAACATCCCCGTCCGTTGGTCGAAAAAGAAGACCCCACTCAAATCTACGTTCAAAGTCTTGGCGACAGACTGCCAACTCTTCCCACCATCCGAGCTTTGCAAGATCGCAAAGTTTTCCCCAGCCGCAAAACCGTAGTCAGGATCGGCCTTCGGGAAAAAGACGCGAACAAGTTTATCTGTAACAGGCGACTTGGTTGCTTTCCATGTGGCCCCACCATCCGCAGTTTGCAAGATCGTTCCACCGGCACCAACGATCCATCCTTCTTTGGCATTGATAAAGGCTACACTGCGCAAAGAGACCTGAACACCCGAAGCTTGGCGGGTCCATGTCGCTCCACCATCCTTGGAGTGCAAGATCGTACCTTGATCTCCAACCACCCAAGCAAGATCTTTCGTGGGCATCGAAGCCCCCCAAAGATCGGCCGTAACGCCGCTATCCGCTTTTTTCCAACGATACACTTTAGGCAACGTAGAGTCAGGACCAACGGTGCCATCAGGAGAAGTCGTCTCCTGTGTGGGATCATCTTTGGTGGAACCATCGCCCACAACCTCACCCGCAGACTCACCACTTACACATTGGCCATTCACACAGGTCTGTCCGCTCGGACACGCTTGTGGGCAACTGGGAGGCTCGCATCCCATACCGCCAACCACCCAAAACAACAATGCCGCACACAAAAACACTCCAGAGCCACGCGCCCAAGCAAGGCGCACCAATGTGATGATACGTTCCATGAAGTCCTTCTCCTCTTCCATGCTTCTTACAAACAAGATCCTTGCAAACGAGATCCTTACAAAAGACGAAAACCTATCGTAGAGTGCGTAATATTAATCGAAAAAGGGCGCCGCATCCAAGCGATTTCACCGAAGCCACCAACGAAAGGCCTTGCACATAAGCAAAAGACAGTCACCAAACAAGAAGACATCTTTCCTTACGATCTACCTAGAGATATCTATACGAACGAACTTCTTCTTTAAGAGCAAGGTTCCCTGTGGTACATTCCCCCTCCTGCATCTCAACAAACACCTGACCCCACCACGTCTACCAAAGACGGCGAAACCATGTGATGGAGAAAGTCATGAGCGAAAAGCTCACACCCACACAACCCCAAGAAACCCTCTCAACAGAACAAGAACTCCAAAAGCTCCGTAGTTACACAAAGTCCGAGCTTACCTATAACGATTACCTTAAAGTACCCGAACTTTTGGAGTTGCAAGTCACCCAATCCAACCCGACCCAACACGACGAGATGTTGTTTATCGTGATCCATCAAACGTACGAGTTGTGGTTCAAGCTGATCCTTCAAGAGGTCGGTAATTGCGCAGAGCGCATGAAAAAACAACAGATCCTCCAAGCCCGCCACTTTCTCGATCGATGCGTTCAGATCATGCGCGTGCTTGTCCAACAGATCCACATCCTCGAAACGATGCGACCTGTGGACTTCTTGAGTTTCCGCGATCACCTCAAACCCGCCAGCGGTTTCCAGTCTGTTCAGTTCCGTGAACTTGAGTTTGCTGCGGGCCTCAAAAACCCCGCATACCTCCGCTTTTTTGACGATCGACCAGAACTCAAAGCACGCCTCGAACAACGACTCCAAGAACCCGATCTCCGCGATATCTTCTATGGTATGTTGCGCGACCTCGGCCTCGATGTCCCCGAAAACATCGACCCCAAACACCTCGCTGAAACCCCCGAAGATCACGCACGTTTGATGCGCGTACTCGTTCACATCTACCGCAACCCACTCGATCAGATGCCGCTCTACCTTCTCACAGAGTCGATGGTGGACTTTGACAGCCAACTTGCACATTGGCGTGATCACCACGTCCGCGTCGTCTCCCGCGTCATCGGCCTCAAACCTGGAACGGGTGGTTCTAGCGGGGTGGATTACCTCGAACGCACCACCCGCAAACAATGCTTCCCTCAACTTTGGGAAGTCCGCACACGCCTCAGCCTCAACGAATCATAAGAGTTTTTCTACAAGACATGGCAAAACGCAAAACGTCCAACAAAGGCCTCGCAGCGTTCGACGCTTGGTACGAAGAACACTGGGAGACGCGATGGCCTCGACTACGAGAAGCCTTGTGTGGTCCCTCCAAACACGTCGCTTGGTGGAACCCTTTTAGCTCCATCTCGCCCTTGTCATGGCTACCAGAAGACGCCACCCAAGATGGCGCTCCTCCAGGTTGCTACATCGCATCAAGCTTTCCTTCTCCTCTACCCGACGAAGAAGGAAGGCCCTGTGCTTATCTCCTCGATGCTGCGTCAGTTTGGGTAGCTCTGTCCTTGGCACCTTCTCCAGAAGCCAAAGTCCTTGATCTGTGTGCTGCCCCTGGAGGAAAGTCGCTAATCCTAGGCGCATCTTTGGGAACGCAAGGCAGTCTCACTGCCAATGATCGCTCAGCCCAACGTCGTTCGCGGCTTCACCAAGTGCTACACACACACCTCCCCACAGAAAAACACGCAAGCCTCCGCGTCACCAGTCACGACGCCACCCGTTGGTGTCTCCACGAAGTCAACGCTTACAGCCACATCCTCTTGGATGCACCGTGTTCTTCAGAACGTCACCTCTTGCATCAACCCGATGCCCTTGCAGACTGGTCCCCCGCCCGCTCAAAACAACTGGCCCAACGCCAATACACGATGCTTGCATCTGCGCTACAAGTCCTTCAGCCCCAAGGGAAACTTGTCTATAGCACTTGCTCGATATCGCCCTTGGAAAATGATCAGGTCCTTGCCAAACTCCACCACAAAAAGTCTGATCAATTCCGCTTTTTGGAGCTGGCTCTCCCTGAGTACGCTGAAAAGACCCCTTTTGGTTACCAAATCCTCCCCGATCGCTCCCCTTGGGGCCCGATCTTCCTCAGTGCCCTCCAAAAACTCCCCGAAACAGACGCATAAAAACGCTGAAACCATCGCAGCCCAATCGCTTAAGGAGCCCGTTTGCTGGTCTCTTGCGAGGTGGCCTTCCTTGGCGTCCTGTCTTTTTTCAATCCGCGATACAAACGCCACATCCCCCGTTGCGTCAGGGGTTCCAATCCCCAACGTGCAACAAAATTGTTGTGTTGCTTGTCATACGCAAAAACAATCACATGGGAAAAGTATCGAAAAGTATCTCTCGTCAAAAATCGTGGTCTCCAAACAGCTCCATCCGCCCAAGGCTTTTTATAACCGCGCTGAAAAACCACAAGACTCGAATAATGCCCTGCAAAAGAACTATAAAGCAGGCCTCCCTTTAGGACTTGGCTATAAGCAAATCCTTGCAAAAAAGGCCGATGAATCTTGAGAAAACGACTGCGTTTGCCGAGATCCACACCTAAAACAGAAGGGCGAGCAGGGAGTTTTTGCAATGCATCACCCAACCCAGAATATTCATAGTTTTCAACCAAGCCCCAGACAGAAGAGGTCCACAAGATAAATGCCACCCCACCTGCCAAAACCACCCCCGAAAAAATCTTTTCAAAACGACGAGATGTTCGTAAAATCAACGCGCCCAACAATAGCAAGGACGGCACCCAACGCTCTCCAAAAAAAATCGTTCGGCCAAAAGACGTAGGAAAAAAGAGAGCCAACCCCAACAGCACGAACAAACACAACAGCAAACGCCGATCAAACCATTTTTCTTCAGCTTCGACAGAGTTCCCCCCCAAACGCCCAAGCAAGGCCCCACCCACAACGAGGACGAAGACTCCCCCAATGTAGAGAGTCTCTCCCCAACCTTTTAATGACCCCATACTAAAGTGCGTAAAGTACGAAGGAAACAAACGCATATAAAAAGGCCAACCCCAGTGAATGTAGGACGATTGTTCGAGTTGACTGAAAGATATACGCCAAAATAAGATCAGCCCCAATGACGGCAACAAGCCAATCCACCGCCATCTCCACCGCCACCCCAGACGAAACGATGCCAAGCCAATCGACAACAAGGCCACTCCCCACCACAAAACATGGCTGAGATAAAGTAAGATTCCCCAACACAACCCCCCCCAGAGTTCAGCCTTCCAAGTCCGCTCTTCGGGTGCTTTTAACCACCAAGCCAAGCCCCACCAGAAAATAGCTTGTCCCAAGAGAAAACTATAAAATCCCCAGTACATCGTGAAATTAAAGAAAGAAAACCCAACCAAAGCTGCTTGCCAAGCTGGCCTTTTTACACACCAAGCAAGACGAAAGACGCCCCCCAACCAAAAGCCAGCCAAGAGCCACATCGCCCAACGACCAGCACCCAAAGGTCCCCCCAACCACCACCCAGCCCCTAAAAAAGCGTAGGATAAATGATTAGGGAACCACCAAAAGATCGTATAAGCCGCAGAGGAAGTAGATTGCCCGACCTCCCAAAAGAGACGGATCTGTGAGACTTGTTGGGGAAGATCAGCGATGGGGGGAAACTGAACAGAAAAGAAAGGAAGCGCGAACAAAAGCCAACACACACCCCAAAAACACCAATATATTCGTCGCATCGCAATCCTCACCTCATAGAAAATATATTTTCATCTTTTTAGAATAGGAGTGACGCAATGGAAGAGAGAAGTTGAATGATTCCAATACGTTACCCATGAAAGCCATTCATTCAATCTTCTCTCAAATCAATGGGTTATGTTCCCTACTGCGTCACTCCTATATTGTGTGCAAAAGAAAAAAGTTCCACCCGCGTAGCAAGTTTCTTACAAGACATAGCCTCAGGCGCGACGACCATGGATCTGCGCAAAGACCATACTTCCTTCTCCGCAGTATCCGACCTTATCGGCCCAACGACGCAAGAGATAATCGAGATCTTCTGCAGGAAAGTCGGCCAAGAATCGCTCGCGCTCGCTTTGCAAAAGCTCCATCTCTTGATGCAAAAGCTCCACAAATCGCTTGGTTCGATCGCTGGCTTCCACATCCACGTAACCGGCTTGCTCAAAAAGCGCACCATAAGCTTCAAGATCCAACAGGTGGTAACCAGACTTTGTAAAGTAACGCTCGAACTCTTCGGATACTTGGCCTTTACGTCGCGCGTAATCCGTCACCAAGATATGTCCGCCCGGTTTTGTCAGGCTATACAGCTTTTTCAACAACACATCTTTATTGGGGATATGCAAAAAGCAATCACGGCTCCAAACCAAGTCAAAAGACTGTTCTTCCAAAGGCATCGTGCACACATCATCCAACACGAACCGGATACCTTGTGTTTCTCGCTCTTTCACGCGATCGTTGGTGATCTCAATCATCTGCTCGGATAAATCGACGCCCAAGACCTCAACACCGTAAGTCTTCGCCATGTAAAAGGCCGTGCCACCCAAACCACTGCCGACATCCAAGACACGCATCCCTGGGCGAAGCTCCAACGAGGCGCAAAGTTCCTTCACTACGGCCAAACCGCCTGTACTGGTAAAGTCTGCTCCAAAGATCTTCTCGTAGCGAAGGATGCTGTGGCGTGTGTATTGACCCGTTTCTTGCGAGACATTGCGTGTATTGCTCATTTCACTTTCTCCGTATGGCAGATGGAACAAGAAACTTCGAAGCGCGCAAGATAGCCCGCGAATCAACTTGAAAGCAAGTCCCTCCCCCTCAGTTTGACAGTGCAAACAGAAGGATTAGCTTTGTCCAACTCTTCTACGAAGCCGTCACTACTTCGAAAAGAAAAAGACTTAGGTGCTTCGTAAAAAAGGAGGACATAATGAATCCCATTCGACTTGTGACTGATAAACAAAAACACTGGATCTCTTCTTTGGCCCTTATCACGGCCCAAATCGCTCTTTTTGGTTGGGTCTCCTATGCTTTGGCAGGTCCCAGCGGCGCGGTGCTCTTTACGGCCCTTTGGTTGTTTTCGTTGTTCTTTTCGCCTCGACTGTCACCCCGTTGGTTACTGCGCATGATGGGCGGCTATCGCCTTCAACCGTGGGAAGCTCCCTCTCTTTTTCATGAGGTCAAGACGCTTTCTCACAAAGCAGGACTCCCACAAGTCCCCGAACTTTTCCTCATGCCTCAATCCGCCCCAAATGCGATGGCTGTAGGCTCAACACAGGCACCTGCCATCGCAGTATCAGAAGGACTTTTGGAGATCCTTGACGAACGCGAGCTACGCGGCGTTTTGGCCCACGAGATCAGTCACATCCGCAACCACGACCTGTTGTCGATGGGACTCGTCGAAAGCCTCGGTCGTTCCATCGGCTTTTTGTCCTTCGTGGGTATGCTGATCCTCTTCTTGCAGATCCCGCTGATCTTGCTAGGTTATGTGCATGTCACGGCAAGCGCGGTCCTGACGGTTCTTTTTGCGCCGACAGTGGGTCGTTTGCTACAACTCGCTCTCTCTCGAACACGAGAGTTTGATGCGGACCTGAGCGCAGTGGAACTGACCCAAGATCCGCAGGGTCTTGCTTCTGCCCTTCAAACACTTCAAGAGGGGCCACGCGGTGTCTGGCGCTTGTTTTTCCCTGCCCCGCGAAAAGAAGCCATCCCCACACTCTTGTTGTCACATCCCCCAACCCACGAGCGGATCGAACGTTTGCTCTCGCTTCGTGAAGGACAACCATCTGTTTCTCCCAAGAACCCCACACCTTGGGAGATCGTATCCCCACCGCGCACCCAAAAGCGTGCAGCTCAACCTGAGGATCTTTGGATATCCATCCTCTTCCAGTCTCCTCCATATAAAAGGTAGCGCCTCATGCCAATCGACCGAATGATCCTTGCGTCTTCTTCTCCCCGTCGCATCGAGCTTTTGCAACAGATGGGACTCTCCTTCGAGGTGTATCCCTCAAACACACCCGAACCGATGCCCAAACAGGGAGAAGATCCCGCTGCGTATGTCCAACGCGCCTCTGCTCACAAAGCCGCCTCTGTGCTCGAAGCCCTACAAGATCCAGAGGTTTGGATTCTCGCAGCAGACACTGTGGTGGTCCAAGATCAAAAGATCTTGGGCAAGCCCACAGACAAAGACGACGCACTGCGCATCCTAAAACAGCTCAGTGGCCGAGACCATGAAGTGATCACAGGAATCGCGATCTACCATGGAAACAAAGGGATCCGCGATCTCTCCGCAGAACGCACACAGGTTTGGTTCCATGCAGCCACAGATGCACAGCTTCGTGGCTACATCCAAACCAAAGAACCCATGGACAAAGCGGGCGCTTACGGCATCCAAGGAAAGGGAGCGTGGTTCATCAAACGCATCGACGGTTGTTACTTCAACGTCGTGGGGCTCCCACTCCACCATATGTTCCAACGCCTAGAGACACTCGGCGCAGGTACTTACTTTTAGTTTTGTCTTGGAACTTCTCTTATGAACGAGGCCCACATGAGCACGTCACTTCCGCCTTTTTCCGAACGCCTTCAACATGTTGAGCAAGCCATCCAACAGGCTTGCGCAGCAGCGAACCGCCCAAGACAAGAGGTTACGCTCATCGCGGTTTCCAAGACCCATCCCAATGAGGCCATCCAAGAAGCCTACCAAGCAGGGTTGCGCGACTTTGGAGAAAACTATGTCCAAGAGTGGCGCCAAAAAGCAGACGATCTTGCAGAGGCTTGCCCAGAGCTGCGTTGGCATATCATCGGGCCCCTCCAACGAAACAAATGCAAGTACATCGCAGGACGCGCCACTTGGCTTCATACGCTTGATAACCAAGCACTGCTCGATGAGTTGGCCAAACGCCAGCCTCCCGAGCGACCGATCCATGCGTTGATCCAGTGCAATGTCGCCCAAGAAGACCAAAAGTCGGGCATCAACTCCATCGAAGAAGCGCTTTCTCTCTTACAACGATGTCCACCCCATATCTTGATTGAGGGACTGATGTTGATCCCACCTTTCGAGGAAGACCCTGAAGCATCACGCCCTTACTTCCGAGCTTTGCGACAATGGAGAGATGAACTTCAAGAAAAAAGCGGAAGCGCTCTCCCCCATCTTTCGATGGGGATGAGCCATGACTTCCCCGTTGCGATCCAAGAAGGCGCCACGTTTATCCGCGTAGGGACCGCACTTTTTGGAGAACGCGAGTATCCCATCCACTAGCACGAGACTTTCATCCCTCGAAAAGCCTCGCTGGGCCACCCACCACAAGCCTCGCGGCTCTTTTCTTTTACGGAGCCAAGATCCATGACACCCCCACGTTATTTTTCTGCTTTTTCTATCTTTCTATGGGGAGTCTTCCTCTTTTTGGGTCTTCAAACCCCTTCGACGGCCCATGCGAAGACAACACAACCTACGAAGACATCCTCTTTTTTGACCCGAACCGTAAAAACACAGCACTTCACCTTGCGTTTTGCTGACGAACAGGCTTGGTTGGCGCGAAGACTCAAGGCCAAGATAGAGACGGACTACAAACGCATCGCTTCTGAGCTTGGCGGCATCAAGGAAGCTCACTTCGAGATACGCATCGCACGAAAAGAACAAGACTACGCAACGATTCAACCCCACGCTTGGCGTCCCCACACTTGGATCGCGGGCCTTGCTTACCCCCGCCAAGGGATCATGACCCTGCGCCAACAACCAGGGCAAGGATTTGATCAGCTTTATCAAACATTTGTCCACGAACTCAGTCACCTCTTGCTCTTTCGCGCAGCCAAGTTCCAACCCATGCCCCTTTGGTTTGTAGAAGGTCTCGCGATGCAGCAGTCAGGAGATTACACAGCTTTTGATCGCTTCCTCACGATTGCACGCGCCCAACTTGGAGGCAGTGTCCCTTCGATCCCCTCCCTAAACAAACGCTTCCCTGTAGATGGAGCAAGCGCAACCCTCGCTTATGCGGTGAGTTTCGCACATCTACAATTCCTTCAAACAAAGCATCCCGCCCTTGTCAAAGAACTCCTCGCTCGCCTTCGCCAAGGACAAAGCTTCCATGCAGCCCTTGCCCAACTATTAGGAAACCAGCACACAAACTTGCTCCCCGCATGGAAAGAACACCTACGCAAGCATTACCACTGGTTTGCTTTGTTATCGAGCGAAGGACTCTTATGGGGCTTGCTCTGTCTGTTGCTCCCCTTCTTTTATTATCGCCAAAAGAACCTGCGCAAAAAACAGATCGCTGAGATGGAAGACGATGCGTCTTACCCTCTCGATGATGAAGCTCCATACAACGAGAGCGCAGAAGAAACACCTGTCCCACCCCAACACGCCTCGCTCTCCTACAAAGAACTACGCCAAGCCCTCGATCAAGAAGATCCTTGAAGACCTTCTGCGGTGACAAATCTTGTCAGTGACAAATCTTGTCAGTGACAAATCTTGTCAGTGACAAATCTCGGCCATCTATATTTTCAAAGCCTCTGCGCCAAGATCGCTCATTTCTTGACTTATTCACATCAGATCGCCCAAGCCCTAGTTGGCATGTGATTTGCTCTAGGGGTCCCACGAATCCATTCTCAGTCACGCTTGTAAGCAAGCGAGAACCGAAAGCTATAAGATATGGCTTTCCCTCAACCCAACAAGGAGCAACCTATGCTGAGCAAACTCCGTAAGAAAACCCAACAAGGTTTTACCCTGGTCGAGTTGATGATCGTTGTTGCGATCATCGGTATCTTGGCTGTCGTCGCGATCCCCACCTACATGCGTTTTACCCGCCAATCCAAAACTTCTGAAGTTAGTGTCAACTTGGCAGCTCTCAGCAAAGGCGCAACCGGTTGGTACAACGACGAACACACTGACACCTCAACGGGTAACCCTGTTGTTCGTCACTTCCCCACTGACGTACCCAACGTTGGCGACGTAGCCAGCAAATTGAATGGTACCGTTCCCACTCTGGCCAGCGCCCTTCCGTGGGGAAGCGCAGAAGCAGGCGGCAAAGAGGGTTCGCGACCCGTGGCCCCCCCTTGTTCAACAGGTCAATCTCTCTACACCAAAGACGGTAACCGTTGGACCGGCACTCTCTGGACCCGCCTCCAATTCGGTCTCGACAAAGCACACTACTTCCAGTACGCATACACCACAAGCGGAACTGGTGGTTCTGCAGGTTACCTGGTCGGCGCTGCTGCTGACCTCGACTGCGACAAGAAATACTCTGACTACCGCCTTCTCGGAACCGTCAGCGTCAACGGTGAAGTTGAGCGCTCCAACGTCGTCAAGAAAGACCCCCTCGAATAGTCTTCGGGCCTGACTCTTTCTTTCCAACCCTCCTTGGAATTCCAAGGGGGGTTTTTTTTTCTTTTTTCTCCATCTCCAAGTCCCCTCCACGAACCCTATGCTGTGGAGAATCATCCGACGAAAGAGAATTCGGACCAAACCAAGCGAACAAAAGCAAAGAACAAACAAGATTTCCTGAAACCAAAGAATTCGGAAAAGATTGGTTTTGCGAAGTCATCCACCAACAAAACAACAGCAAGACGCTATAACTTATTTTTTAATAAATAGACGACTAAATATCCCAAAAAACGAAGATGAAAAATCGAGCATCATTCTTGTATAAAGCAAGATGAACCTCAAAAACAAACAAGTCTACGCAATTTTATGGAGAGCGATTTTTTTTGTTTCGCTCTAAAAAGAGTATCTTGGGAAATTTTTACTTCCCAAAAACTTTCAAAAATCATAAAACTCTCAGACTCAAAAAACCCCCAAGCTTCTTTTTGTTCTAACAAGTATCGTCGATCTGCCTCGATGGTATGCCCAAGGCAGGTCAAACAGCTTTTTGCAGGAGTACATTTCATGAAAGATCACAAACACAAGCTCCAACAAGGTTTTACCCTGGTCGAGTTGATGATTGTTGTTGCGATCATCGGTATCTTGGCCGTCGTCGCGATCCCCACCTACATGCGTTTTACCCGTCAATCCAAAACTTCTGAAGTCAGCGTTAACTTGGCCGCTCTCAGCAAAGGCGCAACCGGTTGGTACAACGACGAACACACTGACACCTCGACAGGCAACCCCGTTGTTCGACATTTTCCTACAGGTAGAACGCAACTCTCCACGGTCAATCCATCGAACGGCGAAACGAGCCTCACTGCTGCCCTGAGTTGGCCTTCCAGCGAAAGTGATTATATAGCAGCACGACCCACAACTCCGCCATGTGCGAATGGTCAGTCACTTTACACCAAAGACTCGGACCGCTGGTCAGGGTTGATCTGGACCCGCCTTCAGTTTGGCCTCGACAAAGCGCATTACTTCCAGTATCAATACTCAACATCTGGGACAGGGCACTCTTCGGCCTACCTTGTGGCCGCTCGAGCAGACTTGGACTGCGATAGGAATTATTCGAACTATCGTCTGTTAGGAAAAGTAAACGAACTCACTGGTGAAGTAGAGCACTCTAATATCGTAAAGAAAGATCCTCTTGAATGAAGACCCCCCTTCTCAAGCTCACTCCTTTCCTTCGCAAAAGCCTAACACTCCTACTATTTCTTTGTCTTGTTGGTGGTCTCATTGCAAACCGACAAGACATGCGCCTCAAACGCTCGGGTTGGAGTGGCAGGGACAACGATCTCTACCATCTTCCCTCTCCCCAAAATCTCCAGCGACTCTCTGTGGGTTATCGTGGTGTGCTTGCGGATCTGGTATGGATTCGAGCCTTACTTTACGCAGGAGAGCACTTCAGCGATAAAATCGGGAGTATTCGTTGGCTTCCCCAATACTTCGAGGCAGTGCGCGCGCTTGACCCCAAGTATCGCTTTGCTTACGAATGGGCCGCGACACTCAACATTTACAATCGCCGCACCCCCACAAGGCGCGACATGGTGGAGAGTTTGCGCATCCTAGATTTGGGGCGAGAACAGTTCCCAAATGACCATTACTTCCCCTACTCCATCGCGATGGCCTATATCTTCGAGATCAACTTGACAAGGCGAGACCACCAACAGTTACGCCAAGATTACAAGGCATTTTGCAAAAAACCCGTTCCCTCTGCACTGAGTCGAGACCAACTCATCCGTCAAACAAGAAGCTGTATGAAACGCATCGGTGCACGCTACCTCATGGAAGCCGCATCAAAGCCCAATGCTCCGCCTTATATTGGGGTCCAAGCAGCTGGTTTGATGCGAAGAAATCACACAAACAACCAGATGATTTGTAACTATCTGATGGATTTGTTGTGGCGTGCCAACCAAGCAGAAAGCGTAAGAAAGATTCGTGAGCGACTGAGTCTGTATTGCGGAAGCAAAAAGACAAAAGAATCAATATGCCGCGAAAAACAGTTCACTGCACAATGGCAAAAACAAGCGGACTATATGCCCCGTGTGGTGTTTGGTCATCTCGTTCAAAGAGAATATTTCCGACAACTTGAGCCTTTTTCCCCACTCAAACCACCGCAAGACCCTTGCGTGACCCGCCCCTAAGTCCCCACCCCAGTTCGCGATCAATCTAAAGTATAGTGTACCTTGCCATGTCCGACCACACCTGACATACCAAAACGCATCTTACAGTTGGAACCGCCCGCAGAACTGGAAGGCGTGCAGCTTCCGCCTTTCAAAGAACCATCTGCACAAGCCACAAAGGTTTCCGCTGTCGTCGAAAAGAAAGTCGTGCGGATCATCCCACCACACGTCGTACCACCGCTGGGGGTCACAACATCAGTGTCTGTCTCAGCTGTGATGGCAGATGAACTGACGCGTACACGCTTGACCCAATAACGGAAGTACACAGAACGGCTGGGGGGTTGGTATTGTAAGGTTGCCCAGTTTTTGGTGCCAACGGTCGAGTCTGCAGAAGGATCTCCCCAAGGTTGTGGGTCTCCAACAAACGCAACACCCGTTCCTTTGGGGTGGGTGCTTGTCGAGAGAAAGCGGTTGTTGTCTTGAAAGTACATCTCTTCTTTCAAGCGAATCTGCGGAAGGAGCGTCATGGGTTCTTGGGCACGTGACCAGATCACATATTTTCGATAGGAAGGAACGGCAACAGCCGCCAATATCCCGATGATCACGACGACGATCATCACCTCAACCAACGTGAACCCTCCAGCGCGGGCGTGTCTTTTTGCTCTCATCTGTCCTCGCTCCTTTTTAAAAGCATTGGCCTTCCCAAGGCCGCCTATTCATCGCCATCCAAAGCTATCTCCAACTTACTTAGACGATAACGTAACGAACGAAATGATATCTGTAATAACTTGGCTGCTTCTTTCCGTATACCGTCCGCTTGATGCAAAGCTTCGAGCAAGATCTCCCGCTCCACAGAAGCCAAAAAAGACTCCAATCCTTCGGGTGGCAGCGTCGAAAAAGAAAACGGAGTTTCTCGAGAAAGGGTCGTTTGTTGCTCAGCCAAACCCAACAAAAACTCTGGAAGGATCTCCTCTCCAGTTGCCAAAAGCACAGCACGTTCCATGATATTTTGCAACTCACGAACGTTCCCAGGATAATCGTAGCGAAGCAAAAGCTCCATAGCCTCGCGAGAAATCGATCGGATGGGGCGTTGCAACTCTTGCGCCGCACGCGCAAGAAAGGATTGCGCCAACAAAGGAATGTCTTCGGTTCTCTCGCGTAATGCGGGCATATGGATCGATAGGACATTCAAACGAAAGAAGAGATCTTCGCGAAATCGGCCCAAACGCACTTCTTCTTTGAGATTGCGATTGGTGGCTGCAATCAGTCTCACATCCAGTGAGATATCGTGTTGGGCTCCCAATGGACGCACACAGCGATCTTGCAGCACGCGCAACAGTTTGACCTGCAAAGCAAGAGGCATCTCACCGATCTCGTCCAAAAAGAGCGTACCACCATCCGCCAGCTGAAAGAGACCTATCTTGTCTCGATCTGCTCCCGTAAATGCGCCTTTTACGTGGCCGAAAAGCTCGCTCTCCAACAAAGACTCTGGGATAGCCCCACAGTTGATCGCGACGAAAGGCCGTTCTTTTCGCTGACTGTTGTAGTGCAAGGCGCGCGCGACCAACTCCTTGCCTGTACCGCTTTCTCCGAGCACCAAGACGTTGACCTTGGTATCGATCACTTTGCGCATCAAATCGAAAACTTTTTTCATGGGGTCACTTTTCCCCAGCAAGTTTCCAAACTGATAACGCTCGCGCAACTCATCGCGTAACAAACTATTTTCTTGGAGTAGCGCGCGTTTTTCGAGCGACTTTTCTAAGACGGCCTCGATCTCTTTGTTTTTGAATGGCTTTTGCACATAATCATAGGCCCCCAACTTCATCGCTTCGATGGCGGTTTCGGTGGTAGCAAACGCCGTGAGGATCACGACCTGCGTGGAAGAAGAGACGCGACGCACGCACTTCAAAACACCGATGCCATCGACACTTCCAGGCATCTTGAGATCTGTAAAAACCACATCAAAGTCGTCTTGTTCGATCAAAGAGATCGCTTCATCCCCCGAAGCCACCGACTCTACCAAGCATCCTGCGCGCCGCATAAGCAACGACAGGATCTCCCGCATCGAAGGTTCATCATCAACGATGAGTACACGTTTCATCCTTCCCCTCCTTCCGCGAGCATCGCAACATCTAAAGGAACCTCTATGGTTGAACTAGGGGCACTCTTCTCTGCTTTTTCGATGTGAGTCTCTTGCAAGCGCGAGCTCTTCGGGAAGCAAAGTCGAAAACAGGTCCCACCCTCCGCAGGTGCGTGGAGCTCGATTTTTCCAAAGTGCGCAGAGAGGATACGCTGAACCACCGCCAGTCCAAGGCCCGTTCCACCTGCTTTTGTCGAGAAGAACGGATCAAACAAGCGATCATGGATCTCTGGTGGAATGCCAGAGCCACGATCGATCACATCGATCCATGTCCCTGAATCTACGGGACGGACACGCACTTGCACAGGATCTTTTTTGGGTAAGGTGGCTTGGGCAGCGTTGATCAACAGATTCCAGATCACCTGCTCGAAAAGTTGCGGATCAAGGTCGACCCAACAGTCTTCAGGACAATCGAGTTCGACCCCCACAGAAGAGAATCGTTCGTCTTGCTTGAACAACACCAAGACCTCGCGCAACAACCCTGCAACAGAGTAAGGCGAAAGCTGGGCTTCTTTGGGCCGCGCAAACAACAAAAAGTCGCTCAATAGGTTGTTTAGGCGCTCAGTCTCTCGAACTGCGATATCCATCAACAGTTGATGTTCTGGTGGCGTATCCATGTCTTCTTGGAGCATCTGAATCGCCCCAGACAACGAGGCCAAGGGATTGCGAATCTCGTGTGCAAGTCCCGCAGCCAGCTCACCGATCGCAGCCAAACGCTCGTTGCGTCGGGCACTTTCTTCCATCTCTTTGATGGGGGTGAGATCCTGAAACAAGATCAACCACCCCACACCCCGCTCCTCACGATCGCGAAGCGGCGAACAAGAAACACCCAAGATGCGATTTTGCCCATCGCTTCGAAGATAAGGGACTTCTAGACGAGAACCTAGGCTTTCTCGTGCTTGGATGGCTTGCCAAGGAAAAGAAGGCACAAGCTCCAAGATCTGCACAGGGCCTGTCCACTCAGGCAAGACCCCTAAGATCTCCCATGCTACGGGGTTAAGGAACTGTACCCTTCCTTGTACATCCATCGTGATCAAGCCCGAACTTAGGCTCATGACGATATCGCGATGGAGGGTTCTCAAGTCGTCGTGTTGTGTGAGCAGTGCTTCCAAATGGCTTTGTTTTTCTTGGATCAACTCGCCGCTAGAACGCAGTTGCTCAGCGAGATGACTCGACAACAAAGCCACCAAAAAGAACGCCGAGCCATACACCAACAAGACATACAAAAAGTCGTAGATCTCCAAAGGAGATGGCTGACGAACAAAGACCAGAAGTTTGACCCACCCCAACAGGCTCGCGGTCAGCAAGATCAAGAGCATCACTTGGCTCACTGCCGCGAAAAGAAAGGTTGTCTTTCGAGACAACAACACAGACGCTTCGATGATCACAAGCAGATACGCAAACAGAAACAAAGACTCTTGGCATCCCGTGGCCAAAACGAGCAACGTGACCAGCAAGAGGTCACCGGAGATTTGCCAAGTCGCAAAGCGCTCAAGTAATGCAAAAGACCGTAAACGCGGGAGGATAAAGCTGTAGAGCAATGTAAAAAAATACATCGCCCCAACCAACCAAAACACAAAGTTTTCGGTGGGGTAGATCTCTTGCGTAGAACGCCGCATCTGGTAGGCCACGGTCGCGCCCATCAGAAGCGTACCAATGGCCAGCCGCGTCCCCATCATCCAAAGAAGACGTCGTTCGAAACCAGCAAACCGAGGTGACGAAAGAAAAAGAGAAGACAGGGGAGCGGAAACAGGGAGACTGGAAGAAGATAGAGAGCGCAAAGATCAGCCAGCCTTTCTTGTTTCAATCTTTCGGTAAGAAGGCAAGTTCAGCATCAAGAACAGCAGGCATTGGGGTGGGAAAAAAGGAGAGGACACCTAAGATCACTTGATGTTTCCAGCGAGCGTAAAGATGGGCATGTACATCGCGATCAACATCCCCCCCAAAACAACCGCAACCATCAACAACATCAAAGGTTCCATCGCTTGGGTCATTGCGCCTACCGCGTCATCGACTTCTTCTTCGTAGAAGTCAGCGATCTTCGACAACATGACGTCCAAAGCACCCGTCGCTTCACCAACGCCGATCATCTGGACCACCATCGGAGGAAACACTTTGGTTTCTTCGAGGGGTCCAACCATGTTTTGACCTTCAGAGATCTTGTCGCGAACGTAGTAGACCGACTCTTCGATCTTGCGGTTACCAGAGGCTTTCGCAACAATGTCCAACGCATCCAACAAAGGAACCCCAGAGGAGATCATGGTTCCAAGTGTACGCGTAAAACGAGCAACCGCCGACTTTCGCACAACAGGCCCGAGTAGAGGGAGATACAACAACGAACGGTCCCAAATATTTCGTCCCCAGTTCGAGTTGTAAAAGACGCGAAAGGCCCAGATTAGCCCGACGACACCAGCAATCAAAAACAGGATGTATTTTTGGAAGAACTCACTCAACTCGATAACTTTTTGCGTCATCCAAGGTAGTTGCCCCCCCATACTCGCAAACATGCTCTGGAAGGTAGGGATAACCCAGATCATCATAACGGTGACGGACACGATCATGACCGCGATAATCGCCATAGGATAGACCATGGCGCCTTTTACCTTTTTGATGACCTTCATGTTCTTTTCGATGAAGACCGCCAAACGGTTCAAGATCGTATCCAAAACCCCACCGATCTCCCCCGCCGCCACAAGGTTGACGAACAATGCGTCGAAGACCTTGGGGTGCTTTTTCAGCGCGTCCGCAAAGGTCGAACCGCTCTCGATATCAGCCTTGATTTGCAACAAGACTCTTTTAAAGAAGGGGTTTGTGTTTTGGCTGGAGAGGATGTCCATACACTGAACAAGCGGAAGACCCGCATCGATCATCGTCGCAAACTGACGCGTGAAAACAACCAGCTCTTTGATCGAGACACCCGCGAAGATCTCAGGCATCTTGATATCGATGTTGATACCTTTTTTCTTAATCTTGGGGCTGGTGATCCCCATAATGCGCAGTCGCGCTTGGACGTCAGCAAGTGCTTTTGCTTCCATCTCACCACGCTTGATATCTCCGGAAGGTCCGCGACCTTCCCAGGTGAAAACAGCCATTCTTTTCCTCCCACGAGCCACAAAAAGGCTTTTCTGGTGACGTCCTATATGACCAAGGCATTATAAAGAGATCTACAAGAGTTGCAAGGACAACGCACCAAGAGCCCCCTCACATCGCTCTCACGCACGCATACGCATCCCAAGATACAACACACCTGCCAACATCCCCAAAGAGAAGAGCAGCCAGAGTCCCCCCCACACAACAGAGGGAATCCCTGTAAGTTCCGACATCTTGTACGCGTCAGATTGTTTGACAGTACGACGAATGGTGTCATCAAAGATGTCATACACCGCATACAACGCGCTCATCGTACCCACAAACAAAACAAAGTAAGCCAAAAAAGCCCCTTCTTGGATCCACCAAAGCAACGCGATCATCCCCACGAAAAGCAGCGTCAGTCCGCGCGTTAGCCAGTTGGTGGCCCAAAACAACAAGATCACCATCGCTGCTCCCAAAAGAACAGAGGTGATCTTGGCGAGCGTGGGTTGGCTGCCCAATAAAATCAAAGCTGAGCCAAAGATCGAAGAACCGAGATAGCCTGCTGGCAAGATCAACCACATCGAACCGCCACGCAGATGCGTCACGCCTCCCTGGTCTGCGTTGACCTCGATGCCATCGACTTTTGCACCTGTCACCCACCCTGCCAGAGCGTGAGCAGCTTCATGCACGTAGATCGTGATCAACTTGAAGGGATACAACACAGGCGTATGCCACAAAAAGAAGATCACCACACCATAGCCCAGCACCAAGAGCAACCACCACCAACCTGCCATCTATCGGCCCTTTCAGCTCGTTATTTCGTGACCGTGACTGTGATCTTCACGTTACGGTGTCCAGAGTCTGTCAGCGTCTTCGTACCAGGGTTCGACAAGTCCGAAGACCAACGACCACAAAGGTCGTCATCTCCGCGCACACCGCTGTCGTAGTCCCATGCTTCCAACTTGGCATTTTTCAATTCGAGCGGATCCAAGTTGGTGACTGTCCAGTTAAAGGTGACAGTCCCTTTGGTGTCGTCTTTGCGCGCGCTCTTGTACTCTTTTCCGTTGCCCAAGGTCAACAAGATGAAAGGATCGGGCTTTCCAGAGATAAACAGCGTGTCATCGTTACAGTTATCCGAGTTGATATCCACCACGGTGACTTTGATGGTGCGTGCACACAAGTTGCCGATACATCCGCCACCACAGGAACCACAAGTGCCCGTACATCCGTCTGTTCCACACTCTTTCGCGGTACAGTTGGGTGTACAACAAGCACCGTTTGCACAAACTTGGCCTTGCACACAGTTTCGCACAGCCGACCAGTAACGACAGCCACTAAAGTCTTCCAAGCACTCTTTGTAAGCTCCCGTACCATCGCAGACACCGGCCCCTTTGGTGGGACACTCATGCGTACAATCGCAGTTTCCGTTGTTACAAGTCGAACGCGACGAACACTGGCCACACTCACCACCACAACCGTCGGGGCCACACTTGCGATTTCCGCAAGAAGCTTCACAACACGATCCATCTTGGCAAACGCGTCCAGGAGGACACTCAAAACGTTTCCACTGATAACATCCGTCTGCGTCTTGTTGGCAGCTTTCGTAGTTGTTGGCGCCTACACATTGTTTTTGATCGGGCTGGCAGGTGTTGTTGCAAGTACACTTTCCATTGTCACAGACATTCTTTGTACCTACACAAGAACCACAAGTCCCACCACATCCGTCACTTCCGCACTCTTTGTCTTTGCAATCAGGTACGCAAGTACACTTTCCAGAGATACAACTTTCGTTGTTTTGGCAAGCACAGTCTTGCGGGCAAGTACCGCAGTCTTCGCCGATCGCGGCGTCGCATGTTCCATCGCCGCAAAGCGCCACACACTGGCCACTTTTGCAAACAGAACCGCTTGAACAAGCACAGTCAGATGCGCAAGTATCGCAGTTTTCGCCCTTGCTAGCGTCGCAAACGCGGTTTCCACACCAGTCTGTACATTGGCCACTTTCGCAATATTTGTCTGAAGCACACGCACAGTCTGCTGCACAAGTTGAACAGTTCTCGCCTTTGTCAGCATCGCAAGTCCCGTTGCCGCAGTCCGCACCGCACTTTCCTTCTTTGCAGGCTTGGTCCACTTGGCACAAACAGTCTTGGGGACAAGAGGAACAGTCTTCGCCATAAGAGGTTTCGCAACGTCCGTTTCCGCAGGTTCGTTCGCAACGACCTTGCGAACAGCGTTGTCCTGTTGCACAAGCACAGTCACCAGGACAGTTGCTACAGTTTTCGCCTGCTTTGGTGTCGCACTTGTTGTCGCCGCAAGACTGACGACACTGTGAAAGGCTGGGGTCGCAAACTTCGCCAGCTCCGCAAGGACAGTCACCTGGACAGCTCAAGCAGTTTTCTTTTTGATCGCCTTCACACTTGCCGTTTCCGCAGGATTCTTGCTTTTGGCACTGGCCGCTATCGCACAACATACCGCTAGGACAAGCGCAGTCACCTGGACACTTCGCGCAGTCTTCGCCTTTGTCTGTCTCGCACGCGCCGTTTCCACAGGTATCGAGCTTTTCACAGACGCCGTTGTTGCACTTCTCGTCGTTTTTACAACCACAGTCTTGGGGGCAGGATTGGCAGTCTTCTTTTCCAGGCTCGCAAGAGCCATTTCCGCAGGTATCGCCTTCTTTACATTGGCCGTTGTCACAGCCTGTAGAGCCGCAGTCTTGGGCTTTTTCTTGTTGGTAGCCACAGCTATCAAACCAGAAAACATGTCCCCCTGCACACTGACGAGATGCTTGCGGTGTACAAGTTTGTTGGGTTTTTTCTTGGCACTTTCCGCGCGTCAAGTTGCAAATCTCATTTTTGTTCTTGTCGCACTCGTTGTCGTCTTTACAAGAAGAACCACAAGTCCCTGATTTACAGAATTGACCGACTGGACACTCTTCGTCAGCCGTACAACTTTGCTGCTTTTGACAGCCGCTTAAAGCGCCCCCAAGCAACAAAAACATTGCTGCGACAAGCGCTCCACCCAAACACCGACGAAACCACATAAAAGATGACATGCCTCTTTGCATAACTGCTTCTCCTTCTTTCACCCAAGATGCGATGCGCGTTATGTTTCGCATAGTACGCTATCTTCCCTCAAGAAGACAAGCAAGCCTCACGATTTGCAAAAAAACACAACCGCTGCGAGAACACACACCCCAACGTTGTGGAATGCAACCCCTCTCTCTCAAAGACCACCCTTGACGCCAACACGTCTCGCAAGAGACAAAGACCTTTTGGACTTTCTTTTGAGATGGCATACAATACGCAAACGTCGCTGATGTTTAACCTCATCAGGCCGAAGGGATGAAACCTACCCAAGATTACGGCCCCTAAATCGCACCACAATCCCCCATATACGGAGCTTTGAGAAAGGTAACTTCATGGGTATTTTGCTAAACTTAGGAATCATTGTCCTCACATCTGTCATCATCATGTACGCCTGCGACAGCTTTGAGATAGGCTCTCGCCACCTCGGGAAAACCTTCCCACCAGGGATCCGCGGCGCAACCATCAATGCCATCGGATCTTCTCTCCCCGAACTTTTCACGACATTCTTTTTGTTGTTTGTCTTTCACGATAAAGACGGATTCTCCGCAGGGATCGCGACCTGTGCAGGGAGCGCCATCTACAATGCCGTGATCATTCCAGGTTTATGTATCTTGGCGGTCCTATTTTGGGGCGTAAAACGCTCGGATGGTACGACAGAAAAAGTCGAAGCCATCCAAGTCCAACGCAGTGGGATGATCCGTGATGCCTTCTTCTTTATCCTCAGCGAAGTGATCCTGATCGTGATGCTTTCTCGCTCCACAGTGACTTGGTGGATGGGTGCGGTCCTCGTGCTGATGTACGCCTTTTATGTGACCTACCTCTATCGTCAGTACCGCCAAGGTCGCCTTGAAGTGGAAGATGATGACGATGATGATGACGATGATGACGAAGGCGAAGAACCCAGCTTTGTGGGTGCATTGTTGACCTTGGACTTCCATTGGCTTTTCTTCCGCCGCGGTGGGATCACTGACCAACGCGCTTGGGTCCTCTTGGGCGTGAGCGTCCTTGTGATCGCGGGCGCTTGTCACTATCTCGCAGGTGCTTGTATCGGCCTCGCCAAAAACCTCGGCGTACCCGTCTTTTTCACCGCCGTAATCGTTGCCGCTGCTGCAACCAGTGTCCCCGATACCATCATCTCGATCCGCGATGCACGCAAAGGTGACTACGATGACGCTGTTTCCAACGCTTTTGGAAGCAACATCTTCGACATCAATATCTGCCTTGGCTTGCCCCTTCTGATGTACGGTCTGTTCTACGGCAACGTCACCGTAAAAGGCGTAGGCACCGCAGCCAGCACCACAGCCAATGTCGCTGCGGTCCAAGAACTGCGTATCGTCTTGTTGATCATCACCTTTATCGTCCTTGCGATCTTCTTGCTTGGGCGCAAACTTGGGCGCGTCAAAGCTATCATGCTGTTTTCGCTCTATGGCGTCTTTTTGGTGTACACCATCGGTCGCGCCCTTGAGTGGCCTATCCTGAAGCCCCTTGGAAAGATGCTGCAATTCTCCATTTTCTAAGCCGCTCTCCCCTCTTAACTGGCTGCCTTCCCTCCTTTCTTTTTTCTTTCTCAAAAATAATTTGATAAAAAGCGCCGCACTTCTTCACGTCTTTTTTGGAAAGGCCAAGAACCCTGATGTCTAGGGCCTCATGGAAACCACCCGATGTGCGACATGGTGGTATAAGAGGACAAGCATCTCCGTTTTTTTCGTTTATCTTCTTAGGCTTTTTCGTTTATAAAGAAACATTCCTATAGATTCTTCATACATAGGTAGGTGATACGCCAGCCTCTGCACAGAGAATCTATATCCAAAACAAGATCTTGTTTCTTCTCGTTTCATTTTGCGCAAGACCGCACAACAAGCGAAGACGTCTCCTTGCGTCAACCCTCACAAAAAAGAAGGAAGTCGATCATGGATGTAAAAAATGCACAGCGGGCATGGAAGTTTATTCGTCGCGTAAGCCCTGTCTATATCACCTCTTTGTAGCGACCCGTGCCCTTGTGGGTTCATGTTTATGTTACGAGAAAGTGTAATCTTGCATGCGATTATTGCTAACTTATTGAGTATTCAAATCGCACAAATCCCAAACAACAAGACTTAGACACAGAAGGGATGAAGCGCGTGATCGACAAGCTATATGCTTTAGGGACCCGCTTTATCTCTTACTTTGGTGGAGAACCCACGATACGAAAAGACTTGATCGAGATTATCGAAGACTCCAATAAAAAAGGATTTTTTAATCATATCTCGACCAATGGGGCCTTCCTGACACCAGAGTATATCGATCGTCTAGGCGCCGCAGGGCTCGACGTGATCAACCTTTCCGTGGACTCCGTGCTTGAGTTCGATCGCTCTCGAAAAGATCTTTCACAGTGCAAGAAAGTCCTTCTCGACCTACTCGAAGGGCGCAAAAAACATGGGTTTGAGATCAACGTAAACATGGTTCTCACAAGCGAGAACATGCACACAACCCTCGATACAGTGAAGTTTATCGATGGTCTCAATATCCCGATCTCTGTGGCGTACATCAACAGCCAGGATACTTACTCAAAAGCACCGTTGTGGGACTTTCAAAAAGAAGAGTACATCCCCCAAAGCGACCTTGTATCGAGCCGAACAGAGCGCAAACAGCAGATCGTGGCAAAAAAGCCTTACAAAAAGCCGTGGATAGCACACTCTCTTTTGATACAGAGGAGAAAAAAGACAAGGTTGTCCAACTCATCGACGAGTTGATCGCCTTAAAACGCCAAGGTGTCGGCTTGATCGAACCCATGCGCTACTTCGAGGATATGAAGAAGTTTGCTTATGGTCAGCTCAAAGATTGGAACTGCGGGGCGGGAGAGTCTCACCTCGCGATCGACTCTGATGGAAAGATCGCATTGTGCGCAAGTTCACCCACAGAAGAACTCAGCGTTTTCGACCTCGACAAAAACTGGTACAAAAAGCTTCGTCAGATGCGAGATGCACGGATGCATCATGGATTTGATGAAGAACATACCCAAGGTTGCAAAAAAGTCTGTCTTTCCAACTGCCTCTACACAAGCTCTCATTGGATTAGCCACCCCCTCTCCTTCCACAAGGATCTCCTAGGGATGGCCGTTCGCTCGCCCAAAGCCCTCGCCCCAAGCAAAGGAACCCCCTCCTGATCCCCCTATTCACAAAGGCTTACGCGGGGTTTTCCACTTCTCGTACAAAGGCCACGATGCGCTTTGCGAGATCTTCTGGACGCTCAATATGCGGGCAGTGTCCGACTTTTTCGGGGCGTTCGATGATCGCGTTTGAAGGAAGGTGCTCTTCAAAATAAGCGAGGTGTTCAGGTCGCATCAATCGCTCAGACTCTCCCCACAAAAACAGCGTCGTCGGCTTCAAAGAGGCGAGTTCTTCGGGAGAAAAGAGCTGATCAGGAGCGGCTGCATGGAAAAATTGCAGGATCTGCGGGCGCAAGAATTGTTGTCGCAACGCGGGCACCAAAAAAGACCCATACCATGGGACGCGATGATATAGCTTTTGAACGAAAGCTTTGGCGGTTGCGCGTTTTTCCATCGAGAATTGGGTCAAGAAGTCGCGAAACTCCTCAACGTCCATGTAGGCCCCTGCAGGCGAAGACAAGATCAAAGCCCGCAAACGCTCGGAATGATCGAGCGCAAAACGCAAGGCCATCGCCCCCCCCATCGAGTTGCCAAACAACACAAACTTCTCTTCGCACAAGACCTGCAAAGCCTCGTGCAGTCCACCAAAGATCAACTCAGGATGAAGCGGTGACTTGGGGACTTGGCTAAAGCCGTGGCCCAAAGCATCCAGCGCGATCACCCGGCGATGGGACTTTCGCAAAGGACCAAACAACCGACCAAAAGACGTTGCAGAAGAAGAGATCCCGTGCAACAACACGATGGTAGGCAGATCCCCTTGGCCTTCAGATTCATACGCATGGATCGTACCGTGCTCGGTTTCGATGTAGCGACTCTGAACCCCTGAACGATGTAGGCTCCAACGAGCCGCTTTTTCTAGCGAATGTAACCAAGTCATCTGCTTGCTCCTCTAGCTCCCGTCAGGTACGAACCTTGTTGTGGTCGAGGTGGACGCAACAGGCCCATCAGGGCCTTTCGTCGAATACCCCAAAGGTGTTTGGCAAGCTGCGAAGGAGGTTGATCGATGAAAGGCTCGTTCAATACAAGATCTTGGGCACTCTCTAACTCGATCTTCAAAGAAGGCGGACGATCTGTTCCTTCGATGCTTACCATCTCTTCCCAAGGAATAACGGTTGTTTCCTGATGGTGCAAGTAGATGATCCCATCATTTCTCACGACCAAACAAATCTCATCGCGAAACAATTGTTGGAAGCCCAAGACTGCGTACAAAGGCCCTCCAACCGTACCCGTTCCCCCGACAAACCCCAGTAATATCCGCACGGTTGGGTCAAGACGGTATCCCCAAGAAAACACTACGCCCAACACCAGCGAACCGATCACCAAGAAAAGCGCTCCAAGCCCATAAATCCGCCATAAATGACGGCCGGGATGGGGTCGATGCCACTCCAAAACAAAGGTCCCTTCGGGTGAAGTCGCTGTAAAAAAATCGCCTTGTTGCTCCATCTGTTCTCACCTTTCGAGAGCATGTCTTTGCTTCTGCATACCATCCCGACGCTGCGAGCGTTAGGGATAGCGCTTCAAAAGATAAGCATAATATCCTACAAACTCACGAAGAATCGAATAAAACTCTCTCGATTCAAAGTGGTACCAAGCATGCGCCCCTGCAACCTCTTGGATACCAAAGCGATGGAAGGCCAACCTCGCTCGAACGATATGGAAATATTGTGTGACGAACAAGATCGAATGCCACTTCCTACGCTTGAGGATCTTTGCGGTGTACTGGGCCGTTTTGTAGGTATTTTTCCCTGCACTGTCCACCAAGATCTGTTTTGCGGGGATGCCGCGCTTTTCAAGATAACGCTTCATCACGACCGCTTCGTCATGTCCTTCCACTCCCAATGCTCCACTTACAATCACCCATCGAAACAGGCCCTTGTTATAAAGCTCAATCGTTCGATCCAGCCGCATCTTTAGACGCAAAGAAGGTCGCCCGTCGGGGTGGACTTGATTTCCAAAGACCACGGCAACATCGCTGCGTTTGAGTTCATCTGAGAAACCATCGACCATCATCCAGACAAGATGGCCCACAAACCAAAGCCCAAAGACCCCCATGCCCCAAAACAACCATCGCCAGTTTTTTCTCTTTGTTAACATCTTTGGCCTTTCCTGCGTCTTCTCAGACAAATCTTTTCCTGATAGGAGCTTTTGCGATGGATCATACTTTTCTCTCGATGCTACCGCCAATTTACGTCCCTTTTCTTCCCAAGTTTTTCCAACAACCACCCATCCCCGAGTCCAAAGCAACTTGTGCAAAGTGTGCGATGTGTCCCCCGCTTGGAACAACAACGACGCAACAGGAAGCACTCTCCTTTTTTCTGCCCAATACCAAGTGTTGCACCTACCACCCATCGCTCCCCAACTATCTTGTGGGCGGCATCCTACAAAACACAGAAGCTCACCTCTCAGAAGGCAGCCAACGTGTCCTCAAAAAGCTCGAACAACAACGTGGCGTGAACCCTTATTGGTTGAGCCCTCCAGACAAATACGTCCACATCTACCGCGCTTCTCGCGTGAAAAGTTTTGGTCGTACAGAAACGCTGTTGTGTCCTTACTACGAACAAAGTTCGGGGAATTGCAGCGTTTGGCAGTATCGCGACAGCGTGTGTTCCTCCTTTTTCTGCAAGCACGACGCGGGCGAAGAAGGAAACCTGTTTTGGAAAGCATTTGCTCGCTACCTGACAAGCGTGGAAAGCAAACTCGCTCGCTACGCACTGCGACAAGTTGCCCCAGAACTCGAAGACGAAACGCTCAACGTCAAGGCCAAAAAAACGATCTTGCTTGGCCCAGAAGAGCTTGAAGAAAGACCGCCCCATCCAGCCGAATACAAGGCCATCTGGAAAGACTGGGTAGGGAGAGAAAAAGACTTTTTCGTACAATGTTATCAGGTTGTTCAAGGGATAGACCGCGCGACGTTTGAGGACATCAAAACAGAACAAGAGTCCCAAGAGTACGAAGAGATAGAACAACGCTACAACACACTACAAACCCCTGTCCTTCCGCCAAGACTGATCCGCAATCCAGAGATGCAGGTCCAAGACGCGATCCCTGGATACAAACTCGTGATCTCGTACAGTCGATTTGATGTACTGATGTTGCCCGAAGAACTCGTCGCAGCACTGGAGATGTTCACAAAAGACCGCAGTATCGAAGAAGCGCGACAAGAGATCGCCCAAAGATACGAGATCGAGTTCGAGGACGAATCACTCATCGAACTTTATCAATATCGGCTCCTTACGACGCCAGACGATGACGAGAATGTGTAGAAACATGCGATGTGCGGAGGGGAAAAGATTAGGCGTGTGAAAAAGACGAGGCTTTGGAGTTTTTGGAGGGACGTTGTGCAGAAGAAGCGGGTTCTTTGTCTTGTGTTGCCTCTTTGGCCTTGCGCTCGCGTTCGAGGGTGATCTCTTGGGTCTTTCGTTTGGCCCGATGGATCGCGATCAACGTGTCAGCTTCGATCCTTTGTAAGATCCCCACACAACATAACACGACAATTAAAGACGAACGCGCAAAAGATAAGAAAGGAAGCGGCATCCCCTTTGTGGGCAAAGCCCCCATCACAACGCCGATATTGAGCAAACACTGAAGGCCGATCATGCAAGCCAAGCCCAATGCGATGTACTGACTAAACAAGTCGCGTGCGCGCATCGCGATGCGAAAGCCGCGATACACAAAAAACAAGAAGGCCGCCATGATCAACAAAACACCGATCAGACCGAGTTCTTCGCTGACGATCGAAAAGATAAAGTCTGTATGTGCTTCAGGAAGGTGACCGAGTTTTTGCTTGCTTTGGCCCAAGCCAGCGCCCCAAAGACCGCCCAACGCGATGGTTTTGAGCGACTGAACGAGCTGATAAGCGCCATCTTGGATATTCTCAGGGGCAAAAGGGTCCAAGAAAGAGGTAATGCGCTTCCAACGATAAGCCTTGCGGGTCAACATCAGGTAGACCATTGGGAGAGCCAAAAGCCCGCTCCCTACGAGATAACGGACAGGTACGCCTCCCACAAACAAGATGATCGCCATCAAGGTCAGGAGCAACATCGAAGTCCCAAAGTCGGGTTGGAGCATCAGCAGCATCACCAAAGCTCCCGCAACAACGACGTTTGGGAGATAGCCACTCCAAAAGGACTCCACACGATCATGTTTTCGTTCGAGAGATCGCGCCAAGAAGATAATCAACGCGAGTTTTGCAAGCTCAGCAGGCTGCCCCACGCGAATCCCAGCGATCTTGAGCCAACGAATCGCGCCGCCCGCTCGCACCCCAAAGCCTGGTACAAGGACCAGCGTCAGCAACCCAAAGACCCCCAAAAGGATCCAAGGCGCCAACTGCCGCAGGGTCTTCATGGGAAGCTGACTGAAAAACAACAGTCCCGCAAACCCCAAAGCAAGGCTTACTGCGTGCTTTTTGAGATAAACATAAGCGTTGTGTTGTTCTTCAACAGCCATCACGTGGGTCGTCGAGTAGATCATCGCGACGCCAATCATCGTGAGGATGATGCTTACCAACATCAACCAAGGATCGCTCCATATCGTGCTAAACCAATTCTTCTTGCGCATAACATCACTCTCCCTATCAGACTCAGAGAGAGATTTGCAAACCACCCCGCAAAAGGCAAAAAAATCGCCAGCCTTTCCCCCAAACAACCATCCCCTGCGAAGATCTCTTATCTTTGTGCGAAACTTTCAGAAGGTTCTTCGAGCCAACGTAGCCACATGGGAAAAAAGTCATCCCGCAAAGCTGGCGAGATCAACAGATCAAGGTGGCTGTAATGCATCGCGTGTAGCGACTGCTGCAAGGGCAAGCAGATCGACTGCGTGGCGTCTTTGGAACAGCGGCGCTGCAACCGCTCGACAGCCTCCAAAGGAGCGAGAGGATCAGCATCTCCCGCCACAAACAACCAACGCACACCATGTTCTTGAGCGGGTCCGTTTTCTCCATGGGAAGCAGTGACTTGGGTCGTCTCTGCTTCTTTTGAGGCGGGTTCCAACTCCGCGAGAAAGCCGCGTTGTTTGCTCTGCCACAAAAGCCACTGACGTAGGGCTGGCGCAGAGATAGGCGCGCAGCCCGCCAACAACCAACGCTGCATCGCGATCAGGTTGGGCATCCGCGACTCTGCAAAGCCCAGTTTCCACAAATGCAGCTTGGATGCTGCCCACCAGAGCACACGCAAACAAGCCGCAACGCCCGCCCACGGAAATACAGGACCCAAGACGGCCTTTTCGAGCCTCCCAAGCCAAGAAGACGCGGACAAACGCGGTGCTTCCCCAACACCAAGCAAAGTACACGTCAACACCATGGACTGTTCGCGCGCTCGCAAAAGTTCAAGCAACATCCGCCCGCCCAGACCATGCCCGACACAGTGGAAATTCTTTCCCCCCATCAGGCGGCCAAGACCCATCCACAAAGTCGGCAGATCTTCTTCTAACAAAGCTTGTGCAGGCCAGCCCCAAGCATAACGGATGTCCAAACGACGGGGCTTTCCGCGCCCTTCCCCACGCCAACTACAAGTCCAAACATCATAACCAGCTTGATGGAGTTGACCGATCCAACTCTCTTCCCCCATCAAAGACCAAACGCGCTCGGTCCCACCCAGTCCATGAAACAACACGACAGGGATCGAAGACTTGCGACGTGGTGCGGGATAACGATGCAAGGCAACTTCCCAGCCGTCTCGTGTTGAGAGAAAGTGGCTCTCCGCGGGCTCTCCCAAGGTGCTCATGCGCACCCGTTCCCGTCTCAACAGCAACGCCAGCAACCACAACGAAACCACCAACCCAAAAAACACCCAGAACCAAGCCATACGCTCGTTTCTCCCTTGTATCGAACACTTACGCCACGAACATCGAAACGAGATGCCTGATTGGCGCAATTCTTATCCGCCTTGTGCCATCTCGATCACAGAGACGACCTGCTCTTTGATACACAAGACCCTCTCCAAACGCCACAAGCGGACCTTTTGTTAAAAATTATTTTGCATGGACAGACAAGAACTTATACGAATATCTTCTCCATTCCAAGGGAGAGATGCTGCATATTTTTGGGATATGGTATGTTCTTTGCCGATAGTAGGAGACGCGATCGCCAAGAAGGTGTCGCCAATCCCTAGAAATCAAGAGGAGTTATCATGCAGTGGAAACAAACACATGGACGTAGAAGAGGCTGGATATCCTTCTTTATGGGGACATTTTTATGGTTCGGCCTTGCGATACAAGGACACGCCAAGCCGCCCGCCTCGATGGATGCCGCGGGACAGCGCGCCCTCTTAGAGCAGATGCTTCAACACGCGGAAACCATTCAACAAAACTATCTTCCATCTTACGACTTAGGCGGACAGATTCGTAGTTGGACGTCTTACTATGCTTCAACCCAAACCCTAAAACGCGCCCAAGCACAGTTCAACAGCGCTTACAAAAGCTTTCACGCAAGCCAACCTGTCTTGGCGCAGCGCATTACAGAAAGCCTGAACGCCATCGAGCAACACCTCGCGGCCAAGGCTCACCCAAGCCTGCTTGGAAGCGAAGCCTACCGCTTGATCCGCGACATCTATCTTGCCGATCCCTCCGTGATTCCCAAAGCGTTGACCACCTATCATCGCACGATTGATCGTCTTTCTGGCCAGTTCGTAAGCGAAGCTGTCCAAGGTGATTACCGCGTTGGGTTGATCCTCGAACAACCCCGTACCATCTACAAACTTTATCAGACCCCCAACCGCAACCTCCGCATCTTGCGCGCAGACAACGCTTTTAGTGCCAACCAAGCGTTGCGCGTGGTACTTCGCCACGCCAAAACAGGCGACATCTTGAGCGGAACACACGTATCGATCGAGCTTTTGGATGCCAAGACCAAAAAGCAACAGTGGAGCCGCAAGATGTACGAGATCTGGGATGGTTATCCCGCTTATGTCTTGCCCGTCAAACTCCCCGCCGGGAAAACCTTCATCCTCCAAGTCACGGTCTCCCCTTTCCCCGTGTCACGCACCCCAAAAAGCTTTAATGCCTTGCGCGGTGGTGCTGAGATGCGGTTCTCTGCCACCATGAAAGGCGGCAATCTCGAAGTGGCCAAGGCCACCAACTTGCCTCCCTTGCAGTGGCGTGGTGGCTTGGATCTGCTTGAGGCTCTTGCAGAAACGGGCGGAAACTGGCGCGATAGCGGCCCCTATCGTATGGGCTTTGCTATCAAGCACCCTCGGCAAGTCTACACTTGGAAACTTGGCAGTCTCAAAAAGAGACACCTCATGCGCCCCAACAATGGCGAGATCTTTGTGTTCCTTCAAGACAAGCGAACAGGGATGTTGATACCTTCGCGTCGTTTGAAAGCCTTTGTGTACTGGCAGTCTCCTTACGGTCGTTATCGCTCAAGCTTCCGCCTCAAGCCTGTTTATAACGGCTACGCGGGCTATCAGGCACCCATGGCGTTGCTACCCATGCGCTATGATGTCGAGATTAGCGTGATGCCCGCGCTGATCTCAAGCTTCCATCCTCAGATCCCTGTGAACTTCTTGATCGAGTTCAAAGAATACGCTCCTCACATGATCCCCTACAAAAAAGTCATCCGCAAAAAACGTCGTTAGCCCCTGGCAAACGCGCTCCCCACCTTGCCCCTCCTTCTCTGTCCAAGCCTCTGTCAAGTTCTGGCACCTTTCCCTTGTACCCTCGTGATCCGTGTGTTGTGTGAGATGCTTTGTCACCCTTTTAAATTCAAGGAAGGGTTTGCCTAGGCAGAAAGCAGCCATTAAGATACATGCCTCGCTCCCCTCCCTTCTCTGGGTCGCGGACTTGGAGTAGACAGGCTTTTTGGTATGGGGTTGGGCCTTCCGCCTCACACAAACCACCTTTTCGAATCAAAGAACCCTCTAGCGAAAGCAGGCAGATCGTGTTGGAAACCTCAGCGCAACGAAACCCTCTCTCGATGCAACTCCATGAAACCCTCAGGGGGACCGTGCAACGCATCGTCTATACCAACGAAGAGAGCGGATACACCGTGCTAGGCCTACAAGTCGAAGACCAACGTGATCCTGTGACCCTTGTGGGTCGTTTTGCCTCGATTCAGCTTGGAGAGGGCCTGTTGTGCCATGGAAACTGGAAAGACCATCCGCGCTATGGCAAGCAGTTTCAAGTCGAACACTACGAACGCAACGTACCCAATACAGTCAAAGGGATTCGTCGTTATCTTGGCTCGATGGTGAAAGGGATCGGTCCCAAAAAAGCCAAGCAGCTCGTCGATTACTTTGGGATCGATACGTTGCGCGTGATCGAACACGAACCTCACCGATTGACCGAGGTGATCGGGATCGGTCAAGTCTCCGCAGAACGTATCCGCTTGGGCTGGGAAAACCACAAAGCCCTGCAAGAAGTCATGGTCTTTCTCCAAGGTTATGGCGTCTCCCAACACCACGCCCACGTGATCTTTCGAACCTATGGGAATGACGCGATCCGCACAGTGCGAGAAAACCCCTACCGACTCGCCACAGATGTCCGTGGGATCGGCTTTTTAACAGCGGATCAGATCGCTCAATCTTTGGGACTCCCCCCTGATAGCCCTTTTCGCGCACGCGCTGCGATCCTGTTTCAGCTCAAAGCCTCAAGCGATCAAGGCCATGTGTATATGCCACGTAGCGAGCTGCTTGGCACCATCGAAGAAAGCTTCAAGATCCCGCATCTTGCGCTCGAACAAGCCATGGCTTACCTCGATCAAGCAGGTGACATCCTGCTCGAATCGCTCGAAGATGGCGACACAGCCGTGTATATGCGCATCCTTTCGGCTTGTGAGCGCGGCTCTGTTCATCGTCTGCGCGAGATTATGGAGATCTCACCGCGCGCTACGACGTTGCGTGTCGATGCCATCTTGAACCAGTTTCAAAAAGACAACCAACTCTCGCTTGCAGATGCCCAACGCGACGCCATCAAGATGGCCCTTGAACACTCCATCGCGATCATCACAGGGGGACCAGGAACAGGGAAAACGACGATTATCCGTGCGATCTGCGAGATGGTCCGTCGCCAAGGCCGAAAGGTCCTATTGTCCGCCCCCACAGGTCGCGCAGCCAAGCGACTGTCTGAAGCCACGGGTTTGGATGCTTGTACACTCCACCGCACCTTGGAGTTTGCGCCACATCAGTTCTCGTTTCAACGCAACCAAGACAACCCGCTCGAAGGTGATGTAATCATCGTCGACGAGGTCTCCATGCTCGACATCTACTTGTTTTATGCGCTGGCGCGAGCGGTACGACCGGGCTCTCAGCTTTTGTTGGTAGGTGATGTGGATCAGCTTCCTTCTGTGGGACCAGGCAACGTCTTGCGTGACCTGCTTCAGTGTGGTGCCATCCCTGTGACGCGGCTAAATCAGATCTTCCGTCAAAAAGAAAATGGGTTGATTGTCGAAAATGCCCACCGCATCAATCGCGGGACGATCCCGATCTTGCCCCAACCACCGCCCGATCAGCTTCTCGACTTCTACTTTATTCCTCGCGAAGACCCCAACCAAGGCGCTCAAACGATCCGTGAGTTGGTGACGAAGCGCATTCCCCAACGTTTTGGGCTTGATCCGCTTCAAGATATCCAAGTGATCTCCCCCATGTATCGAGGCGAAGTCGGTGTCAAAAACCTCAATACCCTGTTGCAAGAACACTTTAGTGCTGGACAGAAAAAGCATATCGACTTTTCAGGAAACCGTTTTTGCCCTGGTGACCGCATCTTGCAGACCCGCAATGACTACGACAAAGAAGTCTTTAACGGCGACGTCGGTTTTGTCATTGATGTCGAACCCGAAAATGGCCAACTGCTCGCGCGTTTTGAAGACAAAGAGCTCACCTACGAACGCCACGAACTCGACGCACTCACCCTTGCTTACGCTGTGAGTGTGCACAAAAGCCAAGGCAGTGAGTACTCCGCTGTCGTGATCCCTGTCTTTACGCAGCACTTTATGATGCTCCAACGCAACCTGCTTTACACTGCACTCACCCGTGGGAAAAAGCTGGTCATCCTTGTGGGCAGCAAACGCGCCCTTCAAATGGCCGTCCAAAATGATCAGATCCGCAAACGCTACTGTCGCCTTGGTTGGCGACTCCAACAACACAGCGAGGCTCCGCCTCTTCCTTGGCGAGAACAAGACCACGCCTTCGCAGAATAACCCTCCTGTCTTGGCTCTTGCCTACGACAAAGATCTTGCCTCTCGCCACAAACAAATGAATCGGTTATGATGCCCCCGCCATCGATATCATACGCGCTTGAATCGCGATTCATTTGATAAGGAGAATGACTGATGACATTGATCTCGCCGACACGCAAAAAGGTCGCCATCCTTGGCGGAGGTGCGGCAGGTGTGGCTGTCGCTGCTCGCCTTTTTCGGACACTCAAAACACCCGATGTTACGATCTTTGAGACATCTGCCCAGCTCGAATACCGCGCCTTGTGGCCTTTGGTGGGAGCAGGTTTGGCAAAGCCCGAAGAAGCTGTGCGCCCCCTTAGCGATTACATGCCCGAAGGTATCCGTTGGGTACGCTCAGAGATCAAAAAAGTCGATGTCCTTGAACGCGTCATCGAGACCGAAGACAAAGAGAAGTTTCGTTTTGAGTACATCGTGATGGCTCCTGAAGCGGAGTTCGATTTTAGCGGTGTAAAGGGCCTGAAAGAAGCCCTTGGTGGCGATGGTGTTGCGTCCATCTTTGGGCAAGAGAATGTGGCCCTCGCTCAAAAAGAACTTGATATCTTCCAAGGTGGAACCGCGATCTTTACGCACCAAACATCGGGTGCGATGGGCGCTCACGCACACCGCATCATGTTTCTCTTTGATGAGATGCTGCGCAAAAAAGGCATCCGCGACAAAACCAAGATCCTCTTTTGCACCACAGAAGGCAATGTCTTTGAACTCCCCGCCCTTCAAGGCACCATCGGCGAGATCATCCAGCGCAAAGGGATCGAAGTCAAACAGCGTTACAGCCTCAAAAAGCTCGATCCAGCAAACCAACTTGCTCACTTTGAGATCCTGAACGAAGAAGGCAAAAAAGAAGATACCGCAGAACTCAGCTACGATCTGCTTCATGTGATGCCAGAGATCGGCCCTCCCAAAGCGGTGTCCAAAGCCAAAACAGCCGCCAAGAAGCCCCTTAAAGGTTGGATCGAGATCGACCCTGTGACCTTGCAACACCCCAAATACAAGCATGTTTTTGCAGCAGGAGATCTCCTCGCAGAGCCCGAAGCCAAACCTGGTCTTCACCTGCGAAAACAAGTCCCTGTCGTGACGGACAACTTGATCAAAGCGATGCGTGGTGTGGGCCCTGCGCTGTTTTCTCATTACAAGGGACACAACTACTGCCCCATCGAGACAGCCCCCAAACGCGCGCTCCTTGCGGAGTTTGAAGACAACAAACCAGCGCGCTCCTTCTTGCTCGACCTCTCCAAAGAAGGCTTCCTGCCTTGGTTGGTGGAACGCCACCTCCTGCCCCAACTCCACTGGAATCTTTTGCTTCGCGGCCTTAGCTGAAACACACACCCCTGAAGTCTGCGACCAAAGCAAAGGCTCGCGACCTTCCCCCAAAAAGAAGATGTCCCCTTCCCCCAATCTTGCTCTTGCGGCCTTTTCAGCGATTAGCCACGGTGTGCTTGTGCGGTAAGCTGCCCAAGGCGTTGCCAAACCCCTTGCATATCGAGGAGTTGTTGGGTCATGCGCCAATGCCAGTTGTTTGAGTCTGTCCCAGGGACGTTCATACGCGCCCATGTTCCGAGAGGATAGAGATCTTGGGCAGGGAAGATCGTCAGACAAGCACGCGACTCCAACAGACCTTGCATGATGCGCCAGATCATATCGTAGTCACCGTGCTGAAAGTACGTGCGCACGCGATGTCGTACTTCTTCGCTTGCACCTTCGTACCATCCTTGCGTGGTGTCGTTGTCATGCGTACCTGTGTAGGCCACGCAGCTTTCGGGGTATGTGTGCGGTAGGAAGGGGTGATTGGGGTTCGCTTCATCAAAAGCAAACTGGATGATCTTCATCCCTGGGAGCTCGTTTTGATCGCGGAGGACATACACAGCGTCAGTGATCATCCCAAGGTCTTCTGCGATAAAGGGAACGCTGCCCAACTGACGACGAATCGCATCAAAAAAGTGCTGGCCAGGTCCCTTCAACCAACGACCTTGGATCGCTGTTTTGTTTTTGGCGGGGACTTCCCAGTAAGACTCGAATCCACGGAAGTGATCGATACGAATCAGGTCCACGGTTTCCATCGCCATGTGGATACGTTGTACCCACCAGCGATAGTCGGTCTTTGCAAGGACATCCCAACGATACAAGGGGTTGCCCCACTTTTGCCCTGTTTCGCTGAAGTAATCAGGGGGAACGCCAGCAACGACGTCTGCGGAGCCATTTTGATTGACGCGGAAGATCTCTCGATTGGCCCAAGTATCCGCACTATCCATCGCCACAAAGATGGGGATATCGCCAATCAAGGAGATACCGCGTTTGCGTGCTTCTTCGCGCAACACATTCCACTGATGGAAGAAGATCCACTGCCAGAAACTATGGCGCTCAACAGACTTCGCATATTTTTTGCGGGCCGCCGCCAAAGCTTCGGGCTTACGGGCAACAAGAGCGGGTTCCCACTTGGTCCACTCTTCGTCCTCGAAGACTTCTTTCAAGGTTGCAAACAACGCGTAGTCATCGAGCCATGCGACATGCTTTTTGCAAAAGCGTTGGTAGTCTGCACCTTTGGGTCCGCCGATCTCATGCCAGCGTTTCCAAGCTTGAGTCAACACTTTGAGGCGAGCGGGTTGCACAACTTCCATCACATACTTTTCTGCGGGAAGAGATGCACAAATCCCCTTGAGTTCGTCGAGATCGGACTCGACAAGCCAGCCGTGTTTGATCAGATCTTCGAGGTCGATCAGCAGTGGGTTTCCTGCAAAAGCAGATGTCGCAGAGTAAGGAGAGCCCCCATAACCCGCAGGATTCAAGGGGAGGAGCTGCCACCAACGTTGTTTTGCTTCACGCAGGTGATCCAAAAAGAGACGTGCGGACGCTCCCAAATCACCGACACCATAGGGGCCAGGCAACGACGTCGGGTGCAACAAGATACCTGAAGAACGGGGGATCCTCATGCTTTTTCTCCTCTCACGACAAAGCTGTAGTTTTCCAAGCAACAAACGGTAAGGCGCCGCTCTAACAAAGAAAGAACGAGAGATCAACCTTTATTTTAGGGCACCCGCGAGAAGCGTAAGATCGTCAGGAAGATCGCAAAGGAAAGCACATTCTTTTCCTGTAGATGGATGAAGAAACTGCAACGATATCGCATGAAGCGCTTGTCGTTGCGGGATAGAGGGAAGATCCAAGGGCAAGTCAGGTGGCGATACAGCCCCATAATAGGGGTCTCCCAACAAAGGATAGCCGAGATGTTGAAGATGCACACGGATCTGATGCGTGCGTCCTGTTTCGAGGCGACACGCCAACCGCGAAAAGTGTGGTCCCACCGCCAAACGTTGCACATGGGTGATGGCTTCTTTCCCTTCCTTCGGGTCTTGTGGGACATAACTACCACCCGGACGCGAGGGATCAACCGCGATGGGCGCATGAATCGTGTGATGTTCGTAGGGAAACTGACCCCACACAAAAGCGTGGTATGTGCGCTTGATCTCGCGCGTTTGCATCTGTTCGAAAAAATGCACCGCTGCCGCAGCATGACGCGCAACGACCATCAGCCCGCTCGTATAACGATCCAAACGATGCACAAGAAAGACTTTATCTTGCAGCTCATCCCCCCGTAAACCCGGGCAGATGTGATACAACAAGCCGTGCAACAATGTCCCTTCCCAGTGTCCTCGACTTGGGTGACACACCAGACCTGCGGGCTTGTTGATCACCAAGAGATCTTCGTCTTCGTAAAGGATCTCCAAGGGCACAGGTTGCGGCTCTAGCGACATCACGGTCGGGTGAGGCAACCACAAAGCAACCTCATCATTTGCACGGACTTGATAGGCGGGCTTTTTGGGTTCTCCATTCACCCAGATCGTACCAAGTTTACAAGCACGTTGTGCACGCGCCCTCGAAAAGCGCGCAAAACGCGACGCAACGAAGCTATCCAAACGCGTGGGTTGTTGTTTCTGCCCTGCTTTGCAAACGCCGTGTAAGAAAAGTCCTTCCTCTTCTGCGGATCTGGTCATTGTTGCGCTTCGCTCGCTTGTCAGTTTGTTTGGGGTTTCTTGTTTTTTAAGAGATGAAGATTCAGCCCCACGATCCATAGCACAAAAAATCCCATAAATGCGCGATTTGGGATCCCCATAGGAGCGTGTGGACCTCCTCGGCCTTTGACGACCACGACGACGATAAATGCGATCAAACTGATCCATATCGCTCCACTCAACGAAAGCAAAAGCGTGCGGCCCCTCCTTGGGATCGATTCATGGGACAAAGCAAGCGTCAAAAAGAGCGTAGCGAAGGGCATATCGAAGATCGCAAGGGTGCCGCCAAGGTTGTGTAGCATGTTGATTCCGCTGATCTGGTCGCGCGGCGTGAGGATCGACGCTGTCTTAAAGGCCCCTCCCAAAAAAACCCCTGCCGCCACAAGCAAAAGAAAGAAAAGTCCCACCTTTCCCATCTTGCCCGATACTTCAGGGCGAACCAAAACATACAGACAGAGAACAGAGAGCGTCAGCGAAAAAAAGGTCACATGCATAACCCAACCATGCCGTCCAAGCTGGTACTCGCTGATCATCCTCCAAGATGGCGCAAGTTCGGGCTTTATCACGTGCAAAAGCGTAAGCAACGCCCCAAAAAGCAATGCTGTGCTCAAAGAAACATAAGCCAGCATCGTAGCGTTTGTTTTTTGGGATGGATGTGTATCGTTCGTCATGTTTACCTTGCGTTTTGGGAAGAGAAGAGTATTTCAAGCAGGTCTTTCGAGACAATTTTGTTACCGCAGTGAAGATTGTTGGCACCGACTCATGCTGTAAGTAAACAGAAAACGAGAAGCTTTTTGTACGTGCGTTGTACCTCGAACGGAGACATACACAAAACTTTTCAAACAATTGCGTTCCTGTTAGGGTCCTGCAGATAAAACCGTATCCACAGCAAGGAAAGGTTGGCGGATGCTAAAATATTTAGAATTAAACCATGTGGGGCCAGCCCCGAAACTCGAAATCGAGTTCAACGAGCGATTGAACTTCTTAACAGGCGATAATGGCCTAGGGAAAACATTTTTGTTGGATATCGCTTGGTGGGCGCTCACACGCACTTGGGCTCGTTCTCCCGCACGCCCTCAATATGGAAAAAATAAAAAGCCCTTTATTTCATACAGCTATGCGACAAAAACAAAAAAAGCTCACAGGGATGAGAGTCAGTATGACTACAAAAGCCAAAATTGGCAAAGAAAGCGAGGGCGTCCATCGATCCCTGGGATGGTCATCTACGCACAAGTGGACGGTGGGTTTTCTGTTTGGGATCCCGCAAGAAATTACTGGAAAACACAAGAGGACTCTCTTGAACAACCAAGAGCGTTTCTCTTTGATCCCAAGGAGGTTTGGAATGGCTTGGAAGGAACGAATGGAAAGGCCCTTTGTAATGGCTTAATTGCGGATTGGGCTGTATGGCAGAGCAAAAATAACGACGCGTTTGGACAGCTCAAACGTGTGCTCAAAAGACTGTCTCCATCCTTAGAAGAACCCCTTGTACCCGGAGAACTTACACGTATCAGCATAGATGATGCACGCGAATACCCCACAATAAAAATGCCTTACGATCAAGATGTTTCGTTGGTTCACTCTTCTGCTGGCCTCCGCAGAATTGTAACACTTGCTTACCTCTTGGTTTGGACTTGGCAAGAACACATCATTGCCAGCGAGTTTTTGGGACAACCTCCGACGAAAGAGATCATCTTTTTGATTGATGAGATAGAAGCCCATCTACACCCCAAGTGGCAACGGAGTGTCGTACCCTCTATCCTTGAAGTGATGGAGGCATTGACAGGAGAGCACAGCGTACCTGTGCAGCTGATTGCGGCCACCCATTCTCCGCTCATCATGGCTTCCTTGGAGCCCTTCTTTGATACGAAAAAAGATGCTGTTTGGGAACTGGAACTGCAGCAAAGAGAAGTTATCCTCAAACGTTTCAACTGGAGAAAATATGGTGATGTCAACAACTGGCTTTCTTCTGACATCTTTGAGTTAGGGCACCCAACGTCCCTCGAAGCTGAGCGAGCTCTAAAAGAAGCCCATGACATCCTTCGCAAAGGGAGCAAAGCAATTTTGGAGGACCTAGAGATGGTGGATCAAAAACTCCGTGGTGTGTTGAGAGACACAGATCCCTTTTGGATCCGCTGGAGTGCTCACCTTGAAGAGGTCCGAGGGGAAAAGCTATGATCCCTGTAAAACTAGCCCCAGAGCCAAAGGATTTTGATAAGAAAGTTAGACAAAGGGGACTCAACGCCCTCGCAGAACTTGTGGGCGATACGCCAACACAAAAAAGGCGCGGTCGTAAACGCAAATCAATTTACACCCAACGGGAAGAAATTCCTCCTGACAAGTTTCCCTCCTACTGGACTGAGGCCATCGGCGACATGATGAGCGCCTATGAACAAATTTGCGCCTATATGTCCGTTTATATTGAAAAAGTGACTGGTGCAGCCTCTGTGGATCATATGATCCCAAAATCTGTAGAATGGAACAAAGTCTACGAATGGGACAACTACCGACTCGCCTGTTCCATGATGAATTCAAGAAAAGGTTCTCTCTCTGAGGTTCTCGACCCCACACAAATCAAAGAAGGATGGTTCGCACTTGAATTGGTGGGCTTCCAAGTCATCCCTGGGGAGACTTTAAGCAAAAAGCCCAAGATCAAAAGAGCGGTAGAAAACACCATCGTAAAACTCGGATTATGTGATAGTGAATGCAGTAAACTTCGAGCACAATACGCCCAAGATTATTGGGACGGACATATAAGCCTCGATTATCTGAAGAGAAGAGTTCCTTTCGTCGCATCTGAATTAGAGCGACAAGGACGCCTCAATAAACAACCCCCCTCAAAAAAACAAAAGATTCCCCAAACTCCGAAATAAATGACACAGACGAACACAGCACCAAACAACGATCTGTGTGAGAACTAGTTGGCAGAAAACAACATGTAGTATAGTCTGTAAGTCTTTTAGTAGGCTCCACTTTTCAAAAGATCGGACGTAAAAATGAAAACCACACGTTTTCTTTTTCATGGTCTCTTGGCTTTGCTTTTGTGTGCTGGGGTATGGCTTGGAAACAGCGGTTGTGGCGTGCCTAGCAATGGCGGATCACAGTGCGCTTACAACGGCACAACCTACGCAGGTGGCACAACCTTCCCATCTGCGGACGGTTGCAACACTTGCTCCTGCATTGGCGGACAAGTCGCTTGTACCCAAAAAGCTTGTAGCGACAAAGACTGCGGCGCAGATCCTTCTGTTTGTGTGCAAGATGAGTTCTGTGGGTTCCCTGTGGGGCAGTGCGGCGCAGGAAAAAGCCCTGGACTGTGCCAAAAGAAACCACAAGGTTGCACAACAGACGAAGCACCCGTTTGTGGCTGCGATGGCAAGACCTACTCCAATGCTTGTGGGGCCTCCGCCGCGGGCGTCAATGTCAAAGCCCAAGGAGCTTGCGAGACAACGCCCAAAGGATGCACCTACGACAATCAATCTTACAAAGACAAAGACACCTTCCCTAGCACAGACGGATGCAACACTTGCACATGCAACGATGGCGCGGTGACTTGTACCAAGATCGCTTGCGTTCAATCTTGCGGTGGACGCGGGCAAACCACTTGTCCAAGTGGCTCGTATTGCAAGTTTGACGGAACCTGCGGAGGCACGGACAAAAGCGGCACCTGCGAACAACTCCCAGCCTCCTGTCCTGAAGATAGCAACCCTGTTTGTGGATGCGATGATCAGACCTACGACAACGCTTGTAAAGCCGCAGCAGCGGGTATCTCTGTAAAGTCTAGTGGTGTCTGCGAAACACCCCCAACAGGCTGTCTTTACAACGGTCAACAATACCAAGATGGCGAAACCTTCGTCGATACAGATGGATGCAATACCTGCTCATGTGCCAATGGCACGGTCGATTGTACGGATAGGGTTTGCGTGCAAGCTTGTGGTGGTCGTGGGATGCCTTCTTGCTTGGATGGGTACTACTGCAAGTTTGATGAGAACTGCGGAACCGCCGATCAAAGCGGCGTCTGTGAACAGATCCCCAGCGGTTGTTCACGCGATGTTGATCCTGTTTGCGGCTGTGATGGCAAGACCTACAGCAACCCATGTAATGCCGCAGCAGCTGGAGTTTCTGTAAAGTCCAAAGGGGCTTGTGAGACCTCTGTTTCTTGCCAAGCAGACAGCGACTGCGGAAGAGGCCAACTCTGCGTCAATGGAGCGTGCGAAACTGCAAAAGCTTGTACCTATGAAGGCGCACAATATCCGCATGGTTCGAGCTTTAAAGCCTCTGATGGCTGCAACACTTGCACATGCAACAATGGCGCTGTGGCTTGTACAAAGATCGCTTGCACCAAGACCTGCGCGGATGACGTAAGTTGCGCTCTTGGCGAGCTTTGTATCAATGGCCTTTGCCAAACTGCCGCAGGATGCACGTACAACAACATGCAATACAGCCATGGCGCCTCATTCCCCGCCACAGACGGTTGCAACACCTGCTCATGCAACAATGGCGCGGTGGCTTGCACCAAGATCGCTTGCTCTAAGACCTGCCAAGTCAACAAAGACTGTACCTCCACAGAGTATTGTGCCCTTGCAGTGGGGACTTGTAGCGGTTCAGGGGTCTGCCAAACACGACCCACCACTTGTACACAAGTCTACAAACCCGTGTGTGGCTGCGATGGAAAGAGCTATAGCAACAGTTGCTCAGCAGCATCTTCGGGTGTCAATCTGCGCACCTCAGTCGCTTGCACATCTCCCGCTCCCTGATCGATACCTCCACTCCTAGCTCGATACCTCTGCTCCTGCTCCATCTCTTCTGATCGATGCCTTGTAATCCATCGGCTCCCCCCAAGAGACAAACAACCGATCCCAGCGACCCCGAAAAGAGAGCGGCGCAAAGCCCCTTGCCTACGAAGTTAGAGAGAACCTATTGACAAGTACGCTTTTTTTCAACAGGTTGGGCAGCTTTTTATGTTGAACCGCGAAGCTTTTTCGCCCAACCAAGCAAGGTGATCGAAGATGTCCACCTCCTCAACACCCACTCCCCAAGAAGCCCTCGAAACCACCCAACGCTGGGTGGAAACGGTCGTGGTGGGATGGCGTTTGTGTCCATTTGCTGCCCCCGTCGTCCGCCAAGAGACCCTTCGTTACGTCATCAGCGAAGCACGTACACCTGAAGAAGTGTACCAAACGATGCTTCAAGAGATGTTGCTTCTTGTCGAAGAGCCCGAAGAAAAAATCGCCACGACACTGATCGTCACCCCTTATACTTTCGCTCGCCTGCTCCCTTTCCTCGACTTCATCGCTGCCGCAGAAGCCACCGTGGAACAAGCAGGACTCGAAGGCATCCTTCAAGTGGCCTCTTTTCATCCGCGTTATCTGTTTGAGGATGCTCCGCGCGACGATGTCAGCCATTTTGCAGGGCGCGCCCCTTATCCCACGATCCATCTTTTGCGAGAGGCACATATCACGCAAGCCGTTGATGGTGCTGTACAAACAGACGATATCCCCACGCAAAATATCGAAACATTACGAAAACTTGGAAAACAACACGTTCAAGAGATTTTTCAAGGACTCTACCAAAAGCCCCAAGGCTGACACGCCTGTTCTTTGATCTTGGTGGACATTTTTTTGAAGGATCTACGCCAAGAAACCGTCAGAAAAAACTGCAACACAATAACTTGAAGGTAATTCGAATGAAGTATCGTAAGATCTTATCCATGTTGCTTTTTTTTCTTTTTGGTGGCGTCCTACAAGTGGGATGCCAGATCAGTGTTCAAAATGAACAAATCCGTGATATCCAAATTACGTTGACCCGCAGCGAGGAGGACAAAACCCCGATCCCACTCGCGAATGGATTGATCCCTGAACAAAGTTATTTTTTCCAAATCGCAGTGGAAACAGCCAGCGGAAATCGTATCACCAACCCCAAGACCGAAGACATCATCATCGAAAGCCCCAATGGATCGACCTCGGGGCTCAAGGTCGGCAAGTCAGGTCGTTGGTTCATCACCATCGCCAACGGCTTCCAAGTGCGACATGACCAACTTCAGTTTCGTATCCGTGTCAAAGACAATCCTTATGAAGGAAAACTCTTTAAAGCCCCCGTCTATTGGGAGGGATACAACAAGATCGTGCATCAAGCCAATGACGGATCGCTCGGTCGAGACGGCGAGATCGGAAGAAACGGCGATCCTGGGGTACCCGAAGAAGAAAAAACCCACGGACAAGATGGCGAAGTGGGACAAGATGGTGAGGCAGGCGGTGTTGGAGAGCCAGGTCCAAACCTCTCGATTTACGTTGCCAAGTACGAAGAGGTACAAGGCGATCAAACCATCCAAGGTCGCGTCTTCAAAGTGATCGTTGCAGGCCAAGCGCCCTTCCTTTTCTTCACCAAAGCCAAGTCGGTGTACTTCACCACCGCAGGCGGAAACGGTGGAAGCGGTGGCACGGGCGGGATGGGCGGCAAAGGCGGCGATGGCTCACCCGAGCACCCAGATTACGCACCAGGACGCGGTGGGCATGGTGGTGACGGCGGCGCGGGTGGAGCCGGTGGTTATGGCGGAAATGGCGGCGATGTCCAGTTCTTCCACCTTGGCAACGCCAATGTCGATGTGATCATCGAGTGCCCTCCAGGCAAAGGCGGTCTTGGCGGCGTGGGCGGCGTAGGTGGAGAAGGCGGTGGCTCTTTGTTAAAAGATGGCGTGGGGGGAACAGGCTACGCGGGCTCACAAGGGCAACAAGGCACTGATGGGTATGCTGGAAACATCCTGCCTTCACCCATGTCACAAAGCCTCATCGCCCAACAGTTTGAAGAACTCCGCATCAAACCTGAGATGCTAAAAGAATAATTCTGATCGACCTACCCAACGAGACCAAAGCCCGCACATACACAACTTGCAAAACAAGACCGAGCCTTGCGAAAACCTCGCTTTCTCGTTACAAGGCTACCCGCGCCCGCATCTCTCGTTTTGCTTTGTTGAAGGATAAGTCAATGCGTCTTTCGCTCGGTCTTTTTTGTGTCTTTTGCCTTTGTTTTTGGCTGCTTCCTGGCTGCCCAGCAACAACCAACGAATTCATTGGGGATGGAGGGGTTGTTGAGTTTACCCCCGAACAAGACAGTCGAACCCAGTGGAGTTTTCGAACCAACGGGCCCATCAGCGCAGCCCCCGCCGTCGATGCGCAACATGTTTACGTGGGAAGCGCGGACAAAAAACTCTATGCCATCCGTCTGACGGACTCCTCGCAAGCGTGGACCTTCGAAGGGCAAGACTGGTTCACGGCTCCCCCACTCCTCGAACAAGATCGCCTATACATCGGCAACAACGACGGGCAGTTTTATGCCATCAATGCAGCAGATGGCAAAGAGATCTGGAAAGCCAAGACCCAAGAAGCCATCAACAGCGGCGCAGCGATAGCAGGCGAGTTGGTGCTCGTCGGGAGCTTTGATGGTGGTCTCTACGCTTGGGACAAAAGCAACGGAACCCTCAAATGGAAGTTCCAAGCCCAAGGCGCCATCGCCGCAACCCCCGTGATCTCCAACGATACCGTGTACTTTGGCGCGAGAGACAAAAAGTTTTATGCGCTTCAACTCACAGATGGCACCCTGCGTTGGAGTACAGATCTTCAAGCGACGATCTCCGCACAAGCCCTTGTGACGGACGATATGATCTACGTTGGAGATGATCTTGGTGCTCTCCACGCCCTTCAACGAGCCAACGGTGATGAGCGATGGCAGTTCGTCACCCAAGCAGAGATCACCGCAGCCCCCTTGTTGAAAGATGGCACGCTCTATGTTCCATCATGGGATCGCAGCTTGTATGCACTCGCAAGTCTCGATGGGAAGGTCATTTGGACGCGTCGTGTAGGCGCGATCCTCTCGACCACCCCGCTCTTCTATAAAGAAAGTCTCTTCGTCAGCGGTTGGGATGGCAAAGTCCATCAGATCAAGCCCGATGATGGAAGCATCCTTGCAAACTTCCCCACCTTTGATCGCCTGACTGCCCCTCCTGTCGCCATCGACACACGCCTCTACATCAGCAGCAACGATGGGACACTTTACGGCTACCAACCCTAAGCTGATCTCCCCGTACCACCGCAGCTTGCGTTCCCATCCTCTTCGCTCTACCTGACAAGTCCTTTTTCTTTTGGGGGTTTTTATGCTTGTCTTGGTCCTCAATCTCGGCAGTTCATCCTTAAAAGCTGGCCTGTTTGAAACCACCGCAGAGCAGACACTTTTCGAGCTTCACCTCGAACACACGGACGATCTCAACGCAAGCCTTGACGTCTTGCAACAACACTTGCGCGAACATGGACACGAGACCCCTGATGCCATCGGACATCGCGTTGTTCATGGTGGGCCAAACTTTACGACGCCCGCACTTGCAGATAACGAAACCCTCCAAGCCATCGAAGCTTGCGTCCCTCTCGCTCCCTTGCACAACCCACTCAACCTCAAAGGGCTTCGTGCGACCTTGCAACGATGGCCCGATGTTCCCCAAGTCGCGGTCTTTGACACAGCATATCATCGCAGCATCCCCGCCGCCGCAGGCACCTATGCGATCCCCAAAGCTTGGAGAGAGCGCGGCATCCAGCGTTATGGATTCCATGGGATCTCTCACCAATACATCAGCCTTCAACTTCACAAGACCCTGCCTTCCCCGCGTCCACTGCGGATCATCAGTTGTCACCTTGGGAATGGTGCGAGCCTTTGTGCCATCCAAGATGGCCGCTCCATCGACTCTTCGATGGGACTCACTGCGCTTGCAGGCTTGGTCATGGGGACGCGTTCGGGCGACGTGGACCCAGGACTCTTTGGGTTTCTTTCGCACGATCAAGGCCTTTCTATCGAAGAGATCGAAGAGGCACTTTATCGAGAAAGCGGGATGAAGGGGCTTTCGGGGATCAGCCACGATATGCGCCAAATCGAAGCCGCAGCCCAACAAGGACATCAAGAAGCCCAACAAGCCCTCGACATCTATGCTTACCGCGTCCGCCACTTTCTTGGCGCTTACATCGTGGCTTTGGGTGGACTGGATGTGCTGTGTTTCACAGGAGGCATCGGTCAAGGCTCCATCAAGATGCGTGAAGCCATCTGCAAAGATCTCGGATGGTTAGGGCTTTCCTTGGATGAAGAGCAAAACCAACAGCTCACCTTGCAAGGAGAACAAGTGTACTTTCTCCAAGATGCCCACAGCCGCGTAAAGATCGCCGTCACACGCACCCGCGAAGAATGGATGATCGCACAAGAAACCGCACGGTACCTCAAAGGATAGAAAGTCCACATGTGTGCTGTGTCTTCGTTGCACCCTCAAACGACACTAGACCTACAGGCTCCGCTCTCTTGCTCTGTTGACCTCTGCCGCTCTTGACGCTGCCCCTGCCCCCACCCTAATCTCTTCTCAGCTTTCTCCCCATACAACCTAAAGGATCACAACGATGACCTCAGATCAACTCAAGAAGATCTTGCGCAGTGCGGTGTTTGCGTCTCTTCCTGCGATTGCAGCCTTGCAGATGGGTTGTGATCCTTGTTATGGACCCACACAACGCACGCCAACGGAAACCACCATCTCTGACAAACTTCCTAGTACAGATGCTATTCCCCTTTCGATGGACGAATGCATTCGACGTTGTAGAACACTCATCGACCAACAAAGAGCCCAAGGCAACCCTTTTGGTGGGTATGGCAGCATCGAGGACTTCACCACATCGGTCTGTGAAACCAAGTTGGATGACCAAGGCAACGGACAGATCGACTGCAAGGCCAATTACGATGTCGTGGTCACTCCCCTCACAGGAGCCGCTGGTTGTCCTGTCCCTGGTCGATTGCCAACAGGCACACAGATCCATGCCCAAGAAAACACCCATGAGCTAGGCCAATACTTCGCACAGATGGCCGCGATGGAAACCGCTGCGGTCACCGCTTTTCGTTATCTTGTGCGTGAACTTGAGGCATATCAAGCCCCCGCTTCTCTGATCGAAAGTGCGCAACAAGCCATCGAAGAAGAGATCCAACATGCCCATCTCGCGGGGCTTTTGGCCCAAGCCTATGGAGCAGAAACGCCCGTCTTGGAGATCGAGCCCTTCCGCCTTCGTCCACTCGCAGAGATCGCCTTGGAAAATGCAACCGAAGGCTGTGTCAATGAAACCTTCGCCGCGGCTTGTGGGATGTGGCAACAAGAACATGCTGAACTCGACGCATTCCGCGCAGTGGTCGGCCGTATCGTCGAGGAAGAAAGCCGCCACGCTGCGTTGTCTTGGGCCATCCATGCATGGGCGCACCCCCAACTCACTTCTGAAGAACAAGCACACTGTCGCCAAGCCCAAAAAGCCGCCGTTGAGGCACTGGAACAAAACTTCCTCGAAGAAGCTCCTCCCCATGTCCGCCTAGCGGTTGGGCTCCCCAACCACGACGACGCCGCACAGATCTTCAAACAACTCCGCGAACAACTCTGGGCTCCTCGTATCGAGGCTTAAGACTTTTCCTTCTTTTACTTTAGAGGATTTCTATGACACCCCCACCTTCCTTTGAAGCGATGTGGTCCCAACTCCAAGGTAGCGAACAAGAAGCCAATACCGCCATCGAACAACTCCAAGAACTTGTTCAACAGCAACCCCAAGCTATGCTCCCCGCGATCCCTTCTCTGCTTCGACACTGCGAAAACTTCCAAGGCAAGCTGCTCTCTTTGCAACTCGCGAACGTCCTTGTGCACATCAAAGACGTGCAGCCTCAAGCTTTTGCGCCCCACTTGGATTCCCTACTTGCTTTGCTCTCGCGGCTCTCCAAAGAGCCCATGGAAGACGACGATGCGCTCGCGGGAACGTTGGCGGTGATCTTGTGGTCGTTGGTACAACCCTTAGCCCTCCAAGACACAAAGCTGCTCGAACGCGTCCTCCCTGTGGCGCTTCTCTACCTCCATAAAGGCCACAGCGTCCGACAACTCAGCTTTTCTTTTGTGACCTACGCCGCGATGCAGGCCCCACGACTGCTGGCCGATCGCATTGAGCAGCTTTTCCAGCTCCAAGAGGACGACCCCGATCTTGCACCTCTTGGGATCTTGATGAACCTCTATCCTTACGCACCCAAGGCCTTTTCCGAACGCGTAGGGACTTGGGTACGACACGCAACGAGTTCTCCCCAAAACCAAGGCCCTGCCCTTCATATCCTTTGGGAGATCGCCAAACAAACCCCATCCCTTTTGGTCGAGTACATCCCAAGCCTAAAAGGTGCGCTCGATAGCCCCGCAACGGCCGCAAGTTTGGGGATGATCCTTTTGGAAGTCGCGAATCATGCGCCCCAAGCTGTCGCGCCCCTTCGAGAAGCCATCTTACAAACCATGCAACATAGCCCCATGTTAAAACCCACGGCCATCCAGCTTCTTGGCATCTTGGGGCGACAAGATCACAGCACAGCGCAAGAGACCTTGGCGCTGTTTTTCTCGATGCTTCAAGGCGCAGATCAAAACAGTGCCATCCTTTTGCTTTCGCAAGTCCGACATCTTGCGGATATGGATCGGGCGCTGCTGCAACCTTATGCAGAGGCCCTACAAACCTTTACACAAGACAATCGTGCAGCGGTTGCAGCCATGGCACGGGATCTTTCGCAGTTTTTCCGAGGAGAAGATCTCTCTTCGATCTCGCAAAAGCTCGCCCAACAAAGCCTTGCGATCCAAGAAGCGGCTCGTTCCATCGAAGGTTTGCGCACTTACATCGACCAACATGTCGAAGAACTTCGCGAGTTTATTGCGACGATCTCGAAGAAACTCCCCATCCCTGCGCGTTTTACAACGGAAGGACTATTCCGCAAAACGTTGACGTTGCATTTTGTCTGTGACACCCAAGGATCGCGCTGCCTTTTCCCCGAGGATCGGCCCTTTACGACGGAAACCACAGCTTGGAACAAATGGCTCAAGATCGCCTTTTCAGCGGTCAGTGCAGGAAAAGCGTTGCTTGTGTTCAGAGATACAGAGCGCACAGTGGACAAGATCAAGCAGTGTTACGAAGCCTACAAAGGCAACGATGACGATGCGTTTTTAGCGTACATCAGCCAACCTTTCCTCACATCCAAGGAAACAGACGCACTGATCGAACAGCTACGCAACGAAAAGTTCTTTGAGGTCTTCCACTACGATCCCCAACATGCCCATTGGAACTGCGCTCTCTGTCACGCTACCAAGTAAGCCCCACCAAACCACAAGGCCCTCCTCCCAAACGCCCGCAGCATCGAGTCACACGGCTATTCTTCTGAGATGATCTTGTGTTTTAGCGACTCCCACAACAAACCATGGAAGTGATGCACACCGCGCTCACGTTCGGGTACATAACGCCCTTGGGTGTAGGAGCGTGAGCGCAGACCCACCTGGACCTCTTCGCAGATCTGGATATCTTCTTTTTGGACTTGGTCGCTAAAGGCAAAAGAGGCGGCAAACTCGCGTTCTACGCCAGGCCGATCAGGTTCCAACAAGTACCATAAAAAGATGGTCAAAGTCTTCTCTTTCCCGAGAGGAAGGATGACATTGAGCTGAAGATTATCAGGATAAAAATTAAACATCAGGTTGGGAAAAGCCCAATAATACAAGGCCTCTGGGTTTTCTCCCGCTGCAAGATGGCGTACATACAAAGAGTCTTCGCGGGGTCGAACGGGCGCATGCTGCCGTGAAACATAGCGAAAACACTCCACATCATATTGTTTGTAATCGATCTCTCGAAACAAGCCAGGATGCGCCAAGGGGATGTGGTAGCCCTCAAGGTAATTGTCCACATAGACTTTCCAATTGCATTGGATCTCATAGTCCACGCGTTTGAAAAAGCGCATCTTTTCTAGCGGGAGATGCTTGGTTTGCGCAGGGATCGGGTCCAACCACTCTTCGAGCGAAAGGCCACCTTCCTTAGAAAGACGGGCAAAGACGAACGGTCCCCACTGCGCCACCTCCACAGGACGCAAGGCCATCGCCTCTCTCGAAAATCCTGCGGGTGCCTGAAACTCAGGGGTTTTGTGCAAGCTTCCATCCAAACGATAGGTCCATCCGTGGTAAACGCACTGCAAAAGCTGCCGCTTACCACATCCCCGCGCCACCCTCCCCGCACGGTGACGACAAACATTGAAGAATCCGCGAAGTTGTTGATCTTCATCTCGCAAGATCACAAGCGGTTCTCCTGCGACCTGTCGTGTCACAAAAGACCCAACCTCCCGAAGTTCGTCGATGTGCGCCACCCACTGCCAATGATGCGAAAAGATACGTTGATCTTCCCACTGCGCCATCTGATCAGAGAGATACCAAGACGCAGGAAGCGTCCATGCTTGCGAGATATCTGTATCAAATCGAAATGTCCGATCCAACGAAAACATCGAAGACCTCCGCCCTTTTAGAGAGAAGAAACTTGCTTAACTCCTTCGTCCATCTTTTGGGCGGCATATAGCCTTATTGTTTCTTATTGGACAAGACTCTGGATCTGACTGGCGAGCTTTTCCTCGAATCCCGCGGAAGGACGGTCCACATGGAGCTTCATCTCTCCTTTTTGGTCGTACAAGATCAGTTGGGGGATACTAGAGATGTTGTACTTTCGACTCAGCCTACCGCCTTCATCCAAGGCCACTTGAAAAGGAAACTTCTTGCCCCACTGTTGCATAAAGGTCCGAATCATCGGGGTCTCATCGCTTGTTACTGCATAGATCTTGAGGCCACTTCCTCGATACTTTCTTCGCAGATCTCGCAACAACGGCACCATCGACTTGCATCCCTCGCACCATGTCGCCCAGAAAAACAGTAAGGTGGCTTTGGCACCTTTGGCGGGAATCGACAACGACTGCCCGCGAAGATCGCGCAACCCCGTCGCTTGATTCCCTCGGGTGCGAGGCGGCAAACGATAAGGTTCGACTTTTTGCGGTCGCGTGTCTTCCTCAAAGTCGGGCTCCCCATCTTCGGGCCCCATCAGCTCTTTTGGAAAGCCCTGTGGTGGCGAAGGCTGCGGTGCCATCGCAAGCGCCTGCGGATCTTCTGTCATGGCGCGCAAAGTGACGGGAACCGTGCGGAATCGGCCCTTTCGCGCGATCATGAAATAAATCTTTTTGTCAGACTTTGCGAGCATCACATGATCGCGGATCTCTCCGGGGAATTGGAGCATCTGCCCTCCCACAGAAACGATCACATCGCCCACTTGGAGCCCTGCTTTTTCGGCAGGCGAGTCCGAGGCCACTTCGTTGACCACGACAGAGCCAGGCGCGAGCTTTGAAAAACGCGGATGCCAGCCCTTGTTGGTCGGTTGAAAGGCGATCCCCAACTGAGAAGGCAACAAGGCAGCGATGGGTGTGTTGTAAGCATCGCGCTCGATAGAAGCCATCAAAGGATCGATCTTTTCGGCGGTTTGGGGTCCTTCCGCACGGAGGCTCCCAGGGACAGTTCGTTTTCCAAGCGAGGTGGCTTCACATTCCAAGAGTGCTTGTAGATCTGCTTTTTCTTTCGAGGTACCCGACTTTTCGAGATAAACTCGCCCTGCGATCCGCACCAACATGTTCCGCACACGCAACAACGCAGCTTCTTTGATGTGAAGGTGATAGACCTTTTTGTTGACGAGCCCATAACGTCGATACAACCGCTTTAAGAGAGCAAACTCGCGCTTGCCTTTGAGGAAACGAAGGTAGGTCTTGTGGATATCTTTGCCCAAAGCAAAGGTCTGCTCGTCGAGCCCAGGGCGATTCATCTCACGTTCGATCTTTGCGGAAAGTCCCGTATTTTCCTGATAAAAACGCACCATCGCCCCACGTCGCATCTCACCCAAGACTTGTTCCCACAGAGCTTCCAACTTTTGCAGGCGCTTTTGCATCTCACGGCTCTCGCGCAGTGCCTTCCAAACATCCGCAGTATGCGAGAAAGCACGCAGGCCAAAACGCCGCTCCAAGCGACGAAGCAAACGCACATCTGCACGCCACTGTTTTTGTGGTCCATCCCAACGCACCTGACGCAACCAACGATCCACCTCTTGCGAGATACGGCGTTTCTTCTGACGCGCCCGACGACGCAGGATATCTTCGAGGTACACATCGGATGTTGCGAGAGGTACGTCAGGTGCCTCATCCGTCAGCAAGGTCTGACGATGTGCTTCTGCGAAAGTTTGCGCTGTTTGCATCGCATGGATCATGCGATAAGCGTGTCCTACCCGACTCGAACGCGCTGTTTCAGGAAAGCAACCATACGCTTCACGTGTCGCGATCGTCGAAAAGAAGCCACAGCGGTTTCCATGAACGCGCCCAGGCCCATCGTACAAAAGATTGGCAAAGCCCCCCGAGTAACACTGCGACATCACCGTGACCACGCGATTCTTTTTGCCCAAAGGTCGCATGACATCGCGAAGTTGACCCACATTGATGCTTTCTCGCCAAAGCTCGATCTTGTTTCCTAACGGGCCTTTGCCCTTGGTGCCGTGGTCTGTGACAAACAAAAACAAGGTGGAAGGCTTCTCACGCCGCTTGATCTCCCGCGCATAACGACGGAACCACCGACCTAAATCGCGACGTTTTGCAGGATGCAGTTTCTGCCCTTTCATCGAGGTATTTTGGATCACAGCAGGCATAATCATCTGATGTTCGTTAAGTCCCTCATACAACCACGCGAAAGGTACGTTGTTGACAAGCATACGATCAGGATCTGGAGAGTCCCCATCTGTCGAAAACACCGTCAGACGGGAGGAATTCAACCCACGCAAAGGCAACAGCTCATGCAGCATCTCCAAAAAAAGATGGTGCGAAAAGTAGTTGCTGTCAGGCTGTCCGCCTCCATTCAAAAGAACGGAGTCCGTCACCGCAAACGTCTGAGGCGACGTGCCCTGAAGCGCAGGATCGCGAAAGTCCTCGGGAGACTTCTTTACATCCACAGATCGAAGAGGACGTGCATCCCCTTTGGCAAGGATGGAAGGAGATGTTTGTGGAAGTTGGCTGGGAGGATCTTGGCTATGTGGCAAGACTTCCTGTGTTTCGCGCTTTTGGGAAGTCTCAGGTATCGTATCCATCGGCGTGTCGGGCTTTGAGACCTTTGAGGACAAAGACGTGTGTCTTTGTGCCAAGATCATCCCAGCCAACCGCGACTGTGGGTATGTTGCAAGATAAGTGAGGGCGACAGCCGCACCAGCCGTCCCGCCCAGAAAAAAAGTGACCAAAAGTCCCAAAAAGCGACGCCCCGCAGAGGGTGTCTTGTGCTGTTTTGTATGTTCCATTTTTATCCTCCCTTCTATGTCACGCTAGGAAAACGACCCCCTCCCCTCGTTTATTCCTACAAGTCTCGCCAGCGTACAAACACGGCTTGGCCTTGAGATGCACAAAGAAGCTGCTTGCATTCGTAAGAAAAACCATCATATTGCGCTGATACTTGCTCGTACAGGAGATGTTTCATGACAAGCGAAAACTGGATTCTCCAACAGGGACGGCGCTTTTTGGACCTCTTTATCCCGAAACAACCACAAGACAAGATCGATGAGATGATGGCCAAACTGCGCGAAGAGATGCCATCACCTTGTTTGTTGCTACTTGGCGAGCCACAAGTCGGGAAAAGCAGCGTCGTTCGTAGTCTAACCCAAGACCCAAACGCCCGAATCGGCCAAGGGGACGGACGTCCAGTGACCGAGAGCTTGCAACTGTATCGCTTTCCTCCCGATAGCAAGGTGCCTTTGTGGTCGTTTTTGGATACACCTGGACTGGGTGCCTTCGACGAAAAAGAAAGCATCGAGCAAGATCGGACTTTGCTGCGCCTCCTCACAGGCGAAGAAAAGACCGATGAAGGCGAGCCCATCCCTCAACCACACATGATCTTGATTTGCGTACGTGCGGATGATCGGGTGCTTCACATCCTTTCGAGCTTAGAACTTCTGCGGCCTTTGTGGGGCCGAAAAGCAGATCCTCTCCCCGTGCTTGTCGTCCAAACCAACCTTCACCGCGTCTTGTACCCCCACCCGATGCCTTATCCTTTTGGCGAGCGAGGCAACGAGATCCCCGAAGACCTCCAGCAAGAAGCCCGAGAACAACTGGAGTTTCAGCGAGAGCGCGTTCGTGCGTTGGTTCCTGATGCGTCTTTTGTGGTGGTCGATCTCACGGATCCAGAAGATGAAGTGGGCGACCCCATGTTCGGTGCGCTCGCACTTTTTGAAGCTGTCGCAGAAAAACTCCCAGAAGTCACGTCTCGGTTTTTGCGCGGATACCGCGAGGCTTTCGCAGAAGCCTATCGCAAAGAAGCTTCGCCTATTATCTTGCACTATGCGATTGCGGCAGCGATGACAGGCGCACTTCCCCCACCAGTCGGGGATATCGGAACGCTAGGATTATCCTTGACCATGATCCAGCAACTCGCCCAGCACCACAAGCAAGAGTGGGATTGGAAAGGGTTTTTGGACCTCCTTTGGAGCTTGGGAGGTTCTGCTCTGTTGTGGTTGGCTTTGCGTTATCTTGCGCGGCGCATCCCTGTTCCCATCTTGATGGCCCCCGTGGGTGCGGCAGGTGCATTTACTTTGGTGTATAGCATGGGTGAGTTGATGTCGTGGTATTACAGCCGCCTCAACGATGGAGACGAGCCACACACGGAGGAGATCCGAGCTTACTGGGATCAAGCCCAAGCCCACGCCACAGAACAAGCCCGCGAGTGGCTTGACCGCATCCTCTCCAAAAAAGAAGACATCGATCCCAAACAAAGCGCGTAAGGAAACTTCCCATGCTCTCGCTATTTCGCATCCCCTTCTTCTTTGCAGCCCCGACATCTTCCCCAACCTCTGGGGCCGCAACCCAACACGCAATCGCCCAGTTCGTCCAAAGTCATCGGTGGCAAGTCGCAGCTTGGTCCGTGGCCCTCTTGTTCTTTTTGATCTGGGGCATCGCGCTTTGGTCCTTCTGGAAAAAGCGCGACATCCGAGGAAACAACCCCTTCTTTCTGATCTTTCGAGAAGCTTTTACCCAGTTTCGCGCGCCGCTTTTGTTGTTGAGTTTGGGGGCGACTTGGATCATCGCAAGTGGTTTTATCGCGGGTGCGCAGATCTCCATGATCTTGTTTGTGGGCCTGACCACTGTCACGGTCGCGCTTCTTTCGATCATGGCTTGGAAGATGTGGCCGCGCAACAATCCTGAAGGCAACCTCTTCGACCTGTTGCCGCTTCCGCAAGTGCAGTGGCCTCATTACGAAAACGAACAGGATCGACTGGCGCGGGTCTGGGTCCAAGAGCGCGTTCGACAAACCAAAGCACTCCCGCCCAAGTTTCGCGGCGAACGCTTTGGGATGATCGTGCTCGAAGTCGCGGAAGAACTCGCCCAAATCTACAAAAAGCCCAACATCCTTTCTGTACAGACAGAGGCGTTGCTCCAAGGTCTCGAACGCACCGCCGCGGATATGAAGATCCTCTGCAACCACCTTCCTTTGGCGGATCGCTTAACACTCGCTGAGTTTGAAAAAGAGATCCAAGAAGCTGTTAAAGAAGGAAAGAGACTCTATCTCTTCCTATTGTTGGTGCTTTCCATCGTGAACCCTGGGAATCTTCTGCGGGTCTTTTTGTTACTTTTCCAAGCGCGCTCGCCTTGGGAACATGTCTTACATGACCTTGAGGCTTGGGTGTATGCCAACTACACAGAGCGCTTGGGCTATCACATGGCCTTGATCTACAGCGGCCGAAAGCCCCCACCCATCGAAGATCTCGAAGCATCGATCAAAAAAGCAGAGTCCGAACGAGATCGCGAAGCACGCAACCAAAAGCTCGGTACGTTGGCGTTTCTCAGCCTTTTTGGAAGTGCCTTGTATCTTGTGGTTCAGTTCACAAGCGCAACCATCTTCTTTGGAAGCAACTATGTGATGCTAAGTATCCCTTTCCTTGGGGCTTTGGGATACAGTGCATGGCAACTGCGCTCTCCCAAACGTTGGCGCGACTTTTGGGACGCCCTTCGTCCAAGTTGGCCTCTCGAAAAGCCCGCGCTCACCGCAAAAGATCAACGCGCACTCGATCAAGCCGATCTGGTCCTGCTGAAAAAAGTCTCTGTTCCCATCGTGAAAAACCTAGACGATACGAAGAAGCTACCCGCCCATTATGGCCGTATCGTCTGGGATCTTTGGGAAGCCTGCTTTTCTGCTTATCGCAATCCCAACGACCCCAACGCGATGCGCGCAACGCGTGCCTTCTATCTTCCCCAAGGCTTCGCAGGGATCGAAGCGCTCGCACACGATCTCCGTCGTTGGTACAAAAGCGAAACCTTCTTTGCACGCGGACTCCGCGCCCTCGAAAGTTTGGGGTGGGATCTCGGTTTCCTTTACCAGATCCTCGAACGACGCAGCCAAGAAACAGAGCCCGCCCCACCTCCTCTAAGTCCCCTTGCCACCGAAGCTTCTGTGATACATGAAAAGTCCGCCCAAGACAGCAAGAAACCTGTCAAAGCAGAAAACACAGAGCCCACGGGCTCTTCTGAAAAAGGCGACTTTTTCTCAAGCCTGCTCAAAGGCGTCAAGGCCGTTGGACGAGCAGTCACAGACTACGCCAAAGATATCGCAATCAATGAGGCCCACCAACACTTTGTGCGGTTGTTGCGAGCAGACCTCGTGTTGCGCCTCGTGGATATCTATGGGGCTCGCTTTCCAGCCTCCACTTTTGCACAAGATCCACGCACACAAAAAGCCCTTCCGCTCGCCAAGATCGAGGCTGACAAACCCGTCATCGACGCCATCGAAGTCCCAAGCGAAACAGAAGAAGCACCAACCTCAGAACAAGCTGAAACCTCCACGGGCTCAGAAACTCCCGCCCAGACAGAGGCACCCACAAACGAAAAAGCGACGGAGACGACCACTCCTTCGGAAAAAAAGACCGCTTCAGAGACAACAGACAAGCCATCTGCTGCTCAAGATGCGACTTCTGAAAGCCCCGAATCATCGAGCGCCAAGGACTTACCGAAAGAAACGCTTGCTTCGAGTGTTCCTTCAACAAGCACACCCTCTGAAAAAAGCACGGCCCCTTCTGCCAAAGCAGAGCCTTCCCAAAAAGAAACGCCTGTCACTGAAGAGAAGACCCCCAAAGAGACGCATAGTGAGGCCCCTTCACCTGCAAGTGAAAAAACAGAGAAGCCCAAGCCTCCCGCAGCTGCGCCGCCTTCGCAGCTTGCAACCAACGAAGAAGGCGCGGACAGCAAGCGCCTGCTTTTGCTCACGCGCGATCCGCGTTTTGCAGAGATCTTCCTCAAAACATATTTCAAACAACCCACAGAAGCATCGCTGACTTTTGAGCAACGCACCCCCATTCGCTTGTTTCACCAAACCACAGAAAAGGCCGAAGTCGCGATCTATGGGGCATGTTGGGATGTGGAAGAGAGCAGCCCCAAGGCCGATCTCGAACTCTTTTCCACGCGTGCCTACCATCACGTCGTCGTGTTGGAAGAGATCGACTATGGCGCACGTGGCCATGTTGCCCGAAAGATCCGAGAAGATCTCTTCGACGCGATGCGTCTTGGCAATCTAGGCCCGTTGCTTTTGGTGCTTTTGGGTGTGGAAAAGCTCAAGCCTCTCAGTTGGAATCCGCCTTACGACGATTACAAGATGCAAGAGCCCTCTCAGAAAAAGTCGCAGCGCATCCGCCAAGCTCTTTTGGCGTGGCGTGAAGCCTTTGCTTCGTTTCACAGCATCCCCATGGATTCGATCTTTCCGCTAGGTGCCCCCTCAGAAGGTCGTCCTTGGGGTCTTGATCCGCTGTACAAGCACCTCCAGATCTATCCCAAAGACACCTAAGCACGCAGAGGAGGTCCGTTGAAACGCTGCATACTACCCACAACATTGCTTTTTGCAGGTCTCCTCTGCGCTTGCACGACACAACAAGCTCACCAAAAAAGCGACGAATCTCCCGCAAAGACCGCTTACAAAGAGTCGCCAGACATCAAGATCAAAGAGCCTCCCCCAGAAGAAAGAGCGGCACCATCAGCTTCTCCGTCCTCGGTCGCTTCGCCTGTGGGTCCGCCTCCATCTTCTTCCCCTGCACTCAACGCCCGTCTATCCCGTTATTATGCGACAACAAGGATGGTCGTGTTGCGCTATCTTGCCGCAGCAGCCGTGCAAAAAGCCCGCGCCAAAGGCCAAGAACCACGAGGCCGTATCCGTGTGGCTTGGCCAACCAAAGCAGCGCTCCCACTTTTGGTGAGCCAGATCCGAGATGCGCAACGATGGGAAGAACGCTGGGCAGCCATCCGTTTGTTGAGTGAACTCCAACACCACGCGGCCCCCACCATCCCCTTGTTGTTGCGGCAGTTTCAAGGTAGCAAACAAAACTTAATCAAGATCGTAATCGCGGATACACTCGGAAGGATCGGTTCTTCCGCAGCAAACGCGCAACCAACACTTCGCACAGCCTTTAGCCAAGGTTCCAACCATGAAGTGCGCGCCTCGGTCCTACGGGCTTTGTGGAAGATCGATGCTTCAGATACAGAAAATCGCACGATCATCTTTCGTGGACTCAAGGATCACCATCTTCAAGTCCGCTTGATGGCGATCATCGCAACCGCAGCGCTAAGACCTTTTACGGATGAGATCAACGATCACTTGGTGGGTGGGCTTCGAGATACCCACTGGTTAGCGCGCCTAACGGCTGTTGTAAGCATGGGCAAGCTGGGGATGTTAGCATCTTCCAATGTTCCTCAACTCAAGGCTCTTTTGCGCGATCCTCAGTGGCAAGTCCGCTTTTATACAGCCCGTGTCCTCCCCATGATGGGGCCCCGTGCGTCCTTGGCACGCTCTGATCTGCAATCTTTGACCACAGACGCCCACCCCAAAGTCCGCGCAGCTGCACAAAAAGCCCTCTCAGAGATCCAAGAATAATCCCCCAAGCTACCGAATTATCCGCCATATTCGACAAGATACACAGCAATCACACGGTAAGGTCCAGGCTCTGCTTTTCGCAACAGCCCCTTCTCAAGGATCTCCTTGGCTTCTTCCAAAGAATCCAACAAACAATGTTCATTGACGGGTAGTTCGGCAGCCAAACCATTGCACGATAATGGCGAACACTCGGGGGAGTTCCCCATCGAAAAAGAGACGAGATCATAACCCAACAATGACTTTTCTTTGGGAGGCACGACCGCCAAAGGAAAGGATGCTTCGGGTTCATAATCAACCCAAGAAAAGTCTTCTTCGTCGTACTCTTTTTCGTATCCCTCATAGTAGAACAGCGTCATCTCTGCGAGAGATATCCCCCAACCCTCCGCGATATCGGCCATGATCGAAGGCTGATCAAACAACCAAAAACCATTATGTTTCCAAGCATCGATGTAATCAGCGAAGTCGTGGGAGATACAGCCACTGACAGAACACAGATCCTTCACTTCGTCAGCTTGGAGCCAGTCAGGTCGTGGGTGGACTTGTTTGTAGAGATAACCAAGGGGTCGCACAGCACCGCGTCCTATTTGTTGGGAGACTCGGTTTTTGGGGACGCGATGCGTTCAAAGAGGAAGGTCCCAAAAGGAACAAGAGAAAGCACAAAACCAATGGCACCGCGCGTCACACTCCAACCAAGTTGGCGGCCTGTCCCAAAAAGTGCAAGTACGTAAAGCAATGAAAAGATCCCGTGTAACCACCCCAAAGCCCCCGTCCCACCGTCGATCATGATCTTCGCCCCATACTTGAGAGGCGTCGCGATCAGCAACAACAGGATCAAAGAAACCCCTTCGACACGAGCGATCCACATAAACCAGATCCAAGACAGTCGATGGCGTTCGGCCAGATCATCCTCATTTTCCGCGTGTTCGGCGATATCTTTGCGCCAGAACCAAGAAAGCCCCGCCCCTGCCACCGCAAGCGCGGCCGTGCCCATTACAAGGTGCGTTCCATGCAGTCCTCGCAAGACCATCAGGGCGATCCCTGCGAAGAAACCACCCATCACCAAAGAAGCATCCAGCCAACTTGTGCGATCTCGATGCGCCACCCGCGATGTAAACAACAAAGAGACAAGGCTCGAAACCAAAGACCACAAGATCCAAGGCTCACGCAGTGTCCGCCCAGAAAGCTTCATCAAAAGATAGCCTGCAAACCAAACCCCAACGAGACCCGTTGTGGCCCATCCCAAGGACTTCATGCGTTCTTTTCGTGAGGTCCCTTGCAAGACCCCCAACACGCCCCCCATCCAAACCAACAAGGCCATCCACTTAACCATACGCCAAATCAACCAAGCGCTCATCCAACCTCCATGATAGATATCGCCATAAAGACAAAGGACCCAGACTTAGCGAAGATGCGGCGGGATAACAACGCGAGTCCCTTCTTCGGGGAAAGCCGCAATCGCTTCAAGCAAAGCAAGCCGCACCAAAGCATCCTCTTCAAACATCCGCCGACCCTTCAAAAGAGTCCGTGAGAAGGGACGATCCGACTCCGCCAACAGAGCAACCGCAGCCATACGCAAAGAGCGTTGGGGATCTGAGATCGCACGCCGCAAAGCCTCTTCTTCCTCCTCGTCAGGAAAAGCACACAAGATCTGCAATGCTGCGTCTTGTTGGGAAGGATTGTTCGAGTTTTCAAGGATCTCTGCCAAAAGAGGACAACCCACACGAGGAGGAGGCAGCTTCGAAAACAACGGTGTCCCCGTAGTCATCGAAGGGATCGGCCCCAAGCTTTTGAGGACGCGTTTTGCGTGAGGATTGGTGTATCCCTCAAGGACCTTTCGCGCGATGGGTCGCAACGGGATACGCTCTCCACCCGCAAGCATCAGTTGCAAGATCTCGGGTAGTGCAGGATCTTGGGAGCCCCCAAGGATCGCGATGGCTCTCGCAGCGACCCCATCATGGGGATGTTTGACCAGAGGATACAGTGCGGTGGGCTCCACCTGAAAAGGCGTATGCTGTAGGCGTTCCAACAAACGCATCAGAAGCTCGTCATCTTTTTCGACAAAAAGACGCTCCACAAACGCATGGTCCACCCGTGTATCGGCGATATCCGCCATAATCCGCAGCGATGCACGACGCCTTGCAAGCTCATCATGATCCAAGGCTGCCCCCAGCCGTTCAAGCAGCGCAGACTGCCGTCGATGCGCCATCTGCACATCCGCTTGAAGCCGCAGAGAGATCTTGCGGCGTTGGTGGAGCGCACGCATCACCTTTTCGATGGGGTAACTCTCCGCGCGAAAAGGCAACAAAAGCCCCACCGCAGGCTCTCCCAAAGGCTCGCTACTTGGCTCAAGTTGCGCATAGCACCCACCCAGACTCGCGCGGATCACTTCGCCAAGATACGCCCCCAAGTCCATCAACTCACGAAGCATCTCCTCTGGCGGTGACGCGGCTGCATCGATCTTCGCAAAGAGCGTAAGAAAGCGAGACTCTGCTTTTTCCAAGCGCTCGGGCAGATAATCAGGAAGTTGGAACAAGGCCCGCCAACGCTCCGCACGTTCAAGCACTTGAACAGCAAGCGTCTCTGCATCCCCTGCATAACGAAAGATCACGATATCGACGGTCTTTTCGTGAAGATGGCGACGAAGAAACCCGATCCAAGCTTGTATCGTGGGTTCGAGATAGGCCCGAAGCGACAAAGAAAAGATGCGATACATCCCCGTCAGATCTTCGAGTTCATTGCGCGCAGTCAAGTCCTCAAAGCGATCGATCCCATCCCAGTTGCGGTTGATCAAACATCGATCGTAAGCAGCTTCGATCATCCCCGTCTTGAGGCGCTTTCGAGAGAATGTAGGAAGCGGTGTCCCCGCTTTTACCATGGGCGCAAACAGATAACGCGGAGGAGCCTCTTCTTTCGTAAAAGCCGCGACAAAAGCCTCCAACTCTTCCAACAAGGGCTGCACTTCGACAGAAACAGACGTTTCCCAAAGCATCGAGGGACGCAAAGAAGGAAAGTTCCGTCGCTCTAGCTTTTTGATGGCGGGTGCTTCGTCTTTGGGCCCCCCCACCAACCAACGCCAAAAGCTCCATCCCTCTTGAGGAGCGGGCTGTTTTGGACTTTTTGTTTTTTGCGTGGATGCCTTGGGAGAAGTTGGAGATGTGGTTGTCGTGGAAGATGCGAGAGCTTCGCGTGCAGCCTCTTGGGTTGCTTGCGACAAGGTACCGCACAACGCTTGCAGGAAAGGGAAACGCTCGTTCCAATGGGGATGTTGGAGGATGGGTGGGATACGTGGAAACACAGAAAGCCAGATCTCCGCGATGATGGGAGAAGCTGGCGTGCTGTTTCGATTGGATTGAAGAGAGAGTATCAAGATACGCCCGTGTGGTTGGGTGGGCGAGGAAGAAAAGAAAGTGGCGGTACAGGGATTTGAACCCCGGACCCTGCGAATATGAGTCGCATGCTCTGACCAACTGAGCTATACCGCCGAAAATTGTGAGAAGTTACTTACTCGATGAGATCCGCCCTGTCAAGGAAAATCTCGACCTTCTGCAACATCTGCACAATTTCTCTTTAATATTCGGTTGCGAAGTCGCTCACAACAGCATAAAGTGTTGACCAGAAAGAGCGCTCCACAGAGAAAAACCAACCCAAAGAACACGCGAACCCAAAGGTCCCAAACCAAGGAAGAGACAGAAGATGGGAAGTTTTGCAAAGATGCGTAACTTTATGTTCCATATTTGTGTGATATCGATTTGCGTCAGCCTCTCCCCCAAGGTCCATGCGGAATCTCCCTTGCCACCGAGCATTCAAAAGATGCTACTCGAAGGCGGCAAACTCTTGAAACACAAGAAAAAGATCCGAAGGGTCCGCGGTGCTTACATGCTGTTGAAAGCCTATGACAGTACGCCCCTTCGCTTCAAAACGCTGATTGCTGCGTGCAAAGCCACCAATCGTTTGGCGGCGGACTCTGCGGACAAACAAGACATCAAGCGTTGGGGACAAAAAGGCTGGGACCTCGCCAAGATCTTGATTCGACGTTGGCCCCAACGCGCGGAAGGCTACTTTTGGACCGCGATCAACTTGGGACAATATGCCCGAGGTGGCGGCGTTTGGGTCGCGATGACGCAAGGTCTCGCTGGCAAGATCGAAAAAAACGCCAAAGAATCCCTCAAACGAGATCGCAAACTATACAGAGGCGGCGCACAACGCATCTTGGGTCGCTTTTATTACTCGGTCCCTTGGCCACTGCGAAAACTCAAAAAGTCCGAGTCCTACTTGCGAGAAGCGATGCGCCTCGCCCCCAAAGATGCGGGCGGGATCATGTTTTTGGGTGATACCTTGTGGGCCCTTGGACAAAAAGCCGAAGCCCGCAAGCTTTACCAACGATGTGCAAGCCTGCTCGAACCCGACTTGGAGCCCAACACAGCACCTCGACGTTGCCAAAAGAAACTGCGAGATCGCCGCTAACCTCCCCAGAAGAAAAGCATCTTTGCGAAACCGCAACTTCCATACATCACAAGTGTTCTTAGAAAAGAAGACCGCCCGCAGGACAAAGTCCGCCCCCACACGACGGAGCCAAAAGCATGAGATGGTTTGCTGTTCTCTTTTTGAGTGTTGGCTTGGTTTGGACAGGTTGTAGCAGCCCTCCAACCACCAACCAAACGTACGAACTGACGTATTATCGGGACATCAAGCCCATCGTCGACGCCAAGTGCGTCAACTGCCATACCAAGGACAACATCGGCCCCATGCCACTCGATAGCTTTGAGATGATGCATCAGTTCCGCGACAGCTCGAAGATCCAAATCGAGCAAAACAAGATGCCCCCTTGGAAAGGCGACAATCAGTGCAACGAATACACAAACAACTTCGCCCTCTCTGACGATGAGCGTAAAAAGATCCTACGTTGGATGGAGATCGGCGCCCCCCAAGGCGATCCCAACGACACAACCCCCACACAAAGCAAGTCTTCTGGACTCGAAAAGGTCGATCTGACACTGACTTTGCCTGTGGCATACACACCCCTCAAGTCACCTGATGATTACCGTTGTTTCGTGGTGGACTGGGACAAAAAAGAAACCACCTACATCACGGGTTATCACGTCAAAGCCGACAACAAAAAGATCGCTCACCACCTTATCGCTTACGTGGTGGCCCCCAAAGATGTCGCCAAGCTCATGGAAAAAGACGCTGCCGAAGAAGGCCCTGGATACACCTGTTTTGGCGGTCCCAAAGTCAACGCGGGTTGGGTGGGCGCTTGGGCTCCAGGTGGTGGCGCGCAGCTTTATCCCAAAGGTACGGGGATCAAGATCGAGCCAGGCTCCAAGATCGTCATCCAGATGCACTACAACGTCCTCCAAAGCAACCCAGAGCCCGACCAAAGCAAGATCGAGTTCCAACTGGCGGACAAAGTGGAAAAAGAAGGCTTCTTGCTTCCTTACGCAAACTTGCTTGGCGGCTGGAGTGGCAAAGGGATGGAGATCCCCGCAGGACAAGCAGACGTAAAGCACGAGTTCAAGGCAGATATCGTCTCCTTGCTCAAAGCACGCTATCTGCCCAAGTTAGAGTCCATCACGATCTACAGCGCGACACTGCACCTCCATCTTCTCGGTAAATCGGCCAAGTTGTACGTCAAACGCGCGGCTGGCAAAGAAGACTGTATGCTCAATGTCCCCCAATGGGACTTCAACTGGCAGTACATGTACGAACTCAAGACCCCGATGGTCCTCAAAGCTGGCGACGAACTTGGACTTGCTTGCCAGTGGGACAACTCCCCCGAAAATCAACCCATCGTCGATGGCCAACGCACGATCCCCGAAAATGTCTACTGGGGTGATGGAACCCGCGATGAGATGTGCCTTGGCGTCGTTTACCTCACCTACAACACCACCCCCTGATCCCCTCGCATCCTTCCTCCACGCATCTTTCGATTTCCCACAACATCCAAGCAAAGACGTCTTTTGTTGAGACAAAGCTTGTCTTACCTTGGCCTCTGCAAAGGGTGACAAAGTGAAGAAAAACGTCTATCTTTGTTCGGTTGCTCCTTCTTGAAGTATTGTTTGTGTTGGAGGTTTTGTATGTTTCCCCATCTGATCCGCATCATTGGCTTGGTGGTCATGGTCACCCTTGGCACACAAGCCTGCAATAGTACCCCACCATCCGACGTTTGTGGTGGCAATACCTTTGGACCCTGCCCTACCAACGCACAATGCAAAAAAGTCATCCTCGCAGGCACAAAAGATAGCACGTTCGTCTGTGTGCAAGTCCAAGAACGTTCGAGTATTGGGGGACTTTGCGAAGGCAACGCAAGTCGCTGCCAAGAAGATCTCTTTTGTTATGCGCCTGACAGCCGCGTCGCAGAAAGCTATTGCACCCGAACTTGCGCAGAAGACAAAGACTGCCCTCAAGGTTACAACTGCGGCCCCTTTGGAAACAGCAAAGCCTGCATCCGTTCCCAAGCCACCAAAGAAGAAGGATGTCGCTGCCAAAAAGCAGGCACCTCTTGCACCAAAAACGGCCACAACGACTGCGCCATCGACGAAGGTTACTTCTGTTTGTCCAACGGCCCCCAAGATCCCAATGCCATCTGCATCAAAGAGTGCGACCCCACATACACACAAGCTTGCGCAGAAGGCTTCTTTTGTTCCCAAGACGCCACAGGACGCAATCTCTGTGTCAAAGAGGCCTTTACACGACAAGAGATGGGCGGAAGCTGCAAAGACTACGGAAAAGCCGAGTGCAAAGAAGATCTCTTTTGCTACAGCCAGTACGATAGCGACCCTTACGCTTATTGTTCCAAGCGCTGTAGTCCTTACGACAGCGGCAGTTGTCCCGCGCGTTTTGTGTGTGAGTCACCAAACATCGAAGACCCCTTCTTTTGTATCCCACGCGGCACCAAAGACCTTGGCGACGACTGCTCCCAAGAAGGCTATCGCGTCTGTCGTTCGGGCTTTTGTGCTCGTCCAGATCGCAGCTCTAGCGATGCCTTCTGCACCCAACGTTGCGATCCCAGTCAAGACGACTGTCCCCAAGGCTTCTCATGTCGATTGTTTGCGAACCTCTATCGCTATCTTTGTGATCGCGCACAGGCCGGTAGCATCGGGACCATCTGCAACAAAAATGGCGACGCGGATTGTTTAAGCAAGATCTGCATCGCTCCCCAACAAGGCACCATCAACCGCATTTGCAGCCAAACCTGCGATGCGCAAAAGCCCTGCCCTTCAGGATGGAAGTGCGATGGAACACGTCAACTCTGTCTCCCCGACTCAGGGACAGGGCAGATCGGCGATCCTTGCACCCAACCCGCAGACTGCCTCCTTGGAAACTGCGTCACCAACGCAGCAGGCAAAAGCTTCTGCACGCAAACTTGCCAAGATAGCATCCAGTGTCCGAGCGGCTTTACCTGCCAAGACTACGCCAATGGCCGCTTTTGCTTACCTGCCACCACACAGTCTGGACAAGTGGGCGATGCTTGCCCCAATGGTGCAGGTGATTGCACAAGTTCGATCTGCGTCACAGATGTCCTCAAAAATCGCACTTTTTGCACAGAGCAGTGCGGTACAGAAAAAAGCTTGCCCAGTTGGATTCAAATGTTACGAAACCCTCCCCAGGTGCGGGCTTTTGCACCCCACCTGACTACCAAGCTCCCTGAAAAGTATGAAACCTCGTTTGCTGCTCCGCTCCTGTTGGCTTCTTTTGTTCTGCTTCTTTGGCTGTGGTGTATCGCGCGTCTCAGCCCGCCCAACAAGCCAACCGCACATCACAACAAAAGCCTCCTCTCTTCCTTCGTCTCGTTCGAAGCCATCGACATCTTCGCTTTTGCGAGGCTACCTCCAACAAAGACAACTTCCTTGGCATCGAGAGCATCGCCTCTTAGAAGCCTTGGCCAAAAGCCCCGCCTCAACGTGGCTGCTTCCTGTGATCGAAAGATCCAGACGCAGCTACCCCGGCCAGCTCGACGAGATCGAACGACGACGCCTTGATACCTTGGCCAAGCTTTGCACCCAACAAAAAGACGAAGCCCACCCGATCTTGCGCCGCGGACTCACACATCGTTGGTGGACTGTTCGAGAGGCAACACTCCATATCCTCCGTGCCATGGGAAAGATCCACACCCTTTCGCTCAAAAAAGACATCGCTGCGCGCTTATACGATCCGCACCATCATGTCCGTCGTGTGGCCTCTTACACCTTGCAAAAGCTCTTTGGCGATCCACCCACGATCCTCTGGGCGCCCTGGTATTGGACGATGTTGCTTTTGTTGTTGCTGCTTTCGCTGGTTGTAGGGGGGCTTTTGTTGCTGCGAAGATCAGGTTGGTCTGGGGCGCGGATCTTCAAAGATACGGTAGCAACGAGTGTAGGCGCCTTGGTCTTTTTGGCGCTGGGCATGTTTCTTTTGTGGTGGACGCATCGCGATATCCAAGCCATCTCACGTCACGAGATCTACGATGATTCGAGGATCTTACCTTTTGCGATGCAGCTTCTGTGGATGAGCAGTATCGTTTTTGGCGCAGCACGCGGACTTTTCCAAAGCGAACGACGCCAAGGCTTCTCTCCCTCACCGCACAACGTGTTTTGGGGCCTTTTGGGTCCCACTGCCCTCGCTTTCTTCGCGGCATTGTCACTTTCTTTGCTGGGACCTTTTCGTCTCCCCTTCTTTCCGCTTTTCGCAGGACTCGGCTGGATCGCAGCGATCTTCTGTTTTTTGCTCGTTTTTGCCAAGATTTCGCCCAAAAACACTGAACATAAAAAGCCAACCATTTCAAAAAGTTAAATCTTTTTTTGGCAAAAAATTGACACATCCAGCTTGCCATGTTAGCCCAAAACATTGAACATGGTACAAATGTGTAGGTATGTGTTTCAGTATTTTTTTGATGTGCAAGGCTTGTGTGGGCCCTCGTAAACAAAGACGCAAAAAACAAGAAGATCTCTTCTATCCTCAGAAGAGTTAGGCAGATAAAGGGCGAGAAGGGTGAGACTGAAGCGCATCGATCTCGAAGGATTCAAGTCATTTTGCGATCCCGTCACGATATCGTTTGAACACAATATCGTGGGGGTGGTAGGTCCCAACGGTTGCGGAAAAAGCAACGTCCTTGACGCGATTCGTTGGGTCATGGGAGAGCGGAGCATCAAGAACCTTCGAGGAAAAGAACGCCTTGATGTGATCTTTGCGGGTAGCGAAAAGCGCAACCCTGCTCCCCAAGCCCGCGTCACCCTGACACTCGCAGACGTCGAGCCCGACTACCGCCCAGAAGGACTCCAAGATCAAAGCGAGATCGCGATTACGCGCGTCCTCAAACGCAGCGGAAGCAGCGAATACCTCGCCAATGGTGAGCCCTGCCGCCTTCGTGATATCCGCATGTTGTTCTTGGGAACGGGTCTTGGTAACAAAAACAGTTACGCCCTCCTCGAACAAGGCCGTGTCAGCGCGTTTATCCAATCCACACCCGAAAATCGCCGCCTCTGGATCGAAGAAGCCGCAGGGATCACCCGCTACAAAGAGCACCGCAAACAAGCGGAAAGCAACCTCAATAGCACCCAAGGCAACCTTGATCGCCTCAACGATATCTTGCGAGAGCTCGGCCAACAACGCAAAAGTTTGCAGCGTCAAGCCAGCAAAGCCCGTCGCCACCGCCTGTTGCGCGAAGAGATCGAGCACTTGGACCTGTACCTTGCAGCGCATCGCTATCTCGAAAACTGGGCCAAAGAACGCCAACTCAAGATGTTGTTGGATGACCTTGGCGCTGTCGAGCAAACGCTGAGAGAAGCGATCCAAGAACAAGAGCAAGCGCTCGAAAAAACAGAAGAAAAGCTCAAAGAAGAAGCAGGCCAGATCCAAGAAGAACGCGACAAGCTACAAAAGTCGCAAGCCCGCGTTGCCCTGTTACAACAGTCCGCAGAGCACATGCAAAGTGATGCTGGCGGCCTCAAGACCCGCCAAGATCAGCTCGCTGAAGAGCAACAAAAACTCACGGATCAACAAAAGCAGTCCGAGCACCAAGAACAAGTCATTACCGAACAGATCGAGCAACTGCAACAAGAAGGCGGCGATGCACACGAGTCGCTTGAACAACTCAACGCAGATCTTGAAGAACTCAACGAACGCCTCACCGAAGCAGACGCTCTGATCGAAAACATCAAAGGTGATGTGATCGAGGCCGTCACCAAAGAGACGACTGCGCGCAACCATGTTCAAGAACTCGGACGCCGCACCCAAGAGCTTCAACAGCGCCAAGAACGACAACGCGCTGAACTCGACGAAGCCACCGCCCAAGAAGCGATGGCCCGCGCACAACAACACAAAAACATCGAAGAAGTCGAGCGCAACCGCGAAGAACAAGAGATCCTTGTCCATGCCCAAGAGGACGTTAGCGCACGCAAAGAAGTCCTCAAAGAACAAGTCGAACAATCACGCGTCCGCCTCCAACAAAGCCGCCAACATCTCGCAGAACGTCGCGCAAAGCTCGAATCACTCGAAGAGATCCAAGCACAGTACCAAGATCTCAACGAAGCCAGCCGCGCCCTTCTGCTTTCGCGAGACACGGATGGACCTCTCGATAATGCCCAGCTACTCGGCCTTGTCGCAGACCTAATCGATGTCCCACAAGCCTACGAAGGCCCCATCGCCGCGGCTTTGGGCGATCGTTTGCAGTACCTCGTTATCGATCGCCCTGAAGATGCACGCGTTGCCATCGAATACCTTGAGCAACAACAGCTTGGACGCACAGGCTTTGTTGCAAATCCCCAAAGCTCCGCGACATTTGAAGAGACTCTTCCACGCGATCCTTCGATCCGTGGAAGCTTGTTGCAGCTCTTGGCTTCAGCGTCCCCTTCACCCCTTCTTGCCCAGCTGTTGCGTCCTTTCGTACTGGTCGGCGATATCGACGATGCTTTGCGTCTTCGTCCTCAAGTGTCGTCCCACCTGACCCTTGTCACCGAGAAAGGCGAACTCCTCCATCCTGATGGTGCGATCCTTGGGGGAAGTCAGCGCAGCGCGGGCTTGGGAATGATCCAACGCAAGCGCCAAATCCGCGAACTGACCGAGGAAGTCAACGAACTCGATGAGCAAACCCTGCGTTTGGAAGATACGCTCGCGGACCAAGAGTACGAGTACGAGCAACTGACCCTGCAATTGGCACAATACCGCGATCAACTTCAACAAATCGCCCTGCGCCAAACCAAGTTGCTTGCGGACCAAGAACGCCTCGAACAAGAAGTCGCTCGCCACAAAGAACGCGTCCATCGCCTTCAATTGGAAGCACGCCAACTTCAACAAGAACAAACGGGACTCCAAGAAGCCCAAGCAGAGGCCCACAAAAGCCTCGAAGTCTACGAAAAGCTCCGCCAAGATCACGAAGCGCGCCTCCAAGAAGCACGTATGCAGATCGAAGCAGACCGCCAAAGACAAGCCATCCTTTCGCGTCAATGCACGGATCTCAAAGTGCGCATCGCTGCCCAACGTGAACGACTCGAAGCCCTCCAACAACAGCACAAAAACCTGTTGCATCGCCAAGACTATCTCAAACGCCGCAGCATCGAGATCGACGCAGAACACGAAGTCCTCAACGAAAAACTCAGCGAAAAGCTCCAAGGACACGAAGAGATCAAGTCAGAGATTGAGACACTGCGCCAAGCCATCCAAACTGACGAAGCGCGTATCCAAGCCCAAAACCAAGGTTACTTGTCCCTCGAAGCATCGCACCTCAAAGCACGCAAAGAGATCGAGATGCGTCGTATCGAGCTTGAGCAAAATCGCGAGAAGCGCACACAACACTTGCTCGCTCTCCGCGAAGTGGACGTCAATCTCAAGGCTCTCAACGACGATATCCGCCAACGCTACGGCATCTCCATCGGTGAGACCTTGCCTGGACACCACTGTTCTCCCCGTCCCTCGAAGCAAGATCCACAAAAACTCAAGGATCTGCAAAAAGAACTCGCTCGCCTTGGAGATGTGAACCCCTTGGCAGAGAAAGAGTACGATGAGGTTGACGAAAGATACACCTTCCTCAAAGAACAAGTCGCAGATCTCGAAAAAGCTTCTTCCGCGATCAAAGGCACGATCCGCAAGCTTGATCAACAGATCCGCGAAGAGTTCCAAACTACTTTCGAAGCGATCCGCGGCCACTTCGCAACCCTCTTCCCCAAGATCTTCGAAGGCGGCAGCGCGGAGTTGATCCTCACAGATCCCAGAAACCTGCTCGAAACAGGCGTCGAGATCATGGTGCGCCCCCCAGGAAAACGCCGTCAGACGGTCGCTTTGCTCTCAGGTGGCGAAAAGGCGATGACCACGATCGCCCTACTCTTCGCCTTCTTCCTCTACAAGCCTTCGCCCTTCTGTGTTCTCGACGAAGTGGACGCTCCCTTGGACGACGTCAACATCGATCGCTACAACAACGTGTTGCGCGAACTGTCCCAACTCACGCAGTTTATCGTCATCACGCACAACAAGCGAACCATGGAGATGACCGATCACCTCTACGGTGTCACGATGCAAGAACCTGGCGTCTCCACCGTGGTTGCGGTTCGTCTAGAAGCCCGCAGCCAAGCCCAACCCATCCAACACGCCTACGTCAGTTAAGCCACCTCTCCTTCTGCGAATTGACAAGCCCGCCCATCAGCGCTATCTCTTCTTTCCCAAAGCGCGTGCCCTATCTGCACGCACCCCCATCGTATGCTTGCAATACAGCCTTTCTATCGACCGCAAGGAGAGTCGCTTATGTCTATCCTCTTTCTCGCCCAAAGCAAGGGCGGTGCCTTTGCAGACTTTCTCAAGGATTATCCCTTCCTTGTCTTGGTGCTCATCGCCGCCGCGCTGTTTTTGATCACCCACTTCTTCAGCATCCGCGTCCAACGATGGCTTGCTCCTCCCACCACCAAAACTATCCCACCCGCTGAAAAAGCGGAAAAGAAAGATAAGCCTGAGGCCAAGGTCGAGAAAACGACCAAAAAAGCCGAAGCCAAGGCGGAAAAGCCCGCTGAGAAGAAAGCCGAAGCCAAGGCTGAAGCAAAAGAGCAAAAACCTGCTGAGAAAAAAGAGCAGAAGCCTGCTCAAAAGGCCGAAGCCAAGGAAGAGAAACCTGCACAGAAGGCTGAAGCAAAAGAGCAAAAGCCCGCTGAGAAGAAAGACAAGCCCGAGACCAAGGAAGAAAAGCCTGCTCAAAAAGCCGAAGCCAAGGTCGAAAAGCCTGTTGAGAAGAAAGACAAGCCTGAGGCCAAGGAAGAAAAGCCTGCTCAAAAGGCCGAAGTAAAAGAGCAAAAGGCAGAGACCAAAGAAGAAAAGCCCGCTGACAAAGCCGAGGCAAAAGAAGAAAAAGCCGAAGCCAAGGCTGAAGCAAAAGCGGAAAAGCCCGCTGAGAAGAAAGATCTCAGCCCAGAAGAACTCGAGAAAGAAGAAAAACGCCAACGCCGCAGAGAGCGCACAGAACGTATGCGTAACAAACGCGAAGTGCACGTCTCCGAGATGGAAGTCAAAGAAGAGAACACCCACACGCCGCGAACGCTGCGTGAAGGTCTCGAAAAAACCCGTCAAGGCTGGTTTGGCAAGTTGAACAATCTGTTGTTGGGCAAAAAGACCCTCAACAAGGACGTATTGGAAGAACTCGAAACCATCCTCTTTAGTGCAGATGTCGGAACCCAGACCACACAAGCTTTGTTGGCCGTCATCGAGGAAAAACTTGATCGTTCAGAGTTGAAAGACAATGAAACCGTTCGAGCCGCCCTCAAAGACGAGATCTACAAGATGATCAACCTCGGCGAAACCGAGTACGATTACAAAAAGCACAAGCCTTACGTGATCATGGTCGTGGGCGTGAACGGCGTTGGAAAGACTACAACCATCGGCAAGATCGCTGCTCGCCTCAACCAAAAAGGCAAGAAAGTCCTCTTGGCAGCAGGCGACACCTTCCGCGCTGCTGCAGACGAACAACTGGAGATCTGGTCCAAGCGCACAGACGCTTTGTTGGTTCGCGGACAGTCAGGACAAGATCCATCATCCGTCATCTTTGACGCACTGAAGTCAGGGGTCGCCAAAGAAGTAGACGTGGTTCTCGCGGATACAGCGGGCCGTCTGCACACACAACAAAACTTGATGGAAGAATTGAAAAAAGTCCGCCGCACCATGGAAAAAGCCTACGATGGCGCTCCCCATGAGATCATGTTGGTTCTGGACGCAACCATCGGCCAAAACGCAGTCAACCAAGCACGCGAGTTCAACGAAGCTTTGGGCCTCACAGGAATCGCCCTGACCAAGCTTGATGGCACCGCAAAAGGCGGGATCATCATCGCCATCAGCAACGAGCTCAAGATCCCCGTCCGCTACGTCGGCGTTGGAGAACACATCGACGAACTCAAGATCTTCGATCCCAGCGAGTTTGTGGAAGCTCTCTTCTCCTAAGCCCCCAACATCCCCCCTTCCATCACTCAACATCCCCCCTCCCATCACTCAACATCCCCCCTCCCGTCACTCAATCTCCCTTCTCTCTATCCCGAACATCCCAATCTCCCCGGTAGCATCAAAAGCAACGGCGTAGCCAAATGCAAAGACGCACCAAAGATGAAGGATACAGAACAGGTATATCCTCAAGGAGAGATTTGGAAAAATGTGGGGGGGAAGATTGAAGAGAAGGAGGATTAGAACTGGAAGGGAACGCCACCGATCTCCATCGCGGAGCCAGAGAAGCGTGGGAAACGCCAGTTGCGGATCTTGCCTTTGACGCAGCTTGCAAAAGAACCAGAAGCACCGCTCACGGAAACCCCGGAAGTTCGGCCAGTGGGTTGGATATTCCAACTTGCACGGATGCGGCTGATACCTTTTCCGTGTTTTTCTTGGCAAGAGCTGATCTGCTCAGCGTTGTTTTGGATGACGCGCATCACTTGAGAACGCGACAACTGCGAGGGCAAAGAGCGACGACGAGGTGTAGGAGCAGCGTTGCGAGGCGCAGGAGTGTTACCGCCGCCACCGAGCAAGTTTCCAAGACCGCTGTCCAGACCTGTACTTTTACGTGCGCCGCCACCCATGCGAGGCAACGGAGGTCCATCTCCACCACCCGTGGGAGGGGGAGGAGGTGGTGGATCATCCCCACCACCCGAAGGCGGTGGCGGTGGCGGTGGCTCATCACCACCACCAGAGGCACGTGCAGCAGGTTGACGACGACGAGCTCGTCTGCGCGAAGCACGACGTTTTTTACGACGTCGGGAAGCACGTCGAACAGACCGTCTCTCCGCAGGTTCGCTACGCGTTTCGGGTTCTGCGCGCTTTTCGGGCTCAGTACGTTTTTCAGGCTGCGCTGTGGGTGCCTTGAGCGGCGTCGCGGAAGCGATGGGTTGAGGCACAGGTTGCTGGACAGGCAAAGCCACAGGTGGCTGCTGAACAGGCTGCGCTCCCAACACAGGAGGCGTGGTGGGATTTTTGTTGCCACTCATCGCAAAGAAGACAGCGATCCCGATCACCAAGGAAAGGAACAAGACAGCCCCAACGGAGATCCCGATGATAAGGCCCGTATTGCTTTTCTTTTCCTTGTCAAAGGGAGAACCTGTAAAGGGCGCAGGTGCTGCCCCAGAGAATGGCGCAGGAGAAGCAGCGAAACCACCCGTCATCTGGGGGCTACCGAATCCCTGAAAGCCACCTGTCATCTGTGCGGCAGGCGTCGCGATGTCAGGACCAGAAGTGGGCCCAAGCACACCAAATCCACCCGAAGGTGCAGGAGGTGGAGCGGGTTCTTCTGTCAACAAAGCAGCCGCCATCGAAGTAGGTCGTTTGGGTGCGCTGGATTTGGACTCGCTTGCGATACCACCCGCGAGAGAGCGCAGATCGTCTAGCTTCGGGGACTCAGGAGGTGCGATAGGCTTCGAGTCCGCAGGTGCAAAAGAGATCGCAGGAAGGTTCCCACTGGAGGGAGCGGGCAAGCTCGAACCAACAGAAAGGCCATTGGTTTTCCCTGCCTTTTCGTCTTCGACTTGCTTCAAAACATCGGCAAGTGCGGCCACTTCAGAGATGGGTTTCCACTCTGCAAGACCTTCTTTCCAGATGTAGTGTTCCGCATCCAAAGCACCGCGCTTCAAGCGATCACGGATCTCATTTTTGCTCAAAGGGCCGACCTGCTCGTCATTTTCGATGACGTACCATTCGGGCGGCTCTTTGGTTTCAGCAACAGCAGCAGGAGCAGGGCCTTTACGTTCGGCTTTGCGACTTTTCGCTTTGTGCTCGCGTTCTTTACGAGCCGCTTCGCGCTCAGAACGCAAGGTCTCAAGTGCGTTGATGTTAAAGACCTTGGTGCTGACCTCTTCTTTGCCCGTCTCTTGGATCTCTTGACGGGCCATGCTCAGAGGCACGATGCCTTGCTCTTGGTGGTTGGGCGCGATGTCGCTGTAATCCTGGCGGGCAGGCTTACGCGGCATAAGTTCGTTTTCACGCTCTTCAAAAGCGCGATTGAACTCGTCGTCCAACGCTTCATCGTTTTCGCTGTAGCTTTCTTCATGGACAGGTCGGGAAATGCTGGTTTCCATCCCTGCGTAGATATCTTCTTCGGGTGCTTGCTCGGCTTGCTGGGCTTCGTTGATCACATTTTGCCAGTCTGCTTGATCAGCAGAAAACAAACCTGTCGCCCCATACATATCATCTTCAGGATATGCGCCTGCCGCGCTTTCATAATCTTCTTGGAAAGCAGCGTTGGGATCGGCTTGTTGGGCATAAGCGGGATCTTGTGCGTAATAATCTTGCCCATACTGCGCGTTTGCGTCGTAGCTGCCTTGGTGCACAGCTTCTTCATAAGCTTGCGCAGCGGTCATGTTTTCGTCATAACCCGTTTCGTGCTCGATATAATCGTCACCGTAGTTGTCATGTGCATTTGCCGAGTTCCAACCTTGCGATGAAACTTGGCCGATCTGTGTACTCTCGTCAGGGAAATCGATCGCCGAACCCGGCGCATCAGGAAGACTCGAAAGATCTTCCATGTCACCCACATCCCCATCGGGAGCTTGCACAGACATCACATGGCCACACTTTTTACAACGAAACTTGGTGACCTTCTTCTTGAGCAAGTTGTCAGCGATGGAGTACTTCGCTCCACAGCTTTCACAGCGGATCTTCATATCGCCTCGCTCTCCTCGTTCTGTTCTCTGTGATCGTCCTGCCTGACGTCTTCATAACCACCCTTGAGCAGCGCGTAAGCCCCACCAAGAACGATCTCTGTCTTTTGTCCCAAACCCCATAGGCAGCCAGGGGTCGGCTTCGTAAATTGCTTGGTTATGTCTTGTTGCGTATGCAAAGCTTTTTCTCTGAAAGATCTTTAATGGATTGAGGAACACCATCAGGTAAGTTTTGTGACGGAACGGGGAAAAACTCCAGACAAGAAAAGTCTTTTGGACAGTCAGCGTCGTCAGCACATACCTTGGAACAGTATCCCAAATCGTTTTTCTTCTCTTCGGTATAATCCGAACCCACGCAAAAGTTGAGACCTGTCTCACACTCAAAAGAAGGTTCGAGCAAGACCGCAACGTTGTTTGGAGAGGCACTCAAGCGTTGAAGTTCTGCGATATTCTCATCATTCAACGAACAGCGCTTTCCAACCTCGGTCCCGCCACAGCCAACCACGTGAGACAACGTGCCAACAAGAACAACCAGAAGAAACAACCGCAAGCCCTGCATTCTTTTTTCTTCTCCTTGCCCAATCCGCCTTTTCTTGGGTGTTCCATACACCTCTACGCAGACCTTTACAAAACGATCTACACCCAAGGCCGATTCGGCATCACCTTTTTGGGGTCTAGCCATATGCCGCCAAACGATAACACAAAGAAAGCCACCTTCCAAGCACGAAATACATCCACACAACCCACACCATAGGATTCACCGTCTTCTCACCAACCACCCCCCTCCTCCAAATGAAGAACAAACCAACACTTTGTCCGAAAAGGGTTCGTACGAAGCTCTTGCCAAGGCACGACGAATCGTTGTATGATGTGGACGGATTTTGTATCTGCGTCGTATCCTATTGAATCAATAGATAGATTTCAGATGGTTGTCATCCTCTGTTTCTCTCTCGGCGCTTTACGACTCACTTTGGATGGAGCCAAAAAAACCATGAGATTCCAAACCGCTCGTTCTTCCCGTGTATGGGGTTCTTTTTTGCGCGTTCTTGGCCTCGCTGCCATCTTGCTTACCCCCGTGGCAGTGGGATGTAACTCTTATCCCCTTCAGTCACTACCTAACAATACTTACATTATCCCCGATGATGTAGGAAGTCAGAGCGCAAGCAAAGGCGTAGACATCCTCTTTGTCATTGATAACTCAGGTTCGATGGCGGAAGAGCAAGTCAAACTCCGCAACAACTTCAAAAACTTCATCGAACGCCTTACAAACGCGGACGTGACCGACTTCCAACTTGGTATCATCACCACAGATATGGATGAGACCTTCAACCCAACAGGTTGGGGACGACTTGTCCAAGCAGACCCCAACACCCCCAAGATCGTCTCTTCAAGCCTTACGGCGTCTCAAATCACCGAAGCCTTCACGAAAAATGCGAACGTGGGGACCCTCGGCTCCAACTTTGAACGCCACCTTGAAGCTGTCCAAACAGCTTTGTCCCCCTCCTCTGCAGGCGGATTCGCAGACACCGACAACAAGGGCTTTTTGCGAGAAGGTGCACTGTTGGCGATCATCTTTGTCACCGACGAAGACGATTGTTCACACAAAAAGAAACTGGACGAAACCAAAACGCCCGATACTTGCTTTATCCCCCCCACCATCGAACTCACGGATGAGCAAGGAAACCCATTGATTGGCTCTGACGGAAAACCCGAAAAAGGCCAAATGGACAAACTCGTACCTGTTGCGGACTTCCTCACCTTCTTAAAGACCCTAAACCGCGAAGTCATCGTCTCGGGCTTGATTGGTGATCCTTTTGTGAACAAACCTGGTTCACAAAGCCCGATCGATCCACAAGGCGGTTGTACCCAAGACAGCGAGTGCGGTAGCGGTGGCGGTAAATGTGCTTACCTCACGCCTGGCCCGATCACACGAAAGTGTGGTGGCTGCAAGTCAACAGACGCAAACGCTGCTCCAGGCTTCCGCATCTTCGACTTCATCTCCAACAGTAGTACGGGTGACCCCAACGAACGTTGGTTCCCGATCTGCGGGGATGATAATGGCTTCCGTGAAGCACTTCTTCGCTTCGCAGGAGCGATCATCGATCGCCTGAAAAACATCATCCTCTCCAAAAAACCTGAAAATCCCGACAACTTGGTTGTGCGCATCGAGCGCAATGGAACATTCATCAATCCTCCTATTCCTAAAGCCCCCATCGAGGGCGACTGTGATGCCAATGGTGCTTGTCCAGGCGAGAACAGAGAGTGCTCTGTGGGCAAGTGTTATGGAGATGGTTGGGTGTACATTGCCCCCACGGCCGGCAGCAACCAACACAGCATTCGTTTGAGTGGTACTGCGAAAACAGAGCTTAAAGGTGGCGACAAGATCCACGTATCTTATGTCGCCAAGCCCGGAAACTAAGGCGCAAGCACCCAAGACACAGCAACCCTAGATAGACTTGCCTTTCGTTCGAAACCTTCAAAGTGTCAACGAATGGAGCAGCTTGTGATGAGAAGATTGAAATCGCGTTCTTTTCAAGCTGGAGGCTTTTTGCTTCGCATAGGATTGTTGTGTGCATTTCTTGTGGCCCCTGTGGTTGTAGGTTGCAACAGCCACCCTCTACAATCGCTCAACAACATCACGTACGCTCCCATCGAAGAAAAACCTTCGTCCAGCGCGAACAAAGGTGTGGATATCCTCTTTGTCATCGACAACTCAGGCTCGATGGCGGAAGAACAAACCAAACTTCGCAACAACTTCAAAAGCTTCATTCAACGCCTGCTTCGTGCCGATATCAGAGACTTTCAGATCGGTGTCATCACGACAGATGTAGATGAGTTGTTCAACCCAGATGGACGCGGACAACTCGTCCAAGCGGAGAGCAACGCACCCAAGATCATTAGCTCACAGCTCACAGAGACCCAAGTCATCGAGCAGTTCTCCAAAACTGCAAATGTGGGAACGCTCGGCTCCAACTTTGAGCAGCCCCTCAAGGCTGTAGAACTTGCTCTCTCTCCCTCCTCTGCGGGCGGATTCGCAGATACCCAAAACAAGGGCTTTTTGCGAGATGGTGCATTGTTGGCAATCATCTTTGTCACTGACGAAGATGATTGCTCTTACAAAGGAAAAGAGCTGAACGAGGATCAAGTCCCTGAAAGCTGTTATATTCCTTCGAGCGTGACGCTCATGGACGATCAAGGGAATCCGTTGATTGGCGCAGATGGAAAGCCCCAAAAAGGACAGATGGACAAGCTTTTGCCCACCTCGCACTTTTTGGACTTCCTCAAAAGCTTGAACCGCGAAGTGATCGTGTCTGGTTTGATCGGGAACCCTTTCATCAACAAACCCAATTCGCAAAGCTTGATCGATCCACAAGGTGGTTGTACCCAAGCGAGCGAATGTGGCGGCGGTGGCAAGTGTGCTTACCTCACACCAGACCCGATCACCCGAAAGTGCGGTGGATGTACATCTGTCGATGCAAATGCCGCCCCAAGTTTCCGCGTGTTTGACTTTATCTCCCGAAGTAGTGCAGGCGAACCCAACGAACGTTGGTTCCCGATTTGTGGAGATAACGAAGGTTTTCAAAAAGCACTTTTGGACTTTGCAAGCGCGATTGCAGTACGCTTGAAAGACATCGTCCTCTCGAAAAAGCCTGTCGATCCATCTACCCTGTTGGTTCGCATTGAGAAGACAGACGGCTCGTTTGAGTTAATACCAAAAGCCTCCATTGTTGGGGATTGTAACAGCGGAGCGATCTGCCAAGGTCTCCAAGAGTGCAATCCCACAAACAACAAATGCTATGGTGATGGTTGGTTCTATGTTGCTCCACTCAATGGAAGCACACAGCACCTTGTGAAGCTAAGTGGCTCGGCAAAAGCGCGTGCAGAGATGGGTACCCTTAGCATCCATTACCTTGGAAAGATCGAATAACTAGAACACCAAAACACCTGAAGCACTTGATGAAGTTCGTTTAGACGCGTAGAGATAACAGAACCCCTGAGAGAGCTCCTGAACCCAAATCACGTTGGTTGCTCCTCCGAATCTTGTTCGAGTGAGGTATTGCATTGCGTACAGAACGCCGGATCTCCTATGTACTCCTCTCGCTATGTCTGTTGTGGATAGGGCTGCCGACGAAGGTCTCCGCAGCACCGCTCACTGAAGATCGCGTGGATGTGTTTCAATTGAAATCCATCACCAAAAAACGACGTCATGAACTTAGCGGTATCTTTGCTGGTTCTTTCAATGACGGTTTTATGCAAACGGTGATGGGTGGTGCAAGCTACACATTCCACGCCACCGAAGGCTTTGGTTTCGAAGTCTTGGGACTTTTTGGTACGGGCTTTAACACGACCATCACCGACCGACTCCGCGCAGGGACAGGAACCACCCCGACTCCTGAAGGACAAGAACTCAAGATCAAACCTGAGTTTGCTCGTCCGCAGATTATGGCTTTCGGTAGCTTCGTTTGGTCCCCTTTCCCTGGTAAGTTTCAAGTCGGAAACGGCATCGTTGATATGGATGCTTACATCACGGCTGGGGCTGGTTATATCCGCACCAACCAAAGTGATCTTTTTGGTGTAAGTTTTGGTCTTGGTATGCGCTGGATGATCGCAAGCTGGTTTTTTATCCGCATGGATGTACGCGACTTTATCTTTAGCCAAAGCTTGCTTGGAGGGAACGTCAGTGTGCTAAACCACAACCTGATGGCGACCGTTGGTGTGGGATTTGTGCTTCCTGTGACATCGCTTTACACCAGTTAATCTGCCCATGCTCCAACCTCCAGCTTCCCAAGCGCCAGCTCTCTCCTCCACAGCTCAACCGATTCGTGGTATCGGCCTTGTCACCGAACCATTCTTGTCTACATAAGGGAAAAAACGATGAAGGCACGTCCGTTTTGGAAAAGATTGGCGCTTACTTGCGGCGCGCTTGTATGGTTGGGGATCTCGCTTCCAGCGAATGCCCAACTCGACATCTTCGAAGGCGGTGGCGAGAAACCACCCCCTGGACGCCGCGGCTTTACTTTTGGTCCCATCAAGATCAACAAGCAAGCAGGCGCAAAAGAGATGGCACGTGGAAACACCTTCTACGCGCAAAAAAATTACGCTGCCGCCAGCTTGATGTTTTACCGCGTCGTCAAAAACGCTGCGGGCTCTCGCTACTTCCAAGCTGCCCAGTTCCAGTTGGCACTTTCCCTTTATCGTATGGGACTTTTTCACGCCGCACTGGACTACTTCACAGATATCATCCGCGTAGGTGTGAGCCATCGTTACTTTAAACGCGCACTCACCTACTCGATCACGGTCAGCCGAAAACTTCGCAACGAGTCGATGTTTCTCGGTAAACTGCGAAACTTCAACATCAAAGACTTCCCCAACCAATACCGCGATGAATTGCTCTATCTCCTCGGAAAATACTACTTCCAACGTAGAGACCTCGCGCTCGAAAAACGCCTCCCCGCAGCACAGCGTCTGCTCAACCGCGTACGCTCCCGCAAGCCCGAGTTTTTCGCACGAGCCCAGTACATCTTGGGCGCGATCTATGACTCTGCGGGTGCAGCGCACGCCAACAAAGCAGCGCAAGCCTTCAAACGTTCGGCACGTGCTGCGATGCGCATCAAAGACAAGAAGATGCGTCAACGCGTCTTCGAGCTTGGGATCATGGGTATCGCCCGCATCCACTACAGCTCTGAGCACTTCACTGGAGCCACCTACTGGTACCAAGCGATCCCTCGTAACAGCCCCCGTTGGCTCGACTCGATCTTCGAGATGGCGTGGTCCTTCTTGCGCGTCGGAAAATACGAAGAAACCTTGGGGATCATCCACACACTGCGCTCCCCTTACTTCCAAAACGAATTTTACCCAGAGGTCGGTATCCTCCGTGCAGTGAGCTACTTTGAGCGATGCCGTTATTCGCAAGTCAAAAAGATTATCGGAAGCTACCTCAAACGCTACCGTCCCATGATCAACGAATTGAATCGCTATCTCGTCGAAAACCCCACCGACCTCAAGATGTACGCGACCATCAAAAAACTTCGCGACCAACGCGAAGAAAAAGAAACGACGGTAAAGGGTCTCGAAGACGATCCCCAAGACCAGATGTTCCAGCGTATCCTCAAGTTGACCTTCCGCGATAAACCCCTTCAGTTCTTGTTTTTGTACATCAACGAACTTGAAAAAGAGATCCAGATCATCCGTGCGAGCAGCCAAGCTTGGCAACAATCTTCCATTGGTATCGAGATGATGAAACGACTCCGTGAAGATCTCGCAAGCAAGATCAAAGACGCTGGGGCCCGCGCACGTGACCGCATCCAAGGCGCCCAAAACGAACTCAAAGCCTTGGTGGGACAGGCTCTCAAGATCAACTACGAAACACTCAGCGCCCAAAAAGACCGCATCAACAGAGCTTCTAGCCAGTCGGGCGGATTTACCATGCGCGTGAAAGGCCAAGACGACAAGAACCGAAAACTCATCACGGTGTCTGTTTCGGATGACTACACCTTTTGGCCCTTCCAAAAAGAATATTGGATAGACGAACTCGGTTACTACCGTTATCGCATCAAAGGCGAGTGCCACCGCTAATCACACAGGCATACGCTATAGGAGAGAAAATCCCATGAGAGCGTACTCATTTGTTACCCTTACGCTCCTTTTCTTCGCACCTTTGCTTGCTCCCTCGCAGGCCGATGCTCGGTCCTACCGCGAGATCCGCAAGAAAAAAGGGATGAAGCTAAGAGGCAAGAAACGCTCCTACGAGATCGCCGAAGTCAAGAAGAGAAAAGTGGCCCCCATCAAGATCGAAAAACGGGGCCCGATGAAGATCCAAGCCTTCGAGCGTTTCAACCAAGAACGACAACGACAAATCACCGACGAACAGATCAAATCGCTCGTCGAGATCATCAAGATGACCCCCAAAGATCAGCGCGCGGACCTCTACTTCCGCCTTGCTGAACACTATTGGGAAAGCAGCAAGTACTTCGACTTTATCGGGCACCGCTACGACGACTTCCGTGGACGTCCTGACTGGCCCGAGAAAAAGCGTTTGCAAAAGCAGGCTTGGGATCGCGCCAACCTGATGCGCAAAAAAGCGGCTGCGGAATACTTCAATATCATCAACAACTATCCCAATTATCCGCGTCTTTGCGAGGCTTACTTCTTCCTCGGGAAGAACTTGATCGAGATGAACTTGATCCAAAAAGGTCTCGACGTTTACCGCCCGATGTTGCAGCGTTTTGGACGCTCTTATCCGCAGTGTCCCTTTATCCCCAACGCTTACCTTGCATTTGGCGAGTACTACTTCGAAAAAGGCCAAGTCAAAGCAGCAAAGACCTCTTATCAAACAGTCTTGCGCTTCCGAGACACCAGCATCTACGGCTTTGCGCTCTACAAGATCGCTTGGTGCGATTACAACTTGATCCGCTACCAAGACGCTCTTAACAAGTTCGTGGCGGTCATCCGTTATGCCCGTGACTCCGAGAACTTCAAAGGTAGCAACGGCCGTCGTCTCGCCCTGCTCAAAGAAGCGATGCGCGACATGGTCCTCGCTTACAGCCAGGTCGGCGATCCCTCTGATGCAGAGCGTCGCTTCCGCGAGATCGGTGGCGAAAACAACTACCTCAAGATGCTCAAAAATCTCGGCGCGATCTACCGCTCACAAGGTAAGACTCCCGCGATCTTGACCATCTACAACACCTTGATGCGATTGCAGCCCGAAGATCCCGCAACCATCAAGTACCAACTCTACATCACGCGCGCTGTGGACGCTGACCGCTCCAAACAAGACACCATCCGAGAGTCCCAAAAACTCGGTGAGTTGGTGAAGTCTTTCCGTAAGACCAAAGCCAACGACGAAGTCTTCAAAGAAGCTGTCTCCGAAGTCAAACCACAGCTCAACGAATACGCACGTTACCGCCACTACGAAGCCCAAAAAACCCGTCGCCCCCAGTTTTACAACGAGGCGAAAGAGTTTTATAAGATCTACCTCAACGTGTTTCCCAAAGATCCCAACGCATACGAGATGCGCTTCTGGCTCGCAGAGATCCAGTACAAAGCCCGTCTCTTCAAGGAAGCTGCGGCCAACTACACCCTCGTGTATCGCAGCAAGCCCAAAGGAAAATACTCCTTTGATGCGTCGTACAACACCATCCTTGCGTACGACCTTTTGATGAAGCGTGAGCGCATCAACCCTGACAACCTTACCGAGAAAAAAGGCCCCCAATCCAAGCGCCCTCTCCCCCAGATCGCCAAGCAATTCCTCGATGCTTGCGAAGATCACATCAAGTACTATCCCAAAGGTGACCGCGCGCTTGAAGTCTCCTACAAGGCCGCCCTTCTCTACTACTACTTCAACCACTTTGATAAAGCGCTGCCTCGCTTCTACTTCCTCGTGAAGAAGCACCCCAAACACGAGTACGCGATCTTCTCTGCGCACTTTATCTTGGACACTTACCAACTCCAACAAGAGTGGGACAAGCTGAACAAATCAGCGTGGCAATTCTACAAAGTCCCCGAACTTGGCGACCGCAAGTTCAAAGGCGAGATGCGCAACCTGATCATCGGTTCGGGTATGAAGATCTGCGAAAGCATCGTGAAGCAGAAACAGTACCTCCAAGCCGCAAGTTGCTATCTCAAGATCGCACGCGAGTTCCCCAAGAACAAAAAGCTCGGTCCTACGGCGCTTTTCAGTGCATCAGGTTTGTACGGAAAAGCCAAGCAGCCCGAAAAAGCGCTCAAACTGCGTCTTGAGATGCTTGAGCGCTACCCTGGTTCGCGCTTTGAAAAAGACACGATCCTCGGTCTTGCTGACTTGTACGCAAGCCGCGCGGACTTCCAACGCGCTGCGACGTTCTATGAGCGATACGCAAACAAGTACAAGAAAGAGAAAAAGATCGATGATATCATCGTCCAAGCTGCGCTTTTCCGCGAAGCGATGGGCGATACGACGGGTGCGATGGCGCATTACACCAAGTTGATGCGCCGCGACTTCACGCTGATCAAAAAGCGTAAGAAAAGCAAAAAAGACAAGCGATTCCTCGCTATCTACTTCAAGATCGCGAAGCATCACAAAGAAAATGGCCAACTGGGCCGATACAAGCGCATGATGGAAGAGTTCGTGAAAAAAGGTTACGGCACCGCAGCCCAACGCCTCTACGCACGGATGGAGTTCGCTCGCGTTTGCAAAAAACAACGCTTGATCACCAAAGCCAAAAAAGAGTTTGATGCCATCCCCCGCCGCTTTAATCGCCTTTCCCCTGAAGACAAAAAGGACGGAAATGCGATCGAAGCTGCTGCCAACGTCCGCTTCATGGAAGCGGAAAAAGACTTTGTGGAATACCGCAAGTTGAAGTTGAAAAAAGGCCTCAAACAAGCCGAGATGAAAAAGGCCCTCAAGCAAAAAGAGAAGGCCCTGATCAAGACGCGTGATAGCTTCCAAAAAGCAGCCAAATACCCCGATCCCTACTGGCGTATCGCTTCGTACTATCGCGTGGGTGAGTTGTACCTCGACTACTCTCGATTCATCTCAAACGCCCCAGCACCCGACGTCCGCAAAGAAGCAGAGAAAAACATCATCGCCAAGTTGGTGGAAGTTCTCAAATCGCGCGGTGTGCCCTGGAAATACCGCAAAACCCTCGCAAGAAAGTTTTTGCGCGGTCCCCAAGGTCGTCAGTTGCTAAGCAACCTGCTTGAAAAACTCAAGATGCAGTATGAAGAAGGACTCCAAAAGAACGCTGCGCCTATCGAAGCACAAGCGGTCTCCTTCTACCAACGAAGCCTTCGAGTCTCCCACAAAGCCAGCGTTTACAACGAATGGACTTTCCGCGCACTCAAACGACTCCAAGAACTGCGCCCGAAGGACTATCACAAGTTTCTTGAGGAACGCCCCAGCGCAGGTATCACAGGAAGCGACTTCCGTTTCTCCCATACCATCGTCGAAAGCGTCCCCACTCCCGCACCTGCGCCAACTCCCGCGCCAAGCGGAAACAAAAAGGTTGCCAAAGATAGCGCCACCAACGCCAAGGAGGGAAGCCAGTGAAGTTGCGTTCCAAGATCCGAGTTCGCTCGCTGATCCCACTCTTTTTCGGTTTGCTTTTTAGTGTGGCTTGTACAACCACCAAAACGGTCGTCAAACCGCCCGAACGACGGGTAGTTGAAGTGGTGAGAACCGCTGAAGACGATTACCAAGAAGCGCTCACGGCCCACAAAGACGCCAAAAACAATGGTGGTAGTTCTTACCAACGCGCCGAGAAATTCTACAAAGAAGCTCTCGAAAAGAAGCCCTCTCTTTCTGCAGCACGCTTCAATCTTGCCGCATTGTACGAAGATATGGGCGAATACAATCGGGCAGCCCGTCAGTTGGGACAAGTGCTCCAACAGGATGAGAAAAACAGCCAAGCCACCTACCGCTTGGTGCAACTCTACATCCGTCAAAACCAAAATGATGTGGCTCTGCGGACGTTCTATCGCTACTTGCGCTTGAATCCTGACAAGGGCAAGCAAGCAGAGATGCAAATCAACTTGGCCTCTTTGCAAATTGCAAACAACCAATACGAAGAAGCACTCAAAACAGCCCGTGGGATCTTGGCTTTGGACCCCGATAACATCCAAGCCTACCGCATCATCGCGCGCGTTTACCTCCAACAAAAGAAGTACAAGATCGTCCACTTGGTGTACCAATTGGCCGAGAAAACCAAGAAGAAAGACGCACGCCTCTTCAACATCCAAGGTCTCGCTTATCTCAGCGAAAAGAAGATGCCTGAAGCGATGTACTTCTTTGGAGAAGCTGCCAAACTGGACCCCTCACTGTTTTCTGCACAGATGAACTTGGGTCTCTTGGCACTCCGCTACCACGACTACAAACGCGCTCTTGATACCCTCAAAAAAGCTTCGACGTTGCGTCCTCGTCACGAAAAAGCTCTGCTCGGCTATGCACTTGCCCTTCGTGCAAATCGCAAGTTCGACGAGGCAGAGAAAGTGTACAAAGACAAACTCCTCAAGTTTTACAAAGGGAACGCTGCAAGCACCTTCAACCTTGCCGTGTTGTACCTGCGCTTTATGGAAAAGCCCGAAGAAGCAAAAGCGCTCCTTCGCACGTATATCGGCGAACAAGGCTCTCGCATCTCCAACACGCATGTCTCGTACGCGCTCCTCAAAGAAGCCGAAGATCGCATCAAGATGAAGGCCGAAGCCAAACGAGAAGCTGAAGCAAACAAGAAAAAACAAAATCAGCCTCGTAAAGCTCCTCCTCCCCGAGGAAATCAACCTTCTGTCAACCAGATCCCCACGGATGTTCCTCCTGGCACCAAGCCCGATCAAGAACCCCCTGGAACACCCGCAGGTAAAAACGCTCCTGCTGATAAAAACGCCCCCGCTGACAGAAAAGCACCTGCCCCCCGCAGCTGATCCCCTCGTAGAAAATCTGCCCACCCGGGAACTTTTTCAAAACCCCCTTGTCTAAGCCCTCCAAAGAACCCTTGCTCATCTTTGGGTACTCGTCTATCTACATCACAACAAAGGCTTTTGCATGAACATCGCTTCCTACGCTTCCCCGATCTGGTGGCTATGGAGCGTTCCTCTCGAATGGGAACGATGGCACGCATTTGTCCGCGAATCACTCCAAGAAGCCCACCAACAAATCTTACGAGCACTTCCTTGGCGCCAAATCCATGCGCCCGTCCAAGAAAGTACCTCTCTCACCATCTCGCATGTTTGCGTTGAAACGACGTACTTGTCAGTCAGACCGCAAACACATGCATCCACAAAAAAAGTCTCCACATTGCCAGCAAGATCAGTTACAATGCCCCCCATAAGCTTGGCTGGCATCTGCGACTCTCTACTCGATCAACCACCCCAAGAACACAGCTTATGTGTGAGCGCTCCTCGGGCGCCACCGACGTTTTACAGAGACGTTTTGTGTTCTGTCAGCCCAGCCCTCCCACAAGACATCTTGTGGAAGGACTTGATTACAAAATCAACCTCTGCTCTCGTGAACATGGGAACATAAGAGAAGGAGACGAGATGAAACGTTGGCTTTTGACTGGGCTGTTTATTCTTGCGCTGGCGTCTTTGGCGCTTCCATCGCATCCGCAAGCCCAAGGTGTCAAAGTGGGCGGTCGTTTCTACCAAAAGAAAACGGTCTACGACTTCAGCAGTGATACGATCTCTGGTGACTTGACCAAACCCGATGGTGAGTACATCGAAGCGCGCAAGAATGTGAAGTTTCAACGCTTGATTCAGCTGCGAAAGAACTTCCGTAAACGTATTATCCAATCCGTCAACGACCTTTAATCCGAGTTCGCTCGATCGTTACACAGCCAAGGGAGATCCCACATGGCAAAGCCCACAGCGCCAATTTTTCTCTTGATCGAGCGCGAAGGCCAAGAGCCCAGAACCGAAGAATTCAACGAAAATATCGTCAAGATCGGTAAACTGGCTTCTGTCAACCTTCGCCTCGATGACCCACATATCAACCGCATCCACGCTGTTATCGAAGTCCTCGATAACAACGAAGCGCAAGTCATCGACATGGGCTCCTCCAAAGGAACCCGCGTCAACGGAAAACGCGTCCACAAAAACAAGATCGTCACAGGGGACGAACTGCTTCTTGGTGAAACCACGATCAAGGTCTTCATCGGCGAAGAAGCTGTCGCCCAAGCACGCCTCGGTAACTATGCCGTCGGTGGTGCCGCAGAGGCCGCACAAGAAGCTCCCGCAGCACCCGCTGCTGTGGCCGATGCAGGCTTTACCCCCGCAAGCATGGGCGCTGACGTCGGCATGACCCCCGACAACCTCGGCGTCGATACGGGTATCGCAGGAATCGACCTCGGCATCGGTGGCGATGACGATCTTCTCGGTAGCATGGGGATGGATGGAAACTTTGAATCCACTTCCGTGACGCGCAACCCCCTCCTTGATGCTGGGCTTCCCGATGGTAGCGAACCCGATACTTCTCAGCACACTGAAGAAGCCGCACAAGCGGTTCGTCAAGCTGCGCAAAGTGTCGAAGCTACCGCACAAACCCCTGCTGTTGAAGAACAACAAGCAGAGGCTTACCAAGCTCCACAACAAGTCCAATACGAAGCACAGCCCGAAGTGGACTACAACAATATCCAGGCCCCCGCTCCCCAAGAGCCCCAACAGGCCTATACCCAAGAGCCCCAACAAGCTTATACCCAAGAGCCTCAACAGGCTTATACCCAAGAGCCTCAACAAGGTTATGGCCAACAACCCCAAGGCTACGACCCCAATGCACAAGCCGCTGCTGCCGCTGCTGCCGCTTACACGCAGCAACCCAGCTATGGCCAAATGCCACAGTACGGTCAGCCCCAAGGTTACCAAGATCCCCAAGCAGCGGCCTACGCCCAACAAGGCTATGATCCCAATGCGATGGGCGGTTACGGTCAACAGCCCCAAATGACAGGTGGCTATCCCCAACAACCTGCGCCTCAACAACCTCAGATGACAGGTGGATATCCCCAACAACCCCAAATGACGGGTGGTTACCAACAGCCTCAAATGGGCGGTTATGGCCAACAGCCCCAAATGACGGGTGGTTATCCCCAACAACCTGCGCCTCAACAACCTGCGATCGCTGCTCCCGCTCCACAACAACCCGTGGTGATGGACGCACAATACGCAGAAACACAAGATGCGTTGGAAGTTCGCGTGATGTGGGGCGGTCGTATCCTCGATCATGCCCACTTCTACAGCCCCAAAAAGATTACCATTGGTGAGTCGCGCAAAAATACGTTCTCTTTGAGCACGGATGCGCTTCCCGCTGAGATGACATCCTTCACGCTGATCGAGTCCAAAGGCGATCGCTTGATGGTGAATTTTACCCCTCAAATGGAAGGGACTGTCACCATCAAAGATCAGCTCTTTACGCTGGATCAGATCAAACAAAGTGCAAAAGTCGAGAAGACGGACTTCGGACACCAGTTCGCACTCCCCGCACAATCCAAAGTCAACCTGACCTTGGGACAACTCGACTTTGTGATCAGCTTTGTTCCCGCTCCCAAGCGCATCGCCCCCAACTTCTTTAGCCAGATGGACCTCGCTCTGGCCCGTGCAATGGGCGCTTCCTTCTTGATCCACGGTCTCGCTGTCCTCTTTATGTTGCTCTCAGACGAAGCGCCCCGTGGTCTCGATGAAAACTTCTTCAAACAACCCAACCGCTTTGCGCAGTTGATTGTGCGTCCCCCCGAAGAAGAAGAAAAAGAGAAGAAAAAAGAAAGCGGTGGTGCTCGCGCCAAGAACAAAGAAGGCAAGATGGGCAAAAAGACCACCGAGATCCCCAAAAACGTGGTCAAAAAAGCCGGTCAGATCAAGAAAAATCCCGACGGTACCGCTCCCATCGACATGCAAAAAGTTGAGAAAGAACTTCTCGACAAAGTCGGTAAAAAAGGGATGCTCGGACTCCTCGGTGGTGGCCAAAGCTCCTACGGCGCGATCCTCTCCGCCAAAGGATTCGGTGGCGATGATGCTGACGCTGTCGGTAACTTCCTCGGCGGAAAAGTCGGTGCAGCCGCTGGTGACGGCGGTCTCGGCGTTCGTAGTGGTGGTGGCATGGGCGGTGGAGGCCTTAGCGGTCTCGGCGTTGGTGTCGGAAACCTCGGAACTTACGGACGTGGTGGCGGTAAAGGTGGTCGCGGTTGGGGTAAAGGTCGCCTTCGTCGCAAGCGCAGCCAAACCGTCGATGTTTCGACAGGTCCCCCCTTGGTTTTTGGTTCGCTCGACAAAGAGATCATTCGTCGCGTGATCAACAACCACCGTCGTCGTATCAAGTACTGTTATGAGCGCGAACTCAACAAGTACCCCAACCTTCAAGGGAAGATCAAAGTCTTCTTCCAAATCGAAGGCAACGGACGCGTCTCCACCGCGAGCGTAAAACAAACCACCATGAACAACGAACGCGTCGAAGAATGCCTCGTCCGCCGCGTCAAGATCATGCAGTTCCCCGCTCCCAAAGGTGGTGGTATCGTCCAAGTTAACTACCCCTTCTTCTTCAAACCTTCCTGATCCTCCCAAACCACCTCGATATCCTTCTCCCCTCCCCTCTTTTTCTCTCTCCCAACATCTCACAAAACACAGCATCTTTCGTAATGATGGACTCGTTTGTCTTCTCTTCTTTTCAAGAGATCGCTCTTTCGTGATCCTTCCTAAGAAATTAGAAGAAAAGAAAAAAATGGGAACCTACCTGCTCCACCGTTGTCTAGAGAACCATAAGAAAGCGCGATAGTACCGAAAGTTTGGAATCCATCTGACGGGACACTTTCTGCAAAAGACCTATACTCTAGGCCTTTGCAAAGAGGATCTTTTTGCGCCCTCCTGACGACAAGATCAATCATCTCTCAAAACATCGGATAGATGGGAGAGATCAACCCAAAGGAGCCCTCCCCATGAACACCTATGCTCCACAATCCCCTATGTTCTCTCCCTTCATGCAAAACACCCAAGAGTCGTCTTATGCGGAGACCCAAGATGCTTTGGAAGTCCGCCTCTCATGGGGAGATCGTCTGCTTGAACATACCCACTTTTATCGTCCCAAAAAGATCACCCTTGGGGGGTCACGTAGAGATACGTTTACCCTAGAGACATCGGATCTTCTGCCTGCGGGATGCACGTCTTTTACTTTGGTGGAAACGCAAAAGAACCAGATGATGGTGCATTTCACCCACCAGATGGACGGCGCAGCTTGGATCAAAGATCGTTGGTACACCCTCGAACAACTCAAACAAAGCCCAAAGACCGAAAGAAACCGAGCACGGCTACAGGTTCCCGCTGCCCACACAGTGCAAGCTCCACCTGAGCCTTGGGCAGATGGAGTTGATCTTGGGCACCGTGTCCGCCCCCAAGCCACTAGGCATGGGCTCGTTCAAGCATCTGGATATTCCGATGGCAAGGGCCTTTGCGATCTCTTTCTTGCTCCACAGCTTGGCAGTGATGTTTATGTTGCTTTCTGACGAAGCCCCCCGTGGCCTCGACGAAAACTTCTTCAAACAAAACAATCGCTTCGGCAGCATGATCATCCGCCCACCCGAACAAGAGAAAGCACCCCCGACGCCATCCAGCTCTGCCCCCGCCAAAGGCAAGGCATCCCAGATGGGCTCCAAAGACAAACAAGCCCCCAGAAACAACCGTCGCAGCGGGACGATTGAAAAAAACATCGATGGGACCGCGCACCTCAACATGAAGACCATCGAACAACAAGTGATGAACAAGTTGAAAAGCAAAAGCTTGCTTGGCTTGCTTGGTGGCGGACAAAGCCTATACAACAAGTTGATCGACGCAAAAGCCAAAGGCGGCGATGATATCGATGCCATCGGCGGTCTCAACGGAGCTTTCGTAGGCGTATCAAAAGGGAACGGTGGGCTGGCTCTGCGTGGCGGTGGATCTGAAGGTGGCGGCGGCATCAATGGAACAGGCGTAGGCTTGGGTGACTTTGGTAGCTTCCTCAAAGATGCTCGCAAGTGCAAGGGCAAGTGTCGCCGCGGAAAGCTGCGCGCCAAAAGAAAACAGCAGATCATCATCCCCGACGTTGGGCGTGTTCAGATCGAAGGAACGCTCGACAAAGAGATCATCCGTCGAATCATCCGCAACAACAGCTCTCGATTCAAATACTGTTATGAAAGAGAACTACACAAACATCCTCGCCTCCAAGGGAAGATCAAGATCTTCTTCCAAATCGAAGGCAATGGGCGCGTTGGTTTCGCACGTATCAAATCGACAACCATGAACAACGATCGCGTCGAAGGATGCTTGTCCCAACGCGTTCGGCATCTGCTCTTCCCTGCCCCAAAAGGCGGTGGCATCGTCCAAGTCAATTACCCCTTCTTCTTCAAGCCCTCCTGAAAACACCCCACTCAAAACTCGCCAACCAATCCCACCCCCACACGACTTGGCCCAACCTGCGGGACGACCATCATCGAAAAATGTGACTTCTCTTTTTCTTGGCTCGCTTTCTTGTGGGGGTGCTGGAAGTACATCACCAACCCAGCGATCAACAACCCCAAGCCCACAAGTTGAACGATGCCTGAAGCGATATACATCGGCCACGCCCACGAAAACCACAAAAACCCCTCCCAACCCCCGATACTTTTGTAATCAAAGAAAATAGACCCACCAGGAATCAACATCGGCCAAAAGCGCTCAACTTGAATCCCCGCGGTCACATAAGGAAAAATCGATGACATCAAAAAGGTCGTGACACCCGCAGCAATCAGCTTCGTGCCTGTCAACCTTCGATTGTGAAAACGAACGCTTTCTTCAGGTTTCTTGTCGAAAGCACGCTCCATGAAGTCACTTTTTTCGACCTCTGCATAAGAAAAAGAAGAAAAATTTGAAAGAAAAAGTGAGATGACAAAAAAAGTCAAAAAGGACTTCATAGGGGTGTCTCCCTTGTTTCATGAGGACAAAGAACGAATTGTGTCTTGCTTTGATAGGGTCGTTGTTCCTTTTGAGGAGATCTTTCAAAAAAAATCACGGCCCTTGCGTTTTCTTATTCTTCCCCGAAAAACCGAGCAGAACGAAAACAACAAGACACAAAACCACCAGCCTAAGGAGCGGTATCATCGCAAGAATCACAGTTCTTTGCCCCCCCTTCCAAAGAAGAACGTTGCACACACAGGGGATTCGTGTTAGCTTCTACCAGCTTTTAGTGACGAACCCGATAATCCGTGGAGCTGAACAGATCATGTTGCGGCGCATACTCTTCGGTCTCTTTGCATTCTCCGTTCTTTTCGGTGTCTTCGCCCCCCGCGCACAAGCGCAGTATCTCGAAGAAGATCCCAAAAGCTACATCCGCAAAGGCTTCTTTATGTCGGCCTCGTATGGCCTTTATGTCTTTGCCCTCAAACCTTCGGCTCTTTCGAGAGAAAATGGCGCACAAGCCAGCTTGATTGGGACGCTTGGAGGACTTGAACTGGGCTACGATGTCGCTGACATCTTTTCTCTGCAATTCTCCTTCCTTGCCCCCGCGGTCACAGGCGATCCGCAAGCAGGAGGGGGAAATGGTGACTACCTTTTCCAATTGGGAGCCACCATCCACTTTTTGCGGCTGAACCAGCTTTATATCTACGCAAAACTTGGGGCGGGTGTATCGCTATCCTTGCCAGATACCAATAACAATCTTGGCTTGATCGTACACCTTGGTTTGGGACTCAAATATTACACCCGAGCGCGTCACCTCTCCGTTGGTTTGGAGGTGATCGGACTGTTGCGCCCCTTGACGTTTGGCGGCACTTCAGGTTCGGATAGCTCCCTCAGTTTGGGGATCGGTGTGATGCCAACATTGACTTACACGTTCTAAAGATCCCCCACCTATCTCCCACACCCCCAAGAAACCAACAAACTTACGCAGGTCTTTGCCTGATCCCATCCCTGCAACCTATGTCATAGAGAGAGAACATGTACGCGAGACTGCTTTCCCTTTCCATTCTTCTTTGCAGTGTTTGGATGTTCGTGGGCTGCGAAAAAGTCGATCAACGACGTGCACGTCGCCTCGCCAACCAAGCCGTCGATAGCATCAAGTCGCAACAATATTCCAACGCAAAGTCGCTGCTCAAAAAAGCCGTGCGACTTTACGCTTACGACCCCAATACCTACTACCTGCTTGGCCGAACCCACCAAGCCAGCGAGGAATATCCTGAAGCTGTCCAAGCTTACCTAAAGTGCATCAGCCTCGACTCTGCAAACAAAAGCGCACAATTCTACCTTGCGAAGATCTACATCAAAAACAAAGAACCTCTCAAAGCGATCCCCCACTACGAAAAAGCCTTTGAATTGAATGCCAAAGATTCAAACTACGCTTACGAGTTGGCGCTCGCTTACCAAAAGGCTCGTCGTTTCCCCAAAGCCGCAGAGACCATGCAGAAGGCCATCCAGCTGAATGGCAAGTTCACTGCCGCTTACAACGGTCTTGCTTCGATCCACCTCGACCAAGCCGCAGAACATGAGCCTCCCCCACCCGAGCCCAAGCCCGAAGAAGACGACAAGAAAAAGAAGAAGAAAAAAGGCGAAAAAGAGCCGCCCCGCACCATCCTTGTCCCCGTTGCAGAGGCTGCGAAACCTTTTTACCAAAAAGCTGAAACCGCCCTTCTTTCGGCCATTCAGAACCAAGCTTCGGATGAGCAAACATACAACCTTCTCGCTTTGCTCTACATCAAACAACACCAGTTTGAACAAGCTGTGCGCACCACCCAAAAGATCACCTCGACCAAACCCAACGATGCAGGCGCCCTCTACCACATGGGTCTCGCTTACGACTTGTGGTTTGAAAAAGTCCGCGTCCAAGCGCTGACCGAAAAAGACGAAGCACAGAAAAAAACCTTTGAGCGTGAAGCGACCGAAAAACGCGAGAAAGCTTTGGATATCTTCAAAGACTTTATCCAACGCAAGATCGGTACGGAGACGATGAAGATGGATGTTCGTATGAAGATCCGCAGCCTCACCGAACTCAAAGAAAAAGAACTCGCCAAACAAATCGAAAAAGAACGCAAGCGCAAACGTCGCCGTCGTCGCCGTCGTTAATCTGTCTCCGCCTCTCCTTCAAGGTGCGCTGCATCCTTCCCAACCCCAGATCTCTCAATCAAAAACCCATCACAATCGAGCAAGACTATGACCGAGAGCATCGCGTTTGATCCCGTTCCCCAACTTGTCGAAGAAACGCAAATCGACGTATCCAGCGTACGCGCAACCCTTCGACTTCTCGAAGAAGGGAACACTGTTCCCTTTATTGCGCGTTATCGTAAGGAAGTCACCAACTCACTCGACGAAGTGCAGATCCGCACCATCGAGGAGCGACACACCTACATCATGGAGCTGGAACAGCGTCGTCAAAGCATCCTTGCTTCCATCCAAGAACAAGGGAAACTCACAGACGAACTCAAAGCTCGCCTCCTCACCGTGCGAAACAAAGCTGAGCTTGAGGACTTGTACCTTCCTTACAAGCCAAAACGCCGAACACGCGCCATTATCGCTCGTGAACGTGGCCTCGCTCCTCTTGCAGATCGCATCCTTGAGCAAGCCCTTGTAGGCGATCCAGAAACCGAAGCTGCGGCCTTTGTCGATGCAGAAAAAGAAGTCCCCTCCACGGACAAAGCCCTTCAAGGTGCACGCGACATCGTCGCCGAGATCCTTGCGGAAGATGCGGATGTTCGGGCGCTTGTGCGCGAACGCTTCCTCAAAGAAGGAACGCTCGTCACAGAGGTCACCACGGACTTCAAAGAACAAACCAGCAAGTTTGAGCAATACTACGACTTCAAAGAAGCCGTCCATACGATTCCATCCCACCGTTTCTTGGCGATCCAGCGCGGAGAAAAAGAAGGTGCTTTGCGCGCCAAGATCGATGTCGATGTTGATCCGCTGTTGTTCGAACTCCAAGACAAGATGCAATACAACAGCAAGTCCCCATTTGCCGAGCAGATGGTCCTTGCTGTCAAAGATGGTTACAAGCGTCTGATCGCCCCAAGCGTCGAAACTGACGTGCGTGTCGAACTCAAGATGCGCTCAGACCGCGATGCTGTCGACATCTTCGCCAACAACTTGCGCAACCTGTTGTTGGCTTCTCCCCTTGGAGAAAAAAGCGTGATCGGCATCGACCCTGGACTACGAACAGGCTGTAAGTGCGTTGCTGTCGATCAAACAGGAAAGTTCCTCGGCAATATCACGATCTACCCCGCCACAGGCGACGAGACGAAAGCATCGCGAGACCTGCTTGCGTTTCTGACCAAGTATCCGCCTTTTGCCATCGCGATCGGCAACGGGACAGGCGGTCGTGAGACCGAAGGCTTCGTGAAAAAGCTCCTCAAAAGCCAAAACCTGCGCGATATCATCCTGATCCAAGTCAACGAGGCAGGAGCCAGTGTCTACAGTGCATCCGATGTTGCGCGTGAAGAGTTCCCCGATCTCGATCTGACCATACGTGGCGCGATCTCCATCGCACGTCGTCTCCAAGATCCCCTCGCAGAGTTGGTCAAAGTCGATCCCAAGTCCATTGGCGTCGGTCAGTACCAACACGATGTGTACCAACCCTTGCTCCAAAAGAAACTCGACGAAGTGGTCGAAAGCTGCGTAAACCAGGTGGGTGTCGAAGTAAACACCGCAAGCGCGCCGCTACTCGCCTATGTTGCGGGAGTTGGCCCCTCGCTCTCGAAGAAGATCGTCAAACATCGTGAGCAAAATGGCCCCTTCTCTGATCGCAAGGCATTGCTCAAAGTCTCGGGACTTGGCGCAAAAACCTACGAGCAGGCCGCAGGCTTCTTGCGCGTTCGCGGTAGCAAACACCCCCTTGATGCTTCCGCCGTTCACCCCGAGCGTTACGGACTTGTCGAACAAATGGCCTCGGATATGGGCGCCGATGTCAGCGCATTGATCGGCAATCTCAGCCTGATCCAAAAGATCGAGATCAAACGTTACATCAGCGACGATGTTGGTGAGCCCACACTGCGCGACATCATCGAAGAATTGAAAAAGCCCGGTCGCGATCCTCGCACCACCTTCGAGGCACCAAAGTTCCGCGATGACGTCAACGAGATGGAAGACCTCTCCCCAGGTATGCAACTCGAAGGCGTTGTCACCAACGTTACGGCATTCGGGGCTTTTGTGGATGTCGGCGTTCACCAAGATGGACTCGTCCATATCTCCGAGTTATCCGACCAGTTCGTCAAAGATCCCAACGAGATCGTCCAAGTCGGGCAAAAACTCTCCGTTCGCGTCCTTGAAGTGGACCTCGCACGCCGCCGCATCGCCCTTTCCGCTCGCTCGGGTGAAGGTGCACCACGCGCCAAAAGCGTCTCAGACGAACTCCCCGACAACAAAACACCGCAACAACATCGTGGAAAAGGCCGAAACGACCGCAACCAACGAAACGATCGCGGAAAGCCCAACGACAAGAACTTCCAAAGCGGTAAGTTCACCAACAACCCCTTCGCTTCCCTCCTCAAAAAATAATCCCGCTCCCTTTTTGTGCATAAGCTGAACTTCTTTCGACTTTTTTGTCGAGAAAGAGAGCACCAGTTTAGCCTTAAACTTTGGGGGCGAATATGAAGTGGACAAAGTGTTTCAGTCTTCTTGTGGTATTCGGACTGATGGAGCTTTTGCCGATCTGTCAGGTTTCTTGTGATGAGAGAGGTAAGTTCGCTTCTTCTGAGCCTAGGCTCGTGAAGCGAGAGCTAACAGCAGGCCAGATCCGCTTTCTTAGTCGTTAAAACTCTCCGCACGAAAAAACCATCTACCTTTCTTTTTTGTTCATAAGCGGCCTACTTCCCGGGGGTTTTCTTCTTTCTTTGCTGCTACTTTTGAGAGGAAGAGTCAAAGCATCCGATCTCGTAGTGAAGGTTGTTTCTGCCCTTGTCCTGATGCTGCTTTGTCTTTCGTATTTTAGTGCGGTGAGGGCTCCGCGTTTGGCGCCTTCAATACTTTTGGGAGGCTATCTCTCGATAGTGGCCTTGCTATCGCCTTTTGCGATCTCCTTCTTGGAAAAGAACACTCACCCACCTGATACAAAAACATAGACTGATATCCGAGACCCAAAGAGAGAAGAGTGTCCCCTGTCCTTCAGTTTTGTGTCCTCTCGAAAAACCTGCCCCCAAAAACGCATCGCCTCCAACCTGCCCACCAAGCAAAGAGCCCCCCACCCCAAACAAGACGTCCAGCTCCGCGGTGTCTCACTTGACACATCGCACGGGAAAATTCATCGTTTTCAGAACCGCAACAAAAACAGAGACCTGGGCTTTCCAAAAGCTTCGTTCTTTTGGACGATTGCAGATATCCAAACAGAGAAGCCCCTCTGAAAATCCTGAGCGTGCGTATTTTTCAACCAAGGGAGAACAACGATGCTGCGAGTTCTTTTTTTGAGTGCGATATCCTTGGGCTGCTGGGGGCTATTCGCTTCCGTTTATGCAGCCCCTTGTGACATGAGCGCGGGCGAGGCCGAAGTCCTCCAACGAACCAACAAGATCCGCCAACGTGCGGGGCTTTCCACTCTTCGATGCAATAGCATCTTGCGCCAATACGCCCGAAAATGGAGCCGCAAGATGTGCCAAGATCGTTTTTTCTCCCACGACGATCCCGAAGGTAGAGAAACCTTCTCTGCGCGCATGAGCCATATCGGTCTACTCACCGCACAAAAAGGCTTGGAGTCTTATGCTAGTGCAGAAAACATCTTTGCAGGCTCCCCCCGCCCCCAGTCCGCGATGCGATCATGGATGAACAGCCCAGGCCATCGACAAAATATCCTCACCCCACAGATGACCCACCTTGGCGTAGGGTATATCGCTTGTCGTGGTCGCCATCTTTGGACACAGATCTTTATGCGCCTGCGCAAAAAACGAGCACCTTCAGGCTCTTTTGGAATGAGAGTCCCCCAAGATAAGCTCTCCCCAGAACAAGCTGGGGCACTGCTGCTTGTCAAACCAGGCACCCGCCAACGCAGCGTACAAAGAAGAGTGATCCGTTCCACAGAGAATGGGCAAGCCGTCACCACCACGATCACAACAACGCGGATTATCTCGGTGTATCCGGGCCCACGACCAGGCTCACGCAAGATCGTGACCCGCGTGATCGTCGTGACACAAAAAGAAAGCGCCCACGGTTCACAAACCCAACAACAAGAGCGCACAAATACCCAGATTATCTATAACTTTTAAATCCCCACCCAACATCCCCGCCGAAGATCCCCAAGAACGCCCCACGCACTACGAACAAGCCAAGATCGCCTCACGAAGACCTTGTGCGCTGACTTCGATGGAGTAACCTTCCACAAGTTGCAAAGCGCGTTCGCCCATCGCCTTCGCTTTTTGGGGATCTTCGATCAGTTTCAAGATGGCTCTTGCAAGATCGCGTTCATCTTCTGCGCGAAACAGATAACCCGTTTCTCCCGGGATCAGAAGATCTTTTGCCGAACCAATGATATGGCTCAAAAGCAGCGGCAGCCCAAAGAGCATCGCTTCGTTGACCACCAAACCCCACGCTTCGTAGTTGGAAGGCAAGACAAAGCCATCCGCAGCCACAAAGTAACGCCCCATCTGCGTTTGGTTCACAAAGCCCTGAAAGAGAAGGCGATCGCCCAAAAGTTCCCGACCTTCGCGCAAGACTTCTTCGCGTTGTTCGCCATCGCCAAGCACCAAAAGAGCGACTTTTTTGTCTTTGGGGATATGCCGAAACGCCCGAACCAACGTCAAGATCTCTTTCCTTGGGATCAACTTTCCCGAGAACAAGAGGACAAACATATCATCCTCGATCCCCAACTCTTTTCGAGAGGTTTCTCGATCAAAGCTCTGACGTTGCTTGATAAACTCCGTAGAGTCCACAGAATAGGGAGAAAAGAACATCCGATCTTTGGGGATACCGTTTCGCAAGAGATGTTCTTTGGCTTCTTCGCCAACATACCCAAAAGCACTCACTCGACTGTAAGCCCAACGCAAAAACACCGTCCGTGCGGCTTTTTTCCAGAGTGGTGGAGGCTGACGTTTCAGATCGGTAAACTCACCACGCATCAACACTTTGATCCCCAACATCGGGGCAAGCTGTAAGATTTGCAGTTCAAAAGCATATGTATAACCCGCGATCACCACCCAATCAAAAGCCCCGTCACGCAAGCGTTTCCAAGCATCAGGCATGATATATGTCCGTGGATTGGACATATCCTCTCCGCGACGAATGAACTCGTACTCGTACCCCTCCAACATAGGCGTGTCCCAACTCACGGGCACACCAAAGCCTGGATCGATCTCGCCGCGAATACTGTGATCGCTGAAGTAATGGACTTTGACATCAAACTCCGGATAGGAGGCCAATATCCGCCAAAGAGGGACATGATACTGAACGGGATGTGATACAAAAATTCCTACACGAATCTTTTTTTCCAACCTACCACTCCATCTTGATTCGCTCTACAAAGCGATCCATTCCAAACAATCCGTAACCATCTAAGCGTTTCGGCATATAAAGCCAAGTCTCCCCACAATTCAAGACCATCTACGCGCTTCCTCCACAGACATCACAGCAAAAGCGCATATCGCAGCAGAGACGCACCCCACCACAGAGGCGCACCTTACACACAAAAGAGAACAGGTTGGGGAAAAAAGAAGGGAAAGAAGATGTTCTAGGCAACGAGGGGATGGGGAGGATACTCTTCTGAAAAATAGTAACGAGCGAGGAAAAACGCCGCAGCAGCGCAAAGAAGATGCCATGCTGCATGTCCTTGTAAGATCGAGTGCGGTTCACAGCGCAGTTTGTGCAGATCGACATACCAGATGCCAAAAGCTGTCACCAAACACACAAGCGCAGCGACCATCCAAGAGCGATCAATCCGAGAGTAGCTGTGTTTTCGTTGCCAAACTTCAGCTCCCAGCGCCATCAAGATCAGTACGCCAAAAAGCGATCGTCGCGCATCAGGAAAGTACGCTTGCAGCACACCCAACAGTGAATTGAGCGCAATATAGGTCAATACAAAGCCTCTTCCTGTGAGCAAACCACCTCTCGCCAAGGCGTACACCAACACAAAGGTGCCCAAAAGGTACATCGCAGCGAGGTCAAACCACTGCCCCACAAACCGCAAGGTCGCATGGTAGATCGCGCTAAACCATCCCACAAACCCCACAGCAAGGCCCAAAACAAATCCAAACCAATGCGAAGAAAGCAAGGTCTTTTGTAGGACCCGCGGGCTTCCTAGCGGAAGTCTCCACTGGCCAAGTTCGTCGAGTTCTTCTCGAAGATAGGACCGTCGAATCCGTACACGTTGCGCCTGAGACTCAACATCCAAACGATGGAAGATCCACATCCCCACAAAGACGAACCCCAAACTCGACCAAGTATTCGACGGTTGCAAGATATGGCCGAAGTGTAGGGCTTCACAAAAGCAATGATGTGGGAAGCATGTTGCGGGCGCCCAAGACTGCCAAACTTGGGCAAGTCTTGGCAAAGCGACGACGACAAAAGCGCTGCCGCCCACCAAGATCCCCAGGCCACCCATATAAACTTGCGGAGGATGCAAAAGCATCGAGCGTTCCTTTCTCTGCGTATAATCTAGCGAATCTTAAGAGCAGCAAGAGACAACAACGCCAGCATCGCAGAGACGATCCAAAAGCGCACGACGATCTTTGGCTCCGAGAGACCGCGATGTTGGAAGGTATGGTGGATCGGCGCTCGATAAAAGATCCGACGTCCCAGCACTTGAATCCCCAGCCAGTCCTGTACCGCAACCGACAACAGTTCTGCTAGGAAGACACCGCCCAAGAGGAAAAACAAAAACTCTTGTTTCAAGAGAACCATCACGGTTCCCAAGATACCACCGAGCGTAATGGAGCCTGTGTCGCCCATAAAGATCTCTGCGGGATAGGTGTTAAACCACAAAAATCCGACGAGCGCACCAACCACGGCTCCACAAAAGACCGCTGTTTCGCCAGCACCCGGCAAAAATGGATACCACAGATAACGCGCGGTGAGCATGTTGCCCAAGAAGTAAGCATAGATCCCGAAGACAAGGTACGAAAACAGCGTGGGGCCTGTCGCAAGACCGTCGAGGCCATCCGCAAAGTTCACGGCATTGGCGGCATATACGATCATAAAGACGATCACAAAGATATACAGCCAAGACAGATCCATCAGGGGAAACTTGTAGAAAGGAATGTAGAGCTGACTGGGGCGGAACACCAAGACCTTGTTTCCAGGGACGGGATACTCCCAATGCTTCGGGCAATAGGCTCCTGAACCACAAGATGCGATGCACGCTTCGTCACTGCGACAAGCCTTGGATTGCGCATCTGCGGAACACGCCGCAGGAGGGGCACATCGGCCTTGCATACAAACGGCGCCTGTGACGCCGCAGGTATTTGTGGCGCAGTCCGCGTTGGTTTTGCAGGGCTTGTCGCACTCTTTGCTTTTCCAAGTCTTCACGCGACATCCAGACTGCTTCGTGGGATGCGGAAGCGGCGTGGTCCCGCTGTACAAAAAGAAGAATCCAAAGATCAGGCCATAGCTGATCTGCGAAAGGTACTTCGCTTTGCGTGAGAGTCCTGCATCGCTGTTTTGGTTGCGGATCTTGAAGTAGTCATCGATCCCGCCCACCGCAGCGAACCAAAACATCGCAAAAAGCAGATAGTACAAAAAGGGACTGCGGAAATTGCCCCAAAGCGCAATCGACGCAAGGATCGCAAGGATCATCAAGATCCCCCCCATCGTCGGGGTCCCTTTTTTGCTTTCGACGGACATCACACTGTAATCACGCACGACATCGCGGATCTTACGGCGATAAAGAAAGTTGATCACGGTGCGACCAATCAACAACGTGATCAAAAAGGATGTAAGCATCGCAACGATGGTGCGAAATGAAATATAGCGAACGAGGCGCAAAGGCCCCGCAGCCTCGAACGCTTGGACCAGATATTCACTGAGGTGGTACAGCATTCTTCACCTTTTGCAGAGTCTGCGAGAGATGGAGCATCTTTTCGCGCAAATGGAAACGCGGCGCAAATCCGATGCTGGTCAAAAGGAATTGATCGAGTTCTTCGGCCACTTTTTCGGGTGCCAAGACACCGCGTTCAACAAGGCGTGTCATCGCGAGCACCACAGCCTCACGCAAACGCCAGTTGGGGTGCGTATACAGAGCACGCATCGCCTCGTAGACATCGGGATTTTTGGCAAAGTGGCCCATCGCCAAGATCCCTTCGCGCGCAACTTCAAAGTCGCGATCCATCATCAGTTTGCGAATCGCTGCCAAGATCTCAGGATCATCGCCGATCTGCTCAGAAAAGAAGATCGCGGTTTGTGCAGCGTTGGAACGCACTTCAAAATAGGGATCTTCAAATCCCAAAAGCAGCGTCTCTCGGACTTGTGGGTTCCAGACATTGAGTTGACGCAAGACTTGAAAAGCATTCCGTCGAATGAAACCAACTTGTCGATAGTCGCCACCCAAAAGCCGATGTAGCCGAGAAGCGGGCGTTTTATCTTGGAGGATGTAGAGGATCAACTCCAAGTGATCGTGCAATTGGAGCAAGCCCACCAGTTTGACGCCCACGTTTCGGGTCTGCCAAGCATCCGAAGACAAGTAACCATCGGTTCGATAGGTAAGGTATTCAAGTTCGCGTGCGGGGATATCTTTCAAACCATGGCGGCCCAAGTACGAAACCAGCCCACCACCCGTCATCTCCGCAAAGACAGGTCCATCACTTTTGGGAACAGGGCGAGAAGGCAACGGCTCCAAACGACCAGTTGCAAGCTGTTGGACGCGATCAACGATACGCCCCAAAGCTTCGACATCACCAAAGTTGAGGATCGCCTCACGCATCTTTTTGAGTCGTTCAGTATCGCCCAACAAATGCGCCACAGCGCTCGCCAACTCTTCGCCTGCAACTACGTCGATCAAACCTTCGTTGGTGCGTTGAGCATGTTCGTAAACGACTTCCGCCGCGCCACCATCTTGGAGAGCGCGTGCGTTGCGGACTTGGTGATCACCCGGAAGGTTTGCTTTGGGGATGATCAACGCAGCGAGACCGCAAACCGCCATCTCTGTAAGCGTTCCAGCCCCACCACGACCAATCACAAGATCGGCAGCTGCATAGTAATCTTCGATCGGATCGAGATAAGCAAACATCTGATAGCGTTTGCGTTGTTCTTCTGTCAGAGAGATCTGAGCAAGGCGATCTTGGGTATCCTTTTCGGCCCGATACAAGGGACTATCCAATCGCCCAACGCCGTGAATCACCCAGATATTCGGATCTTGCAGAAGTTGGGGCAGTGCATCCACGAGCGCGCGATTGATCGTGCGCGCACCTTGGCTGCCACCAAAAGCCAGCAACACCCGTGCATCTTCGGGAAGTCCGAGACGTTTGCGCGCCTCTTCACGAGGAACCCCCACCATCTCTTTACGCACGGGATATCCGACAGCTTCAGCTTGTGGAAGATAGCGACGGCTCTCTTCAAAGCTGACCCCTGTACGATCCGCAAGTTTGCCGATCAAGAGGTTCAAGCGTCCGGGCATGAGATTTTGCTCATGCACAAAAGCCTTGGTTTGGGTGAGTCGAAGCTTTCGCAACAACACCCAAGCCAACATGATCGGCGCCGAAACATAGCCACCTGTCGCGATGATCGCGTGGGGCTTGTACTGGCGCAGGATCAAGATCGCTTGGATCACACCGATCCCCAAACGCCAAGCAAAACGCAACAAACTCAAGCTAGGACGAGCCCCTGGCCAACCCTCACTTGAGACAAAGCGGATCGGATAACCTCGCTTGGGTGCAATCTTTTCTTCTGCTTTGCCTTTGACGCCAACGTACAAAAACTCTGCATCAGGTTCACGACGACGCAACTCATCCGCAATTGCAATCGCGGGATACACATGACCACCCGTTCCGCCACCTGTTAAAAGATAACGACGTTTCTCCAAGACTCTCTCCTTCGCCTACATTCACCGAGACGGTTCGTTCGAGATGTCCATATATCGGAGCGCCTCACTTGTCTAGGCGACCCCTTCTACCTACCCCCACAAGAAGTTGTTTCCGATCTTATGTAGCCTTGCACGGACACGCAAGAAATCAGCAGGAAACGATTTCGGCATTGACGCGGGGGCTTGGCTTGCATATAAAGACAGACCTTTGAACCAAAACAAAGCGTGTCTAGCACCCTTTGTCTTTCTTTTTTCGTCGGCAAGTATCGTGAAACGAGGGAGGCCCCATCGTGGTCAAAACGGCAAATAAATCAAAAAGCGGCAGCAAACCCAGTCGCAAAGAAATGAAACAACCCGATCAGTTTGTCGAGGTCGGCACCCAGAGCCTAGACTGGGTACACAACCATCGCCACCAAATCCTCGCAGGGATCGCAGCAGTTCTGGTGATCTCGCTTGGCGTCTTCTTGTTCTTCTATATGCAAGAACGCGGTGATCGTTCGGCTACCAACGCGCTTGGTGAAGCACTCAAAGTCTACCAAGCCAAGATCAGCAAAGATGGCGATGCATCGGGCACTGAAAAGACCTACAAAACCGAAGCAGCACGCAACAAAGCGTCCCTCGAAGCTTTCGAAAAGTTGGTCCAATCCCATGGCGCATCGCGCTCTGGCGCTTTTGCAAGCCTCTACGTGGGCCACATCTACGCGAAACAAAAAGACTTTACAAAAGCTCAAGCAGCTTACGAAAAGTTTATCCAGTCTTTCCCCGCAAATGATCCTTTGCGCTTCCTTGGTATTGATGCACTTGCTTATGTGCTTTCTCAATCCAAAAAAGAAAAAGAAAGCATCGAACAACTCAAGCGTTTCAGCGAAGATGGCGCGCCGATCTTCCGTTCGTTCGCATTGATGCGCCTCGCGAAACACTACGAAGCCCAAAAAGATCTCAAAAAAGCAATCCATTTCTACGGTCTCTTGAGCAAAGACAAGCTCAACAAAGAGTACCAAAAAGAAGCGAAAAAACGTTCCGCTATCTTGGCCTTGCAAGCTGGCGTAAAGACTGATACACAAGAGGACAAGCCCGCGCCGAAACAACCCAAACCGAAGAAGCGCAAATAATGTCCCTTGTCCAAAAGGCCCAACGCCTCCTCGTTGGAATCCCCTTTCTCCTCGCCCTTTCCGCCTGTGCCAGCGGCTCCCAAAACACAACATTTAATGACTTTATCCGTGGTGCAGGCAACTACAAGCGGCGGCTCGCGTATCCTATGATCTTTGGCCCTCACAGCAACAAAGGCGCCCAAGAACATATCCTTTCTTTGCTTTGGGCCGAAGCCCCCAACCCCGATCACCGCTTGGTCTACAACAACTGGAAGATCCAAGCCGAAGAAACTTCTGCCCCTGCCGTCAGCCATGATGGAGTGCACGTCTTTGTGGGTGGTGCGGATCAGCGCCTTGCGTGTCTCGAAGCACGCAGCGGAAAAAACGTATGGACTCGCACATTGCAAGGTCGCATCGCGGGAACCCCATACCAAGGCAGCGTCAAAAAGACCCCACCCAAAGCCTCTGACACAAAGACCCCATCCAAAGGCCCCGTCAAGCCCTCTCCTTCTGATGAAGATATCCTCTTTGTTGGAACCACCAGTGGCATGATCTACGCACTCCACAAAGAGACGGGCAAAACCAAGTGGAAGTACCAAGCGGAAGGCGAAGTCCTCTCCAACATGGACTTCCTCAAGGGAAGCAAAGAACACTCCCCCACGCTTTTCGTGACCACTGGAAACGACCAACTCTACGCACTCCACGCAGAGGATGGAAAGCTCTTGTGGCGACACAAGCACGAAAGCACGGGAGAAGTCACACTGTCCGTTCGTGGACAAAGCCCCCCCACCGTCCACGAAGACAAAGTCTATACAGGCTTTTCTGATGGAACGATCGCCGCCTTCCAAACAGGCGATGGTTCCGTGGTTTGGCAAAAGTCTCTCCGTGAACGTGATCGTTTCATGGATGTGGACTCTGCCTTGGTCGTGCGGGGTGCTTACATCTACGCTGTCTCCTACAACACAGGTCTCCACGCGCTCCGCCTCAAAGATGGAACCAAACTTTGGTCCTACAAGATGCAAGGCGCCAATCACCCGACCTTCCATGAAGACAAGCTCTATATCAGCAACTCAGAAGGACGCGTGGCCTGCCTCTTTTCCTTGAGCGGCAACAAAGTATGGGAGCGTCGTTACAAACATGCGGGTGCTTTTAGCCCCATCCATGTAACACCTTCTTACTTGTTTCTCAGCGGCAATCGCAGTGGCTTGTACGTGCTCCACCGCGCCACAGGACATGTCTCTCAAATCTTACAAACCTCTCGTGGGATCTCTTCTCCTCCTGTGACCTACGGACAACGGCTATTCGTATTCGCAAACAGCGGATACATCTTTGCTTTTTCCATGGGACTGGAAAGACGCGTCCACTTCTCCATCGATCAATAAACCTCTCCACCACCACCTCCCCAAACCCCCCTCGCTCCAAGAGACCCACACCCATCCGCACTTTCGATTGAAGAACCATTCACAAGGCTATGGACACAACCCTCCACCATCTGTTAAGACACACCCCATCCCCCATGAAGTTCTTCCATCTGTCTAATTTGTATTGAATGGACTGGACTTGGATTGACGACTGGCAACAGGGAAGTGCCTTATGCATATCCAACATAGCAGCCCTTACGGGGCGCTCAATACGATCGAGATCTTGGGTGCTGAAGCGGCTGGCATGTACACGCTTCGAGAACGCATTGGCATCGGTACATTTGCGGACGTGTACCAAGCCAAACACGAAGTCACACAAGAACTCGTTGCCATCAAGGTTTTGCGCGCTCCTTTTAGCCGCGATACCCTCGCGCGCTTCAAAAAAGAGATCCGCATCCTCCAAGAAAGCCAACACCCCAACATCGTGGACTTGATCGAAGATCACTCCAGCGGTGAGGTTCCTTTTTGCGTGATGGAGTATTGCAGCGAGGACTCCCTCATGGCGTTGATGAACCAACAAAAAGGCGGACTCAGCCTTGCGATGGTGGACTTCATCTTTCCCCAGATCGTGCAAGGCGTCGATGCGCTCCATCAACAGGGTATTATCCATCGCGATCTCAAGCCCTCAAATGTCCTCCTAACCAAGACGCCCCAAGGTCTCCTCCCAAAGATCTCGGATCTCGGTATCGCCAAAAAACGCACGAAAGATCTCACACAAAAACGAGATCTCACGCAGATCGATGGGGGGCGAACCATGGCAGGAACCTCCCTTGGGACTTTTGGCTACCTTGCACCAGAGTTGCTTGGGTACGCCAACGAAGCCGATCAACGCACAGATATCTTTTCTTTGGGTGCGATCTTGTTCGAGATGATCGCTTGCATCAACCCTTTTGATGGGCCAGATCGCGATCCACGTGTCCTCGAAGACAACAACGCAGCATGTCGTTATGTGCTTTCTCCACAACAGATCCCTTTGCGTTATCACGACGTGCTTGATCGATGTTTACAACGCGATCCATCCGAACGATTCAACACTTGCGCAGAACTCCTCCAAGCTTTTTATACCCCCGTCCCGATCCAACCGATCCCCGACACACGCATGGGCTACGTCCAAACGGCCTTGCTTGGGGGATTTGCGGGACTGGTCTTTTCTAGCGCATTGATGTGGCTGCTCTTTCCCACCATCTCTCCGTCACCTTCGGGGGCCTCCCCAAGCCCCACCCAACAAAGTCCCAAGCTCAATGCCGCGCAAGCATCGCCCATTCAGCTCGAACCTCTCCCCTCGCGACCTGCCCCCACCCAAGCGGCCCAACCGCCGAGCCGTCCGCCACAAAGCGCACCATCTCGCATCTACCGCCGCAGACGAAAACGCATCGCCAAACGCCGCAATGCACCGCGCGTCTTGCCGATCTTTCAAGTCCAACCCACACGCTCCCCTTCCAAGAGCAGCGGCGATCCTTACCAAGAAAACAGCTCCATCGCCAAAGATGCCAAAGACGCCTTTGGACAAAAACCAAAAGCCGACTCTGTCTTCCAAGATAGCGAAGGACTCAAAAAAGACACTGAAGACGCTTTCTCCCAAGCCAAGCGCAGAGTCCCGCCCCCACGCCGCCGTTGATCCTTTTCGATGACAACCCCCCTCGATCCCACTGCTGCTTCCCCTGACGCTCCCCAAAACAATCCGTGTGCCCCTCCCTCTTCTGGACTCTTACAAAAGATCGCGCAAGGTTGCCGAAAATCCCATCCATTCGAAGCTTGCGGTCTATGGTGGCGTGAGGACTCTATCGAAAGGCTCCACATCTTCGCACCGCACGAATACACCGCAAGTCCCACACACTTTGCGATCCCAGCCCAGACGCTTCTTGCGATCCTCCAACACATCGAACAAGCCCAAGGCACACTATGCGGATGGTTTCATAGCCACCCTTCCCACCCGCCTCACCCATCCCAACGAGATATCGCGTCTTGGTGGACATCCTCGCAAGGCCCGTGGTTTCCGCAAGCACAGCTTTTGTTGTTGTCCCCCTCAAATGAAACTTATGCATGGGCTTTGTACGCCCCCACCCAAGAAAAAAGCTTTGCACCTTTGTCTTGGGGAGATGTTTCGCCAACAAAGATTTCTTAAAAAAAACATACTCTGCGCATAAAACCACCTTCTCGACCAGACAGCCTTTTCGCCAACGACAGCCGCAGCGAGAAACCCCCTGTTGAAAGTAAGCTGTTGCAGGAAAGCATCCTTTTGCGATAGAATCGGCAAGTCTTGAATGATGGTGAGCGCTATGTTTGATTTACCTTCACATAAAGGGCAAAAAAGCCCGAACCTGCTGCTAAAACGGCGCACAGAACGCGCAGAGAAACAGCTGCAGGCAGTTATCAAGATCAGCCGAACGCTGGCGCTTACCCACGACAAAAAACAACTTCTCAAGCTGATTATGGACACCGTCACCGATCTTATGGAGGCGGATCGATCAACACTCTTTTTGATCGATCACGAAAACCAAGAGATCGTTTCCCAAGTGATCCAAGGCGAAGAGTCCGTCCATATCCGCATGCCCATCGGGCAAGGTGTTGCAGGTTGGGTGGCCCAAACAGGCGAAACCGTCAACCTGATCGACGCCTACAAAGATCCCCGCTTCCACGTCAAAGTCGATCAAAAAACAGGCTACACCACCCGCTCGATCCTCACGATGCCCTTGCGCACCCTCCAAGGGCACACCATCGCAGTGATCCAAGTCCTCAACAAAAGCAGCGGACTCGCTTTCTCCGAAGAAGACGAACAACTTCTTGAAGCGATCTCTGCACAAGCTGCGATCTTCCTCGAAAATGCGGGACTTTACTCGACGCTTCTGCAAAAAAACCGCGAACTCTCGGACACTTCACGCGCCCTTCAACAACGCAACTACGAACTCGATATCCTTTTCTCCATCGAGCAACAGATGAGTGGCGCTTTTGAACTCGACGAGATGCTGAGCAACATCCTACAACGCAGCACAGAACTTTTACACTGTGAGGCCGGTCTGATCGGCCTGATCGACAAAGACAAACAACTTCGTTTGCACAGCATCCAAGCGGAAAAGTCCAACGAACTCAAAGGCCGCGTGCTCAAACAAAGCGAAGGCTTCATGGGGTGGAGTGCACGTTATGGACAGCATATCCTCTCCAACAACCCCATCGAAGACAACCGATTCAAGGCCGATTTTGCCCATCAACTCGGGCTTTCCGTGCGCGGCGTACTCTGTGTCCCCCTGCTCAATGGCGACACAGCGATCGGCGCCATCGAACTGATCAACAAACGCAATGGCCGAGAAAACTTTGGAGACAGCGATCTACGCATCCTCAGTTTGATCGCTGCGCGTGTGAGTCGTGCGGTGATCATCGGCCTCGAACGCAACAAACGTATGCGCCAAAGTCGCCTCGCGACCATCGGAAAGCTTTTGTCGGGTGTTGTACACGACTTCAAAACCCCGATGACCTTGATCGCTGGTTATGCCCAACTCACGGCCAACCAAGAAGATCCCGAAAAGCGCAAGACCTTTGCAGACATGATCCAGAAACAAATCGACCGCCTCAACCACATGACACGCGAGGTCTTGGCCTTTGCGCGGGGCGAATCGACGTTGCTTGTACGCAAGGTCCACCTCAACCAGTTCGCGCAAGAGCTCAAGCAACACCTCGAACAAGAGTTCGCGCATGTCCCGATCCAACTGGAGTTTCAGACCTCGTACACAGGCGACGCTTACTTTGACGAAAGCAAGATCGAACGTCTGTTGCACAACCTCGCACGCAACGCGATCCAAGCGATGCCCAATGGCGGGACTTTTGCTCTGCGCATCCAACTTGAAGACGAACAACTCGTGATCTACGCCCAAGATACAGGGGTGGGGATCCCCTTGGAACTTCAGTCCAAGATCTTCGATTCTTTCGTCACAGGGCGTCCCAACCAAGGCACGGGTCTTGGTCTCGCTATCGTCAAGAAGATCGTCAAAGAACACCAAGGACAGATCAGCTTCACTTCAGAGCCCGGAAAAGGCACAACCTTTCGGGTATCCCTACCTTTGCATGGGCCCTCTGCTTCGACGGCTCCCCAAACCCCCAACCCAGACGCTCCCATGCTGGCTCCTGCCCCCGCCAACGAAACCCCGATCTTCCAAGAAAAAGCCCCCCTGGTTCAGTCTCGCTAAGACTTCCCTTACCAACGACGCGCAGGTTTCTTACTTGGCTTTTTCGGCTCTTTCTCAGGTGCCTTTTCCGGCATCTTCTCAGGTGCCCCAGCATCCGCCTTTTCCGCAACGCGCTCTGTTGGTTTTCCTTCAGGAAGATACTCAGCCCAGTCTTCTTTGGTCGCATCTTGCATAAGCATCCGTGCAACGGCATTTTGTGGCACCAAGTTCTTTGCCCCCAACAACCACGACCCCCTCAGATGTTCAGCGGACTGTTCTTTGCTCGCCCCCAACAACACTTGGACTTGGCACCGAACGAAACGAGACTTTGGCTCTCCACCATCTGCAACGCCCCCATCCATCGCGACGCCTTCTTTGGCGGGTGCTTCTTTGTTACCAGCGTCCGCACCATCGCCAGCATCAGGCTTCTTTGCGGCGTCGGGTTTCTCCCGTCCCTTGGGCTTTTCGGGTCCAGCATCCTTGGGGCCGCCATCTTGGGGCTTGCGATCTTGGTTTCCTCCATCACCAAGCTTTTCCAGAGGCAGACCTGCCAAGACGCGCCGCCGCTCTTCTTCTGTAAGCGGTCGTTTCATCTTGACTTCTTGGGGTGGAGGCATCTCACACTCCGCAGACCAGGCTTGGATATCGTAGTTGTATCCCTTTTGTTTAAAGACTTTTTCGTCGGTCATCTTGACGAACAGATCCGTAAAAGCCCCGATAGTGAAGCCTTTTGTGGTCTTGCTTTCTTTGACACGACGGATAGCGTCTTCTTCGGCTTTTTTCTGGGCCTCACTTTTGGGGCGAGCCTTGGGGGGCTTGGCTGGCGCAGGCTTCTTTTTGCAGCCTCCCAGCGAAAAGGACGCAAAGAAGGCCAAGGTAGCCCCGAAAAAGAAGTGCTTAATAAGACTTTTCACAAACAAAGCTCCTTCCATTAGATCGATGAGGTGGGCATTTGACGGGAGCACCACCAAGAGAGTTTTCAGTTGAAAGGGTCATGCCTTCATGATACCTTGCAGGCGGCGACGTAAAGCAAGCACAATCAGCACAAATAGCGATTTATCGAAACGCGGAGGAACGACGCGATGTCTGGTAAAAACGATGATTTTAAGTCTTTCCAGATCGGCTCGATGCCGGGCTTTGGCCCTGGCGCAGGTCTGGGTAGTGCGGCTCGCCCTGCAGCACCGGCAGCTGCTCCAGCTGCGGCTCCCCAAGGAGCACAAGCACCCACCAATCCCGAAGATCGAATCTTTCCCGTCCTTGAAGAACTGATCGAAAGTGGCGAACTAGAGTCTGTCGGTCAAAGCATGGCAAAGACCTGCGAGCAACTCGACGAACTCATTAGTAAACGCACAGGTCGAATCCAACAAGAAGCCAGCAAAGCACGCAAAGCTTACGAACATGTCTTCGATCTTATCGACCACTTGATCCAATTGAAAGAAGAGATGCTTGCCCCCAAAGAAGAAGGTTAAGCACAACTCTTTTTGCGTTGGCGTCGATAAAGAAAGAAAGCGTGATCTCGCGCACAAAACAAAGCCGCGCATCACGTTAGGCGCCCAACGCACGCTGTACCACACGATAACCCTCTTCCCGTGCGCTGTGGATGCTCACAAGGAGTCCTGACGATGTCTGAAGAAACACTGATTGGGATCGTCGAAGTCCCCCGCCTCGAAGCCAAGCTTTTGCTTGAGTCGGCTTATTTTTATATTGAGATGGGCAAGTACAAAGAAGCCCAAGATGTCTTTGAAGGCTGTGTTGCCCTTCTTCCCCGTAGCGATGTCCCGCGGATCGGTCTGGGCAACCTCTTCGTCGCCCAAGGACGTTTTGATCTCGCCGAAACACAATACCGAGAAGCCATCAAGATCAACGAAGGCTCCGCTTCTGCGCATGCTTTCCTCGCAGAGTCGTTGCTCTTCCAAAAGAAATTCCCGCAAGCGACCCCATCCCTCGAAAAGGCCATCGCGCTCGATCCCGATGGCCCCGCAGGACAGCTTGCCCGTTCACTTCAACAAGGACACGCAGACGGCGTATTTGGTTGATCTCCAAATCTGGCCAAGGCTTGCCCTTGGCCTCTTGTCTGCTCACATTCTACGATAGGATCGCAGCACTGCCACGGCGATGTGCTTGCAAACACAGGTGAGTCGAGAATATCATGAAGATCCGAGGCGGCGGCGCTGGCTATCCCATCCAACGCACCGAACAAACTGAAAAAAGCAACAAAAGCTCCAAGACCAAAAAACGCGGAGGAGTCGGACAAGCCGAACAAACCGATGCGGTCTCCCAAGTCGGTGCGCTCGGCCCTGTCGAAGCCAACGACCCTGTCTTTGATGCAGTTTCACAAGCCTCCAAAGGACTTGATTTCAACGACGAAGCCTCCCTCGAAGAAGCAACACGTGCTGTCGTTGGCGCCATCTTGCGCGAACACTTCGGCAAAAAAAATCTCCCCGAAAAAGAACTCGAACAGATCACCCAAGCGGTTACCAACTCGGTCAACAATGACTCCACCATGCGCGAACGCCTCGAAAATGTCCTCAAGCGCATCGCTGTCTCTGATCGAAAAAAATAAGCCGCCCACTCTTCTTCCACGCCTCCACTCGACACTTCGCAGAGGCCCCCTAGCATCATCCGAGACCCTTTTTCTGGCCTTGATCTTTCGCTTCGCTCGGGGTATCCTCCTCAGAGATGTAGCATCGGCTCTTTTCGTTAGGCGGCGTTTTTGACGGCTCCTTAACGCCCACAAGCATTTGGAAAACACATGTCCCAAACAGCCGAGACCCCGCTCACAAGGGAGCAATTGATCCATCAATACCGTCCCTACGTGCGGAACATCGTCAGCAAGATCATGAAGACCCTCTCGCCTGATGTCGACTTTGATGACCTCGTCGGCTACGGGGAGCTTGGCCTTATCGAAGCTGCGGATCGCTTTGATCCCAAATTCAAAGTCAACTTTATGACCTTTGCCTACTACCGCATCCGAGGCGCTGTCTATGACGGACTCCGCGGGATGGGCTGGATCTCGCGTTCACAATACGCCAAACTTCGCTACGAAGAACGCGCAAATGCCTACCTCACCAGCGCAAACGAACGTCACGCCTCCAACCACGAACAACACTCTGTCCAAGACGAAGTCAGCCAAATCAGCGAAGTGATCGCGGGCTTGGCCTCGATCTTTATCACCTCCTTGGATGCCCAAGAAGGCCTTCAGATCGAAGACGAAGACAAAGACAAAGATCCACTCAATCAAATCGAGATGAAACAGGCGCAAAAACTCTTGCGCGAAGCCCTTCAAAAGCTTCCCGAACAAGAACGCGCCTTGTTGGAATCCTACTACTACAAAGACATGACCTTGGAGCAAGCTGGGGAAAAGTTGGGCCTGTCCAAGTCTTGGGCCTCGCGTCTTCATGCACGTGCGATCCAAAAGCTGCAAAAACTCGTCAGTGAACTTGACCCCGCTGAAAAAGAAGAACCCGCTCCTGCAAATCGCCTCTCTCGTGCTCGACGTTTCTAGCCTTGTCTTCGGCTTCTTCGCACGCAACCCGCATGTCCCCAAAAACACAAAGATCAAGCGAAGCAACCTTTCCCAAGAACCGTCGAAGATGAAAGTAACAAGATAAAAAGCAACTCGCTTTCACGACATAAACAAACACATCTCTCATAGAGGAGGATACCATGAGCAACCCATTGGCAGGAGCTGGCGGCGGCGCAGCAAAGATCGCAATGCAACAAATGCAGCAAATGCAAAATGCGCAACCCCAAAACCAACAAGTTGGTATGCAAGGGGGCAACGCTGCCAAGTTCCAACAAAGTATGCAAACCCAGCAGATCAACCAACCCCAACAAATCAACCAAGTGAACCAAACACAAAAGGTTGAAAAAACACGGTCGATCCGCGATATCGCTCAAACCCAAAAAACGCAATCGACCGCTGGCGCGCAAAAAAGCAACACCGCCAAAGGTGTCGAGCGCTTCCTCGAAAACATGGGCAACCGCAAAAGCGACGTCGATCGCTTGATGAAACAAGCCATGAGCGGCAAATCCTTCAACAACAAAGAGTTGATTGTCCTCCAATACAAAGTCTCGACCTTCTCCCTCGAGATGGACCTCGTCTCCAAAGTGGTCGAAAAAGCCTCCAGCGGTATCAAACAAGCCATGAACACCCAGGTCTGATACGCTTGCTTTCTTCTCCTCCCCCTCTCTTCCAATGCCTCTCTTCTTTCTTCTCTCTCCCATGCATTGTGGCCTTGTCAGTTTCGGGGTCCTGTGCTATCTATGATCGACTTTTTTACAACATGCCCCAGTATCCGAGCGACGCGCGTCGAGGAGACTTTATCTGATGAAGATTCGAAACGAACGCCCTCATGCACTCGTACTCTTGAGCCTTTTGTTGGCTCTCTTTGTAGCCGGCTGTACCGTGCCTGTTCAACATGGACTCTCTGAAAGACAAGCGAACGAGATCATCGTCCTATTCGCCAAAAACGGCATCAACGCAACCAAGATGGCCGACACTTCGGGACGTGAGATCAAGTGGACCATCATGGTCGATAGCTCCAACAACGCAAAAGCAATTCGCCTCCTCCAACGCCACAACATGCCCTTTGAACAAGAAAAAGGGTTCCAAGGCGTGTACGGCACCACGGGGATGATCCCCACCGCGACCGAGGAAAAAGCGAAGTACCTCATGGCTCTCTCTGGTGAACTCCAAAACACCCTGCGTAAAGTTGATGGTGTCTTGGATGCACGCGTCCACCTCGTGATCCCCAAAGAGCGCATCCTCAAAAACCCCAACGACCCCAAGCCTCAACCCCGTGCGTCCGTCATGATGATCGTTCGTATGAGCCCTGCCCCCGCGATCACCTCCAAAGACGTAAAAGAACTCCTTCGTGGTAGCCTTGAAGACCTCTCGGCCAACAACATCAATGTTGTCTTTGTACGCCAACGCCCTGATGGTGCAGGCGATGATGCAAGCGCAACAGGTGGTGCAGACATGGCAGCGTTCTTGGGCGTCCGCGTGGCTTCTTCGGATACCACGAAACTCAAGATCATCGTAGGCTTGCTTTGTGCGTGTATCCTCCTCTTCCTTGGGCTTTTTGTGTGGTCCTTCTTCCGATCCGCTTCGCTCAAAAACCAGCTCCGCGCGATGGGCGGACAAGGCGGCCTTGCTTCCTGATCGCGCTCCTTCCTCTCTCTCCCTCATGAGGGGTATTGATGCGTCACCTCATCCAACATCTCCCAAAACAACAAGCCATGTTCTTGTTGACTCTCCTTACACTCGAAGGCGAAAAAGACCTCCCTTTGTTGGGTTATCTTCCACGAGAAGAAGCCCAACAACTTGAACATGTTGCACGACAACTCAGCGAAACTCCTCGCAAACAGTTGCTCCCTCAACTTGTCCAAGAGATCAAACGCCTGATCGCTGACAACCACCGCAGCAAACTCGAACAGCACGACCCCGCTTGGTTGGCAGACCTGCTTCAACACGAGTCTCCCCAAATCATCGCGGTGATCTTGCAAGGCCTGCCTCGTGGCTCTGTGCAGCGTATCTACCAAGCCCTTCCACGACAGCTCGCACAGCGTATCCCCCAACAAATCGGGCAGGTCTCTCCTGAGATTGCAAAACAAATCCGACAACGGATCGAAGAGCGTTTTCCAGAGCCACCCGACACAGATCCCCCAACATTCAACCTGGATTCGCTGTCTTACCTGTCTTCAGAAGAACTTATGCTGCTGATTCGCGAACTTGGCTTCCGCGAGCTTGCCACCGCTTTCAGCAACGTGGGACACCGCCCCTTGATGGAGCTTTGCCGACGCCTTCGCAACGAAGACGCCGAACACCTCCTCAAAGTGGTACAGGGCCTTCCTCCCCTTGAATCCAAGCATATCAAGTCAGCACAACGTACGATCCGCGCGATATCCAATGAACACCAGTCCCAAAGCGACATGATCGAAGGGGCTGGTATGCACAAGTTCTCCAACGCTCTTTGTGCCAGCCATCGCGAGCTTCTACACAACCTTGCTTATCGCTTGCCCTACAACCTTGGGATCCGTTTCCACCGCCACAACCCGCCCAAACTCACTGACAACGACATCTTGCGCCTTCATCACGAGGTCTTGGGGACCCTTCAATCGCTTGCTCAAGAACAACGTATCTCTCGCCAGTGGGCCTTACAAGTCATCGATCTTCCCCCTGTACCCGTCGAAGTCACACCCGAAGAAGGCGCTGGACAAGTTGCGCACGATGAATATGACGACAGCACGGGGCAGATCGAAAGCTAAGTTTTCCCAATCTTCACTTCCTGTTCACGATACGACGCAACCTTTGTGTACAAGCGATGGGTGACAACGCACCCAAAAAACATTATGCTTGCCTTTGATTGTGACCACGGCAAGACAACACGATAGAGGACAAAGATATGAGCAAAGTCATCAAAGGAGGCGGCGCGACTCTTGGACCTCCCCCTGCTGCGCGCCCTGCGGTCGGTGGCTATAGCGGCGGATACAGCAACCCCGCCAGCAACCGCGTCATCTCTGCGGCTGACGTAAAAGCCCAAAGCTCCGCCCAAGAGATCGTCCAAAAAGCTCAAATGGATGCTGAACGCATCCGCGCTCAAGCCGAAGAGTACCGCCAACGCGGTTACGAAGAAGGCTACCAAGCCGGTCTCGAAGAAGGCAAGCAAGAGCTAACCGACACCATCCTCCAACTGAACCAACAAAACCAAGATCGATTCCGCAACTACGAGCCCGAACTGGTCAAGCTCGCGATGCGCATCGCTGAAAAGATCATCGGCGAACAAGTCAAGATCGCCCCCGAAACAGTCGTCGGGATCGTCTCTAAAGCGCTCGGTAACGTGCGCCACCAACGCGAGATCTATGTCCGCGTCAACCCCGATGACTACGACACAATCCAAGAACACAAACCGATGCTCCTTGAGCGTCTTTCACGCGCCCAAGACATCGATATCCGCCCCGATGCCAACATCTCCCCTGGAAGCTGCCGCATCGAGTCCGAGATCGGCACCATCGATGCCAATCTAAAAAACCAACTGGCCGCCATCGAACGCGCCTTGCTTGGCTAATGTTACGGAGACGCGCACCACTATGGGTACAGACTATATCTCTGCTGGGATGCGACATGATATGAACCGTGTCTCAGACTTTGTCGATTTGTCCAAATACTTTGATCGGCTCAATAGTGTCTCAACCGTCGTGAGCCGTGGCCGCGTCTCCGAGGTTGTCGGACTCGTCATCCGCGCCGTTGTTGGTGGGGTTCGCGTAGGTGAGATGGTGCTGATCCGCAACGAACACGCCCCAGACCTTCGCGCGGAAGTCGTCGGCTTCCAAGACGATCAGGTCATGCTCATGCCCATCGGTGAAGCACGCGGGGTCGGCCCTGACTCCGAAGTCATCCCCACAGGAAAGCCTTTCTCCATCTTGTGCGGAGATGCTTTGCTTGGACGTGTCCTCAACGGTGTCGGAGAAGCCATGATCGGCCCGCCCCTCTCGGTCGAAGACGGCTTGAGAGAGTGGGAAGTCGAACGCGACCCGCCCGATCCCATGAAGCGTCGACGCGTCCTCGAACACCTCTCCATGGGCGTTCGCGCCATCGACGGACTTCTTACCGTTGGTGAAGGCCAACGTGTGGGGCTTTTCGCAGGTTCTGGGGTCGGTAAGTCCACACTCATGGGACAAATCGCACGAAACACCTCGGCCGAAGTCAACGTGATCTGTCTGATCGGCGAACGGGGCCGTGAAGTCCGCGACTTTATCGAAGAATCCCTCGGCGAAGAAGGGATGCGCCGCTCTGTCCTCGTCTGCGCAACCTCTGATACCCCCTCGCTGGTTCGCCTCAAGTCCGCATTTGTCTCCACCGCAATCGCCGAGTACTTCCGCGACCAAGGAAGAAAAGTCCTCTTTATGATGGACTCCACCACGCGATTTGCTCGGGCACAACGGGAGATCGGACTCGCGGTTGGTGAACCACCAGCCCGCCAAGGTTATCCCCCCTCTGTGTTCGCGATGTTGCCTCGCCTCCTAGAACGTACAGGCAACGACGACAAAGGCTCGATTACCGCTCTCTACACGGTCCTCGTCGCTGGGGGGGACATGGAAGAACCGATCTCTGACGAGGTGCGCGGGATCCTTGATGGTCACATCATCCTCAACCGTGCTCTTGGCGCCAAAAACCACTGGCCCGCGATCGACGTCCTCCCCTCCCTTAGCCGCGTTATGAACGGCCTCGAAACCCTCGAAAAGCGCCACCACCAAGCTGCACGCGAGCTGCGTCGGGTACTGGCCGCCTACAAAAAGAACGAAGACTTGATCCTCCTCGGTGCCTACACCCCGGGTAGTGACCCCGAAACGGATTATGCCATCGATAAGATCGAGGAATGTAACAGCTTTTTGAAACAAGGACTCCACGACCAACCCACTTGGGAAGAAACAGTCGATCACCTTGCATCCATCTTTGGGCTTTGAGACTAAGGAGCCTCTTCTATGCCGACTTATCGCCTTCAAGCACTCTTGGACTTGCGGGAACGCACTGAAAAAGAAAAAAAAGATCAACTCGCTGAATCAAAGAAAAAACACCTACAAGAGCAACAAAAAGCAGCCGATCTCCGAAAACAAGACCAAGAGATGCGTCAGAACAGAAAGCAAAAAGAAGATGAGCTTTTTGCAAGAATGCAGTCTGGCGAACTCGGTGTGAAAGACTACAATATGGGTGAGCGGTACATCAAACGCCTTGAACGTGAGATCGAAGAGTTCCAAAGCGTCATCAAAGAACAAGACAAACGCGTGATCTTCGCACAACAAGAAGTCGATTGGTGTCAAGAAGAACTCCTCAAAGCCACGCAAGAACTCAAAGCGCTCGAAAAGCACAAAGAGAAGTGGCTCGAAGAGTACAAAAAGGAGATGGCAGCGAAAGAAGAGATGGCCCAAGAAGAGATATCCACAACGCTCTTCATCTTTGGCAAAAAATAATCCTTCCGCTGTCCCCCACGCCGCCTTTGCACTGCCCCTAAACAACACAACTTGTTGTGGCACATACAAGGAGATTACGCCATGACGCGTATTAACGACTCACAACAAATTCAACAACAGCAACAGGCTCAGCAGGCGAACAAGGCGCGCGACACCCAAGCACCACCCCAAGACTCCGAACGCGCCTTCTCTTCTCGCTTGAAGAAGCAAGAAGAGAACAAACAAACCCAACAACCCTCCAGCAAAGAGTCCACCTCCACTGCACCCGATACCAGCAGCGCCAAAGCACGTATGATGCAAAATCAGTCCTTTAGCCTATCTGGTCGCAAAGGCACTGTCGCTGACCTACAAGCACAGCTGAATGGCCAGATGGAAGGCGCCAAAGGCAAAGGTCTCAGCGGTAAGATGGAAGGCGTTGAAGGCAGCGTTGAAGGCAAAGGCAGCCTCGAAGGTAAAGGCGATCTCGATGCCAAAGGCGAAGGCCTTGAACTTGGCAAAGAGATGGGTCTCGAAGCTGGCGACATGAAGATGGCCATGGGCGCTGAAGGCAAAGGTCTTGAAGTCGGTCTCGGTCTCCAAGGACAATCACAAATCCAACAAGGCGGGAACCTCTCGACCTCCGCAACTGTCGAAGTTCGCGGCGCAAAGATCCCCACCGCCATGATGGAAAAAATGATGGACCAAGCCCGCGTCGGCGTCAACGAAGTCGGCGCACCCGAGTTCCAATTCGACCTCAAAGGCGATGTCCTTGGTGGTATGAAGATGCGTATCAGCATGGAAAACGGCCAACTCAAAGCCATCTTCGTTGCTGAAAACCCCGAAGTCCGCAAGTTCATGGACGGAAACCTCAAAGACCTTGAGCGCAACCTCCAAGACCGCGGTATCTTCATCAAAAACCTCGAAGTCCGTGACCCCGAAGAAGACCGTCGCCAACGTCAACGCGATCAAGCCCAAAAAGACCGCCAAGACGCGATGGGCGGCCTCAGCGAATAATCCCCCAGATACGGGGATATTCGGGATGGATTCGGGCGCGGAGGCCCGCCCCAGATAAAACGATAGCCAATTTTATTCCACGAACACCCCTCCGTGATCACCCAAACCGAATACACCGATATCCAATCCCATTCCACGGGCGCCCCGCTGTGGTCGCCCAAACCGAATACACCGATATCCAATCCCATTCGGCCACGGGCGACCCGCCGTGGTCGCCCGATATACCGTGGTATTCGATTCCATCCCACGGGCGACCCGCTGTGGTCGCCCAACCTTCCATCAAATCCGCTCAACGTAGACACGCGTCAACTTGAAATCCAAAAGATTCTCGAAGCCACCATCCAATCGCTCACCTTTCAAAAGGAAGCGATACCCGCATCCTTCGGCTTCGAGCGAAAACGGTGTGCGCGAACGACGAAAGAAGAAACGCGTTTTGCGTTCACCCAAAGGCACCTTCCAACGGAAGCGATAGCGCAAAGCGATCGGTGTATCAGGGACAAAGCCGATTGTTTTCCAAGGCTCTCCTTGCCAACGGCTAGGATCTGCCTTTTTCGCAACGCACAAAGACACCACAGGTCGGTTCCATCCAGCCTCCTGCAAGCGAAACAAAAGATGCTCGTCCTTTACGCGCGTTTGCCACAAAAACAAGACACGAGCGAGATTGCGCAAGACCTCTCTCCGCAAAGAAAGCGAAGCGCTTTGCCAAAGCGCCCATTGTTCCTTGGAAACAAGACTTTGTGCAGGCTCGATGTTTTGCAGATATTTCAACCAATCCATGCGAGTATCTTGATGTGATGCGATCAGGATGCGCCCCTTTTGTGCGACCCGATGGACCAAGCCTTTTTGTTTAAGAGGATTCCAAAGATAAAGATCTTTGTTTTCCTCCCGAGGCTCAAACTTCCCAAACCACCGAACATATCGACGGATCTTTGACGCAGCTTGTTCCACGTTGTAGACCTCGCAGCTTGAGACGATCTTGCTCAGCCCCCAACGACCGAAGAAAAAGCGATGATGACAAGGGTAAGCCCCCTCCCTCTCTTCGTAGAGAAACACTTGAGGCCACGCCCGCTCAGCAGAAGAATAAAGTCGCTGGAGTCGAGAACAGCGCCCCCACGACCACCGTTGGCAAAGTAGCCGTTCGACATCAGCGGGTTCGTCTCCTGTTTTTAAACCACGTAAGATCTCGATAGGCTCGGGAGCTTGCCACACAGACTTTGCTTTTTTGGTTTGTGTCGAGGTGGTCTTACAAGCCATCTGTCCGCAGAAAACAACGAAACAGAAGACGACCCATCTCCACCATGTTGCGGACTTTTGTATAAAAAGCTCCAAGAGTTCGCTCCTTTCTGTAGAGACAAGTCTTCTCTCTGTGTGTCCACCCCAAAAGGATGGCGTTTTGCGTGGCTCTTAGTTTGGTTTCCTTTGCAACAAGGAAGGTTCGTAATCCTCGGGAGGCACAAACCCCAAACAATCCAAGATCGTCGCAGCCACGTTCGCAAGGCCAGGCTGCTCGCATTGGGCCAACTCATAAGACGGTGTCTCGTTTGCGTCGTACACATACAAAGGTACAGGATTGAGTGTGTGGCTCGTCTTTAGCTCGGGCTTCCCGTCTTTTTTGTAAGCGATGTGGCCTTTTTTGTCGTGCGCAAACATCTCATCTGCGTTGCCATGATCTGCTGTCACAAGAGCCATCCCTCCAGCCGTTTTCACGGCCTCCAAGATACGCGCGACGCATAGATCCACCGCTTCGACAGCAATCACAGCAGCTTCCAAAGAGCCCGTATGACCGACCATATCGCCGTTTGCGATATTAACACGTAGAAACGGCGTCTTGCCAACAACGATCTCTTCCACCAAACGATCTGTGATCTCCGCAGCTTTCATCCAAGGGCGCTGTTCAAAAGGAACACGGTCGCTGGGGATCTCAACATACGTCTCCAAGGACTCATCGAACTTTCCGCTGCGGTTCCCATTCCAAAAGTACGTAACATGCCCAAACTTCTGGGTTTCACTGATCGCAAACTGACGAACACCGCTGTGTACGAGATATTCGCTGATCGTGCGTTGAATCGCGGGAGGCTCAACAAGATAGCGAGAGGGAATCCCCAAGTCACCGTCATATTGCATCATCCCTGCAAAGAACACCTTGGGGCGGCGCACGCGATCAAACTTGGTAAAGTCGTCCTCTTCGAAGGCACGGCAAAGCTCGATCGCACGGTCACCACGAAAGTTTGTGATCAAAAAGACATCACCATCTTCAACCGCACCAACAGGCTTCTCATCCTCCACGATGACGAAGGGATCGAGATATTGGTCGTTGGTGTTGCCGCGTTTGCGACAGTCTTCGATCGCAGCACGTGCTGAAGCGAAGTGAGGTCCCTCTCCCAAGATATGGGTCTTCCAACCACGTTCGACCATAGGCCAGTCTGCTTCATAGCGATCCATCGTCATCACCATGCGCCCACCACCCGAAGCGATGCGATAATCCCGACCATCCACAGAGAGTTCACGAAGAACTTCTTCCAAACGATCGACATAAATCAAAGCAGAGTCCGCAGGAACATCCCGACCATCGAGCAAGATGTGAAGTCGAGCTTGTTGGACGCCTGCTTTGGCGGCTTGGCGCAACATCTCGTGCAAGTGCTTTTCGTGGCTGTGGACATTCCCGTCCGACAACAAGCCCAAGAGGTGCAATATCCCACCCTGTCGAGCTTGAGAGATAGCGTCTTTCCAGACTTCCCCTTCAAACAAGCGACCTTCTGCGATGGCTTCCTGCACCAAACGCGCGCCTTGCGCAAAGACTCTCCCTGCACCAAGCGCATTGTGGCCAACTTCGGAGTTGCCCATGTCATCGTCACTTGGCATCCCCACGGCTGTCCCATGCGCTCGCAAAGTCGTCCAAAGTCCCTTGGACAAACGGTCAAGCGTAGGGGTTCGTGCGAGCATCACGGCATTTCCCTCATCTTGTGGACCTACCGCGACACCGTCCATCACCACCAATACCACAGGCCCTTGCGTAAAGGGTCCACCCTTGTGTCGTTCCAATGCTTTTAGCATCCCTACTCCTGAAACTTGTTCTAGCTTCCCTTGCCAAAAGGTTCGATTTGCGCTTTGATAGCGGTTGCTTAAAATACAATAAGTCGGGCTTTGTGTAGTCAGATATCCTTCACATTCCACACACACAACGGATGTGGTCAACCTCGCCCGCGAGGTGACCTCGACAAAGGCCGCCCTGCAGAAAAGGAAGAAGATGTCCACCAAACCCATTGAACAAGATCCACGCTACCGCGAACTCTTGGAAAAACTCGCACAACTCGATCCTTCCTTTGATCCACAACTTCAACCAAGCCGCTTTTTACAGAACCAACGTGCTTCAGAGCAAGAGTTGATCGCCAACCTGCGCCATACCGATCCTCTCACTCGCGCGGACATCGCCGAACTGCTTGGCCAGCGCCAAGTCAAAGCCGCGCTCAAGCCTTTGAAAGAAATCGTTGAAAAAGATCCTGATGGCGCCGTGCGACAAGCCGCAGCCATCGCAGTTATCCGCATCGGGGGCGACCCACTTCTCGCAGAGGTCGCCAAAAATCTTCGCCACGAAAATCCCGAAGTCGTGGCCCATGCTGCCGTGACACTGGGCAAAGTCGGCGATGCCAAGGTCGTACCCAACCTCCTTGCGGCCTTTCAAACAGAAGACAGCTTGGTGGGTTCTGCGGTGGCTTGGGCACTCGGTCGCATCGGGGACAGCCGCGCGATCCAATGGTTGGGAGCGGCGCTAGAGAATGGCTTTGTTCCTGCCAACGCTGCGGAAGCGCTCGGAAGGATCGGCGATCTTGAAGGTGCCCCGATCTTAATTCGCGCGCTCCAAAATCCCAATGGTGACGCAAGAGCTTACGCGGCCCGTGCACTCGGCTTGATCAAAGAACCTCAAGGCCTCAAAGGTATCCGCGCACAAACCTGGCTCCAACAAAAAGAAGAGATTATCGACGCTTTGCGGCTTGCTTTGGAAGAGGACCCCATCAAAAAAGTCCGTATATTCGCCTCGATCGCTCTCTTTGAGTTGGGCGTCAAACAAGCTGGCAAAAACTTCCTTCAGCTCCTCCAAGACTCTTAATCGACACAAGAAAACAGCCTACAAAGCTCCCACCTCGACATCCAAAGAAAAAACAGCCTCACAAGATATCGTCGGCTTGCTCGATGCTGTCGTCTTCTTCTTCCTCTTCAGAGAGCGATGCTTCTTGTGCTTGCGGGTCCGACCAAGGCTCACGGCGCCACGATCCACTCTGTCCATCGCGAACAAGCTGCGCGACATCTTGTTCAGCTTGATCGAGGCGCAAACCTCCTTGGCGGCATAGCCAGATCCCTCTCTCAAACAAACGCAAAGACTCTTCTAGCGCGTGTTCTCCTTCTTCGAGTTGTTCCACCACGGACTCCAACTCAGAAAAAAGCTCTTCCAAACTTTGCGACTTTCCCACGCCGACTTCCTCCTTCAAGATCAAGACAACGAAAGATGGGACCTCTCAACCAAAGAATCTAGCGAGACTTGAACATCTCACACAGCATCTTCATACTCTTGAACAGTGCGATCACTTGTCTGACAACGAAAAGGACAAAAACACCACCTCGAAGTCTTCCGCAACCCTAGGGATAAAGAGGTCGATCTTACAATGCATTCTCAAACCCTTCGCCCATACAACTCGGCGCTGCTCCTTCTCGGCCTCCTTGTCTATTCGCTCCTTTTGGGAGCTTGCGAAGGTGCACACACACGCCACAGCCTCCGAGCCTTACCACTACAACCCGAAGAAAAGCTCTATAAGTTCTCAGGACCTGGCTCCTTTGACGTCCCAAGTTCACCCAAAAATATGGTTGTCCATCGCTTTGATGTTTCCATTGGTCAAGCGGGACTCTATTCATTCGAAACCTTCGGGAAACTTGATACCCTTTGTGCCTTGGTGTATCGAGAAAAACAAGAAGAGCGTTATCTACTCGTCAAAGACATCGGTGGCAAGGACGAAAACTGCAAGCTGATCTGGTTTCTTCCCGCAGGTACACACTCTTTCAAAGTCCGCACAGATGGAGACGCTAGCTTCCGCGTGAAAGTGGAACGCTTGTCTTGGGACAAAGAAGTCGGTCTCACACTGCACTCTGGAGGCTCTTCGGCCGGACTCATCGAAGGAATCCGCGATCGTCACCGATTCCGCTTCCACCTCTCTGCCCCACGCATGGTCCAACTTCAAGCCACAGGCAACGGCAATCTCCAATGCGTTCTCCAACATGGCAGCGGAAAGTGGTTACAAACACACCATTTTCGCCAATCCTACGGCTCTTGCATCATCGGTCGTCAGCTCGACCCAGGCGAGTACATCTTTGATATCCGCTCGGATCAACCCAAATCACAGTACAAACTCTCTTTTCAACAGATCCGCCTACGCCCACTCCAAGCCAACCACATCCAAGAAGGTTATCTCAACGAAGAAACCTTCGACCTCTACGAAGTCAACCTCCCCAAAGACCGATACCACCGCATCCAAAGTCATGGTTCATTGCCCATCCACTGCAACCTTGAAGACGAGTTGGGGCACAGCGTGGCTTCTCCCAAATCTGCGGACAAGACTTGCCTCCTCGAAGGCCAGTTCCCCGCAGGACGGTACTTTTTGCGAGTCCATGCGGATGTTCCAACGCGACAAGGACGTTACCAAGTCAGCCTCGAAGAACTCCCCTTTGCACAACTGAGTACCAACACCACACGTGTTGTCCGCCCTCTTTTCCACGAAGCCTTGCAGATCTACCAACTGCAAGTCAAACAAGCGAATCTGTACCGCATCCAAGTCAACAAACGCGGCGCAAACTGCTTGCTTACAAACAAAGAAGGCCAGCCACCTCCGCTCATGAATCTTTCAGAAGCAGGTCGTTGCAACTTTTTCGCGGATCTCGATACAGGGACCTATTTCTTCAAGGTGTATCCCCTCGAACGCGATGAACGACCTTATGAACTCAAGATATCTCCTTACGCACCGCCCCAAGGTGATGTACTGCAAGATCGTAGTCCTCGTTTGGTCGGCCCCGTCGAGAAAGGCTACAAACGCGTCTTCACAATCGATGTGTCCGCTCCCCAAACCGTTGTCCTCGAAACACACGGGCAACTCGACACTGTCTGCGAACTTTTCCTTGCTTCGATGCCCATCGATGGACAAACCGCCATCGAAAAAAATGACGATGGTGGCTCTGTACTCAAGTTCAATTGCCAGATCAGCCGCTTCTTGATGCCAGGACAGTACAAGTTCCGTGTGCGTGTCCAAGGGCACAAAGGTGGGCGCTTTTGGGTCCAACGACGCGATATCGAAGTGCCTCGTCTTGAGATAGGAAAGCCGCTCTCTGCGATCTTCAAAGACAAACGTAGACCGCACCGCTATCTTATCTCTGTGAAAACAACCAGCGTGCTGGCGCTGCGCACGGAAGGAAACATCGACACCCAGTGCGACCTCTTGAACAACGACAACGAAACAGTTGCCAAAGACGATGACAGCGGCGCTGGCGACAACTGCATGTTTTCAAAGGTAATCCAGCCCGGATACTACTCTTTGCAGGTGACAGCACGCCGCGATGTCGGCCCTTATCGCTTGTTTGCGGATATCTTGCCTGCCACATCTCTCGCGATAGGCCAGATCCTTGATGGGAACTTTCCTCCTCCCTACCGAACCAATTATTACGCCCTGAAACTCGCCAAAGGCGGCCAATTCACGATGCGCACGTATGGCAGCCAAGATACCCTCTGTGATCTCTACAATAGCCAAGGAAAACGCCTCGCTAGAAACGATGACCGCCCCCAAAACGACAAAAATTGTCAGATCACAGAAGTGCTCTCCTCAGATACTTACTACCTTCAGATCCGCCTGCACACGAACGTCAAACCCGATGGGAGTATGCCTTTCCGTGTTGGCCTGGCGAGTCCCTGACACATCCGCCCATTGTCTCAAAACTTAAATCTGCAAGGCCGCTTCTCTTTGCTGGACAAACGCAGTCAGACAGTTTATGTTCCGAAACTTCGCGAGTCCCAAGCAAGATCGCCTTTGAAGGGTCCATACATCCTTGTGTCCTTGGGCCTGCGCAGGTAAGCTAGCCTGGCTTCTTGGTGGATCGATGTACAAGGCATGTCCTCCAAAAGCTCTCTCTCGCGGAAAGGTTTATATCCATGAGCTTGACCGACCTTGGTAAAAAAGTATTTCAAGCGGCACACTCCCGCGGAAAAGCCCTGTGGTCCGAGCTTGGGAAAGATTTCAATAGCTCCAATATCCAATGGGAGAAGATCCGCGAGGAGTTCCTGTCCCAAGGCACACAATTCGTTCAAGACCTAGAACGAGAACTGCGCGGGTGGATCCTTGAAGAAGGCCGCAAACAAGGCGTAAGTTGGTCTTATGTTCTGGGTCGCGATCCTCGTGTCGAAGAGTCTTATCGACTCCTTGAACTGCCCTATGGTACAGAGATGGATGGCGTCAAACACCGTTTTCGCGAACTGCTCAAAGAACACCATCCTGATCGATATATGGCTGATCCCAAAAAGTATCAGCTTGCCACACGAAAGTCGCAAGTCTTGACCGAGGCCTACCATCAAATCCAAAAAGCCATCGATGAAGGTCGCGTATAAACAAAGCATAAAACTCGACATCTGCGTGCGTATGCCGCAAGATCACAGCATGCACTCTCGTTAGCACTGGCTTCAAGAGCCCATTCATCTAGAGAATTTCTGAGGACATCAGAGGAGGCGGCAGAAGATCATGCCACTATTGGGCAAGATAGAAGAAGGCACTATCGAACAGCTCCTACAATCCGCGATTCAATCTCAACAAGATGCGGTCCTCATCCTTGACGCATCGGATGACCGTGCAACCATCCATATCGAAGATGGCCAAGTCACGCGGATCGATCACCAACACGCCAACGTGGCCCCTACCCTACAAACGTTGCAAAAGTGGTCGCAAGGACGCTTTTTGCTCTGCCATGCTCATACTCCCGAAGCCCGCGCAGCTTCCGTCCACTACAACGCGGATATCTGGTTGCTCGACGACGATGAGAAACGACGTGATGCAGTCCACCGTGCGCTCGAAGAAGCCGGATACAGCGTCTGTTTGTTGCTCGACTCTTCGCAAGCCACTTCTCTGCTCCACAACAACCCACCGTCCGTGGTGCTGTTGGGTGAACACCTCGCACAAACCGACGAAGCTCTCCTCGCTACGCTCGAAAAAGCCACAGAAGATGAGCTCCATCTTGTCTTGCTCGGACAGCAAGATGTGCCTCCCCCCGCACTCCACGCGCACAGCAAAAACTGGTTTCAACACCCCGCACAACTCGATGCGTTGGTCGAAACCATCCGACAGCTTTTGCGCAAAGCACCCGGGATGCACATCCAAGCGATGGACCCTGCTTGGCTTCATATCCTCAGCGAACTTACGCCCCCTTTGCGCCCCAACATGCGCGTGCAAATCAACCCCGCGCGTTGGCAAGAACTCCTTCAAAAAGAGATCCCACCCCAGTGGCGCGAGTGGTTACGCTCTCTCGATAGCCGACAACCTTTGGTGCGATGGCTGAAAAATTACCCTGGTGATCAGCGTCACGCGCGCTTGTCGATGAATATCCTCCTACAGATCGGCCTTATCGAGCTACAAGGCCAACCTCAAGGTGAACTCAGCGACCCCAACGCGATCTCGCCGAACCCTGCCATGGCCGCCAACGCACAAAAAGGCTCCTTTGCTTGGCTCAAAGTCGTTGTCTTGGGGCTCCGCGGAGATCGACGCGAAGAGTACATCCACTCTCTCCAACAGATCTCGCAAACCCAAGCCTCGCGTATCCCACGCGAACCCACCGTGCAGATCCCTTACCTCCCCAAAACAGAGTACGCACGTATCCCTCTGCGCCAAGACTCTCTACTTGTCGTCTATGGCGCGATCTCCGAAACCTCCGTAGATACGATCTTTGAGCGCGTGGGCATCGACCTGTCCAGTTTCTTGTTCTTCGTGGACATGGAAAATCCCGACGAAGTCGCACACATCCGCGACATCCGACACCGCTTGCTCGCGCGCTACAATATCCCCGATCTCATCATGGTCGCGGATTCCCCCAATCTCCAATCTTCGCAAGTTCGCGAACAGCTTCGACTCTCCCCCCAAACCCCCATCGAACCTGTCCGTCAACTCGAACTCAAATCGACTTACAAGATCCTACGCAAACTCTTGCTCAAGTCGGTCGTTTCTCCTACCTAACTCACCACGACAAAACTCTTTAAATCATAAAGATGGCGAGGATTCCACACGATCCTCACCATCCCAACACAGAATAAAAACCAAGACATCCCCCCAAAGACTCTATTCATTCGTATATACCAGGGTTTTCAACCCTATTGAATAATCTCGTGAGGCCAAGTGATTTTCTTTGAAGCACGCTTGTAAAACCAAGCGTGCATAAACGCTTTAGAACAAAACACGAAAGAGTCTCATACACAACACCTCCCTTGGTTAAGAAATATTCTTAAGATAAATTCTATTTTCTGCGAGAAGACAAAAAAAGAGGACAAAGAGACTCTCCCGCACCTAAAAAACTCCGAGATTACGGGAAACTTCGCATAAAATACGAAGGACAACAAAATAACATGGATTTCTTTAGCGAGCCCCTAAAACTCTTTGCTCTGCACACACTCCGCTCACTCTCAAAGCCAACCCCATGAGCGGGCCCCTTGCAAAAAATTCTTCATTTGTTAGAAGATGTTGTGCTATGGTTGACAGCTGTAAAAAACTCACCAAGACGGGCACGGCCCTCAACATTGGACTCGCCTTCTACGCCCGCCAAAAACTCGATCCCTCACAAAGGAGATGAACGAATGCTACAAAAGCGTTTTTGGTTCGTTGTGTGGTTGATGATGGGCCTCACCCTATGGTTGTTTCCGACGGCTTGTACGACAGGTCCAGCCCAAGAAGAGATCAAACTACCAACCTTCCTGTCCGATGAATACAACGAGATCCCCACAGAAGGACGAACCCTCTGTTCACGAGGCGGAAAGTACGCCTTCTTTGTCCGCAAAGGTACCGTAAACAAAGTCGTCATCGACTTTGAAGGCGGCGGGGCCTGTTGGAATGCTTTTACCTGCTCCATCAAAGACGCCATCTTCAAAGACAACATCGACAATGTAAGAAAACTTCTGAAAGATGGTTACGACAAAGGCATCTACAACACCAAAGATGAGCGTAACCCCTTTAAAGACTGGTACCACGTCTTCATCCCCTACTGCACGGGAGACTTGCACTGGGGCGACAACGACGTCGAATACACACCCGAAAGTGGCGAAAAGTTCACGATGCACCACCGCGGCGCAGTCAACGCACGCGCAGCATTGGACTGGGTGTTTAACAACTTCAGCAAGCCCGAAACCATCTTTATTACGGGTTGTAGTGCGGGCTCCTATGGTTCCATTGGTTGGTCAGCACATATCGCAGAAAATTACAAAAACTCCAAACTCTACCAAGTCGGCGACTGTGGCGCAGGGATCGTGACCCGCTCCTTTATGAAAGAAAGTTTCCCCTCATGGAAAGCGGAAAAGGTCATCCCATCGTGGGTTCCAGGTCTTGCTCCTAACGAGTTTGACATCACAGAACAAGACCTTGGCGTGCTCTATGTAAACGTAGCGAAACACTACAGCAACCACATCTTTGGGCAGTACAATACCGCTTTCGATGAGAACCAACTGTTTTATTTCAACGCGATGGGCGGTGGAAACGAAGAAGAGTGGAACAAACAGATGCTGGCGATGATCAACAAGATCAAAGAAGGCGCCCCAAACTTCCGCAGTTTCATCGCCAAAGGCAAAAAGCATTGTGTCGTTCCCTACGATGAGTTCTACACTTACGAAGTCAACGGCACCAAGTTTCACCAGTGGGTGGGGGATCTCGTCAACGGCAAAGACGTCTCCAACATGGCCTGTGAAGGCGATGCTTGCAAACCCTAAAAGAAACCCCCGTCCTACCGCCCTCTTCCCCCACACGATGTTATTCTTGCACCCCCCAACAAACCACACTATACTCTGCCCCAACCAAAGAGACCCCTTTGTCGCTCACCGTGGAATCATGTGAATACCCACGGAAGAAAGGAGGCAATCTTGCCACGCAAAGTCGCACCCGACGATCCAACACGGATCTACCAAAACGATATATTGGAGCGCATGACCCGCTCCCATCCTTACGAACCCCTCGTGGTTTATATCCCCGTCGTCCTTGGACTGATCGTCTATATGTTCCTCAAAAGCCCGTTTGTTTGGTACAACAGCATCGCATTGGTGGCGACAGGTCTGTTTTATTGGTCTTTTATGGAGTACATACTCCACCGCTACCTCTTCCACTACGAGGCCAAGAGCAAGATCGGCAAACACATCATGCGCTTGATCCACGGTATCCACCACCAGTTCCCCAACGATACAGATCGACTGGTGATCCCCTTGGGTGCCTCTTTTCTTTCAGCGCTGATCTTTGTAGCGATTTATTATGGTCTAACCGGGGGTAACGCGTGGGCGATCCTCCCACTCGTGATTGGGACGATCGTCGGGTACGTCAACTACGACTGGACCCACTATGCAACACATCACGTCAAACCTCGCTTCCCATGGGAAAAAACGCAGCGCAGACGACACATGCTGCACCACTTTAAATTCCCAGATGCTTGTTTTGGTGTGAGCACAGGACTTTGGGACTGGGTGTTTCGCACACGCGAACAAGATGCAGAAAAAGCCGTTGCTGCGGGCAAGATGCGAGCTTATCCCAGCGAAAACTGGAAGATCCTCGACAACAAAGCCAACCCCAGCGAGCCTATCTAAGTTCCCGTCATTCCCCCCGGCTTGATCCCCCCCGAGTATCCGAATCTTTCGAAATCATTCCAAAAGAAAAAAGTACCAGTCCACCCCAAGCAGCCGATCTCACTTGGTTAGTAAAGTTCACTACCCAGTGGAGAGGACAACAAAGCGTGGAGAAAGCGCGCTTTGTCGACAAAGCGTTCTTCTTCGAGGTCAGAGATCGCGCTGCCGATCACCGACCAGTTCCCAGAAAATCCGACCGCTTTGATCGCGATGCCACGAAAACGCGCGCAGACCACGCTTTCTTTCTCTTGGGAAAGTCGAGACAACAAAAGGCTTGTGCGGATCAAAGAAGACGCCGCACTTTCATAGACAAGCGGGATCTGTCCACCAGACCAAACGACCGTTCCATCCGAGGCTACGATCCGAAAGTCTGAGGCTTCTTCGACCACTTCCAAACGCTCGCGGATGCGCTCAAAAGCATGTTCACGAGAAGCCTTCAAAGCCTGTCGCATGGAGGCTTCGTCTTCATAAAAGGACATATTTGGGGGAACAGGAGCGAGATCTTCTCTTGTAAAAGCGTTTCCAATGGCATCTTCACTGACGGGAGATTGAAGCTCTTCTTGTTCGAAGAATCCGCTCTCTAGCTCATCCACCGCCCCACGAAAAGCCGCGACACTGGTGTTTGTTTTCATCAGAGCGGACATGTCCCCTTGGCTCTGCAACAAAGACGCAAGTCTCGGAGAAACATGCGGTAACTCGTCACGCGTTTCCAAGATATCTCGTGTATCTCTTGGAGACCAACCAAAAACCTTCTTTGTAGTCATGTTTCTCTCCCATCACAGCGCGTAAGAACACCATCTAATCTCGAAAACTCAGTGACGCGGCCCATCCCTACGCTCGCGAAGACTCCATCCGTTGAGTTTGCGTTGAAACACTTCTATTAGGTTGCAAGATGAAAGCCATTTTTTCCGAAGAAACAAATGAAGGCTCAAAACCGTGGAAGACAGAGAAGTTTCTTGGAAGTGGGAAAGGCAGGTGGGGAGTGGATTCTCAAGAATGAGAACAGAAGCAAAGGAAGCGTCTCAAACAGTTGTTTCTTGAGGAGAAATCTGGGGAGTAGAAGGGACAGGGACAGGACGTGTACGCGCGTGCAAGAAAGCCATCAATTCTTCCTTCGTTCGTTCAGGCTGTCCGATGTTGACGTAGATCTCTGCCAATTTGTCATAGCGATGGAACATCAACAGCGCCCACACGCCCACAAAGTCGATACCATGGAAGATCACGGCGTCTTCTTTTGCGTATTCGTCGAGGCTTTCTTCAAACTCGACGGGCAGTTCGGTCCAGTGGCGCCCAGGCTTGAGATGGTGCCCGATATGGTAGCCATCGTTGAAACAGCGTTGGTTGTAGCGCGAGTTGATCGCGGTGATGCTATTGCGATAGCAATTGGCGGGCGCTTCGGGATCGACAAAGGCGTGCTGCCCCCAATTCCCCGCCATCATCACAAAGCGGCAAACCAAGAAAGGGATGATCCAAACCACCAAGGTCGCGTAAAAGTTCACGAAAGACAATGCTATCACACAAAGATAGAAGCCTATTTCACCGAGTAACATTCGTCGCAACATCTTGATGCGTCCACGTTGGAAGTGGTAGCGCGACATATCGACGATCGCGAGGAAGAAGAAGCGCAAGTAGTACTGAAGAAAGTGGAAAGCGTTGTCGCGCTCAAAGCGAAGCGTCGAACTGAGATCGTCTTCCATATTGTTTTCAGGGTGGTGCATCCCGATGTGATGGGCATAATAGGTCTCTGGCGTCTCTCCAAAGAAAGGACTCAAGACCCATGGAATGTAATGATTCAACAGCGCGTAGCGGCGATTAAAAAGCCGACGATGGCTGGTGTTGTGCAACATCAAGATAAAGCGATCCATAAAGAAGAACACATTGAGCACCAAGTAGGCTGCTCCCAACCACCAGCGAAAGATCCCTGGGATATAAAGGACGATCGCAAAAGGGATAATAAAGAGTGTCGACTGCAAGCAAAGTTGGGCGAAAGGAAGATCGCGCTCATCTTTGATCATCGACAAAAGAAACCGATCCACGGGGCCATAGTGCTCTTTAGGTGTAAAACGTGGATCATCAATACGAAGGGAACGAACAGACATATAACGCTCCTATCCAAAGCAACAGAAAGACAACTTTTTCGGCGCGCATCCTAATCAGAGCCACCCCTAAGGTCAAGCAAGCAATGCCGCGATATCAAACTGAAAAGAAAGATCCACTTCGTCTTTGAGTTGGATCAAGCCCAAAGGTGCTTTGAATGGCTTTATCCCCAACGCCGCGTGAGAAAGCCGAACCTTCCCAGAAACCGACGTGCCTTTTTGGGTCAAGGGTATCTTTACCGCAGCAGAACCTGCGCCCAAACGCAGCCGCCCTTCGACCTGCCAACCTCCCCCGCTGGGCTTCATCTCCCCCGAAAAAGCGAGATCTCCACCAAGGTGTTTCTTGATATTGCTTTGGATCTCAGTCTTGTCTTTTGCGGACAAACCGTCTGGTCCCAAAACAGAGAAAGCATCTTTGGGGATCTTTACCTCGACGCGAATACCGCTGCCATCGGCATGTTCGATATGAATTGAAAAGTCCTCCATGGACAACAACAGGTCATGCCCCAAACGAGACAACAGGCCCTGCTTCCATGTATTGAGGTGCAACCAACCATCCTCAGGACCCAACTCAAATTTACCTTTAGAAATAGATAGTTCCGACATCATCAACCCCTTTTATCGCAAGACATGAAAGTGATTCTCATATTTGAGACATCATTCTCTACCAAGGGCAAAGCATTCTTTTGTAAGGAAAAACATCTCAAAGATAACCTTGTGAGCCCAAGACGACACCGCTTCTCATCTTTTCTTATGAAAAGTGGAAACTTAAGTATCCATCCTGTTTCGAAAAAGAAACGATTGCATCACAAAGGCGGTGGGTGGGGTGAAATCGGCGCGACAAGAGATGCACTGAAGTTTCAAGAAACGAACGGCAACATAACAAAAAACAGGGCCCCGAGACAACCCCAAAGGAGCTCGTTCTCAAAAACGTTTGTGTTTGTCGCATAAGGAGAGAAGAAAAGCAAAGTCTTTGTACCGAACCCCTGCCAGCCAAAAGCACGAGGTCACAACCATAGACCGGTGCTTTGTGGTCAGGGTCTAAGATATTCTCTCATGTCATCATTCTCAATTTGACACATTTGAGCGTACCCGTTCTACAGGTGCGTCAAGTTTTGCAATCTTTTAAGGAAGACTTTTTCTTGCCGAAGCCATTCAAAAGGTGCCCGTTCAAAGGGAACGCCCCGAGTCAGAGGAGGTTCAAGGCGCCTGCCCAAAGGGGACAACCCGAGTCAGGGGAGGTTTTTGGTCACGAAGGTATCGTAGAAAGAAGCGCTTGTGTTTTGGGGGGTGACGGTAAATGTGCCAAGCCCAAAACTATCGAAGAAAGAGCCACCTAGATAAGTGTTGTCGTCACTATCAAGGGCGAAAAGACCGTTCGTTTCGTCTTGGGTTGCGCTCCCAAGTTGTTTGGCCCAGATCCAACGACCTTGAAGACTATCGAGAGCCGCGACAAGGAGGTCTTTTTTGCCTTTGCTTGTAAGGCTGGTGGTGCCCAGGTCGAGTTGCCCATCAAAGCTCGCGGTGATGTAAAGGACCCCTTTGCTATTGAGGGCGATCTGATGGCTTAGGGTATCACCAGAGGTCACTTTGGTTTGTTGGGTCCAAAGGATCTGGCCATTTTGATCGATTTTCATCACAAAGATCTCTTTTGAAGTAGAGGTCAGCGTGGTGGTGTCAACTTCCAAACTTTTGTCAAATGTCCCAAGGACATAGAGATTTTCGTTGGCGTCAGAGACGATCCCTGTGGGCGCTACGTTATCTTTGAACTCTTTGGCCCAAGCAAAGAGCGTGTTGGAGCCGATGCGAGCGAGGTAATGGTAATAAGCTGAGGATGCGGTGTTTCCATTGAGAGAGAAGCTACCAAGCTGAGCAGCCCCACGAAACCGACCAAAGACATAGACCGCACCACTTGGTGTCGGGGCGCACTTGGGACTTTGTCCACCTCTCCCTGAAGAAGAGATCGTAGCAGCCCACTGCGGAACACCAGAGGAATCGATCTTCGCGACATATCCGTCATCGTAGTTGGTTGTCGAGATCGCCTTTGTGGGACTGTATTGCCAAGTTCCAGAGAAATTACCGCAGAGATAGAGGCTCCCGCTGTTATCGATCTGAAGGTCCGAAGGCGGGCTGAAGTTGCTGACCGTGCCAGAACTGTAGGGCAAAGCCCACTCCCAAGTGCCATCGCTCTTGCGCTTTGCGAGGAAGGTACGGTTGATCTCCGTGAAAGGCAGATGCTCAGGAAAAGCCCCCAGTCCTGTATAAGAGCCTGTGACATAAAGACTATCGTTGTTGTCTGTCGCGAGGGCAAATCCCCGAGAAGTGGAGAGTTTGGGCCCAATAAAATGTACAGAGAAGCCGCTTTCTTGGAGGGCCGCAAAGTTGTTTGTAAGGTCTGAATAGATCCAAACAGAGGCTGTGTGACCTTTTTGCAAATACACTGTGCCTCCAGCGCTCAGGCTGAACTCGTTGCGGTACTGGTTGTTGAAGATCGAACCCAAACCATTGTTAAGGTCTTTGTTGTCATTGATCAGGATATAGCATCGGGAAAAAGTGCTGGTGCTGTTGAGATTGGAGACATTGAAACGGATTTGGGCACTGAGGGCATAGTAACCGTCAACAGGCGCAACAAAGTTACCTGTAGTGCTATTGAGCGCGCTGCTATTGGCAAAGAGGCCATCGACCCCCGAGGTACGCCAACCCGTCACTTTTCCCCAACCTCTTGTGGTGAAACTTTTGTCCGCAAGCAAAGAGGCGTGAGCACCATAAGGCAGCTCGGGTCCAATAAAATAGCCTGAGAAACCGCTCTCACTTTGGATGACGTAGTCGTTGTCTTCGTGGGAGTACACCCAAAGCGTGACCTTCTGCCCTTTTTTCAGCGCCACAGTCGCACTCACATTCAGCGTGAGGTACTGAGAGCGCGGGATGCCCATAAATGTATGCATACCGTTGTTGATGTCTTTCGCCCCATCGATCACCAAAAGCAAACGTAAGTAATGCGTGATTCCTAGGACAGAGGTTTCGTCGAGCCGCACTTGCGTATCAAAGTGGTAGTAACCATCCGCAGGTGCGGTAAATTCGCCGTTGGTGCCATCAAAGGCGTTGCCCACTTGAAAGAGTCCCGCGGTGCCAGCCGTGCGCCAGCCTTTGACTTGCGTCCAACCTTTGGCTTTGATCGGGAGGTTGGTGCTGAGATCTGCGTGAAAACCTGACTTCAAAGTGGGCCCAATATAGTAGCCAGAGAACCCACTCTCAGACATGACGGTGTAAGAAGTGTTGTTTGCAGACTGAACCCAGAGCGTCACCTTTTGACCTTGTTTGAGATAGATCGTCCCCATCACATGAAGATCATTATAAGTTCCGGTATCTCGAACGCGGATCGCGTGGAAACCATTGTTCACATCGCGGTTTCCATCGATCGCAAGTTGAAGGCGCATATAACTCGCGTTGCCTAGTTCGTTGAGAGCAGCGCGAGCCCGAAAGTGATAGTAACCATCCGAAGGAGCGGTAAATTCGCCATTGGTGCCATCAAAGTGGCCACCGTTATTGAAAAGACCATCTGTCCCTGAAGTACGCCAGTTTTTAATTTGCGTCCAACCACTTACATTCACGGCCTGATTCACATTGAGGTCTGCGTGAAACCCAAGAAAAGGTCTTTCTGCAGGAGCGACGTCTGTGGCTTTCCCCGTGTTGTCGAACTGATAAAGGAAAAGGTTGGCTTCGTTGTTGGGGCCAGGACGCTCCCCCGTGATGTAAGCGTTACCTTTGTTGTTCGCAACGAGACCATCCGCCCGAGTGGACTTGGGACCTGAGACCACACCAACCCAAGTCGCTTGGCACTTTCCTCCACGACAAGCCTTGCCGCTGCCGCAAGAAGTACCACACACACCGCAGTGACTGTCGTTTTCGTTGGTATCGACGCACTGTCCGCCACAAATGCTCCAACCCGCGGGACATCTGCAGGTTCCGCTGTTACAAACTTGGTCGCTTGCGCAAGCATTGTTACATGCACCACAGTGCGCAAGGCTGGTGTTTGTGTCCACGCAACTGTTGGAACAGTCGGTTAAACCAGAGGAACAAGGCGCTCGACAAACACCCAGCTTACAAAGATCCCCAGAGCTACAGGCATTACCGCAAGCTCCACAGTGCTTTGCATCGCTCGCGGTGTCGACGCAAGTCCCATCACACTCGACTTGTCCGCTTGGGCACTTACAGTTTCCTGCGTCACAGAACTTACCGTTTTTGCATGCGTTGTTGCATGCACCACAGTGATCATTGCTGGCGTTGAGATCGACGCAACTACCCGAACAATCGACTTCACTGGTGGCGCACTCTTTCTTGCATGTTCCTTGTGAGCATTTTTCACCTGTGTCGCATGGTTTGTTGCATCCTCCACAGTGTTTGACATCACTGTTGGAATCGACGCAGGTGCTATCGCAAAGGAGGCCACCGTTGGGACATGCGCAAGCACCACTTGTACAACGAGTGCCCGAGGGACAGACGTTACCGCACGCACCGCAATGGTCGTTGCTTGCGTTGATATCGACACAAGAAGTCCCGCACAACCGCTGCCCTGTGGGGCAAACACACTGACCCACATCGCAATACTGAGGGGAGCCACATGCATTGTTGCAAGCACCGCAGTGTTCGTCACTTTTGCTAGTGTCAACACACTGTCCATTACACGCGGTTTTGCCGTCTTTGCACTTGCAGCTCCCGCCCTCACATTGCATCTCTGCCGCGCACTTGTTGTCGCACTGTCCGCAATGCGCGTTGTTTGTTTGGGTATCGACACAAGCACCTTGGCACTTGGTTTCGCTGCTTGTGCACGTCACTTCGGGCTCGCAAGCACCATCGACGCAAGACTCGCCTGTTTTGCAACTTGTTCCACACGCGCCACAATGTTCTTTGTTGGTCTTTGTATCGGCGCAAACATCGATGCATAAAGTCTCGTTGCTTGCGCATGTAGGCGCGGTTTTACAGGTGCCCGCTGCGCAGATCTCGCCCGTCTGACAGGGTTTGGAACATGCCCCACAATGGGCTTTGTTGGTCTTTGTATCAACGCACTCGACGCCACAACGCGTCTCTTGGGTTGCGCACTTTGCCAAGCAAAACTGCTCTTGGACACACTCTTCGTTTTCCTTACAGTCTCCGTGACATTCGACACCTGTGGGGGTATTCGTGCACCCAGAACCACACACAAGGCCGACCAAAAGCAACGCCCCTCCCAAACGAGAGAAAGGCATCGTTCGCAGAAAAGAACGAGAAAACAGCTCAAAACAAAAAAGGCGTAATCCATCTCGTATCAACATCAAAGTATCCTTTTTTCGCTATCTTTATGAACGAAGAACAAAGTTCCAAAGAAGCCGATGATCGGTCCTTAACGACAGCCAATGGCAGGCGTCACTTGAACCAAACCGCTTTGTTTGAAGAAAAGATAATCCGAGCTATATGTCACGTCCCAAGTGTAGGTGCAGTCGTGGTTCCAAGTCGCAGTAAAGCAACCTCTTGAACCAACGCACACGGTGCTGGCATTTTTTGAAGAAGGCGTCGCTTCGGGGACTTTGGCGAGATAAGCCTGGGAAGAGCCACAGGTGGGAGGGGAGCCATCCATTAAGAAGGCACAACCGATGCTGCCGAGATTTCCATAACCACCAATTGAATTGAGGAAAGTCGATCGATTGATCGTGATAAGGTCCGTCCCATCGGCTGCTTTGGGTGTCCAACTGACATTGACATTACTTGCCGCACAATTGAATTGCTTGTTGCCCGCACACTCCCAATTCCAAACCATGTCACTAGACGGCTGAAAAGTATGCGTTTTTTGAAGCTTGCACTCCGTGGTATTGGTGTAAGTGCAATTGTTGCAGTTCGCATCGTACCAATTGCGCGTCTCCCCGTTGTAATGGCAGTCCGCATCACCCGTTTCTGTGTAGACAACCGATCGTGAACACGAACAGAGATTGATGCTGTTGGTGGTGTTACCATAGCCATAATCCACTCGATTATTGCAGTCGTAATTCCAGTTGTTGCAGGCATTTTGGGCTGTAAAGTACTTGGTCTGTCCAGGTTTGGCGTTGGCGTCGAGATCGCAGCAGTCATCATGCGAGGTTTTGTAGTCTCTACTTTGACCGTTGTGTGTGTAAGTCAGAGAGATGCAATTGCCTTTGCCAATGCAGATCTTGGAGGCATCCCCTTGCATCACGCAACCACGTAGATCTGGGGTGGCGCTCTCTCTTCCGTGACCATCACCATCATCGTCACGGTAATAATTTTGGAACGTCGCGTCTTCGTCGATCTGCCCATTGCAGTTGTTGTCGATCCCATCGCAGACATCGACAGCATTTGGCTTGATCTTATCGTTTGTATCGTCGCAATCCCCTGCTTGCGTGATGTATTTTGCAGGCTTTTGCGCTGGGCATCGCGCTATCGTGTCGTTGGGATTGCCGTATCCATCGCCATCTGCGTCATTGTAATACGTCGTTTTGGCCAGACCATTGTCGATCTGTCCATCGCAGTCGTTGTCGAGTCCATCGCAGACCTCGATGGAGGGATTCTTGAGCAACTTGCACGAGTCTGTAGGCCAAGTTCCATTGGGGCATGTGGCTTGTTGGCCTGCGGTTGTCTGGGGACAGTGATCGCATTTGTTGCAATCGAGCCAAGTTCCGCCACTACAGACACGTAGGGCTTTATCGCACTCCCCTTTGCCATTGGAATTACCACAAGGCGCGTTGGCACGGGCAAATCCGTAGCTGTCCTTTTCATGCGTGATGTAATGGACCGTCTCACCGTCTTTTGTGTCACCGCAGGCTTTTTCTGTTTTTTGATCGACGCAGCCGCCTAGATAATTCGCGGGTGCCGCGTAAGGTTGGAAGGAAACGCAAGCCCAACCCACTTCTTTTTTGGTGATATCAGGCGAACGCTGGCCATCGTCGGGTGTACATTCGAGTTCGATATCTCGCTTGGTGGGGTCATTTTCATTCAGCTTTGCGGCAAAATTACAACGCGTACGGTTGTAATGCTTGGAGAATCCGTAGTTTTCTGGATGAAAATAACCTTGGACCGTAGTCTTGTCGTAGGCATTGTCGAAGACAACGCATTGAAAAAGACTTGGGATCAGGCGTTGAACATCTTTGAGCCAACACGCTTGGAGCCCAGACTTGGTTTTTGTAGGATCGTTGGGATCAGGGCATTGTTGGCTGTCTTTGAGGGCGCATCTCTTCCAATAATCGGGCAAAAAGGCATCTGCTTGCTGTTGACATTGAAGTGCAAGACCTTGTTGGTCAGCCGTTTTTGAGCGCGTCCGTTCGTAGATATGGAACACGGGGATCTTGGTTCCATTGTTATCGTAGTCCTGTTGAAAGCCCCCATAATGCAGCGCAACGAAGTACCCAAGAGGCAACAGCGGTTTGAACTCCGTTGTAGGATAAGGTGTATCGTTGGGACTTTCTGTGGCGTCATCGAGTTGGTTATCATTGAGGTCGAGACCTGCGATGCAGCCTTTGGTCAACGTGTTGATCTCGGCAGGCTCGAAACGACGGCCTTCTACGCAGTTTCCACGGTAACAGATCGTATTGGGGCAGTCTGTATCCGCAGCACATGCACTCGATGTTGCGATGGGCAGAGCGGCCTGATCTTTCGAATAGACGGGCAAGTCAATCAACTTTCCGCCGCCGTCATTACGAAAGGTTTCGACCATGGCCGCTTCGAGATCCAGCTTTTGGATCTGGGGCTGTTGGCCTTCTGCGTGGTACACGACGTGTTGGAACTTCTTTAGTGCACAACGTGCGTTGTTTTGGATCTGCTTGTCTGTCGAAGTAACCGCCCGATAAGCCTCGATGTTGATCCATCCATCTTGGTCTTTGTCGCATACGCCATAGCCCGCCCCAGTGAGATAATAGTGGCCTTCCTTTGTCTTACAAAAGAGGGGTTTCTTGCTGATCAAGTCGAATTCGATTTCGAAGGGTTGCAGCATGGCATTTTGAGCGTCTTGAGAAAAGCTCGGAAAGCCAGGCTCTTGTACCAGTCCTTTGCAAAAGTCTTCGACTTTGTAGCACTGGCCTTTGTAAGCAAACTCATCCGCGCCACAAGAGATATCTTCGAAAGAAATCTCGCTTGTTTTTTCGACAGAAGACTCTGCTTGGATCTCGGTGACAGCGGGCTCATCTGCCCCACCGCTCTAACGAGCAGGCTCCGTACCTCCATCAAAAAGAGTCTCTTTGTTCGCTTCATCTTGCCCTTCCGACGGGCTTTTTTCAACTTCCGTTTTTTCTGCACCGGGGGAACAACGACAAGAGCTAAAGTCAGAGCCATCCTCACGACAAGTCTGCGTTCCTTTCAGGCTCAAACACGAACACTCTTTTGTCTCCCCTGGATTGCAGACCTGCGCAGGGCCACAACCCACCACGACTCACCCCAACACAGAGAAAAACACAAAGACATATGCCATGTAACGAATCATTGAAACACCCACAATGCTAGAAAGCCAAAGATGCACGACACAAACCTTGGAAAAAACAAATCACGCCCTTTTCAGCGAACCTTGTGCCAAAGTCTCGCTTAAAATCAAAAACATATTACAATTCAAATCTTTGTTCTTTGCAATCCTTGGATTCTTCTCTCTCAAATATCTATTTCCACGAATGTAGAAATCATTTGTAAAGAATCGAAGATCCGAGGGCTCGGGAGATCGTGCTCTTGCTTGTATTGGAATTGCGATAAAATCAAAAGAGAAAAGGAGAGGAGATTTGCGCGGTAGATGCGAGGAGATAGACGAAGAGAGTGTATGGAAGAGGAGGATCTGTGTTATCGACCGATCAGGTTGTATCGTTCTAACACAAAGAAGCTGACAAAGACCACCAAGGGGCCGATTTTTGCGTAGGCTTTCCCCAAAAGCAAGTCGGGATTATCGGGTTCAAGCTGCACCACAAAGTCTTTGAGAACGCGTCCAGGGTGCAGTGGCGAGCCAATGGGACCACGCTGATAATCCAGCAACAACGCGTCTTTGTGTGGATCGATCCCACCCCCTGTATAGTGCGTGATGAGAAAGTACCCATGACGAAAGGCGTCAAGCTCGTTGGGAAGGGCAAGATGGGGCTGACGCAAACCATTCTGACGAACGTTGACGTTGTAGCCAATCATCTCACCATCTTCGTAAGTCCCCGAACGAAGGGTAAAACCTTTTCGAAACTTACGAATCATCAAGGGACGTGTGATCGGGTTGGTGTTCCAACCTCGAAACTCCCAACCATCGATCTGTTCGAAGGAAGGGCTTTTTCCTTGTGCAAAAAGCCGCTCCAGCTCAGCATTGCCCATCTGTGCAAGGCGATTGAATGTGAGATAGCGGTGTTGAACCCCCGCTCGTGGAGAGGAAGCCACATCTTGCGACATCATGGAAGCACTCATGTGTTTCTCCTTTACGCAGCGTAACGTTCAGCGATCCCCAACGCAGCGCGTCGAGAGAAAGCCATAATGGTTTCTTGGGGGTTGCTCACGGTCCCTGTGGGAAGCACGCTTGCATCGCAGACAAACAGGTCGCGGATATCGTGGGACTCACACCAACTGTCAACGACCGAATGACGGGGATCTCCGCCCATCGCGCAGGTTCCAAAAAGGTGCGTCGCGACATACTGAAACGATGTGGGGCGAAAACGTTGGGTCACAAGCATCTCGCTTTGTGAAGGATCGCGCAGGACCTTGGGGATTCCATGGCAGCCTGCGTACACTTCTTTGGCACCCGATGCAAAGAGTGCATCCACGCAAGACTTCAGACCAAAAGCTGTCTCATCCACATCTTCTTGACGAACCCAAAAGAAGCTCATGGGTCTTCCATTGGCGCCTTCACGGACCATCCCCGTCGAACATCCCCGTGGTTTGGTCGCAACCGTTGTGCAATGCTTGAAGTTCTTGATGCGTTGTTGCAACTCGTGACCCACGCCAGGCAAACGACCCGCAAAGACCGCAGGGGGCGCCCACAGCGTCTCCATCACGAGACCGCGTTTTTCCATCAAGTTGGAGCCCCAACCCTGAATCGCCCCATACCAGGGATAGATCGCTTGGTCGAAGAAGCCCATCGCCATCACGCCAAGGTGAGCGCGCAGATTTTTTCCGATGCGTTTGTTGCGGATACCCGCGCGTTGCAGCAACAACGGGGACCAAAAAACACCACCACTACACACGACGGCATCAGCATGAACGATCAATCGCCCTTGCGGCTTTCGCGTCTCAGGATCGAGGATATCTGCCTCAACCCCGCAGGCACGGCCATTTTCGATACGTAGGTGTGTTGCGCGACACAAAGAATACAGGTCTGTTCCGCTGGTGACTGCGCGCAAAACATACGTCGCAGCCATGGTCTGTTTGACACCCGTGGGGCAACCTGTGAAACAGTCGCTTGCGCCTTGGCAACCTTTGACGACGCGTTGCAAGGGGTGGCTATCCCAACCCAAGGTCTCAAAGCCACGTTTCAAAAGGAGATTTTTCTCTCCTTGGGTGGGCATCTGCGAAGGCTCCATCCCCATCTCTTCTTCAAGGATCTCAAAGTGTTCTTGCATCTCTTCGAGCGTGAGATCTTTGAGTTGGTGGTCTTCGATCCACTCTTTCAAGATGCGTTCAGGCAAACGCTTAAAGATCGCTGAGTTGATCTCTGAGGTCCCGCCCACACACTCGGCTTGCAACATCGTGACGAAAGCGTTTCCAATCGCTGCATTCGCGCCACTTTCAGAGAGGAATCGTTGCATAAACTCGCCGATATCGCGGGTGGATTCGCTAGCACGCAGACGCGGCCCCGCTTCCAACAAGATCACATCGACTCCACGTTCGCTCAATTCTTTCGCAACCACCGCTCCGCCGGGGCCTGAGCCGATCACACAGACTTGTGTTCGACGCTCATGTGTACCGCGCAGCGCTTCTGTATCTTGCATAGGCATCTTCTTTACTCCTTACGCTGCGCGTTCGACTTGCGCGGGGTCTTGTTTCTCTTCGGTCACCACTGCGGCTTCTGGCGTCTCTTCAGACCACTGCGAAAAGCCCGGTCGTAGCTCGATATCACGAGGATCGCTTTCGTAAGCGTTCATCTTGAAGTATTCCATCTCATGCAAGACACGCTCGTCAGCCAGATACGCCATACACACAAAGACCCGAATCATCGTGCTCAACATCCGAAATATATAGACATCGGTAAACTCAAGATCCCGCATCATCTGCTCTTGAGCGCCAGCGTCCATCTTCGAGAAACGCAACCCACGACGAAAAAAGACAGGAAAGACAAACTCATACATCAGCATCGTCACAGCGATCAGGTCGCGCTTGTCTGGAGGAAGCTCGTCAAAACGCTCCAAAAGATATTCCACAACACCCGTATCTTCCGCACTGTACGGAATCGCCCCACCTTCGGGCAACATCGACTGCGAAACATCGTGCAAAGCGCGCTCGACTCGCTCGCGTACCCAAGGTTGGTACGCCAACCCACGCTCCAACCCCAACATCCCCAACAAACCACTCGCGGACTCCCATACCTGCGATGTTAACGTACCCAACATCACTCGCTCCTCTCTTCTGGTCTTTTGGTCTCTTTTGGCTCGACGATATCTTGCTCTCGCAACATCCACGACATCGAGGACAACTTTTCGCGTAAATGCTCCCGATCTGCCCGCATATACGCCCGCAACACCTCTTGGGCTTCTTGCCATTCCCCACTCTCTAGATGCCCTTGCACTTTCCAAAAGGCTTGCGGATACGACAGCATCTCGCCATCCAACTCACAAACAACTGGACTCCAAAACTGCGCAACATACGAAGCCGAACGTTTGTAGATCTGCGACATCGGGCGATAGAAAAAGCCCAACAGCAAACTATTTGCCGCATCAATCAAAGACTCGAACCACTCCAAGTCCGCTACAAAGATGCGTTCCGGCTCCGCCCCCTCATCCATCAAAGTTTGAAGCGCGATCAAACGATTCCTCATCTCTGCCCGTTGGTGCTCTGTGCTTCGCTCGCCCACGCGACGCACCACATGCAAAAGAATGGGCTCCCGCACTTCCATAAAGTCGTCAATAATATCAACAACTTCTCGCGAAAAACCTTGCGCTAAAAACAACTCTGGCAACAAACGCAAACTGCCGCTGCGACGAAAGTCTGACACCCGCCAAGAACGACCTTGCCCACCCTCAATCAAGCCATCTGCTTTCAAGATCTGCAAAGCTTGACGCAGACTTACACGGTTGGTCTCAAATTGCTCTGCAAGCTTTTTTTCTGCAGGCAGCGGATCGCCCACAGACAGGTCTCCACCCAAGATCAAGCGTCGCAAAGATCCCGCCAACTGTTCAGGGACGGTCATCGCTTTCTTGATTGGCTCAAAGATCGACACGGTCCAACTCTCCTCGTCTATGGTTGCATCTGTTTTACCTGACAACTTGTTAAACAAGTTATAAAGTAAACAAAAAAAAGCGCAAGCGATTTTGTGTCACAGAACCGTCACAACCCGTAAAGACAGAGAAATACTGGAAAAGATCTATCTTTTGGACAGGATCAAAAAGGAGAGGCGCAACCAAAGAAGCGCAGAGGAAACGATCAAACTGATGGAAGAGATGCGGAGAAGTCGGGGGACCTCAAAAGGTGAGAAACGTTGGGCGAGCAGCGCTGCGAAAAGGCAAAGTGTGAGAGGAAAGAGCAAGGCTCCCCAACGCCAAGGTGGGGAAAGATCCGAGAAGATGGAAAGCAACGCACCCAACAACAACGCCCATGCGAGCAAAGAAGACTGTGCTTTGAGCATCGCCATCCAAGTATGCGGACGAGGTTTGTGTGGGAGTCGAGCGGCCGCCTGCACCCGAGGAAAGTCCAAGGTGGCCCCTTGATGACATGACGAACAAGACCGTTGGAGCTGGGGAGACAACACTTTGTAAAAAGCGATGCGTGGTGCTCCATCACGAACCCAATCCAAGAGCTGATGTTGCAAAGATGGCGATGTTTTGAAAGGCTGAGAGGACGGGGCTTTTGAGGAGATACTTTTCTTTGAAGAAGAGTGGCTGCTCGCTCGCGAAGCGGCAGAAGAAGCCTTTATGCGAGAGGCGATCTTCTGTTGCAAGAGGTGTTTTCCCAAGGTCGTTTGTTGCGCAGCTTGGAAAGAGGCACGCACGCGGCGATAAAGTTGCGGAGAGACCCGAAGCATCGGGATCGCCGCCAAGACCACGCCTGCCACCACAAAGCTAGCGAGGATCAACACAGAGTAGCGTCCAAAAGAAGAAAGCTGCACGATATCCTCACAAGATCGATGAAAAAGGATGTTTTAATCGCCGCATGGCTTCTTCGGCAACGCCGACACTAAACATCGAGACTTGTTCAAAAACGGCCAATCCACCGACATCACAGTGCGCAAACAAGATCTGCCCACAGGGTTGTTGCATCTTTTTGCGTTCTTCACCGAACAAAAAGCCTGGAACTGCCGCGTGCATCGCATGTCCCCAACGAAAGATATCGATATGCGATACGATATCGGGCATCTCAGGATGCATACGCGTCAGTTCGTCGAGGATCTGACCAGCCCAAAACTCCCATCCTTCGCGCAACAACGAACGTCGTTCTTGATCAGGGGCCGAAGCAAGGCAAGCATAAAAAGTGAGTGTCGTTGCACCATCTTCGTCCAAGACGGCGGTAGGTAGGGCGTCTGCGTAGATGTATCCTTGTGACCAACTGCGATAACTAAAGTTTTCCCAAGCGATGGGTACATTCATCGGGAAAGCAGGACGTCGGCGACAGCGAAGATTGGCCACGATCCACGGGACATAACGCAGCTTGCGAAACTCTGCGCGACCTTGGGTGGCCAGTTCAGGAACACAGTGATAGACGAGGTACTTGGGTGCGGCAAAGATCGCGCACTTTGCAAGGATCGTCTCGACCTTTTGGGTCGCGGTATCAAGAGAAGTCACAAGCACGCCATCTTGTGTATTGCGCACACGCAGCACAAGTTGCCCAGTTTTACAGGACGTTGGAGGGAGATGGCGCATCAACTGACGTACCAAAAAAGCGTTCCCTTCAGGCCAAGACATCTTGCGATCTGTTGGGTCGATGGGGTCGATGGCGGGGTGGTGCGGTATCCCTTTGGGGGGAGGCAACGGTTTTCGCGGATACAGCGAGGTATAATACTGCATCCCAGCCCAAGCGGAGATCGACTCGATCGGCAAAGAAAACTCATCAATACAACGATCATTCAACGACCAACGCAGGATCTCTGAAGTCAGTCCGAGTTCCTTCAGGTAGTCCGCCATGGTGATCTGATCGAGGCGACGAATCGTCTTGTCTTGGCTCACGCCGTCCAGAGGATAACCAAAGCCTCGTTTTCCCGCACGATCCCGCCAAGAAGACCAGTCCCGCGAAAGCATCTCGAATCGCTCGAGTTCTTGGTAATCTTTGCGGCCCATGAGATGCCAAGGGTACTTTCCTTGGGACCACACGCCATCTGAAAAGATATTGCGGTGAGGCAGTCGCACGATGTGCTTGGGATCGCACCAAGGCTCCCCATCTACGGGATGATAGCCCAAGATCACACCGCAGTCTTCGTAGATCTTACAAAGCGCCCGTAGATCCTTGCTCGGTGGGTCCACATAATGCGCTCCCCACGGATAAGACTGCCCATCGCGCTCGCCACCTTTGGCCGTACCACCCATCTGCGCGGAGCGTTCGAGGATCACAAAGTCACGCATCCCTGCTTTTTGCAGTCGCCACCCCGCGCAAAGCCCCGACATCCCGCCGCCAATGATCGCGACCCCCACTTTTTTCGAGGGGGTCTGTTCCTGGAAAGAAAAACCACCATCACGAAGACGATGACCGATCTCAACATCATCTCCAACGATCGCCCCGCTGATCCCGCGTAGTCGTGCGCGTTGTTCTGTCCAAGGCAGACTTCCCCACCAAGACACCCCACCCGCAAGCCCCGCAAGACCCAGCGCTTTCAGAAGATCACGACGGCTAATGCCTTCCACCTAGATATCTCCTTTCACGAGAGGAGGCCCATCCACACAAAAGAGCCTATGCAACGCACGTTGCGCATCATTGGCTTGCGCAAGCGGCACAGCAAAAGACAAGCGCAAGGGCGCCGTCCAGATCCGCCAAGGGGCCGCTCCCATCGAAGCTCGCAACGCCTGAGACGCATGGGCCAAAGCCTGCGCAGAACCACCCGCTTGGGATCCCACCACACTCACGACTGCGACTTCTTCGATGTCTGCTTGGAGATTGAGACGCTGCACAGCAACATCTAACTCAGGATAAGCATCGCGCCAAAAAGCCAACTCTACGCGCTCTTTGCCCCAAAAGCTCATCGAAGAATCAAGCCCATATTCCGCAAGTTGCGCTTGCAAGGTCTCTTCATTAATTTGCGCGCGGGGGAACGATAGCCAACACAGCGGACGCAAGCAAGTAATCGCGGGACGCACGGTGGTATCTTCAGGTGCGAAGTCCCTGCGAATCAACGTGTAACCTTCCCCGCCAGACGTGGCTTTCGCATACAACGCGATCCCATGTTCTCGCGCAAAACGAATCGCTTCCGCATGAAGGACCTTGGCCCCCATCCGCGACATCTCTTCCATGTCTTCGTAACGCAAATTTTCCATGCGACGGGCTTCTAACACCACGCGAGGATCCGCGTCGTACACCCCATCGACATCAGAATAAATCTCACAAGCTTCTGCGCCCAAAGCACCCGCCAAAGCCACCGCCGTGGTATCCGATCCACCCCGTCCCAAGGTCGTGATCTCACGTTTGTAAGACATGCCTTGGAACCCTGCGACGATCACGATCTTGCCGCGCGCAAGTTCATCTTGGATACGGATGGGTCTCACCTCGATAATCTGCGCTTCAAAGTGCCGATCATTCGTGAGGATGCCACTTTGAGACCCCGTAAAAGAGATCGCTTCATAGCCGCGCGCTTGAACCGCCATCGACAACAGCGCCATGCTGACTCGCTCCCCAGCGCTCAACAACATATCAAGCTCACGTCGCGGAGGTTCGGGGGTAATCTCCCGTGCCCTCTGCATCAAACGATTGGTGGTATCACCCATGGCAGAGACCACCACCACCACTTGAAATCCCCGTTGCTTGGCGGCCACCACGCGATCTGCAACTTGCAACAATCGCTCAGTATCCGCCACAGAAGATCCCCCGTACTTTTGCACCAGGATCGCAGACATCGCAGTCTTACTCCTTTTTATAGAATCAGCGGTAAGTTGGACGTGCCCCTTGCCTCGCCCAATGATGGGCTGTTTAGACCTCAACTTGACAGACGATGCGGGATACGTTTCTCTAAATGCCGCCAAACGATACGCGATATTGCACCTTTGCGCAGCTTTGTTCACAACAAACAACAGTTGTGCCAAAGATGTGTAAGGCATCCTGTGGATGGTAGCGTATCCCCAAGCCCAAGCAAAGCTCTCTTCTTCCGTCTCTGCGGTCAAACCGCCAAAGCTCAAACGGAAAATCAACATGCGTGCATCCCGAAAGCTCTTTTCTTTCTATGTGATCCTGAGTTCTCTTTTGTTGGCCTTTTGCGTCCCTTCTCTTGCACAAGCAAAACGACGTGCGCGTTTTGCTCACTCTCCTCCGGCCTCTGTGAGTAGCGGAAAAGCCCTTCGCATCGAAGGACGCATCCTCGACATGGACGACTTGGACTACGCTGAGTTTCGTTTTCGCCCGATCAACAATAAGGGTTCTTACACAGCCCTACGCATGAAACAACAAGGGAAACTCTTCTACGTCTTGATCCCCAAAAAGCACGTCCAGCCGCCTGGTTTCGAATATTACGTGGTGGGTCTCGACTTCAACCAACGTCCCAAGATCCTCTTTGGCTCGATCTTTCAGCCACAACAGGTCATCGTGTTGTCAGGAACAGACACCGATCCAGACAAAGACCCCGACAAAGACGGAAAAGATGGCAAGGACGGAAAAGATGGCAAAGACGGGAATGATGGCAAAGATGGAACCCCAAGTGGCCCCGTCAAAACTGGTCCAGGTGAGCAACTTAGCCGCGCCCTCACCACCACAGCCTCTTCTCGACGCGAGCAAGCCGCACACAAAGCACCTGCCCTCGTAACGGTCATTACAGCAAGTGACATCTACCAACACGGATGGCGCACACTTACAGATATCCTTCGTTATGGCGCAGCACTCGACGTCAACGACGATGGCAGCTGGCCCGATGTTGGTATCCGCGGTGTCAACGCCAATCGCAGCAAAGGCCGCCGCCTTCTCTTTTTGCTTGATGGCTACGAGATGTCATGGCGCCAACTCCACCAAAGCTTTATCAGCCCTGCTTGGATCGCAGTCGATGACATCGAAAGAATCGAAGTGATCCGCGGCCCAATGAGCGGTGTGTGGGGCGCCAATGCCATGAACGGCGTGATCCACATCGTGACCAAAAATGGCGCACAGATGAACGGAATCGGCGCCACTTTGGGGATCAGCCCTGTGAGTGGTTCGCACTTTTTGACCGTGCGCGGTGGAAAACGCTTTCAGTCAGGTGTCTCGATCTACTCGACGCTTTCGATGAATCAGCTTTTCCGCTCCCCTACCATCGCTCCCAACTACGAACTTTCACAGCTACAGAATCCCCTGATCTATCGGCCTTTGCACGATCAAAACTACGCACAAAACTTTTTTACGCGCATCAGTTGGAATGGACTTTTTCTTAGCGTCCGCCAAGGTCGCTACGAAACCACCGCTCCCATGAACGCTTACAGCGTGCTTGGTGGCGACGAAAGCCGCTTTGTCACAGACCGCGTGATCACGCGCCTTGGTTGGGGTGGTGCATTGGGAACGTGGGGAAGGCTCGATCTATGGGGAAGCTACGACCGTGCGCAGCTGTCTCCTGGTAGCAGCGTGGTGTATCGCCCTTTTGCTTCCCAAGTCGGGACAGACAAAAACCAAGGAAGGATCGCAGGGATCTTCATCTTGCAAAAACCTTCCGCCGCGGATCCAAGCACCAAAGAAGTTGTAGGAAGTTTTCCATCTTGTACGCAGATCAACCGTGATGATGTCCGTTGCGTTCGACGCCAAAGCGTAAAGACCACAGACACAGACGGCAAAGATATCGTTGAAAACAACGCATGTATCTTGTTGGCCAACCGCACCACAGACGCAAAACAGTTTGAAAGCGTCACTCCCGCCCAAAAGTACGATGTTTGGTTTCCCAATGATGACTGCCAAGAAACCAGCAGCCAAGGACGTTATCGCAGCGATATCCGCGCCATCGACAACCGTATCCAGTTGGGCGGCCAACTCAGCATGACATTCGCAAAAAGCTTCCGCTTGCTCATCGGTGCGGAGTTTGAGTACCTGATCAGCACGATGCAACACTTCCCAAGCCGCTGGGAAGAAGACGCCAAAACCGATGAAGATCTCCGTTCACCCGACTTTAATAACTATCGCCTTGGTCTCTGGACCCAAGCACAGTACGCATTCCGCAATATCTTCGAGATCAGCGCGGCCTTGCGTTTGGATGTGGACCAACGATGGGGCGCGCGTTTTAGCCCGCAGGTCGCTTTTGTGTTGACGCCAGGTGCTGGTGTCTTCGGAAAAGTCCATTATGGCTGGGGTTATCGTGCTCCCTCGATCTACGAGTATTCGCACTTTGAAGATGGACGCTATGGAAACCCCAACCTCAAAAACGAAGAGGTACATACGGTTAGCGCAGAAGTCGGCTGGAGAAGAGACAAACTCTTACAAATCTCTGCGAGTGGATACGCTTCTTTCTATAGCAACACCATCGACTACGAGACGCGCTTGGCCAGCCTTCCCCTCGAAGGACTCGATACCCTCCCCTTTAACAACCGACCCACCACGACATACCAACAACTCGTAAATACGGAAAAAGGCTTCACTTCGATGGGGGCGGAAGCCAATTTCCGACTCTTCCCTGTGGGTGGGTTCGAGCTATTTGCTAGCTTTGGACTTTACTTCGCCACGCGCGAACAAACCGATCCCAAAACCCAAGAAGTCTTCTCAGAACGCCTGAACTACTCCGCAGGACTGACCGCCAACTTGGTGGCGACCTACCGCGCACGCGTGTTCCAAAAGACCGAGTTTATCGCTTCTTTGGGGCTGCTTTACGTAGGTTCCAAGTTTACACAGTTTAGCTCATTCGCGGGTGTTGGGACCTTCCCCAATGGGACCCTCCAAGACCAGAGCGCCGCACAAAATGTCCCGAGCTGGGGTGCTAACAACAACCCGCGTGGCGATAGCCCCCAAGCCAACGGCTATGTGCACCTCAACCTCAACTTGCAACTGGTCAATATCCTAGAACACTTTGATATCGCGATGAGGCTCAACAACATCCTCGGACTCGCAGGCCCCACCTACGATGCTGGCGACCCTTTCTTGTACCCACACACAGGGCTTGAGTTCCTGACTTGGTTGCGCTTGCGATACTGAACAAGATCTCGCTTCAATCTACTGAACACCGCCCCCCAAATCCCCTCTCTCCACCCGATGCTCTTCGTTGACGATCCCCCCCAGAAAAGACAAGCAAATACAGCGCTCTCGTAAAAAATTTTCCTCACGACCAGGGATCTTTTCGTCATGTGTCACGTTGTGACAACGAAGCAAGATATCCTGCTAAACATCTCACGCTTGAGGAAATCCTTGAATAAAATCAGAAAGATGAAAATAAGTTGAAAATTTACTTGCGTTTCCATCCAACAAGGGATACCTTCACTGAACAAGAAGATGGTGAACATCTGACCTGAATGAACGCTTGCTTATGCTTGAACAAAACTTCATTCATACACAAAAGATCAGATCTAGGTGAAACCCTCCTCACACCCGAAAGGATCTCACCTTACCATCTTCCCGCGTTGCTTGGGGGACCTCCGCCCCCCCACAACGCCTTCCCCCCGCCAGATACGCAAGTTTTTGTAGAGTCGCCTTCAGAGAAAAACTGTGAGAGACCTCATACAAAAAAAGCCGTGAGAAACTCACAGCTTAAAGAAAAAAAACATCAAACAAAACATCCATATCATTGCACAAACGTGCTTCGTCACAAATCAACCTCATGAACACAACAAATCAACTCTCGTCCTGAATGTCCCCCAGAGTTTTGCGTGTCGAGAAACCAAAGATCCAGAACTGTATCAATCCATGTCAGCGTCGGTGGAGAAGTCCAAACCAGCGAAATCTTCGGACACATCCCAAGGCACGCTAGAACGCAAACCTACACTCTCAGCCATCTTTTGCATCCCAGAAGCTTCGAGTTGACGGATACGCTCGCGGGTCAAGTTCAAGAAACTACCGACCTCTTCGAGAGTCACGCCACCACGCTCTGCGATATCCAAAGCACACGTTTCATTCAATTCCCAAACCTCTTGGCCAGGGAAGTTGTACTTGATGCTTCCTGTTTCGGGGTTCACATCTAAGTACAAGTGGAAACGGCAGCTCACATGAGGACAGGGACGCATCCCTTCACGACAATCTTTTCGTGAACGGGGACGCAAAGCCTCTAACCAAGCTACAACATCCGCACCCAAACGATCACGCTTCACTTCGCGACGGATATCGCGCAACGATTGAGTCTTCTCGCGACGGGGGCGCCCCGTGCGGGTTCTCTCGTTGGTCACTTGGCGTAGACGATTAACGACCCTTGTCTTCACAGACTTCTGCTTTTCATCCATACAAACCTCCTCACACCCCAGACTCGCTGTTGGTCCTCACACGCTCGACACATCTTCCCAAGCAACCCCAGCAACCATGTCCTCCGCGATCATGATTACGATCTTGCTCGGTTTCTCGCTACTGTTCTGTAACATGCGCTCGCTTCAATTTGCAATTTTTTTCTTAAATTAGATGCAAATTAAGCAAACTTATATATCAGTTATCTATCAATCACACATAAAAACACATACAAAAGAAGCGACAACACACAACATACTTCAGAAAGGGAATGTGGTAGATGTCTCGGAGCATAACGCGACCCTTGATATCGGTCAAAAAAAGACCCAAAGATTTTCAACCACCCCTCTTGCCACACAGCAAAAGCTTTTTAATTTCAGCCTATTAATTTTCAAAAAAAACATCCGTAAGGGGTCCTCTTTTGTTTCACAGTGTGAATTTTTTTGTATTGGACTGAAAGAAGTTCTTTTCACTTTTATGAATAAAATTCGAAAGATAAGACGTCAGAGCCAGATCGGGCTTATGATCATGATCTTGTGATCGCGATCACGATCATAAGATCATGATCAGCCTCTGGGATCTTCTTCTGGATGGGGGACCAAACTGCACAATTCGCTTCGTTGCACAAAGATCAGTTGCGTTTCCAAGCCACAGACGGTTAGACTTTGGCGGTTTCTCAAAAGACCTTTAGGCAAAAAACCCGCGGAGCAACGGACAAAAAACATGGTTAGTGGCCAGAGTAGCGAAGCGAACCGCCAAAAACAAACGCTAATGTTGTCACAAGGATACTCATCTCCCCCAAAGATGCGTTGGTTTCGCGTACTTTTGCAGTCGATTGTGGGGATCTCCGTGGGGATGTTGGTGGGAGGGGCTTTGTTGTGGTGGCTTTGGCGATACAGCGGCTACAACACGACCTCAGCTCCTCCACCTCGAACCACCAAAGCAAATCGTCCCACGATGCCCTCTCTCTACCAAGCGTGTCTCGAAGAGGCCCGAAAAGCCACACCAGGCCCTGCCTACAAAGCGCTTCGAACAGAGCAAAAGTCTTACGCTCTACGATGGCATCTTGAGTGGCTTCTTGCCTCCAACTCTTTGGCGCAAAACAAAGCTGCCCAAGCTGCGGAGATCTATCAACGCTTGACCCAAGAAGAAGAGTCCCCCCTTCCCTCAAGCGTCCTCTACATACGACAGGCTCGCGCGTGGATAAACCTCGGCAAAAAAGAAGCCGCCCGCAGCCTCCTGCAAAAACATACGCAAACGCTTCCCTTCAAGCGAAAAAGTCCCCTATACAACGCACTTTTGGAACAAGAAGTCGCAGAAGGTCTCAAAGCCCTCGCTTCTGTCGAAGAAACGAATGCACAGCATATCATCCGTTTGCGACTGTGGGCCCAGTTCCCTCACAGTCCTCTTGCAGCACCAGCTTTCGAACAGTGGTCGCAACAGCCCAAACATACCTTGTCTGCCCCAGAGATCCGATGGATCTTGCGCGGTGTAAAACGATGGAATGCTTTGTTGGCTCCTCCCAAACCACTTGCAAAAGCGCTTGAACGCATCAATCGTAAGTCTCTTGATGCCCGACAACGCGCGCTTTTCGATCATCTCCAGGCCCTTCTTGCCTTGCGCCAAGATCTTTGGAAAAAAGCGATGAGTTTCGCTGATCGCGCAAGAAAAGACATGACAAAGTCTGCCCAAGCAGAACTCTCTTTTGCGATGGCAACGCTCGCCCTCGAAAAGAAAAAACGCAGACTCGCTTACAAGATGATCCGAAAGATTCGTTCCTCTGCGCGTTACTGGCGACGTGTTTCGATGCTCGCAGAGATCGAATCCCTCTTGCGGAGAGGAAAATGGAAACCCGCGCTACGACTTAGCGCCAAAGCTTGGCGACGCAATCGAACCCCTTCGATACGCGCTCAAATCGCCCGATACTTGGGTCTTAGCGCACTCGGACGCAAACAATACAAAAAAGCCAACACTTACTTTTCTACCGCGCTCCAACAACACAAACGCGCGGGCGGAGACTCCGCAATAGAACAAGATGAACTCTTGTATTGGATGGCTTTTAGCCAAGAGATGCGCGGAAAAGCCAAACCTGCCACACAAACGTACCTCAAGATCTTTCGCACCCACCCTTTCTCTTATTTTGGCTTTCTCGCCATGGATCGACTGCGCGAGCTTGGGCAGCCTCAACCCCTCCCCTTCCTGCGCCCCAAAGAACAAACGTGGAGCCTCCACAAGATCGACGATCAACGTACGTCTCTCCTTTTGCAAACGCTCCATCAGTTCGGCCCGAACGACCTTTTCCTTGTCGAACTAGAGCGCTGGCACCAAAAAAATCCCCAAGAACTCCCTATCACTTTTTATCAGATGCTCTTCCAAAAAGCCCAACAACTGGGGATCTTGTACGCCGCACGCTCGTATGTCCCCAACACCTCCCCCACCAAAACACCGCAAGCCCTCACACACTTGCGCTACCCTTCTCAACAGATGCTCTTCGACAAAGCTGCAAAAACATCCGATACAAGGCTCTTTGCAGCGCTGTGGTCTGCCCTACGCACCAAAGACAAGACATCCACACCACAGCCCCCAAACTTTCTCGAACACCCTTTCTTTCATCCCAAAGCTTCGCCTGTGTCCGCACACCCCAGCGCGATGCTCGCTCTGTGGAAAACACAGCTCCAGTCTTTCCCCAAAGCCCTACCTCTTTCCGCGCGATGGGCGGCCCTGCTCAGTCCCTCACCACAAACCATCCTCCATATCCATAAACAACTTGGCCGCACACCCCTCCCACAAATCGAGGCACTTTACCCGCAACTTACGCGCAAACGCCTCTTTTACTTTCGACTCTACAACTTGCTCTACCTCCCCTAAACAACGACCCCACAAGCTCACTCCACAACACGGAGCATCCAACGATGAAACAACTGAAACGCCATCAACTTGCCCTCTTCAATGGACAAGATAAAAAACAGATCTATGTCGCCTATCAAGGCCGAATCTACGACGTCACAGAAAGCCGTTTGTGGCGTCGTGGGATGCACTACGAACACTGGGCAGGACAAGACCTCACCGCAGAACTCCCTGACGCACCCCACGATGAAGCTGTGTTCGAGCGCTTCCCACAAATCGGTGTCCTCGTCGACTAAACCCAACCCCTGCCCTCCCACATCCCATACAAAAAAGACTTGCAAGATCAACTTCCCCGCTGTATATCTTCTTTTAAAATAACAATCGTTCAATAAAATAAGAAACAACCTCCCAGATGAAGGGAACCAAGCCATGTCAGCGATCTTCACAGAACCGACCTCGCTTCACCTCCGCAAGGAAACAGACACAAGTACAAGCCCCACACCAAGCAAAGCCCGAGAAAAAGCACCACGTGTCGATCTTTCCAGACCTTCGGTAGCTTGGCCAACATTGTTCTTGTTTGCAGGCTGCTTTGTTGCTTGGTTTGGACTAGGCGCCTTGTACTTGAAGGGGTGGTTGGCGTGGCCTCTGGTCACGTTTTTATGCGGCATGGCGGCTTTTGCGGCTTTTACGCCCATGCACGACAGCTCTCACAAAAGCGTTGGTGGAAGCAAGTTCCTCAATGAGGCCGTAGGACGGTTGAGTGGGATCTTTTTGTTGGCGCCCTTCCCTGCCTTTCGCTGGATTCACTTAGAACACCACAAACATACCAACGATCCGCACAAAGACCCCGATTATTGGACAAGTCGCAAGCCTTTTCTTTTCCTTCGCTGGCTCAGCTTGGACCTACATTACTACACACTTTATATAAAAGCGGGTTCTGCGCGTCCTCTCGGCGAACGCATCGAAACTTGGGCGTCTTTCATCGTCCTATGGGGCGCCGCAATCACCTTGTTTGTCCTCTATCCTTGGGAAACAACCGTGCTTTTGCTGATCCCTTCTCGCATCGCAGTATGCTGTCTCGCCCTCTTTTTCGACTATCTACCGCATGTTCCCCATCATACGACCTCTTCAGAAGACCGCTACCGCGCAACCAACGTCGTGAAAGGTCCCACCTACCTCCTCACCCCACTCTTGCTCTACCAAAACTACCACCTGATCCATCACCTTTATCCAGGGGTTCCCTTCTATCGTTACGCAGATATCTGGTTTACCCAACGAGACTTTTTGCGAAAACAAGGCGTCCAAGAAGTCTCTATCCTTGGGAAAAATATGGGGGATTCAGGACAGGTTCGGGCGGGCGACCACGGAGGGTCGCCCCAGATATAACGATCTCCCCGAATCCGCCCCGAATGGATATCCTCGAATCCGCCCCAGATATAACGATCTCTCCCCTCGTTCCCTCCCCTCTCTATCTTCTGCGTAGATCTACAAAATCTCCCCCTCCATCTCTTTTCAGAAAATATTTGGAAACTAAAACATGTTCTACTCGATACTAAAACCAGCTTGCTAGAGAAGGCCCATCCAACACCGCATAAGGAAGCGCTCTCTCTTTTTCTCTATTATTTCTTACAAAAGATCAGCCATAGCCTCACGAGAAAAAGGATATTTCTTATGCGGTTCAAGAACTACTACGCCATCAGTCTAGGATTTATAGGAATCCTCTCTTTCCAAGTAGCTTGCGTTGAGCAAAAAGAACGTGGTTGCACAACAAGCGATGACTGCGTGAATAGCGCCCCGCGCCTCTTTTGTTCGCGTGCGTTAGGTGTTTGTGTCAGCATCAATGCTGAGTGCACGCCAGGAACGATGGAGTCCTGTTACAATGGCCCCCAAGGGACCTCTGGGAATGGGCCTTGTCAGTCTGGACAACGTTTTTGCTTACAAAACTCCACTTGGTCAGCCTGCCAAGAAGCCGTCTATCCAAACGTGGAGATCTGCGATCGCCAAGACAACGACTGCAACGGCAAGATCGACGATGTAGAAGGCGCTTCGGAAGATCCCAACCAACCCCACCCCTGCCAGTGTTATGCACCTGGGTCACGGAGAAGCTGTTACGCTGGTCCCACGGAGACTTTAGAAAACAACCAAGGAAAAGGACTCTGTAAGACAGGTTTCCAATTTTGTGAAACGGACAGTGAGGGGAAAAATTGGTGGGGTCGATGTTATGAACAAACCCTACCCAACGGCGAGATCTGCGATGGACTCGACAACGATTGCAACGGCAAGATCGACGATCACAAGTCTTGTACTTGTACTCCACAAGAAACGCGCCCTTGTTTTCCTGGCAATCCCCGCTTTGTCGATGTAGGAACCTGCAAACGAGGCGTCCAAACCTGCGCAATAGACGGGACTTGGGAAACCACCTGCAAAGACGCAGTCCTCCCCAAACAACAAGATCCCTGTGGAGGAGGCGACGAAGACTGCGACGGACAAGTGGACGAAAACTGCACGTGTGAGGGTGTGCTCTGTGGCAAAGAAACATGTGTAAGCAAAGACACTTGGAGCGATCAACACTGTGGAGCCTGCAACAATGCTTGTGCCCCATCCCAACGGTGTCAACGCGATCCCAACTGCAAAAACAAGGATGCCTTTTGTGCCTTTCAGTGTGTATGTAAGTCCGAAAGCACCCTATGCAACGGGGCTTGCGTTGACCTGCAAAGTAACACCCAACACTGCGGAGCTTGCGGAAACACCTGTCGAACAGGCGCGACATGCGAAAGTGGCAAGTGCAAAGATCCTAACACCTCGTGCCCAGAAGGTTCCTCCCTATGCAACGGGGCTTGTGTCGATCTGCAAAGAAACGCCCAGCACTGTGGGGCCTGTGGAACAGCCTGTGAAAATGGAAAAAGCTGCGTACAAGGGATCTGCTCTGATAGCGGCCCCACAAACTGCGGAACCAAGGCAGACTGCGGTGGGACCTGCACCAACCTCCAAGAAGACAACGCAAACTGTGGAGCCTGTGGAAAAGTCTGTGAACAAGGAAAAGACTGCGTACAAGGCGCTTGTTCGAGGATCTGCGTAGAGGGGCAGACCTTGTGCTCAGGTGCATGTACTTGGCTGCACAAAGACCCCAACAACTGCGGCACCTGCGGTCGTGCTTGCTCTGCCACGCAAGAATGCCAAAACTCCCGATGCACTGAGCTTTGGAGCCTTAGCATAGGAGGGACAGGAATAGAGCATCTTTACGATATCAAGTCCGCCTCCAACGGAGATATCTACCTCGCGGGGAGCTTTTCGGGGACCTTCTCTTTCAATGGGCAAACGCTCATGTCATCGGGCTCAACAGACGCTTTCGTGATCAAGCTCGCTTCTGATCAAACGCTTCTTTGGGCCAAGTCCTTTGGAGGTAGCGGAAACGACAACGCGAAAAGCCTCGTCATCACAAACCAAGGCAAACTCTACGTCATCGGGACTTTCGAGCAGAGTTTCCAAGTCGCAGGAACCACCGCAAGTAGCGAAGGAAAGAAAGATGTCTTTTGGCTTGAGATGAATGCAAGTGATGGCAGCATCAACTGGTTCAAGCAAGGCGGCGGTGTAGAAGACGACGAAGGAGACAGCCTCGCCATCGACAACAATGGGGCGCTTTACTTGGCAGGAACATTCCAAAAACAAGCAACCTTTGATGGAAAGTCCCTTCAAGCAGACCAGTTCAAAGACATCTTTTTGATGAAGACCAACGGCCTAGGAAAACCCCAGTGGTTGCGCCAAGTCAGTAGCCCCGCAAACAACGAAAATCCCCGCGTGCTTGTGACACAAGATCAAGATCCCATTCTCTTGGGTGGGATACGCGCAAAGGCAACCATTGCAGGAACGTCACTGACTGCACAAAAAGTTGATATCTTTGTGGCACGTTGGAGTCCCCAAGGGACACTGCGATGGGCCAAACAAGCAGGCGGTAGCAACGATGATTACGTCACGAGCGCGGTAGGACTACAAGATGGAAGCGTCTTGCTCGCAGGACACTTCAAACAAACAGCCAAGTTTGGATCGCATAGCCTTACAGCGACGGGCACAAGCACAGATATCTTTATTGCGCACATCACCAAAAATGGGGGATTTTCTTGGGCGGAGCGTTTTGGTGACGATGGGCGCGAAGAGGTCGGCGCGATCGTCGAAAGCCCACAAGGAATCTACCTAACAGGCTACTACAATGGGATCTCGAAACTGGGTCCCTTCGCTTTTCCCTTGAACCAAAATACAAACGATAACAACGCATTTGTCGCCGAGTTTGTGGCTTCTCCAACCTCCAAAGCCTCCGTGGTCTGGGCGATAGGAACAGGAGGCGCAGATCTTGAGCAGCCCACAAGCATCGCGCGCTACAACAATACCCTGTACCTTGGTGGCATCTTTGAAAAAACAGCGGTACTGGCGGGACAGTCGCTCCAAAGTCAAGGAGATCGCGATCTCTTTGTATGGCGCGTTTTTGATTGATCCCTCTTTGGTAGTCCTTTGCAAGTCGGATACACGCTCTCACGCTCCTCGAAACGCAAGGTAGAGACACCCCAACAAAAATTTTTTCCTATTTTCCTTTTACACACCGTCCTATTACTATTATAGACTTTTGCTTACATTTGTCTTGATGTGTTTTGGAGTATCAGATCATGCAACTTTTCAAAAATACACCTCCGCGTCCCTTTGTTTTGTTTGGTCTTGCGTGCCTTCTTTTGTCAGCTTGCTCTCTTTCCCCAGAATCAGCCTCTCCCCTTCCCTCACAGAGCCAAAACACAAACCCACCACCCCTTAGGACCTTGCACACGCAACTAGAAAAAGATCAGCCTCTGCCCGCTGCGTCTTGTGTCCAAGCCCCAAGCTTTCTTGAGATGTCGTCGCCAAACGCTTGCCAAAAAAGCCACCACACAATCAAACTGCAACATAGCGAACAAGACGGATGTCCCGACAAGATCAGCCTTCTCGACATCAAGCTGCGTGCAGAAGCTCGCGGAAGTATCGTGATACGTTCTGCTCCACTCTTTCCTACTGTCCTTGAAAAAGGCCGTCCCATCGAGATCATACTGCAATACAATCCCCCTCAAGTCACACGTACACAAGCCTCTCTCTCGATCTTTACGGATTTAACGGAAGAACCAGAGATCGTGACAGCGCTCCAAGCCACGCATCCAGCCCCCTCGATCCAACGTGAGACTTTCCGCCAAATCCCCCGCGAAAAAGTAGATGTCCTGATTGTTTTAGACAACCACATCTCTTCACAGCCGCTCTACCAAGCCCAACAAGAAAACCTCAAACGTTATCTCAAATATGTTCTATCTGGGAGCCAAGATCTTCAGTTTGGTGTGCTCAGCAACGATGTATCCAACAAAAACAGAAAAGCGGGATGCTTGGTGAAACACTCAAGCGTAAGGAGTCCCATCTCTCGCCCTAGCGATCCCAACTTTCTCAAAGATATCTCTGCAAACACCATCCTCCAATACCCAAGCCAAGACGCAGGAGCCCACACACTCGAAGCCATCCAACAGGCAGTGTCTCCTGAGAATATCCAAGAAGGCGGATGCAACGAAGATTTCTTCCGAAAAGATGCATCGTTAAGTATCCTCATTTGGAGCCCAAGACCTGATAACTCTCCGAAAGGAGTCGAGGAATACTGGCGAAGTATACAGCTTCTAAAATCCAGCAAAGAGTCATGGAGGATCCGTGTGAACACGATTGTTGGCCAAGAACCCGAAGGGTGTATGCATCCTGTCTTGGGTAAGGTGCCCAACGCACCACGGGATGTTGCATTGTCTCGATTATCTTCTCTGGGGATCTCTTATTCGATCTGCGATTCTTCTTGGGAAAATGCCTTGTCTTACCTCTCTGCCATTACTTTTGGAGGAAAACGTCAGTTCTTCTTAGACCAAAGACCCAACCCATCGACGATTCAGGTCTTTGTGCAAGGCCAAAAGATCCCAAAAAACTCAGACAATGACTGGACATACGACCAACACAACAACAGCATTCAGTTCAGTTCCGCAGCCACCCCCGGCTTCGAAAACTCCATTGAAGTCGACTTTGTCCCTGCCTGCCCGCTCTAATCCACCCCTCTTTTTCCCCAATCACTCATCAAGCACCCACACATCAACCAAGTCGCTATCTTCGGCCTCTTGAAGCCACTCCTCAATGTAGCGCCCCGTTTCTTCGTAACGACCGGGCTCATGCAGGATGTCCCACAAAAATCGAGAAGGACGAGAAGAGCCCCAACGCCCGCGAGACGGGCTTTCTTGGCGAAAGAGCAGATAAAGCTGATCACGCGCACGAGTGCAGGCCACGTAAAAAAGGCGGCGCTCCTCTTCATCGTTGCCTTCTTCGACAGCACGGAAGAAAGGAAAGGCCCCCTCCACGAGATTGAGAACAAAGACCACGTCCCATTCGAGGCCCTTGGCTTGGTGGATGGTGCTTAAAACGACGGGAGCTTGTTCTTCGGCATTCTCTTGTTGGTTGGGATCGGTTTCGCCAAACAAAACCAGCTCATCAAGGAAAGTTTGTAGGTCTGGGTAGCTATAGGCATAGGTCGCAAGCTGCACGATGTCTTCGCTGCGTCTCTGCGCATTATCAAACGCATTTTGCAGATAATCTTCATACTCTTGTTCATAGAAAAGACGGATGATCTCATTGGGTTTTTGCTCGCGTTGTAGCTCACGAGCCTCATCGAGCAGGCGTAGCAACCACGCGAGGGCATTGCGTGCTGCCTTGGGCAGTTTCTTGCACCAGGCCTCATCGCCAAGCGCATGAAGATCAAAACTGTACTCCTCAAGACGTTGGCTAATCTTTTTCACAGACGCAGCGCCAACCCCCTTGAAGATAGGGAGAAGTCGCTGCCAAGAGAGGAGATCTTGTGCGTTGTTGAGGATGCGCAGAAAAGCAACAACATCCTTGACGTGGGCTTGTTCAAAGAAGCGAATCCCCGAGCGCAGGGCGAAAGGGATGCCAGCTCGTTGGAGGGCGATCTGGGTTTCGAGCGAGTGACTATGGATGCGGTACAGGATCGCCATTCGGTCGTAGGGAACGCCTTCTTCGTGAAGCTCTTTGATGTGCTGTGCGATAAAAGCGGACTCTTGGCGTGCATCGCGACAAGAGACCACAACAGGCATCTCCCCTGCGTTGCGGATCGCTTGAAGCTCTTTTTCAAATTGGTAGGTGTTGTGCGCGATCACGCGATTGCTGAGATGAAGGATCTCAGGGACACTGCGGTAGTTTTGTTGGAGATAACAAACCTTTGCTTCAGGATATTGATTGGGAAAGTCGAGGATGTGACGGGCCTCTGCCCCACGAAAACTATAGATGCTTTGGGCATCATCCCCAACGACGGTCAAGTTGTGATGAGAAGACGCCATCCGCTCGATGATACGGGCTTGAATGGGGTTTGTATCTTGAAACTCATCCACGAGTACGTGCAAGAAATGTTGGGCGTACTCTCGTCGAACTTCCTCGTGCTGATCGAGGAGTTGGAGCCAAAACAACAACAGATCGTCGAAGTCCATCGCATTGAGGAGTTGTTTGCGTTCTTGATAATGCGCAAAGACCTCGCGAAGTTCCCCGGTAATCGGCTCAAAACGAGGCTGATGCTTTTCAATGATGCTATCCAAAGACCGCTCTGTAGAGATGCAAAGGCCAAAGAGATCGCAAAGTGCCCGACCATTGGGAAAGCGGATCTCTTCTTCTGAAAAGCTGCACTCTTCGATCACTTGGTCGATTAGGCGTGTGCTGTCTTCGCGATCGAGGATGGTAAAGTTGGAACCGAAGCCCAAACGCCCCGCGTGACGGCGCAAGATCTTGTTTGCGATATGGTGGAAGGTCCCAGCCCACATCGAGTCGATGGAGCGATCCAGCAAGGCTTGAACGCGCGTGACCATCTCGCGCGCAGCTTTGTTGGTGAAGGTACACAACAAGATGCGATCGACAGGGACCCCTTCGTGGACAAGCCGCGCCACGCGGTAAGTGAGCGCGCGTGTCTTTCCACTGCCAGCACCTGCGATCACCAAAAGCGGCCCCCCTTCGGCAAAAACGACGGCTTGTTGTTCTTCGCTCAACTCGCGGCGCATCTGTTCGCGGATCTTTTCAGCGGAGGGTGTTCGCAGTTGATATCGCTTCACAGAGATCGACTCCTTTTTGGCGCGGAGGTTTCCCTTGACAGGCCCGCGCGGTGTGCTCTATTTGTCCAACGCGATGTAGGGGACAGCCCCTGTTTTCAAGAAGACTGAAGGCAGCCAAAAGACCGAATTATCCGCCACCTTGTTTCGAAAAGACGCCTATCTTGTCACGTTCCACACGGACACGCAACGCAAGAAGGCAAGAGGAGACAGACGTGTCAGAAAAAACCTTATGGAAACCAACCTTTACAACACGCAAACGCGACGATCTCACGGACGCAGAAGCACGCGCCCTGATCTGTGAGCTTTGCCATCATTTTTACCAGCAAGGTTGGGCCAGCGGGACAGGCGGAGGGTTCTCTGTACGCAGCGGAGAACGGATCTTTATGGCACCAAGTGGCGTCCAAAAAGAGCGGATGATGCCAGAAGACATCTTCGTATTGAACATGGACGGCGAAGTCATCGAACCGCCCCAAACACCCGGTCTCAAAGTCTCCGCTTGCCAACCTCTGTTTATGCACGCTTACAAGCTGCGCAACGCAGGCGCCGTTGTCCATAGCCACGGCATGTACGCGATGTTAGCGACCTTGATCTACAAAGAAAACTTTGTGATCTCCAACCAAGAGATGCTGAAAGGCATCCAAGGTGTGGGGGCTTTTGACAAGCACGAGGTCCCTGTCATCTCCAACACAGCCTACGAAGAAGAACTCACAGACAGCCTCGAAGAAGCAATCAAGGCGTATCCCAAGGCCCAAGCGGTCTTGGTGAAAGGCCATGGCGTCTACATCTGGGGGCGTGACTGGATGCACGCCAAAGCCCAAGCAGAGTGTTACCACTATCTCTTCGAAGCAGCGGTGCGTTTGAAGCAGTTGGGCCTTGATCCTTCACGCGGTGGTTTGGGCTGATGGAACGTTGGCGTCCTTTTGATGAAGAAGAAGCGCGTCTCGCCCTCGCTTTGCTCCCAGGTATCGGGGGGAAACTGACACAACGCTTGTTACAGCGTTTTGGTCAAGCGACAGAGATCTTTGCAGCTTCAAAAGAAGACTTGCTGTGTTTGGAGGGTATTGGCGACACGTTGATGCAACGTATCTTTGAGGGCCCTCCTCCTGCGAAGCTTCGCCAAGTCATCCAAAGGATGCGGCGCTCGGGGATCTGGCTGCTTGCGCTTGGTGATCCAGATTATCCAAGCGCTCTTTTGCAACTGACCTCCCCGCCTAGTTTGCTGTTTGGCCGTGGGGATCGCTCGCAGCTTCGGGGATATCGCGGCGTGTCTGTGGTGGGAACACGCGAACCCAACGCACAAGGCGCAAGACTCACCCAAGACTGTGTGACTGCGCTCTGTGCACACGGTTACGCGGTGATCTCAGGAGGCGCACGCGGGATCGACGCTTGTGCGCATCGAGAAACCATTCGACAAGGCGGACAAACGTGGGCTTTGCTTGGGTGCGGCGTGGATGTCGCCTATCCTCCCGAACATGGCGAGCTTTTCACACAGATCGCGAATCAAGGTGGGCTGCTGCTTTCTGAGTTTTTACCTGGGGAGTCTCCAGAAAAAGGCTACTTCCCAAGAAGAAATCGTCTGATCGCAGCCCTCAGCGAAGCCGTGGTGGTCGTCCAATGCAGCCAAAAAAGTGGCGCATTGAATACCGCAGAGGTAGCCTTGGAACTCCAACGCCCGATCGCGACCTATCCTGGGCGCCCTTTGGAACCACTCGCGGGGGGTCCGCATCTTTTGTTGAGGCAAGGTGCTTGGTTGATCGAAAGTGGCGAGGAGCTTTGTCAGCGACTGGCAGGACGACAAGAACAAGTCCCTTCTCAACTTGGTTTTTGGGAACCATCCGCGGCGTCTCTTCCGTCGAAGAAACGGGAAAAAGTGAGGTCTCTATCTCTGGAAGGCCCCTTGCGTCGCTTGTGGGAGCATCTACCACAAGATCCGCTTCACATCGATGATATCGCGCAAGGGATGGGCACGAGCATCCAAGAAGTCAGCGCTCAACTTGTGGAGTTGGAGTTAAGTGGGCTTGCCATCGCCTATCCAGGGATGTGTTATTCGAGAGGCTAAATCAGCGGAAAAAGCAAGGGGGATAGGGCATGTGGGATAGGGTAAGAAAAAGACAAGTTGATTGACAGCCCTCCCACAAACAAGCTATCTCTGCCAGAGATCATATATTGAGGGCGAAGAGTCGCCCCCAAAGTAAGCAAAGAACCGAAGTATTCGCACGTTTCGTCTTTCCAAGAGAGAGTAGAGGATGTCAAAACTCGTCATCGTCGAGTCCCCGGCCAAAGCCAAGACCATTCAAAAGTATCTTCCTGGTGACTACGTTGTCATGGCCTCGATGGGGCACATTCGAGATCTTCCCGACAACGCCAGCCAGATGCCCACCAAGTATCGCAAAGAGTCGTGGGCCAGTCTTGGTGTGAACGTCGAGGGAGAGTTTGAGCCTGTTTACATCGTGAAAGATCCACGCTCAAAGAAGTCGATAGAAGAGCTGAAAAAAGCTTTAAGTGATGCCGACGAACTCATCCTCGCAACGGACGAGGATCGCGAGGGAGAGGCGATTAGCTGGCACTTGAAGGAAGCTCTCAAGCCCAAGGTGCCGATCAAGCGCATGGTGTTCCACGAGATCACCAAGACTGCGATCCAAGAAGCGCTCCAAAACACCCGCGTCATCGACGAAGACTTGGTATCCGCTCAAGAAGCGCGCCGCATCCTCGACCGTTTGGTGGGTTATCCCCTGTCTTTGTTGGTCGGAAAAAAGATCAAGTATGGTCTTTCAGCAGGCCGCGTACAGTCCGCAGCTGTGCGACTTTTGGTAGAACGCGAACGCGAGCGACGACGTTTCCAAAAAGGAACGTACTGGGACCTCAAAGCCGCTCTCTCCAAGGGACACGAAGCCTTTGAAGCGATGTTGTACGCGATCAACCAAACGCGTATCGCGACAAGCAAAGACTTCGATGAGCACACGGGCAAGATCGAAGCAAGCAAAGCAGACAAGCTGATCTTGCTCTCGCAAATGGACGCGACCCGCTACCAAGAAGCGATCCGTCAGAATCCTTGGCATGTCCTGTCAGTCCATTACAATCCGTACAAGACATCGCCCAAGCCTCCGTTTACGACCTCGACACTCCAACAGGAATCGAGCCGAAAGCTCGGTCTCTCCGCCCAAGAGACCATGAGCATCGCGCAACGACTCTACGAAAACGGACATATCACCTACATGCGTACTGACAGCGTCCACCTGTCAGATCAAGCGATCAATGCAGCACGCAACTCGATCCAACGCTTGTATGGAGGTGAATATCTCCCCGATACAGCGCGTTTTTACAAGTCTAGCTCCAAAAGTGCCCAAGAAGCGCACGAAGCGATCCGCCCCACTGGCGATGCCTTTGCATCCCCCCGAGACAGCGGGCTTGTCGGTCGCGAGTTGGCTTTGTACGAGTTGATCTGGATGCGTACTGTCGCTTCTCAGATGGTCGATGCTCGCAAGACGGGTATCCGTGCAGACATCGAAGTGCGCTCTGGCCAAGATGCGTTGCAATTCCGCGCAAATGGCCAACGCATCGACTTTGCAGGGTTCATGCGCGCTTATGTCGAAGGCAGCGATGATCCTGAAGCAGAGTTGGAAAACAAAGACGTTCCTCTCCCCGATCTCAAGCCTGACGACCTGTTGTCATGCCAAGAAGTGAATGCGCTGTATCACGAAACCAAGCCCCCAGCGCGCTTTACAGAAGCTTCCTTGGTCAAGGCACTAGAAGAAGAAGGCATCGGCCGCCCTAGTACCTACGCCACGATCATCGAAAAGATCAAAGCTGACGAACGCTACGCCCGCAAGGTCGGGAACGCGTTGGTGCCTACCTACATGGCTTTTGCGGTGACGCACTTCTTGGAAGCGTACTTTGGCGATCTTGTGGACCTCAAGTTCACAGCACGCATGGAGAACCAGCTGGACGAGATCGCCCGTGGCGAACTGAGTAAAGTCGGTTACCTGCACGAGTTCTATCGCAGAGAAGGCGCATTCCGCGATCAAATCGACGATAGAGACACCAATGTCGATCCCGAAAAAGCCCGTGCAGTGGACTTAGACGCATTTGAAGCAGAGCTTCGCGTGGGTCGTTTTGGTCCTTATGTGCAGTTTGAAAAAGATGGGGAAGTCAAACGCGTCGATGTCCCCGATGACATCGCCCCTGCAGAACTGACCTTGGCTCATATCACTGAACTGCTCGAAGAACGCGAGCAAGGCCCCACAGTGATCGGCATCCACCCCACTGTCGGACGCGCGATTTACCTGAAAAAAGGCCCTTATGGTCCCTACTTGGAGATCGAGCCCGAAGAAGAAGTCGCCCCTCCTCCCGTTGAAGAAGAGGAAGAAGACGGCAAGAAAAAACGCGGGCGAAAAAGCGGCAGCAAAAAAGTTGCCAAGCCCAAGCCTCAACGCGCCTCGATTCCTCGTTGGATGTCGCTTGGTGAACTTACAAATGAGCCCGAACAAGGGCTTGCTTTGGCGATCAAGCTACTCTCCTTGCCGCGAAAACTCGGTGAACACCCCGAAGACAGCGCGGTGATCGAAGCAGGGATCGGTCGTTATGGTGCTTTTATCAAGCATGGTGACACTTACCGCAATCTTCCCGATGAATCCAAGATCTTGGACATCACCTTGGAAGACGCTTTGGAGATCCTCAAAGAGCCGAAGAAAGGCAAAGGCGGCGTCAAAAGCAGCCGTGTCTTGCGCGAACTTGGCGAGGATAAAGACGGTAATGCGGTACAAGTCTGTGATGGTCGCTATGGACCTTACATCAAAGGTGGCAAGGTGAATGCTCCCATCCCACGGGGTGTTACACCTGAAGACCTGACGTTGGAAAAAGCGGTCGAACTTCTTGAGGTTCGCAAGGCCAATATGCCCGAAAAACCCGATAAGAAAGCCGCGAAGAAAAAGACGACCAAGGCAGAAGACAGCAAAGCCAAAGACAGCAAGGTCAAAGCAGAAAAAAGCACCAAGAAGACCACCAAAGCCGCTGCCAAGACCACAAAAACAGCTGAAAAGGCCGAGAAGTCCGCAAGCTCGACCAAGACAGCAGCCAAGAAGACCACCAAAAAGTCGAAAGACTGATCTCTTGGTTGTGTTGTCTCCAAGCCCGCGCCCTTCAGGTCAAAGGCCCCAATAACCCCACACATCGAGCCTTCCATCATGATCTACATGGACTACAACGCAACAACGCCGATGGATCGGCGTGTTGCAGATGCGATGGTGCCCTTCCTTTACGAACACTTCGGCAATCCCTCCAGCAGCCACGTTTACGGACAAAAAACCCGCCAAGCCATCGACGAAGCACGCGCAGAAGTCGCAGCGTTGATCCATGCGCAACCTTCTGAGATCATCTTTACAAGCGGTGGTACCGAGTCCAACAACATGGTGATCAAAGGGGTTGCGGAGTCCAAAGCAACGCAAGGCCGCCACATCATCATCTCTGCGTTCGAACACCCCGCGATCACGGAGCCTTGCGCTTATCTGGCCAAGCAAGGTTATGAGATCACCCAAATCCCCGTAGATGCGATGGGTATCCTCGATGTCCAAGCCCTCGAAGCTGCGATACGACCCGACACCATCTTGGTTTCTGTGATGCTCGCCAACAACGAAGTGGGGACTTTACAGCCACTTCAAGCGATCAGCGCACTTACCCGACCGCGTGGGATTCTTTTCCACAGTGATGCCTCGCAAGCCGTCGGAAAAACCGAGGTGGATGTCGAAGCGCTTGGCGTAGATATGCTGACGATCGCAGGGCACAAGTTCTATGGTCCCAAAGGCATCGGGGCTTTGTACCTGCGGCAAGGACTACGACTGCCGAGCTTTTTGCATGGTGCAGGGCACGAACGCGGACAGCGCGCAGGAACAGAGAATGTGATCGAGATCGTGGGACTTGGGGTAGCAGCCAAGCTCGCTCGCGAAGAACTCCCCGAAGAGATCGAGCGGTTGAGTCAATGGCGTGATCATCTTTGGAGGACGATCTCTGCGGCCCTTCCTGACAAAGTGCGTTTGCACGGCCATCCCGAGCAAAGGCTATGCAACACCCTAAATATCGGATTTTGTGGACTGAAAGGCAGTGACATCGCGCAAGCCTTGGAAGGAAAACTGGCCTTTTCTCTGGGCTCAGCCTGCCACAGTTCGGTGACGCAGTTATCGGGTGTACTTCAGGCGATGGGCGTTGAACCAGACTCAGGGATGGGCGCAGTTCGCCTATCTTTGGGCAGAATGACGACTTTGAAGGAGGTGGAAGAAGCAAGCCGCTTGTTGATTCAAACAGCACAAGGCTTGTACGATAACGCTCACTGAGGGAAGACTCCACGATCAAACAAAGCCGCGCCAGAGGGGGCGAGGGCTTTGTAGAGCGAATCAAAAGCACCGTGGGGGAGAGGGCAAACCATAACAAAAGCCGCAAGGATGCGCGGCGGAGGCAGACGTGACTCAAATCGATAGACAAGACACCGCTCCCCTCACCCCCGAATCCTCGACGGGTTGGGACACAGCATGGCATCCTCAATCATCATCAGCCCCTCAACAAAAGAGAGAAGATCGCATGGCGAACACATCAGCGTCGCCCTCCAATCTCGCGGCGTTGCTGCCCAAGCGCGCTGCGGAAACGCCCTATGAAACGGCACTTTGCGTAAGGCACCCGCAAGGCTGGCAATCAATGACTTGGCAGAGTTACCTCCAACAAGTGATGCAGCTTGCTTCAGCCCTTGAACCCGACGTCCAGACCCAAGAGATGGTCTGCCTGCTTAGCGAAAATCGCCCAGAGTGGGTCTTTTCAGACATGGCGATCCTTTCCTTGGGCGCGGTCACTGTTCCCATCTACCCCACAAGCTCTCCCAAAGAGATCGCTTACATCCTCAACGACTGCAAAGCCCGCCTGTTGCTGCTTTCCAACCAAACCCAGCTCGAAAAGATCCTGTCCTTGCGACAACAAGAACGCCTCCCCTACCTCCAAAAAGTGGTCTGTATCGAAGGCTCTCATCACTGCGATGGCAAGGACATCTTTTCTTGGCAACAGCTCCTCAACCAAGCAACAGACGAAGGCATCCAACGCGTTCAAGAACGCCGCGACGAGATCCACGGCGAACAACTTGCGACGCTGATCTACACGTCAGGAACGACAGGAGAGCCCAAAGGCGTGATGTTGCGTCACCGCAATATCCTCAGCAACCTCCAAGCCCTCGAACCGACTGTGCGTCAAGCCATCGACGGCCGCGTCCGCATGTTGTCTTTTTTGCCACTCAGCCACGCATTTGAGCGGACTATCGGGCACTTTCTCGCGATCCACATGGGTTTTGAGGTCTCCTTTTCCCGAGGAATCGATCGCCTCCTCGATGAGCTTCGCGAGGTCCAACCCAACTTCCTCGTCAGCGTTCCCAGCGTGTACGAGGAGATCTACACGCGCGTCTTGCGAGAAACGCAAAGCGGCTCTCCCCTCAAAGACAACACGCTTCAGTGGTGCTTGGAGATCGGTCGCCAACGCGCACGCTACCAACTCGCAGGACAAGAGCCCGGTTTTTTGTTTGAGCGCGCGCAGTTTCCGCTGGCAGATCGACTTTTGTTCCGCCGTGTCCGCGAGATGTTTGGAGGAAAACTCCAGTACGCGATCTCTGGTGGAGCCCCCTTGGCCCGCGACATTATCGAGTTTTTGATCGGTGCAGGCGTCCATGTCATCGAAGGATACGGCCTTTCCGAGACAGGTCCCGTCCTCACAGTCAACCCGATCCATGGCGTCCGACCAGGAAGCGTGGGACGCCCTCTTCCCAACGTCGAGTTGAAGATCGTCCCCGAGCCGGGCTACGAAATCGAAGGCGAGATCGTCGTTCGCGGACCCAATGTGATGGCGGGTTACTACAACAAAGAGGAAGAAACCCAACACATCCTCGACCAAGAGGGTTGGCTGCGCACGGGTGATATCGGCTACTTGGATGCAGATGGTTACGTCGTGATTACGGACCGCAAAAAAGACCTGATCAAGCTCGCCACAGGAAAGTACGTTGCTCCCCAACCCATCGAACGCCACCTCAAAACGCACCCTTTTATCCGACAAGCCGTGGTATTAGGAGATCGACGTTTGTTTTGTGTGGCGCTTTTGGTCCCAGACATCGAGGGTTTGCGCTCACAGATCCCCGACATCTCTTGGAACAAGACTTCGCTTTGGTTGCGCGACCCCCGCGTGCTTCAACTCTTCCAAAATGCCATCGACGAGATGCACCAACGACTTGAGTTGGGACGCTGGGAACAAATCAAACGCTTCGCGCTTCTCCCCGCCCCACTCTCCCAAGCCAACGGCGAACTCACCCCAACAGGCAAGCTCAAACGCCGCGTGATAGAAGCCCGCTACAAAACTTTGATAGACGAACTCTCTCCCCTCCCCGAAACGCGCTCACAAACGGATATCCCGACCTTTCGGGCCTCTGCTCCAACGACCTAATTCCATCCTTCGGCACACTTTTTTTCTTACGACTGACAAGAAAAAATTTGCTTTTCTTTCTGGCTATGCCGATTCTTGCTAGAACCAAGGCATCCATTTTGTTGCGAGAGCATGAGCGCTTGCTATTCCAAACAAGCGTTCATACTCTCTCAAAGAGACGGAAAAACCTTGTGCAGGATATCGCAGGAGGAACCGAAGCAAGAGAGCAAAACTCGCAAGGATCAAAAAGAAATTTGACAGAGCCCTGCTCTTTGTGTAGAGTGTCTAGGCTCAAAAATTTGTATAGCGTGTTTCGGACCGAAATTTTTGAGAAGAGAGCCCATCCCACACCCCATGAGCTATCCAGCAAGACGCTGTGAAGCCCGCCGCTTGGCCGTTGATGTGGGGGGCGCATCAAAAAGATCTGCCCATCACTGCAAGAGAAAAACTACAGCAAGAGGTCCAAGACATGTTGTATTGGGCAACTTGCCTGAACGTATTGATGGTTAGGGCATATTGACGGATGGCGCCTTCGTATGATGCAACGGTGCAAGAGATCCGCGCGCGGATAGACATCGTCGAATTAATCGGACGTTACGTCTCTTTGAAGAAAGCAGGCTCAAGCTATAAGGCTTGTTGTCCCTTTCACAAAGAAAAGACCCCTTCCTTTCACGTCCACCCTCATCGTCAGTTCTACTACTGTTTCGGCTGTGGTGCCAAAGGCGATCTCTTCAACTTTTTGATGGAGTATGAAGGAAAGAGCTTTGGTGACGTGGTGCGAGAGTTGGCGCAAGCGTTGCGTCTTCCGCTTCCCGACGCGGACATCGACTACGTAAAGATCAGCGAACAAGAAGCCCACAAAGAAAAGCTCTACCAACTCCTCCAAATCGCCCAAAACTTCTTCCACAGCCAGCTCAAAAGCCCGGCAGGAAGTGAAGCACGCGCTTATTTACAGAGGCGCGGTGTCAGCGAAGAGATGATCCAGACGTTTGGTTTGGGTTACGCTCCCGACAATTGGGGAGCCTTGCGGGATCATCTCGAGGACCAAGAGCAAGATATCGAATTGGCCTGTGAAGCGGGCCTTTTGAAAGAAGGCGAAAAGAGTAAGCGTCCCTACGATCGTTTTCGCCACCGTTTGATGTTTCCGATCTGGCAGCCAACAGGCCGCCTTGTGGGTTTTGGTGGGCGCGCTCTCCGCGACTTGGATGGCGCCAAATACCTCAACTCTCCCGAGAGTCCGTTGTTTCAGAAGAGCGAATTGCTCTACGGGCTCCACTTAGCACACAGCGCGATTCGCCATGCCTCCCACGCTTTGTTGGTCGAAGGCTATATGGACGTTATCGCGCTGCATCAGTTTGGTTTTCATGAAGCCATCGCAACGTTGGGAACCTCTTTGACAGAGGCGCACTGCGTCTTGTTGCGTCGCTATAGCCAAAAACTGGTGTTGCTTTTCGATGGTGATGAGGCAGGCATCAAAGCCGCTGAGCGTTCCTTGGCGTTGTTGTTGCCTGCGGGTTTTTCTGTGGATGCGTTGTTTCTTCCTGATAAAGAAGATCCTGATAGTTATCTTCAAAAGCACGGAAGGGACGCATTTTCCGATCTTTTACAAAAAGAGAAACGCCCAGCATTTGACTTGTGGCTGCAACATTTGTTGCAACGCGCCGACAAAGATCCTGTCCAACTTCGCGACGCCACAGAAAAAGTCCTGACCGTTTTACGTGAGGTCAACGATCCGCTCCTCCAAGACCTCTACATCAAACGCGTTGGTGAGATCTTCTCTTTAGAAGAGTCGGTCTTGCGTCGTCAGATGATGAGACTGTTGCCGAGCGGACCCAAAGGTGCTCCCCCAGCCGTTGCAGGGTTCGAGCCCGAGGCCCGCTCAAACGATTTTTCTCGTAGGGAAGCCTCTTCGCGTCAAGAGCTTCCTCCCGAGTTGGGCGCAGCGCCCGCAAGTGAGGAGATCATCGCACGCCTCTTGATCAAGAGTTTTGTGGACTGCCCAGAGTATGTGCCTCCACTTTCCCCGAGCCGTGTGGTGGAACAGATCAAGTCGAAGGTCTGGAGACCTTTGTTGGAGCGATTTTTATTGGACGTGGAAGAAGGTGGCGACCAAGCTGTATTGGTTGCGGGTGTACTGGAGTCATTGACGCCCCACCCACAACTCAAAAAGAAGATGACGGACGCCTTTTTTCATGAGCCTGCGTTTCAAGAGACCAACGTCTCGATGGGCTATGATTTGATCTTGCAAACCTTGGATCAAACTTCACTCCAACGGGAGTTGAACCAGCTCCAAGAAGAAGCCAAGCAATTGCAAAGCCAAAACGCCGTACTAGCGATAGCAGTGGGAGAGCGAGAAGAAACCGCAACCACGGGAAGTACGGGCATCTCTGACGAAGAGATCGCGCTGCTAAAGAAATTTGAATTACTCGGGCGACAAAAGCTAAACAGCCCTCTCGCCCGTTTTGGCAAGCACAACAAGCTTGCGGAAGGGCCATCTACTTAAGCGAAGTTGCTGAAGGATGCGTAAGTACTCCTTCTGTACGCATTGATCAGCAAGACAACCTCCGCGTGCCACCTCGGTACGCTGCAATCCTCCATGAGGAGATGCCATGTCCAAAAACAACGAGCGAAAAGAAGTCAAACGACTCCTCGAGCTTGGCAAAGAACGAGGATACCTCACCTATGATGAGGTAAACGACTTCTTGCCGCCTGACATCCTGTCCTCCCAAGAGATCGATGAAGTATTCCAGATGTTTAGCGAATACGACATCGAGATCGTCGATGACCCCTCCAAGGCGAAAGCCAATCAAGATGAGGAAGACAGCGAAGAGAATCCCGAAGGGACGGAAGAGGAAACCCTCGCGGGTAAATCGACCGATCCCGTTCGCATGTATCTGCGAAAAATGGGTTCGGTATCGCTGTTGACTCGCGAAGGTGAAGTGGAGATCGCGCGTCGCATTGAAGAAGGAGAAAGACAAGTCCTCGAAGTCGTGATCCGCTCGAATATCGGGATTCAAGAGATCATCAACTTGGGCGAGCGCCTTCGTAAAGGCAAAGTTCGTCTCAAAGATGTGATCCGCGACCTCGATGATTATCCCGAAGAACTCGATGAAACAGAGTGCGCAGAAAAGCTGTTTAAGCTGATCGACAAGATCAAGCGCATTGATCGGGAAAATCGCAAACTCAGCGAACAAAATACCGCCGCCCAAGGGACCCCTCCCACCGCGGATCAGATCAAGAAAAACAACGATAAGATCGAGAAAAACCAGCAAAAGATGGCTGATCTGATCCGAGAGATCCGCCTCAGCAAAAAGCAACTCGACGAGATTATCGCTACGCTCAAAGGCTTGATCGAGCGCGTCCAACAAGCGGAAGATGAGATCTACCGCTGTGAAGAGCGCCTTGGGGTCAACATGAAGGACTTCCGCAAGCTGATGAAAGAGCTTCGCGGAACACAGTCCAAAAAAGACGAACGTCGCTTGCTCAAGCAGTTCAGTAGCAACCTTCGCAAAGAGCAAATCTTTGAGATCGAACGTGTGATTAAGGGAGCCCAACAAAAGGTCCGTCGCGTCGAGGTCGAAGCGAGCCAAAAAGTCGAAGATCTGAAGAAGACCTACCGCGAGATCCAAGAGGGCGAATATCGCGCAGAAGCCGCAAAGAGCGAACTGATCGAGGCAAACCTTCGCCTTGTGGTGTCGATCGCCAAGAAATACACCAACCGCGGTTTGCAATTCCTCGACTTGATCCAAGAAGGCAACATCGGCTTGATGAAAGCGGTGGACAAGTTCGAATACCGCCGTGGTTACAAGTTTTCGACGTATGCAACGTGGTGGATTCGTCAAGCGATCACGCGTGCGATTGCAGATCAAGCGCGGACCATTCGTATCCCCGTTCACATGATCGAGACCATCAACAAGTTGATCCGCACCAGTCGTTATCTTGTCCAAGAGATCGGACGCGAGCCTACGCCCGAAGAGATCGCGGAAAAGATGGACATCCCATTGGAGAAGGTGCGCAAGGTTCTCAAGATCGCCAAAGAACCTATCTCGCTGGAAACACCGATCGGTGAAGAAGAAGACTCGCATTTGGGCGACTTCATCGAAGACAAAAGTGTTGTTTCGCCTTTGGATGCTGTGATCAATAGCAACCTCTCCGAACAGACCCGCAAAGTTCTTGCTACCCTGACCCCCCGCGAAGAAAAAGTCTTGCGGATGCGTTTTGGGATCGGCGAAAAGTCCGATCACACGTTGGAAGAAGTAGGCCAAGACTTCGAAGTCACACGTGAACGTATCCGTCAGATCGAAGCCAAAGCTCTCCGAAAACTCCGTCACCCCTCGCGTGCCAAAAAGTTGAAGCCCTTTGTGGAAAACTGATTGACATCGCCGATGGTCCTGCGTATCCTATGCCGACACAGCGCCACCCCGGCGCCATTGGGGCCTATAGCTCAGTTGGTTAGAGCGTCCGGCTCATAACCGGATGGTCCTTGGTTCAAGTCCAAGTGGGCCCATCCAATCGCAGGTATTTCATTCGATAGACTCGCCCTGTGGGCCTTTTCAAAACTACGAGATCAGTGAAACACTATCCTTTCTTTCTCTTCTTTCCCATCATCCCGTCGGTTCGAGTATCGAACCCTATCCCCCCACTCTATCCCTCCTTGCCCTCGATCTCTATGGCCCTCTCACGTCCCGTCGAAAAAGGAGGAGACTCTTGCAAGAGACCTTGTCTTGTCTGATTCAGCTACAAAAGGTCGATTCCGCGATCTTTGAGCTGGTAAAGGTCCGCGACCAATATCCCGCGCGGGTAAAACAAATCCAAGCCAAAGTCGAAGAGCACTCCGCTGTTCTTGAGAGCCTCTCTTCTAAACTTGGCGTTCTGCGTGAAGAGCGCCAAACCAAAGAGCAGCATCTCAAAAGCGAAGAAGAAAAGCTCCGCAAATGGGAAAAGCGTCTCATGGAGTCGAAAAAACACCATGAAGCTAGCACGCTTGCCCGCGAAATCGACGCTCAAAAACGGCTTAACCAAGAAGTCCAAGAAGAAGCCTTGCGACTTCTTGAACAAGAAGAAGTCCTCAACAAAAAAGTTGATGAGATCTCAGCCGAACTCGATGGCTTTCGCAAAGAGTACGACAAAGAGAAGGCGATCAGCGATGCAAAGATCGCTGAGTTTGCTTCTCAAATCCAAGTACTTGAAGCCGATCGAGGTCAATTTACCAAGCACCTCAAACCCAATCTCCTCCGAAAATACGAAGGAATCCGTGATCGGCGCAATGGATTGGCTGTGGTCCCTGTCCAAGACGGATGTTGCAAGGGTTGTAGCATGAGCCTACCCCCACAGCTCTACAACATTGTGCTCCAAGCCAACACCATGGAAACCTGTCCAAGCTGTAAACGCATCCTCTACTGGGAAGAAGGTCTGGAGCATGTCATCTCCTAAGGACCCCAAGGGTAAGACACCCACACAAGACGAAGTCTTGAGCTTTTTGCTTGAGCACGAACGGCTGACAAAGACGCTGAAACACTTTGGTTTCTCCAAAGAACAACTCACAGCGTTGTTGATCCCAGCGTCTGCCCCTTCGATCGTCGAAGAGGCCGCAGCCCCAGTGCAAGAAGAAGCGAAGGCCGCCACCACAACCAAGGCCAGCCATTCTCGCAAGACCACCACCAAAGCCAACGGCGTCGCCTCCAAAGCAAAGCCCAAACCTGCGGAGTTGGTGGTCGAATCCCTCGAAGAACACGCTGCCTCAACAACCCCCTCCGCGAGCAGCAAAAGCACCGCAGCTCCCGCAGAGGCCGGCAACGATAAGACGCCCATGAAAAAATCTGGGAAAACGAGCGCAACTCGATCCGCAAAAGCAGTCGCCACAGAACCTCCTCCCAGCCCAGCGCCCGAGGCCGAAGAAGCAAGCGTAGAAGCGCCTGCTTCTGAAAAAGCGTCGACCAAGTCCAAAAAGACCTCGAAGTCCAAAAAGTCGGAAGCTTCTGCTCCCAAAGAAGAAAAGGTCGAAAAAACGGAAAAGGCTGAGAAAGCCGAAAAAACGAAAAAGACCGCTGAAGCTGCCGAAAAAGCCCCAGCAGCGAAGAAATCGAAAAAGTCTTCTTCCAAAAAAGAAGAAAGCAGCGAAGACGAACCCGAAGCCAAGAACAGCAAAAAGAAAAGCAACGGCCGTTCTTTGCAAGCTTCGCTTCCTTTTGAAGATGAAGACGAAGAACTCGAAGACGATTACTTCGATGAAGAGGACGAAGACGAGGAAGACTACGAAGAAGAAAGCTCGCGCAAGAAAAAGTCGAGCAAAGAAAGCGAAGGACGCGGTAAAAATCGCCGTCAATCCTCGCCTCGTGGTCGCCGTGCTACCATCCTTGAGCCTGAACACTACACCTATCAACGCTTGCTGATCTACACAGATGGCGCAGCACGCGGAAACCCCGGTGAATCGGGCGCGGGTGTCGTCCTCAAAACGCCTGAAGGCGAAGAAGTCGGACGTTTTGGGCGTTATCTTGGCAAGAAGACCAACAACCACGCTGAATATGAAGCCGTGTTGTTGGGCCTACGCCAAGCTCGCGAGTTTGGCGCAAGCGAAGTCACCATCCTCTCGGACTCGGATCTGCTTGTCCGACAATTGCTCAAAGAATATCGCGTGCGTGCACAACACCTTCGTGAACTCTTTGATCAAGTCCAAGACATGTTGACGCTTTTTGAAAAGCACCAAGTCAAACGTATCGGGCGCGAAAAGAACTCAGACGCAGACTTGATGGCCAATCGCGCCATCGACGAACGACTCTAAGTTCTAGGGCAAGAGCGAACCGTTCCTTGCACGCCCCGTAAGAACGATGCACCCCGCGCTGTCTCAGTTGCGGGGTCTTTTTTGTCCTATCCACTTCGCGATTTGGGGAAGTAGATAAGGTGATCGCTGGCAGGTTCCCCTCCCTAGGGAGGATATCTGCGAGAGGAAAGTCCGAACTCCACAGGGCAAGGGTGCTGGTTAACGGCCAGTGAGGGTGACCTTAAGGAAAGTGCCACAGAAAACAAACCGCCAAGCTCGTCGTCTTTGGCTTTGCCCCAACCTCCCAAGGAGGAAGGAGACGACCAGCCGGTAAGGTCGAAACGGTGGGGTAAGAGCCCACCGGGTCCTTGGTGACAGGGATCGCATGGTAAACCCCACCTGGAGCAAAACCAAGTAGGAGGTGAGCTGCCCGCTCAAGACCCTCCGGGTTGGTTGCATGAGGCCTTTGGTAACAGGGCCCGGAACACGTCAGCAATGGCGCGTCTAGATGAATGATCACCGCCCTTCGGGGAACAGAATTCGGCTTATCAATCTACTTTTCCAAACCCAAAGGGGCTTTTTCTCACGAAGGAGCCCCTTTGGTGTATCTGGCTCACCGCATGATACATCCAACATAACCAAACAATACCCTTGCAAGCCCAACGTCCTTTGCATACAAAGAGGCCACGCAAGAGGATGCTAACACTTTCTCCACAAGATACATGATTGGGTCTGCGCGGAGAAACAACGACATATAGGGAAAGATCGACATGGAAGGACAATGGTGGCAGTGGACTTGTGTGTGCCAACCCGAACAAGCCGAAGCCTTTGGTGGGGTTTTGATGGAGATGGGTGCACTTGGTGTTGAAGAACGAGCCATCGACGAGCGGCTTATCCTTCAACAATATCAAGGTGATATGAAACTCATCGCTTACTTTGGCGAAGAGCCCGACGCAACCATGCTCGAAAGCGTCGGAGAATGGGCTGTGCAGTTTGGCGTCGATCTCGAAACCGCCGCTTGGTCCGTACACCGCGATGATGGTTGGTCCACCAACTGGCGACGCTTTTTTCATCCCTTGGAGATCAGCGAACGCCTCGTCATTCGGCCAAGTTGGGAACCTTACGATGCCAAACCCAATCAAGTCGTCTTGGAACTTGATCCAGGGATGGCCTTTGGGACAGGTCACCACGAAACCACAAGCCAGTGTCTTCGCTTGTTGGAACAACACGTCAAGCCCGGTCAGTCCGTCCTTGACGTCGGTTGCGGCTCGGGTATCCTTTCGATTGCAGCGATCCTTCTAGGTGCTCAACACGCGACAGGTGTAGATATCGATCCTGACGCCATCATGGTGGCCAAAGAAAATGCCGAGCTGAATGGGACCTTGGAAGCTTGCACTTTTTCAACGACCATGATCGAAGATGTCGAAGAGACGGCCCCGATCGTCCTTGCGAATATCCAAGCGCATATCCTTTTGCCCATGCAAGAAGCCTTGTGGGCCCACACTGAAGCAGGTGGCGTGCTGATCCTTTCAGGCTTGCTCAATGAACAAGCTGAAGACGTCAAGACGTCGTTCCTTCAAGGCGGACACACCTTCCTTGGGCAGATTCAAGAAGAGACGTGGTCATCCCTCGCCTTGCAAAAATCCGCATAGGAAGCGATAAAAGGACCGAAACCGACCATTCGAACCAAGGAGGGAGTTCCATGAAACATACAAGCCACCCTGAGGCCAACCCCCAGTGGCCCCCGCAACACCGCCTGCGCTTTGTCACGGCTGCAAGCCTTTTTGATGGACATGACGCGGCGATCAATATTATGCGACGCATCCTTCAAGCCGAAGGTGCCGAGGTGATCCACTTGGGTCACGATCGTTCTGTCGCAGAGATCGTCGATGCAGCCGTAGAAGAAGACGCACATGGTATCGCGATCTCTTCTTATCAAGGCGGTCACATGGAGTACTTCACTTATATGGTGGAGCTGCTTGCAGAACGTGGACGTCCAGATATCCCCGTGTTTGGGGGCGGTGGTGGTACCATCACAGACAAAGAGATCGCTACATTGCACAGCCGCGGTGTCGCCAAGATCTACTCTGTCGAAGATGGCCGTCGCTTGGGCCTCATCGGGATGATCCGTGACATGATGATCCGCGCAGATCGCGATCTGCTCGCCAAACAAGAAGCCCTTCCCTCCGGGCTTTTTGATCGTGTGGCCCCCGACGTCGCTCGCACGCTGACTTGGATCGAAGGACTCCACATCCAAGCCAGCGAAGGCAACCAAGCCTCTGTCACGCACTTGCAACAGATCCGCGAACAGTGCAAAAGCGACAAACTCCCTCCCGTCCTCGGGATCACAGGGACAGGCGGCGCAGGTAAGTCCTCCCTCACAGATGAACTCTTGCGACGTATCATCGAAACCTACCCTGATCGCACAGTGGCCGTCCTTTCGGTCGATCCAACGCGTCGTCGTACAGGTGGCGCGCTGTTGGGCGATCGTATCCGCATGAACTCTGTGTCCTCCCCGCGCATCTTTATGCGCTCCATGGCCACCCGACAAGCCCATGCTGCCGTGTCTTCGTCTGTTCAAGATGCGCTGTTGGCTCTCCAAGCCGCTGGATACGATCTCGTGATCTTGGAAACCGCAGGCATCGGACAAAGCGACAGTGCCGTCGTCGATCTCTGCGACCTTTCGATGTATGTGATGACACCCGAGTTTGGTGCCCCTACACAGCTCGAAAAGATCGACATGCTCGACTTTGCGGACGTAATCGCCATCAACAAAGCCGACAAACGCGGCGCAGACGATGCCCAACGACACGTCTCCAAACAAGTCCAACGCAACCGCAGCGCCTTCGACAAAAAGCCCGAAGAGATGCCCGTCTTCCCCTGTATCGCGAGCCACTTTGGTGATGCAGGCGTCGATAAGTTGTTCCTTCACCTGATGCACCGCCTCGACGAAAAACGCGGGAATTGGGACCCTGGCCAACCCCAGTGGCGCGCCCCCGAAACCCAAGTGGTTCTCCCACCCAAACGCGTCCGTTATCTCTCTGAGATCGCAGATAGCGTGCGTGGCTACAAAAAACGCGGCGCTGAAGAAGCAGAACGATTGCACCGCGCTGATGGGCTTTTCCGCGCCCTTCAAGAGTTGGGTGATACACCCCCCGAACTCGCGACCCCCTACCCCCAAGATGCACTCACGGACAAACAAGCCGATCCTTCGGTACTCTTGCTTCGTCAGCGCTACAATGCCCTACTTTCCGACATCTCCGCGGACGCGCTGAAACTTCTGCAAGAAACCCCCGCGCTCCAAAAGTCCTTTAGCGACGAAGAAAACGTCTACGTCGTTCGTGGCCGCGAGATCCGCGTCCAGAACTACACAGAGACCCTTTCTCACAACACCGTCCCCAAAGTCGCCCTCCCCCAAACAAACGACTGGGCCTCTCTCCTCAAATGGCGATGGCTTGAGAATGTCCCTGGCTCCTTCCCTTTTACTGCGGGCGTCTTTCCCTACAAGCGCACGGGTGAAGATCCTGCACGGATGTTTGCAGGTGAAGGTGGTCCCGAACGTACCAACAAACGCTTCCACTACCTCTCCAAAGGACAGCCCGCAGCGCGGCTTTCGACAGCCTTTGACTCTGTGACACTTTATGGTCGTGACCCCGCTCCAAGACCCGACATCTACGGAAAGATCGGTAACTCTGGTGTGAGTGTGGCGACTTTGGATGACGCAAAGCGCCTCTACTCGGGCTTTGATCTGTGTTCCCCCAAGACCAGCGTGTCGATGACCATCAATGGTCCTGCCCCCATCATCCTTGCGATGTTCCTCAACACCGCGATCGATCAACAAGTCGAACAACGACTCAAAGAAACGGGACGGTGGGAAGAAGCACAACAAAAGATCGCCAAGCTCGCCGCTGACAAACCAAACTACCGCGAAGCACAACTCCCCGAAGGACACAATGGCCAAGGGCTCGGTCTGTTGGGCGTTTCGGGAGACCAACTGGTTTCGGCAGAAGAGTACGCAGAGATCCGTGAGAGCACCCTGCAACAAGTCCGTGGAACCGTCCAAGCGGATATCCTCAAAGAAGATCAAGCCCAAAATACCTGCATCTTCTCCACAGACTTTGCGCTCAAGATGATGGGCGATATCCAAGCCTACTTCATCGACCACAAGATCCAAAACTTCTACTCGGTCTCGATCTCGGGCTATCACATCGCTGAAGCGGGCGCGAACCCCATCTCACAACTCGCTTTTACACTCGCAAACGGTTTCACCTTTGCAGAGTACTATCGCGCCCGTGGGATGGACGTTAACGAGTTTGCACGTAACTTCTCGTTCTTCTTTAGCAACGGGATCGATCCTGAGTATTCCGTGATCGGACGCGTGGCACGTCGTATCTGGGCCGTCGCGATGCGCGATCTGTACGGCGCCAACGAGCGTGCACAACAACTCAAGTATCACATCCAAACCTCTGGACGTTCTCTTCACGCCCAAGAGATCGCCTTTAACGATATCCGCACCACCCTGCAAGCCCTTTACGCGATGGCTGATAACTGCAACTCGCTCCACACCAACGCTTACGACGAAGCCATCACCACACCAACGGAAGAGTCCGTCCGTCGGGCACTTGCGATTCAGCTGATCTTGGCACGCGAGTTTGGGATGCTCAAAAATGAAAACCCCAACCAAGGCGCTTATATCATCGAGTATCTGACCGAGATGGTCGAAGAAGCCGTGCTTGCGGAGTTTGATCGCATCACAGAACGCGGTGGGGTCCTTGGCGCCATGGAGTTGATGTACCAACGCTCCAAGATCCAAGAAGAATCGCTCTACTACGAAACCAAAAAGCACAACGGCGAACTTCCCATCGTGGGCGTCAACACCTTCATCGACCCCAACACCTCTGAAGGTGTCGTCGAGATCGAGCTTGCTCGTTCTACCGATGAAGAGAAAGATACCCAGATCGCAGGCGTGAGCGCTTTCCAAGATCGCAACAAAGAGCGTACCCACGCTGCTCTTGCGCAACTCAAAAAAGTCGCGCTCGAAGGCGGAAACCTCTTCCACGAACTGATGGAGTCCGTGAAATGCTGCTCTCTTGGGCAGATCACACAGGCTCTCTTCGAGGTGGGTGGCCAGTATCGCCGCAATATGTAGAAGAGAGATGCTTTCGGGGAGAGGGGGATCTTCGCGGAGTATCGGGGATTATTGCGCGGAGTTGAAGTTGGGGTCCCACGTTGCAGAGAAGTTCATCTTGGGAGGTTGAAGCAGGAAGTAAGCCGCTGTCACGCCTCCGCCCACCACGGCCACACCAATGATCGTCCAAAACCACCACTGTTGATGAACAGGTTTCGTCTGCGCGCCAGGAACAGGTGGACGTGTAATCACAGCCACCTTGCGGCGCTCATCGGGTGGGGGCTCTGTGTTATCAATGCGGGCTTTCGGAGGCTCTGGGGGTTTGACCAACTGAGGGGCAAGCTTTGCCAAGACAGTGTCTGCATCTTGAAGCTCATTTTGAATGGGCGCAGGTTTGAGGATCAGGACCTTTTGGGTGCGACAGTCATAACGCACAGAGTGAAAACGGTGATTGCTCCCATCCAGCGGGCTAATCAGACCTGTGACCAATGCGGAAAGTTTTGCTTTCTCGCAGACATCGCGTGCTGCCCCAATAAACGCTGGCGCATCCCACGCTTCTTTTTGCACTTGGACCGTCAGAAGATCCTTGGTGGCTTGCATAGGCGCAACACGCTGTACGGGCGCAGACGTCTTGAGGTCAAAGCGTTGGGCTGCCATGCCTTCTTTCAACTGAACGACCGCACCTTCGGGGAGATGCCCTGACATCGTGACACGGATGTAAGTGTAACCTTCGTAAAGATCACTCACTTCGAGAGGTAACTTTCCTCGCAGCGATCCATTGACGTAAACATCCGCCCCCGACGTACCCACCAACTTGAGGCTGGTCTTTTTGATGGAACTCACCTCCCGCGACGCACGCTTGTAGCGAAAGCGCATCGGACGGCTGCTTTGGATGGCCTTGGGAAGAGGATTTGGGGAGAGTCGCGCAAGGTTTTTGAGCAACGCTTCGCCGATATCGTTCCGCCCAATCTGGAGATAAGCCAAAGCCAACGAAGCCAACGAACTCGTGAAAAGCTCATAGGTTTCGGGCCAACGCATGTGTTTTGTCGAGGTTTGTAGGGCCAGACGCAAAGGCTTGATGGAAGCTTCGATATCTTGGGCTTGAAGCTTAGCTTCGCCCGCTTGAAGGGCCGTTCGGACAGGTCCCAGATCTTTTTGCTTGAGCGCACCCAAATCGACAGGAGCCGAAGCCGTAGGCGGTCTCCCCCCAATCAACGGGTACTTGCGGATGATCTGGGCGCCTGCTGCTGCGAGTTTTTGGCTGAGTCGCATCGAAAAGCGACGCACCTCGCGTTGAGGAAGGTTTGTGACGGTTGCTTGGACAGGAAAGATCCCGATCTTCGGGCTTTCTTCGTTGTCTTCAGCCTGAACTGAAGAAACCCCACAACACAACACAAACAACACGCCCAAACCAAGGGACGTTAGAGATCGAGACATGACCATGTTCCATTCTTGTAGAAGTTACGCAGATCGCAAATAGCTTATCTACTTGATCTTTACCCTATTTTGTCGGGCATCCTATCATAAGCCACTACACACCTCAAGCCAAACTAAAAAGGGCGCTCACGGAGGAGCGCCCCGGAAAAGCGGCATATCAGAAGAGAGGGCGCTCACAGAGGAGCGCCCCGGAATCGTGATTTTTCTGGATATTAGCGCCCCGGAATCGTGATATTTCTGGATATTAGCGCCCCGGATAATACAGTATTTCTTCAGGATATCAGCGGCATATCAGAAGAGAGGAGCGCCCCGGAAAAGCGGTAGTTCTGGATATTAGCACCCTGGAATCGCGGTAGTTCTGGATATTAGCGCCCTGGAATCGCGGTATCTTTTCACCAGCCCATCGCCCAATATAGCGAGATCACAGGCCCACCCGATTGTCGCTTCACGGACCACAAGCCAGCTTCGATGCTCAAGCCGAGTACCATCCCTGGGCGAAACATCCATTCCCCCTCGACAGCAAAAGCCCCGTACTCTGTGCCGTTTCCGGCGCCATTGAGCGTTTCTTGATAAGGCGCGTCCCCATTTCCCAACAAATGCACAGAGTGGATGCGGACGCGTACAGACCAAGCGGGATGAAAGCGATAACCCCCTTCGACGTTCCACAAAAGCAGGTGGTCAAAACCAAGCGTGCGATACATGTAACCCACGCCTCCCAAAACATAAAAGCGATCCCGCGCAAACCCCACAGAAAGCCCACCATACACATCCAAGGTCCCTGTTCCTGCCCGTAGGTCCGCGACTTTGGGATTTCCAGCTTCTTCGCTATAGACAGGCTGTATCGATCCCCCCCGATTCAAGGGGATCTTTACAGAGGCTTCTAGGCCCACAGCAAAACCATATCCATTCCACACCATCACCCTTGCCCCAAGGCTCGGATCTCCCCATGTAGTATGGGATTCCAACGTCTTTTGTCGAACATCATCTAAGAAAAACTGCCGAACAACGGGCATACTCAGCGTCAGGGCAAGACGCGGTGCGATACTGACTTCGCCATAAGCCTGCAAAGAAAGTTCGTGATAAGTCCCTACAGGGATGCCCCCTTCGCGCTCTCCGCTATAATAACCAAACCCTGGTAACCATCGCACGCCAAGTTTGGCGTAGCCATGTCCTGGCTCCCCAACCCAAGGCCCCGCCCAACTATCAGAACAACACGCTATCCACAAACAGAAAAAAAGACCGATAGCACAAGCCCGACGAAACATCGCGTTCTCCTTCTCTTACAAACCTTGACACCAAATCTCTGACTCTGTTAACAATACATCGCACCGCAAGTCAATCTTCTAAATATTTCAAACAATTACTAGCCCCTAACCTTCAAGAATGCGAGCCTCGCATTCTATCCATGACACACTTTTGAAACCCCAGACAAGAGAAGGAGTTTTATCGTGCAGCTGGATTTTTCAACTGCTCTCACGAAGAGTCAACAAACAAGAACTTTCCGCCAAAGAAAGCAAGGGCTCTTCGCTCTACTCGTGTTCTTTTTGTGTGCTTTTGCAAGTAACGTATCCCACAGCAACGACGCGCAGAAGGTGCGAAAACTGATCCGCTCTCTCAAGTCAAAACAGCGGATGGACCGCGTGTTCGCTGCGGTAGTGTTAGGAAAGATGGGTGCCGATGGCAAACGAGCCGTCCCCCAACTTGCTCGCACACTCAAAGATAAGGACGATGAAGTGCGTATGAGAGCAGTCATCGCACTAGGAAAGATCGGTCCTGTCGCAGTATCCGCTCTTCCTAGCATCTTTAAGGCGCTCAAAGATCCTTACTGGCGCGTGCGAAAAGACGCAGCGTTTGCCATCGGCACGATCGGGAAATCCCCGAAAGCCCGAAAATACAGAAAACAGATCACATCAATCCTCGTGCAAGCACTCAAAGATCCTGACTATTACGTCGGTGCAAACGCCGCAAGTTCCTTGTATGGATTGGACCTGATCACCAAACAAGTGATCACAAAGCTTGTCCAGGCGCTTGGTAGTGAAAGCACCTCTCTCGTTTATCGCCTCGACAAACTCTTACCCAAGATCGGTTCCCCTGCCGTCCCCGATTTGCTCAAAGGCTTGAAAGCGAAGAACCTTCGTGCAAGACAACACGCCGTGATCGCTCTTGGGAACATAAACGCCAAAGAAGCGATCCCTGCGCTGATCAGAATGACAAGAAACAAAGACTTCGAGACTCGCTATTTTGCAGTAGAAGCGTTGGGAAAGATCAAGCCATCTTCCAAAAAGGCCGTACGCGCCATCGCCCGCAGCCTCAAAGACAAAAATATCGATATCATCCGAGGGGCGGCTTGGTCTCTATACAACTTAGGACCTATCGCAAAAGACGCCGTCCCATCCTTAATTCGGGCCTTTCGAAAAAACAAGAAGAGTTTTTACGGCAAAAACTACATCCCCATGACCTTCGAAAAACTTGGTCCTTTGGCGCGTTCGGCGGCTCCAACCATGGTCCATGCACTCCTTCACGACAAGGACTCCAGTATGCGTTCAACGTGTATGCGGGCCCTCGTGAAGATGGGCCCCTTTTCTAAAACCGCGGTTTCTGCGCTGATAAAGGCCCTCAAAGACCCAGAAAGGACAGTGCGTGGGACAGCAGCGTGGGCTCTTGGAACCCAAGCAACACGAGTCAAAAAAGCCATCCCTGCCCTCGCTCTAGCACTAGAACACAAAGATTTTTCAACCTGCGGAAACGCTGCGGAGACACTCAGCAAGATGGGTGTTGTCGCGATTCCCGTGCTGATCCACGCACTCAAAACAGGGACCTACCCAGCCCGCCTCTCCTCTGTGCGAGCCTTAGGAAAGATGAGACCCCTCACACCATCGGCCATCGCTGCCCTGAAACAAGCGCAGCAAGATAAACATCCCGACGTACATTACGAAGCCAAAAAAGAACTCAAAAAGCTCTCCGCCTCTCCCTAAACTTCCACCACTCGGCTCTTTTCCTCTCCCCAAGTGTCCCTTCGCTGTATCAAGCCAAAGCCCACCACAACAACCTCCCTTTGAGACTTCCCCAAGACAAAGACGTTTCGCCAAACGAAACCCAACCAACCTTGACACCCGATCTTTGGCTCTGCTAGCAAAAAGGCTCTGTACGTTCAGGCAAAAGCCTTCCGCAAAAGACAACTTTCCACTCCCCCACGAAAAGGAGGCAAGCATGGCAGAGCGCGAAGCGCCCTCATCGACCCCAGCCAGCCCATCCGCAGTCGCCGAAGCGATGGCGACATCCTACCGCGAACTTACACCCGCAGCGATGATCCTAGGTATCTTTCAAGGCATGATCCTCAACTTGGCGTTTGTATATGCAGCGCTCAAACTAGGATTTTCGATTGGAGGTTCGACAGTTGCCTCGATTATGGGCTACGCGATCCTTCGCGGTGTCATGCGCAAAGGAACGAGCGTCGAGAACAACATCAACCAGACCATCGCTTCGGGGATCAACACCGCAGGGACGGGGATCGTGTTCACGCTGCCAGCACTCTTTTTGTTGGATGCAAAGTGGCGCGCTGAAGGTGGTGCGGGCCTCGACTTCTCGCTGCTTCCGTTTTTGGTGGCGGGGGTGGCAGGGGCGATCTTGGGCGTCGTGGTGATCATCCCTTTGCGAAAACAGATGATCGACTTGGATCGTCTGCGTTTTCCAACAGGCGTGGCAGTCACGACGATCATCCGCTCGGGTAGTGCGGGCCTAGAAAAAGCCAAGCTACTCTTTTGGGGCACGATGATCAGCGCCGCTTGGAAACTGTTGATGCTCTCTGGTTGGCTCGATATGAAGGGCGTTTTGGAGCACGAAGAACTCAACCTTTCTTTTGGTGTGATCCCTGCGTATTGGTCGCCCGTGATCTATCTTTCGTTGATGAACCTCGCAGCGGGGATGTTGGCGGGCCGTGGGGGGCTTCCGTTCCTCATGGGTGGGATCTTATCATGGTGGGTGATCTCGCCAATCGCCGTATCTTCGGGCTGGACGCACGCAAGCCTCCCTGCCGCAGAACAAGCCAACCTCGTTTACCAAGGTATGTTGCGTCCTTTGGGGATTGGTGCGTTGATTGGTGGGGCTTTGATGGGTGTGGTCGTGGCCTTCCCTGCGATACGTAGTGCGCTGCGCTCGCTTGCAAATGCCACAAGCACGGCCAAAGCAGGAGGAAGCAAGGTCGGTTCAGATGAGATGCCTTTTAAAGTCCTTATCATCGGGACCATCGCAGCGATCGCATTGTTCTTTTGGGCAGCATGGCTCACACCAGGCGTCAGTTTGACCCAAGCAGCGGTCGCTTCCGTGATCGGGACGTTGTGGTTGGGCCTTGCAGGACTGATCGTGGCCCAAGCCACGGGGATGACCGATATCTCCCCGATGTCAGGGATGGCGCTGATCTCGGTCACGCTGATGATGTTCTTGCTCAACAAAAATATCGCAGCAGCGATGCTTGTCGGTGTCGCCGTATGCGTCGCAATCGGCCAAGCAGCCGACATGATGCAAGATCTCAAAACAGGTTTTATGTTGGGTGGACGCCCTGTCAAACAGCAACTTGCGCAGTTTGCGGTAACTTGGTTGGGCTCTCTTTTGGCGATTGGTGCTTTGTATATCTTGTGGCGCAACGGCCCCAACGGTGCGAACGGATTTGGCCCTGGCTCAGATCTTCCTGCCCCCCAAGCAAGCGTCTTGATGGGGATCGTCGAAGGTCTCAAAAATGGGCAGATCCCCTTCGACAAATACATCATGGGCGGTGTGGTTGGCGCGATGCTCGGTGCCGCCCCCATCGCAGGGTTGGGCGTCTTGGTCGGTCTTGCGATGTACCTTCCTTTCCCCATCACACTGGGTTATGGGGTCGGATGTTTGTTGCAGATGGGTCTGCAACGACGTTATGGCACAAGCTTTTCTGAAAACAAGCTCGTTCCTTTTGCGGCGGGTTTGATCGTTGGTGAAGCTCTCATGGGCATCGGCAACGCAGCCTTCCAAATCATCAAGAACAGCCTCGCGTAAAGGAGAGCGTCATGCAACAGTACAAAAAGATCCGCAAGACCAAACAGCGCGGCGCATTCTTCTTTGTTTTGGGAGGGCTGCTCGCGCTCGCAGGGGCCTCCAAACTGGCACCTGCTGTTCACCAAGCCAAGATTCAATCCATCGGCGGCAACTACGCCAAAGAGATCGCAACCTCCATCGCAACAGAGTTTCTGTTGCAATCTGGGGCGATCAACGAAAAGACGTGGCAACTACATGCCCGATCACCCGAGCGTTTGGAGTCTTTGCATCCGAGGGTCCAATGGGGACACCAACTGCCCCCCAAAAAAGCCCGCGCTCTCCTCCAAACCTATCAACGCCAACTTGGGCGGATGCTTCGAGGCTATCATTATACGCCTCCTAAGAAAAAGCCTGAGACAGCCGCGCAAAAACGCGCACGCAAGCCGCTTTCCAAGTCTGCCCAAAACCGACTGGCCGCCCGACGCCAAAAACAAGCCATTGCGCATCGCAAGGCTTCCCTACTGGCCGCAGCTTCGGAGGCGATTGCTCCAAGCATCTATGCAGAGCTTGGCTTTGGGGCCGCCAAAGAGATCTCAGCGGCCGCCACCGCAGCAAAACGCAAAACTCCGCCTCCTTCGTGGGGATGGGCTGATACATGGGTGCTTTTTGTGTTGGGCATCGCGGTTGCTCTGGCGGGCTTGTTGGTTTGGCACGAAACCATCGCCATCGAGATGGCATTGGCCCAAAAGCACGAAGATCCCAACTCGCAAACAGGGAGCCCTTTTGTGCTCTTGGGCGGGTCACTTCCTCCGATGAGAGCCCTGCAACAAGACATTGATCAGCTCGATGCCAAGGGGATTTGTCATCGTGTCGATCAGATCTTGGATCAGTATGTCCTGCCTTTTGCAGAGGTTCGACAAAAGGTCATCGAGCGCCTTGGGATGCAGGATGGAGCGGAGATCTTGGTCACCATCGCTTTTGGTGAGAGGATGCTAAACCGCGTATGGTCCGCAGCTTCGGACGGATACCCAGAAGAAGCCCGCGTCGTCTTCCACGACGCACTCCACGCTTTTGAAGAAGCCCAACAAAAAGTAGAAAGCCTCACCTGATCCTCCACGTTCTCCCACCCTTCGCCCTCTTCTGTCCTCTGCCCTTTACAACCCCACTTCTTTTCTTGGGAAAGGACGTACAGCATTCTTCAAAAGAAGATCTTACGCCTTTCATCCAGGGCCTCACATCTGCCTTTCCCCCAAAAACCAAACAGCCCAAAACCATAAAACCAGCCGCCTGTGAGCATTTCAGGAGACGTTGAACCTTCATCCAAGGTCTTGACATAGCGATCAAAGTCACGTCTTGTGAACATGAGTTAGCACTCCATCCAACGGGCGATTTCGCAACTGGAGAACGCTGGGCGGAGTGAACCAAGAAGGCTGTTTTCAAAAGCATCGAGGTTGTAGAATGCCAGGGCCAAACACAGGTTATGCACAAACACTCCGCCCGTTCTTGTGGGGATTGGGACTTCTTCTTATCGCAGGCAGCCTTGCCATCGGCTCCGTCGCTTGCGTCGATCCCAATGCTCCCCAATCCTGCCTCACCAATGCAGACTGTAACGCTGGCACACGACGTTACTGTGTTGGAAGCATCTGCCGTTTTTGCATCCAAGACGCGGACTGTGGACAAGGAAAACGTTGTCAATCCAATGTTTGTATCGACACAACAACAGAACCCGCAAGCGAACCTCCCCCAAGCGATGGGAGTCCTGAAGAGTCCACACAACCCGAAAATGAACCCACGCAACCCGAAGAAGCCGTCGTTGTCGAAGATGGTGGAGCAGTCGAGCAGACCCCCGAACCACCTCCTGTCGATGAACCCAAAGGCCCTTCTTGCACAGGCGATCCCAACGATCCCACCGCATGTTGCGCACCTATCCAGAGCGAACTCTTTTGGCAACCACATGTCTTGTTTGGCGCACGCAACCCCCAAGCGCGCCTAGCAATCAACCCCGCAGGAACACACATCGTCACCGTCAGCGACGACGAAGCCACGCTTCGCATCTGGCGGACCAACAACGGTGTCCTTGATAACGTCATCGTCAACTACAACCCCAGTCCAGGCTCTTGGTATGTGGCCTATTCTCCCGATGGAAAGACCATCGCGACAGGCGACCGCGACTACAAAGTCCGTCTTTGGGACGCAACCACAGGCGCCTTGAAGCAAGAGTTTAGCGGGCACACCAGTTATGTGTTTGGTGTCGCCTTCTCGCCAAACGGAAAGTACCTAGCATCCGCAGGTTCCTACGATCGCACAGTGCGGATCTGGGACCTCACCACCAACAAAGAAGTCCAAAAGCTCACACATGCGAGCACTGCCCGCGTGGTACGTTTTTCTCCTGACAGCGCAACACTCGCAGCCGTCGCAGATGACCGTGTGATCAAACTTTGGAACGTCGCGGATGGAAAACTAATCCGCAATATCACAGGACACACAAGCACGGTCTGGGCTTTGGTCTTTTCCAGCGACGGAACCCTCCTTGTATCGGGTTCCTCTGACCGAACAGCTCGCGTCATCAATGTCGCGGATGGAAAGCTCGTCAAATCCCTCACAGGTCCCACAAGCGCAGTGTACGATCTGGCCTTCTCCAACGATGGCAAGACTCTCGCTGTGTCAGGTGGTGGCCAACGCGTGATCCACCTCTTTAATACGGCGGATTGGTCCGCCATTCGTCAGCTTACAGGACATGGCGCCAACATCTGGAGCCTCGCCTTCTCCAAAGATGACAAGACGGTCTTTAGTAGCTCAGATGACCGAACGATGCGCTTTTTCACAGCGGCAGACAACACACAAGCTCGCGTTGTCTACATCAACTCAGAACGTCACTTTGAAGTCGCCACAAGCCCCAAAGGAAAGTGGATGGCCGCGGCCAGCGTCGTCCGCCAAGAGGTGCGTCTCTGGCAAGTCGGCCAATACGACCAACGCAAGTCGCTGAACGAACATCCCAAAGGTGTAGGCGCACTCGCCTTCTCCCCTGATGAATCGATCCTCGCAACAGGCGGTGAAGACAGCATCGTGCGTCTTTGGAAAGTCGCGGATGGCACCAAGGCGCAAGAGCTGACAGGACACAAGATGCCCGTCCGCGCCCTTTCCTTTTCTTCGGATGGAAAGTTCCTTGCATCGGCCTCTTGGGATCGTTCTGTGATCATCTGGGACCTGGCCACCAACAAAGCTGTCCGCACGATCACTGGGCACGCTGGCGTGATCTCTGCGGTGAAGTTTTCTCCTGACGGCAAGATCATCGCGACAGCTTCGGCAGATCAGCGCGTGCGCTTGTTCAATGCTGAAGATGGTACGTTGCTTCAGACACTCACAGGCCACACGCGTTGGGTCTTCGATATCGCTTTCAACCACGATGGGACCTTGCTTGCGTCAGTGGGTGAAGATGTGGCGATTCGCTTGTGGAAGATCCCAAGCGGTGACTTGGAACAAACCTACACAGGCCGACATCTCAGCGTAATCCGCCGTGTGGACTTTTCTCCCGACGGACAGTACCTCGTCACAAGCTCTTACGACCAAACCGTGAAGATCCTACGCGCCTCAGATGGGACCATTATGCAGCTGTATCGGGGTTTTAATGGCTTTGTAAGCAGCGCACATTTTACCCCTGATGGTCGTCGCATCGTGACGGGTGCTTGGGACGAAACGATCCGTGTCTGGCAGGTCGAAACCAAAGGTCGCCTTTATCGCACCATCGAAGATCACACCAAGATGGTCACCCAAGTCGCGATGCACCCCACTGGAAAATACGCAGCATCCGCCAGTGAAGACGGAAGCGTCTTGGTATGGGACGTCAAAACTTGGAAGCAGGTCCACAAGCTCGAAGGACACCAAGGTGGGGCTTATGCTGTCACTTTCAGCCCAGACGGAAAAACCATCGCAACAGGCGACAACCTCGGTGAAGTCTTCCTTTGGGACACAGAAACAGGACAAAAACAAAAGACCTTCTCAGGCCACACCAACCGCATCACGGCCCTTGTCTTTGCACCTGACCAAAAGAGCCTTATCTCGGGCTCTTGGGACACCAACATTCGTCAGTGGTCTCTCCCTGATGGAAAAGAGTTGCTTGTGCTCAAAGGGCACGAAGGCTACGTGCTTTCCCTTACCTTTGCCCCCGATGGTGTGACCCTTGCGTCGAGTTCTTACGACCAATCGATCCGCTTGTGGGACCTTAGCACGGGCATGGAAACCAAAAAGCTGACTTCGCAAGCTGGCGGGATTACGCAGCTCGGCTTCTCGAACAATGGAACGTACCTCGCGAGTACATCGTATGATTCGAGCCTTCGTATCTGGAATGGCAGCACCTATGCAGGGATTCGTACCCTAAACGGCCATGCTCGCGGTGTGACCAGCCTTTTCTTTAGTCCTGACAATGAGATCGTGTACACAGGTTCTTGGGATGGGACGATCCGCGCTTGGCGTGTGGTCGATGGACATTATCTCCAAAGCTTTGAAGGCCATACCAAGGGCGTTTCGAGTATCGCGGTCACACCTGATCACGAATGGATGATCACCGCAGGCGAAGACAATACCGTGCGGATCTGGCAGGTCGGCCAAGATCGTCTGAGCGACACCATCTACGCAAGTCCTTTTGGTGTACTTGGCTTGTCCTTCAGCCCGGATGATGCTTGGATTGCGACAGGTGGCTACGATCGCAACTTGCGTTTGTGGAACAGCGCAAACAACGCATCTTATCGCGCATACAACGGCCATATCGCCGAGCTCTTGGATGTTACTGTCAACAGCGATGCGAGTTTGGTGATCTCGGGCGCAGAAGACAAACGCGTTCGGATCTGGAACCGCACAAGTGGCGGGCTCGTTCGCCAGATCAGCACAGAACACGAAGGCGGCGTGACCAGCGTCGCTCTCACCAAAGACGACAAGGTGCTGTTGACAGCCTCACGAGATAGCAAAGTCCGCCTCTGGAGCATGGAAGATGGGAAGATCCAAAAGACCCTCGAAGGACACACAGGCGAAGTCTTGCGTGCGATCTTCTCTCCTGACAACAAGTGGATCGCATCCTGCGATAGCAACGGGGCGATCAACCTCTGGAAGGTTGACGAAGACGCGCCCACCTTCCAGTTGACTGGGCACCAAAAAGCCGTCCGCGATATCAACTTCTCTCGCGATGGGGCCTTCCTCTTCTCGATCTCTGACGACAACACGCTGAAGATGTGGAACGCTGCCACAGGAAAACTCTTGCTTTCGCGTAGTCTCTCAAGTGCCCCAAGTCGCCTATGTATCGGCCCCAACAACGCTTGGCTTGCTGTGTCCAACGCGCAAGATGGCGGTGTTCAGTTGTGGAATCCCGAAACCATGCAACCAACCTTCAAGCTCAACACGCAGTCGCTTGGCATCACAGCCCTTGCTTGCGCGAATATGAGCCAACGCTTGGCCGTGACGAACCACAATGGCCTTGCTTTCACGTGGACCTGCCCCTACAAAGCTCCTCCCGCTCCTCCCCAACCTTGATGTATCTTTTCTTTCGCTTCTGATTTATCATCCCATCACTCGCATCCATCCCATCTTTCCGAGCCCAAAAGGAGACGTTTAGCATGCGTGCTATCAAGTCCTTCTTTGTTGCGCTAGCCCTTGTCATCGGGCTTTTGGCGGTGTTTTTCATGCTTCGTCAGCGACAAGACGCGGCGGTCCCTCAACTCATCTCACTGCAAACCAAAAAGCTCCCCGCCTCTCGTTCTTGGAGCCTCGGTTGCTTTCAGATGCGATGGGATGCCACAAAGCCCGAAAAAGCACAGTTGCGTGTGCAGCACTGTCTCTACTCGCATACCTTGTGGTCGAGTTATCCAGGGAAAGGCTTCGTCGCTGCGGCGGTGGGACAAGAAAAAGTCCACGAAAGCCGAGGCTCTTTTGTGGTCGAAGATGATCTCAAACTGCGATGCGAACAACAAACCATCGAAAGTTTCACGGAGACTTCAAAAAGTCTTACCGTCCAGGGACATCTACATTGTGAAGATGGCAGCAAGTCCCCTTATCGACTGCGCTTTCTAGCAAGGACCCCGAAGCAACTGGGATTCTCGTTTGAAGTCTTTGACAAACGTCTCAACCGCACCTTTCTCCGCTACCAGTCCAACGCGGAGGAGCGCTTCTTTGGGTTTGGCGAGCAGTTCACGCATGTTGAGATGAAAGGTCGGCGTCTGCCCATCTTTATCATGGAACAAGGGATTGGTCGCGGCGTTGAACCACTGAGCACCGCAGCCACCTTGCTTGCAGGGCGCGGTGTTGCGGGGGCTTGGCACACATCTTATGCGGGTGTGCCGCACTACATCACCTCGCAGATGCGCTCACTTTATCTCACCAATTACGAGTACAGCGTCTTTGATATGCGGCCCGATCACTTCGTCGAGATCGGGTTATTCTCCTCCAAGCTTCGCGGTGTCGTGCTTGCAGGACGAACCCCCTTGGAACTCATCAGCGGTTATGCCGAATACGCGGGCAAGATGCGCCCTCTTCCTGACTGGATCTTGCAAGGTGCGGTCATTGGTATGCAAGGCGGCACCCAGGCTGTCAGAAAAGCCCTACAAGACTTGAAAAAACACGACACCCCCATCTCGGCTTTTTGGCTGCAAGACTGGGTGGGCCAACGCAAGACCAGTTTTGGAAAGCAACTTTGGTGGAACTGGGAGTTGGATCGCGATCGTTATCCGCAGTGGACACAGCTTCGTGGAGAGCTGCAAAAGGCGGGTGCACGGGTGATGACGTACATCAATCCATTTCTTGTGGATATGCGTCACAAAGACGTCGCGAGCAACAAGAAACGATTTCGGCGGAACCTGTTCAAAGAAGCCCAAGATGCGGGCTATTTGATCAAAGACCATCACAACAAACCTTACATGATCCCCAACACCAGCTTTTCGGCGGGACTGCTCGATCTGACCAACCCCCAAGCGAGGACTTGGATCAAAAAAGTGATCAAAGATGAGATGATTCGTGTCGGATCATCGGGCTGGATGGCAGACTTTGGCGAAGCGCTGCCTTACGATGCGCGCCTCTTTTCCAAAGAGTCCCCAAGCACCTACCACAACCGTTATCCCGAAGAATGGGCCAAAGTGAATCGCGAAGCCATCGAAGAAGCCAAAAGAGGCGGGGATATCGTCTTCTTTATGCGCTCTGGCTACACACAAAGCCCCCGTTTTTCCACGCTCTTTTGGTTGGGCGATCAACTCGTAACTTGGGATATCCAAGATGGGCTCAAGACCGCCATCACAGGACTTGTATCAGGCGGATTTTCGGGCTATAGCCTCAACCACAGTGATATCGGTGGCTATACAACCATCACGAACCCACTCCAAAATTACCATCGCTCTAAGGAGTTGATGCTTCGTTGGATCGAACTTAATGCCTTCACCACGATCTTTCGCACCCACGAAGGCAACCAACCCAGCAAAAATCACCAGTTCAATACAGATGAAGAGACACTTCGCCACTTCAGCCGCTTTGCCAAGATCTACAAAGCATGGGGATTCTATCGCAAGATCCTTGTGAATGAAGCTGCAACCCACGGATGGCCCGTCGTTCGACATCCTTTCTTGCATTACCCTGAAGATCCGACCACACAGCGCTTGGAGTTTTTGCAGTTTATGGTGGGGAGCGAGTTGATGGTGGCGCCTGTCTCTGATCCTGGTGTCCGCGTCAAAGACGTGTACTTGCCCCAAGGTCGCTGGGTCCATCTGTGGACGGGTCAATTGTACGACACACGACGACAAGGCCGCTGGTTCCGCGTGCCTGCGCCTTTGGGTCAGCCACCTGTCTTCTACAAAAAAGGCGGAAGCATCGGCGAACACTTCCATCATCTTCTCAAACAACGCAGACTGCTCCTTCCCACCGCATCACAAAAGCATTAAAAACCCCCAAGCTTCGCCTTCCACACAGCTTCCCCAAAAAGGAGACCTTGATGGCACAGATCTACCACAATCCCAAATGTTCCAAATCTCGGCAAACCCTCGCTTTGTTGAAGGAACATGGCATCGAACCCGAAGAGATCCACTACCTTCTAGATCCCCCAGATGCCCAAACGCTCAAGACGATCTTGCAACAACTCGGTATTACAGCACGCGAGCTTTTGCGCACTGGCGAACAAGAGTACAAAGACCTTGGTCTGGCAGATCAGTCCCTCACAGAAGACGCACTGATCGAGGCGATGACCCAACATCCCAAACTGATCCAACGCCCCATCGTCGTGCACCAAGGCAAAGCCAAGTTGGGACGCCCCCCAGAAGATGTCCTCGCACTCTTTTCTTAATCCCCACCGCTCTAAGCAAACCAACACCACCCAACCTCTTGTTCCCATCGCTCGAGGCAAATCAACGCCATCCAAGCCATCGATATTCTCCAGACAGTCGAGAAGAGCAAGCAAACCAAGGCAAGGGCTTTCCCAAGCCTCCGCTTGTTTTGTGTGCGTTTCTTTGTAGGGGTCTTTTTAAGAGAGAGGATGAAGAAAGAGTGCGGAAGGTAGGAGGGTTTGGTTAGCCGCGAGCAGCATACCAAAAGATGCCGGGGAGTTTGGCAGGGTTGGGATCGTATTCAAATTGCGCGATGCGTTCGCCGACTTTGTGTGCCAAGCGATGCGTCACGAACCATGGGGGTTTGGGGAACACAGTAAAGCCGCCACGGATCACACTTTTCTCAGGTTGTTCAAACATCATGATGTTGTGAACAACGCCGATTCCGCTTTGGATATCTTCGTAGGTATGGCCCGGATAAGCGCCCCAAGTGGTGTTTCCGAGGCCATAGCTCAAAGCGGGCCAGTGATTGATCCCGATGCTGCCGTATTTGAGTTCTGCGATGGCCTCTTCAAAGGCTTTGGCCCCGATTTGGCGCTCAGTGCGGGGGTGGATCAACACACAAGCGTTGAGTGTCCCGTGGAGGGTTTCATTGGCCCATTTGACGGCCTTTTGCAAAAAGTCAGTTGCATTCGCAGCGGGCAACGGAACTTCCCCAGTGACCGAACAGAAGGACTCTTCGCAGAAACGCAAGTTTCCTTTGTCTTCCCAGTCAAGGCCAGGAAGCAGCGTGAAAGGAACAGACTCATCGTTCAATTCACCGAAAGCATCGACTTGTTTGACGCCTTCCGTAAACTTCTTGAAGCGATCTTGTGCACCAGGATAGTAGGCATTACGGGGTGCAAGACCACGCAAGACATCGCGAAGTTTGTTCAAGAAAGCTTCGCGTTGATCCCAAGCGGCGTGGGTGATCAGGACTTTTGCAGCGTTGCAGTTAAAGCCCGAGTTTTGGGTCATCTGGGTGGCCACGTTTTCCGCATGGAACTGAAGTTCAGCATCGCTCCAAACGCCGGGAACAACAATCACAGGGCTGACGTTCCCGAGTTCGCTGGTGATCTTCTTGTCCAAAAGACGCTCACCTTTGCGCTTGCGTTCTTCGCCTTCGGCTCCAGGGCCAAACACGATCATATCGTGGGTTTTGTCGCTGCCTGTGATGTGGATATCCTTGACGACCTCGTGTTTACAGAGATACGCGCCAACATCCCCACCGCCATACATGAAGCGCAAAAAGCCTTCTTTGACGAGAGGTTCAAAGGCTTTTTCCAAGCTCGGCCCGAGGTAATCGTTGACGGGGTTGAACTTGAGAGCACAGACTTTGCCTTCGACAAAGAGCTTATACACAGCGTCCAAAGGCGCGATACTTGAGACGTTTCCAGCCCCAAGAATCAATGCGACTTCACCTTCGGGATCGCGCTCATGATAGAAAGTCGCCATCGTTTCGGTCAGAGCGTCACGTGCGACTTCGGGCTTCATCCAGATCTCAGCGGAAAACCCGCTGTAGAGGATCTTATCGTACACAGTTTCAGGAAAGACATTGACGACGACTTGGCCATTGGAGCGCGTGCGCACTTTGGACATATCGAGATAAGGGCGACCAGCATCCGCCACTTGCTCAAGAGATCGCTGCAAAAGGCGAAGGTTGCGGAGGATAATCACAGGTCCTCCCATCCACTCGTCTGCACTTTGCGGCGTATCGCGTCGAATCCCCTTGGCACGCAGTCCGCCTTCGACTTGTTCGTGCATGATCTTGACGAAGCCATCGCGGACTTTGGAAAGCAACTGAATCTTTTCGCGGATCGGCAAACGAGCCCATCGCGTCTTGTTTTCTTCGAGCACCTTCAGATCGTGATCCATACGCTGTGTATCCATACCTTCACCTCACCTTGTGGGCAGAGTCTTCCAACATTGAATGTACTTTCAGCGCAGGAGCTATACCACGCCCAACCAAGGCAAGGCAAGCCTCCGCCCTTGAAAAGAAAAGAAAATACAAAAGAAGCCAAAACGCGCGTGCAACCTTTTCAAAGATCGTACATCCAAGTGTCCGGCCAACGATCAGCCCCCGCCCTCAAAGCTCGACGCAGCCCAACTTCCAGATTCTTTTTGTTGGCTTGACGAGGCAAGGAAAGTGGTTATTGTTCGTGAGCTTTTGTTGTAACCGTTGTACTGTCCGCGCAAAAAGGCGGTCGTTCTAGAACATGCGATAAAGGAGAAGATCATGCTACAAGTAGGCAAGCCCGCACCAAACTTTGAAGGACAAGCTCTCGTGGGACGCGAGTTCAAAGACATCAAACTCGAAAACCTCAAAGGCAAGTGGGTTGTCTTGTTTTTCTACCCCATGGACTTCACTTTCGTTTGCCCCACTGAGTTGGTCGCATTCAACGATGCAGTCGATGACTTCGAAGACCGCAACGCAGTTGTGCTCTCTGCTTCAACAGACACCGTTTACAGCCACTTGGGTTGGGTGAAAGCAGACGAGCGCTTGGCCAACCTCAAGTACCCCATCCTCGGCGATGTCACCAAGAAGATCGCACAAGACTACGGCGTCCTCACCGACGGCGGAATCGCTTTGCGCGGTACTTTCATCATCGACAACGAAGGCGTTCTCCGTTGGGCCGTTCAGTACGACCTCAACGTGGGCCGCAGCGTCGAAGAAACCTTGCGTGTTCTCGATGCACTCCAAACAGATGAACTTTGCCCCTGTAACTGGGAAAAAGGTCAAGCCACACTTGGCTAATTCCTGTTTTGGGCGAGGATGACCATCCTCAAAAAACGAATGGTGTCTTGTAGGCGTCCCCGCATCATGCGTGAGGCGCCTTTGTTTTAAGAAGGAGAATAGTTCTATGTCTGTATTGCCAGTCGTTGCTCCTGATGCAGCATCCGAACGTGCAAACAAGGCCGTCGAACGCTTCCAATCCAAGATGGGCGAAGAAGTCCCAAGCTTCTTGACCGCGATGCTTGGTTCAGAATCGATGATCCATGATACCTACATGAACCTCGATACCCTCCTCAACAAGGGCAAGTTGGCTCTCGATGCAAAAGCACTGATGGGCTTTGCAGCAGCCACCACCGCACGCAGCCAAGAAGTGGCACGTTGGTTCGCTGACCTTGCACGCAAACAAGGCCGCACAGACGCTGATCTCCACGAAGTCCTCGCTGTCGTCGCAACTTGTACCTCTTACAACCAGCTCTACAAGTTTCGTTATCTTTCCCAAGACGCGAGCTTTGAGCAGATGCGACCAGGACTTCGCGCGACTCCCTTTATCAACTCGACGCTGGGCAAAGATATCGTAGAACTCCTTTGTGTGGGGGTTTCCACGATCAACGGTTGCCAAAGCTGCGTCTCTGGACACGTCCAAGCTGCGATACAAGCAGGCATGTCGCGCGAGATGGTCGAAGAAGCCGTTCGTATCACCGCCGCAGTCGCTGGTATCTCCGCATGGAGCGCCAACACCGTTGGCTGATCCCTCCCCCTCCTGCCCCCATCTATCCAAACAAACGCTCTTGCCATCGCGCTGACCAAGCCTCGACAGCGTCTTCATCCACAGAACGACAGATCGACTCTTGGCGAAACGGAAGATACTCCCAAAGCTCGCATTCATCGCGCTTTGCGGCTTCCCACAGTTGAAACGGATCGCTCGGCGTCTCCGCAAGATGCGCAGGTCCATCGGGCAACTCGACGAGATCAGCAAACGCCATCTTTCCATCAGGCCAACGCAGCCACAAACGAAGGTCGCGTTGTACCGCAAGCAACTGTTCCAACGTCACCTCTCGATAAGCGTCCTTCCGCCAACGTTCAAACCCGTTGTATCCGCCCCCAAACTCCTCAAACAAGGCATCTTGCGGAGCATACAACAGCGTCTCTTCGCTACGAACCCGCACGATCCATCGACGTTTCTCTTGCATCTTCTTCCCTTAAAAGCTGTTTCACCCTTCTGCCTCAAGCTTGACCTAGATCAAATCATGCAACGAACAGAAAAGGTAATGGCTCTCTACAAGATGCCCTCATGCACCAAAGAGACCAAGGGCGCTATAGCATTGTTTCACCCCGATGACAAGGGCAAGATCGAGAGGATCATGATGAAAAAAAAGCGTTATGGATGGTTGTTTTTGGCGTTTGTGTCGTTTAGTTCGGGGATCGGACTCAATGCCAGCGCTTGTCAGTGTGCAGGTGTACCTTTAGCAGAGAGCGCACTGCCCGATGGAAGCGCAGGAAAAGAGACAACGCTGGCTGAAAAACAAACCGAAAACAAGCAAGAGCCTCAAGCTGAGCCTCCACAAGATGCCGCTCCACAAGAACCCATCTTGCCCGACCAAAAGGCACCTGAAAAAACAAACGAACCTGTCACACCCGAAAAAATCGCTGAAACTACACCCAAGCCTGACGAAGGAATCGACTTTCCAAAGACTTGGCCCACAGACGTCACCACACCCAAACCCGCCTCCAACCGCACTTTCGAGTCCACACACTTTAGCGGAGCCGAAAACTGTAGTACTTGCCACAATGGACTCCAAGACAACAAAGGCGAAGATGTCTCGATCGTCCACTCTTGGTCAGCTTCGATGATGGCGCTGGCTTCGCGCGATCCTTTTTGGCAAGCCAAAGTCGAAAGTGAGTTGATCCGCCATCCCCAACTCAAAAGCGTGATCAATGAAAAGTGCACACGCTGTCATGCCCCCATGGCAAACCACGAAAGCAAGGTCCAAAAGAAAGATATCGTGTTCTCAGAAACAGGTGGTGGCATCCTCGATCCCGCAAACCCACTGTTCCATCATGCCCGTGCAGGCGTGAGTTGCACACTCTGCCATCAGATCAAACCAACTGCTGAGATGGGCACACTCGCGGGCTTTTCGGGCAAATACCAGATCGAGACATTCGCGGACAAAGTGGACAGGAAGATTTATGGCCCTTATATGGACCCTTTCACGGGCCCGATGATGAACATGGTGAGCTTTACCCCTACAGGGAGCGCGCATATCAGTTCTTCCAAACTTTGCGGAAGCTGTCACAATCTCAAGACGCCTTACGTGGACAGCCAAGGCAAGGTCATCCCACAAAAGCCTGAAGATGAGTTCCCCGAACAGATGATTTACAGCGAGTGGGAACACAGCGCATACAACGACAAAGGCGCGCAGCCCACAAGCTGCCAAAACTGCCACATGCCCGCCACCCAAGATGTGAAGGTCTCGACCCGTCCGCCTTGGTTGGATGCGCGCTCCAAGTTTTCAAAACACATCTTTGTGGGCGCGAATCTCTTTATGTTGACGATGATGAAAAGCAACCAACAGCTCCTAGGGATCGGCGCTTCAAACGATCACTTTGACTTTACGCTGCACCACGCCAAGCAAAAGCTCGAAAGCGCCGCAAAGTTGGAAGTCCTCGAAAACACACGACAAGGCACCTCGCTAAAGATCAAGCTCCGTGTGAACAACTTCAGCGGACACAAACTCCCCAGCGGATTCCCATCACGTCGTGTTTATCTCCACTTCAAGGTCAGCGATGCCCAAGGAAAAGTGCTCTTTGAGTCAGGAAAGATGGGCGCGCATGGCTTGCTCGAAGGTGCTGACGCTGACTTTGATGCCCAACGTGTCGAGCCACACCACAACGAGATCACCAAGCCCGATCAGGTCCAGATCTACGAAGCCATCATGCAAGACACAGACAAAAAACCAACGTATGCCCTTTTGCGTGGTGCCGCTTATGCAAAAGACAATCGCCTTCTCCCCAAAGGCTTCGACAAAAACACAGCCTCGTCGGATATCAAAGTTCATGGTGCAGCGGCGCAAGATGCGGACTTTACGGGCGGAAGTGATGTGATCACCTACAACCTGTCAGGCATGCCAAGTAGCGGCAAACTCAAGGTCGAAGCAAACTTGATGTACCAGACACTATCGTATCGTTTTGCGAAAGATCTGTTCCAAGATCGCCAATCCAAGGCCGTGATGCTCTTTATGTATCTTTATCAACAGGCCCCCGCCTACGCCTACCCCATCAACCAACTCACACAAGAAGTCCCCTAACCCCCGTCCTTTCGCCCTGTCCAAGCGCTCGCACTTTGCAAGAAAGCGCGATCACTCTTCTTCTTCGACAGGATCCATCGCAAAGTTTTGCCAAGCCTGCCAGCCATAAGCCCGCATCATCGCCCGCAAACGATCGCGACCTTTGTGATCTTTGGCAGAAGTGACCAAGAGCCCTTGGTGTGGCATGTCCAAAGCTTCCGCGATCAAGTGCACTTGTTTTTGCTGTTGTTGGCTAGAAAGCTTGTCGGCCTTGGTCAAGATAGGAATGGTGTCCATCTCGAAGTGCAACAGCCAGTCCCACAACTCAAGATCCTCTTCGCTAGGGATCCTGCGGATATCCAACAAAAAGAGGCAGGCGACCAAGACTTCGCGCTTGGTCAGATAACGCTCGATCATGGGCTGCCACTGACGCTTTACAGCATCGGGGACTTGCGCAAAACCGTATCCAGGCAAGTCCACCACGCCCATCTGGTGATCGACTTCAAAAAAATTGATCAACTGCGTTCGTCCAGGTGTCTTGCTGACTTTGACCAAGGACTTACGGTTGAACAACGAGTTCATCAACGAAGACTTCCCAACATTTGAGCGACCAGCGACGGCCACTTCAGGAAGCACCGCGTCAGGATAACCCTTGGGAAGCACCGCACTCTTTACAAAGTGCACATGCTTGAAAGGCAAGAATGCCTCAGGAGTCGTCTCCACTACGACCTGACGGGCTTTTTCAGCGCGTCGAATCTCAACAGGGATCTCTTCGACTTGAGGTTCTTCGGGTAACCCTTCACCCTCTTCATCCGAGCTTTTAGACTCTGCATCAGCCAGCTCTTGGGCCTTGGCAGCTTCTTGGGCGGCCAGTGCTTCGCGCTCTCTTTGCACCCGTTCTTTTTGACGCATCCCGCGGGCGGGTCGGGCTTTGCGTCCTTGTGTCTCTTCGCGCCGCGGGCCTGAACGCTTCTTGTCTTTACCCGTCGAACGCTTTTTTGTACTCATCCAAAAATCCTTCTACTCACAGAGACCGATCATCTGGGGCCTACGCGACCCACAACATCCACAAAAACATCCACGCGATCACCGCGCAAGCCACAAAACCAGACCAAAGCATCATTCCTCGATCAGGTGTTGCTTGGGTGGCTTCTTTGCCTTCTGTTTTTTGGAAGCGGTAAGGAACCCAAAACACCCCAATCAAGGCAAAGACCGCAAACAAACGTTGCATACGTTGCAGAAGATCCGCTTTCCATCCCCAAAAGACCGAAGCCAAAAAGGCCGCGCCCAACAAGACAACAGCCACCAACATCGACTGATAAGCCGTCGAAGCATCCGACTGTTCGGGCGACTCAGACAACAGACCCGCACGCAACATCAACAACGTCGCCGCCAAAAGAAGACCCAGCCCCAAGCCAAAGAGCAGCAGCCCCAAGACCTCATGGCCCAACATAACCTTCTGAACGGACTTTCCAGGCAATCGAGTCAACCAAGCCATCGAAAGACCCACAGCCCCGCCAACCCAAGCTGCAATCACCAACAACGGAGAAGACTCGCGCTTTGCTGCCCACAAGACCCCAAGCAACGAAGCAAAACCAAATCCCCACCAACCCAACGCGATGGGCGTCGAAAGTGAACGCACCAAAGCATCAGCCGATTGAAAAGCCCCATCACGACGCAAGATATCCAAAGTAAGGATCAATCCAACAAGCGGACCCGCAAACAGAATGGATGACGCGATGTTGGAGGCTTTTGGCGCTTGAAGCATCTTGGATAGAAAAGCAAAGCCTTCTTCGGACTCATCGCTCTTTTTGAGCGCTTCAGAAAAAGCTTGGACTTGCGTTGCGGCAAGGGCCAAGTCGCGCGGCGAGACGATCTTCATCAACAAGATGGAGCCTTCGCGCCACACCGCAACAGACTGTGCAGGTTGCTCGATCATCAAGAAAGCACCCATCGCAACCCACGGTGCAGCCAACAAGATCGCGCGTCCCCACAAAGGATAGCCCGGCAAGAATGGCTGGATCCAAGCTCCCAAGATCGCCACCATCAAACCACCAAGCAGCCACAACTCACCAATGGACGCCAAACGACCGCGCTCTGACCACAACCAACCCCCTTTTTGTTGGACTGGGGGCGAAAACACCTGTTCCACAGCGCCACAGATCGCAGCTTGCGTGGGAAACTCTTTGCCTTTGTGTTGGAATCGTACCATCACGCCAGGGGCTTGAAGAGTTTCTGCAAGAGAACGCGGCGCACGCATCGACAAAAAACGATGCAACAACAAAGCACCCACGCCTATCGACCATAGCGCCCAAGCGCTTTGGAAAAACAAGGTTTGTTGGGCGTCAGGCATACGATCCAACCAAGCCAAAGACACGCCCCAACCCTGCAAACACTCAAAAACAGCCAAAGCGAGGCCCCAAATCCCCCAAGCACCGCCAAGCACCCAACCTCGCCAAAAAGACGATGAAGCCACTTGCTCTTGGAAGACACTCGACTCCACTTCGGGCCAACTCCGCGACGTTTGCGAAGCTGCCTCTTTCTGTTCCTGCACCATACTTATCCCACCTTAGTTATGTTATGTGCTGTATCGTTTGAATTCGTTTGCTATCTGATTTTATTTGCCGTGGGCGATCTTCTTCCACATCGCGTCGTAATCGAACTTTCGCAGCTTTGGCGTGTGTCCCACGTGACAGCTTGCACAGCCTTGGACGCCTTTGACGACCTTTAGGCCCACAGCGCGCGCCAAATTGGAGTCCACCATCACCTCGGGGATCGAGTAATATTTCCCCGCACCATGGCAGCTTTCGCACTGGACGCCTTGGAGATGCGACGCAGTCCCTACACTATGACAACGCAAACACTGCGCATTGTTGCGATCCTTCTCTGGCAAGATCGCATAAGCCTTCGCATGCGATGAAGCTGCCCAAGTCTTGTGCTCTTTCTCATGACAGCCTCGACACTTGTAGGCTCCCACAAAGTTTCCTTGCTCTCGTTCACAACGCGCAGTACGACTTCCCCACACCAAAGCAACCGACACAACCACCCAACAAGACACCATCCACCACAACCAATGTGCGCGCATGTTCCTACCCCATCGCCCTTTTTCAAGGCTTGGTGTGTCCTGTCGTTCTTTCAATGATGCGTCCATGGGTTTCTCTACTCCACAACAAATAAGCCGATGTACGGGGCATTCCGTATCGAAATACGTTCTCATGCTCCCCACTTGGGCACAAATTCCATACCGCAATATCCGCGTTGGAATACACGACAACGTACCAAACTGCAAGATCCCATGCTCGATCGAAAAAAACAGTTGACATCGACCACCCCCTTTGCTATATCCAATCCCCGTCGCGGGCGATTAGCTCAGGTGGTTAGAGTGCTTGCTTGACATGCAAGAGGTCACTGGTTCGAGTCCAGTATCGCCCATAACAATCCCGCAATCTTAAAAAGCAACCTCCCATGGTTGCTTTTTTTGTATCTACCCTGTCCCTCACCCTTCTCCCCCACAAAAAACACAACATTCCGCTTGCCCCCAGACAGGCCCTGTCGCTATCATCACGATATTGTTCATCTCTCAATCACTGCCTTTGAACCCGATATGCGGGCTTCTCTTGGATTTTGGAGGCTTTTCTGATGACACGTTTGGTTCGTGGCTCAATCCTTGGGCTGGCTTTGTTGATGACTCCCTTCCTCGCGGCAAGTTCTTGCAGCCAAGTCCGCTGCCGTTTCTCTAGCGATTGCCCCAGCAAAAAGATCTGCGGAAAACGCGGATACTGCGTCGATCAATGCAAAACCAAAGATGATTGCCACCAAGAACAGATCTGCATCGAAGGCGAGTGCCGCCCCATGCAACAAGACTGAGCCTCCACACAAACATAGTCTTGCTCGAAACCAATGCGCCGCGACTTGCGCGACTCACCAAAAAAACTCCTTGACACTTGCCACACCTTTGGGTATTTCATCCTTCACCATTTTATGGGGCTATAGCTCAGCTGGGAGAGCGCATGAATGGCATTCATGAGGCCGGCGGTTCGATCCCGCCTAGCTCCACAAAAGCCAAGATCTTTTCATAGGGTCTTGGCTTTTTTTGTATCTACTCTCCCCCAAAACAACCTCTGCTCCTCTCCCCCTATCAACCATAGCTCTCAAATCCCCCAAGACACCAAGCTTTTCCAACACATACAGTGTTACAAACATCTTTTCACACACAAAATCTCTAGACCTCTCGGATACATAAACGAAAAGACGTTTCTGCGGTGTGCATTTTGACTGAGCTTCCACGTATAAGGCTAAGGAAGTCGGACGGTCCCTATCTTCGTAGTCATTGCCCCGCTCTCTCTCCCCCGTTCACACACAAGGGCAAAGCACGCATACACTCTTGGCGAGAAGCCTGAGTTCATAATTTGTTCTTCAAAGCGACATCTTTTTCCGTACGCTTCGAAGGGATAAGATCGGCCTTTTTTCGCCTTGGTGTCGATAAAAGAGTGGCCAAAAGCACACTCACACACGGTTATTGCTTTTGTTCCACTGGCCTTGCATGCCCGAGGTTATCCTCTATAATGCCTTGACTTTCGACATATCTCTCTTGGTCTCAAAAAAGATTGCGTCGCGGACATCAGACATCTTGAAGCGCATCTCTCCACAGATCTCCCCGACGTTCTAAGAAAACATAGTAGGTGTAGCATTGTTTTTTCGCTTGGTGGGTGTAAGCATGGATAGTTTGACAAAAAAGGCCATGTCCCTCATGGCTACGGCGACTTGGCGTCAGCACACAATGGCGCGTTTTGCTTGGTGGCTTCTTACATGTTTGATGATCTTCCACAGCTCTCCTGCACATGCAGGCGTCCAAGGGCAACCTCCAGCCATCCTTGCCACATACAAGCTCTTTGGTTCTGCCGCAGTGACAGGCAATACCATGATGTCTGCGAGTCCTCCTGGAAACGTCAATGACATCTTACTTCCCCAAAACTCCGCGCAAATCAGCGGCATCCCTTTTGATGGGGAGGTCGAAGCCGCCTACCTGTGGTGGACAGGGACCGTCAATGGAACAGCCGATACCTCTGTAGACTTCACGCTCCCCAATGGCTCGCGCGTTCCTGTTAGTTCCACAACCTGCCAAACCGTCAGCCGTGTCCTTGGGAATCTCGACTTCTTTTATTGCCGCGCGGAGATTACTTCCGTCGTCAAACAACTTGGGACAGGGAACTCACTCAACGGAAACTACACCGTTTCTGGCCTCAACGCTCTCCCTGGTGACTGCAACACCAACCAGTTCTGTCAAGCCAACTATGCGGCTTGGTCGATGGCTGTTGTATGGAAAAGCCCAACCACCACCGTCCGTCGCGACATCGTCTTGTACGACGGTTTTTTGATGATGGATGAAGAACAAAATCCACCCAGTTCAGGGATCACCAACTTTCGTATCACAGGCTTCCGCGTGGGCGATCCCCCTGAAGGTACTTTTACCTTCTTTGGGCTCGAAGGCGATCAATTCTTGGGTTCCCCTCCTGAAGCATCTACGAACGGCGACTTTATCTCTTTTCGCTCCCAGTCTGCCACGCAGAGCACGAAGTTGGAGTCCTCAACCCCGTACAACCCACCAGGCAACGTCTGGAACTCAACACTCGCACTGGGGGTTGACCTAGATACCTTTGAGATCGGGCGACGTGGACAAAACCTTCTTAAACCAGGTGATACATTTGCCGATCTAAGCCTTGGTACGGGCGATGGCATCGCTTGTCCGGGAGGTGCGTGTGGCGATGGGGAACTGGTCTTCCTCGGCTTTATCGTGCTCTCGATTGACACCCTCACCCCCAACTTCCGCAACACTCGAACGAGAAAGCGGGTGGATCGAGGAAATGCGGGTGTAGGTGATATCCTTACATACACCATCGACATCGTAAACACGGGCTCTTTGGCTGCACAAAACACGATTGTGCGAGATGCCATCCCCGCAAACACCACTTATATCCCAGGTTCAACACGCGTCGATGGGCAGCCACGCCCAGACGTGGGAGGAACCAGCCCACTCGTCAACGGCCTAAACCTCGGAACCATCAACTTCCAAGGTGACAACGACCGCGAGATTACCTTTCAAGTCCGCATCACTGGGACCCCTGCCAATCGACAAATCGAAAACTTCTTTACAGTACAGTCAGATGAAGTCGGTCCAACCCAAAGCAACACCGCCATCACAACGATCCAAGCTCCTCAACTTGGACAGCTAACCAAGCGCTTTGAAAACCTCACGCGTCCAGGAGCAAGTGATGTCCGCCCAGGTGAACAACTTCGCTATACCATCGTTGGGCAAAACTCAGGCAGCGCAACCGCAAGCGGTATCCAATACGTCGATAACCTTCCTCCCTTCGTCAAGCTCGATGCCAACAGCGTCATCCCCCCCGCAGGAACCAACCCCGCCGACAACCGTTCGAGTGCGACGGGCGGAACCAACGGGACAGGCTTGATCGATATCCGAAACATCACCATCCCTGCGAACTTTACCGCAGAGATCCGCTACACAGTCACGGTCTTTACAGAGGCAGAGTTCAATACCGCAGGGATCGCGATCGACAAGATCCACGGAACGCGCCTTTCCAACCAAGGGGAAGCACGTCAGTCCCTCGCAGGGATCACCCTCAAAACCGACGACCCCAATACACCACCACGAAACGATCCCACCGTCGTTATCATCAATTACAAACCTGACTTTTCATCTTCGACCAAAACGGTCACCGACGATAACGGCGGGCGTCCCGAACCCAGCGATGTGTTGACCTATACTGTTACGCTGCGCAACACAGGTTCGCGCAATACCACCGTGCGTTGGGAAGACAACCTGCCCAAAGGCGTTACCAATTACCAACAAGTCACCATGCCCGCAGGGAGCCAACCCCAGTTCCAAGCGGCCCCCGCAGGTGCGAACCAAACAGGCTTGCTCACGGTTCGTAATATCGCGCTAAATGTCGGTGCAACCGCACAGATCGTCTTCCGTGTCACCATCGATCCCAACATCGCCAATGGTGAAACCATCGCCAACGTCGGTGACGTCATTGATGAGAAAGACAACTCGCGGCAAACACTCTCTTCTCAATCCCTTACAGTCATCGCAGGTCCAGAGCTTTCTCGTTCCACCAAAGCTGTCGTCGATACCAACGGCGGACAAGTCGAACCTGGCGATACGCTTACCTACACCATCACGCTACGCAACACTGGAAACCGACCTGCCACCAATGTTGTTGTCACAGATGCCATCGACACCAACTTGGACAACATCGTACCCGCAAATGGCGGAAGCTTCGCAGGGAACACTATCACTTGGAACAACACCTCGACCCCTGCGCTTGCGTCTATCGCCCCCAACGCCACGGTGATCTTGACCTTCACGGCGCGCATCAAAGCAGGTACTGCTGATGGAACCGTGATCCCCAACCAAGGTACAATCCAAGCTCCCAACCTAGGCGGAATCCAGCGAACAGATGACCCATCCACGCCTGTATTGGGCGATGCAACGGTCATTCGCGTCGTGGCCAAACCCAATCTCGTCGCCACCAAAACAGTGACAGACAACAACGGCGGACAGCCCGCACCTGGCGACATCCTCACTTACACCATTACACTGCGCAATACAGGAAGTTCCCCAGCAACGGACGTTGTCGTCGGCGATACCATCGACACCAACTTGATCAATGTGACCCCTGCACAAGGCGGGACCCTCACAGGTGGCGCTATCGTTTGGAACAAGACAACCACCCCAACGCTCGGAAGCATCGCCTCAAACGCAACTGTGACCCTTACTTTCACAGCGCAGATCCGAACGCCTCTCCCCAATGGGACGGTCATTAACAACCAAGCACGTGTGACGGGCGGAAACTTTACGGACCTCCTCTCGGATGATCCTACCACCCCCACCCCCAACGACCCCACACGTGTAACGGTCCAAAGCCAAGCTGTTGCGACATTTACCAAAGAAGTCCGTGACACCAACGGAGGCGATGTCGTCCCTGGCGATATCTTGATCTACACGCTCACACTTCGCGTCGCGGGAAGCTCGCCTTACCGCAACGTGGTCATCACAGATGCTGTCCCCGCACAGCTCACACAGATCCAACCCGGAAACGGCGGAACCCTCGCAGGGAACACCATCACTTGGAATCCCACCAATACACCCGCGCTCGCCAACCTCAACCCCAACGATGAGATCCGTCTGACCTTTACAGCACGCGTCCAAGCGAATCTCCCTGATGGGACGGTCATTGCGAACCAAGCAAGTGTAAATGCAACGGGTATCCCTGCACAAAACTCGGATGACCCCAGCACCCCAACGCCGGCCGATCCGACCCGCATCACCGTGCGTTCGCGACCAGATCTCACGACTTCCACCAAGGAAGTCCGCGATGTCAACGGCGGACAACTCCTCCCCGGTGAAACGGTGTCCTACACCATCGCCGTGAAAAACACAGGAAACGTCGCAGCCACCAACGTTGTCATCACAGACGTTGTGGACGCGAATCTCGAAAATATCGTCCCTGCCAATGGTGGTGTCCTTGCAGGAAATACCATCACTTGGAACCTCCCCAGCGTTATCAATGGTGCAGAAGTCCGTCTCACCTTTACTGCGCGTGTCAAAAGCCCCATCCCTGACAAGACCAAGATCTCCAACCAAGCGAACATTCGGGCAGATAACGCAACAGCAACCGTCACAGACGACCCCAACACACCAGCCGCAGATGACCCCACTGTCATCGAAGTCACCTCTGGACCTTCGTTTGCGAACACCACCAAAGAAGTGACAGACAACAACGGCGGACAAGTCGAACCTGGCGATACACTTACCTACACCATTACCGTCCGAAACAACGGGACATCCGCAGGAACCAACGTCGTGGTCCGCGACACCATCGACACTGCCAAGATCAACCAGATTACACCAGGACAAGGCGGTGTCTTTGCAGGTGGCGTGGTCACATGGAACGCGGCTTCGACACCTGCGTTGGCCTCGATCCCTGTCGGCGGAAGCGTGACCCTGACCTTTACGGCTGTGGTCCTCTCCAACGTTCCCAACGGTACGATCATCGAGAACCAAGCCTTTGTCACTGCGACAGGCATCACAACCCCCGAACCTTCGGACGATCCGCGTACAGCCGACGACAACGACAGCACCAAAGTCACAGTCGTCGCGGGTCCAACGCTTACAGACTCGACCAAAACCGTTCGAGACAACAACGGCGGAACACCCGAGCCTGGCGACTTCCTAACCTACACCTTGACCATCCGCAACACAGGGAAAGGCGCCGCCCTCAATGTCGTGGTCCGCGACCCTGTGGACGTGAACAATCTGCTCAATATCATCCCCAGCCAAGGCGGGGTACTCAACGGTGGCACCATCAACTGGGATGGGAACACCACCGCAGGGCTGCGAAACATCGCGCCTGGTGGCTCTGTGACCTTGTCCTTTACGGCACAAATCGCCCAAGGCGTCCCCTCTGGAACGCGCATCCTCAACCAAGCCACCATGACCGCCCAAGGTCTTGCGTCGCCGACTCCCACGGATGATCCCAATACACCGACCCTTGATGATCCTACAGCGATCGTTGTTGGTGGACAGCCGATACTCACGGCAACCAAGACCGCGCAAGACACAAACGGCGGAGACCCCGCCCCTGGCGATAGCATCACTTACACCATTACCGTCCGAAACACCGGGACACAGGCCGCAACCAACGTCGTGGTCAACGATCCCGTGGACACCAATACCCTCGAAAATATCGTCCCTGCCAACGGTGGCGTCTTTGACGCAAACACTGGACGTATCCTTTGGACGATCCCCACGATCCCCGCGAGTGGGACACGGCAAGTCACCTTCACGGCTCGTATCAAGGCGGGCCTTGCGGACAATACAAGGATCTCCAACCAAGCGCAGGTCTCCGCAGACCAAGTCGCAACCCCCATCCAAACGGATGATCCGAACACACCCGCAAGCAACGATCCCACGATCTTGATCGTGCGCTCCACCACGCGACTGACCTTCACGAAAGATGCTCTGGACGTCAACGGTGGCTCCTATCGCCCTGGTGACATCGTGCGTTACACCATCAACTTGTCCAACACAGGGACAAGCAACGTCGATCAAGTCACCGTCACAGACGTCGTGGACGCCAACCTAGAGATCGTCCGCGCCCTCAACAACGGGCAAGTCACAGGAAACACCATCACTTGGAGCCCGGCACAAGTTCCCGCGCTCGCACAATTGAAGCCTGGCGACCAAACCCAAGTGGTCTTTGAAGCACGTATCCGAGCGGGTGTTCCTGATGGAACGCGCATCCCCAACCAAGCGCGCGCCAACAACAACAATGGGACGTTGTCGCTCCTCTCAGATGATCGTAACACCCCTGCCCCCAACGACCCCACGATCATCCTTGTGGCTTTCCCCGATATCTCGGCCTCCACAAAAGAAGTTCGCGATGTCAACGGCGGAACCGCCGAGCCTGGCGACGATCTCGAATATACCATCCGTGTTCGCAACACCAGCAACACACCCGTCACCAACGTCGTGGTGACAGACCCCATCGATGGAAACCTCGACAACATCCGCCCTGGAAATGGCGGAACGCTCGCAGGAAACATCATCACTTGGAATAGCACCACCACCCCTGCACTCGCTCGCATCAACGCGCAATCCGAAGTCTTGCTCACCGTTCGTGCCCGCGTCCGCGCAGGAACCAACGATGGGACTGTGATCAGCAACCAAGCGACGATCCGCAGCACAGAGACAACATCCGACGTCCTGACAGATGATCCCAACACTCCTGCGGTGGATGACCCCACACGCATCACGATTCAAAGCGCCCCCAACCTCTCTAGCTTTACGAAGAGTGTTAGCGGCACCACCAACGGCGTTGCAAGCCCTGGCGCGCAACTGACTTACACCATCACGGTCCAAAACACAGGGAGCCAAGCAGCCAACAGCGTTGATGTACGAGACCCCGTTCCTGCGGGCCTTATCAACATCATCCCTGGACAAGGTGGAACCGTCGTCAATGGTGAGATCGCTTGGAATCTACCGAGTATCGGCCCTGGACAAACACGACAACTTACGTTCACTGCAACCGTCGATCCCAATACCGCAAATGGTACCAACATCGACAACCAAGCGCGCGTGACCAGCCGCGAGATCTCGACACCACAACTGTCTGACGATCCCGCGACACCCACCCCGCGCGACCCCACGCGTGTAACAGTCCAAGCAAGCGCTTTGCTTGTCGCTACCAAAACAGTTCGTGACGAAAATGGCGGTCAAGTCGAAGTCAACGACGTCTTGACCTACACCATCACCGTTCGCAACCGCGGGTCGCTCAATGCACAGCAGCTTCAACTCATCGACGCAACCCCCGCAAATACCACATACATCGCAGGTTCGACGCGCCTCAACAGTCAACAAGTCCCTGACGATGGGGTCAATAACCCTCTTGCAGCGGGCATCTTGATTCAAAGTGCGCGTTCAGGAACCCAACCAGGTGTGTTGCTCCCCGATGATGGCGCGCCCCCCAATGACGAAGCCGCCACCATCACTTTCCAAGTCCGCGTCAACCAAGGCACCGCAAATGGTACGATCATCTCCAACCAAGGCCGACTTTCAGGGATTAACGTACCTCCCTTGCGAACGGATAACCCTGACACACCCGTCGCCAACGACTCGACCGACGTCGTTGTAGGTGGTGGCCCCAACCTGACTGCGACCCTCAAGTCCGTTCGTATCGCAGAAGATAGCGGAACCCCCAACGTCGCGGACGTAAACGATGTCCTCGAATACACCATCTTGATCCGCAACACAGGGAATGCTCCCGCAACCACCCTGCGATTTGAAGATGAGATCCCCGAAAACACCCTATACATCGGCTCGTCCATCACCTTGAATGGTCAAGCCCAAACAGACGCTGCGGACAACGATAGCGGCGACTTCCGTTCTGGCGTAGGAGCCCGCGGGACCGTCTTTGTCAACATCGCTTCTCTTGCGGCCAGCCAACAAGCGCGTATCACTTTCCGCGTCCGTATCACGGGTGGAACGCGCATCTCCAACCAAGGTTTCGTTCAAGCTGCGAACTTCCCAAGAGAAGGTACTGACGCAGATGACAACGATAGCAACGGCGATCAACCAACGATTATCCCCGTAGGCACACAAAGCTTGCTCACAGGGATCAAAGAAGTGGTGGATCTCAATGGCGGAGAAGCCAACCCAGGCGACATCCTTGAGTATCGCATTACTGTCCGAAACAGCGGACAAGTCGAACTCAGCGGCATCGAAGTCCGCGACGTCGTCCCCGCAAATACAACGTACCGCAACAACAGCGCCCAAGGCCCAGGCACCAACACCTTTGATGCAAACAGCCGCACCGTGATCTTTAGCGGCATCACCCTTGCGCCCAACCAAACGGCTCTGTTGATCTTCCAAGTCCTGATCTCTGCGAATGCTGCGGCAGGTACGGTGATCCGCAACAAAGCGACACTCACCGCACAACCCAACATCAGCGAAGAAACCAACGAGGTTCAAACCACCATCCAAAGCGGCGGTGGGACGGCCTCGATCCAAGGTTTGATTTACCAAGAGATCGGCACAAACAACACATACGACGCCAATACAGACGAGATTCTTGGTGGATTCCAAGTCCGCGCTTATCGTTCAGACAACCTCCAAACCCCCGTGCGCAGCGCAACCGCAGACGATCAAGGAAACTATCGCCTCGCCAACCTGCCCAATAGCACATACAAGATCCGCGTCTACTCCGAGAAAAACGTCCAGTTTGAAGAGTTCGATGTGGACCTCAGCAGCGGCGGAAACATCACGCGCAACCTTGAAGTCTCCCCCACTGGCCGCGTGTACCAAAGCGACAACGGCAACTATATCGAAGATGCGCGCGTCTTCATCGTGTACAACGACCTTGGAAACACCATCTGTCGCCGAGACAGCGATTGCGGTGCCAGCGGTCTTTGTATCCGTGACAAAGCGGGAGATCGCGAAGGTCGTTGTGGACAGCAAGTCTCCGCCAATGACCTCCCCGAAAATCAACAAGGTCAGCCCACCAACCGACGCGGGATGTACAAGTTCTCTCCCCCCATCTCGACAGAACGTAGCTACCGCATCGCCGTGCGTTCACCGATCCCAACGTTGGTCTTCCCCTCCAGTCGGGTCGCTCCAGAGGCGGGCATCGCTTCTTTTGCAACCTTTACGGATGCAGGAAAGATCATTGCCCAAGATCGCCCCAACCCTGGAAACACCAACCAACCCAAAACTTACTTCACCCGTTTCTCTGTGACCAAAGCCAACGAGGTGATCCAAAACAACCACCTTCCCTTGGATTCGTTTGATAGCTTGATCATCTTGAGCAAGACTGCCTCTCTCAAGGTCGCAACCATCGGGGATATCATCACCTACACCATCAAGGTGGAAAACCGCAGCCCCGTCGATCTCAACTACGACCCCAACAAAAAGACGGGCGGGATCTACATCTCTGACGTCCTGCCTGCGGGCTTTAACCTCTTGCCCCTTAGCCCCCGCGTCAAACGTTCGGATGGTAGAGAGATCCTTGCAGAAGCCAACACCAGCCGCAAAAACGGCCAGTCGATTACCCCCACACGTCTGATGAAGTTCGGTCCCTACGACCTTCCTGGTCTCACAGACATCACGCTACGCTACCAAGTCGCGGTGAGTCGGGGACTTCCCGTTGGCTCCTACGTCAACATCGCTTACGTCCAAAACGAAGCAGGCGGCTCCATCAGCGAACAAGCCCGTGCTGTCGTACAGATCACCCACGACCCCATCTTCGACCAAGGTACGGTCTTGGGTAAGGTCTTCTGCGACAAAAACGGAAACCGTTGGCAAAACGTCGATGACATCGGCATTGGTGGCGTCCGTATCTACCTAGACAACGGACATTACGCAGAAACCGATGAGACTGGGAAGTTCCACATCCAAGCCATCGACCCTGGCAACCACATGTTGAAGCTGGATGTCCAGACGCTTCCCCCAGGCTCTAAGATGATCGACACCCCAGACCGCATCTTCTACATCTCGCGCGGTCTTTTCAGAAAGATCAACTTTGCGGTCAAGTGCAACAATGTGACCGCCAACGTACAAAAAGTCTTCCTTCGCAAGAAGATTATCCCCAAACCCAAACCCAAGCCTATCCGCCTCTCAGGAAGCGTGTACGGCCCACGTCTAGAGATCAACGGTAAGCCAAGACCCCTACCTGTGGTCGATATGGCACTCACCGCAGACAAAGATCACGTCCCCAACTTCGAAAGCGAACAAGGGATCGATCTCGAGTTGCGCGGAAAACGCCTTGCCAAGTCTGTCGCATTCCACTTGCGTATCGCTGAAGGGGCTCGCCCTGAAAGATGGCGTTTGGATATCTACGAAAAAGGCCAAGGCAAAAAGATGGGCTTGTTGCTCCGCACCATGAAAGGCGTGGGTACACCACCAACAACCCTCGAATGGAAGGGCGATTCCAACGCTGGCGTGTTCGTCTTGCGCGAACGCAAACTCTATATGGCGCAATTCAAGCTGATCACCCTCGACGACACCATCAGCCAAAGTCCGCCTCGTATCTTTGGGGTGAATGTCACCAAACGTCCTCGTAAAGTCCTTTTCAACCAACGCTTCCCAGCCACATGGATGGGACGTCGCGGTATCCGTGTAAGAGGACGTTTGCGTAGCCGCTTGCGCCGCCGTGCTTTCCGCAAAAAACTCCAAAAACTCATGGAGCAAAAAGGAACGCGCCTCGAAGTCCATGTTCACCACGACAACGGAATCCCCCGTCAGCGCGCTCTTTTCCTCACTGTGCGCCGCGCGGTGGCCATCGAACGCTACCTGCAACAACTGCTGAAGATCCCCGCTTCACGGGTGGTATCGCGCGGATTTGGTTCTTCGCGTCCTCTGTTGCCAAACATCAGCCGACGCAACAAACGACGCAACCTCCGCATTGATATCCGCGTCACAGAAGAACAAACCTCCGCAGGAAACGCGATCCCTGGCTTGTCTTACGATCCGCTCGTACAAGTCGAGCAGTTGAGCATCCCGATCAACACCAGCGGTAAGTTTGAGCATGTCCTCAAACCTCCGTTTATCAAGGAGCTTCGCCTCCAAATCACCACGCCGCGCGGTTCTCGTGTGGATCTCCCTGTGGTGATCATCAAGAAGAAAACCAAGATCCCTGGCGACAAAAAACCCAAGAACAGCAAGCCCCTCAAAGGCAAGAAAGATCCGCTGGCTTGGTTTAAAAAGCGCGACGTCGTCAGCAAACGTAAGTCCCTGATCTTGCATCCTTCGCAGATCTTTAACAAAAAGCGTTTCTTGTTGGAGTTCCAAGATCCCAATCGCAACTCGTTGCTCTCCAACAATGACCAGCCCACCTTCCGTTTGTACCTCTCCGCCAACAAAGTGGAACGACTTTCCACTTCGAGCGAAGACAACGAGAACGGTCGTCGTGGCAAGACGTTACGTGTCGCTCAAGCCGATCCCAAGGCCAAAGTCGTGGAGCCCAAAAAAGTGGCGCCCAAAAAAGTGGCGCCCAAAAAAGTGGCGCCCAAGACCTCAGCCAAAACGACCAAGGCTTCGGCCAAAGCGAAGAAACCCAAAGGACCCAAGAAGCCCAAGACCAAGCTTGTTGAGATCCCTCTCGACCAAGCCAAAGATGTCGCAGCTTCCAAACTACGCGTCACCCTGCCCCCCCAAGGATCGGTTATCCACACCGAAAACTTCCTATTGACGGGCTATACCGAACCCGGCAACAAAGTGTTTGCAAACGGGCAAGAAGCCAAAGTCAGTGAGAAGGGTGCCTTCAAGGTCAAGGTGAAACTCAAACACGGCCAGCAAAAACTCCAGATCTACGCGGAAGACAAAGAAGGCAACCGCGGTGAGATCAACTGGCCCGTCAAAGTGGACCTCAACCGTCTGTTTATGCTTGCTCTCGCGGACCTGACTTTTGGAACGCAAAATACGCAGCTCGAAGGGCTCGAATCCATCGCCTCTTTCCAAGGAAGCGGCGTGATGATCCACGGTCGAGCAGTGTTCTACGCCAAAGGTCAGATCCAAGGGAAACACCTGCTCAGCGCGGTGTTCAAAAACATCAAATACACCGCTTATGTCGAGACCCCCAAGCGCAGAGAGGTCCTTGAGTTCTATCAACAATTGATCGATCCAGACCGCTATTACCCCGTGTATGGCGACTCTGGAAAACAAGTCCAAGACGTGCAGACCCGTGGATGGGGCTTTAAGGTCGGTGACCAAGCCTACCGCATGCCGCTTTACGTGATGGTCCAAGCCGACCGTTCGCGCCTTGTGGCAGGGAACTTCCGCACCAAGCTTCGCGGTATCGAGATCATCCGCTATGACCGAACCGTCCACGGGGTCGATATCGACTTCCGCAAGCGTTTCGCCAAGCACTTCGATACACGCGCACGTGTCTTCGTTTCGGACGGCCAGCAACAACAACTCAAAGCTCATATCCAGATGCGTGGTACAGGTGGTTCGCTTTACTACCTCCCCCACCAAAATGTCCTCGAAGGCTCCGAGCAGATCCGCTTGACCATCCGAGACAAAGACTCAGGGATCATCCTCCAACAGATCCCCCTCACCCGTTACGAAGACTACAACGTCCAGTACTTTGAAGGGCGTATCTTCTTCAAACACCCCGTATCTTCGGTGGCTGACAGCTTCTTGCTTACCCAACACGGCTTGTTCTCCACACTCGACGGAAACCCCCTCTACATCGAGGCAGACTACGAATACGAAAACACAGACGGTCAAAATGGCCTTACTGTGGGCGTACAAGTCAGCCAAGCGTTGTGGGACAAAATCAAAGTTGGATTTAGCTTTGTCCAAGAAAATCGCGCGGCAGGAACCACTCCAGCGTACCAACTCTGGGGCTTTGACCTCACCGCACGATGGAACAAAAACACCTATCTCCAAGCAGAATACGCGCGCAGCATGTCGTTCGACTCGCAAAGCTTCTTTAGCGATGACGGTGGTTTGACCTTCCGCGCCTTGCAAGGATTCCATAACAACCAACAGTTCTCTGGGCTCCTTGGACAACAGCAAAGCACCAGCGGTACACCCTTCGAAGGAAACGCCGTTGCGGTACGACTCAACTCTGATATCGGCGAGCTGACCAAGTGGAAAAACGTCGAGTTGATCACAAGTGCGTACTTCTCTCACCGCGATCGAGACTTCTTCGCATCAGGCCAAGCGCCCGAGCAAGGAACGACCAAGGGTGGGGCTGTTGCACGGCTCAAGCTCTTCAAAAAGCATCAGATCCAACTCAAGTACGATGGTGGAATCGGCCTACAGTTCGACCCAACCACCAACCAATCGTATGATTACATCAAACATCTCTTCAACTTGCAGTACGCCTTCTTTATCAACAAAAGTTGGGATGTCGTGGTCGAGTACAGCCACACCCAAGACTTCGACGGACTGCGTCGCCTTGAACTGTGGGGCAACTTCGTGACCCTCGGTGGTTCGTGGAAAGTCAACAAGTATGTGCAGCTCTTGCTACGTCAACAGATGGCCTTTGCGACCCAAACCATCGCGCCTTTGACGGTCATGGATCACTTTGCAACGACGTTGGGTGTAAATCTCAAACTCTTCGACACAGACACTTACGCGACAGTCGCAGGGACGCTGCGTTGGAGTGGAAACCACTCCGCACAAATCGGCCTCAAGACCAAGCTCAACGAAACATCCTCTGCCTATATCCGAGAAGAGTTGACGTACCAACAGTTTAGCACGGGCCTCGTCAACACAGTCGTGGTGGGTGCGGAGCAAAAGATCAGTCGAAACGCTCGGGTGTACGGGGAATACCAACTTGACAGTGGTGTTTCCAACCAAAACTCACGCGCCGTCGTTGGTCTCAACCATGTCTTCGAGTTCTTCAAAGGCGTGTTTTTGGGAGCAGGCTTTGAACGTGCGATGTTCCTCGATCCACGAGCAGGCGCAAGCGGCCGAACTGTGGGACGTTTGACCTTCCAACTCACACGTTGGAAAAACATCAAAGCATCTGGTCGCTACGAACTGCGTTATGACGAAAACAACCCCGCGTTGAACACAGGCGACAAGATCCAGTTTGTTACCCTCAACAACGTGACTTGGCAGTTCACACAAGACGTTGCTTTCTTGGTCCGCCTCAACTACGCACTCACCCACAACTTCTCCTTGGACAACGGAGCAGGCGGAACAGAGGGCGAATTGTTGGAGTTCAGTGCGGGTCTTGCGTATCGTCCAGTGCGTTTCGACTGGGTAAGCGTCTTGCTCAAGTACACCTTGCGCCAAGAACAACGCCCCCTTGGTTTGACAGGCACGGGTGAAAACCAACGTTCCACAACAGAGGTCTTCTCGCTTGTTCCCATCTTCGAACTGCCCTTCCGTTTGCAGATCGTGGAGCAATTCAACGTGAAGTTCCGCCGCGAAGAGGTCGCAGGACTCCAACCCGCTTCAACCGCGACGATCCTCTGGATCAACCGACTCAACTTCCACTTGATCAACAAACTGGATATCGGTGTGGAGTACCGTCTCATGTGGCAGTGGCAAGGTTCGGGCGGCGAAGCGCTTCGTCAGTCCACCTTCGACCACGGTTTCTTGCTCGAAGCTGCTTACAACATCCACCGTTTTGCTTATGTGGGCGTTGGTTACAACTTCACGCGCTTCTCGGATAACCTCTTCCTAGACGATACGCGCGATTACAGCGGCTTCTTCATTCGTGCGGTAGGTAAGTTCTGATCCCCATGACATCCCCCCCTTCATCTTTTCAGTCTCCCCCACAAACGCCCATCCCTTCGAGTCCTTTGGTCCTTACCGAAGGATCTCTCGATGCCCTCAAGCTTTTGGCTTTGTTGTTGATGACCCTCGATCACACCAACCAATCCATCCTTGGGGGACATTACGACATCCTTACAAACTTGGGACGGGCGGCGTATCCGCTGTTTTGCTTTGCGATGGCGTGCAACCTTCTGCGTAATGCCCCGTTGGATCGGTACATTACACGAATGGTTGCGTTTGCTTTGTTGAGCCAGCCCTTTTACATCTTGGCCTTTGACGAGTCCAAGCTAAATGTCCTTTTTGTTCTGTGCCTCGCAGCGTTGGTTTCGCGGTGGCTTCTTGAACAATCTCCCCGCACCCAACACATCGTCTTTGCGCTTTCCCTGCTGGGTTTCTTTCTCAAAGATCCCGTCGAATACGATGTGTTGGGGTTGGTGTACCCTGCAGCGATCACACTGGGTCTTCAAGGCCACAAAAGAGGCTGGTTCTGGTGTGTATTGTTGAGCCCCCTGCTCAACATGGACTTGGATCGTGTCGTCGAACACAACGGTGGTTCGTGGGATATCGCCTTTCAACCGAAAGAGTTTCTATGGGTCACTGCCGCTGTTTTGTTGTTGCCTGTTGCGGTGCATTGGCTTTGCAAACAGCTTCGCACCCCACGCTTCCTGCCAAAGTACCTTTTTTATGTCTATTATCCCCTTCACCTCGGCATCTTGGCGTTATGGCGCCTCCTCTTTGTCCAGTCCCCGTGGGATATATTCTCCCTCTAATCCCCACCCCTCCGCCCACTCAACGAACGTGTTTTGCAGCCACGGTGCGCAAGAGCGCAGCACTTTTGTGTGCCGCCAAAGCTTTCCAGCCACCGCCTGCGCGTGAGACCAAAAGAAACAACTGTTCGGCATCATAGGACTTCCCACGCTCTCGATAACTCACGGGTAGAATCCAAGCCTTTCCTCCAGCAGCAGCTTGCGCAGCCCCAAAGGAAGGGATGATCTGGTAACGATACGCTTTGCAAGTGCGGTAGATCGCCTTCCCCGCATAATAACCGTATCCAGAAAGCGAGACTTGGTACCCTGCAGGATGCCAATTAGCCTGAAAGCGCGCAACATCCGCATTTTTTGCAGCCATCGAAAGCCGTGCAATCAAAGCTCGCAAGACTCCTTTGGTCCCACCATCCAAGCCCAGACCTCGGCCAGAAGCAACCTGACGAGCCATGGATTTTTTGTGATGACGATGAGTGTGAGGCACACGAGGCACAGGGTTCTCGTATTTCTTAGAAAGACGACGCTTGCGGCGGCTTCGTCTGACGATTTCTTTTGTCAGTCCTTCTCGATAACACTTCTTAGCCCGAGAAGAATTACACTCATCCATCAAGCGACATCCTCGACACCCCCCAACACCCGGGCCACAGCGACCACGAAAGATCGGTTGAAACTGCGATTCCTTCTTGCATTGGACAAGAACAGCATCTCGGCAACTGAAAAAAGTGAAAGCCTTTGCTTTTCCTGAAACAATTGCGCGACCACAATGGCGATTGCGTCTCCCGCTCTTGGCGCGCTTTTGACAGCGAGCATTCATCGTGGCACCACTCGCCCCATAACGCGGAGCGCCGTAACCACCGCACTTTACGATCTGCGAAGCCCCCACACGAAAGTCCGGACAAACCCCTGGACGATCACGCCAACAACAGATACTTGCCCGCTTGAACAATCGACAACCACAAGACTGTTGCACCACGAGATCATAATCCCAACACGTCCCGACAACCCCGCGATAACGACGCCCCTGCAAACTGCGCGTGAGGCGTTCACCTCCTCGCGCTTTGCAACGCAGCACGGTTTCATGGGCACCTTTTTTCCACAATTGCATACAACGGCTTTCTGAAGGTTGCGCTGAGGCTTCCCCAACACATAAAAGCCAAAGAGGCACAATCACCACCATCAAACACACGGAACGCAACATGCTTTTCCCTCCTTGAAAAGTGAAGTTATCCCTACATTCCCGAGATTTGATTACACGAAGGCACTTGCTCTCCAAAGCAGAGAGCAGCAACGTGTACACTGAAACTCGTTTTGTAGTGCGGTGCCAGAGGTATAGCATCTCCCTACCTTGTGGAGCAAATCTTGATGGAACAAGAACACACGCAAAGCCCGACGTCTCAGGAAGAATGGGAAACCCAAGTCGCCCTTTTGCTCAAAAAAAAAGAGCACCTTCGACCTGAAGTGCTCTCCTACCATCTTCAACGTGCTTTGCATTATCTGCCTTGGCTTTTGCAGCAAAGCGAAAAACGCGTATGGTTCGCGGGTTACGGGCTTTCTCTCGCTCCGCTTCTTTTTGCGAGTTATGGTTGTTCGGTGTGGGCCACGGAGATATCGCCCAGTGCAGTGCGTATGCTCGCAAGATTACAAACGCCGCGTTGGACACGACTTGTCCCTCAACTCACGGCACTTCTCAAAGCATCCGACCTACCGCCTCCGCCCCACCCACCTTTGATGCTTTATCCCCAACACCAAGACTTTTGTCTGCAAGCCCCCGAAGAAGAGTTTGATCTGTTGCTCAACTTTCGCGCTTTTCAGTGTTTGTCTTCCAACCAACAACGAGAAGCGGCACAGATCTTTTTCGATGCGCTGCGTTTGGGTGGGCTGGCGATCTTTGAAGCGCACAACCTCTCCCCTACAGAACGACTCCAGCTCGAAAACTTGCTAGAAGATATCGGATTTGTGATGCCATTCAACCAAGCAGAACGCTGGTATCAAGAAGAGCGCCAGAAGATCGGCGAAGCGGTGAGTATTTTTCGGGGGATGACATTCTCTACAGAAGAAACCTATCCGCAGGACGCGGAACAAGAGCGCTCCCTCAAACTACGCGAGGACTACACCAAGCGCATCCGTGAGGCCCAAAAGAGTACATCAGGCACGCAACGACGGGCTCGTTTCGCGCGGGTGATCTATCTTCGGGAAGTCTGATTTCTTTGTAAGAAATATTGTAATGAAAAGCGTATATAAAAAAGAAGCCATCCGAGGGTCGGATGGCTTCTTTGGGGGGGGGGACTCTGCAAATATGTTTCGAGGAGAATTGTTTGTCAAGCTTTTTGTGATTGACAAAGCTCCTCTGATTGACCCCAACGGGATTCGAACCCGTGTCGCCGGCGTGAAAGGCCGGTGTCCTAGGCCTCTAGACGATGGGGCCGGTGGAGTGAGTCGGCTGGGACTCGAACCCAGGACCACCGGATTAAAAGTCCGATGCTCTACCAACTGAGCTACCGACTCAGCTTCCCGGCGAAGCAGTTGCCTCGCCTCAACGGTTGTGGAATATAGCGGGTGACCCCTGATCCGTCAAGCAAAAAGATTGGAGCCTAGAATCTTTTTTCCTAAGCATCCCTTTTTGAAGAACAAACCGTGATGCTTCACTCCGCCATATCTGCCTGTTCCCTACGGGGGACCTCCTTCAGGGGTTCGGAAAAACGCGGTACCTTTTTTAAGAACTTGCTTGGGAGCGACGATCACGCCCCCCACGAAAACGCGAACGTCGTCCGCCACGGCGCTGTTTGCGCGGGTCACGACGGTCATCTTTGTCTTGCATATCGGGGGGTTCGACATCCAGCCCAGTCGCATCGCGAACGATCTGCGATGGAGAAGAGCCTGCGTGCTGCGATCCAGAGCCATTTTGAGATCCTTGTGAGACCTCCACCAAGGCAGGCTGTTCGACTTGTGTGATCACACCAGCCTCAAGAGCCTCTTCTTGCATCTTGTGCCAAGAAGCCACGCGTTTGGTGTGTGCGCTCTCTTCCACGGGAAGGAAGCGCATAAACCAAGGCATCCCAACAGGAGAAGACGCCAACGGAGATGTCAGACCAAAGTTGTCGAGCGGGCTTTGCAGCGTCACATCGCGATGGTTTGGATTGTTGGAGTAGTGTTCTTGCTCTGTGCCCTTGGGTCCAACCGCAGCACCGTTTTTCTGTGGCTTCGCTGTGGAGGGCTCTTTGGTGCCAGGAGGCAGAGAAGACGTGAAGGAACGCCCAGCTTCTTGCAAAGGAGACATCGCATCAGCAGCGCCTGCTTCATCAGCTTGGCGAGGCGGACGAGGCGCAAGAGGCGACACGTAGTTTCGCGAAGAAGTGTCTTGGGGCTGGCGATCCGCAGAAGCGGCTTGTTCGCGTCGTGTGAGCGCGATAGCGGTCTCTGTGTTTCGGATCTCAGGGCGAGGCGTATCCGTTTGTGTTCGTTCGCGGGTCTCTTGCTCAGCGGCCTTGCGCTCTTCTGCTGGCAGCTTCGAGAGATCGACTTGAAGAGGACGACGCTCACGCTTTTTACGAGACTTGGGTCGTGTCGCGATGAAGCTTTTGAGGTCTTCATCGAGATCGATGCTTCCACCTTCGCGGGGCAGGATCTCAGCGAGTAGATCGTACTCTTCTGAGAGATAGTGCAGATCTTCGCGTTTGTGATTGAGCATATAGATCGCGACATCGTGCGGGATCTTCACTTCGACCCGCTCAAAACGACGCTGTGTCGCGAGTTCTTGCAGACGCCGAAGTACTTTGAGGGCGCTTGCTTCGGGGTTGGGGAGTTTTCCGAGGCCATCGCAGTGAGGGCAAGAGACAAAGTGACCAATCGCTTTGTTGTCTCGGATACGCTGACGAGAAAGCGACAACAACCCAAAAGAAGAAGAGATCTTTCCGATGCGGATGCGGGCTTTGTCATCTTTGATCGCGTTGCGGAACTGACGTTCCACCTCGCGGACATTCCGCAAAAGTCGCATCCCAATAAAGTCGATGACGATCAAACCACCCAGATCGCGAAGTCGCATCTGACGCGCGATCTCTTCGGCTGCTTCGACGTTTGCTTTGAGCGCGGTATCTTCTGTGGTGCTTTCTTCGCTCTGTGTGCGACCCGAGTTAACGTCGATCGCGACAAGGGCTTCTGTTTGATCGATCACGATCGAACCACCCGAAGGAAGCGGGATCTTGCGATCAAAGACTTCGCTGATCTGCGTTTCTATCTCATATCTCGTAAACAGCGGTCGATCTTCATCATAGAAGCGAACGATGTTGTTTTGGTTGGAGATAAGCGCGGCGTAGTAATCACGAGCTCGCTCGTAAGCCTCTTCGTCATCCACCAAGATCTCATCGATATCGCTGTCGTGATAGTCGCGGATCATGCGTTGGATGATATCGCTGTCTTGGAAGACACAGCCCGCGCGTGGTCCTCGCTTCGATTGTTGTTGGATGGTCCGCCACAATCGCAACAGATAATCTAGTTCGCGTTGGATATCCTCGACAGGTCGGCCCATTCCAGCAGTCCGCACGATCACTCCAAAACCATCGGGAAGTTGCGTTTCACGCATAAAGTCCCGCAAAGCCTTGCGCTGATCGGCGTCTTCGATCTTGCGAGAGACCCCTCCCCCGCCTGAACGTGGCATCAGTACAATATAACGTCCTGGGATCGTGCAGTACGTGGTAAGTGCTGCACCTTTGTTTTCGAGTTCTTCACGGACGACTTGAACGAGGACGGGTTGATCCTTTTGGATCACTTCATCCACGCGTGGACGCTCGGGATCTTTGGGCTTGGCTTTTGCGTCCCAAAAGTCAGGATGTATCTCATGGAAGGGTAAGAAACCGTGACGGTTGGCCCCGTACTCTACGAAAACCGCCTGGATGGACGGTTCCACTTTGACCACGTATCCCCGATAGATATTGTTTCGATTCTTCTCACGAAGTCGGTTTTCAACATCAAATTCAACGAGCTTGCCATCTTTAGTAATCGCGGCTCGAACCTCTTCTGGCTCGTTGACATTGAATAGCATCTTTTTGGACATGAATCGGCTCTCTCCTCTGGCCGTGTGGGGTCCACACGCCCGAGAGCGGAGAAGCATGACGATGAACGGAGGAAGGCAAGAAACACCATAGAAAAGGCTGTCGACGCCCCCGCATCGTGCGGAGATTCCGTATATTCCACATCATGTGCGGTGATCTCGTAAACAGCATTTCATGGGTTTGTCTCGACGTCCGCATCGTTTGGAGGGTTGTAGTGGGAGAAGTTGTCTGTGAAGGTCTCGCGAAAGTACTGCTTGTTTGCAGCCCCCACGACCCCTCTGAGAAAAAGGAAGCTGCCGCAAATGTATGTCTGCAACCTCAACATGAAAGACAACGCAACCTGAACCATCCACTTCTCTCGCGCGGCGTGTGAGGCAAAAAGAAGGCATCTCCTTTTTGCCAGCGCTAGCATCTCATCTGAAGGCACGATGGCCTTCTCTCAATCTTATATGGCACCTTGTGTGGTGGAATGTATCCACACCACTTCCAAGACATGTTTGTTTTTCAAGGGTCTTTCGTTTTCCGAAACAACCGTACAGGAAAGACCTAGCAAAAAGACCTTTTGTCTCTTTTGCTTTTGTGTGATCCTCAAGAACTTCTTGAGTCATCATGCGAAGAAAGTCCAACTTGTCGAGTTTTGCCGAATCACGTGCCTTGAAGATGACTTAAAAAGAAATCGGCAAAGAGGTCAAACCTAGCAAGAAACCTAAGCTTTTTGCTCGACAAAGACGTATCGAAGGATACTTCTCCAAAAGTCCCTTGTCAAGGCACGCACACGTAGGCAAAGACGTTCTTCCACAGAAACAGTTTGATGCTCTCCTTCACCTGTTCCCAAACAAAGGAGAAAAGTCCCTTGATTCCGAAAGTTTTAACTTCCACTGCAAAGCTCTTTGGCGCGGGCTTGCTGTTCGCTTTGTTTCTAACAGGCTGCCGCCCCCCCCACGAGGCAGAACGTGCCTTTGCGCGTTTTCGCCAACACATCCAACTTCAGAAACAAGAAAAAGTGTGGGAGATGCTGTCTCAAAACAGCAAAAAGCAGCTTCAACAGCTCCTACAAAACCAACAAAGCCCCCAAAAAGCCAAAGACTTTTTCCTCAAGTCTCTCGTTGGAAACAGCCTAAGGATGCGACCCCACCCTACTTTCGCTCCGCAGTTCCAAAAAGACTCTGCCAAACTCTTCTTCCTTGATGCCCTTGGACAAAAAAAGATCGTGTCTCTGCACAAAGAAGGCACAGAATGGAAGATCGAACTTCAAGGCACGTGGTCTGTCGAGTCCTCCCAAAGCGCTCCCCCAAAACAAACTAGCCCCACCTCCAAACAAACCACCCATCCCTCGACAACCCCCATCCCAGCGAAAAGATAGGCCATTCTTCAAAAGAGCCCCCTCGCCGCTCAACAAAAAGAAGCGCCCCCCCCGTCTTCCCGCCCTTTACGAGCATCTTTCTTCAAAGCGTTGTCGCTCGCTTATACCTCGCGAGAAAACAACGCATCCAAAGCATCGTCGAGTCGCTTTGCGCCGAAGAACTTGGCCTTTTTGGGTTGTGGCAGACTCGCGCGGTTGTGTTCGGGTAACATAACTTTGGAAAAGCCAAGCTTTACGGCTTCTTTGGCCCGCGTTTCAGCTTGGGAGATCCCGCGAACCTCCCCGGCCAGCCCCAGCTCACCAAAGATCGCCATATCTTGCGGAACTGCCCGCCCCCGAAAGCTCGATGCCAACGCCATCGCCACCGCAAGATCGGCGGCGGGCTCATCCAATCGATAGCCTCCCGCGACATTCACAAAGATATCAGCAGACGCGATCTGCATCCCACCGCTCTTCTCGAGAACCGCAACCAAAAGTGCCACACGGTTGGGATCGACCCCTGTGCAAGTGCGGCGCGGCGTACCATAAACAGGCGTCCCGACCAAGGCTTGAACCTCAACAAGCATGGGACGACTGCCTTCTATACACACGGTGACGACAGAGCCAGGCGCATCCAAAGGGCGTTGGTCCAAGAAGAGTGCAGAAGGATTCCCTACTTCTTGTAAGCCATCTTCTTTCATCTCGAAGACACCGATCTCATTGGTCGAACCAAAACGGTTTTTAACGGCTCGCAAGATCCGATAAGGATGACCTCGATCTCCTTCAAAATACAATACGGTATCGACCATGTGTTCAAGAACACGGGGACCTGCAATCGCACCATCTTTCGTTACGTGACCGATCAACAACGTGGGTACAGCCTCGCGTTTGGCGAGGTGCAGAAACCGACTGGTGGACTCGCGGATCTGCGAGATCGCGCCAGGCGCTGCGGTGACTTCAGGGCAGTACACAGACTGGATCGAGTCAACGATCAACAGAGAAGGTTTGACCCGCTGCACTTGTGTACGGATGTGTTCGACATCCACTTCCGCCAACATCAGGATGTTTTCATGCAACATCCCCAAACGCTTGGCGCGCATGTGGGCTTGGGGCAAAGACTCTTCGCCCGAAACGTACAGGACTTTTTTTCCATTACGTGCCATCTGTGCGGCGGCTTGCATCGCGATGGTGGACTTTCCAATCCCTGGATCTCCCCCCAACAAGATCAAAGACCCTGGGACCAAACCACCTCCCAACACCCGATCCAACTCTTTTATCAAAAAGCGATAGCGCGAAGCATCGACCTCTTTTACGTCTGTAAGCGGGGTGGGACCGTCATCTTGCGCAAGGGTCTGTTTTCGCCGCGCTTCGTGGCTGCTTTTTTGGGGGGCCTCCGTCAACTCCACATAGGAGTTCCAAGCCCCACAGTCAGGACAACGCCCCAACCATTTGGGGGTTCGACTGCCGCACCCACTACACTCATAAACCACTTTCGCTTTTGCCATCCCTGCTCCTTTGTTTTGCTGCTTTTCTGTGACCAAGGGCACCTTTTTGAGGTCTCTCTACGAAAATACCAAAGGTTCTGTTATACCCTAACGCGAAACGAGCCTTGGCGCTTTCGTTGTAAACCAACAACACTCCATGGCTTGTCACGGAAATAAAAAAATTGATGTATATGGATCACAAACAAGTGCTTTGTCTTGTTCAACAAGATATCCTTTGAGGTTACCCATGCAAGCATTGAATGTCTCAAGATACCCCAACAGCCGCTCGATTCAACGGTGGCTCTGTCTCGCTTTGTTGTTGTTTCTTCCCATGGCCCACGTCCTTTCTGGTTGTGGTGAGTGTCGCCATGATAGCGATTGTTCGTCAGGTGCGCTCTGTTCAAATGGTACCTGCGTCCAAAACAACCCTCCCCCCACCCGACGCACACCAGGCTCCGATTGTATTGATGGCGAAGTCCGCTCTTGTTACAACGGCCTCGCCAAAACGCAGGGCATCGGGATCTGCAAAGCAGGTTCACAGACCTGTTCAGGCGGTCAATGGGGCTCTTGTGACGGCGAGGTCCAACCCGCTGAAAAAGAAGAGTGCGATGGCGTCGACAACAACTGCGATGGCCAAGTGGACGAAGGTTGCAATTGCAAAAATGGCGAAAAGCAACCTTGCTACACAGGAAGCGCAGAAAGTCGCGGCAAAGGCGAGTGCCAAGATGGTGAACAGCTTTGTATCAACGGGCTTTGGGGAGAGTGCTTGCAACAAAAACTCCCACAAGCTGAAGTCTGTGATGGCAAAGACAACGACTGCAACGGCAAGATCGACGATGAAGTCAAGAAACAATGTCAGTCCCAATGCGGGATCGGCTACGAAGTCTGCGTAAACGGTCAATTCCAACCTTGCAACGCCCCCACCCCCACAGCTGAAGTCTGCGGCGATGACAAAGACAACGACTGCAACGGCTCCATCGACGAAGGCTGCGAGTGTAAACCCAACACATCGCGCGATTGCTACACAGGCCCCCCAAATACCCAAGGCGTCGGCCCTTGCCTTCAAGGAAAACAGACCTGTAGCGCAGATGGAAAGTGGCAAAACTGCGATGGCCAAGTCACACCACAAGTCGAGCAGTGCAACCGCAAAGATGACGACTGTAACGGCAAGATCGACGATTCACTCTCGCGCCCTTGTCAGCGTGGATGCAACACAGGAAAAGAAACCTGTAGCGATGGTTCTTGGCAAGCTTGTGACGCAAAAGCCGCAGATGCCGAAGTTTGTGACGGCAAAGACAACGATTGCGATGGAAAGATCGACAACTTGCTCAGCGGTGATACCTGCGAGTGCCTTGTTGGACAAAAAGAGTTTTGCTATGACGCTCCCCAAAACACCGCTGATGTCGGCGTTTGTGTACGTGGAGAACGTATCTGTCAGTCCACAGGAAAGTGGTCGCCCTGTTTGAACCAAGTCACGCCAAGTCCAGAGATCTGCGATGGAAAAGACAACAACTGCGATGGGATGATCGACAACGGAACAACGGGCGGACAACTCACGCGCTCTTGTTACGATGGACCCGCAGGAACCGATCAGCGCGGAGCTTGTAAGCAAGGAACGGAGACCTGTAGCAACGGTCAATGGGGCACTTGCACAGGACAAGTCAAACCCAAAACCGAAACTTGCAATAACAAAGATGACGATTGCGACGGCAAAGTCGATGAAAGCATCTTCCAAGACTGTTACGGAGGCCCCGCAGGGACCGAAGGAAAAGGCATCTGTAAAAAAGGCCAACGCACTTGTACCGCAGGGACTTGGAGCAACTGTCTTGGCGAAGTCACCCCACGTACGGAAACTTGCAACAACCTCGACGATGACTGTAACGGCACCAAAGACGATGGCGGTGCTTGTGATGTCTGCCAAAATGGGCAAACCCAGTCCTGTTACACAGGACCCCAAAGCACCCGTAACAACCCACCCTGTAAAGCAGGGACCTCGACCTGTGTAGGCGGTCAATGGGGCTCTTGCGCCAACGAAGTCAAACCCGCCACAGAAACTTGCAACAACAAAGATGACGATTGCGACGGACAAGTCGATAACGGCGTCACCCGCACCTGTACCAATAGTTGTGGAAGTGGAACTGAGACCTGTACCGCTGGAACATGGGGAGGTTGCAACGCCCCTACACCCAAGACCGAGACCTGCAACAACAAAGACGACGACTGCGACGGAAAAACCGACGAAGGACTCTCTTGTACGATCCTTGTCTCAAGCGATCTCAGCGGGAAAGTCATCCTTTGGAATCCCTTTACCAAAACCAAGCTTTCCACGGCGACAAGCAAGTCTGAAAGCTATGTGGTCTCCTTTAGTCCAGACAAACAATACTTTGCGATCGGTAACACCAACCAGTTGGAGATCCGCAATGTCTCAAACAACTCGTTGGTCCGCACGCTTACATTCTCAGGAACCGCCCGTTCTCTCGCTTGGTCCGCAGATAGTTCAAAGATCGCTGTGGGCACCAACAACGGCACCGCGATCATCTGGAATGCAACCACAGGCACGCAGATCCAAAGCGGACTGACACACCCCTATACTGTCCGTGGCTTGGCCTTCCACCCTACACAAAATGTCCTGCTTTCCACGAGCGATACAGATGTGTACTTTTGGAACCCCACGACAGGCGCCAAGATCCGCCAATTCTCCGTGACCTTTACCATCTACTCGCTTGATGTGAGCCCTGATGGAAACTCCTTCCTCATTGGCGGATACCACGTCAGCAACATCTACCCTGGTTATCTTCAGCAGTGGGATATCACCAACATCAACTCTCCCACACAAAAGCTGTCTTTCTCGGTCCCTGCGATCCTTTATAACTGCCGCTTTAGCTACGATGGTACCCATATCGTTGCCGCTTACCTCGAAGGCGTCACGGTTTGGAAACTTCAAACACAACAAAAAGTCGCAGACATCAAGTTGACAGGGCACTGGGTGTACACCGCAGACCTCACCCCTGACAACAAAACCCTCGCAGCAGGCGCCCGCACAAGCTCAGGCACCAATGCAACGATCTTCTTGTGGGATATCTCGCAAAGCACCCCCACAGAGATCATGAAAAACACCACAGAGCACACCCGATACGTTTGGGGCATGGACTTCCGCCCCTAACCCTCTCCCCACCAACAAACCCACCGCCCTTTTCCACCGCCAAAGAATCCCTCTGGAATTTTTTGTTTCTTTTTCTCTTGCGTGGACAAGTCCCCTTTTTGCATCAAAAGTCCCTAAAAAAAGAAAACCATCTCCCCCGAATATCCGACGTCTTCAACGATAGAACTTTTTTGTTTAAAAAATGCTTGGCAGGCATTTTTCCAAGGCATCCCTTAGAGCGCCATGGACATGTGACACGATACGACACATGCTTTGCTCAAGGTGGTACGGAGTGTCGTATTTTGTCTTAGGAGCATTTGTCATGCGTCATCCATCTTCTCTTTCTCCCCCTCAAGGGATCGCGTCGATCCTTCAGGAAGCCTTGCGCAAAAGGGGACTTCAACACCTCCAAGATTCCACCACCCCCTTGGAAAACCAAGTGTTTCGCGCATGGCAAGATCTCGCAGGAGAACAAGTCAACCAGATCGCTCGCCCCTCGCAGTTCCGAGAAGGTTCGCTCGTGGTCGAAGTCACCGAAAAAGTCTGGTTGCAAGAACTCCATTATTTCCGTGGGCGTTATCTCCAACAGCTCAACGAAGCACTTGGACAACACCACATCAACAACATCACGTTTCTGTTGGTCGATCCCGAACAAGCCGTTCCTGTCGAGGCTTCAGAGGGTCCACTCAAAACAGAGACAGAGATCCCAAGTGCGGAAAGTCCACGTTGGTTAACAGAAGTGCTCCCCGACGAAGTGCGCCAAGAAATCGAAGCAAAGCTTGCGGATATGCCAGAAGGTGAGATCAAAGAAAGCGCACGTCGCATCATGATCCGCCATCACCAGATCCAACAGATGCGCCATCGCCAAAAACGCCCCCGCCTCCACTAAATCCCCCAAAAAGATCACCAACCAAGATCCCCCAAGACACTAGAACATCGGGGGTTCTTCTTGCTCGTCAAATCCCATCTTCTTCGTAAGAAAACGAATGAGATCTTGCATGGTGATCATGCCGATGTAGTGGCTTTGTTGGTCGAGTACCATGAGACGGCTGCTTTGTTGCTGATTCATCTGGGTCACGGCTTGGAGTGCATCGCTTTCGATATCGATGGTAAGCTCGGGTGCACAGGGCTTTGCGATCGCACGCAGCGTATTGTGCGGCCACTCGTGCGGCGGCATCTCGTAAAGGTCGTTCACACGGACACATCCGACAAGTTGGTTGCTGTTGACATCCAACACAGGATAGAGGCTGTGGGGTTCTTTTTCGAGGTGTTCTTCCACGAACTGTTGGATCGAGAGGTAGCTTGGGAGGGCGTCATCTTCGAGGCTTACAAAGGGACGGATGGGCTCACCGCGCAAGATCTCGCGCAGGCGCATACGATGAAAAGCCGACTGACTGGCGTTGCGCATAAACACACCAATCAAAAACCACCAAAAAGCCTGCACCATCTGCTTGTAAAAGATCAACTGCACGATCGCGAGACCGATCATCAACGAACCAAACGCGCTCCCAATGCTTGCAGCGATCCGCGTGGCCCACGTCAGATCTTTTCGCCATGCCCACAAGATCGCTCGCAAGATCCTGCCGCCATCCAAAGGAAAAGCAGGGATCAGGTTAAAGACCACCAAAAGACCATTCAACCAAGCGAGATAACGAAACAGCCCTTCTGCGGACTCTGGCCAAAGCTGTTGGACGCTGAGTAGATACAGGCCATAGAAAGTCCCCGCAAGAAGGAGACTTGCGAAAGGCCCAGCCGCAGTCACCCACAACTCAGCACGAGCGTGTGGGGGTTCGTCTTCGAGTTCTGCGACTCCACCAAAAATAAAAAGTGTGATGCTGCGAATGGAAAGCCCATAGCTACGGGCCACAACAGCATGTGCAAGTTCGTGCAACAAGATCGAAGAGACAAATCCGAGGGTCCCCAAGATCCCCATCCATGTATAAGTATCCGCAGCGAGCTGTTCATACCAATTGGGAAACAAGCCGCGCGAGAGAGACCAACCAAGCAAAAAAACCAAAAAGACCCAACTCAGGTCCACTTGGATAGGAAAACCCAATAGTCGGAAAATGGTGATACGTTTCGCAAACATCGTTGCCATCGCTCCACGCTTTATCAAAAGCGTTGCTGTCTTGGAAAGAGAAAAAGGCGGTGGTAGCATACGAGCGCGCGCGGGAACAAGAGCCAACCATCAAGATGCGCTCGCCGCAATCCACAACAAATCCAAAGCAAGCGTAAGGCGCTTTCATAAGCGGCGCAAGCAAAGAAGGAGCGAAAGCATGGCGTTGAGAGGTGCGAGACGCGGTGTGCGTTGGGCCGTGGGGGCAGCATTTTTTTTCTCAGGGCTCAGTAGCCTCGTTTTAGAAAACTTGTGGGTGCGTATGCTCACATTGGTTTTTGGAGGCTCGACCCTCGCGATCGTAACGGTCTTAACGGCTTTTATGAGCGGTCTCGCCTTGGGAAGCGCCCTCTCTGCTCGTTTTGCAGATCGACTACGTCGTCCTGTCCTTGTGTACGGACTTTTGGAAAGTGGCGTAGCGATCTATGCGCTCTTTATCCCCTTTTTCATCAGCCTGCTTCCTGGGGTGTATGGGCTTTTGCCTGAAGACATCTCTTTCTTGAGTATGGCCTTGGTGCGATTTGGCCTTTGTTTCGCGATATTGATCGTCCCCACGACCCTGATGGGCGCAACACTGCCCGTCTTGAGTCGTTTCTTTGTGCAAGAACAACGCGATGTGGGCGCAGATGTGGGGATCTTGTACAGCCTCAACACGTTTGGAGCGGTCTTTGGCGCCTTCAGTGGGGGGTTTTTGCTGATCCCTTTGATGGGTATCCACCGCACACTTTGGTGGGTCGCAGGCGTGTTGTTTTGCCTTGCGGTGGCACTAATACTTGTGGGTTCATGGCTCCCCCCTCTCCTCTTAAAAGGAACAAGCGATCCCCAAGAGCCCGAACAAACGGAAGAACAGCGTATCGAAGAACAACGCCTCGCCCAAGAAGAAGAAGAGTTACAACAAGCCTTTCGCGGAAAACGCCGCGAGTATGATCCTTCCTCCCGCAAACGTCTACGCGGTGTCGTGCTGGGAACCCTCGCACTCACGGGGGCTTTGGCCATGGTCGCCCAAGTCCTATGGTCAAGGGCTTTGGCCATGGTGATCGGCTCCTCCACTTACGCATTTACCTTGATCTTGGTGGTCTTTCTGATTGGACTTGCAGGAGGCGCAGCTTGGGGAGCTTGGTTGGCGCGACGTGTCTCTGACCTCGTTGGTATATGGGCCCAACTCCTCGTTGCCACGGCCATTACAGTGGGGCTTGGTGTTCTACTGATGGATCAGCTTCCCATGATCTTCATCGCTGTGGTGATCGATATCGCCCACAACGTCAACGCAGTCCTACTCTTCGCCATCAAAGCGGGTATCGCTGCGATCCCCATCTTGTTCCCGACCTTTTTGATGGGAACCTTCTTTGCCTTGGGCCTCGCCATCTACTCCCAAGACCACGAAGAAGGCATCGGTTGGAGTGTGGGCTATGTCTACTTTTTCAACACCCTTGGTTCGATCCTTGGCTCCGCTCTTGCGGGCTTTTTGGTGATCCCCTTGCTTGGACTTCAAGGTGGTTTGGCGCTTTGTGTTTCGCTGTACCTTTTGTGCTCGTTTGGTCTAACTTGGGCAGTGCAACACGAACAACGCCTTGTGATGGGACTTTTCTTGGTCTTTGGTGGCGTGGGGATCTTCTTTGTGCCTTCATGGAATCACGGCAAGATGAGCCTTGGGATGTTTCGTCTCTCTCGACTCCGCTCCCTCAACTACCAAAGCGCCATCCGCCCGGGCTCTGTGATCTTCTACCGCGAGGGGATCAGCGCAACCGTCTCTGTCGAAGGGACCGACACCCACCGCGCGCTCAAAGTCAACGGAAAGACGGACGCTTCCAATGTTGGGGATCGTTCGACCCAGATCAGTGTAAGTGCCCTTCCCATCGTCGCGCATGGAAAAGCCAAAGATGTCGCTGTGATCGGATGGGGCTCGGGGATGACAGTGGGGGCGGCGCTCAAGTTTCCGCTGCGCTCGTTGGTGGCCGCAGAACTCGAACCCGCAGTCGTCGAAGCCTCTAAGTATTTCGAGCCATGGAACTTTTATCCTTTGCGGGACAAGCGCTTACGTTTGCTATACAACGACGGTCGTAACTTTTTGGCAGCCACGAAAAAACAATTTGATGTGATCGTCTCCGAACCCTCGAACCCTTGGATGAGTGGAGTCGCAAACCTCTTTACCCAAGAGTACTTTCAGATCGCCAAGAAGCGACTGCGCGAAGGCGGTATCTTGTGTCAGTGGGTTCAGTTGTATGAGCTTTCTTACGAAAATATCTTATCGATCTTGCGCTCGGTAAGTTCGGTCTTTCCGTATGTTCAGCTCTATGAGGTCGAGACAGATAGCTATGACACGCTACTCTTGGCCTCGATGAAGCCTTTTCCCATGCCCATCAGTCGCTTTCAAGAGATGATCAAGAAGCCGAAGTTCAAAGATCTTTTTCAACAGATGAAGGTGTATAGCCCGCACGATATCATCCCCCGTTTTATGATCGGCGAGCGCGAGATCGGTAAACTGCTCAAGGAAAGCAAAGCCCGCATCAACACGGACTCACACAACCAACTGGAGTTCACGGCTCCTTTGGATCTCGTGCGCGGTTCAAGCATCAAGGTCTTCTCTCACTTTCAGAAAAAGATCCGCGCGGTAGGACGGCGGTTTGAAGACTACATCCGCCCCAACGTCCTTGGAAAAACACCGCAAACCCAAGCGAGATTTTGGAAAGAAGCCACACGTTCGATGATGCGTTATGGCTCTTTTAAGCGGGCTGAAAAAACGCTCAAACGCGCGCTCGCCCTCGATCCCAAAGACACCAAGATCCAAGAGATACGACGTTTGTTGCGTTTGATGCGCAGCAAAGAAGAGGCTCCCGAGCTTCCCACAGATTTACCGTCCACACGCCCCGCAGATAGGAAGAAATGGCTCACCCATATGCGCGAACTCCTCAATGGGGCGAAACACTTCATGAAAGATCGCCACAACAAATGCGTCACAACACTTTTGGGGATCGCTGACGATAAAGCTTTTGTGCGAGCCTACCCCCAGACCCTGTTCTATCTTGGCTCGTGTTATCGTTATGCGGACTCATATGCAGAAGCGATGCGTTACTTTACGGAGTATGCGGGACTTGTGAAGGAACCTGAGATCACAACACCCCCAAAGATACGACTACAAGAGCTTGAGGCCCCATCCTCTCGCCCCAACAAAAGACCCCCCACAAGACGATAAGCGCATCTCAAGTTGCGCTTCACGTGGGTATGCTTGCAGATCAAGAAACAGCGTCGCAAATTAGGAAGAAGGTAGGAGGTTTTTTCATGAGATATCGTTGGATGGTACTTGGGCTTTGTGCTTGGCTGTGGATCACCCCTACAGCCCAAGCCGCCAATGTGACGCGCATCAACCAAGCTTGGGAGTCCATCTTGGGCACCCAACTCGTCTTTTTGTACTATGGGATCGGCTCTGTAGGCGATCTGTACAAAAATAAGATCTACAATACTTCCCGTGTTATCCGCTATCTCGGCATGTTGGAGCCCACCCTCCGCCAAGAACAACTGTTTCTTTCGCAGCTCAAACCCCTTGGCAACAAAAAAAGCCGCGAGATGTATCGACGTGTTCGTGCTGTGATGGACTTTTTGATCCAAGAAGCTTCTGCGCTTCGTCGCTATGTCAATGAAGGAAAGTCCGAAGACTGGAACCAATTTGCCACCTATCGTCGCGCAGCTGTCGAAGATCTCCAATATGTACTCAGCCACCAAGCCAACCGCAGCAATCATCGTTTTCGTGGAGGCGTCAAAGCTGCCTACCGTCATCTCGGCCATTATCTAGGGGTTGACTTGGTCTTTGGTTACTTTTTTGTGGGATTGGTCGCGGACGGGTATTTTCGATTGTTGATACCCCCCGCGCAAACGCGGCAGCATCTTGGGTTGGTTGTGCGCTTGCTCCAAAACAACATCCAGATGCTCGCGCGTGCCAAACACTCGGTCCCACGGTCGGATCGACCACGAACCCTTTCGATTGCGCAGGGTATGGGTACTTTGATCGATCAAGCAAAGTCTTTGGATATCTTTGTACGATCACGTCAACGCTCTGCGTTGAAACGATACTGGCTTTTGCGAAAGAAGACATGGACATATGTTCGTGTGATGAGTGGCGACTGACCACAACAAGGCCGATCTTGGCCATGCTGAAAGGGTCCTCGATCACTCTGTGTTGTTTGCAAAGCCAAACACAGCACACAAGGCGTCCCCAAACGCCTGCTTCATAGGGATAGATCGATGGATGTCTTTGTTCGATACCTCACCTTGCATCGCCTCCGCCCATTCGTCTTTTGTGGCATCTTAGGGAGTTCCTTGTTGTGGCAACATGCCGCATATCCCGAGGGTAGCCCTGCCCCCAAAAAACGCAGCGCCCCCAAGAAACGCAGCGCCCCCAAGAAACGCGCCAAGCGAAAAAGCCGAATATCCCGTAAAAGCAAGCGTAAAAAGCGCAAGTCTTATGCGCGCAAGCGTCGAAAGTCTCGTTACTTTCGATTGCCTTGGCGAAGAAAAGCGCGTGCCCCTCGTCGCAAGGTTTGGCGCGATAAGACCCAACAGATGGTCGCAACCGCTCATCCTCTCGCAACCCAAGCAGGTTTGGAGATGTTGCGTTTGGGCGGAAATGCAATGGACGCAGCGGTCGCAGCGGGCTTTGTACTGTCCGTGGTAGAGCCCTATGGTTCGGGGATTGGTGGCGGCGGCTTCTTGCTGTATTACGATGCCAAGAAGAAAGACCTCAAAGCCCTCGACTTTCGGGAGCGTGCGCCGCTCAAGTCCGATCCCCAGATGTACGCGCGCCACCCTGAAAAAAAAGCGATGAAGCTCTCGAAAGAAGGCCATCTCGCGGTCGCAGTCCCAGGGATGGTCGCAGGGATGGTCGAAGGAGCCTCCCAGTACGCGACATTGCCTTGGTCCAAACTGCTCGAACCTGCCCACAAACACGCGAAAGAAGGCTTCCCCATCCATCGCCGCCTAGCGGGGGCTTTGGGATTTGCGCGTTCGAAACTCCGTAGGTTCCGCGCAAGTCGAAAGATCTTTCTCAAAAATGGAAAGAAAGCCCCATCCAAAGGCGAGATCCTTAAACAATCGGATCTGGCTTGGACCATCTCACAAATCCAGCGCTTTGGTGCACACGCCTTTTACGAAGGACGCGTGGCCAAATACCTCCTCAAAGAGATGAAGCGCGGCGGTGGCCTGATCACCGCAGAAGATCTCAAACAATACAAAGCGCGTTGGGTCCAACCTGTGATCGGCAAATACCGAGGTTACACGATCTACTCGATGGGCTCGCCCTCTTCAGGTGGCGTTCACTTGGTGCAGATGCTCAACATCCTCGCGGGCTTTCCCCTCAACAAGATGAAACTCCGTGATCCTCGCCGCATGCACCTCGTGGTCGAAGCGATGCGCCTCGCTTTTGCAGATCGGGCCCGTTACCAAGGTGATGCTCGCTTTGTCAAAGTCCCCACCAGTGGGCTCACATCTCCCCGATATGCCGCGCTTTTAAGAAAGCGCATCTCTCCTGAAAAAGCGACTCCAGGCGGCTCCATCCAAGCGGGCGATCCGTACCCCTTCAATCACAAGCACACCACGCACATCTCGATCATCGACAAGTGGGGTAACGCGGCCTCCATGACACTGACCATCAACACGACCTTTGGTTCGGGTGTTGTGGCGTCTGGGACAGGTATCGTCCTCAACAACGAGATGGACGACTTTACGACCCTCCCAGGAAAACCCAATGCTTACAAACTGATACAAAGCGAAAACAACAACATCGCGCCTGGCAAGTCTCCCCTTTCTTCGATGACCCCGACCCTGATCTTCGACGAAAAGAACCGACTGCGCGGCGCGATCGGTAGTCCTGGTGGTCCAACGATCATCACGACGGTGCTTCAATTGATCTTGCACCTCATTGATCAACGTATGCTCGTCGAAGAAGCGATGAAGTTCCCACGCATCCACCATCAGTGGCGCCCTGCCAAGCTATTTGTCGAACGCAAGATGCGATCTCGCCGTGTCCTTCGAGGTCTCAAGGCCCTCGGCCACAAAGTCAAAAAGCGCGCATGGTGGGGTAATGCGATGGCCTTGTGGGTGACCAAGTGGAGAAGACTCACAGGAGCCGCAGATCCCCGTGGGGACGGGAGTGCCGAAGGCTTCTGACCAAATCAAGATGCGTTGTATTGCGACGGAGGGGAACGTATGATATGACGGCGATCTACGGCATGTCTTCAAGATGCCGTTTCTATCGCAACATCGAGGTTTTTTGTATGAGTCAAGTGAAGTATCCAGAGCCACAGTTTGTCACCCTTGCAAACGGGCTCAAGGTGGGGTTGTGGCCCTTGCCCCATCTCCACAGCGTCGGGGTGGGACTCTATTGCCGTATGGGTTCACGTTATGAATCCACCGAAGTCTCGGGGATCTCGCACTTTCTAGAGCATGTTCTGTTTCGAGGAAACGCAAAGTACGAGACGTCTTATGCGATGAATCGGGACTTTGAATCGTGGGGCGGTTCGATCAACGGCTTCACCACCCGCGAATATACCTACTTTTATGGACGAGTTCACCCGACCTTTACCAACGAAGCCATCGGCTTTATGGCGGATCTTGGCCGTCAACCGAGCTTTGCAGGCGTCGAGTTGGAACGAGAGATCATCCTCGAAGAACGCCTCGAAGATGTCGATGAAGACGGTCTCGATCTCGACATCGACGACATCTCTTGGCGCTCTTATTGGGGTGAACATCCCCTCGCACAAAAGATCATTGGGACACCACAAGCCCTTCGTGCCATCACAGAAGACCAGATCCGCGAACACTTCAAGCGCTTCTTCTGTGGTCCCAACCTCGCGATCTGCGTGACTGGACGCTTTGACCCTGACGAGATCATGCCTGTCCTCGAAGAAGCCTTTGGCTCCTACCCTGCAGGCGATCTCGTTCTTCCTGAAGTGGCACCACGCCCCTTCAAACCGCACCAACAACCGTGCTTCGTCACCCACGAAGATACGCAGATTGGTCTGCAACTGTCCTTCCCTGGCCCTGGTCCCAAAGACCCCGGCTATCCGTCTTTTCTCTTGCTTGAGCGTATCCTCGACGATGGAATGAGCAGCCGCCTTTGGCGCAGAATCGTCGAAGAGATGGGGCTTTGCTACGATCTTTGGGCACAGTTGGATGTCAATCACGACTTTTGTATGTTGGAGATCGGCGCACAGGTCGCCAGCGAAAAGACCGTTCAACTCGTCGAAACCTTGTACGAAGAGTTGATGCTTCTCCGCGATCAAGGCCCCACAGAAGAAGAACTCTCTCTTGCACGTCGTCGCCTGCGTTTTGGTCGGGAGTATGCGCTCGATCAAAGCGAGACCATGAACGAATACCTTGGCGTGGCGATGTTGTATGACAATTATGTCCCCATCGAAGAGCGGATCGAACAACTCGAAGCTGTCACAAGCGCGGATATCCAAGCTTTTATGGGGCAGCTCCTCCACAAAGAGAGCCAACTCTTCGCAGCCATCGGGTCCCTCACCAAAGGCCTCAAAAAACGCCTCAAAGACGCGATGCAACTCCCCTAAACTCCCCCAAACGACCCACCACCCCATACAAGTTCAAAAGCACCTACAAGCTCAAAAGTACCTGCTCAATTATCGATCACAGTAGATAAAGATGCGTTTGTTGGTCGAATGTAGCTTGATGGCCTGTACACTTTTGTAGGCGATGATCAAGCGGCTTTTCGATGAACTGATCGTGAAGACACGCGCGCCAAATGTGAGACGCCAACCACCGTTGTAAGGCTCTTTTCCGCTCCCAACGTAGATGATGCGCGGATACTTCACGCTGTTTGCTCCCTTGAGGGCAGCCATCACGTCATCGCGGTGCATCGCTTGTGCGGGAGAAGCAAACAACAACCATCCACAAAGTGCCAATAGAACGCCAAAAGTTTTCATCGACTCGCTCCTTTGGGTAGAGAGAAAAAGAGGACGACCACATCGTCGGATTTTGTTCTGGCTTGGAGAGAAGTTAGCGTAGATCAGTGTGGTCGATGAGGGCAAGGACTAGCGGGGAAGTTCAATGATAAAGCGCGTCCCATGGGGGTGCTGATTCTCGCTACGCAAGATCCCACCGTGCCCATGGATGATCTGTTGGGTCAAAGGCAACCCCAGCCCAGAGCCCCCTTCTTTGGTCGAGAAAAAGGGGTCGAAGATCTTCTCTTGCGTTTCTGGGGGGATACCTGGCCCATTGTCATCAATGTAGATCTCCACACCGTCTGTTGTATGATGGAGCCCCACTTCGATGCGTGGCCTTGCGGCAGGCCCTGACGCTGCGGCCTCTGTCGCATTGCGGATCAAGTTGAGCAAAGCCTGTCGCATCTGTCGTTGATCAAAGTTGATCATGGCGTAAGAAGGTGGCTCGCTCCATGCCCAATCGATCTTGCGGCTGGCCATCTCTGTGTTGAGAAAGTCCATAATATCTTTCAACAAGGCGCCGATGTTCGCTTCTTCAAGTTGCGGCGGCGGCAACCGCGCAAACTGTAGGTACTCTTCTGTAATAGAGGTCAGTCGTTCAACTTCACGTGTGGTAGAGTGCAAGACCGCAAGTGCTTCGTCGGGCTCTGGGATCTGTTGGATATCTTCTTCGAGCAGTTCGAGATTGAGCCCGATCGCATTCAGAGGATTTCGTACCTCATGCGTGATCTGGGCCGCCAAACGCCCGATAGCAGCGAGCCTTTCAGAGCGCAACAATCGATCTGAGCTTTGTTGAAGATCGCGATAAGCTTCTTCGAGGGCTTCTCGTTGTCGCGCAAGGTGCAGATCACGTTCGTGAAGAGAACGCGCCATGCGATTGAAGTCTTGTGCAAGGCGTCCGATCTCATCTCCTGAAGGGATCTGGACTTCTTGGATATAATCGCCCTCGCTGATGCGTCTCGTCATCGCAGTGAGGTAACGAATCCGTCGCAAAGGCACCATGCTCCAAAGCAATGTCAGCAATCCAACCAACAAAGCCGCAAAGCTGGAAAGGATCAACCCCAAGACAGCGCGGCGTTCTTCTCGCTCAGCGTCCAAAACGGCTTGTAGCGGGCGAAAGTCCATGTGTTTGCTAAGTTGCTGAATCTCATTGCGTAGCCCGTCATCCATTTGTTGGAAGCGTTTTTGTAGCTTTTGGAGTGCGGCTTCTGAAAGAGAAGACAGCGCAGCTTGGGTTTTCGATAACACAAGATGGCGTTGTTCGATAAAGTACTGGATACGCCGAAAGAACAGGTTGAGCTTCTGAATAAAGTCGGCATCCCGCTCTTGCGTACGTATCGCAAGCTGCTCAACAAGCTTGATCGAGCTATCGAGCTTGGAGGTCACCGCAGGCGCAAATGCCAAGCGCTCAAGCCACTCCACCTGTAACGTGGCTGCTTGCGAAGTAAGAAAGCGCGCCGCGTCGTTTCGCTTGTTCAATTGGAGTGCTTCAAGCTGCGAGATACGTGTGTTGAGACGATAAACGGGACGAAGCAGCCGCAAGTGGAGTCCAATTTGGCGAAGCTGATAAATGCTCCAAAGGTTCACAGCGCCAAACGCAATCAAAAGGGTGAGGAAACCGAGGAATATCCGAGTCGATATCGAAAGTTGAAGACGCATAAAGCTCGAAAGCCCTCCATCGTGGGACATGTTTTGTTGAAAAGGAAAAGCATTTGGTTACCATCCGCGCAGAAAATCCGTTGATCGTTCAGAGTGATCTCACGCTCTTGGTTGAAGTGTACAGCCCTCGTTATACCGAACTACGAGAAAAACTCGCACGATTTGCCGAGTTGGTACGCTCGCCTGAACACATCCACACGTACAAGATCTCTGCCCTTTCACTTTGGAATGCCGCAGCAACGGGGCTTTCAACCGAAGAGATCTGCGATACGATCACAGAGTTCGCGAAGTACCCTGTACCAGAACACGTTTACCTCGAAGTACGCGCCCAAATGGATCGCTATGGTATGATCCGTTTGCACGCAGACCAAGACGGGCTGCGACTGGAGATCGATGATCCTCTGGTGCGAGAACAGCTTCGACGACATCCTAAGATCGCCAAGTTGTTGCATCCCCACCCACAAGACAATGCCTTTTGGATCGAAACTCTTCATCGCGGGGAGATCAAACAAGCCCTGATCAAACTAGGCTACCCCACCCGCGACGAAGCAGGCTTTACCCAAGGCACACCTCTCAAAGTGGGGGTTCGCAACGTCACAGTTGGCGGAGAGCCCTTTGCTTTGCGCCCTTACCAAGAAGAGTCCGTCGAGATCTTCGATGCAGGTGGAGGTCCCGCAGGTGGTCACGGCGTGATCGTGCTTCCTTGTGGAGCAGGCAAAACCATCGTAGGGATCGGCGCTTTGGTACGCGCACAAGTTCAAACCCTGATCCTTGCAACCAACATCTCAGCTTGCCGCCAGTGGGTCCGCGAAATCCTCGACAAGACGGACCTTTGCGAAGAAGACGTCGGCGAATACTCAGGCGAACGCAAAGAGATCCGCCCAGTCACGGTCGCCACGTATCAGATCCTCACCTACCGCCAAGACAAACACGGTGACTTTCCCCACTTTGGTTTGTTCCATGCGCAAAACTGGGGCCTTGTGATCTACGACGAAGTACACTTGCTACCTGCTCCTGTGTTTCGTATGACCAGCTCGCTCCAAGCTTGCCGTCGTTTGGGACTTACCGCGACGCTCGTTCGCGAAGATGGCCTCGAAGACGATGTATTTTGTTTGATCGGTCCCAAGCGCTTCGACATGCCTTGGCGTGAACTCGAACAAAAAGGATTCATCGCAGAAGCCCGATGCCACGAATACCGCATCGAACTACCACGCGAAGAACGCCTTCAATACGCCACGGCAACAGATCGCGCCCGCATCCGCATCGCCGCAGAAAACCCTCTCAAACTCGAACTTGTACGCGCTTTGTGCCAACAGCACGAAGGAGATCACATCCTCGTCATTGGGCAGTACATCGAGCAATTACGGGAGTTTTCACGTTCGTTGGATGCTCCTTTGATCACAGGGCAGACCCGCAACGAACGCAGAGAAAAACTTTATGAGAGTTTTCGCAGCGGCGAGACACGTTTGTTGGTGGTGTCCAAAGTCGCAAACTTCTCGATCGATCTACCCGACGCCAACGTGTTGATGCAGATCTCGGGGAGTTTTGGTTCGCGCCAAGAAGAAGCGCAGCGTCTTGGTCGAATCCTGCGTCCCAAAGATGGAGCCGCTTATTTTTACTCGTTGGTGAGTCGCGATACTTGCGAGCAGGACTTTGCGATGAAGCGACAACGCTTCTTAACAGAACAAGGTTACCAGTATCAGATCCGCGAGATATCCAGTGAGGATCTTGAGACAGAGGCCCCCAAGAAAGCATCCTAGGAAACAAGTTGAACGGGGGTGCGCTTGAATCTGAGAAAGCCCAGCGTTATGCTAAAGAGACCAAGCAGATGCGCTTGATGTGTTTGAGGGAGGCATACCATGAAGGGTTCATCGAGACACATGAGCAGGTGGCTCATCGCAAGCATCTTGTGGGTGGGGTTGTGGGGATGTCGCTCTCACAAGTCTTCAGCAGGGTCGCTTGAGCTGATCTCCCCTCTATCTTGGACAGATGCAGGCTCTCGCTTTCTTGAGCGACTGCGCGTTTCCCCAGACGCCCTAGAGACGGCCTTCCGCAAACAACTCAAACAAAACAAACGCATCCGTTGGACCCGCAACCAAAGACCTCAAATAGGCCGATACTCCGCACTTCTTTCTATGCACTTGCGTTTTGCTCATGACATCGGCGGTGGCGTTTCAGAAGATCCCAAGTCTCGGATGCACCTTGTCTTGGAAATCGAGCTTCTGCCTTCTACGCGACAAGATCAACGTTTGCGATTTAGAGAAGAACGCAGTGCTTTGTATGACACCTCAACGCCCCCACCACTCGGTAAGATCCGTGACTGGACCCGTGAACTTGTGGTGATGGGAGCACGCTCTTTACGGACCCGCCTCGATTTGCAAAAAAGCTCTACCTCAGAACTGTTGGGCTACCTCAAAAACGGCTCGTCCCTACAACAGCGACAAGCCGCTGCTTTGTTGGGCCGACGCGGAGAACGACGAGCGATCCCCTTGTTGTTGGGGCACTTGAGTGGCAAAGAAGACCCCAAAGATCTAGCGATCATTGGAGCCTTGGTACAATTGAAAGCTGAAGAAGCTGTGATTCCTTTGATCAAGCTCGCTCCACACGCATCATCGGTCTTTTTGCAACAATTGGTCTCTGCCCTTGCAGTGTTGGGGGGGTGGCATGCAGAAGGATTTCTTGCCATGTTGTCCAGCGCGCATCAAAATCAACAGGTTCGACAAAGTGCACGCGAAGCCTTTGAAGAACTACGACAAAAACAACAGCGCCTACTCGACAAAGCCCCACGCGTTGCGATCTCTCCATTGACGAAGAAAGAGCGCCTGGGGCATTAAGGCTTTTGCCCACAAGGCTTGAAGGTCAACGACCCACCTTGATCAGACAAAAACAGGAAAAAAGAGAATGTTGAGGATCAAGAATACTTGGCTCATCTGTGGATTGGTTTGTGTATGGGTACTCTCTGCTTCTTGCATCAACAACCAGTCCTCCCAAGAAAACGACCCCCCCGTCACCGAAAACAATCGCTTCAAATTGGAAGAGTACTTCCCTCTTCAAGTCGGCAATCGCTGGACTTATCGGATCTCTTCTATCAACTCCAAGCCCGTCGAACGTTCCGTGCGCATCATCAAACGCAACGGTGTGATGTTCTTGGACAACTACCGAGAGAGCTACGCGCTAGACTCTTATGGACTGCGTAACAACAACGTCCGTTACCTGCTCAAGTACCCTTTGCGTGTGGGGACCCAATGGTTGAGCGTCACCAACATCACTTCTGTCGAACGGTATAGCATCATGGAGATTGACCGCAAGGTAAAAGTCCCGGCTGGCGAGTACAAAAACTGCCTTGTTGTCAAAGCACGTGAACAACGTGCTGGACAAGGCGCCGTCGAAGCACTATTTATCTTTGCCCCGCGGATCGGCCTGATCAAAAATGTGGCGCTCCGCGATGATGGAAGCAGTCGCCTAGTGTACAACACGATGGAGTTGGTGGACTTTCAAGTAAACCGCGAAAAGTAATCCCTCCTCCTGTCCTTCCTTCCTTTCCCTTTCGACCATGCCCCTAGGCTCACCAAAGAAGTGCTTTGGTGTCGAAAGACTAGGCTTGCTTTTTAGAAAAGACTTTGGTAGTAGTACCGTCCTTTGAATCTCAGTCCCGTTGGGCTAAAGGAGTTGGAAGTGACCGGATTCTCTTGGTGGATCGTGCTTGCAGCACAACAGGCCAATGCCTCTCCCCTTGTGCAGTTTGTGCCTTTGATCCTGATCTTTGTATTGTTCTATTTTATGATTATTCGCCCACAGCGAAAGCGTGAGCGCGAACATCAAGCCATGCTGAATAGCCTTCGCCGCGGTGACAAGATCATCACGGCAAGCGGTATTCACGGCGAAGTGAGCGCATTGACCCCCGACAGCGTCGTGGTTGAGATCGCTCCCAAAGTCAAAGTGACCATGCTACGCAGCGCGATTACGCACATCACGAATCGCACTGGCAGCGCAAGCGTCGCTGAAGAAGTAGAAGTTTCGGAAGAAACAGAAGAGACTTCGTCTTCTTCTCCCTCCTCCAAGTCGAAAAAGAAGAAAAAATAACTCTGTGACCTGAGAAGTGAACGCATAGTCCTCTCGATCTTCGCGCGTGTCCCTTACTCGATATTCAGGTCCCCAGCCAAACAGTTTGAGGTCTGTCGTGGGAAGCAACTGGTGGTTTCGATTCGGTTTCGTCATATTTTTAGTTTTGTTGGCGATCCGGGCGCTCGTTCCGACTTTTGCCTACCGCAAAGAGAGCTTTGCAGGTGGTCACTTACTCCGCTTCCAAGTGGAGTTCAAAAAAGACGATGACGGCAAGGTCGTCAAAGACAAGAACGGGAAGTCCGCAATCCTCTATGAAACGTACAAAAGCGGCAAAAAGAAGGGTGAGCAAGTTCGTGATGAAAACGGACAGCCCATCCCTGTTTTTGCTCGTAACAAAGAAGGTTTTTGTCTCCCAGAGCGCGACAAAGGCGGAAAAGTCCTTTACGTCCAAGTCCCGCTCCTAGATAACGACAACAAGCCCGTCAAAAACAGCAAAGGTCAAGCCGTTATGACCAAAGCTCCTTTGACTGACGCGGTTTGGGAACGTTGTTATCTTCCTGGGTGGTACCGCACCTTCTTCCCCTACAAAAAGCAACTTCGCCTTGGTCTCGACCTTCAAGGTGGTACGCACCTTGAGTTGGGCGTCGATGTGAAAAAAGCCATCATCAACAAGACCATCCGTCTTGCCGATGACTTGGCTGACTTCCTCAAAGGCAAGAAGCTGATCAAAGATGTGCGCCAAGTCTTCCACGATCCTTCGACAACACAAATCGAAGTGACGCTCTCCAATGTGAAAGACAGCACCAAGTTTCGCAACGAAGTGGAAAAGATGTGGGATTATCTCCGCACCACCCCCACTGCGAAACCCACCGTCTTTCGCATCAACTTCTCTGATGAGTATGTCCAAAAAGCTCGTGAGTCGGCCGTTTCGCAAGCCATCGAAACCATTCGTGGCCGCGTTGACGCGCTCGGTGTTTCCGAACCTTCCATCTCGAAGCGTGGCGAAAACGGTATCACCATCCAGTTGCCTGGTTTGAAAGATCCCCGTCGTGCCAAAGAATTGATCGGTAAGACCGCATTGTTGGCCTTCCACGTCGTTGAAGATGAAGGCGATAGCCAAAAGATCTACGACTTGATGCGCAATGGTATGCCCAGCGAGATTAAGTCTGAGATCACTTCTTACTCGCGTCCCCAAGGTCAACTCCCCGGAACCGACCGTTACTTCTGGAGTGACAACAAGACGCAACTTCGTGACTGGATCAAGCAGTGGAATCGCAAACTCGTTCGTCAGTATCCCAAATACCAAGTGTTTGTGGGCACCTATGAGCTTGAGAACCGCGACAAAGGTGAGCGTCCTTTGCGTACGTACCTCCTTCATCGCAAAGCTGCTTTGACAGGTAACGACCTTGAAGAAGCACGCCCCCAAATCGATCCTGAGATGAACCGTCCTGAAGTTGGTTTGACCTTTAACCGCCGTGGTGCCGACCTTTTCGAGCGCATGACCGGCCAATATGTTGGTCGTCGTTTTGCTATCGTTCTCGAAGAGAAAGTGGACTCTGCGCCCGTTATCCAAACCAAGATCGGTGGTGGTCGCGCACGTATCACTTTGGGTGGTCTCAAATCCTATGAAGAGTCCCTCCAAGATGCGAAAGACCTGTCTTTCGTCTTGAAATCGGGTTCGCTCCCCGCTCCCGTTGAGATCCTCTACGAAAAGACCGTTGGTCCCGCTTTGGGTGCGGACTCGATCCGCCGCGGTGTCATGTCGCTCTTCGTGGGTCTCCTCTTGGTCATCTTCTTCATGTTGATCTACTACCGAGGCACTGGCTTCAACGCAAACCTTGCACTTGTTCTCAACATCTTCTTCGTTATGTCGTTGATGGCGAGCTTTGGTGCAACGCTGACCCTTCCCGGTCTCGCAGGTATCCTGTTGACCGTTGGTATGGCCGTTGACGCAAACATCCTCATCTTCGAGCGGATTCGTGAAGAATTGCTCACAGGTAAAACGGTACGTGTCGCAGTCCAAAACGGTTATGGCAAAGCGCTGTCAACCATCTTGGACGCAAACATCACCACCGCTATCGCGGGTATCGTCCTGTATCAGTACGGCTCGGGTCCCATTCGAGGTTTCGCTGTAACAATGTTGATCGGTATCTTGTGCTCTGTCTTTACCGCTCTCTTTGTTACCCGTGTCATCTTCGACTTGTTCCTCCAACGCAAAACCACTCAAACCCTGAGCATCTGACGGACCGGAGCCTGAACCATGGAAAGAAAGTTTTTTCAAGTCGTTTCGCCGGACGTCAACTATGAATTTGTTGGTATGCGCCGCAAGTTTATGGGCTTTTCCGGTGTTCTCTTTATCGCGAGTTTGGTCTTGGTCTTTACCCGTGGTCTCAACTTTGGGATCGACTTCTCGGGTGGTACAGAGATCCAAGTGCGTTTCAACGAAAAAGTTCCCGCAGCCAAACTGCAACAAGGCCAGATCCTCAAAGACTTTGATAAGGCGATGCCCGATCTCAAAAAAGAGATCCAAAGCTTTGGTGCGGATGGCCGCGAGTTTTTGTTTAAGTTCGAGACCATCTCGATCCTCAAACAAAAAGCCAACAAAAAAGCTGGCGAAAAAGACGACGTCGACAAGCTCAAAGACGCCTTCTACGCCGCATTTGCTGACAAAGCGAAAGCCAAAGGCAAAGACAAGCTAACCATCCGTGCTTTCCGTTTCCGTGAAGAAGGTGGTGACCGCGTTGAAGTCCGTTTCAACCGTCCCCTTCAAGCCAGCAAAAAGAAAGCACCCACCAGCAAGCCTTCTTCGGTTGCGACCTCCAAAGCCACCTCGGCACCTGTTGCCAAAGTGGACTACACCAAGATCGCAGACGAAACCGACCGTATCCGCCAAGTCTTCCGTACACTCGGTCTTGGCCAAGTCGAAGTCGGTGAGCCTTCTGGTGGTAAAGTCGAAGGTTACGAGTACACCTTGACCTTCTCTGGTTTGAGCGGCGAGTTGGAAAAAGTCCTGAAGACCCTCTACGGCACAAGCACCTACAAGATCGAGCGCGTTGAGTCGGTCGGTCCCCGTGTTGGCCATCAACTTCGTGACCAAGGACTCCTCGCGATCCTTCTCGCGATGTTCTTCATCTTGATCTACATCGCGATTCGCTTCGACTTCCGTTATGCTCCTGGTGCGGTTGCCGCTTTGTTGCACGACGTCGTAATCACAATGGGCGTGTTCAGTGCTCTTTACGTGACTTTCGATCTCAGCATCATCGCTGCACTGTTGACCATCATCGGTTACTCACTCAACGATACCATCGTTGTATTTGACCGTATCCGCGAAAACTGGCAAAAGTCTCGCGTGGACTTTGCCGAAGTCATGAACCGCTCGATCAACGAAACGCTCAGCCGTACCTTGTTGACATCGCTCACCACGTTTATTGCGGTCACCCCGATCTACCTCGTGGGTGGTTCCAACATCCGTTGGTTCTCCTTTGCGATGATGTTCGGTATCCTTATCGGTACCTACTCTTCGATCGCGATCGCTAGCCCCTTCGTCTTCTACCTTGACCAATACTTCTCTCGCCAAGAACGCGAAGAAGAAGAAGCGGCCGTAGAAAAACGAGAGACGCGTCGCCTTCGCCGAAAAGGTATCACCACATAACTCCCCAAGTTCCCCCTCCTTCCGACTTCTTCTCTTTCTTTTCCCCCTATCATGTCCGTCTTTTTTTCGATACTTTGTATCATGTTCGTCGTGATATGACGCCTTGTGCGCATAGTTCTAAAGGGTACGAACGGGTTGCCCCTTGCGGCACCACTCTCAACACAGCCCCACCACAAGGTGCTCTGGGGCAGAAAGATGCAACTTACGGTCAATAACCCCCGCCTGAAGGCGGAGGCTTGTTTGGGCAAGCCTGATTGACCCGCCCCCTTTCTTTGGAAAGGAGCCGTTAGGAGAGAATCCATAGGCACCGTCGAATGCTTCTCCAGTTCGACGCTCTGCGGGATGTTGTTAAATAGTTTTAGGGTAAAGACAGTGCACCATCCAAAACCTCTCCATAACAAGGGCTAGGAGAACTTTACCCCAAGCCAACTTGGGAGAATCCCTTCACTGGGAAAGGTAACTCATTCGTGTCACAAAACAGAGTCTTCATACTCGACCACAACAAACAACCCCTGATGCCTTGCCGTCCTGCAAGAGCAAGACAACTACTCAAACAACGCAAAGCCGCCGTATGGCGGAGGTTTCCCTTTACCCTGATTCTTCTACAACCCACGACTTCGCACAAACAACCTTTGCGCCTCAAAGTCGATCCTGGCAGTCGCACCACAGGTATCGCCATCGTCGCGACCTACAATCGCGGACAAGTCTGTGTTTTTGCCGCTGAACTTCAACATCGTGGGCTTCGAGTCAAAGAAGCCTTGCAAAAACGCCGAGGCGTCCGACGTTCGAGGAGGAGCCGCCACACACGCTACCGAAAACCTCGCTTTCAAAACCGCACAAGAAAGAAAGGTTGGTTGGCTCCCAGCCTCGAAAGCCGTGTGCAAAATGTGTTGCAGTGGGCGAAACGCCTTCAAAGATGGACCCCGTTGACAGATTGGTCTGTAGAGTCCGTGCGTTTTGATACGCAACGCCTAGAGAATCCAGAGATTGCAGGCATCGAATACCAACAAGGCACGCTGTTTGGGTACGAAGCCCGTGAGTACCTGCTCGAAAAATGGGGCCGAAAGTGTTTTTACTGCGAGGTGGAAGGTGTACCTTTGCAAATGGAACACATCACTCCGCGCTCAAAAGGCGGAACAGATCGCATCAGCAACCTGACCTTGGCTTGTGCGAAGTGCAACCAAAAGAAAGACAACCAAGACGTGAAGGACTTTCTTGCCGAACAGCCCGAGAAATACAAGGCATTGTTGGCGAAAGCCAAGGCTCCCTTGAAAGATGTGGCTGCGGTCAACAGCACACGGCTTGCTTTGCTGGAGAAACGAAAAGACTTTGAACTCCCTATCGAAGTGGGAAGCGGTGGTCAAACCAAATGGAACCGTGCACGACAAGGTTACGCCAAAACACATTGGTTGGATGCGGTATGCGTAGGCAAATCAGGCGAAGAAGTGTGGGTCTCTCCTCAACAAGAAGTGTTGGAGATCCGTGCAATGGGACGTGGAAGTCGGCAGATGTGCAAGATGGACAGGTTTGGCTTTCCACGAACAAAGCCGAAAGTACGGTCAAAGCAGGTGTTTGGTTTTCAGACGGGAGACATGGTAGAGGCCGTGGTAACGCGTGGAAAGAAGGCAGGACGCTATGTAGGAAGAGTGGCGGTCAGAAGTACAGGAAGTTTTAACATCAAGACAAGCGAAGACACCACCCAAGGGATCTCACACAAACATTGCCGTATCCTTCAAAAAACCGATGGATACGCTTATCACCAAAGAAAGGACGGCGCTTCCTCCCCCGCCTAAAGGCAGGGGTTTCCACGCCGAAAAATCAGATGAATGCGACGATTTGGCGCGAGCGTTGCGCAGTCGATCTCCAAACCTGTCAGCAACTTCAACAAGCGCTGAATCTTCCCCCCATGATCGCAAAGCTCCTTGTGATGCGCGATATCCAAGAGCCCGAAGAAGCCAAGCGCTTCCTCTCCCCCTCTTGGGATCACATGCCGCGTCCTGAATCGATGATGGGTCTCGAAAAAGCTTGTCACCGTATCACCCAAGCCCTCGAAAACAACGAGAGGATCTTGATCTTCGGTGACTACGATGTGGACGGCGTCACTTCCACCACCACACTTTTTCTATTTCTGCGCGATCTTGGCGTACCAGCCGACAAGTTGCACTTTTTTATTCCACACCGCGTCACGCACGGTTACGGCCTGCAAAAAGCCTGTTTCCCCGAGATCACCGCGCTTGAATGTAGCTTGATGATCACTGTTGACTGTGGGATCTCAAGCAGCGAAGAGGTCGCAGAACTCCGCAAGATGGGGATGGATGTCATCATCATCGATCACCACCAAGCCCCACCCGAACTTCCCGATGCCAACGCGATCTTGAACCCACACCAACCTGGATGCCCCTACCCAGAAAAGATCCTCGCAGCGGTGGGTGTAACCTTCAACCTGATGGTGGGTTTGCGAGCTCACCTTCGAGAAAAAGATTACTACCAAAAACATCGTGTCCCCGAACCCAAGCTCAATCGTTATCTCGATCTCGTGGCACTTGGGACCGTAGCAGACTTAGTTCCGCTACGTGGCGTCAATCGTTTGTTGGTCCAAAAAGGTCTTCAACAAATGCAACGCACGGAGTGGTTGGGCCTTCGCGCTTTGATGGAAGTCGCAAGTGTCCAGCCCAGCAAGCTCGATGCTTACAGCCTAGGTTTTAAGTTGGGACCGAGGATCAACGCAGCAGGCCGTATGAGCGATGCAAGCGCAGGTGTCGAACTGCTCACCTCAAAGAACTTCCACCACGCACGTTCGCTTGCTGAAGTCCTCAACCGCGAAAACCAAGATCGCCAACAAACCGAAAAAGACATCCACAACCAAGCCAAACAGATGCTCGAAAACTCGCCCGATCTGCTCTCCGATTACGCGATCGTTTTGGGCAACGAACAGTGGCACCCTGGTGTCATCGGGATCGTCGCTTCTCGTTTGATGGATGCCTACCATCGACCTGTCATCGTGATCGCCCTCAATGGCGACGAAGGCAAAGGCTCTGCGCGAAGCATCCCTGGCTTTCATCTCTACCAAGCCCTCAAACAGTGCGAACATCTCTTGGTGAAGTGTGGCGGACACGCCGCAGCAGCGGGGCTTACCATCAAGACAGAACAGCTTGGGCCTTTCCGCGAAGCTTTCACGGAGTTGGCCCGCGCTTCCCTTACCCCCGAAGATCTCAAGCCCCATCTCAGCTACGATGTAGAGATGGACCCTGGCGCCATCACAGAAGAGATGTTGCAGGTCCTCGATCGCCTTGAGCCCCATGGCATGGGCAATCCCGCACCTGTGTTTGTGGCGCGTGACCTCGCGGTCCTCGACAAACGCATCCTCAAACAACAACACCTCAAACTCAAAGTCCAAGGCCAAAAACAAGCGCGCGAAGGGATCGCTTTCTTTCGTAGTGAGCAGATGCCTCGAACCGATCGCATCGCCTTGGCCTACAAACCCCAAATCAACGAGTTCAATGGCAGACGCTCGATCGAACTCATGATCCGACAGATCCAAGAGATCTGACCCCGCACATCTCCTTCTTTTGTACCTTCCTAGATCTCCAAGCCCGCTCCCTCCGCCCCTTCTCTGCGCAGCCTCAACCCAACACAACAAGATTCGGTGGCTTGACGCAAAGACGATGCCTTGTCTACACTCCCAACGTGAAGCGACGCAAACCCACAACAAAAAGGAGTTTTGAATGTTTCGACGGATTGGGCTCTTTGTCTTGTTTGCTCTGTTCTGTTTGGCTCTCCCCCCAAAAGCTGAAGCGCGAAGGGTCTTCCTGAACAACGTACCCATCAACTCAGTGCGCAACCAGACCTTCAGCAATGTCACTGTAAAGATCGATGCGATGGGCAATGTCTACATCACTGGCAAACAATACCGCGTAAAGATCCAAGGCCCCACCGCAAACAACACACCCCCCGCCAACACGGGAACCAACAACACAGGAACCAACAACGCTGGAAACACGGGAAACACGGGAAACACGGCAGCTCCAACGGTTGGAAAAGTCATGGTCCCCGCACGTAGCGAAGTCGGTCCCGCACCTTCGGACAAATACGTCCTCTTGATCCAACGTTCCCAAGCGCGTGCAAGCGGCTACAAGATCCATCTCAACGTCAATGGCCGACTTGCCCGTAAGATCTCCCTTAACGTCGAACAAGACGTGGTGGATATCACGCCCTTCCTGAAAAAAGGTTCCAACAAGATCGTTGTGGAAGCTTTCAAGGTGACCACCAAGGCCAACGGAAGTCTCAGCCTCAAGATGTACCCCGGCCATATCGAAGGCGGGCAAGTCAAGATCAAAGACGACATGAAACTTGACTACGCAAGAAAAAGCGCAGAAATGGACAACTTCCGCCACATCTATACAATCTACCTCAAGTAATCGAGATGGAAGATGTTCTCAGGGGCCGACACCATGTGTAATCATGCAAGAAAACTTATTCGATATGGACAGATCCTCGTCTTCACCCTTGCTTTTGTGGGATGCGCAACGATCCCCACAAGCAAAGAAGCCAAACAAGCCCAGAACCTTTGGGAACTGGGCGTCCGACAAGCCAACCGAGGCGAGTTTCGACAAGCGATGGTCATTCTAAAACGCGGCGAAAAACTCGACCCCAACAACTATTGGATCCAAGAAGCACTTGGGGTCACGCTTCTGCGGATGCGGCGCCCCAAACTCGCACGACAACACTTTGAACGCGCCCTTGAAATCCAAAATCAATCGCCACGTGCTTGGAACAACCTAGGCACCGCTTACTCCGCACTTTCCATGTGGACCAAAGCGATCCAAGCCTACGAAAAAGCCCTTGAGAACGTCCTCTACCAAGACCCCTGCAACGCAGAGATGAACCTTGGCTGGGCCTACCACATGAGCAACAACCCCAACAAGGCTGTTGAATATCTGATCAAAGCAACAAGTCATTGCCCTCGGATATGCCAAGGCCATCGGATGTTGGGACTGGTCTACCGCGCCCAAGGAAAACTCGTCAACGCCGAAGAAGCCCTCCGCGAAGTCGTCAAACTCTGCTCCAAGTTCCCCCCTGGTTACTATCGGCTCGCACAAATCCTCTCTGAACAAAAGAAATACAAAGAAGCGTTGCCCATCTTGCAAAAATGCCGCGACATCTCCCAAGACAAACAGCCCGCTGTACAGCGCGCTTGTAACAAACTTTCCGAACATATCCTGCGCCGCTCCACCGCGGCCACAAACACACCTTCCATGGTGATCAAATCTTCTCCTTGACCCCTTGACCTCCCCCTCCTCCTTACCAACTTTTCCACCCTCCACTCTTTCCCAACAAGGACCTATCCATGCAAGAAGAACGTTGCGAAGGCATCCTTCTCCAAACGAGAGAAACGGGCGAAAGCGACCTGATCGTCACTTTTTGGACCGATCGTTTCGGACGTTTCGCGATGCGTGCCCCCAAAGCCCGCAAAAGTCAAAAGCGTTTTGGAGGCCAGCTCCAAAGCTTTGCTCGACTCCAACTCGCCTTCCAACGCGCCCGTGAACAAGGACGACTGCCCCAACTTTTGCGAGCAGAAGCCGTCGAAGGAAGCGCCATCCTCCCCGAAGCTCTCGTCGCTTTCGCTGCGGCTTCTTTTACAGGAGAACTCCTCCTCCGCATGACTGACGAAGAAGACGCGAACCCCAACATCTACGAACTTTATGCGCGCTTTCTTACTTTTTGCGCAGAGCAGCCTCTCACCCCCAAGGCCCTCGCTCGCTTTGAACTGCGGCTTCTCGAACTACTGGGACTTTTGCCCTCTTGGACGCGGTGCATGGAGTGCGGAACCCCTTTCGCTCCTGAAGAGTCCACGCGTTTCGACCTCCTCCAGGGTGGCCTGATCTGCGGACAATGTCGCTCCTCGCGCGAAGCCCCCTTGATCCTCCCAGCGACACGTAGCGGACTCTACGCGCTCCAAACCAAGACCGCCCTCCCCGTCGAAACGGAGACTTGGCGAGATATCCTCAACCTGCTCGACCGTCGCCTCTGCCACGTCCTCGGCTACGAAACCCGAAGCCGCGCTTTCCTTGCAGAAGTCGCAGGTTTCTGATCCCGCAAACCAAGGGCTTTCCCTTCTCGTACAAAGACATTTCGCACGATCTGTTGCTTTTTTTGTTTCTATCGCGCAAGATATCCTTTGTTTTTTGTAAGGATGTATGTGTTGTTTGGAGGATAGCGATGCAAAGATTTTCAAAGGAAAACGGACGATTGAGCACACAGCCCAAACGCAACCGTTGGTTTTTCCGTGGCATCGCGCTCTTGATGCTGTGGGGGATAAGCTTTGTGGGGGGATGTACTGACCCCAAAAAGCCCTCTGTCTGCGGAGATTGCGCTGAAGATGAACGCTGCGACACGCGCACCAAAAAGTGTATCCCCCTGCTTTGTTCGCCCTGTCAGCAAAGCGTCGAGTGCAACAACAATGAGTTTTGCAACGACAAAGGTTGCTGCCAACAGTACGAAGAAGGCCAGCGCCCCGAACCCATCGTCCCCGAAAAACAAGAGATCAGTATCGAACCCATCAGCGAGCCCTCTTCAGAAGGCAACATCGAGCTGCTGCCTGATGGTGTGCAACCTGAAGACGCAGGCGAAAACATCCCTGAGCCCATCAGCGAACCCACTTGCGCCAACCCACCTTGCGTTTGTCCTGCGACGCCCTGCCCCGCAGACAAGTGCTGCAATAGCCAAGGTGCTTGCGTAGAATGTGGAAACCGTCTTCCTTGCCAAGCTTGCCAAGATGACGCTGAGTGTGGACAAGGCAACCGCTGTTTCCCTGTGGGCGGCAAGTCACTCTGTGTCCTCGGATGCCCCGACGATATGTGCCCACAAAACTTCCAGTGCCTCGATCTTGGCGCAGGATCGGGCAAACTCTGTATCCCCAATGGCGAATGTACCGCACAGCCCCTTTGTACGGGCGTGACCTGTAGTGGGACGGACAAATGCTGCGAAGATACAGGACGTTGTCAGCCCTGCTGCGAAAGTGCGGACTGCGCGGTGGGTAGCATCTGCAAAAAGCAAGGGAACAAAAACATCTGCGAAACAACCCCCAACGGTTGTCCCCAAGCTTGCGCAAACAACGAAGTCTGCGATCAACAAAAACGTCAGTGTGTGGAAGACTGTCGAAGCGCTGGGTGCAAAAACCCCAACGAACAATGCGACGGCATCACGGGCCTTTGCAACCGCAAAGACTGCCGCTCCAACTTTAACTGCACCGCACCTGACACCTGTAACCCCAGCACAGGTAACTGCGATCCACCTCCGCCCGACTGTCGCCAAGCAGGTTCGACGCCTTGCGCTGCACCAAGCTGTTGTAACCAAACCAACGGAAAATGCGAAACAGGATGTCAGGCTTGTGGTTGTCCAACCGGACAAACCTGCGATGCCGTCACGAAAGCCTGTAAAGTCGCTGTCTGCAAACGGCCCAACTCATGTTCTTCTTCGTCCCAATGTTGCGGCTCATCTTGCGTAAGTACAGGAGTCTTGGGCCTTGGCACCAAGCGTTGTCGTTGTACAAGCAACTCACAGTGCCAAAGTGGAAACTGCGAGCTCGACTTCTTCAGCCTTGAAGACGTCTGCAAATAACCCAACTCTCCCCAGCACCTCACCACGTCCGCCCGACCAAGATCCCAAATGCCACAAGGATCACCCCTGTCACATTCTGCAAGACCAAGTTGCCCAACGCCCACAACAAATGTTCGTTGCGCATCAATAAGAGATTATCGAGGGCAAAGCTGGAAAAAGTCGTAAGCGATCCAAAGCAGCCCACCATCAAGAACAACTTTGTGCGATCACCCAAGACACCGCGTTCTTGCACCAACGCAAAAAACAGCCCCATCAAAAAGCATCCCACCATGTTGACCACCAACGTTCCCCACGGAAAACGCGGCCCCAACAGATGTTGCATCCCTAGCCCTGTCACGTAGCGCAACGAAGCCCCCAACATCGCTCCACCCATCACCCAAACCAGCGCTGACCACATCTTCGCTCCTCTCTTTGTACTGCGGCTCATCTAAGACGACGCGGCATCCTAGACGAGACGATAGAAACGCGCTATATCCCACCACACAAAAACGACCAACCCAAAAGGAGCTTTCAACATGGTCCATACCCCTTCTATGGAGAAGATCTTTATCGGTATATCGGGTATTATCGGCGCTGGAAAAACCACTCTTGCCACCGCGCTCGGCCGTCATCTCGGACTCGAAGTGTTTTACGAGCCTGTCGAAGATAACGAATACCTCGAAGACTTCTACCATGACATCAAGTCGCATAGCTTCGCGATGCAAGTGTACCTTCTCAACAAGCGTTTTCACCAACACCAGATGATCATCTGGCGGAATCGTGGTGGCGTTCAGGATCGTACCATTTACGAAGATACCGTCTTCGCAAAGATGCTCGCAGAGGCCGGTCTCATGGACCCCCGCGATTACAAGACCTATCTCAATCTCTTCCAAAATATGTCCAACTTCATGTGCAAGCCCAACGTGATCATCTATCTCGATGTCAAACCTGGACACTCCATCGACCGAATCGCTCGTAGAGGCCGCGCTTTTGAACGCACGATCTCGCACGATTACCTCGATAACCTCTATCGTCATTATGAACAGTTTATCGAGGATATCAGCAAAGTGATCCCCGTCATTCGCGTCAATTGGGACGAGTTTCGCGAAGTGGAAGAAGTCGCTGAAGCCATCAAAGAAGAATACCTCAAGACTTCTTTCCTCCGCCAAGCCCTCAAATGGGACTGATCCCCCCTACACACGGAGAAGTCGATGTCTCAAGCATGGAACCCTGAACAAATCGAACAAGCTCTCTCTCAACTCGAAGGCTGGCGCTTTGAAGGCGACTCCCTCAAAAAGACCTTCACATTCGCCAACTTCAAAGAAGCGATGAGCTTTTTGGTGCGACTCGCTTTCCACGCAGAAGAACAAGACCATCACCCCGAGATCTTCAACGTCTACAACCGCGTCGAACTGACCCTGCGCACACACGATGCAGGAAACAAAGTCACGGAAAAAGACGTCAAACTTGCCCAAACCATCGAGAAGTTCAACTGGCGCTGAGATGACGATGTTCTTTTCGCCACACCGCGGGGGTACGTTGGTGAAGACGGCGAAAGATCTGATGAAAGTGCGATGGACTCGCAAATCCCACGCGTTCAGCGATGATATCCACAAACTCATCCGAGTGTAACAAGAGGCGACGCGCCTCGTTCATGCGCAACTGCGTTAACCACTCCATCACTGTCCAGCCCGTATGTTGCTTGATCAACGTCGTGAGATAAGCTGTGTTGCGCTTCATCGCTGCGGCAACATCGGCCAAAGAGATCGGTTGCAACGCATGATGCTCCAAATAACGTAGCGTCTCCGCGACGAGGGGCGTCATGATGGGGACACTTGGCGACTTCGTTTCTTTTGCCCGCGCGATCTCTGTAAACAACATCCCCAAAAGACCTTGGGTTGCATAGGCTTGGTAAGGACAAGGCTGACCAAGCTCTTTGGCAAGCCGCTCAAAAAGCCCACACACCCAAGCGTGATGTTCTGCTTCCACACGCCGCACAGCGCACGTACCTTGCGCGATCTCTGAAAAGAGACGGCTGACAAAACCATCGCAGACCTGCGCATAACAATGCGTACAGATCGCAAGTCCCCAACACTCGGACGCTTCAGCATCCAAGATCTGATGCGGTGTCCCAGGTGGTATCAACAAAAAGTCCCGTTCTTCTAGGTAGTACGAAGTCCCCATCCACAAAACAGAACGCCCAGACAGTTGATACGCCACGATGCCGTGATCGTGGACCCGCGGTCGTTTTGAACTCCCCCCACAGGCTTCATGGACAAAGCGCCGCACCTGAAGATTCTGGTGTTCTGGCAACATACGTGTGAGCAAAGGTTGTTCGGGCATCTTACACTCAATGGGAAAGGGTCAAGGTCGCGTTGATGATCGCCCCCGCACGACCGCCTTGGGCGGCCGCTTCGAGGACTTGTTGCATACGAGAAGTACAATCTCCTGCAGCCCATAACATCGGGAGATTCGTCTTTTGCATCATATCTACCCGAATATAACCTTCTTCGGTGACATCCATCCCCAACAAAGAAACCCACGTGGGGAGACTCTGCTTGCCCGCGACAAACAAACCTTCGCGCGCCAAAGAAGTCCCATCTTCCAAAGAGATCGTTTGCAAACGAGAGCCAGGCCCCTCCAAAGACACCACAGGAGACCGATAGATCGGTATCTTATAGCGTTGTAGGACTTCTTCGTCTTCTGCATCAAGGGCTTCTCCGTTGGTCAGCAAGATCACATCATCGCTCCAACCTCGCAACAACGGTGCAAGATGCTGTGCAGGCTTTCCACTTGCAAGCACCGCCAGGGGACGCTCTTTCATCTCCCAGCCATGGCAGTAGGGACAGTGATGGATGCTCTCTCCCCATCGTTCGCTGTAACCACGGATAGTCGGATGATGATCGATCACGCCCACAGCCAACAACAAAGCCCGTCCTTCCCAAACACCGCCTTCACGGGTACGAACACGCCACCCTGTCGCAGTTTGTTCTGCGGACTCCACGTAACCCTCCGTCCGTTCGACACTTGGGTAAGCCTTCATCTGTGACCAAGCGATCTGACGCAGTTCATCAGGCGAGATCCCCTCACGCGTGAGGAAGTTATGCACCCCCTTGGACACGCGATGTCGAGGCTCCCCTGCATCGATCACCAAGACCCGCTTGCGAGCGCGCCCAAGGTACAACGCCGCACTCATCCCCGCAGGCCCTCCCCCCACGATCAAAACATCCACTTCTTTTTTTGTAAGATCTCCCATTACACCGTCCTCCTTGCGCTCATCGAGATATCGAAGTTCAACACTACCTAGACAACCCAAAAGACCGAACAGACCGCTCAAAAGGAACGTTCGCCGTGTTGCCACGTTACCTCCAAAACAAATGCACCACCGCCCACGGACCCCAAAAGGCCCAAAGACGGGTTTCGCTTGAATGTTCTAAAGGTTAGCGTCGAAGAAAGGGATCTTGTAGCCCAGATCTTTGGGCAGAAGTGTGGGATCTTTTGATTGGGGTGTATTAGGCGTTCACGGCGGAGAGAGAAGCGCGCATCTTGTCGAGGACTTCTTCTTTTTCGCCTTCAGCGGAGAGAGTCTTGAGGTAGGCGTGCAAACCATCGACGAACATCGCGGGAGCACGGCCCAAAGAAGCAAGTTTCTCTTTCAAGAACGTGCCTAGTTCACTGCTATCTTGGTTGTTTGCGACGGACTGTTGGGCGCGTTCTCTCCAAGCACCAACGACTTCCTTGGCGAAGCGTTCTTTGCTATCGATCGAAACGATATCAGCGATAGCAAGGGCATAATCAGGAAGCTCGACCCCAACTTTTCGCAGGACTTCTTGTGCAAAGACGGTCCCAATTTGCTTTGCGCGAGCTTCAGTTTCAGCGATCTTCTTGTACAGATCTTCCCGATCTTTGGCGGGTTCAGAAACCACTTCGATATACAGCTTTGCTTTGGGTTCAGTCCCAGAGGGCCGCAAGACCACGCGTGTTCCGCCTTCGAGGTGGAACACAAGGACGTTGCGCGCGCTTTGATCGGTCGTTGAGCGGATGCTACCAAAGACGCCTTCTTCAGACCAATGATCGAAAAAGCGCGTCACAGCAACGCCACCGATGCTTTTGGGAGGATCTTGACGCAACGCACTTTGCATATTGCGGATGCGTGCCAAACCAATAGCACCTTCCATCACCATAGAGACTTGGCCGTTGGAGTGATAACCATGTTCTTGGTAGATATCCTCGATGGCATCGACCAAAGTGCGGCCTTCTGCCTTCATACGGCTCGCAAGATCCGCCAAGATCAACGCAGCCCCCGCAGCATCTTTGTCGCGGATATCTTTCGAGATCAACACACCATGGCTCTCTTCGGTCCCCATCACAAAGTCATCGAGGCTACCAGAGACATCCAAGAAGGTCCCTTCTGTTTCCAGATGGTGCATCACGTCAGCGATGAACTTACAACCCACCAAAAGATGCCCGATACATCGGCCATTGTACTTTTCAGTGACGCGACGCAAAAGCTCTGTGGTGACTTCTGTCTTCACAATGATGGGGCTTTTGGGGAGCGTGCCTTGTGCTTGAAGGGTGTGCAAAAGCTGCGCAGCGATCAACACACCAATCTCATTCCCCGTAAAGAAACGCCACTCCCCTTCTTTGTTGGGTGCGACAAGCCCGATGCGATCGGCATCTGGGTCAGAGGCCATCACGAGATCGGCCCCGACTTCTTTTCCAAAAGCCACGACATCGCTCATCGAAGTGCGGACTTCGGGGTTGGGAACCCGATAACGTACATGCTCAAAGCTCCCATCAAAAGGAACCTGCGAGGCAAGCATCTTGACGGTGTATCCGGCCTTTTCGAGAACGGGCGTCACACTTGTGGAACCCACCCCATTCATCGGAGAGTAAGCCACCAACGCTTTGGGCTCTTGTGTCCATGTGCACAAAGCGGCGTTGCTGTCGATGTAACCTTGGCGTTTCTCATCTGTGATGAACTGAATCAGCCCTTTTTGCACACCTTCCGCAAAGGGCAACGTGTGAACTTCGCGAACTTTTTCAACGAGATCAGACATCTCTTGATCATCAGGCGCGATGGGTTGCGCGCCTTGTTGGTTGTAGAACTTTCCGCCGTTATCGTCGGGGTGGTTGTGCGAGGCACTGACATTCAATCCACCTTGGGCCTTGTAGCTGCGGATCAAAAAGGAAAGTTCGGGCGTGGAGATGTAGGTGGTGTCTTCAGGGGGAAGAACGAAAGCTTCTACACCATTGGCCGCATAAATCGACGCCGCAAGATCGCAAAGATCCCGTGAACTCAAGCCCAACACAGGATTGGATTGCGAAGCGTCGTAGAGACCGCGCAAATCAAGAAAACGGCGAACGTCATAAGCGATCACAACACGCAAAGCGGTCTCTTCACCAAAGATCTTGCGCAGATACTGGACGTGTCCTTGCACAGAAGTTGCGAGCGTGTAGGGGTTCATGCGATTGGGTCCAACCCCCACCGCTCCACGACGACCGCCCGTACCAAAGGGGATCACTTGGTAAAAACTATCCAAAAGCAGCGACCATGCGCCTTTTTCGATCAAGTAATGGAGTTGAGGCTGGTAGGACGCAAACGTCTCCTCGCTCAACCAGCGCTCCAAATGGGCAAGCGCTTGGCTTTTTTGTTCGTCACTCAAAGGGATAGGCGCAAAACCATTGCGCGCTTTTTCAAGCATTGTTGCGAGGTCCATCGTACGCTCCTCCGTAAATAGGGAACTTTTCTTAACGAAAAGATAGCTAACACTTCGTAGAATCGGTCATGTTCGCAGCTTATGAAACAGCGATAAAACAAGAAGCCCAAGACTTTGTCAAGCGCGCATCTTTCGCATCTCTTCCCTATCTCTCGAAAAAGACATGGGTTTGCCTCTTGCTTTCCTCTTTGCGCATCCCCACTCCTGACTTCCGCAAAACAATCTCTCTCCCACTCCTCAACGTTCAGGAGGCTCAGATGTACGATGCTTTTTGGCTCGGTCTTACTTTTGGTGGATGGCTCAGTCTCTTTATGGGCTCGCTGATCTTCTTGAGCCTTCGCCAAAATCCGCTGATCTGGATCAACGATGCCCCACCCGATGTACGCAAACGTGTCGGGCCTGTGGACAAGAAGACCAAACGCCAACAAAAGATCTGGGGCCTTATCATGTTGTCGGGCGTTGCCCTTCTCTTTGGGGTTCTCACTTGGCTACTCCGCCACCAAAGCCCTTGGATCGTCTTTTTCGCATCCTACGTTTGTTTCCAGACATTTAATCTCTTTGATGCGTTGGTTATCGATCTGGGCTTGGTCATCTTCCGCCCCTCATGGGCTTTTCCAAAGGATCTTGGGGATTCTCCAACTTATCGCGATCCGCGATGGCACCTCAAAAACTGGCTCACAGGCGTCGTCATGGGCGTCCCTTTTGCGTTCGTCGTGGCCGTGTTGTGCTGGATCGCTGCTCGGTTCTTGGGTTGAGTCGCTTCCTCTTTCCACCCTCAAGATCTCTTCCACACAAAGAATCCCGCCCCATCGTGCCTCATCTTGTCCTTTGAGAAGAAAATTGTTAGCTTTGTCGCCCTTGATTCGAGATAAACGAATTCTTCAACAGGAGCCTTTTTCATGACGCTCAACCCGTTGTTTTTCTTCTTTCTCTTGGCAGCCCCTCCACAAGGAGGCGGACTTCCAACAGCCAAACCGAGCACATCACGGCCCGCTTCCAAACAAGCGCCGACCTCGCAAGCAACCAAAAAGTCCGAACCATCGAAGAAACAACCTACAGTCCAAAAGAAAAACACCCCCACCAAACAAGCCGTCGCCCAAAAAGCGAAGCCCAAACAACCCACAGACTGGCTGCCTAAAGGCGGATTGAAGCAAGACACGGATGTCAAAGTGTCGATGTTGCCTCAATCAACATTAGCGTGGTGTTATGCCAACAAAGCACCAAACGTCTTGCGTTTGCGTATCGCGATTGCGGCGGGTTCTTCGAACGACCCACGCAACCTTCGAGGACAGTCGCGTTTTCTCGCCAAGCTCCTCGCCTACCGCTTGAATCTCCCTGAGAACCCCGCACAAACTCCCCTTCCTGTGGGCGGCACACGCTACCAAGTCTCGTTGCACAAAGACTGGGTCTTCGTGGATGTATTCACCCGTAGTTCGAGCCTTTCCGTCATCCTCAAACACATCGCCAAAAAGATCGCAGAGGCGCCCTTCCAAGGTCTCAGCCTCAAAACCCAAAAGCAGATCCGCAGCGAACTCGCGCGCTCGGCATTTGGGTTCCCCACGGTCTCTCTCGAAGAACGTGTGGACGCTTATTTTTACGCAGGTTACCCACGCGGCACCTTCCTTCGTGGACAACGCCGCACCTTTTCTTCGATCACAAGCCAACAGCTCCAAAAAGCCCACAAACAGCTCTACAGTGGCGAAAAGATCCGTGTGTTGATGGTGGGCGACCTCTCTTGCGAGAAAGCCTTTACAGCGCTTGCATCGGCCTTTACCGCGATCTCAGGCAAAGGCCCGTTGTCTTATCCCCCCCGCAACGCGCCCGAAAATCTCGCGACCAGCCAACGAGGTCGTTTGTTCCTGACCCAAGACCTGTTGTTTGCGTACATGCTCCCCAGCCTCCAACGCGAAGATGCTCTGCCCCTCGACTTTCTCTTGCACATCAGCCGAGAGGAACTTGAGCGCGCTTTTGTCCAACGCTTTGGAGAGACCCCACGAACCAAGCACATCCTCAAAGCCTATCCCCAGTCAGGTTATGCACTTTGGCTGATCCCGATGCCTTCTGTCGGGCGTCCTGAGATGCGGGACTTACTACAAAAAGCCATCGGTGGACTGTTGATGTCGCCCTATGATCCGCCCTCTTTGGTCGGTCACCTCGAAACCTACAAGCAAGAAACCACGCTTCGATGGTCAGAAAAGATGAGTTCTTCCCAAGGCACCCTCTCGATGTTGTGGGAACAGATGCGCCTCCCCTCAAAAGTCGATTACGCTTACGACTGGCGCACGATGAGCGAGGCCCTGACCACCCCAAGTATCCGCAAGCTTGCGCGACACTATCTCCAACGCTCCTCTTCTCTTCAGCGTAGCCCCCAAGCCTTTTCTCTCCAACGCGTCGTGCTCTTTATTGGAAGTCTTCTGATGTTGTGGTTCCTGTTGGATCTGATGATTCGACGCGCTCGACGCTACGACGACTAAGCAAGCCCCATCCCCTCGATGGGATGGCCATCTTCCCCTCTTCAAGCTCGCCACACAAAAGAGAGAAGCCCTCACAGACCCCTCCCGCGCACAAAAGCCCTCCCAAAAGACAAGTGTCCTCGTCGATGAAAAGACGCTCACAAGACAAAGTGAGTGATCGCGCTTGTTCGAGGGAGATGATGTGTTTGGGAAAGGTGATGGACTTGAGGAGAGCGTGAGTTTAAGGGGGGAATTACTTTTTGGGGTGCCAAGCCTGTGTGCGGTTTGGACTGAGATTGAGTGTTTGTTGGGGAGCGAATTGCCCCGTGTGTTGGGTGTGGGTGCTCGTCGAGATATTTTGATGACCCGCCTGATCTTGTGCTCCAACTTGAGCTTCGACGCGAAATGGTGTGGTCTTGGGTCGCATGCGGTAGACGCTGTGGCAGCTATGGCATGTCCAAAGCCCTTCGCTGTTGAGTTGTTCCCAAGAAAAGCAACTCAAGGACCTGCACTTTTTGCAGAAGAAGTACAAGCGCGCTTCGCAATATGGGCAACCATCAAAGTTGCGCATGTCCACGTCAAACTTTTTAAATTCTGCTTGGGTGTAGGAGTCAGGTTCAGGAAAGTCGATTTCGAGACGAAGGAATCGTAAAACACCAGAAGGAAGGCGTTCGAACATCCAGAGTAGTTCGGGATGCTCAGGGTGCCCAGCACATACGCCGGGAACAGCGACGAGGTCTTGTTGGCTCGTCATACCGTATTCCTCCTATCTAGGGGCGATTAAGGGTGTGTTGATGTATGATACGGCGTTTTCTATATCAAGCAAGACTTTTTTTCACGAGACCTTAAAACAAACAGATTTTCGGAAGCGAGAAAGAAACGAATGGTCGAAAAGCCTACAGTGATCTTGTTGCATGGTCTAGGGATAGACGGTCGGATTTGGGGAAGTCGCTTTTTGCGGGCACTCCAAGAAGGCGGCTTTCATCCGATTGTGTTGGAGTATCCAAGCACACAAAATACCATCACGCAACATGCAGCGAGGATCGGTCAAGCCTTGGAAGATCGCGGCCTACTCAACAAAGAACTCTCCTTTGTTTGCCACAGCTTGGGCGGACTGATCTTTTTGCGGATGTGCGAGATGTGGCCTGCTTTGCGGATACGAACGGGGATCTTGATATCTTCTCCTGTGAGGGGTTCGCGAATGGCCCATGAGATGGAACGTTCGCGCGTGGGTCAGATTGCACGAAAGATGTTAGGCCCCGTCCTTTCGGAGCTTGCGCAACGTTGGCGTGACCAATCTCGTTGGGGCGTCCTTGAAAAAAGAAAGTTTCCGCTTCATATCATCTACGGTCGTCGGCCTTTGCACCCTTTTGAACCAGCATCTTGGCTAGGTCGTTGGCTTTTGCCCGAAACGCTCAAGCACGATGGTGTCGTTTGTGAAGATGAGATCGACACCTCTCATGCCCACAGCACCCACATCTTTCCTTATGCCCACAATCAAATCTTACGAGAACCCGTGGTGCATTTGGCCTTGCTTTCGTTACTTCGACATCCCGAAGGCGAGCAGATGGGGCCACATCTCGGGGTACAAGAACATAGATAGCTTGCGCTTCAGTGAAAGGGAATTATACTTTCGCAGTTTCCCACACACGAACAAACCTCATTCCTCTCACATAAAACGAGTCTTTCATGAGCATCATCAAAATCTTAGGTTCGCTTTTTGGAACCAGCAGCGGACGAAAAATCAAGAAAATGCGCCCGCTCCTGACGCGAATCAATTCACTCGAAAATGATATGAAGGCACTTCGAGACGAGGAATTCGTCCCTCGCATGAATGCCTACCGCCAACGCCACGAAAATGGCGAATCTCTCGATAGTTTGCTCCCAGAAGTCTTCGCTTTAACGCGCGAAGCTTCTGTTCGCGCAACGGGCATGCGTCACTATGATGTCCAGATGATCGGGGGAATCACGCTCCACCAAGGCAAGATCGCTGAGATGAAAACAGGGGAAGGTAAAACGCTTGTGGCGACTTTGCCCCTCTGTCTCAACGCACTCAGCGGAAAAGGTACCCACCTCGTCACCGTCAACGACTATCTCGCACGTCGTGACGCCGACTGGATGAGCAAGATCTACCGTTACCTTGGTCTTTCTGTGGGTACGATCACCCACGAACTCAGCGACACCCAACGACGACGCAACTACGCTTGCGACATCACTTACGGGACCAACAACGAGTTTGGTTTCGACTACCTCCGCGACAACATGAAGTTCGGACTTGACGAGTACGTCCAACGCGAACTGAACTACGCCATCGTGGACGAGGTTGACTCGATCTTGATCGACGAAGCACGTACGCCTTTGATCATCAGCGGAACCTCTGATGACTCCACAGAGATGTACTTTGTCGTTGACGCGATCATGCCTCGACTCCAAAAAGGACTTCACTTCTCCGTTGACGAAAAGTCCCGATCTGTCGTCCTTACCGACGAAGGGGTTGAGCGCGTCGAGAAGCTGCTCCAAGTCCAAAACCTCTATGAGCCCAACAACATCCTGCTTTTGCACCACGTCACCCAAGCACTTCGTGCCCACGCTGTGTACAAAAAAGACGTGGATTACATGGTCAAAAGTGGCGAAGTCATGATCATCGACGAGTTTACAGGACGCGCCCTCCCCGGTCGCCGCTGGTCTGATGGTCTCCACCAAGCTGTCGAAGCCAAGGAAAAAGTAAAGATCGAGCCTGAGAGCCAAACGCTCGCAAGCATCTCTTTCCAAAACTACTTCCGCCTTTACAGCAAACTCGCAGGGATGACAGGTACCGCTGAAACAGAAGCGGCCGAGTTCCACAAGACCTACAAACTCGATGTCACCGTGATCCCCACGAACAAAAAGATCGCACGTATGGACTACAACGACGTGGTTTACCGCACAGAACGCGAAAAGTTCGAAGCGGTGATCGACGAACTCGAAGAGTGCCACAAACGCGGACAGCCTGTCCTCGTAGGTACCGTATCCATCGAGCGTTCAGAGATCTTGCACAAGATGCTTACGCGTCGAAAGATCCCCCACCAAGTCCTCAACGCCAAGCACGACGAAAAAGAAGCTGAGATCGTCTCGCAAGCTGGTCGCAAAGGCTCCATCACCATCGCCACCAACATGGCGGGTCGTGGTACAGACATCATCCTTGGTGGAAATCCCGAGCCCTTCGTCGAAAGCATCCTCGAACAACACAACGTCGATACAGGAACCATGGAATCTACGTTGTTTGTGAAAGAAGCGCTGAAAGGCGACGAGAAAAAAGCCCGCACCATGGGCAAAGAACTCGCCAGCATCTCAGACCATGACTTCAAGCGCATCTTTGAACGACGCGACGAATGGAAAAGAGAAGCTACCGAAGTCCTCTCTGCAGGCGGTCTTTTCATCCTTGGTACAGAGCGCCACGAGTCTCGTCGTATCGACAACCAGTTGCGTGGTCGTTCGGGTCGTCAAGGGGACCCTGGTGCAAGCCGCTTCTACCTGTCACTCGAAGACGATTTGATGCGTCGCTTTGGTTCTGAACGCCTCAGCGAATGGATGGGCGCGATGGGGATGCAAGAAGGCGAACCCATCGAACACCGCATGGTGACGCGCGCCATCGAAAGCGCACAAAACAAAGTAGAAGCCCACAACTTCGAGATTCGTAAGCACCTCCTCGAATACGACGACGTTATGGACATCCAACGCAAGACCATCTACCGCTTGCGTCGTGAACTCCTCGCGAGTGAAGATGTCCACGAAAACGTGCTCGACATGATCGAAGACGTCATCGTGGTGCTTCGCAACCGCTTCTGTCCTGACAAAACCCCCGTGGATATGTGGGAGTTTGAAGCGCTCGAAGAAAACTGTTTTGGACTCTTCCACTTCCGACCGAAGATCCTCTTGGATCACCTGATCTCCGCAAACGATCCCCATGAAGAGGTTGAAAATCTCCTCTGGACCCAAGTGGAAGAACAGTACAAGCAACGCGAGCGTGAGCTTGGTCCCAAACTTCTCCGCCAGGTAGAACGCGAACTCTACCTCATGGATATCGACGAGCTTTGGAAAGATCACCTCAAAGCCATCGACCACCTCCGCGAAGGGATCAACCTCCAAGGCTACCGTCAGATCGACCCCAAGCTTGTCTACAAAAAAGAAGCTTACCAGATGTTCGAAGAGTTGCTTGAGCGCATCAAGACCGCTGTGGTCGAAAAACTCTTCCACGTCGAAGTCCAAAGCCAAGAACAACTCGAAGAAGCCATCGAAGAACGTCGTCGTCACAACGAAGTCGAAATGCAGATGGAACACGCTGGCTTTGATGGAGAAGACGGAGATATCGGCGAACCTGATAAACCCGCAACTGTTCGTCGTGAGCGCCCCAAAGTCGGACGCAATGATCCTTGTTGGTGTGGCTCTGGGAAAAAATACAAAAAGTGCCACGGCAAAGACGAAAAAGGCAAAAGCGCTTCCTGATCCTCCTCAAATATCCCCCGAATCCCCCGTCCCATCGGCCCCTTCAACCAACCCTATCCTCCCCCAATCTCTCCCCCAAGGTTGCAGACACACAACCCCTCCCATATCTTTTCTTCTGAGCAAGATCATCTGTGTTATAGTGCTCCGTAAAAGAAAAGGAAGTCGGCTGTACGTCGCTGAAATCCCTTCGAGATGCAGCGTACAAGCACGACACCAAGACAAAAACACGTACCTTGGTGAGAAGACCGATGACCCGATATGTATTTTGGTGGATGGGATGGTTTGGCTTTTGTTGTCTGTGGGGTGGCCACGCAGCACACGCAGAGCCCGACTTTGTGCGCTTTTATGAACGCGGAAAACTCCGCCTTGGTCAGCGCATGTACTTCGACGCCATCAAAGACTTGCGTATCGCCGCAGGCACCGAAAAAGGCTCACAACACTTTGCTGTGCACTACCATCTTGCGCGCGCCTACTACTGGCTTCCTGATATCCAACGCGCGATGCAGACCGTCGAAAAAGCCACCAAGCTCGCCAAAAACAACCGACAACGAGAAGCGCTCAACGATCTCAAACGCAAGATCAAAGACTACTACGGCGCTTTTCGGCTCGCGGCAGAAGTTGATCCCGAAGAAGTCGGAAAACTCAAGATCGTCTTTAAACCCAAAAGCCCATTCAGCAACGCCCATAAACGCCGATACTTCGAGATCTTTACAAAGCGCCTCCAACGTCAAGGTGGGCTTGTCCTCAACAACAAAGCCATCTTCTTGCCCAAAGGCGACTACGAGATCACCATCCAACAAAACCAGTGCCTCAAGTACGGCTTTTCCTCCAACAAGCAAATCGTCCGCGACCTCACCATTGAGGACGATACCGCCAAACTCGCACTCATCGAAAAACCAAGCTGTCAGTGCACGGGCGGACAAAAGCTCTTCAAAGAAAAAAACCGCGTATACTGCGCTTGCAAGGCAGGTTCAGCATGGAACGCGCAGCTTGCGCGCTGTGAGATCGCACGGGCAGCCAACCCCTTGCCATGGATCTTCCTTGGTGCGGGCATCTTGGTGGCAGGTGGCGTCGTCGCAGGCGTCGTCATCGCGGTAAACAGCCGCGATCTCGAAAATGCCCAAGCCGTGTCCACAGGGGGAGGAAAGATCAAACTTTGGTGAGCGCCTTCGGACTTCTTCACGTACACTTGGGACAGATCGCTCTTTGCAACGGTCTTGATTGTGAAGCGGGCGTTTTGTATCGTAGGTGTGGCACCTTGGAAATGGAACGTGGCTCGTGCGAAAGCACAACCACACCAACCAACGCACCGCAAACGTCAGAACCTGACATATCGAGGTAAGACATGCAGCATCATTTTGGTTTGCGCTTTTGGTTCGCTTGCGTCATGGCAGGCGTTCTTTTTTGGTCTGGGCAGGCCCAAGCTGAGCCCGACTTTGTACGCTTTTATGAACGCGGAAAACTCCGTATGCGACAACGCCTCTTCTTCGATGCCATCAAAGACTTCAATGTGGCGATCCGCACCGAAAAAGGCTCACAACACTTTGCAGCGCACTACCACCTCGCGCGCGCCTACTACTGGCTCCCTGATATCCAAAAGGCTGTCCAGATGCTCGAACGCGCCAAAGGCTTGATCAAAAACAGCCGACAACGCGCTGCACTCGATGGCCTGATGCGCAAAATCAAAGATTACTATGGCGCTTTCAAGATCTCCCCTGAAGTGGACCCCGAAGAAGTCGGAAAACTTCAATTGCAGATCAAACCCAAAAGCCCATTCAGCAACGCCCATAAACGCCGCTACTACAACCTTTTTAGCAAACGACTCAAACGCCAAGGTGGTTTTGCCCTCAACAGCAAAGAGATCTTTTTGCCCAAAGGCGACTACGAGATCACCATCAAAAAGAACCAGTGTCTCAAGTACGGTCTCTTTGAGGGTAGCAAAGTCGTCACAGAAGGCACCATCGGCGATGCTCCCATGCAACTCAGCCTCAAAGAAAAACCAAGCTGTCAGTGCACGGGTGGACAAAAGCTCTACAAAGAAAAGGCCCGCCTCTACTGCGCTTGCAAAGTCGGCTCGGCTTGGGACGAAAAAGCTCAAATCTGCAAGCTTGTACGCGCAAACAACGTCCCATGGATCATCGGGGGGACCGTCATCGGCCTCGCTGTCGCAGGCGGTGTCGTAGCCACCGTTGTCATCTTGGCAACAGGCAGCAACACCAACCCCGTGGCATTGGTCAATGTATCTGGAAAGCCCAACACACCCACCAATACGGGCATTACCGAAACCGCGCAAAAGTAGCCCCCAAACATCCCAACAGAATCCCCCACTCTCCCGACATATCGCTTTTCCTCAAGGTGTCGTCATGCCCATCCTCGCGACGAGATAGACGCCCACCCTCGTTACGCATGAAGAACGCATCCTCGCGACGCGATGGCTGTACATCTTTGCGAGATGGTCGTACATCTTCACAAGATGGTGCGTATTCGCGGTATGGCTGCGCGCCTTCACAACGTGATAGCGGTACATCTTTGCGATGGCTAACTGCCCATCCTCGCGTTGTATTAGATGTGTATCCTTGTGTTGATATTAGATGTGCATCCTTGCGGCGTCCTTGCCTCACTTGTTCTTCTACGTACACAGAACAAAAGCTCTGGTCATCGTGTGCATCTCTCTTTTCCCTCGAAGAACCACACCAAAAGAAAAGCCCTCCCTACCCCAAAGACCATATCCCTCAACAAAACAGAGAGAACGTGACAGCAACACAGATCTCTCTAAAAGGACCGACTTATCGGACTTTCAGAGGACACGCCACCTACATAAAAACGTCTTCCAAATGAGAACGCACGGAGGTTGGTTTGTGTATGGATGGGTATTTGGTTGGGGAAGAGGAAGAAAGAGAAGGGAGGAACGAAGGAGGGATTAGGGGGCGCAAGCACCGCTGACACAGTTGGGTGTTCCGCCATTGCACGTCACACCACAGTTACCGCAGTTGCTGGTGTCCGAATCTGTATCGACACAAGCTCCACCGCAGATCTTAAAGCTAGAACCGCCCGAACATACGCAAGCTCCGCTTGAACAAGCTGAGTTTGCAGGACATGGGCTGTTACAACCACCACAGTGGGTGTTGCTGGTGTTGGTGTTGACACATTGGCCCGCACAAATCTTGTTTTGTGGGCCACCTGAGCAAACACAAGTCCCGCTCGAACAGCTAGAGCTGGAGGGACACGGGCTGTTACAACCGCCGCAGTGTGTATTGCTGCTTTGTGTATCCACACAGCTACCACCACAGAGGCTGAGAGCGCCCGAACACACGCAAGTTCCGCTTGTACAAGTCGAGTTTGTGGGGCACGGGCTGTTACAACCACCACAGTGTGTTGTACTCGTTTGCGTGTTGACACACTGACCACCACAGAACTGCTGCCCAGAACCACAAGTACAACTACCGTTGACACAAGTCGATCCAGAGGGACACGGGCTGTTGCAAGCACCACAGTGTGTCGCGCTGGTTTGCGTGTTCACGCACTGCCCGCTACAGAAACTTTCACCCGTGTTGCAAGAACAAGAACCATTTTTACAGCTTCGCGGCGAAGCACAGGCATTGTTGCAAGCACCGCAGTGTGTCGCGCTAGAGAGGGTATCGACACATTGATTGTTACAGAACTGTTGTCCTGCGGTGGGGCACACACAAGAACCGCTTTGACAATCGCGGCCACCCGAGCAAACCAAACCACAAGAACCACAGTTGTTGTCGTTGTTGGTGAGGTTCACACAGGTACCGTTGCAGTTGGTTTGGCCGTTGGGACAGCATTTACCGTTGGTGCAGCTTTGTCCACCACCACACGAGTTGCCGCAAGCACCGCAGTGTTGGCTGCTTGTGAGTGGGTTGTGGCATGTACCACCGCAATTGATCTGCCCATTGGTACAATCCTCAACGCACACCGCGCTCACGCAAACTTTCCCACCTGTACACTTCGCTCCGCAAGCACCGCAGTTATCGTTGTCTGCGGCCAAGTTGCGACAGGTACCACCACAACATCGGCCCGCACCTGAACACACAACCCCACAAGCACCGCAGTGAGAGATACTATCTTGGAGGTTGAAACATCCGCCCGCACAAGGCGATTGGCCTGAAGGACAGTTGTCCAAACAGTTTCCAACCGAGCAGATCTTTCCGCCGCTACAAGCGTTGTTGCAGCTTCCACAGTTTGCAAGGTCGGACTGAGTATTTTTACAAACGCCACCGCAATCGTTGGGGACAGGTCCAGAAGGATCGCATCGACAAGAACTATTGATACAAACCTTACCACCTGTACACTTGCGACCGCACTGACCGCAGTTGTTGATATCTGCTTTTAAGTCAGCACAACCGCTCGAACAAGCCGTTTGTCCAGAGGGACAGTTGTCTTGGCAAGTTCCGCTCGCGCAGATCTTTCCTGCGACGCATTTGTTTCCGCAGCTTCCGCAGTTGTTGTTGTCCAAGGAGAAGTTCGTACAAACACCATTGCAATCATCTGGCAAGAGGCCCGAAGGATCGCATTTACAGGCTCGGTTAGAACAGATCTTCCCGCCATTGCACTTGGTTCCACAAGAACCACAGTTGTTGCTGTCTGCGGTGACGTTGACACAAGCGCCACTACAAGCCGTTTGTCCAGAAGGACAGTTGTCACGACACTGCCCGCCCGAACAAATCTTTCCTGCAGCGCATTTGTTTCCGCAGCTTCCGCAGTTTTCGTTGTCGGATGCAAAGTTTTTGCAAACACCATTACAATCGTTGGGGATATCGCCCGTACATCGGCAAGAACCGCTCGCGCAAATCTTCCCACCTGTACACTTACGACTGCATTGTCCGCAGTTGTTGGAGTCTGTTTGGAGATCCGCACAACCACTGGAGCAGGGATTTTGCCCAGAGGGACAGTTGTCTTGGCAAGTTCCACCTGCACAGATCTTCCCTGCGTCGCATTTTTTCCCGCAGATACCGCAGTTGCTATTGTCAGACTGAAGGTTTTTACAAACGCCAGAACATTCGTTTGGCAAGGCGCTGTTGGGATCACAACGACAAGCAGCGTTGATACAGGTTTTTCCACCCGTACACACGAGACCACAACCGTTACAGTGGCTGGGGTTGGTCTTCAGATCCACGCATCCACCACTACAGGGGTTTTGGCCTGTAGGACAGTTGTCGAGGCACTTTCCACCCGAACAGATCTTCCCTGCGGCGCATTTGTTTCCGCAGCTTCCGCAGTTTTCGTTGTCGGATGCAAAGAGTTTACAAACGCCGTTACACTCGTTGGGCAAAAGTCCCGAACAACCGCATTTTCCATCCGAACAAGATTGACCACCAGTACAAACCTTTCCACAAGCACCGCAGTGCGAGGAGTTGGTTTGAAGATCCACACATCCCCCATCGCAGGGATCTTGTCCCATCGGGCAGTTGTCGAGGCACTTTCCGCCCGCACAGATCTTACCAGGGGCACATTTGTTTCCACAAAAACCACAGTTTTCGTTGTCAGATTGGAGATTTTTACAAATGCCAGCGCAATCATCTGGCAAGGAGCTTCCAGACTCACATTGACACTGTTTGTTGATACACTTCTTGCCGTTTTCGCAGGTGGTACCGCAGGTTCCACAGTTCAAGGGGTCAGATTTGAGGTCAACACATCCGCCAGCGCAGGGATCTTGTCCCATCGGGCAGTTGTCGAGACAAACTCCGCCCGCACAAAGTTTTCCAGGATCGCACTTGGCCCCGCAAGCACCGCAGTTTTGGTTATCAGAAAGGTAGTTTTTGCAAACACCATTACAATCATCAGGCAAAAGTCCCGAACATTGGCACTTTCCGACGATACATGTTTGGCCATTTTCACATTTTTGGTTGCAAGCACCGCAGTGATCAGAGTTGGTCTGCAAGTCTACGCAGTTTTTGGGATCTTCTGTGGTGGGACAGCTTGTGGGCGTACCACTTTGACATCCAACCGATCCACACTGTTGGGCATTTTGGGGTGCAGTTTCTTCCAAACAACTTGCTTCAAACTTGCCATCAGCCCCACAAGCTCTTGTTCCAGCCAAACAATCTGGCAGTGGCAAACCGTTAGCGGGTTGAAACTGAACACTCGCCCCCTTGGCAACGCGTGCTGCATCACTAAAGCAAGCCACTGTCATCTTCTTCGATTGGCCGGGGACGTTGTCAACAGCGCCATCGCAATCGTTGTCTTTACCATCGCAAAGTTCGGGGTGACAAAGGCGACAAACCCGCGGGGTGTCATCCGCATGTTTCGCGAAGGGGCTGTTGACGGGCTCAGAAAACAAGTCGAACTCCTGTCCGCCCGCAGTACGTTGCAGATAGTAATTGATGAAGAAGTAACACTTGGAAGGCTCTGAAAAGCACGAATAGGTGGGGCTTTTGTCGATAGATTCGCACATCGCGCGCAGCTTCTCAAGCGAACGCTTAGCCGTGATCTTGCCACCGTCAGTGCTAACTTCTCCTGTGCGCAAGAAACCCTTGCGGATCACGAAGAGTCGAGCATAGATCCCTTTTGCTTTGTTTACATCTTTGGGCATCAACAACACGGGCTCTGTTCGTTTTGTCCCGTTGTCATCGATAGGATCGAGGTTGGTCATCTCCCCATTTGAATTGATCGAGACCATCGTGTAATAACGACGCTCACCCTCTTCTGCGGGGTTCTTTCCAGTCCACACAGTCACCAAACAGCCCCACTCATCGACGGCTTCGACATCGACGGTTTCTGTGGGCTTGGAAGGATCAAGGGCGACTTTCTCACCCGCCGCAGGGCGAGCAAACGTCGGCGCAACGATCACTTCGGGCTGACGGAAAACTTCATTGAAAAAGTTTCCTTGTTTGGTATAGTCCGCCACCTTATCTGCGGGAAGATAAGTGACTTGACCGATCTCCCCGCGGAGTGCTTTTCCGTCTATATCAGTCGGAGGGTTGGGACCTTGTTTACCAACGTTGACGTAGTCGAGTCGTTGGTCATTGAGCAGCCCCAATGGGTTGCATTCCCCATGAAACTTGAGAACGATTTGTTCTGTCGGAAACTTAGAGCCACAGTTACTCGTAAAAATGAGTCCTACAAAAAGAAAAGAGAACCATGCCCATCGAGCCAAATGCTTCCGCGTAGAGGCTCTTTTGTGGCGTGGTGTACAATCCGAGAATTGATGCATGTTGAAGAACTCCCAAAAACGCTAATGGTGGAGTGCCAACTCTATCATACCTTGCAGGAAAGCAAGGAAAGAACGACATATTACACGCATAGCTGGCTCACGGCATTGTATGCCGTGAACTGCATAGATGCAACCGTCTCATCTTCACAGAGAAAAGTCTCCCCAAAACTCACAAAGCCCACGTACCATGCGAGCCTATCTACTTTAGAGACCCAAGAAACAACAAGAGGTCTCGTATTTGTACAAGACGTCATCGCCAAAAGCGAAATGTTCTCGGAGCTTGGAAAAGGGCCTAAAACCATGACACTTCAGAGCACAAAAACCGAACCCGCTTCTGTTCAAAAAGAAGCATCTCCTTCCAACATCGCTGCTTTTTTCGACTTGGATCGAACACTGATCCAAGTTAATAGCGGAACCTTGTACGTCAAACACGAGTTTCGCAAAGGGCGCATCTCTTTGTGGACCACCCTTCAGGCCTTTTGGTACCTCATGCTCTATCACTTCTCCATGATCGACATGGACAAAGTCTTGAAAAAAGCCATCGAAGGATACAAAGGCGATCGTGACGAAGACTTGCGCTCCTCCACCCACCAATGGTTCGCCCAAGAAGTGACCCAATACATCCAACCTGGCGCCCAAATCGCACTCGACACACACAAAGAACTTGGGCATCCACGTGTCCTGCTGACAAGTAGCTCGTGCTATGCCGCGGAGTTTGCCAAACAAGTGTGGGAACTCGATGACTGGCTCGCCAACCGCTTTGCTTTGGACCAAGAAGGCCGACTGAACGGCGAGTTCGACGGCCCGCTTTGTCATGGACATGGCAAAGTGATCTGGGCCGAAAAATGGGCAAAAGAGAACGATATCGATTTGGACAACTCTTACTTCTACACAGACTCTCTCACGGATCTCCCGATGTTAGAGCGTGTCCGCAACCCCCGTGTGGTCAACCCCGATCCGCGCCTACGACGCGAAGCTTTGCGACGTGGATGGCCGATCCTCGATTGGCAAGATCCCAAAGATGGCGCCAAATGGATCGCATCCTGATCCCAACATCAAGGTTTGGCGTGGTCTTGCATCCACTTCCAAACTTCTGTCGAAAAGTTCTCCGTCAATGCGGGGATATGCGCTCCACCCTGAATCGTCCACAAACGAACATCCCCACCCGCTGGACAAGAGCCGAATTGTGCTTCTTTTGTTTCTGACCCCACCAAGAGACCGTCAAAATCGAATGATGCTTGTGTCTCTACGAGCGTGCCTTGGCACTTGTTGTACTTGCCCCACTTCGTGACCGTATCTACCGCCCCAGGGAAGGACGTTGTGAGCAAAACTCCACCAGTATAAGAGATCGTTGTGTCGTTGGTTCCGTGAACTTGGAGGACATGGATCGCTTGGCTTGGTGAACAACTTGCGTCATTCGCATAAGTCGCCCCCGCCAAACTCACGATCCCTGCGATCAGATCCGCCGCTTCACAGGCCATTCGATACGACATAAACCCACCATTGGAGTGCCCCACAAGAAAGACGCGTTTTGGATCGACTTGGTAGCTTTGCTTGATCTCTTCGATCAGTCCGCGGATATAAGCCACATCATCGACACCACTGTTCGCAAAGTCACAGCACGCATCCGTTGCATTCCAATACTGTTTCCCTGTGGGATCTTTCATTCCATCAGGAGCAATCAACAACACCCCTGCTTTTTCGACGAGAATGTCCATCCCCATGTACGACGACTGCAACGGCCCTGTCGCCCCATAACCATGCAAGACGACGATCAATGGATATGTTTTTTGTGCGTCGTAGCTCTTTGGAACCTTGAGGGTTGCTGGGCGTGCCCCACCAAACACCGTCTTGGGCGTGTTTGTTTCTGGCGTAGTCTCTGGAGATGTCGATTCTACCGTAATTTCCGTGGGAGTGGCCTCAACAGCTTTTTCTGCGACCCCTTCCCCCTCCGACCCTGTCGAATGTTCGGGAAGAACCCCTTCGCTTCCAGCATCTTGTTTCACTTGTTCGGCTGTTGTTTCTTGTGCGGACTCTGTGTTGGGAGCAGTCGTTTGACAAGCCACAAACACCAAAAAACTAGAACATATCCCTGCAAAGAAAAGACTTTTATACATCTTGCGTAGACCTTTGTGCGCGGGGTAGAGAGCGCCTACCTTTTGAAAGAAAGACCAAAAAAACGCTGTATTGTTGGGGCTTATCGACGCGCAGACTTGCTGCTAGGTGAGCTTTCAGAACCAGAGGGGGGATCTTGATCGCTGGCAAGCGCTGGCATCCCATCTGTGGGTTTCACCACATGTGCAACAGGATGTTTGTCAGGCTCGTCGCTTTCGAGAGCTTCGCGGATCACATCATCGAGATGACGCAAAAAGTGGAATTGGATTTGTTCTTTGATCTCTTCGGGTACTTCGACGAGATCCTTTTTGTTCTTTTCAGGCAACAAGATCACCCGAACGTCCGCGCGGTGAGCGGCAAGGATCTTCTCTTTGATTCCTCCAACGGGGAGCACAGCACCCCGCAAGGTAATCTCTCCAGTCATCGCAACATCCGCCCGAACCTTACGACCCGAAAGCAAAGAAACGATCGCTGAGAAGATCGTCACCCCCGCACTCGGGCCATCTTTGGGAACGGACCCTGCGGGGACGTGGAGGTGCAGGTCGTAATTTTCCATAAAGCGCGCATCCACCCCCAACGCATCAGCATGGGTACGGATATAAGACAAAGCTGCTTGGGCAGACTCTTTCATCACATCGCCCAGTTGCCCAGTGAGGATAAGCTGTCCTTTCCCAAGCATCCGAGTCACTTCGATAAAGAGTAGTTCTCCACCCGCAGCAGTCCACGCCAAGCCCGTGGCCACGCCTGTTTCACTTACGCGTTCTTCGATCTCGGAAAAGAACTTGGGCGGTCCAAGATAAGTCGAAACATCGTCGCTATCGACGGTTCGGGCTTCTGCGTTTCCTTCGGCGACTTGCATCGCAACAGCGCGGCAGATCCCTGCGATCTGTCTCTCAAGATTACGCACCCCCGCTTCACGCGTATATGCCCGACACACGGTGCGTACAGCTTTTTTGGTAAAGGTAACATGACCTTCTTCCAAGCCGTGTTCGCGGTGTTGTTTTGGGATCAAGAAGTTTTCTGCGATATGCAGTTTTTCTTCTTCGGTATATCCGGGAATTTCGATGATCTCCATCCGATCGCGAAGAGGCGGAGGGATCGGATCGAGTTGGTTGGCTGTCGCGATAAACATCACCTTGGAAAGATCGAAAGAAACTTCCAAATAGTGATCCGAAAAAGCGTTGTTTTGCTCGGGATCAAGGACTTCTAGTAACGCGGAAGCTGGGTCTCCACGGAAGTCATGGCTGAGTTTGTCGATCTCATCCAACACAAAAACAGGGTTATTGCTTTTGGCTTTCTTGATGCCTTGGATCACCCGACCAGGCAACGCCCCAACATAGGTGCGACGATGGCCACGGATCTCCGCTTCGTCTTTGACACCACCAAGCGCCACACGCACAAAGTTACGTCCCATCGCGCGCGCAATCGACTTCCCAAGTGAGGTCTTCCCAACCCCAGGAGGCCCCACAAAACACAAGATCGGCCCCCGCATGTCATTCTTTAACTTGCGCACCGCGAGGTATTCAAGGATACGCTTTTTCACTTTGTCGAGGCTGTAGTGATCTTCGTTGAGTACACCGCGAGCGTGTGGGATCTCCAAGCAATCTTCTGTCGTGACAGACCATGGAAGCTCGATCATCCACTCGATGTACGTTCGAGAAACAGTGTACTCAGCGGATTGGGGCGGGATACGAGACAAGCGACCAAGCTCTTTCAGCGCTTCTTTCTCTACATCTTCGGGCATCTTGGCATCTTTGATCTGACGGCGGAACTCATCGACTTCCTCCATCTCGTCTTCTTCTTCGCCAAGTTCTTTCTTGATCGCCTTCAGTTGCTTGCGCAGATAGTATTCGCGTTGACTCTTGTCGAGTTCCCCTTTGACTTGGTTTTGGATACGAAAGTTAAGCTCCAGCATCTGAAGCTCTTTTCGCACAAAGGTAAGGACTTTTTGAAGTCTTCCCTTGACCTCAACCGTTTCCAAGATCTCTTCTTTTTCGGCCATCGGGATATTGAGGTAGGCCGCAACAAGGTCGGCGAGGTAGCCCGCAGACTCCATGTTCTGAACAACCGCAGAGACTTCTTGGGGGATATGCGGCGAAAGCTCGATAATCCGCAGCGCACTTTCTTGCAGAGAACCAAAAAGCGCTTTGCTCTCAGCGTCTTCTTCGTTGCGTTCTTCGATCAGCTGAACGCGTGCACGCAGATAGGGGCGGCGTTGGACATAACGCACCACGCGAAGCCGCTGCAATCCTTGCACATGAGCGATGAGATTTTTGGAGTCCTCGCTCACCTTCATCACGCGCAAGATCTGCGCAGCAGTCCCCATCGAGTAAAGTTCGCTGCTATCGGGATCATCCACATCAGGATCGCGTTGTCCTACAATCCCGATAATGCGATCCCCTTCTAGGGCGTCATCCACCAAACGCAGGCTCGATTCGCGACCAATCGTCAGTGGGATCACAACCCCAGGATAAATCACTGTATTGCGAAGGGGCAAAATGGGTAGCTCTTCGCGAATTCGTGGACGATTTCGACCGCGATCAAACCATCCCTTCTTTCCGTCATCGTCGAAGAATTTCAAGTCGGCACCTCATCACGCATCGCCAAGGCAGAAACATTGTGCTGGTTATTTATGTCGGCGCACACAAAACCTACCTTCATATCTTGTGCAACCTCATAGGAAAAAGCGAGACCCCACCAAAGATCGCGTAGAAAAAACACAACGTCTCGCGTCTCGAAAGCATACAACGTGAGAAGGTCTTAGGAAGACATCGAACCCCAAAGGGTCATCGCTTCGTGGCGCAACAAGGAAGTTTTGCAGTTTCTGTATTGGATGGCAACCCCCCTGCTATCCCCCGATCCCCAAAAGAAATGTCTATCTCATCGCAGGCACTATTTGGTTTTGGAGCGTTTTATTTGCAACCCAGGGCTTGTTCCTATGGGGTTGCGAAGTTGTTGAATCCCGTAGTTCCCAAGGCGGTTTGGGTGGATGCGCAAGATATTCGAGCGATTGGGGTTCAACATAACGGGTTGTCTATTCTGAAGCAGAAACTTGGCACGAAGAGGTGGCGCGGGTTGTGCTTTGGGTGCTTCTTGGACGGGTTGAGGTGTGGGTGCTTTGGGTTCAGGCTCTACAGCTCTTGGTATAGGAGCAGCCTTCGCAGGTGCAACAAGAGGCGCAGCAGACGACTTCTTCTGAAGAGGCGGTGTGTAGGCGCGAATGCTTAGATTGTCATAGCAAACGTGCGCGATCCAGTTACTGAAAGCAAAGAAGCCATGCCCTTTTCCTTCGAGAGGTTGGGGATCATCGTAGCGCATAAACAACTTGCCATCGAGATACCACATAAGTTTGTTGTCATGGCGAACGACCTTCCAATGATGGCGTTTCTTCATGACGACTTTTTGTTTGCGTGTCCAACGGCGGCAGTTCGCGGGCTGGTTCTGCTCTTTTCCACGACAGTCACGGTTGTGTTCTCCCAAACGATCGATGATCGACATCGCATTGTGCCAACCACCATGCACCAACACGTAACCCGTTGCATGGAAACGGCCATCCGTGAACAACTCGATCTTTACGTCGCCATCCTTCTCTTCGGCATAGGCGTCAAACTCCACCACGACATCGCGCGGCAAAGCTCCGCGAAGGAAAAGCGGATTGTTGCGCGCTTGTTCAACACACAAGCGACCCTGCTTGGTGCGCTCATCATACTGAATACGCCAACGGCCCGGCATCTCAGAAGTCCACATGGGCCCTAGACTTGAGCGATCAAAGTTCTCTGAAAACGGTACCTGCAGAGACTTCGTAATCTCCTGCAACTCGCATCCCTCACATCCCCAACCCACCGAGGACATCACCATCATCAGAAAAAAAAGAACATGGACTCGACGCATCCTTACCTCCAAAAAACAAACAAAACGCGAACCTTTGGGTTCGATACAACTCGATAGACCGAACACAAGCTCACCTACGCAAGGAGTTCTCGTGCGAGGACCCTACCCTGAACAACATAAGCAGCCTATGCAGCGGGCGAAAGACATAACACGGAAAGAGAAAAAAGGAAACAAGGAAGATTGGATTAGCGAGGGACTTGAGGGAGTTGGGTTTGTTGTTGGGGAGCAGGGAGAGGAATAGGAAGACCTTGGGAAATATCGCCCTTGGGCAAAGTAATGGTGGGAACATTAAACCCAGGTGCATGTGTGGGTTTAAGTGCAGGAGCTTTTGGCATGATCAAGCCAGACTCTGGCACAAGTCCTCCCAGTTTTGTCGAAGAAACTGGATCGATACCTGGAATGCGTGTTTCAAAGCGGAAGTCGAAGGTATCTTCGAAACACAAACCGCCCAACTGATCGAGGTGAACGCGGATCTCTGTGGTGCTTTCTTGTGTTGCACGCAACAGGCTCCACTTTTCTTTCGTGAGCTCTTGTTGCCAGATCTCACCGCGCTGGTTCAGGATAAACACAGCCGTTTTCAACAAGGCGTCTGGGCTGGGGGGCGTAGTGGGTTCGGACCATGTGTTACCTTGATCGTCGCTTTGGCGGTAACGGTTCTCACCAACAACAGCCAAAGCCTTTTTCTGACCAATCACCAAAGCGGGTCCGTTTGGCGTTTCGCCGTCCACTTCGCCGTTGACGATCCGACGACAAGATGTATTGCTACCACATCCGAAAGAGCTTTGATTCGAACCAGACACATCTTCGCCAAGATTTCCTTGGTCATCACATCGATACAATCGGCCATCACGCTTGATGCAGAAAGACTGACGAGTGTTTGGTTGTTTTGGATCTGTCGGCGTCGTGGGCTTTTCAGGATCTGGCTTGTTGGGAGTGTCTGTGTTGGTCGGATTCTTGGGCTCAGCCGTGTTGCTTTTGGGTTCCGTGGTCGAACCATCTTGCGAAGATGTTTTGTTCTCAACAGAACCCGTCGAACCAGCCGAGCGCTCTACATGACCACCCACTTGTCCCATCATCCCTGTGGTGCTTGCAAAGATAGAAGAATTCGAGCGTTCATACGCCGCGAAAGCAGCCGAAGTAGCAGGAACAAACCAAGACCCTACAAAGCGCCGTCCAGCGGGACCAGCAGAGGTGTTGTGATTTTGTTTGTTCTTCGAAGTCGCGGACCATTCGTTATTTGAAGAGCCACCCAATGACCACATAAAACTTGGCGGAGAAGGATTGCCTTCGAAAAAGATCGGGCGCTCTATCTTTTTTTGTGGGGTCGCGATACCGCCCGACGCAGACTCCTCTTTCAAGGAGACAGGCGAAGTTGGGGAAGTATCCGACCACCAAGCCCTTGCAGAAGGGGAAGGATTCGATTGGAAAGTTTGAGATGCGTTGAGTTTCTTTTCTGGAAGATGCTGGGACCACCAAGTCCCCATCGAACCAACCGACAAAAGAGCCAAGGTCCATGAGGTTGCGTGTTGGAGTCGACCAACAAACAAAGCGCGACTCACACGGCTCCAAAGCCCCACACCCAAGGCCATCATAACCGTAAAGATATGTCCAACGCGTTGGATAAGTTTTTGGCGAAAACGAAACAGACGACCGTTCACGACACCCGCAGAGACACCAAGCTCCGATGCCACTTCTCGAAGGGGTGCTCCTGAGAAGAAGTGTTCTTCGAGGAGGGCCTGATCCACAGCGTTTTCTTCAGAGACTTCACGAACCACCCGAAGATGTCGTTGCCAAAAGACACGTTGTTCAGGTGAACTATCGTGGCTTTCTGCATCTTTTCCTTCAAGTGGAACTTGGTTTTCTGCGCGTTTTTGGTAGTAGTCATACACCAAATGGCGCAAGATACCCTCTGCATAAGGTTGGATGGCACTGATCTGATTGCTTTGGACTTTTTCGACCAAAACAACCAAAACATCTTGGACCAGATCTTCTACATCAGACTCTGGAACCTTACGCCGCGCTTTTTCACGCAAACGATCTGTCAAGGCCCGCAGATTCAATTCGCTTTGTTGTGCCATGGTTCCGCCCTATCGCTACGTTCTCGTCGCTCGATCGCTTTCCCCGCTTTGTGCTTTCGGGACATACTTGTCCGAACAAGTATAATGACCCCAAGCCTTCTGTACAGGTTTTGCCAGCTTTTTAGTCAACTACAAGATCCGAAAACAATCAAGACCTTTCTTTCTTTCTTTTTGCATGGGCCTTGTTCAGTCCTTTCAAGCAAGGCCGATCCAAAGATCTCTTGTAGCCTCCCTGAGTTGACGGCTTCACATTGCAAGCCCTCGCAAACTTTGTTAACCTCTCGGAGATTTTCGTTATCAAATCAAAAAGTGTTGCGTCCAAGGAACACATCAACTTTACATTGTGGACATTCCCTTGCTTTGACGAGGAAAAACGCAAAGCCATCAAGAAAGTTCAATCGTATCTGGCCAAAGCCCCAACCTGACTCAGACAGAGGCTTTTGATGAACAAACCAAAACGAGATCACGCTGTCCAAGAAGCTCCCACCGAATGGAGAAAGATCCTTCTCGAAGAAGGCCCCAACGGCGAGTTGATCCCTGTGGGACTTGAGCCAATGACCCCCACCAACGGCCCCACTCCCACACGTTCACCCCAGCCTGTGACTTCTCCATCAAGCACCGATCTACCCGACGAGTGGCAAAGCGTCTTTGAAGAAGCCTCCACCTCCCAGCCCAATCGTGCTGCCAACAACAACATCTCTCTCCAACAAGAACTCCCCGAGTTCTCGGACAATACGATCCCAGGTATGCAACTCCCTGAGATCCTCAAAAAAGAGATGCAAGATCCCAACAACGGTGAGATGGTGGCTTCGCACATCCGCAACGCCCCACAGGTCCAAGAGATCCTGAACAAAAGCGGCGCGCAGAAGATCCCCCCTCCCAGACAAGACATCCACCTCCATGACAACGGACTCTTCGAGCCAGAACCAGGCGAACGCACGATAGCAAACCACCGTCCCCAGCCCCCCACCAAAAAACCCATGGTGGTACCTACGCCACAGATCAGCGAAGAAGATCCTGCACCCAATGCGATCCCTGCAGAGCTTGCGGCCAAGCTAGGCCGTGGTCCCCAACCGCTCCCCCATGAAACGCCGCATGACTTAGAAGCTTTTTCCGAACAAGACCTTCATCAAGATCCGCCAACGTATGATAGCCACTCTCTCCACGGCACCCATCATCCCTCCCCTGATGTGCAATACGATACAAGTGATAGCTACGAAGAGCACATGCAGTACGAAACGGATGATCTGCAAGACGAAAAGACCAGCTTCATCCAACAGGATGAGCTGTCCGAGATCCGCGCGCTCCACCAAGCACACAACGAAGAAGTCGAGGAAGAGGTCTCCAACGAAAGCACCGCAGCCTCTCCAATCCCGAGAGCGCCCATCCCAAGGGCTCCTTTGCCATCGATCTCACCAACCCCTGCTCCAGAGATGTCTTCTACACTGCACCTGCTGTTACAAAAACAACAAGAGCAGATCCAAGAACTCCTTCAACTGACACGAGATCAACACAAACTCCTACAAGAACAACAAGAAGAAAGCCGGGAACTACGACGCTCGCTCGAACGCGTAAGCACGGAACTCGATACAGATCGAGAAGAAACGCGTTTTCAAGCGCTGTACGGGCTTTTCCAAGATCTGCTTTTGCTCTTTGATTACGTTGATCTCCGTTATCGCTCGCTTTGGGACAGCCACGGAGAACATCACCCCGCTGTCCACGAGGCATCCGCATTCCGCAAACGACTCCTCGATATCCTCAAAGAGCAAGGGCTCCATCCCATCGACGTCAACAGCTATGAGTTCGATCCGACGTCACATCGCGCCCTTCAAGAAGTCCCCACCCCTCACCACAATGAAGATCAACAGATCTCTCGCATCTTTCGACAAGGTTTCCGCTACAACGAGAAAGTTTTCCGCCCCACAGAAGTTGAGATCAAACGTTATTCGCCTTGATGAATTTGAGACTTCCCCAAAGAATCGCGACAAAGTGACTTTATCGCCAACTTTTGGGGCACCCTCTACCATCTGGATTTCTTCTGTGCTAGTCTGCCTCCACACTGCGTAGCAACTTGTGTCCCCTTCTCGTGTTTCATCACACAAGTTCCTTCGCCTTTTCCGATGGATTCGATATTACAGTCGATGAAAGTTTGTACACAATGTGGCTGGGAAAACGATGATGAGCTCTCGCTTTGCTTGGGCTGTGGCTCTCCTCTTGGAGAAGCCGTTGCTGCTCCAGACAAGGACCCTGAGCCCCAGAAACAGCCACCCTCTGCGCTCAATACAAATATCCCTTCGCCCACTACGCCTGAGGTAGCTGCAATGAGCGATTCTCCAGCACGTCTCGTTCTCCTTTTGCCCAACGGACAAGAAGGCGGGACCTACCCCCTGAAACCTGAGAAGACCCTGATCGGACGACAACAAGGAAACATCCTGTTCCTTGATGATCCTTATGTTTCACCACTTCATGCAACGTTTCATCGCACCCCAAACAACGGGATGATCGTTCGCGACGAAAACAGCCTCAATGGGCTCTTTCTTCGCCTAAGAGAAAAAACGCCCCTCGAACACAGCGATGTCCTCTTGATCGGGAAGCAGCTTTTCCTCTTTGAAAAGATCCAAGCCCCTCCCCCAGATGAAGATGGATTTGATCCTCACACAGACGCGCCCTCCCCTGTATGGGGCAGCCCTTACAGCCAATACTGGGGCCGCGTCATGCAGATGATCTCTGGCGGAAAACGCGGTAACGCAATCCTCCTCGGTGGCGAACAAGTCGATATGGGCCGTGAACGCGGCCAGATCACTTTCCCTGGCGATCGCTACATCTCTGCAATCCACGCGCGGATCTCTTTCCAAAACAACCAGTACGCGCTCGAAGACCTCGGAAGCCGTAATGGTACGTTTATCCGCATCCGAAAAGAACAAACACTCCGCCACAATGATGTTTTGATCATTGGCGAACAGCTTCTGCGTGTTGAGTTTCAGTGAGCCGCCCAAAGACCACTCCTCCCTCTAGCCACACACGAAAGCCATCATGATCGCCACTCTTCGATCACATCCGCTTCTTCGTAAGCTCCGCGCCTTTGCACTTTGCTGTGCGCTTTTTGCCCTCACACAACAAGCTTGTCGGTGTTGTCCCAACAGCTACATCTCTTCGCAAGCCGAAGGAACTCTCTCTGTTACGCTTGGTGCAAGTGAGACAACTCCCGTACAGTTCGACGTTTCAGCACTTAAAGTCAACTTCGCCGCCGAAGCTTGTTTTGGTCGCGTGATCTTGCAACGTGTGCAGCTCGTGTACGATCCCATCGTATACACGGCGAGTTCGCCCAACAAGCCAAGCACCACAGAGATGACAACCCAAGAAGTCATCGGGCATCTCCGCGCCAAAAACTACATCGAGATCCCTTTGATCCGTTTGCCCCTCGCCTTCGAGACCTGCTTACAGCAAGATCCACAAGACCCCAGTTCCTACACTTGTTTTCTTTCGAGAGATCAACAACAAAAACACCAAGCATCCCTAGCACTTGAACTTGGTGACCCCGCCCAATACACCCCTCAGCTGACTTCCGCGTGGAAAAGACCTTGCGAAGTCGCGGCCGCAGCAGAACAAGGACTCGCCAAAAAACCTGTGATGCTGTTTTTCGCTGGATACCTCGAAGACAACGAAGCTTCCTACGCCCTTCCGCCCCTCACTGGAAAATTCATCCTACAGTGCAAATAAGCCCCGCCCCCGCAAGTTAACGCTGCACAAGACGCAACGCGTAAGGGATATCCAACGAGTGACCTTCTTTGGCGTACACGCGCAGATAGATCTTACCTTTCCCAGAAAAGAAGAGATCTGTGCGGGTGGCCCGTTCTTTGATGCCTTTGCGACGGATGCGCTTGCTGCGCTTCCAAAAGGTGATCGGCTGCCCTCGATCATCCAACAAAGCAAACTCAGCGTTCACTTTGGGGACCCCAAAAAACCGAACAACGTAACGTCGCTCTTTGGAGGCAGGTGTCAAAAACGCCCAAAAGTCGGCGTCTCCCACGCGATCATGATACCCCTTTGACGTCTTCCCTTTGGGGACAAGCTTGGCTTGCGCAAACTGATCATTGGGTTCGTGTTCTTCGTCGTCACCTGCGGGCTTTTCCAAGCCAACCTTCAAACGATAGCGGCCTTTGTACTCTTGTGGAGGCTCCCCCAACACCACAAGCTCGCGCACCAACACATAATAACGCCCCGCATCCAGATGATAACCACGCAAGCGCTCCTCTCCACCTCGACGCGTGTTGTTGATGGAGATCAGCTCCTCAGGCTCCTTGTAACGGGTCTTTTGCTCTTTGCGCACACGCAGTCGATAGAGGCCAAGCTCTACATCCAAAAAGGTCGGTGGCTGTAAACGAATCGAGACAAAGGCCCCTTTTTGAGGGATCTCAAAAGAGTACCAGTCTCGATCCGAAGAAGAAGGCCCCAAGCGTTGTCCAAGCTCGCCCTCGACCCAGTGCCCCACACGGATGGGCGTGGATTGCTCGATGGTATTGTTGTTTTCTTGTTCGCTGTCGTAGTAAGCGGCTTTTGGAAGATTGATGCGATGCAATCGTTCCCAGATAGCCCATCCCCCCCATCCTGCGGCCACCACAGACAACAAAAGAAACGCTCCCCACGTCTTCATCCAATAAGACCGTTGCCACTGCTTTTCTACCCGATCCCAGTCCGCACGCGTGGCGAGTTGTTCTTCTGGAGGCTCAGAAACCAAGGGAACAGGCAGATCCAAAGAAGCCGTCGCTGGGAGCGGCTTGGCCTCCGCAGCAACGAGCTTTTCGACAGGAACAGGCGTCTCTGAACGAGGCGCATCAAGCACCACTTCTTGGCTACTTGGAGAAGGGAGACGTTGGATCTCCGTGGGTGCGTTGGTTTCGGCAAGCTCTTGTTCGCGCAGTTTTTGTCGATAGTCAGTTGGTGGCGAAGCATAAGGCTCGATGGCTGACAAAGAAGGAACGTGTGAATACTGCAAAACACCCGAAACAGCCGCGATATCATGACGTCCTCGCGACAAAGCCCCATGGATGTAGTGATCCAACGCCGTTTGCATCGCATCGATCGAAGGAAAACGTTGTCGTTCGTCCTTTTGCAACGCTTGCATGATCAAGTCATCGAGATCAGGATCGATATCCTGAAACAAGGACGTCACAGAAGGACGCGGAGGCTCTAGGTTCAAGTGCGCATGGATATAGTCTGCGGTATTTTCTCCAAGAAACGGAAGCCGCCCCGCGGCCATCTCGTACAACACCACCCCTAGGCTGTAGATATCCACAGCGGGCCCCAGATCCATCCGCCCCATCGCTTGTTCGGGCGACATGTAATAGGGCGTGCCCACGATCAACCCAACCTCTGTAACCATGTTTTGGCCGGGCTCAAGGAGCTTCGCGATCCCAAAGTCCAAGACCTTCACAAAGTCTTCTGCACCGCGATCTCGCAGCAAGATGATATTGGCAGGTTTGATATCACGGTGGATGATTCCGATCTCATGGGCTTCTGCGAGGGATGCACACACTTGTCGAGCGATCCGTGCAGCGCGAATACAGCCGATGTATTGGTGATGTTCCAAGAGCCTTTCGAGATCTGTACCCCGCAGGTACTCCATCACGATAAAAAGACTCCCATCCCCTGTCACACCACAATCGAAAACGGAGATCGTGTTGACGTGCGAAAGACGCGAGACGATCTTGATCTCTTGTCGAAAGCGTTTCACAGCATTTTGGCGGGAGTTGACATGCGCATGAAGGAGTTTCATCGCCATGATCTTGCCCATCACGATGTGCTCGACCTTGTAGACAACCCCCATCCCACCTCGACCAATGAGCCGCAAGATACGATACCTCTGCGCGATCACTTCGCCAATCAGAGGATCTTCAGCACCTGGCGCTTGCGCCTGAAGCCCACGCCCACACTTTGGACAGAACTTGGCCTCTTCCAAAGCTTGCGATCGTACTGGGCAATCCGCCTCTCGGCAGCTCTTTTGATCCGACATGCTTACATTTCCCCGCCTTCAAACGAAGCTTTCTGATGATTCATCTCGTCTGCACTTTACCCCGCGGAGCCAGTCAAATGCAACGCATCAAACCAACGTGCGAATTCCTCACCTCTATGTTCAAAGCTACGAAAAGCATCAAACGACGTACACGCGGGACTCAAGAGGACGATCTCTCCTGTTTGCGCATCGCGGGACGCAGCGTTCAAAGCTTCTTCCATCGACGCAAACATCTCTGTTTCTGTCGCTCCATGGAGATCACCTAGGATCTCTTCGCGTGCTTCACCAAACAAATAGAGTTTTTCTACATGTTGCTGGACGGCGTCGTACAAGGACGCAAAACCTGTCCCTTTCGAACGCCCCCCCAACAACAAACGTAGCCTCTCGCCACGCTCTGAACAAGCCTGAACAGCGCGCAACGCAGAGTCGGGCGTGGTCGCTTTCGAGTCGTTGATGTACTTCACACCATGCCACTCACCCAACTCTTGTTGGCGATGCACCAAGCCCCCAAAGCTGTCCAAAGCTTTTTGAATCCCTTCAAACGTCGCGCCCGCACAACGCGCAGCCAAAGCCGCGGCCATCACATTCTCGCGGTTGTGGGCGCCTCGTAACTTGATCTTGCGCAAGTCGTAACGTTCTTCGCCCCAACGAGAATGGCGCAAGATCATCGTTTCTCCTAGACACATCGCACCTTCGTCGTGCTCTCCATCATTCCAGAAAGCGATCCGCTGCCCCATGCTTTCCTGCACAACGGGCAGGATCGAATCATCTCCACCCCGCAAGATCAAAGGATCGTTCGGTTGCAAATGGCGAAACAACGGCGCTTTACATGCAGCGTAACGCTCCATCGTGCCATGACGATCCAAATGATTGGGCTTGAGATTCGTCAGCACCCCAACATTGGGATGGAGGTCTGGACTTGCTTCAAGCTGAAAGCTCGAACACTCCAACACCACCCAGTCCACGGGTTTGGCTTCGTTGAGAAAAGCCACCAACGGGATCCCCAGATTTCCACCCACAAAGACCCGAAGGTCCGAGGCTTCCAACATCGCCCCCAACAACGAAGTGGTCGTACTTTTTCCAGCAGAACCTGTAATCCCGATCCAAGGGGCCTCAAGATATCCAAGCCCCCACTCCATCTCAGAGATCGTCTCAACCCCCATCGCACGGGCTTCTTCGAGAGCAGGCAGATCAAAAGGAACCCCAGGACTGAGCAACACTGCGTCGATCTCCGACCACACAGGGCGCGCATCACCCCACAAAAAACGAACGGGAGCCTCTTGGTAAGCTGAGATTGTCTCCTGATGCTTCGAGGGATCTGAGGTTTCCACGACGGTGACCGAGGCCCCTCGATCCACCAGAAACCGCAGCGCCGCAAGACCTGTACGCCCCAATCCCCAAACCAAGATACGACGACCTGCAATCTCTCGTTTTCGCAATGTCAACCTCATGCTCGTCTCGTCGGAACATCGTCTCTCCCGATCTTCCGACTTTTTCGCAAGACTTGTTTTCTGCTAGAAAAGCCCCTATCTATAATTCGGACGCAGCATAACACAAAGCTGCACACTCCGCACTTCTTTCGCCAGTTTCCCGACCTAAGGAGCGTTGATGCAACACAAATATCCGCGCGCTCAATCAACACCTTTTCTGCGAGGTTTCTTGCTCGCTCTCCTTGCTGTGATGGGCTGCACAACCAATACACAACAAACCAAACAAACAGTTCATTCCAAGCTTGCCTCAGCGTCCAACAAACGGCGTTATCGCATCCCCATCAAACAAGGGTTGCATATCAGTCGAGGCCCTCAACAAGCCCCGATCCAAATCATCGAATACCTCAACCCTACCCACAAACAGAGTCGCCAGATCGCCTCACTGCGCCCCGCGATCTGGCGTTCTTTCCCAGGCATGGTGCGCTGGGAGGTGCGACTCGCACCATCCATCGAAAAGGATCGAGGTTATCTCTACGCCCGCGCACTGCTCGCAGCCCATCGCTACGATAGCTTTTGGCCTTATCTCCAAAAACTCTTCCTCTACAAAGGCGACCTCAACGAAGCTGCACTGTTTCAAATCGCCGAAGACATCGGCCTTTCAAGACAGCACTTCGAATTATTCTTACAATTTGTGCCTTTCAAGATATGGATCGAGCAAGACATGCGGAGCCAGATGGCTTTTGGTACGCAAGGAGAGCCCGCGCTTTTCGTCAATGGTGTCTTACAAAATCCCCCGTACACCCGAAAAAAAATCCTACATGCCGCCAAAGAAGCCCTACAAGATGCCTCCCATCTCCTAGAACAAGGCACCCCCACCCATCTCATTTACAACAACCTAATCAAAGAAGGTATCCCTCTCCAATTTGCTCGTGGCTTCCCAGAGTCCGTGAAGCCACGACGCTATATCCACCTACCTTTCGAAGTGACAGAAGGTATCCCTTTTCGCGGAACGGGCGATGCTCCCATCCAAATCGTCGAGTTTTCGGACTTTACTTGTGTCCCTTGTCGCGGTGCATTCCTCGCCCTCGAAAAGCTCCTTGCGCGATATCCCCGTTATATCCGCTTTTATTTCAAATACTACCCCATCGGCATCCACGCAGAAGGAACACGCGCAGCCGAAGCCGCCGCTGCTGCCCAAGCCCAACGCAAGTTTTGGGACATGTACAAGATCCTCTTTCAAAAACAACCAAGGCTCCTGCGTGGAGAATTGCTCACACTCGCCCGCGAAGTGGGCATTGACGCGGACTGGCTCTCCGCAGAACTCGATCGCCATAGCTTCCTTCGCCGTGTGCGGATCAATGCCTTCCAAGGCAGACGCCTCGGGATACGCGGCGTTCCCACAATCTTCCTCAATGGAAGACAGCTCCTACAGCCCCAGTCTTACGAGTACATCGAACGTGTCCTTCGAGAAGAACTCTGGAAAAAAGGCATCGTCCTGCCTTCTGCCTCCACCCCTTTGGCCTCACGCTAAAAGTCACCCCGCCCCAACATCCATCGAAGGATTAGCCCTCCAACTCCACCTCTGTTTGCGGCTCAGATGCCTCGATGCCGCTCTTTGCTTGTTCTAACAAAGCATCGATGGTCTCTTCGTCTGCCATTCGCTCCAAAAGACTGTAAGTTCGGTCTTGGAGACGCGCCTCTGTAAAACGCAAAACGCCCTCTGCAAGCGGGCTCATCGCGTCTTGGAAAGCAGGTGGTAAGATATCTTCGAGCAAAGATAAGCTGGCTTCGTAAGTGTCGGGCTCTGTGGTCTGTTGGAGGATCTTCAAGATCTCGCCAGACAATGCTTCCGAAGGCGTCAACGCCAACTTTTTCAAGATGCGCAGCGCCATCACCACTTCGTGCGCAAAAGAAGAACGCAAAAAGGGCTGAAGCTCTAACAACAACAAACGATCCGCAGGAGACCCGTCCACCAAACAGGACAAGGCATCCAGCAGATAAGCCCGCATCTCGATCTTTTCGCTGTCGTGCAAAGCATCCAAGACACGGCGCAACTGCTCTTTGTCTCGTGGGGTCAAGACTTGCGCAAGCAAACGCGCTGCCTCAAGTCGAACGCCTTCTTCTTCGTCGAACAACGCTTCCGCGATCATCTGTGCCAACGGGCCTTTGCCAGCTTTGACCAAGCCTTGTAACGCAAGCTTCCGTAGTTCGGACTTTTTGGACGCAAGCAAAGCTTTGTACGTCTCAAACAAAGCACCCAACTCGGCTTCGTGGATCTGTTCTAACGAACGTAACGCAGCGATTCGTCGCTCAAGAAGGTTCTTGGTTTCTAAGACGATCTCTGCCAAAGGCAAGCTTGCTTCGTCGCGGATCTGGCGTAACAAAGGCGTCATCTCTGCCAAAGTCGATGAACCTGCGTCGCGAAGCTGCGGCAAAAGATCCACGATCACGCCGGGCCACGCTTTGCCTCCAGAAGAACCTGACATCTCTTGGGTTTGTTGTGATCGAACCTGCAAACGCGCCGCTGCTGCGAGCGTTTCGGCTTGAAGCGGTGGGATACCTGTGGGGCGATGCTGCTGCAACTCTTGTAAGACGCGTTCACACTCTTCGCGCACGGCGCGATCTTCGTCATTGAGTAGATAACGCAAGATCGGCAAGACTTCAGAAGTCCCGATCTTTCCGAGCCCAGAGACGGCCAAACGTCGCACTGCGGCCAAAGGGTCACGGCTGAAAAACAACAACAGATCCAAGAGGTCTGTGTCGTTGTCTTGCACTTTCTCTTCCATCAAAGAGACCAAGACATCCAACAAGATCTCTTTGTTTTCTGTCGAAGTGGTGGTCTTGTTCAGCAACGAGATCAGGTGAGGAAGCGCCTCCATCGCGTGCATCTGCTTCAACACCAAGGCCGCGTTTCGACGAAGCCTTTCCCCTCCCTGCTCAATCGAACGCAAGATCGGCACGATGGCGGGTTCACCAATGGCAGCCAAAGCATGCGTTGCTCCACGCACATCTTCTTGCCATTCGCTATCTAAGTCTCCAAGCAACCGAGCAACTATATCATCTGTCATCTACGCCCCCAAAGCGCGTATCGCCTATGTGTGGGCCTGTGTTTCCAATGTTTAACTTGCTCTCCATCTTTAAAAAAGACCGATCGCTCTGTCAAGACCAACCCCTAGCAGCCGCAGCTTGACACCCTTCACACACAAGAAGAAAACCCACCTCGCGCACGCCAAGTAGCCAACGCTGAAGCGTACACTTGTTTCAAGGGCACACCCTTCTCTCGCGAAAGACGTTGGCAAGAATCAAACTCGGGCGCAAACTGGACGATCTCGTCTCCACGTCGCCCAAGTTTCATCGTCACAGGACCCCAAGCCGTCTCGACTTCTACAAACTCTCTTTCCAAAACACGCCGTGCCACAGGGAAGAAACGAAACCCCAAGGTCGAAGACTCCCGAAACAACACATCTTCCACGGCACCCAACATCGAAGCCGAGCACAACAAAGAAAGTTGGTGGGCAGCACGCCCTTTCTTCATCTGAATGGCTCCTTGCCAAACGTCGCGAACCCCAACTTCCCACAGGCGCTCACAAACGTAAGCCAACTGCTCTGGGGACATATCATCTAGGTTGGCTTCGATCTGCAAAAGATCGCCTTGTTCTCGATGGGATGACATCGGCCTTCCCAACATCACGCGCAGAAGATTCGGTCTATCGGGCAAAATGCGCTCTCCCGCACCATACCCCACAGCCAACAAAGAGAAGTTTGGAATCCCCACAAACTCTTCTGCTAGCGCAGCCACGATCGCAGCACCTGTAGGCGTCACAAGCTCTTTCTGCAAGCCACTGTCGTACACAGGAACCCCACGCAAGATCTCCAACGTGGCAGGCGCAGGAAGAGGGATATTCCCATGCTGACACTTCACAAATCCCCGACTCAAGGGCAACGGTGAACAAGTCACTCGCTCAACCCCCAAGAGGTCCAATCCAATCGCAGTCCCTACGATGTCCACAATCGAATCCACCGCCCCAACTTCATGAAATGCCACATGATCCAACGACATCCCATGGACCGCAGCCTCCGCACGCGCCAAACACAAAAAGATCGATTGTGCCCATGCCTTCGCGCGTTCAGACAATCCACTCTGCGCGATCATCTCACGAATCGACGCATACGTTCGATGCTCACCATGTTCATGACCGTGCGCATGGCTGTGTCCGTGAGCGTGGGTATGCTCATGTGCGTGGCCATCTTCATGTGTGTGTCCATGCTCATGTGTGTGTTCTTCTTGGTTGTGCTCGTGGTGATGTTCATGGCCGTGGCTGTGTGTGTGCTCATGCGTGTGTTCGTGACTGTGCTCACGGACATGTTCGTGATGATGTTCATGAGCATGTTCGTGATGATGCTCGTGGGTGTGGTTATGCTCGTGAGTATGTGCGTGGCTATGTTCGGATGTTGGGGCATCTTGTTCATCCAACAAGACGTGGAGCTTTACAGCATCCATCACACCGACCATGCGACGTTCAGAAGAAAGCCGATACCCCGACAAGTTGAGCTTGGCCAATTCATCTCGGAGTTCATCAAGAGAGACCCCAAGATCGAGCAAGGCTCCCAAGGTCATGTCACCGCTAATCCCGCTAAAACAATCGAAATGTAACCACATGTCTTTGGTCTCACCCATGACGACGGTTCATCAAAGATGCCGCATACGCCGCACCAAACCCATTATCAATGTTCACGACAGTCACGCCCGCAGCGCAGCTATTGAGCATGGTCATCAAAGCCGCGATCCCGCCCATACCAACGCCATAACCGATACTTGTAGGAACAGCAACCAAGGGGCGATCCACCAACCCCGCAACCACCGAAGGCAACGCACCTTCCATCCCTGCAACCACGATCAAGATCTCTGCTGCACGAACGCGTTCCAACTCACCCAAGAGTCGATGCAAGCCAGCGACGCCCACATCCACGAGCATCCCCATGCGATTGCCCATCAATTGGGCTGTAAGATACGCTTCTCGCGCAACAGGCAGGTCAGAAGTCCCCGCAGCCAAGACCAAGATCTCACCTCGACCTCGATCCTCTAAGTTTTCAGGCGCGCGATACAGGCACCGAGCCAAACTGTCGTATGTTACATCTGCGACAACAGAGCGCACGGCTTCGGCTTGCACCGCGTCCACGCGTGTCGCAAGAACGACTTCGTGGTGTTCGCAAAGATGAGAGAAGATCTTGGCCACTTGCTCAGGGGTTTTTCCTTGTGCAAAGATAACTTCTGGAAATCCTCGCCGCAGCGCACGGTGGTGGTCGATGCGACTCTCTTCAAAAGACGCAAAAGGCAGGATTGCGAGACGCTTTAACGCCTCATCAATGGTGAGTTCTTCTTGCTTGACTTGCTCAAGCAACTGGCGAATCGCTTGTTTTTCCAACACTCGGCTCCTTTAAGGTGGATTTCATCACATCGAAGGCTTGCCTTCTCTTGGAGAATCACCACCCTGATGTCAAGGACACGCGCATCGAAAAAATGCACCTTGCCCCAAAAAGGCACCTGCGTTCCATCCACGCACAGCAGGTCTGCTGTCCCACGGAGGATTTTGCCCATGGCTCTTATGCGCCACTTCTTCGCGATCTCTTTATGTTCTCTTGTGGTCTTCTCTTTTACCTCGCCCACACAAGCTTTTGTGCGCACCAAAACCACCACGACCAATGGCAAAGAAGCTTCTCTCTTTTGGGATAGCTTTCCTGTTCGCTACTACATCAATAAAAGCGGTTCTAGCGATATCACGAACCTCCAAGCAACCTACGACGCCATCAAAGCCAGCTTTCAAGCCTGGATGAACCCAGGATGTAGTTGCTTTCGAGCCGAATACGTGGGACTTACCGACATCGCTGCGGTTGAATACCTCAAAGATGACCCCGACAACGACAAGAATGTGGTGTTCTTCCGTGAAGACTCATGGGACCATAACCGCCAAGCTGTCGCTGTGACCAGCGTTGTCTACAGCCAAGTCACAGGACAGATCTTCGGTTTTGATATCGAGATCAACGGTCGAGACTACCGTTTTAGCCTTGATGGCGCATCCGTCCCAGGAATCCCCCGTCCCATCGGCACCATCGACGTGCAAAATACCATCACACACGAAGCTGGACACGCACTAGGACTCGATCACAGCGAAGTCAAAGAGGCTACCATGTACGCCTCTGCCCCTCCTGGTGAAACCTCCAAACGTGAACTCCACTCGGATGATATCGAGGGACTTTGTTCGATCTATCGCAACGAAACGGCCAGCGGCACCTGCCAGATCGCACGCTCAGAACAATTCCTTACAGGCGCGGGCGGATGCGGCTGCCAAAACACCGAAGCCCCCACCCAATTCCTTCCTCTCCTCGCCCTCTTCCTGCTTTTTCTCCTCAAAAGACGCATTTGAGATCGCTTTCCTACAAACAAGAACATGTTCTTGTAATGCGAGCAGGCACTTTATAGAACGACCGTTCTAAAATATAAACACATGAATACAAAAGATAAATTAAACTAAAAGAATATGAAACGCGTGCATAAAGAAGCCGATTCACAAACAACGTTAGCTTGACACGAGTGGGGGCGATGTGCGACCTTTATGACCACATAAAAACGAGGTGGCCAAGGTTGGCAAAGAATCTGCAAGAGAGATGCGCCGAGCAAACGAGCCCCCCCAAACAGCCTCGTGATCATGCATCAAGAAAAACACATTACATATCTGTGTATTTCATAGACCCAACCACTTGACCCCGACTTCACCAAAGGGCAAGGAGCCCACTGAACGCAAGTCGAGGTTCCCGCATCAAAGGTGCGAGGATTACCCGTCAAGGAGACACGACATGACCGAACAAACAAAAGAGCGCCGCAACTATGTACGTCTTCCCCTCAAAGACATGATGGTTCGCTACGGCCACGAAGGTCAGGTCTACTTTGGCAGTTGCCAAAATCTCAGCCCTGGTGGCCTTTTCATCGCGACCAAGACCCCTGCCCCTTATGGTTCGGAAGTGACGCTTAAGTTTACCTTGCCCGGCCATGAGAATACGCTCCAAGCCAAAGGTCTTGTTGTCCGTGTAAACCGCGATACACGCAATCGCTCCACCAGCAACAACGCTCCTGGGATGCATGTTCGCTTCACAAAGATGACGGCCACCACCAAAGAAGAACTCAAGCGCTTTCTCGTTCCCCGCTTGCGTGAGTTGGTGATCCGCCGCTTGGCTGAGCGCCAACGCGCCACCAAAAAAGATCAATAACCCCCTCTTTTCCCCTCCTCGGTTCCTTCCTAGCCTCTTCTTCTCTTCTTTCCCCTAAGCAAACAGCAACAAGCAAGGACGCATCGCTGCCGCAAACGCCGGTCTTTTCGGGCCGATCACCACATGTAAACTTTACTAACCGTACTGCATAGTAGACTTTACACCGTGGGGCGTATCCGAAAGGAAGTCGCGTATCGTGGGAGGAGAAAAAAGAACTTCTTGGAGAGAACTCTGGGGAAGTCTTCAGCGTGGGACAGAGAGATGAACTTGATAGGAAAGTTGGCCGGCGACAAGCGGAGAAACAAGGCGGAATCCGCGCAGACCAAAGCCAAAGCGGGGTCGTGCAAAACGCGAACGCCGCGCTGCCCGAGAACGCGCCAAAGACATACGATAAGGAACATCCAAACGCAACACTTTATCTTCTCCAAAGTGCCACGCGAAGCCTTTGGCGGTGGAGCGTTGGAGTGGCAAACCAACCTGCAAACGAGGTGGATAACCCTTGTCCCAATGCAGCTCTGTTCGGATGTAGTAAGGAGTCGGCTTTCCTCGCCCACCTTCGTAATGCGCTGAGATCATCAGCTTTTCTGTCCTTGAAGCCCCAGAGACACGAAAGGACAGGCTCACCCCTGTTCCATTCGCCTTTTCCAACTTGATCGCAGAAAAAGGCTTTACATCACGCAAAGAAAGATACGAGACATCTGCCAGTCGCTTTTTCGAGCTTCGCCCCACAGAGAAACCTGTCTCACGCCCAACCCAATCAGCGCGGATCTGCATCATGCTTGCTTGGCGTCCGTAGTCTTTTGGACAAGCCCCTTGCGCGACCAAGATCTTGTTGAGATCGCGATGAAGCGTCCCTTCCACCACCACCATCTGCCCCACAAAAGGCAACCACGCCTTGGGATCAGGCGCATGGACTTTAAGACCCCCCACATAAAAGGCCACAGAACGGTACAAACGCCCATCATCTCGCAGACAGTAAGCGGCAGGGTGCTTTAGCGCCAAATGACGGGTCTTTTGTAAGATCCCAACGACACGATAGGTAGAGGGAACAGCCACAGGTAGAGCAGATGCGTTGTTGGCAAACAAAGCGCCACCCAAAAACGCACCAAGAAGTACGAGCATCCGAGCGAAAGACCGTGCGTTTGTCTTTTGCGAGGCGTAAGAAAAGTCCATTGAGTTCATCGAGACCCCCTTCTTTGCGGGCTTAAGAAGGCAAAGACCACAAACAGATGGTGCGATCTTGGCTGACAGAAGCCACCCAACGACCATCAGGAGAAAAACGAGCATCGCTGATAGGTGCAGTATGCGACCGCCCCACGGCCAAGGAACGCCCTCCAGCATCCCAAAGCCGCATCGTCCCGTCATCTCCGCCTGATAGAAGTAACGAGCCTCCGCGTGAGTTGTCGCAAGCATAGATGGGTCCTTCGTGACCACGCATCTCGACGCTCGGTTGTTGCGCATCTGTGGACCAGATCGACAAGATACCATCGTCCCCACCTGCCAAGAAACTCTTGCCATCAGGCAACCATCGCAAGGTCAAGACAGGGACAGAAAGACGCAAACTCCGCTCAGGTGGGGAAAGCCGCTGCCCCCAAAACACCACACCATCTTCGCTGCTCGCAACGTAACGACCACTATTTGCAGAAAAATCACCCGCGAGCAACGCACGAGAACTGACGGGACCTTGGCTTTGTGCTTGGAAAGTCGAAGGATTGAACTGTTGGATCTGCCCATCCCATCCAAAAGACAGGATCTCTTGGCCCAAGAAAGACCAACAAACGCCTCCCCCACTTTCCAACGTGCCCTGTGCTTGGGGCGTTGGAGCATCAACAGACCAACGAAGCACCAAGCCTCCGCGATCGACGGAGATCAACTCCTTCGCAGAAAGAAACACACAAGCCTCAACAGCATCCTCGTGACCAATCCATGTCTGCTTCAGATCACCCGTAGGCATCGACCAAACCGAGATACTATGATCCCAACTGGCCGTAGCAAGGAGGCTTCCGTCTGGAGAGAAGGAACACGATGACAGCCAATCTTCGTGGGCTTCCAAGGTCAGGGTTGGCTCAAGTCGTTCGCTTGCAAAGCGCGGTACCTGCGAGGAGACCGCAGAGATAGGAAGAGGACTTTGCGAAGAAAAAGTCGATGGGGAAGTGTTGGGAGGTTGAACAAGACCCCCTTGCGCCAAAGCCCCACGTAGTTCGGCGATCATCTCCGTGGCTGTAGGGTAACGCTCTTCAGGTTTCCAATGGATCGAACGCAAGAACACAGCATCCACAGCTGGAGGAAGCTGCTTCAAAATCCCCGAAGGACCGGGCATACCGCCTTGGTAGATCTGCCCAGTCAACAGTTGGTACATCAAGATCCCCAAGGAATAGATATCCGCTGTGTGGCTGACTTGCCCACCACGCATCTGTTCGGGGGCCATGTAATAGACCGTTCCCACAAAGCCCGTGTGATGCTGGGGTTGGTTGTCTTGCAACAACTTCGCAAGCCCAAAGTCCATCAACTTGACTTCTTTTTGGGGCGTCAACATCACATTCCCAGGTTTGAGATCGCGGTGGACGATGCCCTTCTTGTGGGCAAAGTCGAGGATCGCAGCCAAGGACTCAAGGATCTGGATGGACTCTTCGAAGTCCAAAGGTGGCTCTTTTCCAGCGTTGCGTGCTGTTTGCAGCCGCTGTTCGAGGCTTTCGCCTTCCACATATTCCATCGTAAAAAAGATGGTTTGGCTTTCGGGATCTTCATCCACAGCATACGTGCGGACGATGCCCGCGTGCGTGAGCTTTTCGTTCACATTGAGTTCGTGGAGAAAGCGTGCCTTGATCGAAGGATCATGCGCAAGTTGCGGGTGGATGCGCTTTAAGGCGAGTTCACGCTCTCGTACTTCATCAAAGACCAAGTACACCTCGCCCATCCCGCCTCTCCCAAGGAGGCGCAACACACGATAACGTCCACGCAAGACTTGTCCAACGCTCAGAGCGCTTGGGACAGTGGGGGTCGGCGTTTGTTGTTGACCACCCGTCATCCAAGCATCCCCGCCCATGGGGGTTGCGATCTGTAAGCTGGGTTCAGAACGAGGTAAGACCTGTGTGGCGGGCGTCGCTTGCATCGCAGCATCACGATCAATCCCAGCACCTCCCGTCATAAAAAGATCCGCGCCGCGCATCGGTGCAGGTTGTTGCGGTGCACTCGTTGTACTTGGGGAACTCCCCGTGCCTCCGCTGGTTCCGCTGCCCAGCGCTGTCTGCCGTAACTGGGCAAGAAGTTGCGACTTCTCGCGCGAACACTCTTCGTCTGAGATCAATCCTTCTGAACGCAATTGTTCAAGCGTACGGATCGCTTCTTTGATCTGATCAACGTTCATGAACGTGCCTTTTTGATGTGTGCGTAGGGGTCGAGGTGAACATCCACAGAAAACTCCACATAGACCGTCTATCTACACGGAATCCTGTGTTCGATCAATTTGGAGGGAAGGCCCAGATGGTTTGCTCGCCCACTTCGAGGCGCACACCGTGTTCGAGGGGGGTGGTGTCTTGGAGGGAAGCCCCGTTGAGGTGGACACCTTTGTCAGAGGGAAGGAACAAGATGCGCGAACCATCGCGACGCATACGCAGATGTTGTCCACGCATCCCTGCCCCAGAAAAGGCCAAGTGATCGCGCGAAGAACCACCCAAGGTCAGTTCTGCGCCTGTATCTACGCACAGGTACTCTTCTCGTCCAGCGTAGTTGTCCACACGACGCAAACGCCAACCAATCGGTTGCGCCTGCTCATCCCGCAAGATCGTGTAAGACAGCTTCACGACGCCAGCAGGAGAAATCGTGGAACCTTCGGATACATCGACAAGATGGCCTTTAGGAAGCCGCTCGCCGTTGACAAAAGTGCCTTTGCTGCTCTTGTCCAAGAGCTTCAAGCCACCATTCACCCAGATCAGTTCGAGGTGTTGGCTTGAGATGTTCAACGCGGGATGACAAGCACCCGTCCCTTGCCAGTTTTGCCACTCAGGGTTGTGAACGTCGGGTGGATCGGGCAAAGGATACCAGTACAAAACCAAGTCATTGGTGCTATGGCGACCCAAACAAACGCGGTTGCTCATGTAGATATAGAACGTGCGCGGATCTTCTTGTTCGCGTCCCATGACTTCCAAGATCGCGTGGGGGACCTTGGGTCGAGTAAGTTGCGCGATCTGCGAAGAAGACGTCGAGATCGGGACAGGCGAGTTCTTGCCTGCTGCGATGATCTGCTCGACTTGTCCGTGCTGTAGGCCCAATCGACCGGCATTATCGCGCAAGACGTGCTGCCAATGAGAGTCCGTTTGATTTGGGAAAGCGGTGCGAATCATCGTGCGCGCGATTTGTCGCGACTCAGACTCTGCGGCACCACGCTGCACGTGATGGATCAAAGACTCCATCATCATGCGCAACTCACGCATCTCGTCTTTGATTTGGCTTTGGCCAACTTTGAGTTCATCCAAACCATCGAGGATTTCAAGGCGTGCTTGACGGATCTCACCGCGCGCTGCTTCGAGTTGGCTGCCCAAACGCTGCTCAAAACCCACAAGTTCTTGCTCAAACAGCTGCATCGCCGAACGCGCTTCTTTCAACACGTCTTCGCGCAACAAAGTGAGCTGTTCTTGGTAGATCGCAGACTGCGCAGCGAGTTGTTTTTGGCGCGTCGCGGCGTCAGGAGCCCCTGCACCTTGCGAGATCTGCTTGGTGAGTTCCGCAAGTTGGCGGTTGGTTTCTGCGACAGCGTCTTGCAAAGCGACACGTTGGCGCTCGGCATCTTTGACCGAACGTGCAAGGTGCATCTGTTGAAAGTCTTCGTAGATGGCCTTGACTTCTTTGGACTGCGCCATCTTTTGGCGGAAGAAGTACAAGATCGCTTGGAACAAGAGGTGTTGGAAACGAAACAGCTCTTTCAAACGAGGTGGGATCTCACCAAGCTCGTGGATCTTGCGGATCAACAGAGCTTCGCTTTCGTTCATGCGCTTCTCTGCGGATTGGATCTCCCCTTCAGAGAAAAATTCATGGACATCAGACTCTTGTGGTGTCAGATCACCGATCAAAGGCTCTAGGTTCTTGAGGATCTTTTTGATGGCGACGTCTGATTCTTTCGCAAACTCCGCACGATCCAAGTTGGGAAACTTGGCAAAGTAAGGCTCAAGATAATTGGCTTTGAAGAGTTCGACGAACTCTTTGCTCACCCGAGACTTGGTGACAGTCTTCCAAAAGCTCGGATTTAGGCCCATATTGATAGCCGTGAGCGCATCTTGCGCGGCTTCTTCCATCGCCTCTGCGAGATGCTTGCCCGACTGCAAGTAGTGTGTCGCGACTTTTTTCACCACGTTGCCCAACAATTGCTTTGGCAAAACCTTTAGCATCGTTGGGCTGCCGAGGATCGACATCACCCCCAAACTTGCGATCCCTTTCATCCAAGATCTCCTTTTGCACACCACAAGAACCTGTGGAAATAACAAGGCGCCGCAGACAGGCCACAGACACCTTCAACAAATCTATCTCTCAACAAAACACAAAGATAGGCTCTCTTGTCTCACGAAAAAAGACCCCTCTCCCCGCAAAGACTCAACTTTCCGCCATACGCGCCATCGCATCGGAAAGTTCTCGTTTTTTCGAGAGACCCCACCTATCCTCTGCAAAGCTTACAGATCTTCGTCTCGTTGACATCTTTGGTGATACTCGTATAACAAACGGCTCAACCATGCACCACAAAGTGCGTTGAGACAACTGTATTTTTGTCTCTCTCTTGAAACGCTCCAAAGCAAAGTAGCAAAGGGCGTCCTCAAAAGGCCTGACAAAACAAGCTGTTGCACGTGTGCCAAGTTGTAGCAGAAACGCGAAATAGAATAAACCGCGCTTTTCGTTTGTCCCTAATGAAGCTACCTGAGCTGTGTTTCTATCGACGCGACAGAAACACAACAAAACACTGAGGAGGAGCGATTGTACTGACCATCTTGATTTGTTGAGGCATGCCCTCGACATCAACGGTCCCCAACAATCGCGGCCTCTCCATCCAAAGGAGACTTTTTGATGAAGAAATGGATCTTTGGTCTCGCTGTGCTCGCGGCAGCAATGTTTGCAAATCCTCAAGTAAGCGCCGCAGATGGTGTGAAATACATCAAGATCACCGTGAAAAGCGCCAAACTGTGGCCCGTCAAGCCCAGCGGTCACTGCTGGGATCCCCCCTGCTTTGGTAAGAAATACCAGCTTCCCGCTCGCGGTGCTGCTGACTACCAAAAGTATTTTGAAGACAAAAACTTCCAAATGCTCTGCAACCCCAAATCCAGCGTTGCTCCCGATGCACTCGTTGAGATCAAAATTGGTGCATACGATGTTTTCCGCACTGACAAGATCAACAACAACTGCACCCCCGAGTGGAACGTAAGCCACGTCTTCCGCGTGAGCCCCAACGATCCTTTCGACCTCAAGGTCCTCGACAACGATGGTGGCGCTGGTATCCAAGTGAAAACCGATGCAATCGGCCACTACACCGCGCCTTCCGTTCCTGCTGAATTGCTCAAAGGCGGCAAGCTCGTCCTCAAAAGCTTCGGTCAAGTCGAAGAGATCGTCCTCGAAGCACAAGTTGTCGAGCGTCCCAAGATCGATCCCAACGCTTGCGATGGCGTGTACAACGTCCGTATCGTTGAGTACGAAGTCAAAGACAAAAAAGAAAACGGCAAGAACTGGGATTGGGGCTTCGGTAAAGCGAAACTTCCCGATGTTGTGATCAAGCTCAAGATCGGCAAATACGAAGTCACCACCGACAAAATCCAAGACAAAACCATGCACACTTTTACCGCGGGCGCGAGCAAAACCATCGCGATCAAAAAGGGCATGGATGTCAACCTTGAGGTACTGGACTCAGACCTCAACAAGTTTGACAAGATCGGCCAAACTGCAGAAAGCGATGTCTGCAAGCTCCTCACCGCAGGTGGCAAGTACACCTTCAGCAACTTTGGCCAAGTCATCAAAGTTGTGGTGATCTTCGAAAAACGTAAGTAATCCCTTCCCCTCCCCACCAACGCACCCCATCTTCTCCCACCAACATACCCAACAAACGCTTCAAATGTCGCTTTTCACTCCGCCAAAGCGCGGTGTGGAAGGCTTGCATTTTCATCATGGGAGTGCTAAACAATCGGCTCCCGAAACATAACCCCTAGGTTCTTAATCATTCCACGTACTTTACGGAGGTTCCGATGAGCGAGAAAGCACCAAGCCTAGAAGAACTTGCGAAAAAAGAAAGCAGTCCTTCTCCATCTGGCGGCAGCAGTGAGCATGAGGTTGTTCGCTTTATCAGCCATAGCCAGCTTTTCTACTACTGGCCCGTGTGGGTGACGAGCTTGATCTTTGCCGTCATTACCCGCGTTTCTGGGAAACAAATCACCATCGGAAGTGGCGAAAGCAAACAGATCGTTTACTTCGTAACTTCGCCTGGTTTGGGCCTCGCCTTTTTGATCATCCTCTTCGCGGTGATCATGTTTACATCCGTCAACATCCGTGGTGTTTGGGCAGCCCTCGTCGCAGCGTCGTTTGTGATCTTTGGCTTGCTGTTCCACTTCTTTGGTGTGTGGTCCCCCATCCTCAAGTTCCTTGGGGGTCTCAGCTTCTATATGAGCTACCACTTCTACCTCGTGACAGCCATCGTGTTGGCGGTCGTTTGGTTCTTGGTCTTCCTCGTGTACGACCAACGCCACTACATCGAGTTCCGCCCCACGCAAATCACGCTCGTTGAAGAAGTCGGCGAAGGCGCACGTAACTTCGATACCACGGGCTTGGTTTTCGACAAAAAACGCGACAACTTCTTCCAACACTGGATCTTGGGCTTCGGTTCGGGTGACTTGAAGATCACGACTTCGGGTGGTCAACGCGAAGAGATCTACTTCCCCAACGTGTTGAACATCAGCCAACGCATCGAGCAAATCCAACGCATCCGCGAACAACGAGGGCGCTAATCCATCCCCATGTCCTCCACACCACGCACCCCCGAACTCCCACCTACACAGGCAAACTTCTTGGACATTCAATCTCTCCCTGGACGCTTCTTTGTATTTGAAGGCATTGATGGTTCGGGCAAGTCCACGCAGTGTAAACTCCTTGCACAAACCCTACGCGATCATGGTTACAACACCATCGAGACACGCGAGCCCACCAACGGGCCATGGGGCAAACAATTGCGAGAGCTTGCACAGCAAGGCACGCGTCTTTCTCCACAAGAAGAACTCGATCTTTTTGTGCGTGACCGAAAAGCCCATGTACAGGACTTGATCCTTCCACAGCTTCAACAAGGGTCCATCGTTTTACAAGATCGTTACTTTCCTTCAAGCGTGGCCTACCAAGGCAGCCGAGGGCTCCCCACCCACACCATCCTCGATGCACATCAAGGTTGGGCTCCCCTCCCACACGCTTTCTTCTTCTTGTATCTGTCACCGCAACAAGCTCTGCAACGCATCACAGAAAGACGCCAAGTTCCCGATGCATTCGAGACCTTAGAAGGTTTGCAGTCTTGTGAAGGTATCTTTGATGCGCTCCAACTCCCCCGTTGGCATCGCCTCGACGCCAATCTTTCGATCCCCACCTTGCAAGAACTTGTCTGGCAGCAGGTCCAACCCCTTCTCCCCCAACGCTAATCTCAAGACATCCCCCAACCCATCAGTCACAAAAGACCGATACATCGGTGTCTTAGCTATCTGTCCCAACGACAGCTTCACGCACAATAGCGGGCGCGGGTCCCACATCGCGGACGCGACGGATGTACTGAGCTTCTTCTTCGAGGATCAACTGTATCTCTGCGCGCAAGTCTTCGTCAGAAAAGCACAAACGCTCGATATTCCAATGATACAGCGTAAGTCGCTTTTGAGGTCGCGGACCAATCGAAGGAAGCAGAGACAAGTTGTTGGTGAGTTTCGACATCCGCCGCGGATCGTATGGGAATGTCGTCAGGATTTGTTCGTCAGGATATGGTTCAACCACCACACTCAAAAGCTCCGCCCCTTCGAGCAAAGTGGTGCGCGCGATCTGCTCCACAAGTTGACGAAACTCTTTGAAACGATAACGCAAGCTTGGTGGTTGCTGCTGATCCAGTTGGAACACCAAGGAAAAGGCCGTTCGCATCGCCTCTTCCTTACCCAAACTTTCATACGCAACGCCCAGATAGTAGTGAGCATCTGCATTTTTGGGTTCGAGCGATGTCAGCCGTTCCAACAAAGGGATCGCATCTTCGTGTCGCTCAAGTCGAACCGCAGACCATCCCGCAAGAAACAACATGGTGGGATCGTTGGGATAACGATTGCGTGCGCGTCGCAAGAAAAGCGAGGCATCGTAATAACGCTGTTGATCGAGCAACGCTTCTGCATGAAGCCGACAAGCCCGAAGTTCCTGTGTCTGCGTCATCCCGCCCGCACGAAACAGTCGTGCTAACCAGTGAAGACCATCCACAGGACGGCGAAGTCGGTTGATCAAGAGATCTGCGAGTTCAAGCAAAGACCACGCATGATAAGGGGCGCGCTGGATGCGTGCTTCAAGATGCCGCACTGCGGTTTCGAACTCGCCCATCTCTTCGAGCAGACGGATCAAAAGGACGCACGCGTCATCATCATGAGGCTGTATATAAAGCGAGGCCTTCACGGAGCGCATGGCTTGTGCCAAGTCGCCTCGATCTCTTTCTTCGCGCGCTTTTTTGATGTACTTCTCGAAGAGATTTTTCATCACAAGATCTTGCCTTGAAAAGGAGATGACAGATTCGATGAGGTCGGATGGTCGGTCGAGTATGCACAACAACTTTTGAAACCGTCAAGCAGAAAACACGCGGGTCCTTGACAGACGAGAGATTTTTCTGCAAGACAACCTCCCCCAAAGCTTGTAAGGTCTGTCCGAAAGACCTCAAGCGACAGCTTGGGCGGCCACTCTATGCTGCTTGTCTACACCACGGCCATGCGTGGCAATCCTTGGTGATATCCATCACCTATATTCCCAAAGAACCTAAAGAATCGCCTAAGCGAGGCAAGTATGTCAAAAAAGAAGCTTTATTTTGTATCCCTTGGCTGCCCCAAAAATCGCGTCGATAGCGAGATGATGCTTGGTATGGCAGGAGAGTCTGGTTATGAGTTGGTCGAAGACGCAGAAAGCGCCGATCTTCTCGTCGTCAACACTTGCAGCTTTATCGAACAAGCACGCCAAGAGTCGGTCGATGTCATCCTTGATCTCGCTGAACTTCGCACGCAACACGCAGACAAAAAACTCGTTGTCGCAGGCTGCCTCTCCCAGCGTTACCCAGATCAACTTAAAGATGAGTTGCCCGAAGTCGATCACTTCCTTGGCACGGGACAAATCAACCGCTTCCAAGAGATCCTTCAAACAGAGGCACCGCGCGATCTCGCAGATGGCGCACCTGGCTGGCTCTACACGCATAACAGCCCGCGTCTTCAGTCCACACCTTTCTACACAGCCTACGTCAAGATCGCCGAAGGCTGCGACCGTACATGTTCATTTTGTGCGATCCCCTCTTTCCGAGGCAAGCAAAAGTCCCGTCCCATCGAAGACATCGTAGAAGAAGTTCGCCAACTGTGTGCGCGCGGCGTCAAAGAGATCAATCTTATCGCCCAAGAACTCAACGGATACGGACGCGATCTTCCGAAGTCTCCCTCTGGACAACGCATCGAACTGGCCGATCTGCTCGAAGCTCTCGAACAAGTCGAGCCAGGTCCTTTCTGGATTCGCCTTCTGTACATGTACCCCCACGGATTTAGCGACCGTCTCATCGGCGCCATCGCCAACTCCAAACGCGTCGTTCCGTACATCGATATGCCTCTCCAACACGCAAGCGACGCAGTATTGCGCAAGATGCGACGTGCAGGAAACGGCCAAGATATCCGCAATCTCCTCGACAAACTCCGCGGCGCAGTCCCTGGCATCACGTTGCGAACGACCTTCCTCGTCGGTTTCCCAGGAGAGACCGAAGAAGACTTCCAACAACTCTACGACTTCATCCAAGAACAACGCTTTGACCGTGTTGGGATCTTCGCCTTCTCTCGCGAAGAAGGAACCGCTTCTCACGACCTGCCCGATCAAGTGGACCCCGAGATCGCAGAAGAACGACGACGCATCTTGTACGAACTCCAGACAGAGATCTCCAAAGAGAATCTTGATCGCTACCTGGGCCGCACCATCGAAGTCTTGGTCGAAGGCATCTCAGAAGAAAGCGAACTGCTTCTCGAAGGTCGCTTTGCAGGCCAAGCCCCCGATATCGACGGCACCATCTATATCAACGATGGACAAGCTATGCCCGGCGACATCGTGCAAGTAGAAGTCGAGCAAACGGGAGACCACGACCTTGTGGGTGGTATCGTTGCGCACGGCCCCGCAGAACCCCAGATCATCACGATTCCCCCGTTGGTCCTGCAACACAGCCAAAAGCAAGATACACCCGACCAAAGCAACCAAAACTAAGCCATGCGCAAACCCTGCCTGCGATTCCTCCGTCCTTTTCTCCCCTCTTTCCTGTTTCCCTCACGCAAAAAGGCCATCCATCGGCGATCTTGGACAAGAGCATCGTCTCTGATGCTCGCAGTGTTTGTGCTCTGGGGTTCGATGGCTGCTTGTCAACGGCAGTCCAAACAACCGCCTTGCACACTGCGTATCGCCCTTGCAGCCAGTCTGACGCTGGCTTTTCAAAAGCTTGCCAAAGACTTCGAGCCCAAAGCCAAGTGCCGCATCCAGCTAGACATCGGATCTTCGGGGATCTTGCTGCGAAAGATCCAACGCGGCGCTCCTTTTGATCTGTTCTTTTCTGCGGATCTGATCCCTGCGAAGTCCTTACACAAACTCGACCTTCGCAACCCTCCAATTATCCGAGACTTTGCATCCAATCGCTTGGTGCTGTTGCTTTCTCCACAAAACCCCTTCCAAGCCTCTTGGATACCCGCCAAAACAGCGGCAGCGGCAATCCCCGACGCACTGCGTTCATGGCTTATGCAACCAACAACGCGGATGGTGCTAGGTGATCCCACGCATGTTCCCGCGGGTCGCTACGCGCGTGATGCACTCCATCGCATCGGGCTTTGGGCACACTTCCAAAAGACAGCCATCCGCGCCACGCATGTTCGTGCAGCCTTGCGCACTTTGCTCCAAGGTCATGCCCAAGTCGCGATCGTGTACGAAAGTGACGCATTATCCGCCCCCAAAGCGCGCATCCTTTACAAGTTCTCTCCCCAAACCAATCTTCCCATCCGTTACCAAGTGGCGACACTCCGCCAAAGTCCCCAAGTCCAAAGCTTTTTGCGGTATCTTCAGCAGCCATCCAGTCGTCAGATCTTACAAAAAGCGGGCTTTTTGCCACCCCTCACACAACACACGAGCCCATGACACTCTCTCCCCCAGAACAACAAGCGATCTGGCTATCCTTGCAAACGGGCCTATGGTCGGTTCTTTTGGGTCTTCCTTGGGCTTTGCTTTTCGGTTGGTTGTTGGCGCGGCGGGAGTTCTTTGGCAAGTCTTTGGTTGAAACGCTGCTTTCCCTACCTTTGGTCTTACCTCCCATCGTGACGGGCTATGCGCTGCTTTACCTGTTTCGTCCCAAGGGATGGCTTGGTTCGCTGTTGACTTCGTGGGGCATCTCGATTCCTTTTTCGCGCACAGCTCTCTTTCTTGCGGCGGCTTTGGTGTCCTTCCCTTTGTTGCTGCACGCGATACAACTCGCTTTTTCGCAGATCGACCCGCGCCTCGAAACAGCCGCACAACTTCTTGGCGCCAGTAAGATCCGCGCTTTTTGGGAGGTCACGTTTCCCTTGGCTTGGCGTGGTATCGTGGGAGGCTCGATCTTGGCCTTTACACGAAGCCTTGGGGAGTTTGGGGCGACGGTGATCTTTGCAGGGAACACCCCTGGCCTGACCCAAACCATCCCTTTGGCGATCTATACCTTCGATCAGTCGGGGACTTCCCAACACGAAGCGATGGCCCAACGCTTGGTTTGGGTCGCGATTGGATTGGCACTTTTCGCGAATGCTCTGGGGCAATACGTACTTAAATCACCCAAGGCCCCTAAAAAGCCAAGCCATCCCACAACAGAATACGACGATCTCGACCTACCCACCGAGCTTTCGAAGCCTCTTCTTCAAACCATGGTCCCCGTCGAAGAGCCATCATTGCGCGCGCACTTTACCAAAAAGTTGCCTCACTTTTCTTTGGATATCTCGTTAGAGCTTTCGCAAGGAATCTACGCGCTTTGCGGTCCGTCGGGCAGCGGAAAGACGACCATCTTGCACTGTATCGCGGGCCTACAATCCCCAAACCAAGGGCAGATCTCTTTGGGAGCTCATCACCTGTTCGATCAGGCCACGCACCGCGACATCGCGCCCCAAAAAAGACACATCACACTGGTTTCACAAGAAAAACTGCTGTTCCCGCATCTACGCGTTCGCCAAAATATCATGTACGGATGGCGGCATCTTTCCGAAGCCCAAAAGCACCTTCAACCCGAAGAAATCGCACGTATCCTTCATATCGAACATCTTTTGGATCGTTTTCCTTCGACGCTTTCGGGTGGAGAGCAACAACGTGTCGCCATCGCGCGCGCAATCGCCGCTCATCCCAAGCTTTTGCTTCTCGACGAGCCCACCAGCCATCTCGATCCAGCCAATGCCCAAAGGCTGTTGTTGTTGCTCCAACACTTACAGCAAAGGCTCGCCCTTCCCATCCTGTTGACTTCGCACGACCAAGCTTTTATCCAAGCCATCGCGACGAAGACCTACCGATTGTCTCAAGGGAAATTGGAAGAAGTAGATGAGAGTGCAAAAGCACCAAAGGATGGGAGTCTTGGAGGGAGAAGTAAGGAAGAAGGGAACAGCACAGAGGAAGAAAAGCCCTAACGACGGCGGCGTTTTTTGCAGAAACGAGAAGAGCGGCGATAGAACTGACGCGCATCTTTCGCAAGTTTGGGGGCTTGGCGGCGATAGCGAGAGAGTTGCAAAAAGTAACGACGCCCAGCGCTACATTGACCGTTTTGGTAACTCAGAAGACCCAAACGAAACAAAGCACGCGGAACTTCGGACTCATTCGGATACTTTTTGATGATGGTGCTGTACGCAAGCAACGCAGGACTCAACTCTTTGCGCTTTCGGTGGATATCGCCGATGTACAAATAGGCGTTGTCTGCGAGAGGATGAGAGCCAAAGTTCTGGGTAAACTTCTTAAAGTCTTTCATCGCCTCATCAAACTTCTGCGCTTTGTAAGCATCGCGAGCCCGTGCGAAAAGCTTCGCAGGGATGGCCTGTTCAGAAAGAAGCTTTTGGTTGCGCAAAAGTTCTTCGTAGCGTTTTTGGATATCTTGGTACTTCTTCTCTTGTTCGGGTTGTTTTTGCATCACGTCTTTGATGACCTGCTGCAACTCTTCCACTTGACCAAGAGACTTTTGGAAGTTTTCTTGGAGTTTTTGCATCGTCGTAAACATCTCTGCAACGCCGCCTTGACCGCGTTGTACAGTGTCTTTGAGTTTATCGAGGGTGCTTCTCGAACGCGACAACTCCGCACGAGCTTTGGACAACTCAGCTTTCAAACGCACGACATCTGTTTTGTAATGGTCTTCTAGCTTTTTAAGTCGATCACGCTGCTCTCGCTTAAACAAAGTCAACTGTGTTTCCAAGACTTTACGAGCATTCACTTCTCGTTGGAGTTCACTGGTGGTCGCAAAACAGCCTGTCATCGACAAGCTCAGAAACAACACAACCAATCCCTTCGAACGCTTCTGCATCCATCACTCTCCAAAACCGTGCTGCCTTCGCCCTAGCGTCGACAAAGACGCCGTGCGTTGCGCAGCTTTTCACGCGCTTCTTCTCGATAAGGCGACGACGGGTAGCGCTTGATCAAGAGTCTCAAAAAGGCCTTGCCTGCGTTGCAATCCTTCATACGAAAGAACACTTGGCCCAACTTGAGATACGCCTTATCGACTTGATCACCCGTCTTAAACTTCTTGAGGACAGCGTTGTAATACAAGCTCGCTTGGACATAGCTGTTTAGCTCGTAAAAACAATCCCCAATCATGATGTAGGCATCGTCTGTGTAAGGGTCCGCAGGATACTTCTTCACAAACTCCTTCAGACGATCCCGTGCTTGCTCATAACGTTTGTTGTCGTACAGAGCCTTTGCCGCTTTGAAAAGCCCTTCTGTCGAGACGATCTGCACAGTCGTGGCATCGCCTTTTTTGGCAGCAGGGTCACCAAAGCTCGCGCTGTAAGCAGCATACAACTTGTCATGTTGCTCTTTCAATTTATTGAAAGATGATTCCAAAAGTTGGTAACGCCCCAAGAGTTGTTGGTAATCACGACGCAACTCATCCAACTTGGAGTCGAACTCCGCAAAGTTCACGCGCCCTTCCTTCGTAAAGTTTTTCAACACTTTGTTGATCTTTACGAGTTCTCCTTGCGCTTTTTTCATGTCGTCCAAAAGCCGTTGCTGGTTGCTGGAAAGGTCACTGAGTTGGGTTTTCATGCGCACCTGCTCGGTCTCGACCTTTTGCAGGTCACCTTGCGTCGCACACCCCAATGAACCAAACGCCACAACAAACCAAAGAAGAACGTGCTTGGCCTTCATCCAAAAATCTCCCACCAAAGAAACAAGCCAACCACACAACCACGTGTGGGGCTTGTTCTCAGGACATCTTTGCGGCCTTGGGGCCACAATCTTTCACCACAAACAAACAAGCCCCGAAGGAATCACTCGCTTCAGGGCTCAAAAAAAATGCCTCATCTTGCTTTTGAAGGCTTTAGACGAGACATCATCCATCTTCTTCTTTTTTAGGGGCAGCTATCGCGCAATTCAAAGACTGCGCGACGGTTTTTCTGGTGTTGTTCATCCGTCGATGCATTGGGAACTTCAGGTTCTTCTTTCCCTTTGGACACCACACCGCAGAAACGGCTGCTGTCCACACCCAACTTGGTGAGGTACGAACGTGCAGACTTCGCACGACGCTCACCCAAACGGATGTTGTACTCACGTGTGCCGCGCTCGTCGCAGTGACCCGTGATCAAGATCTTCTTGTCTTTCATCTTGGTGATACAAGTGACGTTCTCTTTCAACGTTTCTTTTGCATCACTGCGGATGAAGGAGCGGTTGTAGTCGTAATAGACTTTCTTCAACTCGCAAGCGTCTTCGACACACTGGCCATTTTCACACTTTTTGCCTGCTGCACAGGGTTTCGACCCAGAGCAACCGCCCACACACTGACGCTCACAGCTTCCAGAGCCCGTGGACTTACAGATTTGTTGTCCAGGACAGTCGGCGTCTTGAGAGCATGGTGGAGGCTTATCAACACATTGGTGGCTTTTGCAAACTTTACAAGTATCGCCATCACAAGGATTGTCGCCGTCGTTTTCACAGATCCATTTACAACCAAGTGTGTTGGGATCACAGCGCTTGCCACCAGGACAGGTGATGTCCCCACAGGTCTTTTCAACACATTTGTAGCCTTCGCACTTTTGACGCTCACCGCAGTCTTTTTCGTTGCGACACTCTTGGCATTGACCTTGGACACAGAAGTAGTTTTTCTTCGCCGCGTTTCCTTCTTTGTCAGGGCGGCAGTGCTTGTCACTATCACATTTGGGCCATGGTGGCTCACAAGCTGAGAAGACGATCCAACCCACACCAAGCACAGACAACAGCAACCACCTGCGAACGAGGGCCGCAAGATTCGTAGCGTACATGTTCATCTCCTACACGATCTGCTGAGAATTCGAGAATTCAAGGCCTGTGAGTACGCGCTTTGGCTGCGGAATTCTCTCTTTCGCTTCACAAGGACTTCTTGTGCAGAACCATCCACACAAAAAGGTAAAAGCAGCCTTTTGGTATCTGATAACGGGCTCGCTGTCAACTTTCTATCATAGCTTCCACAAAGCAAAAAGGGCCACGCCACACGCAGGTCATCACGACCCTTCCTTACGAAAGAATCGCAACCGACAGGGATAGCCGCATTTTCGTGATGGATACTTCTGAGAAGACAGGAAACCCTCCACATCGACGCATAACCTACGCGATATGTCGCAGGGCGATTCGCACGAAGTCCGCACAAAGTCAAGCACACAATGCTCTTGGAAAAGACTCAGAAGAAGAGAAAATCACGCATCTATGGGAAAAAACACGCAAAAGCACGCACCGCCTAAAACCTCAGAGGTCTTGACGTCCACGCTGCCCCCATAAGACTCAACTGTCTGTGCCACGCTATAAAGCCCCAGCCCCGATCCGCTCATGTGTCGTTTCCACGTCTTCTCTTTTTCTTGTTGCTCCACAAGGCTCTCAGATGCCGCATCACGGGGGACATCCGCCTCCCCAGCGAGTCGTTTTGTCGTAAAGAAGGGATCAAAGATGCGCCCCCTCAGCTCCACAGGCACGCCCGGACCATTATCATGCAGCGCAAAACACAAAGAAGACTCGTGCTGGAACAGTTGAAAATGCAGTTTGGGTTCAGCCACCCCCAAAAGTGCATCCAATGCATTTCGTATCAGGTTCCCAAAGATCTGAGAGAAATCAGCATAATTCATATAGATCTTTGGAAGCTTTTCTTGAAAATCGAAAGAAAGACTCACACGATGACGAAGAAAAGCATCCGCCTGAAGGAAGTTCAACTCTTGGCGCACGCTCTCCTCAAGAGACAACCACAGCTTGCCTGCCGCCTGCTCCATCCGACTTTTGGAGATAAGGTTCTGCGTAAGCGCCTGAATCCTCTCAACAGCTTCCATCACAACACGCAACGAAGGACGCCAAACCACAGGAGGATAGCCATTTTCTTCTTCGAACTGTTCCAAGCGTTCGCTCAGTTCCTCCGCATGACCGAGGATTAAACCCAATGGGGTGTTTACATTGTGACAAATCCCTTGCACCAAGGCCCCAATGGCAGCTTGCTTTTGCTGACGTAACAGATCCTCTTGGGTCTTGTGCAAGCGACTGTTGGCCTCTCGAAGCTCTCGATCCGCGACGAGCAATCGCTCATTTGTCTCTTTCAAATCAAGGATATACTTCTTTTCCGCAAGATCATCTTGGTGTTTCTGCACCGCACGGTCCAAGATCGCAAGCAACCCCTCGGGCTTAAAAGGCTTCTCCATCAAATGAAACAGATTCAACCGATTGATGGCCTCGATGGTATCAGGCTTTTGGAGCCTCCCCGACAAAAGAACTTGTATCGCTTCGGGTTGGACCTTCTTCGCGACCTCCAAAAAGTCGATCCCTGTGTACCCTGGGAAGAGATCAAACTGAAAGTCGACCAACATCACGGTGACAGGGTGCGTTTCGATAAACTTTAAGGCATCTTCATAATGCGAAAATCCATGCGCGACCCACGGTGTCGAAGTGTGGATCAAAGAGACCAACCCCCGTAAAACAAGCTCATTATCTTCCAAGACCAAAAGTTCGGTTTGTTTGACCAACCAACGTTTTTGTTCACTCATCTCTTTCGCTGAAGCCTCGCTTCCAGATCCTCACCAAACGCACGACAAAGGGTGCAAAAAGTCAAAAGAATGTTACAGTCTCTGCACTTGACAGGCTACCCGAAAACGGGCAAAAAACTAGAGAGCAGACCTTCACAAGAAGGGTCTTTTTATACCCGCGCAACAACACAAAGATTGAACACACATTGCGGGTCAAAAGTTGTATCGTAAAACTCATGTTCCACAATGTTGCTCTCTGCTTCTATACAACAAACCAAACCCAATCATGGTTATTTTATACAGTTTTTTACAACTCCGCACCCAAGATTTTTCCGAACGGTCACACAAAGGCCGGCACCGCCAAGGGAGTATCCGCATGAAGAAATATCGTTCTTTGATGACATCCATACCTCGATGGGGAGGCCTACTCACTGGCCTCTTCATGCTCGCTGGTACGATCGCTTGGTCTCCCGCGGTAGCTTGGGGTCAGGCCTCCAACTGCGAGCCTCCCAACCTTATGATGATCCTCGATAGATCTTGCAGTATGGGCTACACAGGCACCTCCTACGTAAACAGTGGAAGGACCTGTAGTAGCACCAGTCAATGTAACCCCATGCAGCGAACGTATCAGCCAACCCCCGGCTATACTCCCCGATATAGCTACACTTGTTCAAGTGCAACTTGTATGTACACGCGCTGGGATACCGCTGTAAACGCACTAAAAGAAGTCGCCTACCAATATGGTGGAACCTCGGGTGCAGGCTACGCAGATCGCAAGATCCGCTTGGGTCTTACACTTTTCAGCGACAGCGCCACCATCACAAACGCTGTCGTTGCCAACCCCCCTCAACTTAGCACGAGCCTTTCAAATTACTCCGCAAGCGGCGGAACCTACTATGTTCCCGCTTTCCAAGCCGCACGTACGCACCTCCAAAGCGTCGTGAACGCGGATAGCGTCAAAAATCGTCCAACGCACATCATGTTCATCACAGACGGTGATTCTAGTGATGCTTGTTCGAGCAGTGTGACCATCGCACGCGATCTGTTCAACGGAACAGGCGCAAACCGCCTCGTGGATAACCTCGGTAACGTCTACAAAGTCAAGACCTACGTGATCGGTTTTGGAACGGGTTTGAGCACCACAGGGAAAAACTGTTTGCGCGATATCGCGGTCGCAGGTGGTACACAACGTTGCGATCCCAGTATCGCGGGCTGCGTTGCTTACTATGCCTCTGACAACAACACCCAACTCCAAAACGCGATGAACGCCATCATCAACAACGCCACCCAAGAAGTCTGCGACGGCATCGACAACGACTGCGATGGCACCATCGACAATGGTATCGCAGGAACGGGCGTGAACTGTAACACCGGACAACAGGGCGTTTGTTCTGCGGGTAAAACCCAGTGTACTGGTGGCGGCGGTATCCAATGCGTTCGTACCACCAACCCCACCGCCGAGATCTGCGATGGAAAAGACAACAACTGTAACGGTAGCGTAGACGAAGGAAACCCCGGTGGCGGCGGCTCTTGTAACACTGGACAGCAAGGGATCTGTTCTACAGGAACACGCCAGTGTCAAAATGGCGCGCTCGTTTGTATCCGCACCAACCCTCCCGCTGCTGAGACCTGTAACGGCCAAGACGACGACTGTGACGGCAAAACCGACGAAGGAAACCCCGGTGGTGGTGGAAGCTGTACAACCGGTCAACCGGGCATTTGTACGCCTGGAACACGTCAGTGCCAAAGCGGTTCGCTCGTTTGTGTGCGTACTACAAACCCCGTTGCCGAGAAGTGTAACGGTATCGACGATGACTGTGACGGCAAAACCGACGAAGCTTTCACCAACCTCGGTCAAGCTTGTAACGCTGGTCAAGGTGCTTGTGGAAACACTGGTCAATACATCTGTAACGCCGCTGGTACGGGCACAGAGTGTAGCGTCAAATCAGGTGTCCCCTCTCCCGAAAGCTGTAACGGCCAAGACGACGACTGCGACGGCAAGACCGACGAAGGCAACCCTGGCGGTGGTGGAAACTGTAGCACGGGCCAACAAGGGATCTGTGACGCAGGAACGCGTCAATGCCAAAGCGGTACACTCCGTTGTGTACGCAACACCGCTCCTAGCGCCGAAAAATGTAACGGCCAAGATGACGACTGTGACGGCAAAACCGACGAAGGTAACCCCGACGGCGGCGCAAACTGCAATACAGGTCAACAAGGTGTTTGTTCTGCTGGTAAACAAGAGTGCCAAGGTGGTTCGCTCGTTTGTGTACGTAGCACCGCTCCCAGCGCTGAAAAATGTAACGGCCTCGACGACAACTGTGATGGCAGCGTAGACGAAGGAAACCCTGACGGTGGCGCAAGTTGTAACACAACAGAGCCCGGTCTTTGCCGCCCAGGAACACAACAATGTCGCAATGGCAAGCTCCAATGTATCCGCATCACCAACCCCGCTGTCGAAGAATGTGACGGCCTTGACAACGACTGCGATGGCAAAGTCGATGAAGACTTCGCAAACAAAGGACAGGCTTGTAAAGGCGGTATCGGTGCTTGCGAACGCCCAGGGAAATACGTTTGTACGCCCGACAAAAAAGGCACCACCTGTGACGCGGTTGCAGGAAACCCAACCCCCGAAGACTGCGATGGTATCGACAACGATTGTAACGGACAAATCGATGACGGTATCTCCCGTAGCTGTAAAACAGACTGCGAAAGCGGCGTAGAACTCTGCCAAAACGGAAGCTGGCTGCCTTGTAGCGCCAAGCAACCCCAAACAGAAGTTTGTAACAACCAAGACGACGACTGCAACGGTCAAATCGACGACAAACTCACGCAGCCCTGTAGCAGTCCTTGTGGAACAGGAACCGAAGAGTGTCGCGCAGGGAAATGGGTCTTCTGTACAGCGCCCAAGCCCGAAGCTGAAGTCTGTGACGGCAAAGACAACGACTGTAACGGCCAAATCGACGATGGTATCCCTGACAAACCTTGTTCGGGTGCTTGTGGCCAAGGTAAAGCCTCATGCGTCAATGGACAATTCAGCGGGTGTTCGGGACCCCAACCCGAGCCAGAAGTCTGTGATGGCAAAGACAACGACTGTAACGGCCAAATCGACGACAAGCTGATCCGCACCTGTAAATCCGCTTGTGGAGAAGGCGAAGAGATCTGCCGCAATGGTCAATGGTCTGCTTGTAATGCTCCCTTGCCACAAACCGAGATCTGCAACGGTCTCGACGATGACTGTGACGGACAGACCGACAACAACGCAACTTGCCCCACAAGCGAAACCTGTATCCAAGGCGCATGTCGTCGAACCTGCCGTAATGGTGAGTGTCCCCGTGGTCAACAATGTCGCGACGGATTCTGCTACGGTTGCGACAACGTGACCTGCCCCTCTGACAAAAAATGTCAGGAAGGGATCTGTGTTGACGCTTGTTTGGGCGTGACCTGTCCCACCGGTGAAGCTTGCAAAAATGGAAAATGCGTCGAAGACAACTGTTATGGCCTTGGGTGTCCCAATGGACAGATTTGCCAAAACGGTCAATGTACCTCTGACCCCTGCAAAGGCGTCTCTTGCCAAGTCGGTCAGTTCTGTAAACAAGGCCAATGTATCGACATCTGCGACCCCACGACTTGTACATCAAGCCAAAGCTGCGGAAGCAACGGCCAGTGCGTGGATGACCCATGCAAAGGCGTTTCTTGTGACCCTGGAAAAGTCTGTGATTCTACAGGAAAATGCGTAGGCGATCCTTGTAGCGGAGTCACTTGTCCAGAAGGCCGCGCTTGCAAAGATGGGAAGTGCGAAGACGATCCTTGCTTGGGGGTCTCTTGCCCTGGACAAAGCCGCTGTGTTAATGGTATTTGTGTCAAAGATCCCAATCCCGGCGAACCCGGCAGCGAACAAACAGGATCGGAGAATCCGCAAGGCGAGACCAACAATCCCGACGGAATCACTGATGGTAGTCCCAACCCCGATGAGCCTACATCCAACAAGGAAACGGACCCCAACAATGAAACCGGCGGCAATTCTGAACAAGGCAATAACCCCGGAAACGAGAAGGTTATTGGCGGAAACAGCCCAGACGGCCAAGGTTCAGATCGTTATCAAACTCCTGGAGGCTGCGGTTGCCAAGGGCAATCCCCACTCTCCTTCTCGTTCTTGCTTTTTGTCCTCTTTCTCCTTCCCCTTGTTCGTCGTCGGAGAGAACGCGCCTAATCTTAGCAAGAGGTCGCACTTCTCATGAAGCTCTCCGCTCCCCCCTTTTTCCTCATTCGTTCGCTCCCTCTTATTGCTCTGCTTTTCTTCTTTGCATGCCAGCCAACCGTCCAATTGGAGGCGCCAGCTTGCAATTTGAACGATCTCCCCACCGTTTCGGCCCCAGGGAAGATGTCTGCCAGGGAGCGTTTTGAAGCCTTCAAAGCAAGTCAATCCACGAAACTCTATGGTTGCATGTTGATCTTCTGGAACACACAAACCGAGTCCGTCCAACCCGTGATCCTCAACTCAGATGGCGGACTCAACGGACGCACCAAAGATAGCGACAGCCTCCCCCTTAGTCTCTCCATTCCTGGCAATGCCAAACAACAAACGTTTCTCTTTCGCATGTACTTGCTCCAGCCCCACGAAGGCCAAGAACCCGACCCCAACGAAACTTTTGACACGCATCGCAGCGTTTGCCAAAAGATGATCTTTTTCGACTACGACTGCTTTAGTCCTGAAAACATAACCACTTGCTGGTTGGCTTTCTCTTTTGCCCCCAAGACAACTTCCACAAATGTCAACATCTTCGACAAGATCGTAGACACAGACGGCAACAAAGTTTCCTGCCGTATCTGCTCCCCTGAAGTCTGTGGAGATGGCAAAGATAACAACTGCAATGGAGAAAAGGACGAATATGAAGAAGAGAATGGTCGGCAAGCTTGCCCTGTCCAAGAAGGCTCCTCGCAACCTACCGACGGTGGCCCCGACCAACCCTAAACACCACGGCTGATCCCTCATCTCTCCCACACCCTCCACTGGTCGCCGTGGCTTCTCTTCGTTACCCAAACAGGTCTTCACCCATACGGGTTTGTTGTCCCGCCCATCGCCTCACCAAAGGGCTTTTTTATTGAGGTTGTGTTATGCGCAAGCTTTTTCCTCTCTTCATGGTTTCTTTTTTGATGTGGGGATGCCCCGAAGATCCCCGTAGAAAATGTCTCCAACCCACAGACTGTTTGCTCGGCGAAAGTTGCCTCCAAGGGTACTGTGCCCCCGCAAGCAACACTTGCACCCCTGGACAATCTCGTCCTTGTTACACAGGACCCGAAGCCACCCGCGGCAAAGGGACATGCCGAGATGGTACAGAAAGCTGTAGCGCAAACAACACCTGGAGCGGCGAGTGCAAAAACGAAGTCAAACCCACACAAGAGATCTGTGGGGATGGCAAAGATAACGATTGCAACGGCGTGATCGACGATAGCACCCCCACCGCTGAAGTTTGCGATGGCGTTGACAACGATTGCAACGGCAAGATCGACGATGACCCCGCCACTGGACAAGCTCTTGTACGAACTTGCTACACGGGCGCCCAAGGCACCGCTGGCAAGGGCGCCTGCAAATCAGGCTCGCAAACTTGCAAAGATGGAAAATGGCCCGACGTCTGTGATGGTGAGATCGTTCCCAAAGCAGAACTCTGTGCAAACCAGATCGACGATGACTGCGATGGTATCGTCGATAACGTACAAGACCTTGGAAAACCCTGTCGTGACCCCAGCAAACAAGGCGCTTGCCAAGACGGGCTCTACGCTTGTGATGCCCAAGGCAACCGTATCTGTAAGCCGACCGCACAGACAAGCCCCGAAGATTGCAACGGAAAAGATGACGACTGCGACGGAAAAGTCGATAACATCGAGAATACACCTGACCCCATCCGTCGCGCTTGTCCCACCTACCCTGGACCCGCAGGGACCGAAAATGTTGGGGAGTGCAAAGCTGGTGTCCAACTTTGTCAAAATGGCCAGTGGAACGTGGCTTGTAGCGAACAAGTCACCCCACAGACCGACGTTTGTGACGGCAAAGATAACGACTGCGATGGCCAAATCGACAACCAACCCGGCAGCAACAACAAACTTGCACGCGCTTGTTATACAGGTCCCCAAGGCACCGAAAATGTTGGGACCTGCAAAGGCGGAAACCAACAGTGCGTCAACGGCGATTGGAGCACCTGCCAAGGCCAAGTCATCCCCAAAGATGAACTCTGCGCAAACAACCAAGACGAAGACTGCGACGGAAAAGTCGATAACGTCCGCTTCTTGGGAGAACGTTGCCTTGATCGCACCCGCAAAGGGATCTGTCAGTCAGGGATCTACCAGTGCCAAGGCGCAAACCGCATCTGCAAACAAACCGTCCAGCCCGAAACAGAGACCTGTAACGGCAAAGATGACGATTGTGACGGACAGACCGACAACTTGAAAGGCACCAACACGCCCCTCGAACGCGACTGTTACAGTCCTGGCGGTACCCCCGCAGGAAACTGCAAACGCGGCAAACAAAGCTGTAGCAACGGGATTTGGAGCGCTGAGTGTAAGGGAGAAGTCACACCTTATACAGAGTTGTGCAACGGCCAAGATGACGACTGTGACGGCAAAACCGACGAAGGCAATGCTTGTGCAACGTGCGCCAATGGCACCAGCCGAGACTGCTACAACGGTCCAAACAGCACAAGAAAACGCGGTAGCTGTATGGACGGCAAAGAACTTTGCCAAGGCGGGAAGTGGTCGGGGACTTGCAACAACTCCGTCGTCCCACAAGTCGAAGACTGTAACGGTCAAGACGACGATTGTGACGGACAGACCGACAATATCCCCGCAACCACCTACCCTCTGCGTAAACCTTGTTACGATGGCCCCGCAGGAACCGATGGTTCGGGCCTTTGTGCAGGTGGTTTCAACCTCTGCCTCAACGGACAATGGGACACGACCTGTACAGGTGCGGTCTTGCCCAAAGCAGAGATCTGCGATGGCAAAGACAACGACTGCGACGGAAAAACCGACGAAGGCAGCGCATGTCAAACCACCGAGCGAAAAGTCGGGGAAAGCTGCTCCAACGATCCAACCGCTCCTGCGGGCCTCAAATGCGGTTTTGGTCTCCAATGCATCTCCGCAACAGATGATGACCCTGCACCCTTCTGTTATCAAAACTGCGGTTCTGCCGCAGCTTGTGCCAACAACACAGATGGTCGCATCTTGTGCGCCCCCCTCAGCAACACAGTCAGTATCTGTATCGCCCAAGCTGACGAAGGCGCCTTCTGCGATGTTGAACAAAGCGTCCTTTGCAAACCAGGCTTTGTTTGCGATGCCAACACACGCAGATGTCGTAAACCCAGCGAAGCAGGACCTTTGCAGCCTTGCGCAGGGAGCACGGGCTACACTTGCGATAGCCAACACCTCTGCACTATCCTCACCACAGGCTCGCGCTCGGGCTTCTGTCTCAAGCGTTGCAACACCACCGCAGACTGCGGAACGGGCCTATGTGTCGGAATTACAGCACAAGACAGCGTCTGTATCCCCGCAGGAAATCGCAAAGTCGATGAGCCTTGCGGACGCGCAGACGAAGGCCCCACGTTCGATTCCACTCGACTCTGTCAACAAGGCCTATTCTGCTTGCGTACAGACCTCACCAACCCTGACGGTATCTGTGTCCCTCCCATCCAAGACTGCTCGTTGGGTTGCCCTGGTGGACGCTCGTGCGTCAACATCGACAACGGATTCTTCTGTATGCGCCCTTGTACCGCAGGCTGCCTCACAGATACTGAGTGTTCCCAAGTCATCAACAGCCAAGTCTGTACCGCCAAAACACCACCTGGCTCCGTTCCCTTTGGTGGGATCTGTGACCCAGCCAATCGTTGTCTCCAAGACCTCGCTTGTTTGGGCGCAAACGGCGCTGTGGTGGGCTACTGCTCCAAGGTTTGTACGTCCAACGCAAACTGCCCCAACTCGCCTCCAGGTGCAAAGTGCCAAACCGTTGGCGCTGGGGTGAGCGCTTGCGTCTTCCCCTGTACCTCCAACGCAAACTGCCCCACAGGTCTCATCTGTTCCGCAAATGATGGGATCTGCCTCGCCCCATAGCCCACTCTGGCCCATACCGCTGCTTTTTCTACGCCTGCTCCTACCCCAATGTTTTTCCCCGAAAACACACCAACACTTCGCTTGTGTTTCTGAATCCCCCTGTGATATAGTCTCGACCCATCCTACAGGCTCAAGAGGCGCGTCCTTCCGCAATCATCTTAACTGCGCCTCCACATGTCTTGGAATTGAAGGATTTCGCTTTGGCCCGTGGACAAAAGCTTGGACGCTACACACTCATCGAACAGCTCGCCGTCGGCGGTATGGCTGAGATCTGGCTCGCTCATCTAGCTGGTCCCGAAGGTTTTGCCAAGCTCGTTGTCATCAAAAAGATCAAGCCCCACCTCGCCAAAGAACGCAGCTTCGTCAAGATGTTCCTCAACGAAGCCCGCCTCGCTGCCCAGCTCAACCATCCTCATATCGTCCAAATCTACGACATGGGAAAGATCGAAGGGACGTACTTCATCGCGATGGAGTACATCAGCGGACGCGACCTCTCTGAGATCGCACTCAAAGCACAAACCGAAAAGATCCCTTTTCCCGCAGAGTACGCCATCAAGATCATCACACAGATCTGCGAAGGCCTCTATTACGCCCACTGCAAAACGGATCACCTCGGGAATCCCCTCAATCTCGTCCACCGCGACATCTCCCCACAAAATATCTTTGTATCCTTCGATGGTGGCGTGAAGATCCTTGACTTTGGGATCGCCAAAGCTTCCAACAGCTTAGAACAAACGCAAGAAGGCACGCTCAAAGGCAAGGTCTCGTACATGTCCCCCGAACAGATCCTCGACGGCGAAGTGGATCAACGTTCGGATATCTTCAGTTTGGGGATCGTCTTTTACGAGTTGGTGACAGGATACCGCCTCTTCTCTGGCGAAAATGAACTCGCCATCCTCAAATCTATTGCAGAGGGTCCGATCTACCCGCCTTCTTACTTTAAAGAAGATCTCCCCTGGGAACTCGAACCCATCATCCTCAAAGCGCTCGCCAAAGATCCCGAAGCACGCTACCAAAATGCTTGGGAAATCCAATACGAACTCAACAACCTCCTCTCAAAGTTCTCCTTTAATCCCAGCAATTTACACCTATCCAACTTTCTCAAGCAGCTCTTTGCAGATGAGATCGCACGCGAAAATCGCTACCTCGAAAAAAAGATTGCCGAGATCCTAGGAACCCAACAAGCTATCGACTTTACTTCAGCGCATATGGCAGCGGTCCCTGATCCCACGCCCCTCTCACAAGAAGTGCTGAGCAATCTACAAACCCCCGATGAGGACGACTTTTCAGAGCCTGACACACAAGATCTCGCACCCCGCAAAAAACCACTGCCCTCCGTCGATCTAGATACAGATCCTGATCTTGAAGCGCTTTCTTCTTTGGACCTGCTCTCCGAAGCGCCTCCCTCTGTGGAACTCCTGCCTTCTGCCATCCTCTCGGAAACAGACGAACACACCATCGGCCCCAAGCCCATCTCCATCGAACTTCGACGCATGCCCACGCCTCCACCTTCCCCCAAAGGTGGAGAGAGCGAGCCCTTCGATCCTGAACTCTATCGAGGTGATCCCTTCTCCGAAGGCCCCACCGCCCTCGCTCCTGCCCCTCTCGAAGCCCTTCATGCTTCTGATCAAGAACTCGATGGTTCCGAAGATGGCAGCGAGATCCTTTATACCTTGCGCTTCAGAAGCGCCCACTACAAAACACTGAAATCTATCGCCGAAAAACACCAGCTTTCTTTTGAGCAACTCCTCCACGATATGCTCAAAAAAGCCCTTCCTTTCTACCAAACCTCTTCGCTTTCAATCCCCTCCCGATCTACCGCAGGAAAAAAGTATTGACCCTGCCCACCTCGATCGTTACAATCGCCCCTCAACTTCAGACGAGCCTCTAGCCTCAGGACCTTCATTTTATTGAAAACTACGTAGCATCTGTCTTTTGAGGCGGATGGGCATTGAAACAACCGTACTTGGAGAAGAACAACGCATCATGACTAGAAAGTTCTTGTGCTTGCTACTTTTCTCAAGCCTCCTCCCGCTCAGCTCGCTGATGCAAGGATGCGCAACCCCCTCTTGTACCACTTATGTTGATCAGCTCACCACATGTGCCGACAAAGTCCTTACGGTCTACGGTGAAAAACAAGAAGGGACCTGTAAACTCGGTGCTGCCAACCAATGCACCACTGGACAACTTTGTGTCCAAGCTCCTGGCGAAGCTTTTGCCGCTTGTTTCACTCCTGGAGAAGCATACAAAAGTTTCAAAGAAATGATCGCCACCAGCCAACGCTTTTGTGATGACGTCTTTGCTGGCCGTCAAAACAAATACATGCGTTGTGTCGCAGATGCTGGGTGCGACGCCAAGAAGATCAACGATTGCAGCACCAAGCTCGTTTCCTTGACCAAACAAGCGAAAAAAGCGGGTGAATCGGGCGGATTCTTGGTTTCCTTCCTCGCCTTTATCGTGTTCTCTATGGTTGCAGGTGGTTTGATCTTGTTCTTCTTGATCAAGATCCTCGACGGGCAGAACCCCAAAAACACCATCCTCCGTGGCCTCCTCGTTGGTGCCGCTGTGGGTGTTGTGACCTTCCCCCTCGTGTACATCTCTCCACTCTTGGGTGTCTTGCTTTCTTCAAGTGCCCTCTTTGGTGTGGTCATGCTGGTTTACCAACAAGGTGCGTTCCTTTCCACCGTGGTTACCGCAACACACATCATCTGGGTGCAAGTCTTCTTTACAATGTTCGTCTCTAGCGAGATGATGCATGGCGAAGCTTGGATCGCCCAAGCTGAACACTTCCGCCGTAGCGTGAGTGCGCACCACGAGCGTGTTGCAAAGTCTGTCGAAGAGATCGAACGCGATCGCAAACGTGCTGCTGAAGCTCGCAAACGCGCTGCTGAAGAAGAAAAGAAACGCAAAGAAGAAGAAGCTAAGAAAAAGGCTGAAGAAGAAGCTAAGAAAAAGGCTGAAGAAGAAGCCAAAAAAGCTGAATCCAACAAGCCTAAGCGTAAACGACGTCGCCGACGACGCTAGGTCCCACACAAGAAACAACACAAGCCCCTCGGACCTATGCCTCATCCTGCGGCTCTCAAAGAGAGGTCTCTTGTGTTGTTTCGCTCCCTTCTCCTGATCCTCTTCCTTTGGGGTTGTTCCCCCTCCCATCCTTCCTCTTCAAAACAAGATATCCCTTCCCTTGATGGTACCCTCATGCTGTGGCAAGCGGCACTTCATGGTGTTTCTCCCACAACACCCCAACTCGCGCAGGTCTTTTCTTTACCCTTCCTGCACCTTTCGGCGGACCCCGACGACCCACAAGTACGTGTGTTGCTCCATGCCTCTGCCAGCCTCCAACAAGATCTCCAACAGCAAGGCATCTCTCTAACAGCCCCATCCAACGGCATCGCAGCAGCTTGGTTGTCTCCGCAAAGACTTCAAGAACTCTTACAACGCCCACCCAGCGGCCTTTACGCGCTTGCATCGAGTCCACAGCTTCGCCCTCATCTCAACTTGAGCGCTCCTTTGGTTGGCGCTCCACAAGCTCGAACGCTCTACGGTCTTGATGGTCGAGGTGTGATCGTTGCTGTGGTCGATTCAGGGATAGACCTACAACATCCGGCCTTTCGCAACTCTGATGGTACAACTCGTGTGTTGGCCTTGTTGGATTACTCGCTCCCTGCAACGCAAAGTGGCCGAGCACCACGGCTCTTTCTAAAAAAAGAACTCGATCTCGCTTTGCAATCGGATGCCCCTTTGCTCCACCAAGACCTCTCAGGACACGGAACCCACGTCGCAGGCATCGCCGCAGGGAACGGAAAAAGTACAGACGGACAAGCCCCTTATATGGGCATCGCCCCTCGTGCGGACCTCGTGATCGTCAAGGCCCTACGCAAAGGCCAAGGAGAGTTTGACAGCGGCGATCTTCTCGAAAGCATCGCCTTTATCCATCAGTTTGCGAAGCTATATCGCAAGCCTTATGTGCTCAATATGTCTCTTGGTGGACACCAAGGCCCCCACGATGGAAGCAGCTTGCTCGAAAAAGCTCTTTCTGCATACGCAGGTCCACGCAAAGAAGGTCAAATCCTCGTAGCATCCGCCGGAAACGAAGGAGACCGCGAGATCTATTGGGGTGGTTGGGCCCACCCTGACGCCCCCGCAGAGATCCAACTCAAGATCCCCGGCCAAGACAGCATCACCACAAAAGATGGAGGCGCCCGCGTCGTCATCGAGTTTTGGAGCGACGCACAGGCAGAACTGGCCTTTTCGATACATGCCCCCAATGGCCAAGAAGTCCTACAACTCGCAGCCAACGAAAGCACCAAAGAACCCATCGAAAGCGAAGTTGGAACACTGATGCTTACAACCCGCAAAGACGGCGATCCCGCAGCACGGCGTTTGTGGGTGCTACTCCTTTCCAACACAGAAAAATCCCCACTGCTCACAGGAACTTGGAAGATACAAGCAAAAGGAACGGCTTCTCCTCTACATGTTTGGGTCGCCCAAACAAGGCTCCCCACAGGAGGCGCAACCCTCGCAAACTCCCTCCGTATGGGACATTCTGTCGCGATGCCAGGGACCTCTCCTTTTGTGATCACGGTAGGCTCTTACAACACACGTTCAGCTTGGGAAACCAACCAAGGCAAGCTGATCGAAGAAGATATCCCTCTTGGGGCAAGCTCCTCATTCTCTAGCCTAGGCCCAACCCCCGATGGTCGGCCCAAACCAGACATCTCCGCTCCTGGACAGTACATCACCTCCGCAGGTTCGCAAGAACAGTCCCCCTCCACGCGTACACAAGTTACCCCTGACGATTACCGTATCTCCCAAGGCACCAGCCAAGCCGCTCCTCATGTCACAGGGGCCATTGCTTTGCTCTTGCAACTCGACCCCACGTTGGACCTTGAAAACACAAGGAACATCCTGACACGCAGTGCCCGTGCGGACAACCGAACCTCTCAGCAACTCTACCACCCGGCTTGGGGCTTTGGAAAACTCGACATCATGAAAGCCATCCAAACCCTCAAAAAACAAGCAACATCTGACCCCGACCCCAAGCAGTCAGGCTTTGGCATTTTGCACCAAAGCCTCCCTGCGGACGGGCTTTCAGAAACAACACTTTTTCTAGTGCCCAAAGATCGCGATGGCATCGGCCTTTCACGAGATGACCTCATCGTGCGTGTAGAAACAGACCTTGGTGAGATCGTAGGCTCGGTCACAGGCGCCAACGAAAAGATCTACCAACTCCGCCTCCGTGCCCCACAAACCCCAGGGCAAGCAACGCTACACGCTTGGATCAACAATGTGCCCCTCGAAGTAACCCCCACCATCACCTTTTTGCCGTATCCCAAAAAACATTCGTTCTTTGGCTGCCAAACAATGCCTTCTCCCCCGCTCTGGTCTTTGGCATGGCTGTGCCTTCTTCTCTTTCTGCGACGCCGCACTACGCGCCCACAAAGATAATGACTCCTTGCTTTTTTAGGAAAGATAAACCATAGAACATACGCAGAACTTGCTCTGGACTCTTTAGGTTTGGTGTAACGTACACATCAACCTCGAAAAAATGGTGTTCTCATGCCTCTTTACGAAGTGACTTGGACTCACAACCCTTCCGTTCTTGTTTCGGCTTCCTCCACGGGAAAGGCGTTGCACTGGCTCCAAGAAGCTTTTGGCCCACAGTGCCTCTTCGATATCCAAGACTTACTCCCGATCGAAGAAGAAAGCTTCCTTTTGGTCCACCGCGACGGATGGATCGACCACGAACAATACCCACCCTCTTTGCGTTTCTGTGCCAACCAATCCCCACGTTGTTTTCTCGTGCATCATCACGAAGAACCTTCGCGCAAAGCCGCTTTTGTGGTGGATCATATCAGCACCTTGCCCTCTTTGATCCTTTGGCACTTCGAAGTCCTCGACGAAGCTTCTGTCGTCGAAGAGTCCCGTGTCCTTGGTGCTTGGGAAAGATATCACAGCCAATTCCAATTGCTCGAACTCGACACAGAGTCCGAAGGCATCCTTTTGCTCTTTGAAGATCACACTCACCTCATCGATGAAGACGCTGACACCACCTCCCGTCTGGATCGCTAGTCCATCTTTCCCCTTGCGGTAAATCCAAAGATACCAACCACTTTCTGTTCCCTCGCTTGCAATTCGTAAAAAGCTGCGTTATCATGCCGAAATATCCTGCAAGCTCTTGGCTTGTGTTTTTCCCCTATCTACCGAATATTGGGGGGACGCATGACACGCGGCAAAGCCGCAATATCACAAGCCCATTGTCAACACTAGACCCATTTGGATGAAGGCATGAGCGCGTTTGATCGGGACTTTGGTCGTGAATTTGGTAAGGTCGAAGAGACCGTTCTGATTGACGATGTCGCTGTAAAACTCGGCAAGCGCTTCCCACGCAACTCCCCTGAAATTGCACAAGAATATCGCCTTCTCGTCGTCGATCCGACAGGGCAAGAGTGGGAATGTCCGATCCGTGGCGAAGTCATGATCGGCCGCGCTGAAGACAACGACATCTCTGTCGAAGATCGCGCTGTCTCTCGCCACCACATGGCCATCAACACAGATGGAAAGCTTTTTTGGTACCAAGACCTCAACAGCGGTAACGGTACACAAGTCAACAATGAGTTTGTCACTGAAGGCTGGCTAACAGGCGGCGAAGAGATCGTGGTCGGTAACTCACGCATCTACTTTATGGTCCCTGACGACCAAGCCGCCGCAGCAGCGGCCGCAGAAGAAGCCGCCCTCGCTGCAAACGCCGAAGATGTCCTCCAAGACCCCCAAGTTGCAGACCCCTCTGCGCAAGCCTCCAGCGATGCTCTTCCCCAAGCCCCCATCCTTGTTGCTCCAGAAAAAGGCTCCGAAGAGTCCGAAGGCTCTTTCGTCGGACTGATCGTGCTTTTGGTCGCAGTGATCGCAGTGGGCGGCGTTGGTTTTTGGGCCTATCGCCGCTACAACAAAGCCCCCGTGGAGAAGAAACTGACGCCGCTAGAGATGGCGATCGGGCACTTCAACCGCGGCAAGCAACTTATGAAAGAACAAAAGTGGAACGAAGCTGATCAAGCCCTACGCATGGCCGCTTCCATCACAGATGGAAACCCAATGCGCCCAGAGATCCTTCGTTACGTTCGCCTCGTGAGCAAAGAACTTTCCGCGCAAAACATGCTCAAGCGCGCACGTTCACTCTACATCGACGAAGACAAAGCCAGCGAAGCGATGGTCTTGCTTGCCAAGATCTCTACAGAAACCGAAGCTTTTATTGGTGCACGCAAACTCAAGCGCCGCATCTACAAAAAAGATATCAACCCCAAGCTGGCCGCAGCCAACCTCGCGCTTGCAGCCAACCAACCTGACCTCGCGAAAAAGCATCTCCTCGCTATCCTCAAGATCGACCCCGAGCACAAAGAAGCGCTCGCCCTCAAACAAAAGATTGAGGCTGGTCCTGTCGTTCAGATCGAGGAAAAACCACCCGAGCGACGCGCAAGCCGTCGTTACTCGCGACGCCGTTCAGGTCCCAGTGGGAACATCAAACAAGGGATCGCCCTCTACAACACAGGGCGTTTTGCCAATGCGATCATCTACTTCCGCCGCCTCCAAAGCAGCGGTGGCTCACGCAGAACCCGCAAGACCGCCTCCAAATACCGTCGTTATGTCGCGGACTTCCAACGCTACGTCAACATCGGGATGAGCGCTGCTGCATCAGGCAACGCAGATCGTGCCATCACCAACCTTCAACGCGCTGCACGTGCAGACCGCAGCTTGGGCGGTGGACGCCGCTCACAATACGCAAGAACCCTTGCACGCGTCCTTCATCGGCGTGGAAAAACCAATCTCAGCCGCAAAAAGTACATGGCTGCCTTCCGCGACCTCAAAGAAGCAAGTCGCCTCGACCCCATCAACGCAGTCATCAAAAGCAGCCTCACACGTGTGCGTGAAGGCGCCAAGAAGATGCTCGAAGAAGCACAAGTCCTTAAAGACGTGGACAACAACGAGGCCAAACGCCTGTTGATGCAGGTGATGCGTATCCTTCCTTCCTCTGACCCCCTCCACCGCAAAGCAAAACAACTCCTCAACTAACACTTCTTATGCGCAACCTCCCCCATCACTGCGCAGTATCCCCCTTACAGGCGTGTTTATGAGAGATTATCTCCGCGAGATCATTGGCTCGCTTTACTACGAGATCCAAGATCCCACCAGCCCCACCCGCGAGATGTGGGGGCGACTGCGCAACGCAACGCTCACAATGCTCGTCCTTTTGGGCATCGGGACAGAGGGATACTACCTCATTGGAAAGAGCCAGTGGCCTCTCTTCGACTGCTTTTATATGACTGTCATCGCGATCTCGACCGTTGGCTTTGGAGAACTCTTACCTATCGCTGAAACAGCCTTGGGACGGCCTTTTACGGTCTTTCTCCTGCTCGCGAGTATGTGGATCAATTACTACTTTATCTCGACCATCACGGCTTTTTTTCTGGGTCGAGAGTTCCAAGATCTCTGGTGGAAGCGTACGATGGAATACCTAAGTGCCCAACAAAAAGACCATATCGTTGTCTGTGGTGGTGGAGAGACTGGGATCTACGTGATCAAAGAGTTGCTGGACTCGCAACGCAGCATCATCGTGGTGGACGACAACATCAACCGTATCAAGGCCCTTCAAGACCAGTTTGGGCGTTTTCCTGCGGTGGTTGGGGATGCGACAGAAGAAGCGGTGTTGCGCAAGGCGGGACTGGATCGCGCTTATGGGCTCGTGTCATTGTTGTCCTCCGACAAAGACAACCTCTTTATCACCATCACCGCAAGACGGATGAACCCCCGACTCAAGATCGTCTCGAAAGCCATTGAACTCAATGCTTTCGATAAGCTCAAGAGCGCGGGTGCCAACCGCGTGGTGTCGCCAAACTACATTGGTGGGGTGCGCATCGCGGCTGAGTTGATCCGACCGCACGTGGTGCAATTCCTCGATCTGTTGACCAAAGACAACGAACTCAATCTTTGTATCGAGGAGTTTACACTTCCAGAACGATCTTCGTATGTGGGAAAACAACTTAGCGAAACGGACTTACGGCAAAAACAGTTGCTTGTCCTTGCCGTGTACTCCCCCAACCGTGCGGATTGGTCTTACAATCCGTCTCCAGACTACGTCTTTGAACCCCTGTCAACCTTGATTGTCTTGGGGAACATTGATGCTGTACAAGCTTTCCGCCAGCAGCTCAAAGCCCACCGTTAAAGACAATCCGCTCACCCATTAAGGGAAAAAGCTGCGGCTGTTGCGCTCTTCTTCTTGGCGTTTGTCGGGCAAACGCTTCTCAGCGCGCTCTTGTTCTTCTTTACAATCGATGCAGAGTTCCGCCATGGGACGGGCCTTGAGACGGGGGAAGCCGATCTCTGCACCACACTCTGAACAATAACCGAACTCGGGATCGGTCTTCATGCGGACCAAAGCCTTTTCGATCTTGGCCAATAGGTATTTTTCGCGGTCACGAAGACGCAATTCGGTCACCTGCAAGCTCTCATCTGTAGAGATGTCGATGGAATCCGCAGGTAAAGGATCGCCCGCATTTACTTGCTCAGAGATGCTTTGACGGGCGGCCCGCAAGAGCTGATCTTTCTTTGATTCAAGGATCTCTTCAATCTCTTTCATCTCTTGAGGTGTCATATATTGTTCCATCTATACTCGCTCCTTCTGCCCTCGCAGCCTTTTTGCGGCTGCCGTCGTAGATTCACAACGTTTGTGCTGCAATCAACCATATACCCTCTTACGGCTACCCTTCGAGATCGTTTGACTGCGTATCCTACGAAAGATTCTCTTCACTCCCTAAACGCCTTTTTTGTCATTACAGAAAAAAAAGACCTGTGTATGAAAACCTTTCTAAACCAAGTACCGTTCTTACTTTTTGGGGTGATTGCTCGCTCCCTCTGAACAACAAAACAGAAAGTTGACTTTTGTAGCAATGGATGCTTACCCTTGTCAAGAAGGCTAGACTCTCTGGTCGAAAGTCACGTCCCACTAGAAAGAAAAAAAGTTCTGCAAGGGACGCATCCTACGACTTTCATCACTCATCCTCATGAGTGAGACTTTGTTTGTTCAATAAAGACGAGACAAAAAGACCCAACCATAGGTCTTTTTTCAGTGAAATCTGGCAAAGTTCCGCCAGTCTCTTGGCGTCTTGCCCCCAAAAAGTGGGCAGGAATTTGAAGCGATGTCACACGACTGTCAAGAGCAAAGATCAAAGAAAGGACTGACCCCACACGTTCTACAAGGAGCAATCTGATGTCGAGCAACGAAGGACCGCACCACAACCTCCTGCTTTTGAGCGACTTACACCTCGGTGAGCAGCTCCCCCAAGAAGCACGCGAGCACGTCCAAGAACGCGCCTCTTTCCAAGATCAACAATTTTTCTCCTTCCTCCAACACTACGCCCACCACAAAGTCCGTCAAAAACCTTGGCGCCTTGTGATCGCAGGTGATCTTCTCGACTTTATGCACCTTCACGTCCCGCACGAAGATACCCGATGGTACGTGCCCTCTTGGGATCAAAAAGGTGCCAAACTCAAGCTCCAACACCTCTTTCAGCTCTTTCCCCAAACTTTCCTTGGGATGGCGACTTTCCTTCATGCTGGGCACCAGCTCCACATCATCACAGGCAACCACGACGCAGAGCTGAATCTCCCCCAGATCCAAGACCTCTTTTTCCAACACCTGCTTGATCTTGCTCAGCAACACGGCATGGAAGAGCTTGCACACGACCTTCACAATCGTCTCTACTTCTGCCCGTGGTACTACGCAGAAGAAGGTCTCATCCATATCGAACACGGTCACCTTCACGACCCTTTGTGCACAGTCGAATCTTTCTTGCAACCAGACACAGAGGCTCCTTTGCGTTCGGTCAGCCACCTCGCTGTGGAAGCACAGTACTTGTGCCAAGAGTCATTTGGTTGTGTGACAGCCCACGAAGCCGATCAATGGGGCGCTTACGACATCGCACGACATATCTTTCGACAGCCTCTCCAACAACAAACGCATATCCTCAAAGTCGCCGCAAAGTCTGTCTATCGGTTGTTTTCGCTTTCTTGGCAGCAACGACCTGCAAGCCTTTCGACACGCGATCTTGAAGTGGTATCCGCCCGTTATGGCCTTTGTCCACAAAAGCTTGAAAAGCTACACAAGTCCCACTCACTTCCCCTTTATGCCCGCACCTTCGACTTGTTGCAGATGCTTTATCTCGATCGTTTGTTGCTCGTGATCCTCACCGCTTGGCTGGTGACCAAAAGCCTGCGTAGTAGTGCATCGCATACAACCATCGCGGGGATGATGACGCTGATCTCGTTCGCTTTTGTGGGTATCTACATGTACTTGTCGCGCCGTTTTCCCGTGACAGCCACCGCCCCCAGCTTGCTCAAAGCAGCGTACTCCATCGCTGATCATCTACGCGTTCCCCTCACGATATTCGGACACAATCATCAGTTTGAACATCGCGATCTTGGGGATGGACATCACTACATCAACCTTGGTACGTGGAGTCCCACATTCGACGAGGAAGAACATCGACCGCAGAACAGCGGCGTGCTCTCACAACAACAACCCTTTTTGATGATTCAACACGTCGATGATGCCCTTCAGGTGGACTTTATGAGTTGGACCACTGAAGGAGTCACCCAACTTCAACAAAGCACACTGATCCCCACACAACCACAAACCATCAAAGAGAGCGCAAACGCCCTCTCCCCCGCCTGATCTTTTCCTTCCCAAAGCCAACAGAAAACAAAGCCCCACAAGAAGCCCAGCTCGAAGCCCTTGCAGGCTTACCAAGACACTGTCTCAGGGCTGCGAAGCCACGACAAAGTTTTTGTCCACGGTGTAACACGTTGGAGCACAAGTGGGACCATTGGGTTGCTCAGTCTCGGGTGTGACTTGAACATCTTTCTGATCAAAGAAGACGTTTCCCTCATGAAACAACCGAACTTGGAAGCGATTGAGATCTTTGATGCGTTGTGCAGGAAAGCGCAACAGCCTCAATCGCAACCTTCCTGGAGCAGGTTGGGTCTTGTAATCCAAGGAAATTTCTGAATCAGGGTTCGAACAATTTCCAGGGTCCGAGATGAAGTCCCCATCAAACAAAGAAAAGGAAGCTCCATCTTCTTTCAAGATGAAAGTATATCCATAGGAACATCCGCCCTCTGCAGGAATAAGTTCCAAACGGTACGATCCGCTTTTCAGTCCACCCATCTCGAAAGAAAGAACAAACTGATTAAAGCAAGTCGCTGCATTGCAGTTCCCTGGAAGGAGGTGGCACCCTTCAAAGAAAACAGACGCCCCTCCCAAGAAACAGAGCAAACAAAACAAACCAAATCTTTTCATCACAGAACTCCTTCAAAAAACAAAACAAAAACAAACAACAAAGACATCCCATCGTGTTTTCAACGCCTGTGTGGAGCGCAGAAAAACCCGTTAGAACGTCCCAACAAACCGACTCTTCGAGGGATAAGACGCCAAGAAGAGTGCGACAAAGAAGAAAACATCAGAGATGCAAGATCTTAAGGTAGAGCTGGGTAGGAAAAGATGAGTTCCATCTTGCAGACTTTGTAAGGTGGGGACAAGGGGCCTCTACGAAATAATCTGAGAAGGCGAGAAGACTTAGCGAGGAGGCAAGGACCAATCAATGGGCGACTCTCCACGCTCGGTGAGGAATTGATTGATCTTGGAGAAGTGGTGGCAACCGAAAAAGCCCGAAGCTGCGGAGTATGGGGAGGGGTGAGCAGAGGTCAACACGAGATGCTTGCGTCGATCAACGCGGCTGGCTTTTTCTCGGGCATACTTTCCCCACAAAGCGAAAGCGACCCCTTCACGGCCTTCGTTGATCACTTCGATAGCGCGATCCGTAAAGGTCTCCCAACCCTGCCCTGCGTGAGAGCTGGCTTTGCGTGCGCGGACACTCAACACCGCGTTGAGCAACAACACGCCCTGCTCTGCCCAGTACGTAAGATTCCCATGGGAAGGGGCTGGTAAACCAAGATCCGTTTCGATCTCTTGGAAGATGTTGACGAGAGAAGGTGGCGGCGGCACGCCATCAGGCACGGAAAAGCTCAACCCATGGGCTTGTCCAGGTCCATGGTAGGGGTCTTGTCCAATGATCACCACACGCACCTTGTCGAAAGGTGTGAGGTTGAAAGCATTGAACATCAGTGGTCCAGGCGGATAGACCTTGTGTTTCTTCTTTTCTTCGAGAAGAAAGGCCTTCAATGCTGCCATATAGGGCATCTTGAACTGATCGCCTAGCACAGCCAACCAAGAGGGATGGATCTGTGGTCCTGTCTTTTCTGCCACCGCGTCTGTCATCCTAGCTCCTTTTATTCTCCGTCCTCTGAAGCAAGAGGCCCACCTGCCAACCACTCATCTGCCAAACGATCCAGCTTGCGATTAAAGATCTGACCGCGCGCCAACAGCAAATACTCATCGAACTGGTACTCTGACCAATCGATGGTGAGGAACACATCGCGTCCTTCACTCAAAAATCGACCAAAGTAGTAGTCCTGAAAGTCCAACAACAGAAACTGCGCATCCATCGGGTTGTTCACACCACTGCTCACAACTTCGAGTTGGCACTCTACGGGGTAGTAAAAACTCTCATCCTCGTTGCGAAGAATCACTTGTGTGTACACTTCGCCGCGTGAACGATATCCACTCACCTCGAAATATTCGCCATCTTGGAGATAGACTTGATGGCGTTGGGACATCAAATGTGCGATCTCTTCGGCTTCTGTGGCGGTAATATCTTCTCGTTTCAAGGTGCTTCCTCCTGCATCTATCGCTTGGGAAAGCCAATCCCCCAAGCCACATAAAATGACTCGCAAATATGACGCAGCACGTCACAATAGCAACCCCAAAACGCATCTCTTCTTTTAGAGTTCGTCCAAGATCCCCGATATACCTGCCTATCCGCACAAAGTGAGCCCTCTCCAGAAAATCCCCCATCGTTTCGAGACAGATTCACGGATTCTTCACAAAACCGAAGTAGCTTTCCACCAAGCCCGCATCACGAACCAAGAAAAGAAAGCGCAATTCACGCGTATTTTCCGATACAAAAGGCGGATAAGATTTGAGCCCAAACCGTAGGCGTGTTACAACACCTCCCACTACCCCAACACATGTGACCAAGGGACGCAGACTCTACAGCGCCCTTTCCTCAACATGTTCTATTTTTGTTTCGCGCTTTTTTGACCCCAATACAATCTCTTCTAACGACCAAAGGTAGGAGCTTGAGCATGGGAAGATACAAGCAAGATCGAAGAGGAGCGACGTGGCTCGTCGGCCTCCTGTTGTGCTTAGCAAGTCTCGCTTGGAGTACCACGACATACGCCGCAAAGGACCGAAAAGTCCAAGAAGGCGAAGTGGTCCAGCTAGACAACACAAAGCAACTCTTTTTAGAGCTACATGTCAAAACGCAAGGTGAGTTTCGCATCGAGACATCGGGCGAGATCGACACGCAGTGTCGCCTCTCAGATCGTCTGCGAGGCTTGTTCGCGCACAATGATCAAGGTGGCGAAAGCAAAAACTGCCGCCTCGATCAGCAACTAAGCCCAGGGGTTTACCGCTTGGAGATCCGTTCTCGCAAAGGCAGTTTGCAAAAAAGCAAGCTGCACTTTTTGCGTTATGAGAACGGACAGAACGAGGTCTTGGAGCCTGGCGAAGAACGAAAAAGCCAACTCAAACGCCTTCAGATGGTGACTTATCGCCTTGAAGTCGCAGAACGCCGCGTGAGCAAGATCCATGTGACAGGCCCAACAGTCCACCACTGCCGCCTTTTTGACGCGCGTGGATGGTCACTTGGCAAAAAGACCAAAGCCGTCCGTCAAAGTCTGCACGAGCAAAGCGGATATTTCCGAACTTGCAGCATCAACGGGGTGCTTGAGCCTGGCGTGTACCAATTTGCTGTGTATGGCGACACTTCGATCCCTGCGCCTCGTGGTAAAGCCAGCAAAGAAGCCGATGCCTTCGCCTATTTTAACGAAGGTTTCCTCAAACCTGGAAAGCCCCAAGTGTTCACGCTCCGCACAGACGGAACACGGGACTTCGCTTTTTCGCTGCCCGCCTCAGAAAACAATCCCTTTATGATCCTCAGAGGCCAAAGCGACTACTATTTCAGCATCAATCTTTATGTGTTGGATAGCCTTGGGCAAGAAAGCTACGTCACAAGCTGTTCGGGTGCGCGCCCCTATCCCCATCGTTACGGACATTACAAGTGTTCTCGTCGGGTAGGGCTCAAAAGCGGAAAACGCTACAAGATCCGCATCTCGGGTCCTGCGTATCGAGACGTAGCGATCGGCTACAGTCTCTACCCACCACAAAAAAGCCGCCTTGTCCTCGGCAAAAACGCCCCCGCGATGACGTATGGTGGTATCAAAGGGCACTATGAGGCCAAAGTTGCGCGCGCAGACGAATACCTCTTTGAAACCAAAGGACTGGGACGTAGCTGTGTTCTTCGCGAAGTCAACAACAATACCCTCGTCCAAGGGCGCACACTACACATCCCCCAAAAAAGCGCTCTGACTGAAAAAGCCTACCTCCAACAAGGCGGACTCAACGAGTGGATCTACCTCTCGAAGCCTGGCACCCTAGAGTTTGAGACCCAAGGAAAACAAGACACGCTTTGCTTTTTGCTCAATGAAAAAGGCGTCACCATCAAACGCGACGATGACGGCGGCAAAAAACGCAACTGCAAGATCTCGCAAAAGCTCCCAGCGGGCCTCTACAACATCAGCATCCACATCTATCGCAATCGCGATGGCGCGATCCAGTGGTCTCGTCGTTTTATCCCCGATATCACGTCGTCAAAAGCCAAGCGTCATCCCATGGACCGACTGATCCAAGAAGGTGCTTGTAGTTTCCAAGTCGCCCTTCAGCCCGGGTCTTACAGCCTTCAAGTAGGTGACCCTGGAAGCTTCCGCATTGGCGCAGTGGCTTTCCACAAAGCGTCTGCATCTGCGGCTGAACGTACGGGAATTGCCGAACTCTTCCGCCCGATGCCACTTCCGAAACAAGCCCCCGAAGAGTCTGCATTGCCGACCCTCAAAACCAACCAACCTGCGGGCTTTGCGCTCTCCCTTCAAGAAAAACGCAGTTTCCTTTGGGAAGTCAAAACCGACGGGCTTTATCGTATCGAGACCCAAGGACTCGTCCGAACAAGCTGTTCTGTCCGCACGCCCGCATTCCCCCAAGTCTTCCACAACAGCCAAAATGGACCCGGCTACAACTGCCTTACCATCCAATACCTCCCCGCAGGGACTTATCAACTCCAAGTCGAGGCACAAGGCTCTAGCCACGGGCACTTGCGACTTCAAGCCCAGAAACTCCGCATGTATGGTGCAAGCCGTATGAAAGTCGGGTCTCGCTACTATGCCCGATTAAGCCCGTACTACGGACGTTATCACAATATCCAACTCACCAAAGGCGGAGACCACACCCTTCAAGTCTTCAGCCATGACGATCACCTTTTCTGCCGCCTCGAAGTCAAAGGAAACTGGCCCCTGATGTCAGGAAAAGCATGTCACTGGCGTGGTGTGCTTCCCAAAGACAACTACGCTCTTTGGATCTTCCCGACCAGCCGCAATATCCGCTATCGAGCGATGATCTACAAAACCGCGAAGAAAAGTAATTTTTGGCCTCTCCCTGACACAGCTTATGGAGCCCAAGCCAACACTTACAGCGGAAACAACATCGCTGATCAAGAAACCCCCACCAACAACGAAGAACTTCGCGATTACGAAGACAGCACACCTTCGCGTGTCTACCGTTACCGTCGTCACTATCGTTACGGGCGTTACCGCCGTCATCGTCGCCCTAGCTCTTCTGTGTTGATGAAGCGCATCCAACGCAGCGTGCTTGAAGGATTGAAAAGCGTTCAGTTGCAAGCCATCCCTTTTCCAGAAAAAGAGGATACCAACAAGACGCCAGAACTCCCGTTGTACGGACTTTATCAAAAAACCATCTCTCCTCTAGGAGCAGATGCTTTCACGCTTCGTATCCCCGTGGACATGGAGATCCAAGCTACGCTGAGCAAAGAGTTTACAGGTCGGATCTTCGCAGGAAAACGATTTGTTGCGGAACTCAAAGATGGTGGCGGAAGCTTCCGTGTCTCCGCAGGAACCTATCGCCTCGCTGTACAACACAACGAAAACAAAACACACGTCTCTTACCAAATTGGTATGCACGTCCAAGAAAGCGCGCCCAACACTTGGCTGTGGCGTTCTGTCCCATCCACCGTCAAGATCCGCCTGAAAGAGCGCTCACGCCTCGATATCAAAACAGAAGGCGATCCAGATGTATGGTGCAAACTTTCTGATGCCAAGACAGGCAAAGTCATCCAAGAAAATGACAATATGTCTTACAACCGCTGGGACTGCCGCCTTTCAGAGTTGTTGCCCGCAGGTCTCTATACTTTGGAGATCAAAGGTCTCGGCAAAGGGACATGGCTTTCCCTTTCCTCCCGTCCTTTCGGCAAAGATCACCCCATTTCTTTTTCCAAGACCACATCTCTCGACCTCAACGGCCAAGACGTCGAAGGCTTGCGCTTTCAAATCAAAGAGATGGTCGCTGTCCAACTCAAAACCACCTCTCGCAAACAACTTGGTTGCGCACTCGAAAATGTAAAAACCCAAGAAGTGATCGGCGTTTCAGGCGGCCGTCGCTGCAACCTGTTCCGCTTGCTTGGCCCTGGTGAGTACCGTTGGCGCGTGCGTTCGCTTCGCGGCCACAAACATCGTGCATTTGCGCGCCTCAACTTGCTCCCTGTAAAGCCCCTCGCACCCGAGCAAACAGTCGAGACCGCAAGCAAACGACGTCAACCTGCATACGTACTCTTCGAAGCCAAACACAATGGCACCTACAAACTCGCGGTCCAAGGCCCCAAGACTTACTGTGGTTTGGCGCCCAAAAACGGAAAACTCTTTTGGGTCAACTGCAACCAAGCACTCAACTTGGATGCGGGCTCGTATCTGTGGTGGGTAGAAGGAACATCGCGCCAAAAAACGACCGCCAAGGTCAAGTTTGAAGAAGTTCCTTTCGAGCCCATGAAACGCTTTGACCTCCAACTCAAGGCCAATCAAGTCAAAAACATCCGTCTATCGGTCGCCAAAGCAGGATTCTACAACATCGAAGTCCAAGGCGAAGGCAAAGCAGCTTGGGGTTGCGAGATCAACCAACAACGCAACGAATGGCCCCAACGCCGCTCCGATCTGCGTTGTCAGATCTTTACTTATCTCCCTGCTGGCCAACACGCCTTGCATCTCTGGCGTCCAAGCGAAGGACCCGCAGACGATACCCTCGGTGGCAGCTTGTTGATCCAACCTTTGACTTTCCGCACAAAGCCAGACAACACAGCAAATACTGAAGGTCTGGTGGGAACCTCCAAACTCGCTCCTGCACAGCAAACCGTTTACGCGATGCCTTCGATGTCTGGTATCCAAGCGCAAGTCGCGCTGCATGGAGACGGGATGGCCTTGCTCTTCTCGGGCTCTCGCATCGAAGCCACTTGCCAAGGTAGCGCAGACACCGCCACCCAATGCCGCTGGTCCTTGCCATTCTCCAACAACGCTTCTCGTTCAGTGGCCTTCGTCGCAGGCAAAACCGCCCTGTACTACGGCCTTTCCAGCCACGAAGATGCTTCCAAACCTTTGGCGATGAGTGCAAACACCACGCACTATTGGGATGCTTCCAAACAAAAGACCACCCTACGCGTTCCCCTGCAACTTCCCTTGTCCAACAGCGTGATCATCGCGCGTGGAAAAGGTTTGGTATGCCAGCTTCAACTTCCCCAAGGACGCTATGTGACAGGCTGCAAACAAAAGCTCGATCTTTACCAAGGCAAGGCCACTTTCGAGGTCTTGACCAGCCATCACAGTGGTTCCTTGTCTCTTGTGCGCGATGGACAAAAACACCAAGCGCGGTGGGGCAGCGCGACCCCTGCAAAAGTCACAACAAACTTGACGAAAGAAACCTTGGGACGGTCTTTTGCGCTAACAGGCCAAACCACATACCTCGGTCTCAACACCAAGACCCCACAGATCCTGCGCATCCAAGCCAAGGGTCAAGGACTTGTCTGCGCGATGGGCGCCCTCGGCCAAGCCGCGATCTACAGCAACAGCGGCAGCAAAGGTTGCAAGATGTCGCTTCCCGTTTATGCAGGTGCATACTGGATCGGCATCCGTTCGCGCGATGGTTCGGCCCTCCAAGGGAAAGTCATGGCAAGTCTTCTTCCACAAGTCCTCGTTTCCGAAGGTCGTTCAGGACCCTTCCTCTTGTCCCAAGGAAACGAACTCTGGTTTGGCATCGACTTGAAGAAGAAAATGCGCGTTGGATTCGGCCTGATCGCGCAACATGAAGACACACGATGCGTCGTTTACGATAACGCCATGAAGGTACGCAACCGCGCTTGTATGAGCTATGAGACCCTTCCTGCGGGACGTTACTGGATCAAAGCCCGCCTCAAACGCAACGCCAAACCTTCTCTCGCGCATATCGTGATCCGCGGCCTCAATCCGCCCCCCAAAACAGCTCCCGCAAGCTACTTGCGTAGAATGATGGGAGAACAATCACATTAATCTCGTTGTAGCCGCGAAAGCTGCGGCCATCTGGCCGCAGCTTTCGCAGGCATGACTCTTTCTTGATCTTGGTCCTCTTTGATAGGAAAAACTCTGACACCAAAGGACAAAAGCATGCGAAGTCTACGATCCCCCAGAAGATGGCTTATGCTGCTGGGCCTCAGTGCAGCATGGCTTTGCACACCGCTTTTAGCGCACGCTGAGAGCCAAGCCACACTACTTCCCAAGCAATATCTACGAGCTTATGACCCGATATCCGTCGTATTCCGCCAAGATGTCGGCCCCAAAGGTGGCGGAAACGAAGATCATGGCGAACGTTATCTACGTATTACTCCCCCGACAGCAGGGGCTTATCGCTGGCATGATGAGCGCACGCTGGAGTTTCGCCCTGTCGAAGCCTGGTCCCCTCTCAGCCGCATCATCGCAAGCGTCCCTGCCAAGATCAAATCGCGTAAAGGCGCATCGATCGAGGGCGGAGCAAGCGTTGTTTTGCGCACTTTGTTGCCACGCCCCAGCCAGATGGTTCCCGCAGAAGGCGCCACAGAAGTAGGCACCATCCAGCGGCTTTACCTCGCTTTTTCTGCAAAGCTGCCCACGCGCTCTTTGCGTAAGGCATTGGCTATCCGAACTGCCCCACTACCGGGCGTTGACGGTTCAGGAAAAGGCAGTCTCCTCGCTGCCACACAATGGTCGCTCAAAGCTGCGCCCAGCGACAAAGGCCAGTGGGGTTACTGGATCCTGCTCAAAAAACGTCTTCCCAAGGCCACAAAAGTGACGGTCTCTTTGCAACTCGCCCTTGAGTCCAACAAAAAAGACAATGCCATCCCCGTTTGGGAAGGTGCATTCCGCACACGCTCGCCCTTCTTCCTCCAAAAGATCCAATGCGAAAAAGACAAAGTCAGCATCGCATGGGGCCGTGCGCGCTATCCTCAAGAAAATGCCCTCAATTGTGGCGGCGGTGCAAGCTATCCCACCCTCACATTTTCCCGTAATCTCGGCGAAAACAACCCTGGTCTGCTGCGTCGCATGGTGCATATCAGCCCCACCGTTCCTGGTGTTGAGCCCAGTGTCGAAGGCAACCGCTTGATCCTCAAAGGTCGTTACAGCCGCAATACCCTCTATCGTTTGAGCATCAAAGCCCAAGGTCTCCCCCTCCAAGATGATGCAGGCCAAGCCCTTCGTCACCATGGCGAACAAAGCGTCTTCTTCTTCTTTGGTAAAAAAGCACCTTTCCTCAAGTGGGAACGCGGCCAAGGTATCCTTGAGCGATTTGGTCCCCAGATGATGCCTTTGCACAGCCGCAGCATCGCTCGCGTCGATATGCGTATCTATCCGATCTCTTCGGGAGATCGACGCTTTTGGCCTTTCCCTCAAAGCGCTTTGAACATCACCGAAGATCGCAAGCCCAAACCTGCTGGCGAAGGTCCCCAAGACCCCACCGCTTACTCACGCAACCAAATGGTGGAACGACTTCAAGCCTACATCCAAGAGCTTGGAAGCCCTCGCTTCTCCCAAATCGTTCCCTTGCTCGCAGATCCCGAAGGTGAAGGACACCACTTTGGTCTCGATCTTTCGACCTATCTCCAACCCATCCTTCCCCCCCTCGGCCCCATCAAGGGCGAAGGCAAGCACGCAAACCAATACCTCGTGGGCCTTCGTTTGCTCGATGGCTCCAAAGAACGACGTTACGTAACCATCCAAGTAACCGACCTTTCGCTCACTGCTGTGGAAGAAGGTACGGATGTCGTCTTTATGGTCACCTCGCTCAAAAGCGCGATGCCTGTTGCAAATGCAGAAGTCTTCCTTGAGGGAAGCCCCAAAACCGAAGCCACAAGCGCTTGGAAGGTCCTTTGGAAAGGACAAACAGACAGCAACGGCTTTGCACGCTTCTCACTCAAAAAAGCAGGCGGTCTCGACGGTATCCCCCGTCGTATCCGCGTCCGTCACAACTATGATCAGCTTGTTCTCGATCCACATACGCCTCCACCCGTCTTTGTGTCTCGCCACTGGTGGCCCTCTTCCCGCCGTTGGTTGTGGTGGCTCAATGACAAACAAGAACAACCCAAACCTGAACAGTTCCGTGCACACTTGTTTACCGAACGCCCCGTCTATCGGCCCACTGAGCCTGTACACATCAAAGGTATCGTTCGTGAACTCAAGAACGGAAAACTCCAAAAAGTCACCAGCAAGTCCGAACTCAAACTTCGCATCTACGGCCCCAGCGACCGTCGTTGGGAGTACAACGTCACCCTCACCAAACAAAGCAGCTTCTATCTCAAGTTTCGCGATGATGCCCCACCTACGGGCGCTTACAATGCCAATCTCTACGAAGTCAAGAATGGCGAAGAAAGACGCCTTGCATCTCGTCGCTTCCGTCTGGAAGAGTACCGTATCCCCCAGTTTGAGGTGAAGATCGTCGCTCCCGAGCGCGTCCCCGCAGATGAAAAGTTCAAGATCTCCGCACTCGCTCGCTACTATGCTGGCGGGATGGTGGTCGAACAGCCCATCAAATGGAACGTTGTGGAAAACGACATCTCTTACACTCCCCCAGGCCGCAAAGGTTACTTCTTTGCGTCGAGTTTCCGCTATGGCAACAACCGCAACAGCACAAGCCGAACTGTGGTCTCACGCAGCGAAACCCTTAATGCCCAAGGCATCGCGGAGTTGCAACTAGATCCAACACGTAGCCTTGAGCTTCGCCCCCGACGATACGATGTCGAAGCCATCGTAACAGGCACAGACGGACGCCAGATCGCGAACACCAAAAGCATCGACGTGCTGCCCTCTTTCAGCGTAGGTGTCAAGCTCAACAACCGTTTCCGTCTCCACACAGGCCCCGTCGCCCCCGAGATTATCGCGGTCGGCATCAAAGGCCAGCTGGTCAAAGGAATCCCTCTCCAAGTCGAGCTTCTTCGCCGTGAGTGGCACTCCCAACTCGTCGAAACCGACTTCGTCCAAGGTGGCGTAAAATACCGCACAGACGTGATCGACAAAGTGGTCGCAAGCTGCAAAGTCAGCACGAAGGCCCAAGCAGTCCATTGTCCCCTTAAGGCCGAACGTAGCGGCGTTTACATCCTCCGCGTCAAAGCACGCGACAAGATGGGTCGCCTCCAAAGCGTCTCTGTCGATATGTACGTCCGCGGAAAACAAAGCGTCGCTTGGGAACGCCCCGAAGCTTCCGTGTTCCAACTCACGCTCGACGAAAAACTCTACTATGTGGGTGGAAAAGCACGCATCCTTGTGAGAAGCCCCTTCCAAAAAGCCCGTGCCTTGGTCATCATCGAAGACCCCAAAAAGGTCCGTTATGAGTGGCTGAACATCCAAGGCGGGCAAGGCATCATCGAAGTCCCCATCCAAGCACAGCACGCACCCAACATCCCCGTTCATGTGCTTTTGATGCGCGGTCGTGTCGCCAATCCCAAAGGTCGCGGTATCGATCCAGGCCGTCCTCGCAGTGTTGCATCAAGCATCAATATCCCTGTCAGCCCACGCGAAAACCTCGTCATGGTGGCGCTCAAAATGCCCGAAAAAGCGCGTCCTAGCCAAGAAGTCGAAGTGGAGATTACCCTTCAATCTCCCGACAAAAAGCCCGTCTCTGGCGAAGTGACGTTGTGGGCCGTGGATCGCGCTGTATTGTCGCTTGGACGCGAAGGAAGACTCCATCCCATCGACGCTTTCGTCCGACGCAATGCTTCCCGCATCCGCTTGCGTGACACACGTAACCTTGTGATCGGTCGTATCGCCCGTCGTCCCGACTCTCCTGGTGGAGACCAAGATGGTCTTGCAGGCGGACAAGGCATGACCGTGCGTCGCAACTTCAAAAGCGTGGCTTACTACAATCCCGCGATCCAAGTTGGGCCTTCTGGCCGCGTCAAAGTCCGCTTCAAACTCCCTGATGACCTGACAACCTTTGAAGTTCGCGCAGTTGTGGCCAGCGGAAACAAGCGCTTTGGCTTCACCAAAAAGAACCTCCTCGTCAATCTTCCTGTGATGGTACAGCGCACCCTCCCCCGCTTTGTGCGCCCAGGAGACCGCTTCTCTTCGGGTGGTATCGCTCGCGTCTCTGAAGGCGATGGCGGCGCAGCCACCGTGTCGATCGCAGCACGTGGCCTCGAAGTTGTGGGTACCAAAAAACGCAACTTCCTGCTCAACAAAGAAAAAGCCGTCCCTGTCTTTTTCGATATGAGCGTCCCCTTCAAGTTCCAAAAAAGCGTCGCGGTCAGACTTCATGTCCAACGCAAAAAAGACAAAGAACAAGACGCCTTTCGTCTGAAAGTCCCCGTCCGCCCAGACCATCGACGCGTGTATGTGATCCGCGAGCAACTTGTTTCTTCGCTCGATGCTCCCTTTATGCTGTTGAAAAAATGGCCCGAAGCCATCCGCAAAAATAGCGGAAAGATCGAGCTTCTTGTCGCAACACGTAGCGAACTGGTCCGCGCCATTGCTGCGATGGAATACCTACTTGAGTATCCCTACGGATGTACTGAGCAACGTGTGTCTCGCGCTTTCCCCATGGTCCTTCTCGAAAGCATCATGAAAAAGTTTGCGATCGCACGACTCAGCGGACGTCGCGCCCAAGCCTCTGCGCGCTCGACCATCCGCCACTTGCGCAGCGTCCTCAACAGCGAAGGACTTTATGGATACTGGCCAGGCTCGCAAGGCAACGTATCGCTCACCGCATACGTCTTACCTTTCCTCATCGAAGCCCGTCGTTCGGGCCTTACCGTCCCCAACGACTTGATCGAAAAACCGATCCAAGCTCTCCGCCGCGCGCTGCGTTCAGACTTCCAATGGAGACACCCTGCCTACCAAAACTCCCTACAAAGCGAGCTTCTTCATACGCTTGCGCTCGCAGGTCACCACGAACCCGAATATCTGCGAAGACTTTTCCAACGCAGAAACATCGATCGTTTGAACCTTTTTGCTCGCACACGTCTCCTCCTTGCCATGTTGCAAGACAAAGAACGCCACACTGAGCGCGTTCAAGAGCTGACCAACGAACTCTGGGCACGCATGGATATCCGCCAAGATCCCCGACAAAGCTGGTTCCTCCAAGGCATCTACTTCATCCAAAAAAGCTGGTATGGCTACTACCTCTCCAGCCAAACCCGTACCCTCGCGGGTCTCCTTGAAGCTCTCTCCGCGGCAAGCAGCCAAGATCCCCGTCTCGACGCTGTCAAAGATGCTCTCTTGGATCAACGCATCGCACGTCGCTTGGGATACGGATGGCGCGAGGATGGCACGGGTCAAGCTTCGTGGGGCAGCACGCAAGACAACGCTCGCGCGCTTCTTGCGCTTCGTGCTTACCTCCAACACCAACCCAAGTCTATCCAACAAGTGGTCTTGCAAAGCCGCCCTGCTTACTTGGCTGCAAACTGGAAGACCACAACCACCGTCGGAAACGGCCGTGATGTCGCAGATATCCAAACTGTCACAGATGCACTCCCCATGTTGCGCCTCAAAAGCCACACATCGCTCAAAAAGCCGATCTGGGTGCGCGCTCGCATCTCGTACATCCCCCAAACCAAGGGCGCACAACTCCCCTCGCTGAACCGCGGCTTTAGCGTCCAACGCAGCACTGAGGTGATCACAGAAGGCCAAGACAGCCGTCACTTCAATGTGAAAGCTGGCATCCGCAAGGAGATCCCCTTTGGGAGCATCCTACAAGAAGAAACACGCATCCTCACGGATCGTTACTACTACCACGTTGCGCTTGAAGTCCCCTTGGCTGCGGGCCTTGAGATCATGAACCCCAATCTCAAGACCTCAAGAGCAGATGCCAAGCCCTCCAAGGACAACAGCATCACCCCCACGCATATCGAATACCTCGATGATCGCGTACGTTTCTTCTTTGAAGTGCTTCCCGCAGGTGAACACACGCTCTACTTCCGCACACGAGCCACCACCCAAGGGACCTTTACCTATCCCCCAACGCGGGCAGAGCTGATGTACCAGCCTTCGTTCTTTGGTCGTAGCCCAGGTTACACACTTCAGATCGCCGCGCCCCAAAAATAACCACCCCGAAAAATCCCCCCTCTATCTCTTCATCTCCCCCATCATCCCGAGACGTTAGCGATTCTGTTTTCGTAAGATCCTGCGAAAAGGTGTAAACGTCTGCCACATCGTCCAAAACCACCACACAAAATACACGGTAAATCCGCCCACAAAGATCGCTTTCCCTGAAAAGGGCTTCATAAAGCGCGCAGACACATAAAACAAAGCTTGCGGCGCCGCATAACCCCAGAACACCGCCCACATCACCACCTTTAACAAGATCATGGGATTGAAGAAGTTCTGTGTGATCCTTTTTCCTTCTTCTTCCGCCAACTCAGTAAGCCCCGAACAATACGCCCACACCATCACAACCACGACCAAAGCAGGCCGCCCCACGGGGCCAATCCAAGTCAAAGCAACATCCAGTAACTCGTGCATTCTTTCGTTTCTCCTTCTTTGCTCTTTGGTACATGTCGATCGCTTGTCACCGATTTAATTGCGCCCAAAGCCATACCACGGGCCAAGCTCCACACGCATCACAAAAAATTCACAGACGCACCATTTTGTGTGCATCTATCTTTCTTGTCGAGGGATTATCTTTCTAGCGATTCCCTGTTAAAAAGACACAAACCAAAGCAATCACCGCTTCATTCGCAACCCTTCTCCACGCAAGACAAAGAGTAGATGCCATGCCTCCTACAATACAACGTCCGTCGCTCCCCTTGCCCCGAGAGGTTCAAGAAAAAAAGAAACGCAAACTCAGAAAAAAACGCGTCCTCCGCACGCTTCTTTTTCTTTTCACAGGTAGCGTTGGCCTCGCTCTCATCGCCTCCATCGTGCTGTTTCTCGCGATACGCAACCAAGCTTTCCCCAAAGCTTGGTTTGAAGCAGGCACCATCTCCCTACAAATCCAAGACCGCGATGGTCGCTTTCTTCACGAAGAACCCGCCGCCAACGATCGATTTGGCACTTGGCTCCCAGGCAACCAGCTTCCCAAAAACATCCGTATCGCCACCCTCGCAGCCGAAGATCATCGTCTCTACAAACACCCAGGTGTCGATCTCTGGGCCGTCTTTCGGGCCACTTGGAGCAATGTGAGTTCTGGACGCCGCATCTCAGGGGCAAGCACCCTCGCGATGCAACTCGTCCGACAGCTTCGCCCCGCCAAACGCACCTATCGCAACAAGATCAAAGAGATGTATTGGGCACTCGTCCTCCAACGCGATCTCCAAGCCGAAGGCATCCTCCGCGAATACCTCAACCGCGCCCCCTACGGAAACCGCGTCCAAGGCGTGCAACGCGCCTCACTGCTGTATTTTGATCGCCCAGCTTCAGACCTGAGTCTCGCACAATCGGCCTTTTTGGCAGCTTTACCCTGGTCTCCTAGCATCCTCAATCCCTTCCGCAAATATGGAAGGCGCCGCGCTTGGAAAAGAGCACGACGTATCCTCAAACGTGCCCGAACCTTGGGGATGATCTCACAACAACAATACCTCGAAGCCTTGCGAGATCCCCTCCATCTCCGCAAAAAACCACAACGCTCCCTCGAAAGCATCCATCTCACCGAGATGATCTCAGCCTCTTGGAAAAAACTCCCCAAAACATCGCTCGAAAATCAAATCTCCACCATCCGCACCACCATCGATTTACGACTGCAAAAAGCTGTCACAAAGATCCTCCAAAAACGCCTCCTTCTTCTTACACATCGAGGCGCAGGGACGGGCGCTGTCGTCGTCTTTGATCATCGCAAAGGTGAACTCCTCGCCTACGTTGGCTCACACCAATACTTCGACAAAACAAAACATGGTGCCATCGACTATTTGCGTACCCCACGCGCCCCAGGCTCCACCCTCAAACCTTTTATCTATGCCCAAGCCATCCATACACGCCAATACACGGGCGCGACGCTACTTTCTGATATCTCCGCCTCTTTTCTTTGGAAAAAAGGAGCCTATCACCCACAAAACTATGATGACCGATCCCTAGGCCCTTTGCGTATGCGTGTCGCTCTCGGAAACTCACGAAATATCCCAGCCCTTCACGCGCTCGCCAAAGCAGGCATCCCCGAAGTCCTACAAACCCTTCGCAAAGTAGGCATGAGCCATCTTAACAAAAATGCCGGACACTACGGACTTGGGCTCGCTCTGGGAAGTGGAGAAGAAAATCTCTTACAACTCACCCGCGCTTATGCAATCCTCGCACGCAGCGGAAAGTCCATGCCCTTGCGATGGCTTCACCAAGCGCGCGATAGTTTGCACCGCATCGTCCCAAACAGCCGATGGAACCAACACTTTTTGGCCAAGCCCCTCGAACAAGGCCAACTCCTTCCCAAAGATGCTACCGAGATCGTCGCACAAATCCTTGCAGATCCTATCGCAAGACTCCCATCCTTTGGTCGTTATAGCGCATTAGAGATGCCTTTTCCAACCTCCGTAAAAACAGGAACAAGCCAAGGTCACCGCGACGCTTGGACCATCGGTTTTAGCGATCGCATCACCGTCGGCTGTTGGGTTGGCAACCATGACCAAAGACGAATGCGCCATGTATCGGGCGGTTTGGGCTGCGCTCCCATCTTTCGCAAAGTCATGCTCGAAGCCATGAAACTGATCGAACCCGAAAAACCTGTCCAACCGCCGCAGCCTCCGCGCACTTGGAAACACACCATGGTCTGCTCTCTGTCAGGATTCCCTGCAACCGACGAATGTCCAGGAACAGTCGAAGAGTGGTTCCCACCCAATCATAAACATGTCCACAAGACCTGCCCTTTCCATCGAAAGATCCGTATCGATCAACGAAATGGATTACTCGCTTCAAATCAATGCACCCACAAAGACACCATCATGCGCCCTTTTGTGCTCGTCCCACCCGCCTACCAACTCTGGGCGCACATCATGCAGTTTTCCCAACCCCCCCGCAGATATAGCCCTGCCTGTACGCCGCCAAAAGAGATCCAAGAAAGCGCACTGTCCTTACAAATCCGCAGCCCCACCCACGGCTCACGCTATATCCTTGATAGCACCATCCCCTCGGAGTATTCGACCCTTTCGCTCGAAGTGGATGTCTCCCGTTCCGTCGATACCATCGTGTGGTACGCCAATGGCCACGAGATAGGACGAAAAGCTTGGCCTTATCAGATGCGCTGGCCCCTCAAAAAAGGCCAGTTCCGCATATTTGCCGCCACACCTGATGGAAAATTCCGCTCCTCCCCCATCCTTGTCTCCATCCGATAACCCCACGCCCTCCCAAAGAAAATCGACGCTTGCTTTTTTGACCTCTTTTCCCTCCAAACAACCTCGATACCAAAAATCAACAGACCATTTCCCATTCTTTTTTCTTTGGGCTGTGAGGTTTTGCACGCCACAGCGAAAAACATTATGCCTCCAAAAATGAGAAATCCCCTCAACGAGATGTGCACTCTGAGGCCGTGGCAGCTTTCTTCCTAGAGCATTCGCCTTTTTTGAAATAGAATTTTTCTGAATTCAAGTTTTCTAAAAAAGAACCGACTCCTTTTTTCATTTGAAGCAACACTAATTCTTACAATTTTTCTTAATAACGAGACTATTTCTCAGAATTGATACCCCACAAAAGAATGCATCGCCACCAAAACAACCAGCACGCTCTCCGAGGGAGGTCGCCATGCCCCAAAAAGAACGAACCTCATTGCTCACCCAAACCAAAACAAGAGGACCCAAACAACTCACCAAACTCCTCTTCGAGAGTATCCAACGCGCAGACCAAGCATTTGCCTTGCTTGACCCAAACGGCACACTTATCTTCGCAAACAAAGCTTGGGAAAGCTTCACCCACCAATACAAAGGCATAAGCGTACGAATCGGCGACAATTACTTAGACCTTTGCCAAAGGCTTTCCCCCCAAGTAGCCTACGCAGGCCAAGCCTACCAAGCCCTAACCAACCTATACGACGAGAAAAAAGAACACGACTCTTTTGAGAGCGACCCCAGTACAACGCAGTCTCTAAGCAAATTCACATCGCAATTTTGGCGTAGCCCACTTGGAGAACAGCCTTACATCACGATATCACACAAAACCACAGCGCCCCAAACCCAAGCGCCCACTAGCCATCCCTCAAAAGCAGAAAAAAAAGAAGGTATCTTTCATTTATTTTTCAGTGCGTTCCAAGTATCCCCCAACCCGATCATGATTACGGACACCCAAGGGTACATCAAATGGGTCAACCCAGCTTGGAGTGAGATTACAGGCTACGAACCACAAGAAGTCTTAGGGAAAACCCCCAGTTTTCTCAGTTCTGGGAAACAAAATAGTCAACACTACAAACGCTTATGGAAAAAGCTCCTCCAAGGAGAAAGCTGGGAGGGCGAGTTCCACAACCGTAGAAAAGATGGCACCCTCTACGACGCCAAAACGACGATAACTCCCATCAAAGATGAAAAAAAACACCTCACACACTTCGTAAGCATCCAACAGGATATCACCCACCAACGCCACATCGAAAATGAACTATTCCAAAGCAAAGAGCGCTTTGATCGAGCCATGAAAGCCACAAGCGAAGGATTATGGGACATCGATCTACAAACCAAAGAAATCTACCTATCCGAACGCTTCGAGGAGTTGCTTGGCTATCCGCAAGACGAGATCCCCCGAGACATCACAAAACTCGTAGACTTCATCCACAAAGCAGACACCCAACGCTTCATACAATCC
>JACKEL010000006.1 GCA_020632975.1 Myxococcales bacterium
GCCTCGTTTTCAACGCCTACTTCTGACCCGCCTCGCCGCCCCCTCTCACAAAAAACCTGCTGAAATCCTTTGACGATAGGAAGATCTTCTGCTAAGAAGCGGCCCATCTATAGGCCCCCAGACAAGGAGAGATCACCGTGTCCATCCTCAAAGACGCTCCATTCGAAACCCTTCTCACCGAAGAACAAATCCAAACACGCATCCGCGAGTTGGGAGAGCAGATCACCCAAGACTACCAAGACAAAGACTTGGTCCTTGTTGGGGTCTTGCGAGGGAGTTACCTCTTTCTTGCAGATCTGTCTCGACATATCGACCTGCCTTTGATCGTGGACTTCCTCGCGGTTTCCTCCTATGGAACGCGCACACAAAGCTCGGGCGTGGTTCGCCTCACCAACGACCTGTCCATGTCGATCGTTGACAAAGATGTCCTCCTCGTCGAAGACATCGTCGATACAGGGCTCACCATGAGCTACCTGATCGAAAACCTCGCGACACGAAAGCCCCGTAGCATCAAGATCTGCTCCTTGCTCGATAAGCCCGCACGCAATATCCAACCCGTCAATATCGATTATCTTGGTTTCGAGATCCCCGACAAGTTCGTCGTCGGCTATGGCTTGGATTACATGGGACGCTATCGAAACCTCCCATACATCGGCTACCTGAACCATCCCCCCGCAGAATAATTCGCCTGATGGAAAACTGGCCTTCGCTCTTCGGGCGACCCTCCGTGGTCGCCCCAAAAAGCAGAGATGGGCCCTATTTCCTTCTTTTGGGTTTCCTGATCCGCACTTTCACTTTACCTTTGCGCGCCTTCAGCGGTTCACCCAACGGATTCGTCTCGTCTTCCAATGTCGCAACCAGCGTTTTTTGCGCAAACTCACCGCTTCGTTTCTTCAAGACTTTGTAAAGCGCGCGTGTTGCGGTGTAATAGAACGCAGGACTTCGCATATACATCGCCAAAGCGGGCACAGACTCGCGTCCAGAAACTTCAGAAGCCACAGAGACAAGATTTCTGAGTTGGTTCAATCGATCGCGGATCGCACGATTGAACGTACGGATATCTTCTTTTGCTTTGGGGGCTTGGGTGGCCTTAAACTGGATATATTGTTGGCGCTTACGTTCCAAAAGTTCCAACAGTGCAGGGGCGATCGCAGGATGCTTTTGACGACGCAACGAAGACAATACACTTGATTGATCTTTGTCCTCTTTTTCCAAAAGCTCTAACAAAACATAAGCAGCTTCCGAGCTTTTGTACTCACCAAGTGCTCGAATCGCAGCACGGCGAACCTCTCCTTCCGAAGCGCGCGCCCAACGTGCAAAGCGAGGAAGATCCACTGGGCTATGAAAAGCCCGTAGATACGTCACAAACGCATACAAAGAACCTCGCTTACGCAACGCAGCGTACATCGAAGCATCAGCTTTTTTCTTACAAAATTTCTCGTACAAAACAGGCGAGTTGGCACCTTGATAGATATCGAGAAGTTGGAGCAGATACTGACGCGCAGACTCCGTATTCATGCGGGAAAGCGCCCCCAAAGTAGAATAGATCGAGAAATATTCTTTGGGTGAAGAACAAAGCATCTTTTTCACCTGCTGCACCTCGATCTCTGGGAGCTTAAAGCGAGAGGTGTACCATCCTAAGCGACGCCCCAACTCCCCCGACCATACGGGCTCTGCAATCAACTTTGCCAAAGCATCATACGCTTCACGCGAACCAAAAGATGCCAACGCTTGGCAAACGTAACGTGCGAGGTCCTTGCGCAAAGATTTGGGCAAACCAGGGAAAGGTTGAGCACGAGAGCCCATCGCGTCTTGCAGCGTCTTCAAGACCAAAGAAAAGTATTTGTTTTCATGTGTATAAGCCAGCGCCATCGCAGCGAACAGCTTAGAGTCCACGAGAGAGCGCCGTCTCGCAGCATCTCTTTGAGCAAAGGGATCACAAGATCATCATCAAAACGCGCCAAAGTCCGCGCGATACGCTCTTTGTTCGAGAGGATCTTACGCCCTTTGTAATACTCTTTTCGCGTTGCAGCACGTTGTTTGTAATAGTCTTTTTGTTTTCTTCGCTCTTTGTAGGGGATATCCAAAAGCTTTCCGTAAGCCCGCATCATCTTGAAGGCGCCAGGGACTTTCAAAAAGTCGATCAAGATCTTGGCAGCTTCTCGACTGTTGACGCGATTGAAAAAGCGCAACAGGCCCATCCAATACTCACGTTGATCACCGTTCAAAAGCTTCCGATACACGGGCAAGATCCGCTCAGCATGTCCTTTTGTAAGCAACACATAAAAGGCTCGAAAACGAATCGTTCGCCAGTCTCGCTCTAAAAAGCGCGGATCTTCCGAGCGTGTCGCATGTTCAAAGATCGTTTGGATGGCCTCGCTTGTACCCACATGGCTCAACGCCAAGAAGGCCATCAACATCGAGACCCGTAAACGAGAAGAGACATAGCGAGGACGAGCAGGACCTTTTACCGCAGGGACGGAGGGTTTCGCAGCAAGACGAACAGATGGCTTGTCGCGCCGCGAAGGAAACGGACGGGGGCCTTTCTTGGCTCCAAGTCCCCCAAAAGGGCCTCTCCCACGGCGAGGACGCCTGCGCCGCCCTCTTCCCAAAGGCCCCCTCGCTGGACGATCCCCTGTAGGAACACCTCTCCCCAATCGGCCCAAACGACCGCCAGCCCGACCCAAACGACCGCCAGCCCGACCCAAACGACCACCTGTCCGACCGAGTCGGCCGAATCGACGACCAAAGCGGCCTCTTCTTGCGCCTCTTCGTTCTGCATCCTGAACAGAACCACTTTCCTCGACGGCAGCTTTGTTTTTGGGGAAAGCATGACGTGCTTCTTGATGGTCTTCAGCGGTGCGCAAACGCCGTAACCACCGCTGTATCGAAGAAACATAGATATCGCTCGGAGCATGACGTGCCAAACGCAAAAGCCGCCCGTCGTAAGAAACGTCTTGATCGAGCCCTTGGAGAATCCAAGCTTTGACCCCTGGGGTGGAGAGACTGCGCAAAGAGTACTCCACGATCCCACGCATCGCTTTGATCCGCCGATGTTCCATCAGCGAAAACAGCAAAGTCTCCAGCCGTTTAACATAGCGTTGTTCCACTTCGCCATTGTTTACAGCGAGCGCCGCATAAGGCAGGACATAGAGATAAGGATTGATCCAATCGTCGTATTTTCCGCGCTTGCGCAAGGTTTGATCAATCTTCGCAAAGTCTTGGAGCCAAGCCCCCACAAGTCGAGAAAGTGCAGGATGGACCCCCGCAAAAAAGCTCATAATCTTGCGTTCTTGGAGAGGCAAGAAGCGTTTTTGCTCGGCAAAGGGAAGCTTTGCGATCTGATAGGACGCACCGAGCAAGCGAAAGTGCTTGTCCATAAAGCCCACGTCACCAACCGAAAGAATACGCAACACACCATGACCGACCATCTCACGCAACAACTTGCTTGACTGTTGCAGATCCAGCTTTGCAACTTGCTCGATGATCTCCAAAGCCTCGTCACGCGGGACGGTTGAACGATTGAGCTGCATACTACGAAAAGCCAACGCAGAGAGGATCTTGACCTTGAGTGTCATCTCAAAGGCCCCACCATCCAACATATTGCGCACCAAACGATCGTAAATCACGCCAAGATTGCGCGGTGCCCGCCCCACCAAAAGGTAATATTGGATGCACAAAGACAGGATCAAAGGACGATTGATATTCTGGCTGAGATAGCCGTTGTTCATCAACTCGCGGAAAAAAGCTGTCGATGTTTGTTTGTGCAAAAAGTCCCGTGCGATGCGGTTTTCATACGTTTGTTGCTTCAAGCGAACAAAGCGCGGTGCCAAGGACTCCAACGCCGCAAAGTTGCGCTCTTGGTAGGTCGAAAGGATGGCACGGCTCTTTTCGTAACGCTCCACAAACTCCAGCACTTTGGGCACGATGTTCGCGAGGCTTCCTGCTTGATCCAATTGCAAAAAGTAAAAACTCGCATTGCCGCTTTTGATGACTTGTTCTACACCTTCAAAGCGAAACAATCCCGCGCGATCTCCCGAATATCCGGTCATATCACGCACAACTTGCACCACTGTTTGTTCGATCGAGTCATTTTTTAACTTGGAAAGGTCAACAGGGATCACAAGACGACCAGCGATCGTATCTTTCAGCATCTCCCGCGTCATCAACACTTGGTTGAGCGTCGACCCACTGACATACAACGCCAAAAGAGGCTTGGTCTTGTGTTCTGCAAGCGGTCGGATCTGTCGCGAAGACTCCAACTCATCGCGCCCTTTTTCCTCTCGCTTTTTCTCAGCACCAGAAGAATCCGTACCCGACGAACTACCACTGTCCGTCTTTTTCGAGGCGTCATCAGACTTCTTAGAACCCGAAGCTCCCGACTCTTGGACGTCTTGAACCTCGCTCTGCTCCAAAGAAACATAGACCTCGGGAAAACGCCCCATGCTCCCCAACAAAGGATGCGCTTCCAACTGCGAACGCAAACGATAGCGATAAAGATGCGGAATCACCTTATCAGCCCGCAGCTTCTCCATATCCTTTTGCACTTTTTCCCGCAGACTCTGCAAATACGTATCCAAGTAGGGAAAGCTCAGGCGCGTCGTCTTCGGAAGCGTGGCCTTTTTCAGCAGGTCCACACCGCGATCCAGATACCCTTCAGCATTGACCACAGCTTTGGGTGTGGGCGTCGCCTTGCCAAGCGTTAAACGAGCCACCAAGGTCTTGCCACGAACACCATCCAACTTGTCGTTGTATTGGTCATAATCGCGGTAATTGAGAAAGCCCAGAAACAAGATAAACAGCACGATCACCCCAAGGATACTCCGCAAAGACACCTGCGGAAGTTTATCCAAAAGGCCCGAAAAGAGCTGGCCACCAGGCATAAAGATCAAGATGGGCTTGAGGTTGATCGAGCGATTCAACAACGCATTGAGACCGCTGGGCAGTTCCACTTCAGCATCGAAGATCGGCGTAGGTTCGACGCCTCGCTGCTGGGTGATATCATCCAAAAAGCCCCCGACATTCTCTGTCGAGACGCGGTGGAAACTTTTGTGGTACTGCGAAAGCCACTGCACGGAGGTTTGCGCTTGCGGAAGACCTTCTGTGAGATGATCATAACGCAAGTCCTCGACCCAAACGACGGGTACATCGGGTTTTGCGACAACCAAGCGCAAAAAGCCATTCATCATATCGCTAGGATACGGGTGCTGGCCGATCACAATCACGCCATCCGCACCATCAAGCATCCCTTCGAGCCGCTGCTTCACAAAAGCAGCCTCTCGATTGCGACGATCCTCTTGGTCTTGGAAGATCAGGTCGTCCCACTCTTTCACAAAGTGCAACGCATCCCCGCCAGAAAGGGGTTTTTCCAAAGAAAGCAACTCATACGCGACATGTTGACGATCCAGCGCTTGCTCCAAAAGATCGTCCGCCGCGCTACTCACCACCCCACAAAACATCTCGCTGCGCGCAAGATCGGCCAATCGCACGATATTTTTCTGCGGCGTAAGATTGTTTGTGTAGTTGCGAAACCACTTCACCTGTTCTGGAAGCTGATCAGAGATAAACCCGAGAGGCGCTTTTCCCGACTGAAGGGCTTTTTCGACGCTTTCCGCGACTTCTCGACTCTGCGTGCGAAAGATGTGATAGCGCACAAGATCCGCGATACTCGGCGACCAAGACGTGCGTTGAAAAGGCAACGGCACACCACTTGTCGCCCCAAGATGCGACCCTGCAATCAACAACCATCGTTTTTTTTTGTCTTCAAACAGAGTCAACTGCTCTTGCCAAGACATCGAAAACCTCCGACATTTCGCTAAGACCATCAATGAAACGCACTAACCATCAGGGTTAGACGCGCTTCAAAACTACGAAGGAGAGCTTGAACTTTACGCTTCCCGCAAACGCCCCAGCCCCGAAAAAGCTTTACGAGAAGACGAAAAAGACAGCATGATGTCGCTTTTTTTGCAAGGAGATGCCCCCATCCCCCGAAGCATCCGAACGCTAGAAAGGAAGCACTTGGTTAGGCAACTCGCCACCAACGCTCTGCAATCGCGTGTTGCTGCGCGCTTGCTCCACCCCATCTCGCACGCAATGTCTGTGCATCGCGATAATAACGCTCCACAGGAAACTCTCGAATAAAGCCGTATCCACCGTGGATTTGGATGGCTTCTTGTCCCGCCCACACAGCCATCTCCGCAGCAAACAAACGCGCCTGACGCCCCGCATCTTCGAGGGCTTCCATCTCGCCGCGTTGCCATAGGTCCGCAGCGTGATCAACCAAGACTTGCGCCGCTTCCGCTTTCATCGCCATATCCGCAAGTTTCCACTGGATCGCTTGAAAAGAACTGATTGGTTGCGAAAACTGCTTGCGTTGTTGGGCATATTGCAAAGACTGCCAAAGCGCAGCTTGCGCAACCCCCACACTGACCGCCGCCAAAGCAACACGCCCAAAAGCCCATGCGTCCGCAGCTTCAGCACAGTTCGCAAGACGCGCGGAGTCGGGAACAACCACACCGTGCAAAGCAAGGTGCGCCACTTCTGTTCCACGAAGCCCCAACTTTCCTTCAAAAGGCTTGGCGATCACTTGTTTGCGCGCATCGCCTTCCAAAACAAAACTGTGGATCTCGCCCTGTTCATCGACAGCGCCAAGCAAAAGAAGCTCTGCTTCTCCGCCAAGACTCACAAAGTGGGCTTCACCTTCCAAACGCCACGAGTCACCTTGATGTTGGACCCGCAAAAGCCCCGTGTTTCCGCGCGCTCCACCTGCTTCACAAGCAAAGCCTTCGCCGCCACAAGCAATCAATGCTCCTTCGGCCAATGCCCCTAGCCATAGGGCTTTTTGCTCATCGCTACCCGTCGCATTCACAAACTCAACGCCCCAAGCATTTTGCAAAGCGACGATCACAGCCAGAGAGGCATCCACCCACGCCAATTCCATCAAAACACGGCAGCAAGTGACAGGGTCCATCTCTGTACCGCCGAAAGCTTCGGGGATACGCATCGACAAAAGACCATACGATCCCAACGCTTCAATACTCTCACGAGAAAACTGTTCTTGATGTTCTGCCGCGCTCGAGAGAGAGGACAACTCTTTTCGTGCAAAGTCGCGGACTTGTTCAATAATTAGACTTTCTTCTGCGCCAAGTTCCAGCTGCAAAAGACACCTCCACATTCACTTGTTGGATCGATCGTTCGGTCCATAGACCTTTTATCCCCGCAGAGAACCACAATCATCCAACAATCGCAAGAGCCTTACCCCACCCTCCGCACTCCATGATCCCCTTACTCGCTCAACCTACACAGGCTTCCTTCAAACCATTGTAGGTCTCTCCGTCGGCCTTTTCAAAGGTCCCCAAACACACAACCCCCCATCTTTTCCAACCCCATCATGCGGAAAAAGCGAACCAAAGCGCGGCAAGCTTTTCAAAAGTATCCGCCTCTTCGCGCATGGGCATAAACCGAAAATACCAAGGCAGATGGCTATAACGGTGCAGGATCACCTGCGCCATCCAACGACACTGCAAGGTGTGGTTCAGTTCGTGTTCAGCAAAGCCATACCCCAAACACAAACGCCGCAAGATCGCAGGGTCCCCTTGCGCCCAAAAGACCCCAACAGACGCAAACTCGTACTCGCGCGGTCCAACCATCGAAGGTTCAAAGTCCAAAAGTCCTGATACATAGACCTTCTCGTTATCATCACGCGAACAAAAGACGTGCGCCCGCATAATCTCAGTATGCAAAAGAACCCGATTCTCCACAGAAAACAGCTCTTCATGAACAAATCGATCAAGAAACCCTTCCAACTGTTCGCACCATGCATCAGAAAGTCCCTTGCCTCGGTGATGTTCGAGCAGTCGCTCGCGACGCTCTTGATACAAAGCCCCCCATCCCCACGGCAAAGAAGCAATCTTCTCCGAAGGAATCTGATGAAGGGCACGAAGACATGCCCCCAACTGCTCGGAAAGTTCGAGCTTTTCATCCAAGGAAACATCGTCCCACACTTGCACCACAGATCGACCTTGCAAGCGACGCATCAACACATAATGCCATCCCTCCCAACTCCCCGTGGATAGGACCTCTGGGACTTCGCAGGGGAGCTGACCTTGCACTTTCTCCAGCACCGCGCACTCGTTGACCCACTCGTCCTTAAACAACAAGGGAAAGATCTTGATCACGCGTGCATCATCGAGAAAAAACACAGGCAACGAACCATCTTTGGCCCGTTCCATCCGCTCGAAAGAGATCTTTTCTTGCGTACACAAGGTGCGAGCCAAGATCTCGCTAGACGTAGCATCATCCACCCAACGCTCGAAAGCAACGCGATCTTGAGGCTGTTCGCATGCAGGACCCCACAAACTTTCCATCACAACCCACCTTTCTTCCCTTTTATCGGCCTTTTCGGTCACATCCCAACAAGGACGAACTGGCTTTTCCAACAACGATGTTGTCGTACGATAGGCATCCCAAAAGGTTTGTGCGTGGTGCAAAGAAACCAAAGAAAGGTGCAAGACATGGCGGTCAAAGGGAAATCGTTAAAGAACTTCGGGAAGGTAGCCAAAGATCGCGCGCGTCCCAAGGATCATGTCGATATCCACGAGCTTTTGGATGCTCTGTTGGACAGGGCGTGTGTGCCCTTGTTGGATGGGTTCTTCAAAGACACGTCGACGCACTTCTTTTGCAAAGACGGGATCTTCGATCAGCAGACTACACTCAAAGTCAAGCAAAGCGCTGCGATTGTTGAAGTTGAAAGACCCGATGTGTGTAAGGCGATCATCGATCTGTAAGATCTTCGCGTGCGTAAAGTGATTTTGATATTCGTGAACATCAAAGCCAGCCTCGTGATACCAGTCATAACAACCACGCATAAACGCCTGATGCAAAAAGGAATCATTGTGATCATCAGGGACAAGAAGTTGCACATCAAGCCCCTTCTTTGCGAGCAGCGCCCCCACGAAAGCATCGCGCACAAGGTAAGGATTGCACAAACACACGCTCTCCTTGGCACCCAAGATCTCACCAAGCAACCGATGTTCGAGCGATTTGGAGGTGCCAGGCTTCTGCGTAAGCATCCAGATCTTGCTTGGCCCTTCTTGCGACGGAAGAGGAAAGAAAGGCTCCTCGTAAAAGTCCGCGACCTCGGTAGCTTGCGAGATTGGGTCTGCCCCCAACTCAAGCCAACGCCCCAAAAACTCGGCCTGAAGCTGGTTGACACAGGGGCCTTGCACCAAAACACCAGCATCGTGCCACTTTTCCCAAGGTTCGGCAGCTTCAGGCATCTTCGCTTCCTTTTCAGCGGGGACACTGGGGTCAAAGGGATGGTGGTACAGATACTCTTGTCCCACATTCATCCCACCGCAAAAAGCGAGCTTTCCATCCACCACCAAGATCTTGCGATGATCATGCAAAAGAAACTGCCGCAGATAACGAATCGGGCTTCGCCAAGCAGCAACAGGAAATCCCCATTGTTCTAGGAGTTGCGAATACTTCGTCAAAGCTTGACGAAAGGTTTCGCTCTTGAGGAGGCTTTCGGCTTTTTGAAGAAACTGTTCTTGCAACGCGAGGTGCGCATCCTTCCAAGCAGGCGGAAGTTGCTTGCGTTCGAGTGCAGCGAGACGCTTGAGATGGCCCAGCAAGAGATCGAACTCGGTTTCATCGAGAAGATCGAGCGGGAAGGTTGCGCTGTCACGAACGAAGACTCCGTGCTCTCCCATGCGTTTGCTGAGTTCCGCAACCGAAAGAGGGCTCAGCCCCTTGTGCATCATGGGATCTCCCACAGCTGTGGTGAGATGTTCAAAAAGAACGCGAACTTGCACACCTTGGCGGGCTTTCTTTTCCAACGCTTCAGCAAGCTGTCGCCCCGCTGCATCATCAAAGAAAAGCAACGCTTGGAGATGGATGTGATGTTGCGCTTGTTCGATGGCTTCGAGCATACGAGGCAACGCTTCATGACCGCACAGCAAAAACTGCACAGTGTTTCCCTCTGTACAAAGCCCAGTCCCACGTTGCAAAGCGATGGGATCTGAACAAGGCTCCCTATCTTCGGGCGTAAGCGAAAGGCTTGGTGCTTTCGGGGGATCACCCCGCCAACTCTTGGCCAGCCCACCAAACATCTTGAGCAGATCCATCTTGCCCTCCAAAAATTGAGACCCCAAAAAACGACCAACGATCAGCAGTACTAGAAGATCTACACAAGCTCCTTTAAAAGTTCAAAGATCAAACTCCAATAAAGAAAAAATCTTACATAAAGTAAAGACTCGTGAGATCCCCAGAAAGAATGTCAGCGACTCTTTTCCAAGAAGATGAGGAAGACCATGATCAAGACCCGCATACTTCTTCTCGTTTGTTTTGCGCTAGGACTCCTCTACCTCCCAGCCTGCTTCTTTTTTCCGTGGCGCTCAGACGAATGTCAGACCAACGGAGACTGCCGCGGACGATCAACAAAACAAGTGGAACGTGTCTGTACCTTCGCCAACGGCGCGAAACTTTGTCTACCAGCCGAGCCCACCCCAGACGCAGGAAACAACACCACCCCAGATGCAGGAAACAACACCACACCTGATCGCAGCACCCAACAACCCAATCAAACGACGGATCGCGAACCCATTATCGATTGTTACTTTCCTCCCATGTATGGGGAGAGATGTGGTAGGGATCAACCTTGCGCAGAGGGTCTTGTCTGCGTGACAGATGCGGAAGAACAAAGCGGGACTTGTTTTCGAGATTGCACCCAAAAAGGCGATGAGACGTGCAAAGGAGGACAAGATATCCCATCGGCTTGTGCAAAGGTACAAATCTCCTCCAAGACAACAGTGCATGTCTGTGTCGCAAACAACGTCCAAAAAGGCGAAACCTGCGGGCCTTCCAACAAACACGCACTCTGTCAAGACGATCCAAGCACCCCCTACCCAGACCTCTACTGCGATCCAACGACAGAAAAATGCATCGGCCCCTTGTACCAATCCACCGTGGGCGCTCCCTGCGATATGAAAGTGGACGGAAGCGGGCGCCCCATGTTGTGCGACCCCAACAAAAACTTGAAGTGCGGTCCTGATGGAACCTGCACAGAGTACAAGATCGTGGACACCTACAAAAAATGCGGATACGCCAACTTCTTTTGCAAAAGTAATGAGATCTGTTACCACCCAGAAGACTCTGTCGCGTACGGATTCTGTATGCCCCGATGTTCCGTGGCTGCAAACAGTTGTCCAAGCAAGTCTCGCTGCGTCGCGATCTCTGCGACAAGCAACGACGGGGCTTGTCTTCCTTATGGGCCCAAACAAATCAACGAAACCTGCCAGCCCCACGGGGATCTACAAGTCGAACCCTATGATGTTGGTCAATCTTGTGGCGCGAGCATGACATGTCTCAAGACCTCGCCACAAAGCGCGCAAGGCCTCTGTGTTCCGGCACTTTCGAGTTGTAAGAATGGGACATGTCAGGATGGTAGGTTTTGTATCACGCTTCCCAATGGACAGGGAGCATGTGTGGGCCCTTGCACTGTGGATGAAGACTGCAAAAAGCTCGATGCAAGCGCGAAGTGTACCACCCCCCAAGGCGGCTCTAGCTATTGCACCCTCCCCTAGCGCCTCGAATTAGCGACGAACACTAATCCGTGCAACAGGTTGGATATTCATATCGGGGTTGAGTTCTTGGAAGGACAACACCGCGAGGTATGGGAACTCCAACTTGACCAGCTGTCGGAAGTAACGTCGGATCTCAACGTTGGTCAAGATAACGGGTTGTTGTGCAGTTGCGGGAAGGTCACCGATCTCGACGCGAACCGCATCAAGGATATCCTGCGCGATCTCAGGTTCGAGTGCGAGATAGTTTCCTGAAGAGGTAATCTGAATCGAATCCTTGATGGCCTGCTCGATCTGTGGATCAAGCAGGTACACGACAAGGGTGTTCCCGCCTTTCGAGTACTTGTACGTGATGTAGCGTTTCATCGACATCCGTACATACTCGGTCAACATAACGGGATCTTTTTCCACTTGGGCCCACTCTGCGAGTGCTTCCATGATGGCTTTGAGGTTGACGATCGAGATCTCTTCTTCCACCAGACGACGGCAAACATCCGTGAACTGCTGAAGCGAGAGGACCTTGGGGACCACCTCTTTGATGAGCGCAGGGAAAGCTTGTTCGAGCTTGTCGAGCGACGACTGGACTTCTTGAATCCCCACAAACTCGTAAGCAAAGCGTCGCAATACGCTTGAGAGGTGGAGGATCATGTAACCAGGCGTATCCCATGTCGTGTAGCCCGACTGTTCGACGAGTTCTTTCTTGTCAGCAGGAATCCAACAAGCGTCCATCCCGTTTGCGGGGTTGACGGTCGGCTCGCCAGCGACGTTCATAATCGCCAAACGATCGGCACTTTCGTTGACAAGTACTTTTCCAAGCGGCACTTGTCCCACAGCGACGGGGACTTCGTTGAGCTTGAGGATGTACGTATCATCAGGCAAGTGCGAACAGAAGCCGCGGACCCGAACCCCTGGGAAGATCACACCAAGCTCGTAGAAAAGACCCTCTTTCATCAAGGGCAACATCTCATTGAGGAAGCGATCTCCAGACTCTGTCGCGGAGTCCACAAAGGGCGTGAGCGCGTTTGAAACCTCCATCGCAATGGGCGTAACGATGGGGACCAACTCTTGTGGCTCGCGGTCCTTTTTCTTCTTTTTCTTATCAGCGGTAGAAGGTGCAGGCCGTGATTCGGGCGGAAGCTCTTCTGGGGCTTCCGCCGCATCATCGCCACCAGCCCCCAATGTCTTGGGTTCACGTGTTTTCTTCAAGCTGTAGCCCAAGAAGCCGACACCAGCCGAGAGGATGATAAAGGGGACTTTTGGAAGACCCGGAACCAAGGCCAACAACACAAGCAAACCGCTAATGATAAAGAAGGGTTTGTAGTTTGCCAAAAGCTGTTGACCGATATCCGAACCAAGGTTGGAGCCTTCGACTTCGGGCGTAACGCGGGTAACGATAATACCCGCTGAAACAGAGATCAAAAGAGAGGGAATCGAAGAAACAAGACCGTCACCGATCGTCAACATCGCGTACTTCGAGGCCGCTTCACCTGCGGTCATCCCCATCATCGTAACCCCGATGACGATCCCTCCAAGAACGTTGATGACGGTGATGATGATACCCGCGATCGAGTCACCCTTCACGAACTTCATCGCACCGTCCATCGCACCAAAGAGCTGCGATTCGCGTTCAAGATCGCGACGGCGCTTTCGGCCTTCGTCCATATCGATCGCACCTGCGCGCATATCCGCATCGATCGACATCTGCTTTCCGGGCATCGCGTCGAGTGTAAAACGCGCCGCAACCTCGGAAACCCGTTCAGAACCCTTCGCGATAACGATGAAGTTAATCAACATCAAGATTAAGAAGATGATCGCACCAACGATCATGTTCCCGGCAACAACGAAGTTACCGAACGAAGTGATAACCTCTCCCGCATCTGCATAAAGCAAGATCAAACGTGTCGAAGAAACGTTCAATGCGAGACGAAACAGCGTCGTCACCAGCAAGATCGAAGGATACGCCGAGAGGTGTAGGGCGGACGGCATGTAAATCGCGATCAACACCAAGGTCAGCGAGATCGAGATGTTGACCGTCAACAAGATGTCCATAAAGAACGTTGGGAGGGGGATGATCATCAAAGCAACGACCATCACCACGATGAAGGCCAGACCGATATCCGCATAACGCGTCAGGGTATTGGTCCATGTCCCTTCGAGGAGCTGGGTCTTAAAATCTTTCGCCACGTTGGTCCCCGTTTGTTTTGGTGCTTGGTGTTGATTGGTTTGACACACCAAGCGACACGGTTAAACGCCGGAAATCCTCGCTTCTTTCGCATCGATGGCTCTCCGAAAGAACCACCCTCCCCACAGAACATAAGAAGAAAACCTCATATCTTCTCGATACGACGTGCCTTTTGTGTTGTTTGGGGAGGAAAGAAGACATACTCGCGCCCTACTATACACCATCTCTTCTCGGACGAGAATAGCTTCTTTGGAGAAATTCACATCTCGCACAAAGATTCTGCATTTTGGGAGATTTGGGGAAAGAAAAAAGAGAGGAAAGGAGGAGAAAAGGGAGGATTACTCGGTGGGAAGCTCGCCGCGCTCTTGGGCTTCTTTGACTTTCGCTTCGATTTCTTTGAGGACTTCGAAGGTAACCATCGAAAGAGCGCGAGCACGTTGTGCGGCTGGGTCGGGAACGGGCTTTTCGCCCTTCGCTTTTTGTGCCGCCATTTTTTCTTCGTCGCTGGTGATAGCAGTGCGGAAGTCTTCGGCTGCTTCGAGGACTTGACCTTTACGCAAACGAATCTCACCACGGTTGACCATCGCACAGATGTCTCCCGCGTCCATCTTCAACGCTGTGTTGAACTCTTCCATCGCTTCGTCATACTTTTCTTGGGCTTCCAAGATGGAGCCAAGTGCTGTGTGATAGTAAGCAACGTTGGGGTTCAACGCGACAAGACCTTCGAAAATCGTCGCCGCTTCGGTATATTTCCCTTGGTTATAGAAGAAGTAACCTTGGTTTGCCCATGCCAAGAGAACATCATCAGAAAGATTGAAGAAGTCTTGGAAGGTAACATCACCGTTGATAAGCGCCTCCAGCTGCTCTTCCGTAATGGAGGGCTCTCCGCTGGGTTTGCTTGAGGCAGTGGGGGGAGCAGGGATATCTTCGGGAATACCTTTTTTCTGTTCGGTCAAGAGACACCTCCGTAGCTAGTGGCTTGCCTTATCGATAACACTGACAACGATTTTGCTGAAACCCCGTAGATTTCAGCCCTATGACTGGAGCGTAAAGAAGAACTCCTACGCATTCATCAAGCAAAAGTCATGGACCTTCCCAACCAGGTCCGTTCGTACAATTTGTTAAGGACCTCTCGTTCTTACCGATCCGCACGTTGATGTCAAGCGGCCAACAAAGATGTTTTTCCCCACGCGAAGCGCGAAATCCTCTCCAAAACAATCGAACATGCGATGCATCCTACCCTCTTTGAGATCGCATCGTCAAGACAAGACATCAACCCGTCCACCCTTTTGCATACGTCTGATCGTACAGAAACGCCACTCTAGCGCCTACTTACCCCGATTCTTCGCCGTTATCGCGATCTCTAAGAAGATATCTTTGGGAAACAAACTTGCCTCTGTCTGGCTGTGGGTTTGCCTTTCTCTTCCTCGGGAAATACGCACTTATAGCCGTCTCGACAGTCTGCATCTCCACCGCATCGAGGAAGACAACGCTGTAAAATAACCGCTGGATTCGGACCATCAGGCACACTTTCTATCCGAACACAAAGCGAATACCCCGAACATGGAAGCGCAGCCGAACAAGCCATCGTGCAAAATCCGCCAGGTGCCCCCAAGTCACAAAACAAACCTTGTGTGCACATCACACTGTCCGTACAAGCTCCGCCAAGTTCCACTTGCCCGCCCAAGCAACCCACAAAAAGCAAACATCCTAAGCTTATCAGCCATTTGCCAAACCACTTGCGCACGCCCAAATCCTCTACCCTCGGACTTTTCCATCAGTCTTTCTCTACAACAGAAAGACCCCAGCTCCACATTTTCTGTCTTGTCCTTGTTTTGGTTGTGTACACCAGAGCCCTGTAGAAAGGAATAGAAGATGGAAGCATCGTCGCTTCTTTCTCGAAGACACCTTTGTCAAGAGCGCCCTCCAAGGACGCCTTGTGCCCAACTGAAGTCGAAAGCACTTGTTCTCTCTTTCCAACCAAGCTAGATTGGGCTTTTTGTGAGACTGTGCTGATTCATTCGTTTCGTTCGAACAGGAGGCCCCAACCATCATGTTGTGCAAAAGAATTCTTGTTCTTCTCGTCTGTTGTTCTCTCTGGCCCGCGTTGTTTGGCTGCGAAACCACGGGAGGCAACGTCAAAGACAACAAAGAATCCCAAGACAACGAAAAGATTCTCCTCAAAGAACGCAAGGTCATTGATCAACTGGTCAATGATGGCAAACGCTACGATGCCATCAAAGCCTACCAAGCACGTTCCTTCTCTTCTCCAGACTCGGATACCGCGCATTATCTCTACGGCTACGCGCTCAAAAACCCCCAGAAGAAATGGAAGGCCTTTGACCAATGTTTGCGCGTCAACCCCAAACAATATTGGTGCATGATCGGGCGCGGAAAGATTTATATCAAATGGCGTGTCATGGACCGCGCGGCATCCGACTTTGAGAGCGCAAGAACCATTCATCCCCAACGTGTCGACGCTCTCGTCGGCCTCGCTGAGATCGCTGAAAGCCGCCAAGAAGACACCAAAGCCATCGAACTCTACACGCAAGTCCTCACCAAAGAAACCAACAACACAGAAGCTCTCTCTGGACTCGCACGGATCTATTATCGCCAAAAGAACTGGGGCAAAGCGATCACTTGGTTTAATAAGCGCCTTGATCTCGAACCCAAACACTTCGACTCTCTCGAGATGTTGGCGGATATCTACTACAGCCGCACAAAACAATACGCCGCTTCTATCCCTGTCCTCGAAAAAGCCCTGAAGATCCGCCCCAAACACCAAAAGATGTATATGTTTCTTGCGGATGCTTACGAACGAACCAACGATCAAGACAAAGCCCTCGATGTCTACGAACGCGCAAGCAAACTCCCCCAAGTCTTCTTCTACACATTCTTTCGTTTGGGTGTCCTTCGCGCCAAGAAAAACAACCGCGAAGGTGGCATCGAAGCCCTCGAAGTCGCTGTCAAACAACGCTCCGATCACGAACCCAGCTTGCTGCTTCTCTCTGACCTTTATATGCAATCCAAACAACCCGACAAAGCCATCCAGCTTCTGCGACGTTTAACGCGCATCAACGGCCAAAATGCAACCTACCGCGCAAAACTCGCCCAAGCCTTCGCCCAAAAAGAAGACTACGCAAGCGCGCTTCGTCAATACCAAGAACTCATGCAACTCAAGCCCGATGACAATCAATATCGCGCTTCGTTGCGTAAACTCCTCGGAAAACTCGGCCTTAGCGATAGCACCTACACAGGAAAAAGCGTTCGCGCTGTCATGGACAAAGGGAAACGCACCATCCTCCGTTGTTATCGCCAACGCCTCAAGACCAACAAAGCACTCCGTGGTAGCCTCGAAGCCCGTTTGATCGTCTCCGCCAATGGCAAAGTTGAAAAAGTCACTCTTGGAGAAGTCAAAAATCCCCTTGAAGACAAGATCGTCCAAGCCTGTGTCAAATGGACCTTTCAACTCGCGATCTTCCCCCAAATCAAACGACGCGTCCGCCTTCGCTATCCCATCTCTTTCCGCCCTTAAGCCCGCCCTTTCCACCCCCGCCCCTTTGCATCATCGCAGCCTTCTCGTTCTCCTTCGCACACTTCGCGTCTCCAACATCCCCTCTCCTACATCGCGCCGACGACACACAATCCCCCCAAATATCCGCACGTAACGACCTCACCTCTGCACCATCCGAAGCCCACCTGATCCTTCACGACGGGAACCTCTCATCGCAAGCCCCGCGCGAATCAAACACAGCAAAGCCCAAGAGGACAGGAGCACATCATCCAGCACAAGCGAAAATCCCCATCGTACGGGACAAATACATCATCGCTTTGAGCAACAGAATACTCAACAGTGGGCTTGATATAAGAGAGGCGTGAGAAAGCAAGGGCTCTCAAAGCAAGAAAGGCTCGGTAAAATGCGGGGGGAGAGAAAGAAGAAAAGGGGCAGGAGGCGAAGAAGGATCACTTCTTCCAGGTGCGGATATCGATGTTGTTGTCGTTGGCGCGGAGGTTCACTTTGTAGTTGGAGATGTAGGAGATATCGTTGTCGATCACTTGGTCCGCGAAGAAACCAAATGCCCCTTTGTAGGGAGTTTCTTCACCAACGAGCTTCTCAACCTTCCACATATTATCGCCTTCACGAACAGCGATCTTCAGTGCTTGGACGGTAGCATCTTGGTAAACGATGCGTGGCTCGCCTTGGCTATCGATCGCGATCGAGCAGTCTGCCAGCATACGCTTGTCACCACCGTTGGGATCGACCAGACCGTCATCAACAAGCTCGTCTTTTTCGACCTTCAGGTCTTTATCAAGTCGCATGTAGTGGATCTCTGTGTCTGTAGCATTCACGTAGGCGATGTGGATGCGACCAGCAGAGTCAACCGCCACAGAGGGGAACTGTCCTTCATCCATCTTTCCAGCGGAAAGAATACTGGGCGTGAAGGGGACGCTAGCAGACTCTTGTTTTGCGAGTTTGAGCAGACCTTTGAGGTTGTCATAGTAAGCAACCACCAAACCACCACCATCGACCGCAGCGACCGAGGGGAAGAGACCCACGCCAGGAGGCAAGGGAGGATTGGGATCTTCAGTGATGGTCTTGAGGCAGAGGTCATTCCAACAGATCTCGCCGCTTGCAGCACAAGCCGTCTTACACATATCGGGTGTAGTGGTGGGGACACGGCAAACCGCTTGGCCACCATCATCAACACAAACTTCTTTCTTCGCTGCATCGCACTTTCCGCCACAGGTGGGGAGTTTTGCGCTATCAGCGTCAGCGATCAACCAGTCTGCATCTGCTTTGGGCAAGGGGATCTTGCCGCGAGCAACACGAAGGACGCTATCGCCCGCAGGATCGGTCGCAACGAAGTAAGCGATGGCGGGAACACCATTGGAATCGAGTGTGATCGAAGTGAAACGACCCACGCCTTTTCCGTTGTTATCCACAACGTGAACAGACCAAGTGCCATTTTCCTTGCGTGCGTATTTCAAAGCACCGTTGGTTTCGTCGTAGTAGGAGATGTGCAACACATCGCCCGCAGCAACGATCGAGGTGTGCTTACCGACATCATCGCCAGCGTCGCTAACACCACCGCGAGGACCATCGACAGCACCTGTCACAGTACCGTTTGCGGGAACACCATCAACAAACTCCCAATCAAACGAACCATCGGCCTTTTGCGTACCAACGACGAGGTCACCGTATGTTTTGTTGTAACCACTGATCACGGCTTGGCCATTGACCAAAGCGATCTCAGAGAAGAGACCATTTTCGCCAAGTTCCAAGGGGGGCTTCTTCACACAACGACAGTCAGGACCTGTAATCTTACAGCTGGTAGGATCGATCTGGAACTGTGTTGGGTCGGGCTTATCGAAACCTTTTTCGCACTGAAGATCAGCACAAGGCGTGGGGTTTTCGACGCATTGATCTTGCTCGGCATTACAGCAACGCCCTTGCCCACAGTCAGCACCACCGCAAGGCAGTTCACATTTACACTGACCGCTCACACAGCTTGGCTGGATGCCTTCGTTACAAGTGATGGGTTGGATACAAGTGTTCTTTCCACCCGCGCGACAGTCTTCATCGACGACGCAACGACGGAAGTTACATTTCTTGCCTGTGCCATTCCCAAAGTCACAGCAGATCTTCTCACCTGTACACTCATTGTCTGTTTGGCAATCGGTAGTGGTTTTTGGTACACAAACGCCAAGGATCGCGTCACAAGTTTCTGTGGCCGCGCAGTCGGAATCCTTGGTGCAACGGGGATCTTTACACTGACCACCTTTGCACACGAGGCCCGTGGGACAATCTTTGTCTTCTTTACAGATATCTGTTGTTGCTTTGCATTGACCGACAGTCTTGTCACAGATGCAGCGGTTGGCGTTGCACTTGTCCCCAACGCACTCAGAGTCGTCTACACATTTGTAGATCCCGACATCCCCACAACCACAACCTTCCGTATAAATAGCAAAAGGCAAAAAGAAAAGTAAAAATAACACCCTATAAGAGCGCCTGAACATCGATATCCTCCTCGGGGCTGCGATCCCATACAAACAAGGGAAGCGTTTTGTGTGGTCGTGCGGAGACGGTGTGATTTTTGCTGATATTGCGACACAACCTACCAACGACGCCAACAACGCGCAGGCAAAATACGTCATTTTTTGGTGGTAGCAGAAGGCAGCTATCCTGTCAACTAGAGACAAGATCGACACAATCGACGTAATGTCGGCTGCGTCAGAGCTTTTTTTACAAACGACAAGGAATTTTGCGACCACCCTCCCATCTACTTCGCTAAAGGTCAAAAATCACACCTCTTTTTCCACAAAGCTCTCTTTTGGTGTCAGAGGTTCTTCCCATCGACGTTGGGGCATGTTCCAAAACAACCAAAGACCAAGGATTCCAGTCAAAAGAGAGAGGTACTGACCTGGAGTGAGACCCCCATAGCGCACTTCGTCCACCCGCAATGTGTCCATCACAAAACGAATGGGAGCGTAGGCCACAAACCAAAAAGCCAGGAAAAACCCTTCTCTTCGCGGTTTTCCGCGCGCGATACGAAAGCTCGCCCACGTCAAGCAGCCCAACCACAAAGCCTCTAGCAAGCCCAGATCATAACGAGGATGCGTGGGGAACGAGCCTCCAGCCCAAATCAACTGCAACGTCTGAAGCTGCGCATGGGTCGCGTCTTCCCACCAACGAACGGGCCAATGCAGCGTTAGCATCTTGAGCAAGCGCCCCAAAAAAGGATGCAGCACAAAAGCAAGCATCCCTGTCCCCACAAGGATCACCAAGCTATCACGGCGGAAAAAGGGCTTCTCTTCCAAGCGGCTCCACAAAAAACCGACCCACAGGCCGACAAAAGCAATCGCCAGCCAGAAGCCCAAAGAGTCCAAGGGCATGATCTGTACAAGAATGACGCTGTAGTCACTTGAATAGAAAAGTCCGACATCGCCCGAATGAAGGGGATTTCCAGGAAACCAAACCCCAGGATGGTCATGTGCGATCGCACACCCCACGCGCCCCAAGAAAAAGGCGGGCAAGAATCCGTAAGACATCGCATCAAGATAAGGAAAGAGTGGTGTCTTCTTCCATCGAAAGAACAACACCAAGACCAGCAAACCACCGAGAAAACCACCAAACGAAGAGATCCCCATCCACGGAAGCAACAAGCGGATAGGATTTTCGAGCACCTTGTCTGGATAATACAGCAGGTCAGAAAAGACGTGCGACAAGAAGAAACCACCCACGACCGACCAAAAGATCGCATCCAAGGCCAAGTTCACATCCAAGCCCAGCTTTTCACTGCGATCGCGGGCAAGCCGAGCTCCCCACACCACCCCCAACGCGATCAAGATCCCAAAAGCCTGGACGGAAAAATAGTTCCCGAACTTGTAGACGGGTACATGAAGATAGGGCAACATCACCACTCCCAAACCAAGTACCGAGATCTTCGGTACGCAAAGATAAAGAGAAGATGCTCTCAGAACACAAAGGTCCGTTATGCAACGCTACTATTACATGATCCAATATGGAGGGCGCTACGCCCTCGGCCAAACGCATGAGCCCCAAAAGCTTGTAGAGACGGACATATTTGGAGAGGAGCCCCTGCGCAAGATGTGGCTTTATGCAGACGAAGCCCTCTCCCTCGCCGAACGAAACTATCTGGAACGACTGAGCGATATGGCCGAAGAAACCTCTTTTGGCTTTGAGTTGGCGCTTTCAGAAGCAGAGTTTCAACGCATCCAAGAAACGCTTCAGAAAAAAGCCAACCAAGAAGGATTTATTCCTCCGTCGCCAGACAGCCCCGACATGGCTCCGCCTCCACCGCCCCCGATGCAATCCCCCGTCCCTCTAGCCTCACCGATCCCTACATCGCTGGCCCAAGGCCAACTTTCCTTTTTGGATGCCAAGGCCCAAGTCAACCTTCCCACCACGCCCAAGTCCAGCGGCGGAAGCCGCAATCATCCCACGATCGACGCTTGGCCCGATCCTATGGCCCCCATCGCAGTCCAAGCACAGAACGCGGCGAACACAACAGCCCCATACCACGGACAACAAGAGACTCTTCCTCATGCCCTTCCTCTTCAACAAGGAACGCTACAGCAAAGCTTGTTGGGCCTGTGGCAACGCGGACAGCTCCTCTCTCTTCAAAAAGAACCCAGCGGGGACCTGTTCTTCTCCTTAGAAGATCACGAAACCCTTGCGCGGTTGATCAAAGTACGTGACTGGGAAAGAGAGCAAGAGCCCCATGCAGCGGACTTGTTCTCGCCTGTCGATCTTCTTCTAGCAGCGGTCCAAGCCCATCCTCCCAACACACCGCAGTATGGGCAATCTTTCTTTATCTATCAGCCCATCCATCTCTATCGACGGCTTTTTGGTTCGTGGTTGCCAGACGAAAGCGCCCAAGAGATCCACGCCCTGCTCAGTGAACAGATCGACGCAGAAGAGTGTTTTCTTTGTTTGGGTCGCCCTTTTCGCCAAGGTAAGATCGGCCATCAGCGCGGAGAGATGGGGGTTTACCGAGGTGAGATCACTCGATGTTGGGTGATCCCTTTGCTACAAGATCCTTCTGCGGACCTCTTCGAGAAGCTGATCCGTGATACCAAGGTCCGCTGTTCTTTGTACGACGAAGACATCGGAACCATCGGGGAGATGTCCTTTTTCTTTCGGCTGCTTCATCAACTGGGTCTCAGTCCTCGTATCTTGATCGAAGAGATGGAGGGCATCATCCCCTTCGACAGCCTCTGCCGCTTGCTTGAAGTCGATCGCCCCCACATCTCCCAGACCCTCGACAGCGACGATCTCCTACCCCAAACCACCTTCGAAGAAGAAGACGAAGACGATTTTTGATCAAACACGAACCACCTGCGGATTTCCTGCCTCACTTCGATGCACTTTGATTTCTTGACAAGGTTTAGGGGGTGGTTATGTTCTGTCTCGCAAAGAAGACTAGTAACCTGCCATATCATGCGAAGTATCCGTATATGTGGGCATTTTGAACCCGCTAGAGAAACCTCTCGATAGGCACACTCGCGGCAAGAGGAGAATCCTTATGGGCAAAGTGATCGGTATTGATTTGGGAACCACCAACTCCGTCGTGGCGGTCATGGAAGGTAGCGAGCCGAAAGTTATCGTCAACCAAGAAGGCAGCCGTACCACCCCATCCGTCGTAGCCTTTACAGATACAGGCGAGCGTCTTGTCGGACAAGTTGCAAAACGCCAAGCCATCACCAACCCTGGACGCACGATCTACTCGATCAAACGTTTCATGGGAAATCGTTTCAACGAAGTCAGCCAAGAAGTCAAACGCGTCCCTTACAAAGTGGCCAAAGGCCCCAACGAAGATGCACGCGTTGAGATCGACGACAAACAATACTCTCCCCCCGAGATCAGCGCGGTGATCTTGCAAAAACTCAAGCAAGCCGCAGAAGACTACCTCGGCGAGAGCGTAAGCAAAGCCGTGATCACGGTTCCTGCTTACTTCAACGACTCGCAACGTCAAGCCACCAAAGACGCTGGGCAGATCGCAGGACTCGAAGTATTGCGTATCGTCAACGAGCCCACCGCTGCTGCGATGGCTTACAGCCTCCAAGAAAAGAAAGAACACAAGATCGCCGTTTACGACTTCGGTGGTGGTACGTTCGACATCTCGATCTTGGAAGTCGGCGACAACGTGATCCAAGTTCTCTCCACCAACGGTGACACCCACCTTGGTGGTGACAGCATCGACGAAGCCATCATCGAATACCTCACAGGCGAGTTCAAACGCGACAGCGGTATCGACGTAGCTGGCGACAAGATGGTGCTCCAACGCCTCAAAGAAGCGGCAGAAAAAGCAAAGATTGAGCTTTCCAGCGCAATGGAAACCGAGATCAACCTGCCCTTCCTTACGGCAGATCAAAGCGGTCCCAAGCACCTTCAGATGAAACTCACTCGTCCCAAACTTGAGCAGTTGATGGACGATCTGATCACCCGTACCAAGACGCCTTGCCTCCAAGCACTGAAAGACGCGAAACTTTCCGCTTCTGAAGTGGATGAAGTCATCTTGGTTGGTGGTTCGACGCGTATCCCCGCAGTCCAATCGCTCGTCAAACAAATCTTCGGCAAAGACCCCCACAAAGGCGTCAACCCCGATGAAGTTGTGGCATTGGGTGCAGCTGTCCAAGCGGGTATCCTCGCTGGCGATGTCAAAGACCTCTTGCTCCTCGATGTCACGCCCCTTTCTTTGGGTATCGAAACCCTTGGTGGCGTCTTCACCAAGTTGATCGAGCGCAACACCACCATCCCCACCCGTAAGTCAGACGTCTTCTCGACTGCGGCAGATGGTCAAACCTCCGTCGAGATCCACGTCCTCCAAGGGGAACGTGAACTTGCCAAGCACAACCGTACACTTGGCCGTTTCCACCTCGATGGTATCCCACCCGCTCCCCGCGGCGTCCCCCAAATCGAAGTCACCTTCGATATCGACGCAAACGGCATCTTGCATGTCTCCGCGGTCGACAAAGCGACTGGGAAAAAACAAAACATTCGCATCGAGTCTTCGTCTACGCTCTCCGACGATGAGATCAAGCGTATGGTCAATGACTCTGAGCGCTTCGCAGACGAAGACAAAAAGCGTCGTGAAATCATCGAAGTAAAGAACACGGCAGACACCATGATCTACCGTACAGAAAAGATGATCAAAGAAAGCGGCGACAAAGTCTCCGCAGAAAAGAAAGTCGCTCTCGAATCCAAAGTCGAGAAACTTCGTCAGCTCAAAGACTCCAGCGAAGACCTCAACGAATTGAAAACGTTGATGGAAGAGATCGAGAAAGATTCTTACGCCATCGCTGAAGAGATGTACAAACAAGCCACCGATGAAGGCGGCGAAGAAGGCGCGAGCGCTGGCAGCGGTGACGACGATGTGATCGACGCTGAATACGAAGAGAAGAAGTAATCACCAAAGAACCGAAGACTCTAAGGTCTTCGGTTCTTTTCTTCTGTTCCTTCCTTCCTTGCAGAGCCATCCTTCCCCTGTCCAGCTGATCTCTTTCCCCTGCTGAGCCGACCCCTCTTTGGACAGGTCGAAAAGGGGTTGCTTCTGCGATCTTCTTTTGCTATAAGTGTTCTGCCCTTTAGAGACAGAGCGCCTTTGTGCCGTGAATCCTTGGATTCAACGCGTAAAAAGGCCCCCCGCTCGGGGCGTTGATTGTAGAGCTGGTGTTTGGGAAAAGTGGGTCTAGTTACCCGCTTTTTTGTTTATGGGGCCTTAGATCTTGCATTTTCGACCCCAACCAGCACCCCATAAAGACAAAGACTTGGACCCCAAAAGATGCGATATCGCGACAAGATGGGGCCAAAAACAAAATAGGATCATCAAGATGTGTGCAGCAACCCGTAATAGCGTCATCGAGAGCCTTTGGACGCTCCTAGAACCCTTCGTAGAGGGGGCGGGTTTTGAATTATTAGAGATCGAGTACGTGCGCGAAGGCCAGTGGGTTGTCCGTCTCTTTGCAGACAAACCCAATCTTCCCGTGGTGGAAGGAATCGGCGTCGCTCCCGGGCAAGGGATCTCCATCGATGACTGCGCAAGCCTAAGCCGACAGATATCCGCCTTTTTGGATGTCGAAGATGTCATCCCCCACGCTTATAGCTTGGAGGTTTCTTCACCTGGCGCCCAACGGCCTTTGCGCAAAAAAACAGACTTTCAACGCTTCGCAAGCTGCCACATGCGCGTGCGTAGCCTTGACCCGATTCGTTCCGAAGATCCGAACTTTCCGACGCCTAGCCGCAATATGTACGGCTACGTCAAAGGGATCGAAGAGGACTACCTTGTCCTCGATATGGAAGGACACCTCTTTCATGTCCCATGGAACTTGATCGCCAAGGCTTACCTCGACCCTGATATGGACGCATGGCTGGCGCTGGCATCCAAGACGCGATTAGACGAGCAAGAAGAGACAGGAGAATAGAACGTATGGCCGCTGATGACTTGCAGCTAAAAAAAGTACTTGAAACGATCGAGCGAGAAAAAGGCATCGATCGCAATGTTCTTATCGACACCATCGAATCCGCTGTCTTGAAAGCCGCGCGCAAAAAGCTTGGCATGAACCTCGACCTCGAAGCCCGATTTAACGAAGACAAAGGCGAAGTGGAAGTCTTTCGTTGGTTGCGCGTGGTCGAAGTCGTCGAAGACTCTGCCCGTGAAATCGGACTCGAAGAAGCACGGCAAAAACTCGACCAAAACTGCGATATCAACGACGAACTCGGCGAGAAAGTCGACACTTCAGAGTTTGGTCGCATTGCAGCACAAACCGCCAAGCAAGAGATCATCCGCCGTGTCCGTGACGCTGAGCGCGAGATCATCTACAACGAATACAAAGACCGTCGTGGCGAGATCGTCACGGGTATCGTTCGTCGTTATGAGCGACAAAATCTGATCGTGGACTTGGGTCGCGCAGAAGCCCTTCTCCCTAAAGAAGAGCAGATCCCGAAAGAAACCAACGTTCGTATCGGCGATCGTGTCCAAGCCTACATCAAAGAAGTCAAGAACGAAGACAACAAACCCATCGTCACCTTGAGTCGTACAGATGAAGGCTTCTTGATCAAACTCTTTGAGATGGAAGTTCCCGAGATCTACGAAGGGATCGTCAAGATCGTCAGCGCTGCCCGTGACCCCGGTGTTCGCGCCAAGATCGCCGTAACCTCGCGTGACAATGACGTCGATCCTGTGGGCGCTTGCGTGGGTGTCAAAGGCGCACGTGTACAAGCCGTTGTACAAGAGTTGCGTGGAGAAAAGATCGATATCGTTCTCTACAGCGAAGACCCCGCACGTTTCGTTTGCAACGCGATCGCTCCTGCTCAAGTCAGCCGCGTGATCATCGACGAAGATGTCCGCTCGATGGAACTGATCGTCCCCGACGATCAATTGTCCCTTGCCATCGGACGAAAAGGACAGAACGTTCGCTTGGCTTCCAAACTGACCAACTGGCGCATCGATATCCTTTCGGATCAAGATGTCCAAGCAGAACAAGAACGCACCATCGAGTTGATGCAAGAACTTGGTGGCGTCAGCAAAGATATGCTGTTGCCGATCTTCAAGTTGGGTTACCGATCTGCACAAGACATCATGAAAGCAGATCAACAAGACCTCGCGATCATCCCGGGTATTGGTACACAAAACGCACAGTTGCTCCACGATACAGCAGAACTTGTTGTACGTGAACTCGAACAACAACGACGTGGCGTGCGTAAACAACCACGCCCAAGTGCTGAAAAGCCTGCAGAGAAACCTGTTGAGGCTCCTGCACCCCAAGCTTCAGAAGAAACAGAAGCGCCAGCAGAAGAGACAGCAGCTCCTGTGGAAGAAACAGAAGCATCTGCGGAAGAAACAGAAGCATCTGCGGAAACCGCTGAAACACCAGAGAAAACGGCTTCGGAACCATCCGAAGAAGCATAACCCTGAGCATTCTCGGGCCTAGCTCGGGTCTTTATCAAGATCCCCCCAAAGCAAGGACGTTCCTTGCTTTGGGTCTTTACCTGAGAGACATGTTCCCCTTCTAAAGGAGAAGAGATTGACCGAAAAGGCTGCGAAAGAACCTGAAGAAACAGGTCACCTAAGAACCTGTATCGCGACGCGCAAGCGATTGCCGCCCGAACAGATGTTGCGTTTGGTCTTGGACCCCTCAGGACAACGCGTACATATCGACTATCTACAAAAACTCCCCGGGCGTGGGGCTTACGTCTGTGCAGATCGCGAAAGTCTTCGTAAAGCCGTCGAAAAAGGCGGAATCAAAAAAGCTTTTCGCAGCAACGTACAAGCGGATACCACAACGCTTCTCCAAGAAGCCGCAGAGGCATCTGCTCGTCAACTCTCTTCTCTTTTGTCTTTGGGCTTCCGTGCAGGCATGGTCATCCCCGGGAATAGCCGAGTTGAACATGTCTTGCGCCAAGGAACCGCCCTCCTCCTCTTAATCGCGGACGACGCTGCCCCAAGCGTCAAAAGCAAGTTCTCACGTTGGGCCCAACGCTTCCCCATCCCCTGTTTTACGACACTGACCAAAGACGCGCTTGGTGTGCCCCTACGTTTACCAACTTGCTCGCTGGTGGCTGTCACAGATCCGGGCTTCGCTGAAAAACTGCGCATCGAAGCAAAACGCGCACAAGACCTTCAGCCTCCTTTGCCTGCGGGGACAACTCCCTCGGAAGAAGCAACGCCCGATCCAGAGACTTCGGAAGCACCGACGTCGCCGACAATGCTTGAGAAAAAACACTAGTTTTTGTTGTGGATAGATAAACTTCCTTAGGAGCGTATAGATGGCCAAGATTCGAGTACACCAAGTCGCCAAAGAGCTGGGGCTCTCTAGCAAAGAGTTTATCGAAAAAGCCCAGCAGTTGGGCTTCACCCACATCACTTCGCACGCCAACACTCTCGAAAATAACGAGATTAAGGAACTCAAACAAAAGGTAGGCGGCGGAAAAAATGCTGATGCTCAGGCACGTCCCACAGTACTAAGACGACGCGCACAAACGGACACTCATCAGTCCGCGACCAATATCCAAACCATCGTGACCCGCCGTGAAGGCGAAAATGAGGTCGTGATCCAACGTTTGCGTTGGGAGATGCCGCAAAGTATCGTCTCCCTCCCCAACCAACTTCTTGCCCTTGATCTGGGTGTGAGTGTACCTCAAACACCCACCGATCTCGAAGTCAAAGCACCCGTAGAACCCGTGGTCGCAGAGCCCGTAAAAACCGCTGAGACTGCCCCCATCGCCCAGACGCCCGCACCACCTCCCCCCAAAGAGGTCCCTGTTGTGTCGTCTGCCCCAGTGCAAGAAGAAAGCAGACCAGAACCTACCCCCCTTCAAATTTCGGAACCCCAAAACAACGGTAATTCCGCGACTTTGGAGACAAAGGAAAGAAATTCTGAAACTTCTCCTGTACAAGCAGAAACAAATCTTGTACAAAGCAGCAACCCTTCGACCACGCAGCCCAACAACCGCGAAACTACGACGGCATCTTCTGTTGCAAATGTGAGTAGTGCACCCGCCTCTGACGAAGGTCGCGTGAAAATACCAACCCCAATCCAGGAACCCGCAGGTCCAGCTGGAGAGGACGTGGCCAGCTCCCAACATACAACCCCCAAGGAAACCCCTATCGAGGAGCCCCGAACCTCCCATCCCGGTGACGCCCGAAAGACGCCGTCTCGGGCTCATCAACCTGAGGAGAACAAGATATCCCCTATGGCCGAACCATCATCCCAAACAACCTCGAACGTCCCACCACCCCGTGTTGAGAAAACCGCCCCCACGCGTACCAACACCAACCCACCACGGCAACAAACGCCTCCCGAACGTAAGTTCTCGGCGACGCCCTCTTTTCAACGTGACGATCGTCCCAACAGTCCCAACGGACCCAACGGACCCAAAAAGCCACCTCGTCACGGTGAACCAGCTTTTGGTGAACCTGCTCCCACGGATGGTTTCGGCTTTGGCGAAGATCAACGTGGCTCGCGCAAACAAAGCAAACGCCACAACCGCGACAACCGCCCCGCAACAGGGACGGAAAGCAATGATTTTTCGCGCAAAAAACAGAATGGAAAACAACAACCCGCCCCTGCTGTCGGTAAACTCAAAAAGGGTAAGCCCGGCAAACCAATGAAGCCACTGCGTGGCCCCCAGCAACCAATTACGGCACCCATGTCTGAGAAAAAACGTGTGATCAAAGTCGATGAGGCGATCTCTGTCAGTGAACTTGCCCACCGTATGGGCGTCAAAGCCACCGAATTGATCATGAAGCTCCTCAAACAAGGGGTCATGGCGACCATCAACCAAGCACTCTCTGTGGAAGAAGCCACACGGATGGCCAAGGACTTCGGCTACGACGTCCAAGACGTCGGCTTTGAGGAAGAAACCATCCTCCAAGAAGAAGAACTCAGCGCCCCCGAAGAGATGCTTCCCCGTCCTCCCGTTGTCACTGTCATGGGACACGTTGACCACGGAAAGACGTCGCTCCTCGATAGCATCCGTGCTGCACGGGTCGTCGATCAAGAAGCAGGTGGTATTACCCAACACATTGGTGCTTACGCTGTTGAGCGCAAAGGCAACAAGATCGTCTTCCTCGATACCCCCGGTCACGAGGCCTTTACCGCCATGCGTGCTCGTGGTGCAAAGACCACAGATATCGTGATCTTGGTGGTCGCAGCCGACGACGGTATCATGCCGCAAACGGTCGAAGCGATCCGACACGCACAGTCCGCTGAAGTCCCCATCGTTGTTGCGATCAACAAGATCGATAAGGCCAGCGCAGACCCCAATCGTGTTCGTTATGAACTGACCCAATACAACCTGCTCGATGAATCGTTGGGTGGTGGCGTTCAGATGATCGAAGTGAGCGCGCTCACTGGTCAAGGTATCGACGAACTGCTTGAGCGCGTCTTGCTCGAAGCAGAGATCCTTGAACTTCGCGCCAACCCCAGCAAGATGGCACGCGGTACCGTTCTCGAATCGCGTATCGAAAAAGGTCGTGGTCCTGTCTCCACCTTCCTCGTCCAAGAAGGTACCCTGCATAGCGGTGACGCTGTGGTTGTCGGTCCCTACTATGGTCGTGTACGTGCGATGTTCGACGACAAAAACGAGCCGATCAAAGAAGCTGGCCCCTCAATGCCTGTCCGTGTCCTCGGACTTTCGGGACTTCCCGATCCTGGCGAAGGTTTCAACTGCGTTGTAGATGAAAAAGCTGCAAAACAAGTTGCTGAACACCGCCAAGAACAAACCCGACGACAAGAACAAGCTGGCCCCAACCGCCGCGCTTCCTTCGGCGACTTCTTTGGCGAAGAAAAGAAAGAACTCAACATCATCCTCAAAGCGGATATGCAAGGTTCTCTCGAAGCTTTGCGCGAAAGCTTGCTCAAGATCCAACACAACGAGATCGAACTCGCGATCCCCCTCGCTTCCGTGGGTGGTATCACCGAAAACGATGTCAACTTGGCTGCGACCACCAACTCTGTCATCATCGGATTCCAAGTCCGCCCTGATGCCAAAGCACAAAAGCTCGCAGAGACCGAAGGTGTCGAGATTCGTATCTACCGCGTCATCTATGACCTCCTCAACGATGTCAAAGCCGCGATGGAAAAACAACTCTCGCCCACCATCCAAGAAAAACCCATGGGACAAGCCGAGATCCGCAGCGTGTTTGCAATCTCCAAAGTCGGCAAGATCGCGGGTTGCTACATCACTGAAGGTAAGATCACGCGTAACGCTCTCATCCGTCTCTACCGCAACGATATCCAGATCTACGAAGGAAAGATCGGCGGCCTCAAACGCTTCAAAAACGATGCGCGCGAAGTGGCCCAAGGCTACGAGTGTGGGGTCCAAGTCGACGGCTACCAAGATATCCGCGAAGGCGATATCATCGAAGCCTACGAATTGGAAGAGATCGAGACCAAGTTGGAGAGCTGATCGTGGTCGTTGGCGTTTGCCGCCTCAGTCTTTACCTCCAAGGTATCCGCTCCCTCAAGGGCAAACGACAAATCGTTCGCCGCATCACTGAACGTGTACGCAACCGCTTCCAAGTTGCCATCGCCGAAGTCGCAGACCAAGATCTCCATCAACGCGCCACCATCGGTCTTGCTGTCGTTGGCAACCAGCAGCGATTTGTCCAAACCCGCCTCTCTACCATCCTCCAAGCCATCGAGTCCATGCAACTCGGCCTGATCCTCCAACCACAAATCGAGTTTGCTCATTATGGCGAAGACTTCGGCCATCATCTCGATTATGCTTCTGTTCTCTCTTCAGGCAGCGAAGATGCTCTCTCTGAAGAAGATGACGAAGAGGACGACTGGTCCGATGATTGGGACTTGGATGCCGAAGAGGCTGCACTCAACGATGATGACGATGATGGTATCCCCGCCGCATGGAGAGATGCCATCCCAGAAAGAGATAAAAAACCATGAGTTCCCACCGCACTGACCGACTCGCGAACCAGCTCCGCCAAGAGATTAGCGCGATGCTCCAACGCTCTGAGATCAAAGATCCGCGCCTTGGCTTCGTCACGATCGCTGGTGTTCGCGTAAGCAAAGACCTCAGCCAAGCCCAAGTCTTCATCAGCGTCTTTGGCTCGGAAGACGAAGCACAAAAAAGTATCGAAGCACTACAAAAGGCCCAAGGCTTTATTCGGCATGAGCTTTCTCACCGCCTGCACATCCGCAAGACACCTTCGATCCTCTTCAAACTGGACAACTCCATCGAAGAAGGGCATCGTGTTACGCAACTGATTGAACAGCTTCCTGAGTTCCAAAACCAATCCCCTTCCCAAGATGATCCAGTCGATGAGGACGGCACCCCATGAGCCAAGACACCGCATCCCCTTTTGAGCAAGTTTGGGCACAGATCCTTTCTGTTATCCACCAAGGTCAACGCTTTTTGATCGCTGCCCACCGAGGCCCAGATGGCGATGCGGTCGGCTCTGTGCTTGGCCTCTACGCCACACTGAAAGAGCTTGGAAAAGACGTCGTCCCTTTCAACGACGGCCCTTACCCTGAGCGCTTCGATTTTCTCCCCAACATCGAGATGGTCCGCTCGCACATCGACCCACAAGAAAAGTTCGATGTCACGATCTTGTGTGACTGTGGCGAGATCAGCCGAGCACCCGATGGTTTCCCAAGCAGAGAACAACTTGGGACATTCATCGTGTTGGATCACCACCTCACTTCGGGACTCGAAGGCGACATCAATCTCAACGACCCCAGCAGCCCCGCAACGGGCTTGGTGATCTTTGAACTTGCCCAACGCCTTGGTGTCGAGATCACACCCGCAATCGCCAAGAGTGTGTACTGCGCGCTTCTCTCGGATACTGGGGGCTTTCGCTACCAAAAGACCAGTCCCTACGCTCTCCGCGCTGCCGCACAACTCCTCGAAGCAGGCGTCGATCCTTGGGAGATCTCTTCTGGACTTTTCGAGTCCAACCCCATCGCTCGCCAACGTTTGCTTGCACTTTGTCTCAATACACTCGATCTGCGTTGTGGTGATCAGCTCGCTTTTCTCCACGTGACCGAAGAGATGTACCAACAAAGCGGTGGCGATGAACAAATGACCGACGGATTCGTCAACTTTGGTCGTGGAATCAAAGGCGTCGAAGTCTCTGCTTTCCTCCGCCCCCAAAAGGACGGATGGAAGGTGAGTTTGCGCTCTCGTGGCCGCGTCAATGTCTCGGGTGTTGCTGCCAACTTTGGCGGAGGCGGACACCGCCAAGCCGCAGGAACCCACCTCCAAGGCTCCCTTGAAGAAGTCAAAGAAGCTGTCCTGAACTCCCTTCTTTCGCAGTTCTGAGCACCAGCCCCCACCCTTCTTCTTACACAAATCCCCCGTTCGACCATGGAGACACACATGGATGGCTTGCTCATCTTGGACAAACCACAGGGCCTCACTTCGATGCAGGCTCTCGCAAGAGTAAAACGCCTTTTGCGCATCAAAAAAGCCGGTCACACGGGAACTTTAGATCCTATCGCGACAGGTGTCCTCCCGATCTGCCTTGGACAAGCAACACGCCTCGCACAGTACCTTCTCGCAAGTGAAAAGCGCTACGAAGCTGAGATGCGCCTTGGCATCGAGACCGACACCCTCGACAGCGAAGGGACCATCCTGCAAGAAACACCCGTCCCTTCGGATCTATCGAACGAACAGATCATAGAGGCTTTGGCGCGTTACGTTGGCCCACAGATGCAACAACCCCCCGCTTTTTCAGCGCTGAAGATCCAAGGCCAACGCGCTTATGATCTCGCTCGCGCAGGAAAAGAAGTCGAGTTAGAAGCCCGTCCTGTCGAGATCTTCTCGATTGAACTGCTCTCGATTGAGCTTCCTTTTGTTCGCTTTTCCTGCCATGTCTCCAAAGGCACGTACATCCGCTCTCTCATCCGCGATCTGGGACAAGAGCTCGGATGTGGCGCCCACATGAGCGCTCTGCGACGCACCCAAGCAGGTTCGTTTGCCATCGATCAAACCCTAACACTCGAACAAATCGAAGCAGACCCCGAAGCCGCCAAAGCGACCGTCCTTACGCTTGAACAGATGCTTGAAGAACTCCCAGCTGTCCAACTCGACGAAGAAGAGGCCCGTCGCCTTCGACAAGGGCTCATCGCTCATACACTCCAAACACGCGCCCCAGAAACAGCATCCGAAGCTGAAGACATCCACCGCGCCCTCGACCCACAACAACGCGTCGTCGCTCTCCTGCAACCTTCCCCCCAAGGTTGGAGCATCGCTCGCGTCTTGGCCCAACCCTAAGATCATGCCTCCCGCACCCTCCCTACAACAAAGATAAAAACTTTATAGACTTTTATATCCATAGAGATTAAACATATCTCCATGGTGGAATCGACCATAACGGAAATAATCTATAGACTTTATTGACTATAGAAAAAAACATCGTGAAGGGAGAAAAAGCCCATGGAGCAAGAAAAACATCCTTTCGATCCGCCTGGCGGGATGATGATATGGCTCTTTATATGGATGGAGTTGCTGGTCTTTGGTGCGGCGTTTCTCACGTTTGCTTACATCCGCAAAAGCGAGTACAGCGTGTTTGTGGAGGCCCAAAAGCACCTGAACCAAAGTCTCGGCTTGGGAAACACGATCCTCTTGTTGACCAGCGGATTCGCAATCGCAGTGGCGAACAAGAGGTACGAAGACCACAACAAACGGCAAACGCTGCAATTTTTATGGGGAGGGATAGGTCTAGGCACCGCTTTTTTGGTGTTGAAGAGCGTTGAGTACAGCCAAAAGATCACAAAGGGCCTCACAACAGGAACCAACGCATTCTTCGACTTCTACTGGCTGCTTACCGCATTCCATGCGGCGCATGTCTTGGTAGGGCTCGTTCTTCTCGTTTATATGGCGCACAAGATCCGGCGTGACAAACCATTTTCTTCAGAGGACCTCAGCTTCAAAGGGAGCAGCGCTTGGTGGCATATGTGCGACCTTGTTTGGGTTTTGCTTTTCCCTCTTCTCTATCTTTGGTAGGCCCATGATTCGAGCCCAACAGCCCCATAAGGAGGCCCCATGAAACCAACCAGCATCCTTACGCAAACAACGACTTGGCTTGCTTTGCTATGTTTCACGTGTGTCAGTTTCTTCTTTGCAGACCAGTCCCCTCAACGCACAGCGCTCTCCCACCCCCTTTTGTTGGGACTCGCGGGTGCCAAGTTTTGGGGCATCTCTTACTACTTTATGGAGTTAAAGGAAGCCCATCTCTTTTGGAAGGTGTTGATGGCTCTTTTTTTGGGTTTTGTAGTGGTGGGACTGTATATCTTGCGTTGAAGCCATTATCCATTTCCCCCGGTTCTCCGAACAAACAGACAACTACGCACTTTCGCGATGACGCGACGCAAGAGACTGCGCTTGCAAAAAGGCCCGCGTGGCTTCGTCGTTTTTCTTTTGTGCCTTGAGGATATAGGCCAACTGATGGAAAAGCGAAGGATCGTCAGGCGCAAGCGTGATCGCCTCTTTGAGCACCTTTTCAGCACGTGGGTATTGTCCTTGTTGTCCCAAGGCCGTCCCAAGGTTGAAATAAGGCGAAACATCGAGTGGATCGAGCTGGATCGCCTTAAGGAAAGACTCTTCGGCCTCGTTGTAGCGACGTTGGCGCCCCAAAACAATACCCAGTTCGTTATGATACAGAGACTTGTGCGGAGAGAGTTGGATCGCTTTGAGGAAAGCCTCTTCTGTTTCAAGCAGACGATCTTGTTTTCCCAAAGCCAGACCCAAGTTGTAAAAAGGCGCGGCTTGGTTGGGTTTCAGGCGGATGCTTTCGCGAAACACCTCTTCTGCTTCTCGATAACGCCCCATCTTCCCCAAGACGATACCCAAATGAAAATACCCAGAAGAGTCTTGAGGAGCTTTCCTCAAAGCCTCGCGCAAAGCCGCTTCAGCTTCTGCCAGATGCCCCAAAGCACTTAGCCCAACGCCCCGCTCCTTGGCCCGCAAGGCTTCCATCGCCGTTTTTTCGGGGTCGATATGCTCGACAGGTTGTGGATCTTGAACATCCAACACTGGAAAAGTACTCGTTTTTTCCGAAGGAGCTACAGTTTCAGGGACAGGGGAACTCAGTTGTGTTGCGCTCGAAGAAGGTGCTCCAAGAGGCGTTGGTGTGATCACCGCATTCAACGTACCACCCGAAACGCTCGCAGCTTCCTGCCCTTCTGGTGTAGGCAAAAAGTGGAACGGAACCTCATCAGAGTTATCCATGTCCTCAGAAGCTTCTTTTTTCGAGGCGTTGCCATCTTCAAAGTCCGCAGGACGGAACTCTGTTTTGTCTTCGTCTTGCGGTTCACCACGCAAAAGGCCCGATAATGGGTGAGAGATCAAAGGATCGACATGGCGACGTGCCGCCAACAAAAGGTCGTCGCTATCTTCCAAGACCATCGTTTCTTCCGAACGAGACTCCAACAACGCCTTTTGCCGTCTTTTGAGTTCTGCAGAAGAAGTACCTTCTAGGTCACGACGGATCTCTGTTTCATCGGTAGAATGGAGAGAAACAGAGTGGTAGCGTACATGAGTTTCATCTTCGTCGTCAGCCGCTCCTTCTCCCGCCTGCGAAGGTTCACCGTCCGCTTGCCAAGGATCAGCATCGATCAAGGTCTTTTGCGGTTGAACCAAGCGGCGTTGCCAAGAAGAAGTGACAGCATAATCTTGCGCGGGTAGTTGGTCTTCTTGGGGGATATCAAGAAACAGGATGGCGGTGTCTTCTTCGTCTTCAGGCTGCAAATCCACTTCTGGCACCACGACAGGCAAGACTTCGTGATGTCCCAGAAGCGACTCAAAAGAATAGAGCGGCACTTCGCTGCTAGACACAGAAGCAGAACTCTGAACTTGGCCCCCAATCGCCGCTCCCTCTAGCCCTAACACACTCGCATCAAGCACAGAGGCTTCGTCTGAATCCGCGTTATCCTGCGACATCACGGAAAGATCAGGAACAGCCCCAAGTTGCTTTTCGATCAGTAAATCCGTCGGCAGATCGCGCAAAGCCACACACTCAGAAAAAGCCTCCTTCAGCTCAGACCAAAGTTCCATCGCGCTTGAATATCGGTCTTTTGGAGACTTGGCCAACAGACGATAGATGCACTGTTGCAATAGTGGACGACACCGTCGGTCGGGCAGTTCTGGGGGAGGTTGGTGGAGATGCATCTCCATCAACGCAAAACGCGAGGCCGCATGAAAAGGTGGACGCCCTGCCAACATCTCAAACAAGATAATCCCAAATGAGTACAGATCTGTGCGGTGATCAAGGAGAGGGTCGCCGTTGATCTGTTCGGGCGACATGTAATAGGGCGTCCCCAAAGAAAACCCTGGACGCGTCAGATTGAGCAGTGAGGAGTCATTCTCCATGTGATTCTTGGCGATTCCAAAGTCGAACAACTTGATCTGTGGCTTCTGATCATTGCGACGAACCACCATGATATTGGAAGGCTTGAGATCCCGATGGATAAAGTGTCTTGTGTGAATAAAGTCCAACGCAGAACAAAGCTGCTGGCAAACTTCGCGAATGAATGACAGCGATAGCGGGAAATGCTGCTCGATGGTTTGCTTGAGCGTCTGGCCGTCAACATACTCCATCACACAGTAAGAAAGACCGTGCTCATCTTGGCCAAAATCTAAAACATGTACAATATTCGGATGTTGGAGTTGTGCAAGACTGCGTGCTTCAGAGCGAAGTCGCGCGGCTTCCCCACCTCGGGTTAAGATCTTAATCGCAACCGTCTTACCAAGCGTGGTGTGCTCAGCTTCATAAACCTGACTGAACCCCCCTTCCCCAACTTTTCGCTTCAGCAGGTATCGATTGTCCAACAAAGGCTGCTTTTTCATACAACAAAAAATCCTGCACCTGAGAGGCTGACCTTGGACACACGGGCCGTAGCTTATCAAGAGAAGGATCCATCCATCAACACGAGAAATAGCACAATGCCCAATCTTTCGACCTTGTGACACATCCTCGTCACTTCTTTGTCAATCATTTCGCCATATCATGAGCACTGTTAAAGAGAAGGCTCCTCGTCCGCTTTCCCTCTCGCTATTTTCGCAGCACCGCTCTAAAATGAAAAAATGCATGCCCGAAAAGCCAAAAGCATCCCAGACTGTTCTCCATCCACCACAACCCCAAACCAAGGTGAGTGGATATTGAGGGCGAACCAACAAGCTGCAACATTGGATAACGCGTGATGACCGAACTACAAGCGGGAACGCTCTTAAAACAAGGACGATACCGTCTGATCTCTCCTCTCGGAAAAGGCGGACAAGCCGAGGTTTGGGAAGCCGAACAGCACGGACCTGACGACTTTTCCCGCGGCGTCGTGATCAAGTGCATCAACTTTGAAGATCCACAACACACCAACCCTACCATCACCAAAAAAACCATCCTTCGAGAAGCCCGTCTAGCAGCACGTCTCAGCCACCCCAACATCATCAAGATCCACGAAGTCGTTGAAGAAGACTCCCTTCTCTACCTCGTGATGGAACGCATCGATGGATGCGATCTCCAAACCCTCTCCAAACAATGCCAGCACCATCTCCAAAGACCTCTACCTTGGCCCATCGTCGTGGCCATCGCCATCGAGATCTGCAAAGCCCTTCATTATTCGCATAATTACGTGGACCGCAACGAACAAGCGAGACCTGTGATTCACCGCGATATCAAGCCTTCCAATATCCTCCTCAGTCGCGCTGGCTTCGTCAAAGTCATCGACTACGGGATCGCCAAAAGCTTGGGGCAAGAGTCCTACGATCAGATCACGCTTAAAGGACACGTCAAAGGAACCCCTGCTTACATGGCCCCTGAACAACTTCTCAACCAACCTTTGGGGCCACACACAGACCTCTTCTCTTTGGGTGTCGTCTTGTATGAACTTTGCGCGGGACGCCCGCCATTTCAAGGTGGGCACATCCTCCAAGTCGCGGCGGCCATCATCAGTCAACCCGCCCCGCCACTTTGTAGTCTTGTCCCCGATGCACCCGCCGCTTTAGAAAGCCTACTTGAACAACTTCTCTCAAAGTCTCCCGTTGATCGACCAGAAAAAGCCAGCCTTGTCCAGAGAAGCCTCGCACAAATCGTCGGACAGGTCGGGCATTACATCGATCAAGAAACCCTCGGTCGCTACTGCAAATACCTCCGCAGTCAACACCCCCTCACCCCGCAACAAAAAAGCGACTTGCTCGACCTGTGCTTCTGAAGGTGACATACCCACCTTCAAGAAACCATCAGCTCAAACAAGCCGCTTCAAAAAAGGCCATCCTGTCGGGAAGATCAACCGATGTGGATGTTTCTCCACGCACCGCGCTTCCACCGAAAGAACAAGACAATACCCACCAGCGAGATGTAAGACACCGCGCCCCACCACGCACCAATCACGCCACCACGCATCACATGGCCCAAAAAGTAAACCATGGGGACGAAAAGACCCCAACTTGCGGCGATCATCAGCCACATCGGGAAAGTGGTGTCTCCAGCGCCGCGCAACGCACCTGTGGCTGCCATACCCAAAGCATCGAAGATTTGGAACAAACCAGCCATCATAAAGAGCGTCGCGCCCAACTTCACAACGCTGGGTTCGCGGTTGAACAACATCATCACTTCGCGACCAAAGATCGCAAAGAACAATGACATCGCACCCATATACAACACTGCGAGCTTTAGCGCGGAATATCCGCTGCGTTCGGCATCGTCTTTACGACGCGCACCAACATACTGGCCGACCAATGTCGTGGCGGCGATGGAGATCGCGACGCCAGGCATAAACGAAAGATGCAACATCTGTAACACGATGTGGTGCGCTGCCAATGCGCGCTCACCGAGCTTCGAGACAAACGCTGTAAAGATCGTCCAAGAACCCGTTTCGAGAACCCACTGCACACCAATGGGTGCACCAATCGCCACGAGACGTAGGACCTCACGACCATCAAAGTGCCAACGGCGCGTTTGATAACGCTCATGCACCCGAGGACTCCAAAACACCCACGCATACACAAGCAAACCACCGATCTGAGAAAAGATCGTACCCAAGGCCGCACCCGCCGCACCCATCGCAGGAATCGGGCCCATACCAAAGATGAAGATATAGTTGAAGGGGATGTTCAAAAACACCACCCAAAACGACACATACATCGGAGTGCGTGTGTCACCAGTACCCCGAAGAAACGAGATGATCGCAAAGTTGGAGCAGGCAAAGATACCGCCCCACAAACGCCACGAACTATAAGCGAGCGCGGGCGCCGCCAGTGCGGATTTCACACCAATCAAAGACAAAAAGAACGGTAGCAGCGGCTGCATCGTCATCAACAACAAGCCCGCAGATACCGCGATCATCAAACCATAGTTGGCATAACGACCTGCCTCATGAAAAGCATGTTCGCCGTCTTCTTTGCCCTCACCTTCTTTCTGCGAAACAAAGGTGGACACACCGTTGATCAAACCAAAGAAGAACGACAGCAACATCCAGATCATCATGTTGCCTAGACCCACCGCGCCTTGGGCTGCCGTCGAAACATATCCCATGAACAACGTGTCCACGATGCCCAAAAGAGCTTGGGCCATCATCGAGATCACAACAGGATACGCCAGCCACACCACTTCGCGGAAACCACCAGGAACCATCCCCGTGGTCTCGGAGACATCGCCATCTTGGGCTTCGGACGCATCACGCAATGCGGCAGGCTCTCCATCGCCCTCCGAAGCGTCAACCTCCAAAACCTCGGTATCTTCGGCAACTTCGGCAACTTGCGCTTTTTCAGAAGAGATATGCACCTCAGAAGCAACAGCAAGCTCCAAGCTCTCCGAAACCACCGGTTCTTCGTTCGGTTTGGTGCCTTCTTGATCTGGCACAGGCGATACAGGAACAGCTTCCCAACGACAATGGGCAGCATCACTCTCCGCGTCTTCCTCCGTAGAACTCGAAGACATCTGAGCTTCTTGTGGGGAATCCAAAGTGTCGGGAGAATCGGTTGAAGTAGGGGTGGATAACAAAGAAGAAGAATCCAATAAACTTTCTGATAACGTGCGCCGCTCACGCGGCGATGGGGTACGCACAACAACCTCCGTGTTCTGTCTGCGTTGCTTTATCGAAGCAGAGCGAGTGGGGCGCACGCTCTTTCTCCAAATAAAGCATCAGAAGGCCCCCACCTCCCGATAAAAACATGCTTTGAATCCATAAAGCACATTCATTTTCGCGGAAGCAACGAGCCTTCAGCGCAAGGACTGATAAGTTTGAATCGCTTCGCCCAACAAAGACATCGCGCGAGAAAGCGCTTCTTCTTTGAGGACATATGCGATTCGAATCTCATTTCGCCCCAATCCAGGCGTAGCATAAAATCCAGCCGCAGGAGCCACCATCACGGTCTCTCCGTCGCGGGAAAAGTCGGTCAACAACCAACGAGCAAAGTCTTCGGTATCCTCCACAGGAAGGCGAGGAATGGTGTAGAAAGCACCTTCAGGACGCCCTGCCAAAACACCTGGCATCTGTTGCAGCGCTTGAAAAACAACATCGCGCCGTCCTCGGTACGTCTCGATCATCTCCTTCATGTACTCGGGGGGCAGACGATGTGCGAATGTGGCAATGTACTGCTCAATTTGGGGCGCTGAAAGGCGGGCTTGTGACATCTTTAAAACAGCATCCATCACTTGCTTGTTGCGGCTCATCAAGCAACCCACGCGCGCACCACACATGCTAAATCGTTTCGAAACGCTATCTACTACGATGACATGGGACTCTAGACCTTGGATGTTCAAGACGGACGGATAAGCTTCGGGTTCAGGCTCAAACACAAATTCTCGATAAACCTCGTCCGCAATCCACCAAAGGTCGTGCTTCTTCACGATCGAAGCGATCATCTCGATCTCTTCGCGGGTATACACCACCCCTGTCGGGTTGCCAGGGTTGCACAACATGATCGCACGAGTACGCGGCGTCAAACATGCCTCGATCGTCTCTCGATCAGGTAAGTGAAAACCATCTTCTACCCGCGTCGTCAGCGGACGAACCTTGACACCCGCCATACACGCAAACCCACTATAATTCGTGTAAAACGGCTCAGGGATCAGGATCTCATCCCCCTCGTTCAACACCGCGATCATCGCAAACAAGATCGCTTCGCTTCCCCCCTTGGTCACATTGATCTGCCAAGGTTCCAACGCAATCCCCTCGCGCCCATAGAACTCTCGCAAAGCCTCCAGATACAATGGCGACCCCTGTGAGTGTGTATACGACACGATCTTATCGCTAAACTCTCGTAAAGCCTTGATCGCAACGTCCGGGGTCTCGATATCAGGTTGGCCGATGTTGAGATGGTACACATGAACGCCACGTGCCTTGGCTTGATCTGCGTAAGGCACCAACTTGCGAATCGGAGAAGCAGGCATCACACCCGCACGTGCTGATAAAGATAATGTCATCGTTCTTCCTCACTCCTAGAAAAATGGCCCCTTGCCTCTCCCATAGATACGCACCACCGTCAAGCCCCAAATCTATCTTGGATATCCCGCCCTCTATCGGGCGGGCCTCCGTGCCACCTGTACCAACCAATTCCTACCTCATTGATAATAAAAGAGAAAATCAAATAGATTTCTTTGGAAAATCACGAGAGTTTGTAAAGTGACTTCCCGAACCAAGGGAGTTTGCGAAAAAAATCGTCTGATGTGACGAAGTTTTACGTTCGAAAATAACCTATCTTTTCATATAGTTGATAATTAGTTGGTACAGATGGCCTCCGTGCCCGCCCTCTATCCCCCATATCTCAAGCGCCCCTCCATGGGCGCCCCAAATCTATCCTCTTGAACCCTTGCCCATCTCCGCCTACATTGAAGACGAGAAGAAAAGAAGATGCGCACGAAGCGCATCAGGCAAGACAACGCAAAGGAACTCTAAAGTGCATCCGAGCCATCCCTCATCCCCTTCACAGCCAGAAGCCTCCCACAACCAAGAAGCCAACACAGAGCCCAACGACGCCTATCTTGAGGCGCCCGAGGACCTATCCCCAAAAGAAGCGCAAGACGACCCACAGCGCAAACCTCTGCCATTAGAAGAGATCCTGAATTACCGTTTTCGCGATCTACAGTGGTTGGAGCAGGCTTTGACGCATCGTTCTTTTTGCCACGAGGCCAAACCCGAAACGATTCCATCTTACGAACGCCTAGAGTTTCTAGGGGATGCGGTGTTGGAACTCTCGATCAGCCACTATCTTTGGGCGCATTATCCCACGACGCCAGAGGGCGGACTCACGGCGTTTCGCGCATCGTTGGTCAAGCGAGAAACGCTCGCAGAGATCGCTCGTCAAATCGACGTGGGTCAATTTGTGCGATTGGGTCGGGGAGAAAAGCGCCGCGGAGGAGATGCTAGAGAGTCGATCTTGGCGGATACTGTAGAAGCTTTATTGGGTGCTGTTTACATCGACGGTGGGTTCGCGCAAGCCCAACGGGTTTGTCGAGCATTGTTTGCGGACGCATTCTCAAAGCTCGATCCATCACGCCTTACGAACTTCAAAAACCAGCTTCAAGAGCTAGCGGCCTGTTTGCAACTCAACCCACCCCAATACAATTTCTTGCAGATGGAAGGCCCTGAGCACACACCCACGTTCTTTATGGAAGCGGTGCTCGATCCCACGCGCCGCGCGGTGGGCCAAGGCAACACCAAAAAAGACGCCTCCCAACAAGCTGCGAAACTTCTTCTTGAACAACTCAAACAAGAGTCACAGCCTCGAAACAATCTCAAACAAAAAGTGTCCAATCCTTCCATCGACGTAACGACACGACCCCCCAAGAAAAAATAGAACGCTCACACATAAAGTTGCGACCCACAAAAAGGAGCAAGTCCCCGTGGATACAAAGATACCTCGACGATTTTCTCACGAGCCGCGAAAGCCCAAGTCTCCCTTGATGCGGATCTTGGGTAGCCCCAAAACAACGCTCTTTCTAGGGCTTTTTGCCTTTGGAACCATCGTCTTCTACAAACAAGCGATCTTGTCGAAGGATATCGGGGAACCCAAGAAAACGGTCAAAGATATCATCAAAGAAAAGCCTCTCTTCGACGAGAAAAAAGCCCTTGGCCGCGCACGTGAAGGTGGGATGCTTTTGACCTTTGGCACGCTCGACACGGGAGATCTCTTGGTGCGGCAAAATGAGGGGCATCTCGAAGTCGCAGCTGTTGTAAGAAAAGGCAACGAGTTTCGAGTGATTCGCCCCTACAGTGGGGAGTTTCCAGTGATGTCTTGGTTGCGCCAAGGCGATGGACGCTTTGCGCTCTACAAACTCCCGCCCACACCGCGCCCCAAACTCCTGCGTTTGCTCGCGAAACTCCAAGAACGCGCGCTCCAAAAAACGCCTCAACCACTCGTCGCTCCCACCTCCCAACCAAGCTCTAAACCCACCAAACTGGACCCAGACGCTTTGCGCAACCTGTGGATATTCCAAGTTTATCGCCAAGTGAAGATCAAACTCCCCACCCACACCCTCTCACTTCTGCAAGAAAAACCCGCCCTCAAAAAACTCTTGGATCGCACACTCTACAACGATCTTGCCGCCCAATAAGCTCCGCGCAAACTCCCTAGACATCTCCTTCAGATACGTTATATTCGGCTACACACTTTTCGAGATTCCCTTTCGGCGGCCTCTCTCGCACCGAATACGAACCATAGCAAGGAGATCAGATCGTGGCCAACCTCAAAGACACACTCCTCAACCAAGGACTCCAGTTTGGTATGTCAGCCATGCAAAAAGTGCTCAACAGCCCCCTCGGCCCGGCTGTGATGCGCTCACTTGGTGAAGTCCTCAAACTCAAACAAAACCTTGAAGAGTCCCGTGAGCGCTTGCTTGAGCGCTTGCAAATCGCTTCTTATCAAGAGCAATCCGAGCTACGACGCACCATTACCACCCTCGAAAAGAAGATCGAGCGCATGGAACGACGGATGCGCGAGATGCAAAAGCAAGCCAAAGAATCCAGTGCTACGAGCGGCACACAAGGCTAATCCCCACATCCCCATCCTCCCTATCCCCCCACAAAACAATACGACTTTTTCTTAAGGAACAGCCTTCCCACTCGTAGGGACAGCTTTCTTGCTTGCAGGGACGGTGCTTGTTGTTGGACGAGAACTCGACGGACGAGCGCTGACGAACTGTTGAAGGAAAGACAGCATCTTTCGACGCGGTGACTGCGGATTGTAAAGCAAGATCTGTTTGACAGCTCGATACGCCTCAGGCATCCGATGCAATCGCATCGCCCATTCCAAGCGAGCCTCCCAATAAGAAGCTTGTTGTTGCATGGACTTTGGGATCGCCAACAAGACCGCAAAGGCTTGTTTGGGCCGCTTTTCCCGCAGATACAAACGCATAAGATGGTGACGTGCGTCCATGGACGCAGGATGCGTCAGGACCGCCCTTTTGAGATAGCGCTCTTCCAACAAAAAAGCCTCTTGCACGGCGCCTTTTTTACGCAGCAACCCCAAGAGATCCCCAAGAGGCTCTTTTTGGTCAGGCCACCGCTGCACAAGATAGCGAAACAGCGTCTCTTCATTACGCCAATGCCCGACTTGGTAGTAGGAAAGCACTCCCAACAACGAGCAGATCAAAGCCACAGCGCTCCATATCCCCCATCCCCAGGAACGCTTGTTCAACGATGTTTGATCGACAGCTTTTTTTCCCTCGGAAAAAACAGGAGAAATCTGCAAGTCATGGCGCGCCAAAAACCAAGCAATCAACCACAAGACACCTGGCATCGCGAGATAAAAGTAACTATCCGCAACATAACGAGAAATCGGGATGATATTTGAGATCGGCAAAAAGATCCCTGCGACCCAGACGACCCCCAAAACAGCAGGCCAAACATGTCGTTTCAAAGCAAAGATCAGCACCACCCAAAACAACAAAGGGATCACAAACAACCCAAACAACGCCGCAAAGGTCCATGCAGGCGCGGGCATCGGCACACGCGGCGAAAGATCCATCGGCCAGAAAAAAGACGACGTGTAATGCGCGATGGTATGTCCCACCCAAGCGATTCGCTCGAAGATTCCGCGTTTTTCATAACGTAGCGTCAAAGGGTACAGTCGATTTACGTAGACATTGAGCGCAAGAAAAGCTGGTCCCATCGCGATCAAAAGCAATTTCGCCCACAAAAACTTCAAGCGACGCTCTTTTGGGATCACAAACCACCAAGAGACCGCAAAGATCGGGCCTACCAACATCGCTGTGGGCTTTGAAAGACCTGCAAGCAAAGAAGCCCCCAGCACAACGAGGATCCCCAACCCCACGCGGCGCCCTTGCACGATCCAAGAAAGACCGTAAACGCCCAACAAAGCGAACAAACAAGCCAAGATATCTTTGCGCTGCGAGATGTACCCCACACTTTCCACTTGCATGGGATGCAACAACATCACCAAAGACACCAAAAAAGCAGCGCGATGTCCGAACCATCTTGAGACCAGCCCAAAAAACGCCAGCACACACATCAGGTGCAAAGCGAGATTGGTGGCATGGAACATCCCAGGACGCTGCCCCCAAAGCGACCAATCCAGCGCAAAAGAGGCCACACTCAAAGGCATCGCGTAAGAGTGTTTCCGCGTAATCAGACGCTCCCACCAACCTTGTCCAGACCAATCGTTGACGAGGGGGTAACGAACGATCATGTCCCAGTCATCGGTTGTGACAAAAGAAAAGTCCAAGACCTGTCCAAAAACAGCCACCCCCGCCAACAACATCAAAAAACACAAAAAGCGCGTAGATGGGACGCGATCCGAACCCGCCATACCAAACCCTCCGTCTCGAAGTCGAACTACTATAAGGACGAACATCCTAGCAAGATTGGAGTGTCTTGTCGAAGGTGAGAAAGACAAAGCGTGGAAAAGAAGGTGTAGAAAAGAAGGTTTCTACAAAAGGCAGGTCTTAGCGGGGATTTGAACAGTAACGCAACAGCCATCCTTGGACAGCTTTTTCTGACGACAGGTGCTCACGAACACCTCGACAGATGAGAACGCGATCTTTTTCCCAACGCAACAACATCGAAAGAACATTGGGAAGATGTTGTCCACCCGGATACTTCCGCACGTAGCGCCAAAGCAGCCGATTGATCTCTTTGGCGGGGGGTTGGCTTTGCTTCGCAAGCCCTACAGCCAACCAGTAATTTGCGTGCTCTGCAAAAGGCCCCGTGATGTTGTGGCGGAAGGTCAAACGGTAAACATTCATACAAGCAGAGGAATGTTTCATACGGCGACACAAAGACAAGGCTTCGGGTAGCGCCAACTCACTACGCCCAACAACATTGAGACGGTGAACGCGGAGCAACAACGACAAGACCCGCGACCAAGCTTGTTTTCCTCGGAAATACTCGGCAATTTCTTGAAGAGAGTCCGCACACAGCGCACGTTTTTGGGTGCCATCTTCGCAAAGTTGTTCAGTCCAAGCCAACGCGATATCCGAAAGATCACGCTTCAACCACCACTGAACGCGTTTGAGTGCGTCTTTCGCTTCTTTTGGAGGGACAGGGTACACCACCAAGGAGGACGACTTCTTGTTGTAGATGGCGCCTTGCCCTGCAACGAGACCTCTGTTTTTGAAAGGCTTGTTTTGAGCGCTTTTCTTCTGAGAAGGCGAAGACTGTAGCTCAATGCGACCTTTTTCCATCTCAACCCACCAGCCCAAAGGACCCCGCTCCACGGAGAAGCGCGTTCCTTTCACGTGGATGTGATAAGTGGGCAAGGCGATCTCAAAGTCGCGGATCTGTCGAGGCGTGACATGCACGTAGATCCGACCTTGGCGCAGTTTCAAGACATGGTGTTGACGAGAGCGTCGAATCAAACGCAGTGAGGTTCCGCCAAAAGCACGCACATGCCAGCGTTTTGCTTCTCGCAAGTCCGCTCCAGCCACTTCGCCTTTGGGGATCTGCATCGAAAGATCGCGAGATCGTAGGGAGTTGGGGCCTTGCGGTCCACGCAACTCGAACTTTCCGTCCACTTGCAAACGTTGGTTTTCTTGAAGCATCGGGAAAAACGAAGGTCCCAAGCTCCACAAAAAGACCGCCAGTGTCGCCAAGCTACCCGCCATCGCCCAAGCAGGACGTCCCCACCAAGAGCCATCCGTGGTCTCCTCCACTGCGCGTTGGGAAGAGACACGCGAAGAGCTAAGCTCTGCACCTGATTGGTAGTGCTTCCACACAGAACGCCGAACAGACGACAAGATCAATGCCTCATCATCCTCTGGCAACTGTGCAGGAACTCCCAAGCTCCATCCTTCTGCAGGTGGCGAGATCACAGGGCTTTCATGTTCTCTTTTTTTCTCAGCCATGGAGAAGATCCTCTACGGACAAACCACGCCGCTTCAATTCATTTTTGATGCGTTGACGCAGCTCACGTCTGCCGTGATGAAGTCTAGAAGAAACCGTGCCAATGGGAACACCCATCTGTTCGCTCGCCTCTTCTAGAGATAAGCCTTCTAGATCACACAAAAGTACCGCAACACGTTTTCTTGCAGAAAGAAACTCAAGTTGTTCTCGAACCAATGTTCGGATGCTCTCATCTTCCAACATCTCATGAGGAAGCGGACTTGGGCGCTCTTGCAAAGATGTAAGATGGATCGCCCAACGGTCCAAAAAGCCCTTTTGACGGCCTTCTTGGCGAAATCGGTCGATCACCACAAACGTCGCGATACGATTAACCCACGCCCCCAACGCTCCCTTGCCTTTGTAGCTAGGAAGTGAGCTGAGGACCTCCAACATGGTCTGTTGCAACGCGTCTTTCGCCTTGACCATATCTCCCGTCAATCGGTACAAGCGACGCACGAGGCCAGGCGCATAACGATCATAGAAAATGTTAAACGCCTCTTCATCTTTCGCAAGCAAACGCGACACAAGCTCTTCATCAGTCCAAAGCTGATCCGAGTGTTCTCCAGACAATCTTTACAATGCCTCCCTCACAACGAGAACACCTCTTGCTATGACTCTCGCGGAGAAGGCACTTACACAACATGCTGCGAATACTGGTTGAAATCGATGAGTTTACAGCGATGCTTGTCTGGTGCGTGTTGCTGTTTCTCTAGTCGCAAGAGGAAGAGTGATCTCTCAATTTTTCTAAGCAAGAAACATAAAGTTTTATATTTCTCTCTTTGAGGCCAACAGGATCTGCTTGCCTCTACCCCACAAAAATAAGGCCCATCGCCTCTACAACACAAGGGCCGTCCCCCAACCTCTCCCCTTATCCGCGCGTAAAAAAAATCTTCATCCCCACGATTCTGAGACAAGCCCCGAAAAAAAAGCCCCCCGATCAAGCCAATCGTCTATCCAAGACCTATTGACCAAAAAACCAAAAACGTACCCCCAACACAGCATGAGCTTGCCAATAATCAGCCAACATCAAACGTTTTTCTCCCTCCAAGAACTCAAACCCATTGGGGTACAAAGCACCAGAAAGGCGGAAAAACGCGGACCAACGGCGAGAGAAGTTTAAGCGCAAACGCAAACCAAGCCCGCCTCCCACGCGAGAACGCCACTGGGTGTAGTTGTCTAACTGCACCCGATACAAGTCAAACTGTGCAAACAACAACAAGTCGCCCGAAAAAGTACCATCCCAAAGGCGCAAGGCCCCACCCACACGCGGTTGAATCAACAGTCCAGGCTGCTTCAATGACCCCAAAAGCCCCCAAGCATCGGCTCCTAAGAAGCCAGACCAACGCTCCCAACCCACTTGGACCTCGAAACCACCACCCACTCCCCAAGACGGAAAGACCCCTGCCAAACCACCTCCACCCACATCGAGAGCAGCCCACCAAAGAGAGGGCTCCACTGCTTCAACAGGTTTTAACAAAAGTGGCTCTCCCACACTTTCGATCTTGCTCATGCTCACCAAGATCCGAGGCACAGCTGGACGCGAAGCGGGGATTCTTCGAGGCGGGAGCTCTCTTCGAGGAGGCGGAGGCACGCGGGGGACTTTTGGGCGAACCAAAGACGCCACTTTCTTCACACGTGGCTTTGGACGACGGCGGATCTTGCGTAGAGGAGGACGCTTTCTGCCAGATCCCACGCGAGCAAGCAGACGTTTTGGGGGCTTTGTCGTTCGACGTGAGGGGGGATTCCGAAGGCTTCGTCGAGGTGCCTTTGGTAAAACAGTTCGATAGCTATCCAAAAAGGCTTGGGCAAACAACAAGATCGCACGAATGCGTGGCGTTGTATCCCGATAGTGCTCGGGCACTTGGTAAGCCCGCTTGATCTTGCGCCATTGAAAGTGAAGTGCACCTTCTCCGCTGACTTGGAGGCGAATCGTCGAAGGGTCGACCCCTGCCACCAAAACGAACCCTCGTAGTAAGAGTGCTCGCCTCAGTCGCGTCGAACCTTCTTCGTTTAAGTAGCCCCCTTCTCCTTCCAAAAACAAAAGATAGCGAGGGAGATCTGAATTGACATTTCCTCTTGTCTCTCGCGCCCCAAACACCCCAAAGAGGAGAAAAAAAGCAACCCCAATCAAACGCATACAACAACGCGTCTTGCCAAGCCATGGCAGCCGATCAACAACCTTACTAAAAAAACAGTAGGGTTTAGGGTGCATTCTCCATCTCAAAGTCTATATCGTTCGAAACGAGCAAGTAGTTGCTTCAATCATACGTCTTTTTTTCAAGAACACACACCCCCTACAAACGAACCAAAGAAAAAAAACGGACCGTGTGGTCCGTTTTTTTTTGTAATCACCTAATTTTAGAGAGAGAAACGAAGAGTTTTTTTAAAAAGAGAACTTCATCAGGGTAGCGCCTTGTTCAAAAGAACGTCGCTCACGGGGGATGCTGTCGTCGCGAAACCGAGGACGGGTGTTGCGGCGGTATCGTGAGCGGTCTGCTCGTTCAACGCGTGCATTCACATTGTTGACGTGGAGGATCACCATCACGATCCCAGTGATCCAGCCCGCCAAAGTCATCAGCGCGCCCCAGCCACTCCAAGCCACCAAAAGTCCTCCCACCAGTTGCATCCCCAAAGAGATGCCGCCACCCACGTAGTCCCCTGCGACCCAAGAACCAATCGCAAAAGGCAAGAAGATGTTAAGCAACAAAGGACCCGCGAGACCGACACGACCCGAAGAAGGAACAACGTCTTGACGGTACTCAACCGACTCGCGGCGCTCGTAAACGTAATCTCCGCCTCTTTTCTCATACACACGAACCCCTGGAGAATCGTCTCGATCATCGACATATCTTACACGGGCGACTTTTTTACGCTTGGGGGTCTCTCGAAAAGCATGGCGACCCGCTTTTTCCCAACCGTCGCCTTGGCGACTATCATCTAAGCTCCGTCCTGCCCAAGCAGACCCCCCAAGAACCAAGCTACAAAACACCAAACCAACTTGCACCAAGAGTTTTTTCGATTTCATTGTGACGTCTCCTTTTTATTCGTCGTCGTGACAGAAGCTACGCTTTTGTGAACTGCGATTTCTTCGTTGTTTCTTGCTTACGCAGCCCACTAAAGCGAAGGAGATGCCAACCAAGCCCTCTGTTCATAATCTCTTGAAAGAAAAGACTCATCTCGTTTTTAGGTGAGACTGACAGGCGCGAGGTGTTCAACGACACGCCTGCGATTTGGACGAGGGCGTCCAAATCGCAGACAACCCCCCAAGACACCATCAGACAAGTTTCCAGAGACAAGAACAAAGAGCTCAGAGAAGATCCTGAACGCGAGAACAAAGGAGACCCCAAACACAAGATCAGAGAAGATCCTCGGCACAAGATCAGAGAAGATCCTCGGCACAAGATCAGAGAAGATCCCCGGCACAAGCCCAGAGAGAGAACCCACCCCCGCGAGACACAAGCCCGCTACTTCCCTTCAAAGACGCGTCGATAAGCATCATAAAGGACCGCAGATACGGCATTTGCGATATTGATAGAGCGAACCGAGTTGGGCAAGATAGGGAGGTGACACATCCGATCTTCGTAGCGCTCATGCAGCGAAGGCGGAAACCCCGAGGACTCGCTTCCAAAAACGAAGGCATCACCAGGTTCAAGCGCCACATCGTAGAAAGACTGATCCGTGCGCGTAGAAAGAAACCAGCAGCGTTCGGGCCGTAGGACGGGGCCAATCACCGCATCAACATCTGGGTACACTTGTGGGTTCAGGTGTTCCCAATAATCCAACCCTGCGCGGCGGACGCTCTTTTCATCAAGCGAAAATCCCAAAGGCTCCACGAGGTGCAAAGGTGAGCCCGTCGCATAACAAAGACGCCCGATATTCCCTGTATTTGGGGGGATTTCAGGGGCCACCAACACCACATGAAAAGGTGGCTGGCAAAAGAAATCTGTACGACGTGCAGGACGTATCACTTTATCGCGATCAACCATCTCTATCTATGACTCCATCTTTTCCAAATATTCGAGGCTTTCGACCTCAAAGAACCCAAGAGCATCAAAAGTCCCACCTAGATAACCAAAGAAACAATAGTTCGCAACATTCGCCTCACAACAGCGAAAAAGGCAACATACTTTGTCGAAAGACTTTTTGACCAAAGGAATGCGGCCCCAAACCTAGAACGCAGAAGAAAGCCCCCTTCTGAACGAGGCGTCTTGTCCCTTGGGGAAATTTGTTTATCTTACAAAGAAACGCTATGCAAAAAGCACAACAAAGACCACAAGACAGCTCGTTTGCTCGACATCCATCTTCGCAAGCAAAAACGCTCGATAAAGGATACTCAACATGGTCCTCAAGCTACACTCGGGAGAAAAGATCGCGCGGGGACGTTATATCTTACGCCGCTATGTTTCTCGGGGAGCGCACGCTGAGCTTTGGGAGGCCGAACAAACAGGGACCGAAGGATTTCGACGCAAAGTCGCGATCAAGATCGTGGGGAACCGTGAGGGTCTTTCGGACCCCGCGCGAGAAAGCCTGCTACGCGAAGGCCGCCTCGCTGCTCGACTCAACCATCCCAACATCATCCAACTCTACGAGGTAGGCCAAGAAGAACGCTTTGTCTACATCGCGATGGAGTTTATTCATGGCGTGGATCTGCGACGATGTTTGCGGGCGCACTACGAACAGTTTCGACGCCCTCTTCCTTGGCATATCGTCGCTCGCATGGGCGCATTGATCGCACGGGGCCTTGAACACGCACACAACCAAATCGACGAAGACGGAACCCCGCTTCGTATCGTTCACCGCGATGTGAAGCCCAGCAACGTCCTCTTTTCACACGATGGTCTGATCAAGTTGATCGACTTTGGCATCGCCAAAAGCCTGACCCTCTCAAACAGCCGATCCATCGAGTTTAAAGGCACTGTCGCCTACGTCTCTCCTGAGCAGATACGAAGCGAAGAACTCGATCACCGCAGCGATATCTTTTCTTTTGGTGTGTTGTTGTACGAATTGATTTCGGGTATGCGTCCCTTTGATGTCGAAGAAGGCGGATTTGGCGGCGCGATGCTTGCGACCTTGGAACGACAACCGCTCAGTCTCCTTGATCTTGTGCCCGATCTGCCGCCAGCCATCGATCGGCTGGTCTTTTCCATGCTCGAAAAAGAACCCCATCACCGCCCGAGTTCAGACCGCGAAGTGTACAGCGTCCTTGATGATGTGCTGCGGGAACGTGGCATCGTCCTCGAACAAGAACATCTCACCGAGTTTTACGACAATCTTTTGGGAGAAAGCGACGCGACCGTTTACAACGTCCAAGGCGCAGAAGCCGCCAAGATGGTCCAAGAGGCTTTGCGATCGCGCGATGCGATACCTTCTCTTGCGCAACAAGAACGCACGCAAAGCCACCCCCAAAACCAAACGAAACCTTTGTGGGACAAGGCCCATGATGAGTGGGATGACGATGATGACTCAGATACCATCCCAGCTTCCGCAGGAATGGACATCCATGCTTATCTTAAAAGCAAACTCAAAGACACAGATATCCACGCCCAACCTCAACCGATCAAAGCAGATGAGAATGACGAAGCCACCATCACTCACCGCGGAGCAATAACAAGCAATCTGCCTTTAGAAAAGGACTTTCCGCAGCTTTGGACAACGCAAAGCATTACCGTCCGCACCCACCAGAGTTCCCCCAACCTGACCACTGTCCCCGTATCATTGGGGAATCGGCAAAAGTCATCCGCACAAACTCATCCCCCCCGTCCTATCGCCAAAACCGAAGAAGACAAACTCCCGCCTGAATGGATGCACCAATTCAGAACGCCCAAAGCACCGCAAGAGGCAACCAATTCATCATCGCCCCAAAAACCCGCAAACACCTATCTTTTGATGTCGTTGGCCTTGGCTTCGGGTGTGTTGATCTTGTTGGTGTTGTTTTGGTACTTTTTAAAGAGATGAGAAAAGAGGCAGAAGATCGCGGAAGGATGGGGCGTATCGAGGGTGATTAGAAGTTGAGGCGGAAGCGGAGGAAGACCTGATCCAAGTCTTGGAACAACGCCAGCGTGGTTCCCTTGTTTCCGCGTCCAACGACAGCCCCCAACACGATGGTGCCTGAATCGAATGGCTTGAATTGTAGTTCCGCGTTGACCAAAAAGGCCAATCCAACGTTACTTCCGTCGCCACTGTCTCCAGAAGTAGGCGTCGCATCCACTTCCCCGCCGACTGTCACTTGCAACAACAACTTGTCACGCAAGAAGCCTTGGCGCATCACCAAAAAGACGAAGTGATGGAGTTTATCGAGCGCTTGCTCGTTGAAGAAACCAAAGAGGTACTGCAAGTTAAAGTAGAAGCCACCAGGGAAAGTGTACTCCAAACCCACCGTAACTTTGGGGTAAGGCGTCGACGGGAAAGAGTCAGGGCAAGCTTTCTTTTCGCCGGCCTTGGGCTCCGGACAAAAGGGTTGGCTGCTGAGTGGGTTCAATTTGCTTGAAGCAACGGGGTCGTTGGGAACAAGATTGGGTGCGATGCTTTGCGTGATGTTGAGCGCAAAAGTTTCGTGGGGGATAAACAAACCAACCTCTGCCCAAACCCCGACAGGACCGAGCGATGTGGACATATCGAATCCCACGACATGCACACGGGGATACACCAACTGCACATCGACATCTGCGGTCACGTTGACATCGCCTGTTACGGGATCGGTGTTTCCAAGCTTGGTATTGGTCAAGTTTGAGGCCGATGGAACGGGCACATACAACCGACCCCAGAAGTAGCTAAGAGAAAAGCTGACCTTGTTGAAAACAAAAGCGAGCTTCCCAGCGGCTTGCATGTTTTCGATGTTAAAGTCGATCTGTTGGACCTTTTCGTTGGAATTGACTTTCTCCAGTTTGAATCCTTTTGGGACCAAGGAGTTGAAGTCAAAGTCGATCGTCGCAACATCCCGAAACAACGAGATCGGCAACACCGCAGGAACATAGAAAGGCTGGGCCACCAAAGTGAGCGTGACGTGCTCGCCCATATAAAAAGAAGCTTTGATCGCAGGGGTGGGGAGCCTTTCTTGGAAGTCCAAGGGGTTCTCAAGGTTGAATGGATTGAGGTTGTCCGTGGGGTTAAACGCCAGCGCTTTCCCCCAAGCGATACGCTGTTGTCCAACGCGCAAGTCAAACCACTCTGTCAGTTCCAAAAAGTCGATGTACATCTCGTAGAGACGGACACTTAAGGGAAAGACCTTGCCATAATCTTGGAGGTCAGAAGAGACCGTCGCTTGGGAAAAGTTGATATTGCGAAACTGAACGCGCGCCACACCTGAAAGGTTGTTGCTCACCTTGGCGGAAAGGTTAAGGAAAAGGCTGTTGGCGTTGCGATAGTCGAAATAGCGGCCAAGGTTACTTGTGGTCTGTGCTCCAGGTAGGATCGAAGGCGTAGTTTCGGGCTTGAGTCCGACAAAAAGATTGCTTTCCAAAGCACCGCTAAATCGCAGTTTGAGTTCAGCAGCAGCATGTCGCGGGAAAAGACTAAGCCCGCAAAGAAACAAAATAGACAAGCTCCAAAGACACCGAGAAAAGAAGGAGGTCCGCTGTTTTTCGGATGATTTTTGCGAAGCGAAGGACAATAGGCGCAAGTCGGGCGTGATCATAAAGCAACTCCAACGCGGATAATAGGGAGGATTAAAGTTCGAGATCGCGCTTGAGGTAGCGCAAGGAGAAGAGACGACCGCTCACACCCGTGTTGAGCTGCATATCTTGGAGGTCCAAGATCGTGCGGTGTTGGCTCTTCATGTCTTTGACTTGGATCTTCGAGGGGACGGAGAAGCCATTGAACTTGCGAAAGCCCAGACGCTCCATACGTTTGTACTCTTTGTTTTGGGTATCGAAGAAACGGATCTGCGCGATCTGATGGTCGTTTTTGCGCACAGACATCTCAAGGCGGATATAAGGTTTGGCAAGACCTGCCTTGGGTTTGAGTACCAAGTGATACAACTCGCCTTTTTCATTTGCGGAGATCACTTCGTTTTCTTTGCTGTATTGCAACGAACTCATGTCGTCAAACGAAAGGTCCGTTCCCATAAAAGGTTGGTTTTTGACGTGCGCTGCGATGCGGCGGGTCTTTTGGAGCTGGGGGAGGTACAAAAAGACGCTCGTTCCGCGGATAAGAACACTGATCCCCGCTTCGCTTGCGGGCGCTTTGAACTGAATCAAACGTCGGTCCGTGCCTTTTTGGAAAAAGATCGCTCGTCGTTCACGGCGTTTTCCTTCTTTGTTGATCAAAGAGATCACCATGCGCGCCTTCATGTCGCGACCTTGGGCTTCTGCTTTGTCGACTTTCTCCAAGATCCCTGTCCATTCGCCCTTGGGAACGGGCTTTCCGTCCGCAGCATCAACCCACTGCGAAGACAAGGCTAAAACGACAAAACAAATCGAAGACAAGAACTTTTGCATCTTGAGCAGACCTCCTCATCCATCAAGGAATGGCATATTTTAGTGTCGTGGGAGAACAACGAGTGAGAATCCGCCACAGGATGCTCTCTTTGCCTCTGTGGCAGACTCGTTGCTTCATTAATCTGTTGTATCTTCAGGCATTTCAGACGATGGCACGTGTCGAAGACCCGCACCCAAATCTGCGAATAAAGTACCAACCCCCATCCACAAGGCAAAAACCATACCCATCCCCCAAAGCATCCCGACTTCAAACAGCATGGGGATGACAGAAAAACAAAGGAAGCTGAGCGGTGCAAGGAACAACACGACCTGTTGGGTCGAAGCCGCCATCAAAGGCGCGATGCGTTGTCCAAACAAAGGCATCCCTGCTTGCAAAGATCGTCGCACAGAGCGGGAGGCGTAGCGCAATCGCACAAAAAGAAAGAGGCAAAACAACAACACCGTGAATAAAAGCAACAAAGTGAACAAATCCAGCGGGATTTGAAACCACCCCATCATGCCCAACACAGCGAGCGTTGTGGCGCCAAGTGGCCACAGAACCTTCCACGCTTCCCCCATCGAGCGGAAAAGTAGCCCCACCAACAAAAGGACCAAGATCGCAAAGGCCCCAAGCGTCGGCCAGATCATCGCCTTCGCTCCTTGGGCCATCGGCAACCAAAAACGATGGAGTCCAGTGTGAATGACGCGCACAAGGGGCTTGCCTCGATCCGTGCGGAACCAGTTGGGATCTTGGACGACATACAAAGGTGCTTCCAACTCTTTCAGCAACTTCGCTGCGACTTTCCCGCCCAAAGACAGACGTTGCCCCAAAGAAGAGCCCAAAAAGCCGGGTTGCGCTTTCAAAACGGAAAGCACAGCATCCAACATCTTCTCGCGTTGAAACGCCCTTGCTTGGGCGATCAGCAACCCAACGATTGCACGAGACGCATAGCGCAAACCGTCTTTATCGCTGGCCGCAGAAGATCCCTGAAGAGCCCGTCGCATCGCCGTGTTGACGATCGCGAGAGAGATCTCTCCACCTTTGGGAAGCGCTGCTGCCAAAGAGGTCAGCACTTTTTTGCGCAGTTCGGGTGTGAGTTCGATATCGCAACCTTCGCTGGCAAGGTAGAGTTGCAATGCAACGCGCAAACGATAGGAAGAAGACACGCGCCAAGCCGCGGCTTGAGCTTGTTCGATAAAGGGCAAGAGATCCGTAGCAAGGCGCGCTTGAATCGTGCGATCCAGTGCCCCACCTCCCTCACGTCGACTCCAGATTCCCACGCCTTCAGCGACCCACAAAGCACGCTTTTGAACCAGAGCACGCCGCATCGCCACAGGGAGTTTCCGCAAATCAACACGTTGTGCACGACGAGGGATCGCCTGAAGATAACGGTCGATCCTGTCCACGAGACCTCGTTCTTCGAGCAAAGAAGTGAGGCGCACACGTGCTTGGAGGATGCCGTCTTTACCTTCATTCCGCAGCAAAGAAGCAAGGGCGGGTTGTCCTTCCAACAAGACCCAAAGTGCGCTGATCTGCTTGCGTTCGTTGGGGATGCGCGGGCTCCCCTTCATGATGCTATGAAGATGGCGAATCAAACCCGCGATAGATTGGGGATGAGAGATCTGCTCATCGACTTCCATCAGGCGACTGGCGCGATCCAAACCACGCAATACCGCAGGGTGACGAAGATCCCCAACCAACCGAATCAACAGCGGTGTTTCTCCACCAAAGTGCTGACGCACGATGGACTCACCTTGCGCAAGAAGCCCAAGTTTCGGCAAAAATCCTTGAAGCTGACGCCCCCAAGACAGATGACGAAGCCCCATCCCTGCGATGATCAACAACACAAGCGTTCCCATCATCCACAAACGACGAGACTGATACAACCAACGCGCAACACCATCGCCTTCGAGTTGCCACAAGACCTTGGCCTCACCCGTCAAAGGCGTGGGAGGCTCTTGCATAAACGCAGAGGGATAACTTGCAGAGGCCGCTCGCTCGCGACTCGTGCCAGGCGGACGCGGCCACAACATCCAAGCGAACAGCGACAAGACAAACAACGAAAGAACCGAAACCAAGGCCGTTTCTGCTACAATCGCCCAGCCCCAAGCTCCCCAAGCCAAGCTCCCAGCGGCCATCAAGACTCCAGCACTCAACAAACCAACACGCAAAGATCGAACATAACGACGTGCAGCTTGGTAATCGACGCGGGACAGACGCTCCGCCACGACGAACTCTACAGACCAAGCCAGCCCCACCCAGAACCATAAGAAAGGTACCAACCACATCGCGACGTGGATCTGTGCGAACAAAAACCACAACAGCAAAGCAAGCCATGTACCCGAAGCGATCGACCAAAGCGACCACCACACCAAGACCCGCCAAGAGCGCATCAAGCACAACAAGAAAAACAAGAAGCACGCCGCAGCCATCGGGTAAAGCCATGGCGACTCTCGCTTCAGCGCCCGAATCATCAGGGCTTCCACCATCGGCTGCCCACTCAAGCCAATGCGCGCTTCAGGGGCCAAACCGCCGATCTCGTCCATCACTTGGAAGAGATCTTTTGCAAAAGCGAGGTGTCCTTTGGAACCCAAGTCCTTTTGCAACAAACAGATCGTCAAAGCCACCCGTCCATCGGGCGAGATCAACGAACCACGAAACAATGGGTCACGAGGTAACGATGATCGTAATTGTTTGGCGGCTTCGGATGTATAGTGAGAGAGTTTGTCGGGGAACAGCTTTTTGACCACCATGGTCTGCTTTTTCACGCGGATCGACAAACTAGAAGGCAAGCTGATCACGCGCTCTACTGCGGGCATCTTTTTGAGTGCGCGTGTTAATGCTTGGTTAAAGGCGATCATCTCGGATGATAGGACATCTTGTTGATGCGGTGCTTTCACCGCGATGATCACCGCACGATCAAAACCAAAGTCGCGATTGACCTTGGCAAAACGCTCCACTTCTCGACGCCACTTGGCTGGCACCAATGACGAGATATCGGGCAGGATCGCACGAGGAGCCTTTTGTTGGCGTACAGATCGCAATACCCAAGATCCTGCAAGAACCCCCAAGATGGCCAGTGCCAACAGGACTCTCCATTGCCAACGCGCGACGCGCGAGGACACAACAAGGTTTGCTAAACGCTGTGATGACGGTATCTGCTCGCTCAAACTCGACCTCCTTTTCAAGCCTTTATTTGCGGGTTGCGAACTTAACGCAGATCCACACCACAGAAAAGACCCCCTCTCCCTTCGTGAGAGACACCTTGCATAATTCTCGCTATACATCTGCGCATTTTTTCGTTATGAGAACTCTACAAACCCCTCTTCACTTTCACGAACTTGCTTTTGCTATCCAAGGAAGGAACCCCCATTGTGCTGAAAGATCCAAATGCACAACAAACCTGGAACACGCTCCTTTCGCATCCAGCGCCTTCTCTCTCTTTTGAAGAGCTAGAAGACTGCCAAGACGAAGCCCTCGATTGTCTCGAATACATCGAGGAAAAACTTGTCGAGCTTGAAGGCGCACCACACAATGAGTCTCTGTGGCAACGCATCCAAACCACTTATATCCGCGTTCATGAACTCGGATGGTTGTTGCGTCTGCGTCCTGGGCTCGAATTGTTGCGGCGGGTTCGTGCCTTCTTGGATTACATCCAAAGTAAAAAACTCGAACTCAAGCTCGAAGATATCCGCCATCTTCTCGAAGCAGGCGAAGTCCTTCGTGAACTGGTGCGACTTCGGGCTCCCTTGCTACATCCCCAAGATGCTGTCCTAACGCCTCCACCTTCGAGTGCAGAGAATGCCGAGATCTTGTCAAAGCACCCTGCCCTCAAAAAACAACATCGCGATCTCCTTCGTTGGTTCCGCCAACAAATCGAGCAAGAAGAGATCGTCCAACGTATGCACGCAGGCGCAAAGGCCCCAGCGCTAGGGGATCTTCTCATCGCACAAGGCTTGATCTCTGCCCCGATCTTGCGCCAAGTCATGGCCGAAAAGCCCAAAGATCAACGCCTTGGAGAAAGTCTGATCAATGCAGGAAAACTCTCTCCTGCCCAATTGCAAAAGACCTTGGATCTGCAAGAGCGCTTCAAACGCCGAACACACGGGACTTTTTCGCTCGACAACCAACAAATGTTAGAGTTGCGCGGCTGGATCGGCGAGATGGGCGCGATGCTTCATCAACTCCATATCCACGCGATGCCCGAGAACCAAGCTCTTTTACACACTATGGCGCCGCCTCCAGGGACAGTCCCCCATCATCCTGAAGAACCTGAAACATCCGCCCTTTCTCACGAAGGACAGATGATCATCCAGCACCTTACGAAACTTCACAAACATCTGTCCCAACGGGTTCGTTCGCTCTCGATGATCCCCATCCAACGGATATTTGAGCGCCTTCAACCGCATATCCAAGAGCTATCTTCGCGCTTTCAGCATCCTCTCGCGTTGACCCTCGAAGACAATCAATGCGAAGTCGAGTTGTACCAACAAAGTTCTGTCGAGCAGATCTTGCGCGATCTCCTGCGAAACGCCATCGAACACGGCCTTGAAACCGAAGAAGAACGTATCGCCGCAAACAAGCCCCCCACGGGGCAGATCCGACTACACGCTCATATCACCCAACACAGCCCCAAAGATCCTCACCGCATCCTTGTCTTGACTGTCGAAGATGATGGCCGTGGTCTCGACTGGAGACGACTGCAAGAAGAAGCGCAACGCCAAGGTCTCTCTGAAAAAGGCGAAGAGATGGACGAGACCCGTATCATGCGCCTGCTGCTCGAAGAAAAACTAGCGCAAGGTGATCGTACCCTCTCTTCGGGGATGGGCTTTGTGCAGATCAGCAAACATCTCCAAATCCTCGACGCAACGATGCATTACCGTCGCCTCGAAGATGGCGGATGTTGCTTCTATATCCATCTCCCGATCCCCACCACCTACCTTTATGGTTGCCATTTTTCTCGTCATGGTCGTCACTTCTTCGTCCCCGCGAGTGCTGTGCGTGACATCGTACCCGCCCAAGAAGCGCTCACTTCGTACCATGTCAACGGCGACTTGGCCCTTCATTGGTACGATGAGCCTCTGATCCAAATCGCCCGCTTGCCCCATCTTATCCCCTCGCGTCCGACGATATCGACGCCACCGCAAGGCTTTGTCTTGCCTCCCAACGAAGCCTTCCAACAAGAAGCGGGCAGCAGCTCCTACCTCGTGATGGAGTCCAGAGAAGGTCTCGTCGCCCTCTATGTCGATACCGTTCACGCCGATCAGATGGCCGAATTGGTCTTTGTGGGGAGCAGCTACCTCGCAGACCCCTGCATTGGTGGTGGTGCCCGCTTGAGCGACGGAAAGTACGTATGGATCGTCGATCCTGCCAAGTTGTATCTCTCCACCAAAAAAGAATCTTAGGTCGCTTGTTCGCACGCGGAACGGACCTATACGCCCTCCTTGACACACGCCCCTCGCCCTTGCTAATGACCTTTTTCTTTTGATGTCTCGTCTTTCGTAAACTGCGCGAAAGATCGCGCAAACTACGCGAGATAGAGAAACTTTTTCCGCTCTGCACAACAACAGAGCATCATGTGGGAGTTTGTTTGGATGACGCAAGAAGACAACAAAAAAGCCAAAGATCCTTATAAAAAGACCCTCAACCTTCCCCAGACGAAGTTCGCGATGCGCGCAAACCTCGTGCAAAACGAACCGCAGTTCCAAAAGCGGTGGGAAAAGATTCAACTCTTCTCGCGTATTCGAAGCCAAAAAGCCCCCAATGGTTCTTTTGTTTTCCACGACGGTCCTCCCTACGCAAACGGCTCGATCCACTTGGGTCACTTGCTCAACAAAGTGCTGAAAGACCTCGTCGTTCGCTCCCGAACCTTGGCGGGTTACGAAGTCAACTTTGTGCCAGGTTGGGACTGTCACGGTCTGCCCATCGAACACAAAGTCGTGCAAGAACTCGGCGAAAAAGCCCGTGAGATGGTTCCTTTGCAGATCCGCGGTCGCTGCAAAAGCTACGCAGAAAAATACATCAAGCTGCAAGCGCAACAAATGCAACGTCTCGGAACCATGGGCGATTACAGCCACCCTTACCTCACGATGGACCCTGCTTACGAAGGCGCGGTGTTGGAAGTCTTCGCCGACCTCGTACAAGAAGGTCTCGTCTATCGCGCACTGAAACCTGTCCACTGGTCGATGGCCAACCAAACCGCGTTGGCGGAAGCTGAGTTGGAATACAAAGATCGCCAAGATATCAGTGTGTACGTACTCTTCGGATTGACCGACGCAAGCGCCCTTCCTGCGGCACTCAACGCCCCCCAAGGTGAGTCTGTCAGCCTGATGATCTGGACGACCACCCCTTGGACCTTGCCTGCAAACCTTGCGGTGGCCATCGCAGCCAACGAAGAGTACGGACTTTACCGCTTTACCCAAGATGGCAAGACCCAGTACACCATCCTTGGTGGCGCACTCCACGAAGACGTGTTCCAAAAAGGCAAAGCGACCGATATCACTTGCCTTGGCTCTGTCAAAGGACAAGAACTCGTCAACGCCAAGCTGCGTTACCAACATCCCTTCATCGATCGCACTGGCCCCGTGGTTTCGGCAGATTACGTCACACTGACAGATGGTACAGGACTGGTTCACACAGCCCCAGGCCATGGTGCAGAAGACTACCAAACAGGTCTCCGCGAAGGTCTCGATATCTACTGTCCTGTCCGTGCAGACGGAACTTACGACGACAGTGTCCCCGCATGGTTGCAAGGCAAAGATATCTGGAAAGCCAATGGCGAAGTCGTCGAACACCTCCGCGAAAAAGGCAACCTGTTCCACGACCACCTCTTCTGGCACAGCTATCCACACGACTGGCGCAGCAAGACTCCCACGATCTTCCGCGCGACGGATCAATGGTTTATCGGCGTAGATCGTCCCACCCAAAGCACCAACAAGACCTTGCGCGCACTCGCGCAAGAAGCCGCAGAAGAAAAGATCCAATTTGTCCCAGAGTGGGGCAAAAACCGCTTGCGTGGGATGCTCGAATCACGCCCGGACTGGTGTATCAGCCGCCAACGCGCTTGGGGACTCCCGATCCCTGCATTCTATAACGCCGATGGTGAGGTCCTTTTGACCGCAGAGAGCGTTCGTGCAGTCGCGCGCACTGTCCGTCAAAAAGGCTCGGACTTCTGGTTCAAAGCCTCTTCTGCCGACCTTTTGGCCGACTACGATCCCAGCCAAGACAGCGAAGCACCAAGTTGGGCCAAAGAAGGCGGAAAAGACGCTCTTACCGATCTCAGCCGTTCCAACGACATCTTCGACGTATGGTTCGAGTCGGGTTCTTCGTGGAATGCTGTCTTGCGAGAGCGCAACATCGGCTACCCCGCCGATCTTTATCTCGAAGGCTCTGACCAACACCGTGGCTGGTTCCAACTCTCCTTGCTCCCTGCACTTGGCGCCACGGGACAATCCCCCTTCAAAACCGTCCTAACACACGGCTTTATGGTCGATGCAGACGGCGGAAAGATGAGCAAGTCGATCGGTAACACCATCGAAGTCGAAGATCTGCTCAAAGAACATGGCGCTGATATCTGCCGTTGGTGGGTGAGTTCGCTCAACTACGCAAACGACATCAAAGTGGACTGGAAGTTCTTCAACGTCGCGAGCGAAGAGTACCGTAAAGTCCGTAACACCATCCGCTTTTTACTTGGAAACCTGTACGACTTTGACCCCAGCAAAGATCGCTACACCATGACCGAAGCGGATCGCAACAGCATCGACTATTGGGCCAACAACGAGCTTCAAAAGCTGATCGCCGATGTCCTCGAAGCTTACGAGCTGTTCCAATTCAAACGCGTTCGCGAGTCCATCTTCCTTTTCGCAAACGACACGATGAGCGCGATCTACATGGCAGCCACCAAAGACCGTCTCTACTGCGAAAAAGCGGACAGCGCTCGCCGTCGTCGCACCCAGACCGTGATGTACGATACAGCGATGGCGATGATCCAACTCTGCGCGCCCATCTTGGTGCACACCGCAGAAGAAGCTTGGTACGCACTTTGTGGCTTCGACCCCAAAGAAAGCGAAGAAAGCGTCCACTTGACGAACTTCCCTGCGCGCCAAACGCCCGACCAAGCGCTGTCTACGGACTGGGAAGCCCTGATGGAACTTCGCGAAAAGATCCTCAAGTCTTTGGAAAAAGCCAAAGAAGTCGGCATCTCTTTTGCGATGGACGCAGGGATCGTGGTCACGTTGCCCGCAGAGCTTCACGCGCAACTTTCCCCCTACAGCGCAGAGATGGCCGACCTTTGTAACGTCAGCCGTTTTGCGATGCAGTCTGGTGATGCCCTGAACATCCAAGTCGATGACCTTCGCGAAGAACCCCGCTGTATGCGCTCTTGGAAACGCGATGGGACCGTAAAGCCCCGTGGTCCCGAAGCACACCCCTTGACGGACCGCGACGCAGAAGTCGTCGGACTCGCCTAAGATTCGCCTTCTTTCCTCTTTCTTGCCTTTCTCTCTAAGCTTTCCAAAAATCTACCGTCTTCTCCAACAAACCCCTTTCTTTTTCAAACAGGAATGGCGAAGATAGGAAAGTTGCGCTTGGAATCCCCTACTCCTGCTCTTGTTCCTTCGTTCTTTTGGAAGGTCCCATGCCCATCCAAGATGAGCTTTCCAACCGCAAAACAACCATCATCCTAGCCCTAACAAGGATCTCTAACCTGAAGGATGGAATTACGCATGGCGCCCAAAAAGATCGCACTGTTTTCACGTCTCTCTTTTGGTTATGTTTCGCGGCACGTTCTTTTTCTTGGCGCGCTTCTTCTCTTTTTGGGAGGCTGCACCACACAACGCACCGCAACGCGCACCACCCGCACGCGGCTTCCCGCCCCTTCTTCCACCCCCATCGTTAAGACTTACCGCATCAACCAAAGAGACCTTCTCTACCGTGTTTACAATACCAGCGAAGAGCCCTTTCGGGCCTTGTTGATCTTTATTCGAGGGGCCTCCTGCGAAGGCGCAAAAGCCGAACAGATCTGGATGAAGATGTCCACAGATCCCCTTCATCCCAAAAGTATGCAGACCTTTCGATACGCGGTCCCCATCAACTGTCACGATATCCACGTAAAAGCTGTGGCCATCAAGCCTGGACAACACGGACGCCCCCACTCAGACAAGCGTTTTCCTTGGCTACAATGGCAGATCCGCGCGTTCCAAGCTCCGTTTGTGCGCTTGATGGTGTACAACAGCTCTCCTGATCATGCCCTTGTCTTCGGCCTAAACGTCGTGGGACTACTCTGCGCCAACAAGCAGGTTTCGATGCGGCGATTTTTCGTTCGCCAGCCGCTCTACCCTGGACGTCACTGGATGCAAAATATCCGAATGCGCGAGATCTGCGAGGATGTACGCGTCCAAGTCATCCCCCTACGCGTCAAACGCCTCGCACCGCGGCGACCGATGGCTCCCCAACCACAGCCACACCCCACACAACCCACACAACCCACACAACCCGCACAACCTGCGCAACCCAACCGCATCCCTGGTGAGATCTAAATCGAAAAGTCTATCCTTCTTCTTAGATCTCCCATCCTTCCGCAAAACCCCTTCCCTGCTTCTTGACAGCACCTCCAAGCAAAGATATCCCTCAATTTCCTCGCTCTCATTTTCTTCCCGTGCAAAAGGAAGGTGCTGATGTACTACAATGCCGTCTCTTTCTTCGGATTCTTCGGCCTAATCTTGATCGCTTGGCTTTTTTCAGCGCATCGGCGCGTGATCAACACCTCCGTAGTGTTGTGGGGGATCTTGTTACAGTTCATCTTTGGGGCGATCGTTTTTTGGCTGCCAGCAGGACGACATTTTTTCTCGCTGCTCAACGACACGGTCTTTTCGCTGCTTTCTTACTCAGGGCAAGGGATAACCTTCGTCTTTGGACGACTGGCGATTCCCTTTGGCCAAAAAGGCTCTCTCGGAGTCTTCTTGGCCTTCCAAGTGCTCCCTGTCGCCGTCTTTTTCGCAGCCATCGTAGCCTTTCTGTATTATGTAGGCTTCATGCCCATGGTGATTCGCTTGTTTTCACGGCTCTTTACGGGCCTGATGCGCGTAAGTGGTGCCGAGTCGCTTTGTGTATCGAGCAACATCTTTGTAGGTGTGGAGTCTTCCTTGACGATTCGCCCCTACCTCTCGACGATGACGCGTTCTGAGTTGTGTACGATCCTCACGGGTGGGATGGCCACCATCGCATCGACGGTACTGGCCTTGTATGCGTTCTTTCTGCAAACGAGCTTTCCTCAAATCGCAGGCCACTTGATCTCCGCCTCCATCATCACCGCTCCTGCGGCTCTTTTGATCTCAAAACTTCTGCTCCCAGAGACAGAGACCCCTGTAACGCTCGGCCAAACCGTAAAGAGCGAAGAGGTTCAATACGGAAACTGGATCGAATCGCTAATCGGAGGATCGATGGAAGGGGCACGTTTGGCGGTCGGTATCGGCGCCACGCTGATCACCTTTGTGAGCCTTGTGGCCTTGGCCAACGGCTTTGTGGGCTGGTCGGGCCAAGGACTCGGCTACCCAGGACAAACCCTCCAAGGACTCCTCAGCTACGCTTTTTATCCACTGGTCCTGATGATCGGCGTCCCCAGCCAAGATGCTTGGTCTATTGCGCACTTGCTCGCAACCCGCACCTTCCTTACGGAGTTTCCTTGTTACGAAGCCCTCGCAAGGATGCTCCGAGATGGAAGCTTGCATGAAGGACGCTCCGCAGTGATCGCAGTGTACGCACTTTGCGGCTTCGCTCATATCCCATCCTTGGGGATCTTTGTTGGAGGGATGGCAGCCGTAGCTCCAGAGAGAGCACGAGATCTCAGTGCAGTCGCGCTCCGCGCTCTTTTTGCCGCGACACTCGCTTGTTTGATGACAGGAGCCTTGGCTGGTGTGTTCTATCACGGCCAAGAGACCGTACTGATCGGCAAGCCAAAACCTACGCTCCAAAAAACCAACCTTCAGATGAGCCCAACGACCCCGAAAAAGCGTGAAATCCCCACCACTCGTCCACAAAGTCCCACCAGCCAAAAGAAGACCAGCACACGGCCTCAAGGACCTGCTCCCCTAGGCCGTTCCTCAACAAAGTGACCATAGACAAACCCAAAAGAAAGATTTACAAAAGATCCAATTCCAACAAGAAAGATCCAAAAAACATACATTTTGGCCCGCTTTTTGCGAATCACCAAAAACGCTCGCATATCTTTATCATAGGAGGCCGCCCTTTCATGAGTTCATTTCAGCAGATGCATAAGATGATTCGGTTCTTTTTGATCATGTCCGTCGCCATGCCACTTTTCGGGTGTAAAACGCTTTCGGGCTTGCTCGACTCCGCTTACCAAAAGCCCAAGATGGAATACGTTCGGATGCGCCTTCGTGACGTATCCTTCGAAGGTGTCAGCACGGACTTTGACTTCAATCTCACCAACCCCAACGCTGTAAGCGTCACTTTTGCGACACTTGCCTACAAACTTGATATCGACGGCTACACCCTTTTTAGCGGGCGCAGCAACAAAGGTGTGTCCGTCGCAGCCAATGCCACCAGCCCCATCACGGTTCCTTTCAACGTCCAATTCAAACGCTTTGCCAAAGCTTTGATGTCCTTCTTCCAAAACAAACGCTTTGTTCGCTACGATCTGTCCGTCACTTTCGGTATCCAAGTCCCCGTTCTTGGCGTGGTCGAGTTCCCTTTTACACTTTCGGGCAAGATCCCCGTCCCCCAACTCCCCAAAGTATCCGTGGTTAGCGTCTCTCCACCACGCATCAATCCTTTTCCCCCCACCGCAGAGTTTAGCTTCCGCATCAAGTTGGAAAACCGCGCGGCCTTTCCTGTCGCTTTGAAAGGCTTTAACTACGCCATCGAAGTCAGCGGTGCCAACCTTGGTGGCGGCCAAACCACAGGCCAAAGCCTTGCAGGTGGACGTCATACCGTCCTTGACGTGCCCCTTAATGTAAACTTGATACAGGTTGGTTTCGCTGTAGCCAACGCGATCCGCAGCAAGCAATTTCCCTACAAACTTCGCGGAACCATCGACATGGGCATGTTCAAGATCCCCGTGGATGTAGGTGGCAACGTTAAATTCTAGAAGATGACGCACCATGAACCCACCCCCAAACAAACCCACCCATCCCATCCCGCCAACGCTCCCAAAGAGTGAGCGGGATGCTATACCTTCGCCTCGGCACAGCCACGAACAACTCCATCAAATCTTGATGGAAAATGCATTTGATATCATCTGTTGTCACCGCGTGGATGGCGTCCCGCTATTCTTTTCTCCCTCTTCTACACGCATCCTCGGCTACACGCCCGAAGAACTCTTAGAAATCGATGCTCTCGAACTTTTTCACAAAGAAGATCGAGAGGATATCGCCGCGTTGTTCATGCCAGCCAAGCTGCCTTTGCCTGCCATCCAAGCCCGCGTGCGCCGCAAAGATGGCTCCATCATCTGGATCGAAGCACACATCAAACCTGTCTTCTCTCCAGAAGATGAACAAATCGTCGAATACGTCTCTGTGATCCGCGATATCACAGAGCGCAAAAACATCGAGATGCACCTGCGACAACGCGAAGAAGCTTTGTTGGTCTTCAACGAAGAACTTTTGCGCGCCACACAGAACAAAGAGCGCTTCCTCACACACATGAGCCAAGCCCTCACCGCCCCTCTCGATGCCGTTCTTTCTGTCACAGAGACCCTGCTTGAAGGCATCTATGGCCCGATCAACGAACAACAAGAACGTTGCCTTGCCACGGTGATCCATAGCGTAGGGCACCAACGCTCCATCCTCAATGATATCCTCGAACTCTCGGGATTAGAGTCTGGACGTGTTACACTACATCAACAAAAGTTCCCGATTATCCGCCTTTGCCAAGATAGCATCCAGCAAACTCGCGAACTCGCTGTCCAACGGCGCATCCGCCTGCGTTTCTTTATGGACGCAGAACTCGATGAGATCGAAGCAGACGAAAAACGACTGCGACAAGCCTTGATTGGCCTGTTGCGCTACGCCCTCTACCTCGCAGAGCCAGGCAGCGAGGTTCACCTCGAAGCCGAACTCGACCTTGAACGACAAGCGGTTCTCCTACGCGTCCGAGAGACTTCTCCAAGTTTCTATATCGAGGATATCTCCCGACTGTTCGAGCCTTTCGTAATCCAAGGACAAACTCGCCAACGCCAACCCCTTGGTACAGGGCTTGAGCTTTCGCTCGCAAAGCGACTCATCGCCCTCCATCAAGGTTCCATCGTTGTCGATTACGACGACAGCCAAGGCGTGACCTTTTCCTTTGGTTTGCCTTTGCAGATCGCTTCTCAGTCGTCCCCCAACCTTCCTATCCCTGAGGAAGTCACACCTCTTCCTGCACAACAAGAAGCTCCTTTGATCTTGCTTGCGGAAGACGTGGAAACCAACATCATCACCCTTGTGGACTATCTGGGGGCGGCTGGCTTTCACGTTGAAGTCGCCCGCAATGGACAAGAGGCCGTTGATGGAGCGCGCTACTTTATGCCCGCCTTGATCCTCATGGACATCCAAATGCCCGTAATGGACGGGCTCGAAGCCATCAAACGCATCAAGTCCCAAAGTGAGACAGTCGATATCCCAATTATCGCTCTTACAGCCTTGGCGATGCCAGGAGATCGCGAACGCTGTCTCCAAGCAGGTGCCGTGGCTTATCTGAGTAAACCTGTCTCGCTTTCGGATCTCGTGTTGCGTATCCGCCGCTTGATCGAACCCCCGCCCGACGCCCCTTCCGCTTAATTTTAAACGTATCTCATCATCAATGTGTGGACCACAAAAGCCCTAAGAATCGGCTTCTTCGAGGTTCGAGCGCTTTTAACAAAGGCGTGTGCTGTTCCATCGTGACGCCAGCCAACAACATCGGCTTCCAACGCGGCAAGCCACTTCTCCATGCGTCAGCTTCGGTCAACAAAGCATCCCAGTCCCCGATGGTGGGCGCTTCGGAAAGATCGAGTATCCAAAAGTCACAACCCACATGACGAAAGACCTCGGTATCCGAGGAAGATGGCGAACGAAGCTGCGCAAGAGAGAGCACAGCCCCCTTCTCACCAAGATAAGGTTGGGGCGTCTCGCTGCGTTCGAGAGCACGCCACCAAGCCGCATCCATCGCAAGGATCTCCGTGTGCGTTTCTTGTGCAAGCGCCGCCCACCCCATCAGAGAGCCAGACAAGACTTCCTCTGCGCCCTCTTTTTCCAAAACGGGCCACAACACGCGCTTGCTGCGTCGTTGTTTGGCGCGAACTTCATCCAACCAAGCCGCAACAAAAGCTTGTTCAGAGACACTACCTTGCTCGGCTGTGGGGGCTTTCAAGACAAGCCACTGGGCTTTTTGCTCTTCAGCTTTCGCAAACAAAGCGGAGAGCTTCGTCTCCAAGATCTCATGCGCTTCTTGCGAAGAGAGTCGAGACACCTCTGACGGAAAGCTTGCAATCAGCCCTTGTACCACCAACATCTTTGTTCTCCATGGCTCACTAAGGCGCGGAAAGAACGACACCACGCGTCATGCAACATCGAAATCCAATCGCAGGGGACGAAGCCTGCGGCCCAAAACGCACATCCAGGGCGTGAAGTCCCGCAGCATCCGCAGCATTAAAGTCTCCTCCACGCACCGCAGCAGCAGGAAGACCAGGTGTGCTGTTGTTTCCAGCCGCTGTAAAGGCCCGTCCATTGAGGTTCCACGTACCATCTTTGGTATCGCTCGACAGACTTCCCCACGGAGACAGCAGCAAAGCACCTTCCCATGTCGCAAGATCAGGCTCTGCAAATCCTCCAGCGATGTACCATTCGTCAACCCACTCCCCGACGTTGCCGATGCCATCGAAGATACCGACCCCAGACTTGCACTGCGCTTGGTTGCCCGAGACAAGGGCACCGCCCGCGCTCACATTACAAGAACCGTTGGCGCTCGCAGCACCAGGGTCGGGCGTACCAGTCACCCCCATCAACCACTCTTGGCGCGTACAGAGGCGCTTTCCAGCATTGGCACAAGCGCGTGCGGCCTGAAACCAAGTGATCCTTGTTTGAGGGATGCGGTTGGCAGACTCAGCGATCGCGGTCGTGTCGCTCCCATCGGCCTTTCCAAGCTTTGTATCATCATTGACGCTTGCTTCGTAAAGATCGATACAAGAACGACCCACAGCCATCATCTTGTCAGGACACTGGCTTGCATTTTGTAGCTCTGTGCGCAAAGCATCGATCTTCATTTGCAGGGCGTCGATCTGCGCCTTCATCGCTTGTTGGACCAGTTGCTCCACTTTGGCTTGATCGACATCGCCTTGCGGACCTTGCGGACCTTGCGGTCCTGCGGGGCCTTGCGGACCAACATCACCTGTTACGCCAGGGTTCCCTTTGGGCCCTTCGATTCCAGTAAGACCCGTATCTCCCTTTGGACCGGGCTTTCCAGGAGGTCCACAGCTTGCCAACAAAAACAACCACAACCCCCAAAAGACCAACATCTTCTGTTTTTCAAACAACATCGCTTCTTCCCTTGCTTTTTGGTCCATCCAAAAGGCCCGAATCTATTGTACGCTCAACAAATGCTGCCCTATCCCCGAAGAGACACCCCGAGAGGATTTGTGAGATCGTGCCATCGTCCCAAATCCTCGGCGTTTTTGCAGTCCATCTTTACGTTGAGAAACTTCTTCTTTGCGGATCGCAGGGTCCTTGGCTTTGGGACGCAAAAGAGGCGCCACCAACATCGCGATCCCTGTCCCCAAAAGAATCCCACCCAATGCCAAACCACCCCATCCCATCGAATAATGAAAGATGATCTGTTCGCGGTAGATCTCTGACTCCTCAAGATTGGCGGTGTTTTCCCACTGCTTCAGTCCTTCATTTGATCGAGAGAAAAACACGCCCCCCACGACCACAAGGCCCACTCCTACCGCGATCAGCGCACCTGCACCAATCACAACGGGACTTGGGCCTTTTCCAACCAGCTCAAGAACACGCGGAGAACCTGCGGAACCTGCGGCATAACTTGCGCGTTGGGCGCAGTCCACAGCCACGATGTAATAAGCAAAGTACCCCGTCTTTTTCATCCGCTCCAACGAGACTTCCGCTCGATAACGACTTCCGCCGATCGCAGTCATCGGGATCTTTTCCCATTCCTCTTTGGATTGGTAGCGGACAAAAGCCTCCACACGCTGCACTTTCATATCGTCCGTGACTTTGGCTTTGAGGATCGGCTCGCGCAAGATGACGTGCGCTTCGAGCGGTGTATGCGAGATAATCGGCGAACTTACATCGTCTTGAAGCACCTGCTTTTTCGCCGCCTGAAACACCTTCCTTGCTGAAGCGCTCAAACCCGGCAACTCGCGCACACACGCGTCTTTTCGCAACATCTGCACAAGGACACCATTTGCATCCTCAGAGCGCCCCAATGCCACGTAAGCCGCCGCCAAACGCACAATAATCCGCTGTCTTTGCTTGGTCGTGAGCTTGAACTCTGTCGAGCGAAGCCAAGCCACCCCCTGTTGCACACACCAAACATGCTGCTCATCGCCACAACGACGCTCATAATCCTCTAACGTTGAGGGTTCCAACACCGCAGCCATCCAAGGAAAACTGCCGATCCATAACCACCACGCCAACCTGACCATGGTTGCTCCCTTGTTTTTCTATGCTTGAAAGGGCTGAACTTTCCCGACCATCGGCACAAATCGCACTGCACAGATCCGATGTTCTGCAAAAGTATCGCCTCGCCGCACCACACACAAAAGCTCCTGATCTGGCGCGATCCCCACAGGGATAATCATACGCCCTCCATCACGAAGCTGATCGCGGATCTCTGTAGGGATATGGGGTGGCGCAGCCGTCACCAAGATCGCATCAAAAGGCCCAGCTTCGGCCCATCCCAACGATCCATCCCCAGCACGAACGTGCACTTGCTCATAACCCATCGCATTGAGCCGAACTGCCGCTTCTTCCGCCAAGGGCTGCACGATCTCAATCGTAAACACCTCTGCCCCCATCTCCGCCAAGATCGCTGCGCTATAACCTGAACCTGTACCAATCTCCAAAACCCTCGAACGGCCCGCAGGAAGCATCGCAGCTTGGCTCATCAGAGCCACCATATAAGGCTGCGAGATCGTTTGCAAAGGACCCAAAGGAACGGGGCGATCCTCATACGCGCTATCGATCTCTGCGGTAGGTGTAAAGGCATGGCGAGGCACCCGCAACATCGCCTCCAACACCCTTTCATCAGAGACGCCACGACGCACAAGCTGCTCTCGTACCATCTTTTCTCGATGGACGCGGCGCGACTCTTCATCTTGCTGTTTCGACATCTTTCCCCCTGTTCTTTGTTGATCTCAAAGATCTATTTTGCAACCTCTCTCTGCGAAAGGGCTTTGGACCATCACCAAACTCTTGCACAAAAAAACACAAAGCCTCTAAGATGGACGCTCTATGCCACCACAAAATAACTGCCCTTTCCTTCTAACACAAAAGAAAGCGATGTGGTGTAACACAGTTTCGTGCAAAACAGAGCGACCTTGCCCAGCTCCTGTGTCTTTTCTTTCGGTGGGTCTAGGTCTTTCGGTATCCATTCTTGAGAGGTCCAATCCATGAGATACAAAGCAGCGCGCCCGTCAAAGGCTAGGTTTTCCATCCCAATCAATGGCCCTGTCGTCATCTTTTCGCTGATCTTGGCCATCGGTGGATATCTCGTTTATGCCTATGTTCCGCCATGGACGAAAAGTCTCAGCGCCAAATCCAAGATCAAAGAGATGCTTTCTGAACTCTCCATGGAAGACGTCGATGAAGAAAAACTCGCAGAAAGCATCACCCGTGAGATGAGAGAACTCGGCCTCGATTTGGGAGAGGCTATCGTCCAAGTCGAAGCGGATCGCGATAGCCGAACTGTCCGTGTGTACTTCGATTGGAAAACAGAGATCTCTTTCCCCTTCCTGGAGGCCAAACACAAAGTCACCTATGGGTTCGACATACAAAGGAAGATGAGGTAAAGCCAGCCACCAACCACACACCCTCCCGATTCCCCCTCCTCTCTATACCCAGCAAACAAACAGTAAGACATTTTCTATAAAAGTCTCCTACACAGAGAAAAATCTTCCTCCACAGGGCTTGTCTGCACCTTCACAAAACTATATAACGTGATCCTCTCAAAAGAAGATCGAACGGAGGTGCAACATGATAGCGATGGTGTTCGAGCTAGGCGTGGGGGCAGCTTTGGGGTGGCCTCTCTTGAAGGTCGCGGCCAAGTCTGGCCCAAAGGTCGTAGGTGCGCTTCATCAACACTTTTTCCAACACAACGAGGTCTTAGGACAAGCTTGGGTGGAGTCTTACGGTAAAGGGATGCGTTCTCTTGCCGAAGGTGTCGGGTATACCTCGGCCTTGGGAAAGCTATGTGGGTTGATGCGCTCTCAAGTACAAGGCGACTTCAATCACAAGATCCAAACCGAGTACCTTGAGGCTTTCCAAGAAGAAACCAAGCTCCCAGCAGAACAAATCAAGCGCATCCGAAAAGCTGCTGAAGAGATCCTTCAAAAAACAAGTAGCTCCGCCAACGCCATCTACCCCAAAGAAAAGTGGCCCAAAGAGATGGAGATCTCCCGTCTCTTTTCCACGGCAGCCCCACGTGCTGAGACCTCGCGTACTCTTATCAAAGAAGTCCTTTCCCAAGATTACAGCCACGCCGCTCTGAAAAAATACCAAGTCTCTCCAGAACAAATAGAACAACTCTTTCTTTTTCGAGAGCTTCTTCTTACAGGTGTCTTGTATTTCTTTCGAGAGCATCTGCTCAAAGAGCCCTATGTTCGGGCAGCACTCGAACTACTGCAAAAAGAAGGTATCAGCGCAGACGTCCAACAACTGGGCGATTCGCTCGCTGCACAACGCTCTGAGCTTGAGGAGCAACGCAAGCAACAAGCCGAGCAGGTCGAGCAACAACGCAAACAACACATCGAACTACAATCCTCCCTCCAAGACCTCGAAAAGCAGCTCGGCGACACACAAGCCCAGTTGAGCGAAGCGATCCAAACGCAAAACTTCGCGATATTGGCCCAACTTGGCGCACAAGCCCAGCAGATCCAAGCCACCAAAGAAGAACAACATCTCGCCCTCGCGAAGATCACACAACAACTCGCTGAACAAAACAAACAACTCGGCGATATCGAGTCTTCGCTTGAACGCATCGAGAAAGACAACCAACGCTTCCAAAGCGATATCAAACAAGAACTTGAAGAAGCCAAGGCACTTTGGAGCGACTTCGATCAAGAACTCAACGGCTTTGGAGAAAAACTCGGCGACCTCCGCAAAGAACTCAAAGAGGACATCTTAACGCTGACAAAACGTCTTGATGGCTGGCAAACCCAAAACGATGACCGTCTCAGGAGCCTTGAAACTCTTATCGCAAAACTCATCGAGATCATGGGGGCCCATGGGTTACCTGATCGCCAAGTCACCATCGCCCACGAGATGACCGTTTACCCGAAACATACGGACATTGAGATCGAGCAAGCCTACAAAAAATGGCAAAAGCTCCTCTTAAACACAAACCACCCCTACGCTGTAACTTCCCTACGGATGGGAACTTCGCTCTCTTCCATGGGCTCACTCAAAGCCGCAGAAGAGTGTTTCGAGACCGTCGCAAGGCAAGCCCAGTTCCGCATGGAAGCCGCCCTCGATAAACAAGAGTTTGCCCAAGCCCGCGAAGACCTTGCGCTTGCACAGCACAATCTTTACCAGATCTACTTGCGCCAAGGTGCCCTAGAACGCGGACTCGAAGCCCTCAAAGAAGCTGTACGCCTAGAGCCTTCGACGTATATGCCTTTCAATATGAATATCTACGAAGTGCAACGCATCCTTGGCGCGGGTGGGATGGGCTGTGCCTTCCTTTGCCAACACGCACTCAACAAGAAACACGTGGTCGTCAAGACTTTTTGGAAAGCCAAAGAAGGCACGCTACAACAAGTCTTCTCTGAAGCTTTTCAGATGCAAGATGCCGATCCTGACGGCGTTTTCATCCCTCGCCCACTCGACATCGGCTACGGCGATCCGCTCCACGCCAAACGTCCCTTTCTTGTGATGGAGTACATCGAAGGTTCTCTCGATGGCGAGCAATACCTCGAAAAGTACGGTCCTTTGTCCTTTAAGGAAGCTGTGCGTTTAGGAAGCCAAGTCGCAGAAGCCCTCACACGCGCCCACCAACGCGGCATCTGTCACTTTGACCTCAAGCCTGCCAACTTGCTCTTCTACAAAGACGGGCGCGACTGGTCCATCAAGATCATCGACTTTGGTTTGGCCCGCGCCGCTCACTCGCTGCGAGACGACCTCGCGAAACAACACAGTCGCTCTAGCCAGCGCAGCGTCCTCGCCAACACCGCGTTTGGCACGATGGTGTACGCTCCACCCGAACAACTCAATCCCACCCCACAACAACAACCTGGCCCTGCCAGCGATATCTACTCTTTCGCCAAGACCCTCTATCGCTTGATGACAGGGCAAGAAGCACAACACTTCCTTCCCCCGAGAGAACTCCAAGGGGTCGAGCTGATCGACATGATCGCACGTTGTCTCTCCATGGACATGAAACAACGTCCCACCGCAGCAGAGTTAAAAGAGCGCTTTGATGCCATGAACCAAGGAAGGCCAGAGCCCGTCAACCCTGCGTTTTACAAGATGGCATCGCAGTTTATGCAAAGCGGCACCTTGTATGAACACCAAGAGTCGCTGCTTTGGACCGTCCTACAGGGCTTTTCGACACCACGTCCCCTTGGGCGAGATGCCTTGCGTTGGTCCCTCGAACAAGCTCATGCACGACGCAACGCCGCTCAACGCGCCGAAGGCTGGCTCGTCAAACAACAACCCAGCTTCTACCCAACGGACCAGATCTGGTCCGCCCTTCAAGGCACGTATCCTGAAGACTACACAGAACAAGGTCTCCGAGAAGTCGAACAGACGGAGATTATCGACGTCTTTCGCGATGACCCTGCCTTTGTCGAAGAAGAAAAAGGCATCCGCCTGATCCAGTGGAAACCACCCTTTGGCTCTGTAGCTCCAACGCCATCTGAATTCGTGGAACTCACTGTGGGCCAGTGGGTAGCGCAGTTTGCGTGGTCCTACCGCGTGTGGGTGCGCCCCATGCGCGAAAATGAAGACAAGATGCGGCGCAGCAACGAATACGTGCGGATGCCTCTGGACAAATACCGCGAGTTGTTCGCGATGAAGAAGAATGGCAACTTCCGCGTCGATTCATTTTGCGAGAAGATCGCGGAGATCTGCGGTTGGCCAGTCGTGGTGCTCGATGAAAAAGGCCAAAAAGCCGAGCCCCAGGTCAAGATCGCACAACTTCGTTTGTCAGGCGCCAAGGTCTTTTCGTGCGGTGACGACGTGTTTTTCACCTTGGCAGAAGGCAAAGACGGGCAACCTCCCAAGTGGTTGCTCAACAAGGTCTTGCGCTCTTCACTTTTGGGGGTGGAAGGCGGACGCCTGAAAGAGTGCGCACCCAAGTTTCGTTTGTTGACAGAACGCGGCGAAGTGACAGCTTACTTCAACAGAGAAAAAGAGAAACTGCGCGCTCTTGGAGGACTTTGGGATCTCTACCCAGAGTTATCTGCGGGTGATGCACTGTGTTTCCATGTCTCAGAGCCCGAGATCTGCCGCGTATACGTCATCTCACAAAGCGCTCTCGAAGATCGTCCCCTGCCTGCAAAACCTAGCGAAGAAAGCGTGCAAGCAAGAGCCGCCCTCCTCGCTGCTTACGAGCAAGCCAAAGCTGCGCAAGCGCCCAAACCAACACCACCCTCCCCAGAAACAGTCGCCACGACTGCACAAGAGACCCACACAGAAGCCTCCGAAACCTCGGTCTATTCGACACCTCCGCAAGCCTCCCCTGTTACAGAGATATCTGAGGAAGAACGCGAAGACGAGATCGACGGACCAGATGAAGGAGACGACACAGGGAACGAAGAAGACGGACTTGAGGGAGACGGCCCCGATGAAATCAACGGAATCGACGGGGCCGTCGATTCCACAACAAGTGGGCAAGATATCAGTCTAGAGCCCACGACTTCTGCGCCAAAAGCCGAAGGTGGGGACAAAGCGCCTCCTCTAATCGCCCCAATAGGAGAGGGTCTTGGAGAAGACGAAGATGAAGAGATCGCCCCCCTGACGGTCTCGAAAAAGGTCCTTGAGTGGGCCGTCGATTGGGGTTATGGATGGAGATCCTTGATCCCAAAACCGACGAGCCCGCCGCGCCCCACCGCCCTTGAGCGAAGTGATGTGGAAACCGCCACGAGCAAGCGGGATCTCGCTGACAGGCAATCAAAAAGTCAAAAACTTCCTCAAGCGGGTTCAGAAAGCAACGGGGCTCAAACTTCGCTTGTTGGACAAAGACGGAAAACATGTTGCGGACCCCGAGACATCGCTGGGCAGTCATTGGCTCCCAAGCTCGCGATGGACCAAGGTTCGTGGGGAAGACTTTTCATCACACTTCGTCCATCGAGTTCCCGAGGAACATCGCCTTCTTGGCGGACTTATGGTTACCTCTTTGGGGAACGCAGGTTACACAGTTCTATCTCAAGAAGAGAATGAACGAGTGGCCAAGCTCTACACAGAAAATGAGCAACAAACCTTTTGAGGCCAAGATCACCGCATCTCCTCCTCGACTCGAAAAGATGCGCGCTTTCTTCCGTGAACACTCAGAACTCACACCAGGCGACGTACTCGGCTTTATTCGGCGAGATGACGGTGACTTGCAGCTTCTCGTCTTTACCCGCGAAGAACTCTTACCCGAACCCAAGAAACCCAACAAATCGAAAAAAGAAGGGGATGACTCCGGCGGTTACCCTGCTTTGAATGAAGAAGACGAAGAGATCGCTTTGACCCTTGAAGATGCGTTGGAAGATGCTTCCCCCACCCAGCCCGAGCTGGATGTAGTGCCTTTGGTGGACAGCAGAGCAACAGTGGTTGGGTTAGAGATCCCCTCTATGCTCGCGATGTTGAAAGCCCAAGCAGACGTTGCTTTGCGACAAGGAAACATCACAGAAGCTCTCAAAGCCTACGCAACGCTCTACAACAAACACGCTGCTGAACTCGAACAAGACACCGCTCTTTCGCAACGCGTCTCTTCTGCGGTGCAATACAAACGCGCCCTTGAGATGGAACAAGAAGGAAACCTTCTCCAAGCCGTGAAACTCCTTGAAGCTGCGCAAGTCCTCGATCCAAGCTTTCTTCCTGACATCGTGGAACAAAAGCGCAAAAGCCTTCGAGAAGAAAACGAGCAAAAGGTCAAGGTCCGTTTCCACCGCATCTCCCGCGAAGCTGTACAGATGTCACAGACCGATCCACACGGTGCTTTGCGCATGTTGTTGAGCGCACGTGTCCTAGGCCCAAGCTACTGGACACCGCGCCATCAAGAATGGCTGGAATACCTCGAAGCAGTTTGTGCGGAATCAACGATGTAAAGGAAGAGAAAAAGCCCGAAGAATCAGGGGAAGGGACAGAAGAGAAGGAAAGAGGGACGGGGAAACATCGAAGCGTTCGGGTGAATATCCCCGAACGCTTCGACTCTAGTGCTTAGAAGTAGCAGAACCCACCACCATTTTGCAGCGGCTGACAGGTCGTAAAGATCCCTTTGCAGTCAGAGTTTGTATTACATGGTTCGTAGCAAGAGCCCGATGTTGCGACCGAAGAAGTACGAACGCAGATGTAAGAGCTTTGGCAACGTCGCGTAATTCCTCCGCAAGTATCGAGATAGCCTTGTGTGGGAGGAGGAACGCAAGCTTTGCTCACGCCAATGACCTCGCAAGTGTAAGAGGCAGAACAACCTGTCGAAGTCCCGACATTGGTGCAGCGTTTGTAGCAAGTTCCCGAAGTGTCTGTATCGTTTTCAAAGAAGCAGACATTCTGGATGTCGCAACGATTGCTGACGATGCCACACGTCGCTCCTGCGGGCTTTGTACCCACAGGGAGACACAGGGTCAGCGATGCGGTCACAGAAACGCACACCTCGCCTGTAAGGCAGCTTCCTTGGGAATCGGGTGTGGTACATGTTCGGTAACAGTGCCCAAGACTGGAGTTGGGATCATCTCCAACGCAGACTCCGCTTGAGCCGCAAGTCGTGTTGCTTGTGCAGGTGGTCTTGGCTTGTTGCGCGATACAGCGGGAGTCTTGGCAGACTTGACCGCTGGGGCAATTCGAGTTGGTCGTGCATTCTTTGATCGTGCATGTGCCAAGTTTACAGAACTGCGTGCTTTTGCAGTCTGCGTCTTGGGTACAAGAACGGGGCGCGCCACCAGTACACTCAAAGTTGGTGCAAGTTTCGCCAGCAGCGCACGCCAAACCCGTTGCAGGATCGCACTCTTTCGCGACACATCCACCGCTTTTACAAAACTGAGAACTCAAACAGCCCGTGTTATCCGTACAAGTACCACCGACACAACGACCCGAAACGAGGTCACATTGTTTACCAAGCGTGGTGCAATCGAGGCTACTGCTAGCACAACTCACACAACGCGTGTTGAAGCAAGCCCCCGCAGGTGGCGTACATTCCGAGTCTTTCGAGCATGTCGTTTGTGTTGTTTTGCAGCGCCCTGTGGTGCTATCGCAAGTTTGGCCGCTGGGACAAGAGAATGCGGTCCCGCAAGCTTGGCACTGTCCCTGATAACAAGCCCCTGTTGGCGGTGTGCAGTCCGTATCTTGGGTGCAACCCGCTTGTTTGGGTTCACATTGTTTGGTCGCGGAATTACAGACTTGATCGCTTGGGCATCCGTTGACCGTGCAGTCTGTAGGCTTGGCTTCGCACTGTTTGCTGGTGGTATTGCAAACTTGATCGCTCGGACAACCTGTGGCGGTGCAGTCTTGCCCAGCTTGGCAAAGTCCAAACTGCTGATTGCAAGGGCGTCCTGGTTCGCAGTCATCGTCTGTCGTGCAAACCTTCGGATAACACAGGTTGTTGCGACACTCAAACTCTGCTTCACAAGCAAAAGGATCGGACGTACACGAACGCCACCCCAACGTGCAAGCATTGTTGAGACAGTATTGTTTGCTAGGACAGTCTTTGTCAGCTTGGCAAGCCATGCCTGTGCGGACTTTACAGGCTCCTTCGATCAAATCGCAGTATTGGTTGGGTTTGTCTTTGCAATCGAAGTCGGATGTACATTTCCCCGAAGTTTCGGGGGTAACATCGCGTTCAGGAAGGATCTCGCCTGTGGTTTCTGAGGCTTTGGGGACACAAAGATTCACGAGGTTGCAGGTTTCTCCCAAGGCACATTGATCATCGCGGAGACAACGCACACAAGTTTGGGAGACAGTATTACAGACTTTGGGTTGCTCGCAGTCTTGATCCACGCTGCACTTGTCTTGGGGCGTGACGGTGGCGGTTTTGCAGAAACCATCCACGCAAGACTCTCCAGGCAGACACACCAAAGCGGCATTTGCGGCAGAGCAACGAACGCGGGCGATGCATTGGCGTTGTTGACAACGCTGCGAAGCGGGGCAATCATCACCCGTATCGCAAGGCAAGGGCTCCGTGGAAGGGGTGCACGCCATCCATAAAAACATGAGAGCCAAAGCTCCAAAGGAGAGAGACCATCTTTTACAATGGAGCAAAGAATCATCAATCATGCGAGCCTCCCACGACACAATACGCGACCTGACGAACCTTTTGACAAACACAACGAACAAAACATGCAAAACAATCGAACACTACGTCAGATACGACAAACTCTATTTTCTGTGACCTGGGTACTGTGGACATGTTGTTTGGTCTCTGTGGTGGAGGCACGCCCCTTTCACTTTGACTATTTCCACATGCCATCTCCCCAAAAGGCACAGAATAAACAAGAACAAGCACTTTTGCAACGTATCTCTACATGGTACACCAAACAACCCATTGACATGCCGTTACCAGAGACAGGAATCCACGAAGCTGCGGCGCTTTTGGCATCTTACTTGGCGCAAGCCCCAAGTCGTCAGCTCTCCCAAGAGCGCGTACAAGCCGCGATGTGGCTCAATGGCCGCAGCGATCTTCAGGTCCAAATCTTTGCGATGTCCTTTACCAAAGAGGTGTTGCTGTGGAAACAACTCAAACAAGCGCTTCGAGAAGGACTTGCTGGGCAGCGTTTTAACCGTTTGGGCCTTGCGATACGCAAGAAACAACAAAAAGTCTGCGTCATCGTCTTTGTCCGCCGCGCCATCGAGTTGGCGCCCGTCTTGCGTTGGGTTCCTTTGGGACAAAGCCTGACACTGCGCGGCCGACTGTTAAAAGGCTTTCAAGCCAGCGACATGATCCTAGGTTACCCTGATGGAAGTACACAGACGATTTATCCCAAACGTGTTGGGAAAATACTTTCTGCCAAGTGGACGCCAAAAAAGACAGGAGCTTACCAACTCCAAGTGCTTGGCCGTGATCACCGTGGGGCTTGGATATCTTCGCAGTGGCATCTGTATGTCTATCGCCCACCCCAAGATCCCGAAACGCTGTGGCGTCTCCATTGGCGAAAACAACTCCAAATCTTGTGGGGCAACACCAAAGCCAAAAAACACGCCTCCTCTCCCGCGCAACTCAACAACACAAACGCTGCGGAGCGGCTGTGGCGGCTCTTGAATGCTGTACGCGATCACCAAGGACTCATCCTTTTTCGCCGACACCATCGACTCGACAAGTTCGCACACGCACACGCAGTGGACATGGTCAAGGAAGGCTACTTTGGGCACCGTTCCCCCCAAAAAGGCAGCTTTGCAGATCGCTTCAAACGCTTGGGTTGGCCCACAAGACAAGCCCGCGAAAATATCGTGGTCGCCAATACCCCTGAAGAAGCATTAAAGTTGTGGATAGAAAGCCCCGTCCATCGAAAAAATCTGCTTCACCCTGACTTTATTTGGACGGGTATTGGGGCCTACAAAGCTCCTTCAGGACGCTTCTACTTTGTCCAAGTGTTTGTTTCTGCCCGATGATCTAGCCTTTTAAAACACCGCCGTGCACTATCGTCTCATCAGCGAAAGTCTCCCCCCAAATACGTATGTTTCTCTTTGGAGCATCCCTAGGCGTCCTAACAGCTTTCTCTTGCACAAGAAAAAGATTTTTCTTTTCTGCCCCTTTTCAGTTATACACATGGACCCTATATACATGTAGCGCTGGCGAGGAAAGTTCTACGTCGTGAACGAAACATCCCAAACTCCCACGAAACCGACCAAAGCGCAAAAAGGCGTTCACCAACGCCTATGACTTTTCAATCTTGGAGGAACCCATGAGCCCTGTTCTAATTGGCGTTATCGTCTTCGTCGTCATTATTATCGTGTACTTCGTTTTCTTTAACAGCAGCGAAGAGCCACCACCTGTCGTCATCGTTGAAGAAGTCGTCGAAGACGACGGAGATACCGCATATGTCAACGAAGTCGCAGATATCGTCCGCGACTTTTCAAAGAACGCAGGACGCGGTGCGCGCCTCACCATCTATGAATTGGATGGTGACGAAGAAGCCGAACTCATTATGTTGAAAAAGGCCCGCGACGGTATCCAACTCGACCTGCTTGTCGATGACGGTGATGCAGACTTCTCTGACGCAGTCATGGGACTGATGAACGAGTGGGAATACGAAGATGCTGACGGCGAGATGGAAACTGACGCTGGCGAATACATGACCTTCTACACAGACGAAACACACGCTGAACTCGGCGAACTCTGTGAAGAACTCCTCAACCACATCTACAAATACGATCCCCGCGAAGAAGTGGGCGTCGAAGCCGAAGGCTACGACCTCTAATCTTCTCCCTCCTCATACTCCCCCTTCCCAAACTCCAGCACACAACCCCTCTTCAGAACCAAGCAGACATCGCCTGTTTCAACGGCTTTGCGTGCTACAAGTACATCCTCAAAACAGACCCATCATCAAAGACAAAATAGCTTTATCTATTGAATAGATAGACCACAAATCCATGTTACAACCAAGCAGGTTTCACGCGTAGCGGGATGCCCATCCACAAAAAGATCGCGTACAGCAAAAGTGCGATCAACACGGCAGAGATGAGATTGAGCCAGACCCCTGCGCGCACCATTGAACGCATCGAAACAAGTCCAGATGCGTACACCATTGCATTGGGGGGCGTCGCAACAGGCATCATAAACGCACAAGAAGCCGCAACCGTGATCGGGATCATCAAGAGATAAGGGTGAACGCCCGTCCCACCGAAGGTTGCAACGACAGGCGCGACCATCGCAAGAGAGATCTCCGTGGTTGCGGTGTTGGAGGTAAACTCCGTAAGAAACGTGATCAACAAACACAAGAACAACAAGATCCCCAAAGTCCCGAAAGATGCGAGCCCTGGCCAACGAAAGATCTCACCAATCCAAGAACTCATACCGCTGGCCTTGATCCCCGAAGCAAGGGCAAATCCACCACCAAAAAGCAACAACATCCCCCAAGGGATATTTTTTGCGGTCTCCCAATCCAACAAACGTTCACCATCACCAGCAGGCCACAAAAACAAGAACAACGCCATCATCACCGCGACGACACCATCCCCGAACAACGGCCGTTTACGAACCACCTCTCGTCGAAGGTAGAGCGTCTTTCCTTCTTTGGGCTGTACCAAAGACAAGCCCTTTTCGGGGCTTCCATGCCCAAGCGATCGAGACGTACCTTGCGAAGCAGCCAAAGAAACAGGTCGTGTCGCTTGTTTTTTTCGCAGCGTTTGTTGCGCGAGACTTTTCTTGATGGGCTCGTACTTCACGGTCTTGACATTGTGATAAAGCCCCAAAAGCGTCATCCACCCAGGGATCTTGCCCGAGTTCCCCAACTGGATATCCACACGAAAGACCCATAACGCCGCAGTGATCGCAAACACAAGCAGAACCATCCGCTCTTGATAACGCATCGGTCCCATCGCAGCGAGTTGTTCTTCAAGCCACGCTCGAACCCCACCCCCCGCTTTCGCGTCTTGGAAAGGTTTGCGAAACAACACAAAGACCAACAGTGCCCAAAAAACAGGCAACAACATCAGCGTGACAGGCAAACCGATCTTCATCCACTCGACAAAGGAAACCTCGGGCGCTCCAGGGAAATACATCTTGTAGATCCGCGCAAAAGACAGGTTGGGAGGTGTTCCAACCAAAGTAGCGATCCCACCGATGCTTGCGGAGTAAGCGAGCCCCAACAACAGGACTTGTCCGATCTTCACGGCTGCTTCGCCTTGTTCTTCTTCCATCAAACGAATCACAGAGACCGCGATTGGTAGCAACATCACCACGGTCGCGGTGTTGCTCATCCACATCGACAGAAATCCACAAGCCACCATAAAGCCCAAAACCAGCCATCTTGGGTGGCTACTCCCTGTTCGCAGCACCAACAAAAGCGCCATGCGACGATGCACACCCCACTTTTGAAGCCCCAATGCCAAGAAGAATCCGCCCATAAACAAAAAGATCACTTCATTGGTGTATTCGTGCGCGACCTTGCCACCTGACATGATCCCAGCCATGGGGAACAAAACAAGCGGTAGCAACGACGTCACAGGGATGGGCAAAGCTTCGGCCATCCACCACACAGCCATCAACCAAGTGATCGCCAACATCCGACCGATCAAGATGCCCTCATGTCCGGGCTTTGGCTGTAAGATCCCCCACTGCGACAAAAACCACAACAACAAGAAGCCCAAGATCCCCACCCAAAAGCCCCACCCCATCGAACTTTTCGCGCGACCACCCTCTATCATCGCCATGCTTCAAGCTCCTAAAAAAAAAGCCCCAACAAGACAACGCATGTTGGGGCGGATATTACGCAACAATGTAAACTTTGGTTGTGTCGGAGACCCCCTCAACGTGGTGAGGCTGGAAAACGCCCACGTTAAGGCGTTCCACCCTCCTTAGGCATCTCCATCTATACGTTCGGGAGGAGGTCCGAGATCGGCTGCGATCTTGGACAAAGAAGACTCTGCGAGCCGACGTAGTTCTGGATCTTTTGTTCCCAACAACCCCATCAAAGGGCCGATAGAACGAGGATCTGGATGGGCAGCAAGCGCGCGCGTGGCCGCTTTTCTGACCGTGATCTCTTTGTCCCACGCGCTTGCGATCATCAGCTCCATCAACTGATCTTCTTCAAGAGGTGGTGGATAGTTGGCCAAAAGTTCAAGCGCTTTGACCCGTAGTTCGGGGGCTTGTTGGCGTTCTTCCAACACACTATGAAGTGTAGAATAGGTGACTGCTGCATGAGGCTGCAACTCCACCAATCCTTCGAGCGCTTCGAGGCGGGTCTGCACATCTTGGCCAAACAAAGCTTGGAAGCGCAAAGGCTCCAAACCTGGCTCACGACGGCGAACACGCACTTCGTAGCATCCCATCTGTTGTTCACGACGGCGCTGTTCATTCAAACGCATGATCAAAAGGGCATGTTCACGACGGCGCTGAAGCTCCGCGCTACCTTGCCCACGAGGTGCAACTTCAGGGGCTCTCGTACGTGTTTGCACACCCACAAGAGCAGCAGAGGAACGCTGCGTTTGCGCACGACCAGCTGACTCGGAAGCACCCCCAAAAGAAGGGCGTCCTCCATTCATCACGCTTTTTCCTGCGCTGCGGCTTTGGTTTTCTACCAATCCCAAGCGCTGCCTCGACTTCGATGATTTGTCCATACTTTCCATCCCTTCGCTTGATCGGTAAACCGATCCCGCTGAGATCAACACATCACAACAATATCAACACATCACTTACAAAAAAGATTCACCAAAAAAAACATCCACCGCAGCTTTTGCCTTGTTAGGTTGCTTCCACTCGCCTCTGCCCGTCCATGGCGAAAAAACAAACGAATCGCAACACACAAAAGCCTCATGTGGGCTTGGACACTCATCGCGTTCGAAGGATTGCCCAGAAGCCTCCAGCGTTCTCTTTCTCGACAAGGACGCTGCGGTTCTTCTGGTTGTGCATCCTCTGACCATAAAAGTCAAAATTTATTCATCCACCGAAAAACAAAGCGTTTTTCTTGTGAGCCAGATCACAGATACACACAAAGAACCGATCCTTCGGAGGATTTCTTTTCTTGAAGGCCCTCTCATGTGCTGAAGACCTCTCCTGTAAGGGTGCGGTCTTCGTTCTTTTTGATGAAGAAAAGCCCACAATGCCCGTCGCGTGTGTGCTTTTGAAGAAAGGGTTTGCGCTTGCACTACCCAAACAGAGGTCCTAATCTAGGATGACGTTTTCACAATGCAAGTCACAACCCAAAGAACTTTCTGTGAACTCTCTTTTCGTCTGCGCCAAAAAGGAACCTCAAAGGACCATGCGTTACAACCGCATCGACTCTTTTCTTGCCGATCAGGTGTTTGAGCTTTCGTGTGGTCACGTGGGATCTGCCCGTATCTCTTCGCTTACACGCTGGGCCACTTGGCTGCGAGAAGAGACGGTCCCTGCTCGAAAACGTTTACTCGAAACCATCCGCTCAGGAGAGATCCCTGGCCATATCCTTCATCACTTCGCTTGTTGGAGCCTCGAACAATCTCTCCTCCACGCACAAAAGATGCGTTATCCGCACACACAAGAGCTTTGGCAACTCCTCACCACCAAGCGCGCTTGGATTGAAGGACAAGCCACACTCGAAGATGTACAGACGATCAAACTCTCTCTCCAAAGACAAGACGCCACAAACTCCCCAGAAGACTCTCCCCAAAAGCTCCTACGCATGGGCATCGCCGCAGCCTCTCACGACCCCATTATGGCCGCGCGTTATGCGTGCGCCTACCCACTCCAAGAAGAAGATCACGCTTGGCAGTGCGAAGAACTCGCGAGACAGATATCTTTGTTTGTAGAGCTACGAACGCAGCTTTTTGCGTTGCTTGTGCAGCACGTACACTTTCTTGAAGGGCGTTTGCACTTTTGGAAGCACTCTTACGAACGAGGCCTCTTTGGAACGCTCGATCCCACCTCTTTTTGACCCTCCCCTGCGTCCACTTCTCTTCAAGCGGTCGTCGTGGCCTCAGAGACGCTTGGAGGCGCATCTCCAACGTGCCACAAGGTCTTCAGATTGAAACCATAATGGTATAGGGACCAAAAGCCGATCAACGTCACAGGAACGTATTGCAAGGCGTGTAGGACCAATGCGTATCCCACACCGATCGACTGTCCTGCTGGCGTGATCGCTCCCGCCAACAACAAAGCCTTTGTACAACAAAAGTGGAATGTCCCAACGTGCCCAGGCGTCGAAGGCAACAGCACACCAAGATTGGTGATCGACATCGCAAGATACGCAGTCATGGGTGAAAAAGGCAGGCCAAAGGCTGGCAACAGCACCAAGAACATCGCCCCTTCCACAACCCAGATCAGGACGCTCAAGAAAAGCACCCCAACCATGTAGCGATCCCCTTGCAAACAAGCTGTCCCATCCAAAAGACGGTGGCCAAAGCCCTCTGCACGCTCACCCACGGAAGCAGGGAGACGTGAGGCAGACCACGAAAGCAAGCGCTCAAAAAAGCGACGAGACAAGCGTGCAAGCAACATCACGCTCATCGCCCCCACAAAGAGCAAACCTGCAAACCAACCGATTCTACGGATCCATGGGTCTGTAGGCGCCCAAAATGCAGCGATCACCAAGATCCCCACAATCGAAAGACCATCCAAGATCCGTTCGACCAACAAGGTGGATATCGAGATCCCTGTGGAGATGCGTTCACGCCGCGCCAAAACATACGAACGAACCAACTCACCCAAACGTGCGGGCAAAACGTTGTTTGTAGCGTAGCCGATCCACACGACTTGTGTTGCTTCAAACCAAGAAATCTGTTTGTGCGGACGCAAGATCCAAGCACAACGAATCCCCCGAAAAACATGACCCAACAAATAAAGACCCACAGCCAACACGCACCAACGCCAGTCGATACGCGTCAATTGTGTTTGGAGTTTTTGCCACTCAACCTCGTAAACCAGCCAGCCTACACACAAAATCGTGACCACAAACCCCAGCCCCAAAGACAACCACTTTTTACGATCCATCCCACTATACCTTGCTTTTCTAACACTCTCTTCTCAAACAAGCGCGGTGCGCTCTATGCACAAAGGGATTTCTATCAACAGACTCCCTCCCCACAACATCCTACGCCACCCGCCTTGGGTCAAGAAGTCCACCCAAGAAACATGTCCCCTTCCCCCTCTTTTTCGATCACTCGTCGTTGTAAACGGTTGCGTAGATCCAAAATGTCCCATCGCGCCCGTCACCATCGAGATCCACACCCATCTCTACCCACTCTTCAGGGATCGGTAGGTCGGGGGCTTCGGTCCACTCGCTGTATCCGTCATTTTCGAGACTCGCGTAAAAAACGCTCCAGTCTTCCATGTTGACGCAAACCAGCCACTCATTTTTGCCGTCACCCGCAGCAAAGACGTCGGCGGCTTCATCGAGATTGGGTGGCTCTTCGTGCATGATATTGGGACCTTCCCAAGCCCCGTAACCACGGCCCATCCAAGGGCTCCAAAAGACGCGTCCATCCACATGGTTGTACGCGATCACCCACTCACCAAGTTTGTGGCTCGACACAGAGAAGAAAGCTTCCTCTTCGTCCACAAGGTAGTTGGGTGGAGGAGGTAAGTGTGCGATCCCCAACCACTCACTCCAACGATCACCTTGCCAAACGCACCAAGTGATCTCTTCTCTTTCGGGATCATAGACATAACAACGATCCTCACCATCTCGCGATGCAAGGGAAACCTCTGAATCTTCATCAAAGCCCTCGGGCACCGCAGGGAGAGGATGCCCGCCTTCCCACTCGCTCCAACCATCGCCCAAAAAGCGACAATAATAGACTGACGGCATTGAATCGCCTCCTTCAAACAAACTCACGCAAAACCTGATGCAGCATTCATCACGAGGACTTTGGCGCCCTCAAACGCTCCATGTGTTAATGATCTTTCTTTGAAAAAGCAAGCGACAACGAGCAGCCCGCGATCACCAAAGCATTCAACATACTGCGCGCGCTAGCTTTCCCCTTCCCTGCGATATCATAAGCTGTTCCATGATCCACGGAGGTTCGCAGGTAAGGCAGCCCCAAAGTGAGGTTGATCGCTTCTTCAAAGTGCAAAAGTTTCAATGGAGCGAGCGCTTGATCGTGATACATCGCGATCACCGCGTCATCTTGGCCTTGGGCTGCAAAATAAAACGCTGTATCCGCAGGGAGCGGTCCGCGGATCTCCGCAGGAAGCGTCGATGCAAGTTCGTGGACCAAGGGTCCCAACCAACGCACTTCCTCGTCGCCCATCAGTCCGCCATCTCCAGCGTGAGGATTCACACCACAGATCGCCAAGCGAGGATGAGAAAAGCCCAACCAACGCTTCATCCCCACAACCGTGGTTTCGATAATCGCGTTCAAAAGCTCGGGTTGCAGGGCATCTTTGACGTCTCGTAAAGCAATGTGAATGGTCGCAGGGATCACGCGAAGTCGCGGTCCTGCCAACATCATCACAGGGTGCTCGACACCTGCTTCAGCGGCCAACCACTCCGTATGCCCGACATGCGGGACGCCCATCATCGCAAGTGCTTGTTTGTGGATCGGACCCGTCGCAAGAGCGTGTACTTTTCCATCAGCGACATCCGACAAAACAGACCGAAGATAGGAGACTTGCGCCAAAGCACCTTGTTCGCTGAGTTGTCCCCAACCAAATCCGCTTCCCTCTGTTTCGACTTCCACGATCTCGACATTGGGCAGATCCACAAGCGAGGGAGTTCCTTCACGCATGGCGATCTCTTCCAAACGCTTTCGATCGCCGTAGATCTTCCACTGGATATCGCGAAAAGCCTCGATATCCACGTGGATGTCGCCACAAATCGCCAAGGCTTCGCGCGGTAGCTCCCCAGCTTCGAGATCTACAAAAAGCTGATGCATGGCACGCACCAAGACTTCCCCGCCCACCCCCGCGGGATCACCCATCGTCACGCCCACTACACGTTGGTTCATCGAGGAAATCCTCCACGACGTCCACCACGAGGAGCACGAGGACGTTGGGGTTCTTTCTTCTTGGGACTGGGATTGATCGGACCAAACGTGGACTTGAATACTTTTTTCTCGGTCTCTCGGCCTTTTACGCGGATCTCGATCACCGCTTTTTTGCGCAACTGCATCACATACTTTTTATAAGCATTTTCGTAGGCATCTTGCTGCAAGCGTTTGCGGATCTCAGGACGCGCTTCTTCAAAGCCCAACACGTTGGAGGATCGAATCTTTTCCAAGTTCAGCACGTGAAAGCCCATGCTTGTTCTCAGCACCTTGGAATACACAGCCCCTGCTCTCATCGAAACAATCGCCTTCCCCAAGATGGGATCGATATCACTGATCTTTACATAACCCAAATCCCCTCCCGTATCCCGCGAAGGTCCCTGAGAAAAACGCTTTGCCAGTGAGATAAAGTTTTTGGGATTTTGCGTCGCCAACAAGAGCACGTTCTCAGCTTTTTGCTTCAACTCAGTCACCTGCTCGGGCTTGGGCTTTTCGTCCAACACAAAGACGATGTGGCGGATCTTGTACTCAGGAGGACCAGGCTTTTCTTTGCGGATCATCTTCTTGTAAAAAGCCAACTCATCTTCTTTGGTGATGCGGATCTTGGACACCATCGCTTGCTGCAACAAGCGGAACTTACGGATCTCACGACGCATCATCGCCTTGTAAGCGTTCATGGTGTAGCCACGTTTACGCAACTCCGCAGCAAACTCAGCTTCAGGGATGTTGCCGTTTTGTTCGCGGGTTCGTTTGACGGCGCTTTGGATATCCGCTTCGCTGACTTCGATCTGTTTGGTGCGCGCTTCTTGATCCAACAGTTTATCGTCGATCATCCGCTCCAAGATCTGCCAGCGCATCGTCTCAGCTTTGCGTTTGCGCTCATCGGGATCGATGACCTGTTGGAGCTGTGCCTTGACGATCTCAAAACGACGCTCCCACTCCGACAACAACACGATGTCGTTGTTGACCACAGCCACGATCTTTTCGATCACTATCTCTTCGGCGTTTGCGAAACGTACAGTCCCACCTCCCAAAAGCCCCAAACATACGCCGAAAAACAGTATCTTTTTGAACATCAAACCGCCCTTTCAAAGCTTGCCGACCCAAAAGAACACAATCATACCTCGTTTATCATCTTCTTTTGGATCTCTTCGCAACACATCTTTGGTGAGTTTGTTAAGGAGGAACAGCCTCTAGGTCAAGTCGCCACCTCTCGAAAGACAAACCTTTTACAACAGACCCCAAACCAAGCCGCCCTATATTGGTGGACTTTTGCTCGGCTGTAATCAGCTTGACACACAAAGAGGCCTCTGATATACGGTTGTGATACTGCTTCTAAGGCAAAACGGCTATCTATCTGAAAGTCTTATGCTTTTTATCTATCTATCGTTTTTTGAATTGTGATTTGTCCCAAATTGTAATGGATCCGGGTTGGGGTAACCTCCCCCGAGAAGCCCCTGTCAGAGCGCAAGTGGAGGAATCCAAAGTATGGCTGATCATCAGGCAGCATCCAAAGGGATGCAAAAAGATGTGGAAGAGCTTGAGCAGCTTCTCCGCAATGACTCTTCTCCCGAAGTCTTTATCCCGCTCGCGGAAGCATATATCCGCCGTGGTCTTCCCCAAGACGCTATCCGCGTCTGCCAAAAGGGCCTCAAGACCTCCGAACATCCACAAGGACGCCTCTTGCTTGCTCGCGCCTTCTACGATGCTTCGGCACACTACAAGGCACCAAAGGCCGCACTGCTCAAAAAAGCCCTCCACGAAGTCGACGATATCGTCAACAAAGATCCCAACAACTGGGAAGCCCACTCTTTGCGCGGCGATATCCTCACCGAACAAGACGACATCCAAGGTGCGAAAGACGCGCTTTACAAAGCGCACAAACTCAACCCGCACCACCCCCATGCACGGATGTTGTTGAAAAGTCTTGGCGAAGAAATCGATGTCGATGACAACGAAGGCCCCTTCTACATCAACGTAGAAACAGGTGCCCCCGCCCCCCAGACAGACAGCTTGTTCAAAAGTATCCGTGACATCGTGATCTTCTTCGTGGTCATCTTTGCAGGTGTTTGGCTCTATGCCGAAAACTCCATCCACGAGAAAAAGATCCGTGCACTCGTCATCTTGGGACGTACCCAACAAGCGACTAGCTCGTACAGCAACCTGAAAAAAGCGATCCCCATCTATCAAAAAGTCCTTGAAACCCTCGATCCCGTCCACCCCTTCGCGCTGATGCACCTCGCTGAGGTCCATTACAGCCTGTGGAACGAGCACGAGCGTTCGGAAACCTACAAAAAAGGTTTCACAGACTACTTCATGAAGTTGCAAGCCTCTGGCTCACGCGACTTGCTTGAGCTTCTTGCTCCTTACCATGCTGTCCGTGCTCTCGTGGCTTACGACAAAGCGCGCCAACTCCAAAAAGATGGCAACCTTGAAAAAGCTGACGCAGAACTGAAAAGCACAGACGATTACATCAAAAGATGGATCCCCGAAGTCGCGATCCACCCCCGTCTTAACTGGGTTCACGGCCTTGTGTACGAAGCGCTTCGTAAGAACCGTGTTGCGCGCGCAAACTTCAAACGCGCCGCTGAAGTAGGCTGGAACAACCCCTACTTCCGCTACCGTTATGCTTACAACTACCTGCGTTCCCGTAAGTTCCAAGACGCACACGGCCAATTCAAAAGTTCGGTGGAACAAGGCCAACAAAACGCAGACAACGTCCAAGGCGAGCTGTCCGATCCCACCAAGCAAAAAAATGCTTACTGCTGGATCGACCCCCCCTTGTTGCTTGGCAAAAGTGCCCCTCCTGGCCAAGAACTTGGAACCTTTGACTTGCTCCAAGATGCTGCAAACGCCGCTGCACAAGCGTTGACTATCCCCAAATGTTCGTTCCACCCTGCTCTCCAAAAGTTCTATGCAGGACACAAACATTACCTCATGGGCAACATCGGCGATGCACTCGCAGTTTTCGACGCTGGTGTTGGTATGTCTGCGGCTTACGACATGGTCCGCGAGACCATCAAGATCGCAGAGACCGTCAAAAAAGACGGCGACCTCTCCCCCCACCTCCAAGCATGGTTGTCCTATCTCGAAGCCAAGATGTATTGGCACCAAAACGAGATGACCAAAGCCCAAGAAGCCATCGAAAAAGCCATCAAAGGCGCAAACTACGAAGGTTACTTCTTTGGCCTCCAAGCCATGATCAAAGCTCGTCAGAAAAAATATGACGAAGCTTGGAGCGACTTTGAAAAGGCCCTGAAACTGGAGCCTTACGTTCTCCAGATCTACTACGATGGCGTGTTGAGCATGCTTGAAGCCAGCAACGCAGATGGCAAGCCTAGCAAAGCCGACAAAGTGGAAGAACTTCTTGAGAAGATCAAAAAGAACTTCGGTGAAAACGAAGCTTACTTCTACCTCAAAGGTGCACTCCTAGAGAAAAAAGGCGACGTCGAAGAAGCCGACAAACTCTGGGGCAAAGCCATCGAGAAAGACTACGAGCACTACGAAGCCAACCTTGCTCGCGGTGTCTTGCGTCTCAAGCGCGCGAAAAAACTTCGCCCCGAGATCGTCAAGAAGAAGAACAAAGAAGAAAAGATCTACAAGATCGAAAAAGAAGACTTCCCTGTCATCCTTAGCTACATCAAGCTTTACGACAAAAAGCTCAAAGAAAAGCTCGCCAAGCGTGTCAAAGATTGGAAAGAGCAGATCAGCAAGCTTGAAAAACGTCTTGAAAAACAAATGGCAGAAGCCAAGCGCGATCGCGGCATCGAAAAGCGTATGAAAGATCGCATCAAAGACTACAAAGATGGTCTCAAAGCTGCTGAAGAAGATATCACCTTCTATGAAGAGTTCGCCAAAGAGCTCAAAGAAGGTAATATGCCCAAGAAGAAAGTCATCAGCTCGCAAATGGCCAACATCCTTGAAGTCCTCGACGAAGACGCTGGTGCCTTCATCGAACAAGCGATGCAAACCCGCCCCGGTGCAGCAGAGCCCCGTTTCTGGGTTGGTACCCTCTGGTTGTCCAACCAACGTTGGAGCGATGCGCAAGGTCACTTTGATGTCGCTATCGCTGGTTACCTCCGTGACCTCGATTACGACAACGCAAAGAAAGCCGCAAAACTCTACGCCGAGACAATTATCAAAGGCGAAAAAGAGAAAGACCAAGGCGCAGAGCGCGCTGCGACTGCGTTCAAACAAAAGGTCACCATCTTGATCCGCCAAGACGCGATCAAGGTGAAAGCGGAAAAAGACAAGCTCACCGCGAAAAACAAAACCAAAGAAGCCAAAGAATACAAACTCAAGCCCGAAGCCAAACAACACCTCGTCCGCAGCATCAAGGTTTATGCCGATGCTTGCGCAGAGATCGACGATCTCAAAGAGACGGGCGACCTCCTCAAAGGCGATGCTGAGTCTGTAGAAAAAGACGGCGTGGAAAAAGCGATGATTCGCTTGCTCTTGCGCGCTCGTGAAGAAGCCGCAAACAAAGACAAGAAGACCAAAAAAGGTAAGCGTCGTCGTCGCCGTCGTCGCTAATCTTCCCTCCCATTATCCCCCCTCGTCCCTTTCTCCCCTTCCTTTCGTACTTTCCCTTTCATCTCTCCAACGAAGATCAACGTCCTTGGAAGTTGGCTTCCCGCTTTTCCAAAAGTGCGTCAACGCCCTCATCGTGGTCCGCTGTGTTTTGCGCAATGCCTTGGTACGAAGCAGCGAGCGTAAGCGCCTGTTCTGCTGTCAGATCCCATGACTGGTAACACGCTGCTTTTGCCAAACGCAGTGCCAAAGGAGCCAATGAACAAAGCTGTTCTGCCCGCTCCATCGACCTTTCCAACAATCGATCAGAAGGTACAACTTCATGCACAAGGCCCATCTGTAGGGCTTCCTGTGCATCCACCAAACGCCCTGTCAAGATCATCTCCAAAGCACGGGGAAATCCGACAGTTCGACTCAACACATAAGCCCCACCATCTCCTGGAATCAGACCCAGCTTTACAAAGGTCGATCCAAACTTGGCACCTTCTACAGCGACTCGAACATCGCACATACACGCCAGATCCAAGCCCGCACCAATGGCCGCACCATTCAACGCTGCAATCACGGGCTTGTCGAAACGCAACAAACGACGGGGGACTTGGTGGATACCGCGAAGATACTGGCTTCGCAATCGAACAGCATCCCCCTCGAACATCCCACTGTGTTCGCGCATCTGCTTGAGGTCTCCCCCCGCACTAAATGCCCGCCCCGCGCCACTCAACACCAAGCAACGCACGCTGTCATCGCACTCCGCAAGATCAAAGACACGCATCAAACTGTCGATCATCTCGTTGCTATAGGCATTTCGAGCATCTTCTCGATTCAGCGTGACACGTAGGATCGCGCCTTCTTGCTCCACCAACAAATCTGTAAGTCCCGTATAATCCGCCATCTTTGCGCTCCCTTTTTCTTCCCGAAGCTCTTTCTTCGGGCCTTGCTTTCCCATAAAAAACGCGAGAGTTCGGGGCTAACCTCGCCCAGCATCGCAGGGAAAGTCAAGTAAGGTCATCGAAAGTCAAGTGGGGTCTTCAATAGAAAGTGACGAGAAGAAAAGGAGCGGTAGGACAGAGGACAGGAACCAAAGAAAACTTCACAGCGGAAACACTAAGCGGCTTGTTTGACGAGCGCTTCGCCACACAAGACACGTTCGATGCGCTCAAGCGCCCAGTCGAGTTCTTCTTTGGTGATCACCAAGGGCGGTGCAAAACGAATCACTTGTTCATGCGTATCTTTGGCCAACACGCCTTCGCCCATCATCGCGTAACAGTAAGGCTTGGCGAGACCTGCCGACTTTTTGATTTGCACACCAATCAAAAGCCCCATCCCACGGACTTCTTGCACATGAGGACTGTTCATCGCCACCAAGCGCTCGCAAAAATAAGCGCCCATCTCTGCAGCGCGCTCCGCAAGTTTCTCGTCTTCAAGCACCCGCAAAGACTCACAAGCCACCGCACAAGCAAGCGGGTTCCCACCAAAGGTGCTCCCATGATCGCCTGGACGGAACACCGCCATCACTTCTTCGATCCCAACCACCGCAGAAACGGGGTAAAGTCCGCCACCAAGGGCTTTTCCGAGGATCAACATATCAGGCTTAACGTCTTCGTGTTGGTAGCAAAACATCTTCCCTGTACGTCCCAAGCCCACTTGAATCTCATCTGCGATCATCAAGACCCGATGTTTGGTGCAGATCTCGCGGAGATCACGCAAGAATCCTTTGGGTGGCATGATCACACCACCCTCTCCTTGAATCGGCTCGAACAAAACACCTACAGTATTCGGCGTAATCGCAGCTTCAAAAGCAGCAGCATCTCCAAAAGGCACCACATGAAAGCCAGGTGTCAACGGCCCAAAGCCCGCACGGTTCTGCTCTTCTGTTGAAAAACTCACGATGGAGATCGTGCGACCGTGAAAGTTCCCCGAAAAGACGATGATCTCCGCTTGGTTGGGCGCCACACCTTTGACTTCGTAGCCCCACTTCCTCGCAGCTTTCAACGCTGTTTCAACACCTTCAGCGCCCGAGTTCATCGGCAACACGCGATCCAACCCTGTCAGCTGAACAAGATCTTCACACAAGTTCCCCAACTGATCATTGTAAAAGGCCCGTGAGGTCAACGTAACACGTTCAAGCTGCTGTTGCATCGCCGCGATAATACGCGGATGACGGTGGCCTTGGTTGAGCGCTGAGTACGCACTTAACATGTCCATGTAGCGCTTCCCATCAACATCCGTCACCCAACACCCCTCAGCCTCCGCGATCACCACGGGCAACGGCTTGTAATTGTGGGCACCGTACTTTTCGGTTTGCGCGATCAAAGTCTCCGAACGCGTCATCCTGTTTGTCTCCTTACAATAAATGAGTCGAGGGAAGCTTTGCTGCTTATGGTTTTGTCCTTCTCGCGAGATCCACCTCGCTTGCAGCCCTCGAAAAACATACTTGCATAATCTTATGCAATGTTGCACCAGATCGCCAGATCTGTTTTGTGCCATGCCTCACCATCTCAATACAAGGACACAAAACACCGTTTGCAGGGGCAAGAGACACGTGGTAGCTTGTACTGCTTTGGAAACAGCCACTGTCCTCTTCTCGCAGCGAAAGTAACGTCCCATGGGAAAAAAGAAAAACAAATCCTCTCGTGACCCAGGCGGATTTCAAGTCCTCGCCGATCAACTCAAAGGCATCAAGCCCAGCGGAGCCGCCGCACCTCCCGCCCCACCAGAACCACCCAAAAAAGCCCCCGCCTCAACTTTTCTCATGAGCCCTGAAGCCCAGATGTGGCTCGAAGAAGAAGAGCGGCCTCGTTCGGCCAAAGCACCTGCTCTTCGCAAACAAGGCACCACAAAAACATCTGCCAAGCCAGTAAAAGAAGTCGACAAACAAGCGCAAGAACAAGAAGCCCTGCGCGCCCAAATCGCACAACTCGAACAAGAGATCGAAAACCAAACACAAGAGATCGAAAAACTTCGACAAGACGCTTCCCAAGAAGCACAGCGTGCCCAACGCTACCTCCAAGAACGCGAAGAAGCACGCAAACAACTCGAAGAGACTCAAAAGCAACAAGAAGAAGCCCTTCGTCCCCCTCCGCACACTTCTCTTGCCGATCTCTTGATCCAACGTGGCATCCCTGCCAACCTCCACGAAGATGCTGCGCGGCACGTCCTACAACGTGATACCCCCCGTCTCTTGGAGTGGTTGGGCGGCGATCCCGCATCGCTTGGACCTTGGTTGCAAAAGTACCTCCGCCTGAGTTGCGCTGATCCCCTTTGCCAACAAGAACTCCGCGATCAAGGTGGCTATCCCATGCTCACCCAAGATCCCGCACAGTGCGAGTGTTGCCAAAACACAGACAGCCGCCGCATGGCGACGCGCTTTGCACGTGCTTGCCGAGAACGCGGGCTTTATCGCGTGGTTCTCGTAGGAGGTAGCCCCACCACCCATGCAGAACTTCAGCAACTCCCGCTACAAGGCATCCAACTCAAACTCATCGACGGCAAACAAAATCGCGATCTGCAACAAGCCACCAACGATATGCGTCACAATCACCTTGTGATCATCTGGGCTTCCACCATGATCCAACACAAAGTCTCCAAGCTCTACACAGATCAACAAAACCAACACGAAACCAAGCTGATCGTCGCAGAGCCCCGAGGACTCGCACAAATGCTCCGCGAGGTCCTTGATACCCTCCAAACCCCCTGATCCCCAAAGGGATATTCGGGATCGATCCGGGATGGATTCGGGCGGGCACGGAGGCCCGCCCCAGATAAAATGGTATTCGATCAATTTATGGGCGGGCACGGAGGCCCGCCCCGAATACATGGATATCCAATTATCCCTAGGGGCGACCCTCCGTGGTCGCCCGATAAAACGGATATCCGATTCATCCCACGGGCGGGCACGGAGGCCCGCCCCAGATAGAATGGTATTCGATCAATTCTGGCCCGCCCCGGATAGAATGGTATTCGATCAATTCCACAGGCGCCCCTCCATGGTCGCCCGATAAATTCTTCGCAATGCCCCCTCAAATCTCTTCGAGAAGCTTCCTCGTTTTCTTACAGAGAGCATCAGAGCGAGGCACCATCCGACAGACTTGGCGCATCAAACGCCGAGCGGCGTTAGGATTAGAGGTCTTGATTTGCAATCCTTGTTTGAGGGTATCGCCAGCGATCTCTTTGAGTTTGGCGAGTTGTTGTGTGGCGCTATCGTTGCTTTTGTCGTGTTTGCGGGCTGACGAAAAATAGAGGTAGGCTGCGGGATACTCGCGTTGGCTCATCGCGAGCATCCCGCGCACAGCGTGCATCCTAGAGAGCATCCGTCGAATCAAGCGTGTGTAATTGCTCTTACCTTCGGCAAGATCGTAGTCCAGCGTAAAGGCTCTTTCTAGCGCGGGGATACCCTTGTTTGCGTTCCTGCGGCGATAGGCCCCAACACCACGGCGATAAGCGCGTTGAAACTCCTGAAGCTGCTCAACTTTTTCTTTGTCGCCTTTTTTCTCAAAGTAAGCGATCGCCTCGGCCATTCGGCCTTCTTGAAAATAAGCAATCCCTTTATCCACAGATGCGACACGACGTTTTCTTCGCGAGCGGCGTTTTTTCGACTCTTGCGCGAGGTGCTTGATCTTTTCGATGCGCTTTTTCTGACCTTTACGAGCTTTTTCACGCAAACGGGCGATGCGTTTTTTACGTTTTTTTAGCCGCGCCATCTTTCGTTTCAAAGCGCGCTGCGCCTTCTTCAAAGCGCGTAGTTTCGCGGCTTTTTGTTCTTTGAGAGCAGCTTGTTTCTCTGCTTCGAGACGTTGGCGCTCTTCAGCGAGTTTCTTCTCGCGTTCGGCAGCTTTGCGCATCTCTTCGATGCGTTCGCGTTCTTCTTGGCTTTGCTTACGCAAGGCTTCGAGTTGGTCCATACGTTCTTTACGCAAACGCTCTAACTCTGCGGCATGTTTGGCTTCTTCTTGGCGACGCTCAGCCTCCATGCGCTTGCGTGTCTCAGCTCTTTTCTTCAGCAAAGCGAGACGACGCTTTTCTTCTTCAACCATCGTCTTTTGCAGTTCCATGGCTTTCTTTTGTTCGGCCATGACTTGACGCAAACGCTCAAGTTCTTTGCGTTGTGCGTCTGCTTCTTGGGTGGCTTTGTTCTTTGCGGCTTCACGAGCGCGTCGCTCTGCATCTTGTTGGCTGTTTAACTTTTTCTTGAGTTCTTCGAGTTGTTGGCGCTGTGCTTGAAGCCGCTCCTCTTCTTCTTGGCGTTGTTCCTGAAGCTTTTGCAAGCGTTGCTCTTCTACTTTGCGGCGTTTCGCTTCTTGCTGTGTTTCTTTTTTGTGTTCGACAGCTTCTTCTTTTAGGCGTTCGCGTTCTTTTTTCTCAAACTCGTCAGCATAAGCCCGAAACTGCTTGATATTCATGCGGCAGATCTGACGGCGTCCAGGTGAGTTCCAACAGATCCGTCGACAATAAATACTCACGACACGCGGGCCATACGGCTGGCCTTTTTCGTTGCGGAGGTGCTGGTTTTTTTTGAAACACTGGACGTAGCACCCCCCCAGATATTCCAAACAAAAGTCGCTCAGTCCAGCAGGCCAACTTACCGCAGGGACGGGAGCTGCGTGCAAGCTCGACCCTACCCCAAACCACGTACAAACCAACATGAGCAAGGCAAAGCGCAGGCGACACAACTTTTTGTCTTGGCGCATCCATCTGTCCTTTCTATTTGGCCCGCAAAAGCAGCCCAACAAACACTTTCATACTGATCAAAACATCGCATCGTGTTGACGGATAAGCAAACATACCATACTCTGAGGCTATGTGCCCGAAAGGAGATCCTCAACCCTGATCAAGAATACAGCACGGCCCCCCTCAAGGAGAATTTTTTAATGAGGAAGCATACTTGGAAATCTTTGTTACCTTGGATGTTGACCGCTTTGTTTACATTAACTCTCACCCGTTTGACAACAGGCTGCACTCCTGGCGTGACCAACGAAGGAGCAGTTGAAGCAAAAGCAGAAGTCCAAACCGAACCCAAAACTGAACCCCAAACCGAACCCAAAACCGAGACCACCGCTGAAGAGCCCGCCGCGGAACTCGCTCCTGAAGAAGTAGCGACCCCCGAAGAGCCCGCAGCACCCGAAGAAAAAGTAAGCGAACCAATTGCTGAGTCCCTAGATGGTTCCACGGAACTCTCTCCCGAAAAAACAGGAGAGACCACCCCTGAGCCAACCAACGAACCCACTGGCGCTGCGCCCACCGTCAAGATCACCGAGCCCGCTGCCAATGCTGTCGTCACAGGCAAAGTTGTGGTCAAAGTGGACGCCACCGTCGCAGCACCCACCACTATTGATAGTGTCTCGCTCTACATTGATGACAAAAAAATCGATGAAAAGACCCGCGCTCCCTACGAGTTCGAGCTAAGTTCAGAGGTTTACAACGACGGAGACCGAAAAATCAAAGCCGTGGCAACCACGACGGGACTCCGTGAAGGCAGCGACGAGATCACACTCAAGTTCTCGAACAATGGCCCCAAGATTACCTTTGTAAAACCTGTTGCCAGCGCTTCTGTCAACGCTGCCTTTGATATCGAAGTTACAGTCACAGACATCGCAGGCGTCAAAGCTGGAACCGTCAAACTTAACGTTGATGGAACCGTGGTAGCTTGGACTTCCACAACAGGTGGGACGTACAAAGCGACCTTCGATCCTTCAAGCAAGCCTTTCGACAGTCTTCCCATGGAAGTCTCTGCCGAAAACGTCAACGGAAAGATGAGCAGCAGCATCCTTTGGGTAAGCCACGATCCTGCAGCAGGTCCCAAACTTTTGGGTGAAGAGTGCGATAACAGCAGTCCACAAAAACGTTGTGTCGCAGACCACGCTTGCTTGACGATCAGCTTTATCAATCCCAAGTCCGTTTGCTACAAAAACTGTGTGGTTGGTGGTCCTTTGACGGTTTGCCCCATCGTTCCAGGAAAAAGTACCCAGTGTGAACCTTCCCAAACAGGAACCACCCGTGGCGCCTGTTTGAATGCGGATCGCCCCCCAGGAACGCTCTTCTCCAAGTGCGGTGGTGCGGTGACTTGCAACTCGGGATTTGTTTGTACAGGTGCAGGAACGGGTGATAGCTTCTGCCTCCAAACCTGCCCATCGACCGACTACAACAAACCTTGTGCAACCCAAGGCTATACTTGCTTGCGTACCACCTCCACGGGCTCTTGCTCTACAGATTCACAGTGCGCTTCTGGCCTCAAATGCGTCAATGGTACCTGTGAGACAGGCGTTTGTGTTGAAAAATGCCAACACGCTTGTACAACAGACACTGACTGCGTTGCAGGCCAAACCTGTACCAGTGGAAAGTGTAGCGCGCCTTATTGCATCAGCTACGGAACTTGCCGAAGTATCGGTGGTGTTGGAACGATCTGTATCTAACCCCCCACACCACTCCTCCAGTCTTCCCCCAGCATCCCATCTCCCATTCTCTTTTCACAAGCGCAAGAAACAGCTTTGGGCTACTTCATAGGCTCAAAATAATACCAGCCTAGAGGCGTAACTCCTCCGCCCACCAAAACGCCCATAAGACGCATCCTTGAGCGATCTGTCAGCACGATACGTTCAGGATCTTCTTCGCTACGGGCCAGTTGAAAACAAATAAACCCTGACGCTCGTTGTTTGGGTTTGATGTTCCCAACAGGAAAGTAGTACTTCCCCCAGTAGTCGACTCGTTCGGTCTTTCCAAGTTTGTGGTACTCGCGAACCATCGATCGAAAAGCAGGCTCACGCGCGACCATGGTTCGCTTCATCGACCAAGTCCCCAGAAATTTTTTCTTTCCAAGTTGCTTCCCGACAAACTGGATGCGGTGAGGGTTGATATAAACTTTCGCTTCGCCTTGGCGATTGTCCACCTCAAACACACCACAAAACATCGAAGGGTCCACAAAAGTACGCAAGGTGCGAATCCGTGCTCCCCCCAAGATCCGCATCTCGTCCATGGTGGGTTTGACTTGACCCCAGCCTGTCGTCTTGCAAGCCAAAAGGCCAGTCAATCCGACAAGACCAACGGCCAGAGCCACACACTTCCCCACGACCCCCACCTTCTTTCGACAAAACTCTCCAAGCATTCACCGCTCCTTCTCACGCTTTTCAACGATGCTATCGTCTTGACTTGTCGCCACGCAGTGTACTAGGTACAATCGAAGCACGAACATCATGCATCTACACTTTTTCGTCAACCCAATCTTCTAACATACGAATACGCCGAGCAGATCAACTATTAGGAGTCAAGATGACCGCAAACCGTGCTCACAATGCTCATCCTTTTTCTTTGCGCCTGGGCTCACTTCGGCGCTCTTCCCTTTTCATGTTTGGATTGCTCGCTCTCCTTGGACTTGGCGCTTGCGCTCCCAAACTGTACGCTCGTTTTACCTTCAATCAAGCCCAAAATGAGCTGCCCGTCGCTGACGGAAACGTCGCCTTCCCAACAGGCGAAAGCATCGACATCTCAGAAATCCTCAAAAAAGAAAACAAGAAACCCGAAAAAGTCGCAGTGACCCGACTTTTTGGCATGTACCTACTCACTGCAGAAGGCTTTGCCAGTGTATGGAAGCTCCAACCCGAAGGCCGCGAACAAGCCAGCTACACCGCTATCGCGATCCCTGGCACCAAAGCCATCATGGGACCGAAGTTTACGCACAGCACAACACACAACTGCGCGACGCTAGAACTCACCCAAGGAACCGCAACCACCAAGTGGCAGATCCACGCTTCTGGTAGCGTCGAAAAAACGTGCAGCGACGTATCGAAGTAATCGCCGCACACTCCCACGGAAAAAAAGGATATACGATGTCTCCATCTATCCGTTCCTTTCGATTCGTTCCTTTTGCGTTGGGCGCGTGGCTTTGGCTCGCCGCAGCCACCCCAGCACAAGCCAATCTCGATCAACTTCAGCAAGAAGCCCTCGCCATGGAAAAAGAACGCGACTGTGAAGGGGCTTACAAAAAATATGAAGAGATGCAACAACAGCTCCGCGGTGGCTCCAAAAGCCGCCGCCAACGCACACTCCTCGCTTTTGTCGCAACCAAACTCGCAAGACTCAAAGGCTGCTACGAAAAGTGCAACCCCACCCCCGAAGAAAAAGCCGAACTCGAAAAAGTCAATGAATACGAAGGCAAGGGACAAAACAAACGTGCCTACCGTATCTTGCTTCGTTTGCTTCGCGGCAAAAACCCCCGCTGCACCACGTGGAAAGCCGCCATCGAAAAACGTAACGCGCTTGCTGGCAAACAACCCAAGCGACGCTACGCAAAAGCCGGTGCAGTGGACCCTTGCGCCATGGAAGATGGTACCCGCACCTCACTCTCTGAGTTGAGAGGCCGCATCACTTCGCTCGAAGCCAAGATCGTGCAACTTGAGAAACCTCTCGATATGCCCCAACCCCCCGAGCCACCAAAGTGGGCAAAACGACCCAGTCAAAAACGTTGGTGGCTTCGCAAATGGCGCCGCAATATGCTTCGCAAGATGCGAAAGAAACAAGGAAAACACCAAGTCCAACGACTTCAACAGATCCTCGCATCTTACCGCCAAATCAACCAATACCGCGAACAACTCTTCAATTGGCGAGAGTCTTTCCAAGACTGCGACGAAGTCTACACAGACCTGAAAAAACAAAGCACCTCCTTGCGAAAGACCCAAGACCGCGCACACGAAGCCATCGTGGGTCTCTATGATGCACGCATCAAACGCATCCAAGGCTCCATGAACTGGTACGCCCGACAGTACCGCAAAAACAAACGTGACAAAAACACGGACAACAGCACCATCGAGTCCTTGCGTCAGTCGCTTCAAGATCAACGCGAACTGCTCGACAACGTCACCCAAGATCTCGTGACCCTGTCCACGCTTTTGGTCTTCAAACCCGAAAAGGGGCAAGAAGGCTCGCTGCTCAACACCAGCCTCACCTCCATGCAAAAGTTGATGAGCAACCAAGGCGATCTCTTGAAAGCCATGAAAGATCGCTACCCCCAATACACAAACTCGGCCCAAGGTCGCCTCGCGCTCCAACGACACATCTCTACTCTCGAGCGTTTCGAGAAGGTACTCGAACGATTCCAAGGGCAACAAGGCGGACAAAAGTCAGAAGAAGTCGAAAAGACGCTTCAGGCTGTTCGTTCTTCGATCCTGCTTTTCGAAAAGGCAGAAGAAAGCGTCGCCAAAGCCGCGAAAAATGGAACGATTGGAGGTGGCGTGATGCAAGCCACGGCCACGACAAATGGTGGTGCCCCCGCACAACGTTCGCCTTGGGGTTGGATCTTGTTAATCAGTGGAATGCTTCTTGGTATCGGGGCATTTGGCTATCTGCTCTACGAGCGACGTAAACGCCCCTTCTAAACACTTGTCCCCGCCCAAAGGTCATCCCCTGACCATTCCCCGATATTCGCCCCCCAAACACTTCTCTACGAACGGAACGTCGCTTCCAAGAGTTCTTCTAACTCTTCGCGAAGATGGCGGAAGTACAAGCGCATCAAAGCGGGGGTTCCCCAGTCTTTGTCGAAGACGATGTACAAAAAAACCGTCGCTCCCGAAAAGATGGGGACCAGCATATGGTGCTGATTGTCCATCGAAACCATTAACTCTTGTAAATCGCCGTTTTGTGACGACTCACTGACCACCCGAGAGATTCCACAAAACATGGGCGTGTTCTAAGGCTGTCCCTTCTTCGAAGGTGTCTTCCGTGTCGAAAGATAGGCCCGCAAGACAACGCCGAGACTCCATCTCGAACAACGCTACGTAATGAAGACCTTGGTCCTTTTCTTCATGGAAGCAACGCAAGATCAACTCGCGTGCTTTGGGGGAAGATGACTTGTTTGTGGGCAACAAAGATTGTCCAGAAGAACTTTCTTTTGTCTCAGAACCCTCCACAAAGAATCTTGTTCCTGCGGACCATTCAGGAGAGCTATCCAGAACAGAACGGCCACCATCATCTTGTTGAAAAAAAAGTGGATTGGACGACGAAGAAACGATCTCTTCCGCAAGTTCTTCAGGCAACAAAGCATGGATGAGTTCTCTGGTGTTCCACGCTCGGCTTGTTTGGTGCGCGTTGGTCGTGCCAGAGAGAGACATCTCGTCTTCGGTGCCTTCTTGAGGGAACATGGAGGGGTCCACCGCCACAAGATCTTCTTGGGTTGCAAAAGGATCAAGATCCAACATTTCTTCTTCGGACAGTAGAAGAGTGGGCAATCCCCCTGTGTCTTCTTCTCTTCAAGGAAGTTGTGTTGGGTTTGCGGGAACCGATGAGGGAAAGGAGCGGGAGAAGTCTTGGGTGGAAAAGGAGTCTTTTTCTTCACGTTGTTCAAAGAAAAAGGTGCAGACTCCTTATCTTTCAATTGATCGTCTTTCGTCATCTACCACCGTCCCGTATGGAGTTTGTCATCGTTGCAGGCTCTTTTCGTTCGGGATCCTATTATTCCTACGGAAGCTTTCCAAGGAACTTGAACAAAAAAGAGAAAAAGCTACGAAAACAAATGTCCCATCAAAAGTTCAACCTAAGAAAGAACGCTCTTGACCTCTTCAAACAAACGACGAAAGTACAAACGCATCAACGAAGGCGTTCCCCAGGACTTGTAAAAAGAGATGTAGAGAAACAACGAAAGATCTTCAAAAAAAGGTACCAGCATGTGGTGTTGACCTTCCATAGAGATTAAGACCTCTTTTAACGTAGCTTCAGCGTGGGCGTCTCGCATCACACTTGATAATCGAGCTAAAACGCCCGCGTATTCTAAGACGTTCTCTTCACAAAAAGAGGAGCTTTCGTCCAGCTTCAACTCGATAAGACAACGTCGAGAGTTTCCGTCGACAAGCGCGACGTACATCACACCGTGATCTTTTTCGGAAACGAATCCTTGGACGAATAGTGCTGACGCTTCTTGGATCTTTTCTGCGGGGATTCTTTGAGAACCAAAAAGTCCTCCGTCTATATCAGCAAAGTCCGAACGAACACCTTCCCATGACGATGAAGAACCTTCGGACTCATACTCTGGCACTCTTTCCAAAGAGAAAGGTGCCAGATGTTCAGAACTCGAAAGAATCTCTTCGGCGACTTCATCTGGCAACAACGCACGAATCAAGTCGCTTCGACTGATCTTTGGAACAAAGTCATACGTGGAAGTTGACGAAAACTCCACCCATGCACTTTCGTCTTCAGGGAAAGGAGGCGTTGACTTCTTCAACGAAGCCAACTCTTCTTGGGTTTCATAAGGTGAAAGTCCCAGAAGCTCTTCAAAACTACCACTGGTCAACTCGACAGGAATCGCAGGGATCTCTTCGTTCGTTTGCTTCCATTCATCCTCAGAAGATCTCCGTTTGCGATATTCTCTACCCCTTCTACTCTTGCGGGGTCTTGTCGCCTCGCCCAAAAGCGAACCCGACGTGCTCTTCTTTTCTGTTGGTTTCATTTACTACGATCCATCGTATAAATTTCCCCCTTCGTGTGGAGAAGAAGACTACAATTGCTAAACACCTCAATTGATCTAGATCAATTAGGTTCTTAATCTTTATCAAAAACCTTATACAACGAGCATCTTTTTACCAAAGAAATGAACAATTCGTCCAAAGAGACCATGCAAAGATGCGATCTCTTCGTATTATCGGTCAAAAAAGAAATGAGATGCCGAAGTTGAGCAAGAGGAGCGGTCAGATGGGGCAGGCATTCCGTTTTGTCAGGTCGTTTCACAAGGTACACGAAAAGGATTCGTGATGTAAGTGTTACAAGAAAAAGAATCTTTTGCTTATCCAAAGTAATATCCAGCCATCCTTTCAGCGCTCGCCTCATCAAAGTCCGAAGAGAGTCGTTCATAGTTAAAGAGTTTCCATGACACATTGCGTCTCAAAGAATCTCTTGTTTGGCTTTGTTCTTTTTGGTGGGGCTTGCACTTTTTTGGACGTACCCCCAAGATCTTGGCAAGATACGGGAGACAAGTTCGTCTAACATGCGTCTTTCAGAAACATGTTTTTGTAAAGGCACTTGCCTTGGCAACCCCTATCAGAACACGTAAAGAAAAAGGAGAAGGCATGCGCGCTCTCCCCACCACCACACCAAGCAGCTTTCCAAGAGCGTTTGTGTGGCTGCTTGGCTTTGGAATCTGTTTTGGAGTGAGCCCGTCTATAGAGACAGGCCACTTCTTTGCTGCTCAATCCGTCCATGCTCGATCCAAATACCGACGCAAAGCCAAACACACACGGAAAAGACACCGTTACCCTCGGCGTGTCGCGCGTCTCTCCTCCCATGAACGTCGCATCTACCATAAGAAGCCGATGTACAAAAAGAAAAGACGCGCCCGACGAGTTCGTCGCGTCCGCCGCAATCGACGTTATGCTCGTCGTTCTCGCCGCTCGCGTCCGCGACGTTGGAAGCGACGCTACACGCGCAGATCGCGTTCTAGCCGTACACCACTGCCCTATCCACCAGGCGGACAACGCACAGCTTTTTGCAGCCGTTTGTTGCGTCGGGAAGAAGCCTTGCGGTATGTCCAAGGTAAACACTCCCTGCAAAGCAGCCTACGCCGTTATATCGGTCACTTGCGTAGTTGTGGCTGGCTGCGCCCCCATGATTACGCCCGCGTGATGGTGTACGACCACCGTGGCTGCAAGATGGCGGGTATCCAAGAGCGCAACGTGACCTCTGCTGCAAGCCTGATCAAACCCTTTGTGATGTTCGCAGCCTACGAAAAAGCATATCGCCAGGGGCTCCCTCCCCACCGTTTCCCTTTGTCTTTGCAGAACCAAATCAATCGCATGATGCGCGTAAGCAGCAACAGCGCAACCAACCACATGATCCGTTATGTGGGAGACGGCGATGCACGACGCGGTTTGGCTCGCATCAACCAACTGATCCGCAAACATGGGATGAAAAGCACACGACTGGTGGAGCTTATCCCCCGTAATGGTCGGACTTATCGCAATACAACGACAGCGCGAGACCTCAATATCCTGCTTGCAAAGATCTACCGCCGCCGCGCGGTTTCCTCGGCTTACTCTCGTTTGATGATGCGTGTGATGCTTCACAGCCGCGATAACCGAGGACGTACACCTTACCTGCGTAGTCACTACCACGTGACCGCTGCCACAAAAACCGGATACACGAGAAGAACCAATGGTGTTGCAGGGATCATCCTTGCAGGAAAAGGCCTTGGCAGAGCTGCTTACAATCTTGTCGCTGTGGTTACCCGCCCATCTGGAGCCGCCAACGAGTGGATCTGGAAACGCGTGTCGAGCCCCATCGTTCGTCGCATCTCTGAGATGACGTACCACTATTACGCAACGGGCGCTGCCCAACGCGAGATCCGCCGCTCCAAAAAACGCCGCACACGTATCGCCTGCGCACAATAATCTCCCCTCCCCAAAAGAATTCCCCCGTCAGAAAACGCCCTCACCAGAAAACTTGCAACGAAGCACGCCTACACCGCGAAAATAAAACAAAGTCCTTGATCTATGCTCCCAAACGCCGCATAGTTCCTGACTTTGCCGGCTAAAAAGACCGCTGTTTCTGAGTTTTTCCAAGCGTGAGGTGTGTCCATGAGAAAGAATGTCTTCTCTTTTTTCTCGCTCTGGCTCTTTTGTTCTCTTGCTCTCTTTGGGATGGAGGGCTGTGGTGATAACAGTCAGTGCAAAACCAACGCAGAGTGCCAAAACGGCACTGTCTGCCGCCAAGTCAACGGGACGTACAGTTGTGTGGACCCCAATGCCACATCCTGTCAGTCCAAGATCGATTGTTCTGGCGCCAAAGCCCAGTGCGATCTCTTGCGAAATGTCTGTGTTGAGTGCCTTGACGATAGCAACTGTTCGGGCACGAAACTCTGCAAAGACAAAGCCTGCGTAGAACCCAACGCATGTCAGTCCAACTCTGATTGTAAAGCACCTACACCCGTTTGTGCTTTTGCACTCTCCAAGTGCGTTGAATGCGCGACAAATAACGATTGTACCAATGGACTGATCTGCAAAGAGAATCAGTGTAAGTCCGAAGGGACCGAGCCCACCACAGAACCCCAAACCGAGCCGACAGCCGAACCCGCACAAGAGCCAGCCGCAGAACCCACTGCGGAACCTCAAGCTGAGCCCCAAGCTGAGCCCAAGGCTGAGCCTCAAGCGGAGCCTCAAGCGGAGCCCCAAGCGGAACCTACACAAGAACCTGCCGCTGAACCCACACAAGAGCCTGCTGCTGAGCCTACACAAGAGCCCGCCCAAGAAGCAGGACCCGAACCTACCGCAGAGCCCACGCAAGAACCCACAGCTGAAAAGATGCCCGAAGCAGGCCCTGAAGCGGAGCCCATGCCCGAGCCACAACCTGAGCCACAGCCTGAGCCACAACCCGAACCACAACCCGAACAACCCCCTTGTACGGCGGGAACCGCCGGATGTGCTTGTGCAACAGGCGGACAATGTAACGCTGGCGGCGTCTGTATCTCCATTGGTACGGGCCTTGGGGAGTTTTGCTATCAAGACTGTACCCAAACACGTACAAGCTGTTCACTCAACACAGATGGACGCACCTCTTGCGTTGACTTTGCGACAGACAGCCAAGGCAACACCATCGCTGTTTGTCTGCAAGAGTCCCTGAAAAATGGCACCTGCGATATCGCGCGCGGTAGCATCTGCAAGTCAGGACAAACCCCCACGCTCTATTGTAGCCAAACCCTCACCCCCAAAGTCTGCCTTGAAGTGCAAGTGCAAACCACCGCAGGGGCCGATTGCAACGGACCCAGCGACACAACCGAACCCATCAAAGTGTGTGACTCACAAAAACAAAGTGATGGCACCTACTTGGTTTGCCGAAACCAAAAATGCACCAAAGAACAACCTGTTGCACGACATGCGACATGTGGTGGAGCCAATGGTGTTTGCGATAGCGCAGACATCTGTTTGCAGGTCGATCAAAATACCCCGTCTTATTGTTTTGAACGATGTACAAACCTCGGTCAGCCCTGCGCTTCAGGCAAAGGAACTTGTGAGGCTCTTCAAAATGGTGGTGGTGCCTGTATTTATGGGGATGCCAAAGAAGATGCGACCTGTGGCGCAGTCGCGAATACCCCCACAAAGTACGATACCACCAAGGTTTGCGAAGCTGGCTTGACCTGTATCACCTTTGACAGCAACTCGCTCGTCGGTGCTTGTCTGCGGCCTGTCGCGAACTGCAATACCACCAACATCTGCGGAACTGGCCGAACTTGCTTGCCTCTTCAGTCAGGAACAGCCGTTTGTGGAAAGCAGTGCACAAGCAACGCAAACTGCGGGACGGACTTCTCTTGTGTCTCTTTGGGCGGTACCTTCGGGAATGTCTGCGCACCCATCGATAAAGGCGGCGTCCTGCCTTACGGTGGTCTCTGTGATCCGTTTGGCGTCACGGATAGCACCCGATGCTGTAACGGTTCCAATCAACAGTCTGCTTGTACCTCTGGAGGACGTACAGACTACAACGGACTTTGCTTGCGACGCGATGCAAACTCCACAACAGGCTTCTGTTCTGCGGATTGTGACCCCTTGTTGTCCAACTGCCCCCCCTACAACGGAACCGCGACACGTTGCGTAAGCTCTGGAACTGGCGGCTTCTGTGTTATCCCATGTGTGAGCAACGCGGGCTGTCCAAGCGGACTCGTCTGCGTCAACCAAACGGGTATCGGTCAGATCTGCGTCGCACCTTAATCTCTGGCCTACGCGTTAGACTCGTCTTCGTGGGCAGGCAACCACAACATCCCATCCCCTACCTCTTCAGGTTCTGGTAGCGCTTCCATCACAAGAGAGCGCATCGCTTGGGTTTGCGGTGCTGCCAAACGTTGACCCGCCAAAGAAGCAAGATACACCCCCACCGCCAAGACCCCGAGTACAGGCAAAAGCCAAAATCCCCAAGCGTACTCTTTGGCCATCCACTGCGAAACCCCCAAAGACATCCCGACAAAAGCCCCAAAAGCCAACATCGTGTAAAATGCCATAAACATTGTCCACACGCCTGGATGGGGCCCTACAAGGCCATACATGCAGGTGCCTTTGGAACACTTTTCAAACTCCAAACTAAAACATGGAGACCAAAAGTGCTGTTCTTTTTCGGACACTAAGATCTGGATATGTGGGTGTGCTTTCATCAAACGGAACTGTTCGTTTCGCTCTTTAACGCACTCTTCGATCTTCTCCATCGCTTGTTCGGGCGGCAAAGTAAAGATCATATGAAAGCGCGGTCGCATGGGTTGGGGGGACATGGAGCCTCCTCGCAAAAGTCGGACGCTGCAAGTTTAGGTGAGCCAAGACTCGCAGGGATTTGTTGGGTGGCTATCGCGTGTGGGGGAAGCGACAGTGGGGATAGATGGAGGGTATTTTAGAAGATATCCGCAGTAAAGCTCAAGACAAGGTTGTTGGAGACCTGCCATTTTTCCGTGAGCAGCGGTGTGCGTTGCGCGCGGAAAACGTAGTTCAATGCGGCCCACTTCGAAAGTGTGAGGCTCACCTTGAACTGGACATCAGCGTTCAACAACTCGAAGCCTTGCAACTCTGTGGGAACGCTTGTGAAGAAAGGCATCATCAATTTTGTGTAGAACGAATAGTTCAAAAACTTATCGATCTTACCTTCAAAGCTGATCTTTAATTCTCCACCGATCTGCGTATAATCCCGAAGCTGCTTGAATTCAAGTCGTGGTGTCGTGGCATCATCTTGAAGGACATAGCCCGCAGCCCAAGTCTGCTCCGCACTGACGTTCAATTCGATATCCAACTCAGTGTATTTGTTTCGATAAGGCTCAGCGACGAAACCCACCGATTGACCGAAGGTTAGCGGCGAGAAGGGCAAGGTCAGTTGGAAGGCCTCTTCTTTTTGAAGGCTTCGTTGAACTTGCGTAGTGTCCACATTCAACAAGGTGACATCGACGGCTGTTGCGGGGATAAAGTAACCAGGAAAAAGCTGCGTGGTTACAGAAACCCCTGCACGTACACCAAACTTGATCGAGTCCACAAACTGGTAAGAGTACGCGCTTTTGAAGTCGAAGTTGTCGGCTGTCTTGATAAAAGGCTCAAGCTGCGGGGTCTTGGTTTGTGTATGGACGATCTTCAAAGAAGACTCCCACTTGTGACGGCCAAAACGCATCAACAAGCCACCGTTGAGCACCCCACCAAGACTAAAGGTGATACCGTTGTCCACACCAGGCACGTTATCACTGCTCGACAGCGCGATGTTGACCCCCAAAGAAAGCTTTGGAAACCAACCATCTTTCGGCTTTTCAGGTTTCTTTGCAGCAGGACGAGCGGCAGGTTTGGTAGTCGAAGCCGCAGGTTTTGTTGTGGGCGCTGCCGCTGCTTTTGTCCGTTCATCGGGCGTTGTGGCAGGCGTCGCAGCAGACGTCACAGCGGGCGTCGCAGTCCGCGAAGCGGGTTGTGTCGAAGGTGCGGGGGTTTGTGCCCAAGCAACATCCGTCAAAGTCCAAAGAGTCGCAGGGATAAACAGGAGTCGAGAGAGCATTCGCATATTCATGATCGTGACTCCTTACAAGATGTTGATCGTCAGACTGAGGACGAGGTTGTTGACCACCTGGATATCAGGTTGGATCAACGGTGCCCGTACCAGGCTGAGACTGTAGTTGATGGAGAGCCACTTCGCGACTTTGATCTGGAGCTGGAAGCTACCCTTGACGTTCAAAAGATCGATGGGAGACTTCCCTGTATCGACGCTGGTAATCAAGGGCAACATCACTTCGCCAAGCAACGAGTAAGTCAGCACCTTGTTAAACAGCGTGCCGCTAAAGACGACCTGGAGCTCCAAACCCGCCTGCACATAATCGAAAAGCTGCGAAAGTTCGAAGGTTGTCGCAGTGGCGGCATCGTCAGCAGCACGCAATCCGCCTTGCATCCAGGCTTGCGCAGCCCCTCCTCCCACTTTGATATCGATGTCCAAGAAAGGCTTGCGGTAAGGATTGAAAGCAACGCCCAAAGACTGCTTGAACAACAGTGGTGCAAAGGGCTTTGTCAGTTGGAAAGGGATCTGAGCGCGTGCTTGTTCGCGGCGGAGTTCCACGCCCGTACGATCCAAGATGCGCAACTCCGTGTTTTCTTCGCGCACCAAAAAGCCGTCCAAGAGAGCCGTATTCATCTTGAGGCCCACAAAAAGGCCTAACCAAGGGAGTTTTTCAAAGCGATACAGATACATCGTCTCCAAATCGAGCGCATCTGCCGCCTTGAGAAAAGGTTTAAGGTTTGGAAGCTTGGTTTGTGTGTGGATCATATTGATCGCGCTACGCCACTCATGTCCGCGTTTTGCGTACAAGAGCTTGCCTTGGACTTGTAGTCCTAAGCTGAGCGTCGTCCCATCGGGAACCCCCACCACACCGTCACTTTGCGAAAAGGAAAAGTTGAGTCCAGCTTTGAGGTTGGGGAACCAACCATCTTTTTTCGCTGACTTTTCCACTTTCAACTTGTCAGGGATGTAATCTGCGTCTGTTTGTGCAAACGACCAAGACGCCCATCCCAAGGCGATCCATAAACAACTTATCCGCAGAGACCAGAGCGCAACTTTTCTCCATCGCCCTTTCACAGAACACCTCCATCTCATGATCAATCTTGATTCATGTCAAAATGAGACTCAAAATGATACCAACGGCCACATTCAACTTCGACAAAACAAACCTCCTCTGGGGTCCAAGCGCAAAGACTCCATACCTTTGCAGCAAAGACCTCGAAAACAGCTATATTTTGGGACATATCAACATCTGGGTGATTGAAGCGGGCGGCCCTCATTGCAAACGCTAGACCAGCCTTTCAAGAGGCCGATCTTTTCTTGTGGGAGGGGATTTGTCTATTTTTTGGAGGAGAGTCTTAGGGGCGTGTGGCAGGAGTGTGAGGTAAACGAAAGAGATCCTTGGTGGTAAAGGTCCACTCAGGCGTCTCGATATCGCCTTTTTTGGGGAAACGATACCAAGGAGAGTGTCTTTGTCGCGGGGCTTTGAGCACATGAAAAGACTGGGCAGGCATGTAGCTTTGGGCGAGGAGAAAGCGTTTTCGTCCGCGAGCATCACGCACGACATCGAGAATCAAAACAGCGTGTCCAGGTTGTCCTCCACGCCATCCTTGCAAAAAGAGATCACCAGGTTGTGCTTGTGAGATCGGGACCCTGCGGAGCTGTCGCACCAAAGAAGAGGTGTTGGCCCATGCCATCACAAAGCGCAGATAACGTTGGTAATTTTGGTAAGAGCGATCAGGGCGAGCCACCCGCCGTTTCCAGACCACACGCCGCCCTCGATCCCGCAAGCGGATGCGATCTCCACGCGACCACCAAAGCCAAGGGTTGCGCTGTCCGCTCGCAAAGTGAAAGTCTGCGAGGCGCGCCATGTTGCGCGACCAAAGATACTCTCCCCACACCCTCATCACGGCATCTGCACATTGTTGCAGATCGCGTTGACCGATATCAATCTGGATCACAGCAGCGTGGACGTCCTGCCGTCCTTTCCGCGAGCCATCATGGAGCATCACAGGCGATCCTTTTGGGAGCAAAGGAAGACGCCGTAGCCACCAAGCAAAACTCCCACGACGTAAAGGCACACGTTTGTAACCACGCGGTGGTGCAAAACGTTGGGAAAGGCGCTGTGAGCGTTGATCGGATGGAGTCAACCAAGGAAACAAAGGACGTGCTTGCACCTTGGGACTCCAAGCCAACACCAAGCCCACGAGCAGAAAAAGTCTCTTTCTCATCAAACCTCCTTTTCTGCGCTCAAGAAATCTTGCGAGCTTCCGTACCCCAACTTTTATGGTAGGAAACAGACGCCACAGCCAAAGTGGGTGTCGCAAAACACATAACCAAACATGCAGGAAAAACGGTTTTGTTCTACAAAGCAAAAAAGTATCACTTACACGATCCCGCACGGGACGGGGCTTTAAGAACAGAGCTTGACAGACATCTTGCCTTTTTGGGTGTAGTTTGAGATATTTCGGAGTCACGCCACAGCCACAATGTATTTTGCCGAAGAATGGTGCGGATCTGATCACAGAGAACGCATCACCAAAATACGACGTAGTGTGTGGTTTCTCTCGCTCGTACCATGAGGGTCACGAGAATCAAAAGAAATGACGGATGAGGCAGCAGGGAACATTGAGACAGCTGGTAAATGAATCCTTCGAAGTGGCAGCGTTGGCCGATATCGGTCCACGTTTTGAGCAACAGGACAGCGTCTACATCCATGCTGGTCCCGGAAGACTGAGTGCGCTGTTTGCCGTGAGCGACGGCCACGGTCCTTTGGGCGGTTGCAGCGAAGATGTCGTCTCTATCTTTGCGGAAGCAGTAGCGCGTGCGCTTGAGACCTTCCCCGAGTCAGACATCATCCCCACAGAAGCCATCTTTAAGATCTTACGTGAAGCCGTAGAACATACGGACGAAGAGATCTGCTTGCGACTGCGCCGCAATGTCGAGCGCATCTTGCAAAGTTGGCTCGCGAGCAACAGCGAAGCCGAAGAAGCGCTGTCAGTTTTGGGTGAAGACTTTTTCCACGCAGAGCTGAGCAGCGGCGCAACCATGACCGCTTTGCTTCAGATCGAAGGGGCGTTTTACATCACGCATGTGGGCGATAGCCAAGCCTTTTTGCTCGATGAGCGCCACGAAGAACCCCAATCACTAACGATCGATCATAACTGGAAAGAAGACGAAGACACCGAGGTTTTTGGTGGCGTCGTGTACAAGCATGATCTCGCGGTAGCCCGTGCTTTTGGGCATCCACGGCTCAAAAAGAAAAACTTTTTGACCTCCATCCCTGACATCTCTCGCCTCGAAGATATCCAACGTGGCGATGCTTTTGTCTTGGCATCGGATGGGATCTTGGCTTTGTTGGAAGACCGTGGTTTGGGCATCCTTACCACAGCATTGAAGCTCCCAACCCCCCGTAGTGCGGCGCTTAAACTGATCCAGTCAGTGCAAGATATCGCCACAGACAACGTCTCTGTGATCGTGATTCGTTACCGTGATCCCGACGCAGTGACCAACGAACATGATCCCATCACAGAAGAGATCAGCTTTGGCCTCCATGAAGATCTCGATGCGGTGACCAACGACTTCACAAACGAAGTCTCCTCACCACTCGATGACTTCCCCACATCCGATCTTTCCCAAACCGTCGAGCAAGTGCGACAGCGTTTCTTCCCCCAAGCAGAACAAGCAACCCTTGAACTCGATATCTGGGAAGAAGAACTCGCTCCCCCTCCAAGTCGCATCAATATCCCAACGCCAACAGGGAATCTCCCCAAGTTGGACCCCACAGAAGATGTTGAGTTGCCAGCCCATGAACGCGAACACTTGATCTCGCCCTATGCTGCCGCTCCATCCGATCCCAAGGCCAGCTCTGAAGCCTCCATCCCCAAAGCCCCCCAAAGCGATCCGCAAAACTCCAACAAATAACAAAGCAGAGAAGACACCTTTTCCCTCCTCGCTTTGTCCTGCAAGTCCAACCAAAGACGTTCCATACCTCTTCTTTTTAGAAGCTCTCTGCATCCTCCCCATGCCAGCCCTGCCTTCTCGACCAAAACATCCATCCCTACGAGCGATCCGCGCGCCCAAGACGACACATCTTTTTGAGATGCACCACGCCAAGGAAGAGATGGCGTCTCTGATCGCTCATGGAAGATTTGTTGGATGTGTTCGGATGTTAGGAGGCTTTGGCCGCCCTGCTCGCTGCTGTTCGCTGGATGGATAAGTGGAAGGAGAGAAGGATAAGGGGAAGATGGGCGGGGGTTATTTGCTTGCTTGTGGCTCTGAAGGTGTCTCGGTCAACATCGCCGCAGCACCTGCGAGACGTTCTTCGCGCTCACGAACTTTGCGATCGCGCTCTTCGAGGTAACGATCGAGGTAAGCAGGATTGAAGAGATTCGCGTGTTCGTGGTGGTTTGCGTGGAAGTACAGACCAAACCAAAGTTTGTTGCCGAACCAGTAGAAACCGTGGTTGAGGTTGACGGGCTTAAACTCACCACTGGGGTTTTGGGCGTCGTGGGTGGCCCAGTTAAAGTGGGAGACATGCAAGATCCCCACACCCAAAGCGGGAAGATACACACCCAAGAAGCCGACAGGTCCGAGAAGAACGAACCAAAAGGCCATCAAGAAGAGCATCGTTGAGAAGCTAAGGATCGAGCGGATCGTTTCACGACGACGGATCTCAGGGGTATCGCCGTAGAGTTCAGCGTATTGTTGATGGAGATTCTTTTCTAAGTTGAGCACCATCACATCCAGCAAGAAAGCCAAGAAGCTCGGCTTGACAGGGTGTGGATCTTTTTCGATATCGTCCGAATGACGGTGATGTCGGCGATGCAAGATCTCCCAAGAAGCAAAGCGCGTTGCCACGATCACACCACAGATCTCGCCAACCAGTCGGTTGATCGGGCGAGGAAAGTTCACATGACTACAGTTGTGGATCAGGACGCCACCCATGACTTGGATGTAGATCCCGATGGATAGGGGGACAAGCAACCATGCATTCCATGAAAGCTGAAGTCCCTTCCATCCGACAGCCAACATGGCCGCGATGGCAACAGAGAAAAACAACACGTAAAAGAGGTCATACTTAAAATAAAAGTAGGGATCGCGTCGATATTGCACAGAAGGCAAGGTCACCCAAAGAGAAGATTTCTTTTGCTGTTCCATCCAAACTATCCTTTATCGCAGGGGCCATCGGGCACAACTTCGCAACAGAAGGAGACCAACTTACTGAGGCGTTTTGGGGGCATGACGCAACTTGGGTGTGTGTGTCACTTCCCAAGCTCCATGCAAAAAAGCCCATGAGGGGGGGCGCAAAGCATCACGAACAACCGTCCCGAGAGGCTGCACGCCCAAGAAAAATGCTAAGAAAGCAGCGCCCCCAAGCCTGCTGATCCAACCTGTAAAAACAGGGGGCCAAAGACACATCACAGTACACAGCGCGCAAAGCGTCAACTCGCTTACCATAAAAAACCATACGAGTCGTCGCTTTTCGATCAACCAAACGCGCGGATCTACGGAGGAGACCAACACTTTCTCGTGTTTATCTGGGTACAAACGCAGATGCTGGCCTTCTTTTGCAACGCGGCCAGAGACCCACACTTCTTGTCCAGGCTCCATCGCAAACTGCAAGCTTCTTCGGACGCCTCGGGGTTTTGCGGCTTTTTCGTAGATCTCGTCGAGTTCTACCATCGAAAAATGCGCAGCAGCCTCTTCTTGTTCTTGTCGAGAGGGCCAAACATCCGCGATGGGCGACGCATAAGAAGGCACCTCCAAGGTATGTTCTCCCCAAGAAAGGCGTCCTCCTGCGATCGAGGAATCATGTAGCCGATCCCACCAACCAATGCGGCGATGAGAAGCCTTGGCTTGCATGGCGTGGCCTGACTGCTCAACCGACTGCGTGGCAAAAGCCTTTCCTTGCTCCGCAGCCTCGATGCGAACGAAAAGTAATCCCTCTCCCTCTGTGCCTTCAGGCAAAGACTCCCACGAAGAAGCACGGGCTTCGATATCGCGCATCTCGATCCAAGCTGCGGCAGCGATCAACAAAGCGTTGACCCACATAATCACAAGCAAAAGCAAGCCCAGCCAAGCCATCATACTCATGAGGACAACCTCTCAGGAAACAGGAGGACTGAGAGGTGCATCGTCAGTCGCAGGTTTGGAAAAAGTATCCACAGAAGTGGCGGATGCATCGGATCTTGCGAGGGGCTTCGCATTGATCGGCTTGTCGTGTGCAGTGTAAGCCTCGCGAGAAAGCCAGATCGACGAACGTTGCGGCAACCAACGGAAGTTGAATACGTAAGCCCGCAAAAGGTACATCACCATGCTGCGTTCGTTGAGTTCTGGGCGGATCTGCGGGACCACTTCTTTTTCGTGGTGTTCGGGGAGGACAGACCAGTGAAGACCTGGACGATTGTGGTGGATCGTATGATAGCCGTTGTTGCACATAATCCAGTTGAATGCGCGTCCAACGAAGTTGCGAGAGTGGTTCCAACGGTCTTGGATCTCAGCGCCATCGTGTTGGATGTGGTTGATGCGCAAGATGCCACGCGCGCCCCAAAGCTGCGGAACGACGATAAAAAACAACGTCCCCCAAAGATCCCAAAACAACAAAAGTCCCGTCAGACCAAAAGCAAAGGCTTGTTCTGCAAGATACTGTCGTCGGATGGCTTCTTTTCCCACGCGTCCCATCCAACGGCTAACGCCTTCGAAGGTGTTGGGGCCTGCGACATTGGGGAAGTGCAGCAGATTCAGCAGATTCCATCGAAAGCGCACATGGTAAGGGTCGGCCCAGTCGGGCTGACCGTCGTCATGGAAGTGATGGTGGACAAGATTGTGCGAAGGCATATTGGCAGACGCGGGATACAAGTTGCCAAAACTCAGAAGCATCTTCCAAAAGCTGTTGAGTGCGGAAGAATGAAAAGGTGCTTGATGCAAAGAGTTGTGGATGATGACCGCGTTCAGAAAGCTAAAGTAACAAGCCAACACCAAGACCACAGGGTTGCGAAAGATCGGAAAAAAGAACATCGACGCCAAAAGCCCCATATACACCGAGAGGATACCCACTTGTCGGATATCCGCTGCGTATTTCAGGCCGAACAAAGGGCGCCCCCCTGAAGTGGCATTTTGGGCTTGCGTTTGTGTTGAATTCATCAAAAGTCCCCAATACAACGAGAACGATAACTATCACATCCAAAGAAGCTCAATTCATATCTTCTTCTTATGTGGCCTTCGTTAGCAGGAACACGAAAATCTTTCAAGATCGTGGCGTATCTTTTTGACACGCGTTAGGTATGCGGTATGCGGGGGAAGTCCGATTTAACAGAAAAGCGAAGAAAAAGGCAAGAAAGAATCAGCGGGGGGCAGGCTGCGAAACAGGCGTGGTGGAAGGTTTGGAGGTGGGCGTTGGAGCCACTTTACGAGGCGCAGGTGCGGATGTTGGGGCAAGATAGGCTTTGGGCGCTTGGATATCTGTGACGATACCATAGTGATCTGAAAGCGCATCTTTGAACACGCGATAGCTCACAAAACGAAAGCCTTTTGGAACAAACACCCAGTCAAAGCGCTTTTTGAAGCGAGGAAAAGTGAACAAGTAGGGATTAAAGGGTTGGTATGCTTCGAGATTCAGCACGCGAACGAAAGAACGCAGCGGCGAAGACTCTTTGAACCACTCGTTGTTGAAGTCGCCCATGATGATCACGGGATTCTTGCGCGTGCGAACGATCTCTACGATCTCTTGAAGCTGCGAACGCTGCATCGAGTTACGCAAAGGGTCGAGGTGCAAAGAGATCAAATCGACTTTCAAGGAAGGGATCTCAGGCCATGTCAGCGTCACAATCACAAAGCCTTTTCCGGGCATGGGAAAAGATGGCTTGAAGATGTGAGAGATGTTGTTGGCAAGAGGTGTGCGCGAGATAAAGCCCGTGCCATAACGAAGCCCCATCTTTTTGACGTGCTCGCCAAGCACACTGTAAGGATACCCGGCTTGTTCTGCCAAGTAGTCGACGTGATGGAACTTTCCGCTCCAATTGGAGGGAGCATCCGCTTCTTGAAAAGCCGCGATATCGGGCTGTTCACGGCGAACTACCGTCGCGACATCTTGGAGATTCTTCATAAAGGTCTTTTTGCGCAAAAGATATTGGTGAAGCGAACGCTTTCGACCATGTGCAAGGTTCAAGGTAAGGATACGCAGTGTTCCTTTGGGTCGTTGTCTTGTGAGCTTGAGAGGCTGCACAGCAACACGTGTGGGTATAATCTTGGTGGTTCGGGGAGTTTGCGCACGCGACGAACGAATAGGGGCCGCGATCCATACGAGAGAAAGACACAGTATCCATCCACCCACCCAAGCTCCCCAAGGTCGGCGTATCACATCAACAGCTCGCTTTTGCATACTCAGCTCCTTCTATCTAAGATTCGAGAGCACCTAGCGTTTAAGGCCCATCTACGCGCAAGATCACTTTTCCTACGCTTTGATCTTGGCCGAGGTAACGCTGGGCTTCTTCAGCGTCGCGGATCGAAAAGACCCGATCCACAACAGGGTACAAGATACCTTGTTCAAAGAGCGGCCACACATCGCGCCGCAACCCTTCGGTGATGACCACCTTCTCAGAGCGCGAACGCGAACGCAAGACAGAACCCACGATCCGCAAACGACGCATCAAGATTTGATCCAGGGCGATCTCCGCTTTGCGGCCTCCCATCAAACCAATCAATACAAGACGTCCCTTTGGACGTAGGCTGGCGACGTTCTCTGCAAAATATGCGCCCCCCACAGGATCAAAGATCAAATCAAAGCCCACAGGGGCATCGCCCTGCTGTTTCATCTTTTCTCGGATGACCCCAAACAGATCCTCTTGTTTGCGATCAAAGGCTTCTTCTGCGCCCATCTCCAAAAGCGTCGGTAACTTGGATGCGCTTGCGGTTGCCCAAACAGGATTTCCCCAGTGTCGGCAAAGTTGGAGCACAGCTGTCCCAACCCCCGAAGCAGCCGCATGAAGCAACACACGCTCTTTGGGTTGGAGCGCCCCTTCGATAGCAAGATTGAGATAAGCCGTATAAAAAACCTCGGGTAGTGCGGCCGCTTCTTCCCATGAGAGATTTGCAGGTTTGGGCAAAAGCATCGAAGCATCGCAGACCACATACTCCGCATAGCCCCCACCTTCCAACAAAACGCAGACAGCGTCGCCTTCGTGCCACGATGTCACGCCTTCACCACAAGCCACGATCTCTCCTGCGGCTTCGAGACCCATGATCTCGCTGGCTCCTTTGGGGGGTGGGTAAAAGCCCTTTCGTTGCAACAAGTCCGCGCGATTCAATGCGGTGGCATGGATCTTTACTAAGACTTGTTGGGGGCCCGCCACAGGTCGCGGACAAACCGACCAAGAAAGAGAGCGTGCTTCGTCGTCGCCTACGTGAATCGCGAACATCTGATCGGACATCATCTGTCTCCTGGGTTGGTTGGTGCATGTGTGCCTGGCAGCCTACACGCTTCATCGAGAGATGCAATCGGTCTCCGCATTTCCAACACACTGCAACACAGTGTATTCCCCACCCAAAGCCCCCTCCTTCCAAGAGCCTCCAAGGAAGATTCCTTTACAAGCACTTTTTACGTGAGTATCATACGCCACAGTGTGCCCGTCGTTGCGGACGACTCCCCCACGCGTCTCTCAAAGAGACCAAACCGCCCCAACCCACAAGCGGAGGTTCGCGTTCACATGGACGCTGTGCCTAAGAAGATGGACCCTTTGCCCACACAGATGGGCAACTCACAGAACCCGACAACCCACGAGTCTCAAAACTATCCTTTTCTGATAACTCCGAAGGCTTGCCCCAATGAATAAAATTCAAAAAGTACGCGCGTTGTTGCGACTCGCGCACGATCAAGCAGGCCAGCCAGAAGGAGAGTCCGCCCGCCTCCACGCCCTTCAATTGATGGCAAAATATGGTGTCACCAACGAAGACCTTGGCGATGACAGCCAACTCTTGATCCAACTCACCACGCTTGACGAACGCGCCAAGACCCGACCGCTAACCCCCGATCTCTCGACCATGCGGATCGATACATCTTTGCGCGTTCCTGATGAACCGTGGAAACGAAATCTGATGTTTGTGATATCTCAACATGTGGGACTGGAGATCCGCGTCTCCACCACGACTTTGATGCGTGCGGATAAACCCGCAGCTTACGAACGTTGGAAAGCCCTCTACAAAAGCCTGACAGAAAAGATAGACCAAGCCGCGATGCGCCTCTCTCGACCTTATGCTGACAACTTTTGTGGAGAGGCTGTCTCTGCACTTCAGCAACGCATCCCTGGGCTTAGCGACGATCAAGTCCACAAGTTACGTATCGACAGCACAGGTTATCAACCAGGGCGACGCATCCATCTATCCGTGTTCTAAAGCGCCCATCCTACGGAGACTTCAAGATGTCCAGTGATACTTATGAGATCCGCATACTCGCTCTTCATCCAGAACAGCGCGCCTTTGATGTAGAGGTCACAACCACAACTGCTGTGAGTGCAAATGACTATGCATTCACGCGATCTTTTGTCTTGATGGCATTTGCTGACGAAGGACCACAAGGGGCGTTAAAGGAAGCACTTTCAGGGAAGTCCTATTACAAAGAAGATTGGTCGAGCCAGCACGTGGGAGAGTACATTGCCTCCACAGAGGTACTGCAACGACTTCACTATGTAAGTGATGAATCTTCTTGGGGAAGTGGGCGCAACGCGTTGGGCGCGCAGCTTCGCGAACAAGGCATCGCAGAGGCAGAGATCCGCCAAAAGCTCGATGAAGCTTACCCGCGACATAGACTACACTTACGCGTCACCATGACAGATCCCCGATGGCTCGAAGGTTTGGAAGTGGGCGATTGGTTTGGAACAGCGTCTTATGATGTGTGGTGGGATGATCCAATGCGGCCCCCTCGACTCCAAGCTCCCGCCTAAACGCCCTCCCCTTCATCTTTGCGAAGATGCAGTTCAATCTTTGCGAAGAAGCGTTGTACGCCAACCCTCCCACCATACGGGCGGATCTCCGTACGCCACAAACTTGAGTTCCCTTTCTTCGGGAGAACGAATCGAAAGGCGGATCTCAATATAACGGTTTGGAAGATAACCACGAAGTTGATCTGCCCACTCTACGGCCACCACCGACTCTCCATCCAAACAGTCTCGCCAACCAATCGCTTCGAGTTCGTCTTCTTCGGATAATCGGTAAAGATCGAGGTGGTACACGGGGAGCCGTCCATCATACTCTTCTATAAGAGAAAAAGTCGGACTCCGTACGTAAGCCTCGTCAGGAATCTCAAGGCCCACCGCGAGACCTTGGACAAAACATGTTTTTCCTGCGCCAAGATCGCCGATCAAGGCCAAGACTTCGCCGCCTTGAAGCTGTCGTCCCAATGACTCTGCGACAGCGGCGGTTTCTTCGGGGGATCGTGTCGTGATGGAACACTCAGCGTTGTGCAAGTTGCAACTCCCAGTCTTTTAAGATCCAAGGCAAAGCATCCAAGAGATCGGACGCAACCAAGGTCGCCATCGCTTTTTCTTTGGCCCAGTGATCCCCTGCAAGGCCGTGCCAAAAGACCCCCAAACAAGCGGACTCTTCGACAGAATAGCCTTGTGCCAAAAGGGCACCAAGCATCCCCGCCAAGACATCGCCGCTTCCTGCTGTGGCCATCCCTGCGTGCCCTGTAGGGTTCATCCAACAACGACCTGTGGGGGTCGCGATCAGCGTGCGTGCGCCTTTCAAGACCACGACACACTGCGATCTTTTGGCAATGTCCAAAGCCTTCGTCAGTCGGTCGTTTTGGACATCGCGGGTGCTGCATCCACAAAGCCGCGCCATCTCGCCAGGGTGAGGAGTGAGGATCGTTGGGGCTTTGCGTTTTTGCAGAGACTCCAGATCCCCAACCAACAAGTTCAGTCCATCCGCGTCGATCACTGCGGGACATTCGACATCCAACAGGGCACGCAGAAGATCGCCAGCCGCAAGATCTTGCCCAAGACCAGGGCCGATCACCATCGCGTCACGCTGCGATGCCAAGCTCACAGCACGTGCACAAGCCTCTTCAGAGTACGAAGTACGCGCATCGACCGCACCGACAAACAAGCGCTCTGTCATGACTTCAAAGATGCGGCCTTCGACAGCTTCCACCACAGCATTGTGACTTGCAAGCGTGCAAAGACCCGCTCCCATCCGCAAGACCGCAAGGCTGCTCAACAAAGCAGCCCCCACTTTTCCTGGCGCACCCGCCACGACCAAGACATGCCCATAACTACCTTTGTGTGTGTTGGTTCCACGGGGACGCCAAAACAATTTCAGCGATGCAATGTCCAAAAGTTCGCAACATGGGGTATTTGCGTCAATGAGAGCTTGCGGTGCCCCGATATCCACAAGATGCTCTTGCCCCACAAACTCCAAGGCATGAGGCATCGAAAGCCCCACCTTGCGCATGGCAAAAGTCACAGTGGCATCCGCTCGAAAACACAAGGGCATCGGGTGTCCCGTATCCGCGTGCATCCCTGAAGGAAGATCGACCGCAACAAGCCAAGGCGACGTCAACGGCGTGAGCGCTTCCAAGACCCGCAACAGCCATCCCTCAACAGGACGCGAAAGACCCGTCCCAAGGAGCGCATCGACGATCATGGAAGAATAAGCAAAACGCGCGACTGCCTCTTCGAGTTGCGCCTCCTCCAAACAAGGATGGATGGACCCTCCCATCTTGCGCCATATCGCAAGGTTGATGGCCGCATCTCCACGGACTTTTTCTTCCTCGGCGCATAGATAGACTTCAACTCGATAGCCGTGGTTTTGGAGATGACGTGCGATCACAAAGCCATCACCACCGTTATTCCCGGGCCCTGCGAGGATACAGATCGAACCATCGCCAGCCCGCAAGTCTTGTTGCAAGTAACGCTCGCAGATATCCGCAGCCCCACGCCCCGCATTTTCCATAAGAACGACACCCGAGATCCCAAACTCTTCGATAGCTTGTTGATCCAATTGGCGAACTTGTTCTGCCCGATAAAGTGGTTTCATCGTGCTTCCTTTATGAAGATGGAAGGATTTCCTCGATGATGACGAAAGGATCGGTAGGTTGGAAGAGGAGATCTAGTAGCTATTGATGGCGTAACGTTCCAAGTGGAAGGACTCACGGGGGCGGATCAAGATCTTGCGATTGAGCAGTTTTTCCAACCAGTCTACGACACCGCGCTCTTGGCTGAAAAGTTGTTCTACCACAGAGGGATGCGCATTGACTTGGATGGTGCGACCTTCCATCGAGTCAGCCATCCGCATCAACTCACGAAAGATCTCATAACAGATGGTGGTCTTCGACTTGAGCATCCCCGTTCCATTGCAGTAGAAACAAGGCTCCGTCAGGGTACGACCAAGACTTTCGCGGACACGTTTGCGGGTCATCTCCACGAGCCCAAGCTCTGAGATCTTGAGGACGTTGGTTTTTGCGCGGTCCGCTTTTAGGGCCTGCACCAACGCCGCACAAACGCGATCACGGTGCTCTGTGCGCTCCATATCAATAAAGTCGATGATGATCAAACCACCGATATTGCGGAGCCGCAGTTGATACACAACCTCTTGCACGGCCTCCAAGTTGGTTTGGAGGATGGTGTCTTGGAGGTTTCGCCGCCCAACGTAACGACCTGTGTTGACGTCGATGGCGGTAAGCGCCTCGGCTTGGTCGATGACGAGATAGCCACCACTTTTCAGCCAAACCTTGCGTGCCAAAGCACGGGAGATCTCATGAGAGATCCCAAAAGCATCGAAGATAGGCTCGTGTCGTTGGTAAAGCTCCACAGAGAATTGCGCTTCGGGCATATAAGAGTCCAAGAAGCGGCGAACACGGTAGAACTCCTCGGGGTTATCGAGCAAGACGCGCTCGGTCTCATCGTTGCAGATGTCGCGGATCGAGCGCAGCGCAACGTTGAGGTCATAGTGCAAAAGTTCGGGAGCTTGGGCGCTTTCTTCACGACGGCGGATCTCGGTCCACATCCGCATCAAGAAGTCCACATCGCGTCGTAATTGTTCTTCTGAGGCTCCTTCGGCGACGGTCCGCACGATAAAGCCGCCTTCTTCAGGACGAATCCCTTCCATGAGTTTGCGAAGTCTCTCGCGTTCTTCAGCATCGCCGATGCGTCGAGAGATACCAATGTGCGAAAAACGAGGAAGAAAGACCAGATAGCGACCAGGCAAAGTGATGTGCGTTGTAAGTCGCGCACCTTTCGTACCCAAGGGATCTTTGGACACTTGGACGGTAATCGCTTGACCTTCTTCCAAGATGTCCTCGATGCGAAGCTCTTCTTTGTTTTCTTCGCTTGGCTCGGACTCACCTTCCTCACCAAGCTCTTCGTCTCCGTCTGCGGCCATCCTTGCGTCTCCTACATACAGAAACGCCGCTTTCTCTTGTCCGATATCAACAAAAGCAGCTTGCATTCCTGGCAAGACACGCACGACTCGACCACGATAGATGTTTCCTACAATGCCACGTTCATGCTCCCGTTCGATATACAGCTCAGCCAGACGACCATATTCCAGCAAGGCGACACGAACCTCGGGTAGCATGGAGTTGATGACGAGCATATTGCCCATACAGATCTCCATACCCTTGTAAATCGGGGACAGTCATTGGGTGGACGAGCCACCGGTCGATCTATCCGCAAAGTTGTAAAGAATTTCATAACTTATATCCGAAAAACGTAAAAACGTTGTCGATGTGGTTGGTTGAGTCTGGGAACGCTGACAAGCGTTTCATGTGTCCAAGCAGCGAGCAGCCCGTGTCAGGGCGAAAAGAGGCTCAAGCGGCTTGTGCACGGCTCAACAGATAATGTTCGCGCTCGATCTTGGCGAGCAGGCGGCGATTTCCGATCTGGTCTGCGAGGTAACGCGCAGCAACCAAAGCATCATACGCATCGCGGCGCATATCCAACAGACGAAAGATATGCGCGGAGATCAGTTTACACAACAGGACGACCTCCATCGCTTCCATCTGTTCACTCAAACGCAAGATGCGATGCATTTCTTCCAAGACTTCTTCTGCTTCGAGATTGCCTTCACGCAGCGAGACCACACTGAGATGGCAGCGAATCCATAGCTCCAACAGACGATCCCCCACAAACTGGGAGCGTTGGATGCCTTCTTCGAGGTAGAGGCGCGCTGCTTCCAAGCGGTCACGGTTGTAACACTGGACGCCAAGCCAACTCAGCAACTCACCTTCCATACGCTGATCGCCGAGTTCTTGGCTGATCACAAGGGCATTTTCCAAGGTTTCTTGGGCTTCGCTGTACAAACGACGGTCGCCTTGAAGCTGGCCAGACAGGGCCATCGCAGTACACTCCATGCGACGATCCCCCAAAGCACGTGCGGCTGCGGTGGCTTTTTCAAAGCGCTTGAGCGACGCAGCAACGTTGCCGCTGTCGAGTTCCAGTGTGCCCAGTTTGCACATCGCTTCGATCTCGCCTCGACGATCCCCCCCTTGGGTCGCGATCTCCAAGGATTGCAGATAGTAAGCCTCCGCTTCGGGGAACTCACCGCGTTGATGCAAGACCTGTCCGATCATCCCAGAAAGTCGGCCTTGTTCCCAGATCAGCTTTCTCGAAACAGCCCATGCAAGGGCTTCTCGATAGGCTTCCAGCGCTGCACTATAACGCCCTTGGGCTCGATAGATCCGACCTGACTCTTGCAACAAATAAAGTCGTAGATCTTCGTTTTCGGTGGGTTCGGCAAGAGCGACTTTGACACAAGCGAGAGCTTCGCGATAATTCCCGATTTCTCGCAAGAATGTCGCTTTCCAACGCAGAAGCGGTGTGGTGTCTCCCCCTGTAGGCATCGTTTGAAGCGCGTATTCGACGAGTTCGAGGCCCTGTCGATACTGTGCGACAGCCTCCATCAGTTCGAGATAAGCGAGGTGGTATCGCCACCACCACGCGGTCGCAGGTTCAAACAAAGGCGCGGTGCTATGGCGATGATAGATCTGTTGGCAACGTTCGAGAAGTTCCCATGTACTGCGATGAGCAAAGGCGCGAAGCTGACGCTCTGCTGCTAACAACAAGAACCAAGCCGCGTTGAGTTCATCGCCGCCCGCTGCAAAGTGATGCCCTAGAAGTTCAAAAGCCCCTTCAGTGGCCGAAAGCCGACGTAACGCATAAGCCACGCCAATGTGATAGCTACGCCGCGCATCTTCAGAAAGTTGAAGGTATACAGTCTCTTGGATGCCAGGGTGGTCAAAGCGATAGCGCTCACTTCCAGAGGTCCAGTCTTCGCTAAGGATCTTTTGCTGGATCAGCTCATCAAGAAGCTGCAACAGCTGTTCTTCTGGGAGGCCCGTGACTTCGGACAAGATCTCAAAAGAAACATCTTGGTCCAAGACAGCGATCCACTCGCTCAGTCCACGTGCTTGGGCTGAGAGGCGTTCCAAACGACGCGAAAGACGATTGCGGATCGCAGAAGGAAGATGACCGCGTACCCCGCCCTCTTCTTCTGAGGACGCGCCTTTTTGCGCGAGGTAAAGCTGCATCTCCTCGTCAAAAAGCAAGCCTTCTTCATGCCAAGCCTTGACCAACTCCTTCACAAAGAAAGGAATCCCCTGACTTTGCAGCATCAGTTGCTCAAGGGTTTGTGGGGCGGGCGGGATGCCCACCATCGAGTTGGTCATCTCCGCGACTTGGGCGGAAGGTAGGGGCTTTAGGTCATGAATCTGGTAAAGTTGTTGGGGGGTCAAGCGCACCATCAAGTGATTGAGTGGGTGCTCGGGTCCAACATCTTCGTTGCGGAATGTCCCCAACAACATCAAGCGGTATGGCGAAGTGAGGTGCGTCAACGAACGGACAAGATACTCCGTCAACTCCAAAGATGTTTCATCCGCAGACATCAAGTCATCAAGGAAAAAGACCAGCGGCTCGGTTTCAAGGATGCGCGAGATCATAAAGCGCACAGCATCGAAGAGTTGGGCTTTCTCTTCTTCGGGTCCGCTGCTGTTGGTGGGCGTCAGCGTATCTTCGGAAGAGCTGATCGTCATGCTCATATCGAGGCGATTGGGATCTTGCGCAGCAAGGGCCTTTTCGCGCTCTTTGACTTGGCCGATCAGTGGGGCCTCCGTCATACGAAACCAAAAGTCACCTTCGCGCCCCCACAGTCGTTGAGGTAGCGAGGTGTCTCGCAGCATCAACGAAGTGCGCAGCTGTTCCAAAAGCTCTTGGTAGGCGGCATAAGGTGGCGAATCGCTCAAGCAACGAACAGAACAGCACTCGACTTGTTGGGCTCGTGCAGAAGCAAGAAACTCCCGTGCCAAGCGGGTTTTTCCCATCCCTGTGTTACCGCTCAACAAGAACAGCGTCCCCACCCCATTACGGGTATTTTCCAACTGTTCCAAAAAGAGCTGTCGTTCGTGCTGACGCCCCACAAAGGCGGGCTCTGCGATCACTCGTTCGCCGCTTGCGCTAGCGACCATCCAGCCCGAAGCATGGCGCTGTCCGGGGATACACTCTTCCAGAGCAGCACGAAGATCCTCTGCGCGTTGGAAGCGGTTCATCGGATCTTTTTCGAGCAAACGCAACACGATCTCTTCGAGGCGTGGGTCGAGCTGGGGGTTCCAATTGTTCAAGGGCGGCGCGGGTTTGTTCATGTGCATGAAGATACGGCCGATGGGCTCGGCCGACATGAACGGAGGACGCCCAGTCAACAACTCATACAAGATCACGCCAAGCGCGTACAAGTCCGAACGACCATCGACATCTTCACAGAGGGCTTGTTCAGGACTGAGATAAGAAAAAGTCCCAAGGATGGAGCGAGACTGCGTAAGATCCCCACCTCCGAGGCGTTTGGCGATCCCAAAGTCCAACAGCTTGACGCGACCATCGCGTTTGATCAAGAGGTTTTCGGGCTTGAGGTCGCGGTGGACGATGTTGTAGCTATGAATCCAAGCCAAAGCATCGCAGATCTGAAGCATCGTCTTGAGGACAGCTTCTGTGCGCTCAGGGTGGTTGATATACGACAACCAATCGGGATCTTGGGGGCTTTCTTCTGTGTAATTGCGGTCAAGAAATCTTTGTCGAAGATGCGCGCCTTTGACATACTCCATCACGAAGTAAAGGCTGTCGTCATCCATGCCAGACTCATAGACTTCAACGATATTGGGATGGCGCAAGCGACTCATCGTCATGAATTCACGACGAAAACGACGAATCTCCCGCTCTGTCAACGTCAATGATGGAGAGAGCACTTTGAGGGCGTACTGTCCGCCCGCTTCCATGTCTTCTACCAAGTACACCACCCCCATACCGCCGCCGCCCAGCGATTTGATGACTCGATAGATGCCTATTTGTTTCTGCTCCAACATGATTCTTTGCCTGTAGCTTCCTTGCTTATTTTCCCGAAAAACAAGGCACATCCTAGTTGCCTCTAACATCAAATCGCAAGCAGGTCAAGACCACACCACCTCATCCAAGAGCACGGTCTCTCCCTACCCTTCAAGGCTTTCAAACGTTTCGTATGCTTGTGGATGGAGAAGAATCCGCCCCCATAAGAGGCGTCCCTGCAACGAGCCTGCACAGAGAAAAGGAAGGCACGGAAACTTTGGAAAGGGAGTGTTTATTCTTGCGGAGGGCGAGGGGTAGATGGACGAGCAGGAACGGGCGCTTTGCGTGTTTTTCGCGCCTTCTTCTTTTTCTTTTTAGGCTTCAGCACCTTTGCAGGTTTTACAGGAGACTTTTTCTGAGCCTTCACCTTTTGGAGAGGTTTGGTCTTTTCGGGCACCATCTCAGGAGGCTGCGCGTCAGGAACGGGGGCAGCTTCAGCGCCTCCTGCATCGCTGGGGCTAGGTCGAGGCTCTTCGGGCTTATCTTTTTGGCTTGGAACAACGGGGGCTTTTGGTACCTTCAAGTGAGGCAACCAACCCACACGCGTGGTGCGAGACCACAGATCCGTGGCCAACGTCCAGTCGAGGTCAGAGACAAGAGGCTCTTCTTCGGGCGGTGTGAGGAAGACATAGAGCCCGGCCAACATCGTGACAAGGATGGAGAAGACACCACCGATGTACACCCAACGACGGGGCCCAATCTCATCCCACCTCTCGCGAAAAGAGCGCGGTGGTTCGGGCTCGGGGATATGATCATCGCGTTGGAATCGTCTTGCTCGCAGGGCTCTTTTTTCTGCTTCCAGATCGGGGATCTTGCTGCGGTCTTGTGGGATGGCGCTGGTATCGCCGCCCGTCCCTTCGTGCAAAGAGACACGCTCGCGACGCTGGGTCTGCGAGAAGTTGAGCATGTAAGAACCAATGCTCTCTTCGATGGGTTCTTCGATGCTTTGTTGCATCACTTCTTGGACGGTTTCGGGCAGCGGGATGCCTTCATCGACGAGACTTTGGATCAAACGGTCCCGAAAGACCAACATGGTATCAGGCCGATGCTCGGGGTGTTTGGAGAGACAGTCCGCCAAGAGTTCTTCGATGCCTTGGGGGAAAGTCCCGATCCCAGCAACTTCTGAAAGGAAGGGAGGATCTGTAAAGACGTGTTGGCTCATGTATTCAGCGGGGTTTTCCGCTTTGAACAGTGGTCCACCCGTAAGGATCTCAAACAAGATAACCGCAAGAGAGTACACATCCGTACGTCGATCAAGAGGTGTTCCCACGGCTTGTTCAGGGGAGATGTAGCGTGGGGTCCCGACGGTTTTGCCGTGTTGTGTGATGGCATTGACCTTGTCTTGCACGATCTTTCCAACACCAAAGTCGAGGAGCTTCAGGCGCTCGAAGCCTTGGACGGGCTGCAAGATAAAGATATTTTCGGGCTTGAGGTCACGGTGCAAAACGCCCTCTTCATGGGCATAATGCATCCCTTCACAGATCTGGACAAAGATATGGCACAGCACATCCAAGGGCATCTGTCCTTGGTAAAGTTGGAGGTAGACGTCCAAGCCGCAGCCGTGCAAAAGCTCCATCACAAGGTAAAAACCCAGCCCCTCCTCGAAACCGAACTCATAAACGGAGACGATGTTGGGATGGCGCAAGCGCTGGAGGATGCGAGCTTCGTGGTAAAAACGGTCGATGTGCAAACTGTCCATACGAAGGACCGTTTGGAGGATCTTGACCGCGACACGTTGGGCGCGTTGGTGGTGTGTCGCTTCATACACGACGCCCATCCCACCTTCAGCCACGCGGCGTTCCATCTTCCATTGACCACCAACAAGGTAGCCAATCAGCGGATCTTCGGCCTTTTTTATGGGCGCGACGTCCTCTTCGACGAGAAAGTCGCTTGAGTCCACACGGTAATCTTCTGAGGAGATACCGATATCATCATGAGACGGGTTCTTTGGGTTGGTTCCACTCACCGAAAGCCTCCAACAAGAGGGGAAACAAGCAATGCGCCAGAGGCACACGACAAAGAAGACGAGGACATCAACACAAACAGAAACTTACCTTTTGGGAGGGGCCTTTGGGGCTTCTTTGGGGGGCACTTTGGGGACCTCTTTTGGAGGAGGGTCGCGACGAACGGTCTTGGGGGGCTCTGGCCGCGGGGGTTTGGGGCGCTCTCGAAAGGAAAGCCGTGCGCGCTTCCTCTGTTTGCGACGAAGGTGCGCACGAAGCATCGCTCCAGGTTGAAAGATCCCCGCAAGGTGCCGTGCCAAGGTCATCTCAGCGCGTTCAAGTTCCTTCAAGGAAGACTGGATATCTTTGCGTTCAAAGAGCCACGTTTCGTAGTGTTGCAATTCTTTTTGTGCGCGCGCGACCTGAAGGCGCCCATACGTCCGCCAAGTCGCGAGCAAAGCACGACACTGACGACGAGAGGCGGCGCCATTTTCGGCAGCTTCGCGAAGGTAGCGACAGGCGCGCGGAAGAGAGCGCATCTCTTGACACATCTTGAGGGAGAGATCGCGACAAGGCGTTTGACAGCCCAACAACAGGCCCGCGATGCTCCATATCCCAAGCCAACCCAAGCCGCCCCAAAAGACGGAGGCTCTTTTTTGCTCCATGCCCTCTACTCCTGCGTCTCCATGCTGTTGTTTCAGGACTTTCTTTGTATAACGAAGGCCACATCCTAGCACCCACGCATCTTTCGGTCCAGCACAAATCCAAGAGGCTTCACCAAGGTCGCTCGCCCTTCTGAAGCTCTCGTCGCATCATGCGGTCCAGCCCAACATGCGTAACGGTAAAGGCGGGTAGTCCGAGTTCTTGGCAGATCTCTTGACCGATCTGCGTTAAGATATCGTCCGCTTCGCAGAGTTCCACCACGAGGATCAAAGCGGGCTCTCCATCGGGGGCTTCGGTCTTGCTGACCGCAAAGGGTCGCGCCCACAGGTGAAGTCTCGCCAAATAAGGTTCCCAAAAGTTCTGGTCTCGAAGAAAACGATCTTGCACGAGAAAAGCGCGGTCTTCGTCGTCTGAAGGCAACAAAAACAAGACCGCAGAAAACATCAACTCATCGTCTATGGTATCGCGAACGCTCATAAAATATCCTCATCAAACAAACACACCAAGGTGCGCTGTAGAGATTGACAAATCCTCTAAGACACACCACATCCTCACGATGCGTTCGCCATCATGCAATACGAAGATCGCACTGGCAAGCCGCGCTTGTACAGAGAGGCCAAAAAGCACAAAAAACACCGACGCTCAAGGCTCAACGACCCAAGCAAGGCAGCGATGAAACCAACCAAGTGCCGCTCCCCCACTACGTCGCGGAGGAAAGATGATCTCGCTCTCAGAGCTTTGCGAATACCTCGACCGATATCTCAATCTCAAAATGTTTCGAGACATGTCTCAAAATGGGCTCCAAGTCGAAGGTGCCCAACAAATCGAACATATCGCGCTTGCTGTGGATGCAAGACAACAAACTTTTGAGCAAGCCGCAGCTTGTGGCGCACAGATGTTGTTGTGTCACCACGGTCTTTTTTGGGGTCGCAGCGAACTCCTACGCGGCCATCATTACAAGCGCATCAAGATGTTGCTTCAACACGATATCGCGTTGTATGCCGCGCATCTTCCGTTGGATGCGCACCCAGAAGTCGGCAACAACGTGGTGCTGGCACACGAGCTTCAACTCCAAGATCTCCAACCTTGGGGCGATTACAAAGGTCAAACCATTGGTATCCGTGGACGTTTGGCGCGCGCCATGAAGGTGGAGCGTTTTGCGGAGCGTTTTGAGAAGGTGCTTGCGCCTTACGATGGATTTTCCAAGTTGTTTGGCCAAGGCAAAAGCAGCATCCGTGATATCGCGATCATCACGGGCGATGCGGCGATGGACTTCTTTCAAGCAGCAAACGATGGACTGGACCTCTTGATTACAGGTGAAACCAATCACATCGTAGCGATGGTCGCAGATGAGTTGGGAGCTTATCTCCTCTGTGGTGGTCACTACGCCACCGAAGTCTGGGGGGTTCGTGCTCTAGGCAAGCACCTGGAAGAAAAGTTCGGTATCCAAACGACCTTTTTGCACGTACCAACCTATGTTTAAGAAAGACGCGTCCAACGCGCAACAGAAGGAAGAGGAACGACTCTCTCAACAAAAACCTTTATGGTTTCGTGCCCTGCGAAGCCTTGTTTATACAACATTTTTCGCGGTGGGAGGCCTATTCATCATGTTTTATGCGCTCCAACACAAACTGTTGTACCACCCCGTCCGCGAACATCACGCTACGCCCAATCGATATTATCTTCAGCACCAAGAGGTTTACTTCCCAAACGCCACGGGACAAAAGCTACATGGATGGTTTTTCCCGAACCCTCGGGCGACATACACCCTGTTGCTTTGCCATGGGAACGCAGGAAACATCGCTGACCGCTTGAGCTTGGTACAATTTTTCTTACAAGTTCCGTTACAGATCTTTCTTTTTGATTACCAAGGATACGGAAAAAGCGAGGGTAGCCCTTCTGAAGAAGGAACTTATCGCGATGTAGAAGCCGCGTGGAAGGTGCTTTTGGAGACCTTGCACATCCCCCGCGAACGCATCTTGGTGATGGGACGTTCGATGGGCGGGCCGATTGCCTCGTATCTAGCGGCCCAACAGCAACCCACAGCCTTGTTGCTGGAGTCCACCTTCTCTTCTTTTCGCGATGTAGGAAAACACCACTTCCCCCTCCTTCCAAGCTTTTTGGCTCGGTTCCGCTACCCAACCTCTCAGTATGTTCAAGCATACCGTGGTCCCTTGCTCAGTTTGCATAGCCCCCACGATCAGGTTGTGCCCTTCTATCTTGGTGAGAAGATCTTTCGAGAAGCCAAGATGCCCGACAAACACTTTGTGCGCCTGAATGGTGGGCACAATGATAATTACCTACGCTCAGAGCAGATTTATCTTGGTGCTGTGCGCGCGTTGATCCAACGACTCTCCCCTCCCACTTCTCGCTAGTTCCGCGCCTCGAAAAAATCTTTGACAGCGCGGGGGATCTCCGTCATCCTTCCCAACAACAAACTCCTTCTCAAAAAGAAGGAGATCACCTTGGCATCCATCTTGCGATACGCATCCCAACCCACGCGATCCCAAACGGTCCATCTCCAGATCGACTTGTGTCTGCCGCTTGGAGAAACGCCTGTAAAGAAGATTGTTGTTCTCTTTGTTTGAGGAGTGAAGATCCATGCCATTTCGCGCCCTACGTTCTTCCCTAGATGCGACCTCTATCCCCCGTTTGTCGCGTATCTTTGCGCTCATTGCTGTCTCAGTCTTGTACCCGATGCTCGCTGGATGCACCGTCAATGTCAAAGGCATCATGTACCTGCAAAAAGAGCGTGTCACCCGCTACATCGCAGAAAAGAAACCCACGGGCAAAAATGCTCTGGTCAAAGAAAATTACCAAGACGTACTCAAAGAAGTCCCCGATGGCGACCGCATCTTGGGCGGATTTTGCACAAATGATGAGATCGCTAAAGAGATCAGCATGTTGCGAAATCTAACCCAACAGTGCCACCGCAAACTCCAAAAGTATCAAAGAGATGGGACACACAACGGAAACGTCTACGTTGGTCTCTTGGGTGGTACGATTGGCGCGGGAGCCCTCACGATCATGGCTGGTATCCTAGGCGCCGCTGGAGTCTTTGGTGCCCCAGCCTCTGCCTCCGCAAACATCGGTGGCTGGTTGGTGTTGGGCTTTGGTGTCCCGACCTTGGCTCTCTCTTTGGCCAACAGCATTGGTGGCTTTAACTACCGCTACCGCGAGTACAAACGACAAGCGATCCGCCTCGACAATATGATGTGGACCATGCGACTTCGCCTTGGTGTGGAGGTTTGCAACGCACGTAACGTCGATCGCGCCCGCGTCAAGGTCGGTAACATCCGCCGCATGATGGAGATGACCTGCGCAGAAAACTTCAACGACGATGGTACTTATCGCCCCCGCTAACCCACCCTCTCTCCTCACAAAACATCCTCATCACCTTGACTTTTGAAAAAAAGAACCAATATGAAAGGGACCTTTTTGCAGGCAAGCGTCCCTTTTCCAACTTGCCTCCCCGACATCTCGGCGCCCTGTGCCCTCAATTCGAGACACAAGCGTCCCATAAGGAGACGATACGATGGGTTTCTTGAGTAATCTTTTTGGCGGTTCAGAAGAAAGCTTCGTCAAAAAGCACGTTAACCGCATCCTCAACAAGTACGCACAAAAAGAGATCCGCGATGAGTCTTTTCATGCCCTCGCACAAAAAGGCACATCCGAGTCGATTTATGGCTTGCTGCAACGTTTTACCTACGATCACCCCGAAAGCATCGTAGATGAAAACGAAAAATACAAAGTGATCGCTCTCCTTGAAGCACTTGGAGATGAAGCTGTTGGTGAGCCTTTGCGCCGTTATATCTCTGAGCAAAGCCAAGTCTCGATGGCCCTGATCGCCCTCGAACGCTTGGAAGGTCCCGAAGCGACCGAAGAAGAGATCATCAGCCAACTCGAAAAAGCCGATCCTGGCGACAGTTGGAGCACTGAACGCAAACTCCAATTGATCAACCACCTCGACAACTACGACACCATCCAAGATCCCACGGTGCTTTTTGAGTTCCTTGAAGACGTGAACGACGATGTGGTGTTCCGTTGCATCGATATCCTCGAAAAGACGGTCGAAAACAGCGAAGAGTTGCGCAACCAGATCCGCGAGCGTTTGGTACAACAACTGACGCACGAAGATACAAGTATGCGTATCCGCGCCCGTATCATCGACCTTTCCATCCAATGCAAGTGGTACATCGGCGACCTGCGCAAAGAACTCGAAGAGAATCTGCCGGACGGCTACTTCTTCGATAAACGCGGTCACATCAAGGTGCGTGAGCGTTACTAATCACGACGGCACGACGAGCGTGATCTCGGCGTGACACAGTGAAGGGATGGGGATGGTCTGGGGGTGGGGCTCAGCCCACGAAGTCTTTGGGGATCAGCGGTTGGTTTTTCATCAACTCGACGAACTCATCGACAGGTAGGGGCGGACTGAAGAGATATCCTTGCAGGCGATCACACTGGATAGAGCGCAGATAATTCAACTGACTGCGATTGTGGACCCCTTCTGCAACAACTGTCAGGCCCAAGCTATGGGCAAGAGCAACGATCCCTTTGGTGATCGCTGAGTCTTCGGGCTTGTCTGTAAGGTCCTTGATGAAGGACTGGTCCACTTTGAGGATCTGCACGGGAAAACGCTTGAGATACAGCAAACTAGAGTATCCCGTACCAAAGTCATCAATCGCGATATGCACGCCCATCTCGTGGAGGGTACGCATCTTTTGTCGCGTGGTTTCTTCGTCTTGAAGGAAGATGTTCTCTGTGATCTCCAACTCCAACAAAGTGGGATCAAAGTCGGTTTGTTCGAGGACACGGGCTACGACTTCAACAAAGTTGGCGCGCTGGAAGTGCCAAGGCGAGATGTTGACAGAGACCGTAAGGCGGGGATGCCCTTGCTCTTGCCACGCTTTGCACTGACGACAAGCTTCGTACAAGACCCACTCCCCTATCGCAACGATAAGACCGAGGTCTTCGGCGATGGGGATAAAGCGAGCAGGTGAAACAAGCCCCATATCAGGGTGTTTCCAACGCAACAACGCTTCCATCCCAGCGATGCGATAATGCGTCGATGCGGGGGTTGCGTGAAGCGTTTGTTGGACGAGGAAGTTGACGGGGATCTCGTTCACGACCTTGACTTGGGGCTGGTAGTACAACTCCAACTGATTGCGTTCGATGGCTCGACGCAGGCTGTTCTCCAAAGCCAAACGCTCGAAAGCTGCGACGTTGAGGGCAGGAGTGTACAAGTGGAATGTGTTTTTCCCTTGTTCTTTGGCCTCATACATCGCGCTATAGGCATTTTTCATCAACGATTGGAAGTCTTCGCCGTCGATCGGAAACAAGCTGATCCCGATACTTGCGCTCAGAAAGATCTCGTGTCCATCGATCTCAAAGGGTTCTTCGAGACTGCGATGTAGCATCTGTGCGCTGCGCACGGCTGCTTGGGGCTCTTTGAGAGACGGCATCATCACCGCAAACTCATCCCCTCCAAGCCGCGACACGCTCTCATCTTGGCGGATGGTGTCTTTGAGACGTTCGGCCACAGCAAACAAAAGTTGGTCCCCTGCAGCGTGACCAAAAGTATCGTTGATGCGTTGGAATCGATCGAGGTCAAAGCAGATCATCGCGACCATGTGACCGCTTTGGCCTGCCTGCAACATCGCTTGTCGCAGACGGTCTTGGAAAAGCAAACGATTGGGAAGTCCCGTCAGTGCGTCGTGTTGGGCTAGATGCTCCAAACGCTCAAGGCTGTTTTGCAGCTTTTCTTCGGCTTCTTTGCGCTTGGTCACGTTGCGGGAGATGGACTGCAACCCAACCACTTTGTTGTCTTCGTCGAGGATGGGAGAAAGCGTGGTCTCAAACCACTTGTATCCCCCTTCGCGAAGCCGCGAGCGAGACATCAACGTCACTTTTTGTCCTTGCAAGACTTGCTCATGTGAACGTTGGATTAACACCCGATCTTCGGGGTGAAACAACACATCATACAAGTTGACGCCAATCAGATCCTGCGGCGTAAAGCCCAACAAACGCTCGCAAGATGGACTCACGTAACGAAAGCGGCCATCGACATAATGCAAGGCCACCATGTCGCTTGCGTGCTCTGTTACAAGGCGAAACAGTTGCTGCTCTTTGCGCAACTGTTCCATCTTTTCTTGTTCTGGCGTGATATCTTGGAGGACACCATAGATCACGAAGGTGTCTTCTTCGGTGGGATGGGGCTGCGTTTGTGTAAAGAGACGCATCCAGCACAATGTGCGATCGCGCATATACGCCCGAAAGTCGAGGCGTTTCTTGGTCCCAACAGGCAGGCCCGTCAAAAAGTTGCGAACCAATGCGCGGTCTTTTTCATAAACCCAACGAAAGACGCGTTCTGGATCGTGCGCGATGTCCCCGTACTCCAGAGCGCGATTGTGGCGATGATCCTTAAACCACAAGAGTTCTAGCTTGTCAGCTTTGCGGTGGAACTCCATCGTACAAGCGGAGACAAGCTCTGCAAGCTTTTCGTAATGTTCAGCACTTGGTGAGGGGACATGTTTGTCTTTGGTCATATTCACACACAGGCTGAAAGTCAGCCACTTAGGGGACTTACAAAAGCTCTAGCTCACTGTCCTTTCCAGGACGGCGCACGTTTTTCAACAAAAGCAGCAATTCCCTCCATCGCGTCTTCTGTCTGGATCAGTTTATACAGAGAAGCCGCCAACTCTTCAACCGCTTCTTCGAAGGGACGCGAAGCGGTTTCTTGGATAGCGCGTTTCCCTTCTTGCTGTGCCAGCGGTGCCCCGCCCAGCACAGACAACAAGGTCGCCTCCACAGCCTCATCCAAGTTTTCAGAAGGGACCACTTGGTTGATCATGTGGTAAGACAGAGCTTCTTGTGCAGAGATACGATCACCACACAAGATCATCTTCATCGCGGCTTTGCGTGGCATGTGACTCAAGATAAGCGGGGAGATCATCATGGGAAAAAGTCCGACACGAACTTCAGGAGTCCCCACTTTCACATCTTCTTGCGCGATCACGATATCGCAAGCGAGCATCAGGCCCAAGCCACCGCCCAAAGCGAGTCCATTGACGCGCGCGATCAACGGCTTGGAGAAAGACTGCATCACTTGTAACAAACGTGCGTATTTGCGCGTGCCTGCGGTGGGATCTTCGTCTGCTGCAGAAAAGCCAGCCATAAGATCCGCACCAGAAGAAAAGGCTTTCTTTCCCGCACCCGTCAAACAAACCACGCGAACAGAAGCATCTTCTTCGAGAGATTGGAAGGTTTCGATCATCGTAGAGATCAACGTATCGCTCAAAGCATTGCGTCGTTCTTCCCGATTGATCGTCAAAAACGCAACACCATCTTCGCGTTTCTCGCACAGTAACTCTTGTGTCATGCGGCACTTCCTTCGCCATCTTCTTTTGCGATCTCTGCAAAGTCCACGAGGTTCTGTCCTGCGTTGACCTGATCGCCTTCTTTGACCAAGATCTTTTGGACCACAGCGTCACGCGGCGCATAAAGCGTGGTTTCCATCTTCATGGCACTCATGACCAAAAGCTCTTGGTTCTTTGTTACCGTCTGTCCTTCTTCCACCAATATCCGCACGATCACGCCTGGCATGGGTGGTGTGACGTGTGCATTGTCCCCGCTGCCACCGCGTCCACGACGACGAGAAGCATCTTGCAAGGTATATTGCACGCCTTGATGAAAGACTGTTTTCTCAGCGGCATCACTTTGTACCGCAAAGGTGTGTCGTAACCCGTCCACGACCGCAGAGATACGTTTATCAGGGAGCCGCGAAGCACGGACACTGTAGGTCTTTTCGCCGATCTCCACCAACAATAGACCGCCTTCTTGTTTTTTCACGAAGACTTCGCGTTCTTCTTCACCAATCTTGACTTTGTATTGCATCGCTTGATCCTTTCGCTGTGTAGAACTGTCGTAAAGGTCCTATTGTTGGGGCTATTCGCTCATCCTCCATGCGCCCAGCGTTTGCCACGGAGAAGGAGGCTCCCCTTCTCCCGCAGCACCCGAGGCAACGGCCCCCACAGCAGCAGGAAACATTTCATCCAAAACATACGCGATGCAAGCGAGATCGACTTGATCTTCGCGAGCAGACCAACCTGTAAAGTAATCTTTGAGAAAGTGTGTGGTGAGATCGCCTTTTGCGAAGGCTTCGTGCTCCATCACATCGATCAAATAAGCAACGGGTGTGCGAATGCCCAAAACCGCGTACTGACGGAGGGCATCGACCATGCGTTGTCGTGCGGCTTCGCGGGTGGGCCCGTGCACAATCAGCTTGGCAAGGATGGGATCGTAGTACACAGGCACTTCGGCTTCTGCGTAAACACCGACGTCATGGCGGATACCAGGTCCTTGAGGAAGATGGAGTTGACGGATCTTCCCAGGGCTAGGAGCAAATCCATGTGCAGGATCTTCCGCATAGATACGACACTCAAAAGCATGGCCCTGCGCGCGAACATCCTCTTGTTTCAAGGTCAAAGGCTGTCCCGCAGCGATCTCGATTTGAAGACGCACAAGGTCCAAACCAGTGACCGCTTCTGTGACGGGATGCTCAACTTGCAGTCGTGTGTTGACTTCCAAAAAGTAGAAGTCGCGGGTCTTTCCATCCAACAAAAACTCAACGGTCCCTGCATTGACATAGCCCGATGCACGGACCACTTCGACGGCAGCTTCGCCCATACGAGCACGCAACGCATCATCCAAGATCGGCGAAGGCGTCTCTTCGATGATCTTCTGATAACGCCGCTGCACCGAGCACTCACGCTCCAAAAGATGCAGCGCATGTCCGTGTTTGTCAGCGATCACCTGGAACTCGATATGGCGGGGCTGCGAGATATACTTTTCGACGTAGACACGGCTGTCACCAAAAGCGGCTTGCGCTTCGCTCGCTGCTTGTTTGCATGCAGCATCGAAGTCTTCTGCGCGTTCCACGATCCGCATCCCTTTGCCACCGCCCCCTGCTGCGGCCTTGATCAACACAGGGTATCCCACCGCATCCACCGCTTTTTTGGCTTCGACGAGGTCGGCCCCCTCAAGCAAGACACCCGGCGTCACGGGGACACCGCGAGACTGCATCAGCTCGCGCGCCACCAGCTTATCACCCAATTGATCGATCACGCCCGCAGGTGGGCCAATAAAGACAACACCCGCTTCTTCGCAAGCTTTCGCAAAAGGCGCGCGCTCAGACAAAAACCCATAGCCTGGGTGAATCGCTTCCGCCCCTGTTTGTTTTGCTGCTTCAAGGATGCGGTCGATCCGCAGATAACTGGCATGGGGTTCGGCTTCGCCGATACAAACCGCTTCGTCAGCTTCGAGAACATGCAACGCATCTTTGTCAGCTTCTGAATACACCGCAACTGTGGAGATCCCCATCACTTTACAAGTCCGCATCACACGAACAGCGATCTCTCCTCGATTGGCCACCAAGATCTTCCGAAACATCGAATACCGCTCCTCTTTCGCTCAAGTCTAGTTGCAACCAAAAGAACCCTTGGGGCCTACATACGAAAGACACCAAACCCTGTATAGTCGGGGATATCCGCATTGAGAGCCGCTGCCAAAGAAAGCGCCAAAACTTCTCGTGTACGGGCGGGGTCCACGAGACCATCATCCCACATCCGCGAGGTGCTGAAGTAAGCATTGCTTTCTTCTTCGCTGGTTTCGATGGTGGCTTGGCGAATCATCTCGACCTGTTCTGGGGTCATCAACTCTTCGCCGCTACGGGCAAGTTGGTCTTGCTTTACAGAGATCAACACATCCGCAGCTTGCTCTCCCCCCATCACGGAGATCTGTGCGTTGGGCCACATCCACAAAAAGCGCGGACTGTACGCACGACCGCACATCGCATAGTTCCCAGCACCAAATGAACCACCTACAACCATCGTAATCTTCGGAACTTCGGCCACAGACACCGCAGCCACCATCTTGTGGCCTTCTTTGGTGATGCCTTCTTTTTCGTACTTGCTGCCGATGATGAAGCCATTGATGTTTTGCAAAAACACCAAGGGTACTTTGTCACGGCTGCAAAGCTGGATGAATTGCGTTCCTTTGCGCGCACTATCGGGGAACAGCACGCCATTGTTTGCCAAGATACCCACAGGATAACCGTGGATATAAGCCCAACCGCAAACCAACGTCGAGCCGTACATGGGCTTGAACTCCAAAAACTCGCTACCATCGACGACACGAGCGATCAATTCGCGACAATCGTATGGCACGCTCAATCGATCAGGAACGATGCCGTAAAGCTCCTTGGGATCGTAGAGTGGGGCTTTTGGAGGTTTGGTTGGGAGTGGAAACTTTTTGGAAGCAGGAAGACGACTCACGATCTGACGAATCAAACGGATGGCTTCAGTGTCGTTTTCTGCCATAAAGTCCGAAACACCCGAGATCGCGCAGTGCGTTTCTGCACCACCAAGCTCTTCTGCGGTGACGACTTCGCCTGTGGCAGCGCGTACAAGAGGCGGTCCCCCCAAAAAGACGGCGCCTGTTTTTTTCACGTGGACCACGTAGTCGGACATCGCAGGGATATACGCCCCACCCGCAGTACAAAGTCCCATCACTGCGGTCACTTGGGGGATACCCATCTTGGACATCCAAGCTTGGTTGTAAAAGACGCGTCCACCATGTTGGGCATCGGGAAAAACTTCGGACTGTAGGGGAAGATAGGCCCCACCTGAATCGATCAAGTTGATGCAAGGCAAACGGTTCTGCATCGCGATCTCTTGCAAGCGCAGGCTCTTTTTGACGCCCATTGGGTAAATCGTGCCACCTTTGATCATCGCATCGTTTGCGTTGATCATGACCTCACGGCCTTCGACGATCCCGATACCACCGACAACACCCGCCCCATGGACGCGTTCATCGTACATCTTCCACGCGGCAAGGGCGCCGATCTCCAAAAAGGGGCTATCTCGATCCAAAAGCTGCGATAAACGCTCGCGTACAGGCAACTTTCCTTGTGAAACGTGGCGTTCGTAGGCTTTGGGAGAGCGATCATCTTGCGCTTTGCGCAGTTCATCGCGCATCTGCGCCACCTTTTTTTCCATCGCTTCCGCGTTTCGCTTGAACTGATCGCTGTTGGTATCAACACGAGACTCTAGGATATCCATCACCAAACCTCCCGCAGCTTGTTCTACTTCCACATGATTTTGCGATTCGTTGTCGCTTTTTTCCGAACGCTAGGATTTCTTTCTTTGCTCGCCATGTCAAGACGAAGGCGCCAAAGGAGCCATCTTTTCTTTGTTCGTTTGCTCAATCAGGATCGCAAGGTCCTTGGCAGGGCGACATGATCTTGCCCCCTTCCTTCAAGAACTCCACGAAAGTCTTGATCACCGTCTCTCGCGCCCTCACGTCGAAGTGCACGGAATTGATGGGCGCAGGGATGTTCGCATCAGGTGGAAAAGGCTCAGGCCGCGGACCAAACTGGATGTATCCCCACCCCTCCAAAGGCCCTTCTTGTTGCGTAAGCCCATACACAGGCTCAAATCCATCTTTCAAAAAGGGGATTTGCATGGTGCGCATCAACAGTCGCGTCGTCAGGTTGTTCACCAACGCATCCCCGATCGCTTCGTGATACATGATGCTTTTTTCGGGGATACCGAGCCGTTTGGGGTCATTCTTCAGATAAGGCGCATACGTGATGGGATCGACGCGATCAAAAAAGGGCTGCATCAACGCAAGGTAAAGTTGCCGTTCGATGGGCGCTGGCAAGCTCTCAGAAAGAACTTGCAAAAAGACCTCGAAGACCGCCGAACGCGACATCAACAAGGTCCAACCACCGCCACCCACATGCAACGCTCCCCGCGTAATATCGGGCGTCAAAGCCATCAACGCCCCACCTTGGATCGCGCCATTGGAAAAACCTGCGTAGTAGATCTTGGTGGGATCAATCATCGACTTGCCTTCGCGCTGCAAGTTGCTGTCCTCGCCAAGACCTCCTTTGACCAAGCGGATCAACGCCATAAAGTTCATCTGCGCTTGCTGAAGACGGCTGGTCAAAGTGTTCATCGCCCCAAGATCATCGAGGATGTTCATCGCTGTCGTCCCAAGATCCGCAAGCGCCATCCCGATCCAGTCCGTCCCCACCTGTACCATACAAACTCTTTCAGCCAGTGTACGCGGAAACTCCTTGCTCATCTCACTACGCGCACCGCCAAACAAACCATGACCAAACACCATCACAGGTACAGGTCCTTGCTGGTTGAGGACGCAACGTGGGATATGCACCTGCAAAGGAAAGGTCCCTTCCTCCCGAATGATCGGCTTTCCTTCTGCATCTCGCTTGAGTTCCCCCTCGCCCTCTTTGTCCACCGTCAGGAATGACGGGACTTTCATCGTCCCTTCAAGCACCCGAAACAAGTACTTGTCCTTGGACTCTTCGGGCTCTGTGACCTTCTCGAACTGAAAAGATGGCCCCTTGGCCCCCAAAGCTGCAAAGAGCTTTTCACGCATATCGATCATCTCGTCGAGCAAAGGATCGTCTGGCGCTGTCTGAAAGCTCCATGCCAAGGCCACTTGCTTCGCATCCACACCCGCTTTGGACACCTCTTGCATGGTTTGGTCGTACATGACCTTCACGCGCGGCCAAGGAGCAGGCGCAGACTTGGCCTTTTCTGCATCCGCTTGGCCTGCCCAAGCAAACCCAGGTGGTGAAGTAAGTTCCTTTGCATCAAGCGTTTTGATGCTCCGCAAAAACACCACAAGATAACGCTTCGCAGGTTGCAAACGCACCATGGTCCGCACGATCACAGCCTGAAGATCCGCATCTTTTTTCACATTCTGATCGAGTTCCGCAAAGATAGGTACGCGCGTCCCTGTCTCCGCTTCGATAAGCTGAACAGGACTCTCAGGCTTCAAACTTTTCTCGACATCCTTGGACCCCACCAAGGTCGCAGGATCGATGCGCCCTGGAAAGAACGCAAGGATCGGCGTGATCGGGCTGAAGCCTTGCTGCTTTGCAAACAACGACCCCAGTACAGGTTTCCCCTTGGCACGAGAAAAAGGTAGCTGCTCAGGATAAGCAAGCTTCATCTTCCCCGTCGTTGCGTCTTTTTCCAAGAAGAAGTCCGACGGGTAAGGCAAAAAACAAGCACCGTTCTGGTAAGGATGACAACCCGCTGTCAAAGCAGGAGGTTCAGAAGGAACCGTTGGGACTTGCGTACATGCCCCTCCCCAAACCAAGGCCCCCAAAGCAACAAGGCCAAACAAAAACCCGCCCAACCTTTGAAACATGCGCATCCAAACCCTCCGCAACTGACAAACGACCATGAAGGCCGCCCAGAGATAGGCCAACCCAATAGACAGGCGACCACGATGGATCGCACCAAACAGAAGATACTCGACTAGCCCACGTCCCTCAAGGGCTTAACGGATATAGAGATTCGAGATGGGTTCGGATGGGCACGGTTGGGCACCCCAGCGGGAGATTAGCCGAGCATGGCCCCAACAGATTCGCTGTGGTGGATGCGACGGATCGCTTCAGCAAAGAAGCTTGCAATCGAAAGGACGGTGATCTTGGGGTGCATTTTTTCTGGGGGGACAGGGACGGTGTTGGTGACGATGACTTCTTCGAGGGCCGAATCAGCGATACGTTTGATCGCGGGACCTGCAAAGATCGGGTGGGTAGCAACAGCGCTGACGCGATTTGCGCCTTTTTGCATCAAAAACTCGGCGGCTTCGGTGAGCGTTCCGCCTGTGGAGATCTCATCATCAACGATGATGGCGTTCATCCCAGCGACTTCACCCACAAGATGGGTAGGGATGGCGCGCTCGCTATCATCATAACGGCGCTTGTCGATGATCGCGACAGGTAGGCCCAAACGACGAGCGAATCCACCGACGTCTTTGGCTTCGCCGACATCACCCGCCACCAAAACAGTGTTGGAGAGATCGCGGCGGCGCAGATGATCGCACAAGAGCGGCGCAGCGCTGAGTTGATCCACGGGAACGCGGAAAAAGCCTTGGATTTGGGGAGCATGAAGGTCCATCGTCAGGACACGCTCAGCTCCTGCGGTTTGAAGCAGGTCCGCCATCAAACGCGCAGAGATCGAGATACGTGGACGATCTTTTTTGTCAGAGCGTACATAAGGAAAGTACGGAATCACCGCTGTGATACGCCCTGCAGAAGCAGACTTGAGCGCGTCGAGGGTGATCAACAATTCGATGATCCCATCGCTGACAGGCGCACAAGAAGGTTGGATCACAAAGACATCGCGTCCGCGCACGTTGTCTTTGATCTGGATCATCATGTTTTCATTCGAGAAACGGGTAAGCTCTGTATCTCCAGGACGTGTCCCGAGATACTTGCAGATCTCCTCTGATAGCTCGGGGTGGGCGCTCCCTGAAAAGATCTTGAGTTGTCCGATCATCGCACGTTCTCCTTGTGTTTCGCGCTCGGTTTTTGGATTCCCACAAAACGCAGGGCTCTTGTCTGAAGCTCGGTTCACGCAGCGATGTACCCGTATCAAGAGAGAAAGTCAATGTTTTTCACCACACAGAGAAAAGTCTTTTGGCATGTAACGATTTCTTAGAGCGTTCCGTCTCTTCGAGACGAAAGCAGGACCATCGAACGCAAAAAACAAACGAAAGAGGATAGCAAATGTTGCGAAAGGCTTTATGGATCGTCCCACTTACCCTAGCCACAATCGTTGGGGGCGTGTTCCTTTTCCTTCACAAACCCCGACCACAAGGCAAGCCTGGACCCGCCGCAGACGCGCTTGCCAAAAAAGTATGGAAAGCCGTCAACAACAAAGCTTGGCAAGAGATGGGCGCGCTGCGTTGGACCTTTTGGGGCCAAAGCCACCATATCTGGGATCGACGACGTTGGTTTGATCAAGTGACATGGGGAAAAGGTGCCAAAAAAGCGGTGGTCACCTTGTCTTTGCTTGAACCACACAAAGGACTGGCCACCTTGGGCGGGCGCGAAGTCACAGGAAAACAGCTCGCTTCGTTGCTCAAAAAAGCCTACGAGATATGGTGCAACGATAGTTACTGGTTGAACCCTCTCGAAAAGTTCTTTGATCGAGGCGTGACGCGCAGCATCGTTGAAAAGCATGGCAAAAAGATGTTATTTATCAGCTTCAGCAGCGGTGGCGTGACGCCAGGCGACGCTTATCTTTATGAGTTGGACCCCACAGGACTGCCCCTCCGTTGGTGGATGTGGGTTTCAGTCTTCCCCATCGGAGGGGTCGAAGCGAAGTTCGAGAACTGGAAAACGCTGGCAGGAGGCGGCAAAGTAAGCACCCTGCGAACGAATTCGTTGTTCAGCCTTCGCATGGAGCCGATCCAAGGCGCAAAAGACATCAAAACATTGGTAGGCAGCGACATCTTTCGCTCGCTCACCCAACGCTTTCCGGGTATCCGCACCAAACCTTAACGCCGGGAAGCCTAGCCAACCAAGGAGACCTTTCCATGGCTTTCCCCCCACATCGATCTTCCCAAACCCCTCTTCGCTCTCCTGCCCGCCTGATGACCCTAGCCACGTATATTCTAGGAAGTTGGTTGTTGCTTGGATGCAACATGATCAAGCTCCATCAAGATCATGTGGTCAACTCGCTGCGTTCTGAAGGTATCCAGTCTCACACCATCTCCCTGACTTCGGGCAAGATGCGCTACTTTAGCGGCGGAAATGGCTTTCCCATCGTGTTTATCCATGGATTTGGCGGTAATGCATCCCAAACATGGCGGACACAGATGGTGCATTTTTCCAAGTCTTATCGGGTCTTTGCCCCTGACATCTATTGGTTTGGAGAGAGCCAACCCAACAACAAACAAGTGGTTGGAACTCCCGCGGATCAGGCCGATGCCATCGCGGAATTGCTCGATCGACATGGTATCGCCAAGGCGCACGTCGTCGGGGTTTCCTTTGGGGGGTACATCTCCTTGGCTTTTGCGATTCGGCATCCACAAAAAGTCGAACGCTTGGTGGCTGTCGATAGCGCAGGCATCGAACCCACCACCGCCGAGCGCGAAAAGATGATGAAGGCTTTTGCTTATGCCAAAGGTAGTCTCGCAGACTTGTTGATCCCCAAAAGCACCCAAGATCTCGAAAAGTTCTTGAGCAAAGTCTTTTACAAGCCCCACCCCATCCCGGGCTTTGCACTCGAACCGACCTTGAAACAGATCTTTTGGAAAAACAAAGAACAACGCGAACAAATCGCCCTCTTCCTTACAGGCAATTTCATCAAAGCCGAACAACTCAAAGGTATCCAAAAACCCACCGCTGTCTTTTGGGGACAACACGATCCGCTCTTGCTCCCAAGCATGGGACAACGCCTTGCGCAATCGATCCCCAAAGCCCAGTTTCGGATCTTCAAAGAGTCGGGTCACATGCCCATGCTCGAAGAAAACAAGCTCTTTAACGCAGCGCTCTCCAACTTCCTGCAAAGTCCGCCTCTTTCGGCGACAGCGAGCCGCTAAGTCGCCCCCACAAAACAGCGTGTCCCTCGCGACTGAGCCCCCAACCATTCAACAACGAGACGAAAACACCGATGAACTCGAACTTTCCGCCGACCGAACGTGTAACACCTCGCTCTCACGGCGTCCAGTCTGCTCTTAAAGCCCCTGAAACCAAAGGACTCTCCAAACAAGAGTGGGAAGAGCTTGGGAGAAAGTTTGGTTGGATCCCTGCCCTTGCGATGCTTTTGTTGTTTGTGTGGTGGTTGACTTACGAGGCGCCCCTACGACCTGTCGGGCGCTTGCCTCAACCCATTCAAAAAGGACTGCCCAAACCACTCCAACTCCCAGCTCCCCCAGGCTACCAGTTTTCGACCCGCTATAGCTACGATATTACTGCGCTGATCTTGTCACGGACCCGTTATACTTCTGATGCAGAAAGCGCCCTTTCACCTGTGGACTTTGCCCTTGGATGGGGCGTGATCCCCATGAAAAGAAACTTGTCCACGATCAAATGGAGCCAGTGGGGTCGATGGTACACAGCTTATCCGCAGTCCAAAAACTCCCCCTCAAACACTGTGATATCGCGAAACTCCGCCAACACCCACATCGTCCCAGCCACCAACGACGCTCCCTTGCGCAAAAAGCTTATGGGCTTTCGTCGAGGTGATCTCGTCCGCCTCAAGGGTTATCTTTTGGTAGCAAGGTCTTCCACGACAGGCTGGCGATGGTTTTCTTCGATAACACGGGATGATACAGGAGGTGGGGCTTGCGAGGTCATGTATGTTACCGAGGCCGAAAAGCTCGACCCACGGACTTTTTCAGGACAATGAGGAGGTTTCAGATTATCTCTTACGCGAGGGCAAGATATCTTCGAGCTTCGCGATAATCCCCAGCATGATCTCATCCGCTCCGCCACCAATAGAAAGCAAGCGCGCATCGCGATAATAACGAGCCATGGGGTATTCTTCCATGTAGCCCATCCCACCGTGAAATTGAATACATGTATCCGCCACTTGACGCACCAAACGACCTGCTTTGAGTTTGGCCATCGACACTTCGCGGGTCACGTCTTCGCCTTCGATCATGCGGCGCGCACAAGAATAGTTGAGTTGACGCAAACACTCGATCTCGGTCAGCAACTCTGCGATATGGAAGTGAATCCACTGATTCTCAATCAAGGGTTGACCAAAGGTCTTGCGCTCTTTGCAATAACGAATGGTCATCCGCACGATGCTTTCGGCTCCCCCAGCAGCCAACACGGAGCCGATCAGTCGCTCTTTTTGGAACTGTTGCATCTGCAAGATAAAGCCCATGCCTTCTTGCCCGATGCAGTAGCTTTTTGGGACGCGCACATTCTCAAAGTGCAGTTCTGCCGTATCGCTCGAAAGGTTCCCCATCTTCTTGAGCTTGCGACCCACACTAACACCGGGTGTTGTCGTGGGAACCACGATCAGCGACATCCCGCGAAAGCTCGTTCCAGGGGTGGTACGCGCCAACAAACACAGCCAGTCTGCTTTGCAACCGTTTGTGATATAGGTCTTGCTGCCGTTGATGATGTAGTCATCCCCATCAGACTCAGCACGGGTGAGGATCGCCGCGACGTCTGAACCAGCGCTAGGCTCGGTCACTGCGATGGATGCAACCATCTCTCCACGGATCGCAGGTGCCAAGAACTCTCGCTTGAGTTCGTCGCTACCAAACATCGCCAAAGCAGGCGTCGCCATATCTGTTTGAACTGCGATGGCCATGGGAACCCCCGCACACTTGGTACGCGAGATCTCTTCGGCCAAGACGACGTTGTAAGAGTAATCAAGCCCCAACCCACCAAACTCTTCAGGGTAGGATGGCCCCAAAAAACCCAGATCTCCCATCTTTTTGAACAATTCGTGCGAAGGAAACTCTTCGGCCTCTTCCCATGCATCAACGTAAGGGTTGATCTCTTGGTCCACAAACTTTCGCACGCTTTGGCGAAACATCTGGTGTTCTTGTGTAAACTTCATCAACAAGTCTCCATTCGGTTTGGGGCTTTTTGTAAAGTACAATCAAGGATGTCCAAAGATTTTTGGATGTATAGCAAACTCATCGTAGCCCCACTACGTAAGACAACGCAACCATCAAAGGCGACGACCTTTCTAGATCCCGAAAACATCAACAAAAACAAGAAATATTTTAGGATAAGATCATGAAGCAAAACTCGGTTAAGCTCTCAAAATTCGTCTCTTTTCTTCTGCGCCATGGCGCAGAAGAAAATGGATTAACCCTAGATGATCAAGGCTTTACACCACTCGATGAAGTTTGGTCGCTTATTCAAAAAAGATACAAACATCGCTTTCGCTTCGAAGAGTTCGAAGAAGTGCTTCAAGGTGACAAGGACGGAAAAAAACGCTTTGAGCAAAAAGACGGTCTTGTCCGCGCACTTTATGGACACAGTAAAGTCAAAGCCATTGTCTACGAAGACGCCACCCCCCCGACCTTCCTCTTCCACGGCACCACCCCAGACGCACTTCTCAAGATTCAAAAAACAGGGCTTTCGCCGATGCAACGTCAGTATGTTCACCTGACCATCGACTTAGAGCGAGCGCGTTCTGTGGCACGTCGCTACAGTCCCAACCCTATCATCTTGCGCGTTCATGCAGCAGATGCGCACGCAGCAGGGATCCGCTTCTTCCAACCTGACAACGAACACTTCCTTTCTGAGCCGATCCCACCGCAGTATCTCGAAGAAACGGATCTCTGATCCTGTGCAAAACGCAACAACGCCTCACTTCGTGTGATTGACACGAAACCACCGAGCATCCCACATTGGTTTCCCTCTCCGTGATTTTCGAAAAGATACACTTTCAAAATAGTTGTTTGATGAGGAGAAACCATGGAAAAAAAGGAAGATCGTCTCTGGTGGGGAGTCTCAATTGCAGATGTTTTTGAAGTAACAGATAATCCAGCAGCTCTCGAATCCCCAGAGAAAGCCCTCGAAGCACAACCGGACAAAGCCGTTCTGGAAAGCATGCTTGAGGAAGAATTTGTGAGCGTAAATCTTTTTGTAGAGAAGCTTCAGGCTTGGCATCTCAAAGAGTTACTTAAAGCTCTCCCTCAAGTCCAATCACTTTGTATATCTTACAAAAAACACGCAGAGCCTGGTGTGTTGACTTTGTTGAGCGAGTATCCAAACCTGAACTCGCTGTCTTTGCCGGACAGTAAACTCAAGCTTCGAGTTGAAGATATCGAAGAGCTGGCAGTTCTCTCCAATCTCGAAGAGCTTTCCCTTGACAAGTTGGAAAGCGAAGATTGTTTGGCTCCCCTCATCCAAAGCCATCATATCGAGATGCTTTCTGTTCTTGAGACAAAAGATTCGGTCTCTTTCCTGCAAGCTCTCACCAAGCTGACATGGCTGCAAAAACTATCTCTGAACTTAAAACGTCCGATCCCTAGGGAGGGTTGGGAGATACTTGGCAAGTTATCCCAGCTCACCGAACTGAGCATCATCAACAAGACAAAAAGCAATCTGTTCGCGGAATGGCAGGATGCATCGTGGCTGCATTCGTTGCATCATTTAAAAAAGCTTGGATGGGTAGATGCAAAGTTTTCAGTCCAACACCTTCAAGAGATCGTTGGTGCTTCTCCTCACCTCACTTCCCTATCTTTCGAAGAATGTCACTTTCGACCGGGTGCCTTGGAACAATGCGCCCAACTCAAGACGCTAGAAAACTTCGAGTTGGTGGAGTGTCAGTATCCAAAGGGTGCCAATTGGAACTTTTTGGAACGGATGCGGGGCCTCGAACATGCGAACTTTGCAGGAGAAGACCTCCCCAAAGGTCTCGCCAGCACCATCTCTCGTATGAGAGGATTGCGTTCGTTGGAAATCTTATCTTTTGACCTTGAGCCCGAAGATTACGAGATTCTTGAGGGGCTCAAAGATCGCCTAGAACTGGATTTAATCCCGGACTCTCCAGCGTTCAGTCACCTAGAAAAGGAGATAACCGCGTTCACTGATTATGTGAATGAGTTATCTGAGCGAGTGGACAAACTCTCTAACAGAACTCCCACTCTCCGAGAGCGCGTCCTTCCATACCTTATCTTCTGGCTCATCGTTGGTGGCTTTATGCTTCTCATGTGGCTTTTGTAAAGCTAACAAGCCATCCCCCCTTTTGAAGAGCTTTTGCCACATTGACCGTCATCCTGGGCAGATGGTGGACTCTGAAACCACAAGAAGAAGACCCTGAAACCGCATCCCCAAAGCCCCCATCAGCGATCCCACCCTCTATCACGTCGCCACAATGTGCTTTCCAAATGCGTTTATGGGCGAACCCACAAGACTTGCCCCATCACTTCACATCGCAAAGCAAACTTCTTGCAGATCACGTCTGTGACTTGTTTTCGAGAAGAAGCTCTGATCTTCACGGTCAGTCCGTGCTTTTCGGGGATAGACTTATCAAAAGAAAGCTTGAGTCCTTGGAATTCTGCGACTTTTCGAAAAAGCCTCGAAAGAGAAACTCTCTCGAAGGTCAGAACGAAAGACGAAGCGGGCCGCTGCTTGGGGTTCTTTAACAGGACAGCACTTACGTGGATCTTGGCCTCTGCGATCTTCTTGACCTTTGCGGTCGTCGAGAAATGAAACTGTTGTTTTGGCAGGATCGGGCCTGATTCGATGCGAATCGGCTGTAACTCATCGCCCAACTTGAGCGCGCCCATGAGTTTGATTTGGTTGGGTGGGATGGTCTCGATCCCCAAGTTGAGCCAAGTCCCTCCATTTTGGATATCGAGGCGTTTGTTGGCTTTGCGTTTGTAGAAGGCCAAGAAGGACTTTGAACGTGTGCGCGTGGTGTTTCGATAACGCAACTCGACTCGGACTTGGACAGACAAAAAGCGGTACTGGGCCAACTCATCTTGTGAAACAGAGATCTTCGGGGGAGGCGCATCAGCCCACGCGAGCGAAGGAATCGCAAACATCAAAACAAACAACCCAAAAAACAAGGGTATCCCAAAACGACGGCACAACATCGTAGCCTCCTTGGACATTGAGAAAAGAGATCGGCTGGAAAACAGGGGTGGGTATGCTCTTCGTGAGGGTCTACGGCTCAAGCGAGCTTGTCAAGGACATCTTGTTTTCGTGGCTGGTACAAAGCGGACTGGGCTGTAGCAGTTCGTTCACACCCGTGTCGATCTGCGCCACAACTCTTCCGCTTCATCCGCGCCAAATTTTCTTCGTCCCAAAGAACATCTGCTTGACGGGACCTATCCAAAACGTGCTAAGTTTCCGCACAAACAGAAAAGCCTAAGAGAGAGAGTCTGACACCCTCTGTCAACTTTCCAAGGCTGGCCCCATTTGTGCAAAGTCTTCTTCCCCACAACGCAGCTCTTGTCCTTCAAGAGCGTGATGATCTCGATAGCACGTATCTTTTGGAAGATCTTTGTGGTGAGAACAAACAAAACGATGTTGCATTGGATTCACACATACACAAACAGCCCTCTCTGTCAAAGAAAGAGGAGCACCCAAAAGGCCCGTTGGTTGGTCTTTTTGGGATGGTTGTTTCTGTGGACGAGCCCTGCACATGCGAACCCCTGCCCTCCCCCAGCCTCTTTAGAGCCCGATCGTTGCGGGGAAAAACAACCTGAGCAGCTAGAAAAAGACCTTCGTGAAGGCGTGAAACTTTACCAAAAAGGTGAGTTTTCTTCCGCGATTGAAGCCTTTGAGAAGGCGAGACAAAACAATCCATCTCGCCCATTGCTTCGCTATTATCTCGCGCGAGCCTATCTCCAAATGGCCGAGCGTTACGGGTCCCAAGGCGACAAACAACAACAGCGTCTCTACTACCAACGAGCGTTGAAAGAAGATCCGCGTTTGATTGAAAATCCGAAGTTTGTCGCGCATTACAAAAAGTTGCAGACGCAAAATGACCTTGGGAAGACGATCACCCCACAACTCAAACCGCGCAAAAAACGGGTCTGGAACTTGGGCTTGGGTTTAAGTGCGGGGATCGAGGGTTTGGGAGGGATTCAAGTCAGCTTGTTGTTGTGGGGTCTTTTGAATCCTATCGTGACATTTGCCCCAGGCTCACCTTCTTTGGATATCTCCTTTCGGATCATCCCTTTACGAAGCTTTGCATGGTCTCCTTATATTGGTGGAGGCATCATGATGCCGATCCGCAGTTGGACGGGTGCGCTCAGTAGCATCTTTCCAGAACCAGTGATGCACTTTGACTTGGGGGTTCACTTCATCTCAGAGTTGGGATTCTCTTTTACGGCGGGACTTAGCTTCGTTTACAACTTTGATCCACAGACATCTCTGCCCTTTTTACCCCTCCCCAGCCTCAACTTCTTTTGGTACTTCTGACGACCGTCACTTCTGCTTTTGCGCGTGGATGGCGTAAAAGTGGCCTCCCATCGTGCCCACATAAATCGTCTTTTTGTCAGGTGAGAAAGCCCCACCAGCGGACGTTTCGCCACCTGTAAAGAAGTCATAAGCAAGCTTGCCATCGCGATCGAAAGCATAGAAGTAAGCTGCACGCGAACCCAAGAAGAAGTTGCCTTCTTTGTCTACGAGCGGATGACCGCGATAAGAGCCTTCACTTTGGCGGATAAAGCGACGCAATAGACCTTGGGGTGTAAGCAAGTACACACCTCTGTCGTAGCGCACAGCGATGATATCCCCGTCAGGTCGCACAACAGGCCATACCATCGGGAAGATCTTCTTGTAGTTCTTTTTCTTTGCGGGGCCAAAGGCGGGCGTCTTTTCGTAAGGGGAAAGTTCTTGGCCGTGGTTGTGCCCATGATGATGGCCTCGACGACCGCGCCGCATCCCCTTCTTACCGCGTTTTTTCATCATCTCCTTGATGCGTTCCATCAACTTGTCGCGGAGTTCTTTTTTGCTCAGAGGACGGGGCATATCGCCTGCTGCTGCGGTAGTCGCGCGAGAAGTAGGACGCGAAGCAGGCTTCCAAGTCTTCGCGATATCGGGCGGTAGATAATGCCAGCGAAACTTTCCTTGTGGATCAATGCTCACAACCCGCGCATCTGTCGTACCAAAGAACAGATTGCCCGAACGATCGAAGGCAGGTCCTGACATCCGCTTACCAAAGAAGTAGGTCCAACGCTTTGCTTTGGTTTTCAGATCCCAAGCGTAGATGTTGTGGCGATCACCAAAATAAAGCGTATTATCGGGACCTACCACTGGGCAAGAAAAGATCAAGGGCAGATCTTTCCCCAAAGTATAGGGCTTTCCAGTCTTGGTGTAGTACGCAACCAAAACGAGGTCACCTGCTGTAAAGACCACCTCACGGCCTTTTTCGTCTTTCCCATACACGGGAGGACAGCCAAAAAGCAATTGACGTGGCTTGTGTTTCCACAGCGAGCGGCCTTCACGATGGAAAGCCTCGATAAATCCCTGGTGTGTATTGACGACCACGACCCCCGAAGGAGATATCGACGGACTCAACACGATACCTTCGAGCTTGGCCTCCCACTGGATGTTTGCGCTCGGTGAGAGCGACAAGAAGCGACCATTTGCTGTACCAACAAAGATGGTTCCATCCGCGTCTACGACGGGTTGGGAATGGATGGCCCCTTTGAGATCGAGGCCCCACTTTTTGATGGGCCCGATGCGACCGAAGCCTTCGTCTGGAGGCTTACAAGCGCCAAGGGAGATCCCCCCCAAGAGAAAGAAAGCCAACCAAAGCACCCGTCGCGGAGAACGAGCCTGAAAAGAAGAGGATTGCGTAAATGCCTTTGTTTCGGTGTTTTGGGCACGCGAGAAAAGGCGAGTGAAGCTCCACTCGAACATGCGATCAAGTCTCCGTCGATGTGATGGGGTCTAAAGGCGAGAAGGAAGGCAATAAAGACGATCAGGTCAGGCGTTTTTGCGCGCGAACTCTTCCATAAACGCGGCCAACTTCTCTGCGCCCTCCACAGGGATAGCATTGTAATTGGAGATGCGAATACCACCGCTCAGTTTGTGTCCCTTGAGACCGAGGAAGCCAGCGCTTTTGGCTTCAGACACAAACTTTTTCTCAAGGTCTTCGCTGGGCAAACGCAAGGTCACGTTCATCAACGAACGATCCGCCTTTTCGACACAGCCTCGGTAAAACTCGGGTCGCTCATCACAAAGGCGATACAAGACGTCCGCTTTTTGCTGATTGCGCTTGCCGATCTCCGCAAGGCCACCTTCTTCTTCGAGCCATTCAAGAACCAGATCCAAGATAAAGATGCTCCACACAGGAGGTGTGTTATAGAGGGAGTTTTTATCGATGTATGTGCGATAACGCAACATCATGGGGATATGGCTGTCTTGACGGGCTTTTTGCGCAAAGCTCTCCTTGATCAAAACAACGGTAACGCCCGCAGGTCCGAGATTTTTCTGCGCCCCTGCGTAGATCATATCGTAGCGATTGTAATCATGGGGACGGCTTGCGATATCCGAAGACATATCCGCCACCAAAGCCACATCTCCCGTATCAGGAGCTTCGTGCCATTGGCCCCCGTAGATGGTGTTGTTGGTGGTGATATGAAGGTAGTCTTCATCGCCTTTGAGCATGTCTTTTTGGAACTTGGGGATGTAGGAGAAGTGGCGATCTTCGCTTGAAGCCACCACACGTGTCTCTCCAAAACGCGCTGATTCAGCGATCGACCCTTCGGACCAGTTGCCTGTGTTGATGTAGGCCGCAGCGGTCTTGAGGAAGTTCATAGGAAGCATCGCAAACTGCATACGCGCACCGCCCTGAACAAAAAGGACGTGTGTGCTTGCATCAAGGCCAAGAAGACGACGAAGCCGCGTTTGAGCGCTTTCGAGCACAGACTCAAACTCTGCGGAACGGTGGCTGATCTCCATAATTCCCGCGCCCATCCCACGGAAGTCAAACAACGCATCTTTCGCTTTTTCCAACACAGACACAGGCAAAGCAGCAGGACCGGGATAAAAATTATAAATACGCCCCATCGCGATCATCCTCCTTGGTAAAGTCTCTTGGCTCGCGTCCAACAGACACAAAGCCCGACCGTTCGAGCGCCCAAAGATGCCACTCCTCACCCACTTTGACAAGCGGATATCTTAAAAAAGACGCAAAATACAGACGATGCGCAGATCACCTCTTGCTTCCAACCCAAGCGTCACGCACTATGCCCTACCTAAGCCAAGCCTCTCCAAGCACTGCGTAACAAAGCTTTGCCGCGCAACGACAACAGGAGAGGCCAGAAAATCGTTTGGCCAGCCAACAAAGTACGCAAAGGAGCGCAAGATGTCCGAACTTCGGGAACGTAAAGATGTCCCACGCGAAGACCAGTGGAACCTAGATCCCCTCTATGCATCGCTTGAAGCTTGGGAAGCGGACTTCCAAAAAGCGAGCAAGTTCCCAAGCGAAGTCGCCCAGTGGAAGGGCCAGTTGGCAACAGACGAACAAACCCTGAGCCAAGCGCTGCGTGCGATGTTTGACAGTTACCGCGCAGTCGAAAAGCTCTATGTCTTTGCTCACTTGCGAAACGACGAAGACCTCTCCAACAGCCAGATGCAAGACATCTACGAACGAGCGCGCGCACTGTACCACCAACTTTCGACGGCTGTTGCTTACGTCGCTCCCGAACTCTTGGGGATGAACACGGAGCAGCTTCAAAGCTGGATCGAACACCCTGACCTCGCACCTTACAAGGTCTATCTAGGCGATCTGTTGCGACGCAAGCCTCACACACTCTCCCAAGCTGAAGAACGCCTGCTTGCGATGGCAGACGAGCCTTTGTCTGCGACCGAAAAAGTCTTCAGCATGTTAAACAATATCGAGATCCCCGAGCGACTTCCAAAAGTCCCGAACGAAGAGGGAAAAGAAGCCAAGCTTACGCATGGCACCTACTATCAACTTCTCCAATCGACAGACCAAGAAGTCCGTAGGAAGGCCTTTTCTGCATACTATGAGACCTTCAAAGGCAGCCGCAACACCATGGCTGCGGCACTTGATGGCAAAGTCAAAGCGGGCGTCTTCAAGGCCAAGGCTCGTAACCACAGTTCTGCCCGAGCTGCCGCCCTCTTCCCAGATAACGTACCCACCGAAGTGTACGACAACTTGATCCAAGTGATTCACGATCGCTTTGATGACTTTTACCGCTATATGGAACTGCGCAAGCGCGTCATGGGCCTCGACAAGATGCATCTCTACGATACATCCGTCTCTTTGGTCGCGGACTTTGATGTCAAATACGAGTGGCGACAAGCAGAAGAGTTGGTCCTCGACTCGCTCAAACCCCTCGGAGACGACTACCTCAAACGCGCTCACGAAGGCTTCAAACAAGGCTGGTTTGATCGATACGAAAACAAAGGAAAGCGCTCGGGTGCCTATTCTTCGGGATGTTACGACTCTCCGCCTTACATCTTGCACAACTTCAATGGAACGCTTCACTCGGTCTTTACGCTAGCACACGAGCTTGGGCACTCAATGCACACGCTGCTCTCCAACACCACGCAGCCTTATCAGACCGCTGAGTACAAGATCTTCGTTGCAGAAGTCGCATCAACCACCAACGAAGCTTTGTTGATGCACGCGATGTTGCAACAAAACAAAGACCCCAAGTTTCGGGCTTATCTGCTCAACCAATACCTCAACGACTTCCGCTCAACGATGTTCCGTCAGACGATGTTTGGAGAGTTCGAGCGAGATATCTACGCCGCAGTTGAAAAAGGCGAAGCTGCCCTAACAGCCGACAGTTTGGACCAGCGTTATTATGCGCTGGTCAAACAGTACTTTGGCAACTCCGTAGCTTGGGAAGCAGAAGACGAGATGATCGCTTGGGAGTGGTCGCGTATCCCGCACTTTTACTACAACTTCTATGTGTACAAATACGCCACAGGGATGGCCGCAGCGACAGCGCTCAGCCAACAGATCATCAACGAAGGCGCCCCCGCAGTCGAGCGTTACCTCAACTTCCTGCAATCGGGGGGGTCCAAGCACCCACTCGACTTGCTCAAAGGGGCAGGCGTGGACCTCACAACCCCCGCTCCTATCGAGTCTGCGCTTGATACTTTCCGCACACTCCTCGATGAGCTCGAAGGTTTGTTGGGATGACGTCACTCAAAGAGGTCGGAGAGTTCGGCCTAATCGAACGCTTGCAACGTATCTGCGAAAGCAGCCATCCCAAGCCCGAAGAGATCGCCCTTGGGATCGGGGACGACGCAGCGATCTGGCGACCTCGTGAGGGACACGAGATCGTGATGACCTGCGATACACAAGTCGCGGAACGTCACTTTCTCTCGGCATTTTTGCAAGAAGAGCGCTGGGCGACACTGCTTGGAGAACGCTGCGCAACCGTAAACATCAGCGATATCGCAGCGATGGGTGCACAGCCCAAAGTGGCACTTGTCAGCTTGGGGCTTCCTTCGACAGTCCCTGTAGAGATCATCGAAGCCCTATATCGCGGGATGGCGGCCACCTTTGGACGTGTGGATACGCACATCAGCGGCGGCAATGTCACCCAGACCGCAGGCCCGCTCTTTGTGGACATCACCTTGCTCGGCGATATCAAACGCGGCCATTCGATTCAACGAAGTGGCGCCCAAGTTGGCGATATCATCGGCGTTATCGGGGACATCGGGGCTTCTGCGGCAGGGCTATCGATGCTTCTTGCACGAGAAGAGGCCGCTTGGAACGCGCTTGCACTCGCTGAACTTGACCCACTTGAGCAAGCCTACATCCGCCCAACAGCATATCTTCAGGCAGGGCAAGATCTCGTCGGGACCGCCCACGCCATGATCGATATAAGTGACGGACTCTTGTCGGATCTAGGCCATATCCTCCGTGCATCGGGGATGGGAGCGCGCCTCTACGAAGATCGTCTGCCTTCAGGTCATGCGCTGCGTCGCTGGGCCACCCACCAAGGCATCTCATTGATCGACGCGCTCTTTGCTCCAAGCGACGACTACTGCTTGCTTTTTTGTATCTCTCCCCAAGACAAGCCAGCGGTCCAAGCGCGCATGCAACAACAGGATCTCACGATCCATTGGATCGGTGAGATCCGCGATCCAAGCGAAGGCTTCTTGTTGGAACGAACAGATACAAGTATCCAAGCGCTTCAAGCCAAAGGCTGGCAACACTTTTAACTGAGCGGAGAAAATGAATGAGTGAGACGTATTACAAACCTGAGCACCTTCCGCGCTTTGGACAGATCAGCGAGGGGAATGACAAGCTCGCAGCCAAGTTCTTCGAATACTATGGCGAAGTCTTTGCGGATGGCGCGCTGTCTTCGCGCGAAAAGTCTTTGATCGCCCTCGCGGTTGCGCACGCGATCCAGTGTCCCTACTGCATCGACGCCTACAGCCAAGAGTCGCTGAAACAAGGCTCGGATCTCGAACAGATGACCGAGGCTGTCCACGTCGCGACTGCGATCCGCGGTGGGGCCTCCCTGATTCACGGGCTTCAGATGTTGGATCACGTGAAAAAGTCTTCGATGTGATACAGGTTTCTTCTCTCCATCCTTAGGAAACAAGATGTCGATCCTTGAACGCTTTGGTGTCCATAGAACCCCTGAAACCAAGACCAAGCCACCCGTCACGACGCCCTCTACACAAGACACATCCTCTCGTGGTGGTAAGTTGGAGAGCCTTGCACGTCGTTCTTCCCCGCTGGCTTCGCCTGCCAAGCAACTGGAGCGCCTTGCGGAGCTCTCTCTTGAGGGACTGCCTTTTGATGGGGACTTTGACAAAGCTGTCGCCCAAGCAGGCCATACCCCCCTTCTTCCCGCCAAGTTGGAGATCTTTCAAATCAACATTGGGAAGCTCTGCAACATGACCTGCCGCCACTGTCACGTGGATGCTGGCCCTGATCGCGTCAAAGAAAATATGGATCGCGAGATGATCGACGCTTGCCTTGAGGCACTGCGCAAAACAGACGCGCACACCGTCGATATCACGGGTGGAGCACCCGAGTTAAATCCTCACTTTCGCTATCTTGTCGATGAGTGCGTCAAGATGGGTAAGCACGTCATCGATCGTTGCAACCTCACCATCCTCCAAACAGAGCGTTGCGCAGATCTCCCTGTCTGGCTGGCAGAACGCGGTGTCGAGATCGTCTGTTCACTGCCTCACTACCGCAAACGCAACACAGATGCACAACGCGGCGAAGGCACATACACCCGATCCCTAGAGGCTTTGCGCAAGCTCAACGACGCAGGCTACGGACAGGGCGACCCCAAACGCATCTTGACCATGATGGTGAACCCTGTAGGGGCCTATATCTCAGGCAACCAAGCCGCGATGGAACGCGAGTGGAAAGAAGCCTTACGACGCAACCACGACCTGTCTTTCGACCGTTTGATCGCACTCACAAATATGCCGATCTCCCGCTATTTGGAGTGGCTAGAGGAACGCGGCCAACTTTACGAATACATGGAGACGTTGATCCGCGCCTTTAATCCGGGCACTGTGGCGGGTGTGATGTGCCGCAATACGATCTCGATTGGGTGGGATGGTCAACTTTACGATTGCGACTTTAACCAGATGCTTGCGCTTCCTTGTGAAGTGCCTGATGGATCGGCGATGGACATCCGCAACTTTGACCCCCAAAGCCTACAACAACGCAGGATCGTGACCCATCGCCACTGCTTTGGCTGCACTGCGGGTGCAGGAAGTTCTTGCGGAGGCGCACTCGAATAAGGTATCCAACAACACGCAAGATCAAAGTACAGCGCAAAGAGCCTTCTCAAGCCACCAAAGACCTCTCTCCATAAAGCGAAAACACTCCCATGTTCGACCTTTACAAACACCCTTATCGCGACGCCCTGCTTCGTTGGCACCGTGCCCATCTGCTTGTCGCAGGAGAAGCAGAAGCCCTCTCGATTACGCCAAATGACGGGGATCTACGCATCGTCTTGCTCCTTCCCGTCCGTGAAGAAACCACTTACCAAGATCTCCAGAGCTGGTGGTTGTATCAGCTGTTGAATGCACAAGAAGGCGTCCAAGTCGAACGCGCCATCGCGCTTCCAAAGCCCGATGCATCCGAACTGGCAGAACAAGGCGAGCCTTTACGCAGTATGGAGAGCGCAACGCCCCTTGCTTCCTTTGATATCGCATTTGTGCTGCTCGATCAGACCCATGATATCTTCCATATGATGCGAGTGTTGGAACAAGCGCAGATCCCACGAGATGCACAAGAACGCGCCCAAGCCGCCCCCAAAAGCTTCCCAAAACTCTACGGGCTCGGTCGTTTGGCACCGCAAGCCCAGCAACTCTCTGTTTGGTTGGATGACTTTCTTTTGGGTGATCTGTGGTCCTCACTGGCCTTGCATCTCCCTGTTTGGAAACACCAAAAGGCCCAAGGTCTCCCCCTTCAAGTCGAAGCCCAAGACCTCCCTCCCTCGCAGACATGGCCTTCACAGCTCATGCCCTCTGCTCTCTCTGCCCTCACCGAAGAGAAACGCTCGTTGTTGTGGGCTTTTGGGCAGTGGCATATCCAAGGCTGTCCCTTTTGTCGCGATGCCCTCCTCCAAAAGACAGGTGCCACCGTCCTTTCTGAGATGTTCCAAGGTCTGATCGACACCTTTCAGCCAGGCCCACAAACGCCCGCTTGGGAACGTTGGGAGATGTGGCTTCAACGAGCCCACCAAGATGCAGAGAAGGAAAAGACCCGTTCTTTCGGGGGAACACCGCCCAAAAGAACGCGCAAGCCCCAAGCCTCTAAAGTCCCTCCACCAACGAGCGAGGCACCTGAGACCCAAGCCCTTATAGACAACGGTACGACAGACAACGGTACGACAGACAACGGTGCGACAGACAACGAGCCTTCGACTTTGCCCAAGACAAGGGAAGAACAAGACATCCTTGCGATCCGCTCTTTGGGTTTGGACCGTTGGATGGATCGGATGCTGTATCGCCAAGGTGAGTGGGCTTTGTGCATGGCCTTGGCCTCTTATCCCCGTGGCTTGGGGGGCTCTCAACAAGAAGCCGAAGCCGCTTGGTACAACGACGATATCAGTATCTTGCCTTGGATGTGGCGACGCCGTTTGACCCAACGACAAACCCGCATCCCCATCGACATCCTGCTAGGAACCCCAAACGATAGCGCAAGAGAAAGTCTCGCTTGGTCCAGACTGGCCCGCAAAGCCAAACAAATCAGCCAAGTCTATCAAAAAGGTAGCCGTGTCAAACTCTTCCTCCATCCGCGACTTCCGCTCCCTCAAACGGAAGCCTCCGCATCTCCAAGCCTATCCCACGAAGCATGGAAGCGCGAGATCGAAGTCCTCGGACACTTCGCGGAGGTGTGGGACTTTCGCATCAAAGCCCCCCACGCTTGGCAACGCACCTTCGCCACGATATCTTGGCGCGAGGTAAAGGGTTTTCCACAACTCGCAGAGATGCTTTATCAAAAAGAGATCGATCGCCTCGAAGAAACCGAAGAAGCCGAGGCCCTTTGGCAAGAGATCGTACAAGCTTGGTCCGCCAAACAAGGCCAAGACATCGAGACGTTGCTTGCTCAAACCTCGATGGCATCGTCTCCTAGCACATCACAAGCCTTGCCCACAGACTCACACTGCCAAGCTTGTGCAACGCCACATACGGTCCTTCAACAAACCTTGCAAGTCATGGAAGCTCATACAACGGACTTTTTGCAAGGTATCGTCCCCGCCCAAGAGACGATCGCCATCCCGCAAAATCCCAATCAGAACAGATGTCGCTTGCACTTTGCGCGGACAGGCTACGCGACCCTTATGACGCAAAAAGACTTTTTGCCGATGTTGCACGCCAACTTCCGTCGCAGTGGTTTGCCTTTTATGCGCGAAGGTAGCGATACGATCGTGTCTCGCTTTGCCCCCGATCTTCCGCTAGGAACGTCGTCAGTTGCTGAGTATGTCGATCTTTCGTTTGTGCGTATGCCCGACCTCAGTCAAGTTTTAGAAAGACTCCAAGAACACGCGATCCAAGGACTGACCTTTCTCGCGATCGCGCCCTTGCATGCGCGACTTTTGGGCATCAGCAAGATCATCTCTGCATGGGAATACTTTTGTCCTTTCCCACAAGGAACGAACAAAGAGGCACTTTGCGAAAAGATAGAAGCCCTTTTGGATCAGCCTTTTTCCTTTTCTCGCAAAGATCAAACCTACCCTGTCGATCTGCGTAAGATCGTTTCTTCTTGGAAGATCCGCGAAGGACGCACGCTGCTTCCCTCTTCATGGGATGCTTGGCAAGGCGAAGGTCTCTCCTTGATCGTTCGAGATTTTTCAGGCAAAAGCCCACGCCCGATTGAGATATTTTCTTATCTTTTTGGTGAGTCGATCCCGTCGTGGAAGATGGTGCGGATCGAGAGTGGCCGCCTTCATGAAGGAGAGCTTTTTTCCCCGATGCAAGACGCGGATCAAATCTTTGAGACAAAAAGACGCAATCTCTAGGAACTTGAGACCGATACATAAAAGAGTGTGTCTTTAGAAGGACATAAGACAAAAGTGGGAAAGAAATTTTCTCTTCTGCGTCAAGAACAGGAAGACCCACAAGCACATCCAACGCAAACGTTTCTTCACACACAGCACACACAAAAGAAACATAAGCGAAACGCGGCAACCTTATAAAGCGTAGAGAGACAACTCGAAATAAAGTGTAGAGAGACAACTCGAAACGACACCCATCAACCCCAACGCGATGGGAAGGGACAAATCGTCAACGACCCACCCCTAAAGGGGCGGGCTTGCTTGGGTAAGCCCACGTTGACCAGACGACGAACAGAGGAAGTGACGAAAGTCAAAGTGGTTCGTCAACGATAGACAGCATGGAGACACCCTCGGATGCCGCCTCAGTCCGAGGCTCTGTCGTGGCTCTGTAAACATCTGCTTGGGTCTGCGGAAGTCAACCACAATGCGAAGGCTGTCTATCCCGTCGAGAGGATGTCGGATTCTGTACTGGCCTCAACAGTACAGATACGCACCACCTGAAAAGGAAAAACGTCATGTTCGTTTTTGTTCAAAACCAACACGGACTTCCCCTGATGCCTTGTTCTCCTGCCAAGGCTCGCCGTCTGCTCGATGCTGGAAAAGCCAAGGTGCTCCGAAGAACCCCCTTTACAATCAAACTATTGTATGGCTGTTCAGGATACAAACAACCTGTGGTTGCGGGCATGGATACGGGAAGCAAAACCCTTGGATGCGCGGCGGTCGCCAACGGCCAAGTCGTTTATCAGTCGGAGGTCACACTCCGAACGGATGTGTCCAAAAAGATGCAGCAAAGGGCGATGTATCGGCGGAATCGGCGAGGGCGCAAAACCCGCTATCGCAAGGCCCGCTGGCGCAATCGCGCATCCATGCGAAAAGACGGAAGGCTGGCACCTTCGCTCACCTCCAAGATCGAGAGCCACTTGCGCGAGAAAAAGCAGGTGGAGTCGATACTTCCCGTCACGTTGTGGAAAGTCGAGACCGCCAGTTTCGACACGCACAAACTCACGAACCCCGACGTGTCGTCTTTGGCCTATCAGGAAGGCGCTCAAAAGGGCTTTTACAACGTGAAAGCCTATGTACTCGACCGAGACGGGTACCGTTGCCAATCAAGGCAAAAAGTCGAACACGACAAGGTGTTGCAAGTCCATCACAAGGTGTTTCGCTCGCAGGGTGGGACAGAGACGCCCGACAATCTGGTCACGTTGTGTCGAAGATGTCACGAAGACTTGCACGCTGGAATGTTTGCGCTCAAAGCGAGAAAAAGCAAAACGAAACAGGCGACGGAAGTGGGTATCGTGAAAGCGCAGTTGAAGAAACGCTGGGAGTTTGAAGAGACGTATGGCTACGAAACGAAGTGGAAGCGAGAACAGTGTTTGGGCTTGGCAAAGAGTCACGCCAACGATGCGGTGGCGATTTGCTGCGAGGACGGGGAAAGGGCGAGGCTGAGCGATGTGTTGTACTTGAAGCGGCATGTAGCGGCAGGGGACTACCAACAAAGCAAAGGGGCACGCTCCGAAAAACGCATCCCGACAGGAAAGCTGTTTGGGTTACGCAAACACGACTTGGTGAGAACAGAAAAAGGCACAGGCTTTGTGAAAGGCAAGCGCAGCACAGGCTTTTTCGCACTGGAAAGCATCGAGGGCGAAACGCTCACGGCTTCCGTCAACGTGAAGAAGGGCACCACACGGCTGACCGCACGAAGCACCACCCTCATACAAAGAAAGGACGGCGCTTCCTCCCCCCTCTAAACAAGGGGGTCTCCGCGCCTAAAAAAAACATGAAAAGCATCGAAAGTCGGCCATATATCCCCAAATGGATCTATGGCCTCTGTTTGAGTCTGTGGAGCACCTTTTTTCTTCCCCAACAAGCCCATGCGGTCTGCGACACACCAGACCTCCTCATCGTAGTGGACAACTCCTGTAGTATGGCAGGGACCAACTGGTCGGCCGCAGTCACCGCGGTCAATACCATTACCAACCAGTACAACGGAAAGTTGCGCTTTGGATTGGAGACCTTCAACAGCGGCGCCACCATCCGTTATGGCATCCCCACATGCGTAAGCGCAGGGAATGGCTGTGGCGCAGGTGTCCGAAGTGCCATCGCTGCGGTCTCTCCAAGCGGTGGAACCAGCCTAACAGCGGCGATATCCACCGCAGATAGCCATCTCAGCTCAGTCAAAGCCAGCGATGCTGTGCCCGCACGCAAGCGCTCTGTGTTGTTTTTGACGGATGGACAAGCAACTTGCGCACAAACCCAAGTCGCGACCCTCAATAGCAAAGGTATCAAGACCTACGTCATCGGCTTCGGTACGGGCGTTGACGCCAACTGCCTCAACAACATGGCAACCAACGGTGGGACGGCCCTTTCAGGCTCTCGAAAATACTACCAAGCCGACAACTCCAACGAACTCAGTCAAGCAATGGCAGCCATCGCAAACGCCGCATCTGTCGAGATTTGCAACGGACTCGATGACGACTGCGACGGCAAGACCGACGAAAATATCACACAAGCTTGCTCGGGCCCTTGTGGTGCGGGCGTTCAAGTCTGCCAAAATGGTAACTTTGGCACCTGCTCCACCGCTCGTCAGCCTTCCCCCGAAGTCTGTGACGGCGTTGACAACGACTGTAACGGACAAATCGACGATGGAAACCCCGGTGGTGGCGTCGCTTGCAATACGGGACAACAAGGTGCCTGTAGCGCAGGGACACGACAATGCCAAGGCGGAACCCTCAACTGTGTCCGAAACACCGCACCCAGCGCAGAAAAGTGCAACGGTAAAGATGACGACTGCGACGGTAAAACCGACGAAGCCTTCGGCAATCTCGGTCAAGCTTGTAATGTGGGTGTGGGTGCTTGCCAACGCACAGGGACCTACGTTTGTGCGAGCAACCAAAATGGCGTGTCGTGTAGCGTGACCCCTGCGGCCCCACAGCCTGAGATCTGCGACGGCAAAGACAACGACTGCGACGGCAAAACCGACGAAGACTTTGGCAACAAAGGTCAACCTTGTGTTGCGGGAACAGGTGCTTGCGAGTCCCAAGGAACTTACATCTGTAAGTCTGATGGTAGCGCAACCCAATGCTCTGTCGCTGCAAAAGCCCCCACCCCCGAAGTCTGCGATGGCGTAGACAACGATTGTAACGGTCAAATTGATGAAGGTCTCAACCGCTCCTGTCAAACCGCTTGCGAAACAGGCATCGAGACTTGTACTGCTGGCCAGTGGCAAAGCTGTACCGCACGCAAACCCAGCCAAGAGATCTGTAACAACCAAGATGACGACTGTGACGGAAAAGTCGATGACTTCACGCGTCCCTGTTCGACGGTTTGTGGTACAGGCGTAGAAACCTGCATCAGCGGTCGCTGGATCAACTGTACAGCCCAAGCTCCCGTCGCTGAAGATTGCAACGGAAAAGACGATGACTGCGATGGCAAAACAGATGAAGGTCTCGCGCCTCGTCAGTGCCAAGCAGCCTGTGGCCAAGGGACTGCAAGCTGCCAAGGCGGCGCATGGACGGGCTGTTCAGGACCTCCCCCCCAAACAGAAACTTGTAACGGAAAAGACGACGACTGCGATGGAACCATCGACGAAGACGTTTTCCGCGATTGCAAAACAGACTGTGGCGCAGGAAAAGAGATCTGTGTCAACGGTGCCTACCAGCCATGCAACGCTCCCAAACCTCGCCAAGAGATCTGCGATGGCAAAGACGAAGACTGCGATGGAACCCCCGACAACAACGCGGTTTGCCCACAAGGTCTGCTCTGTAAAGACGGCAAGTGCCAAGCCCCCTGTCGAGGACAAGAGTGCCCTGCGGGTCTGAGCTGCCAAGACGGAATCTGCGTCGGACGTGACCTCTGCGTGGGCGTCACTTGCGCAACTGGCGAGATCTGCTTGGGCGGCCGCTGTGTCGATCCTTGCTCGCTGCTTCAATGCGCATCCGGCGAAGTCTGTGTCAAAGGCCAGTGTATCCCCAACGACTGCTACGTAACAGGTTGCCCCAGCGGCACCACTTGCATGAACGGACAGTGCCAAAGTGACCCATGCTTCGGTATCTCCTGCGCAAGCGGTGAGTTCTGTAAAGAAGGAAAGTGCGTGGCGTCTTGTACTGGCGTGACTTGCGCCGCAGACGAAGTCTGTAAAGACGGAAAATGCGAAAAAGATCCCACCAAGAGCGGACCCTGTGCGGGTGTGACATGTGCAGATGGTGAAGTCTGTAAAGACGGGAAATGCGAAGGTGATCCTTGCGCAAATGTCGAATGTCCCCAAGGACGCTACTGCAAAGATGGTACTTGCAACCACGATCCTTGCGTCAACGTGACTTGCCCAAGCGGTCAAACCTGTAAAGAAGGCCAATGTTCGGGCGGTTCCACCAACCCTGACGGAAACAACCAGCCTGACGGCGGGTCGAACCCTGATGGCACTGTTGGACCCGATGGAACGGTCGTTGGACCCGACGGCACCGTGATTGGGCCCGATGGCACGGTTGTCGGACCTGATGGCACCATCGTAAATCCCGAAAACACCGCCAACCAAGAAAACGATACCAATGATGGTAAAAACATTGGTGGGAACAGCCCTGACGATCCTAGCGGTGAAGGACGTTACCAGTCCCCGGGTTGTAGCTGTCAGCAACAGTCTGGTATCCCCGCCAGCGGCCTGCTTCTCTTTATCGTGTTGTCTCTTCTTGTCCTGCGCCGCCGTCGTTTCAGCGCGTAAAGAAAGACCCCATGGACACAAAAGCCCCCCACCTTCCCCTCGCCTTTTCTTTCGTTGACCCCACAGAGATGCAAGAACGCGCCACTGCCCTCGCAAAACAAATGCGTTCTCGCCGAACTGTGCGCGATTACGCTGACAAAGCTGTTCCTCGTGGTGTGATCGAAGCCTGCTTGCAGATCGCAGGCTCCGCACCCAACGGCGCAAATCGACAGCCCTGGCACTTTGCAGTCATCGAAAGCCCTGAGATGAAGCGCAAGATCCGCCTCGCAGCCGAAGAAGAAGAACGTGCTTTCTACAATGGGCGCGCTCCACAAGACTGGCTCGATGCTCTTGCTCCCCTTGGGACCGATGAAAACAAACCTTTTCTCGAAGTCGCACCCTACCTCATCGCGATCTTTGCAGAAAGCTATGGGCTCGATGACCAAGGCAACAAGATCAAAAACTATTATGTCCAAGAGTCCGTCGGGATCGCGACAGGGATGTTGATCATGGCACTCCACCAAGTGGGACTCGCCACACTGACACACACCCCAAGCCCCATGAACTTCCTCAATGAACTCCTACAACGACCCAAAAACGAACGACCCTTCCTTTTGCTCGTCGTAGGCTACCCCGCCCAAGATGCCCAAGTACCCGCCATCTCCAAAAAGTCTCTTCAAGAGATCGCTTCCTTCTTCTAAGCTCCCTCTTTCAAAAGCTCGCCTTCTTCTTCTGGCCCTCTCCCCAAACAAAAAAAGCAGGCACGGTGGCCTGCTTTTGCTTGTCTCTGATTCGACAGTCTCAAATCGAGACTCAATTTGAGTCGATCGACTTGATTATTTCTTGCCCATGATCTTGGCGAGAGCTGACATCGCAGCGCTCTTGATATCGGGGTCTGCGCTTTGGGTCGCTTTTTTCACTTCGGGTTCAGCGGGCTTTGCAGCGGGTCCGATGCGTCCGAGGGTTTCAAGCGCGCCTTGTTTTGTGGGCTTGTCGCCACCTTTCAATGCGCCAATCAAAGAAGGAACAGCCTTGGAGCCGAACGCAGCGAGTTTGCTCATCGCGGTTTCTTTTTTCTGGGGATCTTTTTTGCCGAGCAGACCGACAAGTTTGTTCATAATGCCTTGGCGGACTTCAGGGTTGGAAGTCAACTTGCTGGCCTTCTCGTCCATCGCCTGCATGGTCTTGCAGCCGAACTGAGGCGCCAGAAGGGCAAAAGCAACAAACAAAAACAATACCTTTTTCATCACGTACTCCGTTATCTCAATTTGAAGGGAAAGCAGGCTTCGCTTTGCAAGAAAAGAAAGCGCCGCTATACTGATGCGTATAACTGGCTGGCGCTCCTTACGCAAAGGCGATGCCAAGATAAGACCTACCTGATTTTTCACAAGATCACCAAAAAACAATCCAAAGAAGATGCTAGAAACACTGCCCATCGATCCCCATATCCCAAGGCTTCTTGCGCTGTTGCAGGACGCACCAAACCTCGTGCTTGAGGCCGCGCCAGGCGCAGGGAAAACCACACGCGTTCCCCCCGCCCTGTTGCAATCCGATCTTTGCAAGGGACAGATCCTGATGTTGGAGCCGCGTCGTATCGCTGCACGTCAAGCCGCAACAAGGATCGCCGCAGAACAAGGCTTTCAACTTGGTGAAGAAGTCGGATACCAAGTGCGATTCGAGCAACGTTCGAGCGAAAACACCCGTCTTTTGGTCATGACAGAAGGTTTGGCTTTGCGCCGCTTGGTGGCAGACCCTTTCTTAGAAGATGTGGGTCTGGTGATCTTCGACGAGTTTCATGAGCGCCATACCGCCAGCGATATCGTGCTCGCCATGCTTTATCAGCTTCAACAAGAAGTCCGTGACGATCTGCGTATCGTCGTGATGTCCGCGACGCTCCCCTCAGAAAAAGTCTCTTCCTACCTAGGAGATGCGCCGATCTTCCGCTGCCCTGGCCGCAGCTATCCTGTCGATCTGCGTTACCGCGCAACCACAGCACAAGATCCGCTCCCAGAGTCCGCAGCATCGGGCGTGGAAGATCTCTTAAAAGAAACAGAAGGAGATATCCTCGTTTTTCTACCAGGCCAGCGGGAGATTCGGGAGACCCAGTCTTTGCTCTCTGGCCTCGCAGCCAAAACAGACCTCCAGATCTGCCCGCTGTACGGCGAACAAGCACCCCAAGAACAAGAACGCGCGCTTCGCCCTGCAACACAACGCAAGATCATCCTTTCCACCAACGTCGCGGAGACCTCCTTGACCATCCCTGGGGTGCGTAGTGTGGTGGACACAGGTTGGGCAAGAAAGTTACTTTATGACCCAAACAGCGGACTCAATCGACTCGAATTGGAGCGCATCAGTCTTGCAAGCGCGACCCAACGTGCGGGACGCGCGGGACGAGAGGCCCCCGGCCTATGCTTGCGCTTGTGGTCCCCTCACCAACCTCTTCAAGAAGAAGATATCCCCGAGGTCCAACGGGTCGAATTATCGGGAACTTTGTTGCAACTGATGACTTGGGGAGAACGTGACCCCTTGCGTTTTCCATGGCTCACTCCGCCCCCTGAACACAACCAAGAACAAGCGCTCGCACTTCTCGATATGTTGGGGGCGATCCAAGAAGGTCAACTCACAGAGCGCGGAAAAAAGATGGCAGAACTCCCCATCGCTCCGCGCCTTGCGGCTGTCTTACTGGATGCCAAAGAACGCGGCGTCTTGTGGGAAGCATGTCTATTGGCTGCTCTGCTTTCAGAACGCCATCCTTTTTCGGGGCTCTTGCAAGAACGTCCTCCCCGAAGGCTCGCTGAAGTCGAGTCTGATCTGTTGGACCAGATGAACCTACTCGAAGAAAGCGAAAGCCCCGATCACCCGAACCATCCAAGAGCCAAGCGCGCCATCCAACAACTGCGCAAAGTCCAACAGCAACTCGCGCGTATCCTTAGCGACAAACCGCGCCCCTCGAAGCTATCGCCCATTCAGCGAGATGAAGCGCTCGCCAAAGCCTTGCTTGCAGGTTATCCAGATCGCGTCGCTCAACGCAGAGACGGAGATCCCCAACGTGCCTTGCTTTCCAATGGCAAAGGCGTGCGCCTCGATCCCAAAAGCCAAGTCAAACGCGCACCTTTGTACCTTGCGCTAGATGTTGATGCCAGCCGAAGACAAGATCGTGCGGATGCTTTCGCAAGGATGGCCTCTGCCATCCAAGAAGACTGGTTGCCCAAAGAGCACTTGCGCCAAGCCCAAGAACTCTCCTTTGATCCCCAAAAACAGCGCGTTATCGCAGCACAAAAAGTCTTCTTCCAAGAACTCTGCTTAAAACAACGTCCAGCTACTGCCGATCCTGACGAAGCAGCGGTCCTTTTGGCAGAGGAAGCCGCACGCGATCTCATGCCCGCTTTGGGACTCGATCAACCAGAGTACGAACAACTTCTCTTGCGACTTCGCGCCCTTCATCGCTGGCTCCCAGAACTCGAAAGCCCCACCTTCGACGACGCGATGTTGCAAGATCGCCTACCTTTGTGGTGTATGGGCAAACGCTCTTTTCAAGAACTGCGACAACAACCTTGGCAAGAGCTTTTGCTCGCAGAGTTAAGTTACCCACAACAGCGCGCTTTGCGAGAAGAGATCCCCGAACGCATCGAAGTCCCCAGCGGCTCCATCTTGCGAATCGAATATCGCGAAGATGAAGCCCCACCCATCCTTTCTGTGCGGATTCAAGAGGTCTTTGGTTGGCTTGAAACACCACGGATCGCCAAAGGACGCATCCCCTTGTTGCTTCACCTGCTCGCCCCCAATATGCGGCCCCAACAAGTCACGCAAGATCTCCATAACTTTTGGCAACAGACCTACACAGAAGTACGAAAAGAACTACGCCAACGCTATCCCAAACACGCTTGGCCAGAAGATCCTTTTACAGCCCAAGCTGAGCGACGCCCCCAACGCAAACGCTCCTAAGATGCGACAGGATACGCATCACGATGGCAAAGACTTCAGCAAACGCACCGTCACTGCAACCAAACGATCACAGCAAACGCACCACCGCAACAACCACACGCTCGTAACAAATGTACGATTGTGCCCCACAGCATCGCAGCAAACACACGATTGCATCCCACACGTGACGAAAGAAGATCCGCGATTACAGGGAGAGACGTGTTGCATTGAGGATGCGGCCATCTCGCTGTTGTAGGTAACCGACAAGGCTCGCCCCTTTTCTCCGAAAGCGCCGTGGGATGGTCAGTTCCAACGCCCCTTTTGTCTTCCCGCGCAGTTCCACATCTCGAAAGACACGCACCACATTGACATGATGCAAGGTTCTCCCTGCATTTTCGCCCCTTGGGACATAGACACGCTGCTTTTGCTCCACCAAAGCAACACGAAGGTGCGTACCCATCGGGAAATCCTTTGCGAGAAATCGCGCGCTGATCTTGGAACCTTTCACTTTGGCTCGAAGCGCAAGATGCCCTTGTGATGGGCTAGACAACGCGCGGCGCAAGATCTTTTGTGCTGTCCAATGACGAGACCCCACAAAGCCCCATCGTCCGTTGACAATCATCTGCGGCGTATACACAGAGGTCCCGCCCAAAAGCTGCGCATACTCGCTCTGCCGCTGTGAAAAATGTCTGCGACTAAAAGGGTCCGTCCAACCAAGGTTGTTCCAATAATCGACATGAAAAGAAAGCCCATAAACAGGGAGTTTGTGACGCTTCGAAAGAGACACGATCTTGGCAAGGACTTCGTCTGCGGGCGGACAACTCGAACAGCCCTCAGATGTAAAGAGTTCGATCACTGCGACACGACCGGGCTTTGCGCTCCCAACCAGCCATCCCCAATCGCCTCGTGAAGAAGCATACCCCTTGCCCCAACAAAACAGCCCAAACACCGCACACAAGACCAACAAACGCGTTCCCCAAGAGGAAAGACTACCCCAACGATGTCCTCGATGGTTCGGGGATTTTTCGCGTTGTTCCGCAGAAGAAAGAGTCTCATCCTGCGGGTGCAAGGAAGAAGGACGCAAGTTTCCGTCGAAAGATACGTTACGCATAAAACGATCTCCTCCAAAAATAGGGATAGAAAATACCTTCGAAACTACATAGAGGGTCGTTTGTTTGTGCGAGATGTTACAGTCCCTGTGCCCCACCCCATCAAGAAGGCCGTCTCTTAGGGAAGATGGCGCGAAACGTACTGGATCAATTCTTCAAGCGTGATGCGGTTTCCTTTGCAATCGAAGAGACAGACCTTTCCTTCTTCCAAGCGGACATCAAAGCCGTTCTCTCGCTGTGCAGCAGGCCGTCCAGGTGCAGCAGGGCCCGTCTGTTCACCTTTGTTCAACACAGCCGCGACGATTTGTGCGATACCAACAGATCTTTCTTTGCTTTGCATACTCGGGATCTCCTTGATGATAGGCGAGCGAAGACAAACCATTCATCCCGCATGTCTCGCGAGGTGGTTCTCACCGCAAAAATAGATGTGAGATAACCTTTTGGGTATACCCCGCTTGTTGTCTCAAACGCAAGCATGCTCGCTTCTTAAACGCCGAGAAAAGCTTGTTCCGCGAACACCCAGAAAAAGGAACTTGAGATGGCCACATCCTCTCCCAAAGCCAAACCAAGCCGCCCCAAAGCCCCCAAAGAGAAGGCTTCATCGCAACCCAAGAAGACGAAAAAGAAGACCGCGTCCTCTTCAGGCTCTTTGCGCCAAGAGATCCACGACTGGGTGCGCTGCGTACCTTACGGATATGTCGCAAGTTACGGTCAGATCGGCCAGATGCTTTCGCGTCCTTGCTCGGGTCTCGTGGTAGGCAAACAAATCGCCAACACACTCGAAGACATCCCTTGGTGGCGGATAGTCGGGGCAGATGGAACGCTCCTTTTGAGGAAACGCAGCATCGCGTTGGGGGATCAACAAGCCGCTCTGCTCCAAGAAGAAGGCGTAGCCTTTGATCAAGAAGGATGCGTTCAGATGAAAAAACATCAATGGAATGGGGTATTCGAAGACTAGAGCAGACTGGAGCAGACTGGAGCAGAAAAGGAAGGTTTGGGTCAGGGGGCAAGATCCAAGGTCACGTCCATCTTGAAACCCTGACGTGTAGGGAGAAAACGGAACGTCGCGAGTTCCATTCCTTGCAAAAAGGGCAAGAATCCCGCGAGTACCATGCGCGTCGAAAAGCCCAAGTTGAGTTGGTTGATGGTGCGATACAAGTTTCGCACGCTCAACGCAACCCCCACACCGCGTCGTTGTACGAGGACTTTCGGGACATTGGAAGCAAACAAACGTTGGCCAGAAGAACGCATCGCAGCCAACGTCGAAGCGAGCGCTTTGCGGTTCAACGCGATCAGCATCGCGCGCCCTACCACCGTGAGGAACAGCGAAGTTCCAGGGGAAGGCATGATCTTGTACATAGGCGCTCCACCCACGCCTTTGAGTTCTTTGACAGGTGGAAGGCCCTGTTTTTCCGCGATACGCGGGAGCTGTGCAAGCAAGCGCTTTGCATTTTGTGGACGACGCAACTCAAAAAGCATCACTGCTTCCACAAGGCTTGGAACGATCGCTGGACGTCGCCGAACATACGCAACGATGGCAGGATCGACACCCAAAAGCGCAAGCAGCGCGTTCCCTGTAAAGCTTGGGAGCACTTCTGTTTCCAGATCCATCCCAACCAACCGACGAAAACGAGCCAATGCAGCTTTGGGACCACCATTGCCACGCGTGTTTCTTCGGGCCTCATCTAAGATCGAACGGAAAAACTTGTTGATGTCCACAGAGAAACGCGCCGCAAACAGCGCGTCTTTGTGCAGCATCTTCACAAGTTTGGCAGGACTCCCAGAAGTACGGCCCATCATCGAAGAAAGCTTGATGATATCTCGTTCAAGCGGTGTATCCGCATAAACAGAAGCCCGCAAGCCATTGTTGCTGACAAACAAGCCCGCAACCAACCAAGAAAAGTTCGAGCCACGCATACTGGGCGCACCAAGAGCAGAATTGCGCCCCAACAGTCGCTTGTTTTGTACAAGGAGAGCACCAAACTCACCACCGCGCAGACGTCGCATCCCTTGAAGGAAAGGTGCGTGATTCGCCATCGACTTTTGGGGAGGAAGTTGGAGAAGTCGTTTCAATACGCTTACACAATCGGGGGCTTTGCCTGCACCTGGAAGTCCAGCAGAGACATTTTTGGACTTTGCCACCATCAAGATCTTGCCTTGCAAAGCCGCATAAGCCGCCAAAGGCTCCGTGGTATTGGCATCAGGATTTGGAGAAGACGCAAACAAAGTCACGATCTTTCCGCCCGCAACGGGTGTTGCTTGACGTCGCAACGATGCACCTGCCGCAAGTTGCGTGGTCAGTCGATCCAAACCCTTGTCAAAGTCATCCAAACTGCGAAGCGTTCCCACCAAAAGAACCCACTCGGTTCCTTGGATATCGAGCATCGTGACGACGCCTGCGCCATTTTGAGCAAGACCAAGCGTCTGCAGACTCGCAGCACTCAGCAAATCAATGTTGCTTTGCGTCTTGATTTGCCCCAAAAAGGCCCGAACCTGCGCCCCCATGGGATTCTTTTTCTCTAAGTTCGTCAAAAGACCGTTCAAGCGCGTAGGCAGACGTCGCAAGACAGGCGCCCAAGCCACAACTTCAACGCGTGCAGGCACATGCAACATCAACGAACGCAGCGTGGGAGACAGTGTCCCAGCTTGAGATGATGAAGCACCCATACAGAGCATCGCAGCGAGAATTATTCCACGGACCAACCGCAAACCCATCCAAGTCTCCTCTTATTTTTTCGATGCTTGATAACGCTTCAGCATCTGATCCAATGCTTCGCCGATCTTTTCGCCACCACCAGAATGAACATCGCGGACCACACCCATTGGATCGATCAAGACGAAGGTGGGGACTTTCAAGATCTGATAGCGCGCAGAGATCACGCCCTTGGCATCCGCCAACACGGGGCATTGGAGTTTGTGTTCATTGATAAAGGTCTTGAGCATATCTTTGCGCAAATCGTCGTCCACTTGCGCGTACGTCAAAAGATGGAAGCGACCTTTGTTCTTTTGTGCGTACTTATCGAGCGGAGGGAGCGTTTTGCGGCAGTGAGGGCAGCCCACAGACCAAAAAACCAAGATCGTCGGGGCTCGACTGGGACCCGAAGTGGGCCACGTCACCTTGATGCTTGGCAATGCAGGCTCAGAGCGATAGACAGGGGCTTTCTTTCCAACCAAATCCAACGGATTGGGGGAAGCTCCAGGCGCTCTTGTGTAGGGGATATCTTTGTGTGCAGCGACATCTCGCAACGCCTTAAACAGAGACATCCCTGGACGCACCGTTTCTGTGAGCGACGACGCATTCGAGAGACGGAGATAGCCTTTGACGGTCACCACAGAATAAGAAGGGACATGTCGTGTCAGTGTGACATAGGCCAACAGTCCGCGGCTATCATCGATCAAAACAGGCAAAGTCACTTTCAATTTTTGCAAGCGCGCAAAGACCTTTTTGACTTCTTTCAAGCTGTTGACCTTGGTGATCGCCAAGAAGCGGATCTTGTCTTTGAAAAAGGGCAACATCGCGGTTGCATTTGCGGCTTGAAGCTCGGCCTCGGAGCCCTTGTGTCCAGGAAGAAAGTACATCATCGCGATGGGGATCTTGCCCACCACATCGGTAAAATTGAAGTCACGAAGGTAAGGTTTTGCTGAAGGAGCGGCAGCTTGGATATATTTCACCTTAAAAGGTGGAAAGCGAAAGCCTTTTTGTGCAGACCCTGCAGAAGCCGTGCTTGTCATCCACCCCAGCCCAAGGAGGGCCACCGCCAACATACCGAAAAAAGTAAAACGTCGCATCTCTTTTTCCCACATCCAAGTGTCTCTATTTTCCGATACAAAATCGCGAAAAGATCGCATCCAAGATATCTTCTGAGGAGACCTGCCCTGTAATCTCCACCAAAGCTTGCCGCGCAGAGCGCAGATCTTCGGCAAGAAACTCAGGGCCCAAGGTGGCTCCTTGTTGAAGCGCCTTTTCGAGACAAGCCGAGGCCTTCTGCAAAGCCCGATGTTGGCGTTCATTGGTGATCACCAACTCATGTGCAGGGGCCGTCTCTTCCATATAATCATGTAACCACTGTCGCAGCGATTCCAATCCCTCACCACTCTGACAACTGACAGAAAAGGTCGCGAGTGGCGAGAAGATTGAGAGATCTTCTTGGGACATCTTGGGAGGAAGATCCACTTTGTTCAAGATCAAAACCGTTGGACGTCCTGCACAGACCTGTGCAACCTCCCGATCTTCTTGATCAAAAGAACGCGATCGATCCATCACGGCAAACAACAGTTGTGCTTCTCCTGCCGCCCGCAAAGCTCGCTGAACCCCGATCTGTTCGATGTCATCGTGAGTATAGCTTGTGGCTTCATCAGAAGAGGAATGTTCGCCCCCTTTCAAGCGCGGTGTATCCGCGTCTTCAGAGGATGGGCGATGCCGCAAACCCGCCGAGTCGATCAAGCGAAGTTGGAGTCCACCCAAAGCGATCTGCGCCTCGAGAAGATCGCGCGTCGTTCCAGGGAGCGGCGTCACGATGGCTCGATCATCCCCATGCAACCGATTAAAGAGGCTGGACTTCCCTGCATTGGGACGCCCCAACAACAACAAAGACCAACCTTTTTGAAGCTGCTTGCCTTGTGCATACGAGTCGCACAAACGCATCACTTCTGTCTCAAAAGCCCGTAGCTCATTGAAGATCAACTGAACAGACGCATCAAGCGCAGGATCGAACTCTTCAGGAAAGTCGATCCAACTTTCCACACGCACCGCCAACGTCAAAGAACGCTCAGCAAGTTCATCGAGGTATTCTTTGAGGTGTCCTTGGAGATGGCGGCGTGCGACGTTTAGGGCCTGCTCGTTCTTGGCCGCGATCAAGTCCACGATGGCCTCAGCACGCGTAAGATCGATGCGCCCATTAAGGAAGGCCCTTCGCGTAAACTCCCCAGCATCCGCCGTTCTTGCCCCTTGATCCAGCACAGAACGCAAGATCTGCAACAGATTCAGGCGGCCTCCGTGCATCTGGAGTTCGATTACGTCGTCGCCTGTATAAGAGCGACCTGCGGGCATCCACACGGCCAGTCCTTCGTCGAGGACTTCTCCTTCCGCATCGAGACAGCTTCCCAGATACAAACGATGCGGCTCCCAACGGTCGGTAGGTACAGGGGAACGAAAGACCTTCTCTACAATCGAACGCGCCAGAGGCCCGCTGATCCGCACAACGCCGATCCCGCCCTCTCCAAGCGCCGTAGCAATCGCAGCGATGGTGTCACGAGATGATATTTGCAAGCTTCTTTCCTTCTCTCCCAAGATCGTGGTCGGCTTCTTTCCATGCGCCAACCCACAAGAAAACGTGGCTTAGATACAAGAGATCCGTCCACCATCCACAGGCAAACAAACGCCACGGATATAAGAGGCGGCAGGCGATGCAAGAAACGCGATCGTCGCCCCCAACTCTTCAGCCTTGCCCAAACGACCTTCAGGGATCGACTTGACCCAAGCATCTTCAACATCGTTGACGCCGATGCCTGCGGACTCTGCGCGCGACTGTGCCAAAGAAGCAAGACGCTCAGTCATCGTAAAACCTGGAAGGATGCTGTTGATCGTAATCCCTGCGGGAAGTTCATTGGCAAGTGTCTTGGCCCAAGAAGCCATCGCTCCACGGATGGTATTGCTCACCCCCAAACCAGGGATCGGCTGACGCACAGAGGTCGAAAGAACATTGATGATTCGCCCGTATCCTTCGGCTTCCATCCCAGGCAAGACCAGTTTCAAGATGCGTTGGGAAGCAAACAAATGGCGACCCAAAGCTTTCTCAAAGTCCTGCTCATCCGCATCCACCAAACGCCCAGGGGCTGGACCGCCAGTGTTGTTGATCCAGATATGCACGGGCCCATGTTGCGCAAGATGCTCGCTCAACAAACGCTCCAAGCCATCGCGATCATCCAAGTCCGCGACAAGTGCCAAAGCGCGCGCAGCACCTTCATTTTCCAAAGCAGGTAAAAGTCCCGTGAGACGGTCTTTTCTGCGTGCGAGAACAGTAATCTTCGCTCCCATCGAGGCCATCACGCGGGCAGAAGCTTCTCCAATCCCCGCGCTCCCTCCACAAACAAGGGCGTGCTTTCCTTCAAGGGTGAATCCGTACTGTTTCACGCGGCGGCTCCTTTCAGGACTTTGACGATCTCAAGCGCGCGCTCTGCGTGGACATGCATGTTGAATTCATTGGAAAAAGCTTCCGCGATCTCCATCTTTTTGGGGTCCACCACGAAGGTCGCGCGGCGCACTTTCAAAAAGCCCCCCAAACGCAACACACCAAAAGTCTTGCTCAACGACTTGTCGTGATCAGCGATCAGCGCGAAAGGAAGTTGGTAAGCCTCACGGAACTTTTCGTGCTTTTCGTCGCTATCAAGGCTGATACCAAAGATCGCGGCCCCTTCTTGTTGAAGGTCACCAAAAGAATCGCGGAAATAACACACCTCTTTGGTACAACCAGGCGTAAAGTCCCCTGGATAAAAGAAAAAGATCACACCATTGCGATCTTTTAACTCACTGAGACGATACGTTTCACCTGCTGAAGTTTTGAACGAAAAGTCTGGCAGTTGATCACCTTTTTTCTTCATGTGCGAACCCTCCTTCTTTTCACGATTTTTCAAAAAAAGTCCTTGGCAGGCAGTTATAGGACCACACCCAACGATCCGCAAGGCGCACCCCACAGAACACTCACCAAAGCTTCATCTTTTTTTCGCGTTTTTTTTGCTTCGCCCTAGATACGCGGGGTATCCTGAGATAAAGGCGCAAAGTGTCTGCTTACAGAAATAGCCGATACCCCGCCCCAGGCGCAAAGGACCTAATCGCCGAGGTTCGACTTACAGCCCCGTCATTCGGACATTACAGAACACCAAACCAAGGGGCTCATCCGACGAACCAAGCGTTTCGTTCGCGCCTGCTCAACAGACTCGGACGCATCACACGTCCACAGCACACGGGGTTCTCGATGAACACAATCGATTGGAAAACAAAACGCATCGGTTTGTTGTACGGCGGTCTTTCTTCAGAACGTGAAGTCTCCCTCAAAACAGGGGAAGCGATGGCCAGCGCCCTTGAGCGCCGTGGTTATCAGGTCCAACGTATCGACGTGGATCGCAACCTTCCAGTCGCCTTGAAAGAACATGCAATCGACGTTGCAGTAATCGCACTCCACGGGAAATACGGTGAAGATGGATGTGTTCAGGGCATGCTTGAATTGATGGGCATCCCCTACACAGGCTCTGGCGTCCAAGCATCCGCCATCGCGATGCACAAGACCCTCAGCAAAAAGCTTTTCATCGCAGCAGGACTCCCCACTCCCGCTTATCACGAGATGACCGCTGGCGAACTTTGCCACACCGATCTCGCAAGCCTCGATTGCCCCCAAGGTGCCGTGGTCAAACCACCCAGCGAAGGCTCTAGCGTCGGGATCTCGATCTGCCGCGATGACGAAGCCCTGCAAAAAGCTGCACAAAGCTTCGATCCCGCAACGCCCCTTCTTGTGGAAGCTTTTGTCGATGGTGGCGAACTTACCGTGGCGATCCTCAGCGATCAAGCCGCGATGCCCCTGCAAATCGTCCCAGCAGAGGGCTTTTATGACTACCAAGCCAAGTACCAACGCCACGATACACAATATCTCTGTCCCGCTCCTATCAGCGAGGCTTTGCTCGCCGAAACGCAACGTCTCGCTCTGGGCGCTCACCAAGCACTGGGTTGCCGCGGTGTCACGCGAGTCGACCTCATGCTCGATAAAGAGGACACACTCTGGCTCCTCGAAGTCAACACACTCCCTGGCATGACGGCCACAAGCCTTACGCCCAAGATGGCTGCGCAACGCGGGATGTCTTTCGAGGATCTTTGCGAGTTGATCCTCAAAGACGCTTCTTTGAATCGTTAAGACACCCAACAAGCGCGCAAGATCCCCAAACCACGGTCCGACACACAAGACCCTCAACGCCCAGAGAAACTGATGAAACGATCCAAGCCACCCTTTGGCCTCCAACGTCGTAACCGTCGTCGTGTCCCCACCGCCGTTCGTGTGCGGATCTTTGCGCGCCTTTTCTCCAGGCTTGTTCGCTTTGGGCGCCCCCTGCTCGCACCCCTGTTTCTGCTTTTCTTGGCCCAGCAAATCCACGCTTATGCGCTGCGTACCTCCTTTTTTGCACTGCGCGAAGTCAAGATCACCCAGAATCAACCGCTCTCCAAAGAAAAGCTCCTCAAGATCGCAGGCATCCAACACGGACAGAACCTCTTGGCAACCGATCTGCGTAAAGCCGCAAAGCGCTTGAGAGATTATCCCCATATCGCGAGCGCACGACTACGCCGCGATCTCCCAAATCGCCTTGTGTTCGATGTTACCGTGTACCGACCTGCCGCGATCCTGCAACTCAATCATCCTTACTTCATTGACGCAGTAGGACGCATCTTCGCACGCGTCAATGATGATCCCAGCGCACGCGATCTCATCCGCATCAGCGGCTTCGATCGCAAAGAGATCGATCACAATCCCAAAGCCTTTCGCGATCTCTTTCGTCAAACTCTTGCGCTGCGAGACCTCTATCATCAACTTCGCCTCACAAAACAACAACCTTTGCGCGAGATCCAAGTCGATCCTGTGCTAGGTTATATTCTTCATGCTGGCGATGGACGCATCTATCTTGGACATGATCACTTTCGTCAAAGACTCCTACGCGTCCGAAAGATCTACAAGTTCTTCGCGCAACAAGGCGTTCGTTCTCTGCGATACATCTACGCAAACCAACAACAACACCCTGAGCGCGTAACCGTCCGCCTCGCTGACGCTGTTCCCATGGCCGAAAAGCCTCCAAAGCCCGAGCGCGGACAACAACACTAAGCAACCACTTTTTGCATTTTCCCTTTGACTTCAAACCCTTGACTCAGACCCTAGCAACGAATCGAGTGCGTCCATGATGAAACATCGAACTCATCGAGATGTTATCCTTGCTGGCCTTGATGTCGGCACATCGAAAACATGCGTCGTCGTCGGTGAACTCACTGAAGATGGCGATATCGATGTGATCGGTGTCGGCTCCCACCCCTCACGCGGTGTCACCAAAGGCCAGATCACAGATATCGAAGAAACGCGCCGCAGTATCCGCGAAGCCATCAAAGAAGCCGAGATGATGGCTGGATGCTCCATCCACGAAGTCTTCGTCAACGTTTCTGGCAGCCACATCCGCAGCAGCAATAGCAGTGGCGTCGTCCCTTTGCCCGATCGCGTCGTCCGTGACAGCGATATCCGCAAGGTCCTCGAAGCCGCAAGAGCCGTACAGTTCGACCAAAATGTCCAACTGCTTCACATGCTCCCCCAAGAATACGAGATCGACGAACAAGATGGCATCGTCAAACCCCTCGGAATGAGCGGCGTTCGTATGGAAGCCCGCGTCCACCTCGTAACCGCCGCCTCCGCTCGACTCGAAAATATCACCCGATGCGTTCAACAAAGTCAGCTTCGCCCTAGCTCCCTGATCCTCAATGCGATCGCCTCCAGCGAAGCACTCCTCCATGAAGATGAACGCGATCTTGGCGTTGCACTCGTCGATATCGGCGCTGGCACCACTGACATCGCGATCATTGAACACGGTAGCATCGTGCACACCGCTGTCTTGCCTGTTGGCGGCGATCAGATCACAAACGACATCGCCACCAGCCTCCATACCCCCTCGCAAGAAGCAGAGACCATCAAGATGCGCTATGGCTGCGCAAGCACCGCTCTCGTCCGCGGAGACGAAACTTTCCTCGTCCCCGGTGTCGCTGGCCGCAGACCACGCGAACAGTCCCGCTTCTTCCTCGCTGGCGTCATCGAACCCCGCGTCGAAGAGATCTTTAGCATGATCGGACAAGAACTCCGCAAGTCTGGCTACGAAAATGGCCTAGCATCCGGACTCGTACTCACTGGCGGTTGCACCAAACTCGAAGGCGTCTTCAACGTCGCTGAAGAGATCACAGGTCTCCCCGTTCGACAAGGTCTCCCACAAAATCATATCGGTGGACTCACTGACGTCGTGCGTAGTCCTGTTTACTCCACAGCCATCGGACTTTTGCTCCATGGGCTGCGACTCCAACAGGACCCACACCTCGGCTTCTTGACCGCTCCCCCTGGGCTCTTGGGCTCCTTCAAAACCAACCTGCAACACCTCTACCAACGCGTCGCCGCATTCTTCACTTGATATCCCCCCATATTCGGGCGGCCACAGAGGACCGCCCCTGTCCATCGTGATATCCCCCCACATTCGGGCGGCCACGGTGGGCCGCCCCCGCCCATCATGATATCCCCCCACATTCGGGCGGCCACAGAGGGCCGCCCGTGTTCATCATGATATCCCTTTTATCGGGCGGGCCTCCGTGCCCGCCCTAGATGTATCCTGGATATCCCTTTTATCGGGCGGGCCTCCGTGCCCGCCCCAATCCATCCCAAATATCCGTCTGTTTTCGGGCGGGCACGGAGGCCCACCGCAGAATCCATCTCGATTTTAGGCTCACCAAAAAAGAAATAATCCAATGAAAAACGAACAGATAGAAATATTACAAAAAGAACTTCTGCGGAAAAATTGCGATCACGGGTGGGGTCATGGTTTGCTTGGGCATGTTTTGGAAGGAAGGAAGAAGGAAGGAGGTCTTCGATGATGAACAAAATGATGGGCATGAATACTATGGTGGACCAAGAACCACGTCCAGCGATGATCAAGGTTATCGGCGTTGGTGGTGGTGGCGGTAACGCAGTCAATACGATGATCAAGTCGGACTTTCGTGGTGTTGAGTACATCGTGGCCAACACAGACATGCAAGCGTTGATCAAGAGTGAGACTGATGCACGCATCCAACTTGGGCCGCGTTTGACCAAAGGTCTTGGTGCGGGTGGGAATCCTGAAGTTGGTCGCAACTCTGCACTCGAAGACGAAGCTCGTATCGCAGAAGCTCTTGCAGGCGCAGACATGGTCTTCGTCACAGCAGGAATGGGTGGCGGAACGGGAACAGGTGCTGCACCCGAAGTCGCTCGTATCGCTCGTTCGGTCGGCGCTTTGACAGTTGGTGTGGTCACTCGCCCTTTCAACTTTGAGGGCAAGCGTCGTCGTCGCCAAGCTGAGCTTGGAATCGAAGCGATGAAAGAACAAGTCGACACGCTGATCGTCATCCCCAACCAACGTTTGTTGGCGGTTGCAGGCGAAAGCACGGGCTTGAACCAAGCTTTCTACATGGCAGACAGCGTACTTCTCAACGCGGTTCGCGGTGTCTCTGAACTGATCACAGTCAAAGGCTTCATCAACGTGGACTTTGCAGACGTCCGCGCCATCATGTCGAACATGGGCATGGCGTTGATGGGAACTGGCCGTGCGACGGGCGATAACCGCGCGATCGCAGCAGCTCGCCAAGCCATCGAAAGTCCGTTGTTGGAAGACATCTCGATCAAAGGCGCGACAGGCATCTTGATCAACGTCACGGGTAGCGAAGACATGACGCTTGCTGAAGTCCAAGAAGCAGCAAGCTTGATCGAAGAAGAAGCAGATGAAGATGCAAACATCATCTTTGGTGCGGCATTCGATCCCGAGATGACCAACGAGATCAAGATCACGGTCATCGCGACAGGTTTCGAGCCCCAAGCGATGTCTGAAGAGTACATGTACTCACCCGCAGCAAGCGCGGTGAATCGTCGTACCCCGCAACCCTTTGTACAACCTGGCGTTCCCAGCGCGCCCACCAGCCGCTACTCCATGAACGGGATGACCCCGCCCCAAAGCGCACCTGGTGTTCGTAATCCCACGCCAGCTCCGCGTCATCAAACCCCCGCGCCCAACGTACAAGTACAGCGCGAGTTGAAGACGCCAGTACCCCGTCAAAACAAACCCCCCGCAGCGAAAGATCGCGAGTTCTTCGATCTTTCAGGGATCGATGACAACGATATCGATATCCCAACATTCTTGCGCCGCAACTAATCTCCCCGTCTCTCGCCCCGCTTCGTCCCCATCCCCTCTTTTCTCACGGCAAACAATACCCTCGATCACAACGTAAACCGTTTGGGCACTCTGATGCGTCACGACACGCGATGCATCGGCGGTTTTCGCAATAGCGAAGCTTGATCAGGTTACACTCTGCATCGCTTTGGCACGCCACGCGGCAACGTCCCCCAGCACAAACATGTTCGCGAAGCCCCAAACAATCGAAGTCACGCTGACAGTCCTTGGTACAACGGCTGCTTATGCACTTTTGTCCGCTTGCGCAGTCACTGTCTTGTTGGCAAGCCACGCATTGGTTCTTTTCACAACGGGCGAATCCATAGGCTTGGCACTGTTGATCTTGAAAACACACGCACTGGTTGGATGAACAGATATGCCCAGAAAAACGGGGACGACAGTCATCATTTCTTTGGCAAGGCGTGCATACACCATCTTGGCAGGTGGTATCCGACTTTTGTTTGGGGCAATCGTCATCAAAAGCGCACTGGATACAACGTTTTTTGGCGGTATCACAAACGAATGAAGTAGGACATTCCCCATCTTTTTCGCACCCCAAGCAGGCGGCCCCCAACTGTGTAGGAAAACAGGGTGGGCCATCGCTGTCGAGACATACGCGTCCTTCGCTCCAGATCCGCCGACCTCCCACAAGTACGCATTTTTGCAGTAAAAGTCCAACCACCTTGCGCTGTGTGATGGCTTGTTGGCAACGTGCTTGTCCTTCTTCGCAATCTTTTCCCGCCTGCCAAGCGTCAAACGCGGCATGGCAACGACCACAGTCTTCTTGCGAGATCGTAACTTTTCCAAAGGTGGTCAAAGGAAGAGTCGGTAAAATGGCACACGAAGCCCCGATGCTTCGGCCACTTGGACACAGATCTACGCACGTTTTTGGAAGTCGAAAACAATGGAACAATTTCTCTTGGCAGGCTTGATCGCAAGAAGACTCTGGCTGACAATCGACCGTCAACAGGAGAAGTCCAAGAAACGGCAACCAACGAGATGTCCGCTGCAATATCCTTTCACCTCGAAACCACAAACCAACCTCCCTCATCTTGTGAAGAGATCACGTCGCCGACACGAAGCCCTCTCAAAAAGAATAGATTGCAGAAATGGCTCTTTCACCTCTAACACATAACAAACCCATCGATCCCCCAAAAGTTGCGCGGCGCGTGTCCGACGCCTTGGGATGTTGTGGATACTTTTTTCGTTAAAGGAATTTTGGATGTCATCTACGGGTTCTTGGCTACCACGTTTTAGTTTGCGGCGCCCAGTTACGGTGATCATGATGATGATCGCGATGATGCTGCTGGGTATGATCGCCTACTTCCAGATCGCGGTACAGCTCTTCCCATCGGGGTTTACGGCTCCAAACCTTTACGTACGCATCGTCTTCCCCAACTCCACCCCCAAAGAAGTGGAAGATCAGATCATCCGTCCAGCCGAAGAGATGTTTGCGACTCTTGAGGGACTTCGACGGATGCGCTCTTGGGCCAATGGCTCCCATGGTTCCTTTTGGATGAAGTTTGATGACTCTTCTTCCATGACCACCATCTACAACCAAGTCCGCGATCGTCTCGAACGTTTGATGCCCACCCTCCCCACAGATGTGGAACGATATTTCATTTGGAAGTGGAACCCTGACGATCAACCGATCCTCTCTCTGGGCATCTCCACCCAAAATATCGACGCAGAAAGTTACCGCATCCTCGACCAACAGATCTTTACCAAGATCCAACGACTTCCAGGTGTTAGCCGTCTCGATACCCAAGGCCTCGATCAACCCGAGATCCGTATCGAGTTAGATCGCGAACGCGCACGCAGCCACAGACTCAGCGTTTGGAGCATCACCAACGCGCTCCGCCAAGACAACTTCTCGATGCCTTCTGGACAAATCAACGATGGCAAGCGGCGTTTCTTTTTGCGAAGCGACAACCGACTCAACAGCGTAGAGGCTTTGCGCAACTACCCGATGGCTTCGGGGATTCGACTGCGAGAAGTCGCCAAAGTCACGTATGGGCAAGATCCTGATCCGCAGATCTTCCGCATCAACGGGAAGCCTGGCGTCTTTTTGTCTGTGTACAAAGAGTCCGAAGCCAACACCATCGAGTTGAGCAAACGTATCCAAAAACTCCTAGAAGATGCTTTCAAACTGCCCGAGATGGCGCCCTTTCAAAAGCATATCTTTGTCGATCAAGGAACGATGATCGAAGATGCTTTGTGGCAACTCCAACAGTCCGCGATCTGGGGGGCGATCTTTGCTTTGATCATCTTGGGGGTCTTCCTTCGCCATCTCCGCATGACGCTTTTGGTGCTTACGGCGATCCCACTTTCTCTTTTGTTGACGCTCGCTTGCATGTACATGATGGGCGAAAGTCTCAACATGATCAGCCTGATGGGTTTGATGTTGAGTGTTGGGATGGTCGTCGATAACGCCATCGTGGTGGTCGAAAACATCTCGCGGATGCGGGCAGAAGGACGCACACCTTTCGAGGCCGCAGAAGAAGGCGCAAGCGAAGTGGCGCTCGCGATCTCCCTCGCGACCTCGACAACCATCGTTGTGTTCTTGCCTTTGATCCTGATGAGCGGTTCCAAGATGTTCCGCTTTTATATGGGCAAGCTCGGTTTCCCCGTCTCTGTGGCCCTGATCGCAAGCTTGCTTGTGGCCCTGATCTTCATCCCCCTGGGCGCTTACAAGATGCTCGGGGAAGATCCGCCGAAGCCTTGGCCGCTGTTTGATCGCATCACGGTCTGGTATCGAGGATGGTTGGACTGGGTGGTGCAACACCGTTTTGATGCGGCACTGTGGAGCGTGCTGCTGTTTTTGACGATCTCTTTCCCCATGAACCGACTCAAACAAACCTATCAAGGCCAGCCTGGTCGAACATCGTTTGGACTGCGTTTTACCTTTACCCAAAGCTACCCCTTCGAAGCCAAAGATGCCTATCTGCGGAAGGTAGAGAAACTTTTGCAGTCCAAACACAATGAATGGGGCGTGAACCACGTAGGCACCAAGCTCAATCGACGCGGCCAACATGCCGAAGTCATCGTCTTTATGCGTCCAGGGAAACGCAAGATCGAGATGAATCGACGAGCCCTGATGTACAGCGTGGGACAAGCACTTCCCGCAGCGCCTGGCGTGACACGGCGTGTTGGATGGCGTGCAGTCGGCAATACAGGTGCATCGATCAGCCTTCACCTTTATGGGCCAGACTCCAAAACGCTCGAAGATCTAGCGATTCGATTAGAAGAACACCTTCAGCGTTACCCAGACTTCAAAAATGCTGAAGCTGAGATCGATCGCGATCAACTCCCCGAACTACAACTACAGATCGATCGCATCTGGGCCTTTCGTTATCAATTTGCGGCCCAACAAGTGGGTGGAAACATCTATTACGCCCTCAGTGGTCGGCGTCTGCGCAATATGCAGATCAAAGGACGCGATGTTCCTGTGCGCATCCAAGTTCGCGAAGAAGATCGCGACACCTTCCAAAAACTCCAGCAACTACCGCTCATTCAGCGAGGAACAAACAATGCGGTCCCACTCAACCAAGTGGTGAGTTCGCGGTATGCAGTGGGACCACGGGTAATCCGCCACGTCGATCGCAAGACCTACCTCAAGATGAAGATCAGCGTCGAAAACGACAACATGACCCAGATGTACGGGCAGTTGGACACGATCATGAGTCGTTTTCCGCTGCCGACAGGCTACACGTGGGCCAAAGGCTTTGAGTTCCGCGATCTGCGAGAAGCAGATGCTTCGCGCAACTTCGCGTTGTTGTTGAGTATTACCTTCGTCTTTTTGTTGATGGGCATCTTGTTTGAATCGTTTCTCCTGCCCTTTTCTGTGGTCTTGAGTATCCCCTTGGCCTTTTTGGGCGTGTACTGGCTGATGTATCTGACGGATACATCGATGGATATGATGGGAGGTATTGGACTGGTGATGTTGATCGGCATCGTCGTGAACCATGCCATCGTCATGATCGACCGCATCAACCAACTTCGCCAAGAAGGATACGCCCGTGATCTCGCGATCCTTGATGCAGCCACCCAACGCCTCCGCCCGATTATGATGACCGCACTCACCACGATCTGTGGGCTGATCCCGATGGCGCTCGGTCAAACCGCAGCCATCGGCGTTTCTTACGCAGCGCTTGGAGTCACCGTGATCGGAGGGCTTACAGCATCCGTGCTTTTGTCGCTGTTTATTGTGCCACTGTTTTACACCTTCTTCGATGACTTGCGCATCCACATGATGTCTTTGGCAGGCAAGCTGCTTCCGCGCTCTTCCACAAACAGCTCTGAAACCCCTTCCCCACAAACAGAGTCCGCTCCCTAATGCCGTGCCTTACACAGCCTTGCAAGATAAGAAACAACAACCTATAGTACCGCGACCGCACACAAGATAAGTGATGGTACTTGCTAAAAGGAGAATCTTTTCATGAAGTTGCGTCAAATCTTTTTTCTTTTTGCTGCTCTCGCTTGGCTCGCACCCAACGCCCAAGCTCATGAAGGCCACAATCACGGCAACGTGAAAGCCAAGATGATCAAACAAGGAAAAAAACTTGTTAAAAAGTATCCTTGGTCCGCACGCAAGGACTGTTCAGGAAGCTATGGCACCCCCGTCCAAGCATCCGTTGAGTCCGTGACCTTGGCCAGCCTGATGAAAGCCCCCGCAAAATACAAAGGCCGCTTTGTTTCCGTGACCGCCAAGATCCACGACGCTTGCCAGAAAAAAGGTTGCTGGATGATGTTGTCGGAAAAAGGCCAGTTTATGCGTGTCCGTTTCAAAGGATACAAGTTCTTCGTGCCGACCAACAGCAAAGGCTACATCGCAACCGTCGTAGGTACCGCACGCAAAGCCATGCTTCCCGCTCACATCGTCAAGCATTACGCAGAAGAAAGCGGCGACAAAAATGCACTGCGCAAAGTGTACAAGCCCCAACAAGTCATCGCTTTCACCGCGCACTTTGTGACCCTCAAAAAAGCTTCCAAATAAGACCCTCATCTTCAATCTCTCCAGTTTCCTCGCATACCTGTCCCTTTGTTCCTCCCCAAGAAGCCACAAGCGCGATTCCTCCATCTCAAAGCCAAGCATCGACATCGCGAAGGCAAAGCGCTATCTTATGGACGCTCGCAATCCCTAAAAAGACACAAAAGCCGATGTATCGACTCGATACGGGCTTTCAACATGGAGGAAAACCATGCTTCAAAAGCTTTTTCGCTTTGCCATCATCATCGTCCTTATGCTTTTGATCCCAATCGGTTGGTACCAAGGCGTCACCACGTGGGGCCTCAAGTTGAAAGGTATCTTGATCCTCACGGGAGGCTCGCTCTTTTCGTTGGGACTTTGCTACAAACTGCTTGGTTCGTGGGACTTGATCCCAGACTGGATCCCCTTGATCGGCGGGCTTGATGACTCGTTCGCTTGGATCATGATGTTGGTGGGCGGTGTGATGATGGGTGGTGGCTTTATGTTGGGCTGATAGCCCAAACAAAAAGCCCGCTCAAAGAGGCGTATCATCGGGGGGAATGGGAATTATTTAGGGGTAGGTATCGGGGATTATTTTCGGAGGAAGGAACGCAGCGCGCTTGCAGAAACACTTTCTTCATTAGAACCAATGATCAAAGCACGATCTTTTCCAACCACCACAAGGACTTGGCTACCAAGGGCAAAGGCTTTGCGCAGATCCGAACGCATCGCAAGGATCTGGAAGTACTTGTCGCTAAGGTATTTGATCTTCAGGGTCTTCATGCTCGACTTGTAACGTGCATCTTCCCAACGAGAGTTACGCCACACAAAGCGACGACCACGCACGATACGCACGCCACCTTTGGTTTGGACATCAGCCTTTTTCATCTTGGCAAGTTGCTTGCTGACGCGAACAGCTCCTGCTCCGGATGCCGCACCAAAGGACTCTGCATCTGCCATCGGTGCAGCTTTTGCGGGTGGGGGTGGTGCAGCCTCTTGGCGAGCTGAAGGGGCATCATCTCCACCGCGGAAACCACCACGGGGGCCTCTTCTGAATCGTCGCGCTGTCGAGCTAGGAAATGCGATCACAGGGCGACCACCTTCTTTCTTCTCAGCCAAGCGCCAACGGTCTTTTTCTTCGACGACAAGGTAAGAAGTGTAAGGTGTGACGATGCCAAACTTTTTCGCGAGGTGGATGACTTCTTGTTTGAGTTCGCCGATCTCGCCCTTCATGCGGATCGCATCGAGGAGATAAGCGACTTTGCGATTGGCCCACAAACGCGGGATAAAGTCGTTGTCTTTGCTTTCTTTCGCAAACTCCGCTTCGTACACAAAGGTACGAGCGGCGCCGTTGACTTTTCCAGTCAGCTTGATTGCGGCGTGTCCAGTTCCACGGTAGCGGCCCATGACCAAAAGCTGACCACCGCGGAAAAGGTCGGGCAGACGGATGGGATAGATCTCACGCAAGCGAACAGCGCCGCTGGTGGTCAGTTTGATGTCACTGAGGACGGGGTAGCGCACTTTGTCATAGAAGGTGTCGATGCGGGTCGCGATCTCTTTGTTGGGTTCGACGTAATCGCCCGTTGCACCGCTTCCTTGTGCGATCTGATCGAGCAACTTGATGTTGATCGAAGAACCAATCCCAAAAGTGTAGATGCGCGACTTCCATTTGTTGCGCTGGTTGGCTTGTTTCACGAGGACTTCTGGGGAGGTTTCGCCAACGGTGGGGTGACCGTCCGTGATGAAGACGATCAAACTCACACCGTCACCACGAGGCTTTTGTGCAAGAGCTTTGGCCATCGCTTCTTCGATCGCGGTGGCACCAGCGGCTTCCATCTTGTCCACAAAACTGAGGGCCTGCTTGATGTTGCCTTGGTTTGCGAGTTGAAGCTGTCCAAAAAGCCCCTCTACATCGGTCGAAAAGCGAATCACATTAAAGTGATCTTTGGGATTGAGTTTCTTCAGACAACGTGTCATCGCGACCTTTGCCCACTTCATCTTTTCACCGCGCATCGAGCCCGATGTATCGAGAACAAACGTGATGTTTTTGCCCATCAACTCTTTTGATTTGAAGGTGGTCTTGGGGCTCGCCATCAACAAGAAGTATCCGTCCTTTTCGTCGATGCGATGGGCCAAGACGTTGATGCCCACATCTTTTGGCGACACGGAGTAGTACATCACAAAGTCACGATCGAGCATGACCTTGTCTTCTTCGAAACCGATGATCGCTTGGCGATCACTTTTGCGGCGGACGGAGACCTTGTGTGTGGGAGAGTAGATGTTTTTCAAAGGTGCGCTGCTGTGGAGTTTGACAGCCATCGAAAAGTCTTGGTCTGTCCGCCACACGCGACGTGGGGTCTTGAGAGGATAGACAAAACGATGCAAACCCCCTTGGAACGGGATGATCTGCGTAAAGGAGATCTTGATCTTTTGCTCACCACGGCGGGGAATCGGGAACACGCGTGCGCGAAACAGATTGCCGCCAAGGTAATCGATCAAGCCAGGGTCGCGCATCGTCCGTACAATCGACGAATAGATCGCATGGGCGCGCTCTTTGACGAGGACTTGGCCGCGTGTGGGCTTTCCGTTGATATACAACACAAAGTCCGATAGCGTGGCCTCTTTGGGCAACGGAAACAAAAAGGTGGCTTCGAGAAGTTGGTCGGTATGATTGACGAAGACTTGCGTGACTTCGGTCTTTGCGGCGCGATCAGTGATCTTGACCATGACGCGGTGGGACTTGAGCGTCAAAGGCGCAACGGAGCGTTGGGTCGGGATCAAAAAGCCTTGGGCGTGAGCATCTTGAGACGCGAAGGCCAAAAGCAGCAACCCTGCTCCGCAAGCCACGCGCCAGAGTGAAGAAAAGAGCTTCGTCATCGGGGTCTCCTTGACTGAGAGTGGTAAGAATACAGAGATGGTTTCTCATGTTCGTGACATCATCTCATGTTACCAGCCTTTTTACGTCAGACCCAACGATGCGATCTAAACCTTTTTTGAAAAGTCTCCCTTGTCTTCAGCTCTCCCACACACCCCTGAAAATCAAAAAGAAAACTACAGTGTCCAACGCAGCACTTTGTTCAGGACGAACTGTCCAGGGCGTGTGCCCAAGATGTTTCCAAGTCCCCATGGGAAGGCTTGTTTGGCCCACTTGGAGAAAGAAAAGCTATCTGTGTGCTTGTAGATCTTCCCATCTTTGAACTCAAACTTGGAGTCGATCTGATTGAAGATGGGGTTGCCTTTGAACAACTCGTAGTTGGCATCCCAATGCCCAGTGACCGAACCATCGGGCTGAAGGCGCACATCGCGGTGAGTCACCGAGAGACCTTCTTTGCCTGTGATCAGTTTCCACATCCCTTCGAGCTTTTCGCCTTTGAGGTTGGGGAACGCAGGATCCGTAAAGGTCGCATCTGGGTGATAGAGCGACATGATGGTCTTGTAGTCATGCTTTTCCATGGCTTCGTAAAACTTCTGGATCGTCTCTAACTTTTGCTGCGCTTCAGTCTTCGGCGTTTGTACTTCCGCAACCTTCGTAGGGGTTGCCACTTGGCTTTGTTGGGGCGCCACGATGGGCTGCGCAACTTGGGCTTTTTGGATCGGCAGTGCATCTTGCGTGTGGTGTTGGATCTGCAAAGAAAGTGGGCTCATCTTCTTTTGTGGCTGAAGTCCAGCTTGTTGTGCAAAGCGTGTATCTTCGGGCTGCCCAGGGATCGCGATCGCTTGGGGAGATGCAGGGGTCGCGCTGATCTGAGAAGAAACAGCACTTTGTTGCGAAAGGTTGGCGATACGTTGTTCGGGGGCGACTTGGGGGGAGGTTTTGAGTTTCATGCGATTTCCCGTCCTTCTGCATAATATGGGGTAAGGATGTGGACTTCTTTTTGACGGCTGGGTTTCTTTGTGTAGGAGGATAAAGGGATTTCCTCATTCGACAAGAGGAATATATTGCGTAGATATACACAATATGAACAAAGTGCATCCAAAGGAGAGACAGACCCATGGGCCCAGCAAAGAGAGATTACGTTTATAAAACAGCTTCTCAGGAAGATCGAAGGATGGGTTCGTGGGTAACAGCGGTGGGGCACTATGTCTCATATCGCTATCGTGCTCCGCTGCGTGCGCGAGACGAAAGTCTGATCGCCTATTGTGTCCAAGGGAAGGGACATTTGCACATGGGGACACGGGATTACACGTTTGGTCCTGGCGATCTGGTCTTACAACCTGCGCATGTCCCCCATATCTGTTCATGTGATCCACAGCTTGGTTGGGAGGTTTGGTGGATCTTGTTTGGTGGTAGCTCTCCCCAACAACTGCTTTCGGCGGTGGGTCTCAACACCACCAGCCCGATCCTCTCGATCGGCAAAAACACAGAGCTACCCTCGCACTTTGCCGCAGCTTACCAAGCGCTCGAAAGTGGCGCGACATCGTCCCAACTCGATGCGACACAACATCTTTTTCTCTTCCTCTTTGCGCTACGTCGCCAACAACTCCAACACAGCGACGAGATCTTCCAAGCCTCGCTCCAAATGAACTACAAGATGCGCAGTCTCGACGAAGTCGTTGCAGCTTCGGGCTACTCCAAACACCACTTTATCCGCCTCTTCAAACAAGCGACAGGGATCACGCCTTGGGCGTATGTACTGCGACTCAAGATCGATAGAGCTAAAGTGTTGCTCCTTGATCCGAGATGCAGCATCAAAAAAGTGTCTGAAGAGATCGGCATCGAAAATGCGCTGTACTTCTCTCGCCTCTTTCGCAAGCACACAGGGATGTCGCCCACAGAGTTTCGTCAAACACAGCGACCTTTGTGAGATTTTGTTTCAAAGGAGATTTTTTCCTTGGACAAATGGTCTATCCAAAAGCACCAAAAAAGTGTGCCTTTCCGAAAAAGAAGAGAAGCCATCTCCAAAACCCCAAACGCACAAACACCTTTCTGGATACGCCAAGAAAAAATCAGACATTGTCAAACAAGACCAACTTTATTACAGTATCTCGTTTAATGCCCAATGTGGGGCAATAAGTGACATTGAGAGGCATCGGAGGTTTTTTAATGAAGCAACTTCGAATCATTTTGTATGCTGCGCTTTTTGTGCTCTTTGCGAGTGGTACCATAGCTTGTACAGCCACAGGCACTGACAAAGGCGATATCGGCGACGATTGCCAAACAGGTGACGACTGCAAAGAAGGTTTGCGTTGCGTCAGCCGACTTTGCCGATCGATCCCCGAAAATAAAGTCCCCCAAGCCATCGCGAGTTTCACTCCATCGGCTCCCCAAACAGGTGAAAAAGTCTTCATCGATGGCTCTCGAAGCCGCGATGGGGACAACGACGCGCTCGACTACATCTGGACCCTCGAAGTCCCCGCAGGTAGCCAAGCGAAGTTGGATAACACCACCCAAAGCCGTACAGGGTTCCTTCCTGATATCGCGGGAACGTACAAAGTCAGCCTCGAAGTGGGCGACGGAAAAGCCCGTGCCCAACTTGAAAATCCCCTTGTGATCGAAGTCAAAGAAGCCCCCAATGACGCACCCATCGCAGAAGCTGGCCCCGATCAAAAAACGGCTCCTGGTCTCAAGACCATCCTTGATGGAAGCCAAAGTAAAGATCCCGATGGCGATGCGAGCGGACTGACCTATGCTTGGAAAGTCACCAAACAACCCGACGGCTCCAGCCCTGCCCTCGACAAAGCAGACACTGTCAATCCCGACTTTACGCCTGATAAAGATGGTGAATACATCATCGAGCTGATCGTAAAAGACGCTCGTGGTCTTGAGTCCAAGCCCGATACTGTAACGGTTACAGCCATCGCTGGATTCGACAAAGAGCCCACGCTTGCAAGCATCTCCCCCACCGAAGCCAACACAGAGTCCGTTGTCGATATGGTCCTCAAAGGAACGGGATTTGTGGCAGGTGCGCGGATGGATCTTGGAACGCGTCGTCTCGAAACCCGCTACGTTTCGGACACAGAGCTTTCCGTAAAACTCGATCTCCGCGGTGTAACAGCCAACGAGTACGAGATCAGCGTTATCAACATCAACAACAAACGCTCCAACACGCTCAAGTTCAAAGTCAACGACATCCCACTTCCTGGCGCAACCAAGATCGATCCAGAACGCGCGGGCGAAGGACAAAAGCTTGAGGTCACCATCACAGGTTCAGGATTTATCAACGATTCCCAAATCCTGTTTGAAACCACACCTCTCCAAACCACCTACGTCAGCGCTACCGAGTTGAAAGCTCAACTCGACCTTCAAGGCGTATACAAGGGGGTTTACAGCCTTTACGTTCTCAATCCCGGCGGTCGTCGTTCTTCGGCCATCACCATCGAAGTCGTTCCTCTTGGTCCAGCACCCCAACTCGGCCTCTTGAATCCTCCTTTTGCAACCACAGGAACCAAGTTGCCCTTCAGTGTCCACGGCTCGGGCTTCGAAATCGGCGTCAAACTCTTCTTCGATGGAAAGGTTCTGACCTCGCTGCGCCCCCGTCGTGACGAAGTACAAGCCGATCCCGAATTGGATCTCACGAACATTGCCCCCGGTGAATACGACGTTTGGGTACAAAACCCCACAGGACAAGAGTCCAATAAGATCAAGTTCGTTGTTGAAGATACCGATCCCACGCCGATCTTGGATCGCATCAACCCCTTCAACATCTACATGAACGAAACCAACATCCTCAACGTCAACGGCCAACGTTTCCGTGCAGGCGTCAAACTGTTCATCGACAACAAACAAATCACCAATATCTCCAACATCAGCGCATTCTCGTTTGTTGCAGAACTCGATCCCAAAGACTACAGCTTCCAGCCCGGAAACTACGACGCTATCGTCGAGAGCCCCACAGGAAAACAATCGAACAAGTTTGTGGTCACCGTGACTTACCGCTCTCCCCAAGTCACGCACATCACCCCCGACGGCTGGAACACAAAGTGTAATACTGGCATCACTGTGTATGGAAGAAACTTCTTCCCCACCAGCGAGTTGATGTTTGGTAACACCGCTTACACCCCAACAAGCACCACCAACAAACTCACCGTCGTCTCTGACCAAGAGTTGCGTATCAACATCACAGGTAGCCAACTGTCAGCAGGCTCCTATCCCATCAAAGTCGTGAACGGTCCTGGCGCACAGTCCGCTCCAATCGACTTTGTTGTACAAGCTGACAAAGAATCGACCTCCCGCCCCATCGACATCATGTCTCCTTCTTCGGGTGCTGCGGATACCTACGTCGATGTCGAACTGGAAGACGATTACTCATCCTCTAACGCACTTTGGCGTCCAGGTGCTGTCGTCGAGATGAATGGCGTCCCGCAACCCACAACTTGCGTGCGACTCTCTGCGACCTCGACAAGCTGTTACACCATCACGGCTCGCCTCAACTTGACCAACGTCCCACCAGGGAAAGTCAACATCGTCGTGGTCAACCCTTGCGGTGCAAAGAGCCCTGCATCGAGCTTTACCGTGACAGAAGCCCCAGTGCCTTACTTGACCTCGCTCTCTCCTGCTTATGCAAAAGTCGGTGACAAGGTAAAGTTGGTGATCAAGGGCGAAAACTTTAGCTCCAAACACAAACTCACGTGGAATGGAACAACCATCCCCACCAACTTTGTCTCGCCCCAACAAATCGAGAGCCAACAGTTGATCGACCTCACCAGCGCAACCGCAGGCGAAGTCAAGATCGTTGTGGACAACCAAAACGGGAAAAAGTCTGAAGAGATCCGTTACTCTGTGTTGGCGGCTGGTTCCACACTCGTCATCGACAACGTCGACCCTTCAAACTTCCAACGAGGCCAAAGTTACGGTCCGCTCAAGGTCAATGGAACAGGCTTCACAGCAACGACGGATATCCTTTTCCAAAACCAAGCACTCGCAAGCTCTTACAGCAACGCGATCTTGATGGAAGTCAACACACTTGATGCAACCAGCCGTGCTCCTGGCCATTACTACTTCCAAGCTCGCGAAGGAACCACCACAAGTAACTTGTACTTGGTCTACGTGAAGCCCGTTCCTCCGCCCATTATCGACTCGATCTCTCCAAACAGCGTGCAGCTTGGCACCAAGTCCACAGTCTCCATCTTGTTCTATGGGGAACGCATGTGTGACATCGGAACCGGCTTTAGCTGTATCACAGAACCTATCCTGAAGATCATCGGCCCCGGCGGAAAAGACGTCACTTCTGCATGGCAGTGGGACCCCTACATCTACGACGACTACGCAGATGGTATCCTCACGCTCTCCACGCTCGAACCTGGCGAGTACAAGATGACCATCGCAAATCCCACAGGCGAAGAAAGTATCCCTGTGATCTTTACCATCAATCCGCCTCCTCCGCCGACAGCAACAAGCACAAACCCCACTTTTGCGCACCGCGGCGTGACCAACCAGCAAGTCAATATCAACGGAAACTACTTCGTTTCCACAGATATCGTGATCTTCAACAACAACGTGTTGAACCCCATCCCTGCCATCGCGAAAAGCGCCCAAACCCTGAGCTTTACACTCAACCTTTCGGGCATCAAATACGCAGGAAAATACCCCATGTATGTCCTGCGTTGCAAAGACTCGTCATGCTCGACCTTTGAGAAGAGTGCAGTGGTTCAAATCGACATCAAAGACCCGCCTTGTAGTGCAGGCTGCGCAAGCGGCGAAGCTTGCGATGGCACGGTTTGTCGTCCAAGCTGTACCAACGTCAACCAGTGCAAGGCGCTCCCCGACGCTCCCGCCACGGTCGCTTGTACCGCAAACCTCTGCCAATAACCCTATCCCCTCTCCCTTCTTCCCTTCCTACGGGGCTTCGGCCCCTCTCCCTTGTCCATCTTTGATCGCCTAGTCCTTTTTCCCCGTGGTATGGGGAAAAAAACAGGGTCCATCTTCATCAGAGAAGACGGCGCAGAGAGACGCCTCAGGCCAAACCAGAAGAGCCAGCAAGCTCCCCACAGCAAGAGAGTTTCGGACAAGGATGATGTTTGGAAAGAAAAGAGTGGGAATAGAGGAAGGGGTGTGGGGGTTATGCGTTTGGCTTGATGTGGGTGGCTTCAACGATGGTCTTGATACCACCGCGCACATAGAAGTCACCGATCACAGTCATACGACGAGGCGAGGTCGCAGCAACGAGATCATCGAGGATGCTGTTGGTGACGGCCTCGTGAAAAGCCCCTTCATCGCGGAAGGACCAGAGATAGAGTTTCAGCGATTTGAGTTCAACGCAGATTTGATCGGGAACATAGCTGATCGAGATCGTTGCAAAGTCGGGTTGCCCAGTCTTTGGACAAACGCAAGTGAACTCTGGACATTCAAAACGAATCTCGTAATCTCGTTCGGGTTTCGGGTTCGGAAAAGTATCCAAGATCTTGGATGGTTTGGTGGACATAGTGACCTCGTTGTCAAAACAAAAAAGCTGAAAGATCGCGCCAAACACGGCGCATGAAAGTCTCTCAAGACAGAGGCTTTAGCGTATAGAGATGCAAAGATCAAGGAACGGGTTCAACTTGACAGCCCCTCGAACCCTCCTTAAAGAATCACGCTGTCGAAGTCGGTTGTAGCGTTTAGGAGAGGAACAAAGGTCAACGACCCACCCCTTCAGGGGCGGGCTTGCTTGGGTAAGCCCACGTTGACCAGACGACGAACAGAGGAAATGACGAAAGTCGAAGTGGTTCGTCAACGATAGACAGCATGGAGACACCCTCGGATGCCGCCTCAGTCCGAGGCACTGTCGTGGCTCTGTAAACATCTGCTTGGGTCTGCGGAAGTCAACCACAATGCGAAGGCTGTTTATCCCGTCGAGAGGATGTCGGATTCTGTGCTGGCCTCAAAAGTACAGATACGCACCACCTGAAAAGGAAAAACGTCATGTTCGTTTTTGTTCAAAACCAACACGGAGTTCCCCTGATGCCTTGTTCTCCTGCCAAGGCTCGCCGTTTGCTCCGTACTGGCAAAGCCAAGGTTCTCCGAAGAACCCCCTTTACACTCAAGCTATTGTATGGCTGTTCAGGATACAAACAGCCTGTGGTCGCGGGCATGGATACGGGAAGCCAAACCCTTGGATGCGCGGCGGTCGCCAACGGCCAAGTCGTCTATCAGTCGGAGGTCACACTCCGAACCGATGTGTCCAAAAAGATGCAGCAAAGGGCGATGTATCGGCGGAATCGGCGAGGGCGTAAAACCCGCTATCGCAAGGCCCGCTGGCGCAATCGCGCATCCATGCGAAAAGACGGAAGGCTGGCACCTTCGCTCACCTCCAAGGTGGAAAGTCACCTACGCGAAAAAAGGCAGGTGGAGGCGCTGCTTCCGATCTCGCGGTGGAAAGTGGAAACCGCCAGTTTCGACCTCCACAAACTCACGAACCCCGATGTGGAGGGTGCAGGGTATCAGGAAGGCGCTCAAAAGGGATTTTACAACGTGAAAGCCTATGTACTCGACCGAGACGGGTACCGTTGCCAATCAAGGCAAAAAGTCGAACACGACAAGGTGTTGCAAGTCCATCACAAGGTGTTTCGCTCGCAGGGTGGGACAGATACGCCCGACAATCTGGTCACGTTGTGTCGAAGATGTCACGAAGACTTGCACGCTGGCATGTTTGCGCTCAAAGCGAGAAAAAGCAAAACGAAACAGGCGACGGAAGTGGGTATCGTGAAAGCGCAGTTGAAGAAACGCTGGGAGTTTGAAGAGACGTATGGCTACGAAACGAAGTGGAAGCGAGAACAATGTCTGGGCTTGCCGAAAAGCCATGCCAACGATGCGGTGGCGATTTGCTGCGAGGACGGGGAAACGGTGAGGTTGAACGATGTGTTGTACTTGAAGCGGCACGTTGCGGCGGGGGACTACCAGCAAACCAAAGGGGTACGCTCCGAAAAACGCATCCCAACAGGAAAACTGTTTGGGTTACGCAAACACGACTTGGTGAGAACAGAAAAAGGGACAGGGTTTGTGAAAGGCAAGCGCAGCACAGGCTTTTTCGCAATGGAAAGCATCGAGGGCGAAACGCTCACGGCTTCTGTCAACGTGAAGAAGGCCACCACACGGCTGACCGCACGAACCACTACCCTCATGCAAAGAAAGGACGGCGCTTCCTCCCCCCTCTGAAGAAGGGGGTCTCCGCGCCTAAAAAAGATGACAGAAAGCCGATCAACGCGAGATATCCAAGAGCAGATCCGAGAAAAAAGCGACTTTATCCAACGCCTGCGCCAATCCATCAGTGAGGTCATCGTTGGCCAACAAGATATGGTGGAGCGTTTGCTTGTAGGACTTTTGGCCAACGGGCACGTCCTCGTCGAAGGCGTCCCTGGCCTTGCAAAGACCACGGTGGTCAAAGCGCTTGCAGACGCTCTTGATGCAAGTTTCCAACGCCTACAGTTCACCCCTGATATGTTGCCTTCGGACATCCTTGGGACGGAGATCTACGAACCTCAAAAGGGAACCTTCTCTGTCAAAAAAGGCCCGATCTTCGCAAACATCATCCTTGCGGATGAGATCAACCGTGCGCCTTCCAAGGTGCAGTCGGCTTTGCTCGAAGCGATGCAGGAACAACAAGTCACCATCGGGCATGAGACCTTCCAACTGCCGAAACCCTTCTTGGTCATGGCGACCCAAAACCCGATCGAACAAGAAGGAACGTATCCTTTGCCAGAAGCGCAAGTGGATCGTTTTATGTTGAAACTCAACATCACCTACCCCAGCAAAGAAGACGAAAAAGCGATCATGCGCCGTATCGCTCGTGGCACCCCCAAGGCCACAGAGTCTGTCGTACATCCCGACGAGATCATCGCTGCGCGTACTTTGCTCAAAGAGATCCGCATCGAAGATCGCCTCGAAGATTACATCGTGGATCTGATCATGGCGACCCGTTCTCCTGGGGACTTTGGTCTGAGCCTAGGTCGTTATCTTCAGTATGGCGCTTCGCCTCGTGGGACGATCTTTTTGCACCAAGCATCCCGTGCCATGGCCTTTTTGCGCGGCCGCGACTACGTCATTCCCCAAGATGTCAAGTCGATTGCACCCGATGTCTTGCGGCACCGCATCTTGCTTTCGTATGAAGCAGAGGCCGAAGAGATCAAACCCGATGATATCATCCGTGAGCTGCTCGAACAAATCGAGGTTCCTTGATGTTATCCGAAGAACTCAAGCACCAGATCAAACAAATCCATATCTACACTTCTTACCTCGTCAACGAGGCCATGGCGGGCGAGTACGCTTCCGCCTTTAAAGGCCGCGGGATGGAGTTTGAAGAGGTCCGAGACTACCGCCCCGGCGACGATATCCGCACCATCGACTGGAAGGTGACTGCCCGCACAGGTGCGCCCTACGTCAAGGAACATCGAGAAGAACGCGAACTCACGATCTTCTTGATGGTCGATATGTCGGGATCGGGACGCTTTGGTTCTGGAAACAAACTCAAGACCGAAGTGATGGCGGAACTGGCTGCTGTCTTGGCCTATCTTGCGAGCCGAAACAACGACCGTGTGGGGATGATGCTCTTCACCACAGAAGTCGAACGTTTTGTGCCCCCCAAGAAAGGACGCGCGCACATCTGGCGTCTGATTCAAGAGATCCTCACCTTCGAGCCCAAACACCAAGGGACCGACCTTGGCGGGGCGCTTGAGTACGCAGGCCATCTGCTGCGTAAAAAAACGGTGTTGTTTTTGATCTCCGACTTCCTCGACGCTCGCTATGAACAAGCCCTTTCTCTCGCAAGCAAACGCCACGACATCACAGCCCTTCACGTCACAGACCCACGCGAGGAAGAACTTCCCAACGTCGGTCTGATCGAGCTTGAAGATGCCGAAACAGGCGAAGTGATGTTGGTCGATACGGCAGATGCGCGTGTTCGTGAGTACTTCCGCCAACAATCCGCAGCACAGCGTCAAAAGACCCAAGAGTTGCTGCGTCGATTGGGGGTGGATGAAGTACCGATCGATACGACACAATCGTTTGTTTCGCCGCTCATGCGCTATCTGCGACAGCGAGAACGCCGCCGTGCTCGCGGCTAAGTGAACCTCTACACGGAGCGATTTTGGCGATGTGGATCACCCTGTTATATCTAGCCTTTGTCACCCTGCTAGGCGTCTCCTTTGGCGCCATCTTTGCGTGGTGGGCGGGTGGGGCTTTTGCCTCCGTTGCATTGTTGTTGGCTTTTCCCTTGGAACGGGCCTTACGGCTCTCCCTTCGGATCGGGCGGCTTCCTATCGCGGCGCTCATCCCTTTGGTTTGGCTTGGCCTGATCATCGGGACGGGTGTGCAAGAAGCCCAACAAGCCCAAGTCACGGCCCGCAAGCGCAAGATCACCCCCTTGCGTTCGCCTGTCGAAGCCTCTGCTTTTGTGGATCGCACCACCCTGCGCGTTGAAAAGGACATGTTGCATTACACCGTGGTGATCCGCCACGCCAAGTCCATCCAACTTCGCCTCCCCAAGATCACCGAGCATCCGACCTTTCATGGGCCTTTGTTGATGCCCGCCGATCATCCTCCCAAAGTCACCCAAGATACCAGTCCTGAAGGCATCGTCACACGACGTTGGGTGCTCACGTTGATGGCGGTCGCCACAGGGCCACTCGATACACCAAAGTTCACCATCCGCTACCAAGACAAGGGTAAACCTCACACAGTGACCATCCCTTCGATCGCGGTAGAAGTCAGCGAGTTGGAAAAGCCCAACAAGCTGCTCGCTGCGCTGCGTCCCGCCAAACTCCCCGCCCTGCCAGAACGCCCCGACACCAAGATCCCATGGCCGCTCGTGGGTGGCGCAGGCGGTGGCGTGCTTGTGCTGTTTTTGTTGGGGGCTTGGTTACGTCAACGCAGTCTGCGCCCAGAACCACCGATGCCTCCGCATGAATGGTTTGCCCAAGTGTTTCGCTCTCTACAAGAACAAAAGTTGCTCGAAGATGGCCAAGAAAAGGCTTATTACTTCGCGCTATCCGAGCTTTTTCGTGGATTTCTTGAGCGGCGCTTTGACTTTCCAGCCCTCGAAAGTACGACCGAAGAGATCATCCAGTGGGCCAAAACACACGATGAACTCACCCAAGAGTCTTACAAAGATATCCGACGTTTGCTGCAATGGATGGATCAGATCAAGTTTGCAGGTGCGATAGGAACGGCCGAAGAGCGCGAAGATATCGATCGCAGGTTGCATAGTGTTGTGCGCCAAACGCTCCCACAGCCCGAGGCCAACGCCACCAAGCAGGCACCTCAACGCAACGAAGCTTAATCAATCGCGATGCGTCTTTCTGTTCTATCCAATGCACAGGGGCTTGGGCCCTACCCACGAGGCAAACAGATGCTCATCTCCCTCGATAGCCCCAGCCCCGCTCATGCAAGGACATGCTGCCAATGAATGGATTTCGATTTGCTTACCCGTGGATCTTCGCGCTGCTTCCTCTGTGGTTGCTGCTCTTTTGGTGGATGCGCCGCCAACAACAAAAACGTGTAAGCCTGCGCTTTTCCTCACTCCAAGCTCTCCAAGGCGTCCCCCAGGGCTGGCGGGTTCGACTGGCACGAACACTCCCGCTGCTCCTTCGTTGGCTCGCGCTCCTTTTGGGTTTGGTCGCCTTGGCTCGTCCACAAAGCGTCGTTCGCAAACAATGGTTTGAGTCAACAGGTGTCGACATCGTTCTTTCGCTCGATACTTCGGGCAGTATGAAAGTCATCGACATGGACAACCGCGGGGGATTGGTGCAAGACATCCACCAACAGTTAACCAACCAAGGTGTCTTTGACTTTGGAACCGCGCGCAACGATGCGCTCGATCGCCTTGATGTCGTGAAGTTGGTGGCCCAAGAGTTTGTCCGCAAACGCAAAGGCGATCGTGTCTCGCTTGTGATCTTTGGGACAGAAGCGCGAACCCTTTGCCCACTCACCCACGATCTCAGCGCAGTGTCCAGCTTGTTGCGCGATGTCCAGATCGGGCAAGTCGGCCAAAACACCGACCTGCGCAAAGGCATTGAGCTTGGTCTCAAACGCCTTGTTGGACTCACCATCGAAGACGTCCTAGAGATGGCCAAGACGCGCTCCAAAGACTACATCCTCGAACAAGTCCGCACCCGCAAAGCTTCGTTTCTCTTCGATAAAAAAACCGACGAACTGCTCAAGCGCGCCAAGATCGACCCCGCGATTATCGAAGCCATGCGCGCTCGCAAGCCGCGCTCCCAGATCTTGATCCTCCTCACAGACGGTAAGCACACCGCCAAACCTGGCGCGGAAGGCCGCGAAGAAGTCTTACGCGCAGCCCAAGACGCCGCACTCTACAAGATCAAGATTTACACCGTTGGGATCGGCAGCAAAAAAGCCTATACCTTCCTACGCATCAAACGCAGCGGTCGAGACAACGTCGTTCGTTTTCCCAGTGACTCCTACGACGAAGACCTGATGCGCGAAGTCTCCAAGATCACCAAGGGACGGTTCTTTTCGGCACAAGACCGCAAGGCCCTCAAACAAGTCTATGCTGATATCAACAAGCTTGAACCCAATCGCTTTAAGGTCCGCCAGTGGGATGAAACCAAAGAACGCTACATCTGGTTTCTTTTGCCCATGCTCGGCCTGCTCGGACTGGCACTCTTGCTCAACGCAACCCTTTTCCGACGCATCCCTTAAAGCGTAAAGGACAGATCGATGACCCAAGACCAGTCAAAACAACCCACTCCCAAGGCCACGCAAGCCCAAAGCTCCACGCCTTTGCTCCCTCCTTCTGTTACGTGGGTCATGATCGGCGTGCTTATGGTCTTGCTTTGCCCGCTGACTTTGCTGCTTCAACTCCCCGAAAAGCTCGCCGCGATGTTGGCGCCTGACATCAACATCCTGCGACCTTGGGTTCTTTCGCTGCTTTGGTTGCTCCCCGCCATCGCGATCTTTTTGCAACAAGCCCGTCGCGCTCGGATGTTGCGACTCCATCAGTTCGCAAGCGAACACACACTGCACAGCCTCCTGCGACACTATAGCCCCGGGCGTATCGTGCTCAAAGGCTGGTTGTTAGGAAGCGCTGTGGCCTTTTTTCTCATCGCTTGGTCAGGACCCCAGTGGGGCACGCGTGTGCGCCTCCTTCAGCGAAAAGGCATCGATGTCATCGTTGCCATCGACGTTTCCGAAAGTATGCTTGCGAGAGACATCACCTCTGCGACAGGTGGCCGCAAACAACGCCGCCTTGATCTTGCACGCCGCAAAGTCCGCTACTTGATGGAAGCCCTTGCAGGCGAACGCATCGGGATCATCGCCTTTTCAGGAAAGCCCGTGACGCTTTGCCCCCTCACCATCGACTACAACACTTGCGCGGTTTGGCTCGAAGACTTTGACCCTCGCCTGATCCCTTACAGCGGCACCGCCCTCGCGACCAGCATCAAACACGCGATCCCCATGTTTGCAACAAGCGGGATGAACTCACGCGCGCTCTTTTTGATCACAGACGGCGACGATCACGAGAAAAACACCATCCAAGCCGCCAAAGATGCCAAGAAACAAGGTATCCGCATCTACACCCTGGGCCTCGGCTCCACCGAAGAAGTCACGATCTCGCCACAGGATCTGCCACCACCGCCTCCTGGCCAAGCCCCCGATCCACGGCCCATTGTGACACGTCTCAACGAAAAACTGTTGCGTGATATCTCTAGCGAAACAGGCGCAACTTACCGCCATGCGGAGATCAGCCAACGCGATATCCGCCAACTTTTCGAACACGCGACCCAAACCCTCGAAGCACGCACCCAAAAAAGCCGCCGCCAGATCTTTCGAGAAGAGCGCTTCCCCATCTTCCTTGGCTTGGGGCTTTTGTTCTTCCTTGTCGACATCAGCCTGCGCGAACGGAGAAGCTGAAGATGCGAAACCACCGAGATATCCAAAAGTCACGTCCATTTCGATGGCTCCAAACCCTCGGGCTCACCGTCCTTGCGCTTTCTCTTCTCGCTTGTGAACAGATCCCTTGGGGAAACATCAGCAAAAGTGCGCGCTACCAACAGTTCGTCGAAGGCCAAAAGCTCTTTCAACAAGGGAACTTCCAAGACGCACAACGACTCTTCTTGGACCTTCAAAGCAAAGACCCAGACAGCCGCCTTTTGATGTTTAACCTTGGCGCTGTGTACTTGCGCCTCGCGCAACAAGAGAAAAAGGCCGAAGACCGCCAAAAGCTCTTTGAAAAAGCAGAAAAGCTACTCAAAGGCTCCCTCGACAAAAGCAGTGCGGGCTTGCGACAAAAGGCCAACTACAACCTTGGCCTGTTGTACGCCGCCAAGAAACAATACGAACAAGCCCTGTACCACTTTTCGAGCGCAAGTCACCTTGCGCGCAAGGTCCTCAAAGAGCCCGATCCAGACGCAGAAAAGAACCAAGAGCTGCTTTCCATGCTCTTGCGTCAACGTCAACGCGAGCAACAAAAACTCAACAAAAGCCGCGTCTTCCGCTTTGAAGAAAAAGTCTTTACCCTGCGCGCAAGTCGCCCAATCAACGATCTGCTCCGCTCTATCACCCTCCAAGGGACCTTTACCCACGAAACCACCCAACAGCGCGTGATCGTGTACGGTTATCCCATCTCCCAACAAAGATGGCAGCTTCGTTTTGTCCCCACCCGTACAGGGAAATGGCGCTACGACATCAAGACCCTCTCACGCAAACTGCCCGATGGTTCGCAAACCCAAATCGAAAAGTCCCTTCATGATCAAGGTCTTTTCCAAGTCTTGCCGTCAGCACGTCCAGGCCAACTGCTCGTCGCCACGGACAATCTTGCTCGCTTCGCTTGGAAAAAGCCCGAAGAAGCGAAGCCGCTGACCAAAAAGAAAAAGACCAAAGACCCCAAGAAAAAGGCCCCCGCCAAACCCAGCGCCAAGAAAGAAAAGACCCCACAACTCGCCAAAGACGAGCGTCTGCTTGTTTGGCGCGGCCTTGCTATCAACGGCCTCTTTGCCAAGACCCTCTCCCCCAAAGACTTTGAACGGCATATCAGCTTGTTTGAAGCCCTTCATATCAATGGCTTGCTGCTTCATATCGATATCGATCAGCTTTTCTCTGACAAAGGCCAACCACAGCCCGAAGCTTGGAAACGACTCCAAGAACGCATCCGCACCTTGCAAAAGAATCCTTTGCACGCATGGGCCTTTGTCCTAAACCTTCGCACCAAAAAGACCTATACTGCGCAAGAATGGCCGCTTCTCTTGGGCTATCTCCACGCGCGTTTGGCGCATGTGCACGTCGTCTGGTCGTTGCGCGACCTCCCCAAAGCGCTGCGAGATGCTTCGCACAAGTGGTTGCTTGCGAATGATCCTTACAAACAACCCATCGCACTACCAAGCTTCTCTCAGGCCCTGCAAGACAAGCTTTTTGCGATGTATCGCCCCACCTCGAAGCCAAGCCAAAAAGCCCAAGCCACCGCAAAAGACAAAAAGAAACCCGCCAAGCCCCCTTTGCGATATGCTTTGCATACCTATGATCGCGGTGAGCCCGCGATGTTGATGCGTCCCAAGATCCTTAGCCCTTGGCTGACCGAACAAACCATCCAGATGAAACTGGACCCCAAGTCGTTTTTGACTACATGGTGGCGGCGTTTTCTTGGCGGTATCAGCCTGACCTTGGAGCTTCCACGCCCACTTCATGCGGATGAGAGCGAAAACATCGTCAAGTGGCTGCAAAAGGCCAGCGTCCAAGAAGACTTGCCCCTGCACCCTGATCAAGAAAAAGCCAAGGCAAAAACAGCGCAAAGCAAAGCAACCACCGCACAAACCAACAAGCCCCAAGGTGCAAAAACGGGAACATCTCCCAAAGCCCCCGCAGCAAGGTCCGTTGCAACGTCACGCCCCACATCGAAGCCCCTCAAAGCAAAGACCCCCAAAGATCAAGATCTTTCGCGGCCCTTCTTGCACACACAGATCATCCGTATGCAATGGGAAAAGTTCTTGGCTTCCGTGCGGCTCAACGAATATCTTCGCCCTGACCCTGTCCCTGTACGCGTCCCTGACCTGAAAAGCTTGGCCAAATCCCCAACGTCCAAGCCCAACAAAAAGCTTGCATGGCGAACCATCCCTCTCTACGGATACATCGCAACCAACGGCCTCACGACCCTGTACATGCCTCCGCCCAAACGCGAAGGAAAGCCCCCGAAGATCCGTTGGAAGCAGTACAAGCTGGACCTCGACTTTACTTGGTTCAACGCCCGTACAGGCAAGTTCCTCAAGACCCAAAAGCTCCGCCAAGTCACAGGGCTCGAACTCACCAGCCCCAAAAAAGAAGCGCATATCGCCAAGGTCATGATCGCGGATCATCCGATCAATGCGAGCTATGCGGTACTTCTTCCCAAGGACGCAGCAGACCTCGATACTGCGGGCCTCTACCTTCGCGGCTGGATGCTTGTGGTGCAAGCCCCCAAACGACCGAAGCAAAAGTTTCCATTTTTGCGGACCGCCCGTGGTTGGGAAGCACGCTTCCGCCCAGAAACACCTGGGATGTGGACCTTTCACATCGAAAAACAAGGCAAGCGTCCCCAAGGTGACCTAGGACTCCCCAGTCGCCTCAAAGTGATGCCTTCTGCGCTTCCTGCTCCTTTGATGCAACATCCCAAGGCACCGCGCTTTTTGGTCGCAGGACAGTCCCCTTTCTTCTTTTATGCGCGCAAAGAAGCCGATATTCTCGCACGTGCAGAGTCCCTTGCAGACTTCAAAAAACGCGTCGAGCGCTTGCGCAAGTCCGACCCTGCATTGACTGTGTTGGTCACGCGTCTGCCTGCCATCGCATGGCCATTCTACCCACAAGACCCCTCCCCCACACTTCCGACCCCTCATGGCGCAAACAACGCCCCCAACAAAGGTGCAAGCCCCCAACCTTCCGCGCCTTTGCTACGCCTCAAGCCTAGCAAAGCCCCACCGCTCCCCAGACTGCGCTTGAAAAAAGCAGACCATGGCCCCACGCCTTTGCTGCGTCTCAAGTCACCGACAAGTCTCCCCGCATTGGGAACGATCCCCACGTCACAACCGACGTTCAAGACTCCGCAAGCTCCCAAAGCACCGAAGGCACCGCGTCTGTTGGTGATCTCTTCGCCCGAGCTTCTGAAACAATTCGATATGATCGAAGCCAAGCTCAAGATCCTTCACGAAGCAGGCTTCCATATCGCCCTTCAGCTGGACCTCAAACGTTGGGGCGCGCTCGATCCAATGACGCGGATGCAACGGACGATGTACCTCCTCGACCGTTTGAACAACACCGCGCCCTTGATCTGGACCGCCGATCTTTCGGGCAAAGACGACGTAAAGAAAAAACGTTGGGTCGCCCAAATGCTCCAAACGTGGGTGATGGTGCGACTCGTCGATCCCAAGGGACTTCAGGACTACCAAAAAGACCCCAAAAAAGCGAAGAAGCCTGGGCTTTTGGCACCGCCTCCTTTGACCTTGGCATACCTCGGAAAGCCCCGTTCGACCGCGCGTTTGGAAGAAGCAGAAAAGTTCTTTGCGATGCTATGGCTTGATGTCAAAGAGCTAGAACGCGAAACCAACGACTTCAAGCTTCTTGCACGCAAACGACCCGTCCTTTTGACTTGGGCACCCCTTCGTCAAAAAGACTGGAAGTTCCCTGCTTTGGACACCAAATCAGGAAAGACCCCCAAAGCCTACCTACGTTGGGCCTCTTTCCTATGGCAAGCACATACGTTGGGCTTTCATCATGCGGGCCCAGCGCTTCCCCAAACCTTCCTGCCAGCGTCCAAAACACCGAAGACAGCGGACCAGTTGGCTCTCACCCAACGCATCCCCTTGCTGATGCGCGGTTTCTTCCAAACCTTTGACTGGACGCAGCTCAAACCTGGCGTGCGTAGCCTCAAACTACGAGAACACCAAGCTTTTGGCGCAGAGACACCTGCTCCACGCCAAGCCAAACAGCCCCATCATGTCGTGGTCTGGGTGCGCAGCAGCGTCCGCGGCAAGTTGGAGTTTGAGCGTCGTGCGGACCTGAAAAAGCATCGCTATCTGTGGTTCGATCCGCTCAGTGGCCAGCGACCGATCCAGCCCCAGCTTTTGCCGCCCGCGCCCAAAAAAGGGCAACCTGAGACATTCCAGGTTCCCTTTCGTCCTGCGGTGCTTTATCTTTTCCGCCGCCCCCCGCAAAAAGGCGGGAAAAAGCGGCCCCGTCCGCAACCCCAGAAGCAACAGCAAAAGCAAGACCGCGTCTCCAAACGACAGGAAGTTCGAAACCGCCTCAAGCGGCTCCAAGAAGATCGACGCGACCTCTTGCGTAAGATGCTCAAACAACAAAAACCCGCCTCGCTCTCTGAAAAGCGCGGCTAATGTGGAAAAGGAAGGACAACATGTCGCCGCATCAAGCACGCTCTCGCGCATCTGACCTCTCGCTCTGCGGCCTCGTCGTGCTGGTCTTCTTGAGCCTTTTGGCTTGGACACCAAAGGCCCACGCACAAAACAACCGCATCCTCTTGCTCGCAGAGTCCAATACATACCAACCCAGAAAAAATCTGACAGTGTATGTATTTTTCTTCCGTATGCCCGAGCAGTTCTCCTTTTTTCGACTATGGGAACGCTCGCTGCGGGGAAATCAGGACTTTCGAGTTCGTAAAACCGAGCGGCTTTCGATCGTTCAAGAGTATGGGCGCGATGGAGGCGGGTTTCCTAGCGAATACTACAATATCCTTTACCGCTTGGAGCTAGAGCCTCGCCGCAACCAAGGCACCTTGCGTTATGGACCTCTGCGACTCCAAGCCATGACCAGCAACACCCTTAGCTTTTCTCCTGCGGGCGTGTCTTCCTCCCCAGTGATCCAAAGCGATGTTCAGATCCTCACCAAAGAGCGACGCCAAGGACAACCCTTGGAAGTGCGTTATCGCTTCCGTTGCCCACTGCAACGATGCGATTACGAACGTATCGAGATGAACGATCTGTTGCTGCACTTGCGACAAAAAGCCCAACTGCTCGGCACAAACGGCCTGTGGGCCTCCCAAACCAACATCGCCCCCGATGTCCAAACACATCGCGATGCTTCTCCACCCCATGTCGAGATCCGCTACACCTACACCTTCCGCCCTTTGCAAAGTGGTACACTCCAAGTCCCCCAACTGCGCGTGCCTGTCCCCGTCATCCAAACGATGGATGCACGCCCCATCTCCACACGCATCACACGTTGGCTCCAAACCAACCACAAGATCCCACCCCAAAATGCCCAACGCTACGTACAGATGCGACAGGCTGTGCAGACGCGCCTCTCCCTTCAAGAAACCACCACACCCCACTTGCGCTTTGAAGCAGCCCCGCTTGCAGGCTGCCCGGGCCAATGGCAGCTCCGCAGCCGCTTGGTCACACCCGAAAAGAGCAACGCGATTTACTGGGAAGTGGCCTTACAAGGCGACGGCTTCTTGTTGATGGCGCTTCCTGCCTTTCGCTCGATGCTTTCAGAAGCTTTGAAACAGAACAAGCTGAGCCAAAGCCTTCAACTTGCACACGTGATCTGGCGCGCCCCTGAACAAGATCTCAACAAACAAGTCGAGATCGCCTATTATTTTGAGCTACCAACCTCAAGGCCCCGTCTTCCCGCGCTTTCGATGCAGTTCCTCGACGACAAAAACAAAGCCTACACCCGAACCCAACCCGCCATCGAAGCCAATGCGCGCGTGACGCCACTCAGCGAAAGCTTTGCAGCAAGCGCCAACGAGCGTCGTATCTACATCTACTACGATCGCGCCCCCACCCTCCAACAAAGCGAACAGACCGACATCTGGACCTACCAACTCCCTGAAGGAATCCCCGTGGCGGCCCTGCTCTCACAACGATGGCAGCTCAAAGGCGGCCTCCAGATGAAGGCAGAACGCAAGGTCAAAAACATCACGCGACGCACCCAAACCCGCGGGATGTTCGGCATGATGACCCAAGTTATCACACAAGGCGTTCCCTTGGATGTAGAAGTCGGGCAAGTCGAAGCGCAACAACTCGATGACCCCTTGGCACGGGTCTTTCCGACGTTATTCTGGGGTCCACAGCGGATCTCTGTACGAGAAGAAACAGGTAGCGGCCTGACACTTTCGACATCCACAGAACGAAAACGCTACTTTGTTGGCGAAGCCATCGAATACAAGGCGGTGTTGCGTTGCCCCGCCAATGAATGCACCACCAAAGAAGCAGGCTTTTACAAACGCATCTTCCAAAAGAACCTAAAGCTCCCAAGCTTCGACCGTTTCACAGGTTGGCAAAAGCTCGATGACTTCACACGCCAAGATCTCCCTGATGGAAGCGCAACTTTTACCTACCGCGTCCGCTTCAAAACCAGTCAGGTCGGGCAACTTACGCTTCAAGGTGCTTCATTGCGTTTGCCTGAACAGGTCCTTTCTTCTTTGCGTGAAGAACACCAGATCTGCTTTTTCCGTGGAGGCCGCGCAGAAGAACGCCTAACCAGCGCAATGATGCGCGATCACATGAATCTCAAAGGCCAACGCGAGTGCGCCACAGGTACCCAAGAGCTTGAGACCACCCCCATCCAACTCTCTGTCGAAACACTCCCCGCAGAAGCCCGTGATATCAAGCTGATCGGCACCTTTCGCCTCCAAGCCAACCTCGCGCAACTGACCTATCCCACAAAACAAGCCACCATCGTTGATAAACCGTTCTATCTTCTGCTCGATATCTCGGGTGATGGTGACCTCAAGACCGCACAACAGATCCTCCAAGATCAACTTTCCGAGCTGACCCGAAAACTCCGAAAGCAAGATGTGACGGCCTATATCGAAGTCCCCTCTGATGAACAGAAAAAAGAGCGCGTTCGCATCCAACTCCAACTGATCGCAGAGCAACCCACGACCTTGCGTATCCCCTCGATTACGCTTCGTTATTATCACCGCGAAGAGGGCGTGCTCACCGCACAAACCCTGCCGTTTGCCATCCGCATCGAACCACGCAACGGAACCAGCGGCGTGATCACCCCCCGTAAAGCCGCTCCCACGCCATCCCCGCAAAAGACCACCCTGCTCCAAGACAACGAACTCCGCCCCAACTACGTCCTATCAGGTGAAGAAGTCCTTACAGATCAGACATTTTCTCCTTGGGACTGGTGGTCACTTTCTCTCTTGGGGCTATCTCCGCTGCTCTTGCTGCTCTTTGCGGGCTGGCAACGACAACAACAAAAACGAGCCGCCAACCCCGAACGCCTCCTTCAGCAAAAAGCCTTGTCCAAAGCTCGCCAAGCCCTCAAACAAGCTGCGGACGAAAAAGCTTGGGAACGCGCAGCTTTGCAAGCTCTCCAAGGTTACCTCAGCGACCGCTTCAATCTGCGCCAAAAGCACATGACCAGCGATGAGGTCAAGGACATCCTCAACCGCGCTTGGCCCGCTCACAAAGACCAAGATACCGCAAAACAATTGATGTCCCACTTTGGCACCCTCGAAGATGCGCTCTACGGTGGCGGCAAAGGGCTGCAAGCCAAGGAACTGATCGACAAGATCGACCAGAACCTCAAGGAGTTTGATCGCGCATGTCCACGATAATCCGCACATATCATCCTGTTTTTTCGCTTGCGAGGTGCACTATGTCGCTCTTGCGCTCTGCTCTTTTTGGGTTAGGCTTGCTGTTGTCTTCGGGAAATGCTTTCGCCAAAAGCCCCGTCCCAACGAAACCACAAGGAACCACCGCGCAAACGCCCCCCAAAGCGCTCTTTCAGCAGGCCAACCAGCTCTACAACACCCAACAATACGCTGAAAGTATCGCCATCCTCGAACAGCTCCAAAAAGAACGCAAGATCAACAACTTTGCGATTCATTACAATCTTGGAAACGCTTACTTCCGTTTGCGTCGCTATGGACATGCGCTCGCTGCTTACCGCAGAGCCCAACGCCTCCGCCCCAACCAAGAAGATCTCTTGCACAATATCCAGCTTATCTACCAACGCACGGGGCACAGCGAACCCGACGCCGCGTGGAGGATGCGCGCGCTCTTTTGGTATCACCTCTTTACTTTGCGCCAACTCTTCTGGCTGACCTTCGGGTTTCTCGCGCTGAGCTGTCTTTTGTGGGGGGCCTACCTCCAACGCAGTGCCCGAGGCCTCAAAGGTATGCGTTGGTGGGCCGCGTCAGCCTCGTTGGTGGCGTGTTTGCTTTTGGGTAGCCTCACCACCAAGTTCTACCAAGAACAGCTCGTCACGACGGGCATCATCACAGCCAACAAGATCACCGTCCGCTCGGGCTATGGCGAAAACTTCGAAGCCCTCTTTACCCTCCAAGAAGCCGATGAAGTCACGGTGCGAGAACGTACCGCAGGTTGGTTGCGTATCGAAACCACCCAAGAAGACGGAAAAAAACAAAAGACGCTGCGCTCGGGTTGGGTGCCAGATCGCGCCCTCACGACGCTGTAAGACAAGAGAACCCGATGAAACAGACAAGCACATCCATCTTCCAAGTCGCCTTTGCGATGGGACTTTTCCTTTCCCTATGTTCTTTCTCCGCCTATGCAGGACCACCCCATCCCTATCTTTCGCGCTTTCCAAAAGCTGAAAAAGAACTGGAAAAACTGCTTCAACAAGCACAAATCCAAGCCCTCGAACCCCAACCCGCGGATCTTTCGATCAAGCTCCTTGATGCCCGTGAATCGAGGCTTTACAACCTCGCTCGCCATCGTGGAAAAGTGATCGTCCTCTCTCGCTGGGCGACTTGGTGTTCCGCTTGCAAAGGTGAGTTGCCTTCCAAACTCGCGATGGTCAAACAACTCCAAGACCCCCGTTTGGTCCTGCTCGGCGTCTCTGAAGAAGAGCGCGAAGTCGTCCGTGGCTACGAAAAAGACAGCCCCAACAAGTACCCCATCAGCTTGATCGATACCGCAGGCATCCTACAAAAGTTCTTCCCAAGCAGCGGACTCCCAACCACCGTACTGATCGACGCTTGGGGCTGGGTCATTGGTATGAAAGTCGGCGGCATCCAGTGGGATAGCCCCGCAAGCATCGCCCTGATGCGTTATATGCTCTCGATGCGCCCCGCCAAGCCTCTACGCGAACAAGCTCCCGCTCCCAAAGCCACCTTTTCACGGCGTATACGTGTCCGCGTCAACCAAACCTTCCGTATCCCCATCACCCTTCGATGGAACGGAGAAACCGACAAATACGAGCGGTTGATCTTCCGCCTTCCCAAAGACGCCACCTTCGCACACGAAGGCATCGAGACTTCGGGCACCACCTCAGACGAAAAAGGCAACCAACGCACCTACATCCTCAAGTTGAAGCTGATGCGCCCAGGACGCTTTGAACTCAAACCCATCCTGCTCAACTATTGGCTCAAAGACTACGATCAACACTTCCAAACCAGTCTAGGAAGCATCGCGATCCAAGCCAGCGCACTAGCCCCTCTCTCCACCATCCCGCCTTGGGCTTTGTGGACAAGCATCGGAGCCATGCTCGTCTTTCTCGCCTTCTTGGGACTCGCCCTACAACGCAGCAGCCAACAAGAAGAAGCTTGATCTGCATCACGACATACCCAACCGTCTATGCTACACCAAAAAAAGATAGCGCCCCCACACACGCGGAGGAGACAAACCCTACGCTCCGCCTTGGCGCATCCGTTTCAGTGACCCCCACATGCGTGGGCTTAACATACAGGGAGACTTTATCTGATGAAGATCCAAAAGATCCTTCTTGCTACAGACTTCTCAAGCTGCTCACAAAAAGCCCTTGAGTACGCCAAAGAACTCGCCCGCGCTTTCCAATCGAAGATCTATCTTCTCCACGTTATCGACGTCCCTGCCGAGCTTTCCACCGAAGCCATGATCCGCTCAGGACAAGACGGCCCCCTGATCTCCCTCGAAGATTATCTACGCGAAAGCTGCCGCGAAAATCTCGATAACTTCTCTGGCCAACTCACCGCAGCTGGCCTTCAAGTCGAAGAGATCATCGAAGCAGGACTCCCCTACCGCGTCATCCTTCACAAAGCTGAACACCTCGAAGTCGATCTCATCGTCATGGGAACCCAAGGACGCACTGGGATCAAACACCTCTTCATCGGAAGCACCGCAGAACGCGTCGTCCGCCAAGCCCCATGCCCCGTCATGACCATCCGCGTCGGCGAAGAAGAATAATATTCGGGATATTCGGAACGTTCGGGACAGATTCGGCGGGCACGGAGGCCATCTGTACCAACTAATTATCTACTCATTGATATGAAAGAGATAGGTTATTTTTTGAAAATCGTAGGCCAAGTCACTTCCCAAACTCCCTTGAGTTTGCGAAGTCGATTTTCCGAAAGAAATCTGTTTGATTTTAACCTATCTTTCAATGAGTTGGAATTAGGTAGTTGGTACAGATATCCGCGGCATTTCGGGCGGGCACGGAGGCCCGCCCCGGATAGAATGATATCCAATTGTTCCAGGGGCGACCCTCCGTGGTCGCCCAAACCGAATACCGTGATATCCAATCCCATTCGGCCACGGGCGACCCTCCGTGGTCGCCCGATATTCCGCGCCCGCCCGATATACCGTGATATTCGATTTCATTCCACGGGCGACCCTCCGTGGTCGCCCGATATACCATGATATCCAATCCCATTCGGCCACGGGCGACCCTCCGTGGGCGCCCGACATTCCGTAATCGCCCGATATTCGGGATATTTGAATATCCCAATTCCCCCCCCGCGCAGGCCAACCTCAAGAAAAGAGCACATGCTCTTTCAGAAAATCCATCAACTCCCGATAATAGGCAAGGATCGTCTCAGACTTTCTCCATCCATGTCCTTCGCCAGCGAAGAGACGATAGATGTGAGGAACACCGCGCGACTTGAGAGCTTGTGCGATGGAGGCTGACTGATCGGGGGGAACGACGCGATCTTCGTCGCCTTGGAAGATCGCCACGGGATCTTGGATCTTGTTTGCATGGAAGATCGGGGACCAAGTGCGATAACGCTCTGCGGCTTCAGGCAAGGGGCCGACCAGCGAATCGAGGTAACGCGCTTCAAACTTGTGTGTATCAGCAGCGAGCGTAAACAGGTTGGAGACCCCAAAGAGGCTGACACCCGCGCGAAACAAACCAGGATGATGGACCAAGGCATTCAGCACAGTGTACCCACCCGCGCTCCCACCGCGAATCACGAGTCTTTCGGGGTCTGCGAGTTTTTGCTCAATCAAAGCTTTGGCGGCTCCTGCGGCATCTTCGACGTCCACCTCTCCCCAACGCTCACGCAAAGCATCACGGTAGGCTTTTCCGTACCCAGTGCTTCCGCGATAATTGACAGCAAGAAGACCAAAGCCGCGGCTTGTAAAGAACGCAACATCCGAGGAATACGAAGCCACACGTTGCGCGGTAGGACCCCCATGGATATCCAAGATAACGGGTGGAAGCCCCGTGCCTTGGTGCGTGGCCGAAGAAGGCGCGTAATACAGGCCAAAAACTTCGGTTCCATCAGAAGCAGACCAAGAGATCGGCTTGGGCGTAGGCAAAAAGTCGGTAGCGAGGCGTTCACCTGTCGCGCGGCGCAAGATCCACGGACCTTTCGAAAGGTCGGTGGTTTCGATGCCCTCTTCGCTGGCAAAAGGCGAGGTTTCAGGAAGTGCATAAGGCGAGGCCTCTGCATCTGTTTGGGCTTGTTCCTGCCATGCTTGCACAACGACACGTTGAGGGATCTGGGCCGAAGATGCGAGATAACCGACCTTGGGCGCACGGGCAGAACAAACAGGCTGTGAGATCGCGGTATAAGGCATCTCCAAGGGGAAGCACTCTCCGCTTTCCACATCGCAGCGCCACAACGAAGAGATCCCTTGGTCATTGCGCAAAAAGACGAGACTGCGGCCATCATGCGACCAAGCATACGTCCGCATCCCTTGGACCCAAGCGGGCTCCATCAAGGAACATCCGAGATCCAAAAGCGTCCGCCAAGCTCCTTCGTAGATATCGTAAAGAACGAGCTGATCCCAGTCACTTTCCGTCGTAATGTAGCTAAGATACCGACCATCGGGCGAAAAGGCAGGTTGAAAGACGGGTGTTTGTTGGCCGCCAGCGATCAGCGTGGTGTCGCTGAGATCGGTTGCGGAAGCATCGACGTGCGCAACAAGCAAACGACAACCATCCCAAGGCATGTTTGGATGATCCCATTCAATCCACGCAATCGTCGCACCATCGGGATGAACCGCAGGTTGCATATAAAAGTCTGCGCCTGAAACCAATCGATGTGGCCAGCGACGTCCTTCGACATCGACCGTAGCAAGGCAGTCTTTGCCTTCATACGAGTGAACATAAAGTACCCACCGCCCAAAAGAGTCGATGACGGGAGCAGCAGCCGCTCCAAAGCCCGGTGTAATCGGCCAAGGTGCACCTGAAGAAAGGCGTTGCATATACAAACGTCCGCTTTTTTCAGCATAAACGACGTGCCCATGGGCGACATCAAAGTCACCGCCGCCATAACCAACACGCGCGCGAACGTGATGTTCTTCTGTCAAATCGCGCGGTGCATCCCCTAGCGAACAAGCCACCAAAACGCCACGATCCGAGCGTTCTTCGAGCCACACCAAAGCATCGCTTTCATTGTCCCAACGCAGCTCACGAAAACGAAGGCTCTGCGAAACAGCTTCCGCTGAAACGGGACTCGGCCACAACCCATAAGGGACGACTTGTTTGCTCATCTTTGATCCTTTCTCTAGTGCTTCCAACAACGAGCGAGTCGCGAAAGACACTATCTCCCAGAAAAACTCGCACCAAATGTATCCATCAAATAAGCATGAAATGCGTCGTAAGATGCGTCGATTTGCGTGAAGGATTCGTCGCCTTCCAAAGCTTCGCGCATCGAAGCGGGGAGTTCAGGGTCCACCCCTAAGATCGACTGCATGGCTTCGGGAAACTTCGCAGGATGAGCCGTTTCGACGATCAACACGGGTCCTTGATCTTGCGATTGTTGGCGATAGCGTTGCATCCCACACCATGCCACCGCACCGTGCGGCTCCAACGTTACCCCTTGGGCGTACGCATTACGCATGGTTTGCGCGGTCTCTTCGTCAGAAACACTTGTTGAGAAAAAGTCTCCACGCAGTTCCGCCATCTCAGGAGAACGATGCAGCGTTCCAACTTCGTCCATCTGTCCGCCGTAAACCTCGACGAGACGGGCAAGATTGGAGGGATGCCCAACGTTCATGGCATTGGAGAGACAGTTTCGTGAGGGAACGATCTTTTCGTAAGCCCCAGACTGGAGGAAGCGTGGGAACTCATCATTTTCGTTGACGGCAGCCACAAGATGCCGCAGACCCGCCCCGCAGGACCGAGCGATCCACGCCCCCATGATATTCCCAAAGTTGCCACAAGGCACGACAACACCCATCTCCCCTTGCGCTTGCGTGATCTGCGCCCAAGCATAAGAGTAGTACACACTTTGCGGCAGCAAACGACCGATATTAATCGAATTGGCCGAAGACAAGGGCATCTGCGAAAGAGAGTCATCTGCAAAAGCGCGTTTGACAAATGCTTGGCAGTCATCAAACTTCCCATCGACAGAGACACTTCGGATGTTTTTTCGCAGCGTGGTCATCAGTCTGCGTTGTCGTTCGCTGACCTCATCTTTGGGAAACAAAACAACCACTTGGATGCCAGGAACATCATAAAAAGCGTGCGCAATCGCGCTTCCTGTATCACCCGATGTCGCGGTCAAGATCAGCAACTCGCGTCCATCTTCAGCCAAAAAACGCGACATCATGCGCGCCATGGCCCGCGCTGCAAAGTCCTTGAAAGACGCCGTCGGTCCTTGATCAAGGCGGAGAATAAAGTTTCCTTGTCCCACATCTTCGATAGGAACGGGGAAATTGTAGGCATCTTGGCACAACGCAGACAAAGCCTCCGCATCGAGATCTTCTTGTACAAAGGGCATCAAGATCTCTTCGGCCAAGGCTGCGTAAGAAAGAGAGGGCCAACGTTTCTGTTGTTCAGCAGAAAAGGAAGGGAAAGACTCTGGCAAGTAAAGCCCTCGATCGGGTGCTTGCCCCGCCAACAGAGCTTCGCGAAAAGACACCGCTGGGGCCTGATGATTGGTGCTTCGATAACGCATGCGAACCTTATCCTTTCTCTGTCCATCGGGGCCTTCACAACATCTGCACGCGCGAGTACCCGACATCACGAGCTTTTTCCACAGAGTCCACCTAGACTCCTCCCGTGACCCCTTGCGGTTTCGTACACAACAAGCAATCCTAGGAATGGTCACAAGACGCATAGAGGATTCGTCTCATGTTTGCAACTGCCCACAACCTCTCTTTCTTTGATTTGGCTTGGCAAGGAACGCTGCATCGCAGCTATAGCCTAGGGCTCTTGCTTTACTTCGCCTTCGTCCTCTGGTGGTTTTTCCGACAACAACGGCAACTCCGCCACCAAGCACGAGAGCTGCAAACACAAGCAGAAACCTCTCTCCAACGTCTCCAAGCCCTTTCCTTTCCGAGCGAACAAGCTGCTTGGCCTGCATTTCTTCGAGAGCACGGGCTTTACGAGCTAGCCAACTCCCAAGAAACAGGGCACGCTCTCCCCGCTTTTGAGTCCATCCAACAGCGATGGCTCCAACGCACCCTCCCCACCCCAACCAAACAACCACTCGAAACCACCCTATTGGGCTGGCCCCCCGTAGCCATCGGACTTTGCGGAACCCTCTTGGGGCTTCTTTACCAAACGACGGCACCATGGACCTCTGCGCTTTGGCCCGCATTTGTAGGGCTTGTGGCATCTTTGGTCGGAATCTCTCTCCAACATCTGTTGGTGCGAGCACAACACACGTACCTACAAAGCGACGCACAACAACGCCAGCAACACACAGCTTGGCTCGATAAACTCTGTGGCCATCTCCCTGTCCCTCGCAAAACGCGCGGTGGTGTACAGATCCTAGAAGGACTTCAACGCAGCGTTACGCAGCTCCTCGAAGCCCAAGCGAACCACCCCACCCAAGATCTCATGGTCGCTTTGACCCAACAACAAGAGCAAAACCACCAACAGCTCGAACAGATCGTCGAAGGCATCCAACAACTCAATGCCCTTCCCGAACGACTCCACTTGTTGACCGAGCCCCTTGAGCGCGCAGATCAAAGTCTGCAAACTTGGTGCTCTACACTCGATCAAATGGACGAAAAGCTTCAGCGCTTTTCTCGTGTCCTAGCAGAAGGTCTCGAACCCATCGCCCATAGCGAACGCCTCTTGAGCGAGCGCATCGCTGCTTTGAGCCGTCATTACGTGGCCCTTAGCGATATGCTCGAACGCATCGAACAACACGAGCGTTTGTTACCGCAACGCACCGCAGATCTTATGAAACTCTCGTTGCGACCAGCACATCAGCTTCTCCAACGCGCAAGTTTGAGCCTCGTTCGCCTCCTCGAACAAGCCCTCAACCAACAAACCCGCGAGCGCGAAGGTTGGCGTCGTTTGATGGGCGAACTCAACGAGCGTTTGAACAGCTTTGATCGTCTGACCCACACCCACGAAAAGATGAACCACGAACTGAGCAATATCGCGGACAACCTAACTGAACTCTCCACCCAGATCCGCTTCCGTCCGATTATCCCGACACTCAACCAAGAAGACACACAAAACATGAGCGAAGCACTTGAAACCGAGATCGAACAGCTTCTCAACGAAGGCTTTCAAGATATCCAAGCCCCACCGCCTCATGATCCTTCTTGATACCTTAGAGCCACAGCCATCCACCCAAGAACTTTTCTGAGGCCAGCACAAAGAGCCTTGAGCCGAAGACCAAACCACGGTATCAACAAAAACAAAACAACAACCCCAAACCCCCTTTTCCAAAAGGCCCCTTGAAGGACCGCAAGGAGCGAGCGATGCCAACCCTTACCGAATGTGCAGATGCGATGTTGTTCTTGCTCGACTACATGGTCGGGATCGACAAAAACTTGGATGCCCAAGAAACCCGTTACTTTATTCAAGTGGCCCGACAACTCAATCAAAACGACTTCTCGACGGTCCAACAAAAAATACAGTGGGTGGCCCAACTCAGCAGTGATCCAAGCTACGATCAAAAGCGCCTCTTGTGCGAAGCTTGCGAACTCATCCGTCAACACGACCGCATCGAAGAGTCGTTGCAGATGTTGCGCAAGATGGCCGCTGTTGATGGGCACATCCACGAACGCGAACAAGAACTCTTTGACCAGATATGTCACGAATTTGGCGTTCCCAGCACTCCACTGACTTTGGATGCTGCACAACTGCCTTAACGAAGGTTTCTCTCATTCCACGCGAACGCAACACAATAAGGAGCAAGAAATGCCCCAGATGCGCGCCTCTCATTGGTTTCTTGGATGGTTCTTGGCTGCTGCACTTCTTTTCCCACAAGCCACACACGCTGCCACCTACCTCATCACTGTCATCGATGCACGCATCGCCCCGCACAAAGCCAACAAACGTCGATGGGACGGTGGTTTTGGAAAAATGACTCTCCCCGATGTCTTTGTGCAACTTGAGATCGGCGGCAAACGCTTTAAGACCCTCGTGGCCCCCAACACCCTTTATCCTTCTTGGAAGACCTCTTGGACCATCCAAAGCCACGGTAAAGAGCGCCTTTATATCAAGGTGATGGACAAGGATCTCACAGACAACGATCTGATCGGCGAAGGCGATGTCATGCTCGAAAAAGTCCCCGCCAAGCTCTTTTTTGGTCAGGTTCTTGCCTTGCGTATCACCGTCGAAAAGATGCCCGAACCCAAAAAAGCACACCCCGTCCTTCCTCCTCCCCCCCGTGTACCGCGTCGTGTCGAGCCTCCCAAGGCACCCAAAAAACAAGTTGAGCCCGCAAAACCCGCAAAGCCCGCAAAACAAGTTGAACCTGCGAAGCCTACAAAACAAGTTGAGCCCGCAAAGCCCGCAAAACCCGCGAAACAAGTCGAGCCCGCAAAGCCCGCAAAACAAGTCGAGCCCGCAAAGCCCGCAAAGCCTGCGAAACAAGCGGCTCCTCCCAAGGCAACGGTCACCCCCAAGCCCCCTGTCGCTCCCAAAGCACCGACTTCCCGACCTGTTGCCCCCCCAACCTCTCGCAAGACCAAGTAACCACCCCCAACCGCTCTCTCCTTGCTTTCGCAGAGGGCTCATGCCACAATCCCCCGCATCCAAACCAAGCAAAGAGCCCCAGCTTCTCACACGATAGGTTCTTGAAGAAGAAAGTAGATGCCCATGGCTTCGCAGTCAGCGACAGGACAATATCTAGGTATCCGCTTGACCGTGCAATCGGAGATCCCCCAAGACCCATTCTACGTCCCCAAAGACTACTTCCCCTCTGAAGGCTCCGAAGGCATCCGCATCGGGCGCGCCAAAGACTGTGAAGTTTCGCTTCCAGATACGGGGATCTCAGGACTCCACTGTCGCCTAAAAAATAGCCCCAATGGATTTTTCGTCGAAGATATGGGCAGCCGCAATGGCACTTTTTTAAGCGGTCGTGCACTCGCCCAAGCAGAACAGGCCATCTTGCGCGATGGAGACATCATCGACATCCATCCTTACCGAATCACCGTCCACTTGGGCGCTTCGGTCTTCCGCCCCACCACACAAGCCCCCCAAGATGGGATGGAAAGCACACGCGATCTTGGCCAAGACATGTTGCAAAGCTTGCTCACAGGCGAAGACACTTCGGCCCCCACGCTCCTTTGGCTCAACAGTCCCCAAGGAAAAAAACAATTTGTGCTCAAAGAGTACGAAGACTTTACCATCGGTCGTGGCGAATCCTGCACGCTCTCGCTCGGCGATGACGCGATCAGCCGAGAACACGCAAGCATCCGCCGAGACTGGACAGGCGTGACCATCCGCGACATGGACAGCCGCAATGGTGTGATCGTCAATGGACTGATGATCCGCAAAGGCAGCGAACAAGAACTCAAGCACAATGATCGCATCGTCTTGGGTCCTTACCAATTTATTTTTCATGATCCTTTTGCGGTAGAGATGGCCGACAAGATGAGTTCTCTTCCCGCGCATCTTCGCGGCGATGACGACTCAACGCTCCCTCCTACCGCCATGAACAGCGGCTCTTTCGCCACGATGCCCCTCTCAGATGAGCCCATCTCTGGACAATGGGCTGCCCCCAAACGCGCCGCTGCTCCGCCACCAGCAGCCCCAGCTCGCCGCTCCACAGGTGCATCACCAGCGTTTCAACCTTCGACGCCTCCGCCTTCTGCGTCGATCCCGAAACCTTCTTCGCCGCCCCCTGCTGCGAGACCGACACCTGCCCCAGAGCCACCACCCGCTCCTGCTCCAGAGCCTGTGGCGATTCCTGTCGTGGCTCCTCCTGCTCCCCCTGGCCTGCGGCCAGCGCAAAGAATCTTCCTCTGGATGGGTGGATTCTTGCTCGCCCTACTTTTGGGGGTGCTCGCTTTTTTGCTATTTTTGGCCCCTTGACACAAACTATGAAACCAAGACAAACAGCTTGCTCTTTATTATGAATTTTAAGGTGAAGAGGGATTTGACATTCTGGGCAAACCATGCGTAGCATGGGTGCTTAAATCCTCTAACCGTGCTTTAGCGTCAGAGATGAGTACACAAAACGAAACCACCAACTGCCCTGTATGCGAGCACCACAACGCGCCCAACGCTGCGTTCTGCCAGAATTGCGGAAGCAGCCTTCAGGCTCACGATCCTGAAGATCCCCTTGTTGGACGTATGGTGGGCAACTATCGCCTCCTTCAACGTAAAGGTGAAGGCGGATTTGGTGTGGTTTATCGTGCAGAGCACCGCGAACTAGGAACCTCCTTTGCGGTCAAGATCTTACACCCTCAGTTCTCTGCAAATCGCCAAGCTGCCGAACGTTTTCGCCGAGAAGCCCTCGCCGCAGGCAAACTCCGCCATGAACACGTCGTTTATATCGCCGACTTTGGACAAGCCAAAGGCATCGGCTATTACTATGCGATGGAGTTCCTACAAGGCGAAACACTCAAAGAAGCCATTGAAAAAGCTGAAGTTTTCAACAAAGAGCGTATCCTGCATATCGCTCGCCAAGTCACTTCAGCGATGGACCGCGTTCACGCCCTCAAGATCATCCACCGCGATCTCAAGCCAGAAAACATCTTCTTGATCGAAAAAGATGGCTCCCCCGATTACGTCAAACTGGTGGACTTTGGCATCGCCAAGATCATGGACGAAGCCACTGCATCCATCACGCGAACGGGCTTGAGTGTGGGGACACCGCTTTACATGTCCCCCGAACAAGCACGCGGAAACCTGCGATCTCTCGATCAACGCTCGGATATCTATTCTTGGGCCATCATCGTCTACGAGATGCTTGCAGGACGCCCCCCCTTCTACAGCGACAATCCCCACGATGTCGTCATGCAGCATATCCGCTCCGCCGTTCCCCTGATGAGTGAACGCAGCCAACGACGCGGATTTAGTGAAGATCTCGAAGATCTCTTCCAACGTGCGCTTGCAAAAGATCCACAAAGCCGACCCATCAGTATGATCGCTTTTTACCAAGAGCTTGAGCGTGTATTGCTCGCTCCAGACGCCATCGAAGAGAAAAAGCGCAAACGTGGACCACTGCTGTCTCTTTCGCGCAAACGCAAAAAACTCGCGCAAACCACAAAAGAAGAAAGCGCAGATCACACACCCGCTTCCAATCCCAGCGCGCGTGAGATCTTTGGTGGTGCTGCCGCAGTGACCTCCACAAGCGAACAACTGACCGCCAACGAAAACAAACACAATGACTGGCGCAGTGTGTTTCAAACCCACGATCCTTCGTTGGAACGCGAAGCCGCTCTCGTGAGCGCACAGCACACCCCTGACGCGATGGGACGCGCTTCGATGCTTGCGCTCCCCCCTCATAGTCACGATGATGCCATCGCGCTTCAACACCTCAATGCCAGCGTGGAAGATACGATCCTTTCGTTGGCACCGCAGATCGACCCCCAAGACGAAGCGTCGCCCGATCAAGTATCGCTCCATATATCCGATGAGATCACGCTCACCAAACCTCGTCCCCTGCCTCCACCGAGTAGCGCAGAGTTCGACGAAGATGACGATCTTGCGCGCTTTGGAGGGATGACTGCGATCCAACGCATGTGGTGGATTCTTGGTGGGATCGGGATGATCTTCTTGTTTATCTTGATCTTTATCCCATCTCCCCAGCCCAAGCCGCGTCCTGTGCCCCCCAAAAAACATGGGAAAGCACCCACTCGGCCAGCGCCAATCCTGAGCGTACAGCCCTTGCCCCGCACGAACCAACGTCCCTCTCCTATCGTGCGGCCCATGCCTGTACAACCACAGCCGAACCCCCGACAAACCGCGCCTCTTGCGCCTTTGGTCGTGCACGCTACACCGCGCGCCAAATGCTATGTAAATGGCCAATTTATTGGAAGCACGCCCTGTAACTTGTTGCGTTCACAACGCAGCCTACTCTTGGAAATCAAACGCAAAGGTTTTCGGACACACAGCGAACAAATCGATCCATCCAACCTCAAAGTGGAACGATTGGATATTCGGCTCAAAAGAAAGCCCAGAACACGCGCAAAAGTCCAAGAACCCAGCAAGGCCGTCAAACCACGAAAACGAGCAGGGGATATCTTTGAAAACGCTGACAACCCATTTGGCCTAAATCATGTCGATAACCCCTTCAAAAAACAAAAGAAATAATCCATCCCTCCAAGGCCCAAAAAGTCTTTGTGCTTTTTGCAGGTACACTTATACCCTCGTGTGCTGCCTTTTCTTGGCGCTTTGGACCTCCCCCACTCATGCCCAACAAGTCCAGCCTTCTCGCACTGAAAGCGACATCATGTCGTCAGGTTTGTTGAAAGAAGCCGAGCGTCTTTGGCGTGAGGGCTTGGTCTTGGCGCGCCAACGCAACTACACAGAAGCGCTCACCAAGTTCCTTGCATCGCGTCGTTTGATCCCTGCCCAAGAAAAGAAAAACAATGTCGCACGTGCTTTGCTTTCTTATTATATTGGGCGCACTTACCACATCATGAAGAAGGCTTTGCCTGCGCGAGACAACTATCGTTCCTATCTGCGTCTCGCTCCCAAAGGCAAACATCGCAAGCGCATCTTGGTTTGGCTGAAGCAACTCTACCCAGAGATCCGCGCCAGGCTTCTCCTTGATACAGTGCCCCCCGCGCTCTGCCGCATCAAACACCCTGGCGGCGAGCACACCGCGCAAACGCCGATCTCCCAAGAGGTCGAAGCAGGGGCGCTTTATATCCAATGCACCAAAAAAGACTATCTCCCCGAAGAGATGCGTATCACGCTCACACCACAACAAGAGCAAAACCTACGTTTGGCCTTGCGCCCCAAACCCAAGCCTCGAAAGATCGCTCCCCCGCCCAAACCCGTCGAGCAACGCTGGATCGGCTATCTTGTCGGTGGGATCGGACTTGCAGCACTTGCAGCGGGTGGTGGATTTGGTGTATCAGCGATGCTTCTCGATCAAGAAGCCCACACCAACCGCGATCTGCGTTCTGCTGAGTCTTCTCGATTGGCACTCGATCAGTACAACCAAGCCCAATCCAACGCCACGATCGCAAATATCCTTTACGTCACAGGCGGTGTGCTCGCAGTGACGGGCGTTATCATCGTGATCGCTGTTTGGCCTCGTGCAGCCAAAAAACCCGCCCAAGGACCAAACCCCTCCAAAAAGCAAACCAAGTCCCTTGTCTCTCTGACGCCTTTTCTTGTGCTTCCCCCAAACAAGCCCCTCCACACACCATCTCCTGCACACGCTTCCCCTCTCTTTTCTCTAGGCGAATAAGCCCGTATTTTTTCCCTTCAAAAAAAGAACTTAAAAACCAAGAAGATAGATTTCCTACTTGGTTTTCGGAAAAAACATCCTTCTCAACGCAACATACAAAGCGCTACGAGAAAAGACGATCAGGCCCATACAGCAAGCCTTTTGGCAATAGAACGACCAATGTGTTGATTTTTTTCTACAAGCGCTGTATTCGTGAACCAAAAGAAAACCATAAATCGACTGTACTCCTCGACTTGAATTCTCCCCACAGTTTTTAGCTGAGGATATCTGGTTCATATGTAGAGGTTGCCGAGATGACGACACAGAGACAAGCTCTGGTGCCTGAGTTGCTTCGAGAAAGCTGCGATCCTTCCACGTTCGACTTTGAGACCACAGACGAAGTTCAAGAGATGGACGATGTGGTTGGTCAAGAACGTGCCCTTGCTGCTGTGGAACTGGGAATCAAGATGAAACGCGAGGGGTACAATATCTTTGCGATAGGCCCCCACGGTATCGGCAAACGCTATCTAATCCAACATTATCTTGATCGACTTCCCCACCTGCCTCCCCCCAAAGACTGGTGCTATGTCAACCATTTTAAAGAGCCACGAAAGCCCGCTGCCATCGGACTACCAGCAGGACGAGGCATTGAACTAAAAGAGCAGATGGAGCGCTTTCTCGAAGCCATGGAAGACATGTTTGCCACGGCTTTTGAAAGCGAAGAGTACCAAGTCCGCCGCCAAATCTTTGAAGACGAAGCCAAAAAAGAATCCGAACAAGCCATAGAATCCCTCCAAGAGCGCGCCCAAGCCAACGGGTTGGTCCTTTTGCGTACCCCTGTGGGCTTTGTCTTTGCGCCCGTCCACGATGGAGAGGTATTGCCGCCTGATGAGTTCCAAAAACTCGCTGAAGAAGAGCGAAAAAAGCTCGAAAAGATCAGCGAAGAACTCCAGCAAGAACTACAAAAAGTGATGAACCGTACCCCTTTTCGTGAACGAAAGAAACGCGAGAAGGTGCGCCAATTGAATCGGGACATGATCGATGTGGCGATTCGTCCGTGGTTTGAAGAACTGCGCGAAAAGTACACAGATCTCCCTGAGGTGCTTGGTTACCTCGATGCCGTGCGAGAAGATGTACTCTCGCAAGTCGAGCAGCTAGACAACAAAGAGCGTGAGTTTTCGATGCGCTCCTACCATATCAACCTCATCGTCGATAACTCCAAGACACAACACACCCCCATCGTCGAAGTGAGCAACCCTACCTATCGCGAACTCTTCGGAAACATCGAAAGGTTCGCTCACATGGGCACGCTCGAAACGGATTATCAACTGATCCGTCCAGGTGCCTTACATCGCGCCAACGGTGGTTATCTCATCTTGGAAGCACGCAAACTTCTTTCCCAGCCCTTTGCTTGGGAAAGCTTGAAACGTGCGCTCAAACGCAAAGAGATCCGCATCGAGTTGGTCGAACAGATGCTCGCGATCAACAGCACCATCTCCCTTGAACCCCAGCCCATCCCGCTTCAAGTCAAAGTCATCTTGCTTGGCGATCGTATGTTGTACTATCTGTTATCACTCTACGATCCTGAATTTGAAACACTTTTCAAGGCCGCTGCGGACTTTGGCGAAGATATCGCGCGCACACCCGAAAACCAGCGACTCTACACAAGGCTTTTGGCGACACTGATCAAACGCGAAGACCTATTGCCTTTTTCGCGCGGTGCGGTGGCGCGTCTGCTCGATCAAAGTGTGCGACTCGCTGGTGACACAAAGAAGTTTTCGATCCGCATGTCCGAGATCCGCGACTTGTTGTTGGAGTCCGAACACTGGGCGCGTGAGCGACAAGCAACACTCGTTGAGGCACAAGATGTCCACCAAGCCATCGAAGCTTTGATCTTTCGTTCTGACCGCGCAAGAGAACAGCTCTTGGAAGCCACCTTGCGAGAGACCTTGCTCATCCACACGGAGGGATCGAAGGTTGGGCAGATCAACGGCCTCGCGGTGATCCAGTTTGGGCGGTTTTCTTTTGGGCGCCCCAATCGCATCACAGCACGCGCGCGCATCGGAAAAGGCGAAGTGATCGACATCGAAAGAGAGGTCAAACTTGGGGGACCACTCCACACCAAAGGTGTGTTGATCCTGTCGAACTACCTCGCTGCGCAATACGCCACAGAACAACCTTTGTCTCTGTCTGCAAGTCTTGTTTTTGAACAGTCTTATGGCGCAATCGACGGTGACAGCGCATCTTCCGCAGAGTTGTATGTGCTGCTCTCGGCCATCGCGCAAGTTCCGCTACGCCAAGACCTTGCCGTGACAGGCTCTGTGAACCAATTTGGAGAGATCCAGCCCATTGGTGGGGTCAATGAAAAGATCGAAGGCTTTTTTGATTTGTGCAAAGCACGAGGTCTCACAGGAACCCAAGGTGTGTTGATCCCCAAAAGCAACATCAAACACCTGATGTTGCGGCCTGATGTCGTGTATGCCGCGAGCCAAAAGAAGTTCCATGTCTTTGCAGTAGAAACTGTCCAAGAAGGTATCGAGTTGCTGACAGGGATGCCCGCAGGTGAAGTGGATGAGCAAGGCAGCTATCCAGAAGATAGCTTTAATGCGCGGGTATCCGAGCGATTGCAACACTTTCTCACCAAGCGTTTGTCCTTTCAACAAGCCGAATCATCCGAACCATCCAAAGAGAGGACAGAAAAAACATAATGTTTGTGGATCTCCTTCAAATCCATCGCGTAGTGGTCGCCCTAGACGCTTCACCTCACAGCTTTTCAACATTGGATGCAGCCCTATCTTTGGCCACCCTCCTGGGGTTGGAGATCCACGGCCTTTTTGTTGAAGATATCCAGCTTCAGCAAGCCGCCAAACACCACTTTGTCCACGAGATATCGCGCCTCTCCCCCAATCCAACGCCCCATACCTTGGACTTTTTGGCGCAACAGTTCCAAGCCCAACGCAATCGCATCACGCGCATCTTTCAACAACGCGTGCAAAAAGCCCAGCTAACCCACTCTTTCAAGGTCCAACGAGGTCCCGTGGGTCGAAGCATCCAACAAACTTTGCGTAAAGGCGATCTCCTAGGGCTCGGATGTCTCGGCCATTCCATCCAGCCCTCCAAAACACTGGGATCGAATACAGAACATATCCTTCAACACACACCATTCCCCACCCTCCTCAGTCGCAAGGAGATACGCATCGGGCGCGAGATCTTATTGCTTTTTGATGGAAGCCCTGCCGCTCTCCAAGGGCTTTATCTCGGCGCGTGGTTGGCTGCCCAAGCCAATCGAGAAAAGCTGCATGTCTTGGTATGGCAGCCGCCAGGAACAAACCAAACCAAAGCTTCCCTTGAATCGATGCTTCATCAACACTCTTCCCACCTGCCTTTGTCGTTGGGGATCACTCACTTGCAGATGCCTTCGATCTTCCATCTTTCCCGATACATCGACCCCAAAGACTGCAAGTTCCTGCTTTTTCCTAAAAATCGGCAAACACCGTCCAATCCATTTCACCGATGGATCGGCCTTTTTCACTGCCCAGTGATCGTGCTGTATTCTTCCCCAAAACAAGAAGCCGTCGAAACATCCTACGCATCCCCCCAGTCCCACACGTCCCAACCTTCAACCATCCCCAAAAACGAAGCCCTGTGAGCAAACAAAGATGATGACAAAAGAGCAACTTATCGAGGCGATCACCCTGTACTTCAACGAAAACATCCCCTTCAACAAACTTGTGGGGATCCTTGTTGAAGAAGTCTCTGTGGAACAAGTGGTGTTGCGTTTCCCCATGAAACCCGAGTTGATCGGCAACACCTTTATGGGGATCTTGCATGGTGGCGTCACCTCAACGGTCCTCGACGTTGCAGGCGGACTCGTCGCGATGATCAACGCCATCGATCGTGTTTTCCAAAGCGACCCCGCCATGATCCAAGAAAAGATGCGGAAGATCGGCACCATCGATCTACGTGTGGATTACTTGCGTCCTGGTTACGGCGAAGAGTTCTTTGCCTCCGCGACGGTCATTCGACACGGCAAAAAGATCGCCGTCACACGCATGGAACTGCGCAACGAAAAGAACGAACAGATCGCCCTTGGGACCGCGACCTACCTGGTTGGTTGATCGCAACCTCCACGAAACAATCTTTTCCATTCTTCTTCCCAAAAGCGATTTTCCCCGTCCTGCCGCAGCTTTCTCGCCATCTCGTCGCCCTCGTCGCTTCTGTCTTCCAAACCTTCTCCCTCACCCCAAACATCCCAAACGCACAAAGCCCTCGATACCAAAGCAACCTATATCCAAGGAGAAACAACGTGGGTCGATTACATGAAGGTGTGTGGTACACAACAGAACAATGGGAAGCCGATCAAAAGGGACACTTTCGCCGCCAAGTCTCTGCGTTTCGAGAAACCATTCAAGATGATCCACAGGCTCGCTTTCGCCCTGCTGCTGGGCGTTATCATCTCTACGTCTCCCACGCTTGTCCTTGGGCACATCGCGTCATGATGGTGCGCGCGTTGATGGGACTCGAAGAAGCAATCGATGTTTCTGTGGTGCATCCTTTTATGGGTGAAGATGGCTGGATCTTTTCTCACAAAGGCGAGGACTATCCGGACAGTTTGCATGGCCTCCAATATCTGCGCGACCTTTACACAAAAGCAGATCCCCATTTTTCAGGGCGCGTCACAGTCCCCGTGCTATGGGACAAACAAGAACAAACCATCGTAAACAACGAGTCCCGCGAGATCATCCGTATGCTTGGAACTTCTTTCCAAGCGTTTGCAAAAAAGAAGATCGATCTTGCACCCATCGAACATCTCGAAGCCATCGAACAAACCATGGACGCGATCTACGAACCCATCAACAATGGCGTGTATCGCTGCGGTTTTGCTCACAACCAAGAAGCCTACGAAGACTCTTTTGACCAACTCTTTGCGGCCTTGGATCGTTGGGAAGATGTGCTTTCCAAACAACGTTTCCTTGTGGGTGAGACGTTCACAGAGGCCGATATCTGTCTGTTTACGACGCTGTATCGCTTTGATGCGGTGTATTACGTCCACTTCAAATGCAACAACAAACGCATCGTGGATTACCCAAACTTGTGGGCTTACACGCGAGAGATCTACCAACTCCCCGCCATCCGTGAAACATGCGTGATGGACCATATCAAACGCCACTATTACCAAAGTCACCCGCACCTCAATCCCACACGCTTCGTCCCCAAAGGCCCCGCCCTCGACTTTGAGGCTCCCCACGATCGCGCCCGACTTCCCGGCCAGATCGAGACTTTGCTTTAAGCAAGCACCACTCTCGGCCCTATGCTTCATCGCCCAAGTGGACAAAATGAAAGCTCCTAGGCGTATCTTGGCGTCTTGTGGCTGGCTCTCTTATCTTGGGGTACTGCGATGTTTCGTTGGTCTGGATTTGTTCTTTGTGGTCTCTTCTTGCTCTCTGTGTTGCGGTGCGCCCCTGTTCTTGTGGAAGAACCCAGCCGCGAACTCCAAGTCATTCGAAGCGAAACTTCCCGAACAGACGCCGCCATCGAAGAACCTCTCTCACAAGAAACGTCCCCTTCTGAGCAAGTGCTTTTCGAGCAAACGCCTTCCCCTGAAACCAACCCAGAGCCTTTGCCCCAAGAGATCCCATCCCCGACGGAAAGCACGATAGACACAGATCTCCCCGATCAGTCGGTGGTTTCAGACGAGGTTCAACATGAAACCTCGCAACCCGAGCCCCAAACAGAAACCACGCCCAACCCCGAAAGCACAAAAGAGATCTCCCCAGAGCCCAAACCAAGCTGCCTGAGTAGCAATGGCACGGACCTTTGCGACGATGGAAATCCTTGCAATGGTGTGGAACGCTGCAACACCACAACGGGAAAATGCGTGGCAGGAAAAGCGATTGTCTGTGATGACGGCGATGACTGCAATGGAACCGAGCGATGCAACACCAAGACAGGAGCCTGCCAGTCCGCTCCTGCAATCACTTGCCCCATCGCTCCAAACGAATGCAACCAAAGCGGCGGTGCAGGGACCGTTACTGCAAACAAGATCAACACCTACACCCAAAACCAAGCCTTCCGCCTCCGCGATCAAAACAAGTGGAACGCCTACAACCAAATCATCGATCAGATCGCAGCCCACCCCAGCGCCACAAAGGTCACACTCACGACCTTGTTAGGTGATCTCAATCGTACAGGCAACAAAGTAAACAGCATCAGCGGGGTTTCTTGTTTGACGCGTGGATACACTTGGAACAGCGGGGACAATGGCGTGGCGTACTGGTATCCCCAAGGTCTCGCAGGAAGCGCAACAGCCACATCCAACGGCCAGATCAGCGGAAAGCGTGTGCTTGTCGCGAGTTGGTACCACAAGCCCGAAGCAGACAGCAGCACAAGCACCAACAAAGGAGTCCGCGTCAGCTTTGTGGATATCACCAACACCGCAACATGGCCATACAGACACGCCCTCTTGGTGGAACCCGTGATGCAAGGCGGCAAAGCGAGTTATCAACCGATCCCGATCCATGCGGGCGGACTAGCATGGTACAAAAACTGGTTGTATGTCCCTGATACATCTCGTGGTCTGCGCGTCTTCGATTTGGATCGTATCCTTCGCGTACAAACCTCAGACTCCAATGCCGTCGGATACATCGCCTCAAACGATCAATACCATGGCTTTGGTTACAAGTACGTGATCCCCCAAGTGAACCTATACACCCGTTGTAGCGGGAGTTGTTGTGCAAGGTTTTCATTTGCTTTTCTTGCGGCTTCGACGCAGTCTCCCTCCATCCTTTCGGGAGAATACACCAATGCAAATGTTCGAGGGCGCCTCCATCGCTGGGCTTTGGACCCCAACACGGGTAAACTCGTCACCAAGAACCGCACGGCTGTTGCGACACAGATCCTGTTTCCTGGCGTGCTCAAGATGCAAGGCGCTGGCATCTCAGGACAACGCATCTGGATCTCCAGTAGCCAGTCAAAAGCAAGCTCTCCCACCTCCCCAGGCAGCCTATATACGGGGCAAATCGGCGGTTCGATCTCCACCTACCGCTATCCTTATCCCCCCGAAGATATGCACTATTCGAGCAGCCAAAGTTTGTTGTGGAGCCAAACAGAAAATCCCAACAGTCGCTATATCTTTGCCATCACGCCCTCGAAGCTCGGAAGCGCCTGCCCATAGCCCACAAGAAAAACAACAAGATCCCCCAACCACCGCGCTCTCCAAACGCTCCTTCTCCCCAATCGCATCCTCCCCCAGCCTTGGGAGCATCGTCAGACACTCCATCCCCAAGTGCCTCTTTCGGCCCCGCATCGCCCGTTAAATCGACCACTCCACCATCAGAAGCAGGCTTTTCCAACAAACGTTCTACATCAAGCACACAGTGACCCGCCCCACAACGAAACTCTCGTGGACAGTCATCATCTCGAAAGCAAGGGCTTGATAAGGTTGGTACACAGATACCCAGATCTTCCTCTCCAGAGATGACAAGCTCGCAGCGTTGGTTGACTTGGCACTCTGTGTGATCTTTGCACAAACAGATATCCCAGCCCGCACCAAGGTTTCGACAGACTCCACCCGCAAGACACTTTTTGTCAGCGCACTGTTCAAAGCACCGCGCCTGCGATTGGATCGAACTCATACGAAAGCAGATACCGCGATCTGTGCAACCTTGAAGATCATCGCAAGGGCTCCCGATCTCTTGGTAGCCAGGCTTTGTCCCGAGACACAACATCCCGTAAGGCGGGCGAGCACGACAGTAACGACCAGGCGGACAAGCAGGACGTTGGCTGAGTGGCGTACAAGCCCCAACGCCCACATCCCCCCAACGACCGAAGTTACAGAACTGATCTTTCCCACAATCCTCATGCGCATGACAAAGACAGATATTGTGCTTGTCGAGGATCTTCTCGCAGACACCGCCTTTTTCACAGCTACCAGAGCAAGAGGGAAAACAAGTCGGCGCTTGTTCTTGAAGACAAAGAAGCCCGTCATCGCAAGTATTTCCTGCTTTGCAAGCTCCCCCACTTTGTCCGGCAGGCGGATCACATCGAAGGATACAGCGACTCTGTGCAGGATTTGTCGGAGAAGGAACACACGCAAACCCCGCTTGGCAGGGGCGGACGTTGTCGCAAAAATCACCGTCCTGACCGCCCCCACCGCGCAAACAGATCCCATCGCGACAGGCCATCCCATCAGGACAAGGTAGATTGGGCGCACAAGCGATATCACAAGACCTTTTGGGAACACACTGGTTAAACCCTGCGCTGGCAGGCTCACAACGGAACCCTTCGGGACACAGTCGAAAAGAGTCACAAGGTTGTGTGCAATAACCCATGATGTGGTTGTCATTGCAGAATCCGTCAAAACCACACGATGCACTCGAATAACAAGTCTGGCAAAGGCTAGGAGAACGTGCAGGACGCCGCAAACGACAACGTCCGCCATCACAAATCTCCGCATATCCGCACTGACCGTCTTCTTGGCAAGCAACTTCCGCACAAGCCCCTTGGTTGGGCAAGCAATAAAACTGTGCGGAGACCCCGTATCCTTCGATATTTTGACACTGATAACCATCAGGGCATTGAAAACACGAAGCCTCCCCACAAGGCATCAAACAACGCCAACCCTCTTCGCGTCGAAAGCAGCGTCCGCCCTCGCCGCATGGATCACCATCTTTTTGGCATGGCAAACACAGTCCATCCATATCTTGCGGCCCCCGAGGCGCGCACGAAAACTGCTCGCAACGACCGCAAGAAGTGCACGTACCATCATACAAACAAGCGCGGGGAGGATTGTGATAACTGATCCAAAAACGCCCAAGGAAGGCAAGGTTCGCATCCACACGCGTAGAGAGCACCCCACCATCGCAGTTGGTGTACCTTTGGTTCTGATGGACTGTTGCTTGGTAGGCTTGTGAGGTCACCCCCACGATCTCCCAGACGCCGCCCACTTGCAACAGCGCAGGTCCTCCAGAATCTCCATGACATGCGCTTTTTTTCCCCTCTCGATCCCATGTCACAAAGGTACGCGAAAAGAGCTGAAACAACGGGATATCCGCGCTGTACTTCTGATCCGCGAATACGATATCAGGCTGCGTTTTCGTGAAACCATATCCCGCATAGCGAAGAAGCCCGCCCAACGGGAGTTTTTCGATGCCTCCTAAAGAAAGATTCAATGGCAAGACATCTTTGACTTCATCTTTCAGGATCAAGACCGCCACATCATAACCAGCCCGATCCCCCAATGACGAGGCATAACGAGGATGAGCATGAACTTCTTCGATCGCGTAATACGTGCTCTGAAATCCCCCACCTTCGAGGGCTTTGTCCACACGAAACCGATACAAAGCAAGCCGTTCGCCCGTCATCGCTGCAACACAGTGCGCTGCCGTCAAGACCAGACGAGACGTGATCAGGGTTCCCGTGCAAAATGCTTGCTGAGAACCTTCTTGTTCAGCAGTGAGCGCACCAATCGCTTCTATGGAAAGATCAGGAGAGCCGTTGATGATGGGAGAAGAGGAAGAAGAAAGGGGGGAAGAAGACTGGCAAGCTCCTAGCCAAAAGGTCGTCAGGATGACTTGCAAGACCCAAAGGCGAGGCATCACACGCCCCCACCCAACCTTGGTTTGTGAAAAGCTTTGGTTGGGTGGATTTGTGATGGACAAGGCTTACCTCACAGTGTCATCTCCGACGTCGTCGGATGAAAAACGCAAGCAACAACAAGGACCACCAAGGAGCAGACGATGGATCGTTTGTTTGCGCGTTGCAACTACAACCACCACCCGTGTTGATCTGGACTTCTGTGTTGGCGCCATCTTGGGGAGCGGCTTCGGGGGCCTTCTCAGCGCCAGCGTCCACTAGGGCAGGTTCTTCGGCAACAGGCTCAGCAGCGGGCTCTTCTGCGACAGGTTCGGGAGTCACCTTTTCAGCAGTGGGCTCGGGCGTCACTTCCGGGCTTGCTGGCTCGGGTGGAGGCTCATTCTTCTTGGAAGGATCGAAGACACAAATGTCGTTTTCGCACTTGTGTTCTGTGGGACAGTCTGTATCTGCCTTACAAACAGAGCCTTTTTGACGCGTGCAGTAACCGTACACCGTGCCATCTTGCGAGGTAAAGAGGCGTTCACAAGTGCTTCCTTGTGCACACTCTGTTTGGTCGCGGCACAAGCACAATGCAAAGCCACCACCAAAGTTGATACAAGTTCCGTTTCCATTACAAGGTTGTGCGGAGGAACAGCTTTGCATACAAACGGCGCTTTCTTGTTCAGAAGCAAAGCGGTTGCAGCTCAAGCCAGACTCACATCGCAAGGTCTGGCTGCAAGGTTGACCTGTTTTTTGCTTGCCATCTTCAGGCAAACAAGCACCACCCACACTCGACGCAGGACGACAAACCGTGTTGGAGGGACAAGCCGTTCCTGTTCCTTTATTCACGCACGCACCAAAACCATACTGTCCAGTGGTCGTGAGGTTACACTCTTGGTTGGCCCCACAGTCAGAGTCTTTCTCACAGATACAAGCTGAGAAGCTGCGACCCAACTGAGTACATTGCCCGCCAGAGGGACAAGTCCCCGAGCAAGAAGCCAAACAGACGGACAAACCACCACCAAAACGAACACATTGGAGACCAGCATCACAGCTACCGTCCGCACGACAAGCGCTTGCAGCGGTACCATCGGGAGGACCACAACCCAGTGCACAACGACCCGCTTCTTCTGTTTCAGGAACACACTTGTAGTCTGCTGCGCATGGATTTTGTTGGTTACAGAAGTCACCGTATTTTCCGCCGCCAGAGCGCTTACAAAAACCAGCAACACACTGATAATCTTGGGGGCAAGCATTTTGTGCAGAGCAGTTCATGCTGCACACACCAGAAGGCATACAACGCTTCACGCCTGCTGCCACTTCTTTGCAAGAGAAACCATTGGGGCAGTAGTCACCTGCGCTACATGCTTGGACGCAGTATCCCAAGCCGCTGTTTCCGCCCACGCAATAACCGTTGGTTCCGCACTGATCACTACTGTAACAAGGGCGACAAGTTTGATCTGCGGGGGGAGGCAAAGAGATCTTACAAATACCTTTGTCACAAACTTCGGAAGGACCGCAGTCTGAGTCAACCGTACAAGTTGCATCAGGGCAAGCATTTTGGATGGGGAAACACAACTTGGCGACAGCACCGCCATCATTAGCGTGATCGCGACAGAAGCTGCCATTTGGGCAACAGTTGTCTGTGTTGCAAGGCATCACACAACGATAACCTTCGTTAAGCTGAAGGCACTTTCCGCCTGCACAGTCGGCATCTTGGTGACAGGGCTTACAAACTTGGGTGGGCAATGTAACGGGCTTGCGCTCGCAAAACAGATTCTTACAAGAGTCACACGCGCTACATTGTGTATCGTCTGTGCAAGCCTTGGGGCCATCGCTGTATTGATCGAGGTAAGGTTGAAGGAAGTCTGCGATGCTGGTATCGACACGACAAGATACCGCACCACCATCACAAAGCGTTTGTCCTTGTTGTGCGGTCGCGGTCGCTCGGTAAGCCGTCGAAGTCACACCCAACACCACCCACTTTCCATTCACCATCCCCAAAGCAGGACCACCAGAGTCCCCATGGCAAGCGCTTTTACGTTGGGCCACAGCCGTAGCTTTGTCGTAGTGGATAAAGGTGCGTGTACCAATCTGATCGACGGGGATATCCGCTGCATATTTCTTGTCAGCCGAGACGATGTTGGGTTGGGTTTGGATCTGACCATAGCCTACGACGTGAACGTCTTGTCCCACCATGGTTTGCGGGATGGGATCGACGTTTGGTGCGATCGGCGTGACGTTAGAGGCTTTCACCTTGAGGATCAACACAGCGATATCGTAATCAGAGTAATTGCTTGTGTTGTTGCGGCTATACTGAGGGTGCGTGATCGCCTGATCCAACTGATAGAAGTCACTTGTAAAAGTGCCACCTGCAGCGGGGAAATCCACACGATACTCGATATTGGTGATCCCGTACTGACGAATCGCTTCAACACAGTGCGCTGCCGTGACGACCAATTGTTTGGTGATCAACGTCCCTGTACAAAAAGGGCTACGACGCACCGTGAGTGCACCAATGGCGGACTCTGTAAGGTCAGGCTGACCATTGATGATGAATTTTTCTTGCTTGCCAGGAGCCTCGTCGATACGACGGCACGCTCCCCCCAAAGTCCCCATCAGGACGAGCATCGCAAGGAAAAAAGACCGAAAACGAACCAAGGGCATATCATCATTCCTTTCAGTAAACCAGACAAGTCATGTCTGTTGTGACCTCATGGCGTCCTATTTGGATGCATGGATCATCTTTTGCGGCGCGGAGTTATCGTGTGTGTGTGGTACAAAACGAGAATCCTAGGATGCACAGACTAGACAAGACGGGGCAAGAGAGGTGTTCAAAGATTGAACCTGTTTTGGTGGGAAGAGAGGCAGGATTTAGGCGGTTCGACGACGCAAGCTCAGCAACACCAAGAAGACAAAAAGAAATCCGACCGAACCCATGGGCTGTTCAGACGAGGAACAACCGCATCCACCCGCCGCAGTATTGATCGTCAATTCACCTTGTGTTTCGGGCGCGGTCTCCGTTTTTTCGGGTGCCCCTGCGTCCGATGTCGTTTCTTCACTAGAAACGATGGGTTCGGAAACGGAATCAACGGTAGGTTCGGCGCTTGGCTCGACGGCTTGCTCTGCAATGGGCTCTGTCGAAGGTTCACTTGCAGGCTCGGCACTTGGCTCTGTTGGATTGTTGGAAGCAACACATGCTCCAGCATTACAGGCATAATTCGCGGGACATTCTTTGTCTGCATTGCAGCCTGCCCCCAAAGCAGGACCACAAACACCGACGCCTTGATCTGCCAAAACGAGATGACATTGTCTCCCAAGGCCACAGTCCTGATCCCTTTGGCAAATGCAAAGGTTCAAGCCATTCCCAAAGTCTGTACAAGCACCACCATTTGAACAGAGAGCACTACCAGAGCAAGGCTCCATACATCGGGGAGTTCCGTCAAAGTTGTAGCAAGCGAGGCCTGGAGCACATCGCAAAGTGCGGCTACACACAGCCCCTGCACGCTGATCACCATCTTCAGGAAGACAAGCTTTGGTCCCCGAGGCCGAACGACAGGTCAAGGTCGCAGGGCAAGCGGGTGGCGTCTTGCTTTTGGCCACACATCCGCCGATCCCCAAAGAACCCCAACGATTGATGTTACAGAACTGTTCTGCTCCACAATCACTATCACTGCGACAGACACAGGCTGTGATATTCGATTGGACACTCGTGCATGTCCCGCCCCCAGCGCAGGCTTGCCCAACATTGGTACAACCTTGCATACAAGCGAGGGTTCGCGTCCCAAAGCAAGTCAGGCCCGCATCACACGTACGATTCGTTCCACAAGCATTGCCTGCAACGGTACCATTGGGCGCGCAATTCAAGGCACAACGGCCACTTCCGCTATCTTCAGAAAGACAAGAGTAGCCTGGCGCGCAATTGAATCCTGTTTTACAGAAGTCACCATCTTTCCCGCCGCCATCGCGCTGGCAGAAACCAGCACCGCATGTGTAACCACTGGGGCATGGAGAGACATCATCGCACCGCATAAAACAGCCTTCTTGTGGGATGCATTGTTTGGTGCCTGGGGTCAGTTGCAAACATTCGAAGCCATCAGGACAATAATCGCCTGTACCACAGCCCTGAACGCAGTAACCAAGGCCGTTTTCGGGCTCCAAACAAAAGCCTGTTCCGCAGTCTTGGCTGGTTTTGCAAGGACGGCAAAGTTGTGGGATGGGTGTGGGGCGATCGATCTTACAAGTACCGTTTTCGCAGAGCTCGGCAGGACCGCAGTCTGAGGCACTTTGGCAGGATGCTGGCGGACACACGCCACTCACAGGACGACAAGAAAGTACCGCAGTTGCCCCGCCACCCGAAGTCGTCTGACAGACCCCACCTGTGGGACACTGATAACAAGTGTTGTCGTTGCATGGCTGCACACAACGAAAGCCTTCGTTCGTGCGCAAACACTTCGCATCTCCACCACAGTCCGTATCTGTCGAACAGGGCTTGCAATAGGTTGTGGTGTTCACTGTAGCAGCACCGCACGAGCCTTGTTGACATGTGCCGCAAGTTCCGCACTCTGCGTCCGTGGTACACGTCGCGGGGTTGTCCGCGTAGCGCTTCAAAAAAGGCTCCAAAAACTCCAGATTCATATCGAGGCGCGTCGAAACGCCCGCAGCATCGCAAAGAGTGAGGTTGCTTTGTGGATCAGGAGTCGCTCCTTCCACAACCGAACTCACACCAAGGATGTATTCAACGCCGTTGACTGTGTAGAGCGCAGGTCCTCCAGAGTCTCCGTTGCATACGCTTTTTTTGGTGACTTTGTCCCAATGACGAAAAGAACGAGGACGGATCTCATCAAGTGGAATCATCGCGGACTGCTTGCTCGGCGCAGATACACGTTGCGGCTGGGTTTGGATCTGGCCGTAGCCAACGAGTTTGAGGTTTGTACCCAACCAAGCTTGTGGGATAGAAGCGCGATTCAAAGGAACAGGCGTGACGTTGGGGACCGCTGTTTTCAAGATCCAGATCGCCACGTCATAATCCGAATAAGTCTGCGCAGGAACACTGCGGCTATAACGAGGATGCGTGAGCGCTTCTTCGAGCTCGTAGTAAGCAGTCTTAAAGGTCACACCATCCGCTTCGGGCGTATCCACACGAAAACGAAAGCTTCCCACATTTTGACTGGTGATATCCTCAACACAGTGGGCGGCTGTCACGACCAATCGCCCTGTCAGCAAAGTCCCTGTACAAAATGGCGCATAACTATTACCAGAGCGCCGTGTCAGCGCACCAATCGCAGGATTGGTGATGTCTTGCGCGCCATTGATGATGGCTTTTGCGGTCGAGGATATCGCGGGGGGAAGCTCAGTTCTTTGGCAGCCCCCAACGCACAAAGCGAAGGCTGACAAGAGCCAAAAAGCCCCTTGGAGAGAGCGTCGCGAAAAAAAGGACAAGGGGGTGCTCACTTGGGCGGGGTGTAGCGAAGATGCCCGAAGCATCGGCATCTTCGCATGGAGCAAACGATTAAACATGATGAAACCTCAAAGAAAAATGCTTTATCGCATAAAGAAAACTTTGTTTGGGATGCGGATATCGTGAACAAGTCGCAGCAGAGATATCTTTGGGTGCGCGGGAAACATAGAAGATTCCAGACATGCAAGATGTTCAAAGATTGAACGATGGAGGCTTTTGGACCGAAAAAGAGGGGAAAAAAGAGAAAAGTCTGCACAGAAAGGGGAGGAAACAGGAAGAGATGGCAGGGGGATTTGCACGAAGAACTTAGCGGATTCCTTTAAAGATCCGCTCCCAGCGGATCCGTTCCCAAAAATACCCGCCCTTTTCAGGACGCATTGAGAACCAGATCGAGAAGGCGCGACCTTTGATCATCTCAACGGGTACCAAGCCCCAGTCGCGACTATCCGAACTATGGTCACGGTTATCACCCATCACAAAGATGTGTCCGGGCTTTACGACGGGTCCCCAAGGACGCCTTGAGAGTGGGCCATTGTCCTTGGAAGACCAGTTTTGAAAGATGCTGTGTTCTTGCTCGTCCGCGAGGGTGGTGTACTTCACACCAAACAAATCCTCTTGGTAGATACGCCCCTGTTTCTTTTCCCAGCGCGCATCATCCACAGGTTCGTGGTAGCTGTGCATCTCTTTTTTGGCCCGACTGATCGCCTTCCCATTGATGTACAGGACACCACCACGCACAGCGATGCGATCCCCTGGGAGACCCACCACGCGTTTGATAAAGTCTTTTCGATTATCAATCAAAAAACTTGTGCGTTTTTCGGCTGGATAGATAAACACCACAACATCGCCTCGCTGGGGACCGCCACCGATGCGAAGTTTCTTGTTGATCAGGGGCATCCAGAGGCCATAAGACATCTTGTTGACAAAGATGTGATCACCGATCTCAAGCGTCGGAATCATCGAACCAGAGGGGATCTTGAACGGCTCGATCAGAAACGCCCGCAAGAGGATCGCGATGGTCACCGCAATCAAGATGGAGTCGCTATATTCGCGAAAGACACTCTTGCGATAAGGCCCAAGAATCCTCGCAGCGCTCATCTCTAGGGCTTTGAGGGCCTTGGAAAGCTTGTCTGCTTCGGGTTCTTTACGCTCAAGCTCTGCTTCGAGAAGCTTGATATCGCTATCCAACTTTTCAAGGTCCGCAGGCTCGATCTTCTTGGTGTGCTTCTTTTGCAGCCGCTTGACTTCAATCAACAAGCCATGTGCGCGGCGGCGCTCCATTGCGATGGCATTGGACATCGTTCTTTATCGTCCTTCTCTTGTAGGGGTCATTCGAACGAGCGGGAGATCGATCAATCATCATCCAAACGCAACACAGCCATGAAGGCGCTTTGTGGGATCTCCACGCTACCGATCTGCTTCATGCGTTTCTTACCAGCTTTTTGCTTTTCCAAAAGCTTGCGTTTTCGGGAGATGTCACCGCCATAACACTTCGCGATAACGTTTTTACGCATCGCTTTTTGTGTAGTCCGTGCAACGACGCGGTTTCCAATGGCCGCTTGGATCGCCACTTCGAACATCTGGCGGGGGATGACTTCTTTCAACTTTTGCGTGAGCGCTTGGCCTCGATAAAATGCCTTGTCTCTGTGCGTAATAATCGAAAGCGCGTCCACATTCTCGCCGTTCAACAAGATGTCCAAACGCACGAGGCTACCGGGTCGATAATCCAAAAACTCGTAGTCAAGCGACGCATAACCACGAGAAACGGACTTCAAACGGTCAAAGAAGTCGAAGGCCACTTCTGCAAGTGGCAAGTGGTAACGAACACCCGCGCGCTGGGTCCCAACGTAGTCGATGATCTGTTGAAGACCACGTCGCTCTTCACACAACTTGATGATGGCCCCAATGTATTCCGTGGGGACGTAGATCGTCGCGTTGATGTAGGGTTCTTCGATGTGCTCGATATCCCCAGCATCAGGGAGCTTTGCAGGGTTATCGACGTAGATCATCGAGCCATCTTTGAGATAGCAATGATAGATAACGGACGGTGAAGTGGTGATCAGATCGAGGTTGTACTCGCGCTCAAGGCGCTCTTGGATGATCTCCATGTGGAGCAAGCCAAGAAACCCACAACGGAACCCAAAGCCCAGCGCTTGCGAGGTTTCAGGCTCAAAAGAAAAGGACGCATCGTTGAGGCGGAGTTTTTCGAGGGCTTCGCGGAGATCTTCATAGTCAGCGGAGTCTACAGGGTAAAGACCGCTAAAGACCATGGGCTTGACTTCTTTAAAGCCGCGCAAAGGCTCTTCACAAGGGCGTGATGCAAGCGTGATGGTGTCACCAATACGCGCTTCAGAGACATTCTTGATGCTGGCCGTTACAAAGCCGACTTCTCCACAAGAAAGCTCTTGCAGGGAGCCAGGTTGGGGAAAGAAAGCCCCCAGTGTCTGGACATCATAGGTCTTTCCGGTCGAGCAGATCTGAATCTTGTCTCCAACCTTCAATGTGCCATCGACAACCCGAATCATCGAAGTCACACCGCGATAAGAGTCGTACCAACAATCGAAGATCAACGCACGTAGGGGCGCATTTACATCACCCTTGGGAGGGGGAAGCTTTTCTGCAACAGCTTCCAAGACGTGTTCGATGTTGATGCCCGTCTTTGCGCTTACAAAGATCGCTTCAGACGCATCCAAGCCAATGATATCTTCGACTTCTTTGGCGATACGCTCGGGCTCAGCGCTGGGAAGGTCGATCTTGTTGACAACGGTAACAAGCTCAAGGTCGGAATCAAGGGCCATATAGACGTTTGAAAGCGTCTGTGCTTCAACGCCTTGCGCCGCATCTACGACCAACAAAGCCCCTTCGCAAGAGTCCAAAGCACGGGAGACTTCGTACATAAAGTCCACGTGCCCGGGCGTATCGATCAGGTTGAATTGATAGACTTGTCCGTCTTTGTGTTTGTAATGCAAACGGACCGCAGAAGCTTTGATCGTGATCCCACGCTCGCGCTCAAGGTCCATATTATCGAGAAACTGCTCCGTTTTTTCACGGGCATCCAAGGCTCCAACAACATCCAAGATGCGGTCGGCCAAGGTGGACTTTCCGTGATCGATATGAGCGATGATACAAAAGTTGCGGATATGTTCTTGTGACATGGTTGACTTCTTATGTGTGTCGCAAACCACCTGATGTTGCCTTGTCGAAAGACACGCCAAGACAACAACCGAAAAGCCACTTTTCGGCGTGGTAAGCTCTTACTTCGCGTACTGACGGTAGTATGCGATCGTTTCAGCGAATCCCTCGCGAGGGCTCACTTGCGGGGACCATCCCAAGACTTCTTTTGCGCGGTCGATGTTCGGACAACGTCGCTTGGGATCATCTTTATGCGGAAGGGGCTGGAAGGTGAGCTGGCTTTCTGATCCAGTCAACTCGATGATCAACTCAGCAAACTCGCGGATCGTCATCTCCACGGGGTTTCCGATGTTGACGGGCTCGTTGTAGTCGCTCCAAAGCAAACGAACGATCCCTTCCACTTGATCGGCCACATAACAGAAAGAACGCGTTTGGTGGCCGTCACCGTGGATGGTAATCGGCTCATTGCGCAGCGCTTGCATGATGAAGTTGGGCACAACACGCCCGTCATCCGTGCGGTTACGAGGACCATACGTGTTAAAGGTCCGCACCACGCGGATGGGGATACCAAACTGACGGTGATAAGTGAAGGTGATCGCTTCTGCGAATCGCTTGGCTTCATCGTAACAAGCACGCGTCCCTGTCGAACTCACGTGTCCCACATAGCTCTCCACTTGGGGGTGAACTTCGGGATCGCCGTACACTTCAGAGGTCGAACTCAAGAAAAAGCGAGCCCCACTATGACGCGCGACTTCCAACAGATTCTCTGTCCCATGCGACCCAACACGCAGTGTCTCGATCGGATATCGCGTGTAATCCACGGGACTTGCAGGGCTTGCCATGTGCATCACAGCATCCCATCCACCCTCGTACAGATCCGAAAGATCTTCCGCCACATCTCGCTCAAAGAATTGAAACTTGGGATGATCTGCGAGATGTTCTAGATTCACACGGCGCCCAGTCAAAAGGTTGTCGAGCACCGTCACTTCGTGCCCGTCCTTCAAAAGACGATCCGTCACATGTGACCCCAGAAATCCCGAACCACCAGAGAGTAATATCTTGCTCATCCAACTTCACCTTGTCAGTTGATAAACTTTGAGCCAACAGTCCTACATACACGGACACAAAACATCGACAGATTCGGCTTGATTTCGCGGTGTTTTGGTGAGGACTGAGGGGAGAGATGACACGAAGCCTTTGCCTTGATTCTTTTCGTTTGAAGCGTTACACTTCCGCAGATTCTCTTGTGGGTGTACAAACCTCCCACAAGAGGCGTATACATGAAAGTACGCTGTTGCTTGTAAAGTGGTCTTTGCAGGCAACAAAAAAGGCTGTCCCCTGCGAACGACCGCTAAGTTACTGAGAGGCCAGCCCCTTGTCAACTCTTCTTTCTGTTGGAGTACAAATCCATGCGAGGGATGCTTTCCTTGGCACAGATCTTTGGCGTCCTCTCCTTTTTTCTTCTTGCTGGGTGCGCGCCTTCGGCCAACCAAGCCCAGAAAAAAGATGAAAAGAAAGATGCCGTCAAAGCGGCCTCTCAAGAACCCACCATGCCCGGCCCAGGCGAAGTCATGCAGCGCTTCGACATCAACAAAGACAAAAAACCCGACCTCTGGAAATTCTTTGTCGAAAAGCCTGACCCCAAAGACAACAGCAAAAAGATCCGCGAACTCGTTCGCATCGAGATCGACCTCAATGGCGACGGACGTATTGATGTCCAACGCTTCTACCAAAATGGCGTCAAAGTTCGCGAACGTTTTGACCTCGACTACGACGGCAAGTTTGACCTCGTCAATCACTACAACCAAGGCTACGTCTACAAACAAGAGCTCTTCCAACGCTCCAAGACCACGCCTGACCTGATCAAACATTACGAACTCGTCGAAGGCAAAGGCAAAAAGAAAAAAGTCCGCCTCTCTCGCAAAGAACGCGATCAAAACCTCGACGGCAAGCCTGACTACTGGGAATACTGGGAAAATGGCATGCTCGACCGCATCGGCCGAGATACCGACTACGACGGCAAAGTCGACGTCTGGGAACGACCCCAAAGCAACTAACCCCTCCCCTCTTTATTCAAGGGCGGCCTTCTGTGGCCGCCCCAAGTCTATCCTGCATATCCCTATCCACGGGCGGCCACAGAGGGCCGCACCAAATCTATCCTGCCTACGGGCGGCCACAGAGGGCCGCCCCGTATCTATCCTGTGACGAAGTTTTACTCTAACCTATCTTTGTATCTATCCTGATATATCTCTCTGGCCGCCCTGTATCTATCCTGCATATCTCTCTGGCCGCCCCGTATCTATCCTGCATATCTCTTTGGCCGCCCCAAATCTATCCTGCATATCCCTATCCATGGGCGGCCCTCCGTGGCCGCACCATATCCTCGATAGATATGGGAGATGGCTTCTTTCTTTTAAGGAGCAACATAACGAAGGAAGAGACGATCGACCCCGACCCCAACCCCGAAGTTTCCGAGGGTATCGAGTCCATAGATGCTATTTCCAAGAGAGGGTGAGAAAGCGTGCCACTCTCGACCATCAGAGGACGCGAACACAACCCCCGCGCTATCTGCTGCAAGATAACGTCCGTTTCCAATGGCAGTCACAGTGTAAAGCGAACTTGTGGTGGGACTTGTCACAGTCGTCCAAGAGTTCCCGCCATTGTTGCTCCAAAGGATCAAGCCGAACGAACCGACTGCAACAGCGCTCGTCGCCGAGTTTTGGGCAACAGCATTAAGCGAGTCTGTAGAAGGCGTCGTAGCTTTGGTCCAAGTGAGCGCCGTGCTACTCGTAGAGACAAGCACCGTCCCGCTCGAACCAACCACAAGACAACGCGTGGAAAGACAGTGCACACCGTTGAGTGTGTTGGTCACGCCAGACGTCCTTGTGGCCCACGAACTCCCGTTGTTGCTACTGTAATGGATGGTGCCCAAAGACCCGACAGCGACAAACCCGCTCGTCCCTTGGGAAGAAACAGCATACAACGTGTTTGTGGAGGGAGATGTCACAGCGGTCCAAGAAGCACCGCCATCGAGAGATCGTTGGATTACGCCCGAAGATCCGACCGTCACAAGCGTAGAGGAACTGCTTGCGCTGACATCCACTCCATAGAAAGACCCACCCAAGACGGGCGAGTCACCCCAAGAAACACCGTTGTCTGTGGTGCGGATCAGGTTCCCAGCAAAGCCTGAAGCCACAAAGTTGTTGCTTCCGCTTTGTGTGACTGCGCGCAAAGAAGCGACAGCAGGTGCAGCAGGGCCCCATGTCACCCCGTAATCCGTACTCAACATCACCAAGCCATAATCACCCGCTGCGATGTAATTTGAAGTCGCATAATTGCGGGAGACCCCGTAGAGATAGCCTGTCGTGGGGCTTGCCACCCTCGTCCAAGTGGCTCCACTGTCACGTGAACTAAGGATTTCTCCCGTGTATCCGACCGCAACAGCACCACCAAAGTCAATCGAAACGGCACGTAGTGTCGAGGTGGTGGGTGAAGTCACCGTGGTCCATGTGCTGCCACCATTCGTTGAACGCACGATACGCCCCGCAGAGCCAACAGCAATCGCTGTGCTACTGGTATCGTACAAGTACACACCATACAACGTGGACGCTGTCGAACTCGAAACGCTACTCCATGAACTCCCCGCATTGGTCGAGCGGATCATCACGCCACCCGACCCTGTTGCGATGGCGGTCGAGCTTTTTAGCGATACCCCATAAAGTATCGAGGACGTTGGTGATGTCACGGTGCTCCAAGAAGCCCCATTATCCGTCGAACGCAAGATCGTACCGCTCGAACCCACCGCGATCGCGGTGTACACGCTGGTTCCCGTTTCGTACACAGCCACATCATAAAGAGTCGATGTCGTGGGGCTGTTCACTGCGGACCAAGACACTCCACCATCTGTGGAACGCAAGATCGTACCGCTCGAACCCACCGCGATCGCGACGTTATCCGCAAAGCTGATACCATAAAGAGTATTTGTGGTGGGCGTAGGGATCGAGGTCCAAGAACTACCGCTGTTGGTGGAGCGCATAATCGTTCCTGAAGAACCAGCCACCAACGCGATAGAGCCGCCATATCCGTTGTCATAAGCCGCATCGTACAAAGTGAAATTGCGCGACTTGGACACAAACTGAATCGGTCCTTCTCCAACGGCCCCAGCACCCGAACGAATCGCGATCAGTGCTGTGGGACTTTTCAGCGCAACAGCTGTGTATGTACCACTAATCCCCAAAGGACGTTTCGAGAAGGTGATCCCGTGATCTTGGCTCAAGTAATAATCGCTACCGCTCGTGACAGCCACTGCAAGCGTCCCACCACCTGGAGAAAGCGCGTGCGTCAATGTCACGTTATCGCTAAATGCGATCTTGGCCCATGTTAGGCCGCTATCGCTACTACGAACAACGGTACCGCTTACACCCACCGCAATCGCATCACTGAGACTGCTCCAAGCAATAGCGCGGAGACTGTTGGTGGTGGGAGAGGTGATCGTCGTCCAAGAAACACCGTAATTGATGGAACGAAGGATGGTTCCGCCATCTCCCACCGCGACAAAGTAGCCCGAAGTCTCAGAACGCCCCAAGACACCGTAAAGATTGCGTCCTCCACCTTGGGTACTCACGCTCCATGTGGAACCACCATCTTGGGAAAGAGCGACCACACCAGCATCTCCAACCGCCACGAAGTTCCCTGAAGAATAAGAAACGCTTCGCAACGTGACAGAGGTTCCGCTGTTGACCTTGGAGAAAGAAGCCCCTTTGTCGCGAGAAAGCAGGATCTCACCGCTAGAACCCACCACGACAAAGAAGCCATCCGAAGAAGCCACCGCCGCGATTAAGTTGTTGTTGCTGTTGCTTGAAACCGTGGACCAGACGCCGCCACCATTGGTCGAGCGCCACATCTGACCATTGTTTCCAAAAGCGATACCCACCATCGGATCGATGAATGCGACCTGTTGAGCACCTGTAGGAACAGATATCGCTCCCCACTTGCTATAGATACAAGCCCCGTTGTTATCGATCTTTCCGTCGCAATCATTGTCTTGCCAGTCGCAAGACTCGATCGCAGGAGGAACTTGTCCACTGCATGTCCCAGCCCAACGACCATCGACGCAACCTTCGGTCCCTGCTCGACAAGGCCCAGAGCACTGATACACGCCCCCGACCAAAGAACAGCCCGTTCCTGCTGAATAACACGGGCGTGTTTGTCCTGGGTTGCACTCTTTGCATTCATCGACTTGACCATCACAGTTGTCGTCGATGCCGTTTGCGCAATGCTCGGTCTTGGGCAAGACCTCACCCGAACACACACTCCAACTACCAGCCGAGCAGATCTGTGTGCCTGCTTTGCACGCACCAACACCAGCAGTCCCGTTGGCGCCAGTGTAACAAGAACGCGTGACGCCTTCGTCGATCTTGCCGTCACAGTCGTTATCCACGTTGTCACAGGAAAGTTCGCTAGGCTCGTAAGCGCTGTTGTGTGCCTTGTATTGGCCGTCTGTGCAGTCTTGCCACCCTGCGGCCCCTGCACATGTTTGACGCGCTCCTACACAAGCTCCCGTACTTTTGGTGCAAGGTGGACCGATAAGACCATCGTCGGTTTGGCCGTTGCAGTCGTCATCTTTGCCGTTACAGCTTTCAGTGGTGGGCTTTATCGCGCCTTGGCAAGTGCCCCACGTCCCAATGCTGATGCAGGACTGGTCGCCATCCTTGCAAGTGCCGATGCCTTGGGTATTTGCGGGGCCATCGTAACACTTGCGTGTTTGTCCTGGGAGACACAAACAATTGTTATCAACCGCACCATCGCAGTCATCGTCTTTTTGGTTGCAAAGTTCACGATCAGGGATCACTTCACCCGCGCAAGCCCCCCACTGACCCGCAGCACAAGTCTGTGTTCCTGCTAAACAAGTGCCTGTGCAAGTGTACGTATCGCCCTGCTTGATGCACCCACTTGTCCCTGAAAAACACGAACGACTGAGGGATTCATCGATTTTCCCGTCGCAGTCGTTGTCGATGTTGTCGCACTTGGTCTCTAGATCTTCGTAATTGGGGTCAAGCTTTTGATAAGCTGCGCTATCGCATCCTCCCCAACCTTGGGCGCCTTTGCATTCTTTTTTGCTGTTTGCACAAACACCTTGTTGCTTATCACAAGGTGGAGCAGTGAGATTGTTATCGACCTGACCATCACAGTCATCATCTTTCCCGTTGCAATCTTCTGTTCCTGGCTTTATCTCACCGTCGCATGTGCTCCATTTCCCCGTAGGATCACAGGTTCGGCTACCTTTTTTACAGATACCTTTTCCGCCCGTACCATCGGGGCCTGTGTAACACTCTTCTTTTTGACCAGGGATACAGTCACAGTTGTTATCGACGGTGCCATCGCAGTCATCGTCTTTTCCGTTACAGTCTTCTGTTCCTGGGGGCACTGCGTCCACGCAAGCTCCCCACGTTTTGTCAGACTGACAAGTCATCTTGCCTTTTTTACAGATGCCGATCCCTGCGGTCTTTTCGGGTCCTGTGTAACAATCCGCGACGTCTCCCTCTTTGCAAGCGCACTCTGCGATATCATCGATCTTTCCGTTGCAATCATCGTCGATGCCATTGCAGGTTTCTTTGGTGGGAAGGATCGGGCCTTCGCAAATGGTCCCCCATGTTCCGTCATTTTGGCAACGCTGGACACCCGCTTTACAAGGAAGATTGGCGCGACTTTCTGTAGGACCAGGATAGCAAGGCCGCGCATCTTTCTCCGTGCAAGAACAGCCTTCATCGATCAAACCATCGCAGTTGTCGTCAAGTTGGTTGCAGTCTTCGGTCTTAGGTACGACTTCGCCTTCGCAGTCTCCCCACTTTCCGCCAGAACAACGTTGACGCCCACCTTTACAGGTGCCGACATCCTCGGTCCCTTCGGGTCCTGTGTAACAACGACGAAAGTTTCCGTCTTGGCATTCAGAGGGCGCGACTTCAGGAAGCGTGATCTCCCCAGCATCGCTGGAAGGTTTGACGCACTTCCCATTCTCGCACAAGCTATTGGAACCAGGGCAGTCTGTATCAAACTTGCACTCTGGATCGCCACACCCTACGAACAAAAGCCCCGACCAAAAGAGGCTCACACAACACAAAACAACCAAACGACGCATGAGACACTACCCCGATGCCAAACAGTTTCCATCCAAAAGGCCCTTTTTATACTGGACCCTTCCTTGGACGAGATGGACGCAGAAAGCTTAATTGTCTTTCGATAGTCTCACCTTGTAAAGCCTTTGTCTTATAAAGACAAAACATTCTTCACTTGGAAGAAGCTGGCAAACGAGGATCAGGCAAATGGTAGGGGGTCGAAGAAAGCTTGTAATTGACCTTGCAAGCACGCTGTACCCAAAAGCTTTTCATGGTGTAGTGCGCCTGCTGCCCCACCCCCAAATAACGAGAGGCAAGGCGCGGTGTACCGTAGATGGCATACATCTTGCCGACCTCGTAGTCCCCGCAGGTCATGGCGCAAGAGGTCCCTTGGCAAGTCAAGCTGCCTTGTTTGGTAACTCCTGAAAGAGAAAACTTTTTTTCGTTCACTTGCAAAAACAAACGCGCTCGACAAGGAGAACAACAGGTCTTGCCTTTTTGGCAAGTTTGTCGAATGCAGCGAGGCTTCTCTTGACGCAAGATCCCCAAGATCCAAATCGGGTGCATCTGGTAGCGTTCTGGATGCTGCAACACTTCAGGAAGGGAAGTAGGCGAGCTAGGCGGGCAATAAGACAAGGCGTTTTTATCCACACGCCTCTCTGGAGCTTCCAAAAGACGCTGAAGCCACACGATCATGGGCACGCCCGTGATACAAAAGATTAAGATGCCACGCAGATAAAATCCCCGAGGATAGGGAGACTCACGGCGGGCACGCGTCAACCATTGAAGGATTCGATAGAACAATGTACCTTGGCTCTCTCTTGCTAGGATGCTCGCAATGCGCATCTTGTGGATGCACAAACAGCACAAAGTATCGAGGTCAAAAGGATATGCACTTCTCTTTCCAAAGGCTCGTCTCTCGCGCACTCTGGCTCGGTCTGCTCGTGATCAGCCTTGGCACCGTGGCATGCGACGACGAAGATCGCTTTCGCCTACCAGAACACCAACAAAACAGGCAACCCAAAGAGCAGATCGTTGCAGCGCAGCTCAAAGTCAAGGTCCCAACAGACCTTCCTGTCTGGACAGAGATGAGTCAACCCATCCCTGGCCGCCTCTTTCAGCCCGAGCCCGTCAAGCTCCAAGGCAAGGCATGGCTACGTGAAGGCAGCAGCAAAGCCTTTGAGTTCTACTTCCAACGCGAAAATAGTATGCTCGCGCATAGCTTTGCAGTGATCGCAGATAGCATCACCGCTTTCCTCAGACAATGGATGGACAGCCCTTTTGAGCGTCGTATCCAAGTGGTCTTGATGCCAGAGTCTGCGCCTTCAGACAAGGTCTTTCCTTGGAATGAGCCTCGCATCGCCGTCCCCCAAACACTAGAACCCAAAGTCGTCATCTACACAGGGAGCGACCAAGTCCCTTACCTGTCCAAATATGGCCGCGTCAGCGCACTCATGGACGCCGCAGCACGCGTACTGATCACCCGACAAGCCCAAAAAGATCCCCGCGACTTTTGGAGAAATATCGTCTTTCCCGCATACTTCGCTTTCCGTGGTATCTGCGCCATGCTTGACGCAGAGTACAACAAGACCGCCATGCCCAAGTTTCGCAAGATCCTTGAAGAAGTCGGGCGGCCTACCCCTGAAGAACTCAAGCAAAACTGGTCTTACTTTCAACAAAACAAAGTCCCAAGCATCGCCCAAGAGCGCACCATCCGCAGCGCGATGGCTGTCCTTGGATACATCGAAGATCACTTTAGCCGCGGTGCACTCGCTGTGATCGTGCGAAGACTCAAAAAAGATCCCAAGCTGACCTTGTGGAAAGCCACCCAAGACGTCATCGGGCAAGACCAAAAGACTGTATGGAAAGAGATGAAACGCTTCTACTTTCCGCACGCTTGGAAACGCGCCCTCTAACCTCCACAACGATCTCTCCCTCCAAGATAAGGAGCTTTTGCCTTGAACTTTGCGGTCAACATCTTCGAGCAACTTCCTCCCTTGTACCTCTATGGGATCGCTTTCTTGTATGGGGCCTTTGTTGGAAGTTTTCTCAATGTCTGCATCATCCGCATCCCTCTCGAAGGGATGTCTGTCTTTTCGCCCGCTCGTTCGATCTGCTTCGGATGCAACAAACAGATCGCTTGGTATGACAATATCCCGATCCTCAGTTACCTCTTTCTCAGAGGTCGTTGTCGCTGCGAAAAATACTCCATATCCCTACAGTATCCGCTCGTTGAGTTGATGACTGCTGTGATGGCTGTCGCGGTGGTTCGTCGCTTTGGAGCCACGTGGGAAAGCATCGTTATCTTCTTGTTTATCTGCGCGCTGATCGTGATCACCTTCATCGATCTGGCCTACTGGATCATCCCTGACGTAATCTCTCTTCCAAGTATCCCCCTTGCAATCGGTGCTGCCGCCCTCTTTGGTCCTCCCCACCTCCCCACTTGGCAAGATGCCGCTTTTGGCGCTGCACTCGGTGGTGGCTCGTTGTTGGCGATTCATCTCTTTTATGAGTGGGTTCTCAAACGCACAGGACTTGGCCTCGGCGACGTCAAACTTCTCGCCATGATCGGGGCTTTTGTGGGCTGGCGAAGTACCCTCACAGTCGTCTTCTTGGCTTCTATCCAAGGCGTCATCGTCACCATCTTCCTCTACCTGCTCGGTTGGCGCGAACAAGTCCCCGACGATTGGGACGAAGAAGAAACCAACCAAGAAAACAAAGAGGCGGAAGCCAACGCTGACAGCGCATCTTCTGAAGCAAGCACGGCCTCTTCAGGCGACGAGAGCAAAGAGACCGCACAGCCTGAAGAGACGCCTGTCGAAACCTCTACGACCCAAGAAGGACCAGAGACATCCACAACACAAGAAACCACCGAGACAACGACCTCCTCTGAAGCCTCCTCAAAAGAAGAAACAGAAATCTCTGAACCTTCAGAAGACGCGAAAGACTCGGGTGCATCCGAGTCTTCCGAAGACAAAGCAACCGAAGAGCCCCAAGCCCCTTCTGAAGGAGAAGACGAAGTGGCTTTTGGACGCGTAGCGATCCCCTTCGGTCCCTTCCTCGCGTTGGGGGCTTTGGAAGTCATCTTCTGGGGTGAGCGCATCGTTTCGTGGTGGATGGAAACTGCGAAAAACCTGTTCCAACCCTAAGCCTCCACCCACCCCCGCCCCAACCCAACAAGCAAAGAAGACAAAACACCGTGTTTCGTTATGGTTTGCGAAGCCAACTGGCCTTCAACTTAGGTGTGGTGATGTTCTTGGCCTCGATGGGTCTGAGCTTCCTCGCACTTTATGTCGAACAGGTCCGCGATATCCGCATGAGACGACGCCATATCCAAGAGGTTGCACGCTTTTTGGAGTCAGGTTGGCGCACCCACCAAGCCCCCTCTCTATCCGATCAAAATCGACTGCGTTGGATGCATCGCTGGATGGTGACCTTGGAACGCTTTCGCCCAGAAGCAGCGTTGTGTTTGGATGAACGCGGGAAACTTCTGTGGCAACTCGGTCGCTTTTCTGCCAAAGAAAAAGTCTCACAACTCACACAAATGAACCGCGTGTATCAGTCGCGTTGGATCACCCGTATCGAACCAGATCGCCGCGGAGAGGTCTGGGAGCGCGTGATCCCTCTACGCCACGAACGCGGACAAATCGGCCTCATGTGGGTGCGCTGGCGTATCGCCGTCGATCGCCAAGAGTTCTTTGCTTACCAAACGCTACTTTTGTTTTACTTGTTCCTCTTTTGCTTGGTCCTGCTCTTGTTGATCTTGCTGTTCTTGACGCGCCGTTTCGTCAAACCCCTTGAGCGACTTGGGCAAGCCATGGAACGACTCGCACAAAAAGGCCGAAGCGACGGCCTCGATCGCGAAGTCACACGCCAAGATGAACTCGGCGATTTGGCACGTTCGTTTCTTGAGATGGAAACCATTCTCCAAGCTCACCAAGCCGCACGAGAAGCCCAGCTCCACGCCCTTCGAGAAGCCAATGAGACTCTTCAACGCGCACAAGATGAACTGATCCAAAGGGAAAAACTCTCTTCAATCGGACAGATGGCCGCTGGGGTCGCCCACGAAGTCGGTAACCCTCTCAGCGCCATCATCGGCTATAGCGACCTACTCAAAACATCCGATACATGGGGCGACATGGAAAAGGACCTCGCCGTCCGCATCGAAAAAGAAGCCAAGCGCATTGATCGGATCATCCGCGAACTCTTGGACTATGCACGCCCCAAACACGCAAAGTCCGCAGCTTGCCTCCCACAACAAGCAATCCTCGAAACCATCGAGCTTTTGCGACTCCAACCACGTTTCCGCCAAATGAAACTCCATCAAGAGATCCAAGATGGACTCCCCAACCTCCACATCGAAGAATCCTCCCTGATGCAAGTCCTGATCAACCTGCTGCTCAACGCCGCAGACGCTTGCAAAGGCAAAGGTGAGATCTGGCTTTCCGCCTACCAAGAATCCCAAGAACAAACACCCCACCCTTGGGTCATCATCTCCATCGAAGACGATGGCCCAGGTATCTCCGCAGACCTCCAAAAGAAGATCTTTGAACCCTTCTTTACCACCAAAGATCCCGGTAAAGGCGTAGGGTTGGGACTCGCGATCTGCCAACGCACCATCCTTGAGGCTGGCGGCAGCCTCCGCATCGAAAAAGGCACGCGCAGTCCCACAGGCGCGATTTTTCTGATCAGGCTGCCCAGTTAAAAAAGGGATATCGAAAAAGGAGCAGGACAGACAAAATGCAGCGATTGTTTTGTGGTGGGATGAACAAAGCGGATCTCGCAAGCATGAAGGCACAAACGAGAAGCAGGCGCACCACCATAGAGCGTATCACCACAGATAGGTGCGTGTAACCCCGCAGGGTCCGCGGCATGTACACGAAGCTGATGCGTGCGACCCGTGTGGGGGAAGAAAGAGAGATGACAGCGTCCATCTCTTTGCTCGATCACTTGAAACCCCGTCACAGCTTCTTTTCCGCGGTTCAAGTCAACGCGTTGAATCGGCCTTTCCGCGGGATCTCCCCACAGAGGCAGGCGAATCTCTCCTTCGCGTTGCGCCACCGTCCCCGAAAGGATGGCCTCATAGCGTTTCTGAACGGTCCTTTCTCGAAACTGCTGTTGAAGCTCGCGATGCGCCAAAGGATGACGCGCAATCACCAAGATCCCTGACGTCAACATATCGAGACGATGGGCGGCTTTGTAGAAAGCTCCGCGCGCAGCTTGCACCCACAAACGGCCCAAGACGCTATCTTGTTGCGCTTGGGTCCGCCCAGGAACAGCGAGCAAACCCGCAGGTTTGTCCACCACCAAGAGCGCATCGTCTTGGTATAAGATCGAAAAGCCGAGCATTTCCGCAGAAAGCTGCTCAATCACAAAAGGCTCATCTTCAGAGATCGCCGTATCTTGGGGCAATCCAGAGAGTAAAAAGCCCATCATGGGTTGACAACGTTCTTCGCAGGCTTCGTAAAAAACCCCTTCTTCGCGGCTTCCATTGGGCAACGAAGGGCCCCACCAAAACTCAGCCATCCCCAAAGGTAAAAGCCGATGTGTGGCGGCATAATGCAACAACTTGGGTGCGCAACAGTCTCCCGTTCCCGTGGGAAGGCGCCCTTGCTCAAAGAAATCCTCCAAGGCCTGTGCTTTTCCTGCAAAGTTTGCGATGCGATAAGCCGCGTACATTCGATCTTGTAGCGTTCGAGAGACTTGTTTGCGTTCGCGTTTTAGACGCGTCATCTCTTCGTCAGCCGCTTGGATACGCTCTTTGTGTCTTGCGCATGCTTCATCTCGCCGAGCCATCCAAGCTTTGCGCTGCCTTTTTTCTTCTCTGCTTTCTTCATCGAGTTGCCGCAACTTCTCTGTGTTCGCTTCTTCTTGTGGGGCTGCCTTGAGTGCTGCACGTCTTTGATCCCGCGACAGCTTTGCTTCTTTTTGTCGCGCGCGAAGCTGTTGCCCTTCTGCTTCGAAAGATGCTTCAAGCGCGACAAGCTCCGCACGTTCTGGGATCTGTGAAAGTTCGATCAGCTTAGATTTGGTTGCATCGAGATAAGCGATGGTTTCTTGTTCTTCGCGTGCGACTTCTTCGCGTCCAGGGATGGGAGGCACCCAGCCATCCCAAACGGCCTCCCCTTTCCAAAGGCCCGAAAAAGCCCGCAAAACGCAGATCTGCCCAGAGGGTTCGCGCACGACCAAGACCCCAAACATCTTGCCCTCGGAAAGTTCGGGCTCATCGAGAGAAAGGCGCCGCATCAACCCCCGTGCAACAGCTTCCGCAAGTGCAGTCCGTGGCAAGCGCAACAAGGTCCCTTCCTGTGGACAATGACCTTCGTAAAAATACGAAGGTTCGGCCATCTCTAGGGAGCCGTCTTCTATCTCGTCGGATTCATCGGTATCAAGGAAAGAGGAGAGAGGGTGCAACATCTACAAACACTCACGAAAGATCGGCATCATCTCGAAGCTGTTGCAACGTCACAAGCACTTGTGGGAACAAGTCCAAGCTACGCAGCTTTTGGCGCAATGCGCGTTTGAGAGCTTGTGAAACAGCATCAAGATTGCTTCGCAGAGGGACAGGGATCTGAAAAAACACATCCACCAAAAAGGCTGGCCACTCTTCATAAAGTTGTGGGGCAGAGGCCGTCACACCGAGGCTTTCAATCATCATATCGCCCACAAGCGAGCCTTGCGCATCCAATACAGAGTGGACAACCAACAAGCCATCTCGCGCGAGTTGTCGCCGTTGTCGCAAGACCTCAGACCCCAAAGGTGGTGCGTCAGGATGCCCTCGATAGACAAGTTCCCAGTCAACATGGCCCGCACGATCGACGCGTCGCTCGGAAAGCTGCAATCGCTCGCCATTTCGACAGACAAAGACATCTTCTTCTGCCAAGCCCGTCTCGACGGCAAGCTTTTTATGCTCCATCAAAAAGCGCTGTTCCCCGTGGATAGGGACCAAAGCACGCGGACGCAAAAGCTTGATCGCCATCTGCAAGTCACCGCGGTAACCGTGACCTGTCACATGGATGTTGTACAACGGCGGGTCCAAGATGTCGGCGCCACGGGCGATAAGCTGATCTTGCACATAAGATATCGAGTTTTCATTGCCAGGAATCCAACGCGCAGACCACAGGACCGTATCGCCTTGCTCGATACGCAAAGGCGGATACTCATCGCGGGAAAGCCTTGCAATCGACGCCATCGGTTCCCCTTGGGAACCCGTCGCAAGCACCAAGACACGAGAGCCTGGGAGCTTTTGCGCGTCATCCAAACTAATGATCTCGCGTTCTAGGAGATGCAAATAGCCAAGTTCACGGGCGATGTGAAGGTTACGATCAATACTCGATCCAGCGATTGCGATCTTTCGCCCGAACTGACGGGCCGCTTGGATCGCGATCCCCATCCGCTCCACATGACTTGCAAAGGTCACGAGAAAGATCCGCCCCTTCGTTTGTGCAAAGATCTGCTCGAAAGAAGGCACGAGACTCGCTTCACTCGCAGCAAAGCCGCGAACATGAACATTCGTGCTTTCCAAAAGCAACAAATCGACGCCCTCTTCGCCAAGCGCACCAAAACGCGAAAAAGCCCCACCACCTTTGTGATTGGGAGCAGAGAGATCCATCTTGAGGTCCCCAGAGTGAACGATACGTCCTTGGGGCGTTTCGATCACCAAAGCGCAAGCCCCAGGGATACTGTGCGGTACCAACACCCACTCAAAAGAAAAGTCGCCAATCTGATAAGACTTGCCAGGCTGGATCACCTCGGTATCTGGGCGAACACCGCGTTCAGCGAGCTTGGACTTTACGAGTCCAATCGTAAAAGCGGTCCCATAAATAGGCCCATCAACGAGTGCAAAAAGCTGTGAGAGTGCTCCGATATGGTCTTCATGTCCGTGTGTAAGCACGATTCCTGTAAGGCTTGTGCCCTCTTGCGCCAACCCCTCAAAAGAAGGGTGAAGCTGTTGTGCACCAGGTGCATACACGGGATTGGGGAAGTTGACACCACAGTCGATCAAGATGCGTTGCGACCCCCAAGAGAGCAAAGTCGCGTTCATTCCGACCTCTTCGAGCCCTCCCAGAAAAGTCACATGAACAGGTGGCGCATCGTTTTCTGACAAGGTGTCATCTTCTGGATGTAGATCGCGTTTGAGCAAGATATCCTCGGGTGATTGTGTCACGCGTACTTGCCACGTGCGCAAGGGTGATTAGATCATCGTGTCTCGCCGCAGTGACGCTTTCGAGAAGCATCCTGCCTTCTTCCCCCCTTTGGTTGGGGAGGATCGAGTCAAACTAGCCTTCTTTTGGAGGCATCTCCATCCCAGAAGGAGCAAGCATGGCGAAGAAAAAAAAGAAACTTGAGGCCCCCATCGAAGAAACCTTGGATGTTTCCAACACAGATGTAGAGACCGCAGAAACCAAAGACGTAGAGACCGCGGAAACTCAGGCGCCCCAAGCAAAGGACAACATACAGCATCAAGACGATGCACAAAGTAGCACCCATCCGCAAGAGCCTTCCGAGAAAAAGGAAGAGAAATCTATCTTAGAAGAACAGCCCGAACACATCGATGTAACCTCGGATGATGTGATCGAGCCTGAGATACTAGACCCGTCGATGCGTACGCTCTCAGGAGAGTGGCGACTGCGCGAAGACGAACCACTCGATGTAGATGAAGACGGCGACATCATCGAAGCGCCGCGTTCGGTCGTACCAGCCGATCAGCCCCCGAGTAACCTCTTTGTGCTTCCTCTCCAAGACGAAGTGCTTTTTCCAGGCATGATCTTGCCCGTTGCTCTCCCACAAGGACCGCTACGCGAGATCATCACACAGGCCGAACAACAGCGCTTTATCGCGATCTTTTCCCAGAAAAAAGATCCAGACAGAGATATCGCACAACCCCTCGGTGTCAACGATCTTCACCCTGTGGGGACAGTTGCGCGTTTGATGCAAGTCATGCAACTGCCCAATGGGGTCATCACCGCGCTGCTTCAAGTCGTCCGCCGCTGTCGCATCACCAAAGCCGTGCGCACACAGCCTTTTCTTATCGCAAAGGTCGCCCTTTTGGATGATGAACTCCAAGAAGGCGAAGAAAGCGTCTTGGAAGCACTTTCTCGCAGTATCCGACAAAGTCTCCAAGAGGTCGTCAAGCTTTCGCCCAATCTTCCCGATGAGTTTGAGCAGGTGATCCGTGGCATCGATATGCCCCATCGTCTCGCGGACTTCGTCGCTTCACACTTCCTCCAAGAGTTTCCCGCGCGCCAAGAGTTTTTGGAAACCCTCTCTGTTCGTAAGCGCCTAGAGACCGCGTTGAGCCTTCTGCTCAAAGAAGTCGAGATGATCCGTTTGCAAAAGAATCTCCGCGAGGAGCTTCAAGAGCGAACAGAAGCACAGCAGCGTGAGTACCTGTTGCGCGAACAAATGAAGATCATCCAACGCGAACTGGGCGAACAACGCGACGAAAAGGAACTCGACGCAGAAAAGTACGTCAAGCGGATCGAAGACGCCAAGATGCCCGAAGATGCTCGAAAACGGGCAGAACAAGAACTCAAACGTTTGCGCGTCCTTCCACCCGAAGCCAGCGAATACAACATGATCCGAGCCTACCTCGACTGGCTCTGTGATCTCCCATGGTCCCGCGAAGACAAAGACAAACTGAATATCCGCCAAGCCCGCCGCATCTTGGACCAAGAACACTTTGGCCTAGAACGCGTCAAAGAACGCATCTTGGAGTTTCTTGCAGTACGCAAGCTAAAGCCCGATCAACGCGGTGCAATCCTCTGTTTGAGTGGCCCGCCCGGTGTAGGAAAAACATCGCTGGGTCAATCGATTGCGCATGCGATGGGCCGAAAGTTCTTTCGCTTTTCGCTGGGCGGGATGCGCGACGAAGCGGAGATCAAAGGCCATCGACGCACGTACATTGGCGCGATGCCAGGCAAGATCCTGCAAGGTCTCGCGCGTGTGGGTACCAACAACCCTGTGTTTATGCTCGATGAGATCGACAAGATCGGAAAAGACTGGCGCGGCGATCCAGCTTCAGCGCTGCTTGAGGTGCTGGACCCCTCGCAAAATCACAAGTTCCTCGATCACTATCTCGACGTACCTTTCGACCTTTCGCGCGTGATGTTCATCGCGACAGCCAATGATCGCGATACCATCCCTGCGGCTCTGCTCGATCGTATGGAAGTCATCGAACTTCCTGGCTATATCCCCGAAGAGAAGGTCGAGATCGCCAAGCGTTATCTCTTACCTCGACAGCTCGAAGATCACGGCCTGAACAAAGGGATGGTGCGTATCTCAGCCCCTGTGATGCGCGATCTTGTCACACTCTACACACGAGAAGCAGGGGTTCGTAATCTCAACCGCGAGATCAGCAAGATCGTCCGCAAAGTCGCGATACGTGTGGCCGAACACGAAGATGAGACACAAGCCCCCAAACATGCAGTGATATCCAAAAACAACCTTGAGCGTTATCTTGGACCACCGCGTTTCATCGGATCTCGTCTCACATCGCGGCCCACCCGCATCGGTAGCGCGGTGGGTCTCGCATGGACCCCTGTCGGCGGAGATATCTTGTTTTTCGAGACCACGCGTTTCGAAGGAAGCGGTCGTGTCGAAGTCACAGGACGCTTGGGCGAAGTCATGAGCGAGTCTGCACGCATCGCTCTCTCGTATCTCAAGTCGCAAGCCCATCGCTACCATATCGACCTAGACGCCCTCAAACGCACAGATATCCACCTCCACGTCCCCGCAGGTGCCGTCCCCAAAGACGGTCCATCCGCAGGGATCACCATCACCACCGCCTTGCTTTCTCTGCTTGGCGGCGAAGGTCAGCCTCCGCGCGGTGATGTCGCGATGACGGGTGAGATCACACTGATGGGTGATGTTCTTCCTGTCGGTGGTATCCGCGAAAAAGTCGTAGCTGCGGCCTCTGCGGGCGTGCGCGTCGTGATCATCCCCAAACAAAACCAACTCGACTACGCCGAAGTCCCCGATCACATCAGGGAAAAGCTCACGGCTTACTTTGTCGAACACTACGATGAAGTCATCCCACTGGTCTTTGATCAGCCCCTCACCAGCGCCCCCACTGCGACACCACGTCAAAACAGTTCTGTCCACGCCTCCTCCCAGAAAAGTTCTTAACGAAGAAGTTTGCAACCTTTTCCCCACAAGCGATCTCTACACCCAACAAGAGCCGTTGAACGCAAAGAGGCGGAAGGCCCACATCAAGGACGATGTGGCCAAGTGAGACTTTGCGCTATGTTGTCAAACAAGGGTTACACAGCCTAGAAAGACAAAAGCACAAAGTACCTCTTGGAAGAAAGCAATCGCATGGATCAGCGCAAGTTCCTGGCCTTTCTCGACCTCAAATCCTACAAACGCTCCGCGTTCCTTCGGGATATCACCTCTGCTTGGGTGGTTACGTTCTTGGGGATTCCCCAAGGGATCGCTTATGCAGTGATCGCTGGTCTTCCGCCAGCGATGGGGCTTTACGCCTCGACATTCCCGAGCATCGTGGGAAGTTTGTTTCGCAGTTCTCGACACGTCGTCACGGGCCCGACCAACGCAGTCAGTTTGCTGGTTGGAGGTGGGGTCCTCGCGATGCAAGGCGTCGATCCTGTGGTGCTCGGCGTCACGCTGGCCTTCCTCGTTGGGCTTCTTCAGCTTTCAGCGGGGCTTTTTCGACTGGGTGCCATCGTCGATTACATCTCAAGCCCCGTGGTCTTGGGATACATCACAGGCGCAGCACTTTTGATCGGGATCGGCCAACTCCCTGTTGTGACCGCCACATCAAGCGGTCATGGCTCGCTCTTTGAAAAGCTATGGACATGGATACTTGGGCTTCAACACGCAAGCCTCACAGCCATCTTGATGGCGCTCGCTTCAGCGTGTTTGCTGCTTGTCTTACGAAGGGCCAACAAAAATATCCCTGGCGCTTTGATCCTTACCGTCCTTGCGACGGGTGTTTCTTTGTTTTTCGATCTTCGCGCACACGGGATGATGACCGTGATGGATCTTCGCCCGATCCCACGAGGCTTTCCGCCCCTTTCGCTGCCCGATCTGGCTTTGCTGACAAAGCTGTTGCCCTTGGCGGTCGCGTGTGCGGTCCTCTCGCTTGTCGAATCAAGCGCGGTGGGTCGTGCGTTGGCCGCTCAGTCAGGCCAACGCTTGGAGATGTCCACGGAGTTTGCAGGACAAGGACTCGCCAACATCGTCGCAGCGGTAAGCAGCGGTTATCCAACAAGCGGTAGTCCCTCGCGTTCAGCGCTCAACCTAAAAAGTGGCGCAGAAACGCGACTCTCCGCAGCCCTCAGTGGCGTGTTTATGTTGGTGGTGTTGGTGCTCCTAGGGCCACTCGCGAATGCGATGCCACTTGCAGCCCTCGCGGGTCTCATCTTGGTCGTAGCCATCGACCTGATCGACCTGCGTAAGATCCGCACAGTGATGCGAAGCGGTTTCTCTGATCGAGCGGCCTTCCTCGCTACGCTCTTTGGAACGTGGGTGATGCCCCTCGATCAAGCCATCTACCTTGGTGTCGGGATCTCTCTGCTGCTTTTCCTGCGAAAAGCGCGGTTCCTTGTGATCACCCCCATCACTGTCGATGAACAACGCCGCTTCGCTGAAAACTGCGAAGAACATCAGCCTTTCTGCCGCTCTATCCGTGTCCTTGACATCGAAGGACGCCTGTTCTTTGGCGTCGAAGGAGAACTTCAACTCGCGCTTGATGAGGTCCTAGAAGACCCACAGATCCGCGTGTTGCTTCTCCGCCTAAAACGCACGCAAGGTCTCGACATCACTGTCGCGAACTTGCTTCAAGCCACCGCGGAACGACTTCGACGAGAAGGCCGAACCTTGGTGCTTGCAGGGCTTCGACAAGATGCCCTCCAACTTCTTCGAACAGTCGGTATCCTCGAAGATATCGGCGAAGAAAATGTCTTTGCTAGCCAGTCACAATGGTTTGCAGCCATGGACAAAGCCTTACAACATGCCTGTGAACTTGTGGCACGCGAAGGCTGCGAAGACTGCCCACTCCATACGTACTTACAAAACGACTCGCGGGAGCCACCCCAAACAACGCATTGACCAAAGCTGATGCGTGCAAACGCGAGAAGATAAGGAGATCTTTTCATGAAAATCGAGACTTTTTACGACAATCGCACTTACACGCTCACTTACGTTGTCTTTGACCCCGAAACCAAAGATGCCATCGTGATCGACCCTGTGCTCGACTACGAGCCCGCGTCCTCTCATATCTGGACAGAGTCTGTCGAAGTGGTCCTCAACTTCTTGAAAGAAAAACAACTTCATCTGCGGATGATCCTTGAAACGCACGCACACGCAGACCACCTCTCAGGCTCGCAGATCCTCAAAAAACATTACCCTGAAGCACAGCTCGCGATCGGTGAACGCATCACCACAGTGCAACGCACCTTTAAGCAGATCTTCGACTTGCCCGAAGACTTTCCCACAGATGGACGTCAGTTCGACCTCTTGCTCAAAGATCGCGAGAGCGTCAACGTGGGCAGCCTCAGCTTTGATGTGATCTTTACCCCTGGGCATACCCCAGCATGTGCCTCTTATAAGTTCGGTGATGCCGTCTTTACAGGCGACGCTCTCTTTATGCCTGACATGGGAACAGGCCGCTGTGACTTCCCCGCAGGAAGCGCACAAGATCTCTACCACTCGATCCACGAGCGCCTTTACAACTTGCCCGATGAGACCCGTATCTTCGTGGGACACGACTACCAACCAGGCGGACGTCCCCTTGCTTACGAAAGCACGGTCGCAGAACAAAAAGCGTCCAATGTGCAGCTTCCCAACGAGCGAGACGAAGCGACCTTTGTGGAGTTTCGAACCAAGCGAGACAAAACCCTTGCGGCACCCAAACTCCTGTTCCAAAGCGTCCAAGTTAACGTGGATGCGGGGAAACTTCCCTCACCCCATCCCAACAAGATCCGCTACCTCAAGATCCCTGTGAACGTCTTCCGCCCTGAAGACGGCGGCGATCTCGAACTCCAAGACGTCTGATCCCACTCTTACTTCCCCACATCCCTTCTGACATCCCCATCCAAAGCCCTACCGAGAAGCCCTCTCCCCATCGTATGCGCGGGAAATTTGCCACCCCTCTTGAGACTTGTTACCCTTAAAAGGGTATGCCTTCTTTATCCCTTGAAAGATCAAGGTGTTTTCCCACGCCAAAGACCAGCGAAAGGGCCTAGAAACAACCATGGTGTCTCGAATCACCCGTCAACAAACAGGACGGCGTTCTCAGTGGGTTTTCTTCTCTTGCTTCGCGTTGATGATGTGCGTTGGCGGGTGGGATAGCTATGCGCAAGGTTCGCCACGTCCGGGCTTGCAACAGTTCTTGCCCAAGACGCCCCCCCCCAAGAAAGCCTCGCTTCAGGCCCTCCAACAGCAACTCAAGGCGCTGCTTCAAGAGCGTGGGTTGCGTGGCTCAAAGTCAGGTGTCTTGGTCACAGACATCCAAGGCAAGGTGATCTTTGCGCACAATGCAAAGAAGCTGTTTATCCCTGCATCGAACACCAAGATCTTCACCATGATGAGCGCCCTCAAACACCTCGGTCCTTCGTACTTTTACGAGACTTTGGTCTATGGAGACAGCCCCATCGACGCAAAAGGCGTACTCAAGGGCAATCTCTACATCAAAGGAAGTGGTGATCCAAGCCTACGCTCTGAAGAGTTGTGGCGTATCGCCCAAAACCTCTCGAACCTTGGGCTTCGTCGCGTCACGGGCCGCTTGATCTTCGACGATAGCTTTTTTGATCGAGAGCGCTTTGGCAAAGGCTGGAAGGATCACAACCACCATCGTTATCGCCCTTATGTCGCGGGCATTGGTGCACTTTCGCTCAACTACAACACACTGACGGTCATCCTCCGCCCTGGCCAAAAGGTCGGATTCAAGGCCATCATCGATGTTGATCCCAAAAGCCCTTACATCAAGCGGATCGTCAACCAAGTCACGACAGTAGCCGCAGACGGCCCCACCAAGGTCAAGATCAAGCTCAAAGCTCGCGGTAGCCGCGATGAGATACATGTCGTTGGCACGATCCCACTTGGACATGATGCCTTTTCCCTGTGGCGCCGCGTCTCTTACCCGGGTTGGTACACAGCCCACACCTTCGGGGAGTTGTTGCGCAGAGTAAAAGTCCGCATTGGTTGGTGGCCACGACGCGGCAAAGTCCCAAGCAAAGCCATCGAACTTTACAAACACACTTCGCCTTCTTTGAGCATCCTTCTCCAAACCATCGGAAAATACAGCTCAAACTTTACTGCTGAGCAGGTCCTCAAGACCCTTGGCGCAACTCACAAAGAAGCTCCTGGAACATGGAGCAAAGGACTTTCGCTTGTGGCAGAAGATCTCCAAGCGTTGGGGATTTCCAAAGGCAGCTACACGATGCAAAATGGATCTGGCCTTGGACGTGGAAATCGCTTCTCCCCCACACACATCACGACAGTTCTTCGCTCCCAACTCCAAGATATCGCGCTGTGGGCGGAATACTTCGTCGCACAGCCCATCGCAGGACGCGATGGAACCCTGCGCAACCGCATGAAAAAAACCCCAGCGGCTGGGCATCTACGCGCCAAAACAGGAACGCTGGATGGAGTCTCTGCCCTTTCAGGTTATCTCTTTACCCAAGATCGCAGACTCTGGATCTTTTCGATTTGCATGAATGGAAAGGTCAAACACAACAAGGTCTTTCGCAAGGTTCAAAACAAGATCGGCGCATTACTCGCGGGATTTCAAGGTTAACCAACGAACCCTTTGTCCTCCCACGGGAACCAAGCCGATCCCCAGATAGCATCTTCTGAAAAGCTCGTTTTGTGTCAGGAGATCACGAAAACACGATCCCAACCCCAACGTTGGACAAAGGATCCCGAGACCACAATGCAAAACAGAACTTACCTCATCCCACTCTTGCTTTTGGGCTTTGTGCTTGGCTGGCCCTCGTTGGGTCATAGCAAACCCAACACTCCCCAAGCCACCAAGCAATCCAAAAAGCGCATCGTCTCGAAGAAATCGAAGAAACGCCGTCGCGTCGCACGCAAAAGTACGCTCTCCAAAGAAGACAACGCAGCCCCTTCGAAAAAACGACGCAAGTACACCAAGCGTAAACTCTCCACCAAGCGCAAGTACAAGAAACGCAAGTACAAAAAGCGCCGTCGATACGCCAAACGCAGCAAATCCAAGAAACGCAGCAAATCCAAGAAACGTCGCAAACGCATCTCGCGTTCTGTGAGCCAAGTGGTCGAGACCTCCAAACTCACCAAACACAAGCGACGGAAGTACAAGCTATCGACCGAGGATCAAGCGGAACTCCAAGTGGCCCTCAAAAAGATCGGTGTCCCTTCCGCAACCATCCGAGACCTACGCAACAAAGACTTTCATATCCCTTCGAACCTCGGGACCTTCCCGATTCCCCGCCCACTCGCAGCGCGCGTCCACTTTTGGTACCAAGTCTTTGGAGGCGCACTCAAAACCGAGTCCATCCTCTATGATCCCCAGACACACATCGTTGTAAAAAACCTTCATGTGCCTGGCGCAGCGCTCTCTCCCAAAGATCCTGGTTTGGTGCGCCGCATGAAGACGATTCAACGCCGCGTCGCAAGCGCTCGTTCGCTCGTCACGATTCGCGCCCAACTCAAAGAACTCGCGCGACGTGAGGCCCGTGCAGAAAAGGACGCGCAAGCCCAAGCACGCGCCCGACAACGCCAGTGTCTCAGCCTCCTCCGCAAAAAACGACTCCGCGCGATCTGTTGGCATCGTGTCCGCTACAATCCTGACACCATCCACCGCGGACGTTGGGGCCGCGCATTTGCAGGCATCGACGCAAGCACGCGCCGCCTCTACAAAGCCATGAAACGCGAGCCCCGCTACCAAACAGCGGGATGGCACAAGATGTTTCGCTATCTCGCGCGTACAAGGCTTTCATGGCAAAGCAGCTACCGCCTCTTTTTTCAACGCGGGCTTCGCATCGAACGCCGTTACCGCCCTCATATCCAAGCCGCTTTGCGTAAAGCAGGACTCCCCCCCCAACTGTCAGCGCTGCCCTTTGTCGAGTCGATGTACAACCCATGGGTGCGCTCTTTTGTCGGGGCTTTGGGCTTGTGGCAACTGATGCCTGATACCGCCAAAGAACTCGGGCTGTTTGTGCCTCCCCAAAACAAAACCATCCCACACCGCAAACTCGATGAGCGTTTTGACCCGATCTTTGCAACGCGCGCAGCAACGCGCTTTATCAAGCTATGCCGCCACTTTTTCCCTAGTTCATGGCCGCTTGCGATAACATCTTACAACCAAGGTCCTGGGCGTATCCTCAAAGAAGCCCGTCGCCTCGGCACCAAAAAGCTCCACGTGATCATCGCTCGCTCACGCAACCGTGGCTTCGGCTTTGATGGACGGAACTTCTATGCCAAGTTCCTTGCTTCGGCGCTTTTGATCCAAGAAAATCGCCGCTACTTCCGCCATGTCCCGCAAACGCCCATCCACTTTCGCGAGATCGTCCTCAAACAGCCCATCTGGCTTTCGGATCTCTTGCAAGTGACCAAGCTCTCCAAACAAACCATCGATCTCTACAACCCGATGTTGCGCAAGCTGATGGAAGATCCCACACATCCCATCCCTGCTTATTTTCCGCTGCGTGTACCACCCAAAAAAGCCAGTACCATCAAGCGCGCACTCAAAAAACTTCGCAAACAAGGTGGTTCCTTCAAACAACACACCACCCAAAAACGCGAATACCTCTCTCGGATCGCCAAACAGTATGGCATCCCCCTTTCTTCTTTGATGCAAGCCAACACACCTAGTGTCACAGCAGCCCACCAAAAGGCTTTTGCTGCGGCCCTCAAGAAAAAGAAACGCACGACCTCCCGCTCTTTGCGTTCTCTTTGCACCCAACTCAAAGATCGCAAGATCTCTTACAAGATCCGCAGCATCGCCAAGAAGCATTGCCCAAGACCTCTCTCTGCTTCACGTGCTCTGCCCAAAGGTCTCGCGCTTCGCATCCCCGCGCACCGCATCGCTGCGTTGCCCGAAACAGCCTTGACCACCTATCGTACACGCGGCGGAGAGCCTTTGGCTTGGGTTGCATGCCAGGTCTGCACAACACCTTGGCATCTACGCGCGCTCAATCCCTCCCTTCCCATCGGACGTTTGCCCTCAGGAAAACAACTTCGCGTGCCCTCATGCTCGCGTTGGCGCAAACGCTTGTTCCGCTCTTGCCAAGCCCACCACTACCGAAGAAGCGGACACAAAAAGCGCAAACGTCGCAAGAAACGCAGAAAACGACGCTAACCCCCACCAAACTTCATCAAAGCACCCACATCCCCCACTCCTTCGCCTAGATCACAACTCATCCCCACCAAGCACACACTCACGAAATAGACTACTCAGTCGGTTATCCGCCATTTCAGCCCCTCTCCAAAGAGAGAATGGGAAACGCTTTTATGTACGAATGAGTACGATCGTATATCAAGAACATGCACCCTGCATAAACAAATGAAAATATTCAAAGAGATACCTATCCGACCAAACACCTCCAAGGAGAAACAGCATGAAAAACAATGCATTGTGGCTCGGACTGGTACTTGCAGCAGCGATTCTTTTTAGCGGCGAAGCACAAGCTAGAGACTTCAACGCTGGTCCCATCTGGAGCAACAGCGATGCAAAGCGTAAGTGCCCCCGTGTCTGCGCTGCACATCGCTACAAGTGGAATGGCCAGTGGCGCACCACCATCCGTGGTAAGATGTCTGTCTGTGGCTGCCGCTAATCCCCCCAAAGAACCACCCTTTTCCCCCTTCTCTTTCCTTCACCACACAACAAACTGAGACAAATCCACGAAACTCACAGAAGACCTTTGTCTTTTGTGAAGACGCTCTCAACTTCTTGTCGTGCCTCGATCTCTCCCCCGCTACACACCCATGTTGAAAGTCTTCTTTTGCTGTGGCAAAGTAAAAGACTTTAGGTTTGAGGAAGCACTCAGTGTCTACTGAGACCCCCTCTTTTCTTTGTAGGTCTGCTCTTAGAAAGTGGTTTGTGACCTCCCCACAAACGCCGTCAAACGGCACGGATGGCAGAGGAAAAAGAATGTATGCTGCGATAATAAGTCTTTGGTCGAAGCGCGTCTCTTGGATGAGCGCGATGTTGTCGATGGTTTGTTTGATCTCTTTGGGGGCTTGTGGGGGCGGAGAATGCCGTCACGACGCGGACTGTGAGGGAACGAAAGTTTGCCGAGACGGAAAGTGCACAAGCAATATCCTCAACCCAACTTGTACCTCCAACGCAGACTGCCCAACAGGACAGTCTTGTGTAAAAGAAAGTTGCGTCCAAGCTGATTGCGTGGATGGCGAGAAGCAACCTTGCTATGAAGGCCCCCAAGGCACCACCAATGTCGGTGTCTGTAAAGGAGGCTCACGTACTTGTACTGGTGGCCAGTGGGGTTGGTGTGAAGGCCAAGTCCAGCCAGCCTCCGAACTTTGCGATGGCCTCGACAACAACTGCAACGGTCAAGTCGATGAAGATCCCAAGTGCAGCGCGACTTGTACAGATGGAGAAACCCGCCCTTGCTACACAGGCGCTCCTGGCACCCAAGATATCGGGACTTGCCGTCAAGGTGCTGAAACCTGTGCAGGTGGCGCGTGGGGCGCTTGTGCAGGTGACATCCGCCCCGAAGCCACGGACAAATGCGGCGATAACCTCGACAACAACTGCAACGGTCAAGTCGATGAGAACTGCGGTGCTTGTACAGATGGGCAAACGCGCTCTTGTTATACAGGTGCCGCAAACACCCGAAACATCGGAACTTGCAAAGATGGAACTGAGACTTGTACGGGTGGTGTGTGGGGCGCTTGCACTGGCGAGACCAAGCCCGAGACCGACAAGTGTGGTGACAACCTTGATAACGACTGCAACGGCAAGATCGACGATGCCCCTGGATGCAACACAAGCTGCACGGATGGTCAAACTCGCCCTTGTTACACTGGTCCTGCGGGCACCAAAGGCGTTGGCGTCTGTAAAGAAGGCGCAGAGCCCTGCCAAGGCGGCCAGTGGACGGGCGCTTGCGTAGGCGAAGTCAAGCCTAGTGGAAGCGAGATCTGCGGCAACAACCTTGATGACAACTGCAACGGTCAAGCGGATGAAAGTTGCGGCGTCTGTCGCAATGGTGACCAAGACGTTTGTTATACAGGTGCCACAGGTTGCACCAAACAAGCCGATGGCTCTTATGCTTGTAATGGCGCCTGTCGTTCGGGTACACGTAGTTGTAGCGGTGGCCAGTGGGGTCCTTGCGCAGGCGAGACCAAGCCCAAGGCCCAAGAAACCTGTAACAATAACCTTGATGATAACTGTGACGGCCAAATCGACGAAGGCTGCGGTGTTTGCACCAACGGCCAAACAAGAGCTTGCTACACAGGCCCCGCAAGCACCCGCAAAGTCGGCGTTTGTAAAGATGGGACAGAGACCTGTACAGGCGGTCAATGGGGGACTTGCGTTGGGGATGTGAAGCCCTCCCCCGAAACCTGCGGAAACGCAGCCGACGACAACTGCGACGGCCAAGTGGACGAAGGCTGCACAAGCAGCAAACTCCACCAAACCTGCCAAACAGGTAACGACTGCGACAATGGCCAACTCTGTATCAATGTCGGAACCAGCACGGCCCCTGACGCACGTTGCTTCCAAGACTGCACAAACCGCGCAACCGTCTGCCAAACCAACGGAGATGGCCGCACCGCTTGTGTGGACTTTGCCACAGACAGCCAAGGAAACAACATCCAGATCTGCGCCAAACAATCCGCAGCCAACGGAAGTTGCAACGTAACGCAAAGCTCCCTTTGCAACACAGGTCTGATCTGCTCAAGCGGAACCTGCAAACCTGCGACCACTGTCAACGAAGGAGCCGTTTGCGATCCCAGCGCAGCCACCCCGATCTTGTGCTCCTCAGGAAACACTTGTGTTGGCTTTGGAACTGGCTTCCCAAGCATCTGCCTGAAAAATTGCACAACCACTTGTACAAAAAGCGGATTCCAGTGTGTGCCTTTGCAGTCAGGTTCGGTCAGCGTATGTCTTCAACAAGGATGCACCACGGACGCGCAGTGCTCTTACAGCAACCACTTTTGCGCCCAAGATAGCAATGGACAGACATTCTGCTCGCCAGAACCATCGCCCGGCCCTGTCGCTTATGGCGGAAACTGTACTCAGTCGGACCCCAACCTGCGCTGCCAAGCTGGCCTGATCTGCCTGACCTTTACAAACGACACCACAGGGATCTGTAGCAAAAGCTGCAACACAGCATCCTGTCCTAGCGGTTCGAGATGCGAAACCATCAATACCAGCGGTGACATGGCGTGCTTTGTAGATTGCTCAAGGTGTCTCTCCACGCAAACCTGTGATGTACGTATCAACGCTTGTTATCCCAAACCTTAATCTCCCCTCTTTCCTTCCTTGCGATCCCCCCCTTCCCCTCTTGGCAAACCAACCGAATTGTGAGACAAATGCGGCGTTAGAATGCACCAAAGCCCGCATATCTCGAAACAAGGAGGAAAGTATGCTACCTCTCCGCCGTTTTTCTGGGTGGACTGCGACCTTGGGGGTACTGTTCGTCACGACCCTCGCTTGGACCATCGCTCCAACGGCTGTAAAAAGCCGCCCTGTCCGCTTCCACAACATCTTCTTTCAACGTCTACACAACATGACCCCCTCTGCGGCTTGGTCCCCTGATAGCCGTTACCTCGCCTTCCACAGCTTGCGCGCGACCCCCACTTATGCGGCTCCCCATCTCCATCGTTACCGCCGCAGTACTCGTTCGCGTTACTATCGCCGCAGCACACGCTCGCGTTATTATCGCCGTAGTACCCGCAGCCGCGTCTATGTCCGTAGTACTCGCAGCCGCGTCTATGTCCGCAGCACCCGCAGCCGCGTCTATGTTCGCAGTACTCGTTCGCGCCATTATCGCCGCAGTACCCACACTTATGTACATCGCCGCAGTACCCGCTCGCGTTACTATCGCCGCAGTACCCGCAGCCGCTATCGAGCCAACTTGTATGCAGAGCGTATCTACACCACAGGAAGCCGCAGCCAGCTCGGTCTCGTCGATATCTTTCGACGTCGGATGACGACCCTCTCCTACAGAACCCACCGAACCAGCACGCTTTCCATCGCTTACTTTCGTCCCCGTTGGGTCAACCGAACAGTCGTCACGACAAGTACAGGCTTTAGTGGAGATGCCCAACTCATCGACGTCACCACACGCGCCCATCGTTCTCTTCGCCGCTTTGCGATGACATCTTCTCATCCCACAGACAACCTGCTTGTGGGCCGCGATCCCCAAGTCGGCGTCTTTTTGACTTCGCGGCGCAACCCCAACAAACGCTACGCGCTTGTGGACAAACGACGTAGAATCGGTGGCTATCTTCCCAAGTTTAGCCCTGACGGTTCGATGCTTGCGTGGATCGATACCAACCACGACTACAGCGCAGCAAGACTCCGCGTTTATGCGTTCCCTTACCGCAGCGAGACGTTGTCGCGTGATGCCACGCTTCGCGTCCGCAGTCCCTGGAATTGGGAAAAGACCATGTACGCCGCCATCGAGATGAAAGAGATCCAGATCCCCGAAACAGGCCCCGTTGTGGACTTTGTGTGGGGCACCAAGGGACGACGCATCGCTTATGTCCGAGGGAATGGTTACTCTGGCGCTGGAAACTACAAACACACCAGCAAAGGGCTCTTTTTGTTGCAGTTGGACAGCGACAAGCCTCGTGCGCGCCTCCTCGATCCCATCGGCGACCAACCTTCTTTCTTGTCCAGCGGCAGCTTGGCTTACCACCGCCACAACCAAACAAGAGACGAGATCTGGTTTTGGAACGCAGGAAGAGGCGGCAAGACCTTTGTGACCTTTGGACATGAACCCCGCGTTTCTCCAAATGGCCGTTATCTCGCATACCTGCGTTGGCTGCCCCCACAGATGGCTTGGTCTTCCCGCGCCCAACTCTTCCTCGGCGTTGTCGCCCTTCCCTAACCTCCGCTCTCCCCCCATCCTTCCGAGGAATCCGCCGTGTCAAAGTATGGACCCGCCTTGCTCTTGTTCTTGCTTCCCTTTGCGTATGATCCATGGGCCTTGGACGTCCTCACAGCCAAGTACATCGCTTGGGTCTGTGGGGTCGGCTTATGGAGCAGCCTTTGGTTATGGAAAAAAGGGTGCCCCAAGCAAACCCTTTGGGCTTTGGTGGGGCTGGGTCTTTGTTTCCTTCCGTCTCTCTTGCGCGGTCCTTCTTGGGCGCATACTTGGGTGCCATGGACACAGGCCTTTGCGCTGCTTTGGTGGGGTCTCTTGTTGTGGGATGTCCTTCAACAAGAAAGCTCCGCAAAGCAACGAAAGCACCTCACCGAGACATGGTTCACCGCCGTGGCATGGGGACTTTCGCTGTTGTCCGTGATCGCTTTGTTGGAGCGATGGTTTCCCAGTGTTATCCCTTGGGGCGTCGCTGTCTCGGGCCTTAGCAATGCAACGATGGGCAACCCCAATCACTTGGGCGCTTTGCTTTCTGTTGGCGTCCCTATCTTCTTTGTGCTCGGTGGGAAGGCACTTTGGGGATTGCCTTTGGTGCTCGGTGGGCTCGCGATGACAGGTTCTCGCCTCAGTCTAACGACAGCTTATACCTCGTTGCTCGTGGGGGGTTTGGTGTCCTTGTTGTGGGGCGACCGCAAACGCATCCAAGAGCACCTGCGTGTGTCGAGTTGGGCCTTTCTTGGCGCGATCGGTTTGTGGATCTTTGCAAGCATCTCAACACCCCAAAAACAACTCACCCAAGTCAACCAAGGACGCGGTGGACTGCGTGCTCGTTTGCACCTGTTGCGATGCGCTGCCCCCATGACCAAAGAAGCGATCCCATGGGGCGTTGGCTATGGTCGCTTTCGACAACACTTTCCGACCTACCGTGGGCAGTGCCTCAAAGGAACGGTCTTTGCGAAGGCTCCCATCCATACGATCGCCATACACTTGCACAATGACTGGGTAGAGCTCTTCCTCGAAGGTGGCTTGCTCATCCTTCCGCTGCTGCTGTGGCTGTTGTGGTGGTGGCTCAAGCAGTTCCTTTGGTCGTGGCGACAGCTTCGCGCTCCCGCCCCCCAAAAAGAGGATGGGCTTTCTTCTCAACAACCGTTGTGGCTCTTGCTTTGCATCTTAGGACTTTTTCTTCAGATGGGAGGGACCTTTCCTCTGCAATTGCCTTCTGTTGTGGCCCTTGCATCCGCTTGTTTTGTGATCGTGCAGTTTCACAACCCACTTGCATTGTTTCCTCGGCGCACCAGACAAGCCATCAAATCACCCCATCCCACCGAAGAGAGCGCAAAACAAGAGAGCAGCGCTTTTTCTCGTGTGGCTTGCTTGGCGTTGTGGTTGGTGTGGTTGGTCGTGATCTTTTTCTCTGTGAGGATCTTGCGTGCAGAACACCTACTCGTCCAAGGGATGCGCGCGATGGAGCAACAAGATCCCCAAGCAGAGGGACTTTTGCGACAAAGTGATGCGCTCCATCCAAACGAGAATGTTGCCTTCCAACTTGGACAGATCTTGCTCGCCCACGAAAAAACCGTTGAAGCCATCCAAAAGCTCGAACAAGCCTTTGCGATCCTTCCTGATGTTCAAGTCGCCCTAACCATCGCAGAAGCTTATGTGATCCTTCGTGATGTCAAAAACGCCCGTCTCTGGTTGCAAACGGGACTTTACTTGCAGCCCCAACACCAAGAAACACTGCGCCTCTTGAAACGCCTTCCCCCTTTGCAACCCTCACGATGGCCCTCATCTCGTCCGACATCGCCTCCCCACTCCACAGCAACATCGCTCCCCCGTAGTCATCCCATCCCGTAAACGACCGATAGACAGGTCTTTTCACGCAGACGATATCGAATCTCCCCATCCACGCATCATCGCGATGATGCAAAAGCATCCGTGCATCGACAGGTGCGCAAAGAAGGGTAGAAAAAGTATGAGTAAGGAAGATACCCGACGGAGGAAGAAGCATCTCACGCGAGGAAGGGGGTTTTGAATTATGGGAATGTAATCGCTTTGAGATCGATGCGATCGCTTCGCAACAAGTAAGTGTTCGTCCCAACAAAACGAGATGAAGAAGTGATCACCCCAGAATTCGTAACCGATGGAGAGGTCGAAACCAAGGTCCCATCGGACTTATAGCGCGTCCAAATCATCGGCGAAGTGCGCGGGCTGCTATGCAAGATAAAGTCATCACCTACCACACCAATGCGATCCGCCGTGTATGGAAAAGTCGAACTCAAGCTGGGGGTCGCCGTGACGTATTGCACGCTCTTTACGAACTTTCCTGCCGCATCATAGAAGTGAGCGGCATACGCTCTTGGTGTATAAGTGGTCATCATGATCACAAAAGCACCCGCGCTATTCATCCCAACAAGATGGGAGGAACCAAGCGAACCCAATCGATTTTGGGTGGGCACGACAGGGACAGGTGCAGTCTCGATCCAAGAGCCATTCGCATTAAAACGACGGAAGGTGTAAGCAGAACTGTAGCTTGTCCCTTGGCAGGTCACGATCCCGCTTCCATTTTGGGAGCTACGAGACAAGCGAAAGTCCGAAGACGCCGAACAAACAGAAGGTGTGTTTTCATAAGCAAGGCCAGTTCCTTTGGGGGCTCCGCTTGCATCAAAGAGCGAAACACGCAAGATCCCCGCACTTTCACGCCAAGCCGCCGCAAGATCCCCTGCGTTCCCAAAAGCAAGTTGTACAGAGGTGCTGCCTGACCGAACAGGCAACTCAATCCTTCCAGGGATTGGCTTACAAGATGCATCGAAGATCTGGATCTGAACCTTTTGTGGATTTTGGTTGGTGTCGAAACGCCAAGCCAACGCCCAACGCGAACCATCGGGAGAAGCGTGCACTTGGAGATCGTAGAAGTTTTTGTCTTGGGTTTCTTCGACAACAAATGTCGTGCGTTTTGACTTCCCAGAAGCATCCCAACAATGCGCAAGCAACGCGCCATCTGGCCCAATAGAACGAGTGAATGCCAAAAAGATATCCTTTTGTGCATTCACGTCGATATCCGATCGATAGTTGGAAACATTTGTAGGAAGATTCAAAAAGTCGGTGGATGGGCAGTTTTCGTCTGTCTTTCCATCGCAATCATCGTCTGCGTTGTTGCCACAAACCTCTGGGGCAGGCAACACCTCGCCTTGGCAAACACCCAAGTCTCCACCATCTTGAGAACAAGTACGCATCCCTCGACGACAAGGCGACTTTGGCGCATTCGAAGGATCATCAAAGCTGTAACAAGCCGATGTCGCATTGGGCGTACAAAGACACGCCAAACCACCACAAACCCCCGTCCCAGACGCAAGATTGAGAACATCCCAACGCAAGCCTCCTACACTATCATAGGCAGCAGACTTCTTCCCTTCACTACGAACCAACTCGCCAGCTTGGGGACTTCGTTCCAAACGAGGTGTCACAGCGACCAGTGACCCATCCAGATCATAGCGGTAGTAACGAGGCAATAGATCAGGTAGCCCGTCTTCAAAAACGAGATCCCCATCATAGCGCTGCAAAGGCGCAGCCAACGAAAAGGGACTTGTGTCTGAGTAACGTTCACTGACAGTCCAAGTTTTGCGCGCTGTCCCATCCGCAGCGTAGCTTTGCGCACGCCAGCTCCCAGCGTTTCCATCCACCCACAAGAACGCAAATCCTTGTGCATTGACACCCACTCGATAACCCCCTCGGTAGATACTGTGAGCGCCTGCTGCGACCGCAAGTGAGGTCATGGAGGTTTCCATAAGCCCGCTCGTCATCGTAAAGCGCCGCCAGTACAGCGTTCCCGACGATAACCCGCTTAAACACGAGGCAACGCCCCACCCAATGGTGCTGTGGAAGGCAAGGCGCAACCCTTCAGGGGAAGTGCCGCACACCTTCTTGGGATCGACGTCGCCACGTGTGGGCGACAAAACACCCGTAGCACTAAGGGTTAAGAGTTCCAAAGTATTTGCTTCTTTGACCAAGACCGCGGACTTCCCGCTTTCGTCGATAACGATCCGCGGATCATGTTGGGCGCTCACGCTGTTGGAAACAGTCACGACACCCGAAACAGGCTGACATTGGCCATCAAACAAACGTGCCTGCAAAGCGTACAAAGACGCGCCAGAACCCGCACTTTCAAGCCAAGAGACAATAAAACGCCCACTGGTCGGTGCCATCACGACACGTGGACTTCGCACATAACGGAACGTCGAGGAAACAGGGAAAGCACTCACAGCGATCTTCCCTGTCGTATCATAACAAGAAAGCCAAACACGCCGACTCCCCAAGGCCAACGCTGCAACACGTCCATTTTCGGCGATCGCAAAGTCTTCCAAAGGAAGCGAAGGAGAAACACCAGGCTCCGAGCAACCATTTTCGACACGACCATCACAGTCATCATCTTTGTTGTTGCCGCAGATCTCGGGTGTAGGGACAACTTCACCAACACAATCACCCCAACCACTCCCATCTGCCGCACAGGTCGAAAGACCTTCTTGGCAAGGGCTTGAAGGAGCACGCGAACCAGCCCCCGTGTAGCAACGACGCAACTGTCCAGGAGGACACAGACAAGCGATGCCGCCTGTACAAAGTCCCTTGCCAGCGGAAAGATCGATGGGATTTTTGTAGATGCTTTGTTCATTGCGCAAGAAGAGGTCTGCCCCAGCGATACGCAAAGTCGACGACAACAACGATGAGCTTGCGCTACTGATCAGTTTGCCCGTGCTATCGTAGCGGAACCAACGAGAGAAAGAGTCAGATTGATCGTTGAGTTCACGAAAGACAAAGTCATTTTGCAGGATCTCGACACGTTGATGAGCCCCCGCAAATCCGTTGGTTGGGCGATCCATCACATCACTCAAGACAGCATGAGCAGACTTGCTTCCATCCGCCTTTAACAACAGCATCTCAAGCTGGTTTTTTGTGCGATTTTGAAACTCGATCCCGATCTCCCCGAGTTCGTTGATCCCTAGAATAAACTCCTTGCCCGTGAAAGGTAACGTCGCGGTGTCTGCAAGAGCCCGAAGCGTCGAGTCTTTCCAAGTCACGACAAGCGCCCCTCCCATTCCACTCGCAACAGCGAAACGTCGAAAAGACAGACCACCTGTGGAGGCCGCGCAAGCAACGACGCCATCTCCTGAAGTATTCCAAGCCACTCGACCAAGATAAGAACTTCGACATGCCGTTGTACCCGAGAAGACCACAGAGGGAGCGGTCATGAGCGCTCTTCCTGCGGCGTCAAACAAAGCGAGCTTGCTGTCATTCCCCTCTCGATACAAGATCGCGATCAGGCTTTTGTTGTTGACCTCGATATCAAGCAAATTGTCCGAAACGGCGGGTAAGAAGGTCTGCTCGATCGCAATCGCCGTACAATCGCCTCTGAAGATACGAAATCCCCCCACACGCGTGGTTGGAAAGGGATCATAGCGAAACCAAACAACAACAAATCCGCCACTTGGAAGCGCACGAAAGAGAACATTCCCATCACTACGCGAGGTCGTCAGGGGAAAGGTCTTTTGGACGACGGTGCCATCAGGGGCAAAACACTGAAGGTTCGGCCCCAAACTGCTTGAGAGATTATCGAATGTAACGATGTTTCCATTACTCAAAACCAAGTAATCATCGAATCGATTGCTCAGTGTCACTGAAGTGGCACATCCAGGCCCATTGTCGATCTGACCATCACAATCGTCGTCGAGACCGTTGTCACAGATCTCTTGGGGAAACTTGGCATTGGGCTCACAAGAGAGTTTTCCAGAAACGCAGACTTGATGTCCATCGCGGCATGTGCCCGAAGATCCGCCAATGGTGCAACGTGAGCCTTCTTGAGGATACGTCTCATCCGTTTTCCCATCGCAGTCGTTATCCCTGCCATCGCAGCTTTCTGTTTTGGGAAGAACACTGCCGATACAGCGATCCCATACACCATCGCGGCAGACTTGGGTCCCAGACCTACACTCCCCAACATCCGCAAGTTTGGGATCACCCGCAAAGCAAGGACGTATCGTTCCATCGCTGCAAAACTCTTCAGGGACAGTCTCAGGAAGAGGCTCACTTGTAGGTTCGCCGTCTGTGTTGGGCTCGGGCTGGGTCGTCTCGGGAAGCGTGTTCTCACCGCCATCTTTGGGAGGGTTGGCTTCTGCCTCAGGGGTAACGCCTTCTTTGGAGGTCTCACCGCCCCCAACCAAACAAACTCCCCCCACGCAGACCTTTCCGCCCGAACAATCGCTGCTTTGGCGGCAGACTTGGCAAGTTCCATTCACACAAAAGCGCGCTGTGGGCAAACAATCAGCATCGCTCCCGCAGGCCTTTTGGCCGCCCACAACACAAGCCCAGGGCGCCACAAGCAACCCCACAAGCGCCAAGAGCAACCACGCCCCTTGGAAAGTTCTCTTGGAAGCCAGACGCCAACGGTGGATATTTTGAACGGCTTGCCCTTTTAACATGACCGATTCCCTTCAATTGATGCTGCCGAAGCAGGCCACAACATGCTGAAAATACAACAAAAGAGATGACCCTTCCCCGAAAAAGGACGTCCCACACACCACAAACAAAAGAAAGAAAAAAGAGGGAGGAAGAAAACGGAAGTGTACAGGAATCGAACCTGCCCACGAGGGGATACCCCGCACAACGGTTTTGAAGACCGCGGACGCCACCAGACGCCAGTCACTTCCCTGCTGTCTGCGAAACCACAAACTTTCCTCAGAAAAGAAAGAACAACGCGCTTCGCACAGTCCACCCCAGACTACGCAACGCCATAACATCCGTCAAGGGAAAGGACGCTTTTGTCAAAAGGGGAAGGCCCTTGCAACTCACGCGGAGCCAAGGTACGTATCACGCCTTGAAGACTGATGCGGGATTCCCTTGAGAAGCATCAGCAATCTTTCCCTTCCCAACACGAAAGGATCGAGAGGATGGCTTTTTCTTCGCTTCAACTGACGCCGCAAGGCGATATCATGGTCGTGACCCTACAACGTAAAACCGACAACAGCATGGATCTGGATACGCTCCAAGAACTCATCGACTGTTTGGACCAACTCGAAGAAGACAAAAGCGTGAAAGCCGTCGTCTTCACAGGCCAAGGCGAAAAATACTTCAGCACGGGGATCGACCTTGAATGGTTTACCCAAGCAGGTCCCGAAGGCGTGCCCGTCTTTGTCCGCAAGATCGCCGAGATGACCCACCGCACCCTCACCTTCCCCAAACCAACCATTGGCGCTTTTAATGGACATTGTTTTGGACTCGGTGCCATCTGGAGTTGCGCATTTGACTTCCGCTTTATGCGCCAAGATCGCGGCTGGTTCTGCTTTCCCGAAGTCGATGTCAACATCCCCCTCTCTGGCGGGATGCGCGAACTCGTCCGCGGAACGCTACCTTTTGCGACCTGCAACCGCTTGCTCCTCACAGGACAACGCGTTGGTGGCGATGAAGCCGTGAAGATGGGCATCGTTGAAGCAGCCTTCGCCAAAGAAGAACTCCTCGAAAAGACCCTTGCCTTCGCACAGATCGTCGCAGCCAAAGAGCAAAGCATCTATGCTAGCCTCAAGCACGACCTACGCCACGATGTGATCGCTGCCTACGCCAAATACCTCGAAGAAACCGCTTGATCGGATCAGCAAGATGTCCTTTTTCTCCCTCGAACAAGTGGATCACGTCACACTGCTCAAACTCCATCATGGAGAAGAAAATCGACTTCATCCCCAGATGATCCAAGCCTTGCTGAAAACCCTCTCCGCTTTGGCAGAGGACGAAACCACCCATGCTGTGGTCTTTACAAGCGCTTCGGAAAAATACTGGTGCACAGGACTCGATCTTTCAGGACTTGCCCAACAAGGCGAGGTTGATGTTTCGACCGTGATGGACGCAGTGTTCGCACTACTCAAGCAAACCCTTCGCTTTCCCAAACCCCTCATCGCAGCGCTCAATGGGCACTGTTTTGGCTTGGGCGCGATCTGGAGTTTGGCATTTGACTTTCGCTTGATGCGACAAGACCGCGGCTGGTTCTGCATACCCGCCATTGATCTTGGCATCGCGCTCCCTCCACAACTCGTAGGCTTTCTTCGGACGGCACTTCCCGCAGATCTCTTACATCGTTTGTTGTGGACAGGAAAACGCCTCGGCGGAGAAGAAACGTTGCAACTGGGGATCACCCACAGCATCCACACCAAAGATCAGCTGCTCGAAGCTGCCCTCGAAGCCGCCCAACAGCTCGGGAAGAAGGACCTTTTGACATACAACAGTCTCAAGCAAGACCTTCGCGCGCCCGCCCTCCAAGCCTTAGAGACCACACACTAAGCCCCTTTTCTTCAAGACCCCCAAAGCTGCGCTCCCTTGACTTGCCCAAACACACAACCACAATACACAACAAGACCAAACAGGCATCAACCAGCCCCAAGGAGCGCAAACGCGAAGCGATGAAGAACATCCGAGTCCTGTGGGTAGTATGGGGTTTCTTTCTTGGGATCCCTTGGGCTTCTGCAGAGAAAACCACGCAAGTTCGGCCATCTCGCTCTTTTGTGCGCACAGCCGAATACACGCACTTTACCCAACTCAGCAACCAAACCGAACAACCTTGGCAGCGCGAAAAACAACGTTGCGGATGGGACTTACACGTCCATCTTCGACGCCAAGGGCAAGCCTCTTTTCGTTATGGCCCTTATTATCGAGGCTTTGTCATGCCACTGTCCGCCTCGCAAGATGCGGCGGTTCGCGCACGTACGCTGCTTTTGTTGCTGGGATTGTTTTGGGATGCAGCCCAACAAGAACTCCAAGCAGGTTCGATCTCCTGCAAACCACGTAAGACCCGCGTGCTCGAAGTCGCACTACCAGGGACTTTGCAGGCCCCTCCTCCCCGCCGTAAAAAACGCAAACGCGTCGCTGTCGTGCGGCCTCGCCCAAGGCCCCGCCCTGTCGTAGAAACACCTCGCCCAAGACCTCGACCAACATCACGCCCGATCTCTCGGCCTGTTGCGAGAGTGGTGATACCTCCACCACGTCGCGTTGAACGACGCCCTCTTCCCAAAGCAAAGCCGCAGCCCGTTCCTTTGGACTTTACCTTGGGAGGGCAGTTTAGCCCGTACTTTAGCTTCAACGGGCGGTTTATCTGGGGGGGTGGGATATCGACCTTGTACTGGGCACGCAACCCTTGGCGATTGCGCATCGAAGCAACGGGTGCAAGAGCCGGCGACCCCACACTTGGCGGGCAGATCATCGCGCAACTGGCGGCCTTTGCAGAGTGGGTGCCTTGGCGCTCGCGTTGGTTCTCTGTCGATGTCCACTTGGGGTTGAATGTGATCTTTTCTTGGAGCTTCAACGACGCGGGAAGTTATCTTTGGCTCACACCAGGCGTCCAAGGAGGCGGCACCTTTTCTTGGCATCCTTTCGAACGTCTTACGCTCTTTTTCCGTATGGACGTTGCCTATTTCCCCTTTCTCAGCCCTGCAAAAGATGATAACTCCTATATCCACCTCCAAGATCTCCATCTCGTCCCAATGCTCGGATTCACTTGGAGGCTATAAGGAATTCACTCATCTTTTCAACAAGATAAAAAACATCCAAAAAGATTTTGAAAGATCGAGCCTACCCCAGCAACGAACCTCACAGAAACGTTTTCTAGGCGTTTCGGTGTTGTGGAGCCACCGATGGACCAACAGAGCGCGCCACCGAGCCCAGCGGAAGAAACTGCGACTCACGCGCCAAAAGAACACGAACAGGATCTCCAACTCGCAACGCGCATCCTTGCAGGTGAGCGCAGTGCATTTGCTCAGCTTTACGAAGCATGCGCTCCTGCTCTGTTGCGGCGCCTCACAAGGATGACTGGCTCCATCGATCACGCAGAAGACTGCCTCCAACAAGTCTTCACAGAAGCTTTGCGTGCTTTGCCCAATTACCGCGGGCAAGGAAAGCTAGAGGCTTGGTTGGAACGGATCGCAACACATACCGCGATGGGCTGGTATCGCAAAAAGTACCGTTGGCGCTCGTTTGTAGAACAAGTGGTAGAGCAAGTTACACCCGAAAAAAGCGAACCAGAACAAGCAGCTTTGCCCGAACAATTATTCTTACACGAGGAGATGAAAACCGTGGTGTGGCAGTTACTTGATCGCCTTAGTCCCCGCAAACGCATGGCGCTGTTGCTTTGCGATTTGGAAGGACACACCATTGAAGATGCTGCGGAGCAACTTGGTATCCCTGTAGGTACCGCAGCATCGCGTCTCTTTCATGCACGCCAAGAATTCCGTAAGATCGCCCTCGCCGAACTTCGACGCCAAGGGCTCGATGTGGGGGACTTGTTCCATGACTGAAACCAAAAAAGCCACGCAGCCCAAAAGTTGGGCCCCCGACTCCTTACGGGAAGCCTACTTTGAGAGAAACCCTTCTCCTGAACAAGAACAAGAAAGTCTTGCGCGTGTTCGTCGCCAACTGATGCAGAACCTGCCCGATCCCCACCAAGCCACCGTGCGTTCGAGCAGATGGATGATCTGGCCGAGCCTTGCGAGTGTTGGCGCCATGTGTGTAGCCTTGCTCTTTTGGTTCCGCGCAGAAGAAGCCCTCGCGCCACTCCAATTCCAAGGACTCGCTCCTATCGCTTCGCTGACACAAGAACCGCTCAAGCTCCAAAATCGTACCCCCAAAGATGCCAAAGTCGCATCCCCTGGCCACTGGGACCTTTCCTTAGACAAACAGACGCAACTCACACTCAAACGATACGCGCCACGCCACACGCGTCTTCGCCTCCTCCAAGGCCGCGTTCAGGCTTTCGTCCGCCCCAAACAAAAAGAGCGCTTTGAGATCGATTACAAACAATGGAAAGTCAGCGTCAAAGGCACCCGATTTTCCGTGTCTGAGCGCCAAGAGACACTGCGCGTCGAAGTCTGGAGCGGACTCGTCGAAGTCCAAGGGCCCAAGACCACCCTCTCCCTTCCCGCAGGACAAGGCGTTCAGATCGATCTTGAGAAACGACAGGTTCGTCGGTTTCCTGTCCCTCCGCTTTCGGCCTCTTCGCTCCCTCAACAACTCGACTGGGCCCAAAAGCTAGCGCCCCAACAGCAGGCCCTTTTCGCCCAAGACGTCGCACAACAACACGATCTCTCCCCCAAAGCACGCGCCCAAATCCTTCAAAAACTCGCAGAGGCGCTTCTCCCCAACGTCGAGCTCCCCACGTTGCTAGAGATCATCGGGCTCCTTCAGCCCCTCGAACATGATCAACTTGCCTTTGAAACTGGACTTTATGCCCTCACCATGCGCTGTCACAGACTACGCAAAGCCCAGTGCCTCCCCCTTTCGACTTGGTATCTCGACGTCTTTGCCAAACAAGCAAAGATGCGCCCTTTCCTTGCACGTATCCATTATCTCCATGCTGTCGCCCTTTCCACACAGTCCGAGACCTTGCGACAAGGTCTGCTCCTCCTCAAAAGCTACCGCGAACAATTCCCACGCGGAACAGATCGTCGCCGCGCCTGCATCGTGCTCACCAGTTTGCTTGCCTCCCCCAACCCCTCGATCAAGTCCCTCAAGAAAAAACTTTCTCAAAAAAGTGCTTGGTTTTCAAAGCATTGCAGATTTTCAAGAAATCGCTAAAAAAACTTTGATAGATCCCCACCCACCCCACAACGGGGTGAGTGAATCCAAGAAACCAGGTTGAGATCGAGAACAAGATCTTGTCACAGATCGACCAACCCTTCTAATGAACAAAAAAGTAAGAATTTTATGAAAAACATTATCCTTTTTTTCTTTGGCCTCTTTTGTTTGTCCGCTCCTTCGGGCTGTTCAATCTATGCGAGCGGGAATGGCCAAATCATCGAACGCGAGATCAACGTCGTAGACTTTACCAAACTCCGCATCCATTACCGATTCCAAGTCACCGTCCAACAAGGCACTGCCTTCAGCGTCAAAGTCCGCGCAGATGAAAATCTGTGGCCCTTCATTGAGGCCAGCAAGCTCGACGACAAGACGCTCTACATCGGTGACAAACGCTCCCACCTGAGCGGATTTGTGGAAGGAACTCTCGAAGCTACCGTGACGATGCCCAGCTTCGAAGGCGCCAAGGTCACAGGTAGCAGCAAACTGACCTTGAGCAACTTCCCCCGCTCTGAAAGCTTGGAACTCGATATCGCAGGAACATCGGTCGTTACCGCGCAGTCTCTTTCAGCAAACAGCGGCATCATCAAGTTAAGCGGCAGCAGCAAACTCGACGCCCAACTGACACTCTCAAGCAGCACTTGGGAAGTGAGCGGAAGTAGCGAAGCAACGGGAAATATCGAAGGAACAACAGCTTCTTTCAAATCCAACGGCGGGAGCAAAACCAACCTCAGTGGACTCCTTGACTCCGCGACCTTCGATATCTCTGGTGCAGGTCAAGCCGCCATGGAAAACCTTACTGTGCAGACCGCAAGCCTCGACATCTCGGGCGCAAGCAACGTCAGCCTTCGCGTCGCTGACACAGGTACCATCAACGTCAAGATCTCTGGCGGCAGCATCCTCCGTCACTTTGGGAGCGGAAAGGTCAATACCCTCGACCAATCAGGGGATAGCAAGATCATCTCCAGTCCCTGAGTTGCCCCATCGCAACACATCGAAACGCTTGATACGACGAAAAGCTTCTTCTTTCGGGGCTTGGCAGAGCCCCGTGTGACCATCTCACTTGCTGTGAGTTGACGCCCTTCAGGTGAGATGGTCGCTCCCTCTCTTGGGAATACGACAGATGACGGCGGTCGATGCACCCCAACAAGCATCCCGCCCAACAGACCCTCAAAAATAGATCGATTCAACAACAAAAAATCACCATCACTCCAACGACAAGGAGAACAGCCATGTTGTACGCCATCCCTTCAAACATCCTCCAGAAAGCAAAAAAATCCCTTCAAATCATTGCATTAGGATGGATTGCGTTTGCCAACTTTGGCTGCGGCCCCGAACTCGTAGGCACAGGCCCTTCCACCAGCAGAGAACTAAATATCCAAGATGTCGATCGCATCATCATCCACGACTCGCTCAACGTAGATATCTCCCTCGGCGACACCTACAAAAGCTCGATTGAAGGCCCCATCAACTTGCTTGAGTTTTTTCGCGCAGAACAAGAAGGAAGCACCCTCAACCTTCGCCTCAAATACAACGCAAAGATCCTCCAAGGTGACCTGACCTTCTTTATCACCCTCCCCAAACTACGAGAACTTCGCGTTGTCGATGCTAGCAAAGTCCAAATCAAAAAGTTGCAAACACAAGGCGACTTGCGACTCGATTTCTCTGGGATGTCTGACATCCAAATCGATGCCGACACCGACGGATTTATCGATATCGAAGTGGCAGGAAATAGCGTCGTCAAAGGCCAAATCCGCGCAAAATCCGTCCGCTGGAAACTCACAGGAAATAGCCGATCGTTGACACGCATCCACGCTGATGAAAATGAACTCGACGCAAGCGGCGGTAGCTGGGTCAACTTTGTAGGTGAGTGCAACAGCTTCCGCTTCGTCCTCGCAGGCGGAAGCAAAGGCTTCTTCGACAACTTTAACCTGCAAACCATCCAAGCTGAACTCAGCGGCGATAGCAGCGGGATCATCCGTCATGAAGGCCAATTGAACGCACTGATCGAAGGAAACAGCACACTCTTCTGCATCGGAAATCCCCAAATCGGGGACCTCAAGACCACAGGCGGCGGGCAACTTCAATACTCAAATTAAAAAGAATATTCGGGGATATTGGGATTGATTTGGGATATTCGGAATCGATTCGGCGATATTCGGGATCGATTCGACGATATCGGGGGGTTGGGACGGGTCCGGGAATGTTTGGGATCGATTCGGCGATATCGGGGCGGGATGGGTTCGGGCGACGACGGAGGTCGCCCCAGATATAACGATATTCGATTTCATCCCAGGGGCGACCCTCCGTGGTCGCCCAAACAAAACGAATGTCGGGGGTATCAGGACGGGATATTTGGAATGTCGGGATGGGTTCGGGCGACCACGGAGGTCGCCCCAAATAAACGATATTCGGTTTCATTCCAGGGGCGACCCTCCGTGGTCGCCCAAAACAAACAGATATCCCATCCACCCCGGCGGGCCTCCGCGCCCGCCCAAACCCACCAAACGCAGGTTAGGCCATTTCCACGACGACAGAAGCGCCCATGCCACCGCCAATACACAAGGTTGCGAGGCCGCGTTTGAGACCACGTTGCTTGAGAGCATAGAGCAGGGTCACGAGGATACGCGCGCCACTGGCCCCGATGGGGTGACCCAGCGCGATCGCTCCACCATGAACGTTGGTTTTCTCGGGATCGAGGCCCAGCTCTTTTACAACGGCGAGAGCTTGCGCAGCGAAAGCTTCGTTGGCTTCGACGAGATCGAGGTCAGCGGCTTGCCAGCCAGCTTTGGCGAGGGCTTTTTGGGAAGCGGGGATAGGTCCAATGCCCATCACTTTGGGGTCCACGCCAGCGGTTGCATAACCACGGATCACAGCGAGGGGTTTGAGGCCGAGTTCTTTGGCTTTTTCAGCGCTTGCGAGGACCAAAGCAGCGGCGCCATCGTTGATACCTGAGGCGTTTCCAGCCGTGACGCTTCCGCCTTTTTTGAAGGCGGGTTTCAATTGGCCTAATTTTTCGAGCGTTGTGCCGCGGGGGTGTTCATCTGTGGCGAAAGACTTGGGATCACCTTTGCGTTGGGGGATTTGCACAGCGACGATCTCTTCTTGGAAGGCACCAGACTCGATGGCTTTTGCAGCGCGTTCTTGGCTGGTGAGTGCAAAGCGATCTTGTTCTTCGCGGGTCAAACCGTACTGCTCGGCGACATTTTCAGCGGTGATACCCATGTGGATATCATTGAAAGCATCCCAAAGACCGTCGTGGATCATCATATCGCGGGCTTCGCTGTGTCCCATGCGTGCGCCCCAACGAGCGCTATCAAGGACGTATGGCGCGCGGCTCATATTTTCGCAGCCACCAGCCACAACGATATCAGCGTCCCCAGCTTGGATCGCTTGAGCGGCCATCATCACGGAACGAAGGCCCGAACCACAGACTTGGTTGATGGTGATCCCAGGAACCGTGACAGGCAGACCACTGCGGATCGCCACTTGACGCGCAACGTTTTGTCCCAATCCACCTTGCAAGACGCAACCAAAGATCATGTCGTCCACTTGTTCGGGGGAAACGCCCGCGCGCTGAAGAGCTTCGCGAACGGCCACTTCGCCCAACTGAACAGCGGGGATATCTTGCAAGCTTTTGCCGAATGCGCCAATCGCTGTCCGCGCTGCGCTGAGGATGACGATCTCTTTCATGAAAAATCTCCCTATCTCAAAAGAAGTCATGAACACAGCACCAAAGTGATGTGCGTTCTCGCGGTCTCGTTATCTAGAAGCACCACCGAGTCTGTCAAGTGGCAAAGAACAAACTCCGCGCAACGACGTACCTCACAGAGAACATCAAACCAAGAAGTCGCAGCAGACAGGAGCTTGTGTTATACTCCGCCGCAAGATAGACCAGAAACCCGAAAACCCCCATGTCATCGAACAAAAGGCAATTCACCATGCAGCCTAATTTGGCTTGGAAACGTTACCTTTTTATCCTCTCGATCACTGCACTGGCTCTTTTTGGGGTGTACAAAACCCCTGTGGATAAGGGATATCTCCGCACGCACGCGCAGATCAAAGCCCTGCAAAACCTCCACGAAAAACACTGGAAGAAAGACCTTAACGCTCTCTCCAGTTTTTCGGGATTCTTGGGGTCCTTAGCTCAAGTGACGGGTTCGAGATATCCGGGCCAAAAACGACTTCCCTTTTATCTCGAATGTCAGCCCGCCCCTTGTGCCCCAAGACTTCGTCAAGAACTTCAAAAACTAAGCATCCTTCCACTCGATCCTCCCACACTCAAACAAGCGCCCGCCAAGTTCCCTCCAACCTCCCGCAGTACCAGTCAAAACGCTTCCCTCCCAACATCCCAAGCAACGAAGACCTCCCACTATCCGCACTTACAATTGATGCTGGGCGCCACGGGAAACAAAGCCTATGTCGAAGCCAAGATGTGGGGAACAGATGGTAAAGTGGTCAAGGCTTGGAGTGGCAAAGCAAGCGCAACGATGGTGCATTGGAGCGCGGTACTGCCGCCACTGATCGCGATCTTCTTTGTGTTGATGACGGGTCGGGTCTTGTTGAGCCTCTTTATCAGTCTTTTTGTGGGCGTGTTGCTTCAAGTCGGTGGAAATGTATTCACAGCAGTGGGCGCAATGGCGCACACCTATCTCTGGCAACGTGCCATTTACAAAGAGTTTTCTATCAACATCATCATCTTTACATTCAGCTTGATTGGGATGGTGAACGTGTGTACGCGCAGTGGCGGGGTAAAGGGCTTGATTGAAAAGCTCAAACGCTACGCCACGACGCCGCGTTCAAGCCGCATGATGACCGCTGTCTTGGGGATCTTGATCTTCTTTGATGACTACGCAAACTCCATCATGGTGGGCAATACCATGCGCCCCATGACAGACTCTTACCGCGTGAGTCGAGAAAAGCTGGCCTATCTTATCGACTCCACAGCGGCCCCTATCGCAGGGATCGCGCTTCTTTCAACATGGATCGGCTATGAAGTTGGTCTGTTAGGAGAAGTCGCCCGTACCCTCGAACTCTCAACCAGCGGATATAGCTTGTTTTTGTCGAGCTTACCGTTTCGTTTCTATTGTTGGATGATGCTACTCTTTCTGTTCATCGGGACCGCTCTCAACCGTGACTACGGCCCCATGTTGAAAGCAGAAAGACGCGCCTGGGAAGAAGGCAAGTTGCTGCGTGATGGTGCAACACCGCTGATCCATATCAATATGCACGATGCGGAACCACCCGAAGGTACACCGCTTCGTTGGTACAATGCGCTGATCCCGATCTTGGTTGTGATGATCGCGGGATTTGTGGGGCTTTTGTGGGATGGTGGATTCTTCCAAGGAAACTCCCTGCGCCAAGCACTTTCCACAGCAAACAACACGCGCGTCTTTTTGATCGCCTCCGTCATTGGCTCCGTTATCGCGATCACGCTCGCCGTTTCTCAACGCATCCTCACACTTGGCCAGTCGCTTCTTGCGTGGCTGTCGGGTGCTCGTGCGATGTTCTTTGCCATCGGGATCTTGATCTTTGCTTGGTCGATGGGTGCCCTTGCAGAAGATCTTGGCAGCGCGCACTACCTCATCGCGATGCTCCAAAGTAGCCTTCGTCCCGAGTGGATACCACTTTTGGTATTCTTCATGGCAGCAATCATCTCCTTTGCCACAGGAACATCCTGGGGAACGATGGGTATCTTGTTGCCGACCGCTGCGCCTTTGGCTTACGCGATGGGTGGTATGCCCACTTTGATCTTGTCCGTGGGTGCGGTCCTCGACGGCTCGATCTTTGGCGATCACTGTTCTCCTTTGTCGGATACAACGCTCTTTTCGTCCGCGGCTGCGGCTTGCGATCACGTCGATCACGTCAAGACCCAAGTCCCTTACGCACTCACTGTGATGATGGTGGCCGCTTTTGCTGGATACCTCGCTGTTGCGTATGGTCTGCATATCGGCTTCTCTGTTCTTCTCGCCATCTCTTCTTTTGCGGGCATCTTTTTGTTGCTTGGAAAGCCCACCAACCCGCCACAAAAAAACATTGCATAGTAATTCACTAGTCTTTATCTTAGCCAGCAGTGACGCTCCCATCTCGTGGGGATGGGGTGAGAAGTAGTGAGAAGAAAGAAGGAGAGGTTCAATGAGTGCAGATGTCCAGTCTATAAAACTAGCGATTCCCGAAGGTTTTTTTGCAGCATTGGACTGGAAAGCCTTGCGCGTACAAGGCGATGATCAAGAAAAGTTCTTGAGCGGGCTTTTGACCAACACAATCAAGGGGATGAGTACAGGAGACAACAACCGCACGCTGGCTTTGACGGTCAAGGGACGGATTATTGCGGAGTCTTTGGTTGTTCGCACAGAGGATGGTTTTCAGTTGTGGGTGGACCAAGACGCCCAAGCAGATCTATGGCAACACCTCGATCACTACCATGTGATCGAAGACGTAACCTTCGACTGGTCGGACGATACCGCTTATCTTTTGGGAGGCCGCGATCTCACGTCTCACCTCGCAGCGTGGGGACTCACCTGTCCAGAAGAAGGAAAAGGCATCGCGTGGGAGATCTCCGAAGTTGGTACTTTGTGGGCGACAAGGCCCGTGCACCCCACAGGAGGGCCACTTCTAATGGTGTGGGGCTCTCCTGAGACGATGGAGTCCTACAAGAAAAAGCTCCAAGAGCGCGGATGGTCCGACCAAACAAAAGATGTCGAAGCACTCTTTTTCTCCGTGTCTTGGTATAAAAACAAGGGTGAGTTGAAAGATCTTTTGATCCATGAAGCAAGCCTCGAAGAGAGCCACGTCAATTTCAAAAAAGGCTGCTTTATCGGGCAAGAAGTCGTCGCTCGGACACATTGGCGAGGAAAGGCCAACAAAGGACTCTTCCTCCTCGTGAGCGAAACCCCCTTGCCTGCGGAGATTCAAGAAGGGAGCCCGATATTGAATCAGGATCAAAAAGAAGTAGGAACCTTGCGACGTCGTCACCCTTTGCTTCAAGGGCAAGAAGGCTTTCGTGCCCTGCTTCGACTCAAGTCAGTCACAGACCAAGACGCGCTCCATGTCGTCGCAGAGGACGGCAAGTCCTACCCACTGCACCGCGTTGACGTGCATCTCACTTAGGGCGATGGCTTGGGTGTGGTGTCTTGGTATGCAACTTTTTTGTGAACGCAGCGTTTGCAAAGTGAGGAGGCGCCCGACTCTCGCGGCTGCACCTCAAGTAACCTTGCGAAAGTGGTGAACAAGCCTCTTGACCTTGTGCGTTTGCCTCATCAAAATGAGCCCACCCGTACAGTGTCGTGCCCAAGCCCAACAGGATCCGCCACACGTCAAAAAAGGACCTCTCGATGATAGCATGCCCACACTGCGGATACGCGCACCCCAAACACCTGACAGCCAGCCAGTGTTTGCAGTGCGGCAACTCTTTCGCTGACTTTTATCTCTGCTCCAACAACTCTTGTCAGTACCACCAAGTTTTTCAACCTACCCAGCGGGAATGTCGAGGGTGTACCAAAACCCTGATCGGCGAGTTCAGCGGACGTTTGATCCCTTGGGGACATGCGATCTACCGTGTTCGTGAATACATCGGCGGCGGCGGGATGGGGGAAGTGTACCGCGCTGTCGAACAAGATCAGACAGGCACTTTTGAACGTGAAGTGGCCATCAAGTTCAACAAAAACGTGATGGATCAAGAGATCGTTCGACGCTTCCACCTCGAAGTCCAGATCCTCAGTATGCTCCAGAACCCTCACAATATCCGTGTCTATACACACGGCGAGCTTTTTGAGGAACGCGCCACAGGCGTTGAGGTCCGCGCTCAGTTTATGGTGATGGAGTTGCTGCGAGGTAACACGCTCAATGAGATCACCAAAGCGGGACGCCTTCCCCCCGAACAAGCGGTCCCTATCTTTGTCGAAGTGTGTGGTGCGCTTGCAGAAGCCCACAGCAAAGACATCATCCACCGCGACCTCAAGCCCCACAACATCATGCTCCAGACGGTGTCTGGAGATTACTTCGCAAAAGTCTTTGACTTTGGCTTGTCGCGTTTGACGACGAGCATGGACGATCGCCTCTCGACTTCGGGCGTTGTCATGGGGACTTTCCGTTATATGTCCCCAGAACAGGCCCTTGGCGAAGACGTGGATCAACGCACAGATATCTTCTCGCTGGGCGTCGTCCTCTACGAAGTACTCACAGGGCATCATCCTTTCCCTGCGGAAAACCTCTTTGAACTCTTTATGCTGCATCAAAACCCGCTCCCTCCCATGCAGGCGATCGAGCCAGAACTTGCAGCCATCGTTACAAAAGCCCTGTACTACGAGAAAGACCGTCGCTTCCAAAGCATGGAAGAGATGCGTATGGCCCTCCAAGTATGGCAAGGCGACAGCGTCGCAGGCCGCGTCACGCTGTCCCAAATCCTCAAAGAATACAAGGACTACCAGAAAGAGTCTCAGTCTCGCCTTGGGATCTCGGGCTTCCAACGCTCGCTCTCTCCCTCTGGGCGACATATCTCCTTGCCTGGTATGCAGCTTCCCCCACAACAGCCTCCTCCCCAAAGCAACAAAGCTGTGTTGATTGGCGGAGTCTTGGGCGGATTCTTGTTGGTCTTTGGTCTAGGGTTCGCAGCCATCAAGCTTTTGAGTCCTCCCACAGAGATCAACCGCCCTCTCACAGTGATCACCCCACCACGTGAACCCGCAAGGCCCATCCCAAGGCCCCAACCGTTGCAAAGACCAGAGATTAGAGTTGGAAGCGCGGAGCCGATTCCACGGGTACAACCGCATGTCGAACAGCCAAAGCATCCCAAAACTCACCCCGTCGTGCGGAACACTCGACGCAAACGAAGAAAGCGTCGTCGCCCATTCTACCGTCACCCCCATAGAACACGCGTTGTTGAGCCACGCCCAGTCGTTCGTCAACCCGATCCAGTGATACCAAGACCACCCGTTGAGCGGATCCCTCCCGTAATTCGCCGCCCTGTCTTGATCGCACGGATTACACCGCGTCGTGTTGAGGTGCCCCCACCAAGACCGCGTCTTCCCTCGTGTCCCTCGCAAAGCAAGCCTGTGACCTATCGACAACTCGATAAAGTGATGGGTTCTTCTTTCAATATGCGGATCGCGCGTGTCCTCAACCGAGCATCGGGCGGCTCTGTCTATGATGCAGGTCTGACTCTTTCACAAAGTTGGCGAAACGCTCGTGTCATCTGCAAAGTAAGCTACCTCTGCGACAAGATCACAGCCCAAGTCCAACGCTACTGCGTGTCTTACCAACCTTACCCCCACTGTTCTGGTTATCGCGCTCGAAAAGTACAACGCGGAGAACGCGTGCTTTTTGTTTGTCGCCGCTAATCTCCCCAAAAAGACCTCCCCCAAAAGCTACTAAGAAGACAATCCCCCGTATTTGTTTCCCCCAAAGAGACCAAGACGGGCTCTGAGAGACACTTTTCCTTGCAAGAAAGGTCGAGGCCCTTCTTTACAAAGATCGTCCCTCCAAAGCCCCGCCAATCACGGTACGATCTTCATCGTGGAAACGAAGCTTCCTGTCTCTGAGAAAAGATGGACAGCGTTGAGCGTCTTGTACTTGCCTCTTGCCAAATAGAAGCAGAGTTCGAGCCTTTGCACACGAACGGGCTCTTCCAAAGACGAAAAGTTGCTATTCACGCGGAGATAGAGGGCTTGATCGCGGACACGGATATCCATGATCTCAGGGGCGATGACTTTGTAGTAACTCGAACCAACGACAGCGTCTCCTCCCCAACTGGCTTTTGGAGTCCGCAAGATCGCCACATAAAGCACAAGCCAAACCAACAAAGCTGCTCCCACGCCAGCCCCCAAAAACTGACGAATGCCAGGCGCGCCTCCACGACTGCGAGAAGGCGCTGTGAGTTTGGGAGTAGGCTTGTCTTTTTCTTTGTCTTTGCCAGGAAACTTTGGACGATCATTGGGCTGAACAAGCGGACGCACGGGGCGTTGTGCCGCAGAAGACTCAGAAACAGTAGGAGGTTTGCTGGGTGTTGGTGCAGAAGGCTTGGGGGGAGGCATCGCAGCAGAGGGAGGAGGAGGCGATGGAGGAGATGGAGCACTGGGGATAGCGCCCATCACGTCGTCAAGTTGGGCATTGTAATCGCGAACGGAAGCAAGGCGTTCTTCCACCACAGCGTTGGTCAACTTGCTCATCTGAGAAGGAAACTCAAGCGCGAGTCCCTTGCCTTTGGTGAGTTCACGCAGCCAAACGAAGTACTCTTCGATCATCTCATGTCGAACCCCGGGAGCCTCTTGAAAGACGTCCCAAAGCTCGGAGAGTCGGTAAGCCCCCACATCCCACATCGACTCCAACTCATCGTTGAGAAACATCTCTAACTTTTCAGGATCGATGATGTCCTGCATACGGGTTTCTTGGAGGCAGTGGATCAAGATATCCATGGTTTTTTGGAAGCCAGGCGTTGAGCCTCCGCCCGGTCCTGCGGCACTTTCTTCGACAAGCTCTCCCAAAACAACACGTAAGCTCGGGAAAGGCGGCGACTTGCTCAACTGCACCAAGATCCCTTTGACAAAAGAAGGACTCGTTTTGGCGGCATTTGCGAGAGGTTCTTCCAATGCAGCGATGTCGAGCGTGCCATTGCGAAACTTCTCTGCCACCACTTTTTGTATCAAACTCTCCAACGTGTGGGGCGCTAGAGCACTACCAATAGGAGAAGAAAGGATCTTTTCTTTGAGCCAATGCGCTGCGCCTTGACGCTGATGTTGTTCCACCATCGCTTGGAGATTGCTTGGAACGGGCCAACGCAAATAGAGTTGCCAGATGACAGCGTCGCTCTCTAGGGGTGAGAAAGCGGAACGCAATTGGACAGGCGAAAGATCCGGATAATACAACAAAAGATAGAGCCAAACAGGCTCCATATTGAGTTGCTCCCCCTGAAAGATATCAGCCTGATACTGTTGTAAACATGGAATCATCTTGTCGGGTTCAACGACGATCCCCAACGCTCCACTCTCGCAAACCTCTAAAATAGACCGCCCAATCTCATCCCGCATCTGCATATACTGATCGCTCATCCCGCAAGATCCTTTCTGGTCAAAGCTTGCTTGCTCACACTTGCGATGCCGATTATTCGCGTGGTTTGCGACCTTGTCAAGCAAACCTGCCCTCTCCTACAATGCAAAACGGGCAAAAACCCGCTTCGACAAAGAACCTCTCCTCGTACATTCCTAGAAACAGGAGCCACACCCATGCACGCGATCTTTCCCTACCAAGCCCCACAATGGTCCCAGCATCTGCTTGCTCGGCCCTCCTCTCGCATCGCGCTTGCTCAACTCCCGACCCCTTTGCAACCTTGGGCACCGCCAGACATCCCCGATACATGGGAGTGTTGGATCAAAAGAGATGACCTCACAGGCGCCACCCTGAGCGGGAACAAAGTACGAAAACTTGAGTTTTTGCTCGCAGAAGCGATCTCTCAAGGATGCGATATCGTCCTCACTTGCGGTGGTTTGCAATCCAATCACTGCCGCGCGACAGCTGTAGCGGCCCGTCAGACGGGCTTAGAAAGCATCCTTTTCTTGCGTACCCCCACACCCGAATCCCCGCTCTCTTTGACAGGAAACCTCTTGATGGATCGCGTCGTGGGTGCACAAATCCAACGCATCACCCCTGAACAATATCGCCAACGCACCGCGCTAATGGAAGAAAAGGCACAGCAACTCCGTGCCCAAGGACGTCGCCCTTACATCGTCCCCGAAGGTGGCTCCAATGCGCTCGGTAGTTGGGGCTATATCGAAGCCATCCGCGAACTTTCTGTGCAACTGGCCCAACTCGGCCAACCCATCGATGATATCGTTTTTGCTTGTGGAAGTGGCGGAACTGCCGCAGGGATCGCGGCTGGCCTCGCACTCGCCAAACTACCCATCCGTGCCCATGCCATCAATGTTTGTGACGATGCCGCTTATTTTTATGCCCATATCAATACCATCCTCCAAACATGGGGCATCTCTTCACCCGCAGAAGACATCCTCGATATCATCGACGGATACATGGGGCTCGGATACGCCCTCTCTCGCGAAGAAGAACTCCAACTCCTTTGTCAAACGGCTGCAAATACAGGGATCTTTTTGGACCCTGTGTACAGTGGAAAAGCCCTTTATGGCTTGACCCAAGCGCTACAAAAAACCCCTGAGCGCTTCCAAGGCAAACGCATCCTCTTTTGGCATACAGGCGGACTCTTCGGACTTTACGACAAAGCTGATCAACTCGAGTCAGTCCTACAACCCACCCCATAGTCCCCACAAGGCCCATCTCACGAAAAAACCCCGCTTTTACAAGACAAGAGCTTCAACACCTCCCCAAAAACCAGAAACACCCGATGCTAACGAGGCGCCACAGGGATCTCAGCTCCTGTTTCTGCGATCTTGAGCCGCAACAACAGCTCTTGTCCCAAAGGCCCCAATCTCGTCAAAGAGTGTGCAGCATACCTCGCGACATCCGCCTTTTTAGAGATCTTCGCACTTCGATACAGACCCAACAAGGGCTTCGGCCAGTTGGGATTCCACTTGCTCGCCTTGCCAAAAGCTTCCAAGGCTTTTTGGGGATGACCCGCCAACAGTTCAAGAAGCCCCAAGGTACAACGTAAACCCGGGTGCCAAGGACTACGCTTCGACAAAAGACGAAGCTTTTCTAAGTATCTTTCCCCTCGTGCTTTTTGGCTTGGAGAAAAAGAGAGGCGCGCTGAAAAAGCGCTGAGACCTTGTTTCGACAACCAAAGGTCACTCTCCAACCAGCCCGCAAGCTCCGCGCCTTCGACCTGTTTTCGCAGTGCTTTCAGATCCAAGAGAAGCTTTTCTTTGTCTTTGTTGAGGATCAGATCTGTATCATAGAAGTTTCGCAAGACTTGGTAGCCCATCTTGGCGAATGCATCGAGCTTTTCGGTCCTTTTAACGTACAAAGCCCAACGCACGCTCCCATACAACAAACGCCACGTTGAAGAGTTTGCAAGATGCGCAGCCAAGGGAGAAATCACTGGGTAATACAGATCCAACATCACCATATTGCAGCGATATCGACCGCAATAAGACTCCCATGCTTCAGGAGAAAGTAGCGCTTTTTTGTACTCCTGCGACCATGCCCAAAAGCCCGGTGTCAGAGGATTTGCATCGTATGCAACCTTGACATGACGATGAGAACGAAAAGCGATGTAGCCTGTAGTGTTCAAGTTCACAAACATACGGATCTGTGTCTTGGGCGCTTTTTCCAAGAGCCCCATGGCTTCGAAGGGAACTTCGCCTTTCAAAGCACCAAGAGATGGCGTCATCCCTTGGCTCAAAGACTGCCACCCCAAAGGTATCACAAGCAACGCCAAAGCAAGGGACACAAGCCCGCGCAGTCGCGGCTTTTCAATCGCAGAAAGTTGGCTTGCCACCAAAGGTCCCAAAAGCAGGAAAGCCACCCCAACAAAGCGAAGATTGGAAAGCACCAACAAAGCAACCACGCCTGCCCACAACAACCACTGGGTCCGTTTTTTTGCGCCAGGCAAAAACCACGTCACCGCCCACAAGAAAAAGAATCCCACAGCAAACAGCGCATACGGACTTTGGAACGTGAAAGCCTCCCACTCAGGGGCCACAACGACATCTGGACGACTGGATATCTCGCGCTGAAACGTCCAGATCACTTGCCATAAGCGCCATCCATAGGGGTTGATGCACACCACAAAAGGCAAAAGCAACAAGGCCCCCCACCATGCCCTCCACTTTGCGATATGCTCGGCCAGTTCGGGGTCACGCTTGCGAAACCACATGGGCGCCAAGATCGCCCATACACCGATCGTTCCAAGCAAAGCCCCACCCATCGTAAAAGTGCCATGGATGTTCGCCCAGAACATAAACATCACGACAACAAGCACCAACTTCCACAACTTCGGCGGATCGAGCACAAGCCAAAACAAAAGAAGCAGAAAGACATAGCCCACCACATGGGGACGGATACTCATACGAATCACCAAAACAGAGTAAGCCCCCAAACCGAAGACCCAAAAGGTGACCCAGCGACTCGCCCCCATCTTTCGAGCGATCAGAAAAAACATCCCACACAACAAAAACACCCAAAAAGCGCGCAAAGCCACGGTGCCTTGGTGCCCAAAGAGATCGAACCACCCACGCAGCAACAAACCAAACAACCACTCTTTGTCTAAAAAGACGCTGCCTTCGGGGGTTGTGAACACAAATGGATTGACCCCACCCAACGAATGAAGTCCGAGCTCGCGCAGACGATCGCCTTTGGCCAAAAAGAACCAATAATCCATGGTCATGGGAGACCCAAAAGCATGGGGCAAAAGCGGTATAAACGCCAAGCAAACCAAAAGACCCCAAGCCCACCAAGGCTCCTGTGGAGAAGCAGCGACAACGCTTTCTCCCAAAGAGTCTTTCGTTCCCATATAAGCCTCCCTACTTCCTTGCTTTGTTTGTCTTTTCAAAAAGATGTGGGGCGATCTCTGCAAGAGGAGCATTCAAGCGCCGCAGATAATCCAACCGTATCGTCACAAGATCGCGCTGCACAAGAAAAAAGTCCCGTCCCTTCAGCTTCGAACCATGAACATCCTCCCAAGAAGAAAGAGGATGTTCCACAACGATCTCTTCGAGGGAAGGCAGGCCCAAGCGAACACCCAAGACCTTTCGACGCAACAACAACTCGACGTCAAAGATCCACTTCGACGAAAACGGCGCATGGTACAGATCCCGCAACCATGGCGTCACCCGAAACAACTTGGCACCACACTGTGTATCGTAGACAGAAAGATCCAAGAGGAAAGAAGCCACCATCGCAAAGCAACGACCGAGATAATGACGCATCGCCTTGCGACGGATATCTTTCCCTAACATCAAGGCTCTTGCGGCAGTCACGATCTCATACGTCTCTGAAGTGCCCATCAAGTCGTAAAGATCGAAGATCGAGGCCAAAGGCGTCGCAAGATCTGCGTCCCAAAACCCTACAACTTCGGGTGAATATGTTAAGGCATGCAAGATACCTTGGCGAACAGCCCCCGCTTTCCCTTGGTTTTTTTCGAGATCCAAGACCGCGCATCGACCCCTTGGCGTGGTGTCCTCGATCTCCCGTAGAAGACGTATCGTATCGTCGCGGCTTCCATCGTTGACGAACAACAAAGATGCTTTGTTTTGGCTTTCCAGAAAGTCCTGAAAAGCCTCTACATTCAGTCGCTTTTCCTCGTTATAACAAGGAACAACCACAATGATGGGACCCATGTTGATTATCCTCCAATGTTTCCTTGTTATAGCAGCGCAACTGCACAAACAAAAGAACACAGAAGCCGTCAAGGGCGCCAAAGCAAGCTAAAATGTGTTTTGGGCAAGAGAAAAGCAAAGAGAAGAAAGGATGCGAGAAGGAACGAAAGAGCGGGTGGAAGGAAAGAAAGCAGGATTACTTACAGAAACCGCTTTGACAGGTCCAGCTAGCGCTTGCATCAAACCCTGTACAGTCGCTGTTTTTGGTACACGCAGGGCGACAAACGTTCCCACCTGCTGTATCGCACTTCTCTGTGTTGGCAAAGATCAGCTTGGTGCAATCAACAGCAAAAGCACCTGTACAACTGGGGTTACGGATCTCCAGTTGAAGTGGTGTGGTCTTTTCAAGTTGCGTACAAGCGGGTGGGTCAAGGCAGCGTTGAACAAACACATCAACCGTTTTGGCAAAGCGATAAGCGCTCAAATCCACAGTGGCTTCGATCGTGGTCGCAGAAGTCACGCGACCAGGAAGCGTCGTGTTGTTGTTGAAGATCACAAAGTCACCCGTAATGAAGTTGGCTCCTGTGATCTGGAGGATTTGCGTGGAGTTTCCACGGAATGCAAACGGCGGCGAAAGCGCATACGCTGTCGGCGGAGGAGGCGGATTGATGGTGAAGATCAGCGGATTGCTTGTCTCACCCGTGGGGTTGCGGATCTGGAAGGTATACTTGCCAGGAGGCAACCCAACGATATCGAAGTCGCCACGGATGTAAGTGGTACCTGTGTATGCAGGTGTAAAGCGGCTTGAGATATCGACACCTTTGGGATCTTTGATGATCACGATAGATGGCGGGGTCGCGCTAAGAAGCGTGCCGTACACATACAAAGAGGTGACCTTGCTGACCGAGCCCGCAACCACGTTGGAGGGTCGCAGATAATCCGCTGTGGGTGGGGGGATGGGCTCAAGAACGATCGGATACTTGTTACTCGAACGAGAACCATTGCGAACTTCAACAGCGTAAGTCCCTGCCGCAAGCTGCGTCGCATCAAAACCGATCAGGCGCAGTTCGCTGGTGGTGACGTACTGTGTGGCGCTTGCTTTGCCGTTGACGAAGAGCACAGAGGTCAACACGAAGTTGGAGCCTTTGATAATCAAGTCAGGCAACACACGACCACGTTGTTGAACGTTCTTTTCGATCTTCGTAATCAAAGGAACGAAGGACGAAACCACAGAGAACTTCAAAACAGGCGTTTCTTCACTGTTGCTATTGACGATCTTGATATCGATGTCGCCAAGGGGCTTTCCAGTGAAGTCATACAGATTCTTGGTCTTGATCTCTTCTTTCGACACAAAGGTCGAATCGACTTTCACGCCATCAATATAGAGCGAGTGGTTTGCAGTGAAGTCACGACCTTTGAACACCAAGTCAAGCTTGTCTCCCACCTTCGCATAAGGCGGTTCCACCGAGAAGATCGCAGGTTTGGGAGGATTACCTACGATGAAAGAGATCGCATCACTGCGAGTATCACAAGCATTTGCGACCCACATCGAGTAGGTACCTGCTTTGAAGCCCGCGAGGTCAATCTCTGCGGTGAGATCGTAGCAATAGGGATCATAAAGGGTGCCTGTGTAAGGATCACATGCCGTTGCCATCAACTTACCATCGACATAGACCGCCGCGGCAGTTGTAAAGCTGCGTGAGGGTGTGCTTGCAGGGTAAACTTCGACAGTGACGAGCGTATCCGCACGGCCTGTTGCTGGACGGATGTAATTGATCACTGGTTTGACGATGGTATCGCTAACGTTAAAGTCGGCCTTACCAGACTTTGCGTTGGGTCCGTTGTGGACATAGAGATCAAACTTGCCTTTGGCAAGGTCACCTTTTTTCACCGTAAAGCAGAGTTTTCGGTCACTTTCGAGCTTGGCAGGGTTGGTGGGATCGCTTTGCTTGTAAGTCTTTGCACCCACCGTGATGTAAGAACTTGCCGTAAAGTTGATCCCATTGATACAGACATACTGATCACATGTCGTACTCGCACCAGACGGTGTGACCGAAGAAACCGAAGGTTGACGGTAAGTAATCGTGACCTTAAAGGCAGGAGATGCCTTGCCATTGTCATTGATCACCACAGCATCCAAGTCTCCTTGCGTCCACTTCGATTCATCTGTGAGATCCAAGTCCAAAGTCATCGCCGCGTCGCTGTATTCCCAAATGAGTTTCCCATAAGGACCACCAGCTTGCGTAATCTCGATATTGCCGATCTTCAGCTTGGTTCCAGCATTTGCACCACTAGCTTGCTCAAAGTTACCCCCAAAGACGCGGGCTCCTTCGAGTTTTTCACCCAGATACCAGATAAAGGGCAGGATACGGTCGAGTTTTGGGGGAGAGTTTGCGCCAGTGAAACTAAAGGGCAAACGATCATCCGACTGTTGGCCATCAGGGTTTTTGACGAAAACTTTGTAGTCACCAAAGGGAAACTTTGTTTCATCCGACAGGTCCAACCTGGGATCCGCTTGAACGTTGGTACGTCCAACTCGTTTGGTTGGGATGGGAACAGTCGTTCCATCAGGAAGCTCTAGGTAAATCGTCGCACCAACCTCAAAACTCTTACCATAGACATTGAACTCGACAGGATTGCGGTCACGGATCGAGATGGGAACCACAACTTCTACGCTGGGTTTTGGTGGACGAGGACCAATCTTCAACGAAAAGTCCGCAGAGGACTTGTTTACCGTTGTGTTACGTACCTTTATGATACCTTCGCCTTGCCCATCACCTGCGAAGTCGATGGTAAACTCCAGCTCTGTATCGCTGATCACTGTGGCAGGTGGGTCAACGGGCTTGAAGTTATACGTCACTTCGACTTGGCCAGCGATGAAATATTGGCCTTTCATACGGAAGGTCATCTTCGCATTTTCAAAGCCTTGTGGCGGATTCAACGACGTAATGACAGGTGCGGGAACTTCTTTCACCTTGAAAGGGATCGCAGGCTTCGAGAAGCGGTTGTTGGGGTTCTTGATATAAAGCTCTTTGTCCCCTGCAGTTTGAGAGCTCAGATTGATCGTTGCTTTCAACTCCGTCGCGCTGACAAACTGTGTGGGGAAGTATTGGTTTTGCAAGCGAACTTCTGCGCCTTCGACAAAGTCGCTCCCTTTGAGAACGACTTCGACACGCGAGCCAGAGAAACCTTCAGCAGGAGAGACACTGCTCAAGGCGGGTGTCTTGTCCGCACCTTCTTGTACGTTGATGGTCAAGGTATCGGGATCAGACTCAAGGCCCCGTCGATCCGTGACAATCAACTCAAGAATATAACGACCTTCTTTGTCTGGCGTAAAAGAAGCTTTGACTTCTCTTTCTTGTTCGATCTGCGCGGAAGAATTGGGAGGACGGCTCGAAACGCGCCATAGATAAGTAATCGCGTCTCCATCTGCATCAGAACTTCCCGAACCATCGAGATCAACCTTCTGTCCAGGTGGCACCAAGACGTCGTCACCAGCCTTTGCAACGGGCTTCGCGTTGGGTCCATCTTGGACAGTGATCTTGACCTCTCGTGGCTCAGAAGTATTTTTATCATCTGAAACAACGAGTTGGATCGTATATTCACCTGCAAGGTCAGGCGTAAATGTTGTCTGGCGTGCTGTATTGTCCCCGATAGCGGCCTTGCTCCCGTCAGGGATGGCAGCCAGCGTCCACTTGTAGGTCAACAAGTCACCTTCAGGGTCCGAACTACGGCGTCCATCGAGATCAACGGGTTCACCTGTGTTGGGCACCGTCGGAGAGTACAAGATCACTGCGGTGGGCGCTTTGTTGGGGGGAAGTGGCTTACTACAAACACGCGCGCGACAAACCAATTCAGCGTTGGATTGGCTACAGTCCGCAGCGACAGAACAAGGCTCCCCAAGCTCACCGAGCCTGGAACCACAAGAGGTCAGGGCCAAAGTCAATAAGCACAGCCAAAGGAGCTGTGCGAGCCCTTGGTATCTTCGCATGATGCCTCCCGAAATAGAGAACAATGGTAGGGGTTTCGAAATCATCCTTTATCAATACACCTTATCGGGCATATCGCTTGTTTCAGCACGCTTGCCCAACACTTCATAGTAAATACCCCCCTCAGATTTGAGGAGCACTATAACATTTCAAAAAAATTTTCCAAGCATTCACCTTGGCCACACAAGGCTGTAACACCTGTACTCCTCGCAACATCAGTTTTCACCCAAGCCCAAAAAAGCTCTGGTCTCGGGTATGACTCTTTTGATAGACTCCGCCCATGAAAAATCGTCTCATGAATCTCACGAAACGCCTCTCTTTGGTATCGCAAAGAGGGCGTAAAAGGCTTTCGCGAGGGAGAAAAAGGTGCAAAAGTATTTTTGGCCTTTCAGTTTATGGTTGATGTTCGGCGCAGTCTTGCTTGGTGGACTTTTGCGCCCCTCACGTCATCAAGATGCACAAAGTCAAAAGAAGCTTCTCAAAGTGGGGTTGGTTCTTTCTGTAGGAGGGCGCGGAGATCAATCCTTCAATGACTCCGCCTACAAAGGACTCCAAGAAGCCGCACGCCTGTTTCGCGGTGTGATGGTCCGCTTTTCTGAGCCTCGCGAAAATGCCGCAGCGCGCCACGATCTCGAAAACTTCGCCAAACAAGGATTCGACCTCATCATTGGTGTCGGATTCCTCATGGCACGCGCTGTCGAAGACGTCGCCAAACAATACCCACGCCAGCACTTCGCCATCATCGACGCCATCGTAAAACAACCGAATGTCGCGTCTCTTGTATTCCAAGAACACGAAGGATCTTATCTAGCAGGTGTCTTGGCAGCTTTGGCCACACGTACCTCGCGGGTTGCTTTTATGGGGGGGATGGATGTCCCTTTGATCCGTAAGTTTGGCGCAGGTTTTCGCCAAGGTGTCTTGGACACAAAGCCCCACGCCAAAGTCTTGATCGGCTACCTTAGCGCTTCCCCCAAAGGATTCCATGACCCCGATGGTGGCGAAAAGATGGCGCAAACTTTTTTTGGACAAGGCGCAGATATCATCTTCCACGCCGCGGGCTCGTCAGGACATGGAGCGATCAAAGCCGCACGCACTTGGAATGCTCGGCAAAAAGATGTAGGAAAAAAGCGCTACATTATCGGCGTCGATGGCAACCAAGACGGGATGGCCCCTGGCTCTGTGTTGACCTCCATGATCAAACGCGTCAACGTCGCAGTGTTCGAAAGCATCAAGCTTTTGTTGTTGGGTCACTTTGAAGCGCGCACCTATCGCTATGGTCTCGCAGAGGCAGGCGTTGGCGTCACAGACTGCCGATACGCTTTGGATCGACTGCCCAAAAACTTTGCGTCCCTTTTGCAAAAACGCCGACTCGCCATCATCCAAGGCAAGATCCGAGTCTCCCCAGTCTTTCCTGACAATATGCAAACCTCCCCCGCCAAGCCTCCCCAAGCCCCATCCTCTCGACCTGTTGGGGCAAGACCATGACCAGCCCCCCGCTGCTCCATTTTCATGATGTAACGTGCCGCTTTCCCAATGGGATGGTCGCCAACCAATCCATCGAACTGGCCATCCAACAAGGTAGCGTCCACGCCTTGCTTGGAGAAAATGGCGCAGGCAAGTCCACCTTGATGAAGATCGCTTTTGGGATGCTCCAGCCCACCGAAGGATCGCTTTCTTGGAAAGGAAAGCCCATCTCTTTTCGTTCGGCATCAGACGCAAAAGCCTGCGGGATCGGCATGGTTCACCAACACTTTATGCTCGTTTCGACCTTACGCGTCTGGGAAAATATGATCTTAGGCCAAGAACCCTCGCGTCTTGGATGGTTGGATGCAAAGTCCGCCAAACAGAAGGTGCGTGATCTTGCCCAGCGTTACGGCATCGCGGTCGATCCCGAAGCCTACGTGAGCGACCTCTCCGTGGGACAACAGCAACGCGTGGAGATCTTGAAAGCCCTGTTTCGCGATATCGAGTTGTTGATCCTCGACGAGCCAACAGCCGTGCTCACCCCACAAGAGATCGACACGCTTTTCGAAAGCCTGCGACAACTGGTCAAAGACGGCCTCACCATCTTGTTTATCTCTCACAAACTACGAGAAGTTCGCGCCCTTGCGAACACCGTGACGATCTTGCACAAGGGACGCAAAGTCGATGAAGGCCCGATCGCCGAGATGGACGACCAACGCATCACCCAAGCCATGGTCGGGCGCATCCCCAAAAGACCGCACAAAGCGCCAAGACAAGACTCCCCTGTCATCTTTGAAGCACAAGATCTCCAGATACTGGGCTCTTATCAACAACAAGCCATCCATGATCTTTCCTTTTCTATCCACGAAGGCGAGATCGTCGGCCTCGCAGGTGTCGAAGGCAACGGACAACACGAACTGATCGAAGCGATCGTGGGGCTGCGTCCGCTCCAAGCTGGGCACCTACAACTCCACCCGCCTTCTGCCCAAGCATCCAACGCCACCCCCCTGGCTTTTCAACAGTCCTCCACAGCACAACGCTTTGCAGCGGGGATGGCTTATGTCCCCGAAGATCGGCAGTTACATGGCCTTGTGATGGACAATGACGTCAAGGAAAACTTGTTCTTGGGCCGACAACGCGAGGAGCCTTTTTCTCACCACGGTATCTGGCTCGACCACCAACACATCGACCAGCACGCTCGTTCACAGATCAAAGACTTCCAGATCCATCCTCCACAAACAGAGATCGCGGTGCATACGTTATCGGGGGGAAACCAGCAAAAAGTCTTGGTCGCTCGCGAAGCAACGCGCCCAGCGCATTTTTATGTGATCGCCCACCCCACACGAGGCGTCGATGTGGGTGCCATCGAACTAATCCATCATGCGCTCTTGGATCTCCGACAAAAAGGCGCGGCCATCTTGCTTCTCTCCTCTGAGCTCCCCGAACTACTGACCCTTTCGGATCGGATCTTGGTTCTTTACAACGGTCGGTGCATGGGTCTTCGTGACGCCCAAGAGACCAACGAACAAGAACTTGGGCAGCTTATGCTTGGTATCTCCCCCAAAACCCCCTAACTTTCTTGCCAAACACAGATCACAGCGTTACGTTTCGGTTGCGTCGACGACCCACAACACACCCTTTGAGCAGGATGTGGCCCTTTTGGGTCTCTGGTGATGGAGAGATACGCCGCAATTTTCTGGGGTGGGTGGACGCCCCCTTCTTGCAGGCGAAGTGAGAATAAAGGAGTAAGCGATGCAAGAAAAAGACTTATACAAGATCCTTGGTGTTTCGAAAACAGCAAGCCAAGACGAGATAAAGTCAGCTTATAAAAAGCTCGTAATGAAATACCACCCTGATAGAAACCCCGATAATCCCGAGGCAGAAGACCGCTTTAAAGAAGTCGCGGTCGCTTACGAGGCTTTAGGTGATCCCGAAAAACGCAAGCTTTACGATGAGTTTGGTATGGCGGCTTTGCGAGCAGGATTTGATGCAGAAAAAGCCCGAGCCTATCGTTGGGGTGGCCCAGGCGGTGGCTTTTCGGGCGGTGGCGGCGTCGAGTTCGATATTGGATCGCTTTTTGAGCAATTCTTTGGTGGGGGTGCAGGTCGCGCAGGCAACAACCCCTTTGGTTCGATGTTTGGAGACTTTGGTGGGGCGTCCTTTGGTGGAGCCGGTGCACGCGGTGCCCAACGTCCCGCACAAGGCGGCGATATCGAAGCGGAGATCGACCTCGACTTTTTAGAGGCGATCCGCGGAACAACCCGAGAACTTCGGCATCCTTCGGGGAATGGCACCATCAAAGTCAACATCCCACCAGGGATTCGCGAAGGCGGACGCATCCGCTTGCGTGGAAAAGGCCAAGCTGGGCGTTTTGGTGGCTCTGCGGGAGACCTCTTTCTTATCCCCAAGATCCGAAAGCATCCGATCTTTTCGCGGGAAGAAGACGATATCATCTTGGAGTTGCCGATCACTTTGAAAGAAGCCTACCTCGGAACCCAAGTGGATATCCCCACACCTGAAGGCGGAACCGTCCACCTCAAGATCCCCGCAGGAAGCCAGACAGGACAAAAACTCCGTCTTCGTGGAAAAGGTGCCCCCAAAGGAAAAAGCGGGAACGCAGGCGACCTCTACATCGTGTTGAAAGTGATCCTCCCGAAAAAAGAAGATCCTCGCCTCAAAGAACTCGTCGAAGAGATGGAAGGTTTCTACGAGGGCGATCCCCGTGAAGAATTGAAAAGTTTCACCCAAGCCTAGACAACCCTAGGCATCCCCGCCCCAAAGCCCCGATGTACGGTCCTTAGCGGCCCGACCAGCCTTCAAAAAACTGCCCAAGCGTCTCATACATCTCGTCAAAAGAGTCTGCACAAAACAACACAGGTTGGAACTGTGTCACATCGTAAGAAAGAGACTGCATCTCTTCAAGCGAAAACGGCCGAATATCCGCCTTCGACATCGCTTCCAACTCACCCGCAGAGGACAAAAGCCCCGCGCCGTAAGCTTTGACATGGCCCTCTTCGCGCAAGACACCAAACTCGATGGTGTACCAATACACGCGCCCCAAACGCTCCAAAGCTTCGTCACTTTCGGTTCTTTTGGCTGCAGCGCCAATCAAACGGTTGAGGTGCGCAAACTTGGGACTTGCAAGCATCGTCGCATGACCGATCAACTCATGAACAACGTCGGGCTCAGGCGTATAAAGGGGTGTCGAATAATGGCGGATGTACTGGGTGGACAGAAAGACCCCATCCCCAAGCGTGGACAAAAAGACCTTGGGTTGGACCAAGCCACCCACAGGCTCCAAACGAAAGCCACTGAGCTTTTGAACGCGCACAGAAACCTCATCCAACTGGGGGATCTCTTGGCGCGGCAAGTCCAACAATGCCCCATAGCGCAGGTATTCTGCACAAGCGTACTTTTGATGGGCAGGCTCCACGCTGCTCCACACAGCACGCCAAACACCATGCTCTTCTTCCGTGTAAGGAGCATCAGGAACAGGCGTTCCAGGTTCGTACTCCATAGCAATTTGCGCAATCAAGTTACGTCGGGCGCGATATTCTAAGTCACGAAACCCCGGGTGATCGGGGTCTAGCTGCACAATCGCCTGACGTCCCTCCATCACAATCGCAGAGTTTGCTGTCGTTGTGGCCGCGTCCAAGATCGTGGAAGTAGACCTTTGTTCCATCATTTCACCTCTATGCAAAACCTATCGCTGCACGAAGGCCTCCAAGCCATCTGCTGAAAGCCGCTTCGTTACAACGTTTTATAATTGCCACTTGGATTCGAGGATTGCTCACAGGAATGGGGCAGAGTTCGCTCTAAATATAGAGAACACCGTAAAAACGGTCAAGACACTTCTATCTGTCCCCAAGACAGACATCTTTTCGTTTTAGCGCGGCTTCCCAGGGCCCTGCAAGCCCTTGCGTGCAAAAGAGACGGCTTGCGAAGTATCGCGCAGACGCTTGGCGGTGGTCACGATCAAAGCGCTTTGGAACTTCGATTGGATGTTGGGTTCTTGCCGCAGGATGTCCATCAAAGCATCCCCATCCAACTCAACAAAGTTGGATGGCTTTCTCACAATCACCGTACAGATGGCCCCTTCAGAGGCCGCAAGCTCGATATCTCCCAAGACACCACCTGTAGAAAGCTGCAAGATCGGCTCTTGATCGCGGAAAAGCTCGACCTCTCCGTCCATCAACAACCACATCGAACGCAACGAAGCACCTTGTGTCACCAAGATCTCTCCTGGTCGACAAGAACGTGCGCGCGCGATCTGCCCGATCTTCCGCATCTCTTGATAGGTCAGATCGCGAAAAAGCTCGCAGTCTCCCAAGACTTCGAGGCAACGCTCGCCATCAATGGTTGCACCATTCTCCAAAAAGGGACTCGAAGCACGACTACCAGGAGACAACCCACCCGAACTTTGGGCCAAAGGCTGCATCTCCAGATCTGTAAAAGTGTGTTCATTGGCCAAATCGCCCAGCTCCCCAAGCGTGTGGTCCAAGACACGGAATCCGCCCGAGCCAGGAGACGGCGGCGGAGGAGAGGCATAAGATGGCGGAAAAGACGGAGATGATGGCGGAGGTGCAGGGGTTCGATGTGCAGGCGAAGATGCCCAAGAAGCCATCGGGGGTTCGCTCAAAGGCGAGCCTTTGATACGAGGCAACTCCTTGGTTTCATCGACTTCACTGCGTGAAGCCCGGGGCTCTGGTGGCGTGCGAACTTCGTACTGTCGAGGACTGTTTTCATCATCCACAGCAAGGACCAAAACCGTCACATTGTCGGCGCCGCCACTGCCATTCGCATGGTTGACCAAAGCTTTCGCGGCGTTTGCTTCACCATGCTTTTCAATAAAATCAGGAAGTTCGCCAGGTTCCAAGTAAGAGTGCAAACCATCGCTACATAGGATGTAACGATCTCTTGGCAGCAGATCCACAAAGAAGAGTTCGGGCTTGAGGCGTTCGGTCATCCCCAAAGCACGGGTGATCACGTTCTTTTGCGGAGAGTTCAACATCTCCTCTTTCGTGATCATCCCCATCTTGTATTGTTCGACAACAAGCGAGTGATCTTCAGTCAAGGGATATTCGATACCACCCCGCAACAGATAACAACGGCTATCCCCGACGTGTGCGATGATACCGAAGCCACGCAGCGCAACGAGAGCACATAGCGTCGTACCCATCCGAAAGTTGCCACCGCGCAGTTTGGACTCTGAAAAGAGCGAGTAAGAGATATCTTGAAGAGCTTGTTCCATAAAAGAGCGGACTTCTTGGCGATAGTTCGGGAACTCATAGATCCCCCGCGCAAACAAGTCCCGCCGTGCACTCATCTTTTCTTCGAGCCAGTCGAGCGTCGAACGACTGGCGACATCGCCAGCGTCATGCCCTCCCATCCCATCGGCCACTGCATACAAACCAATCGAAGGCTCCACCACATAGGAGTCTTCATTGTGTTTTCGACGCATCCCGACATCCGTTTGCGCCCACACATGTAACTTGTACGCTTGTGACATCCTACGCTGCTCCTGTACCTCTCCAAGCACTTCTGGCTTTGTTTCGCTTTTACCTCAAAGCAGCCGAAAGAACGACTGCTTTGCGCGGACAAAGGCTCATCCTACTACGCACAAACTACACAAGCAAACCCTTTCTGAAAAGACGCTGCGATCTCTGGGTAGACATCGGATCTTCCTAGAAAAATGAATGTGCAATGAATCTTCCTTGTCATCCAACCCCCAAACAATCGGCCCCAAAAAGATGTTTGCATTTTGTAAGGAAGAGTGACATTTTATTCAGATGCACCAAGCGAAAGGACTCTATCGCGATGCAAAATGCCTGTAAGTACAAACCCAAAAACTTCATCTTTTCAATGTTCTTTTGAAGCTTTGGAGCAATGTTGCACAGGCACAAAAATCTTTGGCGAGGGGGGATTAAAATGAATACCGTGCTCAAAGAGAAAAGGTGACGTAGACTGGATGTCTACCAACCTTACGGTATCCCGTTTTTTGACGACAGGAGATCACAATGGCCCGTAGAAAAGGCCGCTCGCTTACTCGGAAAGATGTCGTCCAAGCTGCCATGGTTTGCCTGCAAGAAGCAGGTGAAGAAGGTTTGGGTGTGAAATATGTGGCACAGCAGCTTGGCATCAAACCCCCCTCGCTCTACAACCACGTCGAAGGACACCAAGACATCAGGCGCCTCGTCGCCATTGAAGGATGGAAGTCTCAACTCACTCATCTCTCACAACATGAAAAAAATCCGTCCCATCTCCATCTCGCACGGCAAATGAAAACATTTGCGACGCAAAACGCCCCACTCTACGCAGTGATGAGCACCACTACACTTTCTCCGCAAGATCCTGAGTATCTTCCCATACATCAAGCGCACCAACACTTTTTCTCCCAGTGGTTCCAAAAACACCACAAACATACGCCCGAACAAGGAGAACAAGTCGCGCTGGCATTGCGGTCTTTTGTACACGGATACTGCTTGATGCACCTTTTTGGTCAACACCACCAAGAAGATCAATCCTTCGATTATGCTATCCAACAACTCTTCCCTTCAAAACTACCGACGCATCCGAAACAACCCGCGTCCCCCCCTGTACAAACAAAACAACCTGAGCCAGAGCCCGCACAAACCCCTGTACAGCCAAAACAATCGACTCCTGCACAAACCTCAACGCAGCCCGCGCCTCAGAGCGCAGAATCCCAATCCCCAGAGGTGCAGAAACCTGTGGTGCAGAAACCTGTGGTGCAGAAACCTGTGGTGCAGAAACCTGCAGCGCAGAAACCTGCAGCGCAGAAGCCTGTGGCGCAGAAGCCTCAAACACAACATCAACGTCACACAGTTCCCCAAAATGACTTTGTGTCTCATGTCCAACATCACGAATATGACGCACCCAGCGACGATGATGACGAGTTCAGCACAGTGATATCTCTCTCCAAAAGATAACCCTGTCTACAAAAGCAGACTTCCCAAAGACGCTTCCCCAAAAACGTCACTCCCCTTCTGTCCGACCATCGCTTTAAGCCATACAACAAACACGATTACGCGGTTGTGGCGTCCGTCCCTTGGGCATCTTCAGGCAATGCGGGGAGCCTCGCAGCGAGAAACTTCACGATCTCATCCAAGACCTCTGCCCCTCCTGTGGAAAGAGACCATCGTTCCGAAGAGGTCGAGAGATGCCCAATGTCCACCAAAGGCTGCGCAACCTTCCCCAAAAGCTCGTTCAGATCGAGACCGTAACGTCTTCGAAGCAGAGACAAAGAAAAGCCTTCACGGATGCGCAAGCCACTCAACAAAGCCTCTAAGACAGCGTCTTCAGCATCACGAGGCACCCAAGGAGCTTCGTGAGGAGCCCCCAGATACTTCGGCATATTGCGAGGGTTCGCACGACGGCGCCCAAAGCCTGGCGTCCCCAAAAATGCGTGTGCACCAGGCCCCACCCCCAGATAATCGAAGCCCTGCCACGTGTACATGTTGTGAAGACACTCATGTCCAGGGCGACAAAAGTTGGAGATCTCGTACCACTCCATCCCCGCATCAGCGAGGACTTCGCGAGTCAGACGATACATCTCCAAACGCTCATCTTCTGAAGGGAGAGATAACTCACCACGCTGAACCGCCCGTGTCATGGGCGTTCCAGGTTCCAAGATTAATTCGTACAACGAAAGATGTTCAGGAGACCACGATAAGATCGATTCCAGCTCTTTGCGCCAGTCGTCGATCTCCAGTTCAGGGCGACCCCAAATAAAATCGAGATTGATCTTCGAAAAGCCCGCATCTCTGGAGATGTCCAGACATCGACGTGCCCCTTGTACATCGTGGTTGCGCGTCAACATCGCCAAGGCCCGAGGGTTGAGAGACTGCACGCCGATAGAGACACGGTTGATGCCCAAAGAGCGAAAACTACGGGCCTTTTCAAGAGTCCACGTCTCTGGGTTGACTTCCAAAGTGACTTCGATCTCATCGTGCCATGGAACAGTGCTACGCAGGGCTTCCAAGATCGCCGCCATCTCTTCCACTTCCAAAAGAGATGGCGTGCCTCCACCAAAAAAGATCGTATGCAAGACACGTCCCGCAAACATCGGCGCCATCGCCTTGATCTCAGCATGCAGCGCACGCAGATAAGGCGAGAAGCTGCCTTGACGATCTTCGCCAAGTGGCATGGTGAAAAAGTCGCAATAGCTACAACGTTGGAGGCAGAAAGGGACGTGAAGATAAAGACTGAAAGGGTCGAGATGCACCTTAGTTCCTTGCAGGCCCTGTCAATGGCCAAAGCGTGATTTGAGGGTGTCCTCTATGGAGGATCAACAAGTGACGCGGATGTTGGAGGATCTTAATGGGCGCCCCACCCACTTGAAAACGTTCTGTTTCGGCTCCGCGTTGCAAATCGATAATGCTCAACGTCCCATCTCCACTATTGGCGACAAGGACGTGATTGCGCGAGAGCAACGCCATGTCCGCAGGCATCTTTCCAACAGGAACCTGAACGATCCCAGAAAGATTGCTTCGATCCCAAAGCGAAAAGAGCCCATCTTGGGGATGCAAGACCGCCAGCCCTGAAGCTGTCGCCAAAAGCATCGAACCAACCGAAGGAAGCGTACACTCTGCGATCGGTTGGCCACCAGGAAAGCGATAAGACACAACACGCATCCCGCTTTCCAAAAGTGCGTAGAGACGGTCCACTTGGACTTCGAGAGACAACACAGGTTGATGACAATGGATGCGCTGCCAAGGTTGTGTGTCGTTGCCCTCATCCAAACGCCAAGGCGCCAGAGGCTCCACGCCTCCTCCCCACGACGCACTTTGTTGGTTGAGCACCACAGAAGCGTCTTCTTCGCCTACACTTCCAGGGATACCATCAGGAAAAAGAGAACCCGACATCTGGGTAGGCTCTTCTTCTTCAAACATGGCGGGATACTGGGGAGCAGCGTCGGGTGGCGGAGCCCCAAAAGCAGAGGGAGCCCCAGAAGGTGCCCCAAAGACCGCTCCACCTGGAGAAGCCACGGGGCTGGTCGCCGTGGAGGAAGCAGCCACAGCTGCCGCAGCACCCGAAAAATCAAACGGTGCCATCTGGGTAGGTTCTTCTTCCTCAAACATCGGGGGCGGAGAAAAGCCTCCAGGGGCCCCTGAGCGATCAGGAGGCTCAGCAAATGCGCTAGCAGGCCGTTGCTGCGGGATATTTGTTCCAGAGTAGTGACGCGGCGCAGGTGTAGAAGCAGAGGGACGCGGGATCGGTGTACCCGCCCGACCTTGGGGGATAAACGGTGAAGGAGCAGACTGCGCCCCTACATCACGGGGTTCTATAGAGACAGGATAGGGAGAGCCACCACGAGCATCTTCTCGCGGCAAAGGCAAGACCCCAAGCTGTCCGCTGCTTCCGCCCGGACGAGGTGTACCAGGTCGATGATCAAGCATCCCTCCATCGTTGGACAAAGGGAACGGAGAACGACGCGGATCTTGTGGAGAGCCAGGATTCGAAAAAGGCCTACCTGTGGGAACTTGGGGATGCTCACTACTCGAACGACTTCCTTCTGTACGCCCCATCTGAGGCGCCCCAACACGTGGTTGTTCGCCACTATAACCAGCACCCACGCGTGGACGCTCACCACTGTAACCACCGCCAATACGGGCTTGTTCACCACTGTAACCACCGCCAATGCGCGACTGCTCGCCACTGTAGCCACCACCCACGCGTGGTTGTTCACCACTGTAACCCACACGTGGTCGTTCACCCGTGACATGACCCACACGAGGTTGCTCGCTGCTTGGAAAACCTGGCGGGGGTCTTGTGGGAACGCGCGGTTGTTCACCTGTGTTGTGACGCGATGGAGGCGCAAAAGAACGAGGCGCTGAAGAAGCTGGAGGGTTTGAAGGGAAAGGTCCAGGCTTCTGGAGTTGCAAAGCCCCACCAGAAGGCTCTTTTCGAGGAAAAGCAGACGGGCTGTTTTGCGAAGAAGAAGAAGGAGGAGGTTTGGGCAGCGGCAACGTGTTGAGCACTGGACGCTCTTCGGGCTCTGACGCACCGCCCCCCTGTTTTTCTTCTAAAAGCTTACCCAACTCGCGCAGTCGTTTTTGGACAAGAGGATAGCGCTCATTCAGTTGGACAACTTGTTGGTAGATCTCGATCGCGCGTTCGATTTCACCGCGCGATGCGGCTTGTTCGGCTTCTCTCCCCAAACGTGCAGCAAGGATCAAGTCTGCGTGAGAGGGTCGTTTTTCCGAGCGGCCTGTGGGCGAGACTTGTTCTTCAGGGCGTGGCGTTTTTTCTGGATCAAAGTTTTGCATGGAGGCCGCAACATGTTGCGCTTCCATCCAACGCCCACGATCGCGATGCAAGATAGGTGCATCTTCGCGGATCAGATTTTTGTCCAAAAGGATCTTTAGATGTTCGATACGATTAATAGGATAATTCTTACCAAAGAGGTGCAATGTGATGACAGCGTCCCCACCCTCGGGGGCCATCTTCTTTAACAAAGCCTCCAGTTCAGGACGGATGGTCATCGGTTCCATGGCTGGGTCCAGCATATGCGAAGGTGGACGCAAAGCTGTCCCCCCCTCATCGGCTCCTTGGAGAGAAGCACCGCACTGGATACAAACACGCGCATTCTCGCGATTTTGAGTCGAACATGAAGGGCAACGACGCATGCCAGATCTCGCTTTGTCGTATGAGAAAAGAACGCACAATCAACCCCATTTCAAAACCTGAAGATGGGGCCTACTTTTTGAGGAACAAGATGTACCTTGACGTACAAAGAGACCTCAGGTTGCATTAGTTAGCACCGAAGAGCAAGGAAAAGCAAGTTTCTCACGGCACCTCCCATCCGCCAAGATATCGGATGTTGCAAACCAACCAAAGAGGATAACCTGTTGACCCAACAAACGCCCCTCCATGCTCCTGTTTCTTTCCAACATACTTTTTCTTTTTTTGAACAGGCGAAGCTCTGCAACCAAGAAACAGTAGAAGAGACCGTCCTACACAATATGCAGCTACGCTGCCAAGGGATTCGCCAAACGCTGCAAAAATTAGCAGAATTTGTGCGCGACAAACTCGCACCACTGCGTGATGACTTGGAAATCTATGTATCCCCATGTCACGCCTCCAAGCTCCCCGAGTCCCTTTTCTTCTCGTTGACTCGTGCGCAACAAGACCCCACAGAAGACGCCCAACTTTATCTCCTGCTCCAAGAAGAAGGCGCTGAGATCGGATTTGGGTTTGGTCTCCGCGGAAAGCGCCGTGGTGTGAGCAAGATCGAACAACGCTTCTTTGACACACTGCGCCGCTTTCATCGCAAAGCAGAGCGCTATATCCATAATTTACAGAGACATACCTACCGTTTGTGGCCCTCCCCACAACAACCTCAAAATATGCCGTCCCTTTCGATTGCGGAGTGGAAAAAAAGCGGCGGCGTTGTGGTGCGCCTTCTCAATCGAGAATTGTTTCTGCGAGAAACAAGCTCTGTCGAAGGGATGGTCACGCAAGTCTTTGGCGAACTGATCGGGCTTTATGGCTTTTTGGATCGCACTTATACAGACATCCCTTATATCCGAACGCTTGGATACACCCTCCCCGAAGAACAAGAGCCTATCTTCATCGACGACGATCTCACTGAGCAACACGAAGCCTTGCAGGATATCGCTTTAGAGTTCGTGCGTTATGCCTCACAAGAAGGCTTTGTGCTAACACTTGAGTTGGCCCGCGCCTACATCCTCTCTTTGCAGACCAAACCTTTCGTGATCTTGTCGGGTGTTGCAGGGACAGGTAAAAGCCAACTCGCTCAACTCTTTGCAAGATTCCTCACAGAAGATGCCGAAGAACACGGAGAAAACCCACATATCGCACTATTGCCTGTGCGTCCAGACTGGCTTGATCCCCATGGAATCCTCGGATACGACGACAGCTTGACGGGTAGCTACCAAGCAACCCCTTTTCTTCGACTCCTTTTGCGGGCTCACCAAGACCCCGAGAATCCGTACTTTGCGATCCTCGACGAACTCAATCTCGCACGAACAGAGTATTATCTTTCGGACATCCTCTCCCTTTTAGAGAGCCGTCGTTACGGGAAAGAGGGTGAGTTGTTAGAGCAAGCTCCTCTGTACCTGCATCACCATACAGATCCACATCACATCGAAGATCCTCATGCGGGCCTTTTGGAGATCCCTTCGTCAGTCCCCATCCCACCGAATCTTTACATCATTGGCACGCTCAACCTCGACGAAACCACACATCGACTCAGCCCCAAAGTCCTTGACCGTGCACAGATGATCGAGTTGGAAGCTCCCTCACCATCGAGCTTTTTGCAATGGCTGACCAAACAGCGTTCCCCCTCGATGGCTCGTTCTCCTGGACGTATCGCAAATCTGCGCGCTGCTTTTTCCCGAGATGCCTTGTTTAGCGCGCCCATCCCTCCCTCGCAGTGGAGCCAACCCCCTGAGTCTTTGGCCCAACTGGTCGCGCTTTTGGACACATTCTTTCTACTCTTTCAACAAGCGGGCTTTGGATTTGGCCTGCGTGTGGTGCAAGAAAGTCTGTTGTTTGCGGAGCATACTTGCCGCATGGTTGGGCTTTCTTCGTTCCATCTACCTTGGGTGATCGAACGCATCCTGTTGCAGAAGTTTTTGCCTCGTCTCCACGGTCCCAAACATCAGCTCGAAGAACTCTTGTCTCGTTTGCTGCTGCTTTGTTGGGCATATTGGGAAGAACCAGAGACACGCGAGCGACTGATCACACAAACAACATCACCCGAAGAAGTCGCGAAGCATCTGCGTTATGCCCATGATGAAGAGGCGTCCCCCGCCCCTGCTCACTTTCCCCAAGCCGCCCGAAAGATCGCCAAGATGATTCAAAAACTCCAGCAAGATGGCTATGTGGACTTCCACGCCTGAGATCTGCTTGGCGAGCCTTCTGATTTTTCTTGTGCCGACGACCCATTAGTCTTCTTTTTTAGAAGACTTCTTCACTTGCATCTCTTCGATGGCATCGTCCAAAAAGGACAACAACTCATCGTTGCTTGGGAAAGTCTCGTGGAAAGACATTTTTCCACCGAGGTCATCCAACAAAGACGAGCCTCCACCCGAGCTTTCCGCAACAGAGGCAGGGGTCAACAGAGAACCAAACATATCGTCCATGCTGCTAGAGCTAGGCGCTTCTTTCGCGGCACTTGGGGCTTTTGGTTCTGGCTCGCTGGCTTTTGGCTCGCTAGCTTCGGCCACAACAGCGGGTGCCTCTTCGCTTTTTTGAGGAGGGGTCTTGGTCTCTTCTTCCGCGATCACAGGTGCCGCAGTCACAGGGGGGATGGCCTCAGATACAACGTCGGCTTTCACATCGAGAGCATCGGGCTTTGCGATGGGCTCTTCTGCTTTGACAGGAGCCTTTGGCGTCTCTTCGGGCGTTGCAGGGTCTGTAGGTTTGGAGACATCCAATGTTCCAAACAAGTCATCCACCCCAACAGAAGAAGACACGGGAGCCTTGATCGCAGCGGACTGAACCTCAGAGGACTCGGCTTGGCTTTGCGAAGGAGAAGAAGAGGGAGCTTGCAAAGACAACTCTTCTTTGGGGAGTTCGGGCACGCTCTCGCTGGGCGGAAGCGGGGCCAAGGCAAAGTCAGGCGCTTGGTTTTTAAGGGACAGACCTGCGAGTGCTTCTTGGGCTTCGACTTGGTGTTTGTGCTCCTCTTCTTCTTGGGCTTGAAGAGGTTTGTCTGGTTGAGAAAGCACATCAGACAAACGAGGGACTTTTTGTTTGGAGAGGGTCTGGTAAGCCTCCCACATATCGTCCTTTTCAGCACCTGTCGTATTCGCGGAGTCCCACTCTTTTTGGGCTTGTGGTGGGAAGGCTAACGGACGCGCGTCTTCTTCGGGATCGATAGAGAACAGCGGATCGTTGTTGTTGGAGATGGGCTTGGGCTTCGTCTCTTCTTCCGCAGGGATCGCGAAGATAGAGTTTGGAGGCGGCGGGGTTTGGGCACCTTGTGGTGCAGAAGGCAAATCAAAGAAGGAAGGCGTGATAAACGACGAAGGTTCGATGGTAGAGAGACGCGCATCACTTCCACCAAGGTTGGGGGCTGCGTCATCTGTGAGAGGATAGCTCTCTTTTGCAAAGATATCCTCGTCGTCTTCTTTGGCGAAGAAGTCGCTTGGCTCATCGAGGGGAGCACTTGCATCTTTTTCGAGGATACTTGTGTTGAGACGTATCGCTTCTTCGGGCGATAGGATCTTGATGGCTCCACCCGAACGAGCGTCAGGAAAGAGATCATCGCCACCTTGTGGTACCTTCTTCTCTGCGATCTTGACGGTTTCGGTGGGTGGTGTGGAGGGTGCGTCCTCGATCGCTTCGTTTTTCTCGATGGCTTCGAGAGTTGAAGCATCGATGGCTGGCATCTCCATCGATGAAGAGGACGGGGCCGCCATCGGCGGGATCGCCAAAGGATCATCCACAACATCAGCAAGCGCATCTGCAAAAGCTTCGCGAGACTTGCGAAGTTCTTTGGCGGGAAGAGCAGGAGATTGGAGAGCGTGTCCACCTGTCTGTGCGGGTTGTGCAGGAGGAGACTTTTCGGCGATCTTGGCGCTCTCTGCGAGGATTTCCGAGGGGACTTCCGTCTCGCCTGTTGCGGGAGAAAACTCGATCACACGGCGATGTTCGGGCAGCGCAACGATGGTCAAACGAGCCGCTGTTCCTGAAGAAAGAGCGCGCAGGTTCTCCGAAGCCAAACGGCTCCAAGGTCCCACACCAGCCTCTGAACAATCCTGCCACCACTTGCGCGCAAGTGTGGGATCTTGTTGCAAAAAGGCCAGTCCAGCTTGATGAAAACGGATGCGCCAAGGATCTTTTTCCCAACGCAAGGCTTGTTCAAGATCCGACTTGGCTCGTTCCAAATCGCCCTTCTCTGCGAGCAAAACAGCGCGGGCCAACAAAGCTTCGGGGAAGGCAGATGACTCCTGTAAAGCATCTTCCAACGCAAGTAGCTGTTTTTCAGAGGAAAGCCCCCTCGAAGGATGAGCTTTTTCGTAGGCCTGGAAAGCAGCTTCGGAGATATCACCCGACTGGAGACGCTGCAAAAGATGCAGATCGTCTGTCACCATCGAGAAACCATCTCCCAAAGCAGTGATCTCAGAAAGGCGCTCTCCAGCTTCTTTGTATTTTCGTTCAGAAATCAAAGACACAGCCAAACGATGCGCACACAACTCCACTTTGTGTTGAAGTTCGCTCGTTTGTTCGGTGGCATTGGCTTTTTTGGCTTTTTTCCAGAGTTCCGCAAAGATCGGCAAAGCAAGATGAAACTCGCGCAACGCAAAACGCGCTTCTGCAAGTGCCCGAAGCAACGCAGGATCATCGTCTCGACTTTCGAGAGCTTTGCGCAAAGGCAATATCGCTCCCCAAGGATCGCCGACATCCATGCGGTCCAAGGCTTTTTCGAGCAAAGTCAGTTCAGGGCGACGGGAAAGTTCTTCGTCAAGGCGCTCATAAAGCGAAGAGATCCATTCGTGGTTTTGCAGACGCAACACACGCGCAAAAGCCGTACGAGCCCGCACTTTTCGGTGCGCAGCGAGCGAAGCCGAGCCCAAGTGGACCCACGCATTTACCCAATAAGGATTGACCCCAACCGCACGGTTGATGTAGCGGATGGCGACTTCAGGGCGCCCAGCTTGAAAGAAAGCCAACCCAGTGTCGTGCTGAAGTGGCGCAATAAACATGTAATCGTTGGCCAGCGGCTCAAGTCTGCGAAGGCGCGCGGTCGGTTCCTCAAGTTGTGAGGCTTCCTCAAGCACACGCGCAACTTCTGTATGCTCCTTGAGTTGGGCCACATCGCGGCGTGCATACAACAAAGCGACTTGACGTTCGGGCAAGTTGGGTTCTGCATCACGCAACAAACGAAGCGCAGCATCCGCCTCTTCAAGTTGAAAAGACTGTAGTGCCAACTCCGCCCACTGTCCCGCCAAAAAGCCGCACTTGGGATGGCGTTGGCAAAGTTCTCGAAGCCCTTTCAGACGATCGGGTCCAGCAGAAGGCAAACGCATCCACAAAGCATAGGCTCGCGGTGTGATGCTTTCTGTTTGAAGAGAAAGTGCGATCATCAAAAGTTCGGAATATTGGCGTTGTTGGCGCTCTGGCATCTGCTCGTACAGGTTGAGCGCTCGAGCAACATGATCGCGTAGCAAAGCGATCTGAATCAAACCAGAGGTCGCACTTCCCGAGTTGGGCGACGCATCATTGGCTTTGAGAAAAGCCTCTTCAGCTTCATCCAATTCACCGCGGGAAAGCGCTTCTTGTCCAATCTCGATCCAAGCCTGCGTTCCATGGCGCGGTTGAAACCATCTCTTGATGACATCTAACAAGCCCATCGCGCCCTCGCTATCGACGTTTCGTCGTACATGCTCTCTCCGTGTTGCACTGCGTTTTTCTTGAAGCGATCCTTATAACATACCTTTTTCGAGTTCGACACCCCATCGCAAACGCTGCGCGCTTCTTTTTCTCTACTCTTCAGCTCAACGACTGGATATTGTCACGTCACATCTTTGGCTTTTATGGCTTTTTTCAAGGCAATACGCAACTTTTTCCTCATTCATCCGATATCCGACACACCAAAATCCAAAAGGATAAAAATCACCCATCACTCTCTCTTGACCATGTCTGATCCCTTGGCATACACTCTCAAACTGTTCTTTTCACCCACCCCCAACAACGGAGGCTTCTATGTCCGATAAATTGAAACTTCGCGACGCTGGTCTTGCCCGTGCCTACGAGGCGCTTAACCAAAACCAAATCAACAAGGACGATGCACAGAAACTGATTGATGCAGCCAACGACGGCGGCAAAGTCACCTCCCTTGAAAAAGAAGAACTCGGCTGGGTTCTCTACAAACACCAAGACAACTTCACCGCAGATGCTCGCGCTCACCTCGCGGAAAGCCTCGGAGTCACCGCACAAAACGGTCGCATCCCCATGCCTTCCCTCTACCTCCGTGACACCGCGCTGCGCAAAGAACTTGGAAAAGCTCTCTCTGACAGCAACATCAGCAAAAGCGATGTCCTCGCTTTGTTGGATGCCGCACGCGACGGTGGCAAGATCACAACGACTGAACGAGGAGACCTTCTCGCGGTATTGAACCGCCTTGGCGACAAGTTCGATGGCGAAGCACGCGCCTCCTTGGCCGATGCTCTAGGCGTTACCGTCTCAACGCCCGATCCTGTCACACCCCCAACTCCCCCCACGCCCCAAACTCCTCCCAAAAGCGTTTCCTCTCTGTTGGGTAACCCCCGCGGTATCACCGACATCTCTGAGTTTGCAGACAAGTTCCGCACAGATCTCGAAGCAGCAAAAGCTGAACTCGTCGGTCACCCCGGCCTCAACGACGATCAAAAAGCGGATCGTATGTTCGAATTCTTCAAGCCTTACGGCGAGCAATTCCACCGTCTCTCCCAACACGCGGGAAGCGTCAAAACCAAAGAAGCTTTGGCCGCTGTCGAAGCACAACTCAAAGATGTCGGTTTTGGCGCGGTCTTGAACAAAGACGATGACAAAGACGGCATGAGCATGGCCAAAGAAATCATGCGCGGGACCGACCCCAAGCGCTTCTCGGCTGTGGCAGATACCCAAACTTGGACCACGACTTACTGGCCGATGGCTGGTAGCTACCGCGATGCAGACGGTGATGTGGACAGCCACCTTTGGGCAAAAGGTGGCGCACTCGATAAACTTGACCAACTCAACCGCGATCGCGGTAATACCTCTGGCGCAAAAGCCCTTGAGTTCGAGCGAAAGCCCGCACTCAACTGGTTGATCGGCAGCAATGACAAGGGTCACTATATCCCTGACTCCAACCTCCGCGAAACCGACGCAGAACGCACCACGGGCGTTGACTTCGATGGCGACGGACGCATCAGCGCAAACGTTAAAGTCGATTTCCTCGACTCACAAGGAAACTTCTCTGCGGTCAACAACCGCAACAACCTTGTGCCCAAACTGGAAGGCGAAACCCTCTCCCGTAAGATGGTGACCGAAAACAACGAAACCAGCGTGAAATACTTCCGCGCAGATGGTTCCGAAGTCACAGGCTCCGATAGAGACCGCGTCGTGTTGACCAACCCCAATGCTGACGGAAAAGCCGATAAAACCATGGATGTCGGCTGGTGGGGTTCTTGTGACAAGGTCGCTCTCGCAGGGATCCTCTTCGAACAACCCGTCAAAGATTCCGTGACGGTCGATGGCGTGACCTTCACCAAACAAGATATGCTCGGCCTCCTCACCGTCCTTGCAGACAGCCAAGCCAACGGAACAGACTTCGCAGGAAGCCGTTACGATGATCGCCCTGACATCCTCGTGACCAAAGACGGCAAACAAATCCAAGGCAAGCTCATCACAGATGGCGTAGAGTTCGAAACATCCGATATGTGGCGTTGGAACGGCGACTATATGGTCCTCAACAGCGTGGACAAAGAAATCAAGTTCCAAGACTTCGCAACAGGCGAGACCAAGACCTTCCCCGCAGACCAAATCAAACACCTCGCGCGCGAAGACGAAAAAGACATGAGCGCAGCAGACTTCAACGCTACCGTGATGGACTGGCTCAAGTCTGGCCGCGCTGCTTCGATGGACCGCGACTCGGGCGATCACGTTTGGAACTACAACTTCTGGAAAGCTGAACGCGCTGAAGTGGACAAGCCTTGGAATGTCCAAGATGCCAAAGACCTCCGCGGTTTCAACGGTGAAGTCAAAAACCCCGATAACGTCAAGTTCTTCGAAACCGACATCTACTTCGGTGAGTCCAACTACCCCCGCACCTACCGCTACTGGGTCGAAACCGATACAAGCGGCAAAGAGATCAACAGCGGTTGGAACGGCGAAAACCCCGACTTCCTCTGGCGCCCCACTGGTTTCAACAACTGGAGCGGCACCAACGATCGTAACCCCTACGTGACCCCCACCCTCGTAAAAGAAATCTACGACAAGTTCTTCGAATAATCCGACCTTTCCACCCTCCCCTGTACTTCCCCACCCAGCAAACCAATATCCTCACTTTTAAACACATCGCCCACACTTTTGGGCCACGTCCTTTCTCCACCCATTTCCCCACAAAGAGAAACGACGGTGACTCTGCACACGAAAGGCCCAGCCATCGCAAAGTGTCTAGGTGTGCGCAAACTTTAAGGAGTAAGGGTACGCTGTGGCCTGGGTGCCAATGTACTCTAATCACAAGGTGTCTAGGCGTGCGCAAACTTTAAGGAGGGGCGGAGTGCCACGCGCAAAGACTCACACTACCGACAATATCTCATACTCAACGATCTTGTTGCGCTTACGCAACTCGATGATATCACCAGCATACGCACCCATCAGTTGTTCCCCCAAAGGAGATCGCGGTGTGATGATAGAGACGTTACGCTGCGCATACTCCAACTTAAAACCACCCGCACGAGGCGCCAGAAAAAACCACTGACGCACCTCTTGTTCATCCATAACCTCGACCAACGCCCCCAAAGAGATAGCATCCTCTTTTCCGAAGTCTCGAGGCTTCATTCTTGTAAATATATCAATATCCTGAGCGACATCCGCCAAGCGTTTGGACTGGCCCGCCGCCAGATAAGATGCCTCCAACCCTCGTGTATCGTACTTGTTCTCTGCGATTGATTCCTCGTGTGTAGCAGCTTGAAAAGCCGCCTCTGCTGAACGCAACAAGACATCGCGATTCTCATGTAACTGCAGGAGGATCGCATCCAAAAGTTTCCACTTGTCCATCTCTCACCCTTCTCCAAACTCTTCCTCGCCACGAGGTCCCAGAAGATCGTCTACGTGATGGCTAGGTTCTCTCTTTTCAACCTAGTTCCTTGCCTTCCATACGAAAGAAACCTACTATCCCCACACTATACCCCATAACACAAGGCTTTCGAGAGATCGGCTTCGTTCCAAGAACAACCACCGATCCTCTCAACAAGGTGACAACATCCCTACACATGTTTAGGAGTGACGATGACCGAGCAAACACAGCCCCCGAAAAAGCGTCATCCCCTTGGCCTTCCCCGAGGCTCCGTTCGTGCGATCTTGGCACTGTCCATCTTTGGCTCAGTGATGGCCTTGCTTTTGTTGGAACGACTCGTTCCACAAGGACTCTGGTTGGTGAATTACACCATCCTTGGTTACTACTTCACCATGCGCCGCGGAAATGACGTCCCCACCGCAGTCGACCCAGAAGCCAGTCCCCTCCACCTACCACGCGGAACCGTTCGATGGTTGCTGCTTCTTGGCTTCGCAGGCACCGCAGCTTGGCTCGTCTGGCAACAAGTCCAACATAGCAAAGCCGTCTACGAACACGCCGCATTTTTCCCGATGTGTTCGCTCGCAAGCTTCTTCCTTGGCCTCGCTATCCGTGGGATCACCCCCAGCAAAGAAGGCTCTCTCGGCCGCTTAATCGGCGATGTCCGCGCTTTTCTCGCTATTGCAGCCGCCGCGATCGTTGTGATGGTCTCCCTGTTTAATCTCCAATTCCCAGGAGCCACCGTCGCAACCAACATGTCGCTGATCTTCATCTTCTTCTACTTTGGTAGTCGCTAAACAACGACCACCACAGCCTATGTCGCGCTGAAAAGATCTCCCCAAAGAACCATCCCATCGCACTTTTCGACAGGAGGCTCCATGCACGCCAGTTCTATGAGCAACCTTTATCTTCAAGAAGTCCTTGAACACAAAGAAGATCACATCACCCCACCCATCGACGTCCGTATCACAGGCATGGGCCCCTTCAAACGCGTCGTGGTTCCCCCCAACGTCTATGTTGTTCACACCCGACAAGGTTACGAAAAGCCCCTTCATATCGGACTTGGGATCTCTTTTCGCTACAATCCCTACAAAGATGCTTTCCTCGTCATCCCCTCCACCATGCAGACCATTCTGATCAACGCCCGTAGCATCTGCAAAGAACGCCAAGGTATCCTCGTCCAAGCCTACGTCCAATGGATCATCGACGATATCGAAACAGCTTACCGCAGACTCGACTTTTCCAACCAACTCGATCCCACCGCCACCGTCCGCGAACAACTTCGCGAACAAGCCGAAGCCACCATCAAAGACAAAGTCAGCACCATGAGCATCGACGAAGTGCTCTCTGACAAACGCTCCATCATGGTGGAGATGACCAACCGCCTGCGCGAAGTCGCCGAAGGAAGCGACTCAGGCTTGGGACTCAAGATCGTCAATGTCCAAATCAAAGAAGCCGTCATCAGTTCCGCACGACTGTGGGAACATCTACAACAACCCTTCCGCGCTGAAAAAGAACAAACCGCCCGACTCGCCGAGATCGAACGCGAACGCGTGATCGCACTCCAAGAACAACAAAACCACACAGCAACAGAAAAAACACAGATCTCCAACGAACAAGAACTCTCTCTGTTACGCGCACAACAAGAAGCCGACACCTTCGACCGAGGACTCCAAGAAGAAGAACGACGCGAACAAGCACGCCTCGAAAGCGAACAACGCCGCTTGACCCGCGAACTTGAGCTTCAACAAAAACGCGCAGAAGACGAACTCACCGCAGAAATCGAAGAGATCCAACGCAAGCTACGCAGCTACAAAGAGAAAAAAGCCGAGATATCCGCAGAGATCGAATACCTCCAAACACGTTACCCCCTCCAAGAACTCTCCACCCAACAAGAAGAAGGCTTGCAGTTCCTTCAAGCAGAAGCTGAGGCCAAACGAGAGACCCTGCGCCTCCAACAAACCCGCGCCCTTCGAGAAATCGAAAACCTCATCTCCCAAGAACGCATCCAAGAACGCTTGATCGAGATGCTACCCGACCTCGTCCAAAACCTCCCTACCCCCGAACATCTCGAACAAATCCAGATATCCAGCCCCGAAGGTACTCACCCCACACTCACACCCCTCTTTACCATCCTTACACAGCTCAGAAATATCCTCCCGAAAGGATAGAGATATCTATATCCTCGGTAGATAGGGCGACCACGGAAGGTCGCCCCGAATATAGGATATCCGAGATAGGTTTGGGCGACCGCTGAGGGCCGCCCCGAATACAGCGATGTCTAGAATATCCAGCCGCCCGGATACAGCGATGTCTAGAATATCCAGCCGCCCGGATACAGCAACATCTAGGATATCCAGCCGCCCCAGATCTAGGATATCCAGTCGCCCCGGATATAGGATATCCAGTCGCCCCAGATATAGGACAGATAGGATATCATGCGTCCCCCTCGTCAGGGGCGACCCTCCGTGGTCGCCCCTCTCTGGCAGCCCCAGATATAGGATATCTGAGGCTGCCAGAGATAGATTGCAGAGCGCAGGCCACGAAGTTTTGGAGGGGATTAGAAGAACGCTTGGAGAGAAAAGGCGAGTTGTCTGTTGTTGGATTCGTAGTTGAGGGCAAGCTGTTGGCGGAAGGCGACTTGAGCGCCAAACTGAGCGTATTTGACGCCGACGCCTGCAGAGATAAAGTGGCGGATGTGTCGTTCAGTTTCGTTGAGTCCCAAGAAATCGCGGACTTGATCGAGTTGGTAACCTACGCGGATGGCGACGATATTTGCGATGGTGTACTCAGCTCCAACGCGCAGTTCGTGTCCAACTTCCCCGTTGCCTTTGGATTGGAAGTCCATCACCCAATCCACCGCGAGTTGAAGGGGCATCTTGTAACCGATCGCAAAGCCTACAGCCATCGAGATCGGCGTCTCACCCGTTTCGTTATAGATCAAGTTGTAACCGACGACAGACAAGGACAACCAGTTGTTGGCTTGCCATGTGACACCGACATCTAACGTGAGGGTATTGATGGGTAGAAAGAAAGGCCGATTGAGGTAGAGATACTTGAGGGTTGCACCAAAGACCAGCGTTTCTTGAAAGGCAGCAGCGACGCCCAAGCGAGCGATGTGACCTTCGACAGTGCGGACCTTTCCGTCATCATTGCGGGGTGCCACATAATAAGAATAGGAGATCCCCCCTGCGACCATCGGGTTACTTTTGCTGTCGATGATACCGACGTTGAACACGCGATTGTCTGCGGCAGGGTGGAAGAAAAAGGTACCTTGGAGCACATACGACTTGCGACGTCTCCACGCCCCTGCAGGGTTCAAGAACAAGGACTCTGGGCCGTCAGCAAGGGCGACACCAGCATTTCCCATCCCCATCGGGCGGGTTCCAAAATAGTCAGGAGAAGGTGTAGAAGGCAACGAGCCTGTCAGTTCGACACCTGATCCGTAAGCCAATGAAGTGGCCCACAAAAACAGGCAACACCCCCAAACCATCGAAAAAACCGAGACGACGCGATTCACAGATCTCATTCCTCACCAACGCGGCGACGTAGGTCCGTCTTGCCATAGCGTTTTTTCATTTTTCGCTTGGCAAGACCCTGACGCAAGCGACTTAGCTTGTCAATAAACAGGACGCCATTGATGTGATCGACTTCGTGTTGAATGACGATCGCCAAAAATCCATCCACTTCCATTTGAATCCTTGTGCCGCTGCGGTCTTGTGCTTCGAACTTGATCGCTTCGTAACGCTCGACAGGTTCGTAGATATCGGGGAAAGACAAACATCCTTCTTCGCCGATCACTCGATCCCCCAAAAAGGCCGTAATCTTGGGGTTTACAAACTCCAAAAGATCCCGACCACGGTCTTCACGACCAACATCAATAACGATTACACGTTGTGCTTCATTGACTTGAGGAGCGGCAAGTCCGGCTCCTTTTGCGGCATACATCGTCTCCGCCATGTCATCGAGAAGTTGGTGCAAAGACGCATCAAACTCCGTGACTTCCGCGCATCGCTCGCGCAAAACGGAATGGGGATACAACATAATATCGAGAACGGCCATCGATCTTTCCCTTTATCTCTCACAAACTACGGGCGCGTTTAGGCTTGTATCCCTTCGCGATAAAGCCCGCGCAAACCACCGTCTCCCAAAACATCGTAAGCTTCTTGGAGTACGGTATGGATCTCATCTAACTGCATCTTCCATTTTTCCCGAACCATCGAAGGCATCTGCTCGGGAGCAAATTGACTTTTACTTTGTTGGTAAGCGCGTCGGATATCCAACTCATTGGCATTTTGATCAAGGCCCAAGATCTGGAAGTAATCGGCTGTCATCACAAGCTGATACTTCACTTGGATATCATGTTGGAGTTTTTGCAACTCTTCGGGAGAACGCAGCTTTTCCTGTGTTTTTTGTGTGTCAGCTTGAGACTCATAGCTCGCCCCCAAGCCTTGTTGAAAAGCCCCCATCGACCGCAAGGTCATGGTGGCTTTCATATTCTGCGTGCGGCGTACAGAAGAAGCTTGTCGTGTCGCAGCGCTAGCATGTGGAACCCGCGCGCGTGTTGCCTCTGCTGCTGTTGCGCTGTCTTCGACTTGAAACAATCCTTCGGGCTTGCGGGCTTGTGGGACTGCGTGAGCCGTCATCGTTCCAGGGCGAAGAGGAACGCGAGGCACGTTCCCGCTAATACCTGGGCGCACACGTTGTTGATTGCCTGTAATCCCGGGTGCACGGCGCGCTGCAGGGTTCTGCCCCGCCACAGGCATGTTGCCCGAAGAGTCCACTTTAACGCTAAGAAAGCCGTCACTTCCGGGGCTATCGGCCATCGTGACATGACCCAGAACCATCAACGCATAAATCAGCGCGTGCAACACGACGCCTTCGATGCGAAGTTCTTGTTGAAGTTGGAGCAGTGAAAAACGCCCGTTGATGTGCTGGATAATCTTTTTTTCTAGGATGTTGAGCGGGAGCTGTCCGTCAGAGAGACGGTTGGAAAACCACTGTGGCACCCGCTCCACCGACCCCAACAAAGACAGCAAACGACGCGCGCTATAACCGCCTCGAATCCCCTGCAACAACAAAGGTGGGATATCCAACTTGAAAGGAGCCGCAGGCAAGTCTTCAGCACCAGGGATAAAACAAAAGTTCCCTTCCACCCAACCAAACGAGCTGATCACCACCTGTTCGACATAACGACGGTTGACGCGCAAGATGCTTGCACGATCGATCAGACCCAGTTCGTACAACTTCTCGCCAGGACGGGCTTTTTGGAAGATGAGACGATGTTCGGCCAACTCGCCGGGTGGCTTCTTCAGGATGCCCTCTTTTTGTAAGACACGTTCAAAGTTTTGCAGCGGCATATTGGACTCTGCCGCCAACAACACACCTTGGTTCATCCAAACGCGGCGGGTCTCCTGTCCTTTGCTCAACAACAGTTTTCCAGAAGCTTTTCGCAACAGAAGAATCGAAAAGAGCCGCGCGACATCGAGTTGTGCAAGCTGCCCTTTCCACTCGCGATTTCGTTGCAAGCTGCTGCTTCCACGCGTACCTGTCAGGTTAAGACTCGACGAAGAACTCGGTGCATCCGAGCCCAATCCTGCGACTTCACTTTCTGCAGAGGGCGAAGTCAGCGTAGGTTCGGGACTTGGTGTATGTTTGAGGTGTTCGCGCAATCGTTGGTAGATGGCCCGTGCGATCTGGTCGGGTGCAAGGCGTCCATCCAACGTGATATCTTCAGGGCGCAACATATCCAAAGAGCCATCTTGCAACACCACACAAAGAACCTGAGAAAGTTGACCGCTCGCGACATAACGGCGGTAAAACTCGGCCCCTTCCCCTTCTGTCGCGATCACCAAGGCGACAGGTTTCACGACACCAAAGAGCTTCACAGCCTCGCGAGCCCGAGAGGTGCGAAAGACGTTGACTCCCAATTGATTGAGAGCTTGCTCCAACATCCCCACACGTTGGACATGACCGTCTAGGATCAAAATGGTTTGTTGCGCTGGCATATGTGTTGTCCTTGTCTCTCTGTCGGCGAAAACATCTCGCCTCGTGCGTACCGAACAGAATCGCCGCCATCATAGCATCTGCACAGGATCTGTATCAATGAGGATCTTGACCTCTGTGCGAGGCATCGTCGCAAGAACCTCACGCACCAAGCTCCATGTCAGCATGTGCAAAGAACGTCGCTCGGGCGCCTTGAGCAACAGCTGCCAACGAAAGCGGTTCTTGATTCGCTCCAAAGCAGCGGGCGCAGGCCCCAATAACTCTACGCGCGGATATTTCCCAGTTTTCAAGCGTTGTCGCAAGGCCTGCCCCACATCGTAGGCCACTTGTTCGGTTTCTTGCGCCGAGCTTCCTTCAAAGCGGACCCCCACCAAAAATCCATAAGGCGGATAACCTGCTTCTCGACGAAAAGGCGCCTCACATTGGTAGAAACCTTGATAGTCTTGTTGTAGCGCAAAATACAAGCTCGGGTGTTCGGGGTTAAACGTCTGGATCAAAACGCGCCCAGGTGTCTGTCCGCGACCCGCACGCCCCGCGACCTGCACCAACAACTGAAAGGTGCGCTCTCCACTCCGAAAGTCGGGCATATTCAGCCCTTGATCCGCAAGCAACACGCCAACCAACGTAACTCCCGGGAAGTCGTGGCCTTTGGCGATCATCTGGGTCCCAATCAAGATGTCGATCTCTCGTTTGGCAAACCGCCCCACAAGATCTTCCAATGTCCCTTTTCGACTGGTGGTGTCGCGATCCATCCGATCGATGCGAGCATCTGGCAAGGCGTGGTGCAACAACTCTTGGACTTTTTCTGTCCCCCAGCCCGTATTTTCCAAGTGACGATGACCACAAGATGGACACTTTGCAGGGTAACGCTCGGCGTATCCGCAGTAATGGCACAGCATCACAGCTTGCGCCCGGTGGTGCGTCAAGTTGATGGAGCAATTCTTACAGCGAAAGGTGATCCCGCAGTTGGGGCAAAGCACCGTGGTATGGTAGCCACGGCGGTTGAGGAACAAGATACTTTGATCGCCCTGCTTGAGATTTTCTGCCAGTGCTTCTAACAAAGCAGGCGAGATCATCCCGCCGATCCTTTCGGGCGTTTTGCGCAGATCGATCACTTCGACCGAAGGCATTGGGCGATCCAAGATCCGCTTTGGCATCGAGAGATAGCCCCAACGCCCAAGCTGTGCATTGGCGTAGCTTTCCATCGCGGGCGTTGCAGAGCCCAAGATCACCGTCGCATCGCAGAGTTTGGCCCGCATCAAAGCAAGACTTCTCGCATGATAAGGAAAGCGCCCCTCTTGTTTGTAAGAGGTCTCTTGTTCCTCATCGACGATTACCATCCCAAGGTCCCGAAAAGGCGCAAAGATCGCAGAACGCGCCCCAATCACAAGAGGCACTTCACCGCGTTTGATCCGCCACCATTGATCGTAACGCTCTTGCTCGTTGAGTCCGCTGTGCAAAACGGTGAGTTGATCGCCCAAGCGACGCCGAAAGTGACCCACAAACTGCGGTGTCAGCGAGATCTCAGGCACCAAGACAATGGCTTGTCGATCTTGTGCCATCACACGTTCGATCAGTTGGAGATAAACCTCGGTCTTTCCGCTACCTGTGACACCATGCAACAAGAAAGGCTGAAAGATGCGTTCATCGATCCCCGGAATCACGGACGCAAGGACCTTTTGCTGATCTTCTGTGGGAGGAAAAGGCTTGCTGGGCTCGGGCATCGGCTCGAAAAAAGGATCGCTAGAGACTTCGACCTCGATCAGATCGATCAGCCCTTTTTTAAGCATCTGCCGCAAAGCATCGCGGATATCGACATCCCCGATCAGTGCGCGAAGTTGTGCAAGTGAGATCGGGCCATACTCGCGAATCGCTTCCCAAAGCTCATTTTGGCGCGGGGCGCGTTGCAACAACACTTCACGGCGTGCCAAAGAAACACCATCGACGACCTTGTACTGCCGTTGTATCCGCCCTTTTACCCGAGGTTGCGATATCGCTTCTTGTACCAACAAAAATCCATCGCGGATCAACTCACGCAGATGATGGGCACGTGCACCACGCACGCGTTCGAGAAGAGCCTGCCGTGGAAGCACTTCGCCAGGCAACAACGCAGACAACAGCCTTGCGCGAGGTCCCCGCAAGGCCGCACCACTTCGCGCCATCAGCCCCGTATCCGAAAGATAAACAGACTGTTTACTCTCGACGTTAATCCCCGCAGGAAGGGCACCTCGGATCACTTCTCCGATTGGGTAAAACAGATAATCCGCCGCAAACTCAAACAGCCCCAACGTTGTTTCGTCAAACAAAGGCTCCTCGTCGAGGACATCGTCGATCTCACGCAGTCGTTGTTCGACTTCGGCGGGTGGTGCTGAGTAACGCAGAAAATACCCCGTAATCAGGCGTTGCCCGACAGGAGCAAGCACACGAACCCCCGTCTTGACTCGCTCTTGGAGGGCTTCGGGGATCACATAGTGGTAGGTATCGTAGATCGGTAGGTCGAGCGCGATCTCCCCCGTAGGACCGATAGGTTTCTCACTTTCGCCGTGTTGCTCGGATTTGGAAGACGCTGATGCGTTCTCCGCCATCTCTTGAAACAGATTCTCTTGTTTCACGATCAACCCCGCGATATGCACCAAAAAAAGAGGAGAAGACGCGGTATCACCCGACGCTTCTCCACAAAACGCCCACCCCAACGAAGATCAGGGGACTTGATCGAACAACGTCTTGGCCACGCTTGCGCCTGCTTCGACGCGATAAGACAAAAAGCGCTTGGTCAATTTACCATCTCGATAAACTTCGATGCGACCGGGAAAAAGGTAACCTCGACCGCTGCGATGGTAATCCAAAAAGCGGATATCCCACAAAACCCCGCCCTTTTTCAAGCGTCCGAGGAATCGTGCGGGATAAGCGTGCTCTTTGTCGATCCAAAGTTGATTGGGCTTGCGTTTGCCAAAGGGCGCTCCAAAGACCACCACAGGACGCCCAACGAACCAAGAAAAGCTCATACGCAAAGGCTCGTTGTAATCGCTCTCTCGCTCGAAACGCTGGGTTCCTTCGAAGTTGACGCCCGACAAAGCAAGCAAGGATTGAACGCGGCCATAACGCACCCCATCCCCACCAATTGCAAAGAAATCAAACAAAGGATTGGGCTCACGCGCTGCGGTCTGTGCTTGGCCACCTTGGTCCCAACGCACATACTCGCTTTTACGCCAAACCTCGACACGCTTGTTCTTTCCGTCTTTTTTGTACTCAAGTCGAATCTGCCCAGGAGCACGCAGCCACAGCACGGCCTCAGAACGCCGCATCTTTCCAGACTCCAAAGTATCGACGGTCATCGACACTTTGAGACGACGCATCAAAGAACGGACCGACACCATCTTCCGCAGATAGAATCTCGAAGGCAGCAGATACGCCTCCGCTTGCGAGAAAAGGGACCCCGCACAACAAAGAAGCAGTCCGCCGCAAAGTAGGCGAAAGAGGCTGATTTTTCGACTCATCAAAAAGTCTCCACTATTCGGGAAGAAGTAACGCGCCAGACAAACTTAAAGCTTCGATCTCTTCAGAGGAAAACCCGAGTTCTTGCAAGACCACTGTTCCATCTTGCCCCAAAGAAGGAGCGGGTAGCAGAGAAGGCTCCTCTGCACCACGCAAGCGGATCGGCGAACGTGGCAACACAAAGTCTCCTTCGCTCGGATGTTCGTGAGAAAGCAGTGCTTGACGTGCTTGCCACTGTGGATCTTGGGCAAGCTCATCGACAGCAAGAACGGGCTCCACACACGCATCGTGTTGTGCAAAGATCGCCACCCATTCATCGCGCGTCTTTTTGGAAAAAGCTTCTGTCAACGCATCACGAACGCGCTGCCCAGCTTCGCCTTGTTCAAGGGCTTCATGCAACAGTTCGGGTAGCCCTAAGACTTGGACCAACGTGGCCCAAAACTTTGGCTCCAAAGCACCCACAGACAAATAGCGTCCATCTTGGCACGCATATACGCCATAACACGGCACACCGCCACGCAAAAAGTTTTCTGCGGGCTCTTGGACCAGTCCTGCCGCGCGCTGCCCCAGTTCCATCACCAAGAAAGACAACAGCGACTCACTCATCGAGACATCACAAAAACTGCCTTCGCCCGTTCGTTCGCGTTGGTAAAGCGCCGCCAAGATCGAAGTGACCCCAACCAAGCTCCCGCCTGCGATGTCGCCTATTTGCACGCCAGGCATGGGCAACGAGCCATCTGCCTTGCGTTGAACATCCAAAAGGCCCGCACGTGCGAGATAATTGAGATCATGTCCTGCACGCTGTGCCAACGGGCCATCTTGGCCATAACCCGTAATCGCGCAGTACACAAGGCGCGGGTTGAGCACCCGCAGTTGTTCGTAGCCGAGTCCCATCCGCTCCATCACACCTGGGCGAAAACTCTCCACCAAGATATCGACTTGGGGAACCAAACGCAAAAAAGCTTCCACCGCTTGCGGATGCTTGAGATCCATCGCAATCGAACGCTTGTTGCGGTTTAGCGCCGCGAAGATACCACTCATCCGTTGACGGATGGGAGGATACCAACGCGCGTAATCGCCACCTTCGGGTGCTTCGATCTTGATGATCTCTGCGCCGAGGTCAGCGAGCCAAAGTGTACAAAGAGGACCAGGGAGAAGGCGTGTAAGGTCGAGGACACGAAGTCCTGAAAGTGGGAGAGACATGGTTGGGCATCAACAAGGATTAGCCAAGGATCTTTTGCAACTTGAGCGCTTGGCCCATGTTGCCCGAGACTTTCAGCTTGCCAGTCATGAACAACATTTGGGGATTGGCTTTCTTCGTGGTCATCGACACGAAGTTTTCAGCCGACACTTGGATCGTACAAGTCGCGTCTTCTGCTGCGCCTTCTTCGACCTTGCCTTTGCCACTCTCGATGCGGATCGTCCAATCGCCCGCATCATCGCCCAATTTGAACGTGTACACAGCATTCAGATCGCCAAGGTCCAAACCTGACTCAAAACGGGTTTGGATTTGCTCGAAGGTCGCTTTCACATCACTCATCGCACTTCTCCTTAGTGTATGCTTTACGTGTCTCGTTAAGACGGGTTTCTGTTTCATCTCCGCAGAGGTGAACGGTTGTTAACAGATCCGTCACAACCTGTCAACAAGCGCGTTTCAACGAACTGAACCAAGACTCATTTTTGTGGATTGGGTGACGTAACGATACCAATACGTTGGAAGCCAACCCCCGTTGCAACGTCCATGATCTCTACCACGCGACGGTGCTCGACTTGTGCATCTGCATCGATCGCGACTTGTGTCTCAGGATTCTTCTTGAAAGCCTCCATCAAAGCGGCACGTAGCTCATTGACGCCCAGACGCTTCCCTTCAAAAACAACTGTATCACCCGCCTCTTTGGGGATCTCGATCGTGAGGCGCTTGTCTTGAAGACTCCCGCTGTTTTGGGCTTTGGGCCGCTGAATCGACATCCCAGGCGAAGAAACAAACGTCGTGGTAATCAAAAAGAAGATCAGAAGTTGGAAGATCACGTCGATCAATGGGGTCAGATCAAGCTCAGGGATCGCACGACGAGGTCGCCGAAAGTTCATTGCTCCCCCTAACCATTCGCCGAAGAAAACGAGCCTTTCGACTCTTGTTCGGTAGCACGTGCCTCAGAAGATGAGGACAATCCTTCCTTGGGGCCTCCTCCTTCGAGCTGTTGCAAGGTGTTGTCCATGAGCAAACTCACGTCGCTTTGGAGATCCAATAACAGCCGATCCACCCGCGCCAACAAGAAGCGATACGCCATGTAAGCAGGGATTGCGACCATCAGTCCAGCGGCCGTCGTAAGCAACGCGACCCAAACCCCTCCCGCCACAAGACGGGGATCACCTACACCGCCCACTTCGACGCGTTGGAAGGCCACGATCATCCCAAGGACCGTTCCCAACAACCCCAGCAAAGGCTCCAAACTCGCCACCATCCCCAAAGAACCAATGCCACGCTCCATAAAGAAAGCCTCGCGTTGTCCGGCCTCTTGGAGAGCATCTTTCAGAGAGTCCCGATCTTTGGTCGCTTCGAGGTGCGAAAACATCACCCATGCCAAACGCGCCAAAGCGCTACTCTCACGTTGGCACAAGACACGAGCTTCACTCCATTGTTTCAAACGAATCAGCTGCAACAACTGGCGCAACAAGGCTGGAGGGTTGATCTTTTGGCGCTGCAAGGCCCACATCCGCTCCAAAAAGATCGCGAGGCCCACCGCGGACCCCAACAAGATCAAATAGATGACCCACCCACCCTTTTCTAACAATCCGATCATGAATGTCGCATCCCTTCTCGCGAACGCCATCCCCAGTAGGATGCCAAGTAATCAATAAACACTTGGCGCGGCTCGATATCCAAAGCTCGCGTATAAAACGTCAAGATCGCACGGATTTGCCGAGACGAACCCAACATCTCATAACGATCTGCTTCCAACGCAGCAATCTTTTCATGTGGAAGACCACTGCGACGCGCAATCCATTCCAATGAGATCGACTTTTCTTCGCGGAGCTTTCGCAAGTGCGCGCCTGTAAAGGGTCCTTCCTGTACCACAACAGACTCTCGCACCTCGACACGAGCTTGTTCCGCACGCGACTGAGCCTGAAGGCCCTGCATAGAAGGCGCTTGCCAACTTGATGCGCCTCCCAAACCCAAGCCTTGGGAGCTTTTGTCTTGTGCAATCGAGGCTTTTGTCTCAAGCGGCGATGCCTCTTGGGATCGCCCGCTCGCCCCATCTCCCTCAAGAAGATGGCTTGGTCTCTCCATGGAAGGCCCCACCAAAGAGGCCGAAGCACCCGACTCTGACACCAAAAAGTCTGGAAGCTGCCCAAGACTTTCAGGGACCGCAGCCGAGGCCTCTTCTTGTGCACGCAGCACACTCTCTGGCGAAAAAGGCGTAAGATCCGGAAAAGAAGGTTGCTTGCGAGGCTCGTTGTCCACTTGTGTTTCGTGCGCGCTCTCTCGCAAACGCTGATACGACTCCTGCAAGACGCTCAAAAAACGTCGGCGATCATCGACACGCAATAAGCCATAACTCGCCAATCCACCGATGCAATAGCGGCGCATCAAACGACGATACGCTTCCTCGACTTCGAGAAAGCTTGCCCCCGCCTCCAACTCAAGTAAACGCAAGTCTTGACTTCGGGACACGGTCTGCTCCTTGCTTTTTTGCCCGCGAGCGCTCTCTCTTTAGCCTGCAGAGACAGGTGGCTGCGAGTCTGGTACAAAAGAAGGATCCTCATCGGCCGCAAGAATGGTGAGTAAATGATCGACTATTCCACGCATCTGTTGGACCCAACGCGAATCAGGATACTCCAAAACAATCGGACGACGCACCAACACCCCCAGAGGAAGGCGATCATCGAACTCAAGTCCACCAAGAGGTATCGTGCGCAAACCAAAGAAGCGATTCACCACGGACGAGATCTCATGCTCAAGGTGATTTTCTGTGCTCTGTGAGATGCCATTCACCAAGCAAAACACGGGCTTTCTTCGAAGGTCACGCCGCAAAGCATGAGCATATCGCGGATCTTGTGCGCGCAAAGCGGTCAGCCAAGGCATCGGCAACCATCCTTGCATCGGGGGTTGCGTCGTGATCTGAGCCGACATCTTCCACAAACAAACACGTCGCAAAAAGAAGTAATCTCGCTCTAACGCTTGAAACTGCGGTGCAGACACCAACACACCCATATCCGCTTGCTCAAAAAGCCTCGTTTGCCAAGGACTTGAACCCGAACCAACATCCCAAATCGTGATCTCAGCGTCCAAGGCGTGCAGCTCTCTCCCAAAGTCGGGAACTGTGTGCACACCTGGAAGCTCTCGCATGTCTTGGTACAGCCCCGCGATCAGTCCCAAGTTGCGCACACCTGTAGGCAACACTGCATCGTGGATATCGCGCTCACCTGACAAGACATGTCCCAAAGACACTTGGGGATCTTCCAAACCAAAAAAGGTATGCAAGTTGGCCCCATTGAGATCCGCGTCCACCAACACGACGCGCAATCCCATCTCGGCCATAAGAATCCCCAACTGCACTGCAATCAAGCTTTTCCCTGTGCCACCCTTGCCACCGCCGATGGCTACACTCATCGCACTCACGCGCCTCGATCTCCTTTACGCAACAGGTTGAAGCCTTGGTTGGCTTTGGGATGCTCGTCTTCTATACCATCTATCGGGCTTCTTGGCTCTCTTGTTTTCCCGAAAGCTCCTGAAACAAAAGAGTGAGTTCTTGTTCGTCTCCCGACAACAAGGTCCGCAGATCAAGAAAGAAACCACCACGCTCCAAAAGACCGACAATCGGGACAGATCGTTCACGCAAAGACATCTCAAAAGCGTTCAGCGAGATGGGACCTCCCCGCAAACACAACCTCGCTGTGGGCAAAGACAGCCCTGGCAAGGACCCACCGCCCACACGTGCTTGCGCTTCTTCCCAAGTCAACGACCAACCGCGCCGCTCCAACGGCTCACGCCATCGCTGGACCCAAGCTTCTGCACGCATACACAATGTTGAACTCTCTTCTCGTAAGGCTGATAAGATGGGGATCTCTGACCAAGCTGCCTCGTCGCCTCGCGCATAAATTTGCAGTGTAGCTTCCAGTGCTGCAAGTGTCAATTTATCCACGCGTAAAGCCCGTGCTATCGGCATCTTTGACGCTTTACGAATCCAAGCAGCCTTCCCTGTAATCACACCGCATTGGGGACCACCAAACAACTTGTCTCCGCTCCACGTGACCAAGTCCGCGCCTTGTTGATGCAATCCTCGCAAAGACCACGACTTATCGCCCCAGCCATCGGGGAGCTCCACCAGCATACCACTTCCTTGATCGATCATCACAGGCAGACCGCGCTTGGCGCCCAAAGCCATCAAGTCTTGTATCGCCACCTCTTTGACAAAGCCTTCCACCACAAAGTTGCTTCGATGCACCTTGAGAAGCAGTCCTGTCTGATCATTGATTGCTTGTTCGTAATCTCGTAGATGCGTGCGGTTGGTCGTGCCCACCTCACGAAGCGTTGATCCTGCGGAGGCCATCACGTCTGGCATACGAAAAGAACCACCGATCTCCACCATCTCGCCACGCGACAAGATCACTTCGCGACCTGATGCAACCGTTTGCAACATCAGCATCACAGCCGCAGCATTGTTATTGACCACCAAGGCTGCTTCTGCTCCTGTGACCTCGCACAACAAGTCTTCGACCAAAGACTGCCGAGAACCACGCGTCCTTTGCACCAAATCAAACTCCAAGTTGGAATAAGAAGATCCCAACGAGAGCACACGCTCAGCCACAGAACGCGCAAGCGGTGCACGACCAAGATTTGTATGCAAGACCACCCCCGTGGCATTGATCACACGCAAAAAACGCGGGCGAGACCGCTTTTCAAGCCGCGTCTGCACGACTTCGACCCATCGTGCAGATCCAAGCGGCCAAACCTCTTCATCAGCCCCTTGCAACAGCCTTTCTCGCCAGAAGGCAAGTTCTTCGCGCAGAGCATCGACCAACCAAGATCTTGGATAATCAGCCAGCAACGCTTGAAGCCCTTCTTGTTCTAGCAGCCGACCGACTTGCGGGAGTTCTCCCAATGACTGGCGTACTTTCTCAGAAATCGCGTTGTTCTCAGGGTTCTTTCTCGCTTTGCTTTTTTGAACCGTGTGGTGCTCTTTTTGATCGTGCAAACTCGCGAACTCCTCTTCTGTGATGGGCCTACTGTCTCAAGGCAGATCGACCTTTTTGGAAAGCCTAGCAAACACCTCTTTTGGATGGTGCCTTGCCTGTATGCAAAGACATCTGCTAAGATACCGCGAACTTCACGCTGTGTCAGGAAAGACGAGGACGCGGATGACAAAAAAAGACAACTCGAATTCTCCTGCAACTGCTTTTGATAAAAGCAGTTTTTTCTCAGATATCGCGCAGGATCTACAGACACAGGTCGAAGGGCTGCAGGACTCTTCGCCCGATACACCAGATGAAACAAGCTCCTCTGCTCCACAAGTGGAGAGTCAGGGCGAGAACCAACCAAATCCCACTCAAGAAAAAGAAGCCACCATGGCCTCTCAAGATCCTGAAGGGGAACTCTTCGATTCATCCCAAAGCAATCCCCAAGAATCCTCACTTTATAGAGAACCACCTGTGGCAAACGGTCAACATAAAGAAAGCACCCCCATGCCCTCGACCCCTGCGGTCCTTCAAGCGGCTCCCGTAGAGCCGCCCGATCCAAACGCTACGATCATTGATATGGCGGCAGTCGATCTTGAGGCACTTAAACAAGCTCAAAACAACCAAAACATCGAAGAAGACGCACCTGTCGTTTTGCATTCGATGGATCTCGATGCAGAGGAACCCCCTCTGTTACTCGAAAACCCGACGGCTCCGCCCTCTTCTCCGTCTTCCAAACTTCCTCCGCCCCCACCCATCGCGCACGATCTCTCTGCGATGGAACAACAGGCCGTCCCTCAAGATATCGTGTTGAGCCATGAAGACTTGGGCGTGGAAGCCTCCCCCTCTGATGAAGACGACGACTCTGGAAAGACCCTTCTCATGGGCGCCATCGACGAAGAAACGGCCGCAAAGATCTTGGCAGCCCAAGACAAACACGCAGCCTCTTTGTCAGATCCAGAAGAAGAAACCATCGACACCTACTCCAGCGACCACCACGAAGCACTCACGCAAGATGGTCTCCCCGCTGTCGAAAATCCAGAGCTTGAACTGAGTGCAGGCGACGAGATATCCATCGAGATCGATCTTGATGCTGATGAGCCGATCCTGCCGTCGCCACCACCAAGTATGCCTCGGTCTGTTCCTCCGCCACCTCCGCCAAGCACGCCGCGTATCCCTACGCCGCCCGCTGTCGCGCAAGGTCCAGACCTCCCTGTTCCACCACCTAGCGCCCCGCGAATCGAGCCACCTCCCCCACCTCCCAACAGTTCTGGGCGCGTGGTCGTACAAAAGAAAGCCAACGTCTCCGTGCTTCGGCAAAATCCAATTACCTGTCCTCAGTGCGGCACGCTGTCTCGTGACCCGATCTGGTGTGACAATTGTGGGGCTGCCCTGCAAAAGCCCGACCAAACGCCCTTTGCGCCCTCTAAGCCTGGAACACAGATCAGTGTAGAAGGAAAGGCCTACGTCCTCCAACGCGATGTATCTCGCTCCAATGACCGCGTGATCTGGGAAGCTTCGCAACAAGGTGCCGAAAATGCCGCTCCTTACATCGTCGAAGAACTCTCTCCACCACGTTTTCGCTCGGGCTACCAACAATTACCCGATCTTTCTTCGACTTGTATCCACCAGCCCTTCGCGGTCAACGAACAAGAAGATCGAGTGTTCCTGTTTTCTTCGCCGCTTCCAGGCTACCGCCTGTCGAGAGCTTTTGAAGAACAGCGCCAGTTCCAATTCCACGAACTGCGACACATCATCAACCACGTCTCGCAAGCCATCCAAACGATCCACCAACATGGCTCGTTGTTCCTTCAACTGGATGCACGTCAGATCTGGTTGAAAGATGAGCGAGATCCCCGAATCCTCGGACTAGAGAGACTTTACAACGAAAAGACCCCGTTGCACCTTCGTCCTCGTCGTGAAGGCTACTCAGCCCCTGAGATCTACCAAGCACAACCCGCGCTTGGCCCGCATACAGACGTGTTTGCCATCGGTGCATTGCTGCACTATATGATCAGTCTTGCCCGTCCCTTCAACCATTTGGACACCCAAAAGATCGAGATCCCTTCGCCTCGCGTCCACAACCTCGTCTTCCCCATGGGCCTCGATCATGTCATCTTGCGCGCGCTGCATCCCAAGATCGCCCGACGCTACAAGGATGTGGAAAGCTTCTTGCGTGAGTTTAACCGCGCCATCGATGAACTCGAAGAACGTGCAAAACAACCAAGTGTCCGACTCCAACTTGCAGTGGGACACGATATCCACATCGGTGTAAGCAAAGGCAATCGCAACCCCGTCAACCAAGATGCACTGTTTTGGCGCTACGATCGCAACCGTGGCAAGGGACTTTTCCTTGTGGCCGATGGTGTCAGTCATTGTAACTACGGCTCGGGCGACCGTGCATCTTCGCTCGTGATCCAAGCCGCTCGTAAACGTTGGGATGCCCTGATCAAGCAGCCCATCATGAATGAAACCACAACCCCCGAACAACGCAGACAAGTCATTCAATCGATCTTTGAAGCAGCCAACCAAGCCATTGGCGCGGAGATCAACCAACGCTACGATCGCATCGATGGTTACGTCGAAGATGTCATGGGCTCGACCTGTGTCGCTTGTTTCCTCGACGGTTCCAACATGACACTGGCCAACCTCGGGGACTCCCGTGGTTACCTCAAAACGGAACATTACATCGAACAGATCACCGTCGATCACGACTACAAGACCGCCCAGATGCAAATCCGACAGGATATGCGCGCGCTCCAAAAACTTTCGGGCGGTAGTTTGATCACACGATGCGTCGGCTCTTTCCGCAAAGATGAAAAAATGAAGTTGATTCCACGTGAGTTGGAACCCGACTTCTTCGAGTTGCGCTTGCGAACAGGCGACATCATCGTGATCTGCTCGGATGGTCTAAGCGATTATGCTGGCGCCAACGAAGAAGAGTCGCGCTACGCCGTCGCCAAACTGCTTCAAGCGTACCCCGATCCGCTCAGTGCTTGCTTCTGGCTCATTGCTCTCGCCAACCAAAATGGCGGCGGCGATAACATCTCTGTCATTGAGATCAAAGTCCTCGGACCTGCACAGTCCTGAGAAACCATCGCGCAAGATGCCTTGGTACTCTGTGACGATACAAGGAAGCCCACTCCATGATCATCTGCCCTGTCTGCGAAACCGAAAACGAAGCTCACGAAGAATTCTGTATCCTCTGTGGGGCCAAATTACACCAACAAATCGAAGTCTTCCCAACCACGACTTCTTTTACATCCGAGATAGAGAGCGCTCTCGACGACCTTCTCCCTTTGCCTGAAGAACTTCCCGAGGAAGCGCCCAGTACAAGCCCCAATCAGCCGACGCTTGCGCACCAAGAAGAGATCAACCTCGCTTACTCTCAACCCAACCTGCCCCAACCCTTCGGTGGCGGAAGGCCCATGGCTACCCGAAGCCCAGAGATGGGCGCCCCTTTTGACGCTGAGATCGATCACGATGACCACGACCTCAGCACACAACACTTCCGCCCAACCGCTCCCACAGTGGCACCACCCCAAGCAAGGCCACAGTCTTACAACACGGAGATCCCTGCGCCCGGCACACTTTGCTTGATCGTGTACTTTCAGCGAAGACCCGCGCTTTACTTCCCTGTCATCTACGATGAACTCCTGATCGGACGGACTGATCCAGCTTCCAACGCCTACCCCGATCTGGATCTCACACCGTTCGATCCAGATCTCGCTATCTCGCGTAAACACACCTACATCTACCGAGAACAAGGCGCCTACTTTATCTACCCGATCAGCAACTCTGGCACCCAAGTCAACCAAGAGATGGTCGATATCGGAACCAAAAAGCTCCTCAAAGAAGGCGATGTGATCATCCTTTCAGGTCGTCTCGCCATTCGCTTTGCCCGCTCCTAAAGCTCCCTACCCTTCGGGCTTTCCCGCTCCCCCACCACTCGTCCCACCCACAAAAGAAACCCCCTGAACGCTCGGTAAAAGCCTGCGAAACAGACTTACTCTCAAACCAATCCCCACATTCCCCGCCCTCTCGTAAAGGACCGTAGGGTTCGGGAATTCCCCCCTATCAATCCCCAAATCCGAAGAAAAGCGCCAACCAACTCCTTTCGACATGCTCATCCTTTTTCCTCCTAAATCATATAATGCGGACATTAGGGGAAGATCTGCGCGTTTTCTGCTTTCTCCAAGAATTTGCCGAGTCCTGTTTGTGCGATCTCGTTTCGCACAAGATCGTTTGATGCAGCCACCGTTGTTTTGAGAAGGATCAGCAAAATCGAAACACGTTGTGCTACAGCCTTGCTGAACCCAGCAGCGGCAAGCAATGCATCGTTCGCAAGACCCCCTGCGGCGTCAGATGTGGCAGCTCCGTCGCTTTCGCCTGTTGCTTTGGAGAACGCGACGGAGGCCCCCGCCCCCACAAAAGGCGCGAGTGCTCCGAGCGGAAGTGTGGATACACCGAGACTGGAAGCGAGAGAAAGCATGTGTTCTTTCCAATTGGGGAGGGGATTTCCTGTCACGGATTGGTAGGCCGCACCGAAAAAGAGGCTGTACATCTTGGGATTGTCTTTTTTGAAAGTAAGAAGGGCGTCTTTGATGGTTTCTTGTAGATGATTCTCTCCCTTGAAGCTTCCTTTTCCTTCCTCCATTTGGCCGATGGTATGGAGAAAAGTCGTGATCAGTTTTTGGGCTTCGTTGGCTGGCAGACTGGCAAGCAACCAAGGTTTTTCTTTGATGGATTGGGCAACTTGCGCTGTTTGATGATGTTTGACAGCGCTATTGATTCCAGAGTCAGCGTTTGAAACAAACTGTTGGAATTGTGTGATATCTTTTGCCATCGTTTGGAGGGCAGGACCCAGTTTTTCAGAGGGGAGGCCTGCAAGCTGTTTTGCAAGATTGGGGTGGGCAAGGAGCACACTGAGAACCTGTGTTCGTTGCGTGTGTGTAAGGCCCGAAAATGCGCCGCTTTCGAGAACACGCGTCGCAAATGCGTTTCCTGACTGTGAGGCGATACGCAAGAAAAGCGTTTGTGTAAGTGACTTTTCTTGCTGGGCTTTCGGTGACTGGTTCGCCTTGTCTGTAAAGGCTTGTTCAAGTCGGGGATGTTCTGCGAAGGGCGCGATCTCACGGGCTTGTTTGAAGGATGTGAGTTGTTCAAGAAGCGCAAAGGACGTTGCTTGTGGCGTAAGACCCGAGTTTTTGAGCCAGTCGAGCTGGCCGTTTGCGGCGAGCTTTTGTAGCTTTTCCTGCATCCTTGACTGTAAACTCGAAGGGATCTGGCTTTTGATGCGCTCAAAAGCCGTCCGAGCGAGTTGCTTTTGTTCGTTTGTAAGGGGTTTGTTGGCGACCTTGTTTCGGTAAGATGCGTTTGTTTTTTGCGTGGATGTGTGGGGATCTTTTTTTGTGGCTGCGTAGATCTCGCCGGCCACTCCTTGATTTTTAAAACTATCTGATCGTTTGTTTTGATCGAAGCTATCCGCATATTTGAACAGCTGATCTAACTCTTTACCATCCAACTTACCGTCGTTATTGGTATCGAAGTCCGATAAGTCGAGCTTACCGTCGCCGTTAACATCGAAATCCTCGTTGTAGTGGGCTTTCATCACGCTTTGAAGTTCAGGATTGTTCGTAGAGATGGGGGACTGTGTAAATTGTTTGCGGGTGATATTTTGTTGGCTCATAGCAAGGGCCTCCTTTTCTTGGGCATGATATGGCGATGTCATTGCTGAAGGCCCCACATCGCAATATCCGCGCCTGTTGGCGAAAAGTGGCTTTACTTTTTTATTTCAAATAGGTAGTCGATTCTTTGCGGAAGAAATGAAAAGACAGTTGTACAAAGAATGGACGATTGTTCGTTTTTTGAGCATACGGTGTCCGAGAAACGAAGAGACGCTTGGCGTTTCTCCTAACACCACACGCTCTCCAAAGGAGCAGCGAAGATGCTTTTCACCCCTATCCATCGATACCTATGCGTTGATACACCCATGCCCTCGCACAGATTCCCCCGCGAACCCGCTCCCCTACAAAAGAAACCCCTCAGTTATCCTTCGACCCCATGAAGGTCGCGTAAGATCTCGTCTGCCCAAACATCCAACATCCCCAACTCTCCGGCCAGATGCAAGATCGTATAACGAGCGCGGATATCCTTGCAGTACACCACCGCACGACGCGCGCGTTCGTCGGTCACGCCGATCTCTCGAAAGGTCACAGGACACGCCGCCGAAAGAAGTTCCTCACGAATCGCTTTTGCAGAGCGCAGTGTCTCCCGAACATCCGCCAAGATCGCATCCCAACCCTCTTTCAATTTGGTCAGGCGTGTCCGAAGCTGTTCGGGCGATGGATAGGCTTGTTTCGCATGGGACTCCACGGCGCTATAGAGCGTCCCAAAGCGCTCACGCAACATCGCTTCGTAGGTAGGCCAAGGCTGAAGAGCAGCCACACGAGCTTCGACATCAATCGTCGTAGGGTCCATCGCTGCGAGCTTTTCGTACATCGCAGCAGTCGTAATCGTCCCAACCCCCACCTGGCAACCGTGAAAGTCGTGCCCTTCTCCAAAAGAAAAGTGCGTCATATCAATATAGTGGCTAATCAAATGCTCGCCACCGCTCGCAGGAGATGACGAACCCGCAAGACTCATCGAAAGCCCAGAGAGACAAAGACTCGCACTCAAACGCCCCACAGCTTCGACATGACGCAAGGGTAGTTTTGACGCGACCCCTTCGAGCAAGACAGAACCTGCCTCGACAAGCACCATCGCATCGGACGAATAGCCCGCGTCATTCAAAAGGTAACCCAAACGCCAGTCCGCGTTGCTCACAGGCTTCGACAAAAGATCCCCAAAGCCCGAAGCGATCATCCTCGCGGGCGACTGGGCCATCACATCGAGATCCACCAGGCAAGCCACAGGTGCATGACAACCTTGCGTGGTCTTCACACCATCCGACAACAACGCCGCGATCCCCGAAGTATAACCATTCATAGAAGGTGCGGTCGCCACCACCGCATACGGTACACCCGCACGAAAGGTCGCCATCTTTGCGATATCGTTGACAGTCCCTGCACCAACAGCCACACAAGCCACGATCTGCGATCCTGCGGACTGGATGTGCTCTTGAAGCAACGCCACTTTTTTATCGTCTGCAACAGGCGTTTCTTCCCCATCTGCGGGCTCGATCACATACAACGCATGGGGCTGCCTTGCTGCTTCCAAACTCGCGATCACTTCTTCGCCCGCGATCTTGTGTGTGATCGCGTCCACCACCACAAGCCACGTCCCTTTCGGCAAAACCCCTTGAAGATACGAATAGGTACGCCCCAAAAGAGCTTGTTCCAATACACAAACCTTTGTGGTCAAACGATCCCAAAAAGGTCGCAAAGCTTGTTCTACATCGATCTTGATCAGCGACAAATCGCACCTCCTTGAAAAATATTTCTATGCAAAATTCAATACATAGAAAATACTGCCATACCCGATTGAAAAAAAAAACGCAACCGCAGTGAACTTTTTTTCGATGCTCTGCGTACCTATGCGCGTGCGATACAATAGTTATCTTCTGAAAAAGATCATGACCTACCCTATTGACACCTTTGCGAATGATCACCAAACTCGCACGCTAGCTATCTCTTATCGATGGCAACCAATCTTCAATTCGCCTTTTTTCCACCCACCGCGACGTCCTGTTTTGTGGTCCGACCACGCAGGCCGAGCCCCAACCCTTGCTTGCGAGCGCAGAGGAGCAAAGTCCAATGAAAAGACTAGTTAACGCCCGCGTCCTTGGGAATCCGGCCACCCTTGAACGCATGAGTTATGCCTTGGTCGGATGTGCGGTAGGTGGACGCGATCAATAAAGACCTACATCTACCGCTTTCTCCACGGGGCTTGTCGCTCTCAATCTGATTGACCTGTGACCCTGCCCCACCCCACGCCGCTCTCACCCTCGTGCTGGGAGCCGCGTCGCGCCAAAAGCGCAACTGAGAACCGAATACGACACTCGCTCTTTGAAAAGAAAAACCATCGCGAATCTACGAGTCTGCTTGGCCGTTTCACTCTAAACCCAAGCCTCTCTCTTCCGCAGACGCAAACATGTGCAACTTGCACGACCTATCTCAACTCTGGGCAAACAAGCATCGCATTGAGATAGGTGACACCACACATGCGCGGCAACCACTCAGGTGGGAGCGGTTGTGTGTGGTTCCCGGTGCCTTTGATACCACCTCGGCACCTTTGGGAAACAGCTTGCGCTCGCCGTATACGGTGACCCTTGCTTGTCCCCCGCGCCGTCGATTGCTTGGATCGTTGCCTCTCCTGTTTT
>JACKEL010000007.1 GCA_020632975.1 Myxococcales bacterium
GAAGAGATCCTTGCTGTCGATATCAACGAAGTGTTCGGTCGATTGGGGCTCGAACAACATATCACCCCCAACCGTCGAAACGGTTTCTTCTCGATGGTCGGGCGGATCAAAGACCTCGCCCAAGCCTCCCTCGCTGCTTAATCTCCACACATCCCTTCCCCACAACTTTTCCTTTGCACAACTTTTCCTTTGCACATCTCTTCTATCGCATTGATTCGTTTGGCCTAGTAGAGTTTTTTAAAGGCTTGTTTGGCGTCGAGGGTGAAGGCTTTCATTTGCCCGCAGTAGGTCTTCCCATCGATGGGGATGCCACAGCCAAGGCAAGTTTCGAGTTGTTGCCCAGCGGCGCGAGCGTGCATCGCGACTTCGTCAGGCATCTGATCGAGGCGTTTTTGGTAGGCTTGGATGGAGGGTTGAAAGGACTTCCAACGGTTTTGGCACTCATCTTTGGCTATCTTGTCGCCTTGTTGGATGCGTTCGCGAAGTTGCTGTTGTTCTTGTCCGAGCTTTTGGAACTGTTCGAGCTGCACAAGAGCTTGGCGGATCGCTTCAACTCTTCGGGAAGTCCGTGGTTTGGGAGGCGTGGATGTCCCAGCTTGGTGGGAGGGAAGCGCCACGGGTGCCTTGCGCGAGGGGCTTGGCGTGGCTTGGTGGGGCCGTTGCCTCCGTGTGTTTCCCTGTGTGCCTTGAGAGGGATGTGTGCGACTTGGGTCCGAAGAGGCCGAAGGTGTGGGGCTTTGTGGGCTTTGTGGAGATGTGTTGTTTACGGTGGGTTTGGGATGATTTGGTTTGGTGTAGAGCGTTGCGAAGGGGCCAACAAGAGAGAGCCCAACAAAAAGCAACATCCCAAGGAAGAAGCTGGGTCTTGGGTTGGAGGTCGGCCACGCAAACACTTCGTGGATGGAGCGGCGGGTATTGGTGTGGATGGCATAAGCAATCGTCAGCAAAAGGCCGAACGCAGCGAAGAAATAGCCTGCACGCGGAGCGACCAAGAGCCATGCGATCCAGATCCCAAGAAGCAGGCGAAAAAAGCCCATCGAAGGTGAGTCTTTGCGGGTCAAACTGCGCTCCTCATGCGGCGTCGAAGGAAGAGACCAAGTAGCAAGAGCATCCAAAGGGCGGAGCTTCCGTCTTTTTCGAGGGGGGCTGCGGAACAGTTGCAGCCGCTTCCTGTGCCTGTTCCATTGACGCATACGCCATTGAGGCAGTTTTGGCCGCTTGCGCAGTCAGAAGCGGTGGTACAACCCGAGCTAGGCTTGTTTTGGCAGGTGCCATTGACGCAGTCTTGGCCACTTCCGCACTGTGCGGCGCTTTGGCAAGTTTGTGGGTTGGGTCCTCCTGTACAAGTACAAGCGCCAAAGCCCTTGCCATCGGTATTACAGGTCTGGCTCCCATTTTTACCATCCGTACAAACGCAACCTTGGCTGACGCCCGGAACGCAGCCTTGGGGATTTCCATTACATGCACAAGCATCAAAGCCCGTCCCTGCGGTATTACAGCTTTGTGTTCCAGACTTACCATCGCTGCAAGTACAAGCTTGGGTGCTGCCTGGGGTACAGGCTTGGGTGCCGCTACAAGTGCAAGCATCAAACGCCGCGCCGCTAGGGATACAGGTCTGGCTGCCCATCTTGCCGTCGCTGCAAGTACAAGCTTGGGTGCTGCCTGGGGTACAAGCGGCCTTGGGAACGCACTGTGTGTTTACACAAACGTGATCTGCGGGGCAGTCAGGGTCAGAAGCGCAACCTGCTGGAGCGGCCTTGCATGCGCCATTTTCGCACTTTTGACCTTGTGGGCAGTCGCTGTCTTGGGTGCAAGCGGGGGTTTTGTTTTTGCAGGTGCCGTTGTCGCAGACTTGGTTTTGTCCGCAGTCGCTGTCTTGGGTGCAGCTTGCTGGGGGATCTTCACAGATGCCGCTGTTGCAGCGTTTTCCTTGTGGGCAGTCGCTGTCTTGTTGGCAACCTGCGACCGTATTACAAGCGCCGCCAATGCATTTTTCACCTTGTTGGCAGTCCGCATCGCTGTTGCAGGTTCCTGGGCGGAGCTTACAGGTGCCATTGTCGCAGAACTCACGGAGGTTACAGTCGCCGTCTTGGGAGCAGGTGGGGACGATATCGCACTTGCCATTGACGCACTTTTGTTTGGCGGGGCAGTCGCTGTCTTGGGTGCAAGCGGAGCCTTTGCAAACGAATCCTGGTGGGAGGCACTGGGCGTCAAAGCTTGAACCATTGCAGCTATAACCCGTGGGACAAAGGCCGTCCGCGCTGCAAAGTTGGATACAGAAGTTGCCTGACCCGACGAAGTCACAAGCCATCCCTGCACCGCAGTCTTGGGCAGTTGTGCAGGGTTTACAGGCATTGGGAAGAGGCGCAGGAGCGGCGATTGCGCAGCTACCTTGCTGACAACCTAGGCCCATGGGGCAGTCGGTGTCTTGGGCGCACTGTGCTTGCCCTGACGGGTAAAGGAAGCAAGCACCCGCGATATCATCTGGGTGAAGTGTGCGTTTTTTGATGGCACCAGGATAAAAGGTGCCTTCCATGGTGGAGTCTTTGACTTGGCTCGAGTAGAGGCCCAACAAGGAGCCACCCGATACCGCCGCGATGCTCAAAAGGTCCATGTTGGTGCTGTTTGGCGTTGGGGACCAGTTCATCTTTGGGTTGATGGCGATATCGATCTCTGTGATCTCATTTTTTTGATTGTAGAGGTAGGTCGGGACGTAAACGATACCTGTCCCGTGGACAGTCTCGAAGTTCCCGGGAAAACCGACCACGACAGTGTTGTCGCCACGAACGGGGAGGGCGGTGGTTGGGCCGCGATACGCAAAGCTAATGCTTGCGCACTTGATCTTGGCCCACTCTGCGAAGGCATCTTGAAAGATCTGGGCAAGTTGGGCTTGAGGCACTGTTGTATAGGCATCAGGGTTCAAACGCCATTCGATGGCTTTCCCTTTGGGCCACGTGATCGGTGTCGTTCCATTTTTGAGGTAGTCATAAGCGTTGGCGCGAGAGGCCAGAAGGGCCACACAACAGAAGGCACACAAACGAAGCAAGGTATGTAAAGAACGCATCGTCTTTCCTTTTTCCCTTTTGTTTGCAAACATCTATCAAACAGAGGCAAGACCCCAGCATACACGAATTGATTTCTTTTTTGATATCGGCAAAGGGGGGATTTTCGTGCGGGGAAATGTCTATTCTTTTGATTTGTTTGGAAAAATGGAGAGGTGGATCAAGCGTTGCTCAAGGGCGAGACCTGCGCCAAGCAGTCCCTTTCCTTGGAAGCGCAGATCTTGACCCATCGACAAGGAGGGGCGAGCCTCTGCTGAAAGCTGCCACAAAGACTCAAGCAGCGACTCGCCTTTTGGGGGGTTTGGCGAGGGTTTGCGGTCTTTGTCGTGGAGCTCGTGGATATAAGACGCCAACCAATGAGTGTACATCTGTTCGGCAAGCGCGGGATGTTCGAGCATGTCCAAAGCGAGAAAGTGCCCTTGGAGGTAGGCGATCTGTCCCACTTGGTGCTCTTGGCAGGGGATGGCATCAAGATAAGACTGTGTGGTGCTTTGGGCGGCTGCTTGGGCCGCGAGGTAGCTTTGTGTCGCAGAGTGAGCTTGGGTTTGGTGCAAGTAACGCCCGACTTCGTGCCAAACGGCCATCTGATCGCTTGTAAAGGTCTGTTCTGAACGAAAGGAACGACTGACACTTTGGAGCTTGCGTCCTCGTCCTGTGGCTGCGAACATCCCGAAACCAACGCGGAGATCTTGTTTTTTGGCCTCGGGGTCATAAGCCCAACGCCCTTGCTCGACGCAGGAAACGTCGATGTGATGGGACTTTTTGGGAGCAAGGAGATACGTTGCATTGGCCAGACGATCTTGCTTGCCACCAAGGAAAAGTTCGCTATCGAGGATCAATACGGGCTTTGTGCCGCGGTTCTCGATCTCCAACTTGGGGACGCTTCCTTGCTCGTTGATCTCGCGGATCACCACGCTTTTCTGGGCCATGGCTTCTTGAAGAAGCAGGTAGTCACGGGGCGGGGCTTCTCGACGAAACAAAGGGAAAAGTGTCAAACCTTCGTGAACTTGGGGCGGACCGCACTCGACACCTTGTAGGTAGATCACAAGGTACACTTCTTCAGGGGGTGGCGGGGGAGGTGTCATCAGGTGAGAGGCCGCGCCACCAAAATAGACGAGTTCTCTTGCTGGTGTAGAAAAAGTCTCTTGTACGGGTTGTTGTGGGGTAGAGTCACGGTGGGGGATGCCGCTGTAGATCCCTGTGGGGAGGGTTTGTTTTTCTTTGGGTTGTGGTGCTTCTTCAGGGGGTTCGAGTAACTTGCGTAGCCACTTTGGCAGCATCGTTCGTCCTCAAGGTTGGTAAAGCAAGGCGGGTGATGCATCCCGCCGAAGAGTCCTGAGCGAAGTTGAGAGATGTCCACGAGATGAAGATACCGAAGACGGAGGGGTTTGGCTATGGTTCGGACTTTGTGCTTTGCGACCGTGAAGAATAAAAAGCGTGGTGGCTGCGATGGTTGCAGCGATCGTGAGACCCAACATCGCGCTGGCACCGACATTGGTTTGAGAAGAAGCGTCCACAAGAGACTGATCTAAGACCCCTGTTCCGCCCGGTTGTTCGAGCGGAGCGCGTGCTTCGCCATAAAGTTTGTGCGAGACCCCATACAATGTCGCGGTGGTGATGGCCCCTGCGATTGCGACCCCAAGTGTCGCATAAAAGGCTGTCAGATAAGGGGTATTTGCATGAAGTCGCGGTGGATGCGTGAGCCAAGCGATACCTTTGTTGGAGGCGGCTGCGTAAGACAACATGCGTCCTTGGAGGTGTGTGAGCAGGTGGGTCTTTCCTTTGTGAAGACCGATGGTTTGGGACTGATAGCCGCCTTTGCTGCGATAGACGATCGTGTACTTGCCTGCCTCTAGCCCGACATGGACGCGCTCACCGCGTTTCTTTTTGATCTCTGCGAGCAAGAGCTGTTTTTCGGGTTGAAGGATGTAGTAATTTCCCGCCATGGGGGTGTCCAAAGCAAGCTGGGCTGGGGCTTTGTGGGGAGAGGTTAGGATCACATGGCCGTGTCCGCGGAAGGCTTTGCGAAAGCTTGGATGTTGCACACCGCTCGACAAAAACAGCGTATGCGAGATGGTTTTTTGGTAGGTGTAGCCATAGGCTTCTTCCAAAGTGACGTGTCCATCTTGGTTATGGTCCGCAAGGCCGCGCAAAGCAGACAAGAGATGGTGCGTAAAGATCGATCCTCTGAGGCTTTCGAGTTCGTGAGCATCTTCGCCGATCCCGCTGGCGGTGAGGATGGCCTCGCCTTGGAGGGGTTCATCTTGCCAAGCGGGGGGGATCGCAAGGGTTCGTTTGGTGCGTCGTGCGCCTTTGGTTTGGGCTTGGTCAAGGTTCATTTGCACGGATGCACGGAGGCGAGAGCTTCCTTTGAGGCGGATCATCTGCCCACTTTGGCAAGTATCAAGCACCAAGATCCGCAGGTGAGCAAAAGAATGCTTGAGGGTATCTCGCAGTCTCTTGTAAGATATATTCTCTTGTCCAAGATGGAGTGCGCGTTGGTCCGCGTGGCCAGAGTAATAGAACAGGAGCCGCGTCGCACGATGGGGATGGAGTTGTCGAATTGCTCGGATCTGCTTGTCGATTTGTTGGAGAGCTTGCCACAAAGCTTGGGGATCTTTCCCCAAAAGCAGGCGGATGCGCTGTTTGGAGACGCCACCCACTTCTCGTAGGGTTTGGTAAAGTCGAGAGGCGTCGCTTTGGGCGTAACGAAGGGGGCGATCACCTTGGTTGCCTTGGTTGTTTCCCACCAACACCGCGAAGATTGCGGGTCGAAGAGGGTGCGGTGTGCTGAAAGCCTTTTTGGGATAAAAGGCCAGCGTTGCAAGCAACAGCAAAGCAAGTGAGTGAAAAAGTCTTATAGATGAGATGGCCATGGTTGGCGTCTCCTGCTCATCTCCGTGTTTTGGCGGAGGAGTCAAACTCGATACATAGTTCTATCGCGGGGGCATCCTGTCAACACCCACCGCGATCTTGGTCGGATAGGTGTTTGCTGTATCAAAAGACGACTTGTCGCAAAGAAGTTGGAAAAAGTTTTCCCAACTTTGATCAAGGCGTCGTCTTTGGAGATGCAGATCACGTTGCAAAAGTGGTTAAGGCTTTGGACAAAGAACAACTGGCGAATCTCTACGAACGATATGGGTATATGGTGTTGCGCGTGTGCCGTGAGGTCCTGCGTGATGAACAAGAAGCACAAGATGCGATGCAAGATACCTTTATGAAATTTTGGAGATTTTCAGAAAAGTTGCGCTCTGTAGAAGAGGTCGCAGGTGTGTTGCGACGCACCGCTTTGTCTTGTGCCATTGATGCTTTGCGGGCGCGAAAACGACGTGGACGTCACCGAGAAGCTTGGCAAGAACTGCGTTCGATCTTGGAAGAAGAGCATGATCGCGAACAAAACCAAGAACGATTGCACAAAGAGATCATTGCCTTGCTTTTTCAAGCGGTTCGCGTCGATGAAGCGACCCTTCAGATGGCGTATCTCTACTATCTTGATGAGATGACTTTAGAGGAAGTTGCCCAAGAGACGGGCTTTTCTCGACGCGCTGTGGGCATGAAACTAGAGCGTTTTCGAGAAAATGCCCACAAGTATTGCCTCAATCACGGTATCTCGATTTGAGGGTTGGCGCGCTTCCTCTGTGCGAAGGAACAAAGATCATGTCTGGGCTTTTACAACAGCCAATTGCTCACCAAGAACGCGAGACACATCCGTCTCGTCGAAGGTGGGACCTCTTTTGTTTGGGGGAACTTTCCTCCAAAGAACAGGCACTTCTCCACCAACATCTTGAAAAATGTTCACGCTGTCAGTCGCAGGTCTCGTTGATCCGCACGGAACAGTCGGACTTTTCACAACAGTTCACCCGCGCGGCTTTTCTTCGTACTTTGGAAAGCCTTCCCACGGCATCTCTGCAAGATACCTCTTCGCAGATCTCTACGATCGCAAAAGAGGGCGCGCCCAAACAGAGCCCACCTTCAGAGGGGTTGCTGTCTTGGTGGAAAGGGATGATGCAGACTTGGGGCTCGATGCGTTGGTGGCTTGCGCCCGTTGGGGCGATGGGCTTGATGCTGTTGGTGTGGCGTCCTTTTTCACAGGATGGCGTCGATCGCAGTCCTCCTCCTGGTCGTACAACGAAACCGCCCGTTGTATCAGATGTTTGGCGTTTGAAAGGTTCTGCCCCTCAACTCAAAGTCTTCATGAAACGCGGAGCCACCCAACGCAACGCACGTTCTGGAGAGTCTTTTCGAGCGGGCGATCTCTTGGGCTTTTCTTACCGTGGGGCGGGGTTTGCGTACTTAACGGTGATCCTCGTGGATGCCAAAAGCTCGATCTCATGGCTTTATCCAGAAAAGCCTGCGCAGAGTATCCCCATCGCGGCACACGGTGCACTTCGTGGATCAGCCGAACTAGATGATGCACACGGAAAAGAGCGATTGCTCGCTTTCTTTGCGGAACGTCCGCTTTCTTCCCAACAGATCCAACAGCTTCTCCCCACCTTGCGCCCTGGACTCCAAAAGCTCCAAGGGCAAACCTTCTTTCTTCAAGAGTTTGTGATCCAAAAGTGAGCCTTGTTCTTGTTGCTGCGCTTGAGCATGAGCCACAACAGCACGAAAAAGAGCCATCCCATCGAAGGTTTGTCTTGGTTGTCCTGGCAACCACAGCCACTTTTGGGGGGGCCGTCTTGCGTGGTGGCATCGCTTTGTTGTTCTGACGATATCTCGGGTGTCAGGGCATCTTGGGTGATCTCTTGGGCGATCTCGGGTAGGATGGGTTCTGCGTCTGGGGCTTGGATGGCCTCTTGGTTTGCGTCGGGTGTGGACTCGCGGGTGGGTTCGGGCAGCGTGGTCTCTTCGATAAACTCGGGTACATCGAGGGTTGCGCGCAAGCTGATCGAGGCTGTGGCGGTGCGGCCATTTTCTGCGACAGCCACAACGCGGATCGTCCGCGTGCTTGGGGTTTCAAGTGCGATCGACATCGTGGGGCTTGTCGTGATCTCTTCGTTGCCCGCTTTTTCGTCAGTGTCCCAGAAAAACTCTTTTAATATGGTGCCATTGAGTGAGACCACGCGTAGCGTCGGGCGAAAGGGAGCTTGCCCAACAGTTTGTCCCGTCGTTGTTTCTAGGCGGATCTGTGGGGCGGGTGCTTGCTCCCATGCTTGGTAAGCTTCAGGAAGTCGCAACAATCCTGCGCCCCAGATCTTCGGGTCCATCGAGGTCCATGTCGCAGGGGCTGCGGCTTTTTGAAAGAGCGGGCGGACATAGAGTGTTGGGTCTTTTTGAAGGAGGAGGGCGGCGGCACCTGTTGCAAAGGGGGTGGCCATGCTGGTTCCTGCGAGGACATGGGTGTTTTCGCGGGTGTAAGCGGCGAGAAGATCATCGCAATAGAGTTCATTGGGATCTTGCAGGCAGGTCTGGATGTAGGTGGTCATGGTGGAAGCGACGTAGCTTCCAGGTGCGATGATCGTAAGCCCTGGTCGTCCATCGCGTGTGGGGCCACGGCTGCTAAACCACGAGATGTCGCCTGGTACAAGGAATGAGTCGATAAAGAAGTTGCCATCGCGAAGATCGAAGGCTGCGTGAAGATCATAGGCACCCACACAGATGGCGCCTTTCGAGCTTCCTGGGCTGCTGATGGTGCCCAATATCCCGTCCTCTGCGTCTTTGGGGACGAGGCTCAAGAACTCGCCTTCTTCGGATGTATCGTAAGCATGAAAGATCCCGCTGCCTGTTCCTTGGGTGCGTTTGATCTTGAAGGTGAAGGTTTCTTCTTGTTGAGGGGCGGACTTCCATTTGAAGGTAAAGAAGCTGTGAGAAAGCGCGGGATTTTCGCTGTGTGTGAGTCCCGCACCCCACTCGTAAGTGAAGACGCTTGTGCTGCCTTGTTGGGTTTTTCCCCACACGAGGGGGATGGCTTGGCCTTTGGCGGTGACTTCGATGGTAAATGTGTCCGTCTTGTCCGCAAAGATGTCGATGGTTGTAGGGTAATCGCTGCTTCCATAGGGAGGCGTTGTTTTGTAGGAGAGGGTGGTCGTTTGGTTGAGGGAGAGCTGTGTCGTGGCGTGTATCGCGTTGTTACCCTCGTTTCCTGCGGCCGCAAAGAGGTTGATGCCAGGCCCGATCACCTGCTCCGTGATCTTGTCGTCGAGGTAGGTGCCATCGTGCGAACCAATGTGAGAGCCAAGACTCATATTCAGTGCGAGCGGTCGACGGAGGGCTTTGGCTTTTTCGACGATGTATTTGACCGCAGAGACGATATCATCGAAGCCTTTGACGACGATCAGTTCTGCGTTTGGGGCGATCCCTGGCTGGCTTCCGCTTGCTGCGGCGATCCCTGCGACGTGGGTTCCGTGTCCGTCGATATCTTCGCTGCGAACGAGGTTTCGATTGCATTGGGGAAGGGCCGCATCGATCTCTTGGCGATTGTACTCCACACCAAAACGCGCTTGCCCAACGATCTGTGGATCGGGTGAACGCTCGTTGCTACGAGGGGTTAGCTCTTGATCCCAAAGGTACAGGATGCGGGACTTGTCTTGTTTGGTAAAGTCTGTGTGGCACCAGTCGATCCCCGTATCAATGATCCCGATGATGACGCCCGTCCCATCGAGCCCTTGTTCTTTTTTGAGCCGCGCTGCTGCAAGTCCCGCGTGGCGTGGGGCTTTGGAAGAGGTGATGTCTCCGCCCGTGAGACGGGCAGAACGAAGGTTGATGTCTTCAGACGTGATGAAGATCGCGAACTTTCCGATGTAATTGTCTTGGGTGGAGACGCGCAGCGTGACAGTACCTGCCTGTGTGAAAGTGTGTGTCACGCGTGCGTGGGACTTGGGCGTGGGATGCGGATCGCCGCTTGTGCTGTAGCCAAACGACGGATAGTCGCGATCAAGGACGTTGTTGCACGCGGTGTCTGCGCAGATCTCGATGAGTGGGGTCCAAAGCTCCGTGTCGTCTGAGCCACTTCCAACCACGAGGATCGTGATCTTGCCCGCGCTTGGGGACTGAAAGCGATAAGAGATGGGGGCACCAGAAGAACCGATCTCTGAGGCGTAGGTCAGCAAACCGCTTGCACCAAGTGTTCGTTTGGGACGGTAGCGACGGGCGGGGCTGAGTCGTTGGATCGCAGGGTGGCCTTGGAGACTTGGCAAAGCGGAGGGGAACACGCGTACAGAAGAGACCCGACCGATCTCAGCGTATTGAAAAAGACCGTGGATGCGCGGGAAAGGAGAGCCTGCTTTGCGTTCAAGCAGCAAGCGGTAGCGACCTTGGGCATCTTTGGGGATGCTGTGACCGAGCAATCCCCCTGTGAGGGCAGAGCGCAAAGCCGCATGCCAACCCGCGAAAGGATCTTGTTTGTTCGATGGGATCGGGCTGTAGAGATGTTGTTCTGTGGGGAGACAAGCGTTACCAAGTCCCATCGTCAAGAGAAGAAAAAGTATGAGTCGCAGGCGCATGCAAGGCTCCTCTGATCAAAGCGAGACCATCGTTGGATGGTGAGGAGGAGATCTTGCACAAAGTCGAAAAGTTAGCGAAGGGCTTGGTAAAGGATCTCGATGGGGTGTTTGGCTTTGTAGGCGGTGCCGTCGAGGATTTGGTGACGGCAGGAAGTTCCCACAGCCACGACCTCAGCATCTTGGCGATCACGCACCGCTGGAAAAAGTTTGAGTTCGCCGATCTTCATCGACACATCATACTTTTCCTTGTCGTATCCGAAGGAACCAGCCATCCCACAACAGCCTGAAGGGATCTCTTTGGCGGCTGCGTCGGGAAGAAGGCGCAACATCTCCAAGGTGGGCTTGATCCCGACAAGGGACTTTTGGAAGCAGTGTCCGTGGACAAGATAGGTCTTGGGGGTTGGAGCAAAGGGATGGATAAAGTGCGCCTTGGTGGACTCTGCCACCAAAAACTCATCGATCAAAAAGGCGTGTTGGGCGATCTTTTCCACCACGGGATCTTCTGGGAAAAAGTCTCGATACTCATCGCGGATCGTCAAAAGCGTCGATGGCTCGACACCCACGAGAGGGATACCTTTTTCCATGGGGCCACGCAGTCGCCAGATGTTGTCTTCTGCGAGCTTTTTGGCGCGACGTGTAAAGCCTTTGGATATCAGAGTTCGCCCGTCATCCCGCACTTTGGAGAGTTCGACGTTGTAACCTGCGGCTTCGAGGACGGTGATGGCTGCGATGCCTACGTGGGGATCGTTGTAATTGATAAAGGGGTCTGCAAGGAAATGGACGGTCTTTCCGTTCTTTCCAGCATTTTTGTGTGGCTTGTGAAAGCGAAACCACATCCGCAGCGTGGGCAGTTGGATCTCTGGGATCTTGCGGCGACTGTCCACACCAAGGAGCTGTTCAAAAAGCCATCGACCAAAGCCCGAGCCCACAAAGAGATTGAAGAACACCGCAAAAGGCGTCGCGAGCATGGTGAGAAAAGGCATCCAACCAAACGCGAGATCCGAAAGCGGGATACCGTGAACGTCGTGACGACGTTGGAGATATTCGTACTTGAGCTTCGCCATATCGACGTTGGAGGGGCACTCAGACTTGCACGCTTTGCATTCGAGGCAAAGCTTCATGGTGTCGTGCACTTCAGGACGCTTGAATGCCTCCACTGGGCCATGCTTCATGATGGCCGTACGTAGGACATTTGCGCGGCCTCGGGTGGAGTGTTGTTCTTCAAGGGTCGCTTGGTAGGAAGGACACATCGTCCCTGAAGCGATCGCGGACTTTCGGCAAGCCCCTGCGCCGTTGCAAAACTCGGTGGCGCGGACATATCCGTGTTGCTTCTCAAAAGAGAGCGCGGTCGGGATATCGTGGGTGGGGTAGTGTTCGGGATAGCGCAGATCTTGATCCATGGGAAAGGCATCAACGATCTTGTTGGGGTTGAAGATGCCCTTGGGATCGAAGATGCGTTTGACTTCTCGCAGGACATTGTAGAGTTCAGTCCCAAAGAAGCGCTCGTTGAAGGGCGCGCGGACACGTCCGTCCCCGTGTTCGCCTGAGATCGAACCACCATACTTGATCACCAACTCCGTGACCTTTTCGGCGATCTGCTTCATCTTTTCGACATCTGCGGGATCTTTGAGATTGAGCACGGGTCGCATGTGCAACTCACCCACCGAAGCATGGGCATAATACACACAAGAGGTCCCATACTCTTCCATCAACTGTTGGAAGTCTTCGATGTAGTCGGGCAAAGCATCGGGTGGGACTGCGGTGTCTTCGACAAATGCGACAGGTTTGGAGTCCCCTGGCATCGTAAAGATGATCCCGAGGCCAGCCTTGCGCAGATTCCAAACCTTCCCGATATCCGCGCCCCAAAGACGTGGGTAAGTGTAACCCAAGTCTTTTTCTTTCATCCGCGCTTCCATGCGATCCATCTTGTCTAAGATCTCTTCTTTGCTATCGCCATAAAACTCGACAGCAAGGACGCCTTGGGGATCGCCTTCAAGGAAGAAACGCAGAGGTTCGAGGCTGATGTTACCTTTGCTTAGATCGAGGATCGTCTTGTCGATCAGTTCGATGGCTGCGGGCTGAAAGGGCAGGGCTTCGACTGTTGCGACCATGCACTCGCGCAGACTGTTGGCTTGAAGGACAACAAGCCCCTTGTGCTTGGGAAGTGGCACAAGGTTGACGCGCGCACGGGTGATCAGCGCCAAAGTACCCTCTGATGCGCAAAGCAGACGACTCAAGTTAAAGGGTTTGTCTTCGCGCAAGAGTTCATCAAGGAGATAACCTGTGTTGCGTCGAAGGATCTTGGGATAGCGCTCTTTGATAAGTGCCCGATGTTCCGAGAGGATGCGTGTAATCTCGCGGTAGATATGACCTTCGAGATTGTCGAGCTTCTTCTTTTCTTCGAGTTCTTGGGGGGTGAGATCTTTAAAGTGCGCGATGGAGCCGTCCGAAAGGATGACCTCTGTTTCAAAGAGATGATCGACCGTCTTTCCGTACAAGATGGAGTGGGTACCACAAGAGTTGTTGCCGATCATCCCGCCGATCATCGCGCGGTTTGAGGTCGAAGTATCGGGCCCATACTGAAGGCCATAAGGCGCGACCAAAGCGTTGATATCGTCCTGGATCACGCCAGGTTCGACCCACATCCAACCTTCTTCTGCATTGGTCTCCAAGACGCGATTCATGTACTTGGAAACATCCAGTACCATGCCTTTCCCGACACACTGCCCCGCAAGCGATGTCCCCGCAGCCCTCGGGATGATCGGGACTTTGTACAAGTCCGCCACCTTCACGGCTTGGATGATGTCTTGCGTATGCTTGGGCAAGACCACTCCATCGGGCTCGACTTGGTAGATCGAAGCATCTGTGGAGTAGAGCATACGGGACGCTTCATCCACGCGCACTTCTCCTTCAAAACGCTTTTTCAACGTCGTGAAAGCGCGGTGAACAGCGACAGCTTGTGTGCTCATAGAAAGGCTCCTTTGTGGCATTAGAAGTTGTTTTTCATCTCGCGCAGGGCGCCCAACACCGAGACCGCATCGTGAGGATCAGCGCCTTGCGTTGCGGTGGCTTGTTGGACGGCTGCGATGTGGGTACGCAAAAAGGGATTGACCTGTTTTTCTTGGGCAATCGTCGAAGGGATCGTGGGTTTCTCGCGTTCTCGTAGAGAGAGGACTTCTTCGTACGTCTGCGCAAGAAACGCATTGTTCGGCTCGACATGTCGTGCAAAACGCAGGTTGGAAGCTGTGTATTCGTGGCCACAGTAAACGCGCGTATCTTCGGGCAGTGCCGCGAGTTTTTGCAGGGAGTCATGCATCTCTGCGGGGGTGCCTTCAAAGAAGCGACCACATCCGCCAAAAAACAACGTATCCCCACAAAAAACAGCCGCAGCATCTGCAAAGTAGTAAGCGATATGGCCCCGTGTATGGGCAGGTGTAAACAAGATCTCTGCTTCATACTCGCCGACCTTGATGCGCTCGCCTTCCTCAACCTTGCGGGTGATGCAAGGGATACGGTCGCTGTCAGGGCCATAACCGACGATCTCTAGCGCGGGCCACTTCTTTTTGAGATCTTCGTTTCCACCCACATGATCGAAGTGATGATGCGTATTGAGCACCATGGTGGGTTGGAGCTTCATGCGTTCAAGCGTCTGGATCATGGCGTCTGCATCTGGACAGTCCACCAAAGCCACAGCTCCGCTCTTTGTGCAGTGAAGGATGTAACTGTAATTGTCCGAAAGAACAGGGACCAAAGTAATCTCTAGGCTCATACGTCGCTCCTTTTGGCAGGGGAAAAGGTTGGGCGAATAGGCGCAATATACGAAATCTTCTGATGTGCGCAAGCTCCAAACAGGTTCCCACAGCGTCAACAGACGCGAAGGATCGTCCACAAAGCAGCGCTCACAGGATCTCTTGTCCAACATAGCTGTGTGAGGGTGGGGTCAGCGTTTGGTGATCTTGCAAGTGCCCGTGTTATCGTCGCGTTGTTCGCAGAGGAAGTGTTGGGTGGCCCCTTGGATCTCAAATTGCGTGATGCGTTGAAGGGGGTTGTAGCGCAAGACGAAGCTTTCTCGGGTCAGGCGTCGTTTTCTGCGCAAGAACAACAGGTGTTCGATCGGGCCAAGAGGTTGGAGGAGTCTGTAACGAAGCTGTAGTCCGCCTCGGCTGATGCGGGCATTGCGACGTTTGGAACGTTTGCGGGTGAGGAGGTAGATCAAGCTCATGCGGTGGAGAGACTGTGGAGACTTGAGGCACTGATCGTCTTTTTGCTCGGGTGGACAGGGATTTTTGGTGGGATACGAACGCATCGTCATGCGGCCACTGACACAAGCTCCTTGGCGATCACACGCACTAAGATAACGCCAGATGATCTCTTTGTAAGGGGCTTGGGGTTTGTTCCATCCATGAAGAGAGACGATCAACACGCCGCTGCCTTCGCTTGTACAGCTCAGTTGTAGGGTCAGACGATAACCCAGTCGAGTCTTTTGGACATCGTAGCAAGGATGAAGTGGAAAGCTGAAGATGTCCTTGTCTTGGGGATTCTTGGGCACCTTGATCGTGATGGGGACGCGTCGATAGTCGTTGGAAAGCGGAGAAAAAGCGGTGACGCGATGGAGGATACCTTCGGGGATACCGATGCGTTGGAGCTGTGCGTTTAAAGAGGGTGGTCCTCCGCGGCTGGTCGAGCGGTAACGACGCGCAGTGCCACGCAAGATCGAGCGCAGTCGAGAGATATCTTTGAGGTTCAACTGGGCGGTGGGGCGGCTCAGTTGGGCCTCCAACTCATCGAAGGAAAAGCGCTGGTTTCGACAGCCCCATCCAAAGGTGCTGATCAAAAGCAGCATGATCCACAAACGTGCGAAACGAAGGGATGCAGGGACAAAGCTTCGAGGGCGAAGCTTTTTTCGAGAGCAAAGTTGCATCGAAAATCCCCTGTGTGGTTTAGGCTTTGCGCAGTCGTTCGGCGGCAGCTTCGAGGACATGGTCTTCTTTGCAGAAGGCGAATCGGGCCATCTTGTGCGCGATGTGCTTGTTGGGCGGTGAGAAAAAGTAAGATGGCGGGATCGCGACAACACCAACGTTGGTGGTGAGGTGATGACAGAAGGCCTCATCGTTGTCAAAGCCCCATGCGCTGGTGTCTGCGACGATGAAGTACGTTCCTTCAGCGGGGTAGGGGTTGAGGTTGGCTTCTTGGAGGACTTGAAAGAAAAAGTCGCGCTTCTTTTGGTAAAGATCTCGGACTTCGTTGTAGTAGTTGTTCTCTTTGGATTGTTCGATGGCCACGGCAACAGCAGCTTGCATGGGCGTCGCGACACAGAAAGGGATCCACTGCTGCGCCATCTGTAGAGCGTGCGTGAGATCTTCAGGAGCGATCACCCAACCCACTTTCCAACCTGTGACGCTGAAGGTCTTTCCTGCGCTGCTGATCGTGAGTGTGCGTTCCCACATCCCAGGCAGCGTGGCGATGGAGACATGTTCGCGATCATCGAACAACAAGCGGTCATAGACTTCATCGGCGATCACAAGGAGATCGTGTTCGATGCAGAGCGCGGCGAGCTCTTGGAGTTCTTCGCGGGTAAAGCACTTTCCTGTCGGATTATGGGGGGTATTGAGGATCAGCGCCTTGGTGCGTGGAGTGATGGTGCTTCGCAACTCATCGAGGTCTAACTCCCATTGGTGGGCGGCGTTGGGACGCAGTGGGACAAAGCGCGGTACACCCCCCGCCATCAAGATCGAAGCGGGGTAGGAGTCATAAAAAGGCTCGAGCAAGATGACTTCATCGTCACGATCGATCAGGGCTTGGATCACAGCGTAGATCCCTTCGGTAGCACCGACGGTTACGGTGATCTCTTTTTCAGGATCGACGCTACGTCCCCAGTCACGCTCTGCTTGTTGAGCAAGGGCGTTGCGCAGCGCGGGGAAACCTTTGTGGGGAGAATATTGTTGATAGCCTTCCATGGCTTGACGTCCAGCTTCGCGCACAAACTCGGGTGGAGCGAAGTCAGGGAAGCCTTGGCCAAGGTTGATGGCTTGGTGTTTTTGGGCGAGCTGTGTCCATACGGTAAAGACGGTGGTTCCAAAGGATTGGATGCGCTCTGCGCCTCGGGGATAAGTCTTCGACATGCTCATGCTCTATGCTTTTGGGGTTAAGGTGAGTTGTGGGCCTGCATCTTAAACATAGCGTCTTGGCGTGGCAAGATGATTTGAGCAAGAACCTCGGCAAGCTGACCTCTAGGAGCGTTTGTGAGGGAGATGTTGAGAACGAAAGCTTGGTTCATGCGAGCTTTCGCAAAAAAGAAACAAACCAAACAGAAGAAAGTGTTGCCTTGGGACGTCCAAGGGGACCGAAAAATCCATACAAGGTGATGTGTCATCTTGTTTGTTCTTTGGGTGATGCGAAAGAAAAGAGTTGAGGCCAAGGACGGGATTTACAACAAAGAAAAAGGTCGCGAAGTACAGATTGACGCAGCGGAAACATCTGGATATGCTGCGCGTCGATCACCTCGGTTGCAAGGTCTCCTTGATCGAGGTGGCGCTTTCGGGGTCTTGGTGGATAAAGCTTTTGGTGTTTGAGCAGCAAGCTTCTTGGTGAAGGAGTGTTTTGATGGAAGAGATGATCTACACAGAGTCCCCGATATACGGCGTGAATGACGATGGTGTGATGACCTTGGCGGGTCATGATGTCCGTGAGCTTCTTGCACGCTTTGGAAGCCCACTCGTCGTGTTGTTGGAAGATGTCGTGCGGGGAAACTGTCGAGCTTATAAACAGCAAATCGAGCAATATCCGCGCGCTCGTGTGTATTATGCAAGCAAAGCGTTCCTCACGACGGGCTTTTGTCGCTTGATGGAACAAGAAGAGATGGGGCTGGACGTCGCTTCATGGGGTGAGTTGCAAACGGCTCGTGCTGCGGGCTTTCCTGCGGAAAATATCTTGATGCATGGAAACGCAAAGACCGTCGATGATCTGCGTCTCGCCTTGGAGATGGGCATCGGTCGCATCGTGATCGATAACCTCGCTGAGATCGACCGTTTGGCAGATCTTGCAGAAGAGATGGACAAAGAAGCGCGCGTGTTTATCCGCGTGACGCCAGGGGTCAAACCCTCTACACACCAAGCGATCCAAACAGGCCAAGTGGACTCGAAGTTTGGATTCAACCTTGCAAGCGGCGCCGCAGAAGAAGCTGTGATGCGGATCTTGGAAAAGCCCCGCATCAAGCTTGTGGGTCTGCACTGTCACATTGGTTCACAGATCTTTGATTTGAAACCTTTTTCTGTCGCAGCGGAAGCGATGATGCGCTTTTACGCTTACGTACAAAAAGACCTTGGCGCACCACTTGATGAACTCAATATGGGCGGTGGGATCGGCATTCGTTACACAGATGACGACGTGCCGCCCTCTGTCAACGAACACCTCACGCGGATGCGTCGTCGCGTGATGGAACTTGCCGAAGAGTACGAAGTCGAGCCACCTCTTTTGTGTGATGAGCCTGGCCGTTCGATTGTTGGACGTGCAGGTGTGACCTTGTACACGGTCCAAAGTACAAAAGAGATCGAAGGTGTTCGCAACTATGCCAGCGTAGATGGCGGGATGACCGACAATCCGCGTTTTGCACTTTACAACGCAAAGTACCAAGTCGCACTTGCCAACCGTATGCACGAGAAACCCGACACGTTGTGGTCGGTTTCGGGTCGTTGTTGTGAGTCGGGCGATATGTTGCAAAAAGATGTATATCTCCCGCATGTTCGGGTGGATGACGTGATCGCCTTTCTTTCGACAGGTGCTTACACCTACAGTATGGCGAGCCAATACAACCGCGTACAACGTCCCGCCGTGGTGATGGTCTCCGCAGATCGAGCAGAACTCCTTGCTGCACGTGAGGATCTTGCATCGATGTTGCGCTTGGATCGTATCCCTGCGTCGTTGAAGCGCGAAGGCGAATAATTCTTCTTTCAGAAAGTGACTCGTTGATGCGGTCGGATGTGCCGCATCTTTGGTGATAGAAAGGGTACATGTGTGAGTCGGCATCAAGGCAAAGTGGTGATGAAGTTTGGCGGGACGAGTGTTGGAACTCCTGAGGCGATCTTGCGCACTGCGCAACTTATCGCGAGAGAGACACGTTGGCCGATCGTTGTGGTCTCTGCGTTAAGTGGCGTGACAGATATGCTGCTTGAACTTGCCGAACAAGCCCGTCGAGGCGATGACTTTGGGCCGCTCAAAGAGCGCGTGATGAGTCGCCACGATGTCATTATCGAAAAATTGGAACTGGAAAAAGGTCTGATCGACGCGCAGTACGAAGAACTTCAGCGTATGTTGTCGGGTGTTCAGATGCTGCGCGAAGTCAGCCCACGTGTCCGCGATATCATGCTGTCGTTGGGTGAGCGGATGAGCGTGCGCCTGATGGCCGCGACCTTGCGCAAGATCGGCTGTCCCGCCAAAGCATGGGACAGTTGGGAACTTGGTATGCGCACAGATCAGCGTTTTGCGCGGGCGGGCGTCTTGCCTGAGTGTTACCCTGAGATCGAAAGTGCTGTTGCGCGTATCCAGTCGGACGAAATTGCCGTTGTGACGGGCTTTATTGCACGTTCAATTCAAGGAGAGATCACGACCTTGGGACGCGGTGGTTCGGACTTTTCTGCGGCGGTCTTTGGTGCCGCAGCGAAGGTCGATGAGATCCAGATCTGGACGGATGTTCCAGGGATCTTGCGTGCGGACCCTCGTATCGTGGGGTCCACATCCATCGCACCTGAAGTGAGCTTTGAAGAGGCCGCAGAGTTGGCTTTTTTTGGCGCCAAAGTCCTTCACCCCCGAACCATCGAGCCTGCTCGTCGCAATGGTATCCCCGTGCGGGTGTTGGGGACCTTCCACGTCGATCCATTCGATCCAGATCCCCGTTATCTTCAAGGGACACTGATCGATGACAACGCACCTGTCGAGCCTTTGCGTGCGATCGCCTTGCGCAAAAATGTACGCTCCTTGTTGGTGCGTTCGTTGGGAATGCTCGAAGCACCCGGCTTTTTATCTCGCGTCTTTGAGGTTCTTTCGCGTCATCAAGTCTCTGTCGATGCGATCACCACCAGCGAAGTCTCTGTGTCGATGACCTTCGATTATTGGGAAGGCGATCTTGACGCAGCCATCGCAGAGATATCGTCTTTTGCGTATGTCGAACAAAAGAAAGAGCGAAGCTTGTTGTGTCTCGTTGGTGCGGGCTTGCGACAGGATTCTTCTTTGTTGGCCAAGATCTTCACGATCTTGGGTGAGCGTCAGATCCCCTTGCACATGGTTTCGCAGGGTGCCTCGCGCATCAATATCACCTTGGTGACGGAACCCAACTACGCAAGCGAAGCGATGCGCGCACTTCACGAAGCGTTTTTCATAAGCGACGCTGTCTATGCCGATCGTCAGATGACCTCCGCAGATGCTCTCCCCGCGATCAGTTAAGCTTGTCCTTTTGGTTGCGTGAAAGGGAACTTTTTCCATGAAAGGGTTCCCTTTTTTCTTTCAAGCCGATGGAGCCTTCTTACTATGGGTGTGCTGTCCACTGTTCGTTTTATCCTCAATCATCCTGTGAACCAAAGTCACCGCCTCGACGCTCTCAAGCGTTATGTGCGATGGCAGGTGGGAAGCCGCTTGGTTCAGGGGCAAGTGATGTGTGATTGGATTCTTGGACTGAAGCTGCTTGTGCGATCTGGCGAAACAGGTCTGACAGGAAATCTCTATTGTGGACTACATGAGTTTTCTACGATGGCTTATGTCCTGCATACACTGACGCCTGACGATCTCTTTGTGGACGTGGGAGCCAATGTGGGTTCGTACACGCTGCTTGCGAGCGGTGGGGTGGGAGCGCGCTCTTATAGCTTCGAGCCTGTTCCTGAGACCTTCGCTCGTTTGTCTCTGAATCTGCAAGTCAATCGCCTTGATGAGCGCGTAAAAGCCCTGAACATCGGGGTCGGCGAAGGAGAGGGAGAGCTTCTTTTTACAAGTGACGAGGACACGGTCAATCACGTCGTTCGACCTGGCGAGTCTTCGCACAATACGATCGCTGTGAAGGTTCGCACGCTTGATCATGTGCTTCAAGACGAGTCGCCAAACTTGATCAAGATCGACGTGGAAGGGTTCGAAACACCCGTGATCAACGGTGCTTTGGAGACGCTGCGTAAACCATCTTTGCACTCTGTGATCATGGAACTCAATGGAAGCGGCGAGCAGTACGGTTACAGCGAAAAAGCATTGTACGATCAGATGATATCTTTGGGCTTTCGTCCTTATACCTACGACCCCATGACTCGAACGCTCGCAGAGTTGGGCGGAAAAGACGTCGTGCGCAAAGATCAAACGCACGACAATACCCTGTTTATCCGCGACGTCGAGCAAGCCCGTGCGCGCCTGCGCTCGACACCAAAAGTCGATATCTACGGGTCATCTTTGTAGGTCGTGGGGCTGCGGTGATCGCGTGTGAGGGCAAAGGGGGAGTGGGCGTGGGGATCAAAAGGCCACGACGATCTGTCCGTCATGCGGACAAAAAGGACTAAAAGCACCATGAGGCGCCGAAAGGCCCCAAAAGAGGGGAGGGAGCGAGGGCGACTCTTCTGGCTGTGGAGCCTGTAAGAGTTGGTAGTGCAAGTGGGGTGTGGCGCCATCCCCGCTGTTCCCGACTCTTGCGAGCCAATGTCCCGCTTTCACTTGTTGTCCTTGATCGACTTGGATGGAGCCTTGTTTGAGGTGGGCAAGCAGAGAAAACAGCGTGGGCGTATGTTGGATCAAGATGTAATTACCAAGGGGATTTTGCTTGTCAGGTCGCCCAGGCGCGGCGTCTTGATGGCGTCGTTCGATGGTAAGGATCTTCCCATCTGCGGGGGAAAAGACACGCTCTCCAAAACCAAGGTAACTTGTATTTTGATGCGGTGCACCTCGATGGATACGGTTGTTTGCGTCGATGCGTAAAAAGTCGAGGGCAAAGCGTTGTGGTGCAAGATGTGTGGAAGATGGGGAACGCAGACGATGGCGATGCGGTGCACCTGGTGCGTTGCCATTGGCGACCCACCAGCGACCGCGTACAGGAAAGCGCATGTGGATGCTTGGTGGAAGTTGAGGAGAGATCCGCAGCGTGCGTTGAAGGGTACGAGAGCCCTGTTGGAAATAAAGCCGTAGAGAAAGCGCATCAGGTCGTAAGTTGCGGGGGTAACGAAGGGGTGGGAGAGACAGCACGATATCTTGGTTGGGTGGGATCTGTGGGCTGCTGTGCTTGATCCAAGCGCGTTGACCTTCATCCCATCGACGAGCATAAGCGAGCAGTATCGGGCGAGAAAACACGCGAATTTGTTGTGTTTGCCCTTCGTGGGAGGCGTAAAGTTGCGCAAAACGCAGCGTGACTTGGTTTTGCCGCGTGCTTTGGACACGCAGATCGATATGGAGGATGGCGTCTCGGCTTTGGAGCAACCACAGAGGTTGTTGTGGGAGGACAGATATCTTGGGTTGGTGGGTGGGGGTCGTGTGAGCCTGCCAAGGGATGCAAAAGAAGGAGAGAAGGATCGCAGGTAGGAACCACAAGCGAAGCGGCGGGAGGAAATACGACGGCATCAGAAGGTCCTTTTCGATTTCAAGCAAGACATCTATTGTCGTGCGTGGGCGACTTGGCTATCATAGCGGCGTATCGTTCGTCATGGCTACAAGAAAGGCCATTTGTGCAGGAGATGCTGGATGTTAAATTTTGATCTTACCGCTGAGCAAGAAGAGTTTCGTCAACAAGTTCGTCGCTTTGCGGAAGCAGAAATCAAGCCCCGCGCCATAGAGTTAGACGCCAAAGAAGAGTTTAGCGTTGAATTAACGCGTAAGATGGGCGAGCTGGGGATGTTCGCTTTCTTGGTTCCCGAAAAGTTCGGCGGGATGGGCTCAGATTACTTGACGTATGTGTTGGCGGTGGAAGAGATCGCGCGTGTGGATGGTTCCCATGCAGCGACAGTTGCCGCAGCCAACTCGTTGGGTGTTGGCCCGATTGCCTACTTTGGAAACGAAGAACAAAAAGAGCGTTGGTTGCCTCTTTTGGCAGAAGGAAAAGGACTTGCGGCATTCGGCTTGACCGAACCCAACGCAGGTTCAGACGCTGGTGGAACCCAAACTCGCGCACGCAAGACCGACAAAGGTTGGGTGCTCAACGGTAGCAAGATCTTCATCACCAACGGTTCGACCGAGATGACAGAAGTGATCGTTGTGCAAGCTGTGACAGGAGAGGTTGGCGGCAAAAAAGAGTACTCCAACTTTTTGATGCCCGCCAAAGGAACACCTGGTTTCACATCGCGCAGCATCCACGGCAAGATGATGTGGCGTGCTTCCAACACCGCAGAACTCTACTTTGAGGATGTGGAACTTCCCGAAGATTCGATGCTTGGGCGTCAAGGCGATGGTTTTCGTCAGATGTTGTCCACATTGGATCGAGGTCGCTTGAGCATTGGTTCGATGGGACTTGGTGGGGCGCAAGGTGCCTTTGAGATGGCGCTTCAATACGCCAAAGACCGCAAACAGTTTGGTCGCTCGATCAGCCAATTCCAAGCGGTGGGTTTCAAACTCGCGGATATGGCGATGGAGATCGAAGCAGCGCGCAACTTGCTTTATAAAGCGTGCTGGCTGTGCGATAACAAACGCGACTTCAAAAAAGAAGCTGCCATGGCCAAACTCTATTGCTCTGAAGTCATGAAGCGCGTGGTGGCAGATGCTGTCCAAATCCACGGTGGCTACGGCTTGATCAACGAGTATCATGTCGAGCGTTTTTACCGCGATCAGAAGCTTTTGGAGATCGGCGAAGGCACTTCTGAGATCCAACGTCTTGTGATCTCGCGCTTGTTGGGTTGTTGAGCCTGAGGACGGAAGGGCTCTCTACAGAAAAAGCGAAAGAGTTCGTGTTTGTTATAGATTGATCAACCACATCGCTGCCCACTCCGCAGAGGCATGTGGCATCTTGTGCAAGTGAAGCAACCAGTTAGAGCGCGCTGAGGAAAAAAGATGGGAAAACACGCCATTGGCATCGATCTTGGGACCACAAACTCTTGTGTTGGCGTAGTTGCCAACGGTGTTCCCACTGTGGTTCCGAACCGTTGGGGCGACAACTTGCACGCTTCCGTCGTTCACTTTCCCGGGGGGGACCGTGTGATCGTAGGGAACGAAGCGAAACGCCACGTTATCCTTGACCCCGATCGCACGGTATGGTCAATCAAGCGGATCTTAGGTCGTAAGAGCTTTTCGCATGAAGTCAAAAAAGCGCAGGCTTTTTGTGCTTATCAGATCGTAGAGACCGAAAACCACGCGATCCGCTTAGCGATAGACAGCCAGATCTTTTCTCCCGAAGAGATCTCCGCTTTTATTCTGCGCGAGATGCGCAACCTTGCTTCTGTGTATGTCCAAGAGGATATCGTCGATGCGGTCGTGACCGTGCCTGCGTACTTTAACGACAACCAACGCCAAGCCACCTTGGACTCTGGGCGGATCGCGGGTCTCAACGTGTTGCGGATGATCAACGAGCCCACAGCTGCGGCGCTTGCGTATGGTTATGGTCGAGAGCTTCGTCAACGCGTGGCGATCTACGACCTTGGTGGTGGGACATTTGACCTCTCTGTCATGGAGATCGATGGCGATATCTTCGAAGTCTTGGGGACCGCAGGGGACTCGTATCTTGGTGGTGACGACTTTGACCTTCGTTTGACCGAGTACCTTGTGGATCGTTTTATGCGCGACACACGCATCGATCTGCGTCCTCATCGCCAAAGTCTGCAAAAACTCCGAGAAGCTTGCGAAGAAGCCAAAAAGCTGTTGTCCGTTCACCCTGAAGTACTCGTCTCGATCCCCGATATCTATGTCGAGCGAGGCCAAGCTGTGAGCTTGGAATACATGGTGAACCAACAAGAGTTCAACAGCCTTGTTACGGAGCTCGTTCAGCGGACCTTCAAGGTTTGCGATGAGGCTCTTGGTGCGGCCCGACTCCATCCAAGCGACCTTGATGGGGTGATCTTGGTGGGAGGTCCCACGCGTCTGCCGATCGTTCGCGAAGCGGTGGCCTATTACTTTGGACAAGCCCCCAACGTCTCGCTCAACCCTGACGAGGTTGTGGCTTTGGGCGCTGCGATCCATGCACACAGTTTGATGCAGAGTGGGGCGACCCGTTCAGGAAACATTGGCGCAGCGCACCTTTTGGACGTGACGCCGCTCTCTTTGCAAATCGCCACAGTCGGCGGATACACCGAGATGTTGATTGAGCGCAATACGCCCATCCCCATCGAGCGCTCTCGCATCTTTACAACGGTTCGAGACGGTCAAGAGCGCGTCAACATCCGTGTTTATCAAGGTGAGTCCAATCGGGAAGAAGAAAACGTTTTGTTGGGTTACTTTGACTTTGAAGGGTTTCGCATCGGTTATCGAGGCGAAGCGCGGATCGAAGTGACCTTTAGCATCGATGCTTCGGGTCTTGTCCACGTTACAGCGCGTGACCTCGAAACTGGCTTGCGCCAACGTATGACGGTGGCACTCTCTAGCGCACTCAGCGAAGAAGAGGTTCTGCGCCTCAGTGCACGGGGCTCGGAGATGGAGTTGGTCAACGGATAAGCCCGCGGGACGGGCATGATGGGAGGATAGACAGCGTATGGACGTCCAAAAGCTCATGGCTCTTGCGGCGCGTATCGACGAACTAGACTATTACCAATTGTTGGGTTTGCAACGCAACGCAGACAGCTTCGATATCCGCCGTGCTTATCACCGGCGTGCGCGTACGCTGCACCCCGACCTCTTCTTTGAACACGAAAGCGAACAACTCAAGTCTGCCATCGATCGCGTTTATAAACGCGTGACGGAAGCTTATCTTGTTTTGCGTGATGATGATAAGCGCAACTACTACAATCAAGGTTTGACAGGACCCAAGAAAAAGCTACGATATACGGATGATGACGAGAAGCGTTTGCGAGAAGAAAAGGTTGCCGCAGGGGGGTCCACCCCTCAAGGACGCAAACTTTTCCAAGAAGCAGAACGCCTTTACAACGAAGGCGATAAGGCAAAAGCAATTCAAACTTTGCGGATGGCCGCCACTTTTGAAAGCAAAAATGCCTTTTTCCAAAAACGCCTTCGAGAGTGGGAACGTGGAAATTAATCAACTCCCATAGACCAGCGCCTAAGACAACAGAGGAGACTTTTTCGATGAAGTTGAACATTCAGGCTCGAGGGATGACGCTTACCGATGCGATGCGAGGCCACGTGGAAGATAAACTCGGGAAATTGGATCGTATCCTGCCCGGTGAAGTGGAAGCACACGTCATTCTGCAATACGAGTCTGCTCGGCATGGTGCCACGCACTTTGCGGAAGTAACCTTTCGCGTATGGGACAACGATATCGTTTCCAAAAGCGAAGGTGAAGACTTGTATAAAGCTATCACCGAAGTTTCAGAACAAGTGACCAAACAACTCCGTCGCCTGAAAGAAAAACGCGTGGCACACCGCAAAGGTGGCGCAACCGTCCGTACCATGGACAACCCCGAAGGCACGCCTGCTCCTGGACCTGAGTCCCTTGAAGATCTCGACGCTTTTGATGACGTCGAACAAGCCCCCGAAACCAAAGCTTAATCTCCCCTCCCATCCCTCCTACCCCATAAGGGCACCGCAAGACTCAAACAAAGGAGCCAATCTTGGAACATCGAAGCCTTTCTGGGGTTCTCCAATGGATACCGACCCACGAACGAGGTCTTCGTTTCTCTGAGAGGGGCTTCTTGTTTCTGGGGGGGTCCCTTGTTATCTTGACAGACGATGCCGAACTCGCGGCCATTTCTGGTTCAAAAGAGAGTGGTATATCAACAGGAACCCCTTGTGCCCTGCGGTACAAAAGTCCCTGAACGAACAGAAGTTGCAAACAGAGCGCTCGTCTTCTCGGGCGGGCGAGCATGGAAACTAACCGGAAGCAAGGAGGCAGAGACTCCATGGAGTCCACAACAGAGATCAAGAGCGAACACTCCACTGAGAAATCTTTGGAAGGTGTCTTGCGTCGTTATCACAACGTCGATGAGTACCGCGATCTACATTGGGAGGGCAGCTTCGAGGAGTATCTCGCGCTCGTCCGTCAAAATCCCAAGATCATCCGCAACGCCTACCAACGCGTCTACGACATGATCATGGAACACGGTACCGAAGAGTACATTGACAGCAAAAAGCGCATGGTGCGCTACAAGTTCTTCAACGCAAAACAGTTTGGTGGGGATGACGCTGTCTTCGGGCTTGATATCCCTTTGATGCGTCTTGTCAACTTCTTCAAATCTGCTGCGATGGGATACGGAACAGAACGACGGGTCCTGCTTCTTCATGGGCCTGTTGGTTCGGCCAAAAGTACCATCGCACGCTTGTTGAAGCGCGGTATCGAAGCGTACTCCCGTACGTCCCAAGGTGCCCTCTACACCTACGAGTGGCACATCCCGCGCGAAGACCAAAAAGATCTCTTTCCCTCTGGAACCGAGATCATGCCCAGCCCCATGCACGAAGAACCTTTGACCCTGATCCCCAAGGATATCCGTGCCCAAGTCCTTCGTGACCTCGGGATCGATGTGGATCTGCGGATCAACCTCAAACAAGATCCCAGCCCGCCTTGTCGCTTCGTCTTCAACGAACTGATGGAGCGCTACGATGGTGATCTGTCCAAAGTCTTCTCGCATATCCGCGTCAAACGTTTGCTGTTGAGCGAACAAGACCGTATCGGGATCGGGACTTTCCAACCGAAAGACGAAAAGAACCAAGACTCGACCGAACTTACAGGCGATATCAACTATCGCAAGATCGCGATCTATGGTTCGGACTCTGACCCCCGTGCCTTCAACTTTGACGGCGAATTCAACATCGCAAACCGCGGTATCATCGAGTTTATCGAGATGCTAAAACTGGATGTCGCCTTCTTGTACGACCTGCTTGGCGCGTCGCAAGAACACCGCATCAAACCCAAAAAGTTTGCGCAAACGGATATCGACCTCGTGATCATTGGTCACACCAACGAAGCGGAATACAAAAAGCTCCTAAATAACGAGTTTATGGAAGCTTTGCGTGACCGTACCATCAAGATCGATATCCCCTATGTTACCCGTCAAACCGAAGAAGTTCGCATCTACAAACGCGACTTCAACCAAAACAAGATCCGTGGCAAAGACATCGCGCCTCATACCCTTGAGATGGCCGCGATGTGGGCTGTCTTGACCCGCCTCGAAGATCCCAAAAAGGCCAACCTCTCGCTCTTGCAGAAGATGAAGCTCTATGACGGAAAAAGTCTGCCCGGTTATACCGAAGACAACGTCAAAGAACTTCGCAAAGAAGCAAGCCGCGAAGGGATGGAAGGGATCTCGCCGCGTTATGTCCAAGATAAGATCTCAAACACCCTTGTTTCCGAAAAGAACCAAGGATCGATCAACCCCTTTATGGTGTTGAACGAGATCGCAAGCGGTTTGCGCAATCACTCGTTGATCAACAACGAAGACCAACGCAAGCGCTATCTTGAGATGCTTGATGTCGTCAAACAAGAGTACGAAGACGTCGTGAAAAACGAGGTCCAGCGCGCCATCTCCGCAGATGAAGAAGCCATCGCGAAGCTGTGTGCAAACTACATCGACAACGTCAAAGCCTACACGCAGCGCGAACGCGTGAAAAACCCCTATACCGGGCAGTATGAGGAGCCAGACGAGCGACTTATGCGCTCGATCGAAGAAAAGATCGACGTAGCCCCCTCGCGCAAAGATGACTTCCGTCGCGAGATTATGAACTACATTGGTGCATTGGCGGTCGAAGGAAAGACCTTTGACTACCGTACCAACGAGCGCTTGCACAAAGCCTTGGAATTGAAACTCTTTGAAGATCAAAAAGATACCATCCGACTCACCTCGCTGGTGTCCAATGTGATCGACAAAGATACCCAAGAAAAGATCGATATCGTCAAAACGCGACTTATCCGAGACTACGGATACAGCGAAGCGAGCGCGACCGATGTCCTCAACTTTGTGGCTTCGATCTTTGCGCGCGGCGATGTCAAAAAAGATTAAGTCGCTCTTGGCGTAGGATGACCCCTGTGGTCGCGACGCCCTTGCTTCGGTGCTTTTGGGTCCTTACGCAAAGTGACGCGCGTCCTCTCACGGAATCTCCGCATCGGATGGCGCGCGTTTCTTTGTTGTGTCCCATAGCAACCAAAGCAGGAGAGCGACGGGGGTATGCGATAGACGCGCAAGAGCGCGTTGGGAGACTTGAAAGGTGAAGATCAAACAAGATCAGAGCCGTTTTCGCCAGATTGTGCGTGGTCAGATCAAACAAAATCTGCGTAAATTTATCAGCAAAGGCGAGCTGATCGGTCGGCAGGGCAAGGAGACGATCTCCATCCCGCTCCCACAGATCGACATCCCACGCTTTCGCTATGGAACACGCAACTCTGGCGGTGTCGGCCAAGGAGAAGGGGATGTGGGTGATCCCGTCCAACAAGGCGGCGATCCCAATCAACCCGGCCAAGGCAAAAAAGCGGGCGAGATGCCCGGTGAACACGCGATTGAAGCAGATGTAAATCTCGAAGAACTCGCCGAGATCTTGGGAGAAGAACTTGAGCTTCCATTGATCCAACCTCGCGGCGAAAAGCAGATCGCGACAGAACGCGACAAATACTCAGGGATCCGCCGTGTGGGTCCTGAGTCGTTGCGACACTTTAAACGCACTTACCGCGAAGCCCTCAAGCGACAAATCGCCTCAGGGACCTACACGCGAGAAAATCCGATCATCGTCCCTATCCGCGATGACAAGCGTTTTCGCTCGTGGAAAACCACCACCATCCCGCAGTCCAACGCGGTGATCATCTACATGATGGACGTGAGTGGTTCGATGGGTGACGAGCAAAAAGAGATCGTACGGATCGAGTCTTTTTGGATCGACGCATGGCTGCGTTCCCAGTACAAAGGGCTGCAAAGTCGCTATATCATCCACGACGCTACCGCGCGTGAGGTCGATGCGCACACCTTTTTCCATACCCGCGAGTCTGGGGGGACGATGATCTCCTCGGCATATCGGCTTGCACAGCGGATCATCGAAGAGGAATATCCCAAAGAACAATGGAATATCTACCCCTTCCATTTTTCGGACGGCGACAACTGGTCCCAAGATGACACCGCGCGTTGTATGCAGATCTTGCGCGAGTATATGCTCCCGACCTGCAATGTCTTTTGCTATGGCCAAGTCGAAAGTCCCTACGGTTCGGGACAGTTTATGAAAGATCTCGAACAAGAGTTTCCCGACGATGAACGGATCATCCTTTCTGAGATCCGCGACAAAGATGGGATCGTTGGCTCGATCAAAGAGTTCCTTGGTAAAGGACGCTAACGCGCGAACAACCGACCTTTACGAAGACCCCAGAAGTTGGAGGCTTTCGGGCACTCGTGAGGCTGGACCCCCCCAAACAAGCGACGGCTAACATGTGTTGGGTTGCGTAGGTTAGGAATGGAACCTCTCGCGACGTACACGAGATGGGAGATTTTTCTGATGAAGATAGGCCGGAATCTACCGCCTGAACTCGCTGCCCTTCAAGAAGAAATCGAAGGCTACGCACGCGGGTATGGATTAGACTTTTTCCCACAGATCTTTGAGGTCCTTGATTACGATCAAATCAACCAAGTCGCCGCGTATGGAGGCTTCCCGATCCGCTACCCGCACTGGCGTTTTGGGATGGATTACGAACGTCTCTCCAAAGGCTACGAGTACGGGTTGCAGAAGATCTACGAGATGGTGATCAACAACAACCCTTGTTATGCCTACCTGCTCGAATCCAACTCGTACATCGATCAAAAGATCGTGATGGCGCACGTCTACGCCCACAACGACTTTTTCAAAAACAACGAGTACTTCAAGCACACCAACCGACGGATGATCGATGAGATGGCCAACCACGCGATCCGCGTGCGTCGTTATATCGATCGATACGGCCTCGAAGAAGTCGAAACCTTCTTGGATGTCTGTCTTTCGCTCGACAACCTCATCGACTATTACTCCCCATACTTCGAGGATATGAAGCTCGAAGATGATGAAGATGATGGCATCGCCCAAGAGATCCCCAAGTTTCGGGTCGAAAAAGAGTACATGCACGAGTACATCAACCCCGACTGGTTCCTCGATGAGCAACGCCGCAAGATGGACAAAGAGAAAGAGTCTCGGCGCCGTTTTCCCCGTCGTGCCGTGAAAGACGTTCTCTGGTTCCTTAGCAATTATGCGCCCCTCACCAGCTGGCAACGCGATGTCTTGGCGATCATTCGGGAAGAATCGTACTACTTTGCTCCTCAAGGACAAACCAAAATCCTAAACGAAGGATGGGCCTCTTTTTGGCATTCGACGATCCTTACCAAAAAGGCCGCAAAAGACAGCGAGATCATCGACTTTGCGATCGCACACTCTGGCGTTGTGGCGACCAGCCGCGAACAACTCAACCCCTACAAACTGGGGATCGAGTTGCTGCGCGATATCGAAGAGCGTTGGGACAAAGGGCGTTTTGGGAAAGAGTATGACGAGTGCGACGACATGCGAACGCGCACCAGTTGGGATCGTCAGCTTGGTTTGGGCCGCGAAAAGATCTTCCAAGTCCGCAAGATCTATAACGATGTGAACTTCATTGATGAGTTTCTGACCCAAGACTTCTGTGAGCGCCATGGTCTGTTTGGATTTGATTACAACCGAAGCACGGGGCGTTATGAGATCTCAACCCGCGACTTTAAACAGATCAAAGAAAAACTTTTGTTCCAGCTCACCAACTTTGGTCAGCCGTTTATCTATGTTTTGGATGCGAACTTCGAGAACCGTGCGGAGCTTTTGTTGGGGCATCGTCATGAAGGTGTAGATCTGCGCCTTGATTACGCCAAAGCAGTATTAGAGAATATCCACAAGCTATGGAAACGTCCAACGCATGTCTCAACGCGCATGGACAACAAAGGTCGTTTGTTGTCATTTGACGGAAAAGAGCATCACATGCGAGAGTTTGAGTACGTGGAATTTTCAGGATAACGCTCGGAGAGTCTCGTACTTTGCTGGTATCGAGCTTTCAAGGGATGACACGCTGGAGACACGCCGTTGAGTGAGCAAGACAAAGGCTATCAGGAGCCACCACCTCCACCACCAGGATCTCCTGTCACACAGGCGATGCGCGTTGAAGATCTTTCTGAGATCTACACCTTCAACAAGTATCGTTTGCATGTGTTGGAAGGGCCCGATAAAGGGAAAGAGTTGATCGCCGAGCGCCGTGTGATCACGATTGGTAGCGCCCACGATGGAGACTTGGTATTGGATGATGCGACCGTTTCGCGTCGTCATTGTCGCATCGTGTTTGATGGGGGTGGCTACATCCTTGAAGACTTTGGTAGCAAGAATGGAACATACATCGAATCCTTCCGTGTGAAGGCGGCTTTCTTGCGTCCTGGAGTGCGCATCGGACTTGGGAGTACCACGATTCAGTTTGATTTGATCGTGGGTGAACAGGTCAATGTGTACCTCAGTCGAGGCGATCGTTTTGGGGAGTTGTTTGGACGTAGCTTGGAGATGAAAGAGGTCTTCGGGATCCTCCAACGCGTCGCTCCCACCGATGCCACCGTGTTGATCACTGGAGAGAGCGGGACCGGGAAAGAACTGGCTGCGCGTGCTGTTCACGATCATAGCCCACGGGCCAACAAACCTTTCTTGGTGTTTGACTGTTCTGCTGTTCCCAGAGAATTGATTGAGAGCGAGCTTTTTGGCCATGTCAAAGGTGCATTTACGGGCGCGGTGCAGAGTCGTCCTGGTGCGTTTGTGGCGGCCAATGGCGGGACGCTGTTTTTGGATGAGTTGGGCGAGTTACCTTTGGACCTGCAACCCAAGCTACTTCGGGTGCTAGAGACACGAGAGGTCAAGCCGCTGGGTAGCAACGACACCACACAGATCGATGTGCGTATCGTGGCTGCAACCAACCGTCCTCTCGAACAGATGGTGCAAGAGGGGACTTTCCGCCAAGACTTGTATTATCGTCTCGCGGTGATCCAAGTCCCCTTGCCTCCGCTGCGTCACCGCGCTGAGGACATTCCTTTTTTGGTCAATCTTTTCTTGCGTAAACAAGGCAAAGAGGGACCGGGCTATGTGGTTTCTCACGAAACCATGGAAAAGTTAAAGAACTATCCTTGGCCTGGAAACGTACGCGAACTCAAGAACTATGTTGAGCGCGCGATGATCCTTTCAACGGGGCGCGAGATCGATGCTTCGCTTTTGCCAACAAAACCAGGCGGTTTGTTGGCTTCGCAGCGTCAGTCTTCGTCTACGGAGAATGTGATCGACTTGGATGTCCCGTTCAAACTTGCCAAAGAACAGTTGGTGGATCGCTTTGAGCGAGATTACCTGACAGCTGCTTTGCAAGAAGATGGTTGGAACATTACCCAAGCTTCACAGCGGATCGGTATTCATCGAAAGTCTCTGGAATATCTCATGAAGAAACACAACATACGAAAGCCATAATCTCGGCAGACAGGAGAACGCATGCGCTCAATCTCACGTTACTCTGTTGCAAAGTTGGTGTTGCTAAGTCTCTTTCTTGTGGGTGGTGGTATCTTTGCGAACTCCTGTATCTTTTCGACACGAGCTTGCCGTGACAACACGGTCTGTCTTGTTCGTGAGATCGGCGAAAAGATCCCAGACGCAGGAAACTACGTCACAGTCTACGGTTTCAAATGCGTGGACCTGACGTGCAAAGGGGGCTGCACAACGGATGCCGACTGCGATGCCGACAAAGGCTACAAATGCGATACCACCACCAACAAAAATGGTCTGTGTCGCTGCGATGTAAATGATCTCAAAAAGCCCTGTCACAAAGAGTGTTTTCAAAGCGATGAATGCAAGTCGCGGGTTGATCCCACAACCAAGAAACCACTCTTTCCTGATGGAACTTGCGAGCCCAACGCAGCGAACGCAAACTTACCTGGTGAGTGCATCTGCAGTGACACCACCATCGCTCTTTGCCGTTCGAGCAAAGCAGAACCTGCCGAAGAAGAACCCGCCGCTGAAGAGGAACCTGCCGCTGAAGAAGAAACAGCAGAAGAAGAACCTGCTGGAGAAACGATCAGCGAGCCGGCCCCTGGAGATGGCGGAACGGACTAAGGTTTGGTGGTTTAGAGGAGGCGAAGATTAAAGAGATCCAAGGCAACACCACGGGCCTCAAGCCCAGCCAACGCAAACGCTTAGAAACCCTCTATCGACGCAAGGTGCCACGCCAAACGATGGCACCCAGCCATTTCCTTCGCGCTTTGACCGAGATATCCCGCGAAATCGAACGACAGATCGGCGTTTTGATCGATCGCAAGGGACAGATCGAGATGGTGATCGTGGGGGATGCAGACAAGATCTTCATCCCCACACTCGAACGACAGCGCGAAGGCCAAGGGCGTTTTCGCGGCTTGCGTTTGATCCATACCCACCTCAACAACGAACCCCTATCCAAAGATGACCTCAACGACCTTACGGTGTTGCGTCTCGATGTGATCTTGGCCGTTGGTGTCGGTGAAGATGGACTGCCTCGCGATGTTCATTATGCGCATCTTCTTCCCGAAAATGTGGAGGGTAAACTTTGGCGTGTCGAAGGACCCGTTAGTCCGTTTACCCTCGAAGAAGAAGACTTTTTGGATTGGATTCACTCTCTCGAAGAAGAGTTTGCGCGTGTGACTGTCGAAGGTAGCGAAGTTCGCATCGGCAACCGTGCCTTGCTTGTGGGGGTGTATCCTCCCGACCAGCAAGATGTGGATGCTCGCATGGATGAGCTTCATGAACTTGCACGATCTGCGGGTCTTTACGTGATGACTCGTGTGATTCAACGCCGCGAACAGCCCGATCATCGGTATCTTTTGGGACAGGGCAAGATCGAGTCGTTGGTCTTGCGTTCCATGCAACTTGGTGTGGATATCCTTGTCTTTGATACAGATCTAAGTCCGACCCAGTCGCGCAACATCGCGGACATGACGGACCTGAAGATCATCGACCGCACACAATTGATCTTGGATATCTTTGCGCAACATGCGCACTCTCGCGATGGAAAGATCCAAGTCGAACTCGCGCAGCTCAAGTACCTTTTGCCCCGACTCAACCGACTCAACAAAGCGATGAGTCGATTGACTGGGGGAATTGGAGGTCGAGGGCCTGGAGAAACCAAGCTTGAGATCAACCGTCGCCGAGCGCGCGAACGCATCAGTCGATTGGAAACATTGCTCTCTCAAGTTTCTCAGCGACGAAAGCTTCGACGTAGTCGTCGTTTGCGCAGCCAGATCCCGATCGTTTCCGTGGTGGGTTACACCAACGCTGGAAAGTCCACCTTGGTCAACACACTGACGCATAGCGATGTTTATGTGGAAGATCGCTTGTTTTCGACGCTTGATCCTGTGAGTCGTAAGCTGCGTTTCCCCGAAGAACGAGAGTTGATCCTGACAGACACTGTAGGATTTATTCGCGATCTTCCTCCTGAGTTGGTCGCCGCGTTTCATGCCACGCTTGAAGAGTCCGCAGACTCCGACCTTTTGTTGCATGTCGTGGATATCGACGATCCTTCGATTGAAGAGCGCATCCAAGCCGTTCATCGCATCTTGGAACAGCTGGAACTGCATGAGATCCCGCGCTTATGCGTCTTGAACAAGGTGGACTTGATGGATGATCCTGCGGAAGTGGAGTTGCTTTGTCGTCGCTATGATGCCATCGCGATCTCCGCGCAAGATCCGCGCTCTCTCGCTCCGCTTCTCTCGACGATTGAGTTGCTTTTGTGGCGTGCCCAACAAGATGACTCTTTTGAAGTCCAACCTTTTTCTTTCCTGCCTGTTACACAACTCGAAGAACACCCCGACTCCGTCGCCCCCCATCCAGACCTCTCTCCCAAGGACAAACGCTCCTCTTGAGCCTTCAACTTGACTTTTGGCTACATTTTTCCGTAAGGTCACTAAATGGATCCAGCCAACCTAGGGCTTCTTCATGTGGAGTTTTCACAATGCGTAGAATTGGTGTTTGTCTTTTCGTTGCAGGTTGTTTGTTGTTGCCACTGCGTCCCGTCTTCGCGCAACAGGCCCCCCCACCTCCTCCCCCCAATGCTGGTGGAGGAACCAGCGATGCTGGTAGCGATGCTACAAGCAATGCGAAAAAAGGAAATGGTCCTTCCGGCGACACCGTTGCCATCGAACCAGGAGCCAACTGGAACAACGCGCCTCGTTCTTATATCGTCCAACCTGGCGATACTCTTTGGGATATCTCACGCCGCTTTTTGGGGAGTCCGTGGTTTTGGCCCAAACTTTGGTCCAAAAACCCCCAAATCCAAAACCCTCACTGGATCTTCCCTGGGAATCGTATTGGGTTTGGTCAAGGTGCTGGACCTGTTGAAGAACCCGAAAAGAAAAACAAAGAGCTTGGCGATATCACCCGCGCGTCGGACAAAGACAAGCTGAGTTCTTCGGATGTTTCGTTTTCTGGCCAAGGGATCGAAGGTTTCAGCCTGCCCGATGTGATCGTCGAACGCCGTGAAAGCTTTGTCGATGCCAAAGATCTCCAAGAAAGCGGCGTGATCCTTCGCGGAGCAGACGCACGCACCTTGCTTTCGGATGGCGACAAGATCTACATGAGCTTCCGCAATATCAAAAACGTCCGTGCTGGCGAGCGTTACACTGTGTATCGCAAGTTGCGTTCTGTGTACGATCCCGAAAGCGGCGCTTTGATGGGCTACATGATCCGTATCCACGGCACCGTGAAGATCTCCGAACGCAACAAAGAAGAAGCTGGCGGTATCCTCACCAAGACTTTTTCTGAGATTCAAAAAGGGATGTTGGTTGGTCCATACATCAACCACAAAGTCAAAGTGCAGATCCGCACCAACGAAGCTTTGATCAAAGGCTATGTGGTCCGCGCAACAAACAATGTCACGCTGATCGGACAGTTTTTGCAGATCTTTATCAACCGCGGCAGCCGTCATGGTGTGCGAAAAGGCAATACTTTCCAAATCTTTAGTCGTGGTGGTGGTCTTCGCGATCAGATGTCGATTGGTACTCGTAAACGCTATACACGCCTTCCCATCGGGAAAGCTGTTGTGATCGATGTTCGCAAAAACAGCAGTGTGGCCGTCGTGCTCCAAAGCGCGACCGAGATCTACTCTGGCGACGAAGCTGAGACCACGCTCTCCAACTAAGCCTACCTCTGTTTTCCCCTTTAGCCTTCGGTTCGTGGCCTTCCTCTTTTTTTCCTTCTTTTTCTAGGTGCTTGCATTTATCGCGTCGAACACTGAGATCTTATAGGTTCTCAGTACGTTGTTCTTCGCAAAACAAGACGAGCAACACCCAAGCATTTTGTTGTGAAGGAGGATCTTGTGTCTACCACCATCGGTAAGGTGCTGAATCATACCTACCGTTTAGAAAAAGCCTTGAGCGAAGGGGGCATGGGGCAGGTCTTTGTGGCCTCTCACATGCGTATCCAGAATCGCCACTTTGCAGTGAAGCGTCTGCGCCCTGAGCTCGCGGCATCTGAGCGCTTCTTGGCGCGTTTTCGTATCGAAGCCCAAGCTATGATGGCGCTTGAGCATCCCAATATCGTGCGCATCGAAGACTTTCTAGAAGACGAACACACCTATTACCTCGTGATGGAGTTTATTCGTGGTCGTCCTTTGGATGAGATCTTGTTCTTCCAAAAGCGCCTATCATTGGCCCAGATCGTTAGTATCTCGATGCAGATCTTGGGGGCTTTGGAACGCTGCCACGCACAACATATCATCCACCGCGATCTCAAACCTTCCAATGTGTTGGTTGAAGAGAGCGGTCAGATCAAGCTCACGGACTTTGGGATCGCACTTCAAGAAGACTTGGGATCGCGCCTCACCAACACAGGGACCTTGCTTGGAACCCCTGATTATATGAGCCCTGAGCAGATCACTTCCAAAGAGATGGACGGTCGAAGTGACCTCTATTCGTTGGGTGTGATGATGTACGAGATGCTGGCAGGACGCTTGCCTTTTCCTCGTACGGAAGAAAGCGAAGGCTCCTACGTTATCTTGTACGCACATGTCCACACGCCGCCACCGCCGATCCCAGATGAGACAGTGCCGCCTTTCTTGCGTGAAGCGACCTTTCGTTGTCTTGCGAAACATCCTGAAGAGCGCTTTCGCAATGCCGCGGATATGCGGGAGTTTTTGCTACAACACATCCCCTCAGAAGGATGGCTACTTTCCCGCGAAACCAAAGAAGAAGTTTCTGCGCTGGCTCTTGGCATCAAAAATCCTGAGTTTTCTTCTGGGCCTTCTTCTTCACGTGCTTCTGCGGCGCTGTTGGCTTTTACACAAAGCCCTCAAGCCGCTTCTGTACCGCAAGAGCCCGAAACTGCTGCGTTTGAACGTGACAAACACCATCAAGAACCCACTCATCTTTTTGTGGGACACGATGCGCCTACACCCCCCGTACAGTCCCTTCCTACCGCGCAACCGCTGGCAGAACAACTTCGCCAACATTACACACCTGCACAGCCAACATCGACCAAAAAGTCTGGTGGAAAGGGCATCTTGGTCTTCTTTGTTGTGTTGTTGTTGGCAGGAGCGGGCGGAGGATGGTGGTGGTGGCTTCAAGATGGAGGAACGCCTTGGGGAGATGCGCCCAAGCCTTTGACGCGCAAAGCAAACACAGAAGGCCAACCTCCCACGCACCTCGAAAAAAGATTGAGCGACCCACCTGTACAACGAAGGACGTTGGGGCAGACCACTGCACTTGTTGGTGATCCAGAACCCGTCCCACAAGAAGCAGGGCACCAAGATGCTGGTGTTCCTCCACTTGTTGTGATCCCTGAAGAAGGTCCTAAGCATACCCAACCCGACGAAACGGTCGCCAAGCCCGACGAAACGACTGCACAACCCGATGACGCGTCACAACAAGACCCCAAGGTGCCTGACATGCGTCAAAGTCCACCTCCCCAAAAACGGCCTGTCTTGCGTCGTGGAGTTCCTTTGCGAAGAGAGCCCCCCGTCCTGCGCAAAGCCCCCGTACGAAGGGATATTCCGCTTGTCCGCGAAGTCCCTGTGCGAAGAGATGTCCCTTTGGTACGAGAGCCTGTCTTGCGGCGTAAAGTGCCTGTGCGACGGGATATACCGCTTGTCCGCGAAGTCCCTGTGCGAAGGGATCTCCCGCTTGTCCGCGAAGTCCCTGTAAGGCGAGATCCTGTCTTGCAACGCGAAGTGCCTGTACGACGGGCGGTGGTTCGCCGAAAAGTACCTGTACGCCGCGTTGCGGTGTTGCCGCCTCCACGAAAGAGCGTGGATCCTTTGGAGGCTCGCAAACGCGCGTTGTTGCGGAGCATCACATGGCCCAAGCGCGTCCCTGAGTTGTGCCAAGAGTTTTTGGATACGTGTTTGTGGAGCTGTTTTCTACGCCGTCAGAGAAGCTACCCCACAGAAGCGATCACCCAGCGTTTGATCTCGTGCAAGGCGGAGTGTTGGCGATTGCGCGGAGCCATTCGAGAAGTCCGCGATATGTGCGGAATCCCCCATCCTTGATTTTTTCCTTCTTCCCCTCGCTTTTTTTTGAAAAATTTCTTTTTCGCAGGCACCATCCTGATGGAGATCAGGTCTCTGGATGCAAGCTCTTACGCTCTTGCACAAGAAAGTTGACACCTGTAAAAAGAAACCAGAGATCTCCTATCTCTTTTGATATCTCGCGCGTTTGAGGGGGCGCGGTGTTTTTGGGTTCGCTTTGCGAGGATTTGCCTGCAAAGCGCGGCTAGAAAACTGCAAAGATCCACCCTCTCTCGAAAAAGCGTAAAAAAGAGATAGAGGTTCATTTTTTGAACCGTGAAACGAATCTCCTTAAGGGTTTCACTGTTGTTGTTTGGATCCGTTGTGTGGTCCTTTTTATGTGTATCGGCCTAAAGAGGGGGCAACATGGTGGTTGTCCTATAGCCGAGTGATGGAGGTCGGGAATGTCGTTTTCTAATCCCATGGACTTTTTCAAGCGCACTTCGTCCCTTCTTGCGCTTGCGGTGATGCTGGTGACCCAGACAGGTTGCCCTAGCAATCCGCCCCAATCAGAGGGACAAGTTGAAGCCACAACAGATGGTGGGAACACTGAAAAAACGAGCGTCGACAAAAGACAGTGCGCTCAAGACAGTGAGTGTCCAACAGAACAGCCCCGTTGTAACAATGGTTTTTGTGAGCCTGTCCCTCCACAATGCCAGCAAGACTCGGACTGTAATGACCCCAACAAAGTTTGCCAAAGCGGTCAGTGCGTGAACAAGTCGGCTGAGTGTACGACAGATGCAGACTGCGCAAGCAAAGCCCCCAAGACCAAATGTGACGCTGCGACAGGCACCTGTGTCGAGCCACAACAACCCGAGTGTACAACGGACGCAGACTGCGCAAGCAAAGCTCCCAAAACCAAGTGCGATACCGCGACAAACACTTGTGTCGAGCCTGCTCCCAACAAGTGTACAAGCAACAACGATTGTACTGATCCCAGTTTGCCCTTGTGCAACACTGCGACAGGATCTTGCGAAGGATGCCCCGCAGGTCAGATCTTCTGTACGGACAAGTGCGTCGATCCCCAAGTGGACAACGCAAACTGTGGTGCTTGTGGAAACGCTTGTGGTGCAGGCTCCAACTGTACCGCTGCTACTTGCCAATCCATTCCGAAACCTTGCCAGAGCGACGCAGACTGCGCAGCTACCGAGATCTGCGATGCCAATGGCACTTGCGTTCCCAAAGGTGGTTGTCAGTCTGATGCAGACTGTAAAGATCCCGCGCTTCCCGTCTGCGATGTGACCCGTGGTGTCTGCGGTTCCGCTCCTCCTGAGTGCACGACAGACGGAGACTGCGCAAACAAAGCCCCCAAAACCAAGTGCGATGCGACAGGCACCTGTGTTGAGCCTCCCCCCGAGTGCCAAGCAGATGCAGACTGTAAAGACCCTGCGAAGCCCGTTTGTGTACAAGGCAAGTGTGGTCCTGCAAGCGGTTGTCGCTCAAATGCAGACTGTACAACCGATCCCGCGAAGAAAGCTTGTGATGTCACAGATGGCCAATGTTACGCTTGCGTCGCTAGTACAGACTGTTTGTCTTACCAAGAGTGTGACAGCGGTACGCGTACTTGCCAACTCAAAGCAGGTTTCTGTGTGATCGATACAGACTGTAAAGCCGATCCCAGCAAGCCCGTTTGTGTGAGCAACGCTTGCGTAGAATGTAAGGTCAAGGCTGACTGTAAAGTGCAGTTTGATTGCCAAGCCAACAAGTGTGCTTTTGTCGGTTGTGCGGCGGATAACGAGTGTGCTGCTCCCACTCCCCACTGTAAAGTCGCTGACAAGAAGTGCGTTGTTTGTACGACAAATGCGCATTGTACCGCTTCACAAGTTTGTAATACCACCACCAACGTATGCGAAGCGAAGCCCGATTGTACGACAGATGCAGACTGTGCAAGCTCCACCATTGGGAAGTTTTGTAACACAACCGCCAAGAAGTGCGTGGAGTGTTTGACAGCAACAAACTGTACGAACAACCGTCAGTGCCAAGGCAACGTTTGTGTCGAATGTACCCAAGACTCCGATTGCAACGCAGGTCAGATCTGCAATGCAAGCAAGTGTGTCGCTGGTTGCCGTCGTGACCGCGATTGTCCCGCCAACCAAATCTGTGACACACAAAAACTTTCTTGTACCCCCGGATGTCGCAGCGATGCAGACTGTAGCAACAACTACTCTTGCCAAGGCAACTTGTGTGTCGCGACCTGCAACAGCACACAAGACTGCTTTAACGCTTCTGGCAGCGCGCCCCAGTGTCAGTCACAAGCAGATTGTAGCAGTGACTCCGTTTGTTCGAATGGTCGTTGTCGTGCACTTGCTTGCCGCACAACGCCTACTCCCGCACGCTGCGTTGTTTGTACCCAAAACTCTGATTGTCAGCGTTATGGCCAAACCTATCAGCGTCTCCACCCCGCTTGTTTGGCCAACAACACTTGTGGTTGTAGCGCAAACACCCAGTGTACCGCATTTAACGCGGGCGCTGTGGGTGGTGTATGTGATACTGCGAAAAGCGAATGTGTCGGATGTAAGGCTGATACAGACTGTCGCCGTGGTTACATCTGTAACAGCACCACCGCTCTTTGCGAAATCGGATGCCGTACAGACAACGAGTGCCCCAGCAGCCAATACTGCGTCAACACCAAGTGCGTTGAGTGTAAAACCAACTCGAACTGTACCACTGACCCCACCAAGACTGTGTGTGGCGCTGACGGTTCTTGCGTAGGTTGTGCAGCCAACACAGACTGTAAAACCGCTGGGAAGACCGTCTGTTTGGCGAGTGTTTGTGTGCAGTGTACACAAGACTCCCATTGTTCGGGCGCAACCAACAAGTGTGATCTGATCTCCAACACTTGTTACAACCCTGCTCAACCCACACAGTGTCAGCCTTGTGGTGCGAACAACTCCTGTGCAACGGGCCACCGTTGCGTACAGTACCGCACGCAAGGTAGCAACACCACACGCGAAACGATGTGTGCAAAGACCTGTCAACGTGACAGCGACTGTGCAAAAGGCTTCACTTGTGGCCCGCGTATCGGTCAGTTTGACCTCACGACAGTTCAAGGCGCATGTTATCCCGCCTACTCGTTCTCCTCGGGATCGAGCGGAAACGTCCGATACATCACTTGTACAGCGTTGACCACCCAAGGTAAGGCTTGTACAAGTAACGGACAGTGCGGTGTTTCGAACTTTGAGGACTCTTACTGTGACTCGTTCCAAGGCAACACTTGCCGTGTGACCTGTCGCTTTGACAACTCGAACACTTGCCCCACAGGTTATACTTGTGCGTGTCCCGCAGGCTTCCAACGCGACAGCAACACCACTTGCCAAGGAAGCAACAATGGCCAGACCGTTCGTCTCCGCGCAACCTGCGTGAGATAACCTGCTCTCTTCTTCCTCGTCTCCCTCCGCTCTGCCTCCTTCTCTCTTCGAAATCCTCCTTTTTCACCGAAGCCTTTGTGAAACTCCTTTGTGGCCGTGGTCTCTATCGTTTCGGTAGTATGGCTGGTCTTTTCTTTGCAGACTATCCATGTTAAGCAGGGGAACGTGTTGGTTTCGAGGCCATCGGAGGTTTGGATGCTAAAGTTTCTTGGATATTTGATTCGACCCAAAAAGCTACTGGAGGCGATTCGTGCCCATAAAGTCCATATCACGGGCTTTTTGGGACTTGGCTTTGCGTTGATCTTAACGTTTTTTGCCTCGCTTCCCGTGCTTGGGATCGTGATGGGAAAGCTGATCGCTGATGATGGTGTCTCCACAGAGACCATCCAGCGGGCCTTTTGGATCGCAGGGTCTTTGTTGATTGGGGTGCCGTTGCTGAAGTGGTGGGCGTATAGCTTGATCTTGCACGCAAGCATCCGCAGTGGCGAAGGAGAGAGCAAACCTCCGACTTGGGCGACGGTCTTGCTTGCCCGAAGCTTGGGACTTTTGCCGATCGTTCTGCTTTTGCCGATCAAGGCATTGTTTCTACCCGCGCGGCACATCCTCGCGCATCTCTTTTTCCCGCCCATCGCGGCTCTTGGGGTGACGGCTGCGAATTGGGTGACGCCTTTGCCCAGCATGTCGTTCTTTTTGTTGTCTCACCCGAGCCCTTATGTTCGGCCATCCTTTGTCTTCGCCGCGATCTTGTGGGTGCTCACCTTTTGGCTAACGCTGCGAAAACTTCGACAACTTTGCGATCTCTCGATGGGATTCTTGTTCCGCCGCACGCTGTTCGCAGCGTTGTTGTGGGCAGTGATCTCTTTGTTACTGATCTTCTTTGTGTTTCATCCCAAGGCCCTCTAACATCCCCCAGCCTTCGCTCTTTCGCTAAACCTGTCGCGCCTCTCTCTACAAAGGATCGTACAAACGGATGGCTCGCTCTAAGAAAAAGAAGTCTCAATCTCCCAAGGCATCGAAAAAATCAAATGCTTCCCCCGCTTCAGAAAAACATTTGTCTCCTGTCGAATCGACATCTTCTGTCGATGCACCTGCCCCCAAACCAGAGACCCTTCCAAAAAAGTCGAAGACTGCTGAAAAGTCGAAGACTGCTGAAAAGTCGAAGATACCTGAAAAGACCAAGTCACCCGAAAAGTCGAAGACACCTGAAAAGTCGAAGACTGCTGAAAAGCCGAAGGGAAAAGCATCTTCTCCTGCCACACTTTCTCGTGCACAAAAGCTGTGGTGGTGGGGCGGACTGTTGGGGCTTTTGGGTTTGGTGGCGTGGGTCTTTTGGGGAGGGCTTGGAGGAGACGCGCTCAACTGGGACGATGCCAAGTACTTTGATGTTCGAGAAAATAAGGCGCTACAGGTCGGATGGTCGGGGCTTTGGGCTGCATGGTTCACCTCTTTTGACAACAGTTGGTATCCTGTCTTGCGCAGTTGGTTTTGGTTGGCTGCGCAGTGTGCGTCTTGGTGGAAACTCCCCTTGCTTGGGATCGTCAAGGCGGGAAATCTCGTGCTGGCGTTGCTTGGAGCGGCCTTGTTCTTTCGGATCATGGTGCGCCGCGCAGGGGTCCATCCTTTGTTGGCCGTGGTGTTGGTGGGGGCTGTGTGGCTTCACCCACTGCGCGTAGAGACCTTTGCATGGGCCTCAAACGCAAGGGACACCCTGAGCCTCTTTTTTCTTTTGTGGTCGTTGGATCTGTATCTTCGCGGTCGTTGGGGCTGGTTGGCTTTGGCACTGTTGGCCGCGCTGAGCAAGACCTCAGTGGTGTTGGTGCCCTTGTGCTTCCCTTTGATTGCAGGGCTGTTGCGCCCGACGGTTTGGGGAGAGTTCAAAGCTTCTTCTAAAAGTGGTGTCGTGATCTGGGCCGTGGTTGCGGCTTCTTTGCTCATCGTGGGCGGGATGACCTATCGCGAAGTTGTTGCGCAAAACTGTCGCTTGGACGACTCGTGGTGGGGCCATCTTGGAACCGTGGCTTGTTTGCAAGTTCGCTATGTTGTGCGGATCTTTTCGTTGCAGCCGCCTGTGGCGATCCCTACGGTCCCTTGGTCTTGTGGGATCAGTGGTGTGCAAGCGGCTTGTCTTTTTGGGTGGGCGGGGCTTGGGCTTTTTGCGTTGATGTTTCGCGAAGGGGCTGCGCGTTGGGTGTCGGCTTTTACAGGGTGGTGGGTTTGCTCGATGCTTCCGATCGCTGGCGTGATCCCCATCGCATTCCCCATCGCAGATCGCTACACGCTTTTGCCGATGGTTGGGGTCGTTTTGTTGCTTGGGGCAGCGCTTGCTCCATTGATGGCCGAGCAGACGCGGTCGTTGGGGCTGTGGTTTGCGCTCTCTTGTGTCGTAGGGATGGGCATTTACACCCAACGATCAGTTTCGATCTGGCAAAACAACGCGACTTTGTGGTCTTACAATGCCAAGGTCTCTCCCAACGAGTGGGCGGTCTTCCTCAATCTTGGGGGTGGTGCTGGTTCCAAAGGGGACTTTGCAAAAGCTCGCAAAGCCTTGGAACGAGCGTGGTTGTTGACGCCTCATCGCTATCTTGTGTTGCATTCGTTGTTTCTTGCGCGTGCGGTGGTGCTTGAACCCAAGATGGGGGTTGCGCTTCATCGTGCCTTTATCTTCGCGCGAAAAAGTCGAGAAAAGCTCAAAGAGATGATGCTCAGTCCCTATATCTACCGCCATGCGCCATTGATGAATCTCATCCGCTATCGCATGAAGACGCTCGATAGCCCGACATCTGCGGAGAAAAACTGTCGAGAAGAACGCGATATTCGTTGGAGGCTCCACCCCGAACATCCAGCGCGTCGGAAAAAGTAGCGTCTTTGAGGGGGAGGCTTAGAGGCTTTTTTCGATGGCTTGGGTGATCTCTTTGCCTTCGGGTTCGTCGCCTGACTGGAAACGCTGGGTGATCTGGCCTTTGCGATTGATCAAAAACTTATTGAAGTTCCAAGAGATCGCACCGCCAAACTTGTGGGCTTTTTTGTTGGTGAGGTAGTGATAGAGCGGGTGTTTTTGGGGACCGCGCACGGGGATCTTGTGAAAGAGCGGAAAAGTCGTCTTGTATTTGGCTGAGCAAAAAGCTTTGATTTGCTTGTCGCTACCGGGCTCTTGGCGTCCAAAATCATTTGATGGGAAAGCCAACACCTCGAAACCTTTGGCTTTGTACTTTTGATAGATCTTTTGGAGCCCTTTGTATTGGTAGGTGTAGCCGCATTGACTCGCCGTGTTGACGATCAAAAGGACTTTTCCCTTGTACTTGTCGAGTTTCACGGGCTTTCCGTCGATGTCTTTGACTTGGAACTTGTAAAGCGGGGCTTGGGCTTTGGGGGCCGCGTGCGCGGAGAGTGCGAAGAAAAAGCATCCAAAAAAAGCCAAGAACCTGTGTTTGTTCATCAGTGCGACTCCTTGTAAGTCCCGTATAAAGGCCAGCATCGGTCTTTTTACGAGCGTTGTGTCTGCGAGATGGGATTTGTATGGGCCTATCGATTCGATGCGATTGGGAAAAAAGAGATGCGTTGTGGAAAAATTGCGTGGAGGAGGAGGGGTAGGGTATGGTGCAGTTATATGTATTGAAGGAGGTGTGTGATGTCTTTGTTTGTATTCGGAATTTTGATGGGTTTGACGTATGGGGTGATCATGGGAGCGAGCGTGGGTTACCAGCTTTCTCGAACAGATCGAGCGCGCAATGCGCGTTAGTCCCCTTGGACAATGGCACGGACTTGGAGTTTGAGAGCCACATAAGAGCGCGGTGGGAGCGAGATTTGCGAAGACAAAAGTTGCTCACGAACACACTGCGACAAGTTTTTCCCAAAGTCTGTCAGTATCTCGACTTCTTCTGCATCTAAGAACCGCCCATCTGGCCCGACACTGATATTGAGACGAAAACGGACCAGCGACTCTCCCACTGGAAACTCATCTTTTGACACATCGCACGCATTGAATGATTCGATCAAGCCGTTCATCTCTCTTTGGATGTAATACATCTCGTCGGGTGTGCCATTACCAGTCAACTCTTCGACCACAAGACGCTGCAAAGTGACGGATGATGCGGGTTGTGGCTGAGGATCTGTGCTACCTGAGCCAGTGTTGCCCGAACCTGTATTTCCTGAGCCAGTATTACCCGAGCCCGTATTACCTGAACCCGTGCTGCCCGAACCTGTGTTGCTGTTGTTTTGGGGAGTCGTGTTGTCTTGGGGTTCGACCGTGCCTGTGCTGTTGGGGGTGCACTGACGTGCATAACAGTTTTGATCGGGGAAGGGATAAACAGTGCGTGTGACGTCTGTCCCCCAAGGGAGGACAATGCACCCTTGAAGCAGGGTCGCCGCAAAAAGGATGGGACCCATCGTTTGCCATGTACGCTTCATCTGAATTCTCCCAACGTTTGAGTTTCGCGCATGTTGATCTTGCTCTGGCGCGTGGCCTTTTGGATAGATACATCACAGGCCAAAAAGGTTTGCCGCAAGGTCCGTGCCATAGGGACGAAAGTTTTATCAAAAAAAGTCGTAGGGCTTGGTGGGCGCGGGGGAGAGCCCTTGGAGAAGGGCGAGGAAAAAGGTTTTTTTGTGTATGGAGTGCGTCTGCTCCAGTTTTCTTGGAGTGCGTCTGCTCCACTACTTCTTTCTTCTTTGATCACAAAGAACTCAAGCCCAGAGAACTTAGAGGTCTCCAAGCATCGTCTCGTTTAGTGTTTGTAGATGGTTTGGGTGATTTGGTGTAGGCTTCGTCACGGAAAGCAAACCGACTGCGATAGGTGGAGCTTGGAGGAAAAGAAATGAATCAAGATGCAGTGTTTCAGACGATGGTTCGGGATCTTTCGTTTGTGCTTTACGATGTCCTCGACATTGGGGCTTTGTGCAAGACACCCAAGTTTTCGGGTACACAGCGTGATGACTTTGACGATATGATCGAGGCCGCTGTGCGGCTGGCTGCGGAAGTCTTTGCGCCTTGCGCGGCCGAACTCGACGAGAAAGAACCTCGGATGGAAGGGGAGCGCGTGGTGCTTCCTGCGTCGCTTCGAGAGGCACTGCGTCTCTATGTAGAAGGTGGATACCAAGGCTCCTTTCTGCCCGAAGAAGAGGGTGGTTTGGGACTGCCTTATGTGGTTGCGCAAGCCATGAGTGCGGCTTTTTTTGCGGCGAATCCTTCTGCGGCGGCTTATCCGATGTTGACGGCTGCGGCGGTAAATATGCTTCGTCTCTTTGGGAGTGAGGAGCAAAAAGCGCGTTATCTCGCACCTATGATCGAAGGGCGCTTTTTTGGCACGATGGTGCTTTCTGAACCTGACGTGGGTTCGTCTCTCGCGGATCTGCGGACTCGTGCGATCCCCCAAGCTGACGGGACTTATCACATCGTTGGCAACAAGATGTGGATCTCGGGTGGGGAACACGATCTTTCAGAAAACATCGTTCACATGGTCTTGGCGCGTCTTGATGGAGCCCCCGCAGGGGTGAAAGGGATCAGTCTGTTTCTGGTTCCCAAACGCCATGTCCAAGAGGACGGTAGCTTCGGGGAAAACAACGGTGTTACACTGGTGGGGCTCAACCACAAGATGGGCTACCGCGGCACAGTGAATACAGCTTTGGCTTTTGGGGAGGAACGACCCGCAGTGGGGACGCTGATCGGGGAGCCTCACCAAGGCATGAAGTACATGTTCCACATGATGAATGAAGCTCGAACGGGCGTTGGGTTGGGGGCGACGATGATCGGCTATGCTGGCTATCGGGTGTCGCTCGACTACGCAAAAGATCGGATTCAAGGGCGACATCCCGATGTGCGTGATCCAAGTACGCCTCCTGTCCGCATTATTGAGCACGCTGATGTTCGTCGGATGTTGTTGACCCAAAAGGTGTATGTGGAAGGTGGATTAGGGCTTGGGATGTATTGTGCCCGATTGATCGATATGTTGGGACTTGCTGAAGATGCCGCAGAGCGAGAACGTGTGGATGATCTGCTCCAAATCCTAACGCCCATCGCAAAGGCATGGCCCTCTGTGTATGGGCTGCAAGCCAACGAACTGGCGATGCAGATCCTTGGAGGGGCAGGTTACACACGCGACTGGCCTGTTGAGCGTTATTATCGTGACAACCGCCTCAATCCCATCCATGAAGGCACCAATGGGATCCAAGGACTCGATCTGCTTGGTCGAAAGGTCACGATGCACCAAGGACGAGCCTTTCGGCGATTGCTCGAAACGATCCAGTCTGCCATTGCACAACATCGCGGAAATGTCGAGATGACCGAGATTTGTGACGCCTTAGAGAAAGCGTTGGGGTTGGTGCTGGAGACCACAACAACGCTTGCAGGTGCGGCGATGCAAGGAGAAGTTCGGCTGTTTCTTGCGAATGCCACAGAGTACCTTCACATGTTGGGTCATGTGGTGGTGGCGTGGATGTGGCTTGAACAAGCGGCGGCTGCGCTGCGTGGTTTGGAGACATCGACAGAGAGCTTTTTGGAAGGCAAGATCCAAGCAGCGCGCTTTTTCACGCGCTATGAGCTGCCTCATATCGAGCGACAAGCGAAGCTCTTGATGCAACTTGATGATACGACGCTTTCGATGCGTGAAGAGGGATTCTAAGTAGGGCGTGATCTCTGCGGCATCTGCGCGAAGATAGGGGGAGGGGACCTGCTTATTTGGGTTCAGAGCGGGCTTTGACGGCAAAACGGCTCACAATAGAAGACACCAACCAAGGAAAGTGTCGTTGTAGGAACACGATGATCTTGCCATGGCCTGTGATCACAGCTTCGCGTTTGCGTTTGTGGATGGCTTTGGCGATCTGTCGTGCGGCTGGTTCGGCGGGCATGATCAACCACGGTGGGACGGGGTCTTTGGCCTCTTGTTTGAAGACACCTTTGTTGTTAACGCGGCGGATCTCTGAGGCCACAAAGCCTGGAGCGATGAGGGTTACGCTGATCCCGTAGGGTTTTAGTTCGCCCTGCATGGACTGCGCGAAAGCGCGAACTGCGAACTTGCTCATGCCATAAGGAGAGTTGCCAGGTAAGGAGATGTAGCTGTTGACGCTGCCCACGACGGCAAAGCTGCCTTTGCTTTGTTTGAGCGGTTCGAGCGTCGCTTTGAGGGTGTGCATCACGCCAAAGACATTGGTATCGAACTGACGTTGGTAGTCTTCGGTCGTCAGTCTTTCAAAAGTTCCTGCGACGCCAAATCCTGCGTTGGCAACGACGATATCGATACGCCCAAAAGTCTCTATGGCTTTTTGGGTGGCTTGGGCGAGTTCTTCTTCTTTGGTGACATCGCAAGCGATGGGGAGGGCTTTTTGTCCAAGAGCTTGGATCTTTTGGCTGACTTCTTGGAGGCGATCTTCGCGGCGGGCGGTAAGGACGAGATCAGCGCCTTGTTTGGCGAATTCGAGGGCAAGTGCCTCACCGATTCCTGCGGAAGCTCCCGTGATAAGGACGACTTTGTCTTTCGCGTATCCCATGACTCGATGCTCCTTGTGATCTTCGAGTTTTTTGCGTTTGAGCGGTGGGCGGGATTATGGATAGTGAGGGGGGTTTGGGCAAGGTGAGATGATCTTTCTTGGTCAGACTTTAGAAATAGAGAGGAGCGAGGATGCTCAACGCGATATGGGTAGTTTTGATCTTGACGTCCGTCTTGGTGGGCGCTTGGACGGGTCGAATGGACGAGGTCGCCCGTCAGTCTGCGGTGGCTGCAAAAGCTGCGGTGACCTTGGCTTTGGGTCTCGTGGGCGTGATGGCTTTTTGGTTGGGGATGATGCAGATCGCTCGGGAGGCTGGGCTTTTGCAAGCTGTGGCGCGAGGGATTCGCCCTTTGATGACGCGTCTGTTTCCCGATGTTCCTGCCGAACATCCCGCGATGAGCGCCATGATTATGAATATCTCTTCCAATATGTTGGGGCTGGCCAACGCAGCGACGCCTTTCGGGATCAAGGCCATGATGGAGCTTGAACGCCTGAATATGCGCCGAGGGGTCGCGACCAATGCGATGGCTTTGTTTCTGGCGATCAACACTTCGGGGATATCGATCTTGCCCACAGGTGTGATCGCGATCCGTACCGCGATGGGCTCGACCCAACCTTCAGCGATCTTGTTTACAACGCTGTTTGCGACGATCTGCTCTACCACTGTCGCGATCATTGCGAGCTTTTGGTTGTCTCGTTTGCCGCGCTACCAACTCTCTCAATTCCCCGTGGACAAGCCCCAAGAAGAAGTCGATATCCCCCTTGATACCGTCCCTTCTGCACCCGCAAAAACAGAGACCGCACAAGCGGCCTCAACGAAAGAAACACCCGAAGCATCCGAAGCATCCGAAGCATCCGAAACATCCGAAGCATCTGAAGCATCCGAAGCATCGAGTGATTCCACCGAAGGATCTTCCAACGAGGCGAAGACCGAGGACACGGCGACCCAAGAGGCTTCTCGCGAAGATGCCGCGCACGACGAACTTAAAGCCATTGAGAAAGAAGTCGCCGCGACCGCGCAACTCAAAGAAGCTTCTTTGACGATTCGCTTGTTGCAGTGGGGCTTTTGGGCCTGTTTGTTGGTGGCTGCTGTGGGTCACATGTTTGGAGAAGCGATGGAAGAATCGCTGTGGAGTTTGTCTGCGGCGGTCTCATCTTCGGCAGGATGGGGGATTTGGGGAGATCATGCGATCTCTTGGTTTGGTTTGGGCAAGGATCTTCTGTCGTTTTGGATGTTGCCGATCTTGATCGCGGTATTGCTTTGGTACGGTATTAGCCGTGGGATCAAGGTGTACGACTGCCTTGTCCAAGGGGCCAAAGAAGGTTTCGATGTGGCGATCCGCATCATCCCATTCCTTGTGGCGATCTTGGTGGCGATTGGGATGTTCCGCGCTTCTGGGGCGCTCGACCTTTTGGTCTCTGGCTTGCGTCCGCTTACGGCTTGGATCGGGATGCCCGCAGAAGCCCTTCCCATGGCGCTTTTACGACCTCTCTCGGGTTCGGGTGCCTTTGGTGTCATGGCCGAAACCATGCAAGCCAATGGACCTGATAGCTTGATTGGGATGATGGTCTCCACCTTCCAAGGCAGCACTGAAACAACATTTTATGTCTTGGCTGTGTACTTTGGTGCGGTCCAAGTCAAGCAAGTTCGCCACACGTTGTTGGCTTGCCTCTTGGCCGATATTACGGGGATCTTGGCCGCTGTCTGGGTCTGCCGCATGATGTTCGTCCCCTAACCTTCGCTGCCTCCCCCTACCATCTGCACGCTTTCTCCGCCCATCACATGCTCTCTCTGCCTACCATGCGATGTTTCAGTTCAAGCCATGCGATGTTTCGGCCCATCACATGCTTTCTCTCTGCCTTCCATGCGCCGTTTTGGTCAGCGGGTCTCTCTTTTTGAAGGGGCGTAGGGAAAAGGCAAGACTTCTGTGATGCTGGCTGCATCGAGATAAAGCATCAACAGGCGATCCAAGCCTATCGCGATCCCCGTTGTTTGTGGCATCCCTGCTTCGAGTGCGGCCAAAAAAGATGGATCGACAGAGAAATCATCTTCATCACCGCGTTCTTTGCGCAGCGCTGCATCCGCTTCCCAACGTTGCTTTTGTTCGGATGGATCGATGAGTTCGCTGTATCCGTTTGCGAGTTCCAAACCTGCGATGTAGAGTTCGACTCGCTCTGCGATGGCGGGATGACCGGGCTTTGTGCGTGCGAGGGCTGCGAGTTCTGTTGGATAATCAAGCAAAAAGGTCGGGCGTTCCATGCCAAGGTGCGGCTCGACGAAAGTGATCAGCAACTTAAAAAAGAGATCGTCCCAAGCGTCATCGTGTGTAACCGTGAGTCCTTTTTGCTTGCAGGCTTGGGCAAGATCATCATAGTGGATCTTTTCTGGGAGCTTGATGCCTGCGTAGCGTTCGAGGGCTTGATGAACGGTGAGTCGTTCCCAAGGGGTTTGTAGGTCGTATTCTTTGCCTTGGTAGCGAAGTTTTCTTTCGGGCCAAAGCGCCAAGCACATGGCCTCTGTCATCTCCATCAAGCGGTCGTAGTCTGCATGGGTCTCGTACCACTCCAAGCCCGTAAACTCGGGGTTATGGAGGGGAGAGTCTTCATTGTCGCGAAAGAACTTGCAGATCTGGAAGATCTTTGGATAACCCGCGGCCACAAGGCGTTTCATCGCGAACTCTGGGGAGGTTTGGAGAAACAGGCGATGCTTTTGCTCGGTGTAAGGATGGTGGTACCAAGTACGGAAAGAGGCGAGGTGTGGGGAAGGATCTGCATAAGAGATCAGGATAGGGGTTTCGACTTCGAGAAAGTCATGTTGGGTAAAAAAATGCCGAATGGTATGAAGAAAAAGTGAGCGTAAACGCAAGAGATCGTGAGGCTTACCAGGTTGGCAGCGTGGGTTGGTCAAAAAAGGGCGCGTGGAGGATGGTGTGGACATGCTAGACCTCTACGAAAAAAGAGCAGGTGCGTCTTGTGTCTTGTTGTGCATTTGCGGGGCGATGCGCGCTCTTGGTGTTGTGGTTGACAAGCGGGGGGTTGCAGGTATATGTTGACCGTTCTTTTGAGGAGGCATTTACGTCTGCGGGGGTCCCTTTCTGGAGATCTTTCCCATCAGACGGAATCTTTGAGCGAAATATGAGCAAGAAATACATCATCCTGTTGGCGGTAGGTTTGTTGGTGATCGGGCTCGATCAATGGAGCAAGATGATGGCGGTGCAGTACCTTCGCCATCCTGGCAGCCATTGTTATGACAAACGTCGAGCTTGTGAGCGCGGATGTCGCGAAGGACTCGCACGCAATCAAGGGAGCCTTGTCTCTTGTAACAAGCGTTGCTCCTTCAAGGAAAGAGCGTGCCAAAAAGAGCAGAATCTGGTGCTTTCGCGCTGGAACTTCGATCTCCAGTCGATGAAAGAGTCTTTGGTTTGTCACAAGGTCTCACAACCTTGGAGTGGCAGTAACCCCGAATGTATCGTGATACCCGGGTTTTTCCACTTTCGTTATCAAACCAATAGCGGGGCAGCGTGGGGGCTTTTCTCGGATTACCCGCCTGCTTTTCGCCGACCTTTCTTTATCACGATAACGATCCTTGCGATCCTCTTTATTATCTATCTTTTCTCTTTTCGCATCGAAACAGAGCATCGACAGATGGTTTTTGCTTTGTCGTTGATACTGGGTGGGGCGCTCGGGAACTTCTTGGATCGGCTGCGGCTCGATTACGTCGTCGACTTCATCTATTGGTACTTGCGGATGGGCGGGCGATCACACTCTTGGCCGACGTTCAACGTGGCGGATGTTGCGATCTCTGTCGGCGTTTTCCTTATCGCGATCGAAGTGATCCGAAGCTCTTTTATCTATGAAGAAGAAGAGGAAGATGAGGACGGCGAAAGTCCTGCTCCTGCTAAGAAATCTTCTGAAGTACCTGTAAGCTCGGCGGAAACAGCCGCTCCACAAGTGACCGAAGCTGCTGCACCCCAGAGCACTGAGGCCCAAGCTTTCTCTGAAGAGGTTGTTTCGTCTGAAGCTGCCACACCTGCAGAAGCTAGCACAGATGCGGCCATCTCCGCGCCTGTGGAGGCAGTGCCTGCACAAGTCGAAGCACCCCAAGAAGCAAAAGCTCCAAGCGAAGAGAGCGCTCCTGTCGTAGCCATCGAAGCAAGCAAGACAGAAGATGCTCCCGCAGCAGAAGAGAAAAAGGCTGAAGGCGCAGAAGAGTCCGAGAAAAACACCTCAGAAGGCCAAGATACAAAGTAAGAAGGGCAAGGAAGAAAGATGCCACGTCGCTTTCTGATCGTGTTGTGGATCGTTCCCTTGGTGGCGGGTCTCGACCAATATAGCAAGTACTGGGCGACCACTCACTTGCAATCACCACAAGCTGTTTGCATCGCGGATCAGCAGGCATGTTGGGAAAGTTGTCGGGGACGGGAACAGAAGACCCCATGCCAGCGTTCTTGCGAACAGAAAAACGAGGCTTGTTTGTCCAAAGCGCGCAAGAACCTCGCAAGTTGGACTGCGCGTGTGAAAAGCCTAAAAGCCTCTTCTTGGTGTCGAGAAGTCCGTGTCCTCACAGATCTTGCATCTCCCGAATGTGTCGTGATACCCGGTCTTTTGAGCTTTCGTTATGCGCTCAATCCCGGTTCTGCGTGGGGAGTCTTTGGTGGGCTTCCTGTCTTCATTCGACGGGGCCTCTTTGGGTTGATCACGCTGTTGGCTTTCGTCTTTTTGGTGTCGATGCTGCGTCGTGCACGCGATGAAGAGACCTTTTTGATCTTGGGGATCTCGGGTATCGCAAGCGGTGCGGTGGGTAACTTCCTTGATCGGTTTCGTGCAAACCATGTCATCGACTTTATCGATGTGTATATCCGATCAGGAGGCAACACTTCGCACTGGCCCACATTCAATATCGCGGATATCGCGATTACATTGGGCGTTGTGCTCTTTGCCATTCATACGCTTTTTGGCGGAAACGCGGAGGCTGATGCCTCTGAAGAGAAACAAACAACGACCGAGAACAAAGCTTCCTAACTCTTTAGGGTGCGCATTCCCCCCGATGGATCGGCGCCTTGGATAAAGAGTTTTTCTGTGTGTCAAGCTTTGTCTCGTGCGTGCTTTAGATATCTGGTTCGTTCGATCTTCGATTGTTTATTTCGGAAAATGCGACCTCTTTGAGATAAAACGCACAGGAGAAAGATAAATGCATCCGATCTTGTTGGATTACAAGCTTCCCGCAAGCTTTTTCAAGATGTGGGGCCCCAACCAGTGGTTGTCCCAAAAGCTGTCTTTTTGGATCGTTGGTCTTGTTGTGAGCGGTGTAATCGCTTGGTGGGGCTTGGCGCCTAATGCAAGCAAAGGACGCCGTGTCCCAGGTTGGTTGGGTACAGTGGCCGCACTGTGCTTTGCTGTAATCTTGGGCGGGGTTGGTACAGGTCGCTTGAGTGTCATCAAGCTCCATACTTACGGTGTGTTGGTCGCAATCGGTTTCTTGCTCGGTATCATCTTGGCGGTGCGCGAAGCTCGTCGCGTTGGCGAAGATCCCGAGCGCATCCTCGACCTCGCTTTCTGGCTGCTCTTGGCCGCGATGGTTGGCGCACGTTTGTTCTATGTTGTGATCCATTGGGGCGACTTTGTCAGCGACTTCAGCAGCAAAGCACCTTGGTACACATGGAAAGTCTTCCGTTTGTGGGAAGGTGGTCTGCTTTTCTACGGTGGTTTGACGTTGGCGCTTTTGGTGAGCGTGGCTTTCACGCGACTTTCCCAAGTCAACTTCTGGAAGATGGCTGATATCATCATCCCTTCCGTGGCACTCGGCCAATTCTTTGGTTTGCTTGGTAGCTTTGCTGCGGGCTTCGGCTTTGGTAAACCCACAAGCGCGGCTTGGGGCGTTTCTTTCCCCTCGCACCCCGTGCTCCCCGCTGAGTTGCCCGCTGGTGTGGCGCTCCATCCCACCCAACTCTACGAAGCTTTGGCGGTTCTCGCGATCTTCTTCGTCTTGCTTTGGGTCCGCAGCGCCAAGCGTTATCACGGACAAGTCTTTGTGTGGTACCTCTTGGTGTACCCCGTTGTTTCTTTCTTCCTTGATATGTTCCGCGGCGATGACAAACGCGGCCTTATCATGTCTTACCAAAAAGATATCACTGCAATGGCCCAAGGTGCGGATATCTTGTCGTGGAGCCAACTCTCCGCCGTGGTGTTCTTTGTCCTTGCATTGGCTCTGTTTTCTATGCGCCAAGCCAAAGAAGCCGCGAAGTAAATCGACTTCGACAGGGGGCCACACCCTCCTGCCATGATGAGAAAGACACGGTCCTCTACCCCTAGAGCGTCCGTGTTTTTGTAATTGGAAAGGGTGACGATGCATCAGATCTTGCTTGAATGGAAAGTTCCGCAGTCTTGGTATCCTGTCGCGGGACCTGGTTCGTGGTTGTTTTCACAATGGAAGCTGCTCGCTGTTTTGTTTGGGGTGGCCTTCGTTGCGTATCTTTGGGCCACGGACCCCGAGCGAACACAAGAACGCCGTGCGGCGGGGTGGCTCACCTCGATCGCCAGTTTGGTCCTCGGTGGCGCGCTTGCGATGATTGGCGCGGTTTATCTTGGAGAACTCAAGCTCCACACGTATGGAGCGATGATCTCGCTGGGCTTTATCTTTGGGATCGCACTTTCCATTCGAGAAGGTCGTCGCGTTGGTATCGGTGCTGACCGCATCTTGGATCTCGCTTTTTGGATCTTGATCGCCTCAATGGCGGGCTCGCGTATCTTGTTCATCATCACAGAGTGGAACAGCTACTGGGCCGATCTGCAAAGAGCGACGCCTTTCTACAACGCCAAGCTTTTTCGCGTCTGGGAAGGCGGGCTTGTCTTCCACGGTGGTCTGATCGGCGGTCTCGTCGCGACATTGTTCTTTGTGCGTTCGCACAAGATGAACTTCTTCTTGCTCGCAGATGTCGTCGTTCCTACCGTCGCTTTGGGGCAATTCTTTGGTCGCCTAGGATGCTTCTCTGCTGGATGTTGTTATGGCAAGCCTTGCGATCTGCCTTGGGCCGTCTCTTTCCCCACAGGTCTCGAAGCAGCCGCCAAAGGTCATATCCACCCCACACAACTTTACGAAGCCCTCGCAACACTCACGATCTTCTTTGCTGTTGTGTGGATTCGCCGTAACAAGCGCTTCCATGGGCAAGCCCTTGTTGGTTACCTTCTCTTGTATGCGTGTGTTCGCTTCTTTATCGAGATCTTCCGCGGCGATATCAGCCGTGGATTCCTCTTTGAAGTCGACTTTGTGAAGTCCGCCGCTGGACCCGATATCTTTACTTGGGGACAGATGATCTCTGTGGGTCTCTTCGTCTTGGGACTCCTACTGATCCCGCTTGCCAAAAGCCTTCAGAAAAAATCTTATGCCTAAGTAAGCCTCTCCTTCGAGCCTACCTCTCTTCTACATCTCTCGTCTTTTCTCTTTCTTAGCGTTGCTGTCTCTCCCGTTGTTTGGGTGATATGGCTTTGTGCGTTGTGTCTTTGTACACAGCGTTGTGTCTTTGTACGCAGCCTTCTTTCCTACCCTTGCTTGGGGACTTTGCAAGGGCGTGTGAAGAGAGGCTGATATCCCTTACAAACTCCTCTTCTTTTTCTGGTTTTTTTGCGATGTCGTGTGGGGCAAGAACGACGGGGAAATGGATGTCTTTTCGAGACTTTCTTTTCTCTCGTTTCTTGTCTCGATGATCTTTTTGTGATGGATTGTTCATTGAAATCTTTCGATGTGCGAAAAAAAATCTTACAAGGAAAGAGATCCATCATGTATACCTACCGAAACTTTTATCGCATACTTTTATCAACTCTCTCTTTGCTCCTTTTCACGATAAGCTGTCAAAATAACCAGACTTCAACTTGCGGATCGGCGACCTGTGCGACGGGCCAAACATGTGTGAACAATGTTTGCCTCTATGTCTGCCAGACGGGCCAAACTGCCTGTTCCAACGGATGTTTCGATACAGGTGCTTCTCCTCAACACTGTGGGGCCTGCGAAAAGCCCTGTGCTAGCGGAGAGTCCTGCCTTAGTGGTAAGTGCGGTGTGCAGTGCGGAACGGATGAGACGAGTTGCGATGGCAAGTGTGTCTCTCTACAAACAAATGCCTTGCACTGTGGGGCTTGTGGAAAGGCTTGTTCTGGTGACGAGGTTTGTAGCAACGGGCAGTGCGGCCTCAAGTGCGTAGGCGGGACGGCGCTTTGTGGGCAGGCGTGCGTTGATACCCAACGCGACACGCGGCACTGTGGGGGATGCAGTCAAGCTTGTGCTTCAGGCGAGTCTTGTGTCTCTGGGGTTTGCAAGCTGGCGTGTCCTAGCGGTTTCTCCGAATGTTCGGGGACTTGCGCGAAGCTTCAAGAAGATCTCAAACATTGTGGGGCCTGTGGTACCGCTTGTGCGAGCGGTGAGTTTTGTGTCCAAGGCGTGTGTCAAAGCAGTTGTCCTACGGGTTGGACCCAGTGCGGTCAAAGCTGTGTCGATCTACAAAGCAACGCAGGACACTGCGGAACCTGTAATAACGCTTGTCCCGCCTCACAAAAGTGTCTTGCAGGTCAGTGCCAAGAGACTTGCCCATCTTCTCAAGTCCTATGTGGTGCCCAGTGCGTCGATATCCAACGCGATATCTTGAACTGTGGGACGTGTGGAAAGGCCTGTGCTAGCGGGGAAAGTTGTTCTTCGGGTGTGTGTGCTTTGCAGTGTGCGGGAGGAACGCAGCTTTGCGGGACAAGCTGCGCCGACCTACAAAACGATCCGAACAACTGCGGGACGTGCGGAAAGACCTGTGCCAGCGGGGAAAGTTGTGTCTCAGGGGCTTGCTCTTTGCAGTGCGTCGGTGGGACGCAACTTTGCGGGACGGCTTGTGCCAATCTCCAGAGTGATCCGAACAACTGCGGCGCGTGTGGAAATGCTTGTCCTTCGGGGCTTTTGTGTGCAGCTGGACAGTGCACAAATACTTGTCCTTCCAATTTGACGGCGTGTTCGGGAGCTTGTGTCGATCTTCAGTCGGATATCAAGCACTGCGGGACTTGTGGAACAGCCTGCTCCAACGGGCTTCTTTGTAGTGGCGGGGCTTGTGCTTGTCCAGCAGGACAGTCCTTGTGCGCTGGTCGATGTGTTTCGCTCCAAGACAATCTCCAACATTGTGGAACCTGCAACGCTGCGTGCGCAGTGGGGGAGGTTTGCACATCGGGTAAGTGTGGGTGTGGTGCTGGAAAAACCGATTGCAGCGGGACTTGCGTTGACTTGCAATCGAATGCCTCGAACTGTGGGGCGTGTGGAACAACGTGTGGCTCACAACGCGTTTGTTTGTCAGGCCAGTGTTCGTGTCCTTCTTCTTGGAGTTATTGCGCGGGTCAGTGCGTGGACGCGCAGAGAGATGCGAACCATTGTGGAGGATGCGGAAAGGCCTGTAAGGTCGGTGAACGCTGCGAAAGCGGAGTTTGCAAGTTGGCGTGTCCTGTGGGATATGTCGTCTGTTCGGGGGCTTGCGTCGATCCACAGTCGAGCCGCGATCACTGTGGGGGATGCGGAAAAGCCTGTGCTTCTGGGTTAAGTTGCGCAGGGGGAGCTTGTACAGCAGCTTGCCAAAGCGGTGAAACCAATTGCGGAGGAAGTTGCTACAACCTCCAAACCACGGCGGTACACTGCGGAACTTGTTCAAACAACTGCGGTACTGGCAAGGGCTGTTGTGCGGGTGGATGCGTAAACTTTCAGGCGGATGATCTCAACTGTGGGTCTTGTGGAAATGCCTGTCCAAGCGGTCAACAGTGCGTTTTTGGAGTCTGCAAGGTCGATACGTTTATCATTAGCGCGGGTGGGACAGGAAATGATGTTGGCCGTTCTTTGGTGGTAGACAGCAGTCGGAATATTTATGTCTCAGGGAGTTTCACGAAGTCTGCGTTGTTTGGCAACTCATTGTTAGTTCCAACAGGAACGCAAGATGCATTTGTAGGAAAGCTCGATGCGGCGGGGAGTTGGATGTGGGCCAAACGTGCTGGCGGTACCTCTTCCGCAGCGGCACAAGCTTTGGCTGTGGGGCCAAGCGGGACTTTGTATGTTGGGGTAAATTTCAAAGGGAACACATTTTTCGATACGCAACTTTTCAGCACGTCCAACGCAAACTCCCAAGATCTCGCGATTGCAAAGATGGACGCGCAAGGTAACTGGTTGTGGGCCAAACAAGCCCAAACCAAGCATCCTACCTCCAGTACGACGACCTTGACTTCAACCGCCATCGCGATGGCGACGGATAGCGCTGGAAATGTTTTTGTTGTTGGGATTTTTAACTACGAATTGCATTTCGGGGCGACAAAGTTGACTGCCTCTTTTACTCCTGTTGGGTTCATTGCAAAGATGGACGCACAGGGCAATTGGTTGTGGGCAAAGTCTTTGGATAGCAGCATTGCTACGGAGATCTACAACGTGTCCGTGGATGCTGCGGGGAATGCTTATATCGCCGGGGCTTTTCGTGGGAATCTAACGCTCGGGAGTACCACTCTCGTCAATGGTGGGTCCTATCCGAATATCTTGGCGGCGAAGATCGATGGGCAGGGGAATTGGAAATGGGCGGTGACTTCGGAAAGTAATACTACACAGACGGCCCGTGTCGAGCATATTCTCCCGTTGTCTTCAGGTGAAGTGTACGTCTCAGGTCTCTTCTACGGCAATCTTAAGATCAAGAACCAAACGCTCACACGCTACGGATCTTCTGATATTTTTGTCGCCAAGTTGGATACCCAACAAAAATGGGCTTGGGGAGTTTCGATGGGAGGTGGATCTTTGGAGCGCGCACTTGGGCTTTATCAACTCTCCGATGGTACCTTTCGTGTTCTTGCGAAAACGACAGGGGACGTGAGCTTTGGGCCTTTGTTCTACAAAGCTTCCACTTCCACGACGAACTCTCTTGCCGCAGCACATCTCGATGCTTCAGGAAATTGGCTCAACTACAAGGTCATCGGGGCCGGAGCCTCGGGGTCGGATTTTGAAGCCTACGTTGATTCTTTGAACCGCAACTACTTTATGGGGTACTTTTCTTCGAATATGGTGATGGGGCCAGCTTCTTTTAGCTCTGCTGGTTTGTCCGATATCTTTATCTCGAAAGGGTATCCCTGAGAAAAGAAGCGGACAAACGCGCATGATGGGGGGAGATCTTCGATCTTGGCCGAGGGATGGGGGATTAGGGCAGGTTGGGGAGTGCATCTAAGATGGTTTGCCAAAGATGATCGATGTGGGCTTGTTGGGTCTCGCGTTGGCCGATGCTGACGCGGATTACAAAGCGACCATCAAGGCGGGTGTGCGTGAGATATTGATGCCCATCTTGGTTGAGTTGCTGGAGCAATGTTTGGTTGTGTAGGTCGAGTCTGGGAGCATCAGGGCCCCATCCTTCGGGGCGATGGCGAAAGCAGACCAAACCAAACGGCGCAGGTGCCATACGTTCAAGGGTGGGGTGGGCATCGAGGCGTTGGGCGAAGTCTTGGGCCAACGCGATATGGTGACGCAAGATCGCTTGGAGCCCTTCGACACCATAGCTTCGCAAGACAAACCAAAGTTTCAGTGCCCGAAAGCGCCGTCCCAAGGGGATGCCCCAGTCGCGAAAGTTGACGACTTGTGGATCGTAAGCGGTCTTGAGGTATTCAGGGCTGCTTTGGAAGGTGGCGAGCAGTGCGTGGACATCTCGCACATAGTACGCTGAACAGTCAAAGTTGGTTAGCAACCACTTGTGAGGATTGAAGACGAAACTGTCGGCATCTTCGATGCCTTGGAGCATGCCTTGGTGTTCTGGAAGGATCGCTGCTGCGCCTGCGTAAGCGGCATCGACATGCAACCAGATCCCATGTTGTTTGCAGATCTTGCCGATGGCTTCGAGAGGATCGATCGCAGAAGACGACGTCGTGCCCAAAGAAGCGACGACACAAGTGGGATGGAGGCCTTGTGCAAGATCTCGTTCTATCGCGGCTTTGAGGGCTTCCACATCCATCGCAAAGTCTTTGTCTGTGGGGATCTTTCGCAGATGATCCAGCCCGAAACCTGCGAGTTTGACGGCTTTGTCGATGGACGAGTGGGCTTCTTTGGAAGCATACACACGCATCTTTGTGGCCTCAGGCGCGCTGCTGCCTTGGCGACCAAACTGATGTTGCGTTGCGACCTCACGGGCGCTCAAAAGAGCGACCAGCGTCGAAGAAGAAGCGGTGTCTTGGATGCATCCGACAAAGTTGGAGGGGAGTCCAAGCATCTCTTGCAACCAGGCCATCACAACTTGTTCGAGTTCAGTTGCGGCGGGGGAGGTCTGCCAAGACATACACTGGGCACCCAGCGCAGCCGTGACCATCTCCGCAAGCAGCGAAGGTGGGCTGTGGTTGGCTGGGAAATAGGCGAACCATCCAGGATGATTCCAATGCGTCATCCCTGGGAAGATCAGGCTTTGGAAGTCTTGCCAGATCGCCGCAAAGGGTTCGCCTTGTTGTGGGGGATGATGTGGGAGTTGTGCGCGGACTTCGCCGGGTTTGACCTCTGTAACGATGCGTGTCTTTTCGATGTCTTCGAGGTAATCGGCGATCCAGTCCACCAACTGGTGGGCATGTTGACGAAAGTCTTTTAAGTCCATTCGGGGGGATTGTCCGTCGGGTTAGCGAGAGGAGCGGAAGTCGCGCCCACCACCACGGCGATCATCACGACCACCACGGTCATCACGACCACGACCACCACGGTCGTCACGACCACGACCACCACGGTCATCGCGTCCACCGCGGCGATCATCACGACCACCACGGCGATCATCGCGTCCACCACGACGATCATCTCGGTCGTCACGGCCACCGCGATCACCACCATCGCGTCCGCCACGGCGGTCATCACGGCCACCACGACGATCGTCACGGTCGCCATGTTCGGGGCTACGAAGCACGGGTTGCTCAGTGATTTGGATCGGCCATAGGTTTCCAGGGCGGATCGCTTTGATCAGTTCGTCTTCATCTTGGGGTTCAGACAGGAAAAGCGTTGCCGTTTTTCCGAGTTGGTCGAGGCTTTCGCAGGTGCCGCTACCGCCGATTCCAGGGATGCGCATCAGGGTGGCTGCTTCCAAAGCAAAGTCGTTGCTCAATGTGCTGCAACGGCCATTTTGGACTTCAAGCGCCCCAAGTCCACGGACTTGGAAGATGCGATCACCAGAGGGCAGGGCGGAGCCCTGTTGGTAGGGGTGTGCGGCTGCAAGCAATCCACCCACGCGGCGGGCGACGGCTTGGACTTCCTTCATGGTGAAGGGATTTTCTGTGTTATGCCATGTGGGAAACAGTGCCCCAGGCTCGACCATCTGGGCTTCTGGGACATAAAGCAGATAGTAGCCTTTGTTGGTGGCGAGTTTTAGGCCGAAAAGGGCGGTGATCTCGTGATGAGATGCGATCTCTTTAATTTCTTTCCACGCTGTATGGGGCTGATCTTCGGTAAAGACAACACCGTCGAGGCCCATTTGTTTTGCACGCAGCAAGATCTCTTCGGGCTCAAGCGTGCCTGTTTGCGAGAGCGAGGATTGAACGTGAAGGTCGATCAACAAGGTCTTCGTTCCTTCGTCTTGGTGAGTTGGGTCGGTGATCTTGGGTGTGTGGGCTGGAACCTACTGTTTTCTTGCCACAGACCCTTTGAAAGAGGGGTGAGGATATCCACGATGTCACCTAAAGGTCAAGATGTTTTTGTACTTTCCTTGTGCCATGGGTCGTTTGTCTTCTGTTTTGTTCTTCCACAAACGGAGGTTCACTGTAGTTTTTTTCGTAGGCTCCCTTGCAAGATAGGATGGCCTATGTTAGCAACACAACAACGCGCGAGAGCTTTGTATCTGCCTTTTGGAAAAGGTATTGTAAAACAAGGTCTTGCGCGGCTGTGTTTCTAAGGTTCGCAAGGTGCAGGATATCGCGCATCTTTTGGAGAGCAAACATCCCATCTTTTGGCATCCCGCCTCTTTGATCACCACGGTCTCATCTTTCATGCCCAAAAACATCATTTTCTATAAGATCACACAGCGCGAGCAAAAAGAGCGGTTTATCTGCGCTTTGGTCTCTCGTATCGTGGAAAAGGGCCACAAGCTCTTGATTTGTACAGAGAATGAAGAGCAGACCAAGCTGATCGACGAGTGGCTTTGGGTGTTGGATGCGTCTTCGTTTTTGCCGCACAGTCGTTGGCCTTGCAACCAACGACACCTTTACTCTGTGTTTCTACATTGCGGTCCTGCCGAACACTTTGAACCTCGTGATGTTTTGATTGCAGACCCCTCGTGTGATTTGGCGTATATGCGCCAGTTTTCAATTGTTATAGATTTTGCCGAAGTCTACGACCCGCAGCGTCGAACTGATAGCCTGAAGCGCTTTCAGGATTGGCGTGATGCTGGGTTCAAACCAACTGTACGGGACGAGTCTCCAACACAAGAAGCCAACGCAACATAGTCCGTCATTCCGTTGTTTTGGTAGAGAGACTGGTTCCCAAGATGGAGCGATACCATGGACACCCCCGTCAACACCCCGCAAGATTCCAAAGCAGAAAAACAACAACAAGCCTCTGATATCCAAGCCAAACAGGCGATCCCGACCACAGATATCTTCCAAGAGAGCGAGGATGATGCAGCGTTGATGGAAGCTTACCTCAACCAGGTAGAGCGCCCCATGGACTTTAGCGTTGGTCAAGAAGTCGAAGGCGAAGTGATCAAAGTGGGCGGAGAGAACCTTTTTGTCGCACTTGGCGGCAAGAGCGAAGCTTCGATGAGCAAAGATGCTTTTGTTCATGCAGGTCTCTCCATCCCCGAAGTGGGCGATCGTGTCCGTGCTTACGTGACCGTCTCCCGCGGTGATCAGCTTGAACTCGGCCTTCAAATGCAAGCGGGCGAAGACGTGATGGGCGCTATCGAAGATGCACTTCACTCACGTATCCCCGTGGAAGCTCGCGTGATCTCCCGCAACAAGGGCGGTTTGGAAGTTGAGATCTTTGGCAAACGCGCTTTTTGCCCTGTGTCTCACATCGAACTGCGCTTCTGCGAAAACCCCGATCAATACGTTGGTCAGACGCTGACTGTGCGCGTTCTTGAAGTCAAAGAAGGCGGTCGCAAGATCGTTGTCTCTCGCAAAGATCTCCTCGAAGAAGAAGCAGCCAAGAAGATCGAAGCACTCCGCGACCAATTGGTCGAAGGTGCCGAGCTTGAAGGAACCGTGACTTCTTTGATGGATTACGGTGCTTTCGTAGATGTCGGTGGCATCGAAGGTTTGGTTCACGTCTCCGAGATCTCGCACGCTCGCGTGGACAAGCCCGCAGAGATCCTTCAAAAAGGCCAAAAAGTAAAAGTGAAGATCCTTTCCTACCAAGCAGATCGCGACCGCATCTCCTTGTCGATGAAAGCTCTTGAAAACGATCCTTGGGAAACAGCAACCCAAGAACTTCAAGAAGGCGATGTTCGCTCAGCCACGGTCATGCGTTTGGAGCCCTTTGGTGCTTTCATGGAGATCGCTCCTGGCGTCGAAGGTCTCGTGCATATCTCTGAGATCTCTTACCGCCATATCGGCCATCCCCGCGAGGCTTTGGAGATCGGCGATCGTCACGAAGTCAAAGTGATCCGCTTTGAACCTATGCGCAAACGTATCGGCTTGAGTCTTCGTGCACTCGAAGAAGCGCCCCGCGCAGAACCCACCCCCGATCGTCCAGAGCGCCCCTCCAACGAAGGTTTGCGCGAAGGTGACATCATGGAAGTCACTGTGGACAAGATCGAGCCCTTTGGCGTGTTTGTGGTCCTTCCTGAAGGGCAACGCGGCTTGGTGCCCAACGTCGAGATGGGAACCCCCCGCGGCGCTGATCACAACAAGATGTTCCCCGCAGGCACCAAGTTTCAAGCTGCTTTGGTGCAAATCGACAGCAAAAACAATCGCTTGCGCTTGAGTCGCAAAGCTGTGGACGAAGCTGAAGAACGCGCACAAACCCGCGAGTACAAGAAGAAAGTTGCCGAAGAAGAGAAAAAAGGCTTTGGTACACTTGCTGATCTGCTCAAAGGGATTCGTTAATCCTTCATCTCCGCAGAAGCTCTCCCCACCCCATCTGTCCTTCTCCTCCCAATCCATCGAACTTTGCGTCCTGTGGACTTAGAAGAACCCCCTTGAAGCGTCCTCTTTGAGAGGTCTCTCAAAAGAGGAGCGCCCTCACGCTCATCAAGTCTTAGAAGAAGCAGAAGCCACCGCGACAGTTGTTGCGCCCACCACATGCGGGGATATTGCATTCACTGTCGTTGTTGCAACGTTGTGGACATTGTTGTTGCCCTGCACACTGGCCGATGGTTGCGCCTGTTGCGATGGTGCAGTTTGTACCTGTGGGGCAATCCGCAGAAGAGCGGCAACCTGCGGTACATACTTGGGTTTCGCAGATAAATCCAGCTTGACAGTCACGATCACGCGCACAACTTGGGGGAGCTTGGCAGGTCCCGTTGTTACAAACCGTCTTGGTTCCACAAGCAGGGACGTTGCACTGTCCGTTGCTGGTGCAACGTTGCGGACACTGCGGGCTACACTCGCCTGTTGCAGCGGTGGTGGGGTTCTTGTAGCAGAGGGGAGCGCTGGTGCCACAGTCTGTATTCGTGCGGCATCCTGGGACACAGAAGAGGCTTTCGCAGATGAACCCTTGTTGGCAGTCGCGATCACGTGTGCAGGGTGGGGGAGGTGCTTGGCAAGTACCGTTGGTGCATTTGGTGCGGGTTCCACAAGCATTTGCGGGGCAGTTTGCATCGCTGGTGCAAGTGTTGGGGCACTGGGGCGCAACACAGTTGTTGTTGCTGCACTGGGTACGATTTCCACAACCACTGACGGCGCAATCTGCGTTGGATTGGCAGTTTCCGTTGCTGGGGCAGATGGTGGAGCGATCCACACACTGACCGTTGACGCAAGAAGTACGGGTACCACAAGCTTTTGCGAGGCAGTTTGCGCTAGCAGAACAATTGTTGGGACACTGTGCGGGCTCTGCGGCACACTGACGGAAGGTGTTGCAGTAGGTGTTGGTTCCACAAGAAGGGATCAAGTCACAGCGGTTGTTGTTGTCGCAGAAACGGGGACACTGTGCGGGGGGATCTTGGCAGGTCCCGTTGTTACAAACCGTCTTGGTTCCGCACGCCGTGATGTTGCAATCGTTGGTATCGTTGCAGCGTTGGGGGCACTGTGCGGGGGCGGTTTGACACTGGTTGTTGTTGCAATAGGTTTTGTTTCCGCAAGCGCCGACGTTGCACTGTTCGTTCAGGACGCAGGAGGCTGGGCAAACTTGGGCAGCACACTTACCTGCGATACAAAAGCCCTTGGTTCCGCAAGCAGCGACTTTGCACTGTGCATCTGTTGTACAGCTTGCAGGGCAAGTTGCTGTGGCTTCGGGGGTGGGCTCTGGGGTTGTCGTTTCGGGGGCCATCTCTGCGGGGCCACCTTCGGGTGTGACTTCAGCGGGAGCGGGTTCTTGCGAAGGCTCCGCTGGGGTCGTTTCTTGCGCAGGTTCCGCAGGGGTGGGCTCTTGCGAAGGTTCCGTTGGGGTGGGTTCTTGCGAAGGTTCGACAGGTGCGGGTTCCAGAGAAGGTTCCGCGGGAGTCGTTTCTTGCGAAGTCTCAGCGTTGTTCTCAGTGGTCGTGGTTTCCGTGCCGCTTCCGCCATCTGGACGTGTTTGACAGGTTCCCAAAAGACAAACTTGGGGAGCAGTACACTCCGAGTCTTGGGAACAAGTGGTGCCGGTTGATCCTGGGGTACAGGCTGTGTTTTGTGCGATCCCTGCGGTGAGAAGGGCCACACAAAAGGCACTTTGCCACCATATCCTTTTCAACCATGTGCTGCGCATCCTGCGATCTCCTTTGTTCTAGACTCTCTGCGGGAAAAGATATGCAAAGAGAAGGTCTCATCTTGTTTTGGTAGCCAGAGGTATTTCTGATCTGCAAAGTCTTTTGTACTACAGGCTTTTTTTAGACCGCAAGTGTGCGGGCATTGTCTCTTTTATCTTTGGCAGGGGAAGGGGCAGTGGGGAGATCAGGGGAGGGAGACTGCGAAGCGTTTGAAATCCACGACGCTTCCGCCTTGTTGAGCAAAGACACAGGCGCGTCCAGCGGTGAGGTTACTGTCTTGAACACTGGGGAAACTTTGTTGATTGATGGTGATCGTCAGCTTGCCTTGCTCAGCTTGGATTTGGAGTGTGTTTTCTCGTTTGGGATCGATCCCTTTGTGTTTTTGCCAAGGGATCAGCGCATGTTTTTGCCCATCTTGGATGCGGAAAAGCCCAAAACGCTGGTTCTTTGGATCGATCGCAGCGTAATATCCACGGCTTTTCTTTTCTGAAACATCGAAGAATAGGGCGATACCGTGGATAGCGCGGCTTCGTGTATCCGTTTCTTGGACGCGGGTGGTGGCTTGGACGATCGCTTGTTGTTTGAGAGGCACGAGGTAGCTCGGACAGGCCGTTGTCATCGCTTTTCCTTGGCGGGTACTGATGCGATAACGACCATCCCGCAAAGAAAGCTGCGAGCCAAAGCGCGCCCCTGTTGGCCAAAGCCCCGTATCCCTTGTGAACTTGTCTGTAAAAGGCGCTGGAAGCCACTGGTTGGTGGACTGTGGCAGGAAGATGCTTTCGTTGTAGTAAGCGTATCCTGCGCCTGCAAAGACGCTTGCGAGCAACACCAACCACACAAAACGGCGGAAGAAGCTCGGTTTTTGTGTGGGGTACGCAGGGATCGTTCCATGAAGCGCAGGCAGTAACCCTGAGAGACGCGTGGCTTTTTCTGCGTATTGTGGAAAGGCTTTGTAAAGCTCTTCTGAAAACTCTTTGATGCTCGCGTATCGCTGGTTGGGGTCTTTTTGGGTGGCTTTCTTGAGGATCTGCTCAAGCTCTTTGGGGACTTTGTTATTGAGCTTGCGCACGGAAGGAAGGGGCGTTTCGAGGTGTTGTTTGCACACTTCGTAGTGGGTTTCGCCAAAAAAGGGCGGCTTGCCTGTGAGCAGTTCAAACAGCGTGATCCCAAAAGAATAGATATCGCTGCGTGGGTCGATCTCGCGGGCAAGGATCTGTTCAGGCGACATATAAAGAAAGGTCCCGATGGCCATCCCTGCTTGGGTTTGGCTATTGGCTCCCATCATCTTGGCGATCCCAAAGTCCGCGAGTTTGACGATCCCTTCTGTGTTGATCAGGATGTTGGAGGGCTTGAGGTCACGGTGGATCACGCCCTTGCTATGGACATAATGGAGCCCTGCAAGCACCTGCAAAGAGATCGGGATGATATCTTCTAGACTGAGGGGACCAAGGCGTTTGAGGCGATCCTCGGCATTTTCTCCTTCGATGAACTGCATCACGAGGTAGAGTGCGCCTTGTTCTTCGATAGAGTTTTTCCATTGAACGATATTTTGGTGTTCAAGAGGGGCCATCGTGCGGGCTTCGCTAAGGAAGCGCGAACGGATCTCCTGATCTTTGAAGTATTGGGGGTGCAACATCTTCACTGCGACAGGTTGTTCTGTCATCAGGTGGATGCCGTAGTAGATCGTTCCCATCCCGCCAGAGCCGAGTTCACGGAGCAAACGGTATTGACCGCCGCCGATATCCCGAGGTAACGGCTGTGCGTGTAGGGGTTTGGTCGATGACATGGGAGGTATCCTTTATGTGTTGAACAGACCCACGCTGTGGGCATTTGCCAAGTTGGATATAACTAGCAATAAAAGACGCCATCGCCCCCTTGGAGTCGAACTTCTCGCAGTGCGCGTGTTGCGTCTCGCAAGAGGTCCGTAAACTTAAAGTCGCCTTGGGTCGGGGAAGTGGTTGCGCCAATGCTGATGGTTGGGGGTCCATAAGAAGTGGCTGGACCTTGGCGCAAGTGTTCGTAGATGGCATTTTTTACGCGTGTTGCACCGCGGATCGCTCCTTCGATACCTGTGTTGGGCAGCAGGATCAGCAAGTGATCGCGGGAAAATTGTACGGGGATATCGATTGCGCGGATCGAGGAGCGTAAAGCGAAGCCAAGCTCGTTGGACAACATCTCCAAGGTCTCTTCGCCGTTTCCTTGCAAGAACTCTTCTGTGTAGTCGTAAGCCATGAGCAACAAAGACAAAGGTTGATGAAAACGGATCGCTCGCTTGACTTCGAGGGTTGCGAGTTTGCGAAACCACTTCATCGGATACAGCGGACCATCGGGCTCGTCATTTGCGGCAGCTGCTGGTGCGATGGGCGCAGGCGTGGGGACTGCAACAGGCTCGGGGATGGGGGCTTGCACAGGGACAGGCGCAGGAACGGGGACGCTTTGCACGGGTGCATTGGGATCTTGGAGCCTGCGCTTGAGTTCCAAGTTTTGGATCGTAAGACGTCGGATCGTCTCTAGATTTTGAATAAAAGTGAGCAACATGCGAGGCTGAAGGGGTCGAATCAGCAAACTATCTGCCACGTTGCGTCGACTGGGGCTGGGCATAGGATGACCTTGGGAGACCATCAGGGCCGTCGCACAGGGACGTCCAAGCTCTTTCCTTACGAACTCGCAAAGTGTGGGCCCATCGATCAACGGGAGGTCCACATTGACGAGGAAGAAGTCAACTTGATCGTGCTCAAGTTTCAGCTTGGCTTCCTCACCGTTGATGGATTGCAAGAAGTTGAAGCCTTGTTGTTCGAGAAAAAAGCGCGTTTGATCAAGGAACTGTGTATTTTGATCAGCGACAAGGACGGTCTGTTGCATGGCAACCTCTTGCGATGGGGGTACACGAAAACACGAACACTACTTCGGATAAACACAACAGGATGGTGTCGTTGTGCGATTTGGGCAATTGTTTGCGCTATGATGTTGTATAGATACCATGTGGGGGATATCAAGGGTCGAGTCTTTGATATCAAACAATACTAAGGAGAAACAAAGGATGCTTTGGCGAGGACGTTGGGGTTGGTCGTTGGTTTTGTTGGCATGGGTGGTGATCTTTGTGCGTTGTGATGGAGGGCGGGTCCCTGTGGGAGCCCAGTGCCAAAGCGACGCACAGTGCGTAGAAAACGCTCGTTGTGAGAGTGGGGTTTGTAAACCCCGAGATGGCGAAGGTGGAAGCAGCAGCGAGTCCATCGCGCAAGAAAATGGCGTCGAGACCTCACCCGAGGCCACCCTTGAGCCATCCATCGAAAACACCGTGGAACCGCAAGTTGAGGCCACCCCCGAAGCTGGACCCGAGCCTACGCCCGAACCGATCGCAGAGCCCAACCCTGAGCCCACGCCCGAACTACCGACCTGTCAGGCACGTTGCCAAACGGATGTCGAGTGCTTGGCTTGTGGTGGCGGTTATCAATGCAAAGCCGGACAGTGCGCCAAACAAGGCAACCAGTGCCCTGGCTTTTGTCTTTCCAACGATCAGTGTTTACCTTGTGGCGCAAATTACACTTGCCAAACAGGATCTTGCAAGCTCGCGAATCCTGCAAACTGTCCTGGTGGCTGCGTGATCGACGCGCAGTGCAATGCCTGCGGCCAAAATTACAAGTGCCAAAATGGAACCTGCACCCAACAGTCTGGGCCGAGCTGTCCGAACTTTTGTGCCACAGACGCTCAGTGCCAAGCTTGTGGGCAAGGCTTTTCTTGCCAGCAGTTTCAATGCAAACAAGGCGGTTCCACACAACAATGCCCCGCCCAGTGTGTTGTGGATATCCAATGCAACGCCTGCGGCCAAAACTACAAATGCCAAAATGGAACTTGCCAGCAATCAACCCAACCCCCCACCTGTCCGAACTTTTGTGCCAACAATGGCGACTGTGGTCCCTGTGGTTCGGGCTATACCTGCAACAACTTCCAATGCGGTCAGGGTGGCTCTACACAACAGTGTCCCGCCCAGTGTTACGTGGACTTTCAGTGTAACCCGTGTGGTCAGGGTTTCACATGCCAACAAAACACCTGTAAGCAAGGTGGAGCACAGACTTGTCCGAGTTTCTGTTTGAGCAATACAGACTGCGGTCCTTGTGGCTCAACTTACACCTGCAACAACTTCCAATGTAGCCAAGGTGGTTCCACCCAAGTGTGTCCCAACACTTGCCAAGCGGACACAGAGTGCGCGGGTTGTACTGGACGCACACGCTGCCAAGTCACCGCAGGGGTGGGCGTTTGCGCACCAGGCTCAGGCCAATGTCCGAACAGCTGCTCTAGCGACACTGACTGCGCAAACTGTGTGGGAAGCACTTCGTGTCAGCAGATCCCTGGCGTTGGTGGGATCTGTTCACCAAGCACCGCGCAGTGTCCCAATACCTGCCAAGCAGATGCAGAGTGTGCGCAGTGCGCGGGCCGTACTTCATGTCAAACGATCCCCGGTGTTGGGGGCGCTTGTGTACCTGCACCCACACCACAATGTCCCAATACATGCGCAAGTGACACAGACTGCGCACAATGCCAAGGACGCACAACGTGCCGAGGTTTCGGTGGGTTTGGGATATGCTTGTAAGGGGATAATCAAACGAGGGGGGTGAGGAAAGGTTCGGAGGGGAGGGCGCTCTCTAGTTCCCAGCTTCGCGAAGACGTTGACGACGCAACGCTTTACGACGACGACGCTCGGCTTGACGGCGCTTGATACGGCGTTGTTCGCTTGGCTTAACATAGAACATACGACGTCGGCACTCTTTGCGGATACCAGCACGATCCACCGCACGACGAAAACGCTTCATTGCGCGCTCAAACGACTCGCCCTCTTTCACTCGGACTTCTGCCATTCCTTTTCTCCATCCTTTCTTTTCTTCTTCATTGAACAAGCAGTCCACCGCGACATGCAGCTCTTCATCAAAAATATGGGCGCACGCACTGGGTGGACGGATTTATGATATTTATTTTAATAGACTTTTCGGGGATTTGGGGGATCAACCAGAGAAGTCAACTTGCAGAGCGGCAGTAAACGTAGCAGATCCTTGTAGAAAAGGCAACCTCTATTTCTCGTTACGTGAGGATCGCCTTGTGGGAGCCGTCGTGCGCCAAAAGCCTCTTGTCACACAAGACCGAGCGACGTACACTACACAAGGTCTGAAGAATGAATAAAGCTTGTCGTGGTGAGATCCGACAAAGGGTAAGAGGGTGCACAAAGTGACTCTTTGCTTTTTCATCTTGTGGACGGGATAGATGTCACTAGCACAGGTGCTCGTGGCTGTTAGTTGCGGGCTTTGTCTGTTACGTCCGCCTCACAAACAACCTTGTGGGGTGCATTGTCTACAGTTTCCTCGAACACCTTTGAGGGAATGTTAGCAAAAAAGGAACAGTAGCTTGATGTCAGGCGTGGCGATATTTGTGGACTATGAGAATCTCTCCTTTGTGCTTCAGCGCAAAGAGTATTGTCGCTTGAATCACAAACAGATCGGAGAAGATCTTTTGCGATTTGCGCGGCGTTGGGAGCCTGTCAAGCTGGCGATGATGTGGGCCGAATGGGATCGTTTTTTGCCGAACAAGCGGCAAGATCTCAGTGCCCAAGCGATCTTGACAGGACAGGGGTTTGATTGTTTGTACCTCTTGCGTCCAGCCGATCGAACCTACACCGAACAAGCCATCGAAAAGAAACTTGAAACGCTGCTCGACGACGATATCTCTCGAATTATCCTTGTCAGTGGTGATTATTCTTTCCCGCATATCTTGGCCCAACGACAGCAGTCTGTGACTTTGGTGTTGGCGGATACAGAACAAGTCTCCGTACCCAGCGGCGTCGATGTGGTTTCTTTCCTCGATCTTATCGAACCCGAAGAAGCTTTGATCCCCCTGCAAACTCCCCAAAATATGGAGCCTGCGGCATTTTATATCTGGATGCAGCGCGTCCTCCAAGAAGAACTGCGCCGCCGCAACTGGAATGGGATGTCGTTTCATATGTTGGCGCGTTTGCTTGTGGAACGCGGGCTTTGCGAAGAAGACGTGGAAGCGCAGTTTTATATCAACCAAGCTGTGCGCGAAGGCTTTTTGGAACGATCAGAAACGGAACTCCCCACAGGACGGCGCGTTTTGTTGAAGCCCACTGTGGTGGAACGCGGGGCCGAGCCTTCTTGGTCTTTCGACGAGGAGTTTCGTTGGGTGCAGTTGATTTGGGCCCTTGAACTGATCCTCGCTCGCAATCCTTGGTGGGAGTACGTCACCTTCAGTCGGCTGCGTGAAGAACTCGAAAAATGGTCGTTGATCACGAGCGCTGACGAACTTCAACAGATGGTCGAACAAGCTGTTGAAAAAGGGATTTACTCTCTTGAGATTGAGGAGGGGGGCGCGCCTCTTTTCCGCAAAAAATACAAGTATACCCTTGGCACCACAGAAGAACTCTACCGCCGTTGCCGTGAGATCCCTGCGTTTGTCTTGGGGACGATGCGAAATCTTCTCGAACAAAATCCCCACTGGCACGGGGTTTCCTTTAGTAAACTTCTCGATGAACTCAGCGCTGAGCCTGCCCTCCAAGCGATGCAAGACTGGTTGGATCGACAGCGTTTGAAAGAGTGGTGCAACTTCCTCGTTGCGATCGGCTTTTTGCACGCGTTTCGTGGTCGTCCTCGTCTCGTTGAGGGCGAACTTCGCGATCCTCCCACATTGTTGCGCTTGGTCCCAGATCACGCGTGGGTACAACATCTGACCCAACAGCCCGAGGATATCGAAGACGAAGAGTTGGACCCCGAAAGCGAAGCTTGGAGTCGTTCTCTTACGTTGCGACCTTTGGACTTTTACCGATTGACGGTCGTGATCGAGCACTACCTGCATATCTCCAACAACGACGCGGTGGTTGCAGGGTGGATGCCCATGTCCACGTTGTTTCATGTGATGGGCCGCAGCTTGGATCGGGCTTTTTGTAATGCTGTGGTTCGTTCTGCCCGTGAAAAGGGCATTATCGAGATCCGCACACATGATCCACGACCTGGCCAACATCCCGCGCGTGGTGCACACCTTGATCTCAAGCATCCGACCGCCGAAGAGGCAAGAGGTCGTGTCTTGCGGATCTTGGAGATGATCCAACAAATGCAAGATCGTAGCGGTGTGGCCGAGCTGTTCGCCATCGAAGAAAAGCTGCGCCATGACTCTTTCTTCGGTGATAGCGAGGAAGAGCGCCAAGGTTGGATCGATTTGATGCGCGAAGAGAATCTTATTCTTGTCCGCACAACCCCCGATGCTGGCGAAGGCGCGATCCGTTACCAGTGCACACTGAACTTCCGCGATCGCTTTGTGCTCGCGCTTTTGGAGTCACTTTATCCCCCCGCACTGGGCGCTGAAGAAGGAAAGTTCCGCGAACATGGTGGTTTTTCCGCCAAAGACTACGAACAATCCGACGAATTTGACGATCCATATCCCCAAAAACCTCACTGATCGAGCCATTCCTTCTTTCTTCTCGCTTTTCCTCCTTGAAGACACATCTCCTCACCTCTCCGACATCCGCAAACGCGAGCCATCTTCGCACATCCCGTCTTTGAAACCACTGTTCCCCCCAACACACGGTGTTTTGTGTAGAGTAGAGCTTCGGGTTTGGCGAAACTTTGTACTTGTTTTGTACTTGTTCGATGTGATGCGGGCTGGGGGCTATTGCTTTGCGAAGGCGGATATCAGGCTGTTTTTGTGGGGATGTTTTGGGAGGTTGTTTTGGGAGGTTGCACTTTGATCAAAAGATCGCGATCTCGCAAACAGGGCGCAAAAAAGCACACCGCGCAAAACGAGGCAGGGATAAACTCGGATAGATGGGGAGATGTGTCTTCAGGGAGAAGGGGATTAAGCTTGTTGGGTACCAGCTTGGTTGACGGCTTCTTGGATGGCGTCGATCAAGGTACGAACACGCATGGTGGAGGGATTTTTGGCTTCGGGATCGAGCGCGATCACGCGTTGGAAGTCCACGAGTGCTTCGGTGAGTTTTCCTTGGTTGAAGAAGATCTCACCGCGGTTGGCGTACGCTGTGAGGTTCCAGCCTTGAAGAGAGAGGCTTTGGTTGTAGCAGTTCAACGCGCTGTCGCTGTCTTCCATCTTTTGTCGGATAGAGCCCAACACTGTGTAGAAGTAAGGATCTACAGGGTCAAGGTAGCTCAAACCATCGAATACACGGAGAGCTTGGGCGAGTTTTCCTTGCTCAATCAGTTCGTAGCCACGGTTGGCGACCATGTAGAGTTCTTCGCGGGAAAGGCCCATCAACTCGGCGGCATTGATGTCACCAGAGATGAAACGTTCCATGCCATCTTCGTTGAGGAGTTGCACAGCATTTTGGTTGGTGAACTGATCTTTCAAACCTTCGAAGGTGCTGTGTTTGTTGTCCGCATCATCGGGGTGTTGGAAGAGACCGTGTTGGAGGGGGACTGCCCAAGACTCCACGCCAAACTCTTCGAGGAGTGCGTGGAAGGAACCCAACTCTGCATCGTTGAGCTTGTCTTTAAGGGTTTCCGCACCACCAGCAGCTTCGATGATTTGTTTGAACTCTTCGTCCGTGCGCGCGCTACGCAATACGTTGAGGACCGCGCTGTGGAGATCGCTGTGCCGTTCTGCAGGAAGGTTTTCCATGAGGATCTGCATCATGGGAACTTTTTCGTTTGCCCCCAGCTCGCGCATGGGTTCGCTCAAACCTGCGAGGCCACGGACCGTTGTGAGTCCTTGCTCTTTGTTTTCTTTGTACTGATCAAAGGCAAGTTTCGCGGTATCCATCGCTTCTTTTTGTTTTTTGCTGAAGGTGGAGCCGCTGCCTTTTCCACCGATGCGGCCACCCATGGTCCCGCCGATCATGCTGGAGAGGTTTTGTTGGAGTGTGGCGCTCTCCAAGCTGAGTCCACGAAGCGTTCTGAAAGAAGCGGCGATCTTTTCCATGCAGTAGCCAAGGATTAGGCCAAGATTGGGTTTGGGCGCTTCGCCCTTTTCGATACCAGGCACACCCCAACCACCTAGACCCACCCGAACAGGGGCGTCGTCGCCCAACATCTCAGCAAAAGATGCGCGGATCGATTTTGGTTTCTGTTCTGTCATCAAGCATTCTCCTTGTGCATGGATGGTCTTCAACCCGCATCAAGATGGGTTGATTTGATGTGGTTGAGCATGGAATTGATTGGATACACGTCGTCTAGAAAAGACTGAGAACGAATGTTTAAGAAATCGAGGTCGGAGTGTACCACATGCCGACATCAAAGCCAAGCATCCCGCACAGCAATACCTTGCGATGGAGGTTGGAGGGACCGTGGAGATGATTTGTTTGGGGGAGATGTAAGAAAAAAGGAGGGAGAAGAGGGGGGGGGTTGGCTTACAGCCAAGAGCCGAGGGTGGTAGCTTGTTGCTCTTGTCCGCCACCCATGCCCATCATGCCACCGAAACCGAAGAACATTTGTTGCATCATTTGTTGCATCATCATGTTCACGATGTTGTTCATCATGTTTTGCATGAACTCTTGGTTTCCGAACTTGGGAGCTTCTTGCATTGCGTTTTGTGCCATGCCAGAGATTCCGCCGCCAGCGCCAGCTTCGGTGGTGCCTTTGGTGTAGATCTCACCGGTGCGAGCGTTACCACCAGTGATTTCGTTTTTGCCGTTCAAGAACCACTTGTCGCCATCTTTGCCGAGTGCGAAGTAGCTACCATCTTTGGTTGCTGAATCGACGGCCCAACGGTCGTTTTTCACGCCGGTGGAAGTGGGCTTGCCAGTGTGGATGCCATCGATAGAAGCGCGTTGGTTGCCGTTCATGATATCGATTTTGGTGCTGAGCGTGGGAGCGTCTGCACCGTTACCAACGGGCTTGGTGTGGCAAGTGATTTTGGTTCCATCGGGAAGGACGAAGCTGCTTTGGTCTTTGAAGTCGAAAGCGCGCTTGCCGTTCACATCGACGTGGGGATCGCCCCAGATACGAGTTTGTTTGCCTTCGGGAGAAGTGATTTTCCACTCAGCGTTTTTGCCGCTTGCTTCAACAGTGTAACCACCGGGGGTTTTGAACTTGTTGGGGCCGAGTTGCTCGATGCCACCTTGTTTTTCGGGAACGGAGGGTTGTTGGATGCCACCGACTGCGCCACCGAAGAAGAAGCCACCCGCTGCAAATCCACCAGCTGCGCCCATGCCGCCAGCTGCACCCATGCCAGCTGCTGCGCCAAAGAAGCCAGCGCCAAAGCCTGCGGGCATAGAGGGTTGCATGGTCTCAGCACCGGGGCGGGGAACGAAGCCAGCGCCGAAGCCAGCTTGTTGTGCAAATCCACCAGCTTGTTGTGCCATGTTGCCAGCAGCTTGGAAGAAGTTACCGATGCTTTTGAGGAGGCCACCGATTTGTTGAAGGGTGTTTGCGGGGGAAGTTTGAACGCTTTGGGTCGCCATTTTGACCGCTGCACCAAAGAAAGCGACGCCACCTTGCATTTGATTGATTGCTGTCATGAGAGCCTCCAATATTTTGTTTTGAGTTGTTTGAACCACCCTATTTTGGGTGGGTTACGTTCGACGTTTTGCTCAACTGCTTTCATAGACGATTATCGCATCTCGTTGAGCAAGGTTGCTTCTTGAACGATTTTTTTTTGTAGAGGCACGATAACAAAGCAACTTTTTTTTGTGAAGGCTTTTTGAAGAGGCCGATGGATAGGGGGAGAAGCGTGTTTTGGGAGCCAAAAAGAAAATGCTTGAGAGGGGGGTGTGATCCACAACGTGATCATTGGGGCATGGCGATCTGCTATCAGATGATCTAATCGAAGATCGGTTGGACCAGCACTTTGCCCGGTTGTTGGGCGGCTTTCATCGCTGTGGCGAGCTTGGAGAGGTGGAATCTTTCTGTGATCCATTTTTCGAGCGGGATACGGGTTTGTTCAAGAAAATGGATCGCGGAGGCAAAGGGACCACAGCGTGATCCTGAGAGTTGAATCTCATCGACAACGATCTTTGTGAGATCAACTTCTGAAGGGATGCCTGCTGTGGTCTTGAGGCAGATGGTGCCGCGGGGACGGACCCATTGTGTGGCGCTGGAGAGACCTTGGGGGGTTCCCGTGACTTCCACCACCACATCTGCGAGCTGTCCGTGAAAGACGTTTCTTATCTCTTGTTCTGTGTGTTCATTGGGAGCAAATGCTGCTTCTGCACCAAAGCGCATCGCAAATTGTTGGCGTACTTCAGAGCGTGTAATCGCGACAACATGGGCTCCTGCTGCACGTGCAGCGGCGATGATCAACAGTCCGAGGCGTCCTGCTCCTATCACGACGACGCGTTCACCTTGAGACAAAGGACGAAGAGAAAATGTCTGTAGTGCCGCAGCCATCGGCTCTACAAACACTGCGATCTCATCGCTCATCTCATCGGGAAGGGTGTGCAAGGTCGCAAAGGGCACGCGAACATATTCGGCAAAAGCACCGTCTGCTTTGATGATCCCTGTCACGGTGCGTTTGGGGCAGTGGTTTGGGTGGAGACGCCCACAGGTCGAGCAATTCTCATTGGTCTTGATATTGGGACAAGCGTTGTTGATCTCTGAGACGACGCGGCGCCCCAACCAACTCGCAGGGACATTTTCTCCCACGCGTTCGACTTCTGCGCAGTATTCGTGTCCCAAGACACGAGGCAAAGGGACTTTGTAGTTTCCTTTGTAGATCGCGAGGTCTGTTCCACAGACGCCTGCCATGCGGACACGCAACCAAACCTCGTGGGGTTGGAGTGGTTCGAGGATGCGACTTTGTTGTTCAAAAGTTCTTGGAGCCACAAGGGTCATAGCCGAATAAGATGATTCTTGCATGAGATCTTCCTAGGATTTGCCTCAGTATGAAGTGGAATATTTTCGTTTTTTGGGTGCTTTGTGTGCACTCGTTTTGTGAGGATGCTCTCTAACAAATCGAGTTTCCTTAGACAAGATGGAGTGAGAGAAAGAAAGACTTTGTACGATGCGTCGTGTTCTTTATGCAATGCAGAAAAGTCGCGCTCTTTTCCCTTGAGGATATTGGCGTTGGGGCTTTTTCTTGGGATCTTGCTTGACCCATGTGATGCGAATCACAAACATTAAAAGGGATTTTGTTTTTTTTCTGTTGCTGATCAGATACACGCCGCGGGCATCCTTTCTTGGATGGAAACTTTTGTTGCGCTTCTCACATCTCTTTAGAACAAGGCGATGCGTTTCTTTTATGTGTTTTGGCGCTTGTCTTGCTTCAGCGGTTTTTGGAAAGCCTCATCGTGGATCGAGGGATATTTTTGAAGTGTCTGCGCAACGATAAAAAGGCAGAGAGAACAAGACTGGGAAAACACTCCCCCGTTGTTTTGTGGTGTGTGTCTACATTACAATGTGGGTCATGCGGGACGGTATAACGAGTGAGACGATAACATCCGCATCAAACGGGCAGGATGTCACATGAAAAGAGCCATGAGAAAACTTTACATACCTTTGATGTTGTTTCTCTTTGTGGGGGGAACGTTTTTTCCAGGATGTCAGTGCGGTGTAACACTGCGGACAGACCCTGACATCGGGCCTCGCCAACTCAAGACGGACCTGCCTGAAGGACTCTTGAAGTTCGATCAACTTCAACGTCTCAGTCAAACCAAGCCCTTCTTGCTCTATAATGATGGCACCTTGCCGTTGAATGTGATCTCCTTCCAAATTATCGATGATCCCGAAGGAATCTACTCGATCGTGGAGTCTCCTTCTCAGCAAAAGCCCTTCACTCTAGAGCCTGGGATCAAATTCTCCGTTTCGTTCACGGTGCGCTTTCGTGCTCGTCGTCCTGGAAACTACACTGCGAAGATGCGCTTCTTTGCGCCTAGCGCGGATAATGCCGATGAAGACGGTTATTTCTACGTTCCTATGCCCGGAGAACGTGGAAAGTTTGGACCGCTCTTCGATTGTGGTGAAGGTCTCGACTTCGGCGAAGTCGCTTTTGGTTCTTCCAAAGAACTGACCTGTGAAGTCAAAAATGCCGGAACAGCGCCACTTTTGATCAATGGATTCAAATACAAGCTCAAGGAAGGCAATACGCCAATCGACTTTGCTTGGATTGCTCCAGAACTTCCCTTGCGTATCCCGCCTGGCGATACAGGCGTGACCATCCGTGTAGTGTACAAACCTTCGGACTTTCCGCCCGAAAAAGACGAAGGTGTGTATATCCTCGAAACCAACTTGCCCGCTGAAAACGACGAGGAAAAAGCGCAGCTTTCTGTCAAAGGTACCACCATCGTTCCTAAGATCGCGCTTATCCCCGTCTATCCGAGTTGTTCAGAAAGTCTTGATTGCCAACTCTTGGATCAACGCCTCGATTGCCGCGAAGATAGCTACGATCAGAAAAAGCGCTGCGATACGGCCGACGGCCAGAACCCTTTGATGAAGTTTCCTCGCACGCTGCCCGGAAAGTTGGAACGCAAGATCTTCTTGGTGCGAAACACTGGGAATGCGCCCTTGCAAGTCACAGGAATGGAGTGGGTCGCTGGCGGAAGCGCTGACTTTGCTCTGTTGGTGCCTTTCTCGCCATTTGTTTTGCAGGGTGGAGAAGAGCGCGCTGTTGAGGTGTTGTACAAACCCTCCGATAACAACAAAGACCAAGGCCAACTCCGCGTCTTGAGCAACGCTTATCAACAGCCTGAAGCGTTAATGGACGTCGAGGCCGCAGCCATCGGCTGCAAACTGGCGATCGATCCACAAAAAATCGAGTTCACCAAAGCCGAAACCCGCGAAGTCGTCTTGCGCAACGAAGGCGACGAGATGTGTCAGATCAAAAGTGTGACCTTGCGATTTAAGCAAGAACGGGTGTTTGCTCTGCAAAATATCCCCGACCCACGGGATCTTATCGCGCCGAACGCTAGTCGCACCATGCAAGTCCAACATACGGTCAATCCCAAAGCCACGCCTGATATCGCGGATGTGGCGAGCAATGACTTCGATCAACCCGACCAAGAAGTCGTCTTGATTCCCTTTATCCCACGTCCTGAAAAGTGCGCGCTGATTGCAAATCCCGAGATCTTGGATTATCAGATCGTTCAGCCTGGACAAAACAAAAACCTGACCACGACATTCTTTAACATTGGACGCGCACCTTGTCGCATCACTGCTGCGCAAGTGATCGGCTTGTCTCCCTCGAATAACAAAGCTTTTGCCCTTGTCAAAGAACTTACGCTTCCTTTGATCTTGCCCGAAGGACAGCCTCTTTCGATGGAGGTGCGTTATTCTCCTACCCAAGCAAGCAACTACGAAGGAACGTTGATCCTCGATACACCCGAGGGCGAAACCACCACCACGCAAGTGACCTTGCGCGGCACTTCGGGTTCTCCTTGTCTTGATGTCATTCCTCGCATCGTGGACTTTGGAACGCCTCGTTTTACTTGCGCGGCACGTGACCAAACCGTGCGCATCGTTCATGTGGGAGCCCCCACTTGTCCTAGCCAGATCACCATCCAAGGCGTGAGCTTGGATGCGAACACCAGCACGGAGTTCTCGTTGAAGAGAACAGAGCCTGTGATCCCCACGGGTGGACTGGGCTTACAGGCTGGACAGTCGGTTGAGGTGACTTTGGGGTACACGCCTACTGATCTTGGACAAGATCGTGGCACCTTGGAGATTAAACACACGTTTGCTCCGCAGTCTCCGTTGTTTGTGCCTCTTCAAGGAGAGGGCATCCAAGAAGACGAGCAGAAAGATGTCTTCAACCAAAACACCACACCTGCCGCGGATATCCTCTTTGTGGTGGATAACTCTTGTTCGATGGGTGAAGAACAACAAAACCTTGCAACCAACTTCCAGTCCTTTATCAACTGGGCGATTCGTTTGAATGTCGATTACCACATCGGGGTCACGACAACCGATACAACGGGACGATTGGCACCCGCTGGTTGTTTGCGCCGCGGAACTTCTGCACAGTTCCCTGGCACGATCTCTCCCTTTATCTCGCTGAGAACCAACGATCCTACAGGGGTCTTTGGTTCGATGGTGAACGTCGGAACACGCGGTAGCGCCGTGGAAAGAGGCTTGGATGCTGCGCACAAAGCCTTGTCCTTGCCCACAAAAGACGATCCCAACTGCAACCAAGGCTTCTATCGAGACGCTGCTTCGTTGTCTTTGATCTTCCTCTCGGATGAGCGCGATCAGTCGCCGCTTTCGGAGTCTTTCTACATTAGCTTCTTTAGAAACCTCAAAGGGCCCCACAACACGGATCTGATTCGTGCCTCTGTTGTGGTCGGGCCGCCACCTGATGGGTGTACCAACCCTGGAACGGGTCGTGCGACGGCTGCTCCGAAGTACTGGGCTGTTGCGACCGCACTTCGCGGAGAAAAAGCCAACATCTGCGATCCTGACTGGTCCACCACGCTCAACCGTATTGGCGCTGTGACCTTCGGTTTGCGCGATCAGTTCTTCCTCTCGCGTACTCCCGAACCCCCAACGATCGTGGTCAAGGTCGACGGCGCGAACATCCCGCAAAGCGCAACCAACGGTTGGGTGTACGAGTCGAGCTCTAACTCGATTGTCTTTTCTGCGAGCGCCCGCCCCAACATCGGCTCCAAGATCGAAGTCACCTACAAAGCGATCTGCCAATAAGACCCGACAAGCCTCTCTGGTCAGAAATATTCTTTGATCATTCCCTTTTTTGTCTTCTTGATTCGTCTTTGACTGAGACGCTTTGTAGGCTCACCAAACAAGAGGTGCCCATGCAAAGTGGGGTTACGAGTACATTCTCGGCTTGATGTCTCTATGTTTTTGTAGTTAGCTGGATTGGACAAGTTTGTGTGTGTATTGGTTTTTTCTGTTAGAAGAAGTGAGGCAACGATGCGAAGGCGCGAAGGTCGTTGGTTAAGTGTTTGGGTGCTTTTGGGGTGTTTTTTAGCGATCTCGTTTGCGCCAGGCTGTCAGTGTGGTGTGATGTTGCGGACGGACCCAGAAATCGGGCCTCGTCAACTCAAGACAGATCTTCCTGAAGGGCTTTTGGTTTTCGATCAAGGCCAACGCTTCAACCAAACACGTCCCTTTTTGGTTTACAACGATGGGACGATGCCTTTGCATGTGATCTCCTTTGGGGTGATCGACGATGCCGACGGTGTCTTCGAGATCTTGGAGTCACCTTCTCAACAAAAACCTTTCACTTTGGCACCTACGATCAAAGAGGCTGTTCCTTTTTCTGTTCGCTTTCGTGCCCGACGCCCTGGGTCTTATAGCGCAAGATTGCGTTTCTTTGCGCCGAGTGCGGACAATGCAGACGAAGACGGTTATGTCTATCTTCGGCTCCAAGGCGTGCGCGATAAGTTCGGGCCGCTCTTTGATTGCGGTGAGACACTGGACTTTGGTGAGGTCTCTCTCGGTGCCACAAAAGAACTGACTTGCGAGGTCCAAAACATCGGGACAGCGCCGCTTTTGATCAATGGATTCAAGTACAAAGTCAAAGAGGGCAACACACCGATCGACTTTGCTTGGTTGGGGCCCGAACTGCCTTTGCGCATCCCTCCTGATACAAAGGGCGTGATGATTCGCATCGTGTATCGCCCGACGGATCTGGTTTCTGAGAGCGATGAGGGCGTGTACATCCTCGAAACGAACCTACCCGCCGAAAGCGATGAAGAGAAACCACAGATCGCTGTACGCGGAAAAACCATCGCGCCCAAGATTGCGCTCCTTCCGATGTATCCGGCTTGTGCGGCTGATGTAGATTGTCAGATCGCAGATGTTCGTTTGGCGTGTCGAGATCAAGCTTTCCTCAAGACCAAACACTGTCAAACGCCAGAGGATCAGAATCCTTTGATGAAGTTCCCACGCACGCTCGTCGGAAAGTCCGTGCGTCAGAGTTTTATCGTGTTGAATGAGGGGAACGCGCCTTTGGAAGTGAAGGGACTTACGTGGAGTGCGGACGCAAGCGCAGACTTTGCGTTGGCTTTGCCCTTTGCGCCTTTTACCTTGCAACCCGGAAAATCCCGTACGATCGAGGTGTTGTACAAGCCCTCAGACAATAACAAAGACAAAGGTCAACTCCGCGTTTCTAGCAATTCGTATGACAAGCCCGAAGCGTTGATCGATGTGGAAGCCGCAGCCATCGGTTGCAAACTGGCGATCGATCCACAAAAAATCGAGTTCGCCAAAGCTGAGACACACGACGTCGTCTTGCGCAACGAAGGCGATGAGATGTGTCAGATCAAAAGCGCGACCTTGCGGTTTAAGCAGACACAAGTGTTTGCCTTGCAAAATATCCCCGATCCACGAGATCTTATCGCGCCGAACGCTAGTCGCACCATGCAAGTTCAACATACGATCGATCCCAAGGCCACGCCTGATATCGTTGATGTGTTGAGCAATGACTTTGAACGTCCCAACCAAGAAGTTGTCTTGATCCCCGTGATCCCGCGTCCTGAAAAGTGCGCACTGATCGCAAATCCCACGATCCTCAATTTCCAGATCGTGCAGCCTGGTCAAGACAAGACCTTGAAAGCGACGTTCTTCAACATCGGGCGGGTTCCATGTCGCGTCACTGCGATGACCACAAGCGGAACCACACCTGCTGGGCATACCGCATTTTCTCTTGCGACGCCTCCAAAAGCACCGTTCGATGTCGCCGTGGGATCGGCCCTTTCGCTTGATGTGCTTTATGCTCCTACTCAACAAGTCAATTACGAAGGGATCTTGCAACTCGACACCCCAGATGGAGAGTCCGCCAATACACAAGTGCTCTTGCGCGGTGCGTATGGCTCGCCATGTCTTGAGGTCGTGCCGCGTCTCGTGGACTTTGGCGCCTCGCGTTTTACTTGCGCTGCGAGAGATCAACGCGTCCATGTGTACCATGTTGGCGCGACGGGCTGCCCGACCCGCATCAACATTCAAAACGTGCGCATTGGCGGGCAAACCAGCCAAGCCTTCTCACTCAAAGGCACCAATCCTGTGATCCCACGTACTGGACTGAATCTTACATCGGGTCAGTCTGTGGAGATCACGGTGGGGTATCGTCCCACACAAGTGGGCGCAGATCACGATAACTTGGAGATCTTTCACTCCTTTGTTCCACAATCCCCGATGTCTGTTCCTCTCGAAGGGACGGGGGTCTTGGAAGACGAACAAACGGATGTCTTCATCCAACGCAATACCCCCATGGTGGATATCCTCTTTGTGGTGGATAACTCCTGTTCGATGCGCGGAGAACAACAAAACCTCGCGGATAACTTCGTCAGCTTCATCAACTGGGCCAGTCGTCTGAATGTCGATTATCACATCGGGGTCACCACGACCGATATCTCTGGGCGTAGCGGGACACCTGGCTGTCTCCACGAAGTGACCGACGCCCAAAATCAAAAGCATCGCTATCTCAAGATCTCAACGCCTACACCTTTGGATGTTTTCGAGAAGATGGCCAATGTGGGGACACGAGGAAGTGGTTCTGAGCAAGGACTGGAGGGGGCTTACCGCGCATTGACGCCACCCGTTCGAGATAGTTTTGCGTGTAACTATCAATTCTATCGCGATGATGCGTCTCTCTCGTTGGTCTTTGTTTCTGACGAAGAAGATCAATCGCCCAAGACGTACAACTTTTACTTAAACTTCTTCCAAAATATCAAAGGTGTACGGAATGCCAACTTGGTGCGCGCATCTGCGATCGTGGGGCCGCCGCCAGGTGGTTGTCGCAACAGTGGCTCAAGCGTCTCAGCGCGTTCTGCGCAGCGTTATTGGGATATGGCGGGTGCCTTGCGAGGAGAGAGGGCGTCGATCTGCTCGGCAGATTGGGCCAAGACGCTTAGCAAGCTAGGCGCTGTGTCCTTCGGGCTTTTGGAACAGTTCTTCCTGACGCGAAATGCGGAAGAGAGTTCCATCCAAGTCAAAGTCGATGGAAAGCCCGCTCCACAGGGGGCAACCAATGGTTGGGTGTACGAGCGATCCTCCAACTCGATCATCTTTGCGACGACTGCGCGTCCGCCCGCAGGAGCGCGCATCGAAGTCTCTTACAAAGCGATCTGCAACTAACGGCTAAGGTGTGGTCTGAGGGGCCTTCCAATCGCCGCGTTTTCCTCCCGACTTTTCGACCAAACCGATATCTGTAATCATCATCGCTGGATCGACGGCTTTTGCCATGTCGTAGAGTGTCAGTGCTGCGAGGCTGCAAGCTGTCAAAGCTTCCATCTCTACGCCTGTTTGGGCTGCGTTGCGTACATCAGCACTGACGCGAACGGTGGTGTCATCGATGGCTTCGATGTGGATCTCGATCTTGGAAAGTGGGATCGGGTGACAAAGTGGGATCAGCTCCCATGTGCGTTTGGCTCCCATAATCCCGGCGATACGGGCGACTTGGAGAGCATCGCCTTTGGGTAGTTTCGCGTGCATCAAAAGATCGAGGGTTTCAGGGAGCATACGAACGAAGGCTTGCGCGACCGCACGGCGCGACGTCACAGCTTTCTCTGAGATATCGACCATTCGTGCGGCACCTTCTTCGTCGAGGTGTGTGAGTTGTGTTGGGTTGGTTTCTTGGCTCATAAACGGCAATCCTTGTTGGGCTTGGTAGGGAGAGCAAGTGCATCGTTTTTGTGCTTCGTGTCTCTACAGAAGGCGTGCGCTTGAAGCAAGCCAGACGCAGCGTTGTCGTCGTCTTGTAATGCATGGGCTCTGCTTGACACGGTGGTCTAGAGGGGCTACCTAAAACGCACGATTGGGTACATCATCTCTCGATAAATAGAAGAGGCGAATACTATGACAGAACAAGCTACACATAAAAGAGTGGTCATCTTAGGATCGGGTCCTGCGGGCCTTACAGCTGCGATTTATGCGGCACGTGCCGATCTCGCGCCCTTGGTGATCGATGGGATGGAGCCAGGTGGCCAACTTACCACCACGACGGACGTAGAGAACTATCCTGGGTTTCCTGATGGTGTGATGGGGCCCGAGATGATGGATATGTTTCGCCGTCAAGCGGAGCGTTTTGGAACAGAGTTTTTGTTTGGCTCCGTGACCAAAGTCGATTTCTCCGCGCGTCCCTTGAAGATGTGGATCGATGATAGCCAAGAGATGACAACAGATGCGTTGATTATCTCGACGGGTGCTTCGGCCAAATGGCTGGGCCTTCCCTCTGAGTCTGCGTACCGCGGCTTTGGTGTTTCGTCTTGTGCGACTTGCGATGGCTCCTTCTTCAAAAATGAAGTGATGGTGGTCGTTGGTGGTGGTGACACAGCTTTGGAAGAAGCGCTGTATCTGTCGCGCCTTGGAAGCAAAGTGTACGTTGTGCATCGTCGAGGTGAGTTGCGTGCTTCCAAGATCATGCAAGATCGGGCTTTTGCAAATCCCAAGATCGAGTTTGTTTGGAACGCTGCGTTGGATGAGATCCTCGGCGAAGGCCAAGGACACATGAAGAAAGTCACGGGCGTTCGCTTGCGTGATACCCAAACCGACGAGACCAAAGAACTGGCTTGTGGCGCTGTATTCGTTGCGATCGGACACCAGCCCAACACCAGCCTCTTCGAAGGCCAGCTGGAGATGCACCATGGTGGTTACTTGGTGGTCGAGCCTGGCAGCACACGCACCAATATCGCTGGCGTGTTTGCAGCAGGTGATGTTGCTGATCACTCTTATCGCCAAGCTGTCACAGCCGCAGGTTCGGGCTGTATGGCTGCCATCGATGTAGAGCGTTACTTGGGTGAACTTGAGGGCTAATCTCTTTCAGAAAAGGGCGAGTTCGTATGGATGCTTCGTTGGTTGATGTCGCAACTCTCCAGCAGATACCGATCTTTTCGGATATATCGCCACGTAGTTTGGGACTTTTGAGTGGTTTTTGTAGGATCGAAGAAGCCGAAGAAGGCGAGCTGATCTTTACAGAAGGCCAACAAGGGGACCGCTTTTTCGTGGTGCTTTCGGGGGCGGTTCGGATCTCTCGTTATATCGAGGGTGTTGGTGAAGAGTTGTTGTCGATGTGCCGCGAAGGAAACTACTTTGGCGAACTCTCTTTGGTGGATGATGCACCCCGTTCGGCGGATGCGCGTGCTGCGGAGCCTACGCGCCTGCTCACGCTACGCAAAGTCGATCTCGAAGAAGTGATGTTTGCGGATGCCGACTTTGCCCGCGAGATGTTGTGGGTGTTGGTGCGTCGTCTTGCGGTGCGTGTTCGCGAGACCAACGAAAAACTCCGCGCGTTGTATCAGATGGAATTGCTCTGATAGGTACTGTGTGGCAAGGGCAAAAGGGGTAGGGTGGGGTTTCATCGCACACGTATCTTGCGTTGCGTGAAAAAGAACATTGACTTTTCAAACTCCCTTTCTATACTACCTGCTTCGCTGACTTGGATAGTCGGCTTGTGTCTTGAAGGAAAGAATCAATGAAGTTGAAAGTTAGCGAGCTTTCAACCCAAGAAGAGACGTTCCAATGGGAGTTTCCCGTTTCTTGGGTCCAAGCTACGCTTGAGAAAGATGCTGAGCGCGATAGCCTCAACGCATCACTTTACACCGCGACCAATCCTCTCACCTTGGACGTTCACGTTTATCGCAACGATCAAGATGAAGTCTTCTTTTACGGCACCACAGAAGGAGCCATTGGCTTTACTTGTGTGCGCAGCCTCGAAGATGGCAAGATGGATGTAACTCTCGATATATCGGGCGTTTTTCGGCCCCGCCAAGCTGGCGTTGTCGCCGAAGACGAAGAAGATCCTTCCTTTTACCTCTACGAGGGGGATGAGATCGACTTTGGCGAGGTTGTGCGTGAACAACTCTTTTTGTTCTTGCCGCTCAATCCGACGTTGTCGGACGACCTGCCGATCTCCCCAGAGCAGCTTGCACAAGCCTCGGGGAATCAAGCCACCGAAAAAGGCGTTGATCCCCGTTGGTCCGCGCTTTTGAACATTCAGAAGAAAATGGGGCAAAACAAACCTTCCTAGGTCACCCCTTCTCTTTTTGCGCTAGCGCACATCCCGAACGCTGTCTTGGGACATCTTTGCTTGGGGCAGCTCGGTCCGTCTTTATTGATTGCATTGATTCGACGAATGTTGATCGAACAAGGAGATTTCAGTCATGGCTAACCCCAAGAAACGCACCTCGCAGCGTAAACGTAACCAACGTCGCTCGCACCTTCACCTCACCGCAGTCAACCTGATCAATTGCAGCAACTGTGGCGAGCCCAAGATGCGCCACCATGTTTGCGGCAACTGTGGCCACTACAAAGGCCGCGAAGTCATCGCCGTAGATCTGGACTAAGCACCTTCCTTTCTTCTCCTCTCCCCGCCCAGATCCACTGATCTGGGTCTCCATGCCCCTTTCATCACGGAGATTTTTTGGTGAACGACGAGCGAGCCACAAGATCCTCTGCAACTCGATCCAAAAGCCCCGCTTCTGCACGACGTGGACGCAAGACTCTTCGCAAACCTCGCGTTGAGGAACCAGTGATCGAGACTTCAGAGGCTGAAGTACCTGTAGAAAGCGCCCCTCAAGCCCCGCCCACTGCCTCGTCTTCTCCCAAAGAAGCTGCCACGCCTGCTTCTTCTCGCCCTCCTCGTGAAGGCCGAGGTGGACGACGTGGACGCGGCCAACGCGAGCGCGAAACAAGCCAAAACAAAGATGCCGATCCTTCGGCTGAAACTTCCGCTGTCAAGGCGGCTCCTGCTGCAAAAGCAGAAGCTCCCAAAGCCAAAACAGAAGCCCCTGCTGCAAAAGCCTCTGCCCCCAAAGCAGAGGAAAAAGTGGCTCCTTCTGTAGATGAAGCTGCGGAAAGTTCGGATGTTTCGGTCGAAGAACAAGCAGAGCGTTTGCGCGCTCGCTTGCTCCAAGAAGCCCGTCCTTATGCAGAGTGGGAGATCCTTTCTCCTGAAGTGAAACGCGCTCTTGCCGATCTTTCGTACAAGATGCCGACACCCGTGCAGCGCGCCTCGGTTGAACCCGCGATGTCTGCCCAAGATATGGTGGTCCAAGCCAAAACGGGTACAGGGAAAACCTCCGCTTTTGGTATCCCCATCGTCGAACTTGTCGAGCCCAAGAAAAGCAAGAACCCCCAAGCGTTGATCTTGGTTCCCACCCGCGAACTCGCTGGCCAAGTTGCCGATGAGATCAGCGCGTTGGGCCGTTACAAAGGTGTCCGCGTGGGCGCTCTGTACGGCGGTATCAAGCTCGACGAACAAATCGAAGTATTGGCCAAAGGCGTCGATATCGTCGTTGGTACGCCCGGTCGCTTGGCCGATCACTTGCGTCGTCAGACACTGTCTGTCGATGAAGTTCGCGTCGCTGTCCTCGATGAAGCGGACGAGATGCTTTCGATGGGCTTTTACCTCGAAGTGGCAGCGATCCTTGAAAAGTGTCCCGAAGACAAGCAGATGCTGTTGTTCTCGGCGACCCTTCCCCCAGATATCGAAGGACTTGTTCGCACACACCTCCAACGCCCCCTGCGTTTGATGGTGAGCGGTGGGGATCGTCGTGTCGAAGGCATCCACCACGTCTTGTACTTCTCTGATTCTGCACTGCCACGCCCACGGAACCTTCTCTATATCATCGAAAAAGAAGGTCCCGGCTCTGCGATCATCTTCTGTAACACCCGCGAAGAAACCTCTATGGTGGCTTCGTACTTGTTGCAACAAGGCAAACAAGCTGAAGCGATCCACGGGGATATCCCACAAAAAGATCGCGAAGATGCCCTGCAAAAACTCAAAGATGGCGAACTTCAATTCCTCGTTGCAACGGACGTTGCTGCCCGTGGGATCGACATCTCTGGTTTGAGCCACGTGATCAACTACAACTTCCCGATGTCTTTGGATATCTATTTGCACCGCGCGGGTCGTACTGGCCGCCAAGGTCGCAAAGGAACCGCGATCTCCATGGTGGATGGAAACAACCTCTTCCATGTGTCGCAGTTGAAACGTATCCACAAGATCTTCTTTGATGTACGTGAGCTTCCCAAAGCCGAAGAGATCGTGCAGTTGGCGGCTTCTCGCCACCTCGAAACACTCTTCCGTGCTTCGCTCGGTCATCTGATCGAACCTTATCTGCCGCTCGCTGACGCTGTTGCCCTTGATGGCCGTGGTCGCTTCATTATGGCTTATCTGCTCAAACTCTACCACGAAGAGAAGATCCAGCCTGTCCAAGAAGCGCTCAAACACTCCACCAATGGACACAGCCAAACCAGCGCTGCACCCGTTCCTAGCGCATCCGTTGCTGTTGAAAAGCCCAGCGCGCCCGCCAAGCCTGCTGAGCCCGAAGCGAAAGCTTCAGCACCCGCAACACCCGCAGCACCCGCAGCTCCTGTTGCAGCAGAGCCCGCAGAGGACAGCGCCGCAGACAATTCGCAAGATGCTGCTGCACCTGCACCCCCTCGCGAAGGTCCTGTGCGCTTGTACTTGAGCATCGGTTCTTCTCAAGGATACAACGCTGATGCGCTCCGTCAGATGGTGATCAACGAAGCACAAGTTTCGTCCCGCCACCTCGGTGCTGTGCAAATGGAACGTCACTACGCATTCCTCGACATCGAAAGCGACGCCGCTGAGAAGGTCCTTGCTATCTTCCAAGGCCGTCAAGTTGGTGACTTTACTGTCAACGCTGAAGTCGCTCGCCGTCAACCTCGCCGCCGCTAATCTCCCTTCCTTTTCTCTCTTCTTCCTTTCTTTCTTTTCTCGATGGATTCAGGCAACAGCAGAGGTTCGCCCTTTTCGCGGGATCTCTCTATCTCCGAGGCGGGCCTCCGTGCCCGCCCGATCTACCGAGGATCTATCCGTGCCCGCCCGATCTACCGAGGATCTATCCCGGATATCCCTATTTTTGGGGCGCCCGTGAAGGGGCGCTCGATATTTGGCTGAGATATTTCGAGGCGTCTTGGTATTTTTTGAAATAGAAAGTATTTGCGAGGGCTTGTTGTTCAAGGGTGAGGGGTTTGATTTGGTGGATGAGGATCGCGCTGATGCGTTGGGGGTATTGGTTGCGGATCAGGTTGTAGATCACGGGATCTTTTTCGCCGTTGTCGCCGAGTAAGATGAAGCGTTCGTTGGGGTAGGCTTGCAGGATGCGTTGGATCTCTCGGACTTTGTAGAGGCTTTGTTGTCCTTGCGAAGCGGACTTGGAAGAGAGAGGGCGCAAGGTCAGCGAGCCCAGAGGGAATCCATGGAGCTGAAAGATCCGCATGACGCGATCAAACAAGCGCGTGGGAGAGCCGCTGAGATAATGGAGTGTCCCACTGCCTTGGCCGTTTGGTTGGCAGAGCACTTGTTGCAAGAAGGGAAGGGCGCCTTCGATGGTTTTGACAGCGTTGACATTGTTAAAGAGGGCTTGTTTGAGCAGTTTGGTTTTTTTGGTGACGTAGGTCCAAATCAAGGTGTCATCGAGATCAGAGATCAGGTGAAGTCCTTTGGAGCCGCTACGATGGACCAAGAAGCCTTGGAAGGGGGAAGATTGATAGGGGCGACCTTTGCGATCTTTTTGGGGCGGCATGGAGATCGTAAAAGGGTAGATGCCTGCAGAAATAGGGTAGGGGGTGGTTCTTGCGGAGAATTGGGGCTTTTGGCAAGACGGTTGTGTCGTACTTGATGTTGTGGATGAGGTGGGGCGACTGGTGGGGAGTTGTCCATCGAAGCGAAAGTAACCTTTTTCGTCTGCGTTGGTTTCGATGTTTAGGTTGCCGAGCGCGAGGCGCAACAGAACTTTCGAGGCACTTTTGCGGGTAAAACGGCGCACCATCCCCATAAAGGAGCGCAGTTTGCCGGGGTTGGCATCTTCGCGAAGCCATCGGCTTTTTCGCATGACGCGACCTTTGATCGTCCAAGTACCGTCAGCCCGAAGGATGCTGGGAAAGGCTTGGATATCGACGGGGCGTGGCTTGGCAGCCAGCACGAAGGAAGGCGCAAGCAAGGTCACAAACAAGACGACCCAGCGCAAAGAACGGTTGGGGTGGTGAATCGAAAGACTCATCGAAGGGTCTCCTTTTCTCAAAGTGGCTTGGTGTTTGGTCTTTATGTTAGGGGAAAAACTTAGAGTTTACGTGTTGGGTTGGTGGAGACTTGGGTTTTTTGGTGGAGCGTGGGGGGCTGCCAGTCATCGATCTCTTGGGTACTGTTGATGCCTTCCTCTGGGGCGCAGACGCGTTGGACATAGTCACGCAAAGGCTCTTCGCTTGGGATCTCTTGCATGATGGCTTCGAGGTACTGTCCAAAGAGTCCTGCGTTGGGGATGCGTTGTTCAGGATCGCGTTGGAGGGACCACACGACGAGTTCAGAGAGGGCGATGGGGATCTCTGGGCGGATCTGATGGGGCCAAGGGATCTGGGCATAACGAACAAGATCGATACAGCGCATCTCGTTGGCATCGAAGAAAAGTCGACGTTGGCACAGCATCTCCCAAAAGATCACGCCCATGGCAAAGAGATCAGCTTGTGGTGTGACCTTGCTGGTTCGGGTTTGTTCGGGGGCCATGTAAGGGATCTTTCCTTTGATCACACCCGTGGCTGTAAGGGAAAGGTGATCGACCATTCGAGCGATCCCGAAGTCTGTGATCTTGAGGATGCCGTCTCGATGGATCATCAAGTTGTGTGGGGAGATATCGCGATGTGTGAGGTGCATGGGTTGACCGTTGAGGGTCAAGGTATGCGCGTAGTGCAGGGCTTGAAGAGCTTGCCATGTGATCTCTGCGGCGTGTCGTATGGAGATCGGTTGGCCTTGTTCTTGTCCGAGGCGCATCAGATGTTGCAGGTCGGGTCCATCGATCCACTCCATCGTCATGTAGAGCATCCCATCTTCTTGGGCGAACTCGTAACTTTTGACGATGTGAGGATGATTGAGCAAACCTGCGATACGTCCTTCGTTGAAGAACATCTGGATAAAAGACGGTTGATCCTTGTTTTCGGGATGGAGTCTTTTCAAAGCGACGGGATAAGTCGATCCGTTTTCATCTTCGGTGGTAGCGTAAAAGATCTCACCCATCCCACCGACCGCAACGCGTTGAAGCAGAAGGTAACGCCCCAACCGTTCTGGTGTGGCGAAGTTTTTTTCCATGGGGTTCTCCTTGAGATCCAGTCGTCATCTTGACGCGATCTGGAGGTGCGACGATCGCTTTTCCTTCCATCATAGGTGTCTTTGGGGCGGGATGGGAAGTGCCCATCGCGACAATCTATGGAGGAAAAGAGAGATCTCAGGTTGTCTCTGGACAAAGCTTCGCTATCTTTTGGGGAGATGGTTCGGTTTCTTTGGGCCTTGCAACAAGTGAGGACGGAGATCGTTTTGGAACAGAGAGGATGCTCTGTTGTTGGAGCAGGCGGGCATGAGCGATGAGCAAAAAGCAGCGAAAGACACATTCTGATGCGGGTGTTGAATTAGAAGAGCGGGTTAAGCCGCCACGTCTCTACAAAGTGCTCTTGCACAACGATGACTACACCACGATGGAATTTGTTGTAGAAATCTTGGTGCGATTCTTTCGGAAAAATGAGGCGGAAGCGAACGAGTTGATGTTGGCGGTGCATTACAAAGGACATGCTGTGGCAGGGGTCTATACCTATGATATAGCGGAGACCAAGGTTCATCAGGTCACGGATTATGCACGCGAGCAAGGGCATCCTTTTTTGGTGACGATGGAACCTGAGTAAGCAAACAAAACAGCGAGCAAGGGCGTACGCGCAAGCCAAAAGCCCTAGACTGCGAGATGTGCCATGCTTTCCCAAGACGTTCAGTTGGCGATTGATGTTGCTTTTCAAGACGCGCGAGAGCGACGTCACGAGTATGTAGGGGTTGAGCATCTTTTGTATGCGATGTTGCTTGATGAAGAGATCCACGGGGTCCTTGATCATGCAGGTGCACCCGTCAATACGCTCAAAGATGAGCTTCTGGAGTTTTTGGACAAGCGTGTTAATCCCGCGCCACGCAATCACTTTGTGGAGCCTCGACCCTCTGATGGATTTCGTCGCGTGATCAATCGGGCGCTGCAACGTGCCCATCGTGACGAGATGATCGAGGTGACGCGTGGGGTCTTGTTGATCGCGATCTTCGATGAGCCGCAAAGTTTCGCCGTGGCGGCGTTGGAGCGTTTTGGGCTCACGCGACTTGATGTCATGCTTTCTCTTAGCTTGTACGAGCCTGAACAAGATTACTTTTTCTCAGAAGACGATGAAGACGACGAAGACTACTGGGAAGACGAAACACCTGCTGAAGAAACCGAGTCTGAGGGCACAGAGAAAACTCCCAAAGAAGAAGAGCCCGATCCTTTGGGGAGTTATACGATTCAGTTGAATGGACTTGCCCAAAAAGGAAAGCTCGATCCTTTGGTGGGAAGGGACGAAGAGTTGGATCGCGCGATCGAAGTCCTCGCACGAAGACGAAAAAATCACCCGTTGTTTGTAGGAGATGCGGGGGTAGGAAAGACAGCGCTTGCAGAAGGGCTTGCGCAACGTATCGTGGCTGGGGAGGTTCCAGACTCTTTAAAAAGCGCGGTGATCTATAGCCTCGATATGGGGGCTCTTTTGGCTGGGACGCGCTATCGAGGGGACTTTGAATCGCGTTTTAAACAGGTCTTGCGCGCTTTAGAAGGCGAAGATCACGCGATCTTATTCATCGATGAGATCCATAGCATCATGGGGGCTGGAGCGACCTCTGGCTCGACTGTGGATGCTGCGAACTTATTAAAACCTGCGCTGACGTCAGGTCGTTTGCGTTGCATGGGTAGCACATCCTTTAAAGAGTTTCGGTTGCATATCGAGAAAGATCGGGGCCTTGCGCGTCGATTCCAGCGCATTGATGTAGGTGAGCCTTCTGCGGAAGAGACGCTGTTGATCTTACGTGGCCTACAGAAGACCTACGAAGAGTTCCACAAGGTCCACTTTACAACGGAAGCACTCGAACAGTCCGTGCAACTTTCGATGCGTTACTTGCATGATCGCAAGCTGCCAGACAAAGCGATCGATTTGATGGATGAGGCGGGTGCTTGGACCAAGTTGCATCATCGGGCGCGACCTGTGGTGACTGCACAAGCTGTTCAACGCGTGGTCGCGAAGATCGCGCGCATCCCCACTTCAGAGGTCAGCACAGATGATCGCGAACGTCTTCAGCATCTAGAAGGTGATCTCAAAGGATCGGTGTATGGGCAAGATGAAGCGATCCTACAGGTTGTCTCTGCTGTAAAGCTTGCGCGGGCAGGGCTTTCTGAACAAGAGAAGCCTTTGGGGAGCTTCTTATTTACGGGTCCTACGGGGGTTGGGAAAACAGAAGTCGCCCGTCAGCTCGCAAAGACCTTGGGGATGCCTTTGTTACGCTTCGATATGTCCGAGTATATGGAGCGCCACACCGTGAGTCGTTTGATTGGAGCGCCGCCAGGCTATGTTGGATACGAGCAGGGGGGGCTACTGACGGATGCAGTCTATCAATCCCCGTATGCCGTGTTATTGCTCGACGAAATTGAAAAAGCGCATCCTGAACTCTTCCATATTTTGCTGCAAGTGATGGATTATGGAAAATTGACGGATCACAACGGTCGTACAACAGACTTTCGCCATGTGATCTTGATTATGACCTCGAATGTGGGTGCTCGTGAGGCGACGACTGCGCCGATCGGTTTTGGTTCGAAAGAGACTGGTGTTTCAGATGACCGAGCTTATCGGATGGTTTTTAGCCCTGAGTTCCGCAATCGTCTCGACGCGCGGATTCGGTTTTCGTCGTTGGGACGCGAGGTCATGGAGCAGATCGTCACAAAGTTTACGGAAAAGTTGCGTATTCAGCTTGCCAGCCAAGGGGTTCAGCTTTACATCACTCCTACCGCAAAAGCACGTCTCGCTGAGCTTGGATATGATCCTGCGATGGGCGCGCGACCTCTTGGACGCGTGATTCGTGAGCAGCTAAAGATTCCTCTCAGTGATGCCTTGCTTTTCGGGGCTTTACGTCAAGGTGGCCGCGCATGCGTGGATGTAGAACAAGATGCATTTACCTTTTCTTATGAGGCTGCACCTGAGCCTACCCCACGCACCAAGTCAACACAGCGACGACCTGCAACTGTCAACACCTAACCGTTCAACCTTACTACGCAAAAGACTGCCTTGGGTGGAGTGATTCCCATGTCCTGGAAAGTTGTGAAGAAGCGTCTCGGCAGAGCTGGTGGATTAAAAGAGCGAACCGCTCGTCAACACGAATGGGACCGAAAGTATGGAGAAGGAAAGTGGGCTGTAGGCTATGTCCTCAACGACGCTTTCCTTCCCTATGAAGACGCTGTCGATGAGATTTATCAACGTAGTTATGATGCTTATCTCAGCACACACCCCGATGATATCGAGGAGCTGCTAAAACTGGCGCGTCGTTTACGCAACCCGCATGCGGAAGCGACCACGAGTGTGGACCTTCAAGTTCCCGCGATCATGAACTATCTCAAAGCCCACGATCACAACCTCAAGGGTGAAGAGGTCGTCGATATTGGGACTTGGCAAGGACAAGTTTCGCATCCCATCGGTGTTCGTTTGAGTCCCTTGCACATCCCCTGTGTGTGCAACACCAACCAAACACTTGAAGAATATTGGCAAGAAGAAAAGTGTCTTGCGATCTGGGAAGATGAAAACTGGAACGCAGAGGACGACGACTTCAAAGGAGAGGACGAAGAGTTTTTTGATGGCGGACGCGGAAAACGCGGCCGTTGGGATGGCGATGGAGACGGCGAGCGCAGTGAAAAGAAACGCGATCGCAAAAAACAACGCCGTGATCGTCGCATGGAAAAAGAAGGCTTCTAACCAGCCTTCGTTTCCTTGAGACGATCAGAAAAAGTATTTCCCGAAAAACGGGCAGCTCTTGCGCTGCCTTTTTTTTTATCCGCGTCTTTGTTAAGATTCACGCGCGATTTGCCCTCCCTCCTAGTGTTTGGAGACTTTTCTGATGAGCCAAGAACCACGGCAGTCTTCGCTTCCAACGCCAGAGCCCCCACCCCCTGCTTCGGAGGCGACGTCCACCGAGCAGGCACCCTCTCAGGAGGCGGTGGCCCTTCCTGTTCAAGAGGCAGAAGCCTCTGAGCCAAAACAACATGGTCCTCGTTACATCACCCGAGATCGGCTTCGTGAGGTAGTCCAAGATCCCGAAAAAGGGATCTTTGTGTTCCATCAACGTTCACGACGACGGATCTTTTTGCATCATTTTGGATTGAAGCGCCTAGAGCCACCGCCAGATTCGCCAGTGGTTCGCATGGACTCTACGGCCTTTGCGGAGATCTTGAGCGAAGAAGAGCCCGAACTGGCCAAAGAACTCGCCAACAAAAAGCTACCACCCAAGGTGCTTTTGATCGAGCAACTCACACAACGTCAACTCAAACGCGCCAAGCCTGCGCATCTTTGGTGGCGTTATTGGTCGTGGTGCTGTATTGGCGGACTGATGAGCGCTTGGGAAAAGCTCGATCGCGGTGCTGCGGGTGTTCGCGCAGTGATCGGCCATACCTCTTTTGAGAGTATGCGTGGCTTTCTGATGCGTGAGCGCTTCTTGGTGGATGCGACCGACGATGAAGAGGTCGCCACCACCTTGGTGGCTTGGTGGGCAGGGATGGGGGTGTTTTCTCCTTCTTGGCGCGCTGAACTTTTCCCAAGCATCGACGCAGAAAAGCTTGATGCTTGGCTGGAAGAAGCGGGCCTACCTATCGACGATGTCGTCAAAGAGATGCGGCCCCGCGTGGAAGAAGATATCCCTCTGCAACTTGCTCGAGGTGAAGATCACAGTGGAGCGTTGCTGTTGTTGGCCGATGCTCCGCACTTTACGCAACGAGTCAGCGCGGAAGACAAAGCAGAGATCGCGTTGCTTTGGTGGGCACGTCATCTTTCTGAAGAGTCCCAGCCCCAACCGATCTTGGCGCAGCCCGAATACTACCACCCCGAAGAACAAACTGTTCAAGCGACGCTTGTTCTAAACGAAGTGACGGGGTCTTCAGAAGTCAGTGGTGTGCGCGTTCGCGAACAACAGGGCTTTGAGCAAGACGCCCATGCTTTGCCTGCGTGGAGTCGCCCTGCTTGGCTGCCTTATCTCGAAGAAGAAGAACTACGTCGAGCGAGCGAACGCTGCCAACGCGAAGCACGTGTTTTGCGCGATGCAAGCTCGGAAAAAAGCGAGAACCTGCGCAAACGCAGCGTTGCGATCGAGCTGATGCGTCTCGTAGCTTCGACGGTTTGGTGGTGGATTCAAGTGCGGTTGTGGGGGCGTTTGATCTCTGTGATCCCATTTGCAACACGCACGCACCGCGAGTACGAAGCCTCGATCTCTCCTGCACAGTCCAAGCCTTCGGGCTTTCAGATGTTTTTTCTGCGTTTTGCGGCGCGCCAAGCCCTGCGAACACAGGTGTTTGAGTTTATCCATTCGTATCGTTGGGCTGTTCGAGAAGAGTGGCGAGGCAACGAAGCGGAGGCAGCGCTTCAATGTGGCGAAGCGATCCGTTTCTTCCGCGGTATGGTGATCGACAAGCCCAGTCGTGAGTTTCTGGAAGAGTTGGTCAAGCAACAACAAGGCTACCAAGATAAGTTCCTTACGCGTTTCTGTGAGCGCTATCCACTAAAAGGAAAGATGCTCAAGCAGTTTTCCGAACTGGTGCTGTTGTTGCTTTCTGTGCCGCTTTCTGCACGTTTGGGACGCCTTGCTGCTGCGAGCCTCAAGTCTTTGCAGCGTGGATACCTCGATCAAGAGCGTTTGTTCTTTGTGACGCGTTTGATGCGTTGGCTCCTCAACAAAGGACAAGTGTCTTTGCAGATCCCCCTCGAACACTACGGGCTGATCCGTGCAATGCACTACCTCCAAGTGTCGCTGCGACGTTTGGAGAGCTTGCCTTTGCCCGAAGATCAACTCGAACATTGGCTTGAGCCCGTACGCGAAGCCAACCAACAGATCGAACAGCTTGTTCGAGACACTTTTGGGCCGCGTTTGCTTGAAGCGATGAACGAAGTGGGTCTCGTACCCACGGATCTTCGAGAGGAAGTGGCACAAGCCCGTATCCGCGATGACATCATGGATCTCGTGGTGCGTCGTGGTCAGTTTAGCTTTTCTGATCTTCGCGATGTGATCAGTCGAAACGAGCTGCGTCTGCCTGTCTCGACGTGGCGCGACTTTTTGCATGGGGATATCTTACTCAAGCTCAATGAAGCGCTCCAACCGCGCTTTCACGACGTGTATCGCGCAGGTGAGATCTATCTGCGCGTGAACCAACGTTTTTCGGCCTTGGCTTTTGGGACGCGCTGGGGACGTTGGTGTTGTTTGAACTTGGTCTTGCCCTTTGGTGGGGCGGTTGCGCTGTTGATGACGGTGGGGATCATTGTCGATTACTTCAACAAACTGGTCCTCAACCACGTGCATTTTTATTCTTCTTACAGCGAGATCCTTGCGGTCAAAGAGAGCCTACCTGTCTGGGTCATGGACGCTTCGCTCTACAGTCTCAAACTGCCCAAAGTGCATCTTTGGGAGTTTGTTGGGTTCCAAAGTGTCCTATTCTTGGGCTTGTTGGTCTATTTGATCATGCACACAGAGACAGGCTGGGATCTTTTCCGCCGTGTGATGTCGGGTCTTGGAACGGGGTTGCGCTTCTTGTTTATCGAGGGGCCGCGTTGGTTGTACCATCACCCTTGGTTGCAGTTTGTGCTGACCCATCCGCGTGCATTTTTTGTGTATCGACACATCGTGTTGCCCTTGTTTGTGGCGCTGTTGTTCACTTTCATTGGTAGTACCGTGCTTCGCATCACGATGCGCAACCTCAATCCCCAAGTCATCCACTACCATGTGGCGTTTGGCTGGCAGTTCCTCAGCGTGGTTGCGTGGGCTGGCTTTTTGTACTTTATGCTCAATACGTCCATCGGACGGGCTGTTTGGGATTGGACAGCGTATCGTCTTTTGGCGTTGTGGTCGCAGATCCGTGATCGTCTTGTGGTGGGCTTGATCCGTTGGATTTTGGAGGTCTTCCGCCAGTTCTTGATCGCTTTGGATTACGTGATCTACCGCGTGGATGACTTGTTGCGTTTCCACGAAGGCGAAAGTCGCCAAGTGATCTGGGTCAAAAGCGTCCTACAAAGCTTTTGGTTTGGCCTGACTTACTTGGTGCGGGTGATCGTCAATCTTGTGGCGGAACCACAACTCAACCCTGTGAAGCACTTCCCTGTCGTCACGATCTCACACAAGCTCCTTATCCCTGGAACCATCGTGATTATCACGGCGATGGAAAGTGCGGGATTTGCGCGCTCGTTGGTTTGGATCGTTGGGTTGTTCTTCCAGTTTGGTTTGCCCGGTCTCTGCGGCTTTTTGGCTTGGGAGCTCAAAGAAAACTGGAAACTTTTCCGCGCCAACCAGCCTGCGGTTCCTCCGCCTGTTCGGGTGGGATCGCATGGGGAAACCGTGGATGCTTTGTTGCGACGGGGCTTTCACTCGGGGACCCTGCCGCGTGCTTACGAAAAACTCTTCAAGGTTTATAAGAAAAGTTTCTTGTTTTACGACGAAGAAAAGGTCCACCGCATCCATCACGACTTGCACCATGTGGCCGAAGATATGGAGCGATTCATTGAGCGCGAGTTGATTGCGTCGTTGCACCGCGCGCCTGCGTTTGAAAACACCACGCTGCGGTTTTCGTGCAAGCATATCGAGACAGAACGCTCGCATCTTGACGTTCTGTTGGAACTTTCCCAAGAAGAACAATCGCTCTATTTGTGGCGGCTTCGTTACGAGTTGGAAAATGGTTGGTTGGTGGCATCCTTGCGGATGTTGCAGAGTCCTGCGGAGGGGCTGCGACGTCTGACACTTGAAGAACAACTCTCATGTGATGAGCACTTTGTCTTCTTCTTGCAAAAGTCTGGTGTGCGTATCGTGCGCGGAAAGCTCGAAGAGTGGTTGGGATTCTACTTGCGTGGATTTGAGATCGTGACACCTGGTGGTGCGAACTCTTCGCAGTATGCGGAGTATTGGGTCGAGAAAGATCGCGTTCGTGTCTCTGCCCAAGCACCCGGAACACAAGTCCGCGCTTTGTTCTATGAACTCACCATGGATGGAAAGCTCCGTGAGCCCGCTCCCACCGTGGTTCTCGAAACCAAAGACAAGATCCTTCCCCGCCATCTTTCTGCTTGATACCCTCGTAACGCTCGCCTCGATCACTTTGTGATCTTCTCTTCTTGTTTTTTTCTCGACTTCCTCTTCCTGCTTTTCCCGTGGAATTGGCTATTCTTGCAGCCAGCGGTGGTGTTCGTCTTTTTCGAGCAGAGGAAGTTGGCTGTAGTAGTACATCCCTGCTGTACCTACCAAAAAGGCGAACCATCCGAGGAGATAGATCATCCACGAGATCAGGCGTGCATGTCGTAGCCATCCAAGACGCGTCAGCATCCAGTTCCAATCGTGGGTGGTGCCTTCGATGATCGGGAGTTGTGTTGCGACGGCATCGCCCGCATACACGGAGATGTTGAAGAGGTTGAGGGCCAACCAGATCATCGTGACGCAAGCAGAGAAACGTTGGTGTTCCCAAGCAAAGTAACCTGTACATACCACGGGAAAGAAGAGTTGCCCGAGCGTGCCTCCAAGGAAGTGCATAAAGATACCAAAGGGCCGAAAGATCGCGTGTCCTGCTTCATGGAAGAGAAAGTTGGCGCCATCGATGATATGCCATCGCTGCGGTGAGAGCGCGCAATAGAGTGCATAGAGGGTGATCAGGATAGCCCCGATCGCGTAAAAAGGATTGAGCTGAAGCACAAAGCGGCGGATCTTGGGCAAGAATTGCTTGAGTGGATTGGTGGGGTTGGGTGGGGGAGACATGCGCAAGGGCGGGGTGGACATCTGAACCTCCGTGGTAAGGGGTTGTGGGCGGAGGTGGATACAAAAAAAGCGACGTGTTGTGCGTCGCTTTGAGAAGATAAGTCTTGATTTTTTGGGCGATACTGGATTCGAACCAGTGACTTCCACCGTGTGAAGATGGCACTCTAACCACTGAGTTAATCGCCCAGAAAGATGGACGGAGTATATAGCACACGGATCGAGATCTGGCAAGAGCTATTTTTGGCGGGGAGAAGGGGCAGGAATTATTTGGGTGGGCAGTTTTTGGATTGCCACTCTTTGATGCGCGCTTCGCGGACTTCAGGAGCAGGGTGGGTGGCATTGCAACGATCCCAAAGGGGATGGTTGGTTACGGGTGCGATGTGGCGGATCTGATGGAAGAACTGATCGCCTTTTTTGCAGCCGTTGGTTTCGAGGAGATGGGTGTCTGCTTGGTACTCATTACCTCGGATCACGCCGATCATAATGAAGTTGAGCAAGAACATCATCGTGACGTTGAGGATCGATTGTCCCCAAAACATCGTGAGTTGCCGTGAGGTTTCAGCGTCGAAGATCACAAACTCAGCGCCCTTGGCGCCAAAGATCTGGTACACCGCGATGGTGGTCAAACTGGAGAACAAACCGCCCCAAAAGATGGACTTTTGGACGTGGTAGTTTTTGATGTGACCGACTTCGTGGGCGATGACAGCTTCAAGCGCGCTATCGTCGAGCTTGAGCTGAAAGTTCGGGTTTTGGGGATCGCGGAAACCTTCGACAAGTTCTTCGGTCATGACGATTTGGCGGTAGCCAGGGGTCAAGCTTGTTGCAAAAGCGTTGGGGCCCATCTTGAGGCCTTTGAGGACGCCGACTTCTGCATCATTGAAGCCTTGTTTTTCAAGGTAAGCGTGGAGGTTGGCTTTAAACTCAGGGCTGAGTCCCGCGTATTGTTGGTAGGGGACAGCTTGTTTTTTGATGGTGAAGATAAAGATCGCAAGCTGGATGATTTGGCTGACCCAGATCATCGCGACGCTACCGACCCAACCATTTTGTTGCATTGCAGAGAAGAAAAAGTACGCAGGGACCGACCACGAAGCGACCCCCCAAGCTTGCCAAGCGGCGTTACCAAAGGTCCAAGTCTTTCGGGGGTTGTGGGCGTGGGGCATGAACGGAAGGGCAGGTGTCCAAAGAGAGAACATTTTGGATACCAGCATATTGAAGATCCAACCGATCACGCCAAGAGCGGTGTAAATGGAACTCGAAGACCAACCCCGAGCCTCTAACAAGTTGAAGATACCAGGGATACCACCAATCACATAACCGAACTGGAGCCCCCAAGAGAGGGTGTTTTTCCAAAGCGCACCAGAGGTGCGTTTGAGTTTACGTTTTTTCTTTTGCTCAAAGATCTCGGGGGTCATCTTTTCGAGATCGGTGGGCTGTGTGGCAGCTTTGGTGTGTTGGTGTTGAAGGAAGTCTGCGATGCGATAGAGTAGAAAGCCTACCACGCCGATCAGTGCGGGGATCGAAAACCATTTTTCCGCTAGTAAGTCTTTTAATGGACCGAAAAGGTGCTCTAGTCCCATATCTTTCTCCCTTGCATTTTGATGGGGTTGGGCAACGTCATGTACATTTGGACGATACTACGAGAAACAGACGATCCATGGAAAGAGGATGCTACACAGTTTGTTGCAGTACCTTGCGGGGGAGCGGGGGTTTTGCTAGGATTTGGAGCACTTACGGGTTCACGAAAGTAGATAGAGGCGACGAGTTTTGCAAGGTGGGAAAAGTATGTCAGCAAAGGCGCGGGTTCTCTTGATTGAAGCGGATAAGGCGACATCGCAATCATTGCAGCGCGTCCTTTTGCAAGCCCATTACGAAGTTGAGATCGTTGCGGACGGTCTCATCGCTCTCAACGAATTAGATGATCCCAGTCGTCGCCCTGACGCCATCCTTTTGCGTGTGGAGATCCCACGCCGCAACGGTTACTCCGTTTGCAACCGCATCAAACGACGTGACTCTCTTCGCAACATTCCGATCCTCCTGTATTCCTCGCAAGCCACAGAAGAAAGCTTTGCGCAACATCAACGCCTTCGCACACGTGCGCAAGGTTATCTGATGATGCCGCTCGATTACGAAGAACTCTTGGGGATGATGGAAGGCTTGGTGCACGGGGCCAAGGTCCTAGAAGAAGCGCGGGAACAGCGCGGGACTTCGGACACAAACCCCAATCTTCCTTCTGCACGGGGGGTTGTGGCGCGGGAAAGTCATCCAGATGTCGATCGGACTTTGGTACCTCAAGGAGAGGAAGAAGAAGTCCTTGATTTGGATGATATGGACGAAGAGTTGCTGTTGAGTTCAGAGGATATTACTGCGGAAAAGAATCGCCAAGATGTACAAAAAGCCATCGCAGAACAGCAGGCAAAACGCGATGTTGTCGCTCAAGTGGAGGCTTCGACTGCCGTGAGTTGGATGGATGATGAACTTGATGATGCGGATCGGACGATTATTGCGAAGGCTCCTGTACGTCCCGTCACTTCGCCTCCTGTAAGTGATGAGCATGGCGCAACAGATGCTTTTCAACAGCAGCGACCGCAACAACATGCAACTTCCCCTGTACAAACCCCCCTGCCTTCTTCGAGTGTTCCCGCCTCTCTTGGAAAACAGTGGGCTTCGTCTTCGCCCGAAGTCGCGGCAGCTCCTTCGACAGAGCTTCATGCTGTCGCCACAGCGCGTTCTTCAATGCAGGCTCCAAAGACGGGTGGTTTGGCACCTTTCCCCTCTCTGACGGGGGCACCTCTTCCGCCGCGTCCCCAAACAGGCGAAGTTTCCGCGCTTACATCGCGTCCTCTCACCTCGGAGTTAGCTCCGCTTCCGCCGTTCCCATCGCTTGTTCCCATGAGTGCGCCCAACAACGCTGCTGCAAAAGGGCCAGGAGGAGCCTTTTCGGTCCGTAATGCGCAAGCAGAGTTGGATGCCCTGATCCAATCGAAAGAGCCCGTACATATCTCTCGACCTGAAGCAGATGCCGAGATCAAGCGACTCCGCGAAGAAAATGCTTCTTTGCGTACAGAGCAAAAAGACCGCGTTTCTGCGTTGGAGAAAGCTCGCAGCGAGCAACTACGTGCGCAAGACGAGCTTGATGCTTTGCGTGCAGAGCAAAAGCGGCTTCGCGACGAAGCTGAAGCGTTGCGTCTGCAACAAGAGCAATCCCTCGAAGAGCTTGAGGCTTTGCGGCGGGCCAATGCGTTGTTGCAAGAGTCGCAAGAAGGGGAAGGGGAGAAGGCCTTGCAAGAAGAGATGCAGGCCGTTCGCAAAGAGAGTGCTTGGTTGCGCAAGCAGATCATCGCGCTTCATCAACAAGATGAAGATGCTTTTGCCCTTTATCCCGAGCTTTTGGCGAAGGCTTTGGCTGCGCAACAGATGGATGGCTTACAAGGCGAAGTCGAGCAATTGCGCCATGAAAACAAGTCTTTGCGCGGAGATCTTGAAGAGGCCAAGTCTGCTGCATCCAAGTCCGCTCCGCAAAAGACCAAGAAAGCAGGCGCTTCTGCTTCTTTGTCGCATCAAGACGTCGATGACTCGCCCAAGACCGTCGTTTCGCAAGGACACGACGACGAAGATCTCCCGACACGTATCCTTCACGCGCGTTCTTTTGATGAGGATGAAGAGTCGCCCACACGGATCTTGCCCAGTGTTGGGGAGGATGAAGACGATGACGAGGGACCTACTCGGGTCTTGATGAACGTTGCAGATGGGCTCGATGGTGAGGAGATCTCCGAAGAGTCCGAACATCTCAGACGTTTGTTGCAAGAAGCCCAAGCCCAACAAGAAGCCTCACTCGAAGAGATGAACGACCTTTACGCGCGGATCACAGAGTTGGAGCGCGAGAGACAACGTCTCCAGTCTGATGTGGATGCACAGGCCGAAAAAGCCGCACAGCACGCCCGCGCCCACAGTGATGCTTTGTCCAAGCGTGGGGACGAAGTCGAAGCCCTCGAAGAGCAGTTGTCTGCTTTGGCCATCGAAGTCGATGAGGCCCGAAAACAGGTGATCTTCTACCAAGGGCTTTACAACGAACGCGAAGCTTTGGTGGAGGCACAACGCAACGAACTCATCGAGACACAGGCCGCTTTGGAAGAACAGATCCAAGCTGCTTGTGATCTGCGTGGTGAGGTTGCGGGCTTCCGCTCCCAACTGAATGGTCAGTCTTTGTCTGAAGACGAACTACTCTCTCAACTTTCCGAACGCGAAAAAGAGCTTCAGCAGCTACGAGAAGAAGTGAATCGTTTGGGTGACGATCACGACGAACTTGCGGAGCGTTATCGCGAGATCGAGGCAGAGCTTGACGCGCTTAAACAAACCGCGCGCGAAGATGAGCATGCCCTCCACAGTTTGCGTATCGACAAAGAACGCCTTGAAAAACAACTTCACCAACATGCCGATGAACGCGAGCGTTTGAAAGAGTCGCAAGCAGAGGTTCGCCGTGCATTGGTCGAAGAACACGAAGCTGCCGCACAAGTCTTGCGTGACGAGTTGGCGCGTGTTCGCGCAGAACTCGACACTGCGCGTGAAAATGGTGAAAAAGAATTCGAACGAGCCGAAGGCGCGAAGGGATCGCGTATTGAAGCGCTTGAACGTGAGAAAAAGTCGCTCCAAGCAGAGAAGAAAGCCCTCGAAGAACAACTCGAAAAAGAGCTTTCTGGGGTGTCCGATGCACAAGAGGCCGCACATCGGGCCAAAGCCGCCCAGCAACAGCTTCAAGATGATCTCGACCGCCTTCAAGAAGATCTTGATGCATCTCGTGCAGAGGCCCGAAATCGCTTGGAGGTCGAAGAGCTTTTGCGCAAACAACTCGCAGAACTTCAAGATCGCCGTGTGCATCTTGAAGAAGAGTTGGAGCGGGCCCAAGGAAAACTGCAAAATGTAGGCGATTCTACCGAGCAGATGGAACAAGAGCTGGTCTTGCTTCGCCAACAAAACACACAGATCGAACAAGAAAAGTTCGACTGGCAGGAGCGTGCAGAGCGCTTTGAGTCTGAACTGCGCAACCTTCGTGAGTTGCTTCAAGCGGAGCAAAGCAACCGTGTCAGCGATGTTGAGCGACAGGAACGCCTTTTGGATCAACTGCACCGCGCGGAAAAAGGCTTCGAAGAGTGGAAAACGCGCGCTCAAGATCTCGAAGAACAACTCGCACAAGAGACACGAACACTCGAAGAACAAGCACAGGAACTCTCCGAGCTACGGGCTGAACAGTCTCGTTTGGATCAAGCCCTTGCGATGATGCAAACCCAAACAGCAGAGTCCCAGAAAATATACCAAGAGAGCCTAGACGCCGAGCAGCGGCAAGCCCAACAAGTCATGCAAAGTCTTGAACGCGATCACGAAGAGTCGATGGAGCGCGTTCACGCCCAACATCAGGCGGCTTTGGATGAGATGCGTGTCGAACATCAAGAGGTCTTGCAACGACTTCAACAACAAACACAACAACAACTGCAAGAACTCGAACGCCAAATCGCCCAACAAGAGCGCGGCTTTGAGTCTCATATCGCACGTGAAAGGGAGATGGCGCAGCGCGAATATGCCGAAAAGACGGCAGGTTTGCGTCAAGAGCATGCTCTTGAGATCGAGCGTCTGTTGGCAGAGCACGAAAAAGAGCAGCGCCAAACACGCACGTCCCAACAAGAGTCGTTGGCCGAACAAGAGATCTCTTTTCATGCTGAAAAACGCGAGATGCGAGAAGCTTTCCAACGCGAGATGGACGCTTTGCATGGCGCACAACAACAAGAGATGGAAGCTTTTCAACTTCAGCTTCAAGAACAAAGCCACCAAGTTCTTTCGCAGATGGAAAAAGAGCAACGTCAGCTTCGCAAAGAGTTGCGGATGCAAAAAGAAGAGACGTTGCGTGAGCGACAAGAGCGCGAGAACGAGCTTCAAGCTGAGATGGACAAGCGCGCTGACGAAGTGGAACGACGAACACGCCTACGTTACGAAGCCATCATTGAAGGGCTTGAACAACGCGAACGCGATCTTGCTGCGCAGTGCAAGATCGCGGAAGATGCCTTGTCTTCCGCCAAAGAAGCCGAACAATCGGCGATCTTGGGCAATTCTGTGATCCAAAATGAACTCGAGGATCTGCGCGGTCGCCTCTCTGATATCGAAGCGTTGCGCAGACTTGAGCGCAACCAAATCGATCTTTTGAAGCGCGAATACGATCAAAAGCTCCGTGCCATCGAACACGAGCGCGATGAGTTGCGCGATCGCATGACCAAAACATCCGATCAGTCTGAAAAACTTCATCAGCAAGTGAAGATGGAAAAAGCGAAAAAAGATCAGGCGCTTGATGCTTTGCAAAATGCCTTGTCGATGTTGCGCGAACACAAAGACGGATAATCCTCAAACGGTAGATGTCTTTTCTGTGTGGGGTTTGGTGGGGTGTGATCTTGGCGGTCGATGGGGACAAAAGGCGAAGAAAATACGAGCATCTTTGGAAGGTTCATTCTTTGGAAGGCGCGTTCTCTTCCAAAGGCCCTATCTCGATGGGGGCTTCGGGCGTTTGTTCCCAAGCATACCAAGAGCCATCGTAGAGAGCGATGTCTTCGTAACCCATCAAGGCCATCGCGAAAAAGTCCACACAAGCTGAGACACCAGCGTTGCAATAAGCAATGATGCGTTGCGAGGGATCAAGCCCTGCTTCTTGGAAGCGCGCTGCGATCTCTTGGGTTGGACGCCATTGTTTGTGGGGGCCTTCTACAAGATCTGTGTAAGGGATGTTGTAGGCTCCAGGGATGCGCCCCTTTTTTTCTCCACGTGTGGTCTTGCCTTGGTGGAGTTCCACACTACGCGCATCCAAAAGCTGCGCATCTTTTTGTTGCACCGCGCGTAAGACTTCTTGGGTGGTGGCGAGGCTTTGCAAGGAAGGGGGAGGGAGTTCCAAGGGGCTTGGGGCTTGCTTGGGAAGTTCGTTGGTTGTGGGGTACCCTTCAACGACCCAACGACTCCAACCACCATCCAAGAGTTGGACATTGGAGAAACCATACAATCGCAAAGCCCACCAAAGCCGAGCAGCTGTGTGCCCCCCGTCATCATCATAGATGACGATCCTATGTGCCATAGTTACCCCACAGTGGCTCAGAAATGTTCTCATTTGTTCGCTAGAGGCAAGTGTGAGTTTGACAGGGGCATCAGGTTGAGTTATATCGTTTAGCCAATCAACAAAAAAAGCTTTTGGTATATGAGACAGAATATACTCTTCTCGCATAGCTCTGTACCAAGGCGGAGGTGCGCTTGCTGGGCGGATCTCGCCTCGTATGTCAAAGATACAAAGAAGTGGCTCTCCAAGGACAGCAGATAGTTCTTTTGGAGAGATTAGGTGTTTTGCACGTAGAGAAGAGATCGTTTGCATGGTAGGTTCCTTTTTTTGGGACGCTGTCGTGTGGTGAAGCAGTCTTGTACTAAGTAAGTTTCTGAGAAGCAGAAAGTTTCCCAAAGATCACATTCAAGCCTTTGTGGTGTCATGTCGTTCTGTTGTGGATATCTTTATATTCTCAACAACATGTTCTAAGCGATGGGAAGTGGTCTTTTTTGGGAGGCATTTTTAGTGCCGTCATCCAAAGGTCGATGAACGTAGGAGGGTACAACGGATGAGGATTCGAGCTTTATGTTTAGGGTTTTTGTTTGCATGTTTTGGTTTGTTGTGGGGCGCGCAAGAAGCCCGTGCGTCTCACTTTCGTGGGGGAACGCTGACGTACAAGCAGATCGGTACGACGCGCCAAGTCACCTATACGATGGAAGCTTACTTTCGTCGTAGTGCGTTTTGCACCAGTTCGACCTCATGTGTTGGGCAGGCGTTTAACTTGGGGAGCTTGGTGCTCGTCAACAAGACTGGAAACCCCGCCCATTCGGGTAGCATGGCGATCAATGCGACGGTTGTCTCCGAAGATATCAGCGAAGACACCGTTGTATTTCGTTGGACCAGTGCAGCGTATACTTTTCCTACACAAACGACGGGTAGCCCTGCTGTTCCAGTCATCGACTACGAGGCTTATTGGAGCAGTTGTTGTTGGATCAACGGTGCATCGGGACCGCAAAGCTCGAACTGGGAGTTGCGGATCAACGTTCACCTTGATGGGAACAGTGACCCGACCATCGGCTCTAACACATACTACGAGTGGTGCGCTGGCATTCCCTTTACACAGAATGTCAACGCTTCGGACCCTGACAACGATCCTCTTTCCTACGACCTTTTCTTCAAACCCACAGGGATGGTGATCGACCCCACGGGTCAGATCTCTTGGCCCGCACCTACTGCGGCTGGAACGGGTTCTTATCACGTCTTCTCCGTGCGCGTGACGGACAGTCGGGGGGCTTCGACATATCGCGACTACCTGATGTTTGTTCGACCGATCGGAAACTGTAACAACAAACCACCTGTCCTTTCGGTTACTCCACCCTCTGCGGTGGTCAAGCCCAATGTGCAGACTTGTACCACAGTGACTGTCACGGATCCTGATGTGGGCCAAACCTTGCGCCTTTCTTCGATTCTCCCCGCTTTGACAGGTGCCACCACCAACCCCAGCCCCATCCCCAATGGTGCAAGCCCTCGCACCTTCACTTATTGCTGGACGCCTGCACTTGCTGATGAAGGCAAGACCATCAAGGTGGTCTTTGAGTTCAAGGACAACGGAACCCCCAACCTCTCTGGGCAAGGAACGTTTGAGATCACTGTTTCTGCGGGTGGTATCCCTGAGTTTACGATCACACCTCCTGGCGAGATCAAAGAAGTCTCGCAAGGTGGGACCCTTACTTTCGATGTCAAAGCTTCTGACCCCGATGGGAACGGAATTACAGCATTTACCTTCACCCCTGGCTTGGCGACTTTCTGTACAGGCACCAAGATCGGTTCGGATCTTTGGCGGATTACTTGCGCGCCTGGCGCCAACCAAACCGCAACGAACTACAACTTGCTTTTCAGCGCGACAGACGGCGATGGTATCCCCAAGACCGCAACCAAAACCATCCAGATCCGTGTTGTGCAGAACAAATCCCCCGTTGTTACACCCATCCCCAATCAAACGATCAATGAAAAGCAGGCTTGGACCTACAATGTCCAAGCGACCGATCCTGATGGCGATCCGCTGTCGTACAGCATGTCTGGTTTGCCCGCAGGCGCGACGATTGATCCCATGACTGGAAAGATCTCTTGGACACCTACACAAGCAGACGCAGGCAAAACCTACAATGTCGTTGTCATTGTAAGTGACGGTAAAGGCGGCAGCACCACCGTGACGTTCACTGTGACCGTGAACAACGTGAACGATCCGCCCCAGATCACTTCGACTGCGCCCAGTGGAGATGCCACCGAAGATCAGCCTTTCTCTTACAAGCCCACTGCGACAGATCCCGATCCTGGCGAGCAAGCGTTGCTCAAGTGGAAGATCACCAAAGGCCCCGCAGGTGCGACCATTGATCCCAACACAGGCGAAGTGAAGTGGACCCCTGGTGATGCTGACGTCAACAACAGCCCTGTGGATTTCGAGATCGAAGTCTGCGATCCCAGCGGTGCTTGCGTGAGGCAGTCTTGGAAAACCAAAGTCAACAACGTGAATGACGCACCCAAGATTACTTCGAATGCGCCCACCTCTTCGGAAGAAGACACGCTTTACAACTACAAACCCACCGCGGTGGACCCCGATCCAGGCGAAGTTTTGACTTGGAAGCTGACCAAAGCTCCCCAAGGCGCGACCATCGACCCCAGCACAGGCGAAGTGAAGTGGACCCCTGGTGATGCTGACGTACAAAATGGTGAGACTGAGTTCGAGATCGAAGTCTGCGATAAGAGCGGTGCTTGCACCAAACAATCGTGGAAGACGACCCCTACGAACAAAAACGATGAGCCCGTGATTACCTCGACGCCACCTACGACTTCGACGGAAGATCAACCTTACAGCTACAAGCCCACTGCGACAGATCCCGATCCCGGCGATCAAGCGCAACTCAAGTGGAAGATCACCAAAGGCCCCGCAGGTGCGACCATCGACCCCAACACGGGTGAAGTGAAGTGGACCCCTGGCGACACAGACGTCAAAAATAGCCCCGTTGAGTTTGAGATCGAAGTTTGCGATCCCAGCGGTGCTTGCAAAAAACAAGCATGGCAAGTTCCCGTCACCAACGTGAACGACGATCCCACGATCACTTCTACACCCCCAACCAAAGCCTACGTCGGCGAAAAGTTGGAATACGAAGCCAAAGCCAGCGACCCCGATCCCAACGATGTCTTGACTTGGAAGGTGACCAAAGGTCCCGCAGGCGCCACCATCGATCCCAGCACGGGCAAGTTTGAGTGGACCCCCGGAAACGGCGACCTCAACACGGAAACAGAGATCGAGATCGAAGTCTGCGATAACGCAACACCACCTTCTTGCAAAAAGCAAAGCTTCAAAGTCACCCCACGACAAAGCTGTAAGGTGGACCTCGACTGCCCAACAGACTTGATTTGTGTCCAACTTTCGGATGAGCGCGTTTGTTTGCCCGCTGGTTGCTCGACACAAAGCCCCAAGTGCGCAACAGATAAGTTCTGTAAGGACGGAAACTGCGATGCGAACGGTTGTTTGAATCAAACCTGTGCGCAAGATACCACTTGCCGTCCTTCGGATGGAAAGTGTGTGAAAAGCTGTTCTGGCCTTTCTTGCTTCTCTGGAACTTACTGCGATGGTGGAGCCTGTGTGCCCAACCCTTGCGGTGCGAACTGTCCCCAAGGCGAAGCTTGCGATACTTCAAACCCCGCAAGTCCCAAGTGTGCAGCTGATCCTTGCACCAACTCTGCAACCTCTTGTAAACACGGCCGTGTTTGCTGGATTGGCAAATGTGTCGATGATCCTTGCGATGGGATGAAGTGTCCTGATGCTGGAGATCGTTGTGTTGCTGGCCAGTGTGTTCCCCGTCTTCCTTGCCAAGTGGACCTTGACTGCCCTAGCACCCAAGTTTGCTTGAGTGGTAAGTGCTATGACCCCGGATGCTACGCGAACATGAGTTCTCCGAAGTGTCCTGGTGCAGATGAAGTTTGCTACCAAGGCAACTGCTCCACCGATCCCTGTAAAGGTACCAACGCTCCCACCTGTGCGTCTGACGAGTTCTGTCGCCCTACAGATGGTAAGTGCGTGAAGGTCTGCTCGACAGTTTCGTGTCCCGCAGGTCAGTTCTGCCAAGATGGAGCTTGTGTGGTTGATCCTTGCGCGGGCGTCCAATGTGCTGCTGGCGAAGTCTGCATCAATGGAAAATGTCAGCGTGATCGTTGTTCTGAGATGGGTGCCTGCAAAAGCGGACGCACTTGCGATCCTGCCTCTGGAACTTGTGTCGATGATCCTTGTGATCGCATCACTTGTCCCGACCCACGGCAGGTTTGTCGCCTTGGTCAGTGCGTTGCTCCCCCCAACTGTCGCTTCGACAAAGACTGTTCTGGCGGTAACTTGTGCGTTAATGGCAAGTGCGTGATTCCTGGCTGTGGTCCCCAAAATGCTTGTCCTCAAGGCAAGCTTTGTGTGAACGGGACTTGCCTCGAAGATCCTTGCGAAAACAAACAGTGCCCCGCTGGCCAAGTCTGTTCCGCAGGCGCTTGTGTGGGTAGCTGCTCGGGTGTCTTCTGTAAGCAAGGAGAACTCTGTGTCGCTGGTCAATGTACGGTTGACCCATGCGCAGGCGTTCAATGCGCTGCTGACGAAGCTTGCTACGCAGGCAAATGTGTCAAAGATCCCTGCAAGCCCGACTTCTGTAAAGACCAACGCATCTGTGCTGGTGAGACCTGTGCCGCCGATCCTTGCGATGGTGTGCGTTGTCCCGCTGGTCAAACTTGTAAAGCAGGCCAGTGTACCGGTGATCTTCCCTGTAAAGTGGACGTTGATTGCCCGAGCCTTGGCATCTGTATCAATCAGATCTGTGCTGACCCCGGATGTTTCCGCGATGGTTGCCCCAGTGACAAACTCTGTATCAAAGGCAAGTGCGAAGACAATCCTTGCACGGGTAAACAGTGCGCTGTGGATGAGTTCTGTCGCCCTCTCGATGGTCAGTGTGTCAAACGTTGCCCCACCTGCGATGCTGGAAAAGTGTGTGTGAACGGCGTCTGTCAAGACGATCCTTGCGCGACCGTTCAGTGTAGCAGTGGTCAACGTTGTAAAGCTGGTCAATGTGTGGCTGAAGATGCTTGCACCAATGCGCGACTCTGTAAGTACCAACGCGATTGTTCGGAAGAAAGCTGTGGCGAAGATCCTTGTCTTGCCCTGACTTGCCCTGACAACGGGACTTGTGTACGCGGTGTTTGTACTGATCCGCCCAAAACGCCCGAAAAAGTTCAAGAAGAACCCACGAGCGAACCTGTTGTAGAACAAGCCGCAGAACAAACACAGCCTGAAGAAGTGAACTCCACTCCCGATGGAGGGGTGAAAGAAGTCACCAATGGCGATAACGGAACGGGTGCTGACACACCTTACGGTATCCTTGGTGGTGGTTGCGGATGTAACCAGTCACCTTCGTCCTCTGTGCCATTCTTCCTGTTGTTCTTGTTGTTGCTTCCCCTCTTGCGCCGCCGTCGCCTCTCCTAATCCCCCCTAGAACTTCCCCCGTCTCCCCCTTTCTCACGAAGAATCCCCATCCCTCAAAGAGACGCCTCTGGTTTTCCTTCTGCTCCACCATGGGGAAAAGGATTAACGGCAGAAGCCCGTGGTTTCGCAGGTTCGGAGGTCTCGAAAGTTGAGGCAGTCGTCGTTTGTGGTGCAGGCAGGTTGGCAGTGCCCTGCGCTTTGGGGGGTCGCTCCCGAACACTTGGTGCGCAAAGGACAGTCTGTATCTTTTTCGCACTCGTAGGTGCAGATGGTGGTGTGGAGATCTTTGGGTTGTGCGCAGATGCCGCTGATACAGGCTGTTGAGTCCGAGCAAAGACGGAAGTCTTCGATGTAAGGGCGCCAGCAGTGTTTCTCGAAGTTGCAGTAGGAGATGGATGGGAAAGCGCGACAGTCTTCTGGTTTGGAGCAGAGTGGTACGCAATAGCCCGAAGATCCCGCTCCTTGATGAGACTCACAATAAAAGTTGCCTCCACACGAGATCTTGGGATCTGTTGGATCTTCAACGCAAGCTTTGGTGCAGATCTTGGCCCCCACACCACCTGGATCTACACAGGAAAGACCGGTCTCACACTCGCTTTTTTGCACGCAAGAGTCCCCCATCTTTTTGAGGGTCCAACAATGTCCTTCTGAAGCGCACTGAGGGATATGTGGGTAAAGCGTTGCGCAGTCTTGGGCTCTTTGGCAGGGAGGCATACAAAATCCTTCCCAAGCACCCGCCCGATCGCAGTGTGTGTTGTTGGGGCAATCAGCATCTTTTTTACAAGAAGAACTACAAAGCTTTTGGCCAAGTCCCACGATATCGAGGCAAGTTCCTTGTTGGCAGTCGCCGTCTTGTTGACAAGGTGTGCCCAAACTTCCCGCTGGGGCGGTCTCTGGCTGTGGTTCGGGTTGTGGTTCGGGTTGTGGTTCGGGCGTTGGCTCCGTCGTCGGTTCTGTTTCTTGCGAAGGTTCAGGCATTTTTTCTGTGGTGAGTTCTGAGAGATCGGGTTGGGGCATCTCTGTTTCGACGGTGGGCTCGGGGAATTCGCTCTTCTCAGCGATCTTCTCTGGGGCAGCGTCGTGGTCTTGGATCGCCTCCGTGATCTTTTCTGTTGTAAGCTCTGTTGTCTTCTCCGTGGTTCCCTCGGATGCATCGATGCTTTGGCATTGTTTATCGATGCAACGTTGCGGGGCAGGGCAATCGGGATCTTGTGTGCAAGGGGCAGGCGTCGTTGGGCAGGCTATAACAAATGAAACCGCTACAAGGAGCGGAAACAAATAGAGTTTTTTCATGTTGAGATCCTCTTGGTTGAGTTTCACTTTTCTGGAAAGATAAAGTCTACTCCCACCAAGAGACGGAAGACAAGCCCAGGAGTTTGACCTTGTTCATTGTTGAAGAAGTCGCCTGGAACGAAAAAGTCCGTTTGTAGAACAGGCTTTAGCCAAGGAAAGATCGTGTAAGACGCCATGAGGTTGATCTCTGCCCCGTAAAATTGTCCTGCACCTTTCGAGACATTTACGTCCACAGGAGGCGCATTGGCCCACAACAACAAGGCGTTGAGTTTGAAATCGAACTTTTCTTCTTTGTGGACGCGAAAAAGTAGTCCAGGCGTGATGTAGCCGCGCCCCGAAAGTCCGCTGATATCGACGCCTCGACGAGAAGAATAAGCGTTGATCCCGCCATTAAAAAAGATGTTTGAATAGCGGACTTGTGGTGCGATCCCCATAAAAACGGGCGAGACTTGGGCCCTGTTGCTCCAAGCACCACCACTCGCATAAAGAAAATAAGCGGACGTCGAAAAGAGCGGATTCCACTGCATCGTGGCTTTGAGTTCACCGAGGAATCCGAAGCCACGCTGGTTTGTATCTGCGACGGTTGGGACAAAGTCGTTGGGATCTTCGGACTCTGAAGGTTCTTGGCTTTGGTGGGACTCTAGGGACTGTCTTCGGGTCGATGTGACGGTCCGAATGGACGGTCTTTTGGAGATCTCAGGGACAGCGAATCGCATCCATGAAAGATAGAAGATCGCCGCACCTTCGAGGGTGAAAGGACCCCATTTCTTTTTCCCTTGGAGCCCCAGCCAAGTGTGATGTCCTGTGGACTGCGGATACGTCGAGCAAACTTGATCGTAGTAGTGTTCTTGGATGATATCGACGGGGCAGGCTTGCTGTTGGTTGAGGGCCTTGCCTTGGTTGTTTTTTTCGCAAGCCGTTTGCACACGTTGAAGCGCCGCACTAAACGAAGCTTGGATGGCTGTCTTGTCGATCGGCGAAAAGCAGTTGTAGCCGGGATTTTCGCCTGTTTGAGCAACCCATGACTCATTCAGCTTGTTGTTGATCTCTTCTCGCCAAAGCGGTAACAACAAACGCCCCGCATAGTTGTCGCCGTCGTACATATAAGTCACGAAGAATCCGAGCTTTTGCTCTTCGTCTTTTTTGTCCAAGAGCCAAGATATCTCTGCGTGTCCGACTGGACTGTGTTTCCCTTGGGCTGTCCACGAAGCATCTGGCAAAAACGCATGGACCGTTAGCTTGAGTGGAGGACCATCCTTGCGCTTGGACCAGTCAGACACAAAGCGTATGCCTATCGCGTAGTTATCGTACACAAAAGCACGGCCGATCTCTGCGTTCTGCACACCGACATCAAGCTTTAATGACTTTTGGGCATCCAAGTAAAAAGTTGCGTACAACTCGCGAATAAACGAGCTTTCCAACAGTAGCCAAAAAGGATCGACGCACTCAGACTCCAAAAACTTCGTTGTACCCGCTTTTTGGTTGAGGTCGCGGACTTGGGCTTTGCATGCATCGGTAGCTTCTTGTTGTTGTTGGCGTTCTTGATCGCTGAGGTTGAGGCGGAATCCGTTTAAGAGGAAGGCAAAGCGCGGTGGAGCAGGGCGGAGAGTTTGTTGACCGAGTGATATCTCACCAACGTCGAAAGTCCCCGTCAGTGTGACATGTTGGTTGAACTCCAACATCCCTACCGCGCCAAAAAGGAAGTTGGCCCCAAGCTGATCTTTTCCAAAAGTAAGGGGACTGGTTTCTTGGTTGATCCCGTTGTTCATCCATTCGAAACGAAGGCCGCTTTGGAGTATCCAGACGAAGTCAACCGCGTGTGCTGAAGAGGGGACCAGACCAAAGACAAGCCAGCAAAAAACGAACAAAGGGAGGCTGCGTCGTTTTGAGGAGCGTTGTGGGGGTGAAAAGAGATTGCTCATCTTTGGTCCGTTTGAAGGAGGGTTATCAGGTCAGGGAACCGCGTTAGGGCGCTTGGATACTCGCGGCTTTGTTTTTGATGCGAACACTGTCGCGGATCGCTTGGTTGCCTTTTTTCTTCAGGGTCTTGCCTGCGTGTTTTTGGACTTTGCCTTTACGCTTCAGCGAACGAGCTTTACGCTTGATCAAAGTCCCTGCACGGCGGATCTTGCGGCCTTGGTTTACATCGCGTTGGCCTTTTCGCTCCAACTTTTTACCAAGTTTGCGGGCACGAATGCCTTTGCGGATCGACACTTTTCCTTTGCCCTCAAGCACTTTGCCTTTACGAATCGCTGCTCTGCCTTTGCGAGCGAGGGCCGCTGCTGCTTGGTCATCTCCTGCTTTTTTGGCTTTCAATGCTGCACGAAGCGCAGTTTTACCTTTGCCTTGAAGCTTTTTGCCTGCGACGACTGCCCGTGCACCTTTACGGATAGCCCCGTTTCCTTTGCGCTTCAAGGCTTTTCCTGCACGCTTCTCCAAACGACCCTTGCGGATCTCTTTTTGTCCCTTCCCTTGTAGCGCTGTCCCCACTCGGCCGAGTTTCCGGCCTTTTCGAAGGTTCTGTTGCCCTTTGCGCTGAAGTTTCTTTCCTGCTGCGTGCGCTTTTAAGCCTCTCTTTAGCTTCTTTTTCGCTTTGGCTTTCAAACGATTTTTCAAGCGGCTTTTTAGACGCGTCTTCAAACGTTTCTTCAGCGCTGAACGACGCCCGCTTGCTTCTGCTTGCTCAGAAGGAAGCGCAAGGAGAGAAAAAGCGAGGAATGAAAAAAGAAAGAGTCTTAGTGTTTTCATGAACGTCTCCTGTGCAGAAGGCCTCCCATCGGCCTGTTGCGATATCCCAAAAAAAAGAATGATTTGTGGAAGTGCTGCAGCGAAAGAAATGCGCGACACAGCTTCGAGTTCGTCGCGTTGTGGATTGTTGTTTGCTGTGTTCGTGGATAGAAACCCGCCCACCAGAAAAGAGTTGCGGTCGAAAAAGAAAAAGAATGATATTTGGGTGGATATGATCGATATTCGGGGATTCGGGCACCCGCCCGAAAAAAAGGGATATGCAGAATATATCTGGGGGGGCCTCCGCGCCCGCCCGAAAAAGAGGGATATGATATCCGATATCCAGGGGGCCCACCTGCCCGAGGGGATATGACGCCCGTGATATGGGATATGATGAATATCGGGGGGATATGATGGATATCCAGGGGCGGGCCTCCGTGCCCGCCCGAATATAGGGGGATTCGGGTGGATATCCAGGGGCGGGCCTCCGTGCCCGCCCGAAAATAGGGGGATATGATGGATATCCAGGGGCGGGCCTCCGCGCCCGCCCGAATATAGGGGGATTATTTGGGTTGGGTTTGTAATTTTTGCAGGAGTTGTTTTTTGGTGAGAGCGAGTTGTTTTCGATCGAGCCATTGGATGGGGGTTTGTCGCAGGAGTTGATCGAGTTGGCGTTCAGCTTCGAGGTAGTGTTGTTTTTGTGGGGCAAGGCTTTGCTGTTGTAGACGGATGAGTTGCGTCAGTTCCCACAGGTAGAATCGGCTTTGTGCGAGGGTGTGGGTTGCGGTTTTTTGGTAGGCGTCGAGTTGTTTTTGGAAGAGAGCGATCTGTGCGATGCGTTTCCAATCGTAGATCATGAGGCTGTGTTCGATGCCTTGGAGGTTATGTTTTTGTTGTGGGAGTTTGGCGTATTTGTCTTGGATCAGGGGCCAGCTTTCTTGGAAGCGCTGGGTGTAGTCTTTGTGGAGGGGGAAGATCTCGTGTTGCAGCCGATACTGTAGGCGTTGGGAGAGGCGAGCGAGTCGCACGCAAGTTTCGGCAGTAGGGGAGAGGGTACGGGGAGGTGATTTTTTCCCAAAGCAAGCGGATTGTAGGCTCAAGGGTAGAGAAAGAGCAGCTTTGGTGTGGTTTGTGGCGCGGGTGTAGGGGAGTGTACAAAAGAAGATGAGCAAAAAGCCGATCCACGCGGTGAGATGGAAGCCATCTTCGAGGCTGCGAAAAAGGAGTAGGGCAGCGAGTGCACAAAAGCCCAAGACGAGGGTGACTTGGAGGAGTATCCACAACCAAGCTTGTCCTTGCAGGGTCAGGGGAAAGATGCGGTAGCCGAACCACAGCAAAGACAAGCCAAGCAGGACAAGTCCGCTGATGCTAAGGCTATCGTGTTCTTGTTCGAGGCCGACGAGAAAGGTCAGCGCAGAGAGAGCGCCAAGGCCCCAGAACATCCAACTGAGCCAAGGGAGGGCTTCAGAGACAGGTTGTGTCCAAGTTTGCGCTTTGCATCCCATCAGCGGGAACTGAAGCAGGAGCATGGCCAAGAAAAGCACACCTTTGGAGGTGACTTGTGGCAAACGAAAGGTTCGTTTGGCTTGGTGTTTGTGGGTTTGTGGGTTCGTTTCTTGGTGGGAGAAGGACTGGTATATGGGCTGGATATCTTGCATGATCGTTTCCATGGTCGTTGAGGTCGCAAGATGGCGCGGATGTTGCGCCAAGATCGAACGGAGGGAGGTTGCTCCGCATGAGCGCGCGTATGTTGGCAAAAGATGTTCACGAAGACAAGAGTAGAGATGGGAAAGCGAAGAGAATGCGCAACTTTTTGGTCCTCTTTGTCTGGGGGTTGATGGTGGGGATGGTGGCAGGGGATGCGCAAGCGGCGCCTTCTTTTTCCTTGAGGCAGTTGCAAAAGAAGTGCAAGCGAGGGGATGGCATCTCGTGTTGGTCGTGGGTTGAGCAAGCCGAAAAGTTGCCAAACGACAGGCGCGGTCGGTCTTTTCTGCAACGTGCGGCGAAGATGTGGAAGCGCGGATTTTTTCTTTTGAAGGGGGCATGTGCTCGAGGAGAGGGGAAGGCATGTTGGTACATTGGGGGTGTTTACTACGAAGGCAGACATCTCAAACGTTCGATGAAGCGGTCTCTTTCGTTTATGATCAAGTCGTGCCAAGCAAGGTTTGTGGAAGCTTGTGACTTTGCGGGTGTGATGTATGGCGGCGGGATGGGCACCACGCGCGATCTTCGGATGGCGCGGAGGATGCATCAAAAGGCTTGTTCGATGGGCTCGATGGATGGTTGTACGCATCTTGGTGGATTGTTTTTGCGTGGCTTGGGGGGCTCGAAGAATCTTTATGAGGCGCGTCAGCTTTTTCGACGTGCTTGTACGAAGGGGAATCACGGCCATGCGTGTACGTTGCTTGCGGAGATGCAGATCCGCGGAGAAGGTGGGAGCCAACGCGTCAAAGGAGCGATGAAGACGTATCGAAAGGCTTGTCGTTTGGGGGCCAAGGTGGGGTGTGATCGTTACCAAGAGATGCTGAAGATCTTTCGACCCACAAAGAAGCCCGTACGATCGCCTTTTGCGCCGCCAGAGTGAGATGTCACTCGGGGAGATACGGGTTGTTTGTGGGGGAGGGTTTTGGGAAGGGGCGTTGCGCATCGTGGAGGATGCGTTGTGATCGCGGGTGATTCTTCATGGCCACGGATGGTACTTGGTACTTCATGGCCACGGATGATGATACTTGGTACTTCGCGGTGACAGATGATGTGCGGTGGCAAGCGTGGCCCATACGGTTGGTATGCTGAGTGCGGTGTTAGCTGAGTTGGCGTGCCCATTCGCTGAGGAAGAGTTCGGCTTCGTTGTAATGGGGATAGGTGCGTTCTTCGCGGAGAAAGTCGGCGGAATGGACGATACGACGGCCATGTTGGTAGAAGGCACCGTGTTTTTTGTGGAGCAGTTCGTGGAACATCACGAAGTCGAAGACATAACGTGGAACACGCGGATCATCGAGGGAAGTGGAGATCATCACTTGATCATGGCTAGAGAGATAATGGCCAAAGATGCGGGTGGTGGGTTGTTGACTCCAACGTAGATGGGGAGGTTGGAACTGACTTTCAAAGAAGGTTTGGTTGACGCGTTCGAAGCTTTCGCAAAGATGGTGGTGTTGTCCTCGTGTCGACGTCGAGGTTTGGGGCAAGAAGGCTTCGAGGGTCAGTTGGATATCTTGGTATTCTTCGGTTTCTGCGTACTCACGGACCAGTTGTTTTTCGCGGTTGGAGGCGCGTGCGAAGGCAGAACGCAAGATCGCGAGCCAGACTTCTTCGCTGGCTTCGAGGTAACCTGGATTACAGCGCAGCAACAGGACATCTGGATGTTCACGAAGTCGCCACAGGGCTTGCATGGGTAAGATCTCGATGCGTAGGGGCTTGTGAGTGGGTGGCAAGGACTTCGCGAGTTTGCGCGCGAGGAGTAGGGTGTGTAGGTGGAGAGAAAAAAGCTCTCGTCGTGCAAGGAAGCAAAGCCAAGTGTAAACGCGTTGGGACGGGGGTTCGAGTGCGTGTGGGGTTTGTTGCTCTTGTTGGCAGAGGGTTTCGATATGGGTGGCATGTGCGGCGATCTCGATGCGTAGGTCGCCTTGGGCATCTGTTGAAAGGACCAGTCGATCAAGTTCTTTCCAGATCTGTTCGCAGGTATGATGTCCGAGTTGCAAAAGACCAGAGATCCGAACGGATCGTGGTGGTGCGAGATCATGGTGTGGTGGTTGAGGTAGATTGTCGAGGTCGATCTGTTTGAGGGCGAGGTAAGCGTTGCGAGAAGGTGCGGGTAAAGCTTGGGGAGTGGTGCGGTGAAGTGTGCAAAGTTCCTCGACTTTACGTAGGAGGCTGCGCACTTCTTTTTTGAAGCGAGGTTGGTCTTGGTGGGGGATGCCGTGTTGTAGTTGCGTGCGCAGTGTTTTGTGTGCGCGCACGAGACCATGGATTCGGAGCGCCATATTGAACTCTTGGGTACACCGCTTTTGCGCGATGTTTGATCTCAAGAGGACGTGTGGAGAGAATTGACTTTGATGAGGGTGTCACACGCCTCGTTTTTCGGTGTTTTTTTTACAAAAGAGCGAAGCATCTATCGTCGTCTAGACAAAAGCGTCTTTACGCACTCTATAGATTTGGCGAAGATAGAGCCCCAGAGCAAGAGTTGTATGTCGAAGAAAAATAGAAATCTCTTATGGAGGTGGTCTATCTCCAGACTCTTGTAGGAGAAACAAGAAATCGCACTTTTGTGTGCATCTTGTGTGACAAGGAGGCAACTTTGAAGTATCCGTGGCAACTCCCCGAAGAGGAACGCGCGTTGTTGCTGTCGATGCGCCGCGATCTTCACGAACACCCAGAGCTTTCATGGCACGAAGAACGGACGGCTGCGCAAGTCGCTGCTTCTTTGCGTGCCTTGGGTCTTTCTGTTAGGACAGGGGTGGCCAAAACGGGGGTGGTTGCAGACATCGGTGCATCGGGGCCGATGGTGGCCTTGCGTGCTGACATGGATGCTTTGCCTATTCAAGAAGACACAGGTTTGGCTTTTTCGTCGAAGCATCCAGGGGTGATGCACGCTTGTGGTCATGATGTGCATACTTCGACGTTGGTTGCTGTGGCGCGGCGTCTTGTTGCAAATCCTCCAGAACATGGGCGCGTTCGCTTGATCTTCCAACCTGCTGAAGAGGGGGCTGGCGGGGCACAAGTGATGATCGAAGAAGGGGTCCTCGAAGATCCCCGTCCTGTCGCGATCTATGGAATGCATATCTGGTCGTTGTATCCGACGGGTGTGGTCTCTGTGACGCCAGGTCCTGCGATGGGATCAGTGGATCACTTGGAGATCGTGATCCATGGTCGAGGCGGTCATGCTGCGGCGCCCCATGATACGGCAGATCCTTTGGTGGCGGGGGCCTATCTTGTGACACAGTTGCAGACTTTGGTGAGTCGCAGGATCGATCCCATGTCGCCTGCGGTGGTCACGATCGGGAAGTTTCAAGCGGGTGAGGCTTTTAATGTCATCCCCGATCAAGCCCGATTGGTCGGGACGATCCGCACCTTGGAACCTGACACGTGGGAAAAGATCCCGACGCTCCTTGAAGAGATCGTTCAGGGTTGTGTCGCGGGGTTTGGTTGTCGTGCTGAAGTGCGCTTAGAGCGGCTTCAGCGGCCTTTGGTGAACCACGTAAAAGAAAGTGCGCTTGTGCGTGAGGTGGCATCGCGCTGGGTTCCACCTGATGCCTTGATGGAACGCCCGATGTTGGCGGGGGAAGACTTTGCTTCCTTTTTGGAGATCTCGCCAGGGTGTTTTTTCTTTGTGGGGGCCGCAGGTTCGGTCGTGGGGGATGCAGCTCCACATCACAACCCACACTTTGTTTTGGACGAAGAAGCTTTTGATTTGGGTGTGCGTTTGCTTGAAGATGTTGCCCGTGAAGCGTTGAAACGGGCGATTGCAGCAGGAGTTGGGATGGGGGCTGCACCGTGAGTCGCCAAGAATTGCTCGGTCGCGTCCTCAAAGATGTTTATCAAATCGAAGCCTTTTTAGGTGAGGGCGGTCCTTCCATGGTGTTTCGCGGCAAGGACTTGTTGCTCAATGTCCCTGTTGCGATCAAGTACCTGAAAAAACGAAAAAAAGGTGTGCTGATCGATCCCGAGCGATTCTTGCGGGAAGCACGTACCCAGTCGCGTTTGGTGCACCAAAATATCGTGGGGATTCGTACGGTTCTCCAAGATGGTGAAGATTATTTCATCGTGATGGAGTACGTTCCAGGCCGTGACATGGGCTCTTTGCTGCGTTCAGCGTCGAATCGTCCTTGTCTTCCTCTGGCGACACTGCGCGATATCTTTTCGCAGATCTTGGCGGGTCTTGCTTATGCGCACCGCGAAGGGGTCGTGCACCGCGATATGAAACCCGCCAACCTCTTGGTGCGCGATGATCTGCTTTTGAAGATCGCTGACTTTGGGATCGCCATGGCCCAAGCAGACTCGCGTCTTACAGATGCGGGTTTGGTGTTGGGATCGCCTTGTTACATGGCACCCGAACAGATCCAAGGCCAAGAACCCAACGCGCAAACGGACATCTACAGCGTGGGGATCACACTCTACGAAACGATCTGTGGTTACACGCCATTTGAGCCGCCAGGCACGCGCCAAGGGGCTTATGAGCTTTTACAAAAACACATCCATCTGCCGCCACCACCACCCACCTCTGTGGGGGTTCGGATACCCGCTTCGCTCGAAGAAGTGGTGATGCAGAGCCTTTCGAAGTCTTCCGCCGAGCGCTTTTCTGACTGTATCTCTTTTCAAAAAGCGCTTGAACAGGCCCTTTCTGACGAAGCCATCGAACAATTTGAGCATGGGTACACTTCAACCCAAAATGCCTCTGCAAGATCTTCGGCCTATGCGAATCTACCGCGCCCACCCATGGTCAATGGAGGTCGCAGCCTTGGGCCAAAAGATACAGATACAGGTGGCCCGATCGCACAGTCTACGACGCCCCTTCAAGGGCAACATCTCAACACCTCTACAGATGGGCACGAAGTCACGCCTATCGATGGATACGGAGAGGATAGCAACTCCAAGGGGTCGCTTGGTCCCGCACAACTCCAAGAAGAAGAGTTCTATTCTCCAACGATCCAGCGACCTGGACTGGTCGCGGATCTTTCGATGCTACCGTCTTTTTCGACTTCTTCTTCTGCTCCTGCAAAAGAAACTCCGCCCCCACAAGACGCTGATCAGGCCGCCATCGATCGCGCAGTCGAAGAGGCTTTGCGGGCTGAACAAGAAGATATCCCCATCGAACAAGAACCCACGCAGATCGCGACCCATCCGCCTCCGCGTGGTATGTCGTCGTTTTCTCCTGAACAGATCGCGGCGATCACTTCTTCTTCGGGCACACAAACACAACTCGATGTGGTGTCTTTTCCTATCAGCAAACCCAAGACCAAACTGCCGCTCCCTGTGGTGTTGATGTTGTTGGTGAGCTTGGCTTTGATCGTTATTGCGGCGCTGCTTTTGTATGGAGCATCCCAAAAAACCACGACTTCGATGCCAAGGGGCCGTACAGGTTCTTCGATGGCTCGGCCTCTTCCTGTGGTGGCCGCGCAACACTCACGACAAACCCCTATGCAGATCCCAAAGGAGGCACAAAAACCTCCGTCGCTCTCGCCTTTTGCGGAGCCTCCCAAAGAAAAGTCGCTGGATGGGGGGGCGGATGACGTTTTGCCAGATCTTCCTCTTCCTGAACTTCCTTCTGAGCATCCCCCCGAAAAAACCAAGTCTCTTCCTCATCGCATCGCAAAAAGACGGCGAAGATCTCGCAAAGTGGTGCGCGCTGTAGTGCTCCAAGATCCGCGTCCTCAACCACCTGCACCTCGAGAAAAGATCGCTCGACCCCCCGCGCATGTTCGGGCTCATACACCCATGATCTTCGTTCCAAAAGGGGAGATCATGAACGGTCGAAAACGCCAGATGGTCGGGGCTTTTTGGATGGATCAGTTTGAGGTCACGGTTAGACAGTATCGTCAGTGTGTCAAAGCGAAGATCTGTCGAGAGGTGTACTCTGGATTCTTTGGGAATGTTGCTTTTTTGCGAACAGCGCCCGCCAATCACCCTGTGACCCACGTCAAGTGGAAGGACGCGGAACTGTACTGTCATTGGGCAGGGAAACGCCTTCCTTTGGTCTCTGAGTGGATTCGCGCCACACGGGCTGATGGGATGCAACGTTTTCCTTGGGGAGAAGAAACGCCTTCTTGTGGGCGGGTCCATTATCGGGGTTGTGGGAGCGGTGTCAGCCCTGTTGGAAAGCATCTGCGTGCGGCTGGAAAGAGTCGATGGGGGGCCTTCGATCTTTCTGGGAATGTCTGGGAGTGGTTGGGGGGGTGTATCTCTGTAGATGGACTGTCCTGCTTCAAACGTCGGATGGCTGGGGGATCTTGGAAGAGTCGCAATCGCGATATCAGCACCTACGCCATCCGCCGCGTGTCTTCTTCTCTCTACGACGATGATATCGGCTTTCGTTGTATCTGGCGTCGTGGCTCTTGAAGATCCTTCCTCTCGCTGTGGCAGTGTTGCGATGTTGCCAAGAAACTGTTGCACACATGGGATACAGGACCTGCCCAAGACTTGGTTTGGAAGAAGTCCATTTGAACGAGTGTTCTTTGTAGGTATTCGTTTTAGATGGTTATTTTGTCTATGCTGTTTTGGGGTAGCAGGTGAATGTGAGGTAGAGGTGTCCTTGGTTGGGTGGGATCGAACCATGGGAGAATGGTGCGGGATCTTGATGCGCTCTTGTGCTTTTGTGTGGGGTGGCTATGTTAAGCGACGTTTCGTCAACGGTCGATGTGTTGGTCGTTGGATGGCAGGGCTACCTGCCACAGAGTTCGTCTTTTGGAAAGTGAGGTTGTATCGTGACTAGGTCTTGGATCGCCATGTTTTGGGTCTTTTCGTTGCTGGTAGTTGCTGCTTGGGGTGGGGCCTGCGTAGAGTCCAGCCTTACAGGAAAAGTGGATGGTGGCTTGACTGGCTCCAAGGGTCTCACTTGCGAGAAAGCGAGCGATTGTTGGGATGGTTTGGCTTGTACGGATGGGATCTGCGGTGGAAAGCCAGCCGAGGCCGTTGCAGAAGTGACCGCAGAAAAAGCCGCTGAAAAGACCGTCACACCTGAAGAAGCCGCACCCGCAGAGAAAGCTCCCGCGGATGGAAGCGCTGAGAGCGGAACCCCCGAAACAACCGCTGAGCCCGTTGCAGAAGCTGGCCAGTGCAAAGGAAACGTCGATGCACAGGGCTTTTGTGCACAAGATAGCGACTGTTGCGCGGGACAGACTTGTGGTTCTTTCCCCTTTGGTGCGCAGACCTTGCGACTTTGCACGACATGTACAACCAACGACGATTGCCCCCAAACAACACAATGTTGTTCTTTTGGGACGGTCTCAGTTTGCGCGCTTCAGTGTTCCGCGCCCACACCCTAAGTGTTCGTCATTGCGTTTCTTTTTGCAGTGATGTGGATCAATTTTAAAGAATAAAGCGAAACGAGAAAGTGTTATCTGCGTCTTAGAGAGGCGGATCTTGCTTGGTTCAAGCGGAGGATAGAATGCATACCATTCGGATGGCGGGCTGGGTCTTTTTGGCGGGCTTGGTCTTTTTTTCATCGGAAGCACGGGCTGTTCCCGTCAAAAATACAACAAACTCTTCTGTTACCCAACAACGTCATCGCGCTGCGTCGCCCTCGCAAAAGTTGCTTTCCCAAAAGGAACAACAGCGTTTGCTTGGCAAGCGACTTTTGGCGCAAGCTGAAGACAACAACCAAAAAGGTCAGGCAGATCCTATCCCTGGCGGAAACTGGCCTGTGGGTGCTTGGGTGCTCGAAGGTCTTGGTGCAGCGATCGTTGCGGGCGGACTTGTGTGCTTTGCACTTTCTGCGGGGCGCCTCACCACACGCGACAAGCTGATCAAAGAAGCCAACGAAGATATCAAAAACAACGGTGTCTCCGATGTCTCCGCGGCAGATGTCAAGTCCGCTGAAGATGATGGTATCGCGCTTAACACCGCAGGCTGGATCGTTACAGGTGTGGGTGTTGGGTTGGTCGTGGTTGGCGCGATCTGGATGTTTGTACATCAACCCCCCAAAGCGAAATATGTGCGACGCGATGGCTCGTCGCCTGCTGGCTCACCTACGATGGCTGGCTTTGCACGTCCCCTCTCCAAAGGTGGACCCGCCCCCGCCGTGCTGCTCCGCGCTGGGATGTAGTTTCCCACACTTAACACTTGCGCTTTGGCGCGGGACTTTGTACAAGGAGTCCCGAAGTTAAGTTAGATCGCGAGAACTTTTCCGCCTGTTGTTCTTTGCCTTCCTAAACTGCTGCTATTCACCCCTCAGAGACGTCGGCTCTACCTACCCAATAAGTCGGTTCCCGCCTACTCTTTGTTTTCCTGTGTTGGCTTTGCGCCCACCGTATGAAAGATACCATGCTCTCCAATAAATCTTTGTCGAATCAAGAAGATAACGAATCTGTCAACCTTTCGGATGAGAGTTTTTCTTCCTCTGAAGAAGAAACCTCCCCCCAAAAAGAAGAGACTTCTCCATACCAAGACTTTTCTTTTTTACCTACATCGATCCAACAAAGCTTAAAAGAGCAGGGTATCGAAACGCCGACATCTGTACAGCAAGCCGCCATCGGACCTGCGTTGTTGGGTCGTGATGTCTTGGTGCAAGCCCAAACAGGATCTGGGAAAACGCTGGCTTTTGGTTTGCCGATTGGTTTGTTGCTCGAAAAGCCTTCAGACCACGGTCAACCCCGCGCGTTGGTGTTGGCACCCACGCGAGAACTCGCAAACCAAGTGGAAGCGGTCTTTTCGACCACTTTGGCTGGACTTGGCTTGCGATGTTTGCCCGTCATTGGTGGCGCATCGTACATGCGTCAAAAGAAAGCCCTACGCGATGGCGTGGACATCGTCGTTGGAACGCCTGGTCGTATCGCTGACCTGATCCAACAGTCTGCGTTGCAGCTTGGACAAGTCCGCTGTTTCGTCTTGGACGAAGTCGATCAGATGTTGGATATCGGCTTTGCAGAAGAACTCAACATCGTCAAAGACGCGTTGCCCGAAGAAGCACAGGTTCTCTTTTTCTCCGCGACGATCGACAAACGTATGGCGCAAGTCACCAAAAAGATGTTGCGCGATCCCGTGCACCTCGATCTTTCGAGCAAAGACGCAACGCCTGCCAACATCGAGCACGCTTGCATCTTGGTGAAACATGAACAACGCCAAGCCGCGTTGATCAACATGTTGCTCTACCACGCTCCCAAACAAGCGATGGTGTTTTGTGCGACCCGTGAAGAGTGTCGTGATGTCGCCAATGCGCTCGAAGCACGCGGCTTTAACGCAGCGCCTTTGAGTGGTGATCTGAGCCAAGATGCGCGCGAAGATACCCTTCGTCGCTTCCATGATGGCGTGCTTCAGTACTTGGTTGCAACCAACGTTGCGGCCCGTGGGATCGATGTGCAAGCGCTTCCACTTGTTTTGAACTACGATGTCCCCACGGATGTAGAGAGCTACACCCACCGCATCGGACGGACGGGTCGGGCTGGTGAAGACGGACATGCTTGGACGTTGGTCACGCCCCCAACCATCTACCGCTACCGTTCGCACATGAAAGCGCTTGGTTTGGCGGTGAAATACCTCGATCTTCCTACACAACACGACATCTTGTCGCACTCTGCACAGCGCCAACTCGCTGAGATGCTGACGTTTGCAGATGCTCCTGTTCATCGTAGTGTTCGTCGTATCGCAGACCAACTCCTCGCAACCATCGCACCCGAAGATGCGATCGAACTCGTGCGCGGCTTGATTCAAAAACATCTTGCTTCGCTCCACGCTTTCGACTCGCGTGATCTGGGTCTGACCAAAGAAGAGTTGAAAGAAGAAGAACGCAATCGTGGCCGCTCCCGTCGTCGTGATGATGATGGAAGAGGCGGACGTTTCCGTCGTGATCGCGATCGTCGCTCTTTTGGTCCTCGTGATCGCAGAGAAGATGGCGGAGAAAGACGACAACGCCCCCGTCGTTCAGATGAAGCTGGTGGACCGCCTGCCCCCGCACGCAGCGAAAGAAGCGGCGATGCAGGTGCACAGCGTCCTCGCAAAGACAAGAACGAGGGTGGCTTTTCGCGACCCCGTAAAGAAAAGAGCGAAGACGCTTCTTTTTCGCGACCCCGTAAAGAAAACAAGCCCAAGTCTGGACCCAAGGCCGTTCGCGTTCGCAGCAAACAAACCAAGCGAACCACAAAACGCGGTTAATCGGTCTTTTACCATGGGGCGGGGTGGAAGATCGTAGGGCGGGGGAGTCTGGGGTTAGTAGGGGCGTTTTCCGTGGAGTCGTTCCCACCAAAGAGATTGCTTTTTGAGGTGTCGGTCAAACCACGCAAGGATGGTCTGGCTCCACAGGATGCGCTTTTTGGGCTGCAAGATCCAGTGGTCTTCACCTTTGACAACAACCATCTCAACAGGTCGTTTTAACAAACGAAGGGCTGCGTACATCTGGTAGCTTTCGATGGCGGGGACGTTTGTGTCTTTGCTGCCATGGAGCAGGAGCAGGGGCGTCTTGATCTTGTTGGCCGAAAACAGGGGGCTTTGGCGCAAGAAGTATTGAGGATGGCTCCAAGGATACCGATTGGCCGCAGAGATCGCACTGTAAAGATAACCCCAGTATCCACCGCCCCAATAGCTTGGGATGTTGCTGATCCCTGCGTGGCTGATGGCAGCTGCAAAGAGTTTGGTCTTGGTCACGAGGCTCATCGTGGTGAAACCGCCGTAGCTTGCGCCAATACAGCCCACTCGTTTGGGATGAACAAAGGGATGGGCGTGCAAAAATTGCTTGGTGGCGTGGATGATCTCGTGTGGGACGCGGGTTCCCCACTCGTTGACGTGGCGTGCCGCGAAGCGTTGGCCAAAGCCGACTGCACCGCTGGGTTGGAGCACATAAACCACATAGCCATGCGCTGCCCACAGATGGAACGGGTAGCGTCCGTCAAAACCTCGGGTAACAGGGAAAGTTCCGCCATAGTAGTAAACGATCAGCGGGTAACGGCGTCGTGCATCAAATCCAGGGGGATAGTAGATGCGTCCATCGAGTTGTTCGCCATCTTTCATGGTCGCGGACCAGTCGGATATCGCGCCCAGTTGGAGCTTTTGCATGGGCTTGAGGTTGGGATCGTAGAGGAGCGAACCTTGTTTGGTCACAAGGTTGAAAGTGTAGAGGCTACGGGTGTTTCGCATACCGCTTCCCGCATAGGTGATCAGGTCGGTATGACGGCCACCTCGGGCCCCTCCAATGATGTCGAGCCCTGGGGCGGTGGGGAGTTTTTGGATGACGCCACTTTGTGGATCGAGTTCGTAGAGGAAGTACTGGGTCCGATGGAGGGCGTTGACGTAGATCTTGCCCGTGCGTGGGTGCCAAAAGGCCGAACTGACGCTGGGATCGAAGGTCTTGGTCAAGCAAGTGGTCTGCTTGCTTTGGCGATCATAGAGATAGAGTTCGCCCTCGTAGTCGTTGGGGACGGTACGTGGGGGAAGTTTGGGGTCGTAGCCTGTGATGCCAAAGAGCGAAGGGCCACCGCGCAGCAACAGGGCTTTGCCATTGAGTGCATAAGACACACTATTGAAACTACGCAAACCGCTCAACACACGGGTGCTTTGGAGGGTTCGTAGGTCGAGTTCGTAGATGTCTGTTCTGCGGAAAGGACGGGTCTTGTCGTCAGGAAGGGTGCGTTGGAAAAGCAGCTTGGGCTCTGTTGGGTGGAGTTCTGGACGGCTGCTTCCCCAATAGCCTGCGGTGAGTTGGATATGCATCTTTCCATCTGCGGAAAGCGCGTAAAGATGAGTCTTGAAGCGATGGGTGGGCCAACGATCAAACATCCCACGTAGGCGCTGAAGTCCCGCTTTTTCCGTTGATGTGGGGTTGGGGCGTTGCACTGCATTGTAGATGATCGTGCGGCTGTTGTGGCTCCATGCGTGACCCCACAGACCTTGCAGACCTTCGCGAAGCAGGCGGACTTTTCCGCTTTTTCGATGGACGCGCCAGATCGCGCCTTTGCCTTTGATGTAAGTGATAAAGCTGTAGTAACGGCCATTTGGGGACCAGCGAAGATCGCGCAGCGCGCCTACCGCACGAAGTGAGTGCAGGAGCTTGCCATCTTTGGTCGAACGCAACTCGCTCCAATGCTCGGAGTGACCGTTGGGATGGAGCTTGCTCATGGAGAGGACAACAAGCTTCCCATTAGGGGAAAGGCTGCTGCCACCGAGATATTTGCGATAGAGCAAAAAGTCCATCGAGTGTTGGTAGGTTGGAGCACGTTGTGGATGGACGGCTGCCAAAGCAGCTCTCTTGGGGGCTTCGAGTTTTCCACGTAGGCCCCAAGCGCGTGTGCAGCCCTTGGTTGCGAGCGTTTTGACCACGATGCGGTGAAGGCCTGGTGTCAGTTTCAAAGAAACGCGGAGTGTCCCAGCTTTCGGGGCTTTGCGTTGTGCGCGTTGCAGCATTTGGCCGAGAAGCTTGGACTGTCGTTCGATCAAAAGAGACTGTCTTTCGAGGACTTGGGCCATGCGAAACAGAAGCTGGTCACGGGGATCTTTGGACTGGGCGGGCATCGAGGTTGGGGCAGGCTGCTTGGCCTTGCCTTGTGCCATGGGCGCAGGGGCTTGTTTGTGTGGTGTGCAGGCCGCTTTGAGTCCTACAGGATGCCCATCGAGAAAGACGCGCAAACGCTGGTGGGACCGCAGACTCAGTGTTACCTCTGTATAACGTGTGGCGCGAAGCCACGTTGCGGCCCAAGCGACTTGTGCGGCTTTGCCCTTGCGAGCGATCCTTCCGCCTGCCCATGCTTTCCAACGAAGAGACTTTCCACCCAACCAAGCGATGCTTTTCCCTGTTTTGGGATGGAGTCGCGCTTGGTCTAAGTGTTCTTCTGACAAAAGCTGCATCTCTTTGTACTGTCCGCCTTTTTCATTGGCAAACATCGGCAAAGGAAGGGGAGCAGGACCCAACAACAACCAAGCATGCAAAGGGCGGGGTTTGCTTGGTTTGGCGGCCTTTTTCTTGGTGGATTTCTTCGCGGCTTTCTTCGCGGCTTTCTTCGCCGAAAGCTTCTTGGTGGCGGGCTTGGCTTGTTTTGCGACTTTGGAGGCTTGTTTTTTGGTGGGGCGAGAGGTCGCTGCGTGCGCGAACGAACCCAAGAGAAACATCCCACAGAGAGCGAGCAAAGAGCCCACACGTGCGGCGCCGTGCTGTGGCTTTGGAAGGTCACCTGAGAAGAGACATGGAGGGTGCTTCATCAGAAAAAGTCTCCTTTTGAGGGGGTGTAGGAAAGGGGGCTTGGAGCGTTATGTGGGGATCTCTTGTCCCAGAGATGTCCCCGTCGAAGCGGTATTTAAGATGATTTGTTGCGGTCGGGGAGCGCGGGGGAACGCATCTCTGTTTCGCTGAGGGTTTCGTGATCAGGTTGATCAGGGAAACTGCCTGGCGGGAGGTGGACGACCTCTTCTTCGTTGGGAGGGATGAGCAGGGACGCCACCACAGAAGCCCCGAGCAGTCCCACGACCACCAAGAGAGAAGCCATGGTGGGGATGTGGTAGTAATCGTTGATCAACATCTTGACGCCAACAAAAGTGAGTACCGCGCCAAGTCCGTATTTGAGAAGGTGAAAACGGTCGATGACGCCAGCAAGCGCAAAGTAGAGCGAGCGCAAGCCCAAGATCGCAAAGATGTTGGAAGTATAAACGATGAATGGATCGCGAGAGACCGCAAGGACCGCAGGGATCGAGTCTACCGCAAAGACAACGTCTGTGGCTTCGATCACGGCGATCACCACCAAAAGCGGTGTGGCCCATAGTACGCCATCTTTGCGCACGAAGATCTGATCGTCTTCGTAGTCTTCTGTGACGCGGAACAAGCGCCGCACAAGCTTGATCACGGGATTTTCTTCTGGGTGGACGCCCGTTTCTTTTTCAAAGGCCATCTTGATGCCTGTAAAGACCAAGAAAGCCCCAAAGAAGTAGAGGATCCAGTGAAAACGTTGGATGAGTTGGACGCCTGCAAAGATCATGGTCGCACGCATGACCAAGGCTCCGATAATCCCCCAAGCAAGGACTTTATGTTGATAGGAAGCAGGTACTTTAAAGAAAGAGAAGATCAAGACGAAGACAAACAAGTTGTCGACACTAAGGGACTTTTCGAGGACATACCCTGTAAAAAACTGTAGGGCATGTTCAGAGCCTCGCCAAAAGTAGATCCCCAGATTAAACAGCATCGCAAGGCTGATCCAAATCGCGCTCCAGATCAACGCTTCACGGACGTTGATCTGATGGCTTTTGCGGTGGAAGACCCCCAAGTCCATCGCAAGCATCAACACCAAAAAGACGTGAAACAAGATCCACATCCAACTTTGCAGAGACAAGAGGCACCTCCAGAAACAAGCGGCCTTTGTGGCGCGGTGTGTGTGATTCTTTCGTCCGAAAGATCGAGCGGCCGAGCATAACACCAAGCTCACAGAGTGACCAGATGCCGTCTATGGCTCGATAGGACGGTCTCTTTGGAGGATGTAGGCAGTGGGAGGATGCAGACGAAGCGTGGGGAGGATCTAGGAGAAAAGTGCGTATTCTAGGTGCCTTTGGCGCAACTCCCACAAAGGATCGTCTCGTTGGGCTTGCATCTGAAGGGCGCGCAAAAACTGGCGACGTGCGCTGCGAAGTTGTTGGAGGCGGATACGAAGCTGTGTGCGTTGCCAGTCTTGCTCTTCTTTGCGATAGGGCAAGAGCGAGGATATCCGTGCGATATCGTAGTACTTTCGCATCCAAGAAGCGATCTCTGGGAGCCATGCTTTGCTTGAACGCTTGGGCCCGTAGATCCCGTTCTCTCGCGCGGCAAAAAATGTCGCATGAAGCTCCGCCAAGAATCCACTCCAATAGACGAACTGAAGCGTGGTTTGGCAGGCCATCCGCACAATCAAAAGGGTGAGAGGGTGGGCTTCTTCAAATTGGCGACGTAAGCCAGGAGGAGGAGACGACATCTCTTCCGCATAAGGCCAATAAAGCTCGCTGAGCGCTTGGCGGTAGGTGCCCTTTGGATATTGGCCTTGGATCCATCGTTGTTTTTCGTCGAGCCACCCATGAAGGCGTTGCAAAGGTTTGTTGGTGGAGGCTTCTTCGCGTTGTACACAGTGTCTTGCGAGATCCACGAGCCACTGATGCGCCACAAACGATGGGGCTGAAGAGGCGGGTAATGCGTCAGGATAAGCCATCTGGGGTAGCTTGCGCGCTGTCTGGGCGAGCAGTGGGAAGGATTCATCGCCATAAAAGCTGACTTCGCCGTTGACAAGGACATGATCGCTGTGGCGCGGTGTGTTCCCCAAGAGGCGGATGATCGTCGGGACTTTGCCCCCATAACGCAGGGCGGAGGTTGCGCAGTGTTCGATGGCTGCGCAGGCTTGCTCGATCTCTTCGGGGGTTTGGGGCATCCTGACAAAGTAGCTGTCTTGCCAAGAAGGATCTTGGGTTTCAAGCAACAAAGAAGGGGCGAACCTTACGGCGTTTCCACAGCCCGCACAACGAGAGGACAGCGCGTAAAAGGGGCCCGCCGCCCCTCGCACCTCTCGGTCAGGATGGATGTACCACGCTTCTTTTTGAAGATGAGGCGCTGAGGACATCGTCTTCCTCGGGTCTTGTTGCATTGATCTTCGAGGTGAATCACCATTCAACTCGACAAGGGCCTGAATATAGTGTCCAAAACAAGAGAGGGCAAGAAGAAATGTCTGTCTGCTTGTGTCACGGGAGGGTGATGTCGAGAGGATGGCGCCAAAAACAGGAAGCGTGTGCGTGTCGCTTGAAGTGTCGCAGGGAAGGGGTGTTAGGGGCGTTCGAGGTTGAATGAACCAGAGTCTTTGAAGGTGACGACGATGGTGTATTCGTTGGTGTAACTGCCTAGAATAAGGCCATTTTTGAACTCACCAGAGAAGGTGAACTTACAACCGCCGATCTTGGTGATCAGGGTGACTTTACCAGAGTCTGTGACAAGGCTTCCAGACTCCAGCAGTGTTCTGCTCAGGTTTTGTCCACCGTTGCAGCTTTTGACGTTGGTCATCTCGATGCTGCCTTCGACCACGCCGCCGCTATTTTGGCTGGTAATGTCTAGGGAGATGGTGCCCGCTTTGGGGTCATCTTTTCCAAAGAAGCCTGTCCAATTGCCCACAAGGTTGTAGCCGCAACCAGCTTGGGCCATCGACAAGACAAAGAACACAACAAACAGTCGAGCCAAAATAAATACTTTCCGCATACGGGATCTCCTTTTGGTTTGTGGAGTGAAACATTCCCCAACATATACCCCAAACCAAAAGAACCGCAACCTAGGGATACGAGATCTGCACAGTCTCTCAACAGATTGGATGCGTGGAAAGCGGTCTTAGGCGTCCAATTGACCGATGATTGCGATGCTACAGACATTCATCGCGGGGAAGCCACCAAGGTTGTGTGTGAGGCCATAGCGCAGGTCGCGTTGAAGCTGGCGATCCCCCGCGCGTCCTAGAAACTGAAGGTACATCTCGTAGATCATGCGGAGCCCTGACGCCCCAATCGGGTGTCCAAAACACTTCAGACCTCCATCGATTTGGCAGGGGACAGGGCCATCTTGGTTGTAGAAACCGTTTAAGATATCACGGGGGGCTTTTCCGCGCTCGGATATACCGAGGTCTTCCATCGTGACGAGTTCTGTGATCGAGAAACAGTCGTGGACTTCCATCATCGAGATCTCTTCACGAGGATGAGAGATGCCCGCTTCTTTGTAGGCGCGTTGGCTGGCGATCGTGGTGGTCAAAAAGGAGGAGCCATCCCAACTGTTGTGGGCCATCTCTTGGCCGTTGCTAAGGGCGACTTGGAGCGCTTTGACAGAGATCAGATTGTCTTTTCCAAGGCTGCGGGCGATCTCTGGGGTGGTGACGATGGCGCAGGCCGCTCCATCGCTTACGCCGCAACAGTCGAACAGTCCGAGAGGATGAGCCACTGTAGGGGCATTGATCACTTGGTTGATGCTGATGGGTTTGCGTAGATGGGCCTTGGGATTGCGGGTGCCGTTGTCGTGGCTTTTGACGGATACTTGGGCCATGGCGCGCTTGAGTTCTTCTTCGGATACACCATAGCGTGCGCAGTATGCAGAGGCCAGTTGCGCAAAGGACCCAGGGGCCGTCATGTTGGGATTCCACAACCAGTTCAATGTCCCCGCGCCCGCACCCCAGTTGGGAAGTCCGCCATAACCGACGTCTTTGAGCTTTTCCACACCCATCGCAAGACAGATGTCGTAAGCCCCCGAAGCCACGGCATAACAAGCCGCTCGAAATCCTTCTGTTCCACTTGCACAGAAGTTTTCTGTCCGTGTGACGGGGATGTTGGGGAGTCGCAGTGCGATCGATAAAGGGAGGGCGCTTTTTCCGACGTTGACTTCTTCCATGCAGGTGCTCAACCAAGCGGCTTCGACTTGGTCAGGGGCGATCCCTGCATCTGCGATGCACTCTTGCCAAGCTTCCAACATCAACTCTTCCGCACCTGCATCCCACCGCTCACCAAAGCGGCTGCAACCCATCCCCAAGATCGCGACTTTGTCTCGAATGCCTTTGGCCATGTCTTGTCTCCTTCTTCGCGTTTGGGTCTTGGGTTAGCCAAGTTTAAAGAGTTTTTGAATCAAGCGAGATGCCATCATATCGCCAGAGATACGCAGTTTTCCTGATGTAAAGGCTTGCATGGGGTCCAACTCACCTTGCACGAAGCGCAAAAAGTCTTGTGCTGACATCTTGAGCGTGACGGTGGGGGCGCTGTGTTCGCCTTTTTGGACGTTGCAGGTTTGGTCCTTCACGACGACATGCCATGTCCCGCCACCTGTCCCTGAAAGGGCATACTGAAAGACCACATGGGTTCCTTCTGCTTTTTCAGGGCGGAAGGACGCTGGCATCTTGGCGAAGACCTCTTCCAAGGCACGAGCGGTTTCGTTGTCTGCGCCGCTGTCTTCGTTCGATGCGGCCTTTTTGCTTGTTGGGGGAGGCGGTGGAGCGCTGAAACCACCAATAAAGGACATTGCATTTTCCGAAGGATACAACTCTTCCAGTTGATTGAGTTGTTCGAGTGCATCTTCGATATCTTCGGGAGATGCGGGGGATCCGTCGTTGGCAAGTGCATGGGTTCGAGCTGTGAGGACCAAAGCGCGGTTGAAATAGCCCATCCCTGCGTTGTAGACGTGTCCAGTGGTTTGGCAGTCTTTGGATGTTAGAAAAAGTACGATGGGGGCGACTGCTTCAGGGTTGATCTTTTCGAGCATGTCGGGGGGCATGACATCTTCGGTCATGCGGGAGCGAGCGATGGGGGCGACCGTGTTGACGAGGATGCTACTGCGGGCACCTTCTTCTTTGAGGGTGTTCATCAAGCCGACGAGACCGAGCTTTGCGGCGGCGTAGTTGGCTTGGCCAAAGTTGCCATAGAGACCCGCGGCAGAGGTGGTCATAACGATTCGTCCGTATCCTTGGGCTTTCATCACCTCAAAAGCGGGCTGCGTTGTGTAGAAAGCCCCATCAAGGTGAACAGCCATAACATCGCGCCACTGTTCAGGGGTCATCTTGGAAAAGCTTTTGTCGCGTAAGATCCCAGCATTGTTGATCAAGATATCCACACGGCCAAAGTTGGACATCGCTGTTTCGATCAAAGCCTTGCCACCTTCGGGGGTTGCGACGCTGTGGGTGTCTGCGACGGCCTCGCCACCGAGGGCTTTGATCTCATCCACGACTTGTTGGGCGGGACCTGCACTGATCGCACCGCTTCCATCGCGTGCAGTGCCGATGTCGTTGATCACGACCTTGGCACCGCGCTTTGCGAGTTCCAAAGCGTACACACGACCCAGTCCGCCCCCTGCACCCGTTACGATCGCCACTTGGCCATCAAAGCGGATGGGAGGACCTGCTTCTTTGCTTTTGCCTGTTTGTTTTTGCGGGATGGCTTTCCAGAAATAGCCGATAAATCCGCGTCCTTCGTCGTGGTATTTGCGGCGAAACTCCAATGTGATCGGCTGCCCCACGGCGACATCTTCGAGCGCACAGTCCGTGAAATCCATCATCAGGCGACCACCTTGATCAAACTCAATCATCCCATAGATGGCGGGTGGGTCTTGAGAAACCGCGAGCATATCGCCTGTGAAGCTTTTGACATGGGCTTGTTGGTCAGCAAAGTAGTAGGGATCTTGTGGCCCGATGTGTTTGCACTCTGGATTCACACAGACCTGAGAGGGCGGAAACTGCGGTGTCTTGCACTTCTGGCATTGACCGCCCACAAAACCAAAGATCATCTCACGGTTTCGCCAAAGGGCGGTCATCGCGGTTTGTGTGGGACCTTCTGAACGAATCCCCCGTTCGGGCTCGATTTGCTCGCGGAAACTGAGATAGCGGAAGTAGTTTTCGGTGGGGCGTTTGTCTTGGAGCGAGCCTTTGCAACCTCTGCGTGAGGTGAGTTCTTTGATCTGCTCGGTGACTGTAAAGAGAAAGGCATCGCAGCCTTGTCCAAAACTCGCCATCACGATCTTGTCGCCGGGTTTGGAGACCTCCAAGGTGGCGATCAACATCAAGAGGGGGTGGGCAACGCCCGTTTCTCCGCATTGATCGTGCAGGTTGTCTTGGAGGCGTGTGTTTTTGGCGCCCAAGATCTTGGCGATGCGTTGGTGTTCGCTTTTGAAGAAACAGGGATAGACCAAGTGATCGATATCGTCGATGCCAAGGCCCGCTTTGTTGAGCAGGCCCGTGATGGCTTCGGGGATGATCTTGGCGTAGCCTTCATCGCGGACCCAACGTTCTTCCCAAGTGTACGGAAAACGCTGGCCTTCGCTGCGATAGTGATCCACAAAGTCGTAGGAAAGAGAGTGGGTTTCGTCCAAGGTGGCGATCACTTCGTCGCGTCCGAGGAGTAGGGCGGCAGCCCCATCGCCATACCACATCTCGTAAAAGGAGGCGACGCGAGCATCGCGCATATCACTCGCAGCGACGAGGGCTTGCTGTTTTTGTCCTGCGGCGATGGCATGAAACGCGGCCAGCAAAGCAGAGGTCCCTGCGCGCTGTGAGGTCGTAAAGTCGGCTGTTTCGAGCGAAGGGGAGAGATTTAGAGCGGTTCCCACGACCGCAGAAGCCGAGCGATCCACAAAAGGGAATGTCGTGGAACTGCAATACAAAGCTTCCACTTGCGCGAGGTCTTGGCCCTTTAGACAGTCTCTTGCGGCGGAAACGGCCATCGTTAGGCTATCTTCGTCCCAGTTGGCAAAGGAGCGCTCGCCTTGGGCGATCATCATCAGTGCGGGCATATACCAGCCCATGCCTTGGTAGATGCTTTGTCGTTGTAGGCGCCAGCGCGGGATATGGGCTCCGTATGAGCGGATACCTAGAGTCATCTTTTTCTCCTGAAAGCTCGTCTGGAAAAGTTTGTGCGATGCCGTGCTGTCGCGGCTTAATTTCCTGCGATGTGCCCTTGAAAGGCACCGATGCCTTCGAGTGCGCTGTCATAAGTCTCAGCATCTTTCCAAGTGTCGATCTTGTCCCACTGTTGGCGGATATCTTCAGGGCTAGGGGTGTCGCCCATGAACTGTCCTGGGCCTGTTGCGATCACGGCGCGGCTGTAATGTCCCATCCCTGCGTTGTAGATGTGGCCATTGCACTTACATCGATTGCTTACAAGGAAGAGGACCAGTGGCGAAACATGCGATGGGTCGAGCTTTTCGAGTGCATCAGGGGGAAGGATGTCTTCGGTCATGCGGGAGCGAGCGATGGGGGCGACCGTGTTGACGAGGATACCGCTGCGGGCGCCTTCTTGTTTCAGGGTATTCATCAGGCCGACGAGACCGAGCTTTGCAGCGGCGTAGTTGGCTTGGCCAAAGTTGCCATAGAGACCCGCGGCAGAGGTGGTCATAACGATTCGTCCGTATCCTTGGGCTTTCATCACCTCAAAAGCGGGCTGCGTTGCGTAGAAAGCCCCATCAAGGTGGACAGCCATAACATCACGCCACTGTTCAGGGGTCATCTTGGAAAAGCTTTTGTCGCGTAAGATCCCAGCATTGTTGATCAAGATATCCACACGGCCAAAGTTGGACATCGCTGTCTCGATCAAAGCCTTGCCACCTTCGGGGGTTGCGACGCTGTGGGTGTCTGCGACGGCCTCGCCACCGAGGGCTTTGATCTCATCCACGACTTGTTGGGCGGGACCTGCACTGATCGCACCGCTTCCATCGCGTGCGGTGCCGATGTCGTTGATCACGACCTTGGCACCGCGCTTTGCGAGTTCCAAAGCGTACACACGACCCAGTCCGCCCCCTGCACCCGTTACGATCGCCACTTGGCCATCAAAGCGGATCGCGTCAGGGCGGGCCTCGCTGGTACTTGCGTAGCCACGGTCGATCAACACCTCTCCGCTTTCTGCGTGGACGACCTGAAAGACAGCTTCGTCGCCATCTTTCCAGATGCGTGTCTCGATGGGTTCGCCCGGATACAACGGGCGCGAGAACCGACCTTTGAACCTACGCAGCTTGCTGATGTCACCACCCGCAAGGTGTTTGATCAGGGCTCGACAGGCGTATCCATAGGTACAAAGCCCATGCATGATCGGCTTTTCAAAGCCACTGCTGCGCGCAAATTCGGGGTCCACGTGCAAAGCGAAGAGATCTCCAGAGAGTCGATACAACAACGGTTGTTCGGGGCTTGGAGAGGATCTTTCGATCATATTTGGGGCGCGGTCAGGCAAAGAGAAGCTTTCTGTGGGGACATTCTTTCCACCAAAACCACCATCCCTTCGGCAAAAGAGCGTAAAGACACTTTCAAAAAGCTTGCGTCCTTGGGCATCTCGCGTCAGCGAACGTGCGATCACCACAGCCCCTTTGCCTGGGCCTTTGTCATAGATGTCTGTGATACTGCCCGTGGTTACGAGCTTTCCTTGTGGTGGAATCGGGCGAAAGAAGACAAGCTCTTGTTCACCATGCAAGATCCCCGTGATATCGGCTTTTGATGCTGCAAGGACCTCGCCCAAAAAGCCAAAGATTGCGGCGATACCAAAGGTTGGGATGACTTTCAGGCCATCTTCGTACACATAAGAAAGTTCGTCGAATCCCGCTCCCACCCCCAAGGCGTACAAGATCGCATCTTTTTCTTCGTAGTCCCGCTCAAATGGACCTAGTCGCTGCCCGATACTTTGCAGATTCAACGCCATCGTTCCCTCCGATATCTTACACTTGATCACTTTTTGGGTCGCTCAGATTTAATAAAAGGTGACGCTCGTGGTCAAGTGTTTCTTGGGAGTTGCCAGCAGCGCGGGGATATTGCAAAATCGCGGGATGTCGGATAGATCGAGCAGATACGTTCTAGAGAAAGGAGCCGCAAAGATGGTGCGATTGTTGTTTGTGTGTTTGGGAAATATCTGTCGTTCGCCCGCTGCGGAAGCCGTGATGGTGCATCTGTTGGAAAAAGAAGGACTGGGAGATCGCGTGTTTTGCGACTCTGCGGGGACTTCAGGATGGCACGAAGGCGAGCCCGCTGACGAGCGTATGCGAAGGCACGGAAAAAAGAGGGGCTATAACCTCACAAGTTTGAGTCGCAAGTTCATTCATCCAAGCGACTATGAAGCGTTCGATTATGTGTTGGCGATGGACGAAAGCAATTACACAAACCTCGCAGCACTGGACCCTTCAGGTCGTTATCATCCAAAACTACACAAGATGCTGTCATTTGGCGAGGGCTCTGTCGAGGATGTCCCAGATCCCTATTATGGCGGCGCAGAGGGCTTTGAGCAGGTCTTGGATTTGCTTGAGGACGCTTGTTCGGGCCTTTTGACGCATCTACGACAAGAAGGCAAACTTTGATGCGTGCGGCGCTGCTGCAACGCGTCGAACAAGCGATGGGGGCGGCGGTTCAGGAGCATCACGCTGTTTCGGGTGGCTGCATTGCGGACGCTCGTTGTGTGCGTCTTGTGGATGGTCGTTCGTGTTTCATCAAGTCGATGGATGGGGGACAACAGCCTTTTTTGCAGGAAGCCCACGGTCTGCGTGAACTTGCCAAAGGGGGTGCGCTGCGTATTCCCCAAGTGCTCCATGTTGAAGAGGATCTGTTGATCTTGGAGTGGTTGGGCCAAGGTCGCCCAAAAGACGGATTTATGGAGATCTTGGGGCGAGGACTTGCGCAGCTTCATCGCGTGCCATCCACGGCTTTTGGATTTTATGAAGACAACTTTTTGGGGGCGTCTCCACAGTTGAATACACCCCAAGAGACGGGGATGTCGTGGGCCACTTTTTATTGGGAGAAGCGACTTTTTCCCCAATGGCAGTGGGCTGAACAAAAAGGGCTCGCGACCGCTGACTTGCGCCGTTTGATGGGGCGTTTGGAGGATCGCTTGGAAGGTCTTTTGGCAGGAAGCGAAGAGGCCCCAGCTTTGTTGCATGGCGATCTATGGAGCGGAAACGTGATGGCAGACGCGCAAGGTGCGCCTTGTTTGATCGATCCTGCCGTGTATTATGGGCACCGCGAAGCAGAGCTGGGGATGACCTCTCTGTTTGGTGGTTTTGGTTCCGCATTTTATCGAGCCTATGAAGAGGCTTTTCCTTTGCCTGATGGACACTTGGAGCGACGTGGGCTCTATGAGCTTTACCACGTACTCAACCACCTCAATCTTTTTGGAAGTGGGTATCTTGGTCAGGCGGTTCAATTGTTGCGTCGATATGTAGGTTAGAGGCCGAAACATACGGCTTTTTGAGAGAAGGAGTTTGCGCGTGGCGACAGAGAAAGAAACCAACCTGATCTGGATGGACTTGGAGATGACGGGGTTGGATGTGCGGACCTGTACCATCCTTGAGATCGCGACTTTGGTGACGGATGCTCAACTCAACTTGATCGCAGAAGGTCCTGTTTTTGCGATTCATCAGCCTGATGAAGTCCTTGAGGCGATGGACGAGTGGAACACCACACATCACGGACAGAGCGGTCTTTTGGAGCGTGTACGAAACTCTCGCGTCTCCTTGGAAGAAGCCGAAGAACAAACGCTGGCTTTCTTGAAAGAGCATACACTTCAACGAAAAAGCCCGTTGTGCGGGAATACTATCTTCCAAGATCGACTCTTTTTGTTGAGTTATATGCCCAAGTTGGAGGCGTACTGCCATTATCGCAACGTCGATGTCTCTTCGATCAAAGAGCTTGCGCGGCGTTGGTATCCGAACTCGATGCAGGCCCCACCCAAGAAACAAAGTCACCTTGCACTCGATGATATCCGCGAGTCTGTCGAAGAACTCCGCTATTATCGCAAACACCTCTTTGTGCCCACCCCCTAATCCCCGCGCTTTTAGGTGCCTACCCGAAAGCTATCCTTTCAAGATCGCCCACCCAAAGACCTATCGAAAAGGTCGGACACGCCAAGAGGTTTGTTCTTCAGCTCGGATCAGATCGTGCTCAAGCAACCATTGAAGGGGCTTGTCGAGTTGATCCACTTGAAGCTCGCCTGCATCAAAGATCGCAAGAAGCCGATACAAAGTCGCTTTGGAGCCTAGCGCATCCAAGAGTTTTTGTCGCAGCTCTTGAAGTCGTCTTTGTTGGGCCGTGCTGTCGAGGGCTTCGCTTTCTGATGAGGGGAAGGGGATGCGAAGCCTTTCGAGTATCCGTGTGTATAGCTCGATTTGGGCTGCAAGCGCTGCGCGTTGCATGTCAGGTGCTGATGTCTTCGGTAGATCGGGCGCTTTGCGTGGCGGAGGTGGCGAGGCTTGGTGAAGCACCCGTCCTTGCGCATTCACGGCTCCATCAAGAGGAAGGTACGTCGTCCCCTCTGCACTTGGGAGCAGAGCCAAGGCGATCAAGTGGTCAGGTCGAGAAAGATAACCCTCGTCAAAGACCCAACACGTCGCCACTGCGCTTGGAATCCCCACTTGGCGTAGGAGCTCCGCGATCAAGATGTTTAGCCCGTGGCAGACCCCAGCGCCCAAGATCGAGCCCTGTTTTCCTGCATGGAGTAGGGCGATGCTATGGTTTTGTGGGGTTCGAGGATGAAGCGGTAAGAGCGAACGGGCTTCTTGGACGCTCGCTTTTTGCGCATAGTACATATCATAGCGATAACGCTTTCGCACCATCTCTTCGATGCGACGGGCCTTTTCTTCTTGGGTACTCGAAGTGCCTTCCAGTTGAGTCAGAAATCCCTGGATGGCTTCGGGGAGATCGCTGCGTAGCATCGTGGGTTGCATGTAGTCTTTGTGTATCTGGATCGATTCATGGGGTAAGATCGAAGGGGGAGCAAACAGGTCCACATGATAACGTACATCGACCGTTCGCGGCGCTTTGAACTGAAGTACCACGGCCCCCGAAGGATCTTCTTGTTGTTTGAAAGAGACGGATGCCCCGTCGCAAGTGACGATCGGTGGTCCGCTGAGCTTGCTGTGAAGCGGCAAAGGCAGTTGGTTGGAGCCTGGAGGCAACTTTCCTTGCAAGATCACGCTGCCTACCTTGGTCGAAGATGTCGTTGCCAAGGGGGATTGGAGCGTTGCTGGTACCCACTGTTGCGAGCGATTGTCAAAGCGCCCTGTGAAAGCTTGTAGGGCATAGCGATAAGGCTGCGGTAGGATGGGCGGTTGGTGAAAAAGACCGATGTCTTCGGGGTTGGGGCCGCGTTCTGCAAAGCGTTTGGGGTCAAAGTCGAGTTGCGATCCAATGCGGTTGTTCGGGCGATTCCAGTCTTCAGGCGAAGCATTTTCAGACGACGAAGATCGCGAGGGCGGATCAAATACCCTGTTGAAAAAGTCCGAAAGCGGCGTCGATGTGGGAGGTGGCGCTTTCGGCCGCTCTTGAGGAGCGGTCTCGTTGCGTTGTGGAGAAGGTGCCTCATCGCGTTCTTGGGGCGGGGAGGAGGGGCGCTTCTTCTCGGCATCTTCGGCCTTTGAAGGAGGCTGCGCCTTAGAGGATGTGTTGTGGCTTGGAGGCGGCGTGTGTGCTTTTTGGAGGCTTGGCGAATCTTTGGGAGCCGAAGGATGGGCCTCTTGCGCACGTTTTTTGGGGGTCTCCTCTTTGTTGGAGAAGATGCGTGTCCACAGGCGTCGCAAAAGACCGTTGGATGGGGATTCGTCGTCCTCTGGGGCGTCGATGGAAGTCGAGGACATCTCTTGAAGTGCTGTGGAGCTTCCCTGTTTTCCTTTGCTTTTGCCTTTTTCTTGGAGGGCGACGCGTGGAAAGTGTCGCTGATCAAGGTAAGACTGCATGGCTTCGAGGGTTTGGCAACGCAAGAGCAATTCTAGGATATCTGTAAGCGGTTGGCGCTTGGGATCACGATGGATCAGTGGCGTGAGGTTCGTTGCCAACAGGGGGATCGTCTGTTGGAGAGAACGCAGCAGAGACTCATCGAGCATCAGTCGTTTCTTTTGAGGGTCGTAGGCGATGAGGTCGGGTACATCGAGTTTCCCGACGCCTTTGAGCGTAGCTTTGACCTTGAGCCCTTGAAAGACGCGGATCGCATTGGGTTGGGTGAGTTGTTCGAGTTGCGAAGCAAAGATCCAATCCTTGTCAGAACCGCCTCTTTGGGCTTGTACGCGAGGAAGCACAGCACGCAAGGCGCGGAGCTGGCTTCGTAGAGACTCCAACTCTTGTTCGTGTCGCAGGGTGGTGTCTTTCCCAGCTTTGGGGGATATCTTGAGGCTAATCGAGGCTTCAAAAGAGGGGATGCCTTGCGCGAGCAAGAGTTGCCCCGTGGTTTGGGCGATATCGTCAGACCCCAAGACCGCCGTGTAAAAAGAAAGGCCACGGTAGGGGGCCAGCATCGTCGGGCGCAAACAGACAAAGAACCCAGGGGCATTGTCGAGGAGAAGCGCGTATCTGTCTGTCTTGCTTTTAGAGGACTTCTCTTTGATCTCGGATGTCTCGGCAAGATAGATGGGCTGGTTGCTGTGGAACTTGGCTTGTTGTTCATGGAGGTAGGCATAACAGCGAGGCAGGATCTCGATGAGCGACGGGTGTTGTTCGAGGATGGCTTGTCCTTGATCTTTGCGCGCCTGTTGACCGATGTCTTCGAGAAAGGCTTTGACGATGCTTGGATTGATCTGAGTGGGGATGCGCAAAGCCTCGCAAAGATGGGGGTAACGATGGTGCCCTTCGGGCCAGTAGCCTCGGATGTCCCCGAACAATGGCGATGGGGAAAATGCGAAGATCTCGTGAGGATGGCGCGCTATCCCATCTTGGCAAAGCACAAGATGCCGATAATGACAGGCTTCTCGCACCTCTTCTGCTTTGAAGCGTTTGTCTTTGATCCCACGCTCCAACCATTGCAAAAGCTCGGTCTCAAGGACCGTTTTGTCGGGCAAGGATGGAAGGATATCTTCGAGGTCTAGATCTTTGATCGTGCGAAACCGCAGGGGCTTTTGGAGCTGTGGTGGCAATATATCTTCGTAGAATGGGGCTGGAAAGAGCCCTTGCGCTTGAGGGACGAGGTGTTGGATGCGCTCATCGAACCAAAAAAGTTCTTTGGTCTGTGTGGGTTGCAGGCGGTTGTTGAGCATCCAAGGTTCTCTGCGCAAGATCTCGTTGGAAAGGCAGGTTGGATGCGCTTGGAGGTAATGTGCGAAAGCTTCGTAGGATTCGACGGTTCGGAGACCTTTTAGCGCATCTTCAAGCTGTTCTGAGGTAGGTTGCGTAGCGACGCCAAGGGCCTGCAAAAAAGCCTGTCCTGCTGGATGTTCGGGGGCCTCGGCAAAATGGGCGGGATCGAACAGATGGAGCAATTGCTCTCTTTCGGCCTCAGAGGGCAACAAGGCTTGCGACACACGCAGCCAGTCTCCCCCAAGACTTGGGAGAGATAGCTCTTGTTTGGGGGCTGCTTGAAACAACGCTCTTTTTTGGTCAGAGGATGCATGTTGCCAAAGATGCGCAAGGCTTTGGATGAGATGCCGAACCGTGGGGAGGTCTCTTTTTTCTGCGGCTTGGAACCATCGTTCAAAACGCGGCTTGGCTTGCTCTTGGATGGAAAGAGGTTGCTCAAGAACACAGCGCTCCATCTTTCCTAAAAGCGCCGAAGGTAGAGACTCTTCTGGACGATGTTGCTGTGCCTCGTCTGCGCTTTCGTCCCATGCAAGTTCGTACATATTGCGGAACTCACCTTGTTGGGTCGCAAACAATGCGGATGTTCGGATCTTTGCGTCGCTTTGTTTGTCTTCTTTCAGGAACTCCCAATGTTCCAGAAGGAAGCGATAGAGTTTTTCTCGTTGGGCAACATCGCCGAAGTAGCGGTGCTCTTGGACAGATTGACCGCTGTAATTGAGTTGGGTGATCGCTTCCAAGATCTGAGGGGCTGTGAGCGTGGGAAAGTGGGACTTTTCTTCGGTTGAGAGAGACGCTTCGAGCTGTGGAGCCAGCAGATCATGGCTCAAAGAAAGTCCTTCAAACCAAGAGATGTCCCATCCATCTTGTCGACGTATCGGTCCTTTCCGCAAACGAAGTTTGCGATCTGCCCAGATCGGCCATGTGGCGATCTCCTCGAAAGGAGCGAGCGTACGGAGGGCTTGATGGAGTTGTTGCAGTGTATCGAGATCGTTGAGTGGCGGAAGCTGTTCTGCAAGTGCTCTTTGTGGAAGGGCGATCTCTTCGAGGAGATCGTGGAAACAGCTCTTTGGTGTTGCGGGAACCATCCAGCCTTCAAAGGCTGACAGGGCGGTCTCTTCGGACGAATGGACGCGATGTCTTGCCAGAGCAGACACCTCGATCTCTTGGGGCCACAACGCATCAAGAGCAGGTGAGATCGTCATCTCTTCGAGGGGGGTCGGGACACCGCGTTGGTTGAGGAATAGCGGAAGCGCTTCGAGGATCGGACTCCCTGTGGCTCGATTGGAGCGTTGCTGCGGGGGATAGAAGGCTTGGAGGGCTGCCTTGTTTTGTAAGAGGAAGTCCCTGACAGACGGTAGATGCTGGATTTGCAGCAGATGCTTGCGTAGAGAAGGGGACTGCAAGATCTCGAAAAGGTCGTGGAGAGACGCATCGCGCAATTGGAGTTGTTGAAAGAAGGGGGCAAGCAGTTTTTCTTGGGTTGGGTGAAGCAAACGGAAGCCTGCATACTCCAACAGAGGCCGTAGATCCTCGCGGGAACAGCGGAAGATCAACGCAGTTGGGATGTCTTCGCGCCAAGGTGCCTTGTCCCAGCTTCCAATGGGCGCGGTCTTGCCTTCTTGATCCTCGAACATCGGGGTTTTTCGTGCGGATTCGAGGATAGAAAGCGGAAGGTCCGCGGCGTGTTCGGCGATACGTTCGAGGAGTTGCGCTCTTTCCGCGATGTTAAACAGTTGAATCTGCGCAAGACACTGCCGCAAGATCTCGGGTGGATCGACCTTTTGCATGGAGGCTTCGAGATCGAGGGCCTGTAAGAGTTTTTCTTGCTGGGGTGGCATGAGAGCCAGGTAATGTCGTTCTCCAAGGCGTTGAAGCAGGTGTCGCCATGTCGCAGAGGGAGAGCGACTAAGAAGAAGCGCAGGGCAGATATCGCCGTGCTGATCGAGGAAAAGAGGGGCTTGTGCGCGCTCTTCAAGCGGGAGCATACGCACAAGCGCGGCTTGTTGTAGAAAGTAGGCTTGGATCGCTTCAAGGGGCAGTGGCTGGGCCAGTTGAAAAGGGGGTGCTTGGCCGTCGAGGTCTTCGTCGGCAGGATCAGCGGTTCGCTGTGTTCCTTGATGCAAAAAGGTGCCAAAAAGGTCGAGTACATCGTACTTTTCGAGGGAGCCTCGTTGGATATGTGGTTGGGCAGCGATCTGCGGATGAAGGAAGTCCTCATTGGGGAAGAAGGATGCAAGCTCGGTGTCTTCTGCGATGGGAGGGGCTTTTGGGCCAACAAGTGTGGTGAGCCTTCCTTGGGCGGTCTGCCACAAGGGGGCTTCATACAGTCGTTTCATGTGGGCAGAAGAAAGATCCTGGTGCATCAAGCCGATGGCTTCGTGAAGATCGAAGATCTTGTCTTGAAAGATCTCAGGAGATGCGGTCACAAGGTCGATCAAGTGAGGGGCTGTGAGCGTGAGTTGGACGAAGTGTGTTGGGATCTCTGAAGCTTCGTTGAGAAGGGGGTATTTTGAGGAAAGCAAGCGGTACAATGGCGGATACACGGGACCTTGGGGAAGGTGAAAAGCGTGAGCTTCCCCGATCTCTTGGGCGATGGGATGGAGCTTTTGATCGTGGGCCAAAAAGAGCGAGAGGCTTGCGAATCGTTTGCGCTCTCGATCGCTTGCAGATGCGAGGGTTTCGCAGAGTTGTTTGCGATCAACTGGCCAACGTTGTGCGAACTCTTCGGGTGTGAGTGGTGCATGGCCGATGGCTTGCTTAAGATCGTCATAGAGATCTGAAAAACGCAGTCGTTTGGCGCCCAGCCGCTCAAGGATATCGCCGATCTCTTGCTCAAGTTCCCAAGCAACAAAAGTGCGTTGCGAACCCCATGCTTCGCGCAGTGGCATTGAGCCAAGGAAGATCTCTTTTTGCTTCCCACGGTGGAGTCTTCCGTCTTTGTCGAGTAGCAAAGGTAGCGATGCGAGCTTTTCTTGAAGGGCTTTGTAACGCTCGGTGGATTCGGCTTGTTGGGAACTCAGCAAAGCAGCAAGTTGTTGATAGAGCTTTCGCAGGTTGGCGATCTCAAAAAGCGATTGAAGATGTGTTGGTACTTCCGCGCCTTCGGGGAGATCTTGGAGCCATATCGCGAGAAGATCGGGTAACATCGCTTGATCGAAGACGGGGACGCCAAGGTGTTGAAGCTGTTGTCGTTCGATCTCTTCGATGTAGGGAGCGACGGGCCAGCGAGTGGATGGGGTGATTTCTTCGATGGGATCGATGTCTTGGAAGATCTGTGTAGGGAACGGGATCTCTGCAAACAAAGATGCTAGTCTTGGCGACGTGTGGTAAAGCGCCTTGGTAGGGCGGATCTCGTTTTTTGCGTCAGGAAAGATCGGGATATCCGCAAAGGCCGCAGGCAAAAGAGCGGCCATCTCGCCAAACAAAGCATCTTGGAGTTGGTGAGGCTGCGGAAGGAGCCGTAGGAAGGCGCGTAGCGCTTCGATCTTCAGGAGGCTTTGTTGGTGGATCTCCCGTGCCATCTGCGCAAAGAGTTGGGGGACCTGTTGGATCAGATATTGATTCCATCGAGACTCGCGGGAGATGCGTTCGCGATCCACGGGCACGTCGAAGTGTGCTTGAAGGAAAAAGTCGAAACCTGGATCTTCTGCTGTGGGAAGGAAGCTGTAAAGGCGTGGTGCTTGGGGCGGTAGAGGCTGTGGGATACCTTGATCATCACAGCGCATCCCAAGGAGAAGACGGGTCTTGCTGGTTTTTTCTGCGCTACGTAGTCCTGCTTGGACGTCGATCTCTGCGCTTGCAAGGAGATAATGTTGCGTATGCTCAGGGGCTCCAACATGGATCGCGACTTGTGTTTGTTGGCGATCTCCTTGGAGTTGCATGGATTGTTGAGGGGAGATCCCTGCGGGGAGTTGGGCATGTAAAGAAGGATCCAAGGTGACATCGATCTGCTCAAGGTGCCGCAGTGTCAACAAGATCACAGGATCGAGATCATGGGTTCGCTGATAGAGTCGCGCGGGATGTCGGGCTTCGAGATCTTGTTCGCGAAGAGGCAGGATCAGCAAGGTGCCCGTGGCTGGGATCTGGGAGGGGAGATGTTCTGGGCGTTGCTGTAAGGCCCTTGGCATCGAGACATCCGCGATCTCAAACTGGTAGGGACCACTGTAGATCTGGGGGCGTTTGGTGACTTCATAAACAGACTTAAAGCCCACGCCAAAAAAGCCGATCTGGTGGCGTTTTTTGTTGGACTGTCCGATCGAGGTGACGCCCACAAGGTCGCGTGTGTCGAAAGGAAGGCCATCATGCCAGATCAGGATCTGATCTTCTCGAAAGTATAGGCTCCAGCGGTGGGACTGTTGGTCTTCGGCATTTTGCAACAACTCAAACAAAAAGTGCCCAGGGTCATCGTACACGCGTTTGGAGAGAAGTTCTTCTGCGCGTGCTTGGGAGATGGGCTTGGGAACAGCGGCCAAGATCTCGATGGCATCGTGGGCAAGCTCTTGCAGTCTCGCTTGAAGGAGTGGTTGCTCTTGGGGTTTGGCTTGGAGCGAAGCGAGCCGCTGTGCGGGGAGTTTGAACAGATCTGCGATCTCAAGTTGCTCGATGGAGCCTTGGTCGAGATGCGCTTGGCAGGTGGCTTGGAGCTTTTCCAAGAAGCCTTGGTGTTGCTGGGGAAAGTTTCGCTGAAGTTGTTTGTCGAACAAGCCAAATGCTTGTAGGCGCGCGAGGGGGGCGCGCTCTACAAGCTGAAGAAGAATGGCCGCAAGTGACTGATGGTTCGATGTCTCCGATGTTTTTGTGCTCTGTTGCAAGAAGTCTTCAAAGAAGAGAGAGGTCTGAAGGATCGCACTATCGGGTTGTTGCAACAGAAATCCTGCAAACCAACTTTGTTCTGCGGGATCGTGTAGCCATGAGGTTGTAAAGAGCCGATCCAGCAAGAAGATCAGCGGTTCGTGATCGCGAGAACAAGCACAGAGATGCAAGAGAGGGCGCGGAGGGTGATGTGTATAAGCTTCTTCGAGCTGCGCAAGCTGTTGGGCAAACGGGAGGTGCAAAAAGCTCGAAGGCTGTAGCGAAAGGGGCAGCGTTGAAAAGAGGTGGGAGGGGGTCTCTTGCGTGGTCATCTTGCATCCAACTGGGTTGAAAAAGCTGAAAAGGCGGATCTCTTCGGGGTTTGAGAGAAGGTCCATACTTTTGGCGTGTTTGTTTTGGAAGTCAAGATATGGATTGTCCGCCGAAACGGTAGTCTTGACGAAAGAAAAAGTGGGGAGGTTCAGAGACCGTGGTGGGAGGAGCTAAAGTCACGACATCAAGGGAAGGAAAAGGCCCGCACGTAGTCTGCACCGCTGCTATGGCAACCTGTGCAGATGCTGGGTTGACCTTGGTAGAGGATCGTTCCTGAGCCATTCCATTCAAACCACAACCAACCATTGCTGCGTTTTTCCATGTACGCAACAAGGCTCAGATTGGCGCTGTTGTAACCATCTTTGACGATGATGGAGCCCACGGGCCATTCGGTCACAGAGGTCTTGTTGTCGATGATCTGTTGGATGGGGGAATTGATGAAGATCTCGACAGCACCGCCGTGTGGGGCATTTGAGGTTTGTCGCGTTGCATAGCCTGGGGCGCGGGTCCATGCGCGATAATTTTGTTGTTGGAGCCAAATCCAAACCACCGCAGGGTCCGAGCTATTGGGGGTCGATGGACCGCTTTGCTCGGGTGTTGCTTCGACTTGGGACTCGGGGGAAGCTTCGGGAGTCGCTTCCGCTGTGGCTTCAGGATTTGGTTCAGGGTTTGTTTCTGGACCAGCTTCAGGCGCCGCCTCTGCTTGGGGTTCTGGGGATATCTCGGGTGCGGACTCTTTCGCAGGTTCTTGTGTAGGCTCTTGTGCTGGCTCTGCTTGGGGTTCAGTGACGGGCTCAGCAGCTTTTTCTTGGGGGGAACCGTCGTTGGTGGACTCTGTGGGGGTGGCTTCTTGCGCTGTTTCGGCGGCTTTTTCTTGGTTGGTGGGTGTTCCGCAAGCGCTCACAGCGAGCAGGTTGAGCCCAAGGCTTGCGCTACAAAGCAGACTGAGAAAAACAGAACGAGAAAAAAAAGATGACACGATACAACCCTCCATACTTTTGTGTGTTTGCGCCTGTGTGTGAGGCGTAAAAGGGAGACGTAGAGAGGCTTGGAAGGGTTACAGATCAGCACGCAAAGCCCAAAGCGAAAGTGCCAGGGTGCTTCTTTGGGTTCGTGCGAGAGAAGCTGGGCAGAAAATCGGCTGTTTGGTTCTTTTGGAGCGCGGCGTTTTCGCAAAGGGCGGCGGGCATCGGTTGCGATGTCTTGTGCGGCTATGTCATAAAAGACAGAGCCGATGGCGTTTTTGGGTTTGTTTTTCCAAACAAATAGAGGTGAGCTGATGGTTGGTCGCGGTGCTCGACTTTGGTTGCGGTATGTTTGGATCATGGGTCTTGTTGGGGGCGTGGGGATCTTTTTGCAAGCGTGTCCTTCAGAAGTGACACAAGAGAAGCCTTCAGAAAAAGTCGCACAAGAGTCTACAAACAACGAGAGCTTGAAAGAACCTGTCAGCGTGGAACCTTCCTCACAAGAGGCAACCCCCGAAACGACGGTCGAGGTGGCTTCTGAGGCAAGTCCTGAGCCTGCCCAAGAGCCTGTTGGACCCGAGATGACGGCGGAAGCTACACAAGAAGCAACCCCCGAAGATGCAGGGATACCAGAGGCAGATGAGCCCATCGCAGAACAAAGTGCCAACGAAGAAAACGTGATCGAGACGATCGTAGAGCCGAGCCTACCGCCTGTTCCTGTGTTTGTTGGGGTGGGGAACTTTGGTTTGCGGGCTTATACATTTGATGGTGTGACTTGGGTGAAGCAGGGCGGTACGGGGACCGGAAACCAACATACAGCCGACCTTTTGCGCGCGGTGGCTTATGGGGATGGTGTCTTGGTGGCTGTGGGAGGGAACAACAACTCTCATATCTTGCGTTCTGTGGATGGCGGAAAGAACTGGCAGGACGTGGGCTTTGCGACAGGTGGTTGGCTTGGTGGTGTGACGTATGCGGATGGGGTTTGGTTTGCAGCGAAAGGTTATGATGCAAACGTCCTACGATCCGATGACAAGGGTCTCACATGGACCAACGTGGACATGAGCAAGTCGCAAGTGAAAAGGTCCTCTGGTATCCGAAGGATGGATGCTTACCAAGGAAAGCTCTTATCTTTTGGCGATGGTGGGACATTGTATGTCTCTCATGACAAAGGGATTTCTTGGCTGGATCACTCCTTTACGGGTTGGACAGGGGGAGTCAACTTTGTGGTGTACTTCAAGGGGTCTTGGTTTGCGGGGGGTGGCAGCAATTGCGTGACTTCCAAGGATTTGAAGACTTGGACAGCTTGTCCTTTTACAGTCAAAGAACTGTATAGCGGGACGGTGGCAGGGGGCCAGCTTTCTCTGTTTCACAATGACCGCTATGACACGCGTTTCAGCTACACCAAAGATGGCGTGACTTGGGTGCATGGAAAGACCCCAGTGTACGGGGTTTTGGAAGCTGATGGTTTGTGGATCGGGATGCGTTATGGGGCTGTTTACAAAGGAGCGTCGATCGAGACGTTGAAAAAAGAGCCGAGCAGCCCGGGTGGTTTTCGTGACTGGGCGGTGGGTTACACGCAACCTTAATTTGTTTGGGTGGGGCTTGGGGATGCGATCTCTTCGATGGAACGGGGTTACTGCGTCGAGGTGATATGTTCAGGGCTGACCTCGGGATTTTCGATCTTGTCGAGGTCGGGATCTGGGAGGCGTTCGAGTTCGAGAGCGTCTTCTACGACTTCGCAAAAGATACTAAGTCGCCCAAGTATCCGAATATACAAGCTGACCATACGATCAAGGATCATCTCAGCCGTTTGAAGGATCTGAGGGATATCCTCGTGGTCTGCGGGAAGCGTCTCTATCGCGTACTCCGCGAGGTTGATATCTCCACGGGCATGTTCAAAAGGGTAAGCCTCGCGACGAAGGGACTTGTCGAAGGCTTGGATATTTTGGAAGAGATCTTGTTGGTTGCGTTCCAGTTCTAGGTGGGCATTGGGAACGTAAGAGAGTTGCTGTGCGCCCTGTAGGTAGGTGACCAAGAGAATAAAGTCATCGCGCAATTTGCGTAGATCCGAGGCAAATCGACGAAGATAACGCCATACATTGAGCAGTCGTTGGCTTTCTTCGAGGAAGCGTGCGGACTCATCGAGCTTTTCTTGCAGTTGGGGGTGAGAAAGCAGGCGAACAGCAAGAAGTAGCCTTTCCATGCCCATCTCTGCGAACTCTTCGAGGACAAGGAGTGTGTCTCTTTGTTCGTTGAGCGTGAGCTTTTTGTTTTCCCTTGCTTTGTCGAGGTGTTCATAAAGCTGCATATCTGAGGAAGAAGCCAACTGGCACTCCACAAGGCGGACTGCGATCTCTTGTTCGTTGAGTGTAGGCTCTGTTTGTCGAAAAGCGAGCAACGCTTCGAGTGCAGCGGGCGCTTTTTCGAGCAGTGACTCTCCTAGATCGGCGAGTTCTTCGGTTGCAGCTTCGAGATCTTCGGGGGGTGGCTCAAGCTCACGGACACGTTGGGGATACAGCGGAACGTAGATCCCTTGGAACGAGCGATTGAAAGCCTCTCGTTCTTTTTCGATGACGAGCTGTCTTGCTAGAAGGATCGGGGTGGAGACGAGGCTGTCTTCGTGGAACTTGTCTTCAAAGAGCAGCTTGTATTGTTGCAGCGTTTGTTCTTTGCAGAGTTGTTCAAAGTCGCGAAACAACGTGCGTGCGGGGTGGGTAAGGTGAAAGATCCCTGCGGCTTTCTCGGATTCTGCGTGCTTTACGCGATCGGGAAGGCTGGGGTGCGAGTCGAACATCCCTGTTTTGGTGTAGCGGATCTCAGACTCAAGGTCTTTGGCGATCTTGTCGTCGATCTTGTCGAGCCTTGCGATCAAAAGAGCGGCAAAGTCATCTCCCAAACGACCCTCGCGCCAAGCCACATGCAGATCCCCATAGGCCAAGAAAGAAGCGATCTCTAAGTGAGAGACTTTGAGCAGCGTAGGGCCTAGAACATCCGAGCCTACGACGCGGATCTGGTGGCGATCTGCATCATACTCCATCTGTCGCGTCATAAAGCCGCTGACCAGTCCACCCAAAGCCATCAAGCACCACAAGATCCCTCGTGTGATCCAGATGCAAAGACGGGCCACATAGAGCCCCCAGACCAAAAGAAAGCTTGTGGACTCAGACCATTCAAGGAGCTTTTCTTCGAGGGGACCGCGTTCAGAGACCACACGATGTAGCCATTGGTTGATCTTGCGGATGATGTAACCAAAACGCATCCCTGTCCCTTGGGAAAAGTGGCCTAGTTCATGCGCCAAGATCCCCGTAAACTGGCGAAGATCGAGCCCTGCAATCAAAGGAAGCCCCAAGCGCAACACCATCTTGCGGCGAACAAAGCTAAAGATGCCCGACTGAAAGCGTGCAGAAGCGTTGACTTGGAGATCGACCTCAATGCGTTGGGGCATGGGCGCGCGCAAGATCCGACATAACTCTTCGACCAGCGTGAAAAGTAGGGGGTGCTCTTGTTCATTGAGTGTTTCTGCGGCGTCTTGGTCTTCTTGTTTTGAAAAGAAGGGTTGAAACATAAAACCCAAGAAAAATCCGCCTGCTGCCAAGAGAGAGATGTAAGACAAAAACCCGATGGTGCTGCGCATCCACATCTCATAGGTGGCAGCAAAGGACCACAAAAGCCAGCCCGCCCCAATCACCAAAGCAACGTATATCGCGGGCAAAAGGAGCATCAAGACAGAGGTCAGAAAAAGGCCGACGCGGTAGAACCATGTTTCACGCACAGGTTCAAAGGTGCCTTGGAAAGCATTGCGCAACATCTCTGGGGTCGTGAGGGGCGGAGCAAAGGACGGACTGATCTGGGGTCTTGAGGTTGGATATTCTTGCATGTCGAGCCTTTCGAATGAAGGGAAGGTTTAACGTGCGAAGGTATCGAGCCAGTAAACGATCTTTCTCCAAGCATCCCACCAATCTTCCGCACGCATGGTGTGTCCGGATGCTGGATAATTGAGATAACGCAAACGGTCGGGAGGAACGCCCCCTTGGTACTGTAGTTTCTCAAAGAGATTGATCGTACCTTGGGGAGATACTTTGTCATCAAGTCCCGCATGCACGGAAAGAAGGGCACACTCTCGCAACCTTCCTGGTGAGATCACAGGGGCTTGAAGAAGCAGAGGCCGCAACGTTTCGCGGGGCAAAGGTTCCATAGGTTCCCAAGATGGAGAGCCCAAGAGCGTAATCCCCACAGGAAGCCGCAGATGCGAGGCCAATGCTTTGAAAGCAGCGTAAGCCCCAAAAGAGATCCCTGCGAGCGCACGCACTTGGATGCCCTGCTCTTGGAGCGCACCACAAAGGCCAGGAAGCTCGCGTGCCCATTCGTTGACAAGCTCCAAAAACATCCTATGACGCGTGAGTGGGTCAGCTTGTTCGAGTGCTTCGAGCGTTCCATCTTTTCTTTCACCGTGGTGAGGGGCGTCAGGAACCACAGCTCCCCATCCTGCATCGCAAAGATGGAACATCTCGTTGGCTTGGACTTCTTTTTGGGCGCCAAGTCCATGCATGAGAATGACCACTGGTGCATTTTTTTGTGCGTGGGGTTGCCCCATCAAACACGGCACGATGTGGCCATTCACAACGAGATGGAGCGTACTTTGTTGCATGTCGGGCTCCTTAATTTTGTAGACTTTGCTGTTGTTGTGAGAGCGATGTTTGTTCTCAAATCGAAAAATACTGTAAGGTTCAAGCATCGGGAAGCGTCTTCTTGAAGGAACGTTTTGTATGTTAAGCGCCCATGGAAAGAAAAGCGAGAGTGTTTGGAGGGGTGATGCGCCTACAGAGATTTTTGACGGGATTTGGTCTGGTTTGGGCTGCGTGGCTTTTGCTAGGCTGCGGTGTTCGTGAGTTGGCGTTAGAGCCCAACACGAAGATCATACCTGCGGATGGCAAGCGAGAAGTTGCCTTTCGAGTGACGGGTCTCGATGCGTTTGGGCAGCGTGTGGATGTCACCTCGCAATCGACGATCACTATCACTGGGGATGGGGCCGATACCCGCGATGCTGCGGCTTGGAAAGAGCACAAGTTCCGCATCCAAAAAACGGGGACCTTCACTTTTCAAGCACAACTTGGGGACCAGACCACAACATCTGTGCAGATCCGCGCATTGGACGAAAAGTCTTACGTTTATGAGATGTTGCGAGAAGTGTATTTTTGGTCTGATCAGATCCCCGAGCTTGATCCGCAAACCTTTGCATCTCCCCAAGAGATCTTGGAAAAGCTGCGTTTCGACAAAGCCAAGGGTGGACAAGATCGCTGGAGTTACATCGCAAATCTCCAAAGCCACAACAGCTTCGATCAAAAGGGCGAGTATGTGGGGGTTGGCTTTAGCATGGCTTATGATGGAAAAGGCCAGCTTCGCGTCTCTTTGACGCATGCTGACTCGCCCGCAGGGAAGGCGGGATTGCATCGTGGTCAGTTGATCCTCTCGATCAATGGGAAGACTGTAAAAGAGATCGAAGAGGGCAACTTGTGGGGGACGATCTTTGGTGAGCCATCGACGGGGGTTGTGGTCGAGATGCAGGTGCAAGAAGACGGTGCACCCGCCCAAGATATCAGCTTTGAAAAAGGCACCATCCATGTAAGAAGCGTTTTTACAAGCAAGATCTTCGAGCGTGGCGGCAAAAAGATCGCTTACATGCTCTTTAATCAATTCATCGAGCCTTCCGTCGAAGAACTCAACGAAGCCTTTGCAAGCTACCAAGCCGCTGGGGTCGAGGAGATGATCTTGGATCTGCGTTACAATGGCGGCGGACGCTTGAGCACAGCCCACCACTTGGGTTCTCTTTTGATGGGCCGTGAAACCAGCGAAAAGATCTTCTTTCAATACATCCACAACGAAAAGAACAAGGCTTGGAACAACGCAGTGCCTTTTTCTGTCGGAAAACAGGGAGCGCTGTCTCTCAATCGTTTGTTTTTCATCGCGATGCGCGGAACGGCTTCTGCGAGCGAGGTCCTGATCAATGGCTTTCGTCCACACATGCCCGTCAAAGTCATCGGTGAGACAACCCACGGAAAACCCATGGGGATGTACGTGTACGACTTTTTCGATAAGGTGTTTGCGCCGATCTCTTTTAAGCTCGCAAATGCCGATGGTGCGGGCGAGTTCTTTGAGGGAATCAAACCCGATGTCGAAGTCTTTGACGATGTGACCAAGCGTTTTGGTGATCCTGAAGAAGGGCCTTTACGCAAAGCACTGGAGGAGATCGCAGGTCCCAGCGGCCAAAGCAAACTTCCTTTGCGGGTGCAGCTTGCACCCACAAAGAGTATCCCCATGCACGGATTACGCCGTCTTATCGGGGCTTTCTAACAACGCTGGTGATTCTATCGAAAGCTGATCCGCTTCTTCGGTCGCGTGGGGCTCGGGTTCTTCGTGTGGTGGGCGAGGGTTGAGGGTTGGGGGACCCCACAGTGCGTACACTGAGGGCAAGACAAACAACGTCAATAACATCGAGGTAAAGATCCCGCCGATTACAACGGTCGCTAGGGGGCGTTGGACTTCGGCCCCTGACGATGTGGCGATGGCCATGGGCAAGAATCCGATCGCGTCTGTCAATGCGGTCATCAGGACGGGGCGTAGGCGTTCTTCTGCACCAAGGATCACAGCTTCGTGACGTTCATGTCCTTCTTGTTGGTTTTGTTGGATGGCACTGAGTAACACGACGCCGTTCATGACTGCGATCCCGAACAGTGCGATGAATCCGACCGCAGCGCTGATACTCAGCGGCATCCCACGCAGGGCGAGTGCAAAGATCCCACCCGTCGCAGCAATAGGGATGTTGAGATAGATCAACAGCGTGACTTGCGCAGAGCCGAAAGCGATCTGCAACAGCGCAAAGATCAAAAGCAAGGTTAGTGGAACCACCACCAACAAGCGTTGAGAAGCGCTCGCAAGCTGTTTGAACTGACCACCCCACTCAATAAAAAAGCCTTCTGGCATCTTGAGTTGTTGGCTTTTTTGTGCTGCGGCGATGGCTTGTTTGGCTTCTTGCACAAAAGAGCTGAGGTCGCGACCGCGCACGTTGATTTGTACGATGATGCGGCGTTTTCCTTGCTCCCGCTGGATCTGTACGGGGCCTTCTTCTGTCCAGATTCGTGCGACTTTGTGCAAGGGAAGCAGCTTGTCATTGCGTGTACGCACGGGGAGTAAGCGGATGGCTTCAAGGTTGGTGCGGTCGAGCTTTTGGAAGCGGACGCGCAACGAGAAACGCTTCTCTTTTTCAAAGATGGTTCCAGCTTTGATCCCGCCGATAGATTCGATGACACGAAGCGCTTCGTCAGGTGAGACACCACAGTGACCGAGGGCTGTGTAATCCAGTTGAATCCGCAGATAAGGGAGACCATCTGTGGCTTCGACGGAGACGTCTGCGGCACCTTTGATCTTTTTGACGATGGCTTCGATTGAACCAGCCGTTTGGCGGAGAAGTGCGAGGTCATCACCAAAGATCTTGATCCCGATGTCCGCGCGGATACCTTCGAGGAGTTCGGCGGTTCGCATCTCGATGGGTTGGGTAAAACTATAACTCGAACCAGGGGCTTCTTTGTCGAGCGCCGCTTTCATCGCATTGATGAGCCGCGTGTTGTCCATATTGGGGCGCCAAGTGTGCCGCGGCTTGAGATTGATGTAGACATCGCTTTGGTAAAGCCCCATGGGATCGGTCGCGATCTCTGGTCGACCCGTTTTGGAGATCACAGAGAGTACTTCTGGGAACTGTTTGAGCGTGCGTTCGAGAAGTGCAGACTGACGCACGGCTTCTGAAAGCGAGATCGATGTAAGGCGTTGGGCTTGGACGGCGAGCGTCCCTTCATCAAGGCGAGGCAAAAACTCCGCACCCATCCGCGTTGCAAACACCACACTCAAAAAGAAGATGGCCAACGCTCCCCCCAAGATCAGCTTGGGATGACGCAAACTTTTCTGAAGGATCGGGCGGTAGATCCAGTGGAAAAAGCGCATCAACCAAGTTTGGTGGTCCTTGGTATCGAGCGGAAAGACCATCGAAGCCAAGACAGGGATCAGGGTGAGAGAGAGCAACAAAGCCCCAATCAACGCAAAGATCACTGTCCAAGCCATGGGACGAAACAGCTTGCCTTCCACATTTTGAAGCGTGAGGATCGGTAGATAAACGAGGATAATGATCCCCACGGAAAAGGCGATGGGACGGCTGACTTCGCTTGCGGCTTGGGTCACCGCTTCGGTTGTATCTTTCCAAGCGATCTTGCGCGTCGCCAAGATCAACACAGCGTGTTCGACCATGACGACCGCGCCATCGACAATGATCCCAAAGTCGATGGCCCCCAAACTCATCAAGTTACCGCTCAGACCCATCCAACGCATGCAGATCAGCGCAAAGAGCATCGAGAGTGGGATCGTCAAAGCCACCAACAGTCCGCCGCGTAAGTCTCCAAGCAAAAGAAACAACACGATGATAACGAGGATACCACCTTCGATCAGATTGTTTCTGACGGTCTTGAGGGTGCGATCCACAAGCGCAGAGCGGTCGTAAAAGACGTCTAGTTTGACATCTTTGGGCAGACCTGGCTTGAGTTGATCGATCCTTTCTTTGATGGCGTGCACAACATCACGGGCATTGGCTCCCAACAACATCATGACAGTGGCCGTCACCACTTCGCCGCGTCCATCGCGGGTTGCGATCCCTTGACGGGGCATCGGGGCGAACCGCACGTCAGCGATCTGGCCGATCTTGACAGGGGAGTGTCCTGTTTGGGGACGAAGTGGCAAAGACTTGATATCTTCGAGGCTTTTTAAGAAGCCCTCACCACGCACCACCAACTGTTCCCCCGAACGCTGGATGTAACCACCTCCCACGTTGCGGTTGCTTTGTTGAAGGGCCTGCAAGATGTCGGTCACACTGAGGTTATAGACGTGGAGACGTTGTGGAGAGAGCGCCACCTCGTAGGTGCGCATCTGCCCGCCAAGTGAGTTGACTTCGATGACGCCAGGAACCATGCGCAAAGCGGGAGCGATGTACCAATCGAGCAGCGTGCGAAGCTGCATGGATGTGCGCTTTTTGCTTTGGATCTCAAACTGGAAGATCTCGCTCAAGCCCGTAGAAAGGGGGCCCATCGAAGGCGTTCCATAGCCTTGCGGGATCTCTTCTCGCGCTTGTGTCAGTCGTTGGCTGATGATCTGCCTTGCCCAGTGGATGTCCGTGCCTTCTTGGAAGACCACTGTGATTACGGAGAGACCGATCTGGCTCAAAGAGCGGATCTCTTCGAGTTTTGGGATACCTGCCATCGCTTGTTCGATGGGGTAGGTCACTTGTTTTTCGACTTCTGTTGGGGCAAGGCCTGGGCAAGAGGTAAGGATCTGGATCTGCACGTTGGTGAGGTCAGGGACCGCATCAATGGGCAACTCTTGAAACGAACGCCATCCCCAAAGGACCAGAAACACACTCGCCAAGAGAATCAAAAAGCGATTTTGTAGAGAATACGTTGGGATCTTTGCGAACATTGGCAGTTAAACCTTGTGCAAGAGCGCTAGTGGTGATGGGAGGCTTGTGGGGAAGCTGCTTGAAGCAAGACAGACTTGAGCAAAAAAGCCCCCCTTGCTACGACGGTTTCGCCTTCTTGGAGGCCAAAGAGCACTTCGCTCCAACCTTGTTGCGAGGCTCCAATGATCACTTTGCGGGGGTGGGCGTAGCCTTTGTTGTAGAGAAACACCACGCTGGAAAGCCCGAGGCGTTGGACCGATTCGTCGGGTACCAACAGCGGCGCTTGTTCGCCCTCTGTACTTTGGGGGAGGTGGGCTTCGAGGAGTTGGCCAGGACGCAACAGCCCCTTGGAATTGGGCATATCGACACGGGCTTGGAGGTTTTGTTGTTCGCGCATGACGTGTTCGCTGATGTGTTCGATCTTGCCAAAGAGGGCATGAGGAAGTCCCGAACCTGTGAAGCTTACGCGTGTTCCTTCTTTGACGATGGGAGCCAAAGCCAGCGGATAACGCAGGTGAATCCACACATTACGGCGATCCTCGATCTGAAGCAGGAAGGCCTCTGGAGTGACCCACTGTCCGAGCTTTGCGGGGATATGCGTGATCGCACCTTGTCGCATCGCGTAGAGTGTATGGAGTCCATTGATCTTGGTGGCACCGCGCTTGGGGACGGGGACACCAAGGATACGAAGCTGTGCGATCGCGTCGTTGTATTCGATCTTGGCGCGTGCGGCGTTGGTTCTCATGTGCGCGAGTTGGCTCACGCTGTTGAGTTCGAGTTTACGAAGGCGCGTTTGTCGGCTGAGTTCGGCCTCTGCGAGCTTCCACAAGGCATGCATGCGTAGATAACGGCTGCGTGCCTTGCCCACTGCTGGGCTGTCGAGTTGCAGAAGCGCTTTTCCCTTGCGGACATACGTGCCTTCCTCGACAAAGAAACGCACCACGCGGCCTGCTGCTCTCGCGCCAATGTGTTGGATCGCATGATTTGGTGTTTCGACTTCGCCGACGACACGGAGACTTTTGATGCGCTCACGCCGCTTGACTTGGAACAGTTGGACCGTGCCTTTGTCTCGCAACTTGGCGGATACTTCGATGCCTTTGTTGGGGACGGTGGGTGTCTCTTCCTGTTTGTGTGAGCCATCGCCCAACCGAACGGGGGTTTTGGGCTGTGCGGGCTGCTTGGCTTGTTTTTCTTGTGGCTTTTCTTGTTTCTTCGATGGCTTGGGGGCTTGCGCTGTCTGCTGTTTGGGGCTTGGGACAGGCAAGAAAGCGAGGTAGTACACTGCCACCAAAGCAAAGGCCAGCATCGCGAAAAGGCCGATCCACACAGCGAACTTGGGAGACGAGAAGCGTGATCTCATGGGTTTATTCCTTTTTGGGCAAAGGGGCCGAGGACGACCGCAGCCACGCGAGTTCGAAGTGGGCTTGTGTGGCTTGTTGAAGGGCTTGGAGATAGCCCAGTTGCCCTTTCATAAAGCTTTGTCGTGCGGTGAGGAGGCGCAAAAGGTCGATCTGACCCGAGCGATAGCCTTTGGCGATCAGGTCGAGTTGTTGTTGAAGTTGCGGGAGGATCTGCCCTTGAAAGGCCTTCACTACCTGTTGCGCAAGTTGATAGCGGCGATATGCTGTATGGAGCCGCGCAAGAAGCTGCAAGCGGATGCGTTCGGTCTCTACGCGGCGTTGCAAGATCGTTGCACGTAACTGTTCGACATTGGCTTGGTTTCGCCAAAAGATCGGCAACGGGATCGAGAGGCCACCGCGAAAGATATGAGCCCCCATACTGTAAGCGTACACGGCAGAGACTGTAAGGTCGGGTGTAGCTTGGCTTTGGGCCCATTTCAGCAAAGATTGTGTGTAGGTTTGTTGAAGGCGAGCCAGCCGCAGGCTTGGGTGTTTGTGCAGCTGCTTCTCCAGATCGCCAAGTGGTGGGAGTGCTGTAAGCTGCGGAGACAACGGGACTTGCAAGGTTGGGAAAAGAGGGGAGTTCCAACCCAGATGTTGTCGAAGCTGCTGAAGTGTCTGCAAGCGGCGCGCATCTGCTTGGAGGACTTGTTGCTGGGCTTGGAGAGATTCGAGTAGGGTCATCTGTTGTTCCAAGCGTGTCCCTGAGCCCACTTCTTTTCGTTGAAGCGCAAGCTTGGCGATCTGCTGATGGAACTTTGCAAGGGCTTGGTAGATCTCGACTTCTCGCTGGATCTGTTGGGCAAGGTAGGCGGCTTGGAACAGATCGCGTTGAAGCATCGTTTCTGCTTGGGCGAGCCTTGCTTTGGCAACATCCAACGCGACTTTGGCGCTCTTTTGGCTGCGACCCCAACGCCCCCCTACTGGCAAAGCCCAGTCGAGGCTTGTTTCCACATCGAGTTGCCAAGGACCAAGTGTCGCGCTTGGCGTTGAACCGTATCCGAGGGACTGGACGCCACCTTGCACAGAAAGGCTGGGGTTGGTTGGGAAAGCGTTCAGACCTTTTCGATAAGCTTTCGCGACAGCGACTTGCGCACGCAGTTGGCGTAGGGTTGGGTTGTGTGTAAAGGCATGTTTCCATAAACTCTCTTTCGAGAGACTTGGAAGGCTCTGTGCTAAGGTCGGAGACGACACCAACAGAGCCAAGCCCAAAAGGGCAAAGCGGGAGAAGATCTTGCGTGACATAAACCTACCTGAAATGGCTTTCAAAAAAGGCTTGGAAAAAGAGCGTTTTCTTGCGCGAGGTGATTGCACAGTGCATCACGGCTTCGGTATGTAGAGAGAGCTATTTGCTGGCCGAAACGATGCAAGGCTATCGTTGGTGATAGAGAGTTACCTCATCTTTGGGGCTTGGCTATTCGTCAAATGACCTGTACTTGGAAGTAGTTGTTTTTACATGGGATGATCTATATGGATACGTCAAATGACAGACGGTTTTCTGGGCTGGTTACCCCTTTGGTGGTGCTCATCATGTTGGGGATCTTGATCACATTTGATCTCATCGCTGACTTTTTGGATCAAAGATCAGTCTTCCATTTTTTCTTAGAACTAAGTCTGGTTTTTTCTTCTGCTGTTGCCGCTTGGATTCTTTGGAAACGTATCCGAGTGGAACGAGAACTCCTCTATCAAGAGCAGGTCGAGCTTCAAAAACAGCACGAAGAGCTTCAGATAACTTCTGAGAGCTGGCGAAAAAAAGCAGAACATTGGCATGAGAAAAACAAGTCTCTTGTCGAGGGGCTGGCAGAAGCGATCGATCAACAGTTGGTGTCTTGGGAACTGAGCAGTGCGGAGTCTGAAGTGGCTTTGTTGTTGTTAAAGGGACTCGCGCTCAAAGAGATCGCGGATATCCGCGAAGTCAGCGAGCGCACCGTGCGAGAACAAGCGCGTGCGATCTATCGCAAGGCAGGGCTGGCCAATCGCAACGAGTTCGCAGCCTTTTTCCTCGAAGACCTCTTGTTGCCGCGCAGTCACCCCCCCAAACGCAAACCCACACCAGAAGTCGAACTTGCCATCCCCCAAACCACGGAATGATCGGATGCAACGCAGATTCTTGTGGTTTTTGTGAAGTATCTTACGTGTGGGATCTTTGTTTTTGTGACGATCTTTGGGGGACCGAGGCGTCTTGCGCTCGTTTTCTTTGAGTGTGAGCGAGTTGGTTGGAGACTTGTAAAGAAACTTCCTATATAAGAAGACATACGTAGGAGCGATACCGCGGGGGCGGATTGATATGTTGGATGTACGATATGGATGGAGCAACTTATGGAACGAGAGACTCTGAACAGTAAGGCGGGCTTTAGGATCGGGCGACTGCTTTGGCATACGACTTTGGTTTGTGGGCTCGCTCTGGGTTTGTGGCGTTGTGTGAGTCCCGTTGAAGTTGAGCCAACCTACAAACTTTGTCAGAACACCCATGGAGAGTGCGATGAGGGCTTCGTTTGTGTCTTGAATGCTTGCGTGCGCCGAAGCATCGAAGCTGTGCATCCAGAACCGCTGCCAGAACCTCAGTTCTTTGAGGTCCCAACCACCGTGAAAGATGGGGGAGAAGTCTCTCTGCCCGAGAAGGTCTGTCCTGAAGGAGCGCCCGAGTGCGAGCTTTGTTTAGAGAAGAAGGACTGTGGTGTGGGTCGCATCTGTTCGGCGGAAGGCATCTGTAAAGTCGGATGCACGGACAATAACGATTGTACTGATGCAGCTTCACCCGTTTGCGACATGACGGACAATCAGTGCAAAGAGTGTGTGACCTCAGAGAACTGCGTCTTGAAAAAGCCTGGGACTGTGTGTCGAAACACAACTTGCCAAGCGTGCGACACGGATGATACTTGCAAAACGGTGTACGGGGATGGGAACCTCTGCATTGATGGGGCCTGCAAAAAAGCTGAGTGCCGTCAAAACAGCGACTGTCCCACAGGACACCCAACCTGTGGTGATGAGTGTTTCTGTCGAGCCAACATCTGTCAACCTTGTAACTCGGACTCTGAGTGTGGTTCTGGCAAGCTGTGTATCCTCGATAAATGCGGTCAAGAGAACTGTTTTAAATGTATCCAAGGTGACTGTCGCAACGACGGAAACTGCTTGGGAGGTAAGGTCTGCCGAAACAACGTATGTTCGGGCTGTCAAAGCAACGCAGACTGCCAAAGCGGACAAGTCTGTGACACCCAAACCAGTATTTGTACAGTGGGACAATGCACGATGCGTTCGGAGTGTCCGAACGGTTTGCTTTGCGTAGGTGGCAAGTGCGTTGGATGTTCGCAAGATAACCAGTGTTCTGCTGGGGAATTGTGCATCGACACCTTGTGTCAAAATGCCGATTGTCGGGAGAGAAAAGACTGTTCTTCTGGACAAACTTGTTTCAATTATCGCTGTGGTCCTTGTCTTCAAGACAGCGATTGTTCAACGGGCGAGCTTTGTCTTTCAGGCTCTTGCAAGGTCGCAGAATGTCGCCTTCGTAGCAATTGTGTCGGGCCTGACAGCGGAAAGCTTTGCAAAAACAACATCTGCTCGCCGTGCGTTAGCAAAAGCGAGTGCGAAAGCACAGAAATCTGTTTGAGTGGGAAGTGTGTGGCTGGGAACTGCGTAGATACTTTGACGGATTGCGGTAGTGTTCGTCAGATCTGCCAAGGCAACCAGTGCCGTGCTTGCAACAAAAAGAGCGATTGCGCCCCATACCAAGGAGACTGCGTCAGCGGGAAGTGTGTTGTTGTTGTTGAAACGAACAATGGGGCTTACATCTGGAGTGATGGTAAGATTGGGCTTGATTGTGCGGATTATCGGTTCCCTACAGACACAGACGCGTACCAGCCCGCAACACAAAGCGGCCTTTATCGCATCAAACCTGCCTCGGTCAGCACGCCTTTTGTGGTGCACTGTGAGATGGAATATGCGGGCGGCGGATGGACGTTGGTGCTCAAAGCAGACGGTAACAGCAGCATTTTCTCCTATGGTTCGTCACTTTGGACCAACAACACAGTACATCCTTCGAGCAATGTGAGCCGCGATCGCGCCCGAACAGAGGCGAAGTTGGAAAGCTTCGCAACGGTTCCTGTCCAAGAAGTGTTGTTGCAGATGCAACAATCGCAAAACGATCCCGTTCGTTCGGGGATCGCACATATCCGCGGTAATTCTTTTATGGATGTGATGAAAAAGCCCAACAATACAGGGCTTGATCAAGCGTATGGTCTGCCCAACTGGCGTTCCATGGTCGCAAATAGCTCGATGCAACGGACGTGTTTGCGGGAAGGGGTCAACTTGCTTGCTTCTAATGGGAACGTGCGTGGGGTGCGCATTGGCTTTATCGCAAACAACGATGCCAGTAGCCTCTATTGTCCTTCCAATGCGGACTCTGCGATCGGTTTTGGCATCGAGACCAATGGCATCTCTAGTGGGACAACTGTTGGAAACGTCTCGCGTGACCGACCTGACAACGGCAACCAAAATCACAAAGTCTTTGGTTATATCTACGTTCGTGAGTTGCGAAGTCGCTTGAACTTGCAGCTCGATAGCGCGGCCTTTACGTTGCCTGGAGGGAAAGCGGCAGCGTCTTGTTTGGAATATCACATGCCCCCCGCAGCTTCGGGCGTGGATGGTTTGTACTGGATTCAACCGCCAGGACTGACGCAACGCATGAAGACCTACTGCCGTATGAGTTTCCAAGGAGGCGGCTGGAGCCTTGCGATGAAGATCGATGGCACCAAGACGACCTTCTCTTACGACAAGGGCATCTGGACAGATACCAACCCTCTCAACACGGACAAAGTGGATTTTACCAACGACGCTGAAGCCAAACTTGGGAACTTTTGGACGCAGCCCTTTTCGCAGGTGGCACTGAGTTTCCGCATCTCTTCTTCAGGCGTGTACACCATCATTGCTTCGAAAAAGGCCAACTCTCTTCGAGCGATCTTCCAAAATAGCGCGCGTCAACCGTTTGACTACTCGTTGGGTCGCTACGCATGGAAGTGGACGATGCCCATCGCTTCGTTGCAGGATCGCTGTGACCTTGAAGGGTTCAATGTGCGAACAAGCGATACCAACGCTGCGCGCGCAAGGATCGGCATCACTGCGAACGAAGATAGCCAGTGCGATGCCCTTCATGACTCGCGTATTGGCGTGGGGACGGCGAGCAACTATTGTGGCCAAGACAACGACAACAGCGCAGGCAACGAAGCGCGTTGTGGTGGTGACGAAGGCGACAAAAGCACAAAAGCCTTTGTCTACGTACAGGTTCGCTAAGTGTCTTTATGGGGGACTTGCTTTGCGCGCTAGGTAGAAGTCGGCGGGTGTGAAGGGGCGGATTATTGGGGGTTATGGCGCACTCGTGCTAGACAGCAAAGGCTCTGCTGAGACCAACGCGTGTGCTTGTCGTCGAACCCAAGCTGCTGCATTTCCGTCAGGCCAACTCTGTGGTGCAAGGGTCGCCAGTTGATAACTCCCCTCGATGGTTGCGAGAAGCCCCGCTGCGATTTGGCGAGCGTGTTCTGCGTTTCTCTTTTCGTGGCGCAAGACGTCTTGCAAAAGCCCCTCTAGCAGTTGTAATTCACGTTCAACGATTTGGAGATAGACCGCCCGTACTTCGCCTTGAAGGAGGGCTTCTGAGCCGATCGAGACCCAACACTTCACAGCATCGGGGTCTGCGTCATCATCGATCGCGAGATGGGCATCAAGGAAAGCGTAAAGGCGTTGCCAAGCATCTGAAGGAGCGCGGGCCAACCGTCTTCCAAAGCGTTCTTCAAGCCCCGCAAAGAGTTTTTCGACGAGCGCTATCAAGATGGCTTGTTTGTTCGGGAAGTAGTAGTGTAAAAGCCCTGGTGAGAGTTCGGCTTCTTTGGCAACGGCTGCGATCGAGGTTCTTTCGTAGCCGCGTTCGGACATCACGCGACGCATCCCTTCGATGATCTGTTGTTGTCGCTTGCGGGCGCGTTGTGACTCTGTCATCAAACACTCCAACAAAAAGGGCTTTCTCTCTTCGCAACGTTCGTCTTGTTCGGAAAGTACGAAGGGAGAGGGTAGAGAAAAATACACTTGCTCTTGGAATCCAACGCAAAAAGGCCGATGTTGGGTGGCGAAGTTGTCGCATGCTTCGTCGAGCAAGGCAAGAGACCGCACCAAAAGGAAGCGTAAATCAACAACCTTTCGATGGGTGTGTCAGGTAGGAGAAGGAAAAGTTTATGAAGATTGCAGTTTTGGCGTCTGGAGGTGTGGATAGCTCTGTAGCCTTGCGTTTGCTGCATGAGCAAGGCCACGATCTCACGGCCTTTTACATCAAGATTTGGCTTGAAGACGACCTTGCTTTTTTGGGTGACTGTCCTTGGGAAGAGGACATGGCCTATGTTCGGTCGATTTGCGATGACTTGGGTGTGCCCTTGGAAGTGATCTCACTTCAAAAAGAGTACTGGGAACAAGTCGTCCAATACACCATCGACGAAGTCAAAGCAGGGCGGACGCCCAACCCAGATATCCATTGCAATGCGCGGATCAAGTTTGGCACGTTTTACCAAAAGATCGATGACAGTTTCGAACGTGTTGCGACGGGTCACTACGCGCGCTGGGCGGAAGAAGATGGTGTCGCCTATCTCAAAACTGCGGTCGATTCGTGGAAAGATCAAACCTACTTCTTGGCACATCTGCGTCAAGAACAACTCAAGCGTGCGATGTTCCCGATTGGAGACTACACAAAGTCTGCGGTTCGCGAGATGGCTTCGCGTTTTCAACTCCCCAACTCACGACGCAAAGACAGCCAAGGGATCTGCTTTTTGGGAACGATTCGCTACAGCGAGTTTATCAAGCACCACTTGGGCGAACGAACAGGCAACTTGGTCGAGTTTGAAAGCGGCCGCGTGATGGGCCAACATCCGGGCTTTTGGTATTACACCCTTGGCCAACGACAAGGCATCGGCCTTGGAAATGGACCTTGGTACGTGGTGCGAAAAGATGTCCACGAAAACATCGTGTACATCTCCCGAAACTACGATGCTATCGACCGTTTGCGCGCTTGCTTTTTTGTCGAGTCGCCCAACTGGCTTTCCAACTTTTCCCCTCCTGTGGGCGAAAAGTTTGCTTGTCGTGTGAAGGTGCGCCACGGCGAACAGATGTACCAAGCGGAAGTGTTGTTTGAAACGCCCGAACGAGCGACGGTTTGGTTGGATAAGTCCGATCAAGGACTTGCGCCAGGCCAATATGCGGTCTTTTACCAAGAGGACGTATGTCTCGGTTGTGCGGTGATTGCAGAAGGTGTTCCTACAGCGTAATGTTTAGGACTCTTCTTCGGGGGCGGGATCTTGGGGGGCTTCTTCGTTGATCTCTTCGTCTGTTTTGATGCGCAAGCGCTCAAGTGCCGAAAACAGCCGTTCTTTGGAGTTTTGCGTGGGTGGATCGTCTGGTGGAGGTGCGTGTTGTATCGGGCTTGGCGTGCGATCTGACTGATAATAACGCGCAGCATCTCGGATATTTAGGATCTCTGCGAGAGCTTCGAGGACATGGGGATGGACTTGAGCCATGTCTCGGATCTCTTTGAGTTCTGGCGTGGGAAGAGACGGAAGATACTGCAAGATCACAGGCACTGGGGTATAGGGGTTTTTGCAGAGCGCGATTTGGACGGACAATCGGCGAAACCATCGAGCATGGCGTGCGATCTCTTGCAGGATTTGCGGTTGGTTGGGGCGTCGTGTCGCGATCAACAGGACTTCTTTTTCGGTGATACGCGGATTTTGTAAAAGCATACGAATCACCGAAGGATCGGGGTCCAACAGCAACTTTTCCAACATGTAGATATTTTGCTGCCGTGCAAGCGACTTTCTTTCGCCCAAGGTCACTTCAGCAAGATGATGGTGCCCACGAGGTGGGCGCTCGTCTTGTCTTTGGGCTGGGGTAGAAAGCAACAAACGTTGGACGTGCTTGTAACCTCGGACACGCGCGGCCTCGTAAAGCTCACGAGAGTGCTCGTAGTGCAGGCCATGTGTTGCCACGGAAAGATCTTGGAAGGCAACCAAGGCCGTCCTGTATTCGGAAAAAGCGGCACTTCGCATCGCAAGCAGATGCAAAAACTCGACTTGAACCTCAAGCGAAAGTTTGGCGAAGTACTCTCCCATGATCTCTCTGCGCATGCCTCGTTCGGGCAAGGTAAGCAAGCGCTTTGCCAAGGTCTCGAGATGGCTTTGGGCTTCTTCTCTCGAACCTTGGGGAGATATCGATGGAGGGGGTGGTGTGGATTCGGCGGGCATGGGTTTTACGGCTAACGCTTTGCGGCTCTTTTGTGGGAGAAAGGGAGCACACGGATACGGAAGTCGCTTGCCGCAGAGCGCGGCATCCAGACGATATGGAAAACATTTTTTCCGTGAGCCTTGATCTTGCGTCTTTTTCCGCGCTCGTTGTTTTTGATTTGGTAGAGGCCCAAGGCTCGACTGCGTGTGCGGATGCTTTGAAGGACTTCAGGTTGAAAGCGCAAACAGCATCGAAAACGTCGAGATATCGGGGCTCCTGGGTGATTGGCCTGGATCAATTGCATGTCAGGCTCAATCTGCGACTTGTCTGTATTGTTTTGTAGTTCCCCACTGATGAGGAACAAGGGGGTCTTTTGGTGTTGGTACAGATGCACTTTGATCTTCCCAAGACGCCACGTGTTTTGATCGGCTCCAAGAAGCGTATGCAACCGTGCAAAAGCGAGTTGCTGTTGGGAAAAATTGCCCGCAAGCAAGGAACCCCAAAGCCACAGAAACAACACCAACAAGCTCAACACCACCACAGAACGGGTGAGGAGCGGCAAAAAGGTGAACCAAAACTGTTGTCGTTGTTGAACGCGATCGGGTAAGAAAAACTCGATCCCTGCGGTTGCAGAAGGTCCATGAACCATCGATGGGGGCGGCGTGAGGGGAGTATCGAGCGAAGCTTGCAAGGCTTCACCAAAGATCTCCTCGCCCTTTTCAAGTTCTTGGCTTTCGATATCAAGGTTCAATGTCAGTGAGCTGGCTTTGGAGGTCGTTGCTTTTGCGCTGCTTGGTTTGGGGAGAGGGAGTTCGTCATCTTCCAAGTCCAAACCAAGGATATTGAGGCTTGCGCTGCTTTGTGTCTTGGGGTTTGGCGGAGGAGGCGGAACGCTTGGGAGCCCTGTGGAAGAGAGGCTGCCAAAGGACAGGTCGCTTGGGGTCGGGGGAGACTGAACAAAGCCGCTTGGCAAGGGGAGATTGTCTGGGATGCGTTCTTCACGCAAGTGAGCGGGAAGTCCGATCTCTTCGTCAAGCCAACTGTCGCGGATGCCTTTTTTGTCGTTGGGCGAGATCGTCGAAAGCGCCGCAGAGGTCGTGGGGATCTCAAACCAACTGTCTTGCTGTGGTTTGTTGGGTGAGGTCAACAACGTGTTTGGAGCAGGAGCTGGGAGGGAGTCCGACGATAATCCCGAAGACTTGGACAAGATCTCTTCGAGGGGCAACTCCAACCAACTATCCTTGGGACCACGAGATGGCTGAAGAGGCGGATCTTCTTGTTCTTTGAGCTTTTTTTGCAACAAAGAAGCAGGGACATCAAACCAACTCTCTTCAGAGTTGGGGAGTCCTTCTCCATCTCCCAGTCCCATCGGGGCTTGTGGAGCCAAGGAAGAGATCGGCGGAGCATCACCAAGCGAAGCGATGGGGAGTTCGTGTTGGGACTGGCTCAAGCGGATCACCGCAGGGGGAAGAGGGGCGGCGTCGTGCGTTCCTGAGGGAGAACGATTGGAAGAGATCGCATTGGCTTGGGCAACAGAAAAGGTTGGTGGCGGATCACCTAGAGAATAGGACTGCAACAGTCCATTGCGGAAAAGCCAATAGGTTTCTTGGCAAGACGCGCAACGAACAGCCGATCCTTGCGGGGGGATGCGATCTTCAGGGATTTGGAAGCGGGCTTGACATTTTGTGCAAGTGAGGATCATCAGCAGGATCCTTCGTATGGATCAAGCTCCCTGGCTGTGGTGAGCCACAAGGTTTGAGGATCGAGCCTTTGCCTTGTGGGGTTTAGACACCGAGCAGAGAACGCAGTTGTTGTACACGTCCTGAGACACCCCGGTAGCTTTGATCGATCATATAGACTTCTTCAAAGCATTGGAGCGCGCCTTGGGGATTTCCACTTTGTTCGTGTGCTTGGGCGATCTCATAAAGCAGGTCAAGGCGATCGTTGGGGTCCAGAGAGGGGAGATCGAGTGCTTTGGCGTACACTTCGACAGCATTTTTCATCTTGCCTTGCGCGGCGTAGCTATTGCCGATCATCTTGTAACAGTCGGCCTCGCGGTAGCCGATGCGTAGGCAAGTTTGGAACTCTTCGACAGCTTGGCTGTACAAGCCCATCCCTTGGAAGGCGATCCCCAACTCAAAGTGGGTATCTCCTTCGTCGTCGCTTACAGACTGTTGGACAGCCTGTTGGAACTGCTTGATCTCTTCAGCGACGCGATCACGAGCGCGCTGTGAGTGCGGGGTGGTGTCCTCTACAAAGCCCAAAGCAGAGTCGAGATCCAAGAGGAAGTCTCCACCTTCTTCGAGTTGTTTTTCAAGATCGAACTCTTGTTCTTGAAGTGCGGAGAGTGCTTGATCTCGTCCTTGGAGAGCTTCGCGATTTTGCGGATCTTCCGAGAGGATCTGGTCATACAGTTCAAGGGCGTAAGTGTACTCTTCTTGTTCGAGGTAAAGCGCTGCTTCTTCGAGCTTTTCCGCGATGGGGGAGAGTTGTTCTTCGATGATCAGATCTTCGTCAAGTTCCTCGAAGTCTTCGTCTTGCCCTTGGAGAGCGTCGCCAGGCTGATCGAGTGTACTCAGATCCTCTTCTTCGGCGGCGATGGGTTCGGGAGCTGGAGGGGTGTCCGCTTTGGCCCAAGGTGCGGGTGCAGGGGGCGTTGCGGGAGCCTCAGCTTTGGCCCAAGGCGCAGGTGGTGGAGGTGTCGCAGTTTCTGCTGCTGTCCAAGGCGCGGGAGGTGGAGCAGGGGCCACAGGTGGCTCCACAGGAGAAGAGTCCAACCAAGGCGCAGGAGGTCGTGGCATCTGAGGAGCAGGTGCTGTGGGTGCTGCGGGTGTTGGTGCGGGGCTATCTTCTTCTTCTTTGGCTTTGATCATCGCCTCAAGACGGGCAGCTTGTGCTTCCAAATCGTCGAGATCGCCACCGCCAGAGAACGAACTGGGTTTGGGTGGCGGCTTAGGCGCTGAAAAGCCCGTAGGATGCGGAGGTATAAAGCCTTTTGATGCTGTGGGAGGAGGAGGCTCAAAACCTCTGGGCGCCGCGGGAGGAGCCGGCGGTGAAAAAGGTTTGGGCGCCGCAGGAGGGGGCGGTGGTGAAAAAGCCTTGGGTGCCGCAGGAGGAGGTGGCGGCGAAAATGTATTCACTGGTGCAGGCGCTGGGGGCGGTGGTGCGAAACCAAAGCTAGGCGCTGCGGGGGGAGGCGGCGGAGAAAATGCCGGTGGTTGGTAAGAGGCTTGGGGTGTTGGGGGAGGGGTCAACCCTTCGCCTGTTTGGTCGGAGTCGTCTTCCACCATGAACTCATCGGCATCTTCAACGACTGCGATATCGTCTTCAACGACAAAGGCTTCTTCGTGTTCTTCTTCCACCACGAAAGCATCGGCATCTTCGACCACAGCGATATCATCTTCCATCGCGATATCGTCTTCAACAGAGATATCGCCATCATCGACAGAGATGATATCTTCTTCTTCGTCTTCGTTTTGTATGGCGGGTAAGTCACCAAAAGACTCCGCCAACGAGCTTGAAGGGATCTCTTCAGCAGCCAACTCAGGGTGTTGTTGTCGCAAACGCACCAAGACTTGGTAAGCGTTTTCTTGGAGTTGGGGAGGGGCCTCTGTGATCTCAAGGATGCGCTCTAGACAAGGCAAAGCTTCCGCGGGTGGGAGGTTTTGCGCAGCGATCCAGAAGTCTTCGGCAGCTTGGGCGTAATCTTCGCGAGAGAGTAAGATCTCTGCGCGCATTTTACGGGCGGGGCCGTAGCGTGTGTTGATCGTGAGAAGTTGCTGAAGCTTCTCCAATACGCGGTTGGCGAGTCCGTATTTTTGAAAGACTTCGGCTTCAGCAAGAAGCTTTTCAAGGTGCTCTTGGTTTTTGGAAGAGGCAGCGTTGAGTGAAGTCGAAGAATGCGTAGCTGCCGACATATTGGAAGCAGAGTTCGAAAAGCCTTCGTGTTGAGGAGATGGTGTCGGGGCTCTTTGAAGCTCTTCGTAAACCTGCCTTGCCGCGGCATCATTGGGATTGAGTTCCAAGATGCGCTCGTAAGCTTTGCGGGCGCCCAAGACATCCTTGTTGTTTTGGTACACTTCGGCGAGCTGCTGAAGGACAGAAAGGGCCTTGGGAGGCTGTCGCAACATCATGAAGGCTTGGACGAGGAGTTCGAGCGTTTCAGCATCGCGTCGGTTGTGTTTGTAGGCGATTTGCAGCTTGGCAACCGCTTTCATCACCTCGTTGTGCTGGAGGTAGATGGACGAGAGCTTTTTCAAGACTTCCATGTTGTTGGGGTCGATGAAAAGCAAGCGCTCGCCGACCTTGAGGTAATCTCCCCAACGTTCTTCGTTGGCGAGTTCTCGCAAGGCTTTTTCAAACTCTTCGACAGCGTGATTGGGATTTTGTTGGGCGAGGTGAAGCTCCGCCAACTTTACGTGGAGGGGGATATTGTGAGGATCGAGGCTCAACATCGACTGGTATACGATGATGGCTTGCCCAAGATCACCCTCTTGCTCAAACAAGAAAGCGAGGTTTTGGTACTGGCTTAATGCATCCCCTCGGCGGTCGAGGGAGACGTAGACTTGGGCGAGATTCATCTGTACGTCGGTGCGTGTCTCGTCGAGTCGTAAGATCTGCTTGTACACTGCGAGAGCTTTTTGATAGTGCGCGTCTTCGGTATAGCTCTCAGCGACACGTAGATAGGCTTCGATGGCATCGGGGACGTACTCAGCCTTTGCATAAAGGTCCCCAAGCCGATGCATGAGCCTCATGTTTTCGGGGTCTTGTTCAATGGCATTTTGCAGCTCTTCAATGGCTGCGTCGTGTTGTCCTTTGCCGCGAAAACGTTGGAATCGGCCAAAGAGAGTCGGATTGGTTTTCTTCGCCACCTTGCGATCCTCACTGGTAACTAGCGTTCAGCGTTGCAGTATCCACCATAGATGCCATAGCCTGTGTTCTGTGTCAAAGCACTGGATTGGACAAGTCTCTACAAAGATACCGCAAGGTTGTTTAGATGGAGTGTGTTGAGCGAGATGGCGCAACCCCCGGATGGAGACGCGTCGTCAAACCGTCCAGCTTTGGGCGGGTATGCTCTAAAAGCTGGACGGTTGGGGCTCAAACTTTTACGCGTTCGACATAATCACCAGTCCGTGTATCAATACGGATGGTGTCGTTTTCTTCGATAAACAGGGGCACTTGGACGGTTGCGCCTGTCTCAAGCTCGGCGGGCTTGGTTGCGCCGCTCACCGTATCTCCGCGAACCCCAGGATCGGTCTTTACGATAGCAAAGTCAATAAAAGTGGGAAGTTCGATGTCGATGGCGGTGCCGTTGTAAAAGAGAAGGTCGCATTGGGTGTTTTCTTTGAGGAAGCGGGGAGCGTCACCCAAGTTTTCCGAGGGGACATTGACTTGTTCATACGAGTCCATGTCCATAAACACCTTGTCTTCGCCTTCTGTGTAAAGGAACTGCATCTTTTTGTTTTCAAGGTTGGGTTTTCCCACCTTTTCACCGCTCTTGAAGGTCTTCTCAAGGTTGTTACCTGTGAGCAGATTCTTCAGCTTGGTGCGTGTAAACGCGTTGCCTTTCCCCGGCTTTACGTGCTGGAAGTCAGTGATGTTGTAGGGCTCGCCATCGATCTCGATCTTGAGGCCCTTGCGGAATTGGTTGGTCGAGTACATGAAAAGTTCTCCTTACAATGAATTGAACAATGCAACGCGAAACGGGGAAGTGCCCTTCACGATACAGAGAGGCATACAGAAACGCAAGATGCGCGGTATGGTTCGTTGTTGGTTCTCTCGGAAGTTTTGAGCGGACTCAAAGATTCACTGCATCAAAACGCTGAGATGGTGGTGATCGCGTGAGTTTGTTGAAGCCGTGCATGTGTTTTGTGGGGGGACCCTTTGGGGGTTGGTGGTGTGGTTTGGGGGCTGTCTCACACGAACATGGTTTGAGGGATGTGAGGGATCAGGAAAGCAGTTCTGCGCGGAGATTGTTTGAAGCGGCGCGCAGGAGATAACGCCCTTTTCCTGTGTTTCCTTCAGGGGAAAGTGTGAGCAGGATAAAGTAGTCCTCGGTCAGAAACCGAAAGATCGCGATCAGGTTTTCCGATCGGATCAAAAACTCGAAAGGATCGCCAAAGTTGGCTTGTCGCGCGACGGTCATCATCTGATGAAAGAGCGCGGTGTATTCGATCCCAAAGTGGGCTGAGTCGAAAGAGACTTCGAGATGAGGGTTGTGATAAGCGTCGATGGCAAGGCCATCACGTCCCATCAGGATGCATGCGATACCGCCTTCAACATGTTCTACTGTTTGTTGTAAGACTTGTTGGAAACCCATCCGATACTCCGCTTTCACCGTCGCGAGCCGTTGAAGAAGTGCTGTGGGTCGTGTTCCCACCGCAGAGCGATCTGTTTTGTCAGTAGATTGGCTTATCGCAATCGCCGATAAAAGTCAACTCTTCGTCATGATGGGGGTCAAATTGTTGTGTGCTTGGGGGGAGCTAGGAGAGGGGGGGAAGGATTAGTTTCCGGTAGATGCTTTACATCCACCGTTGAGGCCCGCACAAGGGCCTGCTTCACTGATGTTACCAACAGCGCACTTGGTGCATCCTTTGCAAACCGTGATGGGGTAGCGCAGGTAGTTGGTTTCGATCTTGGAGCCCCAACCCGTGGTTCCTGTTGCTTTGATATTCAGGATGATATCGAAGCGTTGGCTTCCTGAGTTGAGTTCTTGTGCGTTGATCAACGCTTGGGAAAGCGAAAGAGGGATGAACTCCATCGCCAACGCATCTCCAGTGTTGGAGTCAGAGTTGATGATCGCACCTTGCGCGCCCCCCGAGGTGTTCACTTGGACCTTGGGGTTGATACGCATGAAGATCGATTGCTCACGAGGAGAGCTCTCTGGGAAGAGGCTGGGGTCCTGGGGCAACGAAAAGTTCGATGGGTACGTGATGTAGTAAGTGATCTTGTCGATGATGACGAAGTTACTTTCGGGCATCGCGCGCGCAGAGTCACTACTGTACGCCAACTGGCTGATGAAACGAAGGTCAAGGCTCAAGTTGCGAGCGATGGTGTTGACTTGCGTTCCAACAGTGATCTCGACGTCCATCAAAGCGCCTGCACTGCTTCGAGCGGTTGTGCCGCCAGGGCTGGAACCGTCCGCACAAAGAAGCGTTGGGTTACCCCATTGGACGCCCAATGGGATGGGTTGGCACGAGACAAACATCGTTTGTGAGAAAACTCCGAGTCCCACGGCCAAGAAAAGTGCCCAGCGCAAGATGCGAGGGCGGGAGGTTTGCTTTTTCATGATCCTTGCCTTCCTCCGAGGGTTTTGGCGCGGTTGATGATTCGCGGTGTAACAAAGATCAGGAGTTCCGCGCGGTCGTCGTTGTAAGTGTAGTTTTTAAAGAGTGCCCCCAAGATGGGGATACTACCCAAGAAAGGTACACGGTTTTCACTTGCGCCCGTACGGCGAGAGTAAACACCACCGATGACCATCGTTTCGCCGTCTTTGATCAGCATATTGGTTCGTGCAGTTTTGGTCGAGATCGCGGGGCCACTTGAGCCGCCACGCGAAAAGTCAGGAGCGTTGTTGGTGACGCTCATGTTGAGGAACACTGAACCGTCTGTGGTGACCTGGGGCGTCACGGTGAGGCTCAAGGTTGCCGCAACAAACTGGACGTTTGTTCCCGCCGCAGATGCCGTAGAGAAGGGGATCTGGAGACCTTGCTGGATGTTTGCAGCCATGTTGTGGAGGGTCACGATCTTGGGCGCCGAGATGATCTTGACGTCCCCAGCGGACTCTGCAGCACTCAAGCGCAAGCTCAGGTCAAAAGCACCTGTCAAACTTCCAAAGAAGAAGTTGACCGCGGTACCACGACCCCGACCTGTTGAGGCTGGGAAGTTCACGATGTAGTTTGGTGTTCCAAAGGTACCTTCAGCACCACCCCCACCCTGGTCAGGAACACCACCACGGATGCCTACAGGGTTGGGGAAGAGAAGACCTGTGGAGTTTCCTGTCAGGGGGCTAAACAACAAGCTACCACCCCACTGGATACCAAACTGACGCTCAAAGTTGACGTTGGCTTCGACGATACGAGCCTCGATCAAGACTTGAGGGGTTTGGGTGTCCAAGCTTCGTACGAGACCTTCTGCGCGTAGCAAGAAGGGCACAAAGTCTTTGACGATCAGTACGTTGGTGCGGGTGTCGATGCTTACGCGTCCACGGGGGCTGAGCACTGCGCGGACTTGTTGAGCCATCGCAGCCGCTTTGGCGTAGTTGACGGGGATCAGGCGGATCTTTTGGGGCTGTGCAAGAAGACGCGCACGCAGAAGACGCTGGCGCTCTTCCGCTTCTCGGCGAAGCTCGTTCAGCGTTGTGATCCGAATGATGTTTCCTTCTTTTTCTTTGCCGAGCTTGAGGGTCTTCAACACGATATCAAGTGCTTGATCCCAAGGGACGTTGCGCAACTTGAGCGTGATGTTTCCTTTTACAGCATCTGAGGTGATGATGTTCAAGCCGCTGATCTCTGCAAAGAGACGAAGCAAGTTGTGGATCTCGACTTTACGGAAGTACATCGAGATGCGACGGCCTGTGTAGCGCTTGCGAGGACGCTGACGCGCGAGGGTCGCAAGGACATCCGAAGACATCGGATCTGCCGCTGGCGTTGCCGAACCACCACCTGCTGCTTGTCCAACTTGCTTGGGGTGGTACGTGATGCGGTAGTTTCCTGCGGTCGCTTGTGCCTTTTGTGATGCAGCAGGGATAGGGAATCGCCACTGGATCAAGTCTTGTTCGACCAAAAGGGAGCTTTTTGCGCGTTCGCTGAGCTGAGCCACGAGACGCACGCCGCGTTTATGAGCGAAGACTTCGATCTTTTGGACCAAGCCACGGAACTCAGAAGTATCGAGAGGCTTGCGGAGACGAGCAGGCAGCGCGATCTTTGCAAGATCGAGAACCACAAGACGTCCGTTGTGACGAAGCTTGGCGCGGGGCGCCTTGCCACGGAAGCGCAACATGACGGTCGAGAACTTGCTGGTCTCACCAAAGCCGATATCTTCCAAGCGACGGGGGCCTTGGTTGTTTTCTGCTTGGAGTTGTTTTTGGATCTTGTCAACGCGTGCGTGCTGTTGTTGTTCCTTCGCACCAAAACGCACTTCCACAGACTTTTCTGTGACTTGAATCGCGAATTGGGGGGGAAGGTGTTTTTTGCACGCGTCCAAGACGATGCGAAGTTTGTCTGCGTGGCGCCCGTAACGGATACGTCGGATCGGGAACTTACGGCAGCTCAAAAGCTTTGCACGACGGGGGGCTTTTTGCACGCCATAAAGATCCAAGACGATGCGAGAAGGCGAACGCAAAGTGATGGTCTTGTGTTTTTGCACACGGCCGTTGGTGCGGAAGATCAGTGCGTCTTGTTGAGCACCTTTGAAACGCAAGCTGGTCGCTGCGGGCAAAGCCGCAGGTTGGCTTGGTGCTTCCACCGCTTTGTGTGCTTGGGGGCGCAAAAAGGAACGGATGGCTTTGTGGGAGGTTGAACCTGCAAACACAAAGCTCAAACGGTCTTTTTCGCGTTGGGTTTGCCACTCATGGTTACCGCGAAGGTACACCACGATACGGCTCATGGGCTCGTCCACACCATCGAGGTATTGGACTTGTACTTTTCGTAGGGGGCCATCGGCAACCGCGTACTCTCCGCGTAAATGTTTGGCTTGGAGACCCTTAAAATCCAAGACGAGCCTTGCAGGGTTCGACAATTGGAAGGAGGTGTACCGAAAGCTTTGTGGCCCCTCAAGAACCAGAAGCGTCTGTTGGGAGCGATTCTCCAGCGAGAGCTTGGTGCGTTGAAGGGGGCCAGGTGGAGATGCAAATGTGTTGAGGGAACAGAGGATACACAGCGCAAAGGTTAAGGGCGCGATGAACTCTGGCCGCTTCCACAACTTCCTCTTCATCAAATAAAGTCTCCTCTGGGAGAGGGCGCGAAGACCCCTTGGTGTGGGGGGAGGAAACGCCCATGGGTTGAAAATCATAGAGAACAGTAGAAGAAATACGTTCCTTGAGTGGTTCGTTCCATCTGTTTCTATCGACAAAGGGAGATCTACTCTTGCACGGTGCAACAGAGGAGATCAGGGTCCAGCGCCCGCACCACTTTGGCGGAACAACCGTCGTGTGCGGCGGCGAGCTTCGTTGCTGGTTCCCGTATTGGTGTCGGTTTGGCCGTCGGGTCCGAGCGTGATCTTGCGACCACCTACTTCCAAAGAACCCTCGATGTTGTTGTTTTTGCGTTTGATGCGCAGAGTCACACGGTTTACGATACGTTGCCCGATGACATTGCGGTAAACTTCAGAAACAACAATCCCATCTGGATAGATCCGTGTGATACGACCGCTGTTTTTGCCGATGAGCGTTCCTCGTCGTGCAATAAATCCGCGGTTTCCTTCGGGGATCTCGATCATCGCCATCGGGTTGGCGACCCCTGTGATCGTCGCAACCACACGCAGCGAATCGAGTTCGTAACGCTCTAGGGGTGTGAGGATCCGCTTCGGGATGATGGGAGCAGGCGGTGCCGTTGGGGTTTGCGATGTCGATGGAGGCGCGTCACCACGGTTGGAGATAAAGTGCGAGCGGAAAGGATCGCGCTTTTTCACGGGTGAGTAAACGAACTTCACCACATTGGGTTGAGCGAGCGTGATACTTCGCTTGATGGGTTTCATTGGAGGAGGACGGTATTCTTCGTCAAACTGGGCGCGCAAGTCATCGTCGCAACCCAACAACGCCCAACTCAGGGCAAAAAGACATGTCCAGTGAAGGAATGTTTTCATGATCTTTCGTCCTATCGGAGATCTTTGGTTCAGTCTAGGTGATGATCTCTTAGGTGTCTAATTTCTAGGTACTATTACACTCGTCCGGGTGTTTCGTGACTTAACGCCGCCGTCCTTTGACTGGTTTTTTGATGGGAGAGACATAGCGGTAAGTTGTCAACATAAAAGAAGATTGAAGGACAATCTTTTGGTTGCGTAGCATGGGGTTGTTGAGGTTAAACCCTGAGATATTCACAATACGATCGAGGTGGCTTACCTTATCGAAAAACACCATCAACTCGTAAAAAGTACCCGACGCGGCCATCCGTGTAGGGACTTCTTCGTAGTAGCGTTTACGCAGTGTTCTGAGCGGGTTAAACACCGTGATCTCAAGGCCCGATTTGTTGGCAAGGCTATCCAGTTTACGCAACAAGGTCGGGATCTCTTTGGCCGTAGGCAGAAGGGTTTGCGCCTTTTTTCGTTCTTCTTCGAGGCGCTTTACTTCTTCTTTCCAAAGGGGAAGGTTTTGGGCTGTCGTCTGGTATTTTGTGCGTTCTTTGCGCTTGTTCTTAAATTGAACCAACAACATCCGATAGCTGTTTTCTTGGTCTTGGTAGTACATGAAGTAATAACCAGAAACCACCAGACCCCACAAAAACACCAAAACCAGTGTTTTCATCGCGATATGTAAGTTCGTCCATTGTTCAAGGGTTTGGTTCATCTTGCGTTCCTCTTGGGCTTGCTTACATCAGGTGGATTGTGCGATTCGACAGCTTAGGTTGAAACGCACGACAGACTCGCCTCGTTGCGATCCTGGATGATTGAACGTGGAGCGTACGGAACTTGAAAGGTTGACATCCACAATAAAAGGGGAGGCCTCCAAGTATTTAAGGAAGTTCGCGACCCACTCGTTGGCTTCTGCAAACCCTGAGATGACGATAATCTGGTTTCTTTGCTGGATACCCGTCAGCCACACCTTTTTGGGGATGCGGATACTGATCTCATCCAGAAAACGCACTGGTCCACGACGAGAGTTTTTGAGGTCGTGGATGATCTTGAGCTGGCGTTCCAATTCAGCCTTTTGTCGTTTGTATTCTTCGATCAGTCGGATCGCTTCTTTCAAACGATTGATGGCTGCTTGCTCTTGGCGGATCTTGTCGCGTGCGTACTGAAGACGCGCTTCGTAGTTGCTCCAGTACAAATAGACCGCAGGCAAGCTACTCAAAGCCAATAACAAGAAGGCAATCAGTCCAACGACTGCGCCTACATCACCGCCGCCACCGCCGCCACCGCCTGGTTTGGTCGGGAGTAAGTTGATCCGAATCATCGTTCTGCTGTCCTCCTTAACGCCAGACCCGTTGCAACGGTTGCCATTGGCGCGACTTCACGAAGGTATTCTAAGTTGAAGCGGTTTCCGTCCACCTCGATGTTCTTAAAGGGATTGATGATCTCGACGGGTACACCAAGCTTTTGCTCGATAATTCGGTAAAGCGAGGGGACCTTGGCGGTTCCACCACTGAGATAGATACGAGAGATCGGACCTTCCGCGCTGTTGGCTGAGTAAAAGTCCAACGAACGTTGGATCTCTGCCGCGACGTTTTCGGATACACCGTACATCACGCGTTCCACTTCTTGAGGAACAACGGCGTCAGAGTCCGCGCCCAAGTCACCGCCCGCTTTGAGCGTTTCCGCTTCGTCGTAAGAAACATCAAGATGTTTTTGAAGTTCTTCCGTGTATTGGTTCCCACCAAGCGGAGAGATATCACGCGTAAACATCGTGATGCCGCCAGCGATGATATTTACGTTGGTAACACTTGCGCCAATGTTGATGAGAGCATAAGTTTCCGTGAGCGGAACCTCATAATTGATCTCAAATTGGTTTTGGACAGAAAAACAGTCCACATCTACCACGCGGGGGATAAGACCCACTTCTTTGATCACTTCCACGTAGTCGTTGACGACGTCTTTTTTGGCTGCCACCAACAAAACATCCATCTGATTGGACTCTGGCCCTGCTTCACGTAGGATCTCGAAGTCCAGATATACATCGTTGAGATCAAAGGGGATGTACTGCTCAGCTTCCCATTGGATAGAGTCACGAAGTTCTTCATGTCTCATCGGGGGAAGCGAGATCTTACGAATGATGACGGAGTGTCCGCTTACCGAGAGTGCGACCTCTTTCCCTTTGACACGGTGAGAGTCAAAGAGTTCGCGCAACGCATCTGCAACGGTGTTCGAGGCGATCAGTGCGCCATCTACGATGGTCTCTGGGGGCAAGTAAGCCAGACCAAAGTTCACGAGCTGGTAGTTACGTCGGCCTTCGCGCACTTGGCAGAACTTGATGCTGCTGGTGCCGATATCCAGCCCAATCAGAAGTTTTCCCTTGGCCATGTGTGTTCTTCTCCCTTGTCGGGGCCCTGTGCCATACGGCGGTGTTTTGCTGGGAATAGCAGGTGATAGGGTGCTTTGTTTTAAGGTATCCTGTCAAGACACCTTGCACTTTTGCTGGTCTATTCTTCACTGGGATCCAAAAAAACTTTTTTCCTTTCAGACAATTTCATGCCCAGTGCCAAAAGAATCTTTCTTTTTGTGTCCATCCTGCAAGGATTTCCACGCTCTACGCGATCAATCGTCAAGGCAGAGACACCTGCTTTGCGTGCGAGCTCAGCTTTGCTCATAAGCATCGCTTCGCGCAATTTTTGTACATTGTTTTGATTGGAAGGCTTGTCTGGGTCTTCTAGGGTCTCTTGGGAAGGAACCTCTTGCACTTGGATCCCGACATACTGCGTGCTTTGAGGATTGAGGTTTGGTTTGTTCATGATGAATCTCCAACACAACAAGCAAAAATGACTTTGTCCTTCTTTGCTCTGTGGGTTGTGTATACAATCGCTTTTTATCGCGATGAAACTTGGCTGATCGTGCAGGTAAAGAGCCTGAAAGTCAAGCACAATTCCATTTTGTTATGGGGAAAGATAACAAGGTTATATACACTGGATAATAATTATGTATCTCTACCTTGTATAAGTCTTTGAAAGAAGGAGGGATGTATGCCCAAAGACAAGGAGAGGCATGCACGCGTCTTGGTTGTGGACGACGAAGAAAGCATCCGACACTTTCTGACTCTGTCTTTGCAGCGAGAAGGTTTTGAAGTCAAGGTGGCGGGGCATGCAGAGGAGGCTTTGTCTCTCTTGCCCGACTTTGCGGCGGACATCGTCTTGTGTGATATCAGGATGCCTGGTGAGATGGATGGACTGGGTTTGTTGCGTCATCTTTGCCAACAACGCTTTCCTGGCCGCATGGTGATGATGAGCGCTTACGGCAGTCGCGACGCAGCTTTGGAGGCTGTTCGTCAGGGGGCCTATGATTATATAGAGAAGCCAATTCAACGCGACGAGTTGTTGTTGCTTTTGGAAAAGCTTCTCGAACGCGAACGCTTGCAAAAAGAAAATCGTGCTATGCGCGAGGTCTTGCGACGCGGTCGAGAGGATGGCGGGATCGTCGCATCTTCTTCTGTGATGCAAAGGGTCTTGGATGTTGCACGCAAAGTCTCTTCCTTTCCAACAACGGTCTTGTTGCAAGGGGAGAGCGGCACAGGAAAAGAAGTCTTGGCGCGCGCAATCCACCAGTGGAGTCCTCGAAACAACGGGCCTTGGACTGTGATCAACTGTGGGTCTATCCCAGAGGCTTTGTTGGAGAGCGAACTTTTTGGTTATGGTAAAGGGGCTTTTACTGGGGCTTTGCATGATCGACTGGGTCTTTTTGAAGCAGCGCATGGTGGGACATTGTTCTTGGACGAGATTGGAGAGATGCCTTTGGCGCTCCAAGTCAAGCTGCTACGGGCTTTACAGGAAGGGGCCATTCGACGATTGGGAGAGACCAGCACAAGGGCGATCGATGTTCGCGTGATTGCTGCCACCAACCGCGATCTGAGCCAAGAGGTCGAAGCAGGGCGTTTTCGCCAAGATCTTTTTTATCGTTTGCATGTCGTGAACCTGACGTTGCCGCCTTTGCGCGATCGCTTGGAGGATCTTCCTCTTTTACTCGATCATTTTTTGGCCTTTTTTAATGCGCGTTTTGGGACGCACATCGAAGGGGTCTCGCCTGATACTTTGAAAGGGCTGATGCATTATCATTGGCCTGGAAATGTCCGAGAGCTTCGCAATGTCATCGAGCGTTCGATGGTCTTGGCCGAAGGAGACTGGTTGGGACTGGAGACCTTGCCTCCTGAGATCCTTGCAGGACCCGTCCATGAAGAAGCGTTACAAGAAGGTTACTCTCTCAAGAAAGCGATGCGTCGTCTCGAAGAAAACTTCATCCAACGCGCTTTGGAAAAAACAGAGGGGAATAAGACTGCGGCTGCGAAGCTTTTAGAGATCAGTCCACGGGCTTTGTTGTACAAGATCAAAGATTATGGACTGGAGTGAGGGGGATTATTTTTTGGAGAGGTCGGTACTCACGCAGGGATCGAGATAATAGGACTCGGGAGGGAAACGATCCAGCGGCAAGAACTGATGCAGCTTTTCGCACAGAAGATAGCCTTCCTTGTAGGCTTTGCGCAAAAAGGTCATCGCACGGTGGCTAATGAACGGTGAGTTCGGGCTTTGGGTCGCGATCTGGTAGGCGCCGCGATGAGAAAGAGGGGAGTCGTCTTCTTGGACTGGGGACAGTTCGCGGATCGCTCGAACCTTGTGGGTATAAGAACAACGAAAGAAGCCTTCCTCTGGGGACTCCATCTCCATGTAGCGTTTTTCTCGACACTCTGGGCAGTAACCTTCGTTGCATTCGTAGCGAGGCCACTCGATCTTGCACTGTTTGCAGGTGCGTAGCTTTCCTTCGAAGGGGTCGATGCGTGTCTGAAACTCTTCGAAGTGAGGCTTGGAAAGCCAAAAGCGACCTTCTTTGCTTGTGCCTACATGGACAAGTCGCGAGTAGGGGAGGCGGATACCGCTGTCTCGACAAGTGAGTCTTGCGTCTTCTCCGTCAGGAAGGGCTTCTCCGCGCATCTCAAGATACTCTTGAAACATGGCGAGGATCTCATCTTCGACTTCGTCAGCGAGTCGCTTCATCGCGTCCGTGATATCGGGGTCATAAAAGGGCGAAAGCGCGAGAACTGCGACACGTTGGACGTCGGTTTCATCGTCCAAAGCGGCGATGAGTACGGGGATAAAGCGATTGTCTTTTTTTCTTCCGATGCTTTCGATCCCAGAGATGCGTTTGTCGATTGAAGGATCGCCCATCTTGCGTAGAGCGGGTTCTTGCCACAACGAACTGAGCGCGCGCATCGCGGCCCATTGGACTTCCCACTCGGGATCTTTGAGGGTCGCGAGGACGGGAGGTTCACTTTCTTCTTTGGCAAAGATCGCGAGGGCTTCCACGGCAGTCGCGCGAAGCTCCATATCATCGTCGTCTTCTAGGAGTCCTAAAAGAGTCGAAAAAGCCTCTGGGGTCTTGAGATCGCGAAGAAGGCGGATCGCGTCTTTTCGGACTTCCCAAGACTCATCTTGGATCATTTCAAAGGGATTCTGCACATCGTTCAAGGTTTCTTCCTTTCCGAGAGCCGCGAAAAAGTGTGGAAGATCACTTCAACGCCTTGTTGTTCGAAGTAGCGGCGGAGCTTTTTGAGATGAGAGCTTTTATAAGGACCGTGTTTCGGGAGATTGAGTTGTTTTTGGGCCATCTTCCAAAGGTTGCGTACTTGGTGTCTTTGGAGGGCCCCTAGGCCAAGTAGACGAGGCGGCTGTTTTTTGGCAAGCAGCCAGATCTCACCGATCATCCGACGCGACCAGTACTCTCGTTGGATGCCCACACGAAAAAGTCGTAGGCGGTACCCCAACGTCTTGTGGGCGGCATCTTTTTGAAGACGCCAGCGATCTTGTCGAGAAAAACGTAGCGGTGATCGTTTGTGTTTTTGTAGGAGAGCTTGCTTGAGTGCGCGATCTCTTGCACGTCGTTGGGCTCGCGTCAGGCGTTTTTTTCTTTTGGTTTTGGTGCGCCCTTGGCTTTGTTTGATGATCTGCTTCAAAGAGCGCAAGTACGCGTTGGTTTCGGCGTCTTTTTGTTTGGGTGGCTTGGCATAGACCATCGTCCCAAAACAAAAAAAACCTACAAAGAAAAAGAGGGGGCGCAAAAACATGCTTTCGTAGCCCTTTCGTTGTGTTCTACCTTTCAATGTTCTATGTTCGGACGCGCGGAAAGGCAAGAGTATAGGCGATCTTCTCCTCTGGTTTTGGGAAGATCGTGTCTTGGTGGGTGTCCTTGTGAAAAGGGAGCGATGATGGAAGAGCGTGTTCGGATCGAGATCGTGCATCCAAAAGTATGGACCATCGTGTTGGATCGTCCATCTGTTCGCAACGCAGTTGATCGTGAGACAGCCCAGCGCCTTGCGGATGCTTTTCGCGCATACTCGGACGATCCAGAGGCTTGCGTTGCGGTCTTGTGTGGAGCGGGCGGGAACTTTTGTGCGGGGGCAGATCTCAAAGCTGTAGCTCGAGGAGAAGGAAACCGCGTAGAGCCCGAAGGCGACGGTCCTTTAGGGCCCACAAGGATGTTTTTGGAAAAGCCCGTGATCGCGGCTTTGTCAGGATATGCCGTGGCAGGCGGTTTTGAACTTGCGTTGTGGTGCGATCTTCGCGTGATGGAAGAGAGCGCTACGTTGGGTTTTTTTGAGCGCCGTTGGGGGGTTCCCTTAATTGATGGTGGGACCATTCGTTTACCTCGGTTGATCGGGGAAAGTCGCGCGATGGATTTGATCTTGACTGGGCGCGCGGTGGGGGCTGAAGAGGCTTTGCGGATTGGTTTGGTGCATCGTGTGGTAGAAGATGGCCAAGCGCGCGCAGCAGCAGAAGCTTTGGCTGCGCAGATCGCGGAGTTTCCGCAGCGTTGCTTGCGCAATGATCGGCGTTCGGTGTACGAGCAACACGCGATGACAGAGCCCGAGGCTTTGGCGCGTGAGTTTGTCCTTGGGATGGAGTCTTTGCGCGAGGACGGTGTGCAAGGCGCGATGCGTTTTGCTTCAGGGCAGGGACGTCACGGAGAGGGCGTGCCCTCAAATAAATAGTGTTGCTATGCATCGAAATAGTCGATACATAGGGCTTTTTGATTGAGCATTTGCGATGTTATAGGAAAGAAGGATCTGAGATGGACGAGAGAGAGAAACAAAAAGCACATGGGAAGCCAAAACCCTCGTCCCAAGGGGGGCGCAACGAACGCAATGCGAGATCGAAGTACCCGCCCAAAGGGGCACGTCCTTCTTTTGGAAAAGGAGGGCAGGGGGGTAGAGGTCCTGCACGTGAACAAAAGCCCCAATCATCGGAATCTTTGGTCGAAGAGGTAAAGCCTACACAAGAGCGAGAGCATGCAGAAGAAACAGCAGAACAAGACTGGGTCTTTGGTGTTCATGCAGTGCGTGCTTTTTTGGAGACGCAGGCGACAGAAGGGGAGGAGTTGATCCTGTTGGATCAGGGACAAAAAGCGACCGCAGGGTTTGCTCAAATGGCCCAAGAATCGGGAATCTTGGTGCGTTATCGCCCTCGTTCTTTCTTGGAACGACTGTTGCCACAAAGCAATCACCAAGGGGTTGCGCTGCGCAAGAAGAGTTTTGTGTACGCGTCTTTTGAGTCGCTTTTAGAAGCGCCAGCAGAAGGGGCCTTGCTTTTTTTGGTTGGCGTGCAAGATCCCGGAAACGTAGGGGCTTTGCTTCGATCTGCGCGGGCTTTTGGTGTCAAAGCGGTTTTGTTGAGTCAGCGCGATACATGCCCGATCAATCGGGCGGTTCACAAAGCAGCCGTCGGAGCTGCAGCCACGTTGCCGATCGCGCAGGTTCGAAAACCGATCGAAACGATCTCAGCTTTAAAAGAAGCAGGTTGGTGGATCTTGGGTCTTGCTCCTGGGCAAGAAACTTTGGATCGATTTGATTTGTGTCGCCCTGTTGTTTTTGTGTTGGGGGCGGAAGGACCGGGTCTAAAGCCCTCTGTGCAAAAGCACTGTGATGCGTTGTTGGGGATCCCCATGAGCGCAGGATGGGACTCGCTGAATGTCTCGGTGTCTGGGGGGATTGCGCTGTATGAGTGGCAACGTCAGGTTCGGCAAAAAAATTGCGCTTGACAGGCAAGGGTGTGGGTGCTAAAACGCTCTGCACTTTGCGATTCGGTGCATCTTTTGCCTTGAAAGATGGGGCCAAAAAGATCGCGAAAGATGATCTTTAAAAATAAAACTTGACAGGTTCCTTTCGATTATGTAAAAGGTGCCTCCGAACTTTCGCTGCTGTCGAAAAAAAACAAACTAAAAAGACAGCAATGCGTAGAAGCGAAAGCCCTGCTGGTGTAGCTCAGTTGGTAGAGCGTCTCCCTTGTAAGGAGAGGGTCGCGGGTTCGAATCCTGTCGCCAGCTTAAATATCGTGTTTGCGGGAGTAGCTCAATTGGTAGAGCGTCAGCCTTCCAAGCTGAATGTCGCGGGTTCGAACCCCGTCTCCCGCTCGATTCGTCGCCTGCGTAGCTCAGTAGGTAGAGCACTTCCTTGGTAAGGAAGAGGTCACCGGTTCAAATCCGGTCGTAGGCTTTTCTCTCTTCAAAAGAGAGCGGTTGCACAGCAACCCACCCCCTTGGGTTTTTAGGGCAACCGAGAAATCCCCCAGAGTTATCTAAAGACACTCACTTTTACCGTAGCAGTAAAAGTGTATTTTTTCAGACAAAACAGGCTTCTCCTTTTTGTCTGTCGTTTTTCAATCCACAAGCAACGTTTGCGAGTATGGAGATCAGGCTGCTATGTCTAAAGAAAAATTTGCGAGGACCAAGCCCCACGTAAACGTGGGTACCATTGGACACGTTGACCACGGAAAAACCACTCTGACCGCAGCCATCACAAGCATCTTGGCCAGCTTGGGTAAATCCAAAGCTATGGCTTATGATCAAATTGACAAGGCGCCCGAAGAGAAAGAGCGCGGTATTACTATCAATACCGCTCACGTTGAGTATGAGTCTGACAACCGTCACTATGCTCACGTTGACTGCCCCGGGCACGCCGACTATATCAAGAACATGATCACTGGTGCTGCTCAGATGGATGGCGCGATCCTTGTTGTTGCTGCATCTGACGGTGCGATGCCCCAAACTCGCGAACACGTTTTGTTGGCTCGCCAAGTTAACGTTCCCTCCCTCGTCGTTTTCTTGAACAAAGCTGACATGGTCGATGACCCCGAATTGCTCGAACTCGTTGAGATGGAAGTTCGCGAACTTCTTACCTCTTACGACTTCCCTGGTGATGACGCACCCGTCATCATCGGTTCGGCTCTCCAAGCGCTCCAAAGCGCTGCGACCCCCAACAGCGATGCTTGCAAGCCCATCCTCGACCTCGTGGATGCGTTGGATAACTACATTCCCGAGCCCGAGCGTCCCATCGACAAGCCCTTCTTGATGCCGATCGAAGACGTCTTCACGATCTCTGGTCGTGGTACCGTTGTTACCGGTCGTGTTGAGCGTGGTATCATCCGCGTTGGTGACGAAGTCGAGATCGTTGGTTTCGGCGACACTCGCAAAACCACCGTTACTGGTGTTGAAATGTTCCGCAAGCTTCTCGACGAAGGTCGCGCTGGTGATAACTTGGGTGCACTCATCCGTGGTATCAAGCGTGAAGAAGTTGAGCGCGGTCAAGTTCTTGCGAAGCCCGGCTCGATCAAGCCCCACACGCAATTCAAAGCGGAAGTGTTCGTACTCAGCAAAGAAGAAGGTGGTCGTCACACTCCCTTCTTCAAAGGCTACCGTCCCCAGTTCTACTTCCGTACCACTGACGTGACTGGCTCGATCACTCTTCCCGATGGCGTTGAGATGATCATGCCTGGTGACAACACCTCCTTGGTTGTTGAATTGATCACCCCCGTCGCTTTGGAAAAAGAACTTCGCTTCGCGATCCGCGAAGGTGGCCGTACCGTCGGCGCCGGCGTTGTTACCGAAGTTATCAAGTAAGTTTGATTCTTTGAAAAAAGGTCGTTGATCTTTTTTCTGTAGGCCAGTAGCTCAATTGGCAGAGCAGCGGACTCCAAATCCGCAGGTTGGGGGTTCAAGTCCCTCCTGGCCTGTCATGTTTTTGAAGATAAAGTCGTTCTTGAAATGCTCCTCTCTGGGCTTCTTTAAGAACGGCTTTTTGCATGGATAGGTGCCCAAACAGATGGATAAACATCGACGCTGGGTTGTGTTGGCTTTTCTTGGACTCGGCCTTTTGGCTGCTTGGGTTCTGGGTGAAGCTTTCAAAAGCCTCTTTTACTACTCCCGCCAGTATGGTTTCCGCGACTACGTGTTGTTGACAGAGAGCTTTACGCTCGCCAACCTACTCGGCCTTATTGTTGCAGTTTTGCTCGCTCTTCGTTTTTGGTACAACGAAGAAGTCAACAAAGCCGCACATGAGGTGGTAGATGAGATGTATCGGGTGACTTGGCCAACCGGCAAAGACACCCAGACCTCCACCATCGTAGTCATTGTCACCACTGTGATCTTCTCCTTTTTCTTGTGGTTTTTCGATCAACTTTGGTCGTGGGCGACGACATTTATCTATCGGATATGATCGCGCTCTGAACCGGTACTTGCGACAAGTAACAGGCCCACGGTGACTCTTCCAACCTTCTCGTCCTGTTCGGTCCCTCTCATCCGGTTTCTCTACACAGACACGATAGCCCTGGCGTAGACTTGAAAGCCACTCCCAAAAGGGCACCCCGTAGTGCATGAAATGCACCCTGCTATCGTAGGTAGCGGGGTTTTTGTCTGGTCCGTAGATACCCGAAGCCCCCCACAAGACGAGCTTCCCTCCCCAGTTTTTCTTTCGTTGCGAAGCAGCCAAAGAAGAAAAGGGCGAATCCGAAGTTCCCTTTCTTCTAGGAGAATAGAACATTGGGCAAAGAAGAGCAACTCAAGTGGTATGTGGTCAATACCTACTCAGGATTTGAACACAAAGCGAAAAAAAGCCTACAACAACGCATCATCCAAGAAGGTCTTGAAGACTACTTTGGCGATTTGGAAGAGGGTATCCTCATTCCTGTCGAAAAAGTCGAAGAGAGCGCCAAAGGTGGCGTGAAGAAGACCTCCGAGCGCAAGTTCTATCCTGGTTATATGCTGATCCAGATGGTCCTCACGGACGACACTTGGCACTTGGTGAAGACCACGCCAAAGATCTCTGGATTTGTTGGAAATTCAAAACGTCCCGTTCCTGTGCCAGCCTCTCAAGTTCGCCAGATCACTCAACAGATGGAAGAGGGAGCACAACGCCCCAAACCACGCGTCGAGTTCGAGATGGGCGAAGAGATCCGGGTCACCGATGGTCCTTTCATGAACTTCAATGGAACCATCGAAGAAGTACGCCCCGACAAAGGCAAGGTTCGCGTGATGGTGAGTATCTTCGGTCGCTCTACACCCGTAGAGTTGGACTTTTCACAGGTAGAGAAGCTGTAGTCGTTGCATCGCGAAACAGTCCTTCTCGCCGATTGTTTGTAGAAACAAGTTGAGGTAAGGCGATGGCCAAGAAACTTATGGCGGAAGTCAAGCTCCAATGTCCCGCCGGACGTGCAAACCCTTCTCCACCGGTTGGTCCGGCGTTGGGTCAGCATGGTGTGAACATCATGGAGTTTGTGAAGCAGTTTAACGCCCGTACGGCGGACCAAATGGGAATGATTATTCCCGTGGTGATCTCGGTCTTCCAAGACCGTTCGTTCACCTTTATCACCAAAACTCCCCCGGCATCTGTTTTGATCAAGAAAAGCCTTGGTCTTTCGACAGAGAAAAAGCCCGGTGCAGGCTCGAAAAAGCCTGGTAAAGAGAAAGTTGGTACTTTGAGTTGGGCACAAGTCGAAGAGATCGCAAAGGTCAAACTTCCCGACTTGAATGCTAACGATGTCGAAGCTGCGAAGAAAATCATTGCAGGAACCGCCCGTTCGATGGGCGTGGATGTCCGCTAACATTTTGTTCGACGTTTGAACTACCCCATCATCTGGTAGGAGTCTCCCTATGCCACGGATTCCCAAAAAACGCGAAGGCTCTACACGCGAAAAGGGCAAGCGTATCCCCCACCAGCGCGGCAAAAAAAGCCAAGCTGCTCGTGAACTTCTTGAAGTCGGCCGTTTGTACGCACTCGACGAAGCACTCGAGTTGTTGAAGAAACCCGAATTTAACTTTGCACGTTTCGATCAAAGCGTGGATGTGGCGGTCCAATTGGGCGTCGATCCCCGTAAATCGGATCAAATGGTGCGTGGTGCGGTGGTTCTTCCCAACGGTACCGGTAAAACGGTTCGTATCGCTGTTTTTGCAAAAGGCGAAAAAGCGAAAGAAGCCGAAGAAGCAGGCGCAGACATCGTTGGTGGCGAAGAGCTTGTCGAGAAGATCCGCACGGAAAACTGGCTCGATTTTGATAAGGCCATCGCGACGCCAGACATGATGCGCCATGTGGGTTTGATCGGTAAGCTCCTTGGTCCCCGTGGTTTGATGCCTAGCCCCAAAGTTGGCACCGTGACCTTTGACGTGGGCAACGCTGTCCGCGAACAAAAGTCGGGTAAGATCGAGTTCCGCGTAGACAAAGCAGGTATCGTCCACTCTACAGTGGGCAAGTCCTCTTTCTCTGCCGAGCAATTGCGTGGCAACATCCTCGCAATCTTTGACACGATCATGCGTGCCAAGCCCCAAACATCGAAAGGTGTTTACCTACAGAAAGCCAGCATCTCGCTGACGCAAAGCCCCGGTGTGACCTTGGATGTCGCATCGATTCAAGGCGCTTTGAAAGCTGGCTGATCCTGAAGGAAAAGAATTCATCGTTCTTGTCGAAGACAGCAGGTCCTTTGTGGATAATCCATGCCTGCCGAGGCAAGTCAATCGATAGGTTTCCGTGTCCTTTTCCTAAAGATGCACAAAACATTGTTGATTTGACTCCCTTGGTTGATTGAGGATTTCACAAAGGCCGAATGCCCCGTATAGAGAAGGAGCAGTAACTTGGATCGAGTACAGAAAGAAGAACAGGTCGCGGAACTGCGGGCTGACTTTGAAACTGTGCAAGGCGCCGTCCTCGCAGATTTCAAAGGCTTGTCTGTTCGTGACATTACAGAGATCCGTCGTGCCTTTCGTGAACAGGGCGTCTCGATTCGAGTCGTTAAAAATACCCTCGCACGCATCGCAACGCAGGGTACAAAGCTTGAAGTGATCGGGAAAGACTTTGTCGGTACGACCGCGATCGCTTACAGCAAAGAAGATCCCGTGGCCCCCGCACGTGTCGCTGAAAAATGCGCCAAAGACAAAGATAAATTCATTGTCAAAGGTGGCTACGTTGATGGCACACGTTTGGACCCCCAAGGTGTTGAGCAGCTCGCGAAGCTGCCCTCGCGTGAAGAATTGCGCGCCAAGTTGCTTGGAACCTTGAGTGCTCCCGGAAGCCAATTGGTTCGTCTCTTCAATGCTGTTCCCCAGAAAGTTGTGCTTCTTCTCGAAGCACAACGTCGCAAGCTCAACGGCGAAGATTAAGACGCTTTCACAGGCGACACTTTTACCTTTACAGTCAACCCAAACTCATCCATTGGAGTGTTTATTATGAGCGATTTCGAAACAGTGAAAACAGAGATCATCGACAAACTCAGCAACCTTACCGTTCTGCAAATCGCAGAGTTGGTCAAAGACCTCGAAGAAAAGTGGGGCGTTTCTGCTGCTGCTGTTGCAGGTCCCGTGATGGTTGCTGCTGCTGGCGACGGCGGTGCTGCTGCTGTTGAAGAAAAAACTGAATTCGACGTGATCCTCACTGGCTTTGGCGACAAGAAGATCCAAGTGATCAAAGAAATCCGTGGCGTCACCGGTCTTGGCTTGAAAGAAGCTAAAGAACTCGTTGAAGGCGTGCCCAAGCCCGTGAAAGAAGGCATCTCGAAAGAAGAAGCTGCTGCACTCAAGAAACAACTTGAAGAAGCAGGCGCTACCGTCGAAGTGAAGTAATTTCACTTTTGGCCGCCGGTCTTTGTGTAGGCTTCGGCCAAAACCAACCTCCGCGTTGGTTCACAAAGACCAGACCTGAGAAAATCTTCTCCCCAAACAAGAAGGTTTTTTCGGGCCTGGTCTTTGCGTTTTTTTGACCGTTTGTCGCACGCATCTTTCAAAGAAAAGAAAAGAGAGCGCAAGTTTCTCTTGACTTTTCTTTTTTTTTGTGAATGATGGTGGACCTTATGGGCAAGCTGCCCTTGTGTATCCTCCTCATAAGGCATCGTGAATGCAGGCATTTTCTGTCGCTTTTCAAGCGTGTTCCGGCTTCCAGAGGATCTGGCGAGAAAACAATTTGATGTATTCGCAGACCATCTTTACGCACCAACATGGGGCTGATGGATCCCTCTATCGCTCTCTAGCCCACCTTGCGACCCAAACGAGCCAAGGCTGTCTAAGACGGCCACAACCTTATAGATATCCTTTCATTCCGAATAGATACCCTTTCATACCGACCTATTTTTCATCCTTTTCCCCTTGTCTTGGGACTTGAATCGAGTGCGCCACCACATAGAGCGTGTCTCTGGGTGTGCCAAGTCCGCTCAACATCCACTGCAGGAGGGTTGATGACGGCCCAAATTCAGAACAATTTCCGGGTGAGAAGGAGCTTCGGCAAGATCAGGCAGATCATTGAGATCCCCAACCTGATCGAGATGCAGAAAAAATCCTTCGAGAAGTTTCTGCAAGCTGACAAGCTTCCTCACGAACGCGAAAACACTGGGCTTCAAGCAGTCTTTAAGAGTGTCTTCCCGATCAAAGACTTCAACGAGACGTGCCAACTCAACTTTGTCGCGTATCACTTGGAACCACCAAAGTATGACGTGGACGAGTGTCGTCAGCGTGGCGTCACTTATGCCGCCACGATCCGCGTCGAAGTCCGTCTTGTGATCTGGAAGGTCGACGAAGAGACCGGCAACAAAGAGATCGAAGACATCACAGAACAAGAGGTCTTCTTCGGCGAGATCCCGCTGATGACCGAGCAAGGTACCTTTATCATTAGTGGTACCGAGCGCGTTGTCGTTAGCCAGTTGCACCGTTCTCCCGGGGTCTTCTACGAACACGACAAAGGGAAAACCCACTCTTCTGGGAAGTACCTTTATTCAGCACGCGTGATCCCCTATCGCGGTAGTTGGATCGACTTTGAGTTCGATGCCAAGGATATCTTGTATGTCCGTATCGACCGTCGTCGAAAACTCCCTGCTACCGTGCTTTTGCGCGCGTTGGGCTACACCACAGCAGAACTCCTCAACGAGTTCTACGATACAGAGCTGGTCCATCTGGCGCGTCCTGAGACGCCAGAGATCAGCTTTGTTTGTTGGCTCAACAACATCGCGGGTCATGACGTCTTGTTGGGTGATGAGCTGCTTCTCTCCAAAGGTGAGCCGCAGGTCCACACCAAACTGACGGACTGGGCGATCCAAAAGCTTCTCGAACAAGGCAACGGCCCCATCCCCGTAACGCCCGACTACCTCGTGGGATGTCGTCTTGCAGATGACGTCTTTAACCAAAATGGCGAGCTTGTGATGAACAAGGGCGCTTATGTTGGTTTTACAGAGTTGGAGCGTTTGCGTGACGAGGGTGTCGAAGCTCTCCAAGGAAAGTACTACGTTCCTTGTGATTATAGTCGTGCACTCAATATCGACCTGCTTTTGGGACAAAAAGCAGAGCGCGATATCTACTCACCCGACGGCAAGATGATCTTGAAAGCGGGCACCAAGTTTGGAAACAAGCTGAATGCTCCGCGTATCCGCCGCATCCGTGAGAGTGGCTTGGATCGTTTGCCGATCTCTCGCAACTCTTTGATCGGTAAAGTCGCTGCGGAAGACATCTTCGATCCCGAAGAAGGTGAGATCCTGGTCCAAGTCAACGAGGAGATCACCCCCGAGATCCTCGAAGAAATCGAGCAACGCAACATCACGGACTTCCGTGTCCTCTTTATCGAGGGCGCAAACGCCGGTTCGTTGCGCGATACCTTGAACCAAGACAAGATCAACACGCCCGAAGAAGCGATGATGGAGATCTATCGTCGCTTGCGTCCAGGCGAGCCCCCCACCATGGAGACGGCCACCAGCCTCTTCAACAACTTGTTCTTCAACCCTGACCGTTATGACCTCTCTTCTGTCGGTCGTTTGAAGTTGAATCACAAGTTTGATCTGCACGATACGCCGCTCAACAAGACGGTGTTGACACCCCAAGACATCCTTGAGGTTGTGCGTTACTTGATCAACCTGCGCAACAACAAAGACGGCTTTGATATCGACGATATCGACCACCTTGGAAACCGTCGTGTTCGTGCAGTCGGCGAGCTTCTTGAGAACCAATACCGCATCGGTTTGGTTCGTATGGAACGCGCGATCAAAGAACGTATGGTGATCCAAGAAGTCGAGCAGCTCATGCCGCACGACTTGATCAACCCCAAGCCCGTCAACGCGGTTGTGAAAGAGTTCTTTGGTTCATCGCAGCTTAGCCAGTTTATGGACCAAACCAACCCGCTCTCTGAAGTGACGCACAAACGTCGTCTTTCCGCCCTTGGACCTGGCGGTTTGACACGTGACCGTGCAGGCTTCGAGGTGCGCGACGTTCACACCACGCACTACGGTCGTATCTGTCCTATTGAAACGCCTGAAGGTCCGAACATCGGCTTGATCGCGAGCCTTGCAACTTATGCTCGCGTGAACCAGTTCGGCTTTATCGAAACACCTTACCGTAAGGTCGAGAGCGGCCGCGTTTTGGACGGTGTGCAGTACTTCTCCGCTTTGGACGAAGAGCGCTACACTATCGCCCAGGCCAACGCTGTGATCAACGACGAAGGCCATCTCGCTGGCCCCTTCGTGACCGTGCGTAAAGGTGGGGAAACCTTCTCTGGTGCAACCCCCGATGAAGTCCAATTGATGGACGTTTCGCCAAACCAGCTCGTTTCGATCGCGGCTTCGTTGATTCCCTTCCTCGAACACGACGACGCAAACCGCGCATTGATGGGCTCTAACATGCAGCGCCAAGCGGTGCCTTTGCTCCGCACCATGGCGCCTCTCGTTGGAACAGGTATCGAGCGCATCGTTGCACGTGACTCGGGTGTTACCGTGGTTGCAAAGCGCGATGGTGTCGTCGATTACGTCGATGCTTCGCGTATCGTTGTCCGCGTTAATGTGGATGACGCTCGCAACGAACTTGGTACACAGGTCGATATCTACAAGCTGATCAAGTACCAACGCTCCAACCAAAGCACCTCGATCAACCAGAAGCCTATCGTGAAGCGCGGTGACCGCGTTTACAAGGGCGACGTGATCGCGGACGGCCCGGCAACTTCGGGTGGTGAGCTTGCGTTGGGCCAAAACTGTATCGTCGCGTTTATGTCTTGGGGTGGTTACAACTTCGAAGACTCGATCTTGATCAACGAACGCGTCGTAAAAGAAGACATCTACACCTCGATCCACATCGAAGAGATCGAGTGTTATGCGCGAGAAACCAAACTCGGTAAAGAAGAGATCACCCGCGATATCCCCAACGTTGGGGAAGAAGCGCTCAAAGATCTCGACGAGAGTGGAATCATCCGCATCGGTGCAGAAGTCAAACCCGGCGATATCTTGGTTGGTAAGATTACACCTAAGGGCGAAACCCAGCTTAGCCCCGAAGAAAAACTGCTTCGTGCGATCTTCGGTGAAAAAGCTGGTGACGTTCGTGACTCTTCTGAGCGCGCAAAGCCCGGTCAACGCGGTATCGTGATCGATGCTCGCGTCTTTAGCCGACGCAAAGGCGAAGACCGCGACACCCGTACCCGCCAGATCGAAGATGATTTGGAAGCACGTCTGCAAAAAGACATGAACGCTGAGCTTCATATCTTGCGCAAAGCTGCCAATGAAAAACTTCGCGAGCTTTTGGATGGCCAGACCACCTCGGCCAAACTGATCCATCAAGGTGAAGTCCTCGTTCCCGCTGGGAAAAAGCTCACCTCTGAGTTGTTGGATGAGTTGCCCCGTACCTTGTGGGTGGATATCCCCCTCGTCGACGAAGATGTGCAAGAGCGCGTTCGCCGTATCGAAGACGCTGTCGAAGAACAACGTTCTGAGATCACCAAGAACTACCAAGAGCGCATCGAACGTATGAAGAAGGGTGATGACCTTCAGCCCGGCGTTTTGAAGATGGTCAAAGTGTACTTGGCTGTGAAGCGTAAGCTTCAGGTCGGGGACAAGATGGCCGGACGCCACGGTAACAAGGGTGTTGTCAGCCGTATCCTTCCCGAAGAAGACATGCCTTACTTGGCAGATGGTACGCCCGTCGATATCGTTTTGAACCCACTTGGGGTTCCGTCTCGTATGAACGTCGGTCAGATCCTCGAAACCCACCTTGGTTGGGCTGCTTTGGGACTCGGACACCGCATCAACGAGATGTTGGAAAAACGTTACTCAGATGAGCGCATCCGTGACGAAGTGAAGACCTTCTTTGAGCCCGATGCTTTGACCGAATACGAAGGTGGTCGTGTCAACGTGTGGGAACTGTTGGATGGTCTCGATGGCGAAGACCTTCGCTTCTTCTGTCGCGATCTCCGCAAAGGGATGTACCTCGCGACACCAGTCTTTGACGGTGCTTCTGAAGCAGAGATCCGCCAAAAACTCGAAACGACGGGACTTCCTGACAGCGGTCAAACCATCCTCTTCGATGGCCGTACTGGGGATATCTTCGCCAGTAACGTGACGGTGGGCGTGATGTATATGCTCAAGCTCCACCACCTTGTCGACGACAAGATCCACGCTCGTTCGATTGGTCCTTACTCGTTGGTCACCCAACAACCTCTCGGTGGTAAGGCTCAGTTTGGTGGTCAGCGTCTCGGAGAGATGGAAGTGTGGGCGATGGAAGCCTACGGCGCCGCGTACAGTCTCCAAGAGTTTCTTACTGTCAAGAGTGACGATGTCGTTGGTCGTACCCGTATGTACGAAGCCATCGTCAAAGGCGACAATATGCTGGAATCTGGTTTGCCCGAATCCTTCAACGTTTTGATCAAAGAACTTCAGAGCCTTGCGCTTGATGTGGAATTGGTCGAAGACGTGGAAGAAGAAGAAGGTAATCTTTAATCGACCTCGTCTTGTGAATTTGTCCCAAGGCTCTAACCGTCTCACCGTTGGGCATTTTGGATGCCTAACGGTGGGGGTCAACCTGTGAGGGAAATGCCTTGAAAGATATCTTTAGCTTCTTTGACAAGCCCAAAGATCCCCTAAGTTTTCGTGCCATTCGGATCTCTTTGGCATCGCCAAGCAAGATCCGCGAACTCTCTCACGGCGAGGTCAAACGACCCGAGACCATCAACTATCGGACCTTTAAGCCCGAGCGCGACGGTCTCTTTTGCGCCCGTATCTTCGGACCCACCAAGGACTATGAGTGTTTGTGCGGTAAATACAAGCGCATGAAACACCGTGGTGTGGTGTGTGAAAAGTGCGGTGTCGAGGTCATCCAGTCCAAGGTCCGCCGTGAGCGCCTTGGTCACATCGGTCTTGCAACGCCTGTTGCGCATATCTGGTTCCTCAAGAGCTTGCCTAGCCGTATCGGGAACCTCTTGGATATGACGCTCAAGGATCTCGAAAAAGTCCTGTACTGCGAGTCTTACGTGGTCATCGATCCACGTAAAACCAATCTCAAAAAAGGTGAGATGCTCACCGAAGAACAATATGAGAAAAAGTACGAGGAATTTGAGAGCCTGGAGTCCGAAGATCTCGAACCTCCCTTCCGTGCGGGTATGGGCGCGGAAGCCATCAAAGAACTCTTGAACGAGTTGGACTTGGAAACCCTCTCTATCGAACTGCGCGAGCAGATGAAAGAGGTGACTTCTGAGGCCAAGCGTAAAAAGATCGCCAAGCGTTTGAAGGTCGTCGAGGCTTTCCGTGAGTCTGGAAACCGACCTGAGTGGATGATGCTCGAAGTCATCCCCGTCCTTCCGCCCGATCTGCGTCCCCTCGTTCCCTTGGAAGGTGGTCGCTTTGCAACCTCCGACCTCAACGACTTGTATCGTCGTGTGATCAACCGTAACAACCGTCTCCAACGCCTCCAAGGTTTGATTGCGCCCGAGATCATCGTGCGCAACGAGAAGCGTATGCTTCAAGAAGCCGTGGATGCTTTGTTTGACAACGGACGTCGCGGTAAGACCATCACAGGCCCCAACAAGCGTCCTTTGAAGTCTCTCTCGGATATGCTCAAAGGAAAGCAAGGGCGTTTCCGTCAGAACCTTCTCGGAAAGCGCGTCGATTACTCCGGTCGTTCGGTTATCGTCGTGGGTCCTGAGATGAAACTTCACCAGTGTGGTCTGCCCAAGCAGATGGCGCTGGAGTTGTTCAAACCCTTTATCTACAACAAGCTCGAAGAGCGCGGCCTCGCAACCACCATCAAAAGCGCGAAAAAGATGGTGGAAAAAGAGAAGTCCGAAGTTTGGGACATCTTGGAAGAGGTCATCAAAGAGCACCCGATCCTTCTCAACCGTGCACCGACCTTGCACCGTTTGGGGATCCAAGCCTTTGAACCTTTGTTGATTGAAGGGAAGGCGATCCGTCTGCACCCCCTCGTTTGTACCGCATTTAACGCGGACTTCGACGGTGACCAGATGGCTGTTCACGTCCCGCTCTCCATCGAAGCACAGATGGAAGCGCGCGTGTTGATGATGAGTACCAACAACATCCTTTCTCCTGCGAACGGGAAACCGATCATCAACCCCACGCAGGATATCGTGTTGGGTCTCTACTACATCACCCGCGAACGTCCCTCTGTTCCGGGTACAGGGCGCATCTTCAGTAGCCCCGCAGAAGTTCGTGTTGCTTACGATGCGGGCGAAGTGGATATCCAAGCCAAGATCAAAGTGCGTATGCGTGCTGTGGACTTCGAAGAGAACTCGCGTGTGATCGATCAAACGCCCTGTCTCGTCGAAACCACCACGGGCCGCGTTTTGATGCGCGACTTGTTGCCCCGTACGCTTCCGTTCAAGTTCGTTAACCGCGTGATGGACAAAAAAGCACTCCAGACCCTGATCGACCAGTGCTACCGTCTCGCTGGAAACAAGGCGACTGTTCTTCTTGCTGACCGCCTCCGTAGCTTGGGCTTCTCCGCTTCGACGCAAGCAGGGATCTCGATCTGCGTTGGTGACATGGTGATTCCTGAGAAGAAGAAAGAACTCCTCGATAAGGCTTACATCGAAATCGAAGAGATCGAACAACAACACAGCGAATCCCAGATCACAGGCGGCGAGCGCTACAACAAGATCGTCGACGTTTGGTCCAACATCACCGAACTTGTCACCAAGCAGATGATGGAAGAACTCAAAGAAGACGTGATCGAAACGCCCGAAGGCGCGAGAATCATCACGGAATCTTTCAACTCCATTTATATGATGGCCGACTCGGGTGCGCGTGGTTCGACCCAACAGATTCGTCAGCTCGCAGGGATGCGTGGTTTGATGGCAAAACCCGATGGTAGTATCATCGAGACGCCCATCACCGCGAACTTCCGCGAAGGTCTGACGGTCTTGCAATACTTCATCTCGACGCACGGTGCGCGTAAAGGTCTCGCGGATACCGCACTCAAGACCGCAAACGCTGGTTACTTGACCCGTCGTCTGGTTGACGTTGCGCAAGACGCGATCATCACTGAAGTCGATTGCGGCACCAACGAAGGCATCGATATGACGGCCTTGATCGAAAACGGTGAAGTGATCGAAGCTCTCGGCGATCGTATCCTCGGCCGCGTTGTGGTCGATGATATCGAAGATCCACACACTGGCGAAACGCTTGTTGAAGCGGGTACCGCTATCGACGAAGACCTCGTTGAGATCGTGATGGATGCAGGCCTTGAGCGCGTGAAGATCCGCTCTGTGTTGACCTGTGAAGCACGTCATGGTGTTTGTGCAAGCTGTTATGGTCGTGACCTTGCCCGCGGAACGATGGTCAACATCGGCGAAGCAGTCGGGGTTATCGCGGCACAGAGTATCGGCGAGCCTGGTACACAGCTCACCATGCGTACCTTCCACATCGGTGGTGCGGCCACGCAAAAAGCGGAACAGTCCACGTTGGAAACGCGCGGTGGTGGTACACTGCGATACGAAGACATGCAGGCTGTTCAACGTGAGATCGAAGATCCCCGTACGCGCGAGAAAAAGACGGTTTGGATCGTTATGAACCGTAACGCAAGCCTCGTCATTCTCGACAAAAACGGACGCGATCGTGAACGTTATCGCGCAACCCTTGGGGCTTATATCAATTTCCCCAACGGTGCCGAAGTTCCCGCTGGCTCCGTGATCTCGAACTGGGATCCCTATAACAACCCGATCTTGGCGGATACTCCCGAAGAAGCGCCCGACGGAACCGCAGTTGTTACGTTTGAAGACCTCCGCGAAGGGATCACCTTTGAAGAGCAAGTCAACGAAACAACAGGCTTTAGTAACAAGGTTATTATCGAAAGCCGCGATCCCAACAAGCGTGCGGCGTTGTTGTTGCGTTATATCCAAGCGGATGGCAAAAGCAGCAAGCCTCTTCGTGTAACCCTGCCTGTTAACGCGACACTCCAAGTCGAAGACAAGCAGACCGTTCGCCGTGGTGATGTCTTGGCCCGTGTTCCTCGTGAAACCACGAAGCTGAAAGACATCACGGGTGGTCTTCCCCGCGTTGTCGAGCTTTTCGAAGCTCGTAAACCGAAAGAGCACGCCATCATCTCTGAGATCGACGGTATCGTTCACTTTGGAAAAGACACCAAAGGAAAACGTAAACTCGAAGTTCATCCCGAAGGTGTCGGTGAGCCTCGTCAATACCTGATCCCCAAAGGACGCCATATCACGGTTCACGAAGGTGACCGCGTGCGTATGGGCGAGCCTTTGATGGATGGTTCGATCAACCCCCACGACATCTTGCGCGTCAAAGGTGCCCAGCACCTTGCCAAGTATCTCGTGGACGAGATCCAAGAGGTCTATCGTCTCCAAGGGGTTAAGATCAACGACAAGCACATCGAAGTTATCGTTCGACAGATGTTGCGTCGCGTCCGTATCCTTACGGTCGGTGATACCAGCCTCGTTGTCGATGATCACGTTGAGAAGTTCTTGGTGGATGAGTCCAACGAAGAAGCGCGTCAGCAGGGCGGTGCACCCGCAAGCTGGGAGCCTCTGTTGTTGGGTATCACCAAAGCTTCGCTCTCGACGGAAAGCTTCATCTCTGCGTCCTCCTTCCAAGAGACCACAAAGGTTCTTACAGAAGCCGCTGTTTCTGGAAAAACCGACCACCTCCGCGGTCTCAAGGAAAACGTTATCATGGGTCGTTTGATCCCCGCTGGTACGGGCCTTGCCGTGTACAAGCGCACGGGTATCGTGATGAACGAAGACGCCGAGGAAATCGATACCGATCAAGAAGACGATATCGAAGAAATCACCGTCCCCATGGTCTCCTAATCCCCCCTCACTTCCTCTCTTTGCTCCCCCTCTTTTCTTCCCTTCACATCACATCATCTCCTTTCATCGTGGCGCTTCGTCTCACAGACGCCGCTCTGCGTCTTGCGGGCGTTGCTTTACCTTGGCATGCTCTTATCCTTGGTACATCGGGGGGTTGCGTCTTTGTGGCCTGAGGCGTATTCGTAAAGCGCCCAAGACAACAAAGGAAAGCCTACGATGTTGCTTTCTGTGAGCACCCATCTATGGGGTTGGTGGATCTTATGGGGTACCAAACAGAAAGGAGACCATGTGATGAGAAATATTCTTTATGTAGCGTTGCTTTTTGTCGGGAGCTTGTCTTGGATGACCGATGTTCGGGCCGAACAAGACGTCGTTCAGCGTGTCGCGAAGTGGTATGGCGTGGGGACCTTTGGGAGTGTTCAGCGTTTGTCTTACACCTTTCATGTTCAAAAAGGCACCAAACAAGGACAACGAACTTGGGTGTGGGAGCCTCAGTTACACCGCGTGTCTTTTCGTAGCGGTCCCAAACAGCCTTGGTTCCGTTATGTCCGTGGGAGCGAGGCGTTTAAAAGCTCTCCTCAAGCGCAAAAGATCGATCGATGGTTCATCAACGATCAGTACTGGTTGTTGTTTCCCTTCCACGTGGTCTGGGACAAAGGTACCCAAGTCACGACGGAAGTCGCGCCAAAGACGGTCACTTGGGGGACACATACCTTCCAACCAACGCATATCATCTCTGTGCGCTACCCAAACCAAGGTGGTTACACGCCAGGGGACCTTTATAAGCTGTATGTCTCGAAGGAAGGGGCTCTTGTGGCTTGGAGCTACCACCGTGGAGGAAGCGTCAAGCCCACCCGACAGACCACTTGGGAAAAACATATCCGCGCTGGGTCCTTGCGACTTTCCACGTTGCATCGTGGTGTCGGTGGTGCTTTCCGCATCTGGTTTTCGGGGGTCTCTGTAGAATAGGTGGGAGAGGCGAGTGTGTTGTTTGCTGCCTGACAGCGGGATGTTTACGAGCTTTTGTGCTGGTGGGATCAGGGACAGCCTTTGGCGGAGCGTTTGACGTAGCCAAAGCGGATATGGCGGATGCGATGGGAGGCTGTGAAGTCCGTTGCGGGAAGACGCGTCCAATTGATGCCGTCTGTCGAGCGGTAAAACTCTTGCTTGCTGTACCAGTTGGCCCATCCCCCGCGCACGGAAACATAGGTGCCTGTGATGGAACTGCGTTCTATCGCGCCCAACGAGATGTTTCCTCCTCCTGTGACGACCATATTGGTCGCTGTCCAAGTCACCCCATCAGGGCTGCTGTATCGTTTGTTTGAGACCCAGTAATGGAAGTTTGTGCCATCCCAGATGGTTTTGGTGGAAGGGGTGGCTGGCAAAGCAGACTTGGTGAAGGTTTGTCCTGCATCTGTGGAGCGACAGACGTTTCCTTGGCCTGTAAGGATGAGGATAACGCCGTTGCCACCGACGATTCCGCGGACGCCGTCTGCACAGTCACGATCGAGGTTGTTGGGGCGGTTCCAAGTCTGCCCTTTGTCCGCGCTGATCAGCACATCGCGCAAGGTCCCACTTTGTCCTGTCACGATAAAACGCCCCGAAGCATCGCCTACGCCCGCAAAAGCAAAGGAACGAACATTCCACACTGTCCCCGTGGTGTCTTTGAGATCGGCTTTTCCACCCATCGTCCAAGTCTTCCCGCCATCGCTCGACACCCGTGGTGAACGATCGCCTGTGACGAACGTGCTCGCTCCATAGTCGATGCCGCCAAAGGTGGTGCCTGTGATGACGGTTTCCCAGTTGATTCCGTCTTGTGAGCGGCGAACGGAGCCCGGCGGCCCCCATCCCCACGTGCCCACAAACCAGCCGTCGCCATAAGCCATACCCAAGGGCGCACCGGGATGGTGGTCGCAGTCACAGGGGGTCTTGGTTTCGCAGGTGGTCTTGTTCATAAAGTCGCAGGGTAGGTTGTAACACTCGATCTGACTGATCTTTCCGCAAACTGCGGCGTCGCCTTCCAACTCCCAAGAACGGTTGGCTTTCCAAGTGAGTCCATCGTCGCAAGACATCATGGTTCGGCCGATATCGCCTTGCGCCATAAAGACCGCGACGGTGTTGTTTTGTGGTTCGGGGGTGACTTCGACAGGACCTCCGTCCCCAACGGGCTCGAAGATGTTTTCTTCGCTGGGTTCTACCATGGGCTCCGTCACCGGCTCCTTGGTCGGCTCGGTCGATACGGGCTCTTGGGTCGGTTCGGTCGCTGGTTCGCTTGCGGGCTCGGTGGATGGTTCTTCTGGCCCGCTTGGTTCTGATGAGGGTTCGACGGCTGGCTCTGAAACGATTCCTTCGGACTTTCCGTTCTCTTCGGCTTTTTTCTCGGGCGATGTGGCTGTTCCATCTGTACTTGAGGCATCCGATGAAGTCGGTCCTATCTGGCCAACACAACTTTCCGTGACCAGCAAGAGCGAGGCAAGCAACAAAGCAACGCAGAGATAGCGCATGGTAGGGAACCTCCTTTTTGGGGCGGCGTTCAAGAACAACGTGTGATGGATTGTACCACTTCGCTCAAAAATGGCTGCTTTTTCTATGCGGGCGTCTTTTCTTTGGTTTGGGAGCAGTGATGCAGATAGACCCTTTGGGGTGGTCTTTGGACTCTTTTTTCTTGCTGGATGGAGGTCTGGCCTGCACTTTTTTCTTGCTGGATGGAGGTCTGGCCTGCGCTTTTTTCTTCTATCTAGGGAGGATAGATATCCTGAATACCGTTCTATCCGTGGCGGCCCTCCGCGGCCGCCCGAATCTACCGCGGACGCCCGAATCTACCGAGGATATAGCTGTATCCGTTGCGGCCCTCTGTGGAAAGTGAATCTACCGAGGATATAGCTGTAAAAAATCGTCTGATGCGAAGCGTTCGAATATCCGAGGATAGTAGCTTAGTTGGGTACAGATTCCTCTGTGGCCGCCCGATCTACCGAGGATATAGCTGTATCCGTTGCGGCCCTCTGTGGCCGCCCGATCTACCGAGGATATAGCTGTATTCGTGGCGGCCCTCTGTGGACGCCCGAATCTACCGAGGATATAGCGATTTTTAGAGGGGAGGAGGATTATTGGCAGCGATTGAAGTTTTCGTTGGGGGAGGGTTTGCAGGCCAAGCCGGTTTCGCAGGCGATGTCACCGCCGCAGATCTCGCCTTGTTTGACCTTTGTGGAGACAGGCTCGCAATAGCCGATGGGTTGGTCTTTTTGGGTGAGGGGCAGACAGCGTTGGTTGCTTGTGGGGCACTCTTGGCCGAGCTTACGGATATCGCAGGTTGGGGTGCAACGTTTGATGCGTTCAAACCCAGCGACAGGGCGGCAGTAGAGATTGAGTTCGCAATCGAGCTCTTGTTCGCAAAGTCCGCCTGCTGGCTTGTTTCCGCTGGGAGCACGGCAGTAACCGCGTCCTTCGAGTAACACGCAGATCTCACCTGAAGGGCAACCTTCTTGTTTTACAACGTCGCAGCGGACCACGCAGAAACGGCCCTTGCCATCGAGATCAGGAGCGCAGGTCTCTTGGAACTCTGAGCAGTCTTCTTGTTTGCTGCAAGGCGTTGGAGGCGGCGTTGTGTTGGAGACGCAACTGTTGTTGTTGCATCGAAAGTTTTTCGGGCAATCAGTATCTGTGCGGCACGTTTTCGGGACGCAGATCTGATCTTGGCACTTGTAATCGGTGGGACAATCCGCATCTTGTGTGCAGTTAAAACTCCCCTGTGTGTAATCTACGGAGAATGTACAAGAAGCAGATAGGAGCAAAAGGCAAGAGAGTACAAAAGAAAAAACAAATCTTGTCCGCATGCGCATGACCTTCTTTCGTTCAAACTTCTCAGCGGAGACGGCGAGCTGAGAGCGCTTGTCGGATATCTCAAACGCTTGTTAAGCAAGCCCCCTTGTTGTATGGGATTCCCGTCGGCGGGTCAAGAAGATTGCGAAGCAACCTTAGAGGTTGCGATCATTTTTTTCTGTGGATTCGTGCGAGCACGTTGCTGATCTCGTAGCATCCGTCCTTCGGGGGTATGAGCATGGACACTTTGAACTTTTTGCGAGCCAAACAGGAGAAATTTCGATGATTCGACAGATCATTCTGGGAGCGCTTTGTCTTTCGCTCGGCGTGGCGGGGGTTTCGCAACCCGCATGGGCTTTCTGGGACTTTGGGACCACAAAAAAGGTAGAAAAGAAACCGATCGATATCGCGTTGTTTCGTTTGGTGGGGGCGTATCCCGATCGGCCCAAGAGTTCGGGGTTTTTCTCGAGTCCTAAAAGTTTTCGACGTTTTCTTCGACGGATTCGTACAGCAGCAAAGACCCCTGAAGTAAAAGCAGTGGTTTTTCGTTTGGGTGGTTTGGCTGTGGGGCTCGCAAAAGCCGAAGCGATGCACAAAGCGATCTTGACCTTGCGCAAGGCAGGGAAAAAGACGTACGCGATGTTGGAGTCGGGTGGAAGTGCCGATTATCTCGTGGCGATGGCTTGCGACAAGGTGTTTATGCCCAGCAGTGGGATGCTTTTGTTGCCAGGGTTGCGCAGCGAGTCTTTGTATTTCAAAAAGATGATGGATCGCTTTGGTTTGCAGGGTGACTTTGTGACCATCGGTGACTTCAAGACCGCGCCCGAGCCGTTTTTGCGTGAGTCGATGTCTGACGCACAAAGAAAGCAAGTGACCCAATTGATCGACGATCTCTATCAGCACATGATCTCTTTGATCGTGGCCCATCGCAAACTCCCGATGGAAAAGGTCAAAGATGCGATTGATCAAGGCTTGTGGTCTCCTGGGGATGCCAAAAAAGCGGGATTGATCGACGATGTGATCTATCTGAACGATCTTTACAGTCAACTTCGTGCTTCTTGGAAGGGCGAAAAAGTCCGATTCTTGGCGCGTTTTGCGATCAAAAAGCGCCAGCGTCCCACCAGTATCTGGTCGATGTTTTCGATGTTGCTCAATCCCAAAAAGAGTAGCACCAAAGGCGCACAGCCCAAGATCGCGGTCGTGTACCTTGATGGATCGATTTACTATGGCGGCGCTCCCAAGGGGCTTTTCGCAGAAGAGAGTGATATCTGGTCTGACTCTGTGATCCGTACCCTCGACAAAGTACGAAAGCTCAAGAATCTTCGGGCAGTGGTCTTGCGCGTCAATAGCCCCGGTGGATCGGCGCTTGCGAGCGATCTGATCTGGCGCAAACTTGAACAGCTCAAACGCAAAGCTCCCTTGTATGTTTCGATGGGGAACGTCGCTGCTTCGGGTGGTTACTATATCTCGATGGGAGCAGATGCCATCCTTGCGCAGCCCACCACGATCACGGGTTCGATTGGTATCTTTGCGGGCAAGGTGGTCTTGCGTGGAGCGATGGAAAAGCTCGGTATCGCGGTGCAAAGCATCTCCCGTGGGAAAAACGCTTCGATGTTTTCTGCTTTTGAGACCTTCTCTGCTTCTGAGCGCAAGGCTTTGATGGCGACTTTGAGCGCCGCGTACAAGGACTTTGTGAACAAAGCCGCCACTGGACGTAAGATGAAACCCGAAGCCTTGCTGAAACTTGCGGGCGGGCGCGTATGGACAGGGCGCCAAGCGCTTTCCAATGGACTCGTTGATAAGCTTGGTGATCTGCAAGACACCATCAAACTCGCGATGACTCGTACAGGTTTGAAAGTTCGTCCTCAGATCGTCAACTTTCCCCAACCCAAGGGTTTCTTTGAGATGCTAGAGGCGGTCTCTTCCAACCAACAAGGGACGTTGCCTTACGCTGCCCAACGTTTGTTTGCGTTGACTTCGACTTTGCCGAGCGCATTGATCGAGCCCTTGCGCTTTTTGCTGAAGACCCAAGGACAAAAGCAACAAGTCATGATGTATCACCCCGTTCCTCAGATCCGTTTGCGCTGAGTCGATTTTCCCCGAAGGATGTGGTTTATGAGAGTGTTGATCGCTGGGTGTGGTTATGTGGGAAGCGCGCTTGCACAAGAGCTTGTGCAAGCTGGGCATACAGTGTGGGGCTTGCGCAGAGATCCCCAAGGTTTGCCTGAGGGTGTCTTGCCGATGGCTGCGGACCTTACGCGCCCAGAGACCTTACAAGATCTTCCTGCTGCGTTGGATATCGTCGTTTATGCGGCCTCTTCGGGTGGGCGCAAAGAAGAAAACTATCGCGCGGCTTATGTCGATGGGGTTCGTTGTCTGTTGGAGGCCCTGGAACCACAGAAAACAAGCCTCAAACGCGTCTTGTTTACTTCAAGCACGAGCGTTTACGCGCAACAGGATGGCTCTTGGATCGATGAAGACAGCCCTGCGGAAGCTTCGGGCTTTACGGGAGCTTTTTTGCGCGAAGGAGAGCAGATCTTGTGGTCTTGGGGTGTCCCTGCGGTCGTCTTGCGACTTGCTGGGATCTATGGCCCTGGTCGCTTTCGCTTGATTGAGCAAGTGGCGCGTGGAGAAGCGCGTTGTCCTGCGGGAGAAGCGCGTTATTCCAACCGTATCCATCGAGATGATTGTGCGGGGGCTTTGCATCATTTGATGATGTTGCCCGATGTGCAACCTCTTTACTTGGGGGTGGATGCCGCACCTGTCGAGCTTTGCGAGGTCCAACGTTGGTTGGCAGAGCAGATGGGATTCCCCCATCCTCCCGTTGTTTCCGACGATGAGGCTCCCCATCCTCTTCGTGGAAACAAGCGTTGTCGTGGTGCGCGCTTGCTTGAAAGCGGCTATACGCTGCGTTATCCATCCTATCAGGACGGATACAAGGGAATCTTACAAGAGTGGATGCAAAAGAATGCTGCCTCGGTAGAGAGAGGCTAGTACCAGATCTCCATACGTAAGCCTCGTTGATCGATAGGCGGCTCTTCTGGGACACAAGTCGCCGTACCTTTCGCATGTTTCCATGCTACCCACACCAACGAACAAGCATCCAGCAAATCATCGACAGCAAAGAACTTCCGTAGCGTTGTACTTAGAAAAGATTCGCAGAATCCTTCGAGGTCGGGAAAAAGCCCTTGGGTCTTTTCCTTCAAAAGCGCCATACGTTGGTTTTGGCCGATTTGCGTGCGTTTGTGGCTCAACAACGGCTCTCCATGCATCGTCGCAAATGCGAGTTCTGGGTGGGATTCAAAGATGTGTGCTTGGCTGGTTGGAGTGATGGCTGCATCCACTTCGCGGATCTTCGGCCAGATCAAGAAGCTTTGGCGACTTACACCCAAGCTTCGGACTTCTTCGTATTCTTCGCAGAAAAGCCACTCGCGCAGGGGCGGGGAGAACAAAGAGCTACTGCGCTTTCCAAGAAGCTTGCGCCCTTGACGATCGGCCTCTCGTCCGCCGCGTTCTTTTTCAAAAGGCAAACCAATGGGCATGTCCACCGCACAAGAGATCGCGCTGGGGTAGTGCGCGAAGATCTCTGAAAAGTTTGGGAACACTTTTCCTGACAAAGCCGCGCCTTCTTCCTCCAAATACACAACCAGCCATCCCTTTTTGCATCCATCGATACCCATGAATCCCATCTCGTTGGTCCTTTTCTCTCGTTTGCTTTGGCTGGCTTTTGGGCCGAACTCTGGCCACAAGCGCACAAACAAGAGGTGGGCCTTGTTTGTATGCTTTAAGCGTTCTTCTGTTTTTGATGATATACGTTTAAAGATGGACCATTAAACGAATAAAATAAACTAAAAAGTATACATTTCTGTAAAAAATACTCTTTTACTAGAGAATAGTCGTTATAAAATACTCTTTTGCTAGAGAATCCTTATTGAGAAAATGGAACAATATAAGTGTTTGTATTTTATGTTGTTTTTGTTTTTTGTGAAACTTGTGTTGGCTTTGGATGAGGGATGTCGAGACGACTGGCGGGAGAGAGGTGGCGGGTTTGAGGTCAGCGTGGTTTTTTGTGGGCTGTGTTGTGTGGGTCTCTTTGTGGGTTGTTTGGGCTTGATCTTGTGGGGGGGATTTGGGATGCTCGCAGGGGTGGTTCATCATTGATATCGTTGCGTTTTGGAGGTGAGGATGTTTGACGACCCTTTGGCACGGCCTTTTTTGGACGAGTCTCACAAGATGTTTTACGAGAGTTGTGTTCGCTTTACGCGAGAAGAACTCCTTCCAAACGCCTATGATTGGGAAGAAGCAGAGATCTTTCCGCGGGAACTCTACCAAAAAGCAGCGGAGGCGGGGCTTTTGGGAGCTTCGATGCCAGAGGCTTACGGTGGGGGCGGAGGGGATATCTTTCACTTGATCATGTTTTGCGAAGCGGGCCTGCTTGCGGGTTCGACGGGGATATTGGTGGGGCTTGGTAGCATGGAGATCGCGCTACCTCCCATCCTGTCGTTGGGAACGGAAGAGCAAAAGCAGCGTTGGGTTCCACCTGTTTTGCGCGGCGAAAAGATCGCTGCGTTGGGAGTGACAGAACCAAACACAGGCTCCGACGTGGCGGGTGTTCGGACGCGTGCGGTGCGTGATGGTGGAGACTATATCCTCCATGGCTCAAAGATGTTTATTACAAGCGGTGTGCGTGCGGATCTTGTCACGGTGTTGGCGCGCACAAGCGATGATCCCCACACAGGGCTTTCTTTCTTTGTGGTGGAAAAGGGAACGCCTGGATTTTCCGCCTCCAAAGGGCTCAAAAAGATGGGGTGGCGTGCGAGTGACACAGCGATCTTGAGCTTTGAAGACTGTCGTATCCCTGCGGAGAATCGCCTTGGTGAAGAGGGGATGGGCTTTGTTGCGTTGATGCAAAACTTTGAGCGTGAACGGCTGCTTTTGGCGACGTATGGCCATGCTTCTGCGGCGGTGGCGCTTGCGGAAGCGGAGCGTTATGCGCGGGAGCGGGAGGCTTTTGGACGTTCGGTGATGGGCTTTCAAGTGACCCGCCATAAGCTCGCAAGGATGGCGACTTTGGTCCATGCCTGTCGTGCGCTCAACTACCAAGTCGCGGATGCAACGAGACGGGGAGAACAAGTCTTGGAGCAGGTTTGTGCGGCCAAGAACTTTGCTTGCGATGTGGCCTTGGAAGTCTGCGATCATGCGGTCCAAGTCTTCGGTGGGATGGGCTATATGCGTGAAAGCGTGGTGGAGCGTTTGTATCGCGATGTGCGTTTGCTTCCCATTGGTGGCGGGACTTCTGAGATTATGAACGAGATCATCGCGAAGCTGCGAGGCTACGGGCGCTAAACAAGATGTCCGAAGCTGCGGGGAGATGGGCGTTAAACGATCTCGCCGAATATACGGGGAGATGGACGTTGCGCGAGATGCCCAACGTGAAAGAGGGAGGATTGGGAGAGGGGGATTTGTGGTGGAAGGGAGAGCTAGGGTTTAGGCAAGGTCGAAGCGGTCGAGGTTCATGACCTTGTTCCAAGCAGCGACAAAGTCACGCAAGAACTTTTCTTGGGAGTCTGTACACGCGTAAACTTCCGCGACAGCGCGCAACTGAGAGTTGGAACCAAAGAGCAGGTCTGCGCGTGTTCCCGTCCATTTGAGCGCGCCCGTGGCACGATCGAATCCTTCGTAGACACCTTCTGCGGTCGATGATTTTTCCCATCGCACGCCAATGTTGAGAAGGTTGACGAAGAAGTCGTTGGTGAGGGTGCCAGGTTTGTTGGTGAGGACACCGTGTTTGGTGTGTCCATGGTTGATATCGAGGACGCGCAAACCACCTAGAAGGACGGTCATCTCGGGGCCTGTCAGAGTGAGGAGCTGTGCGCGATCCACAAGCATCTCTTCTGCGGGAGCCGTGCATTTTTTCATAGCGTAGTTGCGGAATCCGTCTGCGACAGGCTCAAGGATCGCGAAGGACTCGACATCTGTTTGTTCTGCGGAAGCGTCCATCCGACCGGGGGTAAAAGGGACGGTGACGTTGTGTCCAGCGTCTTTTGCAGCTTTTTCGATGGCTGCACAACCACCCAAGACGATCAGATCTGCGAGAGAGACTTTTTTGTTGCCAGACTGCGCACCATTGAAGTCCGCTTGGACTTTCTCAAGGGCGCTGAGGACTTTGGCCAACTCTGTGGGATGGTTCACTTCCCAGTCTTTTTGGGGAGCGAGGCGGATACGTGCGCCATTGGCACCACCGCGCTTGTCTGAGCCGCGGAAGGTCGATGCAGAAGCCCAAGCCACCGAGACCAACTCAGAAATAGAAAGTCCTGTTGCGAGGATCTTGCCCTTGAGAGCGGCGATATCTTGGTCGTTGATCAGGTCGTGATCGACGGCAGGGATGGGATCTTGCCAGATCAGCACTTCTTTCGGGACTTCAGGACCCAAGTAACGAGCGCGGGGTCCCATATCGCGGTGGGTCAGCTTAAACCAAGCGCGGGCAAAAGCATCTGCAAACTCTGCATGGTTTTTCTGGAAGCGGCGTGCGATGGGCTCGTAGATAGGATCGAATCGAAGGGCAAGGTCCGCTGTGGACATCATGGGAGCGTGTCGTTTGTTGGGGTCGTGGGCGTCAGGGACTGTGTTGGCGCCTGTCTCACCTTTGGGTTTCCATTGGTTCGCACCTGCGGGGCTTTTGGTCAGTTCCCATTCGTAGCCAAACAAGTTTTCAAAGTAGCCCATGTCCCATTTGATCGGGTCGTTGGTCCAAGCACCTTCCAAGCCACTGGTGATGGTGTCACCGCCTTTTCCGCTGCCAAGGCTGTTTTTCCAACCCAAGCCTTGTTCTTCGATGCTCGCGCCTTCGGGTTCTGGACCGACGTTTGCAGGATCGCCCGCACCATGGCACTTTCCGAAGGTGTGACCGCCTGCAACAAGTGCAACGGTTTCTTCGTCGTTCATCGCCATACGACCGAAGGTTTCGCGGATGTCGATTGCAGATGCAAGGGGATCAGGGTTGGCATTGGGGCCTTCGGGGTTGACGTAAATCAAACCCATCTGCACCGCAGCAAGGGGATTTTCGAGATCGCGTTCACCACTGTAACGCTTGTCGCCCAACCACTCGCCTTCGCTTCCCCAATAGATGTCTTCTTCGGGTTCCCAGATGTCTTCGCGGCCGCCCGCAAAGCCAAAGGTCTCAAAGCCCATCGATTCCAAAGCGCAGTTGCCTGCGAGGATCATGAGGTCACCCCAAGAGATCTTTTTGCCGTACTTTTGTTTGATCGGCCACAGCAACATACGGGCTTTGTCGAGGTTTCCGTTGTCAGGCCAGCTATTGAGCGGAGCAAAGCGCTGCGAGCCTGAGCCTGCACCACCACGACCATCGCTGATGCGGTAGGTTCCCGCGCTGTGCCACGCCATACGAATAAATAATGGACCATAGTGCCCGTAGTCCGCGGGCCACCAGTCTTGTGAGTCTGTCATCAACGCAAAAAGATCTTTCTTCACCGCGTCCAAGTCGAGCGATTGGAACTCTTTTGCGTAGTCAAAGTTTTCATCCATGGGATCTGAAAGCGAAGAGTTTTGGCGCAAGATATTGAGGTTGAGTTGGTTGGGCCACCAGTCGCGGTTTCTTGTCCCTTTCCCCGCCGCATGCTCATGAACACTTCCCGTAAACGGGCATTTTTTCTCGCTCGTCATGTTCCCTCCTGTGGTTTTCTGCGTTGGATGTGCAGATGTCTTCTTGGCTCGTTTGAAAGTACGTCTCACACTACAGGGCACTGTTTGATTTGTAAAATGTATTGTTTTTATCGAAATGATAGGTTCTAGTTATAGGTCGAGCCGATCCCTGCGCTTTGCGGTGAAGGCAGCAAGATCTTTGTCTTTGGGTGTGTGAATCGGGTCTTCTTTTGTTGATGATTTAAGATAGCAAAAAGGTTTGGTATTTGGAAAGGAGGCGTTGTTTTCTTTGGCTGGGGAGCGAAAGAGGGGAGCGAAAGAGGGGAGAGATCAATCTTTCATGTCGTCTCGTAGAAGAAACTTGTGATGGAAGACGCGGGAAAGCTCTGGGGTGCTGACGGAGATGGCGCAAGGACCGTCGTAATCAGTGTGGGTCGTGAGCAAGATCAAGCGAGAACCCCAACCAAACTGGTTGGTGGTATCGCGTCCACTCTCACGATATTTATAAGGCGGGCGGTCAGGCTGCGCAGCAGAGAGGAGATTGCAACGCTTTTCCCAACGAAAGCCCTGTTTGGGGCGGCGGGTTTGCACATGGAGCACGACGGCGAGTTGTCGAGCGCGGGTGTTGCGTTTGTACCAGCGATAGAAAAAGCGGATGTGGTTGCGAGCGCCTTCGCTGTCTTCGCGCGGGAAATGGATGAGTTTTTGTTGGCGCATCATTCCAATTTGCACGGAGAATCGGCAACTTCCGCGTTCATCTGGGCGACTGTACGCGACAGTGGTCCTTGCATGCCAACCATATCTTCTGAGTTGGGCTTTTTTGTCGTGGGAGGTTTGTCTTTGTTTGCCGCCTCGGGTGAAAGTGCACTGACGACTCCAATAGATCTTTTGATTGGGTTCTCCAAAGGCGTGAAAACTCATGACATAGCGGTGATCGCCGGCCCACCAGCCATCGAAGATCACGGTGGGACCTGTGATGGCGTCTGAGGCCCACTGGGTGGGTTGGGGTGGTCTTGGAGGTGGCTGGCTTGGCGTGGTTTGGCCTGGGCCCACTTGGGTGGGTGGCGTTTGTGTGGGGCGTACTTGGGGCGGGGTGGGTGGTGTCTGTGGGGCTTTGACTTGTGTGCGTGAGGGAAGCCCTAGGCGCCTTCGTGCGGTGTCGCAAGTGTTGTCTTCTGCGCCTTTCCAAGACTGATGCTGGAACTGAAGCGCCCCACTGATGGGGAGGTTGTGAAGCAGTGAAGCAAAGATGCTGCGACGTTCCAACAAAAGATGACGGTGGCGTCGTGGTTTGCACTGAGACTTACAGCTTGCATAACGAATACAAGCCCCATCTTTGGACTTTTCCGTGGTTCCAGAACCATGTCCTTCACAGCGTTGGACCTGTTGCAGGTAGAGGTGCCCGTCCTGAAATGTCCAATAACCATACGCTTTTTGGAGACAACAGCTTCCGTCTGGCGAGCCCGTTTGTGTGGAGAGGGCGTACAGGCGATCCCCGCAAAAGCTGTAGTCCCGTTTGTCTTCGATCAAGCGGTACTCCAGTTTGCCGAGCCACACGCGTTCTAAAGCGCGATCTAGGTGGTAGGTGATGCGTTTGTAGTTGGCCTGTTCGGTGGGGGAGAGGCTTGGTTGTGCATCGTCGATCTGCTCTTTGTACCAAGTAAAGCGGGCAAAGTGGCGTCGGACCCAGTCGCGTTTGAAGCGTTGTTGATGACGCGCGAGACAGGTTTGTTGGGCGAGGTAAAGGGTTTTCACAGAGAGGCCAGCAAGTTGATCGTCGGATAGCTTGGGTTGGAGGGCTTGAAGAGAGCCTTGGAGGATGGCTTGTTCAAAGCGTTTGGCGGCCTCTGTGGGGCGTGGGGTGTCGATGGGTTGTTGGAGGATGGTCGCTGGTGGGGCCAGAGGTTGCTGGGTTTGAGGGCGTTTGGGAGGTGGGGGGACCACCTCTTTTTTGCAGCCAGAGGCACCCAAGATGATCCCCAAGCTGATCCCCAGTATGGAAAACCAGTTTTGCCTTGGGGGAAGCGCAACAAAGCGGCTCTGAAGGAGCTTGCTTTGGTTGCGTGGGTGTCTGCGATCTTGTCTCTCCATGTTGAGGTCTCTCCTTGATCGGTTGGGCAGTTCATGCGCGGGTGATGGATTGCTTTTAGCATAGGCGTTTGTGGATGCCAAAGCCCTCACTTCAAAACGTCGCTTGTGCGATCAAATCAAGGATCAAACACCTGACCTCAGAAGGAAAAGATGCATATTTGAATAAAATGCAATTATGCAAGATGGGTAACTCTTCGATTCCAAAGAATAAAGTGTTTTTTTTCAAATAATCGTTTGACACAAAGCGTCAACTTATCTAGCTTTGGCAAACATATCGCTAAATAATGCATAATTTTGAATAAAATGCAAAAGGGCCCATGAAAAAGAAAGACCGACAAGCCAAGATTATGGAAGTTATCCGAACCGAGCGGATCACGAGCCAACACCAACTTTTGGAGCGATTGCAGCTCTTGGGTGTGGAAGCGAACCAGTCGAGTATCTCGCGTGATCTCACGGAACTGATGATCGAGAAAGCGGACGGCGTCTACCAGTTGCCGATCCGAAACCGTGCATCTTCGGTAGCTTTGATCGAGGTGTTGAGTATCGAACCCGTGGGAGAAAACCTTGTGGTGATGAAGACCCCTGTGGGTCAAGCACAGCTTGCAGGTGTCCATATCGATCGGATGAAGCTTCCTGATCTTGTGGGCACAGTGGCTGGGGATGACACGATCTTTATCGCGGTTCGCGACCGCGCGGGCCAACAGCGCGTCGTTCGTCAGGTGCTCGCGCTGTTCCAAAGCGAATAAGAAAAAATCGAAATCCTTGTAAGCAAAATTGCATAAAAGAACGTCAGTAAAGTCGTAAGAAGAAAAGAAGGACGATCAAGTCCAGTCTGCATACGGAGCGGAAAACCAGAAAGGTGTCGCAACGTGGCGAGAGCGAAGGGTCGCGAAAGAAAGGGTAAGACAATGGATATCGGCGTGTGGGCACAATCAGCACAGAGCATGACCAATCCGATCTTTGGGCAAGATGTAGAAGCACATTGGCTGGCTTCTTCGACCAAAAATCTGGAACTGGGCCGTCGTGTGCGCGTGATCTCGCCGATCAACCCACAGGTAGGTGACATCGTAGCGGTGCGTGCGTTGACCGAGAGTGAGACGTACAATCGCTTAGAGTTGCGGGATGGAGACACCGCAAGGTTGCGGCGTGGCGATATCTTCGTAGGGGTCTTAGGGCGGCGTAAAGCGCTCAAAGGCTTTGTTGGTGATGTACCTTCTTCTTTGGCGATCGGCGATCATTTGCATCTGTTGAACCAAGGCGGCGTGATCGGCCTTTGTTCTGGTCACTTCCACGAGCTTGGCGAGCCCATCGAATTGGAACTTTTGGGCACCGTGGTACAGGGCGATCGCGTCTTGAATCTTCGTGACCACGCGTTGCCTTCGATTCCTTCGCTTCCCAACTGCGCACCTTTGGTGATCATCGCGGGGACTTGTATGCAGTCTGGAAAGACCCAAGCTGCCGCGTCTTTGATCCAAGGGCTTTCTGCCAAAGGCTACCGCGTTGCAGGTGCCAAGTTGTCGGGTGTTGCTTGTTTGCGTGACACGCTGAAGATGGAAACCCAAGGTGCCTTTCACACGCTGAGCTTTTTGGACTGTGGTCACCCATCGACGGTTGGCGTCACGGATCTTCCGCAAGTTGCGCGTGATATCGTGGGCCATCTCAGCACCCAAAAGCCCGATCTGATCGTGATGGAGTTGGGCGATGGTTTGTTGGGTGGTTATCGTGTGGAAGCGATCTTCGATGATGCGGATCTGATGCAACACTGCGCAGCCGTCGTCTTTTGCGCCAACGACTTTGTTGGGGCTTGGGGCGGTATCCACCTGTTGCAGAAAAAAGGCGTTACGATTGATGTGATCGCAGGTTCGGCGACGGATAGCCCCATGGGTGTAGAGTACATCGAACAAGAGTTTGGTGTGGCTGGCGCAAATGCCTTGACGCAAGCTGAGACGCTGGTCAAGATCGTCGAGGAAAAAGTCAAGATCTCCTTGGATAAAGCAGCATAACGCAAAGATCGGTCGCCTTGGTGGGCGACTGTGTTTTGTGAAAGTTCTTTGGTATTGGGCAGGTTGATGACCTGCCCTTTGTTTTTTGTGATGGGTTGGGAGAGTGGGTTTATGAGTGAAAAGCGCAAGATCGGCATCGCAGGGGCGTCGGGTTATGGTGGTGGTGAGTTGTTGCGTTTGTTGTTGGGGCACCCGTATGTCGAGGTGACTTTGGCCACGGCGCATCGCCAAGCTGGACAACGTGTCGATGCGATTCATCCCCATCTACGGGGACTGTACGACCTCACTTGTGTCGAGACGGCTGTGACGGATGCGTGGGGTGCGTTGGATTTGTTGTTCTTGGCGCTGCCTCACAAAGAAAGCCCGCGTGTTGCTGCGGAGCTTCCGCCTTCTTTGCGTGTGGTGGATCTTGCAGGGGACTTTCGTTTGCGTGATCCCCAGCAGTATGCGCGGTTTTATGGCGGGGAGCACCCAGCATTCGAGCTACAAAAAGACTTTGTGTATGGACTGACTGAGCTACAACGAGACGCTGTTGGAAAGGCCCATCGCATCGCGAACCCTGGTTGTTTTGCGACAGCGACGCTGTTGGGGTTGGGGCCTGCTGTGCAAGCGGGGCTCGTGCAAGGCAAGATCATCGTGGATGCAAAGACGGGATCTTCGGGCTCAGGGGCCAATGCTACCGCAGGAACGCATCATCCGACCCGTGACGCTTCTTTTTTGGCGTACAAAGCTTTTGCTCATCAGCATGTCCCTGAGATCAAACAGCTTCTTTTCGATTTGAATCCTCAGTGGGAAGGTGGATTGGTCTTTCAGACGCACTCTGCGCCCATGGTTCGCGGGATCTTTGCTTCGTGTTACATCACGCTGCAAAAGCCGATGTCGATGCAAGAAGTCCGCTCGGTCTATGCTGAAGCTTATGCAGGAAGTCCTTTTATTCGGCTTGTTGAAGGCTCCCCCAATGTGCTTTGGGTGCGCGGAAGCAACTTTGTCGATATCGGTTTTGCGCTCGAAGACGACCAACTGATCGTCTTTGTGGCGATCGATAATCTTGTCAAAGGTGCGGCAGGACAAGCGATCCAGAATATGAACTTGATGATGGGATGGCCCGAGGAAACAGGTTTGCTTTCGCCGGGTGCTTGCCCCTAAAAGCCCGTGAGATGGGCGCGTTGGTTTGGAGAAGAGAAGATGCAAGAGATCATGGCGCAAGAGGAGCGCTACCAACTCAAAACATATAAAAAGTTCCCCTTTGCGCTGGCCAAAGGTGAGGGAGCATGGGTGACGACGACAGAGGGAGATCGCTATCTCGATCTTTATGGCGGACACGCGGTGGTTTCCACGGGTCACTGTCATCCTCATGTCGTGAAAGCCATTCAAGAACAAGCAGCTTCGCTGATGTTTTACTCCAACTTGGTGTACCACGAGACACGCGCCCAAGCTGCCGCGATGTTGGCCCAAGCCGCACCCGAAGGGTTGGAACATGTCTTCTTTGTGAACTCTGGGGCCGAAGCCAACGACAATGCACTCAAGCTTGCGCGTCACTACTCTGGAAAGCTCGACATCATCAGCTTTGAGGGTGGCTTTCATGGCCGAACCACCGCGACTTTGAGCGCGACAGGCTCGACCAAGTACCGCGATGCTTTCCCTCCCAAGATCACACAACATCACTTTGTGCCTTTTGGCGATCTTGCCGCAGTCGAGGCGCTTTTCGCACAGCATGAGATCGGCGGCGTGTTGTTAGAGCCGATCCAAAGTATGGCAGGCGTCAAGATGGCGGATGCCTCGTTTTATCAAGGCTTGCGTGCGCTTTGCGATCAGCACGGTGCTTTATTGATCTACGACGAAGTCCAAACGGGCTTTGGGCGGACAGGCGAACAACTCTTCTTTGCACCGCGTTTTGGGGTGATTCCTGATCTGATTACCTTGGCCAAAGGTATCGCAAGCGGCGTTCCCATGGGGGCTTTGTTGCTGCGCAAGCGATATGCAGAGCAGATCAATTATGGCGATCTGGGTACGACTTTTGGTGGTGGTCCGCTTGCATCGGCCGCATTAAAGGCCACTTTGGAAGTGATCCAACAAGAAGATCTTTTGGGTCATGTTGCACGTGAGAGTGCTTACTTGCGTGAGCAACTTCTGGGGATCGATGGTGTGCAAGAAGTCCTTGGCATGGGCTTTTTGATGGGGATTCGCTTTGCGTCCACCGCCTCCGTCGTGCAAAAGAAACTGCTTGCGAAAAAGATCATCACTGGGCTGTCTGATGACCCCGAAGTGATGCGCCTTTTGCCTCCTTTGATCCTGGCTCGGCCTGAGATCGATCTGTTCCTTCAAACGCTAAAAGACTGTCTCAGTACACCTGCTTAACTCCTCTTTCTTTCTGGTTTTTTGCTTTCCTCATGTTTCTTTTGGGAGAAGAAAGGTTTTTGGGGTCGATGGAAGCACATCTCGATCAGCTTAAACAGGCTTTGCCCTATATTCGGCGGTTTCGTGACAAGATCTTTGTGGTGAAACTCAGTGGCCGCGTGACGGAAGATCCTACAGCATGGGAGGCTTTGGCCGAGGATATCGCGCTTTGTCATCAGGTTGGTATCCGCGTGGTAATCGTCCACGGTGGCGGCAAGCAGATGGAACAGCTTGCTAAAGAGATGGGTGTTCCCCAACAGGTCGTGAATGGGCGTCGGATCACGGATGATGCGACGTTACGGCTTGCGATGATGACCTTTGCTGGGTTGATCAATACGCAGATCCTCGCAACCTTGCAGTCCCTTGGGGTCGATGCTGTGGGGCTTTCGGGTGTTGATGCAGGGATCGTGTTGGCGCGACGCCGCCCTGTGCAACGCCTCGTGGACCGCGACACTGGCGAAGAACGCGAAGTGGACTTTGGGCATGTTGGTGACGTTGAACGCGTTCAGACGGGCCTCTTGGAGACCTTGTTGGACAAGCATTATGTGCCTGTGATCGCTTCTTTGGGAGGTAGCACCAAAGGAGAGATCTTCAACATCAATGCAGATACGATTGCGGCGGAGATCGCGGTGGCTTTGCAAGCTGAAAAGCTGATCTTGCTCAGCAACACAGATGGGATCTATCGAGACTTGCAAGATCCTACGAGCCGTTTTTCGCATCTTTCTTTTGCAGAAGCAGGGGCTCTCTACGAAGCGCAAGGGATCGGGGCAGGGATGCTTCCCAAGCTCAAGGCGATCCTTTCACTTTTGCAGCGAGGGGTGCGCAGTGCGCATATCATCAATGGGCTGCGCCCTCAGGCTTTGTTGCAAGAAGTGTTTACAGATCATGGTTCGGGGACGATGATCTACCGCGAAGCCGACGAATAGGCCTGAAAGATTCACCTGTTAAGATAGAAGGTGACAGGGGGGCGGACGCTGTTGTAAGGTGGGGGGAATCACGGTTTTTGTGTGATAGAGTCAACAAAAAGGAGTAGTGTGTCGATGATCAGCCATGTCTGGACGGTCATCTGTTCGCGAAGCGTGATCGACGAGGACACCAAGAACATCAGCTTGATGGATGTGGTGGAACAAGTCACGATCGATGCGGAGAGCGCGAAGCAGAAAGATGTTTTGTTGCCCTTGCCTTTCGAGGTCGTGACTTTGTGGTCGCGAGAAGACGAAGCAGGAAAAAGCAACACAGAAGCACGATTACGCCTTCTCTCTCCTGAAGGAACAGAGATCAACCAACAGTTTTACAAGATCGACTTGAGCGAGCATCCTCGGATGAGGACGCGGATTCGCGTTCCTGGACTGCCTTTTGTGGGGCCCGGAAATTACGTGTTTTGTGTCGATCTTCGCCGTCAAGATGGTGAGACATGGCGTGAAGTCGCGCGTGTCCCGCTTCAACTTCAAGTCGAAAGCCCCCAGCCCAAGCGTCGTCCATAAGGAGCTACCCATGCCCGTACAAGGTCCTTCCTCTCGCCCTGTTCAACCCTTGAATACCAACACTGTCGGGCCCCAGCCCGCCTCGACGACGTCGCTTCCCCAAAGCAACACGTTGCCCTCGTTGGATCTCAATACCTTTGAGACTGGAAGAACTGGCGAAGTCGTCCTCCCTCCCGCTGTCCAAGAACGCACCAATGCGGCTCTCGCGAAGTTTGAAGATACGCTGCGCCATACGCTCCATCACGATGCGATGTCTCTTGCTGCGGGTCACCAACCTGTACGCGCTGGAGACGCCCTGACAGACGCACAAAACAGCGCCTTGAAAGACGCGACCAAGGAGCTGTTCATGTCGATGCCCATTGGCGCTTTGTCTCCCAGTGCAACGGCCGAACTGAAGGGCTTTTTGCAAGGGCAAGGCATGTCCACAGACAACCTTGAGACCAAGACCCTTGGTGATCTTGGCAAGGTGGGTGGCGATCTCGCGAAGAAGTGGGCAAACGATCTGAAAGATAACTCTCCCGGCGTATACTACGGGGCTTTGGCTGCTGGCGCCGCTGCTGTGGGAGCTTACGGTTACCTCGAAGGTTCGGACTCGCTCAAAAAGTTGGGGATCAAGCCTGAGTTCAAAACAGACTTCTTCAACAAACAACTTAGTGTCAAAGCCGAAGGGATGTGGGGCAAGCGTTTTTCTGACCCCAATATCCGCGCCGATATCAACGGTCGTGTGAATCTCAATCCTTTGACACTGCGCATCAGCTCTAGCATCGACGCCCGTAAACTCGAAGACACCCAACTTGGCTTGGGTGCGCGACTTGGCGATGACAAGCGTTACCTTGATGTGCAAGCCAACGGATCGATCGATGGTTTGAAAGATGTGGCTGTTTCGGGTCGTTGGACCACGGATCATGTGACTGCGCGTGCTTCTGCAAACTTCGACGACAGCTTCAATCTGCAAAATGGCGAAGTGGGTCTTTCCACGCGTTTCAACGACAGCTTGACGACTGACATGGATCTCAAGTTTGGCCCCAACTGGGAACCTGCTTCGATGGGTGGTTCGTTGTCTTATGAGCGCGATAAGTTCCGCCTTAGCGCGGGTGTACGTCATGACTTTGCCGAAGATCGCACTTCTGCGAATCTCTCTGCGTCTTACACCCCCACGCGCGATCTTGAGTTTGGTCTCCAAGGCTCTTACGACTCGGATCGTGGTGGACGTGTGGGCGTTGGTATGACTTGGCGCTTTTGATCTCTGGCCTTTGTTTTCTCTGCTAGCCTTGTTTCCTCCTCCACAAAGCGCCTCTTTCTGGGTGCTTTGGTCCCGCCCTATACCACTCGTTTGATACCTCGATATCCCTTTCTTTTTTCCTTTCGGAGGTTGTCTGATGAAGACGCAAGATATCTTGCAGTCATTGAAGCAGCTTGGTGAGTTACGTGCGCAAGGGGTTCTCTCTGAAGAAGAGTTTTCGAAAGAAAAAGCCGCGCTGATGGAGCTTTTGCAACAGTCTCGTCGTCTTGCTGGGGCCTACCCTGAAGCTGCGTCGTCAGCTTCGCCCAAGAAAGAAGCGGACAAGGCACCTGTCCCTCAAGATACCCCTGAGGCTGCACGGACGACGAATCACCCCGCAGCGATGGCGGCAGATATGTTTGCAACGGGATTTGTGGGACAAACACCCGTGGCGCCTCCACAAGAAGATATCTCTTTCCAACGTCCTAGCGCGCCTGCGGCACCTGTGGCGGCGGATATGTTTGCAACGGGATTTGCGGATGTCTCTGATCCTTCCGTGGGATCGGGCTCTGCGATGACTGCGTCTCCATCTTCCGTGGGGGCTGCGGCTGCGGAAGCTGCGGACTTTTTTGCGACAGGTGGGGCGGCTCCTGCACAGGGTGGCGTCACGATGCATCTCGAAGGCCCCTCGCAAACGACGATCGATCCGCTGATTGCGGGTCGTTATCGTCGGATGGGCGAGTTGGGTCGCGGTGGGATGGGGGCTGTGTTGCGTGTGCTCGATACGCAAGTCTCCGAAGAACGGGCGCTCAAGACGCTTCATGATGGACTGCCTCAGATGCGCGAGATGTTTACGCGTGAGTTTCAAGCGCTGCAAAGGCTACGTCATCCGCACATCGTTCGCTTGTTTGAGTTGGGGCGAGACCCGCAGGTGGGCTTCTTTTTTACGATGGAGATGCTCCAAGGAGAGGATCTGCAACGCGTCTTGGAGCGTGCGAAAAAGTCTGAAAAGCGTCCTTTGTTGGAGCCGTCTTCGTTGATCGATTGGGTCTCTCAAGTCGCAGAAGCACTTGAGGCCGCGCACAACCAAGGCTTGTTGCACCTCGATCTCAAGCCCGCCAACATCTTTCTTTGCGAAGACGGTGTGCGCTTGATCGACTTTGGGATCGCGCAGATGCGCGCGGTGGTTTCGGGACAACCGACGATGGGAACGGTCTATTACATGGCGCCCGAACAACTGAGTGGGGACGCGCCTTTGTCCCCAGCAACGGACATCTACGCGCTTGGTGTGGTGGTCTATCAGATGTTGACGGGCAAGATCTTCCAAGGTGGGATGCCAGGCCCTTCGCAGATCGATGCTTCGTTGCCGCGGGCCCTAGACCAAGTCCACGAAAAAGCCACGTGTTGGCCTCCTGAAGATCGATTCCAAAAGCCCACGGCATTCGCGGAAGCCTTGCGACGGGCGTTACAAGAGCCTGTAACGTTGGTGGAGCCTCCCAAAGAAGACGTCGCTTCACGGCGTGCGGCCTTTTTTCAACAAGGGGGTTCTCCTGCACGTTCGGGGGCACCGCGCGCCAAAGCTGCGGGGCCATCGGTCGTTGTGACTGCGCCTGTGGAAGAGGTGGTCTCGACATGGCCTTCGACACATTGGACAGAGCTGCGCAAGTTGATGGATCGCAAGCGGCCTCGTTGGTTGCAGACGCCTTTTTCTAGGAAGCCACCTCAACTGGCCCTTGCTTCGAGCTTTTCTGAAGAGGAGTTGCACCATCTTCCCGTGGCCCCGTTGGATGGGGCGATCCTTGTGCTTGATAAGTCGGGCGCTCCGCTGTTTGAGCTTTGCGGTGTCTCTGGTGGTACTTACACAGTGGGGGCTGAAAAACGCGACAAGCAAGCACGGCGTTCTGAGAAGCCTTATCAAAAGGTCCAACTCTCGGGCTATTGGATCGGGCGAACCACGATCACAGGTCTCGTGTGGCAACGTTTTCTCGAAGAAAGCGGCTACGAGCCTGATCGCCAAGAACGCCATGTGGATTATATGCATGGTTGGACAGGACGAATCTGCCCGAATGGTCGAGAAGATCACCCGATAACACATCTCTCTGTGAATCATGTGTGGGCATTTTGTGATTTTTATGGGCTATCTTTGCCTTCAGAGGCGCAGTGGGAAGCTGCGATGCGCGGACCCAAAGCCCTGTTGTATCCGTGGGGAGAGCGCCCACCTCAGTCGCGGGAACATGGCCCAAGTGCTGTTGCAGATATCGGGCGAAGTATGCATCGCACTTCGTTGGTGTATGCACACCTTGAAGGCACATCGCCTTTTGGTTTGCTCGAAGGGATCGGCAATGTGCGTCAGTGGGTGGCCGATGCATATGATGCAGGATGGCTGCAACAACTCAAGGAGAAAGATCCTGTGATCCCAAGCCTCGATCGAGCGCAGTTTGTGTCGACGCGTGGTGCGGCTTCTGACCAGAAAACGGACTTTGCCCAAACCTATCGCCGAAGCCATGAACCCCCTGATGCATGTCTTGCGAGTGTTGGCTTTCGTGTGTGCCTAGACATGGATGCTTTTGGAAAGTGAGGCGAGGAGGACGCATACACGGGAACTTGATCTTCTTTTGAACCTGTGGTGTGTTTCCTCGTAATGCGATGCAATCCACTTTAGAGGACCGTGTCCTTAAAAGATGAGTGTACAAATCGCCTAATTGGTTAGGGCATCGGTCAGTTAAACCGGGTATTACAGGTTCAAGTCCTGTTTTGTGACACCACTCATCGAACTTGCACGGTCCTCTTTCTTTTTTTCGCGTTGTGGCGCGTACCCTTAAAGGATGAGTGTACAAATAGCTCAGCTTGGCAGAGCGCTAGTTTAGGTTACTAGAAGTCGCAGGTTCAACTCCTGTTTTGTACTACCACTCATCAAACTTGTACGCGCCCATCTTTTGACCCTTCTAGCCACGAGGACTAGAAGGGTTTTCTTTTTTTGTCATTGGCATTTATCTGTGGCATCTGTTACAACAGCGCCACGAACGAAGATAGTTTCATCTCCCCATCCTTCACATCATTTTGATTTTGCAGCCTTTGTTGAAGAGCGATGTCCTAGCGACCACGATGGGGAGCGACGTTTGAGATAGAGGAGATTCTAGGATGAACGTAGATACGTTGGAGCGGAATGTACGGTCCCTGCGATGGGTCCGTCTCTTTAGCACATTCACTTGGTTGCTTTTGGTCTCCGTAGGGACGATGGCTTGGGCACAAGACGATGATGACTCTTCCAAGAAAAAGCCCGAGAAAAAAGAAGAGATGGGTCGTAAGTACGTGGGTTCTACGTACAAAAAGCCATTGATCTCTTTCCTTGGTTCGACAGGGATCTACGATGGTGGTCGCGAACGAGGCCGTCGTATCGAAGAGTTGGTGCGTAAGGTTGTGGAAGGTAATCGTTTTGTGGGTGTGAAGATCCCCACCAAACGGGAAGATATGGAAACCTTCGTTCGTAAGATGGTGCGCGTTGTCTCGCAACGCTCCAAAGGACGAGCGCAGATGCAAGCGGAGTGGGACTCTTCTTTCCGCGGTTTCAACATCACTGCAAAGATGTTGAATGCGATCCAAAACCTCTCTTTCTTCTACTGGTTGGACTTTGTGCAGTTCCAGCCCAACAGCGTGGACAGCAACCAGTTCGACTTTCAAGTCGATATGGTGGTGTATCGCCTCGAAGTCTTCGACTGTCGGGACTCCAACCGCAACAAAGGCGAAGCCTACAAAAAAGCCTGCGAAGGCAAACAAGACAACGAATACGGCGGGATCGCAAAACCTTACAAGGTGTTTAAGGCGCGATCCTCCAAGGGCGAACAAGCCTTCCGTGGTGCGGGGCGTGCGGTCTCACAAGCTGCGACAGAGAGCTTGACCTTTGGCTTGGTGTCAGGCGACGTACTTTCCGCAGCTGAGGGACAAAATCTGCGTCCTTTTGAGCGCGGTGCGTTGCGTGTCGGTCGTTTGCTCAAGGCGCACATGGCACTGGATGAGCACTTTGGCCTCTATAACCCCGTAGAATACGCTTCTTTCTCGCGGATCAAGTTTGGTTTGGGAAAAGCTGAAGGCTTGAAGCTCAATCGTGGTTTTGATGTGTATGTGCGCACCACGTCAGGCAAGCTCAAATATCGCGGTTATGTGCGTGTTCGCTCGATCGGCGACAATCGCATGAAGATGGAAGGCAACGAGCGGGTTCGTGTGGACCCGAATGCACCGCTGTTTAGCGAGGCGGATCAGATCATCGTCCAAGGAAAAGGCGGGATCATGAAAGGGATGTTGATGTACGAACATCCCTATCGGCCTTGGACTTTCTATGGTGGTGTGGGGTTGATTGGCGCGGGCTTTTCAGGAGAACGCGGCGTTCCTTACAAAGATGGTGTGGGTGGACCCGCTCTGTCTGTTCCTATCTTGCCTGGCGGTGTGATGGCGCTGGGTTTGCAGTTGGGTGGTTCGTTTGATATCTCGTCGCAGATCGGTTGGGACGAGATGTATGTTTCGTTGGTTGTCGATATGGGCTTTTCGATGGCAGGGAAGGCCGAAACACAAGAGTTTATCGCGCCTGTCTTTTTGCACGCGGGCTTGATGAAGCGATTCTACTTCCGCCAGATCGCGTTTGTGATGGCGGCTCGTGTGGGGCTTGGGATGCTTTTGGGTGGTGAGTTTTTGGCGACCCTTGGTGGTGAGTTGATGGTTGGGGTGGAGTATCTGATCAAGCCCGAACTCTCGCTGTTTTTACATGCTGGCGTGCGTGCACATTGGGTGGGTTGGGATCGTTTGATCTCTGGAGAAACCGATGTACAGGGCGCTTTCGTTGCCCCCAATGCTCTCTTGGGTGTTCATTACTCCTTCTAGTCCCTTCCTGATCCTGCCTTCTTTCTCTATCCTCACCACAGATCTTTCTTTGGGAAGTCCCTTTTCAGGGTCTCTTCCACAACATCTCTTTTTCGCGATGGAGTCGTATGGATGCGCGAGCAAGCAGCTTCTTTTTTTCGATCGTTGCAGTCTTCAATCATCGAAGCCCTTGAGTCTTTTGAGCCAAGTGTGCGTTTTAATGCGGATGCTTGGGACAGACCAGGTGGTGGTGGAGGGCTGACGCGGGTCTTGTTGGATGGAGACGTGATCGAAAAAGCGGGGGTGAACTTTTCTGAGGTCCACGGCGATCTGCCCGAGGACTTTGCCAAGACCTTGCCTGGCGAGGGGACTTCCTTTTGGGCGGCGGGTGTCAGCTTGATTATCCATCCTCGCAATCCCTACGCCCCGACGGTCCATGCGAACTTTCGTATGCTTGATCAGGGTGGGGAGCAGTGGTTTGGGGGCGGGGCAGACCTGACGCCGTATTATCCGTTTGCGGAGGATGCGACGCACTTTCATAAGACGATCAAAGAAGCCTGTGATCCTCATGATGCTGCGTATTATCCAGACTTTAAGGCATGGTGTGATCGCTATTTCTACTTGCCCCACCGCGAAGAGTGCCGTGGCATCGGCGGGATCTTCTTTGATCGCCTCCAAGCAGACGAAGCGCATACGTTGTCGCAGCGTTTTGAATTTGTGCAAGACGCAGGGCGTGCGTTTTTGGATGCGTATATCCCGCTCTTACAGCGTCGTAAGGATCTTTCCTATGGAGAGCGCGAACGCGAGCATCAATTGATTCGTCGAGGGCGATATGTTGAGTTTAACCTCGTCTATGATCGCGGTACGACCTTTGGGCTGAAGACGCGGGGCCGTACAGAGTCGATCTTAGTGTCGATGCCTCCGTTGGTTCGGTGGGTTTATGATTATTCTCCTTCAGAGGGTAGCGCAGAGTCCCAGATCTTTGAGGCGATCAAGCCCCGTGATTGGGCTTCTTTGGAAGGAGAGACCTACCACTATTGAGTTGGGAGTAGAGATGTCTCCTCTTGATTTTTCATCCTATCGCAAGATCGTGGTCCTCACAGGGGCGGGTGTTTCGGTTGCTTCGGGACTTCCGCCTTATCGAGGAGCCGGGGGGCTTTGGGGAGATCTCGATCCCCAAGCTGTCGCAACAAAGAAGTCGTTGTTGGAGACTCCCGAAAAAGTCTGGGAGCTTTGTAAAAAACAGCGTACCCAAGTCCTGCAAAGCGAACCCAACCCAGCCCACCAAGCGCTCGCAGCGTTGGAGGCTTCGTTGTTGCCTTCGCAGTCTTTTTTGTTGATCACGCAGAATGTGGATGGTCTTCATGTGCGCGCAGGATCGAAGAAAGTCGTTGCGTTGCATGGTGAGATCTGTCGCACGCGTTGTTCGCAGGATGCGTGTTCTTTGCAGCCTTTTGAGGACACGCAACTTTACGACGAAGTCCCGCATTGTTCGGTCTGCTCGTCTCCTTTGCGCCCTGATATCGTGTTGTTTGATGAGTTTATCCCTGTGGATGCAGAGTGGGCCACAAAACGCGCACTCCGTGACTGCGATCTTTTCCTAGCCATCGGCACTTCGGGCACAATCTCTCCTGCATCCAACTTTGTCCGCAGCGCGGACTACGCGGGGGCGCGGACGATCTACATCAACTTGGCGGCGATGGACCCGCCCAATCCGTACTTTCACGAGAGTTATCTTGGAAAGGCGGAGGAGCTTTTGCCACAATTGTTCTCTTTCTGAGCGCGGGAGAGAACGAACCTCACACGAGGTCGTTGCGTATGGCTTGCAAATCCATTTTTGTGAGGAGCAAAGTGATGCGCATCTTAGAGATCCATCAAGAACCTATCGACCATATCTCTTACGACGTGGTGGCCCCCCGCGCTTGGTCGCAGAGTGAGCCGCGCAATGTGATCCGTACACAGTTTCCGATCTTGTACGGTCTTGTCGACGAACTTCCCGAAGACATCGATGCTTTGGTGGTGGCCTCGGATCTTCAAGGTCATATCGACGAAGATCTGATGGGCCTTGCTTTTCCCGAGCTTTTGGAGATCTGTTTGGGCTCTTGTTTGGAGGATTATGATGCGCAACGTGTGGGTGTGATCCTCGGTGGAGATCTGTTTTCTTTGCCCAACAAGCGCGGTGGATTGGGAGAAGTTCGCGAAGTCTGGCGGGCTTTCCGCGATCAGTTTCGTTGGGTCGCAGGTGTCCTTGGAAACCACGATCAAATCGGCTTCCACAACCGCGATGTCCCCAGCTTTCAACATGAACGAGGCATCTCGCTTTTGGATGGTTCGTTTGCGCGCCTCGATGGACTGCATGTTGCTGGAGTATCGGGCGTGATCGGGACTTCTGGAAAGCTAAACCGCCGCAGCGCGAGCAGCTATTGTTCGATCTTGGAACGCGTGCTGCGCAAAGTCCCTGATATCTTGATCTTGCACGAAACCCCCGACTCTCCTTTCGATGACTTCCCTGGAAAGTCCGTGATCCGCGATGAACTCGAACGCGGCGGAAGGACGTTGGTCTGTTGTGGACATCGCCACTGGCCCGAGCCTTTGCGCGAGTTACACAATGGCACCCAGATCCTCAATTGCGAGGGGCGTGCTGTGATCTTGCGGGCCAAGCGCGAAACCGCCTAACAAGCGCCCGTTGCAAAGATCACCAGTTCGCATACAATTCCCACCTACATTTTTGATCTTGAGATGTTCCCCAGAGGAAGGAGGACAGATGACCGAACTACGCGAAGAGGATCGCCGCTTGGGTATGCTTAACAGCTTGCTCACGACACCCCACCGAGAGCTCATGCCCTTGTGGGAGCTTCACCAAAAGCTATGTGAAGGCGATCCATTGTTCTACATGCACCTCGCTGCTTGGTATCAAGAGCACGGTGAAGTTCGCGACCACAAAGAGCTTTTTGCCGCGACGCTTTGCCTTAGCGAGTTTGATGGACATCGCGATGTCGGTTTAGGGATGTTGTGGTCCCTTCCTCCCTACCAAGTCGCCCGACTTGTGGACCTGATCAAAGGTCGTGTGATTCGCAACAACGAAGTCTTCAATGAAGAGTGGGCCAAAGACTTCTCTCCTGAAGAACTCAAGGCGCTTTCTGAGCAAAGAGTCGGACTTGGGCGGAATATCCCACGTTCAATGCGTACAGAAATCGCTCGCTACTTGCGTGGTTTGGAGTCTCGACGGGCCTCTTTTGAACGGACGGTCGTGGGACAGCGACACGCATTGAAGCGGCTGTACGCGGGTTTGCGGATCAAGCCTTCTTCGCTGGCCCAACAACTTTTGTTTGACAAAGAACCTCCCGCGGATAGCTTGCCTGGTCAGATCCGACAGCTCGCAAAGTCGGGAACGTCCGTCAAGAAGGCGGAGATCATCGAGAAGTACCGCATCCCTTACCGTATCGCGGTTTCTTTGTTGAGCCGCCGTGAGTTTCCGCGCGTTGCGCCCGCTTTGTTGCGGACGATGAGCGCCCAAGAGGTGATCAACAGCATCGGTGCCCTGCGTCGTCGTGGTCTGCTCGAAGACAAGAAGATCGCTGAGTTGGTGCAACAAAAACTTGGTAAGGCGCAAACCAGTAAGCGCGTCTCGACCATGAAGACCCAAAAAGCGCTCGAAAAGCTCGACTCGATGGAGCTTGAACGCGAGCGCGGGATCACGATCGAAGATATCAAAGACAGCCTCAAAGAAGTTGCAGAAGAACGTCTCTTGAGCAAAGGAACGATCGATCGATCGACTGCGTTGTTGATCGACAAGTCCGCGTCCATGGAGATGGCGCTCGAAGTCGGTCAGCGGATCGGCGCGATGATCGGCCTTTTGTGTACACGTGGTTTGATCTCTTATGCTTTTGATACGATGCCTTATCCGATCAAGGCGCCCGAAAGTGAATCGCTTGAAGACTGGCAAAAGGCTTTTCGCGGTATCCGTGCAGGTGGCAGGACTTCCGTTGGATCTCCTGTCCAATGGATGCGCCGCAAGCAACAACGTGTTGAGCAGATCATCCTCGTGACAGACGGCGAAGAAAACGCCGCACCTTACTTCGTTGAAGAGATCCAACGTTACCAAGAAGAACTGGGTGTTTACCCAACCATCGTCATGGTCAAGGTCGGGACGGATCGCGAACTCCTCGAAGGACGTTGCGAACGCGCAGGCATCCCCATGGATGTGTACGCTTTCAACGGTGACTACTACTCTTTGCCCAACTTGATTCCTATGTTGACGCAGCCTTCTCGTGTGGATTTGTTGATGCAAATCCTCGATTATCCGCTGCCTCAGCGACCTGACCCCAAACAGGCGCTTCCTGCACCTCCCTACGAAGAAGCACAACAAGAACCCGTCTTGGTGGTGTGTCTTCGGGCGGAAGGGCGTTTGCTCTCAGAAAAAGAGGGAGGGCGCCACACACCGATGTTTCGCTCGTTTGAGCCTCAAGTCGAGCTTGGCGATCAACGTGTGACGGGGAAGATCACTTGGTTGGATCGCGAGATGGCGATGCCTGGTGATACGTTTCAGTGTGAGATTGCTTTGCAAGCACCCATCGCGATCTTGCCAAAGGGCGAGTTCACCTTTTCAGAAGGGCGCAAGTCGATCGCTGAGATGAAGATGACGCGCGTTGTGGAAGAAGGAAAGCTCGGTTGAGCGGGGGATGGCAGCCTCTGGATGTCGTGCAGCTTTCGGGCCTCGCGGAAACTGCCTTGTCTTCGGCATTTTCGCAGATCGAATCGATCTATAGCAGTGTCGATATGGTGTTGGGGGCTGTCTCGCGAGGGCTGGATCTTCCCTGTATGCGGGGATGTTCGGCTTGTTGTCGCCAAAGTGTCTTTCTCACACCCATCGAGTTTTTGTATGGGTGGGACTGGGCTCAAAAACATCTTTCCCACGACGCTCTCGATGATATCGTCTCGCGCGGCCTGTCTTTGTATCAACAACACCAAGAACTCATCGAAGCGCTCGAAGAAGCCTCCCACCAACAACGCGATGCTTTTTCTGTCGCGCGTCTGTTGCGTTTCGATTGCCCTTATCTTGGGGAAGATGGGGCTTGTCGTATCTATCCTGCCCGTGAGCTTTTGGGGCGTCTCTTTGGAGCGAGTTTGCTCGAAGATGGCGCACTGTACGCTTGTTCGATGATCGAAGAACATCTCCGCGATATCCCGATCGCCTTCCCACGGGCTCCACAGCTTGCACGTGCGCTCCAAGACCTTCCTTTAACATCCCGTCGCCAAGTGTATCCTTACTATATCCATCATCTTTATCATCCCGATGCATCGAGTGGATCGATGCCTTGGTGGTGATCCTTCTTTGGAAGTCGATCTCGCATGGAACAGATTCTTTTTTCTCAAGAACCCGATCTTTCGCTGGGTGAGTTTGCGGATATCTTGCACCGTTCGACCTTGGCATCGCGTCGTCCTGTCCATGACCTCGACGTCTTGGCGGGGATGCTCAAACATGCAGATGTGATCCTCACCGCGCGCCTTGATGGTGTGCTCATCGGGGTCTCTCGGGCGATCTCTGACTTTTCTTATTGCACGTATCTTTCGGATCTTGCGGTCGACCAGTCGTTTCAGGGCAAAGGGATCGGTCGCGAATTGATCCGTCAAACCCACGAAGCCACGGGCCTTCATACAACTTTGATCTTACTTGCAGCTCCCACTGCGCGTACCTATTATCCCCATGTTGGGATGCGGCAACACGAATCTTGTTGGATCATCGAGCGTACACCGCGTCTCCCTGTCCCCGAAAAGCCCTGAGTCTCTAGTCTTCGTTGTTCTAACCTGTGCCGCCCGAGTCTGCGTTTTTCTAGTCTGCGTTTTTCTAGTCATCGTTGTTCTTAGCCTGCGTTTTTCTAGCGGTCGTTTGGAGGAAAAGATGGATGTGTCCCTCAAGATCGGCGTTGTGGGGTTCAGTAGCCCGCACTTCGATCAAGAAGCTGCCAAACAACAACTCGAAGAACATCTCCAACATGTCTTTTCTGTTTGGGGTGTTACGCCCGAGCAGACGGAACTTGTCAGCGGTCTCACCAACATGGGTGTTCCCAAACTGGCCTATCAAATCGCCGATACCTTGGGGATGATCACCATCGGCTTTTCTGCCAAGCAAGCGCTGCGTGTCAAGAGCGGTACGTACCCAGTGGCGCGCCGCATCGTGGTGGGCGAGAAGTTTGGCGACGAGTCCGAAGAGTTTGTTGCGTATGTCGATGTGATGGTTCGTGTGGGGGGAGGTCCACAGAGCCGCCACGAAGTCGAGTTGTTTCGCGCGCGTTTCCCAGAGGCTGAGGAGCAAGAGAAGCGGCTGTTCGAGTCTGAGGTGACGTGGTTTGGGTCGCCAAAGACGCCTAAGAAAAAGTCTTGGTTTTCTTAAAAAGAAGGGTATCGCATGTATACCATCCAAGGTGATCTGCTGAAACTGGCGATGCAAGGGGAGTTTGATGTGATCGTGCATGGCTGTAATTGCTTTTGCACGATGGGGGCGGGCATCGCCAAGTCCATCAAGACACTCTTTCCTGAAGCGTATGAGGCCGATTTCGCGACCCCAAAAGGTGACAAAAACAAACTTGGATCGTACTCTTTCGCCGTGATTGAACGAGAAGACTCTCGTTTCACGATCGTAAATGCGTACACGCAGTTCCATTGGCGAGGGCGCGGTGTCAAGGCTGATTACGAGGCGATCAAGCGTGTGTTTACGCAGATCAAGGCCGATTTTTCGGGCAAACGCATCGGGTATCCAAAGATTGGTGCTGGTCTCGCGGGTGGAGACTGGGAGCAGATTGCGGTGATCCTTGAAAAGCAACTCGCAGGCGAGCATCATACGTTGGTTGTGTTCTCTCCTTGATTTGTTTGAACCCCCCACTGTTAGGAGTCCAGATGTCTCTTCATTCTCCTTTTCGACAAGCTCTGTTGGCTCTTTCTGCACAAGCTGAAAATGGTCTTATCTGTCGAGACCTACAGGAACTTCCTGAGGATTGTCCTTGGTTGTGGGGGCAGGGATACACGCCGCAACAGTTTATTGAGGAAGCTTTTTCTTCGGTGGCTTCGGCCTTTGGTGGCTTTGTAGATTATCTCAAACAGCACTGTGTGGATGTCTTGGTGGTTTTCTTTCACGAGCGTTGGTGGATCGCCTACGACATGGGGGAAAAAGAGCGTTGTTTTGTGGGTGCGGAGCCCAATTTCCCTCCCCAACTTTCAGAAGAAGTCATCGCGGCAGGGTGGGAGATTCCACCCGCACTTGTAGAACTTGGACAGATCCACGATGGATTTGGGTGTGCCTATGTCGATGAGTTTGCTTTGGAACTGGAGTTTTTTGGTGGACACCAAGCTGTCTTTCCAAGCCACGCGTTGATGTTGCCTGAAGTGTTCTGGCCTGACGGATACACGGAGGCTTTGCTCCAAGAACAACAAGATGCTTGGGGGGCTGATCCTGCGAGAGCACAACGCGAAGCATCCTTGCGAGATCTGCTATTTTTCATGACCTTCCCAGATGGCGGTGGAGCGGCGTTTGTGCGCTCACAAGGCGATGTTCAAGGCGATGAGGTCGTGGTTTGGGGAGAAGGGCAGCCTTTGTCCGCGTCGACGGACTTTTTCGCATTCTTGCAAAAGCACCTCGTTCACGCACTGCGGGCGCCTGTTCCTCAACTCGACGAAAAGAAGTTTGAACAGCCCTATACTGTAGAAGAACCAGAGGCTGTCTTGGAAGAATAGAGGCTGCATGGGGGACGGAAGATCGGGGGGATGAGCTGTTTTGGGGTCCTACTTGTTTTTGTAACGACCGAATGCGTAGGTCTTTTGGTACTTCACGAGCTTTTGGGCGATCTCAGACTTGGAGACGCCTTTGAGGGTGTCGCGGTAGATCACGTACACGACAGCGCGGGGATAGAAAGAGTATTTGTAACGCCGTCCTTTGGCGAACTTCTCTTTGACAAACTTCTGCCAAGCTTTGGTGACGCCAGCGATCTTGTGCTTTCGGCCGAGTAATCGGGCGGCTTCGCGTTCGATCTTGCGGCAGAGCTTGGGGTGCGCAGAAGTGTACTTTCGTGCGCCATCTTCGCGCTCGTACACGGCGATCTTGACCTTGCGGTCGATGCGAACATTTGTCCAAGGGAGGGCCTTGCTTCCACCACGAGACGCACGTTGTCGTGGACGTGGGCGTGTCTTGCGTCGTCTTGGCGCGGGCTTGATGCGTCGTTTGGCGGGTTGGACGACGGGATCGGGTGTTTCTGGACGCGGGGTGGGGGGTTGTGGAGGTGTGTCTGTTTTGGAAAGGGTAATCGGGCTGCTATCAGGAACGGGAGGCGCGATGGAGCCTGCCCCGGCATCGGGGTGTTGGATCTGAATAGGCGAAGTGGACTCACCAGCATCAGGGGGCGTCGCTTCTTGTTGGGCGAGCATCGGGCCTTGTGGGGTAGGAGGCGCCAAAAAGAATTTCCACACAGCAAAGCCACCAAGTCCCACACCCAGAACCAAAAAGACCAGGAAGATAGGGAGTCCACTGCGTTTTGTGGCAGGTGCTTCCTCTTCTTGCACGGTGGGTGTCGGGGGAGACGTTCGAGCGGGCGGTGGTATCTCTGGTGGGAGATTTTCTTTCACCTCCATCGACTCGAAGTTTTCGTGTTCGAGAGGGGCTTGTGAGGAAGAGGGCGCATTCTCAACAGGACGAGCGCCATAAGAACTGGTTTGGCTTCCACGTCTTGAAGTGGCCGGTGCACCAAACTCCGCAGGGTCCGTGCTTTGGGAGTTCGAGACCGATGTTGGATCTTCGTAACGGATGCCCGTGCTCGAAGGGGGTGGGGCGGCCTTCAATCGCTCATGGGATGGAGAAGACACGATGGTCGCGTCTTCTTGGGATGGAGGCGGTGCGGGTTCAGGAACAGCGTGATTGTACTGTTCGACTTGTTCTGCGTAAGGGAGATCTTCTTCCGCGCGGCTGTTGCGGCGGATGCCTGACTGTGTTCCCGAGGGAAGCTGATAAGGCGAAGGCTGCGCAGTATTCGGATTGTACAGGACTTGGGAGGGCTGGCTTTGCCAAGCACCCGTGTGACTTCCTGTATTTTCGGGTGTCGTGATCTGGATCGAAGCCATGCTGTGATCATGGCTGCGGATCACGCGGTAACTTCCTCGTGAGAGATTGAAGAGATCTTGTTGGTTGACGTAATGGTCGTATTGACCGTCTTTTTCTCGTTGGATCTCTTCGGGGAAAAGTTCTTCAAGCATCCCTGCTGATTGTCGGCCCCCGTACATCCGACCTGTTGAGGCGATGTACTCTTCGAGGGCATGACGCATCTCTGCGGCGCTTTGGAAGCGATCTTCGGGTTTGCGGCGAAGTGCACGCAACACGATATCTTCGAGCTGCTTGGGATAGCTGTCGATGATCCGCGTGGGCGGTGGGATCGGGTTGGTGAGCAGGGCTTGGATCGTCTCAGCTTCGCTGCGACGGCGGAAAAGACGTTTGTGGGTGGTGATCTCGTAAAGCACGATCCCCAAGGCAAAAAGATCTGAGCGCCCGTCGATGGGTTGCGCTGACAGTTGTTCGGGCGACATGTAACTGAGGCGGCCTTTGAGGACACCCACCTCCGTTTCGTACTCTTGGGAGCGGGCTTTGGCGACCCCAAAGTCCACGATCTTGAGGATGCCATCGTACGAAAGCAACAAGTTGTTGGGGCTGATATCGCGGTGAACAAGATGCAAGGGTTGGTTGTGTTGGTCTTTGCTGTTGTGGACGTGGTCGAGTCCTGCGCAAGCTTGGGCAAAGACAGATGCTACCATCTCATAAGGAGGGCGCTGTTTGTACTGAGGATGGGTGTAGAGCTTTTTATGAACTTCTTTGAGGTTTTGGCCAGGGATGTACTCCATGGCCATGTAGTACACGCCGTTGACCTCGCCGATATCGAGGATTTGGACCACGTTGGGGTGATTCAGGTGAGCAGCGATCCGCGCTTCATCCAAAAACATCGTGATGAAGTCTTCTTTTTGCGCAAAGTGCGGCAAGATACATTTGATCGCGACTTTTTTACTGAAGCCCGCCAACCCCTCTTGTTGGGCGAGGAACAGCTCAGCCATACCACCTTGCGCTAACTTGGCGAGAAGACGGTACTTTCCGAAGAGGATGCCTTGCGAACGAATATGCTGCTCAATCGAATCGTTCATATCTCTCTCTCAGGTCGGGAGGACGAATCCATGTTCGTGTGAAGAACTGTCTTTGCTAAAAAGATTAGATATATCAAGTGGATATATTGGATTTCCTCCAAGTCTAGGGCTACGCTACCAGAAGCCACACAACGCGTCAAGGATAGGCCTTTTTTCTACATTTGGCTATAGGCCCAAGCGGGAATGGCGCGGACCAGACGCTCTTCAGATCGATCACCTTGTCTGTGAAAGGTGGCTGCGTTATCAAAGAGCGCGGAAAGAGGCGTGAGAAATCCTCACAAGCAAGGTCGATGGAGGCACAAGAAGATGGCAAGATTTGTTTTTGATCCTGAGCGTTTGCACGCGTTGGCTTTGGATGCGCTTGATGAAACGCGAGGTAGCGTTGGACTCGAAGCGCCTCTCACCTCAGAGACCCCGCAACTCGGATACGACAATGACTACTACCAACGGCTTTTTCGGGGCCTGATTCAAAAGATCGATGAAGCTTACCCCACGCGGATCAAAACCAAGCAAGAGTGGTTGTTTCGTTACAACGCGGGGATGCAAGTGCAGATCTGCCCGTTGTATGCGTCACCTCAAGAGCATTTGATGTTGTGGGGAACGGCGGTGGGCTCGCGTGGTGTTGCAGGTTGGCGCCCCTCTAGCTCGCACGAAACCGTGTTGGATGGGGAGCTTTGGTATGCCCACGCACATCACTTTGTTCGTGAGCGCTATCGCAGCCGTGAGTCCGCTTCTTTGGGCTCTTACACGACAGCCTTGGTCGAAGTTCCCGATCACGTGTGGGTCTTGGAGTATCGTCGAGGGATGCGTCCGTTGGAGCTTTCAAATGCGCTGTTGAATGCGATGCTGACCTCTCTTGATGTGCGCACCGCAGCCGAGACCTTGTGGTTGTATAGTCGCTTGAATGTCTCGTCGATGTGGTCGTCTGTGCGGCGACTTTGGTAAGAGAGGATGCTGTGGGGGTGGATGGAGCGGGCGGTGGGGCCAGCCCGTAAGAGGCTGTAGGAAAAGATGTCCGCGAAAGTGCTTGTCTTTCCCTACAATCGTGGTTATCCGATTCTCTTGCGAAGATGCAAACTATCCCATCACGGCAGATGTGCAGAGCGCGCAGCCTGTCGATGTTTTTGAAGAGCAGGAGAGTTCGATATGAGCCAAAAAACGCTGCAAGATGGAACGGTTGTCGCAATGGATGTGAATACCGTGACCTTTGAAAAGGATGTGTTGGAAGAAAGTCACAAACGACCCGTCGTTGTGGACTTTTGGGCTCCTTGGTGTGGGCCTTGTCGGGTGTTGGGACCGATCCTTGAAGGACTCGCAGAAGAACACGATGGTCGCTGGCTTTTGGCCAAACTCAACACAGATGATAACCAACATCTTTCTTCAGAGTTTGGCATCCGTGGTATCCCCGCTGTGAAGGCTTTTTACAAAGGGCAGATCGTCGATGAGTTTGTGGGAGCCCTGCCCAAAGCACAAGTCCAACAATGGCTCGAAAGGTTCATCCCTGGAGAAGCCGACGACAAGGCCAGTGCTGCTGAACAAGCTTTTGTGGCTGGAAACTTGGAAGATGCCAAAGCGTATTTTCAAGAAGCACTGGCCGCAAAACCCAAGATGGGACGCGCGTTGCTTGGTCTCGCAGGGATCGCCATCATTGAAAAAGACCCTGACACCGCAGAAACGATGCTCGAACAACTGCCTTTCGAAGACCAAGACGCACTCGAACAAGAGCTTGCTGCGATGCGTTTGCAGATCAGCTCTTTGCGAGGGGGAGGACTTGAGGCCGCACAACGCGATGCATCCGAACACTCAGATGATCCCGAAGCACAAGTTCGCCTTGGAAAAGCCCTCGCAGCAAGTGGACAGCACGAAGAAGCGCTCTCTACGCTGCTTGCCGTGATCCAAAAGCAACGTTCGGGTCCTGGCGAAGAAGCCCGCCAAGCGATGATCGAGATCTTTGGCGTCTTGGGGATGCGTCATCCTCTGTCTGAGAAGTTTCGTGCAGAACTCGCACAAATCCTTCACAGCTAGAGAAAAGAGATCCCTCCAAAGACGCCGATGATTCGGGGAACTTGGAGGGATGATAAAGTGAACGATCGTTTGGACGGGATTTTTTCAAAAAGGCCGGTGATTCGGGGGACGCGCAGGGAGGCGAAAAGGTCGGACCATCGAGGGGTTTGTATCTTCGACGAAAAGTCCGATGTTTAGGGGGCTTCGTAGGCACCTACGTCGATGGTGCCTTGGGTCATGCGATTGGTACGCTTGGCAGGATCGAGATATTCGTATTGAGGAACCAACGACATCCCTGCACCTGAGCCTGGGGTGACGCCGCTGTTGCGTGCGGGGGCGGCGGTTTGAAGGTGGTAGTTGTAGTTGGTGAGCGAGACGAGCTTGGCATCGGTCGTTTCGATGTTGTTGCGGAAGTCCCAACCCGTTTGCGCTTGCGGTAGTCCCGTCGTTCCAAAGGCTTGAAGAAGATTGTTCAACGCGACCATCTGTGTGGGGGCATTTGCGAGGCGAATAAAAGTCCCACCTGCTTGTCGTTGGTTGACAGCCGTATTGTTGACCAAAAAGACCTCATTGGTCGTGTGTTTGAAGCCTTCGGCTGCGTATGAAAGCATGGTGCGGTTTTGGGCTTTGGGTCCTTGTTGAAGGACGTTCCCGATCATCACCACGACACCACCATTGGAAAAGTCAGCGATGTAGCTAGAGTCACCCGTGCTTTCGTCCATGAGGCGACTGTACAAGATGTCTGTGCGGGCAGCGCGGCTTTTGAGGTTGTGCCCGATCTTGGCAAGGCGACTGAGGTTGTGTTGGAAGATCAGGTGTTTGATGCCGTTGATGTAGAGGTTGTGGGACTGGCCGTCACCTGCGCCATTGCGTTCAAAGATCGAGTATTCGATCAAGATGGTGCTTTGGGGGGAGTTTCCAGCGAGGATGCCATTTTCGTTGTCGTGGAAGTGGCAGTTGCGCACAGTGAGTCCTTCGCCTTCTTGGCGGATCCCTGCACCATTTTTGTCTGCGACTTTGGCGCCTGAAAACTCGATGCCTTCGACCGTTGTATTGTTGCCTTTGATCACCCAGATCGCTTTGCGTTCTGCGCTTTGTCCATCTGCGAAGAGGTGGGCACGGCTGCTTCCTTTGGCGCGGATCGTCAGGTTGTTGGCGCGCCAGATCGCGACATCGCCAGGATACAAGCCGACGGCGATCTCGATGATATCGTTGTCTTGGGCGATCTTGGCGGCATCGCTCGGTTTCTTCAAGGCTTGTTGGATGCCAACTTTGAGCACGCGCCTTGTGGCTTCGGGTTGTTGTTCGATTTGTGGCTCTGGTTGTGGCTCTGCGGTGGCTTCGGGTGTGTTTTCAGCAGCGTCTGCGGGCGAAGCCTCTTGGGTGGTCTCTGAGACGGAAGGTTCAGCGGCGGAGTCTTGGGGTGTAGGTTCTTGCGATGTGGGTTCTTGTGAGGTGGGTTCTTGCGATGTGGACTCTTGTGACTCTGCGATCAACTCACTCGAAGGTTCGGTGGTCTTTTCTTGGTTGGTTTCTGTGCTGCTTTCAGTGGTGTTTTCTAGTGTCAGTTCTACAGGCGGACAGCCCCAGACACTTGTGAGCAAAAGCACGGCCATCAACCAAAAGACCCATGTGATGCGGTGGATCGAGGTCTGCATATAGCTTATTCTCCTTTATGGATTGGGTTGTGTAGAGAGACCTTGTGGTGGTGTTCTTGGGCTCGTCAATCTGCCAGAGCCACACAAAAAAGACGAGGATGTTTTTTGTGTGACATCTAGAAATGCTAAGTTAGCCAAGAACTTCTTTGTGAGAGAAGAGGCGGAACTGTGATGTTTGTTGTGACGCCGCGCTTGTATTGGGAGGTGTGGTATGCGTATGGATCTTTTGGATAGAAAGCCTTTGCAAAAGGCGGATGATCCGCGTGTTGCGGTGATGAGTTTGTGCCGCAATAGAGTTGTCTCGTCTCGTTGGATGGGGCTTTTGGCTGGTTTTGTGTGGGCTTGGTTTTTGATGGCAGGAAACTGCGGCAAGGTCGTCTCGAAAGAAGGTGGACCTTGCTCTTTTGATAGTGAGTGCGAGGTCAATCTCCGCTGTATCGAGCGCGTCTGTGCACGAGGGAACGGTGAAGGGAAGCCTTGCCAAGAACAAAAAGACTGTCCTTCTCCGCTGCGATGCACGGTGGGGCGTTGTGTGAATGATATCGGGCAGACCTGTAAAACTGCGGGAGATTGCACCACAGGACAGGCTTGTGTGGACGAACGTTGCATCACGCCCATCGGCGAGGGGGGCGAGTGTGGGGCTTCTCCTTATTGCAAGTCGCCCTTGGTTTGTAGCTCGCAGAATCGTTGTGTCACGAAGGGAGGGGCTGGGACCCAAGATGTCGATCAGTCCTGCCAAAAAGCGGAAGACTGTCAGGCTGGCTTGACCTGCCATCCAACAGAAAATGTCTGCAAGAAGAATGGAACCGAAGGGCTGTCTTGCGCAAAAGCCGAGGACTGCGAAACGGGCCTACGCTGTAGCGCCAAAGCCATCTGCACCAAGACAGGTGAGCCTGGAACCGCCGCAGCTGGCGAGGCTTGTACGCGCCCTGATCATTGTATGTTTGGCTTAACCTGCGGAAAGCTCGGGACTTGTGATCAGGCTGGAACCAACGAAGAAGGTGGTGCTTGCGCAGGGCACAATGACTGTAAAGCGGGCCTTGTTTGCGGGACCCGCCAAGATCAAAAAGGGACCGCTTGTGCGAAACTCGGCGACCCTGGGACCGTGATGTTGGGTGATGCTTGCCAAGCAGCGCTTGATTGTGCGGCGGGCTTGCTCTGTGGGATGAGCGGGAAGTGTGAGACTTTTTCTCCTTTTGAGGGGGTGACCTGCCAAAATCCTGGCGAGGTACAGGGGCCTTTCCGCATCTTTTTTGAGGTGCCACGCAAGGACAAGGCTGTGACAGAGTTTTACCGCTTGCCTTTCCCCAACGACGTGCGACGCCGCGAGGATGGAACCCTCGACATCAGTGGTCACGCTGCACCCGACAAAGACAATCCTGAAGGCATGGTACAACGGCACTTTCAGGCGATTCAAACGGAACTCAAAGGCTTTGGCGTCAACCAAGTGGTGTTGATGCGTTTTAGCAAGGCGTTGTTGTTCGATTCGTTAAAGTTGGGTGGAGGCAAGCCCACCGTCACGTATGTGGATCTCGAAAATGGCGGACGCCAAGGGGTTGATATCACTTCTTCGCCTGGACGAGGAAAGTACATCTGTGACAACTATCTTGCGATTCGTCCGTTTGGTGGGACGCTTGCGCATGGTAAGACCTTTGCTGTCTTGATCATGAAGGGTCTCAAAGGACCGAACGACGAAGATCTCCAACCTGACGAAGACTTCAAAGCGATGTTGAAAGATGAGGTCCCTTCGGATGCGGACCTCGCCAAAGCACACGCTCGTTACCAAAAACTCCGAGAGTACCTAAAGAAAAATGCCAGCGAGCAAAAATATCCCACCGTCGATGACGTCGTTGCTGCGGCCGTTTTCACCACCCAAGATCCCGACGAACATCTTGCAAAGTTCCGCGAAGTTGCACGCAGTCAGCCCGAACCCGCCCTCAAAGATGTCACGCTGTGCGATGGCAAAAACACCTCTCCTTGTGCTGATGCCCAAGATCCCACGCGTGCTTGTGGGGCCCCATCCTCGCTGTTTTACGAGATCCATGCGCGGGTGACGCTGCCGATCTTCCAACAAGGGCAAGCACCTTACGAAAAAACGGGCGGTAAGATCGAATACGAAAGCGATGGCACCCCCAAGATCGCACGAACAGAAGATGTTTGTGTTGCGATCACGATCCCCAAACAGGCGATGCCTACGGGGGGATGGCCGATCATCTTGTATGGTCACGGTACAGGCGGAAAGTTTCGCTCTCCCATCGAAAACAAGACCGTTGATGCCCTGTCCAAAGTGGATGTGAAGATCAACGTAAGTGGCCAGCCTGTCGAAAAGACCGTGCACTTTGCAACGATGTCGATCGACCAAGTCCTCCATGGTCCGCGTCGAGGAGACTCTAAGATCGAGTCGCAGTTGCTGTTCTTTAACATCGATAATCCCCAAGCCTCACGGGAAAACCCTGTCCAAGCAGCCGCTGATCACTTTACGCTTGTGCGTTTGATTGAGTCGCTTTCGTGGGACAAAGCATCTTCTCCAACAGGCGAGGCTGTGAGCTTTTCGGCCGATCATATCGGATACTTGGGACACTCCCAAGGTGGCGTGATCGCTCCGCACTTCCTTGCCTATGAGCCCAAAGTGAAGATCGCGGCGCTGAGCGGGGCAGGTGGCTACCTTGTGCAATCTCTGTTGAACAAGACCAAGCCCGTGAATGTCGTGGGTGGAATGAAGCTTTTGATCAAGGATGACGGGCTGAATCGACATCATCCCATCCTCAATCTCTTGCAGATGTACTACGAGCGCGCAGATGGCCTCAACACTGCGCACCTGATGACCAAGCGCGCGGACACCAAAGAAGATGCCAAGCATATCCTCCAAATCTACGGGATCGGCGATACCTTCACGCCGCCACAAACGATGGATGCTTTGGCTTATGTTCTTGGTCTGACGCAAGTAAACCCTGTACTTGAGAAGATGGCACGTGGGATCTCGGATACGGCCGTCGATGCGCCTGTTCGAGGGAATCTCGAAGTCAGTGGAAGAAAGATCACGGCCGTGGTCGTCCAATACAAAAATGAAAACGGCGACGGTCACTTTGCATTGTTTCAAACGCCTGGAGCATCGGGCGAGATGGCGCGCTTCTTTGGCTCGTGGCTCGTTGACGCTGAAGGCACCCCCACATTCTCCCGCTAAGCCTCTTTCCTTTCACATCTCCTTCCTTTTGCCTTCTTTTTGTGAGACTTTTTTACGTCTGATCCTTTTTGCGTGGCGTATGTCTTCAAGGTCTATGATGACCTATCCAAGGGCACTTTCGAGCGCTTGGACGATCTGCGGATCTTCAGGGGGCGTGGTCGGGGAGAAGCGTGCGAGGACTTTGCCGTCTTTCCCGATCAAAAACTTGGCAAAGTTCCAAGTGATATCGCCCGTTCCATCGGGCTTTGTCTGTTGGGATGTGAGGTAGGCATAAAGCGGATGACGACCCTCTCCATTGACCTCGATCTTCGAGAACATGGGGAAGTCCACTTTGTAATTGAGTGCGCAAAAGGCTTTGATCTCTTCCTCAGGTCCGGGCTCTTGGGCACCAAACTGATTGCATGGGAACCCCAAGACCACCAGGCCTTGCTCTTTGTATTTGCTGTAGAGCGCCTGTAGTCCTTTGTAGTGGGGGGTCAATCCACAGCGAGAGGCGACGTTTACGACCAAAAGCACCTTGCCTTGGAACTGCGCCAAAGGCAGTTCCTCTCCATCAATCGAACGCACGGTAAAGTCATAGACTGAAGTCATCGTCACTCCTTTTTGGAAAAAGTCTTATTCCATCACGATCACATTTTCGGGATGAGTGGCCCTGTAAAGCCCCACGCACTCGTCTGCTTCGTTGCGTAACATCCACGCCTCACCCACAAAAGAAGAGAGCGTAGCCTGTCCGCGTGGCGAGAGCGATTGGACTTGTGTCGCTTGTCCTTGTGTATCGATGCGCCAGATCGTGTAACGTTTCTGCATATCGCGGTTGGGGATCTCGATTTGTGCGGTGGTTTGGGACGGATTGGAGACAAAGTTTCCAAGAGATCCACAGCCTTGGTCTTGGAGGATGACTTTGCGGAATTTGCAAGTGACATTTGTTGGGGATGTGGGGGTTGGATCTTGCCATGCTGGGCCATCTTGAAGGCTACAGTAGACAGGCCACGAACGACCATCAAAGAATTGCGCTACAAAGTCCGCCATCTTGGGGTCGTACTGTTTCAACTCAGCGCGTGTGTTGACGTGGTTGTGGATGCCGTTGGGTGGGTCAGCTTCGAGGTTGTTGTCAAACCAAGACTGCACTGCTTCGGCCCAGTATTCTTTTTCGTTGGTGGCGGCATAGGTATTGGCCCAAAGACCGTTGGCAAGGGCTTCTTGGTAGATCTTTTTGAGGTTGTCTTGTTGTGTGGCGCCATCTTCCAACCACTGTATGCCAAACTCGAATACAGCGTGGGCAAACTCATGCAACATGATCAACTCGCCCCGCCAAGGGTCTTGCGTTGATTGTAAGATATTTTCTTCTGCGCCCGTTGTGACGGGTCGTACGAGGGTTGCGCCAAGTCCACGGGCGCGTTTGTCCCAATCGACATTTGGGAAAGCGGTGTTGAGGTCGCTGTATTCGGGGATTTCGGTGGTTCGTTCGCCGACTGCGATCAAGCCGATGTGTGTGCCGCTTTGTCGAAGGGCCTCGCGCAGACAGGGTTTGTCGCGGAGCATATTGGCCAACATATAATAAGTGCGCGCAAACACAGTATCAGGGACTTTTGCGGAGCTGACGATCGCGATACCGCCAGCATCGACGTACTTTTGATAGAAGGGGCTGAGACGCAAACTGGCGGGGACAGCTTGCGGGCGGATGTCTGGGCATCTGGGCGGTGTTCCTGGTGGCCAAGTCGGGTCAGGGGTCGTTTCTTTTGTGGGTTCGGGGGGGGTCTTTTCTGGGGTGGACTCTGCCGAAGCATCGGGGATGCTTTCGTTTGTGGGTTCCGCGGTCGGTTCTTTGGAGACCTCTGTTGTGCTTGTTTCGGTTGTGGGCTCGGTCTTGGTGGGCGGCGTGGGTGCGCAGTGGATACCGCCAAGGAGCCAAGCAGCACAAAAAGTCAGAAGAATCCGCGTCGTCCATCGTTTCAAGGTGTTTCCTCTTTCTGTGCCATCAAGCGCAAGAAGGCGTGGTGTGGTGTTTGTGTGAGGGGAGAGTCTTGTCTGCAAGGCTGGGTTCGTCTTGTCTACAAGGGATGTTGTGGTGGGGACTTGGGTCAGCCGCCTTGGTTTTGTTTGGCGAGGGCTTCACCATCAGCGAGGTAAGCGATATTTTGCCAAGGCACGAAGGCGCGGGGGATGGTGGCATTTTTTTCATCGCCAAAGACGATGCCATTGTCATGCACAGCGAGGATCGCGCCCGTAGCATCGGGTGTATAGCCGTAGTTGCTCAAGGGGGCAAGCGTAGCAACACGCACATATTTGGGGGCGCTATCGAGGAGCAAAAGCCCTGCGACTTTGCTTTGGACTTCAGCTTTGCTCGACACTTGGAGTAGATAAATCAGTTCTTCCACCGTTTGGATCTCCTTTCATGAATTGGACTTTGGGTCGATTGCGCCCGCGATAAAAGACGACAGCGTCATCCACTGCTTGTGTGAGGCGTTGGACAAGTTGAGGATCTTTTTCAAGCCAACCTTCGGGCCATTGTACCTGTTCGATAGAGAAACGTAGCGTATCATCTTCTGGCCAAGGGGCGTCAAGAGCCTCTTGCAAGATGTCGAAGACACCGTTGTCGAAGGGGACACCCGGCGCAGCAGAGACAGGGAAGACGCGTTCGCGCAGCCCTTGGGCGGCTTGGAACAAAGAGCGGTGATGGCAGTAAGGATTGTTGCCGCGCTTGTTGAAAAAGACATGCGAAGTCCAGCTACATCCGCCGCGACAGAGTTCGACGTATTCACAACTTCGGCAAAAGCCCCATGTGTGCTCGCTGGCTTCGGGGGTTCCAAAGGTGGTGTTGAAGTTGAGTTCGGGGGCTTGCATGATGATGTCTTCGAGTCGATTGGTGCGGATATTCCCGCCTGTGTATGGCGCTGTGGGGAGTGAGGGACAACCCTTGATGGCGCCGTCTGCTTCGATGCCAAGGACCGCAAGACCTGCTTGGCAACCCATCCAAAACTGGTAAGGATCGTCGCTTCCACGCCCGCGAAGAAGACGTTCATAAGGGCCGTAGTATCCGATATTGTTGCCAGGTTGAATCTGGATACCTTCGTATTGACCACGCTCTGCGAGGTAGGCCAGCATCGGGTAAAGGGCGAGCAGTTCGTAAGGCTGCATCAACATCTCAGCGTGATCGGCTGCGTTGCCCATGGGGACGGTAAGTTGGATCTGCCAAGCTCGTGCGCCTGCGTCGCGGATCTTGGCATAGAGCAGAGGCAGTGTTGCGGCGGAGAGTCGGTTGATTTGGCTGTTACAACCGAAAGAAACACCCGCACCAAGCAGATGTTCCATGGTCTTGAAGCATTGTTTCCAAGAGCCTTGTCTACCTCGTTGTTTGTCATGCATCTCCTCCATTCCATCGATGGATACGGAGACTTGCTTGATCCCTGCATTGAACATCCGCTCGGCTGTTTTGGCAGATATCCCATAACCCCCCGTGGTCATGGTGGCGGTCATCCCGCACGTTGTGATCTCTTCCGCGAGTTGTAACCAGTCTGGTCGCAGGTAAGCCTCACCGCCGATCAGTGTGATCTCTTTGATACCGACTTGGGCCATCTGATGGATAAGATCGATGGCTTCAGCGGTGCTTAATTCGTCGCTGCGTGCGTCTCCTGCACGCGAGCCACAATGACTACAAGCGAGGTTGCATTTGAGTGTGATCTCCCACACCACGTAAGCCATGCGTGACTCGGGGTTGTAGACGGGGAGTCGATCTTGGATCGCTGGGCGCTCGATGCGTTCGGCGATGCCAGCGTGGGGTACCAACTTTTTCATCGAAGACCTCGAAAAGATCGAAAGATTCAGGCGATAGATACAAAAAAGGCGACGTAGAAACGCCGCCTTTTTTGCCTAGGGCGATCAGCTTTTGGTGAAAAGTGACCACTGACCGGGATTGGGGAGTGTCACGCCATACATGGGCTGGAACACAGGTGGCTTGGTTTCACCGCCCGGAGGAAGGGCGACGCCATACATCGCTTGGATGGGCGGAGTTGTATTGCCTCCAGGGGTGGGGATGGTGACACCGTACATGGGTTGGATCGGGAGGCTGCCGCCGCCATTGTTTGGGGGAGGCGTGACACCAGGGTTGGGGATGGTGACGCCGTACATGGGTTGGATCGGGAGGCTACCGCCGCCAATTCCGCCACCACCCGGAGGAAGAGCGACACCATACATCGCTTGGATGGGTGGTGGCTTTTGGGGGTTGGTGTTTTGTGGGGGACGGGTGCGTGTGCGCCAGTTGAGGTTTCGGATGAATGAGTCGAGGGACTTGCGCACATTGTTTAGTAGTCTTCCAAGTCCTTGGTTGGAGAGATTACGAGGCATCAGGCCAGCTTTGATGCCGCCAGCAGCTTGGCCACGGCCGAGCGATGGCGCATTTTGCTGAAGGATGTTTTGGCTAGGCTCGAAAGGACGGGGGGCTTGGGTACTTTGGGACTGCTGGGGCTGGGCTGGACGTGTTGGGGTTTGGGCTTGCTGGACAGATGGCTTGGGTCCAGTGTTTCCAGTGCGGTTGATCGACATTCTTACCACTCCTTCTTCGAAACAAGACATGCGTGTGGGAAAAGCCACACACAGATGCAAAGTGGATATCATTGTTGTGATATCCTTTTTTCGGTCAAGGAGATAATAAAGTTGCTGGGGAGGATGTTGGGAGCGTGGAGGCTCACCAAAGTCTCTGCATCACCAATAGGGGAGCATGGCGCTTCCGTCTTGTGTGAGCATCTTGGGTTCTGTTTGTTTTCCTGTCATCAAATCTTCCACGTTAAATAGGGCGAGATTCTCACCTCCATTTTTCTCTTCGATGGTTACGAGAAGCCAATCGCCATCGGGTGATACCCGAAGCTCAGCAAATCTTCCTTGGACGAAGGAGCGCTGCTCTTTTTTCTCTAGATCGTAAAAGCTGAGAACTCCGAGATCGGTGAGGATACTGGGTTCGATTTGGTTTGGTTCAGGTGGAGGAACGGAGGAGAAGAAAAATCCTTTTTTTCGGGGATGCCAAGCCGTTTGTTGGTTTCGATAATTGTGACGGGGAAATGATTTTTCTTCAGTGGTAAGAAGGACTTGCCCTGGTGTCTGTCCAATGGGTGCATTGTAAGCGCCGTATCTTGCTGTGCGGGGCTCCCCTGGTTGGCTTAAGATAAACTCAAAGGTATAGAGGACGTTTGAAGTGGGGGAAAAGAAAGCGGGAACAATGCTATAGAGTTCTTTTGTCACTGTATGGGAAGAGTAGGATAGTTTTTTTTCTGTGGAAACGGAAAAAAGGTGCCTCGCTGGGATCAGTTCAGAAGTGGATTCATTTTTATAATTCGCACTAAAAAAGATGCGTTTGCCATCTGGCGACCAAAGAAAAGGCCGTTTAGGGAAGAGTGGACGAGGCTCCCAGAGGTACGCAAGTTCGACGGCGTGTTCTCCATCCACACTCAGTTTCCAAACGCTCGTCTTTTCCGCGTCTTGAGAACTTGGGGCGACGGTTGCATACCACTTGCGATCAGGGGAGATGGCCAAGATCCCAGGGATGTTTCTTTTTACGAGGAAATCGACCTTCGTGGAGATTCCAGTCTTGATATCGAATTGGTAAGGCCCTTCTTCGGCTCCGTTGAAGGCTTGCTTTTGAAAGAAAAAGGTAGAAAGCGGAAGGGGTTGGATGTTGTTGGGGTCACCTACATGACATCCCCATCCCATCATGCTCAACAGACATACAAACAAGGCACGTTTCATCGCGGCTCTCCTTTTTGAAGTGAGTGGTTTGGTTTGGCTGGCGTGCCCTAGAGCAGAGATGATGCCATCTTTGTATCTTTGAAATTTGTTTATTTATTCAGTGGGATAGGCGAAATCGTTCGATGTGAGAGATCGAAGTGTTCTCGATCTAGACACCCGGTGATGGGGGTTGTTTGTGTTTTGGACGTTTTATGGATGTCGAAAAGAATCGTGGGCGATAGAGAGCGGATGAAGGTGCTTGGGAGAGGTGCTTGGGAGAGGTGTTTGTCGTATGGTTTAGGGGCAAGCGCGGAAGGCGTTGGTGCGTGAGCGCCAGTACTGGACCCAACATCCGACTTTAATGGGAACAGAGCGTTTTTTGGCGACGGCTGCTTGTCCTTCGTTGCGTCCGTGCCCGTAGCCGAGGTCATGCATCATCTCGTGAGCGAGGGTGTGGGCAAGGCGGCGCCAGTTGCCTGTGCGCATCAGTTTCATCAGGTAGTCGCGATTGATGTAGATGGTGTTGTAGATGTGGAATGCATTGGCATGACGACCGACGCGACAACTTCGGGTGCCACGGTAACCCCAGACAGAGACGATCAGATTTTTTCGGATGATGCGTTGAAAAACGCGCATACCGCTGTCTCGGGTGAAGGTAAAGCGAGTGCGTTTGACAGCTTTTTGAAAGCGTCCATCGTTGAGTGTGCTGAAGACATGGCGGACTGCGCGTCGGATGAAGTTGGTTTGTTGGCCAGAGAATTGGAAGATGCGGCAGCCCATACGGATGTATTGGTTCATCTTGCTGCGTTCACGGGGGGATAGACGGCTTTTGTGGTTGCGGAAACTGAGGCGGTAGGTTCCTGCTTCAGCAGATGTCGAAAAGACCGATACTGCAAGCAAGAGAGAAAGGCCAAACAAGGCGACTCGACGCATGATCATGCTCCTGTGGTTGTGGGCTTGTACACGCATGTGCGTGTTTGGATGTTGGTATTGTTGTGTTGGACGGGAGTGGAGTGGAGATGTCGCAGAGGGAGGTGCAACATTTTTGTGGGGGGGAAGGCTAGGACAGTCGTGTGGGAGCGTCTGGAGATCTTTCGATGATCAACTCGTTGTATCCGGTCTTTGCATCGGGCTCGCGTCGAAAAAGTAGTGCTGGCAACACGCCGATGATGATCTCTGCGGTGGTGTGGATGGTGCTGCCATCCATCAGATGTCCGCCGATGGTATCGCCCTTGGTATCGGACACAGCGACATGAAGATGGATACCTGTGGGAGAGAGCGTGCCTGTGAGACTGACGATCTCCCAAGGGCCGATGAAGACTTCGGTTTCTTTTTGACCAGCCATACGCAGAGAGGCTTGTTTGAGGCTACCCACACAACTCAAGATACAAGCGGCTGGAAGCTCGTGTTGCTGGACAACCTCTGTGAGAGCTTGTTTGAGGTCGGTCCCTGGGAGGAGACGCGTGGATAGGGTTTGGAGTGGGCTTTCAAGCCATCGCGCGGTCATCAAAGGGCTCCTTGGGTGTAAGGCGAGTGTTCGAGGAAGGAGGGCGTCTCAAGGCAAACAGCGACCATTGTCGCATGTCATCCCTGAAGGGCATTTGAGCGTATTCGCGTGGCAAGCAATGCTGCAGCTCTTAAATCCTAGGACGTTTGTTTCGCACTGCGTTATAAAAGTCCCTTCAAGGGAGGTGAGTGTTTTGCATGTTCCTGAATTGACAGTGCAATCCTGTGTACAGATACCTTGCTGGCTGTTCAGTGAATATGGCACGCAAAACAGGCCACTTTGGCATCCTGCGGTTTTATGGAGCGCAGGATCTGTGTTGCAACCGAGTCCAAAGCTGAGTGGTCCGATAGGCCCTGGGGGACGGCAAACAGAAGATGTTCCAGCATTGCCACTGCAAACGTAATCTCCGAAGACGCAGTCTTTGTCTTCTGTGCACTGGAGATCCATGCACACTTTCGGTGTTCCGGGTGCGAAAGAGATCTCTTGGCATTGAAGCTCTGCGTTGTGAGGGCAAGCGTTGTTCGACCCGCAAGGAATGTGACAACGCTGTCCAAAGGGACCAAAGTCCACGCAAATCTGTACACCACTACAAAGGATCTTTTGCCCCAAGATCAAGCCCGTGGGATCGCACTCTTTTCCTTCATCGTTGAGTGTTGCGGTGATGCACTTCTTGGTGTTGGGGTCACAGATCAACTTTTTCTCAGTGTCGCAGAGCCTTGGAGGCTGTCTTGTGTAGGGGGGGATGTCGCAGTCGTCCCCGATATTGACTTGTATCGTGGGTTTTTGGCAAACGCTGGTTGCGCTATTGCAATAAAGTGGTGGGTCGTCCAAACAACGCCATTGGAATCTCGATTTTTCTCCGCAAGTCTCCGTTTCTTTGGCATCTCGAAGGCATACACGCAAGGAAGAAGTCACGGGTGTGCAATGTGTTCTTCCATCCGTGTTGTTCATGCAGAGAAGAGGATTGTTGCTGCAACTTTGGAAACAATATTTGTATTTTTGGGGGTTGTTGTAGCCTGGATCGAGGCAGACATAACCCGTTCCGCAGTCTGCGTCTTCTGTGCATCTTTGGCCTGCGCAGGTCTTACAGTCGACCGCACATCCTGTACAAGTCTCGGTGGGACCGCAGATACCATCGCCGCACTTGTCTGGGCAAGGACCACAGTCTTTTTCGCAAGTTGTGCAAGTCTCGGTGGCATCGCATACACCGTTCCCACACTGGACAGGGCACTTTCCGCAGTCGTCAGGGCAGCTATCGCAAGTCTCGGTGGCATCGCAGATCTTGTTGCCGCAACTCGGTGCGCACTTTCCGCAGTCTGCATCGCAGTTGTTGCAAGTTTCACCAGGTTCGCACTTACCGTTGCCGCAGTTGGGAGCGCACTTTCCGCAATCGTCGGGGCAGAGTTTGCAGCCTTCATCAGCACTACAGATCCCATCGCCACATTTGGGAGCGCACTTTCCACAGTCGGTTTCACAAGTTCGACAATCTTCGTTGGGACCGCACTTTCCGTCACCGCAAGAGGCTGGACATTCGCCGCAATCTTGGGGACAGGTCTTGCAGTCTTCGCTGTCTTCACAAGTGAGGTTTCCACAAGTGGGAGGACATTTGCCGCAATCTTGGGGGCAAGTTTGGCAGGTCTCTGTACTTTGGCAGGTTCCATCGCCGCATTGGGCTTGGCACTTTCCGCAGTCAGCTTCACAAGTGTTGCAGTCTTCGCCTGTTTCGCACTTGCCGTTGCCACAAGAGGTCGCGCACTTTCCGCAGTCTGTGGGGCAGTTGCGGCAGTCTTCGTTTTCTTGGCAGATGGTATCTCCACAGCTGTCTGCGCACTTTCCGCAGTCGTTGGGGCAGGTTTGACAGTTTTCTGTGATCTCGCACTGACCATTTCCACAAGAGGTCGCGCACTTTCCACAGTCGGCTTCGCAAGAGGTGCAGTCTTCGGAGTTTTCGCAAACCCCGTTACCACACTGGGCCTTGCAGGGGCCGCAGTCATCAGGGCACGTGATGCAAGTCTCGGTATCTTGGCAGACATTGTCTTGGCATGTTTGGGAACAAGGACCGCAATCATTCGGGCAGGTTCGGCAGTTTTCCCCCACATCGCACTTCTGATTACCGCAGGTCACGCTTGTACAAGCACCGCAGTCAGCAGGGCAGGTTCGGCAGTTTTCTTGGGGATCGCAAGTGCTATCTCCGCAAGTGGCGAAGCTACCGCGTGGATCAGGACGACATGCCCAGAACTCACAACGCATCCCTGGTGTACAGTCTTTGTCGTTGCGGCACTCTCTACAACGACCGACAACACAGAAGGGACGGTTTTGTGCGTTGGAACAGTGTATATCTTCAAGGCATTCTGTGATGATCGTGATGCACCCGACTGTACTGTTGCCAAGGAGCACAAAAAGCCCCAACAGCAAAAGCCGCCAAGGGATCAAGCGTTGTGTGGGTTTGCGTACCATGTCTTTCTCCAAACAAAAGTGAAGACGCTACTATACTTCGATGCTTGTCTATTTCGAAAAGGTATCTTTATCTGTACAAAGATTGAACATGCGAAAGAGCCGATCTCTTACAAGTCGTCCATCAATGGGCTTGAAACTTCGGTTATGTTGGTGATCCTCTTTTGAAAATGCAAAAGATAGAGGTTGCAACAAAAGGACACTCCTGCGACATTTGCGGTCGGATCTTTGGAGTTCTTTACAAACAAAACAAACGCGGCGGCGCAAGAAACGCAAGGGGCTTGGATGTCGAAAGAGAAAGTTGTTTGGATCACAGGAGCTTCTTCGGGAATTGGAGAGGCTTTGGCTTATGCTTACGCTGCAACTGGCGCACGTTTGATCTTGTCTGCGCGGCGCGGTGAAGTCTTGGAAGATGTCAAAAAACGCTGTAGTCGTGCGGATGAAGATATCGCAATCCTCGCCTTGGACTTAGAAAAGTCTGCCGAGATGCCAGAAAAAGTCAAGCAAGCACTTCAATTTTTCGGGTACGTGGATATCTTGATCAACAACGGTGGCATCTCTCAACGGGCGTTGATCCAAGACACGGATCTTTCGGTGGATCGTCGGATTATGGAGATCAACTACTTTGGTACAGTTGCGTTGACCAAAGCTCTCCTGCCTTCGATGATCGCGCGTCGTACAGGTCAGATCGCCATGGTCACGAGCTTGACGGGCAAATTTGGCACACCTTTGCGCTCGTCTTATGCAGCGTCCAAGCATGCTTTACACGGATTCTGCGATGCTTTGCGGGCGGAGATGTGGAAAGATGGGATCAGTGTGACTGTGATCTGTCCTGGGTATATCAAGACTTCAGTGTCGATCAACGCGCTGACTGGGGATGGTTCTTCCCAAGGCACGATGGATCAAGCGCAAGCCAATGGCATGTCTGCCGAAGTGTGTGCGCAAAAGATCGTCCATGCACTCCAAAAGAAAAAAGAAGAAGTCTACATCGGGGGCCGTGAGGTGATGGGCGTGTACCTGAAACGCTTCTTTCCCACGTTGTTCTCGCGTATTTTGCGCAAAGCCAAAGTGACCTAAAAAAAATCCCCACGATCTTTTCGCTTGGAGATCAAGGAGGGTAAAGATTCAGCCAACACGGTTGGATCTCCTTCACAAGATTGATGAGAGGAGGATCGTATGTTTCAGAAGAAGTCTCTTGGCTGGTTGGGGGCCTTTCTGGTTGGGGGGATGTGGATCTCTGGGCTCTGGGCGTGTCATAGCGCTGTTGAGCCCGCTCCTGCGCCGCTTGCTACGTCGTCACAACAGCATCCAAGCCCTAGTGATCCATCTTTTCGAATCACAAAAGAAGATCAGCCGCGACATACCGCAGGTGCTCCCACAGTGTATTCGATGCAAAAGCCCGCCCTTACGAAGATTGTATCGAACCAGAAAAAAAATGTTTTGGTGGCAGATGATGCTTTTGTAGTCCATGAATGGGGCACATTCACCTCTTTGCAAGGCTCGGATGGCACCCTGCAAGAGGGGATGCAGCACGAAGATGAGAAGCTTCCTGAGTTTGTGTACCGCCGAGGTTACATGACCAAAGGAACAGAACAGCTTTTTTCAAAAGTCACGCAAAAGCTCGAAACACCCGTGATCTACTTTTATACACAAACACCACAAAAAGTTCGCGTCGAGGTGAAGTTTCCTTTGGGGGTGATCTCTGAGTGGTATCCTGATGCGATCAAGTTCTTGCCCGAACTTCATAGCTCAGACGATCCCAAGGATGGGATGATGCTTTGGGAAGGTGATCTGAAGCAAGGCGATGCAGACGTTCCCTCTGTCAAGCCCGACAGTGTTTGGCAGCCCTCCCGCGAAGTCCCCGATGCTGTGCCTTTTTATACAAAGAAGAAGTATCAGCCAGATATGGAAGTTGAAAAGTTTATTTTCTACCGTGGTGTCGGTCGTTTTGATGGAGAGGTCTTCGTCAAAAGCCAAGAGCAATTCATTGAGATCGAAAACAGAGGCGCGTTGATCCCTGCGGCCTTTTTGCTGACCGTCAAAGATGGTCTTGGCTCAGTGCAAGCGCTCCAATCCATCGCTGCGCAGTCCACAGCTTCTGTGAGTTTTCGCTGCGCTGCTCCACTCGTTTCCATGGAAGAGTACCTGAAAAATGCCACCACGCAGCTTGCGGCAGCCTTGATCCAGTCTGGGTTGTACAAAGATGAGGCGTGGGCTATGGTCAACACTTGGCGTCATAGCTACTTCCAAACACCCGGTACCCGCTTGTTGTACATCGTTCCTCGCGCACAAACCGATGCTTTGCTTCCTATCGATATCACGCCCAAACCCACCGAGCTCGTCCGTACTTTGGTGGGACGCGTGGAGATCTTTTTGGCAAGCGAAGAGAAAGCGTTGATGGAGAAGCTTCGCGTCGCCCACGAACAAAAGCAGACCTTGAACCTCAATGATCTCGGTCGCTTTGTGGAGCCGCGTTTGCGTCGTGTCCATGCTTTGTTCAAAGAGCAAGGTCAAACAGAGTTGGCTGCTTACAGTATGCAGTTGGCCCAACAAGCGATGTATATGCCCTAATGGTCCGTCTTGTCTCATGGTTCGAGGAAGATGTCTGGATCTTCGAGGACCTTTGTAAGAGAAAGTGTCGATGATGAACCGTCCGACTCTCCGCACTCTTTGTTCTGTACTTGCTTTGATGGTGATCTGCTTGGTGGGGTTCCGTTGTGGGACGCTCGCTGAAGATTGTCTCGAAGACTCGGATTGTTCGGCGGTTCATCGTTGTGTTCGTTTGCGCTGTTTGTTGATATCTTCTGAAGAAGTCTCCCCAGAGACCAGTCCAGAAGAGTCCATCACAGATGGCGGAATCCCCGAAAGTACCGTCGAACCTACGATCGAAGCCCAAGAACCTGTTGTCGAGATCGCCCCTTGCAGTGATGGTGAGACACGAAGTTGTTATGAAGGGCCCGATGGAACGCTTGGAAAGGGACCTTGTAAAGCAGGGACCCAACGCTGTGACAAAGGGTATTGGGGGCTTTGTATACAACAGGTCACGCCAAGGATTCCCCGATGTGATGGGGGAGATCGCGACTGTGATGGGGAGCCCGATCGATGTCGCTTGGGTGCATGGTGTGATGGTGGACTGATGTGTGAGTCAGGTCTTACCTGTCACCAAAACCGCTGCCTGACCACGTGTGATCCCAAAGATGGCATCACCAACAACCCTGCTTGTTCTTTTGAGGGGAGTTCGGCGCTTTGCTTTGCAACCTCGCCCACTGAGGGGGTGTGCAAAAGGGAGTGTTCTTCGCGGAAGTCTTCGCCATTTGATGATCCAAACTGTGCGGTGGGGACCTACTGTGTTGAGCGTTCAGATGCCTATGCTCCTGGTTTTTGCGCACCAACGGCCCCGCCTGCGAGAGGGAAGCGGGTGCTTGGACAAACTTGTTCCAAAGCGAGCGTAGAAGATGACTGTGATGGTGATCTTGCCCTTGCTTGCGTGCTCGACGGTACGGTTGAGCGGTGTTTGGATGCGTGTGATCCCCATCAAGGCTCAACAGGATGTCCTAGTGGAAAGTTGTGTCAGGGAACCAACCTTAGCTTTTTAGGAGGCGTTTGTCGCACGCCATGATGCTGATGTTGTTGGTCTTTTTGTTTGGGTTGTTTTTTTCTCGCCGCGAGGATGGCGAGACGCGTGCGTTGTATCAAAAGTATTATGCTGTGTTGAGGCGACGATGTTTTCGGATACTGCGAGATGATGCGATGGTTGACGATGCGATGCAAGAGATCTTTTGGACGGTTTCTCGCCAGATCGATCAGTACCGCGGAGACCACGAACAGATCTTGCCTTGGTTGTATCGCGTGACCACCACGCACTGTTTTAAGTTGTTGGAGCGAGACAAGCGCTGGGTTCGCAACCTTGAGATCACGATGGAACAAGGATCGTTTTGCGGAGACTTTGGTGGGGGAGATCCTGTGGATCGCCTTGCTGTGGGCGCTTTGTTGTCGCATCTACCGCCATCTATGCGAGAGATGGTGATGTATCGCTACTTTGATGAGATGACCCAAGAAGAGATCGCCGAGGTCATGGGGGTGAGCCGTGATCACGTTCGTACTGGACTCAAGCGCTTCTTTGAGCGTGTGGAACGTTGGCGAGAGGCAGGCAGCTATGAGTGAACCAAAAGAGCCCACCGAGCGCGTGGAGGATAAGATGCTTTGCGTTTCAGCATATCGATTGGACCGCCATTTTTTGGGCGCAGAGACGCCTGCGGAGCGAGCGCAAACCCTCCAACACGTCGAAGGTTGCGCACACTGCAAAGGGGAGCTTGTTCAGCTTCAACGCCATGCGGCCCATGCAGAGGTCTTCTTGGACCAACATGCTCCACGTTCGATCTTCGATTTCTTCGGAGGATGGGGGCCGTTGGCGCTAGGTTTTTGTATGTTGCTGGTTGCAGTCGTGGGATGGCGTTTGGTCGAGCAGACTCGTCTTGCGGGGAGGCAGGGGGGTTACTCTGTGATTCGAGGCGAAGCGCCGCATCTTCGGGTGATCCGCAAACGCGGTCCTTTGATCGAACAAGTGCGCTCAGGCGATGGTTTTGCGGCGGGCGATCTTTTGCGTTTGGTGGTGCGTTGGCAGGAGGGCGGGTTTGTGTACGTCGTACATCGCTCTGCAACAGGTGAGATGTCGCCCTTGTACCCGGCCCAAAAGAACGAACGCAGCTTGCGTTTGGAAAGCGACAAAGAGGTCGAGCTTCCTGGCTCTTTGGAAGTGGAAGGGCCCGCCAAAGGGCGCGAAGAGATCGGGGTTTGCTTTTCACGTGCGGCGCGTCCCTTCCATCAGGTCATCGAAGCTTTGAAAAAAGTCCGTCAAGCCCGTCTTGAACGCTCCACAAACGAACGAAAAGATGCGCCTTGTGCCTATCTACAACGCTTTGTGTTGTTTCGCGTGGAGGGACCAAGATGAAGCGCTGGATCGTCACCCTTTTTTGGGCCTCTTGTTTCGCGCTTTCTTTGGGGACCTCGCGAGCGTATGCGGGGAGTGCGGGGGCGCGGGAGACGATCTCATTGGCGTTTCTTTTTGGACAAAATGATGCAGGTCGTAAGATTAAGTCGCTACGTTATGCAGAAACAGATGTCCTCAAGATGCGATCTGTGCTGCTACAAAATGCGGGCTTTCGTCCTGATGATATCTGGAGCGTGCGTGGCGCGACCGTTCAACGTGTGCGCAATACCATGCAACTGATCCGCCGTCGTGTCGGGGCTTTGCGCAAACGATGGGGGCGCTCAAAACACCTTGTGATCTTGTTGTACTATTCGGGTCATGCGCGCCAAGGGAAGTTGTTGTTGGGTCGCGAGTCGATGGAGTTTTCTGAGATCCAACAGTTTCTGCGGGGCTTGGCGGTCGATGTGCGTCTTGCGATCGTCGATGCTTGTGAGAGTGGCCCCACGTCATCTTTGCGCGGCTTGCGACGTCGAAAAGAGTCTTTCCCTATCCCGCGTTTGCAGATCGCCCCGACTGTTCGAGGGGAAGTCTTGATCTCTGCGACAGGTGCTTACGAAAGTGCGCACGAAGACCCCGAACTGCGGGGCGGTGTATTTACACATTATCTTGTTTCTGGTTTGCGTGGTGCGGCAGACCGCGATCAAGACGGGAAGATCACGCTTGAAGAGATCTATCATTACACATACACCCGTTCTTTGGCGCGCACGGTCTTGTCTGCTTATGGCCCGCAACGAGCGCACTTTCAGCAGCGACTTTCAGGCTACGGACAGTTGATCCTCGCGGAGCGACTTCGACCGCAAGCTTGGCTTTTGTTGCGACGTGAGCTTGTGGGTGACTTTTTCGTTTGGGATGCACAGCGACGGATCTTGTTGGCGGAGATCAACAAAAACAAAGGACAGCCCGCGACGTTGGCGCTTGCTCCTGGGCGTTATGTGTTGCATTGGCGCCATGTTGGGGGAGCTTACCGCGCTCCGCTGCAACTGACGCGTGGGCAACGCCTACAACTGCGGAGTGTTGGGTACAAGCTGGCTTATCTGCGAAAGGGAACACCCAAGGGCGATGGGGCGCTTTGGGAGACTTTGGAGATGGAGAAAGAGCCCTTGCAATGGAGCTTGGGTTACACGTCAGGGTACGGCTCTGTTGTGAAGGGGATGTTGTTGCACGGTCCACAGCTTTCGTTGGGGATTCCTTTGGGAGCGTTGGATGATGTGGCTGGAAAGATAAAGATATCCATTGGTTACCAACATCACTTGTTTCCTGTGTCGCCCACCTTTTCTTTTGCGCTGCACCGCCTTCAGTTGGATATCGGGTTTCAGATGCGGCTGTTTGGGATGGGAGGGTGGTCGCTTGTTGGCTGCCTTGGAGGGCGGCTGGCCCCGATCTTTCAAGTCGTCTTGCCTCGCGCAGAGCGAGCGGGTGAGACGCTTTTCTCGTGGAGTGCTGGAGGCACGATCGCTTTGTTAAGCGAGCACGCTTTGGGGAAACGATGGGGCTTGCTTTGGGGAGTGAGCGGAGAAGTGGGGGCCGTCGATGCGGGCGGATCTTGGGGGCCTTACGGGGCCATCAGTGGGGTCTTTGGTGTGACCTTTTCGATGTGAGGTGTTCTCAAAAGACAGGTGGAAAGGTCCACCCCAAAGAAAGGATCGCTTGGTAGGCTGGGGGTTTGTTTTCTGCCCAAAGGTCGAAGGTCCCACATAATGTGAGTGTAAAGACACTATCTGGGTAATAGTTGATCCCCACGCTGAGAAAAGCTTCTCCTTCTGTTATCGCAGAACTCGATGGGACCGAGCTATTGGGGCGGGGATGTCCCACAACATATAATGAATCCACTCTACAAAGAACATAAACTTTTCAGGCAAGAGAAAGACGCCTGCGCCCGCTTCATAGCGGAGACCGCAGCGCGTCCTCCATAGTTGTGTTTGCCAGTCTCCCATCGCCATGTTTAAAGGTCGTGCGTTGATCTGTGTAAAGAAGGGAGCTTTTTTGTGGGGATCTTATCTTGTGGTGTGCTGTGTGTAGCTTGGGTAGGGAGATGGAAGTTGGTTGGGGGCCAAGACCGCGACATCTTCGGCGACTTCGCAGTGTGTGGCTGTTGGGAGGGATGGATCGTAAGGAAACTCCAAAAGAAAGGAGGTCGTTTCTTCTGAGAGGTTGGATTCAAGCAAGACGCCCCCACAAAGATCGAGATAAAGTCTGATCAAGGAAAGTGCTGGGGGGACCTGTTGGGTGACGAGTTCCCCAAAGAGGTTTTCGTGCGACAACTTGGGTTGGTATTTGAGGAGGACGCGCAAAGTTTTGTGTTCGAGGTGATCGAGCAGGCTTGTGGAAAGGGTGATTTCCCCTTGTTGTTGGTTTTGGATCAGCTCTTGAAGCATGAGAGAGAAAAAGTCTTTTAAAGAAAAGTCGCTTTTCGGACAAAGTACATGCCCTGCGTACTTGGCTTGGTTGTGGAAGCAGACTTCGGGGTATCGGGACTGAAGGGCGAGCGAAGCTTGTTCAAAAGCTTTGATCAGATCTTGTTGGGTACCCGTTTGGGGAGGGGGGAGTTTTTTGGGGAAAGAGAGACTTTCTTGTTTGGTAAAGAGGGTTTGTAGCTCTCTTGAGGACTCTACAAGATCACGGATATTTTGTAAGAAATCTTTGGAAGAGGTGACTGCACGATTGTTTTGGGAGAGCAGGGATGCTTCTGCGACGTTGGCGTGTAGGACAAGTCCGCACAACAAGTTGTTGGCTTCGTGTTGATCGAGGAACATGCGTCCTGAAGTTTCTTGTTCAATGTGATGTTGGATCTTGGTTTGCCATGCTTCGTAGATCTGGATTTGTGAGAGGAGTCTTTGGTGTTCTTGGAGCATCTTGTCTTGATGGGTGCGCCAAAGGCCCGCTGCAAGGGTGATCTCGATGAGCAAACAACCGATACCAAAGAAGAGTTTTTGTGCATCATGATTGGAGAGGACAAGCAAGCACAGCAGGATAACGACAGGGGCGATCAGACTTTGGAGTCGATGGAGGTGGGCGCGTAAAAAAGCCCCATAAAAGGCCCCATACAAGAGCCATGAAAGCACAAGGAAAAGCCATAGAAGATCTTGGTGTTGAAGAGAGAGCAAAGAAAAACCAAAAAAACCATGCAAGGCAAAGTGCCCAAGATGCCAAGTCAGAGGCCGTCCTTGTAGCGTGGGTACGCCTCGCAAAAAGGAGAGCGGGATACTTAACAAGAAAAAGATACCTGCGCCCAACAAAGACCACAGGTGGGCGCCTTGCCACTTGGTAGAGAAAGAAGAAAGGTGAGGAAAAGAAAAAAGGAAGATGCCCAAGAACAAAACAATGGACAGCGAATAAAGCTCGGGCTTGGCCACGTGCTCTTTCGCCTTGTGTTTGGCCGTCGTTGTTTTGGGAAAAAGGCTCGACATACTCGTCTCTCGATTGGTTTGGGGTCCTACAGAAAAGGATGGCAATCTATCTTTTCAATCCTTCCTCATCCTCATGTTTGTTGAGATATAGAGTCTCTAAATGTGCGAGTATATGGTGTGATCATCTTTTGACTCATGAGAATAATGGGCGGCAATATATTCTGCCAAAAGTGTCGCGTCAATCTCAAGTTTTCTCAAACAAGGCTGATCCTGTTGTAAGACCTTCTCTGTATACTTGTTGGTCTCAAGTGAAGTGAAAGAAAGACAAATAGAGCTATAAAACCGTTTACGGAGCAGGTTGCGTCTGGACATTGTTTTGCGCGGGTTGACAGTGTTGGGTGAATGTCTATTCTGTCGCTGCTTTGAACCAAAAGAACATCTGGACAGGAGGTATTTGCGATGAAGTTTGCGACATTACGAGATCATAGCCGCGATGGTGTGTTGTTGGTGGTTGATCGAGCAGGACAAAAAGCTGTGAAAGCGACAGGGATCGCAGCCACATTGCAAGACGCTTTGGAGCGTTGGGAAGAAGTCGAAGCGCGTCTTCAGGCCCTGTCTGATGCATTGAATGAGGGCAAGGCAGAGGGAGCATTTGACTTGGATCGCAAGCAACTGTGTGCGCCTTTGCCACGTGCTTATCAGTGGTTGGATGGCTCAGCTTACCTCAACCACGTGGAGCTTGTTCGTAAGGCTCGTGGTGCGGAAGTTCCAGCCTCTTTTTACGAAGATCCGTTGATGTACCAAGGTGGATCAGACACTTTCTTGGGACCTTTAGACGATATCGTACACGCGACAGAAGCGTGGGGGATCGACTTTGAGGCTGAGATCGCGGTGGTGACGGACGATGTGCCTTACGGCACGACAACAGAAGAAGCGCTTGGCAAGATCCGTTTGGTGATGCTCGTCAACGATGTTTCGTTGCGCAATCTGATCCCTTCAGAACTCGCGAAAGGTTTTGGCTTCGTGGTGTCCAAACCACCCACAGCGTTCTCGCCTTTTGCGGTGACGCCCGATGAGTTGGGGGATGCTTGGCAGGATGGCAAAGTGCATCTGCCCTTGGAAGTGCAGTACAACGGTGCTTGGTTTGGCAATCCCGACGCAGGCCCAGAGATGCAATTTTCCTTTGCGCGGTTGATTGCACATGTCGCAAAGACCCGTCCTTTGGGGGCTGGAACGATCATCGGGTCAGGTACGATCTCCAACAAAGATCGCGCCAAGGGAAGCTGTTGCCTCGCAGAACGCCGCATGATCGAGAAGATCGACACAGGTGAATTCAAAACGCCTTTCATGAAGTTTGGTGACACCGTGCGAATCGAGATGAACAAAGATGGAAAATCGATCTTTGGCGCCATCGAACAAACCGTGCGTCAGTGGAAACAGGAGGGGTAATGGATACACGTCTGACCCTCTTTAGCTACTTTCGTTCAAGTGCTTCTTACCGCGTGCGGATCGCGCTTGCTTGGAAGGGGCTGGATTACACCTATCATCCTGTCCATTTGTTGGAGGATGGGGGCCAGCATCGCAAAGAGAGCTATCTGCGTTACAACCCGATGGCTGAGTTGCCGACGTTGCTTGTAGAGCGACAAGGGGCGCCAGACATCGCAATCGCCCAGTCTGTGGCGATCTTGGAATACCTCGAAGAGTGTTATCCCAACCCTACGTTGTTGCCGCAGTCGCCAGAAGAACGAGCACGTGTCCGTCAATTGGTGCAGATCGTCAACAGCTCGATCCAACCCATCCAAAATCTCAAGGTGATGCAACAACTCCAAGCACAGTTTGGTGTGCAGCGCGAAGATACTTTGGCATGGTCGAAGTACTGGATTGATCGCGGCTTTGAAGGTTTGGAACGCTTGCTTTCCCAAACCGCAGGCGCGTTTGCTTTTGGTGAGCATGTGACTTTGGCGGATGTGGTGCTTGTTCCGCAGGTGTACAACGCATATCGCTTTGGTGTGGAGATGTCCAAGTTCCCGACGATTGCGCGTGTCGCCGAAGCCGCAAAAGCACTTGAAGCCTTTCAAGCTGCTGCCCCCGAAGTCCAGCCCGATACACCGCAGTCTTGAGCCCCTTGGGTTCGCTCTCCCACCCTTGGTTCTTCCTCGTTCGATCTCGTAAAGCCGCTTTTTAAAACCGTGTCGAGTCGCATAAGGTCTCGCAAAACCGACCGCAAAGCCGCTCGTAAAGCCGCGTAGGATCAATGACGTCAATATTCGTGGAGCCTTATCAAGGCTCGTGGGTTTGCTTTCTAAAGCCTTGTAAAGACGAGCGTTTGGAATCGTTGTAATCGATCAGCCCAACGCTTTTTGTAGCCCATCTCCATCCCCAAGTCGTACAGGGTGATCCCTTCTTCGGCGAGCTTTTGAAGTTGTTTCCATTGGATCAAGTTACCGAGCCCGATGGAAGAGAACTTGTCGTTGTAACTGATCTGAAATCCCCGATACACCGTGCCTAAGATGCCACCGTAAGCGTAGGCGACGTCTTTGCCTTCGTGTTGTGCGAACATCACGCGCAAGAGTCCGCGGCGGCCTAGACGACGGCACAGATCCGAGTAGAAGCTTCGGTAAGAGTTGCTGCGATAGATGCTGTTTCCCGTTTCGCCTTTCCAAGATCGTTCTTCGATGCGGAAGACACGGTCCAAGACGGCTGCTCCATCGCAGATCCCGTCGATCCACTCGAATTGGATGTCTTGTTCTTGTGCAGCGCGTTCGCTTTTTTTCAGTCCAACGCGAAAGTTGCGGCTACGTCTGCTCAACCAAGCATCCAAACCATCGTGGAGAAGGGCTTGATCGCAGTGGCATCCTTCAAAGCTTTCACACATAAAGCGCGCCCCAAGGGTCCTCTCAAGCCAGAGCGCTTCTTCGCTGTCTTCTGGGAGTCCGCTAAAGATCGCCATCTCCCAACTCGGCCTTTCTTGGATCAAGACCTCTAGGCTGAGTTGCAAGCGTTCTTCCAAAGTGCCCCCTACAAGGGGACATCCAAAGGCCCAACTCATCTCAAAAGGTTGCAGGACGCGACGAAAGCGATGGATCGAGCCCATGCACCACAACAACCAAGTGCTACCTTGGCGGTAGATACGGGGCTCTCGTGGCTCGTGGAGTTGGGCGTGGGCTGCAAGTTGCCAATCGCTCGCTGTGCAAACAGTCGAGATGTCCTTCATCTCAAGGACACTGCGCTCGAAGTCCTCGATCTCTGCTTGAAATATATCCATCGAAAGGTGCTCAACCATCTTTGTCCTTTCGTTGCGATCCTTTCGCGTGGTCTCTACTTTGTGGACGCAAGCCCGGCCGCGAAATTTTTCTTGCGGGGGCTTGACGAGCGTGCGTTTTGATCATACATCCTCTGCGTTTTCCAAGTGAGAACAGGTCATGTCGAATCGACCTCCTTGGAAGACGAGGTTCCTCTTTGTTGTACTCGATTTTTTTCGCAAAGAGCGACCTTTTATTGCACTATGCATCTTCTAGGTCGTGTCCTTTCTTTTTGCTCGTTGACCGAGAGTCAGACCACAAGCGGAGTTGGACACCTCGAATACATGCGGAACTTTACAAAACCCGGCTCAAAGTGGCTAGACTGAGATAGGAGAAGAGAATGCCGTACATTATTACGGAGCCTTGTGTTGGTGTGTGCGATACTGCTTGCGTTGAAGTCTGTCCTGTTGACTGCATCCATGGTCCCATCCACAAAGATCGCCGTGGTGAAGAAGTGAAAGAGATGAGCGACCGTACAGGTATGCAGCTCTACATCAACCCAGCGGAATGTATCGACTGTGGTGCTTGTGAGCCTGAGTGTCCTGTCAGCGCTATCTACGAAGAGAGCGAAGTACCCGACAACATGGCTTCTTACATTGAAAAGAACAGCAAGTTCTTTGAGTAAGATCCTGCTTCTCTACCCCCCCCAAGTTCTCTTTCTCTATGGCGTTCTTCTACACAACGCTTTTCCCTATACCCCTGCCAAGGTTACATCTATCCCTCAAGGTAGACCATCATTGTAACCCATATAAGGACGCAAACGATGCCGACGATCTTTGTTCCCAAGGAGATCCTGCACGAAGAGACGCGAGTTGCGGCCAGTCCTGAGACAGTGAAGCGCCTCGTCAAAACAGGGTTTCAACTCCTCGTAGAACGCGGTGCAGGTCTCGAATCTTTCTTCTCTGACGAAGAATACACAGAGGCTGGAGCAAGCATTTGTAACGATGTAGCCGATGGCTACGCCAAGGCGGACGTGATCCTCAAAGTCCAGCCCCCTCGCGAAAATACACTGCTCGAACGACACGAAGCAGACATGGCCAAAGAAGGTGCCCTATGGTTGGGCTTTTTGTGGCCTCGCACAGAACGTGCGCTTGTCGATCGACTCGCAGCCCGTAAAGTGAGCGCTTTTGCGATGGATATGATCCCCCGTATCTCTCGCGCACAAAGCATGGATGCGTTGAGTTCGCAGAGCAACATCGCAGGCTACAAAGCTGTGTTGATCGCTGCGGACCACCTTCCCAAGATGTTTCCTTTGATGATGACCGCGGCTGGGACCGTGAAGCCCGCCAAAGTCGTGATCATGGGGGCTGGAGTTGCAGGGCTTCAAGCCATCGCAACTGCCAAGCGTTTGGGCGCTGTGGTCGAGGTTTCTGATATCCGTCCCGCTGTCAAAGAACAAGTCGAAAGTCTTGGTGGGAAGTTTATCGAAGTCGAAGGTGCTGAAAGTGGCGAAGGCAAGGGCGGTTACGCTCGTGAGGTCTCTGCTGACTTTCTCAAGCGCCAACAAGAAACCATCGCGCGTCACGTCACCGCTGCGGATGTCGTGATCACCACCGCTTTGGTTCCTGGCAAAAAAGCCCCGATCTTGGTGACCGCAGAGATGGTCCAAGCGATGCGTCCAGGCTCTGTGATCGTGGACCTCGCTGTCGAACAGGGCGGAAACTGCGAACTCGCAGAACCCGGTAAAGTTGTTGTGAAACACGGCGTCAAAATCGTCGGTCACCTCAATGTCCCTGGCCGCGTTCCCTACGAGTCGAGCCAGTTGTACGCACGAAACATCCTTTTCGTCTTGCAACACCTCTACGGGAAAAAAGGCACGGAACTCAAGCTCGACTTTGAAGACGAGATCACACGTGGCTCCATCATCACGCACGATGGCAAGCTCGTTCATGAGATCTTTGCCCCCGCAAAACCCGCAGAGCCCGCAAAAGAAAGCACGCCCGCTGCCAAAACGGATGCTGCCAAAGCAGACGCCCCCAAAGTAGCGGCAGATGAGAAAGCAGCGGATGCCCCCAAAGCGGAAGCTGAGAAGAAAGATGAGCCTGCCAAAGCAGTAGACGCTCCCAAGACCGAGGATGCTGCCAAAGTAGAAGCACCCAAAGCAGCGGAAGCAGCGAAGGTTGAGGAAGCTACGAAAGAAGCGCCCAAGACCGAGGAAAAAGCGGAAGCTGCGAAAGAAGACAAAGCAGCAGAGAAGTCCTCAGAGGCTCCTGCGGCGGAGGCTTCGGCCGCAAAAGAAGATGCAGCAGAGACCAAAGAGGCTTCTGCATCGCAAGAGACCGCACCTGCGGCGAAAAAGGAGGACTGATGTTGATGTCTGCGCTTTCTTCTCCTGCGCGTTTGCGCGGGATCTTTGCTGCGATGTGCCTGTTTTTTGGTGCGTTGTTTACGTATGGCGTGTCTTCTGCGAGTGCTCCAAAGCCCGCGAAAGCTGCTGCCAAAAAAGAAGCTCCTGCAAAAGCAAAGGCTTCGACCAAACAGGCAACTGTAGAGGCCGCACAAAACACGACTTTGCCGCCTTTGATGGTGGGGCTTTACATCTTTTTGCTGTCGATCTTTGTGGGATTTGAGTTGATCACCAAGGTGCCTCCTACCCTGCATACCCCGTTGATGTCGGGGGCCAATGCGATCTCTGGTATCACGATCGTTGGAGCGCTGTACTGTGCGCGTTTTACGACGCCGACGATCGCCAAAGCCTTGGGCTTTGTGGCGGTCATCTGTGCGATGATCAACATCGTGGGTGGCTTTTTGGTAACAGACCGTCTCTTACAAAAATTCAAGAAATAAAGATAGATGCCACAGGCAGTCTGTGTAGGAGGTTTTCGATAACATGACATGGATTCATCTTGCCTATATGTTGGCATCGGTGCTGTTTATCTTTGGGATCAAGCGCCTAGCCACCGTGCGGACAGCTCGCCAAGGGAATATGTTGGCGATGGCTGCGATGTTGATCGCGGTCATTGCTTCTTTGAGTGAGCTTGCCATCCTTTACCCACAACACTTCGACCCCCGTTTGATCCTGACGGGTGTGGTGATCGGCTCTGCGATTGGTGTGTGGGCTGGTGTGACCGTTGAAGCCAAAGCGATGCCAGAGATGGTGGCTTTGTTGAACGGTCTTGGAGGGGCGGCTTCTTTGTTGGTCGCGCTTTCTTACTTTTACGAAAAGATGATCGAAACCGCGCACGCCAAGACAGCAGCGGCTGTGTTGTTGCCCGAAGGTGCGGTCTCTGTGATCCTCTCTGTGTTGATTGGTGGTGTCACCGTGACGGGTTCTGTGGTGGCCTTTGGAAAGCTCCAAGGCGCTAAGTGGATGCCCGACAAGCCGATCTTGCTGCCTTTTCGTCATGCGATCTCAGGTGGCGTGGTGGCTTCGACCTTGCTGTTTTCTTACCTGATCAGCTTCCAAGTCACCTCGCGATGGGGTTTGTTGTTCCTGCTGTTGTTGGTGACCTTGCTGTGTTTGGCACTGGGTGTGTTGTTGGTGATCCCGATCGGTGGGGCGGATATGCCCGTCGTGATCTCGCTGTTGAACTCTTACTCGGGTTTGGCGGCGTCGATGACAGGTTTCGTGATCGGCAACAACCTCTTGATCATCAGTGGTTCCTTGGTTGGGGCCTCGGGGATCATCCTCACGATGATCATGTGCAAAGCGATGAACCGTTCCTTGCTCAACGTCTTGGTGGGCGGCTTTGGAATGGAAGAAGCTTCGACTGGCGGCGCGAAAAAACAAGAGTACACCAATGTCAAAAGCACGGATGCAGAAGAGCTTGCGCAGATGTTGGATGCTGTTGAGCGCGTGGTGATCGTCCCTGGATACGGGATGGCGGTTGCACAAGCCCAGCACGCGGTACGTGAGATGGCCGACATCCTCAAAAAGCGCGGTGTTTCCGTCAAGTACGCGATCCACCCCGTTGCCGGTCGTATGCCTGGTCACATGAACGTCTTGCTTGCAGAAGCTGATGTGCCTTACGATGAGCTCTTCGAGATGGACGACATCAACAACGAGTTCTCTAACACAGACATCTCGATCATCATCGGGGCCAACGACGTCGTAAACCCCGAAGCGTTGGACAAAAAAGACAGCCCCATCTATGGGATGCCGATCTTGCATGTCCACGAATCACGCGTGGTTGTGATCATCAAGCGTAGCCTTTCACCTGGTTATGCTGGTATCCCCAACCCGTTGTTCGAAGCAGACAACGCTTTGATGTTCTTTGCTGATGCTCGAAAAGGGATCGAAGACACCGTCCGCGAACTCAAAAGCAACGCCTAATCTTCGCGGGCTATCCGCACGCACCGAGAGGGGGCCGCGATGTCATCCTCAACCACATCCATCCTGATCTTTGGCCGCGCTCCACAAGAGGGGCGGGTCAAGACACGCCTTGGGGCCGACATCGGTATGACCGAAGCTGCCGACTTGTACGCGCAGCTTTTGGCCTACACCCTACGCATGTCTGTGCTGCCTGACTCCCAACGCATCTTGTATCTTCCTCCCGAAGATCGGGCCTTTGGAGAAGCATTACAGACGATCGATCCCACGCTCAACATCGGCATTCAAGCGGGTGAGGAGCTTGGAGAGCGTATGGATCGGGCTTTTCAAGAGCGTTTTGGGGCGGGTGATCAGCGGGTCTTGTTGATTGGTAGTGACTGCCCTTATCTGACCGAACACCACTTGATGGACGCCTTGCGTCGCTTTTCCAACTGCGATGTGGTGTTTGGACCCGCAGGTGATGGTGGTTATTATCTCGTTGGTCAACAACACCGCGCACAGCCGATCTTTGCGGGGATCCCTTGGTCTTCGCCACAGACGTGGCTCCAAACCAAGAAGTTGCTGACCCAACAAAAGATCGCCTACGCAACCATCCCTCCTCTCGATGATATCGACGATCTTGCAACCTTGCGTCGTTATCTTCAAAGCGAAGGCCCTTGCCCCTTGATCCTCCCCCCCAAACTGCGCACCCTTCTTCATTAAGAGATCTTCCCTAACACAAGTGTCGAAGCTCTGTGCTTTCCCAAAAGTCGATGGCTTCGTGCATTTCTTCTACAAGGAGAAGGGCTATGCGTGATCTTCATCCCAATGCTTCACTCGATGCGCCCGTTGAGTGGGGACTTCCCGAACACTCCGCAGCCGCACAAGCTTTGCCCCAAGGTTCGATGATGGCGATCTTGGCTTCCGTTGAGGAGAAGCTGCCCGAATGGTTGGATGCCCCCGAAGACTGGCGGACGTTGGATGTGACGTATCATCCTCCTCGGGTGGAACGGGTCTTTACGCAGCGAGAAGGGATTCGGATATCGTTGCATTGTATCCATCCTTGCACCCGCGAAGAAGCGCTGTTTCATCCCCATCCTTGGCCTTCGGCGATGCGCATCCTTTCTGGGATGTACGAGATGACCGTCGGCTATGGAAAGGGAGAAGAAGCGCCACCTATCGCATCCACGCTATGGCTACCAACCCACGCGGCTTATGAGATGGTCGAGCCCGATGCTTGGCACGCTGTACGCCCCCTCAAAGAGCCCGCCTTCACGTTGATGGTGACGGGAGCCCCTTGGCAACGAAGCACACCACGCAGCAAGGCGCCCATGCCTGCGCTTTCTGAGGAGCGCAAGATGGAGATCATGGCCTTCTTTCGGGCGTATTATACGAAGTGATGGGGATATGGCTGCTGCTCTTGAAGCAGAGTCGAGAGGGGAAGGAAGGGGGATTATTTGTGTTTGTTCTTCAGCTCTTCGACGGCATCGATGTATTGTTGCATCGCGCTATCTTTCGAGGTGCCTTTGATCTTGGCCCAAGCATCGTACTTGGCGCGACCCACCATATCCAACATCCCTGGTCGCTTTCCGCTGACGTCTCCTTCTGTGGCTTGTTTGAATAGAGAGTACATCCTGAGTTTTAGATCGTTGGAGGGTTTGAAACTCCCTTCCGCAGTGCGGACATATTGCACGGTAGCATCGAAACGAGACTTGAGATCGCTCATTCGCTCTTTCTCCTTTGGCGATGGGATGGGGGGATCAACAGCAGGGTGAGGGTAGTCTAGGCTTGGCTTGGAAGCAAGAGCCACAAAGGTTTGCCGCGTGGGGCTTTGTTCTTGGGATGTTTGGCGTCATTCGTTCCCCAACCAACTCGACTTTTGCCAAGGTGGGATGGACGTTGTCGCCAGCAAAAGAGAGACCTTGCTACCACTTTTCCACGAACATCGGGCACGGCTCCTCGACTATGACCGCGAACGCATGGAAAAGATCTTTTTGTAAGAAAGGTTGGTTGGCTTTCGCGGAGCATCTTTTCTATTTTTGAAAAAATAAAATAAAAAACTAGGTTGACTTCAAAAAAATGGGCCTTAACTCTTTTCTACGAACAAGAGGAGAGTCCAGTGAGTTTTCAAACCATCATCCAGATCTTTAGCATCAGCATGGTTTTGTGCTGCGCCAGCGATACGTTTGGCGCATCCACACAACTTCGTGCTGCGCAGATCCAGATCGTTATCACGCAAAGCAGCGATACGCCCGTTTTGCTCGATAACCTCGCGATCTTGCTCGATCATGCTGAGGGATGGTGGGTCGAACGAACGCACTCTGTTCCTCTTCATGCAGCGCATCTTGCGCGGCCAAACCATCTTTTCCTCTCTATACCTTCTCAGGCCCTTGTGGTCGATCTCCCCGAAAGATTCGAGATCTTCGAGTCTTCTATCCGTGTTCGTGGTCCTCCATCTTTCTTGTCCTAAAAATATATCTCAGACTTTTTCTTCTTGCGCATGAACGCTCATGCAAGATCCTGACGAATGTCTCGTATTGATCGAGACCTTGGTGTCGTGGATTATCATCCGCAAGAAGGGACAATAAGATGGAGAAATCTCATGCAAAATCAGAATAATTCGATCTCTTTGCAGCATAGCACTGTTTGGGCACAAAAACTCTCTTCAGGAGAGTCCACGATCTCTTCGAGCAAACCATCTTTGGAAGCCAAACCACAGCTTCTTCAGCCTTCCGCTTTTCGCCGCGTGATGGCTTTGTGGGTGGTCTTTTTGGCCCTTGGGATGCAAGGATGCTTTTCACCTCAACAAGATGTTTTGGTGTTGGCAAATGCCTCAAACACAGTCGCGTTGGTGGCTGCACGAACGACGGAACAAGACGCGCAACTTCAGAAAACAAAAGCCATCTTGGATCAACGTCTTCAAAAGTTCGGTGTATCGGGAGCTTCTGTGCAGGTCAAAGGCGCACAGCTTCATATCACACTGCCAAAGATGTCTGCCAAACAACGCAAACAAATCAAGGACTCTCTCTTGATGCGCCGTGGACTCGTGAGGATCTTGCCTTTGGCCAAAGATCAAAGCTTTCTCCAACGCGTCAAAGATGTTCTTGGAAAAGAAAAATCTCAGTCTTTTTCTTCTTTTCATGTCATCCAACAAGGTAAGGTACAAGCAGGCGCCCAACCTCTCCAAGTTTGGGTGGTGGATGGCGCGCAACGAGCGCAACTGCAAGAGAAGTTGGCGAAGCTTGCGCGTGAACACAAAAGCCTGCAACTTCCGAAGCATCAGGAGATCGCGTTTCGACAACGCAAAGGAAAGCACTGGGGCGTTTATGTGCTGGATAAACAAAAAGGCATGATCGTCAAGCAGTTTGCGTCTGTCGATGTGATGCAAGGTGCCAAACAGGGCGATAGCTCAGGCTACAAACTGCGGATGCACGGGAAAGATACGGTACACTTTCAGCGCATGACCCGAAACCATCTTGGTGAGCCCGTATGGTTGATGGTGGATGAGCAAGTGATCGCTGCACCCGTTGTCAAAGCTGAGATCTCCAGTGGTCAGATGCAGTTTCAATGGTCGCAGGATATCCCCACCCAACGAACCCTTGGTGTGATCCTTCAAAGTGGTGCGCTGCCTTTGGCGCTCACATCCGCTCCCTGATATCTGCCTTCTAAGCAGCTTTCTCGAACACCCTATCAAACGTTTGTTTGGGCCTGATTGTTCTCGATGCTCTCTTTCTGATGAAGGGAGGACGCGGATGGTCGGGCTTTTTTGTTAGGCGAGTTGTTCTTGCAACAACATCTGTGCAGCTTCTGGGCTGGGATAACCTGCCAAACGCATCAAAGCGGGGTGGACTGGGCGGTTCGTTTCCTTACGCAGTTCCGCAAGTGCCTCTTGTTGCAGGCGCGTGCGTTCTTCCTCTTGTTCTTGCGTCAACAAAGGCCGCACCCACTCATCGATCGCCCACGACAAAGCGGCGTGTCTGCTTTCTTCAAATCCCACTTTGGCATAGACCTCACGAACACAAGCTTCTTGGGCGACTTCCGCTTGCCAAAGAGCTTTCAAAGCGCCGTAAGTCTCGCGTGTGCAACCCTCCAAGGCATTTTCAAAAGCGATTTGATGAAGGGGCCGCAGCTGGAAAGGCGCGACCTCTACTTCTGGGACGATGGCAGAGCCAAAGTGACGGGCCAGTTCGGTCATCTGTCTGGCGTGTTCGATCTCTTCGTCGATGGCTTCGTGAGCGATCGCGATCAGGGAGCTTGGAGCGTTGTAAGCTTCCAACTCACGGGCCAGATACTCAAATGCCACGACTGCTGCGCTTTCCAAATAAGCGGACTTTGCGAAGAACATACTCACCACTTCGCGATCCTCTAACCCACAATAATCCCCGTCCATCGAGGTGAGAGAGAGACCTTCTGGACGGCGCCCATCCACACTTGTGACTTCAGGGTAGCTGTATTCTTTTTTGGTTTCCGTGACTTGTTCTTGATTGGAGGATGTTCCGCAGTTTGCTAAGGACAATGCGCCTACCACAGCGAGGGAAGAAAGGGTTCCTTTGACGATCTTTTTCAATCGTTCACGGAATTGTTTTTCTTGGAGGGTCACTGCATCTCGTACTACCATCGAGTTTTCTCCTTCTATCAAAAGTCTTTTCTCTATAGTTTTCTCTTCTTAAGAAAGTACAGACTTATTCTGGACGATATCACGCGAGAAGTCATGTGGCTTTTCTTGTTCTCTTTTTTTAACTTTCGTTCTGGAAAGGATATGAGAGGTAACTATACATTTTGTATGTGCTTTTGGGGGGCGTTTGATGGAACGATGGTCTCTTTTGTGGGGCAAAGGTTGTTTCTTTGGAACGTTGTTCCCATGATAACTTCACCTTGTCATGAAACGATCGTTTTTGCTCATTTGGTCCGTCGTTCGGGTTCTTTGAGGGCATCTTTTTGCGCTTCGAACCCGCTTTGCGCGAACAGGCTTTCCTTTGCCAAAGACTCCAAGGAGCTTTTCGATGAAACCATTAGGACTTCTTGTCTATGCGCTTTTGCTTTCGCCTGTGGTGATCTTCACGTGGTATCGGCAACGGAAGATGCAAGCTTTGTTGGACGAGCCAGAGACCGAAGAAGAAAAGATGCTTCGTTTGGCGCTTCCACCTGGGCTTGTACAAAAGCCCAAAGATGCTTTGTTTCATGAGCTTCGAGAAGATCTAAAGATCGCAGACATCTACATGGAAACCTCGATCCGTACGCTGGCTGATGCGCAGTTTTGGTCTGCGATGGACTTCTTTGATTTGGATGGTTCAGATGGAGGTGGGGGGAGCATCAAACACGAAAAGCTGCACCAACTGTTTAATGAGATGATGGAGGCCCAAAAACATCTTACAAACGCGATGCATATCTTACACATCCTTGGTGAGCGAAGAGAGCAAGGAGAGATCTTGCCTTTTGACTCAAGTCTTGTTGCGTTTGGGGTCTTCGATTGGTTGGTGGATCATCCTTTTTCGGACTATTTAACCATCCAGAAATTAAGGGATCTCGAGCCATTGCTTCAGCAGGCATTTCAACAAGTACGCGATCTTCGAGCACGCTTTGTTTGATGGGTGTGCTAGGATCGTTGGGTTGTCTGTGCTTCAATATCCTTGGCTCGTTGTCTCAATCATGGAGGTGCGAAGATGTATTGTCCGAAGTGCGGAGCTGAGTACCGTGATGGATTCTCTGTTTGTTCAGAGTGCAAAGTGGATCTTGTCGCGGGATCACCACCCGAAGAAGAACATATCGATGCGACTTTCAAAGAGGTGTTGCACACGTTTAACACGGGTGATATCGCGTTTATCAAGTCTCTTCTCGAGAGCGAAGGCATCGAATACTTTTTCCAAGGCGAGAACTTTATGTCCGTGCGTCCGCTGTTGGAGCCTGTTCGCCTGATGGTGCGGGAAGATCAGTCGCAAAGGGCTTACGATCTTTTGAAAGGGGCGGATCTCGCTTTCAAAGCGATCAGTGTCGAAAAGACCGAGATCGAGGACTCTCCAGAAGACTTTCCTGAAACGTCCACAGAACCAAGCGAAACCAAAGACAACGCTTGATCAAGTTTGGGGTGGGGAACACCGCACATTTTTTGTTGTTGTGGGTGATCTGGATGGGGTGGGGAACCTTATTGATCTAGTCTAACCTTTTGATTCTTCATGTCTTTTGATGGATAGTACCAAAGTACTAGTTCTTCGATGCACAAGTTTTTTGCAAGAACCCTACTTTTGTCTCTCAACGAACCCCCCTTGCTTTGGCTATATACCCAACATCATCACGAAACACGTTGCGAAACATACGGAAAGTAGGTGCAAAGATGAACGGAGGTTTCTCTCAGGATGTGCAGCATGCGTTTGTTTATCAGATACGTTTGCAAGGGCATCTGAGCGATCCGTGGAATGCGTGGTTTGAGGGCTTTTCAGTTACTCGCGAAGAGTGCGGTCACACCTTGCTTGTCGGCGAAGTGATCGACCAACCCGCTCTCTACGGCTTGCTGCGAAAAGTCCGAGACCTTGGGCTGCCTTTGCTCTCTGTGATTCGTTTGGAGATGGATAAAGAAGAAAAGAGTTTTTCTGATAAAGAGAAAGGGTTTTCACGATGAAAGCTGTTTTTATCGAACAATATGGCGCTCCTGAAGTGCTTCAAATCCAAGAAGTGGAGAAGCCCACTCCCAAAGATAACGAGATCTTGATCAAAGTGCGCGCAACTACCGTTAATTCGGGCGATTGTCGCATCCGTGCTTGCAATCCTCCCTTTGGATTCAAGACGATCTTTCGTCTGATGTTTGGTCTTCGAAAGCCGCGCAAAAAGATGATCTTGGGAACGGAAGTTTCTGGAGAAGTCGAGTCTGTCGGGAAAGACGTCACGCGTTTTAAGCAAGGCGACCAAGTGATGGCCTTTTTGGGATTCCAGATGGGAGCTTATGCAGAGTACGTTTGTGTTGCAGAAGATGGGGTGGTGATCCCAAAACCTGAGCAGCTATCGCTCGAAGAGACCGCAGCGCTTGCTTTTGGTGGCACCACTGCGTTGTCTTATCTCCGCGACAAGATCAAGATTCAAGCAGGGCAAACGGTGCTGATCAACGGGGCTTCAGGGAGTGTTGGGGTGGCCTCTATTCAGGTTGCCAAGTTCTACGGTGCCGAAGTGACGGGTGTGTGTAGCACAAAGAATGTTGAGATGGTGAAGTCTTTGGGAGCGGATCATGTGATCGATTACACCCAAGAAAACTTTGCCCAAAGCAGCAAACGCTACGATGTGATCTTGGATACCATCGGGAATCTCAAGTTTTCTGACTGCAAACGCGCGCTCGTCAAAGGCGGCAAACTTGGCTTGGTGTCCTCGACGTTGTTGGAACTTGTGCTGATGCCTTGGCGCTCGTTGACCAGTGGTGTGAAGCTCTATGGCGGCCCAGCAGCGGAGAAGTTGGAAGATCTGCAATTCTTGCGGGAGTTGGTGGATGCAGGGAAACTACGCGTGTGGATCGAGCGCAGATTCCCCTTGGCAGAGATCACAGAAGCCCATCGTTTGGTGGATTCAGGCCGCAAAAAGGGCAGTGTCCTCGTGACCATGAACCCCTAATTTTACCTTTACCGTTACGATAGATAGAGCTTGTTTGGAGGAAGTGATGAAAGCGATTCAATACAAAACATATGGTGCACCCGAGGTTCTGCGTATCGCGGAGGTCGCCAAGCCCACACCAAAAGCCCATGAGATCTTGGTCAAAGTCCGTGCAACCACCGTCGCTGCCGAAGACGCGATCTTTCGTAAAGGTAATCCCTTTCTTTCTCGCCTTGCCACGGGTGTGACGAAGCCGAAACAGCCGATCTTGGGCACCCAGTTTGCGGGGGAAGTGGCTGCTGTGGGCGAAGAGGTCAAGCGGTATCGCGTGGGAGATAAGATCTTCGGCGATGCAGGGCCGAGTTTTGGGGCTTATGCGGAGTACCTTGTGGTGGCCGAAGAAGGTGGTATCGCGCAGATCCCTGCGGATCTTTCGTATGATCAGGCCGTTGCTTTGTGTGGTGGTGAACTCACTGCGCTCCCTTTCTTGCGGGATGAAGGGAAACTCCAGGCTGGCCAAAAGATCTTGATCAATGGAGCTTCTGGGAGCGTTGGTGCGGCAGCTGTTCAGCTTGCCAAATTCTATGGTGCCGAAGTGACGGGGGTTTGCAGTACCTCAAATGTGGAACTTGTGAAGTTTTTGGGAGCGGATCATGTGATCGATTACACCCAAGAAGACTTCACAAAAGGCGAAGAGACCTACGATATCATCTTCGACACGGTTGGTAAAAGTTCATTCTCTCGCAGCAAGAAAGTGCTCAAAGAGGGCGGGATGTACCTCACGACGGTGTTGACGATCTCGATCCTCTTTCAGATGATGTGGACCTCGAAGGTTGGGAAAAAGAAAGCGAAGATCGCTTTTACAGGGCTGCGTCCCGCGCAAGAAAAAGCGAAGGATCTTGAGTTTTTGAAGGGACTCGTCAACGACGGCGCGTTGCGGCCTGTGATTGATCGGCGTTATGCTTTCGAAGAGATCGTAGAAGCCCATCGTTATGTGGATCAAGGCCACAAAAAAGGAAACGTGGTCGTTACCTTGGGGTGCGCATAAACACCCCATCTAAGGGGAGTTTGATGAGAGGTCTTCGTTGGCTGTTGTTTGTTGCGACGTTGTGTATCTCTTTTTCTTTGGGGCAGATCGACAAAGATCTGCGGGGACCTGACTCTCCTCGTGGCATCGTATCTTTTGAGTTTTGTGGTTACACCGCGACCTGCGACAAGATGATCAAGGCATGGGGCAGCGTAGGACGCGAGTCTGCGATGTTGAGCCTTGGGCTCGATTATCTCTTTTTGGTGATTTATCCGCTGTGTATGTGCTTTTGTTTGTTGTGGGTGGCAGATCGCCTTCCTACCTCGTTGTCTCGCTATGTTCGAGGCATCGCGTATCTGGCCCTTGTTTCGGGGGTGGCGGATGCCATCGAGAATTACGGCTTGATCCAAGTGCTTCGCGGTAACCAAGCGATGAACTTTGCTTGGTGGGCTGGGACTTTTGCGGTGATCAAGTTTTCCATCGTGGTGCTGGCGTTACTGACGTTCGTGTTTGCTTTTTTGATCAGCAAGATGAAACCCGTAGAAGAACACTAAGTGTCTGCATATTCGGGTGATTTGCGTGTTGTTGTGTTCTCTCGGTTGCAGAGGAGGCGGTGGGGAGAGCATTACGCGTCTTCGGTCGTGTCCGAAGGGGCTTGTGGGGTGGGCAAAGAAGATGGGAAAAAGCGCATCACAAGGCGATTTCGGCCTGCATCTTTGGCTTCGTAAAGGGCCTCATCTGCTTCTTTGAGATGGCGTTCAAACTCAAAGCTTTCGGCATCCACCACGCAAAGCCCGACGCTTGTGGTGGTTCCAACGCTGTTGTTGTTGAGTTCGAGCTTGGTTTTTTCAAACTGCGCACGGACGCGGTCGATGGCTTTTTCGAGGGTTTCTGCGGAGGTTCCGCGGAGGAGCGCGACGAACTCTTCACCGCCAAATCTTGCGAGGATATCCGTGTCCCGCAGGCAACGAGAAGAGATCTTGGCAAAGAGCTTGAGCACGGCGTCACCTGCTGCATGACCAAATCGATCATTCACTTGCTTGAAGTGGTCAAGGTCGAACTGAGCGAGGCCGATGTATTGTTTTTCGCGACGTGCGGTTGCGATCTGTGGCTCGATGACTGTCGCAAAGGCCCGACGATTGAGCAGACCTGTGAGGGGGTCGCGCTCGGCAAGTTCGCGCAGTTGTGCTTGTAGCTTTTCGACGGTGAGCAAGACAAAAGCGATTGTAAAGCCCGAGATACACAGCGACATGATAAAGAAAGGGATGGCGCGCGTAATCAACGGAGACTGCTTGATAATCAACGCGTCCACCAACAACAAAGAAGCGCGCATACCCATGGCGTACATGCACAGGCTCACGAGTCCTGCCATGATGAGGCGCGGTGCGCTTTTTTCATGCGAGGTCATCAACAGTTGCCAGATGATCATCCCGCAGATGACAGAGATGGTGAAACAAACGGCCGAAGGGCGCCACGTCTGAGGTCGAGTGGTTTGTTCAAGGATGGCTTGCAAGATGGTGAGAAACACGGCGGTGGAGAAAAGGGTGATCTTGCCCAGCGGTTCTCGTCCATTCAAGATCAAGGTCCCTGAATAAAGCACGAGAAAAGCGAGAATCGTCAGTGTATTCGCGAGATGGGGCCCGATGTAGGTGGAGCTTGTGAGTTGGGTTTCTGCTGCAACAGAGAGGACCGCGCCCAGGAAAAGGACGCCGACAGCAGCGGGCCAGTAAGCGGTTTCTCGGATATCTTTATTGTTTAACCAGTTGGCAAACAAAGCCACCAGCGAGACGACATAAAGTCCGCTTTGTAGCAAAAATATAGTTGTGAAGTCCATTCCAACATTCCAAAAGGTGTTTACAGACTGTGTCTGTGGACACAAGCAGTTGATCTCAACCGCGAAGGTGGAAGACGCTCACAAGCTTTCAATGAGAATTGTGGTTTTTGCAAGCGAAATACTACCCAGCCGTAGGGTTTTTGCCTACGTATATTCATGTAGGAATTTTGTTTCGTTTTTCTTTTTCGAGGGTTGGCGCCGTAGGCGGGTTTGGGGAGGGGATGTGAGGGGGGTGGTTATTTTTTTGTACCGTTTCGCAAGGCTTTGGTGGACTCTGCTGGGCGAGGAGACGAGGGACGACGGCTGCGGTGTGGGTTGGCTCGTTTGGTGGGCCCCAGGTCTGCGCGATCATCGTAATGGGTGTAGGGCGGTGCTTGCGGTTCCTCGCCTTCGTAGCCTTCTGTGTCTTCGTTTGATGGAGTGTTCCAAGTGTCGGGTTCTTCGGGGAATGGGCTACCATCCCAACCTTGGATCGCATCATCATTGAGGGACGGTAGGGTTTCTTCGTAGGGGATGTTGTTGTAGGGATCGGCTTCTTGGGGATCGGGTTCTTGCTGTCGTTTGGCGTAACGCTCGGCGTATCGGCTTTTTCGTGATCCTCGATGAGCATGCGGAGGGGCTTGTTGGGTCTTGGCGGTACGAGCGAGTGCGCTTTCGTCTTGTTCTTCAAGAAGAAGTTGCAAGGCTTCAGTGAGTGTGCGCACGGGGATGCCTTCGATCCCATCGATCTGTGGGGGGGGCGTACTTGAGTGGGGGATGACGCAGCGTGTAAAGCCGAGTTTCGCGGCTTCGTTCATACGTTTATCGAGTTGTGAGACAGGGCGAACTTCTCCACCGAGTCCGATCTCGCCGACGAGAGCGAGGTTTCGGGGCAGGACACGTTCAAAGAAGCTGGATGCGATGGCTGCGGCAAGTGCGAGGTCATTGGCGGGTTCGCGCAGTTTGAGGCCACCCACGATATTGATAAAGATATCTTGGTCGTCCATCTGAAGCCCCACGCGTTTGCTGAGGACGGCCAGCACCATGTGTAACCTATTGAGATCGATACCATTTGCGGTACGTCTTGGCTGGCTGAATCCACTTTGACTGACGAGGGCTTGGAGTTCAACGAGGATACTGCGGGTGCCTTCCATGTTGATGGCGATGGCTGCGCCGCTGGTGCTTGTGTGATGTCCAGAGAGGAAGCTGGCGCTGGGGTTGGGGACTTCGATCATCCCTTCTTCGCGCATCTCAAAGACGCCGACTTCGTTGGTGGAGCCAAAACGGTTCTTTTGTGCGCGCAAAAGTCTGAAGGTGTGGAAGCGATCACCTTCGAGGTAGATCACGGTATCGACGATGTGTTCGAGGACACGGGGGCCTGCGATGGAGCCTTCTTTGGTGACGTGTCCCACCATGATGACAGGGATGTTGCGGACCTTGGCGATCTGCATCAAACGCGACGCACACTCGCGGACTTGGGTGATACTTCCTGCGCTCGATTGAATCGAGGGGAGGTACACCGTTTGGATCGAGTCTACGATCAGAGCGCCAGGTTGGAGGCTTTTGACGTGTTCGATGGCAAGTTCGAGGTTCGTTTCGCTGAGTAGGAAGACTTCTTTGTCGCCCACCCCTAGGCGTTCTGCGCGCATCTTGACTTGGTACACGCTTTCTTCGCCCGATAAGTAAAGCACAGAGCCCACAGCGTCCGCGATCATGCCCGATACTTGGGACAATAGCGTGGACTTCCCGATGCCAGGGTCTCCCCCGACAAGGATCAAGGAGCCTGGGACAAGCCCGCCGCCGAGGACGCGGCTCATCTCTGGCATCGCAAGGGGGATGCGTTCGTAAGTATGTGCGGCGATCTCGCTGACTTTGAGGGGGGCATTTTCAGAGGCTTGCCGTTTGGCATTGCGTGCTTGGCTACCAAAGCCAAAAGAGCCCATGCTGCGGGGATCATTGGTCTCTTCCTTCATGGCGTTCCACGCACCACAAGAAGGACAACGACCCAACCACTTGCTATGTTCAGCTTGGCACTGGCCACATCGATAGATGCTACGAATCTTTGCCATTGGACTCTCCTGACCACCTTATGTCTCGAATTCAATCACTTTTTAGGGATATCTCCCCTAGAGAAGAAAGGTTCTTTTTCCTGTGCAAAGGTATCGTTGCTGTGCGCCATATCGCGACATACGTTCAGCACCCTTAGAAAAAAGCTGGACACCCCCTTGGTACGGCAAGGCCATCGCGCGAAATCGGGATGTGACTTGAGGGAAGGGCCACACACAAGATCGAGGCGAGGATATCTTGGAGGAGGGGGTTGTTTTGGGGGGGGGCAACCGCCAAAGTGTTGGCGTCTTGGAACTTTGCTCTTTGAGAGCCTTCAGATTCGTTAGAAAGGAATCTTCGGATGCAAAAGTATGTGAGCTTGGTGAGCAGTGTAGGGCAGACGCCGTTGGTGCAGATCCAACATATCGATATCCCCAACAACAATGTGATCTTGGCAAAGCTGGAGGGGAACAACCCCGCAGGCTCGGTCAAAGATCGCCCTGCATTGAGCATGATCACACGGGCCGAAGAACGCGGAGAGATCAAGCCTGGAGATACCTTGATCGAAGCCACCAGCGGCAACACTGGGATCGCGTTGGCGATGACCGCCGCGATGAAAGGTTATCGTATGGTGTTGATCATGCCCGAAAATGCGAGCATTGAGCGACGTGCGACCATGAAAGCTTATGGTGCAGAGTTGATCTTGGTGACCGCGAAAGAAGGCATGGAAGGTGCGCGTGATATGGCCCTTGCGATGCAGTCTCGTGGCGAAGGTATCGTGTTGGATCAGTTCTCCAACCCCGATAACCCCCGTGCACACTACGAAACCACAGGTCCTGAGATCTGGGAAGCCACACAAGGCAAGGTGACGCACTTCGTTAGTTCGATGGGAACGACTGGAACCATCATGGGGACGTCTCGTTTTCTGAAAGAGAAAAATGCAGGTGTGCAGATCGTGGGTGTCCAGCCCACCGAAGGCTCGCAGATCCCGGGTATTCGTCGTTGGCCAGAAGCGTACTTGCCCAAGATCTTCGATGCCTCGCGTGTGGATCGCGTCGTCGATGTCTCACAAGAAGATGCTTACAAATACGCCCGACTCTTGGCCCAAAAAGAAGGGGTCTTTGCAGGCGTTTCTTCGGGTGGAGCGATGGCTGTGGCGTTTCGTATCGCAGAAGAAGTGTCTGACGCTGTGATCGTCTCCATCGTCTGCGATCGTGGCGACCGCTACCTTTCGACAGATCTCTTTTCTGCCTAGAGCCTCCGAAAGAATCCCTCCCACTACTGTCTCACCACACCGCACTTGTAAGAGTCTTTCTTAGGACTCTTCTGCGACAACTTCGATCAGACCGACGATATGGTCGTTGAGGTCTTCGAGGTCTTCCGCAGGAATCCACCACTCTGTATGGTTCTTTGTGCCCACCGTTTGAAGCGGATAACGCGAGGCAAACTCCGCATCCACCTCAAACTTTGTCACGTATCCCTTCCCAAACTCTTTGACATTCCAACGATTGACCTCGTGGGCGTACTCCACATTGGTGACAGGATAAAAGATCGATTGGTCGGGAAGTCGGGGAGGCCAGCGTTTGCAGCCAGAAGCCACGACGAGATCCCATTCTTTTTGACCACAGGGCCGATACATTGTGACTGTGGGGCGCATGTTCTTTCTCTTTGTCTTTGTGAGGGTTATCGATCTCCCAAGAAGGTCCGCAAAGGCTTGTTGGGAGCGGAGCTTGCCGCATGGAGCGCTGAGATGGTTTGCGTGATGAGCATCCAAGGTGTGTTGTCTTGTGGGAGGAGCGTGACGTTGTGTGTCTTGGGAAAGAGCGTTTTGATACGCTTGAGGCACTTTTGGAGTTCGCGGAAGGGGTAACCTTTTTTTCCTCGCGCAAGCGTGACATGGGCTGTGTTGGATGGCTTTTGTTGGGGGATGCATGTTGGAGGGAGGATGTCACCCCTCGCGATGACCTTGAAGCCCTCTTTTTCGATGGAGATGGCGAGTGGAGCGAGACTTGCTGTGGGTTTGGGAGGGGGTTCTCCTAGCAAACCGCCTCCTTGGAAAGATGTTTGGTGGGTCTGAAACTGCGGGTAATAGAAAAAGGGCATATACACGGAGACATCGGAGAGCTTGCAAGTCTTGGGGGGTTGGTTGGGTAGAGGGCAGACGGGCAGCGTGAGATATCCCCACGCATTGGTGCGCAAAGCGACAAGAAGAGAACGAGCCGTATGATAGGGGGTGCGTTCTTCGATGGAGACGCGCAGGGTTCTGTGTTTGCGGCCGTTGGGAAGGGAGGCTGCGAGTTTCTGGAAGACTCGTTTGAGCTGTGCGTTGGGAGACGAACTCTCGGATATACCGCAACGATCGTGTTGGTAGGGTGTGTTTGGGTGGTGGGCACAGATGGGCTGGCCATCAAGGTAGAGGTACTTTTGGGTCATGTGGAGGGTATACTTTGGAGAGATGCCACTAGGCGACATGGAGGTGGTTGGAACCCGTGGTGTATCGGCGAGTTTGGGGAGGCTTCCAGGATAAGTGAGCGCAGAGAGGACGGTCCAAGTGGGGTGCATCGCATCGTAGGTTTCGCCTTTGAGTTCTTCGTCAGTTCCCCACGAACCATCGGCATGTTGAGCCTTGATCATGTATTGCAAAGACTCTCGAACAAGCGGTGTCTCATCGCGTTTGAGTACCTTGAGGCAATAGATGTACTCTGCCAAAAGATCGAGGTCATCGACTTGATGGCGCACAGTCGGGAGTTCCCTTGTTAGATAATCTCCTATTCTTCGCATGAGTGGTGTTCGTGGAAGAGGACTTTCACTGTAGTGATTGGCGGCCATGATGATGTGTGTGATGAAGTAGTTTTGGTCGTGATAGCCGTCTGGGTCGCTTTTCAAGCTGTGAATAAAAGGAAGTTTGTCGAGCTGTGCAAATCGCTTTTGCGCGTGGTTTTTGGGGAGGCGAAAGGGATTGTTAGGATGACGTTTGAGAAAAAGATCCAAAAAAGCTCCGTCGATCAGGTAACCCCCGATGACATCGTAATTTAGGGTTTCGATCGATTTTTTGTAAGAGATATTGTATCCACTGCGTAAGTCTTTTGTGAAGTGGGTGTCGTAGAAGCTGAGAAAAGGTTGCAAGGGAAGTTTGTATTTGTACACGAGCGGAAAAAGCGCGAGAAAGTTCCATTTTTCGTCGATATCTTTGTCGTAGATTTGTGAGAACTGTGGGATGGCACGCTGAAAAGACTTGCGAATAAGACGGGTTGCGATCTTGGCGAGCGGGCTGCTTGGAGGAAAGAGCGTTAGCTCATTTATGATCCAAACGAAGTCTCCAAAGCCTTCACGAAAACGCTGGTTATCCTCAAGGTAGCGTGTGAGCCAGTGTACCCCCGCAAAGACCGCACGGTTTTCCCTTGTGGTTGCTTGGGAAAAGAGCTTGCGCAACTCTACAAGTTCTTGGTGAAAATAACGCGTTGGGGAGGTTGGAAGGACGATGCGGACAGGCCGAGAGACGGGGAGACTTGCGCTTTGTGAGGTGGGTTTTTGCGAGAGCTTCGATGTTGCCTTGGTCGTGGGGAGATGCGCATCGCTTGAGGTTTGGAGAGAAAAAAGAAAAAGCAAACAAGATGTGTATGATAAGAGCTTCTTCATGTTACAGCCTTCGGCGGTTAAGGGTGAAGTAAGGATCACTCTAGCCGCAGTAAGGAGAAGACAAAAGAAGCAGAGAAAAGAATCCATGGAAAGCGTGGAATTATCGGCAGTATCCGATCTTGTTGGTGGTGCCATCGCGAAGCGTAAAGCTGATGCAACTGCGAGAGCCACACTCGCGGGCAGGGAAGTCCTGGTCGCAGAGTCGCTTGCAAACGCCGCTGGCGCCTGAGGGGAGGCAGGCAAGGTTGCGTTGGCAACCGTTGTTCGCTGCACAACTGTAAGGGGTGCAGGGAGAGCCTTCTGTACCCGTTCCTGCGGGGAGGCACACAAAGGAGTCGTTGCCCCAAGGTGCGCATTGTTCGTTGGCAAGGCAGTTTGCAGTGAAGGGGCTGCATGGATCGCCTGGAAAACAGACAGATAGACTCCCATCTTTTAGGCAAAAGTAACCGTTGGGACAGTCGTTTCGGTTGTTACAGGGCTGTCGGCAGATCCCCAGTTTTTCTTGGGCGCACCAGGTGATGCCTTTGCGAGCGCAGACGAGTTGTCCTTCGCAAGAGAAGTCGTAATCGCAGGGACCACCGAGCTTTTCGGGGACAAGACAACGATTCCCGCGACACTCGTAGGGAGGGGTTTGGGTGGGGCAGTCACCATTGCGCAAACAGCCGATAAGGAAGGTGCGGCTGGCGGTGGTTTGATTTTGGTTTTTGTCTGTTGCGATGACCACAAACTTCCGTTCTCCCGCACCATAGAGGGATATCGCTGCTTGAACATCCGCTTGGAAAGTGTCGGATGTGATGGCCGCGCCTTTTTGGAAGAGCAAGTTGTCGAGCCGTTGGCCTTTTTCGTCTTCGAGATAGAAAGCCACGGACTCGATACCTTCTTCGTCTCGTGCGCGAGCTTCAAAGCGGATCTTGCCCAAGTGTGGGGAGTTTTCTAAGGGTAAGGTGATCTCTACGACAGGGGGTTGGGCATCTAGGGTGACTTTGAGTTCGGGGGGATTTTCAGTGACGTTTCCAACATTGTCGGTCCCTACAGCTTGCAGGGTGATCTCTTGTTTGTGTTGAAAAGCGGAGAGATCGACGGGGATCTGGAAGGGCGGTGCAGAGCGTGTTCCTACCACGACAGGGGCTTGGCCTGCGGCGGATGCGAGGATATCGATCTTGTTGAGTCCGAAGTCTTCTTGGATCTCCAAAAGCGCTGTAAAGACCTTGGGAACGGTCTTGAGGTTGCTCGGTGGATACAAAAAGCTGAGTTGGGGCGCTTTTTTGTCGATGTAAGCGACACAAGTCGCGGTGGTTCCGCGATAAAGCCCGCGCAACACTACGGCGGAGATACTGACTTCTTCTGCATGTTTGAGCGAGGAAAGGTCCACATCAAACTCGTAAGGCTCCCCATCCACGCGTGCTTTGGACTCGCCTTGCACATACAATTCGACAGGGGTCGCGGGGAGATTGGGGGGGATATCGAGCCATTCAAGGGTGAGCTTGACGCGGTCTCGTAGGATCAAGGCCCCTTGTTGGCACTCTTTGAAGCGTACTTGCGCTTGTCCATTGACGATCCAGACAGGCACGACTTTTTGGGTGGCGACGGTTTGCCCTGTGAGCATCAATTCGACAAAGACCTCGTAGGACCCGTCTTGTTCGGCTGCCGTATCCCACTCATAGAGGTAAGGAAAACGGTTGGGTTTTCCGCGGTGTAGGATCTTGATGTACTTGCTGTCTTTTTGGCTGCGTATCCCGATCAGGACTTCTTGGACCTCTCTGGTTTGGTTGGTATCGATCTCAACCAATGTGAATCCCGTGACTTGTTCGTCCGTGCTGGGGTTTTTGATGCGGACATTGACTGTGCTTGGGCCGATACCACCTCCACAAGCCAAAGGAAAAAGTCCGAAAAAGAGAATGATTGCCAAGAGAAAAAGTCGCATATTCTTGTTCCTCAAGGCTGCGTGGTTGGGGCAGGGAGCAAGACACGCCACAGTGTGTTGTCTCCTGCGCTTGCGACCCAAAGGGTACGTTCTTTTTGGGCGTTGGGTGGGCTCACTGCGAGCCCCAAGATCCCCAGTCCAACTTTGACTTGGCGCGTGACTTGGCGTGTGTTGAGATCGATAAAGGAAAGCAGACCACCATCGCGGTGGCCGACAATGGCGGTTCCATCGAAGGTTACGACGGGGCCAGGCGAACCATTCCCACCTTGTTGATCTGAGAGTGTGAGCGTGTTGAGTAGCTGTCTTTGGTTGAGATCTACGAGGTAAATCTCGCGTTTGGTGGGGTTGGTGACGACAGCTCGTGCAAGAGACGTATCGACGGCCACTTGGTCGATTCCTGCGGGCAGTGTGAGGTTTTTGCTGCTGGTCTCTTGCATCTGAAGGATGTCGATCCAAAGCAGCGCATCTACGCCCGCCGCAAGAACATAAATGCCGAAAGGTGCGGTATCTTGGCCGATGCTCGTGCTTGCAGAAGGCATCCCATTGCACAAGATCTGTTGTGAAGCGATATCGATGCGACAAAGGCCCCCTTCGGGTTGTCCTTGGCTATCTTGACCGCGAAAACGCCCGTACAGTCGGTTTTGTAGCAAGAGCAGGCTGCCGCTGTGATCGCGTTTGGGCAAGGTGACCCATGTGGTTTGTTTGCCATCGCTTAGGTCGATTCGCTCGATCGCTTGGGGGAGTTGGAGATAAGCATAGCTTGTGTCGAGTGCGATCCCCGAGGGTTCTTCTGCGAGATCGATGGTGTATTTCAGCGTGGGTGGATTTGCGCTGCGATCAAAGAGCAAGAGCTTTTTGGTGTCGCGGAGAGAGACAGCTCCCCACGCATCGCTAAGGGCCACATGATGCGGATACGACGGAGGGATCGTGATCTGGAAGGGTTGATAGACGCAACCATTGTCGATCTGCCCGTCGCAGTCGTTGTCGAGGTTGTCACCACAGACCTCATTGGAAGCTTTGGTGTCAGGGAGACAGGCAAGCTTTCCTGTTTGGGTATCGCAGACCATCGTGCCCGTCTTGCAAACGCCCGGCTGTTGGGTGTCACAGGCTGCCCCTGTACCTTCTACGTTATCGACCTGTCCATCACAATCGTTGTCGATCCCATCGCAGGTCTCGGTGGCTGGGAGGATCTCGCCTTCGCAAGCAGACCATGTCTTGTTGTTGCAACGTTCGCGGCCTTCTTTGCAAGCGCCGATCCCTGCGGCTTCTTTGGGGCCGCTGTAGCAAGAGCGTGACAAAGCATTGCCATCCGCATCGTTGTCGATCTGTCCATCGCAGTCGTTATCGAGTCCATCGCAGATCTCAGCAGCAGGAAGTACCTGTCCTTGGCAAATTCCCCATATCCCCGTGCTGTTGCAAGTTTGCTTGCCTTTTTTGCACTGTGTCCCAGGGAAGGTCAGGGTCTTTTCGAGGCCATCGTAACAATCGCGGGTCTCGCCAGGGGTGCACTCGACTTGGATGCATCCGACCTCGTCGATCTGACCATTGCAGTTGTCGTCGATGTTGTTGCCGCAGTACTCGTCGTTTCCAGGTTTGATCAGGGGGTCGTTGTCGTTGCAGTCGATGGGAGGGGGGAAACCGTCTTGGTCTTTGTCGTCTTGGACGGTGGCACATTGGTTTCCTACGCAGACTTGACCATTGTCGCAGTCGATATGGTAACGACATCCATCCAAGCAGACTTTTTGTAGGACATTGCAATAGGTGCGAGGAGGACAGTCTTTGTCTTCTTGGCAGGGGCCACCTTTGCCGCTACAGGCGATCTGCGAAAAGAGTGCAAGGCTCAGAAAAGAAAAGAAGATTCGATACATGCAAGACGACCTTTTTGGCAAAGTGAAAGGCACCATGCGATCTTGTTGAGGTGATACGTGGGAGGATGATGGCTTTGTAAGAAATCGTCTTCTCATTGGCAAACCCCGTAGCGAAGGGGCTTTCCGCCAAAGCTCCAGATGAGTGCGACGCACTGTTGTCCTGATGGGCAGTTGGGACTTTGTGTATCGCAGACTTGGGCGCATGAAGTTCGGCCTACGTTGATCAGGATGATGCACCAAGCATTTCGCGTGCAGTTCCCTTGACCTCCACAGTTTTGGTTGCATTGACTACCAAGAGGCAAAGTCCCGATGGGAACGCAAAAAGAGGCATCGTCATCAGCAACAGTGCAGTGCATACCGCTCGGGCAATCGTTGCCGAGAGGTGTGCAACGCTCGGATGGTAGGCAAGTTTTGGTGGTGCGATCGCAAAAGTAACCCGCATCACAAGCATCTGCGGACACGAACTGGTTTCCTGGGTTGCAACGTTGACGACAATACGTCTTGGTTTGTGTCGAACAGACGGGGCTTTGGCCAGGTACGCAGTCGGTCCCGATCTCGCAAGGAAGATCAGGGGTGCAGACTTCTCCAAGGCGTGCAGGGACGAGACAACGGGTGTTGTGGCAGAGTTCTCCTGCGGGGCAGTCCGTGGAGTCCACGCAACCCACGAGGAACAAACGTTGCTTGCTCGAAGAGTTGCCCGAAGCGTCGGTGGCTACGACGTTAATGAAGAAGCGACCTGTTCCATACTTTGTACGGAGACTTTGTAGGGTGATATCTTCGGTCGTCTCGGGCGTCCCAAGCGTTTTGTTGAGGAGTTCCCACGTCTTTTTGCTCTGCTCGTTTTGTAGGGTGATCTTGACGTTTGCGAGTTGGTTGTTGTCCGTGATGCGCGCGCTGATCTTGACTTCTGTTTCAAAGACTTGGCCCTCTCCTGGGGTTCGGATGTAGATCTCAGGAGGGACGGGGTCGATGCGGATGCGAAGTTGGGTTGGGGGATCGCTGAGGTTGCCTGCTTCGTCGAGTGCGCGGGCTGAAAGAACGATCGATTGCTCGCGGTCATAACTTGAGGGAAGGGTTACGCTGATGGGGTAGTCGGGCTTGGTTTTGCCGATCCAAGGATCCCCTGGGTTGGGGCAGTTGATGGCGCTGAGTGGGGTATTTCCTGTTGGTGTGCAACCACTTCCATCCACAAGTAAGCGAACCTCACGTACACCAAAGCGATCTTGCGCGTCAAAACGAACTTGGAAGGTTCTTCCCACCAAGGTGTCTTCTTTGCTTGGTTCGATAAAACGCACGGTGGGAGCGGTGTTATCGATGCGTGGGGTGCATGTGATGCGGCTGATGTTGCCGCGCAGATCGACGCCTTCCACATCAAGGTTGAGGGTTGCGCCATCTTGGTAGTCTTGGGTGGGGATCAAGTAACGAAAAGGCGCGATATTCTCGTTGGTTTTGGGGCCTTGTTGCCCATCAATCGAGAGGGTGGGGGCGGCAGCCAGTTGGGTGTTGGTTTGGTTGATGGCGACGAGGAGAGGGTAAGTGTCGCGAATCCATTGGCCATCGTAGCAGTTGACAAACCACAGACGCGGAGGCTCGTTGCTGACTTGAACGAGCGTGATCCTTGAGATGATGGGGTTGCCAAAAAGGTCGTAGGCGATGGCTTTGAGATGATAGAAGCCGTCTGGGACTTGGAAGGTGCTCCAACGAAAGGTGTAAGGGGCTTGGTGGAGTTGGGCCAAGACACGGTCCGTTTGGTTTGTGATGCGTAGGCGTTGTTGGGGGGTGAGGGTGACTTCTACGTAGCGGATCGTTGAGTTGGGTTCGACGCTGACAAGCACAGGGATCGTGCCAGAGACTTGGCCTGGGTTGGGCTTTTCGATGGTGACTTTGATTTCTACGCTGACGCTGTAACCGTCGTCGCACTGACAAGCGGTTAGTCCACTCACCCACACCGCAAGTAAGAAGAAAAGAAAGAAACGGAAGAAAGACAAACGAAAAAAGCGATATGGATGAAGCATGCTTGCGTTGTCCCATCAAGAGAAGCGTTTGGCCCATCAAAGGGCAAAAAACGTATGCAACCGTTGTTAAGATGGAACATTTGCAGGGGAGGTGTCAACGAGGGGAGGAGAAGTGAGGCTTAGTGGCCAGTGTGTTTTTTGTAGGTCTCTGCGTCCATCAAGCCGTCAAGCTGGCTTGGATCGTCAAGCTCGACGCAAAAGAGCCAACCTTCGCCATAAGGATCTTTGTTGACCAACTCAGGCGACTTTTCGAGGGCGCTGTTGACTTCGGTGATCTTGCCCGATACAGGGGCGTAGATGTCCGAGACGGTCTTGACGGACTCGATGGTGCCAAGGACGTCTTTGAGTGCGGAAGCATCGCCAACGTTCATGGAGAAGTCGAGGTAGACGACATCGCCAAGTTGATCTTGTGCGTGGTCTGTGATGCCGATACGTCCAGTGGAGGGGTCAATCCACTCGTGATCTTCAGTGTAGCGGAGATTCTCTGGGAATTTCATCGTGTTTCGCTCCTCAAGCTTTCGTTTTGTTGAAGAAGGGTGTTTTGACAACTTCTGCGGCAATTTTTTTGTTTCGGATCTCGATGGTGAGGGCGCTTCCGATCTTTGCATACGCAGGATTGGCGGGGACGTAGCCGATGCCAATGGACTGTTGGAGGCTTGGTGCGAAACCTCCCGAGGTCAAGATCCCGATCTCTTGTTCGCCCGCAGCATCGAAGATCTTGTAGCCATGTCGCGGTACGCCGCGCTCTTTCAGCAAAAGACCGACAAGGCGGCGAGGGGGTTTGTTTTGGATCTGTTCGACCAATACGTCGCGCCCAATAAAGTCGCCTTTGTCGGGTTTGACGGTCCAGTTGAGTCCCGCTTCGATGGGGGTTGTGGTTTGGTCGATATCGTTTCCGTAGAGGGGGTAGCGCATCTCCATCCGCAAGGTGTCACGTGCGCCAAGTCCGATGGGAACGGCCCCTTGGTTGATCAGGGCATCCCAAAGCGCTGTGGCTTGTGCGGTGGGGACAAAGATCTCGAATCCGTCTTCGCCTGTGTAGCCCGTACAAGCGGCCATACAGTCAGCGATCCCTGCGATGGTGGTGTGGGACAACTGATTGTGTTTGAGCGGCATCAAGTCGGCATCTGCAAGCTCATTGAGCATGGTGCGGGCTTGGGGACCTTGGATCGCCAAGAGCGCCCATTTGTCGCCATCTTCGGGGGTCTTCATCTCAAGATCCGCTTTGGCTTCGGCTGGGATATTGGCTTGAAACCAAGCGAAGTCTTTGTCGCGGTTGGAAGCGTTGATGACGATGATAAAGTGTTCTTCTTTGAGGCGGTACACCAAGCAGTCATCGACCACGCCGCCTTCTGGATAGCAGATGGGCGTGTACAACGCTTGGTTGTCTTGGAGGCGCGAAGCGTCGTTGGTGATCCAGTGTTGAATCGCAGGAAGCGCACCTTTTCCAAACAACTCTACGCGGCCCATGTGGGAAACATCGAAGAGACCGGCTTTTTCGCGAACGGCGTTGTGTTCTGCGACGATCCCTTCGTACTGGATCGGCATCTCCCAGCCCGCAAAGTCCACGATGCGCGCTTTGTGTGCAACGTGTTTTTCGTAGAGAGGGGTGCGTCTCGGTTTTTGTTCAGTCATCAAAGGTTCTCCTCTGTGTAGGTCGTCTTCATTTTTGCGGGCGAGGCTACTCGCTTCTTTGCAGGCTGTCAACAGGTTCGCACGAGGGCGGAGCGCAAGGGACCATGGGAGGGATAGCGCTTTGCGACAAGCTCGTGTCTTGACGAGAGTGGGGTGGCTGTGTTTTTCCTGCGCTTCGTGAAATGTCCGATGTCTTGACGCTCAGGGAGGTGTGTATGTCCAAGCTTTGGGGTGGCCGTTTTCAAGAAGAGGCCGATGCTCGTTTTGCCCGTTACAACGAATCTTTCTCCTTTGATCAACGCCTGTTTTCTGTCGATGTACGTGGCAGCGTTGCATACGCTGAAGCAATCGCTGAGGCCGGGATCTTGGAGGCTTCCGAGCTTGAACAACTCAAGCAAGGGCTCCAAACCATGCTCGAACGCGGTGCTTCTGACCCAGCTTGGTTGGCTGCGGGCGTTGATGCTGGTGTTGAAGATATCCATAGCTTCGTAGAAAGCGAACTCTTCAAACTCGTTGGAGACGTCGCTCACAAGTTGCACACGGGACGTTCGCGCAATGACCAAGTCGCAACCGATGTTCGCTTGTTTTTGCGCGATGCCATCGACGATACGCTCGCACAACTCGCGTCTCTTCAACACGCACTTTTGGATGTGGCCGAAACACATCTCGATGTCCCCATGCCAGGCTACACGCACCTTCAGAAAGCACAGCCCGTGTTGTTTGGGCACTTTTTGATGGCGTATGTCGAGATGCTTGCACGCGATAGCGAACGCTTTACGGATGCACGCCGCCGCACCAACCGTCTTCCCCTTGGTTCGGGAGCTTTGTCTGGGAACAACCACGCGATTGATCGCGAAAAGATGGCGCGCTCCCTTGGCTTTGAAGAGATCACTTACAACAGCATGGACGCTGTCAGCGATCGCGACTTTGTGATCGAGTACATCTCCGCCGCCTCGTTGGTCATGATTCACCTCAGTCGCCTCAGTGAAGACTTGATCCTCTATACCTCCAATGAGTTCGGTTTTGTTGAGATGAGCGACAAAGTCTCCACGGGCTCTTCCTTGATGCCGCAAAAGAAAAATCCCGATGCCTTGGAGCTGATCCGCGGAAAAACAGGGCGCGTCGTGGGGCATCAGATGGCTTTGTTGACCGTCACCAAAGGGCTGCCCCTCTGCTACAACAAAGACCTCCAAGAAGACAAAGAACCTCTCTTCGATACCATCGACACCGTGATCGAATCCCTCGCTGTGATGGAGATCGTGATCCGTGGACTCAAGCTGCGCACGGAAAAGATGCGCGCCTCCGCAAACCGCGGCTACCTCAACGCTACCGAAGTTGCGGATTATCTCGTGCGCAAAGGAATGCCTTTCCGCAAAGCTCACGAAGTGGTCGGGCAAATCGTGGTCCGTGGCCTCCAAGATGGCAAAGAACTCGTCGAACTCCCCATGGAAGTTTTTCAATCTTACTCCCCACTCTTTGGAGACGATATCTTCACTGCCTTGGGCCTTGAGGCTACTTTGGGCGGCAAAGATGTCCCTGGTGGAACCGCGCCGCGTCGTGTCAAAGAGTCCATCCTGCGGGCTCGAACGCGTCTTCAGGATCGGGAGGCCAAGTAGCCTGCGCTGGGTTGGGTGGGCATGGAATGAAATCGAATATCGTTTTTTATCGGGCGGATCGGGGCGACCCTCCGTGGTCGCCCGTGACGGGGGATGGATGATTGGCCTGTGCAGGGTTGGGGTTTGGGTGGGCATGGAATGAAATCGAATATCATTCTATCCGGGGCGGGCCTCCGTGCCCGCCCGAATCGAATCGAATCGAATCGAATCGAATCGAATCGAATCGAATCGAACCGAATCGAACCGAACCGAATCGAACCGAACCGAACCGAACCGAACCCGGATATCCCTATATCTGGGATGATTCGAAGGGAAGGGAGGGATACTGTGCGGAACGGGTGCCTGGGGTGGGGAGGTTGTCTGCGGCGTGTGCTGTAAAAACGAGCGATATCTTTCGTTCTTGGGTGAGGTTGGCGCCTGCGGCATGGAATGTACAGCTATGGAAGAACATCAAATCTCCCGGCTGTAGGCTGGTTTGGATAGCAGAGTCGATCAAGGGTTGGTTGTCTTCGATATCATCGCGTAGAAACTTCATGGCGTCGAGTTGATGGGCTGTAAAGGCTTGTCGATGGCTTTGTGGGATAAGAGAGAGTCCACCATTTTCTTCGATTTCTTCTCCGAGCGCGAGCCAAAAGCTGATCAGTTCGGGCTTTGCGAAAGACCAATAACGGATGTCTTGGTGCCATCGAGTTTGGCTGCTAAAGCCTGGGGATTTCGTCATAAAACAGTTGTGGTGGCACTGACTAAGAAAAGCGATCTTGCCGCCAAAAAAGCTTTGCAAAGCCTTGCCAATCGCGGCTTGTGTGGCCCACTGTCTCACGCGAAGATCGCGTGCGAGGGCGTTGAGTAAGCGTCTTGGAGTGTCGCCGCCTTGGGCTTCGCGGCTTGTGGGGGCACCTGGGTAGCGCACATCTGCTTCGAACTCAGCGGGGCCGATCACGGGGTCCAAAGCGGACTCTGCGATCTCGCGCAACATCTGGACTTCTTGGGGCGAAGCAAAGCCTCGAAGGATCAAAAATCCATCTCTTTGAAAAGCGTTCTCTTGTTCTGTCGATAAGATTTTTTGGGGGCTTTGGTGGGCCATCTATTTGTATGCTCCTGCTTCTCTTGCTTTGTGGAGTCGGGTACTACATCTTTCTTTGCTCCACAAAAGTTGCAAAAGTAGCGAGCGTAAGGGCCAAAAGCAATAACGCTTTGATGAAGTTGTGATTCGTCTAGAGGCTTGGGCTTGTGTGGGGCCTTTGTTTCTTTTTAGGCGCAGAGCATGCTTTTCATCAAAGACATCGCAAACATGGGGAACCTGATGATCAAAAATCCGTGGAAAGTTCAGCTGCGTTGGTTACGTCGTTTGGTGCAGGTGTGCTTGGGGGTGACAACGATCTATTCTTTATCTACAGGCGAAGATGGACTCTGCTTCTTCTTGATGGTGTGTAAGAAAAAAGGAAGATAGAATGTCGCTTTATCTTGAGGGTGTTGTGTTGGGGCTACCATTGATGTTTTTGATGGGGCCTGTTCTTGTGACGTTGCTTCAAGAGAGTTTGCAAAAGGGTTTTGCGGGTGGATTTTTCGTGGCTTTGGGGATTATCGTTGGGGATACGTTGTGTCTCTTGTTGTATTACTGGGGTCTTTCCCAAGTCGTCTCTGCATCGTGGACCCAACAGGCGTTTACGATAGGTGGGAGCCTTGTGTTGTTTGCCTTTGGCTTGGGTGTATTTTTCTCCAAACCACCTGAGATACCCGAGTTAATGGATAACACCCCAACATCTTTTTCGATGTCTTTTGTAAAGGGATTTTTGATCAATTTTGTCAATCCATTTGTTTTGACGTTTTGGTTGGGGTGCATGAGCCTTGCAAAGTCTCGGTTGGGAAACAACTTTTCTGCTGTTGGATTGTTCTTTTTGGGGACGTTGACAGTCATCTTTGTGAGCGATGTGAGTAAGGCTTACCTCGCGTCTTTCCTGAAAAGATGGATAAAGTCCAAAGCTTTGCTCGTCTTAAACCGCATCACGGGGATCTTTTTGTTGGTTTCAGGGATCTACCTGTTTACGCGTCCCTTTCTGAAGTAAATCCTATCAAACAGACAAAGGAGCGAGGATGTCTGGAAGGTTGGGGTCTTTCTTTTTTGTCAGTCTTTTTCTTGTCTTTTCTTTTTTGGGTTGTGAGTGTACGCCCAAGCCACCTCTCCAAGAAATCGTCCTTGATGGATCGGTGGAAAGTCCTTTGGATGGGGCTTCAGAGAGCCTATCTGACAACGAGCCTTCTTTGGAAACGAACCAAGAGAACACACCCGAACCTTTTGTCGAAGGTCTTCCTGAACAGGGGGCGCATACGGTTGCGGGGATTTGTAAGTTTATTGGGCAGACCCTTTGTGGTTCGGTCTTTTCGTGTTGTGGAGACAAAGGGTTGATCTTTCGCGATCAGGCCGCATGTATCGGGCAATTCGAGCAAGGTTGCTTGGGAAACCAACCTGCACTCCTCGAAACTGCGATGAAAGAGGGTGCTTTGCGTGTGAGTGAGACGAATCTTCAAGGTTGCGTACAAGCTTTTGATGAGGCAGGAAAGCGTTGCGGAACACCCGATGAGGCGGTGCTGCGGGGGATTTGTGCGGGGATCTTTCAAGCGACGGCAAAGATAGGAGAAGAGTGCAAAAGCACCTTGGATGGGATGTTTTGCGATGATGGACAAGGTCAGTGTTTCCCTACACCGTTGGGGACTCCATGCAAACGCTGGTCGAAGGACGGGGAATATTGCAAGGATGGGCCTTGTGCGCCTGGGCTTTTTTGTTGGCTTGGTGAAGAGCCTGCGACCTGTCGATCTGCGTTTGCCAAGGACAGCGCTTGTTCTGCGAGTGCCCAGTGCCAAAAAGGACTCACCTGTCTTCAACAAAAGTGTGTGTCGCAGATCCCGAAAGGATCGAGTTGTGATGGCGTTGCACAGTGCCAAGCAGACGCGGGTTGTGACCCCAGTCAAAGACTGTGCGTAGAGCGGGTTGGGGCGGGCAAAAGCTGTACTTTTGCAGAACACTGTCAAGTCGATCTTTTCTGCGATGGGACCAGTCATACAGGGCTGGTTTGCAAGATCGCCAAGAAAGAAGGCGAGTCATGCAGCAACACAAAAGACTGTGACAAGGACCTTTTTTGCAAAGAGATGCTTTGTGCGAAGCTCCCAACACAAGGGCAAACCTGTGATCCCATCCTATCCATCGGGTGTTCTGCGCCTTTTGTCTGCGACAAGACCACCTCCAAATGTGTTGCCTTGCCTCAACAAGATCAGCCTTGTTTGAGTGGGCAATCACCCTGTGCTGAAGGGCTTGCTTGCTTCCAAACGGCCCAAGGTGCGCGTTGTCAGCCAAAGCACGCCAAAGATCAGGCTTGTGAAGATGATACGTCTTGTCAAACTGGCCTAGGCTGTAGCGCCCAGAAGCTTTGTGTGGCTTTGCCTACTGCTGGACAGTCCTGTCATAACGACTTTTTCTGTGCCTCAGGTTTGTTTTGCGATCTCAATACCAAACAATGCGCTACCGCCCATCAGCTCGGAGAGTCGTGCGATATCGGCAACGAGTGCGCGGCAAATCTCACTTGTCTGATGAACACCCAAAAACAGAAACGATGCGTGGCTTTGCCCCAACAGGGCGAGGCTTGCCAACTCGCTTGTGCAAGTGGCTTGGTGTGCCGTCCTGGTGTTGGGAGTGGGACTTGCGTTCCTGCACTTTGCAAGGGTTTACTGGCCGCGGCTCCTTAGAGACAAAGCTGATTCGATGGTGTCAGATGTTTTCACTTTCTACGAACATGGGTGAGAGATGTCGAGAAACGAAGAGTCCAAGATCCCCACGCCTTTTTCCAAACACTCTTGGGAACCGCGTTTTGCGGTGGATGCGAAAAAGGACCAAGAAGAGATACTGGAGATGTGTTTGCGCCTGCATCTGAAATGTTCTTCTAGCGGGTGGGCTTACAAGGAAGGTGAGCCAGTGTTTTTTGCTTGCGCGCTTTCTCCTTCGAAGCTTGCGGTCTCAGCGTTGTTTTTCGATAAAGAATGGTTTCCTCCAAGCGGTGCCATGGTTGTTTTCGAGGCCATGACGTTCCAAGAAGCCCTCACACAGATCCTTGCTTGGTTGAAACAAGCGCCCGTGCCCGAAACACCTTGGTTTGATGGCGGAGAAAAAGTCGGATTTCAAGCCTACCATGTTGCTTGGGATCAACATCAGTTGGGACCTGCAAACTACATGATCGTGGAACCCAAGTGGTTTGAGATCCACAAGTAGTGAGAATGGTTGGTCTTCTGGGGGGGCAGGGTTAGGGATATTCGCAGATGGTGTTCCCGTGTTCGCATCGCATGGTGGGAGCGCAGTCTTGGTCACTTTCGCAGCGGAAAAAGCATTTCTTGTGCTCGCAAAGCATGTTGGTTGGGCAGTCTGTGTCCACTTCGCAAGCAAGGGTACACATGCCTCCACCACAATTGCTTTTTTCGAGACAACAGAAGAGTCCGCCTGCGCACTCGTTGTCGCCATTACAAAGTGCTCCAGGGCTGCCATGACACTTCTCGGGTTCCAAGCGGCAGATGTCGGGTGCCAGGGGGAAACAAGAGCACCACATCACCAAGAACGGGGCCAACAACCACATCTTTCGGAGTTTTGGGTTTCGCAAGGTCATTCTCCTTTTTTGGGATGGTTGGTAGAGGAGTCGAAAGCTCTCACTATACAACGAGCGCCAAAAAAGGAGAACCCTAGCTTGCTGCGAGTTGTTCGACGCAAGTGGGACAGCGACAGGCGAAGCCAAAACGCTCCAACAGCATACTCTGACGGCGGTCTACGGGGAGGGAAGGACGTTGGAGATAAGAGGTAAAGATCTGCTCACCTTGGGGGATGTCGAGTTGGGCGTGGACGACGATGGTTTCGTCTTCAAAGGCGAAGGTAGCGTTGGGCAGACAAGCATGGTTCAGCATCGCCACAACGAGATAGGCGGCCGTTTTCTTGTGGTATTTGTGAGGCACCACAAAAGAGTTCGTCTGAAAGCGCTCCATCCATTGGATGAGTTCATCTGTGGGAGCATCTGGATATTCTTCAGGCCATGCTTGTTGGAAAAATTCTAGATTGCCCCGCAGTGCCTCCGTTTTGTCTTGGTGGGCATTGCTTAGGAGGGCACAAAGGGCCCGTTGTGCGGGCTCTTGCTGCAAGACAGCGAGCGTGAGACTCCAAGGATTTGCAAACATCCCCAAAAAGCCCGAGAGCACTTGGTTCTCCAAAGAGAATGCTGAGACAAGAGGGGCCTCTGCGACGATGAGTTCACCCTTGACGAGGTCTTGCGTGGCAAAGAGTCCTCGCCCCATACCCGGGGACTCACGGATCTCTGCTTTGGGCATGTAGAGGGAGGCTTGGTAGGTTTCGAGACTGTCGTAAGAGATCGTTGGTTCGTGCTCTTGGCGCCACTGGCGATAAAGCTCACGCTCTTTTTCCATGGCTGCGATCAGCTCGCGGTATGGGGCTGTTAGGACATCAAGGGACTTGATAAAAGCCTCAGACTTTTTCGCAAACTCTAGGGCCTCTTGTCGAAGATGTTCTGGAAAAGCGGGTGGCTGCGACTCTTCTTGGGAAAGCGTGGACGCTGAGTTCTCCTGAGGGGGCTTTGTTTCTGTCATCGAAAAAAGTCTCCTTTGGACGCAGATGTTTGGAAGGAAGAAAAAGTCTGGTGGTTGTATCTCTTAATAGTGTCGTTCGAGGACATACCAGCTAAAAGCCCGAAGCATGAGCTTTTGCAGCGAGTCTTCCACGATGGGATCGAGTTTTTCCCAAGCGCGTTCGACGAGTTCGCTTGCTTGTGTGACGCAAGCATCGAGGATGCCGTAATCATCGATCTTTTCGATACAAGCGCCTACAGTTTCATCGTCTTGTGGTTTGCTTTGAATGGTTTCCCACAACCACACGCGGTCTTCTGGCGTCATCACGCCCATGGCTTGGGCAACAGGCATGGTGATCTTGCCGTGTTTGATATCTTCGCCGTGTGACTTGAGCGAGCGTTTGAAACCTCGCAAGTTGAGCACATCGTCGATGATTTGGAAGGCCAGTCCTACGGCTTCAAAGTATTGTCCAAGCGTTTCGATTTGTATCTCTGAACCTTTTCCTGCGACAGCCCCCATGCGAGCCAAAGCACCCGCAGGTGCGGCGGTTTTGAGGCGGTGAATCGCGAGGACGCGTTGGACAAGCGCTTCGCAGTCTCCGCTTTGGACGGCTGCTGGCATCAGATCGGCAGGACCTTCGATATCCATCGCTTGTCCTGCGTGTCCCGCACGAAGGGCTTGGAAGTAGAGATCGTACAAACGGATCTGTTCTTCAGGGGTGTTGTTTTTGTTGACGATGAGCTTTTGACCCATGAAATAACAAGCAGTTCCCGCATTGATCGCGAGAGGTTCCCCATAGATGATATGACAGGTCGAACCACCACGTCGCCATGTCGAGCGATCTTGGACATCGTCGATAATGAGAGAGCCCACGTGCATCAGTTCGGGCATCGCGAGCCAACGCGCATAATGTCGAGAGTCACCACCCACGACATCGCAGCAAGCAAGGGCCGCATAAGAGCGCCAAGACTTTCCACCACGGTCAGCGATCTCGCGAACGGGCTTGATCAAGGTGCGTGCGAACTGTTCGCGATCGACACCTGGCATCAGGTCTTCGCGATCCGCGCTTGCCATCAGGTCTCGAACTTGCTCATGGGTCGGATGATCGGGCAACAAGGCGCGCACAGACTTGCGGGTTTGCTCACCTACCGCAGAGAAAAAGTCGTCGAGGTTGTTGAGGATTTGGAAACCGCTACGCTCGACAAATCCAGGCCCTTTGACGGGTTGGCCTTCTCTTGTGCCGTTTGCTTGGATGCGACCTTCCCAAAAAGCGGGCTTAGAGATCAAGGTGATAAACTCTTGGTCCGCAAACTTGGCTTGGAGTCTCAGATCATAACCAAAGTCGGGGATCTCCAGCTTCCAATCCGTCGGGTATTTGTGGAAGGTGCGCGTGCTGCACCAAGTCTCATCGAGTGGTGTGAGAGGGACAAGTTGGAATCGCTCGGTTGTGCGGGAGTTTCCTTGTGGATCGATCTCCACACAAAAACGCCCCATCGTATGTCCGTCTTCTTCTCTGACAAGATCGTAAGCCGTTATCTCGTAGCCATCTTCAAATTGTACAGAAGCCCAGTTCCAAGCCACGTCCTCTGTTGCGAACTTTTTGAGTTCACTTGAAGTCGTCGATTCTTCCGAATCATCCGCATCTTTGGGGGAGTCTTCTTTGGCTGCGAGTGGGGCGCCAAACTCGTGGTCATACCAACCGCTTGCGTGTTTGATGCGGACCTCTTTGCCTTTGATGGTGAGTGTCCCTGTCACAGTGCATCGCGGGATGAAGTAATAGAACATATCTTCGCCCGCTTTGCCCTTGACGACGCCATGATCGCCGTGTCGAATCGCGGGTTTTTCGAGTTGGAAGGTCAGCGCACAACCTGCGTTGTTGTGTTGGTTGTGGAGTTCGAGCAGGTAGCGACCTTCGCTTTGCTTGGTGTATCGGTTGCCTTGGAAGTCGAGGGCCAGTCGATCGAGTGCGACTTTGGCAGGTTCTTTCATGCACTCATCAGGATAGGGGACCTTGCCTTTATCAAGGATCTCGCCCATCGCACGGCGCAAACGGTGATCCTTGGTACCTTCGCCGCGCTTGATGCGCTCTTTGCCAAGCTCTGGGGCTTTGGGGTCCACCAAAGAGAGCGCGTAGTATTGCTCTTCTGTGAGGTCGATCAGGGCCCATGTGAGGGAGTGAGCGTACAAGGGAGCTTGGGTTTGTGGGTCTCTCCCTGTCACGATACGAAAAAATGAAGCAAAAAGTGAGTATTCTCGGTCATCTTCATCGACAAGGTGGCTGTTCATGTACCACCACTCAGTGGACGAAGAAGCGTGAGGAAGGTCGTGGACTTGGAGGTCGATGGGGCCTTCTTTGGGCCAGTCTTGCGGATACATGTGTGGGTGCTGCTCTCTGTGTCTGGGGTTTGTGGATGGCTTGAGAAGACCAGCATGGAGAAGAGTTGGCCTTTGCGTCATTTGTTGATGTGTGTCATGTGTACTATGTCGATTCGTTGAAGACAAGCCTCCCACGGGCAAGACAGGCGTCTCTTTTGATTGGAGATGGCTTGTTTGATGGGATGGTCTTTGGGTTGATTTGGGAGACACCGCGATGATCGTAACCGAACGATTGTGGATGCGCCCTTTGTGTGTCGCGGACGCAGAGTTTGTCTTGCGGCTGACAAAGGAGCCTGCTTTTATCGAAAACATCGGGGATAAAAGGTTGCGCCACAAAAAAGACGCAGAGACCTTTTTGACCAGGGGTGTTTGGACCAATCAACCCATTCCTGGGTATGGGCAGTTTTTGGTTTTGCGAAAAGAGGGGGATATCCCTGTTGGGGTATGTGGTCTTTTGTATCGAGAGATGCTGCATATCACGGATGTAGGCTTCGCTTTTCACTCAGATTATTGGGGGCATGGGTATGCTTCTGAAGCGGCAAAAGCGGTCCTTCTCTATGGTCAGCAACAACTTGGGATTGAAGAGATCTTTGGTTTGACAGGGCGCGAAAATCTCCGTTCGATTCGTGTCTTGGAGTCTTTGGGGATGCGGTTTTTTAGGGAGGTTTTTTTGGGATTTCAAGAAGCCGTGTTGCTTTATGGATATCCAAAAGAACCGACTTCTTTGTAAGAAAAATGGTCAATGAGCGAGAGGCGGGCAAGTTTACCAGAGTCCATCTTTGGTGAGGGGGGCGATCCAAGGAGGCCGAAGCGTCGGGCACATACGAGGCTTTCGGGGGAATTGAAACTCTGCAAGGTCGTAGGCTTTTCTGCGGTCGAAGCGCAAGTCGCCAATAAAGAAAGAGTTTGCGGTGATCTTCCAAGAAGGTGTGCGGATAAACTGCATGGCTGCTTCAAGTTGGCAGTGTCCTTTGAGGTCGCGCAACTCTTTGAGAGGACGTCGAAAGATCTGCTGTTTCCCGATCAGCCCCCCGATCTTGGTGACAAGGCGAGGTGCGTCTTGGAGCGTGGCTGTCGTTTCTGAAATGATGTCTGGGCAGGGAAGCAGGCGTGGCAAAAAGGAGTAGAGTCCTTTGCGCATCACGTAGTCTTTGTTTTGGGTTTGGTGTCCCACAGAGATCCATTGATAACAAAAAGGGTTCGATGGATAGGACATCAGCGCGATATCTGCGACTTTTTCTTGGGGGTCTTGTTGGTGGAGTGCGTCTTTCAGGATCGTCTTGAGCCAAGCTGACGAACCCAACAGGCTTCCCAAGATCAAAAGCATCGCTGCGAAAGAGGCCCAAGCACGGGTCACTTGGCTCTTTCGTTTGAGGACCCAGTAACCGTAAGACAGGCCAACCACCAAAAGAAACAGGGGATACCAAAAGATGGAAAAGTACACAGCGAAAAGGGCGATGTATCCGAGAGAATAGGCGACGATGAAGGTGTTTTTGCTCCAACGTTTTTCTACGCTGCAATACAACCATGGGATCAGCGCGACCCAGAACAAAGGCTCGATAATAAAAACGAAGTCTCCGTAGTACCAGTGGTTGTTGAGCGGCCAAAAGGGGTGGACACCATACACATTCCAACTGTCCATCCCAAGGTGCACAACGCCGCCCACAAAGGCCAAGCCAAACAACCAACGCCAGTCCGCTTGGTTCCACGAGGTCTTTTGCCAACGTTGGTAAAGCCACAAGGCACCAAGCAAAAGAAGAGGTTGGACCAAGGTAAAGAGCAGGGTGTGGGTGTGTCCTCGGTGGTGCAGGATGTAGCCCAGTTTGGGGTCCATAAAGGCCGTCACAAGGAGATCGCTGTCAGGGAAGTTATTGGCGAGGATCGATGTGACCATCATGGGGAGGGCCGCGATAGAGGTCGCCGTCGTTGTCTCTGGGGACGCTGTGGTCGTCGGGGTGGCTTTGGAACGTTGACTTTGTTTGTAGAGGCGGTATTGGATGGCACCTTGCGCCAAAGCTGCGCCCATCAGGGAGTGGGTAAAGTTGTCCATAAAGAGCATCTTTCTTGGTTAGAAGTCGTGGGGTTGCTTTTTCTCACCACGATCCATGTATGGACAGAAAGAATCGTCGTCAAGTTGAGCCACACCGATCGGGCTTGATGGAAGATGCAAATAGGATGGGGCGCAAGAAAAAGAAGACGTTTGTCGAGAGGGTTTCTTTTTATAGGAGGGTGGTTTGCGATGCCAACGATGAAAGAGATATATCAACATCATGCGGATGCTTACGATGAGCTTGTTTCGCATGAAGATTACGAAAAAAATCTTTCGCGATTCTTGCTTCAGCACTTTGATTTTTCAGGCAAGTCTGTGATCGAGATGGGCGCAGGGACGGGGCGTTTGACGGCTTTGTATATCGAACAAGCAGCACGCGCTCTTTGTTGTGATGGTTCGTCGCACATGCTTCAGCGCGGAGAAGAAAATCTCGCATCTTACCGTGACAAGCTGGCGTTTCGTGTCTGCGACAACTTGGATGTGGGCGAGTTGGAAGGCAAAGCAGACTATGTGGTGGAGGGATGGAGTTTTGGTCACACGGTGATCGATCACTTCGAGCGGGCCGAACAGATCGTCGAGCAGTTGGTCATGGGGTGTCGTCGCTTGTTGGTGGAGGGAGGAACGTTGATCTTTGTCGAGACCATGGGCTCCAATCGCGAAGAGGCTGGGCCGCCAAGAGAAGAACTCGCACATTTTTACGAGCTTTTGGAACATCGCTATGGTTTTCAAAGGGAGGTCTTACGCACGGATTATCGCTTTGCTTCGCCAGAAGAAGCGTTTCGTGTGTTTTCTTTCTTTTTTGGGGAGCAACACTGCCAAGGTCTTGTCGAAAGAAACAGCTCGATCATCAAGGAATATACGGGCGTTTGGTACTGGCGAGGGTAGGGCGAGGGGAATTAAAAGAGTTTTTCGCGGAACCAAAAAAGCGCAGCCGCGACGCTGAGCAACACAAAAAAGCCAGCGAGAAAAAGTGGAAGTCGGTTGGAGGGGGCGGTCTTGATTGGCTTTTTGTGATTGGCCGTTGGGGGAGTTGCCTTCTCGACAGGAGGGGCTTCTTCCTTTTTTTCTTCGGTCATAAAGCGCGGACGGATGGGTTCTTTGAGTTGCAAGACATCCATGCTCAAGGTGCCAAAGAGTTCGCGTTGGGTCAGGGGTTTGTTGAGGTCGGTCTCTTCGGCTGCTTGGGACAAGTTTGCATTTTGGGTGCTTGAGGGAGTGGGGCGACGTTCTTTGGGGGGGAAGGCTTGTGTGAGTTGCAAGACGTCCATACTGAGGGTGCCAAAGACTTCCCGCTGGGTCAGTTTTTTGTTTTGGTCTGGGACGATGTTGGTGGTCCCTTCCGCGATGGGGGCTTGGGAAAGGTCCTTTTTTTCTGAACTCATCGGGATCACTCCTGTGATGATGGGTGCGGTGTTTGAGTTAAACAAAGGAGCTTGTTGTTTCTTTTGTCTTGTCGTTTTTGTGTGGTCGATCCTCTCATCTTCGTTTTGCTTTGACGAAAAAGATGGGGCGACAAGGTTGATTTTCAATGGGATGGATCTGGTGATACGAAGTGCTGAGAGGGTTGTCAAGTTTGTGGAGGGTGTGTGTGGGCTTTGGGGACCTCCTTGTTTTGGGCGCCTTCAAAAGTGGAGGTTGTCTGACCCACGATACATACACGTCCCTTGGAGACGGCTCAGTCACCTAAATCACATCACGAAAAAAGGATTGCTGTCTTGTGGATTCGCCCCTTGATGTGGGAGAGTCGGCAGGCTTGAACCTTTATAAGATTGTTCGCGTCCTAGTCGAAGGTCTCTTCTGGGCACGACGTCGCACGTCTAAGCTCTCGTTTTATCCGATGGATACGCACGATAGATGAGGCAAAGGATACGATGGAACGGAAACTTTTGATCTTGGATCTCGACGAAACCTTGTTGTATGGGACAGAAGAACCGTTAGATCGCCTTCATGACGAGATGGTTGAGCCCTACCACATCTACAAAAGACCTGCTTTGTCAGAATTTTTATCTTTTGCCTCAGAGTTATTTGATTTGGCGATATGGACATCTTCTTCTGAAGCGTATGCTGAAGCGATTTGTGAGGTGCTTTTTTCGGATGGACCGTACTTTTCGTTTGTGTGGGCGCGAGGCAAGTGCAAACTTCGTCGTGATATCGAGGATGATACGTGGGTGTTGTCCAAACCGCTGCGCAAGTTGAAGTCGAAAGGCTACGATCTTCGTGATGTGCTGATGGTGGATGATAGCCCTGAAAAACATACGCAAAACTATGGAAACTTGGTGTGCGTCGCGCCCTATCTGGGGGACGAAAACGATGATGAGCTTGCTTATTTGGCCACGTACCTAGAACAGCTTGTGGAAGTCGAAGACGTTCGACGCGTTGAAAAGCGCCGATGGCGGGCTTCTGTGGAGCCGATGTATTTTTGAGGTGGTGAGGATGTCTGCGCCCAAAGTGATCTTAACGTCGATAGATCGGAAGCTTGCAGAGGCTTGGCAACGTCACTGTGGCACTTTTCCTTTTGTCGAAGTGCATCATGGTTCGATCTTCGATGTCAGCGTGGATGCGGTGGTTAGCCCTGCGAATAGTTTTGGTTTTATGGATGGCGGGATGGATCGTTTGTTGACCGAGCGCTTTGGGCAGGAGCTGCAAGCAAGGTTGCAGCAGATGATCCGTACACACCATCATGGCGAGCTTTTGGTGGGGACGGCGGAGATCTTAGAGACTGAGCAAGAGATGCCCGCTTTTTTGATCTCTGCGCCTACGATGCGGGTTGCGATGCCTTTGTCTCACTCGGTCAATCCGTATCTTGCGGCGCGTGCAGTGTTTTTGCTGTGGAAGTTTGGTGCGATCCGCGAGGGGAGATGGGCAGGCGAGGCTGTGTCCAAACACGTGAAGTCGATTGCTTTTCCTGGGCTGGGTACAGGGGCGGGTGGGATACCGCCCGTGGTTTGTGCCAAGCAGATGCGCGACGCGATCACAGAGGTGTTGTTGGAGCGGGGCGTCTTTCCGCAAAGCGTCCAGCAAGCGCGAAAATGGCACGATCGGATGTGTGACAAGTCGTGATGTCTCATCGTCAAAGTCATCGTTGAGGGCGTATCTATGGGGCTTGAGCAGCGTGAGGGGATGCGATATGTTGCGACGCTGCAATCATGTGCGTTTTATCACGATGGAGTTGTGAGGCGATGACTGGAACAAACAGCGTTCTTCTGCGATGTATCGCGACCTTGGTGGGTTTGTGGCTTTGGGTGGGAGGGCATCACGCGTGGGCGGGTTGTCCCAAGGAACATCCATCAGGACTGCAATCTTACAAATGGGACGGAAAGCGCGGAACATGGGAGATCTTGCGTTATAAAGAGCCCTTTCCATTTTTGTTGCAGTGGCCCAACTACAAAGGCCAAACGGTGGCTTGGAAGGTCAAGATGGAGGAGAGCGGCAAGCACTACCTTCGTCACGCTGTGCAGCGGATTTATCTTGTGCATGGGACGTTTGTGGGGGCGGATGGCTTGGGTCTTTTTCGCTTGTTGGGTTCGGCCTCTTCGTACTTTGCGAGCCATTACAAAGATGCACAGTTGCGGAATGTCAAGCATATCCACGACAAGCTCTTTGGGGACAAAGGCAACTTTACAAAGGAATACGTCAAGTTGTTGGAGGCGGGCCTTGGTGGAAAGATCCCTGTGAAGCGATTTTTGTGGTCTTCTGAAAATCACCATCTTGCCCGTCTATTGGGGGCTTGGCGTCTGATCTTGCAGATGTCGAAGGATCTCCAAGACAAGCCTTTGAAAAAAGGTGAGCGGATCTTGTTGTTGGGGCACAGTCATGCAGGGCAAGTCTTTGCAATGCTTACACATCTGCGCAAACCCTCTGCGGAGTCCGCGGCTTTGTGGAAGGCTTTGACAACATGGTGGGGGAAGAAGTGGCCCCAAGAACGGGCGCGTTTGGAGAAGGCACTTGCGCAGTTGAAGGGAGGGGGCTTGGACTTTGTGACGCTGGGAACGCCTGTTCGTTATCGCTGGACCGTGCGTGAGGGCGATCGTCTGTTGCACCTGATCAACCATCGCCCCTTGAAAAAAGCAAAGACACCTTTGGAAAAGACCAGAGGTGGGAGCTTTCGGAATATCTTCTACACAACAGACGGCGATTATGTACAGCAGTTGGGGATCGCAGGAAGCGATCTTCTTGCGAATACGCCGACCTCTTTGCGGCTCAACAACGAGCTGGCTTTGGTCTTTGGGGTAGGTGTGTCGCCTTCTTGTTTGCAGACCCTTCTGAAACAACGGACACGACTCCATGAACAAGGACACCATCTTTTGGTGGATTATCTCGATCAAAGCTCGTCGATGTTTTCCTTGAATGGGAATGAGACGATGTTTGGGCACGGCATCTACACAAGGCGAAAAGTGATGAGTTTTACGATGCGTTTGATCGCAAGATATCTGTATCGTTAAGCTGTTGTTTGATCGCGAGATATCTGTATCGTTAAGCGGGTGCGGGGGGAGCAAAGTGGTCTTGTAGATCTTGGAGGAGGCGATAGACATCGGGATAACGGCCAGAGTAGACGCCTTTTCCAAGTCCTGTGCGGTCCAAGGCTTCTCGAACAAAACGATCTGTTGCAAGGATATCGACATAAGGCTGGGTGGTTGCGGCGATCACCATGTCCGCAAAGTCCGAACCACGGGGATCTCGTTGGTTGTTCATGGAACGAAAAGCCATCAATCGCGCCATCGTCTCGACAAACGGGAGCTTGGGGCCATTTGGATCGATCTTTCGATCTTCGCAGATGGCGTTCCTTGCTTGTTTGACGCGCTTGTTGAGATGTCCTTCAAGAGCGAAGTGTTCGATCCAAGCGAGTTCATCGAGGTCTGCACAGTGTTCCCATGAGCCTTCAGATGTGAGAAAGTCTTCGCGTCGAGCGCTGCTGTGTTGGACTTGTAATGCGAGGATATCTTGCCAAGGGCGGACCCATAAACCGCGTTGGAGCTTTGGGAAAAACTCTTGAAAGGGCGGGCAGAGATAGCCCCCTCGAAGCTCTAAGACATGGAAGGTGCTTGCAGGACAGAGCACTTCGTAGGAGAGTAGTCGTTCGTAGAGTACATCAAAAGGTTGGTGGCCTTGTTGGCCGAGTAGATGTTTGGCGATGCGCGAGGCATAGTTTTGGTCGAGGTAGATGAGCAGCATCGTAACTCTCGGAATGTAGGGTGTCTAGGATTCTTTTCGCAAAGCGGCTGCGTACTCAAGTCGGCGTTCATGGGCTTTGCGAAGTATGGTTTGTTGGCGCAAGATCTGTTGTTGGAAACGCAATTCCAAGGTACGGGTTCATAATCGAGCAAGCAAGAGGGATCAGGAGAGCGCGATGGCACAAACGTCTGCATGGTTTTCTTATCAACGTGTTGAGGACGCATACGATCGGATCGGCTCGGAGGTGCGTTCCTTGCGAAGCGATGGAGAACGAGGAGCGATGTTTGTGTGGTTTCCGAGCCATGCAGGGATCGAGGCTTTTCGACAGCGTGTAGGGAGCATCGTTGGGGTGCGTTTGGTGGCGGGACGCGAACTCGCGGAAGAGATCTTGCGCCAAAAAGGGCGGACCTACCGTGTGCTAGGAGATGAGGCGCAGTCGCGGTTTTTGTACCAAGCCGCCAAAACGCTCAAAGACGAAGGGGTCTTGGAGTTTGTGGGCGAAGTGTGGAACCGCGCGGGCTTTTTGCAGGTGCTTCAGCATTGGATTGCAGAGATGCGTGGACAAGAGATCAGCCCCGCGATGTTTGCAGCGCACGCCCAACAACATGGCTCTGCACTCGAACACGATCTTGCAGCTTTGTATGCGCGTTATGAAGAGATGTTGCATGCGCGTGGGGTCTTTGACGAAGGCCAAGTTTGGGGAGCTGTACGAGATATCTTGCGCCAAGAAGACGCTGAAACCTCGAAGCGATGGAACCTTTGGCGTGTCGAGGTCGGGCATCGCTCGCCTTTGGAAGACGCTTGCTTGGCGTCCTTGGTTGGGGCGGGTGCATGTGTGCGTTTGTTTGCACCATGGGATGCTCAACGGGCCGATGAATCGGCCGCTTTGGATACCTTTCGCGAAGGGCATCGATCGCTTACAGAGGGAAGACTGTCGCAGATCTTGGAAGAGGCTGAGGCGCTGACCCACCAAAAAGACGATGAGAAGGCGTATATCGCTGATGTGGTTCTCGATGGCTTTGGCGAAGTGGGCGAAAAGCCCTTGTCTTTGGATGTCTCTTTGTTGGAAGCCTCTTCGCGTGAGTCTGAGTTGCGTTGGGTGATGCGCGATGTCAAAGAGCGTTTGTTTTCAGGAGAGCGGGCCTCCAAGATCGCGATCTTGTCTGCGCAGTCTGAGACCTATCGCAAAGGTGCTGAAGCGATTGCCTCCGAATATGGGGTGCCTTTGAGTGCGCCCGTTCGTTTGCAAGAGCAGTCGCTGGGGTTGTTTTTGCAGAAGTTGTTGTCCATCGCAGGGGAGTTTCCTTGGTTGGATACGATGCAAGTGTTGCGCTCTCCTTACTTGATGTTGCCTTGGTTTCCCGACGATGATATCGAATTATTGGATCAATTGACACGTGAACGTCCCGTCATTCGGGGGATCGCACAGTGGGAAGCCGCTTTGCACAAACCCACAGATGCGCTTTTGGGTGGAGAAGAGGATGAGGACGATATCTTCGAGGATCGCAAGCTGATCGATCGCTTGAGCGAAGAAGATGTTGCGCGCATCCACAAAGGACTCTCGCAGTTTTTCGCCTTGTTGACCCCGCCTGAAAAAGAGACTTGGCAAGGATATCGTTTGTGGGCCGAACGCGCATTCTTCGGTCTTGCGGGCGTTTCGACCAAGATGCGTCAGGCTGAAGCCGAAACAGGTGAGGTCGCAGAAGAGGCCGTGACGTTGGGGCTTTGGAAGCATCTTCGTCAAGGAGGCGGGACGCAACGCGATCTGCGCGTGTTGCAGGTGATCCGCGGTCAGCTTTATGAGTTAGAGGCCGTGGATGCTTTGTTAACGCAGCGCGAAGGACATGATGCGGCGTTCGATGTCGAGGATGTCGTCGCATGGGAAGAGTTTCAACAACGATGGTCGGAGCTTTTGCGAGGTCGCAGTGTGTCTTGGCCGCATCGCGCAAGCGAAGTGTACTTTGGTGCTCTGGAGCAAGCACGCGAACGCTCGTGGGATCGGGTGTACGTGTTGGGGATGGCAGAAGGCGAGTTTCCACGTGTCCCTGCGCCTGACGTGTTGTACGCCCCACAAGAACGAGAAGAACACCCTCTACCTTTACGAAAAGCGCTGAAACGCTCAGAAGACGGCTCGTTGTGGTGGCAGTGTCTGCAACAAACTCGTTCCTCTTTGATCCTCACACGCCCATGTTTCGACGAAAAAGGGACAGAGCTTGCGCCTTCGCCTTACTGGGAAGATTTGTTGCGCCGCGTTCCTTCGTTGGCACAAAAGCATCGCTCGCAAGAGCAGGTCTTCTTAAAGCCCGAACAGACCGCAAGTACAGGCGAGTTGCTGGTGGCGATGGCGATGCAAGATGCCACGGAAGTCCCCGAAGCACTGACGCTGCGTTGGCAGGCTGTGCAACGCGCGTACACAGTGATGAACTATCGTTTGGGTGAAGGCGCGCCAGGGATCTTTGAAGGGATGTTGCAAGCCCCTGATATCCTCGAAGAGTTGGGGAAACTTTATGGGGAAGAGCATCGTTGGAGCGTGTCGCGTTTGAATCGTTATGGAAAGTGCCCGTATGGGTTCTTTGCCAATTATATCCTGCGTTTGGAGCCTCTACCTGATCCTGAAGAGGGGATGGATGTCAAACAGTGGGGGATCTTGTTGCACTGGATCTTGGAGAAGATCTTTTTGTGGATGTCCCAAGAGCAGATCGCGCCTACGCCAGACACTGAGGCGCAGATCATGGAGGAGTTGGAACGCCTTTGCCAACAGGCTTTCCGCAAAGCAGAGGCGGGTCTCAGTTTCCGTCCAAGCTTTTTGTGGCGTTATGAGCAGCAAGAGATCCGCAAGATGCTCTCTCGCTTGATCCGCCATGAGTGCCAAGAAAATGCAAAAGATGCCTATGTTCCGCTCTTTCAGGAACTCAAGTTTGGGATGGAAGGCAGCGGCTTAGACGCCTTTGTTTTTGAAAGCCAAGCAGGGGTACGCTTCCAACTCAACGGGATCATCGACCGCGTCGATCGACATCCTGACGGGCACCTGCGGATCGTCGATTACAAGAGCGGTAGTTCGACATTCTCTTTGGCAGACGTCTCCGAGGGACGGTCCTTACAAGCTGCACTGTATGCTTTGGTGAGCAATGCCTTGTTGATGAAGAATCCTGAGTACGCTGCGCACTTTTCGTCTGCACCCGAGGTGATGCGTAGTTATTATCTGCATCTCCCAACCCGCAAAAAGAGCGGCAACTTGGACTTGATCGACAAGCGGCGCAGCAAAAAAGCAGAAGCGGTCTTGGGTGTGGCAGGAGAACGCGCCGCGAGCTTTGTGGAAAAAGTACGCATGGGTCAGTTCCCAAGTTCCCCAAGTGCCCCAAGCCAAGGGGATGGCGCATGTTCTGCGCACTGTGATTTGGCGTCATTGTGTCGTGTGACGCGTCAAAGCCTCGCAAAGACCGATGCGATGAGCTTTTTTGTGTTGGCAGGCAGCGAAGAGAACGAAGAGGCAGCTTCAGAGGGATCAGATGGATAACGCTTGTTGTCGCTGGGTTTGTTGCAGAGATGAAAAGCTTTTTAGAGCGCGTCTGAGAGAAGAGGAAGCGAAGACATGGTAGAGAACAAAAATCCCCAGATGACGGCACAACAAGCAGAGGCGATCCAAACGCAAGGACGACCTTTGTTGGTCGAAGCGGGCGCAGGGACGGGGAAAACGTGGGTCTTGGTGGAGCGATTTGTTTATTTGCTTCAGTCCAACCCATCATGGCCGCTTGAAGGTATCGCAGCGATCACCTTTACAGAAAAAGCCGCAAGAGAGATGCGTGTGCGTATCCGTCGGCGCGTGGAGGCCCTTGCCACCGAGCATAAGAGCGATCCCCAGTCGCCTTGGCATCGTCACCGCCAAGATCTCGATCGACTTTTGGTGGGCACGATCCACGGATTTTGCGCGCAGATCTTACGAGAAAATGCGCTTGTTGCAGAGCTTGATCCAGCGTTTGGGGTCTTGGATGAACAAGAAGCCCAACTGCTACAACAACAAGCGATCCGCGAAACCCTCCAACGCCTGACCGTTGAAGAGCGGTTGTTGGGTGATCTGCTGGCCCAACAACGCATCAGCGATCTCCAACGTGAGATGGGGGATATGCTGCGTCAACGCGCCACTGTGCGTCGTTTGTTTGAGGAGATGCGCATCTTGCCAGATGAGCAGATCTTGGGGCGTTGGCGCGAAGGCGTCGAAGCGATGCAGGTGATCTTGTGGCGGGACTATCAGGCCGAACACCCCGAACTTCACGAAGCCTTAGACTTTTTCTTAGGGATCGATCAGAGCGCATTGGTCGAAGCTGACAAGATGACGCCTTGGGTGAGAATCGCCTACCAAGCCGCAGAGCTAGCCAAACAAGCGGCTGGCCCGAAGGCTTTGGTGGAGGTCTTGTCACAGATCGGGGATATGCGCGGTGGTGTCCAGAAAAACTGGGCGTCTAAAGAACAACTCCAACAAATCAAGGCTTATCTTGGGTCTTTGCGCGATCTTGCCAAAGGTCTCGTCGGACGGGGCTTTTTGGATGATGTGGGCGAGGTCGATCAACAAGCCTTGTCGCGTCTGCGTCTGTGGTTGCAGCTTTGGGACGAGATCGAGGGGACTTACCAACGACTCAAGCGCGAGCAAGGGATGTTGGACTTTGATGACTTGGAGATCGAAACAGAACGTCTCTTGGCAAGGGCGCCGCGTCCTTCGCGACTCAAGATGTTTTTGTCGCAGATCCGTCACCTGATGGTCGATGAGTTCCAAGATACCAACCAAAGCCAACAGCGTATCGTGTATGCACTTGCTCAAGCCGCAAGCGTCGATGCGAGCGAAGAGACCGAAGGACTCGGCGAAGCGATGCCTAGCGCAGCTTTGTTGGCGACACCTTCCTCTTCCCAAGCTACGCAAACTTCGTTGCTTACGCCGCAAAGTCCGCTTTTTGTCGTTGGGGATGCCAAACAAAGTATCTATCGATTTCGCCAGGCCCAAGTCAGCGTCTTTCAACGTACCGCTTCGGATATCGCCGCTCTTACGGGTGATGCAGCCTTGCCTTTGAGCCAGTCTTTCCGCACGCATCGAAGGTTGGTGGATGCGCTCAATACGATGTTTTCAAAGATCCTTTCGCCCACAGGGGAAGACTACGAAGACTTTGAAGCGCGCCCTGGACCTTTGCAAGCCGCGCGCGAACTTCCGATGGAACACCCCGCATCCAAGGCGCCTTTGGAGATCTGCATCGTCCCTGAAAAGCTCGAAGATCGACGTCTCTCCTCTGAAGAAGTGCGGATCTGGGAAGGGCGTTGGTTGGCAAGGCGTATCCAAGGTTTGTTGGACGAAGGATTTCAGATCTGGGACAAAGAACAACGCCAGCTTCGCCCCGTTCGGTTGGGCGATATCGCGATCTTGTTTCGGGCTACCACCCACATCCCGCTCTACGAAGAAGAACTCAAACGTGCGGGTCTTTCCTACCTCACCGTCAGTGGGCGCGGCTATTACCAACGACCCGAAGTGCAAGATGTGATCGCACTTTTGGCTTGTTTGGATCACCCTGGTGATGATCTTGGTCTTGCCATCGTGTTGCGTTCGCCTCTGTTTAATTTGAGCGATGAGACCCTATATCGCTTGCGTTTGCATCGCCCTGATCACCTTGCTGCACAAAAAGGCAAGCGACGTTCTCTCTTTGAAGCGCTGTTTGATCCGCCCAAGACTGACCAAGAAGAAGAAGTCGCCTTGGCTGCGCAGACCTTCCAAGCACTGTTGGATCGCCTCGGAAAGTCGGAGGTTTGGGAGATCTTGCGTGAGGCTTTGGATCGTACAGGGTACGAAGCGACCTTGGCACTGCGCGATCGACGTATGGGCGTCAACGGTCGGCAGTTCGGGAACTTACAAAAGCTGATGCGGATGGCCCGAGAACAAGCTGGGGCTGATCTAGGTGCCTTTTTGCGGCGCTTGCGCGATCTACAAGAGATGGAAGCGCGAGAAGGAGAAGCCGTTGGAGACGCCGCGCAACTTGATGCTGTGCAGCTTATGTCCATCCACGCGGCCAAGGGACTTGAGTTCCCTGTGGTGATCCTTGCGGATACTGGGCGACGTTTGTCGATTGGTGATGCAGGAAGTCAGATCTTGCATGATCCTGCATTTGGTTTGGTGTGCAAGCTGCGCGATGCCCAACAAGAGTGGATTCGTCCTTCGAGCTATCTGTGGGGGGAATGGTTCTCTCGTCGCATGGAGGAAGCTGAAAATAAACGACTTTTCTACGTGGCTTGTACGCGTGCGGCGGATCTCTTGATCTTCTCTGGAAAAGTTGGAGATCGCAATTCGTGGATGCGCCAAGTCTTAGAGCTTTGGGATATTCCGCCTGAGGTGGCTCCTCCTGAGCAAGACGGACCTACGCAAACTACGAATCCTTCCGCGGACTTTGCTGCGTTTGTGGATGCAGCCAAGCAAGAAGTTGCTGCACAAAGTGAAGCTGCCAAACAAGACGTCGCTGCCAATACAGCCGAGCTTGCGGACGCAAACACGACGCCAAATGAGACAGGCGGCCAACATGACGAAGTCGTCGGGGTTACAGAAGCTCCACGAACGATCATCTTGCCAGAAGATGAAGAGGCTTTTCCTGCCAATCCTTTCGGTCCCACCGCAGACATGCCCGCTCTGACAGAGCGTTTATTGGCTTATGCGAAAACGGCCGATCTTCCCGCAACGATGTTTCAGCATCTCTCCTCCGCATTGCAAAAGGCTTCGCAGTCACAGATGAGCGAAAAAGACCATCCCAAGGAGATGTTGGGAGATATCGAGGTGCTTTCTCGTGGCGATCTTGCGTTGCGTGTGTTTCGCTTGAACAAACCGCTTGAAGCTCCAGCACTTCGCGAAGTCGATGAAGGACTGGGTACCCAAGTCACAGCGTGGCCGACCTTGAGCTTGCCTTTGCCCAAGGTCGAACCTTTGCAAACGCTGTTGTCTCCGAAGTTGCTGGATACAATGCGCTCTTTGGCAGGGTCGCTTGATGATCGTTTGTTGCGCGAGCGCGTCCTTGCAGAAGTCCCGTATCTCGAAGGAGAAGGTCTCTACTGCGAAGAACTTCCGATGTTGTTCTTGACGGAGTTTGCAAGTGAGATCGGCGGTGTGCAAGAGACATGGGCGGCGGTTTGGCGTGCACGATTGTTGCGGGAAGCACTGTCCATGTCGGACGTTTTAGAGCGCAGTGCAGGCGACCGAAGAGACCGTTGGATGGGGATCTTGCATCAAGAAGATCTGCTCTTTCATGTTGATCGAGATGTTTTGTGCGACGAAGCCGAAGTTTGTTGGACACAACAGTGGAAACCCTTCTTACAAGAACATCTCTCTGAAGCCACGGAGATTTGGTGGTTGGAACCGTTTCATGCTTTGGTGCATGAGGAAGAGTTTGCCGTCGGACAGCTCGACCTCTTGTGGAAAGATGCACAAGGCACGTGGTCTATCTGGTCTTGGTGCATGCATGACACCTTGGGTGCGCTGGAATCGTCCTATCATCGGGCTTTGGCGTTGCAAGTGGAAGCGATGTCTGCTGCTTTGGGTGAGTCGCCCAAAGGGGCTTTTGTGTGCATGTCTTCGCAGGGGCTCTCCTTGCAAGAGGTTTCGTCTGAGAAACTATCGGCTGCTTGGTCGTCTTGGAAAGAAAACAAAGAGATTGTGGATTAAGAACGCTGCATCCATATCGCAAAAAGGAGTAGGGCATGGCGGATCGTTTGAAGGGTAAAGTGGCCATCGTAACGGGCGGAAGTCGTGGGATCGGAGAAGCGATTGCACGGTCCTTTGCCTCTGAAGGTGCAAAGGTTGTGATCGCTTCTCGTAAACTTGAGGGGCTGGAGGGCGTTGCAGCTTCGATCAATGCAGAGTTTCCAGGTGCTGTCTTTGCAAAGGCCTGTCATATCGGGAAAAGTGAAGAGATCTCCGCGCTCGTCGATTGGACCGAAAAAGAAGTCGGCCTTCCCAACGTGCTTGTCAACAACGCTGCGACCAACCCTTATCTTGGACCGATGTTGATGACGCCCGAAGCTGCTTGGGATAAGACCTTTGATGTCAATCTCAAAGGCTACTTTTCTGCCATCCGCGAAGTCTCTTCGCGCTTGCTTGAACGCGATCAGCCTGGCTCGATCATCAACATGAGCAGCATCTTTGGGATGGGAGCCGCACCCTTGCAAGGTGTGTATGGCATGACCAAAGCCGCGATCATCTCGATGACACAGACCCTTGCCGCAGAACTCGGGCAAGCCAAGATCCGCGTCAATGCGGTGGCACCAGGCTTGGTGGATACGCACTTTGCGGCGGCCATTGTACAAGACGATACGATGCGCGAGCACTTTACCTCGCGCGCGCCACTTGCTCGTTATGCTCTACCCCAAGAGATATCGGGTATGGTCGTGTTTTTGGCATCAGATGAGTCTTCTTTCGTGACAGGGCAGACTTTCCCTGTGGATGGCGGATACACCGTATCCTAAGTGCTCTCTCCGTCGATGATGTGACGATGGGGTCCTATGTGTGGGAGAAACGGCGTTGTTATGGATCGATTTTTGGCTTTTGGGTATGGTGATTCTTTTGGCGTTGGCGCTCCTTTTTTATCGTTGGCATCATGCGTCTTCTGGGAGGTCTTCTTCTCCGCTTGATGACGCATCTTCTTTGCCTCCCACCCCCGCACAACACGCTTTCTTTGAGGATGATCTCCCAGAAGAAGAGGAAGGTCATAGCGGTGGAAGTGGTGGCAGCGGTGGAAGTGGCGGAAGCGGCGGAGGTGAAGGGGGCGGCGGGGAAAGCGGTGGAGAGTGAATAAGCTTTCCCATCGCATCTTTATCCCCCATCGCTAGGTGGGGGAGATGGCAGTCGTAGAAGGAAGAGAGGGCTTCCTTTTTTTCTTGTTTCGATTTCTTGATGGTCGTAAACACACGGATCTCTCAGGAGGAATGGGATCGGCATTTTTGACAATGGCCGCTTTCTTGGGTCTCTGCTTGTGTTGACGTCTACATCTTCTTTTTATACCCTAGCTCCATTCTCCAGATGAATCCGATAAAAGAATGTGTTGATCTTATAGGTGCTTTGATGAAATTACGTTTTCAATACGAAGATCGGAGCGGATACCTTTACGCACGATTTGAAGGTCGCTTTGAACCGACCGTGGTTCGCGACTTTTTACAAGGTCTCGCGGAAGAGATTCGTGCAAAAGAGATGTATCGCGTGCTCTGTGATATCCGAGACGTAGAAGGTGTTGAGGCGGGGCTGATTCCGCTTAGTTCGCGGTTTGACTTGGGGGAGTTCGCAGCGTCGATCTTGCCGAAAAAGACGGCGTTTGCGTTGTTGACGGACAAGGATCATATCTTTTCTGATCGTTTTGGCGAAGATGTGATGGTCAATCGAGGTGTAAAATTTCGCGTGCTTTCCGAGCTGCAAGACGCTTTGTTGTGGTTGGGGGTGTCTCACGAGGCTTGATGTTTGAGGTGCGTGGAACTTTCGTGTTTGGCGGGGATCTCACGGTGGGTTGGGGCAAGGGTGTTTGTTTTTCTCAGCGATGTGTGTAGAAGACCATATCTTGGTGGTGTACTGCGGCTCTGCGGTAGAGAGCCGATCTTTCCAAAGATACATAAGGAAAAGAGAGATATGCGATTTTTGCATCCCGAGCATGACTTGCAACTGGAGTTGGCGCTAGATGATGTGTTCTTGGTTCCATCCTATTTCGAGGGCACGTCGCGTTTGGACGTGGACTTGACGCCTGTGGACTTTGTGGGTGGCTCTCATCCAATCGTTTCGGCAAATATGAACGCGGTCACAGGGAAACGCATGGCAGAAACGATGGCGCGTTACGGTGGCATCGGCGTCTTGCCGCAAGATATGGCGCTTTCGACGGTCGAGCGGATCGTGGAACATATCAAACAAGCGGACTCACGGTTCGATACGCCACTGTCTGTCACACCTGACGCGACGCTGCGCGATGTCTTGGGGATCTTTCGCAAACGAGCGCATGGGATGGTGGTCGTCGTCGATGAATCCTACCGTCCTGTGGGCGTTTTGACGCAGGCGGACCTTCGAGAACGCGACCAATACACTTCGGTTGAGCAAGTGATGTCGCGCCGCGTTGTAACGATCACGCCTGAGACCACCAACCGCGATGCGTTTTTGCTGATGGAGCGTGAGCGCGTAAAAGCGGCTCCTGTGATCAACAAAGAAGGCCGTCTCTGCGGGATCTTGACCCGTGATGATGCTGTGCGTTTGGAGTTGTTGCGCCCCTCTTTGGATGCAAATGGAAAGCTCATGGTCGCTGCGGCACTGGGGATCTCGTCGGGCGCTGCGGGGGTTGCCGAAAAGTTGCTGGAGATCGGCGTTGATGTATTGGTGTTGGACACCGCGCACGGTCACCAACGTCGGATGATCGAGTCGATCCAAGCCGTGCGTGCGGTAGTCAAAGATCGTTGTCCTTTGGTTGCTGGGAACGTGTGTACTGCTGAAGGGACGCGCGCTTTGATCGAAGCAGGCGCGGATATCGTCAAAGTCAACGTGGGACCTGGGGCGATGTGCACCACACGGATGCAGACAGGGGTGGGGCGCCCGAGCTTTACGTCTGTGTTGGCGTGCGCACAAGAAGCCCGACGCCATGGAAAGCACGTCTGGGCGGATGGTGGTGTGCGTTATCCCCGTGATATCGCACTTTACCTTGCTGCGGGTGCTTCGCGGATCATGGTGGGAACGATGTTGACAGGGACATTTGAAAGCCCTGGCGACATCAAAGAAGATCACGAAGGACATCTTTACAAAGAGAACTATGGGATGGCGAGCGCACGCGCAGTCTCGGATCGCACAGGCCATCTCGATGCTTTTGAACGCGCCAAAAAAGTCTTTTTCCGCGAAGGGATCTCCACATCGCGGATCTATCTGCGACCCGATCAACACAGTGTTGGAGAGATCGTGCTCGATATGATCACAGGTGTGCAGTCGTCATTTACGTATGTTGGGGCGCGCGATTGTGAGAGCTTCCAAGAAGAAGCGGTGGTGGGTGTTCAAGGACATGCGGGCTTCTACGAAGGCACGCCACATGGTCGCTTGAAAAAGTGATCGGTGGATAAATAAAAAAGTGATGGGAGAAGAAAGAAGAGGGGGGCATGTAAGCGGAGTGTCGGGGATCTTGGGGGAGGTGCTTAGTAGTCGCAAACACGTTGGCGGTGTGAGCGGTAGCTGCATTTCATACGACCAGGAACCCAAACGCGTTTCCAGTAGGGGTGGTAGTAAGTGCCCCCACGAACTCTTACATAGTAGCCACCCACGCGGCCACAGTAGCGTTTTTGCACATTGCGCCAAGAGCAACGGGACTTGTAACGCGAGCTGGTTCGGCGGTAGGTGCGAACACTACCATCTGCGCCGCGATAACGCGTGGTCTTTGTGCGATAAACGCGTGTGCCATAAGCATCGCGATAGACTTTGCGGTTGTACTGACGGGTGACGATGCCGCCATTTCCAGTCGTACAAGCGCGAGTTTTGATGTATTGGTAGGTGCAGCGGCGTTGTCCATAACGTGTACGACAGCGCTTGATACGTTTTTTGCGCCAATAACAACCAGCTTCTGCATCGTTGGGTTGGAGTGAAGCGCCCACAAAGAAGAGTCCCAGCCCCAAAAAGAGGGATGTTCCAAGGCGGGAAAGAGAAGTGGTTTGCAGTTTCATAACGCAGGCTCCTTTGCCGAGGGGGTGATAATCTGTGGCGAGATGGCTTGTCTTCACGAGCATGTGAAGGCAAATCCTTTATGTATTTGCGATCTTGCCGATTTGTGTTCTATGACGCAAGGGCACGGATGGTTGTCGCACAGAAAAAAGTCTTTTGATTTTTTCTACGGGTTTATGTTTGAGGGGGGTGCGGAGGGGGTGTGCGTCTTGTTGTGGTTTCTTGAAAGATTTGCGAAATAAAAGGGTCCAAGAACCTGAGACGTTGGACAAGGGACAGAGGCAGTTATATACTGCTCGGACACCTTGTTGTGTGTAAAGCATTTTGCAGCAAGCATTATAGGACGATCATGTCACAGATACATCCCAACAGCGAAGAGATCTTGCTTGATGACCTGCGTTTGGTTCGCCGAATCGCAGCAGGAGGGATGGCAGAAGTTTGGGAAGCGCGCCAAGGTGGTGTTCAAGGCTTCGAAAAGCGTTTGGCCGTAAAAGTGGTTCTCCCGCATCTTGTGGAAAATCAAGAGTTTATCCACATGTTTCTTGATGAGGGTCGTCTTGCTGCACGCTTGGATCATCCCAACGTCTGTCAGATCTACAAGTTGGGTCATGCGCAAAGTGTCAACACCTACTACATGGCGATGGAATACATCGATGGTGTGGGCTTAAACTCCATTATGCGAGAGTCTGCACGTCGCGGTCTTCCCCTACCTTTCGAGCATTGTTGCCAGATCATGATCGGTGCTTGTGCGGGCCTAGACTACGCACACTCTTGCACGGACTCCAATGGCCAGCCTTTGTACCTGGTCCACCGCGATATCTCCCCACAAAACTTGATGATCACCTTTGATGGTGCCGTAAAAGTCGTGGACTTTGGGATCGCCAAAGCTGCCACCCAACTTCAGCACACGCGTGCTGGTGTTGTGAAGGGCAAGTACGCTTACATGTCGCCCGAACAAGCCACAGGTGACTCGCTGGATCTGCGTAGCGATGTCTTTGCGCTGGGGGTGGTCTTGTGGGAGATGACCACAGGGCATCGTCTTTTCCGTGCTGACAACGAGATCGCGACCCTGCACAAGATCATCAGTGGCGATTATCCGCCTCCTTCGGCTTACCGCGACAGCTATCCGCCTGCGCTTGAGATGATCGTGATGCGAGCGTTGGCCCCCAACCGCGATGAACGTTACCAAAACTGCGGCCAACTTCAGATGGATCTTGAAGACTTCTTGCTGCGTCATGGCATGGCTGCGGGCAGCAAGCGTTTGGCGCACTATGTTCGATGGTTGATGTCAGGCGATGATCTTCCCCTTCCGACGGGATCTTCCATCAGCCAAGCCTTCGATATTGGCGAGGGTAGCCTCTCTACACCGCATCCCAATCGTTCTCCCATGACGCCCTATCCACCGTCTGCAACGCCTCTTCCCAGTCAGTCTGGTGTACGTTCCATGTACTCCGCTGCGAGTGGGATGATGCAAACAGGAACAGGGGCAAGGCCCCTCACTCCTCAAGCGCAGATGCCGCACCCCATGCATCAGTCGATCCCTGATGAGCCTTCGATTCGTCGAAAACGACGACGCGGTGGTGGGCTTTGGTTGTTTTTGTTGTTGTTGCTCCTTGGGGGCGGTGGGTACGTGTACTACGCGTTCTTTATGGATCTGACGCCCTCTGTGGACACTGCGCCCATGTATTGGCTTGTTCAGAGCCAGCCACGTAATGCCCAGATCTTTGTCAACGGCGCGTCTCAAGGCCAAACCCCCAAAGTCATCGTCTTCCCTCAAAACAAACGCCTGATCCTCAAAGTTGCGTTGAATGGCTATGAACCCTATGTCCAACAGTTCAATGTTGTTACAGAGGAAAAAGTACGAAAGCCCTTACAGATCAAGTTGATCCGTGAGACCGCGGAGGCTGTGTTTGGTGACTTGGTGATCAACCTGCAAACCCCCAAAGCGCGCGTGATCTTGGATGGTGAACGTCTCAAGCCCATCGTTGCGGGAAGTCCCATCTTTATGAAAAGGATTCGTGCCGAACGCCCCCACGCGCTGGTGATCGAGGCGGATGGTCACGAAAGCCTGTTTCAGTCTTTTCAGATTACCAAGGGACAACGCAAAGAGTTCCAAGTCCTTCTGAAACAAAGGAAAGAGGCACGGGTACGCAAACGCCCTCGGCGACGTTTTTGGCGTCGACGTCGTCCCGCCCCTGTTCGTGAGCGTCTTCCTGATCCTGGATTGCCCGATCTTGGGGAGCCCACACGACGCCAAGCCGCAAAAGATTTTGCTTGGATCTCTGTCCAAAGCGAGCCTGACGGAGCAAGTGTGCTCGTCGATGGCCAATCCATCGGCACCACGCCCCTTTCAAGAACAAAGATCGCCCCTGGTAAGCACCGGTTGATCCTTCGTAAGACGGGCTACCAAACCTTGCGACGTGGCTTTTCTGTTTCTGCGGATGAACTCAAGCCGCTTTCTTTCGATCTTTCTCCCCAAGCTGCGCGCGCAAAAGTGAAGCTGCAACTTGGCGCCTCGCCCAAAAGCAAGGTGTACCTCGATGGCAGCTACATCGGGATGACACCGATCTACAACCACGAAGTCGAACCTGGAGCCCATCAAATCGAGTTTCGCACCTCTCGTTTTGCTGCCTCGCACAAGATGAAAGTGGATGTAAATCCCTCCAAACGACGGCTGTTCCATCGTTTTCAAACAGGACAGCTTTGGGTGCTCACGCGCCCGCCTGCCGTCGTGTTCCTCAACAACACGAAGCTTGGGCGCTCCAATCGGCCACCTTATAGTGTCCCTGCAGGAACATACGTCTTGCGCCTCGTGACCGACGAGGGGCAAAGCGTGATCGAACGCGGTGTCGTGGTCCGTGCTGGGAAAAAAACAACCTTCCGAAAAAAAATCTCTCCTTAATTTTTTAATTTTATCCATTTGAATAAATTGATCTTTTTGTCTCGATGGCACAGCTTTGGGCTGTCAGTGTTTTTTATGGCTCTTCGTTTAACCTAGAGATACAGAGAGACGGTGTAAGAGATGTGCTCTGAAACTTGTCCTCTTTTTTCTCGAAGGAGAAAGCCATGAAACAGTTTGAGTCAATCAACACAAACGCTGCGCAAGCTGCTGTCTTGCCACTCGAAGGTATCCAAGCTTACTTGCAAGCGTTGGTGGACGAAGGTGCCTTGGAAGGCCGCATCGGGCACCAAGCCTTGATCGAGGAGCTTGAGCCTGCCATCGAGATCATCCACAAAGTGCTTGCAGGCGCCGAGCTTTCCGTGCGTATCGACGTGATCCGCGAGCCCGATGCAGCGATCTTGGCAGAACTTGAGCAAAAACGCCGCGAAGCTGAAAAGGCCGCCAACCAACAAAACGCGATGTTTGGTATGTCTTACGTCACTGTGTAAGCAACTTCCTTGCGCTACTGTGGGCTTCGGTCTTGGTGGTGCCTTGTGTGGACCTTGTGCCTTGTGTGGATCTTGAAAGGCCCACTCGGTGCGCGTCAAACATGATCCTGTAGGGGATGGGTCTTTGGGTGGAGACACAAAGAGGCCCATCCCTTTCTTATGCAGGAAGCTAAATATCTGTTTTGATTTTATTCTGTCTCAAGGAACCAGCGCGAAAGGTGCTTGTTTCTTGAGTTTTTTCTTGTATCTGATCATCCTTTTTCTCAAAAAAATATCCTCTTTATGCAGATTGTAGGCTGGGTTTTGATATGGCATGATGTGTACTTTTCTATCCACCCAAGGAAGCATTGTGTGAGGGAGGTCCACTTGTTGTTCTCTTCTCTTCTTTCGCGGTTTTCTGGTCTGGTTCGCCAGTCTTTCTCGCAGTGGATTCGCCAACAAGACTTTCGTTTCACTGTCGCGGTCACGACGTTGGGCTCGTGGATTCAGACGTTGGTGGGGGTGGTCTTGGTCCTGCTTGCGTTGGAATACATTCCTTTCCTACAAAAGCATGTCGGCATTCGATTTTTCCCTGCCTTTTGGTATTTTATGCCAGCCTTCCTGAGCGGCTCGCTGATCCACATCCAAAAGAAGATCCCTCCCCATCATCTGCCCGTGTACACGCTTGGAACGTCGGCTGGTGCTTACTTTTTTTGTTGCGCACTGATGATCTTGTCGAAGCCTGTGGGCCTACAGAGTTTCGGGACATTGTACTTGTTCTCTGCGGGATTTTACGGTTGGTTGTTGCGTATGCGGACCAAGACACCTTTTCCTGTGTTTAGTTTGCTTGTGGGGACAGGTGCTTCTTTGCTGATTGGCCCTACCCAAGAGTACTTGGCCTTTATGTTGGTGATGTTTCCTGCAAGTTTGTTGGTGCACTTTCTCCTTGGAGAAGGTCGTTATCACTTGGATCTTCAAGAACGCGAAAAAGAACGCTTTCGTGACACTGTGTTTGCGCAGATCCAGTTTGAGCAGTCCTCGCAAGTGAGTGCTTTGCGAGAGAAACTGGCGGATGTGTTGGGGACGATTCATGACGTCAACAACCACCTACAAGCAGCGGTGCTGAGTTCTTCTGTGTTGAGTTTGACCGCAGCCAAACAACTGCCAAGCTCGTTGAAAGAGACGTTTGATGATCTGGATGGGGCCGTCAACCGTGCGACCGATCTGATGGCTTCTTTGCATCAAGAACAACGACAAGAACGACTCCAAACGCGTGAGTTGCTGGGCTCTGATCTTTCAAGGGTGATCCAAGAGTCTATCACCAATGTCCGCAATCTTTACTCGCATGTGGAGTTCCAAACGGACCTTCCCAAGTCCCTTCCGTCCATCGCTTTGATTGGTGGAGAGAAGACCTTGTATCGCATCTTGGAAAATCTCTTGCTGAATGCCTGCCAAGGAAAAGATGGCAAGCGCGGGGCAAGCGTGATCTGTGTGCGCTTACGAACAGAAGAACACACTTTGGTTTTGGAAGTCCTCGATAATGGGGAAGGACTGCCAGGTTTCTTGTTGGAAAATGGGGTGACATCGCTGGTTTCAACCAAAGACAGCACTGGGTTGGGGCTTTACACCGTCGATCGTCTCGCTCGTGCAAATGGCGGCTCCATCGAACTCAATAACCAAGAGAGCAGCGGGGCTTGGATCAAGATCTTCCTGCAATTTATCGAGCCCGAAGCGGCTACTGAATAATTCTTGCCTTCCTTTTTTCAATAATTCTTACATTTTTCATCTTTGTGAAGCAGGCCCCTCGGGTTTCTTTGGCTTGGGGAGAGGGTTTGTCTTTGTTTTTTCGGGCATGTGGGGTGCACCTGATAACAACAAAGCTGTTTGCCTTTTTTTGGATTTTTCTCAAAAACCCGTCATCACGGGGTGAGCCAACTCGTTTACTCTTTGTTTCGTGAAAAAATCGGACGAACATCTGTTTTTTTTCAGATGAATGACATTTTTTCCTTCCCTTATCGTTATTCTTTGTAAGAATGGAGAGAAGATGAGTGAGCGATCTATCTTTCGACGTGCGCGTCTTTTACTTGCAAAGCAGAGACTAAATGCTTTAGATGTACTTCTCTTGAGAAGAGCTTTGGAGGTGACAAAAGGAACGAACGTCCAGTTCTTTTGGGAGCTTGGGAGCGATGCAGGATTGAAGATCGAGGTCTTGCGAGAGCGCTGCCTTGCACTGTTGTTCTTGTTTGCTTGGTCGAATCTTACAGATGATCTTGTGGACAAAGAAGCTGATTATCTTTTGGGAGAAAGCAGCGAAAAGGCGGGGCCGATCGCGTTGTACGTTCTTCGTTGTCTTGCGGATGCTGTCGCACTACAGGCAGCTGAGATCCCAACCGAGGTTTGGGTACAGGCCAACCTCGATCTTGCAGCGTGTGCTTGCGTTGGTTTTGAGGAGATCCGTGAGACTCCGTGGACGCGAGAGCGGTGGTTGTCTGTCGGAGAGGGCATCGCAGGTCTACAGTTTTCGGCTTATCTGCGCATCTTGTGGTGTGGAACACCCTTGGCGGCTTGGAGTGAGGAGGTTGGAAAATGCCTAGGGATGATCTCGCACTTTGCGTGTGATCGCAAAAGTGAAGATCCGCGTTTGCGCTCGTTGTTAGAGGAGGAACAACGAGAGATCGCGTCATGGATCGAGGAAAAAAAACGTTGGCTCAAGCAACGGGCAGAAGAGGCTCACCTACAAGGCATCTTGATGTGGTTGCGCAACTTGCCCGAAGGAGGGGAGTCATGATTGTAAGAAATTATTACAGTGAGAAGACGATGCATCTCTTAGAAAAATATGGTCCTGGTCCTCGCATCCACTTTCATCTGGGGATCTACTTGGCTAGCGTCTCTGCGCCTCATGACCGACGTTTGTTGCAGCATCTTTTGACGCAAGGCCAAGAAGATATGATGCTCTTGTCTTCGGATGTTTGGGGCGTTGGTGACTTGACTGGAAAGCGCATCTTGGACGTGGGCGCGGGTCTTGGCGGTGCGACACTGTGGATGGCGACCTGTCGTGGGGCTGAAGTGGATGCGTTGGTACAGTGCGAAGAACATGCACAATTGATCCAAGAATTTGCGGCTCTGTATGGTGTGTCAGAAAAAGTACGAGTATTTGTAGGAGACGCCCACGATATCCCTTGTGCAAAGCGGGCTCCTTACGATGCGATCTATGCGATGGAAAGCCCTTGTTACTTTGATCGAGAGCGGTGGTTTGGACATCTTGCGACGCTATTAAAAGAGGAGGGCGAGGTGTGGATTGAGGACGTCTTCTGGAAAGAAGGCGGAAGTCCCGATTACAAAGGGACCTTTGATGATTATTGGAAAACAGATGTGGGTACTGCAAAAAGCTATGAAGAGGCTGCAAAAAAGGCTGGATTCATCGTACTTTGCGACTTAGACATCACGAAAAAGACGACGCCTTTTTGGGATCTGAGTGCTTCTTGGTCACGACTTGTTTTGGAAGAGGCGTGCGATCCACAAAAGCGGACTCGCTTGGAAGGCTCGATCAAGATGGCAGGATTCCATCATCGTGCTTGGTTGGAGGGAGAGTTTGAGATGAAGCTTCTTCGCTTTGGCCGACTGCAAGGCTCTTTACGTCACGGGGGATGGCAATGACAAACGCGATATCCATGTATTTATGGTGCGGTACCTTCGAGGAAAATCTCGCTTTTTGTTTGCGTTTTCTTTTGGGTGCGCAAGGCGACTTTTCTGAGGCCCCTGAGGGACTGCGCTATCGTTCGGGTTTGTTGTTTCCTGCGTACAATGGGGTGTTGTATCGCAGCCATCGTGTCGAGGCTGAAGGCTTCTTGGAACGCGAGTTGGAGGACTTTCGCATAAAGAAAGTGCCGTTCCTTTTTTCTGTGGCGACTTCG
>JACKEL010000008.1 GCA_020632975.1 Myxococcales bacterium
TCATGACTTTGATGCGTGGGATGCCCCTGCGAAAACTGATCGAGGGCTTTGGCGACGGTCTCAAAGGCGTCGTGATGGGCTCTGTGATCTTGGTCCTCGCGATCACCATTGGGGGGATCAGCAGCGAGGCTGGTGGCGGGATCTTTTTGGTCGAACTCTTGGGCCAAAAAGTCCCTTACTGGGCACTTCCCGTCATGTTGCAGATCCTCACCATCATCATCGCCTTCTCTACAGGTACAAGTTGGGGAACCTACGCTGTGGCTTTCCCTCTGGCGATGCCCTTGGCATGGGCCGTTGCGCAGTCTCAAGGACTCTCTCATCCACAGTTCTTCATGACCCTTTGCTTTGCCGCTGTCATGGACGGTAGCGTCTTCGGCGATCAATGCTCGCCTATCTCTGATACCACCGTCCTTAGCGCGATGTGCACGGGATGCGACTTGATGGATCACGTTCGCACTCAACTCCCCCAAGCCTCCGCCGCCGCACTCCTCGCCTCGATCTGCTGGACACTCTGCGCATTCTTCGCTGGATAAAGGTTCGGGCGACCACGGAGGGTCGCCCCAGATATATCGGTATCCTCGGTAGATCGGGCGACCACGGAGGGTCGCCCCAGATATATCGATATCCTCGGTAGATCGGGCGACCACGGAGGGTCGCCCCAGAAAAAGGATATCCGGGATAGTTAGGGTCGCCCCAGATACAGCGATCTATCCAGTTGGCCTCCGCTCGTAACGCGCCTCCCTACGCTTGCGTCTGTAGCAGAGAGCGCCCATACTTCTTGGGTCATTTCTGCAAACGACCCCCATAAAAAGGATGAAGCTGAATGGAAACAAAGACCTACGATTATCTTGTCATTGGAGCGGGAAGTGGTGGCTTGGCCTCTGCGCGTCGAGCGGCCTCTCATGGCGCCAAAGTCGCCCTCTTCGAATCAGACAAGATCGGAGGAACCTGCGTCAATCGAGGATGCGTCCCCAAAAAAGTGATGTTCAATGCTGCCAACCTCGCTGAAGAGATCGAAGATATGGCGGCTTACGGCTTTCAAGTAGAAAAGAAAGACTTCGATTGGAGAGCGCTTGTCCATCGCCGAACCGCTTACATCGATCGGCTCCACACCATCTACCATCAAAATGTCGAGCGAGCGGGGATCGATTACGTCCAAGGTTGGGCCCGCCTCGTGGATGCACATACTGTCGAAGCAAATGGTCAACATTACACTGCTCCGCACATCCTTTTGCCGATGGGCGGAAAACCCGATATCCCCCGTGGCATCAAAGGCGCAGAGCATGGCATCACCTCAGATGAGTTCTTCCAATTAGAACACCTCCCTCGCCGTGTTGCAGTCGTTGGTTCGGGTTATATCGCTGTTGAGATCGCAGGGATCCTCAACGCCCTAGGCTCTGAAGTCTCGATGTTTGTCCGAAGTGACCGTTTGCTTCGCTCGTTTGATGTGATGCTTCAAGATCACTTGCGCGATGAGATGCGTGCCCAAGGCATCCAGATCCACTTCAACTCGGCCATCGAATCCATCGAAGGCAAGGACGGCGATGAACTCCACTTTTATTGCAGCAATGGCTTGAGCCACAAAGGATACGATACCTTGTTGTGGGCTGTCGGACGCATCCCACTGACGCGCGAGATGGGACTCGAAGCCGCAGGGGTCGAACTCACACGAGATGGCTATGTGGTGGCAGACCCCTTCCAAAACACCACAGTACCCGGCATTTATGCGCTTGGCGATGTAACAGAAAGCCCCGCCCTCACTCCCCTTGCCATCGCAGCAGGGCGCAAACTCGCAGATCGCCTCTTTGGTGGACAAAAAGATGCCCGACAGCTCTATGATCAAGTCCCCACCGCGATCTTCTCGCATCCACCCATTGGAACTGTCGGCCTCACTGAACGAGAAGCCCGCGCAAAGTACGAAGATGTGAAGGTTTATACCTCGACCTTTACGAATATGTACTACGCACTGGGTGAGAAAAAACCCAAAACAGCCATGAAGCTCATCGTCCATGGAGAACAAGAACATATCCTTGGCATCCATCTCATTGGACGCAATGCGGACGAGATCATCCAAGGTTTCTCTGTTGCCGTGCGTATGGGCGCTTGCAAAGCGGACCTTGATGCAACACTTGCCATCCACCCCACCAGCGCGGAAGAACTCGTTACCATGCGCTAACCTTGCCTCAGGCTGTCGCTTATCGTCTCTCCCTCCGCTCTCTATCCCACAAACAACGGTAAGATCCGAATCACAAAAGCCGTGCCAGCCGTGCCCAAGACCAACAACCAACACTCCATAGGATGTCCAGGGAAGGCGCGTTGCAACCAAACGGTGAGCACGCCCAAGCGTGAAGCTGTCGCAACAACGAGAGCGAAAGCTACGAACTCGATCCCCTCAAAAACATCAGCAAACAAGATCAAGCCACAAAAGGTCCCCATCAACGCTGCCGCTCCAACAACGACAAGAAACGTTCCCCAGCGTGACCAAAGCTCCATCTGACCCTGATGCATCGTCTCTACACACTCCTTCCATCCACCCTTTGCGTCCTAGCCGCAAACAGGGTTGCTCAATTGATTCTCCAAACGCCATTAACATAGAAAACGCAAACTGCGCGGTCAAGATTCCCTCCCAACCCTCTTGGTGCAAAGGCTTGCCAGCAAAGCTTCGCTTGTGCTACCAAAGCAGCTTATAGGAGAGGGGTATCTCCAAGACATGACGGACCAAAGAGGCTTTTCCATGGTCGGACAATCTTTTTTCCAACAACTCCCAGATGCGCTCCAAGCCCTTCCACCTTCTCTTCTCGAAAGTGCTGAACATCTCGGAAACCAAGCAGCATCCGCCCTTTTATCAAACAAAGAGGCCGCAAAACAACCCGCTGCACTGTTGCGTATGTTGCTGAGCGCAGCAAGACGTTGGGAACTGCAACAAAGGTCACAACAAGAATCCATCGCGCAAGACATCCCTTCTCCACTGCGCTCTCGTTTGCAAACACACGCTCACCTGGGCCTGATCGAGCGCGCCCAACGCTACCTTGCGACTTGTTCAGAGACTGCAACCGAAGAGACTTGGGGGGCGATCTTTGATCTTTGGGATGCCTGTCTCAAGATCGCTTGGCGTGACGCCAACCTTGCAGTGGAAGCCAAAGACTGCGACCATCCAAGGCTTTCTCACTTTGCCGATCTCGTCGGTCAACAGGGGACTTGCAGCGAGATCCCTGCACACCGTTGGCTCGCGATCCGACGAGGACAACAAGAACAAGTCCTTCAACTTCGCTTCAAGTGGCCCGAGGCATCGCTCGTAGAACAGGTTCAACTTTACCGACCAACCCTCAAGGCCCCAGACCATCGACAAGATGAGTCTATCCTACAAGAGTTGGTGACAGACGCTCTCCCCAACGCGCTCGAACAACGGCTACAAGAGCAAGCACAAGAACACAGCGCCCTACAAGCACAAAAAGAGCTACATCGTTTGCTAACGGCTTCCCCTTTGCTTCAGGCTCCCCTTGCGTCGATCTCACTGAGTCGAGAAGACCGTCCCATCGGCCTGATCGTCGTAGATGGACAAGGACAACTCATCCACAAAGAAACCTTTCCACCCAACCCGCAAACCCCACAGCGCATCAAGTTGTTGCTCCAAGGTATCGCCCCTGCCGCGATCGCCCTTCCTGTTCGCGCGCCAGCCAACCAACGACTACAAGAGATCGCAAGCGCACTGCATCCACTTGCCCCTTGTCATCGCGTCCGTGAGGCGGGGCTTTCCACAGCACGTCAGCCATGGATGGAAGGCGCACACCCTCTCTCTCGCGAACTCGCCAATGCACGCGCCCAAGCAGAACGCCTCCAAGATCCGTTCAAAGCGTGGTCCCGTCTCGATCCACTTCAACTTGGATTGGCCGAATACCCCGAGCAATTGGACACCTCTCTTCTTCAACAAGCCCTACTCGACGAAAAACAACTCGCCAAACACGCACTCACCTATGACACAGCAGAAGCGGAAACGACCACACAAGCGGGCTTTTCGCTGCAAAGTACGCTGAACCCCTTTGTGCGGACACTCGAAGATCTGCGGCCAGGGATGACGTTGCAAGGCGTAATCTCCCATACCACCGACTTTGGGGCCTTTGTGCAACTTGGTCTTCCCGAAGAAGGCATGATCCATATCTCTGAACTTGCGGACCGTTTCGTCAAACACCCCAATGAGATCGTACAAAGCGGACAGCACCTACGTGTCCGCGTGCTTTCCGTTGAACCAGAAAAGGGTCGGATCAGTCTGAGCCTTCGCACACCTCGACCCAACGCACCCAAACCCGTACAACAACGCAAAGCAGATAGCCTCAAAAAACTCGAACAGCTCTTCAAAAAATAGACTTCCATCTGACAAGAGGAAGAGACTTTATCCCTACAAAGGCAAGAAAAAAGGCATAAGACATGACCACCTACCTACTCGCCTTGGAAAGTTCCTGTGATGAGACCGCAGCATCCGTGATCTCCTTTGAACAAGAAGGCCCACCCACCCTTCGCTCTAGCCTCGTCGCAAGCCAAGTCGAGATCCACGCGCGTTACGGCGGTGTCGTCCCAGAGATCGCCAGCCGCGCTCACCTCGAAGTCGCCCTGCCCTTGATCCAAGATGCTCTGCTCGAAGCAGGGCTTCAACGCAAGGACCTTTCCGCCATCGCTGTGACCCGAGGTCCCGGGCTGATTGGCGCTTTGCTTGTGGGTCTTCAGATCGCCAAGTCCATCGCCTTTGCTTGGAAACTCCCACTCATCGGCGTCAATCACCTTGCAGGCCACCTCGAAGCTGTCTTCCTCGAAGCGTCTTACCCCAGTTTTCCTTTTCTTGCGCTGTTGGTTTCAGGCGGACACACCACGATCTATCGGGTGGATGGACACGAACAATACAAGCATCTTGGCTCCACACGCGATGATGCGGCAGGAGAAGCTTTCGACAAAGCTGCAAAGATGTTGGGACTCGGCTACCCAGGCGGCGTGTACATCGATCGCCTCGCACAACAAGGGGACGCGCGACGCTTCTCTTTTCCCCGTGCGATGCTCAAACAAGGACTCGACTTCAGTTTCTCAGGACTCAAGACCGCATGTCGCACTGAACTCGCAAGCCTCGAACAACCATTGGATGATCAAACCCTTGCGGACTTCTGCGCTTCTTACCAAGAAGCCATCGTGGACGTCCTCTGGCAAAAAGTGGAGCGCGCGCTCGAACAAGAAGGGCTCGACCAACTCGTGTTGACAGGTGGTGTCGCTGCAAACAGCCGACTACGCGCCTTTTTCCAACAACGTTGCGATGAAACACAACGCAAACTCTTCCTTCCTTCGAAGCGCTTCTGCACAGACAATGCCGCGATGATCGCCGCTGCTGCTGTCACACCCTTTCGCCAAGGACGCTTCGAAAGCCTCGACCTCAACGCAACAGGAAAACTCCCGCTCGATCCCAATGCGCTCCCTCGTGGACCCCGCCGTCGAAAAAAAAATTGATACTTTTCCCTTCCTCTCTCGTCTCATTCAACCAAAGAAACCATCTTTCACAAGATGCCCAACCAAGGAGCTTTCCTGATATGCCTGTCCAACCTCTCGTTTGAATCGCCCACAGACCCGCATCTTGCGTGACCTCTCTCTTGAGACGACTTCTCTCTTGAGACGACTTCTCTCTTTGTGAAGAAGTAAGTACACGCAACACCCCAAGTCTTCGGACTTCTCGCGGATGGGTCTGTGTTTGCATCCAAAGCAAACGAGAGGGAAGCGCCCGAAGGCAGGTCATCTTTCCACCTGCATGGGTCACCCTCAAAGAGAGTTGACCCATGGCATCCCGCACCCAACAAGCTCCCCACTCACATCGAAAAAACAAACAAAAACAACCTTCCCGTGAAAAGCAACGGCGTCTCTCCTTGTACGAATGGGAAAAGAAGATCGAGCAACATCCGAATGTTTCGCAGCGTATCGCCTGGCTAAAACAAGCCCTCGAACCGCACCAAAAACGCCTCGCACTTCCTTCCCCAACGAACCCGAATCCACGTATGCACGGCAGAAACGCAAGCTACGAATGGACTTTTCGTTTGCTTGAAAAATCGTGTATCCAAGATCCATCCCCAGAAGTCCGTTGTCACGCATTTTCCGAGATGTTGCGCTTCTGCAAAGATGACCGCCAAGTCGTCAGAGTCCTCTTTTCTTCCATGCACCAACAATCTCACCCCCGCAGTCTTCGTGAGACCTACACTCACTTATCACAAGAACTGTTCGTGCAGTCTCCTCTCGCGAAAAAGATGCGTTGCGAAGCACTTCTCCAAAACCACTGTCTCACAGGGCGCCCCTATTCTTGGCGCTTTTCCGTGTACGAATTTCTCCCATCCCCTGAAGAAGAACAGCGCGCTCAAGAGGATTACAAAGCCTTGTTGTCTCATTATCCCGCTGAGTTGGTCGCACAAATCATCGAAACAGGACTAGAGAATGAAAAAGAACACACATTCTCCCTAGCAGCGAGACTTTTGGGAGCAGCCTTTCAAGAAGATCTCCCAGGCTTCGATCGTTCGAAAGTCAAACGCAAGATCCGCGAGGCAACACAAGTCCTCAACGAACCCTATCCTTCTCGTGATGCAGACTGGCGGCATCAGATGAACCACAGAGAGCGATACCAAAAAGCGCTTCGTTTGTTGCTCTGGCTCCCTCCTGCCTACACGTTGCCTTTTGTCAAAACGCTGCACGCCTCTTTGAAACAGATCACAACCGATGCAAATCACGCAAGGAATAGACAAGAGATCCAAGGGCTTTTGCGATCTTGCTCTGCCTCTTTCGACTCCCCCAACAACAAGATTTTTTGCAGGTCGTCATACAAAGATATCTGGTTTATTTTCCAAGTAATTTGATGAACGTAGAGTTATTGCGCTTGTTGCAAGCCGTGAACAAAGACACCGAACTCTACGAACGATGGCTTCTTCAGCGATGTTTACTCCAAGACAGAGGCGAAACAATGTTCGTCGCAGAGTTGACCTCTTTGCCTGTCGAAAAACTCTGTATTCTTTTGGAAGAAATATCCCCATCGCAACAAAGTCAGCTTTATTACCAGCACTTTGGAAATCTGCGACACAGCTTCTCAACCAACAGCGCGACCATCCTTCTTGCGTTGCCCATGCACCAAAATGTCCAAGCCATCATCGATCTGCTCGAAGCGAAAGAGCAACGATACAATCGAAGTCACTTTGCAGAGCACCTGCTCCACCATCTCAATCCAATCCTACAAAAGCTCTATAGCTACCATCGTTGGAGAGACACTTGGCAGGAGACTTGTCGTTCACGCCATCTCTTTAAGATGGAAAAAAGCGCGTGTTACCAAGAACTCCTCAACGTACTCAAGTCCCATATCCGCCAAGAACTCACATCATGGAAAAACACGCTCGAAGATGTCTTGATGAACTTCTAAAGAAATCGACGATCCCAACACTGCACGCCGTTGACACATCTGTCCATCCTGAGAAAGACGCGTAAAGTCCTTGTCTTGTGGCTTTTTTCCTTCTATCTTTTTGCAAAGATAGCTCATCCCAAAGGTTTTCCTTTCACGAAAGAGACACACGGATGAACCAAAAAGCCACCAAAGCCCCGACCTATCAGCAGATACAACCTGCCTCGATGCCCTATGTGACATACACCTCGATCACCCCATCCAAACAACTCTGGCGAGGTTTTCAGACCACGTGGGACCTGTGCGCGATCACAGAAGGACAAGCCAGTTGGCGCTATCGTGGCAAAACCATGACCTCCCCCGCAGGCTGTATCCGCCTCAAAGAACCCGGCGAAAACTTCCAAACCCTCCGTGTAGAACACCCCTCCGCTTTGCGGATCTTGCACTTTGATCCAGCGTTTATCTCTCAAACCACAGAAGACCTCTTCCCCCACTCCCTAGAACTTCCGTGCTTTCAGATACAACGACCTGACTTTTTTCAACAGCTTGGTCAATGGATATCTTGTCTGACTTCTTCTTCAAGCTTATTAGAAAAACAGGAAGGGATGTACCTTCTTCTCAAGGAACTCTTGTTCCAAAACCAACGTACACGCCAATCCCCCCAAAAGATCCGCTGTCATCCAGCAGTACGCCGCGCCCAAGAGTACATCGAGGCCCATCTCACGGAAGATATCTCGCTAGATACACTCGCACAGATCGCAGCCGTGCACCCCGTGTATCTCTCGCGACTTTTTCGCCAACACGTCGGCCTTCCCCCACACGCTTATCAGCTTGAACAACGGATTCAACTCGCGCAACAACACCTCAAAGCAGGGATGAGCAGCGCGGAAGTCGCGATCGAAGTTGGTTTCTTTGATCAAAGTCATCTGTTGCGCCACTTTAAGCGGCATCTTGGCCTCACCCCCGAGCGTTTCCGCCACCTTGTCCAAAAGCAAACTACGCTTTTTGTGCCGCCAATCGGGCAACACGACGTTGCCAAAGCACCAAGAAAGGCACAACCCCCAGCTCCAAGACCATCCCTACGATCATGGCAGGATCTTGGGGCGTCCCCACTCGGATAAGCGAGATCACACGCCCAATCCCCCCCACAAACACCGCGACGCCCACCAAAGTGACAACGATCCCTCTCTCTTCGATGCGCAAGATCGCCCACCACAGGCCAAATGTGACCGCGCCCAAGTACACCCCCGCAAGATAACGCAACTGGTTATCGAGATTCGCAGGGACCGCACCACCCGTCTTTCCAAGGAAAAACTGTGCGCCCCAACCCCAAACCAGCACCGCCCCCAACAATGGAATCAAGCTCAAGACCCCTAAAACTGCCTGTAGCGCACGACGTTCCATCAAAGCCTCCTGTCTTGTTATGTCTCAAATCGCTCACAAAACCCGTACACCACGTGCCCCAAGAAAACAAGCAATCCTCGACAAAAAAGACGGGTAAAACATAAAGATACCCTTACGAGAAGAACGAAAAGCCGCATTAAACAAGGCTTGGCTTGGGATATCATCATGCAAAAAGGGATTGTTTTTGGGGCCTTCTGCATGCTTCCAAAAACGCGTCTTCATCCCCCCGAGATTGTAAATCTTCAATTGCAAGTCTTGGTACTCCGCATTCCGTGGAAGTTGGTTGATGTACCACATACTCAACGAATAATCCCCTGTATAGGGGAAGTTTGCAAACAACGACCCGAAAAGATGGAAGGTTGTATTGTCTTTGTAAGCCCGAAAAGCATCGATCACTTGCAAACGAGCATTTAAATTAATTTGCAAGCTATCATCATGAAAAGAAAACACAGGATTTTTTGGCGCATAATTCCAGCGAAAGACCCCATAACTCGGAAAGACATGCATCGGGCGATCTTTCGTCCCATGCTCCGCCACGATCTCTGTCAAACGCTGGCGAAAGTGTTGTGGATTCGAACAATCCAAAGAAATCGAGACAGGATGAAGATCGCGATAAACCTCGGGAACCTCATCGCCGCGTTGCGTCACAATCAACTTGTTGATGTGCTTGGAAAACCATTCCTTGTGATCCCGAAACAAGCGCTGCATGAGCTCGCTGGTTGAACCAAAAAGAAAAAAATCAAACTTTGCGGACTCTTGCATACTCTTCTCCTTTACAGTGGTTTTCTCCCGTTTCAAAGCAACGAGAGCCTAGAGCGATGGGCTTTTTCTTACACCACCCAATGTAAAGCAAGAAAGAGCATGCGTATTGTACATTCTTAACTTTTTGGACCCCTCCCCTTCCTTCTCCAAGCCAAAAAGACAATAACACTTGCAAGCTGATAAAGAGCAGCTAAACTTCCTTCCCTTTTGGTTCTTTTTTAGAGGTAACGTACGATGTTCCAAGACCCCCGCAAGACTCTCCGCCAACACAAACTCAAACCCAAGTACGAATGGGGACAAAACTTTCTGATCTCCCAAGACAAAGTTGAGCGGATCGTCTCTTTGTTGGGCGCACAACCCCAAGATCGCGTGCTCGAACTGGGCGCAGGGACGGGGGTTTTGACCCACATGCTGACCACTGAGGCCCCACAAACGGAGATCTTCGCCCTCGAACGAGACCGCGACCTCGTCGCTCTCCTCGAAGCAGAGTTCGCACACTCTGATGCCAACGTCCAAGTCATCGCCGCTGACGCCGCCACCTTCAACCTCAACGAATTGCCCGAAGGTGGCCCACTGCGTGTCCTTGGGAACTTGCCCTACAATATCTCTTCCCCCATCTTGTTCCATCTCCTCGAACAACGGCACCTTTGGAAACGCTCTGTCTTGATGCTGCAAAAAGAAGTCGCTGAACGCCTCGCAGCAACACCCGATAGCGGTAAAGCCTACTCGATCCTCTCCGTGCGCTTTGGCATGTTCTTCGATATCCTCAAAGTCCTCAACGTCTCGCGTCGTTGCTTCCATCCCCAACCCCAAGTGGACTCCGTGGTCATACGACTCGATTCCCTCCCTGAACCACGCTATCCCCTCAAAGATGAAGCTCTCTTTGCACGAACGGTCAAAGCTGTCTTTGCCAGCCGCCGCAAAACCCTGCTCAATACGCTCAATGCAGGATTTTCTGAGATCCCCCGCGAAGCCGTCGAATCCATCCTACAAACCCTCAACATCGACGTTCAACGACGCGGCGAATCCCTCTCTCTCGAAGAATTCGCACACCTCAGCAATACCCTTTACGATCACCTCCAAACCAACGCTGCCCCCTGATATCAGGATCGATTCGGGCGGCCACGGAGGGCATCTGTACCAACTAATTCCTACCTCATTGATAATAAAAGAGAAAATCAAGTGGCTTTCTTTGGAAAATCACGAGAGTTTGTAAAGTGACTTCCCGAACCAAGGGAGTTTGCGAAAAAAATCGTCTGATGTGACGAAGTTTTACGTTCAAAAATAACCTATCTTTTCATATAGTTGATAATTAGTTGGTACAGATGCCACGGAGGGCCGCCCCAGATATAACGATATCCTCGGCAGATTCGGGCGGCCACGGAGGGCCGCCTCGGATATAACGATATCCTCGACAGATTCGGGCGGCCACGGAGGGCCGCCCCGGATATCGAGATATCCGATTCCATCCAATCCAATCCAATCCAATCCAATCCCATCCCATCCCATCGCCTGTTCTGCCGCGACCCTCGTTTCAAAAAGTTCTTTTTTCAGCGACCCTACAACTTTCCCTGCGTCCTCTCCAAGAACCCGAAACTCCTGAAAAAAGACTTGCCTTTCACAAGAGAAGCCTTCAAGCTGCGAGCATCCAGAAAGCAAGAGATATCGACCACAGGCCTTTGGAAAAAGGAGACCTTCGATGAACAAGACCATTCGCGTGATCCTTTTACTGGCTACACTGCCTATTTTGTTGGCGATCTATGTCATCTTTTTTACGAACATCGATCCCAAAAAAGATCCCCGCTACAACAATATCAAGCTTGAATACAAACCTTCCAAAACATCCCCTAAAATGCTTGCCTTTTTGTCGCCACAGAAACCTCCCATTTATCCAAAGGAAGCGAGCGAAAAACTCCATCATTTACACACCACAGGAAGAACAAAAAAAGGTTGGTTCAAGAAGCTTTCCAAAGCGCAAACAGAATTAAAAAAATACGATAAAGTATACGCATCTTTTCTTGCAGCGATTCAAGACAAAGGCTGTATGCCTCTTGGTGTTTCTCTCGACAAATCAAGCAAAAACAAGCAACCTCCTAAGCTAAAACATTTTTATCTTATCCTTAGTGCAAAACTCGCAGCCCTTCGAACCATCGCAGCGACCCAAGCTGGACAACCCGAACAAGCTGCCAAGGAACTCACAGAAGTCATCGATCTCATGGGAAGAATGGAGCAACATTGTTCCAACACTCTTGTTGGGGAGATGATCTTGCTTGCCTCCTTTTCTTTGCTCATCGAAGCCACAAGTTACCCGCTTGCTCAAACGTCTCCTGCGCTCTCCGCAACAACACGCGATGCATTGTTGTCGTCTATCCAAAAGCTGGCAAACTTCTCTAGCGCAGGACTTGCGAATGCTTGGATCGCGGAGCACCAATTTATCGTCCATATGATGTCATCGGAGCTTATGAAGTCTGGAAATAGCGATGGGCTCGCAGGTATGATGATCTGGCCTCTTTACGATGGAAAACAAATCATGCGTTGGCAAGAAGAGTCCGCGCGGCATAATGTATGGCTTGCTTCTCAGCCTTTTTCTTCATCTCTACCAGACACAGAATGGAGCAAGTTCACCAAAAAACTAGAGAAACAACAAAGCAGACCTTTCTCTTGGCTCTCTTATAATGCTATCGGAAAAATACTTTACTCTGTCGCTCGAATCTCTCCTATAAGATTCAATAAACGTTGGCATCGAACACAGTGTCTTGCACGTGTTCAGCTTGCGCGCATCCGTAAAGAACTCAAGCTCAAAGGAAAGCCTCTGCTCAACCCGCTGACTCATAAAACCATCGATCCGCAAGATCTCGGGCAATGCGAGGACGACGACCCCAAACGAAACAACATCAAACTCCGCTCTTGGCCTGCTCCCGCCCCATCTGTCCCCCCAACGACCCCCACGACCCCCACGGCTCCCACACCAGCCCCCTAACACCACCACACCAGCCACACCACCATACAGCCACCCCGCTTTCTACGAGGCTCTTTCGCACGACCGATAAAAGCGGGGCCTTCGCTGTATCCCCGCGATGTTCTCTCTGGCTGTCCTTCGTAAAGTCCGCCCCAACCACGCCAACAGCCCATACCCACAAAATCAACAACCCCACCCTTCCATTTTCCTTGACTTCCACCACAAGGCAAACTACTTTGCACATCAACTGACCCACAGGTCATTAAAGTGACCCAAAAGTCAAACAAGAAAAGATCTCTTTAAGATAAGAGACTTAACGAAAGACCTTTGTCCTAGCGAGACAGGTCTTCAAAGAAGAGGAAGGGCCGTGCGATGGAAGAACTCGATGGGATCAAGAGAAAATGGGGCCAAAGGCTTTTTGCGACGGGTCGCATCGCGGCATCAGCGGCACGTTTGGCGACCCGTAGGCTTCTTGGTTCGGAAGGCTCAGCAGACGGTGAGTTGGGCGAAAAGCTGGCCAAAGAACTCGACCAGATGAAGGGTATGGCGATGAAAGTGGGACAGATCATCTCCTACTTTGACGGCATCCTGCCCGAGCAGACCCACCAAGCATTGACGCGGCTCCAACAAGGGATCAAACCTGTTTCTTTTGGGCAGATGTCAGGCGTGATTCAAGACGCTTTTGGTGCCCCCCCTGATCAAGTATTCGAAGACTTTGAGACCACCCCCATCGCCTCCGCTTCGATAGGCCAGGTATATCGGGCCAAATGGCAAGGAAGACCTGTGGCTGTCAAAGTCCAGTATCCAGGCGTCGCAGACACCATCAACTCGGACTTTTCGACATTAGAGAAGTTTGCAGCTTTAGCATCCCTTGCTTCCGCAGTGGACGGAAAAGCACTCGTGGACGAGCTACGCCTGCGATTTTCCGAAGAATGCGACTACGAACGTGAAGCTTTCCACCAAAATGCTTTCGCAGACGCTTTCGCCCAATACAGCGACATCAAGATCCCACGGGCCTTTCCAGAACGAACGAAAACGACGGTCCTGACGACAGAGTGGTGCGAAGGTACAGACTTCTATACCTTCCTCCAAGAAGCACCCCAAGAAAGGCGTAATGAGGTGGGCTTATGGTTGGCACGCTTTGCTTACCAAAGCATCTTTCGACTGGGGGCTCTCAATGCAGATCCCCACCCAGGAAACTACCTATTCCCTCACGATGGGCCAATTGTCTTTTTGGACTTTGGTTGTGTAAGGCACTTTTGCAAGGAAGATGTGGAGACCGAACGCCAGCTGGCCCGCGTCGTGGTCGAAGATCGACGAGAGGACTTTCGAGAGGCGGTCCTTGCGACCAAGATGATCCCCCGACCCGACAAGTTTGACTTTGATATCCATTGGAAGATGCTGCGCTCCCAATATGCTCCTTATTCTCAGCCTTTATTCCGTTTTACCAAAGAATATCTCCAAGAAGGCATGGAATATAGTCGTCCTTCCAACCCCAACCTTCGCCAGTTGGCCATTCCCCCTACATGGATCTGGTTACAACGCCTTCAATGGGGCCTTCACGCGGTTCTTGCTCGACTCCAAGCAGAAGGCGACTTTGCCAGCGTCTACCGAGAAGCGTTGGAGATGCCTTTGGAGCCTTTGATGGAGCCTCCTTCCCCCTCGCAGCAGTGAGGCCATTCTCTCTTGTCGTGGGGGAGATATCATTTGCGGGATTGGCGCTTGGGGTCGGGAATCAATTGTTTGGAAGCATCCCCTTGCACAAGATCGATGCTTTCGATCTTAAAGTCATGCACCATACCGCCGTTTGGATTTCCTATCTGATTCAATATCTTCAGATGAAAAGGGATCAACAAACCATCCACTTTCCTAAAGTCAGAAAAAGAGACAGGCGAGGTGATCCTGTTGATCTTGTCGCGCACGGTGAACTGGACAAACTGGATGCGCTGATCTTCGCGGCGAATCCAGATCAGATATTGATCGATCTTGTATTGAGGTTCCCATTTTTTCCAAGTCGCATAAACAAGATCATACTTTTTCCCATGCAGCTCTTTTTCGCCCGCATACGTGAGCTTTTCGGCCTCCGCAAGATAAAATGGCATGTAAAAAAAGTACCGACACGTGGGGACATAAAACTTCACATCTTCGTCTTTTTCCCAAACGATCTTCCCCTTCTGATCGACTTTATAGGAAACCCATTGTTGCAATCCCCAAGAGAGTCCTTTGCGTTTTTTTCCATCCAAAAATGTGAGACGCGCATCTTCTTCTGCGGGGCGCAACAAAAGCGACATCTTTTGCCCCGTTTTTTCCAAAGGCATCATGAGCTTTTGGCCAATAAATCCATACCATGTATCCGTAAATTGGATGCGCACCACTTTTTCTTTGTGCTTTTTCCACTGTTTGATCCCCCCCATCTTTTCGAGGCTTTGGAGCAAAAGTGCGCGTCCCTTTTTTTGAGACGCAGCGGAAGCACCATGGTTTTTCGCATAGGTTGTTCGTAGATCGCTGAGCCCTTGCATATAAAACACAAGGCTACCGATCAGCAAAAAAAGCAAAGCTAGTAAAGAAAAAAGAACTTTTTTGATCATCTTTTTACTCCTAAAAAAGAAAGCGGCCGACTGCGGCCAAAACCCAGACAACATCATCCGTGAGAACCGCTGTCGTCTCGCGACAACGCAGGGTTACAACGCACCCATGCAACATTGCTGCACAATAGATCTGCAAAAATGTCCGAGAGGCGCATCTTGCTCGAACAAGTCCCCATGTTCCCGAGAATACAGGGTGTAGAGCAAACCAAAACGCCAAGCGAAAGATGCTGAAAAGATCTCTCAAAGAAAGGCGCACAAGACCACATATCCCCAAAACAAAAATTGCCATGAACGCAGTTAGAAGGATGCCCGAAAAGCCCCTTCTCCCCCAAAGAAGCCTATCATCCAAAGAAGCCTATCATCCAAAGAAGCCTATCCCCCGATAATCGGCGACTTGCAAAGCCCCCCGTAACGGAACTAAGGCTCAATCACCGCGAAAACCATACCTATGTTGCGCCAACCGTTCCCCACGCGTCGACCAGTCCCCGAAGCCCAAGCCCGCGAACCACTGGTCCAACCGTTGTGCTTGTACCAATGAAGGTTTCCAGAAGAGGAGATACCATAAAGAAGCCCATGGGATGAGGCAAAGACATGCGAAAATCCACCCCATCCGTTTCCAACAGGACGACTTCCTGACCAACTGCTTGTACCATGGAGATAACCTCGATGCTTGTACCAAAGCAGCCCACCATTGGGCTGGACGCCATAGATCACACCTTGAGAAGTCGCAAAGATCTTACGAAACCCACCCCACCCTGAACCAACTTTGCGACCTGAACCACTCGCCCAAGAAGTCGAACCATTTTGATGCCCCAAATGCCGATACCAGAGGACATTACCGTTCGCTTGGACACCATAGATCACACCATGGGAAGTCGCGAAGATCTTGCGAAATCCGCCCCACCCTGAACCAACCTTACGACCCGACCCACTCGCCCAAGAGGTCGATCCATTGCGGTAGCCAAGATGCTTAAACCAGATCAGATCGCCATTGTTGAGGACAGCATAGATCACGCCTCCAGAACTTGCGAAGACATGCGTAAAAGAACGGTCATCAGAAGCGACCTTGCGCCCAGTACCGCTGGCCCATGATGTAGAACCATTCCTGTAACCAGCATGTCGGTACCAAAGCAAACCACCGCTCGTTCGGGCAACATAGATCGAAGGTGCCCCCGCAGCACTTGTCCCACTTGAAGCAGAAGCTCCAGAGCCTCTGGCCCCCCGCAGGAGCGACAGCCAAGCGCTACCATTTGCCTGCCCTCCGATGGAACGAAAGAGCGAAACAAAGGTATTCTTGGCCGCAGGACCGCTTTTCCAAAGGTAGTTATCATAGTAAGGAAACAGCTTTTCTGCTTCCTGCATAATCACCATCGTAACAGCAACCTTCGCTGCAAGGGCGATTACAACTCCCGTCACTGCGGCTCCAACGCCACCCGTCATCGCAGCAACCGCCGCAGTCACCGCAGCAGCCAATTGGATCGATGCAGGTGTGATGATCTGTAGATCGACAGGCGCGAAAGCGACAGCGATCACGACATCAAAGAGCGCATAGCGCAGCGCTTCGATGGCCTTCTTCTCAAAACAAGTACCATAAGTGCTCGCGTCAAGGTGGTTTCGACACTCGATCAAAGCGTACGCAACGACCCCTCCAGCCGCAGCTCCAGCCTCCAAGAGCAACGCAAGGCTCGTCATCTTGAGAGCAGAACGCGCGGTTTCTTTGAGCGCAGCCTTCGACATCACACCCCGCGCACGCTCGGCCATACGAGCGCGCGAAAACTTCGCAGAAAACTTCTTGGCCTGAAGCTCAAGCGAGTACAAAGCCTCCGCTTTGTTGGGGTTTTGCAACACGATACGCGTCAGCTTGCTCCAATGTTGTTGGATCTGCTGTTTGGCCGTCATAATCGCGACTTTGATTGCATTGCTCAAAGCCATACGCAGCTTGCGATCGGGCTGCGAAACAAACTGTCGTGCGAGGCGTTCGGCCTCTCTCTCAGCAGCGATCTTTAACTGTGTGGTCGTTGAGTCAGTCCAGCGACTTGCTTGGTTGTAGGCATTCGCAAAAGCGCTCCCTGTCTTGCGGATCGTATCTTCGGCGCCTTTCTTTACAGTGTTCCAAGACTCTTGGTGCCACCCAGACTTTTCGCAAGAACAAACAGCCGTGCGTTTGTATCCGCTAGGACAAGCGTAATAACAGCGGCCACCGTAGTTTTCGTATCCAGAGGGACACCCCAACACAGGACTGGAGAAATTGCCATAGCTTGCACAGTTGGTCACAGGTCGATCTGAGCAATTGTTGTTGCATACGCGCTGCACACAAGTACAAACCGCAGTACGCCTCCAACCTCCAGGGCAAGAACGACCGATAACGCTAGAAAAACGGCCACAATCCGTCGTGGGTCGATCCCAACAGCTTGAGCTACACTCACGCCGATAACAGGTACAAACCGCCGATCGCAGCCAGCCCGAAGGACAGGCGTTATAACAACCTCCGCCATACAATTGTTTTCCAGAAGGACAGGTCTGCGTGTAAGACTGAGACTTCCCATAGATACCGCAATTTGTGATGATACTTTGCGCTTGGGCTTCCCCTCCCAGCCATCCCTCTAAAGCAAAAGAACTCGGTAAACAGAACGAAAGCAGCACAGCAAACAAGACACCCTTCACCGAGGACAGGTACTTCATCTTTTTTCCTTTCTTTGGCCGAGGTATACCCTATGCGCCTTACAAGGCGACAAAGGGGAAACGAAACCCTGAAAGGAGCCTATGCTCCTAGAACAATGCGATGTCCTAGAAAATGCATATCCCGCAAGGGAAAATGCATGTCTTTTATGGGAAGTTGATTTGCTCACAGTACAAGGAAAGACAACACAATGGCAAGGACTCGTGTCACGTATGTTGGAGCTGACTTCGAAGATACGCAACGTAGAGTAAGCCCTTGTCCCCTCAGCAGAAAAGAAAGAAATACAAGAACATCACCTCTCTCCAAAGCGCTCCCTCAAAGTGACCGCAAAGAACCCCCTTCCACAGAAGGAACACGCATTGGAAAAAGCCCTGAAAGGACTTGATCGAGCATCAAAGTAAACATCAATGCAGTTGCTGTTGCATGACTGACCCCTTCGCTTCGGTACCAAAAGAAAAGAAGGATTGCCACACCATACAAAGAAAAACCATACAACAACGAATGATCAGAGGCTTTTATCCTTTCAGCCACCTTGGAAGCGATATCAAAATCCAAGAATTTATCTGTAGAGATTAAGAAAAAGAGCCTCGTAAGATAAAAGAAAAATTCGATACTCATCCATAATTGCAGCCACCAAAACATCCCCCCAAGGGACTGAGATTGTTCAGCAAAAAGCGAATATCCAAGAGATACCCCATACACGATGCCTACAAAAGCAAAATACAAAAATCCCATCTCTATTGGGGCCCGAATCGACCATCGTTTCGACAAAAAGATATCGTAGAGATCGAGCAGATAAAAAAGGATCACCAGAGCGTAAATCCCCATGACAAGGCATGTTACAAACACACCAAACAAGACATGTTGATGAAATCCTTTGACCAAAAACGCCCATGTATATTCTAAGATCTCGGGTCCATAGGCAAAAAGCGGAAACAACAAGATCAAAAACAAAAGATGAAGTCGATGTGCTGCAACATCAGCAAACAAGCGCCTCTGAAGGGCAGAAGAAGAAGCCAGCCGCTCCAACCCACGCCTCACGATTGTCGATCCTCGACGAAAGACCCATACCATCGGCCCTCGCAGCATCACATGTATCAAAAAATAACCAAAGGCCACAGCAATTCCTACCCCTGCGATCCTTTGTGGCAACATCTGCCATCCTGATGTGAGATGAAAGGTCAGCCCCACCACCAAGCACGGTGCGCTTAGAGAGATGGCCAAAAACCCAAGCAAAGAAACACTCGTCTTGATGAACTGAAACATCCCAAACTCCTAAAGCCCCAAAAAGAAACATAACCTACTGAAATATTTCAGAAGCATGTACGAGATATCACACCGCAGGTTCGACGAGCAAGCCCTCTCTCAAGCACAGATAACCAAGAAAGCAAACCAATGCGACATAGCTGACCAGCATCAAAGCATGAAAGAGACCAAGCAAAAGAAAGCGAAAAGAAATCAGAAGAAGAGCAGCATGACAGCGAGGAGCAAGCGTAGGAAAAAGAGGAGGGTCTAGAGGCTTTTTTGGTGGACACCACGCACTGCACGCCCCGAAGGATCGGCCATTTGTGCAAAAGCTTTGTCCCAAGCAATCGCAGCAGGCGTGCTGCAAGCGATACTTGGTCCTTCGGGAACACAACGAATCGCGTCTGGCGTGGGGAAGTACGCTTCAAAAAGGCTACGATACCAATAAGCCTCTTTGGTCAGCGGTGTGTTCAGAGGAAAACGAAAGCGCGCATTTTCCATCATCTTGTCCGCGACTTCGTGTTCTGCGTGGGCTTTGAGTGAGTCGATCCAAGAGTAGCCGACCCCATCAGAGAATTGTTCTTTTTGTCGCCACAGCACCTCGTCAGGGAGATAACCCTCGAAAGCTTCGCGCAAGATCTGTTTTTCCATACGACCTTGGGTCACCATCTTGGCGCTGGGATCGAGGTTCATCACGACTTCAAGAAAAGCCAGATCCAAGAAAGGCACGCGTGTTTCGATGCCCCAAGCCGCACTAGACTTATTCGCACGCAGACAGTCATATTTGTACAGCGATTTAATCTTGCGCACGGTCTCTTCAAAGAAAGCTTGGGCATTGGGGGCTTTGTGGAAGTAGAGATAACCGCCAAAGATCTCGTCTGCCCCTTCTCCAGAAAGCAACATCTTGATCCCCATGGATCGGATCTTTCGAGCCATCAGATACATAGGGGTGGATGCGCGGATCGTCGTCACATCGAAGGTTTCGATATGGTAGATCACATCTGCGATCGCATCGAGCCCTTCTTGGACAGTAAAGTGAAACTCATGATGGATGGTCCCGATCTGCGCAGCGACTTTCCGCGCGGCAGCAAGGTCAGGAGAGCCATCGAGACCAATCGAAAAAGAGTGCAGTTGGGGCCACCACGCGGGGCCTTGGCCGTCATCTTCCACGCGATTCTTTGCAAAGCGCGAAGCGATCGCAGCGATCACAGAAGAATCGAGTCCACCCGAAAGCAAAACGCCGTAAGGAACGTCGCACATCAGCTGACGACGTACTGCATCTTCGAGACCTTCGCGAAGCGCCGTGAGATCGAGCGGGACTTCAGGAGCCTTTTCGGTCTCCCACCAAGGCGGCTGATAAAACCGCTCAAGGCGATCCTCTTTGCTCCAATAAAAGTGGCCAGGAGGAAAGTCTTCGATCTGGTTACACACACCGATCAGCGCCTTCATCTCAGAAGCCACATAGCGATTGCCATGCTCATCGCGTCCCCAATACAAGGGGATAATCCCGATGGGATCGCGGGCCACAAGGTACGCATCTTGGGATTTGTCGTACAGAGCAAAAGCGTAGATCCCATTCAGCTTGTTGAAAAACCCCATCCCTTCGCGCTGATACAAGGGCAAGATCACCTCGCAGTCAGAGTCCGTGCGAAAAGGATAGGCAGGTTCCAAAGCAGCGCGCAGTGACTTGTGGTTGTAAATCTCCCCATTGACCGCCAAGATCACTTGCTCAGTATTGTCCACGAGAGGTTGTGCGCCATGATCGATATCAACGATAGAAAGTCGCTCATGCGCCAAGATCGCTTGGTCACATGCAAACACCCCGCTCCAGTCGGGACCGCGGTGACGCAACAAACGTGCTTGTTGAAGAGCTTGTTTGCGAAGTTCTGCTACATCGGGACCAAAGATACAGACAATTCCACACATACGTTCTTGCCCTTTCTTGCGCAGCAAACGCGTCCACCATGACGCGCTCTCGAAACGCGCATCCTACCACGCTTTTGGGCTCAAAGCTATCCTAAAGAAGCATCGCACAAGACAAGCATCCCATCCCCCGACATCCCCGAATCTACAGGAAAAGATCGCAAACTCATTGAACAGAGCGTGCGAAAAATCCTTTTCCTTGGAGCCATCGCGTCCAAGCACGCCAACCGACCTTTCCAAGGACCAATACCCGCGAAGATCGCACATCGTTCGAAGTATAGAGACTTTCTCGCACAACACCTGTCCAACCTTCGCCATAAGAGCTGTGCCAAAAGTAGGTTTTTCCAGGGCCATGGTGCAACACCAAGCCAATGTGTGTATCGAGGGCCAAGATATAGATCCCAGGCCCAAAACGTCGAAGGAACGGGCGAAGTGCTGTGGGGCCACGACGCGAAACGTAGATTTGTTGAGAAGGCGGAGCATAGAGCGCGATCACCTTCGCGGCAGGGAGCTTTGCAACTTCGAAGATCTGCATGGGACCGCGTTGTGACGAGCGATAAAGAAAGGTCTCAGGAAAACGAAAACCGAGGCTACGAAGCGCGTGTGTGACAAAGTAGCCACAAGCGATGCTCTTTTGATGTGGCCGCACAGCCGTTCCATAAAAGTCCCAAGGTGTGCCAATCCACATGGGCAAGATCGCTTCTTCCAACGCACGACGCGAGTGTTCTGCGACGTTTCGAAGGATGAAGCGTCTTTGCTTCTTACGAGCGGCTGGAGCGAGCTTTGCAGTACGCGACCAAGCCCGTCGCCAGCAAAGCCTCTCTTGTTCCATGATCCGCAAAAGTTGAGGATAGCGTCGCGCCATCTGGCGGATCGACTTTGGCACGCGTGCCCCTTGAAGCGCTGTGGCGATCCTTTGGCGACGAAGCGCTGAAGAGATCATCAGATGATGTCGTTTGAGTTTCTTTGCCCAAATCCCACAAGGGATCGGCTTTTTGGCCTTTGCGCGGCGATATCTGGGACGCTTCTTGCGAGGCATCTCCAAGATCGTCCTCGAACCACTCGCTCTCCGACCATCTGCGGCCCATCCCACCGAGGAGATCAACACCATGAGGCAAGACAAGCCCCACAACAACATTTTCGTCGTCTTCGTCATCTGACGGCTCCTTTCTTCTTTGATCGCGATCTGCAGAAAAAAGACACGCACAAAGACGAGATTCGTTCTTTTTTGTTGCGAGATCTCCTCTTTACAAGGTGGGCGGCCTGTTTACATAAGGGCGAACCTTAGGCAGAATGATGCCGCTCCCCAAACCAAGACCACGTTGAAAAGAGGGATATGTAGGATGCGTAACGAGGACAGAGAACGCGCGATCGTGGAGATTACGGGACGACTTGTTCACAGCAAGATGGAGTCTTCCAAACAAGGAGGAACCCCGATTATCGAGGTGATCAACGATACGATCTATCACGAACAACAAAGGCTTCGTTCGGATCGCAAGTCGCCAACCTACGAGGAAGACAAGGTCTTTTGGCGCCAAGTACAACGCACGCTTCCCCGCGCAAGTGAACGCGAGATCAAGCAACTCCTCCACCAGACTGTGGATCATTTTATCCGTGAGATCGCAGGAAACTTTAACCCCTATGTGTACCAAGCCTCTGTCAAGCTCGTACCTGTGGGGCTTGGGTTCCTTCTCAATGCTGTCTCACCCGTTCGTTTGCTGAGCCAACTCCCCAAGCTACCTTCGATTCAAGACCACGTGATGCTCAGCGGAAAGGTCGAAGCACTCCGAAAGCTCGATCGCAAGGGCACCATCGTCTTTGTCCCGACGCACTCTTCCAACATGGACTCACCTGTGATCGGGTGGAGTATCTTCGCGATGGGGCTTCCACCCGCAACTTACGGGGCAGGACTCAACCTCTTTACCAACCCACTCTTGAGCTTCTTTATGCACAACCTAGGAGCCTACCGCGTCGATCGGCGCAAAACGGCCCCACTCTACAAAGAGATCCTGAAAGAGTATGCGACCGTCTCCATGGAGTACGGCTACAACAACCTCTTTTTCCCAGGAGGCACACGCAGCCGTTCCAATGCACTTGAACGCAAACTCAAGAAAGGTCTGATGGGTACGGGGCTTCGCGCCTTTATCAACAACCTGCGCGCCAACAAACCCAACCCACGGATCTACTTTGTCCCTTGCACCATCAACTACCAGCTTGTCCTCGAAGCGGAAACGTTGATCGACGACTTCCTCAAAGAAGCTGGAAAGTCGCGTTATATCATCGAAAAAGACGAATCTTCGGACATCCGCAAGATCTACAACTTCGCAAGCAGCCTTGCCACCATGGACAGCCAGATCCGTTTGGTGGTGGGCCAAGCCCTCGATCCTTTCGGCAACATCGTCGATGAAGATGGAGAAAGCTACGATCGACGCGGTCGCCGCATCGAGATCGAACGCTACGTGATGCGCAATGGCGACCCTGTCGAAGATCCACAGCGCGACCACGAGTACACCAACGAACTCTCTGAAAGCATCGCCAAAGAGTTCATCCGAGACAACATGATTATGGTTACGCATCTCGTCGCCAAAGCTGCTTTCTCGCTCCTTCGTCAGAAAAACCCTGACATGGATCTGTTTAGACTGCTTCATACGGGCGGTGACATCGAGCTTTTGACTCAACAAGAACTCTTCCAAGAAGTAGAGACCTTGCAGATGCAACTGCGCGACATGGAACAACGCGACGAACTCAAGTTGGAACCCATGCTGCATGAACACAATGCCGAAAAGCTCGTACAACGGGCACTTCGACTCTTTAAAAGCTATCACACCTCCGCCGCCCTACAACGCCGTGGAGACCGCTACATCAGCGAAGATATGCGCTTGCTTTACTTTTACCAAAACCGACTCGACGGCTACGCCTTGGACTCGTCTTCGCAAGCGCGTGCTGCCTAATCTCATGCCTATCCCTGCCTACAAAAACGAACGACACGCGGAGAGTGATCGATGAGCGAAAAGGTCGCAGTGATCGGAGGAGGAAGTTGGGGTTGTGCTTTGGCCCATGTCATCGCCAGCAACGGCTACCCCGTCGTCCTCTATGTTCGTCGCCCCGAACAAGCCGAAGAGATCCGTACCAAACACACCAACCAACGATATCTCAAGGACTACCCGCTTTCTCACAACATCCATCCCACAACCAATCTTGAAGATGCTGCGCCATGCCAAACCATCGTCATGGTCGTGCCTTCCAAGGCTTTTCGCGAGACAAGCCGCAAGATGGGTGACTTCCTCAAACCCGATCAGATCCTCCTCAGCGCCACCAAAGGCATCGAGCCAGGCACCCACCTGCGCATGAGCGATGTGATCAAAGAAGAAACCGCTTGCCTCAAAGTAGGCGCGATCTCTGGACCCAACCTCGCACTCGAAGTCATGGCAGGCCATCCCACCGCAACCATCGTCGCTTCACGTTACAACGAAGTCGTCGCGGCAGGGATGCAGATCCTCAACTCCACGACTTTCCGTGCTTATGGAAGCCAAGACATCGTTGGTGTTGAACTCGCTGGCGCACTCAAAAACGTTATGGCCCTCGCCGCAGGTATCATTACAGGGATCGGATATGGCGCGAATACCCGCTCTTTCTTGATCAGCCGCGGTCTCTCTGAACTGATCCGCATGGGCAACCATTACAGCGTCGATCCCATGACCCTTAGCGGACTCGCTGGCGTCGGCGACTTGATCGTCACCTGCAACAGTGAACAAAGCCGAAACTTCCAAGTCGGAAAACGCCTTGGCCAAGGCGAGACGTTGTCGGACATCCTTGGCTCCATGCAACAAGTCGCAGAAGGTATCCGCACCACCCAAAGCGCCTACGAACTCGCCAAAGACTTCCGCGAGCCTTTCCCCATCATCGAGATCATGTACAAGATCATCTACCAAGGCATGAACATCGAAGAGGCTAAGCTCCATCTCCTCGGTCGTCCCATGCATTACGAACACGAACCCAGCCGTGTGATCCCACAGCGAGAAAAGAAACCCCTCCCCCCTGCGTCAGGACAATAAGCGATGTTCCGCGAACTTCTCCAACAAGTCCTCTCTTCGCGACGAAAGCCCGGATTTCCCTTGATCCGCTATGAAGAAAGTCCCCTTTCAGAAAGCTACGAAGGGCCCGTGGTCACGTCGGATATCGACAAAACATACCTCGATACCCGTTTCCACTCGTTCCGCGATCTCGTCCGAACCGCCCTAGAACCCGCAGAGTCCAAGCGAAGCCTCCCTGGGATGGGAACCTTGCTGCATAGTTTTCAACAAGGCAATCCGCCCACACTGTCGCAGATCCCGCTCTATTTTATCTCTGCGAGCCCGCCCATGATGCGCGAAGTCTTGCTCGAAAAGATGAAGATCGACGGCATCCAACCCAATGGGCTCACCCTCAAAGACCCGATACGTCTCGTTCGTAAAGGCCGATGGCGCCATCTCCGCCACCATATCCTTTACAAGCTCACCGCTCTTTTGCTGAACCGTCATGCCCGTCCTATCGACGCAAACATCCAAGAAGTCCTGATCGGTGACGACTCAGAAACAGATGCAGAGACTTATCTGTTTTACCGCCGTTTGTTGCGAAAAGAAGTCACAGAAGAAGAGTTCCACGCTCTACTCGGACACTGGGGCGCCACTTCCTCAGAAGGGGCTTTTTTGCGGGCCCTGCTCGAACGCGATGACAACAGCCAAGTGGCGCGCATCTACATCCACCGCACGACCCACAAAGCCCTCGAAAAGCTCCCTCCCCACGATCGCAACGAGATGATCGCTGCGCTCGATAGCATGCAGATTGCCGCAGACGCTTTTCTTGAAGGATGGCTGTCAGGCGAGTCATTGTGCCGCGTGGCAGAGGCTTTTGGCCCCTTACAGCTTCTCGACTCCGCTCGCGATGCCCAACAACGCAAGATCTTTACACAAGAACAATGCGAACAAATCGATACCGCCCTTCAATCCGCTGAGATGCGATACCTCCCCTGATCCCCACAGAGGACATCTGCCCCATCCCCCACCAAACAACGCTGGTTACACGTTGAAGCGGAAGTGCATGATATCACCGTCTTTGACGATGTATTCTTTTCCTTCAACGCGCATCACGCCCGCTGCTTTGGCGCCCGCTTCACCGTTGCATCGCACAAAGTCGTCGTAAGCGATCACTTCTGCACGAATAAATCCACGCTCAAAGTCAGAGTGGATCACGCCCGCTGCTTGGGGCGCTGTCCAACCTTCGTGGATGGTCCAAGCGCGCACTTCTTTCACACCCACTGTGAAGTAGTTGATCAGGTCAAGCGCGCGGAAGCTCTTTTGAATGACCTGCGAAAGACCACTTTCTGTCACGCCTGCTTCTTCGAGGAATTCTGCGCGTTCTTCGTCGCTCAGACCCGCCATCTCTTCTTCCAACTTTGCACAAAGTTTCACAACTTCGGCGCCTTGGGCTTCTGCGATCTCACGAACTTCCTTCACCATGTGGTTGTCTTCAGAAAGTCCCGCCTCATCGACGTTTGCAGCAAAGATCACTTTTTTCTGCGTGATAAAGCGCATCTCTTGCAACATCGAATCAAAGCTCTCTTGGTGATGCGGTTGGTACGTGATGACCATATTGCCCGCATCAAGGAAGTCTTTGAGTCGCATCGCTTCGTCCATCACAGGTTGAAGCTTGCGATCACCCTTGATCTGTCGTTGCAATCGCTCGATCTTACGCTCGACTTGCTGGATATCCGCCAAGATCAACTCTGTGTTGATCACTTCGATATCGTCCTTGGGACTGGGCTTATTGTTCACGTGAAGCACGTTGTCATCCTCGAAACAACGCACCACGTGCACGATCGCTGACGTCTCACGAATGTTGCCAAGAAACTGGTTGCCCAACCCCTCGCCCTTGCTCGCACCTTTGACCAAACCCGCGATGTCCACAAACTCGACGGTCGCATGAAGTGTGCGTTGGGGTTTCGCCATCTCAACCAACTTATCCACACGCACATCAGGCACCACTACAATCGCCTTGTTGGGCTCGATCGTACAAAACGGATAGTTGGCGGCTTCGGCGTTTTGCTCTTTGGTGAGCGCGTTAAACGTCGTACTTTTTCCTACGTTGGGCAAACCCACGATACCAATACTTAGCGACATCGTCATCCTCATCTTCGTTGATACAAACTGGGCGGAGATGACACCACTCTGCAATATCATCTACCTTCGCGATCGGGCGTATAACAAATCCCGCCGCGAAAAACAACTGCTTTCCTTTTACGGGCGGGCACGGAGGCCCGCCCCAGATATATTGATATCCAATCGGGGATTCGGGCGGGCACGGAGGCCCGCCCCGGATATATTGATATCCAATCATTCCACGGGCGACCCTCCGCGGTCGCCCGAAAAAACGGATATCCAGTAAGGCCTATTTCTCTTGCGAAAAACTTCGGGCGGTATGCCACTCGATCTGCACCGCATCAACGAGGCTTGCGGGATAACCTTCTTCTAACAACAACTGGCGCAAAGCCCGTTCTTTGGGGGCAAAGCCTTCTCCTTGTTCGATGCGTTCGAGGTCCACTTCGCGTTCAAAGATCAGGGTGATGCGTTGTTGATCTCCTTGGAAGACAGGGCTTCCCCGTCCGATGACCAGCGTCAAAGTATGGTCTGTTTTTTTGTAGGATTTTTCAAAGCGTGCGCAGGCCCGCATCACGATAGATTCGTAACGCGGCGCCATCACAAAGGCCCCGTACCACCGCGAAAAGAGCGCGGCACCTCCAAAAAGCCCAACCAAGATCAACCAAGGCCACATCGTCCCTACCCTTTCGATGGGATGGCATTCCCCGTTTGAGCATGATTGCGTTGCAACCAAACAACTGCTTCAAGGTGCGCGGTTTGCGGCATAAGATCGACGATCTCTAGATGTTTCAGATGATAGCCACGCTCGATCCATCCGCGCATATCACGCGCCAAGGTAGCAGGATCACAAGAAACATACAGGATATTGGGCGGCGCCAACGCATGGATCTGCTGCATCATCTCTTTGGCGATCCCACGGCGCGGGGGGTCCACAAGCAAAGCGTCCACGCGCATCGACATCTTGGAACACAAATCCCCGAGGGTATCGAAGCGATCGTCAAATCGCAGCACATCAAGGACCGCACCTTGCGTTTGTTTAGAGGCTTGGAGTTCTTGCCACGTTTGTTGGGCATCTTCGACAGCTTGCGGGTTTCCTTCGAGGGCCAACACACGTTCACAGTGTGGGGCCACAGCAAAGGTCAGGTTCCCGCTTCCTGCATAGATCTCAACAAGATGACGCGGTTGGCAACGTTGGACGAGCTGGCGAACAGCTTCGCGAAGCACCTGATTTTGTTGAAAGTTTGCTTGCGCAAAGCCTTCCGCGCGGTAGCGCACGCCTTCTTCACCAAGCTGTAAGACTTCTTCTCCCCATCGCAACAGACAACGCGTATCGAGCCATAGCGACGCTCCAATCAGCCCCCGTGCCTCGGGCGTCATCTTTTCTAGCCAAGAAGCGAACTCTTCTCGCGCATCATCGATGCGGGTGGTGTTCCACTCTCGCGCAGAAACATCGAGATGAAAAGACAACAAGACAGCGGATGTTGGGGTCGGTAAGGCAGCAAACAGACCATCCAAAGAGTCATAAGAGAAAGTCGCATCGCTCGGTGTTTCGGTGGTTTCGGATGCACTTTTCGCTTGCGAGCGTTCCATCTCTCCAGAAGACAACATGCAGATCTCATGAAGCGGCAAGATCAGCTTGGGGACATGTTCTTGCAGGATCGTGAGGATATTTTGCAAAGAAGGATGAAGGATCGGGCAAAGAGACACAGGGATGTGTTGCCTAGAGGCTCTTGCAAAAAAGCCGACTTTTCCGAGGGAATCGACATGCAAACGCGCACGATCTCGACAGGACCACATCTTGGGAGCCACCGCGATCTTTGGAAGATCTTCGACCTCGATCTTTCCGATCCTTCGGAGAGTTTCGAACAAGATCTGCTGTTTGGCTTCGCGTTGTGTGTCCGAGGCCAGATGTTGCCACTCGCAACCACCGCAAGTACCGAAGTGATGGCACTGTGGCTCAGCACGTTGTGACGAGCCCTCTAAGATCTCGACCAACTCACCTTGCCAATAACGCGGCTGCAACGAAGTAACGCGAGCCTGTACCCGATCTCCAGGAGCGGTGAGCGGGATAAAAACGGCGCGTCCTTGATCATCGCGTCCGACACCTTGGCCTTGTGCGCTAAGGTCGCGGATCTCGACAGTATGGATCTGCCCGATCTCTTCGCTACGTTCGTGGTTTGGTTCTTTTTTTTGTTTTGGGCGGTGTTGCCCATCACGTCGATGACGACGTGTTCCTTGTTCCTCTCGCTCCCGTCGATCGCGCGACGGACGTCCACGGCTCCCCACGCTTAGAACTCCTCGCTCTCTGGCTCAAGCCATACAGGCGCATTGATTTGGACATCCAACATCCGCGCTGCATAACCGTTTCGAGCCGCGATCTCCAACAGACCAAAGCTGTTGAAGTAGGCCACCATCTCTCCTACACCAACATCTGAAAAAGTCTGATGAATCCCACCATGGATCTGGTGTGCACCCACATGGAGCTGGACTCCAGACAAATCACCAAACATCCGCAAAAGACCGCGCGAGATATTGGTGCAAAGGTTGCCGAATCGATCGATCTCGATCACGCGTCCCCAGATGCGTTGTCCATCACCTTCCACATCGAAAAGGTCCATCTCTACGGGATCATCAATGGGCGTCCCCAACTCAGGAAGAGGTCTTCCTGCCGCAAGATGCGCGGCGATGGGGGAAAAGATGTCGCGCCCATGGAATGTATGAGAGACTTCACTGCGCCAAAACTCTGGCTTATCGAGGTGCATCACGCGGATCTTGGGAAAACGTTGCAACGACGGCCACAACACGCCATTGTCAGGTGCAACAAAGAAATGCCCCCCAGCATTGGCGGCGATCGCACGACGCGAACTCCCGACACCAGGGTCCACGACCACCAAGTGGATGCTCCCTGCAGGAAAGACCTCCACAGCAGACCACAACAAAAAGGCCGCCTTTTGGACATCTTGGGGGCTCACTTGGTGGCTCAAGTCGATGATATGGGTCTCAGGTGCGATCCCAGCGATCACGCCTTTCATGATCCCCACATAAGCATCTTGGGTCCCAAAGTCCGTAATCATCGTAACGAGAGGTCGCCGCTCGCTCATGCTGCTTATTCCTCGCTTTGGCCGCGGTGGGTTTGGATCAGGTGCGTAAGATTTTCACGCGCAAAGTTCAAACGCTCGGGTGTACCGATGTCGATCCAAGTCCCTTTGTAGGGGTGGATATAAAGTTCTTTCACATGGGGAAAGACATCGTACTCCACAGAAAAGCTATCGCGATCAGGGAAGTAGCTTTTGATCGATTCATTGAAGAGATAGACACCACCGTTGATATGTCCCGCGCCTTCGTGGGTGGGATCTTTTTCCACAAACTGCTCGATGTGTAGCGTATCGGGATCAAAGATCAAACGTCCGTAGCTACGGGCATCATCGACCTCGACACCCAGCAAGATCCCATCCATCTCAGGGCGCAGCGAACTTGCCATATCGCGCAACGACGCATCCAACAAGATATCGCCATTGAGCACAAAGGTAGGGAAACGCGTGATCGCAGTCATCGCATTTTTGATCGCCCCACCTGTTCCCAGCTTTTTCTCTTCGCGAACATAACGAATAGGAATCCCCGCAAGGCTCGATCCTACGCGTTCTTGCAACACATCATGCAAGTGACCGCTCGCCAACACCACTTCTTCGACGCCTGCATCGACCAACAATTCGATTTGATGTTGCAACACGGTTTTGCCGCCGATCTCCAATAGGATCTTCGGGGTATCACGTGTAATATCGCCTAGACGCGTTGACAAACCACCACAAAGCAAGATCGCTTGCATTCTTCCTCCATCGATCAAAGTCCTTCTCAAAGGCCCATGGATTGGCTTCAAACCATCCATCTCATGCTCCAAGAGCACCACCAAAGAAGGAGCGTTCCTCTTCAACAAGGCGCGTATCATAACGCTTCCCCCACCCTCGCGCAACCCAAAGACCACATCCTTCTTTTTCTTCCCAATCCCCCCATCTCACCGCGTCCATACAACGATAACTTCGCGAGGCAAGGACCACGCATCTCTAGCACGCTGGCAGCCCGCCCCAAAGATGTGTATCATCGCCCCACAAGGCATCTTTTACGGCTCTCACAGAAGAGTCGTCGCCGCCCATCCTATCGTTGTTTTGGAGGAAAGTGATCTTGACAAGGCATCTTCTTTCTTTGGTCTGTTTGGTTTCTATCTTTGGCCCAGCGTCGCTTTACGCGGCTCCCCCTGCGCGCCCCACCTCGCGACCTCAAACGCCGCCCACCTTGCGGATCTCCCCCCCCAAACAAAATCAACCCATCCCCCCAAAGCCCGAACCTGACGAGGCTTTCCGCTCTGTGGATCTCAGCCAAGGTATCCCAACCTCACTACCTTTTGCCCCCAAAAAACAAGAAAAGCGTCCTGTACGACGAAAAAAACGCAGCCTGTATCCCCCGCTACCGCTCCTCCAAAAGCAAACCACCACTGAGCTTGTGGGTCTTTTTCAGAGGCGTAACTGGGACCAACAACGCGATGTCATTGAAGAAGTCGTGCGTCGTGGTAGTACAAGTATCCCTCTTTTAAAGAGTGCCCTTCAGCAAAAACGCCCACGCACCCGACTCTTAGCAGCGATAGCGCTCGCCCATCTCAAGCATCCAGCAGGTCTCCCTGTTTTGTTGGAGATGGCCGAACAATTCCATGACCAAGGAGGCTTGCTAATCTTGGGAGGCTTTTTGGCTTATGGTATCCGTGCAGAAGCCCCTTTGTGCGAAGTCTTGAAGAAGACCAAACACCCCCAACTTTTCTTGCAAGCTTTTGGGATGCTCCAAGTTTCCCGATGTTACCGCATCTTGTTGCGATTCCTCGCTTCTCCAGATGAACAGATTCAACAATCTGCTTTCAACGCCTTGCAACGTATGCCCCACAACATCCAGCGCTCTTTGATCCTGCGTTCCCTGCGCAAACCTCGCCAAACGACCGAGTTTTACGCAAACTTGTTGCGGATGCTACCCAACTTCCCAAACAACCAAACCATCGCCACCTTGATGTTTTTTCGCAAACACAAAAACCCATCGCTGCGCTTTCTTGCGCGCATCTTGCTCGAAGATATCGCCGCACAAGCCTACAAGCATGCACCCAAATGGATCCCCAGACCACCGCGTCGCCCCGTCGATCCATTGTGGAGACTTTGGCAACAACAGGCCGCCAAAGGCATGTCACATTACGTACGTATGAGAACCCCCGCACCTCTCGACAAGATTGTAACTCCCGTCCCTTCCGAACGAAGTTGGGTGCTCTATCGTCTCATCCACCCGCTTTTTGGGGTGGGTTGGATGCCCTTGTTCATCTATTGCGACCAGTGGAAACAACCCAAGTTCCCGATACGTGGAAAACATTGGAAGCTCGCTTTGCCTTATGAAGAGTTCCAAGCCCTTCTTGCGAGCTTCCAAAAAAGAGGATTCTTCCGCCTCTACCCCAACACAGGCTACAGACGAGAGATCACCCTCCATGTCCATGGAAAACAGCGGACTGTACGCTCGGGTGAAGCACGTTATATCGGATTTGAAACGCTCGAACGAGACCTGAGAAAACTCGCAACGCGCGCAAAGATCGGCTTGATCTTTCGAGACCTCTTTCAACGCAAAGACGAAGACGATGTTTTTTCCGAAGGTGCCATCGGTCAGTGGGCTTTTCGCAGTCTCGACGCCCTGCCCCCTGCCAAGTGGTCCCCCACAAACCATTGGCGAGGAATGGCTGATCTAGAAAGCGTCTTTTCTGCGCTGCGTGCGATGTTCCGCTATCTCCCCACCCGAACGCGCCTCGTATCCGTCGATATCCAAAAAGAAAAAGTCCGAACCAGCACCCTGCTTTTCGGCGCACGCATACTCAGCCGCCAAACCCTTGAAGGGCTGGATCGCTCTCAACGCCTCCGTGGTGTAAAAGCCAATGGGATCGGGGTGATCTACCTATCCATGGACAAGATCGAACAAGCCATCTTTGATGCGCGCCGCTTGCTGATCCCCCAAGGAACCAACGCTTCGCGCCGATTTGCGCCCAAGATCTCGCTGCTTTCGGTCCTCTACAAGACTTTGTCCTCTTCGGATGTCCAAACGCTCTCGCTGTCTTGGGAAAAACAACCCAAGAAGGTCCCTCTCTGCCAACTCGTAAAACAACCGACACCTCGAAAGATCTGTCGCTCTTTTTCTTTGTATCGACTCTCTTTTCAACTCAAAGTCCGCGATCACATCGCCTTGTTGAAAACGCTTTCCTCGCTAGCACAACACTCACGTGCAGATCGCGTCCTTGCGTTGCGCCTCAATCCATCGGGCTTTCCTGATCGCGCACGCTACTCCATCATCCTCCAAGCCCATCTCGAACTATTGTCTCCGCTCCAAGCTCCAAGCCCCAAACACCCATTCCTGTCCCTCCCCGCACACGACAAACGCCCCAACCCTTTTCTCCCCATCTACCCCTAACACCCGTACCCTTTCCTCTCCCCCCTAAGACATCGAACCCGTCTTCGCCAACGGGTGTTCCTTGACCAACAGATAGCCCAAGATAATATGCTCTAACTCTTGGAATATCCGTTCTTTGGAAGGCGAGTCTTCTTGGTAATGATGTTCATGTACCACATTTGAAACGATCTGAATCAAGATCCACGCGGAGATATCGGGATCTTCCACATACAAAGCGGGATGCAATTGGATCAAGTTTGCCAAAGAAGCTCGCAGCCGCTCGCGACAAGCTTGCTTGAACTGGGCAAGTTCATCTGAAAAAGGAGCCTTCGACCAAAACATCCGATGCAACGTGGGGGTGTCCTGGTGGTGCTCATCCATCAAAGCCAACACCGCCCGCACAAGATATTCAGGAGGTTGTGCTCTCACTGAAGAAGCTCCCAAGACTTTTTCCAAAGCCCCAAATACCCGCTCAGAGTGTTGCTTCAGCAGCTGCAACAAGATCGCTTCTTTGTTGGGAAAGTATTGATACAACGAACCAATCGAAACACCCGCCCGCTCAGCGATCTCATTGGTGGTCGCGCTTTCAAAGTCTTTTTCTTCAAAGAGATGGATCGCTGCGTCGAGGATCCATTGGAACATCTGACGAGAACGTTCTTGGACTGGGGCTTTGCGGAGGGCAAAAGGATCTTGTGACTTGGACATCCCAAACCTCAACCTTGCGCTAAAAATGGCCATCTTGAAAACAAAAACAGGATGGTTGTTGAACATCCTTTTTACAAGGATCGGCTGCGCAAAGAAACCATCCCAAGGCACGATCACTTCTTTATACGGATGACGTTGGTGCTGTGAAGTTTTCGCCACGATGTGGGGCAGGAGCTCAACAAGACCGCAGATGCGGACCATCCGAAGAGAGAGGACCCATCGCTACGCTTGGGCCGCTACCAAACATAACCCAACGCCACTGCAATCAACAACACCGCGACTATCCCTTCAGCCGCTCCCCAAACCAGACAGACACGACAAAGTGCGACAACGTCGGACTTTACAGCCCAACCGAGGTTGGGATAAGCAAAGGAATGTTGGACGATTGAATACCTACCAACAAAAGGGGTCTGTACAAAGCGATGATAGAACCAGCGAAGGCTCGATAACTCGTCTAAGAATGCAGCACCTAGGTTTGGTGTGGTTGCTTCGATCTCGCTGGTCTATCTTCGTGCTGTATCCGAGAAAGTCGAAAACAACATGTTGGAGGTTCTATGTTACGAAGAATGCTGCTTTGTAGTGTGTGGATGATGTTTCTTGTAGCGGTTTTTTTGGGGACGACAAACGCTCAAGCCAAGTCGCCTCGCTACGGAAATTTTTGTGGAGCGGGCCATGGAAACAGTAGCCCCAAACAGCCAATAGATCAGCTTGATCAAGCATGTAAGCAACACGATCTTTGCTGCAAAGGTGGAATCAAAAAAGCGGGTGTTGTTGTGTGTCCATGCCAATGCGATCGAGCCTTTCTTGGGAGCGTCAACGCATTCTTAAGCACCCCCAAAGGTCGAAAGGCAGGAAAAGCCCGCCGCGCAGCTCTTTTTGCGAAGGGCTTCTACAATGTGCACGCCTGCTTCTGCGAAGGAAAAGCCTGCAAGTACAAGATCCGTTGCACGATGAAAAAGAAATGCGTGAAGCTCAAGAAAAAACGCTGCGTGAAAGTGCCTAGCTGCGGCATTGATAAACAGTGTGGGCCAGGAAAGACACCAGGACTCGTTGGAAAGTGTCTCCGTTGTAAGACCAAGAAGATTTGTAAGCGCTTTGCAGGAAAGAACTTCTGCTTCACGATGCCTGTTTGTGAAAGAAAGTAGGGGCTCCCTGCGACGAGTGCTTGCCGCCGTTTTTGGGTAGCCTCAGTAGCTTTGAGCAGCGTTGGTAGCCTTGGGTGGGATGACAGCGCGCAAACAAAAAAAGGATGGTCATGGACCATCCTTTTTTCTACGAAGCATCGAATCTCGATCTTCGCATCAAAGAAACACTAGCTTGGCTAGATTATTTCTTGACGCAAACACCAAGAGCGTTGCGCTTGTAACCGGGCATACAGGGCTTGCGCAGACATTTGCCAAGGCCACCGATGCGGTACATACCGGGGGGGCAAGGCATTTTCTTGATGCAAACGCCGTTGATGCGGTGCCAGCCGGGCTTGCAAGGTTTGTTCATGCACTTGCCAAGGCCGCCAATGCGGTACATCCCAGGAGGGCAAGCCATTTTCTTGATGCAAACGCCATTGATGCGGTGCCAGCCGGGCTTGCAGGGCTTGTTCATGCACTTACCGAGGCCACCGATGCGGTACATCCCGGGGGGGCAAGGAAGTTTCTTGGTGCAAACGCCGTTGATGCGGTGCCAGCCGGGCTTGCAAGGTTTGTTCATGCACTTGCCAAGGCCCATCACGCGGTACATGCCAGGAGGGCAAGCCATTTTCTTCACGCAGACAGCGCCAACGCGGTGCCAGCCGGGTTTGCAGGGCTTGTTACGACATTTGCCAAGGCCCATCAAACGATATTGTCCAGGAGGACAGGGTTTTTTTGCGAAACTTTCGGAGGGCAGAAGAAGGAGACCTGCCAAAAAGAAAGTGCTTGCGATTGCAGAAAGAGTCTTTCTCATCGTGAACCTCAATGATTTGGGTTGAGTTGTGTGACACACGTTGCCACAATCCGCTGTTTGGACTTTGCTTCAGAAATACCTATTCAAAAAGAAATCGAAGGCTCTCTCTTTTTTGGGGGCCTCGATCTCTTGAGAAAAGCGACAAAAAGTACGGATTAACCGCCACAAGCCACTTCGACCTGTTCGATCGTACGAGGCGTTTGCAGGGTTAGGTTTTCGTGTCCTTCGGGGGTGATCAAGATATTGTCCTCAATGCGGATACCAATTCCTCTGAAAGGTTCGGCACTTTGGACATCGTGGTAACTGTGGAAGTACAGGCCAGGTTCGACTGTCAACACCATGCCGGGCTGCAAGACACGGTGGTTGCCTTGGGCATCGTAGTACCCACCAGCATCGTGGACATCGAGACCCAACCAATGGGATGTGCGGTGCATATAGAAAGTCTCATAAGCTCTTGAAGAAAGAAGTTTTTCGAGATCCCCTTCAAGTACCTTCAAAGAGATCAGTCCTTGGGTGAGACAACGCAATGCAGCTTGGTGGACATCCTGCATCAGTGCGCCAGGTTTGCAAACAGCGATGGCTGCGTCGAGTGCTTCGAGGACGATCTGATAAACATCTCGCTGCATCGAAGTAAATCGCCCATTCACGGGAAAAGTACGTGTGATATCTGAGGCATAATAGTTCCATTCGCACCCAGCATCGATCAAGACCAGCTCACCATCGCGGAGCGGATCTTGGTTTTCTGTATAGTGCAGGATCGTCGCATTTTCACCGCCCCCAACGATGCTTTGGTAGGCCGTGCCTGTGCATCCTTGTCGCTCAAACGAATAATGCAACAGCGCCGCAAGTTCATATTCGTGCATGCCTGGTTTTGCCGCAGCCATGGCCGCTTTGTGCGCCGCCATGTTGATCGAAGCGGCTTTTCGCATCCAAGCGAGTTCCACATCATCTTTGTAAAGTCGCATCTCATCGGTAATGCGGGAAGGATCGACGATCTGAGAAGGCGTCACCACCCCCAAACGACGCTTGCGTTTGACTTGCTCAAGCCACTCCAACGCACGGCGATCTTGCTCAGGTTCCAACCCTGTACGAAGAAACAAACGCTCTGCTTCTCCCAACAGATCGGGGAGCTTTTTGTCCAACTCTTCAACAGAGTAAGCCACGTCCACACCATAGTGTTCGCGTGCTCGTTCAGGACCAAGGCGGCGACCAAACCAGATCTCTCGATCCACATCGCGGGGCCGCACAAAAAGCACGCTGCGCTCGCCTTCAGGTCGTTCTGGACACAGCACCAACACCGCTTCAGGCTCTGCACAACCGCTGAGGTACAAGATATCAGAGGTTTGTCGGTAGAGGTAATCCACATCATGATTGCGCACACGCACGGGAGGCGACATCCACACCCCAACGCTGCCTTGTCCCATGGACTCCATCATGCGCTCTCTTCGACGCACATACAACGCTGCTTGCTCGATCGTCATGGGATGTTCCTCCTACACTCTTTACTCTGAAGACATGGATGCAACAAGCCCATAAGATTACACAAAGACACCGTAGTGCTCGATATTTTGGGGTACTTGTCGCCACGAAAGAAAACAAGATAGCCGCAGCCATCTTTTACGTAAAGGGACGCCGTCAAGCTCCCTCGTCAACTTCCTGTACAAAAGGGAAGATCGACGCGATAACTTGATGAGGATCAAGGCAAAAACAGTTCAGAGATCGTATGACAGAAAGGTCGCCCACCTCAACCAAAGGAACACAAGAGATGCCTCGCTCCTCCATCATCCCTCAACAAAGATTGCCGATTATCTCGGTATTTGCGCTACTTTCCTTGTGTTTGGGAAGCAGTTGCGAGATGCGAACAGGAAGCTGTGTGGGTGTCCAATGCCCCGCCAAGCAATACTGTGTAGAGGGATTATGTGTCCCCGAATGTACGGAAGGAACGAGCTTATGCGAAGGGAGCTGCGTCAATACACTTCAGCATCCCCTTCATTGTGGTCAATGCAACAAAGCTTGCGCTCCAGGGGAAACTTGCCTTCAAGGGGTCTGTTCTGCCGTATGTAGCGGCGGAACCAGTCGCTGTGATCAAAGCTGCGTGGACCTGCAAAGTGACAGACGGCACTGCGGAGCTTGTAGGACAAGTTGCCCTGCGGGTTGGGTATGCAACCAAGGCCGCTGTGCGTTGAGTTGCCAAGAAGGTCTGAAAGACTGCCTGAGTCAGTGCGTCGATATCCAAACATCTCCCAAACACTGCGGAGGATGCGTCAACCCCTGCCGCTTTGGAGAGATCTGCGAAAAAGGTCTTTGCAAACTCTCTTGCCCCTACGACCAACAAGACTGTGGTGGTGCATGTGTGGATATCACCCTTGCAAGGGAGCACTGTGGAGCGTGCGGAAACGCTTGCCAAGACGGATACATCTGCAAAGAAAGCAAGTGCGTGCTCTCTTGCCCCCAAGGACAGGACCAATGCGGTGGACGTTGTACGGATCTTCAAAGCGACCCGCTCCACTGTGGGCGTTGCAATTATCCCTGTGGAAGCGGTCAGTCCTGTGTTTCAGGAGACTGCCGCGTGTCTTGCCAAGAAGGACTCACCAATTGTTCTGGGGCGTGTATCAATCTAGTCACAGATCGCCGACACTGCGGGACTTGCAACAATGCTTGCCCTCAAGGTCATGTTTGTAGCTATGGAAAGTGCGAGCTTTCCTGTCCCACCCCCCTCACAAGCTGCGGAGGGAGCTGTGTCGATCTGCGTTCCAATGCCCAACACTGCGGAGAATGTGACAAACCTTGTGCTGCGCGCGAGGTTTGTTCTGAGCGAAGCTGCGCGATCTCCTGCCCAAGCGGACAACAAGACTGTGGTGGTGGATGCGTCGATCTGCAAAAAGATCGGGCCCACTGCGGGGCCTGCCACCGTCTTTGCTCAGAAGGCTTTATCTGCGAACAGGGGCAGTGTCGCCTTTCGTGTCAAAGCGGACTCACCAACTGCCAAGAGACTTGTGTTGATCTGCTCAGAGATCGCGATCATTGCGGTGGATGCGGCACAACATGCCAAGCAGGGGAAGTCTGTGTGGACGGACACTGCACCCTCTCTTGCCAAACAGGACTCACAAACTGCGATGGTTGGTGCGTTGATCTCCAACGCGACCCACTCCACTGCGGAGCCTGTGAGCGTCTTTGCGACGTATCCACCCCCTATTGTGCGAATGGACAATGCCAGTTCTGCCGTGCAGGTTACACATCTTGTAGCGGTCAGTGCGTGAGTACGTCCTTTGATCCCCAACACTGCGGGACTTGTGGAAATGTCTGTGCCTCGGGTGCTTACTGCTCCAACGGTGTTTGTACCTGCGGCATCGGTCAGATCTGCGATGATCGTTGTGTGGATACACAAAATGATCCCCAACACTGCGGGACCTGCGGAAATATCTGCACCTCTGGCGTCTGTACCTCTGGCGCCTGCCAGTAAAGCAATCCCTTCGACAAGAAAAAGTCTCCTTCAGAAGAGGACGCTGTCAGTGAGTCGCATGACATGATCTGGCGCGTCACTGCGCTAGCCTCAAAACGATTATGTTTATGGATCGAGGGTCGCAGTGAAAGATCACAACGACCTGCGGCACAGCGAAGGAGGCGCGTAGCGATGTTGGTGGAACTCAAGATTCGTGATCTAGCGATCATCGAAGCCATGGATATCCGTTTCCACAACGGTCTCAATGTCTTAACAGGCGAAACAGGCGCAGGAAAGTCGATGATACTTGCTGCCTTGGGATTGGTTCTGGGGGGACGCAGCGATCGTGATCTCATCCGCACAGGCAGCAAAGAAGCTTGGGTAGAAGCTATCTTTGAAGTCGATCCTTCCCTCCATCCCCTACTCAAAGAAGCGGGCATCGAGCTTGATCCCGAAGATCCTTTGATCTTGCGCCGTGTCGTCTATCAAAGCGGTCGTTCGAGGGCTTACGTCAACTGCATCAGCGCTTCCGTCAATCTCTTGCGGCAACTTGCCCCCCGCCTTCTTGATTATGGCCGTCAGCACGACCAAACCGCACTCATGAGCAGCGAACAACAGCTTCTTTTGTTGGATCGTTATGCCCAGTCCACAGAGCTGCGCGAAGCCGTCGAAGCTGCCCATGCACAACTTTCAACGTGGCAACGAGAACATCGCGGACTACTCGCCCAACGCGCCACACGTGCTGAGCGCATGGACTTTTTGAACTTTCAACGCGATGCGATCCGCGATGTCGATCCACAACCAGGCGAAGAAGACGCATTGCATCAAGAACTCAAGCACCTCCAAAATGCCGAGAAACGCAAGTCTCTCGCACAAAAAGCAGCCTCGATGTTGTATGGCGGTGAGACCTCCTTGTGCGCGCAACTCTCTATCGCCCAACGCGCCGTCGAAAGTCTCGCGATGTTGGACAACGAAGAAGTCGAAGATCTCGCAGAAGAACTTGAAAAAGCCCACGTGATCCTCGAAGAAGTGGGACGAAGTCTGCAACATTATGGGAGACATCAAGACGATGACCCCGAACGCACCGAAGAGATCCAAGAACGCCTCGACGAGCTGATCCGCCTTCAGGAGCGCTACGGCGGCGCTTGGGACGCGGTGATGCAACGACTTCAAGATATCGAAGATGAGTTGAAGTCCCTACGCAGCGAAGAAGAACGAATCAAAGAGCTAGAACGCCAGATCCAACAAGGCAAACAAACCTTGCTCCAAGCAGCCATCCCCTTGAGCTTGCGGCGTCGTGAAGCTGCCCGCTCGCTGATGTCCCAAGTCGCGGAAGAACTCAAAGGCTTGGCGATGCCAAACGCCCGTCTCGAAGTGCGTTTTTTCTCGATTGGTTCAGAAGGTGTCGCATGTCCTTGGCCCGAACAAGTCCCACAAGAACAGCGTTCTTTGCTCACGCGTTACAATGAACTCGATGCATCCGAAACATCGACCTCGACAACTTCCTCCAATGAAGAAATCGAGCTTATAGAGTCCCAAGAAAGCCGACTCTGGTGGATCAGCAGTACAGGCGCAGAACGCGCAAGCTTTTACCTGTCCGCCAACACAGGAGAAGAACTGCGTCCCTTGGGTCGCGTCGCTTCAGGCGGAGAGTTGAGTCGTATCCTCTTGGCCCTCAAACGCGTACTAGCCGATGCTTCGGAGATTTCAACGTTCGTCTTTGATGAGATCGATGCAGGGATGTCGGGTTCTGCGGCTTCTTTGGTGGCGCAAAAGCTCCGTGCGATCGTGGAAGATCCCAAACAAAGCGCTCAAATCCTCTGTATCTCGCACACCGCTCAAATCGCGGCCGCAGCAGACGCGCACTTTGTCGTCCGCAAACAAGTACACGAAGGACGCACACGCTCTTCGATGATCCAGCTCGATCACAGCGGACGAATGAAAGAGATCGCACGTATGCTGACAGGCGATAATGCGATGGATGGGGCTCTGGAGTTGGCACGCGAACTCTTGGGGATGGACAAGACGCCCATCTTGTTGCGCGCCTCTTGAAAAGACGGAAGGACGGGGGGTTAAAGGCCCTGTTTGTGAAGTTTACGGGCAGCGGTAGCGACTTGGCTAGAGATCCCTTTGTTTTTCGCGATATCGCGGACATCATTCTTGCGAAGGGTCGGCAAAATTCGCATCGCGATCCCACGAGGGCACTTGGGATTGGAAGCAAGTGCGACTTTGACACGATAGATCCGCATCCACTCGCGGTTGTTTGCGATCTGTCGAATGACATCACCGCTCACAGAACGGCTAGAAGCGATCTTGATCACCTCTCCATCCGTCAAACCAGGATTCTTGAGCACCGCAGAAGCCACGAGGCGGTTTGATTCGTTGATGAGGATACTGCGGATCTGCTTGTTGCCTTTGGCAGCAGCTTTGATCTTCTGTGAAACCGTCATCTTCACAAGCATCTGGATCACGTTGGGTGGGGCCTTGTCCTCTTCTTCCTCGGGTGTTTCGACAAGAAACTCGTCAGGGATCTCCGCAGCGTCGATCTCTGATTGAGAGGGCCCTTCTTCAAGCGGAAGTTCTTCTTCGTCGGCGTCTTCACCCATATCTTCGGCGGCTTCGGCTTCAGCGAGCCTTGCAGCCTCTTCAGCGGCTTTGGCGGCAGCTTCCTCAGCAGCCTTTGCAGCCGCTTCTTGCACCGCAGAAAGCAACTCTTGAGCAGCTTCTTTTCCAAGCAAGCTCGTGATCTGTGCTTGGCTCAAACCTGTTTCGAGCTTTGAGCGCAGTGCGAATTCGGTCACGCGTGCTCGCAACGCCTCGGACAGATGAGGGTTTTGCAAGATCGAAGTGATGATCTCAGGATGGCGAAGCTGTCGTTGTTGGTTGAGTGCAATCAAATCCAAAGAGGGGCCTTGGATATGAGACGCCAACCACGCAACGATCGGGTCTGGCGTATTCTTGTGCAGGATGACCGTGTGAAGGACGGCTTCGCGATGGAACGCATAGCGCGCCAAAAAGTCGAGAAGTTCCAGAGGTGCTTCGTCTTGAGCAGTCAACGTCAAAAGCGTGGACTCTGGCTGCTCTTGGATCGCTTTCACCGCCGTGTGCACAACGTCAGGCTCGGGATCAAAGCTCAAAAGATAAAGCGTGGTGATCTGCTGAATGGGCGACATCGGCATCCGACCAGAGGCCGCCATCTTCCGCATCTTTACGGGCGCTTCAGGCTCAAGCGCTTTTTTAATAGGTGGGGGAAGGGACTGAATCAAATCTTCCATACATCACTCCATCCACGATGTTCGGGCACGTGGGCCCCCGTCCTCTCCATGAGGACCTAACCTCATTCTTCGTCGTCTTGTGCTGGGAATTCGAGGACAGGGGTGCGGGTTGTTTTTCCAGGTCGAATCGTGACACGGTGCTGGAGTTGCATGCCAGGTCCGGGGATCAAAGTACCGCGTTTATAAAGGAGAAGTCGGTAGGTCCCTTCATAAACTTGAATGGGCCCTCCTGAGCGGCCAAGTTTCCCAAAGCGCTTGGAATACACCATGCTCCAAGGCCGTGTATGAACATGCAAAATGCCAGGGCGCAGCGTCTTTTGAAAAGTTGCCGAACCACTGCTCGGCACCTTCACAGAAAACGAATAAAACAAGAGTTTTTTCTGATCTTTACACAGGAAATTGTAGGTACCAGGATCGCGTTTTAAGACGATCTCTTTGTCGGTCTTTCCGAGGTTTCGCCCACCTTCAAACAACGTACAAGCGGGCTGAATCGAGATGCGAAGGCCGCTTGATGTCGCAGGGGCTGGGGTAGAAGCCACTTTGACCACTTTTCGCGGAGCGACGGGCCGCTTTTCAACACGGCGACGTGGCGCGACCCGCCTTCTTGTACGAACTGCTGCACGAACACTCACAGCACGACGAGCAGTGGGTGCGCGTTCTTCGGGCTGTTCTGGCCCATCATCGGGCTCATTGGCAGGTTCACGAACAGGAGGATCTGTGGGGGGGCCATCTTCTTTTGGCTCGTCTTGGCGTAGCGGAGGAGCCTGCTCGATACGTTTCTTTGGCTCTTCTTGCGCTTTTGGCGGTTCTGTAGGGCTTCCAGCATCCATCACAGTGGTTGTCATGCCCAAGCTAGGCGCATTGGAGCGGCTTTTCGGGGGAGTATTGTTCGCCAAGCGCGTAAGACCCGGTTGTTTGGGGTCAGGCCCTCGGCTCACCACGACTTTATTGTCCCAAAAACGGAAGGCAAACAGCGCGGAAGCAATCGTCCCCAACGTCACCACGATCAAGATCAACAAGACCAACAAACCCGATCGACGTTTCTTGGTAGGCGCAGGTCCCACACGTGAAGCACCCGCTCCCACACGCGCCACCTCTTCAGCTTCGGCAAGCAACGCATCTGTATCGAGCGGATCAACAGAAGGCACAGGAGGACGAAACGGATCGATTGTAGGAACAGCCCCCAAAGAAGCGCTGCTACGGGATGTTGCGACAGGTACGCTCCCTCTCACATGACTACCACCACGCCCTACCACAGGCACGCCCGCTGAAGGAGCCCCACCAAGGGAAGGCGCAGCACCATGACCATAAGACCCTTCGTTGTGCTGACCAGGGTAAGAGTGCGAACCGCTTCCATCTTGTCCATAGCCCACCTGGGGAGCGGGATAAGAGTGCGATCCACTGCCATCGTGGGCATACCCAAACCCACCCGCAGAAGCGATCTGTGCATGGCTGGGCGAAGAACCTGGCCCAAGTTGCGGAGGATAGGCCATATCAGAAGAAGACCCCGCTGAAGATGGCATACTCGGCGGTTCGATGGGCTCACTTTGTACAAAAGGAGGCTGTGTGTAAGAACCGCTTCGAGAATAAGGCGCAGAGGGCTGTGAGAAAGAAGGAGGCTGTGCGTAAGAACCACTCTGCCCGTAAGAAGCCCCTTGATACGGCGGGATCTGCGTTTCAGGCGCATGAGAAAAAGGTGGTGGCTGATCGTACGCACCACTGCGCAAAGCATTGCCGTGGGAAGGCCCATAAGAAACCGAAGAAGAAGACGACGGAGCGTCGTAGGGATTGTTTTGTAGCTGCGGGGGTTGTGGATACGAACCACTTCGCAACTGTGGAGGCTGCGGATACGAGCCGCTTCGCAGTTGGGGAGGTTGCGCATACGAGCCACTTTGCGAATAGGACTGCGCAAAAGAACCACTCGCTGTGGGGGGATGAGCATATCCTCCCGCATACGAAGGTCCGAGATCTTCGGGTGGAAAAGAATCTTGCAGACCTTCCCACTCATTGCCACGCGCGGGAGCTTCAGGACGTTCAGCCTTGGGAGGAGCCCCCCAAGCATTCCCGCTTTGTTCCCACGGAGAAGGCGCACTTGGCGCATCGTCCGCATTGACGAGGTGAGGCGCAAGCATCGTGCTATCCCCATCGTCGTCTTCTTCAAGAAAGTGCGGGGCAAGCATCGTGCTATCCCCATCGTCATCATCGTCCTCGGAGACGAGTTCAGGCGCGATCATCGTGCTGTCGCCGTCCGCTGCGTGACGATGAGAAAAAGGTGGCGGTTGTCCAAAAGCTCCACCCGACGAGCGACCAAAGTCCGTCGGTTGCAACGCATGGGGAGAAAGCATCGTGCTGTCACCGCCATCTTCCACTGCGCTGGGGCCAAAACCAGAGATCGCTGCTGGGGGTTGGGGTGGGCGCGCGCCTCCCCGCTGTCCTCGTGAAGGCATGTTCGGTACGTCGTCCACTGTAAAGACCCGATCAATCGAAGACTTTTTCGAGCGTTCCTCTTCAACAGGAAGCCAAAGTTCATCGGGCGGGTTATGAAGGACCTCTTTGGGACCAGGGCGTTGCGCAACTTTCGCAAAGTCAGGGCGTTGGATCTCGCGTTGCGTTTCAGCGGGGTCGTCGTGGTCGTCGTCACTAAACAAGGACGGCGAGTTCATCGGACGATCAGGAGGAGACACCAATGCTTGGACCTGCATGGTATCTTTTGGGATGGGAGCGGGAGAGTTGAGCGACGCTGCGTTGGGTTTGGGCAAAAAAGACTCCCCTTCCTCATCATTGGAAAGGGCTCCACCTGCACCAAAAGGATCCTTGTTCAGGTTGGCAAACGGATCTTTGTTTAAACCCGCGAAAGGATCGTGTTGGCTTGTCCCAAAAGGATTGGAAGGTGCTTTGGTTGGCAGAGGAGGTGCTTTTGCGGCCCCAGAAAAAAGAGGCGGCGGCTTGGGCAAAGGCGGCGTTGCGGCAAGAGACGGCGAGCTTTGAGAGGTCCGTGGAGTCGGTGAAAGAGCAGGTGGCGAGAGTGTCGGTTTTTTGTTGCTGATCCCCTTTTGGGAAGGCGAAGCTGGCGTCAAAGCCATCAATTCGTCTTCACTTTCAAACAAACCTTCCGAAAACTCCAAGATCTCGTCTGCGAGATTGTCGAATTCGGAGAGCCCCAAAGCATCAACAGCCGAAGCAGGCTTTGTGCTTTCAGATCTTTGGGGCATCTTGGACTTAGGGGGTGTGGGCATGAGCTAGCCTCTCACATCGTATAAGGCTCTAGGGCACTTAGCGTGTTGCGTATTTTGCACGTTCTTTCCGCCGAAGCAGTGTAACTGAATCTTATAACGCAAGCAAGCCGCGTTCGTATCTAAGAAAGTCAATCGCCCCTCGCAGAGCCTACCCCCAACAGACCCATCCCATCGCATGTCGGTGCCCCATCCATGGGTGAGATGGAACCACACGCACGCTGAAACCAAACTCCCCTGACTCATCTGGAGACACCATCCCCACGTAGCGGCTTCGTCCCCCGCCCAAGCTCTCCGCAAGCTCCATCTTTACGATGCGATGTGTATGCAACGCCCCCACACCATCGTAGCGACCAATGTAAAACTCCACCGCGACATCTTCGGGTTGTAGCATCCCCAAAGAGACGATGGCTTCGGCTTTTTGGGGTTGCCCCACCTCGATCACCTCCGTCGTTGGGATATCCCAAGACTCGACCTGAACTCCTCCCCAAGCCTCGTGTAGACGCTCCTTCCACTTCGACAAAGTCCTTGCCTTTTCAAAGTCTTGGGACGCCAACAGCGCGCCAGCCTCTGCTGCGGGCCGATACATCTCCTCACAGTACGAGGTCACCATGCGATGTGTATGAAAAAAAGGACAAATCGTCTTCATTGAGGCACGCATCGTGCGCAGCCAAGCTGACTTCTTCTCACCTTCCTCGTAATACAATGATGCGATTTGGTACTCCAAACAGTCGTACAAAGCCATCGCGTCAAGGTAATCTTGGTTTTCTCGATCACCCAAGTCCACACCGCGGCCAATCGCCCAGCCATTTTCGCCGTTGTACGCTTCGACCCACCAACCATCCAAGATGCTTGCGTTGAGCCCGCCATTAAAGGCCACCTTTTGGCCACTCGTCCCACTCGCTTCTTGCGGACGGATCGGCGTATTAAGCCAAACATCCACCCCCTGCACAAGATGTCGCCCCACGTTGGTGTCGTAGTCCTCGACAAAGACGATCTTTCCCTCAAATGCAGGCATTCGAGAAACCTGATACACCTCTTGTAGGATGTCTTTGCCCGCTTGGTTGTGTGGATGCGACTTGCCCGCAAAGATAAACTGGATCGGCCTCTCTGGATGGCAAACGATCTTTTCCAAACGCTCCAAGTCATGGAAAAGCAGTGTCGCTCGCTTGTAAGGCGCAAAACGACGCGCAAAACCAACCGTCAAGACATCTGGGCGCAAGAGATGCCGCGCTGCTTCAAGCGCGTGGGGCGGCTCCTCCAAACGCCGTCGCTGCGTCTCGACACGCGAACGCACAAAAGAAAGCAATGTCTCTTTGCTCGCTTGGTGCGCCTCCCAAAGAACTTGGTCAGGGATCTCATCGACTTTTTCCCACAAAGAAGCCTCTGTTTGTCGGGCCTCCCAGTCTTCTCCTAGGTATTGCTTGTAAAGCCCGAGAAAAGAAGACGAAAGCCACGTCGAGGTATGAACACCGTTCGTGACATGTTGGATCGGGATCTCATCTTCGGGGACTTGTGGCCAAAGCGACTGCCACATCGCGCGCGAAACCTCCCCATGCAAGGCGCTTACCGCATTTGCAAACCGCGAAGTCCGCAACGCTAGGATCGTCATATAAAAGTTTTGTTCGTAATCCCCCGCACGCACCGTGCCCAACGACCAGATCTCTTCAAAGTCAATCCCCATCGTCTCAACGAAAGGACCGACATAGCGGCCAAAAAGCTGCACGTCAAAGTGATCGTGCCCTTCAGGAACGGGTGTATGCGTTGTAAAGACTTGGTTGGCGGAAACCACGGGAAGCGCTTCTTCCAAGAGCAATCCCTCTTCTTGGGAGAGTTGTCGAATCCGCTCCAAAGACAAGAAAGCTGCGTGTCCTTCGTTGATATGGAAGACGGAAGGCTTGATCCCCAAAGCCGCCAAAGCCCGCACACCGCCAATCCCCAAGATCATCTCTTGCGCGATTCGTGTCTCGATGCCACCACCATACAGTTTGGAAGTGATCTGGCGCGCCCATGCGTCATTTTCAGGGATATCTGTGTCCAACAAAAACAACGAGACATGGCCGACTTTTGCGCTCCATACGCGCGCTTCGACATCGCGCCCTGCCACATTGACAGAGACATGAAGCACCCGACCTTCCGCATCACGCGCCTCGACAAGAGCCAACTCATCGAACTGTAACTCTGGATAATTGGCCTCTTGCACGCCTTCTGAAGTGAGTGTCTGCACAAAGTAGCCCGACTTGTACAACAACCCCATCCCCACCAAAGGTAGCTTGAGATCGGACGCAGCCTTACAATGATCGCCTGCCAAGATCCCCAGTCCACCCGAATAAACCTGCAAGGACTCGTGCAACCCAAACTCCGCAGAGAAATAGGCGATGGGTCGCTCATGAGAAAAAGGCTCTCGTGGAGAAGCCGCGCGCTCTTTCATATAACGATCGAAACGCTCGATCACATCGTCCATGCGGGAACAGAAGTCTTGATCTGCTGCGAGTTCTTCGAGCCGTCGTTGGCTGAGTACCCGCAACAGCTTTACAGGATTGTGATTCAACTTTTCCCATAAAGCGGGCTCCATCTGCGAAAAAAGGGATGCTGCATCGGGTTGCCAAGACCACCAAAAGTTGTACGCCAACCCACGAAGACACTTCAAACGTTCGGGCAAGACCGCAATCACTGAGACCCGCTTGATCTGCATCCACTCTGTCCTTTCCCTGCCATGACCGCATCCACACAAGAAACCTAGGCGAAACCAACGCCACAAGGTATGCTCATCCGCATAGGCTATAACACAAAATCCACAACACAACACCATTCCCTTCCCCAAAATAGGATCAAGTCGATGCCTCAGAACCTTTCTTACAAACGTCTCTTGGCTGTCTGCGCTTGGGCCTTTTTCGTCGTCCCGCTCTTTCAGTGTGACCCCCGCCCTACCACAGAAACCATCGCAGAGATCGCCAAAGAGTCCACACAGGACACCCTCAAGCAAGACGCATCTCCCGAATCCACCGAGATCTCAGATGCCCAAGAATCGACTCTCGAACCACAACCTGAGTCCGAACCTCGCTTGGAGCCACTGCCCGAGCCACAACCCGAACCCAAGCCCGAGCCACAACCTGAGCCTATCCCCGAAACTCCCGCATGCCCCGAGGGTTACAGACACTTTTCTCTTCCAAATAGCTATGACATCGGCAAAAAACTCGATGTCAAACGCTGTGTCAAAGAGCCCGATGCTTCGTCCTGTACCCCGATCCATCAAGGCTCCCCCACCGCAATGCGCCTTGTGACCGTCGCTTGCGGCTTTGATCCACAAAAAGAACGAGACCGCTACAACTACCTTGTTCAGCGCGTGACAGAAGGATTCTTGCGCACAGAGCCCTTCAAACGTTTACAGCAGACTTTTTCGATTGTACGCAACGACGATCTCCAAACAGGCTTCGACCTCACCCACAAAAACTCGTACTGCTACGAAGCCTGGGTCCAAGCCACAGGAGAAGGCGCTCAAGCCAAGCCCAAATGGGACGCCAAAAACGGCATCTGGTACAGTTCCACGCTGCTCGACGCAGGCAAGCGTTGCCAAGCCCACATCGTCGTTGTCATCGCAAACAACTCAGGATGGTCTGGAGGAAGCGCAAACAAATGGAGCGGTTGGATGAGCATCGTAGGTTCAGGCAACGACGACCGCTCCATCCGACGTTGGCGAACAGGCACCGAAGCCGCTTGCACCGCATGGACACAACGCTTCCCAGGACAGTGCGCTTGGGATGCCCCCGGGCAACGCTGCCTTTGCGATGATATCTTGCCCGATCAAGAGGCTGGCCTGCCACCAAATACACGGCGTTATCCAGACTGTTCACAAAGCAATTCTCTCGGTTGTCCCTGGCCTTTCACACATCCAGATGTCTTTATGGAATACACAGCCATCCACGAAGTGGGCCATACTATCGGCGATTTTGCACATCCATCCCCAGGAACCACCGCGACCCCTGTGACAGCAGGAACCGAACCGCCCAACTGTTATCTACCCCCACAAGGCACGACCCCCGACCCCAACACACCTTGTCCCCCATGGAACAAAACGGACTTTACACAGTGGGTCTTGCCCGAAGATGCGCAAGGCAACGAGCCCAAACGCTTCGGTTGTTTTGCAGGATGCGCAGACAACAAGGCTCTTTACGCCCCGTGGCAAGGGGCCCAGATGATGATCCGTGATGACGAACTCCATTACGGATTTTCCCCTGTGGAGCGCGAAATCCTTTCGCGACGCCTCAACCAAAACCAATGCTTTGTCATCGGCCAAACCAACTACCAAAATACCCAACAAACCTGCCAACCTGGACCAACCTTCGATGCATTGTATGGCACAGGCTTGATCTACAAGTGACATCTTCTAAAACAAGATTGTTCTGTGAGAGACATCTTCTAAAACAAGGAAGGACGGGCGAGAGGGACATCAAGGCAGGAAGAAGGGACTCACGCAGAGGGGTCGCGTTTTCCCACCATACGCGCCAGAACATCGGAGAATCGGCGTTTTTTGGGAAGATATGTATCTGCAAGCTGTCGACACACGCGCTCCATCTCTTTGGAAAGCGGTGCCATGTGGCGGTATTGCAAAAGCTGACGGGCGATCAGCCCCAAACGCATCGAAAAGTCGGGGAGTTGGGGAGGAAGCACAAAAGGCGCCCCTCCCGCAAACCCTTGGGCTTGAAACTCAAAAGCCACGCTGATACGGGGCCCTTCTGCCCAAGGACTCGTGCGCCCTCCCCAATGAAGAAGCTGTGCACTCCAACCAAGCACAGAGCCCGCAGGTGCGGGCAAAGCGCGAACATCTTGTAGAGAAAGACTGCCCTCTTCGTTGGGTTGGCCGTACTGATGATAGCGTTTATCCAAAGAGGCGGGTAATACGTAGATACAGCCATTGTCAGGGGTGGCATCCGTAAGCGGCAACCACACACTGAGAAGTTTCGGCAACTGGCCTTTGGAGACACTGCCTCGCTCTCGATCACGGTGGGGTCTCCAGCCGCGATCTTCCCCGTTGGGCCGAAGGTTCCACACCCAGATGTCAGGCAAAAGCTGATAACTCTCCCCCAAAAGCGGTGCCAAACACCCTTGCATCGCGGCCATCATCTCCCAAAGCTCATCATACACAAGCGTCCAGATCGGCATCCCTGTCGCATCTGTAATGCACTCGACAGCACGCGCCAAACGCCCCATCGCATCGCGAGCAAAGCGCGAAGGATAGAGAAAGTATCCATCCTCGCACAGCTGTGACTGACAGCGCGATATCTCCCGAGGCTCGGGCGACAAGCAAGAAAGACCTGCATGTCCTTGAGCATCTTCAGAGAGATCTTTTGGGAGAGAGAGAGAAAGCGAAGGACAAAGGTTTTTCCAAAAGGAAGGGTCTTGGAGGGAGAGCGGATCGAGGAGAGAAGCCATTAACGCGCGGCCAAGCAAACTTGGAGGGGCGCGGGGGCTTGGGCAAGTTGGAGTTCTTGGAGGTTCGGAACCAAGACGATCTCTGTGCGGCGGTTGCGCGCACGATCTTCTTTGCTGTCGTTGGATGCGGTGGGTTGGTACTGGCCGAATCCTGCAGCGGAGATCAACTCAGGAGGCATACCTGTTTTGAGCATCACGCGCAAAACAGCAAGTGCACGTTGGACAGAAAGCGACCAGTTGACGGTGGGCTTTCCAACGCTATCTGTGTGTCCAGCGATCTGCCAACGACGGTTCATCCCTTTCAGGATCTCTGTAAGCTGTGCAATCGCCTCGGAACCTTCGCGTTTTACGCTCGACTGACCACTCGCAAACAAGATCTTTTCTTCAAGTTGAACCACAAGCATCCCGCGCACCATGCTCACACGCAGTTTTCCTGCATCCGTCATCGACTTGAACGATGCGCGAAGGCGATCAAAGAGGGCCTTCCGGCGGTTGGCGATATCTTGGAGTTTCTGGACCTGCTCCAAAGCTTGTTGGAGTTTACGGGTCTTCTCATCACCCTTGTCAGCCAAGGCTCGAACACGTTCTTCGCACTGTTGGCGGGCAAGCTTGATCTGCGTGAGTTGGGACTGCAACTTTTCACTCAACATCTTGAGTTTGTTGCGATCTTCTGTCATCGAACCAAGCGCGTCTGTCTTGGACTTGAGTTGGTCTGTGAGGTCCGTTTTTTCTTTTTCAAGACCAGAGATCTGTTGGTCTTTGGCTTTCATCATCTTCAAGTGATCGCTCTTCCAGATGCATCCCCATTGCAGCATCACACTGCAAGATAAGAGACACCATGCAAACAATCTCATCTATCACTCCTTCGGTGGTTTGGGCGCTTTGCATCTTGTGTGGTCGTGTTGTTCGCGCTCGCTCTCGCGCCGTGTATTCGACCCAAACACGAAAGCTCCACATCACGGATCGTTATGCGAGGCATAGGCTATCTGCGATGCAGAGCTTTGTTTTGCATAACACATTCGGGAAGGAAAAAGAAAGACGGGAAATCAAAGACAGGGAATCAAAGATGGGACGAAGAAGGGCTAGCAAAGGGAGAGGCAAAGAGGCCGTGAAAGGAAGGGGTTAGGGCTGAACCACCGCAAAGCCCGTTCCACCAGACGTTTCAAGTGTCGTCTTGTGTCGAACTTGGAAGGAGAACACGCCCACTTGCCATCCAGTCGTATCGATCGAGATCTTGCAACGACGTGGGTCCGTGGTAGAGCTGGTCCCTGCGCAGCTTACAAAAGAGTAAGTCTTGGGCGTTGCGAGGCCAGGGCCTTTGACCAACACTTCGTAGCTCTTCCAGTTTTGGTAAGTGTACTGCGCCCCAAAAGGCTGGCTGTAGGTTGTGCTCCAAGGCAGGACGTACACCTCAACATCAAGTGTCTTGCTTGGATAAGACCAGAAAGGCTCCAAAGCCACAGAGCGCGGTCGCTCAATGAGATTGTGACCAGACTGCATGTTGATATACATGGTGTTGCTTGAAAGCGCGCCGTCCACGACTTTGACAGGGATACGACCGCTCTTTCCAGAGAGACTGTAAGGGGCCGAGAGATAGAGTCTCGTCGAAGAGCTGTAACGTGTTGGGACTTCAACACCATTGATATGGATCTTGGAGGTTGAGGTAAAGCGACTTCCCGCAACATACCAAATCCCCGTCGTTCCCGAAGCCGCCCCATCAAGTTTTTCCATCCCATCCGAGAAGTATTGAATGTAGAACGACGTAATATACGGCCCAGTGGACGGGATAACATAGAACTTGTCCGTATCCGTCTTTCCATTGGGGTTTTTCACTTCGACAGTGTACTCCGTGGGAACCGTGACAGTAGGTGCCTTAAAGCCGCTCGATGCCGAACGAATGTAAGAAGTACTACTCAAGTAACCACCCGTCTGCAACACGCCATTGATACGCATCTCAACACCCGAACTCCCCAAGTGATAGGAGTAGGCATAGATGGTTGCAGAGCTTCCAGAGTTCACATAGCGAGGGCTGAGATAGCGGATGTGCGGCTTGCCTTCATTGTTTCCAAGTTCAAAGACGTTGGACTTTGTACCATCGGCTTTGGTGATCTGGATCATGTAAGGTCCAGTTTTTACAGGAAAAGAATGACCAGCGACATAGAAGTTCGGTTCGCTCCCCGTGCGGAAAGCTGCGCTCACGGTCTGCCCATCGATAGAAACCGTATCTGTCGCCTCGATGCCCATCCCATAGATCGTCAACGACGATGTACCAGGGTTGATCACATCTGGCGAAGAGTACGTGATCATGGGAGGAACTTTGGGGATCACGCTGAAAGTAAAGGCCGCGGATTGCTGTCCATCGGGGTTTTGCAAGACAAACTGGCTAGAACCCAACGGAAGATTCGTAGTGTCCATCGTCATATGCAGTTCACTGGTGGACACGTAAAGCGTCGGGATAACCTGCAAGTTTGAACCCAACACAAAGGCTCCATTCGCAAGGTTGGAACCGCGAATCGTCACTTGGATCATCGTACCTTGGCTACCCGCATTCGGCGAGATCGAAGTCACTGTGGGAGCTGGGGGCTTGGTGACCGTGAAGCTAAAGGCATTCGAGAGCCAAACCTTCCCATTGATCGTTGTTTTGTACTGGATGGTATGACTTCCAGCGGCAAGTCCTGCTGTCGTAAACTTATCGAGGTAGCAGTAAGTATACGTGGGGCTCGAGCCAAAACAACGCGGTGGTGTGGGCGGGCTGGATTTGTAAGGTTGGCCGTCCACAAGGAACTCAGGATCGGGAGGCGGCGTGCGGTAGTACTTCCCATAGACCGCAAGGTACGTGAAGACGCGGTCTGGATAGACCGTACCACTCGGCGACCATGTCAATCGGTCGATCACAGGATCAGGAAGCTCTTGGAGTTGCAACACCGCAGGGTTACTGCGTTCACCTGTAGGCAACTCAAAGTACACCTTGTAATTTCCAGCGCTCATCCCACCCGTATTGAGGGTGCCGTACACATACTGCGACGATGAATAGATGTAAGAACGGGTGATCGTGTACTTCTTGTTGGTGGTGCTGTCGCTACCGTAATCATTCCCTTGTGCGTCAAGGATACGGATAATCGGGTTGGTTTGGCAGGTCGTACCATTGGGCGTACAGAACCGACTACCATAAACATAGAAGGTAAAGCTACGTCCGACATACTCTGTTGCAGGGCTCAAATGGTCCATGATGGGGGGAGGCTCAGCTTCCGCAAACAGCGGGAACTCATTACTTTTGTTGGTTCCATCTTGGATATAAAGGTAATAAACACCCGCAGGGATCGCGTTAAAGTCCAAGCCATCCACGGTCACTTGGGCCGCAGACAAATACTTCAAGGTCACTTTTTTGCCATTGAAGTAAGCCTCGGAGTTTTGCGTAAACCCGCTCCCTGTCACAGAAAGGCCGTTATAAGAGATGCCTCGTTTGAAGCTGGTTTGCGACACGTTGCTAATGCGCAGTGTCGAATTGGCAGCCATGATGGAGAACTTGACCTTTTGGGTCTTTTGGCCGTTTTGGTTGTCGACATAAAGGTCAACCGTTCCGGGCGTCTTCCCAGTCAGATCGATGCGATCTTTGGTGATGAGATCTTTGTCGCTACGCAACACCACATCGAGCTTTTGGGTCCCGAAATACAAGGCCGAATTGGGGAGGAAGTTCGAGCCTTGGATACTGAGGTAGAACTTGTCTCCCACAAGCGCATTGCTTGGGCTGACTTGTGTGATGGAAGGCGTGGGAGGATCGAGCACGACGAACTTGTACACAACACTGGGTGTTCCGCAGGGGTTCACGACCTGAAGATCATGTTCTCCGGGCGCCACACCTGCAAGATCGAGTTCTGCACTCAAGGTATAACAAGAGGACGTGCTGCTACAGACCGAAGGAACGGCCTTTCCGTTGAAGAGGACAATCGCACCAACATCAAAAGTAAACCCTGTTTCATAGTTCAGAGCCACCGTAACTTTGGTATCCGACTGTCCGGAGTTGGGCTGCGCGGCTCGAATCTTCGCGGTGTAAGTGCTGGTCCCCGAAAGCAGCGAGAAGTTGGTTTTCGCGGAGTCTGCGTTTGGACCATTACGCACAAAGATAGAGTACGTTTGCGCTGTAAGTCCCGAAGCAAGGGTAAACTTGAGTGTGCGATCATCCACGAAAGTAAGTGCATAGGCACCCACCACACCTTGTTTGTAGATGTTGGTTCCAAAGTGGACTTCAGACTTGCCTTGCAAGAAGTTGATCCCTTTGATCAAGACTTCTGTACTACAAGCATTACGCCATCTTGTCGGTGTAATCGACGAAACCGAGGGGATACGATAGGTGATATCGATGGGGAAGACATTCGAGCGCTTGTTTCCAGGGTTGATCACCACCGCGTCAGCCTTGAGCTTAGGCGTCCAAGTTCCCTTGGTGGTATCCACCAAAGCCTCGATATAAGTGGTACTTTGGAAGCTTACGTCTGTGGTAGGAAGGAGCTTTCCATCGATCTCGACTTGGGCACCAGGGCGGAAAGAGTCACCATAAATGGCAACTTTATTGGTGCTATCGTCTAGATACACAAAGAAAGGCAAGATACGGTCGAGACGCGGCGTGGGATCGACGCCTTCGACAACAAAGTCGAGTTTGTCAGAGATCTGGCCATCCACGTTCTGAGCCCAAACCTTGTAGGTTCCCGCGGGGATATTGGTCAGGTCCAGTTCAGGAGTCGCTTGGATCTCTTCACGACGCAGACGATTTGAAGGGATAGGCTTGCCATCAAACACGATCACAGCGTTCTGTGAAAAGCCTGTACCATGGATGCTAAAAGCGAGTTTTTGTCCTGTAATGGCGCGGGGTGGGTTGAGGACGTTCAAGATAGGCGGAGGAAGAGGCTCAGTGACCACAAAGTCCGCAGTTCCAGAGGTTCGTCCTCCAGGGTTTCGCAAGCGCAGTGTGTATTTTCCTGGATTTACGCCCACCAAGTCGAGCTTGAATGTTATCTCTGTGGACGAAACGTAGGTTGTAGGAACAGGGACAGACTCGAAGAGTACTTCTGTTTTGTCCACAAAGCCTTTTCCAACGACGCGAAGGCTATCAAGCTTGGAGCCTGTAGGAGCGGTCGAAGGATCGATGCTGGTGATCTCAGGCGTGGGGAGTTCGCGCACCTCAAAGTCCACTTCTGCGGACTCTTTGCGGTTTGGGTTCACCACTTTGACTTTGTATTTCCCAGGGCTTCGGGCAGAAAGGCTCAATGTCCATTCAAGCTCTGTTGCAGAAACAAAACGAATGTTGTCTACAGGCTGAACGCGACCATCGAAAAAGATCCGCAATTGCGGAGAAAACCCAGTCCCTTTGACGGCGACTTTGGCATTGGTATCCGCGAAGCCATTGTCTGGCGTGATCTCTGTAATCGTGGGTTGGAGGTCATAGTCCCCAAGAGCTTCGATACTCACCGTCGCGGGTTGGCTGGCTTCCAAACCATCCGAGACCACAAGTTCGATGATGTATTTCCCTGCCACATCCGGAGTCAGCGTAGGTTTGTCAGTATCCGCCCCCACCAACTCTGCTTGGCTACCTTGGGGCTTGCTTTTGATCCCCCAAGCAAAAGTTAAGGTGTCGCCTTCAGGATCGGTCGAACCACTACCATCGAACTTGACCTCGATCCCTACGCCTGCGATCTGATCCTGCCCAGCATTCGCAACGGGCGAACCATTTTCCTCTGCACCAAACACTTCGATCGTGACTTGGCGAGGTTGGCTGGCGAGTTCTTTGTCGTCTTTGACGATCAACTGCACCACGAAGTCGCCTGCGGCATCTGCCGTAAACGTGGGCGTCGCAGTGTCCGCCCCCACCAATTCTGCTTGGCTACCTTGGGGCTTTTTGGCAAGGGTCCAAGCATAGGTAACAGGGCCACCTTCAGGATCGCGTGACTTGCTTCCATCAAGCTTGACTTCGCTATTTTGTCGCACTCTTTGGAAAACGCCAGGATCAGCAACAGGCGCTTCGTTTCGGACCTCGTACTTGCGGCATGTCCCAGCAATACACCTGTACCCTGTACCATGGATCTCCACACAATCAGATGTTCGTGTGCATGTTTCTGTACTTTTTGGGGCGGTACACTGGATGAGGAAAACGCTCAGGTTTGCAAGCAAGACAAGGACGGACCACAAACCATACTTCTTTGTGGATGTGGGGCGGGGCATTCAATCCTCCTTGGTAAGACAAGACTCGGAACTTCGGTTGGTATCGTTTGAGATGCGAGATGATGACAAACAACACCCCTGCTTTACTATTCTTTTATACGTTATAGATGCATAAGAAAGTGAAAGGCTGCATACGATATCTCTTGTTGTGTCTGTTCGAAACAGCAAACATTCAAACAAATAGGATATCGATTTAATTTTGTGAAAGTTTTTCGAGAAACATCTAAGTTGATTTCACGTTTTGATAGAAAAAATCTTGCATATTTCCTATGCAAATACCCAACAACGCAAAACTGTTGGAGTAAACAGCAAGAAAAAATCGCTTTGTCAAGACAAACTCCCCAAAAGCAAATCACTCTTGGTTTTTCGCGATGTCTTCCAAAGCACGCAAAGCTCCCACACAAGACAGTAGGAGATTCGAAAACGTCTCACAAAAGATCACTCGAACGAGGAAGAAAGAAGAAAAGAGGTAATTTCTCTTTTAAGAACGGGCGTTTTTTTTATAGAGGTGGTTTGACTGGATGTATTCAAGGATGGGAGCAGGCAGCAAAGTCCGGACTTCAGAAGAAAGTGCGAGGCGTTTGCGGATCTCTGTGGAAGAGATCTCAGGAAGAACAATCTCTTCTTGTAGATTTAATAAGTCTTTTTTACCAGAGCCAGGAAAAAGATGCTGATCTTCGAAGACAGCCTCTTCGACTTTGACGCCTGCCCGCCCGATCAGCAGGAGAGGCGCCAGCTCTACAAGACGAGAAAAGTCATGCCACTTTTCTTTTTCGTTGAGGATATCCGAGCCGATCAACAAACGAAACGAATGATCAGGATGCTCGCGCTGCAAAGCCTCGATGGTATGGATGGTATAGCTGGGACGTGGCAATCGTTGTTCGATGGTTTGCACTTTGATCTTGTCAGGGCTCGAAAAGGCAGAGATCCCGCGTTTGCACATCTCCACCCTGTGTTCAAAGGGCGCCAAGTCCTTCCCAAAAGCGTGTTCTGCGCAAGGAACCATCCAAACCTCGTCCACTTCTCCGCAGCACAAGGCCCAAGTCATCGCAAAAAAATGGCTAAAGTGGGGTGGATTAAAGCTCCCTCCATAAAAGGCAACACGCTTCATCGAAGATCTCCTTTGCTTGGTTTTGCAGCGCCACGCCTGCGAGGATATAGCACAGTGCAGAAAAATTGCCCAACCTCCAAGGGACTGATAGCTTGACGAGACCTACAAAGTAAGCCCCATCAAATCTCCCAAACCGACCGATACGAGGACAGGACCACAGAGGAGATGGGAAGAAGCTTTGGATCGCCCAAGCCTAGGAGGACTCCCCTCATGCAGACAAGTTCACAACCGCTACCCCAGCTCAAACGGGGCGCCAAGGACTACCAAAAGCCCCGCAGTGGGGACGTTATCGATCAACGCTTTCAGATCGTCGGTCGCCCCCTTGGAAAAGGCGGGATGGGCACGGTCTATCGCGTGATGGATGCCAATGGCGCAGAGTTCGCGATCAAGCGGTTGGACCCAGCCCTACGAGAAGAAAAGCGTTTTGAAAAGCGTTTTCGTCTAGAATACGAAGCGGCGGCCGACCTCAAACACCCGAATATCACGGGCTATTTGGACCTTTTCGAAGCACATGGCGCGTTGCACATCCTGATGGAGCTTGTGGAAGGCGTCAACTTGCGCCAACTGATGAAAGATCAAAAGGTCTTTCCTGTGGGGATCGCAGTGGGAATCGGCCGCGCATTGGCCCGTGCCCTTGAACATCTCCACGCCCACCGCGTGGTCCACCGCGATCTCAAACCCGAAAATATCTTGTTGGGTCTGGATGGAACGATCAAGCTCACAGACTTCGGGATCAGCCGCGTCGAATATGCAGGGATCACCCGAACAGGGACCTTGTTGGGCACGCCGCGTTATATGTCTCCAGAACAACTCGCTGGCAAAAAAGGCGAAGAAATCGGCCCCGAAAGCGATATCTACTCGCTGGGGATTTTGATGTACGAGTTGCTGACGGGCAAAGATCCTTACCGTCTCCGCAAAAAAGCGGAGATCTTAGAAGTGATCAACATCCGACACAACTTGACACCTCGCCCGCTTCCCAACGAGATCGACGAAGATCTGCGCAAGCTGATCATGATGATGCTTGAGCGCGATGCGCAAAAACGGCCCTCAGATGCTCGTTGGATCGGCCAAGAACTCGGACGTTGGGCGGAGTCTCGCAAAGAACTCAAGCTTTCGCTTTGCCAGTACCTCGAACGCTATGGTGGTGCCAAAGGCCCCGCGCGTCCGATGCTTGCACCCAAGCGCAAAGAAGATCCACTGTTTCGCTCAGAAGACGCGACCGAAGTTCAAGGCGAAGAACTCCAGCACTTTGAAGAGCCCACAGGCGGAAGAGAACTCCTGCCCGCCTTTTTGCTTGCACTTTCTTGTTTGTTGATCTTGTGGGGCTTTGGGTTGTGGTCCAAGCGGCCAGGGGCCAAAGAGCATATCCCGCAAAGCCACAAAGCATCGGTGGTAGGCTCGCCTCCGCCGATGCGTGTTGCGGTACAACCCGCACCACAAACCTTACCGAGTGTGCGTCCAGGCCAAGCTCCCTCCCCCGTTTTGAAAAAAAGCAAACGGCGACGCGCACGTCAAAGAAAAAAACTCTCGGCACATAAACGAAGAAGCCGAAAGAACCGAAGAAAACGTAACAAGCGCCGCAGAAGACGCAGACGCGGTAAGCGCCGCTGAGAAAGGCTCGCTCCACAACGTGGGGCTTGTCCTTGATCATGCAACATGGCATAGACTGAACAAGACGAAAATCAAACGAGAACGGAAGCGCGTTTTAGTCATCCCTGTTTTCCGTCATTCGAGAAGAAGGATCAGGTTGAGACACCCGCCCCGCAGCATGGAGAGAATTGGATGAAGGCGTCGGATAAAAACAGACCCCTCGTTGGCCGTTGCACGGATGTCGGCAAGATACGTTCAGCCAACGAAGACAACATGGGTGATCTCCCCATCGATCAAGGGCACGTCTTGATCGTCGCAGACGGCATGGGCGGTTACCGTGGTGGAGCCCTCGCAAGTCACCTCGTTGTCGAAGCCATCGAAGAATATTTCAGAGATGCTCGGGTCGAGACCCCCCCCAAAGCCATGCGCCAAGCGATCTGCCTTGCCAACGAACGAATCTACCTCCGTGGCCAACAAGAAGAAGAACTCTCTCGTATGGGTTCGACTTGTGTCCTCGCCATGGTGCGCGAAGGACTAACCTACTTGGCCCACGTGGGAGACAGCCGCATCTATCTCCTGAGAAAAGGCGGAAAACTCCAGCAACTCACGCGCGATCATACCGTTGTCCAACACTTTGTCGATGTCGGCCTTTTGAGTCCTGAAGAAGCCGACGGACACCCCGATAGCCACATCTTGAGCCGTGCCCTTGGCCCACGCGCGCATGTCGAGCCCGAACTGAGCGAGTTTGCTCTGCGTTTGCGCCCTGGTGATCGCATCCTCTTGTGCAGCGATGGTCTCACCAAGATGATCCGCGATCCTGACATCGAGAAGATCCTTCAAAAAGGCGAAACCCCCCAAGACGCGGCCGAAGATATGGTCCAAACTGCCAATGATAACGGCGGTGAAGACAATGTCACCGTGTTGATCTATGAGTACCATCCCACCACCCAAGAAGAGTGGGATGCTCTCGAAAAAGAAGAAACCCAAGAAGTACCCGTGAAAAAACCTGCAAGTGAGCCTGCAAGCGAACCCCACGAACTCGAAGAGGATTTCGCAAGCGCGAGCACAAACGCACTTCCACATGAAGAGCCCGCAGGCGAACAACACGATCTCGATCCGCTCCCCAAGAAAAAAGAAGCACCCGCGGCACCAGCCAAAGAAGCTGCCCCCAAACAAGAGAGCGCAGAGAAAGAGGCTTCGACGGAAGCCAAAGCCGAAGAAAGCAGCGCCAAAGACGATGCGGCTTCTGCTCCCAAAGAGGACAAAAAAGAAGAGTCTTCTGAAAAAAAGGCTGAAAAAACGGAAGAACCAGCCCCCTCCAAAGAAGACACTGAGAAATAAACAGATCCCTCCCTCTTCTCCTCTCCATCGACCACACGATCTTCAAACCCCACAAGGAAGGTGTTGACGCACCCGACTGAAAAAGATAGACTGTGTGAGCTTTCGCGACCTCCTCGCGTCGCAATTTTTCTTTGTCACGGCCTGTGTTTCACTTCGTGTTGAAACCCAAGCGATGGGATAAGTGGATGCTTGACAATCAAAAGTTTGGGAAGCGTCTGGTGCAAGCGGGCGTCATCAATCAGGCCCAGCTTGACGAAGCGTTACGCCAGCAGCAAGTCCAAGAAGGACGACTCGGAGAGATCCTTGTTCGGCTTGGATATGTTTCAGAATCAACCGTACTCCAATTTCTCGCTGCCGAGTTTCGCACACGCTACGTATCAACCGAGCGGCTCGCGAAAGCCCGGATTCCCCAACAAGTTCTGGACTTGTTACCCCTCAGTATCGCTGAGCACTATCATCTGATTCCGGTCCTCTACGACCCAGAAAATAGCACGCTCTCGATCGTTACCTCTGACCCGCAAAACGAGGCCAGCCTACGCGAAGTGCACATGATCACACGCGTTCGCGAACTTCGTGTGTATGTCGCGCTTCAATCTGCTGTCCAAGCAGCGATTCGCAAGCATTATCGGGGTGATATCAACGCCTTTGCTCCTTTGCTTCAAGCGCAAGGCACACCCTATCCCGAAGATCACAACACCAACTCTCAACCCCCTGAGTACAGCAGTCCCTATCCTGATAGCTACAATGTCTCAGGCGGATACAGCGGATACTACGAGGACAACCCTGGCGCGCAGTTTGGCAATCCACCAGGCACACCCTCTCCTTATGGACGCAATATGGGCGGATACTACGACCCTTATGCGCCCATGGACCCCAATGCGATGGGTGGATACGGCAACGATCCAAGCGCTTATCCCGAACCTTACGGCGATAACGACGACGACGTGACCCGCATCCACGCCAACTTCCACGAAGCACTGTACGAGCAGCCACCCGCCGAACAACAAAACGCGCTCCCTGCTTACGAACAGAACGATATCTACGCCAATCAATACCAAGCGCCACCGCAGCAGGCCACCAACCTGCTTGCGTTGACCAAGCTCTTTACACAACGTATCCAACGAGAAAGCGCTGTGTATCGCCGTCACTTGAGCCTCCAAGAACCGATTCTTCGGCTTTTGGTCAAACGCCTCAATATGACACAGCCCGACAGCGAATCGCTTTGGATGGCCTTTTATCTCCATCACATCGACACGGATCTGCCCAAAGCTTCTTTGATCTCTCTCGAGCAAAATGAACATCTGCTCGCAGATGCACAGAAGCAACATGCAGCACATGTCGAAAACCTCCGTATGATGGGCCTTCCCAACGATGTAATGAATATCTTGCAACACGTCTACGAGCGCTTCGATGGACAAGGTTTCCCCAACCAAGTCGGCGGAAACCACATCCCCTTGGGTGCACGCATCCTTTCGATCCTTGATGCCTACGAGTATCTCCGTATCGAAAGCGACATCAAAGGCGAAGAACTCAACCAACAAGTCCGCAACTACGAAGGAACGCTGTTCGACTCTGAGTTGTTGCCGTTGGTTGGACGCGAAGTACAACGTATCCAAGATTACGAAAAAGGCGCTATCCCCAACGTCTTGTTGCTCGATCCCGATGCGCAACTCGCGGGCCAATTGGAAAAAAGCCTCCTCGACAAAGGTTGGTGGGTCCAAGTGGTCGCAGAGTCCCGCGAAGCCGAAACCATCCTCAACAAACATCGTCCAGATTTGGTGGTGTTGGAACTCAATCTCCCCGGAGAGATGGACGGTTTCTCTTTCGTTGAGCACATCCGAAAACAAGTCAGCAATCCGCCCGACTTTATCTTCCTGACCTCGCAACACGACGATGAAAACGTTGATCGTGGGATGAGCATGGCCCTCGACTACTTGATCAAGCCCGCAGGACCCAACGTTGGTGTGACTGTCGCGCGTATCAACCGTTCGATGGAACAAGTCAGGGAACAAAAACGCCGTAAAAACAAAAGTTCTGGTAGCAAGGGACTTACGGGTTCTCTCGAACAGCTCGGTCTGCCCGATCTGCTTCAAGTCCTCTCCCAGAGCCGACGAACAGGCCGTCTCACGATCTCGGCGGAAGACGAAACGGGTTACATCTACCTCGAAGATGGCCACATCTTCGATGCTTCGCTCAGTGATACCCAAGGCGAACACGCTGTTTACCACCTGCTCTCTTGGGAGAAAGGTGAGTTCAGCCTAGACCCCTCCGTTAGACCAGAGAAACGCGCCATCAACAAATCACTTGATGGCTTGATCCTCGACGGTCTGCGGATGATCGACGAAGCACGCCGCGATGGAGCTGACGAGATCTCCTTTGGCGATGACTTCGACGATGAGTTTTCCGATGATAGCGGGGATACGGGAGGCAGCGAAAACGATTTTTTTGATTTATCCTCCTTCGAGGAAAGCGGAGGAGGAAAACAGCCCAAAGAAGTCGCACCACCCGCTCCTGCACCCGAACCTGCCAAACGTAGCGGAGAGTTTCAAGGGCTCTTCCAAGACCTCCAAGAAGGCGACTTGGAAGATGCATTCTCTTCCACTTTTGTCGGGGATGAACTCGCGAAAAAGTCTGAATCCTCCAGCTAAACCCTTTCCTATCCTTCCCATCTTCTCCTCCACCCTTTGCTAACACCTTATCACTCAAAGCGAACCAGCGCTCTATCCCCTGCGTAAAGCTCCAGACCCACGACCCAAAGACAAAGAGGTTTGGAGCGATGTTGCATGACGCTTTACGCTCTTCGTTGGGGCACTTTGCCCAGCGGACAAGAGATGACTATCCCACCCAAGGCCCGATCCCCCCAACATCCCGACAAGATCGCGAGATGGCACGCGCTTATGCAATCAAAGAACGGATACATCGGGCTTATCGCGTCATGTCGTGCTCAGGGGCACAGCCCCAAAACAAAAAGCAAGCGGGCTGGCAACTGCGCAGTCCAGAGCATTTCGATCCGCTGTGGGATGAAGCACTTTCCGAGTGGAGCGCGCTTTTGCAGCACCCTCATGCCAAGCCTCGTACCTTTGCGATCCAACATCTGCCCTTGTTGCCAAGGCCAGAGATCACCGACCTGATCGCCTCTTCTCTGGATGATCGAGCCCCACGCGTTCGACAGGCAGCATACCAATCTCTCGGTCAGTGCGGCCCCTACGCACGTCCACAGCTACAAGACTTGTTGACGCGCTACCTTTCGCCGTGGCCTGCCCCCGAGTCACCGCAGGGTCTCAAGCCTTGCTTGCATCGGCTCGCTCCTTTTGGGAGAGGGCTGGTCTTCGAGACTTTTTCGCAAGGGACACGCGACGAACGCTACCGGCTGTACACGTTGTTTGACCAGTTCGAACCCAGCAGTAGAGACCGAGCGGGTCGATTTGGCCGACAGTGGCAAGCACATCTCAAACAACTCGAACAAAGCGAAGGAAGTCCAAACGACCCCCTCCAAGGGCTTCTTGCGCTTCTCGAAGAACCTATCCTTGCGCTGGGTCTCGAACTCCTCGAAGAGATCGCCCCCTCGTCTTCCTTTTGGAGCGGAGAGTTGGATGCGTTGCTTCAGTGGCGTGCTTTGCTTGCGATCTTTCAGTTGCCTCCGAGCAAAATGCGGGATCGACAACGGATGTTACGCAGCAACCTGCGGGAGCTGTTGCATGATTGGTTGTTTTATGGCGGTTTCTTTTGGCTAGAGGCGTGGTTGTCTCAGCCTCAAGCTCTGTTGTCCCTTGCCCCACAAGATCCCGCGACGTTGGCACTTTGTATCTTCTTTAGTGCCTTGTGTCGCTTGCTTCAGACGACCCCACCCCCACGGTTGTAATCGTCGATTAGTTTCCGTTGCAGACGTTGCTGCAATCTTGAAGCTTCTTGCGATCACACGCCGCAGCGCTCATACAAGCCATGCACTTGCCCAAGACTTCGCCGCTGAGAGCGGGTTTGTTTTCAGCCTTGCGTTTGGCTTGTTCTTCTTCGTACTTTTTCACGCATTTGCCGACCACTTCGGCCTGATTTTTTTCCATACGATCAATCAGAACTTTCAAAAAGCCCGACACAGAAGCTTTCTTGGGATCAGCCTTTGAAGCTTCGTACTGGCTTTTCAAACATTTCAATTGATGTGTGGTGGCTTGCTCACAGAAAGGCTTGATCTCCATGGTCGCAGCCGCAACAGCACGGGGTGCAGGTTCCGCGCGTTTCACAGGCGCGGGCTCGGTTCGTGCGGGAGGAGCGGGCTCTGTGCGAACGGGAGGTGCAGGCTCTGTGCGTGCAACAGGCGCGGGCTCCGCACGTTTCACGGGCGCAGGCTCGGTGCGTGCGGGAGGAGCAGGCTCTGTACGAACGGGCGCGGGCTCGGTTCGTGCGGGGGGAGCGGGTTCAACGCGCTTGACGGGCGCAGGCTCAGCACGTTTCACAGGTGCTGCGGGGGCTGCACAAGCCTTGGAGCAAGAGGCGCGAAAACGTGGAAGCGTGGGGCAACCGAGCTGGACAAGGCAGTCGAGGCATGAGCGAGAAGCGGCAAATCCGTCACCAAGCATCGCCTTTTGGCACTGTGCTTCGATTTGGGGATCTTTTGCGCGAAGACCTGTCTCGATGCGTTTCATCAGGGCAGACAAGAACTGCGCAGTGGCTTGTTTCTTTTTGTCTGCGCTGGACGCAAACGACTCATACTGCTTGTTCATACAGAAAAGTGTATGACGTTGAACAGCATAGCAAAATTGCGTTTGGCTGATTTCGCCGGCAGGAAGGCCATCATAAGCTGTAGTCTTGGCTTCGACCTTTACAGGACGAGCGACAGGAGGAACAGCCACTGGCCGACCGACGGGCTTGACTGGCTCGACGGGCTTCACAGGTTCAGGACGCTTTGCTGGCTCGGCAGGCTTGACAGGCTCGGCACGTTTGACGGGCTCTGCGGGCTTGACGGGCTCAGGACGCTTCACTGGTTCTGCGGGTTTGACGGGCTCAGGGCGCTTCACTGGCTCGGCAACGCGAACATCAGGTTGATCCAGTCGAGTCACTTTGATGTGCAAAAACTCGACTTTGCCGAACGTAAGGGAAAGACCTTTTTCGAGCTGTGAAAACTTCAACTCGAACTTGCCGATAAGATCGTTGCTACTGACGTCTTTGTCGTAGACAGCGAGGTAAACGATCTCGTCGCCTTTGAGAGTAAAGGTACGAGAAGCATTCCAACGGGGATTGAGTTCGTTTTTGATGACTTTCGTAGTCAATCGTTCCCCAGCGGCTTCCAAAACCACGAAGGGATCGGGGAGAGTCATCTTACCAAAACCAGTATCCCAACGACGAAAGCGTGACTTTTTCTTTGCGATACGAGCTTCGACGACAGTGATCAAATAACGGCCCGCGAAAGCCTTCGCAGACCAAGCCATCGAAACTCCAAGCACCACCATCCAACACAAGGTGCCTTTCAGAAGTCGTTTGAACTGCATCGAACGCGCCTCCTTTGCGTACAGGGTAGAAAACAGGGTTCTTTGGGAGCGGGTGGAGTGTGCCAGCCTCATCATGAAAGATCAAGCCCTCCAAGGGTCCTTTTGGTACACTTCGCCTTTCTTTCTGCGGTAGAAAGAACAACCCCATTTTGGGGGCACTTGACGAATGGGGTCGAGATCCAAAAGATGGGCCCGTGAAACCGTGAACTTTCTCACCGTGAAGAAGGAGAGAAGCCTTGGAAAACAAGCATTCCTCTCGAAAGATCGGGTTTGATCCCATCTTGTTGTTTTTTAGTCTCGCCTTTTTGGCTTCGGGCCTTTATATGGCCTTTTACTACGCTCCCCTCTTGCGCCACACAGGTCTTCCTTGGTGGTCGCAAAAGATCTTTTATTTACATCTCCCCGCAGCTTGGGGAGGTCTTGGTGGGATGCTGTTGGTCTTTATTGGTTCCGTCGCCTATCTACGGACGCGCAAAGAGTCGTGGGACGCTTTTGCTGTGGGTGCAGCAGAGGGCTGTTTCCTTTATTGCACGATCGTGATGACCACAGGACCCCTTTGGGGACGCCCGAGTTGGAACACCTATTGGAAGTGGGAAGACCCCCGACTGATGAGCTTTTTGGCGCTTTGGCTGGTGCTTGCTGCATACTTTGTGTTTCGTCGTTATGGTGAGCGGGGCAACCAAGTCCGCGTAGCATCCGCTGCTTTGGGCATCGTGGGTGCGCTCTCTGTCCCCTTTGTGTACCTTTCGGTCAAGTTGGGGCGCTCACTTCACCCAATGCTCAAGGTCGATGAGATCGACTCGCGTGTGCGCTTGACCGTCTGGGTCTGCAACTTCGCATTTTTCTTCTTGTTTCTCTACATTATGCGATGGCGACGCAAGCTTGAGATCCAACGCAACCAGATCGATATGCTTCGCCGACAACTCGACGAAGTGCAGCATCCCGCCTGATCTTTTTCGACTTTTTCCCATCCACAAGACATCCACGCAAGCAAAAAATCTCTTGACAAAAAAAACGACACCGTTTATAAAGCAAACCATCTCTATAAACGTACACTAACCACCAAACACCCTTCTCAACCTGCCTAATGCTCTTACCGGCCCGTCTTATTATTCCCACAGAAGAATCGAAACGGTCCTAAGAGACAAGCCGAGAAAAAACTTCCCAACAATACGGAAAAGAATCCTTTTCGGAACACAATAAAACAAGTTTCATACTTTGTTGCGAGTCCCCTCGACGTCCTTTACGTCGGTCGACGTCCTACCCAACGACCGCAATCTTTCCTACAAGGTCGCATCTTTACTCTCCCACGTGGGGTTCCCTGCGTCCTTCAGTCGGTCTCAACCCCAACCCCTATTCCTAGGAGTCATCTGTATGATCCTGAATCTCAACGAACTCAAGACCAAAAAGATCACAGACCTGCATCAAATGGCTCGTGAGATGGGCATCGAGAATGCCTCAGGCCTGCGTATGCAAGAGCTTATCTTCGCGATCCTTCAAGCCCAAACTGACCGTGAAGGTCAGATCTTCGGCGAAGGCGTGTTGGAAGTTCTTCCCGATGGCTTTGGTTTCTTGCGTTCCCCCGACTATAACTACCTGCCCGGTCCTGACGACATCTACGTCTCCCCCTCCCAAATCCGCCGCTTCAACTTGCGTACAGGTGACACCATCTCTGGGCAAATCCGCCCCCCCAAAGAGTCTGAGCGTTACTTTGCATTGCTCAAAGTGGAGCACATCAACTTTGAAGAGCCCGAAGTGGCTCGTGAAAAGATCCTCTTTGACAACCTTACGCCGCTCTACCCCACGCAGCGTCTCAACCTTGAGCACTCTGCAACTTCGTATGACATGCGTATCATCAACTTGCTCGCGCCCATCGGCAAAGGCCAGCGCGCGCTGATCGTTTCGCCTCCCCGTGCAGGTAAAACGGTCTTGATGCAACACATCGCAAATGCCGTCACCACCAACAACCCCGAAGTCGCTTTGATCGTTCTCTTGATCGACGAGCGTCCCGAAGAAGTCACCGACATGCAGCGTTCGGTCAAAGGCGAAGTTGTTTCTTCGACCTTCGATGAGCCCGCAGCACGTCACGTCCAAGTGGCTGAGATGGTTATCGAAAAAGCCAAGCGCCTCGTCGAGCACAAACGCGACGTCGTGATCTTGCTTGACTCGATCACCCGTTTGGCACGTGCGTACAACTCGGTTGTTCCTCCCTCTGGAAAGATCCTCTCTGGTGGTGTGGACTCCAACGCACTTCACAAGCCCAAGCGCTTCTTCGGTTCTGCACGTAACATCGAAGAAGGTGGCTCGCTCACCATCATCGCTACCGCGTTGATCGACACGGGTTCGCGTATGGACGAAGTCATCTTCGAAGAGTTCAAAGGTACCGGTAACTGCGAACTCCACCTCGATCGTAAGCTCATGGAGAAACGTATCTTCCCCTGTCTCGACATCAACAAGTCGGGTACTCGTAAAGAAGAACTTCTCCTCTCCGATATCGAACTCAATCGCGTGTGGGTCCTCCGTCAGCTCCTCCACCCCCTCAACGTGATCGACTCGATGGAGTTCTTGCTCGACAAAGTCAGCCGTACTTCGAGCAACCAAGAGTTCTTGGAGTCCATGAGTCAGTAACGACTCGCCCCTCCCCAACTCCCCCGCTCAACCCTCAATGGAGGCGAGCTTGCACCTTCCAGCCACACGATGGTCCGAGCGTTTGTTCCTGTGGCTTGCTATCGCAGCCTCGGCATTCGCGCTCTTTATGCACGCGGGGATCTATTCCTCGCGCCTCTCGCGTAAAGATTGGGCCACACCCACAAGCTATATCCGTGCAAACTATCAACCTGGTGATGCAGTTGCTTTGCTGCCTCACTGGGCCTTGATGGGCGCTGAACCTCTCCGTGGTATCCCTGTCCTTTATGCCGAACACATCGCACGTGAAGACCTCAATCGCTACAAGCGACTTTGGGTCTTGCGTGCGCCGCGTTTGGGTAAATGGTGGTTCCAAAAGTCCTTTGAGCGCGATCTTCAAGCGCTGCAAAGACGCTATTGGAAGCGGAGTTACAAGCGCTTTGGGCCCATTGACGTGTCTTTGTTTCAGCTTCCTCCCGCACCCAAGATGCTGTACGACTTTTTGTCACTCAAGCATCTACGACGCGCAGAGGTCGGGCTCGAAACACCGCCACATGATCAAAGGCCCCCAAGATGCGCATCCAAGTCGCCAGAAGGCGATGTCCAATGGTTCCGCAACTGGCGCGCGCGTCCAGGCTGGCACCTTGGACCACGAAACTACTTTTTCGGGCGTATCCTCCAAGAGATCCAAGACACCCCCCGCGACTGCCTTTGGGCCATGCCCAAGCGATGCCAGATCTTACGTGTTCGTTATCGCGATGTCCCCCTCCAAGGGACGCTGACCATCGAACACGGGATCGGTACCGCAGCACCCGGCAACGTCGCTCCTGGCATCAAGCCCTCAGGCGCAGATGTGGAGCTGACCGTGTACGTGGAACAGCGGGAAGTTCGGCGTTTTGTGGTCTCTCAAAAACAAGGATGGCGCAAACATCACCTTGATCTCGATGCTTACAAGTGGAGATATCCCCGTGGAAGCGTAGAGATCGCGGTTCGTCCTGTGGGACCCCGTGCAGGTGACCGTCCTGGTTATTGTTTTCGTGCGCAGCTTCGAGAGATCCCCGAAAAAGCTCCCCGCCCCACCTCGCGCCCTACCCCCAAAAAGCCCTAAGCTTCTCTCTCATCACACAAACAAACAGAACGCCAACAGCAAAAACATCGCAACGTAGATGCCGATCATCTGGCTGGCGTAGTCTTGTTTCCAAAAGCTAAATGCCGTTCCAAACGAGCGTTTGACCGTGATCTTGCCATCAAAGTTCACAGAATAGATCTCGTCAAGCAACAGGTGCGAGAGCGCTCCAAGCAGTGCGCAAATCGCCAAAGCTACGCGATCTTGCACAGTGAAGCGATACATAAACAAGTACACCAACTCTCCATACACCACGGCCACGGGGACGCTGTGGATCGAACCGCGGTGCGTCGTAACCAAGCGAAACAAGGGCAGCGAGACTTGCACCAAGATCGCGATGACGATCATCAAAGCCAAAGTATGTGGCAACGGCAAAGGCAGCTTCTTAAAGAAAAACAGCGCAGGGACCGCACAAATCGACGCCACGACCACCGCGCGAAACGCTTCTCTTGTGTAGGTTCGCGTCACCCCTTTTTTGGAGTAATCCCAAGGAGCAAGTTGCTTCAAACCCCAATGCAACAGGTAGTGACAAGGGAACAACACCGCGAGACTCCAAATCGTCCAACTCTCTCGCGCTTCGCCATACACAGTGAGCGTCAATACAGGCAAAAAGGTCGAAAGCATCGCCGCAATCGTATCCAAAGCGTGACCTGTATCGTGATCGACGTCGGGGATCATCCCTCCCACAAATCCCAAAAAGGCCCCCAACGGCAAGACCTGCCAACCCACCGAAGGATAGGCCATCTTTGCTGTCGCAGCGGCGCTCACACCCACGATCGCACCCCATGAGATATGTGTTCGATAGTTTGCCATCTTGCTTCCTTACTCCTTTGTTGGTTGCGGTCTCTCGCGTAGCATAGGACAAGATACACCACAGCCGTACTTTGTTGTACAGACCAACGACCCGCTTGGTTCTCGCGAGCGTTCCACAACAAAGACCCGACTCATGGGCCAAATCAGACTTTGACTTGCATCTTGGTTGTCATCGCCCCAATACGCAACCCCTCCCCAAAGGTTCGCGCTTTAAGTCGAGCGCACATCATAAGACTTCGACAGAACCCACCATCCCCACGGGCTTTCCCCATCCCCAGAAAGCACAAGCTACATCGCTTTGCACTGTTTCTGCGCGTAAAGGCAGTCCTTTGTCGAGCGTTCGCACATCTTTTGATAACGCTCACGATCTCGAAAACGCTCGGCTATCCGACATATCCGACCGCTCACTCGGCAGATCATATTGGCCGAACGACAGACGCGCTCTTTGGGAGAAAGCCTGCGATACGCGGCTGTGCGTCGAGGTGCAGACGCCCACCAAGGACGTTTGGCGATCTGCACCGTCTCCTCTCGATGGCCCGGGGTGTTTTGCAAGGCTCTGGGCTGAACTGGTTGTGGAGGAGGACTCGGTGCGTCTTGGCCCCCAGGCTTCACCGCCCTCTTTTCAGGCAGGGACTTATCGCCAAGACCTCCTACCGAACCAGGAACATTCTCGATCACGCGCTTTGGCTTGATCGGCACTTTTTTATCACGATGCGGACGACTGCTGGTCCGCTCGATCCACGCGTAAAGACGCTCGATCTCAGCTTCTGCTCGCTTCCCTTGCTTGGGGGGATCTCGTTCCACCACAGGCATCCCCAAAGAGCTAAACGAAGCACCGTTCTTGGTCGCTGCCTTGTGAACAGAACAGCCCGTCAACCACGCAAGACACACCAGCCCCAAGCCCATCGAGACCGTGCGCCGCGCCACATACACACAAAGCTCTCTCTTTGCATCAGACTTTTTCTTTCCACCTCGTCCTTGTGCGCTCATCTTGGGCTCCTTGGACTGCTCGGTTGTGTCGTGGCGGGCTGGGGCGGCTTTCCACCGAGATGCCTGGCTCGTGCGCGGTGTATCACAGCCTTGTTGACTTCGATAGACTTTTGATACGCGACGAGCGCGGCTTCGATCTTCTTGTTTTGTTCAAGGATGCGCCCTTGGATGTGGTAAAGCTGCGCAAGATAGAAAGAAGCTGGCGCCTTGGCATAAAGCTTCAAGGCTGCTTCGATCACGCGCTCTGCTTCGTCTTTGCGGCCCAACTGCAACAAGATCGATGCCTTGCGTCCCCAAGCATCGAGGATGGCTTCTTGTCCTGCCGCAAAGCTCGTTCCAAAGGGCATCTCCAACACAGCATCCAGTTCGTGAAGTCCTTTGCTGACTTGGTTGCGTTGAAGATACAAGCTTGCTCGACGGTGGTGACTCCGTGCCATCGACAACATCGAGAGATTCGCTTCTTGAAGCTGTCGTGTGTTTTGTTGCGTTTGTTGGTGCCGCGCCCAACGCCGCTCATCTTCGCCATTCCGCGGAGAACAACCTCCCAAAATGACAAGGCTCAAGAGCATCAGCAAACCGCCACACCATCGAGTAAAACGAGGATTATCGAGCATAAGACGACCCCAGATCATCCAACCACTGATCATGACGTTGTTCTCGATAGAACCGCAAGACATGACCGAGACGTTCAGAGGCATTGCGCGTCACCGTAAAAGGATCTTCGCCGCGTTTCCAAGGCCCTTGCCCTGCGCGATACGCCAATCCCTGCGGTGCAGCGGTTCTTGTGGGAGGCTCCACACGAAACACACCTGCCCCTACCATCACCAAAAAGACACCACCCAAGGCCGCGACACCCCATGCAGGCCGCCAACCCGCAGTGGGCCACAACCATGCAAGAAAACGCGACCACAGCGAGTCTTCGGGCACGCGCTGTTCGACAGATGGCTCGCGAAGCACGGATGTTTGGGGATTGACAGCAAGCTCTTGTTGGAAGTCCTCACCGAAAATCGACGAACCTATCCGCGCAAAGGAAACAGCGGAAAGTTCGGGAGGAACGAGGCTATGCCGCAAGAGTCCTGTCGTGGCATCGAAAGCGTCAGACAAAGGCTCCTCGTGGGGTTCTCCAGAAAGCGCCTCCAACAAAGCTTCCTCCTCTGGCGTCAACGGCGCGTACAGAGCTTCGTCTTCACCGAATAAACGAAGAAGCTCTTCTTCGATCTGCTCCGTCGATGCCCGCTGTTCCTGTTTATTCTTCGGATCTCTCGCCGTCATGGCGTATCTCCTCCTCTTCCCAAAGCCGACGAAACGACAAAAGCGCCCGATGCAACAAAACATCGAAGGTCCCGAGTTTGATATCCAACTCGGTCGCGCAGTCTTCTCGGCTTTTTTCTTCAAACAAACGCATCACCAAAGCCTGCCGATAACGCGGATTGAGGCGCCCCAGCAGCAGACGAACACGCTCTCGCAACAACTTTTGTTCTTGCTCCTCGCTCAACAGACGCTCCGCGGAAGCAGAAGGCGCAAGCTGATCCAACATATCGCGGTAAGCCCCCTGCCCACGGGACTCTCGTTGCCTTCGTCGATGCAGGTCCAACGCTCGATTGCGAGCGATCCGCGCCAACCAAGGAAAGATCCCATACGCAGGGTTCCATGTATAAGTGTCGAGCTTTTCCATCGCTGTCGCAAAAGTCTCCTTGAGGATGTCCTCTGCCAACGCAACGTCCGCAATACTCGGGTAGATCACTTGGCGATACAGACGCCCTGCAAATGCATGATACAACGCCGCCATCGCAGCACGGTCTCCGCACTGCGCGAGTTTGACCAAGTCTTCCTCGGCCTCTCTCGATAGCGTCTTCTCTGCTTCGCTCTGCATCTCTTCGCTAACTTTACATCCACAAGCGGCTTGTCTTCACACCAAACGCACCCATCCGTTGCCCCTTACACCCCACCCAACAAAAATCCGATCAGGTCTGATCCAGTTCCATGATCTTCAGAATCGACGGGGCCCCTTTGTAAGACGCCAACGCTTCAAGCAGCGTTTCGGGCTCTTCTGCGGAGACGATAAAGTTCCGATGTTCCTTGTGCACAAACCCTTCAGCGATCGCATGATCCACAAAGGTCAGCAACGCATCGAAGTAACCATCCACATTCAGCAGGCCAATCGGCTTTTGGTGGATGCCCAACTGCGCCCAAGTGATGATCTCAAACAACTCTTCAAAGGTGCCATAGCCACCAGGCATCGCGATAAACGCATCGGCCAAAGAGGCCATCTTGGCTTTGCGGGTGTGCATCGTGTCCACGACAAGCATCTCTTGGGCTTGGCTGTGCATAATCTCCCGTCGTGCGAGCGTTTCGGGGATAACACCCACCACATGGCCTCCAGAAGCGAGCACAGCGTCCGCGATGGTGCCCATCAGACCGATGCTTCCGCCACCATAGACAAGTCCCGCGCCCTGCTCTGCCAAGAGCTGTCCTAGACGACGTGCCTTTTGAACATAGCTTTCTCGCGCCCCTTCGCGCGATCCGCAAAAAACACAAATCTTTCCAAACTGACGACCCATCTCTATCTTCTCCTTGCCTCGCTGGACATCGCATCCCAAAGATGACACACCAGCGATCATCGAGCGTTTTTTCAAGCACTCTGCTTGCTATCTAGTCTTTCTACACTACACACGAAAGAGGAGTTCGTGATGCCCTTGGCGACAATCCTTCGATGGCCACTGCTTTTTTGCCTGCTTATCGGTACCCTTTCTGCTTGCAAGAAGCAACAGCCTCCCCCAACTGCGCCCCAAGCGAGACCCCAAGACACGCCACGACCCAGACCGATCACCAAGCCCCAAACCGTCCTCTTTTTGGGCGACTCACTCACCGCAGGATACCAACTCGCCAAAACAGAGGCTTTTCCAGCCTTGATCCAGGAATCTTGGCAAAAAGCAGGAAAGCCCTGGAAGACCCGAAACAGCGGAATCAGCGGCGATACCACAGCAGGCGTCTTGAGCCGCCTTTCGTGGGTGCTCAAACCCGACGTCCACACCGTGTTCCTTGCCATCGGCGGAAACGACGGTCTGCGTGGAACCAACCTCGATAGTTCTCGCGCCAATCTCGAAAAGATCATTACACGATGCCAAAAAGCCGGAAAGACGGTGGTGATGGCAGGCATCCAACTGCCTACCAACTACGGTCCTGACTACCGCAAACGCTTTGCAGAGATGTACGAACAAGTCGCAAAAGCCCACAAGGTCGTGCGTATGCCCTTTTTGCTCAAAGATGTCGCAGGGATACCCGCCCTCAACCTCGCAGATGGTATCCATCCCAACCCCAAAGGGCACCAGATTATCGCCAAAAATGTCCTCGCCTTCTTCCAAGAAAAAGCCCTCTTCCCCTGAACAAACACACTTTTTTTACACTTTTTCGCGAGCGCTTTTCACAAAGCAGCCCTATATCTTCCTTCGCCTCACGCGAATCGAATCGTGGTGTGATCTTATCCAATCTCGATGCGATATCTCCCGAGCGTGTACTTGCTTCGTCTATCCGACCGAGAAGGAGTCGAACGTGCAAACCACCACAGCACAACCTACCGCCCCTACCGCAACTTCCACCAAAGAAGCCCTGATGGAAGTGATCGACCTTCATAAGTCTTACCTCTCTGGTGGACGGCCTTTGGAGATCTTAAAAGGCGTCTCCTTGCATATCTATCGCGGCGAAAGCATCGCCCTTACAGGCGCCAGCGGCAGCGGAAAGTCCACACTGTTGAGCTTGCTTGCAGGACTTGATCGCGTTACCCAAGGACAGATCTTGTTGCGCGGAGACGCCATGCAAGCTTGGGACGAAGATCGTCTCGCACGATGGCGCCGCGAAGAAGTCGGCTTTGTTTTTCAAGACTTTCGCCTTGTAAAAAGCTTTACAGCCCTCGAAAATGTCTCGCTGCCCCTAGAGATCCTTGGATGGGATGGCCAGAAAGCCCGTCAGCGCGCAGAAGAACTCCTCGAACATCTCAGCATCTTGCCGCGCGCCCACCACTTCCCCCATCAACTTTCGGGTGGCGAGCAACAACGCGTGGCCATCGCCCGCGCTTATGCCCATCGTCCCTTGCTAATCTTCGCTGATGAACCCACAGGAAACCTCGATCCTGAAACCTCCCAACAGGTCCTCGACAGCCTCCTCAACATCAACGACGAAGAACAAACCACCCTGATCATGGTAACGCACGATATGAGCGTTGCACAACGCATGAAACGCCATATCCCCCTCCGTGCGGGGCGCCTCGAAGAAGATATCCGCTCGGCAAAAGACGAGGGAGCGAAAGCATGACCGCACCGCAACGACCGACCTCACAAGACGCACAAGGGATCACCAAACTCGCTTGGCGGATCTTCTGGCGCTATCGCGGAAGGATGTTGTTCTTTGCTACTGCAATCGCCGTAGGTGTGGGCTTTTTGATCGCACTCGGCAACTTGCTCGATAGTATCAATGGAAGCATCGCTCGCCAAGCCCGCACGCTGATGGCCGCCGACATCTCGATATCAAGTGGTCAACCCCTGCCGCCCAAGACCCAGACTTGGATCAAAGATCTCGAAAAAAAGGGCGAGTTTCACAGCTCCAAGATGCTGATCTTTCCCTCGATGTTGGCTCCGCCCAAACAAGCCCTGCTCTCCCCTAGCAGCCGTCCCTCTTCGGTATCTTCGCAACCTTCGGCATCATCGAAACCTTCGATCGCTTCGAAACCTTCGGCATCATCGCGACCGTCCACGCATCCATCATCTCTTGCGGCGCGTGCGAAAGACCCCAAGAGTCCATCGTTCGAGAACTTTCGCACACCTATCTTGGTCAACATCAAAGCGGTCCAACCGACGTATCCGTTTTATGGAGCCTTAGAGACGACGCCAAAGGCTTGGCGCAAAGGCTTCTTTGGACATCATGCTTGTATGTTGGATCGCAGCCTTGCAGAGCAACAGGGCCTTCGTGTGGGCGACACCGTTCGACTGGGTGTACTTGCATTGAAGATCACGGCCCTGATCGAAGCAGAGCCTGATCAGCTCACAGGTGGAGGCTTTGGCGCACTTGCACCGCGTGTGATGATCCCCTTTGATATCGCGCGAAAGACAGGTCTTCTTGGTTTTGGAAGTCGCGTCAGCTACCGCACATTACTCAAGACCATGGACCCACAAAGGACCGATCTACGGCGAATTGCGGACGTCAAAAAGACACTTCGCGCGCAGCTTCAGATCCCAAACATCCGTGTCACGGCCTACACAGAAGCCCAACCCACCATCCGCGATATCCTTCAACGGGTCGCGATCTTCTTTATCTTTGTTTCGCTTGTTGCGCTTTTGCTTGGTGCCATCGGGATGGCCGCAAGTGTAACCACCTTCCTCAATGAACAGATGGAAACCGTGGGGATCTTGCGTTGTATGGGTCTTGGGCCGCGTGATATTAGCGCGCTATACACCCGACTTTGCGTAGGGATCGGGATCTTGGGTGGGCTTTTTGGTCTGACCTTGGGGATCGCTCTGAGCGCAGCGGGCCTGTCCTTGGTCCAAAATCTTATGAATCTTCAACTGGCTTGGTCGCTCCACTGGGTCTATATCCTCGAAAGTTTCGGCCTTGCCATCTTGTTGACGTGGGGACTCAACGCCGCGACTGTGCGTAGCCTTGCGGCCCTTTCTCCCCAAGAGATCCTTAGCGGTCGTCAGTCCCAGATCCCCCTCTCTAGACGTGCACTGTTTTGGACAGGACTCGCTCTTTTTGTCGGATTTTTTCTCTATGCAGCGCGTGCGGCCCTCAGTCTGTGGGTGGGTGGCTTTTTTACACTGACACTGAGCGGGATGATCTTGTTGTGCCTGCTCTTTATCCTCCTAGCACTCGGGGCTTGCGCATGGATCGCACAACGAATCCAAAGCAGCTCCCCCTTGGCCTTTGTACTTCGCCATGGCCTACGTCAGCTTGTTCGACAACGTGCACGCTCGCTCACTTACCTTCTTGCCCTAACGATCGGGGTAACGTTGATCTCGACCCTTCAGATCCTCCAACAAAGCTTCGAGGCAGAGGTCCAGATCACGCGCTACAACAAGATGCCCAACCTCTTCTTGATCGACGTACAACGCGAACAGGTCGAAGGTATCAAGCAGATCATCCGCGACTTTGGAGGGACACCTCCCACTTTCAATCCGCTTGTCCGCGCAAGACTGACACACATCAATGGCAAGAAGATCCAACGAAAAGCGCTGCGAGGAGCTTCGTTAGAAGCCCGTATGCGGGCGAATGCGATACGTCGAGAGTACAACCTCACCTACAAACGCACGCTCAATGAAAGCGAAACCGTGGTGTCTGGGCGCTTTTGGAAAGCAGGTTCAACCAAGATGGAGATCAGCTTGGAGCAGCGTTGGGCCCAACGTCTGGGCCTTGCCATCGGGGATACCATGCGTTTCGACATCGTAGGACAACCCGTCGAAGGCACGATCACCTCGATCCGTACAATCAACTGGCGTTCTTTCTTGCCCAACTTCTTTGTCGTGATGACGCCGACCGCGCTCCAAGATGCCCCACAACAACTGATTACCTCGGTTGCGCTCCATCCTCCCTCCAAGATCGCGACCTTCCAACGCGCGTTGGTTCGCCGTTATCCCAATGTCAGCGTCATCGACCTCGGCCGCGTCATCGATTTGGTGCGAGGGGTCCTTGGGGCCTTCCTTGCGGCGATGCGTGTGCTTGCTTGGGTGTGTCTTGCCATCGGTCTCTTTATCCTCGCAGGCACCCTTGGGATGGGCCAGCGCGAGCGAAGAGAAAAAGTCGCGCTCATGCGTGCACTAGGTTGCCAGTACCGCACACTCGTCGCCATCGACGTCGTAGAGTTCGTCACCATCGGCCTTATCACTTCGGTCGTCGTGATGGTTGTGTCGTGGGGAACAGGTGCTGTCATCGCACAGCAGATGCAGATCGCCTTCCAGATCACCGCAGCCCAACTCCTTCAGATCCTGCTGACGGCTTTGTTGTTGCCCTTTGGTGTAGGGATGCTCGTCAATGCACAAACCTACCGCGCGGGTGTCCAAGAGAACCTTCGTCGTTCAGAATAAGCCCCATCCCTGAGACCAAAGCCCCGTCCATCGGGCAATAAAAAACCCCGAAGACAAGATGTCTTCGGGGTTTTTTGAGATAGGTAGCGTTAACTAGGGGAAGAAGGGGGTGATGGGGAACGAAAAACAGTACGCCCAGCAGATCGTCGACGATAAGATGCAGCTGGTTGTTGTTCGCCCTTTCAGCTAACACCTTATTTTCCTAGGACTTTCCATCTCACCGCGCGGTACAACACCTGCAAGTTCATGTCACCGAACTCGCCACCCGTGAATGTGGGTGGGCTTGGCGATCGGCCCGAACTTGTTCCCACTGGCTTTCCATGTCGGTGGGGGTGAGGCTGTCGCCTTTGTCGGGCCAGCAATGGAATCTCTCACCATATATTACAAGGACTTAGAGACCCGCTGGGACGCGCCGAGCACCCTCTGTCTTGCAGAGTGACCGAGCTGCTAGTCAATCTTCCTCTACTGCGTCTCCTGCTGCGTTCGTCACGCAACCCAAACACTCTTCCTAAACCTTTCTCCTACGTACCCGTATCGCGGATACATCAACGGAGAAACCCTTTCGGGGACAACCAACCACCGAAGTGATCACACGTTGTCAGGTAGCCTACCTTTTCTTTTCAAAGAACCCCTTCGTTATAGAGCACCAAAGAAACCTTGTCTAGCTTTGCACAGCGAATCCAACTATCGCACAAAGCATAAGAATTTTTCTTATTGTTATCGCGTATCGTTCAAACTATCTTCAAGACTTTCGATCACGAGTCCAACCGACAGAGATCCACGTCGCGAGATCTTTGGATCGAGAAAAAGCGAAGGATTGGGAAGCTCATCTTTCTCTAAAGAAGCACACGAAAACCTCCCTCCCAAAACCTAATCTTCTTCGCAAGGATTCCATATCTTTTTGTGGGACAAGACGCACACACTATCCCGCCCAACACCACAAAAACCATATCTCAACTTTGAGACTTTTTATCTCAAATATGATTTTTTCTCATATTTGCAATTCTTTATTTCCTTTTGGGAAAAAGGAGTTGCAAATTGCAAGGAAAAGCGAAACATTTAAATAATGTCTCTGTGCTTTGAGACAAAAGATAGTAAAATAAAGTAAGAAAAAAGAACACGACGAACAAAAACAAGAGATAAGCATGTCGCCTCCAGCACAAGACCAGCACATTGATTCCCAACTTACGCCAAACGACGAACCAGTTGCGTCCTCTTTTAGAAGGCCTTCCCAACGGCATCATCGTGTACGACTTGGAGGCGCATAACATCGCCTTTGCGAATCGCAAGATGGAGCAGTGGGTGGGGGCATCTCGGTTAGAGTCGAGGGCCTTGGCCTCTCTCTATCCTCCCGAAGAGTTCCATCTCCACAAAGAAGCCATCAAGAAGTGCAAAGGCGACGAATCCATCCAACTCCACAACATGAAGCTGTTGTGTGCGGATGGAGGGCTCTTGATCGTCGATATCGCCCTGATCAAGATGAGTTTGGGGGCACAAGAGTATCTATGCAAAGTCTTTTCGGATGCCACGCATCACGAAAAGAAAGAAAAGCAACTCTTTGAGGAAAAGGAACAAGCAGAAGCCCAAGAGCTAGCTTTGCTTGAGGCCCAAGCCATCGCTCGGACGGGCTACTGGCAATACGATGTGTCAGCGGACAAACTCTTTTGGTCGCCTGTGATGTACGACATCTTTGGTGTTCCTCCAGAACAAAGCGAGTTGGATTACGCGTCTTTCTTGTCGATGGTACACCCCGAAGATCGAGACTTTGTGCACCAAAGCTATCAATCCCATCTCTACCACAGCGTAGAATACAACATCCCCTTTCGCCTTCTGACCCCTGACGGCGAGACCCGCTTTGTCAAAAGTCGCAGTAAAACAAAGCGCACCTTACAAGGCCGTCCTATCGAGTCTTTGGGGATCATCATCGATCTCACGCAAGAACACCTCGCAGAACAAGCCAACCTCGAAAAGGATCGGCTCTTTCGTCGGTTGTTTGAGAACATGGCGCAAGGCGTGATCTTCCAAGACACCCAAGGCAAGATCATCCAAGCCAACCCCGCCGCGGAGCGCCTGTTGGGGCTGACCTTCGAGCAGATGCAAGATCCCTCGTTGCTTCCTGAGGGTTGGCACATGCTGCAAGAAGACGGGTCCGTGGTCCAGCCAGGGCAACACCCCGCAGGCAAGGCTCTTTTGGAAGGAAAGTCCGTTCACAATATCGTGGTGGGCATCTATCACCCAGACAAACAAAGATACATTTGGGTGCTCGCGAGTGCAGAGCCTGAGTTTCGCGATGGGGAAACCAAAGCCTACCAAGTCTTTATGACCTTTTCGGACATCACGGAACAAAAAGAGACCCAAAAAGCCCTTTATACGAGCGAAGAGAGATACCGCAGCCTGATCGAAAGCTCTGATACGATGATCTCCATGATCGATGCATCGGGTTGCTACATGTTTGTGAACAAAAAGACGGCCCAGTTTTGGAGAAAGCCTCAAGAACAACTCTTTCGGATGCATCTCTCAGAGATCTTCCCTCCCCAAGACGCTGAGAGGATGCTTGCGGCCATTCAAAAGGCGATCTCCACGGGCAAAGGTTCCGTTCAGGAATATGACCTCACGACCTCCCAGAGCGTTCGTTGGCTGCGAACCAGCATCCAACCTGTTCGAAACGCACAAGGCAAACCCTACGCAGCCTTGCTCAACACCGTCGATCTCACGACCCTCAAACAGATGCAACAAGTCCTCGCTGAAAACGAGCAAAGGTACCGAAGCATCGTCGAGACTTCCCAAGAAGGTATCTGGCTGCTTGACCTTCAAGGAAACACCCAATACGCCAACCAACGCCTTGCTGAGATGTTTGGTTGCAGCCTCGACGAACTCCTAGACAAACACGTCTTCGAGTTTATCGCCCCAGAAGAAAAAGAGAACGTCCTTCGAAAGCTGAAAGAGCGGGCGCAAGGGCTCCCCGAAACCCACGACTTTTGCTTCATGCGAAAAGATGGAAGTCGGCTGTGGGCTTCTGTTAGCGCAACGCCACAACTCGACCAATACGGCCAAATCGTCGGATTTCTCGACATGATCACTGACATCACAGAGAGAAAACATGCTGAAGAAGCCTTGCGTGCGAGCGAACAACGCTACCGCAAGATCCTCGATGTCTCTCCCATTGGTGTGTTGATCTACCAAAATGAGAAAGTACTCTTCGCCAACCCTGCGGTCTCACGGCTCCTTTTGGCAGAAGAAGGCGAACAAATCATCAACCAAGACATCATCTCTTTCTTACCCCCCCAAGACCTAGAGATCTTCCAAGAATGGTTATCCGAAGCAAAAACAGCCCAAGACAACGAGACAGCAGAAACGGACCCTGCCGAGGAGCGTTTTCTCCGCCATGAGACATCGTTTACCACCTTGGAAGGCACGAAAAGAGAAGTCGAGCTGATCGCCTCCCCACTGACTTACAACAATGGGCCAGCGATCCAGATCCTGATCAGCGATATCACAGAACGCAAACAGGCCGAACGCGAGCGGATCAGTCGCCAAGAAGCCGAAGCAGCCAACCACGCCAAAAGTGCGTTCCTTGCGAACATGAGCCACGAGATCCGCACGCCACTCAACGCCATCATCGGCTTTTCCCAGATCCTATTCAAAGATGTGACCCTCACGAAAAAACAAAAAGAACACCTCCATATCATCGTGCAAAGCAGCGAACATCTATTGAACTTGATCAACGATATCTTGGACCTTTCCAAGATTGAGGCGGGACATATCAGCCTACAACCGCAAAGTCTCTCCTTGGCTGATTTGTTAGAGGAACTGGAATCGCTCTTTGTGTTTCGCTCCAACTTCAAAGGCGTGAGCTTTCGGATACATCGGGGAGAGCATCTTCCTGATCAGATCCATGCGGACGAAACCAAGCTACGCCAAGTGTTGATCAACCTCTTGGGCAACGCACTCAAGTTCACAAGCCAAGGTGCGATTACACTCAAAGTTCACAAAGCCCCCACTCCTTCTCAAGTCGCCGAAGATCCGTCGGTTTGTTATCTGCACTTTGAAGTGCAAGATACAGGAAAAGGTATCCCGCCAGAAGATCAGAGCCGAATCTTTGGGGCTTTCCAACAAGTAAACAATGATCGCGCAACCCAAGGGACAGGGCTTGGACTGACGATCAGCCGCCATATCATCGAGATGATGGGCGGAAAGTTGGAGTTGCAAAGCGAAGCAGGCAAAGGCAGCCGTTTCTTTTTTACTATCCCTGTAAAATTATCCGAAAAAACCGAACGCAAGCCATCTCTTTCCTTTGAGAACATCGCCGGATTTCACGGTATCAGCAAACCTATCCGCATCCTGATCGTCGATGACAACGAGGAAAACCGTATCCTATTGAAAACTTTGCTTGAGCCCGTCGGGTTTGAACTACAAGAGGCCACCAACGGGAAAGAAGCCATCGAGCTTTTCGAGGAATGGTTACCTCATGCGATCTTGATGGACATGAGTATGCCTGTCATGAATGGTTATGAGGCCACAAAGAGGATCTTGGCCACCCCGAAAGGCCAAAAAACGCCGATTATCGGGGTCACAGCGAGCGCTTTTGGCAAAGACGAGAAAAAGGTCTTCGAAGCCGGCGTCCAAGACTACATCCGCAAACCTTTTCGTCCTGAAGAAGTCTTCCGTTCTCTCCAAGAGGCCCTTGGTTTGGACTATCTCTACGCTTCAGAGACGGCCTTCTCTCAAAAGGCCGATGAACCCTCCAAAACACCGACACCATCAAAGCTTCCCGACTTGGAATCTTTGCCGCCTGACTTGCTGCGAGAGATGAGATGGGCTGTCGAAGAGGGAGAGATGACTTCTTTCAAGACACTGCTTCAAAGAATTCCAGAACATCATCAACAACTTGCTTCCATGCTTCAACAACTTGCAGAGCAATACAACTATGAGAAGTTGGAACAATTGCTAGGCTTAGGAGAATTGCCATGAACCAATTTTTCTCCGAATCTACCGTCATGATCATCGATGACACACCAGCAAACCTCGGACTTTTGGAAGAGGTGCTTTCCAAACAAGGTTATCGTGTCGTGGCTTTTCCAACAGGCAAGCACGCCCTCAAGGCCGCCCAAAAACGCATCCCCGATCTGATCTTGCTGGATATCATGATGCCCGAAGAAAGCGGCTTTGAGGTCTGCCAGAAGCTCAAAGCAGACAGCAAACTATGCGAGATCCCTGTGATCTTTATTAGCGCGCTAGATGACACCAACAACAAAGTCAAGGCGCTTTCGCGCGGTGGCGTCGATTACATTACAAAGCCTTTCCAAGAAGATGAGGTCTTAGCGCGCGTCAAAACGCACCTTAGTCTGCGGCGTATGCAACAAGAACTCGAACGCCACAACAACTATCTCGAAGAACTCGTCCAAGAAAAAGTAAAAGAGATCTCCGACTCGCAACTCGCGACGATACTTGCAGTATCGAAACTCGCCGAGTATCGGGATGAAGAGACAGGTCTCCATATCGAGAGAACGCGCATCTTTTGTAAGTTACTGGCCCAAGAACTACAAAAAAATGAGGATTTTTCTCAGATTATTACGCACCAGTACATCGAAAATATTTATCAAGCTGCTCCGCTTCATGACATCGGGAAAGTCGGTGTACCCGACCATATTCTGCTCAAACCCGGTAAACTCACCTCAGATGAGTTCACGGTGATGAAGTCACACGTGACGATCGGCGCTTCGACACTTCAAAAGATATTCCTCCAGTATCCGCATAATAATTTTATTAAGATGGGGATCGAGCTCACGCGCTCCCACCATGAAAAATGGGATGGTTCGGGCTATCCTGATGGAATCAAGGGCGAAGATATCCCCCTGAGTGCTCGTATCATGGCGCTCGCAGATGTCTATGACGCCCTGCGCTCAAAGCGCATCTACAAAGATGCGTTCTCTCACCAAAAAAGCATGGATATCATTACAGAAGGCCGAGGAAAACACTTCGATCCTGCCATCGTCGATGCTTTTCTTGCACTCGAAGAGCAATTCGACCAGATCCGCAACCAGATGGAAGACAATTTCATGATCCCCGACCTCAAAAACACAGACACCCAGATCCCTGCCCTTTCCCCCAAAGAAAAAACCCCGTGACATCGAGACATCACGGGGTTTCAGAGAGGGAAAAGGTAGCGTTAACGATCCCAAAAAGATGGCACGAGGTGGCCCAGCGCTAGTTGCCCACGCTGACGACACCGTGGCGGGCGCGTTCTCCTGCGTGTGCACGACCTCTAGAATCCTTTTGTTTCGAGTACTTATCTTTTTCGCGAGCAGTCCATGAACGTGGTGCTGTCCATCTTGAACAGGACGACGGTGTTACCAGACTTCTTTTCTATGGCGGGGACTCTACCGACGCACGTGCGCTGAGATCTTCGGTAAAGATGACGCGGCCACAGGACCATTCAACCTTTGATTTATAAAGGTTTTTGTCCTCACCGCGTACAGTCCAAGCTCATTGAAGATCACCACCACCTGCCTGCTCGCCAAACTCCTCGTCGGTCACCATGCTCTGCTTGCCCTAAGCACTCGTTGGAAACCTGCCTCCTAGGTATTCGTCTCACGAACACTTCAACGGAGAAACCCTTGCGGGAACAACCGCTTGCCGAAACAAGCACACGTTGTCAGGTAGCCTACCTTGACTTTTCCTTTTTCAAAGAACTGTTTTGGTTGTAACACACCCAAAAGGGAGATCAATTTTTTCTCAAATGGGATAGGAGTTACGCAGTTGAAAAAGGAGGTATATGTCAGGTGGAGATGGAAGCCTAAGGTCCAAGACCTCACCCCCAGTCCCTTCGGGACTTTCCCCCTCTCCACCGATACGCAATCCTTCAGATTACACGGTAGAGAGGGGGCTTTGACATTCCCAATACTTCATTTGGAAGTCATTTGTTTGGGTTAGGGTCTCCCCCTCTCCGTCGTGTTTGCACAGTAAACGTATGGACGGAGAGGGGGACGGGGGGTGAGGTCTCACAACCAAACTCCCCAGCACGTCATGGAGCGGGCACATCGCAGCGTTCTAGAAGCAGCAAACGAGGATCAATGGTTGTCTTGGGGTCGGGGTGCGAGTTTTCCTTTTCCGGAAGAGTACTGTTCCCAAGAGCAAGGCTCCGCATCGACGGGGATTTGTTGCATCGAGATGCACTGCTCCACGGGACAGACCAAAGAGCACAAGTTACAGCCAACACAGGCTTCTTCGATGACCCAAACCTCGGTACGTCCGTTGTCTGCGGGCTTTGCACCAATGGCTTGGTGCGCGCCATCGTTGCATGCGGTGTAACAAAGGCCACAACCGATGCATTTGTTTTGGTCGATGTTTGCGCGGACAACGTAGTTGAGGTCGAGATTTTTCCAGTCGCGGATGTGGCCTACGCTTTTTCCGCAGAGTTCGTGGACATTCGCAAGACCTTTTTCATCGAGGTAGTTGTTGAGTCCGTCGATCATATCTTCGACGATGCGGAAGCCGTAGTGCATCACAGCGGTGCAGACCTGAACGGTGGTGGCGCCAAGCAAAAAGAACTCGACAGCATCGCGCCAATTGGAGATCCCACCGATACCACTGATGGGGATGCCCGCTGTTTCGGGATCGCGAGCGATCTCAGAGACCATGTTGAGCGCGATGGGCTTGACAGCAGGACCGCAGTATCCGCCGTGTGAGGAATAACCTGACACAGTGGGGCGCGGTGCAAAGGTATCCAGATCGACACTGGTGATGCTGTTGATGGTGTTGATCAGGCTCACACCATCGGCACCACCGCGTTTTGCTGCGCGTGCCGCAAAACGAACGTCTGTGATGTTGGGGGTGAGTTTGACCAGCACGGGGATGGTGGAGGCTTCTTTGGCCCACTCTGTGATCTGGCAGGTATAATCGGGGACTTGGCCCACAGCCGATCCCATCCCGCGCTCAGACATCCCGTGAGGACAACCAAAGTTGAGTTCGAGTCCATCGGCCCCTGCATCGATCGCGCGCTTGACGATCTCGTGCCATGCTTCGCGCTTGGCTTCGACCATCAAGCTTACAATCACCGCGTGTTTGGGATAGCGCTTTTTCACTTCCGCGATCTCGCGAAAGTTGACTTCCAACGGACGGTCCGTGATCAACTCGATGTTGTTGAGACCCATCATCTTTTGGCCGTTGAGGTCGAGCGCCCCATAACGCGACCATGTGTTGACGATCGGCTCGCCAAGGGTCTTCCAAACAGCTCCGCCCCACCCTGCATCAAAGGCGCGCATCACCTGATCGCCCGTGTTGGCGGGAGGCGCAGACGCCAACCAAAAAGGATTGGGGGATTCGATTCCTGCGATATTGACTTTCAGATCAGCCATGTGTCTTCGCCTCCAGCGCCTGATGGATATGTTGAGCTGCTGCTTTGCCCTCTGCGACTGCGTTTACGACTTCTTTTCCGCCGTTTGCACAGTCTCCCGAAGCCCACAGCTTGTCGATCGAGGTCTTTCCGTTTCCATCCACGACCACGCGGCCTGAACGATCCACTTCCAAACCATCGACCCCTGCGAAGAAGTCTCGATATTTGGCCTGACCCGTTGCACGAAAGACGCGATCCACAGGCAAGACAAAGTCGCTATCTTCGATCACTTCGATCCCGCTTTTCCCGCTCGCATCCGCCGCTTTCAAACGATGGCGCACGCACTTGAGTCCAGTGACCTTGCCACCTTCGCCCAAGATCTCGGTGGGTTGGGCCATATAGACGATCTCCACCGTGCCTTTGCTCAAAGCAAGGTCGATCTCGTGATCGTAAGCGCCCATGTCTTCGCGTCCACGGCGGTACACCATATAAACTTTTTCAGCACCAAGGCTTGCGGACTGCGAGACCGCATCGATCGCCGTGTTTCCACCGCCGATGACAGCGACACGTTGGCCTTTGAGAGAGACTTGGTCGATTGATTGATGTTTGAGGGTATCAATAAAGACCAAGGCATCTTCGTAACCAGCGAGATCTTCGCCAGGCATCCCCAAGGTGGGAATCGAACCAAGGCCCACACCAATAAAGACGGCGTCATAATCAGCCAACAGCTCGCTCATGCTGACATCTTGGCCGATACGCGTATTGGTGCGAACGGAAAAGCCGATGGATTGGACCCAATCGACTTCTTTCAAGCTGGTTTCGATATCGAGTTTGTAATCAGCGATCCCATAGGTGTTGAGACCACCAAGGCGCGCTTGGGCTTCGAAGACCACGGCTTCGTGGCCCAAGAGCGTCAACTCATGCGCACATGCGAGACCAGCGGGACCACCACCAACGATGGCCACTTTTTTGCCCGTCGCTTCGCCAGCTTGGAACAACTGGGTGCCTTCCATCACAAAAGGATCGGTGGCATAGCGTTGCAATCGACCGATCTTGATGGGTTTGTCGTGAAGATCGTTGAGGACGCACGCCCCCTCACAAAGAACTTCTGTGGGGCAGACGCGTGCGCAAGATGCGCCTAGGATATTGGCTTCAAGGATCGTTTTGGCCGAACCTTTGAGGTTTTCCGAAGCGATCTTCTTAATAAACTTGGGGACATCGATATGTGTAGGACAGGCACGCGTGCAAGGAGCGTCGTAGCAAAAGAGACATCGGTTGGCCTCTGCCAACGCTTCATTGCGGCTCAGAGCAGGCTTGAGTTCACCGAGTTTATAAGACGATGCAGAATGTTCACTCATACTTTTTCCTCTCGTCGGACGCGGGTGGTGCGGGTTGGTGATCAAAAGTGATTGGGTTCGCGTTTCAAGAAACGTCCGCGCCCAACGGTGCCCACAAACTCGCCATCACGTGCAGCGATCTCGCCGCGGACAGTAACGACATGGGGACGACCGCTGATCTTCCAGCCCTCAAAAGCGCTGTAATCGACGTTCATGAGTTGGGTTTCGCTCGACAAGGTGCGTTCGAAGTTCGGGTCATACACGACGAGGTCGGCATCTGCGCCAAGTTGGATGGTTCCTTTGCGGGGATACAAACCAAAGATCTTGGCAGCTTGGGTGCTTGCGGAGTCAACGAAGCGATGCAGGTCGATCTTTCCAGCCTTGACACCGTACGTGTAAAGCAAGTTCACGCGATCTTCGAGTGCGGGGATACCATTGGGGATCTTGGTAAAATCCGATTGTCCCATGGGTTTTTGACCATTGAAGTCAAAGGGAGCGTGGTCTGTGGCCACGGTGCTGACGAGCTGATGACGAATCGCACTCCAAAGGATATCTTGGTTACGTTTGTCACGTAGGGGCGGCGACATCACGTACTTTGCGCCTTCAAAGTCGGGCAGCTCTGCATACGTTTTGTCGAGGAGGAGGTACTGGATCAAGGTCTCGACCCAGACGTTGACACCGCGATATTTGGCGCGTGCAGCGACATCAAGCGCTTCATCGCAGCTCAAATGCACGATATAGACGTGGGCATCGTGGATCTCTGCAAAAGTGGTCAAGTGGTGCGTCCCTTCGGCTTCTACGCGGGGGGGACGGCTGTGATAATGCCACTCAGGACCGACTTTGCCTTGGGCCATGAGTTCTTTTTGCAGCTCTGCGACGATGACTTCGTTTTCGCAGTGCGCGGTGGTGATGATACCCATCGACTTGGCGAGTTTGAGGGTGTTGTAGAGTTCTTCATCATCGACGCCAAAGGCCCCTTTGTAGGCCAAAAACACCTTGAAAGAAGAAACACCACCGCTCACGATCTCGCGGAGTTGGCTTTCGACGAGGCTGTCGTAACGCGTGACGGCCATGTGGTAGGTGTAATCGCAAGCGGACTTGCCTTCACTTTGCGCGTTCCAAGTCTCCCATGCCGCGAGGGGTTCATCACCACGCATGGGGATACAAAAGTCGATAAACGTGGTGGTTCCACCCACCAAAGCAGCCTGACTTGCCGTGGTATAGGTATCTTTGGCAAAGGTGCCCATAAAAGGCAGGTAGATATGGGTGTGTGGATCAATAAATCCTGGGAAGACGTATTTGCCCGTTGCATCGACGACTGTGGCGTCAGGAGGGGGCGTGATATCTTTTTCAATCCGCGTGATGGTTTCGCCTTCGCAGTAAATGTCTGCAACATACCGCTCGCTCGCGGTAACAATCTCGCCATTTTTGATCAAAAGGCTCATAAAACGTCACCCTCCAAACGTTGGAAAGAAGGCCTTTTCGCCCTCCGTTTTCAATTTAACTTTGTACTTCGGCAAAAAAACGGAAACATCCACCTTGCCACACATTCCAAGTGGCTGCAAGTCACGCTTGCTGCGGCTTGTGGAGGATCTTCATCAAGAGGAGGTATGTCACAAAACTAAAGAAAAAGCCTGTAAACCAGCCTGTATCGTAGAGGATCTTGAGCGAAGGCACCCAAAGTCCGACAAGAACGAGGCAGATGCCCAAAAAGAGGGAGATCAGTGCGCTAGGATTAAAACCTGCCACATAAGCGTATCGACCGTCTTTTTTGTACAGTTCGTCAAGCGCGAGTTCTTTTTTGCGCAAGAAGAAATAATCCGCGAGCAAGATCGCGATAACGGGCCCCAACATCGCTCCATACGTGAGCAAAAAGCCCACGATCACACCCAAGAGTTTCCAAGGCATGATCACAATCCCCAAGATACCAGCGAGTATACCGCCCGTGCGGAAGCTGATCTTTTGGGGCCAGAGGTTCGCAAAAGAGTTGGCGGGTGAGATCACATTGGCCGCGATATTGGTCGAAAGCGTCGCCAAAAGGATCGCAAACTGCGAAAGGATCAACAACGCGGGTTTGTCTTCGAGGCGTGCCAACAAACGCACAGGGTCCCAAGGTGCGTCGGTTGCGATCAAGATATCGTCGAAGATCAAGATCGCTGCGCAAGTCACGGCGACACCAATAAAAGAGTACAACACCATCGTGGTAGGTAGTCCGAGAAACTGCCCTGCGATCTGGTCTTTTTGCGAAGTGGCATAGCGCGTAATATCGGGGATATTGAGCGCCAAGGTCGCCCAAAAAGCCACCATCGCGGTTAACCAAAACAGATACGAAGAGATCGGTGTGCTGGTCCTTTTGGCGGGAAGCGCTTTGGCAACAGGGATCGTCAACACAGAACTGATGTGTTTTTTGTCTGTCCCTTGAAACTGAATCCCTAGAGAGACCGCCCCTTTGGACTGCGCCGCGGAGAAAGACAAACGCGCACCCGAAAATGGCACAAAGGCCGCTTTTTTGAGATCCGCTTGCCAGTCTTTTCCAAGGGCTTCTTGGGTCAGCAGCTTGGCGCGGTAGGCTTTCGCACGAACCTTGCCATCTTTGCCTTTGAGCAAACGAAGCTGCGCAAAGGTGGAACCGCCCTTGTCTTGGACAAAAGCAACACTTGTTTCGTTGAACTCATACGAAGAAGACAGAACCTTGCCCAGTCCGCCACCGTTAGAGATTCCCCAGTACAACATCCCTAGACCCATGATGATCAAGAGCGGTGCAGCGAGAGTTTCGAGCCACTTGATGCTTTCTGTTCCTTTCCAAACAAAAAACATCTGGATCGCCCAAAATACCATAAACCCGATAAATTGAGCGTTCCATGACTGGTTCCAAGCAGGTTTCCCTACAATGACCGCCAAGATCGCGACCATCGCCAGTCCTCCGAGCCACGTCTGAATCCCAAACCAACCACATGCCACGATAGCCCGCAACAAACTGGGGATATGGATGCCATTGTAGCCAAAAGAAGCCCGCCCAAGCACGGGGAAAGGGATACCAAACTTGGTTCCTGCATGACCGTTAAAGACCATAGGGACGGCCACGATCAGGTTCCCCAACAAGATCATCATCAGGGCTTCTTTCCAAGAAAGACCGCCCACGATCATGCTCGACGCCAACATATACGTTGGAACACAAACGGCCATCCCAACCCACAAAGAAGCGATATGCCAAAGATTCCAAGAACGCTCGGCAAAAGGCGTGGGGAGAAGATCTTCGTTGCTTAGAGCAGGATCAAGGTCCGAAGTATGGGTAAGTTCGACAAGTCCGCGTTCAGCGTGTAGCTCGGCCACAAGCAACCCCTCTGCTTGGTTAGTGGTAGGCGAAAGATAGGCGTGTTGGGTAGAGGAACGAAAACAAGCTCACAGACCGTTAATCTTCGACGAATTGGTCAGTGATATCGAGACCGCGATCGATGATCTCGAAAGACTCGCGGATCTGTTCTTCTGTGATGCAAAGCGGTGGGTTACACATAAAGCTTCCCCAACGCATAAACGTGAAAAGACCCTCTTCATTGAAGAACTTTGCAAGCGCTTGCATCGCGGGGCTGGTGCCATTGAATGGCGCCATGGGTTCACCCGCACGGTTCTTTTGCAGGTCCATCATCCCAAAAAGACCGATACATCGGCCTTCTTTGGCAGAGGGGTGTTTAGCGATCATACGGTCCATCTCGGAACGCATGACGCGCTCCATACGCACGACATTTTCCAAGATGCCTTCTTCTTCGAAAACTTCGATCACGGTGAGCGCTGTTTCCAAAAGGAAGGGGTGCGCGTTGTAAGTCAAACCGCCCCAAAAGACATGATCTTGGAAGTGTTTTGCGATGGGATCACGAACAGCCATACAACCGAGAGGTGCGTAAGAACTGGTCAGACCTTTTGCCATGGTCACGATATCAGGGACGATCCCACCGTGTTCAAACGCAAAGAGGCGTCCTGTACGTCCCCACCCTGCCATGACTTCGTCGCAAACCAACAAGATACCGTACTTTTGCAACAGTTCATGCAGGCCTTTGAGGTAGCCTTCAGGTGGAGGCAAGATCCCGTTGGTGCCTGTGACGGTCTCGATAAACATCGCAGCGATGGTATGGGAGCCTTCGTAGGTGATCACTTCTTCGAGATACTTGAGGTTTTCGCTGGTGATCTCCGCCTCAGTTTTTCCGAAGGAATAGTTGTAGGGACGGGGGTCCATCACGTGAACCACGCCAGGCATCCCAGGCTCGTTGGGCCAACGACGGGGATCACCACTCATCTGCATGGTCGCGTTGGTTCCGCCATGATAGCTGCGATAACGACAGAGGATCTTTTGACGCCCTGTGTAGAAACGTGCCGCACGCACAGCGTTTTCGTTGGCGTCCGCTCCACCGAGCGTAAAGAAGAAGGTATTGAGATCGCCAGGCATCAACGACGCCAGCTTTGCACCAAGACGTGCACGCGGTTCTGTCGCAGTACCCGGATAAACGAAGCCCAGTCGATCCAAAGCAGCCTTCATGCCAGCGATAACTTTGGGGTGACTGTGGCCGATGTTAACGCTCATCAACTGGCTATTGAAGTCGATAAAACGCTTTCCATCAGGGGTCCAAAAGTAGATCCCTTCAGCGCGAGCAACGGGCGTGGGGTTCACTTTTTCATTGGCGGACCAAGAGTACATCGTGTGCTTTTTGCACAACTCGATCATTGTTTGACTGTCCACGGCCCTACTCCTTAGCTCATCCAAGTGGCATCAGGTTGCAATGCCCATTTTGTCGTGATCTTGCGAGGACGCGTCCAGAAATAGTAGCCGTCGATCCCCGTGATATCGCCATGACCAAACTTGCTGTGCTCCCAACCACCGAAGGTATAGGGCTCACGAGGAACGGGAACACCGATGTTGATCCCTATCATCCCTGCATTGATACGGCTGGCTGCATAACGAGCCGTCGATCCTGAAGAAGTGTAGATCGAGCCGCCGTTTCCGTATTCATGGGCGTTTTCGAGCGCCAGCGCTTCATCCAATGTTTTGACGCGAACGATGCTCAAAACGGGTCCAAAGATCTCGTCCGTGTATGCGGGCATATCGGGGGTCACTTCGAGGATGGTGGGGGCCAACCAGTAGCCTGTCTCAGCATCTTTGACGGTGGCGCCACGGCCATCCAAAAGCACCTTCGCACCTGCTTTTTCAGCAAGTTCGATGTAACCAGTGATGCGTTTCAGGCTGGCTTCGGTGATGATCGCGCCCATGTCGTAGCCAAGCTTGAGGTTGCGCGCTTTTTCCACCACTGCATTGATGATGTGATCAACTTTTCCGACCGCAACCATCGCAGAAGCCGCCATGCAGCGTTGGCCCGCACATCCTGTAAAGGAGCGAACGATATCTGTCGATGCCATCTCGACTTCAGCGTCGGGCACCACGATCAAGTGGTTTTTCGCCCCACCAAGACACAACATACGACGGCCCGTTTGGGCGCCGCGTGTGTACACGAGTTTCGCAACGCGCGTCGAGCCAACGAAAGCCATCGCTTTGATCTCAGGGTGGTCACACAACGACTCAACGACTTCTTTGGTGCCGTTGACGACGTTGAAGACACCATCGGGAAGTCCAGCTTCTTTGAAGATGGTCGCCAAGCGGCTAACACCGATGGGTACTTGCTCAGAGGGTTTCAACACGAAGGTGTTGCCCGCCACCAACGCTTGAGGAAGCATCCACAAAGGCACCATAAAAGGGAAGTTGAAGGGCACGACACCCGCGCACACACCCAAGGCTTCGTGGTGGGTTTCGCATGTGACACCGCGGCTCACAAAAGAGATCCCACCTGTGGGGATGTTGGGCACCGAACAACCAAACTCTGTACACTCGATGCCTTTGGCCACGCTGGCGATCGACTCTTCGTAGGTCTTGCCATTTTCGTGGGAGATCAACCAAGCAAGTTCTTTCAAATCACGTTCCATGATGGCTTTTGCGCGATACAGGATCTGCGCACGCTCTTTCATGGGCGTCGCTTTCCAAGCGGGGAAAGCTGCTTTGGCCGCTTGGACGGCTGCTTCCACATCTTCTTTCGCGCTCAAAGCAACGTGTGTCATCACCTTGCCATGTCGCGGATTCAATACTTCAAGTTGGGCACCAGAGGCCGCATCAACCCACTGGCCACCAATCCAATTCTTTACATTTTCAACGGTCTGGAAATCGTAACTTGTGATGGACACGCCACCCTCCTCTTGCTATGGGAAAAATAAGGTGAAAAGGGGGAATATAACGCGTCTTTTTTCTAAAATGCAAGACTCTTGTCGCAAAGAGCTGCATCACATAAAACTGAAAGGAACGACTTCATTCCCCACGACCCAAGGAGGCAGGATGTTTGCTTGGTTGAAGCGCGCCAAGATGGCATGGGATATCTCACAAGGTCGATTTCACGTTGAACCGCTCACGGATGCCAAAGATCGCGTTGATGCAGCCGCAGTCATCAATGCGGTTCGAGACAACGAACTGCACCGCTCCACACAATCTTGCAAACCTGAAGAGCTTCCCCTCCATGAAACAGGCGGCCTTTGGCGCGACGCAGTGCTGCTTTGTCGCGATACACACGAAAACAACCGCGTGATCGGCATCGCGCGGGCGACATGGCTTGGCTTGTTTCCTGGCGGAAAAAAAGATGATCATGACTTTAGTATGATCCCCGATGTTCTAAGGGCTCGGTCCTACCTAGCCCATGGCCTTTCGATCTTACCAAGCCACCGCAAAACAGGCGCAAGCGCTGCCGTGATGCTATGGATGTACCAAGAAGCCCTAAAGATCGGTACTTTGCTTGCAGTTTTGGAAGCAGAGCCAGGTCTTTACCCCACCTATCTTCGTGTTGGATATCGCCCGATAGATCGGGTCCGACCGATGTTTGGGGTTCCCTTTGCGGTGACCATGGCCCTTGTGCTCCATGACATCGACCATATCCGACAACTTCGCTCCCCGCTCACCAGTATCTACGATCGCGTGTCCCCTCCTCGCGAAGAAACCGCCATCCGATGGTTTCGAGAGTTTCAAGAACAAGGTGGCGTCCAAACGGGGATGTCTTTGCTCTCTCCAAGGGAAGATATCGATAGTATCCCGCTGCTTTCAGGGATGAGCGACAGCGGTCGCAAGGCACTTTTGGGCGGCGCAGCCCACATCGAATGTGATATCGGACAAGAGATCCTTACAGAAGGCGATGGAGCCAAGTGGATGGCCTTGGTCGAACGCGGACTCTTGGAGGTTTTGGTGGGTGATCGTGTCGTCGCTCTGCGCAGTGCGGGCGAACTCATCGGCGAGATCGCATTTGTCTTGGATGTCCCTAGGACTGCAACCGTTCGCGTCGCAAGCCCACAAACCAAGCTCTTGTTGCTTTCTCGAACGGCTGTATCGCGACTCGCTTCCTCAGCCGATCGCGAACTGTTCTGGCAAAACCTCTCGATGATCCTCGCACAAAAACTTACCTCGATCTCCAGCGCCCCACCTACCCCCTCACGAAAAGAAGCTCACTCTACCTCACAAAACAACGGATAATCCGCGCCCTTGAGCGCTCCACTCTTTCGTGACCTTCAACGCCCTACCCTTTTCCATAAGACCATCGCTTTTTAGCTCCCTCCAAAAAGAGAAGGGAAAGATCGACCTTGAATCACCGAGCAAGGGGGAATCATCGAGCAAGGGGGATCGAGTAAGGGAGAATCATCGAACAAGGGGGAATCATCGAGCAAGGGAGGGAGAGGAGAAGGGTTGCGAAGCGTGGGGGGATTAGGACTTGTTCATCAAGCAAGGAAGGCCAGAGACCCGAAGATCCGAAGCATCCAAGCCCGCGCCTTCCATCAAGGAAGCCATAATCAAACGGGGGTTGATCACGGTTCCGCCGACTTTGGTAGGCTCACCTGTGATGGGGTCCACCGCGCTTGCGTTCATACCTTGTGCAGTCGAAGCGCCCACCACTTTGTTGTGAGGAACGCCTGCACCCAACAACAACGAGCTGTTGACGAGCCAGTGATCGCGACCTTCACGGTTGTTGATCATGGGGGTACGTGCAAACTCGCTGAACACCACGATGGTGGTGTTGTCGATCAATTTCTTCGAAGGATCGCGGGGGTTGGGCTCAGACTTGAGGTCGTCAACCAACTGTGCAAGCGCTTTCCAACCTTGGTACTGACGCTCAGGTTGATCGTCTTCCCAGTTTTCAAAGTGCGTATCCAAACCGTTTGCAAGTTCCACAGAGATGGTCTGCGCCACGTCAAACTTCAGCGCTTGGAAAGCCAAAGCGGCCTGTGCTTGGGGCGAAGACATCGAAGTGATGTTGTAACGTTTTTTGATCTCGACCATATCGGGCTTGCTGGAGTCGAGGAAGCTGAAGTTGTCAGTCAGCTTTTCTTCGATCAGCGCGCGTGCGTCGAGTTGTGCGCCACGGAGCAACGACAGAAGGCCGTCTGCGTTGAGGCTCACAGGGTCGCAGCTTTCAGCTTCTTTGCGGTAAGCTTCCAACAGTGCGCGAACTTCTGCATCAGGTGCACGATCACCATCGCGCAACATCCGCAACAAGTCGTCCACGTTGGAGACTTTGAGACCGCTTGCATAAGCGGGCATCCCTTGGTTGTAGCTTTCGACGCGCACAACCAAGTTGGGGATGGGGCGATGTTTCCCTTGTTGGGCAACGATACGCGTACCACCCGATGAGCCGTTTGCGAGCAAGCCACGAGGAGGCAAGCCTGTAATGAAGTAGCGACGGCCCACTTCGTGCGTAACGGTATCCATCGAGATACCGCGGACGATACAGGTTTGGTCAAAGTGACGCGCCATCGGTTCCATGGCAGGACCATAAAGGATCTTGGAACCTTCGGGCTGGATCAGGTCGCGTTTTACGGTGTTTCCGTCAGTGAAGGTCGTACGGAGACGGTAGTACGCGGGCTCAACACGCATCTCGCGCGACTTGGCATCATCTGTATCGGCAAAGCCGTACTCACGGGGGTCAAGACTCAAAAGAGTGTCCCAACCACCGCTGAAGTAACAGAACACAAAACGACGATCTGTATCGACAGCCGCTTGAGCTTTGGGTGCTCTCCACGGACCCAGTGCGAAAGTACCGGCCGCACCAAGCCCGAGAGATTTGAGGAAGAAACGACGTGACAAGAACATGGCTGACTCCTGACGTTCTTCTGGCCGATGGGCAAGATCAATAAGCAAAAAAGTCGGGTGAGGCCACCATAGCGATGCACACACCCGTCCATGCTTTGGCTTCGGACTTGGTTTGGGTCATGATGGCTTCTTGGAGCTTACGCAATTTTTCGATGCCTTTGGTGGAACCTGTAGGCACGAAGACTGCGTGGAGCTTCAAACGCAAAAAGCGCAAGGTCTTGTCCACATCTTCGGGATAACGGACAACACTGCGCTTGTCGGTGTCGCTCATCTTGAGATCGGCTTCAACGGCTTTGGAACAGACATAGCTTGCCATGTCATCCATAAACTTCATAAACAAAGAAGAAGCTTCGCGGTTGTTTGCAGTCACTTCGATGTAGTCGGCTTTTCCGAGCGTAATCGCGTACTGGTCAAACATATTGCGATTGCTGGTATCCGTCCAAGTGATTCCATTGAACAATTGGGGGATAGACTTTTTGATTTGATCGATGCTCAAACGACGTGCTTGGCGACCATAGTAGGGCGTTGCTTGCGCAGAAGTCCCTTCTTTGGTGCTGGAGCTTTGCCAATGATCTTCGAAATGCTTGGGTTCTGCACCTGTTGTAGGTGTCGGAAACGTCGCATTGTTGGGATCAATCGGCGTCGAAGCTTTGGTGTTGCTCGTGTTTGGGTTGGTGGGGTTGTTGTTGCTTGGAAGGTTGGTTGCTTGTTGACAAGCCACCAACACAGTCGAAAGCGCAAACGCAGCAAAGAGAGACGCAAGATTCCGCATAGATAGGCCTCCTTATTTCGTAAGACGGCCCTGGCGGTATTCTTCGCTGGTGACCAGCGCTTTGACCAGGGTAAGCAGGTTGTAGCCAGATTGCTTAAACATCTCGGCAAATTTCGTGATGCGTTCTTCTTGTTGGGGTTGGAGTTCTGTCCCAACAAACCAGCCCCACATCTTGCGGGTGGTGCACGCAGCAAACTTACCACTTTGGATTGCTTCGTTTGCCAACAAACGCGGACCTTGCTCGATATTCTTCTCGATTTCTTTGCCTGTGGGGTGCGCGTCAGAGAACAAGTACGACAACAACATACCGCGATAACGCTCTTCATCGGGGTGGTTGGGTGCGATGAAGTACAAACGACGGCAAGTTGCGTTGTTGCGCGCGTTCGACTTCGCGCAGTTCGCATCGTATTTGGGATATTTTGCGAGGTCAGAGAGAGGCGCATAGCCCGCTTCTGCAAAACGACCCCAGTAAGCAGCCGCAGGTTCGACCGCTTGGTGACAGAAGTTACAACCACAACGCTTCATCAAGTTGGGCTCGACGTGGCAGTTGTCGTTTGCCGCTGGCAAACCACCCGGAGGTGCTTGGAAAAACTGACACAAGAAGGCGTTGTAAAAACGGTTTGCGCGACCGCGGTTGGACGCAAACTTCAAGAGGTAACCAGGCAACGTCAAGATCCCTGCATGGAGACCGCTACGACGAACCTGAACCCACTTGTCTTTCTCGTGATAGGGCACTTCGGGGATCGCGTAATCTACGTCAGGACCGCCAAAAACGGTGGTGGTCTTGGATTGAAAACGCAAGAAGTGAGAGATCGGGCCGTTCACTTCGACTTGGTTGCCGAGCATGATCTCTGTGTAAGGACGGTTGTTGCGGATGATGTCGTTGGTAAAACGCAACATCTGATCGACCAAAGCATTGTTGACTTCGCGCTCAGAGGTCAGGTTGTTGAAGCACCAACGCAGGTCCGTACCGCAACCACAGTTGGGACGCACGGTGGTTTCGCAAGCATAGGTACGTCCGCCCCAATCCACTTGTTCTGCATCTTGCGCATCCAAAGCACAGACCTTGATCTTGGTGTTCGGATTCCAATAAGGCGCAACCATCACGTAACCTTCTTGGCCGATCTCGCCAGTGCCAAGGTTACGACGCTCTTGCATCGCCTTGCAGGATTCGTAATTTCCATCTGCTTTTTTACAAAGCAAGTTACCGCTGGCATCGTACTTTGCAGCTTCATTCAGACACTCTGTACGATCTCCACCGCGGTAATAACGACGACGTGTGGTGCTTGTCGTGCGGTAGATTGAACCACTCATCGGAACCAAGCGGAAGCTTTGGTTGGAGATGCGTAGGTTCTCGAAGTTCGCCCACAAAAGGTCGCGGTGGTACGCTTCCATTTGATCCAAGAGTTCGGGCGATTGGATCATCTTGTCGATCATCTCGCTCGGAACCTGCTTGGCTTGAGCGACTTTTTCCAACTCTTCAAAAGAAGGAAGACGACCACGAAGATCAAGGCTGAGACGACGAAGATACTGTAGGGAGATTTGCGGTTGGACAGCTTCACAGACCTGCGCATTGGAAGAAGTGAGACTGAACAGGCTCAACCCTCCAATGCACAACAAAGAGAACAGGACAATGCGGGTTCTCATCGTTCACTCCTACGCCCGAGACATGCGGAGAACGTGGGGCGGCACACTTGGCCTCTCCGCAAAGAGCGACTTTCGCGTCTAACGTGAGGATCTTTCACGCAGACGCACTCGCGGCGACTTTATCATAATAAACACACAAAACAAAACGAAAAGTTGCGTTCTTTCCAAGGATTTATCGTGACGAGCTAGTCACTTTTTTGCATCAAGTGCCAAAGAAGCCGTGGACGCAAAGAACTCCGCGAGTACCCAAAAAGGTCTCAACTTTCTTCTTTATTCTTTCAGGCCATCTTTGATCCAACGTTCAATCAAAGCAGCATCACCACCCACCAACGTATATCCAGCAGGAGGCATCGCCAAAACGCCGGGTGTAGCTTTAAGAGCGTCGACGATCCTTTGTGCACGAGGTTTGACTTCGTCGTAGGTTTCGAGAGGAAAGGCCTGACCACCCACTTTGGCGTGGCAGTTGAGGCACTGACTTTTGGAGATAAAGGGAGCGACGTGTTGGCTGTAAGTGATCGAAGCCGTGGCTTGGCCGATTCGAAGAAGATTTTTTTGATCGGCGACCCATAGCGACCCATCTTCCGTGGTGTACGTCAGAGAGATCTTTGCCCCCATCTCTGCTGGACGCGCCATCTTGGAAGCATCTTCACCTTCAAGGCGGAAAAGCTCGGTATCTGCGAACACCCAAGCAAATCCTGTGGTGCCCTCGATCGCCATCTGTTTAAAGGAGATGGTCTCTTCGCCTTTGTCGTTTGGACTCAAACGATAAGGCCACCAAGCTGCCGAAGTTTCGCGTTGTTTGCGTAGCCACAGCCCTTGCGCTGTAATCCCCCAATAATCGCTGCGGCTGGCTGGCAACACTTGCAACAAAGAAAGCCCTTCCCCATCGAAGCTTTTCTGTTGCCACTGTCCGATATCGTCTTGGCGCAAGATCACGTCCTTGTTTTCGCCATCTTTGATCAAAAGCGTCTTCATCAAGGGAACCCACAAGAGAGACTTGACCCCTTTCACGTCTTCAAAAGACAAGAGGCGTTCGTTCTCAAGGCGCCAAAGTTTCGTTTTGGTGCCGATCCATAGGGAGTTTTCGGCGTATGCAGAGATCGCGGTGATCTCTGCACCTTCCTCAAGTTGTTGGTGGAGCAACGTCGTTTGCAAAGCCGCGCCATCCCACAGGTAGATCCGATCTTTGGCAGCGATCGCAAAGGTTCCCAACGTCCAAGCTGCCAAACCAACGACGTCGATCTGATCGCTTGAAAGTGTGAAGGCATTGTCTTTGAGGGTATAAAATCCGCCAACCGATCCAACCAACGTATCTCCCCCAGAGATACTGGCAAAAAAGAGAGCTTCTTTTCCTTGAAGTTTGTCAGGCAGCGGAAAAACGGTGACTTCAGGAGAGATCGACGCGATGACTTGAGGTTTCAAGATCGCGGCCTGATCGGGGTTTGACTCCACAGTGCTTTCAGGCGCAGAGCCATCCGTAACAGTTTCCGCGGCGGGCTCTTGTACGGTCTCTACGGCTTTTTCGGCTTGCGGAGGTGGTGTACAACCTTGTGTCCCCACACCCAAAAACAACCATCCACAAACGACAACTGTGCCCAAAAAAGGCACCCAACGAAACATCTTCTCAGGATTCTTCAAATGTGTTGCGCTCAAACTCAATCTTCCTTCACGTGGCAGCACATCGGCGGGCCTTTTGGCACGGTGCTTCGAAAAGGCAAAGATGGAAAAGCACCGCAAACAATAAAAACCTAACCTTGCCTCTTTATTATCGTCTGACAGAAAAGGAAGTTGAGCGCAATTCCCTGCTCAAGGTTCGAACATCGCGTAGGGCATCAAACGAAGCGCGTGGACTGCGTGTCCCGCGTCTCCGATCAGATCGAGATAATATTGATAAACTTTTTGTTTGATGGGTTCAGGATTGCTGTAAAAGCCCATCTGCTGGAGCACTTCGATCGCATTCAAAAGTTGTGTCAATCCTTCTCGCACCAAGAGACGTTCGGCTTTGGTGGGACGCCAAAGACCCCAACGATAGGACAACATCAGCGTTTCCAACGAGTGACCCAGAAACTTCATTTGTTGGAGATTCAGCAAAAAACGGTAGGTTTTGTTTTTGCCATATTGCCGCAGCATATTCTGGTAAAGCGCAACCTCCCCCTTCATCCGAAAGAAAACCAGATCGATTTGTTGGCGAAGAAAAGGTTGCAAACGCCCACGAAACGCAGAAAATCCGGCCCAATGAATCATCGCTTGGACAAAGTGCAATCCTCCGCAAGAGTAAGCGTGCACGCCTTGACGTTTCTTCTGGATCACCTCCGCCCCTTGGGCTTTCAAGTCGCGCAAAAAGCGGGTATCTGCTTCCAATTGTTGCATCGCAGACCACAGCAACTTCAAAAACTGGACTTTCTCACCCTTCGCATTTTCCCACACCCACTGGTTTTTGGGTAAGCGACCGTACATCGCATCAAAAGCCCAAGCAAACTCCGCAAGCTCACGAGACGGGATCTGGGAAGGAAACGACATCACCAAACCACGAAAAAGTTCGGCCAAAGTGACCTTTGTCCCGTTAACATCGAAGACATGGCTCATCGGAACGCCGAGGTACAGCATGGTCTTGATGTGCATAAACGGGTGAGGCTCGATGCGGTGAGTGTCCGTTCCTTTCGGGAAATAGGGGATCTTTTTCCCATTGACTTCGTGAAACTGCAAGGAAGAACGCACGATGCGATCGATCGCGAGTTGACCATCGGCCAAACGAAGATTTGGACCAAAAGCCAAGAGCATGTGCGCCAACATCCAAGGATTATCAGGGTCCAAGCCATGCTTGACCAACGAAGCGGCCAACAGACCCCCAATGCGCTTCGTCCTAGCGACCAAGGGATCTTTTGTACGTCGCGCTTTTTCTGAGGCGATGCGCTTCGCTTTTTCCTGTTGAGCGTCGTGGGATTTACGAGAAACGGGGCGCGACGTGGGCGGCGCAGCCCACACCAAAGAAGCCGAAAGTCCGAACCATGCAGCAAAAGCGAACGACGACAAATAGCTTTTCAAGGGCCATGCCTCCATGCACAAAGGTTTCGTTAGAAAAGAAGCTCATCCCCCACCTCCAGCCCCCCATTCGGTCTCAAGGCGTAGCGGCTAACAACTCCCGAACAGGCACGCCTTGCGGGACTTTTTGGCGAAAGTTCTTGGCAGGGATCTCTGTGTTGCGTTTTTGTTCAAGGAAGATCCAATCTGCCTTAAAGCCTCGCGAACGCAAGGAAAAACGCACGCGACGAGGCAACGCAGGCGTCCCTCGAAACCCACTGTACTCCAACGTGAGCGTGGGCTTTTTCGGGCGATCATACATCACACGCACGATTTGTTGTGTAGCAAAGTCGATCCACACCGTCTGCTTCTGCTGTTTTTTCTGCACCACCAACATCCATAAGCTCTTTTCTTTCGACCACTTGCGCGATGCGCCTTGCAAAACAGGCGGATCACCTAGAAGCGCATGGATCAAGTCTGCAAGCGGTAGGTTGGCAGGCAAGTAAGCTTGCAACAAACGAGGCAAACCCTCCGCAGGTCCGCGCAGAAACTCTTTTTGCAAGAGGTTGTGGAACGCAAAGCGTTTCCCATCGCTCGTGATGATCGCCCCAGGTTGTTGAAGGGCCGCAGTAAGCTCAAGATAGAGCATATTCGGTCGCTTCATCATGTAAAAAAGTCGATAGGTGCTGCGTCTTTTTCCAGGCTCCGTCAAACGCAGCTTGGCGCTTCCTTCCAAAGAACGCAAAGGCGCACGTTGCTGAAGGATCTTTGCAAGCATCGCTTCTCGCGAAGCATCATCTTTTGGCTCACCGCGAACGACGGTTCGGGTGGGACAGCCCGTTAACAAGCCAAAGAACACACACAAACAAGCCAAACGAAACAAGAGCGTCCTCCTTCGTGATCTAGGTGGATCTGCGGGCCTATCCATAAAGAAAATGCGGGGTTCAGCGAGGTTGCTGGCGACGGAAAGGTCGAGACGAGCGCGAGACATCGACTTGCGGCATACGTCTGCGCAAGGCTTGGATGTTGGATTCGATCTTGCGTTGAAGCGAAGGCTCAGGTCGCAAAGCACGGGCTCGTCGAAACAAAACCAACGCTTTGCGCAAACGACCAATCCGCTGATAAAGCAACGCAAGGTGTATCAAAACAGCGGCATCACGGGGAAGACGATCACTTGCCTTGCGCAGCGCGGCTTCTGCTTTGGCAAACTGACCCATACGAAAATAGATCCACCCCAAACTATCGAGATAAGAAGGATTTCCAGGCTCCAACTGCAAGGCTTGTTGCACCAACTTCTCAGCTTCAGGCAGGCGTTTGCCTTGTTCGGCCAAGACGTACCCCATAAAGTTGAGTGCCCCTGCATGTCGCGCATTACGGACCAACAGCTTCTTCAACCAACGCTCACAAAGCTCCCATTGACGCTGCTTGAAGTACAGATAACTCAAGTGCATCCAGCTTTCTTCGGGCTCAGACCATCGCTTCATCAAGTCTTTGAGCGCGCGGGTTTCTTGATCGAGATCTTCTGCTGTGGCGCGCTCTGCAAAAGCCTGAGACAGCCGAATCCAACGACGATACTTGGTCTTTTCTGTGCGGATGCGCTTCAACAACTCACGAGACTCACGATACCGCCCAACTTCCGCCAACAACTCGATCTGATAAGCCTGTGCTTCGATACGAATCGCCTTGGAGACCGCCCGAATCCGTCGAAACTCATCCAATGCTTTGCGGATCTGGCCTTCAGCCCGCCAAGAAAGCGCAAGATAGAAACGAATGTTTTGTTCGTGGGTGCGATGGAGCTTGCGTTGTTCAGACGACATATCTGCGGTCGATTCGCGGCGATGGTAGCGCAGTGCACGCAACAACCACTTGGTGGCATCTGCAAAAAGCATTTTTTCGTAAAAGGTCGCGCCCACCCGAAACGCCCGTTCATAGGCTTCCATCTGGGTCGCCTCACGCATCACATAACGAAGTTGATACGCCGCACGCTGCTCGTCAAAAGCCGCCCGTCGTTGGAGAAAGATCGCCGCAAGTTCCATCCGTGCTTGCCAAGCCTCAGGCTGGTAATCGAGCAGCAACAAAAAGTGACGAACGGAAGCATCGATCTTCTTGTGGACCCCGTAGATACGGGCCATGTGGTACAGCGCTTCGACATGAGAGGGCTTGCGATTCACAGCTTCTTGGAACATCGACAAAGCCCGCCCCAGATCCCCTTCTTTTTGGTAGATTTGTGCAAGCGCAAAGTAGCCTTGATGGGCTTCGTTTCGATATTTGATCAGCTTTTTGAGCAGTTTTTTGCGAGCATCGTACTGATGGCTCCGCGCCAACAGCCGCTCAAGATCCAAATAAGCCGCAAGATAACGCGGATTGTTCTTGATCGCCTGACGATACGAAGCTTTTGCAAGACGCTCGTTTCGCAAGATCCAGTAGATCCGACCCAAAAGATGATGCGCAGGAGAGTAAGACTTTTTGACCTCAATGGCGCGCTTCGACCAATAGATGGCTTTCACCCATTGTCCAAGCTGTGTATGTTGCTGGGCCACAGAGAAATACAAAAAGGCTGAGTTGGGATCGTGCACCAAAGCGACCTTAAACGCTTGAATCGCCTTGCGATGACGCTGTTCTTGCGCCAACATCCGACCCGCAAGATAAGCCGAGTAAGCTTGTGCACTACCAAGATAACGTGGGTTGGGCTTGTGGCGTCGAGGAGGTTCCTGACGTACAAGAGAGGGGCTTGGTGCTTTGGTCCCCCAAAGAGACTTGTAGGCACGAAGGTTTCCTTGTGTTGTTTGGCACCCAGCCAATGAAAACCAAAAAGCCCCAAAAAAAAGAACACGCCACACACGAAGTCGCCGATGTGTGGTATGTATTTTGTGATGTTGTGTAGAAGTTTTCCAGTCACACATTGACCGCCGTCCTATTCCAGACGAAACCATTGAGCGAGAGACGATGACGCCCCATGCTCGCTAAGATAACAAACCCACCTTCAGAAAGAAAGGTTTTGGCATGCCTTTTCTGGAACCTTTGGTTTCTGCTGTTTCTCTGTGCACCACACTGCTCAGCTCCCAAACTCATCCATATCCGTCGCGTCTTGGCTTGGGAAGCTGGCTCTTCACTGCGTGTAGAAGCAGCGTTTCTTGTGGGCGACCAAACGCCTTCTCTCCGCCTCACGTTGTGGGATGTGCCAGAACAACGCCTTGACCAACAAGAACTTACACTGCCAAGCCCTCTCTTTGGAGACCCAACCCCCCCATCGAAGGTCTCGCTTCAAACACCTGCCGCTCTCGAAAAAGCCCTTTTCCAACAAGCCCTTCCTTTGCTCAAAAAGCGTTGGCCCCAGTGGAAAGGCCGATCCTTGCGATGGAACACGCTCTCTCCCACCACCAAAGGAACGCCTCTCCTTGGTCATCGCGTCGCTGTCCCTCTCTCTCCTCTTCTCACCGTAATCCCCGCGATGCATCCTTGGCTCACGCCACCCCCTCAAATATTCTTACAATTTCGCAAGACTGAAGAGGACGCACCTCATCTCGCCATCTCTTTGGAAGGGAAAGAAACAAGACCCATCAGCACGGCTTTGTTTCAGCCTCAACAACTCTCTTGGCGGCGCCTTTCGTGCCATCGTGCGTGGTGTCTCGTCGAGGTCGATCATGGCTCCGCAACCAAAGGTCATTGGACCACACAACGCTATGTCTTTCAGCTGACCAAAGAACTGGCCCAACTCTTCCATCTGCGAGGCTACAAAGCCCACGACCTCAAACGATATCCAGAGGCTGTCAAAGACTTTACACGCGCGATCTTGCTTGACCCAACCTATCTTGATGCTCGTTACAATCTTGCTTGTGCGAACAGTCTGCTCAAACGATATCCTCAAGCTCAACAACAACTCTTGCATCTTCTCGCGCATCCAGCTTACCGAAAGCTCGCTTGTAAAGATCAAGACTTCGCAGCGATGCGCGACCTCCCTGCCTACAAACCCCTTTTCAACTGCGCGCCACCACTCCAAAGGCTCTTTCGCAAACGTCCTCCATCGCCCAAACCTTCCCCACGACGCGGTCCACAAGCAAAGACCCCTTGATGTCTAGCTCGATCATGCCCAAAGACTCGACGCTTTGGCGCCATGAAACTAGATTTCTCAGTTCGCTCCGCAACGTAGCCTACAACCAAGGAAACTTTGACATCCTGCCGCAAACATCCCACAATGACCAAGTCTCTCCGACTCTTTTGAAAGGGTCTCCCTTTTCAAAGGATGCGCCCACGCCCCAAAGCCACACGAGGTTGTCCCATGGATCAGATCTTCCAACTTTATCTTCATTATCTGCGCGTCGAAAAGGGGCTCGCGGCGCACAGCATCGAGTCCTATCAACGCGATATCCGAAAGTTTTTTCGCTATCTCCAAAGCCAACAGATCAGCGATCTCAAAGAAGTCACTCCCACAACTGTCCTCGATTACTTGTTGCATCTGACCGAAGATGGGCTGAGTCCACGCAGTCAGGCGCGAGGACTCGTCTCTTTGCGCGGACTGTTCAAGTTTATGGTGGCCGAAGAACTCTTGATGCGTAACCCTTGCGCGACCATCGAGATCCCCCGCCATGGCCGCAAGCTCCCAGACTACCTCACCCAAGACGAAGTCGAAAAACTCCTTGCTCAGCCTTCCTCAAGCTCCTCGCCGAGTCCCATCCAACTGCGAGATGCTGCGATGCTGGAAACCCTCTATGCTACGGGGGTTCGCGTTTCTGAGTTGTGTTCGCTCCGCTTGGTGGATCTCGATCTCGAAGTCGGATATGTCGTGGTCTATGGCAAAGGACGCAAAGAACGCATCGTCCCGCTCGGACAAGTGGCGCAAGAGCGCATCACGCGTTACCTCGAAGAAGCACGCGACAAGATCCTCAAAGAACACCAAAGCGATTATCTCTTTGTGACCAACCGCGGTGGCGCGCTAACAAGACAAGCTTTCTGGAAGAATATCCGCCAATATGCCCGACAAGCGGGCATCGAACGTCCCATCTCTCCCCACAAGATGCGTCACTCTTTTGCAACGCATCTGCTTGAACATGGCGCTGATCTGCGTGCTGTCCAAAGCCTCCTAGGACACGCAGATATCGCGACCACCCAGATCTACACGCACATCAACCGTGCTCGTTTGCGCGATGTGTACAACCGCTGTCATCCCCGCGCCTAGAGAAACTTTGTGGCGATCAGATACGCCGCCGCTACCCCACCAAAGATCGCAAACATCGCGACAAACATCGCCATCATCGGGGCCATCTTGGGGTGACGCTCAAGAAACCCTAGAAACTCACTGCCCGAACGACGTACCAAAGAGTACGAGCAAGCAATCGCATTGTGTCCTTCAAGGTACTGGTTTTGAAGGGCTTGGCTGAGTTCTTGGACAGATGCATAACGCTGAGCAGGTTCTTTGGCCAAGCCTTGGGCCAAGATCCCACCCAAGATCCGCGAAGGAGCCGCTTGGTAGGGACTTTTCGCCTTCTCAATCGGTGGGGGTGGTTCCGTGATAATGCTCAACAAGAGAGACTTCATGTCCGTTTTGTGGGCCATGTAGTGACGTAAGCTGAAAAACTCGTACAACAACGCACACAAACTGTAGATATCGCTTCGTTCATCGATGCGATCATTGAATCCCAAGGCTTGCTCTGGGGACATGTAAGCGGGCGTCCCAATCAAGGTCCCAACGCTTGTTTCAAAGACGCGCTCTTCTTTTTGGAGGATATCTCCAGCCAATAGCGCTTCTGGGTGGGCGGGGATCTGAACAGGCTTTGAAGGTCGCTCCTCACGGATAGACTTGGCGATCCCCCAGTCCATCACCATGACTTCACCATGCGGACCCACGATGATGTTTGAAGGCTTGAGATCGCGGTGGACCACCCCTTGTTCGTGGGCAAATTGAATCGCACGTAAGATCTCCAAAGCGATCTGAACCCGATAATGCGGGGTATAAGTGCGATGTGCTTCTTCGTCACCTTCGCGCAGTTTGGTGATGATCTCTTCGAGGTTTTCGCCTCGTACGTACTTCATCACAAAGAAGTATCGACCCTCGCCATCGATCCCGACATCGTGAACAGGCGCGATATTCGGGTGTTCAAGACGGCCATTGGTTTGGATCTCCTCTACAAAACGCACAAGTGATCCAGGATGGGGCTCGGCTTCTTTGAGGCGTTTGATCGCAACAAGTCGATGGATATCATTGTCTTTGGCGAGGCTGACTTCTCCAACAGCGCCCTCTCCCAGTTTGCGCATCACCTCGTAGCGTTCGCGTGCTTCGTTGACCAACTCATGGGCTTGGCCGATCATCCGAACTTTTGGCAAGACGGTGGTGTTCCGCATCGAGTTGGTGAGCGCAACGCCGCTAGGGATCGGACCTTGGGGCGTCATCGTATTGGGATGAATCGGTTGCCCGATCAGGTCTTTGGTTTGCTGAGGCGGCGGAGGTGTTTTCTTCGATGGTTCGGTCCTTTTGGGCTCCAACAAATCCATCGACATCGCTTTGAGCGCTGTGGGGATCTCTGCTTCGAGAGCTGTTTCTTCGGGGTCGAGAGAGTCATGACTTGGAGAAGAATCCTCCAAAGGCTTGGTCGATGCGGGAACAGCGCTCCACAAAATATCCGATGGCGAGTCATCTGCTTGGGGCGAAGGGGAACCGAGGATATCTTTGAGCGGCCGCTCTTGAATCGTCGCTCCCACCGAAAGAACAGGTCCTTGCAACGACTTTCGCGGGACATCTTGAATCGTCGCGCCCACGTTGGGAACGGTTTTTGGAACAGAAGGCCCCACAGGAGCAGCGCCAGCAGGACGCGTCATCGGATGCGTCGCATTTTCAATCAACGTGCCTTCTAAGATCTGCCCCATCTCTGCGGGTGAGGCTTGGGGTCGACCAAGGGGCAACGTCTCTGAAAAATGCTGTGGGCTCTGTTCGAGCTGAAAGCGATCGCCACGGGCGACTTTTACCGCATGTTCGGGCGATGCAAGCTGATTTGGTGGAGCCTTGGGTGAATGGAGAGGATACGTCTCAGTTTCCCCCAAGGTATCGCTCTTTGCGGGTGCTTGGGGAGAATTGGGTTGATCGACACGAGTGGGTGCTTGGTTGGGCATGGGTGTTTGCGACAACGCAAAGAAAGCCTCGACATCATCGGCACCTTGGAAGAATCCTGTTGTGGGCGAAGTGTGTTTGATCAAGTTGTCAGCGACGTCATTTTCAGGAAGCAGCCCTTCAAGAGAGACAGGAGCAGGGATGCTATGGTCCACAGCCGCCCGAAAGACCGACGTTTGCAGGGGATTGAGTGCATCTCCCCAGTCTCGCGAAGACTCTTGAGGAGAGGCTTCAGACCACTCATCGCGCCCGATATCATCGTAGCCTTCGTCGTCATGGGGGTCGCGAGCGATATCATCAAACGAGTCGGGAGACTCCAGAGAGGGATCATCTTCTGAAGCTTCCCAATCCTCTGAGGTAGAGTGAGAAACCTCAGAGCCAAGGGGAGGCGCGGCTTTTTCTTCGTCTGTCAACTGAACGAAGTCGATCCCAAGTTCAGAAGGATTGACCAACTGCCCCAAAGAAAAGCCAACCCGCGTTGCATGCGGATTGAAGGGCTCATCTTGGATCGTCGTTTCCAATTGAAACCCAGCCAGCGGCTGTTTTTGGGTCGCCAACAAAGCGTTGGCATGTTCGGCCTCACTTTGTGGAAGCAACGAGCTTGGAGCAACAGGATCGCTCTTTTTCAGCGGTGCGACAAACTGCATCGTGCTCAAATCGACGGGTGCAGCGGGTGTGGAGAACTGTGTGGTGCGTGAGGAAGAGATGGACAAAGCACCATCTGTTTTCGCACCTTGCAAGGCACCCAAAGCCCCAGAGGTCGAAGAGACCACATCAGCGTCCGCATTGGTGATCTGTGAGGAAGATCCAGGAGGTGCGGCTTGGAGTTCAGCGGTAGGAGAGCCGTACACTTCGGCAGCTTCGAGGGCAGCCAACTGGACAGCTGACTCGATCGAGGTGTTTTTGCGTGTGAGAGAGTCTTCTTCGGGAGGCGTCGGTTTTTCCGACATAAACAAGCTATCGAAGATATCATCGATGGGGATATCTTCGCTTACGGCCATCCCATCGAGCACGCTTTGGGCTTTGGAAGGTGTATTTGATGAGAAGGGTTCCATCAACAATTGCGGCTCGATCACGCCAATCATCTTGTCTTGGGTGACACGTCGCGCATCTTTGGCGCTATGTTGGGGGGAAGACGAAAGATCAACGTTAGAGGAAGGGGACTTGCCCTTTGTCATGCGAAACCACACCCTTCGTTCGCTTCAAGAGCGGGTCATCTCCAAAGTGCGCGAATCCACTCAGAGATCTGAACCCCACTCAGGATCAGCGTACACGCAAAAAAGATCAGAAAGGACACAAACCAAATTGGTCTTTCTTCAAAAAAACGCAAGGCATAGGAGAGCATTCCAGCCTGTTTACCGTTGCCACCGGCCAACACATCTTCGAGTGCTGCGCGCATCTCGGCAGCAGAAGCAAAGCGTTTATTGGGATCTTTTTGGAGTCCACGGATCGCAAACGAGCTGACAGCAGAAGGAACTCTCGGTTGTGTATTCAAGTTCAGCTGATGCAGTGGGATCGGTTCTTCGTACACGATCCCTTCACTTAGGTCATCGAGGGTCTTTTTGGCCCCAAGATAAAAACGCAGACCGACCCACTCATAGAAGATGGTGGAAAGTCCGTAGACATCGCTGCGTTCGTCGATAAGAGGAGCAAGGTTTTGGATCTGCTCAGGGGCCATATAAGCGGGGCTACCTTGGATACGGCCATCTCTTGTACGGAAAACTTCAGAGTGAACAAAGCCTGGGATCGGCGATAACGGCGTAAAGATCGCGTCCATCGCTTCCGCGCCCAAAGGCTCGGGATCTTGGCCCATGGCCTGAAACTTGTGTGCGAGTTCCCAGCCCAACAACTTGACTTCGTCGCGGGCGCCCACCACGACATGAGCGGGGTTAAGATTGCGATGCAACACGCCCTTGCGATGGGCATATTCGACCGCACGCACAAGCTCTCGAAAGATAAACAGCCTTGTTTGGAGTGGGAATCTTTTGTGGTAGCGCACATCCCCGCTCGCAAGTTTCTTGATGATGGAGCGCATGGTTTCGCCTTTAAGATGCTCCATCACAAAGTAATATTGGCCTTTTTCGTCGATACCGACGTCATGGATTTCAGGGATATTGGGGTGAGCGAGCGCCGCCATGATCTGAACTTCTTCCGCCATGCGCAACACTGCGTGGGGAACGTGCATATCGGGCTTGAGTCGCTTCATTGCCACATTGCGTTTGAGATCAAAGTCGCGCACCAACTCGATCTGCCACATCGCATCTTCGGACATCACTTGGATGCTCTCGTAGCGCGGGCGGGTTCGACGCTGGATCGCGTCTCCTTCGGGCGTCTTTTTCAACAGAGGAAAGATGGTTTGACGTCGCTCAGACGGCGGCATGCTGGGCAGGATCTGCTGCTCAAGCAACACCAACGAAGGATCAGAGAAGTTATGTTCGATGGGCTCGTGACTGATCTCTAAACCAACCATTGGATGGATACCCGTATCGCCCAAAGCTGGGCTGTGTTCGTGCTCGTAAGCTTGTAATTCAGGAGGCAGCATCCACATCGCTTGGAGTTTGCGCACGACGTCAAGATCAGCGTAGGAAGGCGAAGAACGGCGCTTGTGTTTGTGTTCCATAGAGAGACTTTCGTCGGATCCAGATGTGTATTCAGGCATTTCTTGCCTCCGCATACCTTGTGCTCTTGGTGCAGCGTAAGAAACCGATCCTACGATCCTAGCCTCTTCATGCGTATCATTTCCAAATCGACTCTCGTTTCCGCGAGCGAGGTAGGGAAGTTCATCAAGATGGGGAAGTTCCACCGCTGGCAGAAAAGAAGGAGGCGCAAAAACAGGGTCGTGGAGTTCCACACTGGACTCTACAAGTTCATGCCCCACAAGAGGAAGAGCGGGAAGCTCCAACTCTGGGGCAACATCGGTCAAATCCAAGAAGGCACGGCCCTCATGGGCCTCTCTCTTCGCCTCTTCTTCTTCATAGGAAGATGATGTAGACGGATGGACGGGCTTTTCCAAAAGAAAGATGGGTGAGTCATCTTCGATCTGAGGAGCCACAGGAAGATCCCCAAGATCAGGGGCCGCCTTCATCGTGGGCAGCGTGGACTTTTGCGAGTGAGCGGGCTCGATCGCATCACCCAGCGCCCAAAAAGCCGACGAAGGGCTGTTGGGATGGGCGTTTGCGGTGGTGGACTCACCAAGAGAAGGCCACATCGTCGAAGAAGGCGTGCGTTGTGGTGAGATATCTTCTCGTTCAGGCCACAAAGTAAACGAAGGCATCTCGTCGGTCGGTTGGGCCGAACGCAACATCTGGACTTCGTGTTCTTTCGCAGAAAAAGCCTGCTTGGTAAAAGCATCGACGTGTGTGCTTGCGGACTTGCGCAGATCTTCGGGTGGAGCGTCTTCTTGGACAAAGTAAGAGTGTCCCCCTGAAGGAGAGCGCTTTTTGGGGTCCCAGATGTCATCATGAAAAGAAGCGTTGGACTCGGTAGGTCCTCCACCCATCGAAGGTTCGTCATCCGATGCCAAGGGGACATCTTCAACGATGGCCCAAAAAGCAGCAGAAAAAGTCCCATCATCGGGAAGTTCGGGATCTTCCATCGCGGGCCACATCGTTGAAGATGGCGTGTTTCCTTGTGGAAGATGCTCGCCCCCGCGCACACCTAAACGACGGTCGACTTCGTGAGGCGTGACGCGAGGCGGTGCCGTACGATCCGCGAGTGCTCGAGACAATGATGCATAGGGGTCTTGGGTGTCGGCAGGAGAAGAGGCTTCTGCTTGGCCTCGCAAGTTCTTGTATTGTTCACGGACAGTTTCTGCATAGGTCTGGTAATTTCCAGAAGAAAAGACAGGTTCGGGCTCGTCTTGTAAGGCCGAAGGAACCGCAGGAGACGACGTCGAAGAGTAAGGGACGCGTCCACTCCCGCTCCAACGCTCCCAACTGCTGCCCGAAAGAGGCTCTGGTGCGATCTCTGTGAGAGGCGCAGTGACAGCGTTTAGCTCGCCTTGGGTGGGGACGGGTCCATCGTGAAAACCGAGGCGCAAACGACTGGGAGGAGGCTGGGGAAGAGGTGGTTGAAGCGTGGTATTTGGTGAAGAGTCCGCTTCCAAAAACTGCTTGGGATCGACAAGACCCTTGAGTCCTTTGGTAAAGGTGTCTTTGTTGGGGTTCATGGTCTTTCTAGGTGAAGGACCCCCCTGCTCCGTGTCACCCTCATCATAGAGCGCGGGAAAAAGTGACGCATCGGGAGCATCCAGTGAGAGCTTTTCGTTCTCGGATGGCTTCTTCTTTTCTGTCATGGCCCCGCATCCTCAACCGCGAACACAAGAAGTTCTGTCTTTTGTGGCTTGCGTGTTGGGTTTTCCTTAAATGTTCAGGGGATGGAGACGTTCCAACACCCTCTTGAGGCGATACTTGCCCTGTGATCTTAGCCGAACCCTTCACAGTTTGACAAATTCTTTTCTTGATGCAAGCCCTAGGGTGAAAGTTGTGGATGCTGATGATGTGATTGCCTTGACAGTTTGGCCGTTGTATGTTCTCCTACGGCACAAGTTCAGAATCCTTGAGCCTTGTCTAGAAAAACCTTTCCTGCGCCTGTCATGTCCGTCCCAAAGAGGCTTGGCATGCAGCGAGACTCCCGCAAAGAGGTGACCGATCATGGCGAGCAAAGACACCCCAGAAAAAGCGATGCGCTATGCGCGCTACATCGTCCAAGACATCGAGATGTACAACAAAAAGAAGGTCGAAGAAGGCGTGATGAAAGACACCTTCTTTGAAGATCTGCAAAACTTCTTTGCAGAGGGTAAAGAACAGTACGAAACACAAGTCAAACCCGAGATCCTTGCGACCACCAATTATTTTGAACGCGCTGTGGTCGATGTCATCCTCTACCGCAAAAAGAATCTCGAATCACATATCTGGGACTAATTCGCTTCTTCCCACACCTCCTCGGATACCATCTTGTCCACATCCTCTACGCCTCCATCTCCCAACGAAAACGAAACCTTTGACGAAGACACAGACCTCAGTGAAGACGAAGGAAGCTCTGCAAGTGTCGCAGAACACACCCTCAAGGTCACTGTAGAGCAAACATCACAGCGCTTAGACCGCTATCTTGCGAGTTTGGAGAGTCTTCCCTACAGCCGTTCCCAACTCAAGCGTTGGATTCAAGAAGGCCATATCTACCGCAATGATCGTTCAGGGCGACCAGCTGATCGCGTCCAAGCAGGCGACATCATCCGCATTACACCGCCCCCTCCAGAGCCGATCACCGCGATCCCACAAGATATCCCACTCGATATCTTTTACGAAGACGAACATCTGATCGTCATCAACAAACCTGTGGGCATGGTGGTGCATCCCGCACCAGGCCATCCAAGCGGTACCTTGGTCAACGCCCTACTCTTCCATTGTCGCGATCTCTCGGGCATCGGGGACGCCCTTCGGCCAGGGATCGTCCATCGGCTCGACCGCGATACATCGGGCGTCTTGGTCGTCGCCAAACACGATCAAGCTCACCGTGGCCTTGCTGATCTTTTTCGACTACGACCCAAAGAGCATCTTGATCGACGTTATCTCGCAATCGCCCGCGGTACATTCAACGAAGACAAGCTACACATCGACACCCCCTACGGACGACATCCCACCCAACGCCTGCGTTTTAGCTCGCTCGTACAAAGCGAAAGACGCGCAGTAACGGACCTTTGGGTACAAGAGCGCTTTACACAAGCCACGCTCTTGATGCTGCGCCTCCATACAGGACGCACCCACCAAATCCGCGTCCATCTCGCAGATCGTGGACGACCTCTGATCGGCGATGCACTTTACGGCGGCAACGCGCCACGCAACTGGCCTCACGCTTTGCGCGACTTTCCACGACAAGCGTTACACGCCGCACGGCTCGCCTTTACGCATCCCATCACCCAAGAGTTTCTTTCCTTTGAGGCCCCCCTACCCGAAGATCTCCAACAACTTCTCCAAGTCTTGCGCGCCCTCCCCTGATCCAACAAGCGTCTTGTTTACACACACGCCAAAAAATTGATCTTTCTCAGCACGCGTGCCAAAACAAGCCTATAGCATCCATCCCAAGGGCATCTCCGCCCGTAGGTCTGTTTTGGAGAGAAGGAATGATCTTACAAAGTTGTCCACACTGCCACGCCGACCAAGACGTCAGCAACCAAAAACACGGCGAACATGTCCGCTGCGTAAAATGCCGCGCTTATTTTCGCGTCGCACTTCTACGTGCGGTCCCTGCTGCTGATGGAAACTTGGCACTTGCTTACAATGATCCCACAGAAGTCGGTTTGCCTGAGATGCAACTCCTTCATGGTGGCTCTCCACAACCGATGGATGCGCAACAACCTCCCGCATACGCACATGGCTTTCGTCATCGCCCGCTTCCGCAAGCTCGCGAAAGTGCCCGTAAGCCCAGCTTTTCCATCGATGGCTACGACATCCAAGACTGCCTTGGACGCGGTGGGATGGGCCAGGTGTATCGCGCGATGCAAAAGTCCCTCGGTCGTATCGTGGCGATCAAGACGCTTGATACACAGCTCGCACGCAACAAAGCCTCGATCATGCGCTTTACCAAAGAAGCCGCAGCGATGGCACAACTCCACCACCCCAACATCGTGTACGTGATCGATCGCGGTGCCAACCGTTATCGACATTACTTCGTGATGGAGTTCATCGACGGTCCTTCTCTGCGTGAGTTGATGCAAGAAGGTCCCTTCCCTCCCCAAGAAGCCGTTCGTATCATGCTCGACCTGACCAAAACGATGGCTTATGCCCATGGCAAGGGCGTGATCCACCGCGACCTGAAACCCGAAAACTTGCTCTTTACTGCAGACGGGAACCTCAAAGTCGCGGACTTTGGACTGGCTGGCGTCACCCATGAAACCACCCACATCCGCAAGCTGACCAAAAGCTTCGTATCGATGGGAACAGAGTGTTACATGGCACCCGAGCAACGACGCGATGCCAAAAATGTCGATCAGCGCGCAGACATCTACAGCATGGGTGTGATCCTGTTTGAGCTTGTCACAGGGCAACTTCCCTTCCCCCGTTTGCCTGGTCCTGACACGATCATCGTCCCTGAACACCCCAAGATCGACCAGATCATCCGACGTTGTCTTGCGACTTCGCCGCTCAAACGCTTCGAGTCTTGCGATCAACTTTGGAAAGATCTTCAAGACGCGATCCCCTCTTCCCATCGCACCATCGCTCCCCGCGATACAGTTGTGGATCACGAGGCCGCACGCTCTATCTCTGAGACACCCGAAGACAAGTCGCAAGGTTCGTTGCGCCAAAGACTGACGTTGTGGCCCAGTCGCCTCAAAGCCTCGTTGGTCGGCCGTAGTGAACGCAGCGAACGCGCAGAACCCGAACTTTCCGCACTTTCGATGCAAGATGACTGGGACCCCCAAAAGCTTCGTCAGCTCGTGCTCACCAGCATCGTGTTGCTCGCTTTGGCTTTTGCTGTGGGTCTGTTCTTCTTGCTTTCTCCCAAACCACCGCACCTACGCACAGAAACAGGTGCTCCTGTGATGATCCCTTGGGAAAAACAATACGCCCAAGCCACCAACCTCAACGATGGACGTCAACATCTCTTCTTTGACTTTCGTCCTCGCCCTTTCACGGATGCTTGGGGCGGATACCCCCGCAAACAATGGAACATCAAAGGCTTTTGGGACGCACAACGAAACAATCTTCAGCAAGACACTTATCAAAAAGGTCTTAGCCGCAATGTCACCGTGCGTTGGGCTCTTTACAAAGGTCACGGTCTGCAACCTGAGCAGTTGGAGATCATGACACGCGCAGCCTTCTTCCCTGCGATCGTCAAGACCAATGGCCAACAGATCCCCTTGCGCAGCTACATGCGCCGCATCCAACGCGGTCTTGAAGGCCAAGGTAACAATGCTAAGCGCAAACCTACGCTTGGTGTAGGTCTTCGCGGTTTGAATGGTACAGAGATCAGCCTGCGTATGCGCCCAAGCCAAGGGAAGTGGCGTTATCGATTGCACTTCCAACCCGCGCGACACGGCCAAGGACGCGCGATGGATCGCCGCGGTGTCTACGCAGAGACCTTCCATCTGCGCCAGCCCTTGCGACTCAAGATGACGCTCCAACGGGGTGTTGTGACCGCATGGGTCAATGACAAACCCGTGGACCGCCTGAGTCTGCCCACCCAAGACAACTTTGAAGCACACGCAGGTGTCTTCTGTCGCGATGCACACTGCGACTTCAAAGACTTTGAAGTCAAAGGATTCGCGAAACAACGCAGCAAATGATCTCCACCCAACAAGCGCAAACATCCCTTGTCATCGACGGATAGGCTCACTCCCCGCGATATCCAAGCTGCTTTTTTCACTGTATTTTCACGCTTCGCTTCTTGCTTTTTCGCGCTGTTCTCGCCTATCTGGATCACATCTCTCTCGTTTTTCTTGCGTTTGTTCGCTTCGCCACGAGGATAGCAGCGTGGGTATCTTATGGATCGCTTTCTTTCTCTCTGGAATCGCAGGACTCGCCTATGAGCTGACCTGGGTTCGCTACCTGCATCAACTCCTTGGTGCCTCCACAGCTGCGGTATCTGCAACGATCTCGATCTTTTTTGCGGGGATGGCCTTGGGCGCGATCTGGGGAGGACGCATCTTCGACCGAAGCCGCGATCCCCTCCGAACCTACGCCAACTTGGAACTTTTGATCGGACTCAGCGCGGCTTGCGTTCCTTTTCTTTTTCAAGGCGCAGAGTCGATCCTGCACTTCCTTCCGACCTCTCACGAACATCCGCTTTTGTTGCTCGTCCTTAGCGCCGCGATCCTTTGTGTCCCTGCAACCCTGATTGGTGCGGTGTTTCCCGCGATGGCTGCGGTGGTGCGTTATCTCCGCAATCCCACACACGCCACGGGATACTTCTACGGATTCAATACACTTGGCGCTGTCGTGGGTTGTTTTGTGGTGTCCTTTTGGTGGCTGCCTCTTGTGGGCCAAGCCATCACCACGTGGACGATGGCGCTGCTCAATCTCGCGGTGGCTCTCTGGTTGCGAACCTTGCGACTCCCCACAGAGCCCACACAACTCGTGAGCGAAGTCTCTGAACCTACCCCCGAAAAAGCTTCACAAGCTGCGGCACCAGGGCTCCAACATCCGCGTTTTCAGACGCACTCCCCTGAATCCTCGCAGCTTCCCAAAAAGCTCTTTTTGGCGCTTGCTACCACAAGTGGTTTGTTGTCCATCAGCCTCGAAGTCCTTTGGACCCGCTCGCTTTCGTTGGTGCTTCCCACCTCCATCGCAGAGTTTGGTCTTGTGATGTCTGCATATCTTTTGGGCGTAGGGACGGGCTCTTTGTGGATCGGACGACGCGCCCAAAAACGACCGCCTTCCTCGCAAACGCTGTGGAAGACCTACGCTTGGATCGCTGTGTTCTCGCTTTTGCCGCTCTTGTTTTTCCCCAATATCCCGCAGTGGCGTGATGCTTTGTTGGGGCTTTGGGGTGGATTCTCTTGGGGTGGCGCTCTATTCCTCGATAACTTCTTCGCCTTTGTGTTGATGTTCCCGGTGACTTTCTTGATGGGGATCGCCCTGCCGATCTTGATTGGACTGGCCACCCAAGATCGCCAACACACGGGGCGTACCGCTGGGCGACTTTACGCAGTCAACACTTGCGGAAGCATCGTAGGCAGCTTGGCTGTCGCTTTCTGGTGGATGCCCACTTGGGGGATCGCAGAAAGCTTGTGGCTGATCGCGATCGTGTATGCAGTGATGGCCTTTTCCATCTTGTTTTTTACCCCAACAGCTTCGATCTGGCCGCGTCTCACTTTGATCTCATCCCTTGGTCTCGCGATCTTGGTTTGGCACCAAGATCGCTGTCCACAGATCAATCCCGCCAAACGCCAGACAGACCGACGCTTTCTCTTTTACAAAGACGCAACCGCCCTGACTGTCGCTGTTTATGAGCAGAAAAAGTCCACCTCCCGCGACCCACAGCCCAAGCATCGAAGCCTCGCCATCAACAACGACGACGACACAACTTCCACACATCCCCGCGACCTGCAACGCCAATACTTGTTGGGACATCTGCCTTACTTTTTGCACCCCGCTCCCAAAGACGCCCTACTCTTCGGGCTTTCCAACGGAACAACCCTCGCGGCACTCACTCGACATCGCTTGCGCTCCATCCAATGCATCGAGAATCACCGTTTGCTCTCGCATGTGACGCCGCTCTTTCAAAAAGAGAATCTTGCGGCTTGGAAAGATCCACGGGTCCAACTGCTCTACAGCAAAAAACTCCGCTTTCTCCAACGTACCGCTGATCGCTATGACCTGATCATCGACGATCTGTTCCGTCCTTCGGCGCGTTTGGAGACCATTCGTTTTACGACGCGCTACCTTGAGGCCATCAAAAAACGCCTCAAACACCGAGGGATCTACGTTTCGTGGCTTCCCTTTCAACGCCTATCACCCCAAGCACTCGCGGTGATCTATCAGTCTTTCTTGCAGACCTTTCCCAATACACAGCTTTTTGTCGGGGACTGGAACCGCGAAGCGCCGTTGGTTGCGTTGGTTTCTTCTTTGCGGGCGCCCCTACGCTCCAAAGAGATCAAACGCCGCATCAACCAATACATCGAACGTTCGAGCCTTCTTCACTCAGGAACAGGCTCCAATGTGACCCACACTGCGGCGACACTCCTACATCAACAAAGTCTCGTGGTGCTCAAAGGTCTCGATGATGCTTCGTTTCGACCGCTTCTTTCGCGGCGACAGCTCTCGCGTTGGGCACAAGACGCACAACAAAAACACGGCGATCCTGCCCTACGCCTCGAAGTCTTGCGGGGTTTGCTGCATATCCAAAAGCAAAAAAACATCCTCGTTGAAAAAAATCTCAACAAGCTCGAAGCATTGCAAGCTCTCCAAGGGACCCCCTGGAGCAACAAGCACGCCTTTCGTCAGACCTCCCCAAACAACGAGCCTCTTACGCCCCTTCCTCAGCGCGACACCTTGCACAACACGACTGTAGTCGGTATGCAACAACGTTGAGAACACATCCAAAGCACTGACACGAGCCCCCACTCGCTTTCGACATCCAAAGAGGACCCCCTCTGTCACGCCTCGTGGGCTGCGCCACCGTGCAAACCTCCTCCTATCCAACACACGCAATGATGGCCCTGCTTGGCTGTCCCTTTTGCTGGAGATGACCGATCATGCAACGTATATTTTCGATTCTATTGCTCGCTTCTGCCTTACTCTTCGCCAACTTATCGACCAGCTATGCGCGCTCTGTCAAACCAGTCAGCTCCTCAAGCAAGCCCGATTTCCTCGGAAGTGTCGAATATTTCAAATACGGCATTGGTATTCGCGGCGGAATGCTCTTTGTCCCTGAGTTCTTTCTCAATGGACTGTTTTTCTCTGAGTCTTCGGGCGTGATCAACGGTGGGCTTCAAGCAGAGTTTATCCTACGTTCGGCAGGAAACTTCGAGTACGCCTTTGGCATCGGCTGGCACAACCTGACTTTTGGCGGCGGGAACGATAAAAACGGCAACCCCATCCCTCATATCTTCCTCAACAAAGGCGACAGCCCTGTCGAGCGAGAAATCGTTGACAATACGCTCTCTTACATCGCTATTGATGCACGCTTTATCAAGCACTTCCCTTTCCATCGCCATGTTAGCTTCTTTTTGGGCGGTGGCATCGGCCTTGGTATCACGCTTGGGCAGATCACTCGAACAGACACCATCCCCACAGGGGCCTCTTACGATGCTTGGAGACAAGATCCCGTCAACAATCCCGCTCCTGCGGTGCGTTGCCCCGTGGGTTGTAAGCTCAACACCACCATGCCCGAAGACAAAAACATCGACGAAGGCGGACGACGCGAAGGTCGCGTTCCCCCTGTTCTTCCCATCCTTGACCTGTTTGTTGGATTCAGTTTCCCGATCCACGAGCGTTTTGATGTCCGTGTGATGGGCGGCGTTGGCGCACCCAAGCTCTTTTGGTGGAGCGTCGCGATGCACGCCTACTTTTGATCAACCCCACTCCCCCACCTACAATCCTACCCAATCCCCCAAAGCCCCCTATATTCGGACAATTTCAACCCCAATCTCTTTGTAAAGAAGAAGCTGTTCGTGGCGATATCGCCTTCAAAACAGCTTGGTCCTTACATCTTGGAGGGTTTGTTTTTCGCCATCCAACGAGCAGGAAAGTCTTCCAAGAACACCACGCGCCAACCGACCTCAGGGAGCTTCCACAAGATCACGTAGAAGTGTTCGACTTTTACGCGGCGTCCCCCGCCTTCTTTGTTGCGCAAGATCATCACAGCAGAGGAGGCCATCGCAACATTCGGCCCCAACTGCACGATCGCCTTTTCCTGGCCAAGTTGAGGAAGTTCGCTGACGTCGTAGCCTGCCTTCTGAAGATCCGCCTGAAGCTTGGTCTTCGTCCGCATATACTTTTTGCTCATGATGCCCGAAGTCATATAAGCCACGACAAGCTTCATCCCGCCGTTTTCTTGGCGTTTTTGGATCTTCTGAAGGTTCTTCTCTGCGTCTTTCCCATGAACAAACGCTTGTCCCTTGCAAGACTTGTCCATCAAGCAGCCAAAAAACCCCGTGACGACAGAGTAGATAGCCTTCTTTTCAGGAGCCGCATCGACGCGTCCCACCCAAGAGACCGCAAACAACAGAGAAAACACGAGCACACGAGACATCAGGACCTCCCTCAAGTCTAGATAAAATCAGTATTTGGGGATATCAAAAGAGAAGGACTGCACCATCTTTTCAAAGAGCTTTTGGCGTTCTTTGTATTGCTCTGAGGGCGTCCGTATATCCATGATATATTTATATTTTCCAGCATCCACGATCACCTTAATCAAGGTAACCTCTGGACCATTCTTCTTGGGTCGAAAAGTGCCCACCATACGCCATGTTTTGTGACCCCGCACAGAGAGCCAGTCTTCGCTTTCTGTCACGAATCCCGTCATCTCGATTTGGACCGAGTTACGGGTACTTTTGACCAAGTTTTCAATCTCGCCATCGTCAGGAAGACGCGTGATCTTAATCAAATCCCCCTGATCTCCCGCGATAAGATCGCCTTTGATCCCCCATTCCTTTGGCACAGTCACTTCGTACCAAAGAGTCTCATTCTTGATGACACGAGTAGAACATCCCGATACTCCGACCGCTACAACAAGAACAAATGCCAAGCCAAGAAAACGCCGCAAGAGAGAAGTGCGCATACTTCGGACTCCTAATGTGCAGAATGAAAAGGCAGGCTGGAAACCAAAGGTGGCCAGCTACCGCGAGAACAGACAAATCCCCAAAGACCGTCTCGCGGAAGCAAGGTGGGATCAGCGGGGACGGATCATTTGGAAATAACGTTTTACCATACGTCGTGCGTTGGCGGGGACACGTTTTTCAGAGAGGACTTCTTCTGTGATACGTGAGTAGTCCGCATATACCTTGCGATAACTGTTGCTTGCAAAGCCTTCTGCGCTCGCATCGCGGATCACAACGCTACGTGTTGGACCACCACGTTTTTTACCGCGCAAGGTTTCTTCTCGAAAGTCTTTTGCAACATCCGCTGCTTCTTTCGCACCCATCTTGAAGCCATCTCCGCTGTTTCCAGCGCCTTTGCCTTTGCCTTTGCCCTGACCGTCTTTTCCTTGGCTCTTGCCTTGCCCTTGTCCTTGGCCCTTGCCTTGTTGGCCCTGACCGTCTTTTCCTTGGCCTTGCTTGCCCTGCTGCCCTTGCCCCTGTTGTCCTTGTTGGCCTTGCTGCCCTTGGCCTTGCCCTTGCTTACCTTGTTGACCCTGCTTGCCTTGTTGACCTTGCTGGCCCTGCTGACCCTGCTGACCCTGCTGGCCCTGCTGCCCTTGTTGGCCTTGCTGCCCTTGCTGCCCTTGTTGGCCCTGCTGACCTTTTTGGCCGCGTTGTCCTTTTTGACCGCGTTGTCCTTTTTGTCCCTGTTGACCGCGTTGCCCCTGCTTACCTTGCTGACCACGCTGTCCTTGTTGGCCCTGTTTCTGGCCTTGTTGTCCTTGTTGACCTTGCTGACCCTTTTGGCCCTGCTGGCCTTTTTGCCCTTGGCCTTGCTTCTGACCTTGTTGGCCCTGTTGACCCTGCTTTTGACCTTGTTGGCCCTGTTGACCCTGCTTTTGGCCTTGTTGGCCCTGCTGGCCCTGTTTTTGGCCCTGTTGTCCTTGCTTTTGGCCCTGCTGTCCTTGCTTCTGACCTTGCTGGCCCTGCTTCTGGCCTTGCTGTCCTTGTTTCTGGCCTTGTTGACCTTTTTTGCCGCTGGCCTTTTGCATGAACTGCTGCATCTGTTGTTGGCGTTGTTGGTTGCCAAGGGACTGTTCTTGAACAGCTTGTTTCATTTGCTGGATTTGTTGTTTTGCGGCTTGGCGCGTGTCTTGTTGGCCAGAGCGTTGCGACATCTTGCCCATCGCTTTTTTCGCTTTGTTCATCGCTTGGCCAGCTTTTTGACGGGCACCTGATTGACGGGAACGACGGGCTTTTCCGAGTTGTTTGGCAGCTTCGCGGATTTGATCTTGCATCTCTTTGGGGAGATTGCGGAGCATCTTCTCCATCATCTTGGCAAATTGTCGCAATTGTTTTTGCGACATATTCTTTGTTAGCTGCTCCGCCAACTTCTTCATCGCGTCGTTCACGGCCTTCTGATCACGCGAACGCAAGGCTTTTTCCAGCGCTTTCATGTAGGGGTTTTTGTTATTGCGCATGGAGCGCATCATCTGTTCGAGCGCTTTGCTAGCGGCCTGATCTTTTTTGGCGGCGGGGCTTTGCGCGTTTTTATCGAGTCGTTGTTCGAGTTCAGCGAGCTTTTGATAAAACTCGCGGCGGCTCATGGTCCCTTCCTCAAGAGCCTTCCACATCTTTTGGATCTCTTTGTAGATCTTCTTGAGTTCGGGATCTGTAATCTTTTCCATCGCCTTTTCTTGTTGGCGCTTTTCTTCTTCTGTGCGCTGAAGGGCGAGTTCTTCGCTGCTCAGTTGGACTTTCTTTTCAGAGATCGTGAGCTTTTTCTTGATGACGGGCTTGTGTTCCACGGGTGGTCGCACAAAAGGAACGATGGAGAAAGCAACCGCCATCGAAACAAGTTCATAAAGCCCGTTGGGACGGCGCCAAGGAGAGATCTTTCGTGGGTCCACATCACGAGATCGCTGCGCGGCATCTTCGATGGCTGCGGCGGCAAAACGCGAACGCTGATCTTGCATCAGGAATTGCATCGCAGCAGTGAAACGATCTGCAAGGCCAGCCTCTTTGTCGATCAAGTGAGCGACACGAAGCGGTTCAAGCGGCCAAAACCAGCCCAACAAAACCGCTCCAACGAACATCCCCACAGCCCCAGTCCAACAAACCGAGGACCACACTGTCTGTATATCCAAGCGCCCCAACAACAACGCAACCAAGATCAGAAAGCTCGCAGGAACGGAGACAGACATCACTCCATTCAAGATCCTCTGGAGTCGCAAGCGCGTCCCCACTTGGCGAATCACCAAATCAATCCTCTGTTTCTCGCTCATGCCCGCTCCTTTTGCGTCAAGAAAGCCTAACCAAAGAAGATAGAATGTACATCCTCCAGAAACAAGACACCCCCACCTTACAAAAGTTGCACAAACGCATCACAACACAAAAGGATCTGCTTCTTTTTGGGTCTGTTTTGGGGGAGTACGAAAGAAAAGAGGAGGCATTGCAAGGCGAGAAGCGAGGGGGAAGATCAGCGTTTGAGGAGCGAGCCAGGGCGGAACCAAGGATGAATCGAGAGCATCGGGCGGGGCGGAGTCATCAGGTGCCCATAAAGGAAACGGTAGATCGAGTATGTCTGCAAGACGTAACGTGCGTAGCGACGGGTTTGTTGGATCGAGATCGCTTCCACCCATTCATCGAAAGGAAGCTGCGGATTGCGTCGCAACCAGCGATTGACCCAAGCAGGTCCCGCGTTGTAGCCAGGGATCGCGACAGGCGCACGTTTAAATTGCGCAAGCAACATCCGCAGATAACGGGTTCCCAAAGCGATATTCACTTCAGGTTGGTACAGGGTTTCAGGATTCATCGAACGACCAGGGAACACGCGACGCGCCACTTGCTTGGCTGTGGGCATAATCAATTGCATCAGGCCGTAAGCATTGGAGAAAGACTGTGTGCGCGGATTAAATGTGCTCTCTTCGCGCATCACGCCGTACACCATCGCGGGGTCCATCTTGTTGCGTGTGGCTTGCGTCTTCACCTCATCCCAAAAAGCAAGGGGATAAGCGAGATACCAGTTGTGCGCGGTGTTGCCCGAAAATGCGATATTTCCAGCGATGGTTCCACGACGACGGAAGAAACGATCCGCAAGGTGATACTGCCCTGCCAGTCTGAAGTGCATCGCCAAAAAGTCCGAGCCAGGGTCAGGATAGAGCGCACAACGCCAACGCCGTGGCTTTTTGTTTGGTCCAGGGAAGGTGTTGCAGTTAATGAGACGCAACCACTCGGATGCTGCGAGGTCATCCATGTCGAGGCGGTACAACTCAGCACCTTTTTTGTAAGGGTCAGAGTCCACAAAAGCGGGGAGTTTCTTTTGTGCAAAGATGTTGCGGATATCTTCGGCTTTTGGTTCTTGAATCCAACGCGGTCCCCAAGGAAGCTGCGCAAGTTGGACGGGCTCCGTGGGTGGTTTAACGGCAAAGATATCGCTATTCACGCCATGTTTGTTCAACATCGCAACGATCGGGAGTTCGGGCAGTCGCCACGGTCGTTTGCGCAGTTGCACCAGTCGCTCGACCCCCAAAAAGCTGTAGTAATGCAAGGGATGATCTTGGACGAGTTTGGTATAGAGCTTTTCAGCCTCGGGTGAATCGAGCTTTCCTGCGGCATTTTGTGCGGTGCGAGCAGCAAAGTACAACGAGCCGGGCGCATACTTTTCTTTGCGAAAGCGCGTATACATCGACTTAAAGGCGCCTTTCGCTTCGTCCCAACGACCGCCACGATAAGCTTGATAAGCAAGGCGCCAGCGTGCATACAGCGCCATATCGCCTTTTGGAAAGTCACGCAACAAGCGAGCGTACGTCTTTTTCGCAGCGTCTTCGCGTTTGCTGCGTTCGAGAAGTTCGGCCACATTGAAGATCGCATCGTCTGCAAGATAATGTTTGGGATAACGTGCAGCGAGACGACGCATCCACCGAATCGATGGGCTCACACGTCCTAAACGGCGGTAGGATTGGCCCAAACGAAACAAGACGCGCACCTCTTCGTAAGCAAGACCTTTGCAAAGCTTGGCCGCAGGGACGAGATCACGCAAAGCATCGCGGTAACGACGCAAACGGAACCAAGCAAACCCACGTGCGAAACGCAGCTTGCATTGTTGTGTGCGTGGAGACTTGGCGCTCAAACGCACACCTTTCATCACCTCCAAGGCCGCTCGATAAGCAAAGACGCGATTCAAACGATAGGCTTGAAGCAAGCGCTCGTCATTGTTGAGTTCCAAGCGGATCTTGCGGCCTTTCAACCAGTTGGTCGCGATCTTTGTTTGCCAAGAAGCAGGACGCTCCACGAGCAAACGACGCAACGACGCCAAAGCGAGTTTGCGTTGCGACTTTTTCCGCAAAGCCCAACGTGCCCGCGCTGTTAACCACCATGCGGTGGGCTCTTTCTCAAAGATCTCCCCCTCCAAGACCTCGATCAAACGGCTGTGTTGCTTCTCGCCCAAAAGGAACTCCGCGGCTTGGAGTCGAGCGATCTTGTAGAGTTTGGAGTCGCTAGGGATGGTCAAAAAGGCAGCGATAGCCTTGTCCAAGATCTTTTCTTCTTGCCATGATCGAGCTTCCCAATACGCGAGATAGTCGGCCAAAAGATCTTCTTTGGGCTTGGCGATTTTTGCAAAAGCCTCACGCGCCAGCCCCCAAGACTGCTTCTTAAACCAACAACGCCCCAACATGATCCACGAAGCGCGCTGTATCGCGGGCTTGTGTTTCTTTTTCGCCATCTCGTCAGCAGCATTTTGACAGTCGCCTTGCGCCAAATAACGCCGCAAGACCTGTGTCTTCTCGCTTTCCAAATAAGGCTCAAGCGTCCAACTTGGAGCCTTGGGCGCCGCTGGTTGGACAGTTTTGGCAACAGGCGTTGTGGCCTTTTGGGTTTCTTTTTTGGCAAGAGGTACAGTTCGACGCGAAACGATGGGACGTTTGGCAACACTATCATCGCGGGTGTTACGCGTCTTACAGCCCACCGAGCAAAGTGCTCCCATCCCCAAGATACCTACGAAACGTGTAAGCGAACGCATGAGACTTCCTCAAATCGTCAAGTTCTCGTGTTTTCCGAACTTATCGAGCGGTTCAGACAAATGATCCGCCCAAGCAGAGACGCCCAATTTGTCGCACGGTCGCGCCCCTACGTCAAAATCTCAGTCACCACCCTACCCCAAAGCAACCCCACCCCAAGACAAGAAAAAGTCTTATTCTTTCGAAGACTGAAAACGCGAGCGCATGGTGAGCCACCAGATCAACGATCCAATCAAAGCGCCGATCGCATCGGCGATAAGATCCCCCCCAGAAGAGTCACGCCCAGGGACAAAACTCTGATGAAACTCATCCAAAAAGCCATACAGCGTCGCTGAGCAAGTAGCGCTCCAAACGATCCAATACGCCGAGGTCAGCCAATGCGAGAAAGCTCCAGCGAGCAGCCACCCCAAAAGGGCGAAAGCAAGGCCATGATAGAGCTTGTCCATATTCCCAATGGGAAAAAGAGCACTGGGGAGTTGTGAGCGTGAAGAGGCAAAAAAGATCACGCCCATAAACAACAAGGCCGCCCCAGCCTCCCAGTTCCAACCACGCAAAGGTTTTTGTGTCATGGTTTGTCCACCAAGGTTCACTGTTTGTATTTATCGAGGGAGTCTTCGCTGCGACGCTGCACGATCTCTTTCCAACGATCTTCTTGGATCTCGTCGAGTTCGTCAGGAGAATTGGAGGAGGAAGGATCGCGTTGTTGGGTTTTTTCGAGCACGCGATCATGCACGAAGATATCCGCCCCAAAACGCAGCGCGATCGCCAAAGCATCCGAAGGACGGGCATCCAAAGAGATGACATCTTCTTGTCCGCGTTTGACTTCGATGGCTGCATAAAAAGTATTGTCTCGGATATCCGTCACGATCACACGAAAGACCGCTCCACCCATCGCAGCGATCGCTTGTTTCAACAGATCGTGGGTCATCGGACGCGGTGTCACGATCCCCAACATCTCTGTGGCGATGGCGTTGGCTTCGGCCTCACCGATCCAGATCGGCAACAAGGCACGTCGCTCATCATCGTCATCTTCGCGTTCTCGCGCGCTTTCGCTTTCTTCTTGGGCTTCGGCGGCTTCTTCTTCAGACATCGAAGAAGGATGCGTCACAGTGACTTCGGTTTTCCCTTCCATCCCTGCGAGCAAGCTCTCCACGTCCCTTTCGCGCAAGCCATGGGTGCGTCTGCGCGTGGGTGTGTCTTCTTCCTCAAACTCTTCGTCGTCTTCGAATTCGTCATCGTCGTCTTCGAGTTCGAGTTCGATCTCCATCTCTTCGTCGAAGTGTTCGAGGTCATCGCGTGTATCGTTCATCAACGAAGAGGTCGTATCTTCGGCCGCTTCGCCAGCCCCTTCAGGAGAGGCGCTTCGTCGCTCGGTGGCAAAAGACTCGCTTTCATCGTCGAAGTCATCGCCATCTTCATCAAGGTCGATCTCATCTTCGAGATCATCGCTATCCTCAAGGGAAGCAAAGCTGTAATCATCGCTTCCCTCAACGTGGACGGCGCGCTTTTTTCGCATCGCAGCGATGATCTCGAAAAGAGGACGCTTGTCCTTCAACAAGACAATGGGAGAGTTGTTAAAGGGGTCCATCGCCAAGCCTACGATGCGCATTGGGACCAGTTCTTCTTCTCTCTTCTCTTGCTCGGACATACACATTCTCCAGCGTGTGGCTGTATTATTGGCCCTCACCCACAAGCGCGGTCGCGTGGGCTTCGATGATACGGATATTGATCATCTCGCCAACCAAATGCTCAGGACCCACAAAGTTAACGACTTTGTTGGTGGTGGTGCGTCCTGCCAAGCGCTCAGGGTTTCGACGAGAACGCCCTTCCACCAAGATCAGTTGCTCGGTCCCTTCAAACTTTTTGTTGATCTCCAAAGAGATCTCCAATTGTCGCTGTTGCAGGTAAGCGAGGCGACGTTGTTTATCTTCTTCAGAGATCTGCTGAACCTTGCGCGCAGCCGGGGTTTTGGGGCGAGGAGAGTATTTGAAAGAGAACAACGCATCAAAACGAACGCGTTCGATGAGGTCCATCGTCTCTTCAAAGTCCTGTTCTTCTTCGCCCGGAAAACCGACGATCACATCAGCGGTAATTGCGATGGAAGGACAACGTTCACGAAGTCCATTGACCCAGCCAAAGTATTGCTCGCGTGTATGGCGACGATTCATTCGATACAAGATGCGATCGGAGCCCGACTGGAACGGCAGGTGGACATGATCGCACAAGATTGGAACTTCTGCAAAGCAATCGATCAATTCTTGGTGAAAGTCTCGTGGATACGGGGAGGTAAAGCGCAGACGATCCAAGCCTTCCACGCCATCCAACGAGCGAATCAAACGCGCCAGATCCCACACTTCTCCGCGATCTTTCCATTTGTAGGAGGTCACGCTCTGGCCCAACAACATGATCTCGCGGATGCCCTGCGCAGACAAACGCTGGACTTCTTCTTTGATCTCAACAGGATCACGGTAGCGTTCACGTCCACGAACATAAGGAACGATACAGAAAGAGCAGTATTTGTCGCAGCCCTTCATGATCGTGACCATCGCAGTGACCCGTGAGTCGAGCACTTGGGGAGCGATATCCAAAAAGCGCACATCGTTGGAAGGGTCAAACTCTGTTTCCACTTGGGGCTGATGTTCTTCGCGGATATTTTGGATCATCTTGGGCAGTTCGGGGATATTGTCAGGACCAAAGACCAGATCCAATGCAGGTGCACGACGCAGCAGATCTTCGCCTTCTTGTCGCGCAAAACATCCACCCACACCAATGATCAGATCGGGCGTATTTTGCTTGAGGTTGCGATAACGACCGACTGCGCTCAATACCTTTTGTTCGGGTTTTTCGCGAACACTACAGGTATTCAACAAGATAACGCTGGCTTCTTCAGGTGTCTCGACCGCTTGGTAACCTTTTTCAGACATCAAGGTTAGGATCTTTTGTGAGTCGTGGACATTCATCTGGCAGCCAAATGTATGTACATAAACCCCGGGTTTTTGGGGTGTATTCTTCTCTTCTTGCATGACTTGTCTCGCTCTACTTGCCTGTGGGATATGCATCCGTTTTGGGGACACCGCCTTTTCTCCTAAAGGTCTAGAGATCGCGGTGACCTGTATACGTCACCGATGGGTATACAGGTTTGATGCAGGATTGGGTAGGTTTGCTTCTATACAAAGAAAGACCTTGGATGCGGAAAGGCCCTTTCTGAGAAGGCGCATCATGGTGATGCCTTCAATCTCCCCTGTCAACTCTTTTGGTTCCCACCCACAATGATCCCCAAAAACCCCAACAGCGACTATCGTTTCTCGCCAGAGATCCCAGCCTTCTCAAGATTGCGTAAGACCCGACGATCTCGGATACGCGTCTCAACGCGGCGAATCGCCTCAAGGTACCAATCTTTGGGATAGATCTTCTCTGCACGATGATAAAAAGCCAAAGCGCGCTGCAAGCGACCTTGCACCTCGGCCGCAACACCCAAGTTGTAGATCGCCTTGTAATTGGCAGGATCATTGCGTAATGCATCGCGCCACAACTCCACAGCACGCGACCATCGACCGCGCTGCGCAAACTCGATCCCTGCTTCCAATCGTTTTTCTTTTTCGTCTTTTTCGAGGGGCAGACTCAAGCGACGCACCGCTGGACTCAGCGGATCAGAAAATTGATCAGAGATCTGCCGCAAGATGTTCGAACGCATCTCGCTTCTTCGCATAATCGAAGAGATGTCCTTCCCACAGCGATCATCCGAAGCACTCGCGCTTCCATTCACGCTATGCAACACGGCTTGGTCGCTTGTACGAACGATCCGCATCAACGCATCGATCCGCATCGTCCGCGAAAGACACTCGACCTTGGTGTTGTAAGTCTCGCCATCTCGCGTCACTTGGACCTCTTTTAGATAGCGACGATTGCGGAACACCCGCCCCACGATCGCCCCTGTCAACAAGACTTGGGGTGCGTTTCGCTGCATCCCTTGGATGAGTTCTGCGTCCGAAAACTCCCGCTGGATCGTCTGTTGACGCATCTCAGGAGGAACAGCGTTAATATCGATCACCACAAACAACCGTTGCACATTGGGATCGCCGCTCAGACGTTGACTAATAAGTTCCGCAAGAAACATCCCGCTGTTTCCGCCCCAACGATACGGACGAAAAGGCAAGATCGCGATACGCTTGACGCCTGGCATCGCAAGACGCGGTGGTTCGACAGAGTACGTCGTGACCGAAGGCGTACAACCAAGAAGCGCGAAAAAACTTATACCCAAAAGAAATCCAAGACTTCTGGTCATGGACCTTTCTCCTTCTATTTAGAGGATAAAAAATGTAACAAAGCCTCCTAAGTAGGTGCTTCATAAAAGAAAACAGAGAGGTATACAAAAGATGGCAACCCCGTTCGATACAACTATGGAGGAAAATCGAGATCGGGTTATCGACGACGAGAAGAAGCGTATTTTTTTCTCATCTCCAACAACAAAGCCTGTTGTTGGGACACGCGCTCCCAAGCGTCTTGGTAGAGAGAGGAAGGCGAGATAGCAAGCGCCTTTTTGTAAAAAGAAAGCGCTTGATTGAATCGACCATGCACTTCAGCAGCCACGCCGAGGTTGTACCAAACCCTCGGATCATCGGGAGACTCCGCGAGCGCCCGTCTCCAAGCACGCTCTGCATCATCCCAACGACCTTGCTCTGCAAACTGAAGCCCTTGTCGCATCCCTACACTGCGAGCATTCCGCAGAAGCGGTAACGTCAGTTCTTTGCGTTCAGGTGTCATCGGCGAAGCCAAAAGTTCCGCCAAGTTGCGATAAGCGATCTGCGCCATCGCCCCTTCTTTCGGCAAGGTCGAGATAGAACGACCGCACCGCTCCATGATCAATGTCGTCGTTCGCGTCGTATAATACACAACTTCTGGTTCAGGATGACGCAGATCGACCATCCACATATCCGCCGTGATCTTGATACGATTCCGCAAACAAAAGCTATTTTCAAACGCTCGTCGGTGTTCCGCATAATTATCGAGAGGCGGCGCACCACTCAAATTGTAGCTGTCACCGTCTGTATCGCGGATCTTGTGGCGTCGAAGGCGTTCTTGGGTGAAGTTGTACTCCAAGATACGACCCGTCACAAAAGCTTTTTGTTTACTCAAACGCAGAAGTTTTCTGATCTCTAGATCTGTGACATTGCGGCGTAAAAGGTTTTTCTTGAAGGAGTGCGGAGCGTCTTGCACATCGACAGCGTACACAAACCGCCGAGCATCGGTCGAGTTCAAAGCCTTACGAAGTCGATCTGCAAGGATGAACCCTTGGCGATCTCCCCATCTCGCGGGACGAAACGGTATGATCACCACTTTTTGTATCCCTGAGATCTTCATGACAGGCGGAACCCACACAACCACTTTGACTTGGGGTGTGCATCCCCATGCAAGCACAACCCACACGCCCCAACTGAAAAACATGAGTCTTCTCATCATCATCCCAAAACCTCCTACAGAGACCTTTGACGGAGAAACCCCATAAATATGCCCTATTTTTTAGAAATAGACTCGTTTTTTCCCTACGGACGACCTTTTGTGCTCGTACCTTCCGCCGTTTTAGAGGGATGAAGCCGATACACCCGCAAGGTCCCATCATCCGAGGCGGACACCCAACGCTTTCCTTGCGGTGAAAGCGCGATATCTCGGACCCCCAGAAGATGCTCCTGTGTACGACAGACCCAACGTTGCCGATTCATCGACCAAAGCGAGACCTCGACCCCTTTGCGATCAGGATAGCGCAACCACGCCTCTTGGTGGCTCCCCAACCACACAAGCCCTCTTTTTGGCATGGTAGCCAGTCCCAAAGGATCGCCCTGAAACATCAAAGATCCCCGTCGCAGCTTTTCCAAAGGGCGCTCGATACGCAGCTCAGCGAGACAACGCTTCACTTTTTCCAAGACCAAAGGCAACGACGCCCCGACCTTTCCAAAGCGCTCGACCGTTCGAGCTTTTAGGTCCCACAAACGCATCGTTTGATCAAACCCCGTGGTCAAGGGCATGTGTCCCCACCACCGCACACGCCGCACCCAACCGCGATGGCCTGCAAGATATCGGATGGACCGCCCTTTTTGAAAGGGCCAAACATACAACAAACCATCATCACCGACACCCGCCAAACGCCCCAAGGGACCGCTCTCCCAAGCAAGATCTCGAATCACATCGCAAGTTTTCTCCTCACCGAGCCAGCCTTCTTTTGTGGGCTTTTTCATCTGTTGGGACTCAGGCCAAGCACGCCATCGAACAAGCCGATCTGTCGAAGAAACAGCCAGCATCCGCCGTTTTGCAGACCACGCCAGCGCCTGTACTTCACCACGCACAAGCCATCGACCTGCAAGCCCTTTGGTTCGCAGATCCCAGATCCGCACCTCTGCCCCTCCACCGCTGATCAGTTGCCCCAAAGGGCCTAGAGCCAAGGCCGATATCGCAGCTTGATGAGCCCGCCAACGCCGCCAAGTTTTCCATGTGGTGCCATCTCGCCGCCAAAGCCAGATCACCCCCGATGCATCGCCACTTGCGATCACGCGCGGACTCATAAAAACAACAGCACGCACAGCATCCACATGGCCTTGCTCTTCTTTGGTCGATGACACAAGACAACGCCCAGCCAAACACTTGCGCCACGCGCTTTGTTCGCTTCCACAGTCGCGCTCGCGCATGCACGCATCTCCAAGTCGAGGTGCAAGGCCAAGGATCGCCTCGCGTTTGCAAGCACGGACCGCCTTTTCCATCGAAGAAGAGACCTGCGTAGCCTCGCGGCGACACCCACTTTGCCCCATCCAAACCCACCCCAAACAAGCCATAAGTACGCCAAAAACACGCATGTTCGGTCTGCCCATCACATCTCCACCAAAGAACGCTAGTCTTGTTTACGATCAGCCGCTATACTCCCCCCCAAAGAACGTGGCGACCTTTTCCAACCTGTACACCGTACAAAGATCGTTCGCCCTCAGGAAAGGTTATCGTCATCTTCTGGACAAGAAGACCATCGTAAGGAGTTGTGTTCGAATGAGAAAGCAGACCGTCGATAAAAATAGCCAGCTTTACAAATACCGTCACAGCCTCGCGCACGTGATGGCGCAAGCTGTGATCTCTTATTTTAAAGACGCTAAGTTAGGGGATGTCCGACTTGGGATCGGGCCGCCCATCGATACGGGATTTTACTATGACTTCGTGTTGCCCCGCGCTCTAGAGGCCGAAGAACTCAAAGAGATCGAGCAACGCATGAAGAAGATCATCAAAGAAAAACAGGTCTTCGAGCGTTTCGTGTTGCCCCCCCAAGAAGCCGTAAAGTTCCTCGAAGAACGCGGTGAGAACTACAAGCTCGAATTGGTGCAAGAGTTCATCGAACAAGGCGAAGAGATCAGCTTTTACACCAACGGTCCTTTCACCGACATGTGTGAAGGTCCGCACGTTGAAAAGACCAACGATATCCCTTTCAAAGCTTTCAAACTCGACAGCATCGCGGGCGCTTACTGGCGTGGCGACGAAAAAAATATCATGATGACCCGTATCTACGGGTTGGCTTTCGAAACCCCCGAAGAACTCGCTCTTTTTGAGAGACGTCGCAAGCTCGCCCTCGAACGCGATCACCGCAAACTTGGACGCGAACTTGAGCTGTTTACCATCTCTGAAGAGGTCGGAAAAGGCTTGCCTTTGTGGCTCCCCAAAGGAACCGCCATTCGCGACTCTCTCGAAGCATTGGCCCGTGAGACCGAGTTCAAGTATGGCTACGACCGTGTGGCGACTCCGCACATTACCCAAAGTAAGCTCTATCATATGAGCGGTCACTTGCCTTACTACAAAGAAAGTATGTACCCCCCGATGGTGCTTGATGATGAAGAGTATTATCTCAAGCCCATGAACTGTCCTCACCACCACATGATCTGCAAGTCGTTGATTCGCTCCTATCGCGATCTTCCCTTGCGGCTTGCGGAGTACGGACAAGTCTATCGCTTCGAGCGTTCGGGTGAGTTGGCGGGTCTCTTGCGCGTCCGTGGGATGTACATGAACGACGCCCACCTTTATTGCGACGAAAGCCATGTTCGCGAAGAACTCAAAAAAGTCATGGAGATGCACAAGTATTACTATGATCTTTTTGGGCTTTCCAACTACTGGGTGCGCTTGTCCGTTCACGACCAAAACAAAGACAAGTTCGTCGACAACTTCGATGAGTGGGACAAGTCCGTCAACATGCTCCGCGAAGTCCTCACTGAGCTTGCCATCGACTTTGAAGAGATCCCTGGAGAAGCCGCATTCTACGGACCCAAGATCGACTTCCAAGTCTCTAACGTTGTGGGACGCGAGGAAACCGCAAGTACCAACCAACTCGACTTTACCAGCGGACCGCGTTTCCAACTCGAATATGCAGGCGCTGACGGGCAAACCCGTTATCCCTACATCATCCACCGCGCTCCTTTGGGCACCCACGAGCGCTTTATTAGCTTCTTGATTGAGCATTACGGCGGCGCGTTCCCCACTTGGATGGCTCCGATCCAAGCACGCGTGATCCCTGTCGCACCCGAGTTTTTCGAGTACGCAGACAAGATCCGTATGCGACTTCGCGAAGAAGGTATCCGCGCAGAGTCCGATCTCTCGTCGGATTCTTTCAGCAAAAAGATCCGCAACGGTACCATCCAAAAGATCCCCAACTTGTTGATCGTCGGCGGCAACGAACGCGACAAAGAAGAAGTTACCCAGCGCCGTTATGGTCAAAAAGAACAAGAAACCCAAGGCCTTGAGGCATTCGTTGCATGGATCAAAGATGAGATCCGCTTGCGACGTAACTCGCGCCCTGTAAATCCGCTCGAAGCCTAATCCCCACTTCGCACGGTTTTGACCGTTGGGAGTCCATGCTATGCACCCCTCTCACTTCCCTTTCGGCCGCATCGTCGGTGTTTTTCTTACAAGCACTTGGCTCTTGTGGAGCGCTTGTAGCGCTCCGCCCACCCTGACGCCCAAACTCAATAGCGCTTGCAGTACAGACACCGACTGTGCGGGCTCTTGGACGTGTCAGGGAGGCCAATGCAAGGCCAAATCCGCCACAACAAGCAACTGCACCAACGGTCAAACCCGCGCTTGTTACACAGCTTCCGCAGGTTGTACCCTCAGCGGTACATCTTACAACTGCGTTGGAGCCTGCAAAGCTGGGACACAGACTTGCACCAACAATGCATGGGAAGCTTGTAAAGGCGAGGTCGGTCCCAGTGGAAGCGAGACGTGCGGCAACAACATCGACGATAACTGCGATGGCAAGGTCGATGAAGGATGCAGCGCTTGCACCAACGGTCAAACCCGCGAGTGTTACTCAGGTTCAACAGGCTGCACCCTCAGCGGCACGACTTACAATTGTGTGGGTGTCTGCAAAGCGGGCAAACAAACCTGCACCAACAATGCATGGGAAGCTTGCAAAGACGAGACGCTGCCTAGCACAGAGGTCTGCAACGACAACCTAGACAACGATTGCAACGGGAAAACAGACAAAGACGATCCAGAGTGCGGCCTAAAACCCTGCAACGAATCGACGACATGCGCTGCTCCCACCACCTGTATGCGACCTGTAGGAAAAGACAGTGGCTACTGTCTCTTACCATGCGAAGTCACAATACCAGGCACCTGCCAAGGCGCGCAGATCTGTGCAAGAGCACGTCCAGGCTATGGTTTTTACTGCCTTGATGTTTACCCGACAGAATCGGATGGGAAGGTTCCTTGTGAACCTGACTCCCTGTATAAAACGTGTCCTCGCGGTCAATACTGCGACGCCACCACCAAACTCTGCGCGAACCCCACGGCCAACGGAACCGTAGGCCAAACCTGTGGACGCAACGGCGATACCTGTTCCAAAACCCATGTCTGTTTGACCATGCCCGCAGCAGGCCGATGTGTCGCGCTCTGCGACTCCAACAACCGATGCGCTGATAGCACAAAGACATGCATCAAGCTCAAACATCCGCTGCTCGACGCCACCCGTTCCGTTTGTCTCAAGACTTGCAAAGCAGACTCAGAGTGTATCTCAGGCAAAGAAAAGTGCGTAACCATCGGCGGAGATACCAGCACAACCCCAAGCACCACCGTGAAAACTTGTGTAGAGATCGGCAGCAAAAAACGTTGGGAAGCTTGCGAACTCTTCGATGACAACTGCGAGGCAGGCTTGCGATGTTATGTTCCCATCGCATCCTACAACCGCCGTCCTGCGGGGATCTGTGCACCTGAAAATTGCAGTGGCAGTGCTGATTGTAGCCCTCTCCCTGACCCCAGCATCGAAAAAGCCTGCAAAGGTCTCAACTGCGCAGTCTGTGCAGCGGGGATCCTACCCAACCCAGACATTAAACAATGCGTGATCACCTGCTCTGATGATCCCACTGTATGCAGCAAGTTCGGGATGTACTGCTCCCAACCTGACCCCAAGCAACCCAAGTATTGCATCCCCTAACCCACTTCTCACCCAAATGTCCTCCCCGCTAACACGCTTTCCTTTCTCCTGCGTATATCTCACAAGCCCGCCTTTTTTCGAGAGACAAGTCAGGAGCCTCAAGATGATATCCACGCCTTTTACCACAGACCCACAAAACAAAAGACTCAGATCCATCGAATCTTTCGAGCCCTTTCCGCACCAAGACGCTCATGACACCATGAGCTTTGGCGGGCCTCCCAAGACACGATCTCTTCGCTTGCTGTTTTGGATGATCCTCGGATCTTTCGGGTACATGGGCTTTTCCTCGGTGGCTCATGCTTCATCCATGACCTTTGGTGAGGTGCGATGTTGGCCTATCAAAAAACAAAAGAAACATGGGCGCCTCTCTGTGACATGGGCCAGCCACTGTGGAGGAGGACGTTCTTGTAGCCGTACGATCCACGTTGAATACCAACAACACGGAAAATGGCGCGCTGTCGACTTTGGTTACGCCACCTATCCTCATCGCGATGGTGGGATAAAGACGAAGGTTCTAGGGTGTTGGAAAAACAAAAAACGCTACTTCTCCTTCCAACTCAAACAGTGGAAAAAGCAACTCTTCCACATCGAGATCATGCCCACCCAACAAGGACACAAGCTTCGTCTGTACGCAGCGCGAAAGCACCCCCTCCAAACCCAAGGTTGGCTCAAGGGCCTGCGTTGTAAGATCCTCTACCGAGCCACGACCTACCGACGTTGCCCCAAAAAACTTCCATAACTTGCGGCCCACAAGACTTCCATCGCACCAAAGAAACGCGCTTGCTTCCCCCAAGTTTGGTGCATAATATACAGCCGAGTTTGAGACCAGCCTTCCCCACTCTTGGGTCTATCTCCCAAAGCACCATCATCACTTAGAAACTTGACGCCATGATATGGATAGAGAACAATTCCTTGCGGGATCGCAGTTTAGAAGGAAACATAGAAGGAGCTATCATGTATAAATCTCTGTGGACGTTGCCTCGCTGGGGTATTTTGCTGTCCTGTTTGGCAGTCTTTTTCTTACAAGGCGCTGATTGTGGCCCTCCCACGATCACAGGAAAATGCCTTGTCAACGCGGACTGCCCGGGGACACAAGTCTGTGTCAATGAAAAGTGCGAGTCCATTTCTGCCGAAAAGTCCACAGAGACCGTCTCCCAAGAAACAACACCCGATGGCACAACGCCTGATGGCACGGCACCCGATGGCACGGCACCCGATGGCACGACACCTGACGGCACAACACCTGATGGCACTTCAACGCCAGAAGAAACCTCCACGCCCGAAGCCACCGAACCCAACGGCGACGCAAGCCCAGGAGAAAGCGATCCTGTCGAACAAGATCCCCAACCTGAAAATACAACCCCAGAAACCCCCAATGAGTCCGCATTCTTTGAAAACATCTCAGGCTTTTGCACCACAGGCGAGTCTGCCACCTGTTACAACGGCTCCGTCAGTACCATCGATGTAGGAGAGTGTCATACAGGCACAAAGACCTGCATTGGCGGCTTCTGGGACGCTGCTTGTGACAACGAAGTCACCCCGCAAGTCGAGATCTGCGATGGCAAAGACAACGACTGCGACGGAAAAACCGACGAATCTTTCCCCGAAGACGGACAAGTCTGCGACGTCCCCAACGCCAAAGGCCCCTGCAAAAACGGTATGTCGAAGTGCGTTGCAGGACAACTCGTCTGCGAAAGCAGTTACCAATCCCAACCCGAAGACTGCAACAACAAGATCGACGATGATTGCGATGGCTTGATCGATGGCCCCCCTTGCGATTGTAAGTCTGGGGAAAAACGCGAATGTTACGATGGACCCGCAGGAACCGAAACCAAAGGTCTTTGTACCAAGGGACAACAAGAGTGTAAAAATGGCCAATGGGACACATGTTCAGGCCAAGTCATCCCTGCCGCCGAAGTCTGCGACGGCAAAGACAACGACTGTGACGGTAAGATCGATGAAAGCTTCCCCGAAAAAGGTCAGAACTGCACGGACAGCACCAAAAAAGGTATCTGCCAAAAAGGAACCTACACCGCTTGCCAAAGCAGCCGCTTGATCTGTACGTCCAACGTCAAACCCGCTCCCCAAGAGATCTGTGATAACGGTCTTGATGATAACTGTAACGGTAAGATCGACGAAAATCCCCCATGTGTCTGCACAGGAAGCCAGACCCGCGACTGTTACAACGGGACCAACGGGACCGCAGGCGTCGGTATTTGCGTCAAAGGCAAGCAAACATGCGAAAATGGCCAGTGGGGCGATTGCAAGAATGAAGTCACCCCCGCCGCTGAAGCCTGCGACAACAAAGACAACGATTGCAACGGTCGCATCGACGACAACTTGACCCGCTCTTGCTCCACTGCTTGCGGAAGCGGCACAGAGTCTTGTTCTGCCGGAAAATGGGGGAATTGTAACGCACCCCAACCGCGCGTCGAACTCTGCGACAACAAAGACAACGATTGTGACGGCAAGATCGATGAAAGCCTCACCCAGTCCTGCTCAAACAACTGTGGAACGGGTACTGAAACTTGTAGCAACGGACAGTGGATGAATTGTACCGCCCCCACCTCAAGCACAGAAATCTGCGACAACAAAGACAACGATTGTGACGGACAGATCGACGATAACCTTTCGCGTAGTTGTTATCCCACAGGCGCGGCAGGTTGTACCTACGATCGGATCAAACTTCGTTGGAACTGCGTTGGTGCCTGTAAAGCAGGCAGCGAGGTGTGCAAAACAGGCCAGTGGGGAACTTGCTCAGGCTCGGTTGTCCCGAAAGCTGAAACCTGTAACAACCAAGATGACGACTGCGACGGCAAAACCGACGAAACCTTTACCACCAAAGGTACCCCCTGCATCGCAGGTGTAGGCGCTTGCCGACGGATCGGGGCCAACATCTGTAACTCCAAAGGAACTGGCGTGACCTGTTCTGTGAGCGCAGGAACCCCCACAACCGAAAAATGCCGCGACAACATCGACAATGATTGTGATGGACAAGTCGATGAGATCTGTGGATACCGCCACTACTTCGCTGCAACGGATGCTTCTTCTAGCGGTGTCACCATCCGCAATAGCTTCGGAATCACCAGCATCAGCCGACTTGGAGCAGGAAGATATCTCGTCACACCTACCAGCGCAGGCTTTGGCTGCTCAAACCGCCCCATCATGATCAGCCCCAATACATCAAGCTTACGCCCCACCAGCTTCACCTGTTCGGGCGATAACTTCATCGTTTACTTGGGCTCTGGTAACACCTCTACACTCGCAGACTGGAGTTTCAACGTGGTGATCCCCTACAAGACCTCTGGTGCAGGTACCGTGCGCACCTCTTCTTGCCCCACCACTGGAAACTGTGCCCTCGCCGCAGGCTCCTATAACATTTCTGCCGTCAACCACATCGGCACGGGCGCTTACGAGATTACCTCGTCCCTTTGCAGTGACTCCAATCAACCAATCTTTGCACAAGTATACTCTGGCACACCAACCTACACAGTCACAGGCTCCAACCGACGAAACAGCGGCAAGTGCTATGTCCGCGTCTTTGACTATTCTGGCAACGCAAAAGACGCAAGCATCGGCGTATGGATCCCCCCCAAAGCCTTGTTGCCTTGGGCTGTGATCAACAGCGACGCTAGTATCGCTGCAAGCCAAGACTTCAACGACCAAAACGCTAAATGGACTGCAAGCAAGACCACTACGGGCTCTTACAACGTGAAGTTCCCCGCTTGGGCAAACCCAAGCGCCACCATCACACAAGCCCGAGGCAACTCGGTCCAAGTCCCCGGAACCTCCGCTTGGATCGATATTTACAACTATCACTTTGTCACGCCTGCCCGTGGCGCCACCGGTATCACCGCCTACGTTCGAGACTTCAAAAACAACGGCGCCGCTGTGGACAGCCGCTTCCAAGTCATCTTCGTCAATAACCCAACCCAAACAGAATGGATATATCGGTATCCACGGCATTTCGGGCGGGCACGGGGCCCGCCCCGGATATCGGTATTACGGCATTTCGGGCGGGCACGGAGGCCCGCCCCCAGATATATCGGTATTCGGTTTCATTCCAGGGGCGACCCTCCGTGGTCGCCCAATATACAATGTTATTCGGTTTCATCCGGGCGGGCCTCCGTGCCCGCCCGATATCCCGACATCCCATATATCCCGCATCATCCCGCCCCAAATATCCCCCGAACATGTGATATCAGCGTGGAACAGGTCGAATCGAAATCTTCCCAAGTATCCGCAAGAATGGGATCTGTTGTTCTTTTTCCCCGCGAACAAAAGCGAGATGCGTCACATCTGCGGGGATCTGTCCCCACATCGCATCCAAACTCACCCAATGTGCCGAGCGGATCGCACACTCATTCCACACATGGAAGAAAAAGCTCTTTTCGCGATACACCAACCCGCTGACGACTTCGCAAGGGATATCAAGCGAACGCGCCAAAGCAGCAAGAAGATGGGCATGTTGATTGCTGTCCCCACTTTTTCGCTGGAGGGTTTCGAGCACCCCAACATCTCCCAAGTTCGACTGTTTCCGCAGGTTAGAAAACAGCCATGCCGCGAGTTTGCGCAGCCGCTCGACGCGTTGCGACGTGCCTTGTGTGATGCGTTTTGCAAGAGCGCGGATCTTCGGGTGGTTGCTGGGGATGGCCTTGGTAGCTTGGAGCGCCATGCGCAAAGCCTCTTCGTTGCTTGCTTTTTGTGAGGTCGGCCCCTTGCGAGAGGTGGGGCGCGAAGCAAGCGACGAAGGACGCGAGGCAGGCTCCATCTTCCGAGGCAGTGCGTGGGTCTTTCGCTTTTTCGCAAGCACCTCTTTGGTCACGGAGAGAACGCCATCGACAAAACGTTGTCGTCGTTGGGACAACGCAGGAAAAGCCTCCAGGCCTTTTCCTTGGAGTTTCAAGCGCAAGTGCGGTGCATGGAATGGGTATCTCAGAAGGTAAGGAAAAGGAATGCGTGTGGCACGAAGTACCGTAGCATCGGCCCAAACCTCACGGACAGCTTCATGAGGAGATTGACGCAACATCAACATCCCATTGTCTGATTGTTCTTTGAGTGTTTGGCCTTTTTCATCGAGCCAGACCGTAATCACCGATCCATGGGCTTTTTGTTGCATCTTGAGTGCCCGATAAGACTTCCCTTTCAACTGCAAGGGTTCGTACCCCAAGACTTCGATCAAAGAAGCTTGGTAAGAGAGGGTTTGGGGCTGAAACACCAGAGAGCGGATCTTTTTGCCAGGCGAAGGTTTTTGCAAAGCGATGGTGGGACGTAGCAAAGACGCGAGCATCGCGGGTCGATAAGGCAAGCGGATCGTGCGATGGATACCAGCCATCGAGACATCGATGATCAACAAGCTTTTGCGTGCCCGTCCCTTCGCAGAAAAACGACTAAGCGGTGAGTCCAATTGAAAGGTAAAACGCCGCAATTGGTAACGCGCTCCCAGCCAAAACACCGAATGAAAAGCGATGCGTTGCTTTGTGCCCAAGACATCGAGCAACATGGTGCTGTCTTGTGTGATCTGATATCCCTCTGAAAGCACCTTTTGTTCAGAGTGCAAATAGCCGATCTTGCGGCCTTGTATAAAGATCCCCATCCAGTTGGAAGCATTTGAAAGTTTGCGAGACACAGCCCAAGGGTAAAGCTCTTCAAGTTCCTTGCGCAAAGCCCCCGATTGATCGTTGCGACCGAGCCCCCACAGCACAGCCCCCCACGCAACCAACCACACCACTCCCCAGATACGCCAAGGCCACAGCCAATGAAGCAATCGTTTTATCATGCGAAGTCGCCCAAATGTTCGAGAGAAAGGAGAGTTGTGGAACGATCTGCTTTAAGAAAGCGCCTGAAAACAGAGTGCTCCAGCTTGGAGGCTCACATCAATGACGCTGCCTGATGGAAAGCGTTGTTCCAAAAGGGCCGTAGAGAGAGGATCTTGGACAAGATGTAAGATCGCACGCTTTAGCGGCCTTGCGCCAAAGGCAGGATCATAGCCCGCTTCCACAAGGAAGTCACGCGCCTCTTGTGAAAACTGAATGGACAAGGACTGTTCACGAAGTTGACGACGCAACCGCTCCAACTGGATATCGCAGATGGTATGCATCGACGCTTTGGTCAGTCGATTGAAGATCAGGACTTCGTCAATGCGATTCAAAAACTCAGGGCGAAAAAATGACCGTAGTTCGGATTGAATGGTATCTCGAAGAGCTTCATCTTGTGTATCTTTGGCGTCCAAGATCGCGGAAGCTCCGACATTGGAAGTCAAGATCACCACAGTGTTTCGAAAGTCCACCACGCGACCTTGGCTGTCCGTCAGCCGCCCATCATCGAGGACTTGCAACAAAAGCAAGAAGATGTCTTGGTGGGCCTTTTCCACCTCATCGAAAAGTACCACCGCATAAGGACGTGACCTTACAGCTTCCGTGAGTTGCCCACCTTCTTCGTGCCCTGCGTAGCCAGGCGGCGAGCCCACCAGACGCGAGACAGTATGCTTTTCCATAAACTCCGACATATCGAAGCGGATCATCGCACGCTCATCATCGAAGAGAAAAGACGCAAGCGCTTTTGCAAGTTCTGTTTTGCCCACCCCAGTAGGACCCAGGAACAAAAAAGAACCAATCGGCCTTTGTGGATCAGCAAGCCCAGAACGAGAACGACGAACAGCCGCGCTCAAAGCTGCGATGGCTTCGGGCTGACCGATAACGCGCGTGCAAAGATGTTCTTGCATCTTGAGAAGTTTTTCGCGCTCACTCTGCATCATCCTTGCCGCTGGAATCCCTGTCCAGTCCGCAATAATCTGCGCGATGTCTTGGGCATCCACTTCTTCTTTTAAAAGGCGCTGTTCCCCAGAGGCTTCGAGCAACGACTCTGCTTCAGAAAGACGCTGACGAAGCTGTAAGACTTGGTTGTAACGGATCTCTGCGGCCCGCTCGAAGTCTCCTTCGCTTTCTGCATCTTTTTCCTCAAGTTCGTAGGCTTCGAGCTTTTCTTTGATCACGCGTACCTCAGAAAGCGCGCGTTTCTCTCGTTCCCACTGGGTCTTTCCTTGTTCAAGACGCTTTGCAACTTGCGTAGACTCTTCTTGAAGCTGCTTGAGCAACAACTGACTCGAAGCCGCATGATCGTGCAAAAGCGCCTGTTCTTCGGTCTTTAGATGGATCATCCGACGATTGAGTTCATCAAGTTGCGGTGGCATCGCATCAATCGAAAGCCGCAGTCGGCTCGCAGCTTCATCGATCAGGTCCAAAGCCTTGTCAGGCAAAGCCCGATCAGGAAGATAACGCTCAGAAAGTTGGACCGCAGAACGCAGCGCTTCGTCAGAGATCCGCACGCTGTGGTGGATCTCATACCGCGACTTCACGCCTCGCAAGATCGAGATAGCTTCATCTTGCGAGGGTTCGTTGACCGCGATGGTTTGGAAAAGCCGCTTCATGGCGGGATCTTTATCAAGGCGTTGGCGGTAGGCTTCAGGCGTGGTGGTCCCGATGGCTTGCAACTCACCGCGCAGCAACGCAGGCTTGATCAAGCTCGACGCATCCGAACCACTTTGACCTCCGCCAGCCCCCACAAGAGCTTGAAGATCGGGCAACAACAAGATGATCTGCCCTGCTGCTTCCCGTACTTCCTGCAAGATCGCCTTCAGTCGTTCTTCAAACTCCCCACGATACTTGGCTCCCGCGATCACCGAGCCCATCTCCAACATCACAAGGCGACGAGAGCGCATCTGCGTGGGGACATCACCGCGCGCGATACGCAGCGCCAGACCATGCAAGATCGACGTTCGCCCAACGCCAGGCTCTCCCACCAACAAAGGGTTGTTCTTGTGACGACGGCTGAGGATCTGCATCATCCAACGGATCTCATTGTCCCGACCAATCACAGGGTCCAGGGCCCCAACGCTCGCAAGATGCGTAAGATCCCGACCATACTCGCGCAAAGCCTCCCCCAAAGGTGGCGGCTCTGCGCTGGCTTCTGTATTGGCAAGAGGGGCTTGCTTGGAAAGCTCTTTCTTTTCAGCGAATTGCGGTGGGTGGTCTTCTTTTTGGCGCTTTCGCAAGCTGTGCAGCGCTCGGCTGACACGCAAGCGATTCACCCCAAAAAAGCTCAGATGCCCAGCGGCCCGCCCGCCCCGCTCCTCTAGGATCGCCAAGAAGACATGCAAAGTGGAGACAAGTTCCTCGCCTCGCTCGCGGCACTCGCGCTCTGCGCGTTGCAGCGTTTGAAGCAAGCGTGCAGACAAGAACACTTCCTCACGAGGCTTTCCCAAAGGACGTAGCTCTCGCTCCAATCGCCGCGAAAGCTCCCCCTGTTCGACGCCCAAAGCCTCTAGCAGCCGCGATAACATCCCACCTTGCGATGCAAGCATCGCAAACAAAACATGCTCAGGTGTAATCTCCGCATGTCCAGCCGAAGCAGCGAGCTGTTCGGCCTCCAAGATGCTTTCCGCGGCTTGCCTTGAGTAATGTTCAAAGTCCATTACTTGCTCACTTTTTGCTTCTCGACATACTTCATCTGAAGCTCAAACAAGAGCATCTGCAACAGTTTTTCTTCTTCGGGCTCAAGGTTCCCGCGCGTTTTTTCTCGCAACATCTCGATGGTGTCGATCATATGCTTCGCCATAGGCAGGCTTGCGCCTGCATCTTCGGCCAAGTTCACCATCGCACTGTGATGCAAAGACAGCACAAATGTCGGGAAATCCAGCTTGGGAAAGCGCATTCCCCGCAAACGTGCCTTGTCCTCTTCCACCTTGGACGCCCGATCAAAAGCCTCTTGAGCATCCGAAACCTGCTTTGCTGTCGCTTCGTTTACCATCTCTGGTCGGTCTCCCACCATCTTCGAACCTCCTTTATAGAAAGACGCGCACCTCATTCAATACGCCTTTAACGAAAAGACACGGTTCTACGCACAAGCACAAGTTTTCTGTCTCGACAGGTTAAACACGATTCTCAGAAGTGCAACAACGACCGTAACAAACCCACGATGTCGCGAGGTACACCAAGGAGAAAAGCACGAAAGTGTAAAGATGGGAAAAGGACGAAAAGACGGGGAAGATGGAAGGAGAGGAGGAAAGGCAGTGACTAGCTATTTTGGATCTTGTTCCAATCGAAGAGATGTTGCCAGCCGTCTTTGTGGAGTTTTTCGACTGCGCGTGTTTCTTCGTCAGAGCAGATGTCGCCGTCTTGGTTGAACCAATTCACTTCATTCAGGTTGCTCTCAGGCAAAGCGCGACGTTGTTCTTCGATGGCTTCTCCCGAACGCAAGTGATGGCGGATATCTCGCTTCAACAAGCGAACATCAAACTCTAGTGCCTTACGATACTTATCCATGAATTGACCTCAAACGAAGGGGGTTTGGCTTTCGCCTCTTGCTCGAAACTTCTGGGCTCGTGGGCCCCTGCCTAAAGCGGCGTGAAAAGGACGGTTTGAACCTCAAAGAAGTTCTTCGATCAAGCGGAAACTGCTCTTGGTATTCTTTTTAAAGGTGAAGAGATATGCACGCGAAACATATCCCGCCTTTTTAATTTCGATCTGTACGCGTTTGCCCACTTCCCTTCGAATTGTCAAGGGGGTTACGCCGATTTTCTGACCATCCACAAAGACATCTGCCCCAGCAGGCGTGGTCTGGATGCGATAAGACAAACGCGTCGCTTTCGGCTGCACAGGGTTCGTTTTCTCAGGGCCTGCCTCTCGTCCCACAGGGGGCGTTGTGCGTTCGACAGGTGCCTTCTCTACAGCCCCACCGCCACGACGCTTGGTGCGACGAGTTTTGCGACGACGCCAACGACCTCGACGACGCTTGTTTTTGCGGGGGCGTACACGCTCTTCGGGTTCTCCCCGCGTTTCGGGCTCCGTGCTCTTTTCTTCTTTGGCGGGGCTGCCAGCCTTTTTGTCGTCCACCAAAGCGAGCGGTTTGGCTTCCATCGAAAGCGGTGGGGGTGTCCGCACGGGATCAGGCCCCCACTGTGCCACACGTTTCAGCGGCTTTTTGGGAGGCGGAGGCGGATTCATAAAACGAAAAGCCCCCACACCAACCGCCAAAAGTAAGACGGCCACAAACACACCCATCGCCACAGAGCGCAAGGGGCGCGCAGGCGGAACAGCGGGCGAGATCATCTTGTATTCGATCACATGGCGTTTGGGCATCGGGAAAAGGCCCGTCGCTTCGCCCGAATCGTGATAGATGTCTTCCCAGATGGGATCAATACCCACGGATCGCATCGCTTGTTCGAGGGTTTGGTTAAACTCACGAGCATTTTGAAAACGATCCGCAGGATCTTTGGAGAGGGCTTTCGCAACGATCACTTCAAGGATCTCAGGATACTCGCGGTCGGGATTGATCTCCGACAAACGCGGAGGCAGCGCTTCCAATTGAAGGCGCATGGTGTCGCGGTTGGAGCCTCCATCAAAGACCCGCGCCCCCGTCAAAAGCTCGGCCAAGATCACGCCACAAGCATACAAGTCCGCGCGGTGATCGATGCGGTGCAACTCGCCACGCACCTGTTCTGGACACATGTAGAAAGGCGTACCAATCGCGGCTCCATGTTGCTGAAGCTCATCTTTCTTTTCGTCGCGATGCTCAAAGTGGCGCCCGACCATGTGCGCGATCCCAAAGTCCACGATCTTGACCAACATCCGACCGCGACTTCCCATCGTCATAATGATGTTTTCGGGCTTGAGGTCGCGGTGAACGATCCCACGTTCATGGGCATATTCGAGCGCGTCGAGTAACTGCAACATCAATGCAAGCACCCAACCCCACTTGAGATTGCGGTTCAAACGCCACAAGCGATACAGACTTTTTCCTTCAAGCCATTCACAAATAAGGTAAGGCCCCAACTCTTCAGAGACCCCAAAGTCGATCACTTGCACCACGTTTTCGTGACGCAACTCCGCCATCACCAAGGCTTCTCGCTGAAATCGCTCAAAGAACTTTTCTTCCTTGGCCCACTTCGGCTGCAAAAGCTTGACTGCAAAAGGGTTTTTCAGCGTAACGTGTTGGGCTTCATACACCGCACCAAAGCCACCTTGGCCCACCAAGCGCATCAATTGGTAGTTTCCCACCACCAACGCATCCTCGGACCAGTCCTTTTCCCCTTGGGCAACCTCTTGCCGTGGAAGCCCGTACCCCCCAGCAACCACATGCACAGGGCGATTCGTCTTTTCTTCGTGCTTCAGCGTCGTCATTGTGTAACCTTTTATGTTGCTTCTCTTCGCAAGAAGATACAAAGCCCTGATATTTGACCAAAAAAACTTCGTTGTCTAGATCATCGCACGTCACAGAGGTGTTGCGTGCTCTACAACAGACTGTAACGCAAGAGCGACCCAGGATGTTCCTGTAAGCGCCCCAAAGCACGTAGCCAATCCACGTGCCGCACAGCCTCGCTCATCACCAAAAAGGTGGCCTGGCGCGCAAGATGCTCACCAAACATCGCTTCCGCCAGCTCAAACAACGAAAGCTGCCCATCTTCCAAGATCGACATCACACGCTTTTGACGGCGCGTGAGATGGTAGATCGCCCGCTGTGCGGACTGGGTAACCTCCTGAAAGCTCGCTCCATGTCCTGGAATAGCCCACTGGATGGGAAGTTCGGACATCTTTTCAAGCGAAGCCGTGTAAGCCTCAAGCCCTTGCCACGACGAAGGCGCAGCCTCTTGAGGGTACCACAGAGGATTCGACGTGATGCGAGGTAACAACGCATCACCTGTCACGAGGATCTGCGCCTCTTCAAACCAATACGCCACGCACCAAGGACTATGGCCAGGAACGTGCAGCGGCAAGACACGATGACGACCCGCGATCCACAAAGGCTCACCCACCACAAAAGGATCGGTGATCTCCACGGGGCCCGCTGTATCGTTGAAATGGCTTGTGCGCTCTTGATGCAGTCCCATCAAGGTTTCATTTGCTCCTGCTTGCGACAACAAGCTCCCAAAAGCTTTTCTATCTAAGTCGGCAAATCTCACGTAATCCTCATAACGCGAAACAGACTCCGACCAAGCAAACACCCGCGCACCACTCTCTTGAGCCAGTTCCCCCGCCAGGCCAAAGTGATCCAAGTGCGGATGCGTCATGTAGATCTCGCCAAGATCACGGATGCGAAGCCCGTGTTCGGCCAGCGCCTCTTCGAGAGAATGACGATTCTCACCATGCCGCAAACCTGTATCGATCAAAGCTGGCGGATCACCCAAGACCAAGGTGACATTCACAGGATCCACTGGAAACGGCGTATCCAAGGGGATTCGCACCAACCCACTGCCCAACAAGGCCTCTCGTTCTTCCTCGTTGGGCACAAAGTCCGCCCGCAACGCCTTCGCTTTCGACATCAATGCTTCTCCTTCTTCTCAAAACAAGCGACCGCCCCCACAACGACGCACAAACCACCCAACCAAAGAACCCCATCACAAAGAACCTTCGCCACCTCCACAAAAAGCTCCGTGGCGAAACCCCTCAAACCAAGTTCGTGCAAGACAACGCACAATCCACACAAAAGCAAGTTCCTGCCTCTTGTGCACCTGTTCGACCCCAAGGATCTCAGATTATACAGTGGATCCGAATAGTTTCTTGGGGATCTTTGTTTGTCTCCTTGACAAGCGAAGTCCATTCCATAAGCCTACGCCAATAATGTTTGCGTGAGCAACAAACCAGACCCCCTACACAGAAAAGCACATAAACAGCTATTTTTGTTTGGTTTATGGATGGTTGCTCACGGTGCGATTTCACGAGAGCAAAAGGAGCTAGAGCCATGAAAGGCGACGACAAAGTCATCGAGTATCTCAATATCGCCCTGACCAACGAGTTGACAGCGATCAACCAATACTTCTTGCATTCGCGCATCCTGATGGACTGGGGCATGACGAAGCTTGGGAAAAAAGCTTACGAAGAGTCCATCGAAGAGATGCAACACGCAGATGTCCTGATCAAGCGCATCCTGTTCCTCGAAGGACTTCCCCAGATGCAGGAACTGAACAAGCTGCGCATCGGCGAAGATGTCAAAGAGATCATCGAGTGCGATCTTCAACTCGAACACAAAGCCATCCCCGATCTGCGCGATGCTGTCGACTACTGCGAAAAAGTCCGTGACTACGTGACCCGCGACATCTTCAAAAAGATCCTCGATGATGAAGAAAGCCACGTGGACTGGCTCGAAACACAGCTCAACTTGATCAGCAAGATGGGCGTGGAAAACTACATCCAGTCTGTGTCTGACCCCATCGCAGAATAATCCACTCCCCAACGATTCCCCCACCTTTCTCGGCACACCTCGCTTCCCCTTGCAAATCACCACCCCGACCGCTTTTTTCTCCATCTCGTTTGGACTATTGACTTATTGTTGCATGCGTTCTAGATAAAACAGTTAGATACGGCAGGAGCATGCCCTACTTGTTCTACTTGAGTCTTCTTGGAGAACAAGTAAGTCATACTACTCGCATAGTTACCCGTTCTCTTTATAAAAAGGAGGCGCGTGCCGTACTTGTTCTACATGTTGTTTGGGCAACCTAGAGAACAAGTAAGTCACTCGACTCATGGAAACCCTCTGTAGGTGAGAAAGCCACAAAACGCTCCTCCCCTACACCACACAAGCAATTCGCCACCCAAAACAAACACGCCCCGTCGGGTCTCTTTTGGGTGGTGTCTTACGTGCATCTGCACTATGGGGTCATTCATGATTGTTTGTATCTGTCGTGCACTGAATGAGAAAAAGATCAACCAAAGCATCGATGAGGGAGCCACCACCGCTCGACAAGTCTACTGCTCGCTGGGTGTGAAGCCGAAATGTGGAAAGTGTTGTCGCGAGATCCAAGAGATGATCGACAGCGCACTCAGCACCCGCCTTCAAACCCTCCCCAACTTATCCTCTGAGTCTTCCATCGAACAACGCATCTAATCCCCTCCCCGCGACGCTCCATCCCCCAACCCCCCCACGAAAAAAACGCATCAGTTTGTACGAATCCAAGACGTACAAGAATAAAGAGCGCGCATCTGTGGGATGGAGCCGTCTTTGGGTCCAGATGCCGTTTGCCTGTCATTGACGATAGAAGGTGGGTTTTGTACACTGACCCGCAACATCCTTTCAATGACAGACGCGTGCTGGTTCCGAACTCCAAACCACTGGTCCCCCCCAAACAAGCGGCCAGTACAACCACAAAGGCTTGGCGCGACTCGTGAGTTCTTCGCAACACGACCCCCACAACAACGCAAGCATCCACCCAAACGAAGCTGATCAACTCCTTGGTATGGAACTGGGTAATTATCGCTTGGTCGAGCGCCTTGGAGAAGGCGCATCCGCCGTTGTGTACCGCGCAGAACACATCCGACTGGGTATCCCCTACGCCATCAAGATCCTCCACCCCATCATCGCCACCCGCCAAGGGATGCGCGAACGCTTCTTGCGAGAAGCCCAAGCTGCGGGCTCTCTACGACACGAAAACGTCGTATTCATCGCAGACTTTGCGATCGATACAAAAATCGGTCCCTACATGGTCATGGAGTTTCTCGAAGGCGAGACCTTGCAGTCTGTCCTTGAACGAGAAGGCGCACTGACCATCGAACGCGTCCGAAATATCACCAAGCAGATCTGCAAAGCCCTGATCGTTGCCCACGATATCGGGATCATCCACCGCGATCTCAAACCCGAAAATATCTTCCTCGTCCAAAGAAAAGGCGGAGAGACCGCAAAGATCCTCGACTTTGGTATCGCACGACTCGCCCAAAGCACACAAAACCTTACAGGTGCGGGCAACATCGTAGGAACACCGCTGTATATGTCCCCCGAACAGTGCCGCGGAGAAGGTGAACTCACCGCATCTACCGACATCTACTCCTTTGGGGTAATGCTGTTTCAAATGCTCATGGGATACACCCCCTTCCAAGGGGATCACCCACAAAAACTCCTGATCGATCACTTTTTAGTTCCCGCTCCGCCCCTAAGCAACGCATTCCCCGAAGCTTTGCGCAAACTCCAAGCGGATCTCCTCGCCAAAACTCCCGAAGAGCGGCCTCCTGACATGGAAACCGTTTGGCGAAGACTCTCAGATGCCATCTCAACCACTTCGCCGCATCATAAACATGAGAAGGGCGCTTACGACGATGGCGATGAAGATGATTATACAGATCTGACCGCAGCGTTTGATCCTTTGCCTGATCCCAACTCTCCCACAGTAGCGGTTCGAGAAACCCACGGCGTCAGCGACTTTGCCCGTCTGACAGGACGTTCCGTTGATCGCGAAGAAACTGACATCGCTCAGCAACGACCTGCCAACTACCATACACCCCTTCCTACGGGCTCTCCTCGCCTCTCGATCGGCGAACACGATCCCAATTTTGAGTACGATCGCCAGACCATGGAGTCCCTACCCGCCATGACCCCTGACCTCATGGCGAAACAACACAACCCTGTGTTTGTCCAACAAAATCAGGTCTCTCGGGATCTCTCCTCGCCCACACAGCTCTCTCTCGAACCAAGCACCGCGCAAAACAACGATGACACCGACGGTTTCAAGCAGATCCAACAACCAAGAGAGCTTCCCTCGTCGCTTTCTTCGTCATCTTTGCCATCGTCCACGCCTTCACCCGACACGGACGAAGAACTTCTCAAAGACCTCGCTCTCTATGCTTCGAGTCCAACGCCCGCATCTTCATCCGCTTGGGAAAGCACGACCCCACCGCAAACAGCGTGGCCCAATGCTTCGCAAGGCAATTCTTCTAACCCTTGGCAGGGCGACACGTGGTCGGATCCCAATACCTCGCTCCGCGTCCATCAAAGCGATCCTGCCTTGGATCAACTGCTTGAGTTCTCCGCCCCCCAGATGCCCGAAAATACAAGCGCACAGACAGAGATCCACATCGCAGCAGCACCCCTCGAAGACGATGTGCCCAATGTCAGCGAGATGGAACTCAACTTTAACCAGTACACACAAACCGAGCTTCGTGCGCCTGACTTCTCGAATTATTCGGGATCTTCCCCCAACACCAAGCAGAACAAGAAAAATGTGTTCCTCATCGTCCTTTTCCTTGCGCTTGTGGGTGGTGCAGGACTGGGTCTGTACCTCTTGATCACTTTCTTTTCCACGCCCAATGAGGTTCCTCCTCCACCGCTCAACCAAAAGCATCTACGTCTTGTCCAAAGCCTCGATGCGGTCACGGTTTGCAGCCCCGAACCCAAACAAATCTGCGTGCGATCCTTTAGTACAAAACCCCAAACAACTTTCTATTACATCCCGCAAGGCTCACAAAAACGCGAATCTTCCGAGCAAACCAAGTCTTACTGCTTTTGTTCTTCTCCCAACAGCAAAGCAGAACTCCATGCCACGGTCTTTGGGGCCGATGGCAAACCCATCAAACTGCAAAGTAGTGTCCATCTCAAACAACCGCTTCTCGTCGTGTTTGACTTCGACACCAAGCAAACACAGTCCTACCCAGCGCACTTTGCAAGAAAAGCCCAAAAAACACTGCCGCCACTCCGCCCCACCCCTCGCAAGACTCCCTGAAATTTCACACCCTCGATCATCTTTGTTAGTCTCGGTCCATCGTCCTTTTGCGCAATGCAAAGGAAAGTCTAACTCCTTAGAGAACCGAGGCCCAAACGATGCCAACGCCGATCCCACGACCTGAGCTTGCTCCTGAAAAGTCCACACCTCACCCCATCCCCAAAGAGATCGCTCGACTCTTGCGAAAAGGCATCGCACTTGATGTCGAGATGTCTTGGGGACGCACGCTGCGCTTTGCCCTGATCTGCTTTCCCTGTTTTTGGGTCACATTTACCGCGCTTGGCATCGCATGGGGTCCAACGGCAGGTGTGATGCTCTGGGCGCTCGGATGGAGCGCGCTGAGTACCCTGCTCGCTTATGTGCCCTTCTATTTGTTGGCTCCCCTTTGGACCAAAGCCCCGACGCTCCTGCTACAAGGACAACAACTCTCGCTACAAAAGAAAGAAAAAGTCCTGTGGTCCGTCGATATGGAAGCCCCCTTCGCAGCAGCATTGTTGTATCGCGACCATCGAGAAGACGCCTTGCTCATCCTCCAAAGACAGCCCCAACGCGATGTTTGCTACCTTTACGGGCGTTTCCGCATGCGGCATCCGCTGCCAAAGTCAGCGATCCCCATCACGCCACTTGGCTTTTCGCTCGCTGAACAAGCCATCGACTACCTTGACGCACACATGATGCCCGATACTTCGAATGAATACTTGCCTTGGATCACCCAAGAAGTCTTTGCAGCCCCAGGCCACCGCCTCCAACAGCTTCGACTTCCGCTCCAAGAGTCGAGCCGTGCCCTGCGTGTCGAACCACAGCACCTCATCCTTATCGAAGATGGCGATATCCTTCATCGTTTCCCCCTCTCTCATCTCAATGTCCAAGCCTTCCGCCTGAAAGACACCCGCAAAGCCTCAGATAGCCTTTTGCTCTGCCTTTCTGACGAAGATCCCGAACATACCTACACCCCTGAAGAAACCCACATGATCTGGCTTGCGATCACTTGGCCACTCCCCCTTCACCTGATCCACCTTCCCCCCGCGCAGCCCGAAGAAGCCGAACAAGCCATCCGTTTTACTTGGCTTGATGCACTCCTGCTGCTCCACGCTCTCCATCAACGTGGCGTGGTGTCCGTCCCCTTCTCTCTGTTTTCTCAGAAACAAGACTAATTCTTACAAAAAACGAAGACATCACCAAGACAGAAGTGACAACAGGCGGGATCAGAGGCCAGGGGTGGGGATATCCATCGAAAAGACCCGTCCAGGTCGCACGATGTAAAACCGCGAGCGTTCTTCTTCGTCAGGCACGAGTTCTTCGAGGAGTTTGGTAAACTCTTTGAACTCATAACGCGTGGACAAGTGGAACAACAACATCAAGCGAGGCTGCTGCTTGCGGAAAAGCTCGATGACTTCGGGCAAACAAGAGTGCGACACCTTGTTGTTGGGCTCCAAAAAGGTCGCTTCGTGGATCATCAAGGGGATGCCTTCGTTTTCGTCATGGTACACAGGGCGCGTATCTGCCGAGTAATACACCAAAGGTTGGAACTGACGCACTGCGATCGCCTCACGTCCTTCGGTCGCAACGATGCGGTTGATCTCGCTTTGTGGCTTACCTTCCAACTCAGGGCGCAAGGCCCAACGTTCTTTTTCGATGCGAAAAGCCAAAGCCGTTTGTTTGTGGACGTAGTGGTTGGCTTCTAGCACAGTCAGGTGCATCCCGCGGACCCCTTGCAAAGGCACCACTTGGCCAGGCTTTGCGGGCACCAACGTGACCAGCTCATCCCAAGGCTTCGTGACTTCTTTGAGGTAGTCGAAGTAGCGCCACAAAGTCGAGCTATCTTCAGGAAAGATCACTTGTAGCGGTGGCATCTCTTGTTGTGCCACATCCATCTCACGCAGCCGCGTGATCAAGATGTTTTGTAGCCCAGTGAAGTGGTCTGTGTGGGAGTGGGAGATCACGATGTCGCGAAAGGCCAGAAGGCGCCCTTCCAACGCGGCATTGAGACCTTCTCCAGCATCCAACAACAACCGCAAAGGCTCAAGATACAGCCATGTCGAGTACAAAGCTTTGGAGTAAGCAAAAATCTTCATCGAACTTCTTAACTTTCTGATTGAGGAGCATGGTCCTTGAAGTAAGCAGCGAGATCGCGTGCGATTTTCCACACATCACCCGCGCCCATCGTCATCAAGAGATCGCCTTGACGCAGGTTGCTTTTAAGGTATGTATCCACTTCTGCCAAGGTGGGCAGGTATTCCACAGCGCGATGCCCATGTTGACGAGCAGCTTCCGCAAAGGTTCTTGCGTCCACACCATTGAGCGGCGCTTCTCCTGCCGCATAAACATCGGTCACAACGAGCAGATCGGCTTGGTAAAAAGACGTCACAAAGTCCTGAAAAAGATCGCGCAAACGCGAATAGCGGTGTGGCTGGAAGATCGCTACGATGCGTCGATCAGGGAAAGCCCCACGCGCGCCCGAAAGGGTTGCTCTCAACTCAGCGGGGTGATGGGCGTAATCATCGACGACCATCACATCATGCGCTTGGCCCCAGATCTGAAAACGTCGCTGAATCCCTGCAAAGTTGGACAAAGCGCGCTTGATCACCTCAGGATCGATCTCCAACTCAAGACCCACTGCTGTCGCTGCAAGGCTGTTCAAGACGTTGTGTTGGCCCAACATCTGAAGGCGGAAACGCCCAAGCGACCGGCCATGCCACAAGACTTCAAAGGTCGTTTCTCCCGCACCAAACTCAATGGCGTTGGCTTGGAGATCCGCTTGCATGTTGAGGCCATACGTGATCACGCGCTTTTCGAGACGTGGCAACAAGGCCTGAATCTCCGGGTGATCTAAGCAAACCACATTCACACCATAAAAAGGAACCTTGTTCAAAAAGTTGAGATAAGAGGCTCGCACCTCATCCATATCCGCGAAAAAGTCCATGTGTTCGGGATCGATGTTGGTTGCCACCGCGATCGTCGGCGACAAACGCAAAAAGGAACCATCGCTTTCGTCGGCCTCAGCGACCAAAAAGTCCCCTTGGCCCAAGACCGCATTGCGCCCTGTCGCATTCAAGCGCCCACCAATCACGATGGTGGGGTCCACACCACCTTCTTCAAGGATGGTTGCGATCAGCGAGGTCGTTGTGGTTTTACCGTGCGTTCCAGCCACTGCGATCCCGTACTTCATACGCATCAACTCTGCAAGCATCTCTGCACGCCGAATGACCGGGATCTTGGCACGACGCGCGGCATCCACCTCAGGGTTTGGACCACGAATCGCAGAGGAGATCACCACCACATCGGCGTCTCCCAAGTTTTCTTCGCGGTGTCCTTCACAAATCCGAATCCCCAGATCGGCCAAACGGTTCGTATTCTCCGAGGCCTTCATGTCCGACCCCGACACCTCATAACCAAGGTTATGCAGAACCTCGGCGATACCGCTCATCCCGATGCCACCAACACCCACAAAATGGATGCGTTTGATACGCTTTTGATACATACTCACCTCGCTATGTTCTTGCACCCTACGCGCAAAGCGCACTAAAGTACCCCACTCAATTCGCGTGTGCAAGACCACGGTCTCCACGCCAACCACGACCCTTCGGAGGTAAACCCCTTATGCGCTTTGAGATCCAACACACCTTTCCAATCACGCGCGAGCCTTTCGAGCGCGACATCTTCTTCTCGAAAGACTTTCAAGTCTTCATGGACAAAGACATGAGCTTTGGCGCACGAGAGGTCCTTGAGTTCCAAGAGGACGACAAAACCTGGTTCCAACACCAACGCATCAACGCTGACTGGGAACTCCCTTCTGTGGTCCAAAAACTCGTTAAACAAAAAACCTTTTACTATTTCGAGCGCTCTCACTTCAATAAAACCACCCATCATATGACGTGGAGCATCAGCACCCCCCTGCTCACCAAACTCGATGTCAAAGGTGACCTCTGGATCGAAGAAAAAGGTACAGAGACAACGCGCCGCGTCGTTGGTGAGATCAATGTCCCGATCTTTGGGGTGGGTGGCGTGGTCGAAAAACTCATCGCCCAAGGCATCAAAGACAGCTACGAAAAAGTCTCAAAGTGCATCCATCGCTGGATTCGAGAAGAACTCCCCAAACAAAACCCCACCTAATCTGAGGTCCATCTGATGACCCCTCCACACCAAACAGAACATCCCCCAACACCGTCCAACCAAAAAGCGCTGTTAACACGTGCCGCACTCTTCGCAGTGACGGGCGTCTTGCTCTACTTGTTCTTGTTCGGGCCACTCGTCGCCTTGATGCAAGCTCAACCCTTGCGATTCAAAGCCAAAAAGACCGAAACCATCCAGAAACTCCTGCTCCAAAAACTCGATCTCCTTGAACAAGCCAAACGCTCTCCCTTGCTCGCTCATCGCGCACAACGCAGCCAAGAAGCCCTGTTGCGTTCGTGGCTAAGCCCATCACGCCTACAAAAAGCGTGGCGTGGCTTCTTGCGCCAAGGCTCTCTCTCACAGTGGAGTTTCCACGAACAAGCGTGGCGCAACCTGATCGACCAAGTCCAAAAGCGATTTCCCGACAAGGACTTGCGACACCTACACGCTTTTATCGATCTGCAAAATGGAACTTGGTTACGACTGGTTCGCGAAGCCTCCCGCTACCAAAAAGAGCCCGTCACCACCCAAGCTTTGGCGCTTTATTGGATCTGGGTCGGTCATGCCGCCTTTTTCGCAGGACTGCACCAAGCTGCCACGTTGTCTTATGAAAAAGCCCTACAGGCCGCAGAAAAATACCCCTCTTGGGGCAAGCAAAGTCGCAGCAACTGGCGATTTCCTGGCGAGATCCTTGCTGCACGCTACCACCTCGCTTTGTTGTCTCTCTCACAAAACAAAGCCCAACAAGCCGTCCCTTACCTCGAAAAAAATATACAACACTGGGAAAAAACCTACAAACGACCCCATCAATCGCCTCTTTGGTATCACAGCGTCCTCTGGCTCGCAATCGCACTCCATCAAGCCCAACAGCCCCAAGCGGCCCAAGCCACCCTCAAAAAAGCCCTTCTGTTCAAAAGTGATACGTCCTTGGCGCAGCTCATACTTACGCAGTTTACCTCTCCCAACCAAGCTCGTCCCTACCTCGACGCTTTGATCCAAGCCAACCCACACTTTTCCTTTGCTTATCCAGACATCCAACTCACGGCACGGCTTCTACGCGGTCTCCAAGCCTCTCCACGAGCCAATCACCCCACCTCCCAACCCCAGAAGCCTCCCGCGACTTCTGCCCCTACAAGCCTCGCTTCTCGCCCTCCTACGTGCCAGCCACTTTCCAAAGCCGCCCAAGCAGATCTCGCACATGCCCTTACGATCTTCCACCGCCCCCAACGCCCCACCAAGCTCGTCCACCTCTACCAAGCTGGAAATTACAGCATCTCCTTTGCCCCCATCCCCACGGCGCTTCTCAAGTCTTGGCTGGCTCGCCTGTGTCCCAAAGACCCATCCTACGCGCCTCAACGCGCGCAACTCAAAGCCCTCCTTGCAATGCAGCTCATTCGACAAGGATACTTCCAAAAAGCCCAGCAGCTTCTTGCCCAACCCAGCCTCAAGAGATACGCCCCACAACACCAAGGCGCGTTACTTGCGGCTCTACGCACGGATCTGCGTGTCCCCACAACCTCGCCCCGCCTCCCTTCCAATGCTTTGCTACAGATCGCCCCATGGTACCGAGGCTTGGGCGCTGAAGGTTGCCTCGCAACCCACAAGATCAACAGCGTATCAAGCCGTCGCTGTAAACAACTTCTCCCTTTCTTCCGCTTTCATCCCACTTCTTTGAAACTCTTTCAAAGCACCTTTATCAGCGATCAACCCGATCAATTCTCGCTGTTGACCCTTCAACTGAAAGATGCTCTCCTCCAACGATGGCGCATCTTTCCCAAAAAAGACCCTTCCTCACAAAGGCTACACGCCCTCCAAAAGCTTTACCGCACGCTTCCTCACGCAGCCTATCTCCTCGACCAGACAAGCTATAGCCTCGCTTGGGGCACGCTTGCCTATGCCTTTAAACGCCAGCCTTGACACCCAGACCACCACGCATCCATCCTTTGATTCGTTCACTCGCACGTTTTTGCAAAGGAGCATTCATGGCACACAAGGTCCATCAACCCTTTCTTCTATCCCTTCTTCTGGTGGGCTTTTTCACCCTCATGAGCCACATCGCTTACGCCGAAGATACACAACTTCCGCCTGGTCCAAGCGCCCCACCAGCTCGTAAAAATCCCGCACCATCCAACGATCCCAAAAAGAAAAAAGAAAAGACCAAAAGCACTTGGCAACGCTTTGTTGATGGTGTTGGTGATGCCGTCCCAACACCCGTTCGAAAGACTTGGCGACGCACCAAACGCAACTGGGAACGCACGGTGGCTGTCGTCGAAGCCATGCGTAAACTCGTTGGCGAAGACAAAGAAGAAAAACGCAAACGTCTCGCTCGCGAAAAAAAACAAGCAAAGCTCGACGCTTGGCAAAGTGAAGATCAAGCCATCGAAAAACGCATCCGCGAAAAACTCGAACTCACCATCCATCAACAGTCTTGTATGGGCGGCTCCGCCACGGCCTGCCTCGCATGGGCCAAAGCACGCCCCAAGATCGTTACCCCTTGGCGCCAACTTCGCGATATCTGGAGTCGACGCGGTCATTGGGACAAACTCTACCCTGTCTGCGGCATCCTCCGCCAACGACAAGACCAAGAGATCGAAGATCACCTCTGCTTTGCCAAAAGCCTCGCTGCACTCAAACTCCAAAAAGAAGCCACCCAGATCTACGCAGAGCTTCTTCAAAAATACCCCAAACATCCGAGCCTTCTTCTCGACGCAGGAAACCACGCACTCCAACAACAAGACTTTGCCCTCGCCATCGAGCGTTGCAAACAACTCACACAGCTTCTCCCCGAAGAAACGGACGCTTGGTACTGCCTCGCGCAAACCCAAGAAACCATCCGAATCACTGACGCACAACGCACAAAAGACCGACTTGCCGCGCTTCAAGCCAAAAAGAACCCTCCCAAACCCACCAAAGATCCCAAACAAGCTGTGCCTTCAGGTGCCCCACCCAAGGCCGCCAAGCCACCCCAACGGCCCAAAGCACCGCTTAAGCCACTTCCTCCCATCCCAACCGCAGATACCGTGCTAAACACGTATCACACCGCTTGCAAGCTCGGCCATCCCAAAGCATGCAACGATGTCCTACGCCTCCGACCCAGCGGAGCCAGCGGCGTCTTGTGGTGGTCCACCACCGTAACCCGCATCAGCGCACGCAACGTCTCTAGCACCACACTTCAACAAAGCTGCCGACTCATGGGGCTTTCCAGCGCTTGCCGACAACTCGCGCTTGATGCCCTCCAACAAGCACAGCGCAACGAACGTTTACAGCGTTGGGGACAAGCCGCTTGGCTCTATGAACAAGCCACCCAACTCGCCCCCAAAGACACGACCATCTGGAAAAAAGCAGGCGACTTCTTCTACCAACAAAAACTCTGGCAACGCGCCTGCGACGCCCTCGAACGCTCCCTCGCCCTGCAACCCAATCAACCCGCACTTTGGTACAAACTCGGGACCTGCCGCACTTTCACCGCACAATCCACTCTCCAAGGCTCCCAAGACGCCTACAAACAGGCCTGCGCACACGGCATCTACAAAGCCTGCAAAAAAATCAAATCCCCCTGATTATCGGGCGGCCACAGTGGGCCGCCCCAGATTGGCCGGATATCCCCTGCTTTCGGGCGGCCACAGTGGGCCGCCCCCCTGAATCTATCCTGAATTCCCCTTTTCACGGGCGGGCCTCCGTGCCCGCCCTATCTGCCCAGCATATCCCCTGCTTTCGGGCGGGCCTCCATGCCCATCCCCCAAATCCATCTTTTTTTCGATCATTTTTTTATAGCAATTTGACAAGTCTCATATCGGGATTATCTCTTGTTTGTCCGAAGAGCAGCAAAGATGCGCAAAGCAACAAGGGATTCTTTTTATAAAAAAGAGAGCTATCTTTGCGCTCAAAAAACGGATTATTCAAAAAACCCATAAATCGGGGGAGATCACAGAATGAACATCAATAAATTAACCAATAAAAGCCGAGAAAGCTTAGGTACAGCACAAACATTAAGTGCGACCCGCGATCATGCGGAAGTCACATCTTTGCACTTATTATCGGCCTTATTAGAAGATATGAACGGCCCGATCCCAGCGATACTGGGTAAGGTTGGCGTATCGACAGCAGAGACGAAAAAGCGCGTAGAAGAGCAATTAAAAAAGCAACCACGCGTAAGTGGTGATACAGATCGTCCGGTCTCGCGGGGACTACAGCAAGTCTTAGAGCAATCTTTTCGCGAAGCAGAAAAATTAAAAGACGAATTTGTTAGCCAAGATACGTTATTTCTAGCGATCATTGAGAAATCTTCTGAAACGAAACCAGTCTTCGAAGGATTGGATTTGACTTACGACCGTGTGCTCAAAGCGCTGGTCGAGATAAGAGGGAGCCAACGCGTGATGGATGCAGAAGCAGAAGGTCGTTTTCAGGTGCTTGATCGTTATTGTCGAAACCTGACAGAGCTTGCCCAGAACGGCAAACTGGACCCTGTCGTGGGCCGCGATGACGAGGTACGTCGCGTGCTTGAAGTCTTGGCGCGTCGAACCAAAAACAACCCTGTGTTGATTGGTGATCCAGGTGTAGGAAAGACCGCTATCGTCGAAGGGATCGCGCTTCGCATCGCACGTGGCGACGTACCTTCGGGGATGAAAGATCTTACAGTCCTTCAACTCGACTTGGGCGCGATGATTGCGGGCGCAAAGTATCGAGGTGAGTTTGAGGATCGCCTCAAATCCGTGTTGAAAGAGATCACAGAGTCCAACGGAACCATCGTCTTGTTCATCGACGAGTTGCATACCCTCGTAGGTGCGGGAGCGGCGGAAGGCGCGATGGATGCGTCGAATATGCTCAAACCCGCGTTGGCACGAGGAGAGTTGCATACCATTGGTGCAACGACCTTGGACGAGTATCGCAAATACATCGAAAAAGACGCAGCTTTGGCGCGTCGTTTCCAACCAGTCCTTGTGGGAGAGCCAACGGTCGAAGACACCGTGCAGATCTTGCGTGGGCTCAAGGAGAAATACGAAGTTCACCATGGTATCCGCATCCGAGACGCGGCTTTGGTGGCAGCGGCCCAACTCAGTGATCGCTACATCAACGACCGTTTCTTGCCTGACAAAGCCATCGACTTGGTGGACGAAGCGGCCAGCCGCATCCGTTTGGAAAGCGACAGCTTGCCCGCAGAGTTGGAGCAATTGCAGCGCAAGCTCATCAACATGGAGATCGAGCGGCAAGCACTGCGCAAAGAAAAGGACCCAGCATCGAAGGAACGTCTCAAAGAACTTGAAGATACACAAAAAGACACCCAAGCTCAGTTTGACCAAGAAAAGTCTCGATGGGACAAGGAATTGGAGGCAATCCAAGATATCCGTCGATTGAAAGAAGATCTCGAAGCCACGCGAACAGAGTTGGAACTCACCGAGCGACGCAGCGATTACAACAAAGCTGCTGAGATCAAATACGGTGTGTTGCCTGACTTGGAGAAACGACTGTTGTTGGCCGAAGCAAGCTTGCGTGATCTCCAAACCAACGGTTCCTTCTTACGAGAAGAAGTCTCTGAAGAAGATATCGCGCAAGTGGTGTCGCGTTGGACGGGTATCCCTGTGTCCAAGATGTTGGAGAGCGAACAGCAAAAGCTGTTGACCATGGAAGATCGCTTGCGTATGCGGGTTATCGGGCAAGAAGAAGCGCTGGAGAAAGTATCTGACTGCATCCGACGTGCCCGAGCGGATCTCAAAGATGATCGTCGTCCCCTTGGCTCGTTCCTGTTCCTTGGTCCCACTGGGGTCGGGAAAACCGAGCTTGCACGCAGCTTGGCAGAGTTCCTGTTTGATGACGAAGACAACATGGTTCGCATCGATATGTCCGAATACATGGAGCGCCACGCGGTCAGCCGCTTGATTGGTGCACCTCCTGGATACGTCGGTTACGATGAAGGCGGCCAATTGACCGAGCGAGTACGTCGTCGTCCTTACTCTGTCATCCTCTTCGATGAGGTGGAAAAAGCGCATCCAGAGGTCTTTAACATCCTCTTGCAACTGCTTGATGATGGGCGTTTGACAGACGGACATGGCCGAACAGTGGACTTCCGCAACACCATCGTGATCATGACCTCAAACGTGGGCAGCGAGGCCATCCAAAAAGAACAAGATCCTGTGAAGATGCGACAGATCGTGGAGGATGCGCTGCAAGCTCACTTCCGCCCAGAGTTCCTCAACCGACTCGACGAGACGATCATCTTCCATGCCTTGGGCAAAGAACATCTCCGCAAGATCGTGGATATCCAACTCCGCCTCTTTGAAAAACGTCTCCAACGACGCCAACTCCACTTGGAGATCACAGAGGAAGCCAAGACTTTCCTTGGCGAAGAAGGTTACGACCCCGTGTTTGGCGCGCGACCACTCAAACGAGCCATCCAACGCTTGGTGGAAGCACCACTCGCCAAGATGGTACTTGGAGGCCAATATCCCCCCGGCTCCACCGTGCAGATCGATGTCAAAGACGGTGAGTTGGTCTTTACAGCCCCCCACCCCTTCGAGGCCTAAGCCCCCCCTCCATTTCCCCCATCCCTCTAAGACTTCCTCAACTTCGGATCTTCCCCATCCCTCTAAGTCTCCCTCGTCTTCGTGCCTCTCCGCTTACGCTTCTCATCCCGCCGACATCTTGTACCACAAAACAAGCTCTATCCGCGCACCATACCGACGGATACTTCGACAAGATCAATCCCAAGACAACATCAACATGACATCGACGAGGATCGTCATCGCATCCCAAAAAGACGGTCGGTTGGCAAAAAACGAGAAGATAAGAGCAAGAAACGATGGGAGCGGGATGGGAAGCGGCGAGATTAAGGGGTGGATGGAGGAGGATTAAACAAAGCGCAGTTCCCTCCTGTCGCGGGAGACATCACGCCCAAGCGACCGGGGCTGTAGATGTAAGCATGATGGGCAGCCCCCACCGTGGTATCAGAAGTCTGATTCGCTCCCCCAAACCACACGAGATCTCCCGTCCCAGTTCGGGTACCAGCCGCTGCGCCCCACGCCTGAAAGGGTTTAAGCTTGGAAGAAGAGACGGGTGTTACGAGCTTTTCAACGCGCAAGTGCAAAGCTTTTCCTCCCGCAGAAACCCCAAGGATTCCAGGAGAGTTAGAGAAAGAAACTTGCACAAAAGGCGTACCTGCCGATTTGACAAGCCCTTCGTCTTGGGGAAAACCACCACCCAAAACAACAGCATTGAGGCTAGCATTTGAAGTCGTGAGGGCACTACCACCCACAGCAAAGGCCCGCAAAAGGAGTTGGGCCGTTTCGTTGCCGCTTCCTTGGGGCACAGAGAAAGGCACGAAGATCGGGGCAAAGACATCATCCTTTACCTGCAAGATAAAGGCTTGGTGAGAAAACTTGTAACCCAATGCAAAGAGGTTGAAGTCTGGTCGAGCCGTCAACCCATGAGCGCTCAAACCACCGACAACAAGGAAGGTGTGGGCATCTGTAGGGTTTGTCGTTGGACTTGTGAAGCCTTCCGCAAACTTACCGAGATAGAGGGTTTGATGACCAATGAGACTTTCGAGAGTGAAAGGATCTCCACCTGCTCGATACGTTGGGACAGGTGTAAGGTACACAGAGCGCGCACCTGTCGAAGAGATCCGCAAGAGGATCAAGTAAGGATTGGGGCAAGCTTGTCGACTCTCGTCGTAATCCGCGCATCCACCGCTAGGAGGGCCGCCCGCACTCTCTTTTGCGACGACAACGAGCCCACCTGACAACAAGAAACGTCTGGAATCTTCGGACTCTTTGGGAAGCGCGGTGGTTTGATGAAAAAACAGCGCATCCTCGATACCACCACACTGCGTGGTAAAAGCCTCACCTGAAGGGGGCGAAGGAGGGGTGGCGGCAGGATTCCAAAAGACGCATGTATGCGGGATAGCCACACATTTGCCATTTGCATCTTTTGCACAAGACTCAGACAAGCCACCAATCTGCTCAAAAAGGACCTTCTTCGAACCAGCGACCGTTCGTAGGATCGGCACAACAGAACCAAACGAACGTCGCATATCATCGTTTCCACCCGTGGTTGCGGGAGTTTGGGTCTTCCCTCCTAGATTCACCCCTGCAGCGGGGATATCCCACATCTCAACAGGAGCTGCGCCGCTTGGCGTCCGTCCCCCCATCAAGACGAGCTTTGAACCATTCCAAAAGGCTTGGTGGAAAGCCCGAGAAGTCTCTCCGAGCTTTTGAAAACGCAACGCAGCATTGGGTGTGTGGAGATCAACGAGGTAGATCTCTTTAAAGAAAGGCGTATCTGCCTTGCTCAAGGACGCCAAAAAAGCAGGAAACTGCCCAAAGATATCCAGTTTCCCCCCGCGAAGTCCGCCAGAGATCACAACCCTTCCATCAGGGAGTGATGTAACTTGGTGTCCCCAACGCCCCGCAGCAGGGGAAGGATCGGCGACGGCACTTCCAAGATCAGAGATGGGCGCCCAACGCTCGCTTGGGTAAAGCACGACACCAGGCTCACCCGAAGCATTCTTCCTTTGCTGACAAATCCACGACTGTGCGAGGCGCGCAGAAGTAATGTAAGACGCACCATCCGACTCCAAGCAGCCTTCTACAAAAAGGTGGGGAGTGATCTGGTGTGGGAGAAAGAACGACTCTTGTTCGCTGAGCAAAGAAGGAAAGTAGCCCTGTGAAGGGCACGCAACATCCAAGACTCCAACCGTTTCACTCCCCGAGATCTTTTCTCCATCGTACAGGCCAGAAAAGAAAGGAGAAAAAGCTCCACCCTCTTGTCGAAAGGCTCCTGGCGCATCAGAAGGAGGCTGGAGTTTCATAGAGAGTTCGAACCCGCAAGCAGGCACGGTCAGTAGCAAAAAGCCAAACAAAAGACCCCGCAGCCATGAGGCAGGGTGCAAAGAGGAACGCAGCATGATGAAGACCTCCTAGCCTCCGAGCAACAGGCATTAGCGGAAAGAAACGCTCACGCGATCAATGGGGCGAGTCGCAGCGTAAATCCCGACAGCAACGGCTCCTCCAACAACCACTGCGCCAGCAGCAACAGTGATCCAAACCCAAGTCGGGACAGCTTTGGGAGGAGTGGGTTTCACAGGACGCCGAATGATCGCGATCTTTCGTTCACGAGGCTTGGGCTTTAATGCAAAGGTGAGTTTTTTGTTTTCCCAAGAGGGGATCTCGACCTCTTGTTCGAGAGGAAGAAACCCTTCCGCGCGCACACGAAACGAAAACTTTCCAGCAAGCAACTTGGCTGGCGACTTCACAACACGCCACTTTGGTGCCGAAGCAGCAGGCGCGGCTGGGACGTCCGTTTTTTCAGGCGCTTTTGGAGAGTCCACCCGCGGAGGAGGTGGACTGGTGGGGCTTTTGGGGAAGGCCGCATCGCCCAAGACCTCGACGGTGGCTTGAGGCGGCGTCACTGTCCAAGATATCTCAGAAGGCACCAAGCGACACTCTCGAAGTCGCCGACTGGAGATAGCAAAACGTTCTGGTAGCTTGGTATTGATCGGCCAATTTTCCCATCCAGCGGGGAGTTGATCTACTTTTTTGCGGATCTCAGCGTACTGACGACAAGCACCAAAGGTATCGTTTGTGCGATCTGCGATCTGTGCGAGGTGGAAACGAACGTCACTGCGACCGATGCTAAAGAGTTGACGTTGGCGCTCTGTTTTTCCTGTAACTTGGGACAAAAGCGAGAGGGTTTCTTCAAAAAGCTTTTGAGCTTCTTGCCAGTTTTGGTTGAGGTAAGCACGCCGCGCCAAGAGATACTTGTCTTTCGCGACGATCTCAGGCGACGTTGGCGCAGCCAACCACCAGAAGAAAAACAAAGAAAAAGACAAAGACGTCATCATACATACCTATCCGCAAACCAAGCACACAAGACGTGAAACCCCGTGTTTGCTTCTCTTTTATACCAAAGAACAGGTCGCGCGCCGCCTTAACGCGGTCGTTTCGACCGTTTAAATTGCTTGCAAATCTCCCACGTTACGCCGCTATTACACTCGCACTCCAAGATCTTTTTCTGAAAAGAGCGCCTATCATGCGCGCGAGGAAACATCTTTTGTGCTTGTTTGTACTCGTAGACAGCTTGCTCCCAACGTTCTTTCTGGAAGTAGCCATCGCCTTTGCTGCGAAAACGCAAGTAACGGAGACGTTGTCGTCCCCATGCAAGTTGCTCTCGTTTCACCACGCGCGCCGCGGGGCTTCCTTCCAAGAGCGGAACCAAGGCTTCAAAGCCTTTGCTTGCCGAGGAGTTATGTAACATCTCTCGATCTTTTTTCAACTGTTCAAGCAAGGGAGCGGCCTTTTGTAGCCGATCAATCCAGCTTTTCGCAGGTAAAGCGCGCTGTTCGTACACTTTGTTTTTCTCAGGCTCAGCGGTCGCCATCTGTCCCCAACAGTCTGCACCTTTGCCGTAAAGTTCCTTGGCTTGGGAAAGATTGGCTTTTGACATAGAACGCTGGGCACCTTGAAAAAAGCGCTCACATCGTTTGGTGTAGTCGTTCTTTTGCTCTTCTAATCTCTTTTTGTAAAGAGCGATCGCAGCGGGGTTATCTTTGATCATCTCCATCAAGGCTGCGGCATTTTTGCGCGCACCCACGAGATCGCCAGACTTCCCTTGTGCAGCGATCTTGCTCCACATCTCTTCTGCTTTTTCCAAGCCACCTTGCGCAGCGTCAGACTCTCGCGTCAACCGCTCAAACAACGGCGTCAACAAGCTATCTTCCACTTTGACAGCCCGCGCCAAAAGCTTGGGTACACGCCGAAAGGTCCGTGTCGCGGACTTGAGATCGCCTTTTTCCATGGAGGCTCGTGCTTTTTTGTGCGAGACAACCCCTCGAACCCCTAGACCGCCCGCACGAATCGTCTGATCCATCGTCCGAACAGTTGGAAGCTCTTTGCCCACAAGACGACGATACCAAGACCGCGCATCCGCCCGCAAAGCGGACTTTATCTCGACACGGTACAGCTTCAAGATGGAGATGGACGCCTTGGGATGATTGTAATAATCACGCACCAAAAGCTCGCGAATCCGCTTGTAAATGGACGGAGTATCTTTGTTTTCGGTCAACAAGCGTCGCAGAGCGCTTTGGGCCTTCTTGCGGTCTTTTTCGCCAAGTGCCCCCTCAAACTCCTTCAAGGCAGCGTCTTGTCTTGCTTTGATCGCCTTCGCCAACTCTTGATAACGCAGTTCCAACTTGCGCTTTTGGCCAGGTGGAAGCTGGATCTTGGTGGCTTTTCTCAACAACGCGAGGGACAAGCCTGGAAAGCGATTGCGCAACATGTCCGCGCTGCGGACATAAGCTTTGCTCAACGACACATCAGGGCCATAAGCGAGATAGTCAGCGCCCTTCTTTTGTAGCGCAAAAGCCGTATCCAATACCCCCAAAGCAGCATTGTCGTTCCCTGCTTGGATGTGCTGGCCAAGTACCCGCAAAAGGTCATTGGTGGCTTTTTCGCTGGCTTTTACGCGGCGTTCGAGCAAACGCACATTCTTTTCCAAGGATTCTTTTTCGCCAGGGTCGAAGTTTTTGGATTCTTTGAGATAGAGTTTAAAGAACTGTAACGCTGCAAAGACGGGCTTTTTCGCGTTATTCTTTTCCATCTCATACATCGCAGTCGCCATCAAACGATAGACTTTGGGATCGTAGTTGCCCGAAGAGCGTCGCCACTTTTTGTTGCGGATCACTTGTTCGAACTGCTTGATCGCGCTCATAAACTTCCCAGCTTGGAAGTCTTGGATACCCAGCTCTTTAAACTTGGGAATCCCCGTGAGACGCGGAGGCGGCGGAGGTGGCGGTGGTTTCTGTAAGATCGAGGCCAAGAGCCAACCCCCTCCCCCCACCACGAGCAACGCCAGCACTACAAAGGCCCAACGCCACTTCTGGAAGAAAGAAGGCGGCTCCTCTTGTTCCAGTATCTCTTTGTAGGTCTTTTCCCAAACCTGACGCAGCGCGACGTTTTCTTGGGCATCTTCCAAGACACCCGCGGCTTGCTCTAGCTCTAGCCAAAAGTCATGGACCGTTGAAGGGCGCGACTGTGGCGACTTGGAGAGCGCTCTCTGCAAAAAGAGTTCGAGCGCAGAGTCCGCAAGGGAGGGCAAGACCTCACCCACACGAGGTGGCTTTTTGGTCAAGATCGCGACCATTTGTTCTGCGATGGTGGGCTCTTCGATCGGCAATCGCCCTGTCAGCATCTGAAACAAGATCACGCCAAACGCGTAGATATCGACGCTGGGGCCAAGTTCTATGCCTTGACGCCGCGTAAGCTGTTCAGGAGAAAGATAAAAAGGCGTCCCCAGAACCGTCCCTGTACGCGTGAGATTCTGGTTTTCTTCGTCCAAAAGCTCGGACTCTTGGATCTTTGCGATACCAAAGTCCAAGATCTTGACGAGTGGGATATCACTTTCTTCGCGGGGAACCAAAAAGATATTGGAGGGCTTGAGGTCGCGGTGGATGATCCCCGCCTCGTGGGCCACTTGTAAGCCCTTTGATATCTGCTTTGCGACTTCCATCACAAAACGCGTGGTCATCGGCTCTCCAGTCATCCGTTCTTCAAGGTCAGAGCCCTCTAGGAACTCCAACACCATGTAAAACCCGATGCCTTTTTGAAAACCGAAGTCCATCACTTGGATCACGTTTTCGTGGTGCAGGTGGCTCGCCGCCAACGCTTCTGTCCGAAAACGTTCAATCACTTCACGTTTGTTGGTTAGGTCCGAACGAAGAAGCTTGATCGCAACCCTGGAGCCCAACATGACATGGCGCGCCAAAAAGACGACGGCCATCCCACCTTCCCCCAAGGGCTTTTCTAAACGCCACTGCCCGATCTGCTCACCAACAAATGTTGATGGATCGCGCGGTGTTTGGCATCTCGCACAAAGCTCGGTGCCTGCTTCATTTTCTTCAAAACCGCACTCTATACACTTCCACATAGGTCTCTCAATTGCTGCTGAAGGTTGCATCGCGCTATTCTAAGCAAGAACAAGACGGTTACGCAAGAACACACCACATCAACGCCGCGAAACCATGACTCTTGCGGCTCAAAACTGGTCTTATGAAAGACGAAACGAACACGAAGAGAAATTTTGCGCACAAACACAACCCTCGCTACAATCGCCACAACGTATAGGTGTGCAAACCGCACAAAACCTCTCAACTTTTCCTTTCTTCCGACAAGGAGCGCCGCGATGTTTCAATTCGGCAACCAAGTCGAGTTTCGCGTTGACCGACGACACTTACTCTTCCTAGCGATGGGCGCGATCCTCTGGACTTTTCTTACTTTCTTTCTGGGCCTTTGGGCTGCAAGCGAACAAGGCAAACAACCGATCAAGCGAGGACTTCGCTTGCTTGGATGGCTCGATCGACAACGTGCAGAAGACCCACTTCTTCCCAGTCTAGCGTCTTCTCAGGTGACACCACCCCACAAAGAAACGATTCGGTTCACCAAACCTCACAAGATGCCCTCTGTCTATCCCCGCCCTCAAAAAGCGCGTGTCGTACCACCCGCGAAAAGAGCCAAAGACCGTCCCAAAGCGGCCAAGCCGCCCAAAGACCGCGCGAAAGCCGCTAAGCCACCTCGTCGGCAAGCTTCTCTTCCCCCACAGATCAGACCAGAACAGCCCACCCCAGAGCGACCCAATCCCCCAGAGGTCCGCAAAGTCTCCCAAGACAAGCGCATCGCCCAAGAGAAAAAGCAACGCTTGCTCAAATATCGCATGGCCCCCTGGAATCGCGCGCGTTATGCCTTGCAGCTTCGATTCTCCAGCGACTTCAAGACCCTACGCAGACTGCAAAAGCGCTTTTCCAAAAAAGGCTACCCTGCTCCCATGTTGACCCGAGAGGTCTTTCGCAAAAAACGCTATTTTCGCCTAACACTGGGCGCTTTCCGCTCACGCCAACAAGCGCAGTCCTACTTGCGTTTGTTCCAACAAGTCGAACGCACCACGGCGACGATCCATAAGATCCGCTAAGAACGAGATTTACAGGGGAAGAAAGAACGGGCGAACAGCCCTAGGGACGGAAGAGATCAGGGGGAGGAGGATTAGAGGATGCGCTTGCGCCAGCCGAAAGGATCCTCGATACGGCCATACTGAAGATCCAAGATATACTTATAAAGTCGTTGGGAAAGCTCGCCACTGCGGCCATCTGCGACTTGGATATCTTGGTCTTTGTAGTGGAACTTCTTCACAGGCGCGATCACAGCGGCGGTTCCTGAACCAAACACTTCTTTCAAGGTCCCTTTTTGCGCAGCGTCGAAGACTTCGTCCATCGACAACATGCGTTCACTGACCTTTACGCCCCATGAGCGAGCGATCTGGATCACGGAATCACGCGTAACACCCGGCAAGATGCTACCAGTGAGGGGACTTGTAATCAGTTCGTCGTTGATGCGGAAGAAGATGTTCATGGTGCCCACTTCTTCGACAAACGAGCGATCTTTGGCATCAAGCCACAACACTTGGGAGTAGCCTTTGCTTTTGGCGTCTTGTTGGGCCGCGAGGCTTGCAGCGTAGTTTCCTGCGGTCTTGGCCTCGCCGATCCCTCCCGAAACAGCGCGAACATATTGATCGCTCACGTAGATCGAGATCGGGTTGAATCCTTCGGGGTAATACGCCCCAACAGGCCCAGCGATGATAAAAAACAGATACGTATTGGAAGGACGGACGCCCAAGAAAGGGTCCATCGCGATCACGGTAGGCCGGATATAAAGCGAGCAACCCTCATCTGTGGGGATCCAGTCTTGATCGACGCGGATCAACTCGATCAATCCCTTTTCGAGGGTTTCGATATCCATCTCAGGGATAACCAAACGACGACAAGAGCGGTTCAAGCGCTCAAAGTTGTTGCGATGCCGAAAGAGGTACACTCCACCATCAGCGCCACGGTAGGCTTTCATCCCCTCGAAAACCTGTTGGCCATAGTGCAGCGCCATCGTCGCAGGGTCCAAAGAAAGCTTTCGATAAGGCTCGATACGAGGATCGAACCAACCGCGCTCAGGGGCATAATCCATCAAGAAAAAATGATCCGAAAAATAGCGCCCAAACCCCATGGTGCTCCCATCGCGGGGAATCGGCTTTTTCTTTTCTGGATCGGCTAGGGTTATCTTGACATCCATCTCTTCCTCCAAGCCCGCACGACCAAATCGACCTCACCCTCGGCCTTTCAAAGACATCGACCGCGTGGGCCTCCGCACGAGCAAACAATCAAGACTTTTTGTGCGGATCTCCGTGGGGATACCCTTGTTGCGGTTGGCCACCTTGTTGGGGGTAACCACCCTGCTGGGGATAGCCTTGTTGTGGGTAGCCGCCTTGTTGTGGATAGCCTTGTTGTTGCGGATAACCCCCTTGTTGTGGGTAACCACCTTGCTGCGGATAACCGCCTTGCTGTGGATAGCCACCCTGCTGGGGGTAACCTTGCGGAGCGGGAGAAGATGCTCCTCCAAGCAAAGACGCAGCATTTTGGTTCACATCTCCTCCAACAAGGAGATCAGGAGAGATCGCATCCACTTCGCGACTTTGCGAAGCAAGGAAGTCAAGGGCTGGCGACGCGCCACTATCACGAGAATCCAGTTCATCCACGGTTGCGATTGTTGTTCCAGGCTTCATATCAGCTTCGCCCAGACCACGCTCGCGAATCATCGAGAAGATCTTGTTAATGGAGCGAGCAAGCCCTTTCCAAGGTCCACTCAATCCATTCAAAGGCACATCAGGAAACTCTTCTTGTGGCGCCGTCTGCAATCGAGGAACAACGCGGCGGAAGTAGAAGATCTCCGCACCCGAAAGCCACAAAGCCAACAAGAATGCCAACACCAACAAAACCGTCGCCAAGATACGTGGCCCACCGCTCTCATAAAACTTCGCTTTGTTTACGTTCACAAAGCGGTTGGGAACAGGGACCATCAGGACGTAACCGATGTTGCCAGGACTCAAGTCCGCTGGAAAGCGCCCAACCATGTAAGAGTACGGTTGGAGCTGGATCTCAGCTTTCAAAAGGTCACGGTTCATCCCATTTTCGTATTTGTCGACAACAACATCGTAAGCCTTTTTCTTAAACCAACCTCGGAAAAAGGGAATCAGTTTATCCGTAAGGTTGTAGGCGATGGGGCCAAGTTCAAGGTCGCCCGACTTGCTGCGCGTAGCGGTAAACAAGACGAGCTTGGTGTCTTTGGCACCAGGGATGTTGTTGTCTTGGGGCAACAACTCTTTGTGTGTAAGAAAGAGTTCCGCATTGAAGGCTTTGACATACAACAACGCGGCTTTGACGACTTTCTTTTCGGCGCTAGCATGGACGGGCACAGCAGCCACAAAGCTGTTGGTCCCGTCGATCGGCCAGATCCCAGTACGTGCGTTGTCTTTCAAAGCGTCGTTGAGGTGGGGGATATTGGGGAGCCGATCCTTCTTAAAACGGAAGGTGGCGCCTGGTTGGTCCGAACGCAAGAGCACGATCCCTTCGCGGGAAACCACGTAGAGTCTTTCCCCTTTGCTATCGAGCTTTTGGTAGGATTGAAAGTTTCGTTGGATCTTGCGTCGTGCGTCTTCGTAAGTTTCCAACTTCGACAGGTCGTCGTCAGCTTCGTAGTTGATCGACTTGACCGCTTCTCGAAGGCCAGGTTCTTCGGCCATCTTGGTCGTTTTTGCCTTCAACTTTTCGTAGAAACGGAACAAACCACGTTCAAAACGCTGTCCAACCAAGATAGGTCGAAGGCGATCTTGTTCTTCTGCAACCTTGTAGATCAGCAGGGGTTGCATGATCCAGATCTGCAGGGTGACCACTGCGAAGAAAATTACACCCAACCAGACTTTAACGTGAAACATCTGAACCAGCCCTCTTTAGCTATGAGAGTAGACGAATCATCGCGAGACTTCGCGCCCCGCGAGCGCGATACGCGGGAAGATAGCGAATCCCCCGAAGAAAACGAAAACACACGCAGAATAGCGCCTGAGAGAGTAGCGGCGCGACGCACCGCTCTTGCGAAGTACGCCCTACCATATACGTTTCGTCATGGGCGGTCAAGCCTGTTCCGCGCCCTCTACGGCAGACACGGCTCCTCGCGCACAGGGCGTGCTTGGCTTCCTTTTCCTTGGTCGAACACAGCCATCCCAAGGCGAAGCCTTCCCCCATCCCCATTGTGCGGCCCTAGGGTCGCTTTTCGCTCTTTTGTGGCATCTTTCGGGAAGGTTTGGCGCGTTCAAATCGCCGAAAGCGAGGTTGACGACGAAAATGACGACGGCGACGGCGGAGGGCCCGCTTTCTTCGTGGCATGGAGCGCATCAAAAAGAAGCCAGCTCCCACGCCCCCCAGTCCAAAGACGGCGACGGACGGAGAGGTCAACAGCGGCAAGACGACAGCAGGCACAAACCCCACCAAAAAGGGGCCATTTTTTCTCAAAGCGCGGCGCACTTTTCTTCGTCTTATCAGGCCAAGCGCACTGGGCGCAGCAGCATCCGCTTTGTCTTGGGTGGGCGCAACAAAGTGGAGCGTCATCTCTGTATCCCACGAAGACGCATCACTTTGGTTCACGACCGTAAAGGTGCCCAAACGCGAAACCTGCTGGCGAACCAAGCCCACGCGCTCACGTGGCAAAGGCAAGCGCGCCACCACAGCAGGAAGCTTTTTCCCATCGCCCCATGCGCAAAGCCCGCCTTTTTGGAGGGATGCGCTCACACGAGGATAGGCCGCGAGGCGTTTTGCCCACACAGCTTGTTGTGAGCCCTGTGCAAGTAAACCTTGCAAAGTCCCAAGGTCCGCCGCCCAAACCCATGCGCGACCAAGCAATGCAGAGTAGAGTTGCATCTCTTTGCCCACTTGGACTTGGTAGATGGTGGGTTTTCCTTGGACGACGATGCGTTTTCCAAGCAAGAGGCGCTTGTCTAGCATCTTGGAAAAGAAATCATCCCAAAAGGCCGAGAACTTCGCAGCATCATTGACACCAAGCATAAAGCCCATCCCTGCAAGCGTTTCGAGGAAAGGGATGGCCTTCGCGTCTAGGCGAAGGAACGAGGACAGTTGCCCATTCAGAAGGGAAACCACTTCTTTGAGGTCTTTGCCCACGAAGGCTTTGAACATCTCTTTGGAGTTGCGGATCTCGCGGCGCATACGACGCGCAGAACGCGGAGAAGAAAAGCGCGAAGTGACCTTTTGCAGCGACTCAAAGGCTCCCCAAAAGTCGAACTGTACGCTACTTACCCAGTCCGCATCAGCAGGAAGAACCTGCGTAAGATCGACTGCGGGATATCGCTTTGCAAAGAGTTTGTGCACGGGATTTCCGCGCTTTCCAAAAGTCACGAACTCACGAAGACGCGCGAGACCTTTGGCCAAGGACAGATCCGCACCAACATCGAAAGTCCCCAAGAATCCGCGAAACTTGGAGATAATGGGCAAGGCGCGCGGAGAAAAAGTCTCCGCAAGATCCGCGAGATTTTGCAGATCAGCAAAGAAGAAAAACATCGATCCAGCGTGTCGTTTGTGCGCATCTTGGAAGGACTTGGACACCGCGAGAGACTGTGCAGGCGCAACAGACGCAGAAGAGAGCAGCATCTGGACTTGCTTCTCAGACCACGCAAGCGACCCAGTCAGCGTATCCATCCAAGTTCGAGCCCTTGGTTTTGGCGGAATCACCGAGAGCATCACGCGCAACCCAGAACGAACAACCAAGAGAGAAGGCGTCTTGCGCGACCCTCCAGGGTGCATCAGGTAAGCTTCTCGGCCACCATCTTGCGAAGAAAGCACTTGTCCAGCAGGCAAGGGCAGCATCTGCATCAGGCCTTGAAGACCAGTTTCGCGCTTGAGCCACATCCAAGCGCTCACAGACACGGGCAAGCGTTTTTGGGGGAAAGCTGCTTTTTGCACCGCAAAGACGATGCCACGGCCAAGATCGACGTCCATGTGGGTAATCGCAGAGACCACGCCCCCCACAAGTTGACGTCCCATCTTTTCTTCAGCAGAAGAAGCGGTTGTTTTTGAAAAGGAAGTCAGCATCTCTTGGGCAAAACGATCCAGCGATCTGATCTGAAAGATCGCCAAGACCTTCTTTTGATCGAGCTGTGCGGCGGCCTCGTCAAGCGCATCAGGGGCTTGCGCGGCAACGGACCTCCCCAACAATCCAATGACAAGAAACAGAAAACAGGACAGAGCCCGAACGAGTGAACGGAAGTGCATGATATCTCGCTCCTTTCTAACGGGAAGATCGATACATGGAAGTAGTGCGCTCGCGGGAAAGCCTTGACACTCTAACGCTATCGCCCCTTTCGCTGCAAGGGCTAACGAAAGAGCGGTCGTAGAGACGGAAAGAAAGACGGAGACACTTTTCCATCAAGGAAAGCGTTTGAAAGGCGCGAAGTGGGGGGTGGATAGAGGGTGTGTAGAGAGAGGGTCTAGCCCATTAACGACGGCGGAGGAAGCCTTGGACTTGGTTGAGGAGCGTGTTGGCTTTCATCGGATTTCGCAAAACAAGGTTGTTGACGATGATTTGCGTAAAAACGATCTCGCAGCGCTGTGACTGAGCGGATGTCAGAAGGTTTCGCTTTTTGCGGTCTTCGTAGAGTTTATTGAGGAAAGAATATTTCTTATCAAGGATACTCTTTCCGATGTAGCCCTCTTGTCCGACTTTTTTGTTGCTAAGTCGATCAAGAAAACGTCGCAAGCTACGGACATTTTTCTTCCAGAGCGCGCGCTTGGCTTTTTGGTAGATCCGCCACGTTCTGCGATCCAAATAGTCTTTGTGGATCCCATTGTTGTCCATCCAAGCCGTGATGCTATCGAGCTGTTGTCTCAGATCTTGTAGCTCAACACGTTGGCCATTTCCGTTGGAAGCGTAGCGTTTTTTCCAACGACGGCGGCGAGGGCTGGGGCGTCGAGGCTCTGAAGGGATGACACGCGGCACAATCCGTGGGATGGGAGAAACGGACGGTTTGGTGCGCGGAAGAGGCGCAAGGGGACGCTCTTCGAGTTCTGGCGCGATAATCTTAGGGTCCGTTTGGTTGGAGCGCGTGTAAAGGTAGTAACCACCCGCCACACCCGCAGCGAGAAGCAGCAGCAGGAAGATCCAGCGCCCTCCCCCTTTGCGTTGGACGACAGGTTCGCTGACATCATCAAAGTTGGTGTGATGGGGCGAAACTTGCGAGACAAGAGGCGCGGGTCGAATGCCCGAGACAGGAAAAGCACCGTGGCTTCCTGTGGGCATGGGACGTTCAAGGTGATTCATCGAAGAAGGCGGTGGTGTCGAGGGGATCACCGCAGGACGAATCCCCGAATGATGCGCAGGTGCTTGTCCTCGGGCTTGTGTGATCGCGCTGATCGAATTGGAGATATGAGGAGAAGGTACGTTGGGTGCGCTTGGTGCGGGCCCGATACGCGTAGGGACAGAAGCAGGAGGAGGCGTGGTCGCAGGCATCGGATGGGGCGTGGGTTGGGGAGCACGCCCGCGTGCGATGGTGACTTGAGGAACAGACGTCGAAGACGACGAAGGCGCCAAGGAAGATGCCCCTGCGATGGCAGAAGAAGGCCGAACCACCGTCCCTGCGGCTGCGACTGTCGCAACAGGGATGGACATATTGGTGGGGCGACGTTGGGCGTCTTGTTCAGAGGTTTGGAGCACGCGCTCCAATTCCATGTGAAAGGCCGTCTCTTCGCGTGCTTTCTCAAGCGCGATTCGAAACTCTTCAGCGCTCGCGAAGCGCTCATCGCGATTTTTACGGAGGGCCCGCATGACAACGTCTTCGAGCGCACGTGGGATCTGTGCATCGGGTCGGACTTTGCTGGGGAGTTCAGCATGATCGGTCAGGTGACGAGCGATCACTTCCACAGGCGTGCTGCCACGGAAAGGAACTTCACCTGTAAGCATCTCGTAGAGGATGACGCCCATGCTGTAAAGGTCGGTACGACCGTCGAGTTCTTCACCCTTGGCTTGCTCAGGGGACATGTAATAAGGTGTCCCACAGATCATCCCAAACATGGTGAGTGCGGACTCACCCTTCGTATTTTCGGGCTGTTGGATCTTTGCGATCCCAAAGTCACAGACTTTGACCAGCTCATCTTGCCCAGAGATCTGGGAAAGCATGATATTTTCGGGTTTGAGATCGCGGTGGATGATCTTGCTATTGTGAGCGAGTTGGAGGGCAGACAACACTTGGGAGCCGATCTTGATCACGCGCTCTGCGGGGATTGGTGAAGCTTGAGAGATCACCTCCGCAAGATCGGGCCCGATGATGTACTCCATCGCGATGTATAGGGACTTGTTTTCGGTTTGGCCGAAGTCAAAGATCGCGATCGAGTTGGGGTGGGTAAAACGACTGGCAGCTTCAGCTTCACGTTGGAAGCGCCTTGCCACACGTTGGTCTTCCATCAAATGTTGGTGGAGGATCTTGATGGCGACGTCTCGGTTGATGGGTTTTTGGACCGCACGATACACTCGCCCCATGGCGCCTTGCCCAATAAGCTCCTTGATATGGAACTTTCCGACAAGAACCTCGTCGATCAATGGATCTTGCCCATCAGAAGCAACGAGCGAGATATCCGCCCCGCACTCCTCACAAGAGTCCAGTTCTGGCGGATTTTCGTGTGTACACTTGGGACAGACCTTCACGGAGCCACCCTATCCAAAGATGAAAAGCAATCAAAGCCACTGTCAGCTTTTAAGATTTTCCAAGATAGCATGATGCCTTCTTTGACATCAAGCAAACATTTCGCAACACAATTCTTCAAAGTAGGACTACAAACCTGTTTGAACACGGTACACTTGGGATTGTGTCACGCCGATCGCGACCCCCGCAGCAACCCCCCCAACAACGCCAACAGTGAGAACCCACACCCACCACTCTTGGTGGAGGGGTTTGGCTTTGGGCCGAGGAGGAGGAGGACGGCGCACGATGCGTCGCTCAGCAGGCTTTTTTTCCAAGGTCACGCGTAGTGACATGATGCGATTTGGCATCAAGATCACGCGTTTTTTGTAGGGGAGATAACCAGGGTGGGTGATCTCCACTTGGACAGGGCCTGAGGACAACCGCAACGAAACTTTGGGGAGAGATCCTACAGTTCGTCCATTCATTTGTACACTAGCGCCCTGAGGTGTGCCCTCGATCACAAAACGCACTTTGCTCGGAAAAAGCTCAAGAACAAGCTTGGAAAGTGATTTTTCAAAGTCGTCTACCCCCTTGAAGCGTTTTCCTTCAAGGCTACGTGGTGAGACCTGATCTTGTTCAAGGTCCACAACGCGGAGGCTTGCCAAGAAAGCCGACCCCAAGACACCGACGTTGAGGAAGAGAACTTTGGAGGTTTGGAGCTTTTGGCGGGCGGCTCCCTGCATACAGATCCACTCACCGCGGCAGTCGTTACCGAACTGTTGAAGTCCAAGGTCTTTGCCGATGGCGGCTTGGGTTTGTGCAAGGGGAAGGACTTTGAGACCCGCATCGCGTTCGATGGTGTCTTTTAGTTTTGTGAAGAGCTGTTCGAGTTTGTTTTCAGCGCCAAGCGCTTGGTAAAACACGATCCCCACATCAAACTTTTTGGGAGCGGAAAGAGCTTGGTTTTCGAGAAAAAAGAGCGGCCCCACGAAACAGGCCAATCCCAAAAACGAACGCATCAAACTCCAACGAACAGCTGCCATCATTGTTTCGCCTCTCCCAAGAAATCGTTTTGTATGAGGATGATGTCTTGCCTCAAAGCGATTCTCATCGAAAAGAAATATAGAGGGACGAAAACCCCCTTTGGTGTAAGGGAGGATTGTATTTCGACGGCGTCATGATGTCAAGTTCGGAGCCGCATAGGTTGGCGAGAATAGAGAGAAAGAAGCGCGGGAGGGAAAGGGAGGGGAAGAAAACTCGCTCAGATCTTGCCAACGAGTTGGAGTGCGATAACGAATGCGTAGATAACGAGCGATTCGATCAACGCCAAACCGAGGATGAGGGGGAGGAAGAGACGACCCGAAGCTTCGGGGTTACGAGCGATCCCTTCGAGAGCGGAAGAAGCTGCTTTACCTTGACCCAAAGCGCCACCGAAAGCAGCGATCCCAAGACCGATTCCTGCAGCCAACGCGATCCAACCTGCAGCAGCGCCGCCTTTGCCACCGTCAGCAGCGAAAGCCGAAGCCATGGGCAGGAAGCAGACGACGAAAGTCACGATGGAAACAAGCCATTTTTTCATTAATAAATCTCCGTAGTTGGTAGGCGTGGGGCTTTCCCAAAAAAACAGAGGGCACCGACTTTGCTTTGTGCCGCCTGAGAGGTAGCAGGGAGCCCTCTTTAGGTTATGCGAACAAAATCAATGATCGTGAGACACGGCCATCGCGATATACACACTAGAAAGAAGCGTAAAAACGAAGGCTTGCAGGAAGCAAACCAAGAATCCCAGCGCCATAAAGACGATCGGGATAAGCAAAGGAGTCATGTTGGAGAAGACGCCGAGGACTTGGTGGTCCCCTGTCATGTTTCCAGCAAGACGCAAGCTCAAAGAGACAGGGCGTACGATGTGGCTGATCATCTCGATGACGAACATCAGAGGAGCCAACCACCAGACGGGTCCCATAAAGTGCTTGATGTAGCCTTTACCGTGCTCTTTGTAGCCTTGGTAGTTGTAGTACAAGAACACAACCAAACCGATCGCAAGGTTGGTGTTCATGTTGTCCGAGGGGGGGAGAAATCCAGGGATCATCCCCAAAAAGTTGCTGATCAGGATGTAGAGAAAGATGCTTGCGAGCAAGCCAAAGTGTTTCTCAGCATCGTGCCCAAGGATATTTTGGAACATCTGGAACAAGCGTTCGAGACCGATCTCGACGATGTTTCGGACGGACAACTTATCGTCGGGGATCAGGGGATCACGTTTGTTGTCTTGATCGCGCTTGAAAGAGCGGTGGATCGAGAGAGACAACCAAGTGACCAACAAGGTGACGACCGCTGACATCGCAACGTGGACGTAGCCAGGGTTCATCTTCAAGAAGTAAGTAAATAGCGAAAAGTGTTCGCTAGAAGCTATGGTCTGGAAGATCATGAAGGATTTACTCCGTAGATTGCGGCAACAAAGGAGACAGCACGATCGCGATCACGATATTTCCTAGGCCGAGAGAGAAACCCGCAACATCTAGTTGCAAGCTCCACAAACAAAAAGCCAAACCACCCAACAAAAAGAATTGTTTGAACAAAAACCGACTGGCAAGAAACGCATGTCTCCACGAAGGCCCAGTATCCGAGCTTTCGGGTTGTTCTTGTGGGTCCGTCTGTTCGTCCAGAGACTCCGTAGCCTCTTGGGTATTTGGTTCAGCCTGTGCCCCCTCTTCTTTTGGAGGGGTGGGAGCAGGCTCTTGGACCTTTTGGGGCGAGGTCGTTTGTGTGTTTGGTTGGGAAGGATTTGTAAGAATGGAAGACCAACTCCACACAAGAAGTCGGAGATTTCCAGAGCTAAACAGAGAGCCCAACCAAACAGCCAGCGCAAAGTCTGAGCGACCACTCCACCACCAAGCGGTGAGGGAGAAGATGATGCCCAGCACAAACGCCACGACTTCCAAACGCGCCAAAAAAAGCAAAGGAGACGAGTTCATGGTTCTAGTTCTCGTTCCGTTTGTTTGGCAAGTCGCCAAAGTAACCAACCCGCAGTGAAACACCCCGCAACCATAAGAACAAGAAAGATGTATGGGGAGGTGTTAAACCGTTGATCCAGAGCATAACCAACCAAAGCCGAGCCAACGACGCTGGCAGTCGCTTCGATCACAACAGCAAAAGCCCGCAGCGCCTGAAACCATTCGCGTTGTGTGTTCGAGGATGGTTTCAGATCTTTGGAAGCGTCTTGGTCTTTGGGTTCTTTTGCCATACCAAGCCTATCAAAGGCCGAGTGTTGTGAGAGAAAGGATCGCTACAGCACATCACACGGTGTTTTGTGGTCAGTTTGACCCTGTATCGGGGTCGCGTTCTACCACAGCCCCTACCCCACGTCAACGATTTTTTCGATCCCCCATAGAAATGTCCGAAAAAGACCTACGGATGGATGATTTAAGAGTCTTCGCGGGCCAAAAGAAAGGAACTGTGGGGTGAAGTGTCGCGGGATCACTCTAGGGGGTCAAGGGTGATGTCTTTGCAGGCAAAATTATTCTGTGGGTTCATCCAAGTCGCGTTGTCCTTCGGCAGAGACTTCCAAAGTCGCTTCTTGTTCGTCTCCTGAAGTCGCCGCATCTTCTTGTGTGGGCGCCGCGATCTCAGCATCGATCTCAGAGACAGCACCGTCCACCGAACCTTCTGCGCCTTCTTCGTCTTCGTTTTCATCGTTGGCATCTGCAACGATTGCCACAGAGGAGATGCGTTCGCCGTCATCCACGCGGAACAATCGTACCCCTTGGGTATTTCGCCCTTGGATGCGGATCTCGTCTGCACCAAAACGAATGATGCGTCCAGTATCTGTCGAGACCATGAGCTGATCTTGTTCAGAAACTTCGAGTGTCGAGGCGACATCACCATTTCGCTCATTGCACTTGATGGTGATCACGCCCTTCCCATTGCGTTTTGTGATGCGATATTCAGAAACAGGCGTGAGCTTTCCATAACCATTTTCAGTGATGGTAAGGAGGTTTTTGTCTTCTTGGGTGGCCACAAGCGAGACGACTTCGTCATCATCTCCAAGCTTGATCCCTGCGACACCACGAGCGCTACGGCCCATGGGACGGACATCGCCTTCTTTGAAGCGCACAGCCTGACCTTTACGAGAACACAAGATGACTTCGCGTTCGCCGTCGGTCAAAAGCGTCGAAACCAACTCATCATTGTCGTCGAGTTTCAACGCGATCAAGCCCGCAGATCGGACAGCAACGTTGGCGTAGGCCATCAGCTCAGTCTTTTTCACGACGCCGCGACGTGTTGCAAAGAACAGATACATCCCATCCTTGAATTCTTTGATGGGAAGGACAGCTTGGGGCTGTTCGCCCTCTTCGAGATTGATCAAGTTGACGATCGGTCGTCCAAGCGCAGTACGCGAGGCTTTGGGGATCTCGTACACTTTGACTTGGTGCATACGCCCGTGGTTCGTCAAGATCAGCATGTGATCATGCGTCGAAGCCACAAACAACTGGACCACAAAGTCTTCGTCGCGGGTGTTCATGCCCACGATGCCGCGCCCACCGCGTCTTTGTGCGCGATACTCGGTCAGAGAGTTGCGCTTGATATAACCAGAGTTTGTGATCGTCACGACCATATCTTCTTCGGCGATCAGGTCTTCTTCAGAGATCTGATCGAGCGAACCAGCGATTTGGCAGCGGCGTTCATCACCAAAGTCATCACCGATCTCTTGGAGTTCTTGTTTGATCAGCTCTTTCAACAACGCTTCGTTTTGAAGGATGTTGGTCAGGCGTTCGATCTCCATGTTGATCTGCTTGAGTTCTTCGATGATCTTGTCGCGTTCGAGGGCGGTCAATCGTTGCAAACGCAGATCGAGGATGGCTTGGGCTTGGATGCGTGAGAAGTCGAAGCTCGCCATCAAACGTTCGCGTGCTTCATCTGTACTAGAGGAAGATCGGATGGTTTTGATGATCTCGTCGATGTGATCGAGCGCTTTCTTCAGACCTTCCAAGATATGTGCGCGTTCTTTGGCCTTGCGCAGTTCATAACGACATCGACGGATCGTGACTTCGCGGCGATGGTTGATGAAGTGCTTCAACATATCCTTGATATTGAGCAGGCGAGGTTGGCCTTGCACGATAGAGAGAAGGATGATGCCGAAAGAGCTTTGAAGCGGGGAGTGTTTGTAAAGTTGGTTGAGCACGACTTCGGGCATGACATCGCGCTTCAACTCAACGACAACACGGATACCTTCGCGGTTGGATTCATCGCGGAGATCAGAGATACCTTCCACTTTGCGATCGCGCACCAACTCAGCGATCTTCTCGACGAGACGGGCTTTGTTGACTTGGTAAGGGATCTCTGTGACGACGATGCGGCTTCGGCCGGTCTTTTCGTCTTCTTCCGTGTTGCAAGTCGCGCGCATCTGGATGATGCCACGGCCTTCTTTGTATGCTTTGAGGATATCGCGCTGCCCGTGGATCAAACCGCCTGTAGGAAAGTCAGGACCGGGTAGGATGGGTTGCAGCGCGGGTCGTTCTTCAGATGCGGGTCGTCCCAACACAAGTTCTTCGATGGAAGTCTCGGGGTGATCGATAAGATGCACACAAGCATTGATGACTTCGCGAAGGTTGTGGGGTGGGATCTTGGTGGCCATCCCCACGGCGATACCGTCAGATCCGTTGACGAGGAGTGCAGGAAAACGAGTGGGAAGCACGATGGGTTCAAGGGTCGAACCGTCGAAGTTTTCTGTGAAGTCGACAGTTTCTTTGTCGATGTCTTGGAGCATCATCTCGGCAAGACGGGTCATACGCGACTCAGTGTAACGATAGGCCGCCGCAGAGTCACCATCGATAGAACCAAAGTTTCCTTGTCCATCAACGAGGGGATAACGCATGTTCCAAGGTTGCGCCATACGCACCAAAGTGTCGTAAACAGCGGCATCACCGTGAGGGTGATACTTTTTCAAGACTTCCCCAACCACACCCGCACACTTCGAATACTTGCGATTATGCAGCAAACCTTCACGAAACATCGCATAAAGGACACGACGGTGGACAGGCTTCAGACCATCACGGATATCTGGCAAGGCCCGACCAATGATGACGCTCATGGCATAATCGAGATACGAGACCTGCATCTCATCTTCAATGTTAATGGGGGTAACTGACAGATCACTCATGTGACTATGGGTCCTTTCTGTTCAGTGCATCTTCGCACGGCGCATGACACGAGCATGTTGCATAGCAGTAATCCGTTTGCTGTGCAACAAACCGAACACAAATGTGCCAAGCAAGGCAAGATCATCTGAGACCAATCTCCCAACAAGGAGGTCTGGGAAAACAGCCGATGTTTACGCAGCACCACCAAATCTTCAATAAAGGGTCTGCGAAATGATACTTTTTGTGCTTTTGAGCAACGTTTGCTTTGTTGTCACAAAAGGTTTTTGAGGAGCATTTTGTTTGAGAAGAGAGAAGGCCAACCTAAAAAGCTTTATGGCACCCCCTCTTTTGGGGAGGTGCTTGCTTCGAGAAGGTTGCGCGTGATATGCAGTTAACTTTCTTTGAGCACGAGGTTGTTGCATATTTGTCAATCTCCACTACAAAGAAGTGCTATCGCGTTCCCGGTGGCCCTAGAGTTTGCATCCATTATGTTTGAGGGATTGCGGTGTTTGTCTGTCTTTGGTTGGTCAGAGGGTTTTTTTGTTTGTCTTCCCATCCATACACCCAAGGTAAGATCACTTACCAACCCACAAAACAATATCCAACAACCTACTCCGTCTTCGTGTTGTAACATGACATATCGAAGAGTCTCTTATTCACCCACGTCTTTTTGTTGCCTGCACGTAGGACCATGCAGGTTCGCACTTTGCAAAAAGACACGAACGTTGTTGAGCCAGAAAGGAGTTTCCGCGTGAAGTGGCGTAAATCCTGGTCTCTGCTTTCGACAACAGCCCTGCTTGCGGCTTGGCTTGTCGCCTGTAATCCCCCCAAAAAGAATGAAGGAGAAGATTGTAAAACCAACTTTGATTGTGTCACCGATCTTGTATGTATCCAGAACAAATGCCAAAAGGCTGAAGTAAAGCCTGAAGGCAAGAAGCCCCAAGCTGCGATCACAGGCGCGTTGCGCGTCAAGGTTGGCGAAAATGCAACCTTGAGTGGTACAAGCAGCCTTTTCTACAGCGCTTCTCCCAAACCCAAATACACTTGGGGTCTTGCGAGCAAACCCGACGGAAGCAGCGCGAGTCTGAGCGACACAGGTGCTTCTCAAGTCACCATTAAGCCAGATGTACCGGGCTCTTACAAACTCTCTCTCAAGGTTGCAGATGACACCCTTGAAAGTGACGTTGTAGAAGTCACGCTCGAAGCTTTCAAAGACAATGTCCCCCCCGAAGCCAAAGTCACTCCCGCAGAAGCGACTGTAAAGGCAGGGGAAGCTGTTGCTTTGGACGGTTCGACAAGTACAGATGCTGACAACGACACCCTTACCTATGCTTGGAGCTTCCGTTCTAAGCCTGATGGTAGCCAGGCGACGTTGCAGGATGCTGACAAAGACAAAGCAAGCTTTACCCCCGATGCAGGCGGTCTGTACGCGGTTGAGCTGAAAGTGACGGACGGCAAAGGCGGCGAAGGTAGCGTGATCGCATACATCACAGCGACCAAAGAAGCGCCCGCGCCCACCCTGACCATGCTTAGCCCCAACACAGGTGTTGTTGGCGCGACTGTCAACTTCGACCTCGAAGGTACAGGCTTCCTTTATGGCGCCAAAGTTAGCTTCGATGGTGCAGACCTCACAGGGACCGAATACGTCAGCGCAACACGCCTCCGTGCGAAAGTTGATCTGACGGGCAAGTCCGCAGGAAAAGTGAAGGTCAAGGTCGTCAACCCTGACAGCAAAGAAACCAGCGAGATGGAGTTTGAGATCCTCGAAGGCCAAAAGCCCACGATCTCTTATGTCGGTCCCGCTCTCGTTATTGCTGGCCAGATCGTCAACTTGACTGTGCAAGGCACAAACTTTGTGCGTGGCGCAACGATCAAGTTTGATGGAAATGACCTCAAAACCGAGTATGGTTCCGACACCTCTGTCTCGGGTGTATTGACTGTCCCCAACGACGGTGAATACGACGTGATCGTCACCAACCCCGATGGCAAGGCTTCCGATCCTTACAAGTTCCGCGTGTCTTCTGTCTCGGCACTTGTGGACGGCATCTCGTTTAGCACCATTGGTAAAGACTGTGCGAGCGAAACCATCGTGATCAACGGTCGCAACATGCTTTCGGGCGTGAAAGTCGAACTCGTCGATGCAAACGATGCGACGAAAACCTTCGCACCTATCAAGCTAACCTACACCAACATGACTGAAGTCCGCGTTGAGTACGACTTCACACAGTTGATGCCAGGCGCTTACAAACTGAAAGTCACCAACGCAGGAAGTACCAACCCTGCAGAAGTTGACTTCACAGTCACCGAAACCACCCCCACTCCTTCGCTGCTTTCGGTTCATCCCCGTCGTATGTTCATTGGCGCAAAAGCCAAAGGATATCTCGTCGCGATGTTCCTCGAAGGCGCCAAGTTGACGCTGGATGGAAACCCCATCACCCCCACCAAGATCAACGATACGTTGTATGAGATCGACGTTGATGGTAGTGCTTTGACGGCTGCCAAAAAACTCGAAGTCTCCGCAGTGGGCCTCTGTCAAAAGAGCAGCAACAAAGAAGAAGTGGACGCTATCGAGATCCCCATCCCCACGGTTACACAGATCGCACCCAATCCTGTTCCTCCAGGAGCACCAAACATTGTGATCCGCGGCGAAGGCTTCCACCCCAACGCAACCGTCACCGTAGATGGCGCGGCTGCGATGGTCACTTACGTCAACAGCAACATGCTGACCATTGATGGAACCAGCTACACCACCAAGAAAACCTACAAGCTGATCGTCACAAACCCCGGTATGAAGGCTTCTGCAGAAGCAAGCTTCGACGTGGATGAGTTTATGAAGATCGCTTCGGTCCCCCCAGACGAAGAGTATTTCCTCCGTGTCTGTGGTAGCAACCTCCAAAACACTGGAAGCGACCCGGCCCCTGAGATCGAGTTGCTCAAAAGTGGTACGTCGGTTGTGAAAAAGACCGCAGCCAACGCGATCGGTTATGCAGGTGGTTGTATTGGGACAACCCGTAGCAGCTTCACGGGCCTGACCAGCGGCGAGATCTACGATCTCCGTGTTTGCCGTAAGGTCGCAGGAACCGATGTTTGCTCTGCGACCGTACCTTGGACCAACAAAGCAAAAGCAACTCCCGCTGCACTCAAAGTAGACACCGTGTTCATGATCGCGAAATCGAGCTGGAACACGATCTACATCTGCGGCGAAAACTTGCGTGCTGAGTCCAGCGGTTTGAGCGAAAACCCTGCTGCACGTTTCTATCAAAACGGAACGTTGGTTGGCGAAGTCAATTACAACGACAACTACTCTTTCTTCTATGCAAGCTCTGGTGATTACCAAGGCTGTGTATACTTCGACGACGATGACAGCGACTTGCCTTCGGGACTCATTGCTGGACAAACTTACGACGTCGAAGGATGCCGTGATATCGGCGGAAGTACAGTTTGCTCTTCCAACCGTGTGACTTGGACATGGGCCGTTGGCCCCGCTCCAGGCGCTCCCACGAGTGGTTCTGGCAGCACTGAGCCCAACTTCCCCCCCGCAATCCAAGGCATCGAGCCTACTTCACCCGCGACTTTTGTGGTGGATGCACAAGCTCCTCCCGCGAAAGTTACCTTTAAGATCCGCGGGATCAACTTCTCCACCACAAAAACCAAAGTCTATATCAACAATGTTGATATCTCGACCTTGGCAGGCGTGACAGTCACACCGACAGCTTCTGAAATCGAAGTGAAGGACTACCCCATTACTTTGGGAACCAACACGCGTCTTGAGTTGCCGATCGAAGTGACCAACGACAAAGGTCGTTCGAACACAACCTTCCTCGATATCAACACCACACAACGCGTTCGTGTCTTGTGGGTTGAGTCGATGATTATTCCCATTGATGCGAGCAGCTTGACGTTCTACCTCTGGGGTTACGACTTTGCTACCACGCACAAGATCCTCGATGGTGCAGGAAACCCCATCAAGAGTGGAACCAGCGACCTCAGCTTCAGCTCGAGCAGCAAGGCTCCTTACTTCCTTCAATCGTCCTCTTGGAGCAGCAGCAACTTTAATACGCTGACCCCTGGCTTGGCACCTGTTCAGCTTGAAAGCGCAACAGGCGTCAAGAGCAATACCGTAAAACTCCGCGTCATTGGCCCTGGCCAGTGGGGAACGGAAGAACTCAGTATTGTTTCGGTGTATGACGGAACAGGCTCGGCTGGCGCAGGAAACGCACCTGTCGTGGGCGAAGACACCACTCTGCGCGTGGCCGTGACAGGCTACGATCCTGGTGGTGGTCTTGGCGCGCCTGGCGAGATCCTTGTGGATGGTATGCCCCGCAAAGTAGAGAAATCGTCGACAGTGCTCAACGGCTACACCTACTTTGAGTTGGAAAAAGTGAGCTTTTCGAAGTCGGGTATTGTTCCCGTGGTGTTGAAAAACCCCAGCGGTGTTCAAAGTGTACCTCGCTTCTTGAGCGTCACCAATGGCGAAGGCGTCCGCATTACTCGCGTGGTGCCCAGCTATACCACAGGTCACTACTTCACCCGTATTATCCGACCTGGGCAAATCAACAACATGTACGTCTATGGGAAAAACATTGCATCAGACGACAAGGTCTTCCTCGCAGGTATCCCCCAAAAGGTAACCAGCAACTATACGTCTTCGACGTATGACTACCTCAGAGTTGACTTTGATGGTGCGGATCTTCCCGATGGAACCTACCCTGTGTGGGTTGAGTCCAAAGGGCGCCGTTCAAACACCATCCTCGTAGACGTGATCCGCAATGGTATCAACCCCAATGCAGCACCACGCCTCTACACTGTCATTCCCGCAAGTGTGTCCAAAGGCGCACTCACCAGCCTCAACAGCAAGATGCGTATTGCGATTGCTGGTGAAGGTTTCCGCGAGAATTACATGGTCAACTTTAACGGGCAAAAACTCCCCGTCATCTTCTACAGCAGCCAATTGGTCTTTGTAGAACTCGACCTGAGCGCTGTGGCAGCAGGTAACCATCCTGTCAGCGTGGAAGATGCAACTGGTAAAGTGAAGTCCTTTGAGTTGGAGCTGGTCGTCGAGTAAGAACGCGAACCATTGAGCATGAGAGCCCCGCATGATGGGGCTCTCATGACTCTTTGATTCTTCCAAGTTTATTTTTTCTTACGCTCCGCATGATTGATGTAAGGAGGGTTTCAGTGAATATGCGACGCACAAGATTGTGGATGGTTTTCACCCTGTGCCTGTCTGTAGGCATCAGCGTCGTGACCGCCGCTTGCGGCCCACCCGCTCCCAAAAACCTTGGTGAAGACTGCAAAACAACCCAAGATTGCAATGCCAATCTCATCTGCAACAGCGGCAAGTGCGTGGATGCGCGTTTGCCCAGCGATACTCGCAAACCTACCGCCAATGCCGGCAACGACAAAAGCGTAAAGGTTGGCGAAGAAGTCACCCTCGATGGCGCAGCCAGCCAAAGTATCGAGGGCAAGACACTTACCTACAAATGGGAAATCAAAACCAAACCAGACGGCAGCACCGCAAGCCTTAGCGCAGCGGACCAAGCCAGCACCAAGCTCACGCCCGACAAAGTCGGTGTGTACGTGGTCAGCCTCATGGTCAACGATGGCAAAGATAGCGATCCTGACGAAGTGACCATCAATGTTGCTTCGTCAAACCGCGCTCCTACCGCAAATGCAGGACAAAATGTTCGCGTTGAAGTAGGCAACAAAGTTGACCTCGATGGTTCGGGCAGTACAGACCCCGATGCAGGTGACAAACTCACCTACACTTGGGAAGTCTTCAAAAAGCCCGATGGCAGCAGCGCAAGCTTGTCTGACTCCAGCAGCGAAAAACCATCCATCACCCCCGACAAAGTCGGAAGCTACGGCATCCGCTTGACGGTCAGTGATGGCGCACTCTCTGCGAGTGCAACGGTCTTTATCGAAGCTGTGATCAACAGCCCCGCTCCCGAGTTGACAAGCCTCAACCCCGCTGGTGGCGCAACCAAGACCAAAGTGACCGTCCAAATCAACGGAAAGAACTTCCTCTTTGGACTGAAACTGCTGTTCGACAAAAAAGAAGTCTCGGACTACCAATTCAAAGGTCCCGACCAATTGATCGCACAGTTCGATCTGACCTCGACTCCCGTGGGCAAATACAAAGTCGAGATCACCAACCCCGACACCAAAACCTCCAATGCTTTGGACTTTGACGTCGTGGACGGTGGTACGCCGACCATCACCAAACTGTCGCCTGAGCTTCTGATCACAGGTCAGTCACTGCGTCTCGTTGTGGAAGGAACCAACTTCCTTGACGGTGCGAAGGTCGTGTTCAACAACCAAGACCTCACCACCTTCTTCGAGTCCGACACCAAGATCAGCGCTTCTTTGACAGCACCCGCTCCTGGCGAGTACGAAGTCAAAGTCATCAACCCCGACGCTAAAGAAACACCTGCCCTCAAGGTTGTTGTTTCTGGGGTCCAAGCGATCTTGAACGATCTCTCCTTGGATCGCATCGGTAACGACTGCCAAAAAGAAACCATCACGGTGTCTGGTAACAACTTCCAACAAGGCCTCAGCGCTGAGTTGGTGGACAAAGCAGACCCCAGCAAAACCTACGCAGCCACCACCATCACTGTCACTTCGTTGACAGAAGTGAAGTTGGACTTCGACTTCACCAAGATCCCCGTGGGTGCCTACGATGTTAGCATCAAAAACCCCGATACACCCGCAAGCAAGCCTTTGACCTTCTGGGTCACAGAACCTCCTGGTACGCCCGAGATATTGAGCGTTCACCCCAGCAAGTTCTTCTACGGCGGCAAAGTGAAGGTGTATGTCACAGGTCTCAACCTCGACAAGTCCTCCTCTGTTGTAGCGACTGGCTTCACTGGTAAAGTGAGCAAAGCCTTCAACACCGTGAGCTACGAGCTTGAGATCGACACCACCGCTGTGGCCATGGCAGGAAAACTCAGCTTTGAGTTGACCGCGTCTTGTGGTCGTAAGTCCGCAGCCGTCGAAGTGGAAGCGATCGACGAAGCCAAACCTGAGATCACCCGCGTGGATCTCGGTGTTTTCACAGGCACCGCCCCCACCAAAGCAGTGATCCGCGGAAAAGGCTTTGGTCTTGCTCCCGCCGTAACGGTCAATGGCACTGCAGTCACTCCCGTCACGCGCGTCGACTCTTACACCCTTGAGATCCCAGGAGCCACCTTCACTGCGGCCGGCGATTACAAGTTCATCGTCGAAAACAAAGGGATGCAAAAGTCTGACGAGTACACTGCGAAGTTTATCTCTGGGAACATGCCAGACCCCGGCATGGTGATCACTGGAAACCCCTCCCCCACCAGCAGTCTCTTCTACTGGTCGGGTACAGGTCTCCGAAGTGACGAGTCGCCAGCAGGCGATCCCGTGATCCTTCTCTTTGACCTCAACGGTTCGCCTGTTTGTACCACCGCAGGGATCTCCACCACAGACAGTGCGTCTTACTCTGACGCGATCTATGGCAGCGACAACCCCCCCGATTGCGACACAGGTGCTCCCCCCTTGCCCAGTGGTGCTTACTACGTCCAGATCATGAAGGACGACAACGGTACCAAACGCTACTCCAACCTCTTCCTCTTTGATCCAGGGGGCGGTAGCGGCCCCACAACGACCGAAACTGAGTACCCGCTCATTCGGTACGCGAACCCATCTTCGTTTGTCAATGTAACAACGACAACAATCACGACCCGCATCTATCTCTACAACGGTGGCAGCAGCAGTGATGTTTTCGATGTGTATTTGAACGGTCAAAAGCTTGATACGACAGTCGATGCAAACTTCTTGTTTGCGCGAACTTCTTCATCGTACTTTGACCTGACTATCAGTAAACCTGCAAATGATACGGCCCACAACGTTCAAGTCGCCTTTGCAGGAAAACCTGAAAAATCCAATGTGCTTCAAATCCACGTTGATTCAACAAACAAAGTACGGATGAAAACAAATGGCATATCCAGCTCCTATGAGATGGTGTATGACATAGACACACCTGCCGGTGTTGATTTTGAGATGTACGGTGATCTTATCGGAGATACCGGGAACAAAGTGTCCGTGGGAGGAACTGTAGAATCAATGTCAGGCAGCAGTGTCTACTACCGTTGGTTTTATGTTTCCAGTACTGACTTCCCCACACGTTTCCCAACCGCTGGTCCTGTGACATACTTCGTCACAGACTCCGCAGGAACCAAGATCAGCAATGAGAACATCTACCAATTCATCTCCTCTAAAAATGATGGGTGGGGAACTTACAAGATCCCGTTGGATCTGTTGTTCCTTTCCGAAGGCCTCGCGGCTTACCCTGGCGAGAAAGTCACGGTTCGTCTCGCAGGTACTGGTTTCATCAAAGAAGACGCCCAAATGAACAAAGGCGAGATCCTCTTCGATGGAAAAGGTATCACGGACTTCACGGTGACAGCTCCAACGACGTCGAACTTCGGCTACGCAGAAGCCAAAGACATCGACATCGCGGGTAACGCTCGTGTGTTCCCTGTCCAGTTCAGCAACCCTGACAAGACCAAGACACGTAATTACTACTTCACGGTCCAAAGTCCTGGGATGCCGATCATCCGTAACTACAAGTTCGGAACCAGCTCGCTCAACTATGCTTACACTTCGGCCATCAAGCCCGAAGGCAAGCAAACCATCACCCTCTTGGGTGAAGGCTTCGACAAAACCAGCGGAACATTCTACTTCGCTGGCCGCGTCGTAAACGGTAAAGTTGACGATTTGGGTTCTGCGACAGCTGAGCTCGATACGCGTGACCTTCAACCTGGTCTCTACCCCTTCTGGTTTGTGACCGGCGGAAAGAGCACCAACACCATCTGGGTCAACGTAACGACGGGTGAAAAACCCACAACCACGACGCCGAAGTTCAAGATCTTTGGTCCGTTCTATCTCGACTCCAAAGGGCTCACTGGGATCACCTCGAACGTACGCTTTGTTGTCCAAGGTGATGATCTCTCCCCCAACATCGATCTTGTCGTTGGGACCAAGAAAAGCAAGTTGATGTACTCAGGTTACAGCACCACTTACTTCTTGGCTGACATCGACCTGACCGGCGTGACCGCTGGTACCTACGATGTTTACCTCGAAGACACCAATGCTGGTTACACCTCCCCCAAACTGAGACTCACCATCGAGTAAGCAGTCCTCCCCTTCCCCTCCTTCTCTCTTTTCTCCCCAAAACATCACATCCGATGAACCTTTGCTCCCCATGGAGCAGTGCGTTCAACATCGACCGATAGCCCCATCCATCGCATCTTTTCTTGTTCTCTATCCATCGTATCTTTTCTTGGAGGCGCGATAGATAGAAGGAACATAATGGGCCATCCTCCGCACTCATCGAAGTGGACGCGCGATCCGTTCCCCCTGTATCCCCTCAACGCCCCCAAAGTCTTGCGACGCTCGTTGTTTTGTGCGATACATGGACCCGTCGCGCTTGCGTGCGTGTATCCCATCACCCCTTGAAGATCGCCGAACCACGGCGCTTTTCACATGAGGAACTTTGATGACACGAATTGCTCACTTTTCTGATATCCATATCTCTTCGCCTGGGGCAACCATCGCGCGGCTCTGGCAAGGAAAACGCTTGCTTGGCGGGATGAATATGCTGCTCTTTCGCCGAAGAGAGTTGCAAAACACGCGACTGCCTTTGTTGCTCGAACATCTCGAAGCACAAAAGGTCGATCACGTCATTGCTTCGGGCGATTTCACCACCACAGCGATCAAAGCAGAGTACCAAGAAGCACGGCTCGCGCTCGATCCGCTGTTTCAGGCCCAGAAGATCACGACGATCCCTGGCAACCACGATATCTACACACCACGCGAAGCCAGAGAACGACGTTACGAACAATTTTTCGGCGATAGCCACGGTCCCAGCGAGAGTTCCACGGGTTATCCCTTTGCCAAAGAGATCGACGACAACATCGCGATCATCGGTCTCAATAGCTGCGTCCCCACGGGTCTATCGGGTGCTTGGGGCATCCTTGATGATGAACAACTCCAACGACTCCCCGCCCTTTTGCAAAAGCACCAAGGACGCTTTCGCATCTTGGTGCTCCATCACTTTTTGCTCGATCGTCACGGATACCACGGGCTTCCACGACGTGGGCTGCGCAACCGAGATGCACTTTCTGCGATCCTGCAAAAAGAGGGATGCGAGTTGATCCTTCACGGACACGAACATGCCCGCTACCGCTACGAGATCCAAGGCCCCCACGGTCCCATCCCCGTACACAATCCAGGGCCAGCGACTTGTGTGAGTGCAGCTCGCCATCATCCCGGTGGTTACTTGATCTACGATATCCAAGATGGACAGATCAAAGGCATCGAAGGTTGTACGCTCTCGTTCCCTGAGGGACACATCGAAGAAGACAACAACTTCCCCAGCATCGATCCCATCGAAGGTTCCGCACTCTAGGTACGCCCTGCCCTGTTATTCTTTCTTCCCATCAAGTTGATAAATCAGCACCAAAGAGCTTTGGTACTCGACCTCCACCTTGGTCAGTCCGCCAGTCACAACAACGCGAGGCCCCACCCCGCCTTGAATCCCCAGCCACAGCGGGCCAAGCCGCCCCATAAACCAGATATCCAACAGCGAAGACTGCCGAAACAACAGAGGTTGCGCAAACTGCAACGCGACGGGCAAAGAAAGCTGAACGGAAAAAAGCAAACGCTCTAAGCGAAGATGGCCGCCCAACGCAGGGATCACAGAGACCTCAGCGAAAGGATTGCTCACAGGAAACCGAACACTGGCAGCAAGAAGCAGATCGATCTGCCACCCACGCGACTCGCCCCACAGAGGAATACGCGTCCCCATGGAACCACCGATGGCGGTATCCAAAGGCCGAAACTCCAAGCTTGCTCCCACCCGATCGAGGATCCATCCACCTACGGAGACTTCAGGAAATCCTGCAACAAACCCGACACTCTGGCCGCGCAAAGGCAAACGAAGATAAAGGGCGTCTGCTTGGGCATCTTGTGGAAGCGAGACCCAGACCACCAAGCACAGCACGAAAGAGCAACAGAAGCCCACAAGACGCTGAAACAACATACACTTCTCCCAGAAACAAACCATAGGAACAAGCTCCACCCTCATGACATGACAAGGGTGCGGATCTTGCGCAATGTACGATGAAGCGTACACCACACAAGCGCAACAAGGCAAACGGTATGGTGTGTTTGGGATGTGTTTTTATGCAGAAAAGAGATGGAGGGGTGGGAGGAAGGGATTAATAGCGGTAATGATCGGGCTTGTAGGGGCCTTCGACAGCCACGCCGAGGTAGCCAGCTTGTTCTTCGCTGAGTTGGGTCAGCTTGCCGCCCAATTTTTCAACGTGGAGACGAGCCACTTCTTCATCGAGGCGTTTCGGCAAGACGTACACGCCGATCTCGTAGTCTTTTTGCGCGAGTTCGATCTGCGCAAGGACTTGGTTGCTGAAGGAGTTGGACATGACGAACGAGGGGTGGCCTGTTGCACAGCCGAGGTTCACGAGGCGACCTTCTGCGAGAAGGTACACAGCGTTACCACTGGGCATAACGTACTGGTCCACTTGGGGCTTGATGTTCACGTGCTTGACGTTGCCATCTGCTTGGAGTTCAGCCACTTGGATCTCGTTGTCAAAGTGACCGATGTTGCAGATGATCGCTTGATCTTTCATGTTGAGCATGTGATCGAGCGTGATGATGTCTTTGTTTCCAGTGGCGGTTACAAAGATGTCTGCTTGGGGAAGTGCTTCTTCCACGGTGGTGATCTCGAAACCTTCCATCAATGCTTGCAAAGCACAGATGGGATCGACTTCAGAGACGAGGACGCGCGCACCATACTGACGCATGGACTGTGCACAACCTTTACCAACATCGCCGTAGCCGCAAACCATGACGACTTTACCAGCGATCATGACGTCCATAGCGCGCTTGAGACCGTCAGCCAAAGACTCACGGCAACCGTAGAGGTTGTCGAACTTCGACTTGGTCACAGAGTCGTTGACGTTGAATGCGGGGAAAAGCAGATCGCCTTTTTTCATACGTTGGTACAGACGGTTGACCCCGGTGGTGGTTTCTTCGGAAACGCCACGCACTGCGGGAGCCACAGTTTGCCATCGCTTGGGCTCTTCGGGGATCAAAGAGAACATCAAACGAAGCAAGCACTGCTCTTCTTTGTTGTCGGTCGTGATGGGGGGAAGCTCTTTGGTCGCTTCGTACTTTTTCTCCATCTCCAAACCAAGGTGCAACCAAAGTGTTGCATCGCCACCATCGTCAACGATCAAGGTGGGGCCTTCGTTGTTGGGGAAACGGAAAGTTTGGTCCAAACACCACCAATACTCGTCAAGGTTCTCACCTTTCCAAGCAAAGACGGGGACGCCAGCAGCAGCGATTGCGGCAGCAGCGTGATCTTGGGTCGAGAAGATGTTGCAGCTTGCCCAACGAACATCTGCACCCAACGCAACCAAAGTCTCGATCAAGACTGCGGTTTGGATGGTCATGTGCAAAGAGCCCGTAATACGATGTCCTTTTAGGGGCTGTTGGGGACCATATTTTTCACGAATCGCCATCAGACCGGGCATTTCTTTTTCCGCGATCTCGATCTCTTTGCGACCCCAGTCGGCCAGCGAGATATCAGCGACTTTGTAGTCGTTGGCGACACCTGTTTTCTTTGCGATATTTGTATCCGGGCTCATCGGTACTCCTCGATGACAAAAAAAACCGCGTATCCGAGTGTTTAGTCGGGGCGGCACATCAAACAGATCCTCAAGCGATTCCAGAGATCTGCAAAAAGACTGCACATGCCTAACGGCACAGCCACAAAAAGTCAAGTCCTTGAAAAAAGCAAGCGTAGACAGCGCGACTCATCCCACAGAGCCATCCCTACCCATCCCCGAAGTCCTACAAAGACCGTAGAAGCCCATGCATCCTTACGACCTGTCAAAATCCACCTGACATCATGCGCCAATTGAAGAGCTTGGCGTAGTTCTCTCGCAAACGCAGGGCCATCATCTTGCACAACGCCTGCAAGAACAAAGGATCGGTTTCCGCGATCCCATCATACGAATGCAGCAAGTGTTGGCGGAAAGCCAACAAGGTCAGCGGTCCTTCGTGTGCAAAGCAGTCTGCCGAACGCACCGCATTATCGGCCACAAGCGCCATCTCTCCAAAGAATTGCCCAGCGTGGAGGATCGCCAAGGCTTCTTCGCCAACCCCTTGGATCTTCTTACTGATCCGCGCCTCGCCTTGGAGGATGAAGTAAAGGGTGTCGCCAAAGTCGCCTTCGTGGAAAACCACAGAGCTTGCGGGGAGATGCATCTCTTCGCCGTGTGCAAACAAGATATCGATCTCAGAAGCCACAAGGCCGATTTCCTCGAAGACACGGCGCTTTTCGGAGTCGCGCATGTACTTTGCGATCACAGGCAAAGAACCCGAAGAAGTGGTACGAATCCCCTCTGGTGGCGCAAACCAAGCAGGTCGCGAGGGGGCTTTGGCGCGCGGAACCTCTGAAGCTGGCGCTGTATGGGTGTCTGCACCAAAGAACTTTTTCATTTGTTCGTTGGAACGCTGGATCTTGTCTGCAAGAGAACGCCAAAATCCCCGATACACCTGGCACGCAAAAGCTGGAGAGGAAAGACAGAGTTGGCGTAGAGGCTCATGCTCAATCGACCAAAGCTGCACCTCACTGCTGGCTTTGACCGCAGAAGGGTCCTCTTGGCCATCGATCATCGGCAACTCACCAAAGAGATCCCCAGCCCGCAAGCTCCCATAGTGCTGCTCACCAAAAGGTGTTGGTGCGTAGCTTTGCATCCAGCCTTGCAAAACGCCCGACAAAACAGAGGGCATCGAATGCATCTCTTGAAGGACGGTTTCTCCCGGATAAGTGGGAAAAGACAAGTGGTGCGAAAGCTGTTCCCAAACTGCCTCTGGCGCGCTCGCAAAGAGGGAAGCTGTTCGTGCTCGACGAAGTAACTCCTGTTTCCCTTCTGCAAATGGACTCATCCAACTACCCTCTCGAACACCTCGAAGATCCGTATTCTTAGACAAACGAACCATAAGATTGGGACAGCCCATCCTACGCTCGGAACCTTTGCGATAAGCACTTCAATGTCTGCGAGTATTCCCCGCAAACTTCAAGCAAGTCAAGTTTCCAAGACAAAAGCCTTCATGGAAACATTAAGCTTCGTGATTCGGCAACCCAGGCAACAAAGCATCCACAAGCCGAAACAGTCCACGCAAGTCTTCGATATCTTCTCCCAAGTGGGGAGCGGCCAAGGTCCAAGAGTTTTTCCCTGCGAGATCGGCCAAGCGACGGTACAGATCAAGGTGTTGTTCTGACAGAGCATACTCATGCTCCGCAAGAGGCTCCAGCTTCTCAAAAGCGTCTTCCAACAACATCCCCAAACTTCCCCAAGATGCGCGCACACCAGCATCGATGTGCTTAAACGAATGTTTGGGGTGATCGGCCAACGAACGATTCAACAAGAAGCCCCCAAAAGGGATCTTGCGTTCCAACAAAACACGTTGGAAATACAAGGCTTCTTCGAGCGCCAAAGGATCAGGGCTGGTCACCAAGATGTGCGCAGCTTCTTGCGAAGCCAACACACGACGCACGGTGTCTGCGTGGTCTTGCAAGGTATCGAAGATGTGCAGCATCAAGCCCACAAACTCTTGCGTATCTGACAAAAAGCTCAGTCCCGCGACTTGCTCAAACGTCGAACTCAGCAGCTTTCTCGCACGATTCAAGAAAAAGCCTGAACTCTCATTGGGTGCAAAGACCCGCAAGATCCGCGAGTCCAGAAAGCGCAGGATCTGATCGGGTGCATTGAGAAAGTCAATGGCGTTTCGAGAAGGCGGTGTATCAAGGATGATCAAGTCGTACTGACGGCGCGAATAGAACTGAAACAAGCTCTCTCCCGCCATATACTCTTGCATCCCCGCCACAAGGTGTCGTGTTGCTTGGTATATCCGCGTTTTGTAGATCCGCTCTGCGTGTTCTTGGGAAGGCGCCAAGGTGCGGATCATCTCATCAAAGATCGGGAAAGGTTGCACCATCCAAAAGTCCAGCGTCCCTTGGATGTCTTTTTGCTCGGGCACCAAACGAGCGATATCCACTTGTTGTGGCGTATCACTCTCCGCAGGCATACCCAAAGCATCCGCCAAACGCCGCGCGGGGTCGATCGTCACGACCAAGGTCTTGCGACCCAACAAAGCCCCCGCAACGCCCAACGCTGCGGACGAAGTCGTCTTTCCAACCCCACCCGCACCACAACAAACCACGATACGTTTCTTTTCAAGTAAGCCACGCAGCTCATCACGCGCCGCGCCTTGCCTCAAATGTTCGTTTTGCATCGACTCTTCTGCTCTCTTAATGCCCCGACAACCAAGGCTCTTCTACAAAGATCTGCATCAACGCTGCCATACAAGCACCCGGTTGCTCGACCCACTGCTCATCCAAGGTCAACACAGGCACACTTCCGCCCTGCTCAAAACCTTGTTGGAGCCGATCTAAAGCCTCTCGCGCCCGCAAAACTCGACGCAAACTCCACTCCCCTAACACTTCCTGAGGATGCTCTGAGAAAAAGTCGAGCAACGCCTTGCGCTCGCTATCCTCAAAAGGGTCCTGCGGGATGCGATTGACCAAAACCCCCGCCACTGGAACACGATCCCGACGAAGCCCCTCCAACAACTCAAACGTCTCAGAGACGGGCAAAGGCTCAGGCAGTGTAATCGCTACAGCACCCGTCACCTTGGGATCATAAAAGTAACTCTGCGCTTCCTCTATCGCCGCACGGATCGGCCCCCCTTGGAAGATCTGCAAAAACGGCTTGGGCAAAGATGTCAAAGCCAACGCATGACCCGTCGCAGGAAGATCCACCAAGACCACGTCGTAATGACACTGCTGGGTCTTCGGATCTTTCCGAATGTACGGCAACATCCGATAGATCAACCCCAACTCCTGAAAGCCTGGGGCTGCCATTAAAAATCGCGTCAAATACTTCGAATTCATCGCCGCTTGCGCCATCATCTTAAATGGCACTTGGTCGATCAAGAACTGTAGATGCCCTCCCCTCGGCGTCAATCGAGCACAAGAGATCTGTCGATTGATCACGTAAGGTTCGTCTTTGCGAAAAGCGTCTGGTCCCCCCAAAAGCTTGAGCAATGTCGAAGGCGACTCCAAGTCACGCTCCACATCCAACGCCAAAACGCGCTTCCCTTGCTTTGCTGCGACACGCGCCAACGCTGCTGTTATCGTGGTCTTACCCACGCCGCCTTTTCCTGTCACCATGATTACACGGCGATCAAATAACTTCTCCAAAGCTGCATTCCTTCTTCTTGTTGACCATTCCCAACACGCCGCATTCTTTTAACAAATCCCACCTACCCACGCAAGGCCATCGTACCGCGTATTCTGTCGTTTCATCAAACAACATCTCGGTTTTCTTCTCTCCTTCTGCACTCTTTCTACATCTTTGGCTTTTTCTGCTTTTTCAAAAAAGCAATACAGACGCAAATCCTTCATATAAACAGCTCAAACATCCAACATTATCAAGGAATGTTTTTTGCCCTTGGGGTCGCTCACAAAAACCAAAGAAAGGCAGGAGCCCCATGCAAAGACACATCCACCCCACCCCCCTCGACTCTCCTCCCACCAAACCTCACACACGTCCTTGGCACGCATTTGTGGCTTGGCTCGTCTTCTTCTTGGGCGGACTCACAAGCAGCCTCTTTTTTCACGCTTCAACGTCTTTTTGGCTGCTTTGGTTGCTGGTGGCCTTTGTGATGACAAGCCTCCCAAGTCGCTCACCTTCTCGGACACTGCTTGGTTTTACCATGCTGGCGTTCACTTTGGGTGGCCTGTCTCCACCACTTGCCCGCCAAAGACAGCAACGCACGATGCACCCCAACACCCCCAGCCTCCTCGCCAAACGCATCTTTTTTGAAGGCATCTTGCTTCAATCCCTGACCCCTCGCCGTATCCCACCCTATCGTTACCCCCTCCCCAAACGCCTGTCTTATCGAACGGATCGACACTGTGCTCATCCAAGCTCTTCTGACCTCGACGATGAAGACGATACTTTTCTAGGCTCTGCGCCTTTTTTGTTGCGCCGCTTTGCCACACAACCACAAGGCCCTTGGAAAGAGCTTCACGAAAAGATCCTCTTGCGCGTCGTGGGCAAACGCTCCTTCGTTCGGGGACAATGGCTGCGTTTGCGTTTAAAGCTCAAGAAGCCGCGTCGTTATGCCAACCCTGGTCAGAGCGACCCTTGGAAACAGTTCGCAGCAGAAGGGATGCGTTATACAGCATCCGTCAACGCCCCATCGATCGTCGCTTTGGCGCCTCCACGCCCTCCACCGCTCCTCGCAGGCTTAGATCATTGGAGGGAACAAGCGCAACGAACGCTTCGACGTTACGTACATTCTTCCAAGGCCCAAGGCCTGTTTTTTGCGCTGTTGCTCGGCGATAAAACCAAACTCTCCCCACAACTCAAACAAGACTTTGCCAAGACAGGAACCTCCCATCTGCTCGCGATATCGGGGCTCCATTTGGCATTGGTGGGAGGCTGCTTTTTTTGGCTGGGGTCTTGGCTTTTGCGTCGCATCCCAAGGCTCTTGCTCCACGACTCTCCCCGTCGTTGGGCCGCGATCCTTACGCTCCCACCTTGTTTTATGTATGCCTTTCTCAGTGGTCCTTCGACCTCGACACTGCGTGCTCTTTTGATGCTGACGCTTTACTTTCTGGCGATGTGCTTCTCTCGAAGGCATCGAGGGTTTCGCGGGTTGCTCTTGGCGGCTTGCCTGTTGTTGTTTTTTGATCCCGCCGCACTCTCCACCCCATCTTTCTTGTTGTCCTTTGGTTCGGTCTTTTGGTTGATGGTGCTAGGAGAAAGCGTGCTCTCAAGTCGCTCTCCAACCCTCTCAGACAACCCACCTCGTCGCTGGTTGCGCAGACTGACCTTGTGGCTGTTTCTGCCGATGGCGTCGTCTTTTTTGGTGATGATGGCGACCTTGCCTGTTTCGTTGGGCTTTTCTCCTTATCTCCCGTTGCACGGCCCTCTTGTCAACTTGCTCGCGATCCCGTTGTGTGGATTTGGCTGTGTGGCTTTGGGGCTGGTGGGTCTCTTCTTTGCAGGCTTTGCGCCTTTTCTTGCAGAGGCTTGCTTTTTCTTGGCAGAGAAAAGCGCGCTTGTCCTACTCGCTTGGGTGCGTTGGGGTGCCACCCAACAACAGCTCACGTTAGAGCTTCCTCCCCTCCGTCCCACGGAGATGATCGCACTCTATCTAGGTCTCTTTGCCCTCGCTTTCTGCAAGAAGCTCCCCAAGACATGCCTCGTCCTGACCGCATCTTGCGCCTTGTTTCTCTTGTTACCGCAGCTCCCCATATCCTCTCTCTTACAAGACAAAGATCGCCTACGCATCGACTTTTTGGACGTAGGGCAAGGTGATGCCACATTGATACGTTTTCCAGATGGGACCACCATGTTGGTGGATGCAGGCGGAGAAGCCTTTGCTCCTGTGGATGTGGGGGAGCGCGCGATCTTGCCCTATCTACGGCACCAACGCATCAAGAAGATCGACTATGCAGTGCTTTCTCACCCACACCCAGACCACTTTGGCGGCTTTCTCACCCTTATGCAGCGTTTTCCTGTGGGGGAGTTTTGGCATACAGGGCAACACGGATCTCACCCACACGACCGACTACTTCGTCGATTCTTGCGCCAACGACGCATCCCTCAGAGGACGTTTTGTCGTCCAACCACCTACGCCATCGGGGAAGTTCGCGTCGACATCTTGCATCCCTATCCTGGTCCACATGAAGGATCGACGTATTATTGGGCACTTCACGCCAATGACAACTCTTTGGTGCTGCTTCTGACCTACAAAAAGATACGGATATTGCTGACAGGTGACATCGAAGAACACGCGGAAGAGATCTTGACCAAGCGTTATCCTCATCTACGCGCTGACATCCTCAAAGTCCCGCACCATGGGAGTCGCACCTCATCGACCGCACGACTTCTTGATCTCATCCGCCCTAAACATGCGCTTTTTGGGATGGGTCGCCGCAACCTTTTCCGTTTTCCCCACCCTTCCACCTACCAACGTTACAAACAACGAAAGATCCGCATCTGGAGGACGGATCAACATGGACTGATCCAAATCAAAACGGATGGCCGCACCCTCTCGATATCTCCTACGCTCTAGCCAAAGGAGCGCGTTTGAGGCCTATGGTCTTGACGCCACATGATTGGCGTGTATAGTCTGCGCCCGATCCTGTTCAGCGCGCACGGTGGAGGGTGCCTCCCGCAACGTCCGCCAAAGCGACATGCACTTTTTATCCTAACCACCACGAGGTGAAGCCATGGCGATTCGTATTGGTATCAATGGTTTTGGTCGCATTGGTCGCACGGTGTTGCGCCGCATCCTTCAAATGGGGAACGAAATCGAAGTCGTTGCCATCAATGACATCGGTGCTCCTGATGCGCTCGTTCACTTGTTCAAATATGACTCGGTGATGGGCCGCCTCCCCTACAAAGTAAACCTCGAAGGTGGCGAGCTTCACATCGAAGGCAAAGGCAGCATCAAGATGATCGCTGAGCGCGAGCTGACCAATCTTCCTTGGGCAGCGCTCAACGTGGACTTTGTTGTCGAATCTTCGGGCGTTTTCCGCAGCCGTGACAAACTCGAAAAACACATCGCAGCAGGCGCTCCCAAGGTGCTTTTGACGGTCCCCTCGAAAGATCCGATCGATGCAACCATCGTCCTCGGCGTCAACGATGATGACCTCAAGCCCGAGCACAAGCTGATCTCCAACGCTTCGTGCACCACCAACTGCCTCGCTCCCATGGCAAAAGTGCTTCACGAAAAGTTTGGTATCGAGCACGCGATGATGACCACCATCCACGCTTACACCAACGACCAACGCATCCTTGACGCGCCCCACAGCGATCCCTATCGCGCCCGTGCTGCCGCCGTCAACATCATCCCCACCACCACAGGTGCTGCCCGCGCAACAGGCGAAGTCCTCCCCGCGCTCAAAGGCCGCATTGATGGTATGGCGATGCGTGTTCCCGTTCCCGATGGCTCCGTCGTCGATCTCGTGTCTGTCCTCAGCAAAGAAGTCACTGCGGCCGATATCAACGCCGCAATGAAAGAAGCTGCAGAAGGCCCCCTCAAAGGTATCCTCGAATACACCGAAGATCCCATCGTATCGACCGACATCATCGGCAACTCCCACTCTTCCGTCTTTGCCGCAGACTCCACCATGGTCCTCGGAAAGAACGGCCGTATGGTCAAAACCGTCTCTTGGTATGACAACGAGTTCGGTTACTCTTGCCGCGTTGTGGACCTGCTCAAAAAAGCTGCCCAACTCTAATCTTCCCGCCCCTGCAATCTCCCCCGTCCACCCGAACTTTCCTTAACAAGCTCCTTCTTAAAACATCACGCAGAGGCCCGCTCTCAACGCGTAATGATGCGGCGTATCGCTTTGTTGCGCGCGTCTGCCACAAACAAATCCCCTATCGTCCCCCACAAAAGCCGCACAGGTTCATAGAACTTGGCCGATGATGCGGGGCCATTCGTATAACCAAGGCTGGTCCCCGCAAAAGTCGTCACGCGGCCAGTCGCCGGGTCCCACTTGCGGACGCGGTGATTCATGCGATCCGCGATATACAAAGCCCCGTTGTACCAGGCGATCCCACGCGGCGAGTTGAACTGTGCACTGAGGGCCTGATCATCCTTGAGTCCCAGCACACCAGAGCCCGCGACAGTCGTCACTTCCCTCGAACTCAAAACCACCTTGCGGATGCGGTGATCTGTCGCGTCGCTCACATACAAGTTTCCAAGATCATCCAAAGCCAGCCCCACAGGACGACGAAAACGCGCAGCCCCCGCCACACCATTGCTGTATCCTGGTGTATCGCACTTCCCAGCAAAGACCGTCACTGCGCCCGCTAAGGTCACTTTTCTGATGCAAAAGTTGAGGAAGTCCGCAACATAAAAAGCAGAAGTCGTACTATCAAAGACGATATCGTGAGGCTGTTCAAACTTCGCATTGGCTCCAATCGCATCTTTGAATCCTGGGCCAGCCCCCGCGAAAGTGCGCACACCACCCGACGTTGAGAGCAAACGAATCCGATGATTGTTGATATCCGCGATATAGATATCACCGCTGGGATGAACTGTTAGACCACAAGGATTCAGAAACTGCGACTGGATCGCGACGTTGTCATCCTTGAAACCCGCAGTCGAACCTGCAAGCAAGCGTGGCTGCCTTTGCGAATCGACCGAAAAGATCTGGTGCTTGTTAAAGTCCGCGATCAAGATATTGTTGTTGGCGTCCCTCGCCATCCCGCAAGGAAATCCCAAAAAGGACGCGGTGTTTCCAGGGACAGCCCCCACATGCGTCAGGACATAGGGCGCGACCAAACAAGCACCACCCCAACAAACTTCCCCCGTTTTACAAGCCTGACCACACGCGCCACAGTGGGCTTCTTCGTTCATCAAGAACACGCATTGTCCGCTACAGTAAGTTAGATTGCTGTTTGAGCAAACACACGCACCAGCCGAGCAAATAGCCCCCATACCACAAGCCTGACCACAAGCCCCACAGTGAGAGGCGTTGGTTTGGGTATCCACGCATGTCCCCGCACAATCGAGGCGCGCGGTTGGACACTGACAAGTGGCTTTTCCGCAGATCTTTCCACCTGTGCAAGCCGCCCCGCAGTTTCCGCAGTTTTTCGCATCTTCGCTGATATCTGTGCACTGATCACCGCAACGTGTCTGGCCGACAGAACAAGCGTCTGTACACGAACCGCTCACACACACTTTCCCAGAGGGACACGCGATCCCGCAACCACCGCAGTGTGTCGAGTCTTGCTTGGTATCGACGCATCCTTTCCCACAGTCCTTTGTGTCCCCAGGACAGATACACGTCTCGTTCAAACAGATCTTTCCTGTATCGCAGACATCACCGCATCTTCCGCAGTTTTGAACGTCTCCAATTTTCACACAAGAGACACCACAACGCTTTTCTCCTTGCGCGCATGGAACCAGACAAAGTCCTGTTTCGCAGATCTTTCCCACAGCACAAGGGTTATCGCAGTCTCCACAGTGCGCGGCGTCGCTCTGAAGCTCGACACACGCTTCACCACAAAGCTTTTTGCCATCAGGACAAACGCACAAACCTTGCACACAACTTTGCCCAGAAGCACAAGGATTATCGCATTGTCCACAGTGTTGAAGGTCGAGTTGTGCGTCAACACAGTTCCCCCCACAAAACAGCTTGCCACCAACACAAGGATCTTCGGGTTCGATCTCTTCAGGCGCAGCGTCCCCAACGATATCTTCGGTGGGTTCGCGAGACTCCAGAGGCCCTTGCGATTCGCTCGGTTGCTCTAAGAAGATATCACTATGGCTTTCTTGGCGGGTATCCAGTGAGCCTTCGGTTTGTGTGCCATCTTTGGGCTCTACAGTGGTTTGCCACACAGCACAAAGACCGCGTTCACACCGCGCGCCAGCCCCCAACGTCGCGCAGTCTGCATCCCGCTCACATGTGCGCAAGACACCATCACCCGGCAAGATGGGAGACTCTACGCACCCCCAAAAAGCACTGATCAACAGCCACGCAAACACGCAACGCAGCCCAGCCATCAAAAGACACCTCCAGATAGATCACGATGCAACAAGAAGATTTCCTCAAACTCATACCACGGAACACCTTCCCCCTCCTAGACCCCCTCCCCTGCTTGGTGGGTCTCATGCAAGGCCCGCATCAAACCCACGCCATGCTCACACAAAGCAAGCCACTCACTGAAAGATCAGTTTGCGAATCGCGCGGTTCCCTTGTTCTGTGACATACAAGCCCCAATAAGGTGCCTCCTGTTGTAGCAGAAAGCGTCGTGGGGCGTAGAAGAGCGCGTCTCCCATCGCCCCATCCATGTAACCACGTATGCTCCCCGCCCACGTCGAAACCCTCTTGGTGCTTAGTTCGATTCGTCGAATCGTCGTAGAATCCGCAACATACAGATAGCTCGAAGACCAATACACCCCAGAGATCGACGAAAACTGAGCATTGGTTCCTAGCGCATCCAGGATGCCATTTTTGCCGCTTCCTGCAAATGTAGTGGTTGCACCCGAAACAATCGCCACTTTACGAATGCGATAGCCTCCATAGTCGCCGACATACAGAGAACCTTGGCCATCCCACGCCAACGAGATGGGGGTATAAAACTGTACGTTACTCCCCATTGGGTCGTCCTTATGACCCGCAGTCGAACCCGCAAGCGTCGAGACTTGGCCTGCCAACGTGATCTTTCGGATACGAGAGTTGTATCGATCCGCAACGTAAAATGCGGAGATTCCGTCGTACACGATGTCTGTTGGGAAATTGAACTTGGCAGAAGCTTTGGGGCCTTCCACCAGCCCTTGTGATGTCCCTGCAAATGTCGTCACGTTCCCCATGGCATCGACTTTACGGATTCGATGGATTCCAGCATCTGCGACATAGAGTTCATTGTTGGGCCCCAGCGTCAAACCACAAGGCGACGCAAACTGCGCAAGCCCCGCAGCTCCGTTTGCACCTCCTCGCGTACCACTCCCCGCAAACACCGTGACTTGGCCTGATCGATAAACACGCAAGATCTGATTCTTCGATTCGTCTGCAACGAAAAAGCCGCCATTCCCGTCAGGAACGATGCCACATGGAGCACTCAAAGGTGACGAAGAAGGTGCAGGGCGCCCCACAAGCGTTGTCACATAGGGTGCCAGAACGCACTTCGAGTAGGCACAAACCTCATTCGCAGCACAAGCTCCATTGCAATAACCGCAGTTTTTCGGGTCTGTTCGAACATCTGTGCATCCTTGCGAACACATCTTTTGGTTGGAAGATGGGCAATAACAAGTGCTCGATCTGCATGAGGCCCCAGGCAAACAAACACGCGAGCAATAACCGCAGTTGTTGACATCGTTTGTTTTGTTGACGCACTTGTTACCGCAGATCTCGAGACCAACGGGACATGCGCACTTTCCACCTTGGCAGCTGGCACCTGTGGGACAAGCCATGCCACAATCCCCACAGTGTCGGGTGTTGGTTTGTGGATCGACACACTCTGCACCACAAATCTTTCTGGGGTCCCCGCACTTCTCAAAGCACACACCACCAAAACAATACTCAAGCGTCGAACAAGGCTTTCCGCATTGACCGCAGTGTTTCGCGTCTTGCATCAGATCCACACAAGCCCCACTGCACAAGGTCTGACCTGTAGGACAAGAACAAACCCCTTGAGAACAATTCGTACCCGTGCCGCAGACTTTCCCACACTGTCCGCAGTTTTTGTTATCGACTTTGAGATCCACACAAGCACTGCCACAACGAACTTCTGGCGCGGTGCAAAGTGTCACGCACTTTCCAACCTCGCACCCTTCTCCACTTGCGCAGGCAAGGCCGCACTGTCCGCAATGATCGACGTCCGTTTGTATATCGACACAGGCGTTTCCACAGGGCACTTGTTTGTTGGGACACGTACAAACCCCCGCAACACAGGACTGTGCAGACGAACATCCGCTGTTGCATTGCCCACAGTGTTTTGCATTCGTCGCGATATCAACACAAACCCCATCACAGAGTTTTTTCCCCCCGCTACAAGGATCTTCGGGCTCGGGTTCAGGCCCTGTTGCATCCTCAACGCTCTCAACTCCGCCTTCGCTTAGAGGCTCAGCCTCTTCGTGGACGGACTCTGCCTCTATATCTTGTTCGATAGGCCCCACCTGTTCAACGGGCGTTTCAGAAGGCAAGTTCTCTTCTGAGGAAGGTCTCTCAAAAGATGCCTCTTGCGCTTCGTCCTTTTTCTCTTTTATGTTTATCTCGGGACGGCTGCCGAGAACACATAGACCTTTGTCGCAATAAGAAGGTGTTCCCAAAGCTGCACATTCGTCGTGACGTGAGCACAACCAGGATGCCCCTCCATTTGGTAGGGTAGGGGCCTCCGTGCAACTTGTGAGAAGAACAACAAAAAACACAGCAAATACGCGACGAAGAACAGCACCCATAAGAAACTCCTCTACACAAGCCAGTCCAGTCACCAAAAGAATGATTGTTCTTACTTTGTTCTGTCTCAAAAAAATCTTTTGTTCTTCAAATAGCTATGAGACTTTATAAAAGCTCTCAGCAACAAGACAAGCCCAAGCGTTTCTTTTGACAAAAACTTTCTGTGCGTAGCATGTTTCGCCACAAGATTTCTTACAACGCACCACCTTTCATTGAGGTGTCGAGATGCAAAAAGCCGTATTGGTCATCGACGACGAACCCTTTCTCTTGCGTTATATCGAAACAGTGCTCAAAAGGTTTCATTATGAAGTCTTTTGCGCCTCGGACGGCTACACAGCGCTCGACTTGTACCAACGCCACCGCCAAGACATCGGCTTGGTTTTGCTCGATCTCACGATGCCAGGGATGAACGGGAAGGAAACTTTTCAAGCGCTACGCAAGATCAATCCCGATCTAGAGATCTCATTCATGAGCGGATACTCAGACGAAGAGATCAAAAGCCTACTCCCTTCAAACCACCCTAACCCACCCAAGTTCCTTGCCAAGCCTTTTTGCACAGAGACGTTGATCAAACATCTTCGATCCTCCCCAGAGGACGCATAATCCGAGCCTTTCTGCCTCACCACGCCCACCGCCTCGCTTTCGAATCGCCTCAAGCTCACTCTTCAAAGAAGACCTACAAAAACGAGCCCTTCAAGAGAACCCTTCTTGCGGCTTTTGCATCTTGCCTTTGTGTCTGAGCATCTGTAGAAAGATGCCGACAAACACGCGATCCTGAGGAGCAGAGATGGTCGAAGCAGCTTCATCCCAAACGACATGGCACCTTGTAGCCCATCATAAAGAGATCCCCGAAGGGATGTGTCTTCAGCTTGGGGTCGCAGGCCACTCCATCTTGTTATGCAAAGTCAAGGATCAGATTTACTGCATCGAAGATCGCTGTTCACACCGCGATATCCCCCTCAATCGAGGGTGGCTCGAAGGTCACGAGATGGTTTGTCCCCTTCATGGCGCAACATTCGATATCCGCAACGGCCACCCTTGCCGTCTCCCCGCCAAACAAGCCATCTCCGCTTACGATATACGCATCGACGAACAACAACGCGTCTTTGTTGCTCTACCCAAGACATAACTCGGGTGCCGCCTCGCCTTTGCCCTACACTCGTCGAGAAAAGCCACGCGGCACAACACAAAAGGGAAAAAAAATGACCGTACAACTCGGCGTCGTCATGGACCCCATCCAAAGTATCAAGATGGCCAAAGATACGACCTTTGGGATGTTACTCGCAGCCCAAGCACGCGACTGGGACATCTGGTACATGGAACAAGCCGACCTTTGGGTGAAAGATGGTCGAGCCCACGCGCGCATGAGAAAGCTTCGTGTTCAAGAAGACCCCCAACACTGGTTCGACTTCCTCGAAGAAAAAGATGCCCCGCTCAAAGAACTCGACGCCCTCTTGATGCGCAAAGATCCCCCCTTTGACATGGAGTTTGTGTACACCACCTACGCTCTTGAACGCGCCGAAGAAGAAGGCGTGTTGGTGCTCAACAAACCCCAAGCACTCCGCGACGCCAACGAAAAGTTCTATCTCTCGTGGTTCCCTCAGTGCGCCCCTGAAACCTTGATCACACGCAGCGCTTCTCGCATCAAAGACTTCGTCTTGGAACACGATCGCGCGGTGCTCAAACCCCTCGATGGGATGGGCGGCGCCTCGATCTTCTCCCTCAAGGCAGACGATCCCAACCTCAACGTCTGTATCGAAACCGTCACAAAGCTCGGAAAAAGCTTTGCAATGGTACAAAAGTTCATCCCTGAGATCTCCCAAGGCGACAAACGACTTTTGCTGATCGACGGAGAGCCCGCTTCTTACGTACTCGCCCGCATCCCCCCCAAAGGCGAGTTTCGCGGCAACCTGGCCGTCGGTGGAACGGGCGTGGCTCAGCCACTTTCTGACCGAGACCGCTGGATCGCAGAACAAGTCGGCCCCACCCTTCGAGAAAAAGGCATGATCTTCGTAGGACTCGACATCATCGGCGATTACCTCACAGAAATCAACGTCACCAGCCCCACAGGGATGCGCGAGATCAACAAAGCCTACAAGATCGATTTGGGTGGACAGCTGATGGACGCCATTCAAAGAAAACTCGACGCCCGAAACGCCTAAGCATCCTCCACATCACCCAACCATCCTCCACATCAACCGCCCCACCGCAACAATGAGACCCCACCTCAGTAGCAAGAAGACGCCCCTCAAGCCCCCAAAGAGAGATGTTGTATCCGCTTTGCATAAGAAGCCTTTGGGGTCAAAGCTTCGGCTTCTTGGTAAGCTTGCAACGCAGAAAGCCGCTCTTTTTCTTCTCCCCACAAACGCCAGCGAAGATCGTGTAACAAGGCCGAATATTCAGGCGAATCGATCTGCTCTTCTAGCCTCGACAACACACGCTGCGCCTCATCCACGCGTCCTTGCCCTGCAAAACACTGCGCTTGTAACAGTCTTCCTTCAAAGACCTTCTCTTTTCTCCCGACTTCGGTCGCCCATGCGAGCCCTTCGTCAAGACTCGCTTGCGCTTGTTCCCACGCTTCTTGCTCCAAGTACCCTTCCGCGCGCGCCAACAAAAGCCAACTCAACAAAGAACGTTGTTGCAACGGACGCATCAGCGAGATCGCTTCCTCAAAATAACCCACTGCGGTCTCCCACGCCCCACGCGCCTTCTCCACTTCGCCAAGGTTCCCCAAACGCGTCGCGATCTGCGCCTGCCGCCCCAAACTTCGCTCCAACAACAAACTCCGCTGAAGATACATCGTCGCTTTCTCTAAATCGCCAAGCTGTCGGTAGATATCGCCCAAGTTCCCCAAAGCGATACTGATCTGCCCTTGGTTCTTGGTCTCTTCCTCCAAACACAAGGTCTGATGAAAGTAATCTGTCGCCAACACAAAGTCGCCGCGCAAAGATGCCAAGACCCCCAAGTTTTGGAGAAAGTGCGAAGCATACCCACGCATCCCTAGCTCCTGCGCCAAAGCCAAACCACGTCGATACAACACCCCCGCTTCCTCGTAGTTGCCCAAGTGGCGTTCGACCACGCCCAAGTTACCAAAGCTTCGGATCTGCTCGATGGGAAGCCCATGTTCTACTGCCAGTTCACAAGCGTGCATCAAACGCACACGCGCTTGGGGTAGCTCTCCTTGCTCTTTTTCCACCATGCCCAAGGTCAACAACGCCTGCACCATCACCATAGGCAAACGCCGAGCCCGTGCTTCTTCCAAAGCAGATTCCAAAGTCTCCACCGCACGGACATAATCGCCTGTCTGCAACGCAAGCTGCCCCAAACTACACAAAGCATCAAGACGACCCAAGACCTCCAAGTCTTCGATCCATCCGCCTTGATCAAAAGATGCCAAGGCCTGAGAAAACTCACCTTGCGCCATATGCAAATGAATCGAAAGCCGCAAACGCTCGGCCTCTTCGTCTTTTGCGCCACCTTGTCCGCGGATCTGCAAAAACAAAGCACGCGCTTGGGCTGTGTCCCCACGCAAAAGGCAAAACCAAGCTTGTCCCCCCAACAACCGCGCACGCAACGCTTCTTCGGATGTTTCCACAGGATGACGCAGTCCCTCTAACGCTTGCCCAAACAGATGAAAGCCCTCCGCAAACAAACCCATCTGGTGGAAAAGCCGTTGCATCCCCAACAACCCTCTCCCCAACAACGTCACCTCGCGATACCCAGACGCAAGCTGCCACGACCGACGCAGGTTCTCCAACTCCTCCCGCAACGCCACGCGCGCCTCTTGCGAAGACTCCCCAAACAGCTCCCTCGCTTGCTCCTCGATCCCCTCCAAAAAGTACGCTGCAAACGACCGTTCCAAGACCTCTTTCGCATCGCTCTGTGAAAACTGCTCAGAGGCAAACCTCTTCCACAATGGATGCATCTGATAACGCCCAACCACCGACCTTTGCAACAAAGAGCGGTCACTCAGCCCCGCCAACACCCGCAGAGGGATCTGCATCAACTGACGCGCCGCTTGCAACGAAAAACTCCCCGCAAAAACAGAGAGTTTCTGCATCGCTTCTTGTTGGGGAAGCGAAAGTTGTTGCCATGTCTTCGATAACAAACCGCGCATACTTCGATGTCGCAGAGGTCTCTGCTCTGTCTCAGAGTCCAACAAAGCAAGATCTTGCGCCAACTCTTCTGCGATCTCTTCGCACCCCATCAAACGCACCCACTCCGCGGCAAGCTCGATCGCCAGCGGATATCCCCCAACCATCCCATACACCCGATGCAAACTCTCCCGCTCCGCCTCCAAAGAAAATCCCGCATCGATCTCTCGCGCACGCTGCGCAAATAACTCCAATGCCTCCGCCTCTGTCATCTCCTCCACCACCAAACAACGCTCGTAAGAAAGCTTGAAAGGTTGGTGCGCTGTGACAAGCACCTTCACATGGGGCGCTTCGTCCAAGATCTGCATCAAAAACTCTTCTGAGATCCAAGCGTACTCAGGATGATCCCATATCAACAGCAGTTGACGAGGTCGCAAAAAATCTTTGATTCGCTCGTTCTGCTCGCCCTTTGCATCAAAAGTCAGCCCCAAACTCTGCGTCAACAAAGACGAAAGACGCTGCTTTTCGTCCACACCCTCCAACGAAACGAAGAAAACACCATCCGAAAAAGGATGTTGCTCCCTCTCCTGCCACCTCTGCGCCAAAGCCAGCGCCAACCGCGTCTTACCTATCCCACCAGGACCCAACAACGTTAGCATCCTCGTGTTTGGCAACAAAAGCTCCCGCTCGACCTGTTCCAAGATCCCCGAACGACCGACAAAACGAGAGCGCTGGCGCGGAAGAGACACACTGCTGTGCGCAGGAGGCGGCAAAGGCGCATCGTCCTCAAACTCACCCTCCTGGATCTGCTCCAACAACTCCAACGTCTCGTCTTCGGGCTCAACACCCAACTCTCGATCCAAGATCGCACAACAACGCTCATATTGCGCTAACGCCGCCGCTCGCTGCCCTGTCATCGCCAAACTACGCATCAAAACACGATGCGCTTCCTCATCCCATGCCTCCCGCCGCAAGATGAGTTGCGCTTGCTCTGTCGCCTCTGAAAAACGATGCGCCCCCAAAAAAGAACGCATCAACTTCTTGCTCAGCTCCAAAGCCCCCAAGTGAAGGCGCTGACGCTCCCCCTCCAACCATTCGTCGAAAGCATCTTCCCCCAACGAAAACCCTTCCAAAAAATCACCGCGAATCTCACGACTCGCACGCAACCAACGCTGCCCCAAAACACCATCCATCTGCGTTGGAAAGTCCCCCTTCAAAAGCTCCATCAGCTCCAACGCATCGCTTTCTACAAACTCCCCACACAATTCGAGACTTTGGCGCGTCACCAACAACAACCGATCACAAAGCCCCTCCTCCACTTGCTCGAAAACACGCCGCAAACGATGCAGCGATTGGCGCAAGTTGCGACGCGCGATCTCATCGTCAAAGTCTGACCAAAATAACGTCGCAAGATGATCCCGACGATGCGGTCTGTTCGGCTCCATCGATAAATAGACTAGCAACGCACGGATCTTATCTGTCGGAAACCCCTCCACACTTCGACCCTGCCAAGTAATCTCCAACGGACCCAACAAACGCAACGATAACATCCAAACCCTTTCCTCTGTTTTCGGGCGGCCACGGAGGGCCGCCCCAGATGCGGGATATCCACGGTCCATCGGGCGGCCATATATCCCGGATATCCAATCGATCCCAGGGGCGACCCTCCGTGGTCGCCCCGTATATCCCGGATATCCAATCAATCCTAGGGGCGACCCTCCGTGGTCGCCCCAGATATCCCGGATATCCATGGTATATCGATACCCATTTTTATTTAACACAGCCGTCTGGCCTGCGCACACCGCAGATATCAGCCATATCATACAATCGAGAACAGGAAAAAGGCCCCGAAAAGACGGACAATGAACGCACGATCTTTTCAGACTGAGGAGTCTTCTTTTTTTGCCAAGGTACGCGCGTTTCCTCCACGTCAACATGGAGAATCTTTTGTGGTCGAGCCCGCTGGTACGCAGAAAGAAAACGCCCACACCACACCGCATCCTGCCCATCTTTTTGATGCAGCGCGATCTGCCAACGAAGATGCAACAGCCACAAGGTCCACGAAGAAGAACGAAGCCGTGCCGCTTGCCGCCACCAAGACAACGCCTCATCCCAACGCCCCAACCATGCGGCAACTTCGGCGAATTGAGAAGCACGAGAGATGGTCAACCGAGAACCTTGGCGTTGAAATTCTTTCTGTAAGAGACGGTACATCTGAGGATAATCGGGCAAAAGTTGCGCATACACCAAAGCGAAGCCATCTCTCCGCGCACTCGGCAAAGAGGACAAAGCCAGCACCCGAGAGATCCACAAGAGAGTTTGTTTCCTTGCGTGTTTGCGCGCATCATCCGACGAGATGGAATGTAACTGCAACCAAGCAATCGCAAGATTTTCGAGACACTTCTTTTTGAGACTTGTCTCGTTTTCCCCTTGGAGTAGTTGGAACGATCTTTGATACCAAGATACCGCTTTTTCGAGCGATTTCTTTGGGTCTTTCTGTTCCAAAGTGTAGACAAAAGCGACACGGTAGAAGATACCGGCCTTTTGGCTTTTGGAGAGAGAGACCTTTTTTTCAGAAAGGATCGAAGAAAAAAGCTGGATCGACTTCTCAAAAAAAGCCGAATCTTTTTGGTGCAGCCCTTGTTCTTGGTAAGCCACCGCGAGATTGATGGAGCAACGCAGCCAATCTTCGGGGAACTCCGCCGCCGAAAAGACGCGCAAGGCCCTTTGATACAGGATTTGCGCTTGTGTGTAAGTCGAGGACCGCAAAGCAGCCATCGCCATCGTGACATCCCCCATCGCGGCTTGGGTTTTCGCCCAACGATAGGGGTAATACGCATAGCGATACACAGACAAAGCCTTCTGCAACGCTTGCAAAGCGGCCTGTTGTTGCGACCGAGATCGCGGAGAGCGAAGCGAAAGCACGACGCCAAGGTTGTGCTGCAAAGAAGCCCACAACAAAGGATTACGCTGACGCGAAAGAACCGTCTCTACGGCGTGTAGAGCATGTGCAGCTTTGTGCAGCGCGGTGGAATCGACCTCACGCAACCGCAGCCAAGCCACGGCTTGATCCACTTTGACGCCAGCCCACTCTGTGGGAAAAGCTTTTTTCGTCAGGACTTGGAGAACATCTTGGTACATCTTTAAAGCATGGCGCAGGTTCTTGATGGGATGGCTTTCTTTTTTTACATACAAATGAGCTATTTTCTGTAAGACTTTTGCGGCCTGTATCTTTTGGCTTTTTTTCTGGTAGGCCGCTAACACGCTGCGGTAGAGGCGCATCGCTTCTTTTTGATGACGGGTTTTTTGGGACTCCATTTGCTCATGCGCCATGGCGAGGCGATAACGTACACGGATCTGATCTTCTTGGGCACCCAAGCGGCCAAAAAGCTGCTCAGCCTGTTCCAAAGCGCGAATCGCTTGCAGAAAAAGGTTGTTTCGCGCCGAGACTTCGGGGCGATAGAACATCCCCATCCGAACAAGCCCCATCTCGTAAAACCCCAACGCCACTTCGCGAAGCTGCGCTCGCTTGGCCTTTTCGCTTTGCAACGTCGCAAGGCGCGCTTGCTTTTGTTGCCCTTTGGCCCACATCCCCGCAAAGACCGCCCCGACCAACAACATGATCAGCAAGAACAGCCCTGCTCCCAAAAGATGCGTGCGTTCTTGGGTGAGGCGTTCGCGCTCCGCGAGTAGATGTTCGCGTTCGGCCCTTCGTTCGGCCTCTTTGCGCAAGGATGCTTTGCCAGCCTCCACGCTCTCTTTGACAAAAGTACAAACCCGCTCCCACTCACCCTCTCTCCAAAAAGACCATCCAACCGAGGCTTCAGAAGCTTCTTGGATACGAAGAGACACAAGTTCCAACATCTCAGCCAAAGACTCTGCACGCTCTAGTTCCAAGCGAGGAAGATCGGCTTTTTGACGAAGTTCATCGCGCAAAGCCTCCAAGCTGCGCTGCGTTTGGCGCAAAGCAAGCTCGTGTGGATCACGCTCGATCTCTTGTTGGATCAGAGAACACAAAAAGTCGTGCGCCAAACTCCAAAAAGGTTGCTCGCGGAACGCCACACAAGTGAGCAAACGACGCTCGCTCAAAGCCTCAAGACTGGGTTGCACCAAAGAGGCCTCTAATCCGCGCTTTACAAAGTAATGTTCCAAAGAACGCTGCCCAAGCACACGACGACGACCCTCCACATCCACGAGGCTTTTGAGGACCCACCAAACACGCTCTTGTTCCTCTGTCTCCAAACGTCGAAAACCACGGCCGCTCCGCAACGTCGCACGTAGATGTTCGCCCAACAGACGATCAAAAGGACCCACCTCTTCGTAATGCTTGATGCCTACTTTTTTCCAACCGTGGGTTTCGGCTTCTTCGTACAAACGAGAACATGCGATCTGCAAATAAGGCGGATAGATCTGGCCTTTGACGCTTCCTGATTCATCTTTGGTTTGCAAGGTCAGGTCCCGCAACAACGCAAAGATCAGCTCATCCTGGAACTGGATCGCACGCCCCACCAAAGGCGCTGAGATCGCTTCTCGCGCTTGCTCTAAGCCCAAAAAACCTAGCGTGTGCCACTGCGAGCGATCCACCTCCAAAAGATCGACCAAAGAGACCCCACCCGACATCGCACCAACATCTTCCACACCAGACTCGCCGATCTCTACCGCAAGCATCGAATCTGAAAGGTCGGTCGTTGCTTCTTTTACGTCGGCCGCAAGCATCGAATCTGAAAGATCCAAGCTCGCGTCTTGCGTTTGCACTGCAAGCATCGAATCCGAAAGATCCGAGATAGGCTCGCTGATATCAGCCGCCAACATCGAATCTGAAAGATCCGCTGTGGTCTGTGTGGTCTCGACCGCAAGCATTGAGTCCGAAAGGTCGGTCGTTGCTTCCTTTACATCGACGGCAAGCATCGAATCCGAAAGGTCGGTCGTTGCGTCCTTTACATCGACGGCAAGCATCGAATCTGAAAGGTCGGTGGTTACTTCTTTTACGTCAGCCGCGAGCATCGAATCTGAAAGATCGGTGGTTGCTTCTTTTACATCGACGGCAAGCATCGAATCTGAAAGATCCAAGCTCGCGCCTTGCGTTTGCACTGCAAGCATCGAATCTGACAAGTCGAGCAAGGTATCTTTTGCAAAGTGCGGAGGCTCTAGCAAACGACCCACGAAGTCTTCACGCAAAGCCACCACAAGACGATAACGCGAGGAATTGGACTGTGCGAGGACTTGAAGCTGTTGAAACAACAACTTCCATGAATGATCGAGTTGAGGGTCCCAAAAAAGACTCTCAAACTGATCCAACAAAAGGATGACTTCGCCCGAACGACCGTCAAGACAGCGTTCGAGAAGCTGCGGAAGGTCTTGTGCGCTCTCGATACCAAGGTAAGAAAAAAGCTGAACAAAAAGAGCATGAGGCGTGCGCAGATCGACGTAAAAGACCAAGTGTCCGCGCGATTCGAGTTCCGCCTGTAAACCCGCCTGCAAAAAAGAAGTCTTCCCAGCCCCCGAAGCCGCGGACAAGATATGATGGCGAGAACGGCCCAACAACCAGCCTTTTCCCGCATGTCCGTCCCCTCCAATCGCTTGAGCGAGTTCTTGGGCTCGCCCAAAAAAGCTACCGCGTTCTGAAGCAGTGAAGGCAGAAAGCTGACGAAAAGGATCGCCTTCGACAACCGCCAGCGGCGGGCGTTCTGCTACATAAGGGCGCTTTTGGTACTGTGCCACCAAGACGGGCGTTTGACGCGCATGTTGCCGAAGATGCAGGAGCCTCTGTGCGATGCGTTTCTGCAAAGTCTCGTGCAATGAAACAACATCAATCGCATCCTCGCCTGGTATCCGCAACTCTTCAAGCAAGGCTCGTGCAAACACGCTGTGCGGACCACCCACAAACGGATCGGCCCCTTCGCGTTCCAACCACGCTTGTTCCCCCGCAGAGGCAGAGGTTAAGATCGCCCAGTTTTCTCCTTGTAGATAGAGATCTTCTTTTCTTGCGACGCTAGCCTCAGGAAGACGCACAACAGGACGCCCCAAAGTCGCGTTGCTTCGGTCACGTTGGAAGACATCACGCCAAGAAGTCGGTAACTTGAGAACCGCCAACCCATCTTTTGCAACGACGTCTTGCGCAAAACCACCGTCGTCATCGCGACTACGACACGCATCCAACAACAACACTTGTTCGCGTTGGGCCAAAGGTGCAAGCCAACCCCGCAGTTGCGCAAGCGTCAAGGTTTGTTGGGCATCTCCATCCTCAAGGTGCGTATCACTGACGCAAAGATGGTAGCTCCCACCTTGGTAAAAACCATGCGTCGAAAAATAAAGCAAAATGCCCGCAGCATCGAGACGTTCAGCTTCTTCGCAAAGGGTCTGTAAACCCGCTTGTAAAGCCGCAAGATCAGGCTCAATCAAAAGATGGATATGCTCGTTGCGATAACCTGCATGACCTTCTGAAAGCAGCAAATGCAGCGCACTCACATCGCGGATCACGCCCGGCAAAGGGGCAAACCCTTCACGAAAACGACTGTTCCCCACCAACAACGCCAAACGCGGACGCGTGGCGATTTGTTTTGGCTCCATCTTTGGGTGCTCCTCTCCTTGTCTTGCGAATCCGTCTCCCACAAGGCGACACATGGACGAAAACGATCCTGTGGTTGTTCAATTGCACCACCTCATGACGTTTAGGCAACACCAAAACATTTGCAAGTCGAGTGTGCATGTTCAGGAAAAACCACCCACGCACAAAAACACCGTCCACACAAAAATCATAAACCACGAACTTCCAAAGACTTCCTCTCCCAAACACATCCTTCTGCGACGAAAAAAAAACATCATCCGCCCTCATGCGACGATCTTGCGACGTTCGTTTTCTACTCCTGAAAACAAGCAAGACGCGGCGCCAACGTAAGGCCCTCGTCATCACCCCCCAAAGGAGCGATCCAATGAAGATCAAAGCATTTTTCTGTAGCTTGGCACTGAGCGCAGCCCTTACAGCCTGCGGTGTAGAAGGACCTTCCGTAGAACAAAAAACAAATCCCTTAACTGTGCAAACCACAACAACGGGTTTGCCCTCCCCCTCTTTAGGTTTCGAGCCAACGCCCCAATACACCGTAAATACCACGGTGTTTCGAAACAGGATCAATCAATATTTTGCCACCGACAACAAAGTAAAAGGTTACCAAGTCACGCTGATCCAAGGCCAGTCCATAAGGGCCGAAGTTGCGGGCGGTTACGCGACACTAGAAAACAGTGATAACCGAAGCGTCAAGCTCGATGCCATGACCACTTCGCACTACGCAAATGTCGGTAGTTCGGCAAAGTTCCCCTCCGCAATTGGTCTGCTCGCAACCATGGCAAGCAAACCCGGCGGCATCCCCTTCTACTTGGATCGTCAAATCTGGTACTACCTGCCCAAGGCTTGGCGCGATGTCTCACATAGCAGCATCTACTGGCTTACGTTCCGCGACTTGATCACGCACCGTTCAGGACTTCCCACCCAAAACGTCAATCGTATCAGCGACATCCTCAAAGGTGGCGTCCAAGAACTCAAATTTGACGTGAACACGCAAACATGGAGCTGTCCCTTCGATGGCAACACAAACGTTCCAACACACGCAGGTTACTGCCGTGGTGTCCGTCGATACAGCAACTTGAACTTCAAACTTTTGGGTTACCTCGTCGCTGCTCTAGATAGCCCCACCTTGCGCGCTACCGTGGACAACCTTGACCCTGAAGACGCTCAAATCGATGATGTGCTCGGTAAACACTTTGAGAAGGTCATGAACGACCGCGTCTTTAGCAAAGTCAGCCAAGGGATTACACCCTCTTGCGACGCAACCAACGAACTGACCAGCAAACAAGTGCCTATCGCTTTGATGTATGCATCTGCGACAGACTTTGCACCCGGTTACATCTACTCCACCAAAGATGCACTCGAAGATATGCTCGGCTCTCGTCACTGTCGTGCACAAGGTGGTTGGTACTATAGCTCAAAAGCACTGGCCTACTTGCTCGGAACCCTCGAAACCACGGACAAGATCATCCCTCGTGATATCTACCGTCAGTTGGCTGAACCCAAAGGTACCTACGAGCAAATCGAACAACGCATGGCTTGGTCCAGCGCCCTCAACCTCTCAGGTAGCGTTCTGAAAACCTACTTCGCTTGGAATTACGTGCCCTTTCACAACGGAAGCCAACCCGTGACCGTCGATGGTCGCACTGTCCTCGGTCGCTCCGCCATCCTTCGACTCCCCATGGGATACCACGCAGTCGGTATCATCAACTCTGGCGGCATGGAATCTTCGACCATCGCTGCTCGCCTCAAAGATGCTTTCGCTGCTTCTGTAGTCGCCCCCTAATATATCGGGATCTAGGATAGGTTTCGGGCGACCACGGAGGGTCGCCCCCCATATACCGATATCCATGATGGATTCGGGCGACCACGGAGGGTCGCCCCAGATATACCGATATCCAATTATTATAGGGGCGGGCCTCTGTGCCACCTGTACCAACTAATTCCTACCTCATTGATAATAAAAGAGAAAATCAAATAGATTTCTTTGGAAAATCACGAGAGTTTGTAAAGTGACTTCCCGAACCAAGGGAGTTTGCGAAAAAATCGTCTGATGTGACGAAGTTTTACGTTCGAAAATAACCTATCTTTTTCATATAGTTGATAATTAGTTGGTACAGATGGCCTCTGTGCCCGCCCCCCATCATTTCCATCATTTCCCCATCATTTCCCCCATCATTTCCCCCATCATTTCCCCCCATCATTTTCCCCCATCATTTCCCCACATCATCCGCCCATCATCCGCCCATCATCCGCCTGTCATCCGCCTGTCGATCGTCCATCATTCCCCGCTCTGTCATCATCCCTCCATCGTCTTCCCTCTGTACCCTCCTGAAAATACCCACAACACTTTTCTTTGGCACAACACATCTCAGATTGAAGAAGAAAGCCCCCAAGTATGCTTGGGGGCTTTCTTCTTTGGTATAGTTTGAGGTACAAAGACCTCGAACATCGGGAGATTCAACCGATGTTCGCCGAGGTTTAAGAGAAAGAGGTGCTTGAGCACCTTGGGAGAGGAGCAACGATGGGAAAGCCGCGCTATCCGATCCCCGCGGAATGGACGCGGGTAGAGACCATGGAAAAAGGTTCTCGTTTTATTGCGACGGGTCAATGTGCCTCCACGGTCAAAGATGCAGAAGCCTTTGTTGCTTCGATTCGTTCGGAGTTTCCTGACGCAACGCACAACTGCCCAGCTTTTCGTGTAGGTTATGGAAACACGATCACCGAGTGGGCCAGCGACGATGGAGAACCTTCGGGAACTGCGGGACGCCCGATGTTAAGCGTGTTGCAAGGGCAAGATTTAGGTGATGTGGTGGTCGTGGTAACGCGCTACTTTGGGGGCACAAAGCTTGGAACAGGCGGGCTTGTCCGCGCTTACAGTGGTGCAGTCAAAGCTTGGTTGGATGAGTTACCCGTCAAGATGCAAGTGGAGTGCGTGACGCGTTTGATGTCTGTTGACTACGGTCGATACGCAGGAATCAAAGAGTTGCTAGCAGAGTACGAAGCAGAGATCACAGAAGAAGACTTTGGGGGAGACATCTCGCTGACCTTTTCGATGCCCGTGGATCGTATCGAAGAGTTCGATGCGGTCTTGACGGACACATCGCTGGGTCAGCTGATCGCGATGACCTTGGAAGAGAACTAAGTTACCCAGAAGAAGAGAACTAAGCCATCTCAGAAGAGAAGCAAGCCATCTCAGAAGAGAAGCAAGCCACCCCAGAGGAGAGTTCGTTCGAAAGGGACGTGGTAAAACACGAAGGGATGTGGGGGAGTGCAAGGTGGGAGGGTGTTGTTGAAATAAAAAAAGGGCGTTGTCTTTAGGCCCGCATCATGCGGGGGAGACAACACCCTTTTGGATGGAAAGCTATCTATTTGAAAGAAACCAAAAACCCTTTCCCTCTTTCTTTTTTCATCTTGATGGAGAGACATTTCCAAAGCTACCGATGTCTCGAAGCTTTCATCTCTCAGAGAAAACATCATTCACGAACGAAAAAGAAGGCAACCCCGAAGGGTTGAGGGATAGGGTTGGGGACCTGCGAGTTCTCGCTTGATTAGTTGGCGAGTTGCGATGCGCAAGTTTGTGCGGACTTTTTGAAGTGTTTTGCGGCACACTTCAGGGCAGTACCAGCGGAACGAGCAGTCAACAAGCGAGCGCTTTTGCACACTGCGAAAGCAGATTGTTGACGGGCTTCGTCTTTGCAAGCGCGTTTTACTGCACGGGCTTGCTTTTTACACTTACGCTCTGCCGCGCCTTTGAGCTTGCGGCAGTCTTTCACCGCGGAGCGCTTGGCTTTACGACAAGCTTTGAGCGCCTTGCGATGGGCTTTACAGGTCTTGATCTGTTTGCCTAAGGCGCGGAAGAGGTTGGTCGCATCCTTGCGACACTCTTTGTCTTTTGCAGCAGACTTTGCGTCTTGTTGAAGCTGCGACTGACAGCTATCCGCTTTTGCAGCGGGGCTCATCAATACGATGCTTGCGAGTGCTACAGAAGAAAGAACGATTTTCAATGATTTCATGGCTTAGAACTCCTTGTTTTAGGGAGTTTGGACAGACCTCTTGCCTCTCCAACAAGAACTCCCTTGTGTTTTGCTTCGTGGCCTCGGTCACTTGAGGCCTCGTTTGTTTCTGAGTCTGGGTGTAACAAGCGATCGTCGCAAAAACGTCGCAAGCGAAAAAAAAAGAACAGCCGATCGTCGCATAGCGATCTGATCCAAAGATCACGCTCAAAGATCACTACCCAAAGATCCCTTGCATCTTGATGCGGGGACATTGTGTTGTGCGTTCGGTGCCTGTATATCGAGCGTTGGAAAAGAAGCTGTATATGTGGGTTCTGTGCACCAAGAGAAAGCAACAGATCTCCAAAAGGCCCACAGCAGCGCATATTCAGAGGAAGGTCACACGTTGGCCGAAGCCTCAAAAAGAAGCATAAGAAGCCAAACAGACGTTTGAGCGGGAGGTTTTTCGATGAATTGGACACAATGGGCTTGGATTGGCGGCGCATTTTACGGGATGACGGGCGTGATCCTGGGTGCTTTTGGCGCGCACGCTCTACGAGGCAAACTTGCAGAACGCAGCATGGATGCTTTTGTCACAGCAACACGTTACCAACTCACCCATGCGGTGGTGCTTTTGGTGATCGCGCTCTTGTTGACGCGTTTGCCTTCGACTTGGCTCAAAGCCAGCGCTGGACTCCTTCTTGGAGGCGTCCTTTTGTTTTCAGGCTCGATCTATTTGCTGACGTTGGTCAAACTTCGGGTGGGCGTGATCACACCGATCGGTGGGCTGCTTTTGATCTGCGGTTGGCTGTGTTTGTTGGTGGCGGGATTTTCGAGCAAACTCAACTAATCTTGTGAGACTTCTTCCGTATCCTCCCAAGGATAGGACATCCCCGCGGCTTCCAAGAGCGACACCACGCCCATCAAAGGAAGCCCGATAATCGCTGTGTAATCTTCCCCGTCGATCGATTCAAAAAGAGCGATCCCTTCAGACTCGATCTTGAAAGACCCCGCACAATCGAGAGGTTGATCGCGCTGGACATAGCATTTGATCTGTTCCTCTCGCAATGGTCGCATCTTCAGCGTATGCAACGACGTATGAACCCATGCTTCCGAAGTTACAGCATCGACCAAAGCCACAGACGTCCACAAACGCAAAGCGCGTCCAGCGGTCGCTTGTAACTGCGCACAAGCCCGTTCAACCGTGCCAGGTTTATGTAGGATCTCTCCGTCAAGTTCGGCCACTTGGTCGCTTCCCAAGATCAAGGCTTGAGGGTATCGCTCACACAACGCCCGTGCTTTGGCCTCTGCAAGTTCTTCTGCGAGTGGCTTTGGAGAAGACACACGCGCATGAAAAGGTGCTTCATCAAGACCAGGAGCACAGGCCTCATGGGGCAAGCCGATCTGTTTCAAAAGCGCGCGGCGATAAGAAGATGTCGAGGCAAGGATAACTTGTCGCGTCACGAAAAATGACCTCCAAAAAGCCCATAGATAGATCGCTCCCTTGTAGGGAAGGATGAAAAGATATCGATGGGATGGGGAAAAGAAGAAGAAAGAAGCGAGGAAGTAGAGGAGATTAGCGACGACGGCGACGCATCAAGGGGAGGAAGAAGAGCAACAACATCCAGAAAGGAAGGTTGGAAGAGTTGTTTTGCGCGACGTTACAACCGAAGGCTGGGGGCTGTGAGGGGCCTTGGTTGGGCGTGCTGGTGGTCTTCTCTTCGGTCATGTTTTGCTGGATGGTGGACCACTTCACTTGGCGGGTGTTGCCTTGTGTATCGGTCACGCGGACTTGGACTTGGGGATCTTGCAACTCTTTCACATTGATGGTGCCAGAGATCTCTTGCCACTGTCCGTTGATCTTCGCCTCATAGCGGAGTTCATCGCGGGAAGAAACAGCGTCATTACCCACAACGCGAATCACGCCATCTTTTTGGGTCAACTTCAACTGTGGTGCCACAGGGTCGAAGGTGAACTCCACTTTCACAGGCTCTTCTTCGAGCGAGCGGTAATCGCCTTTGATACGAGCGCGGAGATAAACTTGGTGTTTACCAAGGAGGGCCAAGAAACGGTTGCGAACGCGCAAAACACCGTCAGGAGCGGTCTGGAAGCTCGACCAAGCACCGTAATCAACATAGTGTTGGTACTCAAGCTCGTGGGGTCCAAGGAACTGAGGAACAAGGATACGAACTTCACCTGTGGGGGTGAGTTTACCTTTCACAGTCTTGGTCCAACCGGGGTTTTGTTGGTCAAGTTGCGCAGTGGTCATGGGACGCGGCAACAAGGGGATCGAGCTGGTCGACTTCATGGTCAACGCGAGGGTCAACCAGTCTTTACCAACGCCATCACGTTGGATGCTATCGATATTGATCGTGATGGGCACACCCAAAGCTTTGGAGATGCTATCCGAGATATCGATGGGGAAGCTGATCTTGTTGGTACCAAGGACTTGCGTAATCAAGGTCAACAAGGTGGGCAAGAGGCTGTTGATGTCGCTTGCGTCCACGAGGTTGGCTTGCTCAACGCGAGCGTTGGTCAAACTGAGGTTATCCGTATCGAAGGTTGCTTCAAGTGAGTTGTTGGGTGTGGTCATAATCGAAAGTCCGAGGTTCATATCCACAACAAGGCGGAACAAGCGGACAAAACGATCGTGCAAGAGCACAGACAACGAGATCCCCATGTCTTGGACATAGAGTTGAAGCGTCGAGTCGGTTTTTCCATTGACTTGTTGACCCGTACCGAATTGTGCACGAGGTGCTTTGGTAGGTTGAAGCTCGATCATGACGGGCGCGTCTTGGGGAACGAGCTTGGTCAAGTTGGGTGCGAGGAGAGAGAAGATCCCTGCGTTCAAGGGGAAAGAACCACCGCTCAACTTGTACACGTCAGAAGAACTGATGCGCAAGCAGAGCAAACCAGTGTGGTAGATCGCCCACATCATACGGTTGGTTGCAGCTTTGGAAAGCGAAGCTGCAAGGTGATATTGACCGTTGAGTGCGGGAGCAGCAGAAGGTTTGTCTTGGGGCTCAGGACTCAAAGGAACGCATTTGTTTTGGGGGCTAGCTTCGAAGCCAGTGTCCATACCCAAGTTGAGACCGCCACTCACGACACCAAGTTGGGTTCCAGGACGCATCAACAAACCAAGAGGCGTTGCGCGATCCAAACCAGGGATACCGAAACCGCCAACGACGGGACCAAGGGGAACTTGCATCTCGACGCGAGCATCTGCCAACAGGTCAAACTGCTTGACTTGGTTTTCGATGACACCGTTAAGAGCGCGGAAGATCAAGGGTTGGAGGAACTGTGTTCCGTTGATCGCACCAACGAGGACATTCACGATGGTGTTACAGAAGCCCGAACCAAGGTTGATTTTGACTTCTTGACCGAGGATCTTGATCAAACCGATGGTCAAGTTTTGGCAACCTGCTTGCATCGTAAAGCGGGTACTTCCGCCTATATTGATACCATTGGGTGCAACCTTCATCCCGACTTTGCCTGTTGCGGGGTCCGAGACGAACTGGAACTTGATGCTTCCAGAAAGGTTGGAGAGTTTCAATTGCAAGTTGGTGAGCGTGGTATTGACGTAACCACAAGCGTCTCCACCAACAACAGGTACGCCGCGATAAATGCCACAAACGCCCAATTCAGGGGTTTGGCTGCGGACTTGAATCTCAGGAATCGAGAAAGAGATCGTGACGCTGTTGTCTGTCTCATCCAACGTGATCTTGAGTGAGTTGGTTTCGAGGCGACCGCAGAAGTTGTTACCTTTGAGGGCCGCATAGTACCAGAAGCTACCAGAGGAAGGCAAAGGCCCCGTACAACCGGCGCTAAGACCTTTTACAGTGGTTGTACAGTTGTTACCGTTGGGCTTGGTCCCGCCACCTTGGGGAGAATTTCCAAGTGCTTGGTCGGGGATCACGATCCCAGTGCCGCCACAATCGAGCTGTTGGCCCGTTTTTGCTAGGACACTCTCAAGGATCGGCTTGAGGTTTTGTGCAATAAAGTCGAACCCTTGTTGAGTAATCCGAGTTCGGATGCCGTTCGCTAGGGGCGTTCCCTGGAATTGATAGTTGGGATCACCACCACACGTTGTTGCACACCCGCCACATCCCAAACCGCTACCTGAGCAGCTTGCGAGAAACATGGCGAGCCCGAAAAAGGCCACTCGAAAATCCATGCGCTTCATCCTGCCGACCTCCTTGCCATAACAATGTCATTCTTCAAATTAGAGCAGAGAAAAACCCCTAGACGGAATACAGTTCTAGAGAGTAGACCTAACACACTTCTTTACAGTCTCTCACAGTAGTCGAGATACAAGGAACCTGTCAATGCTACCCTCACGAACTCATTCTGGAAATCTGTTAACTCCTCTACTCTCGCTATGCGCACTCTATTACATACTTTTCTTTCTTTTTGCATGTGCCAGTACACAAACGCGACAAGCCAAACCCAGCGTTCCCTTCCTTCTGCAAGAAGAAGACACCTGCGCGCGCTTTCAAGATCAACGCACTGCCCTCAGTTTTTGTATGCCCAAACAAACCAAGATGCGCCTCGTTGGTCTCTCCCCCAATCCTTTCACCACGCGCTTCGAAGCGATCTTGCAAAGTGATCCTGATCTCGTAGAGTTACGCTTGCGCAAAGATCCTCTGCTTGCAGAAAGTACCCCCGAAGGCGCTTTGCAATCCGCTTGGCTTCTGCGTTATGGGATATCTTATGCCAAAAGACGCGGTGCCAAGGCCAGCCAGATCCGCAGCCGTACCCTCCACCCCAAACGGCTCGCTTTCTTTCATGCGGACGCGGCGGTTTGGTTATCTTTTCCCATTGCTGATCAACGCTTTGCACGAGAAGAAGTCCTAATCCTCGCCCAACGCCCCCTTACACGCTACCTTTTCAGCCTGCGGATCACTCATCAAGCCGATCAGCCCGACCAATACGAAAACCTTCGCCAGATCCTACACACCTTCCTACAAAAACTCCGCCTCAAAGCCTAACCCCCCAAAGACGAGCATCCTACTCTTTCCGAGGCTTTGGTTGGGATGACTTCGACTTGGTGCGCTTTCCTTTCTTTTTGCGCGAAGCAGGCAAACTTGTGCTGCTTTTGTCCCCCTCAAACAAACGCTTCAACACAGGATCTTTTTGCATCGCCTTGAAAAGCTCCAAAAAGCTGAATCCAAGGGCCTGTACAGCACCCGAAACATACAAATACACAGACACCTGATCTGTTGGAATCCAATCGTAAGGCTGCGAGCTTGAAACGCGACTGCGCTGCACATAACCAAAGCCGTAGGCGACGTTCAGACCCAAGTTAACGGCCCCTCGCCCCACTTTTAGCCCAACGCTCGTGGTAAAGCCCAACGTGTTGATATAGGGCACACACGCCTTGGCATTGCATCCTTGCGTCGCAGGATCAATCGAGATCGTCGGGTCCACCAGCCCAGCTTGAACCCGCCCTGCCGACGTCAGGTTGGTGTAGAAACCAAAACGCAAAGGTATCGTGGGCGTCACCTTGAACTCCGCACCAACGTTGACATTCACAATAAAGTTTCGACGAATACGGTTGGGATACGCAAACAATTCAACGTCTTGTGCATTCATCTGGGTGGGGTCCAAGATGTCGAACTCTTGGGGCAAATACATCGAAACATCGAGCCCAAAGAGCATCTTTGCATTGGGTCGAAACGCTGTCCCGATCCGAATCTCCCATGGCAAAGGCGGAAAAGCCCCGATATTCTCTTTTTCGACAAGCTGGCTTTCTGTCGAGTTTTGCGCCACCACAAAACGATGGCGTTGTAGTCGAAAAGTCCCCAGACCAAACAAACGAAAAGACGATAGACTCGCCATCAAACCCACACGCCACGCAGGATTGATCTCCCACAAAAGCCCCAAACGCACTTGCAGGCTCCCCGAGACCGCATTCAGCGTGCTAATTAAGCTGTACGCTTCGTTGCTTTGACAGACATTCTGTTTGCAACTCCCCTCTGTCCCGCCCTGCGAAAGCGTCCAATTGAACAATTGATGTGCATAATAAAGGGACACGCCCAACGACAAAGTCCCAAAACGCCTCGATATACTCGGGCCGATCAACAAGACCTGTTGCTCCCTTTGCAACAAGTACATCACTTGTCCCGCTGTACCCGCATCCAAACCTTCCTCGAAGTGTTCTTTGCTTTGCCAAGGCACCAAGATCGATAACCCTGCCCCCCAAACAGGCCGCCCTGACTTATCTTTGGGACCAAACAATGTCGCGATGCCGATCGATGCAGGGATACTTGTCAGCGTCAGATGTCGGATATCTGTCGAAGCATCACTGTTGAACAACTTGAGACCTTTGTGACGCACCCGATACTCTAAGCCGTACACTGGAAGGCTGACTTCCAACTGAAGGCGCTTGAGCTGCGAGAGACCCGCAGGATTGTAAAAGCTCGCTGTGGGATCATCTGCAACCGCCGTAAAAGCACCGCCCATCCCCAAGGCTCGCTGGCCCAAAATAAAATCCTGAAAACTCAGCAGTTGCGCGTGCGCAACACCACCCCAGCCCCACCAAAAAACCAAGGCCCACAAGATCCGCAAGCTCGATAAGCTTCTTATGCCTGTCATGCCCTTTTCCCCAAAAAAACTTCTTTCCATGCCTCCAAAGATGCTTCTCTCCGCACTTTTGAGTGTGTCCCTCGTCTCTCAACAAACAGACTGTTTGGTTGTAACGTGGGGAAACGAAATCGCCAACCCCCACAAGGTTATCCGCCATCATACGAGCTTGACAAGACCTCCCTTACTGCTGTAGAAATAGGGGGCTTTTGGACAAGAGAAACAACTCTTTCAAGACAAAGCACAACCAACAAAATAACGGCCCAAACAAACATCCATTACAACCTATCACGACGACCCAGAGAGATCCTATGGAGACTTTTTCGATGAACACATGGCTACACCAATTCTTTGGTATCCCATTCGAAGAAGGCCCCTTTCTGGAGCTTCAGTTTCGTCTGCGCGATACGATCCTCTACCAAACTTCTCTCGCACACGGTCAGTCCTTTTCCATCGGACGCTCCGCGCAAAATGACTTTGCCCTCGAAACACCGCTCCTCCCCATGGAACAATTCACGCTCGTCCAGTTCCATGCCAAAGGAGCTTTGATTCAGTTCACTTCCACCATGCGCGGCTCTCTCCAACGTGGCAAGTCTTGGCAGTGCCTTGAAGATCTAAAACATACACACAAGATCCACCCCACCCCACAAGGTTATCGCTTACAACTCCCTCTTGGCGCCTCGCTCTTCCTGCACCTCGATGACCTTCAGATCTGTTTGCGCTGGTCCCTCCAACGACCCCCTTGGGACGGACAACAAACCACCCCCCGCCGTTGGAGCATCCCCACCCCCAACAACAACTCCCTTGGTTTTGCACGTACCTTCCCAACCAAAACCACGGATATCTCGACCTCTCTTCAGACCTCACGACAAAGCCATCATCCCTGATATCCTCGATATATCGGGACGCGTTGGCTAATTTTCCGCCCCATCCGTCCCATCTTTTTTGCTTTGATGGTGGATGCGTCTTCGTTCTCTGCGCGAGACGTGGGTCTTTTTGGGTTTTTCTGCGCCAAGACGCTTGCGCAGGTACAAGCGCTCAACTTCCCAATACTCCATATCACTCGCATCGATAAACCAGTCTTCAAAGTGATGTTTGTGATAAAACTTCCGTGTCATCGCGTAGTGCTTGCTTCTGGAGCTTTCGGCTTCAGTCCAAACGATCAATTCGGCCGCAGGGTCGAGGGATATCAATTCTTTTTCCAAGCGCTCCAAAAGAGCAGTCCCGATCCCTTTTCCGTGATGTTTGGGGGAAACCGCCAACCAGATCAGTTCATAGCGGCTTGGTGCGGGGATCGAAGCGGGCGAGTAGTACAAGATAAACCCAGCACCAACACCATCGATCTCTGCGACGAATCCAGGGCATTCATCGAGATCTTCTTCGATGACTTCGAGTGCGTCTTCGTCAAACCACTCAGGCAATTTCTCAGCGATGGCGTACATCGCCTTGCTATCTTTTTTGGGACGGAAGGCACGTACTTGCACAGCGCCTTTTGTTGAATCCGTCGTATCTAAAGCTTTTGGCATGATCTCTTCCTTGATGGATGGAAGCATGAAAAGAGAAATGTCGTGCGAAAAAGATGTGGATCTCTATGCGGCATCTTAAGCATCCCCCCACCAGCGTCAAGAGAACCACCCACCGCAAAGCACACCCTTCACAATCCCAAACAAGGAGGTTAAATTGGGGGGCTCACGACATTGTGGTGACCACCACTCGACCCCTGTTTCACTTGCCCAAGGGAGGCTTTTGGTGAACCTTGACGATCTTTTCCAGCTCCTCAACCCCCGCCGCAGCTCCCCCATCGAGCGGGAGCGCCATCTTCGCGAAGAGATGGAGTCATGGGAACAACGTGCCTTCTCTCTCAACGCAGCCATCGGGCTTTTGCGCGCCGCACTGCAAATCGCTCAGCAACAAGAACAAGCGCTTCAACAGCAACGCACCCAACTCCAAGCACCACAAGCCCCCGATGATACGCATCTTTCACTGGGCTTGCTGTTGACAGAACAAGCCAGACACCGCCAACATCTGCATACCTACACACTGCGCGCGCTTTACCAACAGTTGATGGAACAGAAAAAACAGCTGCTCCAACAAGGTCAAGAACGCTTGTTGCCTGTGATTGATGAACTTCCCCCTGAGCGAAAAGAGCGGATGCATCGCCTTTTTCAACAAAGTCTTGAGGGCATTCAAAATGTTTCAGTGGCTCGCCAAGAAACCACAGCCCTCCGCGAACTAGAAGAACAACTCCAACGACCTCTAGAGGAAGCGACTTCTACGCACCAAGAAGCGTCTTTTCTCACGCCCATGACGTTTGAGGCGTTGGAAACACAAGTTCAGCAACTTTTGCAAAACCTTCAGACCTCACACAACGTAACCCGACACACAGAAGATGCCGTCGAGTTGAAAAACAAAGGAGCGGACGATTGAACTACACACTCGATAATGGATTGCGTGTCATCTTGGCGCCCACCCAAGCCGCCCCTGTGGTCGCCATCCAAGCATGGGTAGGCGTTGGAAGCGCAGACGAATCCGAAGAAGAAGCAGGACTCGCCCACTTTCATGAACACATGTTGTTCAAGGGCACCGCACGACGACAAGTGGGACAGATCGCACAAGATGTCGAAGGAGCGGGCGGTTATATCAACGCTTGGACATCCTTTGATGAGACGGTGTACCATCTCACCGTTCCTTCCGACTATTACAAAGAAGGTTTGGACATCTTGGCCGATGTCTTACAACACTCTTCCTTTGACGCTGACGAGATGAAAAAAGAGTCAGAAGTCATCCTCGAAGAGATCAAGCGCAGCCAAGACATGCCCACCCAACAACTCAGCCAAAAAGTCTTTGCGCTGACTTTCTCTGAGCATACCTACAAACGCCCGATTATCGGCTACGAAGAGAATGTCAAAGGCTTTGGCCGCGAAGACATGCTGCGTTTCTACCGCAAGTGGTATGTCCCCAACAACATCGTCTTGGTGCTTGCAGGAGACTTTGAGCTAGAAGAAGCCAAAAGCCTCGTGCATTCGATGTTTGGTGAGATGCAAGGAAACGCAACCTCCAAGCCCCGCCCCACCGAACCCGCACAAACCTCCACACGCTTTGCGTTGATGCAAGAGGATACCCAAGAAAGCTATCTTCAGCTCGGGTTCCATGGACCTTCCTTGAAAGACCAAGATCTCTACGCCATCGAGATGTTGGCCGTGATCCTTGGCCAAGGCGAAAGCAGCCGCTTGGACCGCGAACTGTTGCGCAAACAACAGCTCGTCAATGGAACATGGGCTTATGCGTACAGCCCCAAAGATGCGGGACTTTTCTTGTCAGGAGCCTCACTCTCTCCAGGCAAAGAACGCGAAGCACTCGACGCGATCATCGAACAGATCGTTCGCCTGCAACAAGCGCCGCCCACCCAAGCAGAAGTTGAAAAAGCCCGAACTGTCGTAGAAAGCAGCGCGATCTATCAAAGAGAGACAGTACAAGGGGTCGCTCGAACCCTCGGGTTCTACCAGCTTCTTGCAGGGGATCTAGCTTTTGAAGAAGAGTTTTACCGCGGGATCGCCCGTGTCCAACCCAAAGATATCCAAGCCGCGGCCCAACGATACCTGCAACCCCACAAAGCCACGCTTGTTGTGATGATCCCCAAAGACGAAGAAGTCCCCAAGATCGGGGCCGAAGACATCCAACAACTTTTCGACGAAAACACCCAAAAATACAAGCCCAAGACCACCACCAAAGCAAACCAAGCTACACTGCACACCCTTTCCAACGGCGTGCGCGTGATCCTCAAAGCCAATCACCACGCTCCTTTGGTTTCTTTGCGCGCGGCGATGCTTGGCGGACTACGCTTTGAAGAAGAACAAAACAACGGTATCACACAGCTTACAGCCCGCCTTTTGACCAAAGGTACAAATAGCGTGGATGCCGAAGAACTCGCCGAGATCACGGATGCGATGGCAGGTTCCATTGGTGGATTCTCAGGGCGCAACTCCATTGGTTTGCGTGGGACATTCCTTCGCAAAAACTTTGATCGCGGTCTTGAGTTGTTTATGGACTGTTTGCTTGATCCGATCTTCCCTGCTGACGAAGTGGAACGCGAGCGCCGCCTGACCCTCGAAGATATCCGCTCTTCGGAAGATCAACTCGCTTACAAAGCCTTCCAACAATTCCACCGTACACTCTACAAGACGCACCCCTATCGCCTCCCAACGATGGGGACTTTGGAAAGCGTCGCCGCAATCCAACGCGACCAGATCGCGGCTTATTACGAGCGCCTTCGTACACCTCGCAACCTCGTGCTTTCCGTGGTGGGTGATATCGATCCCGAAGAAACACTCGCGATGTTGGAACAACGCCTCGTTGGATTGGAAGACGGAGAGTTCGTCCAACCCCAACTCCCCACAGAAGAAGGTCCCACAGAGATCGTCCATGTGGAAGAACACAAAGAGCGGATGCAAGCGCACTTGGTGCTTGGTTTCATGGGGGTCACGATGTTCGATCCCGACCGCTACGCCATCGACGTGATGAACTCGATCCTTGCAGGACAAGGCGGACGCCTCTTCCTCGAACTTCGCGATAAACTTTCGTTGGCGTACTCTGTGTCCTCGTTCTCCGCAGAACTTGTAGAGCCCGGATACTTCGCGGTGTACATTGGAACCAGCCCCAACAAACTTGAACAAGCGCGCGAAGGTATCCTCAGGGAACTACAACTCATCTGTGATGAGCCCGTATCCATCGAGGAGTTCGACCGAACCAAACGACACCTTGCAGGGGCCCACGCCATCTCGCTACAGAAAAATGGTAGCCAAGCCAACAACTTCGCACTCAACGAGTTATATGGCTTGGGCTTCGACCATCACGACCATTATCCCGAGAAGATCCGCAGCGTCACACGCGAAGATATCCAACGCGTTGCCAAGAGACTCCTCCAACTGGATCGCTACGTTCTCTCGATTGTCCGCCCTGCTGAAGAACAAGGAGAGTAAGATGGGGCTTGAAGCCTTTCTGTACGAGATGCTTTGGTTTTGGGTGCTGGTGGCCGTTTTTGGGCTGCCTTTTCTCGCTGTGCGTTTCACACAGTTTCAATCCACAAGACGCTTCGTGATCGCCCGAAGGACCGAGCTTTCGAACCCGATTGATGCTTCAGCACGTTATCAACTTGCGAGCTTGTACATCAAACAAAGACGCTTTGCGAATGCCCTACCGCTACTTGAAGAAGCTTACAAGATCCAACAAGAACGTCCTCCCTGTAACCCCCGTCTCTTGGACGATCTTGCGCGACTTTATGTACGAAAGCGACGAACAGAGGATGCGCTTCCCCTGCTCAAACAATCTTTGCAACTCGATCCGCAGGGCAACCAAGGCGAGACCTTTTTGCTTTTGGGCAAAGCTTTCCTCCAAAAAGGGGAGCTCGAACGCGCTCGTGAGTGTTTTCTCCAAACACAACAAGCCAACACCTCTCTTGCAGAGCCTGTCTTTCGTGTAGCGTGTGTCGATCTTGTCCAGTCCAAGTCCGACGATGCCCTGCGGCGTCTGAAAGAGTTCCTAAAAGACGCGAGCCACCTTCCCCCTTTTCTTCGACGTCGAAATCGATGGTGGGTCTTTGCGATGCGTCTCTTTCCTCTCTCTGCGCGCTTTTTCACCCCCTAATCTCTCCCCCGCCAAGAACTCAAACAGACTCGTACTCTCGACAAAAAATCAAGACTCGTCCAAGGACCTCTTGGGATTCAAAATACGCGCGGCGATGTTGGGTATTCGGATATCCATACAAACAACGTCCGCCATTTTCGGGCTGAAAAAACACGCAATCTTCGCAACAAAAATGCAAACGCATCTGCTTGGACTCTTCTATAAACTCCTTGGTGACAGGCCCCTGCAAGGGTGTAAAGATCGGTGCCTGCTTGCTCGTCATCTTTCTTTCTCCTTCTAAAAAAACCTCTTTCCTCTTGGAGATAAGGTCTTTTTTATGGTAGGTTGTTTCGTCTGCCTTCTTGTAGGGTGTTTTCTACATCTCACGCTCGGTCTTTTTATAACATGAAGCTTTCACAGCGCGATCCCTTGGATACACTCCAACAGATCATCGAACTTCAGCAAAACTACCTACTCCATCAAGATGCTTCCTCCACGTTAGAGGAGCTTTTGAACATACTATGCCAACAAACCGAAAGCACCTACGCTTTTTTGTGTACCTCAACTCCCTGCAATAAAAGCGATAACTTTGTATGCACAGCCCCCCACCAGCCTGATGCTTCCATCCCTCAAGAAGAACTCAAAGAGCGCGCGTCTTTCTATTTCGAGCGAACCTCTTCTCTTGACCAAGCAGCCTTTCCTCAACTCTTCGGGCACAGCACAGATACAGGCCATTACGTCGTTTGTCCCCTGTCCACAGAGGGGTGTCTCATTGGCTTTGCGGGCCTCGCTTTTCCCAAGCATACCTCGCCTCCTCTCCCAACTCTCGCAGAGTCGCCACTTTGGAAAGCGATCTTAGCGGTCTTTATCGACTTCAAAAAACGCTTACACACCGCATCTGAAGCCCGCGACGCAGCACAAAAAATCCTACGCAACGAAGAAGAACTCCGCGCAGCACAAAAGATCACGCGCGTTGGGACTTGGCGGTACAAGACCTCCTCGCAAGAACTCTCTTTTTCTGAAGAGGCCTACCGCATCTGGCAACGTGACCCCGAACAAGGCCCCCCCTCTCTCAAAGAGTTCGCAGACAGTACCAGCCCCGAAGATCGCGAACGCTTCTACAGTGCTCTCCAACGTTGCATCGACAAACACCAACCTTTCGAGTTGCACCAACACCACAGGCTCGACAACGACAAAGAGATCCATCTCGTGTTGCAAGGAACCGCTCAGCTTGACCAAGATGGCCGGTGCAGCGCGGTGTTTGGCACTCTGCAAGACGTCACAGAGCGCACCCAAGCCCTCGAAGAAAAACAACGCCTCGAAGAAAGACTCTATCAGTCACAACGCCTCGAAAGTCTGGGCCTTTTGGCAGGCGGGATCGCGCACGACATCAACAATCTATTGGTGGGCGTTTTTACAGAAGCATCTCTGCTCAAAAGAAACGTCGATCTCAAAAGCTCGGTCTCTCTAGGACTCGAGCGGATCATGGATGCGTCCTACCAGATCCGACAACTCGCAAGGCAGCTCCTCGCTTACTCAGGACACGGACGTCTCAGTATCGAGTCCTTTTCCCCTGACCAGATGGTGCAAGAACTCCGCACGTTCCTCCAACGCAACATCCCCTCAAGCACAAAACTCATCCTCAATCTTCGCGCACCTCACGCCGCGATCTTGGCCGATCTCTCTCAGCTTCAACAAGTCTTGATGAACCTTGTCTTAAATGCATCCGAAGCCATCGCGCACACCCAAGGCACCATCCATCTCCAAAGCCGCGTGGTAGGCATCCCTTCCCTCCCTGCACCAAGCTACCCCGCTCCCCACGGTTGGTGGGAACTCTGCATCGAAGACAATGGCTCTGGAATCCCACCAGAAGCCAAGAAGCGTCTGCTAGAACCCTTCTTCACGACCAAAAAACAAGGTCGCGGCCTTGGACTTGCCATCGTTGCAGGCATTGTTCATCGACTCAACGGAACGATCCACCACCAAGACGCTCTGCCCCAAGGCACCCGCTTTTTTATTCGACTGCCTATCCATCCTTCGGATGTGCTCGTGCCCATCGTTCCGCAGTCTCCACCTCCGCCCTCTCAAGTCCTGTCGCTTTCGTCGCGCCACATCTTGCTCGCAGACGACGAAGAACTCGTTCGGAAACTCCTAGAACGTCTCCTCGCCCACGAAGGCTGCCGCACCACCTCCACAAACGATGGTCTCGAAGCCATCGAGATCTTTCGCAAAAGCCCGAATAGCTTCGATCTTGTACTGCTTGATGTTTCCATGCCCCAATGCAATGGTTATGATGCCATCCAACAAATGCGACAGATCCGCAGTGATATCCCCATCATCTTGATCAGCGGCTTCTCTGAAGGCGTGTTTGGCGGGACTTGGAAAGATGAGTTGCAAAGCCAGCCCAACGCTTTTCTCGAAAAGCCCTTCAAGGCACAAGAACTTATCTCCTTGCTGCACAAACACCTCCCCCAACAAACTCCCCCAAAAGCTCTCAACTAAAACGGACCCTGCCTTGCTTCCGCACGATACAATGGAGACACCTTGATGAATCTAAGATCCCCATCAGTGCGTCCTTTTCATCGTTCCTCCGGGCTCTATCGCACGTCTCGAAGCCTTGTCTTCATATCGAGCTTTGTATGGTTGTTTGTAAGCGCTTGTTCTTACGACCCCATCCAAAACACACAACAAGCCATCATCGGGGGCCAAGAAGATCTGAGCCACCCCGCCGTGGGTGTCCTCACAACGGACACCTTTACTCCCTTTTGCACAGCGACCTTGATCGCGCCACGTCTCGCCCTAACAGCCGCTCACTGCATCGATATCGCAAATTACTACAAGATCGATCTGCGTTTTCGTATCGATATCCCAAGCAAGTCCTCTGTAGGTTTCAACCAACATTACATCGATGTTGAGAAAACCTCCATCCATCCGGGCTGGTCCTCACAAGCCCCCTTGCCCACCAATGACCTTGCGCTTCTCCATTTTGCCGAAAGCATCCCCATGATCGAACCTGTCACGATCTACACAGAAACCCTCGACGATTCTTGGAAGCAAAAACAAATCACAGCCATCGGTTATGGCCTCGTCCAAACCCGCCCAACCCTCGAACAAGCCACAAAAAAACACAGCCTGTCTTTGCCGATTACAGAGATCTTGTCGGATAGCTTTCGTGTCTTTGTCCAAGACAAAAGCCCTTGTAGCGGGGACTCTGGTGGACCTGCTCTTTTTGAGATCGGCGGAAAAGTCCATACCATCGGCGTGGCCTCCTATGTGACAGGAACCCAGGTCACACCCTATCAGCCCGCTTGCGATGGAACGACCGTCTATATGCGACTCGACACCTACAAAGACTGGCTCCTACCTTTCCTCTCCCAACCCCAAGGCGACTGCAAACAAGACGCAGACTGCACAACCCCGCAACGATGCTACAACCACCAACGTTTCGAAGAACCTTGCGCCAACGACGGAGAGCGCTGCGTTTGTCTTACCCCTGGAAAACTCGAAGAAAAGTCCCAGTGCTCTTTTGCACAACGCTGCGGCGAAGGACTCAGTTGTCAACTCAACGAAGACGAAGTCCAACAGACCTGTAAGCCCGCTGGGTGCGGCTGCCAAGAAACCCCCTCCCCAAGCGAACCGCTGCTCTATCTCTTGTTGCTCACGACATTGCTTGTCTGGAGAAGAAAACACGCGTAAGCCTCCCCAAGAAACCTCTCGATACGAGAACATCCCCCCCGACGGACCGCCCTTTCAGCACTTCTACCCAACAACGCATCCACTAAAGTCGCCACGAAAACATCAGCCCCGCACGATGATGTCCACCCGCTTCAGGCGCCCAGTAAGGCGTGATAGCGAGCTTTTTGGCCTGTTCGTCTCTCGCTGCTCCTGCGAGATTGAGGCTCCCCATCACAAGCGCGGTGAGATGGATGATAAACTGCGGTATCAACAGCAAAATGACGGTCTCTGCGGATGTTCGCTCTAAAACCATCTGTACAGTCAAAACTGTGGTCATGATGGTTCCCAACCCTCCCAAAACCACGCCAAAGCCACCCCAGATCCTCCGCGTCAAGATCGAATGATGCTTCGAAAAAGCCACAAGATTCCCGATCATCGGGATGAGCGAGATAACCGCTGCAGGAACCCCAAGGATGATACCAAACAGAAATCCCCACTCTACATAAGAACGACTGCGCCGTGGACGTACCAAGTCCGACGTGTCTGAGGAAGAAGAAGGGATCTGCTGAAGGGAAGACAGCGACAAACCAGTGCCACCCGAAAGAGACAGCCTCATCGGGAGCTGCCCATCGCGCCAAAAAGACGATGACGTCGTTGTTTCCGCATGAGCAGACATCGCCCCAAGCCACCCCACCAAAAAAGCCAACACAAAGCTTCCACGCAACATCGCCTTCATCCTTTCTAAAACACGAAGACACGGCCATTTGCGCGCTTGAAGCGCGCAAATGGCCACAACCAAGGATGGAGGGAAAGTAAAAAATGCGTGTGTGAAAAACCATTTGAGCACGCCACACAAAGCGCACATCCCCTCAAAAAAAGCGCTCGCTCTCAGGTGGAGAGCGAGTTTCCCCGCTCCCCAAGCACAGCATCCCCCAAAAGATCCGATGTTCGGTCATTTTGCGCCATCTTCCTGACGGAACAGAAAAGGACAAGCGCTTCGATGCGGCTCCTTCTTTGTCTGTGTCTTCTTGTTTATGGAAAGACGCTTTTGGGTGCACCATATTGTTTGTCCCAACCCATCCAGCAAACGTCCGTGCAACCGAAGAGATAGGTCACGACTCTCCAACGCCGACCGGCCTTTTTCGCAAGAGCATACACGGTGTCTTCGGACTGCCCCTCTTTGACTTGTTGCCAGTAAGGTGTCCCGCGATAATCGAACTTCCCACCGCGACGCGAGGTTGGCCGCACAGACAAAAAGGCCCATACACCCGAGACTTTCACAGATTGGACTTTCAGAAAGACCCGTTTTTTCCATTCTCTCGAAAGCTTGGCTTGCAGAGCACGAACAGAAGCATGTCCCTTCGATGGTGCTTTTTGCGCATAACGCTGGGCGTGAAGCGGAACCCCCACGTCAGCATCATTGATCTCGACGACGTAAGCAGCCGAACGACGGGGACGATACAATGCCACACATCCAGGCCGATCTTTCAAGTCGATCTTGGCCATCCAAGCGTGCCCAACAAAAGTGGCTTGTCGATAGCTACGACGCGACTTGATCGTCGCGTACTTTTGGAGCTTTCCTTGGTAAGAAAACCAGTAGAGATCGATATCAAGGAAAGATTTGTTGACGATCTGCAAGACCGCAGGTGCCGCAGAAGGCACAGCGATCGTTCGAAAGATCGCGCGTTTTCCACAAGACACGCGCACGCCCGCATCGCCTTGAATCATCGGAAGAGAGCGTGCATCCGAAAGATTCGGACACAAAAGCGCCCATCCAAAACACAAGAAACCCTGCCAAAAGACTCGTTTCATCGTTTTCTCCCAAAAAGAAAATAGAGATGTGAAGAGACACAGGAAAGTCGATATAGAGACAACCAAAACTCATCATATCTCTGTACTTTGCAGAAGAAATCGCACGAAAACAAGTCGAAGTAGGATGGGTTTTTTGGGGAGGATCTTTGTCAGGAGAAACAGAGGGGAGAAACAGGGGGCTCAGATGGTGAGAGCGGCCGTGATCATGATCGACCACGTGAAGGTATCGCGTTGTTGGATGCGACGCCCGATCCCATCGAGTTCACGGACGTGATAGGGATACTCTTCGTCGGTTCCAGGGTTGACGAAGCCGTTGCCGTCTTTGTCCACACCGCGTTTTGCGTAGGTGATGAAGTAAGGAGGCGTATAATCCAGCTTTCCTTCCACACGAATCAAACCATATCGCGCAAGACGGAAGAGGAAAGCCGCCATCCCACCGTAGGTATAGTATTGCTCGTGGTCTGTAATCAAGCTCTGACGGATAAAGGTCTCACCAATCCGCGGCTGATAGGCAGAGAGGAAGTCTGTAAACATCGTATAATCGCGGCCTTCAAAGCGACCTGTAAAAGAGAAGCGCAGGTCCAAAGCCAACTTTTGTTCACGTGAGAGATTTTCCCACATGATGATCTCAGTACCAAACAACAAACCACCGTGGTGGCCGGGTGCAAGGGCTTCTTCGATCACCCGAGGCGTTTTTGCATCAGCGCCTGTCGCAAAGCGTTGAAGGCCCTCTTTGACGTTCTGTTCGACAAGATAGAGCTTGTACCAGATCTGCACGTAGGGATCGAAGACAGAGATGCGCTTGCTCAAAGACACATTGAAGTGAAGAACGTGCGCACCACGACCGACGCCAGCCCCGCCATTGGGTGTAAAGGCGCGTGGATCACCGGGGGCCCAGACTTCGCCTGTGGGCAAGGTCCACTCCACGCCCAAGACCCAACTTGCTTTACCGCGGTCGCGCGCATCGTTGAAAACGCCCCAACGAAGGCCCAAAGAGAGATCGCCCAAACCAAACCCATGACGTGCGGTTGCTTCGTCATTGTTGAGGGTACTGGAAGGGATGATATTTTCTTTGACCAGTGTGGCGTTACCAAAGCGCTGATCAGAAGCATTGGTCTTGATATTGAACTGCTCCGAAAACACCAAGGGGATGTTGACGTACAGTTCCAGGTCTTTGTAAAGACCGATCGCTGCGCGGATATCCATCTTGTGTCGAAAGCGCGTCAGATCAAACTCAGGCGCGTAATCAAAGAATCGGTCGTCATAAGGCTGACGTGTGGGGCGAGGTTCCGTCCGACAAGACCGATTGTAGGCAGGATCCGCAGATACACGACAATACTCGCGTGCGATCTGCGCGGATGTCCACTGGTATTCGTAAGAAACAAAGAGACGAAAACCAAAAGGCCTCTTGTTCTCGGGGTCAAACGAGTCTGTTACGTCCGTGATGAACGCAGCAGACGCAATCGTAGGAGTGACCAACAAGACCAAGAGACACAACATGCTCCCTCGCAGGAGCTGAGACCATCGACTCATCACGCGCCTCCAAGACGACAACGCCAAACAACACACGCGTCAAGCATTTTCACGCAATCCTAAATCTTTCATTTTCTTCTGCATACTCTTTCGGCTAATCCCCAAAAGATCCGCAGCTTTCGTTACATTCCCTTGTGTTTGGTCCAAAGCGCGGCGCAGCATCTCTCGCTCCAACCGCTCTTTTTGCAACTTCCACAACTCAGGAAGCGACATGCTCATATCGCAAGCAATCGCTGGAGGGATATACATCGCCCCGCTCTGACCGCTTTGTAACAACTCGGGCGGCAGCTCTTGCAACGTGATCTGCGAACCACTCGCAAACAACATGCAGCGCTCCACCACATTCTCAAGTTCTCGGATATTACCTGGCCACTGGTATTCTTGCAAAGAATTCAACGCTTCGGGTGTCACCCCTTCAATCGACTTTTTCAGTCGTCCGTTAAACTTCTCGACAAAGTGCTGTACCAACAAAGGGATATCCGAGCGGCGATCACGCAAGGGAGGAAGTTGGATGGGGACGACATTCAAACGGTAAAACAAGTCATCCCGAAAGGTCCCTTGCTTGATCTTTTCTTGTAGATTTTGGTTGGTGGCCGCGATCACGCGCACCCCAACATGGATGGTCTGGATGCCGCCGACGCGCTCAAACTGCCCTTCTTGCAGCGCGCGCAACATCTTGACTTGCATCTCAACGGGGATCTCCCCGATCTCATCGAGAAAAAGCGTACCTTCGTGCGCCAACTCAAAGCGACCCGCCTTGGACGAAACAGCCCCTGTAAAGGCGCCTTTTTCGTGTCCAAACAGCTCGGACTCCATGAGGTTTTGTGGGATCGCAGCGCAGTTGATCGCGATAAAGGGCTTGTTGCGACGCGAGCTATTTTGGTGCAGTGCCCGTGCGATCAGCTCCTTTCCTGTACCGCTTTCTCCAGTGATCAACACAGTGGACGGAGTATCCGCCACTTTGGAGATCACATCATAGACGGCCATCATCTGCTTTGAGCGACCGATGATATCGTAACGTCCGATCTCTTCGGGGGCTGGATGATAGTTGCGATCATTGAGTTCGCGGGTATGAAGGGCCTTTTCGACAACAAGCTGCATCTCGTTGATATCGAAAGGCTTCGTAATGTAATCAAAGGCCCCTTTTTTCAGGGCGACAACAGCGTTATCGACCGTACCATGGGCCGTGATCACAATGGTAGGGATATGAGGATGATGCACCAAGACATGGTCAAGCAGGGCCATCCCATCCATGTTGGGCATCTTGATATCCGTAATCAGCACAGCGATCGGTCGTTCGGCCAAGATCGAAACGGCTTCGAGGCCATCTGCAGCGGTATGGACAAAGTAGCCTTTCTTCTCAAGCATCGCACACAAGACACGACGCATCCCCCGTTCGTCATCGACGACGAGGACTTCGTAACGGCGCGTCACTGCGCCAGTTTGTGAATCGGGCTGTACTTGTGTGGTCAAGCGACCATCCTCCATCCAGAGATGACAAAAGACATCGAATTCAAGGCAAAATCCTGTCCTGTATAGCATCCTTCTTCACAAACTGACAAGGCCCCGTCTCTCAATCCTCTACAGCGCGCAAAGCAATCCGCACAACTTGGCACACCATTGACACACACACGACTCTTGATAACCTTCCTAGGCTCGTCATTATCCAACCTATCAAAGGAGGTCGTTCGATGATTGAAGAGAAGGTGTATCCTCCCCCTGCCGAGTTTAGCAAACACGCTCACGTTTCATCTCTCGAAGCCTACCAACAGATGTACGATCGCTCGATCCAAGATCCCGAAGGATTCTGGGCAGAGGTTGCACAAGACTTTTACTGGAAGACCCCTTGGACCAAGGTCCGCGAATACGATTTCACCAATGATATCAGCATCAAGTGGTTTCTTGGTGCACAAACCAACCTTAGTTACAATGCCCTCGACCTCCAGATCGAACGCGGTTATGGCGACAAAACGGCGATCATCTGGGAAGGAAACGAGCCTGGCGAAGAAAAACACTACACCTACACAGAAGTCCTCCGTGAAGTCAGCCGTTTTGCCAACATGCTCAAGGCCCAAGGCGTGCAAAAAGGAGATCGTGTCGCGATCTACATGCCGATGATCCCCGAGTTGGCTTTCTCGATGTTGGCTTGCGCGCGTATTGGTGCGGTGCATACCATCGTGTTTGGTGGGTTTTCCGCAGACTCCCTCGCCGATCGCATCCTCGATGCAACAAGCGAAGTCGTCGTAACAGCCGATGGTTGTATGCGCGGAAGCAAACCCGTCCTGCTCAAACAAACCACAGACGAAGCACTCGCGATCTGTGAGAAAAAAGGCCACAAAGTACGCCTAAACGTCGTGTTCAACCGTACAGACGGGAAGATCGAAACAACGATGGTAGAAGGCAGAGATCGATGGTGGCATGAGCTTGTGGAAGGTGTCAGCGACACCTGCGAACCCACTTGGATGGACGCGGAAGATCCGTTGTTTATCCTCTATACTTCGGGTTCGACGGGCAAACCCAAGGGGGTCCTCCATACCACTGCTGGTTACATGGTGTACGCCGCAACCACCTTCAAATATGTCTTCGACCACAAACCCGAAGATATCTACTGGTGTACCGCAGACATCGGTTGGATCACGGGCCACAGTTACATCATCTACGGCCCCATGTGCAACGCAGCCACCACGCTGATGTTTGAAGGGATCCCCACCTACCCCGATGCATCGCGTTTTTGGGATGTCGTCGAAAAATACAAAGTCAGCATCTTCTACACAGCCCCCACAGCGATCCGCGCTTTGGAGCGTTTTGGTGCAGGCTTCGTACAAAAGCACGACCTGAGTTCCTTGCGATTGCTTGGAACCGTTGGAGAGCCCATCAACCACGAAGCTTGGTCTTGGTACTACGAAGTCGTCGGACAAGAGCGCTGTCCCATCGTGGACACTTGGTGGCAAACAGAGACAGGCGGGATGTTGATCACCCCGCTACCTGGGGCCACTCCGCTCAAACCCACCAAAGCCACCTTGCCCTTCTTTGGCGTAAAGCCCGCGATTGTGGACGACAAAGGCCAGATCATCGAAGGTGCTTGCGAGGGTATCCTCACGATGTTGGAGCCGTGGCCTGGGATCATGCGCACGGTATACGGTGACCACGAACGCTTCAAACAGACCTACTTCTCGATGTTTCCGGGCAAGTACTTTACAGGCGATGGTTGCACGCGCGATGAAGACGGTTACTACCGCATCACGGGCCGCGTGGATGATGTCATCAACGTCTCAGGGCACCGCATCGGAACTGCCGAGATCGAAGATGCGATCAACAGCCATGAAAAAGTGGTGGAAAGCGCGGTCGTTGGTTGTCCTCACGACATCAAAGGCCAAGGGATCTACGCTTACGTCACGACGCTTCCAGGCGTAACCATCGACGACGCTCTGATCAAAGAGTTGAAAAACCACGTAAGAACGGTCATTGGAGCCATCGCGACCCCTGACGTGATCCACGCAACCGAGGCTCTACCCAAGACGCGTTCGGGCAAGATCATGCGCCGTATCCTCCGCAAGATCGCGGCCAATGAACTCGAAACCTTGGGCGATACCTCGACACTTGCGGACCCATCCGTCGTGGAGACGTTGATCGAAACGCGTCCCAAGTGATTACAGAGACAAGCGCTCTCTTATCTTCCTACAGTATCGGTCATCTTGGGGACTCATCTTAGAAAAGCGGAAGTGACAAGGAGAGAGTTTGAGGGGGAGGATCGCGGGGTTGGGGGTCAGCCACCGTAAGGTACGGCGCCATCTTTCTTAGAAGTATCGATCGCAGTGGCTTGAAGGATCTTCGCAACATCCACACCCAACGCGGCTTTCAGTTGCTCAGAGGCTGAGACCAAGCGTGTTGCCAAAGGTGTATCTCCACCCGAAGTGGACGATCCTGCGGGCAAAAGCGTCACTTGGTCGATGCGAACATTGTGGATAGTCTCTAATACGAGTTGCATCAGCACATCGACTTTTTGCAGCAAGAAGATATCGCGTGCATTTTCGCCAGCTTTGCTCCAAGTCTGGGTGACAGCTTGCAAAGCACGAGCGGTAGCTGCGCCATCTTCGACGATCTTTGCAGCATCCCCGATCGCATCTTCGATAGCGGCCTTGAGAGAGGCCTTTGCGGGTTCGATCACATCCGCTTCAAGCTGACGACGAATCTGCTCGATACGCGCATTTTGAACGGCAAGTTCCGCTGTGGCTTTGGCCATCGCGGAAGCAACTTCAGACTGTTGTTCTGCGATCACCGCGTCACGACGGGTCTCTGCGTCGATGATACGTCGGTTGGCTTCCGCTTTTGCCATATCCATCGAAGCTTGGATGCGCGCCAACTCGACATCTCTTTGGTTTTCTGCGGAACGAATGGTTGAAGTCGCCTTGGTTTCGGCTTCTGCAACCATCGCGCGCTTTTGGATCTCTGCGGACTGCTTTCGACCGATCGAGTCCAAATAACCCCGTTCATCCGAGATATTTTGGATGTTCAAAGTATCCAAATTCAGTCCCAAGTCGCGGAGATCTTTGGCAGCCTCGCCCACGAGGTTCTTTTGGAAACTGATCTTATCTTCGTTGACTTCTTCAGGCGTCATCGTCGCGAGGACACCGCGCAAGTTCCCTTCGAGGGTTTCTTTTGCGATCTGCATAATCTGCGCACGCGACTTGCCGAGCAAACGCTCGACAGCATTGTGGATCATGGGCTCTGTCGAGGACACCTTGACGTTGGCCACCGCTTCAAGATGCAAGGGGATACCGCCCTTGGAGTAAGCATTTTTGATAGCGAGGGGGATCACCATGTTGGTGAGTTCGAGGTCATCCACGCGCTCGATCAAAGGGCGACGCAGGGCACGTCCAGCATACACAAGACGATATCCCACGACTTTTCGGCGTCTTTCGCCATCGTGATTCATGATCTCAACAGCATTGTGCGAGCCCGAAAAGATCAAGACCTTGTTGGGAGGGCAAACATGAAGAAGATTTTTGATTACCAAGATAATACTCGCAGCCGCGACTCCGAGTACGAGGACGAGAACAGCGATTGGACTCATCTATCACCTCTTTCATAAATCCGAATCCATCGGATAAATCCATCAAAAGCTCGACACATCTCGTTTCCCACGCGACGCATTCACATGGGAAGATCAAGAGCGCCCCAACTAGGCATTTTCACCATCAGTCTTTGCAGTGAGGGTCTTGTCACCGCGCAAGATCGAAGGGATATCGATGCCGATCGAGTCATACAAAGAGTGCATGATCGCAGCGACAGTCGAGGGGAAAGACTGCACATAGTTGGGGATTGCCTTGCCATCGCCGTTATCGATGAGATGGACTTGGCCGACTTGCATATCGTTGACCGTGTTCACAACGATACCAAGGATCTTTTCAAGTTGTTGGATCAAGAAGATATCGCGGGCTTGGGGGCCAGCTTGACTCCAAGAAGTGGAGATCTGGTCGAGTGCTTTCGCAAGCGCCTTACCATTTTCTTCGATGGGTGCAGCGGTTGCTTTCGCTTGCATCTCACGCGCTTGGCGCGTTGCTTCCGCAGGGATAACCTTGTCCGCTTGCAAACGCAAAGCTTCGAGTTGCGAGCGGATTTGTTGCAGGTCTTGTTCAGCTTTCGCGCGTGCTTCTTTGGCCGCAGCGATGGTCTTTTCTTCTTCCGCTTTGGCTTTGGCTTCGAGTTCCGCTTTTAACTGACGCAACTCGTTGCGACGTCTCGCGACTTCGGCTTCTGTGTTTTCTTTGACGACCTGCGCTTCTGCGCGTTTTTCCGCCGCAACATTCTCCGCTTCGCGGCGTGCGTTGGACTCCGCGATCTCGGCATCACGCAAGATCAAAGCGATGCGTTGGCGGCCGATCGAATCGAGGTAATTGTTGCTGTCTGAGACGTGTTGGATCTTGAGGGTATCGAGATGAAGGCCGAGCTTGTTGAGATCTTCTTCTGCGAGGCTCGAAAGCTCGTTCGCAAAGCTCAAGCGGTCTTCGTTGACTTTCTCGGGTGTGAGGCGCGCAAGAACCTCACGCAAGTTCCCTTCAAGCGTATCTTGCGCAGCGCGGCGAAGTTCGCTTGGATCTTGGCCCAAGAAACGCTCGATGGCGTTGTTAATCATCACAGGGTCAGAGTTGATCTTGACGTTGGCAACGGCCTCAACCTGCAAGGCGATCCCACCTTTGGAGTAAGCATTTTTCACAGAGATATGGATGGGGATCGTGGTCAAGTCCATTTGTGCGACTTGTTCTAAGATCGGGATACGAAAGATTCTTCCGCCGATCGCTTTACGATAACCTTTTTTCCCACCAGTCGAGCCATCAGAGCGACCACTCACGACCAACACGCGGTTGGGGGGACAAACGATCAGGAACATCTTTGCAATGATAATGAGAAAGAAAATGACGACCACGATCCCTGCAGAAACCCCCAGAACAAGGACTGGATCGATCGTAGAGGCCCCAAAAAATGGTAGGTAGTTCATCAAAACCTCCGAGGTCATAAAGTGAGAACGCCGCCGAAACGAAGCGGGAGAACCCCTTCGACAAAAATACCTGACACACCGCGCCAATCGCGGTATGCGTACCATCCGAAAAGGATGGACCAATAGCCAAGAGGAAGGAAAACAAAGAAAAAGAAGAAAAAACTTACAGAAGATAAGAGAAAAAAGCGTTGTTTTTCAAGAAAAAGAAGAGATTATTTTTCTTTTTGGCGCTCTGGCAAAGCACGCACGGGGGCACGATCGGCTTCTTCAAGTTCCTTAAACCGCCGAACGATCCGAGCCACGCCACCCACATAGGAGATAATGAAGGCTTTGTCGCCGCGTTCGAGAGGAACTTCTTCATCCGTTTGTGCAGTCAGTTCGATCTGCGACTCGTGGATGGTGACGCGGATCTTTCCGAGTTCTCCAGCCCCCATCGGCAACAAGACCTCGCATGACTGCCCCACAAATTCGTCGACCGTGATGTTGCTTGAGATCTCGCGTTTTTGCATAAACTGAACAAGCCAAGCCATTGAAAAACCCGAGACAAACCCAACACCACCAGAGAGAATCGCTGTCATCAGAGAGTTGGTATTTGACAAGAAACTCAACAAAGTCCCCGTCAGACCAAAGAAAGCCGCAAAGAAGATCCAAAATCGCAAAGAAAAGAAAGGCAACCAAAGCTCTGAAGCGATGCTACCTTCGGCCTCGACGCTCCCCCCTGCATGGTCGAGATCCACATGAGCGTCCACATCGACGTCAGCGTCCACATCCATGTCCATATCGACATCGACGTGAACATCAAGATCCGCGTGAGCGTCTACGTCAGAGTCTGTGTCTCCACCAAGTACTACAGAGACAAGGATCAATGCACCACCAACAATGAGGGTGATCAGATAGAGATTGAGCATCTCTTGCTCCGTCGAAATCTAAGAGAAATGGGGCTTGTTCGCTTGTTGAGGTGACGATAGTCAGCCCATTTCCATGTGTCAACTCTTTTCTTCCAACTTTATGTGGCCTAATTTGATAAAAAACAGAATCGTGTGACCAAAAACAAGGAGAGAGTCGTGTCAGACGAAGAAATTGAACTCCTCAAAGGAATGCTTTTTAAAAAGCAAAGTCGAAACAAGAACTTTGACCAGTTCGAGCTGCCTCAAAATCAGAGGCTTCGCCAAACAGCGAAGATCATCGAGCGTCTGCGCAAAGATCTACATCACCCACAAACGCACCATTGGTACGATCAGCTCGAAGATGGACGCATTCGCGTGCGTTGGCATCGTCCTCACTTGAGTGTAAGCCGCACAGTCTTCCTCCCTCCCGCAGCTTGGGAGTTGGTTTGGGACGATGCTTGGGAGCAAGCCATCACCAAAGCCTAAGCGACTTAGCGTCCCCAACGCCCCGCAAACACAAATGCTGCGGGCCCTCGCATCCATACGGTCGAAAGATCCGAAGGAACCGTGATCCAAAGTGGTCCACCAGGCAGATCCACCCGCAGTTCCTGATCCGCTTTGGCTCGCTCTGTTAGCACAGCAGCCACCCCCACAGCACACGCCCCCGTGCCGCAAGCCTGCGTAAATCCGCAACCTCGCTCGTACACGACGACCCCAAAGTGCTCAGGTGCGTGCTGCTCCACAAACTCGACATTGGTGCGTTGTGGGAACGAGGGATGCGACTCCAAACGAGGAGCCAGCACAAGATCCCGTTCATCGGGCTGTTTGAAGATCACCATATGCGGGTTGCCCATCGAGATCCCAGAGATCTGATACTCCCTATCCTCTAGCGTCAACGGCTCTTCCAAACAACGCCCACCATCCCCCAACATCGGGACTTGCGAACGCTCTAGGATGGGAGCCCCCATATCCACGCGCACACCTTCGATCTCGCCCATCGCATCGCGTGTTATCTCACAAACCAACACACCGCGATCGGTCTCTACAGAGAAAGTATCCTTGCCGATCATCTCGGACTCACGGACATAACGAGCAAAGCAACGCAGCCCATTTCCACACATCTCAGGGCGACTACCATCCGCGTTGTAGATCACCATCCGAAGGGGGGCTTGCTCAGAAGACTGCACCAAGATCAGACCATCTCCCCCGATCCCACGGTGACGATCGCAGATCTCTTGCGCTTCCTCTGGCCCCCACGAACGTGCTGCGTCACGATCATCCACAAGCACGAAGTCATTGCCCAAACCATGATATTTCACGAACGAAAATGCACCGATCGTCAAGCTCGTCGCTCCTCTTCTTGGAGTTTATCTTTTCTCTTTGGATTTGTTTTGTGAGGGGGTTGTTGGTGCAGCCACACAATGTTTTTTGCCATCGCGCCCCACCGAACAGATCATCTTGGCCCGTTTTGTAGGCATCTTTCGCAACAATCCAAGGTCTTTCAACATCGCCATGGAACGCAAAAGCTCCATATCCCGCACCAAAGCAAAGTGACGCAACATATCGCGATCTTGTTTTGAAAGCGGCCTTGCGTCGCGCGGCTGCCCCTTTGGATGAGAGGCCATCGCACGAAGAGAAAGTGGACCTTTTTTTCGTACGCTCGGAGACTTCGAGTTTTTCGCGTCTTTGGCAGGAGACACTTTGGGCGGAGGGGCCGCCCATGCAAAATGCGGGAACAAAAAACAACCCACCAAGACAACCCAGCGCACGTTCCCATCTCCTTCTCGCAACATCGAAACGCTCAAGCGACCTACGCTCGCGCGACCCACATAACATGAAACACTTCCACGTTACAAACAAGGCCCAACCCCCACCAAGTCGCCTTCTCCCACCCACGCAAAGTCTGCGCCTCACGCTTTCCACAACCCCATCGATTCTCGCCAACAAATACTTTTCCTGCCCTCGTCTGTCGCACCAATCCATTCCACGCAAAAGACAACCATCCCCCTGAAAGCGTGGAGTGTTGGAGATGGGAAAAGTGAGAAAACCTAAACTGCCGGCCCCATCGTCATTTCAGAAGATCATGTTAATTCCCTTTTTATCCTCCTACGCTATCAAGCCACATCCCTTGGGACTCATGTACACATCCCAGGGGTGGCCCGACATGAACTGACGAAAAGAAGGACACCACGAAGAGGCCTTTTATCGATAAGAAATGAAACGAATCCCCTCATGTCAGACAGTCAGGACTGGGCCACCACCCACGTCCCACTGGAACCAAACCCCGTTGGTATCACACCCCGTTGGAATCCTATACACATCCCGCTGGAACCACCCACTCTGGAATGATGTCGAATCTTGGAATCGCGTCTCTCCCCAAGTCACCACTTCTCGACTCTTGAACGTGACCCCACTGGAAGGATGTCGACTCTTGGAATCACATCCCGCTGGAATCCTATCGCTAGAATCACGTCCCTCTCATCATATCGCTCCCCTTGCTTTCGCAACGCAGTGCTCCAACCTCGCTCTAACGCGTCTGGTATCCGCCCCACCAAAGCCCCCAAAACAAGCCTCTCTTGCGCTGATTTTCTCTTGACATCCCCAAACAAATGCAGTATCCCCCTTCCTCCGCGCCAACATAGCTCAGTCGGTAGAGCAGTTGATTCGTAATCAACAGGTCGGCGGTTCGATTCCGCCTGTTGGCTAACTACTTAACACTTTCCCCTACCTTCTTGAGGTCACTCTGAGGTCATTTTCTCCAAACCCCACACAAATCTCCCCCTAAACCATTCAACAACAATCCCCCCAAATACAAAAATATTTTTTATTTGAATAAATAACCTGAGTCGTCCCCTCAGAACTGTAAATCGCTGAAATCATTGAATGTGAAAAGTCTTCTTAAAAAAGAAAAAGCTTGATTTGCCTGTATAAAGGGCATTTACAACAACCTCAAATTGAGAATTAAAAATGAAGGGAACATCTCGGATAAATAACCTAAACATAAAACATATTAAACATTTCTAATCATTAAGAGGTTGGCTTGGCAGGGCTCATCAGTTCCCAAGCAAGCTTTGAAGCGGTGGGACCGAAGCCTTTGACAGTTTCAAGGAGGCTGCGGAATGCCTTTTCATCTCGAGACTTGAGATGTTTTTCCAAAGCATCGAGCGTTCCTGTTTGTATTGCGCCCATCAATTCCAGCAAACGCGGAGCGATGATGTAGGTGATACCACCACGATCATAGCCTGCCGTTTTGAGAGAATTGCCAAGCGTTTGCTCGTCCATCTTCAACACCTTTGCAGGCTCACACAAACCTGCAGATTGTAGGGAGTCTCGCAAGCCCCACGCCTTTTCCAAAGAATAGGAATACGTCGCAAGGGCTGTGACCACCAACTCTAAGCACTGTGCTTTTGAAAGACCCATATTGTTTCTCCATAGGCTGCTTTGAGAAATATCCTTAGGAGTTACGCAATAGGAAAAAGAGGATACATTGGGGGAAGGATGAAGGCGCATGGTTCAAGACCTCACCCCCAATCCCTACGGGACTTTCCCCCTCTCCACCCATACGCCATCTTTCAGATGGCACGGTATAGAGGGGGCTTTGGTATCCCCAACACTTCATCTGGATTCCATTCGAGTGGCTTTCTCCCCCTCTCTGTCGTGTTTGCAACGCAAACGTATGGACGGAGAGCGGGATAAGGGTGAGGTCTTGAACCAAACCTACCCAAGCAAAAAGCTCCCCACCCACTCCACTGCGTAACTCCTAATCCTTGAGGTTTCCGCTTCCAAACGGCCTTCTAAAGAAAGCCACGTTTAATTTTCTGATCTTGTATAAGAATGATCTCCCTGCTTGCGTATGATTCTAGGTTTGTGTGTAATGTACCTCTTTGTGCCTTGGTGCCATCGAACTGTAATGAAAGCAAGAGGCGAAGAGATAGAGCTATTGCGGCTTGTTCAACATAGATGACTGCCTTTTGAGCTAACATTGGATATCCAGCCCGACACGTGTAAGGAGTCGCTGTATGCAGCCAGAGATCGGCCAAATCGTTCGCGTTCGTTCACGTCAGTACCTTGTCGAAGATATATCGAGGGCGCCTCTGCCACTCGCCGATAAAGTACACCAACGCAGCGATACTTTGATGACACTTTCATGTCTTGAAGACGACGCACAAGGCGAGCCTTTGCAAGTTCTTTGGGAGAGGGAGATCGACGCCAAGATACTCGGTCGTTCTAGTTGGAAACAAGCATCCCAACGCGGTTTCGATGAACCAAGCCTCTTTTCTGCTTACCTTCACACGCTGCGTTGGAACTGCGTTACCTCAACAGATCCAAAACTTTTCCAAGCGCCTTACCGTGCAGGGATCGAGGTAATGGCTTATCAACTAGAGCCTCTACGCAAGGCTTTGTTGATGCCCCGCGTCAATCTCTTTATCGCGGATGATGTGGGCCTAGGGAAGACCATCGAAGCGGGCTTGATCTTGCGAGAGATGCTGATGCGCCAAAAGGTCCGTCAGATCGTCATTTGTTGTCCTCCTTCTGTCACACTTCAATGGCAAGAGGAGATGGAGCAACGTTTTGGGCTCACATTTGTAGTCGTGGATCGCGCATTCATCACGCGTATCCGACGCGAGCGAGGGTATGGCATCAACCCGTGGACCACGCATACGCGCTTTATCATCTCCCAAGCCCTGATCCGTGACGAAGCTTACGCAGGTCCACTTCGCACTTGGCTTGGCACTTTTTCTCCGAGTTCGATGTTGATCCTCGACGAAGCGCATAATGCTGCGCCTGCAAGCAGTGCTCGTTATGCGATCGATTCCAAGCTGACTCGCATCATTCGTGAGATGGCACCGCGCTTTGAGCATCGTCTCTTTCTTTCTGCGACACCTCACAACGGGCACTCAAATAGTTTTGCCGCGCTTTTGGAGATCCTTGACCCCCAACGTTTTTGTCGTGGCGTTCCTGTTTCTAGTGCAAAACAACTTGATGCTGTGATGGTTCGCCGCCTCAAGGGTGATCTACGCGCTCTTGGAAGTGCTTTTCCCAAACGCGAAGTCCTGCGCATCGAGATACACGGCGATCCCAAAAGTGAGCCCTCTTTGCGTTTGTCCTCTCTCTTGCAACAATATCGAGAAGCCCGAGAAGAACGGCTTGCGTATGCCTCACAAGCCCAACGAAATAGTGCTTTGCTCGTTCTTACCTCTTTGCAAAAACGTTTACTTTCTTCTATTGAGGCTTTTGAGCGCACACTTCGCGTTCACAAAGGCGCTATCTTTCGGCAACTTGAAAAGAATGTCCCTGAGGCTCAAAACCTGCGACAAGGACTAGGCGATCTTTCCCTTTTGTTCGAGTCACCCGACGCAGATGACGAACGTGCAGAACTCGACGAGGAGGATGTGCAAGCGGAAGAAGAAGCCCAGATGGTATCTGCCACAACAGCAGATCCAAATGCCCCCACCCAACGCGAGCTCGATCTCCTTGGAGAGATGAGCCAGATCGCACTCCAACAACGTTATCAACCTGACGGGAGAATTCGATTTCTTGTCGATTGGCTGCGCGAAAACCTTTGCCAAGGGATCGCCCAAGAAGGAAAGGCAGCAGATCCCGATCGTCCTTGGGCAGCGAAGCGTGTGCTCATCTTTACAGAGTACACAGACACCAAACGCTACCTGCAAAATCAACTGGCTTCTGCTCTCGAAGGAACACATCTCGCGGAACTGCGCGTCGATACGTTTCATGGCGGGATGGGCGACGAAAGACGCGAAGAGATCAAGCGTGCCTTTAACACTGCTCCTGAAAAACACCCTCTACGAATCTTGATTGCAACCGATGCCGCAAGAGAAGGTGTGAACCTACAAAACTATTGCGCTGATCTTTTTCACTTCGACATCCCATGGAATCCTAGTCGGATGGAACAGCGTAACGGTCGTATCGACCGAAAGTTACAACGCGCATCTGCTGTGCGATGTCATTATTTTGTGTACCCCGAACGTGCTGAAGATCGTGTCTTGGAAGCTCTTGTTCGTAAAACCAAGACCATTCGTGAGGAGTTGGGTTCTCTTTCGCCTGTCCTCGAACGCGAGCTAGACAAAACGTTGCGTGAAGGGATACGCCACAAGGATGTCGCAAGCCTTACCCAAAAGCTCGAAAGCATCGAGCAAAGCGATGCAAGTCTTTCTCTTGGGGTGCAGACCATCAAACGAGAACTCGAAGAAAGCCGTGAAGTCGATAAAAAACTCCTCAAGCAACTAGACGAACTTCGAGACATCCTCAAAAAGTCTCAAGACTGGCTCGCGTTAGATGAACGACATTTTCGTGATGCTCTCTCTGCTTCCTTAAAGCTGCTTGGTGCACTCCCCCTCGAACAAAAGACAACGACCACCGAGGCTTGGCTCATCCCCACACCCGAAAAGCTACAACATGCAGATCCCACTTGGATCAATACACTCGATACCCTGCGGAAACCTCGGAAGCGCGGTCAGGATCGTTGGGCTTGGCGAAAAGAGTCTCCTATCCTTCCTGTGATCTTTCGTGATGCAGGACAGTTAGATGGTGAGTCGATACATCTTCACCTAGAACATCGGCTTGTTCAGCGTTTGCTTGGACGCTTTCTTGCGCAAGGTTTTGTCCATGATGATCTCAGTCGCGCGTGTGTTTGTTTCTCTGATGATCCTTCTCCCAAAGTGATCTTGCTTGGACGTCTTTCTCTCTATGGAGACCGTGCTGCCCGACTTCATGACGAGATTATTGCTGCCGTTGCAGAGTGGAACCCCCTCGAACAACGAGGAAGCAAAAAGCTCCGTGCGTTGGGAGAGTCCGCCAAAGAAGACATCTTGCGCTTGCTAGATACCTCTCTCGCGACACCAAGGCTGCGTGAAGTCCCTGAAACGGTACGCAAACAGTACTTGCGCTCTATCTCTATCGATGTTGAACAACTTGCAGAACCTCTCCAAAAACGAGCAGAGATCCTTGCCGAACGCGCCGCGAAAAAACTCTCTGAGCGCGGCGAAAAAGAAGCCGCCGAGATGGTCACCATCCTTCAAGATCAAGAAAAGCGTATTCAGAAGATGCTCTCTGATGACCAAATAGAAGAACAAAAACAGCTTTTTCTAGGCTTCGTGGAAGAAGAAAAGAAACAGTATGAAGCGGATCGTCGTTATTGGCCCAAACGACTCGAACGCATCAAAACAGAACTTCAAGAAGAACCCGAGCGGATCAAGGCATCTTACGTCGTCAAAGCAAGGCGAATCGAACCCGTTGGGATCGTGTATTTGGCCCCGATCTCTGGATAGCCCACCCATACAAGACATCCACCACACAGGAGCCTGATTCTCATGTCGATTTCTCCTGAGCTACGCGATCACAAAGAATGGCTTGGTTATCTTCAACCCGTCGGCCTTGTTGTTGCGCCTCCCGCGCTTCTTCACGCACAAGCCATCGTCAGCCGCAATGTGATCGAGCTTCAACAAACCTTGCTTCAACATGTTGCAACCGATCCAAGCGACCTCTACAAAGAGCGCGTTTTTATACAAGATCTCCGCGAGTTTTTCTGTGGCTTCTTAGGATGGGATTCTGAAGAACTCCAAGCCCACGAAGATATCGAACCGACCTACCGCGCTGAGCTCGAAACCTATCTCCCAGAGTACGATGAGACCTTGCACGCGGACTTTGCCCTTGCTCACGACAGTGGAGATCGTTGGCAACTTCTGATCATGCGCACAGAAAAAGCAGCCGATCTTGATCGAGCTTACCGAAAAAGCTCGACAGGATGGGACGCCTCGCCACAAGCTCGTATCGAACGATTACTGCGCGAAACAGGCCACAACATCGGCATCTTGACCAATGATACAGAGGTGAGACTCGTTTACGCACCACGTGGTGAGTCTCCTGGTCATCTCACTTTTCCCATCACCGCGATGACTGAAGTCTCAGGACGTCTGATCCTTGGTGCTTTCCACATGCTGTTTGAACAAGGACGAATCTTCCACAAGCCCGAAGATCGACGCCTCGAAAGTATCCTCCAACAAAGCCGTACCTACCAAAGTGAGGTCTCTACACAACTCGCGGAACAAGTCCTTGCCGCGATGATCGAGCTGCTACAAGGACTCCAAGCTGCCGACGCTTCCGCTGGTGGCCGCTTGTTAGAGATCGCCGAGGCTTCGCAACGCCAAGAGATCTACGGTGGCTTGCTCACCACGCTCCTGCGTTTGGTGTTCCTGCTTTATGCAGAAGATCGGGGGCTGATGCCTGATGACCCTGTTTATGTCGAGTATTACGCAGTATCAGGTCTTTTTGAAAAGCTGCGCGAAGATATGGGCCGCTATCCCGACACGATGGACCAACGTTATGGCGCATGGGCGCAATTAATCAGCCTTTTTCGCATCGTCTATGATGGCGGTGGATACGGTGGTTTCCAGTTGCCTCGTCGTTATGGAAAGCTCTTCGATCCTGACGCTTATCCTTTCCTTGAAGGTCGGCCCCAAGGCACCCGCAGGAATGCTTCTTCTGGTCCACTTGAGCCACCACGTATCTCCGATGGTGTGATCTATCGCGTCCTTTCGAACCTTCTGATCATGGCAGGCGAACGCATCTCCTATCGTGCCCTTGATGTCGAACAGATCGGCTCTGTGTATGAAGCGATGATGGGCTTTACCGTCGAAGCTGCAACAGGCGCATCCATCGCCGTGAAGCCGCACCATGTCGTGATCGATCTGGATGCTTTGCTCACCACCAAACCCAAGGATCGCGCCAAACAGCTCGCAGAACAAAGCGCTTGCAAGATGACAGGCAAGGCGCTCGATGCGCTTAAAGAAGCTACCACCGCAGAAGATATCGTTGCTGCTTTGGAACGCAAAGTTTCGCCTCGAACACCGCTGATCTTGCCCGCAGGATCGTTGTTTTTGCAGCCTGGAGAGGAGCGGCGTAAGACAGGTTCTCACTACACCCCACGCGCCCTCACCTCCCCCATCGTCGAAAGCACCTTGCAACCGATCTTTGCAACGTTGGGAAGCCGCATTACCCCTGAGCAGATCCTTGGACTCAAGATCTGCGATCCTGCAATGGGATCGGGCGCATTCCTCGTGGAGACCTGCCGCCAACTCGCAGAAAAGCTCGTGGAAGCTTGGAAGCTCCATGATGCCCTGCCTGCCATCCCACCCGATGAAGACCCGCTACTCCACGCCCGTCGCGTCGTCGCGCAGTGTTGTCTCTACGGCGTGGACAAGAATCCTTTTGCGGTCGATCTCGCCAAGCTCTCGTTGTGGTTGGTGACCCTTGCCAAAGATCACCCCTTTACCTTTCTCGATCATGCCCTAAAATGCGGAGATTCACTCGTAGGACTGAGTCGCGATCAGATCAACAACTTTCATTGGTCCGCAACCGCCGATCAGATGTCCATCGACCGCATGTTGGATAAGCCTCTCTTTGATGCTCTAGAAAAACGCCAAGCGATCTATCAGCTCGAAGACTCCGAGCTCGCAGAAGATCAAAAGCGCCAACTCTTGCGCGATGCTGAAGATGCCCAAGACCAGATCCGCACCTTGGGCGACTTAATCGTGTACGCCTTTTTCTCAGAAGAAAAACAAAAACAACGAGAGGCCGCACTAGGCGAGATCCAAAGGAAAGTCTTGTTGTGGCGCGATACGCAGATCGAGTTTGCGGCCCTACGAAAATACGTGGAAGAGATGCGCATGGTATGGCCCCAGCCTGTCTTGCCCTTCCATTGGGAAATCGAGTTCCCCGAAGTTTTCCTTGGTAAAAAAGTAGGCTTCGATGCCATGGTTGGAAACCCACCCTTTTTGGGAGGACGAAGAACAACGACGGTCTTGGGGGAAAGGTATCGTGATTGGTTGGCTCTTGTCCCAGAGTCAAGCAGCAACGGTGATCTTTGTTCTTTCTTCTTTCGGAGGGCATTTGAACTTATTCGTCATAATGGATGTTTCGGCCTGATCGCCACCAATACCATCGCGCAAGGAGACACCCGTACAACAGGGTTGCGTTGGATATGCGTCAATGGTGGCACCATCTATGAAGCCCAGCGTCGTTTTAAATGGCCGGGCTTGCCGCTGTCGTCAGCATCGTGATGATTCACAAAGGCCCGTACAGCGGGGAGAAGCTTCTCGATGGCCGCGCCGTCGATGAGATTACCGCCTTCCTTTTTCATGCAGGTGGCTACGAAAATCCTCATCAACTACAAGCGAATGCGGGCATGAGCTTTGTTGGGAGTTATGTGCTTGGGATGGGCTTTACCTTCGATGACACGGACAGTAAGGGGGTGGCCAACCCCCTCTCAGAGATGGACCGATTGATTGCAAAAGACCCGCGTAATGCCGAGCGGATCTGTCCTTATATCGGAGGTTCTGAGGTCAACTCAAGCCCCACGCAGAGTCACCATCGCTATGTGATCAACTTTGGCGAGATGAGCGAAGCCGAGGCCCGTCAATGGCCCGACTTGATGCAGATATTGGAAGAAAAAGTCAAACCAGAGCGAGATAAGCAAAAACGCCATCATCTAAGAGAAAGATGGTGGCAACATGCGGAGACAAGACCCGCGCTATTTCGTGCGATGGAGGGGCTGGACCGCGTCTTGGTTTGTAATGGCGGTACAGGCGCAACAAAGTATCTTGCTTTTGCAAGGTTAACAAGCACGTTTGTTTTCTCACAAACGCTTTGCGTTTTTACTATCAAGAATGACTCCATCTTTACTTTACTGCAGTCTCGCATCCACGATGTTTGGGCAAGGTTTTTTGGTTCCTCGCTGGGAGACGGTTTGCGTTACAATTCTTCAGATTGTTTTGAGACATTCCCTTTTCCGAAGGGGTGGGAAAACAACGAGGCTTTGGAGAAGATCGGCGAGGCTTATTATCAATACAGAGCAGCGTTGATGGTGGAGACTGAGAAAGGACTCACACAGACCTACAACCGCTTCCACGATCCCGAAGAGACCTCGCCTGATATCCTCAAGCTACGGGCGTTACACGAAGAGATGGATCAGGCGGTGTTGGCAGCGTACGGCTGGAGCGATATCCCCACAACATGCGAGTTCTTGCTCGATTATGAAGAAGATGACGACGAAAGCAGCAAGCGAAAAAAACCCTACCGTTATCGCTGGCCTGAAGAAGTCCATGATGAAGTGCTCGCACGATTGCTGGCGTTGAACCAAGAACGCCACGAGCAGGAGACCTGATGATGGGCTGCTTATGACCCTCACCCCCCAACCCCCTCTCCCTGCGGGCGTTCGCTTTGCTCACTGCAAGGCGAGGGGGCGCAAAGGCAAGGTAACCTTCACCTTCCAAAAAGGAGCCATCCGCGCGAAAAACCCATCGCAAGGAGAGGGGGCGCAAAGGCAAGGTAACCTTCACCCCGTCCCTTCGGGACTTTCCCCTCTCCCTGCGAGCGTTCGCGATGCTCACTGCAAGGCGAGGAGGAGAAAAGACAATCGATATCCGTGTTGTGCGGCTTTCGTCTCCCCCTTCTCCTCCGTGGCAACGGGGAGAAGGGGGTTGGGGGGATGAGGGGTCTTCACAAACAGAAGAGGCAGCTCATGAAAAAGATCGAAAGGGCAAGAGAGTTACGTAAAGAGATGACAGAGGCAGAGAAAAAGGCTTGGGAGTTTTTACGAGATCGACGTTTGGGTGGGCTCAAATTTAGAAGGCAGCATGTTATTGCTGGATATATTGTGGATTTTTACTGTGCGGAAAGAAAGCTTGTTTTGGAGATAGATGGAGAGGTTCATCAACAAGCAGAGCAGAAGGCTTATGACGAACATCGCAGCCAAGTTTTAAGTGAGCAAGGCTTGCAGATTGTTCGGATTGCAAATGGGGATGTAGGCGAGTCTTTTTTCTGTAAGTTGAGGGAAAAGCTTAACTTGTAGAAAGGTTATTTCTTGGCAAACAGCGGTTTTCTCCGCTCCAAGGTCTATTTATGGAAAGAAATCTTCTTTAGAGAAAGATTTAGAGAAGGACGTGATAGGTAGTTGTCATGATATCCTTTGGAAGATAGACTACAAGCAATTTTGTGTAGAGCCAGCATCTATAGGGAGAGCCAAAGAAAGGACCAAAGATTGAGCGTGCAATCTGAACTCATCGTGAGGCGAAAGCAAAAGATCGAGAAAGCCATTGAGCAATGGAAGCACCAACTCATCGATTTGACGGGAAGAAACAAGCTTCTCCATTTTCGTGAGTTGAAAAAAGGCTCTCTCAATTTAAAGAATTGCCTGCCACAGTTTTTGTTTCCTTTGATCCGACAAGAAAAAGTGAGGCTTTCTCAGCTTTTTAATAAGCAAGATACAGAGCTTTGGAACGATGTTCAATCACGTGTTCGAAGCATCCACAAGAAATTCAGGGAGTCTTACGAGGAGTACGGGATACACACGCTTTTTTTAGTGTATGGCTTTTGCACTTGGGAAGACAAAGGTTCAACATCAGCGCCAAATGCGCCTGTTTTTTTGTGCCCTTTGCAGATTAAACCGATGGGATCAACAGGACAGGACTTTGAACTCTCATTAGAGGGGGATTGGGAACTCAATCAGATCCTTGTTTATAAAATAAAACGAGACTTTTCTTTTGATTTTCGCAACGTTGAATTTTCGTCTGAATCATCAGAGCTTAGTGAAGTCGAATTTCATGAGATGTTTCATCAGCTCATGGGGGATAGTGTCGAAGCAGGAATTTCAAAGTTTCACATTGCGAACCAAATATTGATTGGAAATCTCTTTTATGCCAAATTACCGATGGTACAGGACTTTGAAACAGGAAAAGATTTATTTTTAAAGAACGAGACGGTTGCAGCGTTAGCTGGCTGTGAGCTTGCACAATCTAGTTTTTTTAACAAAAAACAAAATTACGAATTCAAGTATATTGATGTCCCACCGAAAGAGGACTGGTTAATTTTGGATGCGGATGCATCGCAAGTTGAGACGATCCAAGCTGCAATGCAAGGTCTTTCTTTTGTGATCGAAGGGCCGCCTGGGACGGGAAAGTCACAGACGATTTCTAATTTGATCGCTTCTTTTTTAGCGAAGAAAAAAAGTGTTTTGTTTGTGGCAGAGAAGCGCGCAGCAATCGACGCCGTGGTCAAGAGATTACAACAAGTCGATTTGGGCGGCGCGATCTTTGATTTGCATGGAGGGATACCCTCAAAGAAGTGGATTGCAAGTCAGTTAGAAGAAAAGATTTCTCTCTTTAGCCAAGGGACAGAAACACATGCTTTGAGCCATGAACAACAACTCGAAAATACAATCGTACGGCTCTCACAATATGTTCATGCATTAAGTGAAACAAGAAAGCCTTGGGGGTGCTCTTTTTGGGAAGCTCAAGAAGAGGCTTGTCGCGAGGATTCGAATGTTTTTCCTTTTGAGTTACGTTGGAGAGGCGTTGATCTTGATGTCTTTTCCAAAGAAAGAATCATTGGTTTAGAAGAAGAAATAAAAGAATATAGATTTCGTTCAAAAGAGTTTTATACCTCTGCTTGGAGACAACTCAAACAGCCTTTCCAGATGGATCATGTTCTTTCTTTGCTTGATTGGATTTCTCAACGTAGTGAGACTCTGCTCTCCATCTCAAAGAAACTCACAACAATGTTTGAGAAAGAGGCCAATACGTTCTCCAAGGTTTGGGAATATACGGGATGTTTATCTTTACACGATGAACTCTCAAAAGTTTTTTTAGATGATATCTACGATAATGATTTTGACGATCTACTCGGACATTTGAAAGCAGGAAAAGGCTCCATGCTCGCGCGTGCTTGGTCGCATACCTTCTCTGCTCCCTATCGGCACGCCAAACGCATCTTTATGTTAAGTTGGATTGGAGATTTTACCCCAACTGGGCAAGCGATGTGGGCTCTTTCAGAGAAAGCTTCTCACCTGAAGAGTCGTTGGCAGCAGTTGAGAAACGACCAGCTCCCGCATTCAAATGAACATGCAGTAGAGATCATTTCTTTTGTAAAAGAATATTTTCTAAACCTAGAAAAATTTCAAAAATCATTTGAAGATCTAGACCTTTTCTCTTTACCCTTAGCTGAGCTTCTTCGGTTTCTTGAGGCACTACGATATGAGTCGAGTGTCTTGAGAGGCGCATCGATTTTGTATACAACAGAGCAACATCTAAAAAAATATGGTTGTGATAATCTGGTAAACTACGCGAAAGCGAATCCAAACTCCGAAGTAAACTTCGTTCGTGCATTTCGTAGCTTTTTAGCGAAGTCTATATCTCAAGAAATACTCAATAAAGACCAACGATTGGCCAGCTTTCAAGCCGAAGTACAATCCAACTTGGTTCTTCACTTCCAAAGATACGACATCGAACATATCCAAAAAAACGCGAAAAAAATACTAAGGACAGTCGCGGAGCACGCTTTTCATCAAAGAAATAAGCTCATTCGTCAGAACCATATTATCGAAGCACAAATCCGAAAGAAAAGAGGACATCGTTCCCTGCGTTCTTTGATGGAAGATGCACACGATTTATTAACATCGTTGGCTCCTTGTTGGACCATGTCGCCACTGATGGTTTCCCAGATCACACCGCCGTTCGAGCTGTTTGATGTCGTAATCTTCGACGAAGCTTCACAGGTACCGCCAGCAGATGCGATCCCATCCATCGTTCGAGGGAAGCAAGTCATCATTGCAGGAGACTCAAAACAATTACCACCGACGAGCTTTTTTGATGCATCTGATCAGGAAAGCGGCGAAGACGAAGAAGAGTTAGAAAACTCGATGGTGTCAGGTTATGAGTCCATATTGGATGTTTTGGGTTCTATTTTACCTTCGCACAGACTTTCATGGCATTATCGAGCAGAGGATGAAAGCCTCATCCAATTTTCTAATGCGTATATGTATAGCAATGGATTAACGACTTTTCCAAACCCAACAAGAAAGAATGCACTTGATTTTTTTCATGTAGAGCAACCACTCGGAGAAAAAACAGATACGCGGTCTAACACCCAAGAGATCGAGTGTGTTATCGAGCTGATGTTGGAGCACGCACGAAAAAGACCAAACGAAAGTCTTGGTGTCATCACGATGGGAATTTATCACGCGGATCGCATTGAAAATGCTTTGATGCGTAAGTTACAGGAAGAAGAAAACACAGAGATTGTCGGTTTTTTTCAGGAAGACAAGCAGGAACGAACGTTTATCAAAAGTATTGAACGCGTCCAAGGTGACGAGAGAGATGTCATTATTCTTTCGGTGGGTTACGGAAAAAATGAGCATGGCAAACTGTTATATCGTTTTGGTCCTATAAATCAAAACGGTGGAGAAAGGCGTCTCAATGTTGCGGTAACACGGGCCAAAAAGCGTATGATTGTTGTCTCATCCATTTTAGCGTCAGACTTCGAACAAAACAGAAATTATTCTTCGGGCTCCGACTTCTTAAGAAGATTTCTTCTCTTTGCAGAGCAAAAAGTTCCTTATGAAAAAACGAGCCCGATTCCATCTGATAGTGTTTTGAATCTCAATTCTATCGAAAAAAGAATCGCTCAATCTCTGGATGCGATGCAGATCCCATACGAAAAAAAATATGGACTGGGCAAGTTTCGAGTGGACTTTGCACTCAAACACAACACGCGAGACGCGTTTGTTTTGGCTGTTGAACTGGACGGACCTCAATATCAACAGATGCGAAGTATACGAGATAGAGAGCGTTTGCGCCGTCAGATCCTCGAAAAAATGGGATGGCATTATTATCGTGTGTGGACACTAAGCTGGTTACAAAATCCACAAAAAGAGAGCCTTCGTTTGAGAGATGCTTATTTTCACGCCATTGAAGAGTTTGAGAAAGAACTGCTCGAAACAGAAACCGTGAGTATTTTTGAGGAAAAGATACTTCCTTCTGCAAAGGAAGGCACACAAACATCCATGCGTGAGCCTACCAAGAAAAGAGAACGCAAACTTCCTTACCCTTCGATAAAAAAAGGGCTTCCCATTCGAGAATATTTCAAAGAAGAACTACGAGATCTCGCTTTATGGATTTTATCTGACGACATATTAAGAACAGATGAAGATCTACTAAAGGAGATGATGCAAGAACTTGGCTTTAAGAGAAAAGGTTCTCTCATTACGAGGGTCTTAGAAGACATTATTCGAGAAACGAACAGACATTTATAAAAGAGGACTCCAGCGAAACAAGTTTGTTTGGTACGGCCAAGAAAAAGTGCGTGGACCGAGTAGAAAAGCTCGAGAGTATGTCGAGCTGGTTGGTTTGAGCAGGCTTTGAAGTATAACAATTCGTTTTAAGTCGAGACGTTGTAAGAAGGATGCATCACAAGGAGGTCCCATTGGAAAAGTCAGCGAAGACATCGGCAGAGGTGAGACAACAGTTGATTGATGCGCTGCAACTGGATCTGATTGGTCCAACACACCAAGACAAAGAGCATCAAGAAGAAGTCTTACCCAATGCTCCATCCAAGTGGTATCTGACAGGATTTTTGGTTCCGTCAGATGCTCCGCTAGAATACCGCCAAAACGATGAAGAAGACGAAGGCATCGACGAGCTCGACTGTGCGAGTGCTGGTGACGATGACACAACACCTGAGACAGACGCTGATTCCCAACCAAGCTTTTTTCCATCCTCCATAGGTTTGAGTGTTTTGGTTCGAGAAGAGGCCAAAGAGTTGGATGTTGTGGTGGAGTGGGGAGATTATCATCCTTGCCAAGATCAAGAGATCCTCGACAAGCTACCCAAACTTGTTGGAGGGCGTGAACCCAAGGGACTGTGGGGACCTTGGAAACGCGCACCACGTAAAGCTGAAGTTTGTATTACGCTCGACCCCTCCGAGCGGCCACGTATGATACCACTAGAAGCGATGGGACAGATCTCGGGGATGGCGTTGGTCGTAACTTGCCGAGAGGTTGGAGAGAATCCTTTTGTTCCCAAAGGCACACGTTCGGTCTCGGTTTTTTTGGTAAACCAACGTATGCCTGCAGGAAAAACGGAACGAGATCTCACATATGCTTTTCAAGCGCAGGTCACCTTGCGTAGCATGATTCGATTTGTTGCGCGCCCTGATGTGCGTGGAAAAGAGCTCGATGACTGGGACGAAAAAGTCGCAGACCTTCAGTACCGCAATGACTTTGAGTTTGCAGTGGGACATAACGTTTCCGCGCTTGCGTATATCGAAGACGGCGATGCTTCATCTTGTTACAAAGTGCAGACAACATGGCTCCCTAGCGCTGCGGTGGAAAAAGTCATTCCCGTGAGTTTTCAGGACGTCGAGTTGAGGATGGAACAACTCGCGGAAGCAAAAGATGCAGAGACGATCTCTCGGATGATAGGTCCTTTGGTTGAATCCTACGAGAGATGGATTGAAAGCAACCGTATATTGGGGCCTTTGGATGATAAGAGAAGACAAGTGGCCCTTGAGTTGTTAAAGCGAGCAGAGCTAGCGAAAGAGCGCATCCGTGGAGGGCTTCAGGCTTTGTCCGACCCAAAAGCATTGTTGGCATTTCAGATCGCGAACCGTGCGATGGCTAGGGCTGCTCGGCAACGCTTTTCTCTATCACGTCCAGACAAAGATCCCGAAAAAGTAGATGCTCCGATGTGGCGGCCTTTTCAGTTGGCATTTGTGTTAATGAACCTGCAAGGGATCTGTCATCCTGCACACAAAGATCGCGAATTGGTGGACCTGCTATTCTTCCCGACTGGTGGGGGAAAGACAGAGGCTTATTTGGGGCTCGCTGCATTCACGCTTGTTTTGCGTCGACTGCGTTATCCGGGTCTTCACTCTGCGGGGCTTAGCGTCTTAATGCGTTACACCTTGCGCTTGTTGACACTGGATCAGTTAGGTCGGGCAGCGACACTCGTCTGCGCCTTGGAACTGGAACGACAACATGACATCGAGACGTTGGGAACATGGCCTTTTGAAATAGGTTTATGGGTAGGTCAAAGCGCAACTCCCAATCGTATGGGAAAAAAAGGAGATAAAGATCAATACAGTGCCCGCAAACGCACCATGGCTTTCCAAACCAATGACAAGATAAATCCATCTCCTATCCCTTTGGAAAACTGTCCTTGGTGTGGAACAAAGTTTGAGCGAGGTTCTTTTCAGCTTCTCCCAAACCCCGATGAGCCGAAAGATCTACGCATCCAATGTGCGAACAAGTCCTGCACTTACGGCATCAAGAAAAGCGCGGGTGGGCGGAGTCGTAAAGCAGCGATCATTGAACAGCTACCGTTGCCTATCTTGGCGATAGATGAACCGATCTATCGGAGGCTTCCGTGTTTTTTGATCGCCACAGTGGATAAGTTCGCGAGTCTTCCTTGGGTGGGACAAACGGCGGGTCTTTTTGGTCGAGTGGAACGCTATGATCAAGACGGATTCTACAGCGCTGCTGAAAAAGGGATCGGCCAGCGTCTCGAAGGTGGCTTGCCACCACCCGATCTCGTCATTCAAGACGAGTTGCATCTTATCTCGGGTCCACTTGGAACGATGGTCGGTTTGTACGAAACCGCGCTAGACGAGCTTTCCACAAGAGAAGAAGACGGGCACAAGATCCGACCGAAAATCGTTGCATCGACCGCGACTGTTCGACGTGCAAACAAGCAGATCCGTGCATTGTTCGGCCGCAATGAAGTCGACATCTTCCCTCCCCCAGGACCAAACCGACGCGACTCTTTCTTTGCACAGACTGTTTCCCCAGAAAAGCGAGAGCCTCGGCTGTATGTCGGAGTCGCTGCGCCCGGACGGAATAGCAAGGTTGTGTTGCTGCGAACTTATTTAACGTTACTTGGAGCAGCGCAGAAGGCGTGGTTGGAAGCAGGAGGAGCCAAGAACGAAGAGAACCCCGCCGATCCCTACATGACCCTGCTGGGATACTTTGGTTCTTTGCGTGAGCTTGGGGGGTCGAGAAGAATCGTGGAAGATGAGGTCAATTCACGCTTGATCAATTACAGCAAGCGGCATCGTTTGAACGAAGTAGAAGGACTCTTTGCAGATCGCAAGATCGATCATGAGCCTGTAGAGTTGACGTCGCGTGTCTCGACGAACAAGATCGCTGAATCAAAACATCGAATGTCACTTGGTTTCCATGAAAAAGATCGCGTGGATGTTGCGCTTGCAACGAATATGATCTCCGTAGGATTGGATATCACGAGGTTGGGCTTGATGGTTGTCTTGAACCAACCCAAGATGACGGCTGAATATATCCAAGCCACCAGTCGAGTCGGGCGAGACGACAAGCGAGCGGGTCTTGTGGTGACGCTATTGAATGTTTACCGCCCAAGGGACCGCTCACACTTTGAGCGTTTCCAAGCATGGCACACATCATTCTATCGAGCTGTTGAGGCTACAAGTGTCACTCCATTTTCACCTCGCGCGATTGATCGAGGCTTGGCATCGGTCACAGTGGCATTGGCGAGGCTCGGGGTTTCTTCTTTGACTGCCCCTCAAAACGCGCTTGAGGCGGCCCGTTGCCGCAACGAACTCGACTTCATTGCTGAGGTTATCTCTCAACGCGCAGAAAGTCATGACAAAGATCTCTCCGCAGAAGAGTCCGAGGAAATCCGAAAAAAGATCAGAGATCGTGTCATGGATCTACTCGATACATGGGCCAAGATCGCAATGACAAACTCTGCGGCCAACGCAGGGCTTCAATATCAACGGGAGATGGGAAAGTTTCCACCTCTCTTGCGTTATCCTCTTGATCCCGAGCTTACGCGGCGCCCGAAAGAAGAACAGAAATTTAAATCTCAACGTAGCCTTCGTGATGTGGAGCAGGTCGTGAATCTATGGATACAAAGTCCTGACGGCTATTTGATGGAGGAAGAGCAATGAAAGGCCAAGCCCGCCCATCGGGAGAGATCAGACAGAGCCAAGTGATTACAACATTTGGCCCAGGTGCAATGGTCGATCTTCCTACACATTCGGTCATTATCGGAGGATTGGATCATTGGTTTGGTGAGAAGCAACGCATCCACGAAGAGAGACTGGAACAATACATCTCGGAAGTTTTACAAATAGAAGACGTTGCAATGTATGCTCCACCCGTTGATGAACAAGCACCCCAAGCCAAAAGAACGGGCATCAAAAGTGAGATCTTTCCAACTTGGTTTGTTGCGCAAGTGACGGATGAAGATCTGAAAGAGATGGGATTTGATATAAAGAGCCGCCAAAGTCGCATACGTCCTTTGATCCCATGGCGTCAGCTTGTTGAAGGAAAGTTTCTTACCCCCGGTCGAAAGAAAAGAGCTGTCGTACCTGTTCGCTTCGTTCAGGCCTGTCCCAACGGTCATCTCAGTGATATCGGCTGGTATCAATTTGTACACGACGGCAAAAATTGCAAAGGTGGGATGCTTTGGCTTGAAGAAGGGGGTTCTGGAGGCGATCTTGCGCAGATCTTTGTTTCTTGTGACGGCGGTTGTGGCTCACGTCGCGCACTTTCGGATGCCAAGATCCCAGAGAGCCGCGTTCTCGGGCGATGCCAAGGTCACCGTCCTTGGTTGGGTAAGTTTGCCAAAGAAGAGTGTGTAAGCCGCAAACACGAAGGAAAACCTGAGTACAATCGACTGCTCGTGCGTTCTGCCAGCAATGCCTATTTTTCTCAGGTCTTGCGTGTGATCTCGATCCCCGAAGCGGACAAGGAGATCCGCGAAGCTGTCGACTTGGTATACGAAGATTTTCTGCAGTATGCGGAGAGCTTGGCAGACCTAAAGCGCGAACGAAAGAAACAAAAGGTCGCAGTTGCTTTGGAAGGTTTCGTTGATGATGTCATTTGGCAGGAGTTGGTGCGCAGAAAAAGTAACAGCGGTCCCATCGTGAAGACGATCAAACAAGCAGAGATCGAAACATTGCTTTCAAGCCCCGTCTCTGTTGGAGAGGATAAACCCGAAGGCGATTTTTACGCGAGAACACGTAAGGTTTCACGTTGGCCAGATTTGCTAGAGGGTCGATTGAACTCTGTGGTTTTGGTCCATCGTTTACGTGAAGTCACAGCACAGGTTGGGTTCACGCGTTTTGAGGCATCGAGCGCTAACGCCGACGGAGAATTGGACCTGAATGTGGGTCGCGCAGCTCTAGCCAAAGATATGACATGGGTGCCAGCCATCGAAAATCGCGGAGAGGGAATCTTTTTGTCTTTCTCTCCTGCAGCTATCGAGGCTTGGCTTGAGGAACCTGCGGTAAAAAAACGTAGAGAGCAACTGCTTGAAGGTTTTGATATATGGGCTGCAGACAAAGGGCTCGACAACGTGGGCTTTCTGGATCTTCCTTACATCATGTTGCATTCATTATCTCACTTGTTGATCACGGCGGTCTCGCTGGAGTGTGGGTACGCAGCGAGCTCGATCAGCGAACGTATCTACGCGGGTGACTACGGATATGGAATCCTACTTTATACAGGGACATCGGGCTCTGAGGGAACACTTGGCGGCTTGGTGCAGGTGGGGCACCGAATTGAACACCATATGGCGACAGCACTAGAGATGGGGCGTTTGTGTTCAAATGACCCAGTCTGTGCGCAACATGCTCCTGAAAACAGGCAGGAAAATCGCTTTTTGCAAGGTGCTGCTTGTCACGGCTGTTTGTTGATCTCAGAAACTTCTTGTGAGCGCCGCAATACATTTTTGGATCGGGCTTTGGTAGTAGAAACGGTGGAACATTTGGGAGCGTCATTCTTTTCGTAAGTTCCGAGATATCCTGTCTGTGTAGAAGGAGAAGACAAAGATGTTTGCAAAAAAGAAGCTCCATATCTTCCATCTTTTGGGAACACAACACCTTCAACCTCTCTCCTCTGCACTACAAGACGGACGAATCTCGACGCCCCTTTCTGTCTCGATGATCTCATCCTATGTTCCGAGCGAACAAGCTTCTGAAGTTTACCAGGCCCTCCAAGAGCTGATCACAGAGGGATGGAAGTTAAAACACCTAGCGTCTTCTTTGCAGTGGATTCTTGAGGAAAAACGTACTAATCAGAGATTAGAGGATCGTCTTTCTTTGGTGTGGACAGGTCCCAAGGTTGTGGGTTCTACCTTGAGAGACACTGCGGTGGTGATGAAAGAACTCTTTCAACAAGCGAAAGCTTCTGTGGTGATCTCAACCTATTCTTTAGATAAACCAGAAAATCTCAAAATTTTATTTGGTGATTTAGCAGAAAAAATGGATAATAATTCGCACTTATCTGTACGATTGTTTGTGAACATTGGTCGTTCTTATGGTGACATAAGAGCATCTTCGGTATTGATTCGCGAGTTTGCGGATCGATTTAGAGCATCGCTTTGGCCAGGGAAGCGCCTTCCCAAGGTTTTCCATGACCCACGAGCTTTAGAGCCCAAAGCTGACAAACGCGCATGTTTGCACGCAAAGTGTGTCATCATTGATGACGCGCATCTTTTTATCACTTCGGCGAATTTTTCTGAAGCAGCACAACTACGTAATATCGAGACAGGTATGTTGTTAAAGGATAATCACCATGCAACAACAATGCGACAACACTTTGATGCTCTCGTTGAATCGGGAGATTTGGAGCTCGTTGCAGGTTTAGAGTGACTCGCTCGACGCAACTTGTATCCTAAGTAAACGTGAGATGAAGCGTTGTTCTTTGTCTAGATCTTCTTCAGAAAAAGAAGATTTACTGGACGACTTGATGTCGATGAGCTTGAGGTTTGGCTTTTGGGTAGTGGTCACCTTCCGAATGGAGTTCCATAAAGTCTGAAGTTTCGGGCTCGATCAAGATGATAGCGATGAAGAAAAAGTTCGAATCTGAGAAGATGTTTCTTCCAATATTTAGAAAAAGAGAGCGTTCTCCGAACAAATGGAGCAAGTCGTTGCCGTAAAGTCCCGTTAAAGTGTTCGATATAGCTTGTTTGTCCGCTGTCTTTTCCTACCTGAGTCACGGAAGACCCTCAAACTTTTTTGTAGGCTTTCCAAAAATCGCTGTAGGCTTGTGCTTTGCGATATCTGTGAGGCAAAGACTTATAAAGGCTGCGACAATTTCTGAGATTTCTTTTCCCAACAACACATGCCACGACTTGCCGAGTCCTGCGAGAGATGGCCAGCCATTGCCATGCTTGTTGTTTCTTGTTTTGGACAAAAGACCACATCTCATCAAACTCCAGAACGAGTTTATCCTCTGGTTCCGAGACAAGAGTTTGCTCAAGAGCTGGAAGAGTTTGTTTTTTCCTCTTGCCATCGAGAGATCGTATGGCGATGAATGGAAAAAGTTCGAGCGGCTCTGCGAAGACTGCTTCTTTCTTCGCACGCCCTCAAGACAAGTCCCCGAAAGTCTGGGCTATATGCGTTGCTTGTTGGGTCTTCTCTCGAAGCCTTCTTGCAATCTTTGCACAAATACTTTTGCTTGCCGTTGGGGGAAAACCCATTTTTGCTCAGGTTTTCACTTCCGCAATGCCTACATTTCACGGTGACTGTGACCGTCTGTCAAACTCCTTCTTTCCTTTGCTACACAGCCTTCTATCATATCATTCCTTATATAACCACTACCCTTTTCTTTGATCTTCCCAAACATATCAGCCTACCTTATCCAAAAAAATCTTACTTTTTTACGAATGTTTTTCTTTTATGCACTTATATTGTTCGAATGTTTTTCTTTTACGCGACCACAAGCTGTGGCTATCTTTCTGTACGTTCATTTTTCATTGAGAGCAGTGATGTCTTCATTTTCGTAAGATGAGAATGTCCCTAGCTTTTTACTAAAAAGACTTTTCCTTATCCTAACTTATGTGCTAGAAAGTATTGTCATAAAAAACGATTTCTACAAAAGAGAGAGGAAGAAGATCTTTTCTGTGCGTTTTTGTGCCAAAAACTTCGGCAAACGCTGCTTTATCAACCCCTAAGAAAACGAGGAAGCCTTTGATTACGGTAAAAAATCTATGGTACACCTACCCGAAGAGCAAAGAACCCACTTTGAAGGGGCTCGATTTTCACATCGATGATGGGGAAATCTTTGGTTTTCTAGGGCCAAGCGCTTCAGGAAAAAGTACGACACAAAAACTTCTTATTGGCTTACTAAAAGGTTATAAAGGAGAAGTATCGATCCTAGGCAAAGACGCGAAGAGTTGGGGGTCCGATCTGTACCAGGATCTGGGCGTTGGATTTGAATTGCCCAATCACTTTTTGCAACTGACAGGGCTCGAAAACCTGAAGTTGTTCTCGTCTTTTTACAAAAAAGAGACGCGAGATCCGATGGAACTGTTGAAGTTGGTGGGGCTCGAAGAGGCAGCAGACCAGCGTGTGAAGAATTATTCAAAGGGGATGATGGTGCGGTTGAACTTCGTCCGAGCGATCTTGCACGATCCAAAGCTGTTGTTTTTGGACGAGCCGACGTCAGGGCTTGATCCAACCAACGCAAAGAAACTACGAGAGATCATCTTGAAGTTGAAAAAAGAGGGCAAGACGATCTTTTTGACCACACACAACATGCACATCGCGGATGAGTTGTGTGATCGGGTAGCGTTCATCGTGGAAGGCAAGATCGCCTTGGTGGACTCCCCTCGCGCTCTAAAACTTTCGCATGGTGAGTTGCAGGTACGTGTCGAGTACCGTAAAGACGGCGCGTTGGTGCAAGAGGACTTTCCGCTGCATGGCTTGGGTAAAGAAGAAGGCTTTCGCGCGTTGTTGGACGCGGATGAATTGGAGACGATCCACAGCAGGGAAGCGACACTTGAGGATGTCTTTATCAAGGAGACAGGGAGGTCCTTGCGATGATCGGGCTGACGCGCCTTTTGTGGTGGGATCTGGTGTTGCAGATCCGCCAAGGGTTCTGGTTTGCAGCATTGTTTGCACTCTTGCCAGGACTGGGGATCTTGTTGTCGATTTCACAAACACAAGCCGACTTTATCTTACCCGCGATCCTATTTTTTGATGTATCGATCGCAGGAACTTTATTTATGGCGGGGGTCTTTTTCTTCGAGAAGCGCGAGAGGTCAATCTATGGATTGGCGGTAACGCCGATCCAGACGTGGCAATGGCTAGCCTCAAAGCTCATCTCGCTGACGTTGATATGTATGGCGATGACACTTGTGTTGGTGGTCTTGAAGAAAGGCTACGCTGTATCATGGGGGCTTTTGTTGATCGCCACCGTGTGCGGAGGCGTGTTGTTCTCCCTTTTTGGGTTTATTCTGGCTGTCCCCTTCGAAAAATTCTTAAACTTTTTTACTGCATTTGCTCCTTTTTTTCTAGTCATGGAGCTGCCAGGCCTGATCTTTTTTGGCATCGAACACCCGTTGTACTGGGCCATTCCCACACACTCGACACTATTATTGATGCGAGGGGCTTTTGGCGCTGTTTCGATGACGACTTTTTGGATCGCATTGGGGGTACAGTTGGTGTGGATCGCTGCGTGCTTTGTTGGCTGCCTTTGGGCCTTCCATCGCTACGTCGTGGATAGGAGGGAGGGCTGATGCTTCAAGTCTGGCTGGATGTCTCGCGTGCAGAGTTTAAGCGTATCGTTCGCAACAGCTTCATGGTGCTGATCGTGGTCTACCTTCCCATCATGTCCTATGTGATGCGGTGGGCGCTTCCCAAGTTGAACGAAGCAGCGAAGAGTTATTTCACGCTGTCAACGTATTATCCGATGATCGCTTGCATCCTTACGATGATACTGCCCTTTATGATGGGGATCGTGATGGGGTTGCAACTGCTTGAAGAAAAAGACGAAGACACTTTGAGCGCGGTGATGGTAACGCCTTTCTCATTCCCACGTTACTTTTTCTTTCGAGTTATCTTCTACATGACTTTGGGCGTTGTGTTGCTGATCTTTTCCCACCAAATCATCGGCATCGTGAAGCTTCCTTTTTGGGCAGTGCTTGTGGTGGGCATCTGCATGTTGCCGCACACCATGATCGGCGCGTTAGTTGTTGGCCTTATCGCAGAGAACCAAGTCCAAGGCTTCGCGGTCATGAAAGGTTCGGGTTTGCTCTTTTCGGGCCCAGTGTTGAGCTTTTTGATTCCGCAACATTGGGACCTGTTGATCGGTATCATCCCGCTTTTCTGGCCCGTCAAAGCCTACTTTTTGGCAGCTACCGTTGGGATCGGCGGCTTCTTCTGGTTGGCGATCGCGCTGGGGGTGGTGTTGCAGTGCGCAACTGCGGTGGTGCTGTATCGCTTGTTTATACGCAAGATGTTTGGCGGAGAATAGCAAACAAATGCGATAAAAACTGGGTTCGGTAGAAGCAGAAACAAACGGTAGGCGCTTTGCGCGGGGCAGAGAGAACCGTAAGAAAACTGCGAAAAAAATACTTTTCTACACCCAGCAAGAGACAAGCTTCAGAAGCTCATTCTCGCCGTTCCCATCGAACTTTGCGACGAGATATCAAAAGCTCCACAATGCGCTTATTTGGAACGCGACGTAGGTAGGCGGAGCGTCCCCTCTCGTGTCGAAGACCGTGAAGTCGCAGTCTCTCCAAATCCTCGCAAAGCCCGTACAAATCGCGGTTGTACACGGACCTTCTCGGGAAAACAATCACGCACCCACTTTCCCTTTGGTGCGAGAGCGAGCCTTTCGGGCATCACCAACGACCGAAGGCTCTCTTGTAAGAGAGCATCCCCTGAAGGCGATTGAGCGGCTTGATGGGCGTAAATGCAAGCCAACAACACACGAATCTCCCCTTGCTTTCGCATCCCTTTGTCTCGAAGCGGACTTGGGTCGAGACGAACAAACATCGTCAGGTTGATCAGACGCAAAAACGCGAGTTCATCCTTTGCTTTTTGAAACTCACGCCTCGCGATCCATGAAAGGGCCATCGGACGGACACGTTCGAGCTTCTGCTGCATCGTTTGCGACGTCTTGTGGACTTCTTTCATCAATGCTGCATTGCGCTGTAAATCACGTAAAAGCTCGCGACTCTCGGATCTTTGCGTGGCCTGATCCTGAAAGTACGACACAGACACCATCAAGCCCGCGATGATCAAACTGCCGATGACAAGGAGCGTTGTGCGTTCGACACCAGCCTCCGCAGAAGTAACGAGCCACAAAAATCCGTACCCCAAGCACACAAACAAAACCAACCCCACGATGATCTCAACCAAGCCGCCAAAGAGCGCGCCACCCGAGGCCCCAAACATCGACATCACAAGCAACAACGTTTCATTGGCGCGAAACTGCTCCTCGGGCGTCCGCTCCTCAGGGGATAAAGAGATGCCACCCGTCGCGTGTTTGGAAACCTCGACGATCAGCTTCAACAACACACCACCGCATACAACGCTGACGAGCGCCCCAATCCCCCTCCCTTCGAGATAGCCAAGTATCAAAGCCATCAACATGAAAAAAATACGTAATGCGTTTTCGCTAAAAAAGAAGACGATATCCATGGAGAACCCCTGAGAGATTGAAACCGCGATCGCTTTGACAGACAAAAAAGAACTATTGAACCAGGCTTTTTTACCTATCCAACCCAACGATACTCGCCAACCCAACGAGACTCGCCGCGTTTCGGGTATTTTCGACGCCTGACAATATTTTTACAATATATTTATCTTCGTCTGACACCTTCAAGCTGGCGACCTCGCACACTTGGTAACAGTTCCAATAACGCAACTCGCCCAAAAAAAGACCAAGGGAAAGATCGAAGCTCTTCTCCTCGCGTTGTTTTGACGATGACACTTGGTGGGACTTTGCGTTTGTCTTCACAAAACAGAGCCGTCGAGATGACAGCCAAACAGAACAGACAAACAACACACAATGGAGACGATCATGAGACTTATCAAGCAATTACTTCCAGGCTTGCTCCTCGCGGCAGGTCTCAGCGCAGTGTACCAAGCAAACGCAGCCACCCCCAAAGAGACCCTATCCGCCAAAAAACAGGTCGCCCCCAAAGAGGCCCCGTCCACAAAAAAACAGATCGCCCCCAAACAATCAACGATCGAAGTGGTGTTTGTCCTCGACACGACGGGCTCGATGAGTGGATTGATCGCAGGCGCCAAACAAAAGATCTGGTCGATCGTCAACGAACTCGCCAACGCCAAACCCACGCCCAAGATCAAAGTGGGACTCGTTGGATATCGCGATCTACGCGATCAATACGTCACAAAAGTCTTTCAGATGACCGATGATCTGGACAGCATGTACGGGAACTTGATGGCCTTCCAAGCACAGGGCGGCGGTGACTTCCCAGAACACGTCAACAAAGCGCTGTTTGATGGTGTACACAAGATCCAGTGGAACCGCGATCCCAAGGCGCTCAAGCTGCTGTTTCTTGTGGGTGATGCTCCTCCACACATGGATTATGCCCAAGACATACACTACCCCACAACACTTCAGGCGGCTGTCAAAAAAGGCATTATTATCAACACCATCCGCTGCGGCGGCAACCACGACACCGCTACACACTGGCAAAAGATCGCCAACCTCGGTGAAGGCACCTTCCTTACCATCTTGCACAATGGCCATGCCCACGTCACAAAGACTCCATACGATAAAGACCTAAGAGCCCTTGGCTCTAAGCTGCAAAGCACATACATCCCCTACGGCCACAGGGAAGCTCGACGCAAGCTCAACCTACAAACCCAACGCAGCGACTCTTGGGCAGGGCGCAACAGTGAAAGCTCCGTCGCAAGATACTCTTACAACGCCAAACGCTCCGCAGCAGGGCACGGTTGGGGCAGCAGAGATCTTCTTGCTTGCTTTGCCAAAGGTGCAAGCTGCATGGACAAGCTCTCTGTCAAAGACCTCCCCGAAAAACTCGCCAAGATGAGCAAAAAGCAACGTCTCAGCTACCTAAAGATGATGATGCAAAAGAGAAAAGACCTGCAAAAAAAGGTGGTTGTACTGAGCAAAAAACGCGATGCCTACATCAAAAACAAACGCAAACACGAGAAAAACTCTTTCGACAACCAAGTCCTGCAAACCATGAAACGCCAAGCCGCCAAAAAGGATATCCACTTCTAGAACCCACCGCCCCCCACAAAGCGCACCTCCTTCCACAAACCTTTTCTAAAACCCCCACCAACAGACGCTCTCTGCAAGCTCCAGTCGTCTCCCATCCTTCCCAAAAACAACACATTCTTTTCTATAAAGTATGATTCAAAAAAGAGACTTTTCCTTATGTTACCCAAAGAAGATGAAAAAGGTTTAGATCGCGGCGCGAGATACGACGTACAAAGGTCGATAACATGAGATCACTGTTTCATACCATGACGAAACCATCTCTTTGTTTTCTACCACTCTCAGTCGAGGAGAATCCGATGACGAAGCTCTTTTCATTCCTTTGGCGAACGCTCTGTGGAGCGGGCCTGTTGCTGCTTGCTTGTGCGTCTCAACACGCCCATGCCCAAGGCTTTTTGATCCCGACCCAACGCTCCATCGCGCCTTTGACGCTCAAGTCCCACCGCGTCATGGTCAAGATCTCTGATCGCGCCGCAAAGACCGAAGTCACGCAAGTCTTCGTCAATCATACCAACCAACTTCTCGAAGCCACCTTTTTGTTTCCGTTGCCCAAAGAGGCCACGCTATCGGACTTTGTGTTGTACATCAACGGAAAGCCCACACGCGGCCAAGTCCTCGTCAAAGAGCGCGCCCATGCGATCTATTCGTCGATTGTACGGACGATGCGCGACCCTGGCTTGATCGATTACCTTGGCGGCAATCTGTTTCGCGCACGCGTGTTCCCGATTCCCCGCCGTGGTGAGCAAAAGATCAAGATCTCCTTTACGCAGATCATCCCGTTCCAAGGGGGTTTGCATCGTTTTGTCTATCCCCTCAAGACCCCACGTCGCGTATGGCGGACAGACCAAGACTTTTCGATGGCTGTCAAACTCCACAGCAGCGCGCCTTTGAAAAACATCTACTCTCCCACGCACAAGGTCTCCATCCGCCGAAAGAGCGATAAAACCGCCATCATCGGCTTCGAAGAAGACAAAGTCATGCTCGACCGCGACTTTGTGATGTACTACTCCGTGTCGCCAAAAGATGTGGGCATCAACGTCTTGGCCCATCGTGTCGATGAAAAGGATGGATACTTTTTGTTGATGGCGACCCCCAAGACCACCTTCAAAGCCAAAGAGTTGATGGGCAAAAATATCACGTTTGTGCTCGATACATCGGGCTCGATGCGTGGTGAAAAGATGAAGTGGGCAAAAGTCGCGCTGGATCGCTGCTTGAAGAAACTCAACCCCAAAGATCACTTCAATGTGATCCGCTTTTCGACCGATGTAGAGGGGCTTTTCGCCGAGCTTCAACCCGCCAACCAAGGCAATATCAAGCAAGCCCTCAGCTTTGTAAGCAAGATGGAAGCCGCAGGCGCCACCGCGATCGAAGAAGCGATGGGCAAAGCCCTTGCGCAAAAGCCCCGTGGTGACGGTGTGAGCATGATCGTCTTTCTCACAGATGGACACCCCACCGTGGGCGAAACTTCCCCAGAAGTCCTCGTGAAACAAGCCAACGAACGCAACAAATGGAAGTCGCGGATCTTTACCTTTGGGATCGGCACGTCCATCAACATCAAACTCCTTGAGCAGATCGCACAAGGCAGCGGTGCAACGGGCGATTACGTCGAGCCCAACAAAGAGATCGCGACCCGCATCGATACCTTCTACGACAAAGTGCGTTACCCCGTCCTCAGCAACCTCAAACTGACCACCAGCGGCCCTGTGCGCTTGCGTGAGATCTATCCCATCCGTCTGCCCGACCTTTTCCGCGGTGGTCAGCTTTTGGTCATGGGTCGTTACCGCGGAACTGGACACGCCGCTATCAAGTTGACTGGAAAGGTCAATGGCGCCACTCGTACCTTTGTGTACGAAGCGGAGTTTGCAAAAGAAAGCAAAGACAACGACTTTATCCCGCGTTTGTGGGCCAATCGCAAAGTCGCTTATCTCCTTGATGCGATCCGTATGAAGGGCGAGATCGGCGAACTCAAACAAGAAGTCATCCACCTCGCGAAAAAGTTTGGCATCGTCACACCTTACACTTCTTACCTCGTCGTCGAAGAAAAAGACCGTTGGCGCTTGGGCGATGGCAAAGGTGGCGGAGGCCCTGTCATCGCGATTCCTCGTGCAACCACTGGAACAAGATGGCGCCGCCGTCCTGTTGGCAACACCAATAGAGGCTTCTTCAGAAACAGTCCCGAAAAGAAAGCACCACAAGCAGCTTCCCCTTCTCTTGAAGCTGCTCCAGCTCCCAAGATGGACGCTGATTCTTTTGCCAAAGATTCGGGTGCAGCCGCTGTTCGCGTAAGCAAACGCCTCGCGAAGATGAAAAAGGCCAATGTGGCAGAGAAAGGCGTCGTGCGCATCGTGCGAGGACGTCGCTTTGTGTGGCGCAACTCTCGTTGGGAAGATGCACGTTACAAGTCGAACATGAAGACCTTGAAGATCAAGTACCTCAGCGACACTTACTTCAAGATCCTTGCGATGCGCTCTGATCTGCGCAAAGCCTTTTCGCTCGGAAACAGCGTCGTGATCGTCGTCGGCAAAGATCGCGCCTTGGTCATCGGCCCCCAAGAACAAGCTGTCTCCGCAAGCGCACTTCGCTCCTTCCTCCGCAAATAATCCACCCTCCCCACACCACTGACCTCACTCCACCTCGCTTACCTCACTCCCCACACAATTACATCGCATCTTTTCGGGTATGACCGCCCTTTCCATCCTCATGAGAGGACTCGGCAAGGGCTTTGTTTTGCGCGGCCCTGCGGGCCATCAAAAGCCCTCCCGTGACACCGACGGCGGCTCCTACACCTGAGGTCGTAAAGCTCGGAGAGAGCGGATAGACGGTAGAGATCGCTCCCATCAGAAGCCCCGTCACAAGACCGACGCCCAACATCACCATGAGGATCACCCCCCAACGCATAGGCTCAACTTGTTTCGACATCTTATGACTCCTTGTTAACTTATCGAGAGAGAGGTTGTTTTCTTCGCAGAAGAAAAAAGAAAAAGAGGAAACACAACCACAATCCCAAAGAACCATCGTTGCTTGCAGCGCATCCACACCCTCCTTTTGCCCCCATATCTGCGGATGTTTCCGTAGGCCCCGCATCTGCCGAGCGCTCTGCGTTAGAGGGTTGTTCTGGCGTCGGTTCTTTTGTGTTCTCGTTGGGAAAGTCGGCAAAGAGGTCGTGCGTGGGCCATTGGGTGACTTCTTGAAAGGCTTTCCACATGCCTTGATCTGCTTCGAGTCCAAGATCACCGACTTGAGGGCGAAAGTTCATGAGGATGCTCCAAGAGTAACCATGATGGGTACGCACCAAAAGTGTGGTTGTGCCAAGCAACGAACCGTCATGCCACCAGTTTGCATCGTTTCCAGAGGGCCGCACCAGCCAACCCATCGCGTAAAAATAAGCGGAGCCTTCCCAAATCGAAGGGCGAGCGACCATCTTTTGGATGGTTTCGCTTTTGAGCAGATCAGGTCGATGCGTCCGACCGTCGACAGAGGTGATGAAGCGGAGCAGATCCACTGCAGACGCGATCCAAGCGCCGTGAGAGTCCATCGCTTCGAGATAAAATCCCCCATAAGGCCAAGGAACCTTCTCTGTGATGCCTGGAAAGACGGAGTCTGCCAAATCGTTCTCAGGCTCGTGATAATACTTCACCTCCCCAGGCGCGCGTCCTTCGAGCAAAGTCGCCCCAATACGCATCTTCGAGATACCCATCGGTTTCAGGATCTCTTGTTTGAGGTAGGCTTCGTACGTTTGTCCTGTGACTTTTTCGATCACACGACCAAGGATGCAGTAGCCAAAGTTGGAGTACGCAAACCGACTGCCTGGGGAGAAATCGAACGGGAGACTCATCATGTAGCGGATCACTGTCACACAACTTGAGGGACCTTCAACACCCACAGCTTGTGCGACCGTTTGAGAACGAAACATGGGATCGAAGCTTACTAGCCTGTCCCAACCTCCCGTGTGTTGGAGTAATTGCTCGATCGTGACGTCTCTTATCCCAGGCGTTTCTGTCTGGCCAGGGGCTGGCTTGAGATCGGCAATGTAAGAAAAAGCCTTATCTTCCAACTTGAGTTTGCCTTGTTCGACAAGGCGCAATATCGCAACCGCAGTGATAGGCTTGGAGATGCTGGCGATACGAAACAAAGCATCTGGTTGGACAGGCTCTTTTTTCTCCACATCCGCGTAACCGTAGCCTCTCGCAAACACCAACCGTTCGTCTTTTACAACTGCGACCGCAGCGCCAGGAACACCGTACTTTGCGAGCAGCTCTTCGACCATCCGATCGAAGCTACTCAACGCAGGGACTTCTTTTCCTGTCCGTGGTGGAGCAGCCCAACTCACCCCAGGTTGCCACATACAGAGAAGCAGCAACGCAAGCCAAGGCGCAAAAAACATGTGCTTCGGAGACTCCTTCATGTTTGCCATCCCTTCGTTTGATAGAGTCGTTCTCTTTACGGTATCATCGAGCTTTGTATCGATTCACAACATGCGATGTGTTGTTTGACCTGATCCTCCAAAAGTGCCGATTGTTGGGATTTGTATGTACATTCCCAAAACGCTCTCTACTCTTCGCGGCGCTGCCATAGCAAAAGGCCGCCTCCCCAAAACCAAAAACAAGAAAATAGGAGAGCACAAGATGTTTGTTTCGCAAAGACACTGAGGCCTTCTTTGGTGGTTTTTGTTTGCGGAGATCGTGATTGTACTCGTGGAGGCTTGGTATCTCAGACATCTTGGTGTGCGTGATGCTTTGGTCTCTTGTGGCCAACTCTACAAGCGCGGGGCTTGGGCAGCTTCTGCGTTTTTGGCTCCTTGTCCTTCCCAACGAATCAAAGCGGCGTGCTTCGCAACCAAGCAAACGGCTTCCCCCAACACACACAGGCGGACATCCAGAACGACATCACCATGTGCTAGCGTTTGTTGCCGCGTTTTGCCTTACACTGTGCGATCTTCTCTTGCATACTCTTTTGAACTTTTTGAATCAAAGCATAGCTCTTGATTTGGCAAGAATTGGGGTTGCTATAATTCGATGTTTGCCATTCCTCTCCTCTGTAACCACAAAGAAGATTTCGATTGATCGACTCCGCGGTGATGGCGAAAGGAACGAACTGATCACACTGGGCCTTTTTTTTCTTTTGACATATCTTTTTGTCTTTTTCAGCATTCACCAACCATAACGAAAGACCGATCGAATCTTTTGTTAAACAAGCATTGTAGATCTGTGAATATCCATTTCCCAACTTCGAGATCGGGTTGGTAAACCCACAAGAAGACAAGATCGGGACGACATACGCAGCAGTTCTTGCATAAGAAGCACAAAAAGTCTTCTTTTGTTTTACACATCCCTCTAGCATCTTTTTTTGTTCTTTTCGATTGATTGCAACATCAGATGCATGAGCTTTGAGGCACCAACTATGAAGTTGACTTTTCGAAGCAAACCAACGTGTCCCTGAAAACTTACAATAAAACAATTTCTGCATACGTTGTTGCATATGCGTCGTTTTCACGTAGGTTTGGCAGGCTTTGATTTGGCATGCCTTGTATTTGGAATTTAAAACTTTGATTCGATATTTGACTGCTTCAAGAGGTTGCTCCATGCAAAATGATGACCAAGACCCACCTCGAGGGTTCAATTCCATACCCTTTGTTCCACAATCAAATTTCAAAATATCGACTTGCAGCCTCATCAAGATATCCGAATAAAGGTAACATCTCTTTAATTTTTTCTTGAAATCTTCTTTGGGCAACCTCAGTTTGGGCGGAAGCGGTTTTGCCCAAGCAACCGTCGAAAACGTAAAAAACAAGCACAACAGCAAATAACGAGAAGAAGAAAACATGGTGGTGGTCCTTTTTACAAAGTGTTTGGAGCCATCGCATACCAACAGCTTTTCCACCAAGAAGAAGTCTGTAGAAAAGTAACTGTTCGGATTTTTCCCAAGGACTCATACCAACCACAAGAAAAAGCCTCCCCAACCAAAGACTGCCCATGAGCAGCCAATCCAATTCTTCCTTGAAGCCAGACTCCCCTTGCAACAAGTTGCAAGGGTGGATTCTTAGACAGACGAAAACTTTGCGCTTTCTTTTGGGTCTCCACCTCTTTCTTCCATGGTGAAGGAAAAATAGATCGCCCAGAAAAGTCTTGCGTACAACCACCCCATAAGAAGATTCTTCAAGACAACATCGATAAGAAAACTTGGGCCACGCTCCCCCTGCAACATCAAGATCGAGGACAACGCGCATGTACAAACATATCCTTTTCCACGCAACGCTTCTTTTCGCATCCATTCTCCCCGTAGGATCGTCATTTGCGACGCTTCCTTTGTGCATTCTTTCTCCACAAGAAGAGGTCAGTCGCTCCAAGACCATCGTAGAAGCGGTCCCTGTCGCGACCGAAACCACGTGGAAAGTCCCAACCAATGCAAAGCCCTCTCCAGAAACTTGGAAGCAAGAAAAAGGAAGGCTCATTCGTTACACAAAATACGTCGTCACGCAGTCCTTCAAAGGAGAAAAGCCTAAGATCTTTTGGCTCCAACAGCAGTGTCGCCTAGGTTCCCCGATGGCATGGATGTACCATCACCCCCGCGTATTGGGCTCATATTGTCAGCACAGTCATTGGTGGCGCGAGATGAAAAAAACCACCCCCGCCTCCGTCCTCCTTCAAGGAAAAACAGTGACCCACAAGCTCCAAGCAAAGAAACGATGGGTATTTCTTGGCGCACAGCAAAAAACGTCTCCCAAAGGCAAGGTTGTTTTCCAACGAGCAGATCTCGCAAGCCATCGTTGCGAGCCCCATCAGCCAAGATTTTGGCCTACAAATGAACAAAAAAAGCTTTCACTCCTTAAAAAACTAATTAAAAAAGAAAATAAATAACAAAGAAAACAAAAAACCTCCCGCCACAGTCCTGCGTGACCTACATCACAGTTTAACCCCCTATTCTATCGAATAAACCTCTTCGCCTTTCAAGATCGCGATCATCACTTCAAAAGCATCAAAAAGAGACCTCAGAAGTACCTACCCCAAGCTACCCACCTCTCCACTTATGTAAAATAATCATTTAACAACATACACATAAAAGAAAAGACAAAAATAATCGCAAACAAATTCTTTTCCTGCGCGATATTCTATGAGAAGTTCGATGTACAAAAACTACAACATACCTATCTCCCTGATGACTCTTGCATGACACCTTGTAAAAACATCCCTCCAAGAGTCAGATATATTCGCAAAACAACATCCATTAGTAGGAGAAGAAGGATGAGATTAAAGAGAAAGATAAGCGCCCTATTCGTGCCCATAGCTTGCCTTTCACTCTTCTATTATGCGAGCTGTACCCCTGCCACGGTGTGCACTTCAGACGATCAATGCCCCAAAGAGTCCGTCTGTGAGAAGAATGCTTGTATCCCTCGATGTGAGAGTGACAGTTCTTGCTCCTCTGGCGAAACTTGTAACAACGGAAGATGCGTAGCCTCGACCAAAACGGACGGGGGAGCTGAAAAGTCTCCCATCGAGCAAGAGCCCGAGCCTGTAGCAGAACCCGTTGCGGAACCAACTGCGGAACCAACCGCAGAAGCAGGCCCCGAAGAAGCAACCCCCGAAGAGAACGAACCAGAGAAAGAACCCGAACCAGAGATGGTCACCTGCGTCCCGCAACAAGAGACCTGTAACAACCAAGATGATGACTGTGATGGAATGGTCGATGAAGGTCTCACGCAGTCTTGCTACTCTGGCGCCGCAGGAACCGAAGGAACAGGGCTCTGTAAAGGTGGCACACAAACCTGTACAGCCGGTCAATGGGGTACTTGCGTTGGAGAAGTCGTCCCTACCACAGAGACTTGCAATAACAAAGACGATAACTGCGATGGAATGGTCGATGAAGGCCTTACACAGTCCTGCTACAGCGGCCCTGCGGGGACCGCAGGCAAAGGAGCTTGTAAAGGCGGAACCCAGACTTGTAATGCCGGTCAATGGGATACTTGTGTAGGTGAAGTCACTCCCACCACAGAGACTTGTAACAACAAAGACGACGACTGCGACGGCAAGACCGACGAAGCGGTGACACAGTCCTGTTACAATGGGCCTGCTGGCACCGCAGGCAAAGGTCTCTGTAAAAGTGGCACGCAAACCTGTACAGCCGGTCAATGGGGTACTTGCGTTGGAGAAGTCGCTCCCGCGACTGAGACTTGCAACAACAAAGATGACGACTGCGACGGCAAGATCGACGAAACCGTCACGAAAACCTGTTATACAGGCCCCGCGAACACCGCAGGCAAGGGCTCTTGTCAGAACGGTACGCAAACTTGTGGTGCGGGCCAATGGGGTGCATGCACAGGCCAAGTGGTTCCCACCACTGAAACCTGCAACAACAAAGATGACGACTGTGACGGAAAGACCGACGAAACGCTCACACAAGCCTGTTATACGGGTCCTACAGGGACTTCAGGCAAAGGTCTGTGTAAAAATGGTACGCAGACTTGTGGTAGTGGTCAGTGGGGCACCTGTGTAGGTCAAGTGGTTCCTACCACGGAGACTTGCAATAGCAAAGATGACGATTGCGATGGACAGATCGACGAAGCTATCACACAGACCTGTTACACAGGCCCCGCAGGAACTGCAGGAAAAGGTCTGTGTAAAAGCGGCGTCCAGACTTGTAACGCTGGAAGATTTGGTACCTGTGTAGGTCAAGTGATTCCCACTGCGGAGACTTGTAACAACAAAGATGATGACTGTGACGGCAAGATCGACGAAGCGGTGACACAGTCCTGTTACAGCGGCCCTGCGGGAACCGCAGGCAAAGGCTCTTGTAAAAATGGTACGCAGACTTGTAGTGCGGGCCAGTGGAGTGCTTGTACAGGAGAAGTCACTCCCAACTTGGACATCTGCGGAAACGGAAAAGACGAGGACTGCGACGGACAGATCGACAAAAACGGCGTGGGATGTTGTGGGATATCAGGAGGCTATCTCTACTGTTGGTTCAAACAAACCACCACATGGACAAGCGCACAATCCGCTTGCCAAGCTTGGGGCGGAAACCTCGCAGGCGCAGCCAACTCCACGGAAAATAGCTTCCTTGCAAGTATCTCTAGTGGCAGCACGTGGCTTGGTGGTATTTACAATCACACCACCAAAACAGGGACGTGGGTCTCAGGGAAGACTTGGGGCTATACCAACTGGGATCCTCAAGAGCCCAACAACTCGGGGGGTTCAGAGCAGTACGTCGAAACCAACGCCTACAATTCCTCAGGACGTTGGAATGACGCTGCCAACAGTTCGAGATTTTCTTACATCTGCGAAAGAAAAGCCGTCACTTGTACAACAAACGCCAACTGCCCTACGGCGACCCCTCGATGTGACGCAAGCAAAGTCTGCGTAAAATAGCCCTCCCCAACGACCTCTTAGACTCCTCGACGATTCTTCGGCTTGCCTTCCAAAACTGTCTTGCCCATCCCTTCTCAAAGTAGCGCGTCTTAGGGAAGCGAGTCTTTGGGATGCACAGGGCTCATACGCAACCATGAACGAGCGGGCAAAACAAACGCTCCATCAGGGTAGCGCTTGAGATATTCTTGGAACAATCGCATACATCCAGCATGAAACCCCCGCCACTTTCGACAAGAGTTCGCGGCCTCAAACAAGGTGTTGGCGCGGTGATCTTTGCCAAAAGGCAGGCTTGATCGATAGAGTTTGAGCAAAAACATGTATTTCTTTTGCTCGCTTTGGAGATCGTCGATCCGCTGAAGGAGCAGCTTTATCCGCAATTTTGGAGAAAGTCGCTCATTTTCTGAAAGGTCCCACAAAAACCAAAAGAGTTGTTTGGGATCATGTTGTTTGAGCCAAAGTAGTCGCTCTTTGGTTCCTTTCAGCGCGGAAGGCGGCAATCGATATCGGAAAGCGGACTTCTTCGTCTCTTTCTCAAGGGAAACGCGAACCCCCTGCCCTTTTTCGAGCAAGACCGCTTCTCCCGCTCCTTGGACTTGGACCTTTCCACGTTGAACTTCGACCCGCATCCATGTAGGTCCCCGCTCTACGGAAAAGATCGTGCCTTTGACCACCACACGGTAATCTTCGCACTCCACCACAAAAGCGCGCATCTTCCCAGGGATAACGTGGATATCCGTGCGTCCTTTTTGCAGTTTCAAGGAGACGTGCGATGCATCTTTTCGATGCAAGAGCATCCGTGTTTGAGCGGAGGCAGAAAGCTTCCATTTTCCAACACTTTGCAGAGATCCCGCTCGTTCTGCGGGTGCCTGAAAAGAAGAGAACTTTGTGTGTCCTGCGCCAGGGACGTGTTGCACGGACAGATCGCGAACCTGTAATGGGGCCATTGAAGAAGGCCACAAAAGCAGCAAAAGACCCGCACAAGCGACAGAAAAGCCTCCACCCCACATCCAATACCAAAAAGGTGAACGTCTCGCAGGAGGCTTGGCTTCGCGCGGTTGTGAGAGCTGTTTACGCAGTTGGAGTCGCAAAGAAGCTTCGACTTCTTGGACGATCGCTTCTGTGCGTTCTTCCTCAAGCGGCACAGGCTCCAAAAACGCCGAAACTTCTGAAGGATGGTCGTTTGGGGAAAGAGAGAACTGTTGTTTCTTCTCAGATTTCATCTGATTCTTCGGCGTGGAAACCCCTGCCTTTAGGCGGGGGAGGAAGCGCCGTCCTCTCTTTGGTGATAAGCGTATCCATCGGTTTTTTGAAGGATACGGCAATGTTTGTGTGAGATCCCTTGGATGGTGTCTTCACTTGTCTTGATGTTAAAACTTCCTGTACTTCTGACCGCCACTCTTCCTACATAGCGTCCTGCCTTCTTTCCACGCGTTACCACTGCCTCTACCATGTCTCCCGTCTGAAACCCAAACACCTGCTTTGACCGTACTTTCGGCTTTGTTCGTGGAAAGCCAAACCTGTCCATCTTGCACATCTGCCGACTTCCACGTCCCATTGCACGGATCTCCAACACTTCTTGTTGAGGAGATACCCACACTTCTTCGCCTGATTTGCCTACGCATACCGCATCCAACCAATGTGTTTTGGCGTAACCTTGTCGTACACGGTTCCATTTGGTTTGACCACCGCTTCCCACTTCGATAGGGAGTTCAAAGTCTTTTCGTTTCTCCAGCAAAGCAAGCCGTGTGCTGTTGACCGCAGCCACATCTTTCAAGGGAGCCTTGGCTTTCGCCAACAATGCCTTGTATTTGTCGGGCTGTTCGGCAAGAAAGTCCTTCACGTCTTGGTTGTCTTTCTTTTGGTTGCACTTCGCACAAGCCAAGGTCAGGTTGCTGATACGCTCTGTTCCGCCTTTTGAGCGCGGAGTGATGTGTTCCACTTGCAAAGGTACACCTTCCACCTCGCAGTAAAAACACTTTCGGCCCCATTTTTCGAGCAGGTACTCACGGGCTTCGTACCCAAACAGCGTGCCCTGTTGGTATTCGATGCCTGCAATCTCTGGATTCTCTAAGCGTTGCGTATCAAAACGCACGGACTCTACAGACCAATCTGTCAACGGGGTCCATCTTTGAAGGCGTTTCGCCCACTGCAACACATTTTGCACACGGCTTTCGAGGCTGGGAGCCAACCAACCTTTCTTTCTTGTGCGGTTTTGAAAGCGAGGTTTTCGGTAGCGTGTGTGGCGGCTCCTCCTCGAACGTCGGACGCCTCGGCGTTTTTGCAAGGCTTCTTTGACTCGAAGCCCACGATGTTGAAGTTCAGCGGCAAAAACACAGACTTGTCCGCGATTGTAGGTCGCGACGATGGCCATACCTGTGGTGCGACTGCCAGGATCGACTTTGAGGCGCAAAGGTTGTTTGTGCGAAGTCGTGGGTTGTAGAAGAATCAGGGTAAAGGGAAACCTCCGCCATACGGCGGCTTTGCGTTGTTTGAGTAGTTGTCTTGCTCTTGCAGGACGGCAAGGCATCAGGGGTTGTTTGTTGTGGTCGAGTATGAAGACTCTGTTTTGTGACACGAATGAGTTACCTTTCCCAGTGAAGGGATTCTCCCAAGTTGGCTTGGGGTAAAGTTCTCCTAGCCCTTGTGATGGAGAGGTTTTGGATGGTGCACTGTCTTTACCCTAAAACTGTTTAACAACATCCCGCAGAGCGTCGAACTGGAGAAGCATTCGACGGTGCCTATGGATTCTCTCCTAACGGCTCCTTTCCAAAGAAAGGGGGCGGGTCAATCAGGCTTGCCCAAACAAGCCTCCGCCTTCAGGCGGGGGTTATTGACCGGTCAGCTCTTTCCAAGTGATATCCTGTGATGTCAGCCAGTCACTCAGCATGGCACGTAACTCCTTGCGCGCATGATGCAAACACGAAGCAACCGTGCCTGGCGAGATCTCCATAATCTCTGCTGCTTCGTCATAGGATTTCCCTTCCATGTCGCACAACAACAAAACGGTCCGCTTTGCAGGCTTCAGACCTCTTAGACATATCTGGACATGTGAACGAAACTGTTGTCGCGATATCTCTTTTTCAGGATCGTCATCTGCCCAAGCAAGTTCGGGCTCTTGACGAAGGCGACCTGTCCAACGCTCCATGATGGAAAGGTTACGCCACTCCTTCTTGTGTTGCTGGACCACCACACGCTCCGCGATGCGATGCAGCCAGCTACCCAAACGGCTCTCTCCACGATAACTATGCAAAGAGCGATATGCTTCCATAAAAACCACTTGCAACGCATCACGCGCTTGTTCGGGCCTTCCTAATAAACGATATAACCTCGATAAGATCTCCTTCGCATAACGTCGATATAAAAGAGAAAAGGCTTCTTCGTCTCCCGAAGAAAGAACCTGTTGCACAAGCTCCCAGTCTTCGTGAAGCTCTTTTTGCTGCAGTTCTACCATGCGATGTGGCTCACAATGCTTGCAAAAAATGATTAGAGAAAGAACACATCCTGTCGAAAAAATAACCCAACAAGCTTGAGAGGCGATCTGTTTTTTGAGTGAACACTTTTGACAAGATCCTTCAAAACTTTTTGATTTTTTTATTTACATATCCCAAGCCCCCGTCTCTCGGGAGAAGACGAACATCATCACAACGCAAAAAAGCGAAACCCGAGATGCAAGCAAAGACGCCAAATCGGGATATCGAGTGAGATCTCACTGCCTTGCTGAAAGTTGTAGGACTGATCTGAGATGAAAAAAGACAACCGCGCAAAGTTGGTGACGCGCGGTGACCAAGCCCACAGAAACAAGATGTGGGCCATCCCACCCACACGATAGCGCCACGAGTCCCCACCTTGTTCCTTGCTCACCCAAAGAACATCCACCCCAGCCCCCAGATCCAAGGTCAGCCCAAAACGACCGCCCCATCGAAGAAAAGGCAGCCCCAACAGCAACGAAGGTTGGATCGAGACCAGTCGTAGATCATCTTCGCCGTACACCCAGCCTTCGACACGACCCAACAAGGTGAGACGCCATCCCCAGATCCCGATGCCTACGCCTGTTTCGCCACCAAGCATCACACCTGGCATCGAAGGCCCTCCCAACGAGAGACCCAAATCCAAAAACACACGAAAAGCTGTTGAACCTGTTGGATCGTCGAAGGAAGAAAGGGTGCGCTTTTTACGAAGACCGACAGAAGACATCGCAGTTTTTCTCGGGTCATTGGGCTTTACAGGACGCGGAGCCACCTTTGCAGGCGACGAAACATCAGAACGTCTCACGGGAGGGCGCGAGATCGAAGCCATACGCCGCGTTCGCGGGCGTCTGGGGGGAACAGATGTGCGAGAGGGCGGAACAGCCGGAGGCACAGACGCACGGTTGGGGCTCATGGGTCTTGCCTCAGAAGGAACAAGCGCCCGCTTTGGAGAGACATCGCGTTCCACCACGGGCAAGCTTTTTGGCGAGGGATTTGTTTCCAAGCGAGGCGGTATGGGGCGAGGCGACTCTTTCGGCTGGGTGAGATTCAAAGCCCGAGCTGTTACAGGGGATGGAGCGTTTGTGTCGCGTCGAAGCAAAGCGACCTTTCTTGTAGGAGAAGGCGAGCGCTTGCGACGTCTGCGCCTTACGGCACTAGGCTCAAGCGGTGCCCTTCGCTTTTTACGTAGAACAGGCCTACGACGACGAGAACGACGCGCGCTCCGCTTTGGGGGCGGAGAAGACAGCTTCTTGGGTTTCTTGGAGATGAGCAGACGCGGCTTTGCGCTTTTGAGGGGTGTCTGAGGCTCGATCTGTGCAGCGAGCTTATGAGAAGAAGGCAAGGGTCCTCTTCGCAAGGAAACCGTCGCGCGCCGCCAACGTTCCTCTTCCTTGCCTTTGCTTTTGAGCGCCACAAAGTCCACAAAAAAATCGATATAGTTGAGGATAGTTCGAGCCTTTAACCAGGCTTGTTTGAGTCGCGGGGGCAACTTAAAGTCGTTGTGTAGATCTCGATAATGCAGGGAAACCAAAGAAAGATCTTTCCAAGAGACGAGGACAGCGAGAGCGTCTTTGGACGTCTCGGGGCCTTGTTTGACTTGGAAACCTCGATAACGCAGAAAATGCAAGAGCCAAACAGTACAAGGAGAGTCTTGCAATGTTTTGGAGAAAGAAAGCCGCACTGTGATCTTGTGTGTTTCAGCCCGCAGTGACGCGCTAGAAAACACAACGAACACACAGAAAACCCTCAAGCACAAAAGCAAGATGCTTTTGCTCATCTTTTTTTAGGCGCGGAGACCCCCTTGTTTAGAGGGGGGAGGAAGCGCCGTCCTTTCTTTGCATGAGGGTGGTGCTTCTCGCGGCCAGCCGTGTGGTGCCCTTCTTCACGTTGACGGAAGCCGTGAGCGTTTCTCCCTCGATGCTTTCCAGTGCGAAAAAGCCTGTGCTGCGCTTGCCTTTCACAAACCCTGTGCCTTTTTCTGTTCTCACCAAGTCGTGTTTGCGTAACCCAAACAGTTTTCCTGTTGGCATGCGTTTTTCGGAGCGTGCCCCTTTGGTTTGTTGGTAGTCTCCAGCTGCCACGTGCCGCTTCAAGTACAACACATCGTCCAACCTCACCGTTTCCCCGTCCTCGCAGCAAATCGCCACCGCATCGTTGGCATGGCTTTTCGGCAAGCCCAAACACTGTTCTCGCTTGTACTTCGTTTCGTAGCCATACGTCTCTTCAAACTCCCAGCGTTTCTTCAACTGCGCTTTCACGATACCCACTTCCGTCGCCTGTTTCGTTTTGCTTTTTCTCGCTTTGAGCGCAAACATTCCAGCGTGCAAGTCTTCGTGACATCTTCGACACAACGTGACCAGATTGTCGGGCGTCTCTGTCCCACCCTGCGAGCGAAACACCTTGTGATGGACTTGCAACACCTTGTCGTGTTCGACTTTTTGCCTTGATTGGCAACGGTACCCGTCTCGGTCGAGTACATAGGCTTTCACGTTGTAAAAGCCCTTTTGAGCGCCTTCCTGATACCCTGCACCCTCCACGTCGGGGTTTGTGAGCTTGTGCGTGTCGAAACTGGCGGTCTCGACTTTCCACGATGTGACGGGAAGCAGCGCCTCCACCTGCCTTTTTTCGCGTAGGTGACTTTCCACCTTGGAGGTGAGCGAAGGTGCCAGCCTTCCGTCTTTTCGCATGGATGCGCGATTGCGCCAGCGGGCCTTGCGATAGCGGGTTTTGCGCCCTCGCCGACTCCGCCGATACATCGCCCTTTGCTGCATCTTTTTGGACACATCGGTTCGGAGTGTGACCTCCGACTGATAGACGACTTGACCGTTGGCGACCGCCGCGCATCCAAGGGTTTTGCTTCCCGTATCCATGCCCGCGACCACAGGCTGTTTGTATCCTGAACAGCCATACAACAGTTTGAGTGTAAAGGGCGTTCTTCGGAGCACCTTGGCTTTGCCAGCATGGAGCAGACGGCGAGCCTTGGCAGGAGAACAAGGCATCAGGGGAACTCCGTGTTGGTTTTGAACAAAAACGAACAAGACGTTTTTCCTTTTCAGGTGGTGCGTATCTGTGCTTTTGAGGCCAGCACAGAATCCGACATCCTCTCGACGGGATAAACAGCCTTCGCATTGTGGTTGACTTCCGCTGACCCAAGCAGATGTTTACAGAGCCACGACAGAGCCTCGGACTGAGGCGGCATCCGAGGGTGTCTCCATGCTGTCTATCGTTGACGAACCACTTTGACTTTCGTCACTTCCTCTGTTCGTCGTCTGGTCAACGTGGGCTTACCCAAGCAAGCCCGCCCCTTTAGAGGTGGGTCGTTGACCCTATACCATGGATGATCTGAGCATGGTGCATCCAACAAACAAAAGCAACGAATACCTTTTTTGTGAGATATTTTTGCTTGCAAAAATGCAACCTTCCAATCCTCCGCCTGTAAGAGTGCCCCACATCACAGAAATGCGGCACTTGGTACAAAACAAAACGCATGTGTTTTTTGTGTTAAACATTTTTTATCATGTATATCAACTAGATAAATAAAATCATTTGTATTCCACATTTTTCTTTGGTTTCTTTTGAAGGAAACGAAACAACCCGCCCACACACAAGAGAAAGACACCACAAATCACCAACAGGATGGGGCCCCACTCCATGGAAAAGACTTCTCTTTTTGTCGCAGCAGGCCACGCAAAAGGCTTGCCTTCTCAAGCGCTGTTTCAGCGTCAGAACATCCAAACCTACAACCAAAGTCACACCTAGCATCAGACCTGAAAGACCGCTATTGCGACGAGATCCCTTGTTTTCAACAACCCCATCAAGGGATCTCAACCATGACAAAATGTATCTCGGAGACTTTTCACGATGAGATCAACGCAACGTTTTTTGATTTTTCTGTTCTTTTTTTCGATACATTTCTCCGTCCATGCACAAAGCTCATCGGGTGTTGCACCCAATGTGCTCGTACTCCCCACAGGCCCGGGCTCGATCAGCGGTATGGGCGAAAACGTCCAAGCCAACCTCAACATGGGCCTCATGTCCTACCCCGTAAAGATTATCGTCCCCAAAGGACGGGGCACTGCGACGCCCACCATCAGCGTAGTTTATAGTTCAAGCGCTGGGGCGGGGATGATGGGGATCGGTTGGAATCTCAATGCAGGCGGAAGCGTCGAACGCCTCACTGTGCGGGGCCTTCCCACCTACACCAACGCGGATCAGTTTTATGCAGGTGGCGAACTCGTCAAGATCCCCAACAGCACCGTGTATCGGGCAAGAATGGAAAGCGGATTCGTTCGTTACCAATGGATCCAACAAGACGCCAACGACCAAAAAGGTTACTGGCTCGCTGAATATCCCGATGGTTCCAAGGGTTACTATGGGGCAGACTCCAAAGGTCAGATCGTCTCCACCAGCCAAGTCGTCGGACTCAAAGGCACCTTTCGTTGGGAGCTTGTCACCTTCGTCGATCGCAATGGAAACCGCGTCGAGTACACCTACACCAAAGACGCCTCCCAAACTTACCTCGATCAGATCTCATGGGTCTTCGATGCCCAAAATACACCGCTTTATCAGGTGAATTTTTCTTATGAGTCACGACCTGACCCGATCTCGGATGGCAAGCCTGGCTTTGATATGCAAACCAAGCAACGCCTCAAAGAACTGGTGATCAACTCGGATGGCAAGCGCTTTCGTAGCTACAAGTTCACCTTTGAAGATGCCACGGGCCTTTCCCGTCTGATCAAAGTAGAGCGCTTTGGACGTGACGGAACCTCCCGTTATCCCATCGCTTTCAACATGAAGTACAGCGATGCGACTTTTTCTCCTCAAAATAGCCGACTCGTACAGATGCCCACGGCGCTGGGGATCAACTTTGGCAACGGAGACGCCGACTTTATCGACATGAACGGCGATGGCCTTCCTGACGTCGTCAACACCGCCCCCGCAGCGCACCGCTTCTTCATCAACCAACTCACGTTGACGCCCGACCTCAAGCAAGACAAGCACGATTTCCCCGCAGCACTCGCCAAGGACAACCCAAATCCAATCAATGCCAAGACCTCAACGCCTTCTGTACAGTTGATGGACTTTAACGGCGATGGATACACCGATCTTGTCGATGCTGTGGGCAAAAAGATCTACATCAACTTGGGCAACTCCAAGTGGGAAGATGCAAGCCAGTCCTTGGTGTCTTTCCCTGTGACCCAAGGTGACCCAAATATCCGCTTCTTTGACTACAATGGTGACAAAAAGATCGACATCATCCGTTCGGATGGTACGGGGACTTCGTACTGGATCAACGATGGCAAAGGCTCATGGACCGCAGTGACGGGAGATACCAACATCGGCCGTTCTTTCTCGACGGACCGCCTTCGACTGATCGACATCAACGGCGATGGCTTGATGGATGTTGTGCATATCACCAGCAGCAGCCTGCGTTATCGCAAATATCTTGGCTATGGCAAGTGGTCTGATTGGATCGATATGACCGTCCCTGGGATCGATCAGTACCCGCTCTCCACCCAAGCCCAGTTTAGCGACATCAACGGCGATGGACTGGCCGATATGGTCGCCTTTTTGGGGACGAGTATCGTGTACTTCGTCAACAAAAATGGCATGGCTTTTGAGGCGGGCACACAACTGCAAAAGTTCGAAGGTATCGACCTTCCCGACAGTACGCAAAGCAGCATCCGCATTGCGGACATGAATGGAAACGGTTCACGCGACATCGTGTGGATCGATTCAAGCGGAAAAGTCACATACTTGGAGCTTTTCAATAAACGCCCCAACCTGATGACCGAGATCTCCAATGAGATCGGGCAACGCATCAACATCGAATATGGTTCGAGTGTGTATTTTTATCTGCGGGATCAAGTCTGCGACAAAGCCAAAGACGCCGCTTGTTCGGGTCCTTGGCTCAACAAGATGCCCATGCCTTTCACACTCGTGACCAAGATCGCCACATGGTCCAGCCGCTCAGACAAACCCACCGATCAAGCCCAACCCGCAGCAGAAGAACGCCCTCAGATCCAAACCGTTTACTATCACAACGGATTCTACGATGGAAACGAGAAGAAGTTCCGTGGCTTCAGACACGTAGAGACGCTGTTTGATGGCGATGCATCCGTAGGTGCGCGCAAAGAAGAGATCAAGTACGATGTGGGCGACACAGACAGCTACTTCCATGGGTTGCTTTTGGAACAGACCATCTCAGACAACCAAGGCAAGATCTTCCAACAGATCCGAAAGAACTGGAAAGAGTGCGATGTGGCCCTGGGGACGGTGGATGGAAAGACGCTTACACCTCCTGTGCGTTTTATCTGCCCGAGCACCCAAGAGTTCACTGAGATCGAAGGAGAGAACGACCCAAACAAGTGGCGGATACGCTTCAACGAGTACGTGCACGATGGATTCGGAAACATCGTACAAATGAATGCCTTGGGAGAAAAGGCCAAACAAGGCGACGAGCAATACACCGCCTCTGAGTTTATCACGCCTCAAGACCCCAACTCCCCGACTGCCAAGTGGTTTTTGCGCGCCACCCAGCGCGTGCGTCACTGTGAAGCGCCCCCCCAAGGAAACAACAACTGTGCAGAGATCCTTTATTTCTTCGATGGACCGGCCTTTACGGGTCTAGCGGCAGGGCAGATTGAAAAAGGAAACATCACGCGGATTCGGATGCGTCGAGAGATCGGCAAAGATGTGTGGTTGGAGCCACACCTCAAAGAGTACGATACTTACGGCAATGTCATCCGCTCCAAAGATATCTCAGGCAACACCAGGACCTACACTTGGGACGATCGTTTCAATCGCTTTCCAGTCCAAGAAGAGATGACTGTCGGTGGACAGGTGCTCAAAGCCTCGACACGATGGGATTATCAGTACAACCAAGTCGTGGAGAGCACAGACAACAATGGTCAGATCACTTCCTATCGATACGATGTTTTTGGCCGACTGACGGCGGTCCTCAAGCCCGGGGATGCCACAGACAAACCATCGTCTCGTTATCGCTATGAAGTAAAAGCCCCGATTAGCCAAGTGATTCACGAGTCGATGTCTGCACCAAATGGCAACTATGACCGTCAAGTGGTCCAGTGTGTCGATGGGCAAGGACGCTTGCTTGCAAATGCCAGTTTGATCGGCCCAGGGCAGTATCAGATATTTTCTCACACGGAATACAACCGACTCAATGGCGCGGCGATCTTGTGGAACAGCTACGTCCACAGCCAACCTTGCGCCTTTACAGCACCGCCAGGGACTCCCCAAACAGAACAGTTTTTCGATGGCCTGAATCGATTGCTCAAAAAGGTCCATCCAGACGGGAGTTTCGAGCGCAATGTGTATCAGCCTTTCATTCGACTCGAGTACGACGAAGAAGACAACGACCCCAACTCACCGCACTTTGACACTCCCAAGACCCAGATCATGGATGGCCAAGCGCGTTTGATTGAAGAGATCGTCCTCCCCAAAAAAGGCGAGCCACAAAGCACAAAGTTCCGCTACACCACGCTCAATGTGTACAACCGACCGATGGTCTTGGAAGTCACGTACCCCAACGGCAGCAAAAAGACCAACACCTTTGACCTGATCGGCAGCTTGCAAAAGATTACAGATCCCGACCGCAGCGAGATCACCTTTACACGAGGGGATCGATACCAACTGTCCCAACAAACGGATGCCCGAGGCAAGCAACAACTCTTTACCTACGATGAGATCGGTCGTTTAAAAACCGTCCAAAACAAAGATGAGCCGCAAAGCCTCGTCACTTACACCTACGACACCCCACAAGCAGAACTCCCCACGGCAACCAACGTCCTCGGACGTCTCGCCAAAGTCGAATATCAAACGGGCGCTTATCTGTTCTCTTACAATGTTCGCGGCGAGATCGAACAACAACGCCAGATCTTGCATGGGGTCAACTTTGACTCGATGTACGCTTACACACTCGACGGGATGTTGCTCAAGCAGATCACCCCAGATGGAAAAGAGTTTACGATCCAGCGCGATGCGTCGGGCCAAATCCTCGGGATGTCGGGCATCATCAACAAGATCGTCTATGGTTCCAATGGAGCCCTCGCCTCATGGGAAGCAGCCAACGGTATCGTCACAAAGTACACATACAACGACCGTTTGTGGCCAACCCAAATCGATGTCAAAAATGGCGAGATCTTACAAATCAACTATACCTACGATCGATACGGCAACATCAAAGATCTCAAACAAGTTCACGGAACACAAAACTTCCAGCATACCTACCAATACGACGATCTTTATCGCTTGACCCAAGCCAGCCTGCTCGGCGGACAAGAAACACTCAGCTATCAGTTCGATATCTTGGGCAACTTCACGGCGAAGTCCTCTTCGCTTGCAGACAAAAGCCCCGCACATGTCGGCAATTACACCTTCGACCCCAAGCAGATCCATGCCGCAACCACCGCAGGAACCCTCAAGCTCAGTTATGATGTTGCGGGCAATGCGCTGCAACGTGGCGATCTCTCGATGACTTGGGACGCACAAGGCCGTCGCTTGGAAACCCAACGCAACAACCAAACCGTAATGCGTTCTTGGTATGGCTCAGGCGATGCGCAGGTGATCAAAGAAGCAAACGGACTCCACACCTTCTACGTCAGCGACAACATCGAGATCCGCGAGGGTGTCCCCGCGATGTACATCAAGCTTGCAGATGCTCGCATCGCTTCCGTCACCATGCCAAAGTTGAAGAGTGTCTTTTTCGATGATCTCGCCCCATCGACCGAGCAAAGCAACACCATGACTCCGCAACCAGATGGTCAGATCAGCGCGGGCGATGCTTGGCTTTATCATGGTGCGCGCCAAAAGATCCTCACAGTCCCCACCAAAACGCGACCTGTCGATCTCGACCTTACACGTGACATGTTGCAGGCCAGCGTTGACAGACTCCTCGATGGCGATACACCCCAAACCCGCTATTACCACAATGATCACTTGCACTCTGTCCGCGCCATCACGGACGAAAAAGGCCAAGTGGTCGGGCGTTCGCACTACTATCCTTACGGACAAGTGCGCGAACAAAGCGGCGAGTTGCCCGCCTATAGCTACATGGGCGCAGAACTCGAAAAGGAAACAGGCTTCTTGCGCTTTCACAGCCGCAGCCTCGATCCCAAGACAGGACGCTGGTTGCGACCCGACCCAGCCTTCGAGCAGATCGGCGCCAACAACGACGAATGGAACAGCTATGGCATGGTGCAAAGCAACCCCATCCGTATGCGCGAAGTCGGCGGAACCATGAGCAACGACGGTATCGTCCACTTCTCCAATGACTCACACGTCCAAGATGGCCTCAACATCGGCCTTCCCGCAGCGATCTTTGTCCTTGGCAGCGCAGCCTACCTCACCTACAGCTTCAAAGTCGCCAAACGAGACTACGGTGGTCCCAAAGAGCAGAAAAGGATGGGGGGTCTTTCAAAAATAGGCATGGTCGCAAGCAACGTTTCTTTTGGGTTGTCGCTTGCGGCTTTGGGGATGCAGCAATATCGCTCCAATGAAACCGCGGTCAACGCGCTGAATTACGCGGCGCTTGGCTTGGCGACAGTGGCCGAAGGACTCAACGTTTACCGCGCCTTCAGAAAACACGACGTCGCCAAAAAAGGTGGAGCGCGTATCATTGGACCCGCCACCGCGACCGCTTCTGCGGTGTCTGGGGTGGGTCAAATCGTAGGGATCGCACTCATCGGATTTAGCCAACCCAACGAAGTACAAGTCGCCGTAGGGCTCGCAGCATCCGCCGCCTCGACGCTCGCCTCTTCCTTTTTGATGACTCGATTGCAGGATGCCAAAAAACGCGCAGATGGCGTACTTTCGCTTGGTGGACGCAACTCTTTCACGGACCATCTCAAGACCAAAAACTTCTTTGGGTTCTCCACCGCCGCAGCCCCACAAGCTCCCGCCGCACAAAGCACCCGACGAAGAGGATCCAGTGCAGGAAAGATCAGAAGAAAGTAATCACCCAAAGCAACGCAAAACACTCGTTTCTTTGCACAAGAGATACGCCCCGAAAGGAATGGATAGAATGCCACAACGATCCCTTCGCCAAATCGCCCTTCTCTTCTTTGGGATGCTCGCCTTTTCGTGGGCGCAGTGGGGTTGCCCCAACAACACAACTCCTACGGATGGAGGCACACAGTCTGACCAACCTCCGCAACTCACGTCCTGTTCGGCAGGATCAGCGTGTCTGCGCGTTGCCACCCCTGGCGTCCGAAGCTGCGACATCCTTCTGACGCATGGGACAGCCAACTTTACGGCTCCGCAAGTGACCTTTGATGCCGCAATTCTCGGACAGTTCAAGTTCAAAGACAAACGCATCGCCCTCTCTTGGATCATGCAAGCTGACGCAGACCCCGATCCCAGCAAGTTTGTGAGCACCCTCCAAATCACAGGTGCCACCAAAGATCTCACCCTCACCACGGCTATCTGCTACGACCGCAAAGGCGCCAAGATCGACAAACCTGACGTCACACTCCAAACCCCCTAATCAACGGCCTCTTCGCCCTCTACTTCTCTCCTTGCCTCCCTCCGCTTTTTCCAGCATCCTAGACCTTCCCGTGCAAAATCCCTCTAGGATCGTGGAGAATCGCTCATCTCTCTTTCCATACCTAGAAGCAAAAAGATGGAACCATCCATTTTCACTAGTGATTTCCTCACAACACCATCTAGGAACTTTCTTTGCAAAAGGTCAAAGCAAACAACAGACACCTTCGACAACTGACACCAACCACCTCAAAAGCTTCGGAGTTTTTCATGCGCCAAAGATATCTCCTCCAACTTTCCGTATGGATGGGCTTGTTCGTGCTTTCTCCATCGACAAGCTACGCCAAAAAATGCTGGAAGATCTGCGTATCTACCAAGATCAAGTTCGAGCGAAAGTGCAAAAAGATCCTTGGCAAAAAGGTGTGTGTCAAAGTCCCTAGCGCGAAATGTAAAAAGCAAAAAGAGCTTTGTCTCCCCATCAAAAACAAGGTCAAAGGCAGCCCACCCCACGACAACAACGCCGAAAAGAAGTGGCTCAAGAAACTCCCCAGACTCACAGCCCAAGATCTCCAAGCGGGTGACATCTTGCTGAAAAAGTCTTTCAAAGACAGCAAGGTGCGCATCATGCAAACAGCCTATCCTGCGTTCTTTACGAGCGGTTCCAACTGCACAAGCCACGCGATCCTTTATCTAGGCAACGGCATGGTCGCTGAAGCCTCGGGAGAAGCAGGAAAAACACGCATCGTCCCCCTCCATACGGACATGGATGTTGTCGTTTGGCGCCCCAAAGATCGCCAACATGCCGCAAGTGCAGTGAGTGTCGCTCGATGGATCGTCGGGAAAAAAGTAAAGTACTCGCGAGAGCACTGCCTTGGCTCCCCTTTCCACATGGTCAACTGGGGTCCGCTGTCCAAAAAACGCCATGAACAGATCACCAAGCGACAACTCCCGCACAAAGAGATGATGTGCTCTGAGATGGTGATCTTTTCTTTCCAAGGACGCGCACAAAAGCCGCTGATCAAACTGGATGCGAAGTTTACTCCGCCCGTCGTGCTGGAGGATTATCTCTACCGCCACCAAAAAGACTTCCAGTTCCTTGGTTTCCTCCCCCGCAAATAATCCTCGAAACGAAAAAAACCCCTCCTTTGTCCCTTATTTTATGCCCCTTTTTTCGCACCCAGCGTTCTATACTTTCCCTTTGATTCCCACGTACTTCCATCGCCCTTCATGTTTGCGAAAAACACTGTGTTCATCCAACAAAACAGGTTTTCCTGCTTGGCGCAGATGTGCATGAAAGTGCACAAATCCTTGTTCTCCCTCTTCTGAATCCTCCAAGACTTCGAGCTTTTCAAAGACCGTACTTCTTCCAAAGTCCTCGATACTTTCGCGCCAAGCTACAAGATCCTTTTCCCACATAGGCCCGTCAGGATGGGTTGTTTCGATGATGTAATCCGCCAGCCCTGCGGCGTACGCAGCATAGCGAGAACGCATCAACAACACAGGCGAAGGAGGAAGCATACCTTTGTGCACATGATGGTAATTTGCACAGCACTTTTTGTATTTTTTTCCACTACCACAAGGACACGGATCATTCGGAAGAATCGAGGCCATCAGAGACATCTCCTACCAGAAAAGAATTCAATGCACCGCATACCTGATCACCAGCGACCCTCGACAGGCCCTGAAGGAAACAGGCATTTTTCTCTCTTGTGTAGGAAGATGGCTTTTAACGCAAGATCCGACGGATACAGTGATTGATGCGATCGCCCACATACAGATTTCCTTGCGCATCGATGGCGATGCCAAAAGGATCGCTAAACTGGGCTTGTCCAAGTGCCCCATCTTGGAATCCTGCAACCCCCGTCCCTGCAAGCGTTGAGACTTTTCCTGTGGTATCGATTTGACGGATACGCTCGTTGTTTTGATCCACCACGAAGAGATTGCCTTGTGCATCCAAGACCAACGACGCAGGTCGATCAAACTCTGCTTGCAGTCCAGGGCCATCGCTGTATCCGCTGCTTCCCGTCCCTGCAATCGTGGAGAGAACCCCTTGGGTATCGATCTTTCGGATGCGATGGTTTCCTCGATCTGCGATATACAAGTTTCCTTGGGCATCAAAAGCCATACCATGAGGCGAATCAAAACGCGCTGTCGCGATCGGCCCATCTTGGAAACCTCGATCACCAGATCCTGCATACGTCGTGACTTTCCCCGTTGCATCGATCTTTCGGATCACATGATTCCCACTATCCGCGATGTATAGGTTGTCTTGCGCATCAATCGCGATGCCATAAGGCTCGTTAAACTGGGCTGTTGTCCCCATCCCATCGACAAGCCCAGCGGTATCTTGCCCCGCAAAAGTCGTAACATTCCCCGAGGCATCGATCTTTCGGATACGATGATTGTCGCGATCCGTCACAAAAAGCTCACCTTTGCTATTGGCCACGATTCCATACGGACTATCAAATAGCGCTTGGTTCCCAGGACCATCCAAAAAGCCCGCAGAACCGAACCCTGCGATGGTCGAGACCTCACCCGCAGGGGTGATCTTGCGGATGGCGTGGTTGTCTTCGTCTGTAACGTAGAGATCGCCTGTTTTGCTAAAGAACAAGCCAGAAGGCGAGTTAAAGAGGGCTTCGTTGATGGGACCATTTGCAAAGCCTTTGTTTGGACCGCCAGACAAAGTGCTCAATTGGAGCGCTGTATCAACTTTTCGGATACGGTTGTTATCAAGGTCCGCGATCAACAAGTCGCCATTGGACAAAAAGACGAGATCTACGGGCACATTGAATGTCCCTGTCTTGGCATCGCCATCTTGCGCCCCCGCGCTACCACTGCCAGCATACGTCGTAACATCTCCATTGGTGTCGATCTTGCGGATCTGATGGCTTCCTTCGTCCGCCACGTAAAGATTCCCTTTGGCGTCCAAAGCGATCCCACGGGGCCGATCGAACTGTGCCATCAAAGCAGGGCCATCTTTCGAACCTTGCGTGCCATCTCCTGCCAAGGTGCTAACTTCCCCAGCAGCGGTGATCTTACGAACGACAGCATTCCCATAATCGGCCACGTAGACATTCCCTTGATCATCCACCGCGATACCATGAGGCTTCGCAAAACGAGCTTGGGCCCCAACGCCGTTGACGAGTCCGCTCTTTCCTGTCCCCGCAACCGTCGTGACATTGCCCGATGTATCGATCTTTCGGATGCGGTGGTTTTCGCGATCTGCGACATACAGACTTCCATCTTTTCCAAAAGCGATGCCATAAGGCGTATCAAACTGCGCTTGGTTTGCGGGTCCATCAGCAAAACCAGACTTCCCAGTCCCCGCAAAGTCCACGACGCGCCCCATCCCATCGATCATTCGGATGAGATGATTTCCGCGCTCTGCAAAAAAGATGCGCCCTTGCCCATCTACCGCGATCCCTGAAGGGCTGTCCAAGTCCGCTTTGGAAGCTGGGCCATTCGCGTAACCTTCTTTCCCAGTTCCAGCGATGGTCGTGACATTGCCCTTGGTATCGAGCTTACGGATGCGATGATTCTCACGATCTGCGATATACACGTTCCCTTGGGCGTCGACAGCGATCGCACAGGGGCCAAGGTAGCGTGCAAAACTGGCCTCTCCATCACGCCACGGGGGTTGGCCTGCCAAAGTCTCGACCACAGGGCGCTCTTGGCACTGTCCACTGATACAAACTTGGTTTTGGATACAGGCTTGTTGGCACTGTCCACAGTGCGCTTCATCGCGCAGCAAATCAACGCACGCTCCACCGCAACGACGCTGTCCTATCGGGCAATTCGAGGGCACGCATGTGCTATCTTTGCAATACTCTGTTGGCGCACAAGCCTTGTCACAGCCCCCACAGTGTTTGTCATTGTTTTTTAGATCGACGCAAAACTCCCCACAGCGCAGGGTTTCAGCAGGACACTTGTCTGTGCAAAGACCCTCGCTGCAACTTTGGTTGCGAGGGCAAACAAAGTCGCACTGTCCGCAGTGACGAAGATCCGTTTGTGAGTCCACACAAGCCCCGCTACATCGCAAACGACCTGAGCCACAAACGCATGTTCCAGCCTCGCAGCGTTCGTCAGGAGCGCATGCTTTACCGCAGCCCCCACAGTGCAATGAGTCCGTCTGGAAGTTCACACATCCGCCAAAGCAGATCTCGGGTGTTGCGGCAGGACAGCTAGCAACGCATCCTGTCGAAGAACAAAACTGGCCATTTTCGCAGACTTTACCGCACGCTCCGCAAGACTGTTGGTTGGTCTTGAGGTCCACACACTTTCCGTTGCAGTCCGTGAGTCCCTGCGAACACTCGCATTTTCCCTTGACGCAAGCTTGTCCTGACGCACAGGCCTGACCACAAGCCCCGCAGTGTTGGGGGTTATGTTGCTCATCCACACAACCACCCAAACAAACTGTAGGGGTCGCCTCTGGACAAGCCGCAACACACGTCCCTTTCGAGCAAACCTGACCTTGCGAGCAAGCTTGACCACAGGCCCCACAATGCGCGCCATTGGCCTGAAGATCGATACACTCTTGCCCACAACGAGACTGTCTTGGCGAGCACGCAAGCTCACACACCCCTTGTTTGCAGAGTTGTCCTTCTGCGCAAGGTTGGCTGCAAGCGCCGCAGTGTCGGACATCTTCGTTCAGATCGACGCAGTCCGCCCCACACTTGCTTCGAGGGGCATTGCATGAAGCAGCGACCTTACAAGCGCCACCTTCGCAGCTCTGCCCAGCAGCGCAGGCTTTGCCACACCCACCACAGTGAGAGCCATTCTTGGTGATATCCACGCAGTCGAGGCCACAGCGCGTATCGCCCGTCTTGCAAACACAAGCGCCTGCAAGACACACCTCACTTCCACCCGCGCACTCGCTATCCTTTTGGCAGGGGCCTTTTTCTGCGGGACAAGCGGACAAAAACAACAGCGCTGTCCACCCCAACAACAAAAAGACCAGCTTACTCATCCGCCAAAAAGACCAGTTTTCCGACGATTTGAGAGGTGAAGACTTGACCAAGAAACGCTCTTGAAAGCTCATCGCGTCGCTCCAGAAGTGTGGGTCCCAACCATTGCTACATTTGAAAGAAACATCTTAAAAACGTAGTCGACATCTCACGACAAAGACAAGGATGCACAAGCAAAAGAACCACTTTTTCTCACCAAGTCCCTCCATGCATAAATTGCATAAAGGCCCTTTTTCCCAAAGGCAAAGTCGCGTATGGTCTTCCTTTCCAACAGAATACAGAGGAGGGTTTTTTCGCATGAAACAAGTGTGTCTTTTGTCCCTTTGGATTGCCCTGTTTGGTTCTTGGCTCCCAACGGCCCAAGCGGAGACGCCCAAGCCACCGCCCGAAAGAGCAACCACGGCAACGCCCGCACAACGACGCCCCCCCACTCCACGCATACGCCCCGCGTCGCCAAAGAACGAAACCATCGAAGGCATCGCGCTTTACAAGCAACTGCTCAAAGAGGCCAAAAGCAAACAACCCTCCTCTCTCTTTAAGGCTCTACGCGCCGCGACCAAAACAACCCAAGCCCCTACAAATGCGAAAAAACATTCTTTTATAGGAAATGTTCGCATCATCAAAGCAACCCAAGATGAACTCTTTCTGGCCCGTGAATTGGATGGAACACTGCACATCTTGGCCCTCCCTGCGGATGCAGCCTCTCTCAAAAAAGGTGCCTCTTCGCCTTATGCAGCACTCCGCGCCAAAGCCCAACACAAGCTCAAGATGGAAGGGGTACGCCGCTCAGTAAACCTCCATGGCGCGCAATATTCGGTCTTTCAACTCACCGCAACACCCGAAAGACAACTCTTGGATCGACTCTTTTTCTTGTTGATTATCGCCTTGCTCTTTTTCACGATGGTGGGGATGGGCATGACCCTGACAGGATCGGACTTTGCGCGCATCGCACAAAAACCACGTGGGATGATCGTGGGTCCACTCTGTCAGTTTGGGCTTTTGCCACTGTGCGCGTTTGCTGTGGGACATCTCTTTGGATTTCCAGCAACCTACCCCTTTATCTTCGTGGGGATGCTCTTGGTCACGTCCAGTCCAGGTGGCGTCACCTCCAACCTGATGACGTATTTTGCAAAAGGCGACGTTGCACTTTCCATCTCTCTAACAGCCCTCTCGACGGTGCTTTCTTTGTTCCTCACACCACTTCTAATCGCGCTTTATGCAGCGGGTATCCCCGAAGTCAAACTCCCCTTTGGAACCGTCATCGTGCAGATCCTCATCTTGGTCATTGTCCCCCTTGCAACGGGCATGTTGTTGAGAGCCAAAGCTGAGTCGTTTGCACTTCGTAGCGAAAAATTCTTCTCTGCTTTGGGTGCTTTTTCCCTCATTTTCCTGATCGTTGTTGGCGTGCTCAGCAACCTCGATAAGTTCGCTGACACCGAGCGTTACGGACTTCGTTTTTATATGAGCGTTGCGCTACTTCCTCTGTTGGGGATGCTTTTGGGGGGAGCCATCTCAAAGCTGCTTGGCGTCTCCAACGGGCAAGTCCGCGCGATCTCCCTTGAAACGGGCCTTCAAAATAGTTCGCTTGCGATGACCCTTGCTTTGCTCTTGCAAGATCGCATGGGCGACTTTTACAGCGCGATGTTCTTCACCTCTGGCATCTTTGGGATATCGATGTATCTCGTTGGCGGGCTTGCGATCTGGCTCTTTCCCAAACTTCTCCCCCTCTCTGCATCTGAGCAAGAAGCCTAGCCACAGCCCACCAAGCACAGTATCCTACCTTATCCGTCGCCTTTCTTTTTTGTGTCCCGCGACAATAAGGTTTTCGATCATGAGACATACAAATCTTCCCTACTTGCGAGCCCTCTTTCTTGTCTTGCCCTTCTTTGGCTGGACGCTTTTTGCCAGCTCTTGCAACAACTCATCCGCTTGTCAATTCGATACAGACTGTTTCCAAGGAACCTGCCTCCAAGGAACCTGTCTCTTGACCTCGAACAACAATTGCTCCGCTGAAAGGCCCCTACTCTGCGGAGAAACCTGCATCAATCTACTCTCTGATCCCGCTCACTGTGGAGGCTGCAACAAAGCCTGCGCCGCAGGAGAAAGCTGCGTACAAGCCCAATGCACCAAGATTTGCGCACAAGGACAAGCCCTCTGTGGACAAGAATGCGTTGATGTCACGACATCAGACAAACACTGCGGCGCATGTGGCCGAAGCTGCGGAAAAGATCAAGCCTGTGTACTTGGAGAGTGCCGTTGTTCGGGGACCTTGGCGTTGTGCGCAGGTCAATGCGTTGATGTGCAAGCTGATCCACAAAACTGTGGAGGATGCGGACGTGGCTGCGGAACAGACGAGTTTTGCGGTTGGGGACGTTGTGCAAGAGTCTGCCCAGCTCCGACACCCACCCAGTGTTTTGGAGGTTGTGTCAGCACCAATAGCAACCCGCTTCACTGTGGAGCGTGCGGAAAAACCTGCGCCCCAGGAGAACGCTGTTCGGGTGGGCAATGCGTTTGCCCCACAGGAAAGACCCAATGCAACGGGGCTTGCGTCGATCTACAAAGCGACCTGCGAAACTGCGGCGCATGCGGAAAGACCTGTGAAGCAGGCAGTTTGTGTGCAAATGGAGCCTGCGTCCCAACCTGCCCTCCAGCCACACCCACCACCTGCTTGGGTGGCTGCTTTAATCTACAAAATAGCGCAGAACACTGCGGACGTTGCGGCGTAAGATGCCCAAGCAGCGCATCTTGCCAAAGCGGTCTTTGCATCTGCCAAAGCGATCGTCTCTTCTGCGACAGTCGCTGCATCGATCCCAAAACCGATACACTCCACTGTGGCGCTTGCAACAATGTCTGCGGCTCAAAACAAAGCTGTGTTGGGGGGGTTTGTCAGTGACAGGGAAGAGCGTTTGAAGAGATTAGAGTTCACAAACCTTACAAGAGGTTGTAAGAAGTGCTCGAAAAGACGAACAGTCCGTTGTTTTTGCGACTTCCTCCAGACAAGTATTGAGTTGAAGCTCTGTGGAACTCGCACACTTGGCGTTACCATGTCCCAAAGGATCATCCAAACGGCTGACCCACAACTTCACACAAAACACTTGATCGTTAGAACCAAAGTAATTGGTAAATTGAACCTTTTGCTCCTCGGGTGCGGTGGCCTCAGGCTTACATGTAAAAGCCTTTTGGCAAATCGTCTCGCCAAAATATGTACCACGCGAAGAACCGCAGGCACCAAACACTACGCTGCACAAAACACTAAAGATCATCGAACGAAAAACCCACTTCATCGCAAGGTCTCCTTTTATCGAACAAGGCACTGGGGGCTTCGTGGTGTAGTGTAGTCTTTCTCTGCTATAAAAAACAAGCATCAACCCCTTGGGCTTGGTGTATGCTGCGTCATCGCATGTTCTCTTCCACTCCAGCCTGCTCGAAAGGTTTTCCCATGCGCATCTCCTTTCTGCTCTATGTGTTTTTCTCTACCGTCCCCCTCCTCCACGCAGCCAAAGTGGACCCCCTTCTCCAAGCTGAAGAAGCCAAAAACTCTCGTCACCCTGCCCTTTTGCAAGCACAACGCTCCCCCTCAGCAAAAACGCGCTTGCGTGCAGCCCAAGCCTACGCCCGCATCCAAGCCCCCCATGCCAGAGAAGCCCTGCAACTCCTTGCCCTCGACAAAGATACAAATGTCCGAGTGATGGCGCTTTTTGGACTCGGCCAGCTTGGTTGGGAGCGCGCTTGGACGCGTGGATACCACGATGGTATCAAAGCCACGCTGCAACGAGCGTTACAAGATACACACATCCAAGTTCAGCGCGCAGCTATCGAAGCCATCGGTAAGTACGCCTTTGTCGAAACAGAGCGTTGGCTTGCGCCCTTTTTACGCTCGCCACACCCGCAGCTTCAAGAAGAAAGCCTCCGCGCCCTCTTTCGCACCGTCTATCTTCGCCAACGCCGCATGGCCCAAGCATCCAAAAAGCGCGCAGTGGTCGCGTTGTCCAAAGATTTCTTTGCGCAGTTTGCAAAACTCTCTCAAAGCCCACATCCTGCCATCCGTCGAGGGGTTTCGTACTTTTTCGCACGCATCAAAGATCCACGCGCGCTTGCGCTGCTGATCCAACTCGCAGGTGACAAAGACAAAGAAACCCGTGTCTTCGCCTTGATGGGTCTGCGCAAACTTGGCTCTCCGAAAGGCGCAGCAGCGGCACTCGCAGCACTGCGTTCTCCATTTTTAGAACATCGCGTGGTCGCCATCCAAGCCCTCCAAGCGATGAAACAAGTCCAACGACTCCCCAATGCCTTGGCCCAAGATCCATCCGCCCATGTGCGCAACGCTTGGGTCCTCGCATGGCAAAAGAGCCCCAAGCCCCCTCTTGCCATCTTGCAACGTCTTTGGGAGAAAGACCCCTCCCAAGAAGTCCGAGCATCGGCTCTTTCCGCGATCGCTCCGCATCGTGACCCTGATACTTTTATGCTTACGTTGATCAAGATCTTGCACCAACCAGGCTGGATTCTTCGCGAAGCCACCGTCAAAGCCAGCCGTTCTCTTGGCTGGCGGAGGATCACCTTTTTGTCGATGGCGCTCCAAGATGCCGATGTCCGCGTGCGTTCCGCAGCGCTCTTGGCCCTGATCCCTCTCAAAACAACACGCGTCTTTTCGATGCTTCAGCGCGCTTTGCACTCAGAAGAACTCTCTGAGCGCGGAGCAGCCGTCGTCTTGTTGATCTCCCGCAAAGAACCCCAAGCCCAAGAACTTGCTTGGTCCCTCTACCAAAAGAGCCTTGCAGACAAGTGGATCGAGCTTCGCGAAGAACTCGCTGGACACTTCGCCAAACAACAAACACCCCAAGCCACAAAGTACCTGCGTTTTATGTATGGTGATACCGCCCCATCTGTGGTCAAGATCGCACAAGAAGCCCTCAAAAAACGCGGCATCCTCTTGTTCCCGCCCTCACGCAAAAGAAGAAAGCCCAGCCCTCACCGTTATGCTTCGTTTGCCCAAGGCACCCTCGTCGAGATCGAAACAACGCGCGGCAAGATGGTGCTCGAGTGTTTCCCCCAAGACGCCCCTGTCCATGTCGCAACGTTTCTATCCCTCGTCAAAAAGGGCTTTTACAACGGGCTTTCGTGGCACCGCATCATCCCCAACTTTGTCATCCAAGGTGGCGATCCTGATGGAACAGGTTGGGGCAGCGGTGACTTTTCATTGCGTGCAGAGATCAACCCGCACCGTTTTACACGCGGAACACTGGGGATGCCCCGCTCGATGGGATGGGACACAGGTAGCGTTCAACTCTTTTTGACCCACATCTCCACTCCCCATCTGGACGGTCAATACACAGTGTTTGGCCGTTTGCGCTCGGGCTTTGATGTCCTTGACCGCATCGAACGCGGAGACCGTATCCTCCGCGCCACCTTGCTTTCCCCCCGCAAATAAGCCCAAACCGCTCGCCCCTGCCCCTCTTGCCCCTCTCTTAATGCTTGACCAAAGAAGCTTTCTTTTCCAAAAGCCCGGGATGTTCGCCACAATAGCGCAAGCCTTCGTCGAGCACTTCGATGGCTTGCTCAACGTCGTTGGCGCGCACAAGAACATCCGCCAATGTCGCGTAAGCATCGGGATTTTCAGGAGCGATCTTCAACGTGCTTTCAAAAGCAGCTACCGCTTGTGACAACAAGTTGCGTTGAACGTAGGTGATCCCCAAAGCATAGTGTGCTTCGTAGCTATCAGGCTTTTGTTGGATCGCCTTTTTCAGCTGCTCTGCGGCCTCTTCATAGCGTCGATCTTGCCCCAAAAGGCGACCATAATTGAATGTCACGATAAAGTCGTTTGAGTGAAGCGAAGCGGCTTTTTCTGCGCAAGCCAGGGCCTCTGCAAGCTGACCGCGGATCTCATACAACAGACCTTTGATCGCAAAAACCGTCGCATTCTCGGGGTCCAGACGCTCTGCACCAAACAAGTAATTTTCAGCGTCTTGCAGCTTCCCCAAAAAGATGGAAACCCGCGCCAGTCCCAACAACGCATCCACTTCCAACGGGCACGCCTGCACAACGCGCAACAACAGCTCCACAGCTTTTTGCACATCATTGCTTTCGAGCAGCATCAGGCCTTGGCGCAAGCTGCCCTCGATGTCGAAACCTTCGATGGCTGCGGCTTCGCGGTAAAGTGCCATCGCCGTGTCCACATCGCGGGCTTTTGCAGCCTCTTGTGCACGCTCGCGAAGTTCTTTGATTTGATCAGACATTCTCTTCTCTTTCTTCAAGAAAAAGGAACCATAGGTATCAGGCTTTTAAGCAATCCCAACCTTTTGCAAGGCAGGCAGTGTGTTTTGCGCGAAGTCATCGGCAAGTTCACGCAACCAAGCTAGATTCTCTTCTTCTGTTTGCAAGCTCACGTTATCTTTGATCAGCGTGTGTCCTTGGGAAGAAAGCTCGCCCCACACGAAGCTCACAGGGTCTTTTTGTTCCAACTCCGCGCGCAACAAAAGCTGCGAGACGCGACTCAAAAAGACGGGTCCTCCAGTCATGGGCGAAGCCAGATAATTAAACTGGCCTACAAAACGCGAGCGTTGCATACACATCGCATTAAATCGATCCGCGCTGTCTTTGCGCGTCGCATAGCCATGCTCAGAAAGAAGGGGCTGTGTATAACCAAGACCCGTCAAAAGCCGCACAGCTTGGTGAACTTGGCTGGCTTCGACATCCTTGGCCTGCATCATCGCGACCAGATCGCCGAGTGTTGCGGTCTTTTCTGCAAGAAAGTCGATGATGGGCTCATACACATGCGCCAAAAGCGTCAAGACACCAATGGAAAAGCGATGCTCCAAAGAGACCGTATTGCGGGCCACTGCAAGCGCAAAAGGCACGCGATAAAGCCTTTCCATCTGCTCACCATCAGGAAGCGGAAAAAGGCCACGCGCAAAGATGTCTTTGCGAAAACGTCGATTGACATAAAAGTCCCGTAGGTCCTCACGAAAAGGAACATCTTGGATCGCAGCAAGCTCATCAATGGCGCTGTTGTGGAGATTCAAAAAGTCGAGTTGATCGAGCTGTGTCGCAGGCCCAAGATAGCTGAGTTTGGCCTCTGCAAGCTCGCGCGCCACTTGGCTAAAGTGCATGGGTTGCCAGTCCGCGTTGAGGTATTCATGCGGAAGGTAGTGGAGATCAGAGCCTTCGATATCGCTGATCCACTGTCTAGCAGCGGGGTTTGTTTCAAAAAAGCGGATATCGTTGTTGGCGAGGGCTTTGATCTCGCGATAAGCATCTTCGACCTTTTGCGGCCAAGTGCTCGCGTTGGAACGCTGCGCAAACTGTACCATCAGGTGACGCATGGGCATCAGCGGCGCCCACCCAGGCAAGGTGTTGTAGCTGATATACACGACACCACCGGGCTTTAGCTTCTTTTCAATAAAGGCTTGGATGGCCTTGCGCTCGCGTTCCGCCACCCACGAGTACACGCCATGCAACACGATGTAATCGAAGGTTGGGAGATCCGCCTTTGCGAAGTCTTGGAAGCTATCGTCGTAAAAGTCCACATTCTGAAGCCCTGCTTCTTGGACCACATAACGCGCTGTCGAAACGTGATGAGGATTAAAGTCATTGGCATAAAACTCACCATGCGGATTGGCCGCAGCCAACACACTGGTCGTCATCCCATGACCACAACCCAACTCACAAAAAGTAAAGCCCTCTTCTTCTCGCAACGGGAGATACCCTCGACACAACGCCGCATAATCGAGCAACATCGGTGTCATCTCACGATAGACCCCGTAAGTGTATGTCACATCCGTTCGATAACCGTTCGACCACGTCGTCATGCCAACTTGTACCTTTCTCATCCTCACCGTCAATCGGGAGGTTGCGCGCTCCACATGAACAAGACATCTGCTGCGAGAAGAAGGGAGGTGCTGCTTTATTCGTCTGAATCGTCTTTGGCTTTGCCGCGTCGAGCATCCCACATCATTGAAGAGATCGCGAGATTCATCTTGAGGGCGTCTGTATCCGAGAACAACGTCTGCTGAAGATGTTGCAACTCATCCCAAGCCTCGTTGTCTTGGGGAACACGCTGCTCCAGATCTTTCAAGATGTCGCGTGCACGGGGTGTTCGGTTGTCTTTCACATAAGCCAAAGCCAAGTTGTACGCAGGGCGGAACTCATCTGCTGGCGCCCGCTCGACGGCTTTTTCGAGAATCGAGATCGCTTCCTTGGTCTTGATCGGTTCATCTTGGCGCAACAACACAAGCCCCAAGTTACACCAAGGGCGGACGTCATTTGGCGCAAGATCCGCAGCTTTGCGCAACTCAGCTTCCGCTTTGTCGAGCTGGTTAAGGACTTCGTACAGGTTGCCAAGGTTGTAGTGCGCCTGCCAGTTGTTGGGCTCGAAAGTAAGGACTTGTTTGGCCGCAGCTTCGCTCTTTTCGAGGTCTTGGGTCAAGATATACAAGTTGGCGAGGTTGAGCCAAGCTTGCGCGTATGTGGGAAGCTGCTTGGTGATCTTCTCGAAGTATTCGACAGCATTGGCGATCTTGTTGACCCCAACACATACAACAGCGGCCTTTTCCAACAACGCGGGGTGCTCGCCACACTCATTCATCCCCGCATTGAGTACATACAACGCCATATCTGGATCGTGATTTCGCAACAACACGTCAGCCAACGTCGCGTACACATCGAGGTTTTTGGGTGCGATCTTCATCGCTTGGTTCAGTGCTGCCGCAGCTTCCTTGTGCATCCCATTCATCGTCAATGTGGTGCCAAGGGTATAAAAGGCCGCATAGTTGTGGGGTTCGATCTCTGTGGACCGCAAAAGGTAGGGCAACGCTTCGTCATACTGACCCACCAAAGCCAAGACGCGACCGTAATTATACACAGGAAGAAACTCGTCAGGGCTTAGCTCAGCCCCTTTCTGCATCTCTGAAACAGCCTTGTCTGCTTGGTTTTTGGCTTCTGCCAACAAACCAAACAAGGTGTAGACCATCCCCTCACCTGGAGCCACCCGCAAAGCCCCTGTTGCATAGGCTTCGGCTTCCTCCATCTTGCCCACAAACATCGAGATCCGCGCCAAACCCAACAACGCATCTGCATCTGTGGGGTTGGCATCAAGAATCTTGAGATAAAGCTCGGTCGCTTCGGGGACTTGATCATCTCGAAGGTGTTGATTGGCACGTTTGACAAGTGCCTCTAAGTTGATCCCCTCTTGGGCTGCCGCCTGTAAAAAGAGCGCTCGTGCGCCTTCTGCATCGCGAGCCTTCAATTTTTCCATGGCCTGCTGCTTCAACTCAGACTGATTGGACATCCACATCTCCTGTCGTAAGGGACAGCACCATGCCCGCTTTCAACCCCTCTTGTTGCTTGGTCGTCGCCTCAAAGATGAAAGACCGAGCTGTCGAGCTGTGTGCTGATTTTGAAAACAAGAAACCACGCAATACGATGCCACAAGAAACCGTGATTGGCCGTGTTGTAGCACATCCGTGGCAAGGAAAGAAAGGGGAAACCGAGAGATTCAAAAGGGCGGGAGAAACGAACAAACAGAGGAAGAAATCGGCTTACCAGCCAGAGAAGATTTCTTTTGCGGTGTCTGCGGCAGAGCTAAGACCCGAACCAATCGTGTCACGTGCAGAACTGAGGCCCGAAGCAACGGTGTCGCGTGCGCTGCTCAAGCCGCTCGATACTTTGTCCACTGCTGCGCTGCCGATGGCGCGGGCATCATCCAAACCAAGCTTTCCATCGCCTGTTGCGTCAAAGGTGTTGACCGCTGCTTTGTGCACTTCGCGTCCAACGACTTTCGCGCCTTCCACGCCCACTTTGGCGATCTGCGCAACATCCACTTCCACAGCGACGTTACCGCTCGCACCGATCCCCAAGGTCGCGCCAAGGTTCGCTTGGAAACGCAGTTTGCCGTCTGAAAGACCAACATCCAAACCACCTTCAACACCCGCACCTGCATTCAAAGAGCCCGATGCTGTAACAGAGAAGGGTCCAGCGTGGCCTTTGACTTCACCTTCCAACTTGGCACCCGCGAAGGCTTCACCTTTGACAGTGACCGCTGCTTCTGGCGGATAGATCGACGCGGTGACTTTTCCTTCCAACGAACCATCCGCGCCAACGAACGCACGACCTTTTCCTTCGACGCCTGCGGTGATGTCCACACCTGCAACGCTTCCGAGCTTTTGCGTGTAATTTCCAGCGACGTTTGCATCAAGCACCGCCAACTGTCCGCTGAGTTTGCCTGAGACTTCGTTATTCAGACCGCCAAGCTTCACATTGGTGGTTGCTTCGCCGCTTGCATTGAGGACTTTCACATCGCCAGAAATCTTGGCCTCATAGCCATCTTTCTTGAGATCGCCGCTTTGAAGTTTTCCACTCTTTTCCCACACAGATGCGCTCGCAGAGAAGGTCTCTTTGCGCTCATAACCCGCCGCGCTGATGGTCTCTTCGCGCTTGTGGGTGTCTGTGTCGATCTTGGGGCTGAGTTCTTTGGAACCAAAGACTTCTTTGGCGATGCTTTGGGCGTTTGAGATATTTTTGTTGGTGGTTTGACGTTGTTTGTGAGCGTCTTCACCCACACCTTTGTAAGCTTCGCGCTCTGCCCCCCAAGTCGTGGACTTGCTCGAATGGGTGTTTTTGTACTCAACACCCGCTTTGGTCGTCAGTTTTCCATTCTCAAACTTGGTGTTGGATGCACCATCTTGTTTGGTGGTGGTAAACTTGGAGCCCGACTCGGTTTTTACGGTCTTGTCCGTCGTCCAACCGTTGCCGTGTTCTGTGCTGGTTTTTTCTGTATTGGATTGGAAGCTCAGATCTTTTCCACGAAACTTGGTGTTGGTGGTCTCGCCAGTCATCTCCAAAGTCGTGCTTTTTCCGTCTTTCTTGTCTGTCTCTGACATCGAGATCGTGTCTTTCGACATCGTCACGTTGCCCTTCTTGTCGAAGGCTTTCTCGTTAGAGACAGTTTCTGAAGTCGAATGAGAAACATTCTTGTCTTCGATGCTCGACTTGGTTGTCTCACTGCTGGTGGTGCGCTTGTTTTCGCCGAAGATACCGCCGCCTTTGGCTTCTGAAGTCGAAGTCTTGGACTCAAGCGACGTAGAAAGCTTGATATCATCAAGCTTGTAATTTTCTTCGAGTTTGGTGCTCGCACTTTGCGAAGTCACGCTGCCATTACGACCATAGCTGGTATCGAGCTTTTTGGTCTCTGTAAGGTCCGCTGTCGTCTTGGTGCTTGTCGAAGACTGCGAAGTCTTGTTGCCGCGCATACCATATTTGGTTGTAATTTCGCGAGACTGGCCCTCACCATTCGCACGCTCAAGCCCTTTGGACATCGTCGTGGACTTGCCCGCTAGGCTCGTGGTTTGGCTGTTTTTGCTAGTGTACTTGGTGCCGTTCAAGTCGTGGGAGCGCTCAGTGGTGACGTTGCGGCCCGTCAAGAGATTGCCTTTGGACTCATTTTTGGTGGTAAAAGAGTCACGTGATGCAGGCGTAGAGTTCGATGGGCGCGTACTTGGCGCGGGCTGTTGTTGGGTCGAACGCTGCGCTTGTTTCGCTTGATTCGACTCTTGGGTTCTTTGCGTATTGTTTCGGTTATCTGAACGGCGGATAGAGGACATGGGCTTGCTCCCTGTATTCTGTTCTGCGCAACAATGAACCTCTCATCGTTGCCTTGAAAGTAAAAACCTTCTTCAGATGAGCATTCTTTGACGTGAAAAGGTAGAAGATGTTTCCCTGTATTTTCGTGGAACGTTTGTTCGAGGTTGCTTGCTTTTTTGCGCGGCTCAGCCAACTACCTGAAAGACAAGGCTCAAGCCTAGAACATGTTCTGCTTTTATTACAGACACCGCTGAGCCGCAAGCCAACCAGTGTAACAAAGAGAGCCAACCGAATACCTTTATCACAAAAAATATCCTGTATTTTTAGACCCATTTTAGCTGTATTTTTTAACCATTTTCAGAGGGGCGCCCCGAAAGAGGGACATTCTCTCAGCCTTCTCTGACCAAAGTGCAAGCCAAAAGATCCTGTATCCGCAGAAGCTCTCGATCATCCGAAGGATACGGGCTTACCCAAGGACAGATCGCGACCCAAAGCCCTCTCTGTTGGGGCTCTACGTAATCTTCGAGATCTTCGACCAAAAGCATCTCCCCGATCTTATAAGAAGGGAACTGTTCACGAACAAAACGCAGATCTTTCCTTGCGCCTTGCCAGTGGACAATGGGCATCTTGGCGACCCAAGATGGGGCGTCTCCTGCCTCGACGAGCGTTTCCAAACAACGACGCGCTCGTTGGGTGCGAACCGCCGTGAACAAAACGACTTCAGAAAAAGACGCATGACAAAAGTCTAAAAATTCGTACAAACAAGGACGCGGGAATAAACTCATGGCATTGGAGACCAAAGTCCCCTCCAGATCCAATGCCACCAGGCGAGGAAAAGCGGCCATCAAAAGCTCCAACCAAGGCGCGTTGGAGACACCATATCACCAACGTTCGTGATGAAGACTCTCTTCGCGGACGCCTTGTTCAGAAAGAAATGCTTTGAGGCTTGTCAACATCTCGCCTTGTCCGCAGATGTAGTAATCATACGCAGACCAAGCAAGCATCGAGGGATGACGCGACAAGAAGTCCATGATTCGGCCGCGTTCGCCTGTCCAATCGTCCGAAGCTTGCGAAAGGATCGGATAAAACGCTGCGCCAAGGGCTTGTTCCCACTCTTCGCGGTAGAGGATTTCTTCTTCGTTGCGGCATCCAAAAAGCATGATATCTTCGGAAGGATGGGCTGCTTGGCGTTCAGGCGAACGAAACAACGAGCGCAGCGGCGCGATCCCTGTACCCGTCGCGATCCAAACAAGCGGACGCGAGGGAGCAGAACCATACAGAAAACGCCCACCTGGTCCTTTCACCCACACAGCGTCCCCAGGCGAAAGCCCTGTGAGACAAGGAACCAAAAAATGCCCATCGACCGCACGAATACACAGTTCAAGAAAGCGATCTGTGGGTGAAGAAGCCAAGGAAAAAGGGAAATACTCAGATGGGGTCTCCCCATCAGCACAAGGAAACCCGATCTCGATATATTGACCTGCACGATAATCAAAGCCATCCTTGGGCCGCAGTCGCAAACGGCGAACTGTAGGAGAAAGGGTTGTGCAGTCTTCGACAAAAAACAAACTAGCTTCCATCTCGCTCTAAACTACCTATCAACAGCAAAGCCAATCGACCCCAACCAAGGAGCCAAGTCACGATGCGCGTTATCTCACTCACCTGTTCCAACACAGAGATCGTCTGCGCTTTGGGATGCGCGGAGATGCTTGTGGGTGTGGACAAACATTCGGACTACCCCGAAGAAGTGGTTCGCAACTTAGCACGGGTGGGACCAGATCTCCAGATCGACATCGAAAAAGTCGCATCCCTTCGGCCCGATCTGGTCTTGGCTTCGTTGACCGTCCCAGGCCACGAGCGGATCATCGAGGGTCTTCAAAAAGCCAAGTTACCTTTCCTCGCGCCTGAACCCACACGCCTTGCTGATATCTACGATGACATCCGTCTCATCGCCCAACATCTCGGAGTGCCTGAACGAGCAGCATCCTTGGTGGATTCGATGACACGAGAGATCGAAGCCAACGCATCACCCGACGCGGACGGACCTTCGATCTTGGTGCAGTGGTGGCCCAAGCCAGTGATCGCCCCAGGACAACAAAGTTGGCTCCACGATATGCTCCTTGCTGCGGGGGCCAAGCATCCTTTGCAAGAGGAACAAGTCAAGTCACGGCCCCTCACAGATGAAGAAGTCCATGCCCTTGCACCCGATGCTTTTGTGATCTCATGGTGTGGCGTATCCTTCGAAAAGTACCGTCCAGACGTGCTTTTGCGCAACCCCGTTTGGCAAGATCTACCCGCCATCCAAAACAAGCGTATCTACAGCATCCCCGAAGCCTACATGGGGCGCCCTTCTCCCCGTCTTATCGAGGGTTTCCGCGCCCTACAAGACATCGTAAAAGAGATCAAAGCAGCCACACCGCGATGATTCAGTTTCCCTTAGGAGTCCGCGGTCTTCTCCACTTCATCTTGTTCGGCACGCGCTTCTGAGCGCAGCAGGTGCGCCTTAAACGCTTTTAAGCGCGCATACACCTGCGCACTCGAAGGAAGCCCCCAGATATCCGCCATCAACGCATCCGTTTCTTCCACACGAATCAAGCGCATCCTACGCTTGACGGCTCCAACCTGCCGAGGCGACATACTCAGTTCACGAAACCCGAGCCCCAAAAGCAGCGGAAGGAACAACGGTTTCCCTGCCATCTCCCCGCACAAAGACAGTGGGATCTTCGCTTCTTGGGCAGCGTTCACGATGATCTGCAACAAACGCAGCAAGCTCGGCTGCATCGGGCTAAACAAGTGATTCACGCGGGCATTGTTTCGATCGGCTGCCATCAAAAATTGGATCAGATCATTCGTTCCCACGGAAAGAAAGTCCACTTCGCGCGCCCAGTGCGACAACGAAAGCGCAGCTGCTGGTGTCTCGACCATAATCCCCAAAGGTACGTCTTCTGCGAAAGGGACACCTCGCTTACGCAACCCATCTTGCGCTTCCTGAAAGAGCTGGCGCACGGCTTGAAGTTCTTCATACGCAGAAAGCATCGGGATCATGATCCGCAACCGACCGTGAAGTCCTGCACGCAACATCGCCTGAAACTGCGGAAGCAACAACTCATAATGATCCAAAGAGATCCGCACACCCCTCCAACCAAGGTGAGGATTGCTTTCCATCGGCAAGGGGAAAGATGCCAAACGCTTGTCGCCACCGATATCTAGCGTGCGAAAAGTCACCAACTCAGGCGCCATATCCTCCACGATACGGCGATAAAGCGCATACTGCTCTTCTTCGCTAGGTAGCGCATCGCGCCCCATATACAGGAACTCTGTGCGAAAAAGTCCAACACCTTGCACTGCGTTCTTTTTGCAGTCATCGATCTCGCGAAGAAACCCTACGTTGGCGCGCAGCGTCATCTCTTGACCGCAAAGTGTTTTTGCAGGCAAAGCATCAAAACGACGCAAAGCATGCAAACGCTCCATCCAATCCATCTTTGCTTGGCCAAGTCGCGCGGTGGTCTCTTGATCAGGGCAGATGTAAACCTCCCCCTGCTCTCCGTCCAACGCGATAGGATCTCCCTGCTGGATATGCCTCGATAGCTCTGGCGTCCCAATGATGTAAGGGATATTCATCGCGTGCGCGAGGACCGTGATATGGCTCGCAGCGCCCCCTCTCTCGGTCACGATCCCCTTCACATGGGCAAGTTCGAGGTTCGCGAGAAAAGACGGATACAACTCACGTCCAACCAAGATCACATCTTCAGACAAAGTAAGGCGCTCAACCCCCCGCCCAGACTGCAAAAATGACAACACATGCCGCCAAACATCCCGCAGATCGACAACTCGCTGACGTAGCTCGACCGACTCCATCGCCAAAAAGATCCCCTCACAACACGCTAACGCCCGTCGCAAGGCATCTTCCGCAAGCAACTTACCTTTTGTCAGTTCCTCCTCAAACGCCTCAAGAAAGACGTCGTCTTCCAACAACAAAAGCTGCGCCTCGAAGATCTCCGCTTCATTTTCCCCCAAACGCGCGGCGACACGTGCCCGCGTATCCCGCAGATGGCAAGCCACATGCTCACAAGCCTCTTGGAAACGCTTGCGCTCCTCTTCCAAAACGGGCTCTGTTTCGCGAGAATCGGACTTTCCCACCTGTACTTGGGTGGCATCCTCCTCAAGGGGCAAGATGTACGCTTTTTCCAACGCAATCCCTCGACTCACGGGGATGCCCTTGAGTAAGATCATCGTTCTTCTTCTCCACCCGAGGATGCTTGTTGCTCACCTGCGATCGCGCCTCCGCCCCCCTGCGAAACATGCGGTTTTCCCGTTCCCAAAGCCCCTTCTAAGACCTCTCCCCATGTGGGACGCGCCACCTCATCTGGCCATCCCATCCTTGTCATCACGGACAACACGGTATTGAGGTGTTCAACATTGAAAGCAACATCAGCGGAAGGCGCGATCTCATCGAAGTTTAGCTCACACCACGACAAAAACGCTCCCTCATCATCTTGCAACATCACGCCATAACCATGTGTTCGGCAGATCACAGGACGCGCATCGTAGACTTGGCATCCCCCCTCTTCGAGCAAAGGGCAAAGCTCTCGCTGTCCCGCGCGATAATCCGCCAACCGTTCGCGTGTTCGTTGCTTTGCATCTTCTCCCAAAGCCGCAACAGCATCGCCCAAAAGCTCGGACTCGACACGAAACAACGTCTCTGGCGGACGACAACACGAAAAACATCCCACCTTACAGCGGATCTGATCGCCATAAAGCCCCCGTTGTTTGGCTGCCAACATCTCGATCTTCGCCAACAAATCCCGATACTTTGCATGTATCTCCGCGCTCAAGCGTAAACTCCTTTTGTCTCGCACATAGGACCATCATCCTTCGGTTTCTTTTTGTCTACCACGTTCGCTTGTGAATCGAAATATCCCAACCCGCCACAATCCAATCTCCCAACACACACAAAAACAACAAGATACAGCAAGCGCTCTCTCCAAATACACATCAAATCGCTCGACACAGCGACAAAGCATCCACGCGCACAGCCCCAGCTTGACGCAAGATATCTGCACAAGTCCCAAGGGTCGCGCCCGTGGTGATAACATCATCAATAAGCAGTATCCGCGCCCCACGCAATCTTTCCTTGACCCAAGGCGCCAAAAAGACCTGACCCAACAAAGCGCTTCGCCGTTCTGCTCCGCTGAGACCGACCTGCGAAGTCGTCTCATGGCGTTGCAAGATCTCAGGAAGCATCTGACCTTTGGCAAAAGGAGCAAGCGACTTTGTAAGTTCCCAAGCCTGATGAAAGCCCCGTTGATGCAGACGTTTTCGAGAGAGCGGAACAGGGATCAACCAGTCATACATGCCGATCTGCGAGGCCAACCCACACGCCTCTTCTCGAAAAAGCGCACACAAAGCCTCCCCTGCAAAAGCATCCCCTTGGTACTTCCACTGCTGCAAAAGCGCCCGAACAGAACCCGCATACGCAAAACAAGCCCAAGCCCGCGCAAGACCGATCCCTTCGCCACGACAGGAAGGGCAAGCGCCATCCAAACTGATCTCGACTTCTTCCTGAGAGGACCATCTCGACCGATAATCCGACATCTCCGCACTCACGACATCCGAGGCACGTAAGATCACCTTGCGACACGCGCCCTCTTGTGACGTAGCCCCCAAGATCTCTTCGTCCAAAGGCGCGCAACAACGGGAACAAACAGGGATCTCCGCCAAAGGCCAGTTCCCCAAACGACACCCGATGCAGAGAAGACATCCCTCCGTTCCAATAGGGAGAGGCACCAAACAAGCCGCACAATACGACGGATACAGCAACTCCAAGATCCCCCATGTTCCCAAACGCATCGCAGCCCAGCCCTTTCCCAAAACATGGGAAGTCCAACGAAAAAAGCGATGTGTCTGTGTGTTGGTGTCCAATGAAAGAGAAGAGGATGAGGGACAAGCACCATGTGAAGGTACTTTTTCTTGTTCCAAAAGGATCTCAACAGGCATCGGACCACTCCATCCAGTGAGAAGGAGCACGACGATCAAGGCCGATACACCGAAAGAATGAACACCGTCATCTTCCTGTGTAAACAAAGTGAGCCTCGCCCAAACAAGGTACAGCTTGGGATCATCGCGCAAGACAGGGTGGCCTGCGATAGAAAAAGTTGTACCAAGAAAGGCATGTTGGCCTGTAGAGGAACAGCGAGCTAACGATGGTAAGGTTCGTTTTTGAGGATGGTCCAAGCGCGATAGATCTGCTCAGTGAGGAGCAGCAACGCGATCTGATGAGGAAAGGTCATCGGGGAGAGAGACAACAAGATATCTGCGCGCTGTTTTACTTCAGGGGCAAGTCCAGCACCGCTACCAATGACGAAAAACAAGCGTCCTCGGGTGTTATCGAGGGCTTGTTGCATCTCGCCAGCCCAACGTGTGCTGTCCCACCGTTGTCCTTCTTCAGAGAGAGCGATCAGCGTGTCTTCGTCTTTGATCTGCGCAAGGATCCGTTCGCCTTCAACTTGGACGGCGCGCGGCTCGCTTGCGAGGTTGGGTTTGTTTTCTTCTTTGAGGCGGATCAACTCGATCGGGCAATAACGGCGAAGGCGTTGAAAGTAGGTCTCAATGCCTTCTTCGAGATAGCGATCTTTGAGTCGCCCCATCACAAGGATAGCGATCTTCATGATGAGCTTACGCCGATCCTAGAGATCGTCGTCCTCGTTGTCATAGGAAGAGACTTGTTCTCCTCCTGACCACAGTTTGGATTTGGCGGGCCAGAGGCGATCCAAGTCGTAGTAATCACGGACGGGTCCGTAAAATACGTGGACAACGACATCGCCAAAGTCGAGCAAGACCCACTGTGCCTTGTGCAAACCTTCGACGCCAAGGGGCATGTGACCAGCGTGCTTTCCTTCTTCGCGCAGCGTCTCAGCGATAGCAGAGACGTGACGATCAGAGTTTCCGCTGCAAATCACCACATAGTCAGCATAAGAACAGAGGTCTTTGACTTCGTAAACAAAGATATTTTCAGCTTTTTTATCTTCAGCCCAGTGTGCCAATTCCATGGCAAAGTCATATGTCGACGGGGCGTTTTCTTGTTGTGCTTGTTGTGCAACCACGGCTTTCTCCATTAAATATGTCGCTCCTTTCGCCCGCATACCTTAGTTGCGGCGGGCGGGCGGTTCTTGAAAAAAGGACGGCTTTTTCTTGCCGAAGGCATCGAGCGGTTCGGGTTCACGCGAAACCGTCACGATCTTTGCTGGGGGCTTGATGGTATCAGCTCCCGAGCGAACAAAAGAAGCATCCAAAGTTACCGCGACATCAGCTTCATTCTTTCCGACGCGATAACTTCCACGAAACTTCACTTTCAAAGGAAAGCCAAGTTCCAGATCAGCGCACAGTGTACCACGTGCTTGGGAGGGGAGCCGTTGTTTGTTGGCGGCTTTGCCCCGAGTATGTTCGGGAAGCTTCCCAGCCCAAGCGGTGCCTTCGGGCAGTTTTGGCAAGGAAGGATCGGTCACAGTACGTAGAGATATCGCATACTTGCGACAAGAACGCCCTGCAACTTGTTCTTCCCCTTGATCTTCAAGTTGGATCGACTCACCAAAGATCTCAACCAGCGCACGCCAACGACCATAACTTTTTAGTTGCCAT
>JACKEL010000009.1 GCA_020632975.1 Myxococcales bacterium
CTCATACGCAGAGGACCCCAAGCGAGCAAGTGCCTCACGAGACCAATGTCGCACCCGTTCGTCTTTGTCTGAGAGCGCCAAGCGATACCATGTCGCTTGTTGTTTCAGGTTGGGCTCGATATGCGGGAGGATCTGCAAGATCGCATAACGCACTTCCCATCCTGGATCAGGAGGCTTCCCGCAGAAAAATCCCTTTTGTTTTCGAGGATTGTGGATATGCTCGTGGGCACTGTGACTGTTGGGATCGTTGGGGTTGTGGCTATGCAGATCGGCTTCTGTGGGAGCACCTTCTTGCAGCTCCGCAAACAAAGTGTCCAAAAAGCGCCGTCCTTCGTCCCCAAAGCGCTTCAAGGCGTGTACCGCACGAAAACGCACGAAGGCCTTTTTATCTTTGAGGGCTTCGTCCAACAATGCCAACTCAGCCTGACGACGCGAGGCCGATCGCCCCAACGCAAAGACGATACCTTCGCGGACTTTCCATTCTTTATGGTGAAGATAAGCTTTCAACCAAGAAAGTTCGACGTGTCGACTTTTCCCAAGCAGCCAAGCGATCCGCAAGCGTGCAGGTTGCTTCGCGCGCAAAAAGCGCGGAAGCATCGTGTCCACAAGCACCTTTTCAGAAACGGGCAAAGCTGCCCACATCGCAGGGAGTTTCGAAAGCGGTGCCTGAAGAACACGTCGTTGCCACCCTTCCCAACGTCGTTGCAGAAGTTGCTGGTAGCCCAAGCCACCCGCCAACAACACAAACACCAACAATATCCACAAACGCGTCCAAACTACGCTTCTCTTCTCCATGTCCTTTACGCTTCCACTCCTTTTCTTGGCTCTTGCACCCCTCGATACCACAAGCACAAAAATCAAACAACAAAGACCCCAGCCTTCTTCCCAAAGACTCCCTCGACCTGTCATGTCCAGCCAGTCTCAAGCATGACAGGCATCCCTCATACACCGCAAGAAAAGCGACCTCCAAGGCATGATCCCTCCTTGCCAAGGATCGCCACTACCAACAAGATAGTCGCAACATGCACGCTCCATTCAAGCAACGTCCCACAGCGGCTTGGACGATAGACGAAAGGGAGAGCTTCGAATGCCTCGAAGACTACGCCAACAGAGAACTTTCCTTTTGTGGCTTTGCGCATCTCTGGGATACTTATTGATCCCTTTGCATGCACAAGCCGCCCTACCACCCGTGATCTACGAGATCACGATCCAAAAAGCCAAGATCAAACCCACCAAGTCCAACGGACATGCTTGGGACTTTGGCATCGGAAAAAGCCGACTACCCGACGTTTTCTTGACTCTCGAAGCCAGAGGACAACGGCTCCAAACCGAGGTCCAGAACAATACACTGACCCCTTATTGGCAGCAAAAACAGATCTTTGCACTGCGAGACAATGACTACGTCCACATCCAGCTCTACGACAAAGATGTCCATCGCATGGAGCTTATCGGGGAAACCAATCTTCAAATCTCCCAACTCAGCGCCTCCACAGAGCTTTCCTTTGGTCAGGTCGAGTCGCTTTCTTTGCATATCGTTCGACTGACAATCCCCAAAAGAACTCCTTTGAATCCCCCCAAGATCCCGCCCAAACCACGCGGAAAGATGCTGCTGCCCCCAGAGATTGAACCCACCCCAACGCGCTCGAAGCCGCCCGTAAGCCCCAAGCTTCGTCCTGTTCCGCCCCCTGAGCCACCCGCCCTTTTTTTGAGAGAACTCCCCTTTCCTGTCGAAGCGAAGGGCACCGTGCGCTATCGCCATATCCAAGCCAAACTGAGCATCCATGACGCCAGCCAAACGCTGTTTTTCTCGACGCCTGGGGAGTTACAAGCTTTTTCACTTGCGCCCATGAAACCGCTTTGGTCGTTAAGATCGAAAGATCTAATGATCTCTAACTTGTTGGCTCCTGCTTCGTCAGCGTATCTTTGGGTTGGACTCGCGGGTGGGACGCTTCAACAGCCCGACTTGTCAGAGACCCGACTTCCTTCCGCACTGCGCCTTTATTCGCTTGCTCATCCCCCTTCCACTCTCAAACAACTGCATCCTTTTTTTGGCGATACCTTCACTTTGGCATGGAACGAAAAGACCCAACAGATCGCGTGGACAGACATCAAGGGACGCCTTTATCTTGCATCGACGCACGCCAAGCCCCCGCTCCTTCTCACCCAGCTTCCTGAAGTCCCTTTGAGCCTAACATTTTCTTCGGATGGAAGGTCACTTTGGTGGAGCGGTTACAACCATCCTCCCCAGACCATTGAGATCGCCTCCCCCAAACAACAACAAAAACCGCACGAGGTACTGACAAAACACACTTCAGCCCTAGGTCTGATCGCTCACAAAGAACTGCTTGCTTGGTGCACGATGGAAGGACATGTAACTTGGTACAACCCTTCGCATCCTTCGCATCTTTCAGACAAAGACTTTGATAAAGTCCCATGCGTCCGCCTCTTCCCACACCCAGCCCAAGACGCGTGGATCATCCTTTACCCCACCAAGCTCATCCTTGCTCGCTCTCCTTCAGATCAGCCCACCACGGCCAAAGAAACGCAAGAAGTCACGTTCCCCAACGACCCCGCCTTGGATGCAACCCTTTCTTCTAAATCACAGACTCTTTTTACGCTGCATCAAAGCGGAAAGATCCGCCGTTGGAGCTTGCAAGCTCCCGCGCCACCCAGTCCACCCAAACCAAGCCCCACCCCAAACGCCCCCACTAGCGGTACCAAACAATAATCTTTCCAAAGTCATCTGTCCCCGCAAGCCACGCACTATCCGAAGACCAAGCAACGGTGCGTACCACTGTAGTATGCAGCGAAAGCGTTCGATGCAGCGTGCCAGAGGGGGTCCAGATCCGAATCTCTCCATTCGCCAAACCTGCCGCCAGCCACCCATCGGGGCTATAGCGCAACGAGATGATCGCATCATTGGCGGTATAGAGCTTTTGCAAAGGACCTGTACTCGATAGCGGGGACCAAAAGGACATCTCTTTGTTGACAAGAGCAGTCGTAATCACCCGTCCATCGGGGCGATATCCCACATCTACACCATCATCTGTGGTGGAGATCGTTTGCAACAACATCCCATCGCTGACGCGCCAGATCTGCAAGACTTTCTGTTTGGTGACTGCGGCAAGCGTCTGTCCATCAGGAGCAAAGGTGATCCTAGTTGGCTCATCGCTGACGTTGATGGTGCGCAAAGGCATACCATCCACAGCATTCCAAAGCCGAATCGTCTTGTCCTTGGAAGTAGAAGCCAACACCTTTTTGTCCACGGTGATCTCAAGATCGTTGATCTCGCCTGTATGGACGGAGATCGTCGAAAGCAGCTTGTTTTGGATCACATTCCAATAACGGATGGTCATGTCCTTGGAAGCGGAGATCACGGTCGAGTCATCCAAAAACACGACGCTGGTGACGTCGTTTGTATGCCCCGTCAGTACGCCGAGTTGGGCGCCCGAGTTGGTTTGCCACAAACGAACAGACTTGTTGGAGTGAGCAGAAGCGATGGTTGTATGGTTTGGTGAGAAAGCGAGATCCCACACAACATTCATTGGCCCCGTAAAGACAGGTAGATTCGACGTCGCAACATCACAGTCATCGACTTTTCCATTACAGTCATCGTCGATCCCATTACCGCAGATCTCATTGGTGGGTAACACTGACCCAGAACAAGCCCCCCATTGTCCCGCAGCACAAGTCTGTTCACCTGTTCGACAGGTACCTTTGCAACTCCAAACGCCTCCCGCACCCAGCACGCAACCGATGGACACCGCAGGAAACTCACAACTTCGTGTGATGCCGTCGATCTGCCCATCACAATCATTATCTATCCCATCGCAAATCTCGGTCGATGGGGGATTTGCAACAGCATCACACAAAACGCCAGACTTGTTTGTGTTGCAAACGACTTGTCCTGTTTGCAAACACGCACCAACACCCGCATCGCAAGAGAATCCTTTGCTTGGCCAGTTTTCATCGACCTTGCCATCGCAGTCGTTGTCTTGGTCGTCACAGATCTCATTTTGTGGAGCGACTTCTCCTACGCATGGGCCCCAAAGTCCCCGTTGGTCGCAGGTTTGGCTACCCTGACGACACAGACCCACCATGCTTCCGCAGATCTGCGTGTGGCCAGACATACAACCTCCGCAGCCTTCGTCCACGCTACCATCGCAGTCGTTGTCTTTTCCATCGCAGATATCCAAAGCAGGAACGCCAGGAACAGCGTTGCATTGGGTATCACGCAGATCGGCACGACAAACAATGGTTCCCGTTCTTTCGCAAGCACCTTGCCCAACGTTGCAAGTCTCGCCTTTTTTCGACCAGTCTTCGTCGATCTTGCCATCGCAATCGTTATCGATCTCGTCGCACAGCTCGGTGACAGGGGAAGCTCCGGCACAAACGACCTTCCCTCCTTGGCATTGGCTTTTCCCTGAAGAACAAGCCCCAGCTTGCCCAGTGGAACAGTCTGCCCCTAGACCAAGCGCGCCATCGTCGATCTTGCCGTTACAATCGTTGTCTTTGCCATCACAGATCTCTTGTGCAGGAGCAACTTGCCCTTGGCACGGGCCCCATTGACCGCTCTGAGAACATGTCTGGCTACCTTGTTTGCACTCACCTTCTGTCGAACCACAGGCTTGTGTTTGACCTGCTTGGCAGGGGCAGATCTCATCGACTTGACCATCACAGTTGTCATCTTTTCCGTTACAAGTCTCGGGTAGAGGGACGACTTCGCCTTCACATCCACCCCAAACGCCTGCTTTGCAAGTCTGGGTGCCTTGCTTGCACTCACCAACCCCCACGGCTTGTTGGGGGCCACCAAAGCAGCTTCGTTGGAGCCCTTCGTCGGTTTTGCCGTCGCAGTCGTTGTCGATTCCATCGCAGACCTCTGTGCTAGGTAGTTGGACAGACAAACAAGCGCTCCAAACCTGCGTATCCAAACAAAATTGCATACCTGTTCGGCAGCTTCCTTGGCAAGTCCACTTTCCGTCCGCGCCTTCTTTGCAACCAGCCGTTTCTGTGTAGCAGGTTTGGGACTGCCCTGAGCGACATCCACATGGCGGCGTCTCGTCGATCTGTCCATCGCAGTTATCATCGAGGCCATTTCCGCAGATCTCGTCCACGGGTTTTTGAAGCGAGACACAACTCAGTTTGCCATCCACACACTGTTCGCTTCCACGCTGACAGATCCCTTTTGCGGTGGGATGGGAACATGGGTTCCCTGCACCTGCGACATTGTCGTCGATCAGTCCGTTGCAATCGTTATCTTGGCCATCGCAGGACTCTTCGACAGGGGTAACTTGAGCAACACACTCGCCCCAGATACGGTCGGTTCCGCAACTTTGTTTCCCAACAGCACAAGACCCCTCACAACGATAGCTTCCATCTGCTTGCTCGATGCATCCGCCTTTAGAGGAATAGCATGAGCGGGTGCTCCCCGCTTCGCAGTCGCAGGAGATCCCGTCGTCGATTTGTCCATTGCAGTCGTTGTCTTTTTTGTCGCAAATCTCGGTCGATGGGCCGCTTTGGTCTAAACAATTGCCCCACTTGTTGTCTGGCAAACAGAACTGGCTCCCATAACGACACTCTCCTTTGGCTTCCGTGCCATCAGGGCCAGCGTAGCACTTTTGCCGTGTGCCTGGCTCACAAGTACAATCGATCCCCTCGTCCACACGCCCATCACAGTCATTGTCCACGCGATCACAGATCTCCGCGCGAGGCAGTACTTGTTCCAAACAAGCGGACCAAACACCTTCTTTCAAGCAGATCTTTCGACCTGTTCGACAGATCCCGATATTTGCGGTGGCTTTGGGTCCCACATAACAAACCCCTTCATCACCCGAGATGCACTGTTTGTCGCTACAGACACCGCCCAAACAGTATTTGGTTTTCGTGCTGATCGCGCAGTCTTGATCTGTACTGCACGCACGAAACTCGGGTTCTCCGCAAGCCTGAAGCGACGCCGCCAAGACCCAAAGCATGGAAAGAAAGAGCACTCGAAAAATCATATATTTTGGCAATGACTTCAAGATGATACACCTGCAACAATCTTTTCGACGATGGTAAAAAAGCTCTAGGAGAAAGAGGGAGAAGAAGAAAGGGAAGGGCAAAAGAGCGATTTCATCCTTGAGACCGAAGTGTTCAGCCTTCGCCGATTATCTCTTCAAACAATAATCAAGATCGGGATCAAAACCCAAGTCATTCTCTTGCTCAGCAGCCAAACGCACGCTAACTCTACGTTTTTGGATGCGGCGTTCAAACTGACAGGGTTTAAAACGATGCAAGCCCAACTTGAGTGATATCTTTTCTTTTGGATCTTGTAGCACACAGATCCATTTTGCAAAACGCATCACGGAAAGCTCTGTTTGCACGGACGCATTTTTTGGATTCAAATCAAAGCGATACCACTGTTTGCCTTCTGTATCAGGAGGACAACCTGGCGTTTGCAAGACACCAGCCGCTACATGTTTTTTGTGGTGGACCCGCTGCACTTTTTTGCGCTTACGCATCAAAGGTTTGCGACGCGCAGGCTGTGGGACACTTGGCTCGACCCGAGGAGGCGAAATGGGCTGCACCAACGCCACCTTTCTTTCAGGGGCAACAGGAGCCACTTCTCGGGTCCGTGGCTTGGGCTCTTCAGGCGCTTTTGTGATCTTCGAGGGCTGCTTTTCGGATGGTAGGCTTGGTGCGTTGGGTGTCTTTTGCTTCAAAGAGAAAAAGATCATCCCCCCCAACAAACCACCCACTCCCAAAGCCAACAACACAAACCATCGGATATTCGAGCGTTTTCCCCATCCTTCAAGCGCAACATCATCCAGTTCATCATGCGCAATCTCTCGACTATCCGAGATCGCTTGCCAAGTATCTTTGGACTCATGATGACGTAATGCGTGGAAAGGCCCGTCTTCGACATGTTCAGGGGTGGTTTGCGAGATCACACCAGGAAAACTGTCTTTGGGGGTGATGTAAGGATCTTGGCCATGGCCACTCTTGGACCAAGCATCCAAGGCCCGCAATGCCTCCTCTCCATTCAAATGAGGAGAGCCATACTTCGGCGTAGGCGCCTCAGAAAGCGAGGAGTAAGAAGGGCTTGCGTTCACACGCTCGGCTTCTTGCTCTTTCGAAGGGATCGAAAAAGGGATCACATTCAACATCGCGCTTGAGGAAGGAGGAGGCTCGATCAGCTCGATACCACGGGGATAAGAGTCCATATTGGGCAAAGATGGAGAAGAAGCGATCACAGGCTCTTTCTCATCCTCTCCAGCAAGTTCCAAACGCTCCTTTTGCTTTGGCGCCTTGGCGTCCAAAGTTTCCTGTGTCCCCAACGTTGTCTTGTACGCTTCTGCTGAAGTCGAAACTTGATCTTGCGAAGGTGAAGACCCATGACCCCCACCACTCGGGGATCGACGAGGTGTTCTCTTGTGGGCATCGCCACTTGTGGGCGGCAACAAAAGATCCTCTTTGGAGTCAAAGATCACCCCATCCATCCCATCCAAAGACGACTGGCTCGATCTTTTCGGATTCACGGGCGGAAGATAACCGTCTTCTCGCGCAAGCTCGATCGCCATCTGAAAATGATGGAAAAACTCAGCCACTGAACCAAAGCGCTCAACACGACGACGCGCGATCGACTTCATGATCACACGCTCGATCGCATCTGGCACCAAGCCTCCAGGCAAGGCATCCGCCAAACGTGGCGCGTCTTCCTTCACCTTGCGGTTGGCGTAGTGCAAAAGGGAAAAGTCTTTTTGTTCTGAAGGTGCCAGAAAAGGCGTATAACCCGCCAACAACTCATAAAAGATGGTGCCGATCGCATACACGTCCGTGGACTCATCCACATAACCATTCCCCACAAACTGTTCGGGGGCCATGTAAAGTGGTGTCCCAACCGCCCGATGGATCGAGGAAGTGAGCTTTTCACCTCGAACGTCTTGTGCGATCCCAAAGTCCATCACCTTGAGAAAGATCTCGTCGTTGGGGCGCTCCAAAAGGAAGATATTGCTGGGTTTGAGATCGCGGTGCAGGATATTCGCTTGATGCGCGACCATCATCGCCTTGCACAATTGCTCCACGATCTGAACGATCTGCACAAACGAAAATTGTTTCTGGTTCTCAAAAAACCATTCCAGATCCTGTCCCCGAAGATACTCCATCACATAAAAGTACCCGAGTTCTGGAAGCTTCCCAAAGTCATCAAAGATCCGCACCACGTGTTGATTCTCTTGCGAAAGAAAAGAAGTCACCTGGATCTCTCGCAAAAACCGCTTCAGCGAGACCTCATCTTTCAACAACTCAGGGCGGATAAACTTCACGACGCGGCGCGCATTGGCCGAAAGATACTGGTGACGCGCTGAATAGACGATCCCGCCGCCACCTTCCCCCAACTTTTTCTCTAAAAGATATTTGCCCGCAATAATCACCCGAGGCAGCATACAACTCGGACAATACAGGGGTTTTTCTCCCTCGCCAAGAAAACGTGGAGCTCTCCCTGTGTCAAAACCACACTGCGGACACTGTTCGGGCCGCCGATTGACGGGGCCTGATCCACTGTCCTTCGCCGATGAAAGCTCCTTGTTCGATGATGTCATCAGACTTTCCTCACAGGAGAGAGCGCAAAAGAACGGTTTTCTAACACATGTCGCTATTCTAGTTCAACGAATTAGAAAAACTTCAATTTTCAAGAGTTAAAAGGCGCGAGCGAGGCAACTGAGCGTCTGACGACGGAGGTTGGGAGGCTCGGTTTGCTGCAAGCTGTGCAAAGATCGCGCCCGCAAGCAGTACGACACCCACTCCGCCTGCCACAAAGCCAGCGACCTTAAAGACACCCGCTTGGTTAAACTTCCCATAAAACTCTTCGTCAGTGATGGTCTTCGCAGTCTCAGGATTCGAGATCAACGCGTTCAGACGGGCTTGTTCGACGGACGCATAGATCACAAGGCCCAACCCTGCGACCAAAAGGCTCCCTCCCACCACGTAACCAGCGATCACAAGGGGCGGAACCTTCTTGGCAACGAGGACACGCTTTTCGATGATCTGGATCTGCGCAGGGGTGACATTCAAAGTCACCATCACACCGCGCTTTAACTCGATTTTTTTCGATTGAACTTTGCCTGCGACGCCTTGCACGCGGATCTGATAATGCCCTGGTCGCAAAGGTTGGTTGAAATCGCCCGTGGCATCGCCCTGATACTTGTATCCTTTGACCGATACCTTCGCCTCTTTCGAGCCCGTCACGACCACCAAAGGCGTGTAGCCTATCTCTTTTTTCAACGCCTCCGCTTGTTGGCGATTCATCCGACAACGAAAGCTACTCTCGCAGTACCCTTCCCGAAACGTCCGCAACAACAACGCTGCTGCACGCTCTCGCAGAAAGTTCGCCTCTTCCTTGGTGGCTGCTTTCCTTGCGGCTTGGCGATAACACAAAGAGCCATGTCGCAAAAATCGATCTTTTAGCAACTTCCGTTGGCTCGCCCAAGAAGGCTCTTTATCGACACGTTGGAAAAGTTTGTCGTAGCAGTCTGCGGCCTCCAAAAAGGCCCCGTCCGAGAACATGCCTTGACACGAATCTTCTTCTTTCATTCCCCAACTGACCGAAGGCATCGCGAGAGAAAAAAGCCACGAGAACACAAGTAGCCCCAAGACCCCTGCTCGATGTCTCTCTCTGTTAGGGCGTTTCGCAGTTTTTCTCATCCACAGCTCCATCGCAGTCGTCATCCACTTGATTGCCACAGCGCTCTTGCGCTTGGCAGCATCCTTCGGTACCAGACTCATCTATTTGGCTATCACAGTTGTCGTCCACTTGATTGCCACAGATCTCTCGATGAAGACACGGACCCCACTCTTGGTTTTGGCAGACTTGGATCTTCGTACACCCTGAAGACGTCGTCTCTTGGCAGCGTTGCCATAGCGGGACCTGCGTTCCTGTTTGGTTGTCGATCAAACCATCGCAATCGTCATCTTTTCCATTACACCCAAGTTCTTCTTCGGCCTTGGGCAAGACCTGTCCAACACAAAAGCCCCATCCCATCGAGCCATCCGCGCGTGCCACACAAGTTTGGGTGCCTGCCTTGCAGATGCCCTTCCCCTCTGTCCCAAGAGGTCCAAGGTAGCACGGGCGCGTCGTGCCTTGCTCACAAGTACAAGGAGTTAGGTCCAACTGACCGTCACAATCAGCGTCTGGCTCCAAACAAGTATCAAAAGAGGTCTGGACTTGTTGGGTATCTTGCGCAGCAAGCGCTTGTCGCCACCGCATCGAAGGCAGCCTTTGCCCCAAACAACGCCCCCACACTTTTTGGCCCGTACAGATCTGCACCCCTTGCGCACAAAAGCTCGGCTGTGTGGTGCTTGCGTCTTTGGGCCCTGAAAAGCATGGGCGCTGACTCCCTGGCTCACAGACACAATTCAAACCTTCGTCAGACTTGCCATCGCAGTCGTTATCTTGGCCATCACAGGTCTCTTCAACAGGGACCACTTCTGCCAAACAAGTGGACCAATCACTTCCATTTTTCGTACACACCTGCAAGCCACTTTTACACTCACCGCGTTCTTTTGTCGCATCCGTTCCCGTATAACAAGAACGCGTGGCCCCTACCTCGCAAACGCGCGGCAGACACTCTTTTTCATAGCAAACAGTTGGCTCGATGGTCCCAGCACAGTTTTTATCAGTGAGACACACGCGCTTTTGTCGAGGGATACACGAGACCCCCCAAAGACTGCTCTGTAAAAAGACCAACAGCCCAAGCGTGCGGAAAAGACGAGCTTGCAAGAATGAGAACATCAGCTTTCCACCTGTACGACACTTAAAGTGTCTCAACGCCCAACAAGATCACGCGCTGTCGAAAAGATGTTTTGGCGGGCTTCTTTACAGGCCCAGCGGGGGTATCTTTGGCAAAATGCAAGATCAAACTAGCGATCAAAAGAGCGACCCCCACACCACCCACAGAAGCCCCTACAATCGAGAGGGTTTCCGCGCGGTTGTAATCCTCATGAAAGTCCTTGTCGAGCAAAGACTCGTTGCGAAGGGGATCGCTGATCAAAGCATTCAGTTGATTTTGCCAAACCAACCCCACGACCAACAAGATAGCACCGCTCAAAGCCAAGCCACCACCGATGGTATAGCCGACCACCACTACTGGCGGGATCGTCTTGGCAACGAGGATACGTTTTTCGATGATCTGGATCTGCGCAGGGGTGACATTCAAAGTCACCATCACACCGCGCTTTAACTCGATTTTTTTCGATTGAACTTTACCTGCGACGCCTTGCACGCGGATCTGATAATGCCCTGGTCGCAAAGGTTGATTGAAATCGCCCGTGGCATCGCCCTGATACTTGTATCCTTTGACCGATACCTTCGCCTCTTTCGAGCCCGTCACGACCACCAAAGGCGTGTAACCTATCTCTTTTTTCAACGCCTCGGCTTGTTGGCGATTCGTCCGACAACGAAAGCTACTCTCGCAGTACCCTTCCCGAAACGTCCGCAACAACAACGCTGCTGCACGCTCTCGCAGAAAGTCCGCCTCTTCCTTGGTCGCTACTTTCCCCGCGGCTTTGCGGTAACACAAAGAACCATGCCGCAAAAACCGCTCCTTCAGCAGCATCCGTCGTTTGGCCCAAGAAGGCTCCTTGTCCACACGCTGAAACAAGCCGTCATAACAGTCTGCGGCTTCCAAAAACTCACCCATCGAAAACATCGCTCGACAGGCTTTCTCTACTTTGTTGGCTCCCCAAACCACCGAAGGAAGGGAAAGAAAAGCAAGCAGCAAAAAAAGGACGCAGCTTGGTGTTTTGCTCTCATGGCGACAAAAACATCGAAGCCTATCACGCTGTTTAGCCATCGATCGCTCCGTGGATCTTTGGGTCTTCTTTGCCCAAATAAAATATGAGTCCATCTTTTTTGGCTTGTCGAAGGACGCTCTAAAGATTCTCATTCGTATCAAAAAGAGAAAGATTTTATCTCAATTTGATAAAACAAAGACGCAACATACCAATAAAACCCCATTTAGAAAACCAATAAATGCTTTGCTAACACTCTGTCCACTTCTCTTCCGCGATCACAACCGAGAGAAAAGCCTCCATCCGCCCCCCAACTCCTCTCGTGAGTAGGCAGAGCGCGCTTTGTGGAGAGGTTGCTGCTTGTACGGAGACTTTTGGGTGGTCTTTTCGTTTTTGGGCAATCGCTATCTATCTGAGACAACGCGTGCTATCTTGTTTGGCAAACGCACATGTCTACCCAAGTCTCTTGCTTGTCGAGAAATACGTGATGTCTTCGTCCAAGCCACCATCCGCAAACGAATCCAAGCCCGATCTTGCGTTTGCAGAAACCCTTCAAGATCCTTCCTTTCGAGGGGATGAGGCTCCTCAAAGCAGGCAACAAACCTCTTTGCTTCAGCAGGCGCTTTTGGTTCTTGAACAAGAAGGGACCGAAGCTGCGTTGGCTTTGCAGGAACAACACCATCGACACCGTTACATCCGTCGAGGCCCCCTTGGAGAAGGTGGGATGGGCGTTGTGGACTTGGTGTGGGATCGCACCCTGTGTCGAGAAGTTGCCCAAAAGCGCCTACAAAAGAGCCGTTCGTCCTCTGCGCATGCAGTCCAAAACTTTGTCGTAGAGGCCCGTGTAGTCGCCCTTTTGGATCATCCCAACATCATTCCAATCCATGATCTTGGTATCAACGAGGCTGGTGAGGTGTACCTCACAATGAAACGGGTGCAAGGGCAGTCGTTGGCGGAAGACTTACAGCAACAAGCCCATGCCCAAGTCGCGCTGACCCGAGAGCTGATCATGCGAAGACTACGGCTTTTTGTGCAGCTCTGCCATGCCGTCGCTTATGCCCATCGACAGGGGATCTTGCATCGCGATCTCAAACCTGGAAACTTGCTGATCGGGACATTTGGCGAGCTTTACTTGACGGACTGGGGTCTAGCGGTCCCTTTGCCCCATATGCCCGAGGAAACGCGAAAGCATCTCTTTGGCGAACGCGCACAAGCCCCGATGGCAGGGACACCTCATTACATGCCTCCTGAAGCGTTACAAGAGTCTCCCCCACCAGCATCCGAGACCAACGACATCTACGCTTTGGGCATCATCCTTTTTGAGTTGTTGTCACCTGAAGTCCCGTTTCTAGGGCAACAGATCACACACCTCCAAAATGAGAAGCGTTCTTTTTTGCCGTACTCTCTGCCGCATCGATGGCCTTTGTACAATGCATCTCTTGCGGCCATCGTGGAAAAGGCCGCTCACCCGATGGCAGAACGAAGATACGAATCGGTCACCGCGCTCAGAGAAGATATCGAGCGTTACCTTGATGGTCTGTCTCCTTATGCGGAAGATGCGGGCTTTTTGAAGAAGTTTTCCGTTTTTTACTTTCGCAAAGATCAAAAGATCTGGCACCCAAGCCCCCTACACATCGACATCTTGTTGTTGGTGGCGTTGCTTTTCGGTATCAGCATGGGGGCTTGGTATCCTGATTATTTCCCAAGCTGGCTGCGTTGGTTGGGTCTTTCGCTGGGTATCCTCACAGCCATCGCGGGCTTTGGGCTTGCATTCATCGTGATCCGTTCCTCCTCCGCCTCCCTCTCGCAAGAACGAACGAGCCAGAAAAAAGGAGATCCTGATGCTTAAACTCTACGCAACGCCCAAGACCCGTGCCACACGGGCCGTTTGGGCGCTCGAAGAAGCAGGTGCCCAGTACGAGTACATTACTGTCAACTTGATGAGCGGAGAAGCCCGTCAGCAGCCCTATCTTGCGATCAATCCAGGTGGAAAAGTCCCGACCTTGGTGGATGGCGATCTTGTCCTTACAGAGTCGGGCGCGATCGTTCATTACATTGGAGAGCGCTTCCCCCAAGCCAAGCTCATCCCTGAAGATCCCCATCAACGCGCGCAGTACTTTCGTTGGTGTTTCTTTGCCATCGGCGAACTCGAACAACCCCTCTGGACACTCGCCAAACATCAGTTTGCAATCCCTGAAAAGCATCGTGTTCCTGCCATCGCCCCCACAGCACAGTGGGAGTTTAAGGTCGCGGCCAAAGTCCTCTCGTCGGGTTTGGGCGACAAGCCTTACATCGCGGGAGAGAGCTTTTCAGGCGCAGATATCTTGATCGGTCACACGCTGTCTTGGGCGCAGGTCTTTGGTCTGCCTTTGGGTCACGAAAACCTCGAAGCTTACGCCAAACGCGTGCTCCAACGCCCCGGTTTGCTCAAAGCCCGCATCCTAGAAAAAGCCAACAAACCCTCTTGAGAAACAGTCCAAACACCTTCCCGCCCCAACTCTCCAGACTTGCTCGACCTTTTGTGTAAAAACCCTAATCATGAAAAAAATCGGCAACTTCTGTTCTTTTTCAACGATAATGATCTTGATCTTTTTCTATCGAATGAAATACAGTGCGTTTTTGGTAGATTTCGTGACTATCATCACACACTCACACAAGTAACATGGAGAGCGTCATGGCAAAGGTCGGCGGCCCCGGGCCACAGATTCCCCAAATTGGTATCAACCAACAAGCCAACATCCAACAAACCCAAGCCCCACAAACCACACCACAGCAACAGCTCCAAGCTCTCCAACAAGGCGTCCAACAAGCCTTTCAAGGGATGGTGGGCGCTGCCATGCAGCTCCAAGGCCAAATCCCTGGTTCTTCGGGCACCCAGCGCTCCATGTTGGGCGTCGTAAACAACCCTGCTGCACTCTTCGCACAAGCCCAAGTGGGTGCCCAAATGGGCGCGCAACTCCAAGCGATGAGCGGTTTTGCCCTCCAAGCCATGAATGCGATGGGTCTCGGGCAACTTCCCCAAGCCCAACAAATGGGCATGTTGAACTCGCTTGGACAACAAATGTTCCAACAAGCCCAAGGCATGGGCTCAATGGCTTTCGCCCAAGGTGTCATGCCCATGATCCCTGGGATGACCCAAGCCCTCGGTAACTTTGCTGCAAGCGGCCTCAACCGCGGTCAGCTCGAAGGGATGGGCGGCCAGTTCCTCTCTACCCTCGGCCAGATGCCCTCGACCCACTGGGGCCGTGAAGCACTTGGTTCTCTTGGCCCCCAATACTTCAACAACTTTGACCCCCGCAGCCTCGCAGCCATGCCCGACGCGGGCATCTCTTCGTTTGCAAACCAGATGTTGGGTATGGCGCAACAAGCTTCACCGCTCCAACTCGGCCAACAAATGCAACAGATGCTTGACCCACAACAACTCGGTCAACAGCTCCTCCAAGGACTTCCCCCTGGGATGATGCAGCAATTGGGTGACCAACTCCTCCCCATGCTTCAGCAAAATCCCCAAGGACTTGGCGAAGCACTCCTACAAAATGTTGGGATGCCTGCTCTCCAAAATATCGGACAAAATCTCTTCAACAACATCCCTGGCTTGGCACAAACCCCCGCGGGTGACCTCGCTGGCCAACTCCTTGGTGCACTCGGCCAAGGTGGTGATATCAAACAAAACCTCATGGGCGCCGCTGGAAACTTCTTGAAAGACCAGCTCCTTGGCCCCAACGGGAAACTCTCTCAAATCGGACAAAACCTCCTTGGCAAGCTCGGTAACGGTATCATCGGAAAAGCCGGAAAAACCGTGATGGACTTGATCGGCAAAGGCAAAAGCCTTGGCGATCTCGGCAAAGGCTTGCTTGACAAGTTTGGTGGAAAAGTCCTCGATAAACTCGGTGGCGCGGGCAAAGTCCTCGGTGGCGCCCTCAGCTTGCTCAATGGCGAGTTTACCCCCGCAAAAGCCCTCAAGATGGGCCTCAGCTTGATTCCCGGCTTCGGCCAAGCCTTTGCCGCACTTTCCGCGATTCCTGGCGTGGGTCAAGTGATCGACAAGATCCTCGGTGGCGTGGGCAAAGTCCTCGAAAAGATCCCCGGCGTTTCCCAACTGTTCAAAGGCTTGAACAAAGTCACGGGCTTCATTGGTAAGGGCGTGGGCAAGGTCGTGGATGGCATCAAAAATGTCGGCAAAAAGATCCTTGGTGGCGTTGGAAAGCTCGTCGGCAAGATCTGATCTCTCTTTCCCCTCCAACCTGCCTTCCTCTCGACTCCTCCACTTCTCATCCATCACCCTCTCTCTTCGACTTCGGATAGCAAGATGAGCGCAACCTCCGTGTTCTCAGCGATCTTTCCTTTCTCTTGGCTGCCCTCTCTCTTTTATGCGCTTTGTTTGGGCTTCTATATCTGGGACTTTTGGCACGCCCCTGACCGTTCCCCTCACGAAGAAGACGAGCGACCCCCAGGAGAAGAAAAGTTCTTATCCTTCGCAACCATCGTCTTTTTGACGTGGTGGATCGCATGGTTTCTGCCTTTCTTTCTAAAACCCACACCTTGGCTGCAACACTGGGGCGTCCAAGTCGTCGGTCTCTTCGTCATGATCGGCGGAATCGTCCTGCGTCAAACAGCCATCCGCACCCTCGATCGGCACTTTACCTACCAACTGTGCTTGCGACCTGACCATCAAATCATCCGCAAAGGCGTCTATCGACTCTTGCGTCACCCTTCCTACACAGGGACCCTCCTGGAGATGACGGGGCTTTTGTTGGTGGGAAGAAATGCCATCGCTTTGGGGCTTTTTGGGGTGAGCGCAGCCTTGCTCTTTGCTTGGAGGATCCAGCGCGAAGAAGCCCTGTTACAAGCGCGTTTTGGCGAAGAGTACCGCGAATACATGCGCACCACTTGGCGACTGATCCCATGGCTTTTTGGCTGGTCGATCGGATTGCTTGTGCTCCCGAAAGCTTTGTTCTATCCTTAAACACTCGAACCTTTCACACCATCACCCCAGAGAGCTAGGATGATCGATACGGCGTTGCCCCCCGACAATTCGCCAAGTTCACATATCCGAACCTTCCTCCATCAACTCTTTACCGAGATCGGCGATCCCTTGCCTGAGATGTGGCCTCATGTCTCTTCTGCCGAATACGCCTCGCGTTTTCGCACACTGCGTCAACGACTCTCCCAGCTTTACGACTTTTTGGATAAGCACCCCACGCAAAACCGCGTCCAGAGGTTGTTTACGCGCTTTTATGCAGAAAGCGCAAGTGCTCTCTTTGCCCTCGACCGCGAGCAAGCAGGGCTTTCTCTGCAAGCCCATCCATCGAGTGTTCAGAAGCTTGCAGCACGTCCTCCCGTCGAAGTTCGCTACGACCAACTTTATTGCACGCCAGACTCCACAGAACGCCGCGTCAACAAGATCCTCGAAGTCCAGTCCTCCCCAGACCAAGGACGCGTCCTGTTCGTTGGAGACGATGACCTCGGAAGCATCGTCCTTTCAGACCGATTCCAAGGAGAGATCCACGTCATCGACCTCGATACGCGTCTGCTCGACTTCATTGAACAACAAGCTCCCCAAGTCCAACTGCACAAGATCGACCTGATCCTTGGGGGCGTTCCTCCGTGGATGCAAGGACACTTTGATACAGTGGTGCTCGATCCACCATGGGATATCGGCGGAGCATGGGCGTTTTTGAGCCGCGCTCTCTACTGCCTGAAACAAAGCCCCGCAGCGCGTATCATCTTGGCGTTTTGCCCGATCCAGATGGAGCTGATCGGCTCGGAGATGCGGCGCTTTTGGTTGCGGCTCGCTCGTTATGGCCTAGCCTGCGAGTCCATCCACGCAGCCTGTCACCTCTACGATCTAACCCCCATGCAGACAGAGTCCTATCGACGGGCTTTTGGGCTTTATCTTCCAGAGATCGAGTCCCCACTCTTCGATGTCTTGATAAAAGTACCTTACACTTTTTCTCACCTCTATGAACTCCGCCGCATCGAAGGTTTCCGCATGGGCAAGCTGCGACAAAAGCTCTTTTCTTGGTGGCTAACCAACAATCAAGGTCCCCATGAACCACCAGCACTTTCCGCAGCAAACGAGCCACAAGAAGAGATCGACGCAGCAGAAGAGACCATCCCTTCGACATATCCAGCGCCTCCTCTTCAAGATGCAACGCCACACACGATCCCAGAACAAAGCCCCTCCACCGCAGAAGCCGTACCGAAGGAGCCTGCGTCGTGAGTGCTTGGACTTCCACGGAAACGGCAGAGCGCATCCAAGGCTATCTTGGCGTACTCTTCGAGGCTTTGGGTCTCAGCAGCCCACAAGAAAGCGCGACACGGCTTCTTGCAGACCGCGAACAGTTCAACGATGCAACCCAACAGCTTCAAAAGCAGATCAACGTCTTGGATCAGCAGCTTTTGGCGCAGTCCCAAGCTTCCCAAAGTGCACGACAACAACGCGCAACCCTACGTATATTGGGGGAGTGCAGCCTGCGTCTCGTGGCACTTGCATACCAATGGCCCAAAGAACGGCTTGAAGCGTCCCCTTCTTTCTTGGCCCACTGTGCCCAAAGACCTGTTGCCAAGCTCGATTACGACCAGCTTTATTGTAGCCCTGACTCCACAGAACGCCGTAGCCAACGCGTCCTTGCGGAGCTACCGCCCCAAGGTCGCGTTCTGTTGCTCGGCGATGACGATCTCACAAGTCTCGCGCTTGCTTCACAACATCACGGTCCCATCGACGTGATCGAATATGACAAGCGACTCCTCGAACATATCCAAGAGAATGCCCCTCACCTCGACTGTTATGCAATCGACCTGTTTTTGGGTGGCCTTCCGCACGAGCTTGTAGGTGCCTTTGATGCCGTGGTCTTGGACCCTCCATGGGATGACTATCACGCTTGGTGTTTTTTGCACAAAGCCCATCTTGCCCTCAAGTCGGCACCACACGCTCGAATACACATGGCATTTTGCCCATTACAGGTCGCTTGGTTGGAGAGAAAAGCCCAGCGCTTTTGGAGAAGATTCGCCCAAGTCGGCCTTGCCATCGAAGCCGTCGAGATGACATGGCATCTCTATCCACTCCAAGGCACCGAGTTTATGAAGCTCCTTCTCAGCCATAGTCCACAACTTGACAGCCTTTTGCTTCAGGCCTTCCAACAGCTTCCTTTCGGTTTTTCGGATCTCTATACTCTCCGTGCCATCGAAGGATTCCGCATGAAGCCTTGGGTCCGCTGGTTCCAACGCTGGTGGCATATCGACTCCAAAGACATCAAACCGTTTCTTCCCGAACACTCGGTCGCATAGGACGTATCGTTATGGAAACTCAAACAGAACAAGTCGCCCTCACGGATCAAGAAAGTCCGATGTCTTCGAGTGAATCTCCGTGGTCTCTTCCTGAACCACCGTCACATCTCGCTTGGGCCCAGACGCTTCCTCCCACACATCCACGCCGTCGTATCCGCAACTTTTTGTACCAACTGTTCGAGATGTTGGGTGAAGAACTCCCCGAAGCATGGCCCAAGATTCCCGCTGAAGAGCTAGGCCCGTTGTTGGGGACTTTGCGCGCTCATCTCCAGCCTCTTTACAACTACGTGGAAAGCCAACAAAAGCTGATCCTCGAGCAACGCTACCTCCCCCGATATCTGGGAGAAACAGCGTTATATCTTATGCGACTGGACTGGCTATACCCAGAGGAACGACACGCACCCGTGCCAGATATCGAAGCGCTTTTGGCGGATCGCCCCCCAGCCATCATCGACTTTGATCAGCTTTATTGTGCCCCAGAGACCTCCAAACGACGGGCTGATCGGATTCGTGAGTCCTTTGACTCTCCCGTGTGCAAGGTCTTGATGCTTGGAGATGACGACCTGATCAGCGTGGTGCTCGCACAGGACTTCCGCGGAGAGGTCCACATGGTCGATCTCGATGACCGACTTCACGAGTACATCGCCCAAAAAGACCCATCCATCCATCGACACAAAGCCGACTTCATCTACAGCGGGATGCCCAAAGAGATGCACCAACAGTACGATGCTGTGGTGCTCGATCCACCGTGGGATGCTTATCGCATGGGCTGCTTTCTCGAAAAAGCGATGTACTGCCTCAAAGATGACCTCGACGCACGGATCTACATGTCTTATTGCCCGTTGGTGCTTGAGTTCCACGAAAAGAAACTAGAACAACTCCAAACGCGCGTTGCTCGCCTTGGCTTTACCTTTGAGCGCATCGAGACCGCTTTCAACCTCTACGATCTCAAGCCCGAAACACTCCCTGACTTTCAAACTCGTTTAGAACGATGGATGCCCCCCATCGAATCGCCCCTGCTCGACTTTTTGCGACGACTTCCTTTTGCTCACTCTCATCTCTATACCTTGCGAAGATTGCCTTTTGACCGACCCAATTGGCTCAAGCGCAAGATCTTTACTTGGTGGAATCAAGCCTAGGTCTCTGTGATTCTCCCCATCCCACCGACATCAACAGCAAGAGACTTCACACACAACCTCCCCACCCAAGGAGCAGAGCTTTATGCCCATGGACCTCCCGCAAAGACGCCCCTCCATCTCCCCGCTTGCTTGGCTCAAACGCCTCTTTCGTCACTTTCTCAAACGCAAAGCAAAAAGCATCCACCAAAGCTTTTTTCAGTGGTATTGCGAGACATTTTTCCCGATCCAAGAACACCTTACCCCCAACGAACTCGCTTACGTCCAACGATGTTTCGATATCCACGGTTGGTTTGCAGAACGCGCTCCCGAGTCAAGCTACGAAGAGTTTAGCTATTTCACCTACAGCCACCGCGTTCGCGGAGATCAAGTCAACTCCTCTCGCATCGCTTTTGGCTCCCTGACCAAACCCGATGAGATGTTTGTCGCCGCTGCTCCCATCCTCAAAGAACGCAAGATCGAAGTCGATCCTTACTTTCTCATCCACGAAAACTCCCGATTCTACGGCATCGGCTGGGATCTCGATGAACAACATCTCAAGGTCTACTTTCGATTGCTCGATCTCGACCTGCTCCCCCAAACTTCCCTCCGCACCCTACTTCAACAAACCCTTCCCCGTGAGCAGCGACGCCCCGAAGGACTCGTGTCTTTCACCTACATTGGAAACCAACTCCACGAAGAAAAAGTCTACGCCTACCCCCTCCCTCTCGAACATGGAGGCGAACTCTTTCCAGGCGCCAAAGGCCGCGTCCTGATGGCCACTTCACAACGCGGTGTGATCACACAATTTGATGTATCGAGCACAGAAGCATGGCGCAAAAAGCTCAATCCCGCAGGGCAAAAGATCATCGATGCCTACGCCCAACAAGGCTACACCCTCGATACCATCGTCCTTACAGACGACGACAACTTCACGCTGTATTTCCCTGGCGCTTTCCTCCCCTTCCTCAGCACCGTCACCAAGATCCGAGGGCGCTGACATCTCCTCCGCTCTGTCTTGACAAAGACCCCAAGGACCCGCAGTCTCACAAGACTTATCCCAACCCCTCACACAAAATCACGGAGACGTTTGATGAACACAACGGCTGTTGCACTGGTCGGTTATATCGCTTGGATGCTTGTGTTGCTGTTGATCTTGGCAGGACTGCGCGTGTACCTGACCTTCGCAGGGAAAGCCCCCAAAGCTGGTTTCCAACCCGATGGTGCGGATGTTTCGCCCTTTTCGAACCGCTTGTGTCGCGCCCACGCCAACTGCTACGAACACTTCCCGATCTTTGGGGGCCTGATGTTGTTGGCACTCGCAACACAACAAACCACGGTCACAAACGGACTGGCCTTGTGGCTTTTGGGCGCACGCATCGGCCAATCAACCATCCACTTGCTCTCCACCCATCGACGGGCCATTGAGTTGCGCTTTTTCTTCTTCGTCACCCAAGTCGCTATCGCACTCTACTGGGCCTACCTGTTCTTTGGCGTCTTTGGGAAAAAGACCGCAACCTCTGGTGTCATCGACATCATGAAAGGCATCGTGCGCGTCGCGTGCTAAGTCACCGCTGCTTCGGACGCTTTGACCACGTGGGCCGCTTGCAAAACAATCCCCGCCCTTTCCATATCTGCGAAAACTTCTTCTTCGTGTACAAGACCTCACCAAACAATGGGTCCCACACCACGATCTGACCACGACGCATCCCCGCAAACACTGCTGCATGATCTTCTTGGCTTTTCTTCGAGGAAGTCTTCACGAAGATCATCTGTGGCGCCGCAAGCTTGGGCAGCTGCTCAAGCGTCCACTCCGCGCGCTGACAAACAACGCCCACCTTCGCAAAACCGTACACGATATGCGCATCCCCTGTCCCAAAAAGACCGTTGGTCCGAAGCAACTCCACCATCTCGCGCTCCGTCGCTTTTCGCCCCCATGAACGAAAAAGCGTCGCTGCACTCGCAGCAGCACAAGAAACAGGCGTTGTTTGCAACACCACGACACCTTTCATGCGGGGCGCACCAAGCGAAGCAGCAGCCGTTTGCGTAAAAGAGAAATGCCCATATTCCACCGTAATCGCCAACAAGACCCCAACAATCGGTAGTTTCCATCGTTCAGGATGAACATTCGAAAAGGCAATCTTTACGGTCATCCCAGAAAAAAACATAAAGACAAATAACACCACCCCCCAAATCAACGGCCCCATCCAGTAACCCAACCACAATGGGAGATACCACTCCATCCGAGGAAACCGCGACAATCCCCAACCATACACCAACGGCAACACCACCAAAGGAAGGAAACCATAGAGATATGGAGCGCGCTTGAGCACATCCTCCAAAGTCAACGTCCCTCCGGCCTTTTGGCGAAGCCGCTCTGCATCCCCCGCACCTCCCCCCAAACCCAGCACATAAACCAAAACATGCAGCCATATCGGGATCGCAGTCATCCTTGCCTCTCTTTCCTTTGGGCGGGCGCGGAGGCCCGCCCCGGATATATTGATATCCAATCCGTCCAGGGGCACCCCAAAACAGGCACCCCTCCGTGCATACCCAAACCCGAGCCTTGACTCGTGGCACACTCCTTGTAAACGCTACGCAGAGATGCCCACCAACAAAAGGACTCACCTCATCCAGTTTCCATCTTGATACCCAACTCTTCCAAGAGACCTTTTCAAAAGGACTTTTACGAAGAGAGTCCTGCATCCATCATGTATTTCAAGAGTGCGGTATATTGGAGCCTTTTGCGATGCAAGAGTTGGCGTTCATCTTTGCATTATTCCTATCCATGGAGGATATTTTATGCCCACCTATGTTTACCCCACACAAAAAGGCCGATGGTACATCAAGATCACGCTCATGCTTCTCTTTTTCTTCTGTTTGATCGGTGGGGTCCGCGCAGACAATGTGATGGATCTTCTCGCAGAAGAAGCGGACTCTCTCATCAACGATGCGGCTTTGTTGCCCTTGGCGGATGCGAAAAAACGCCTCGCCAAGCTCGAACAAGACCTCCAACAAAACACGCAAGCCAAGATCGATGAAGAACTCAGCAAAAAGATCGAAAAACTCCGCAAGACACAAGAAGAATACATCCGTCCCTCTAGCGAAGTAGGCTTGCGTCGCATACGCGGTGTCCAAAAACTGCGGGCCCAAGTCGCGGAATACATCAAAGCGGTACTCGACGCCCAATCGCGCCTTCAAGCAACTTACGCTTCACGAGAACAAAGTCGCTCCAACCTTCATAATGCCCTCAGCCAATACATCGAAGCACGGGGCCTGATGAAAGGCCACATCAAAAAGAAGTTCCCCACAAAACGAATCTTCCAACTTCGACGCGTGATCGGCCGTCTCACACGCAAACAGAAAAAACGACAACAAGAACTCCTCAAAAGTTCCAAGACCACCAAAACCATCAACAGGCTCGTCGATAAAAACAAAGTCGCCCTCAACAAAGCCCGCGAAGATCTCTTTAAAGAACTTCCGTTACAGCCGCCCCCACTGACGCCCCTGCCTCCACAAAACACCAAACCACCCCGTTCCCCCAAGGCTCCACAAAAACAACCACACAAAAGTCATCCCCGCCGTCTCAAAAAAGGGCCGTCCTCTCGCCCCACAACAGCCCAAATACTCAAAGCCAAACGGCTCGCGTTCAGACAAAAAGTTGCCCGCCTCAAAGAACAACTTGAACGGCGTATCGCAGGGTTCAACTTCGATCGCTACCGCATCGAGTCTGAGATCCTTCAAGTCCGCCTTCAAGACGAAGCCCTCAACCAAGAAAGCACACGCGTCTACCTCCACGTCCTCCACTACACCTTGAAACTCCTCAACAGTGTGTACAAAGGCCACGCAGCCAAAGCAGAAGGTGGACTACTCTTCCTCAAACGCTTCGCTTTCAATCAAAAAACCTTCGTATCCTTTTATCATCACACACAAAACGTCATCAAAAGGATGCCCGATATCTACAACGCTCTGAAAACCACAGCAGAGAAAAAACTCTCTCAGCTGTTTGAAAACTCAGGCACCCCCATCGCACTTTTCTATCTCAGCCTTCCCTTGCTGTTTTTGCTTCCGCTCTTTCTCTTTCGCGGATACCTCAAACGCATCCTTCTCAGCATCGCACAAACCCCAAGTGGCACCTTGGCCCACTACTTCCAACAAGCCCTCAGCATCTTCCTTGAGATCCTACGCGGTATCCTCCCCTATCTAACGATCTTTTTGATCCTCTTTTACTTCCTTGAACTGCTTGCGTTCCCCGCTCAATGGCGCGAAACCAACCAGTATATCTCGCAGATCGTAATCCTTGCGCTCGTTGTTTGGTGGTGCTCCAATCGCTTTTTCGCCAAAAACCCCCAACGCCGCTTGTTTTCAAAAGTAGATGATGCCATCTCTGCTCGTTTTCGCCGCATCTCTAAGTTTCTTGCGCTCTTTTCGATGTTCTATCTCCCCATGCTCGCGCTCCTAAAGCTCTTGGCTTACCCCCCAGCAGTGATTGATGTCCTCTCCATCTTCTTCTATGGCATCATGATGCTCGGCATCTTCGGCATCTTGTCCAGCAAAAAAGGCGTCTTTGCACTCCTCTCCTTTGAACCCCCAACCGACGAAAGCCCCAAAGAAGAAAGCACCGAGACCAAAGAAGCCAACGCAAAGACCGAAGCCAACGCAAAGACCGAAGCCAACGCGTCTCCCCAAGAAGAAACCTACATAGAGAAGAAACGCTGGTTTGCCGCCCACCTCAGCCGCTTGTACCCCGTGTTGCTGTTACTAGGACTCTCAACCTTTGGGCTGTATGTTTGGGGCTACCGCAACCTTGCAGCCTTTATCGCAAGCAGCTTGTTCGTAACAACCCTAGCACTCGGCCTTAGCGCTGTCCTTTACCAAATCGCGTCACTCAGCAACCGTTGGGTCTTTGGGATGACTTCTGGGCAAAGTCCTGTCTTCAAGACCATGGATCGCACCTTTGCAGAACGCTTTTACTTCGCCACCCAGATCATGATCGGCTTTGCATTGGTCTTGCTTGCGTTGAGTTCTTTGTTTGCGATCTGGAATGCACCTGGCGGCTTTCGAGGCCCCTTCCAACTCCTCAACTACCCGATCTTTCAAGTCCAAGGCACCAAGATATCCCTCTTCTCTCTTATCAAGTTTATCTTGGTGTTTGGCTTCGCATTCTGGTTCTCCACCTTCCTCAAAGAAAAGTTGCCCCTCCACGTCTATCCGCTGTTTCGCTTACAAGAAGGTGCCATCCACGCCGCCAACACGCTCGTTGGATACATCGTGCTTGTGTTGGGGTTGCTTTTGGGCCTTCAAGTCATGGGCGTAAACCTCGGTGTACTCGCCGTCTTCGCAGGCGTCGTGGGGATAGGGATCGGATTCGGACTCCAAAATATCGCCAACAACTTTATCTCGGGCTTGTTGATCATCTTTGGTCGCCCCATCTCCGTGGGAGATGTCATCGAAGTCGGTGGGATCGCAGGAACCGTCCGTTCGATCAACGCAAGAAGCACCTCCGTCGAAACCATCGAAGGATGCGTTATCCTCGTCCCCAACGCAGAACTCATCTCCACGCAAGTCGTCAACTGGAGCCTCGGTCCTCCCTACGTCAAAACCAAGATGATCGTTGGTGTCGCTTACGGTAGCGACGCTGATCTCGTCAAAGCCACACTCTTGGAACTGGCCCAAGCACACCCACTTGTCCTCAAAACACCTACACCTGTCGTCTCTTTCAGCGACTTTGGCGCAAATACACTCGACTTTACACTCGTTGTTGCTGTCCGCGACCCCCGTAAACGCAAGAAAACACTCAGCGATATCCGCTTCAACATCAACAAAAAATTCCAAGAACTCGATATCGAGATATCCTTCCCCCAACACGACATCCACTTCGACCCCGAAGTCAACGAAGCGATCCGCCTGCTCACGAACAAACTGAAAGAAGAAAAGATCGAAGAAAAGACAGAGATATCCAAGATGGATTCGGACGGGAACGGAGGCCAGCCCCAGATATAACGAGATTCGGGATGGATTCGGGATGGATTCAGGCGGGCACGGTGGCCCGACCGGATATATATTGATATCCACGGTCATTCGGGCGGGCACGGTGGCCCGCCCGGATATCCGGGATATCAATCATTCACGGGGCGACCCTCCGTGGTCGCCCACGACGGCCCCCCCCGGATATATTGATATCCAACCATTCTAGGACCGCCCCGCCACCGTCCAGATCGTCCCTAGCCCTGAATCGGAGATTCCACATCGCGGAGTCGGGGATCTTGCGGTCCTTCGACGGAGACGACCTCGACCCCATGCGAGTTGAGATAATCGATACCATTTTCCCCCATGTATCCGCCGCCAACGACGTACACACGCAAGATTCCCGCATGGTGGATCAGCTTGGAACACATCATACAAGGCTCTCCCGTGACCACAAGCCAAGCGCCTTTGGTGGGAACCCCCGATGCTGCGCAGTTACAGACGACATTCATCTCTGCGTGATGGCAGCCGATCTCCATACGCGTTCCAGACTGCACGTGCATGGTATCGCGCAGACAAGAGTTACCACCGCAAAGCTCGCCACCACCGCGAGGACCGCCATTGTAGCCATCCATCAAAACGACGTTGCGCTCAGGGTCCAACAAGAGCGCACCAAACTTACGACGCGGACAGTTCGAGGCTTTGGCGAGTGCAAGACATTGCTCGATACGTATCCGAATGTGTTTTTCCTTCAAGCGTTCCTCCTGCGCTATCTTGTAGAAAAGACCTCAAATCCATGTGGCTTGGTTTGTACAAGCAGCCTCCTTGAAGATCAAGGATAGTCGCCGACCAACGCAACGTTTCTTTCTAAATTCCCCACTTGCACCTCTCTCAAGAATCTCTTATCCTCTTTCACCAAATTCATGCGCACATCTTTTTGGAGGGACTGGCTTTTGTCATCAACTTTCCAAAGCTCCGTTCGTTCGGTGAAGAGGCTGTGTGCTTAAACTCGTCCCCAACAAGAGGTATCACCATGTCCACAACCATTCGTTTCCGCGATCCCCAAACTGGCCAAATGCACTCCGTTCAAGCTGAAGTCGTCAAAAAGGTCACCCAAAACAATCCCCAAAGTGTCCAAGATCTTCAGCACAATCCCAAAGATGGAAAAGTCGATCTCTTCGTCCACATGGACAAGAACGACTCGGATGGTTGGGGCAAAACGGCACGTGAGAGTGTCCATCTTCAGATCAGCAAAGGTGCTCTGACCAACGAACAAGCCAAAGCGCTCGCAGAAGCCATCCGTGGTGGAAGCGACAATGCGATCCAAATCGACGGAAACCGCAGCTTTACCGTATTCACCGCACAAAGTGATATCTACTCTGAACGCTCCCAACTCTTCGGCCAAAGCCGCCACAATCCTGACGTGAGCCTCACGGGTGTCGAAGGCGACAAAGTCTTCTTGAACCGCGAAGGGATCTTCTCCACAGACGCAAACGTCGATCCCACCAGCCTCAAAGAGACCTCCAAGGCACTCTACAACGCAGCCGAAGCCGCAGACCGTCTCTCTGAAGGCGAAAACCTCTTTTCGCTCGGTCAAGTCTCGCAAAAGACCAAACAAGCGACCCTCGATCAACTCAGCCAAACCCTTGAGCGCGCCAAAAGCAGTGGCGAGTTGAACTCCAACGAAGCAGCGCAACTCCGTAGTTCCGCAGCAACCGTCTTGACTGAGATGATCAGCAGCCTTGGGAACAAGGGCAAAGACGCATCGCTCAAGCGCGAAGCCTTCAACCAACTCAACGAGCTGATCCAAAACGAAACCATCGGCGGACTCAAAGAGTCGATGATCTTCAACGCAGTGCGCGTACAATCGGGCCTTAGCACAGAACAACGCGCCACCGTGGATCAGCTCCGCGCAGAGATCGCTCCCACCAATCCTCCCACAGACAAGTGGTTTGCAGACGGTCGCCGCGAGATCAACGTCAGCTTTGCAGCAGGCCATGGTGAGGGCTTCTACGAAGGCATCACCGACTTCCTCAAGCAACAAGGATACGAAGTCAAAAGCGAAGGCAGCCGTTCAAACTGGCGCGCAGAGCCTCGCCAACTCCAACTCACCAAGACCATCAATGGCGAAGAATACAAGGTCAACATCGATCTCCGTGACTTCCATGATGACTCTTTCAAAGACATCGCTGGCGACAAATACGACGTTGTGGTGTACCAAGGACACAGCAACCTTGGAAACAACACGCGCAACTCCCTCAACAACGCCCCCGATGCAACAGGGAAAGACAAACTGATCTTCCTCGGTCTTTGCTCAGGAAAAGACAACATCGACGGTGTCCGCGAAGCTTTCCCCGAAGCACAGATGGTCACGACCTTCAACTCTTCTTACTTCAACACCAAACCCGTCTCAGGCGGCGATGTCCAATTCACCCAAGGCGAAGACGCCAAGGCCCTCATGGAGATCATCAACGGCGCACTCAACCGCGCTTCTTGGTCTGAGATCAACGAAAACATCCGTGACAAAGCTGTGGGTTGGAACCATAAAGACGCAACCATCGGCAACTACGTCACACCTTTGGATCTTCAACTTGGCGCACGTTTCCGTGACATCGACAACGACGGCCAAGCCATGACCATGGATCGTCACTTCAACGTCGATGTGATGGAAGTCCGCCCTGGTGTAAGCTCTGGCCTTGAACCACGCAACAACAACGTGGAAGGCCGCAAGCTTAACGGCGAACTCCCCCATACAGCGGCCGTTTATGTTAACACGATGGACCTCTACAACCCCACCTTCGACAAGTTCAGCCACAAAGGTCGCGTCATGGCAGACGGTTACTTCCACGGCCAAGACAACGATCCCGTCGTCAAGTTTGAGACCCGCACAGAAAACGGCGAAAAAGCCTTCGTGATGCAAGTCAACGATCGCTACGCACACATCAGCGAAGAATCCCTTCGTGCGATCTCGATGGTGGAATACAACCGTCACCTCGCCCAAACAGAGAGCGCCTACCCCGTGAAAAACCCCGTAGAGCGCGAACTCGTGGGCCTTTTGACTGCGGCGGCAAGCTTGTCCTACGATGCAGGTTATCGCGATGCAGCGGTCTTTGAAGCACTCGTAGATCACTACGGTCTCCCCGATGGTTTGCGTTGGAGCGATGCAGGCCGCCTGATCGATCAAGAACACCACGACTACACAGGCTCTGTCAGCATGGCCCGCAAATGGATGGAAAGCATGAGCCCTGAAACACTTGCTGCCCTTCGCAACCAATTTGGCGGCTGATCCGTTTCTTTCAGCTCTTTTTCCTCCCTGCCCGAGCACCTTCGATCTCTCCCCAATCTCTGTCTTTTCTTTGTAAGCATCTTTCGCTTCGACCGCTTTTCTATTAAGAAAAACGAGATGCTACCTCTTTTTTAAAGGTCCATCTTACAGCTTGTCGTCTCCTCTTTCTTCTTTGGTTCTCCCAAGCAAGAGACCGACAAAGCGCATACAACGTCTATTATCGGGGTCTATCGATGCAATCGAGATGGTTTACCGTTAGTTGTCTCTGTTTTCTGATTTGGCTCTCTTCCTGCACAGAGCAAACCACAAAATGCCAAAGCAATGGCGATTGTCCCGCAGGGATGGAGTGTTTGCGAGGCTACTGCTTTTGCCCCAACGGGTTCAGCACGTGTGGAGCCAACTGTGTGAACCTGCGCGCAGACGACGCTCACTGCGGGGCCTGTGGACAAGCCTGCAAAGACGGTAAACAGTGCCTCCAAGGAAACTGTGTTTGCTCAACAGGTCTCGTGGACTGCGGGAAAAGCTGCGTGGACATCCGCAGCGATGGCACAAACTGCGGAGGATGCGGTCGAAACTGTGCCAGCGGTGAGTTTTGTACCAACGGACGTTGCACCACCTCATGCCCCGAAAAAACCCCTCTATCTTGCGGCGGGAGCTGCGTTGATCCACAAAACGACCTTTCCCATTGTGGACAGTGCAATCTCGCTTGTAAGGCTGGAGAACAATGCTCACAGGGCAAGTGCGCATGCACCCAAGGCCGAACATCGTGCGGCGATCGTTGCGCTGACCTCCAAAGCGACCCCGCACACTGTGGAGCCTGTGGTCGGGCGTGTCCAAGTGGACAACGTTGCGCAAGCGGACAATGCCTTTCCAATTGCCCTGACAGTACCCCCACTCTCTGCCTCGGCGGTTGCATCGACACCAAGACGGACACCAACCACTGTGGCGCCTGCGGAAATCGCTGCCCCAACCAACAACAGTGCGTCGATGGGCGTTGTGCGTGTCCAGTTGGAACCATCCTATGCGATGGACAATGCGTCGATCCGCGTATCGATCAAAGCAACTGCGGCACCTGCGGAAACACCTGCAACAACGGTAATTTTTGCAGCCAAGGCCAGTGTCTTCCTGAGTGCACGATCGCGACAGAAACCATCTGCTTGGGTGGATGCGTCGATACCCAAACAGATCCCGCACACTGCGGAAAGTGCGGGAATGCCTGCCCCATCGGTTACTTTTGCAAACAAGGCCAGTGCACTTGCCCTGATGACACCGTGGATTGCAACGGTCAGTGCGTGGACACCAACCTCAGCGTGATGAACTGTGGCTCTTGCGGAAATCGCTGTAGTGACGGCCAGTACTGTTCTGCGGGCGCTTGCGTCACCTCTTGCCCCACAGAAACGCCCAAGATCTGTTACCAAGCCTGTGTCGATATCCAAACCAACGCCCAACACTGCGGACAATGCGGGGTACGTTGCCAGGCAGGACAAGTCTGCGTCAGTGGGCAGTGTCAATGCCCTGGGGGACGCCGCCTTTGCGATGGAAGCTGCGTGGATACCAAAACAGACCGTTTGCACTGTGGAGGCTGTAATCGCCGTTGTCCCGACCGATTTGAATGTCAGGCCAGCCAGTGTCAACTCCAATGTCCCACAGGACAGACCCTTTGCAATGGAGCTTGCGTCGATCTCAAAAGCGATGACAACCACTGCGGCGCCTGTGGCATGGCTTGCCAAGCCCCACAACGTTGTTCAGATAGCCAGTGTTTGTGCCCCAATGGACAAAGCTCTTGCGGGACAGACTGCGTAGACCTTCAATCCAGCCCCCAACACTGCGGAACCTGCGGAAAGACTTGCCAAGCGGGAGAACAATGCGTCGCGGGCCAGTGTCAGCTTCAGTGCCCCACAGGACAGATGCCTTGCGCTGGGAAGTGTGTTGATCTGCAAAAAGACTCCGATCACTGCGGATCTTGCGGCAGTGTTTGTTCAGGCGGAAAACTCTGCGAAAATGGTCAATGTACTTGTAGCATCGGACAAATCGATTGTGCAGGAAGCTGCGTCGTCACAGACTGGGACCCCGCACACTGTGGAGGTTGCGGAAAAGTCTGTAACACTGGCGAGTTTTGCGTTCAAGGCAATTGCCAACTCTGCCCCCCACAAGCCCCACAGTGCGGCGCAAGTTGCTGCCCCAACCAGCTCGCTTGTTGTGGTGGAGCCTGCACAGACACACAAAATAGCCTCCAACACTGCGGTGCCTGCGGCACAACCTGTACAGCCGCGCAAGGTTGCTGTGCAGGCGCTTGTACCAACCTGCAAAACAACGCCAATCACTGCGGGGCCTGTGGCAATCGCTGCACCTTGCCTGCTCGCTGTTGTGGAACCACTTGTACAGACACCCTCGTCGATGCACAAAACTGCGGTTCCTGCGGAAATAAGTGCCCAGCAGGACAAAGCTGCTGCATTGGAAAATGCGCCAATTTCCAAACAGACATAAACAACTGTGGTGGTTGCGGGATGCGCTGTGCGGCTGGCCAAACCTGTTGTGGTGGCGCGTGCAAAGACCTACAAGCAGACACCCAAAACTGTGGAAAGTGCGGTGTGCGCTGCGCTGCGGGCCAGACCTGTTGTGCGGGCCAATGCGTCAACACCCAATCCAACAATGCAAACTGCGGAACTTGCGGGACACTTTGTTCACGAGGATTGGTTTGTTGCAGTGGCTCTTGTGTAAGCACCCTCAACAACGCCCAAAACTGCGGTTCCTGCGGGAATAAGTGCGCAGCTGGACAAAGCTGTTGCGGCTCCACATGCGCAAACCTCAAGACCGATCCCAACAACTGCGGAAACTGCAACGCGGCTTGTATCCAAGGCTACTCCTGTTGCGCTGCTGCCTGCATCAACTACCAAACAGACGCAAGCAACTGCGGGGGATGCGGAGTCACCTGCAACGCAGGCCAGATCTGCCGCGGTGGGACTTGCTCTGCGTGTACGGTTTCTTCGGAGTGCCCCAGCAGTCAATTCTGCCGAAACGGTCTATGTACCACCTGTTCCGCAAACTGCGATAACGCCGTCGCTTATACAACAAGCACGGGAGCCTTGGTCCCAAGAGAGATGTTTATCGACAGTGCAGGAAACCTTCTTGTGGGCGGATACTACACGGGAACAGCAACCCTGGGTAGCACCACCTTGACCTCCGCAGGCATAGAAGACTTTTTTGCTGCCAAGATCGGCCCCACAGGGAACGTCTTGTGGGCCAAAAGTGGCGGTGGTACCGCGTATGACATCGTGGAAGGGAACAGCATCGACGCGAGCGGAAACCTCTACTCCATCGGCCTTTTCGGTCGCCATAGTGCCACCGCAACCTTCCCCACGGCCCAATCCACAACACTTTCTCCTAGCGGGCCTTATGACGCCTTTGTGATCAAGTACAACAACAGCAACGGCACCGCTGCTTGGGTCGCTCCTCTTGGTGGCCAAAGTTATGACTGGTCGGGCAAAGTCGCAGCGACATCCACAGGCGCAGCTTACGCAACAGGCTGGATTGTCGGACCCAATCAAACGATCTGTGGACACGTCGCAACAGACTCTTTCCATGATATCTTTATTGCTTCGATCGATCCCAACGGACGTTGCTTGTGGGCGAGAACGGCAGGCGCTCCTGGGGTCAGCGATTATCCTGGTGGGATCGCCGTCAGCGGAACAAATCTCTATGTCGGCGGTCGCTTCCAAGGTACCGCAAGTTTCGGCAACAACCGACTGACCTCGCAAGGAGGCTTCGATGGCGTTGTCTTTAGTATGACCTCGCAAGGAGCCTTTGGTTGGGCGCAGGCTTTCCATGGCACGCAAGATGTCCTTGTGGGGAACATCTTGGTGGATGGCGCACGCATCTATGTCTTCGGTAGCTTCTCAGGTAGCGCAACTTTTGGGAACTTTACGCTCAATGCCGTCGGCGGAAGTGACGCATTCATCGTCCAAATGAACACCAGCGGCACCGTCCTCTGGGCCAAAGGCCTTGGCTCCACGGGCAACGACGGTATCGCCCAACTGATCCGTGCAGGGACGGGACGCTATTACCTTGCAGGCACCTTCACAAGCACCATGCGCCTCGACAACATCACTCTCACCTCAAGAGGCGGAAGCGACGTCTTTTTCGCAGAGATGAATAGCAGCGGCAACTTTGTCCGCGCAGAGTCCGCAGGTGGCCCCAACAACGACGCTGGTCGTGGGATCGCCGTCAACAGTAGCGGACGGATCTTCATCGTCGGAAACTTCGACCGTCAGGGCACCTTTGGCCCCGTCTCACTCAACGCTAGCAACAGCACCATGTTCCTTTGGGGATTCCAGTGATCGCACCCCATCCAATCTCTCGATGTACCGCGTTTTGCGATCGAATAGGAGAACTTCCCTGATGAAATCCCCTCAAAAAATGCATACCTCATGGAGACATCTTGGTCGCTTCCTTGCGTTGTCTCTGTTTTTGCTTTGCCTTCAACTTGCCCCAACCGCTTGTGGTGGGGCGGCTTATGCGCCTTGTACATCCAACGAACAATGTCTTGCAGGCCAACGCTGCGAAAATGGAGCGTGCCTTTGCCCTGATGGAACCGCACTTTGCGGTGATACTTGCGTGCAGTTGCTCCAAAGCCTCCAACACTGCGGGGCTTGTAGCAATGCCTGTCCGAGCGGGCAACTTTGTGTCCAAGGGGGTTGCACCTGCCCCTCAGGAACCACCGACTGCAACGGGACCTGCGTCAACACCGCAACAGACGCCAAAAACTGTGGTCGTTGTGGCCTCTTCTGTGCAAACGGAGAGAAGTGCGCAAATGCCCGATGCACCGCCGATTGTCCCGCCGCGACCCCCACAGACTGCGATGGAGGCTGCGTGGCATTAGAAAGCAACGCCTCCCACTGTGGCTCCTGCGGAAAAGCCTGTACTCCCGGCCAGATCTGCCTCAATGGTACTTGTCGTTGTTCGCCTGGAGAACTCACCTGCCAAGATGCTTGCGCTGATCCAACCCTATCCAACGAGCACTGCGGCGCTTGCGGGAGTGCTTGTCCCAAAGGACAACGCTGCGCAAGCGGTCAATGCGATGCAGATTGTCCAGAAAGCACACCCTCTCTTTGTTTGGGAGCTTGCGTAGATACTCGATTCAACGATCAACACTGTGGTCGCTGCGGCAATCGCTGTGTGGATGGCCGACGTTGTGAGGATGGTCTTTGTCGATGTCCCAACGGAACAAGCGACTGTTCGGGCTTTTGTGTCGATCTCAATACCAGCCGCGATCACTGTGGAGCCTGCGGGCAAGTCTGCCCACAAGGACAACTTTGCGCCGCTGGAAACTGCGTCACCTCCTGCCCTCCCGCGACGCCGACAGACTGCTTTGGTGGCTGCTTTGATACACAAACCAACCCCAATCAATGCGGGACTTGCGGAACTCGTTGTTTGGATGGACAGAGCTGCAACAGCGGTACTTGTGGATGCCCCAGCCCCCTCACCCAGTGCAACGATCAGTGCGTGGACACACAAACCCACGTCCTTCACTGCGGAGCCTGCGGGACTCGTTGCCCGACAGGTCAACGCTGCGCCGCTGGAAGCTGCGTGACTTCCTGCCCCACGGAAACCCCAAACATCTGTTATGGCGGATGCATCGACCTAAAGAACCATCCTCTTCATTGTGGAACCTGTGGAAAACGCTGTCCCCCAGGGCTCACCTGCAAAGAAGGCAAGTGCGCCTGCCCAGGAGAAAAAGACCTCTGTAACGGCCGTTGCGTCGATACCCAGACGGATCGACTTCACTGTGGGGCTTGCAACCGCATCTGTCCCACAGGTTACACCTGCACCAATGGCGGATGTTCCATCCTTTGCGATACCAACTTCCCCACCCTCTGCGGAAAACAATGCGTCAACACACAAAATGACCGACGTCATTGTGGACAATGCGACAACGCTTGCAACGATGAAAAACGCTGCGAACAAGGAACTTGCGTGTGTTTTTCTGGACGAACAGAATGCAGTGGACGCTGTGTCGATACACAAACGGACATCCAAAACTGCGGAACCTGCGGCACAGCCTGCAAAACAGGAGAACGATGCAGCAATGGCAGCTGCCAAAGTGACTGTCCTCTCGGGCAAACCGACTGCAACGGAAGCTGTGTCGATCTTCAAACCAGCAACCAACACTGCGGTTCTTGCGGCAGCGCCTGCGGAAGTGGCCAGCGTTGTAGTGGTGGGAACTGTGCTTGTGCAGACACCAACCTGACCCTTTGCAACAACGCTTGTGTCAACCTCCAACTGGACCCCCAAAACTGCGGGACCTGCGGAAAGAAATGCTCGGCTGGACAAGCCTGCAACAACGGTACTTGTCAACTCTGCCCCCAAGGTAGCCAACAGTGCGGAGCCACGTGCTGTCCTGGGAACTTCCTGTGTTGTAGCAATGCTTGTGTTGATCCAAAGATCAATCCCCAACACTGCGGGATGTGCGGCAAAAAATGCACCGCTGGACAGTCCTGCACGGCTGGGTCTTGTCAGTAGCCCGCTCCCCCAAAAGCTCCCTTCCCCACCTTTTTCTTTATCGACGACGTCGAATCACGCGCACAACTTCGACAGCTTCGCCTTCTGCGGCGTTGCGAGGACGTCTTGCCGCAATCAAGAAAGACAACACAAAGGTCAACATCCCCACCACAAAGACCCATGTGGAGACCTGTTGGACCGAAACCGCAAGCGGTTGTGTCATCTGACGCAACACAGGCAGAGACAGTTCTGCGATCTCACGCGCCGCTTTGTCTGAAAAGATCGCAGCGCGTCGATACAACGAACTCTCCATCGCATTGGACGACGCAAACTGCACCATCGCTCGTTGGATCATGGAAGAAAAGAGCAACATGGGTCCAGCAGAGATCACGAGCGTAAACCCGATAGACATCAAAAAGCCCCGTGCACCCGTTGAGGAAACGACCAATCCCCCGATCATAAGCAGCACAAAAGGCACAAAAAACACCAGCCACATCAAAGGCCGCATCAACGCAACGCCCCCAACGAGTTCTCTGGCCTCGGCTGTTTGAATGATCACTTCTTCCAAAGGTTTCTTTTTGAGTTCCGCGATCAACTTGTCCAAGCCCTCACGGACGTGCACCACCCCTGGCGAGCAAGCAGGAAGCGGATTGTTCGCAGACAAAGTGAGCCATGCGGTCTGCCATTCTTTGGTCTTCTCTGGCGAACATGCAGGGAGCTTTGAAAAGATGTCTTCTGCATACGCCCGAATCGCTGGGCTTGCCAAGGCTTGGTGAAGGGGACGGTAATTGATCTTGATACCGTGGGCCTTTGAACGACCACGCGCAAGCTCCCCAAGCTCCCGCAAAACCGAGAACAACTCTTTTTCTGTCCACGCTTTTAGGCCACTTTTGACAAAGACTTCAGAAGGCTTCATCGAAGAACGACTGATCGCCTGAATCCAAGCTTGCTTGTTCGGATCGTTCAGGATATCGGGATTTTTGGAAAAGACTTGTAGCGTGCGATCCAAGATCGGCGGCACTTCGCGCGTCAGTTGGGTTGGCACTTTGTTGGTGTACGCATCAATCATCGAGTCCTGAAAGAAGGCGACGCTCATGATGGCCCCCACCAGAGATGTGGCGCCCAACGACAACAAGATGCCCCAACCAAGGACCTTTCGTATCAAATCCATCATCATCTTCTCCCTTTTGCGAGATTTTGAAAATAGAGACAAGAATATTTCTTAAAGAAAGCGCAAGCGCACAACCCCAACACGCGTGTGCGGCTTGGGGCGTCGGGAAGTTCAAGGAGACGCGCTGTAGGATGGGTCGTCTTCTTGTGGACAACAACCCCCCCTCTATCTTTTTCTTGGAAGCACCACCACACTACAGAAGAACCTTGACGACATCGATAAGGCTGGCATACATGGGCAAAAGAGCCATCCAGGGAAAAAGCAGGACCTTGCTAGAGCAAGGATGCTTTTTCCTCGACATTCGTCCAATGCAACGCGCTGTTTTCGCAAGTATATCGGTGTGCTGTATTCGATGAACATCTTCTTTCACACAAAGGGCGCGATACGATGAGCAAGATCTTCGTGATCGGTGCAGGCCGCTCCGCTTCGACTTTGATACGTTACCTCCTCCAACATGCAGAAGCCGAATCATGGCAGATCCGTGTGGGCGATTTACACCTCGATCTAGCGATGTCCAAGATCGACGGTCATCCACGCGGCGAAGCAGTGCTTTTCGACTCGTTGGATCGTTCAACCTATAGCGATCATATCCCTTGGGCCGATCTCGTGATCTCGATGCTACCGGCTTCTATGCACGTCCCCATCGCCCGAGAGTGTATCGAACACGGAAAGCACCTTTTGACCGCATCCTACATCTCTGAAGAGATGCAAGAACTCGATCAAGAAGCCCAACAAGCGGGCGTCTTGTTACTCAACGAGATGGGACTCGACCCTGGCATCGATCACATGTCTGCGATGCGTATGCTCGATAAACTGCGCGCCCAACAAACCCCCATCGTGCGCTTTGAGTCCTTTGCAGGGGGCCTACTCGCTCCACAAAGCGAACAAGGCAATCCATGGCGTTACAAGTTCACTTGGAACCCACGAAACGTCGTGCTAGCGGGCGCTGGTGCCGCCGTCAAGTTCATCCAAGAGGGCCGCTACAAGTACATCCCCTACCAACGGCTTTTCCGACGCACAGAGATCATCGAGATCGAAGGCTACGGGAAATACGAAGGTTACGCCAACCGAGACTCCCTCAAATACATCGATGTGTACCAACTCCGCGGCATCCCAACGATCTATCGCGGAACCCTCCGTCGTCCGGGCTTTTGCAAAGCATGGGATGTTTTCGTACAACTTGGCGCCACAGATGACTCGTACATCATGGAAGGCAGCGAAGACATGACATGCAACGAGTTCATCGAATCTTTCTTGTTGTATGACACCCATGACAGCGTGCGTTTGCGTTTGATGCACTACCTCAAGTTGGATCACGACTCACCCGAGATGGAAAAGCTCGATTTCCTCGACATCTTCGACGATACCCCGATCGGCTTTGGCCGAGCAGGGACCCCCGCCCAACTGCTCCAACACATCTTGGAGAAAAAGTGGACCCTTTCGCCCGAAGACAAAGACATGATCGCGATGGTGCACAAGATCCACTTTCTCGACCCCCAAGGACAACGTTGTCAGCTGTTTTCCTCCACTGTCGTGCTTGGAGAAGACCGCACTTACACAGCGATGGCACACACCGTTGGCCTACCTTTGGGAATCGCAGCACGCTTGATCCTCAATGGCACCATCCAACTCACAGGGGTTCAACGCCCAACGCTCCCCGAGATCTACAACCCTGTACTCAACGAACTTGAATCTTATGGGATCTGCTTCCACGAGCGCGAAACCCCTGTACAGTTCGAGTCCATGTACTAAGACACGCCGCACCAAGACACGCTCTTTCTCCCCACCTTGCCCCGCGATGTCCTCCCCGTCTCCCTTTTTTGCCAACGCTCTTTTTCGCAGCGTCCATCTATCGTTTGCAGCGCCCGTCTACCAACTCAGGCTTACTCTTCTTCCCAACCATCCAAATCCACCTGTGATGGGCTTGTTGGCGCGGGCGTATGACCTTCTAACCAGACATCTTCGACAGGTTGCGCATCCGAAACGACGGCTGGTTTGGGCGATCTCCCAGAAACGTCTTGTGTGGAACTGCTCGAACCCCAGTCATCCCAGTCTTCTTCAGGCAACATCACACGACCCGGAAGATCAACTGAAAAGAACCCCGCAAGCCCCGTTAAGAAAGCCGTCATCGCAGCATCCGTTGCAAAAATGGTCATGGAGGTACCGAGCGAATCGCGCCGTGGCACGGTGCAGATCGCACAATCTAAACGGATCTCTCCAGGGGAGCTTTCCTCCGCATGAAAAACAAGGTGCCCTTCAGACGAGCGCCACGAAAACTCTTCGGGCGCTATCTCTTGACGTGCGGTTTTAGGATCGCGGACCAGCCGCAAAACACGGTGAAAGTATTCCACAAGATCTACAGGATGGATGTGGGCCACCCACACGGTCAAATAAGGCAAGGAGCCCATCTGAAACGATGCACGGAAACGTATAATGGGCTCACCTGGCGACAAACGAAAAGCCTCTGAAAGGCATATCTCATGGATGCTTTGCGAAGACTTCAGTGCAATCATCTCGCCCTCGTCCAGCGCGACCGCGCTTGGCTAGAAATGTCTGGCTTTTGGCTCGTAGTATCGGCCCACGGTGTATCACGCGCACCCTAAAAAGAAAAGACCCTCTCAGAACACCAATAACCCGACATTCCCCTTTTCCCACAAGGCCGTTCACTTCCTTGACGCTCTTGACAGAAGGGTTGCTTCCCCATTAAAGTCCTCTGAAATAACATCTTTGATGCCTGCTCTGTGCATCTCTCTCTATGAGGACATGGATTACACATCCATTCCGCCGATGTATCCGAAAGATACAACAACATCAAGGGAGCAAACGAGGGTCCTTCTCTCACACAATGGGCACAAGATGGAAGCCACGTTTGATTTGTGGATGCGCGAAGTCGCCAACAGGAAAAAGAATGACAAAGTTCAACCACAGAGATGAGCACCCCGTCCACAATTCCCCCGAACCACAAGATGATGGCGACTCTACGATCGTTCACACGGGAGCCCAGCCACCTTCGGCGACGCCTGCCAATTACAACTACAACAGCTTTGACTTCGACTTTTCCCAAGACTTCAGCGACGACGAGATGGATGACGATGGCGGCGATGCCACGATGCTTTCCAGCCTCCCCCCAGACTTCCAAGCGCATACTGAGCCACAGAAAATTGCCGATCGTTACGAGCTTTTGAGCCTCATTGGAGAAGGCGCGACAGGGCAAGTCTACCGCGCCCGCGACCTTGAACTCGACGATATCGTCGCCCTCAAACTCCTGCTTCCAGGGCAGCTCCACAACACTGAAGTCCTCGCTCGCTTCAAACGCGAAGTCCGCCTCTCTCGCAAGATTACACACCGCAACGTGGCCCGCGTATTCGACCTTGGCGAAGAACAAGGCCGATATTACCTGACCATGGAACTGATCAACGGAAGCTCCCTTGATCATATCCTCGAACAACGCGGCGCTTTGCCCTTCTCAGAAGTCTTTGACCTCGTCATCCAGATCTGTGAAGGCCTCAAAGCTGCACACAATGCACAAGTCATCCACCGCGACCTCAAACCCGAAAATATCCTCGTCGAACACAGCGGTCGTGCGGTCATTACGGACTTTGGGATCGCACGACATGAGTCTGGCTCCAGAGACTTCCAAACCGTCGTGGGTAGCGTGATCGGAACCCCTGCTTACATGGCCCCCGAACAAATCGCGACACAAAGCCAAATCGACGCAAGAGCCGACATCTACGCTGTGGGTGCCATCCTTTTTGAGATGCTGACAGGACAACAAGCTTGGCAAGGCGAAAATATCTTTGCCATCATCGCCGCACGCTTGACCAATCCTGCGCCCGATCCACGGCGCTTTAACCCCAGTATCCCCGCTCCTCTCGCTGAACTTGTTCTTCAATGTATGGAACGAGAACCCGCACAGCGACCCAGCCATATCAACGAACTTCTCCAACGGCTTCGGTTGCTCAAAGCCATCCCACAACAACCTCCCATCGACGAACAAGCTACCATCGCTGCACTCGATGTACTTTCTGTGCCCCCACAACGCAAAGCCTCCAACACACCTTTTCCCTCCATTGGAACTGGCGTACCGCCCAATGCAAGGCAAAAATCGACATCCTCGATCCCGGTGGGTATCCCACTAGGTACCTTCCAAAAAAATACGCCACCGCCCAATGTCCCCGTCGCAAGCCCAAGACAGCGCTCTTCGTCTCAAATCCCAATGGGTGTCCCTGTCGCAAGCCCCCGACAACAGTCTCCCACAAGCCAACGACAACAGTCTCCCTCCCAAGTGCCCGTAGCAACGTCCTCTGTACAACGTCAGAACTCGCCATCCTACACGTATGCCCAACCCACCCAAGGGCCCAAGTTGGACTCGCCTCTTGATGTCGTGGTCGGAACCCCTTTGGTCGCAGAGTCCGCAAAGGTCGAACCTGTAGAGCCACCCAAAAGCGTGCGCGTGGAACCCAAGGCTCCTTCGCCCATTCCAGCCGCGCCTGTACCACCACCCCCTGCTCCACAAGAACATATACTCCCAGACGTCCCCACCCTGATGCTTTTGCCCATCTCTTCGGGGGGTCCGAACTTTGAAGTGTTTGCCAAAGAACTCTCGCAAACACTTTACGAACAGCTCGAAAGCTACGAGCAAATCAAGCTGTGCTCCTCTGAAACAGCACAAAAAACACGCGGCAAGAACATCACCCTAAAACAGTTTCATCGCGACTTTGGGGCAGATCTGCTTCTCACTGTGCAACTCAAACCCAACGAAGAAGAGTTGGATCTCAGTATCCGCATCCAAGCCACCATGGGCGGAAAGATCCATCACGCCGAGCGTTACAAAGCGGACCCCAAAGACGCAAAGTACACAACACTCTTGCTGATCCAAGCTTTGCGCACGCCTCTCAAACTCGAAGAGCCACCTATCGAAAAGCCCCCAACCATCGAGCCCATAGAGCCACCCAAGGCCAACCCTTTCGCGGGGATCCTCGATGAGCCCAAAGATGCCTTGCCCCCTCCACCCGAGCCCCAAGGCTTCTTCCCTCCTCCACCCGAGGACTCACCTTTTGCTGCGCTCGACTCCAGAGAGATCTCCCTCTTCTCTGAAGGCAACGACCCTTTCCTTGAAGAAGAAGACCTCTCCAAAAAAGACAGTGCCTCCCCCAGCCAAGAGGTCCTATCCACCGACAAAGACGTCTTTTCTGCGAGCAAAGATACCTTCCCCACAAACAAGGACAGCGCAAGCCAAAGCAAGCCTGCGCCGAGCCCAAGCAAGCCTGCGCCAAACCAAAGCATCCCCAAAGACGAAGATGACTTCCTTTCCAGCGCAGATGACTTCCTTTCTGGCGGAAAAAGCTTCCTTTCTGAAAATCCTATCCTTTCCTCAGACGAGCTAAACCTCCTTGCCAGCAAACCGACACAGTCCCCCAGCGGAGCGGGCTTTCTTTCCAACAGCCCCAAGCCTCCTTCTGGCGAGATGAGTTTCTTCTCCAACAAGCCCACGCTTCCATCGGCACAGGCCGCCCCCACAACAAAAACACCGCAACCTGCGATCCCTTCTCTGCCCAAAGCCTCGATCTTTACGACCTCCACGGAAGCACAAAAGAAACTCCAAGACACACAAACGCTCCTTCAACAACGTTGGCAAGAAGATCTCTCAGAAGTCTTCCAACGCTTTGAACAACTCCACAAAGACTTCCCCCAAGAAGTCGAACCGCTCGCAGGGATGGCCATTACAAAAGCAAGGATGGCTTTCTTTACGTCGTCCCCCAACGAACCGCCCATGCTTGCGGCGCTTCAATACGCCATCGACGCGCATATCAAAGCTCCCCGACACCCCGAGTCTTTGTACGCTCTCGCCTTGGTTCAGTTTTACCGCCATGAGTGGAACGATGCCCTTGAACATCTCGCAAAACTTGTAGAGCAAGGAAAACTCCACGCCAAAGCTCACGCGCTCCTCGGCAGCATCATGTTGGAGATCGGTTCCATTGGAGGCGCCAACGAAAACTTCCAACGCTCCCTTTCTCTCGACCCAAACAATCATACTGTTCGTTGGGAGATGGCGCGCGGACACGCGCTCCTTGGACGATGGGATGAAGTCGATAGACTGCTTGCTCTCCCCACCAAAAGCGATCTCGATGAGATTACCCGTGGGATCTACCAAGCACGCCTCAACTTGTGGCGGCCCACCCCAAAAAACCTCGAGATCTCTCCACGTATTATGCGCGACAACGTCAGCATGCAAGGTATCCGCATGCTCAACCACGCCCGCGCCACAAAGACGTTCCCCAAGACCCTACAACAGCGCTTCTATCAAAGCCGCATCGACAAGACCAAAGGACTCCGTTTGAGCCTGTTGATGCGACAAGAACTCATCGAGATCCTTGCCTTTGTCCAAGACTGGGATGCCGCATTCCACGTCCTTCAAGAAGCCTATGATATGCAACTTCATGATCTCAACTGGCTCTCTCGATGTCCTCTGTTTGAAAGCGTCCAACAAGACCCACGCTATACACGCATCCAAGAACAACTCAAAAGCCGCGTGCAGCCGCTTCTTCGACCGCTTCAAGAGACTTATTAGTCCCTCACCCCACGTCCCCGAAAACCCCGTCCCTACGCCAAGTCGAAGATCAAGACCTCTCCTTGCGCATCACTTTCCAAACGCAAAGCCTCCTCTTCATCCGTCGCGTAAGCGTCACCAGCCCGCAACAACTCTCCGTTCAATGTGATCTCGCCTTTCGCCACGTGAAGCCATGTATGACGACCGGCTTTTGGCTGATAAGAGAGCGCTTTTTCCGAAGAAACCAACGATGCATACATACTGACATCTTGGTGAACCAAAACCGAGCCATCTCGCCCATCATTCGAAGCAACCAAGCGAAGTTGATCGCGTTTGCTCTCATCAGAAAAGCTCTTTTGCTCGTAGCTGGGTTTGATCCCTTGTTCTTCGGGCACGATCCAGATCTGCAAAAAGTGCACGGGCTCTGTCTTGGAGTGGTTGTACTCGCTGTGCGTAACACCCGTCCCTGCGCTCATACGTTGAACATCTCCAGGGCGAATCACAGAGCCTGTTCCCATACTATCCGCATGTTCCAAAGCTCCTTCTAGTACATAGCTGATGATCTCCATATTGCGGTGCGGGTGCGTACCAAAGCCACGGCCCGGCGCGACCTGATCTTCGTTGATAACGCGCAAGCTTCGAAAGCCCATGTGCTCAGGATCGTAGTAACCCGAAAAAGAAAAGGTATGACGCGAAGACAACCAACCATGCTCACCCAAGCCACGTGCTTCACTTCGTCGAATGCTTTTCATGATCTGCTCCTTCTTCTCGCATGATGCGATCGCTATGTGGGGCCCCAACCGCGATGTCCATCTTTTCGATGTCCTTCGTCGGAAGGGTCCGTTTTGAAAGTCATCCCCCCACAATGCAGAGCACATGCCTATATTCAAATCACTTGATCTTATTAAACTTTTTTATCAAGACCATAAATCAAACTATCATTTTGATTTGATTTCTATCATTATGATTCTATCATTTTGATTTGATGGACCATGGAGAAGTACAAAACGATGCGTGCAGCCCAGTTGCGTTTAGAAGATCTGTTTGAAGTCGATTCCACGGGGGGGATCTTTCGTTTTGCAGGAGAGCGCGTCGTCCTTTTGGACGCGGTAGCACTGGGACTTTTGCGCACCCAGTTGGTGCAGGACTTTGGAGAGCGCGTAGCACGGGGGATCTTGACGCGTTTGGGTTACTCTCACGGTTGGCGGATCGCTGAAGCCATCCGAGAGACCTTGCCTTGGGATGATCAACACGAGTGGCAGAGCGCAGGAGGACGCCTCCATCGACTGAAAGGGATGGTGCGTTTCGAGCCTGTCCAAGATGCCCAACGCAAGGGGCCAGAGCCTCTTGCAGACGCACTGTGGTTCGACTCTTACGAAGCCGAACAACATCTCACGCACCTTGGTCAATCGAAAGAGCCCGTCTGTTGGAGCTTGTGTGGATTCGCAAGCGGCTATCTGAGCGCGGCCACAGGCAAAGACGTTTACTGCATCGAGGAAAGTTGTGTTGGGTGCGGAGACAGCGTGTGTCGGATGTTGGGCCGAACTCGCGAAGAATGGGGCGAAGAGATCGAGCCGCATCTCCCCTTTTATGAGAAAGACTGCCTCGAAGCATCGTTGCGCAGCTTACGCGATGAGATCAAACAAACCGAAGCTCGATTGCGCGCCACCAAAAAGAAACTCAAAGAAAAGACCAAAGATACCGATCCCAGCGGCCTGATCGCCCAAAGCCAAGCCATGCAACAGGTACTCCAACTTGCCCAACGTACCGCCACCGTCGATACCCCTATCCTGATCTATGGTGAGACAGGCGTTGGAAAGGAGCGCATCGCCCAACTGATCCACGATCGCTCCCCCAGACAAGCAGGTCCCTTTGTGGCGATCAACTGCGCAGCCTTGCCCGATCAACTCCTCGAAAGCGAGCTTTTCGGCTTTGACGAGGGTGCATTCACAGGGGCCTCTCACGCACGCGCGGGACTTTTTGAAGCGGCCCAAGGTGGCACGCTCTTTCTCGATGAGATCGGAGAGATCTCGCCAGCCCTACAGGTTCGTTTGTTGCGGGTACTCCAAGAACGCAAAGTTCGACGGCTTGGCGAAAACCACGATCGTCCTGTGGATATCCGCATCTTGTCTGCAACGCATCGTGATCTTCACCAAGCGGTCCAAGCAGGCCACTTCCGCGAGGATCTGCTCTATCGTCTCCGCGTGATCGAACTCCATATCCCACCACTTCGCGAGCGTGCAGATGATATCCTTCCACTCGCACGCGCCAAACTGAAAGAAGCTGCGCAACGTTTCCAACGCGATGTCACCGACTTTACACCCGCCGTAGCTCGACAACTCTTGCGCTACACTTGGCCAGGCAATGTACGCGAGCTTCAAAATGCGATGGAACGCGCGGTCGTCTTTGCAGAAGAGACATGCATCGATCTTCACGACATGCCCGAAGAGATCGAACAAGCAAAGACCAAGACCCTTCCCACCCTCCCCACGATCAAGCCCCCTTCTTGGGACACAACGAGCCGCACACAACAAACACTCGCAGAGATCGAAAAAGAACATATCCTCGCCGTGTTGCATCACACACAAAACAACAAAACCGAAGCCGCAAAACGCCTAGGCATCGGGATCGCCACACTCTTTCGCAAGCTCAAAGCATACCAAGAAGAAACCCTACAAGAACCCTAAAAACAAAAAAGGCCAAAGGCTTCCATGCCTTTGACCTCCGAAAAGTCCGCTTTTTCTCCTGCCTTGATGGTCAACTCGCCTACATTCACGGCTCCAAAAAAGCAACCTCTCTATCTATCTTCAACCGTCTTAGTAACCGCGACGGTAACGGATTCGTTGGATCTTACGGGTCAATCGATGCGATTTATAACGAAGGTTGCGGCAGTGAGGCGCATTCCATCCTCGATAAGCTGAGCAATTTGCTGCGCGTCTTGCGTAGCGGTTACGTACGACTCGTGCACGGTGTATGCGGCGTGGCGCTGTGCGATAGTGACGCGCTCTGTGGCCTTGGCGATACCCGCGGTTGTAAGCTGACGCTTGGTCAGGCATCATAAAAAGAGCCGCAGTCAAAGAAAACATTCCTACAAACAAAATAGATTTTTTCATGGTATTTCTCCTTATTTCTTTTTTAACGCGGAAAGGATGACGCGTAAATGACCTTGCATCCGCTGTCTTGTGTTTTCCTCTCCGTTCACTTGCATAGATGTGCGATCCCCAAATCCTGTTTACACAAAAAATCATCTTTCTTTCATCGAAAACATTTTCACATTTTATTACAAATAGTTATACGATTAATTTATTTTAAACTTTCTTATTTTCGCCTCATTTTGCACAAGAGGATCACAAGATATCGTGTAAAAAAGCACAAAAAAAATGTGTTGATCATCACACCTTTTTCCCTACAACCCCCACGCCCTTCCTAGATCGCCTCCAAACGTGATGATCATCACAATTTACAAAACTCCACCCAAGAGGGATGTGACAAAAAGCGCATCCTCCGCTATGTATACAGGGCCCAAAACTCGCCTTTGTATCCGAGCCACAAGGCTTTGCATGAAAAAGAAAGGACTTTACAATGCCGCACTTACGCGTCCGCGGGGTGGATCAAGAACTGATCCGCCAACTCAGCCACGCCATCCTTGATCAGATGGTCGAGATCGTCCAAGCCCCCCGTGACTGGTTCACCATAGAAGCCATCCACAGTACCTATTTCTTTGATGGCCAAGAAAAAAGCCCTGGCGCGCTCATGGAACTGTTGTGGTTTGATCGTGGACAAGACGTCAAAGATCGCCTAGCAACCGCCATTACAGAGATCTTCAAGCCGCACATCCCCGAAGGACAAGATATCACGCTGATCTTTCGCGATCTGCGCAAGAACGATTACTTCGAAAATGGTGAACACTATTAGAGCCTATACACGGCCCTTTTGAATGGCCTATCCCCCCCAAAGATGCCCCACTCCCCTCAATGAGACACCACCAAGTAAAGAAGATACCAACTGTTCAGCCCATGGTTATGCAAGTGGAACGAAAGCTTCGATCCCTTGGGGATATCTGCCGTCGCAGCAAAGCTTGGCTCGTAATAATTGGCGCGCGCAGGGATCGCGATCGTCTTGGTCCAGATCTCCGTATCTCCCCCATACATCGTCACAACCGCCTCTGTGTCATTGTCAGAGTAAAGTTGCACATGCCAGAGACCAAGCTTTAAAGTGTCGCCTTTTTTGATCGACGCAAGCATCGGTTGCTCTAAGGTAATAAAGTTACAAATCTCTGTATCCAGCTCCAAAGCATCTTGATCAAGATGCCAAGCAAAGTCGCCTTGGCAACGTTCAGCCCCAAGCGTCGGCCATTTTTGGCGAAACATATCTTGTTCCGGGGGGGTAGGAACCCACTTGGTATGATCAAGCAAAGGGACGTCTTTTTTGGCCCCATCGACCGTCACTTCGGGGGTTGCCTCCACTGTTTTCTCTGGCAAAGAGCCTTCCGCAGCAGGCTCTTTTGTAGTCTCTGGACGAGGCCCCTCCGTGCGTGTCTCCCCACCATCCGAGGCCACACTCTCTTGGTTCGCAGGGGGCTGACACGCCGCGATGCTCGCCAAACCAACGACACACAACAGAACAAACCACCAAGGACTCTTGCGTTTCATGCTATCCAACTCTCTTCTCAAGGGCCAACATACCTCTCGAAACCCTCGATAACATCAAGTATCTCGCATCGAGAAACAAGCCCCTCGCTCGATCGAGGCTTTGCATATCGTAGTGTGGGTCCCTTTCTCTTGTCAAAGCAACCCTTTCGCAAAGCCCACCACACAGCTACTCCAAAAGGAAGGCCGGGCCTCTTTAATCGCCATGTTTTTCTGCCAACGCCAACATCTCTGGATGTTGTTCGAGATATTGTTGAGCAAACAACTCTCCAAGCTCCAAGATCTCCCCCATATGCCGAAAGGATAGAAGATCATAGCGGCTCACAGGAGGGCGCAAACAGTAGTCCGCACTGTCGATCATACGCTGTACATGCTGCAACCCAGCCAACATCGTGGCGTAACTCAGGATCCCCATAATGGTCGGTACTTTGGCAGCCTCGACATTCCTTCGTAACTTTTGCCACAACAACCACCACGGGGAAGGAAAGTAACGCATGGGCATACGAAACTCCGTTTCCCCCGTGACTTCAACCGCAAGCACTGTCCGACAATAACGCCGCATCACGTCCACAGGTAGGTTGTTCAACAACGCCCCATCGACCAACATCTCGCCATCTTCGACTTGGGGTAACAACAGCCCAGGAAGAGCACTACTCGCACGCAAAGCACGCCACAAAAGCCCCTGACGATGGACATGCACCGATTGACGAGACAAGTTGCTTGAGACCGCAAAGAAGGGCAACCACAGATCCTCTATATAGACTCCTTCGCAAAGATGCTTGAGCGTCTTGTCGAGGCGACGGCTCCGAATCAACGACATCAAAGGCAAGGTGTACTCTTGAAAGGGGCGACGCTTGACCAAAGCCCACTCACTACGTTCCAAAAAGGTCTGTCTATCCGTCCCCAAGACGCACTGCGCCCCCACGATCGCTCCCATGCTTGTGCCACCCACAAAGTCGATAGGGATACCCGCCTTTCGAAACACAGCATACGTTCCATAATGCACAAACCCCCGAACACCGCCCCCACCCATCACAAGACCGATCGCTTCCCCCGCCAAAAATCGCGCAAGGCGATCCATGTCCTCTCGCATCCCCCAACGAACGTGGTGATGCATCTCAAGATGGCGATCTTTCAACCAAGCTGCTGTTCCATGCGGCTGCTTCGTGGTCTTGGGATGCAACAAGATCAAACGACGCTCTAAGCCGTTCTCTGGAAGTTGCCGAAACATCTGCTGTTCTGCATCTCGTAGCTTCGGTTCTGCCCCAGCCTCCGCCACCAACAACAACACATCGACCATCTGTAAACAACGTTGGGTCCAAGGCGTGTTTTCAGAGTCCATCACGTACACAACAAAACGATGGCGCCCCGCCAAATCCGTGAGCCACGTGTTCAAACGCAAGCTGTATGGGTCCTCAAGACCCAAAGAAGCGATCTCTTCATTTCCAAACCACGCCGCGATATGCGCCCGATCCACCAAGCAAGTATCGCCATGCCCAGACAAACTCTCCACCAAAGACCGCACAAAGTGGCGATAAGGCATACCCCGATCCAAGGGCAAGATCGCCACATTCAATGGCCGTGAAGACTGCGCTTGCTCGCGCTCTTTGATCACCGACCGAAGTCGCCGAACGGCCGCTTGCATCACACGCAAACCTTCGTGCGGATGACGCCGCAAAAACTCCTCGAAAAACTCCTGCGAAAAATGCACAAGATGCGACTCACGCAGAGCCAACGCAGAGCCCGCTCGCACCGCGTTAGAGAAAAACCCCAACTCCCCCAACAACTCTCCTCGACGGATCTCCCCCAAGCTCCTTATCTTCCCTCGATCCTCCAACATCTCGATCCGCAATCGCCCACTTACCACCAAAAACACACCATCCCCTGGATCTCCCTGTTGGAAAAGCCGCTGTCCACGCTCCAAATGCACCCACTTGGCGCGCGCTTGCACATCCCGCCAAACCTCCTCGCGTAACCCCCCAAACAGTCGCGCCAAAACCATATAAAGCTGGTTGTGCTGCACCCGCTGCAACACCGTTCGAGAAAACATCTCCACCCAAGAAGGGTAACGCTCCATCCAACGCTCTAAGTGCTCATAGTCCCATTCAAACACCACCGCTCGATGCAAAGCCCGAACCGTCGCTGTCCGCCGACCTCCCACCAACAATTGAAACTCCCCCACATACACGCGACCGCTGATCAACTCGATACGTTCGGCTGTATCGCTCCCCCACTCTTTCCATATCTCCAACTCGCCTTGGCTCAATAGGTACAAAGAACGCTCTTTGCGCCCCTCATGAAACAAGATCTCCCCCTCCTCCAATTCGATCTTGTCCAACTCTTCGGCGATCTGCCCCAACTCTTCGACCGACAGTCCCGCTAACCAAGGAAAATGACGCAATGACGCTGTATCTACCATGCTTTTCCCTATCTTCTTCTAACATGCGGCCACACTTTTGCGACGCACCACTATACCAAAAAGAAAGGATTCGGGCGACCACGGAGAGTCGCCCCAGATATAGGGATATCCGGGATCGGTTCGGGCGACCATGGAGGGTCGCCCCAGATATATCGATATTCAGGATATCCCGCTTGCAACGTATCGCAAATTGCCGCAATCTCATCCAAATACGCGAATACCCCTTCACCTTAAACGAATGGAGCAAGGGAACATGACCAAGGAATCTTCGGGCTCTCCGCGCCCCTCAGAGCAGAAGCCTGATCCGTCCGAGCAAACAAAACTCTCGGTTTCTTCCCTCTTTGGTACGATCAGTGATCAGATCAACCTATCTGAAGAGTTAGAGTCCGCCAAAAGAGAACATAAAGCCCTTTTAGAAAAACAAGGCCTCCCCAAAAACGAGGCTTCCTTTAAAGAAACGCTCCCCGCCTCTCCCCCACAAAAACCCCTGCCCCAAGATATAGAGAGAACACAAAAAAACGTAGGTATCACGAAAACCCAAGCTGATCCCGTTATAACCAAGACACAAGCCGATCCCGTTATAACCAAGACTCAAGCCGATCCCGTTATAACCAAGACTCAAGTAGATTCGGCCATCACCAAGACTCAAGTAGATTCGGCTATCACCAAGACCCAAGTAGATCCCGTTATAACCAAGACGCAGGTATCCTCGGCCATGACGAAGCCGAGAATCAACCCAGACTTTACAAAAACATATGCGGACCCAAGCTTTTCTGCCACACAAGTGAGTTCTGACTTTGCGCAAACCATGGCAAGTCCGGACTTTTCTGCAACGCAGATCAGCCCTGACTTTGCACAAACAGTTGCGAGACCATCGACTGCGCTTTTCGCTGAAGAAGTTGAAGAGCCGAACTTTGAGGCGACACAAGCCCAGCCACTGCCCCTAGCAACGGGTAGTCCCGATCCTCTCTTGGAAGATCCTCGTAAGGCCCCCTCTTCGGGAATCCACAGTCTGCGTGTGCACTCCTCTGCGGGCAACCTAGACCAGCTGCACAAGCAGGCATTGCGTACCACGATCCTACCGCGCTTACAAAAAGCACCGGGTGAAGAACTCCCTCAACTCGTGATCGAAAACCAGCTTCGTTACGAAAGAAAGAAGGAGCTTGGTAAGGGCGCGATGGGAGAGGTGACGTTGGCATTTGACCGAGATATCCAGCGTATGGTGGCGGTCAAACACCTCAAACCCGACCTACACACAGCGTCTCCAGTGATACGATTTGCCGAAGAGATCCGCATCGTCGGCCAATTGGAACACCCGAACATCGTCCCGATCCATGACGTTGGCCTCGATCCTGCGGGGCATTACTACTTTGTGATGAAGTACGTCCAAGGCGAGACGATGGAGGAGATCATCGAGAAACTAGCAGCTGGTGATGCCCAATACCACGAGCGTTTTCCGCTGGGAGTGCGCATCCAGATCTTCTTGGATATCTTGAAGGCCATCGATTTTGCACACAGCGAAGGCATCATCCATCGCGATCTCAAACCTGCCAACATCATGATCGGCCCACACAACGAGGTCCTTGTGATGGACTGGGGTATCGCCAAGCGCCTATCCAAAGAAGAAGCGGAAGAAGTGGAAAAAGCAGAAGCTCCGCGTTCTCCTCGTCGCACAAAAGGAAACGATTTTTTGCAGGAGTTGATGAAAGATCTGCAAAAAGACCGCGAGCAACTGTCCGAGCAAATCCAAGCCCATACCCAAAACAACCGATTGATCGGGACCCCCATGTACATGTCCCCAGAACAAGCCATGGGATTTAACGATCGCATCGATGAACGCAGCGACCTCTTTAGCCTCAGCGTGATCCTCTACGAGTTTTTAGGGCTGCGACACTATCTTTCGAGCAAAGAAAACCTGTTTGAGCTACTTTTTTCGATCGCCAAGGAAGAGCCTCAAACCATCTTTACCTTCCGCCATGCCAGCCAACCCAATATCCCGATTGAGATCTCTCACTTCGTCTCAAAAGGGATGCGGAAAGACCCCCAAGATCGATTCCAATCCGCGTCTGAGATGCACCAAGCGCTGACCAAACTGCAAGCGGGCTATTTCCAGATCGAGTGCCCCACGACTCTCATGAAAAGATCGATTTTTTCGGTGTTGCATTTTATCGATAAATTTCCGCAACTCGCCTACTGGATGTTTGTAGGCGGTTCGGGGCTTTTGCTACTCGCAGTGGTGTTTAAATTATTGGATTTCTTCTTGCCTACATAGTTCAAACAGCAGTATTCTTTTTCACGATTCCTTTTTTTCTTCTCAGACGATCACTCTACAAATATTCAACTAAATATATTTGCGCATACAAAGACACAACCCTCAGAAAGAAAACCACGCCAGATCCAACCCACACAACCCACTGAAAAATAAACAAAAACACCCAAAGCCCCCTCCCTTTCCTTACCGCTTTCCACACCCCCAACCAGGTTTTTGTATTGTTGACCTAGATCACAGTTTGAGCATAAGATGGCCTTGGAACGACAACACAAACAAGACAGGATAAACCTGCCAAACGATCTGCACCGCGGGACTTTAGGTTGTCCCTCATCTTGTATAGAGAAAAACGCACACTAACGAGAGAAAACAATGAGCTTGAAAGAAGATAGTGTGGCTGAGAAAGCGGAAACCCTCTCCGCCAAAGACACAGCAACCGCCGCAAACAACGTAGCGTCTTCCTCCCACACTTCCCCTGCGGCTTCGACGGGCGATCTCTCTTCAGAAAACGCATCCAACGAACTCATATCCCCAGAGATGTCCCCACCCACTTCCACCCCCAAAGCTGCCTCCATCAAGGACTCCATCAACCTTTCAAGCACAGACCCGCGCCAAAATACGGAAACAGCGCTCTCCTCCCACGGCATCAGCGAACTGAAAGAACGCGAAGACGAGTCAGGTTCGCTCTCCAACGACCCTGGATTTCAGATGATCGATCGTGACTTCCGCGATTCTTCCATCTCCATCCAAAGTCTAAGCGGTATTCGTCCCCCTAGCGATGACTCGATCTTCCATCGTATCCAGCGTTTTGAAGATGCCTCTGAGGTCGACCTTCCTATCGAAGGTTACCGTCGCCCCCAATCCACGGGCATAGGCTCCGTCCTCGACAACAAATATCGCATCACGCACAAGATCGCCGAAGGTGGGATGGGTATTGTCTATGGCGCATCACACACAAAACTGGGCAAGCAAGTCGCGATCAAAGTGATCGCACCAGGCACACTCAGCAACGAAGAGTCACGTCGCCGCTTCGTTCGTGAGGCCAAAGCCTCGACCTTGTTGTCTAGCCCCCATACTGTCCGCGTATACGACTACAACGTAAGCCAATGGGGTGAGCCCTACCTTGTGATGGAGTTTGTTTCAGGCACCAACCTCAACCAACTCCTGAAAAGTCACACAGAACCCATGGACCCCGAACGAGCTGTCCACATCACAAAGCAGATCGCCCAATCCCTGATGGAAGCCCATGCCAATGGCTTGATCCACCGCGATCTCAAACCCTCAAACGTGATGTTGATGCATCTCAAAGGCCACGATGACTTTGTGAAGATCTTCGACTTTGGCGTCGTGAAGTTTGCGGATGCTCCAGAAGAATCAGACCTTACACGTCAAGGTGTCGTGCTTGGGACGCCGCGTTATATGGCTCCAGAACAGATCACCTCACCCAGTACAGTGTCTTTCCCAGCCGATATCTTTTCGTTGGGTTTGATCTTGTACTACATGCTCACAGGGGAAAAACCTTTTGGTGACGCCTCCCAAGATATGGTGCGCATCAGCCGCATCACAGGAAAAAGCGTGAACCTCCCCAAAAGCCTTGATATCCCGGGAGCCTTGCGCAATCTCTACGTTCGCATGACCTCCTCAGATGCCAACAAACGCCCCAACGCTGAAGAAGTCTTTGTCGAACTCAAGCAAATCGAAAACGAACTCAAAGCAGGGACTTTCAGCGGTAGCCACTCTTTCAATCACATCCACGGCAACGGCTTTTTTGGTAGCGTCTATGGGAAAGCCTCTATCTTTTTGAGCTTCCCCTTGTTGTTGGGCCTGATCTGGTGGTTTTGGTCTCCTGCCGCCCCGCCCAATACGATCACGCCGCCTCCTTCGAGAGAACGAGGAACCTCCCAAACCCAAAAGCAAGGCAGCGACACCAAAGTCCCAACGCCACCTGTCAAAGCCCCCAGTCCTGCACCACAACCCGAACGACCTCGCCCTCCCGCGCCCGTCGTTGTGCCTGACGCAGGAGCCACCCCCGAAAAAGAGCCGACCCCACCACGCAAGACAGAGCCCAGCGAGACTGTCACCGTCAAGCCTCCCAAGTCTCGACGCAGCCGAAGACGACGCAAACGCAAAGCCCGCGATCGGGAATATCGCATCGTCTCTTCTCCTTCTGGTGCCAAGGTCTACTCCCTTGGAAAATACCTTGGGAAAACGCCTCTTCTCGTGAAAAAACCAGCAGGACAAGCCGTGACGTACCTCGTCAAACGCGGCGGTTTCATCACGTATAGGCTGCTCATCCCCGCCAATGCCTCAAATCGTACATACAGCGTAAGACTCAGAGAAATCAGCATTGAAATCCCCTAACTTTACGGGAGGACCGAGAGCTTGAAGCAGATCATTCTTCTGACGGTGGGACTTTTTCTTGGCGTTACGCCCCCCACCTTTGCACAAAATACCAGCCCTTCTGAAGCGGACGCCAAAAAGGTCTCTCAACTCAGCAGAGAAGGGGCCGTCGCCTACGACAAACGTGACTTTGAAAAAGCCCTCAATCTTTACAAACAAGCCCACGCTTTGTGGGCTCACCCAAGACTCACGCTGGGAATCGTCAAATGCCTTGAAGAACTCAAACGATTCCAAGAAGCCCTTGAGGCTGCCAAGCGTGGGCTGACCGAAGGCCCCAAAGCGGATCTCAAAAACCGCTTTCTGAGCAAGATCGCGGTCCTCGAAGCGGCCCTCAAACAAGGCACGCTCAATCTCCTCGTTACGCCTTCTGGCGCGACCATCTCTATCGACGGAAAGGTCGTAGGCAACGCGCCTTTGCGTCCTGTGTCCTTGAGCGCAGGTGAACACAAACTAGAGATCAGCCACCCCAACCACGCCAAGATCGTTCAAGGGATCAATATCGCGGGCGGCGCTGAGCTGAAACTCAACTTTACGCTGCAACCCGTGACTGGCCAGGTCTCAATCAACAGTACGCCCGCAGGAGCAGACGTCGAGATCGACGGTCGTTCGTGGGGCAAAACACCACTCAATGACCTCAAACTTCCTGTTGGTTCGCACGTCGTCCAAATCAAATATCCCGGTTATCAGGCTGTTCAACGGCAAGTAAATATCTCTCCCCAACAATCTGAAAACATCTCTGTGGTCTTGAGCCAAGGCGGTTCAGGTCCAGCAGAAACGGGCAACAAGCCTTGGTTCAAAAGCTGGCCTGGATGGACAGCGCTCGTGTTGGGGCTCGCAGCGGGTGGCGTGGGCACTTACTTTCTTGTCACCGCGAGCCAAGGCCACCAATCTGTCAAAGACATGGCCAACTCACCAAGCACCCACAGCTTGAGCCAACAACAACTCATGACCCAATGGAATCAACACAACACAAACGAGCAGATCGGCTACGGTCTTGCAGGCGCCGCGGGTGGCCTTGTGGTGCTCTCGATCATCCTCTTTGCAACGCGCGCTGCGGTCAGCCCTGAAACCACATCGACCAAAACAAGCCTTTATATGCTCCCCCAAACCGCGCCCGCACAACGGGCCCAAGGCACCTTGCTTTATACATCGCCTTAGATCGCCTCGATCGTTGGGAGAAAAATGAGATGAAACGTATACTTGCTCTTTTAGCACTTTGTATGATGCTCTTTTCGCTTTCCACGGCCTGTACAGGGGCTTTTGACTGGACAGGCATCAAGTTCCCTTGCAGCGAAAGTCGCCCTTGTGCGAACGGTTTCACTTGCAGTGGTGGCGTTTGCGTCACCCAAGGCACCGTAACAGAAAACACAAACGACGGTGGCAACGTCGAATACGACCCAGACAGCCCCTATCGTCCCCCCGTGACCCAGCCCAAAGTAGCCTTCCTTTATGTCGGCCCTGTCGGGGACTTTGGTTGGACATGGGCACATGACCAAAGCCGCGTAGGACTCGATAAACTCGGTTACTCCACGACCTACGCAGAAGCTGTTGCAGTCCAAGACGCCCCCCAACAAATCGATGACTTCATCAAAAAAGGCTACAACCTGATCGTCGGGACCAGTCACGACTTTCTCGTTCCTCTTTTGAGCAAAACTTCTGTCAACGAAGGCGTCAACTTTCTTACCTGTTCGGGCTTTGAAACGGGCAAGAACATGGGCTCCTACTTCGGTCGGATGTACCAAATCGAATGGCTTGCAGGAAAAGTCGCTGGTGCCACCACCAAGACCAACCGCGTGGGCCTCTTGGTTCCCATCGCAATCCCCGAAGTGATCCGACACATCAACGCTTTCGCCAATGGTGTCCGCTCCACCAACCCACAAGCCGAGATCGTCATCACTTGGATCGGCAACTGGTTTGACGTCCAAAAAGAACCTCTCCTGACCAAAGAGCTCATCGCAGCCAACGTCGATGTGATCCACTCCCACAGCGACACTTCGATCCCCCTCGAACTCATCGAAAACAAAGGCGGAGACTCCCTCACCACCCCCAATGGCGACAAAGTCTACTCGATCGCTTATAACTCTGTGAACGGTTGTAGCTTTGGACCCCGAACTTGCTTGGTTTCCGCCTACTGGAACTGGACACCTGTGCTCGTTCGTATCCTTGAGAAGATGAAAAAAGGCGAATGGAGTCCTTCTGAGATCGTTTGGGAACCCGTCAAAACGGACAAAAACGATAGCAGTGTTTACCTCTCGGATATCAGTTCGGCCGTCCCAGGAACCGCTCGCGTGGAGATCCAAAGTTGGATTCCCAAACTTGCGAAAGAAGAAGCTGGCACCGAGCAAAGCCCCTTCAAAGCTCCTCTCAAAGACAACACAGGCAAAACGCGTCTCGCCGCAGGAAAGGCCATCAGCGACAAGGATATGCTCAACATGTGTTGGTTTGTAGAAGGTATCGTGAACATGGACGGGACCCCCGCGGTCGTTCCATCCGAGTGCAAAGGCGATCGTTAATCCCCAAGTCCCGTCCGCCCTACAAAACAACTCCCCCCCGAAGATCATCCAACAAGAACAGCGTCTAACTCCTCCGTCGCTGTAAGAAGATCAACAACAGCGCAAGCACAAACAACGCCTGCCCAGGGATCTGCTCTTGCGGTGTCGCAACACTGCAAGAACAACCACCACCTTTGGGCTTGAGCCCGGGATCTTGATCCACTTGCCCATCCGTAGGGGCCTTTTCGACGCTTGCTGTGGGCTCAGGCGCTCCCTCAGAGGGCCCATTCTCCGAAGTCACCACACCATCGCTCACAGGGGACTCTTTTGCGGTTTCTGGTTTCGTCGTATCCACCGATACTTCGGGCCCCACGCCGTCTACAACAGGACCAGCATCCTCTTCCTCATCAGAAGGCGGCAAACCATCGGAAACCTCTTCTTCAGGGGGAGGAAGACCATCAGGCTCACCACCACCATCATCCAAAGGCTCACTCTGTTCGGGGCCTCCGCCATCAACCACAGGCTCAGGACGAGGTTGTTCCTCAGGGGTGATGGGCTCTGTACGAGGCTCGGCCTGTTTTTCTGCGACAGGTTCAGGAGACACCTCGTTCGCGGCTTCTTTGGTGGGCTCTACCGCGGCTTCTTTGGTGGGTTCGGTGACGGGCTCTGACGTCAGGAGATTCACAGTCACCTTGTTGCTTTGGGCAGACTCATTTTGTGCCCGATCCAAGGCGATAATGTAATAGGTTGCGCTCTTGGTGCCCGCAGGGATCGTGGAATCCGTGTAAGCGGTCTGGCTAGCCCCCACAGTGACCGTGCGGTTGAACACTCCCGTACCATCGAGCGCACGAGACAAACGATAGTACAACAAACCACTTCCCTGATCTGTAGAGGCTTTCCAAGTCAGTTTGACTTGGGTGGGCGACAAGACTTGCGCCGCGAGATTCAGCGGTGTGGTGGGAGGATTCGCGTCCACCTCGATTCGAACCTTCGCAGTGACGGGCTGATGGGTTCCCTGAAACTCATCTGCGACAGAGACAGTCACATCACGAGAGACACCATCATTCATCACGTACACCCGAAAGGATGAAGAGCCTTGAGGTGCTGAGAAGTTTTGGTTAAACACCTGGGAACGCACGGTGTTTCCGAGGTTTGTGAGTTGATAGCCACCCGCAAGCTGCGTGGTCATCCCAAACAATGTAGCAGGACAGTCCGCGTTATCGTTGTTTTTCAAGGTAAAAGACAGCGAAGTCACCTTGTTTTTCCCAGCAGCCACAGGGGAAGTAGGCGCAGTGAGCGTAGGTTGAGCGCGTTGGCACTTGGGATCAACCGCAGGGGGCGTCAAGGTGATCTGCACCTCAACGTAAGCATCTGCGGGATCTTTCTTGATCTGTTTGATCGTGATGCCATTTGCAGCATCAGAAAAAGTCCCAGCGTCCACGAGTGTCTTTACATAGTAAGAAACAGGTGGAGACGTGTATCCTGGCGGTGTGTGGGTGTAGATGGAGACACCTGTCTTGTAGGAGGCGTTCATCGACTTGTCGTAGTGAAGGGATGTCTTGAAAGAAAGGTAGTAGAAGCGACTTTTGTCCGCGCGCGGCAGGTAGAGCACTTGTGGACCAGGCGCAGTGCTGGGGTCCAAAAGCAAGGGATAGATCTTGTACGTACCCGTTTTGGCCGCGACCACCTGTTGCTTATAGCGATCCCAAACGCCCATCTGGACCATGTGAGGCGCATTGAGATTCCGCAGTTGAATCCCCATAAAACAGGAGTAATCCCCGTACTCTTCGCTTGTGCTACTGCTGTTATGTGCGCCATCATTGTTGGTATCTTTGGCCGCATGGCGGACACCAAGGTTGTGTCCAAGTTCGTGTGAGATCACACGAGCATCCCCGCCCCCTGTCCGAATGTAAAAGTTCTGTCCACCGAGGTTTGCGACGCCCGCCCACTCACAGCTTGAGAGATTGGGTACGATATGCATGATGTGGTTATAGGCCGAAAGATCGATCCCTTGGGCCGCAGCGAGTTGTTTTGCCTCTGTTCCCCAAGAAGAGTACTTGCTCTTGCAGTTAGAAGCAGACGTATCGTTGACCGTAAAAGGCCCATAGATATCGGCTTGTCCGTCGTTGTTGAGATCGGATAGAAACTGAATCAAACCAAAGGTGGCTTTGTCGTAGACATCGTTGTTTTTGTCGAGAAGCGCTTCGATACTCGTCCGAGACGTCATAAAGGACGTTTTGTCCGTGAGGTTGACCAACAAGATCGCGATCTTCTTTTGGATGGGCGCGGTATTGTTGAACTGCAAGATAGGCATCGGGACAGGCAAAAACATCGAAGACAAGGGTCTGACCAGCTCCTTCAAAGGAGCAAGAGAAGGCGCCAAGGTAGAAGGCAAGACCCGAGTGGTGGGAGATATCGACAAACGCTCCGCCACAAAAGTCAGAGGTTCATCTTTATGCTTCGGAGCCAAGCTTCCTTTCACAGAAGCCAACATCCCCGTGGTAAGGCCGAGATCGCGCGTGGTTGAGAGAACAGCGTCAGCTCCCCCACGCGACCACGTGGTCTGAGGTTGCACAGAAAGAGCAACCAAAGTCCCCGTAGCCTGGGTTCGAACAAAGTAGTTGTACCATGTCTTCCCCCGCGCAAAGTCATCAGCGACATCCACCACAAGCTCCCCCACCAGACGCCCAGAAGCGTCCAAAAGAGAAGGCGGTGAAAGCACCAAAGCTTGGTCTTTCCCGTGCTTTTCATCCGTCGTGCCTTTGGGAGACTCATCGCCACATCCCACCCACAACGTAGAAAGCACCAAAAACAACACTCCAGTCAACAACCAAGAAAGCCTGTAAACCCCGTTTACTTCAGCTTTTTGGGTCTGAACATCGCGTCTATTCGACATATCTTCCTTTGCCTTTCTTCACGCACAAGAGCAATGAACAACCAAAGATTTTTTCTACAAAAGGAGATGGATAACCACACGATGTTTAACTCTGCGAGCCTCAAAAGAGACTCCTCTCAGCCCGATGAGTCGGGGAGATGCTTTACCAACGGAAACAACGAGACTCAAGAGGCCCCCAAAAGACCGAATCGACGGCGGACAAACAGCAAGAGCAAGAGCAACAACAGCCCTCCTCCCCATGCCCCATCCATCGGGAGTTGAGAACATCCACATCCCCCCGTCGTAGGCGCCTTTTCAACGACGGCTTCCGCACCGCCATCGCTCATCACGACGGGCTGCTCTTTGAAAGGCTCGCTTTGGGCCTCAGGGCTGCTTTCTACCGCGTTTTCTTGTGAGATGACAGGCTCCGCCATCCTCTCCACCCCACCATCGTCGAAAGGCTCAGTAACAGCCTCTACGAGAGGTTCCGCCAAAGGCTCCGCCATCCCTTCCAAGGGAACCTCCACCACTGTCTCAGCACCACGCTCAAGGTCCGTCTCTGCGGGGTTTTCCACAGAAGGCTCGGGGGTAGGCTCTGGCATAGGTTCGGGGGTGGGTTCGACGGCACGGCAACCTTGCGGTCCAGCGAGTCCTTCCACACGAATCGCTGTCCAACCTTTGGGTTGAAACTGGCCAGGATAGGCCGTTGTCCCTGTTTTGGGCTTCGCTTGCGCAACAGCCAAGATCTGGATCTCTGCGGAGACTGCGACGTCGATGCATACTTCAAGCGAAGCAGTGTTACTACGTCCCACCTCTTTGCCATCCACAAACAAAGCGATCGACTCGATCCCACGGCCTCCTGGGTCTGTGGCTTGGACTTTCACTTTACGAGAACCAGCGATCTTATCCCCTGCTTTGACCGCGCTAATCGTCACTTTGGGTCGCTTTGCATAAGGCGCAGTCATAGGATCTCCCAACACGAGGTTTCGCCAATACACATAAGGCAAACGTCGATGGTAAGCCTCCGCAAGCGTGCTGCCATCGACATAATCGAGCAGCAAGTTCCGACTGGGAAAGCAATTGTTGAGGGGTTCATCGGTCGTTCCATGGGCTCCTGCCACACCTTGCGCAACCCAACGCGCGATCGACACCTGACTTTGACCTGTCGCACGAAAGTTCGTAGGCACCGCCCCAAAGCTCGTCAGGTTGTCCGTCACAGAGCCAGGAAGATAAGTATTGCCTTCAATGGTGGTACCCAAACCAGCGGTCCCTACGAAAAAAGCTGCAAGCGAACGCCCCGTGAGATCACGGTTAAAGTTCTCGATCACCACATCTGTCCATCCACGCGCCTTCAGCTGGGTTTCGAGACTTGTGTACTCTGTATCCAAGCGACCTCGCGCAGCATCCGAGCCTTTCATCAACAGAAACTGCCCTTTGGCCCCACCTGTCTTCTCTGCATCGATCGCACTTGTCAGAAGCTTTTCAGCATCCATGTAAGACCGCCCGTGCAACATCGTGACCAAAAGCGGCTTCCAGTCGACGGTCCCGACGGTCTTTTGGTACCCAGGACGAAAGATCCCCGAGCGAAAAGGGTTGCTCCAACGCGCAGCAAGACAAGTCGAACCACCACTGCAAGTGATCTGCTGTCCAGGCATCTCATCCAAGATGCTTTTTCCATTGGATGTGGACTTCCAAGCGCCCAGTGCTGCGGCCAAAGAAGCGCGCTGACTTTGCCCGCCATTCGTAATCGTCACCCGCAAAGGAACCCCTCGCATCAACACGACAGCCTCGATCCGTGCGGTCACTCCCCCTTGCGTCATGCACTGTTCAAGCGGCGTCACGAACTTTTGTAGGTAGTCTGCTTTGGAGATATCTTCTTGCTGCGGCAGATCCAACAAACAGATCTGATTGGGTGGGATCTCCCGCGCTTTTGCATACTTTTGCGCAAGCGCCAAGCTGTCCATGTCATTTTTGTTTGCGACAACCACCACAGAGTCAGGCCCTGGAACAGCCCACACCACCCCTGACCAAAGCCACACCAACCCAAAACAACATAGAAAACGCATCTCTCCTCCAAAGTCCTGCGCGTTTGGTGGCACCTTACAACTTGCACAAACCACACAAAGAGAAGCACAACACACGCACAAACCCAGCCAAACACCTGCTTGGTCTCTAAAGTTTCTCCAACTGTCCTCAAAAAACAGAAGCCCGCAAGTCCCTCGCCCAGTCCCACCCAAGAACCTTTCGCTGTCTTCTTTAGACAATCACCTTTGTTTTCTGCATTTTATCTAATCCGTCCTCAAACCATCTGCTTTTTCAAACGAATCGACCATCCCCTCCCACCACAAGATGACCGTACGTCTTCGGATTCATCTGTTCGATCATCCGACTTTTGCATAAGGCACCAAGTTTGCTTAGCCATGAGCACACCCCAAAGATCCCAGACCAATCCTGAAAGGAGAGTTCACCATGCAAACGCACAAAAGCGCGATGCAGCGATGTTGGCCCTACGTCCCCTTTACGCTTTTAGGAGGCGCCACTTTCAGCTTCGGAGCGTTGTATGGGCTCGCAAGCCTTTGGCAAAGCAGCGTCTGGTTGGCTTTTCTCTTTGCTGCTTTGGTGACTTGCTCGTTTCTCTTCTTTTCCCAACAGAAGCCCAACGCGCTCGCCCCCCACAAGCTCCCTCAAGTGGCTTCCTCACGATCATCGACACCACAGGCCACCGCGCCACAGAGAACCACACCGCGCTCAGACACACCCCAATCACCCATACCATGGGCATCTCCTCATCCTCTCGCCTCTTCCTTGCTCTCCCTCTCCATTCAACGCGCAAGAAAAGACCCCTACCTCTCCACCAAAAACCTCCAAGAGATCGAGCTTTGGGACTTCCTTCAAGACGAGATCTCCACAGAGATCCGTTGTCCCGCGCCTCGACAACATACCCTCGCCTCTTTCGTGTACCCGATCTACGAACTCGATGACGCGACCACTCAACTCGATCACACGCAAGACAAGCCCGCACCGTCTCCACAGGACCCTCTCGCTCTTCTCCCTCGACTCGCTCCTTGCAAAGACATCCAATTGCGAGGGATCACGCGATGGCACCTCAGTGATCTTGATGCCCCGACCACACCAGATTCCTTTTTGGTCTAACCCCCCAAAGCCCTGCTTTCGCGCCGATCCTCAAAAAGTTCCGTACCCAGAATGAAGAGAGACTGCTCGAAGAAGCAGCCCCGCTTTTCGACCAGATCGCATCGATGGCGTTGGGTCTCATCCTGCTTGGCATGACCTTAGCGACGCAGGACGAGAGGCCGCATTTGAGTGCGCCAAGCTCAATCGCAGCCTCGAAGCCGCGCTTGATGCCCAAGGGCTCAATCAAACCGTTCGCGCTGTCCTACAACGAATCCGCCGCAGAAGATAAGCCTGAAACAACTACCCCCCCCTCCAAATCCCCCAATGGACTTGCGCTCTCTGAGATCGTCATTATACTTGCCCGAGTCTTAAGAAGATGCGAGCACTCGGCAGCTTGCCGCTGTTTTCTCGCATGTTTAGCTGCCAAAGATAGCCGCATAAAGGAGCATACAGATGGCTGACCTCGTCGTCCATGTCACAGATGATAGCTTTACCAAAGAAGTTGTCGAGTCCAATGTCCCCGTCGTACTCGACTTTTGGGCAGAATGGTGCGGCCCCTGTAAAGCGATCGCCCCCATCCTCAAAGATCTTGCAAAAGATTACGATGGCCGCGTGAAGATCGCCAAACTTGATGTCGATAGCAACCCCGGTATCGCTGGACAATTCGGTATCCGTGGTATCCCCACCTTGCTCGTCTTCAAAGGCGGAAAAGAAGTGGATCGCGTTGTTGGCGCTGCCCCCAAAGGCACCTACCAACAGTTGATCGACAAACACCTCTAAGAGCCCGCCAGCTCTACACGCCATACATAGCCCGCAAACAAAAAAGGCTCACCTTGCTAGGTGGGCCTTTTGTTTCTCACGCCCCATCAACACACAAATCCACAAAAAAAGCCCCCCTTGCAACAACAAGAGAGGCCCGACAGCGTAGCTTCTTAGAAGCCTCGCACGGGGATGTGCATCTTGAGATCCGCGTAAGGCAACGAAAAAGGATTGATCTTCCAACGCGTCATCCGCCAATGAATGCACCAATACAACTTGGCATTGGCCTTGATGTGCGCGCTGCTATGACGACGTGCGCGCACCTTCCCTGTGGGATACAAGCGCAAAGGCAAAGACAACGGTCCGACAGATGCGGGGAATTGCAACTTACGGAAACAAGGGCGCAAACGCTTCTTTTGTTCTTCCACCTCTTTGCCCAAACGCAGGGCCATCGGCAGATCAGACAAACCCAACTCCGCAGGGATCGACAACCACCCACCTTGGCGAGACATTGAATGCAAAAGCCCAGAGATCCGCTCCACACGGCGATCAACAGAACGTCCCCGCGGTTGTTCGTAAAGGCGGCCGCCTCGATAAACGATCCACTCACCTTCATGAAGCGCCGCAAATCCTTGCTCTCTTGGTGTCTTCATCGCACGCAACAAAAACCGATCGTTGGGACCAAAGAAAGAGATCTGCATCTTGGCGCGCTCTGGATCAAATCCAGAAAAGCCCATGCATCGGTCCATTTCTGCCTTTTTCAAGGCTTCGATTTCTTTCTCGCGCTTTGATTTCTTCTTGGACTTCTTCGACTTCTTTTTAGAGGAGGTCGGCGTTGGACTCGCTTGCATCCCACTGCAACGCGCAGGACGAAGCCCATAAAAAGCTCCCAACAAAGACTCGATCTCTTTGCCCGCCACAGGCTTCGCTTCCATCTCGTTTTCACCCAACAAACGCAACGCCCACCAAGCTTTTTCTTGGCGAACCAGCGAATAGATACGTTGCGACTTGCCTTGCCCCCAAACCACCTGCACACGCTGCGCAACACCCAAGTCCACACGCAAAACGCGCTCACGAAAGTGCTGATGTTGCGGAAAGAGTTCCAACACAGGCTTGCGCAAAAGCTCGGCTTGAGACAACTTGGGAAGTGTTTGCTCAGAAGAAACCTTTGTGCGGCAACCTGTCAAGCCTGCCCACAAACCCACCACACAACCCGCTTTCACTAGATGTTTATACCAACGCATCAAACTTTTCTCCCATCTCTCCAAAGACCAAATATCCCCGCCAAACTAACACGCAAACAGACCAAAAGAAAAAAATCCCCCACCTGCTTTACAAGCGTCGAAAGAAACCCCGCAAACCCCCGTCGCGAGAGGAAGATACCATGACACAAGCCCCTTCTTTAACCCTATGGCTTTCTGAACAACTCGCCCTGCTCAAACAACTTCCGCGAACGGGCTGGCTGCACCGCGGTGTCCCTTCCCCTGAGTCCGTCGCGTCGCACAGTTATGGTGTCATCTTTTGGACTTGGTGGCTGATCTATCGCGCTGAACAACGCGGCGCCTCCCCTCTCCCCGATCTCCAAAAGGCCCTCCTCTTGGCACTTTTGCACGATCTACCCGAAGCAGGGACAGGTGATCTCGTCCCACGACAAAGAAAACTCCTCTTTGGTGAAGACAAGTCCACACGCGACAAAGCCATCCGAGATGCTGAAGATCGCTTTTGGGACGAAGCCCCCCCGATCACCGAACAATCCACAGGACTCGATAAAGCCTTATCAGATTTTTTGCAACATACACATACACTTTGGCTTACACTTCAAGACAAAGACACACCCGAAGCACGAATCGTCAAACAAGCCGATAAACTCGACTGCTTGCTTCAAGCACTCTTCTATTACGAAAAAGGATATCCCCAAGCACGCGAGTTTTCACGCTTGATCGATCAGGCCGCAGGAGACGACCAAGAACTCCGCGAACTCCTCCAACAAGCCTGGTCCTGATCATTCGGGGATTCAGGATAGGTTCGGGCGGGCACGGTCCATCGGGCGGGCACGGAGGCCCAGATATAACGATATCCACGGTCCATCGGGCGGGCACGGAGGCCCGCCCCAGATATATCGATATCCACGGTCCATCGGGCGGGCACGGAGGCCCGCCCCAGATATATCGATATCCCATCATTCCAGGGGCGACCCTCCGTGGTCGCCCATATATCCCGAATATCCCATCATTCCGGGGCGACCTCCGTGGTGCCCATATATCCCGGATATCCACGACCCATATATCCCGAATATCCGCCCCATCGCCCCCAGCACAGGACACACAGCCATCTGCTCTATTAAATCTCGCTTGCTTTTAAGATCTTAGATGGAATATCCTTGCGACATGAGCGTCCATAATATCGTCCGTTTCACAAGCCTGCAACGCATGTCTGAAACATCTCCCTACAGCGCCAAACGCGCAAAGGAGGAACCCGTGCGCCGTGTGATCTGTCTGCCCTTGGCCTTGGCGGCCTTTCTGTTGTCCTTTTCGGCTTGGTCTTGGGACTATCGTCCTGACCCACGCGATCCAAACAACTGCATGATGCGATGTCGTCGTGCTTGCCAAACCCACTACACCCGCCGATGCCAAACCAAGACTGTTTGGCGCACCCAGTGTCGTGACTATGTGAACTGGCAAACCCAATGTCGCAACTACACCACTTGGCAAACCCAATGTCGTAACTACACCACTTGGCGGACCCAGTGTCGCAACTACACCACTTGGCAAACCCAGTGTCGCAACTACCGACAGTTACGCACCTATTGTGGAAGCTACCCATCCATCCGTCAACGTTGCGTTCGTGTGGGCTGGCGCACGACCTATTGCCGTCGCTATCAACACATGCGTACCCGTTGCCGTGACTATGTGACTTGGCAACGTCGCTGTTCTCGTGTGCCCCAACAGCACCGTCGTTGCGCGCAGATCCCCCAACAGTACAAACGCTGCGCACAGATTCCCAAGCAATATCAACGCTGTGCACGAGTTCCCCAGCGTTATCGTCGCTGTGCAAAGATCCCACAACAACAACAAATCTGTTTCAATGTACCTAAGACCTATTGCAACAACCAATGCCAAACACGCTGCTATCGACGTGCTCCCGCTCCTCCTCCCGTTCAACCAGGAGCAGGCATGCACCCCCGCTGCTATCGTTACTATCGTCGGTGGAAGCGATACAAAGCACGCTTTGCAGAAAGCGAACACCCTCGTCACTTCCGCAAATCGAAGCGATACAAGCGCAAATACTTCCGTTGTTTGGAGTGGGCTCGCCGTCAGCAAGGTGGTGGTGACGAAGACGACGATTGATCAACTGCGAATCTCCCCACGGTATCCCTCCCCCTCTATCCTCCCGTTTCGTCAAACAAATCGACGCCCCCTTCGACCCTCGTAAACTTTTTTTCCTTGCCAACAGACATTCCTCAACTGAATGTTTCGCGATCCCTTTCGTCTCAAAACCACATTGACGGCCACCAACTCGATCTCCATCTTGCCCGCGGCCTATCCTTCTTCCCACAGTCAACGACCCACCCCTAAAGGGGCGGGCTTGCTTGGGTAAGCCCACGTTGACCAGACGACGAACAGAGGAAGTGACGAAAGTCAAAGTGGTTCGTCAACGATAGACAGCATGGAGACACCCTCGGATGCCGCCTCAGTCCGAGGCTCTGTCGTGGCTCTGTAAACATCTGCTTGGGTCAGCGGAAGTCAACCACAATGCGAAGGCTGTCTATCCCGTCGAGAGGATGTCGGATTCTGTGCTGGCCTCAACAGTACAGATACGCACCACCTGAAAAGGAAAAACGTCTTGTTCGTTTTTGTTCAAAACCAACACGGTTCTCCCCTGATGCCTTGTTCTCCTGCCAAGGCTCGCCGTTTGCTCCGTACTGGCAAAGCCAAGGTGCTCCGAAGAACGCCCTTTACACTCAAACTGTTAAAAGTCGAACACGACAAGGTGTTGCAAGTCCATCACAAGGTGTTTCGCTCGCAGGGTGGGACAGAGACGCCCGACAATCTGGTCACGTTATGTCGGAGGTGTCACGAAGACTTGCACGCCGGGATGTTTGTGCTCAAAGCGAGAAAAAGCAAAACGAAACAGGCGACGGAAGTGGGTATGGTGAAAGCGCAGTTGAAGAAACGCTGGGAGTTTGAAGAGACGTATGGCTACGAAACGAAGTGGAAGCGAGAACAATGTCTGGGCTTGCCGAAAAGCCATGCCAACGATGCGGTGGCGATTTGCAGCGAGGACGGGGAAACGGTGAGGTTGAACGATGTGTTGTACTTGAAGCGGCACGTGGCAGCTGGAGACTACCAACAAACCAAAGGGGCACGCTCCGAAAAACGCATACCGACAGGAAAACTGTTTGGGTTACGCAAACACGACTTGGTCAGAACAGAAAAAGGCACAGGGTTTGTGAAAGGCAAGCGCAGCACAGGTTTTTTCGCACTGGAAAGCATCGAGGGCGAAACCCTGACGGCTTCTGCCAACGTGAAGAAGGCCACCACACGGCTGACCGCACGAAGCACCACCCTCATCCAAAGAAAGGACGGCGCTTCCTCCCCCCTCTAAAGAAGGGGGTCTCCGCGCCTAAAAAAGATGAAAGGAGCGTAAGCTCATGCGCAAGATGCTCTTCGCAATAGCTCTCACAGGCTTTGTATGGAGTCCGCAAGCTCAAGCCCAGTTCGGTCGCCCACAACCACGTCTCAGTATCAAAGCCAAACCTACACTTCGCAGAATCCCACGCGAAGTCGGCCTTTACCGCAAAGAGGCCAATCGTCTGAATGGCTCTTGTCTCAACTTTCAACGCATGACCAACCGCTACAAAGTCGATGCACAACGCTTCTCAGGTCTCGCGAATCGCACCCCTCGTATGCGCAGTCGCTACAAGCGTTTGGAGATGCAACATCGCCAGCTTTCTGTCCAATATCAAAAACTGACAAATCTCTGTCAAACACAGCAACGACAACTGCGCCAAGCAGCCTCTGCGATCTCGCGCCAACCCAACATCCTCCCCGCCACCAAAGGACGCATGGCTCGTGGGCAACGCGATCTGCAAAAGAAGATCAGCGAGCTTCAACGCCAAAGTAGCTCAGTTGGAAATACCACCCGTTCTTCTCTCCGCCAAATCAACCGCGACATGCACCAACCCAACCGAGGCCCCATTGGTTCCCCTGCGCCTCCTTCGCGCAACAACCGACCGAATGCTCTGAACACATCCAAGATTCCAACCGGACCCAAAGGCTTAAAACTCGGGACTTTCTCGATCTCACGCCTCAACATCAATGCACCAAGCTCATACCAAAGCCGCGCGGGCAGCTTGCTCCGCAGCAAAGAGTCCGCTTTCCGCCAATGTTACGTGAGTGAACTCGGTAAACTCAACAAACCCCAAAGTGCAAGCTTTTCGTTGGCTTTTCAAATCAAACAAGATGGAAAAGTCACGTCCAACCGCGTGGTTCGTTGGCCCTCTGATAGTTTTCGTGCAGCCATTTGTATGCGCGATGTGATCAATGCCCTGAACTTCCCGCTCCCCCCAAGCAGCACGATCGTTATCGAGATGGATATCTTGGTTCGAACCTCCCGATAATTCCGCGCCAAAGGCAATCCCCTCCCCAACAAGTCACCCCTTCATCCCTCCAAATGCTGCACTCACTCCATTAACTCTTTGGGAAAGTCTGCTTAAACGTCTTGTCCAGCAAGACTTTTTCGTTACTGGCCTGAACAAACTCCACCCGCACTTCATCTTTGATCGGATCAAAGGTCACGAAGGTCGCGGTATTTTCGCCGTGGAAAAAGTCGAATTGTTTGTCAGGCGCCAAAAGATCGCGGTTTTCGGGCTGCGCTTGGTAGACCCCCCACAACACACTGTAATTGCCGCCAGGTCCAGCCAAGATCTCCCAGGTTCCACTCATCGGCCCCGTGGCATCGAGTCTTGCGACAGCACCAACGTGGAAGTCACCACTCAAAAACCATACATTGCGGATCTCATTGGCCAAGATAAAGTCGAAAAGCGCCTTGCGTTGGGTCTTATAGCCTTCCCAACGATCGGCGGCCAAGACGTCCCAAAGCTCAGGAAAGTCCGTGATCGGCACGGAGTTCAACAAGACCTTGAAGTGGCATTTGCTGTTTTTGATGCCTTCCTTGAGCCATGTAAACTGCGCATCGCTCATATAGACCGCGTTATCCGTACCGTAGGTCGAGATATCGCGCTCTGTTCGACAGTCGAGCAAAAAGAACTCTGCCACATCCCCCCAACGATAGCTCCGCCACAAACGCCCATTCTCCCCAGGGGTTTGGGCCACATGCTCAAAGTAAGCAGCCCGTGCAGTATCGAAAAAGACTTGCGGCTTACCTTTGTAAAGCTCGTTGTTATCGGTATATTCGTGATCATCCCAAACAGAGTACATCCCAGCACTCGAAAAGATCTCTGGATAACCGGGCTTTTCGATCGTGCGCTTCCACTTTGCCCGAAACTCTTCTTTGGTGTTGGCCCCATCGTTGTAGGACATATCCCCTAGATGGCAGAAGAGATCGACCTTGCGCTTGGCCATGATGTCGAGCGCAGGGAAACTTTGGTACTTTCCAGCGTTGGTACAAGCCGTCGCTGCGACAGTAAGGGGCTGCAAGCACCCTTCGGGAAAAGCTGTGCGAAAACGACCGATGCGCGTACGATCCGTAAAAGAACCGTCTTTTCCTGAAAAGAACGCATAGAAATATTCTTGGTTGGGCGTCAACCCCTCGATCATTTGGTGAAAATAGCCTTCCTTGGAGGAGACTTCTTTTTCTGTCACCAACATCACGGAGCCACTTTTTTCGGAGGCTCGCCAAACCCGCAAGGTTCGGGGCTGTTCATCACCCGAAAACGTCCACAGCAAGGCGCTTTGCATCGTAACGCTTCCCGCTTGAACGCCAAACATGTAGCGCGCATTGTCTTCTTTGATCGTGGTTGGATCGAAAGCCACATCTTGGGCTTTGTCTTGCGAAGCGTCTGTGCCGCACTTGGCTTGTGCTTGGCGGATGCGCTCTTCCTCAGGATCGACAGGTGGCGTACATGCCACTCCCAAGGAAAGTCCCACCGCAGAAGCTGCCCCCATACGCAAAAAGTCACGGCGACTCAGATCCCGCAAGATCGAGGATTCGGACTTTTCAGCCTCTTGGCGATGCGACGACTCGCTCAACGCATCTTGTTCTTGGTCACCACGCTTTTTTTGCTCAACCATCTTTTTACCCCTTGCTACCGCAGCTTACGCCGCACAAAACTTCTATCCATTCCTTCGGTTCACAAGTCCCCACGCCCCAACCCTCAGTCTTTTTTCGAACGTTTTCTCAACAACAAACGCCCCACAGGGGGCATCTTGATCTGTCCCATATTGAAACGAGGCATACGTTTTGGGTTGCAGTTTGGGCCAAAGCCTTCAGCATTAAAGGTATACTCGATCGACCCTTGCAAGTCTTTCTTTTTTGCAACCACCCGCAAACGGTGTTCACCCGCCCGTGAAGGCGAACAATAAGACAACAGATAGAACTTCCCAGCTGAAGCCTCGATGTATTGGGCAACTTGCTCAAAGGCATCCTTGATCGACGCGAGATCATTGGCTTTGATGTACCCCGTACGGCCGATCCGCGAGAGATGCGCCTCAGAGATCTCAGTCCCCATCCCGATCGCAAAGATGTTCAAGTTGGTATCCCCCAAAACGCGCAACATCTCTTCTTCTGTGACGCGGTGCGCACGGTCCGTACCATCCGAGAACACCACAAGCGTACCAAAGCGCAAGGGCTGTTTTGCGCGGCTCAACTGCTTGTTCAGCACATCCACTGCATTCACGATCGCCCCATTGAGGTTCGTCGAGGGATCGCGAGGTTTGCGGCGACTCAACGAGCGCACACCGCTCAACGCCGAGCCCCGACTGGATGTAAAGCTCACACCACGGATCAGCTCCTTGCTACCGTCAAAACCGAAGACGCCGATCTTGTGATCCTTGGACATCCTTTCGATAAACGCAGAAGCCGCACCGCCCAGCTTTTCCGCAGCGCCAGACTCCGTGATGCTGGCAGACAAGTCCAACAACAACAAGACATAGTGCACAACGGCCACTTGGGGATTGAGAATGGTTTGTTTGCTCTCAAAAGGCGAGATCAACTGATCATCTTCGTAGATCAAAAAAGACTTTTCATCGAGTTTTGCGACGGGTTCTTGGTTGGTGGTCTCCACAGAAAAATAGAGTGCGATATTGCTTGGTTTTTCCACGCTCGCATTATGCAGTTCAAGGCGCAAGCTCACACAAGCACTCAGCGCCAAACCGCAAACCAAAAACAACAACCAACGAACTCGCATAAACCTTTTTCCACGTTGCCGCTTCGACATCTCGACACCTTCCTCTACGCGCACGCGCTTCTCTTGAGTCGTTCTTCCACTACCGCTGACATTTCTCTGTTGCCTCATCATCCTAGCAAATCTTGGGGGAACTTGGCGATACGCGATCTTTGCCTTGACGAATGAAAAGGAGGCTGGTACATTTGCGAGCCTTGCGTTTGGGGAAACGTCTATGCTTTCCCAGCTCAATTTAATTTTTCTCAATGGAAACAAACCATTGTTACACTTTGCATGTCCACCATCACAGAGATGATGTTCAGGAGAAGCTATGACAAACGAAAAGATGCACGAAGAAGAAAACGAAGAAATGGAAGATGAGCGTGGTGGAGGCCGTGGTGGCTTCTCCCCTCGTATGCTCGGTGTTCGTCGCGGTGGTTTCCGCAAACGCGTTCGTCGTATCCGCGGCCCCATCGACTACAAAGACATCGATCTGTTGTCCCAATTCATCACTGATCAAGGCAAGATCATGCCCCGTCGTTTGACCCGCGTTTCTGCCAAAGATCAGCGCACCATCTGCGCAGCGATCAAACGCGCTCGCATGATCGGTCTCCTCCCCTACGCACGTCGCTAGTCCCAAGGCGCGTCACGCGCCCAAAGACTCCCCCTACCTTCTCTTTTTATCCAAGGCCCTTTTCCATCCCATACCCGCGCGATGAGGTTACACCTCGTCTATCCTTGCGCCCAAGATCGCAAAAAGATCAGGCCACAGGAGGCGAAAACTTCGGATCTCTCAAGCGTTTTAACAAGATGATCGTGCAGTCATCTTGTGGGGGAAGAGGACCGCGAAAACGCGCTGAAGACAAAAAGATCTGACCAAGCAAGGCTTCTGCGGGCTGGTTGTGATAAGCCTGCAAAAGAGCCTCCAAGCGCTCCATCTCGAACTGATGGCCTTCTGCGTTGGCGGTTTCTGTGATGCCGTCCGTGTACAAAAGCAACGAATCATGCGGAAGCAACGTCCCTTCAGCATCTCGATAACGCGGCTTGAGGCGAGCCCACTTGCTCATCCCCAACGGGCTTCCAGGCGCTTTGAGACGTTGGACACGATGGCTGCTCGCTTGGTAGTGCAACAGCGGATCATGCCCAGCGCTTGCGTACACAAAGTGCCCATCACGCAAATCCACGATCAACAAAAGCATCGTCACAAACATCCGTGGCAACATGTCTTCAGAGACAAGCTGATTCACACGCAAAAGGATCTGTGCGGGAGATCGTTCTTCTTGCAGAGATGCGCGCAAAACACTCCGTGTCATCGTCATGATCAGACCCGATGAAACGCCATGTCCTGAGACATCGGCCACCACAAGTGCAAGGTGATGTTCATCAAGCATCAAATAGTCGAAGTAATCGCCCCCGACCTGCTCCATCGCCATGCTCTCCCCCACCAATTGATAATTCAAAAGATGCGGGATCTCCTTGGGAAAGAGAGATCGCTGGATCTGCTGTGCCAAGCGGATATCTTGTTCAAAGCGTTCTTTTTCAAGTGCGATCTGAAGCAAGCGTGCATTCTCGATCGCTGTCGCCGCTTGGTTCGCAAAGGCCGTAAAAAAGTCGAGATCTTGCTTCGTAAAGCTCGATGTTGCGGGGCGATTACTATCTGCATACAACACCCCCAAGACACCATTTGCGGTCTTGAGAGGCGTACAGATACACGTTCGGATCTCTTGGCCCAAAACGCTTCGTGCGCCATCAAGCCACTCTTCTCGCTGTGCGTCTTGGGTCAACACCGCTTTTTCTTCACGAAGGACGCGAGCGATGATCGTGGAACTGAGAGAAACAGAGTCCGTCGCGCCACTGCGATCGCGAAAAGCCGACCAATGGAAGGCTTCTTTGCGGGTCGAAGACTCCCCATAAAGACGCGCAGCCTCGCTTGTGGTGGTCTGTGCCCCCAAGATCAAGAGCGCAGCCCGATCGATCTCCATGGTGTCAAACAGCAACTCAAGAACGCGTTGCACCTTTTGCTCGATATCTTCAGGCCGCGAGAGTGCTTTGCTGACTGCGAGCAGGATCTCCAACATGCGTTCTTGCGGGGATCGCCGATCTGCGACCACAGCTCGCGGAGTTGCGTGGATCCCTGAACGAGACAATGGCGTAACAGCCCCTGCCATCGGCGAGATCGCGCCCCAACGTGTGCTGCCAATCAAAGTCCGCACATCATCTGTGATCGGGCGGACTTCTTGGCTTGCCAAAAAGATCGCCCCACCGCTATCGCTGGTACTTCCACCCTCTCCCTCTTGGGACGAGGAAGCCCCAGAAGCTTTCTGCAAAGCCACAAAACCGATGCGATCGCCATGTTGGAGCATGGCCTCTCGAACGGTTTTGCTGTTCACCTGCACTTCACCTTCAAGGGCACGCAAAGAGATGCCTTGTTCTTGGCTGCGTAGTTCAAGATGATGAGGCGCGATATCCTCGAAGGGAAGGACGATTTGATTCTTTGCATCCCGCCCGACAGAAGTGATCGCTTCCTCGATGCGGAACACACGACCCGCAAGAGGCCCGCTCTCCGCCAAGAGCCGCGTCATCGGCCTTCCATCAGGGCCACGTTGTTGGATAAACACAAACATGCTGGTTGCATCCTGCGAGAAAAGGAAGGAGACGGGAACCATCGCAAAAGAAAAAGCCCCATCCAAGCCGCAGTGCGGCCCAGATGAGGCTTTGTAGATACTTGGAAGGACTTAGAAAGAAGCGCCAGAAGTGGTTGTACCTGGCGAATAAGCTCCCACCGCACCACTGATGGTGCTGTGTTGCTCACACGTGCCTGCGGTCTTGTCAGGAGAACGGTTCACAGACTGATCGCCATCACCCTTACAAGGCGCGGTGTTTCCGTAAGTAAACGTATCGACATCGACCCCAGCGGCAGTTTGCAAAGACACCGTGGTTCCGCCGTTGGTGAGCACGAGGCTGATATTCGAGGTGTAAACCAGCGCATTACCAAAGCCTGTGTGCGGCATACCCGTATTGACTTGGGTATCTGCGGTCATACCACCTGCAAACACAACGATCGCCTTGCCTGCGGGCAAAGACAGACCACTGGGGAAAGTGTGTTTGGTGGCGCCACCAACATTCACTTTCAAACCCGAAAGATCCAAGGTATTGGAGCTTACGTTGACAATCTCCACAAACTCATCTTGGATCGTGTTTGCTGTACCATCTTTGTTTACGTCCGCTCCTGCGGGTGGATCAGCAAGGACTTCGTTGATGATCAAGTCACCCACACCAGGTGTCGCCCCTGTGGGTTCAGGCGTAGGTTCGGGCATAGGCTCGGGGGAGACTTCGGGCGTGGTTTCTGCGCCACCATCGGGGGTCATCTCAGGGCTCGCTTCGGGCATGGGCTCTGGATCAGGTGCAGAGAAAGGACGACCATCTACGCGGGTACCAGGAGAAAACAGCGTTCCTCCAGAGACATCACTGTGCTTGGAGCAAGAACCTGTGGTCAACTCAGGGAAAAGCGTGACGGATTGGTTGACATCACTACCAGGATTGCAAGCTGTTCCACCATACTCGAATTTCGCAAGCTCCGTACCACCCGCATCTTTCAGCGTGATCACGGTTCCGCTGTTGGTCAAAACAAGCGACGCTGTGTACACCAACGCACCACCAAAGTTGGAGTGCGGCATACCCGTGCCAACCTCTGTATCGCCCGTCATTCCGCCACCAAACACAACGATCGCACCTCGGCCATCAAGCGCAGTTCCTGCGGGGAAAGTGAACTTATCAGCTCCGCCCACGGTGAGGACCACGCCCGAAAGATCGAGTTTTTGCGAGGTAGAGTTGACGATCTCGACGAATTCATCTTGCGATGAACTGGAGGTACCGTCTTTGTTGGCATCCCCAGAAGCATCAGAAGCTGGGTCGTACAACACTTCGTTGATCACAAGATCGCCAGCAACGGGCTTGGGCAACGGTGGTTGTTCGGTGGTAGGTTCACCACCATCTGTCATCTCAGAGGGTTTTTCTGCGGGAGGATCTTTAAACAAAGAACCATCTGCGCGGGTACCAGGAGAGAACAAAGCACCCGTAGAAGAAAGCTCGCTGTGTTTTCCGCATGTTCCTGTGGGATCTTCGGGCGAGCGAGTGACCGATTGATCAAGCGTGGAACCATCAGGACAACCACCTTGACCATAAGCAAAGGTATCGAGTTCTTCACCTGCGGCGTTGGAAACCACGATGGTTCGGCTTGTTGTGACAAGACCCAGCGATGCGGTGTACACCAAAGCGCCACCAAACTTCGAGTGTCCTTTGCCCGTTCCAACTTCGTTGTCGTTGGCCATACCACCACCAAACACGACAAGAGCCGTGCGCGCGGGAAGACGCGCAGCAGGTGCAGTGAAGACCGTTGTGTTGCTCACTTGGATCACAACGCCCGTGATATCGAGGGTTTTGTCTGTATTGTTGACGATCTCGATGAAGTCGTCTTGCGAAGAGTCGCGCTTGCCATCTTTGTTGGCATCGCCTGCTTTTTCGTCCACGGGTGGGTCGAAAAGGATTTCGTTGATAAACAGATCGCCTTTGGTGGGTTTGTCCGCCGCAGGAAGATCAGGACCTGTTTCGGGTTTGACGCCGTCGGGCGTTCCATCAGGTTGTGTGGTTTCACCATCGGGTCTTTGTTCGACGGCTGGCAAGTCAGGGTTGCTAGACTCGCTGCCATCGGGCTTGCTGTCCGCTTTACACTGACCATCCAAACACACTTGACCTTTTTGACAGTCAAGCGCAGTGCGGCAAGTGGTGCCACAACCCGTGCCATACCCCACCCACAAAAACATTCCCACAAGACCAAAAAGAGACAGCATACTTGACTGCCAACGAGACATCCTTGCCGGTTTCTCAATACATCTTACTTGCCAAAGTACTTATTCTTTGGACCCCTCGCCCCACACGCAAAGCTGAGAAACCGCCTCCTTTCGTGGATCTCTGCGAGAGCAGCGAAAAGTTCACTAGATACGGTCTGTTGTTTCACAAGCGACCATACAACGCGTAACAAGATCGGTCAAGACGTGCTCTCTACAGCCAAGGGATCTCTCGGGCAAAAGCTGAATACAACCCGAAGGCTCTTTAAGGTGAAAGCTGAACCACCGTCACCCCGTTGCCGCCCTCTTCCCCATCTCCAGGTCGAAAGGAGATGACATACGAAGAGGTCCGACAAAAGCTGCGGATCGCTTCGCGCAAAGCACCCGTGCCATGGCCATGGATGAGGTAGGCCGCGCCCATCTCTTCTTTGTAGGCTTTGTCAAGGAAGCTTTCTGCCATCTCCAAAGCCTCTTCCACGCGCATCCCACGCATATCACAGGTGTTTGAAGAGGTTTGGACCGCAACAAAGCGGCTGGAATCTTCGCCTTCCATGGGTGCCTCGTAGATCGTCGCGCTGCGACGGGCTCTTCGAGCAGGTGTAGGGCTCTTGGCCTGTCCAACCTGGACCTTGGCCGCAGACTGGGGAGGCCGCAGCGTACTCGCGGAAACCCGCATACGCAAAGTGCCGATCTGAAGGGCCACTTCGCCTTGTGCATTAGGGGCTTCGAGGACTTCCGCTTGTGCTTTCATCGAAGGCACATACACTTTGGCGCCTGGCTTGAGATGATGAATCGGCATAGGTTCGGGCGCTTTGGGTCGTGACTTCTGAATCGCTTTGCGGGCGCGTTCTTCGGCTTCTTTGATCAAGCGCTCGGACTTTTGGATCTCTTCCCAGCTTCCTTGTTTCTTTTGCAAGTGATGGATCATCTCACGGAGACTATCGCGTGCTTCGCGAAGCTCCTTGCGCATCGCATCTTCTTCACCCGCCAAGACACGCTCGCGTGTTCGGTCGAGTTTTTCTTGCTTTTGTTGGACCTCCAACAACTCGCGTTCCAACTTTTTGCGGGCGCGCTCTGCACGATCACGCTCCTCATAAAGCTCTGCGTATTGCTGTTCGAGGCGCGCAACCAACGTCTCAAATCGATCCGTCGAAGCGGACAACATCGACTCAGCACGCTTGCACACAGCCTCGCTCAAGCCCAAACGACGGGCGATATCCAACGCGCTCGACGTCCCAGGTGTCCCAAGGTACAAGCGATAGGTTGGAGAAAGCGTTTGTAGGTCGAAACCCACACTCGCATTTTCAAAGCCCGCATCTTCGTAAGGAAGCGCTTTAAGGTATTCGTAGTGAGTGGTGACAGCGACAAAAGCGTCGGTGGCACGGAGCGATTGCAAGATCGCCGCAGCCAACACCGCCCCCTGTTGGGGATCGGTTCCCACGATGATCTCGTCGATCAAGACGAGTGTAGAACGATTTGCGCGTTCCAAGATCTGTCGAATCTTCACGATCTGCGCGGAGAAGGTCGAAAGATCCTGCTCGATGCTTTGTTGGTCACCAATGTCCGTAAAGATCTCCCGAAACAACGGGACTTGGCTACCTTCGCGTGCAGGGATCGGCAAAGCCGCCCGCGCCATCAACGAACAAAGCCCCATCGTCTTGAGGTTGACGGTCTTACCACCCGTGTTGGGACCGCTGATAATCAAGCAACGAGCGCGCTCTCCGAGCATGATGTCGTTGGCAACAACATCCACACCTTTCAAGACCAACAAGGGATGGCGCGCTTGTTTAAGCACAAAGACGCCACCTTCTTCGGCGGGAGCGAGTTCGGGAACAGTCCCATCCAAACGCTCTGCAAAGCGGATCTTGGCTTGTACAAGGTCGATGTCACGGAGGATTTCAAGGTTGGAAAGGAAGGTCTGAAGCTCGGTCCCCACTTGCGCACTGAGTTGCATCAAGATGCGCAACTCTTCTTGTGCAACGTCGTTTTCGGCCATGCGTAGGGCGTTATTCAACTCGACGAGGGGCTGTGGCTCGATATAAATCGTCGCTCCACTCCCAGAAGAACCATACACGATCCCAGGAAATCGGCCTCTTTCGGAAACTTTGACGGGGAGAACGTATCGATCTTCGCGGAGGGTGTAGTAGGTATCAGTGAGATATTTGCTTTGCGCGGAGGAGAGGTAGTCTTGGAGCTTTCGTCGAAGTCGCTCGTGGCAGGCACGAACTTCAGAGCGTAACGCCCCCAACTCCCAGGAAGCATCCTCGCGAAGTTGTCCGTGCTCATCGATCGCCCGCTCGATCTCTCTGCGGAGCTTGGTCAGTGGCGATAGCAACTCACCACGCTCCCACAGTGCGGGGGCTTCGTCCTTATAACTCTCCAAAAAGTTGCGGACTTCGCTTGTGACTTGGAGGGCTCTCGCGATCTCCAAAAGGTCCGCACCTTCGAGGTGTCCGCCCTTTTCCAATCGCAACAACGCAGCGCTCATCTCAGGGATATTTCCCACGGGGATCTCTTCTGCATACTCTTGCAGCAAAAAGAGCCCTTCTTCGATCTGTTTGTATTCTCGTTGGATGGCGGCGCGGGTAGCGTAAAAAGGCAGGTGTTCGGCTTGAAGATGTCCCCAGGAAGTCCGACACAGCGACGAGAGATAACGTGTAATCTTTCGCCACTCCAAGGCTTCGAGCGCTTCTTCATCAAAAGAAAAAGCGGACTTTTCCATGCGGAAAAAAGCGGGTGTATGCGGGTCAGAGGGATCTTCAGAAAAAGAGGTTGGCTCTGTGACTACGGGGGCAGAAGACTCTTCACGTGGCGCTTTTTCGCCATCTTGGAGAGTGGACTTCTTGGCTTTTTCGGACTTTGTATCGACGACAGGACACATGGTCTTTATCCTATGATTGATCTGAGAAGGATAGGTGTTGTTTTATTTTCGTTAGGTAGGAGGCGGGTTTGTGTCACGGCAAGAGACAACCCTGTGGGTTGTTAGTTGGATAGGGTCTCTTGGCAGGTTTCAAAGCGTCCATCTCGTCCGCCAGGGACGTGTGTTTCGGGGTCACTACAATCGATCTCGCTGATCGAGGCCCGCACACAGATCTCGACTTGGCAGTCTGAGAAGGGTTTGGTGATATATTCGTCGAGCTTTGAACCTTCGGGAGAGGTGCCGCCACCAAAATTGATCTGGCATTTGCGCTTGAGTTCTTGGAAATAAACAACGCAAGGATTGGTGCTACAACCGGTCTCCCAACACAACATCAATCCCAAAGCCATCATCAAAACAAGCCGCACAAACAAAGATCTGGCCGCCACGGTGTTATCCATCCACATATCTTTCTTTCTGATCTGCCCTCTGGGGACGCTCACCAACCTCGCGTCGGTCAACCACATACCCCACAGTGCGTAGCGTGCCATCGGATAGCACATACGCATCAACCCTGTCAACGGTTCTGCATTCCTAGGCAATTCTTGCTAAACGCCCAATTCACAAAAGTAATCCCTCTCAAAAAGTATTTCTTTCAACCACCATCAAGAAGCTCCATAAAAAATCTCATCACCAAGTGTAAGTCCGATCCTCTCTCTGCGTTTGTCCCCAAAACAAAGCCCGTACTCCAAACGCAGGAGGCCTGTATGTCTCGCCTTTCCCTTCGTCGTCTCGAAAAAGCGGCCACCCCTCTGGCCCGACCTTCGCTCCCTTCTTCTCCAAAAAGATCGCTGTTGTGTGCGCTCCAAGCGCAAAAGCTCTTCCAAACCGCAAACGCAACTCCACAACGATCCACTTCCCTCCTCCATAAGATCGTGTTGGGCGGGATCTTGGCGATTCTTTTTCTTCTCGCAGGGTACCAAGCCCACGCAGGGCTGCCCTACATCCCTGCCAAGAAAGCCGCGTACACTCCCCATCCCACGGGAGGTTTCGCACCACAGGCTTCCAGTCGCTATGATTACAAAAGATACCTACAGCGACGAAAGCTCCGCCTCGTGGCCCGCAGCGTCATCCCTTACGCAGCGCCACCCTATGTCCCAAATGTCCCGACATACGGGCCTTATGCATCGCAGCTTATCTACCATCGCAATCGTATGTTGTACCGCCGCAGTCTTTTCTTGCAAACACAGCGGCTCTTGTACCACGACGAACCTCAGCGCACCCCGCCCTACCACATCTACCAACAACATATCCGACAGCTCAATTATCATCGACAACGCATGCAGTACCACTACAACATGATCCAGCACTACCTACGCATGCGAAACAACCGACACCACTACCGTCGCCATCACTACCGTCGACGCCATTACCACCACCATCGACGCCACTATCCTAGTATCCTCCGCCCTCGTCATACTTTTCGTTCGGATCTGGGGAGCGCGGGCACATGGTACGATCCACAAAACCAACACCTAACGATGGACGTAAACATCCTTCAGTTCGGCTTTTCAGGACGTACCCCAAGCAAAAACTACTTTGGTTTCAACTTTAAGTTGTTGCGCCTCGACAATGATGGATGGAAAACCCATTGGACCCGCCCTTATGACTGGTTAGAAAAGTGGGAGTGGGGTCACCTCTCTTTTTACGGACACAATCGTTTCTTTGGTATCGAAGCAGGCTTCCTTTCCTATCGCGGCGTACACTGGTCACTGAATGACCTCAACGAAGCGCTCACAGCACAAGGTCTGCCCAAAACCTCCCTGATGCCCGAGTCTTTGCAGATCATGTTGCCTTCGCTCAAAGTCGCCGTGCAATTCCCAGGCTATTCACGCGCTCCTGTGGGCTTTAGCCTCGCTGTGGGTGCGCAGCTTTTGCAGTGGGATTTCCAAAGTTTCCGCGCTTATACAGAAGCACAACTCTCCTTCTCTCGGGTTCTACGAGTAACAGCACGCGCCACCTACCAACAAGAACAAAGTCTCCTCCAACCCGAAAAGAAAAAGAATGACTGTGGTTGCATCAGTACAGCCCTGTGGTCAGGGCGTTTTTGGGAAGGACAACTCAAAGGACAACTCGATATCTTTAGCTTGTTTGGTCGAAAAGAAGGACGCGCCTCTTTTTGGAAGACACGCAACAGCGAGATCTGGGGCCCGATCTTCCTCGACTTTGGTGTACGCGTCCGACAAGTCGATGTGCATCAGATCATCAACCCCCAAGAAAAAATCCTGTTTAAAGAAGCCGCAGGACTCGGCTGGGCCTTCTTTGTGGGGCTTCGCCTAGGCGCGGATAACACCGTGCTGTTCATGCAATAATCCATCTTCCCTCCCCTCCTTCAAGTAAGATTTTTTCTTCCATTTTCAAAGAGACTTTATCTCCATCCTCCAGACTCACGCGTCCCCCAAACACCCGCCTCCCACGCAAGAAACCTACCTTACACACGTAAAGAATCTCTCTTCTTGGGATTTTCCTTTTTTTTCAGCGCCCTAGAAAAAACCTGCAAAGAGAAAGCGCACCTCTGCAACTTCTGCACATCTCTGGGGTTTCTAACAAAGGAGCCTGTCACCCTAAAAACCCAAGAGGAGTACCGCTTATGAAAACGCAACAAAAAACCCGTAAAACTTGGATCTTGACGGCAGCATTGTTAGGCATGTGGAGCGCTCTGTACGGCTGCGGCGTAAGGGGAGGCGACGAACTAAGCAAAAGCGAAGCGGTCCAAGTGGAAGCGGCCTTAACCTCTTCCACAACGGACGCGCAACAAGCCGCAAATGAGCAAGTAAAAGCTTTTAAAGAAGCGCTAGAGCAACAACAAACGATCCCTGCGGGCTCTTGGGTTTCAGGAACACTAGAAAGTTTCACGATCCAAGGAAGCGTAACCAACCCAAACGGCGGAACAGCCAGCGTTACAGGTACAGGATCTTATAAAGAGAACAAGTTCACGCTTTCCCTTGTTGTGACTTTCCAAGACTGGATCTCCAAAGGACTGACCTTGAATGGAGCCATGACGGTCAACTTTACACTGACAGCAGACGGCAAAGTCGAGTCCGAAACCACCGTGGCTGGGACCCTCAAAGTCAAAGGCCTCAACGCACGCACCCCCAACCTAGAAGTCCCTGTGGTGGTCGATATCAAGATCGCGACAAGCGGCCTAAGCGCCGATACTTGCGGGACCATCGCCACTATCCCCGTTGGCAAAGGCGCTTGTAGCTAAGCTCGTGCCTCAGATCCCCGATAGAGTCGCCGATGTGTCCGTTGTTCCTTTTAGATGGAACCTTTTAGACCTTTTAGACGGTCCCTTTTAGATAAGCTTGCCGCCTCGATTCTTCGAGCTTTTCGATAGCATAACGCAGCATCGTCCGCGGCATCTTTTTGTAATGTTTCTTTAAAAATCCTTCCATCACCCCCAAATCACGCTTCCCGATCTCTCGTAACATCCATCCTACCGCTTTGTGCATCAGATCATGTTCGTCGTGCAAAAGCATCTTTGCGAGAACAAGCGGCGTCTCAAAACGCAACGCGCGAATCATCGTAAAGCTCGCCAACATCGCGATCCTGCGTTCCCACAACGACGAGGAGCGCGCAAGTTCAAAAAGCGGTGCGTGATCGCGATCCAAAAGAAACACCCCCACGATATGAGGTGCACTGAGATCCACCAGATCCCAGCCATTGATCCGCTCTGTAAAAGCGAGATACCTCTCATAAAGAAAAGCACGCGTCTCCTCATCCCCCCGCTCAAAACGGTGTACCCACAACAAAACCCCCAACATGCGATCCTCGTGGTAGTGCGATCGCAAAAGATCTTCGATCTCTTCCTCTGAAAGCTCTTTGTAGCGACGCACGAGCTGACGGATCGCAGGCATCTTGATCCCACGAAAACGATCACCTTCCCCGTACTTCCCAGGACCCGTCTTGAAGAAACGCTGCAACGCCGAAACATCTTCTGCTTTGCCCAAGGCCCCAAGTTCCCTTTGTAGCTCTCTCCACATCCACTGCTTGCCTTTCCACCTGTAAATAAAACAAAAAAGTTTCATCCCCTCGATTTTTTAAGAAACTCTTTGTAACATGCGTCGATACTTTCAGAGAACAACAGCCACCCCAAGTGAAAAAGTAAGCAAGCTTGCGGTGCGCGTTAACGAATAACGACGCAGTTTGCGACAAAAGGAGACGTCATGAGTGTCCGCCGTTCAGATAACAACAATGCAGCACAAAGAACCCAACAGGCACAAAATGCTTCCCGTTCTACCCAAACAAGCCGCAGCACCTCGACGTCCACGCCTGCACGCACCAGCGGAAACACCTTTGAAAGTGGGAACCGCCCTTCTTTCAGCCGCCCCTCTTTCAACCGCCCCCAAATCACCACACAAAGCAACACACAATTCGTAAATGGTCGCCCCTCTTCGAGCTCTAGCACAGCGACCCTCAACGGACGTAACCTCCAAGGTTCTGCTCAACTCGACACACAGTTCGGTCGCAACGGGCAGATCACCCAACAAGACTTCAGCGCAAACTTGACCCGTAACTACGGCGCAACCACCATCAACCGCCAAGCTGAAAGTCACTACACCAACCAAACCACCAACACCAGCGGCGCAATGAACCGCGGCTTTGATTACCAAAACCGCGCTGAAGCTTCCACCAACACCACCGTGACCCATGACTTCCGCGCTGATCAACGTGGCACCCCCGAGCAAGAAGCTGCTCGCGCTGAAAGCCGCCAAAACCGCGCTGACATGATGAACCGCGCACAAAACATCGGAAACTTCGCTGCAAACAACCTCGGTCTCCGTTCCACGGCTGAAGGTTCCATCGGTGGCCAAACCCAAGCTGCTTTGATCGACAACGGTCAAACTTTTGTGGGCGCTCGCGCACAAGCTACCGCAGAAGGTTCTGCTAGCATCGGTGCTGACGGCCTCCACGCACAAGGCAACGCAGAAGCACGCGCTGGACTCTACGCAGAAACCCAAGGCCAAATCACTGGCGACTACGGAACCCTCGCTGGCTCCGCAGGCGCTCGCGCTGAAGTGTACGCTCAAGCAGAAGGCTCCGCGAGCCTCGACCTTAACGGCTTGAACGTCCAAGGTGGCGCGCGTATTGGTGCTGAAGTTTCTGCTGATGTTCACGGCAGCTACACCACGCCCCCCGTCACCATCGGCGGCGTCGACATGACCGCTGGTGTGGACGCAAACGCTCGCGTTGCTGCACAAGCTGAAGCTTCTGCAACGGGCCGCGTTCAAATCACTGGTAACCCCCCCACCGCAATCATCGAAGGCGAAGTCGGCGCATCCGCTGTTGTGAAAGCAGAAGCTGACGCAACCATCCACGCAGGTCCCTTCTCTGTGACTGGTTCCGCTTACGCAAGCGCTGGTGCTGAAGCTCGCGCTCACGGCTCCATCGGCTTCGACGATGGTAAACTCACCATCAGCGGTGGTCTTGGCGCTGCATTGGGAATCGGCGCTGGTGCTGATGTCGCAATCACCGTGGACGTCGGCGCGATCGGTGACGCAGCTGTGGGCCTCGCTCGCCAAGCTGGTGAAGCTGTTGTCGATGGCCTCGACGCAAACAACAACGGTCGCCTTGATATCGGCGATGCCGTTGCCATCGGTGAAAACGCAATCGGCGCTGTTCGTGATGGTGCACAAGCCGTCGGTAACGCAATCGGCGATGGTGTAGAAGCTGTCGGTAACGCTGTCTCCAACGGTGCTCGCGCGGTCGGTAACGCAATCTCTGACGCTGGTAACGCTGTCGGCAACGCGATCTCTGACGCTGGTAACGCAATCAAAAACGTCTTCAGCGGTTGGTGATCCAACACCGATCTCCCTCTCCAAGATGTCCACAGTGACACCCCCACCCAATCTACCCCATCTTCTTTTCCACCCCTTATCTATCCGTTCTTTGTTTGGATTTGTTCCACCCAAAGTCACCGCTTCTTCGCAGTTCTTCTTGCCAATCTCACTAGTTGTGCGACAAGATACGCATCTGCTTATTCCTATTCATTGAACAACCCACACGGGAGGTGAAACGTGTCGAGCTACGAGGCACTCAAGCAACAAGCGCAAGACAAACTCAAAGAACGCAACGCCCCCGAAGCACGCGCGCTTTTTCTGCAAGCCGCCCAAGCCAAGGGCGTCGATCTCCAAGGACTCTCCAAACGCGGTGCTGACCTTTTATACCAAGGCAAGATCCCCGAAGCGACCGAGATCTTCCTCAAAGTCATCGACGAAAATCCCACAGATGTCGATGCTTTGTTGGCCCTCGCTCGCGCTTCGTTGTTTTTGGATCGCCCTGATGATGCCGAATCTTTCCTCAGTGGTGTTCATCGTATGGACCCCGAAAACCCGCTTGGAAAGACCCTCCAAGGACTCATCTACGAAACACGTGGACAACTGCAACAAGCCCTACAACCTCTCAAAGAAGGCGCACAAGAGGGCAAAGATGAGTTCCTTTGTCAGTTCAACTATGGACGCGTCCTCGCGGCTGTAAGCCAAGACGGACAAGCCATCCCCTTCCTCGTCCGCGCCACTGAACTCGAACCCAAAAATTATGATGCCCAATATGTCCTTGGCATGGCCATGACCCACATCGGACAGTTTGGTGACGCGATCATGGCCTTCAACCAAGCTATGCAGATCGCCCCCAAACGTCTCGATATCTATGCAACATTGGCCGACGTCCTCGTCAAAGCCAATGATCCCGAAAATGCGATCCAAGCCCTAAACCTTGGTATGAACCAAGTCGAAGAACACCCCGCTCTCCTGCAAAAAGCCGCTGCCATCAGCGCCGCCAGCGGAAAGTTCGCAAACGCTGTCCAATACCTCGAACGCGTCGTCGAAAAACTCCCCGGCTATTACCAAGCTTGGCTCAACCTCGGCAACTTTTACATCCTGACCCAAGACCTCGAAAAGTGCGAAGAAGCCAACAAAAAAGCCATCGAGATCAACCCCGATGACTGGCAAGGACATTACCAACTCGGTAACCTTTACGAAGCCGTCAAACTCTACGATCAAGCTGAAGCTGCCTACAGAAAGGCCGTATCGCTCGCTCCCCAAGAAGCACGCGCACACGCAAACCTCGGTATCGTCTTGCTACAGGTCGATGACACTTTCAAAAACAAAGAGTCCGTCACCTGCTTCGAACAAGCCATCAAACTCGCTGCACCCGGCGACTACCGCTGGCATTACAACCTCGCACTCGCCTTCGGGAAACTGAACCTCAAACCCCGCGCACGTGATCTCATTACCGAAATCCTCGAAAACTCCAAAGATGAAGAGCTTCTAGATGCTACCCAAGCCCTCCAAAAGAACCTCTTCTCCACCCAAGACGAGATGAAACTCAACCTCGCACTCTCCTCCCTCCGCGGCATCGTGAAACCCGGCCAAAAAGACGAATAATCCATCCTGATTGGGTGGGCACAGAGGCCCACATCCATCCTGTTCGGGTGGACAGCCTGCCGACATCCATCCTGTTCGGGTGGGCACAGAGGCCCACCCCTGTTGTTCATCCTGCCTATCCATCATTGCAGGCGGTCATCCATCCATCATCGCAGGCGGTCATCCATCCATCATCGCAGGCGGGCCTCCGTGCCCGCCCACATTCATCCTGCCTATCCCCCATCGCGGGCGGTTATCCATCCATCATCGCGGGCGGTCATCCATCCATTATCGCGGGCGGGCCTCCGCGCCCGCCCACATCCATCCCACATACCCCTCTGTTTTCCCATCTGCGTTGTGAATCTCCACCCCTTCTCAAAAAGCAGACAACGCGGCTGATGAGAAAACAGACCATGGCATCTTTTCAAGGATGCCTATCATCTCTCTATACAGCCCGAGTATCGGGTTCTTCAAAGCACAAATCTTGCGAAAGCCTCTCTCTATCCCCTGCCACAAGGCAGACGACAGCAACCCCAGAAAGAGAGGGCTTTTGTATGAATGTATGTATCCTATCGGGCGCAGTGATGGGCATTGACGCCTATCGCTTGGAAGTGGAAGTGGATGTCTCGAATGGGCATCCGACCTTTGATCTTGTGGGACTTGCGGATGGAGCGGTGCGAGAGAGTCGTGTGCGGGTGCGTTCAGCGCTCAAGAATGCGGGGTTTCCGTATCCATTGCACACAAGACGCATCACGGTCAACCTAGCGCCTGCGGACATTCGCAAAGAAGGTGCAGCCTTCGATCTTCCCATTGCCTTGGGGCTTTTGGCGGCCTTTGGTATCATCCCAGCCCACGTCTTTCAAGATATCCTTTTTGTGGGGGAGTTGGCGCTCAATGGCGATCTTCGTCCCGTCCGTGGGGCATTACCGATCGCGGTGATGGCGCGCCAAGAGGGACTGCGTGCCATCGTGGTTCCCAGAGAGAATGCCCCAGAAGCCGCAGCCGTCGAAGGTTTGGAAGTCTTTGGTTGTTCCTCTTTGGGAGAACTCGTTGATTTTTTGATGGGTGAGATCGAGTTGGAGTCTTGGGAAGCGGCGCCACTACAGGGGCACGAGAGCCAGCGATGGCACGTTGATCTCCAAGACGTCAAAGGCCAAGAACACGTGAAACGCGCTTTGGAGATCGCGGCAGCGGGACTTCACAATCTCTTGATGATAGGGCCTCCAGGCTGCGGGAAGACGATGTTGGCGAGGCGGCTGAGCACGCTGCTTCCGCCTCTTTCGTTTGAAGAGTCGTTAGAGACAACGAAGATCTACAGCGTGTGTGGCTTGCTGCAAGAGCAAGGCTTGATGGCTCAAAGGCCCTTTCGTTCTCCCCACCATACGATCTCTGAAGCGGGCTTAGTGGGAGGTGGGACGGTCCCGCGGCCTGGAGAGATCTCTTTGGCGCATCGTGGGGTGCTTTTTCTCGACGAATTACCAGAGTTTCGACGCAATGTGCTCGATGTCTTGCGCCAACCGATCGAAGAACGTGCGGTCACGATCGCTCGTGTCGCTTCCACCTTGCGTTATCCGTGTGACTTTTTGTTGGTCGCAGCGATGAATCCGTGCCCTTGTGGACATGCAGGGGGAAACTGTCGTTGTGGGCAAGTAGATGTCAATCGATATCAAGGCCGAATATCGGGTCCTTTGATGGATCGCATAGATCTCCATGTCGAAGTGCCAGCGGTCCCCTTCCAAGATCTTCGAGAGGAGCGACTTGGCGAAAGTTCGAGTGCGGTTCGAGAGCGTGTCATCCAAGCCAGAACCCTCCAAAGTGCGCGATTTGCGAACAGCCCTCTCCAAGTCAACAGTCAGATGCAATCCAAAGAACTGCGGAACCATTGTCGCCTAAACAACGATGCGATGAGGCTTTTGGAGCGCGCGACACAACAATTTGGGATGAGCGCACGTGCCTTTGATCGCATCCTCAAAGTCGCCCGAACCATCGCGGACTTGGACGCCCAAACGGATATCCAAAGCCAACACATCGCAGAAGCGATCCAATATCGAACATTGGATCGCAGACTGTCTGCCTAACCTGCACACTCTCTCCAAAAGAACGGATAATCAAAGACCTTAGAAGGAGGCGACCCATGAAAATGGATCGATGGAATCATCTAAAGCGTTTGCTTGGCGGGCTCGAACAACAGTTTGGGCGAGGACTTTTCGAACGGCCAATGACACAAACCGCCCTTCTACCCGAGGCTTGGCCCAGCGGTTCTTGGAGCATGGATCAGATCCTTGGCGTGGGAGGCTATCCCAAAGGTCGAATGGTCGAGATCTTTGGCGCTCCAGGCACGGGAAAATCGACCTTGGCCCTTCACGCGATCCAACGTTGCCAAGAACGCGGAGGACTCGGGGTTTACATCGACGCAGAACACAGCCTCGACTTTTGCTATGCGGGTGCACTGGGCGTCAAACTCAACGAACTTTTGGTGCTCAAGCCAACAAACGCGGAACAAGCGCTTTCTAGCTTAGAAACACTCGTAAAAAGCGGAGAGATCGGCGTGATCGTCCTCGATTCGATTGCAGCCCTCACACCCCAACGCGAACTAGAAGAAGGCTTACAAGCCACAAGTAAGTTCTACCAAGCACAACTGATCAGTCGGATGCTTCGACGATTAAGCAGCTTTCTCCACCAAACCCCAACAAGCGTACTCTTCGTCAACCAACTCCGCTATCGACAACAAGCCCCCCATCTGCTTCAAGAAACGACACCTGGAGGTCACGCACTCAAGTTTTACACATCGATTCGCCTAGAACTTCGGCATGTAAGGCACCTATACCAAGGCGAACGCATCGTAGGACAACATATCCAAGTCCACAGCGTCAAAAACAAGCTATCACCGCCTTTTCGGGAAGCGCAAGTCATGATCCGCTATGGTGAAGGAATCGATCATTGTGCAGAGTGGTTCGCACAAGCCCGTGCAACGGGCCTCATCACGCGTTTTCAAGGAGAATATCATTGGAAAGGGAGTTCGATGGGCAAAGATGACGACACAGCCATCCGATGGCTACGTCGAGACGTGCAACGCCAAGAACAGTTGCAACAACAACTCTCATCGCCCTCTTCTCTTTGCCCGAAGGAAGGGAAAGACAAGGCAGCATAAAAGTGCAGCAGCCACCAAATCCCTCTAGAAAAGGGCCTCTTCGAGATGGGACTGATAACGCTGAAGAGTTCCATCGTGTTGTTGGACTTTGCGCTTTCGAAGCAACAAGAGCAGCGACTCACGTTTGTGCATGTACTCTGTAAGCAAACGATTCATGTGCTCGACTTGCCACACGATCTCTTCTTGGCGAAGTCCATGTCGAGAAGCATCGCAGATCGCGTCGCGACTGACCGCGTAAGAAGACTCACGAGGATCAATCAACGCAGCGTTCATCGCGGCATATCCAGCATCACGGACGCCCTTGTAAGAGGAGCGAGCGGCATCTTGTGCGGCGTAAAATGCGTAACGAAGGGCTTGTTCAGAGCAGCGACCTTCGATAAAAAGTCGCTTATAACGGAGGGCTTCGACGCTACGAGGATCGGGGATCATCGCGAGTCGTTTGCTTCGTGAAAGTGCGCGTTCTGCACAGTCACAAGCGAAGTTGTGCAAGATGTGATCGGGTATCTTTTCCCAAGGCCATAGATACATCACGGACTCCAACGAAGCTGTTGGCTCCAAAACAACAAAGCCTCAAAGGTTGCGGGCATTTGTTTTGTTTCAAAGCGGTATCTTTATGTCTGTGGTCTTGTTTGGTCCCCCATCTGCTATCGGACGCCAAGGCATCCGAAAAGTTCCCGACCCATCACAAAGAAAGACCCATTAGGAAGGTTGGCTGCTCCAGATCGTGCGGATCTGCTGGGAAAGTTTCATCGGATCAAAAGGTTTGGTGATGACATCCAACGCACCAAGTGCTTTGTACTGTTCGATCTCATGTGCTTGGGCTTTGGCGGTCATAAAGATCACAGGCGTTTGGGCTATCGAAGGGATACCGCGAAGGGCTTGCAGTGTTGAGGGACCATCCATCCCTGGCATCATCACATCAAGCAAGATCAGATCGGGCGCAAATGACTCAGCTTCAGCGAGAGCGATAGAGCCATTGTTGCAAAGGTGAACGGTAAACTGCCCGATGGCTTCGAGCGCCAACTTTGCGATGGCTTGGATATCGGGTTCATCTTCCACATAGAGGATTCGTTCGAGAGAGGAAGCCATTACTTGCTCCGCAGATTCTGGTTAGGCAAAGAAAAGAAAAAGGTCGTTCCAACGCCTGGCTCTGAACGAAATCCGATCTCCCCATGCAAGCGCTCTACAATCGCACGAGCGATGCTCAACCCAAGTCCTGTACCACCTTTCTGACGGGTGTTTGCGGACTCAGCTTGGGCGAACTTCTCAAAAACGCGTGACTGAAAAGCCAATGGGATACCAGGTCCTTGATCGATCACTTCGATCAAAACACGTTCTTGCAAGGGCTTCATCGAAACACGCACGACGCCTGCTTTCGGGGAAAACTTTAGTGCGTTGGAAAGCAGATTGGTCAACACCTGTATCAAACGGTCATTGTCCACAAGAACTTCAGGAGCAAAATCGTTGGGGACTTCCAAGAGGATTCGTGCCCCAAAGGTTTCGCCATAAGCGCGGTTGGCTTCGATCGCTTGTTCAACGAGTTCTCGCAAAGGATGACGCTTGAGATAGAAGTCCATCTTCCCAGACTCGATCTTTTCGATATCCAGGATATCATTGATCAAACGCAACAGACGCTGGCTATTTTTGTAAGCGATATCCAACATCGACATCGCTTGTTCGGGGAGTTGGCCCACCACGCCGCCGACCATCAACCCCAAAGAGCCCATAATCGAGGTTAATGGCGTCCTCAACTCGTGTGAAACGATGGACACAAACTCATTTTTTAACATCTCTACGCGCTTGCGTTCTGTGATATCGCGGAAGATCCCTCGCAGCGTCTTGTTTCCATCGAAGAGACGGCAACTCATGTTTCCTTCGACTTCGAGAATCCCCCCATCTCGTCGAACAAAGCGTGTCTCAAAACGCGCGCTTTGTTCGTGGGTCAACAAAGAAGCCATGACTTCGCGGTATCCCTCCACTTCTGCGGGGTGCAACCACTCTTCTAAGCTCGCTCCCTCTAGGTCTTCGGACGCCAAGCCCAAGACTTCGCAAAAAGCGTTATTCGCATACACGATATGCCCCTGTTCATCGCTGACATGGATCATATCGCTGGCATGTTCAAAAAGATCGCGGAGTCGCGCTTCCCCTTCTTTTAAGGCGGACTCTGCGCGCTTTCGCATCAGTTGAGCTTTGATTCTCGCGAGCGCGACAGGGAAGTTCACAGGCTTGGTGATGTAATCGTTGGCACCTTCCTGAAGTGTCTCCCCCAAACCTTCACTTTCATCTTTGGCGGTCACCATGATAATCGGTAACTCACCTTGCGAATAAGTCTTACGCAAGCGCTTCAACATCTCTACGCCATTGATCTCGGGCATCATGATATCCAACAAGATCAAATCAGGCGTGTGGAGCGCCATCCTTTCCATTGCAGTGGTGTAGCCATCCGCTTCGTCGATCAGAAATCCAACTTTGGAGAGACGACGACGCAAAAGATCGCGGTTGATCTCATTGTCATCCACCACCAAGATTCGCTCTCCTTGTGTTGTAGCCATCCTGTTGACCTTCCTTGGTTCGTCAGCCCTCACACAACACGTCGAAACAACAAGCCACGAGATTAACCGACTTCGGGGAGAAAACGGCGAATTTTTTCCAAAAGACGTGAAAGTTCAATGGGTTTGGTATCATAATCATCACAGCCAGCGTCGATCGCTTTCTCTCGATCGCCCGCCATCGCGTGTGCAGTAAGTGCCACCACTGGGATATGCCGCGTGTTGGGATCTGCTTTGAGGCGACGTGTCGCTTCCCAGCCATCCACGCCCGGCAGACTAAGATCCATCAAGATCAGGTCAGGCAAGCGATTTTGGGCGATCTGTAAACCTTCCAACCCATCTTGCGCGATCAAAACATCAAAACCACGACGCTGCAAACGACGTGTCAGCATGTCGCGGTTCATCTCGTTATCTTCAACCAATAATAGTGTGTGCATACTTCCAACAACTCATCGATGTGGGTGTGGGGTTCGAAAAGAGACGAGAAAACAAAACTTCCAAAGCCCACCGACAGCCCTGATCAAAGGAGACGGTGGATGCCTCCCAACCATTCACGAACACTTCGCAATAATTCTTCAGGCTCCGAAGAATCAAAGCAGTTTGTGACGAGCCCATGCAGTTCATCTCGCAAGGGCGGATGGTAATCGGGAGGGAGAATCAAAGCAATCGGGATACCACCCCACAAGGGATTTGTCCGCATGGCTCGAAGGAACGCCAAACTGTCCAAAGAAGAAACGGAGACATTGATCAAGATGGCCTCGGGTGTTCCTCGATTGAGCGCACTGACAGCTTCGCTTCCGTTGCGCGCGACAACAGGAAACCAACCCACACCACGCAAAGAACCGTTGAGGAGTTGTCCCAAAGATTCGTCGCTCTCGATCACCAAGATCTTTCTCTGTCCAGAGCTTTGTAAAAGTGTGTGCAGCGTTTGCAAAAGCTGCGTTCGTTCCACAGGCTTGGTCATGTACCCTGATGCTCCCCAAGCAAAACCTTGGCTTTTGTTATCGAGCATCGAAAGGATCAACACAGGGATACGAGACAACAGACGATCTTGCTTCAGTCGCTTGAGCACGCTCCAACCGTCCAAACCGGGCAAGATCACATCCAAAGTAATCGCTTGAGGCCGCAACTCTCGGGCCATCTGAAGGGCAGTTTCACCATCGCGTGCCAAGGCCACACGAAACCCCTCTCTCGACAAGATCCGAGACATCAAGTCCAACATCGCGGGATCATCATCTACGACCAACACCAAAGCATTTTGATCCACGATAGAGTTCAGCTGCCCAGAGCTTGAAGACGGAGGAGGAAACACTTCTCGCTCGACAAGATCAGAAGACACAAAGTGCGGAGAAGCGGTATTTTTCGCAGAAGATTCCTTCTTCGACGAGACCTTGGAAAGCGGGATGGTGGCCGAAGAACTCGGGTGAACAAAGCTCAGGGCTTCTTCATGCAGCGTTTTGATCCGTGATTCACTCAAAGAATCGATTCGTGATTCACTCAAAGAATCGTTGGCCGCCAATGAATGATGCTGGCTTGCTTCGATCGCTTGGTCTTGTGGGTCAATTTCTGTCGAGATCTCATGAACTTGTGAAGAGCGCCCCCCAGCCTTTTCTTCCAACGCTTCCATACGCGTGAGGGTGGGCGTCGCAAAAGTCGTGCTTCTCTTGGCAGGCGGCAAGCGTGGTGGAGTTGCCGTTTCTTCGAGGCTATTTTCTGTCGCAGAAAAAGAAGCCATCGGGTAGGGAGTGGGTCGTGTGACTCGAAAAGAAGGTGGAGGCACCGCACTCATACGACTGTTGTTGTCAGAGGAAGGCCGCAACGCTGGATGCGCTCGTCGTCCTGTTTTGGCGGAGACTTCATGGAGACGTGTCGGGATCTCGTTGGTTGTCGAAGATCGCCGCAGCAACAAAGGGATCATCGACTGAGAGATATAACGTCGGCCAGATCCATCTTCTCGAACGGACTCTGTGGCTTCTTCCGTGGCTTCTTTTGTCGCTGGCTCGGGCACGACATCGGCGGGTACTTCGGGCTCTGCAACGCGTAAGCTTTGTTGTGGCTCTAAAACCTTCGAAGGCTCCACCACAACAGCATCTTTCGGCAAAGACGAATCTTCTTGTTCTGAGGACTCCTCACTGTTTTCTTTGAGATGATGAACAATGATTTCCCCGGATTTTCCGGCCAAACCGATCACCACACGAGGCGAATTCATATTATCCATCGAAGGAGCAGAGTCCACACGTTCGTCGGCATTGGACTCTAGATCGACAGCGAGGTTCTGCGGCAAGAACACAGAAAAACGCGTCCCTTTGCCGGGCGTACTATCGACTTCGATATCTCCCCCCATCATCCGACAAAAGTGACGGCTGATCGCCAGTCCAAGCCCCGTGCCGCCGTACTTTCGGCTCGTTGAAGAGTCTGCTTGCGAAAAAGCCCGAAACAACAGCTTTTGGTGTTCGTATTCGATCCCGATCCCCGAGTCTTCGACAACAAACATCACCCAACGTTGGGCACCGCGTTGTTGCTCATCCACAGAAAGCTTGATCGAGCCTTGCTGGGTAAACTTACAGGCATTGGAAAGTAGGTTGAGCAGGACTTGGCGGACTTTTGTGGGATCGCACAAAAACTCTTGTAGTTCTGCTTTGATATCCAAGGTGAGGGTGTTTTGATTCTTTTCTGCGAGGGGTCGGATCGTGGTCATGACGTCTTCGATCATGTCTCGAAGACGCACAAACTCCATAAACAACTCCATCCGTCCAGCCTCGATCTTCGAGAGATCCAAGACATCGTTGACCAAAGCCAAAAGATGTTTGCCCGACGAGTTGATCTTCTCCAGATCCGTCAGCAACTCGTCGTAACAACCTTGCTGGAAGTCCTCTTGCATCATCTCGCTGTATCCGATGATAGCGTTGAGAGGCGTTCGCAACTCGTGGCTCATATTCGCCAAGAACTGGCTCTTTGCGTTGTTGGAGGCCTCCGCATTTTCTTTGGCGTCCCGCAACTCTTGTTCGATGCGTTTGGTTTCGCTGACGTCGGTCGCGACAGAAACGCCCCCTACCACTTGGTCGTCTTCATCAAACAGCGGCGTGTAATACGTCTCGAAGTAAGTCCCGTTGATCTCCAAGATGGTAAAGATCGCTTCACCATTGATCACGCGTTCGACACAGCGATGGATGGCTTCAAAGCCCAAAGACGCGACGTGTTTGCCGATCAGATCCGCACTATTCCACCCCAAACGCTGAAGGTTTCGCCCCAACGCTAGCGTGATCACCCCGCTGGTATCGAACACAAAGAAGTGGATGGGCGCACTATCGAGGATCATCTGCATCCAAGCTTGGTTTTCTTCCAAAGCTTCTTCGGCTCTTTTGCGTTCTGTGCACTCGAGCCCTGTCCCCAAGATCAAACGTCGCCCTTTGAAGATGATCGGCGCGAGCGTCAGGTCCAACCATCCGACCTGCTGGCTTCGTTGATGAAACGCGATCTCGAAACGCCGCTCACCCAACTGATGACGCAAAGACACCAAAGCATCGTGAAGTTGGGTTCGATCTTCCTCTGCAATCAAATCCCAAAACTTCCCACTGATCAACTCGTCGCGCGTGTAACCTGTCAGCCGAACCAAGGCAGGATTCACATACAAAAGCTCTTGCTCATGCAACACAAACGTCGCAGCAGGCGAGATCTCCGCCATGATCTGAAACTGCTCACTGTCGAGGGAATTTGGCATAACTTGCCGACGCGCTTGCTCCTCAGCAAAAAGCAGCATCGCTTCTTCGTAAGACTCTTCGTCCTTGCATAACTGCCGCAAGCGCCCACGCGACTCTCGATTCACCGATCAGCCTCCACACTCTCTAGGCGTCTCACTCCCAAAACAATATGCCCATGCATAAAGAGATCTACCGAAAATCCGACGTCATGAAGCCCACAAATGCAACTCCACACACTCACGAACGTGTCGAACCACCCACAGAGGACGGCACACTCTTGTGAAAGCTACACCAACGAGAGAGTACACGATCCAAACTCTCTTGGCGAACAGGCTTTGCGAGATAATCGTCCATCCCCACCGTCAATGCGCGTTGCCGATCTTCATCTAGATGGCTCGCACTCATCCCAATGATCGGGAGATTTCTCGGAAATCGTTGGCGGATCAAAAGTGTTGTTTGGTAGCCATCCAACTCAGGCATCTGGCAATCCATCAAGATCGCCGCATAGAACAAGTCTCCATGCCGCTGAAGAGAACGCAAAGCCTCTTGTCCGTTGGTTGCGATCTCGACGGAGTATCCCAGTCGCTCCAACGTCAGTGTCATCACTCTTTGGTTTAATAAATTATCCTCGACGACCAAGATACGAGGAACTCCAAGGTCCCGAATCTCCTCAAATCGCTCTTCTTGCGAGAAAGGACCTTCCCATGTGGTATTCCAATGGGGCGGAGATGGGTGGGGCATCTTATCCATCATCTCTTCTTTCTGACTCACTGTCCACAGTGCTTCATCCCGCCCCCTCGCCTCTTCTTTGGGATGATGTTCCGGCGTCTTGTCCCCATGCAAGTCGCGTTGGGTTTTTGTTATAGAGTGACTTTTCTCAACTGTCGAGACCTTTTGCGGAAGCTCTTTCGGTTTTCGCCGCTCTTTTCGCTCGTTTCCAACAAACGCGTGGGTCTCTTCTTGTGTTGAGGACAACCCTACTTTGCCCTCAACACACTGACCTCGTAAAACGGCAGAAGGTCCAACATTTTTAGGCTTTCTCTCCTCCAAAGCCACAAGTGTTCGCTGCCCAAGCGAGGCCGCTCGCAGCCCTTCGCCCTTCAAAGATACCGAAACTTGCGTAACACCCGCGTCTTCTTCAGGAGAAGAATCAGAAACAGGGGTAAACTCTCGCACAATCCAATGCACTTCGCGCTTTCGAGCACTGTCTCGTCTCGCACGTCCTCGATGCATAAATGTATCGACGATCTTTTGGGGCGCGCGATCTTCTTTGGGTTCTTGGCGCGGAGAGGGCTCTGGCTTGGCTTCGACAGAAACAGGCCGTATCGACTCGCTGCTCCAATGATCTCTCGCATCTTGTTCTGTGCCCCACACAAAAGGCCCCAAACGAATCTCTGTGCTAGAGCGACGGCGTGTATGGATGGCACGCATCCGTTGTTCTGCCTGCCAAGAAAGTGCCAAAGACAAGACACGACGCATCTCTTCTTGCCGCGCCCAACGAGACAACACAAACAATCCAGCCCTGACAGAAGCCCAACGTGGGATCGTCTCTTGATCTTGTTGCGCCACCACATAAGCACACGACGAAGCTACGGGAGATTCCACATGCGCACTCAACCAAGACCACGCCGAACTTTCCATCCCGTCCGCTTCGATCCAACAAAGCGATACACCCAAAGGCTCATGTTCAGACCACAACAGCCGCGCTTCCGCTTCATCAAGGCTTGCGACCCCTTCACAACGACAGCCCCACGCAGAAAGCAAACGTACCGCCCAAGAACGCCGCGTAGCATGGCGATCCACCCACAACACCCGCGGTGCAGACGGCCACACCTCTGGAATCGAGACCACGGGCAAGATCGGCGTTTCATCCACAACGATCAGCCCTCGAGGTGCGTCTTTCGCTTTGGAAAGCGCGACAGCACTCGACTTTTCTTTCGTAAGCGGCAGCCAAACAGCAAAGCAACTTCCCACCCCTGGCGTGCTCGAGACCTCGACGTTTCCGCCCATCAGCTCGGCTAGCTGTTTTGCGATCACCAAACCAAGGCCCGTCCCACCGAAGTTACGGGTAGTGGAGTTGCTTGCTTGTTGGAACACTTGAAACAAACTCGCCAACGCTTTTTCTTCGATGCCGATGCCTGTGTCGCGAATGCTGAAACGCAAGCGATCCTCGAGGCGTTCCACATGAAGAGAGACCTCGCCATGTGGTGTAAACTTCAATGCGTTGGCGATCAAGTTCATCAGGATCTGACGCAAACGCAGTGGGTCCCCCACCACATAAGCAGGGATCTCGGGATCCATCATGCCCAACAGCCGGAGCGATTTGGCATGTGCTTGGGGCCAAAAGAATGCCAAGATACTCTCGATCAACTCGGGGAAATGGAAGCGCAAGTACTCTAGTTCGACCCGTCCTGCCTCCAGTTTCGAGAAGTCGAGGATATCGTTGACCAACTCTTGCAACACAAAGCCCGACTCGCGAACGATCTTCAACAATTCCTTGTCGTCGAGTTGACGCCGTTCGCTTTGCAAAAGCTCTAGCGCTGTCATCATCCCATGCAAAGGCGTGCGGATCTCATGACTCATGCGAGCCAAAAAGTCGGATTGTTCTTGGGCTGCCGAAAGAGCCTTCTCTCGGGCTTCTTGGAGCTTTTGCTCAAGGCGTTTGTGCCGCGTGATATCTCGAAGGATCACCAATGCTTCTTCTGGATGGACCGCAACGATCCGCGCTTCGTAATGCGCGGGATTCACATTTTCTCCCGTTGGGACTTGGTATTCGAGCTGTTGTGCCATGCGCGATGTCAACACAAGGTCGATCTTCTCGCGCATCTTTTCGTCGATCTCACTCGGCCAAGGACGCTCGGCGGGGTTTTGATCCCCCAAGACCTCGCACCAACTCAAAGCATCTCGAACACGAGAGTCCTCGCTCACATGGAACAAACAGTCTGGTAACGCATACAACAAAGCCCGATGGCGCGCTTCCATCTCTTCAAGAGCCTCTTTACGCATCTCGCTTTCGTGCAGTTGATCTTGCAACCGCCACCCAAGGTAGCGCATCTGCCCCAGCGAAAACCCCACCCAAGCAAAAAGACCGACCCCCGCAAAAAACAGACTTGGTGGATGCACAACATGAATGGGGTAGCCTGCAAGATACATCGAGGTAGACTGCGTTCCTGTCGCAACCAACGCTGCTAGGATGCCGATACGTCGTCCCGCAACCGCGCCCGTCAAGGCAACAGGCACCACCCCCATGAGACCTGCAACCGTCCCATAATACCGATACAACGGTAGGTACAAGACCCACATCACAAACCAAGACAGCCACATCAAGGCTACCCAAGGGATGCTCTTCCCAAACACATCATCTTGTCGATGGCTCATAGGCACCCCCTCGTGCACTCATTCGCCCAAAGTCTTCTTATAGACCGCAAAGAAATGAACTGTTCATCAAACCGTCCATCAAACCGTTCATTAAACCGTCCGCAAACAAGATAACACCCTAAGTACCTTTTCCGCAAACGACATCTGCACCCTTTGTTTTTCAGGGAGCCAACATGGGCAACAACTCCCGACCATAACGACGTACTCGCCATCCTGACATCCCAGGCACCTTTGCCAGCGATACTAAGTCACGCGGAGCATGGCTCAAACAATTCTTTAAGAGTTGGTTGGAAAAGAGTAAACTTCCCTCGATCCCTTCTCGTTCGGCCAACTCTGCCCGCCACGAACGCAGACCATCAAACATCTCTGAAGACACGCCAACACCACCCTCTCCGCGAGGATGACGATGTTTTTTCTCTTCGTGGGGCAATCTCCGCAATGACCAAGAACGCTCAACAGCTTCCAAGATCAATGAGCCATAATGCCGTATTTGTCGTGCGTGCAACCCTTCAACATCAGATAATTCTTGCATATTTCTTGGTAAGTGACGCGCGATCCCCATCAATGCGTTGTCTGGGAGCACCAAAAAAGCTGCGCGATCTTCTCTTTCGCAGATCTCATGGCGCACCTGGTACAAAGCACACAACGCACGCAGTGGCTTCGTAGGAAGATCACGCGCCCCTTTGATCTTTCGATAACCCGCTGGATCAAATGGTTTTTCTTGATAATCCGTATTCACAGCCATCGCTGTGGATTCTTCCAACACCGCATCCAACCAGCCCGCATCTTCCAAGCGTTCCAACAAGATATCTCGAAGTTCCAAAAGGTGCTGAACGTCCATCGCCGCGTAAGCAAGGGCATCTTGGGGCAACGGACGCCTCGACCAGTCGAGCATCTGGAACTTCTTGGACATCTCCACCCCAAAAAACTCTTTCAACAAACCACCCAAGCCACGCATCGGCAAAGACAAAAACGCTGCCGCGATCTCTGTATCAAACAACCCTCGCAGGTAGATTTGATAGTCCCTTTGCAAACCTAGCAAGTCATTGGAAGCACTGTGTAAAACTTTCAACCGTGAGGGATCAGACAACATCACCCCCAACTTTTCGATCGAAGAAGGACCCAAAGCCAACAGATCCAACAAGGCGATCTCGGATCGCGTCGCGATCTGCATCAAACAGAGCCTCGTTCGATAGCTGTGGACGCTGTTGCTTTCTGTATCCACAGCAAAGTCCGCCTCGTCCTTTACCAACTTCCACCACGCTTCAAACGTGTCATCCCGATCAATCCAACGCCACATCCGTTTTGCGCTCCATCTCTACCTTCGTCGCACAATCGCCCAACCACGCCTTGCTTTCACAAACTTGTTCCCACCAAGGCTCCATCCACGCCAAGACTTCTTCCGCACTGCCTGCACGACGTTCCAAGACAGGCTCCAAAACCCGACCCAAGATCCACTCAAACCTTTCGCGCCAAGGGGATGACACTCCCTCCAAAGGCGGCACCTGCAACACGGGCAGGATCTCCAAAACCCGTTCAGGACTCATCCCCGCCAACAAACGGCGGCCCATAAATAGTTCCCAAACAATCAATCCCCACGAGAATAAGTCTGAGCGAGCCTCGACACGCATCCCCGAAGCCACCTCTGGCGACAAGTACGCAAAGCGCCCACGCAAGGACTCCCACGCAGTCTGACGCAAGATCACTTCTGAAACTGCGATACCAAAGTCCGTCAGTTTGACCTCACCTGTCGTACTCAACAAGATGTTGGGCGGCGAAAGATCTCGATGGATCACTGATATCCTCGATCCTTCGGCGTCTTTCATCTGATGAAGATACGCCAAAGCCCGCAACAGTTGGATCGCCACACAAACCACAGCTTCCGCAGGCCACAACTGCGCACGTTCACGAGACCAACGCAACAATTCGCCCAGATCGCAGCCTCGCACATACTCCATCAGCAAGTAAGCTCGGGAAAGATCCTCATATCCCTCCACAAACTTTACGATCTGCGGATGGCGTATCCGCCGCAACAAGCGAATCTCATCGCAAAACATCTCTGCGATCTCGTCATCTGCATCAAAAGGAAAACGCAAGGTTTTCAAAGCATAAAGAGAGGCAGGCTCTCGAAGAGAAGACACCAACAAGACAGCCGCCACGCCCCCCTCCGCAAGATGCGCTTGGGGTTGAAGTTGGCGCTCTTGCAAAACCCAACGTTGCACAGGGCTTAATGGCACCATCGCGAAAGTCTATCCCTCCATCTCCAAGATCGATTCGCCTACAGAGTAGGCTTTTTTCGAGGTTTAGGCAGACTCACCATCCAAAGACAGAACAAAAACCAAAGCATCCTCGACGGGTTTCTCGTAATACTTTTTGCGCAGACCGACTTGCTCGAAACCAAAGGACCGATACAAGGCAATCGCCGCTTCATTGGAGATCCGCACCTCCAAGAAGATTTGTGCAGCATCAGCTTGACGTGCAAGACGCAATGCATCTTCCATCATCTTGCGTGCGATGCCTAATCGCCGATAATCGGGCAAAACCGCGACATTTAAGATGTGTAGTTCACCAGGCAAAAGCCACGAAAGACAATACCCCACCGCTTCCTCATCGCCCCCCAAAGGATCACGCAAGATCGCAAGACGGAACCGCGACCAAGGATGAGAAAACTCGGGTTCAAGGGCTTTTAAGGTCCAAGGGTGTTTATGCGCGAGGCGTTCGATCGCACAGATCGTCGGAAGATCCGAGATCTTGGCTTGACGAAGAGACAGGACTTTATCGTGGATTTCTAGGATGGCACTCATCGAAAGATTATCGACCTTGGCCCCTTCCCCCATGCTGCGCGAGGCCACCGATCAATCGAAGAGATGGGATTATTCACGCGGAAGTTGGATCAGGGTGAGATTGAGGTCGCGTGTACCAATGCGGTAACGCTCCATAAAGTGACGGATATTCATATGTCGAAAGCCCTTATACCCGCCGTTAGCCTTTTCCGCAAGCAAGCGCTTGTACGACAAGCCGTGTTGGATGTTGTAATGGAAGTAGCTCTTGGACTTTGAACCCCAACGCGGGTGCGACAAAGTACGGATAATCAAGCTCAACTTGTCCATCGGCATAATGCGGAAACTTTCGCGATAATGCGGACCATAGGGCCAATACTCTTCCGCATTGGAGAAGTAAGCCATACGCACCACGATGCCCATCGCTTTTGCGGCTTCCGCCACGCCACGCAGACTCTTCTCTTTCAACAAGTCTCCTGGCAACGCACGAAAACGTCCCAAAAGATGGAGCTTGCGGATGTGTGCGTAATGTTCGGGCGTGATCAACCAGTGACCTTTGTACGCACGGATGGTGGAGCGCGCAAACTTGTCGTTGAAGTAACGGAAGAACTTTCCTTGGTAACGACGATACACCCGCAAAAGCATCTTGAGATCAGGATCGTTTTTGTAGGTTTCCTTCAAGAGAGCCAAGCTCGACTTGCCGCGTTTGGGTGCGTAGTACTGCACAAAGTCTTTACCTGTTTCTGCCTTGAGCAAGAAGGCACGGTGAACCTTGTGCACCCAAGGGATGACAGCGTCATAATCCATCAACCACACGTACTCTGAACGCGCCCATGCAATGAAGTTGTAGTTCTGATCAGCGCCGATCCCAACGTAACCACCACCAAGATTCTGGATGTAAGGATACCAGAGGTACTGGTGACGCTCGTTGGAGGTCACGTAGTGGTTGGGGTCGCGGCAGTTGGAACCCGAACGACCCGCACGCGGACAAAGCTTTTTGTTGGCCAACACGTCTTCAGCCGAACCATTGAAAAGCTCTTTTTGCTTCCCTTCCAAAGCTGCCGTTGGTGTAGCAACTTGGGGGCGCGGCTTCAAATGGAAGAAGGTTCTTTCATCTTTGGAAGGCGCTTCTGTCGAAGATGCACAACGAATCCCCGCCATCACGCTCGCGCGCATCGGGTCCATAGGCATCCGAGCATAGGCAGGAAGCTCTTTCGCACCGCGGAAAAAAGAACCGCCACGCAAGATCTTCTTTGCAGAAGCAGGGCACTTGTCTTTCCCACCACACGGACCTTTGGGGCTATCTCCTTGACAAGCATCCCCACAAGCTCCCGAACATCCGCCATAACAAGGCGTGTACCAGTCTTGTACCCACTCAGCGACATTGCCAGCCATGTGGTAAAGACCGAAGCCTTGGGCTTGACGGCGACGCGTTCCAATAGGATGACGAGGACCACAACGTGAGCTGTGCGCGCGCTTACAAGATGGCGCTTCGTCACCCCAAGCGTACTTGGTTCCTTTGGGGCCGCGCGCTGCACGTTCCCACTCCGCTTCTGTGGGAAGACGCTTCCCAACAAAACGGCAATAACGCACCGCATCATACCAAGTCACGTGCGTCACAGGATTCTTCTTGATCAAGAAAGAAGGCTTGATCGGAACCCGAAAAGGACGGAAACATCGGCCTGCTTTGACACAACGATCATAGTCTTCGTTGGTGACCTCAGCTTTGTCCAAATAAAAGGTTTCCACAGTCACCTGCGCAGCAGGTTTCGCGTCTTTCTCGCCGTTGTCACCGCGAGTAAAACTCCCACCAGGAATACAAACCATCCCTGCAGAGGCCTCTTTGCAAGGCGTAGCAGCTTGCGCTTCCCAAGCTCCACCCACACAAAATGCAAAAAGCCCTACACTGAGCAAACGACCGAACTTTCCAGTTCTTCGCATCCTTCTTTTTCTCCAATGTCCAAGAGCAAAGCTCCAAAAAAACCGCATTTGCGGCCCAAACCTCATCTTCTTCACAAACCACACACACCCCAAAAAAGCAAATTTCCTATCCTCTTCATGGACACCCACAGCGCAGGCCACACGCTCACCACATGCTATATGCTCACGGGGCGGCTCTCTGTGGCACCTGTACCAACTAACTCCTACCTCATTGATAATAAAAGAGAAAATCAAATAGGTTTCTTTGGAAAATCACGAGAGTTTGTAAAGTGACTTCCCGAACCAAGGGAGTTTGCGAAAAAAATCGTCTGATGTGACGAAGTTTTACGTTCGAAAATAACCTATCTTTTCATATAGTTGATAATTAGTTGGTACAGATGCTCTCTGTGGGCACCCACCATCATCACAGATCACACACCCACAGGCGGCTCTCTGTGGGCACCCACCATCATCGCCCCACGGTGCCCACCATGATGATCCACAGCGCAGGCCAATATCATCGCAGGCCATACGATCGCCTAGGGGCGGCCATCACCCCACACACCATCATCGCAGGCCACACGCTCACGGGCGGTCCTCTGTGGCCGCCCGCCATCATCGCAGACCACGATCACCCACAGGCGGCTCTCTGTGGCCGCCCGCCAATCGTGACAATCGTGCGTAGGCAAATGGAATGAAAGGTCATACGATCGCCTAGGGGCGGCCCTCTGTGGCCGCCCGCCAATCGTGATAATGATGCGTAGGCAAATGGAATAAAAGGAAAAAAGGAAGGAATCGAAGGGAGGGATTAGGGTTTTTCGTAAACGCTGACGTTTGCGAAGCCCGAGAGGTATTCAGTCAAGCGATCCATGTTTTTGTCGTTGAACTCAAGGATCTCATCCATGGTGATGGAGCCTTGGAGTTTAACGGGACGGAGGCTTGCGCTGGAGTTTGCATCGAGAGGATCATCGAAACCACTGGGAACAGCGGGAAGGACGACTTCTGCGGTTGCAGAGGGATAGACCACGATCCAGCGACCTTTGTCGTTGGAGAGGTCGATTTGGTTGAAGGAAGAACCTTCAGTTGCAGCGTTAGAGAGCGTACGAGACGCGGGGTCCAACTTCGCAGTGGTGGGAAGTTTGGGGAACGCGCTGATGGTCAAGCTCTGGGGTGCTTTGTCGAAGAACTGAAGATCACCCGAGATCAACAAGGGGGGCTTGGGATCGCCGAGGGGCAAGGTCAAAGCGATCGTCAAGGTGACGTAGCGACCGGTGCGCAACACACCAGAAGCTTCAGCGTGACGGAGGGTCAACGCTTTGCCATTTTCAGCTTTACCAATGGCGATACCGAGGGGCGCCAAGCCGTAGCCAGGCAACAACACACCAAGCAAGCTGATTGCGTAGAACTCAGCGGGTTTACCGTTGAAGTCATAGCTGGGGTAAGAGCTTGCGTTGACAGTGATCTTCTTGTCGAGTTTCTTGTCAACGGTGAGGTCTTGTGCGGTGAACTTCGCAAAGTCGGGGATCAGGTCATCGGTTTTACCGTTTTTGTTGAGGTCATCTGCATCAGGAACTTTTGCAAAGACATCAACACTGATACCAGTTTGGAAGCCAAGCGCCATCTTGTCGAAGAGGGGTTCGATAGCGACAAGGATCTTGCCGATATCTACGCCATCGCCACCAGTGACTTGGGAGATCAAAGGAGTCACGTCGCTTACTTTGAGTTTTGCACCAAGTGCGAAAGCAAGGCGATCTTTGCCGGGCTCACTTTGGGTTTTGAAGTCAGGCTTACCACCACCAAGGGCTTCGAGCACAACACCACTGGGGAGGGAGAGTTTTTGACCGAAGACATCGGTTTCAAAGCTTTCACCAAGCAAGGTATCGAGGTTCAAGCCAAGGATATCCGAGGAGATCGAGAAGCTGGTGAAACCAACTGCAACGTTGTAGGAAGCCCACTCATCTTCGGGAATGCCCATGATACCGCGGTAAACGTCAAAGTTGATTTTACCTTTGATACCACCAGCTTTGGAGTTGTCGGGTTTCTTCACGAGTTGAACCAAGAGGTCATTCTTGTTCACGCCGAAAGAAGAGAAGAATGCATAGTTTTTGTGGAAGACGTGGATGTCTGCGGGCAAAGTAGCGGTGTCGATGACAGCAGCACCTTGCGCATCGCTGGTCGCTTCAGAAGCGCCGACCATAACTTTCGCGCCTTCAACAAACTTGCTATCCGAGTCGATCAAGATCACGCGGAGTTTGCCAGCTTCAACAGCAGCAAAGTTGCGGAGCTTGACGCCAGCGGAGGTCTTGCCTTGGATCTCTGCGGTAATCTCGGTTTCGCCGTCAGTGGAACCACCTGTTGCGAGACCTTTAGCATCGATGGCAGCAACATCAGTCGAGCCAGACTTCCAAGTGAAGGTGAAGTCACCAGAAAGGCGAGCACCAGACTTGTTCAAAGCAACCGCTTCAAACTGGCGGGTTTGGCCAGAACGAACAACACCAGGAGGCGTCACGATCAAGACGCTTTCCACAGTGACGTCGATCACGGAGCAGTACTTCTTCCCGTCTGCCTTGGCTTCACAGTCTTGGCCAGGAGGACACTCTGTGTTGTCTGCGCACTGATCACCAGCAGCTTCGCACTTGTAATCAATACATTTTTTCTTGTCGCCTTGGGTACAGTCTGCATCAGTTGTACACTCAGGCTTGGTACACTTGCCACCTTTGCAAAGAAGGCCTTGGACACACTCTGCAGTCGCGCCGCATTCGCCGCCTTCTGTGACGGGAGCTTTTTCAGTCCCAACGCTACCATCAACATCGGGGGTTTTTTCTGTGGTAGTTGTTGGTGGGGGGCAACCAACGGTGACAAGGGAAAAGGCGGACACAATAAAAATGCTGAGAAACAGGGGTATGAAGCGAGAGCTTCGCTTCATGCTTCGTTGACGATCCATCAAGATCTCCTCCTTACAAAATGATGTGTGCTAATCTTGGGATATACGCCGCGAAAGAACTTACGTCAAGAAGCTATACAATGCCGCAAGTCTTGAACATTACGTGGCATCTCCTCTGTCGTCACACATCCCAAATACCTTCTGCTTAAACCTTCTGCAAAAAACCGCCGATAGGTCCTCGCGTTCTGCTAGACTCTCGCCCTCAAGCGTCGGTCTCACCTTGAAAATGTCTGGTTGCTTTTTCGACAGGGACGCTTCCCCTCGGGAAGATAAACCAAGTCCCGCGAGCCTACAAAAATTTCACCCATAACGCAAGAGCGCTAGAACCTGTAACATCCTGCGACGCTTCGCAGATTGCGGCTCCTTCCTACGGGATTTCGTTTTCTGCTTGCGCGGAGAGTTCGTCTGTGGGTGGCGCTTCTGCGGGCATGACTTCTTTACGAAGAAAAACAAGGCGATAAATCACAGGGATGACCACAAGGGTAAGGATTGTCGAGAAAAGCAAGCCAGCCATGATGGTGATCGCCATCGGGCGGCGAAGCTCTGAACCTTCTCCAAGGCCGAGAGCAAGGGGAAAAAGACCGAGAACGGTCGTCAGTGTCGTCATCAAGATCGGGCGTAGTCGCAGCGCACAAGCGCGCTGGATGGCCTCGATCCCAGCGACTCCGCGCTGTTGAAGCTTACCGATCGCATCGACGAGAACGATGGCATTGTTGACGACGATCCCCGCAAGGATAATCAGACCAATCAAGACCATCACAGAGATCGGCATATCGAGCCAGATTAAGCAAAAGACCACACCGATAAAGGCCAGCGGGATCGAGAACAAGATGATCAGCGGCGAGATAAAAGACTCAAACTGGCTCGCCATCACGAGGTAGACCAAAAAGATCGACAGCAACAGCGCGTACAACAAAGCATTGATCGAGCGTTGCATCTCCTCGGATTGACCGCTCATTCCAGCGGTAAACCCGATGGGCATCTTGATCTTCCCAAGTTGTTCTTCGATAGAGCGAGAGGCCTGTCCAAGCGTTGCGGTCGAGAGATCGGCCCAGATCAACACGGCTCGCTGGTTGCTCACGCGCAAGATCTCGGATGGACCTTCGTCAACTTTTACTGTAGCGACCTGTCGCAGAGGGATCGGCTTATCGTCTGCGCTGTGAATGGTAAGGTTCAGCAGTGCGTTGACGTTATCGAGTTGCTTGCGTCGAACCCGAACCAACACATCCAGACGCTTCTCACGTTGGCGAAAACGCGTAGCGACGGCCCCGTACACCTTGTCACGAACAGCCTGTGCCACTTGTTGGACGCTTAGGCCATAGCGGAAAAGCTTTTCGCGATCATAAAGGATCTGGATCTCTGGGAGTCCAGAGATCGAACTCGAACGCACATCGCGCAACGATTGCAATGACTGCAACGATTGCAACGCTTGCTGCGAGACTTGCCGCAACAAAGGAAGGCGTTCTCCTTTGATCTCGACCTCGATGGGTGTACGCAAACTAAACAACGATGGGTACACGACCTTCATCTTGAGACCAGGTTCTTGCGCGAGGCGTTGGCGTATCGCTTCCACCACGTTCTTTTCTTGGGTCTCGATCTCGGCTGTCTTTTGTAGTTTGACATTCAATGTCGCGCTGTGTTCGCCTTTTTCGGCATTTTGGATCTCTGTCTTCTCTACACCAATGGCCGAACTCAGACTCGCAACACCCGGGATCTCCGCAACCATCGATTCAAGATCTTTGATGCGATCTGCTGTTTGCAAAAGCGGCGTCCCGACAGGAAGCGCAAGCTCCAAAGCAAACTCCCCTTGGTGGACCTTGGGCATAAACTCCTGATCCAAAAGAGGCAATAGCGCATAGGCCCCGGCCCCCAGTAGCACGGACAACAAAAGTACCGCCCCACTCTGACGCAACGAGATGCCCAGAAACTTTGGATAAGACCAAGCCAAAAAGTCGAGGAAACGATCCATCACCCAAGCGATCGGCATCCAAAGCACCCAAGCGACCGAAGCAACAAACTGCCACCCCACCCGCAAGGCCAACACACCAATCGCCGCAATCAGCCGCCAAATCGCGCCCAACAACTCCAACGCGCTCTGTGCTACAAAGCTCACCAAAAGATACGCCACCATGGGGAGCACAAAGATCAACCAGATCCCGCGCCCCAAGATGCCGCCCTCTCGCCAACGACGACCCAACCAAGCAAAGGCTTCTTTCAATCGCTGCCAAGCCTGAAAGCGCGAGGACGCCGCACCTTCTTCGCCTTCTGCATCCGAGCTAGGCCACTGAAGTGCCGAAAGCATCGGGATAAAGAACAACGAGACGATCAAAGAAGACATCAAGCTGATCACGACGGTCAGCGCCATATCGCGCAACAACTCGCCCGCCATCCCACGTACAAACACGATCGGGAAGAACACCGCGACGGTTGTAAGTGTACTTGCCGTGACAGCACCACCAACCTCGGAAACCCCTTGTACAGCGGCATCATCGATCTCTACGCCATCTTCTCGAAAACGCATGATGCTTTCGAGGACGACAATGGAGTTATCGACCAACATCCCGATCCCAAGGGCAAGACCGCCGAGAGACATGATGTTCAAAGAAACACCACTGAGGTACAAGCCCCCAAACGTCGCAACGACCGACAAGGGGATCGAGAGACCAATGATGATCGTGCTCCAAAGATGCCGCAGAAACAGCATCAACACAAAGACCGCGATAATCCCCCCCATCACAGCGGACTGAAGGACCTCATTGACGGCATCGCGAATAAAGATCGCTTGATCCTGAAGCACTCGAAGGTTCATCTCGCCAGGAAGCGTGTACATCAAAAAGTTCGTCAGTTGCTTGTGACGCCGCCGTTCTTCACGCTGCGCCCGCATCTTTGCCCAACGACCGCCGCCACCGCGTCCTCGACGCCCTTTCCCCCAACGCTTTTTCCCGCCCTTTTTCGCTTTTTTGCCTTTTTTCGAGCCAGCTTTTGGAGATGGACGACGTTTTTGTCCGCCTTCTGCGAGGCGCTGGGCATACGCGCGTTGCTCAAGTGTCCCAAAGATTCGGGTTTGAACGCGTTTGGAGACTTCCACGATATTGGCGCCTGCTTCTCGAAAGATCGAAAGCTCTACACCAATATGACCGTCCATCCGCGTGATCACTTCCTGTTCTTTGGCATGGAAGCGCAATCGCGCGATATCATGTAGTCGAACAGGTCGCCCTTCGCGCTCCTCAATCAGCAAACGCCCCATATCTTCGAGGTTTTGAAACTCATTGAGTGTGCGGACCCAATAGTTGGTCGCGCCTTCTTGCAGGCGTCCCCCTGCGATGTTGATGTTTTCTTCGCGCAGACGCTGGATCACCCGTTGGATCGTAAGCCCGAGAGCGCTGATCTTTTTCTCGTTCAGCGCGACTTCGACTTCGCGCTCAAGACCGCCACGGATCTTCACAGCGGCCACACCCGGCAGCGTCTCCAAAGAAGGACGGATCTCATCTTCAGCAAACATACGCAGACGGAAAAGGTCGGTTTGCCCAGACAAGCCAAGCCTCATCATTGGATCGAGGTTTGGGTCGTAACGCAACAAGATCGGGCGTTTGGCCTCGGTGGGAAGGCGCAAGAGGTCGAGCTTTTCTCGTACCTCCTGCATCGCAAGGTCCATCGAGGCTTTCCAATCAAACTCGATCACGACTTCAGACATCCCAGCACGCGAACGGCTGGTCAACCTTACAAGGTGGCTGACCGTCCCCAAGATCTCCTCGATCGGACGACTCAACTCAAGCTCAACCTCTTCAGGGCTACTTCCCGGATACTCGGTGCGGATCGTCAAACGAGGGTAACTCATCTGCGGCATCAAGTTGAGCGGAAGCTCACGGTAAGCGATCAAGCCGAACACAACGACGCCTAGCACGACCATCGTGATCGCGACAGGGCGCTCTATCGTCAAACGATACATGACGCCCCCTGCTCTAATCGAGCTTTACAACGCGAACAGCCGCGCCTTTTTGCAGATCTTCTTGGCCCAGCGTGACCACCCGATCGCCCGCCTTCAAACCACCAATGACTTCGACCGCACGCTCATTCTCTAAGCCTTTGTCAAAGCGGACTTTTTGGACACGACAACGCGCGCCTTTTCCACCTTTGCGGCCTTTTTTGCCACCCCATCGCGACCCACCACGCGCAGAACGCCAGCGAGGACGGCTGTCTCCATCACCACCGCCATCTTTTTTGCCACGACGCTTGCGCCACTTCTTGCGCATCTCGGCCCGCTGTTCGGGCGTCATCGAGGCCATACGCTTGCGCATCGCGGCCCGTTGTTCGGGTGTCATCGACCCCCAACGACCGCCACGACCTTTTTTCTCACCACCTTCTTGATCTCCCCGAGCCCCCGCCCCTTTGGACTTGAGATCAGACAGATTCACGTCGCAAGCTCCCTTTTTTCCGAGGAGACGATAGACCACGGGAGCGTTGTTTTCGTAAAGAACGGCTTGTTTGGGGATCAGAGGAACATCTTTGCGTCGCTCAAGAACCAACCGCACAGCCACAAACATACCACTGCGCAGCTTCTCAAGTGGCGAAAGCTCGCCGATGATCACTTGGATCGTGCCTGTTTTGGCATCAACGGTAGGGGAGATCCGCACGACTTTTCCTGTAATCTTGGTCTTCACGCCCAAGGCTTCGGAAAAGAGGGTCCCTTCAAGGCCCGTCTTGAGGTAAGAAAGATACTTTTCGGGAACAGCGATGGTCGCCACGAGAGAACGAGGATCTTCCATCATGAAGACCTCGGCATTGGGGACGATCCAAGTTCCTCGACGAAGGATCTGTTTGGTTACGATCCCTGAGATCGTCGCAGGGATCCGCAGGTTGCGGATGTCTTCTTGGGTTTGTTTGCGTTGGATCTGCTTTTGACGCAGTTGAAACGCAAGCAACTCCTCTGTTTCGCGGCTAATGTAACCGCGCTTTGAGAGGCGTCGATTGCGCTTCAAGTCCACTTTGGCCTTTTCGATCTCTGCCTCGACTTGTTCATCAGCGATCTTGAGGTATGGGTTTGAAAGCGAGGCCAAGGTCGAGCCTTTGCGAAAATAACGCCCTTCTTTCCCAAATACCCGAACTGCCAAGCCTTTGACTTGCGCGAGGATCGTGACCCTCTCTTCGGCTTCCAACGTCGCGGTCCCCGAAAGGATCGCTTCGATCTCTCCACGGCGAATCACCGCTGCATGTACAGGCTTCGCAGGCTTGGCGCGGCGCATCCGCCATGCCATCATCCCACCAGCACGTGGCAATGTGGCTGCGGAAGCCTTTTCATCGCGCTTACAGCCCATCGAGGACCATACTATCCCAAGCAAAGCCAGAGCCAAAAGCCCGCCCTGCCGAACCAAACGATCTACTTTCAAGACGACGACGCTCCCACCTGTTCCAGCACGCCTAGGACATCGGCATACATCTCTTCACCCAGCCCAGTCGCGCCCAGTGCCTTTAGTTCCTGAAGGATCTCGACACCTTCGCTTGCATAATTGCTATCCAAAAGTTCTTGCGCCAACACGAAACGAAGCTCATGCAAAGTTGCGGGATCTGCATCTTTGTTGTCGCGCACCAAACCACGCGCATAAGAGATGCGCTGGGTATCAAAACGTGACGCCTCACGCTCACGATCATTGTCGCGCAAGACCCGCGCAAGTGTTCCCAATGCGCCGATCCCTGCCACTGTGCGCGGACGATACGCAGCCACAGCTTGTAAATCGCGGGACGCTTCTTCAATATTCCCAAGACGCGCCTTGCAGGCTCCCAGTTGCGCAAGATTCAAAGAACGCCAAGGTTCGGATGCGTCTCCCGCAGCCTCACCTGCCTTGCTTCCAAGACCAAACTCCGACATCGCCTTGGCCAACCGCTCACTGCCATGTCCCTCGCCTTCCATCAAGGCGAGTACACCGCGTTGATAGCGGATCTGTGAAGCCAAAGCGCTGTCGGGATGTTGTTGCAAGATCTCGCGAACCAAAGACTCGACTTGTCCAACATCCTCGCGCTCTACAGCTTCTTGCCAACGGGTTTCCAATGCGGCCATCTGATCGCTCATCTTTTGTCATCCTCGTTCGGTTGGGGCCGCTCTCCTTCCAAGATATCCACCACCAAGCACCCATAAGCTCGTAGCAAAGGCATGTGTTGACACTTGGGAGAACAGACGCTTCAAAAAACAAAAGGCTTACAAAGCAAGGGCAGAAAGCCCCTGCGTGGTGTGGCAAACCAAAGATTTAACTAGAGATTAGAGGTCTTTGGGGGCTTCTACCGCGCCCGCCTCAAGTGCGGTGGTATCTTCATTGCTGCCAGGGAGCTGCGCGGGTGGAGCTTTGGAGCCATCCAGTTGCCAGGGATTCTCTAGCACACTGCGGACGATCTTGGCCAAGACCCCGCCTTGGAAACCATCCAAAAAGCGGTGATCGATGGTTGCTGTAATCGTCATCTGCGGACGCACAACGACCTCTCCATCGATCACAACGGGCCGATCATTCACGGCCCCAAGCAAAACGTACACAGGAACGCGCGCAAAAGGCGTTGGTGGTGCAAAACCTTCGTCCAGACCAAACATCCCCACACTCGTAATGATGCAAGATCCAAAAGGAAAACGCTCAAGCCCCAGCGCTTTCATCTCGACGCCCATCGCGCCTGTGAGATAGCCCGTCAGCCAGATCAGCGGACGCAACATAAACGTCGGCAAGATCCGAAGCAAGCCCTTGTTTTTCTCAAAGTTCTCGTCTTTTCCTTTGTGAAGTCGCCCAGCCAACCCCCTGAGTTCTTTGGCGATATCCACGACGGTCTTTTTGTCCGCTTCGTTGACCTTGGCTTTCGCCAAATCAGCCCCCTCTTCCAAAGCGACCAGATACGTCACATCCACGGTCTTGTGCGGGATATAACGCCCCAAAAAGATCCGTCCATTCAGACTTGGAGCATGTGCCAAAGCCTCCGCCACAGCGCGCCCCACAAGGTGCGTCACAGTGATCTTTTCTCCAGAGGTGCGGCGTAGATGCTCGATATAGCGCAAAGCTTCCGTCATATCCACGGTGAGCTTGCCATAGATATTCCCCTCACGTGGCGAGGCCCAAGTCGCGATCGCCAGCTTGCGGCGGGTCGTCATCTTCTTCATAAAAATCCCCTACTTCTTTTGATGTGTGACGCTCAAACGCAAGAAACTCAACCCAACATCCAACTGTCCAAAGTGCTTAATGCAAGGCTGGTCGCAGCACAAGCCCCGACAAGATCGAGGCTTCTCGCTCCACAAAGAAATCCAAACGCGGCTGGATCTCCTCAGGAGAAAAATAACAAGACGCCATATTCAAGAAAACATCGCCGTGTCGGGCCTCAGAACGCCACAAGACGTCGTAAAACTTCTTGAGGTCCGTTTCTTCGAGCGCTTCCGCGATCAAACGAAAACGCTCTGCCCCCCGCGCCTCCACGACAGCCGCCACCACCAAGCGATCCAAGAACCGCTCTTGCACACCATGACGACAAAGTTCGACAAGCTCCCCAACATAGGGATCGCCCCCCATCTGCTTGGGAAGTTGCACCCCGCGCCGCTGCATCACTTGGTACACTTGGCGAAAGTGGTTCAACTCTTCGAGGGCTGTCTCAATCAACTCAGGGATAATCTCGACGCGATCGGGGTACTTGGACACAAAACTCATCGCCATCGAAGACGCTTTCCGCTCGCAGTTTGCGTGATCTTGCAGAAAGCTATCAAAGTCTCCCATCACTGTCGCTAGCCATGCAGGATCGCTCGATGCGGCCAGTGTCACCAACTCTTTTTCTTGCTCCACGATGGCTCCTTCTCCACTCTATCAACAAACGATATCTCAGTTCTTTCCAAGGGTTCGCGCACAGACAAAGAAATCTTGGCCTTCGTTCATGTTTTTTTCACGAAGGGGCTTTATGCTCACCCACAAACACACTTGAGAAGTGAACATAGATTTGCCTTTGTTTGCGTTTCAACCCATACCTATGCGCAAGCATGGATGGATACTTTCGTTGTTTAACGAAAAACACAAGGCGAAAACAATAAGAGGTTGATGGATGAGCGCAAGGATCTCGATATGGCGCACCGCTTGGTGGTTGTTGTTGCTGGCGCTTTTGGGTGTAGGAGGAGGCGCAAGCACGCTCTTCTTTTTGCTCAAGTTTCCCAAGGAGATAGCGATCTTATTCGGCGTCACCTTAGGCGCTGAAGCACTGTTCTTAACTTGGTTTGCACTCAGCCTACACGAACGCATCCAAGCAGGGATCGCAGAGTCTCGTTATCAACACGACCGACTCGCGCGTCGCTCTTGGTTGGCGGGCCTGATCACAGTGTTGGGCCTCGCCGCGATCTTCTTTTTCCCCCCCAAATACATGTGGTCCAAGACACTGGCCTTGGTTACCCTCGGACTTATCGGATCATTCGCTGCTGTGGGGCTTTTGATCACGTGGCTTTTGCGCGCTGAACTCGCAGGACGCATCGCTTACGGCTTTGCGGAGCGTTGGATCGCGCGTATCACCTCGCTGAGTACCTTTGCGATAGGCTCCGTGTTGTTGTTGCTGTTCAACTTCCTTGGTGGGATCTATTGGTGGCACAGCCAGTACGTCACAGACGCCAAGCGAAAAAAAGTCTTACAACGCAATCAGCTTTTGCGCTCGATCCAGATCACTACGATATCCGATCGAGAAGGCCACAACTTGGGCTTGTTCAACCGCACCCAAAGCGACTGGAACCAGCAATACAACGATCCCAAGTTGCTCGCTTGGAAGATCAGTCGTGTGGTTGGCATCGCAGAAGGCCGCGTCGATGAACCCGCGTGGTGGTGGCGTTATCTCCCTGACGGCGAGAGCCTCAAGTGCGAGCCCTTTTCCATCGAAGCCTTTTTGCGCGTTCCCTACTATCTGATCAAACAGCGCCGTAAGGTCGGGGGAAGTACACCTGCACTCCAAGCCGCAAAGAACTTCCTCGACTTCGGCCAAAAACGCCAAGGGCTCGGGCTTTTCAGTACAGTCAGTGCAAAACTCTTTGATGAGATGCCGCGTTCCTACATCATGTGCCAAGCCTTTAGTCCTCGCGAGATGATGGCGATCTACCTCGCGACGTTGTGGGCAGGTCAAGGCGACAACTACGGGCTTCACCGTTTGGCACTCTATTACTTCGATGTCGAAGATCCCCGTGCCCTCAACTGGAACCAAGCTGTTGTCGCAGCTGCATCGCTGCCCAACCCTGGGCGCATGAACCCGTGGTTCCTCGAAAATTGCCGCAAAGGAAAGTGCGAAAACAAACGCCGCGCCCGTGTCTACGATGTTTGGATCAAGCGTATCCAACAGATCAAGCAAAAGCTGCGCAATGCAGGCATCCAAGTCCCCAAAGAGCTTCCCGTCTTCCGCAACGGACTTGGCCGTCTCAAGGCGATATCCAGCGAGTGGCAGATGCACGATCTCCACATCCGCAATTGGATCGAGCGGATGATGCCGCCTGATATCAAAGACTGGAAAAATGGTGCTCGCATCCAACTGTACTACGACCGCGAACTTACGACTGGAAAAGACGGTCAGCGCGGCCTGATCTCGATCGCAGAACAAGGCTATGCCCCATTCCGCGAACAGATCGACGATCTACAACTCGCTTATACCCTTGTGGACGCCCAAACAGGCGAGATCGTCTCGCAGTATGGCGGAAACGGGCACGTCGATATGGCGCTCGCGCAAAAGCCCGTCTTTGGCTCTGTCTTCAAGGTGGTGACTTCGTTGGTGGACGCGTATTGGCCAGACGCCCTCCCCCTCGTCAACCGAGGACGCAGCAACACCAACCGACGGCGCTTTGTGTACCACCCTTGGAAAAAAAGCCAAGGACACTGGGTCCGCAACAGCCACAAGATGCCCCCCTATGTCAAAAAGGACCAAGCCCTCGCGATCTCCGCCAACATCGGCTTTGTGTTTCTCTCTTTGCGTTGGACTTGGATGGTCGCACCTGACCAATGGCCCGCGATCTTCGAGCGAGGACTGCGCCACCTCCTCGAAGACAAGAAAAAGATGCACCCCGAAGACGCCCGTCAGATGGTCGAAAAGCTACAAAAAGATCCCGTGGCTTTGCGCAAGATGTTCGTCCGCGAGTTCGGCTACAAAAGTTACTTCCAAGATCTTCGAGAGCACGCGATCTTCGAGGCCGCCAAAGCCGCAACCGTGAAGACCCTTCTTCCTGAAGCCACCACCAACCAAAGCAAGGTGGATGCTGAAGAAGCCCAAAAGAAGAAGGCTGAAGAACAACGTAAGAAAAAGCGCAGTGTCGAAGAGTTGTTAGCAGAGCTTTCTCCAGAAGACATGCCCAAGCCCCTTGTCCCCGCAGGTGCGCGCCCCAACGTCCCCACGGCCCCACCTGCGCCAACAGAACCTCCTGTCACCACAACACAGTTGGCTTCGTTCCTCGATACAGAACCCAATGAGATCTTCCCCGCAAGTCCGAAGATTCAGCGCGTCTTTCAAGAGAAAAAGAAGTTCTTCGAACAAAAGTTCACAGGCCCCCTTTCTCTCGAAGAGATCGGCTGGAACCGCGAACTACGTATGGAGATCGGCCTGCGTTATATCGCTTGGTTGGCCGAACAGATCGGCGGGTTCGACCGCAAAAAAAGCGGTATGCTCCCCGTGATGACGATGACACTGGGCGTCAATGATGTTGATACCAAACAACTGGCAGCGATCGCGGCCTTCATCGCTGCGGGCAAGGTCGTCAAACCTGCCCTGCTTCAGCGTGTCGAACGCGACAAAGAGATCCATATCCCTGGAAAGCCCGCCCTTTTCCCATCCCCCATCCCTGAAAGTACTGTCGAAAAAGTGCGCAAACGCATGCAAGGCATCCTCAAAAAAGAGATGGAAGGCACAGCATCTGGTGCAGGACAAGCCCTGATCAAACGCTATGGCGCCCAAATCATCGAGCAGTCAGGCGCCAAGACAGGAACTGTCCAAAGCTCCCGCGGTGTGAGTTGCATCGGATTCGTCGGCAAGTTCACAGGCGCCGTCACCCTCTCGACCCCCACCAACGATACGCTCAAGACCTATCGTGTACGCACGACCTTTACCCGAAAAAAGAAGCGTTTAGAACGTCTCAACCAACTGTGGCTCAAGCGTTACCAACGCGCCCGAGAAGGTTCTCGCCTCGCGCGGGTCGCCCTCAAACGCGCTTCTCGTTACGAAGAGCAAGCACGCGTCCTCGATCAACAAATCAAGCGCTACAAAGAACTAGGCAAACGCTACTTCAAGCTCAAAAAGCAGCACAAAGAAGCCGAAAAGCTCGCAGATCTCCGCAAAAAGCAGATCAAGACCTTTAATGCGAAACGCCGTAAAGCTGGGAAACGCGCAACACGCGCACAAAAGAAACTTCGTCTCTTGATGCAAAAACGCCGAAGCCTCCGCGCACAACAAAGCTCGCTCCCTCCCGTGGAGCGCGCAAACGCAGAGCAACGCGAGATGCACAAAAAGCTACACTTCGAACTTGCACAAGCTGATGAGGGCTACAAGATGCGTCTCCAAGACTACCAAGACGCGATCTCCCTTCAAGAACAGTGGAGCCGCAAAGCCAGCGAAGCGCGTTCACAGATCCAAGCCCTACAAGAAAAGGCCAAACAAGCCAAGCGCGATTATATGCGCCTACGTCCCGCCTTTATCAAAGGGCACCAGCCTTGGAGTCTGTCTTCTTCCAAAGCTTGTCGCATCCTGTTTGATCTTTTGAGTGAGTGGAAAGACTACAGCGAACGCAAAGCCAAAGAAGAAGCTCTCAAGCCCGATCCATCGCGTCCAACACCACCCCGTCCTGCTTCAGTGGATGCAGGCAACCTTCCTGCTCCCCGTGTGACAACAGATGCAGGGCCGCGCGAAGGTGCCCCTACGCCCGCAGCGACCGAACGAAACAGCCGACCCGATGCAGGCGCCACACAAAAGCCTGACAGCAACAGTCGCGAAGAAGATCCGATCATCCTCCCCGAGATCCCTTCTCTTCCAACGGATACACCCGAGAAAAAAGCGATGCCTCAGCCTCCAGTGATCCGCAGTGAAGGGCCCGCACGCAAAGCACCACCACGAAGACGCCCCAAGATGCGCCTCCCTGAGATCTTTGCCCCCTGATCTCTTTTGTGATCTACTTCTGATCCTACACGAACTACCCGACCTGATCCTTTTTGGGGATCAGATTGTCTGCTTTTCGGGTCTCGGTTCTCAAAAAATGAAAAGAAATTTTCTATTGACAGAGTTTTCAACGCTGCTACAATCCCCCTTAATGTTTAGCTTTCGCAGCGGATGAGGGGCGCATTGAGCGCAATCCAGGATGGAGACCCCCACGAAACTCGGTCTCCGCTGATGAATGCCCCCGAACCTTCTCTACTCCGTTCCCTTCCCCCATAATGGACCAGCGGCCCGAGAGGTTCCTTTACACACGAACTCTAGTTTGTGGTGGTTATTCTCGGGTGCTGATACTGTTTCTGCCCCCCCACTACATTTTTTCTAAGCTTCAAACAAGACTTTTACGCTTGTTTGGGCCATCTGTCTCCGCTTCCCTTTGAAGCTGATGATCGATGTTCTTAACTCAGAGAGAGTCACAGAACTCTCAATGTTACCTTTTGGAGAATCTGCGAATGTCAAACAAAATCTTTGTAGGCGGGTTGGCTTGGGCAACTGATGAACGTGGTCTTGAAGAAGCATTCTCTTCTTATGGCGAGATCACTGAAGCGAAAGTCGTTCGTGACCGTGCAACGGGTCGTTCCCGTGGTTTCGGTTTCGTGACTTTCGCTAACTCGACCGCTGCTCGCGAAGCCATGGAACAAATGAACGACAGCATGTTGGATGGTCGTTCTATCCGTGTCGACCTCGCTCAAGAGCGCGACAACAGCTCCCGTGATCGTGGTCCCCGCGATCGTGGTCCCCGCTACTAATATATCTCGAAAAACTCCACGATGATCCGATCAACCCCGCGTTGATCCGAATAACTCCTTCGTGGAGTTTTTTTTTATCCTCACTCTACCTCCCCCCAGCCTTGCGATTCCCCTCAAAACAAATACAATAGCACCGCACTTTCCGTGTCATTATTTGCCGCGATCGCTCTCTCTCACGCAGGAGCCGGGAATCTATGCAACCAAACTCCCCTCAGATGCAAGATGTCCAACGACAAGTCGAACAATATGGACACCTCCTCCAACAACTTCTTGGAGAAGTTGGAAAGGTCATCGTCGGCCAACAAGATCTCCTTGAACGGATGCTTGTTGGGATGCTCACTGGCGGTCACCTCTTGTTGGAAGGTGTACCAGGTCTTGCCAAGACCCTCACAGTCCAAACTCTCGCATCTTGCGTGTCCCTCGACTTTCAGCGCATCCAATTCACCCCTGATCTTCTTCCTGCCGATCTTCTTGGGACACTCATCTTTCAACCCCAACAGGGAACCTTCCAAGCCAAACTGGGGCCGATCTTTGCGAACATCATCCTCGCGGACGAGATCAACCGTGCCCCTGCCAAAGTGCAGTCGGCTTTGCTTGAAGCGATGCAAGAAAAACAAGTCACCATCGGCGAGGAGACTTACAAACTTCCCCGTCCCTTCTTGGTTATGGCGACCCAAAACCCCGTCGAACAAGAAGGAACCTACAGTCTTCCAGAGGCCCAACTTGACCGCTTTATGCTCAAGTTGATGTTGACTTACCCCACACGCCAAGTCGAACGCATGATCATGGATCGCATGATCGAAGCCCAACCCAATCCTCCTCAACCCGCGATGCGTCCAGAACACCTGATCGCAGCACAAAGTCTCGTGCGACAGATCCATCTGGCTGATCAACTCAAAGAATATATCTTAGATATCATCTTCTGCACGCGTGAACCCGAGCGGATCGCACTTGGGCCCCAAAGCGGTGGGCGCCCCGCTCGCCCACTCAAGTCTTATCTCGCTTATGGTGCTTCCCCTCGCGCGACCTTGGCCCTCAACCTTGCGGCGCGCGCTTATGCGATGATCCAAGGACGATGTTACGTTGTGCCCGATGATGTCAAAGCGATCGCTCGCGATGTTTTGCGACATCGTATCGCCCTCACTTACGAAGCCGAGGCCGACGGCTTTACCACGGATGATATCTTGTTGCACATCTTGCAGCACATTGATGTCCCCTAATCTCCCTCTCCATTTGCCCCGCCTATACTCGCTCAAGCAACTTCTGGTCCCCTGCAAATAGGAGATTTTTTAAAGTATCTTGACGATGCAGGATGAAGCGGATACGGTAGGCATCTTGCTCAGGAGAACTTCCGTGCGATCAGAGGGGTTACAATGCTATGCCATGACCCGCGCTTCTTGCGAAAACACCCTATGCAACTTTGTTGCACCTCTCGTCCGCTGATGCGCCAAAACTCTTCTCACGCTGAATTCCTGACCAATTTGCACCTGCTCTCGGCGGTTTCAACCGTCTAAGCACACGCTGGAGTCTGACAGATCGTTCGTTCTTTCGAGCTTAGAGGCCAAGGATGCGCAAAGTACAAACCCCGCCCATTGATATCTTTGAGATGTCCGACGTCGGACGCCGTCGTTACGAAAACCAAGACTCAGTGGCCCGACTTCAACTCACCAAGATACCCTACCAGGGCGGACACTTGTTAGTGGTCGCAGACGGCATGGGAGGGGCAAGCGGCGGACAAGTCGCTTCGCGTATCGCCGTCCAAGAGATCGTCTCCTATTTCCAAGAAGAACCCAACATGGAACCCGATGTGGCTTTGCGCGAAGGTATCGAGCAAGCCGCAGAAGCGATCCTCAAAAAAGCAGGCGAAGACCCCTCCCTTACAGGGATGGGAACCACCTGCGTCATGTGTATGGTTCAAAATGGCTATCTCTTCGCAGCACACGTCGGCGACAGCCGTATGTATATGTGGCGAAAAGGTGTGCTTCACCGTATGACCCGTGATCACAGCGCTGTCCAGCGCCTTGTGGAAGCTGGCATCCTCAGTGAAGAAGAAGCCAAAAACCACCCCCGCCAAAACGTGTTGTCCCGCGTGTTGGGAAGTGAGTTTCCCCTCTACGTCGAAGTGATGGCTCCGCCTTGGAAGCTTCTGGAAGGAGATCGCATCCTGCTTTGTTCGGATGGTCTTCACGGAGAAGTCGAAGACGAAGATATCCTTTCGATCATGGGTGGCGCAAAGACCGCGCAAGAAGCTGTTGAGACCCTTGTCAAAACAGCGAATGACAATGGCGGAAACGACAACATCACTGCGCAGATCCTGTTTTATGGATCGCCCCCCGAAGTGATCGAAGGTACCCCCGTCGATCCACCTGCACAGCAACAGTCTGCCGCCGCAGCGCCAAACCAAGAAGCATGGCAGTCTTTGGGTGATCGCCCCGAAGCGTACTTCTTTTATGCCTTGCTGATCCTGTTGCCCTTTTTCTTGGGGTACATGGCTGGCCGCTACGACAACAAAAAGATCTACTTGGCAGCGCAACGCTCACAACAACGTGAGATCCACGTTCGCCCCCTGCCCTCGTCGATCGTTGATCCTGACAATGTGCCCGAAACGCGACCCACACCCGCTTCGCGCCCAACAACGCCCCCACCTGCTTCGCAGCCCGCTCCCACATCCCAACCCGTGGAACCGCCGCCTGCATCGCAACCAACGATCGTCCCCCGCGAAGTCGTCCCCACACCACAACCCAAAGCGCGCGAAGATGTACCCACTTCGCAACCCGCGGTTCGTGAAGCAGCACCCACCTCGCAACCTGCTCCCGCAGTTCGCGCGGTGGTGCCGACTTCCCAGCCCGCAGCGCGCAAGGTTGAACCCACTTCGCAACCCACTCCCGCACCCACCCCCACCTCAAAACCCACTTCACGCCCCTAAGCTTTTCCTTTTTGCCCCTTCTTCTCTCTCCCAACCTCTGCTATCAAGAGCCCATTCAATCTTTTGATCCCTTTCAAAGATAAAGGAATGGTTTGATGGACGAGCTTGTCAAACATATCGCCGAAGGTATCCCCGCAGCCCTCCCCACAGAGCCTGCTTGGGATGATGAAATCAGCCACGCCCCCGCGCACAGCCCCAAACTCAACCAAGAAGAACGAAAGCTCGCGGTGGCCAATGCCCTGCGCTACTTCCCTTCCGCTTGGCATGAAGCACTGGCAGAAGAACTCGCGAAAGAACTCCAAGCTGAGGGACGCATCTACGCCCGCCGCTTTCGCCCCACGCAGTACCCGATGAAAGCGCACTCTTTGGAGCATTATCCAGCACGTTGCCCCCAAGCTGCGGCCTTGATGATGATGATCCAAAACAACCTCGATCCTGCTGTGGCACAACACCCCCATGAACTCGTGACCTACGGTGGAAATGGCTCGGTTTTCCAAAACTGGGCACAGTATCGCCTCACCATGCAATACCTGTCGCAGATGACCGAAGAGCAAACGCTTGTGCTCTATTCAGGCCATCCGATGGGGCTTTTCCCCTCGCATCCTGATGCACCTCGCTTGGTCATCACCAACGGAATGGTGATCCCACACTTCAGCGACATCGATGAATACGAACGTTTGTCCGCACTGGGTGTCACGATGTACGGTCAGATGACTGCTGGAAGCTTTATGTACATCGGGCCTCAGGGCATCGTGCACGGCACCACGATCACCCTACTCAATGCAGGTCGCCTTTACCTCGGCCTACAAAAAGAAGAAGACCTGCGAGGAAAACTCTTTGTTTCTTCTGGACTTGGAGGAATGAGTGGTGCTCAAGCCAAGGCTGCCGTGATCGCTGGGGCCATTGGTGTGATCGCAGAAGTCAACCCACACGCTGTCGCCAAACGCCACGAACAAGGTTGGGTCCAAGAGGTTTCGACGGATCTTGATCACATCTTGCGACGCATCGCAGAAGCACGCGCCGCTCGGGAACCGCTATCACTGGCTTATCAAGGCAACATCGTGGATCTGCTCGAAAAGTTCGATCAAGAGGACGTCCACGTCGATCTCGGATCAGATCAAACCTCTCTACACAACCCTTATGCAGGCGGTTATTACCCTGCGGGCCTCAGCTTGGAAGACGCCAACCGCATGATGAAAGAGGATCAAGACGCTTTTCGCGAAGCTGTCCACGCCTCGTTGCGACGGCACTTTGCAGTGATCCAACGCCTCACAGCCAAAGGCATGTACTTTTGGGACTATGGCAACGCCTTTTTGGTGCAAGCACAGATCGCAGGTGCAGAAGGCGTTACGCGCGCAGATGGGCGGTTTTCTTACCCATCTTATGTCGAAGACATCATGGGGCCTTCGTACTTTGACTACGGTTTCGGGCCTTTCCGCTGGATCGCGACGAGCTGTGACCCCCAAGATCTCCGTGTCACGGACCAGATCGCAGCCGAGATCCTTGAAAAACAATTGCAAGTCTCTCCCCCAGAGATCCAAACCCAGATCAACGATAACCTGCGATGGATCCGCGAAGCGGAAAGTTACAAGCTCGTGGTGGGAAGCCAAGCCCGCATCCTCTACAGCGATGCATGGGGCCGAATCGAGATCGCACGCGCCTTCAACAAAGCGATCGCAGAGGGGCGCATCAAACGACCCATCGTGCTTGGACGCGATCATCACGATGTCAGCGGCGTGGACTCACCCTATCGCGAAACCGCCAATATCTATGATGGTAGCTCACACTGCGCAGATATGGCGATCCAAAATGTGATCGGTGATGCTTTCCGCGGAGCCACATGGGTCAGCATCCACAACGGTGGCGGCGTAGGCTGGGGCAAAGTTATCAATGGTGGATTTGGCCTTGTCCTCGATGGTTCCGAAGAAGCAGAACGTCGGCTCGCGATGATGCTCTATTGGGATGTCAACAACGGTATCGCGCGACGCGCTTGGGCCCGTAACCCCTCTGCACGCTTCGCAATCCAACGCGCGATGGAGATGGAACCCAAACTCCAAGTCACGCTCCCCCACGAGATCGCTCCTGATGTTCTCTCTAAGATCTTCCCTTCCTGAACCCTACAAACCCCCCAATCAAATGTCTCAAAAAGAAACAACCATGCATCTCAAAGAGAGAAAATACTTTTCGTAAAAGAGAATATTTTCTGTGCGTGATAAAAAGAGACATGAGGCAAAGAAAAAACAGGGCCTATCCGTTTTTTACAAATTCAATCTCAAAAATGAGATCCCCTTTATGGATTCGCATGAGCACTTTTGGACGAAAAAGTGCTGAGAAGCCGAAGGTTCCGCCGAGCAGAAGCACCTCGAGGCAAGCGGCAAGATCTTTTTCTCAAAATAGCTACTTGAGACAGATGAGAAAAAGATGAAAACCCCTCGCGAGGAACTTGCGCTTGTGATTTTTTTCTGCGAACCTAGCAGACAATTCACGACATTTTTCCAAGAAAAGAGTCCTTCTGCAGAAAAGGCATCTTTTTTGATAAGGCAAGACAGATCCCCTTTCCTAAGGTTCTCATAAAAGCCGCTAGATAGACAGGGCGGAATCGACCTGCGGCCCTTTTCCAAGCGAAAGGGACCAGAGCACCTAGAAGCCTGAGCACCGCCCATCACGAAGGAGTGAGTTATCATGTTGCATGCACCTTGGCCTCCACGGAGTAAAATCCACCCCCTCCGCACAGCGTTCTTGCTGCCTTTAGTACTCCTTGGTTTGCTTTGCGCCTCTCCCTCGGCGCAAGCCCAAACCGCAAGTCGTACCTTTGATACATCTTTTCAGCTCCAACAGTTCCGACCTTGGGGCGATATCAACGGTATGTTCCACACCCAATCAGGTATAACACTTGGCCGCATGAATTACATGGCAGGCCTTTATCTCAACTATGCATTGAATCCTTTGGTGTTGCGGGGGGCTCTGAAGTCCGACGGAACGCGCGACATCACGGGGATTGTGAACCACCAAGTCGCAGCAGACTTAATGGGTGGGTTCGGTATCCTCGACTGGCTCGATGTTTATCTAACGATTCCCCTTTCGATTTACCAAGATGGGAGTGTCCCCAACAACGCATCGTTGTTTGGGAGTATCGCAGGGCGCGATCTGAGTGGATTTGTGTTTGGTGATATCAAGATCGGCCTCAAAGCCCAAGCTCTCCGCCAAGATAAGCACTTTGTCAACCTTGCATTTCGCGTCGCTTTGGGGATTCCCTCTAGCCTTGCGACCCCGGACAAGCTCGGCGGCGAAAACAGCGTAAGTGTCGATGTTGACGCGATGCTCAGTGCACAAGTTGGCATCGTGCACATCGGATTTAACGTCGGTTACCGCTATATGCCGCAATCTTACTTCCTCAACCTTGAGCTAGAGCACGAACTTCGTTACGGTTTGGGCCTTCGCATCTCCGCTCTCAAAGATAAACTCGACATCATCGGCGAGATCGCGGGCGCGATCGCTTTCCAAAGCCAAGACTTCTCCAGCGAAAAAGTCCCCTTGGACGCTTATCTTGGCGTTCGGATTTATCCATTGAGCCAACCTGACTTGGCCCTTGATCTCGGCGTTGGGGTTCCGTTCCCCACAACAGGCTATGGTTCGCCGTTGTTCCGCGTATTCTTTGGTGTGCTTTGGTCACCGAAGGTCCGTGACACCGATGGCGACGGCATCCTCGACAAAGACGATCGTTGCCCCACACAACCTGGTCCTCGCGAAAACGACGGTTGTCCCGACAAAGATCGCGATGGTGACGGTGTCGTCGATCGTCTCGACAAATGTCCCGACAAGCCCGGTCCCAAAGAAAACAATGGTTGTCCTTGGCCTGACACAGATGGCGATGGTTTGACGGACAACGTAGACAAATGTCCCAGTGTCTTCGGTCCCAAAGAGAACAATGGTTGTCCTTGGGGCGACAAAGACAACGATGGCGTCAAAGACAACGAGGACAAGTGTCCTGATCAACCTGGTCCCAAAGAGAACCAAGGTTGTCCTTGGGGCGACAAAGACGGCGATGGTATCAAAGACAACGAAGACAAGTGTCCCAACCAGCCTGGTCCCAAAGAGAACCAAGGATGTCCTGACAAAGACAGCGATGGCGACGGCATCGTGGATCGCCTCGACAAATGTCCCGATGTACCCGGCGTCAAAGAGCGTCAAGGTTGTCCCAAGGTCGTTCTCGTCAAGGTCACCAAAGACAAGATCGAGATCTTGCAGAAGATCTTCTTCCGCTTCAACCGTGCGACCATCCAACGCAAGTCGCTTCCCGTCCTCGATCAGGTTGTCTCCGTTCTCAAGAGCCGCCCCGATCTCCGCGTCCGCATCGAAGGTCACACGGACAACCGTGGAAAGCGCGCTTACAACGTAAGCCTCTCTGGTCGCCGTGCAGCCGCGGTCCGCGCTTATCTCGTGAAGAATGGAATCGACGCAGGCCGCCTTGAGTCCAAAGGTTTCGGCCCAGACAAGCCCTTGGTAGACAACAACACCAAGAAAAATCGCGCGAAAAACCGCCGTGTTGAGTTCAACATCATCAACAAAGAAAAAGCTGGCGGCATCGAAAATCGCGACAACAACCCCTAATCTCTCCCCACACAAGGCCCTAGCTTGGGACCTTTCCCTTTCCCTCAGCCCCCTTCAAAAACAACTCCTTTCTAAGCAAAGTCTCTGTTCTATCCTCCGAGGCGCCGCAGGATCGGTACGCTTGCCTTCTTTTCATAGACACAGCCCCGGCCTTGAGGGGTTTTGTTTTGTGAAGAAAGAGAGTATGAGGACCAAAAGCGCTCTCTGTCGGGCGTGCTAGGGCACGGAAAACAGGGAGGCTTGCAAGGCATTTGCTTTTTGCGTAGCTGTTGCGATAAATGTTTGCGTTTGCAAAGACATGGAGAGCTTGACAGCATCCAATCACGAAGCTATGCTGCCGAGCTTTGCCAAACGAAGCACCTCTATTTCGTGTTGTAGGCATCACAAGAGAGGGTTGATCTTCTCGGAAAGACGGGGAGAATCAACTTCTTTAGGGAGTCAAGTATGCGTTCGAGACAAAAGCTCCGCTTTGTGGGGCAATGCGCAACCTTTGCGCTCATGAGCTTGCTTGTAAGCGGCTGTATTCCAAGCTTTAAAGGCTTTCAACCCGTCACACAGCGAGAGCTGCAACCCCTTGGTTCCAAAAGAACCATGCCAGATGCAGAGATCCTGTGGATGGAGTCTGAGTACTACCACCGCTGGGGTCAAGTTGGCCAATCACGCCGCACCACATTTTGGCGGATGAACAAACGAATCCGTATCAACAAAGCTGGGGGATTGAAGTACGCCTCCTTTAAGTACCTCCCCGGGGCTTTTGCTGTGTGGAGTCCCTTCAACAAGCTCAACAAGTTCTCTGTTCGCGCGACATGTCCGGGCGGTAGAACCCTCAATTTCGACGATCGCGCCCTCAAGTTGCTGCGGGTCAAGTTCTATGATCGCAGCGCTGACGCCGTCGAAACCGTCATCGAAAACCAAGTCTTCCACTCACACCTTCCTGGCGTAGAAGTCGGTTGTGTCTTGGATGTGATGTGGGAATACGATCTGAGTATGCAATTCAACCGTTTCTTCTTCGGTTTGACGGGCGTACGGATCGACTTGATGGACGAACTGCCCATCCGCAAGGCTCATATGCGCTATTACTACGCTGAGAACCTTGAGATGCGGATGGACCTCGATCCTCTCTTCATCTTGGAGTACCTACAACAACGTCAAGGTCTCCAACGCATCAACAACATCATCGCTGAAATCAAAGCGTTGATCGAAAAGTTGCCTGATGCTGACAAAGGCCCTGCCCTCAACTGGATCAAAGGCTTGAAACTGCCCGGCAAGAAGCTGATGGCAGCCGTCTTCGAACGCCTGACACCAGAGATGCGGCTTGTTTCTTTGCGCACCTTCCCCAAGCTAAGTCCCAAAGAACGCGCATCGGTCATCGCGCGCCTTCGTGTGTCTTCGCCTGAAAGCGCGGAGAAGCTCAAAGGCAGCATCGATCCAAACAAACCGATGGCGATGCCGAAAAACCCCGATGATAAAACGCGATTGAACATCGAGATCGAACGTGCGATTCGCGCAGCTCTCGTTGCAGACGAAGCGGACAAAGAGGGCACCCAAGATGCCGTGCGCGTGGCGCATGATCGTAGTGCCCGCACCATCGATGTTTATCTAAACAATGTCCCCAGCATGAGCCGTCGTGGTCGTCGTCGCCTGCTTGCTGTTTGCAAACGAGCGGCACTGCCTCCTCGTTATTGCAACCCACCCCGCGCGACCATGAAGATCGTCCGAATGTTTGATACGCGGATGGCGGTCTACCAAGATATCCGTGCAGAGTGGAAAAACATCGTGGCGTGGTACACACGCGCGATGTGGCCTTTCCAAGATGATCGCAGCGGATTCTCCCGTAACTTCCAGATGGATGAAGACCAAGAACTCAACCAAAGCGGCCTTCCCAAGATCGCTCGTGAGTTGACCCAAAACGCCTCCAGCCGCGAAGAAAAGATCAAGATCCTCTACGAACATCTTCGCCTCAATATGTACGTTCAAGGCGCGATCGGTCTCGCCCCCATCAACTTTGGTTTGTCTTCGGGCAACGATCTGCTTCGCAACTACCAACTCCGCACAGGAAACCCTTACGTCAGCAACATGTTGTTCTTGGTGATGCTGCGTTCTTTGGGCATCCGTGCCTATGCGGCTTTGATGCCCTACGGAAACTACACCTATCGCAAAGGTCTTCCTGACCGCGATGTCTTCCGTGGCCTCTCGATCTTTATCCCTGATGAGTCCGAAGGTCCTTGGCGTGGACTTGGAGCAGAACGCGCTGCGGATGCTTCCAAGTTCCGTGCCCCAGGCAAAGAGCGCACCGTGGACAAAGGTCGCATCCTCAACCCCGCAGAGATCGTGTATCCCTATGGAACCCTCAGCCCTCTCGCTGAAGGGATCGAGGCTTTCGTGATCGACTACGGCGGCGGACGCTTCTTCAAAGTACCCGAGCACGAGTACACCTTTACCCAAGACAAAAGCACTTACGATATCCAAGTCGATGCAGATGGTACGGTCACAGGAAGCTATTCTGTTGTGATGACAGGCCACCGCGCAAACCAAGAACGTCGGATGTTGCTCTTTGCACAGCCACGCGACTGGGAAAACTGGCGAAAAAGACGCGGTGCTTGGTTGCGTCAACTCTGTGGTCCCCAAGTGGAGATCACGGATATCAAGTTGCCTGAACTCAATATCAAAGATCCCTCGCAACCGTTGACCTACCAATACAAGTACAAGGCTCCCCACTGCTTCCCGCACAGCGATAAGGTGATGTTGTACAAAACACCTGGCACACTGCCTGGTTATCAATTCAACGCACCTGACCGTGAGATCGAGCTTTTCTTCGACTATCCCTATATCAAAAGCTCCAAGATCACGATGCGCTTCCCCGCCGCTTTCAAGCTTGGGTTGAACCTTCGTCAAAAAGAAGCGCACAGCGGCGAAACAACGTCTTCTGACAATAAAAACTTCAAAGATGCGGTGTTTCTGAAAAGCTCCACGAAGATCGAAGGCACCACGCTGACGAAAAATACGGAGTTCCAAATCCGAAAACGGCTGCTTCCTGCAACAGACTACAAAGAATTCCGCAAGTTTTGGAAGTCTGTTGCGGCAAGCCTCCGCTACAAGATCGCCCACAAGTAACCAAGCCAGTGCAAAGGAACACTCGTCATGTCTAGCCGTTCTCTCCGCTTGTTACCGCTGTTTGCGGTCACGATTTTTGTTTCGTGGGGTTGTCAGCCTTTCTTTGGCATCATCCCCACCCCCAAAGAATTCACGATGAAGGCCAGCACGCTCCCGCCCAACGCAAGCACGTTGAGCAAGGATGGCGAGCATTACTTGATGGTCAAACAATCGCTCACTCTTGCAGACTCTTCCAAGATGCGTTTCCAAGAGAAAGAGCATGTTCAGATCCAATCCCTCGACTGGAAGTCCACCCAATCGGGCAACATCACCCAAGGTGCCGTGGTCTTCACACCTCGTCGCAAACTCAAGTCGATTTATGCGCGCGTTATCCGACAAAATGGATGGGTTAGCCCTTCGCGTGGTTTCTACGACTGGCCTTATGACTCGTCCCCCAACAGCGAAAGTGCCGCGATGTACCGCCTGTGGTTCCTCGGCAACATCACGCCTGGCGCTGTGCACGAATACCTCGCAAACTACGAATCAACGACCTTCTTGCACTACACCTTCTACTTCCAAAAAGATCGCCCTGTGCAAGACTCCGAGTTTCGTTTCTCTGTTCCCCAAAGCTACAACTTTTATGCTCGTGTTTACGGCGGCCAAGGCTACCCTGCTTCCTTGATCAACCACCGCACGGAAAACGACCCCAATATCCCTGGAAATACCATCCATATCTGGACGGCGAAAAAGATCCCCGCACTGGAAACAGAGCCTGGCCAACCCGACGCTCATGTCTTGACTGCTCGCGTCGAACTCGCTCCCAAAAACTTCCGTTACCGAGGACAAAGTTACGGTGCGGGTTCTTGGTCTGAGATCGCCAACTTTGAAAAAGATATGTTCCAAAAAAGTGCGACCGTCACCCCGTCGATCAAAGAAACAACGGACAAAGTGACCCAAGGCGCAAGCGACAATACCGAAAAAGCCCGTCGCATCTACGACTTCATGCACGACAAAGTCCGCACGATCAAACAAGATCCCCAGATGATGAACTACAACGTCACGCCTGCAGAAGAAACCCTTCGCAAGCGTTGGGGGGACAATCGTGCCAAAGCTGCTTTGTACAAAGCGATGCTCGAAGCGGCCGGAATCTCTAGCCATATCGTGCGTGTTCGTACCCGCGAGCATGGTGACGTTGATCCCAAGATGCCCACCCCTGCGGTGTTTCAGCATACGATCAACCATATCCCCAGCATCGAAGGAGGTATCTTCCTAGACACCTCTAAACAAGGCAGCCACTTTGGTGACTTGAGCTGGGAAGATCAAAATGCTTCTGCGCTTTCGCTCAACGAAGGAAAGCTCTTCCAAACTCCGTTGACTGCTCCCACAGAAAATATGACGAACCGCAAAGTCGAGATGACCGTGACGCCTGAAGGCAAGGTCACAGGTAAATTGATGGTGACTTTCCAAGGACACCATCGCGCAGACCTCGACCAACGCATCAAAGACCACTCTCTTGATAGCGCCGTCGGCAAAAACCAATGGGGTCAAGGGCTTCTTGGTTACCTCGCCGGCAAAAAGATCCTCCAAGGGATCAAGGTCAAAGAGACCCGTATCAGCGACCTGAAAACCAAAAAGCCCCGAGTAGAGGTGGACTTTACCGCCGAAGTCCACAAAGCACGCACCACAGACTGCGAATACTACGTGCACTTCGACTTCCACAGCGGACACCAAGCTAGCCTCTCCGCCAAACGCCAGCACCATCCGTACTTGTGGAGAAACACAGGTCACTACATCGACGAAGTCCAAGTGAATGGCCTCAAAGCCCTCGAACTTCCGAAGCCCAAGTCGATCGATGATGCTCTGTTGCGTTACCAACTCTCAACCAGCGCAAGCGGTCCAAGCATCACGCTCAAAGCGGAGTACCACTTCCGCAAAGGCGTGATCAGCAACAACGATTACAAAAAGTTGCAAGAACTTTTCGTACAAGTCGATGGCGCAGAAAATACCTTGTTGGTGGCTTCGACCATGCGCAAAGGCTGTCCTGGTGGCGACGAAGACGGCGACGGTATCCCCGACGAAAAAGACAAATGCCCGAAAGTCAAAGGTATCCCCGAAAACCAAGGATGCCCCGACAAAGACAGCGATGGCGACGGTATCGTGGATCGCCTCGACAAATGTCCCTTTGTTCCTGGCGTCAAAGAACGCGATGGTTGCCCCAAAGTCGTTCTCGTCAAGGTCACAGACAAGAAGATCGAGATCTTGCAAAAGATCTTCTTCCGCCTCAACAAAGCGACCATCCAACGCAAGTCCTTCTCCGTACTTGATCAGGTTGTTGCTGTATTGAAGAGCCGTCCTTCGATCCGCGTCCGCATCGAAGGACACACGGACAGCAGCGGAAACGCCGCATACAACACGGGTCTATCCGATCGACGTGCCAAGTCCGTTCGAGCCTACCTCGTGAAGAATGGCATCGAAGAGAACCGCCTCGAAGCGATCGGCTTTGGTCCCAAGCGTCCTCTCGTCCCCAACACCAACCGCAAGAACCGCGCGAAGAACCGTCGCGTTGAGTTCAACATCATCTCCCAATAACCTCCCCCCTCTCTTTCCTTTCCATAACCGCCGTTGTCTCGACATCCCCTAGAAAAGCAAGCCAAACAAACAACGTATCTTGTCAGCCTGCCGAGAAACTTCTAAGATGAGGGCCGTATTTTGGCGCTTAGAAAGAAGGATTATGTCATGCAGAAACGAAGGATCATTGTCAGTTTGTTTTGTGCGCTTATCGTGACGCTTGCGGTCTCGAAGGCTTGGGCGTATCAGCTTTTTCCCATCGACGAAAACAACCGTGAGCGTTATTGGAAACGCGGTAAGTTTCCTCTCACACTCAACCTCGATAAAGGCGGAAGCCAACAGATCCCCTTTGCGGATGTCCAAAGCGCAATGAACAGCTCGATTGGCGCTTGGAACGGCATCTCAGGCGCCATCCAACAGCTTTTCAAGATCGCCCCCCTCGGAAACGCCGAACTACCCGTTACATACGATGGTCAGTTGGTGGTCAAGTTCATCAAACAAAAAGCCAACTGGAAGTTTGGTGAGTTTGAACTCGCGCGCACAGAAACCTACTACAACACCCGCGACGGCGAGATGCTTGATGCAGACCTCTCGATCAATGATTGGAACACCCAGATCCCTATCGGCATCGGCGCAACGGACAAATACGACCTTCAGTCCATTATCACCCACGAACTCGGTCACGTCATCGGTTTGGGACACTCCCAAAATGTCAATGCGACCATGGCTGCAACAGCAAACCCTGGCGAAACCACCAAACGACAACTGACCGACGATGATCGCCAGGGTGTCCGCGACCTTTACCCTGAGCAAGCGAGCTGTAACGACGGCGACACCAGCGGCCCCGAGTTGGTTTGCTATAATGGCCGATACACCGCACGTTGCGCGCCTTACCAACAAGTCTGTAAGACCTGTGTGTCCAACGATGACTGCCTTGGCGCCAACAACTTTTGTATCAATATCCAAGATGGAAATCGCTGTGGCTTCGATTGTTCCAATGGTGGAACCTGCCCCGCAGGTTATACCTGTACAGCCATCACTGATCCCAACGATCCCAACAATGTTCTTGGTCGCAACTGTGTGCCCTCCCTCAATACTTGTGGCGGTGCGCAAGCCTTCCCCTGTTGCCGCGATAACAACGACTGTCTCGATCCTTTTAAGTGCATCAGCGGAAGCTGCATCAACGATCAAGCCTGTACCAACGAAGGCGAAGCTTGTAGCGCACAACAACGATGTTGCGGAAACCTCCAATGTATCGATGCTGGCGCAGGTTCGCGTTGTCGTGCTCCCTGTGATCCCCTTGCGGCACGCTGTGAAGGAAACCTTCGCTGTGCAGCCGCTGAAGGCACCAACTACACACAAGGCTTCTGTATCCCCCCAAACAACGGTGGAAAAGAAGGCGTAACCTGTAGCGATCAAAGTCCCTGTGAGTACGAACTCGGCTGTAACCCCGAGGAAAAGAAGTGCCGTTTCTTGTGTCGTCCTGGCGCAAATGGCGCATGTCCCACCAATTACCGCTGCATCGCAGTTGCAGGAACCAACAACGCTGTAGGCCTTTGCATCCAAGAAACAGGGACCGAGACCTGCAAAACCGTTGCAGACTGCCCTACAGGTCGCGTTTGCAAAAATGAGCGTTGCTCCCCTTGCACCGCCAACTCTGACTGTGAACCCAACCACCGCTGCGAACTCGGCTATTGCCGCAAAGAGTGCGGAACCTCGGATGCAGACTGTCCTCCCCGTCACCGCTGTGATACAGGTCTTTGCCAACCAGGGACACCTTGTTCAAGCAACCAACAGTGCCCAGGTGGTGAGGTTTGCTCGGGCGGGATCTGTACCACAGGAACAGGACAGACTTGTAGCGTCGATACAGACTGCGTTTCCCCCCAAAAGTGTATCGAACAACGTTGCAAACAAGTGGATGCTTGTAACAACGCATGCACGACCTCTGAGACTTGCGCGATCTTCAGTGGCAAAGGCCGCTGTGTTCCCAAGACCTGCACCGCAGACGCGCAGTGCGGCGAGGGCCTACGATGTCTCAACAACTCTTGTGCAGAAACAGAAACCAACTGTGGTGGCCGCGGTCCTTGTCCTTCAGGACAAGAGTGTGTCAACAACGTCTGCCGAAGTAGCCTTGGTTATGTTTGTTCGGGCGATGAAGGCTGTGTCCCTGGCCTCACTTGTATCGTCTTGGATGGAAAAGGTACGTGTAGCCGCACTTGCCTCCCCACAGATCCTGCAAGTTGCGGAAGTGGCTTTTTCTGTGTAGAAGGGCTCCCCAACATCAACCTCGGTTGCTGGCCAAGCTCTCAAAGTGATTGCAGCGTCACTCCTTGTCGCCCCAAGCGCGCTGGATGCGGTTGCGAAAATGGAGAGACATCCACATCCTTTGCTGGATGGTTGGCGCTTTTGATGGCGCTCTTTGTCCTCGCACGCAAACGAAGGAGTCGATTCGATGCCTAAGCGTATCCTCGTATGGATGGCCTTTTTGGGACTTTTGCTGGCTTCTCCCAAAACGCACGCCACCATCATCGTCAAACTTGATGATCAACAGATGGCCCAAAAAGCCCACACCGTCGTACAAGGTCGTGTCTTACGCGTGGTGGCTCGCTGGGATGCAAAAGTTCGACGCATCTATACCTTCGTAACACTCGCAGTCACCGAATATTACAAAGGTGACAAGACCGTTCAAGAAGTCACGATTCGTCAGTCTGGTGGCGCGATCAATAGCATCGGGAGCTACGTTCCAGGGACCGCGACATTTAAAGTAGGCGAAGATGTGCTTGTGTTTTTGGAGCCCCAAAAAGACAAGCGCTACTTTCACGTGATGGGCATGTCTTATGGGAAATATTCGATCGTCGAAGATCCCAAAGATCAAAAACGCTACGTCGTCCGCAACACCAAGGGCCTTGCTGTGGGGGCTTGGAATCCACAAGGACGCTTCAAAGTCCAACACATCGATCCCAAGAGCCTAAAGCCCGTACTGTTCGAGAGCTTTGTACAAAAACTGCGTACCTACCTCAAGCCCATCAAAGCCGCGCCCCTCAAGCCCGATCTCAAGGTTACCCCCAGCCGTCCCTAATCTCTCCCACAATCTAACAAGTCCCAATACAAGGAAGAGCATGTCCACAACCTCGCTTCCTCATCCGATCATCACGATAGATGGCCCCGCAGGCGCAGGCAAAAGCACCATCAGTCGCAACCTCGCCCGTACCCTTGGCTTTACCTACATCGACACAGGTGCCATGTTCCGCGCGATCGCCCTCGCCGCTCAACAAGCCCAAGTCCCTTGGCAAGATGAAACGCAACTCGCGGCTTTGTTGCCATCGATCCAATTGGAGTTCCGCTTGATCCAAGATCAACTCCGCATGTTCCTCAACGGACAAGATGTGGAAGATGCGATCCGCACCGCCCAGATGGGCCTTGGTGCTTCGGCGATCTCGATCCACCCCTCAGTGCGGACCTTTCTGCTTGCGCAACAAAGACATCTTGGACTCCAAAGCGCTTCTGTCTTGGAAGGACGCGATACAGGCACGGTGGTCTTTCCTGATGCGCCGCTCAAGTTCTATCTCGACGCAAGCGCACATGAACGCGCCAAACGCCGCCTCCAACAACTGGGCCCCCAAGCCAAAGAAACCCTCGAAGAGATCCAAAAACAGATCGAAGATCGTGATCGCGCTGATATGGAAAGGCAACACGCCCCCCTGCGCTGCCCCCAAGACGCGATCCGCATCGATACCTCTTTGCTCTCCCCCGAAGAAGTCCTTCAACAAATGCTCGACGTCGCGCAAAGCCGCTTTCCCCAACGCACAATGCCAACAGAGACACACCCCTAAGATTCGTTGAGAAAAGCCTTGACGAGTCCCAAAAAGCTTTCTATAGTGACAACCCTGTCAAGGTCCATAGAACCCTATTTTTGATGCAAAACTTGCCTAATCTCAACAAGTTATGCACGAAAAAGTTTCATTTTGATAAGGGGTCCGTTGATCGCACAACCTACCCCGTCGGCTCCACAAAAGGAATAGGAACAGCATGATCGATCACGTTGAACAAAACACTTCTCTTCATGAAGAAGAGGACTTTGCCGCCCTCTTGGAACAGCATGACGCCCGCGAATCCATGATCCAAGAAGGCGCTATCGTACGCGGCACCATCGTTAAAGTCGAAAAGGACAAAGTCCTTGTCGATATCGGCTTCAAATCAGAAGGCGAGATCTCTTTGCGCGAGTTTGGTTACGGCGATGGCGCCGCAGTCAAGCCTGGCGACCAAGTCGATGTCCTCGTGGAAATCCTCGAAGACACCGAAGGAAACTGCCGTCTCTCCAAAGAAAAAGCTGACAAGCTCAAGATCTGGGAAGAGATCTCCAAAGCTTGTGAAGAAGATCAAGTGGTCGAAGGTGTCATCGTTCAACGTGTCAAAGGCGGTCTCTCCGTCGATATCGGCGTGAAAGCCTTCCTCCCCGGTTCCCAAGTGGATCTGCGCCCCGTTCGCAACCTCGACAAGTTGATCGGACAACGCTACAAATTCAAAGTCATCAAGTTCAACAAGAAGCGTAGCAACATCGTCCTCAGCCGTCGCGCTCTCCTCGAAGAAGAACGCGAAGCCCTCAAAAAGGACACCCTCGACAAACTCCAAGAAGGTCAAATCCTCGATGGTCAGATCAAGAACATCACCGATTACGGTGCGTTCGTGGATCTCGGCGGAATCGACGGTCTCCTTCACATCACCGATATGTCTTGGGGCCGTATCAACCATCCCTCCGAGCGTTTCAACGTCGGCGATCAAATCAAGGTCAAAGTCCTCAAGTTTGATCCCAACACTGAGCGCGTCTCCTTGGGCCTCAAACAAATCACCGAAGATCCATGGAACAACGCAGAACGCCGCTATCCCCCCGGAACCCGCGTATCTGGCAAGGTTGTGAGCCTCACGGATTACGGCGCATTTGTTGAGATCGAAGAAGGCATCGAAGGCCTCGTTCACATCTCCGAGATGAGCTGGACCAAACGCATCAAGCATCCCTCGAAAGTCGTCAACGTTGGCCAAGTGGTCGATGCAGTCGTCCTCGATATCGATGTGTCCAACCGTCGTATCAGCCTCGGTATGAAACAAGTTGAGCCCAACCCCTGGAGCCAACTCAAAGAAAAATACCCCCTCGGAAGCAAGATCACTGGCAAGATCCGCAACATCACTGACTTCGGTATCTTTGTGGGTATCGAAGAAGGTATCGACGGTCTCGTTCACATCTCCGACATCTCTTGGGTTCAACGCGTCAAGCACCCCTCCGAGATGTTTGAAGAAGGCCAAGAAGTCGAAGCGGTTGTCACCAACATCGACGAGCAAAACCAACGCTTCTCGCTCTCGATCAAAGACCTTGCACCCGATCCATGGTCCAGCCACATCCCCGTCCGTTACCGCGAAGGTTCGGTCTGGCAAGGCTCCGTGAAGAAACTCACTGACTTCGGCGCATTCGTTGAGCTTGAGCCCGGCATCGAAGGTCTCGTTCACATCTCCGAGATCTCCGAAGACCGCGTTGAGACCCCCAACGATGAGTTGAAAGAAGGCCAAGAAGTCAAAGTGAAGATCATCAACCTCGACACCGAAAAGCGCCAAATCGGCCTTTCGATCCGTCAAGCACTCGATGACTCTAACAACTACCTCGATCAAGGCGAAGCTTCTACAAGCCTTGGTGCACTCCTCCGCGGTCACCTCAGCGACGAGAAGTAATCCACACAGCTTTCCAACGTCTTTATCTCACCCAAATGCAACTTTTCCAAAAAGAATTCCTTGATTTTTGGAAAAGTTTCGCTATCTTAGCCACCGAGAGACTACGAAGAAAAAAAGAGGGCTAATCTTCTTTCTTTTCTGAGATTTTTGCATCTTTCCCATCTCGGAAATCCTGCAATCTCAGCCTCTGGTTTGTGTGTCACGTTGTGACATACAAACCAAACACATCTATTCGAAAATCCGACTGATCAGTCTGTTGGATAGATGGTTTGAATCGCGCAAGGAAGCAAACGCAAGGACGCAAGGAAGCCTCCACGCTAAAAAACACGCCCGCATCCCACCACGTTTGTGTCACGGACGTATACTGCGCCCCCGTTTTTGCTTTGCTTTCTATTCTTCACACATTGGTATTGAATGTCCTCTTTTCGTCTCAACCCACATATCCGTGGGAGTTTGTGACATTCTCAACGAACCCTTTCTGACGGATCCAACCTCGGATCCTCTCGATGTAAAAGGAGTCCACCGTGACAAAAAGCGAACTGGTACTCGCAATTAGCGAAAAGCGTAAAGATCTCTCCAAAAAAGACATCGAATCTGTTGTCAACACCATCTTCAACAGTATGCGCAACTCTCTCATCCGCGGAGAGCGCATTGAGATCCGTGGCTTCGGCAGTTTCACTGTCAAACACCGCGACGCTCGCACCGGTCGTAACCCCAAAACGGGAAGCCCCGTGGATATCCCACCCAAGCGCATCCCCTTCTTTACTGTTGGAAAAGAACTCCGCGAGCGCGTCAACACTGACGAGATGTAAGCACTTCTTTTCCCCTCCCCCACTCCGCCTCCAAGGGACTTCCCCAAGTCCCTGACTCCCCTCTCCCCCAGAAACCACAAGACATCAACGATGCTTTTTCTTGCGAATCGCAACGCGACGAGTCCGCTTTCTCCTGCGTTGGCCGAGCTTTTGCTGTCCCCAGCCTTTCATCTTTTGCAAGAACTCTTTTTTGTAGGGAGATCGCGGTGCTTCTAAGCGAATCGCTCGCGCCATCCGTTGAATCGCTTGCTTTCGTTTGCCCAAGAGGAACAAAAGCTGCGCTTCGACCGCAAGATAACGAGGGAAGTCTTCGCGAAGTTTGCTCGCCATTCGGATATGTTTGAGCCCCAGCTGTGCAATCTCTGGAGAAGGCTTCGAGTCCAAGATCGCCTTGGCAAGGTGGAAATACTCGATATGAAGTCTTCTCATGCCTTTGTCTCGCTCGAACACAGGCGAAAACAAGCCGAGCGCTTCTTGGAGTTGGCCTTTCTTCAAAGCTGCAAGCGCCAAGCGCCCACGGATCTCAGAAGCTCGATCTGACAGCGAGAAGTCGCGAAGATAACGACGGAAATACTTGTTGGCTTCTTCTTGATGGCCAAGTTTCAACTCCATCATCCCTCGCAGGTAGCCGCTCTCGTACTGTCTTGGCGGATCAAATGCGATGGCCTTGGCAAGCCAAGTCTTCGCCTCTGCAACGCGTCCCAACTTTGTAAGGGCTTTTGCACATCCCCACGCTGCTTTCGCACGGTGGACAGGGGACAATAGCTGCTTGGGCATCTTAAAGACCGCAAGGAACTGCGTATAAGCCTGAAGGTACTCTTTGATCTCCAAAAGATTGTTTGCGTAGATAAATTGGAAGGAAGGAAGACGCAAGTTCCCTTGGTTCGTGCCTTTCACACTTTCAAAGATCGCATCTTTGCCCGAATAGTCGCTAAATGTCGAAAACAACAGACGCGACGAACGATTGCGCACCATCCCAGAGCCCGACCGAACAAGAACACGCAATCCTTCGATTCCCGCACGCGAACCGAGTTGCGCCAACGCAAAGTTCGACAACACCCGCAAGATATCACTGCTATTTCGACGAAACGAAGACAACGAACGACGGTTCTCAAACTCTTTCAGAACCCGACGCAAACGCTTTGAATCGAACCGCTGTTCCTCTGGGCGATCCTTGACCAACCACCACGCCGTAAAGACGGCTGCAAGCGTGCGGATCTCGATATCACGTGCTTTGAGTAGTGGTTGCACATAGGGAAGATCGCCTCGCTCCAAAAGCCCTGTCCATCGCAAGTTGTAAGACCAACTCGCCAACAAACGCATCGCAAACTTTTGGATCTGCGAAGACAAGTTCAAACGCATCTTGTGACTGGGTGTCAGCCCCGCAAGCAAGAGCCGACGCCCGCTGCCATCTCCCCACGAAGCAAGCAACAACGCGGACCACCAACGGACACTTTTGGAACCTTCCTTCATCAACAAAGCAAGGACACGACGAGAGAGCGGAGAGTCTAGAGCCACCGAACGATACGCGTAACGCGTAACGTTCCACCAATACGAAAAGGAACGCACCTCTTTCTTGCGAACCGTCCAACCATACAAGAGGAAGTTGGCGAGGTATGTCTCCACCTCGCGCTTGTTGTAGGTCGAAAAATAAGAAGAAGGCTCTTTGAGACGCAGCCTGCGTAAAAGCGGCTCCAACTGAAGTAGTTTTTCTTTGAGGGAAGGCGCGTGGCGCAGCTGGGCAAGAACCCACAACATACGCTGTTCTTTCGTGATGTGCGTTGAAGTCGAAAGCTGCGAGAAAAAGGGACGACTGCGACTGTGGTAAGGGTCCGCTGCATAGCTCAACAAGGTATCTGCCCACACTTGGCGTTTCTCTTGTCGAAGCGTTTGCACAAACTTTAAGAGACGTTGTTCTCGTGGTGACGGGAGATTCTGCTCCAATGAGCGAACCCGCAACACAAAGTCACCACGCGATGTATAAGAAGCCAACAAGACCCGATCACCCAACAAGAGAGGACGCAAGTGGCGGAACTGCTCGCGCGAACTGCTGTTGGGCAGAGGAGCAAAACGCAGACTCCACAACAAATGCCCATCATCGCGAGACAATGCACTTGCTGTCCCCAACTGACCCACAACAAGAAACGCACGTTGCTTGGGAAGATACACAGGCCGATACCAAGGCATATCTCCAAGAGCGCGCTGCCATCGGCTTTTTCCTGTGCCAAGATCGAGCTTCTTGACGTGGCCTTCTGCTGTGTAGACAACCACTTCGTTGCCTTGGATAGAAACGCCTTCCCCACGGCGAAAAGGTGTGAAAAAGCCCGGCCACCAAGTATAACGATAGCGATGGCTGGCACCTTGGAGCGCTTTCTTCCAAAGCAACTTTCCATCTTCAAGATGGAATGCAAAGAGCGTAGAGTCCGACACCATCGCCAAAAGCGTAGAGCCTTTTTGAGCCATACTGCGAACAGAGAGTCGCAATCGTTTCGACCAAAGCTCTTTTCCATCTTGCAGGTTGAAACAACGCAAGAATCCGTCGCTCTCGCCACAAAAGCTTTTCTGGGTGACCACCAAAGGCGCAATACCCGTGCTATCAAGAAGCCACGTTCCCTGCGTTCCCAATGTGTGGCGTGTCCAAACAAGTTTGCCTGTCGTCTTCGAGAAGGCGTGCAGCGAACGACCACGGAAAAGCATCAAATCGCCCGCCACCACGAAACCTTGTCGAACGTAGTTGCCAGGCAGTTTGGATTGCATACGGATCGAGCCGTCTTTTTTCGAGATCTTTGCAAAGTGCAACTGATGTTGTACCCCAGAGATCCAGCCCGAACCCCACTCAAACCAGATCTCGTTGAAGGCCACCAACAAATCGTCGCCATCTTCTTGAATATCAGCGATATGAAGGTTGCGATCCAACCACATCTTTGGCTGGCGATTCTTCCAAGTCACCACTTCTCGACTCTTGAACGTGACCACTTGCTTGACCCACTGAACACGTCCTTTTTTGGCGTCCAAAGCCACCAAGTGACCGCGACAATCATTGGTCACAACCAGTCCACCCGCGCGCACGATGCGACGCAAACAACGAACTTGCCCCGCCTGCTCATAAATCGCCCATCTCTTCGAACAATCCGCGGTTTGCAGCTTGCCGTCCTTGACGGACAAACGACCACAGTACGAGGGCACCTTTAAGCTCCACTGCGCGCTGACTTGAGATGCCGTTGTTTGCGAGATCTTTGGCATCGAAGCAACAGCAGAAGCAAACCAACGTTTTCGCAAGCGCAACAAAAAGTTTGTGTCGTCTTTGCGTCCCAAAGACGCGGAACTGCGCGCCAAGGCATCCAAAGAAGACAAGTCTCGCGGTAACTTGAGCCATGCACGGCGACGCAACAACATCGCTGCAAAAGGCAAACCGACCCCTTCACTGCGCTTTGCCAAAGCATGGGCTTGTGCTTTGGAGAGCTTGGACGCGAGATCCAAACCACACAAAGATCCCAAACCACCGCGTCTCCAGTAAGTACAAAGCTGCACCCGCAAGTTGCGCTCTTGGTAAGCCGTGGCTTGCCTCAAAGCCCGCCAAAGCACGACCTCTGCCCCCAACAACGCCCCAGTATCCGCCAAAACACGCGCGATCCGAATCGACGTGTAAGACGAGCTTGTTGGAAACTCAAGCAGAGCAAACAAAGTCGCCCAATAGTCCTTTTCTTGGTTGAGTGCCTTGTGCGCTTGGAGTTTGGCCCCCCAAAGCTCGATCTTGTCTGTATCCAATCTTAAAGAGACAGCTAGAGGAAACTTCGCAAAGGACAAGAGTTCCAAAAGCTGCGCATGGGCCTTGTGCGTGAGGAGATCTTGAGAGATCGCAACCAAAATCCGCGTACGGATCTGGGAGTTGGCTTCTTTTTGGAAAAGCTCTTTCGCGATCTTCACGTAGTCGCCAAGAAATCCGCCTTTCAAAAGAGCGATACCAACCGCACGAACACAGCGCATCCACATATAACTTCGACGATAACGACTAATCGTTAGGTTATTGGCCCGCACCGCACAGTTTTTCATCGCCTTTTTCAAAGAAGCCAAGGCTTGGTCTTTTTGTTTTCCAGAAAGGAAACTCCCCCCCAAAAACAAATAATAGCCTTCAGGCTTTGGCTTCGGGTCCGCATACAACGCGCGAAGGAAGGCGAGACCTGTTTTACGTTGTTCTTTGGAAGCATCATTTTCGTAAGAACTTTTCCAAACGTAAAACAGACTTTTATCATAAGGCTGCAACTTCAAGAGATCAGAAAGGGTGTTGAAGCGGCGGTCCTTTTCCCCAAGTGTCTGATAAGCGTGTTGTAGCAAGGTCAGCAAGTAAACATCTTGGGCTTGGTTGCCTTGCCTTGCTTTTTCCCATTCCGCAATACGCTCGCGCAACTTCCCAGCCTGTCGATACAAACTCAAGATCTGTTGTATCCGCATACGAAGTTGGTAGTGCGCCTGGTTTCTTTCCAAACGCAATGTATCCAAAGCGCGTTGGAGGCGGAAAAGACCTTCTTTCTCGAAGCCTGCCCCCAACAAAAAGGACGCCAGTCGGATATGTAACTCCGCTTTTTTGATTTGGGGTGGAAGATACCGATACCTTGAGCTTTTTAGATCTTCTCGAACATAAATCGTGTAGTAACGGATGGCTTCAAAGACCTGCTTTTTCGAGAGCGCTCGTTCCGCCAAAAGCAAGTTGGCTTTGCTGTCTTTGAACTTGTTTGCAAGCTGCGTATAGGCCGCAAACTCTTCATCTTCCATCGACAAACGACTTGCAAGCTCCGCGATACGACGCAGCAGAGTCTGCTCTTGTCGCGGAGAGAGCTGGGAAAACATCGTTTTGTAATAAGCGATGGCTTTTTTGTATTGCAGCCCCTCCGCCAACAAGTGCCCGTACGTCATCCCCACATCAAAGCGCTGTTTTTGCGTCAGTGGATAGCGCAGCACGCGAGGCAACACGTCCAACAAGACTTGTAGAGACTCTTGTGCAGAACGAGCCTCCCAGTCCCATAGATAGGCTCCCAAAAGGTACAGTTCGTACATTCGCTTTGTGGACGAGGTCGCAGCCCGCAACTTCAGGGCACGCAGATGTTCAGCCAGTTTGTCGATCTCTCCAGCCTCGCTATAAAGCTCTACCAACGGGGCGATCCGCGTCTTGTAGCTCTGCAACAAAGGCATACTGGCAATCAACTTCACACGGGCTCGGCTGCGGAATCGCAACATCCTCACGCGTCTTTGCAGTGAATACCCAAGGCGACTACGCCAAAAAGACCAAGCATGTTGATACAACGCTTGGGAGCGATTTGGTTTTTTCTGATGATAACGCAACCAACCCTGCGGTCCGCTCAAGATGATTTGGCGGATCTCTTGGATCAATTTCACGCGATAGCGCTCCGCGACTTTGGGCATCCCTTGTTCGCGATAAGCTTCGTACAAAGCTCTCAAAAGGTCGGGTTCATTGGCATGTTTGCGGTCCAACCATCGACACGCCTCCAACCACCAGATGCTTCGTCGCGTCTCACCCCACTCTAGGTACAATTCTCCAAGCCGCAACGCGACCGCCAACCAAGCTTTTTCTTGTGTTTTGGACTGCACGGCGCGCAATGAACGACTTTGCCCTGTGTTCACGCGATCTTTGGCATGAACGCGCCGCAAGACTTGTTCGACGAACTTTCCAAGCTTGTCTGAAGGTGAACCACCTCGGTTCTTTAAGGACAACAACAATGCGTAGATATATCCGAGCTCACTGCTTCGTGAAGTGATCTCGACCAACTCTTGTTTGATCAAAGTCAGCGCGGCTTCGTCGTTTCTCTCTTGTAGGAGAGAGTGCAAGACGCTTCGGCGGAAAGAGCGATCGCGATATCCTCTGGCAACACCCCAAAGTGCGGGTAGATAAGCCTGTGCAGCTTCTTTTCCTCGTGCCGCAGCCATCACCGCTTGCGCATCCACCAAAGCACGGCGGATCTTGGCGGTATCCCCCAAAAGAACGGTGTCTGTGACGCGTTGTTCAGCCTCACGCACCAAGGTTTCTTGTTCTTTCACATGGAGCAAAGGCCACAAGATCCGCAAGGTTTGCGAGCGTTCTCGTTGCATGGAAGACAAGTCCCCCTTCGCCGAGTAACGAATCCATCGACGCCACAGCTCTTTGCGCGCTTCTTCTTGCATCCCACGACGCAGATAAAAACTGACGAGCATCTGTTGATAGGTAGAGAGGTTGCCTTTTCCTCCCCATCGCATCAGCCCTTTGAGAAAAGAACGGTAGAGAGTTTTTTTGGGAAGCCTTTGCAACTCAGAAAGAACTCTCGACATGTACGTGTAGTTGCGCGAGTAAGTCCCATACAACATATCGCGCAACAAAAAGCGCAGACGCGTTTCATCGCGTAGTTTGACCAAGAGTTGCAGCTTGGCAAACGACATCTGGAAGCTTTGATGCCCTCCTTTTCCTTCGGACATGCGCATCAAAGCCATGGCTTTTTCTGTCATCCCCAAGTCCGCATAGATCTGAGCAAGCTCGTGTGACCAACGTGCATCGCTTGGATCTGCGGCGTGTAGGGCTTCGTACATCAAACGCAGCGAGCCTTGTTGTTGACGCGTGATGTAGTAACGACGCAACAACGTCACAACCTCGGTAAAGTCTTCATCCCCCGAAGCCACCGAGCGCCGCAGACGCAAAAAGACACGGCGATACCACTCACTCATCCGATCCGTGCGAGCGTAAAGCCCCAACAACATTTCCAACGCCTGCATCCGCAAAGGACGGCTCCGAAGTATCTGCCGCCGTCTCTGGTACCTCGAATGGCGCGCCCCATAACGATACGAAAAGTAACGATGACGACGCAGGTACGCAGGGACATTTTTCTTTGGTTTCTTCGCTTTACGCACCTTGCTTGCGACTTTTCGCAGGGCCTTTTCTTTCTCTAGCCAAAAAACCGACTCCAAGAGGCCCATCGCAGGCTCAAGATGCTGTTTCCGCAAGTAAAGTTGCGCGAGACTCATGCGAACTTGGTGTTCCATGGGTTGCAGTTCCAAAAACAACTCGTAGCTATAGATCGCTTCATCCACGAGTTGATTGCGCTCAAATATCCGCGCAACCTGCAACAACGTCCGCACAGAGTTCGGATGTTCGGTAAGGATCGCCAGCAACAACTTGCGAGCACTTTTTTGATCGCTGACTTGGAGATACAACTCTGCAAGGTGGATCTGCTGATCGGCCGATGGATTGGGAGTTTCTTCGAGCATCTTGCGAAAATAGATGATCGCCTTCGAGATATTTCCTTGTTCTTGTGCGGACTCTGCGAGCTTTTTGTACACCTGTGACTTTTGATCGACGGTAGCAGCAGCCTTTAGATAAGCCACACGGTACTCTTTCATCCGACCTTGGCGGCGATAGAGTTCTGCTAGCGCCCGAAAATACGCAATCTCACGGGGGTTTCTTTCTGAAAGCGTTTGTAGTGTAACTTCCAAGATATCGTTTTCACGACGCACAGGGCGCAGTGTCATCACCTGCAACGTTGCGTCGTAGATCAGCCCACCCTCTTTTGCGTTCTTCAACACAAACATGTAGCGTTCGATCGCCTTGTTGGTGTCGCCTTGATCGCGATAAAGGTGTCCCAACACTTGGTGGTATCCGTAGTTATGGGGCTGAAGGCGCACAGCTTCTTGGTAGGAAGAGATCGCTTCGCGAATCCGCCCAGAACGTCGGTAGATCCGCGCCAACTCTGCGTGCGCTGTGGCGTCTTCTGGGTGCAGTTCCACCACGCGCTGTCCGTAGCGGATCGCCTCTTCATACTGACGCAGTTTGAGGCTGTAGCCATACAAACGTCGATAATACAGACGGCGCCCTTTTTTATCGATGGTGACGGCTTTTAAGAGATATTTTTTCGCAAGATACCAACGGCCATTTCTCGCTTCGAGTCGTTCGAGCGTTAAGATCGCATCCAAATCATTTTTTTGGAAGTTGAGGATGCGCTCAAAATACCGCTTGGCTTGGGCATTATCGCGCTGTTCTTTTTGAGCTTGCCAAAGATAATACTCTCCCAAAAAGCGCATCGCTTCGACATCGCTGGGACGTTTGCGCAAACGTGCGAGATAGTCCGCAGGCAAACGGTACAAGGTCCCTTGCGCGTGGTAAAAAGCAAAGAGTTGTCGCAACGCATCTTTCTTTTGTCGCCGTAGTTTCGACGACTTGTGGATCTTGGTCCATACCACAATGGCTTCTTTGAGATCCTTGGCATTCATCTCACCATCTTCTTCGAGCAAACGGCGAAACATCTCCCCATAATTTCGCATCAGTCCAAGATCTTTGGGCTTGGCGCGAGAGGCTCGACGAAACGCATCAAGCGCATCACGTTCGAGTGAGTGCGTTCGGTAGATCTGGCCCAAAGCAGTGTAAGCCGCAGCCGTTCCCAAACCCGAGCGCAAGATCCCTTTCCAAATCGAACGCGCTTTTGCAGTCTGCCCCAAACCAAAATAATACGCACCCAACGCATTGCGATGCGAAGGATCACGTGGGTCCACACGCATCAAACGCCGCAGAAGCGCATTGGCTTCTTTGTGCATCCGACGGCGGCGATAAAGCGCTGCAAGACGCGATAAGATCTCAGTATTTCGAGAGAATCGCTTGGCGATTGCGGCCATCTCATCCAGCGACTCTTTTTGTTTCCCTGCCCGCGACAACATCTCCGCAAAAGCCATGCGATAACGCGGCTCTCCAGGCTCGTAGCGGATCAACAAACGATACTGGCTGATCCCCTCCTTGGTATCACCGCCCACCTCCAACAAGGTGATGAACTTCAAACGCAGTCGTGTGTCTCTGGGATTCGCAGAAAGGGCCTTGGTATAAGCTTTACGGGCTTCTTTGTCTCGCCCAAGCTCGTCATACAACTGCGCCAAAGCCGCATAATCCGCAGCAGACTTGCGACGTTGTTTTTGCAGGTACACCGCCAACTCCGCAAGCTTTCCGTTTTCCCGATGCAACTGCAACACACGCGCACCAAGCTCACGACGCAGCCAGTGCCCTTGTTGTGTCAGCGCCATCGCTTGACGGTACACCTTGACCGCTTCTTGCCACTTTCCTTCATCCTCGTGCAACGCCCCGATTTGACGAAGCACACCCGCACGCGCCACCCCACCACGACGGCGCTTCAAGACCTCTTTCCATTGCTCCATCGCTTCTTTGTAGAGCTTGTAACGCCCCATCGCACGCGCCAACTCTTCACGCGCCAACAGGTTGTTTGGACTCTCACGCAAAAACCGCTTCCAGTACGCGAGCGCCCGCTTGGGCTGTTTCATCAACAACGCCAGCGTCCCAAGGGACTTGAGGCAACGACGCCGTGTATCCGAACTTTTGGAGATCTTTAAGGTCTCTTCATAGGCTTTAAAAGCATCTGGATAACGTTGAAGATCCCGCAGGATCTGTGCTCGATAGAGATGAGCCAGCTCATAACGCGGAGAGAGTTTGAGCGCCGCCTCGTAAGCTGCCAAAGCACCGACCTTTTGGCCCGTTCGATGGAGCAGGTGCCCCAAGATCAGGTGGTACGCAAGCCGCTTGGGAGAACGCTTCGCTTTTTTACGATACTCCGCAACCAAACGATCCAAACCTGGCCAACGACGGCCCAACTGGATCATACGCTGAAACGCAAAACCACGATCGGGCTTCTTTTCAACGATCTGTTGAAAGCGTCGCAGGATCTGTTGTTGACGACGGGTTCGATCACGCAGTTTCCACCCCTCTTGTGCGTGGGCCTCGTTACCCAACGTCCCCCAACAACACAAAACACACAAAAACACCCATAACAGCTTCGCGTGGTGGATGATGGTTTGTCTCTCTATTGTGCGGCTCATTCTCGCTCCCAAATGGTTTGCTTTCCAAACACAATACCGCTAGTTTGGATCGCCACACCTACAAACACAAGGCCAACAAGACCTTGTGCTTCACCCTCTTGACCGAACATTTGCACAGGCGCATCATACCGCGCTGTGTCTCTTCCTTGGTTGCCTTTTTGTGCTGGAGGTTCTCTGTCATGGTCTCGCTCGGTCACCTTAATCCCGAACAACGCGACGCGGTCTTGCATCAACGCGGTCCTCTGTTGATCCTCGCAGGCGCAGGAAGCGGAAAGACCCGCGTGATCGTGCACCGCATCGCTTATCTTCTCGATCAAGGCGAAGCACCACAAGGGATCTTGGCCGTCAGTTTTACCAACCGCGCAGTCCGCGAGATGGAAGAACGCGTCGCGGACATGATCAAAGACCGCTCCATTGTGAAGAAACTTACACTCAGCACGTTTCACTCCCTTGGTGTGAAGATTCTTCGCAAAGAACTCCAACGACTCGGCTATCCCGCACGCTTCACCATCTACGACCCCAGCGATCAACTCGCCCTGGTTCGCCGTGTCATGCGCGAAAATCGCATCGATGAAACTTTTCACAACGCCAAAGACCTCCTCGCTGCGATCTCTCAAGCCAAAAACTTATTTCTCGACCCACCCGATCTCAATCACAACGCACATCACGAGCTGTATAACAACGTGATGGTCCTCAAAAAGACCTACAGCCTCTACGAAGACGGGCTGCGCGCTTGTGGTGCCGTGGACTTTGATGATCTGATTCGACTCCCTGTAAAGATCTTTCGCGCTTTTCCAGAAGCCCTCCACACGTGGTCTGATCGCTATCGCCAGATCATGGTAGACGAGTACCAAGACACAAATCGCGCACAACTGCTCATGGTCGAATGCCTCGCTTCTGTTCACAAGAACCTCTGCGTCGTGGGCGACGATGACCAGTCCATCTACGGTTGGCGCGGCTCAGACGTCAGCAACATCCTCAATTTTGGCGATCAGTTCCAAGGCACACGCGTCATCATGCTGACGCAAAATTATCGCTGTTCTGGCCATATCCTCACCGCTGCCAACAAGGTCATCGCACAAAACAAAACCCGCTACGACAAAGAACTCTGGACCGACGCCAACCCTGGACCACGCATCGGCCTCGCTGTCCTACCTGACGAAGAACAAGAAGCGCGTTACACCGTCGAACACCTCTACGAACTCAAACACAACGAAAAACGACCTTGGCGTGACTTCGCGATCCTTTATCGCACCAACGCGCAGTCTCGCGCCTTTGAAGACGCACTACGCCAAGAGCGCATCCCCTACAAACTTGTGGGTGGACAGACGTTCTTCGAACGCAAAGAAGTCAAAGACACCCTCGCGTATCTGAAGGTCCTCTACCAACCCTCGGATGAGATCGCCCTGCGACGGATCATCAACTATCCACCCCGATCCATCGGCACGACCACCATCGAACGCCTCTCTGAAACCGTTCGAGAAGGCCAATACAACTCTCTTTATCAAGCCTGCGAACACGTCGGCGATATCGAAGGACTAGGCACCTCCGCGAAGAACGCTGTCGCTGAGTTCATCGGCCAGATCGAAGACTTCCGCAGCCGCGTCCCCCATCTTTCCCTTTCTGCACTCACCCTTCGCTTGCTCGAAGAGATCCGACTCTTCCCCTACATGCACCGCGAATACAAAAATCCCAACGAAGCCAAGTCCCGCATCGACAACCTCTCCTCCCTGATCAACGCCATCGAACAATACGAAAAACGCGTGGACTCCCCCTCCCTAGATGACTACCTCGAACGCATCACCCTCGATACCCGCGAAGAAGACGACGAACGCGAAACCGAAAAAGATGCCATCACGCTGATCACCCTCCACGGCGCAAAGGGCCTCGAATACCCCGTCGTCTATCTTGTAGGCGTGGAAGATGGGTTCCTTCCCTTCTATCGACAAGGCGAAGATCCCAACGTCGAAGAAGAAAGACGACTCTGTTATGTCGGGATCACCCGCGCAAAACAACGACTCTATATCTTGCGCGCCCTCGAACGCAGACGCTTTGGGCGAAACCTCGAACGCGAACCCTCGCGCTTCCTCAAAGATATCCCCAAAGAACTCACGTTCTTTCTACAAGCCGATCAACAACGCAAAGCCCAGTCCGAAGAAGAACGCGACCAAAAGTTCAAATCCTTCTTCTCCGAGATCAACAGCCTCTTCAGTAAATAATCCCATCCCACCAGCACTACAGAACAGACCTCTTCCACCAACACCCCACACACGTCATCCCCCACAGCCAACCCTCCGCAAGCAAACCCGTCCCTCAAGCACTCACAATCCACCATACTCTCGAAGCAAATCCGAGCACTTCACTCACGAAGAAACCACATTGGGTTGTTCTTGGGCTGCAAGGTTCATCGACAACATCTCACGAAACCGTAACACCTCTTCTCCCTGCATAATCGACTTGGCGACATCGCCGATCGCAAGCTCCCGACACCACGAGATATTGAGATAGGAAAGCCCTTCAAGATACGCCAGTGGCGTCAGGCTGCGCAGCGCTGAACACGCTGAGAGATTCAGTTTGCGCAAGTTTTTCAACAAAGCCAACGAACTGATATCTTGCAGGTTTTCACACCCTAACAGATCCAGTTCCTCCAAGGCTCGCAAGCCGATCAAGCCCTTCAAATCGCGCAAACCGTGACACCATGACAAGTTCAGATGCACCAATCGAGAAAGACCCGCAAGCTCATCCACACGCGAAAGGCTCGAACACAACGACAGGTCCAACGTTGTGAGCTGTTTGAGTTGCCCCAACCCATCAAGGATCTCAAGGTTCGTACAACCCGATAGATCCAGCGTTTCCAAAGAAACCAGATCCGAAAGAGGCTGCAGATCCGACAAGGCCAAACACCACGCAAAGTCTAGATGCCTCAACGCATGCAAGCCCCGCAACTCTCCAAGATCCGAAAGCGCCGCACAACCCGAAAGATTCAAGCTATGCAGACTCGGCAAAGAGTGCAGCCCCTCCAACGAAGTAAGTCCCAAACAGTCCGAGACATCGAGCCTTTGCAATGCAGGAAGCCCAGCCAGCCCCACAAGATGAGACAACGCCACACAGTGTTGGAGACTGATCTCTTCAAGCGAAAGACACGGTTGCAATGCACTGATATCCAAAAGCCGCAAACATCCAGAAAGATCCAGCTCTCGCAAAGATGCCATCCCCGCAAGACCATCCACCTGTTCCAACGCCTCACACTTGGAAAGATCCAGTTCCTCCAAGTCCACTGCCCCTCGCAAGCCATCCACATGCTTTAACAACAAACTACCTGAAAGGTTGACTTTTTGTAGTTGCTCCAACCCACTCAAGCCATCGACATGCTCTAATGACGGACACTTCGAGAGATCCAACTCTTCGAGCCCCACACACCCAGCAAGATCCACCTGACGCAAGACATCGCACTCTCGCAAGTCCAACTCGCTAAGATGCTCTTTCCCCACAAGACCCAGCGTGTCCTCCAAAAAGCTACACCATGAAAGATCCACATACACCAGCGCTTCCAAAGGCTCCAAGATCGACAAGTCCGTAAGATAACTACACTCCGCAAGACCCAGATGCGTCAGCCCTGTCATCAACGACAAGGGCGACAAGTCTTCCAACGATGGACACGATGAAAGATCCAGATGCGTCAACAAAGGTAGCTTCGCAAGATCCCGAATGTCCGACAAAGACGAAGCACTCGATAGATCCAAATAGGTCAACTGGCTCAGTTCCCCCAAAGCCGCGGTGTCCTCAAGCGTCTCACACCCAGACATCTCCAATCCTCGGATATGAGGATGTTCTGCCAAACAAGAAAGCGCCTCAAGATCATCGTCATACAGTCTTAACGTTCGCACCAACGACCAACACGGATGCGCAACATCAACCCCCTCCAACCGACGATGCTCATCTGGCCAAGACTCCAAAACCAACGTCGCCTTCTGTAACCCGCGCTCGTACTCTTCCCCAGCAGGCCACGCACAAAAAAGCTCGCACAACGACTCCCAAACCTCTGTGCTCGCTTCTTCTGACAACAACGCATTCAGTCTTTCTTGTATGGCTTGGCTCATCGTACCCCTTGGCTCTTTGTGATGATGATTCGACATCCTATCCACAACGCATCATAACGGCATCCCCCAGAATATTCTATACACCGCAGGGTTGGCCACGGATGGCCACCATGGATATCCATTTTTTTTATGGGCGCCCACGGAGGGGCGCCCCTTGTCCATCCCGGATATCCATTTTTTTATGGGCGGGCCTCCGTGCCCGCCCCAAATCCATCCTGCATCCCATGATATCGGGCGCCCACGGAGGGGCGCCCCTCGTCTATCCCGGATATCCATTTTTTCGCAGGCGCCCCTCTGTGGGCGCCCCAAATCCATCCTGGATATCTCTCTTTTCACGGGCGCCCCTCCGTGGGCGCCCCGAATCCATCCTGGATATCTCATTGCTTTGCATCTTGACGCACCCCAAACAATATACCTAACATCGCGCCCCAAACAACTGTGTCGCGCCTCATTGACGGGGCCAAAACGGAGAGACGAAGATGACCAACCGCAAACATACCAAGCCTTGTGCCAACTGGGTACGTTGGGCCATACAACAGATCCATGCGGACTTTACGCGTTCATCGGATACGCACCTTTTGAAACCGATGTTTCCGATCTTGCAGATGCACGACATCCACCTTTATCTCAAAGACGAATCGACCCATCCAACGGGCAGTTTGAAGCATCGCCTCGCGCGCTCTCTCTTTCTATACGCGATCTGCAATGGCTGGATCGGCGAAGGAACAACGATCGTGGAGGCATCTTCGGGGAGTACCGCGATCTCAGAGGCTTACTTTGCAAGGCTGCTGAACTTGCCCTTTATTGCGGTGATTCCAGAGAAAACGGCGGCCCAAAAAGTACGTGACATTGAGTTTTGGGGTGGACGTTGTGAACGCGTTCCGCCGGGTTCGATCTATCGTGCTGCGGAGGAACTTGCGCGAGAACGAAACGGCCACTACATGGACCAGTTCACTTATGCAGAACGCGCGACAGACTGGCGAGGAAACAACAACATCGCACAAAGCATCTTCGATCAAATGAAACAGGAGTTGTACCCAAACCCCGAATACATCGTGATGAGTGCAGGGACAGGAGGTACAAGCGCGACGATTGGCCGTTATCTTCGTTATGCGTTGGAGTGCGAGGGGATGACGCGATTGATTCTTGCGGACCCTGAAAACTCGGTCTTTTATGATTACTTTCACTCGCGGGATCGGTCCCTCAAGATCGAGACCGCCTCACGCATCGAAGGCATCGGTCGGCCACGCGTCGAACCATCATTGATACCAGACGTGATCCACGATGCAGTGCAGGTCCAAGACAACGAAAGCATCGCAACGACGCGGTTTTTGGAGCGTTATCTAGGAAAGAAGGTGGGTGCATCGACAGGGACAAATGTCTTTGCAGCCTTCCGTCTGATCAGCCAGATGCTCCAAGAAGGCCGTGCGGGGAGCGTTGTAACGCTGATCTGTGATGCAGGAGATCGTTACAAAGACCGCTATTTCAACGATGAATGGCTTCAACAAGAAGGACTGGATCTCAAAGTCCCGTTGGAGCAACTAGAACGCTTTGTTTCTGTGGGGAACTTGTAGTTTTCGTTGGGGGCAAGAAACGAACAAAGCCAACATATCTTACAGCAAGAACGAAGGGGCCTCTTGCGATGCAAGGCAAGTGCGGGTAGAAGTGACGGTCCGAGGCCAACATGCTCTGTGCCTCGCGCCAAGAGACCTTGTGGACGAGGTTTTCTCCGCACGGACCGATTAAAGAGGGAGCGTCGATGCAGATCTTTCAGTCGCTGATCAAAAAAGATAACAGCACATACAAAGAAAACGAAGCGCACAACTTGGGCCTCGTTGAAGAGTTACAGCAACGTATGGGGCTGATCCGTCAGGGTGGCGGCGAGAAATACCGCAAACAACACGAAAAACGAAACAAGCTTTTCGTTCGGGATCGCATCGAACGCCTCATCGATCCAGGTTCACCCTTTTTGGAACTCTCCCCACTCGCGGCTTGGGAACTTTACGATGGCGAAGCACCAGGCGCAGGGATCGTCACGGGTATTGGGACGGTTCATGGGCAGCCTTGTATGATCGTCGCCAACGATGCCACGGTCAAAGGCGGAACGTACTTCCCCATGACCGTCAAAAAGCACCTTCGCGCGCAGCAGATCGCCCAAGAAAACCATCTTCCTTGCATCTACCTCGTCGATTCGGGGGGTGCTTTCCTTCCCATGCAAGACGAAGTCTTTCCTGACGTAGATGACTTTGGCCGAATCTTCTTTAATCAAGCACAGATGAGCGCTTTGGGCATCCCACAAATCGCGTGCGTGATGGGCTCCTGCACAGCGGGAGGGGCCTACATCCCCGCGATGAGCGACGAAGCTGTGATCGTCAAAAAGACTGGAACCATCTTTCTTGCGGGCCCTCCCCTCGTCAAAGCTGCGACGGGCGAAGAAGTGACCGCTGAAGACCTCGGTGGTGCGGACGTTCACACACGTATCTCGGGCGTCGCGGACCACTTCGCGGTGGACGACCATGATGCGCTTGAACAAGTCCGTGAGATCGTGGCCTCCTTGAATCGCAACGTCCAGATCCACGCGCAAGTACAAACCCCTGAAGAACCCATCTACGATCCCAAGGAGCTTTACGGCGTCGTCCCACCGCGAACAAGCGTTGGTTACGATGTGCGCGAAGTCATGGCCCGTATCGTCGATGGAAGCCAGTGGCGTGAGTTCAAAGCTCGTTATGGAACCACCTTGGTCTGTGCCTTTGCTCATATCCACGGATACCCCGTCGGGATCGTTGCAAACAATGGCATCTTGTTTAGCGAGTCCGCTCTCAAAGGAACACACTTTATCGAGCTGTGTTCAGCGCGCGGCATCCCTTTGGTCTTTTTGCAAAATATCACGGGCTTTATGGTCGGACGTGACTATGAATCCGGTGGGATCGCCAAAGACGGTGCCAAGATGGTTCACGCTGTCTCTAACGCAGCCGTGCCCAAACTCACGGTCGTGATTGGCGGTTCTTTTGGGGCCGGAAACTACGGGATGTGCGGACGTGCTTATGCACCTCGCTTCCTTTGGATGTGGCCAAACAGCCGCATCTCTGTGATGGGTGGTGAACAAGCTGCAAACGTTCTTTACACAGTGAAGCAGCAACAAGCAGAACGACTCGGACAGCCCAGCATGACCGACGAAGAAGCCCAAGCCTTCAAAGCCCCCATCCTCGAAAAGTACGAACGTGAAGGCAATCCCTATCACTCTACCGCGCGGCTGTGGGACGATGGTGTAATCGATCCTGCCCATACACGCGACATCTTGGGACTCGCATTGGCAGTGACGCTCCAAGCGCCACCCACGCCTACCAAATATGGTGTTTTCCGCATGTGATCTTTGCGCTCAAGATGTAATCTTTGCGTTCAAGATGTGCGCCCCCGCCCCTCTCATCCCAAGCCCCAGATATCTCCCACTCACCTTCAGAACCAACAAGGCGCCTTCGAGAGCGAAGGTCGATTAACGATCTGCAAGCACATCTGCAAGTTGTGCCTCAGAGATCATGCCGCGTTGGTGAAGAACCTGCGCAGCCTCTGCGTAATTGTCGAAGACAAGGACCTTATCGTTGTTTTCGATCTCAGGCGGGATGGGAAAGCCAGAGACACGGTGGATCATCGCAAGTTCCACACGATCAGGATGACTATCCAAGATCCGCGCAAACACTTGGGGATCTGCTTGGGTGCTATCTCCCACCAACACTGCTTGGCTTGAAGGGTTTCGTTGCAACATCTCTGTGATGTTTTTCACTTTGCGCTCTTCGACACCCTTGTTGAATCCGAGCAAGCTCAAAAGGCCGCTGACACCGTCTCCATAGCGGATAGAGCCTGTATCGATGCCTGTGTTCTTGATATCTTTTTCGGCCTTGACCACAAATCCATCGCGCGCTGTCACAAAGTGAACATCGCCAGCCGTACCCTTCCCATCCACACCCAAATCCAACGCTCGATACAAAGCACGAGCGCCTGGGAACACGGGACCATCGACGGTTTTGTCTTTCCAAGGCTTCACGGTGTCGTCGATGTCGCTGATGATCGTGCGCTCACCGCTTTTCATGAAAGGACGCGCTTCATTGATCAACGCTTTGGCTTCGTTGCGAAGGGCTTTGTTGTCGATATCATCTGAAAGAAGATGCTCGATATTGTAGCGATCTCCGCCACCTTCCAACAAACGCAAGCTTTCACCGCGGACGGAAGGCGACATCGATGACAAGATGTTCACGATCCCGCGCTCATCAGCCTTGGAGGTACGACCCGAAGCAAGGGCTTCAATCGCACGTTGACCTTCGCGGGGTGTAATGCCTGCCAGATTATCCTTGTCTTGGGCAAAGCGAGAGATCGCGCTTTTGTCGACTCCTTGCGACAAAAGGATCCGTCCCAACCCAGAAACCTCAGACCCAGACTCAAAACGATCTGCCCCAACAGCGTCGCCTCCTGAAGAAGCTGGAGGTGCGGATGCTGTGGTGTCATTTCGAGAAGGATAAGAAGTTGGGACATTGGAAGGATGGTTGATCTTCACGCTCATTCGGGGACCTCTTTCAAAAGCAACAGGAAAGCCTGTGCGCCTAGAGAATTCGTATGATCGCATACGCAATATGGCATTTGTGTGACACGCCCCCTGTTTTGCCACAACTTGCATAAAACGCAAAGTACCCAAAGGCCCAAACAGGTATCATCTCGCCAAATATCCCATAAAACGGGGTGAATCGGACGACGCACCTTCTTCACCAAGAAAGCACATCTCCCAAAAAATGCATTTGGAAAGAAAGGCAAAAGGAAGAACGAAACACAGGAGAGCGAAACAAGGATGGATTAGGAAGGATAAGCCTGATCGTAGCGTGCTTGCATGGCCTCACCTTGCGAGGTTTCAGCATCGCGGAAGGAAGAGTTGGGATCGAGCTGGTTGGTCTCTGGGTAAACCAAAGACAACATCCTTCCAGGGAAAGGCGCATCAGGGAGGTACGTACGAATCCAGTGATCACCACTTTGTCGAAGATCGGCTTCTGGCACCCAGACGCTTTCTCCTGTCCATGAATCGTTGATCTGGACCTCTCGACCGTTTTCGCCATCACGGATCGCTGTCGCGCTCATCCAGTGACCATCAAGGCCCAAAGCAACGGGACGTCCAGAGTCCAAGACATTGATCATCTGATCCACCGCATCATCGCGGGTTTGCGGCTCATAAACTTGCGCTTCGCCCACAAAACGATCCGTGATCTGTCTTCTCATCTCGAAAGTTCCCCATCCTTCGGTACTTCCGCCAGGACGAGTCGAGACGTGGCTCGTGCCAAAGCTACCACTAGAGGTCAAGACGGCCCCTTCCATCACCGCGCGGTCTTCGCCTTGGAGCCCTTGAAGCTGCTCTGCACGCGCAGGATCTACCGCGGCTTCCATGCTCATCAAAGAGTTGGCGCCACAAGTATTGTTCCATGCTTGCGGGACATTCCCTGCGGGATTCGTGGGGATCGTTGTATCTGTGGGAACAGGCGCGCCTCTCGTTGTCCCGCCAACCTCCGTAGGATCGGTCGTTGCGGAGGTCGTTGTGGTCGTTGTGGTCGCATCTGTGGCAGTGGAATCTGTGGTGGAAGTCGTCGAAGCAGCGGTGCTTTGTGCGGTTCCTGTGATATTGAGAGGTTGTGCTTCTCCAACCGTCGCATAACCAAGGCATGCACCAGACTCTTGCTCAAGTTCATTAAGAGAGATCGTAAAAACCCCGTCACGTCCGGGCCATCCAGACGAGATCATCAAAGGAGAACCATCAGGCGCGGTTTCCCCTGTCGCGATCGCGATGTGTCCATCTTGTCCATTGTTGGCCGTCGCCTCGAAAAAGACGATGGCTCCTGCGGGAGGCGGCATCTCCGTTTGGATCTTTCCGTTTTCTTCGAATGCGTTGTAGGACGATATCGCATTGGGCTGCCGTAGTTCGGGGATGATCACATTTTTATCGCCATCTTTTCCCCAGTGGTAGGCCGAACTCACAAAAGCCTGACAGTAATTGTTCCAAGCCCCGGGATCATCTTGCAAAGAAGGATAACCATCGCGAGCATAGTTCTGCCCTGTGGCGGTCTCAGCTTGGGTTTGTTGCCATGCGTAATCCAAAGCCGCTTGCGCCGTTCCATCCGTGGTTACAGGCTCTGAAGGGATGCTTCCGACAGGTGCCGTTTCTCCTGTTTGTTGGGTCTGCGCCGCCAACTCAGTGGCTTTGTCGCGCACTGCCGCCCCAAATCCCGCGAAACGTTGAAACAAAGCTTGATGCAACGAAGCGCTTGCCCCCCCCGATGGCTGCGCGATGTTGGTCGTTTGGTTGCGAGCTGCGGGTTGGTTTGTCGTGGTGGTGGTTGTGGTCGAGCCTCCAGAAGCAGCGGGCGGCTTGGCCTCAATCTTCGGTTTTTCGGGGGCTTTCGTCTCGATCTTGGGTGGAGGCGGTGGGGGCGGCTGTTTGGACAGGATACGCGTCATGACACAACTCCTTGATCTTTGCTGAGAGGCTGTTTCAATCCCTAGCAACAGGCCGTTATGTTGTGATCCTTGGTGGGGCGACAAAGAGGAGGGCTCTGTACGGCTTGTTTTTTATCGAAAGACACTTTCGCAAAGTTCCCTTGAAAGTTCAAGGCTTTCCTTACAAAACACCCAAAGCAAACCGCAGGCTCGCCCCACCAAGCTTGGTGGGCGGGTTTGAAGACTTAGCGGGTTTGGAGGGAGGCTGTGCGTTTGAAACATGAGGAGAGAAAAGACGGGGTTTGTCTGGGGAGGCACCGCTCTTTGCTTCAAGGTATCTGTCCTTGAGGTATCGAAGTAAAGAGCGCGATATCGGGCGTCAAAGGACTTTGGGCATCAAAGATGGAGAAAGGACGTTGGGCATCAAAGATGGAGTCGACGGCGTCGCGCAGTCCACCAAAGCAAGCCCAAGCACAGGAACAAAAACAACGAGAAATCCGAGCGTTCAGTATTGCATTGACACCCTGCTGCGGCTTGGTTCTTTTCGCCTTCAGCTGCATTTTCTTTGGAGACACCAGCATCTGCGCTCTGTCCTGGAAGCTTCTCTTCCGAAGCATTGTTCCCCGAAGCCCCAAAACACTGGCCGCGATAACAACGTTGTTCATCAGGACATCGAATCCCCAAGCAAAGATCATCCACACAACGACCTTGTTTTGGCTCGCAAAAGCGACCTGTTCCACAAAGGATATCCTTGCAAGGATTGGGGAGACAGTTGCCATTGTCGCAGTACTCTCCGCCTTGACAGGTCACACCAACACAAGCATCCGCTTTGCAAGCGCCATCTTCACAGCGTTCTTTGTCTTGGCAGACGATGCCCGCGCAACTCTTCACGCACTGACCACCACGACAAAACTCTTCTTTGGGGCACGAGACTTTTTCGCAGGGATCGGCGACACAAGCCGCATCTCGACAGACTTGTCCTTGGGGGCATCCTTCTGAGTAACAGTCTTTTTGCACGCAGATCCCACCTTCACAAAGGAAACCGTCAGGGCATGTTTTCCCAAGGCAGGCATCCAAACACTGTCCTGCATCACAAGCCCCACCGGGCGGGCACTGAAGCGCATGACAAGGATCGTCTTTGCACTGTCCATCCACAGGATCGCAACGTCGCCCGATATCACAAGTCACAGAGAGACAAGCATTGGGGATGCACTTTCCTTCGATGCAGATCTGTCCACCTTGGCAAGAAAGCCCATCGCAAGGGTCTTTTTCGCATGATCCATCACGGCAGCGTTCACCCTGTGCGCAAGTCACACCAACGCACGACGCTGCACACTGACCATCACGACAAAAAGCGTTGACAGCGCAAGACTTTCCAACGCAAGGATCGACGGCACATTGTCCGTTTTTGCAGATCTGTCCTTGCGGGCAGCCCAGCGTGTAGCAGTTGTCAGGCACACACTTTCCATCCAAGCAAGCCTCACCTGAAGGACACGACTTTCCTTTACAAAGGTCGAGACAAGCGCCTTGTTGGCATGTTAAGCCCGTCGGGCAATGCACGACAGCACACGGATCGTCGACACACCCACCCAACTCACAGACCCGACCACGCGGGCATGTCACGCTCTTGCAGGGATCAGGATAACACTGCCCAAGGTAACAAACTTCCCCGCTTTTGCAGGAAGTCACCGCACAAGGGTCTTGTTGGCACTGACCCTCTTTGCAACTTTGACCGCTCGGGCATGTCACATTTTGGCACGTAGGCACGCAACGACCGGCCTTACAGGCTTCGTCCGCAGGACATTGCAAAGAGGTACAGGGATCAGCAACACAGGCCCCTTGCTGGCAGACTTTCCCCTTTGGACACCCGAAGGTATAGCAATCTGCGGGCGCACAAGCCCCTTCCCAACACACAAATCCCGAGGGGCATTTCAGCTCAGAACACAGATCCAAACACTGCCCCGCTCGACAAAACTGCCCTGGTCCGCACGTTTGTTGAGAGCAAGGGATGAGACTGTAACAACGTCCTTCGTTGCACACTTGGCCACGTGGACACTCGCCGCCACGACATGCTTGTGGACAGATCCCATCTGTACAAGAGTCTCCATCAGGACAAGTGGCGCTGTTATCGATCTTTCCGTCGCAGTCGTTGTCGATGCCATCGCAGGTTTCTTGTTGGGGTTGCTGGCCAATACACCCGCTCCACTGGCCCAAAGAGCATCGATCGATTCCAGGCCCACAAGACGTACTACACGCACGCAGCATGTTCTCATCAATGAAACCATCACAGTCGTTGTCTTTTCCGTCGCAGATCTCTAGGGTTGCGCCATTTCCAGAGCAAGTCCCCCATCGACCGCCTTGGCAGGTTTGACGTCCAGGTCCGCAGAACGACGAGCAAGTGCGAACATCCCCATCTTTACAGGCGGGTACGTTACAACCTTCATCGACTTGTCCATCGCAGTTTTCATCTTTGCCGTTGTCACAGACTTCAGCGCTGGGTTTGACCTCACCATCGCAAGTCGCCTGCCACTTTCCACCGACACATCGTTGGATACCATTTCTACAAACCCCGACGTTGCGGGTCTTTGGGTCGCCTGTGTAGCAAGAGCGTTGGGAGCCATCTTGGCAAGCACAACCGTTTTCGTCGATTTGACCGTTACAATCGTTATCCAAGCCATCGCAGACTTCCGTCTGAGGAAGAGGCGCGGTGCAGCCTTCCCAAGTACCCGCTTTACAGATCTCTGTTCCTACCCCACAAGCTGTTTTGCACTCGCGCTTCAAGCCGTTGTCGATTGTCCCATCGCAATCATTGTCTTTGTTATCGCAGACCTCGGGCTCGCTGCGCGGCGCAGAACAATCGACCCACTGTCCAGCCCGACAAGTCTCGTTTCCACTCCCACAACCATTTTTGCAAGGCCGTGTAAGTCCGTTGTCGATCTGTCCATCACAATCGTTGTCTTTTCCATCGCAAAGCTCGATAGAAGCGGACTGGATGATGGCATCAAGCGCAGACTTCAGCACAGAAGCTTGGTCCGCGAAAAAGTAGGCAACACACCCCGCCACACTGGGATCACAACGCCGTGTGCCCCCAGCATCCGCCAGTTGGTTCAAGCATGTCTGTGCTCCTGCATCCAAACTGCTCCCGAACCCGATCACGTAAGTCTTGACACGACGGATACTTCCATCACTCGCCTGAAGGCGATAAGCCCCCGTCCCTTGGTACAGATCACGGACGATCTGCAATGGACCACTGCAACCTTCGTTGGGACTTCCATCTGTGATGAAAAGCAAATTGAGTGAGCGCCCTTGCGCGGGATCACGGGCGATATCGTCTTGTAGGTGGCGAATGGATTCGAGCAAAGCAATAGAATAACTGGTCCGACCATCCGCTTGGAGATTGGAAAGCGCTGTCTGCAACTGCGGTGGATTGGAAACCAACGGCGCATCCAAGGAAGCACTGTGGTTGAAACTCAACAAACCAAAACGAATCTTGCGATCACTGTAGTTTTGCGCGGCTGTTCCGCCATATTGGTAAGCGATATCCTTCAGCGTATTTTGTGCCACATCCCAACGCACATAATGACAAATGTTGTTGCGACACATCGACGGATAACGCGCGGTGGTGCCTGGTGCGGGCTGATATGCGCTCGCCATCTTGGCGCAATCACTATCGTTTTGGCAGGACTGTGTTGTTTTAATCGTGCAATCACCGTTGATACACTGCGGATTCTGCTCGGCCTTCATACTCCCCGAACGATCCAACACCACCAAAAGATTTGGCGATTCGCAGATCTCATTGGGCAGAGGCGGAAGATCAGAGGGTGGGATCTCAGGAACACTTTGCTCGGGAGGACCGCCATCTTGGACGACACCTTCGACGGGTGCTCCATCCCCAGTGGGCGTCTTGAGATACAACGTCGAGATCTCATTACTTGTAAGACTTTTTGTCGAGTTCCCGATGCGATACGAAGCAGAAAAAGCATTTCGAAAACGCCCTTCTTGCGCCAAAGTGACCGTCACTTGGACAGAACCACTTTGCCCAGCCATCAGATCCCCCAATTTCCAAGTCACCGTGCCACCGTTGGCGGTTCCACTTTGGGTCGAAGAGACGTAAGTCGCTCCAACAGGGAGCTTGTCTTCGAGCACGACGTCCAAAGCAGAGCCTGGTCCAAAGTTCGTATAGTACAGGGTATAGGTGACTTGCGGAGAAGAGGTCGAAAGAGGACCACGCTTGATCAAAGAGAGATTGGGTTGCCCTTCGCTTGTGGCACAGCTCGCTTCAAAGAGAGAGTTCAAAAACAAGCGAGTTCCTTGTGTCTTGGGGTTGCGCGAGATCGGTAACGCCGTTTCGTACTGGTGACCGCCAAGATAACTGACCTTCCCAACCCCCGCACTACAACCGAGATCGTCTTCGTCAACGATGCACTTTCCATCCAAGTAGCCCGTCATCCAAACATCGCGTTGGCCTGTACCATTCGTGGAGTCCGTGATCATCACGACGTTGCGCGTCAGGTACTGATCCCCAGGAGGAAGTGAGTACGCTCGTTCAGACCCTCCAACGAGTTCAAAAGGTCCGTCCATCTGGGCAAAAGGTGTATCGAGATTCATAAAAAGAAAATTACCGCTCACCTTGTTATCGATCACGAAGCCCTTGGGCGTAAGAAACCGACCATTGGGGTGGTTTTCAATCGCATTGACGCCTTGGCAGTGAGCAAAGATGTGCGTGGGATACTTGAGAAAAGAACGATACTCCGCAACAACCTCCGCAACGACCTTCCCAACATCCCAGTGCATCGTCATCACTTGGCAGTATGCGGGCAAACCAGACTTGCGAAAAAGCGCCCCGTCGCTGTGGTTGGTATCCGTTGGACCTGAGACTTTGCTGGTGTTTAAAACATCTGGGTTGTTTGGATAAAGCCCCGAACCATCGGACTTTGCTGGCCATGGATTCCCTTGACTGTCAGGGATCTTTGCAGCATTGAGATAGCCAAAAGCGATCTTCTCATTTTGATCTGCAATCACCGCGATACTGGGGGCTGCTGTAAGATAACGCCCTGTTCGAGCCTGAAAACTTGCGGTGACTTCATGGACTACCACCACACTACTTGTCTGCCATGTCTTCATCAGCGGCAAAGCTTGCGCGGCGTAGCTAGCATGAACCACAAAAGGACCACCTCGATATCCGTGGCCTGTGATGACGGCGTTGGTCTTGATATCTTTGGCATTGGCCGTGAAGTCAGCATCCCCTAGCTGCTTCCCCTTCTTAATCACCCAATGCACGGGGATATTGGCTTTCAATAGATGATAAAGCAAACCATACGCTTCCAAGACGCCCATATCCTGATACGTCGTATCCATCGGGATAATCAGCGAGCCCTGAGGAAAAGTATGGATCACGCCATCTCCCCCTTGTGACTGGGCCCAAGCTGGACTTTGACACATCACGCACAAAAACATGATCCCCCAAAGCCATCTCCCCAAAGAACAACGATACAACAGCCTCATAAAACCTCCTAAGAGCATCCGAAAACCCCATGAATCCGAATTCTTTGCGAGCTGCTTATCCTCAAAGCCTGCTTGCGACGCAAGATAGACCGATGCCTCTAGAAAGTCTTTGTCCTCCCCACACTTTCTCAAAAAAAGCCCAAAACCCCATGCACTATATCAAATCAAGAAAATCTCTTACAAAAGATCTCTCCACCCACCCAAAAAAAGATACTCCTCTATTGCTCCACTCCCCAATCTATCCCCTGCCGAGGGCCTTACTTGTGCATGGGTCGATAGATCCCATCCCATCCTTCGATCACCCCGACCAACCGAAGTTGACGACAACGTTCGAGATACAAACGAGCGGTAACATCCTCTTCAAAGACTTCGACAAGCCGCGCAAACAGCCGCTCACCTTCCACAAAGTCCTGTGCTTCGTAAGCTGCCAAAGCTTCCTTGTACATGGGCAACGTCTCGCTCTTTCGGTCGCGCATCGCAGGAGGATCGCCATCAAAGATCTCGTACAACACAACAGCTTCTTGTTTGCCTTTGACGGCCACCCGATCGAGTGGACGCGTCAAGAACCTCGACACATCGGGCAAACTCTCCAAACAAGCAGAGGTCGCAATCAACGAAGCACCGTACACTTTGGTCATCCCTTCAACCCGAGACGCCAAGTTGACAGCATCGCTGATCACAGTACCATCCATTCGCCCCTTCCCGCCGATGGTTCCGAGCATCAACATCCCTGTATTTAGGCCGATCCCGATCCGAATCGCAGGATATCCTTGTTGGGTGCGCTCATGATTGAAGTCATCAAGAGCGTGCAACATCTCAATCGAAGCAACCACCGCATCTTCCGCACCATCCGCAAAGAGCGCCATGATCGCATCGCCAATAAACTTATCAATGAACCCTTTGTAGGCTTTGACGATCGGCTCCATCCGACGAAGATAACTATTGATAAAGTCAAAGGTATCTTTGGGACTCATCGCCTCTGACATCGCTGTAAACGAGCGGATATCAGAAAACAACACCGTCATCTCGCGCTGGACGTGATCTCCCCACTGCACATCCAAGATGCTCTCTTTGTTGAGAAAACGCAGCAGTTCATGAGGTACAAATCGCCCATAAGCTTCGTTGATCTTGGAAAGACGGATATGCGTCTGGATACGCGCCAACAGCTCTTTTTTGGAAAAGGGCTTGGTCAGGTAGTCGTTGGCCCCCACATGAAAACCTTCCACAAGATCGCCGACTTGGTTCTTTGCAGTGAGCATCACGATCGGCAACTCGCTCGCAGGATAACGCTCCCGCAACACACGACACACCTCAAAGCCCGACATCCTCGGCATCATCACATCCAAAAGGATCAAGTCAGGCTGAAAACCTTCTCCGACGATCTCCAACGCTTCCGCACCACTCGACGCCGCACGAACCACAAAGTCCTGCATCGACAACTGGTTGATCAAGATCTGCAAGTTGACAGGCTCGTCGTCCACCAACAAGATCTTGAGCCCACGATGCTCCAACAAGACATCACCCGCCGAAAGCACCGATGCTGTAGGGATATCATCATAGGTAGGCAAGCCTCTTTTTTCTTCGGATGGTTCGACATCTTGGATCTTCGCCAAGATCTGTTCTTGGTAGGTGTCGCGTTGCGCTTCCTCTTCGCTGTAGGGCAGCGTAAAAGTAAAGCGCGAACCTTCGCCCAACATCGAAGATACCCGAACCTCTCCGCCGTGCAATTCGACAAGTTGACGTGTCACACTGAGCCCGATCCCTGTCCCACCAAAGCGACGATCCGAGCTGGCCTCTAACTGCTCAAAAGAACGGAATATCCGCTCAAATGCCTCTTCAGGGATACCGATCCCCGTGTCTTCGATGGTGATCTCCCACATCTCCCCAGCACGCTTCGCGGATACGGTGATGCGGCCTTCATCCGTAAACTTGATCGCGTTACCAATCAGGTTGTGCAAGATCTGTTGAACACGATTCTCATCGCCCCACGCCACCGCGTCAGGATCCACTTCGTTGCATAGCTTGATGCGCTTTCCTGCCAACAACGGCCGCGAGATCGCCATCACCAACTCCGTGAGTTGGTAGATCCCGATCGGCTTTTTGTCCAAGATGATCTCTTGGTTCTTGAGCTTGGAGAAGTCCAAGATATCGTCGATCAAACGCCCCAATCGACGGCCCGAAGAGACGATCAGTCCGAGGTTTTGCTTGGTCGCCTCAGGGAGTTCTCCTGTTGCTCCATCAAGCAACGATTCACTCAAGCCAATCATCCCATGCAACGGCGTCCTCAGCTCGTGCGAGGTATTCGCCAAAAACTCGTCCTTCATCTTGTCGAGGACCAACAACCGCGAGGACAGTCGCTCGTTCGCATCAAAGGCCATCGCTGCGCGCCAAAAAAGCGCCGTGGCCATCGCCACCCCAAACATCACGAATCCCAAAGACACCAACTCGATGCCTTGGTACACGCCCCGCACCACCAACAGGTCGTTGATCGTCCCAACAAAAGGCAGCGCCATCCCCACCCACAAGATCAACGCACCTTGGCGCTTTCTCGCCAAAGCCATGGTGAAGACATAAAATGCATAGACCGCTGTAAGCAAAAGGATGATCTGAAAGATCCACAAAGTCTGTGTATAAATCCGAGCAGGAGTCACCACAGACAAACCAAAAAATCCCAAGCCCGACCCAATAAAGAAACGTTGTGCCCAAGACCAAGCATCCTTGGGAAACAACACCCCCACAAAAGAAACAAAGGCCACGACGCCCAAGAAAAAGGTCGCGTATTCGAGTTTATAAGAAAGCTCCCAAGGGAAGGTGATCGCAAAGTCCGAAAACACCAAACGATTGGCGAGCAAAGGTCGAAAGGCCCACAGCAAAGCTGTAAAGCTAAAGAACAACAACGCGCGCTCTTTGGGATAAAGCAAGTAACTGATCAGATGATACAAACCAAAGATCAACAACACCCCAAAAAAGAAGATCTCCATCGCAAGTTGGTAGGTCTTGTTGCGACGCAAGAGCCACGTGGGTCCCACTTGCAAGGCATCACGCATCCCCCCCGCACGATGGTGAAAATTGGAGACCTGCAAGACGATATCGACTTGTCCTTGCCCTTTTGGAAGAGGCACAAGTTGGTGGATCTGTTGTGGGATACTTTGCTCACGGTCGCGCCCGACCTGCCCGATCTCGACGAACTGTTCGCCGTTGATCCACAGTTTGTAAGCTGTGTACAAAAAGCGAATCCGCAAACCATACTCGAGTCCAGGCTTGGGCTTGTACAACAGTCGCAAACGATAGGTCGCGTAGCCTTCTCCGGGCAACTTCTTTCCTTGGTAAACGATGCCACGCCAGCTTCGAGGAACCGCTGTAAAAAAAGACGCATGTTCGGGCGTAGGCGCCTCTTTGGGAGCGTAAAGCTTTTTCCAAAAGAAAGCCCAGTCCCCCCGCAAACGCAGTGTTTTACGATGCAACGGCCATCCGCGCGCATCCAAGACACCACGTTGCGCCACAGGACGCTTGGGAAGGGCTTTGCGAGAGGACCCGTGGATCTCTCCAAAAGACACCTGCGAAGAAGGCAAAGGCACCACCAAAACATCCCGCTTGCTTGGAGGTAACGCGCGAGAAGGACGTGAGGGCACAGGAGGAGACGCAAAGGCCCTAGAAACACACGTAACAAGCAAGCAGATGAGGCAACCTACAAGCAGCCTGCAAAGATGCTTTCTTTCACCCATGACGCTACGCATCCTCTCCACAAAGATTTCTTGCCTCAGGCACCTAGCCACCAAGCAAAGGTCGGCCTATCTTGGAAAGATAGCCTGCTTTCACAAACGATACCACGTATAAGCAGGACCTCCGGCCTTTTGTACAGACAGGAGCGCATCATGTCCACCCACCCACATATCACCCCAACCCTCCGCCAAGACTTTGCCCCGCTTTTTGTTGGGCATGAGCAACGCCTCTCACCTATGCACGCGCTTCTCAATCTTTACCCTGTCGCCGAAGAAACCACGGCACTCTTTCACAAAGTCAGAGAAACCCTGCAAACTCTCCCCCACTCTCAAGAAAAAGTCCGAGATCTCCTCCAAGACACCAACTGGCGCGAACACCTCGTCGCTGTGGGCTGCATCTTTGTCGGCATCCAAGATGCAGAAACGCTCCAAGCTGCTTGGACATGCTTTGACCAAGACTCTTGGATCACACCCCAACTGGCTGCGGTGCTCTCTCTTGTGGACCAAGGATTCGCCTCTAAGGCACGCGATCGCCTGCTTCATAGCACGATGATCCTTGGTGTAGGAGCCCGACAGATCGGCCCGATTGGAGAAGCCGAAGAAGCAAGCCCCACCGCTCACTTTCGCATAGGTTCCAAAGGCGTGGCGGCTCTGTTCAAACTTTACCAAACCCATCCCCAAGCCGATCCCCACTTGCTCGCACGCCTCGAACAAACAGAGTTCCCACACTTTCTCATGGAAGAACAACTCATCGACAACGGCGGACTCCTCGCACAAAACTGGGTCCAACGCGCCAAAGCCACGCTCTAAGATCCCCCACAGACCGCAGCCATCAGCACTCTCTGCTCAAAGGAACCACACAAACCAGCGCTTTTTACTCAAAGAAACCACGCAAATCCACGCGCTCATCCATCTGACAAACCACACGAATCCATACCATCGACGACCTCGATAGACCACACAAAGCAGCCACCTCGAAGCGCACAGATCTTCGTATCGACCGCACAGATCTTCGTATCGACCGCACAGATCCTCAGTAAAGCGACCAGAGCCGCGCGAACCAAACAACGGAGAAAAAAGCGCAGAAAGGCCGCACAGCATGAGCAGTCTTTGCTTAGCGAAGCGAGAGAAAGTGTGTATTGAATGGTGGAAAGAAGAGAGGAGAAAGAGGCGAAGAAGGCCGATTATTCGGCGTCTTCGAGGAGGAGAGAGAGGCCCAGTTCATCGCGATTTTCGAACAAGTGCATGATATTGTCGTGGAAAGCGACGCCGCGATCCAACATCAAGACTTGGCCCGTCATCGCGTCCATCAAACCACTGCACATCGCGAGTGCGGCATCGCCCACTTCATCGACCGTGATGAAGAACTCTTCGCCGTGATATTTTTTCACGAAAGGCTCAAAGTCATCACCAAAGGTCGCGCGCAAAGAGTCCGTCGAAACGGGCCGCGCGCGTAGGACGTTGACGCGGACACCTTCGTTGAAAAGGTGCTTTGCCATGTAGCGGCAAAAGGTCTCCATCACGGTCTTGGAGACCGCAACGAAGTCATAGCCGACGCAGTAAGTATCAGGACCATCGCTGGAAGTCGCGAGGATATAACGCGGATAGCTACCAAAGAACTCTTTGATACGCTTAGAATATCCGAGGAAAGGCCACGCACTGTACTCAAGGCTTTTCAAGAACGAACGCTTTTTGTAGGCGCCCATGTCTTGAACGATCTGTGCGAAAGAAACGTTGCTGACAAAGACTTCGATGCCATCGTGCTTTTCCTTGATCTTCTCAAGGATCGCGTTGGTATCATCGTCGATGGATGCATCGGCTTCAATCAAGATCGGCTCAAGCAGTCCTTCTTTGGTGAAGGCATTGCGAACGGCATCATGAGAAGCGGTGCCCCACTTGTAAGTGAGATAAGCTTGTGCGCCTTCGCGGGCAAATGCCAACGCGATGGACAGCCCGATGCCTTTGGTACCGCCTGTGATCAGGACGGCTTTTCCGCGAAAGTCGTTTTTGATCATCGACACGACTTACGCGTCCGCTTTGGCTTGGACTTCTTCGTACAACACGTCGACCAACTCTCCGATGTTTTTCAGATCGTTGAGCTTGGCGCGGGGAACTTTGACTTTCAATTCGCGCATGCTGGTCGAGACCACTTCGACGATATCCAAGCTGTTGGCGCCGAGATCTTTCATCGACTTGTCTGAAGTGATGGCATCTTCTTCGACGTCTTCGAGGATATCGAGGAGGTTGGTTTTGACGATGGCCAAGATCTTATCTTTTGTCATGGCGATTTCCTTCTGTTCGCTGAGATCTCATCGAGGAGATCGGGTTCAAAACACGCGATGCGTGGATTATGGGCTTCACAAATGTATAGACCTGTACAAGGATGGACCTAGAGGCCCAACTCCTCGCGCTTTTCCATCAGGCGCAGCATGGTATCTGCAAAAGACGAACCTTTGTCAACCTGAATAATCTGACCGTTGAGTGCATCAAGCATCCCACTACAGACCGCAAGGACCGCATCTGCGACCTCTTCGGGCTGCATAAAGTACTCTTCACCGCCATATTTGGAAACAAAATCAACGTAGTCATTCCCAAAGATCTCGCGGATCGCGTCTGTGGGGACGCTGCGGGTGCGTACCACATTGAAGCGCACATCTTGTTTGTGCAGACGCGAGGCCATGTATCGACAAAAAGTCTCCATCACGGCCTTGGATGCGGCAACATAGTCATAGTGGCTAAAGTAATGGTCGGGACCATCGCTGGAGATCCCAACGACGTAGCGGGGATAATGGCCAAATGCCTTTTTGATCTGCATGGTGTAATTCACAAAAGGCCATGCACTGTACTCAAGGCTCTTGAGCAACGAACGCTTCTTGTAACTCTCGATACCATTGGCGGGTTGCACCACACAAACGTTGCTGATGAAGACTTCGATCCGCTCGTGTTTTTCTTGGATGATCTTGATTAGGCTTTTGAGATCATCGTCGTTGACGACGTCGGCTTCGATGATCTGCGGCGCAGGCGCCCCTAGCGCTTCAAAGCGTGCCAAGATCTCGCTCTCATCGGCAGAACCCCAACGATGGGTCAGATAGGTCTGCGCACCCAAGCGGCCAAAAGCCAACCCGATCGCCAACCCGATGCCTTTGGTGCCGCCCGTGATCAGGACCGCTTTTCCACGAAAGTCATTCTGCATCCTTTTTGCTCCTCTATTGCACTGCGCTTTCGCCTTCGAAAAACTCAGCTTTCTTTCTTGTTCGATACATAATTCTCTCGGATACGCCGTGCTGTCTCTGGCTGCGTAAAGCACACTTGGTGCATCGGGACCTCGCTTGTACGGGCCTCTTCAAACAGACGTCGCTTTTTCAACGAGAGGTCACGCTTCAGCATCTCCAAGGCAAATCGGGGCTTTTCAGCGATGGCTGACGCGATCTGGGTGGCTTTGCGCCACATCTTTTCGCGCGGCAAGATGTAGTTGATCTGGCTTCGTCCCTCAAAGTGCGACCCTCGAAAGAACTGGCCCCCAAGCATCATCTCTGCGGCGATGTAATCACCCACAGCAAGCGCCAACAAACGCGTGGTGCCCATCCCAGGGGTAAAACCCATGTTCATAAAGCTACAACCATAGCGGCTTTCACGCGCCATCATCACGATATCACAGCAGATCCCCATGGTGAGGCCACCGCCAACAGCGTGACCTTCCATCACCGCGATCGTGGGGACAGGGACCTCCAAGACCGCACGAGACAACATGATATCCGAAGCCACGACCTCGCCTTCAGCCAAGGCCACAAGGAGATCTTGATCTCCCCCAGCACAAAACACGTCTTCCAACCCACGCAGCACACACACCCGTACTTCAGGATCTGAGGAGACTTCTTCCAAAGCGTGCGTCAAAGCTTCCACAAAAGCCGTCCCAAGGGCATTTTTCTTTACGCTGTCTTGCATCTGCAAGATCGCGACCCCTTGCTCATCTTTTGTGATCGTCACCAACGCTTCTGCCATCGCTTCTTTGCTCCTCTCCATCACGGAGTGTTGTTTTGATGAGGCATATCACCCCATCCCATCGAGGTTATGGACGCCGACGTAGCCGCTCGTGCCAAGGCAAAGGCTCGCCTTCCAAAAAACTGCGGATACCCTCTACACGATCGGGCAACATCAAACAATGCGCGGTGTACTCAGCCGCTTCTTCGAGCGCCCCATCCAACGGGCCTTGGGTTTCATCACCCAAACGAAGCTTCATGTCCGCGATGGCATCAGGATGTGCCCGCAAGATCATGCGCAAAGCTTCACGACAAGCCTTTTCCATCGCATCAACATCTGCACAGACTTCATCGATCAAGCCCCACTGATGGGCCGTTGCGGTGCCAATACTCGCACTGCGCATCGTCCACCAACGCGCTTTTTGCGCAGAGATCCGCTCCCGCAAGATCGGCAAGACCATCGCAGGCAAAAGACCCAACGAAGCTTCAGGAAGACCAAATCGCGAAGTCCCCGTCGCAAGGACAAGATCGGCCGCGGCCATGATCCCCACACCACCCGCCATCACCTCACCATCGACCAAGGCGATCACAGCAAAAGGCGCCCGACGCAACGACAACAACAACGAAGCATACCGCTTCGCATCGTCTCGCAGTGCTTGTGCGGTCGCATGATCAACAGGAACCGTCACACGCAACGCACGCAACATCCCAGGGACGGGCGTGTAATGAGCCTCGACTTCATGAACTTCATCACGAGAAGAAGCCTCGGCGGGCGGGGTGGGATGGTTCAAAAGACGCGAGGAAAGATCCATCCCTTGGCAAAAGGTCCCTGGCTCCCCTTCGATCACCAAAGCCCGAATACCCGCAATCTTGGCCTGTTCCAAAGCTTTCAACCAGCCTTGCAGCGCCTCTCTATCCAAAGACAAACTACCCGATTCTTCGCTTACACGCCCCATCTTGACGCGCCAGATCGAGTCTTCCTGCTGTATCCAACGAAGCTTCATGCCCATAGCAACGACCACTTAGCTCCATTCATAATGACGGAAGTGGCCTTCGAGCCCTTTGAGCACGAGATAGCCTTTTCCTTCATAGAATCGTTTGTAGTGATCGTTTAGGCCCTCGCGACTGGGCTGGTAGGTCGCCATGTCGATGTAGCTTGTGCGCTCTGTCTCGACAGCTTCGTACTCTTCCACGCTCAGACGATAACGCGCATCCAACTTTTCTTGGACTGCCGCACGTGCCACGGCTTCGTATGCATTGGGACCGATCAGCCCAGAGTAAAACTCCGCACAAGAACCCGAACCATAAGCAAAGATGCTGATACGATCACCCACAGAGAGGTCTTTGTACTGATCCAAAAGGCCCGTCAGCGCGACAAAAGTAGAGGCTGTATAAGTTCCACCACACTGCGAATTATAGACCAAGCTCCCTGCGACTTTTTCGTCAAAGTGCGCATCGGCCTCTTTGCGCGACATCTTCCGCGTTTCCCGCATCAACTGACGGTGTGCGCGTTTGACCATCCCCGCAAAAGGTACGTGGTAGATATGCTTGGCAAAGCGCTGTTCCAAGTCCACCGAACCACCGTGCTTTTGCTTGTAATGCGCAAAAGCACCTTCGAGCGCTTCGAGGTAGCAGTACACGCTATTTTCGGTGTTTCCAGCCTCTTCGCGAGATGTGGGACGGAACGTATCACCGACTTCTTTGGTCCAATAGGCATTGTCGCGGAGGTCATACTCCAACACATCGGGTTTGTTGGAGATCAGCATCGCCACACCAATGGCACCCATCACGTATTCCCAAGGACTACCAAGGTGCATACGCGACTGGTCCGTAGCGATCACAAGGGCTTTTGCATCCCCTGCCGCCCCTGAAGCCACCCAGTGTGCCGCCATCATCGCCGCGCAAGTCCCGCCATAACAAGCGTGCTTGGTTTCAAAGTTGCGGCAATTGTCGGGCAATCCCAAAAAACGATGGACAAATGTGCTGATCGGCTTGCCTTGATCGGGGGAAGACTCCGTTCCAACAATCAAAAGCTCGATCGAATCGATGTCTTCTTGACTCAACATCGGTTTGGCCGCATTCACCGCCGTGGTGATCGGGTCTTCCCAACAAGGGCTGACCCCACGCGACCGCATCATCAAGTCATTGACAGGATACGTCTCTTCCAAACCCCGTGCCTTGGCAAGTTCACCAAGATCCAACGACATCGAACACGGGTACACCCAGATCTTCTCAATCCCTACACGCTGCATCCGAAGCTACTCCTACGCTACCAACGAACCAAAGAGAACTTTTCAAACGGACTTGAGTAGAGAAACGGATCAGGGCGACCAGTCGAGCGAGCCTGTGACATTTAGGATCTGACCGTTGATGTATGACGCTTCTTTCGAGGCCAAGAAGTGGATCGTCGCGCTCAGTTCTTTGATATCGCCGATCCGCCCTTTGGGAACGGGACACCACTTTTGCCAAAACTGACGCATGTGTTCGGGAAGGTGCTCACGGGTCATGTCAGTTTCAAAGAAGCCGGGTACCACGACGTTTGCGGTGATCCCTTTGCGGCCATATTCTTTCGCAATACTTTGGGTCAAACCGTGAAGGCCCGACTTTGCGGCCGCATAGTTGCTTTGCCCAGAAGCCCCATAAGCAGAAAGAGAGGACAAGTTGATGATTCGACCAAAACGGTTGCCGACCATCGTCATGATGAAGTAGCGACAAACGTAGAAAGGACCCGAGAGGTTGGTCGCGATCACGTCATCCCACTCATCATCCGACATCCCCACGAGGGTTTGATCGCGGCTGATCCCTGCGTTGTTCACGACGACATCGACGCTTTCAAAGTCTTCGATCACTTGATCGCCCACGCGCTCGACGTCTTTGACGTCGCGAACATCCAGTTTGTACGCTTTGCAACGCACATCGGGATTCAGACGCTTGGCATCTTCTTCGATCTCTCGTGCACGTGCTTCGTTGTTCACGTAGGTAAAAGCCACGTCGTGACCGCGCTCGACTGCATCAAGCACAACACCCGCCCCAATGCCCCTCGAACCACCAGTAATAAAGTAGATCATCTCTTTCTTTCTCCAACAAACACGCTTCTTGCGTGTGATCACACTCGGACGAATACTTGTGCTTGCTTCTTTTCAGCCGATACTGCGAGAGGTTCGCTCGCCTTGGCTGCTCTATCAGTCTTCGTAACGCTTGAGCAAACTACAACAGTTGATCCCGCCAAAGCCAAACGAGTTCTTCAACATCAAGCGGATCTGATGCTGCACAGGCTCATTTGCACAAACATTCAGATCCACTTCGGGATCTTTGTTTTCAATGTTGATCGACGGGTGCAACCAACCCTTCTGCATCTGCATGATCGCCGCGACCGTCTCTACCGCAGGCGCAGACCAGCAGGTGTGTCCCAACATCGACTTGGGTGCGTTGATCTTGAGGTTCTTCGCATGATCGCCAAAGACCTTCTTGATCGAACCAAGCTCAGTCATGTCGCCCAACGGCGTTGAGGTCGCGTGTGCGCTGACAAAGTCGATCTGATCGGGCGTCACACCCGAGACTTTCAACAGACGCGTCATCGTGCGCGCTTGGCCATCCAACGAAGGGGACGGCAAGTGGCTGGCATCCGACATCGCTTCGACACCCAAGACTTCAGCATAGATCTTTGCGCCCCGTGCCTTCGCGTGTTCCAACGTCTCAACCACCAACACCGCCGCACCATGCGAAGGAATGAAACCTTCACGTGCCAAGTCGTAAGGACGGCTCGCTTTTTCGGGGTTTTCGTTGAAAGACTGGAAGGAGATCGCACCCAACAAGGCCATCGCATGAAGCGACATCGGCGAAAACTCTAGCGCTGCACCCACCACCATCGCCACGTCATGTTCGTGGTAACGCACTTCATCGACCGCATTACGCAGCGCGACATTGGCCGACGCACAAGCCCCACCCATCGTATAAATCGAGCCTTGGGCATTGAGGACTTCAGCGACAGAGCCCGCATGATCCGTGTCCAAAGAACGCACAGCAGCCATCGGGTCCATATAATCGGGCTCGTTCAAGAACTGCATGTCGTTTTCATATTGGTAGAACTTGTTGAGGTTGTGACCGCTGACGATCACAGAAAAGCGCGTGGGATCGATCCCTGCTTTGTCGAGGCCCGCATCCAACCAAGCATCCGAAGCACAAAGCATCGAAAGACGCGTCGAAAAAGGCGCGCCACGCACGATCTTTCGCAGGCGTTTCCATTCATCCGTGGACAGTTGACCTTTGAGAGAAGCGACTTTGCCATCCACGTCGTAATCGCTAAGGTCTCCACCCACTTTGGAGTAGATCCCGTCAGTTTTGATAAAGTGCCAGTTCACAAGGCCCGACTTTCCCGCGATCAGGTTCTCATAGAAACCGTCGAGGGTATCCCCAAGCTTCGTATTGATGGCCATCCCCGTGATCACGACTCGTCGTTTTTGCTCGCTCAAAACGCTCTCCTTTTAGAAGACGCTTACCTTGCGTCTTCTCGCAAATCTCGCCTTGTCGGCGACATCTTTACTGTTCGTCTTCTTCGACGAGATACACTTCCATCACTGTGATGGTGCAGACCGTGTCGCCTTTGCGGACCTGCCCTGCGCACGTCACGGTAAACTCGTCACCATCCACCTTTTGAACCAAAAGCTCGATCTCATCGTCTGGTCGGACTTCTGCTTGAAACAAAGCATGGTGCAGCTTGAGCAGACGGATCGGACGAGGCCGATCTTCGGGAAGAACCGTCGTTCGCCCATGGCTGTGCAGGTGGTGCAAACACAACATCGCTTGGCCCACCATCTCCAACAACAAAGCACCCGGATAGATCGGGTCTCCTGGGAAATGCCCCTTCAACACAGGGTCCGCAGGATCGATACGACGACGGGCCACCATCGAAACTTGCTCAAGATCGACCGATTCGATCGAGTCCAAAAGCAAAAAGGGCTCGCGGTGTGGGATCATCTTTTGAATCGCCTCGCGATCCAAAGACACCGTGACGGTCTGGGGACCTTGCTCAAACAAACGCTTGCGCCGCGCACGGCGTATCAACTTCTCTAGATCCATTCGTCTTCCTTTTTTGGCGTTTGTATCTTTTGGACTGAAGATTACGCAGCGTGGGCATGACCCAAAGCCCGCAAGGCTTCGAGCACTTCGCTTTGGTGTGCAGCTGTATCTTGTGCACTGTCCATCTTGAACTTGCGGATATCCCGATGCCATCGACGATCCAATAGGTTGAACAACACACCTTTGGGGCCGACTTCGACCAACACAGCGTCAGGATGTTGTGCAACCAAAAAGTCGATCGAATGGCGCCACAACACAGGTCGATACACATGCGAAGACAAAAGCTCCACAAAGTCCTCTTGGGTCGGGGCTTCTTGGAAATGACCAAGGCGATTGGGAAGGTAGGGCAGATGAGGTGTCTTAAAAGAAAGGCTCGAAAGATACGCGCGGAACTGCTCACCTGCTGGGCGAAACATCGACGCGTGCATGGGGACTTGGCGTTCGATCACCACAGGCTGTAAGAAAAGTTCTTCTTCGATCAGATGGATCGCTTCTTCAAGCGCCGCGGTTTCGCCCGAGATCACTTGTTGTCGTGGCGAGTTGAGGTTCACAGCCTCGATGATACCGAGCTTTCCTGCACGCTTCAAGATCGGCTCAAGATCTTCGACGGACGCAGGAAAGACCGAAGCCATCGCTCCACGAGGCCCTGCATCATAAGCCAAACCACGCTGTTCAACCGCAAGCAACGCTTCTTCGAACGACAAAGCGCCAATGTGCACGATGTGGTTCCACTCACCAAGGCTTAGCCCAAGCGAGTAATCTGCCACGATTCCAGCACCTTGTAGGATCTGCAAGAACATATGGTTGGCTAAAAACACGCCAATCTGCACATCGCGGTTCGTCGCGAACATCTCTTCGTCAGACCGCGAAGATGCATAACATGCAAGAAGATCCCGCCCCAACAACTCCGAGGCATGACCCAAAAGGTCACGATTGGGAGCATGCAGCGCTGCCAACTTTTCGATCATTCCGACATAACGAGAGCTTTGACCAGGGAACATCCATACAAATGTCATCTTCACCACCTCGCACACAACATGTCGGGAGAACCATACAAGTTCTGTCGGTCTCCCCATACAACAACGCTTCGCATCCTTGTCCAGGCGCTGATATCCAAAGACGCATCAACAAACTTTGGAGCGAATAAGCAAACACCGCGCCAGCAACCCAGACTGCACAGGATGCAGTGCCCCAAACCTCCCCAGCAATCTCCCCAAAGTCGCCAAGCCAACCTCTAAAATCGCGGTGGTTCGGCTATCTTCGCCAAGCTGCTTCTCCTTCGACTCACATCCTGTGGCGCTCCACTCTTTCAAGTTCCCCTGAAAAAATGGATACATTTTATGCACTTATGCACCTTGTTCTTTGAGCCGTTTCACAACAGTGTCTTCAATGATCTGCAATGCGTCGTCAAGATCTTGACGTGTATGTGCAGCCGTCACAGCAGAGCGGAAACGCAATTGCCCTTCAGGAACAGAGGGATAGTCCACAGGAGCCAAAAACAAGCCGCGTTCGTTCATCTCGTGGCAAAGTTGATACAGCATCAAACGATCCGCGCCAATCACGATAGGAACAACCTGCGAAGTGGATTCGCCGATGTTGACACCCATCCCGATGAGCTGTGAGCGGAAGTATTCAGTGTTTTCCCACAGACGCTTTTGCAGCGAGTCATCGCGTTGGAAGATCTCAAGGACCTTCAACAACGCCGCCACCACCGAAGGCGGCAAAGCACAGCTAAATCCGTAGGGATTGCTGTAGTAACGCAGATAGTCCACAAGGTCTTTCTTGGCAGCCACGAATCCACCCACGCCCGCAAATGACTTGCTGAACGTACCGAACATCACGGCGATATCGTTCTCTGCGTTGAAGTGTTCTGCCACACCACGGCCTTTTTTGCCGTACACCAACAGCGAGTGCGCTTCGTCGATAAAGACACTGGCTTTGTGACGACGCGTCACTTCCATCAATGCAGGAAGATCGGCCACATCGCCATCCATCGAATACACGCCTTCCAACACCACAAGACGACGCTTGCCTTCGGACTTTGTAAGCGCATCATCCAAGGATGCAGGGTCATTGTGATCGAAGAAAACACGCTTGGCCTTCGACAAAGCCGCCCCATCCAACGCACAAAGGTGGCACTTGGCATCGAGAATCGCCACATCGCCTTTGCGCAACATACCAGCCAAAGCCCCCATCGCTGCGCCGAAACCGCTGTTGTACAACATCACAGCTTCGCGCCCCATAAAGGCCGCCAACTTTTCTTCCAACTCGCGATGGAGATCCGAAAGTCCCGAAAGAAGGGGCGATCCGCAAGCTCCCACACCGTACTTTTCCAAAGCCATCTTTGCGGCTTCGACCACCTCAGGGTGATGTGCCATCCCCATGTAGTTGTAGGAAGAGAGGTTGATCACCTTTTGATCATGACCTGCGCGATGGATCTCCACACGAGGCACCGCAGGGCCATGCAGCGCAGGCTCCATCAACGACATCGCCCATGCACCCGCCTCGCGCCAAGCCGCAAACTCAGGAGGAGGACGAGTGGGGTCATCCGTATCGCTATAGAAAAAGTCGGCCAAGCTGTATTCGGCTGGATTCATCAAGGCTTTGTTCCTTCTCTCAAAACAAACGTGAACTTTCTCGACACGCTTTCGTACCTATCGACTTCAAAAAGATACGTCTGTGCCGTTGGTTTCACGGAAAATGCTTCTTGGTTTCTGCGCAAAGAACGCGCACCGCCCCACCCACAGCAACCCCCTTACACAAAGCTCGTGCCATACATGAGATCTTCATGCAAAAACGAGGCTATGTATCCATAGGATTGCTAAAAACGGCGCATCTTTAACAGAGAAGACGTACAACTGTCAAGTGGATCCCCGACCCCGATCACGACCTTTTCGGAGGATCTTCTTCCCCATCCCCCTTCGGCTCATCCCCCCCAAACAGACCACGAAGCCACGAAGTGCCTTGTTGCACGGCATCTTGGACCCCATCTGGGATCATCTCCTGTACCTGTGAAAAGAAATCCTTATCACGTGTTTCTCCCGTACCCGCGTAGGGCTCCCCAGCCCGATGTCCGCAGTACGGACACCGCTCCAACGTCGATGGGTAGGGACGCTGACAAGACTCACAATCACATAGCAGCTCGTCCCCACGACGCAGATAGTGCCCCGCCATCAACTGGACATAACTTCCACTCCGCGCCCAGCGCATCAACTCCGCAGCCCGCCACACCGCCAAAGGATGCGTCTTAAAGATCGACTGCAACATCGAAAAGACCCGATTCAACAGGTTTTCCTTTTCCAAGTTTTCTGCGTGTTCCACTTGGGCCAGAAACTCATCGAGATCCAATTGTTCCATCAAACGCGGTGTCGCCCCTGCCAGCTTCATCATCGTTCGCAAAGCCACTTTGGGATCGCGCACCACGATCAGTTCTGCCCGATCTGCCGTCAGTTCTGCACATCGCACCCACTTGAGCAGCGCCAGACGCAAGGGGATGATCGCCAATGAACCCAACCCTAAGACAGATACCGCCAAAGAACCCGCAAAACTCCCCAAGATCTGAGCCGCCATGCTGTAAAGCACATGATCATTTTGCCAGTGCCCTAACTCATGCGCCATCACGCCGCGAAGCTCGTCATCATCCAAAACATTCAAGAGATCCGAAGACAACGCCACCAAGGGCTTCCGAACTCCCGTTGTATAGGCATTGATCCCCAAACCTCGATAGATAAACAACTCTGGGACTTCTTGGATATCGAGACGCTCCGCAACATCCCGATACATCCGATAAAGATCTTTACCCTGACGCTCATGACACCGAATAAACGACGAGACATGGTACATCCGCACCATGCGCTCATAACTCTCAGACATTAACCAACGCAACAAAGAGTCGATCCCTGGGACTTTTTGCAGCGCTGCTAAGGCTTCGCGATCCCAAGGGTGCTGATACGACCGACCACTCAGACCCACATAAGCCTCATCCTTCCCTAACAACAAAGCTCCATGACACGAGCCACAACGCAATGTATCTGGCTGCTCAAGTGCCCGATCGATCGAAACGCGATTTTTTCTCTGACAATGACGGCACGAGACCACCTCGCTCTCACCCGCGACTGACTTCTCCACAGACTCTGTCATCTCCACGCCTCCTGTTCGTACCTCTCCAACATTGACCTAGACACCGCTTCGCCCTATGATGGGTCACTTTCCTACAATAGGCACACTTCTTTCTTTCGCCACCCCGCAGACGGGTATTCATTCAAAGAGATCGCACATGACCATCAAAAACTTTGTTCTCGACACCAACGTTCTTCTCCATGATCCCCGCGCACTCTTCCAGTTTGAAGACAACAACGTCGTCATCCCCATCTACGTCATCGAAGAACTCGACCAATTCAAAAAAGATATCAACGAACTCGGCCGAAGTGCACGCCAAGTGTCGCGCTTCCTCGATCAATACCGCCAAGAAGGCAATATCTCGAAAGAAGGCGTAAAACTCCCAGACGGTGGGATCTTGCGCATCCTCTTTGCAGATAGAAATCCCGAACTCTCAAGCATCTTCCAAGATCCCAACCACCCTGACAGCAAGATCCTCGCTGTCGCATTGCGCCTCTGCAAAGAAGACCCCGAACACCAAACCATCCTGATCAGCAAAGATACCAACTTGCGTATCCGCGCGGATGCTGTGGGACTTCACGCACAAGACTTCGACCCCGAAGCCAAACCCATCGACGAACTCTACCCTGGCTCCCAAGAAATCGAAGTCCCTGGCGGATTCATCGATCAACTCTATCAATCCGAGCAAATCCAACTCGATGACGTCCAAGCCCTCCTCCCCAACCCCGCTCCCACCGAAGCCAACAACAAATCCAATGCCTCCCCCCTCAACAACACCTACGCTTTCTTTGCCAACCAATTCCTCACTTTCCGCGCAGCCAACAACCCCCAACACTCGGGACTTGCTCGCATTGAACCTGATGGAAAAACCGTTCGCCCTTTCCGCCCCCAATACAACGACGTCTGGGGCATCCAACCCCGCAACAAAGAACAGCGTTTTGCCCTCGAACTCCTCCTCGACCCACGGATCAAACTCGTCACCCTCGTGGGCAAGGCAGGTACAGGAAAGACCCTACTCGCCATCGCTGCGGGCCTCCACAACACCATGGACCAAGAACTCTACCAACGCCTCTTGGTCAGCCGTCCTGTCTTCCCCATGGGCCGCGATCTTGGCTTCCTGCCTGGTGGCCTCAACGAAAAACTCGGCCCCTGGATGCAACCCATCTTCGATAACGTCGAACTCTTGATGGGACTCAACCAAAAAGACAAACGCAACGGGCGCTCCTATCAAGAACTCATCGATATGGGCACCCTGCACATCGAAGCTTTGACCTACATCCGCGGACGCTCCATCCCACGACAGTACATGATCGTCGATGAAGCCCAAAACCTCACGCCCCACGAAGTCAAGACCATCATCTCCCGTGCAGGTGAAGACACCAAGATCGTCCTCACAGGTGACCCCTACCAGATCGATCACCCTTACCTCGACTCTTCAAGCAACGGACTCGTCTACGTCGTCAATCGCTTTCAAAATCAAGCCATCGCTGGACACATCACGCTCCAAAAAGGCGAACGCTCTAAGCTCGCAGAACTCGCCGCCAACCTCCTCTAATCCCTCCCACACCATGACACAACCCACACAACCACCAAGACCCCTCTTCCCACTCTTTCTTCTTCTTTGGAGTGCCCTACTTTTGGGAGCGCTACTCCTCTTCCATTGGCTCTCCAATACCACACCGCCCACCGCTCCCACACCTGCACATTGTGCCCGATGGACGGGACTTTCCTTCAAGCAACAACAGATCGTGATCTGTCTCCCACAATCCAAAGATGACGCACGACGCGCACTCGCTCTCCAACTCAAGCGCTTCGCTCGTCGGTGCGCATACCAACACATCCCCTTACCCACACAAGGCCAACTCCTCGCCATCCAACAAACCACTCCCACCACACGCTCCACGACCCAACAAGCATACCATCCCAAACGCCCGAACCCCCACACCAAACAAAGCACCCCCTGCCGCATCACCACAGGTATGCTCCCCGCCCCGCAACGTTTGCTCCTAGGCATCCCACTCCCACTCAACCACGCAACCCCTGAAGAACTCGCCTCCATCCCGCGACTCAGCAAACGTATCGCCCATCGCATCGTTGCCTACCGCAAACAACACGGCGCCTTCTCTGCCTTTGCACAACTGCGCAACATCCGCGGCATCGGCCCCAAAACCCTCCAACGCATCCAACCCCACCTCAGCCTGAAATAATATAGCTATCTATCCCTTTTTCACAGGCGGGCCTCCGTGCCCGCCCAGATATATCGAGGATATCCCCTTGGCTTCGGCGGGCCTCTGTGCCCGCCCAAATATATCAAGGATATCCCCTTGGCTTCGGCGGGCCTCCGTGCCCACCCAAATATATCAAGGATATCCACTAGATCAGGCATGTATACAGATTGATGAGAAGAAAGAGAGAGGGGGGAGTTGGGGGGGATTGCTTAGAAGTTGGTACCGTCAGACTTGGTGCCGGGGGTGAAGTTACCCACAGCGTTCATCACGACGGTGTGTTTTTGGCAGGTGTAGGGGGCGAGATCGGGCGAGCGGTTAACAGACTCATCTGCGTCACCTTCGCAGTCACCGCTGCTTTTGTACTCAAGGGTATCGAGGCTGGTGCCGCTAGCATCTTGAAGCTCAACAACTTTCCCGTTGTTACCGAGGCTCAAGTTACCAGCGGAAGAGGTATACACCAACGAACCACCGAAGTTGGGGTGAGGCATATCGTTGTTCACATTGGTGTCAGCCGCCATACCACCGCCGAAGACCACGAGAGCCTTTCCTGCGGCCAAGGAGACATTTGCACCAAAGGTGTGAACGACGGTGGTACCAGAGAGGAGCTTGTAACCAGAAAGGCTCACAGTAGCACCAGAGATGTTGACGATCTCGATGAACTCGTCTTGTGCTGCATCGCGGGAACCATCTTTGTTGGCGTCGCCGTTGGTGGTGGGGGGGTCAGCCAAGATCTCGTTGATGATCAAGGCACTGGTGAAGGGTCTGTAACCTGTAAAGGTCGCGGTGTTTGCGGTGGAATCGAGAGCAGTTCCAAGGTAGTCTTTCACCGTGGTCGCGACGGTCGCAGTGTAGGTGGTGCCAGCGGTTTGCGAAGCGGTGGTAACTTCGATGGTATCGTTGACAACGCTGGTGCTGGTGGCAGTGAGGCCATTGTCAAAAGTGATCTGTGAAGCGCCCGTAACGCTCGTGGCATCGAGAACGCGATCAAACTTCAGTTCTACGGTGGTAGAAGAAGTGGAAGCAGCGCTGAGAAGCTTGGGAGCGGGGCAGGTTTTGATGGTGACGGCGGCGCTAGAGTAGAAAGAAACTTGTGCGGAAGTGTTGAAGCGCCACATGGGAACGCCGCTCACAGAGAAAGTACAACCATCGACAGAACCCACTTGCGAAGCGATCACAGCGGGGACGCGAACGACCAGACTATTGCTGCCCATCACACCAGCGGTTTCGATGTTAATTTGCGAGTAAACAGTACCTGCGGCGCGGAAGGCACCTTTGAAAGTTCCTTCAAGCGAGATGACTTCGGACTCATAGTTGTCGAGAGCGGACACGATATCGTTTTTCGCGCTAACGTCTTGTACGAGTTGGCTAACATCATATCCAGAGCCATTCACGGTCAGGTTGCTGATCGCGGTAACATCTTTGTGTCCGTTAGAGTCTGCGATGGTATCAGCTTTGAACGAGATCACATCGCCCACCTTCAAGGCAGGTGTTGTGGTGGAGGGGTCCACAGCAACAAAGATCGCGGGACCATCTTGGGTTGCTTGCACAAAGAAACCAGCGGGATCGTCTGCGCTTGCGCCAGGGATCGCGGGCTTCAAGTAAGTGACAGCCACTTTGTTGATATCGCCAGCCGTGCCACCACGAACAGAAGTGATTTGTGCAGCCGCCGCAGGATCGGGCTGAGCGGTACCACCTTCAGGATTGTTTTCCACGGTGGTCTCGGGGGTGGTTTCGCCCGTGGTTTCGCCCGTGGTTTCGCCCGTGGTTTCGGGAACCACTTCGTTTCCACCGTCTGCCACCATCTCTTCGGGCGCCACAACTTGTTCTTCGGGGGTGACTGTTTGTTCTTCAGGAGTAACAGTCTGCTCTTCGGGGGTAACTGTTTGCTCTTCGGGAGTAACAGTCTGTTCTTCGGGAGTAACAGTCTGTTCTTCGGGGGTTTTTTCTGCAACGGTTTCGGTCTTTTGCTCGCTTACCGCCTCAGTTCCAGGGCGGCCACAGGCAAAACCGCCGGTCATCATAGCACTCAGCGCAAAGAAAAACATGAAAACAGGAATCCATCTACGCATCAATCTAACCTTTCTATCGCCCAAGGCTTCGGGGTTCAGGGGGTGTTGCTCGCGCCTCCTTGGCGACCATTCCACAAAGCAACACAAGAGATATCCCTAGACCAGATAAGAAAAAGACTGAAAAAGATCGTCTTTTTCCTGATCTTTGTGTGTTGGCAGGCATTCGTTAGTGAATTCAGATGGCCGATGCAAGCCATGTCAACAAAGTGTCACACAAAGGGAGCTTGTGTATACCGCACAAAACACTTGCATCACAAGGAGCTACAAGGAAATCCTTTTCCAAGAGACCCATCACCCCAAGGATCTCTGTCACAAGCCCCACCCCTTAAAACTTAAGCAGCTTTCTTCGCAGCTTCGATCGATCCAGATGCATTTGCGGTGTCAGTGCTGGGTGCAGGCTTCGCGGCTTGCGCCTTCTCAAAGAAAAGGTAACCCAAGCTTCCTGCAGCCATCGACACAACAAACAAGACCGCCGTAAAAGTCCCAGAAGCCAAGGAGGTCAAAGCGGGACCAGGACAAAAGCCACCCACACCCCAACCAATACCAAACAACACGGCACCCACGACCAATGGACGATCGATATCTTTTTTCGTGGGGAGAGAGAACTTTGCTTCCAAGATGGGCGCGGGGCGTTTCAAGATAAAGCGAAAGAGGATCAAGTTAAGACCCGTGGCTGAACCAATGACAGCCAACAAAGTGGGGTCCCACTTTCCAAAAAAGTCCAAGAAGCCTTTTACCTTATCGGGCTGTGTCATCCCTGACAATCCTAGGCCAACCGCGAAGATCACACCCGAAACAAAAACGACAACGTTGCGCATAACTGCTGAATTCATAAGTAAGTCTCCTTATTTGTGGTCTCTGGCCCAAAAGCCAGCGGTGAGTTTGCTCGTTAGATCCAAGCGCCAAGGTGGAAGACATGGCGTGCAAGAAAGACCGTCAAAGCGCCCGCAGCGATGAAGGTGATCGTCGCCACCAACGAACGCACGGACAAACGCGCCAAACCACAAACCCCGTGACCGCTCGTACAGCCGCTACCCATCCGCGTACCAACTCCCACAAACAACCCAGCCACGACGACGACGGGCCAAGCCATCGCCTTCAAAGACACCACAGGAAACGCTGTGGGGTAGTACAACCACAAAGAAAGACCCCCCACCAACAAGCCAAGAACAAACAACACCCGCCACACACGATCTCCATCAGAGGGCATCATCGCCCCGCCAAAGATCCCACTGATCCCCGTGATACGGCCCAAAAACAACATCATGATCGCAACAGAAAGACCAATCAACGTGCCTCCCAAGGCACCCATCATCAACGATTGAAACATCTCTACTCCTCCTCAGAACCAAGTCCTGGTGTTTTATTCGGTTATTAAGAGTCCAAAGAAACGGTTTGGATATCTTTCTCTTCTTTTTTGGGCGCAGCCTGTAGATCCTCTTCTGCAGGTTCATCAACCGCCGCACTCTCAGCACCAGAAGCAAGATACGCTCCAACTGAGACAGTACCTGCACGTTGGTTCACGAGTCCCGTTTCAAAGATCGCTTGGGGCTCTCCCTGATGGGGTTCCAAGACCGCATCCACGGCATCTTGGATGCGGAAGGTAAAGTGCTCTTCTCCAAGCATCGCGCAAAAGCCCGAACGACGGAGAACATCGCGAACAGGCCCTTTGACGCCTGACAGGTAAAATGCGACGCCAGCTTCTTTTAGTTCGCGAGCCACCTCTTGCAACGCTTCTTCTGCGGAAGAATCGACAAAGTTGATACCACTCGCATCCACGATCACGGCTTTGACAGGCTTTCCATCTTGTTCACCCTTCAAAAGCAACTCATGCACAGTCTCTTTGAAGAAAGCGACGTTGGCAAAGTAGAAAGAAGCATCCAAGCGGAAGATCACCACGCCAGGCCATGTCTCAACTTCAGGGAATCGCTCAATATTTCGATAGATATCCGTACCTTTGAGACGTCCCAAGACCGCAGTATGAGGGCGTGTGCTGCGACCAATGAAAAGCAACAGCGAAACGCCCACACCCACAAAGATCCCTTGTTGGATACCAACGGTCAACGTCACCACGAAGGTCAAAAGCAACAACAGAGCATCTGCACGTTTGACTTTCCACAAACGAACGGGCTCTTTCAAATCGATCAAACCAAAGACCGCAACCATCACAATAGAGGCCAACACAGCCTTGGGCAGGAAGTAAAAGAGAGGGGTAAAGAACATCAAGGTCAAGGCGATCAACACAGAGGTGATCATGGAAGCAAGGCCCGTTTCAGCACCCGCCTGATCGTTGACTGCGCTGCGTGAAAAGCCGCCCGTACCAGGATAACCACCCGTCAAACCACCACCAAGGTTCGCCATCCCCATCGCGATCAACTCTTGGTTTGCATCAATCGCGTATCGACGGCGTGTAGCAATCGCTCGCGCCACAGAGATCGCTTCCAAAAAGGCCACCAACGAGATCGTCAAGGCGATCGGGATCAACTTTTGGATCGTGGCCCAGTCATAACGCGGCAAGGTCAATCCAGGCAAACCCGCAGGGACAGTGCCTACGATCTGGACTTTTTGATGATGCAAACCAAACAACCAAACCGCCAATGTTCCCAACAAGACCGCAAAGAGCGCTCCTGGCCACTTGGGAAGAAACTTCTTGAAGGCCACCAACAAGGCCACGGAGCTGAGACCAATGATCAGTGTTAAAAGATGTAAGGTGCCGATCTTTTGAAAGACATCCGCCACGATCACATGGATCTGGTTGCTGCGCTTGAGATCCATCCCAACCAAGTGTTTGAGTTGGCTCAAACCAATGATCAACGCTGCCGCAGACGTGAAGCCGCTAATGACAGGACGCGAAAGAAAGTTCACCAAAAATCCCAGTCGCATCAAGCCCATGGCGATCTGTAAGACCCCAACGAGGACCCCCAAGGTCAGTGCCAAGACGATGTAGTCTTTGCTACCCGCCAGTGCCATCGCCCCAACACCCGTTGCAACAAGCAACGAGTCCATCGCAACAGGACCAAAAGCCAACTGACGAGACGAACCAAACAGCGCGTACAAGAAAGGCGGCAAAACCGAAGCATACAAGCCCACATAGGGAGGCAAGCCCGCCAACATCGCGTAGGCCATCCCTTGTGGAATCAACATGATCGCAACCGTCAAACCCGCGACCATATCCCCGCGCAGATTTTCTCGCTTGTAATCTCTCAACCAACCCAGTGCAGGGACCCATCGTGTTATCGCTTTCATCGAACTGACTCCTTTTCCGTGTCTTCGTGCATATCTGTCACACCTTCTATCAGCACGATGTATGCCACCCGACCTAAACCCCTTTCCACCAAAGGAAACCCCCTCAAAAAGCACGCAAAAGAAACATCCAACAACAACATAATGCAACGATATGTTTTATAATGTTGCACAACGTTGCATCAACTCTCTCTCCTCAACTCCGTGCTTTTGCTTGCACCTTCAGCGGGCAACATAAAAGGTCGATCAAGCCCGTATTCCTTGATCTTTCGCCACAACGTAGTGCGGTGCATCCCCAACTCTTCTGCGGCCCGCCCTTTTCGCCAGTGGTGGCGGCGCAGTGTGTCCAAGATGGCGTTTCGCTCGGACTCCGCGAGCGAAGGAGAGTCCAGATCAAGCTCATCAGAGGAAGAGCTGCGTTCCATGAGAGGCTTGATCGGCTTGACCTCGTAGCGCTCTTCAGGAGGCTTACTTCCTTGGTGCCAAGCGTCGCTCTCCCGAAACTCTGGGGGCAAGAAAGACAGCATCAAAGTATCCCCACTCCCCACCGCAGAGGCGTACGCCACAACGTTTTGCAACTCACGCACGTTACCAGGCCAGGGATGATCCAAAAGCGCTTGCATCGCGGCAGGATGGATTCGAGAAAAGATGTGACGACGCGCAGAAGAAAGTTGCTGCAAAAACAACGACAACAGCGGCTCGATATCTTCACGACGATCTCGCAGAGGCGGTATCCACAAGGGGACCACGCGAAGACGATACATCAGATCCTCGCGAAAACTCCCTTCCATCACGGCTTGGCGCAAGCTTCGATGTGTTGCTGAGATCAAACGAACATCGACGCTGCGAGGCTGGGTCCCACCCACGGGCGTGTACACACGCTCTTGCAACACACGCAACAGCTTGGCCTGAAGTTCCAGAGGCATCTCTGCGATCTCATCCAAAAAGATCGTCCCACCATCCGCCGCCGCGAGCAGACCTTGATGATCGCGAATCGCCCCCGTAAAGGCGCCTTTGACGTGCCCAAAAAGCTCACTTTCTAACAAAGTTGGCGTAAAAGCCGCACAGTTGAACGCCACAAACGGCTTGTTGGCCCGCTTGCTCATCGAATGCAATGCTTGGGCGACACGCTCCTTCCCTGTTCCGCTCTCCCCACGAACCAACACGGTGACGTCGATCTCTGCCACCCGCTCTATGATCTGAAAAAGTTCCTTCATCTTGGTCGATCGCGTCCACAGATCATGGAAAGGCATCATACCGCTATATTTTTCATGCGAGAGTAGTTCCACACCGTCGCGACTGTACGAAAGCCGCGTAGGATCTAGGCGCATCAGCAACAACGTCGGCGACACCTGCGGCAAAGGCTGCGTAAAGATACGAAAAGCACGCTGCTCTCCATCTGCATTTTCATAAAGCAAGGTTTCCCCTTGCCACATACGCTCGAACAACGCACCCACGTCGCCTTCTAAGCGATGTTCACGCATCGACCACATCTGCCCATTGAGTTCCAATCGACCCCCGCGAAAGCTGTCCCCACCCGCAGAACGACTCACGATCTCACCATCGCGCCTCAATACGAAAAACGGTACATCCCCCGCAAGCGATGTAACTCCCTCTAAAACCTCCCAGATCGTTAACATATCCCCTGTCATCTCTCTTCTCCTTTTTTCTAAAGCTTTCCCCTTCCTCTGCAATCACTATTCCCACCCCCCCACGACATCAGATCAATCCTTCTCTTGATCTATATCAAACAAAAAATTATTTAAAAGATTATTTGAATGTTGAAACGATCACAACGTGGATCACTTGAAGCCAAACACATTGCGATACGCAAGAACCCAGGAGGTGTCCTATGTATCTCTCTCAAAACGCCAAACCCGCGAACGTCAACATCGAGATCGAGACTTTTTACGATCCCGCGACCTACACATTAACCTTCGTGGTCTTCGATCCGAAGACCAAAGACACGGTGGTGATCGATCCCGTGATGGACTATGAGCCTGGCGCCTCATCCACGTCGACAGAGAGCGTGGACGAAGTAAGCAAGTTCATCAAAGACAAGGGTCTGAACCTGCATTATGTATTGGAAACCCACGCTCACGCGGATCACCTTTCAGGCTCACAGCTTCTCAAAGAGCGTTTCGGCGCCAAGGTAGCGATTGGCGAACATATCCAAGACGTCCAAGCACTCTTTAAGGGGCTTTTTGACCTCCCCGCAGACTTCAACACAGATGGTCGTCAGTTCGACAAACTCCTTGCGGATGATGAAGTGTTCGAAGTCGGCAGCCTCAAGATCAAAACGATCTACACACCCGGCCACACCCCTGCTTGTGTGTCCTACTTGATCGAAGATGCTGTTTTCACGGGAGATTCATTGTTCATGGACGACTACGGCACGGGTCGTTGTGACTTCCCCGGCGGGAATGCCAAGGACATGTACAACTCGATCCACAACCGCCTTTACAGTTTGCCCGATGATACCCGCGTTTTTGTGGGCCACGACTACCAACCCACCGGTCGCGAAGTCTTGTTTGAGACCACCATTGGTAAGTCCAAACTTGTGAACCCCCAACTCAGCGCAGCAACCACAGAAGAACAATTCGTGAACATGCGAGAAGCACGCGACCGCACGCTCGCAGCGCCCAAACTCTTGTTCCAAAGCGTCCAAGTCAACATCGACGCAGGGAATCTTCCCATCCCCAGCAACGCAAACGAAGTCCGCTACTTGAAGATCCCCGTCAACATCTTCCGTGGTGCTGAACAACAAGGCGTGACCGACGGCAAAGACCTCGAAGAAGCAACCGTCTAACGCCTCCCCATCCTTCTCCCTCTACGGGGGGACCTTGCGTTTTCGCAAGTCAGACGCCTCTTGTGGCATGAATAGGGATCGTCGCCCTCCGATCCTTGCTGCAAGAGGCGTTTTTTTATTTCGTTTCAGCGTTGCAACTATCGCAACATTATGAAACAAGATAAAACGTACATGAAACGCATTGAAACCAATCCTTTCCAATCACCCTCATTCGTGCAACGGACCTTTGCATCCACGCAACAAGCCCCTCTTTGAGAAAAGAAAGCTCGCACGCGCGACGTTTTAACGCTCTCTGGCATCTCAGCAGGAGCCATCTTCCTTGGGAATGAACTCTTCCGCATATGCGTTGTGCCTAAAGATCCGCAGGTGTTTTATGGTAAAGCCCTGCCCCTACGACTGCTACAAAGGAGCAAAGTATGCAGACCCCCATCGGAATTCGCTCTGTTCTCCCGCGCCTCTTGTGTACCCTTGGACTCTCTATGGTCGCTCTTCTTGCGGCTCCCACAGCCCAAGCGCTTGAATTGCCCCGCCCCAGTCCAGCAGCAAGTGTCTCTCAAACTGTTGGTATCACAGAAGTTTCCGTCTCGTACTTTAGCCCTGGTGTCAAAGGCCGCAAGATCTGGGGAGGTCTGATCCCCTACGGAAAGATCTGGCGTGCAGGTGCAAACTCGGGCACCAAGATCACCTTTTCCCAAGACGTCACCATTGGAAAGTCCAGCGTCAAAGCAGGTAGCTATTACGTCTATATCGTCCCTGCAGAAAAAGGCGAGTGGAGCTTCTTTTTGAGCACAGACGGTCGTGCATGGACCAAAGGTCCCAAGTACGACACCAAGCAAACTGTTGCTCAAGTCAGCGCTGCGCCCACTGCGATCCCCCAACGTGAGCGCCTTGCTTTCCAATTCACAGACTCGACAGACGACGCAACCACCCTTCACTTTGAATGGGAAAAAGTCCGTCTTTCCGTCAAGATCGCAACCGACACCAAAAAGTTCGTGTCTGCCGCAATCAAAAAGGCGACTTCGAACACTTGGCGTCCCTACTACATGGCTGGCCGCCACATCCTCAGCACAGGTGGCGATCTTAAAGTTGCCCTTTCGATGCTTGAGACCTCCATCCAACTCAAAGAAAACTGGTGGAATGTGTGGTTCAAAGCGTTGACCCTCTCCAAGATGAAGCGCACAGAAGAAGCCATCCAAAGCGGACATCGTGCCCTTGCCCTTGGCAAAGGTAAGCCCGTGTTTGAGCGCTTCTTTAAAGCGAACGCTGAAAAGACCGTTGCTGCTTGGCAAAACTCCCTCAAGCCCAAGCCCGCTGTACGCCCTAGCAAATAAAAACCTCGCAAAGTGAGATCTCGATGACACGCCCTTTTGCCCCTGCTTTTCTTCAATCTTCCCCTGATGCTGCAACCTTTTTGCACCCTTACCACGCAGATGCCAAGGCGCGTGTCATCGCTCTCCAACAGCGAGCCAAACAACCTTGCCACCCTTCCGTCCTTGAAGCGTTACACCTTCAACACCCACCCGCCAAACGAACGGCGGCACAAGAAGCAAGCCTCCAAGCCCTCGCAACGACGGGCACTACCGCAGTGATCTCAGGTCAACAAGTCGGTTTGTTTTTGGGGCCCCTCTACACGCTTCACAAAGCCGCAACAGCGATCCTACTCGCTCGACAACTCGAAGCAGAAACCCAACAGCGAGTTGTCCCCATCTTTTGGCTCCAAGTCGAAGACCATGATCTCGAAGAGATCGCGACCTGTTGCCTCCCACAACACGGCGACGTCCTTTCTCTGCGACTGCTTGAGCCATCCCTTGCGCACCAAAATAGATCCTCGGTTGCGCACTATCCACTCGAAGAGACCGCACTTTCAGAGATCTTTTCTCAACTCCAACAATGCCTCCAAGGTCTGCCTTTTGCGCAAGAAACCCTCGACCTCTTGCACGAGACTTACAAGGCCCAAAGACCCATTGGAGAAGCTTTTGCGGCCCTACTTCACGAGATCTTTGCCTCAGAAGGACTCTTGATCTTCCATCCTAGACATCCTTCCCTTGCTTCTCTTGCTGCCCCTGTGCATCAACGCGCGATATCCGAAGCTTCCGCGATCGAAGCCCGCCTCAAAGAAAGAGAAGAAGCGCTCCAACAAGCAGACTTTCGGGTCCAGATCCCCCTGCGCCCAGGAGCCACGCTTTCCTTCTTTCATCCTGAAGGCCCCGAAGGACCGCGTTTTCGCATCATGCAAGAGGAACAACAGTTCGCTCTCGCAGGTTCAGAGCTACGTTTCAGCCAAGACCAGCTCCTCGAACAACTGCAAAAGCACCCTGAGCGCTTCAGCACGTCAGCTTTGCTCCGCCCGCTGCTTCAAGATCAGTGGTTCCCCACCGCCGCTTATGTGGGTGGCCCAGGAGAGATCGCTTACTTTGCTCAACTCGCTCCCCTCTACCAACTCTTTGATGTCGCGATGCCCATGATCTTGCCGCGTGGTCGTTTTGTTTGGGTCGAGTCAAGCCAACAAAAACTCCTCGACCAACTGGGCCTCACGCTTGAAGATCTTCAAGCACCTGAAACCTCGCTCTTGGCGCGGCTTGCAGAAAAACAAGACGCACATCCCTTGGATCGAGATGCCCTGCGCGCCAAGCTTTGGGAACCGCTTCAACAAAGCATCGAACAGCTACAAGAGAGCATCCAGCAGCTTGAGCCTGGACTCGTCAAACCCCTGCTCAAGCTCGGGCAACAGTTTGAAGATGGCCTCGAAAAGTTGGTCACAAAGATCCAACGCGTGCAATTGAGCCAAGACGAACAAACCCAACAACGGCTCCAAAGCGCGAAGCAACGGCTTTTTCCCCAAGGTGCCCCCCAAGAACGCGTCTACGGTTTCCCTTATTTTGCGGCACGCGTCGGGCTCCAAAGCCTCAAACATACGCTACTTTCGAACTATCATCCTTATCAACACACAACACAGGTCCTTCATCTCCAACAAGAAAACGGATAGAAGCTTCCCTTTGTTTGGGCCAAGGAAGCCCATGACCCCCACAACCAAAGGCAAATGGATGAGCCAAGCAACATCACTCGATCTTCTCGCCGTCGGGCCACACCCCGATGATGTCGAGCTTTTTTGTGGGGGACTTCTGATCAAGATGGCCCAACAAGGCTACCGCACGGGCATCCTCGATCTCAGCCATGGCGAACTCGCGTCCAATGGAGATCCCGAAACACGCGCCCAAGAAGCCGCCGAAGCAGCCCGTGTCATGGGCCTCAGTCATCGCGAAAACCTCGGACTTCCTGATGGCGCCATCCTCCCTTGGTCACCCGAAGAGGCCAGCGAAGCATCGACAGACTCCCCAACCGCAAGGATCGCAGAAGTCATCCGTCGTCTTCGCCCTGCCTTGCTTATCATCCCTTGGAAAGAAGGCCGACACCCCGATCATCGCAACACGAGCGCGCTTCTTTCTCGTGCGATCTTCCTTGCAGGACTACGCAAGTATCAGACTTCATCAAACCTCCCAGCCTTCGCCCCCACACAAACACTTTTTTACGCGATGCGCCACAGCTTCACCCCAAGCTTTTTGGTCGATATCTCCGCAGTGGCGGCGCTAAAAACACAAGCGATCCTTTGTCACGCAAGCCAAGTCACCCCCCAAGGTGGCACCACCACCCTCGTGGGTTCTCCCCGTGCCCTCAGCTCGATCGATGCAAGAGATCGCTATTATGGTGCGATGCTCGGGGTTGAGCACGCAGAGTCCTTCTTGTGCGAAAACACATTAGGGATCGACGATCCCATCGCACACTTCAATCAATACGCCGATCGTCGTCCCCATTTTTTTGAGAAACGCTCATGACCCCAACAAAACTTCGCATAGGAATCGTCTGTTACCCCAACTTTGGAGGTAGCGGCATCGTCGCAACAGAGATCGGCTTAGGCTTGGCACAACGCGGTCATGAGGTCCATCTCATCACCACAGAACTCCCCGTTCGTGCGAGACAAAGTACACTCCCGATCCACTTTCATCGCGTCGAAGTGCAGGATTATCCGCTCTTTGAGTTCCCTCCCTATACCCTTGCTTTGGCTTCGCGCCTTGCAGAGATCGCACAACAAACCCAACTCGACATCCTTCACCTCCACTACGCAATCCCCCATGCTGTCAGCGGTTACCTCGCACGTCAGATCCTCCAAGGCAAAGGGCCCCGTATCATCGTGACCTTGCATGGTACAGATGTCACAAGAGTCGGGTGCTTGGACAGTTATCGCTCAGTCACACGGATGGCACTCCTCGCAAGCGATGGTATCACCGCGCCCTCTCATTATCTCCGCAAAGTCTCGTACCCCCTACTCGATCTCCCTGACGAACTCCCCATCGAAGTGATCTCCAACTTCGTGGATACCCAGCGCTTTCACCCTGCCGCCCAGCGTTCAAGAGCGCGACTGGATACACTGTTCCCCAAGACTCCCGATCTCCATGGAACCCCCATCCTCGCGCACCTCTCGAACTTTCGTCCGATCAAGCGAATTCCCGATGTCATCGACATCTTCGCGCGCGTCAACAACGCCCTCCCTGCACGGCTGCTCTTGATCGGGGAAGGCCCCGAACGACGAGCCGCAGCAGAGCGCATCCAAGAGCTTGGACTGCAAGATCAAGTCTGCTTCCTTGGCAAACGAGAAGACGTCGTCCAATACCTCCAACACTGCGACCTGATGCTCATGCCCTCTGAAACCGAGAGCTTTGGCCTCGCAGCCTTGGAGTCGATGAGTTGTGGTGTCCCTGTCATTGCAAGCGATGTTGGCGGACTTCACGAGCTGATCGAACACCAAACCAGTGGGTTCCTTGCACCTGTCTACGACACCGAGACCATGGCCAAGTTCGCCATCCAACTTCTGCAAGACCCCCAAGGACTCGAACAAATGATGCGCGCCGCACGAAAACGCGCACTCGATTTTGGCGATCAGGACGCCATCTTCGACCAATATGAGCGATTTTATCAGCAGACCCTGACGCAAACACCAAGCTCATATCCCTGTCAAACCTGTGAAGAAAACGCCCATCACCGCACACAGGAGCCCACACGCCATGACCCCGCAACTCATTCTCTCTCTGCTCCTCCTTCTTCCGCTGCAAATTAAACCGATATCACAGGCGCCCACAGAGGGACGCCACACCCCGATATCACAGGCGCCCACAAAGGGACGCCCCCTGTCCATCCCTAATTCCCTGATTTCACGGGCGTCCACAGAGGGACGCCCCCTAACTTCCCCACACATCCCTTCTTTGCGGGCGCCCGCAGAGGGGCGCCCCCTATCCATCCCCAATGCCCCGATTTCACGGGCGTCCACAGAGGGACGCCCGCAATCTTCCCCATCCCTTCGTGGGCGGCCATCTGCCGCGCAACCATCGCCTCGCATCAGAAAGGAGCCTGCCTTGATGCACATCGAGATCGATCAGCCCAATGCAGCCCAGCTCCAACATCAGCTCGATAGACTCCAACATGTCGGGCGCGTCTTGTATGTCGCAGCGCATCCAGACGATGAGAACACGCGTTTGCTTTCTTATCTTGTGGGTGAGCGTAAACTCCGCGTGGGCTACCTTTCCTTGACACGAGGCGATGGTGGACAAAACCTCATCGGTAGCGAACAAGGCCCGATGTTGGGGATGATCCGCACGCACGAGCTTTTGCAAGCGCGTCGTCTCGATGGTGCTGAACAGTTTTTTACGCGCGCCAAAGACTTCGGCTACTCGAAGTCTTCAGAAGAAGCCCTACGCATCTGGGGACACCAAGAAGTCCTCGCAGATGTGGTGTGGGTGGTTCGCACGTTTCGACCTGACGTGATCATCACAAGGTTCCCCGAAAAAGGCCGAACCCACGGACATCACCTTGCCTCGGCCATCCTCGCTCACGAAGCGTTCAAAGCAGCAGCCGATCCCAAGCGCTTCCCCGAACAACTCCAACGCACCTCTGTCTGGCAAGCGAAACGCCTCTACCACAACGTTTCACAGTGGATGATCCGCCGTCGCAAGGGCAAGATCGACCTTTCGCGTTTTCTCAAGCTCGATATCGGCACGTACAATCCGCTCCTTGGGCACTCTTATGGAGAGATCGCATCGCGCAGCCGAAGTATGCACAAAAGCCAAGGATTCGGTTTCGCACTGCAACGCGGCCCTGCCAAAGAGTACTTTCAATACATCGCAGGTGACAAAGCAAGTCGCGATATCCTCGAAGGGATCGACTTTTCTTGGAAACGCATCCCAAACAGCCAAGACGTCGAAAAGCACCTCCAAGCCGCCCTCCAAGCGTTTAAGCCCACACAGCCACACCTCGCTGTGCCTTCGTTGCTATCGGCCCTTCAGCACCTTCAAAAGCTACCCCAAGATGAGCTCCTTCAAGAACGCGTCCAAGCCATCCGCACAGTGATCGCTTTTTGCTTGGGTCTCTTCCTTGACGCCCGAACCAACGATGCTTCCGTCACGCCTGGAAACAAAAGTCTCTTGACCCTCCAAGCACTCAATCGCAGTCCTTTGACGGTTCAGATCCAAGATATCGCCCTCAGTACGGGGGCTTCCCTCCAAATGAAACGCCCCTTGCCTCAACACAAACCCTTCAAACGACGCTTACAAGTGGACATCCCCAAAGATGCAAAAGCCTCCGTCGCACCGTGGTTACAGCAAACAACGCCCAACGGGATGTACAGCGTGGTGCACCTCGAAGATCGCCATCAACCTGTTGAAGCTGCTCCACTCTTCGCAAGATTCGATCTGCTCGTGGAAGGAACGCCTGTCTCTTTTTATCGGATGTTCCGCCATGTCCGAGCAGATCCCGTGCGGGGCGAAGTGGCTCGACGCACAGAGATCACCCCACCCATCACACTCACTCCCCAAAGTACCGTGTTGATGTTTCCCAATGGAACCTCCCAACAGTTGGCACTTTCGCTGCGTGCTCACACAGACAATGCAAAAGGAACGTTAACGCTCAAAGTCCCCAAAGGATGGAAGGTTCAGCCCGAAAAGATTGAACTAAACATCCCCAAAGCAAACACCCTACAAACCCACACCTTTACACTCCATCCTCCCGAGACCAAGGGCAAAGCCGCAGAAGCGTTTGCGATCCCCGTACTACACGCCCAAGGACGCGAATACACATGGGCCGAAACGCAGCTCAATTATCTCCACATCCCAGCGATGACGATCCTACGCCCCGCCACGGTTCGCCTTGTCCCGCTGCATGTCAAACTGCCCCAAGGACCCATCGCCTATATCCAAGGCTCTGGCGACCGTATCCCTGATGCCTTGCAACAAATCGGACTCCCCATTCAAGTCCTTTCTTCCAAAGACATCGTATCTTCCGACCTTTCAAAGTACCGCACGATCATCGTCGGCATCCGTGCCTTCAATGCCAATCCCACCCTTCAGCTCCATGCTACGCGGCTTTGGGACTACGCAGCACAAGGCGGCACCGTTATCGTCCAATACACCGTGCAATCTTGGTGGCGTCCTCTCAAACTCCCCGTCGCACCGTTTCCTTTTGTGCTTGGGCGTGGCCGTGTGACCCAAGAAGATGCCCCCATGACGATCTTGCAGGCACAACATCCGATCTTCCAAATGCCCCATCGCATCGAGCCTTCTGACTTCCTCGGCTGGGTCCAAGAACGTGGACTCTATTTCGCAAAAACATGGGATGCCAAAGCCCTCCCTCTCTTGCGAATGGCCGACCCCAACGAGAAACCACAAGATGGTGCACTGATCGTTGCCCCCCATGGCAAGGGAGCTTACATCTACACGGGCCTCTCCTTTTTCCGACAGCTCCCCGCGGGTGTTCCTGGCGCTTACCGCCTCCTCCTCAACCTCATCGACTACCACCCCGCACAACACCCAACGACCAAGCCCCAAAAATAATCTCCTGTGTCATCTTTTTTCTTACAAAGGAATGTCGCATGACAAACGACCCCACATCCCCCCAAGAACGGCCCGAGTTGGAAGATGCACCACCCATCCTCGGTTCTTGGAAACGCATCTACATCCTTGTATTGAGCGTACTTGCCGTCCAACTCGCTCTCTACGCTTGGTTGTCGTGGAACTTTGCGCCCTGACCAGCCCAACCACAACAGCTTGAAACAACAGCCATCCTCTTAAAACGGAGCGAGATCACGATGACCTCTCTGGATTGGATTGTCCTCATCGCAACCATCGCATTTATTGTGATTTATGGTTGGTGGAAAACCCGTGGACACCAAGATATCAATACCTACCTTCGCGGTGGAAACGAACTCAAATGGCCAACCATCGGCCTTTCCATCATGGCGACCCAAGCAAGCGCGATCACCTTTCTCTCCACTCCAGGCCAAGCCTACGAAGATGGGATGCGCTTTATCCAGATGTATCTGGGTCTTCCGCTCGCCATGATCGTGATCGCTGCCTTTATCGTCCCCATCTACTACAAGCTTAATGTCTTCACCGCTTACGAATACCTCGAACTTCGCTTCGACGTGAAGATGCGCTTCTTGGGGGCTTTCCTCTTCCTGATCCAACGCGGGCTTGCAGCAGGGATCACCATCTATGCCCCCTCCATCATCCTTGCCTCTGTCATGGGTTGGTCCCTCCAAATCACCAACGTCGTGATCGGAACCATCGTCATCCTTTACACGGTCTCTGGTGGGACAAAGGCAGTCAGCCAAACCCAAAAACAACAGATGGTCGTGATCATGACGGGTATGTTTATCGCGGCCTTCCTTATCCTTTATCGCCTTCCTTCCAACGTTTCCGTCAGTGATGCAACCTCACTCGCCGGGGCACTCGGTCGGATGAATGTCATCGACTTCGGTTTTGGCTTCAAAGATCGATACAACTTTTGGTCCGGGATCATCGGGGGCTTTTTCCTCGCGATGTCGTACTTTGGAACGGATCAGTCCCAAGTTCAACGCTATCTCTCAGGTCGCTCGATCACAGAAAGCCGCCTGGGTCTCCTCTTCAACGGTATGCTCAAGATCCCCATGCAGTTCATCATCCTGTACATCGGGGTCCTTGTCTTCGTCTTTTATCTCTTCCACAAACCCCCGATCTTCTTTAATACCCCCGCGCTCCAAGCCCTCAAAAAGACCCAGAATGCTGGAAAACTCGCTGACCTGCAAAAGCGATACGATGCTGCATTCCTCAAACAAAAAGCCGCAGCATCGGCCTTTATCAATGCCCGAAAAGCAGGCGACACTCAACGCATCCAGCAAACCAAACGCTCCTTCCAAGAAAGCGCCAAACACCTCGAAGCCCTTCGAAAAAGCACGCGCCTTCTCATCTACGACAACGTCCCACGCGCCAAAAAGTCCAAAGAAGCCGACTACATCTTCATCTTCTTTATCATCAACATCCTACCCGCGGGGATTATCGGCCTCTTGATCGCGGTGATCCTCTCTGCCGCGATGAGTTCCACCGCAAGCGAACTCAATGCCCTCGGGACCACCACAGTCATCGACTTTTATCGCCGTACCATCCGCCCCAAAGCAAGCGACAAACACTATGTCATCGCCTCCAAGGTCTTCACGGTCTTCTGGGGTGTCGTTGCCCTTGCTTTCGCCTCTTTCGCTTCGCTCGTCGATAACCTGATCGAGGCCGTCAACATCCTTGGCTCCATCTTCTATGGCACCATCTTGGGCATCTTCTTGGTCGCTTTCTTCCTCAAACGCGTGGGCACAAACGCGACCTTTGTCGCCGCACTCATCGCACAAACCACCATCCTGACCCTCTTCTTTACCACGCAGCTCGGTTACCTCTGGTACAACCTCATCGGCTGCGCCATCGTCGTCGTCCTCTCCCTCCTCCTTCGCCCCCTCGATCGACAGGCCGCCGCATAGATATCCCCGGTAGGTCGGGCGGATAGGCCGCCCAAATCCCATGGATATCAGGAATCCACGAATATTTCTCTATTTTTGGTGCATTTTCGCGAACACATCGAATGTCTTGCGATATCCTCTTGGGTCCCCGTAGCGTAGGCTTTTTTGCAGATTGTTTCGGATCTCTTGCAAGATATTTTGATGCTGTGCGGGACGGTACTTGAGGGAGACAGCGAGGTCACGGCGACTTTGGGCAGCGATGCGCAACCAAGGATTATGGGCCGTTTGATGGGTGAGTTCTTGGGGGAGATGTTGGCGGTAAAAAAATCCGACAAAGAGAGTCATCAGATACATCTTGTAGGCACTTTTTTGCAATGTAGGGATGGCTTGCGTCAGCTTTTGCAATGTGGCGCGTGGGTTATCAGCCAGGGCGCCAGGCTTCGTGGGACGCAGAAGAGCCCGAGGCTTCGGGGGAATGGGCTTTGGAGAGGTCTTCAGCGGATATCGAGAGGGAGGATGAAGCAAGAGAAAGTCTTGGACTTGTTGTGCGATCCAAAGGTACATCTCAGCGGCGCGCACCATTGAAGCGTATCCCCATAATGTCACGGCGCTTTCAGGAGGACGAAGGCTAAAGACGAGTTGGTAACGTCGCAACACAAGCGTATCGTCTTGAATCCGCGCTTGCAGCCATCGCAGATCTTCTTGTAGGGAGCGCGTGATCTTGATCGGCGCCGACTGGATGATCTTCCTACTCTGTTCGGCTTTTCGATATCTTTGTTGATCGAGGCTCATCTCTTGGGGAGTTGCGGGGCGATGGCGAAAAGCGCAACCCGTACAGCCCCAAACGCACAGCAAGAAAAGCGCGGCCCGACCAAAGCATCGAAAGAAACCTCGCCAAGACCCGACAAGTTGGGGTATATTGGCTCCCCCAAAAAAGACGGGTTTGCTGTCCGAAGTAAGCCCTGTATGGAAAGGATACATGTCGATGAAGCTCAAACTTGCCCTCTGGGGAATCTTTCTTTTCTCGATTGGCGCGATGACGACTTGGCGTGGGATCAAAGATCTCGTGGTAAGTGTTCGAGAAGCCAAGCCCACAAAGATGACGTGTGCAGAGTATTACAAACGACGTCCAAGCGTTCGTTGGCTGCATCTTACGCGATGTCGAATTGATTATCGACGGGCAGGGCTCTTCGACTACAACGGAAAGATCATCCGAAAAAGTCCGAGTGGCATGATCAGCCCTATCTTTGTGGTTGCGGTAAAGCCCGATGTCCCGAAGTATTCGGGGATGGTGCAACTCTTGATGCGCGTCGAAGGTAACACCAAGCGACAGCTTCTGCACACCCTCTTTCACTTTAAAGCAGAGAAGAAAGAGGCGGAGCTTCAACGTATGCTTCGAGAACAAAAGAAGGATTTGGTGGTGGTGCAAGAGATACGTGGCTTTGCATCGTTTGGTGACGATGTGACGGGGACTTTGCACAGCAAGATGCGCTTCAACTTCCCCGACAACCTCGCGCGGCGTTATGGCCTCCTCAACCAAGGAAGAAGACCGCCAGGTGGTCTTGGTTGGATCTTGATTGGCTTTGGAGGCGTCTTTCTTATCGCAGGACTCGGGCTTTTCATGAAGTCTTTCCAAGGCAAGGACAAAGACAAAGACGCTGCGGAAGAAGTGGTGAGTGCGATCCTCAACGGTTGATCGCTTCGCAAGCTCCAAATCGCCCCAAGCCACCGCTCGCACCATCCGCCCCAAACAACGCCCAACACACAACGAGATCCATGAGATACCAAGAAGACACCATCATCTGTGGCGATACGTTTGAGCTACTTCAACAAGTCGAAGACGAGTCGATCGATCTCATCGTTTGCGACGGTCCTTACGGTGTCACGCAGTACGAATGGGACAAACAACCATCGATCCAAGCCTACAACCTGCGTTTGATCGAGCTCTTTTCCACAAAGCTCAAAGAAGGAGGTGCACTCTACCTCTTTGGAAAACCCGACTGTATCGACTTTATCGACTATCGCCCCTACTTGAACTTGCGTTCGAGGATCATCTGGTATCAGCCCAGTCGTCTTGCCCAAGGCCGCCTCAACTACACAAACAACCATGATATCATTTGTTATTTCATCAAAGGCAAGCGACCAAGATGCTTTCACCTCGATGATATCCGCGTGGCACAGTTGGTGGAACTCGAACACCGCAAACGCTGTGAACGCGTTCCATCCGTGCAAAAAGGCCCTTATGGCAAAACCAAGTTCAACGAAAAAGGCAAGAATCCTGGGGATGTTTGGGGAGACATCAAACAACTGACGTATCGCTCAAAAGAGTTGATGAGCCGCGAAGCTTTGCATACCATCCAAAAGCCCGAGCGTTTGATCGAGCGGCTGGTCCTTGCGAGTTCAAGCAAGGGAGATCTTGTGCTTGATCCCTTTGCAGGTGTCGGCACATGTCCCGCTGTCTGTAAACGCCTCGGGCGGCGCTTTTTGGCATTTGAACAAAATGCCGACTTCGTCCAGTTGGGAACCCAACGTCTCGAAGCCATCGAGGTTTTGCACGAAGACGATTAAGGCTTTGTACAATCGAAGCTCTCAAAAGTCGCAGCGGCGCCAAAGGCGATGGTTGTAGCACCTCCAGGGATAAAGACTTGGTTCCCCAGTGTCACAGCCGCCGTCCCATGGCGAGGTGTTTTCATGGGGGGCAAAGAAAACCATGCCCCAAGAGCAGGATCGTACACCTCGATCTGATCGAAGACTTGGGACGTGGCATTTGGATTTCCTTCTCCGCCAAAGATGTACAAACGCCCTGCACACACCGCAGCAGCCGTCCCACCGCGAGAAGTGGGCATATCAGGCAAATCAACCCAACGCCCCACGCTTGGATCAAAAGAGGAAAAGCTCGCATTATGCGAAGAGATCTGCGTATCGCGACCGCCTGCCAAATAAAAGATCCCGCCCACAACCCCAACGGCCATATGATCGCGGACTTGCGTAAGGCTCGGTAGATCGGCCCAAGTCTTCGTCGTGGGGTCGTACACAGAAAAGTCAGCCACCGCTTTGAAACCACGGAATCCGCCCGCCACGTAGATCTTTCCATCGATCACCCCAACGCCCGAAGCACCGCGCGCTTTTCCTTGTGGCATGGTGCCATCGGGGGTCCACGTATCTTTCGCTGGGTCGTAAACATAGATCCCATCGGTCTCTAGGAAACTCTGCAACAAAGCGCCCAAGACATAGATCTTGTCCCCCACCACAGCCGCATTCACATGATGCATCGCAAAAGGCAGTTTTGCCCCAACGGACCAAGCCTTTTGTTGTGTATCGTAGATGTGGACGCTATCGACCGTGCGTTTCTTTTCATCGATCCCACCGAGGATATAGATCTTTTGCCCCAAAGACACCACCGCGACTTCTTGCAAGGGACCAAAAGGCAGATCGGGCAAGGAAGTCCACGTCCCATCAGAGGGTTTGGTACCATCTGGAGTAGCCTCAACGCTCGTCTCGACGGGTGTTTCTGGACTGGGTTCTTTTTCTATGGGAGAGCCATCGCTAGCATCCAAAGAAAGCTCTGAAGAAGCGGGTTCATCAGGGATTTGTGCTTCGCTGGAAGCATCAAGGATCTGCTCACTCGCCTTTTCATTTCCAACTTGTGGCTCTTGGGTACGTTCGACACTCGACTCTGTGGGTGGTTTCGTTCCCTCGCATCCGACGCCTATGATCACCCAAAAAACAAAGAAAAATCCCCATACGACATTTCCATCTTTTGTAAATCTCATCTTATCTTGCCCTCTGCTCTTTTTGCGGTGGATGCCCTGGGGCATCTCTGGCGTGCCTCCCTATCCCTCTTGGCGCGGCCATCTCAGTCAGGTAGAGTGATCGCTTTCTCTGGCCCTCGCAACCCCCAAGCGAAAGAAGGCACGATGTACCCTCGCCCCCAGCCTCTCTCCCCCAACAAAACAGATCATCTCCTTGTGATCCTCAGCGATATCGAGATGGGGGCGGGTGGTTTCACAGATGACTTCCCCCATACAGACTTTCTTGCCGAGCTGATCGACGAATACAGCGAAGATTACAGCAACAATCCCGTCAGCCTTATCTTTAATGGAGATACTTTCGATTATCTCAAAGTCAGCATCGACGGCCTTTATCCGCATGCTGTCGATGAAGCCGTTGCGCTTGCCAAGACAGAACGGATCGTCGCCACCCACGATGTGTTCTTTGCAGCACTCTCACGTTTTTTGCAGCGCGATCCGCAAAAAAGAGACATCTATTTCTTGTTGGGAAATCACGATCTTGAGATCGTTTTCCCTGCTGTTCAAGAGATGCTCAAAGACAAGATCGGCGATCACCAACGCGTCTTTTTTCCAGGGATATCCTTGCGCATTGGCGACGTACACATCGAGCACGGCAACCAAGAAGACTCGTTGTTTCGCATCGATCCAGAAAAGCCCTTTGTCGAATACCAAGGCCGCGACATCCTCAACCTTCCTTGGGGCAGCGTCGCTTTGCTCGAAGCCATCTTGCCTTTGCACAATGAGCTGTACCACTACGATCGCCTAAAACCTAGAGACACCGTACTTTCCGAGATCCCACAAATGAAGCAACTCCTCACCTCTGTGGCTTGGCGGTATTGGTTGCGCGACTATTGGAAGGGTTATTGGCGAGGCACAGACCCTCTCAAAAAGCCGACGTGGGGCATGATCAAAGAGGTCTTTTATCGTTTACGCACCAAGGATACGGAGATATCGATCCGCAAGGCTTATCAAAAGCGCCTGCGTGAAGAAGACGCCCGCGTCATGGTGATCGGGCACGAACACCAACCGCACTGGCAAAGCTTCAACGACCGAAAACTCCTTCAGACGGGCTGTTTCCGCAGTGAGTACATGCTGCACTCCAATGGAGAGCACGAATTCATCCATGTTCCGCTGCCCAAGGTATATGCGGAGGTTTGGATGCGCGAACAAAGCAGCATTCGTTCGCAACTCGTCGAGATCGAAGCCCCAACCCCCTTGGCCGGATTTTTGCCAGACTCGATCTTCTCGATTATCCCCACGCTCGAAAGGCTGCTTGGAAACGACGAACACTACGAAGAAGAACAAGCCGAATGGACCGCCCAGGAAGCCCGTGAATCCCTCGACAATCTCCCTTCTCTTGACGCAACGCTGGAATCCGACAAAAAAAAGAACTAAGTTCCCTCTCGAACATGCGTCAAACTTTTGAAGCTCGTGAATCTTCTGCGTGATGGACCCGCAATCCTCACCCAGAGACACCAAATGAGGACGATGATGACCCCCCAAAGCCGAACGTTTGGTTTGCTTTTGTTGTTTTTTGTGGCGCTTTTTGCTCCCTACGGCTCGAATCCAACCTATGCCGCGGATGCCAAGACCCAAAAGGCCATCGAAGGCCTACAGCGCTTTTACAAAGAAATCAAAGACTTTACCGCTGACTTCAAACAAATCTTCACCCGTACACGCCTCAAGCGCAGCAGCAAAGAGAGTGGACGCTTTTTTTTCCGAAAGCCTGGGATGATGCGTTTCCAATACGCCAAGCCCGAGCGCAAGGACTTCGTGTACAACGGCAAGACCTTGTGGATGTACAATGCTGACGACGAAGAAGTCAAAGTGCGCAAAAATGTCCAACGCACGGAGTTTGGCGTCGCGGTGCAGTTCTTGTGGGGAAGCGGTGATCTCGAAAAAAGCTTCCGCATCCGCAGACGCATGCCTTTTCCCTTTGGAAAACGCGGAGACATCCGCCTCGAACTCATCCCCAAGAAGCCCCAAAGCCTTTTCAAAAAGCTCTATTTCTCCGTGATCCCAGGTAGCTACCAGATCCGCGAGACCATCTACATCGACCCCGCAGGAAACCGCAACCGCTTTATCTTCTCCAATGTCCGCGCCAACCGAGGACTCCCCAAAGCGCTGTTTACCTTCCGCGTCCCCAAAGGCGTCCAAGTCGTCAACCTCCCTTGAGACAACAAACTTGGAGAATACGCTTGTATAATCAGCTCTCTTTCTTCCCATCAGCTCGGCTTTTTCGTAGGGCTCACCTTGCCCTCGCTTGCCTTGGTCTCACCATGCTCTTTGCATGCACCCACCAAACACGACAAAAGCCCCCGCCCAAACTTTTCCACCAGATCCGTCTGCTCGATACCAAAAATGCAGACTTCGACTTTTATGATCTGCGCGGAAAAGTCGTCCTCGTCGATGTCTTCGCAAGCCACTGTATGCCGTGTCAGTTTCTGGTCAGACGTTGGGACAAGCTCGCGCGGAAACACAAGTCCCAAGGACTCCGAGTGGTGGGGATCGCCCTCGAAAAGCAAGTCAAACAGGTCTTGCGACCCTTTCTTATGGCCCTCGATATCCAATATCCCGTCGTGGTCGCTGACGATAGCCTTTACAAAGGCAACACCATCTTGGGACCCGTCTTGACCGTCCCTCGGCAATATCTTGTCGATGGATGCGGCAAGATCCACAAGATCTTCCAAGGCATGGTCAACCCCCAAAAGATCGAACAAGCTGTCCTCGACCTCCTCAAACAACCCCCTCAATGCCAAAAGACCAAGTGAGCCCCGCCCCAAACCTGCCCTCCACCCTTGGAGTAAGACTGCTCCAAACTGTGACAACTTTGCACTCGACACACGCTAAACCAAAAAAACATACAAAAACAAACAGATAGAATCACTCCCTTTCTCCAAAGGAAAGAAAGTGTGGCTTGTCTCCTGTATGGTATCCGCGAATCACATCCTTGCCTTTTTCCCGAAAATCAAGTAAGCCTCATAGTTTAGAGAAGACGGCAAGGCTTTTGCACAGAGGTAAAGCGCCTCACAACATGGCGCCTTTTTGACATCATGCTGCGCCAAATCAAAACATTGCACCTTAGAAACGCACGGACGCGTCACAAAAAATAAAAAGCACGGTGCTCCCGAACGCTTCTCACTTCTCAAGTGCGCGTGGAGCAGCCTCACTTCCTAACCAAAGGAGAGTTACGATGCGTGGACTTCGTTGGATGAATGCTACTCTTGCTGTGTGTGCTTTGTGGGTCCTTGGAGCTTGTGGTCAGGCTCCCCCTCCTCTTGAGCAAGTCGAATCCGACCTCAACAGCCCCTCAGGAACCGTGAGTGGCCCGATGATCAGCGCAAGCTACAATGGTTACTTGAAAGGCCAAGTGGCCCTCAAACTCGACGCTTTGAGCAAATATGGCCAACTTCCTCAATTCCTTGAAGTCGAAGATGGCCAAGCCCCCAAAGTGGCGTCTATGCAAGAATACCTGACCCGTTCAGGTATCCCCGCCGCGGCTGTCAAAGCCATGATGCCTTACCTCCCCGTCAACAATGACTACTCTCTCCGTAAGATCAGCAAAAACGGTGAGTTGGGAACCATCTCCCAACCACAGCTCACCATCGGCTGTTACAGCGGTGACGTCATTGGTTTCGCAAACATCGCAAACGGAAAAGGCAGCGCAGAGTTGTCCATCGACTTGGGCTGTCTGAAAGAAGGTTCGGGACGCGTTGTGCTTCGCTTTGTTGCTGAAGGCAGCAGCGCGGGCGGAAAAGTGCGCTTTGAAGTCTTCCTTCAAAACGTATGTGACACAGCTGGAAACTGCGTTGATGGCGGCATGATCTACAACGCAATGGTTGGCAGCGGCGCAGCAGACATGTTGATGTCGATGTACTTCAAAGCCAAGACCGCAGAAGGCGAGACCGCAGAAGTCAAGCAAGGTATGCGCATCTCCGCAGACGCTTCCAAGCGTGCAGGCAAGCTCGAAGTCCTCACTTACGCTCGCGATGTCGATGGCAAAGAATACAGCATCGTCATGGGTCTCCAAGCACAAGGCGACCTCGCAAGCTTCACCATCCGCGGTAACAACGGCGAGTTCTCCTGTTCGACCAGCGATGCTGGCAAAACAGGTTCTTGTACCGCAACCAACGGCGCTGACAGCGTCACTTGGACCCGTAACTAATCCTTCCCCATCCCCCCCACATCCCCCTTCTATCCGATACTTTCCGACCTTCCTTTGACAGTCCCACTCTTTTCAACAATCCCCCATCACAGACCGAGGCCCACGATGAAGATCGACTGGCTTTCTTCAACATTGATCCGTCCGCCTGCAAGACTGGGACTTTGCGCGATCCCAGGAAGGACAGGCAGCCCTCACGCAACACTCTTGGATTTGGACGCACTTGTCTTTCAGGGCGTGACCCATGTGATCGCCTTTGTAGAACCCAAAGAGTTCGCAAAGATGAACCCTCCAGAGTCGCCAGAGGACCGAAAACAAGCGCTTGCCCAGCGAGGTATCGACTTTTTTTATCAGCCTATCCCCGACCAAACGGCCCCAACATTACGCCAAACCCGAGAAGTCCTCGAATACATCGAACATGCTCTTCGACGTGACGCAAGCCTTGTTCTGCACTGCTGGGCGGGCTTGGGACGTGCAGGGACCTTTGCAGCAAGTTATCTCATCTCTCAAGGGTACGGTGCAGAAGAAGCCATCGATCTCATCCGATGGACGCGGCCTTTCTCGATCCAGTCCCCTGAGCAAGAACAATTCCTTCGTGATTACGCAGCCACACGCATTTGAAGCCCATCACATCGGGCGAAAAGACATCCCCTTCTCCCTCCAACCTAGCCCCACCCAACAACTTGGCCCCACCCATAAGACAAAGTCGCATCCAAACAAGCGACTACCAGCGGCTTTTGCTTGAATGGCTGTGGAGCCCAGGTCTTGTCTCCATCCAAGGTACATAAAAAGCTTTTTCGCGGCGCATCTTTGCTGCCGAAAACGAGCAATAACGGGAAACAGAGACAACACGTTGGGCATAGCTTTTTGAAGACCCCCGTCGTGGGGGCCAGTTCATCGCCATGCAACCGATAAAAACGGGCACAGTGTTGTTGTAAGAGACCGACCCCGCGATCAAACGACGGTGGCTGTAGCCCAAGGTGTGCAAGGTCTCGTGGAGAATGGTCTTGGCAAGGATGCGCACCCCCAAACGACCGCGGCGATGTTGCTCTGTGAGATAAGACTTGCTGATAAACAAGATCCGCACATTCAAGGGAGCAAATGCGTTTGTATGTTCGTCAAGCCCGTTGGTTTGGCAAGGAAAGTTCGCTTTACGGTGAAAGGTGTTTGCGATGATCTTGGTGCGTTTGTACAACAACTTGCGCACCAAGGTGCGACTTCTTCCCTTCATCATCTGCCAGTCGCGCTTTTGCAAGACCAACAAACGAAAGAACGGATCGCGCAAAACGCGATGAAGGTGTTTGACTGCCTTGCGAAAGACTTCTGCATGGAGTCCATAAAACCCGACAACATGGCACTTTTTCTGATGAAAGTAGTAGATCTTATACTTCCGCTCTTTGGTGCCTGCGTTGCGGATACTGTCGAAAGAAAACCATAGCGCACCTGCTTTTCCGCCATAGCACTCTTTGCCTTTGCAAGCGTGCGCCTCTCTCGTATGACCCAACACTCCACACATCAAAAGGAGGAGTAAGGCCATCCTGAAACTGCCTGACAAGAGGCTTATCTTATGATCGCGCGCATCGCGCAACGCCCCTTGTTCGGCTTTCTTCGCTGCGTTCAAGATCTCCCTCCTTTTGCTTCTTGAAGCCTTTCCTTCGCACGTCGCAAAGACCACTCGCGAAAAAAGACGACACTTCCACCATACCAAATCACAGACAAAGAGATCCCTTGTAGCGGGACCAACAACGAAGGCCAAAACATACACACAAAACCACTCACCAAACAGATGAGTGTCGGCCAGAGCAGCCATTTGGCCGCAAAGATCGCAGGGAGCCCAAAAAGCGTCGCAAACAAGAAAAACTCGCCGTGGACACTCTTGTCGATGGGGATCTGCGCCCACATCGAAAAAATACGATACCCCAACAAACACGAGGTCCCGATGACCATGGAAGCCACGAACTGACGCGACGCTGCATTTGTGAGAAGTTTCTTGCGTCTCACCCCAAAGATAAACAACGAACAGATGGAGAAAACCACCAAAGCCACGATAGAGTCCCGATGGCTTGGAAGAGTCCCCTTGGTGTAATAAGAAAAACTCACAGCAACCGACACGATCGTCGAAAGCGTGGCCATCGACATAAAAAACCACATCTTGGCGCGAGGAGAGTGATAAAAGTCCAGATCTTCGGAGAGGTATCGCAGCTTCTCTTGTTCTTCTTTTTCGAGGGCGATCTGCTGTTGCAATCGCGCAAGCTTTTCCTGTAGGTCTTCTACAGGGGAAGGCAACTCTTCGAGCAGGTCTTGGGCTTGGCGAGCATCTTGTCGTTCCAAGGCACGCTCTATCATGCGATGCAAACAACGCTCTAGCCCTGCTTTTGCGCGCGTATTTTCCGACCAGTCCCGCAAAGCCAACGAAAATCCAAAGCGACACTCTGTAAACAAACGTACCACGTCTCGGGTCGCTCCCCCTAGAGTCTCGGAGTTTTCCGCTTGTTCTTTTGAGATCGCTTTGTCGAGTTCTTCCAAAAGCAGCCAAGCTTGTTCGCAGATCTTGTTGGCTTCGCGACGACGAAGGAACTCCTTCAAAGCGAAGCGCAAAGCTTGTGCATTGGGGAAACGCTGGGCAGGATCGATCGACAACGCTCGAAGACAGATCTCCACAAGCCCCGTAGGTATCGTCGTGGGAAAAGACTTTTCCTCCAAAAAGATCGAGAAGAGGATGTCTTGCATATTTTGGCCGCGATGAGGAGGTCTCCCGATAAGGATCTCATACAAAGTCGCACCCAAAAGATAGACATCTGTGCGTTCATCAATGTACTTGATATCGCCCAACAACATCTCAGGTGCTATGTAGGCCAAGGTCCCCACCAAGGCTTGTCCTTTGGTTTGTTGGGCTTCTGGGGAGAGGACATTCATGGCTTTGGACTCTTCCAAAAGCTCTGTCGCGATCCCCCAGTCCAACAAACAAACCTCACCAAAAGCCCCTATCATCACGTTGGCGGGCTTGATATCGCGGTGGACGATCCCTTGGCTATGCGCAAAAGACAACGCATTGCATAACTCTGTCAGGATCTCCAAATGGTACTCCAAGGGCTCCCCACCCTCCTGTAACTTGCGGTACCAAAAAGGATGCTTTGGTTCGTGTAGAAGGGTTTGCCAACTTTCCCCATCCACGCGCTTCATCACGAGGCTAAGCGCGCCTTCTTCGTCGCATCCTAAGGTATGCACAGGAACGATATTGGGGTGCTCCAAAGAGCCCGTAATTTGGGCTTCTTTTAACAACAAGGCACGAGAGATATCGTTGTTTTGTGAATGGATCTTTTGTCGTTTGATCGCAACACGGCGCTGAAGTCCCCGCTGTACGGCTTCTTGCACCACCCCCATCCCACCTTCTCCCAAGGTATGCAGGATCTCAAACTCTTCCCCAACCCAAGTATCCGTAAGAGACAAGCCTTTGCGCAAAAATCGAAAGTTGGGCAAAGAGGCGGAGCTTGGTTGAGGGAGTTTTTGTGATAGGTCGATGGGGTGGATGTCTGAGGAGTTTCGCGCTTGAGAAGGCGTAGAGGACGTATGTTCAGAAGCAGAAGAATGGATCGTGGTTGTCCAAAGTGCTTCGCCCGTGCCTTGTTGGGTCCATCGTTCATAATTGATGGTATCGCCCAAGGATTCTTGTACAGAAACACTAGGCCAGCACACGACTTGCGTAAGTGCGGTGATGAGCGGGTGCGGGGTAGATTGTTCAGAGAGTTCCATATCGCTCGCCTTTGCCAGAAGATCAAACATCTCCAAGAGTTGAAGACTCCGACCTTAGCACAAAGATAGAGCGATGGCGAGAGCGACATCTCAATCTTCAGGGGGCTCGCCTGCGGGGGCCATCTTGACGATGCGGGGATCAAAACGCGCGACCACGTCCACAAGATCCGTCTGCGCGCCCATGACTTCTTCGATATCTTTATACACAAAGGGTACTTCGTCGATCCCAGCGCTCAGCAAGGTCACGCCCTTTTTGCGAAGTTCCTTTTTGACAGCAGACCAAGCAAAAGTCTCCTTGGCCTTTTTGCGCGACATCAATCGACCCGCCCCATGTGACGCGCTTTTGAGGGAGTTGGGTTCTCCCTTGCCCGACACCACATAAGCAGGCGTCGACATCGACCCAGGGATGATCCCCAAGACGCCCGCTCCTGCGGGGGTTGCGCCTTTGCGGTGAACATACACTTCTTTACCATCGTGGATCTCACGCCATGCAAAGTTGTGATGGTTTTCGATATCCGCCAAGACCTTCACACCAAGGGCTTTTTGAATCGATCGATGGATTACAGCATGGTTTGCAGCCGCGTACTCTCCCATCAGTTGCATCGCAGCCCAGTACTCTTGGCCTTCAGAGCGATCCATCTCCAACCAAGCAAGATGGCGCAGTTCTTTTGGCAACTCAGGATGCAGATCCATCGCAAGCTTCGAGTAATGCGAGGCAACGGAAGCCCCTGCACCACGGCTACCACTGTGCGAAAGCAACGCAAGGTACACACCAGGCGCCAACGAAAGCTCATTTTCCGCTTCTTCGATGGTCAGGGTTCCAAACTCGACAAAGTGGTTTCCAGAACCGCTACTTCCAAGCTGTTTTCGGGCTTTGTCTTTGGAGCGGCGCGTGACTTCGGTGACACCCCAGTCTTGGTCCATCACTTCATGATCGTGTGGGATGCGAAAGCTGGCCCCGATCCCAAAACGCGTTTCGTCTTCAAGGACGCGCATCAAACGATCTTTTTCGCCTTCGATCGCAGCAGCAGGAAGGTCCAAGACCGTGAGCTTCATACGACAAGCGATATCAACGCCCACTGCGTAAGGAATCACCGCACCTTCCGTCGCCAACACCCCACCAATCGGCAAACCATAGCCAACGTGGGCGTCAGGCATCAAAGCGCCCGATACTGCGACAGGAAGACGACAAGCATTTTGCATTTGTTTGATGGCTTCGGCTTCGAGATCCTTGCCCCACTGTTGCCAAGGTGCGGGTTCCTCGCGTTCAATAAAGACGCCTTCCCCTTCCCCGATGATGTGGCGCGCCAAGATTCCAAAAAACCGATCATCGACATGATCCGCAGGAGAAGCGGCCAAAGCTTGCAAGGTCGCTCGCACCTGTTTCTTTTTTACCCCCAAAAGCTGCGCCTCTCGCGCAAGCTGTTTGGCGAGTTTGACGCACTCGCCGCCAGGGATCCCCAAGTTCTCTAATTCGCGTGGTTTCATCAAGACGATGTATCCTTTGTTTGCAAACGACCATCGCGCGCCATCCCAACGGACACAGCAAGGTCGCCACTTTGGGCAGACAGACGCATCACCCACAAAGATAGTTCATACGACTTTTTCTTAGTCTTCGGAAAAAAGAAGCTCCTGATCTTTTTCTCGCCATTGTTGGACGTGCTCTTGCGTCTGCTGAAGCTCCGCAAAGAGCGTGCGTAGCTGCTCGCCCATCCACGAACAACACGCAACGCGTGCCTCACGCTCAAGTTGTTGAGCGATAGACTCGGGATGAAGGCCATCACCGAGCGCGTGGCTGACTTGGAGTTCTTGGGCTGCCACCAGTGCCTGAAAGATCGTGTTTGGTTCTTGGACCGCGCGCGGGCGCAAGATCAACTGGAGAAACTGCATCAGCTGATAGATGCTGTTGATGCGTGGTGTCGAAAAGTGTTCTTGTTGGTTACGCAACAACAACGTATCCCAAAAGACGCCTGTGACTTCCGCATAAAGTTGTTGCATCTCGTGGCTTGCACGTTGTCCTTTGCGCCAAGACTCGCGTGTTGCGACGATATCTTCAAGCACAAGACCAGGCCAAGGCCCGAAGCGTTCGAGGTGCATCCCGATCAGATGCGTGGCCAGACGCAACAAGAAACGTTCTTTCCACGGATCTTCCCACACCTTGGAACACAAGATCTCGACAAGCGAAGAAGCTTTAGAAAAAGTCTCTTCTTTCACAAAGACCGCTTGTATCGAGGCCAACGAGTGTTGCTGCGCTTTGATCCACGCCAACCAATTCGCTGCCTCGTCTTCTGTGCAAGCAGACTCCAAAACGTCCATATCTTCGGGCTTTAAGGGATGGCCTGCCATCGTCAACAAAGCCCCCGACAAAGACTGAAGCAGCGGTAGATTCATCTGCAAGATCGGCGTACACAACGCTTCAACATCTTCTTGCAACCAAGTCGGTGCGCCATCACCAAGCCATCGAAACATCCGACGTAATGCATCAGACCACAGAAACAACATCTTCCTGTCGGACAGCAACGCCCGAAACAACGAGCGCATCGGCTGAGTATGTCCCAAAAGCAGCAAGATCCGTCCCGCAAGCAAGCGGATCTCGTACTCTGCGTGCTTTAGAAACTCCCCCAACAAAGACAAACGCTCAGGTTGCCGACAAGCGTCCAAAAAGGCAGCGCTCTGATGCCAAGCTAACGTCCAAGAGGCCGCACCTTCCGAAGACTCAGGCGGAGACAGAGAAGAGACACCCCCTCCTTGCGCAAGTCCCGCAAAGATCAAGGCGATCTCCAAGTTGCGTTCGAGACCCATCAAGACGCCATGCGCAAGCTCAGTGTCCGAACTTCGCACAGCCGCCCGCAACATGCGGCTTAACTCTTCTTCGCGGGGTTGACGCCCGATGGCCTCGGCTGCTGCGTGGCGCAATGACCAACTCACATCCTCCGCGATCAAGACGTATCCCATGGGCTCGCGCAAACGCAGCGGGTCCAACTGTCCAGAAGAATCGATGGTATCGATCAAACGAAACAACAGCGGTTCTGCCCAGCGGTGTAAGGCCAAACGACGCTCATTGTCTGAAAGTGTATCAGGAAAAAGCTGTGGATCGATTTGACGAAGCGCGGGCTGGGGTTGTTGTCCACTGCTAGGGAGCCAAGCAGGACAACGGTTCCGCAGCAACAAGCGAAAACTAACGGGCGCACGACGCGCCACCCAAAGCTCCCAAGCTTGTCGAAAGAAAAAGGCGAGATCTGCACAAAGCTCACTGCCCAAACGCCCCGTCCGCCCGACCGCACCGATGATCTGTTCCAATCGCTCGGGGTCGCGTTCATAAAGTAGAGTCCGCAGCACTTGGAGCGTCCCTTGGGGTGCTTCGTGCGCGACATTACAAAGCGTCCCCAACATCAAAGCAAACAAGCCACCCTCTCGCACATGCGGAAGCTGCGAGAACAAGCCTGCTTGGCCTTTTTCGACATGCCCCAAACGAATCAAAAGCGCGGATGCTGCGCAGATGATCTCAGGGGTGTCGCCATCCCGTTGGGTCTGCTCCAAGATCCCCATCGCTTCGGCATCTTGGGTCTGGCTCCATAACGCCGCAGCGCAGACCATGCGTGTCGTGGTGCCCTCGCTCTGCATCCCTTCGCGCAAGATTGCATGCACGCGCGGCCCCATCTTGCAAAGCGACTCCACAAAAAAGAACAACAGATAGCGTCCACGTTCTTCGATCAGATCGCGGATAATCCGAGCATTTTCTTCCAAGGGCTCCAACGTCGCCAAGCACCCCAGCAAAAAATACAAAGGCATCTCATAGACTTGTTGAAGCGAGCGCACCAAACTATCGCGTAAAGGCTGAGCCTGACGCCCCAAAGAGTGCAAGACAAAACTCGCATTGACCAGCAACTCATATTGCGGAGACAACAGCGCCCCCACCAAGGTCTCTTCAAAGGCTTTTACGTCAGGCCCAACGAGCGAAAAAGCTTCCGCTGCCTCGACTTGGACTCGTAGCGAAGGATCTTCCAATGCAACGCGCAGCAACTCTCCCGCCACCTCTCGCGCTTGGTGTCCCAACACACGCAAGCCCCGCACACTCGCGTAACGCACCTCACTTTTTTCGCTCGACAAACCTTGACGAAAACGCTCGATATCTTCCACCATACGCGCCACCAAGTACGCTCCCTCCTCTCCGACTTTTTCGCCCCCATGTTGTACCCTCCCACTTGTTCGCGCGGTGGAGGACGAGGCGTCCATCTACACAACATAACGCGGCCCTCGCTCAAAAGCGAGAACTCGGCCCGCACAAAGCATATAAGCTTTTCAAGCTTCCCTTTTTCGACGGGAGTCACGGGATATGAACCTTCGAAAGTTCTCTTTCATCCTTCTTCTTTTTGTGGGCCTTGTGTCTTTTGCTTGTGGTGGTACGCCACCAGGCGGCGGAGGTGGCTTGGGAGAGCTGGTCGTCATGCCCCAACAAGACGGTGGTTCGGAGAAAAACACACTCCCCGAAAAAACCACAGAACCCATCGCCCCTGAAAAAACGGCAACCGAACCGCTCCCACCTGAAGAAAGTACCCCAGAAGCTGGTCCTGTCGAGACATCCCCCGAACCCCAACCCGAGCCACAACCCGAACCTCAACCCGAGGCATCCCCAGAGCCCCAACCTGAAACACAACCAGAGGCCACGCCCACGAACTCTTGGATCGGCGAAGCTTGTACATCCGACGCACAGTGCACCTACAACGGTGGAAAGTGCATCACCCAAGGTTATCCCAATGGGATGTGCAGCCTTTCTTGCACACGCACATGCCCAGACAAAACAGGACATGCTGTGACCTTTTGCATCGATATCCCTGGGGCCTTCGCAGGCACGGGAGCTTGTGTTAGCAAGTGTGACTTTAATCAACACCCACAAACAGGCTGCCGCAGCGGATACTACTGCGCTTCCAAAGATCGCTACAACGAGTCCACGACGCAAGGCATGGTGTGCATCCCAGGATCAGGGCCTCCCCCTGGATCGACTTGCTACCAACAAGCCGCAGCACTCGGACTCAAGTTCACTGTGCGCAACAACCCCAAGGAACATCCCGCAGAAGATCCATCTCTCACTTGCGAAGTCACAGATGCCCTTTCGCTCGACCCAAACATCCACGGCGTCACTTGGGTCAATGGCAATGACACCGCTAGCACGATGTTTATGCGCTGTGAGCTTGCTCTTGTGATGTCCAAACTCAGCAAATACCTCGCTGCACGCGGCATCAAAAAAGTCATGCACTATGGGACGTACAACTGCCGTGGTATCCGCACTGATAGCGGTTCCACCGCAACACTGAGCCAACATGGTCTAGGCCGCGCCATCGATCTAGCCGCCTTTTGGGATGGTGCAGGCATCGAATACAACCTCTACAAACACTGGGATCACTCGACCACTTGGAAAAATGCAAGCGGACAGATGGGTTGTTGGTCCACGATGTTCAATAGTCCCCAAGCCAAGGTGCTTTACGAGATCGGCTGTGACATGTGGAAGCAAAAGATCTTCTCTTTGGTCCTGACCCCCAACTACAACAACGTCCACGACAACCACTTCCACGTGGACCTAAGCAGCACAGGCCATATCTACTCCACCACAAATCTCCCGATTATCCGCACGGAAGACACGCACAGCCACGGGACAGGCTGCCAGCACTAAGCCCCAACACCCCTCCCCAGCCTCCTCTTCGCAGAAAAAATGATCTCCCCTCCAAATTTTTCTTGCGGCTTTCGGATCTCGTGGTATTAGCCATCACAAAAGCATCGCACGGACGCAGGGTTCGCGCGAGAAAGACCAAAACTCGTCCATCTGAAAAAGAGAGGAGGGATCGATCCATGTCGGATATCCACTGGCCGCTTTATGAACTAGTCCGTGAACAGGCCACCCCCCAAGAATTCGTCAACGAGTGGGACTTCCTTCCCCTGAACCTACAATGGGCTGACGATCACGAGATCGCAGACAGCGAAGGTATCGATTATGACCTCGGCGGTCTTTTGCTGCTCGGCGAAACCTCCGAAGGTGCCGTGTACGCCTCGCTTGTCGATGAAGAAGATATGTCCCCCGCTTCGCTGAATGCAGCCCCCGTGATCATGATCTTCCCCAATGGGGATTATGGCGTTGTCGCACCCGACTTTGTGTCGTTTACCATCCTGATGACCGAGACTTGCGGCGCTCCCTATGAACTCATGGGACTCGAAGACGACGATGAGATCGAAGCCACGCTCGAAGAGATGAAAGAAGAGATGGGTTCGGACGCTTACGCTTTTGGCACCGCCATCCTTGGTGAGTTGGAAGTCGAAGAAGCCGACATCGTGCAACTTGTCCTTGACGCCCAAGCCATCGACGTCGAACTCTAATCCTCCCCTCGCTCCCCCAAAACAAACTCTCCCGAACTATCGTATCTTCCGCATCTTTGGCTCGCTACGCTGAAGGCGTGCGAAACACATAGAATCCAAATCCCAGCGTATCCCGACCATATCGAAGATAATGGCTGTGCCATCGTCGAATCCGTCGCAACATCGTCTCGCAGTCGGGCTCGTCAGGATGCGCCTCACAGTAATTTTCGATGTTCAAAAGGTAGGTGCCTTCGTAGATATCGAAGTCTTCGCGCTCACAGACCAAACCAAAAAGATAGGTCAGTCCTTCTTGTTGGCCCAACTCGACATTACCCGAGTGGCTTCGATACAGCTGTGCATCACACTGCAAAAACTCCAGATACTCCGCAGCGGGTGGACGTCGCCAAAAGCCTTCGGCCAAGAGGATCAATCCCCCTGGACGTACAAGCTCTTTCAGACGCGCAAGCGTTAGAGTCATGGAGCCAATGGCCTGCGTCGCCCCCACACACATCCCGATATCAAAGTGATGTTTCAACAAAGAGATCTGCCGCATATCGCCCAAGAGAAAGTCCAACTTGCTGCGCGGCACACGCAGTCGCGCTTGTTCGCGGGCTTCTTGAAGAAAAGCCTCAGAGATATCGATCCCCACCCCATCCAAGCCAAAACGCTCGGCCAGTCGAATCAACATCTCCCCTTTTCCACAACCGATGTCCAAAGCCAACATCTCTTCGCGCAGAGGCAAGAGCCGCAACAAGTGTTGGAGCTTGCTCTCACTCAGCGGGTTGCAAAGGCTCATCGTTGCGTGGCCGACATGACTTAATTTTTCAAATGTTGCTGGCGGTTTGGACGTACCCATCATTTCCTCCCGAGATCGCAATAGCGACAAACCATACACGCATCTGGACACGCCGCAAATTCTCGTCGCTCATCTCGTCCACCACAGCATACAAATCTGCGCCTCGAACGTCGAGAGATCTTCTTGTTCTCCCTTGCTTTCCCAATACAAAACAAGCGATCATCTCCAACGAACGTTGCGCTTGGCGCTTCCATGCTCGTTGCGCCACCCAAGCCCGTACCCAACACCAAGGAAAAACCTGTGGACTGTCTTCGTACGAACTTCTCTTCTTTTCTACTCTTTTGTTGGGCGATCAGCACGCTCACTGGTTGCGTGCCCCAAGTCATTCGCCCCAACCAAGGTAGCTCTCTCAAACCAGCCTCCCGGATGTTCGCACTCTACGCGCTGGAAGAGCAACCCAAACCGCTCTCTTCTGCGCAGATCCGCTTGGTGGCACAAAGCCTCACAGACAGCAACGCTCGCATTCGCTACCAAGCCTTGCGCACCCTCGATACACATCCCACCCCCCGCAAGATCTCGATCTCTTTCCAATTGGACCAGACCCTCCATGTGATCGCGAGAAGCGATACCTACACACCCGCAAGACGCCTCGCGATCAAACTGCTCGCAACCCTCGATCTACCCGAAGAAGAGAGCCTGCGCACCCTTGAGCAGATCTGGCAACAAACGCGCTCTGAACAGGCCAAAGCATGGGCAACAGGTTCGATGTGCGCCTTGCAGGGTGGAAAGTCAGAAGCTTGCAAACGCCTTTGTGCGGCCCTTCAACACAAGGTCTGGGCTGTTCGACGCGAAGCCGTCCGCATCCAAGGGCTCTTACACTACACCCCTGCAAAGTGTCCTCTTGGCGTCTCCAAAGCCCTCCAAGATCCCATGATCATCGTCCGCTACAATGCCGCCTTTGCTCTAGGCGCGCTGCCGACACAGTCCTCCCAAGAGACCCAAAAAGCCCTTCACAAGGCACTTCTCGACCTTCGAGAGCCCGTATTGCTCACATCGGCAGCGTATGCCCTCTGCAAAAAAAAGGTCCAAAAAGGATGCGATCTTCTCTTGGAACTCATGCAACACAAAAACGGCTACATCCGCCTCCAAGCCAGCCGTGCTTTGTTGCGTTTGCGCCAAGACGCCGCCCCACTGCTTCCTGCCCTTCAACGGTTGTTGGTTCACCCAGAAACACTCGTCGCGCTCCAAGCTGCTTATGTGATGTGTCGTTTCGATCAGTGCGATCTTCCGCTCGATACACTTTTGCGTGCCCTCAAGTCGGACAACAAAAAGCACAAGATGCACGCTCAGATCACACTGCAACGCCTCGCTCATCGGGCCGTTCCCGCTTTGCTCGCAGCGCTCCCAGAGAGTCCACCCCCGCTCCAAAAACGCATCATCCAGATCCTTGGGCGCATGCGGTGGCGCGCCACAAAAGCCTTGCCAACCCTCCAAAAGATGCAGCGGTCCAAGAAGCTGCCCAAGCCACTTCAGCTCCCCCTCAAGGCCACTTTACGCATGATCGCTGCCAAGCCCTGACCCCCGCCCCACCCCACATCAATCGACTTTTGAATCTACTATCTCTTGAAAATCAAAAACCAAGTCTATAGGATAAGAACCCTTCTCCTCAAAAGCATACTCGATAGGCAAAGGAGTTCCTTTCATGAAGATGCGTATCCGAGACAACACCATCCGCTTTCGCCTCAACCAACCAGAAGTACAATCTTTTTCTCAAGAAGGCTACGTAGAAACCAAGATCTCATTTGGCCCCTCTGCGGACCAGCAACTCCGTTATGCAATCGTCCGCGATCAACAAGCCACAGAAGTCTTTGCAGACTACCAAGACAACACTGTCACCGTGCACGTCCCCCCGCAAATCGCGCAACAATGGACCGAAACCGATCAAGTCGGTTTTGAAACCCCAAAAGATCCCGACGAAAAGCAGATCTATATCCTTGTAGAAAAAGACTTTCAGTGCCTCAAACCCCGCGAGGGCCAAGAAGACGCCAACGCTTTCCCCCATCCCCTCGCCCTACAAGAAGACGCAAGCTGTTGATCCTCCCCTCCACCACGAAGCTCTCCCCCACACAAGAATATCTCCCACACAAGAAGATAAATCCCCCACCAAGAAGATCTCCCACACAAGAAGACAAAGCATCCATCAAGCCCTATTCTACGAAGAGATGGACTTCTCTTTGACGACTCGTGCATGTCCAGCATACACATTGAACCGCTGTTCTCGCGCAAATCCCACAAGCGTCATCTCTTGTTGGCGCGCGAGTCGCACTGCAAGGTTGGATGGGGCCCCAACCGCCACAAGCATCGGGATACCCGCCATCAACGCCTTTTGCACAAGCTCAAAACTCGCCCTTCCGCTCACCACCAAACCACAAGAAGACAGCGGCAGCGAGCCCGCCAACAGCGAAGAACCAATCACCTTGTCCACAGCGTTATGACGCCCAACATCTTCGCGAACGCAAAGCATCTGTCCATCGGGCAAAAACAACCCTGCGGCATGTAATCCCCCTGTCTTCGCAAAGACTTTTTGGGCTTCTTGAAGGGCCAAAGGAAGCGTCCACACGCAGGCATGTTCGATCGTCCAAGGCTCAAGCTCTCCAACTTTTGTGGGCCAGCACATCATCCCTTCGATGGCTTCGAGCGAAGCCTTCCCACAAACGCCGCAACTCGACGTGGTGTAAACGCGCCGCCGCAGTTGTTCGAGCGCCACAGAGAGACCCGCCCGCAAGCGCACGGTGACCACATTGTACTGTTGTTCTTCTTGGTCATCGTTGTGTTCATCGTCCAAGATGCCCGTGGTTCCGCTCGAAACGCAATAGCTTATCGACTCGATATCTTTGGAGGATGACAAGATGCCTTCTCCCCACAAAAAGCCCGCTGCAAGGGCAAAGTCATCGCCGGGCGTGCGCATCGTCACCGCGATGCGTTCCACAAAGGGCACACCATCTTGCTCGCCTTGCAGTCGAATCTCCAACGGTTCTTCCACCACCAACGTATCACTACGCCAGACCTGTTCCTCTTCACGAACCGCGCAAACACGGAACTTTTCGACATGACGATGACGACTCAATCTTGGTCTCCTCTACCCTTGCAAGCGCTGAAGATACGCATCCAAAGCTTGCGGTGTATTCGCTTGCACCGCGTGTTCCCATCCTTCGGGAAGCGCCACAGGTCGGGCCTTTGCATCCTCCAAGAGCCTCCATAAAGCTCCTTGGCCTTGGGATATCCGCTCTTCCACAAGTGGCAAGAGATCCACATGATACAACGCACAAAGTGGCTCCCAACGCTCTCCAAAAAAGGCAACCGCCCGATCGCCCTCTTTTCGCGCAGCCCACAAACACCGCACCCACGCTTCTTCGACGCCCAAGAGATCGCAAGGCATCAACAACAACCACCCGACATCGCGCATCTCTTGGTACAACGTCGCCTGTCCTGCGATCTCGGATGCATCCGAGATCGCAGAGGATTCACCCACCCCGAAAGAAACCAAGCGCTGTTGGATATCGCAAAGTGCGCGATGCAGTCCTCCCATGGGCCCCAAACCACCGAGGGTATCAGCGATGGTTTCCCATCCAAGATCGCGATAAGCGTGTTCTTCACGCGCCACGACGCGGACCATGGAAGGAAAGCTACCCAATCCTTGCAAAACATACGAGAGTAGCGGTTTTTTCTGTACCAAAGCTCGTGCTTTGTCTGATCCAAAACGCGAACTTTTTCCACCAGCCAACAAATAAACAGGCGCACAAGGCCCGAACTCGGCCAACAAAGTAAAACTCCTTTCCTCAAGCCCACAGCATCTTGAAGACCTCTCTGAAGCACGTTAGATTCTCGCCATCCAAACAAAGGTCGTGGACCTTTTGCAAAACAAGGAGAACCAACCGTGAAACAGCCAAGTCTGCTCAGGCTCCCAAGCCTCCTCGCTCTGCTCATGTGTAGCACAATCTTCTCCATGACAGGCTGCAAAAAAAAGGCACCTCCTCCACCCCCAGCCCCTCGCGTAGAACGCCCTCGTCCCCGCCCTCCCAAAAGAGTCATCGTCCAAAAGCCCGTCAAACCTGTGCCACGTCGACGCCCCCTTGTGATCGCCCCCATGCCCTACTTTGATTATGAAAGAGACCGTACCATCTACGAGATGGCTTCGTGGCTTTCGAGCCATGTGGCTTATCTCATGATGAAAACACTCAAGAAAGAACTCGCGGGCGGCTCCACAAGCAAAGCCATCGAAGCGTGCCGCAAGACAGCCCCCCAAGTCGCCCGTGAGTTCGGGAAAAAATACAACGCAACCATCCAACGCGTCTCACATCGCAACCGCAACCCCGCCAATCTCGCCAATGCCAAAGAGATGCGCCTTATCCGCGAGTTTGCACGGAGAATCCAAGCGGATGACCCCAACTTGAAGGTGCTCGTCACTTCCAAAGACAAGTCCCAAAAAACCGTGTACACCCCTATCATCTTGGCGGCTCCAACGTGTCTCAAATGCCATGGCAGCCGCAAAAAAGACATCGACGAAGACGTGCTCGCCACCCTCAAACAACACTACCCCAAAGACCGCGCAACAGGCTTCAAGTTTGGCGATATCCGCGGCCTTTGGAAGATCACCTTCACCAAACCTGCAGCAGAATGAAACACACAAGCCTCCTCTGGATCTTCGGATATGGCTCGCTGATCTGGCGACCCGCTTTTCCTTATCAACAAAGCCACCCAGCGATCATCACAGGTTGGACCCGCCGTTTTTGGCAAGGCTCCACAGATCATCGCGGTGTCCCCGAAGCCCCTGGACGCGTGGTGACTCTGCTCCCCCAAAAAGACGGACAGTGCTGGGGTGTTGTGTACCAAGTCGCTCCCCAACATGCCCACGATGTCTTGCAAGCGCTCGATCACAGGGAAAAAGGCGGTTATGAGCGGCATCGCCTGACGGCGTATCTCCCTTACGCAACGCCCCCACAGTCCGAGACGATCGAAGATGTCTTGGTGTACGTCGCAAACGCAGACAACCCCAACTATCTTGGCGAAGCCCCCTTACAAGACATCGCCAAGCAGATCCTTTATGCGCACGGACCCAGCGGAGCCAACCGCGAATACCTCACAAAGCTCACACAGAGTCTCCGTGAGATGAAAGCCCAAGACGCCCATGTCTTCGAGCTTTACGAAGCACTTCAACAACTCGACCCAAAAGAAAAAGTGGAAACGATGCCAAGCACCGCACCTCCTGATCTAACGGGCCTTTCCGTATCTTCTGATCTGCAACTGCGATTTGCGTCATGGCCCGCAGACAAAGATCCTCTGTATCTGATTCGCCATGAAGTCTTTGTCCAAGAACAAAAGGTCCCCGCGGAGATCGAGATCGATGAGTGGGACCCTCCTTCGAGCCATGTCCTCGCAGTATCCGAACAAGGCGAACCCGTCGGTTGTGGACGACTGCTCCCCAATGGAAAGATCGGCCGTATGGCTGTAAGAAAACCTTGGCGTGACCGAGGTATCGGACGACTGCTGCTCGAAGCTCTACTCCAACAAGCTCGCTATCTTCAACTCAAAGAGGTCCAACTCAGCGCCCAAATCCACGCAACTGGATTTTACGAGAGATTCGGCTTTGTGCCCCAAGGTCCCGTCTACGAAGAAGCGGGCATCCCTCACCAAAAGATGAGCTTGTCCCTCCTCGAAAAAAAATGAACCTCCTCTCTGACGCTTTCGTTATCCCTCCCACAATAGAATCGCCCTTTCCCTAGAGGATAGGGGAGATGAGAACAAGAACTTTTCTGCCCATACAGAATAACGTTGGAATCATCATCCAAAGTACGTAGGTTCGAGTCCTACCCGCGCTTTATGGCGCGGTAGTTTAGTGGTCAATGCTTGGACAGTTGCCTTCCTTGTTCTCTTCTCCCTTTTCCTCTTGATTCTTCCTTATCGCCCAATTCATCGACTTTTATACGATCGAAGATATCGGCCCTCTCGTCAAAGGAGGCAAGATGACCGAAGCACTACAACTACGCAATCAAAGCATGCAACGCTTCCAACAAGCCCTGGAATCCTCGGTAGAACAGGCTCAAAAGACAGCCAACACCTTGGAACAATACCTCGACATCGCTGCGATCTCGACAGGGCGCGCGAGCTTTTACAACACCCAAGAAGAACAAGTTGCCGCAGAGTCCAATGCTCACGCGACTCTTTTGGCCGTGGATCGCGGTATCTACGCGTTGATGGCAGGACTGCCAGGCGCATCTGACCGCAGCCTTCAGCAGATCTTGCAACATCTGCTCGACGCACCACGCCAAGCTGAGCAAAGCTACCTCTTGAGCGAAGATGAAGAAGCCACCGTCTTGGCTTGGATCTGTGAACAACTCCCGATCACACGGCTGTTGAAGCTCTTTGTGTCGATGCGACAAGCTCGCGTCAACAACGCACGCGCGCGCAAGCTCATCTTGCGTTCCATCCTTGGAAGCCATCGATTGCCTTTGTGGTGTACACGTTATCGCAAGAAGCTGCGTCTGGCCCTCAGTCACGCTTGGGGTCAACGTATGACAAGCATCTTGTGCGCGATCCTCAAAAAGCCCGAAGATGCACGAGAAAAACACGAGAAGCGCATCCTTCAACAACAAGTCCTGCGCTTCGCACCTGCCCACAAAGCTGCAAGTCTTTGTGAGTGTGTCTCATTTTTGTTTGGGAACGAAGCCGAAGACGCCAAAGAGCCCTTGTTACGGTCTTACCACGAAGCCAAATCAAGCCTCGAAGCGGGTCGCCTGCTGCCTTACGAAACCCTCGAAGGTCTCCGCAGCACATACCACAAAGACCGTACAAGCGCGGAAGTCCTCGAACTGACCAAAAAGCAGCTCACAGACGGCCAAAAGATCGGGCTCCAACGCAAAGCTGAAGAAAGCCAAGTCACCGTAGAGATGGACCCTTTGCGCTACGATGCAACACGTCTCTACCTCTACGCTTACGCACGTGGCATGACCCAAGAGATCCGCAAGGCCCTCAAGCAAAAAGCCCAAGAAGCCGCAGGACTCTTCCCGATCCAAGCAGATCGTGTGGGTATCCTCGTGGATGCTTCGGCTTCCATGGCAGGACACGATAGCCAAGCACTACGCCCGATCGCAACAAGCCTCGCAGTGTGCGACATGCTTCAAGAAGCCGCACGGATCGAAGCTTTCGTCGAGATCGCGGGTGGTCGCGTGGATGAACAAACACAGATGTTGCTTCCTGAAGGTGAAAGCTCCCTTGCGATGGGCTTGATCCGCCTTCTGAAAAAAGGTCCTGACACGCTCTTTATCCTCTCAGATGGATACGAAAATGCCCCCGCTGGCCGGTTGGCAGAAGTCATCGAACAAGCCCGTAAACTCGGACTCAAGATGCCGATCTACCAATTGTCCCCCGTGGTCGCAGCAGAGTCCGCAGGCGTGCGCAGCTTGGCCCCCACGCAGATCGCTACATTGCCCATCAATGCGGCACATCAGATGGGCTTGCCTTTCTTCAAAGCGATGTTGCAACAAGAGCCCCAAAAGGCCCTTCCTTTGTTGTGTACAGAGCTTTGGTGCGGTCTTCAGAAAAAACAACTCGCGCAGAAAAAGCGCACAAACAAACCTCTCGCTTCATCCGAAACAGCCGAACTCAACGCACCCCAACCCCCTGCGATGTCCGCGGCATCTTGAAGTGAAGGAGGATCACCATGTTGAAAAAACTCTTTGGTAAAAACGCCAAGACCACAGACGAACAAGCCCAAAGCTCCAAAGCCTCCGAACCTACGCTCGCAGCGCTTTTGCACGGCCTCAAACCTGGCCGTATGCAAAGCGTTGGTGTGATGCAAGTGATCCCTTTGCTTGGCGAGATCGATGACGACCGCTTTGCAGCACCCGACAAAGCACGCGTATGGACCGAAGGATACGGTAACCTCAACTTTGAGAACAAAGGCGAACAAACCGTGTTGGTGCCCTGCCACACAGGTTACATCGTCGAAGAAGCCGCCCAAGACCACGCGATGGCACACGCCGCAGTCATCCCACCCAAAAAGAAAGAAGGGTTCAAGACTGCGATGTGTATCCAACAAACCCAAGGTGGATACATCAGTTCGGGCGAACACAAGATGATGATCTTGCCCTATGCTCTACGCGAAAGTGCACACGAAAAGCGACAAGTGGAAACCTTCAATAAGCTTTGGAGTGATATCTCTGCTTGGAACAAACGCTTTGGACTTTCTGAGATGGGCAACCTCGTTCTCTTTACAAAACACTTCCAAAAACAATTGGATGAGTTTGTGGCAGAGTTTGAGTGTCTCCCCAAACAACAAGGTGCGATCATCCTGATCGGCGGTGAAGTCGTGGGCATCGAACGCGCCCCATCAAGCGACTTCTTCAAGTCCGTTTGGTCCGCCCTGATCCGTGAGTGCTATGGTTCAGAAGCCATCGCTTACAGCCAAAGCATGGACAAAGATGCGATCATCCCAGGAACACGGGTTCCACTTCGCCAAGAAGGTATCCGCTCCCTCGACGATCTTGCCCAAGCACTCGAAGAAGCGGAAGCCAAAGAAGAAGAGATCGCACGCGCAGAAGTTCGTCGCTTGCTCGATCTCCCGATCCAAACAACCCAAGAAAGCACGACCCAAGGACTCGATATCGAAACCTTGCAGTCAGAAACCTTCCTTGGTCAGTTGATCCGCGACAAAGAACGTGTTTGTTATGCGTCCCTCTTCCTTTCCAAACAGGCGCGTCGCCGCCAAGCTTGGAAAGATGCCCCTTCTTTCTCGATCTGATCCCCCACCCGATCAATCCAAATCATCAGGACTCATCCAAGGCGGCGAAGGCGCTCCTTCAAGGATCGTGACTTGCCACATCGCAACGTCACACTTTGGTGGGAGACCATTCAAAAAGGCCTCCAAACAAGCTCCTTTTTGGATCGCATCGACAGGCAACCACCATATCCCATCATCGGGCGGGATCGCCTCATGGTACGCTGCCACACACAAACGAAACTCGATCTTCTCACCACAACGCATCCCTCCGTCTGCGTGGAAGACCTGTATCACTTCAGCTTGGACCACCGCTTCTCCCGGCATCTTTGCTGGCAAGACCACATGGTCGAGCTGCACCTGCACGTGGTAGCGCGCTTTCTGACGAGCCTGAATATATGTTTCTGCTGGTAACATCCACACCGCTCCCAATTGGTTCGCATCGTCTTCATGCATCTTGAACGGGCGCTTTCTCGACACTTTTCTAGCACGCCCGTCCCATGGACTCAAGCATCCACTTTTCCACGTGATCCGCTTTGTCGCCTCGTTTTGTGTTCACGTGACACCTTCTGTCACGGCTTTCTTGTAGGAAAAAGATCACGTTACGCGGCTCACCGCTCACGCCCGAAAGAAAGGATGCCACACCATGATGCAGTCGATAGAACACATTGTTTGGGACAAGATCACACACGCCCACGGAAACGCTAGCGACCTACCCTACAAACTCCACGCTCTGCGATCCCCCCTCAAACATGAACGAGAAGAAGCACTCTCTTGGTGCTACGAAGCCCTTTGGCACCACGGTGTTGTCTTTGAAGCTAGCGCTGCATCCATCCCCTTGCTTCTTGAAATGCTCCAAGATCCAGGCGTCGAAGACAAAGAAGAACTCCTTCTACTCCTCGCTCACCTCGCCACAGGTGAAACTTGCCCCAATGCCTACGAGATCCCACAACATCGACGCATGAATCTCGTCCTTCCTGGAAGCGAAGAAGCACCCCCCCTAGAAACGGCTTGGCTCCAACGCACGCACGAAGAAGCACGCAAAGGTATCGACCTCTACACAAGATGTCTTCACGCGCCACAGGCCGCGCTACGCGTCAATGCAGCCTTCCTGTTGGCCTGCTTCCCCCTCGAAGGCAAACGCATCCAACAAGCTCTCCTGCGACGCCTCGACATCGAAGAAGATCCCTGCGTCCTCGCAAGCATCCTGATGAGCTTTGGCGTCCTCGAACTCGAAGACCATCTGATCGAACCACTTCTCGAAGGTTACCTAGACTCCGCTTTCCCCGCACTCGTAAGACTCGCAGCAGCCGTGTCCCTCACACGACAAAATCCCCAACACCCTTCGCGTAATGCACTCCGCATCTTGATGCACGCACTCACCATCTCCGAAGTATCCGACCTCTACGCAACACTTCCTTGGGCTGAGTTCGACACCGCTGGCGATATCAGCCGACTCCTCTGTCGCCTCGGTCGCGGTGTCCCCGAGTTCGTCATCCCCCGCTTGCTCGACTTGTTACCCATCGTGGACCCCTACAGCGCTGTCCACATGACCTATACCCTGCTCGACCTCTCTGGACTCGAATCCCCCGCTGAAGCTTCTCGACTCGACACCACACAACGCGAGATCCTTCAAGCCCTCGTCGAAACCAAACACCTCTGGACCCTCTCTCACGAGATCGCCGCAACGCTCGATCTCTTCGGCCTACCCGACAATCGCGGCGCGCTCCTCGCCTTTCTACAGGCTCCCGCGCATCTGCAAATTGCTTCCTGATTTCCCGAAAGATTCGGGCGGGCACGGAGGCCCGCCCCAGAAAATTCGCCACGAGGCCCGCCCCAGATATATCTATATCCGCGGAATATCGGGCGGGCACGGAGGCCCGCCCCAGATATATCTATATCCTATATCCGCGGAATATCGGGCGGGCACGGAGGCCCGCCCCTCTAAATATAAAAAGAGAAAAATCTATCTCCGCGGAATATCTGATGGGCACGGAGGCCCGCCCCAGAAAATAACCTATCTTTTCATATAGTTGACGATGGCACGGAGGCCCGCCCCAAATCTATATCCGTGGAATATCGGGCGGGCACGGAGGCCATCTGTACCAACTAATTCCTACCTCATTGATAATAAAAGGAAAATCAAATAGCTTTCTTTTGGAAAATCACGAGAGTTTGGTGAGGCCCGCCCCCTAAAATAACCTATCTATTCCATCCATCCCGCATCACGGGCGGGCTTCCATGCCCGCCCCTATCCCATCTATCTATCTTTAAGGCGCAAGCATTCCCTTTTGGCGGCGCTCAGACCAAACCACCCACGCCACGCTAAGCAAGAGCACAGGCCCACCAAACCAAGCACCGTGGCTTGGGGCTTCCGAAAGGATCATCCAAGCGAGCGCAGCCGAGCCGATGGGCTCCAAGAGAAGAACAATGGAGATGATATCCGCGCGAACGTAGCGCAACGCCCAGCTCATCGCGTTGTGGCCTATCATCTGTGGAAGCAGCGCCATCGACAGAAACAACGCCCAGACTTCCCATCCAAATCCCCACAGCGGCGCCTTCCAAAGAAGGGCCAAGATCAGCAAAACGCCCCATGCTCCAGCCAAAGTCGCGGAGGCATAGGACCAAAGATCGAGTTGCGCTCGAACGCGTCGCCCCAACAGAAGATAACCGCTTGCAGCGATGGCCCCCAACAAAGCGAGGGCGTTACCAAGCAAAGGTTGTGGTGCGCCTGCGATCTTCATATCGAGGGCAACGATCCCCGCGCCAAGAAGGGCAAGTCCAACACCTGCCCATGCTTGCCAAGAGAGCTTTTCTTCGGCGACCCAAGGAGACAAAAGCCCCACCCAGATGGGGTTTGTGGTGACCAACAAGACTGAAGCAGCGACACTTGTATAAGAAAGACTGCTGATCCAAGCCCCAAAGTGGATACCAAGGCACAAGCCCGAGGCCAACAAGCGCCATCGTTGGGGGGAGGAAAGAGAGAAGAGATCTTTTCGGCGTCGATGTGAGCGCCACAAAGGTAGGAGCAACAAGCTCGCAAAAGTCACGCGCCAAAATGCGATGCTCAAGGGTGGAGCGGCTTTGGCAAGGCGGATCAAGATCGCAGAAGCGGAAACAGCGAGGAGCCCGATTCCTAAGACCAACACCAGTTTCCACATAGGCACAGAAAACGCCTCAGAAAGAGGCCCTTCTTGTTCGGTTGCGCTGAGCGATGTTTCTCGCGTCCCCTCCCCAGCACGCCCCAACCCAACTTTTCCATCAGACATTGTGCAAGAGCACCCCATGAGAAAAATAGCTTTCCAAAAAGTCCTTATCTTCTGGAAGACTACAGCTTAAGAGTTCGCGTAAGAAAGCACGAATCGATTTGGGGTTGGGCCAAAAAGCCCACAGCGACGACGATTCACTTTGGGACCACAGCCCCAAGCGTTGTTCTTGGCTGCCCACAAAAACGATACCTCGTTCGGGGGTACGATGATCTTTGGTGGGTAGGGTGCGAAGCTGTAATTCGACGCGTTCGTCGCCAGACAAAACGTCGTACCAAGCTTGAAACTCTGGCCCAAACCAGAAAAGCCCGTCTTCTTCGACCAAAAATCGATGTTCAAGAAGAGCGCCCACCAAGGACTCTGCGCGTTTTGCAAAGGGCTTGGAGAGTGGATGCACCAAAGTCCCGTGCGACAAAGCAGAACGCTTGAAAGCCTCCGCAGCTTCTTTGGGAGGTTGTAGCCGCATACCTTCGTCCATCCACAACGCAAACACCCGCAACAACGCAGGTTCCAAGCGCAAGGGACGACCGGACAAGGTGGAAGAAGGAGCGAGTTGTTTGGTCAGATTTTCAGCAAGGCGTTCAAGGCGGATGGGCCGCGAAAAAGTGCATGTGTCTTGATGATCGAATCTCGCAAAGACAGCGACATCTCCTTGGAGAAAGTAAGCCGTTCGCTGGTTACTTCCCAAAGAGAAAGACGTCACTTTCAATTGCGCTTCTGGACAGGCGATCACCTGAAGGGCGCGTTGTGCTTCTTCGCACAAGCCTTCTCCCTCCAAAAGCACACCTTGACGTGTGAGAGACACACGGTGTGCGGACAAGTCCTCCGTTTTTCCCCGTAGCATGGGCGCGAAAGGACAAGCGTCTGTGACAGAAAAGGTGCGTTCGTTCAACAAAGCTCTCATCGCTTTGTAATGCACCTGATAAAGAGACATGAAGCTTCTCCGTCCTTACATGAGATGACCTACACCAATACGTTGAAAGTATTGTGTAAGTTTGCCTTGCAAAGCCACCGAGACAAAAACATGTGTGTGTTTTCGTAAAAGGTGAAGTTGCTTTTACACACTTCAAACCAGAAGCATGTCGTCATCTGCTCCAATATAAGGCACACAGAAAAGAAAAACAAAAGTTGTGCGATAACCGTCCCCCGCACGACCCAAACCTTGCTTCCCCCAAAGAAAATCTTACTTCGCCTCTGCACCACTCCAAAAGTCTTCGTGGAGCAACCAACGCAGATTACCAGAGATCGCTTTTTTTGTTCGTTTCCCAGCCTCTTCATGACGGGTCATCACCTCGTCATCGATGTGGGCCGCGCCTGTCCATGGTCCATCAAAGTGCTGGGATGGCATAGGAACACCTCGTCGCGAAGAGAGGTTCCACTCCACGGGTGCCATCCCGGGCAAAATGTCAGAGCTGGATGGGTCAGCAAGTTTAGGCATGGGGCCTCCTTCAGGATCAAAAACCAATCAAGTGAGAAACGACATCCGTCACATGTCGCAAACATCCATGGGGAAAAAAACACCCCCACCACGTGGGGGCAACATCTTTGAAACAAAAATCGCAGAATAGATACGCAGAAAAGAAAAAAAGATTACGCAACCAACCAAAGATGAACCCCTCAACTTGGTAGGGTTTATGCGTGAGCTTTTATGTATCGCGGATCTGCGGGATAGAAAACGGTTTCCCCAAGCACTTCCTGAACACCTCAAGCAACAGAAAGTCACAAAGAAACGTAGGGTGACAAAGATACAGAGGTTTTTCTCCTTGTCAACCCATGCCCCACCAAAGCACTTTTAAGAAAGGGATGTTACGCCTAGGACTTCTCGGAAGCCTCGGCAGGAAGGGCAGAATACACGTTGGGTCCTTGCGTCTCCCAACGACGCTCAATCAAAGTGAGTTGCTGTTTTGTCCAAGAAGGATCGACCGCGGGGCGATAGGACGCTTCGTCTTTGGGTGGGATCTTGCTCATCGCACGCTCTGCCATCGCAGTGATCGTCAAACTGGGATTCACCCCCAAGTTGGCGGGAACCACCGAACCATCGCAGACATACAATCCTTTGTGACCAAAGACTTCGTGGTTTGCGTCGATCACGCCCGTCTCTTTGGACGCTCCAATGATCGCACCACCCAAGATATGCGCTGTTGTGGGCACATTCATCAACACTTCGGGGATCGAAGACAGAGGCACCCCGTTTGTCTTGTGCGCAATCGAACGCGCCACTTGGTTTCCAAGCGGGATGTATGTGGGGATCGCCTCTCCATCTTTGGGCATCGACGTATCAAGACCGCGCCGCCAAAAAGTCCGCCATGAACGCCGCATCTTCAAACCCACCGCATTATCGAGGGTTTGCATCACCAACAAAACAAACGTTTTTTTGGCCCAACCAAAAGGCCATAGCGTCCCCAAAAACTGAAGAGGATGACGCACAGCGGTCTTGATCCACTCCCAAGGACGCCACCGTCCAGGCCCACCATCCGTCATCAGCGTGGCGATCGTCCCAATAAAGTCGCTGCCTTTGCTGTAACGCACCACTTCGATATGCGTGTGATCATCGACGTGAACGGAAGATGTGATCGCGATCCCTTTGCTGTGATCGATATCTTTGCGCGTGTCGCTGACCCCCAAGATCGCTTCGCTGTTGGTCCGCACTTGTTCGCCCAAAAACCCCGAGACATTGGGGAGAGAGCCACGCTCTTTGGCCTCAAAAAGCAGACGCACGGTGCCTAGCACGCCTGCGGAAAGCACGACGTTTCGCGCCCTTGTCCGCTGTTCGTCCCGCTTGAGCCAAGAGCCCGTGCGACGATGTAAGATCTCATATCCACCCCCATCCAAGGCGCGGATGTCCAAAACAGTGCGTTCTGGATGGATCTTACACCCCAACTGCTCGGCAAAATAGAGATAGTTCTTGTCCAAAGTGTTCTTTGCACCAAAGCGGCACCCAACCATACAGCCACCACAAAAGTTGCAGCCTGTACGCTCAGGCCCTGCCCCTCCAAAAAAGGGATCGGTTTCTGTTTTCCCAGACTTCCCAAAGTACACAGCCACGGGCGTTTTCACATAAGAGTCGCCTTTTCCAAGTTCGTCTGCGGCTTCTCGCAACAGGCGATCAGCCTCGCCCTCATAGATATTTTCTGTCACCCCCAACATAAATTGCGCCATGCGATAGTGCGGCAACAACTCATCTCGCCAATCGATCCCCTCGGGCCACTGGGCCGCTGAGAAGAAAGGTTCGGGCGGTACATACAGTGTGTTGGCGTACACCAAAGAGCCCCCACCCACCCCTGCACCCGAGAGAACAAACACATCTGACAAAAGGGTCATGCGAAAGATCCCCATGCACCCGAGCTTGGGCAGCCACAAAAACCGACGCATGTCCCAGTTGGTCTTTGCGTAGTCTTGGGCACGAAACCGTTTTCCTTGCTCGAAAACGGCGACATCATAACCCTTTTCGCTCAAACGCAACGCTGAAACCGAACCACCAAACCCCGAGCCGATCACCGCGTAATCAACGTCAAATTGCTCGCTCATCCTCTCTCCTTTTGCTCTGATTCCCCTCAACCTACCCGCACATGCTAACGCGCCTTGGTGTGACAAAACAAGAGTGGGCTTGCCAGCCTCACAAAAGATCGTTATATCTCTGTCACCCACGAGGAGATCCCATCCCACATCTCCCCATCGTTCGAGCGTTTCCCCCCCTTTTCGAAACTTCGGAGAACTTCTGATGGACCCATTACAAAAAACATCCCCTTCTCGTCCCCTCTTTGTCTGGGGAACTGTTTTGGTCGCATTTGGCGGCGCATTCCTTCTATGGAGCACTCCTTGGACCAAAACATTTGCTTCGCCAAAACACAAAGCTGCACAACATACCCAAGTGAAGATCGCGATCACTGGGATGCATTGTGGCGGATGCGTCGAGAGCATCACGGGTGCCCTCAAAGGCATCGCAGGCGTCCACAAAGCACAAGTCACCTTAGAGCCCCAACAAGCGATCGTCTCGTATGATCCCAAAAAAGCATCTATCCCACAGATGATCGCGGCCATCGAAAAAGCCGGCTACAAGGCAAAGATCGCCCCCAAGACCAAGCAAGCCCCCGCCAAAAAACAGCCCGAAGCCAAACCCGCAGTGGGTGTCCAAGCGATCACCCTCAAGATCGCAGGGATGAGCTGTGGTGGCTGCGTAGCTCGCATCACAGAAGCGCTCCAAAAGACCGCAGGGGTCGTCAACGTAAAAGTTAGCCTCCAACCGCCCCAAGCTGTCGTTTCTTTTCAATCGAAAAAGACCGATTCCAAAAAGCTTGCCCAAGTCATCCGCGACGCTGGTTACCGCGTCCTTCCCTGACTCCAAAGAGCCTACCCATCCCCACCAAGAGATCCCAATCTACTTTTTGATCCACACAGGCTGGCCGATCAGCATCCCTTCACTACGCAACAAGCTTTCGCTGTGTTGTGTGGCTCCTTCGGCCTCAGACTGCAACACGCGCGACATCACTTCTGCGAAGTCGTCTGGCAACTCCTCCACCTGAACTTGCCCTGTCAATGTGCGCATCTGCTTGAACTGACGCATATAGCGTCGACACTTCCAACAAATGCTCATGTGGAAGTAAAAGCCAAATCTTTCACCACAAGATGCCTCCCCATCCACGATCTCACTGAGTCGTCGAACCATGGCATCACATCGCATAAAGTCCATTCTCTTCCTCGTTTTCGCTCCCTTGGTGACTTGCGCTTTTCTCTAGAAAAAAGCACGACTTTTTTACATTAGGCTTTCCACAGGTTCTTGCAGAGCTTGTTCCAAGAGTTTGTACAAAGCCTGACGAGCGCGGTGAAGCATCACTCTTGCATGGACGGATGAGACCTCCAAAACATTACAGATCTCTTGCGTATCCATTTGATAAATCTCTCGAAGCATGATGATCTCTTTGTAATTGTTGGGAAGTTGCTCGATCAGATCGCGGATCAACTCCAACATCTTGCGCGCGTCAGCCTGTGACTCGGGATTGCGGCCCCACGATGCAGGGGTATCTTTCCAATGTCCCCCTGTCTCGAATGATTCTGCGTACGGTTCTTGATCCGGCGCTTTAACAAATCTTGATGTTCTACGCAAATGATCGATCGCCTTGTGGTGAACAATACGAAACAGCCAACTGCGGATACTACAACGCCCCTCAAAACGCTCGATGTGATGCAAGATCGCAACAATGGCGTCTTGCACCACTTCTTCTGCTTCGTCTCGATCCCCCACCAAACGCTTTGCATACCCCAGCAACGCTGGCCCATAGCGATTCAAGACTTCGCGAAATGCCCAGTTTTTTCCCTCCCTAAGCCCTTCAACCAACGTCTCTTCTGTCAACATCAGTGTCCCTGCGTCAACCACTACATCGCCTCATTCCAGCCAGAGAAATCAAGCTATTATCCTTTTCGACAAACAGCATATCCTCTTCATAAAACCAAATGACTTCTCGTCGTAAACACCGTCCCAGATGTCCTCGACTATACACTCAGAATCCTATGCACATGCAACCCCCTCCCCAAAGATACCTCACAACACTCCCACACCTCGTCCCCAACGACTTGCTTTGGCATACTAGCCTCTCTTCTCTGAGCCTCCTTCCCCAAACCTGCGGGCCTCTTCACAATCATCCAGACCTCCCCTATAACAATGCCACCCCAAACATGTTCCTGAATGCTCTATGAAGAAGAAGAGGAGATGGCCGATGCCTGCACTGCAACGCCCTTTGCGTCTCTTGCCAGGGTATATCTTTGCCTGTTTGCTTTGTGTCTCTACGCTCACGCTTTTTTCTTCGCTACCTTCGGTCTCTTGGGCCACAAAGAAGCTCACAGTCCAAGACATCCTTTTGCTCGTTGAAGTCGGATACAGCGAAGAACAACTGATTCAACAAATCGAACAAGCCAACATGCGCGGCAAGTTCAACCTCACTCCTCTTCAGGCCCTTCAACTACGCAAAAAAGGTCTCTCTCCCAAACTCATCCGATGGATGGGCATCGCGGGCTTCAAACAGCGCACAAAGCCCCTTACACCCGTCACCATCGACATGCTCAAGATGTGGCTCAAGCAGAAAAAGCCCGAAGCATGGGTTCGCGCACAACTCAAAGCCCGTGGTATCCGACATCAGGACTTCTCCACCATGGCTCTGCTCGAACTCAACCAAGAAGGCCTCTCCATCACCACCTTGCAATTGATCTACAAGCTCAAAAAGCAACCAAACACCGTAAAAAACAACGTCATTCCCACAACAAACACACCTCCCACAAAACAAACCACGCCAACCGAGCCGACAGGCCAACCTTTGTTTGTGGTGGACCCCAACCAAGCGCGCCCGATTACAGAGCGTGAACAGCAACTTCGCCAACGAACAGCAACGCGCTTCGCTCCCTCATCCAAAAGACGCTATCGCAACGTCACTGGATTTTACTCGCTTCAGCTCCCATCCTCGTGGCATATCTTTGAAGAGATCGCGCCAGACTCAAACAGTTCCGCCGTGCACTTCACGCCAGAAAATGAAGAAAAACCCGCGATGCTCAAAAAAGGTGTGACTTTTTCTCTTGAATATCTCTCGCACAACGACCGCGACGTTTGGAGCCGTTCTCTCAAAGAACTCGCACAGTTGGCAACACAACGTTACCTTGCAAGAGAAGATCAAGTGAAACGCAAAGGTGCACTCCAACGCACCACTGTTTCGGGAAAACCAGCCTATCTAGCGACCTTTGAAGGACAAGAACGCACACATCTTCACAAACTGCGGATGCGCTATCTGTTTGTGCGCCACAAAAAAGCGCTGCTTTTGATCCAGATCTTTGCCCCATCCTCCGAGTTTTCCGCATTTTATAAACAAGCACAAAAGATGCTTTCTTCGCTGAAACTCCTCGATCCACAAAAGATCTTCAGCGCACCACGTCTGAACACAGCGCTCAGTCGACAACAGATCATCCAAGCAAAGCTCCAAACCACCGTAAGTATCACCATCTATATCAAGAATGACAAAGGCCAGATCGTGGGTGCGGGTTCAGGAAGCGGTTTCGTCGTAACACCCGATGGATACGTCATCACCAACCACCATGTGGTATACAATCGCAAGACAGGGCAATTTCATAAAGAGTTTTTGATCAATTGGGATCGTGGAACAGGCCGAAAGTCCGCCAAAGCCCGCCTCGTCAAAGCTTACTTCCAAGACTCACTGAGCAAACTTACGCAAAAGTATGAGTTTCAATCTGGAAGAATTCGTACACTTCAACGCGTTCACGTCGATATCGCCCTATTAAAACTCGAAGGAGACGGGCCTTATCCCTACACACCCCTTTCTTCCATCCATGAATCCACACTTGGCGATAACATCGTTGCGATGGGCTTTCCCACAGAGGGAAGCGGCATTAACAGCATGGGAACAGAAGATATCACCGCAACATCGGGCGCGATATCTCGTTTGATTCGTCTCCCCAATGGACAGGTCAACGAGATCCAACACACCGCAAAGATCGCAGGAGGCAACAGTGGCGGTCCACTCTATAGCCTCGATACTGGCGGCGTTATCGGCATCAATACATGGGGCGGCATCTTTGACAAGTCGCTGCAACGCCCAGGCATGGGACTCGGCTATTACTACGCCATCCCCATCGATCTTGTATGGCACTATTTCCCCGACTACATCGCCAAACCGCGCAAAGTCCTTGCAGCCCGTCACTGGCACGAGTTGGGCACATACTGGCTCTCACAAGGCTACGAAGAACCCGCCAAACGCGCATTTTTAAGGGCACTCCGCCTCTCTCCATCCTTTGCACCTGCTTGCGTGGGGATGGCCCAGATCTACCTCAACCAGTCCAACAAGTACCAAGACGATCAACAAGATCTGCTGCTCCAAAAAGCCCGTGAGTGGGCAGACAAAGGACTCCAACAAGATCCAGACAACTACGCCCTTATGACGCTGTTGGCACAAGTCGCCCTCCAAAAGTCCGACAACTCGACTGCACATTACTTGCTCAACAAGATGATCCAGCAACAACCGAGCGATTGGACGCCTTATTATCTGCGCAGTACCATGCTCAAAGCCCAGAAAAAATACACAGAAGCCCTCGAAGACGCACAACGCGTCCACAAACTAGGACATGGTGTGTTGCCCTATGGCCAAGCACTGCGAGGCCAGATCCTCTACGCATCCAGCCGATACTACGAAGGCATCGAAGCGTATCGCAGAGCCCGACGCATCGCCCCCAACAACAAACGACTACGACTCTACGAACTCTTTGGACAACTCTTGCTCAAACAATACGACGCAAGCGTCCCAGCCATGGAGAAGATCGCCGAAGCACAGCCTTATGACCCCGAAGTCCACAGCCTTTTGCTGATCGCTCATATCCAACAAAATGACGTCAACAAGTGTTGGGGCTCTTACATGAGCTATGTCAAAAGCACCATCTTCCACAACACCACACGCGATCCGTTCACTTTGTTCTTGGGCGGAACCTGCGTAGAGCGCGGATTCACGGGCAAGTTAGCCAAGATCAAACTCAATTACTTGCTTGGTACATGGGGCGAGTTGATCGGCTCTTTCTCGCGAAGCTCTCACGCTGTCTCCGCAGGTGCCAAACTCGCGATCGCTGCGCAACGTGCGGGACAACCAGGTATCGCTTATGGCATCTTGCGCATCCTTCAAGAGCAAGTCCAAACCGCCAAAGAACGCAAAGTGATCGACAACATCCTTCAGCGTATGCCCAGTCGCGCGATATCCCTCCAAGAGTGGAAACTCCTTGCTCTTTCGCAGCCTTTCCTCAATAGCCGTTTCTTGGTCAAGCTTCTCAAACTGACCCCCAGCGTCCTTGATCGAAACACGCTGATCTTCCTCGGCAAAAAAGGTCTATCTGGCCCCGCCATCGGGCTCTTTATCAAGATCATCCTTCAACGCATCAAACAAGGTATGCGCCCCCTCGCCACGCCCGCAGCCACACCACAAACCAACAACAATCCACAACCCAACAACCCACCAACCAACAACCCACCAACCAACAACCCACCAGCCAACCAAGGCAACAGCACTTTCAACCAGATCGTGCGAAACTCAGGGATGCTTTTTCGGGCCTTGCAAAGTGGTGACTACGACATCTGGAACGCGATGTATGACCCCCGTATCACCGATAGAAACAAAGTCTCGCAGATCTTCCAATCGCTTTATACAGGTTATCGAAACGGGACCTTCGTCTTCCAGATCCCCAACCCCTACCGCGTCACGTGGACACAAGATCAACGACTCGGGCGCATCGCGCAGTTTTGGTTCTCAGCGCGCCTGAACAACAAGCCCGTCCAACAATACTACTGGCGCTTTTGCTTCTATGAAGGCCGATGGTACGCCTTTTAAGCGAAAGATCTCAGTCCCTAGTTCCCAATACGCAAAACAAACCAAAGACCCCATCCATCCGAGTGTTCGTAGCGGTTTGGGTGGGGTCCAATCCTCTCACATCCCACAAGCCAATAACCACGTTTGACAGGAGACGGTCGATGCCCCCTATGCAACGCCCTTTTCGGGCCTTTCCGAGTCTCTTCTTTGTAGGTCTTCTCTTTTTCTCTGCCTTCACGCTTTCTTCTTCGCTACCTTCGGTCTCTTGGGCCGCCAAGAAACTCACGGTCCAAGACATCCTTTTGCTCGTTGAAGTCGGATACAGCGAAGAACAACTGATTCAACAAATCGAACAAGCTGGTATGCGCGGCAAGTTCAACCTCACTCCTCTTCAGGCCCTTCAACTGCGCAAAAAAGGCCTCTCTCCCAAACTCATCCGATGGATGGGCATCGCGGGCTTCAAACAGCGCACAAAGCCCACTACACCCGTCACCATCGACATGCTCAAGATGTGGCTCAAACAGAAAAAGCCTGAAGCATGGGTTCGCGCACAACTCAAAGCCCGTGGTATCCGACATCAGGACTTCTCCACCATGGCTCTGCTCGAACTCAACCAAGAAGGTCTCTCCATCACCACCTTGCAGTTGATCTACAAGCTCAAAAAGCAAGCAAACACCGCAAAAAACAACGTCCCTCCCACAACGAATACACCTCCCCCAAGACAGGTGCCACCCACAACCCAAGACCCCATCGGCCAGCCGCTGTTTCCTCCCATGCCATCGGCTCGACAGGACAAAAGAAAACGCCCGATATCCGAGCGCGAAAAGCTGCTGCTCAAACGCCCTGCAGAACGCATCGCGACCCCTAAGGATGGTCTGTATCGTCACATCACCAACCTATACCAAGTGCAGCTCCCGACAACATGGCGGATCTTGGAAGAGATCGATCCACAAGATACAAGACCTGTCTCTTACTTTTCATCGCAAGCAACGAAGAGACCGCGCACGCTCAGACAAGGGTTCAGCGTACATGTCGAGTTCATCGGGGCCAACGAAAGCCTGAAAGCACGACCAGCCCAAGAGATCGCACGCATCGCCCTTCACAATCACCTCGAAAATGAAGACGATCTTCGCATCGAGAAAAAACTCCACCAAGGCCGATTCCTCCAGTACGAGGCAGGGATCGCAGAGATCTCAGGCAAAGAACGAACACATCTTCATCGCCTCCGCTCCCGCTACATCTTCTTGTGGAGCCACAAAAAGATGGCGTTTGTGATCATCCGAATCTTTGCATCTCCCCAAACCTTCGCGTCTTTCGTAGCCCAAGCCACGCAGATCTTGAAAAGCTTTCGCTTGCTCGATCCCAAGCGTTTCCAAGGCACACCACGCTTGCAACGCTCTATGACGCGACAACAAGTCATCCAGTCCAAGATCTCCGCAACCGTCAGCATCTCTTGCCAAGCCCGCAACAAACAAGGCCAGTACCGCATGCTTTCAGGCGGAAGCGGATTTGTGGTAACCCCAGATGGTTACGTGGTCACCAACCATCATGTGGTCTTTAACACACGCACAGGTCGATATTATGACCGTCTGATGGTCAACTGGGATCGAAGCACAGGTCGCAGCGCCATCCGAGCACGCGTCATCGGGGCTTACGCGCAAGGTGCACTGCGAGACGCCACCAAAAAGTTCGACATCAAGTCTGGGCGTATCCGTTCTTTCCAACGAAAACACGTCGATATCGCGTTGTTAAAGCTCGAAGGAGACGGACCTTACCCTTACACCCAACTCTCTTCGGTCCACGCAGCTTCGCTCGGCGATAACGTCGTTGCGATGGGCTTTCCCTTGGAAGGGAGTGGGATCAGTAGCATGGGAACGGAAGATATCACCGCAACATCGGGCGCGATATCCCGTTTGGTTCGACTCCCCAACGGGCAAGTCAATGAGATCCAACACACCGCCAAAGTCGCGGGTGGCAACAGTGGTGGTCCGCTCTATGATCTCGACACAGGCACCGCCATCGGCATCAATACGTGGGTTGGTATCTTCGACAAGTCACAACAACGCCCAGGTATGGGGCTTGGCTATTACTACGCCATCCCCATCGATCTCGCTTGGGCGTATTTCCCTGACTACCTCGCGCGCCCCAAAGGTCCGCTCTCTGCGCAACGATGGAACCAACTGGGTGTCTATTGGATCTCACTTGGCTATGAAGATGCCGCGATCCGCGCCTTTCGCCGCTCCATCCAAAAAGATCCCTCGATCGCCTCCAGCTATGCGGGACTTGCGCAGATCTACCTAAACCTTTCCTATCAGCGTCAGGACAGCCAACAAGACAAGTTGCTCCAAAAAGCCCGAGAGTTGGCAGACAAAGGACTACAACAAGATCCCGAATACCCCACCCTTCTCGAACTTCTCGCAGGGATCTCGCTGCAAAAACGCGACTACTCCACCACAACTTATCTAATCAACAAGATGATTCAACAACAGCCGGGATATTACTCGCCTTACATCTGGCGAGCGGACCTCTACCAAGCCCAAGGGCAGCTCAAAAAAGCCCTTGCTGACGCAGAGACCATTCATCGGCTGACACGCGGTGTCTTGCCTGATGGCTACAGCAAACGCGGACAGATCTTGTTTGCGGCGGGTCGCTATTACGAGAGTATCCAAGCCTATCGAAAAGCCCAACGCATCGCCCCGCACGACATCGACCTCAAGATATCCGAGCACCACGGGCAGTTGATGCTCAAACAATACACAACAGCCCTCCCACAGCTTGAGGCCCTAACAGAGCGGTATCCTTTCCATCCATACCTATACAGCATCCTTTTGGAAGGCTACACCAACAGCCAACAGTACCTCAAAGGATGGAGCGCTTACATTGGTCTGCTCAAAAGCAAGCTGGTCCAAAATGGGACGCCCCAAGCTTACGCTCTCTACCAAGCAGGTCTGTGCGTCGATCGTGGTTTTGTGGGGGAACTCAGAAAACGAAAACCGCTTTATCTTTTTGGCACTTGGGGTCATCTCTTTGGCACTTACTCGCGGAGTCGCCTCGCCTACAATGCCTCAACCCCCCTGCTCAAGATGACGAGAGATCTAGGGCTACATGGGATATCTTACGGTCTCCTTCGCATCCTTGAGTCCCAAGCATCGAACGAAAAGATTCGACGCGGCTGGCATAGGATCGCACAACGCTTCGCAAACACCCCGATATCTCTTCAAGAATGGAAACTGCTCTCACTCTCCCAACCCATGCTTTCCAATGCTTTGTTGGTCAAACTCTTTGTCCTCACCCCTTCCGTGCTCGATCAAGCAACATTTGTTTATCTTATCAAGCACGGTCTTTCGAGCGGTGCGGCCGCGATCATGCTCAAACTCTCGATTGCGCGGCTCAAAAAAGGGATGCGTCCCCTCGCTGCGCCCCACCCCAACAAGTATTACCGTAAAAAAAGGACACGTCGCCGAGCACAAAGATCCCCATCCTACCGAACGAATAGCGTCCCTCCCTATAGAACCCGTGTGAAGGTCTTCAAACACGCCAACATGCTTTTCAAAGCCGTTCAAACCAATGACTTTGACATCTGGCGTGCGCTTATCGACCCCTATACACCGCAACAAAAGTCCAACACATGGTTCCGTATCCTCTTTTATGTCTTTGCCAAGGGGACGATCCGAGAGTACACCTTTGCCCCCTACTCTATCCTTTGGGCGCAACACCCGCGCTTGGGGCGTCTTGTCAAGTTGCGTTATTATCTGGTCAGACACTCTGGACAAAGAGAAGTCGGGTACTGGCACTTCCGCAACGTCCAAGGACGTTGGCTACTCACCTTCCCCTAATCCCTCCTTGACAGCGAACTTCTCGCGCTTGCAAAACGTCACTCGCCACATACAATGCCTAAGACTTTTCTTCTTTTTGGAGCAATTTTACGTATGACGCAGACTCCCTCGATGGTTCACCTCGACGGTTCCCAAGGCGAAGGCGGCGGCCAGATGCTTCGATCTTCGCTGTCTTTGTCCAATATCTTGGGGATCCCCTTTTCGATGGAAAAGATCCGAGCGCGCCGCCAAAAAACAGGCTTACGCCCCCAACACCTGACTGCCGTAGAAGCGAGCGCCAAACTTTGTGAAGGCGAGGTCGAAGGGGCCAGCGTGGGCGCAGCCCAGATCCGCTACAACCCCAACCATCTCCCTGTAGGCGAACACAAGATCGATATCGGGACGGCGGGTGCGACCTCTTTGTTGCTGCACGCCCTGTATTATCCGATGGCTTGGTCAGATCAAGGTGGAAAGTTGCGCCTCGTCGGAGGAACCCACGTCGACAAAGCCCCCACTTTTGATTATCTCAACAACGTCTGGGCCCCGATGCTCCGCACTTGTGGGATGGACGTCACCTTGCGTTTGCATCGTTATGGCTTCTATCCTCGTGGTGGTGGGATGATCGAAGCGGTGATCCCGCCCAATCAACGGCCCAAACCGATCCTTTTTGAGAAGCGTCCAGAGCTTGAACGCATCTCGATCATCGCGCTTTTTGGCCAGCCCCCTGATCAAAAGCGCCCAAGCACGGGCCTTACTCCTGTTTCGCAACGCATGGGACGCGCCGCCCAAGAACTTCTCAACCAACTTGAGTTCCAAGCATCCGTCCTTTGCAGCGAACCTGAGGCTTCTTGTGTGGGCGCTGTATGCCATGTGATCTGCCACTTTGGACCGCTGCGTGCGGGCTTTACTGCATGGGGATGGAAAGGCCGCCCCGCAGAGCAAGTAGGCGCTGAAGCCGCCGCGATGGCTGCACAGTTTTTACGAAGCGATGCGGTCGTGGATGAGTGGATGTCCGATCAGCTCTTGTTGCCGCTGTCTCTTGCAGACGGTCCATCCGTCTTTTTGGCTCCCCAACGCACAGGGCACCTGACGACCAATGCAGAGATCATCATGAAGTTTCTCCCTCATGTCCGCATCTCGATTGAACCCGACGCAAAGGGCCTTCAACGCGTCGAGATCCACCCAGAAGGCTGACCCTCTGCTTCGTCCTCGACTTCTTCCCTCACTCCCCTCCAGCTTTCCCCCAAGCCCCACAAACGCTCAAGCATAAAGCTCCAAGATCTCGATCCCTTCGCGAAGATCGTCCACAGAGCCATAGTGTTGCCCCAAGTCCAACCGCAGATAGCGCTTTTTTTCTCTGTGCAGTCCAAAAGAAGTGGAAAGGCAAAGTTGGTAGGGGCCGCTTTTTTCGTAGCCACAGCGCACGATATCGTGACCGAAGACCACAGCGTTGCTGGGCTGCCCTTCTGCTCGCACGACGTCCAAAAAGGCCCGTGCTTGCTTATCTGTGGCACAACGAGACCACAACAACGCCCCCAAGCTCCCTTGGTGGTACATGTCCCGCAAAGAGACCCCTTCGAACCCCTCATAAGAGATCTTCTCGTAGTCTGCGAGGCATGCCTCACTTTCAGAGGGACAAGCGTGCGTAAACACCACACCACAGGGCGCGATCGCGATCAAAGGAAGCGCTCGCCAAAAGCTCCGCGCTTGTTCCAATCGTTTGCCCAAACAAGCATCTAGGTAGCCCGCTTCATCAGGATGGAACTTCTGCAACAGAGGACCGCCCACATGGGCATGTTCATGATTTCCCATCAAGCACAAGGTGCGCTCTGTCGCTGCAAAGTCCCAATAGTCCGTCAAGATCTCCACAGACTGATCAGGATAACTATCTCCCAAAAAGTCCGGCCATCCGCCTTCTTCGAGCATATCCTTAGAAGGTCCGTGGATCATGTCACCACAAAACAACAAAAAAGGCCGCTCTCCCGCAGCTTTGGACTGGAGATATAGCGCCTTCATCGCAAGGTAATCTTCGAGATGGCCGTGCAGATCGGTCGCACAAAACAACACGCCATCAGAAGGCAGAAAGACGACACGTCTTCCCATCCAAGGAGATGTTTGAGGCATGACATCCTCCAAGATGTCGATGTAAAGGGAGAGATGGGGCTAGCCAGCGCTTAGTTGCGCCAGTCTACGCCACAGTGATCCATTTGGGGGGCAGGTTTCTGAAGGGGGGCGACATGATTCTCGGATGCACCCGAAGAATCAGAAGACTTTGAGGTGGTTGCGAAGGTCGAGACCAACTTGCTGACATCATCCGAACCACAAAAAGGACACTGGATATCCGCCGTCAAGTTGCGATGTGTAATCAACTGTTCAAAACGGCGACCACACGAGGCGCAACCAAACTCGAACAAAGGCATCTCTCACCTCTCTAGAACAAAGAACCTTGGCCCACATTCACGTTTTGCGGTTTGGGCACAACCACCGCGACCACAACAGCACCCGTCACGACGGCACCGATGGTGATCCAAAACCAAGCTTGTTTGTAGATGGGGGGACCATCTTTGACGACTTTGCGGCGCGTGATACCAAGATCATCATCTTTGGTTCCAATTCCACCGCTGGATGCGACTTTTGCGCGCTCTCTTTTTTCTGCGGGATCTTCTTCAAAGGCGATCTTGACGCGACGTTTGGGGGGCGCCATACCAGGAACAGTGTTCGCAGGCTCGCTGCTACCCGCATTGGGGTCCGAACCAGGCGCATCACCAAGGGGAGGAGGAGGCGCAACAGAAAGCGTCTCGTTACGCGACAAAGGATCGTCCCCTTTTACGAGAGTGACTTCTTTGTTGATGCGTTGGCCTGGGCGCAGTTGAAAGTCGAGAAAGACGGTTTTGTGCTCATAAAGGCGGATCTTGTAGCGATAACGACCAGGCAGAAGGCGTTTTTTCCAAGGCGTATCGCCGATCTTGTTTTCACCTTGGGTCGTGATCTGAACGATCTTGGCTTTGGGAGGCGTCGAAGAGATCGTCAGGTAACACATATAACGGCGATCCAAGGTTCGATACCAAGACATCGCAGCTTTGGTGGTCGCAGCTTTCTCACAACCGCTCTTGTAAGCTGCTTTGTAGTAACGCTGCATTGCAGCGTAGGGACGACGCATCTTGTAGAGCATCTGCCCTTGGTACTGAAGAAACGTGGAACGACGACAGTTAAAACGCGGAAGTCGAGGAACAAAGCGATACGCGGTCTCGAAAGACTTCAAAGCTTGCGGGTACTTCTTCGCACGTGAGTAACTTTGCCCTTTCAAGTAAGCATCGATCGCTTTTTGGATCTTGCTTGCTTTGGCTTGTTGTGGCTGCAAACACAACACACCAACCAAGGCCCAACCAAAGACTTTCATCCAACGCATTTGCATCTCCTTTGCTCCCTCCAAAGGCCCAAGGCAAGGAGGAAACCAACACATGTTTTCTGTCCAGCAAGCACAACTTTCATCAAGCCGCTGACATGACAAGGACTTCCCACACTACACAAGCCATCCTACCTCGTCGAGAGGCCAATCCCCCGTTCTCCAACCAAAACGACGATGACAACGACGACTTTGTACAACGACACTCCCCCTGAGAACTTACACGCAACAAGGGGAAAAAAGTTGTAGCACCGCCCCACTTTGTTTCCAAAGAAAAGGACAGGAAAAACAACCGCATTGCATGATGGAAAGTATGGGAAGGAAAAAGGAAGGACAGGGAAGAAACGAGGATCAATTGGGAGGAACGTACGACAAGATGGCAGTTGTCGCGCAACGAGAACCAGCCCCTTCTTTGAGACGGAAAGTACGCTTGCCATCGCAAGTATCGCAAAGCATCTCTTTCGCGCCAACCATCAAAGTCTTGCCATCATTTGCATCCGTGCAACCAGGCGCAACATCGGGGATCTTGCGCCACTGAAGCGCTGTAGGTTCTGCCACGGTGCCAATGCAAACATAAGCGGTATTGGTTTGATCCAACAAACACTTGATGTCTTTGGTATTGGCATCACAACCAGGGGTACTGGAATCGACGGTGGCAACGTACTTACAGCTCTGTCCTAGGATCGAGCCACAAGTTCCCGCGTCATCCACGCCGACACCTGTTCCATCATCGTTGCAATCGTCGTCTTTTCCGTTGCACTGCTCGCGGTAGCACAGACGGCAAACGCCGTTGTCACCGCTCATCGCAACATCTTTCAGACGCCACGCAAACACACACTGTGCGTTGGAACCAGACCGCGCGATGCAACCATCAAGACCGCGTTGAAGGTAGCTGCGGCAATCGATGGTGTCAGGACTTTCTTTCGAGACGAAGAAGTACACATCGAACTTATCCACGCCAGCAGGAACAGAAGTTGTGACCGATGCATCGCTGAAGTTGCCGCTTGCATCGCGCACAAGGTACTTTCCATCTTGCGTAAACTTCACAATAAAGTTGGGTGGGTCGCCTGTTTGGCTGGTCCATCGAAGGCCCATACAACCGAACTCTTGGCCATTTTGGAAGAGTTTGTAAGCCCCAGCAGGTGTGGGAACCTCAAGTGCATCACCAAAGATGCTTTTGGGACTTTGTGTCGCATCCCCACAAATGATCGGTGTGGTTCGGCCGCCACAAGCCCCAGCCAACAACAATCCGACCCCCATCAAGGCCACCGAAGCCAAGCGAACAACGCGCCAAGCCTGCAACATTACGGGAAGCTTTGCTGTCTCCGCCTTTTGTACGAAAAGAATACTTGCCATCCTGCATTATCCGTCGCATCCAAATCCAGCATCCGTCGCACGCGGCATCACGACGCGGAGGTGAGGATGCGTTCCACACTGCGGTCGTGTCTACCCGGGAACTTCAATTCCACAGAAGTCGTCGATCAATCGCCGCGTCCTCACCCCTCCTCAGGACGCAAAAACAAAAAGCCACCACCATAATCATTATCAATAAAATCGAGGGTGGTTCCTTCGAGATAGGGCACGGCTCCCTTGTCGACGAAGATGCGCAAGCCGCCTTGCGTTGACACATGGTCCGTTTGCTTGCCTTTGGGTTCAAAAGCGAGGTCATAGCGATAGCCATTCCCTGCATCCACCAACAACACACGAAGGCCGCTCTCTTTGACTGCTTGCTCGCGAATGATCGCTGTTTTCACTTGCTCAATGGCCCGCGCTGTCAAACGCACGGGCACGCTCTCACTTTTTTGGGGCTTCGCCATAACAGATCTTCCACCTCTTCGCCTACATAACAAGATAAAGTTGTCGAATCCTAGTCGATCACCATGGGCCTGTCAATCCAAACCCCATCCGTCGAAGGTCTTAGCCTATAAACACCTTTTCAGACAAAAGCAACCCTATCCCATCAAAGCTGTTGTTGGATCCAGGCCCTCATCTGACGAGATAGCACAGGCATGGGCACAGAGCCATTTTGCAGCAAAGCATCATGAAAGCGGCGAATCGAAAAACGCCGTCCCAACGCTTTTTCCGCCTCTTTGCGCAAGCCACGAATCGTCATCTCCCCGATTTTGTAAGCCAAGGCTTGACCAGGCCAAGCGATGTATCGGTCCACTTCCGTTTGGATATTGTGCAAGGAAAGCGCCGTGTGACGGGCCATAAAGTCGATCGCTTGTTGACGAGACCAGCCTTTGGCGTGCATCCCTGTGTCCACCACCAAACGACAAGCCCGCCACATCTCATAGGTCAAACGCCCAAAGTTGCTGTAAGGATCGCGATAAAAGCCCACTTCAAGGCCAAGGCGCTCTGCGTACAACGCCCATCCTTCGACAAAAACAGTGAAACGAAACGCACGGCGAAACATGGGCAAGCTCTTTTGTTCTTGCTGCAAAGCGATCTGAAGATGGTGCCCAGGCACAGCCTCGTGGAAAGACAAGGCCTCGATCTCATAGAGCGGTCGGCTTTTGAGATTGTAGGTATTCACATAATAAAATCCCGCCTTGCGCCCATCTCCTGAAAGCGGCCAATAAAACGCAGGCGTCGTGCGCGGCGCGATCGACATGGGGATCTCTCGAATCCCATAAGGCGTGCGAGGAAGACGCCCAAACAAGCGCGGCAATTGACCATCCATGCGCTTGAGAACATAGCTGACTTCTTTGAGCAGTTGTTGAGGGGTCTTGACGTAAAAACGCGGGTCTGTCCGCAAAAATCGCAAAAAGGCTCCAAAGTCCCCTTTGAAGCGCACGCTTCGCAAGATCGCTTGCATCTCAGTACGGATGCGCTTGACCTCCGCAAGACCACGCGCGTGGATCGCTTCGGCAGTCAAAGGCAGCGTCGTGTAATAACGAATCCGATGGCGATAAAAAGCCGATCCCTTCGGGAGTTTGGAAGCTGCTATCGAATCACGAAGGCGTGGAGCGTACTCTTTACGCCAAAAGGTCAAAAAGCGTTGGATGCTTGGCATCACGACCGCTGTAATCGCTTGACTTGCGGCTTTTTGCGTGCGTTTGCGTTCAGCCTCCGACCAAGTCTTGGGGAGATGCAAAAAAGGCCGATAGAAGACACTTTTCGAAGCATCTTTCTTGAGATACAGCGCGATACCTTTGTCGATGCCACCCGCGACCACACGAGGAAGCGTGTATCCTTCACGCAGACCTTGGCGCATCACAGCGAGATGTTCGTCTGTATAACGCCCAAAGTCCCGCAGCTTCGAGATCCCCGCTTCGGCTTCTTCTCGCTTGGTATAACGCGCTCTTTTGAGGGTTTCCGCAAGGTCACTGATAAAGTTTTCTCTTTGGTTGATCGGCAAAAGGTAGTTCTTGTACTGAACCTCACCAAGCCAGTTGTTCAACAACAAAGCGAGGATATCCGCTTGGATACGCGCTTCTTTGGACAGCCCATGTACGCCCTTCAGTCGCTTCAAAAACAAACGATACCCCGCAGCGCGCCGCAACATCGCTGCCTCGCTCACTTCTGGCAACCATCGAACCGCCGTATCACCGCTCCACTCTTCCGCCAAAAGCGGCTCCTCGCAAAGCATCCAAGACCAAAAGTCCTGAAACAGCCGTTCGAGACGTTGTTCAGGCGACATCTTCTTGCCGCGAAGCACCTTTACAATCAAGCATTTCGGACGCGCAGCCAAAGGCACACGTCGCTGGTTCACCTGCTGTGAAGGATTCGTTTGGCGTGCCGTCTTGTTGGTTAGGACTTGGCGCGTGCTTGGCCGACTCGCAGGGGTCGCTCCTCCACTGAGCGTGGTGATGCAAACCAACAAACATAAACACAAAGCAACCACCAACGATTTGACATGAGAAAGCATCCATCTCTCCTCTTTCGATAAGTCCATCGCGCCCCTTGTCTTTCTAAGCTGAATCATGATTCATAGTCATCATTCATCGCCTGAGGACTCGGCGGGGATCTTTGTAGGGCCACATTAGCGAGGTCTTTACGCCCCAAGCAAGAAGAAACCACTCCGACAAGGGAGCTTTTTATGAGTACAAGACACAAGATCGATGAGCGGAATGCGCAGGAAGGACTAAGCCATATCCGCGCTTCGGCGATCACACTGAGTTGCGCTCAAAACATCCACCGCGATATCACGATGGATGAGCTTTACGAGATGTCGGCCGCGCAACCCACGACGATCGTTTCGGATATCACGATGGCCGATGCCACTCACGCAGGGCTTAGCCCCCAAAACAACCGTGTGATCGTCAGCTACACAGGACAAGATACAGCGCGTTCCGCTTGGGCCCGCTTGATCTGCCCACAGCCCGAAGAGATCGAACGTTATCCCGAACTCATCGACACCCGCGATCGGGTCGAACGCTTGGTACGCGAAGTCAATTTTCAGTTGATGCAACAAGAAAAGCTCATCCATACACAAGTCTTCTTTGGCAAAAACAAAGCTTTCATGGGCAAGATCCACCTGATCGTCCCTGAACGTTATGCCAAGCTCGCTTTTGACCTCAACCTCAACTTTATCCGTGTTACCCCCGAAACGGAGCAGGTCTACAAAGAGTCGAAGGCTCTCAAAGTGCCCGACCTCTGGTTGGTTTGCCATCCAGAATGGCTCAACCCAAGTTGGCAAGCTTGGAGAAACCGCGTCACCCCCGCCAATGCCGAACAGATCGCCAAAGATCCCGAACCCAAGCGGATCATGATGGTCTTTGATATCGCGCACTACACTTCGTATCTCTTGGGAGCCCGTTACTTTGGGGAGATCAAGAAAGCCTGTCTCACGATGATCTGGGACGCAGCCATCAAAACAGGCATCGGAATGCCCATCCATGGAAGTTCCAAGACCCTTTTCATCGCCCCTCCCGCCAAAAAGACCAAAAAGCTCACCCCTGCGGAAACCAAACCCGTCACTTTCATCACCATCGGCCTCTCGGGTTCGGGGAAATCCACCATCGGGAACGACCCACACAGCGGTCATCTCTCCCCTGAACGTGGAGAACACACCCGAACTGGAAACGACGATGCCTTGGTCGTCTTGTACGACAAACGACTCAAAGAGTTTGGGACCGTCGGCCTAGAAGACGGTTGTTACAACAAGTCCAACGACTACACACCTGACTCGATCTACACAAGCACCGTACAGTCCGCAGAAAACGTCATGGTGTATCGCAACAACCGTGGCAAAGCACATATCATCCACCAAGATATCCTCAATGGAAACGGACGTGTACAAACGGCACGCCACCGCTTACCTGGCGCAGACGACAACCTCGACACACCCCACCCTGACTACCTCTGTCTCTTGATGAAAGACGAGACCCTGCCACCCGTCATGCGCATCACCAATCCCCAGCTGATGGTCTCGATGTACATGTGCCTCGCCAGCCGCTCCACTTCCGCCGAAAATATCCCGATCGAACAGATGGGCAAGTTGCGTATGATCCCAGGTGCAAACCCCTTTAATACTTGGGGAATGCAGCAAGAAGCAGAGTCCCTTGAAAAACTTGTACAGCATCTTGGTTGCCAAGGCATCGTGATGAACACAGGCAGCTTCTTCATCAATGCCGAAAAACACAACGCTGGGCAGATGCGCAAAGTCACCAAAGAGATCTCTCTTTCGATCTACCCTTTGCTTGCTCATGACAAGATCCAATGGCTCGATTGGCCCTATTTTCCGGGCACACAGATCCCCGCCCCTGGTAGCTTTCAAGAGGTCTTCCCCAGCTTCGACCAAGACTTCCATCCCCTCCATGTCGAAGACGAAGAAGTGTACTGCGAACTTCTACGAACGCGCTTGCTCGATCGATTGGACTTTTTGCTGGAGATCAAGATCGACCGCCGCTTTATCCTGCCCATCCGCAAAGCGATCTTTGAACTCGACGCCTACGAACTCAGCACCCGAGGACCCACCGCACACGTCGATAACATCGAAACGCTCCGCGGCACAGGGCGCGACTCCTCCTCCCTCTAATCCCCGTCCCATCGATTTTTTTGTATCAAAGCATCAAGAACCCATCCCCGAAAGAACCCCACCCCCAAGAAAGAAAGCTCTGTCTCGAAAGCCCGTTCGCTTGGGCTTAGTAGCAGTGTTGCCCACCACGCGAAGAGATCGTCTGACAGGTCAAGAACTTCGCTGTACAGGTATAATCCGCGCTGGGACAACGCTCGAGGCAAGCACCTTCTCCGCTCGTCAGCGAGAAACACTCCCAACCATCAGGACATCCCGAAGGCGTGGCGCCAGGCGTGCATCCAGGCGAACAGAACGCGCGGTAAGGCGTTGCAGATGCACCAAGACAGATATGGTTGATCGGGCATCGGTTGACGCTGGAATCGCAAGCCTCGTAGGAGTTGACTTGTTTGATCGGATCTTCTTGGCAGATGAACTTCGCATCGGTGTTTCGTTGGCAGGAAAGTCCTTGCGAGCAGAACAAAGCGTCTGCTGCGTTGCAGCCCGCGTCTTTGTTTGCCGCAGTCCCACAGAAGGAAGAGCTTCCAATTTGCAGACAGGTCTTGCCGCCTTCGCAAGAAGGATTCGAAAGATCACAAGGACGCACACAACGCGATCCGCTGCCATCTTGGGCATTGAGACAACGCAACCCATCCGCACAACGTTTGTTGTCGTTTGCACGTGCGATTGAATCGCAAGCGTCGCCTTCTTTCGCAGATCCAGGGATATTCAAAGAAGCATTCGGCTGACAGATGTTGACAGAACTCGTCCCAATCGTGACTGCCGTACAGTTCGACAACTCAGGAGGACAATCTTTTCCGCGTTGCGTGGGGTCACAAAGAAAGAGGCACACCCCACCCGCTGGGTTACCTTGGCTGGTTAGCCCGACACAACGAGAGTTTTGTGTGGTGAAAGCAGTCCAAGTTTTTCCATCATCACGGCTGACAAACACAGAACCGCCTTCACCCGTCGCAAGCACATTTGCTCCATTGGCTGCCAAGCCATACAAAGAGCGGTTTTCGGGGAAGCCAACCTTGCTCCAAACCCCAGCGTCTTCTCGCATAACGATCCCTGAAGTTCCTGCAGCGTAGGCTTTCCCTGCTTCGACAGCGACAGCCAAAAAGTCCGTTGTTTCGGTCACGGTTTCTTTCTTCCAAGTTTGTCCGTCTGTGGTTGAGAGCAACAACGCGCTCTTTCCAGCAATCACGCCCGTAATACCAGTGGCTGCGGCATCACGCGCCAAAGCCACATCCGCCAGATCTTCGGTCACACCAGCCACGGTCACAGGCGTCCAAGTCTGGCCAGCATCCGTAGATTGCAAGATCGTCGCAGCCGTTCCAACGATCATCCATTTGGGACTGGGGGTCGTGCCTTTGTCAGCGCCCACAGCAACAACACTTAGTTCCGCGCCTGTCGCGAGGCCAGAGAAGGAGATCGCTTGCCAAGTCTTGCCTTCATCCGCAGAACGAAAAGCTTTTTGACCAGCGCCAAGGATCACAGCTTGCGTACCATCTTCAGAGATCGCGACACTCTGCAAATTGATATCGCCCAATTCGCTTGAAAACACTTGTGTCCAAGTGGCCCCACTATCTTCAGACCGCACCAAGACACCACCATCACCCACAGCCAAAACCAATTTGCCTGCTTTCGCTGCGGCGATCCCTCGATATGTTGTAGAGCGCGGAGAAGCCAAGCGAACCCAATTGGCTCCTGCATCCCCAGAAACAAGGATTTCCCCCAAAGGTCCCGTCACAAGGACCTTTTGCGCATCTAGCCAAACCAAGTCATACAAAGTCCCTGCGCTCAAGACCCCACAAAGCCGCGAAGCAGTGGATGTTCCAAAAGAACAATCAGGCAGACACAACGCGGGAGACCCTGAAGAGATCTGCAAAGGGCGACTGCCCGTCGCACAAGCAGACATCCCATCAAGGACACTTCCGCCAAGAACAGCAGTTTTACAAGCTCTTACAGAACCAGAGACCACATCACAGCGTTGTCCTGCGACACAATCGTTGTCTGTTGTGCAACGTTTCAAACAAAGCGCGGCCAAAGGGTAGTTTGGATTATCTGGCGCGCACACATCGCTGTTTTCCTTGCATTGTTTGCCAGCCAAACATGCTTCACCACGTGCTGAGGCTTTGAAGCAAAAAACACCGATCACACCACCACCATTAAAGCCACGACAAACTTCATCAGCAGCACAATCAGACTGCGTCCCACACTTTTTCAGACAACGTCCAGGGGCACCGACCAACTGACTGGGAACGCAACCAGCACCCGACTCGCAAGAGTCCTCCGAGACACATAACTCACCGATCTTGCGTGCGGTTTTACAAGCTTTGGTGGGATCTTCAGAAGATAATGCTTCGCAATTTTTCCCCGTCCCGCAAACACTGGGATCAGCATCGCAAGCTTTCTGACAACGCCAGTAGATACCTGTCGAACCATAGCGCATACATGTCAGACCATCGCTACACGTTTGGGTGTTGGCACAAGCCCCACCATCACCAACTTCCTTGGCGCAAACATAGATCCCTGTTCCTTGGCGGGTTTTGGTGTCGTAGGTTTGCGCACAACGCGTACCTGCGGGACAAGTGGGATTATCTTGGGTGCAACCCTTCAAACAAACCCCGAGAGGCTGTGGTGCCCCATCCTCAGGGGTCGTTTGGCGAGTCTCTGCGCAGTCCAATCCAGGTGCGCAACGGTCGTACCACCAAGCCAAACGACGAGGGTCGCAAGTCTGTCCTTCTTTGCGAAGTCCTGGAGGCTCTGCCTCCGCCACGATCTCGGGACTTGTTTCCTTGAGAGCTTCTTCGGGTCCAGCTTCGGGAGTTGACTCAGGCGTCACTTCAACAGTGGCTTCTGGCTTGGGTTCTGCGGTCGATGCTTCTTTTGGCTTTTCCGAAGCGTCCACACACTTCCCGTACAAGCAGATCCGTTCCCCTGTACACTGTTGATCGTTTTGGCAAACACTTGGCTCACCACATGCTTGGAGCAACACACTGAACAAGATGACGCTCCAGAAAATACCCAATACTTGCCTGCCGTACATCATCCAAAAACCTCCCAAAAGGAACCTTGTGCTTCCTATCCTTGTCTTTTCGTAGCCATGTTGCGTTGTTGTATGCTTTCACTCCCCCAAGGTCAACAAGCCCCACACCTCTTTTCAAGAACATCTTTTAAACAACAGAGACAACAACGCACCGCTTGACAACGACTTCTTTTTCTTTCTACATTGAGCCTCTAAACGTAACGCAACAAACAACTATTACGACCATCATAACAACGGGGCACCACATCTCAAGCAAGAGCGCCCCAAACCAAAAAGAAACCCTTACGAGAAACGAGCCCGACCCATGAAACGTATCCTTTCCGTCCTCTCCGTGGCCCTTCTTTGGGGTGCAGTCGCTTGTAACCCCACAAACAACAACTTGCCTTGCAGCCAAGATTACAACTGTATCTCTGGCGAAAAATGCTACCAAGGCTTTTGTACGCCCGCGGACAAAGTGCCCGTAGGTAGTACAGAAACGACCACCACACCTGATGGTGGTAGTACCCCAGATGGAAGCGCCCAGCCCGAGAGCAGCCAACCCGAAAGCACCCAGCCCGAGACCTCGAAGCCCGCGGAATACCCCACAGGCCCCTATGGTGCGGATGTTGGCGAAGTCAGCATCAACATCGACCTCTCCACTTGTGCAGATCCCAGCAAACGCGTTGGCATGAAGGAATACTTCAACAAAAACAACATCAAAGTCCTTTACTTGAGCGTCCACACAGGTTGGTGTCCAAGCTGCCGTTCGCAAGCACAAACCCTCGAACCCCTCTTCCAAAAATACAAAGATCGCGGCCTCATGGTCTGGAACATCATGACCGAAGATGGAAACGCTGGTGGTGGCAAGATCACCCCTGAGTACTGCACCGCACACGGCGCACAGTACAAATACACGTTCCCCCTTCTCATCGACGAAGGCAGCGCGTTTATGAACAAGTTCTTCGACCGCAACGCTGTTCCCCTCAGTATGCTTGTCCGCACTTCGGACATGAAGATCATCTACAAACTCTCTGGCTCGATCCCCGACCGCATCGAAGGTCTTATCGCTGCTGAACTTCAATAATCCCCATCGCGCCCCGCTCCCCGCCCTGTATAAAAGGAACTCCCATGCAAATCTCTGTCTATCCCGCCCGAAAGCCCACGTGCAATCGCAGTCTCCTTTCTCGTGTC